>CBDEST010000005.1:0-4800000 GCA_965242625.1 Bryobacterales bacterium | reverse complement strand
GACCGAAATTCTGGGTGATCTTCTACCTGCTGCTTGATCTGGGCGGGATCTGGCCGTATCTGGCGTCGAACGCGGCCGTTCCGCTGGTGGCTGCGTTCATCGGCGAGTTGCCCGGACCGGAGCATGACGGCTTGCTGCGAATCGTTTCCTATTGCGTCTTCTCCGCGGCGTTCCTCCCGCTGATCTTCGGCGGCAAGGTCTACAACACTGTCGAGAAAGTGATGGTGACGAAAATCTTCCTCGTGCTCGGCTATCTGGGCTTCGTATGCCTGTTCATGGTCAGTTGGGACTCTTGGGTCGCTGTCTTCACCGGTTTTCTGAGGTTCGGTTCGATGCCCGACAAGGAGATCGACTGGGCGACCTTGGCGGCATTCGCGGCGATCGCCGGCATGGGAGGCATCACCAACACCAGCTTCTCGAATTACGCGCGAGACAAGGGTTGGGGCATGGGTCCGCTCGTCGGCGCGATCCCCAGCATGGTCGGTGGCAAAGCGGTCAAGCTGTCTCATGTCGGCAAGGTCTTTCCGCTGAACGAAGAATCGATGCGCCGGTGGAAAGGGTGGATGCGGCACTTGCTCCGAGACCAAGTCGGGATCTGGTGCGGCGCGTGCCTGATCGGCATGGCCTTGCCGTCCATGCTTTCACTCGAGTACGTCGCGGGTGCCGAGGTGCAGGGGCACGCGGCGGCAGCCATGACCGCCCGCGGGATCGCGGATCGATCCGGAGAGGTGTTTTGGTTCCTGACCCTGCTGTGCGGCTTCGTTGTCCTCTCGCCCGGCCAGCTCTCGGACATCGACAACATCGTGCGACGGTGGACGGAACTCATTTGGACCGGCAGTCGCCACGTGCGCCACTTGGAAGGCAATCAAGTCAAGTACATCTACTACACGATCATGGGCCTCTACTTCCTTTGGGGCTTGATCGCATTGCGGCTGACGCCCAATCCGCTATTCCTGGCCGTGGTCACCGGCTCGCTTCGGAACCTCGGAATGAGCGCCACCGCCCTGCACGCGCTCTGGGTGAACCGCAAGCTGCTGCCCGAACCTCTGAGACCGCCGCTATTCATGCAAGTGAGTCAGGTCGCATGCTTCGTCTTCTTCCTTGGGATCTCGGGGATCGCCTTCTACCAACAGCTCGAACAGTACCTGTAATGCCGGCAACGCTCAGTTCACTGGTCCCAGTTAGTGAGTCGGCGCGAGGTGAGGCCGAGCGTCAAGCCGTCTATTGCCGATAGAGTGCTTGTGTATCGGGTAGCGGTCCAACACCAAGCAGTCGATGTCATCTTCTTGGAGCCTTCTTTCCAGGCTGACGAAGGAACACCGGTAACACTCGGCGCAGGTGCTGCGCTCCGCAGTAGTCGATCACCTCGGCGCTTGTGACATCCATCGCGGCGAACAGCCTAGTCGGTCCCTGGTGTAACCCTCTACGAAGCCGAAGACCGAGGGCAGGGCTGATCATGATCGAATGAGAGTATGGCTTTGCGATTCTCAGCAGGGCTAGATGCAGTTTGTCGTGACTGCGCACCCGTGTCCTAGCCTCCGACCAGCACCTGACCGCCAACTTTCTCGATCTCTTGGGTAGCCTCGAGCGAAATGATCGAGTGTCCAAGTGCATCAGTGCCGTCGTCGCTTCGCTACGACCGTCAACCGTCGACGAAATACGCACCGTTTTCGAACTAGCCCGTGCAAGCTGTCCATCGAGGTAGTCGCACACTACCAAATGTGCAGCAAGATCGAGTCCACCAGCGACGATGTCAACACGTACCTGCGGAGACTCCAATCGCTGGTGCCCCCTGACAGGAAAACCCGACATTCGCGACATGAGCCACGCCCACCGATTGCGACGGGAGCGACATGCCGAAACGGTCTGACCGTGAGAATGGTTTAGGGTTGACGCCCCTAGCCCGATCTATCCGCTATACTGCCTAATGCACGTGGCTGGCACCGAGCATGTCGGTGTCGCGAGCCGTCTCACCCGTAGCGACCTGCAACAGCTGTCTCACTGAAGGCTCACCCCCCTCGTTCTGATCGAGGGAGTTAGCACGACATTGCGTCAGCAAGCAGGATGTCACTGCCATGGACAGTTCGTCAGGATGAACAAGACGCACCGAGGTATTCGATCATGAGAGCAATCCCAACTTGGCTGCGGTTCGTTGGCTGGATGATCGGGGTCCCGTTTCTTCTAGGTGGTGTCGCGGGATTATTCTCCGGGGACTTCCTAAGTGGTACTCTGACGATAGTTTTCGGTGTCTCATTCATTCCCCAGACCCGAGTCTACATCTACAAACAGGTCGGACTAGATCCATCCCTCGGAGTGAGGATTGTGCTTCGCCTAGCGATAATGATGCTCATCGCTACGTTTAGCTCGATGCACACCGAATCACAGAACGATGATACAGCATTGGAATCCTCTATTCCAGGCTCGTCCAATGATCGAACTCGTTCGACTACGGACAATACACTTAAGACGGATCCCAGTGCCGAATTGACTGGCCATTCGACCAAGAGATTTGGGCTCACGCTCGAAGAGCGGAAGGAATACTACTTTAAATCATTTGACATTTCGCAGCTCTCTAGAATCGAAATTCAGCAGAATCACCCCGACATAAAGCTGTTAATGGGTGGATCCAAGCGCCAAACAGAACATGAGGATAGGTTGAGAGAACGCTACGATAGTGAGCTGAGAAAGCGTTACAAAATTACAGCGGAAGATGCAGAACGCATTAATCTTGAAGGCATCGAGAACATGTGGAAATACCCTGATGATCGACCTGATCCCGCCCCACAATTGCTGATCGGTATGCGTTATACCCTCCATGACGATGCAAAATTGTACGTTGCTAGCCTGCAGCGTGATCTCTTGGATAATGACTGGTTCACGCCCATTGCATTCGAGAGATTGGGGGGTCTCGACGGGTACTTGGTGAAAACTCCGTATGGGGAAGCGTGGTTCAACAATGATCAACTTGGGAGGCTGTATGGGAAACTAACACGTATCGGTATGAACTAGCGTTCCGTCTCGAGATACGTGTGCGTGACAATGCTATACTGCTGATTACGGTTACCGAACTGTGGCGGGTTATCGAATCTGGTTCGTAATGCAGTCTTGCCCCGCTGTGTAGGCTCAAACTCGGTAGATCCTTCGCCTATCTGCATGATGGTTCTGAGGAAATTCATTGTGGGAAAAACGTATCAAACTATGTGGTGAATCGCCTGCGATCATGGCTGCGATTGAGCGGATTACAACTAGAAGAGTCGGAATAAGTTAGAGACTATGTTGACCGAGGCGACCGCGACCGTTCCTATGATGCGGGATCCCACTGGGTCGAATCGTTCAATTGTCGAGAGTCCACGGGCGGCGATAGCTCTTGGAGAGCTTACTGTTCGCCTCGGGGTCGGATGGGATCGATTCGGTCTCGGCATCCCACTCCAATGTGCGGCCGAGTTGCGTGGCGATGTTGCCCAAGTGGCAGAAGACGGCCGTGCGATGCCCGATCTCAATGTCGGCGTTCGGGCGAGCCCGGGACTTCACGCAGGCCAGGAAATTGCGAATGTGGTGCCCGGTGAGCGCCCGATGGGCACCGTCCGGACGCGACTCCCGGTCCTCGGCCATCGGCGGATCCTTGCGCTGCCACTTCTGACCCTTGATGGCGTACCCTCTGCGATTCAGTTCGAGGTCGCCCTTGGTTCCGTGGAACTTCAGGAACGCTCCGCTCGTTCCATTGAGTTCCCGCGCCGACCACGTCAGCACGCTGCTGCCGAGATCGTAAAGCACCTCTTGGATGTCGGGGGTTTCGCCTCCGTCCCTGATCGCGTATCGCCCGCCGCAACCGGACACGGTTCGCGGTGCCTCGGCCTTCAAGCCCCAGCGAGCGATGTCTAGGTCGTGAGCGCCCCAGTTGGTCATCTGGCCGCCGGAGTAGTCCCAAAACCAACGGAAATGGTAGTGGCCGCGGAGCGGGTTGAAAGTGCGCTCGCGAGCGGGCCCGAGCCACATGTCGTAGTTGAAATCGCTCGGCGGATTCGCGTCGGGCGGAGTCCCGAATCCAGGCATCACGTTGCGCTGCATGCCAGCCTCCACGTGATGCACCGGACCGATCTCGCCGTCATGCACTGCTCGGATGGCTTCCTGATAGTGGAGACCCGATCGCTGCTGGCTGCCAGTCTGCACCACTCGATCGTGCCGCCGGGCTGCCTCGAGCATCTTGCGGCCCTCGGCGACAGTGAGCGAAAGCGGTTTCTCGACATAGACATCCAGCCCTGCGCGGCACGCCATGATCGTCTGGATCGCGTGCCAATGGTCTGGCGTGGCAATCATGACTGCGTCCATCGGACGGTGCTCCAGCAACTCCCGAAAGTCACGGTAAGCCTTGGCTCGGCCCTCGGCATCGCTGAGTGCCTGTTCCAAGTGCGGCTCGTAGACGTCACAAGCCGCGACCGGCTCGGCATTCTCCTGCGCGAGTGCTTCCTTCCAGATTTGGCCGCCCCGGTTTCCAGTGCCGATGATCCCCAGTTGGACGCGGTCGTTCGCCCCGAGGATCCGTCGGTACGAAGCGGCGGTTGCTGTGACTGCGGCGATCGCGTGTCTGCGGTTCATGATGCTTGGGCGGGTCCAGCGAGGCGAAGGGACTCCGCGCGACCCGGAATCGTTTTAGCTTAGTGGACGGCGATGATCGCCGGGAGGCTATGATGCGTAGTTCCGACGCCAGTCTCGCCAACTTCGTTCCCCGATGCCGTTTCGATTCGTTCTTGCCTTGCTTGCGATGGCTGCAGTTTGCGCCGCCGAGCGCCCCAACATCATCTTCGTGTTCATCGACGACATGGGGTACGGCGACCTGAGCTGTTACGGGAACAAGGACATCCAGACGGTCAACATCGACCGGCTGGCCGCCGAGGGTGTGCGCTTTGAGCAGTACTACGTGGCGTCACCAATCTGCTCTCCTTCGCGGGTCGGGATCACGACCGGACAGTATCCGGCGCGACACCTGATCCATTCCTATCTCAACTCCCGCGAACGCAATCGCGAGCGCGGCATGCGCGACTTCTTGGATCCGGAAGCCCCGGCCGTGGCCCGGATCTTCCGGAATGCCGGGTACGCGACAGCGCATTTCGGCAAGTGGCACATGGGCGGCGGGAGAGATGTCGATGACGCCCCCTTGCCGCGAGCCTACGGATTCGACGAATCTCTCGTGTCATTCGAGGGGCTGGGAGATCGCATCTTGCCCCCAGGCGGCCTCTCCGAGCAGAGCCGCGCACTCGGCCGAGGCACGATCCGCGATGTTGCCAAGCACGAGATGACCGAAATTTACGTGGATCGCGCGATCGACTTCATCGAGCGGAACCAAGACAAGTCGTTCTACCTGCACGTCTGGCTGAACGATGTGCATGACAGGTTCTTCCCGAAACCGGAACTCTTGGCGAAGTTCGAGAGATTCGCGGCAAACCCGTACCGGCAGCAGTACTTCGCGGTGATCGACGAAATGGACCGGCAACTCGGCCGCTTGTTCCGGAAGGTCGACGAGCTCGGGCTCGGTGAAGAGACCCTGCTGGTGCTCGCCAGCGACAACGGCCCGACCGCTTGGAAGCGGTACTACGACGAGGGCTTCGATCCGCCCGGCAAGACCAACGGGTTGCGGGGCAGGAAGTGGAGTCTGTACGAGGGCGGTATCCGCGAGCCGCTGATTGTCCGGTGGACAGGGAATGTACCTTCAGGCCGGACGAATTCCACGACCGTCGTGAACTCGGTTGACTTGCTGCCGACATTCTGCAGTCTGGCGGGCCTGCCCGTGCCGGACACGGGGCTTGATGGAGTCGACATGAGCGCCGCGTTTCGCGGAGAGCGCCCGACTCGCACCCAGCCGCTGTTCTGGGAGTACGGTCGAGACCCAAGTTATTTGCGCCCCGGCCTGGAGTCGGACCGGAGTCCGGCCCTCGCCGTGCGGGACGGGAACTGGAAGCTTCTGATGAACACCGATGGCAGCGGCGTGGAACTCTACGACTTCAGCGGAGGATCTGAGGAAACGCACAATCTAGCCGAGCAAAGACCGGGTATTGCGAGCCGACTGCGCGCATCGCTGCTGAGGTGGTGGCAGTCTATCCCCCAGCCGATGTAGAGGCACCATGCGAAAGATCATCGACGCCCATCTGGACATCGCGTGGAACGCGCTTTCGTTTGACCGCGACCAATTGCTGCCCCTCGACGACTTGCGGCGTAGCGAGGGAGGGATGACGGGAAGTTCGCGCGGCAACTGCACCGTGAGCCTGCCCGAAATGCGACGCGCGGGCGTGCGCGTCTGCTTGGCTACGGTGCTTTGCCGAGCGATGCCACCGGAGTTGCAAGATGCCAATCCCGGCGTCGGTCCGGTCGGCGCGCGCGGCCACGGAGAAGTGATCTTGCGAGAGGATCTGGACTACGCCAACCAGACCATCGCGTGCGCTGCCGGTGTGGGTCAACTCGCGTACTACGAGTTGCTTAATGCCAAGGAGCACGTGCGAATCATTCATTGGCAAGAAGAGCTAGTGGATCACTGGTCGGATCCGCGACCGGAGTCTCCGCTCGGCATCATCCTGAGCATGGAGGGCTGCGACCCGATCATCGAGCCAAGCCAAGCGTCGTGGTGGTTTAGTCGGGGCCTTCGGACAGCATGCTTGGCCCACTACGGTCCCAGTGCATACGCCATGGGTACGGGAGGTGACGGCCCGCTGACTCCGAAGGGTAGGGAACTGCTACGGGAGTTCGAGAAAATGGGCGTGCTGTTAGATCTCGTTCACACGGCGGACACAGCCTTCAAGGAAGCACTGGATGAGTACGGCGGCCCTGTGTTCGTGAGTCACGGGAATTGCCGTGCGCTCGTGGAGCACGACCGCCAGATCAGTGACGACCAGATACGCCAGGTAGCGTCCCGCGACGGCGTAGTGGGAGTCGTGATGGACGAGTGGATGTTGGTGCCGGGCTACGAGCGCGGCTCACCCGGCCGCACCAGAGCGCGTCTCGAGGATGTCGCCGACCACATCGACCATATCTGCAATCTGCTGGGGACCACCCGAAACGTTGGTATCGGCAGCGATCTTGACGGCGGCTTCGGCACGGAGCAGACGCCGAGCGACTTACACACGATTCACGATCTCCAGAGAATCGGCGACATTTTGGCCGGGCGGGGCTACAAGGAACCGGACATAGTCGGCGTGATGAGCGGGAACTGGCTGCGCTTCTTCAGCGATCACCTTCCGAAGTACAACCGGAAGTAACCGGGAAGCGACTCCACCCGCACACGGACTTGGAAGTCGCGACAATCTGTCGTCGACCTTCAGGTCCAGATCCCGAGCGCGGACGAACGGGGAATCCCGCCCTTAGGCCGCACCGCGAGCTGCGGCGAGCGCTGCGTCGTAGTTCGGATGATCCGCGACTTCCGGCACGTACTCGGCATGCACGACGGTGTTGTGCGCGTTGAGCACGAAGACCGCTCGGGATTGGATCCGCAACGCGCCGATCATCGTTCCCCACGCGCTCCCGAAGTTGCCGTCCTTGTAATCGGAGAGCGTCGTCACGTTCTCCACGCCGGCCGCACCGCACCACCGCTTCTGGGCGAACGGGAGGTCGCAGCTGACACAGAGCACCGACACGTTTCCGAGACCGGCTGCCTCTTCGTTGAAGCGCCGGATCTGCTGGTCGCAAACGGGAGTGTCGAGGGAAGGGACCACGTTGATGACGCGGACGCCGCTGGTATCCGAGAGGGTGACGGCTCCTAGGTCGTTGCCGGTCAGGTTGAAGTCCGGGGCGGCGTCACCGGGAGCCAGTTCGGCTCCCAGCAGGTCAAAGGGGTTGCCTTTCAAGGTGGTCTGTCTGCTCATTTGGTTTGTACCTCGTCGAGGGAAGGATGGTAGACCTCAAACGTATCACACCGTGGGTCACGGGCGTTGGCGGACTGGCCAAGCAGATTCAGAGTTCGGGCCCGGGATTGATCGGTCGGCCTAGCAGGCAGCCTTTCGACCAGCAGCTAGAGCGGAAGCGACTATTTCGGATCGCGTACAAGGTATTTCGCCCGGTACGGCTCCATGTGCTGATTCCGGCGAGCGGGCCATTGGCCGCCGCTTGCTGCAGCACCGCCCAGGTCCTCAATGCTGTCACGGTGCTTATCCCGCTTCCAAGTTCGTTGCCATAGTTGAAATTGAGCGTGCTGGGCTGGACAAGGGAGCGCAAGCGGATCACGCCTCGGCACCATAGCGAAAGGTGCGCAATAGATGATGGGATACACCAGCTATTCGTCCTCATGGGATCGGTTGTGCTGGCAATCGCGCTCGTCTCGCGATTCGTAGGACGGTACTGCTTCCGCAGGGCCGCGAAGAAAGCCAAAGTGCTTGCTTGGATTGTTGTGATCGCTGCTACGTTGGCGTTAAGAGCCTGTTGCAAAAGTCCGATCCGTCGCGAGGGCCCGCCGTGTCAACGCTCAAATACCTCAAAACGACGGAAAACCGCCCCCTGAAAGGCGCAATAGACCCCTTGGGGGCTCGCTCAACGTCCAGAAACGTCCAGAATCGACTCTCGACACCGAGGCTGGCACTTTTGCAACAGGCTCTTAAGTGGATCCCTCGCACCGGGTCACCGACCTTGGCGCAACGTCGAGATTCCGCAACCGGCGCATCGCTCGTCCGAGGAACTTGCAGCGGGCGCCTTGCTACTGAAGGCTCAGGGCGTCGAAGCGTACAGGCGCGCCTTGCAGCGCCGGCAAGACGCCCGACGCCGCTCTCAGGGAAAGGCTGCCCTGACTGACCTCAGTTGTATCGATAGGTAGCGGGACTCGTGAATTCGGGAAGCGAATTCATGTCGATTCACACGTCATACCCGTTACGCGCCCCCCAGGCGAGCCAGTGACGCGCCATTTTGACGAATTCCCCAAGATCCTCCTCGGGGACTGGTTGGCATCCAGTGATTGCGCACAACGCCCAGAACCACTGATCGGGATCGTCTCGCTCGGACTTGAGCTGACCCAAGAGGAGCGGCACAGCGGGTTGCCCCATCCCGATGATGCTCTGGTATGCGGAGCACAATACGCATTGAGTGAGTGACGATGACACCCCTCGCTGGGCGTGCCACTGCTTGACCAGCCCATTGAATTTCTCCCGCAGCTCTGTGCTTGGCACCTGAGGCGCCGCACGGGATGCCGCAGCCGAGCGATTGGTCTGCTGGCTGCCATCAGGACCATGCAATGTGAGATCGGGCAATTCGGCAGCCTCGCAGTAAACACACTTCACCTGATTTCGTCAGTTGGTGTCAAGTTGTCGGCTGGTCAGGGCGAGCCGAATGCTCGAAACCGCCAGTGGCGGTCAGGATCGCAAATGAGTTCCTCGCGTAGCATCACGAGCGGTAGCGACGGTCCGGTCACGAGACGCTCGGACGCCCGGCTTGACACTTTGGATGGCTCGGCGCACCGTTACCCCGTTCCGCTGTGTGACTGGCCTTGACTGGAGTCGGTCTGCCACGTGTTCTCAAGCGGCCTCGGCACTGTTCCGGCGAATCATGAAATAGTGCTTCCCGGTCTCCTCCGCGCCAAGGTCCCCGAGCGGGAATTCCACGCACCGGTTTTGGTGAGTGGGGAGCAAGAGCGTGGTCAAGGTGGAGACCGAGGCACTGGCACAGTCGCGATAGCCGTCGGCGAACCGCTACTCCCTCAACATTGGATTAGCACGCCTTTCCCCGAGTTGACTTGTGTACCTAACAGAATGCTCCGAGACCTTCGCCGCATTCTCCGCTTAGCTGGCGTGTTCTACCGGACTGCCAACTCAATCGAAATCGCGTGCAGGCGGCGGAATCGCCCGGATCCACCGGATCTGCCGCGCACGGCCATCTCAAGTGCGCGAGCGTGTCCCCGTAACAGTGCAACGCTCCGCGACACCTGCCTGCGCTCGACACTCGCTCCACGACACGTGCCGGTTTGAAGTTGGGATTGGGATGTCTGGCTGTGCTACGCTCAATGAACCGTCGGCGCTGCTCGGCGGGTGGTGTCGCTTCGCGGACTTGAATCGGGATCCAGATGCCGTCGTTGCACTTCAAGGGCAAGGCCTTGGTGGAGAACCTTCACCTAGCCGTGCCGTACCACGGGCTAGCTGCGAACAGCAGCATCGGCATGAGTCGTGTGCCGAGCCTGGATGACAACCTCATTGTCCACGGCGACAACCTGAAGGCGCTGAAAGCGCTGCTGCCCACCTACCACGGGAGAGTGAAGTGCATCTACATTGACCCGCCATACAACCTAGGTAGCGAAGGGTGGGCCTATAACGACAATGTGAACTCACCGATGATGCGCGAGTGGTTGGGCAAGGTAGTTGATGCCGACGACCTCACCCGGCACGACAAGTGGTGCTGCATGATGCTTCCGCGATTGAAGCTGCTGCGGGAACTGCTGCGCGCCGACGGCGCAATCTTCGTTTCCATTGACGACAACGAAGTCCACCGCCTGCGGCTACTGATGGACGAGGTCTTTGGAGAGGAAAACTTCATCGGCTCGTTCGTATGGGAGGGCACTGGCAAGAACGACGCACGCTTCATCTCCGTTGGCCACGACTATGTGCTAAGTTACGCGCGGCGCATGGAGTCGCTGAGCACCAATGGTAATCGCTGGCGGGTCTTCAAGGAGGGCATCGAACAGATTCAGGCTAAAGCCGCAGAGTTCGTGAATAAGCACAGTGGCGATTATAGGGCGGCTTCCGACGGCTTGAGGGCGTGGTTCGCGTCGCTGGACAAGAAGCACAAGGCTTGGGCACACCGACATTACAATAAGGTCGATGCCAAGGGTGTGTACTTCGCTGGCGACATATCTTGGCCCGGGGGTGGAGGGCCGACTTACGAGGTCATCCACCCGGGGACCAACAGACCCGCCAAGATACCGTTGCGAGGTTGGGTGTTTCCGACCGAGGAAGGCATGAATAGGGCCATCGCGGAACAGCGAATTCACTTTGGAGACGATGAATCTCGTGTCCCGAACCTCAAGCGCTATCTACACGAGACCGACCATCAGGTACTCACCAGCGTCTTCTACCAAGATCGCCGCGCCGCCCACCAAGGGCCGGTGCGAGTCCTGCCGGATGCGCGATTCGAGTACCCGAAAGACGAGCGTGTGCTTCGCCGATTATTCGAGGCCGTTACCTCCGACGACGACATCATCGTAGACTCATTCGCTGGTTCTGGCACCACGGCCCATGCGGTTTTGGCACTCAACAAGCAAGATGGCGGCAACCGCCGATTTCTCTTGATCGAGTGCGAAGACTACGCTGAGAGAGTCACCGCCGAACGCGTGCGTCGCGTCATCAATGGGGTGCCAGACTCCAAGGACGAGCAGGTGCGGGCCGGCCTCGGCGGCACGTTCAGTTACTTTACTCTCGGCGAATCAATTCAACGAGAGGCACTCCTTGCCGGCGAGAAGATGCCAAGTTGGGAAAAGCTCGCCAGCTATCTGTTCTTCACCGCCACTGGAGAGCCATTTGAATCCAGCACGACAGAGAAGAGTCGATGGCTAGCGGGCAAGGGTAGGAGGCAACATGACGCCGAGAGGCGGTCGAGACAGCCGCTTCGCGAAAAGACTATGTGAAACAAGGCCTTTGGGATGAGTTGGACATCCGGCCGAGTGCGACAGGCGGCCAGCGACCGTGTTAATGATTTCGGCTGCCGAGAGCTAGGATGGGGCCACCGCGGAGTGCAGTAGGGGATCGGTTCCGGGCAAGCGCGCACCTCCGGGCTACCGCGCCGGGTATGCGCAAGCGGTGTCCGCGCGGGTGGCTTCGTGGCGGTCAGTCGGCTGGGATCACGATTCGCATAGGTACGGCATAGCGTTCGGCGAGGGCGCACTCGCCCGCGACCGAGGTCTTGGTGCCCCGAATCCGCCGCCAGCAGGCCGATCCGCCGCGACCGAACGATCCGATCAAGGCTGATCAGGGATTCCAATAGCATCCGCACTCGCGCTCAAGAGCCAAGAATCCTTATCATTCTCAACTGGCCAGAGGTCATGTCCTCTGGGGTAGAGTGGTGGATGTGTACTTGCTATACACAGACAACATCGAGGAGCTCAAGGACATGGCACTCACAAAGGGCTTTGCGCGAGAACTCTCCCGCGACGGGCGGAGGAAGGTCGTGTTCGCACCGACAAAGTACGTAGACGCCTACTACCTCCGTCAGAATCGCATCGCCTTTCAGCAGTTGCCGTTCGAGATCTACGAGAGAATCGACGAATTGGCCCAATGATCCTCAAGGAATACCAAGAGCAGACACTGGCCCGAGTGAGGCAGTTCTTGCACCATCTCGCTTCGCGCCGAGAGGAGGTCCTGCGAACCGATCCAGCCCAGACATTGGACTGGGTCGCAGCAGCTTGGCGTGACACCGGAATGGCCGAGAATCTAACGCCTCGTCGCAACGGACTCGACCATCCGCTACCATGCTATTGCCTCAAGATCCCCACCGGTGGTGGAAAGACCTTGCTCGCGGTGAAGGTGATCGATCTGATCAATAGCCACTTTCGTCGCCGCCGCAGTGGCTTGGTGCTGTGGGTCGTGCCGACCACGCAGATCTACAACCAGACGCTAAGTGCTCTTAGAGATCGCGATCATCCTTACCGGCAACAGTTAGATCTCGCATCTGCAAATCATACGTTAATCCTAGAAAAAACGGATCGCTTTCGATCCCAAGATGTGAAGGAGTGTTTGTGTGTTCTGCTGCTGATGTTACCCTCAGCCAATCGTGAAACCAAAGAGCAATTGCGAATGTTCCGTGACAGCGGTGGCTTCGAATCCTTCTTTCCGAGCGAGGATGATAGCGAAGGTCACGAGGAATTACTGCGGAAATTCCCCAATTTGGACGTCTTCAAGCTTGGTGGTGGATGGAGCCATCAATTGAAGACATCGCTTGGCAATACGCTTCGAACGCTGGCCCCGCTCATCATCATAGACGAAGGCCACAAAGCATATAGCAGAAATGCCAAGTCTACACTTGAAGGATTCAATCCTTGCATGATCGTCGAATTGTCCGCAACGCCACCCAAGGGCGCAAATGTACTGGTTGAGATCACCGGTCAGGCATTGAATCGAGAAGAAATGATTAAACTTGATCTCAACATCGTCAACAAAGCAAGTCCAGACTGGCGTGATACGCTTCTCGCAGCGATCGAGCAGCGCAATGCGTTGGAATTCAAGGCGCGTCAGTACCAAGCAGAAACGGGCGAGTATATTAGGCCAATCTGTCTTATCCAAGTAGAACGAACCGGCGATAGCCAGCGTGGATCAGGATTCATTCACGCTGAAGATGCTCGCGACTACCTGCTCGCGCATCCTGGAATTAGTGCGGATCACGTAGCGGTGAAGACTAGTACGCACGATGAACTCAAAGAGATGACCGCATTCGGCGGGCTACTTGCTCGCGATTGCCCCACTCGCTACGTCATCACCAAGCGGGCACTGCAGGAAGGATGGGATTGCTCCTTCGCGTATGTACTCGCAATCCTCGCCAACCCGAGTGGCCGGACTGCTCTCACGCAACTAGTAGGTCGCATTCTCCGCCAGCCCTATGCCAAGAAAACTCATATTCATGCTCTCGACGAGAGCTACGTATTCTGCTATCAGCGCCGAGGACAGGACTTGCTCAAAGAAGTTCGTCGCGGCTTCGACATGGAAGGATTGCAAGGACTTCATGGCAAGATTGTGGAGCAACCAGACGGTGACAGTCAAGCGACCACACTCGTCGTTTCGACACAGCGCAATCGATTCCAGCATTCCACTCGAGACTTCGTGCTACCTGCGTTCATGGTAAAGGAAGATCGTAGTTGGAAGCTGGTTCACTATGAGGAGGACATTCTCTCCCAACTGCCTTGGGGCGAGGTGGACATCACCGACCTGTTCGATTTGAAATTGGGTTCAAACGGACGCCACGACCTCACCTTGCGCACCGGTCTGGACGAGACCGCGCGGTCTGACAACTCGGATACCCAAGGCGTGCTCGCGGAAGAGGGCGTCATCGACCATTACTTCGCCGCCAGCCACTTGGCCGACACCGTTCCCAATCCTTGGCGTGCGGCCGACCTTTCGAAACAAGTGTTTGACGCACTCTTGGCGAAACACCCTTCCGAGCAAGTAGGCACCAACTACCTGTTCATATTGGAAGAACTTCGCAAGAAGCTGGAAGGCGAGCGAGATCGTCTCAGCCAATGCGTGTTTCGGAGAATGCTCGAGGCCGGTACGATGCGGTTCATCGTAGTTGCTGAAGACCTAGGGTTCAACAAGCTGCCAACCCGTATCGAAAGCCGAATGGTGCGCCAGGCCAACCGGGAGGACGGCACGCCCTACGAAGCAAGCCTGTTTGAGCAGGTGAGCGAGACGGAACTAAACGGGTTGGAGAACAAAGTCGCGACCTGCTTGGACAAGCAGGCGCGGCTCTTTTTCTGGCACCGCAACCGGGCTCGGCAAGACTACTTCGTGCAGGGTTGGAGGCCCGGGCGAATATATGCGGACTTCGTCTTCGCACTTGAGGCGGACGACCCCGACGCCAATGACGAGTTTCACCAGGTCTTCGTGATGGAAACTAAAGGCATCCATCTCAAGCGATTCGAGGACACAGACTACAAGCGCTCGGTTTTTGACATCTGTACGGAGCACGCTAGAAGAACGGACTGGGCAGAGTTCGTGCCCGCCATGAAGTCGAAGTCGATGCGCTTCGAGATCGTCGACGAAGACGAGTGGGAGCATAGACTGAACAATCTGTTAGGATAGTTGCAAGTGACGCAGATCGTGTCTGTGCGGCATCTCAGGTCGGTTCGTCGTTGAACTCGTCTTGGTGTGACGCCCCAGAGAGTCCGCTGTCATCGATCTTGATCGAGATGGCGGCCACGGTCGCGAAATACTGCTCGGACGCCCTGCACACATTCGCGACGGTCGCTCACGCTCGTGATGGAAGACGGATGTCCATCCCCGAGCCCGACGCATGCGGTCGTGGCCGAACGTTGAGTTCGCCTATGTGGTGCCCGACCGATCTGACGCACGACCGCCCGAGGAAATCAGTAGGAGATCGGAGAGCCTCTCGCAAGCGGCGGAAACTCGAGAGAACCGCCCGGCGGCGATGACCCGCGGGCAGGGGACTTGACGACTCGCCGCGAGACTCAATAAATTTGATAGAGGGAGGTTAAACCGCCGACGGCCGCGGAAATGCACCGTCCGGTCGAAGCCACAACACGCCATGGCAACAGCAACAGACAAGGCAACATCAACCGAAACTCGAAGGTTCGAAGCGGAAACCAAGCAACTGCTGGACTTAATGATCCACTCCTTGTACACAGACAAGGAGATCTTCCTGCGCGAACTCATCTCGAACGCATCCGACGCCCTCGACAAGCTGCGCTTTCGCGCCCTTACGGAGCAAGAGCTGAAGAGCGAGAGCGACGACTTGGAGATTCGCCTCGAGCCGGACGCCGACAAGCGAACGCTGAAGATCCACGACAACGGGATCGGCATGTCTCGCCAGGAAGTGATCGACAACATCGGGTCGATCGCGCGTTCGGGCACCCAGGAAATGCTCAAGAACCTCGGCAAGAAGGCCAAGGGCTCCGAGTTGCCCGAATTGATCGGTCGCTTCGGCGTCGGCTTCTACTCGGCCTTCATGGTTTCCGAGAAGGTGGAGATCGATACCCGCAAGGCTGGCGAGGACAACGCCACGCACTGGGAATCGGACGCGGACGGTACCTACACGATCTCCGAGGGCTCGAAGCCCAAGGCCGGCACTAGCGTCACGCTGCACCTGAAGGCCGTCGACTCGGAGGCCGGAATCGCCGACTTCACGGACGAATGGGTTCTGGAGAGCACGGTCAAGCGCTACTCGAACTACATCGGCTACCCGATTCGCCATCGCGTCCAGCGCGAGAAGCAGGACGCCGACGAGAAGGGGATCGAGACGCCCGACGGCAAGACCACCATCGTGTTCGACGACAAGACGCTGAACTCGATGAAGCCCATCTGGACCCGGGCGGAATCGGAAGTCAAGGATGAGGACTACAACGAGTTCTACAAGCACATCGCAGGGGATTGGAAGGATCCCATGCTGCGGCTCCGCTTCAAGGCAGAAGGCATCTCCGAATACGAGTCGCTACTGTTCATCCCGTCCGACCCACCGCCCGATCTGCACGTGTGGGGGGCGGAGTACGGGCTCCAACTGTATGCCCGCCGCGTGATGATCGAGGATCGCTGCAAGGAGGCGCTTCCGCACTTTCTGCGATTCGTGCGCGGTGTCGTGGATTCCTCCGACCTTCCGCTGAACATCTCCCGGCAGACCTTGCAGGAGAACCGCCACGTCACGCGGATTCGCAAGTTCCTCAGCAAGAAGGTGATGGACATGCTCGCCGACCTGCAGCGCGACGACGAGGAGAAGTATCTCGAGTTCTGGAATCGGTTCGGACGCACGCTCAAGGAAGGCGTGGGTACGGAACCCGACCAGAAGGATCGTATCGTCCCCTTGCTGCTGTTCGCATCCTCGGCGGATCCCGAGAAGCTCACGACGCTCAAGGGGTACGTCGAACGCATGAAGGAAGGACAGGACTCGATTTACTTCATCACCGGGGAGTCCCGCGCCATCGTGGAGAACGCACCGGTGATCGAAGGCTTCGTCAAGAAAGGGTACGAAGTCCTCTTCCTAACCGACCCCGTGGACGAGTTTCTCGTCGAACGGCTGCCGGAGTTTGAGAGCAAGCGGTTGCGGTCCGCGGACCGGGGCGACCTTGACCTTGACGATGGGTCGAACGAAGAGGCCGAGAAGGCCGAGCGCAAGGACCAAGAGCAACTCTACGGCGACCTCTTCGGACTGCTCGGCAAGCACCTCGAGGAGCACGTCAAGCGCGTGCGCCTCTCAAAGCGATTGACCACTTCGCCCGCCTGCCTGACAGTCGACGAGCACGACATGAGCCCGCAGATGGAGCGCATGTTGCGCATGGCAGGGCCGGACGCGCCCAAGCAGAAGCGCATCCTTGAGATCAACGGTCGCCACGCTGTCGTGAAGGGCATGCGCGAGCGGTTCGAGAACGACAAGACCGACCCGGTCTTGAAGGACTACGCCCAACTGCTGTACGGCTACGCGATGCTCGCGGAAGGCACCGAGATGACGGATCCCGGCCCATTCAACAAGGCCTTGGAGGACGTCATGGTTCGGGCGATGCAAGGCGCGATACAGCAGGCATAGCCCGATGAACACCGAGGGTACTCCCGCCCGCTTCGCGATCGGGGAACTGATTCACCATCGCTTGTTCGACTACCGCGGTGTCGTATACGACATCGACCCGGTGTTCTCCGGCAGTGAGGAGTGGTACGAGCACGTAGCTCGGTCCAGACCGCCGAAGGACAAGCCTTGGTACAAGGTGTTCGTGCATGACGGCCAGCACGAAACCTACGTAGCCGAACGCAACCTCGAAAAGGACACTTCGCAGGAACCAATCAACCATCCCGGCGTCGAGTACCTCTTCGAGCGCTTCGAGAACGGCATGTACTTTCCTCGCCGGAGAGTGCAGTAGGGTTCAATTGGCATCGCTCGGATCCCGTTCCGAGAACCACTCGACAGCGCGTTCCAAGGCCGGTCGCACGGGACCCGGGTTGAACCCCAATTCCCGGCGGGCCTTGGAGCAATCCGCGAACATCCGGTAGCGCGCCATGCGCACCCCCTCGATGGGCACGGCCGGCGGCCTTCCGCTCAGGCGGGACCAAGCCTGACAAGCGGCACCGGCTGTCCACGCCACCGAGTAGGGAAGACGGATCCGCGGTGCCCGTCGCCCGCTGATATCGGCTAGCTCCTGCAGAATGTCGCGGAGCGTCAGGTTTTCCGCACCGAGCAGATAGCGCTCCCCGACACGACCACGCGACGCGGCAAGCCAGTGCCCCCGGGCTACGTCGCGAACGTCGACCAGATTTAGACCGGTGTCCACGTATGCAGGCATCCTTCCATGGAGGAAGTCCTGCACGATCTTCCCGGTGGGAGTTGGCTTGATGTCGCCCTCGCCCACAGGGGCGGTCGGGCTCACGACCACGACGGGCAGACCAGCGGCAGCCGCGTACAGTGCCTCACGTTCCGCGAGGAACTTTGAGCGCTTGTAATGACCGACCATCCGGCGGAACGGAGACATCGATTCCTCCGAAACGGCGTCTCCGTCGGGCGACGGTGCAATCGTGCCGATGCTACTCGTGTAGATGAAGCTCTCGACACCGGCCCGGCGCGCCTCCTCCAAGAGATTCCGAGTGCCGTCTACGTTCGTGGCGTAAACCTCTCGCGGGTCCGGTGTCCATAACCGGTAGTCGGCGGCGACATGGAACACTGCATCGCATCCTTGGACGGCCTCCCGCAGTGAAGTCCGATCCTTGAGATCCCCTTCGCGGACCTCTACATCCAGCCCTTGGATCAAGGTCCGGTCGCTGGCTTTGCGTACGAGCAGCCTCAGACGCTCGCCGCGCTGCTCCAGAAAGCGGGCAACGTGACTGCCAATGAAGCCGGTTGCGCCCGTGACTAGGATCATCTCGAAGCGGCGGGATGCGCGAATCCGCCCGATCCGCATTACACTGGTTGGCGGAAGGAATTCCCCATTATGCAGATTCAACTCTCCCACTCCAATGCGTGCCTAGCAGTTTGCCTTGCCGTAGCAATCTGGGCCTGCGGCCCAACCGAGTCGGAACCCGAAAGCCAGCGAGGCCTCGTAACGACGGACTTCGGCATGGTGGACGACCAGCCCGTGAAACTGTTCACACTGACCAACGCTTCAGGGTCCCAAGTCAGCATCGCCGAGTACGGCGGGATCGTGGTGAGCCTCAAGGTGCCGGATCGCGATGGCAACCCCGGCGATGTCGTGCTCGGCTACGACAATCTCGATTCCTACGTGGAGGACACGCCCTACTTCGGCGCGATCACCGGCCGCTATGCGAACCGGATCGCGGCTGGACGGTTTGCGATCGACGGGACGACCTACGAACTTCCGGTCAACAACGGCCCGAACTCGCTGCACGGCGGCATCAAGGGCTTCGACAAGGTGATCTGGAAGGGAGAGCCGACCGCTCCCGGAGATGGCGTGGCCTTTACCTACGTCAGTGCCGACGGCGAAGAAGGGTATCCGGGCGAGCTGAATGCGACGGTCACGTACACCTGGACCGACGCCAACGAATTGAAGATCGAGTATTTAGCCAGCACGGACAAGCCAACCGTGATCAACCTCACCAATCACTCGTACTTCAACCTCAAGGACGGCGGGGCGAGTACGATCTTGGATCACGAGCTGACGATCAACGCCGACCGATACACACCGGTCGCCGATGAAGGCGCGATTCCGACCGGCGAGTTGGCGTCCCTGGACGGCTCACCGTTGGACTTTCGCGAGGCCACGAAGATCGGAGAGCGGATCGAGGGAGAAGACGAACAGTTGGGGTTCGGCTTCGGCTACGACCACAATTACGTGCTCAATGCCAGCGAGGATGGTACGGCCCTCGCGGCGACCGTCTACGACCCCTCCAGCGGCAGGGTAATGGAGGTCCTGACCGAAGAGCCCGGCGTGCAGTTCTACAGCGGGAATTTCCTCGACGGGCACCACGTTGGCAAGGGCGGAGTAGCGTACGAACGGCGCAGCGGCCTGTGCCTCGAAACGCAGCACTACCCGGACTCGCCCAATCAGCCGGACTTTCCCTCCACGGTGTTGCGGCCCGGGGAGACTTACGCTACATCAACGATCTACCGTTTCTCGACAAGGTGAGATATGAATCTGCGGATAGGATGGCTGGCAGTTGCGGCGGCACTTGCCATGACAGCGGCGGATGACCCGCCGGCGGCAAGCGGTGGCGCGATTGTCGACCCCGACGCAAAGTGGGAACTGCTGTTCACCCGTCCCGAGCCGGACGTGGAAGGCCTCACCGAAAGCCCGGCGGTCGGCCCGGACGGTTCGGTCTACTTCTCCGACATCCGTCGCGGGGAGAACCCCGGCCGCATCTATCGGTTCGAACCGACAACCGGCAAGGTCGCGGTCTTTGCCGAGAACAGCCGAAAGTCGAACGGCCTGACGTTCGGCCCCGGTGGCTACCTGTTCGCGGCGGAAGGGGCCGATTATGGCGGACGCCGCATCTCGAGATGGGATGTGCAGTCCCGCGAGCGGACGGTGGTCACGGATCGCTTCGATGGCAAGCGGTATAACTCGCCGAACGACATTTGCGTGGACGACAGCGGCAACCTGTACTTCACCGACCCGCGCTACATCGGTCACGAGCCGCGCGAACTCGAGCGGCGAGCGGTCTACCGAACGACACCGGCGGGCGAAGTCGTCGAAATCACGCGCGACCTAATGAAGCCGAACGGATTGGCTCTGAGCCCCGACGGGAGGACTCTCTATGTCGCGGAGACCCACAACGGCAGCGATGGCATGCCCGGGGTCGAACCGGGCAGCCGAGGCCCGATGAAGATCTACGCGTTTCCACTCGGAGCCGATGGCCTCGTGTCCGGCCCACGAAGGACTTTATACGACTTCGGACCGCAATTCGGCTGCGACGGAATGACCGTTGACGATCAAGGCAACTTGTACCTCACCGCACGCGAACCCTCCAAGCCGGGGATCCTTGTCTTGAGTCCATCCGGGGAGGAGATCGCGTTTATTCCGACCGGCGCCGGAGCGAACGTCGAGGAGGTTCCGTTCACCGAGACCGAAGCGAAGAAGCTCGAGGAGCCCCCGCCCGCACCGAGTCGATTGCCGAGTAACGTCGAATTCGGCTTGGGTGACGATTCCAGCACCCTCTACGTGACGATCGACCGGAGCCTTTACCGGATTCGGCTGAAGTCGAAGGGCTTTCACCGCCAACACCGCCAATAGACAATCTCGACAGCGGCGGATCTGCGCTTCGCTAGCCAGCGTCTGCGCACGGAACGAACGACCAACCGACCGCTTGGACCGGGGCGGATACGATGGTTATGCGGCACGGTGCCGACCGGTGCGCCGAACCCCTGCTGGGGAGCGAGTGTCGCTAAGCCGCTGGCCACGTCGCCTCCGTCCGGGCTTGCTGGTCGTTCGACCCGCTAGCACCTTTATCGGACAGCGGTGTTGGAAGCGAGGTAGTGGTGACGGTGTCAGTGCCGCATCACCTGCGAAGGGATTGGCAACACATGGACCTGAAGCGAGCCTACGGCTTTGATCCGGCGTCCAGCGCGACGGATCGCGCTGAAGACCGGCGCATCATGCGCGAATACGTCAGGCTGCGCCTCGCAGCTTGCGGCTTGGGAACTGCGGACACGGAAGTCACCGGTTCGGCCGAAGGGATCCTGAACCTCTACCGTGAGCAATCCCGATTGCTGATCGACCATCGTTGCGGCGCAGATCAGCGCATCGAGGAATTCCTCTCAAAGCACTTTCAGGATGTCGGGATGGGGAGTCGGCAGTGGCTCCCGGGCAGGACCTTGGTCGTTGACCGCCATGGGATGGCCCGTGAGCTTTCCCTCCCGGAGAACAGCGATGTCTTCACATCCCCGTACCTCCACTCCTATCGCGTTGCGAACGGGGTGTTGCATAACCCGCGTAACGACCGTCGTACGACAAAGGGGACGTTCCATGTCGCCGAGGGCGGATTGCCCGTGCCCGCGGACAAGCGAGCGGTGCCCAAGCGAACCTTCGCGGAACTGCTCAGAATCGGTCTCAACCCGCCCGACGACGTTTGCCGACTGCCCTTCGATTCGGACGCCAGCAGCATCGTCTCGTTACTGCTCAGGCCTCTTGTCTCGCCGGGCGTGCCGGGATTCGCGCACGAACTGAGGATGGAAACGCGCTTCTTCGCGCCGGGAGGCTTGGTATCCAATCTCGACTTCGTCGAGTCCATCTTCGGGAACGCGGGAGATCCGTTCCTTCCGGAAAACGACGCGGGCTTGGATGTCGAGGGGTGGAGCGGGCACACGGGCGCGGTCATCCTGGCTCCGCACTTGGAGCGCATCACGAAAAAGCAAGTCGGGTTGCCGCACGAATCGGAAGCGTCCGAGCGCCAGAGGCGCGACGGAATGTGCTGGAGCGACGAGACCGAGCTCTACAACGAAGGCAAGCCCTTCAAGGCAACCTGTCGAACCACCGAGGGCGTCATCGTCACGCTGATTTCCGACAACTACTACGGCTATTGCAAGAAGGAGGTCAAGACCCAGCTCAGCTACGCCGCGAATTTGCTCGGCAACGCGGAGGAAGAGCATGCCGGCGGTGCAATCGCGTTCGCGACGTACAACCTCGGTTACGAGTATCGAGTCAATGCGGGCAAGTACAGTTCACTAACGCTCGCTGAAGCGGGACGCGAGTACGCGGACACGATCGATCTCAGACCCGAAGGCTACGGGATGGATCGGGACTTCGAGGATCTCGTTTACATTCCGGAGAGCGCGACCGTGAGCCTGCGGACTCAGGACATCCGCTGGCAGCAGGACGGCCGCGACCAGTCCCTGCCGCTCGATCCGAGCAAGATCTACATGGTGCCCTCCGGATACCGCATCCGTGTCGAAAAGCATCCCGCGGCACCTTCTTGGCGCTTGCGCGGAACTCGTCCTGAAGGCGTTTTCTGCCACAAGCCATGCACCGTCAGCGGCGGCGGCAAGAGCGAGATCAGCAAGTCCCTGCGGGATTACATGCTCTACGGACCGGTGTTCGTAGCCGACATCAAGAGCGACCTAGACGCGGCGCAAGATATCTTCGACCGGGACTACTCGGACCGCTGGCCCTCCGATTCCAAGGTCCGGGAGGTCTATCGGGAACGGGACAGCCGCCCGGTGCTGAGTTCCAAGCGCTCCCTCGGGAGCGTCATCAAGCTCCTCACGCCCTCAAGCGACTACACCAGCGAATTCAACGCGTGGCTTGATGCGATTCCGAACCATGTGTACGCTATCGTCTTGATAATCAAGAGGTTCTACAACCCGGAGTGGGGGCCGAATTGGCGCGATCACTTCTTCGTCGACATCTTCAACGGTTCCCCCGGTCACGAGCTCAAGCACGATGATCGCAAGTTGGTCGGCACTTACCTCCGCGTCGGACTGCTCGGAGAGAACACGTGGAGGACGTTCAAGTGTCGGCAAGACTTCCTCTCGGCGGAAAAGCTGCAAACCGAGGACGACATCAGCGCGTCCACTGTCGTGCCCACGCGGCACCTGGCAGGTCTCGCGGAAGGGCTAGCGTCAGCGAACAGCGTGAAGTTCGCCCAGAACTGCGAGTTCCGACTCTTTCAACGGCCGGACGACGCCATCTACCGCGGCCTCGACAAGCGGACGGAGGCTGATATCGCTCGTGGTGGCGTCTTCCTGTCGAATTTCGAGCCTCTCGATGCGGCTCAGGTTCGCTCGATGACCCAGCGCGTGGCGGACTTCGACCTGTTCACGGAGCCGATGCGAGAGTTCTTGCGGCAGGCAGGCCAATCGGAGAACGGGGTCACGGTCTGCTCCGCGAATCCGCGCATCGTCGACGGGCGGCCGACGAAGAACCCGCGGTACCTGCAGAATCGTCTCGACATCGAATCTCCGGTTGATCGCCATGCGGCGGAGATGGGCGTTCGCCTGTTCCGCGAAATCCCGGCAGGCAAGCCCGTGCATCTGCCCGTCAACTCCGTGCTGATCGGGCGTCGCAACAACCCGCCGGACGCGGCGACCGGCATCCGCGGGCTGGCCGTGTACAACCCGATCCACTACCAAGAACTGCCGGAACTCTTGATGGACTTCATCGCCTCGCTGACGGGCAAGAGCCCATCGACGACCGGGTTCGGTAGCGAGGGCGCTCTCACGAAGGGCCCTTTCAACGCCCTGCGACCGGCTGCGGATCTGAACGCTGCTTTCGTCGGCTACGCCCTCACCGGACTGGGCGGGTTCTCCACGGCTGCCGGGCATATCGGCCCGAACGTCAGGATGATGCACGACATCAGCCTGCTCGTCCCGGAAATCTGGTGTCGGATGTCGGCGGAAGAGCGGGACCCGCGCTACTTGATCGCGGACGGACTGCTGGAACGCCTTGACGACTACGAGGACGAGAACGGCCCCGTGCTGGCTAGCCGACTGGGCTATCGAATCAATGCCGCCTTCGTGAGGCGCTTCCTTGCACGGGTCTTCGACAACCCCTTGAAAGTGTTTGACGATCAAGTGCTGCGGCCCGAAAGCCAAGACGCAGCTGCGTTCGCGGATGGCGTGCGATACATCACCGAGGCCCACGCCATCACGGCGCGGCTGTACTTCGAGGACGGGTCCGCCGACGCCGTTTGCCCGCCGGTCAAGGCACTCCTGTCGATCATGGCTTTCGGGGAGCACGACGGCCTATTCGCCAGCTCTCCGGAGTTCCGCAGCATGTTCACGCGCGAGGCGGTACTTGCCAGCGACTGGTACTACGAGAGGCTCGATGCCGCGAGGTCGCAAGCGGTTCGCCGTTGCGAGCGCATTCTCGAGCACGTTGCCGCGATGCGCTCAACGGACAAGACCGGAGAGATTTCGGCAAGGCTCGGATTGCCCGACCGCGAGGCATTCATCCGCAAGGAGATGGAACGCAAGCGCAGCCAAGACTACCTCGCGCTCTTGCACGGCACGATCGGGGCCCAGCCCTTCTAGCGGATCGCGTTGACGCGTGACCACGGTTCGGCCCAACTGCAAGGCCGACGATGCAAGGCGGGCGAGCCTCGCATGCGGAGCGGTTCTTTCGCGGTGACTTCGCTCGCCGAGAATTGCGTACCGGGTCGATGATTCGGATCGAGCCTGACGCATTGCTTAGGAGCCTGTTGCAAAAGTCCGACCCGTCGCAAGGGCCTGCCGTGTCAGAGCTCAAATACCTCGGAATGAGGGAAAACCGCCCTCCGAAGGGCGCAATAGACCCCTTTGGGACTCGCTCAACGTCCAGAATCGACTCTCGACACCGAGGCTGGCACTTTCGCAACAGGCTCTTAGCGGTCTGATGCGAGGTCGGCGTCAAGTCGGAATCCCTTTGCATGATCACTGGTTTTGCGAAGTTCCTCGCCGTCTCGGAACATCTTTCGTGTGTTACTCTGAGTGACGCATCGCCATCGCTGGAATGACATATCCGGTACTGGCGTGGCCGGGAGGTAGGAATGCTCGTCAAGGTTCCCCAAGGTTGGGAGTTGCGCGAATCCGAAGCAACTTCTGAGAGCCACTTTCAGAGCCGCCGGAGCCTGATTCGCGCCATGGGGTTCGCGGGAGCGGGTAGCTTGCTGGCGAACGGACTTTCCGCAGCCGCGGAGGGGGATGCGCTGTATCCGGCCGAGCGGAACTCGAAGTACACGTTGGATCGTCCGCTCACGGCGGAACTGGTCGCGACCAGTTACAACAACTTCTACGAATTCACGCTCGACAAGATGCGGGTCCGGCTCGAGGTGGATCGCTTCAAGATCGATCCTTGGAAGGTCGAGGTCAAGGGCTTGGTCAACAACCCGAAGACCTACGATTTCGATGACCTTGTGCGGCGATTCCCCTTGGAGGAGCGCCTGTACCGGTTCCGTTGCGTCGAGGCGTGGTCGATGGCCGTGCCGTGGACCGGGTTTCCGATGTCAGCCCTGATCAAGGAGGTCGACCCCAAGCCGCAAGCGAAGTACATGCGCATGGTCACGGCCTTCCGCCCCAAGGAGATGCCTGGCATCGTCTCGCAACCGCACTACGACTGGCCCTACCAAGAAGCCATGACGATCGACGAGGCCATGAACGAGCTCGCGCTCTTCGGCACCGGCCTATATGGCAAGCCGCTGCCCAAGCAGAACGGCGCGCCGATCCGCGCTATCATCCCGTGGAAGTACGGCCTCAAGAACATCAAGTCCATCGTGGAGATCGAGTTCACCAAGAAGCGGCCCCCGACGCTGTGGAACAAAGCCGCGCCAACCGAGTACGGCTGGTATTCGAACGTGAACCCCACCAAGCCGCATCCGCGCTGGTCGCAGGCTCAGGAACGCATCGTTCCGACAGGCGAGCGACGCCCCACGCTGATGTACAACGGCTACGAGAGCTTCGTCGCCGGACTTTACACCGGCAAAGAGTACTGAGTACATGCTCCCGAGAGGGTGCCTAGCGCACGCGGGCAGGGAAGACAGGAACGAGTCGGCGTGAGAGGGGATTGGGAAGAGGACGGGTACTACCCCGAAGACGACGACCTCTCCGAAACCGATAACTCCATTTGGAAGACGGTGGTTCGCGCTGTTGCCGCGGTCTTGCTCTTCTCCATGCTGGGCGGACTGCTGATCGCGTGGAGGAGTGTTGAGGGGATGATCGGAATCGGAGTTCTGGTCTTGGTCGGACTGATCGCCGCGATCGTCTCCAAGAACCAGCGGGAGGCTGAAGACCCCTACGGATCAGACGACCCTCCCGGCCCGGTGGTTCACTGACTCAACGCTCTTGCGTCGATCCGAACGCAGGGCGTGAACGCTGCTCGCGCCGGTTACCGCAGCAGTCGATCCAATTCGGCAGCCAGCTTGCGCTTGGTCTCGCCGTGGACCGCCTCACCGGCGAGGTTGCGCCACTCCGATGGATCGGAATCGTGGTCGTACAACTCCTCGGCGCCGTCCGCGTAGCGAATGTACCGCCAGCGGTCCGTGCGGATGGCATGGTGCTGCCCTTGGCGACTAGTGAGGGCGGGCTGCGCTCTCTCGGCGGTTGGGTCCTGCAGCAGCGGTACCAAGCTCTCGCCGTCCAAGCCACCGGGTGGGGCGAGCCCTGCCAACGCGGCCAGTGTCGGGTAAACGTCAATCAGGCTCACCGCCCGCCGCGAAACGGAACCTCCAGCGGACACGCCCGGCCCGGCCACGATCAGGGGAACTCGAGTCGATTCCTCCCAGAGCGTGCTCTTGTGGTACTTCTGCTTCTCTCCAATGTGATAGCCGTGGTCGGAGAACAGCACGATGATCGTGCTGTCCGCGTACGGACTCGCCCGCAGGGTGCGCAGCACCCTCCCGACCATCGCGTCGGCAAAAGTCACGGCAGCCAAGTATCCCTGCGTGGCAGAGCGAAGCGCATTGTGCTTCCGGATCATGGCCTCGTAGTTGTTGCTCGCCCGCACGTACCGCTTCGCAATCTCGGGCACGTCGTCGAGATCGGTCTCTAGGATCGTGGGCAATTCCACGCTCTCCAGCGGGTGTTCAGCAAAGTACTCGCTCGGCGAGTACTGCGGATCGTGCGGCCGATAGATCCCGACTCCCAGAAAGAACGGTTTCTCGTGCCGAGCCTGCAGTTGCCGCACCGCCCATCGGGAGGTCTGTCCGTCTTCGGTGAGGTCCGCCTTGAAGTCAATCGGCCCCCAATCCCAATGGTGGTCAATGCCGTTCCGATGAGTCCCGATCAGTACGGGAGCCACGGGGAGTTGGATGGTCTTCGCGGGAAACCGCTCGTCCCATGCATCCGGCTGTCCGAAGCCGCTACGACCAGCGTACGGCGCCCCCTCGGCTTGCGTCAGCGCACCGCGCCAGCCTCCGTGATTCGCATGAAATATCTTTCCCGCAGCTGCGGTGAAGTAGCCGTTGCGGCGGAAGAACTGCGGTATGGACTCCGATCCAGACAGCGATTCGAAGGTTCGCCAGTCGTCTCGGTTGCCGACCACTCCCGTCGTAGTCGGTCGCTTGCCGAACAGCAACGCCGTCCGGGACGGATTGCACAGCGGGGCTGCAGTGTGGGCGTTCGCGAACAAGACGCCTCCGCTCGCAAGACCGTCGATGTTGGGAGTCTTCGCTTGCGGATGCCCGCCCAAGCAGCCCACCCAGTCGTTCAAGTCGTCAACTGCGATAAACAAGACGTTCGGCTTGTCGATTGCAAGGGTCGGCTGAGCTAGCGGCAACAAGGCTAGGACTAGGACG
Source organism: Bryobacterales bacterium (assembly GCA_965242625.1). Classification (GTDB taxonomy): domain Bacteria; phylum Acidobacteriota; class Terriglobia; order Bryobacterales; family UBA6623; genus VXMF01. The sequence goes on along the minus strand of CBDEST010000005.1, from coordinate 4,772,185 downwards.
AAACGGAGACTCATGGAATCCCATTCTAGTCCCGCCCCACCCGAGCGCGGAGCCTTCCTCAACTGCCGCTTGAGTAGGTGAGGTGTCTTCAAAGCCGTCGCAAGCGACACCGAGAGCCAGGTTTTCGTGCAAAAGCAGTTGGCGTAGGATTCATTGCGGATTCAGTCCGCCTCGGCGCTTGGAGCCTAGCGTCATCCGGACATTGCGCTTGACAGTTCATGGTCGACGACGAATGCCGGCAGTGCTCCGACGCCCGTCGCATTCGACGAAGCGAGACGGACTGGCGAGTAAACTCGTAAACGATGCCTAGACTCACTCGGCGCGGTTTTCTTGCGGGCGCAGCAGGCGCGCTCAGCTCAGCCTGCGCCCCCTCCGAGGATTCCACGCCCCCGCGGCCACCGAACATCCTGCTGGTGGTGCCGGATCAACTGCGCTACGACTGGACCGGACTCAATCCTCAGATTCCGGTGCGCACGCCGCGACTCAACGCGCTCGCATCACGCGGAATGCGATTCGAAAACTGCTACTGCGCCTCTCCTCTGTGCGCCCCTTCGCGAGCCTGCCTGGCGGGCGGCATCGAGTACCACCGGTGCGGCGTGCCCGACAACAGCCTCAACTACCCTCTCGATCAAACGACCTACTACTCGCTGCTCCGCGACGCCGGGTATCACGTGATGGGCTGCGGCAAGTTCGACCTTCACAAGCCCGAGCCCAGCTGGGGTGTCGAAGGCCAGCACCTGCTCCCCGAGTGGGGGTTCTCGGCCGGGATCGATAGTGCAGGGAAGTGGGACGCAATCCGCTGGGGCATGGAAGAGCCTTGCGACCCCTACACCGCACACCTGCATGCGACGGGTCGCGTGGAGACGCACAGAGACGATTTCGGCAAGCGTCGCGAGATCGGAACCTTCGCCGCGACATTTCCAACCCCGCTTCCCGAAGAGTCGTATTGCGATAACTGGATCGGGTCGCAAGGCGTCCGGCTGCTCCGCGAAGCCCCTTCAGAGAAACCGTGGCATCTTGCAGTCAACTTCGCCGGTCCGCACGAGCCGGTCGATGTCACCAAGCGCATGGACGGTCTCTATCGCGACGTGGACTTCCCGCAGCCGAATCGAAGCACGGAGTTCACGCCCGAAAAGCATGTCGAGATTCGTCGCAACTACGCGGCGATGATCGAGAACATCGACGCTTGGCTGGGCACGCTGTTGGAAGCGGTCGAGGAACGTGGCGAACTCGAGAACACGCTCGTGGTCTTCTCCAGTGATCACGGCGAGATGCTCGGCGACCACGACCTCTGGATGAAGCGACTTCCCCAGCAAGCCTCGGTGGGGATTCCGCTCGTGGTCGCTGGTCCGGGCGTGCGCCAAGGTGCCTCGACTGCGGCGTTGGTTAGCCTGATGGATCTAGCCGCGACTTTCCTCGACTTCGCTGGCGTCGGCATCCCGGACTCAATGGACAGCAGGTCCCTACGGGCGGTGCTCGACGGTTCCTCGGACTCCCATCGCGAGTTCTTGATGAGCGGTCTCGATCCGTGGCGATGCATCTCGGACGGGCGGCTCAAGCTGATCCGGGGCTATGCAGGGGGCAAGGCGCCATCAGGGAGCGGCCATCCGGTCTATCCGGGAGGCGATTCCGCAGCGGAGCCGATGTTGTTCGACATTCAAGCAGACCCGCATGAGAACCAGAATCTCGCGGGTCGATTCCCCAGCGATGTCGAGCGACTCACGCGAGAGTTGCACGGCTTGATCGGAGCGGCCTGATGCCGCGGCCCCTCAAGGTGCCCACCGGCCCATACAAGCGACACATCCTGATCTGCGCTGATCAGTCGAAGCCCAAGTGCGCTCCGCGCAACGTCACCGTCAAGGCGTGGACACGGCTCAAGGACCGCCTCGACGAATTGGGGCTGGCCCGCGGGGAGGGTTGCGCCTTTCGCAGCAAGGTGAACTGCCTGCGCGTCTGCGAGCGGGGCCCGATCGCGGTGGTTTACCCGGAAGGAACTTGGTACCACTCCGTGCGAGGCAAGGTGCTGGAAAGGATCTTGGTCGAGCACGTGCAAGGTGGGCGACCGGTAGAAGAGTACGTATTCGCGCGGAATCCGTTGACCGTGCCCGCGAATCACTCACCCAACAGCAGCGAGACCGCCTCGTCCAGCCAGCCCGACTCCCAGCGGTGATCGCGCTGGGGACCGTCCCGATACACGTGTGGAATCCCGAGCTCCTTGAGGAGCGCGTGGGTCTTGATGTGGTGCGCGCGAAACGAACCGGCGTAGCCAGTGAGCACCAGACGCTTCGAGCCCTGTAGCTCGGGCGCGTGCTTCCGCAGCAGCCGAGAGATTCTGTATCGCTCGAAATTTTCGATGGAACCGAAGATCGGGCCCATGCCGAAGCGATTCGGAGTCGACTGCATCAGCGGCGCGTCCCAAGCCGCCGCCCTGCCGAACAGGTGCAAGTGCCGCAATAGCAGGGACCATGCGCCCCAGCCCGACTTCGAGAATCCCACCAGCAACCGTCCGTCCGGGTCACGGATGACCGGATAGTTCCGTTCCACTAGCGGCACCACCGCTTCGACGAAGTACTTTTCCTGGCGCAGTTCAGGGTTCGTGGGGTGGTCGGCGTACCAAGGCAGCGCCGAGAAAGTCGGCAAGACCACAACCAGACCGTGCTGGTCTGCTAAATCCACCTTTCGAACCTCGGTCCACGCGTCCCCCCAGCGCGATTCCAAGCCCCGTTCAACAGGTAGGACGTAAAGGGCTCGCAAGGGTCGCGTGCCATCCATCTCGCGGGGCGTCACGGTTCTTACCAGCGTTTCGCCGGATTGGTAGTCGCTCTGGAGACGATGGGTGCGTTCCTCGGCGATCGAGGCGCTCGACAGAATGAGGACAGAGAGGGCAGGCCGGAAGGAACGGCGACCGATTCGGATCACTTGCGGGCTCCCCCGCAGGGTCGGATCGAACAGGGAAGAGCGGATGCTACGAGGTGAGAGCCGCTGTATCGCGGGTCGCAGGGCCGTGGCCCTCGGTTGACACCCTGCAGCACCGCTAGTACCATCCTGAGCATGCGACGCCTTTCGTTCCTATTCGTCCTCTGTGTCGGTTTGCCCGCGCTCGCGATGGCGAACTCCGGCGAAGTCCAGCGGCTGCTGTATCTGAGCATGCCGGACGGCGCGCAGAAGGAAGGGCGGTCCAAGCCGGGCATCCTGATCTTCGACATCGACAACGGCCACAAGTTCCTGCGACGGATCGACGTGCCGGTGTTCGAGGAGGGCCTGCGAGGATTCGCCGCCAACCTCAAGCAGCACAGCGCCTACTACTCCTCCACCAATCACAGGCTCGGCCGCTTCGACCTCGAAACGGAAAAGACGGTCTGGGAGAAAGTCTACGATGCCGGCTGCGACCGCTCCTCCGTCACGCTTGACGGCAAGAAGATCTACGTCCCGACAGGCTGGTGGTACAAGGGCGATGACAGCGGGTTCCTCGTCGTCGACGGCGAGACGGGCGAACTCCTCAAGCGGATCAAGGTCGGCCCGCAGGCGCACAACAGCATCGTGAACCTTTCGGGCACGAAGGTCTACCTCGGAACGACGACGACACTCTCCGTGTTCGACACCTCGACCGACGAACTCGTCATGCAGGTGAAGGATGTCGGGGAGCGGGGCATCTTCCCGTACACGATTGACAGCCGGGAACGCTACGCGTATGTCTGCCTAGGCAACCACGTTGGATTCGACGTGGTCGACTTGAAGACAGGGAAGGCGATCCACCGCGTCTTCGCCGGGGAGGAGAAGATTCCCCACAGGACGCACGGCGCGGGCATGACACCCGACGAAACCGAATTGTGGATCAGCGATCAGAAGGGCCAGAAGCTCTTCATCTTCGACGCCACCAAGATGCCGCCGGCGCCCAAGGGCCATGTCGAACTGTCGCAGGGCGGCCACGGCTGGGTGGCGTTCAGCTTGGACGGCAAGTACGCATGGAGCCATACGCCGGATGTCTTCGATGTCAAGACGAAGAAGCTCGCGGCTACCCTCCGGGACGAGACCGGCGAACCGGTCAGTGGCTCGAAGTACGTGGAAGTCCATGTCCGCAACGGCAAAGTGATCCGCGTCGGCAACGAATTCGGCTTGGGCCGCAAGTACGCCGACTAGCGGATCTCGAGCAACTCGTCGGCGGGCCAATAAGTGGTTCGTTCAGCCTGCTGCTCCCGGACCCTCTTGACTTCGGCGGGCGTGATGGGAGTGGTCACCTTCGCGAATCGCTTGCGCACGTAACTTGCCAAGCTCGCTGTCTCCTGATCGGAGAGAACCCGGCCGAAACCCGGCATTTCGCGGTCGTAGACCTTGCCATCGATCTCGATGCGGCCCGAGACGCCGTGGAGGATGATGCGGATCAGACGCTCGGCGGGTCCGGTGACCCACGGCGCTCCTTCGAGCGGCGGGGCCTCGCCCATGCCTTGATCGTCGTACTGGTGGCACGCCGAGCAGAAGCTGTCGAAGAGCTGCTGGCCGGTGTCTGTGCTGGAGCCTTGCGGATAGACACTGGCTGCAGACGCGGCGAGCAGGACTGCCAATCGTAGCCATCGAGTCAGAGGCGAACGCGGGGGTTGCGCCCATGTCGCGATGGGTGGAAACCAGCAATCCGACGATCGCCGACAAATCGCCCGCCATGCATTCCCGGCATTGGATGTCGACCACGAGCGGGTTGCACTCGGACGATGCCAGGCTCGACCAATCATGCTCAACAGATCAAGCGCGGCGCGAGTCACGATGCGCTTTGCATGAACTCCCGAAACTCCTCGGTATCTCGAGTCTGCCCTGCAAATGTCGCGACGACTGAACCGTCAGGCTGTATCAGCACGTAGAACGGAATCCCCGAGGACTGGAATCTGTCCACTTGCATCTGCTGGTGCCGTTCGCTGGCCTCGTCGAATCCGTCAGTATAGAGTTCGACAAGCACCATCTGCTTTGCTAGATCGACGATTTCGGGACGCGTGAACATGTTCGCCTTCATCCACTTGCAGTTCGAGCAAGCGTAACCGGTGAAGCTCACTAGGAGCGTCTTGCCCTCCGCTTGCGCCCTTGCGAACGCACCCTCGTAGTCGTCCTTGGCCCACTCAAGCCCATCGGATCCGGTCGCCATGCCTGACACCGACGCTTCCGGGACGTGGGCTTCCAGTTCGCCTAGCCCTCCGCCGAACATACCCGGCACCAAACTGATCGCCAATGCCATGAACAGCGTTCCCACGCCGAGGCGGACCAAGCCAACGCCTTCCGGCGGACCATCGTCTCGGTGCCGCAGAACGCCCCACAGGTACAGCGCAGCCGCCGCGAACAAGACGATCCAGATCGCGAGGAACCGCTCGCGACTGAGGATCCCCCACCCAAACATCCCATCTACGATTCCGCAGTACTTGAGCGCGACGGCTAGGACCACGATTCCAACTACGCGCTTGCTCATTGCCATCCAGCCACCGCTCCGTGGCAATCGCGTCAAGAGGGCGGGGAATAGGGCCAATGCCATGAACGGCGCGGCAAGTCCGGTCGAAAAGAGCGCCATGCCGAGAACCGGGTAGTACGCCGCGCTGCCACGCGAGACGGAGTCCGCCAGGAGTGCGCCGATGAATGGCCCGGTGCAGGCGAACGAGGCCAGCGTGAAGACCAAGCTAAGCATCAGCGTGGCAACGACACCGGTGCCGGCCGATCGCTCGCTCGCACCAGTAGTCCAGCTACTGGGGATCGATATCTCGAACGCCCCGAGCATGCTCAGCGCAAACACGCACATGAAGCCCGCAATGAGCAGATTGATCCACGGATTCGCGCCAATCTGACTCAATCCGAACGGGCCGAGAATCGCGCTCAACACGCCTCCAAGAGCGGTGAACAGCATGACCACTCCCAAGCAGAACGTTCCCGCCTGCCGCATCGTCGCACCCCATGAACGCTGTCCTCCGTCCATGAAGCTGCTCATGTACACCGGAATCATCGGAAACACGCAAGGAGTCAGGATCGCGAGGAGACCGAACCCGAGGGCGAGAAGCGAGAATCCCGCCAGGCCGACATCGTCTGAACCCAATGCCTCGGTAACTCCGCTCGAAGCCCTCGATCCCCCTGAACTTGGTGCGCTACGGTCGACCTGTCGTGCCGGCTGGTATCCAGCAGGGACCGTCATAGCTGCGATGGCCAAATCCGGTCCAACCCGGACTTCTGCGTTCGCGCTCTTCCGTTTCGGAGGCAGGCACTGGCGGTAGTCGCAAGCTCCGTACCGCACCTTGGCTTCGATTGCATGCCCACCGGATGCCGTAGCGGCGAGGTCTAGTTCGAACAAGAACTCGGCCGACGACGTGTACCACTCGACATCCGCTTGGAAGTTCGGGTCGTACACCACTTCCGGACTGGGTTGGTACGGTCGCCAGTCCACCAGCGCCTCGGACTCGGCGATCTCCAGAGTCAGTGCGATCCCTTCGGGAGTCGTGGTCGAGTAGATGTGCCAGCCATCCTCAATCGTGGCCGTGAGGCGCGCGAGAACCGTGGAACCCGGCGCCGTTTCCGCAGGCTCGATTTCAAGTTCCCACTGCACCGGGTCGTAGATCTGTGCGCCCGCGTTCGAACTGAGCGTCAACAGCAGAACTAGCAGGATGTGGGCTAGGGTCGCGTGGCTACGACGGGTAAGTTTCATTGCAGGTCTCGCTCGCGTCGGCAAGGGACGGAAACCGTTGGCTGCGAGCATCGTTCTGTCGAATCGAGTTAAGCGCTGTAGAGCGTTGAGCCTAGGCTCAGTGTAAACCCTGCGAACAGTCAAGAGGACTGGAATCCGGCGTTGGTCGCGCCCGGTCTGGTCGTGGAATCCAGCTGAGCGAGCCCCATTCTCTACCGCGAGGCGGAATGCTCCGTCTGGTCGGCATTCTCAATCGCTCTCTTGAAGTCCAAGAAGTCTCCGAGCACACGGCGATACTCATCGATTTCCACATCCCGGTCGCAGCAGACCATCATCAGAACTCCGTCGTTGCGAAAATTCCCATCCCAGCGACGCAGTTCCTCATCGCTCCAATCGAGGTCGACAGTCCCGAGCTTGGTCACGTCCATCGCATCGAAGTAGGCGCGGAGATTCACGTCAGTTTCGTCCGGCGGACGGGCGTAGGGCATGTCTTCAAACCGCTTCATGCGCATTACCAAGCCCCAGGCGTCGATTCGGATCGATGAGGAACCAGAGCAGGGCACTGACTCCGTAGTAGGCTGCCGAGATTAGCAGCGGGAGTTCCCAACTACCAGTTCTGTCCACCATTAGACCGATCAGCCACGGCGCGAGCGCGCCGCCGATTTGACCGAGCGAGTTCATCGTGCCTGACATCACGCCCGCGGCCGAGCCTCCGATATCCAAGCACGTCGCCCACGTCACGGCCAGCACCAACTCCGCGCAGCCGAAACTGAGCCCCAGAAATATGAGCGCCAGGCGGTCGTCGCCAAGCGTTGCCGCCAGTGCCAAGAACACCCCGGCTCCCAGCAATCCGGCGACAGCGGGAAATCGACGCGCCACGGCGAGGTCGAAGCGCTCCCCGAGCTTGTCGCTCGCCCATCCGCCGACCACGTTCGCTACGGCCCCGGAAAGCAGCACGGCAGCCGCCATTGGGCCGATCTCCGGCAGGTCGAGATTCCGCGCTTGCTCCAAGTAGGTCGGTAGCCACTGGATGTAGAAATACAGGCCCCACGTGTATCCCGAATACATCGCGCAAAGTGCCCAGACGTTTCGATTCGCGAGGAGTGCTCCCAGCGGAATCTTGGACTTGCGGTCGGCATCTGCCCGTTGCGAGCCGATCAACGCCAGCTCTTGCTGGGTGACTCTTGCATGCTGGTCGGGCAGGTCTCGAAACCAGCCCCACCACGCCACGGACCAGATCAAGCCCAAGACCGCGAAGATCCAGTAGACCGCTCTCCAACTGAGATTCGTCATCAGCGCGATCACGATCCACGAGGTCATTGCAAACCCGATCCGGCTCCCGACCATCACGATCGATTGCGCCCGGGCGAACTCATCCCGCGGGAACCAGCGGGCAATCGCTGAAGTCGCTCCCGGAAAGGCGCCGGCTTCACCGCAACCGAACAGGAAGCGGATCGCCACCAGCGACCCCAAGTTCCACGCCGCGCCGGTCAGGGCGGTGAAGACCGACCACCAAATCACGATGCGCGTCAACATCGCGCGAGCCCCGAACCGGTCGGCTAGCCACCCGCCGGGAATTTCGAATAGGACATAGCCGAGCACGAAACATGTCCCGGCTAGTCCGATTTGCTCCAGCGAGAGCCCCAGTTCTCTAGCCATGGGCCCGGCGGTCGTGCTGAAGCACACTCGATCCAAGTACGTGATCAGCATGAGCACGAACAGGAAGCCGAGAGTGCGGAAGCGAACTGGCACTGGCGCGATCCTACGTGACCAGTCGACGGTCGACTGCTGCGGTTTCCAACACTTCAGCGCCGCCGGATACACGCCGCCCGCGCGCGATGGAACGAGGTGCGCTCGGCGCGTCCGAACGGGAATTCCAACGGCGTTAGAGCGTCGGCGTCATGTCCGGCATGGCGGTCATTCTGCCTTTGTCTAGGTAACGACTTGTTCTGGCGTACTGCTGTGCCCGCGGATCATGGGTCACCATGATGATCGTCTTGTGATGATCCTCGTTCAGCGTCTTCAGGATGGCTAGCACGTCCTTGGCAGACGCGGCATCCAACTCTCCCGTGGGCTCGTCAGCGAGGATGATCGACGGATCCGTGACCAGCGCTCGCGCGATAGCGACCCTTTGCTCCTGCCCGCCGGACAGTTGCTTCGGGCGGTGTTCCAGCCGGTCTCCCAGGCCGACGATCTCCAAGGCGCTCCGGGCGCGGTCCCGGCGCTCCTTCTTGCTCAAGCGCGTCAATAGCAGGGGCAACTCGACGTTCTCCCATGCCGTCAGGACGGGGATCAGATTGAACGTTTGGAACACGTAGCCGATGTTCTCCGCACGCCAAGCGGACAAGCCGTGTTCGGTCATCTCGCCGATGGCATCGCCTAGGACTTCAAGCGTGCCCTCCGTCGGCTGGTCGATCCCAGCTACCAAGTGCAGCAGGGTCGACTTGCCCGACCCGGACGGACCCATCAGGCAAAAGAAGTCTCCTTGCCGGATATCGAGCGTAATTTCGTCTAGCGCGAGTACCGAGAAGTCGGCCCGCTTGTATTCCTTGCGGACGTTCTTCAGCGCAACCGCCGTGTGATCGCTCATGTTTCTTTCCGCCTCACCCTGTCACCGTCTTCCAAGTCAGCCGGCGGCGACAGGATGAGATCCTCGCCCCCAGACAGGCCCTGCTCGATTTCGACACCTCCCGATGTCGTGCGCATCGTGCGAATCGGCTGCCTCACGGCCCGATCGCTCACCACCATGAACACGCTGTTCCCGTCCACGATCGTGGCGGCTGGAATCGTCACCCTCGCGGTCGCGCCGGTGGACTCGCCGCCCGCCCCGCTATCGGCCTTTGCCAAGAAGGACACGTTGGCGTTCATCTCGGGCCGAATCAGTTCGTCGGGCTCCAATATCTGGACCTTCACTTGAACCGTCGCTTTTTGCCGGTCGGCTTCCGGGGAGATCTCGACCACCTCGCCGCTGTAATCGCGGTCGCGATACGCATCGGTCGCGATGACCGCCTTTTGGCCCATGAAGATCCGCGAGAAGTCATCTTGGCTGATATCAAGTTCCACTTGGATGTCCTGCAAGTCCGCCATCGCTACCACGTAGCCCTTCGCGCCGCGGTCGCCGACGAAGCCTGTCGTAACGAGTTCGCCGACCTCGACATTCCGCTCCAAGACAGTGCCCGTGACGGGTGCCCGGATGACCGTCGCAGCAACCAGAGTCCGGTTGTAGGCCACCGCGCCCTCGGCGCGCTTCACGTCCGCGATACCGGAGTCGATATCCTCCTGCCGGGGGCCCAAGCGGAGCAGATCCAGCGTCTTGCCGAGAGAGGAGACCCGGTTGACAAGCGCGCTGTGGCGGTAACGCGATTCGTCGTACGCCGCTTCCGACACGACGCCGTCGGCGTGGAGCTGCTTGTTGCGGCCAAGGTCGATCTCGGCTTGGGCGAGCTGCGCCTTGGCCTCCGCCAGATCGGCTTCCGCGCGATCGATCTCCTCCGGGCGCGACCCCGCTTTCAACTCGGCGAGCGATGCCTTCAGAGATTCCAGCGTGCCCAGCGACTCGTTAAGCCGCGCTTGATACTCTTCGTCCTCCAAGCGGACGATGGCCTGACCGCCATTGACCTTGTCGCCCTTCTCGACGCCCATCCACTTGACCCGTCCGACCACCTTGGACGCGACTTCGATTCGGTAGTGCGGCACGACGTATCCCGCAGCTTGCAGGACGATCGCGGGCCCGGACGAACCGGCGCGAGGCACGGTCACGCGGTGAATGTCCACTTCCGTGGCGGCGAGCAGGGCACTCGCGATCCGCCAGACTCCGAGCGCAGCCAATACCGCGATGCCAGCGATGATCCAGATCGCCGAAACCTTGGGCCGCCGCGCTGGCGTCCGCTTGGAGCGGTCGATCCGCAAGCTGTCGAGTTCTTGCTTGAATTCGGACTTTTCGGGCATCGAACGACTCCTCAGGCGTCAGCTAGCGATGCGAGGACCTGCTTCCGAGCGGCGACCACCGATGGCACGAGTCCCCCGAAAACTCCCATGATCGCCGCGAACGCAATGCCTATCCCGCAGTACAGCGGCGTGATTTGGAACTGGAACGTGGATTCGGCGAAGGTAGCGAAGTTGCCGATGCGACCCTCCAGTCCGTTGAGGGGCAAGACGAGCAAGCAGCCCAGCACCCCGCCGAAAAGCGAGAGCAGGAGGGATTCGAGCATGAACGAGGACAGGATGCTGAAACGCGAGAACCCGAGGAGTCTGAGCACGCCGATCTCTCTGGCGCGATTGGCAATGGCCGCGAACATCGTGTTCATCGCGGCGAAACAACTGCCTACAGCCATGATGATGGCCACGAACACCCCCAGGCTCTGCACCGGTTGGGCGGTACTCATTTGCTTGGCGTAGTATTCGCTTTCGCGCTCGGCCTCGAGGCCGAGGCGCTGATCGTCGCCCACGCGGTTGATCAATGCCGCCGCCGCGGCTTCGTCCTTGGCGCGTATCAGGATGCTGCTGCGGGTGCTTCCCCGACCGAGATCCGCGGCGGCGAAGTTGCCATCCGTCCAGAACTCGCTGTTGAAGGCCGAGCGGCCCACCTCGAAGACCCCCACGACCTCCCAGTCGCCGCGGCCGAACTTGATGGTCTCGCCGACCAGCGTCCCCTCGCGCTTGCCGTGCAGGCCCTTGCCTACCACTACCTCGCGCTTGCCCGGCTCAAACCAGCGCCCCTCCACGATCTCGGCTCCTTGGCGCATTTTCACGCCTATCGGCGAAAGGCCCCGTACCGAGATATTCGAGACGTTCTGCTCGTCGCCGCGCAGACCGAGATTCACCACCGATACGACTTCGTGTGAGATCAGCGGCTCGCCGTCAAGCTGCTCGATTCCGTCGTCGAAGCGCAAGACGTCGAAGCTCTCACGGTCAACGATGCTGACGAGTTCGGCGGTCGATCCTTGGCGCATCACGATGAGGTGCAGCGGATCCGCGGTGACTCTGAGGGAGGATCGCAGCCCCTCGACCAAGGATCCAATGCCCAGAAGCACCGCGACTGTCAGGGCGATGCCCAAGGCAGTCATTAGGGTCGTGCCCTTGCGGACCTTCAGGTTCCGGACGTTATAGGAGATCGGTATCGCCATCGGTGGTCTCCGCGTGGTCAGCCGGTGTGCCGCAGCGCGTCGACGATCCGGGTGCGGGCCGCAACCGCCGCCGGAACCGCCGAGCTTCCCAAGCCGACCACGAGCGCGATGGCGAAGCACACCGGAACACCCCAAGCGGGAAGCCTGAAGCCGGCAAAGAAGCCCACCATCACACCAGACATCGCCTCGGTCACTCCGACCGTCAGAAGGACCCCGAGCACGCCTCCGAGGATGGCGATCAAGGTCGCCTCGCCGAGCACCAGGCCGAGCACGGATCGGGAAGGGAATCCGAGCGTCTTGAGCACGCCGATCTCCTGCGTCCGCTCGCGAACCGACATGGCAACTGTATTGGCCGAGACCATCAGCATTGTGAACATGATCGCGGAAGCGATGGAGAGCAGGAACAGCTTGATGTTCCCGATTTGGTTGATGAACGCCAGCTGAAACGCCGCTTCGGTTTCCGTTTTCGTCGGCTCGGGAGAGTTGCGGAACATTTCGTCCACCGCTAGCGCGACTCGCGATGCGTCATCTGGGGCGCGCAAGCGGATCGCGAACACGCCAACCATGCCGCCGAGTTCGGGCAAGGCCTCCTCCAAGTACTTGAAGTGGAAGAAGGATTGGAAGTCGTCCGGGCCCTCGAAGATCGCCCGAATTGTGAACTCCGGGTCGAAGGGGTAGATATCCCCCTTGAGGGTGATCCTCTGACCGATCCGGAAGCCCAGCTTGTCGGCGACCGACTTGCCCACGGCGAATCCTTGGCGATCGCGCTTGAAGGCTTCCAACTGCTCGGGACGAACCTCGTATTCGGAATAGATGTCGAAGACTTGCTCCGGGTCCACGGCGAAGCGGGCGAACATGTGCTCGGGCCGCTGGTCGATGTAGGTGCCACCGAACCAGTTCATCGGGACGACGACCTCCGCGCCGTCAACCCCTTCGATCTTTGCTCGGTAGTAGTACGGAAGGGCTTGCGTCAGCGACACCTTGTGCCGTGTGATGAGACGGAGGGCCGCCTCGTCGCGCACTTCGTCCCGATAGAACATGCCGTAGACCGAGATCAACGATCCGATCAAGAAAACGGAAATCCCTGTGCTCAGAAGGGTGAGCACGGATCTCCGCTTGTTGCGCCTGAGGTTCTTCAGGATCAGGAAGATGTGGTTGGCCATACGGTACACCTAGGTCGGGCGAGGCGGCGAAGTTAGCGCCATGCGACGCGACGCCCCCCAACGTCGAGTGCTACCCCTGCAATCTCGCACCCGTTGCGGTTCGATTGATCCGTGAATTATCTTCGCACGGGAGCGGACTGCGAGCAAGTGATTGGCGGAACACCTCCGATCCTGCGGGACGCCAGTTCCAGTTCCCGTCAAGAGGATGGGGAAACGGGCACCGGCTCGGCGCAGTGTCCTGCACTCCGATTCGCGCTTGGGTCTCGCTTTACAGCGGGACTCGGATTTGGCCGCTCAGCGTCCAGCGTCGATCGCAGACCATCCGGGAGCCGGCAAGGACTTCACACTCGGTGAGGGGCAGGTCTGATCCTATCGATGCGTCTAGCGGGCTGTCGCTCCGCCGTCGATGACCATCACTTGACCGGTCACCCATGACGATTCGTCCGATGCCAGGTACAGCGCGATCCCGCCGAGGTCACTGGTCTCGCCGAGCCGCTTGATCGGCTGCGTGGGCGGATACTGGGCATCTGGATCGAGCTTCTGCCAGAAGAACGAGCTGAAGTCGGTTCGCACCAAACCGGGCGCGATGGCATTGACACGCACACCATGCTGGCCCCATTCATCCGCCCACGTACGGGTCATCATGATCAGGCCAGCTTTGGTGAAGCTGTAGAGCAGCCCTTCCCTCTGCGGCCGCAAACCCGCGATCGACGCGATGTTGATTACCGAACCGCCACCCTTGTCGACCATCTTCGGAACCGTCAGGCGGAGGAAGCGAACGGCGGACAGGACGTTGATCTCGACCATCTTCATGACGGCGGCGTCGGTGACGTTGATGGACGGCCCTTGCTCGAGGTTCGTCGCTCCGTTGTTGACCAGGATGTCGACTGTCCCGAAGTTCTTCTCGGTGGCCGCGACAGCAGCCTCGATCTGATCCGGCTTGCCGATGTTGCAAGCCACTGGGAGAACCCTGCCAGGTAGCGACTCGAACTCGGCCGCGGCCGCCTGCAGATTCTCCATTTTCCGGCTGGCGATCACGACGTCCGCCCCGGCGTCCACGAAGCGGCGGGCAATCTCCTTGCCGATGCCACGCCCTCCGCCGGTCACTAGGGCGACCTTGCCTTCCAAACTGAAACTCATGTCCTGCGGTACCTCCTTGAAGAATCTTCGCTCGGCGGGTGAACTCTAGCCGCAGCCAACAACTCGCGGGAGCCGTGCGGGCGACTGCGAACAGCCATAGATTCTCGCACGGATGCGGCGGCGTTTTCCGATCTCAGAGATAGCGGTGACCGGGCAGGCGGCGCTAGGTCGGCACACGCTGGGAGCATTTTCCAGCGAGGCGATGGCTCAGACTACCCGCCGCGACTAGGCTCGGAGCCCGAAGCCCACCAAGCCATCGGCTCCCTGTAGCGAGCATGTGCCGTCCGCCCGAGATTGCCTTCGGAGTTGCGTTCCGAGTGCCTGCCTTCGCTAGAATCTCAGAACTGAATCCCTGAGATGGATTCGCAGCCAATCACCACCCCCGTCCGCGAGGCGCACAGGTTCGACGAGGATGCTCTGCAGCGATACCTCGCAACGAACCTGACGGGGTTCAGGGGGCCGTGCTCGATCGTGCAATTCGAGGGCGGCCAGTCAAACCCGACATTCCTGCTCGAGGACGGCTCGCGCCGGTACGTCCTGCGCAAGAAGCCTCCCGGGAAGCTGCTGCCGTCGGCACACGCGGTCGAGCGCGAGTATCGCGTCATGCAGGCCTTGGCGGAAACCGCCGTACCGGTGTGCAGGATGCTGCTGCTCTGCGAAGACTGCAACGTGATCGGGACTCCGTTCATCGTGATGGAGCACGTTGACGGGCGAGTCTTCCATTCGCCTACGTTGCCAAACGTCCACCCCATCGATCGCCAGTCGATCTACCTGGACTCCATCCGGGTGCTAGCCGCGTTGCATGCTGTGCATCCCGAGGAGGTCGGCTTGGAAGGGTTCGGAAAGCCCGGGAACTACTACGCTCGGCAGATCAGCCGCTGGTCTCGTCAATACACGGCATCGGAGACACGGAAGATCTCGTCCATGGATCGCTTGATGGAGTGGCTGCCGGAGAACATGCCTGCCGACGAGACGACTCGTGTCGTCCATGGCGATTACCGGCTCGGGAATATGATCCTGCACCGAAACCGGCCACGGGTCGTGGCGGTCCTGGATTGGGAGCTATCGACGCTCGGGGACCCTCTGGCTGATCTTTCGTACAACCAGATGACACACTTCCTGACCAGCACTCGAGCACAGACGCTTGCTGGAAACGATCCCGAAGCGACAGGGATACCTTCGCATCGGGACCAGTTGGCCGAGTACTGCAAGCTGAGCGGTCGGGCGGGAATCGAGAATTGGGAGTTCTATCTGGCGTTTTCCATGTTTCGGTCAGCGGCCATCGGACAGGGTGTCTACAAGCGGGGACTCGACGGGAACGCTAGTTCGACAATGGCCTTGGAGAGCGGCAAGGACGTGGAGTCTACTGCTGACATCGCCTGGCGTATCGCGAGCGACGGTCTTCCGTGATGGTCTGCGTCGCGCGCCACTTGCAGCTCTTCGACTCGGTGCATTCTGTCAGGCCTCGTAAACAACCTCTGTCGACTCCAGAATCGATCTGCGTCGAATGTAGTTTCGACTGCGTTCGACAGAGGCACGGGTAAGCATGTCCACATCCCGTCCCAGCAACTCACTCAGTTCGTTCTCGATCTCAACAAGGTCCAGCAGGCTGGGCCTCCGACTGGGGTCGAAGTCCACGAGCACGTCGATGTCGCTTTCGGGACCGAAGTCGTCCCGTAGCGCAGAGCCGAAGACTGCTAACCGGACGACGCCGTTCTTTCGACAGAAGACCGCGAGCTCCTCGCGCGGGATCGCAACTTGCGGGTTCAACATGCACCGCCCTTCATTGCGGCATTCTAGCCGAGGCCTTGGCGAGCCGCTGTCGGGGTGAAGCGCGACGAGCGCCAGGACGTTCGCTAGACTCGTAAGTGAGCGTTCATGTACGTATACCGCCAGCGCGGCATGCCGTCGGGATTCGACATGCTCCCCCGAAACCCGGCTTCGCTCAAGAAGCTGCTGTGGATCAACGGCATTCTCTGGTTCGTGTTCGCGATCGCCTTCGCCGCTCGGATCGGGCCTCTCGCGATGCTGTTCCGGTGGCTCAGCCTGACTCCGGACATGTTCGTGCATGGTGCCCTGTGGCAACCGGTCACGTACATGTTCTTGCACGATCCGGGCGGCCTCTGGCACGTAGGACTGAACCTCTTCGCACTGTGGATGTTTGGCGGCACGTTGGCGCGTGATTGGGGCGGCGAACGGTTCCTCCACTTTTACTTGATTTGCGGCGCAGGCGCGGGTTTGGTCGACGTTGTGGTCCGGCTGTTCACCGGAACGGCTGACGTCCCGACGGTGGGAGCGTCGGGCGCTGTCTTGGCAGTCGTTACGGCGTTCGCCGTCAAGTATCCGCAGACTCCGATTCTCATCTCGTTCATTCTGCCCGTGCCGGCTTGGATCGTCGCCGTGGCGTACGCGGCCCTCAACCTGCTCGGAGCCGTTCAAGACCTCGCTCGCGGAGGCAACCCCTCCGGGACCGCGTTCACGGTCCATCTGGCAGGCATGGCACTGGGTTACTACTTTGTTAGGCGCAGCGCTGGCCTGCCCCAAATTCCGAAGTGGGACTTCGCCCGGCGGCGCCGGGAACGGCAGCTGCGTCGCGCGCGACAGAAGTTCGAGGTCTACATGCGGGATCGAAGCGACGACAGCGATCCGTGGCTGCATTGAGTCGCCCCAATCGAACGGGTTCGTTTTGACGGAATCCGTATGTGGTAGTACAATCGAATACAGCAATGGCACTCATTGACTCATTCGCGGCTCTAATCTTCGGCCCCATCGGCATGCAGGAGCTGCTTATCGTCCTGGTCATCGCTCTGGTGATCTTCGGCGGCAAGAAGATCCCCGAACTCGGGCGCGGCCTGGGAGACGGCATCCGCCAGTTCAAGGACTCGCTCAAGGGCGGGGAAGAAGAAGAGCAGTCGGCGACGAAGGACGAGGAAGCCAGCAAGGCTTCCTGAGTCCATCTCGATCAACGCTCCGGGACAGCTCGGCTTCGGCCGAGCGGGTCTCCCCGCATCACGGGCGCGTCGGCACGCTCAGGTTCTCGGCGTGCGCTGAATCCGCCTCATGATCGGCGACGCCGGGCGGTCAAACCATTGTGCGTTAGAATGTTTTTAGTGTCAGCCCGTCCCGCGTCGTGAACCGGCTCCCTGCATTCGGAGAGCGAATCGCAACGACGGCGCCATCGGCAATCTCGCAGTGAGCCCGAAGCTCATCCACGTGATCGGAGGCGGCTTGGCCGGCCCCGAGGCCGCGATGCAGGTCGCCAAGCGCGGACTGCGCGTGCTGCTGCACGAAATGCGTCCCGGCCAAGCCACGCCGGCCCATCAGACTGACTCCTTCGGCGAATTGGTCTGCAGCAATTCGCTCAAGACCGAGACGCGCGGAAGCGCTCCGTGGCTCTTGAAGGAGGAATTGCGGCGTATGGGATCCGTATCCATGCGGGTCGCCGCGAAGGCGAGGATTCCCGGGGGCACGGCCCTCACCGTCGATCGCAGCGCATTCGCCGCAGGCTTGACGGCCGAGCTGGAGGCCCAGCCCTTGATCGAGATTCGACGGGAGGAAGTCACGGACTTGCCGGACGGAGAAGACGCTATCGCGATCGTCGCGACCGGACCGCTGACAAGTGACGCACTAGCGGAATCCATCGTCCGGCGCACGGGCCGCGAACGACTCTACTTTCACGACGCCATCAGCCCGATCGTCGACGCCGAGACCATCGACACGAGCGTTGCTTTCCGGGGGTCCCGGTACGGTCACTCCATCGACGGAAGCGACGACTACCTCAATTGCCCGTTCTCGCGGGAGCAGTACCAAGACTTTCTGAACGCGCTGCGGGCGGCAGAGCAGCACGGGTCGCCGGACTTCGACAACCCCAACTATTTCGAGGGCTGCTTGCCGATCGAAGAACTGGCCCGCCGGGGACCGGACACCTTGCGGTTCGGCCCCATGAAGCCGGTAGGCTTGCGCGACCCGCGCACGGGCAAGGGCGCCTACGCCGTGGTCCAGTTACGCCAAGAGGACGCCCGCGCGGATTCCTACAACATCGTCGGGTTCCAAAATCACTTGAAGTACGGCGAGCAGAAGTGCTTGCTGCGAATGATTCCGGGCCTCGAGAAGGCGGAGTTCTTGCGCTACGGCCAGATCCACCGCAACACCTACATCAACGCCCCGGCCCTGCTCAGGCCCACGCTCCAGTGGCACGACCATCCCCACATACTCTTCGCCGGCCAGATCTCGGGAGTGGAGGGCTACGTCGAATCCATGGCCACCGGATTGATTGCGGGCTGGAACGCCGCTTGCTTGGCAGTTGGCGGACAACCGCATACGTGGCCGCGCGAGACGGCCCACGGGTCACTCTGCCAATACATTTCCGGCGCGAGCGCGGACAACTACCAACCGGCGAACATCACCTTCGACCTCCTGCCTCCTCCGTCGCCGGAGATGCGGCGCGAGTTTCGCGGACGCAAACGCGAGCGACGCATGCGCCAGTGCGAAATCGGCCTCGCGGCCTTGGACGAATTCCTCGATGTCAACTCAGCAGCAGCCTGACAGCGCCCTCGCGGCAGCGACCCAACGCTATCTGCGTTCGCTCCGGATTCGGAACGCATCCGCCCACACCGTGCGGAATTACGGCAAGGATCTCGAGATCTTCGCCGCCCACTTCACCAAGGGCGGGGAAGTCAACCAGCGTGTCGAAGAGATTACCCGACTGATGATCCGCCAGTTCATGGCCGAGGAGATGCAGCGCGGCATTTCCAAGACGACGATGGCCCGGAGGCTGGCCGCCCTGCGCGGGTTCTTCGACTACTTGGTTCAAGAGGAGGGCCTGCCCAAGAACCCCGCCCGCAGCGTCGCGGCGCCGAAGATTCCCAAGAAGCTGCCGCCCGTCATGACCGCCGAGGAGACCAACGGCCTTGTCGACAGCGTGCAAAGCGACCCCGAGCGGGATAGTTCGCCGGACAAGGTCGTTCGGGACCGGCTGATCGTGGAGTTGCTCTATGGAACCGGACTGCGCGTAAGCGAGTTGGTCGGACTGAACGTCACGGACATCGACCGCGCGGAACGCTGGCTCAACATCCGAGGCAAGGGGCGCAAGGAGCGTCAAGTGCCGTTCGGCGAAAAGGCCGCGGACGCGTTGGATCGTTTTCTGGAAGTGCGCGCCGGACTCAAGCCGCCGTCGAGCGTGCAAGCGCTCTTCCTGCACCGCTGGGGCGGGCAATTGCGACGGTTGACTGTCAGGAGCGTCGAGGTGATCGTCAAGAAGTACGCGCAAGAGTTCAACGACGATCCGTCACTGCACCCGCACTCGTTGCGTCACGCTTTCGCGACGCACCTCCTATCGGAGGGTGCAGACCTACGCACGATCCAAGAGTTGCTCGGACACGCAAACCTTTCAACGACACAGAAATACACGCAACTCTCCATGGAACACTTGATGAAGGTGTACGACTCGGCGCACCCGAAGGCGTAGATCCCGCCGATCGCACGGGATTCGAGTTCGGGCGGTGTATCCACCGCGATAGAGTGGAAACTGCGGTTTGACCGACGCCACAGCGGTCGTGCGCTCCAGCTAGATCATGCCGAAACGCACGCTCTTCCTCAACCCGCCGTCGTACGAGAACTTCGATGGCGGCGCGAGTTCCCGCTGGCCCGCCACCCGCGAGATTGAATCCTACTGGTATCCCGTCTGGCTGTGCTACCCGGCCGGCATGCTCGAAGACAGCAAGGTCGTCGACGCGCCACCTCACAAGATCACGCCCGCGCAAGTCACCGCGATGGCGAGCGATTTCGAGTTCGTCGTGCTGTTCACGTCGACCCCAGGCTTCGTGAAAGATTGCGGGTTGGCCCGGTCCATGAAGGAGGCCAATCCCCGCATCGAGATCTGCTTCGTAGGGCCGCACGTCGGGGCGCGGCCGGACGAAAGCCTGCTTGCCTGCGACGCGATCGACTTCGTGGTTCGCAAGGAATTCGATTACCAAGTCGTGGAGTTCGCGAAAGGCAAGTCCTTCCGCGAACTCGGGGGCGCCAGTTTCCGGGGTCCGTCGGACGAGATCGTCCACAATCCCGACATTCCGCAGATCGACGACCTCGACGCACTGCCTTGGGTCACGCGAGTCTACAGGCGGGACTTGGACATCGAGCGCTACAACGTGCCGTTCCTCAAGCATCCCTATGTGGCGTTCTACACGGAGCGCGGATGTCCCGCGCTTTGTTCGTTCTGCCTTTGGCCTCAAACGATTTCCGGTCATCGGTGGCGGACCCGTTCCGCCGAGGATGTCGCCGCGGAGGTGCGCTGGACACTCGAGAGCTTCTCGGGGCTGCGGGAGATTTTCTTTGACGACGACACCTTCAACATCCGCAAGGACCGCACGCTGGAACTCTGCAAGCACCTCAAGCCTCTGGACTTCACGTGGTCTTGCACCTCGCGAGTGAATGTCGACTTCGAGACGCTGAAGGCGATGCGGGATGCGGGATGCCGGTTGCTTATCGTGGGCTACGAATCCGGAGACCCGCAGATCCTGCGGAACATCAAGAAGGGCGCTACGGTCGAGCGAGCGTTGCGGTTTACCCACGATGCCCACAAGCTCGGCCTGACGATTCACGGGGATTTCATCATCGGCCTTCCGGGCGAGACCCGCGAGACCATCCGGCGGTCCTTGGAATTCGCGAAGCGCCTCGACACGGAGACGATCCAAGTGTCCGTGGCGCATCCCTATCCCGGCACTTCCTTCTACGAAGAGGCATTGGCGAGCGGCTGGCTGACCTCCGCCGCGATGACCGACGAAGCAGGGCACCAATTGCCGAATATCCGCTACCAAGACTTGAACCAGGCCGAGATCCTTCAATGGGTCGAGCGATTCTACGACGAGTACTACTTTCGGCCGCGCGCTGCATGGCGCATCGCGCGCAAGGCTATTTTCGATTCCAAGGAGCGGCGGCGGCTCACAAAGGAGGCTAGGGAATACTTAGCCCTCCGGGCGAAGCGCAAGCGGCATGTGGCCCAGACCGCCCGCTGAACGACAGCACGCAACCCTTCTTGCGCGGCCGCTTGATCCGCGCGGCTCCAGCGAGGATTCGCTGACGCTGGCTCCCGCATGCGGCCGCCAGTGTCGATCACTGCTAGCAAGACGTCTCGGGGCGTGTCTGCCAAAGGGGCCGCCCCGTTCGGCATCGCGGCCGACCGAGGTCATGCAAGGGCCCGTTGCGGTCTGAATTGGAGATTGCCAGCCCTTGGCCGCCCGGAAAATTCTAGGCGGTCTCGGTGCGCTTGGACTGCGGTCCGACATGATCCGCTAGGCAGCAGCGCGATTGATTCGTGCCCGTCGAATCGGCTGCGGGGACACACCGAGAGGACACCAGAGGCTACGGCAGAATCCCAAGTGCTTGGTGTGACGAAACACGAGGCTTGCGAAACCGCCAATAGGCTGCAGGCACGACCAGCAGGTTCAACAGTGTCGAGCTCACGAGTCCGCAGGTGACCACCAGCGCGAGCGGGGCATGGAACTCGCTCCCGGTCTCGCCCAGTCCGGCTGCGACAGGCAGTAGTGCGATGCCAGTTGTCACGGCGGTCATCAGGATCGGCGCAAGCCTCTCCGTGGCTCCCCGCAACACGGCTTCTCGAAAGGAACTGACGCCTTCTTGCTCTTGCAAGTGCCGAATGTGAGAAACGAGCATGATGCCGTTGCGTACGGCGATTCCGAACAGCGTGATGAATCCGATCAGCGACGCGACCGAAATCACGCCTCCGGCGAGATGCGCCCCGACCGCGCCACCGATGAGCGCGAACGGGAGATTGCCCATGACGACCGCGGCGTCCCCCCATGACCGGAACGCCGATCCGAGCAGGACGAAGATGCCCACGATGACCAAACCGCTCAAGAGCATGATGCGGCGAGTTGCCCGCGCTTCGCTCTCGAACTGCCCTCCGTATTCGATTCGATAGCCCGGTGGCAGTTGAACGGCTTGCTCTAGCCGACTCCGAATGTTCTCGACAACGCCCCGCAGGTCGCCCCCTGCGACGTTGCACGACACGACGATCTTGCGCTGGACGCTCTCCCGAGTGATGATGTTGGGGCTGCGATCCTCGCGAATCTCGGCGATCGCAGAAAGCGGGATGCGAGCGCCCGATGGCGTGTCGATCATCGTATTCCGAATGGCATCCAAACGATCGCGCCCCTCGATTTGGAACCGGACCACTAGCGGAAACGCGATCAAACCTTCCAGCACGGTGCCGACCTGATCGCCCAGAAATGCAGTTTCCAAGGCCTTGGCCGCCGTTCCCGCCGGCAGCCCGTGGCGCGCGAGAGCATCGCGCCGGAACCTCGCGGTGACGGTGGGTATGTCCGCTTGTCGTTCCCGCACCAAGTCCACGACGCCGGGAACCTCCCGCATGACGCTTTCGACCTGCAGGGCGAGTGCGCGAAGCGTCTGCAAGTCATCGCCGAAGACCTTCACCGCCACGTTCGACCGCGTTCCCGAGAGCATGTGATCGATCCGGTGCGAGATCGGTTGCCCGATGCTGATGTTGGTTCCCGGAATCAGGGACGCCCGACTGCGGACATCCGCGAGGACATCGGCAACTGGCCGGTCCCCCAACGCGAGGCGCACGTCGATTTCTGCCGACTCGACACCTTGCAAGTGCTCGTCTAACTCCGCCCGGCCTGTCCGTCGCGCTGTCAGCTCGACTTCCGGAACCGTCAAGAGGCTTCGCTCCAGCGCCGATCCGTGCCGGTCGGATTCCTCCAAGCTCGTACCCGGCATCGAAACCGTGCTGATCGACAGCGCACCCTCGTTGAACGCGGGCAAGAAGGAGCGTCCCATCGAACCGAGGAAGAGAATGGCCGCGACGAGGAGAATGGTCGAGCAAGCGACGACAGCAAGGGTGTGATCCAAACACCAACGAAGCGCTGGCTCGTACGTTTTCTTGAGCAGTCGGATCAAGTTCGGCTCGTTCGCCGCTGTGACCGCACGGGACCGCGGGAGCATGAGCGAGCACAGCACGGGAGTCACCGTCAGCGCGACGACAAGCGACCCCAATAGCGCGGTGACGTAGGCGAATCCCAGCGGCCGCAACAGGCTGCCCTCCACGCCCTCGAGGTAGAGGAGCGGGAGGAAGACTAACATCACGATCAGCGTCGCGAATACGATCGGTCGGCGGATCTCGCTGCTGGCCCGGTAGACCACGCGAAGGACCGACTCGCGATCAGCGACGGGACGCGAGGAGTTCTGTCGCAGGCGCCGGAATACGTTCTCGACATCGACGACCGCGTCGTCGACGAGTTCGCCGATGGCGATGGCCAGGCCCCCCAGCGTCATTCCGTTAATCGTCAACCCAAGCGCATCGAGTCCGCGAAATGCCGCGAGCAAGGAGAAGGGAATCGCGAAGAGCGTGATCAGGCTTGCCCGGATGTTCGCGAGGAAGAGGATCACCGCAATGGCAACTAGCGCCCCGCCATAGGCCAAGGCCGTCAATAGATTGCTGATCGCGGTCTCAATAAAGTCGGACTGCCGGAACACGTCGCGATGAATCCGCATCCCGGACGGCAGGCTGGCCGCGATTTCATCAAGTGCTTGATCGATCTGGCTTGTAAGCGAGAGCGTATTCACGGCCGGTTGCTTGCGAACGCCGATGACGACGGCGCGCTCGCCATTGAGCGCGCCTTCGCCGCGCTTGAACGCCTCGCCGACCCGCACCTCCCCGACATCGCGAATCAGTACGGGCACTGAATCCCGCGACACGACCACGGTGCTTCCGATTTCTTCGAGATTCGCGAAGCGACCCATGCCTTGAATCAGGTACTCGCGGCCGCCCCGCGTCTGGAATCCCGCCGAAGTCCTAGCGCTACCAGCGGAAAGGGCCTGTTGCACATCTGACAGCGAGACGCCTCTGGCTTGGAGTCGTTCCGGGGCTAGGAGCACTTGGAACTGCTTGCGGCCGCCGCCGATGGGGACTACTTGCGCCACGCCCGGCACAGCCAAGAGGCGGCGGCGGATCACCGTGTCCGCGGTCGTGCGCAGTTCCATCGCGTCGTGACTGTCCGAAGTCAGAGCGATGAACAGCACTTCGCCCATGATCGAGGTGGTCGGTCCAAGCACCGGCCGGCCGGCGGCCGGCGGCAGGGAAGGAGCGGCCAGGTTCGCGCGTTCCGCCACCGTCTGCCGGGCGCGGTATGTCTCGATACCCCACTCGAAGTCCACCCAGACGATAGTCACGCCCACGGCGGTCGCTGAACGCACCCTGCGAACGCCGGGCGCGCCGTTCATGGCCGTTTCAAGGGGGATCGTGACGAGTTGCTCCATGTCCGCGGGGGCAACGCTCGGATGTTCCACGACGACAGTCACGCTCGGCGCGGTCAAGTCCGGCAGCACGTCCACCGGCAGCTCCGCGATCGCCAGACCGCCCCAGACGACGAACGCCACGGTCAATGCGAGCACCAAAGCCCGATTGTCCAGAGACCACCGGATTAGAGCGTTCAGCATTTGTCAGTGGACATGCCCGTGCGCGGGTGCCTCGCCGGTCATCGACGCGAGGCGCACCAAATACGCTCCTCGGGTCACGACTCGCTCGCCAGCCCTGAGCCCCTGAACGATCTGAATGTCTTGCCCTTGCTGGTTGCCAGTCTCGACTTGGCGTTCTTGAAACGACTCCCCTCCGACTTGGACGTAGACCAGGGATCGACCGTCGGCTTCGACCAGTGCAGCTACCGGAAGCGACGGTGCTTCGACTGCGCTTCCCCCGAAGAGCCGCAATAGTACGGACTGGCCGATCACCAAGCGATCGCGGGCGTTATTGGCCAAGTAGGTCGTCTTGAGCGTACGCGTCATGCGGTCCAGCACGCGCGCCGTAGTCACGAGCCGTTCGACAGGCATGACGCCCGATGACTCCATGAATTGGATCTCGGCGCCGCGGACTTCGCTCAATTCCCCGATTCGGGCCTCTGGTACCGCGCCCGAGACGTGTACCGAGTCGGTGGCCGTGACTTCGATCAGCGGGTCGCCTTCGTCGACATGCGATCCGTCCGTGGCGAGCACGGCGCTTACGGTTCCGGAAAGATGGGATCGAATCGAAAACGCGAAGTGCGATTCCGGATGGGGGTCGTCTCGTCGCGACGCCTCGAAATATTCGATGCGATCCTCGGCTTCTTGCTTCCTGGCAACAGCGACGGCCTCGCGGTCCTCGGCTGCTTGCAATCTCCGTGCCGGAACGGCGCCCGCATCCACCAGTCGCTGCAATCGCGTTCGTTCCCGCTTAGCGGCCTCGACCTCGATCTTGGCCTCGACCACGCGCAGGTGAAGCGCACCGTGATCGAGACCGTCTTGCACCGGGATGACGGCACCGAGCTCTTGGCCAGCAGCGACAGTCGAGCCGAGAGCCGGCAGTCCGGGCGCAGGCAGCAGCCTCCCGGTCACTGGAGCAGTGATGGCGATGCGCCCTCCACTCCGCGCCTCGACCGTTGCCGGAACGACGAAGCTGCGTTGCATCGAGCGGACGTGCGCGACTTGCGTCGCGAACTCGAGCGTCCACTGCTGTTCCTTCAGGTACGAAATCAGTCCATCGGCCGGTTCGCTTCCCCCAGCGCCAAGTGTGTCGACGCTCTCGCCTTGGTTGGTTCCGACGAGTACCGGACCCAAGACATGCGAGTCGACGACCGCTTGCGAACGAACGGAAATCGTCATCTCGGGCTGGCCCGGTCGACTCGGCTGGACGTCGACTCCGAAGATCCCTGGACGGGACGGTCGGTCGGTTGAAAACGTCTCCGCCTGGCCGTCTTCGTGCTCCAGGAGAACGGAGACCCTGCCATCGCCCAGAGCTTGGAAGGTGGATAAATCCGTCAGGTGAATCGCGAATCGGGAGGTCTCGCCCACTCGCAGGGCAGGGTATTCCATGAAGAGTTCGGTCTTTCCCGTCCACTGGGATACTGCGAAGGTGGGAATCTCTGGTTCTGTCGAGGCCGGTTGCGTGGACACCTCCGGTACGCCGCAACGGGCGAGCAGCAAGACTGCGAGTAGCGGACCCGTCCTCACTGGAGCAGATCCTTTGCAACGCTGCGGTCGAACCGGACTTCCGCAACCTTGGCCAGCGATCGCAACTCCAAGGCGCGGATCCGCGCAAGGTAGACGACACGGTAGGAATCCAGTAACTCCTGCACGCTCCGCTCGTCCTCGGCGTATGCGATTTCCGCGATTCGGAGCAATTCGCTGGCGATCGGCTCGGATTCCGACTCGTAGGCGCGGGCGATCTTGCGCCGATGCTCCAACTCGGCGTGCGCGGCGCGGATTTCGGTTCGAATCTCTCGCTCGATGACGTGGCGCCGGGCGCGGACTCGGCCTGCCTCCGCTTCGGCCAATCCCTTTTCCGCCTGTCCCTTGGAAAACACCGGCAGGCCGATCGAGACCGAAAGCACAGGTCCGCTGACGATCCGGCCGCCGACATCGGCGCGCTTGAGGCCGCCAGAAAGCACGGGATTGGGAACCCTCATCCGATCCGCCGCTTGGGACTCCAAGCGAAGCTCCTCCAGTTTCTGCGTTTCGGCCGTGTAATCTCCGCGCGCGGTGACTCTGTTCGCGAGAACATCTGCCAGTGCGGGTAGAGCATATGACGGTTGCAGGGAACCCGCGGCAACCAATTCAGTCGGCGCCACTTGGTCGCCAAGGTATGTCGACAGGCGGATTTGGAACTCGGCGATCCGAGCTTCGCACTCGGCGAGGTCCGTCCTGCGCTCGGCCACTTCCCGCTCCGCACTGAGACGGTCGAATCGAGAGCCCTCTCCCGCTGCCTCGCGTTCGCGGAGGATCTGAACCAGCGCGTCCGTATCTTCGATCGCGCGACGAATCGCCGCCCGCCGCTCCTGCGCATGGACGAGATCGACGAACGCGACTCGCAAGAGAGCCTCGAGATCGCGCACCGCATGGTCCGCTAGCGTTTCGGCCGACCGGACTGCTGACATGCCTGCCTGTCGCAACAGTGTCCGGCGTCCGTTGATGGCGAGGGGCTGCTCGAACACGTAGAACTCGGTCCGGCCAGCACCCTCGAGCACGGTGCTCACCGAAGGGTTCGGGCGGTAGTCGAAGCGCTTCGCTTCGGCTCTCGCAATCCCCACTGCCGCCTGCGTTTCCCGATAGTGGGGGCTGTCCCTTAGCAACTGCAGGGCCTGCCTCTCCGTCAGGTCCACGGCGACGGCGCTAGCGACCCAGCAACACGCCAAGCCGATCATTCGCATGGAATTTCGCTGGAAGACCGTCATGTCGCAGACCGCAGCGTGCAGCCTGTAAGGATTGCAGATTAGCAGCACTGGGAACTTGGACAGAACCCCGGGCTACCGGATCGGTACACGCATGCCCCGCCTGCACGTCGCAATTGATCTGAAAAAAGCTGTCATCGGGATACTCTCTCGGGAGTCTTATAGGTAGCGAGTCAAGAATCGCACGGAGGCAGGCGTGAAGCAGTCACGGTTAACGAGTGTCATCGATCCCGGGAGCTTGGCCTGTGCCGTGCTTGCAGCCACCGCGCTACGGCATGGATCGCCGCCTCCCGTTTACACGACAAGAACGGAGTAGAGCATGCGACGAATCATCCCAAGGCTGCTGATGGCGAGCCTCGCCATCTGCGCGGCCGCGCTCCCCCTGCAATCCGATCGACTCGTACTGCAGGGCCGCGTCGAGAAGCTACCCCACCGTACTCTTGACTACAACCCGATGCCTCGCTACCAAGCCGGCTACGTGTTCTCGCGCGACGACTCGATGAGTTCCATCTGGGTCGATGCCGTGGGCGCAGCGGACGGGGAACCCTTCGACCATGCCGTGGCCCTGCCGGACAGCTTCCGGATGCTGCTCACCGACGTGGCCGTTTCCTACGACGGATCGATTGCGGTCGTTGCCGACCCCATGGACCGCGAGGGGCAGTTGGTGTCCGTGATCGCTTGGCTCGGACCCGACGGAGAACCGACCCGCACCGTGCGCACGTCACCTTATGCGGCCACGGGCATCGGCTTCACAGCGGATGGGTCGCTGTGGGCTGCGGGCATCGAGAAGGTCAACCGCTCGAAAGCGCACCCGTCGCACGACGTGATACGGCAGTACGATGCGGAGGGTCGACTGGTGCGTTCGCTGCTATCCCGGGCGACGTTCCCTTACGAACACTGGCACCCGGCGTACGGATCGACTCTCGTGACATCCACCGACTATGTCGCGATTGTCGCCGGGGAAGCTGGGACTTGGACATTGATCTCGGTCACCGGCGTGGTGGTTGGCCATGGACGGTTAGGCCTCGGTGAGGAATACCGGGTCATCTCGGCCGCGGTCACGGATTCCGGGCGCGTCTTCGTGGGCGGTCGAAGGCCGCGGGATAGACACATGACCGTGTTCGAGATCGGTGAGGGACCACCTACTCAGATCGACACCTCCAGGCTCCTACCGCCGGGTCACCTCGGTGCGTTGGTGGGATCCGACGGAGAGAGTTTGGTGTTTCGGCGGCGCACGGAGCGAGGGGCGGAATTCATCTGGACAAGCATCGAGTGAATGCAGCCGATGCCGTCGAATCGTGCGGCGAAAAAACGCTCTGGCGTCAATGCGCGGGACTGGCCGATGCGCCGGAACGGTGCTGCCGGTAGCGGCATGACAGCAAGTTATCCACAAGGATTGTGGAAAACCGTTCAAGATTCCTGTGGAAAACGCTCCGAAAGCCGCGAATTCGTAATGCCTTCGTAAAATTCGCGGTCAGCTCAGTCTTGCACAATGCAAGCGAATCCCTGACGGTTTGGTCAACTCGTCGGCTCGGTGCGCGAAGCGAAACGATAGATCAAGTACATCGCAGTTGCGAGTCCGGCGAGCGAAAGCGCTTGGCTGTCGATCACGGGGATGGGGATCTGGATGTCGGTGGCGACAGTTTTCGGGATGGCGATCAAGATTCCCGCGATCGCTTCGCCCGCGATCAGCCCTGACGAGATCAGCACGCTCTGGCGGGTCGTGGCTTCGCCGAGGCTCTTGAGCTGGCGCGATATGAGTCCGCCGAGGAATATCGGAACCATCAGCGACAGGGGCAGGTAGATGCCGACTGCAACCGGCATCACGTGCGCCCGGAAACGGCTCCCGGAGCGTTCCAGCATCCCGTCGATCACGAGAATGCCCAACGCGATGCCGACGCCGATCCAAACCATGTCCCATGGCAAGTCGGAATCGCCGAATAACGCCTCCGCGATCGCCGCGAAGAGAGTCGCTTGCGGAGCCCGTAACGCCCCCGGGGCGTCCGTTCCGATTCCATATGCGTTATGCAGCAGGGTCAGGACGGGAGCGATCGCGAAGATCGGTATGGCTACGCCCACGAGTTGCGCGTACTGCTGCATCTTCGGAGTCGCGCCTACCAGCAGACCGGTCTTCAAGTCCTGCGACGTGTCACCGGCGGTTGCAGCGGCGCAGCACACGATGCTCGCCACGCCGAGCGCGCCGAGCACTCCCGCGCTGCCAGACATGCCGAGGATCAAGAGCACCAGGGAAGAGAACATCAGGGCGCAAATCGTCATGCCCGAGACCGGGTTGTTCGACGAACCCACCAAGCCGCAGATGTAGCTAGAGACAGCGACGAAGAAGACCGCGGCGATCAGCATCACGATTCCCGCCACGATCGCGATCGAAAGCGAACCCGTCACCATGCGATAAACCACGAACGTACCGATGGCTGCCAAGGCCAAGAGCGTGCCGACATGCGTTTTGGGCATCTCCTCGTCGACCCGGGCGACCGCTCCCGTGACCCGTCCGATTCCGCTAAACAACTGGCGGACGGCCCGCACGACGCCTCGGCGGATCTTCCACATCGAGGAAAGGCCGCCGACGATCATCGCCCCGACTCCCATGTACCGGATCTGGCCGCTCCATGCGCCCCAAGCGGCATCCATGGCCGAACCGTCAGGCATCGCTCCGAATAGGTAGTAGGCCGGAATGCTGAATACCCAAGCGATCACGCTGCCGGCCAGCACGGCCACGCCGATTTCCATGCCGACGATCACTCCGACGCTGAGCAGCGCGACGGAAATGTCGGTGCCGGCGTAAAGCACGGTCCCGCCCACGCGCCATGCGTACTCCACCGTGCCGCGAAAGACTCCGACGAGGCCCGTGAGCGACTTGAAGACCACACCGCTCCCCAACGACGCGAGAACCGTCCGCATCGCGCCGCCACCGGCGTCGCCGGCCTCCAAGACGCGAGCGCACGCCACTCCCTCGGGATAGACGAGCCTCTTGTCCTCGACAATCAATACCCGGCGCAGAGGGATCATGAACAAGATTCCGAGCAACCCCCCGAGCAAGCCGATGAGCGATACCTTCCAGAAGGGGAAGTCACTCCATACCCCGGTGACGATCAAGGCGGGGATCGTGAATATGACCCCGGCGGCGACAGCCTCGCCCGCGGAGGCGATCGTTTGGACGATGTTGTTCTCGTGAATCGTGCCTTCGCGCAGCAACCCGCGCAGAATGCTGATCGAGATGATCGCGGCGGGAATGCTACCCGACACCGTCATGCCCGCGTACAGTCCGAGGTAGGTGTTCGCGGCTGTCAGGACCGTGCCGATCAACAGGCCGAGCAGTAGAGCCCTGAACGTGAATTCTCGAATGGATGCTGGCGAGTTCGTCAATTCTGCCGACCCCGGGGGTGCCTAGAGGCGCGAATTTGAGTCTAACAACGTTCCCGGCGCGCGTATGCGCCGTACGCGGGTCTTCGCGAGGCGGAAGTGCGGGACGGGTACAATCATCGGTTTCGTCATGCGAGAACCATTCCGCATTGGAATCGATCCCGGCTGGGGCGACACGTTCGAAGCTCACATGGGGGAATTCGTGCGGGAGGCGTTCGATTCCCGGACTGACATCCGTTGGGAGATGATGCCGCGTCCTCCGGAACGCACCGCTGTCCCGGGCATCATCGACCAATACGATGGCCTGCTCGTGCTCGGCATGCGCTTCGACGCGTCGAGCTTCGTAGGCGTGGAACGCCTTGTTTGCCTGTCTCGCTGGGGCGTCGGATTCGACATGATCGACATCGAGGCGGCCACGCGGGCCAATGTCATGGTCTCTCTGACCCCGGACGCGATCACCCGGGCCGTGGCCGAGGCGCAGATCGCTCTCATCTTCGCGCTGGCCAAGAGGCTGCCGGATCTCGATAAGCGCACGCGTGCGGGGCTGTGGCGCGAGGGCATGCCGATTGTCGGCACCGATGTCGCAGGCAAGACGCTCTCGTCGGTCGGGTTGGGGCGGATCGCGACGGAGATGTTCAAGCTGGCCAGAGCGATCGGCTTCGGGCACCTGCTAGCCTACGATCCGTACTGCTCCTTGGATCGGGCCGAAGCCGCCGGAGTCGAACTCGCGGATCTGGCGACGGTCATGTCGCAGGGCGATTTCGTCACCGTCAACACGTTTCTCAACGATTCGACGCGGGGCATGATCGGGCCGGAGCAATTCGCGCTGATGAAACCGACAGCGTATTTCGTAAACACCGCCCGCGGGCCGATCGTTCAGGAGGCGGCACTGATTGACGCTTTGCGCGAGGGTCGCATCGCAGGAGCGGGCATAGACGTCTTTGAGCGGGAGCCGACTCCGTTGGACAACCCGTTGCTCGCGATGGAGAACGTCATCGTGTCACCGCACGGCATGGCGTGGACGCGAGAAGGGCTCGCCGGCAACAGCCGCGATTGCTGCCGCAACATGCTGGCAGTCACCCGCGGTGAGGTGCCGCCTTGCCTCGCCGATCCCGCAGCCGCCTTGCGGAGCGGGGTCCAAGCGAAGCTAGCGCGCTGGAGGGTGTCATGAGACCGAACGGAATCCGCGAGGCAGCGCGCGAGGGAAGAGTCGCTTTCGGCCACATGGTCATGGAGTTCGGCACTCCCGGCATTGCCATGCTTTGCAACGCCGCCGACTTGGACTTCGTGCTTATCGATATGGAGCACGGTCCCTTGGACATCGCCCAGGTCGCCCGCATGATCGCTGGATTCAAAGCCACCAGGATCAGCCCTGTCGTCCGCGTTCCGGCCTTGGAATACCACTTCGTCGCTCGCGTGATGGATGCCGGGGCTCACGGGATCATGGCGCCTAACGTGCGCACCCCCGACCAAGCCCGCTCGCTCAACGACGCGATGCGCTACGCGCCGAGCGGAGGCCGCGGGCTGGGCCTGGGCACCTCGCACAACGACTTCCAACGCCCGGACGCGCCCGAGTATCTGAAACAGGCCAACGAACGAAACATTCTGCTGTGCCAAATCGAAAGCACCACCGCCCTAGAGAATCTCGAGCAAATCGCGTCGGTCCCCGGCGTGGACTGCCTATGGGTCGGCCATATGGATCTGACGCAGTCCATGGGCATCGTCGGGCAGCTTCACCACCCTCGGTTCCTTTCGGAACTGGCTAGGGTGGCTAGGGTCGCGGAGGCGCATGGACAGTTCGCTGGGATCCAGCCCGGGAGCGTGCGACAGGCTGAAGAATGGATGGAACTCGGTTATAACGTGATCTCCTACAGCACCGATATCGGAGTATACGGCTCGGCTCTAGCCGAAGAGATCCGCCAAGTACGTGACATCGCGTCCCGGAGCACCGGAACGTAGGTGTCGAGCATTGCGGCCCACACCTTCCGTTCAATCTGGATTGCCCGAGATTCGTTCCGAGGCGGGGTGCGGCGAACTGCCGGCCGACGATCAGGCACGAACGGTTCCGAGCACGCTTGCGCGCGATCGGAGAGCGGCCCGCAGACGCCGATGCGGTTGACTCAACACTTCTCGATCCGGGGCTGCTCGCAATACCCGAGGGTTTCCCGAGTGCGCTTGGGACGGACCTATGGGACCAAACGTCCGTAGTCACAGAGAGGAAACGACGATGTTCCCATCGAAGCTCGATTTTCCAAGCGCGAATCCGGCAGCGCCGGTCTGCCCGCGCATCGCCACGTTCCTAGCGATCGCGGTGATCGCGCTGGCATCCGGAGCGGTGGTGCCAACCGCTCTCGCCCAAGACGTCACGATCGGCTACCAGCCGGTCATCAACCCTTGGAAGGTGGCGATCGCCGATCAGGCCTTCGAGGAGGCTACGGGGTACACCATCAACTGGAGGCAGTTCACTTCCGCCAGCGAACTCAACTCCGCGCTTTACTACGGCCAAGTCGACATCGTGTTGAGAGGCTCGGCCGGCTTCGCAGTGTTGCTCACTCTGGATATCCCGTACCGGCTGTTCTGGATCGCCGAATCGATCGACACCGCCGAAGCGCTGGCGGTTCGCAACGGAGCCGGCATCGCGACCGCTGGCGACTTGCGGGGCAAGCGCATCGCCGCGCCGATCGGCTCGACGACGCACTTCCACCTCCTGTTCGCCTTGGAGCAGTTCGACATCGGCGTGGACGAAGTCACGTTGATGTATCTGGACCCGGACGAGATTGTCGAGGCGTGGGAAGCCGACGAGATCGACGCGGCCTTCGTGTGGTACCCGGCCCTCGGGGAGCTGCTCAAGAGCGGCTCAGTGCTGATCACTTCGGGGGAATTGGCTGAACTGGGAACCGCGACATTCGATGGCATGCTCGTGCGCAATCAGTTCGCGGAGAGCGATGCGGGCTTCGTGTGCCGGTTCGTCCAGATTCTCGCAGAGGCTGACGCGAACTACCGCAACAATCCAGAGTCCTTCGCGCCCGGCACGCCGAACGCGGCGAAGATCGCGCGCTTTGCCAACGCTGACGAGGCGACGGTTGCCGACGTATTGGCACTCTACGAGTTCCTGCCACTCGAGGTCCAAGCAGGGCGCGATTGGCTGGGCGGGGGAGCCGCCAGAACGCTGATGTCCACGGCGGAGTTCTTCATGGACCAAGGGCTGCTGCGCAGGTCATCGCCCGACTACGCGGGTGCCGTCACTGCCGAGCACGTGAACGCCGCGATTCGCGGCTGCCCGGCGTGGTCCGGCCCGGCGACCAGCGTCAGCCAGTTGCTCGATCCCGCATGGGTGCGCAACGCGAGTCCGGGGCAGGTTGAGAAGCTCCTCAATCTCGATCCCGATTTGAGCGCGGTCGGCGGCGGCTACATGCTGGCCGCGTTGCATGTCGCGGCAGGTTGGAACGAGAACCCGATGGTCACGGAGCTGCTGCTGAATCGGGGCGCGGATATCGACGCGACCGACTCCCTCGGCCGCACGGCGCTGCATCTCGCATCCAGAAGCAACCGGAATCCGGCGGTCGCCGAACTGCTGATCGCGAGAGGCGCGAGCACGGAGGCCACGGACAACAAAGGG
The DNA here is from genome assembly GCA_965242625.1 of Bryobacterales bacterium. Taxonomy (GTDB): domain Bacteria; phylum Acidobacteriota; class Terriglobia; order Bryobacterales; family UBA6623; genus VXMF01. The sequence continues at coordinate 4,737,872 of CBDEST010000005.1, read as the reverse complement.
TGGTCGATCAAAACGGCAGCGCAAGCCGGGGGGAACGCGCAAATCGCAACCATCGCGAGCAACCGCGCCACGCGGCCAGAGGGGGTTGCCTCGTGGCGCCTGCTGTACGGCGACTGGGCGGAGACGGCCACTGTCGAGAGCCTCTCGAAACTGCTCGACTACGACCACTCAGTAGTCTCCGCTGTGGGACCTGAAGGCAATCTCCTGCACCGCCTGGCGAGGTTCAACTCTGATCCCGCTGTGGTCGCGTTGCTGCTCGCCCGGGGGGCAGACGTTCAAGCCGTGGATTCAATCGGAGAAACCGCCCTCTTCAAGGCCGCCTTGGGCAAGAGTCCTGAAATGGTGGGCCTTTTGGTGGAGCGGGGTATACCGATTGACGCAAAGAATGACTTCAATGAGACTGCTTTGTTCAGGGCAGCGAGGTATAGCGATCCGGCAGTCGTGGCGACGTTCCTTGATCTGGGTGCTGATCCGAGGGGCGAGGAATACGGTGCTTATACAGCCCTGCACTCGGCGGCGGGAAACAAGAACCCCGAGGTTGCTGCACTGCTCTTGGATCGGGGAGCGGACATTACGAAGATCACCAACTTCTTCGGTGAAACGCCATTGATGACCGCGACGAGACTGGGCGCTGTCGAGACTGCGGCGTTGCTGCTAGACCGCGGTGCCGATCCCAACGAGGCAGGATATTCGAATCGACCGGTGTTACACGGGGCCGCAACGAGTGGGAACGCCGAGATGGTGCAGCTGTTGATTGACCGCGGAGCGAGGGTCGGAGCCACTGATCGCGAAGGGAATACGGCTCTGGACGATGCACTCGAATTCCCCACTTGGCGGGGTACTGCTGCGGTCGTCGATTTATTGCTCCAGCGCGGGGCTGACCGAGACAAGGTCGATCCTGGCTTCTGGAGTCGAACTGCGACCCAATGGCTACGGATCGAACCGGTCGAACGGGTCAGGGCGTGGCTCCAGCGGATTCCAAGCATTGATCAGCGAGTACCGGACACCTTTCTGGAAGCAGCAATCAGAAATCCAGATCCCGCCGTGGCCGCCTTGCTGCTGGATCGTGGAGCGGATCCGAACGCAAGAGGCAGGAACGGTCACTCCGCCCTTCACTGGGCAGCGTCGCGCGATGACCTAGACGTGGCGGAATCACTGATCAGCCGAGGCGCCAACGTCAATGCCCGGGACGGGTGGGGCTTGACTCCGCTGCATTGGGCCACGAGGACGGCGATAGGGGCCGAGATGGCGGTGCTCTTGGTTGAGAGCGGCGCCGAAGTGACCGCCACAGACAACCATCGGCAAACGCCCTTGCACTGGACAGCATCCCTGTGGACAAACGCACCCGTAGCTGCGGTACGGCAACTCATTGACCTTGGCGTTGATCCCGACGCTACGGACCAGTTCGACCGCACTGCCTTGCACTGGGCAGCACGCCATAACCGGGCCGAAATCGTAAAGGCGGTGGCAGCTGAAGTTGCTGAGCTCAATGCAACCGATCAGGGCGGGGCGACGCCTCTGACCCTTGCCGGCCTGAATACCAGATGGGCTGTCACGGAAGAACTTCTGAGTCGCGGAGCCATGGAGAGTTCCCTTGAGGAGCGGTTGCTGGATGCCCCTTGGCTCAGTCGGGCGAGCCCGATCCAGATTGATGCCCAAGTGGCGAACGCATCGACGAAACATCTCCTGCAGCGGGACGGCTGTGGTCGCACTCCTCTGCACTTGGTGTCGCATTACGCGGGCCGGGATCTCGTTAGGCTCCGCAATTTCAACGAACGCTACAGGAACGCGACATTCTGGAGCCTGACTCGGCGATCGGCATTCATGGATATCGATGTTCCGGACCGAAACGGCAATATAGCCATGCACTACGCGGTCGCCGGGAGTGCCAAGGATTCGCCACCCGGTCGCACCCGAGCCGGAACACCAGGGTTGGAGGCTGTCCTCCGGCTGAGGGGTGCGGGCGCTGCCACCGAAGTGGTGGGCGGAGGAGGTCTCTGGCCTGTGCATTATGCGAGCCAAGACCAGCCTCCCGATTTTCGCGGCTCTAGCGTGGTCAGTTACCTCTCCGGATCAACGGACCCGAGCATCGACCCATTGACGAACGAGCCTTTCCCTGAAGGACGCGTCCCAGCGGATCGATTGGACGCATGCATCGTGGACCTGCCGTGACGGTCGCTACGCAGCCGCGAACAGTGGATCTACCCGGAGCCCACGTGGATTGCCTTGCGGCTCCTCGATCTGGTGCAGGGAGGCGCAGGAGGCGGACTCGTCGCGCACCACTTTCGGCAGGTCGAAGCCGAGAGACTCCGATGCGGCTGACTCAGTGCTTCGCAATGCGGCGCTGCGCCAAGAATCCCAAGAATTCTCGAGGGAGCTTGGGACAAACGTATCGGACCAAACGTTACTAGTCACAGGAGGAAACGACGATGTTCCCATCAAGGCTCGGAATTCCAAGCGGCGATCCGGCGGCGCGGGGCTGCCAGCGTACCGCCGTTCTCTTGGTGCTCGCGGCAATCGCGCTGGCATCCGGAGCGGCGGTGCCAACCGCTCGCGCCCAAGACGTCACGATCGGCTACCAGCCGGTCATCAACCCTTGGAAGGTCGCGATCGCCGATCAGGCCTTCGAGGAGGCTACGGGCTACACCATCAACTGGAGGCAGTTCACCTCCGCCAGCGAGCTCAATTCGGCGCTGTACTACGGCCAGGTCGACATCGTCCTGAGGGGCTCGGCCGGTTTCGCAGCGTTGGTCACTTTGGATATCCCGTACCGGTTGTTCTGGATCGCTGAAACGATCGACACCGCCGAAGCGCTGGCGGTTCGTAATGGAGCCGGCATCGTGACCGCTAGCGACCTGCGGGGCAAGCGCATCGCCGCGCCGATCGGCTCGACGACGCACTTCCACCTCCTGTTCGCCCTGGAGCAGTTCGGCATCGACGTGGACGAAGTCACGTTGATGTATCTGGATCCCGACGAGATCGTCGAGGCCTGGGAGGCCGACGAGATCGACGCGGCTTTCGTGTGGTACCCGGCCCTCGGGCAACTCCTCGGGAACGGCTCCGTGCTGGTCACTTCGGGGGAGTTGGCCGACTTGGGCACGGCGACTTTCGATGGCATGCTCGTGCGCAATCAGTTCGCGGAGAGCGATGCGGGCTTCGTGTGCCGATTCGTCCAGATCCTCGCGGAGGCTGACGCGAACTACCGCAACAATCCAGAGTCCTTCGCGCCCGGTACGCCGAACGCGGCGAAGATCGCGCGCTTTGCCAACGCTGACGAGGCGACCGTTGCCGATGTGCTGGCGCTCTACGAGTTCCTCCCACTCGAGGTCCAGGCTGGGCGCGATTGGCTGGGCGGGGGAGCCGCCAGAACGCTGATGTCCACGGCGGAGTTCTTTATGGACCAAGGGCTGCTGCGCAGGTCATCGCCCGACTACGCGGGTGCCGTCACTGCCGAGCACGTGAACGCCGCGATTCGCGGCTGCCCGGCGTGGTCCGGCCCGGCGACCAGCGTCAGCCAGTTGCTTGATCCCGCATGGGTGCGTAACGCGAGTCCGGGGCAGGTTGAGAAGCTCCTGAATCTCGACCCCAGTTTGAGCGCGGTCAGCGGCGGGTACATGCTGACCGCATTACACGTCGCGGCGGGTTGGAACAAGAACCCAATGGTCACGGAGCTGTTGCTGGATCGGGGCGCGGATATCGACGCGACCGACTCCCTCGGCCGCACGGCACTGCATCTTGCATCCAGAAGCAACCGGAATCCGGCGGTCGCCGAATTGCTGATCGCGAGAGGCGCGAGCACGGAGGCCACGGACAACAAAGGGTGGTCGATCCAAACGGCTGCGGAAGCTGGGGGGAACACGCAAATCGCAACCATCGCAAGCAACCGCGCTGTGCGGCCCGAGGGGGTTGCCCCGTGGCGCCTGCTGTACGGCGACTGGGCTGAGACGGCGACTGTCGAGAGCCTCTCGAGATTGCTCGACTACGACGGCACCATAGTCTCCGCTGTGGGGCCTCAGGGCAGCCTCCTGCACCGTCTGGCGAGGTTCAACTCTGATCCCGCTGTGGTCGCGTTGCTGCTCGACCGGGGTGCTGACGTTCAAGCCGTGGATGGAACCGGAGAAACCGCCCTGTTCAAGGCCGCCTTGGGCAAGAGCCCCGAGGTCGTGGCTCTATTGGTGGAGCGGGGCATTCCAGTCAACGCCGAGAACATCTACGCAGAGACGGCCTTGAATGCGGGGTCCCGCGATGGTGATCCGGCGGTAGTCAAGATGCTCCTCGACTTGGGAGCTGATATAGACGGCGCCGAATACGGAGCACGGACAGCCTTGCACTCGGCGGCGGCGAACAAGAATCCCGACGTCGCGGCACTGCTTTTGGACCGCGGGGCGGATTTAGAGGCAACCATGGACTTCGTCGGTGGAACGGCGTTGCAGATTGCGGCGCAGGCGGGTGCTCTCGAGACAGCGAAACTGCTCCTCGATCACGGTGCAGAGCCCAACACAGCGAATTTTTCAGGATGGACACCCTTATACTCGGCAGCCCTCTCAGGTAACGCGAGGATGGCGCGACTGCTAATTGACCGCGGAGCCGACATCGGGGCCGCGGACCACCGGGGCCACACCCCGCTGGACGCTGCCACTCGGAGCCAGGCAAGGCCCGGGGCGGCGGCGGTTGTCGACCTGTTGCTTCAGCGCGGAGCCGATGCCGACAAGGTCGATCCCGCGTTCTGGGGACGTAGTGCGCCGCAATGGCTTAAGGTCGAACCGGTCGAGCGGGTAAGAGATTGGCTTCAACGGATCCCGGGCCTTGACCAGCAAATGCCGGACTCCTATCTCGACGCGGCGATCAGCAATCCAGATCCCGCCGTGGCCGCCCTGCTGCTTGATCGCGGTGCGAACCCGAACGCCAAGGGGCTCTTCGGTCTATCCATGATTCACGGGGCAGCTACCCGGGGCGACCTCGAGGTGGCGGAGGCGCTGATCGGGCGCGGTGCCGATGTCAACGCCCGGGCTGAATCGGGCGCGACTCCGTTACATTGGGCCACGAGAACGAAAATCGGTGCCGAGATGGTGTCGCTCCTGGTTGACAGCGGTGCCGATGTGACCGCGACAGACAACCGTCGGCAGACGCCCTTGCACTGGACGGCATCCTTGTGGACCGACGCACCCGTAGCTGCGGTACGGCAACTCATCGATCTTGGCGTTGATCCCAACGCCGTGGATCAGTTCGACCGTACTGCTTTACATTGGGCGGCAAGCTATAACCGGGCCGAGATAGTGAAGGCAGTCGCAGCCGAAGTGGCTGACCTCAACCCAACCGATCAGGGCGGGGCCACGCCGTTGACCCTTGCCGGCCTGAATCCCAGATGGGCTGTCACGCAAGAACTGCTGAGTCGCGGGTCGATGGAGAGTTCTCTCGAGGAGCGGTTGTTGGACGCCCCTTGGCTGAGCCGGGCGACCCCGATACAGCTTCATGCCCAAGTCGCGAACGCATCGACGAAACATCTCCTGCAGCGGGACAGTTGCGGTCGCACTCCACTGCACTTGATGTCGCATTACGCGGGCCGGGATCTAGCTCAGATCCGCAAGTTCACCGAACGCTACAAGAATGCACACTTTTGGGACTTGATTCGGCGGTCAGCTTTCACGAACATCGATGTCCCGGACCGAAACGGCAATACGGCCCTGCATTACGCGGTCGCCGGGAGCAGCAAAGAGCCGCCGCCCGGTCGCACCCGTGTCGGAGCACCAGGGTTCACGGCAGTCCTCAGGCTGAGGTCCGCCGGAGCCAATACCGAAGCGGTGGGAGGGGGAAGCCTCTGGCCGGTGCATTATGGAAGCCAGGACCAGCCTCCTGATTCCCTCGGCTTTAGCGTGGTCAGTTATCTCTCCGGACGAACGGATCCGAGCATCGACCCGTTGACGAGCGAGCCTTTCCCCGAAGGACGCGTCCCAGCGGATCGTCTAGACGCATGCATCGTGGACCTGCCCTGACGGTCGTTGGAGAGCCGCGAACGGCGGTACTACGGCGGAGCCGCAAGGATTGCCTTGCGGCTCCGCCATGCACGGCGAATAGAACGACTGGAGTCAGGCCCGACGTGCATTAATGTCGGCAGGTCGAAGCCCGCACCTCAACTCTACGCAATCCGTCCTGCATCGCAAGATGCCTGATGCAGACCATGCAAGACTGTACGCATCTCGCTGATCTCATTGGGGTAACCCCGACTACTGACACCGCATGAACGGATCGTTCGCGGTGCCGACGCGAAGTGGCCGCCAGGGGCCACTCGAGATTCCCTGAATTCAGGCTCAGATCGCCATCCGGACCCCGCTCGCTCGCATCCGGTCACCCGACACCGTACCTCGAACGCGACCCGCAGCGACTACATTCAGCCAAAACGCCAGGGCCGGAACGTCTCGGCACCATTTACCCGACAGCGAGACGGGAAGCCTTGGGGTCACAGCCCCTGTGCCATCATGATCCCGTGGCGGATCTAGCAAGGCTTCTCCGGTACGTCCGCCCCTATTACGGTCGAATCGCGATATCCGTTCTGCTGATGGCGATCGTCGGCGGCAGCTACGGCATGTTCGCACTGCTACTGGAGCCGCTCCTCGATCGCTTCTTGAGCCCCGCTCCTAGCGACCAGCCGATCGAATTGCTGGAGATCCCGTTCTCCGGGCAGCCGCTGATGCTGGATGACCTGCTCCCGGTCACGGTCACCGACTCGTTCGGATTGTTTTGCGGCGTCTTCCTCGGTCTCGCCATCGTGAAGGGCCTGTGCGATTTCACGGCCAGCTATCTGGTGAACTTTGCCGGATACGCGGCGGTGCGGGACATTCGCAACCAGATGTACGGTGTCGTGCTGAACCAATCGCCCGCGTTCTTCCAAGCCAAGCACACCGGCGAGTTAATTTCCTCGCTTGTCAGCGACATAGAGCGGATCCAGTCGGCATGCTCGCATTTTCTCGCCGACCTCATGCGGCAGTGCTTCACATTGGCGGCGCTGCTGTTCGTGCTGCTGCAGCACGATCCGCTGCTCACGGCCGCGTGCGTGGTGTTCGTTCCCTTCGTACTACTGCCCGCATCGCGGATCGGAAGACGGTTGAGGGGGTTCTCCCGGAAGGCTCAGGATCACTTGGCCCGACTCGTCAAGATCATGCAGGAAACGATCTCGGGGAACCGCATTGTCAAGTCATTCGCGATGGAAGCGTTCGAGATCGACCGATTTCGCACTCGCGCCGACAAGCTCTTCTCAGCGAGCACGCGGATGGTCAAGCAGCAAGCAATGGTCTCCCCGATCATCGAGGCACTGGGAGCGGGCATGGTGGTGTGCCTGCTGGTCTACGTCAGGAGCCGCATCCTCGCCGCCGAAATGACCGCGGGAGAGGTCGTCAGCTTCGTTGTCGCGCTGATGATGATGCTCCAGCCTGTCAAGCGCCTGATCGGTATCTACAACATCTTCCAGCAGGCGCTTGGCGCGATCCAACGGGCCTTTGAATACATGGATCACCCCCACAGCGTGCGGGACGCTCACGGCGCGGTCGAACTGCCGCCGTTCGAAGACTCGATCGAATTTCGCGAAGTGCGGTTCCGCTATCCGGGAGATTCGAGCGCGGACGCCCTCGCCGATCTCACCTTGAGCGTTCACAAAGGGCAAGTCGTTGCACTCGTGGGGCTGAGCGGAGCGGGGAAGACCACGCTGATGAGTCTCCTGCCGCGGTTCTTCGACCCCACCGCGGGATCCATCCGGATCGATGGAACCGATTTGCGTGACGCGAGCGTGGCGTCGGTACGCCGCCAGATCGCGATGGTGACGCAGGAGACCATCCTGTTCGACGACACGGTCTTCAACAACATCGCTTACGGCCGACCCGACATCCACCCCGAGCGCGTTTACGCCGCCGCCGAGGCGGCGTACGCGGCGAGTTTCATCGAAGCGCTCCCTGAAGGCTACGCCACGCAACTTGGAGAAAGCGGCCAGCGGCTCAGCGGCGGCCAGCGGCAGCGCATCGCCATCGCTCGCGCGTTGCTGAAGGACGCTCCGATCCTGTTGCTCGACGAGGCAACGTCGCATCTCGACAGCGAAGCCGAAGCACTCGTACAACGGGCGCTGTCGAACCTGATCCGCGGTCGCACGGTGATCGTGAGCGCCCACAGGTTCTCGACGATTCGCTCGGCGGATCTCATCGTCGTCATTGACGGGGGACGAATCGTCGATTCCGGCACTCACGAAGAGCTCGCCGCCGGATCAGGCCTATACAGCCGCTTGGTGGAACTGCAGTCGGTTGGCGCGTAGCCCCGATCCGCGCACATCCGGGAGCGATGGATCCTAGCGGTCGCTGTTTCGCGGCAGCGGACATCGGGCTAGACTGGGACTAAGTGGCGGACGGAAGGCCGGTCCAGATTCCACCTCGAACTTGATGCCGCGGACGGTGGACTCGAAATGTCAGTCGTGTTCGTGATATCGGCTCCGTCGGGAGCGGGGAAGTCCACGTTAGTCACCAAGTTGCGCGAGCGCGAAGGAAACCTGGACTTCGTCGCCTCGATCACTACGAGGCCCAGACGAGAGCATGAAGTCGAAGGCAAGGCCTACCGGTTCGTGAGTCGCCGCGAGTTCGATGCGCTGCTGGAGCGGGACAAGTTCTTGGAGTGGGCGGAGGTCTTCGGCCACCGCTATGGCACGCCCCGATCCGCCGTGGACCAAGCCCGGGAGGACGGCCGGGACGTGCTGCTGGACATTGACGTGCGCGGTGCAGCATCATTAAGGGAGAAACTTCCGGACGCCGTTTCGGTCTTCGTGCTTCCGCCCGGCCGCGATACGTTGGAGCAGCGGCTGCGGGGACGCGCATCCGACAGCGGCTCGGTGATCGCGCGGCGGCTCGGCGAGGCGGCCCGGGAGGTTTGCGAATATGGATCGTACGATCACGTGGTGATCAACGACGACGTGGACGACGCGGTCGACCGTCTCCAAGCCATCCTGCAGGCCGAGCGCAGCAGACCGAGCGAGATGCGAAGTGCGGTTGCCCCGATCCTTGAGAGCTTCGGTATCGCACAAGACCAGCACGAAGAGGAACAAGCATGAGTGAAACGAACCAAGATGTCTTCGGCGGCTACAAGAAGCCGCCAGACCAGATCTGGACGATCCCGAACGACGAGGAGAAGGGCATCTACCGCTTTATCCTCGCCGCCGCTCGCAGGGCGCGGCAGTTGCAACGAGGTGCGCGACCACTGATCTCGACCATGTCCCGCAAGCCGACGCGAGTCGCGATGGAAGAAGTCCGCCAAGGGAAAGTCGAGGTCACGATCGTCCCCGAAGGCGAGCCGTGGCCGCCCAAGCCAGAGCCGCTGCCGGGCCTTGAAGCCCTTGGCGGGGCGCTCGACGATCCACTGTCCCTGCCGAGCGAATAGGCGGGGCATCCCGTCCGGTTGCCGACTGCAAGCCATCGATCCACCTTCGCTATCGATCCTTCAAGACGGATCGGCTGCCCGCTGGCAGCGCTTGGTCACTCGATTCCCATTGCGCCGAGCGCGAGGGCTTCGATCAGATCGACGGCCGCTTCGGCGTCACGGAGGTCCGCGGTCTCGACAGGGGTATGGGCGTACCGCAACGGGAAGCCGATCGGCACGTTCACGGTATCCAAGGAAACGAACGTAGAGCCGTCGTTGCCGCCCGCCGTCACTCCGACTTGCACGGGAATGCCGCGTCGCGCGGCCAGCGCGAGGATCCGGTTCACCTCGTTCCGGGGCGTGGCGCCGCTTTGGTCCAAGGCCCGCAGGACGGGACCCGCACCCAAGCGGGCGAATGCGAAGTGCCGTGACTCGAAGGGGGTGTCGGAGGTGACGAACGTGTCAATCGCGTAGACCACCTCGGGATTCGATTGCTGCGCGACATGCCTCGCCCCTTTCAAGCCAGTTTCCTCTTGGACCGTGAAAACGAATTCAACGGCGCGACGCGCTCGCCGAGCCCGCTTCTCCAGGCGGCGCATTGCTTCCAGCAACACCGCGCAACCCAGCCGATCATCCAGCGACCTAGCCGCGACGCGCTTGCCGAGCAGCGTTCGATAGCGCTTCGGCACCGTTACCGAGTCGCTTTCCCGGACTCCCAAGGCACGGATTTCGGCTTCCGATATCCCTCCGAAGTCGATCATCCCGCGCCGGGTCATCACCGCGGGGAGACGGCCAGCGGATCCATGTACCGAGACGGGCTGCCACGCGAAGAGTTCTAGATTCCCACCGCCCCGCGATGCCGTGCGCACGGTTCCGGACGGCACTGTGCTGGTCACGACGCGCCCGATCTCGTCCATATGCGCCAAGAACATCGCGACCGGTTCGCCGGCGGATCCCAGTCGCACGATCAAGTTCCCGAGTTCATCGGCGCGAGCACTACCCGCAAGTTTGGACGGCACCAACCGGAGCAGCGCTTCTCGGACGGGTCCCTCATTGCCGCTCACGCCCGCGATGCCGACGAGATTCCGAACCATGTCCTCCATCGACTCAACCGGCTCCGGCGCTGGCGGCGGACGCGACCCGGGTCGCTCGTCGGACGGCTCGGCCGCGGGCGTGGCGCCTACGAGTCTCGCCAACAGCGCCGACAGCGCGGAAACTTCGCCAAGGCTCACGGATCCGGCCGGTGTCGCGCCATTCCGAACCGCCGGCAGGATCGCCGCCGCCTGTTGTTCGGAATCCCAAATCTTGTTGTCGCCGAACGGTCCGAATGACGGCCTGTGCGTTCTGGATCGCTTTAGCTCTAGGCCCGCACTTTCCGCGAGTTGCACGATCTGAGGGACTAGCGAGGAATCCGTGCCCCCAAGCGGCGCCACCGCCGAGATCGAGTCGCCGTTGGGAGCGAGCAGGATCACGCGGTCCGCTCGCACGGAACGCAATGCGCGAGCCAGACCGGCGTTGCTCGGGTACTGCTGCGTGACAAACGCAAGCACGGCGCTCCCCTCGACTTCCGCGTTGCGGAGATGCGCGGCGAGTTCGATTAGGATCTGGGCACCGACGCGGCTCGAGATCCACGGGGAAGCCAGCCAATCTTCCGAAATAAACGCCGCCCGCTTGGCAAGCGTCACACGGTTCAGGATCTCCACACCAGCCGACATAACGTGCTCGGCGTCGGTCGCCCCGATATCGACGAAGAGCGATTCATTCGACGTGGTGCGTCGGCCGCCGGAAGTCCCGAAGTGAACGGATGGAGCGGCCACGACACCCGCGACGATCTGGCCAGATCGCGTGGACACGTTTACGTGTTGCCCAAGGAACCGATCAGCAAGGCTCGTACCGAACGGAGCTTGCGCATGAGGACGCACGTGCAGGTAGCCCTCCGCATGGATCCCGGAGACCACGAGCGCAGGCTCGTCGACCCCGGCCACGAATAGGGTGCGCGGTGCGCCGCTGCCGAACTCGACCAACAGAGATCCGTTTGCTCCCTTGCGGTGCTTGCCGCCGACTCGCTCCGAGATGTATTCGATGACTCGCGTCTCGTCCGCTGACCCTCCGTCGATCGCCGCTAACGCTAGGAAGTCCGAGCCGCTCGCAACAGATGCGAACAGCGCGGCCGCACCGATGGCCAGCAGCACCCCTGAGTCTGCGGGCGATGTGCATCTTGAACGAGCCGCACGGCACTTTCGGGTCATGGGACCTCGCATCGGACGGCGGGGAATGCAATGACGAATCGTCCGCTGGCTGGGTTCGAGGGGTCTCGACGAAGCGGTCTAGATGGAGATTTCCTCAAGAGCCGCTTCCAATTCGCTTCGGGCATGGGCGTTGCCCGTACGATGCGATGCGGCGATCCCTTCGCGGTATGCGTCCGACGCCTCCTCGAGCCGCCCCAGGCGCTGCAGTGCCTTGCCGGAGTGGTAGTACGCCGCTTGGTAATCGGGGTCTCCTTCCAGAATCGACTTGAACGTCGCGACTGCGCCCTCGTCATCTCCCGATTTCACGAGTTCCTGCGCGAGCGCATACTGCAAGAAGTTGTTACCGGGGTCCGCTTCAAGCATCGAACGAAGTGCGTCGAGCCGATCCATTTCCGATGCTCAAGGATACACCGTCCGCGGCCCATGTCTGGGCCGATAGACTGTATGGACATGGCCTGCCCGTGTTTCGAGCCGAAGGACGCGCTGCCATGGAGCGCGTGGCCCGGACGGTACCGGCCTCCCTTGGGCCGTCCGTACGCCGGGCTGTGTCGCTCGCAACCTGACACGGAATTCGCGCCGGACAGGGAAACACTCGTCTCGGCTTGCAATCTCGGGTACGCCCGGAACACGTGCAACCGAGTACCGACCGACGCTCCAGACGCCGTGCGATACAGCCTCGCAGAGGCGGATGCAGTTCGCTGGGCGATCGAAAGGGAGCACATGCCCGTCGACTGCGGCACGGCCCGACCGGGCAAGGCGTCCGGGGGCGGTTCGGTCGTAGATTGTCAGATCGAGGCTTTCCGCAGCGCCTGCCGACCGGACAGTGACCAAGGGGCGCGAAGTACTGGAGGGCCGCTGTTCAAGGCCGGCTGAACGGCAGGTGCGAATGACGGGCCGGAGGCGGACCCAGAGTCCGAAACGCGAGTGCTTGGGATCGGAGGGCCAGCAAATCCAGCGCGAGGATCCGTTCGACAGTTGCAGCAAGTGCGCCGCGAGGGCTAGACTTTAAATGTTGCTCTGGAGCTAGGAGGGCAAATGGCAGACACTGCATCGAAGAGTTCGCAACTCGACCGGCGGGATTTCGCGACGACCGCGGCGGTCGCCGGCGCGGCGGTCGCGGCTGCGGCCAAGGGCCCTTTCGTGCGTACGGCGAAGGCACAGACCGAGAAGGTCGTCAATTACGGCATGATCGGCCCCGGCAGTCGCGGCCGCAGGCTGCTCGAGCGTCACCTCGTCAACATGTCGCACGGCAAGTGCGTCGCCCTTTGCGACATCTACCAGAAGAACCTCGATCGAGCCCTCAAGGTGTTCGACGACGAGCCGCGGGCCTACACGGACTACAACGAATTGCTAGCGAGCGACGACATCGAGGCCGTGTTCATCACGGTCCCGCTGTTCCTGCACTATCCGGTGATGAAGGCGGCCTTGGAGGCGGGCAAGCATGTCTTCTGCGAGAAGTCGCTCGTGTTCCTGCCCGAGGAAGTCCACGGGCTCCGTGCGTTGAGCGAAACGTACCCGAACCAGATCATCCAAGTCGGGCTGCAGCGACGCTACAGCCTCCTCTACCAACGGGCGAAGGAGATGGTCGATGCCCGCGTCATCGGTGATGTCACGCATATCCAAGCCCAGTGGCACCGCAACACGAATTGGCGGCGCAAGGCGAAGCCCGACTTCGAAGACCAATTCAACTGGCGCCTGTACCGCAAGTACTCGGGAGGCCTGTGCGCCGAACTGATGTCGCATCAGGTCGACGTTGCGGACTGGATTCTCGACCAGCACCCGAAGTCGGTGATGGGAGTCGGAGGGCTGGACTACTGGAAGGACGGTCGTGACATCTACGACAACATCCAGCTCATCTTCGAATACCCGGGTGGCCAGAAGCTGCAATACAGCTCGATCATGACGAATCGACACATCGCGGGCCGCCGGGTTCCCGGCGATGGCTGCCGCGAGACGATTCTCGGCACCGACGGCGCTATCGAACTGACGCTGATCCCGTATGGCGACGGCATGGCCTACCGCGACGTGATGAAGGTCAAGATGGAAGACCAGGCCAAGGAGAAAGAGGTCACAGAGAACTGGGTCGCCGGAGCCACCGTCGGCACGGACACCGCCGAGCAAGGCGACGGTTACCCGATCGATCCCCAAGCGATCAATCCCAACGAAGTCGGGTTCTTCGAGAAGGAACTGTTCTTCGCGAAGTCCTGGGCCTACAACAAAGGCATCCTTCGACCTAGCGAGGATGTCGATCCCGAGTACGCCGAACTCTCGAGCTTCCTCAAGGACGTCGCGAACGGAACGCGCCCGCGCGCGGACATCGACATCGGCTTGCAGGACTCCGTAGCAGTGATTCTTGCGAACCACTGCATGGACGTGCAGCGCAAGGTCGCTTTCTCCGAGATCGAGAAGATGGGCAAGGAAGACATCCAAGTGACGTCCACCGAGGCGGGGGAGAGCGCCGCCTGAAGCACCTCTCGGGTTTCAACGGAACGGCAGCGAACACCGTATCGAGCGCGGCCCGGTCGCGTCGTGGAGGACTAGGGATCCGCCGTGGGCGGGAGCTACCACCACAACCGGTTCCGTTAGGTGCGGATCGTTCGCATACGGTCGTTCCGGCAGGTGCGTGGAACGGGGAACGACTTATCGGCGTTGCGGCGGTGGCGCTATCACTGTCAACACGATCAGGTCGGCGGAACCTGTGTTCTCCATCGAGTGCGGCACGCCTTCCTCTGCCAGCACCAAATCGCCCGGGTCTACCCGCTCCGTCCGCTCGCCGACGGTGACGTCGCCGCTGCCCTCCAGCACGAAGTAGAGCTTGTCCTGCCCGTCGTGAGTGTGCAGCGCGTGCTTCTGACCGGGCCGAAAGCAATTCAAGCCCGTGAAGACGCGCTCGCCCCGCAACAAGTCGGCCTTGCCCATCTTGCCATCCGAGAAAACCGCTCGACTGGCGGCGGCGCGCACGATCATCGGGTCTCGGAGGCTAATTCCAGCATATTGTCGAAGAGCCGGTTCTGCTCCGGGGTCAGGTACTGCGCGATCCGTTCGCGCGCATCCATCTGATTCAGCTTGAGTTCGCTGAGCAGCTCCGCCTCGTCCATGATCGCGTCATCCAGGACTACGCGTATCTGCTCCATCTGGCTAGGATTCAGGTCCAACTGGCTCGATAGCTCATCAAGCGTGGCTTGGATGCGGAATTCCGTCCCTTGATTGGGGGCCGGGAACAGGGTGTCGAAGATCCGCTCGCCAAGGAATCCGGTCGCGAACCCGCTGAGGAACACAAGCGCGATCGCGCCAATCACTTTTGCGACTGGCACGGGGCAGTCACTCTCCATCACCGCCCGCGACTTCCCGTGACGATGACTGCAGCGAGCATGGAACTGCGATTCACGTCAATGTCGCAGCCCAGCCTGACGTTGCAGTAATCAGCACTCTCGGGTCTCTCGGCCAGTACCGCACGGGCAATCTCGCTGGTCGGCTGGGCGACGATCTGGCTGATCGCTCCCGAAACCAGCAGCACCAGCCACGCCGCGGCCGCAAGCGCCGTCCGTCGCACCACGACGGGCTGGAGGAACCAGTCCCAAATCGATGGCGGCGTGTTTTCCTCGATCGTGCGAAAGACACGCCGATGGAAGCCGGGCGAAGGACCTAGCGTTGCGTCTTGCGGTTCGTCGAGAGTGCCGAACAAGCCGGAGAGCCCGCCCATCCGTCGCACGGTCTCCAGATCCTTCGGACTTCGGTTCAGGCGCGTCTCAAATTCCTTTCGAGCCGCGTCACCGAGTTGCCCGGACAGGTAACCCTCAAGGTTGTCTTTCAAGAATTTATCCATTGCGGTTTCTCCTCAAGCCCGGCAGGGCCATTCTACCCCATCTCACTCCCTGGCTGCCCGTCCAAAGTCTCGGCGACCTTGACGAGCTTCTTGCGTGCGCGGAACAGCTTGACCTTGATCGTGTTCCCATTGATCCCGGTCAGTTCCGCGAGTTCATCGATCGTCCGACCTTCGACCTCCTTCTGGAAGAGCAGCATGCGCTCCTCTTCCGTGACGTGAGCGAGCAGCTTCATGAGGTAGTCGCGTTTCGCGGACCGCTCGTCCCAGCCCACACTCGAGTCCGCGATCTTCGCCGAGCGGCTCCCGGAGTCGTCAAAGTCCTCGGCCAGGTCGCCGTCATAGACCACCTTGCGGCTCTTGAGCCGTCTCAAGTAGTCGTAGGTCTCGTTCAGCGCGATCTTGTAGATCCACGTGGACAGGGACGAACGCATGTCGAACTTCTTGAGGGCGAAGAAGATCTTGGCGAAGACTTGCTGCGCAACGTCTTCGGCATCCATACGCCGGCGGACCATGCGGTAGGCGACGCTGAAGACCATGTTCTGGTGCCTCTGGATGATCTCGGCGAATGCCTGCTCGTCTCCCTTCTGTGCGCAGCGAACCAGTTCCGCTTCTGGAACGTTGTCGAACGACACGAGGCGCTTGGCGGCGGCTTTGGCGGGTATCGGAAGGTAGTTCCACCCGGTGGCCGTGTCTGTCATCGTACCCATCGAGTCAGTTGGACGACGGTCGCGCCCAGACGGTTGCACTCCACCACGAAAATTTTCCAGACGACTCCAATGTGGGCGACCTTGCGTTCTGGCTGGCACTTGCAGGATCGCCCGGAGCATCCTCACGAAGTGCCTCGCCGCGCGAGCCAAGGATTCGGGGGACATGGCTGCCCGCCAACGCGGCGGGGCGAGCCATGGCAAGTCGGTCCTTTCCCAGAGACGCCAAGCGAAGACATCGGGCGCAAGGCAGACGTTCGGCAAGATCCACTCTGGGTGCCTCCGCACAGAGCTACCGGTAATCCTCGCATCACCCGCTGTGAGCGCAATCGTGCAGGGAAGGATGGGTTGGCTCCTGTCGTGGCCAGCGCGTCCCGGCATTGCCTGCCCGCTGCGCTAATCGGCGAACCACGGTCTCTTCTCTGTGAATGCCTTGATTCGGACCGGATCGAAAATCAACTCCTGAACCCGAACTCGCTTTCAGAGTTAGGTGCCGCAACCTTGCTCGCAACGCGAGGATCCCCACCTCTGCCTCTCGCAGAGTCCAGTACTTCAGCAGCGGGGCTCGCCGGTCGGGTGCGATAATCCCCTGAGTCGTCGGCCAGCCGCCAATGGGCACTCTCGAAAGCGCGGCCCATCTATCACTCGATGCCGAGCACTGAACCCGAGCGGCGCGACGCCTTGCCTGTCGGCGCGATCCTGCGCGATTTCACTATCCAAGCAGTCATCGGTCACGGGGGGTTCGGCATCGTCTACCGGGCCGGCCACAACGAACTCGACCTGACGGTCGCGATCAAGGAATACCTGCCTGTTGAACTGGCCGTGCGCGATGGCGCAACTGTGCAACCACGGAGCGGGACCGATCGTAAGGATTTCGAGGAGGGACTGCGTCGCTTTCGGGACGAGGCCCAAGCGCTGATCGATTTCGACAGCCACCCGAGCATTGTGTCCTGTCGGGACTTCTTTCGCGCGCACGGCACGGCCTACTTGGTGATGGACTACGAGGCCGGTCAGTCGCTGGCGGAATTGCTGGCGAAGCGTGAAGGCGAGGGACGTCCATTCACGGAGTCAGATCTGCTGGCGGTGATGCTGCCGTTGCTGGAAGGCTTGGCGCGCGTCCACGCAGCCGGTGTGCTGCACCGGGACATCAAGCCTTCGAACATCCTGATCCGGGGGAGAGACGAGCGTCCGGTGCTGATCGACTTCGGCGCCGCGAAGCAGGCGACAGCCATGTTCAGCAAGTCGCAGGCTCCCTACACAGAGGGATACGCGGCTCTGGAGCAGGTCGCGGACACGGGAAGGCTGGGGCCATGGACGGATCTATACGGTGTCGGAGCGGTGATGTGGCGAATGGTGGCGGGAGGGAACCGGCCTTGGGAACCGCCGCATCCCGTGCGGGTTGAGCTGCGCTCGCATGCTGCGCTCGGCGAAACGGAAGATCCCATGCCGTCGGCCAACGAACTGGGCAAGGGGAGATTCGCGCCACAGGTACTGGAGCCCATCGACCGGTGCTTGCGATTGCTGGAAACGGAACGGATCCAAGGCTCGCATGAACTGCTGGAGGCCTTCAGCGTGGCAACCGGCCGGGAGTCAACATCGAAATCCGAGGGTCCAGTCAGTGCTCCAGATGCGGCTGGGGGTGTTCCCGACCAAAATCGAGAGAGTGTCGAAGTCGAGATCGTAAAGGACGTCGATAGCCGAGAGCGGGCGCGAGTGAAGCGATCACAGAGCGATCTCGCGCAGCCTTGGATCCAGGATTGGGCTGTCTTGGGAGGCATAAGGGATCCAGGTTCGGTGCCGGCCGCACGGGCGTACATTGTGCGGTATGGCAGAGTGCCAGCGGCGCGCACGTGGGTAGCGAAGGCGGAGGAGTTCCTAGCCGAACTGAGCGAGCTGGAAGCGGCTTGCCGTCCGGGACGCGAGGCGGGTGAGTCGTGGCGGAACCTGATGGATATGGAGTTCGTGTGGATTCCAGCGGGAAGCTTCCTAATGGGGTCGCCGGTGGATGAAGAAGGTCGCTATTACGACCCCGACTTTAATGAGGAGGATCAGCACTGGGTGAGGATTAGCGAGGGATTCTGGATGAAGAAGTACGAGGTGACACAAGGGGAATGGGAGGCAGTGATGGGGACAAATCCGTCTGCTTTCTCGTATAACAGCCCTCGGCACCCCGTCGAAACGGTCTCGTGGCTCGACACGGCGGAGTTCATCCGGAAGTTGAACGGGTGGGAGTCTGGAACGGAGTATCGCTATCGGTTGCCGACCGAGGCAGAGTGGGAGTACGCGGCGCGGGCGGGGACGACCGGGGCACGCTACGGGGAGTTGGATTCGATTGCGTGGTACCGGGATAACAGCGAAGGCGAGACGCATGCGGTAGGAGAGAAGCGGGCGAATGGGTGGGGCTTGCACGACATGCTGGGGAACTTGTGGGAGTGGGTGGCGGATTGGCATGGCGAATACCCCTCGACTTTGGTGACGGATCCGCAGGGTCCCTCGACGGGCTCGGCGCGGGTGGCTCGGGGCGGCAGCTGGTACGACGACGCGACGGGAGTGCGGTGTGCCTATCGCAACGGCCACGGGCCCAGTGCTCGCGATTTCGCCTTCGGTTTCCGCTTGGTCAGGACAAAGTAAGCTGTGGAGCTATCGCACTATCTGCCGCAGAGCACCGAATCGTGTAGTCAGACTGTTAGTACCAGCGTGAATGCGTCCGGGCAGAGCGGCAAAACGCATGTCCAAGTCAATACACTGCTTGAGGTGGTACCTTTTGATTCAACCATTTCTGCCGGTCGGGTGCGATAATCCACTCAGTCGTCGGCCAGCCGCCAATAGGCACTCTCGACAGCGCGACCCGCGTCCCACTCAATGCCGAGCAATGGACCCAAGCGGCGCGACGCCTTGCCAATCGGCACGATCCTGCGCGATTTCACTATCCAGGCGGTCATCGGTCACGGGGGATTCGGCATCGTCTACCGGGCCGGGCACAACGAACTCAACTTGACGGTCGCGATCAAGGAGTATCTGCCAGTCGAGCTGGCCGTGCGCGATGGTACGACCGTGCAGCCCCGGAGCGGTACGGAGCAAAGGGACTTCGACGAGGGGCTGCGTCGGTTCCGAGACGAAGCCCAGGCGCTGATCGATTTCGACAGCCACCCCAGCATCGTGTCGTGCCGGGACTTCTTTCGTGCGCAAGGCACGGCTTACTTGGTGATGGACCACGAGGACGGTGAGTCGCTAGCGGAATTGCTGGCGAAGCGCGAGAGCGAGGGTCGTCCATTCACAGAATCGCAGCTGCTGGCGGTGATGACACCGTTGCTCGAGGGCTTGGCGCGCGTCCACGCCGCCGGGGTGCTGCACCGAGACATCAAACCGTCCAACATCCTGATCCGGGGAAGGGACGAGCGGCCGGTGCTGATCGACTTCGGCGCCGCAAAGCAGGCAACAGCAAGGTTTAGCAAGTCGCGGGCACCGTACACGGAAGGGTATGCGGCACTGGAGCAGGTCGCGGACACAGGGAAGTTGGGGCCATGGACGGATCTATACGGTGTCGGTGCGGTGATGTGGCGAATGGTGGCGGGAGGGAACCTGCCTTGGGATCCGCCGCATCCAGTCCGCGTGGAACTGCGATCGCATGCTGCGCTCGGCCGAATGGAAGATCCTCTGCCATCGGCATGCGCACTTGGCAAGGGTCGGTTCCAGGTGCGGATTCTGGAGTCCATCGACCAGTGCTTGCGATTGAGGGAAACGGAACGGATCCAAGGCTCGCATGAACTGCTGGAGGCCCTCAGCGTGACAGGTGCCCGGTTGCCAACGGCTGCTTCCGCACGGGCGACTCGGACGCGGAGACAGCAACCTGTCGCAAACCGCCAGGTACGCAGGTCGTGTGCAGGGGCAGCGGCTCCTAGCCTCCGAACTGGCTGGCGAAGGGCTGCGTGGCTCGGGCTCGCTGGTTTAACGGTTGTGCTCGGGCTGGTGATGTCACTCTGGCCGGAACGGGCTTCCGAAGAGACACCACGCGATCAAAGGCCCGATGGGCTCTCCGGTGGCCTTGGTGGCGAGGTGGTAACTCCAGAACGGGGTGAGCCGTTCGATCCTGGTGCCAGCCCCAGCCAGCCACCCGCAAGTCGCGAGCCTCCTCCAGAAGCGAATGGTACAGCGCAGCCTCCGGATCCGAATGGAATCGGCCGCGAGCAAGAGCGTGCCGAAAACAAGAGCGGGCGGTTCAGTGATGGCAGCCGCGAAGTAAGGGGACACGTCAAAATAACGTTCTATTCATTATATGGGTAAAGGTATTTCCTCTCTCTCCTAGGGTGGCAACGGAGCCCCGTCCAGCCTGACCGGCCTTTATATAACAATCATTGCGGCAGCACTGCTCTGTCGGTATGAAATAGATTATTTCATCCTGACATAATGGGTCCATGCGTCCCGTTACCTTCCCCGCCGACTCCGTCGCCGAGACCTTGGACCGCCTGCACGTGGCCTCCATGAACGAACTCGTCGCCGCCCTCGGCAGCCCCTCCACGCGGACCGTCCTCCGCAAGCTCAAACAGCTCGACACCCTCTCCAGCTACTCCCACGGCGGGCAGTACTACACCCTCCGCGCCACGGCCCGTTTCGACGCCGACGGCTTGTGGGACCATGGCGGCGTCCGCTTCTCGACGCGCGGCACCCTGCGCGCCACCGTCGCGGCGTTGACCGAGGCCGCGCCGCGCGGCTGGTACGCGCCCGAACTCGACGCGCTGGTCGGCGTCGGCTCGCTGGTCACGCTGCGGCGGCTGGTGCAGGACGAGGACCTGGCCTGCGTCAAGCTCGACGGACGCTCCCTGTACTGCTCGGCCGACCCGGAACGGCAGCGCCGGCAGGTCGCCGCCCGGCACGGCGGCGGGCCCCTGCTGCTGCTGCTCGCGCCCCTGCGACCGGAGCACCTGGCGGCCGCCGCGCACCGTTTCTGGCGCGCGCTCGACGAGCGCCAGCGCCGCCTGTACGCCGGCCTGACCTCGCTGCAGTGCGGCGAAGGCGGCGACCACCGCGCCGCCGCGTTGTGCGGCCTGCATGCCAAGACCGTCGCCAAGGGCCGCCGCGAATTGGTCCTGGGGAACATCCCGCCCGGGCGCGTGCGCCGACCGGGCGGCGGGCGCAAAGCCTTGGTAAAAAAAACCCTGCCCTAAGCGAGCACCTGCACACGCTGCTCGCAAGCGACACCGCCGGCAGCCCCATGGGCGGCTTGCGCTGGATGCACCGCTCCGTCGCCAAGCTGGCCGCCCAGCTGACCGCCGACGGCTTCGCCATCAGCCCCTCGACCGTGCGCCGCTGGCTCAAAAGCAACGGCTTCTCCTTGCGCGTCAACCGCAAATGCCTCGCCACCACCCAGCATCCCGACCGCGACCCCCAGTTCCAGCGCATCGCCGCCTTGCGCGCAGAATACGCCGGCTGCCCCGTGATCAGCGTCGACACCAAGAAAAAGGAACTCATCGGCCTGTTCCGCAACGCCGGCGCCACGTGGCAGCAAGACGACACCAAAGTCCTCGACCATGACTTCCGCTCCCTCGCCGACGGCCGCGCCGTGCCCTACGGCATCTACGACCTCCACGCCAACCTCGGCACCATCTGCGTCGGCGACTCCGCCGACACCCCGATCTTCGCCGTCGACTGCATCGAACTCTGGTGGCGCCTCGAGGGCCGCTACCTCTACCCCGGCGCCACCACCCTGCTGATCCTCGCCGACAGCGGCGGCAGCAACGGCTGCCGCCCGCGCGCCTGGAAGCACGCCCTGCAGTACGAGCTGTGCAACCGCCACGGCTTGCGCGTGCGCGTGGCCCACTACCCCAGCGGCTGCTCCAAGTGGAACCCGATCGAGCATCGCCTGTTCAGCTTCCTCAGCGGCAACTGGCGGGGCAAGCCCCTGGACAGCTTCGAGACCGTCCTGAACTACATCCGCACCACGACCACCCGCGCCGGCCTCAAAGTGACCGCCCACCGGATCACCCGCCAGTACGCTAAGGGGGTTCACATCAGTGACGAGCAGATGGACGCGCTGAACCTGCACCCCGACGCCGAGCGGCCGCGTTGGAACTACGAAATTCGGCCCCACGCGACGGATCGTTCCGCGCCGTCGGCGGCGGCCGCCGCCGACGAGACCGCGGGCATCTCTGCCGAACCGACACCCGCCACCGCATGACCAGCGGACATGCGTCCGGCTACCGACAACTGGCCAAGAATCGACCTCAACCAAGGAAAGTTATTTTGCACTGTCCCCTAAGTCCAGAGCACTCGCCTCCCGCAAGTCGCGAGCCCCCTCCAGAAGCGAATAGGACAGTTCAGGCTCCAGATCCGATTGGGACCGGACCTGCAACCGAGGAAGAGCCTTCCGAAGCCGTGAACAGACAAGACCCCGACTTCAGCGTCGAAGTGCGCCCAGAGCTGACGCAGGATAGTTTCGTGCAGCCATGGATCCGCGATTGGGACGCCGTGGGGGACATTCGCGATTCGGGATTCGCTGTGAGGGCACTTGCGTTTATCGCAAAGTACGGGAAACTGCCTGAGGCGAGCCTGTGGGTGACAAAGGCGGAGGGGCTCTTGGCCAAGTTGAGGGAGTTGTCAGAAGCAGGCCGCGCACGGCGCGAGGCGGGTGAGTCATGGACAAACTCGTTGGGAATGGAGTTCGCGTGGATCCCAGCTGGTAGCTTCGTTATGGGTTCGCCGAGGGGTGAGAAAGGCCGTCACGCGGATGAGATTCAGCACGAGGTACGGATCAGCCGCGGATTCTGGATTGGAAGGTTCGAGGTGACGCAGGGGGAATGGTTGGAGGTGATGGGTCAGAATCCGTCGAACTTCAAGAAGTGCGGCTGGCGCTGCCCGGTCGAGAGGGTGTCTTGGGACGACGCTCAGGAGTACATGCGGAGGCTGAACAGGCTGGAAGCCGGGAGGGGGTATCGGTACCGATTGCCGACCGAGGCGGAATGGGAGTATGCGGCGCGGGCGGGATCGTCGAATCCGCGCTACGGGGCGTTGAACGAGGTGGCGTGGTACTGGACTTGGAGAAGCAGCGACCGGCCGCGGCCGGTCGGCCAGAAGAGGGCGAACGGATGGGGATTGCACGACATGCTGGGGAACGTGTGGGAATGGACAGCGGACTGGTACGGGCGGTATCCGGCGGGGCTGGTGACGGATCCGCGCGGTCCCGGCACCGGCAAGGACAGGGTGCGTCGCGGCGGCAGTTGGAACGCCGTCGGCTGGAAAGTGCGGTCTGCATATCGAGGCATCCGCTCGCGCGGCAGCCGCAGCGGTGATGTCGGCCTCCGCTTAGTCAGGACAGAGTGACCACTGATCTTTATTGCACCCCTGAGTTCGGCCGCGGAGCGAGAGACCACGCCGCAAGGCATGACGCACGCCCGGTTGTGCAAACAGTTTCGAAATCTGGCCGTCACGGCAACCACAGGTTCCCGGTATCGAATATGGCAATCTGGCCTGCACCTTTCAACACCGGAAACCAGCAACAGGTCTGTGATCGCGCAGGCCCGACGATTAGCCGGACGGTCTTGGAGGGCCGCGAACGCTGCGATCGTGCTCGCGGTGTTGAGCGTCTAGTGGGATTCTCATGCCACACTGACAAGGCATATATATAAACCATTGATTCTAAATCTGTTATCGGTGATGACTCCCTTGCCGAGGGCTTGGCGCGTGTCCACGCACGCAAGGTGCTGTATCGGTACATCAAGCCATTGAATATCCAGTTCTGGCGGCGGGACGAGGGGCCCCGTCTTGATTGACTCCGTAGCCGGTAGCCATGCAACAGCAATGTTCAACAAGTCGCCGGCTCCCTACACGGACGGCTACGCGGAGCTTGTACAGCTTGCGGGTGCCGAAAATATTCGATGCGAGTCCACGCATCCCGTCCCGCAAGCGTGGTATACTCGGTTCTTCAAACTAGTGCGGGGGGTCTCTCGGCTTAGGGCCTTGGGTCCAAGTGCCTTCGGGCTGAGAGAGTTCCCGTACGGCCGCTGTCCGCCGAAAGCGGCCGTTGCCAGATCGTTGATTCGCGGACGACGATTCGAGTCCGCCGGATCGCGATTCGGGTGGATTGATGGCGGACTCCTAATATCGCTATGCCACGCACCACCGGAGAAGAGAAACCGCGAGCGACACGCACGTCGCGCCGGAAGTCTCAAGCACCAGCGCCTGATTCAGTCGCCGAATCGGCAGCCGCCTCGAAGTCTCCCAAAGAATCCGAAGAGGCTACGGCGCAGTCGAAGCCAGAGCCGAAGCCGCGCAGCACGCCGAGGAAGCGGAGCCCTTCCACGTCGGCAAGCAGCGCGAAGAAGGCTGCCTCTACCTCTCGGAAGACCTCCGCGAAGAAGGCCTCGACGAAAGAGGCAGCCGCCAAGACCGCCGCGACCAAGAGCGGTACCGGCACCTCGGTCGCGGATTCTGGAGCTACCAAGGCGGCCAAGAAACCGGCCTCCCGCAAATCGACCGCCAAGGCGAGTGCGGCTAAAGCCCCGGCCAAGGCCAAGCGCACCGCCAAGCCAAAGAAGGCAGTTGCCAAGGCCGCTCCCGAGGAGGCCGCGGCCAGCGCGGACTCCGCTCCGGAGAAGGCTCCCACGAAGTCCGCCGCGAAGAAGACCACCGCTCGCAAGCCTGCGAAGAAGGTCGCGGCGGCCAATCCGAAGGGAACCGCTTCCCGCGCTTCCGCCAAGAAGGCAACATCCGACGAGAGCGGTGCTGGTACCGCCAGCGCGGCTGCGGATTCCGCAGGCACCAAACCGGCCAAGAAGGCCGCTCCTCGCAAATCGGCCGCCAAGGCGACCAAGAAGGCCCCGGCCAAGCGCGCCGCCAAGCCGAAGAAGGCAGTTGCCAAGGCCGCTCCCGAGGAGGCCGCGGCCAGCGCGGACTCCGCTCCGGAGAAGGCTCCCACGAAGTCCGCCGCGAAGAAGACCACCGCTCGCAAGCCTGCGAAGAAGGTCGCGGCGGCCAAGCCGAAGGGAACCGCTTCCCGCGCTTCCGCCAAGAAGGCAACATCCGACGAGAGCGGTGCTGGTACCGCCAGCGCGGCTGCGGATTCCGCAGGCACCAAACCGGCCAAGAAGGCCGCTCCTCGCAAATCGGCCGCCAAGGCGACCAAGAAGGCCCCGGCCAAGCGCGCCGCCAAGCCGAAGAAGGCAGTTGCCAAGGCCGCTCCCGAGGAGGCCGCGGCCAGCGCGGACTCCGCTCCGGAGAAGGCTCCCACGAAGTCCGCCGCGAAGAAGACCACCGCTCGCAAGCCTGCGAAGAAGGTCGCGGCGGCCAAGCCGAAGGGAACCGCTTCCCGCGCTTCCGCCAAGAAGGCAACATCCGCCAAGAGCGGTGCTGGTACCGCCAGCGCGGCTGCGGATTCCGCAGGCACCAAACCGGCCAAGAAGGCCGCTCCTCGCAAATCGGCCGCCAAGGCGACCAAGAAGGCCCCGGCCAAGCGCGCCGCCAAGCCGAAGAAGGCAGTTGCCAAGGCCGCTCCCGAGGAAGCCGCGGCCAGCGCGGACTCCGCCCCGGAGAAAGCTCCCGCGAAGACCGCCGCCAAGAAGCCGACCGCCCGCAAGCCCGCGAAAGCGTCCACGACAGCCAAGCCGAAGCGAGCCGCTTCCCGAGCTTCCGCCAAGAAGGCAACGCCCGCCGAGGGCGGCGCTGGAGCCGCCAGCGCGGCTGCGGATTCCGCGGGCACCAAGGCGGCCAAGAAGGCGGCCCCCCGCAAGTCGACTGCCAAGGCGAGTGCGGCGAAGGCTCCGGCCAAGGCCAAGCCGAAGAAGGCTGCGGCGAAGGCCGCTCCTGAGGAAGTCGCGCCAAGCGCGGATTCCCCTCAGCAGCGAGTTCCCGCGAAGACGGCCGCCAAGAAGCCGACCGCTCGCAAGCCCGCGAAAGCGTCCGCGACGGCCAAGCCGAAGCGAGCCGCTTCCCGAGCTTCCGCCAAGAAGGCAACGCCCGCCGAGGGTGGCACTGGAACTGACGTGTCGGCCGCGGATGCCGGGCCCGCCAAGCCAGCGAAGAAGGCGGCTCCTCGCAAGTCGACCGCCAAGAAGGCGACCAAGAAGGCCCCGCGTGCGGCCAAGCCGAAAAAGGCCGCCGCCAAGGCCGCTCCCGTGGAATCCGCGGCCAGCGCGGATTCCACTCCGGAGAAGGCTCCCGCGAAGTCCGCCGCGAAGAAGACCACCGCTCGCAAGCCCGCGAAAGCGGCCGCGGCGGCCAAGCCGAAGCGAGCCGCTTCCCGAGCTTCCGCCAAGAAGGCAACATCCGCCAAGAGCGGTGCCGGAACCGCCAGCGCGGCTGCGGATTCGGCAGGCACCAAGGCGGCCAAGAAGGCGGCTCCCCGCAAATCGGCCGCCAAGGCGCCGGCCAAGAAGGCCCCGGCCAAGGCCCCGCGCGCCGCCAAGCCGAAGAAGGCCGCCGTCAAGCCTGCCCCCGAGGAAGCTGCGGCCAGCGCGGACTCCGCTCTGGAGAAAGTTCCCGCGAAGACCGTCGCGAAGAAGACCACCGCTCGCAAGTCCGCGAAGGCGGCCGCGGCGGCCAAGCCGAAGCGAGCCGCTTCCCGAGCTTCCGCCAAGAAGGCGACGCCCGACGAGGGCGGTGCCGGAACCGCCAGCGCGGCTGCGGATTCGGCAGGCACCAAGGCGGCCAAGAAGGCGGCTCCCCGCAAATCGGCCGCCAAGGCGCCGACCAAGAAGGCCCCGGCCAAGGCCACGCGCGCCGCCAAGCCGAAGAAGGCAGTCGCCAAGGCCGCTCCCGAGGAAACTCCGGTCAGCGCGGATTCTGCCCAGGAGAAAGCTCCCGCGAAGACCGCCGCCAAGAAGACGGCCGCCCGCAAGTCCGCGAAAGCGGCCGCGGCGGCCAAGCCGAAGCGAACCGCTTCCCGAGCTTCTGCCAAGAAGGCAACACCCGACGAGGGCGGCACTGGAACTGACGTGTCGGCCGCAGATGCCGCAGGCACCAAGGCGGCCAAGAAGGCGGCTCCCCGCAAATCGACCGCCAAGTCAGCGGCAAAGAAGGCTCCGGCCAAGGCCACGCGCGCCGCCAAGCCGAAGAAGGCCGCCGCCAAGACCGCTTCCGAGGAAGCCGTCGCAACCGCAGAGGTAGCCAAAGATGAAGCCCCTGCGAAGCCTGCCGCGAAGAAGACGGCCGCTCGCAAGTCCGCGAAAGCGGCCGCGACGGCCAAGCCAAGGCGAGCCGCTTCCCGAGCTTCCGCCAAGAAGGAAGCATCCAAGGATGGCGGAGCTGGCACTGACGTCCCGGCCACCGATTCCGGAAGCACGAAAGCAGCCAAGAAACCGGCTCCGCGCAAATCGACCGCCAAGTCAGCGGCAAAGAAGGCCCCGGCCAAAACCAAGCGAGTTGCTAAGCCAGAGAAGGCCCCGGCCGTAGCGGACGCTCCACCAGCAA
This sequence comes from Bryobacterales bacterium, assembly GCA_965242625.1. Classification (GTDB taxonomy): domain Bacteria; phylum Acidobacteriota; class Terriglobia; order Bryobacterales; family UBA6623; genus VXMF01. The sequence goes on along the minus strand of CBDEST010000005.1, from coordinate 4,710,306 downwards.
CCGAGGCCACAGGCCCGGCGAAAAAGGCCGCAAGGAAGCCTGCAACCCCCAAGTCTTCCGCCAAGCCTGCGACGAGCAAGGAAGCTGCTTCAGGCGAGGCTCCAGCCAAGCCCAAACGTGCCGCACGGGCAAAGAAGGCGGCGGTCGAGGCTGCTGCCAGCGAGGATTCCGCTCAGCCGGAAGCCGAGAGTCCCAAGAAACGGCGGTCCTCGCCCCGAGCGCCCTCCGCCAGAAAGACCAAAGCAAGGAAGGCCGAGCCCAAATCAGCCAAGGGTAAGACCGCGCCTGCCGGACCTCGGAAGAAGGCGGTCGCGAAGGCGGGAGCCACTGAGGCTGCGCCAGCGACGCAGGCGACTTCGGATGCGCCCGAGGCCGACCAAGAAACGAAGGCGAAGGCTGGCAAGGCTCGCAAGAGGAAGGCCTCAAAGTCGGCTGCGAAACCTGGAGAGCCAGAGCCACCGTCTCAGTCCGACGAGGCGGCTGCAGAGAGCCAGCCGGACGAAGCGCCGAAGCGACAGAAACCGGGGCGGAAGCCCGCGGCTGCCAAAGGGGCGCCGAAGGAATCGGGGAAGCAGGCTCCGTTGCCCGGCCCTGAGGTCAAGCGAGCCCCGAAGAAAGCACCCAGGAAGCAGACTACTCAGGAGAAGCTGGATACCGTCGAGCAGCTGCCTCCCCCTACCGAAGGCTTACGACCGCTCGACGGCATTCGGATTCTCGATTTGAGTCGCTTGCTGCCCGGTCCCTACGCCAGTCACATCCTTGCCTGCTTCGGTGCCGAGGTCATCAAGATCGAGAAGCCCGGCGAAGGTGACTACATTCGCGACTACGAGCCGCAGATGGAAGGCGTGAACGCTGTGTTCACTGCGATCAATCGCGGCAAGAAGAGCTTGGCGCTCGACCTCAAGCACGACGACGGGAAGGCAGCGTTCAAGGCGTTGGTACGGGAATCCGATGTCGTGCTCGACGGCTTCCGCCCCGGCGTGATGTCCAACATCGGCCTCGGATACGAGGAGCTGAGGGAAGAGAATCCTCGACTCATCTACGCCGCCCTCACCGGCTACGGCCAGACCGGCCCTTACGCGCAGCGCGCCGGTCACGATCTCAACTACATCGCCTTTGCCGGCATTCTTGACCTGCTTAGCGACGAGGATGGCCGACCGCTCGTCCCCGGCATTCAAATCGCCGACGTTGCGTCCGGGGCGCTGCCCACGGTGATCGGGATCCTGTTGGCGCTGGAGCACCGCGCCCGGAGCCAAACAGGGCAATTGGTCGACATCTCGATGTTCGACTCGCTGCTCGGCCTGATTCCAGTCCAAGTGGCTAACTACTCTGCTTCGAAGGTGCGCCCGAGACGAGGGAAAGAGCGGCTCTTCGGCAAGTACGCTTGCTACAACATCTACCCGGTGCGCAACGGCCGCTTCCTGTCGGTCGCTGCTCTCGAGCCCAAGTTCTGGAAAGCGCTATGCACCGCTTTGGGTCGCGAAGACTTGTTCGAAGATCAATACGTGGAGGGCGATGAGCAGGAAGTCTTGATTGCCGAGCTCACGCGCGCGTTCCAGAAGAAGTCCGTTAGCGAATGGATGGAAGTGTTTGGCGATGAAGACGTTTGCGTCGCCGAAGTCCGTGACGTCTCGCGCGTCACGCAGGATGACAGCTTGATCGAGCGCGGCATCGTCGTTCCGGAACGCGGAAGTGACGGCAAGGCCCGCGAGCAGCTGGGCGTCTTTCCGCGATTGAGCGAAGCACCGGGCTATGTCTCTGGGGATGCCCCGGCGCGCGGGCAACACACCAAGCAGTTGCTCGAGTCGCTCGGACTGTCGGACGAGCAGATCTCCGAAATGCTGTCCGCCGGCGCGGCCGAACAGGCAGAGTCCTGAAGTAACGCGCCGACGCCGGCGAATCGCTCGGCCTGATCGCTATCGAGCCAGCGGTCGGAAGCCCGTTCCGGTCATCACTTGCGCACAGCGTCTCGGAGTGCCGAGTCCCGGGGTCGAAGCATTCCGGGGTAGCAGGGAAGTCGCGGTCGCGTTTTTCGACGCGTCCAGTGCCCGCGGTCTAGCGCCCCAGTACTTTGGCGAGGCGACCAGGCTGATCCGTGATGATGCCATCCACGCCCAGCGCGAGCAGCCGGCGCATTTCGGATTCTTCATTGACCGTCCACGCGTAGACGCGCAGGTCCTCGTCGTGAACCTCCTCGATTAGCTCTCGGGAGGCAAGCCGGAACTGGGGAATGACGAAGTCGATCGGGCTGTTATGACGCGATTCCTCGTCTTGCGACCGGTTGTAGATGAATCCCAGGCGGATGTCCGGATGCAGCTCGTGTACCTTGTTCAGCGTCTCGACATGCAGCCCGCTGATCATCACCTTGCTGAGATCCGTGCATGCCTTGATCAACTCAATCGCTTCGCTCTCGTAGCCAGCCTCCTTGAGCTCGATGTCGAGAAACGTCTTGTGCGAGAACCGCTTGAGCACGTCCTCGAATCGGGGGATCTCGTACCCGTCGCCCAAGTCCTTGAAGTCGGCGTAGGGAGTGGACTTCACGGCCATGCCGCCCACGACAGCGCCGTGGACGACGATCAACTGACCGTCTCCGGACTTGCGCACATCGAGTTCGACTCCGTCCGCCCCTTGCTCCAAGGCCAGCTCGAAGCTCGGAATGGTGTTCTCGGGGTGCCCGGTGGCTCCTCGGTGCCCGATGATGGTGGCCTGTTGCATGGGATTCCTCGCTTTAGATTGACTCCCGGCACTGGACCGGGAGTCTTGAGTGGGGAAGCGTCAGTCTACGAGAGACGGTCGTAGCGGCTCGGCAATGGTGTCAGGGCGGAGCATGACGCTAGCAGCATTATACCCCCACGCAAGCCGGATCGGATACATTATGAACCAATGCCGGACGAACTCAAGCGCCGATCCGTTCTTCAAGGGGCAGCCGCTGGCATCGCCGCGGGGGCGGCCTTGGCCCAATCCGCCTCTGCCGCACCCGTGCCATTCGGCGACTCGCTCAAGATCACCAAGCTCGAGACATTCTTGGTCAAGCCGCGCTGGCTGTTCCTCAAGATGCACACTGACGCCGGACTCGTCGGCTTGGGCGAGCCCATCGTCGAAGGTCGGGCGAAGACATGCGCGGAAGCGATCGAGGAGATGGCGCCGTACCTGATCGGCAAGGATCCCCGTCGCGTCCAGCACCATTGGCAAGCGCTCTACCGCCACGCGTTTTACCGAGGCGGCCCGGTTCTGACCAGTGCGCTGAGCGGCGTCGAGCAAGCCATGTGGGACATCGCGGGGCAGGCACTCGGCGTACCGGTCTACGCCATGCTGGGCGGCCCGACCCGCGACAAAGTGCGTCTCTACAAGGGCGGCACGTCGCCGGAGACCATTCGCGCCGACATGGCAAGGGGCTTCACGGCTTTCAAGGTCGGGCCGTTCAAGGAGCGTCCCGCCCGCATCGTCGAGAACAAGGCCTTCGTGGAGAAAGCGGCCGAGGCGTTTCGGGCACTGCGGGAGGCCGGCGGTGACGAAGTCGACATCGGAATCGACTTTCACGGCGCGATCAGCCCGCAGACGGCCAAGCTGCTGATCAAGGCCCTCGAGCCCTACCAACCGATGTTCATCGAAGAACCGATCAATTGCCAGAATCACGACATCATGGCCGAGATCGCCCACGGGACGCATCTGCCGATCGCCACCGGCGAGCGGGTGTTCACGAAATGGGGCTTCCGCGAGGTGCTGGAAAAGGGCGCGGCATCGATCCTCCAGCCCGACCTGTCGCACTGCGGCGGCATCATGGAAGCCCGGCTGATCGCCGGCATGGCGGAGTCGTACTACGCGGCCATGGCTCCGCACAATCCTCTCGGCCCGATCGCGACTGCGGCCTGCGTTCACTTCGACGCTTCGATCCCGAACTTCATGTGCCAGGAGTTCCGGTCGCTCGGGGAGGGATACTTCAAGGAGCCGCTGACGTTCTCCGACGGATTCGTCGAACTGCCGACCAAGCCGGGCCTCGGGGTCGAAATCGACGACGAGGCCATCGCCGACAAGATCGATCATGACTGGAGGAATCCGGAGCCCTACGACGCATTCGACGGCTCGGTGGTCGACTGGTGAGGGAATCGGCCGGCGTACCTTCGGCAATCCAGACCGCGAACCGACCTACTGCCGCTCGCCGACGGGGCGCGTTGCGGGGGAGCGATATCCCTGCAACGGGTGAATATCGTGGTTGGGCCGTGACGCGGGCGATCCGAGAGTAGTAGACTAAATTGCAGGGCCGAACGGTTCGGATCGAGACAGAAGTTTACATAATCTATGTTATCCGAAAAGATATATCCGAGAATAGCGGTGATCGCCACGGTTTCGCTGGCTCTCGTGACAGCGGCGGTCGCCCAGCCAACCTCCTTGCGCGGCCAGCTCGAGGCGCCCAAGGATGACGAGCCGTTGCGCTTGAGGACGGCGTCCGGCCAGTCTGTCGAGCTGGTCTTGGATGAGGCGGGTTTGGAAAAGGTCCTACGCGATCCCCAGTTGGCGACGCGAGACTGGGAGATGCGCGGAAGCACTACGGAGGACGGGCGCTTCTCGGTGGAACGCATCTTCACCGTGAAGGACGGCCAACTGCATCGTGTGACGTACTACTGCGAGATTTGCCACATCACGACTCACGAGCCAGGGCCGTGCATGTGCTGCCAAGGCGTGACCGACCTTCGGGAGATTCCCGGCGAGTGACAGACGCTGAACCGTGGCGTCTCGCAGGCAGGCGCTGCGCTACGCTATTCGTCCATGGATGACTGCGCGACATCGCAATACGCTGCCACGTTGCTGCACGAGGCGGGCGTCCAAGTGGTCCGGCTCGCGAATCCGAGTGCCGGAGTCTCCGTGTCGATCGCGCCGCGTGTCGGCAACCTCGCGTTCGAATTCCTAGTCGGCGGCAAGAACGCGTTCTGGTTTCCGTTCGATTCGATTGCGGACCTTGCCGCGGAGCCGCAACTGTGCGGCAATCCGTTCCTGTCCCCATGGGCGAACCGGCTGGACGAGCATGCGTTTTACGCTGGCGATGCGAAGTACCACCTCAACCCGGGACTCGGAACTTACGAACGCGATCCGAACGGCCTGCCCATCCATGGGACGCTTCTCTTCTGGCCGCACTGGCGGGTTTCCGAACTGGAAGCCGACAGCCGTGCCGCTACGGTCACGAGCTTCTTGGACGTTAGCAGGCACCCGGAGCTGATGGCGCAGTTCCCGTTCGCGCATTCCATCGAGATGACTTACAGGCTGAGCGGCACCTGCCTCGAAGTCGAGACAGAGATATTCAACTCGAGCTGCAAGCCGCTCCCGCTTTCGGTCGGCTTCCACCCGTACTTCCAGTTGCACGACAGTCCGCGAGACTCTTGGAGGCTTCGCCTCGCCGCGAGAGACGTGTGGGAACTCAACGAACAGTTCGTCCCCACCGCCGTGACGAAGCCGGTTGCCGAGGAATTCCCCGGAGCTGACAACCTAGCGTTGCGGGGCCGCTTTCTCGACCATGTCTTCAGCGACTTGGACCGTGACGAAGACGGATGGGCCCGATTCCGGCTGCAAGGCGAAAGCGAGACGATAGCCGTAGCCTACGGCTCTCAGTATCCGGTGGCTGTGGTCTACGCGCCCACCGGCGATGGCCAGTCGTTCGTGTGCTTCGAGCCGATGACCGGGGTCACGAACGCTTTCAATCTCGCCCACCGCGGACTTTACGACAGCCTGCCATGGATTCAGCCCGACCAAGCGTGGAACGGGCGGTACCGGATCGAGGTGGATGGGTTCTAGTTCCGTTCGGCGGATACGCGCTTCGCCGTTCCCCCGCCCCGTGCAGGCTGTCCGCTCAGAACGACACTTGCAAGGTAAAGCGGAACGCCCGTCCGTCGTTCAGGGTGTTCGTGATCGCTCCGAAGGTTCGGGACGCTAGGTTGATGTCGGGTTCCGCGAATTGCGGATGATTGAGGAAGTTCAGCGCCTCGGCGCGAAATAGCAGCGAGGACTTGCGCACCAGCAAGACGCGCTTGGACAGCGCCAAGTTGACGTTCCATACGCTGTCTTTCCGGAATGTGTTGCGGCCGAGGTCGCCGCCCGGGTCGGTGGGAGAAATGTACGCGAAAGCGCTTCTCGGCAACAGATTCCGCGACGTGTCCGGATGGTTCACCGCTTGCCCGAGAATCGAAGCATCCAACAAGTTGGGTCGGTCGCTGCCGGCGCCGTCAACGTTTCCGGTTCCGGGAGAATCCGATCCCGAACGCACGCCGAAGGGCGTGCCTGACTTCCAGACGACTACCGAACTCGCCTGCCAGCCTCCCAGGACGGGTCGCGCGGCGGGCGGAAGCCAGCGCATCGGCGACATCGTGTAGTTCACGCGCCACAGGATGGCATGCGGCTGGTCGAACTCGCTGACGCCCTTCATATAGCCCCAGACATCGAATTCGTTCGGACTGCGCGCGAGCCTGCCGTCCCGCCCGACTCCCGTGTTCGTGTAGTCCGAAGCTAGATCGATTGCCTTGCTCCACCAATAGGAAGCCTCCAGGTCCAGACCGGCCCAGCGGCGCACGCGCCATGTCGCCTTGGCCGCGTCATAGTAGCCGATCGACCCGTTCAGGACGTGCAGCACGTCAAAATACCGGGAGTCGGCGCGACGCTGGTTGATCGTGCGGGTGACTTGCGGGATGCCGGGAACCGACTGCGCGCGATTCGTGTACCGCTGGTTAATGAGGCGATGCGAACGGCTGCCCACGTAACCGAATTCCAGCGTCCAGTCCCGACGCGGTTCTAGTGTCCACGAAAAGTTGTATTGGTGCGAGTAGGGCGTGGAGAGTTCAGGGTCCAGTCGGTACCTGATGCTTCTGGCGGTCGGGTCCAGATCGGACGGCTCCAGTTCCGCCAATGGCTCCAGCAAGTCGGCCGCGTTGATCACAACCCCGAGCACGCCTGGCGTGTTGAATCTCGCCTGCATGTATGTCGCATCGAACAGTTCCCCGTAATGCAGCCCGTAAGCGCCGCGAATGACACCGAGCCCGGAACTCGGACGAAACGCAAAGCCCAGCGAGGGAGCGAGGTTGTTGAGGTCGGAGTCGTACGGGATCTCGCTGAGTGCGCCAACTTCGGTAGGGCCCCCCGCGGGTTCGTAGCGCAATCCCAGCTGAAGCGTCAGACGCGGGCTGATCTTCCAACTGTCCTGCACGTATCCAGCCCAGTAGGAATTGCGAAAACCTCGGTGCGCGCTGCCGAGCGCGAATCGGAACTGGCTGGGCGTACCGGCAAGGAGGTTCGCTACAGCGTTGCGTCCGAAGTCGGCGCGGAAGCTGAACGTACCCCGATGGTTATTGCTCTCCGAACCGTTGACCTGCCTGCGCAGGACCTCTCCGCCGAGGGAGATCGTGTGGTTGCCGGCGGCCCGCTGCAGGCGCCCGCCGTATCGGAACATATTTCGCGCCCGGTCGATCGGAATGCTGCTGCTCGGACCGATCGACTGAAAGATGCGGCTGAAGAGGTAGAACGGCCCGAGAGAAGTCTCTTCGGGAACCAGCAGCGAACCGACCCTCTCGAACCCGGCCGTCAAGTCAGTCGTCGTATAGGGACTCCAAGATCGATTCCAAGTGATGCGCGCGTTGTGGTTCTTGGTGGTGGTGTCTGGATTCTGTCCACCGACTAGCTGAAACGCTTCAACATGCTGCAGTGTTACGTTGTAACGCGCCGTTAAGCGATTGTCTCCGAAGAGTCTATCCACTGCGCCGCTCGCTCGGTCGTTGCGGATCTTCTGCGGCGCGTTGGTGTTCAGGGCGCGCTCGTTGATATCGGTCCGATTCGGCAATTCACTCGGATACGCTCCGATGATCCTCTCCACGAGCGCTCTCTTGGCGGTATTCGTCGTAGTGGGGATGCGTTCGTCAGCGGCCGGGACGAGCACGTTGCCATTCACCTGTCCGAGTAGGTGGCGCTGGCTCATCTGGACCGTGAGTCCGGTCTTCGCCCCTAGCGGCACGCCGAGCTTGAACCCATAGTCGTTGGTCCGCGCCGGTCGCACGCCGCCGACTTGGAAGAACGATCTTGCCGACACCGCGCTGTTTTGGTGGCTCCAGGAGAGCTCGCCGTGGACGGCGTCTCGACCCGATCGCGGCAGGTGCAAGCTCGGCTTTGGAGTTCCCCCGTATTCAAGGCCGAAAAAGGAGTTTGCCGCCGCGAACTCCTCGATGATCGTGGCTGTTGCGCCCATCCGTCGCAACAGCTCTTTCAGCACGTTGTTGTCAATCAGGGTCAGCCGGACATTCTCATTGCGTCGGGCCTCGCCGGATTCGGTGTCGACCTCGCCAAGCAGGTTCAGTCGGGTGCGTTCCCCTGCAGTGCCGCTCGCGGCATCTTCCGGAACAGTTTGACCAGCGACCTCGGTGTCGCTCGGAGCGGACGCCTCTGCCGAACCGGTCGGCACGTCCTGCGCTGACAGCGGGAGGGAGAGCGCACCGCCCAGAGCGCAGAGCTTCGCAAGGTGGCGAAATCGGGCGAACCTATGACTGTAACGAGGAGCGGTCACATAGACTGGAACCATCATGACACGCAGAGACTGGTTTGGAGCCGTGGCGACATGCGGAATCTGCGGCCGCTTGCCAGCGATCTCCGGCCCGAATCTCGCGATTAGCGGCTTCGCAGTCTACTCGTGCTCCGTCGGTTCCCGGCCCTGGGTACTGATGGAAGTCCGTACCGAGCAAGGCCTGACAGGGTTGGGAGATGCCACCGCTGGCGGAACCGGCCCGGCAGGCGCGGCGAGTGTAGGTCGAAGGCTACTCGATCACATGCGCGGACGGAGTCCGTTCGAGATCGAGCGGCTGCGCCGATCCGCGTTATCGGCCGTGGCCAACGCGGATTCGCGGGACCGCCGCTCGACAGCGGCGAGCTGCTCGGGAATGGAACAGGCCATGTGGGACCTGCAAGGCAAGTCCGTCGGACTTCCCTGCTCCGAACTTCTCGGCGGCAGGATCCGCAGCCGAATCCGCAACTACGCGAACATCAACCGTGCGACTAGAGGCGCGGACCGCACTCCGGAAGGATTCGCGCGGAATGCGTCCAAGGGCGTTGACGCGGGCTTCGACGCATTCAAGCTCGCTCCCTTCGATCACCTTCGACGCGGGGAAACGGACCCGTCAGCTCACGAAAAGGGGGTGGAACGCGGGATCGGCTTCCTCCGGGCGGTCCGCGAGACGATCGGAGTCGACCGAGACTTGCTCATCGACGGACACAGCCGCTTCACGCTCCGCCAAGCGATTCGCCTCGCTCCGAGATTGGCTCCGTTCGATTTGTACTGGATGGAGGAAATGTGTCGCGCGACCGAGGATCTGGCGCGGTTCAACGAAGCCGTGGATGTGACGACCGCGGGAGGGGAATCGATATGGAGCGTTCAGCGGTTTTCCCCGTATATCCATGCCGGTGCGGTCGACACGGTGATGCCCGACGTGAAGTACTGCGGAGGCATGTACGAACTGAAAAAGATCGCGGCCATCGCGGAAGGTGCCGACCTGAGAGTCGCGCCCCACGGCCCGGCAAGCCCCGTGGGCAACATGGCAGCCGCCCATGTTTGCGCTACCCTGCCCAATTTCGACATCCTCGAATTCGCCTTCGGCGAAGTGTCGTGGCGAGCGGAAACGGTCTTGCCGAACGAAGAAGTCCGGAACGGATACCTGACGATCCCGGATCGGCCCGGACTCGGATACGAAATGAACCCTCGATTCTGGGAGCGGTTCGAGGGCTAACCGGCTGTCCGCTCAATCGCCTAGCAACCGATTGATCGCGGTCTCCACGACATGCAAGACGGTAGCGAAGCTGCGTGACGACAGCTTGTCCAACGTGTCGTCCCGCGAGTGCCAGTAGGCGTGCCCCCGACCGTAGTTGAAATCGATCAGATTGAGGGCCGGCACCCCTACCCTGCCGAATGGAAGGTGATCGTCTTCGATGTAGCCGATCGACCTCCCGAAGACAGTCCCGTAACCGAGTTCATCCGCGATAGCCCAGACTTCCGCTCGAAGCGCGCTGTCGGAGTTTCCCTCGTAGACCAGTTCCAAGTCAGCGTCGCCGACCATGTCCACATTGATCAACGCTCGTATCCGCGGCACGATCCCGCTAGCGGCCCAGCGACCAGCAAGTCGACGACTGCCGTACGTGTGATCCTGATTCCTCCATTCGACCGTAGCCTCCTCTCCATCGAAGAACGCGAGCCACACCGCGTTCGTACGGGTTCGATCCAAGCGTTCGGCCAGCGCCATGAGCGTGCCGGCGGACGAGCCTCCGTCGTTGGCTCCGAGGAACCCTTCCATGCGGAGCGTGTCGTAGTGACCCGACACGACAACGACCGCTTCCGGGCTCTCGGCTCCGAAGCGAGCCACGATGTTGCACATTCTCAGGGCACCGATCGGAGTGGCCGCGACGAACTCGTCCTCTTCCACGGTGCATGACAGGTCGCTCAAGGCGTCAACGATCAGTTCCCTCTGCTTCGCCAGGGCCTCGGATCCGGCCGGCCGCGGGCCGATCTCGACGAACTGACGCGTCCAGTCCAGCGCCCGCTCCCCGGCTTGTAGAAACTCGTCCGGCGGTACTGCCGGCTGCCCTCGGGCGTCACAGCCCGCAGAAAGTAGCAGCGGTGCCGCAATGAGGCCCCACACCGCACTTCGCCGACTGACGACGTCGGAGATGGCAATCACTTCCCCGCCCCCGGGTCGAGCGAACTTGACGGGGCGGTTCGACCTCGTCTCGAACTCTTAGCCGATTTCTTGAGCCGAGGTCCAGGCCCGCTTTCCCGACCGGATGGCGTCGCCTCGACCATCAAGCTCGCGGCCGAGCCCCCGGCCCATTCCAGTAGCGTGAATGGCAGTACGAGCAGGACAAGTAAGCCGTAGAGGACGTTCTTGAGAAATCTTCCGTACCGTGACTCACGTGCGTTCCGGTGGCGCCGAATCGTCGGGTCCAGCCAAGGGCAGAGGCTCGCGGCCAATCCCGTCGGGTCGTCGCGCAGGGAGAACTGTCGGTAGCGAATTAGCTTGTAACCGCAAGTCTCGAGCAGCGTTTGGATATCCTCCCGGCGGTACATCGCCGAATGGCGGGGCAAGTCGCAACCGTTCCAACGGGAGCCCAGCAGCAGCGCTTGCCAGGAATCGGCGTTAGGAAGTTTCAATACCAAGCTCCCGCCATCCACCAACAAGTCTCGAATGCGTAGCAAGGTTTCCACCGGGTCGGTCTCATGTTCCAAGACATGGATGGCGGAGATCACCGCGAAAGTTCCACTGGCGACGAAGGGGTCCGGCAACCGCACACGGAGGCCGCGACGCTCGGCTGCATCGCTATCGGTCGTGGGGGACTCTTCAGTCGCGACGGTCCAAACGATCACGCCGGGGCCGAGTACCGAGTTCTCGAACCAATCGGCACCGCTGAGATCGAGCAAGGGGCGTTCGACATGCCTGCTCGTCTTGACGAATCGAATCTCGCGCCCAGCGCCCAGCCTGCGAACTAGTCGGGCAACCCGACCGGGGATCGATGGCTCGCCCTCCCACCAGACCGGTTCGGGATGCCACGGATCCGCCGCGCCAATCGAGGCGCGGTCTAGCACGGCCATGCCGCAACCTGAGCATTCGAAGACGGCGAAACCCCCCTCAGCCTTGTGCAGCAAGCGATCCGGACCTTCGAACAACTTCCCGAACGAGGTGCCGTTGCACCGCGGGCAGGACTGCGCACTGTCGGAACCGGTTTGGGCTCGCGGCCGGTTCGAGTCTGACACTGGCATGAGACCGGCGCTTGAACCGTACCGGAGACACCGTTTTCAGCTAATCGGCTAAGCCATGCATCCGTGCTGGCACGGAACGGCAAACTCAGGACCCGGGGCTTCGATCCGGGCGGTACGCCTTATCAACATACCCGATCAAGGCTCAGGAGGGATCGCTCCGGCATCTGCCCGCGCTCGAACGTATCGGGTTCTTGTATGCCCTGCTCGGGTGCATCCGCAACATGTTGCCTCCGTTGCGGCGCGCTCAGCCGGATTGCATCATCTCTTCCCACGTCACGGTGCGACCGAGGTCGGTCGCCATCCGTCCGAGGATCGCCGTGAGCGTGCTCTCGGCACCGCGCACACCCACGTTTTCGGTCTTGCCTTCCGCGACTCGCTTGACAAAGGCCTCGATCGTGTCCGCGTCAATGCTACGGGGCGGTTCGTAGTACTGGACATCCTCGCGTCCGCGATAAGCCTTCCAGTAGTTCCGAGCCGTTTCGATCACCCCATCGGACCCGACAAACCGTTCATAGACTTCGCGATAGAACGGCGGCGTGACGACCGATCCGACCATGGTCGCTTGAATCTTCCCCGGATACTCGTACGCCACGGTTAGGTGATCCTGCATGTCCCCGACCTTCAGGACCGTCCTGCCACCCGCTCCGATCGCGCTGACCGGATGCTGGTCGCCTAGGAACCAGTTGAGCGCGTCGATGCAATGCACGTACGTCTCGACGATGATGTCGCCGTACAGATCGCGCCAGAGCTTCCACTCCCGCACCTTCTCGATCATCGTCACGGGGCGTTCTCGAAGGGGCTCCTTCCCGGTGAACTGCCCCTTGAGGAAGTGCGCCACCGCTTGGCGAATCTCGCCGATCTCGCCGGACTGCAAGAGGTCTTGCGCCTGCCTGTACGTCCAGCCGTAGCGCTGCTGGAAGCCGACCGAGACGTTCAAGCCGCGTTTCGCCGAGTCCGCGGCCTTCATCACGCGGCGACAGCCCGCGACATCCACGGCCACCGGCTTCTCGACATAGACATGCTTGCCAGCTCGAATGACCGCCTCCAGATGTTCCGGGTGCAGGAAGGCCGGCGTGGCGATGATGACTGCATCGACATCGCTTGCGAGCAACTCGTGCAAGTCCTTGTACACCCGAGGGTTCTCGATCGGGATCCGCTCCTTGGCTTTCTCGATCTGCTCGTCGAACAAGTCGCAAAGGGCCACCAACTCGGCCCCAGGCGTCTTCACCACGAAGCTGGCCAGTCGCGTTCCCCGCCCCCCGGCGCCGATCAGGCCTACGCGAACCGCGGAGTTGGCAGCGGTGCCCCGCACGGCTGCGAATGGTACGACTGCCGCCGCCCGGACGAGGTTGCGCCTAGTGAGACTGTTATCGAAGTGGCTCATCGATCCCGACTTTCGGTGGAAGTGTAACACACGCTCTGGCTGTCGATTGAATCTCGAGAGGCATCGCGGTCCACATCGGATCGCGTACCGGCTGGGGAGTGGAATCGCAACGGGGTCGCACGCAGTCCGCTCGCTCGCGGCGGTCCAGCGATTGGGGAGTCGAAGCACCACGCTCTCACGTGCCTACGGCACTTTCGCTTACAATGCGAGCAATAGGCCCTTTTCGCCCCTATGCCAACCGTTGGGGAAAAACTGAGGCAAGCCCGCCTTGCCGCGGACCGTCAACTCGCGGACATCTCCGACGAGACGAAGATCCGCCCGCACTACCTGCAGTGCTTGGAGGAAGACAACTACGACGAGTTGCCCGCTCAGTATTGCGCGATCCCCTTCCTGCGTCAGTACGCCTTGGCGGTCGATCTGGATCCAGAGGAACTCGTGTCCGAGATCCGGAGTGAGTTGCCGACGGAGGAAATCTCGATTCCGGATGTCTTCCGGGTGTCTGCTACGCCACGCGGAGCCTCCATCGCTAGGGCCAGTCAATCCCTATCGCGGCTCGCGCGCCGCCGCGCGGGCGCGATCGGAAAGGTCGCCATCGCGCTGGCCCTCATCGCAGGCGGCTTCATGTGGTGGATTCGATCCGCTCAGAACGGCAACGAGGCCAATTCCCAAGGAACGGAAATATCCGCTCCGGCATCGACTGAATCCGGCGCAGACGGCCGCCCTGCACAAGTCGAGACTAGCGAGACTAGCCCGGAGCCCGTTGGAAGCGTGCCGGGCAGCCCGCCCGCACCAGCGGGCCTCTCCGGCAACTCGATGACCATCGAGATTCGGGCGACCGATCAGGTCTGGGTCCGATCCATGACCGATGGAGTGACCGAGCGGGAGCGTATCTTGAACCCCGGCGAGGTACAGCGCATCGAGGCGGACGCATTGATCAATTTGACATTCGGAAACGCCGGGGCGGTGTCGCTGACGATTGATGGAGAGGTTCAAGAGGGTTTCGGAAACACCGGAGAAGTCAAGCACTTGCGTATTACGCGCAGTGGGTGGGAGTTCATCAGTCCGGGCTCCTACTGACACGGCGGACCCGCTCGCACCCGCGGAATTGGCATTGTCCGGCGACACGCTCGCTGGACGGATCCAAGCCCTCCGATGCGCCTTGTCGGAGCCAGTTCACGAGCTGCTTCGCAAGGGTAGCGGGCGAGCCGCTCGGCCAGACTCGGGCGTCGCTGCCGAAGGCCTCTTTGCAAGTGCCTGCCGCGCCCTTCCGTCAGAACATGTACTTCAGCGAGAACTGGCCGATGCGGCCGGATCCCGCCCCGGTAATCTGCCCGAGTCGGCGGTCCGTGGCACTGCCCCGCCTCGGCGTGCCGAAGTTGGGATTGTTGGGCAGGTTGAAGAAGTCTACGCGGAAGTCAACCGAGTGGCGCTCGTTGATCGAGAACTTCTTGCGTAGCGATACGTCTAGATTGAATAATCCCGGCCCTTGGAGGTTGTTCCGCCCGGAATTGCCGAACGAACCTTCCGGAGCCAGAGCGAAGGCATCCGCGTCGAACCAATGCAGGATTTTCTCGCCGCGGCTGCGATTCGACGGCAGCGCCGGGTCGCCGACAACTTGAGACCGGTCGTGGCGGACCGCCGTCAATGAACGATCCCGCCCGGCGTCGACATGAAACGGACGCCCCTCTTGCAAGGTGATGATTGACCCGAGTTCCCAGCCGCCCAGCACCTTGCTCATGACTCCCTTCGGAGCCGGAATCTCGTACAGGAAGGAGCCGACGAGGCGCTGCTGGATATCGAAGTCTCCCCGCCCGCGCTCGGCGGAACGATCACTGGGATTCTGCAAGCCGTTCTGGGTCACGGTGGCGAAGGCCGAACTGGTGAGCACTTCGTCGATCGCCCGGCCGTAGGTGTACGCCGTCTGGAAGGTCAGGCCGCGACTGAATCGGCGCTGAATCTGAAGCTGCAAGCTGTTGTAGCTCGAGTTCGCCCCGCTGTTCAATTCGCCGATGCTGCCATAACCTTGGTAGATCCTCCTCGCGTCGGTGTTGCGGCCCGTCGCGCCCTCGCCGAAAATCGCCATGTTCTGCTCTCGGTTGTAGGTGAGATTCCTGCCCACGTTTCCGACGTACGCGATTTCGACCATCAGATTGTCCGTCACCTGCTGCTGCAACGTGAGGTTGTAGGTCTGCATGTAGGGGTTGCGGAGCCCCACAGCGAAGCCCTTCGGAATGGTGACCGGGAAGACGAAATTCGGGCTGCTGGGGTCGAAGATGAACGGGAACGGATTCAACGTCCCGCGAAACGGAGCCGAGAGCGCGAACGGTTCGTTGAGGTCCACCGACGCCCCGAACGGCTGCAGGGCTTGGACGCCGCCTGCCATCTCCGCGGTCAGCGGATCGTACGAGACTCCGTAGCCCGTGCGCACCGATGTGCGGCCGTTGCCGAACACATCCCAAGCGACTCCGAACCGGGGCGCGATGTTGACTAGGTTGTCTTGGTAGGGGAACTGCGAATCGGAAAGCCAGATCAGGCCGTCGGGAGCGTCGGGAATGAACGAGGAGGTCGCGCCCGGAACCATCGAGGTCTGCTGATTCTGCTGCTCTTCCCAGCGCGGGTAGAACTCGTTGCGAACGCCCACGGTCATCGTGACGTTGCGGCGAATCTTGAAGCTGTCCTGGAAGAAAATTCCCGACTGGATGTAGCGGTGGTCGAATTCAATCGGCGACGCCTGACGGACGCGACGCGCCCTGCCCGTGACGAAATCAGCCATCGGCAGGCCAGTGCGGTTACCGGTGAACTGCCATTCGCTTCCCGTTGCGCGGTTGTCGCGGTAAAGGAACTGGTTCCGCTGTGTGTCCAAGCCCCACTTGAAGTTGTGGTTGCCCTTGACCCAGCTCATGTTCCAAGACAAGGCGTAGTTCTGGGACAAGCGCTGGCGGTGCCGTCCCGGGCCAAGCCGGAAGCGGTTCGTGATTTGCACCAGCGGTCGGCTCTTCACCACGCCGCCAGCGTGATTGAAGTCCGTCGCGCCGAAGTCGGCCAGATCGTCGTCGAACGGAATGCTCTCCTGGTAGTTGAAGCGCGTGTACGTCAGGCGGATCGTGTTCACGAACGTCGGGGTGATCAGGTAGTTGTCTTCCAAGGTGTACGTCTGCATGCGATTGAAGCGCGGGTTGGGACCGTAGTTGACGAAGTCCGCGTTGCGTAACGGATCCGCGCCTTGGTTGTGGTCGTAGAACAGCCGGAAGTTGATCTTGTGCCTGTCGGTCAGGTTGTGATCGATCCGCGTGAGGTACTGGTTGTCGTCGCTCGGCTGGCTGACTTGGGTCACGAAGCTGCCGTTCGGACGGTCCGGGAGAGGCACCCATCCGTCGAGCATGAACTTCGCCACCGGATCGAGCTGGCTGGGCGGTACGATATTGCCGGGAAAGGGGTTGCCGGTGTCCGCGTCGGTAATCGGATCGGCGCCGGAGAAGTTCCCCACGCGCTCGTCGGCGGTTGCCGGGAACGCTGTCCTGAGGCGATCCTCGCGAATCCGCTGGCCTTGGTAGGTGAACTGGAAGAAGGACTTGTCTCGAGCGATCGGGCCGCCGATCGTACCCCCGAATTGGTTGAACCGCAGCTTCGGAACCGTCCGGGAAAAGAAGTTGCGCGCATCGAGCGCGTCATTGCGCAGGAAGTGCCAGACGCTGCCATGGAATTCGTTCGTGCCGGAACGCGTGACTGCGCTGATCACGCTGAAGCCGCGTCCGTGCTCTGCCGTCACGCCGGTCGTCGAGACGCGGAACTCTTGAACTGCGTCAGGAGGCGGCAGGATCAAGCCCTGCCCCCGATGGAAGTAGCTCATCGAGCCGCCGTCGAGCAGGTAATTGACCGAGAAGTGCCGCCCGCCGTTGATATTCATGTTCTGCTGGCCGAAGGAAGGCCGGATCGTCGTGCTCACTCTCTGCACCCCTGGTACGAGGCGGACCAAGTCCAGCGGATTGCGGCCGTTCAAGGGGAGATCCTTGATGCGACGGTCGTCGACGGTCATGCCGATCTGGGTCGACCGCGTGTCGACCTGCGGAGCTTGGCTGGTGATGGTCACCGTCTCCGTCACCTGACCGAGCTCGAGCACGAAATCCACGCGCAAGCTCTGCAGGGCCGACAGGGCGATTCCCGGCCTCTCGACCGTGCGGAAGCCCTCAGACTGCACAGAGGCTTGGTACGTGCCCACCTGCAACTGCGTCGCGAGGTAGTCGCCCGTCGCGCCGGACTCGACAACCTTGACCTCACCGGTGTTCTCGTTGGTGAACGTGATGCGCACACCTGGTACGGCCGCACCCGTGGGATCCGTGACCGTGCCGGCGATCTCCCCCGTGGTCGACTGCGCAAACACGCAGACAGCCGTCAGCAAGAAACAAGCAATTAGGTTCTTCACGACCCTAAACCTCCCCGTCTGTGCCGCGCCGAGGCGCTAACGCACCGGTGCCAGACTGCCGAGAGTCTAGACCTTGCCGCCCTTGATGTCAACCGGTGGAGTGCTGCGAACGACTGTAGAACCAGAATCGAGCGCTCTCGAACCGCAGTTTCGAAAGCATCAGGTGTCGATTCGAAGTCGTTGATAAATATGGTGCTTACCCCAATTTTGTTTACGCACGATCATCCTTAACGCAACTCGGCGGCCGCCTTCGGTTCATGCGGCAACCCGCCCCGTGATCGGCCGCCCGCCAAGCAGCCTCAGGGAAAGCGATTGAGTGCCAAGCCGGTCCATGAGTATCCGCGAAGCGGCGGACGCGATGCCGGCGGATTTGCCACTCAACCTGTGCTGATCGCTGGGAACGCAATTACACGAAGAGTTCGCGGATCTCGTCGTCAATGCACGGCTCGGTGGCGCCGAGCGGATCTACGAGCCGATACACCCGCTTGGACGGCGTGTTCGTGACTTCCTTGCGCCAGTCGATGCCCAGTGCTGAATACACCGACGCGACGATGTTCTCCGTCTTCGGCTGCATGGCGTACTTCCAGCCTGTCTCCAAGGCGTGCTCGCCCGTCGCATCCGTCCGGCCCACGATGCGACCGCCCTTGATTCCGCCTCCGGCGAAAAGTCCGATGTAGACCTGGTTGTAGTGATGTCGTCCCTGGACTCCGTTGAGAGGCCCGGGTACGCGACCGAACTCGGTCGGTACGACCACGATGGTCTCGTCCAGGAGCGTCTTCTCCGAGTCGCGAGGCGAAGGCGTGGATTCCAGATCTCGCAACAAGTTGGAAAGCGCCCGGTCCAAGTCGTTGCAGTGCTTGTAATGATTGGAGCCTGCGGAGTGGTCGTAGATCCGCTTGTGATGATCCCATCCGCCGTGCTTGATGTGAACGTAGCGGGTGCCCGCGTCCGCGAGGACTAGGTTCCGCGCCAGCAAGCATCCGCGCCCCACGCTGGTGTCTCCGTAGCGAACCGTGTCTTGTTCGGCCATCGCCAAGGCCTTCGGCCAGCGAGAGTCCCCCAAGACGTGATACGCCTCTTCTTGGAACGAACGAAAGGCGCTCATCGCCGGTCCGCGTTGCCCGAATTCGCGTTGCACGGCTTGCTCGAGGTCGCCGAGCAGCCGAAACCGCTCTTCCAACAGTGCCAAGGCCTCGCCAGTCGCCGAGACGCTGCCTCCCCCGCCCCCGGCATCGATGTCAAGCCCGGAAAATCGCGGGTGGTACAGGCCGCTGGGAAGAGCTAGGTTGCGAAGATTGCAACTCACGTAAGTGGGGAATGTGTCGCTCTCGCGCCGTTGCGCCTCCAGTTCGGAGGCTACGACCGTCCCGACGGGCGGTATCTCCGAGGCTTGGGCTGGATTCAGCGGCCGCCCCGCGCGCGTGTAGTACTCCCCGCGAAAATGAACCACTTCGTGGCTCTTGAGCGTCCGGACGATGGACACTTTGTCCATGAGTCCTGACAACTGAGGGAACAGCCGGTGCGGGATGAACAGGCCGTTGCGCACTTCGCGCACGTCGAAGTCCGCTTGGGTCCCGGCGTTCTCCTTGAAGTCGAACGTGTCGACGTGACTGATCGCTCCGGCCGCTTCCACGATGATCGCGAAGCGCGCCGTGCCACGGGGATTGGCGCGGCCCGCGGCCCGGGCGCGCTGCGGCCAGAGCCCTTCGCCGACGATGCCGCCGAGGAGGCTGGCGGCTCCGAGCCGCAGAGTGTCCCGACGCGTGGGAACGAATGTGCCGACAGTCTGCATGATTTGCCGCCCTGTCAATAGTTGAACACGAACTCCGGTTTGTTGAGCAACGCCCACTGGAGGTTCTCGAGGCCCTGCCGCGGATCCTTGTCCATGGCGGCCAACGCGACCTCCAGCTCAGCTTCGAGCGGACGCCGGGAGAGAGTCGCCAAGTACAGCTTCTCAGCCACTCCGCGACGAACAGCGCCCTCCAGATCGCCTTCCTCGGGCGCGTGGCCGGTCGCGACGCGCCAGGTCGTTTCAGCAACCACCTTGTCGCTCTCCAATTCATTCAGCATTCGAGCGACGCGCCCGGTGCCGTCAGACTGGACACGATCCAGCACGGCACTGGAGTTCATCATCAGCATCGCTTGCAATGAAGATCCCGGCGTACGGCTCGGGAACTCGTCGCGGCTTTGCTGGCCGAACGCCCGCAAGAATTCCGAAACCTCGGTGCCGACATGCGCGGGATCCAAGAGCTGGCGAGCCATGCCGACCTCCCCGGAGCCGCTCTTGTACTTCCCTGGCACGGCAGTCGCCGTCACCAGTGAATCGTGCAACTGGACAGGGCTGAGCATCTTCACGAAGCGGCGGGCGTAGTAGCGTCCGTACTCGGGCTTCCACTCCCCTTCGAATCGCGACGAGAGTTGGTATGCGCTGGAATTCGTGATCGTGCGGACGAGATGCCGGAAGCTGAAACCGCTTCGCTGGAAGTCGCGGGCCAGTTCGTCGAGAAGGTACGGGTGGCTCGGCTGGACGGACCAGCCGTCCGGCATGCTCTGATCCGGGTAGTACCGAGCCAAGTCGAAGCTGTCCAGCGGCTCGACAATGCCCACTCCCATCAACTCCGCCCAGATCCGATTCGTCGTCGCCCGCGCGAACTGGATGTGCCCGGTCAGCATGCGCGCCA
The DNA here is from genome assembly GCA_965242625.1 of Bryobacterales bacterium. GTDB lineage: Bacteria > Acidobacteriota > Terriglobia > Bryobacterales > UBA6623 > VXMF01. The sequence continues at coordinate 4,690,048 of CBDEST010000005.1, read as the reverse complement.
GCTCGTCTCGCGGCATTCTCCCGGGTATCGGGGATTCGTTGTCCAGAATGAACTTGGGCTCGTTCGAGCCGCCCGTGCGCGGCACGCGCACGATGCTCTCGCTGAGCGTGGGGTAGCCAGGTTCCACGTCGTCCACGGTGTATTCCGTGTTGGCTTGGAATCCGTTCTCCCAGTTCATGATCATCCGGGTCCGACCGAAGAACGCGGCTTGGCGGAAAAAGTCCTCGCGGGTCTTGCCGGTTAGATACAGGTTCACCTGTTCCAAGTGCCGCGCGCCGTCGTGGCAGGAGATGCAGCCGAGGTTCAAGCCCAGCAGCATCTTGCCGTAGGTGATCGTGAACTCGTCGATCGAGTCCGCCCTGTTGACCAAGTCGTGAGCGTCCTTCGTGTCGGGATCGTCCTTGGCCTTGACGAAGTCGCGCGCGAAGTAAAGGGCACCTGGCGAGGAGTGGCTGCTCTTGCCGCCCTGCGTCAGCAGCTCGGTCACGACCTCGGCGTAGGACCGATCCAGCCGCAGCCACTCGCGCGTCCAGTAGCGGAACAAGTTCTTGCCGTGCCCCATCCGAGTCCCCGCCCGGAACAGATCCTCGAAGTAGTACGACCAGCGCTCGATGAACTCCCCGCTACCGATCAAGTTATCGATCAGCAGGTTCCGCTTCCCTTCCCTGCCGTCGGATTCGAAGCGCAGAATCTCTTCCAGCGTGGGGATGCGCCCGACTAGGTCGAGATAGATGCGCCGCACGAACTCGCCGTCGGTGGCCATGCCCGCATGAGGAACGCCGTCGCGCTCCATCTTGGCGAACAGGGCTTCGTCGATGAAGTTGCGGCGTTCAACGGGCAGGGCTGTCGACTGGCTGGGGCGCAAGGCACCGGCCTGAGCGGTTACCGATTCGGCAATTTCGGCGGCCGAGGGCCGATCCTGCTGCACCGAGCGATGCGCTCGTTCCGCCCTAGCCTCTGCCTCCGGCGCCAGGGACTGCGCCGGAGCTGACGCCGCCAATGCCGCGAGCAGCAGCGTCGCGAGGCCGCCTACCCGCAGGTGCGAACCGACGAGCCGACAGCTTGGCAGAGCCGGCTTCGACAGGAATCGCGCGGGATGGATTCGCTGCATCGGACTAGTCCCTCGCCTCCTCGTCAGAATCGATACTTGATTCCGAATTGAATGACCCGCGCGTCTCGGGCCGCCGCGATCGTGCCGAAGGTGGCGCTCGCGTTGAAGCCGTCCCCGCCCGGGCGAAAGCTCGTGTTCGGCGACCGCAGGTTGACGTTGTTCATGAAGTTGAACGCTTCGGCGCGAAACTCTATCCGGTGATTCTCGCTGATCGGCGTGAACTTGATCAGGGACAGATCCCAATTGAACGTGCCGGGCGACCGTACGTCAGGAAGCACGCGACCCACGTCCCCGAACGTGTACAGAGGCGGGTTGACGAACTTGCTGGTGTCGAACCAGCGCTCCCGGGTGGGATTGTCCAGCTTGGCACTTTGACCGGTGGAATTCGGGCGGTTCGCCTGCTTGTTGTTCGCGCCGCGCACGATAAGGGGGAGACCGCTCTGGATTACTCCGATCGTATTGATCTGCCATCCGCCGATGAGCTTTTTCAGGGCTCCGCTGCCGCCCCGACCGAACGGGAGTTCGTATATCAGGCTGATCACGGCGCGGCGAGCTACATCGGTCGGATCCACTGACCGCGATGCCTGCCGATCGTAGAGCCCGTTCTGGTAGCCGTTCTCGTTGACCTGCTCCACCGGGCCGAAATTCACCGGCACTTGTGTGGAGTCGCTGATCTTCTTGCCGCCAGTGAACGCTAGATGCAGGAGCAAGCCGTCGGTCGGCCGCTTCTTGATATTGAACTGCAACTGGTGCGAGATGTAGTTGCCGTACCGAGGATTCCGAACACTCACGGCATTGTAGTACGGCCATGCCATCAAGGAACGCTCGCGAGTGATCGTCGCCCGTCCGAGTGCGCCGGGCACCATGCCTTGGTAGGGATTCGGTACGCGGTCATCCAACGATTGCTGCAGCTGGGCGCGCACGGCCGGGTCGACCTGGTTGAGGTTGTATCCATTGGCGGAGAAATGGTTGCCCTTGTTGCCGGCGTAGGTGACATCGAAGAACCAGCCGCCCGCTTCGTGCTGGATCGAAGCGTTCCACTGCTGGGTCAGCGGCGTGGTGCCGTCCGACTCCCGCAGGCTCACGCTCTGCCCGAGGCGTGCGCCGGGCCCCGCCGATGCTCCCGGCGTTGCGACGAACGGCGAAGGGAACCCCTGAGAGAACTGGAAGGCCTTCTCTCCCGGAGTCGAGGTGACGTAGTTCGTGCGTGTCCGTGAGAAAAGGTTGATGTCCCCGGTGAAGTTGCGGAAGAAAATCGAAGCGTAGTAGACCCCATAGCCTCCGCGCAACACGGTCTTGCCCCTTCCGGTGAGATCGTACGCAAAGCCCATGCGGGGGCCGAAATCGTTGTAATCCTCGTCCATGAACGTCCGGGGTTGCCCGTCCACGCCGGCAAATACCGTGCAGCCTTGGAGGCCCACGTCCGGTACGGTGCATCCGGGGTCGAAATTGATCTGGCCGTTATACCGTTCGTAGGGCTTTTGCTGGAAGTCCCAGCGCAAGCCCAGATTGAGCGTGAGGCGCGGAGTGACCTTCCAGTCGTCCTGCATGAAGAAGCTCCAATTGAAGCCGTGCCACGAATTGCCGAGTATGCGGTCGATGCCGGCCGATTGGACATCTCCGGTCAGGAACTGGGCCAAGTCGGCTCCCGTGCCCGCCGGGGATTGGGGGTCGGTGGTCAAATTTGCGAACCGGAAAAATCCCGACAATGCTCCGCCTTGGCGGTTCCCTCCGTACAGGTCTCTCACGTTCGCGCCGAACTTCAGCGTGTGGTTGCCGCTGATCTTGGTAACCATGTTCTGAATGTCCCAGTTCAAGGAACTGCGCTTCCCCAGTGCCCCGCCACCGATCCGCGGATACGGCCTCACGTTGATGTCGGGCACCTGGTCCGGGGGCACGCTGTCCGGCAAGCCGATCTGCTGGGCGTAGCCCTGCTCGGCACCCACCGTCACGAAGGTGAACAACTGCCTGCTAAAACCGACGCGGAAAGTGTTGATGAGGGTCGGCGAAAAGGTATGGGTGTCCGAAAGCACCCCATTGCGATTCGTCTGGTCATCGTTCCGGTTGCGTCCTACGTTGGGATCCGTGAACACGTCGTTCCCAGACGGCTGGTGGCGGGCCTGCGTGTACCGGAAGTACATCGCATTCATGTCGCTGAAACGATGGTCGACCCGAGTGTTCCACTGCGACCAGTTGACGTTGCGGGCTTGGGCGTCCTGATAGTTCTGGCTGAACGTGTACTGGTTGGATGGTGTCTTGTTCGGCGCAGGGTACCAAGGAATTACGTTCTGGACTACCGGGTCGAATTTGGCGCGCGGTACTTGGTTGTCGGGATACCTGTCCCGGACCAAGCCGCCACCGTCCGGGTTCGGCCGCGTCGTGTCGGGATCGAACAATGGGATCGGGGCGCCGCTCGATGTCCTTAGCTGGCTGAAGTCGCCTTGGAGGAATTCCGGGATCGGGACATTGCGAATCCGCGGCTGGCTGCGACGCAGCCGGTATTCCTCCCAGTTGAAGAATCCGAACGTGCGGTTCTTCACGACGGGACCGCCCACCGAGGCACCGTACTGGTTGTAGCGCAGCGGAAGGATGCGATTCGCGAACGTGTTGCGGGCATCGAGCGCGTTGTTTCGTATGAACTCGTACACCGTGCCGTGGATATCGTTCGTTCCTGAACGGGTGACGAGGTTGACCGCTCCGCCCGCGGTGTAGCCGAACTCGGCGGACATCGCGCCGCTCTGCACCTTGAACTCTTCGACCGCGTCGACGGCGATCGGAACGCCCACCTCCCCGACATAGCTGAGGATGTTGTTATTGCCATCGAGCATCTGGGCGTTCATCGAGTTCGGGCTGCCATTGATCGAGATCGACGAGAGCTGGATGCCCCGGTCTCCGAAGCCCGAGTTCGTCGGCCCGGCATTGGAGATGACACCCGACGTCAACAAGGTCAGTGCGAGTGCTCCGCGTCCGTTGATCGGCAGATCGTTCACGCGCTTGCGCTCGATCACCTCGCCGATCGTGGCTCCGCCGGTGTCGACGAGCGGAGCTTCGCCCACGACTTCGACCACTTCCGTGACTTGGCCGATCTCCAGCGTGACGTCGATCTTGGCGTTCTGCGCGACCTGCAAGGTAATGCCCGAACGCACGCTACGCCGGAAGCCCGCAGACTCAACGGCGACCTCGTACTCGCCGACCGCCATCCCGGGAGCGACGTACAGGCCGCTCGCGTTGGTCGCGGTCGTGAACAGCGCGTTTGTCAAGGTGTTGCGAACCTCGACCTGCGCTCCTGGGATGACCGCACCCTGTTGGTCAGACACTATCCCTGTGATCGTGCCGGTGCTCTGCTGGCCCATCGATTGCGACGCGACGCAAAGCAAGAGCGCCGTTGCGACGATGAGCACCCGAATCCTCTGTGACATGGAAAGACCCCCTCGGCATCTGTTATAACAGATCGCCATAGGAATCATACGACCCGATTCCACCATTGTCAAGGATTCGGACGGGAATCTCCGAAACCGGTGGGTGTTAAGCGGTTCCCCCGCCACATTAGTCGCGTGAGTGCGACCTTCTGCAAGCCTATGCGACTGCCGCTCGATCTGGGGTGTAGTTCCAACCACGCGTTAGGCCGGAAATGGGTCTGGCGACAGGGATCACTGACTCCGATTCGGCCGTCCGTTCCGCGCGGACCGGACATCTTCAATCAGCGCTACCTTCGCACGCTCGACATGGCGCGCCAGTACACCACCCAAGCCATCGGCGGAACGACACCGTAGCGCCTCGACCATTTCGCGATGCTCGCATTGAGCCAATGGCACTCGTGCCGCCCAGTCGCGGTTGGAAACATGCACGCTCGCGATCTTCAGGTGAGCGTTCAGCTGGTCGTACATTTCGAACAGCCGCTCGTTGCCGGACAGCCGCACGATGAACAGGTGGAACTCCCAGTTCAAGCGGTCGTGGGCCTGCATGCCTTCACCTCCCGCCGACGCGGCTCGGTCCATCCTTTGGATCAAGTCCTCCAACTCGGAAACATCCGACTCGCAAACATGCTCCACCGCCGTTTCCGCCGCCAGCAGGTCGAGGGCCCGCCGGATGTCGAAAGTCTCGGCGATGTCACGCTCGTCCGCCTGTGTCACGAACGATCCGCTACGCGGACGGACATCCACCAAGCCTTCCTCGCTGAGCCGGTCGATGGCTTGTCGCACGGGCATCTGGCTGACGTCCAGTTCGTCAGCCAGATCCGGGACGCTTAGCCTTTGCCCCGGACGGAATCGGCTCTCGATGATCGCCCTCAGGATGTGGTCGTAGACTTGGTCGGAAATGCGACCTCGTGCGGAAGACTGCGTCTCTGCGGCCAAGTCCTCCCCGGGCGCTGTCGATAGCACCGCTTGCGCCATCAGGTTGGCAACACCTCTGCGATTCCCCGGCAGTCCATTAACCGAACAATAACAGACACGCTGCCGAAGCATTGTGTCCCGCTGGCAAGCGATCCTTCCATCCCGATGGCAACCAGCCGCGATCAGGTCGCGCCGCCAACGATCCCGGCCTTAACTTGTACAATCACTTGCGGTGCTTGTATCGCCCTCCGGGGCGGCGGGCACTCCGAAGCAAATGAAGCCCAACCGCCGCAACTTCACCAAGGTTCTCGCGGGTTGCGGGTACGCTGCAGCGGCAGCCCCTGTGATCGCCGCAGCCGAGAATCCGACCAAGGGCTCGCGAATCGGAAAGGTCGAAGTGCTCCCGGTCGGCGTGCCGTTCCGGTCGGCGTTCAACATCGGAGTTGGGAACGTCGGCAGCAAGAGCAAGCCGGGCAACTACGTCATGGTTCGGGCCGAGACCGAAGACGGACGAGTCGGCTGGGGCGGGACCACCGCAATACCTGCGTGGTCCTACGAAACCGTCGAGGCCATTGTCGGCACCTTGCGCCACCACCTCAGCGGGATGGCAATCGGACGGACTCCATTCGAGTGGAATGCCCTCAAGAACCAGATGGATGCAGCGATTCGTCCGGCGGTCAGCAACGGAGCGCCGTTCGCCAAGAGCGCACTGGAGATCGCTTTTCTGGACCTCGCTGCGCAATACGCGAACGTACCCCTGCACCGGCTCTTGGGGGGCAAGCTGCGCGATACCGTCGAACTCTGTTACGCGGTCAGCATCGATACCCCGCAAGCGATGGCAGACGAAGTCAGCCGTTGGCCGGCCTGCCAGTGCTTCAAGGTCAAGGTCGCGGGCGATGCCGATGCAGATCTCAAGCGACTGGAGGCTATCTTGCTGGCAAGGCCGGAGATAGACATCTGGCTCGATGCCAATCAGTCGTACCAGCCGATCCAACTGGAACGCTTCCTCGATGCGTTGCGCGACTTCAAGCGTGTGCGGTGTTTCGAACAACCCGTCCGAAGCGAGGACTGGATGGGTCTGCGTCGAGCCCGCGAGAAGAGTCCCTATCCTGTAGCGATCGACGAGGGGTGCTTCTCGTCGTTTGACGTAGCGCGGGCGGCGGAAATGCGAGCCGCCGACTTGGTAGTCCTCAAGGTGTCGAAGAGCGGCGGCGTGACCAACTGCTTCAAGAGCGCGGTCGTCGCGGAAGCGACCGGTCTCGGCTTGCTGGGAAGCGGACTAACGGACGCGGGGATCAGCCTGATGGCCTCCGTGCATCTGTACTCGACCCTCGACCTCCTCTTGCCGCCCGAATTGAATGGTCCGCAGTTCCTCGCGGACTTGATGGCGGAAGACATCGAGATGGACGGAGTCCATGTCAAGGTTCCGGAATCCCCCGGTCTGGGGATCCGGATTCCGGAGGACCGCGTTCGCGAAAGCCTGCTCGATATCGGCTAGAGGCTCTGGTCCATCACCAATCCCGCAGTACTGCGGGATGCGTCGCCTAGATCGTGGGATTCAGAGTTTGCGGATCAGCGTCAAGCCATCTCCCACATGCAGCATCACCGTCTCAACGCGGTGATCCTGAAGCACGTGTTCGTTGAACTCGCGAATGCCAACCGTTTCCGGATCTTGGTTGTGCGCGTCCATCGACCAGTTGTGCCAGAGCACGTTGTCTGCGGCGATTAGTCCGTTGGTGCGGAGCCTCGGGAGGATCGATTCGAGGTACTGCACGTAGCTGCACTTGTCTGCATCCAGGAATGCGAAATCGATCACCTCGTGCTCGGGCAAAGCGTTTATGGTTCCGAGGGCTGGCGCGATTCGCAGGTCTATCCGATCCGCGACGCCGGCTCGCTTCCAGTACGGCTTGCCAATGCTCGTCCACCCGTCGCTCACGTCGCAGCAAAGCAAGCGGCCACCGCTCGGCAGAGCCTGCGCCATGCAGAGTGCGCTGTATCCCGTGAACGTGCCTACTTCCAAGACCAGCTTCGGAGAGAGTGCCGCGACTAGCATGCGCAACAGGATTCCCTGCTCTTCGGAGATCATCATTCCCGCCACATCGGCAGCGGCGGTCCGCGTTTCGCGCCTCAGGTCCGCCAAGACCTGATCCTCAGGTGACCGGTGCCCAATCATGTAACGGTAGAGGTCTGTCGTCAGAGCGGTAATCTTCGCCATGGCTTGACTGTAGCGAAACCGATCAGGCACCGGAACATGCCAAGGTTCAATGGGCACAATCGCCTGTCGAGGCATTGACCTGCGGAGTTTCCCGATGATCGGCTTCGCTCGTTTGTTTGGTCTCGGCGAACGTCAGAGTGCCACCGAGATTGGCACCGGCGCGGCCCGTGGCCCCGGGGCGAGTGCTCGGCAGCCGCCAGCCACGCGACAGGCTGGTGGACTCACCAATCACTCATGAAGCGAGTCACAGACCCCGACAAATGCAAGCAGCGATTTCCGGTGACCCGTCGATTCCAGCCAGCACCTCATCTTCCAGCCCAACTCGTGCCGCGCTGCACCGGTGCCCCGATGCCAGATGGGAACGCCGCCTGCGTCACGGAGACCCAAGGCTCACACCATCAAACTCGCGCATGGTGTACGGTCACTCTCATTCGCTGCGGCAGCGGGATGGGATGCGGGATCGGAGCGAACCGGGCGATCAATCCAGCACGAGCAGCTGTCCCTGTACCAAGGCCGCCCTTACCGCAGCCACTGACAATCGCACCCCGCGACCGGACACCGCCTGCGCTCGCGATAGACACCATTCACGCCGCTCGCTACACTAAGAGAGAGGGATGCTGATCCCACCGCCGTTCGTAACGTATCTGGCCAAGGAGGTCGCCAAGCGCCTCGGCCGAGGTGCTTGCGTGATCAAGCAACAGGATCGCGTGTCTCGCGACTTCGAGACGATCATTCTCGACGAGCTGAGCCTCGAGGACGAGATCAACGCCGAGGCCCGCGCCTTGCTCGGGCAGTACAGCGAGTACATGCGCCACCAAGACATCTCGTACCACGAGATGTTCCAGCGCGTGAAGCGAAAGATCCTCGTGGAGCGCAGAGTCGTGTCGGCAGCGGCAACCGGCCGCGGGCAGCGGGACATGAAGCTCTCGCGCGACAAGGTGTTGGAGATCTCGCACAAGATGGCTGCCAAGCTGCCTCGGATCCCGGGCACCCGGCTGACCAAGGGATGGAACGAGACCCGGCTGGAGATCCAGCGGCACCTCACTGAGATCCTCATGCTGGAGGAGCGGAGCGACCGCTTGGCGAAGCACAAGATCACCACGCACAAGCGCGAGATTCCCGAGGGCAGCGAGGAATGGCAGGTCTTGCACCGGAACTACTACGAAGACGAGCTCAAGAAGCACGGCGTCCAGTTCCAACGCGAGGCACCGGCTGTGCCCGCCTGATCAGCGGATAGCGATCCGCAGACACAGAGTCCTCCAGTTCCCTTCCAGCGATCCGAGATCGGAAGTCGGCAGCCATGGCAAGACCCCTATTGGTGATGAAGTTCGGGGGGACGAGCGTAGGCTCCCCCGAGTCCATCGCACGCGCCGCCGATTTAGTGGTGGAGCATGTTCGAGACTGCGATGTCGTGGTTGTAGTCTCGGCGATGTCCCAAGTGACCAACATGTTGCTTGGAGCACTCGACGCAGGGTCGGGTGGTAGTCAGGATGTGCTTGCAGACACACTCGAGAAACTCCGAGCCAAGCACCAAGCCGCCTGCTCAGGGCTTCTCCCGGCAAGCCGCCAGCTTCTAGTCCGCGAGCGTATGGAAGCCATCGTGGACGAATTCGAGCGTTTGGCTCGGGGCATGCTGCTGCTTGCCGAACGACCGCCCAAGGCTGTCGACGCCGCAGCTCCGACAGGCGAGCGATTGTCTTCGTTGCTTGTGAGCGAGGTCTTGAAGGCGAAGGGCGTCCGCTCCGAGTCCGTCTCCGGTGAGAGTTTGATCGTCACAGACGGCGTTCACGGAGCCGCAACCCCCCTACTGCAAGAGACCGGTGCAACGGCCGATGCTGCTCTACGCCCTCTCCTAAGCGAAGGAACAGTACCCGTTGTGACCGGTTACAACGGTGCGACACGCGAAGGCGTGGCCACCACCTTGGGCCGCGGAGGATCCGACTTCTCAGCGGCAATCCTCGCCGCCGCGCTACGCGCGGACGAACTCTGGATCTGGAGTGACGTTGACGGCATTCTCAGCGGCGACCCGACTATCGCTGGGGATGCGCGACTGCTAGAAGACGTCACCTACAACGAAGCCGCCGAACTGGCGTACAACGGCGCGAAGGTGCTCCACGCGAAAACGCTTGCACCGGTCGCGGAAGCCGGCATCCCCGTGCGCATCAAGAACAGCTTCCATCCCGAGCGGCCGGGCACGCGAATTTCCGCGAAGCCCGCCGGCGAGCCCGGGGTGCGGGCAGTCACCTCTCTCGCGGATGTAGTGTTGATCTCGATCGAGGCTGCGGATCTGTCTATTTCCGGTGCGCAATTGATGGCTCGTGCCTTGCAGGCGGCGGCCCGTGCCAAGGTGGACGTGCTTCTGCTGAGCCGTTCGAGCTTCCGGCAGAATTTCTGCATGCTGGTACACGCTCGGGAAGTCGAAGCCGTGCTTGACAGCCTGCGCGAGGAACTAGCTCTTGAACTCGCTCACGGATACCTTCGCCCCATCGGGGTCGATCGCAGCGTCGGCCTCCTCGCGGCGGTCGGCGAAGGAATGCGCGGTACTCCCGGTCTCGCCGGGCGGCTGTTCACGGCGATCTCCAGAGAGAGCGTCAACATCATCGCCATCGCTCAGGGGTCTAGCGAGCTAACCATCGCTATCGTAGTCAACCAGCACGACTTGCACACCGCCGTGTCGGCGATTCACAAGGAATGCGGTCTTGGTCAGCCTGCCCGTGCGGTCGCTTGAAGTCGTGAATCGCCGTTTGCCCGCCGACCGTCTCCCGAGCCTGTCAGTCCCGGCTCGTTCGACCAGCGATAGTTCCCTCTTTCGCCAGGCTATTGCGGACGATGACACGAGGGGATGGTCCTAGGTGCGTTTCGAACTCTATGTCGCCCTGCGATATCTGAGGGCGAAACGGAAAGAGCGCTTTTTTTCCGTCGTCACACTGATCTCGGTCGCCGGCGTAGCGGCGGGCGTGGCGGCCCTGATCATCGCCATGGCGATCAACAACGGGGTGCAGGCCGGTTTGCGGGACAACCTCATCGGAGCTTACTCGCACATCAACCTCGTCGAGCGTGACCCGAATTTCGGGATCGAGGACTACCCCGCCCTGATGGAAGACCTTGCTCAGGTGGACCACGTGGAAGCCGTGGCTCCAACCTTGTACGGCGAGATGATGATCGCTACACCCGTGCGGGCCAAGGGTTGCGTTATCAAGGGAGTGGATCCCGATGCTGAATTGCGGGTTTCGCAGATTCTGACGACGCTCGTCGAGGGCTCGTTTGAAGATCTGGAGAGGAGCGATGGCGAGTATCCCGGCATCTTGCTGGGCGCCCGGCTCGCCGAAGCGATCGGCGCACGGGTCTCGACCATCGTGAAGGTGATCAGCCCGCAGGGAGAAATGACGCCGCTAGGGCCGCTGCCTCTCTTCAAGCACTTTCAAGTGGTCGGCATATTCGATACCGGATTCTTCGAACTCGACAACCTCTGGACCGTGTGCCTCTTGCGTGACGCCCAACGGTCGCTCGCGATCGGCGATGTCATCAACTCCATCGAGTTCCGCTTGGACGACCTTGATGCCTCGATCGAGACGGCCAAGGCTATCGAGGAGAGGGCCGGCCCCGACTTCAAGACCAGCACGTGGCTCGAGCGCAATCGGGTCCTCTTCAACGCGCTGGAAACAGAGAAGCTTGTCACCGCGCTCATCATCGGCATGATCATGCTGGTTGCCGCTCTCAACATCCTCATCTCGCTGGTCATGATGGTCATGGAGAAGACGAAGGACATCGCGATCCTCAAGTCGCTGGGGACGCGAAAGGAACAGATCCGGAAGATCTTCGTCTGGCAGGGCATCATCATCGGGTCCCTCGGCACTCTCTTCGGCCTGTCACTCGGACACTTGACGTGCTGGCTGTGCGATCGGTACCACCTCATTCGGCTCGATGCCGAAGTCTACGGTTTGAGCTACGTTCCCTTCGCGCCCCGACCGCTCGACGGCGTGCTGGTGGCCATCGCGGCTGTATGCATCAGTTACGTGATCACGATCTATCCGTCCAGCACGGCTACTCGGGTCGCCCCCGCCGAGGTGCTGCGGTACGAGTGATTCCCGCTCCGGTCAGGTTGCTTGACAAGTCCAGCGACGAAGTCTCTGGCCCATACTGGCCTTGCCTCGAATTCGATAAGCCCCGGGTTGCTTTACGCAAATAGAGACGCGACCGGAGCTTCCACTCCTTGACCGCAAAGCAACCTATCGAGACGTGTCCTTGCCACTCCGGAGCCCTGATCCGCTGACGTGCCGCCGGTTCCTACTCTAAGGACGGGAATTCGCCGGGCGAGATAAATTTGGCTGGCTTGGGCGACTTGGACGGCTTGGTGTCCTTGGTGGGCTCTGGAGGAGCCGCGATTGCGCGGTCTTTCGCAAACTCCGCTTGGAAGATACGGGTGCCTGCAGCCACGTGGTCCGGAACGCCGCTGAAGTGCTCGACCTCGTGCGCCGGTTGTTCCGGCGCGTCCTTGCCCTCTATCTGAAAGCGGCGGTAGACGCCAAGACCGGTGCCCGCGGGAATGAGTCGCCCGACGATCACGTTCTCCTTCAGGCCGCGGAGTTCGTCCACCTTCCCCGCGACGGCCGCCTCCGCCAGCACGCGGGTCGTGAACTGGAAGGCGGCCGCGGAAAGGAACGAGTCTGTTGCCAGTGAAGACTTGGTGATGCCCATCAGGAGCGGTTGGCCGGTGGCAGCGATGCCGCCGTCTTCCGCGACCTTCGCATTGGTCTTGCGGAATTCAAACTTGTCAACCGCTTGGTCTATCAGGAAGTGCGTGTCATTGACTTCCTTGACCTTGATCCAGCGCATCATCTGCCGCACGATCACCTCTAAGTGCTTGTCGTTGATGTCGATGCCCTGAGCCCGATAGACCGCTTGGGCCTCGTTGACGAGGTATTTCTGCAACGCCTCCTTGCCGAGCACGCGCAGGATCTGGTGCGGGTCGAGCGAACCGTCCGTCAACGCATCCCCGACTCGGATCCGTTCCCCCTCTTGCACGTTGATTCGGACGCCGCGCGGAATGTTGTGCTCGCGCACGGTACCGTCGTCGGCGGTCACAGCGACCTTGCGGTGCGTTTTCTTGAGTTCGCCGTACGAGACCGCACCGTCAATCTCGGCGATCACTGCAGGCTCGCTAGGATGCCTTGCTTCGAACAACTCTTCCACGCGCGACAGGCCGCCCGTGATGTCCCTGGTTGTCTTCGCCTCGCGCGGGATCCTGGCCAGGATGTCTCCCGCACTCACTTGGTCCCCATTCTGCACTTGCAGGTGCGCGTTTCTAGGAATCAGGTACTTGCGTACTGGTTCGCCCGCTTCATCGCAAATCTCGATGCGCGGTTCGCGCTTCCTAGCCGGATCGTCCTGCACGACCCATTGCGACAGGCCGGACAGTTCGTCGATGTCCTCCCGCAGGGTGAGCCCCTCGGCGAGATCTACGAAGTGGCACTGCCCCGCCGCTTGCGTCAGGATCGAAGACATGTACGGATCCCACTCGAGCAAGGAGTCCCCACACCTCACTTGGCCTCCCTCCGCAACCAGCAACTTCGCCCCGTACGGCACGGCATAGCGCTCGCGTTCGCGACCACTGAAGTCCAGCACGGCAAGGATGCCGTTGCGATTGATCGCAATCCGATTCCCATGCCGGTCATCGACCGCGGAGATCGATTCGTCGATGTACTGGACCGTGCCATCGGATTTGGCGGTCTGACGCGACTGTTCGCGGACAGACAGCGCAGTTTCGTCTACTTGGGAGGTTCGCATTGTGGCCTGCGTGCCGCGTTCGCCGATCGCCTGGGCCGCGATGATCCCAACCGCCTCGCCCCGCTCTACCAACCGGCCTGTCGCCAGATCGCGCCCGTAGCACAACCGGCACACGCCACGACCCGTCTCGCACGTCAGCACCGAGCGAACCCGAACCCCTTCGATTCCAGCCCGCTCGATTTCCTCGGCCAGTTCTGCGGTTATCTCTCGGTTCGCCGCCACGATGATCCGATCCCCGGAACCCCGCACGTCGTCCGCGGCGACGCGTCCGGCGATTCGGTCAGCTAGACGCTCTCGGATCTCCCCCGACTCGACCAACGCTTCTACATCAATCCCAACGCGGTTCCCGCAGTCATCCTCGGTCACAATCACGTCCTGGGCGACAAAGACTAGACGCCTCGTCAGGTAACCGGAATTCGCAGTCTTCAACGCCGTGTCGGCCAATCGCTTCCGCGCACCATGGGTGGACATGACGTACTGCAGAACGTTCATGCCCTCGCGGAAGCTCGCAGTAATCGGTGCCTCGATGATCTCGCCGCTGGGCTTGGCCGTCAAGCCGCGCATCCCCGAAAGCTGCCGGATTTGCTGCTTTGAGCCGCGCGCTCCAGAGTCCGCCATCGCGTAAATCGGATTCAGCCGCTCGCGGCTCCGATTCCGCATGCCATCGAATATCTCCTCCGACACGCCATCCGACAGCTTCGACCAGATCTCGATGATCTTGTTGTTACGCTCGCCGCGGGTGATCGCGCCATCCAAGTACTGCTCATGCACCTTCATGGCATCCTTCTGGGCGTCTCCGACCAGCTGCTCCTTCAGCTCCGGAACGACCATGTCGTCGATGCCGATCGACATCCCGGAAAGCGTCGCGTACAGGAAGCCGAGTTCCTTGAGCTCTTCCAGCATCGCGACGGTCTTCTCGCGCCCGAGGCTCAGATCGCAATACCTGACAAGCTGGCTCAGGCCCTTCTTCTTCAGCAGTCCGTTGAAGAACGGCAGCCCGTCGGGCAGCCGGTCGTTCAGGATGACCCGTCCGACGGTAGTGTCCAATCGCTGCTTCTGGAAGTTCGTCGGCTCGCCCCGCAGAATGTCCTGGCTGTTGTTCGCTATCGCCAAATCGAGGACGGGCCCGCTGTAATTCAGTCGGATGGGAGTGCGAGTTTCTACCTCATCCATGTCGTGGGCCAGCAAGACCTCACGCGTGCTGCCGAAGGAACGCCCCTCTCCCTCCACGCCGGCATGCTGACTCGTCAGGTAGTAGACGCCGAGGACCATATCCTGCGAAGGAACGGTGATCGGCGCGCCGTTGGCGGGAGACAGGATGTTATGCGCGCTCAGCATTAGCACGTGCGCTTCCACTTGGGCCTCGGGCGACAGCGGGACATGCACGGCCATCTGATCGCCGTCGAAGTCGGCGTTGAACGCCGTGCAGACGAGTGGATGGACCTTGATCGCCTTGCCCTCGACCAGCACTGGCTCGAACGCCTGGATTCCTAGCCGGTGCAGTGTCGGAACGCGGTTCAACAGAACCGGGTGATCCTTGATGACGTCCTCCACGGCGTCCCAGACGATCTCGTTCCGAAGTTCGACTAGCTCCCTCGCATGCTTGATCGACGTACAGTAGCCGAGCTGCTCGAGGCGCTGGTAAACGAACGGCTTGAACAACTCCAACGCCATCTGCTTGGGCAGGCCGCACTGGTGCAGCTTCAACTCGGGCCCGACCACGATGACCGAGCGGCCGGAGTAGTCCACGCGCTTGCCAAGCAGGTCTTGGCGGAAGCGTCCGTGCTTGCCCTTAAATGTGTCGGCCAGGGACTTCAGCGGGCGGTGGCTGGCTCCACGAAACTGGTGACCGCGACAGCCATTGTCGAAGAGGGCGTCCACGGCCTCTTGCAGCATGCGCTTCTCGCTACGCACGATCATCTCGGGCGCTCGCAAGTCGATCAGCTTCCGCAGGCGGTTGTTGCGATTGATGACGCGTCGGTAGAGGTCGTTCAGGTCAGAGCTCGCGAACCGGTCGCCATCCAGCGGCACCAGCGGCCGCAGTTCCGGAGGGATGACAGGAATCACTTCCAGGATCATCCATTCGGGCTTGTTGCCCGATTCGCGGAAGGACTCCACGATCCCCAAGCGTCGCGCGGACTTCAGCCGCTTCTGCACGGACGTCTCGGTCTTCATGTCCTCGCGAAGTTGGCGAGAGAGTTGGGTCGTGTCGAGCGACTCTAGGCATTCCTTGACGCCCTCGGCACCCATGATGGCGGTGAAGCCGAATTTCTTGTCCTCAAGCTGGCTCTTACGATCCTCAGTCAAGACCTCGCCGAGAGGTAGTGCGTCCGGATGCTCCGTCTCCACCACGATGTAGGCCTCGTAATAGAGCACCCGTTCCAGGTCGGGCATCGAAATGTCGAGCAGCTGGGCGATGCGGCTGGGGACCAGCTTGACGTACCACACGTGCGAGCAGGGCGCGGCCAGCTCAATATGACCCAGGCGCTCGCGCCGCACGCGACTCAGGGTGACCTCGGTGCCGCATCTGTCACACACCTTGCCGCGATGCTTCATCCGCACGAACCTGCGGCATAGGCATTCCCAATCGGTCACCGGACCGAAGATCGCCGTGCAGAACAGTCCGTGGAGCACGGGCTTGAAGGTCCGGTAGTTGATCGTTTCCGCCTTGGTGACTTCGCCGTGCGACCAGCTGCGGATCTTCTCCGGGGACGCCAGTCCGATCTTGATCGCATCGAAGTCGCTCGTCAACGACACTTGAGGGTCATCGTCGTCATCGTCGTCGTAATCGTTTTCTTCCTGGACGTTGCGGTCGAAAGTTCCGGCCATGGGCCCGCCACCAAGTGCTTGATCGGCACTTGGCTCGAATGAGGCGAACTCATTGGGTTCCCCATCGTCTCTGTCCGTCGACAGTTGCACCTCCGGGTCGATCGAAGGTTGGAGCGCAGGTTGGTCAGGGTTCAAAGCATCTTCGATCAACTCTTGCTGCCTCTGGACGAGTTCGACATCCAAGCACAGCGACTGCAGTTCGCGGATCAGCACGCTGAGGGATTCGGGCGCACCCGGATCCCTGGCGCATTCGCCCTTCATGATCGACTCGTACAGCTTGGCCCGCCCGTACACATCGTCGGACTTCGCCGTCAGCAATTCCTGCAAGATATGCGCCGCGCCGTAGGCTTGGAGTGCCCACACTTCCATTTCGCCAATCCGCTGGCCGCCGAACTCCGCCTTGCCTCCCATCGGTTGCTGCGTGATCAGCGAGTACGGGCCGATCGAGCGCGCGTGGACCTTGTCATCCACCATGTGGCTCAGTTTCATCATGTAAACGACGCCGACTGTCACTTCTTGCTCAAACGCATGCCCTGTCAGGCCGTCGTACAGTTTGGTCTTGCCCGACTCCGGCAGGCCGGCCTCGGCGAGGTGCTGCTTGATTCGCTTCTCTCCTCGGCCCTCAAAGACCGGCACCGCGAACTTGATTCCTAATTCCTTCCCCGCCCAGCCGAGATGGGTCTCCAAGATCTGGCCTACGTTCATGCGCGACGGTACGCCAAGGGGATTCAGCACGATCTCCACAGGAGTCCCGTCCGCAAGGAACGGCATGTCCTCTTCGGGCAGCACGCGTGCGACCACGCCCTTGTTGCCATGACGATTCCCCATCTTGTCGCCTACGGAGAGCTTTCGCTTCATGGCGACAAAGACCTTGACGGACTTGATCACGCCCGGCGGAAGCTCGTCGCCCTCCTCCAGCTTGTCCTTGCGTTCCTGGATGAGGTCTTCAAGCGCTTGGACCTGCCGGGCGGTCCTGGCCTCGATCCTGTCGATCCGCTTGTCCTTCTCCGGAACGAACTGATCGAGTTCCAAGCGCTTCAGGTGCCGGCCATGCAGTTGATCGAAATGATGTTTGCCCAGTACGTCGCCTGCCGAGACGAGGGGTTCCTCCTCTTCCGTTGCAGGGTAATCGGATTGGACGACCCGGCCGCCCAGCAGGTCTTGGAGCCGTTTCGCCCTCTGGTCAAAGAGAATGCGCCTTGAGTCCTCGAACTCGCATTCCAGCTTCTCGATTTCCTCCGCCTTGATCTCGAGGGCCCTGTTGTCGATCCCGACTCCCTTGCGCGCAAACACCTTGATGCCGAGCACGATCCCCGAGATCGCGGGTGGGCAGCGTAGCGAGGCGTCCGCAATGTCGACATCCTGGGCATTGAAGATCGCACCCAGCAGCTTCTCCTCGGGGGTCAGATGCACATACCTTTTCGGAACGACCCTGCCAACCAAGATGTCACCCGGCCCAACAGCGGCACCCACGCGGATGATCCCGCTCTCGTCGAGATTCCGCAGGAGGCTTTCCGAAACGTTCGGAATATCGCGGGTGATCTCTTCCGGGCCGAGCTTCGTCTCGCGGGCAGCCACGTCGAATTCCTCGACATGCAAGGACGTGTAGTAGTCATCCTTGATCAGCTTCTCGCTGACGAGGATCGCGTCCTCGAAGTTGTACCCGCGCCACGGCATGAACGCCACCAGCACGTTCCGGCCGAGTGCCAGCCCGCCGTCCGCCGTGCAGGGACCGTCCGCTAGAACGGTGCCCCTCTCGACCCGCCGGCCCACCTGCACGATCGGCTTCTGGTTGATGCAGGTGTTCTGGTTCGAACGGCGGAATTTCACGAGCTGATAGACATCGGCTCCGCCCTCCCGCGAGATCCGGTGCTCGTGACCGGTACCTTCGACGCGCACGATGATGCGTTCCGAATCCACGGAGTCGACGATCCCGCTGCGCTTGCAAATCGCCACCGCGCTCGAGTCGCGAGCGATGATGCGCTCCATGCCGGTGCCTACGACAGGAGACTCCGCCCGCAACAGCGGAACCGCTTGCCGCTGTAACTTCGAGCCCATCAGAGCGCGGTTCGCGTCGTCGTTCTCGAGGAACGGAATCAAGCCCGCAGCGACCGACACCACCTGTTTCGGGCTCACATCCAAGTACTGGATCTCGGTGCGCTGCTTCAACTGGATGTCGCCGGCCACGCGGCAGTTGGCCAGTTCGCTCGTGATGTTGCCATCCTTATCGACCGGGATGTCGGCTGGGGCGATGACGTACTTGTCCTCCTCCCACGCCGAGAGATATGAGACATGGGTTTCGAACTCCGCCTTCTCCTGACCGAGCCCGAGGGCGGCGTTCGCCCGCACTGCTTCGACCCGCCGCAGCACATCACCACGCTTGTAGTCCGTGTCGCCCGCGCAGACTACGCGCACCTCGTCCACGATGCGTCCGTTCTGGACCTTGCGGTAGGGACTCTCGATGAAGCCGTAAGCGTTGATCCGGGCGAAGCAGGACAGCGAGCTGATCAGGCCGATGGCACGACCCTCCGGCGTCTCGATCGGGCAGATCCGCCCGTAGTGCGTCGGATGCACGTCGCGCACATCGAGCCTCGCTCGCTCCGGGGAGAGGCCGCCCGGGCCGAGAGCCGAAAGTCTCCGCATGTGAGTGATTTCCGAAAGCGGGTTGATCTGGTCCATGAACTGCGAGAACCGCGGGGAGGCGAAGAACTCGCGCACCAACGCCATGACCGGCTTGGCATTGATCAGGTCCTGCGGCACGGGGCTCGTCAGGTCCTCATGGTTGGTCATCCGTTCCTTCACGGATCGCTCCATGCGGATCAAACCGATGCGAAACTGGTCCTCCAGCAGTTCGCCGACCGAGCGTACGCGCCGGTTGCCCAGATGGTCGATGTCGTCCGGCGTGCCGATGTTCCGACGTAGCTTGAACAGGTACCGGATCGTCGCGTAGCAGTCCTCGGCTTCCAGCACCCGACGGTTCAATGACGGCGGGTCCAAGGCGTCATGCAGCTTGACGTTGAATTTCATCCGACCGGCGCGCGAGAGGTCGAACTGGCGCGGGTCGAAGAACATCCCTTGGAACAGTTCCCGCGCGGTCTCCCGGGTGGGCGGAACGCCCGGCCGCAGCTTCCGGTAGATCTCGAGCAACGCCTCGTCTTGGGTCTTGATGCGATCCTTGCGCAGCGTCTCGGACAGCACGACGCCGCATTCGTCGTCTTCGGGAAAGATCACGCCGAATTCGCTGATGCCGCGCTCGGCGATCAACACCAGGGCCTGCGCCGATACGGGCGCGTTCGCCTCGCACCCCGGGAGGGCCTCCCGGGTCTCGGAGTCAAAGAGGTAGTCCGCAAATACCGCACCGCAATTGTCGGCATCGGGTAGCAGGTCTTCCCGCCAGCAAGGCACGAATTCCAAGCCGGCCTCCCTTATCTGTTGCAGCAGGCGCGGCGTCAACTTGCGGCCCTTGCGAATGATCTTGCCGCCGACCTCGATCTGCTTGGCCAAGCTCGTGCCGAGCATGGTCTCGGAGACACGCCGTTGTAGCGTCCCGGAGGAGTTGCTGCGAATCTGCGTGACCTTGTAGAACCGGCTCAGAATCTGGGCATCACTCGTCAATCCCAGAGCGCGCAGCAAGATCGTGCCGAGAAACTTGGGCTTGCGGTCGATCCGCACGTTCAGCAGGTTCTTCTGGTCGTAATCGAACTCAACCCAGCTGCCGCGGTACGGAATGATCTTGCCGAGGTAGTGCTTGCGGTCGTTCGACGCCTCGAAGAACACGCCCGGCGAGCGGCGCAACTGGGAGACGATCACGCGCTCGGCCCCGCTGATGATGAAGGTGCCGTCGTCGGTCATCAAGGGTATGTCCCCGAAATAGACCTCCTGCTCCTTGATGTCGCGGATCTGCTTCCGGCCCACAGAGTCCTTCTCGTATACCGTCAGCTTGAGCGTGACCTTCAGTGGGGCGGCGTAGGTCAGTCCGCGCTCTCGGCACTCGTCGACGCTAAACTTCAGCTCTAATCCGATCGGGTCGCCGCAATCCTGGCAGACGGTAATGGTGTTCTCCGTGCGCTTCCCGCAGTGCCTGCAGAGCAGCCCCTGCGGCCCATTGGGGTCGCTCTGGATCGTCTCGCGACAGTGCTGGCAGCGCGTCCGCAGACGAGAAAGCCCGACCAAGCTGCCGCACTTGCACTCCCAGTCGCCGATCGAGTAGCTGACGAAGTCCAACTCGCTCATCTCGCGGAAGTCCGCGATCGGGAAGACCGATTTGAAGACCGCGTCGAGACCGATCTCATCTCGCTCCCCGGGCAGTTCCTCCATCTGCAGGAACCGCTTGTAGGACTCGCGCTGGAAGTCGATCAGGTTCGGGATCGGAATCGTTGCGGGATTTCCGGAAACGTCCTTGCGCTCGGGCTTCTCCTCATGCGTGTTCGGAGCCACTGTCTTGTTCAAACTCGCTTCCTATCGTCTGCCAGACGCGGTAGGCCCATCAAGCAACAGCCGCTGGGCGTGACTCCGGCCTCTCGTCCGCAGGAAAACAGGCCTGCGCAGACCAAGGGCGCACTCCACCCCATGGCCAGCACGCAACTGGACTCGGCGAGACTCAGATACGTAGCAGGTCCCCGCTCTGCAAGCCCCGCTGTTGCTTGGATTAGCCGATCGTTCCCGGATTCCGGCGGAGCTTTCCCCGCAGGCTTCTATTCTAGAGTCCGGACTGTCCAACTGGCGCGCGATCCGGGATTCCCATTCACCGATCAAAGCTCGCGGCACGGACAGGCGCACCCCAGCCAACGGGCGTGCATCCCTTGGTGGAGTCATGGCCAAGCCACTGCCGGAGCACACTTCGCGGAATCCTACTCTGACGACCGGAGTCCGTTCGGCAGGACGAGTCGGCGGTCGAATACATTAACACGGTCGCTGGCCGGCTGCCACACTCCGCCGACCGTCCGATTCACCCAAAAGGCCTGTTTCCCCAAGCCTTATCGCAATGCGACCGTCTCGCCCGAACGAGGCCATGTGCTCTGAGACTAGGTGTGGGCAGTGCCTGTCGAGCCAGGTGAATTCGAACTTGTCGAACCGCCGACTGCGTTTAGCGCGAGCAGGCGCGCTGCTTCGGCATGTCCCTGCTCCGCAGCTCTCCGCAACCAATTCAGGGCAATCGACATGTTGCGGCGGAGCCCGATGCCGAGAAGGCGCATTCTTCCAACGATGCATTGCGCTCGCGCGTCATGGTTATTGGCAGCTCGGAGCAGCCACTTAGCGGATTCCTCAAGGAGCTTTCGAGAATTCGTGTCATGGTAATTGGCGCCGCGCACGAGTGCAAGCTCAAGGCACTCTAGAGCAAGGGTTCGAGCGCAAAGCGGGTCGCCATCAACGAAGTGCATCCGGACAAGATGGCGTTGCGCCTTTACGGATCCTCGCTTGGCTGCGATTGTGATTCGCTCTATAGCTGGTTGCCTGTCTTGGCAATCCAGACTCATCGTTCCAAGACGGTATAGGGCGTCGGCGCAGCCTTGATCCGCGGCACGGTGGAACCATTCCTCTGCTGCCCAATCGTCTCCCCCCACAAGATAGCTCATGCCAAGGGCGTACTGGGCCTGTGCTATGCCTGTCTCAGCAAGTACCCGAACGAATTCGAGATCACCAGAGCCGTCATGTCGAGCGATGCCTTGGAGATTCTTACGAATGATCTCCTTGGCAGCGCGATCACCGAGCTTGGCTGCGCTACGCAGCCACTCCGCCGCCCTCCGAGCGTCTCGTGGAAGACCTCTTCCGGATAAGTGCTTTTCGCCCAGCAATCGCTGAGCCTGCCGCACGCCTTCTTCTGCAGCGATGCGAATAAATTTCAGGTTGGCGGGACTCTCGTGTCGATCCGCACTCCGGAGCTTCTTTCGAAGCACCTCCTTGGCGCCGCGATCACCGCGCTTGGCCGCGCTGCTCAGCAGTTTCACGGCCTTCCGAGCGTCTCGTGGAACGCCCTTTCCGGTTAGGTACCGTTTGCCCAGTAATCGTTGGGCACGGGGGGATCCGCCGTGCGCCTGTCTGCGCACCTTCGCCAAGTTGGGTCTTTTCGTGGCCATTCCGACCTCCCTCTTCCCGATGCGGTTTGCTAGGCGCGATTAGTGATCGCGCTCGGTCCCGTCCGCCAGTAAACTTCGAGTCCACTAACGGCACACTGCTCTGATCCCTCGGATTGCCCTGCCCCAGATGGATATTGCGGGGAACATACCGCGCAACGCTCCACCGCCTTCCCAATTGGTGGAGGGACTCGCGGGACCGCCATTAAGGCAGGATCCGGACCAACCGCATCACCTAAGCGCCAGAGCGCGTGGACGCTCGCAGGACAAGGCAGTCATCCGGATGGACCAATTGAGGAGTAGGTCCAAGCCAGATCCCTTGCCGCCGAGAAATCGCTGGCCGACTTGCCGCACCAACAGGAGCCGGATTCGCTCGGCAACGTTGGTTCCGAGTGGTAGCAACCGGACCAGTGACCAGCGTGGAAGGGCCAGATATCCAATCTGGACTGGCTGTGAACAGTTAGTCGACGGGCCGTACGGCCATCGACCAAGTACTCTCGAGATCGGATGTCGACCGGCCCTGTTCCGACCTCCGGTCGTTCGACCGCAGATCACGGCACTGACGGGCACACTTCCACCCACGGGGACGGGAGTGAATCCCCCGCCCCGGTGCGCTGAAACTCCCCGCCGATTCCTACTCCGACGAAGGGAACTCGCCAGGCAAGACGAACTCGGCGGGCTTAGGCGGTTTGGGCGGCCCCGACGGGACCGCGAACCCGTGGTCTTCCGCGATCTCCGCATCGAAGATCTGGGTCGCTTCCTCCGCGTAGCTCGGAATGCCGCTGAGGTATTCGACCTCGGGAGCCAGTTCTTCCGGCTCGTCCTCGCCCTTGAGGCGGATGCGGCGGTAGACGTTGAGTCCGGTGCCGGCAGGAATGAGCCGTCCGACGATCACGTTCTCCTTCAGGCCGCGGAGTTCGTCCACCTTCCCCGCCACGGATGCCTCCGTCAACACGCGGGTCGTGAGTTGGAAGGACGCCGCGGACACGAACGAATCTGTTGCCAGCGAAGCCTTGGTGATGCCCATCAGGAGCGGTTGACCCGTAGCGGCAAGGCCGCCGTCTTCCACGACCTTCGAGTTGGTCTTCCGGAACTCGAATTCGTCCACCACTTGGTCGACCAAGAAGTGCGTGTCGTTGACTTCCTTGACCTTGATCCAGCGCATCATCTGGCGCACGATCACTTCCAAGTGCTTGTCGTTGATGCCAACGCCCTGGACCCTGTAGACCGCTTGGATCTCGTTGACGAGGTATTTCTGCAACGCCTCCTTGCCGAGCACGTGCAGGATCAGGTGCGGGTCGGGCGGGCCGTCCATCAACGCCTCACCGGCGCGAACCCTCTCCCCTTCTTGGACGTTGATGTGGACGCCGCGCGGGATGTTGTACTCGCGCTCCGCGCCATCGTCGGCTCTCACGGAGACCTTGCGGTGCGTCTTCTTGAGTTCGCCGTACAAGACCCGGCCGTCGATCTCGGCAATCACCGCAGGCTCGCTGGGACGCCTCGCCTCGAACAGTTCCACCACGCGCGGCAGGCCGCCCGTGATGTCCTTGGTCTTGGTAGTCTCGCGGGGGATCTTCGCCAGGATGTCTCCCGCACTCACTTGGTTGCCGTCCTGCACTTGGAGGTGCGCGTTCCTCGGGATCAGGTACTTGCGTACGGGTTCGCCCGCTTCATCGCGGATCTCGATGCGCGGCTCGCGCTTCCTGTCCGGGTCGTCCTGCACGACCCATTGGGACATGCCGGACAGCTCGTCGATCTCCTCCTGCAGGGTGAGACCCTCCGCGAGGTCCACGAAGTGGCACTGCCCCTCCGCTTCCGTCAGGATCGAAAACGTGAACGGGTCCCACTCGAGCAAGGGGGCCCCGCGCTCCACCTCGTCGCCATCCGCGACTAGCAGTTTCGCGCCGTACATCACCGTGTAGCGCTCGCGCTCGCGCCCCTTGGAGTCCAGCACGGCGATGATCCCGTTGCGATTCATGGCGATCCGATTCCCGTGCCGGTCCTCGACCGCGGAGATCGATTCGTCGATGTACTTGACCGTGCCATCGGACTTGGCGGTCTGGCGCGACTCTTCGCCGACCCGCGTGGCCGTTCCGCCGACATGGAACGTCCGCATCGTCAGTTGCGTGCCGGGCTCGCCGATCGACTGAGCCGCAACGATGCCAACCGCCTCGCCCCGCTCGACTAGCCGGCCCGTCGCCAGATTGCGTCCGTAGCACAGTTGGCACACGCCGCGACCTGTCTCGCAAGTCAGCACCGAGCGGATCCGAACTCGTTCGATACCGGCCCGCTCGATTTCCTCGGCCAGTTCCTCGGTAATCTCTTGGTTGGCCGCCACGATGATCTGATCCTCGTGGTCCCGGACATCGTCCGCGGCGACGCGTCCGACGATCCGGTCAGCGAGCCCCTCTCGGATTTCGCCCGACTCGACCAACGCCTCGACATCGATGCCGACGCTGTTCCCGCAGTCGTTCTCGGTTGCGATAACGTCTTGAGCGACATCCACGAGACGCCGCGTCAGGTAGCCGGAGTCCGCCGTTTTGAGCGCAGTGTCGGCCAAGCCCTTCCGTGCGCCGTGGGTGGAGATGAAGTACTGCAGGACGTTCAAGCCCTCGCGGAAGCTGGCCGTGATCGGCGTCTCGATGATCTCGCCGCTCGGCTTGGCCATCAAGCCGCGCATGCCGGAAAGCTGGCGGATCTGCTGCTCCGAGCCGCGCGCGCCGGAGTCCGCCATCGCGTAAATCGGATTCAGCCGCCCGCTGCCCGGATCCCGCATGTCTTCGAACATCTCGGCCGACACGCCTTCCGTCAGCTTCGACCAGATCTCGATGATCTTGTTGTATCGCTCGCCGTGCGTGATGGCGCCGTCCAGGTATTGGTCATGCACCTTCATGACGTCCTTCTGGGCGTCTCCGACCAGCTGCTCCTTCAGTTCCGGAACGACCATGTCGTCGATGCCGATCGACATCCCGGAAAGCGTCGCGTACAGGAAGCCGAGTTCCTTGAGCTCGTCCAGCATCGCGACGGTCTTCTCGCGGCCGAGATTCAGGTAGCAATACCTGACCAGCTGGCTCAGGCCCTTCTTCTTCAGCAACCCGTTGAAGAACGGCAGCTCGTCGGGCAGACGGTCGTTCAGGATGACGCGTCCGACGGTAGTGTCCAAGTGCTGCTTCTGGAACTGGACCGGTTCGACCTGCAAGATGTTCTGGCTGTTGTCGGCCATCGCCAGATCGAGGACGGGTCCGCTGTAATTCAGGCGGATCGGAGTGCGGGTTTCCACGTCACCCATGTCGTGAGCCAGCAGAACCTCCCGCTTGCTTCCGAAGGAACGACCCTCTCCCTCCGCGCCGGCGCCTTGACTCGTCAAGTAGTACACGCCGAGGACCATGTCCTGCGAAGGGACGGTGATCGGTGCGCCGTTGGCGGGAGACAGGATGTTGTGGGCACTCAGCATCAGCACGTGCGCTTCCACCTGGGCCTCGGGCGACAGCGGGATATGCACCGCCATCTGATCGCCGTCGAAGTCGGCGTTGAACGCCGTGCAGACGAGCGGATGGACCTTGATCGCCTTGCCCTCGACCAGGACCGGCTCGAACGCTTGGATGCCCAGACGGTGCAGAGTCGGAGCGCGATTCAACAGGACCGGGTGATCCTTGATGACATCCTCCAAGATGTCCCAGACGATCGCGTCCTGCTGCTCGACCAGCTCTTTCGCCTGCTTGATGGTGGTGCAGTAGCCGCGCTGCTCGAGCCGCTGGTAAATGAACGGCTTGAACAGCTCCAAGGCCATCTTCTTGGGCAGGCCGCACTGGTGCAGCTTGAGGTCGGGCCCGACCACGATGACCGAACGGCCGGAATAGTCCACGCGCTTGCCGAGCAGGTTCTGGCGGAAGCGCCCGTACTTGCCCTTCAGCGTGTCGGCTAGGGATTTCAGCGGACGGTTGTTCGCGCCGCGCAACTGGTGGCCGCGGCGGCCATTGTCGAAGAGGGCGTCCACCGCCTCTTGCAGCATGCGCTTCTCGTTGCGCACGATCACGTCGGGCGCCCGGAGATCCATCAGCTTCCGCAGGCGGTTGTTGCGATTGATGACGCGACGGTAGAGGTCGTTCAGGTCGGAGGTCGCGAACCGGCCACCGTCCAGAGGCACTAGCGGCCTGAGTTCCGGCGGGATGACCGGAACCACTTCCAGAATCATCCATTCGGGCTTGTTGCCCGACTTGCGGAATGCCTCCACGATCCCCAGGCGTCGCGCGCACTTCAACCGCTTCTGCACGGAGGTCTCGGTCTTCATCTCCTCGCGGAGTTGACGGGAAAGCTCGGTTGCGTCGATCGCCTTGAGCCGCTCCTTGATGCCTTCCGCGCCCATGATGGCGGTGAACTCGACATCCTCGTCCTCGAGCTGGCGCTTGCGGTCCTCCGTCAAGACCTCGCCGAGAGGCAGTTCGTCCGGATCTTCGGTGTCCACCACGATGTAAGCCTCGTAGTAGAGCACCCGTTCCAAGTCGCGCATCGAGATGTCGAGCAACTGCGCGATGTGGCTGGGGAGGACCTTGAAGTACCACACGTGCGAGCACGGCGCGGCCAGCTCGACATGCCCTAGGCGCTCCCTGCGCACGCGGCTCAGGGTGACCTCGGTGCCGCACTTGTCGCAGACGATGCCGCGGTGCTTCATGCGCTTGAACTTGCCGCACAGGCATTCCCAGTCGGTCACGGGACCGAAGATCGCCGTGCAGAACAGCCCGTTGCGCTCGGGCTTGAAGGTCCGGTAGTTGATCGTTTCCGGCTTGGTGACTTCGCCATGCGACCAGCTGCGGATCTTCTCCGGGGACGCGAGGCCGATCTTGATCGAATCGAAGTCGCTCGTCGATGGCCCCCGAGTCTCTTGGTAGGCGTTAGGCTCGTACAAAGCTTCCTCCTCTGGTCTCTCTCCGGCACGCTGTCGCTCGTAAGAGCGGCGAGCGTCGCCGGTCTGCGCGCCTTCCCTTCAGAAGGAGCCCTCAGTCCGCCGCCAAAGCGGTCTCGATCAAGTCTTGCTGCGACTGGACGAGTTCGACATCCAAGCACAGCGATTGGAGTTCGCGGATCAACACGTTGAAGGACTCGGGCACGCCCGGCTTCATCGCTGATTCGCCTTTCACGATCGATTCGTAAATCTTGGCCCGTCCGTACACGTCGTCGGACTTCGCCGTCAGCAGTTCCTGCAGGATGTGCGCCGCGCCGTAGGCTTCCAGCGCCCACACTTCCATCTCGCCGAACCGCTGGCCGCCGAATTGCGCCTTGCCTCCCAGCGGCTGCTGGGTGATCAGGGAGTACGGGCCGATCGAGCGCGCGTGGATCTTGTCGTCCACCAAGTGGCTCAGCTTCAGCATGTAGATGATGCCGACCGTGACCTCTTGCTCGAACGGATTCCCCGTCAGGCCGTCGTGCAGCTTCGACTTGCCCGATTCCGGCAGTCCGGCCTCGGCGAGGTGATGCTTGATCAGCTTCTCGCCGGGGCCCTCGAAGACGGGCGTGGCGAACTTGACCCCCAACGCCGCCCCGGCCCAGCCGAGATGCGTCTCCAGGATCTGGCCGACGTTCATGCGCGACGGCACGCCCAGCGGATTGAGCACGATTTCGACAGGCGTGCCGTCCGGGAGGAACGGCATGTCCTCTTCGGGCAGCACACGGGCGATCACGCCCTTGTTGCCATGCCGACCGGCCATCTTGTCGCCAGCGGACAGCTTGCGCTTCATGGCCACGAAGACCTTGACGGACTTGATCACGCCCGGCGGCAGCTCGTCGCCTTGCTGCAGCTTGTCCTTGCGTTCCTGGGTGAGGTTCTCGAGCGCCTGGACCTGCCGCGCCGTCATGGCGTCGATCTCGTCGATCTGCTCGTCCTTGTCCGCAACGAACTGATCCAGTTCCAAGAGCTTCAGGTGCCGGCCTTGCAGTTGGTCGAAGTGGTCGGTGCCCAGAACCTCGCCCGCCGAGACGAGGGGCTCCTCGCCTTCCTTGGCCGAGTAGTCGGCTTGCACGACCCGTCCGCCGAGCAACTCTTGGAGTCGGTCCGTGCGCTGGTCGAAGAGAATGCGCTTCTCGTCCTCGAGATTGCGCTCGAGCCTCTCGACTTCCTCGGCCTCGATTTCGAGCGCCCGAACGTCCTTCTCGACGCCCTTGCGCGCGAACACCTTGGCGCCGACGACCGTGCCGGTGATACCCGGGGGGCACCGCAAGGATGCATCCTTGACATCGCCGGCCTTGTCGCCGAAGATCGCCCGCAGGAGTTTCTCCTCCGGCGTGAGTTGCACGTCCCCCTTCGGGACGACCTTGCCGACCAGAATGTCGTCCGGCCCGACAGCGGCACCCACGCGGACGATCCCGCTCTCGTCGAGGTTCCGCAGGAAACTCTCCGAAATGTTCGGAATATCGCGGGTGATCTCTTCCGGGCCGAGCTTCGTCTCGCGGGCGTCCACGTCGAACTCCTCGACATGCAAGGACGTGTAGTAGTCGTCCTTGATCAGCTTCTCGCTGACGAGGATCGCGTCCTCGAAGTTGTACCCGCGCCACGGCATGAACGCCACCAGCACGTTGCGGCCGAGCGCCAGTTCGCCGTCTGACGTGCAGGGACCGTCCGCCAGGACAGTACCCTTCTCGACCCGCTGGCCCACCTGCACGATCGGCTTCTGGTTGATGCAGGTGTTCTGGTTCGAGCGGCGGAATTTCACGAGCTGATAGATGTCCGCTCCGACCTCCCGCGAAAGCTGCTCTTCGTGACCGGTGTCTTCGACGCGCACGATGATGCGCT
Organism: Bryobacterales bacterium; assembly: GCA_965242625.1. GTDB lineage: Bacteria > Acidobacteriota > Terriglobia > Bryobacterales > UBA6623 > VXMF01. The sequence continues at coordinate 4,660,911 of CBDEST010000005.1, read as the reverse complement.
CCGAATCCACGGAATCGACGGTTCCCCTGCGCTTGCAGAGCACCACCGCGCCCGAGTCGCGCGCGGTGATCCGCTCCATACCGGTGCCCACGACGGGAGACTCCGCCCGCAGCAGCGGAACCGCCTGGCGCTGCATGTTCGAGCCCATCAGCGCGCGGTTGGCGTCGTCGTTCTCGAGGAACGGAATCAAGCTCGCGGCGACCGACACCAACTGCTTCGGGCTGACATCCAAGTACTGGATCTCGGCGCGCTGCTTGAGCTGGAAGTCGCCCGCCACGCGGCAGTTGGCCAGCTCGCGCGTGATGTTGCCGTCCTGGTCGACCGGGATGTTGGCCTGGGCGATGACGTACTTGTCCTCCTCCCACGCCGAGAGGTACGAGCAGTAGGTCTCGAATTCCGCCTTCTCGCGACCGTCCTCGAGCGCGGCGTTCGCCTGCGCGGCCTCGTCGCGGCGTAGCACGTCACCGCGCTTGAGGTCCGTGTCGCCCGCGTAGACCACGCGCACCTCGTCCACGATGCGCCCGTTCTGGACCTTGCGGTAGGGGCTCTCGATGAAGCCGTACTCGTTGATCCGGGCGAAGCAGGACAGCGAGCTGATCAGGCCGATGTTGGGCCCTTCCGGCGTCTCGATCGGGCAGATCCGCCCGTAGTGCGTCGGATGCACGTCGCGCACGTCGAAGCCGGCTCGCTCGCGGGACAGGCCGCCCGGGCCGAGAGCCGAAAGTCTCCGCTTGTGAGTGATTTCCGAGAGCGGGTTGATCTGGTCCATGAACTGCGAGAGCTGCGACGAGCCGAAGAACTCGCGTACCGCTGCCATGACCGGCTTGGCGTTGATCAGGTCATGCGGCATGGCGCTGGTCATGTCCTGATGGATGGTCATCCGCTCCTTCATGGCCCGTTCCATGCGGATCAGGCCGATGCGGAACTGGTTCTCGAGCAATTCGCCGACGGCGCGCACGCGCCGGTTGCCCAGATGGTCGATGTCGTCGGGCGTCCCGATATTCCGGCGCAGCTTGAACAGGTACCGGATCGTCGAGAAGAAGTCCTCGGCGTCCAACACGCGACGATCCAAGGGCGTCGCGTCCAAGGCGTCATGCAGTTTGATGTTGAACTTCATCCGGCCGACGCGCGAGAGGTCGAACTTCTTCGCGTCGAAGAACATCCCTTGGAACAGTTCCCACGCAGTCTCCCGGGTGGGCGGATCGCCCGGCCGCAGCTTCCGGTAGATCTCCAGCAGCGCCTCGTCTTGCGTCTTGACGCCGTCCTTGCGCAGGGTCTCAGACAGCACCACGCCGCATTCGTCGTCTTCGGGGAAGATCACGCCGAATTGCTTGATGCCGCGCTCCGCGATGGACAGCAAGGCCTGCGCCGACACCGACGCGTTCGCCTCGCACCCCGCGAGGACTTCCCCGGTCTCGGGGTCGAAAAGGTCGTCCGCGAAGACCGCGCCGTAGTTGTCGGCATCGGGCAGCAGGTCTTCCCGCCCCCAAGGCAGGAACTCCTTTCCGTCCTCCCTGAGCTGGTGCAGGAGGCGCGGCGTCACCTTGCGGCCCTTACGAATGGGCTTGCCGCCGACCTCGATCTGCTTGGCCAAGCTCATACCGAGCATGGTCTCGGAGACACGCCGCTTAAGCTTCCCGGCGGAGGTGCTACGAATTTCGGTGACCTTGTAGAACCGGCTCAGGATCTGGGCGTCGCTCGTCAATCCCAGCGCCCGCAAAAAGATCGTGCCGAGAAACTTGCGCTTGCGGTCGATCCGCACGTTCAGCAGGTTCTTCTGGTCGTAGTCGAACTCGACCCAGCTACCGCGGTACGGAATGATCTTGCCGAGGAAGTAGTTGCGGTTGTTGGACGACTCGAAGAACACGCCCGGCGAGCGGTGCAACTGGGAGACGATGACGCGCTCTGTCCCGCTGATGATGAAAGTGCCGTCGTCGGTCATCAAGGGGATATCCCCGAAGAAGACCTCCTGCTCCTTGATGTCGCGAACCAGCTTCTGGCCAGAGGAGTCCTTCTCGTAGACCGTCAGCTTGAGCGTGACCTTGAGCGGCGCGGCGTAGTTCATCCCGCGCTCCCGGCACTCGTCGACGTCGTACTTGAGCTTCAGTCCGATCGGGTCGCCGCACTTCTGGCAGAAGGTCACGGTGTTCTCCGTGTGCCTCCCGCAATGGCCGCAGAGCAGCCGTTGCGGACCCTTCGGGTCGCTCTCGATCATCTCGCGGCAATGCTGGCAGCGCGTCCGCAAGTGGAAAAGCCCGACCAGGCTGCCGCACTTGCACTCCCAGTCGCCGATCGAGTAGCTGACGAACTCCAACTCGCTCATCTCGCGGAAGTCCGCGATCGGGAAGACCGACTTGAAGACCGCGTCGAGGCCGATCTCGTCGCGCTCACCCGGCAGTTCCTCCATCTGCAGGAACCGCTTGTAGGATTCGCGCTGGACGTCGATCAGGTTCGGGATCGGGATGGCCGCGGGAATTCCGGAAAAGTCCTTGCGTTCCGACTTCCCCGCTTGCGCGTTCGGAGCCACAGTTTCGTTCACACCCGCCTCCTATCGGCTGCTAGGCGCAGCAGACCCTTCGAGTAGCAGCCGCGGGACACGGCACCGGTCGCTCTTCCCCTTGCAGACAGAGCAGCGCTGGCCAAGGACGCACTCCACCCCTTAGCCAGCTCGCGACTGGACTCCAGAGGGCACTGATAGTCAGCACTCCCCTGATTTGCAAGACCCGTTGTTGCTCGGATGAGCCGACCGTTCCGCCCGGATTCCGGCGGAGCCTTTCCCGCAACGCTCATACTAATCGAAAGCCAGCAGGGTTGTCAAGTCGCGTGCCGACCGCAGGGCCGGCGGACGACTCGCCCCCTTACTTGACCTCGACTTCCGCGCCCACGTCGGCGAGCTTCGCGCGGATCTGCTCCGCCTCCTCCTTGGGCACGCTCTCCTTGACCGCCTTCGGCGCGGCGTCGACCAGGTCCTTGGCCTCCTTGAGGCCCAGGCCAGTGATCTCGCGCACGGCCTTGATCACCTTGATCTTCTGGGCGCCAGCGCCCTTCAGCTCCACCGTGAACTCGGTCTGCTCCTCGACGGCTTCCTCAGCGCCGCCGGCAGCGGCCGGGGCCGCCACCACAGCGGCGGCGGCCGAAACGCCGAGTTCCTCTTCAAGCTTCTTTACGAGGTCCGCGGCCTCCATCAGGGTCAAGCCCTTGATGGATTCCGCGATTGCACCGATGTCCGCCATTCTGGTTACTCCTTTGCTTGGGTTCCAAGCGAAACTGCCAGCCTCGGGATCCGAGGCCGCCCCGAGGGGCTATTCTTCGAACTTCTGCTCCTTGACCGCTTGCTGCACGATCGCCGCGACATCGCGTCCCGGTGCGCTGAGCACGCCGAGCAGACGCCGGCTCGATGAATTGAGCAAGTGCAGCAGCTGGGCATGGATACCCGCTTTGCCAGGGAGCTTGGAGAGGCCGGCGAGCTGGTCCATGTCCAGCGCGCGCCCCTCGACCACGCCGGCAGTGAAGCTGAAGCTCTCGTTCTCCTTGGCGTACTCCACCAAGGCCTTGAGCGCTCCGACCAAGTCCTCGCCTGGAAACGCCAGCGCGGTCATTCCGCGCTGATCCGCCAGCGCGCCCTCGAACGGGGTGTCCCGGGCGGCACGATGCGCCAGCCGGTTCGACACCACTTGGTAGGACGCGCCGCGTCCGCGCAACGCGTCGCGCAACGCTTGGTCTTCGGCGACGGTCAGACCCTCGAACTTGCAGATCACCACGGCCTCGCAGTCCGCGAAGCGGCTCTGCAACTGGGACAGGGCTTCCTGCTTTTCGACCTTGGACTTCATGACTTCCCCGCCCTCAACTGAGATCCGCGACGTCCAAGGTCAAAGCCGGGCTCATCGTGGAGCAAATCGACGCCTTCATCAGGTAACGGCCCTTGGCAGCCTGCGGCCGGGCCTTGAGCACGGCCGAGATCAGCGTCTCGGCGTTCTCGGTGAGCTTGCCCGATTCGAAGGCGAGCTTGCCGACCGGGGCGTGTATCACGGCGCCCTTGTCCACGCGGAACTCCACCTTGCCCGCCTTGACCTCGTTCACCGCCTTGGCTACATCGAATGTCACCGTGCCGGTCTTGGGATTCGGCATCAGGCCGCGGGGTCCGAGAATGCGGCCCAAGCGGCCCACGTAGCGCATCATGTCGGGCGTCGCCACGACCGCGTCGAAACCCAGCCAGCCTTCCTTGGAGATCTTGGTTACGTATTCCTCGCCGCCGACGAAGTCAGCTCCGGCGTCGGTCGCTTCCTGGACCTTGTCCCCGGAAGCAATGACCAGCACCCTCTTGGAGATGCCCAAGCCATGCGGCAGCACGACCGTGCCACGCACCATCTGATCGGCGTGGCGCGGGTCGACGCCGAGATTGAGATGCACCTCAACGGTCTCGTCGAAGCGCGAAATCTTGTTCTGCTGGAGAAACGGGATCGCCTCGCTCAGGGCGTAGGGACGCTTCTCGATTTTTTGCGCGACAGCGCGGTACTTCTTGCCTGGCATAAAACACCTTGGTGCCAGCGATCCGCCGGACGCGGCCGGGCGGATCTCCCACGGAGTTCTCGAACCCCGATTATACCACCTGCACGCCCATGCTGTTGGCCGTGCCCCGCACGCAGGCCATGGCCTGATCGAGATCGTGGCAGTTCAGGTCGGGCATCTTCTGGCGCGCGATCTCCTCCAGCTGGGCGACGGTGATCTTGCCGACCTTGTTGCGGTTGGGCTCGCCCGAGCCCTTGGCGAGATTCGCGCTCCGCTTGATCAGCACCGCGGCGGGCGGCGTCTTGGTCACGAAGTCGTGGCTGCGATCCTTGTAGACGCTAATCACGACTGGGATGATCAGGCCCTCGTTCTCCGGCTTCGCGGTACGCGCATTGAACTCCTTGCAGAATTGCATGATGTTCAAGCCGGCCTGCCCGAGCGCCGGGCCCACCGGGGGCGCGGGCGTCGCCTTGCCCGCCATGATTTGCAACTTGATCTGTTGCTGGAGTTGCTTGGCCTTCGGGGCTGCCATCGCTTGCCTTTCTACCGCCGCTACCGGCTAGCTCGCCTTCTTGACTTGGTAGTACTCGAGTTCGACGGGCGTCGGACGCCCGAAGATCGTCACCATGACCTTGAGCGTGGTGCGGTCGCTGCCCACCTCTTCCACCTTGCCAGAGAAGCCGGTGAACGGACCGTCGATGATGCTGACAGGGTCGTTCGGCTTGAACCGGACGACATGAGTGTCCGGGGTTTTCGTATCCGTCGTCGGGCGAAAGACCTTGTTCACATCGCTGGGCGTCAGCGGGACAGGCGAAGGCCCCCCGCCCACGAAGCCCGTGACCTTCGGAGTGTTCTTCACCGCGTGCCACAGATCGTCGTTGAGGTCGAGCTGCACGATCACGTATCCCGGGTACAGCAGGCGCGTGACGGTCACCTTCTTGCCGTTGCGCAACTCGATCGTGTCTTCGGTCGGCACGAGGATCTCGCCGAGCCGCTGCTCCATGCCCAGACCCTCGATACGCGAGCGCAAGGCGTCCTGCACCCTCTTCTCGAACCGCGAGTAGGTGTGGAGGATGTACCACTCCAGCTTCCGCTCCGGCTCCGGTTCGGGCTCCGGCACATCCGCTGGGGGAGTGCCGTTGAAGTCGCTTTCAGCCGCAAACGTCTCTTCCACGCTTAACCTCCGTCATCCGACCTGCGAGAAGGTCTCGTAAACCAGTCGCTGGCACCACGCGAGGATGTAATCCACGACGCCGAAGTAGACAGCGAACGCGAACACGGTCACGAGCACCACGATCGTGGTCGCGCGTACCTGATCCTTGCCGGGCCACTTCACGAGACGCAGCTCGCGCATCACGCCGTCAAGGTACCGGCGGACGCGGGCTGGCAGAGCCAGGTTCTCCTGCTGCTTTTTCAACGCCTTGGCCATGAATCAGTGCTCCTTGTCAGTCGACCGGGGAATCCGGCTCCGCATGCCGCCTCGCGGTCGGCACTGGCAGGGGCGGAGGGAATCGAACCCCCATTGGCGGTTTTGGAGACCGCTGGTTTACCGTTAACCGACGCCCCTTGATCCAGAAGCTCCCTTTCAGTCTACTTCATCTCCCGATGCAAAGTGTGCTTGCGCAGGCGCGGCGAGTACTTCATCAGTTCCAGCCGCTCGGGATGCTTGCGCTTGTTCTTGGTCGTGGTGTAGTTCCTGTCCTTGGTGACAGTGCATTGCAGAGTGATGATTTCGCGCGCCATGGCAGTCTCCCGAAGCCCTTACTCCACGATAGAGGAAACGGTGCCGGAACCGATCGTGCGGCCGCCCTCGCGGATCGCGAAGCGCAGACCCTGCTCCATCGCGATCGGCACGATCAGCTCCACCTCCAGTTCCACGTTGTCCCCCGGCATCACCATCTCCGTGCCGGCCGGCAGCTGCGCCACCCCCGTCACGTCCGTCGTCCGGAAGTAGAACTGCGGCCGGTACCCGTTGAAGAACGGCGTGTGCCGGCCCCCCTCGTCCTTCTTCAGCACGTACACCTGGCCCTTGAACTTCGTGTGCGGCGTGATCGACCCCGGCTTGGCCACCACCTGCCCCCGCTCCACCGCGTCCTTGTCCAGCCCCCGCACCAAGAGCCCGACGTTGTCCCCCGCCTCGCCCCGGTCCAGCAGCTTCTTGAACATCTCCACCCCCGTGATCACCTTCTTGTGCGTCGGCCGGATCCCCAGGAACTCCATCTCCGTCCCCACCGTCACCGTGCCGCGCTCCACGCGCCCCGTGACCACCGTCCCGCGCCCCGAGATCGAGAAAATGTCCTCGATCGGCATCAGGAACGGCCGGTCCACGTCGCGCGCCGGCGTCGGGATGTAGTCGTCCACCGCCTGCATCAGCTCCTCGATGCCCGGCTCCGCGTCCGCCGCCCCGTCCAGCGCCCGCAGCGCCGACACGCGCACCACCGGCACGTCGTCCCCCGGGAAGTCGTACTCGTCGAGCAGCTCGCGCACCTCCATCTCGACCAGCTCCAGCAGCTCCTCGTCGTCCACCGCGTCGACCTTGTTCAAGGCCACCACGATGTACGGCACGCCCACCTGCCGCGCCAGCAGGATGTGCTCGCGCGTCTGCGGCATCGGCCCGTCCGTGGCCGACACGACCAGGATCGCCCCGTCCATCTGGGCCGCCCCGGTGATCATGTTCTTGATGTAGTCGGCGTGCCCCGGGCAGTCCACGTGCGCGTAGTGCCGGTTGGCCGTCTGGTACTCCACGTGCGCCGTGGCGATCGTGATGCCCCGCTCGCGCTCCTCGGGGGCGTTGTCGATCGAGTCGAACGAGCGCACCTCGTTGGACGGGTCGTGCTTGGCCAGCACGCGCGTGATCGCCGCCGTCAGCGTCGTCTTGCCGTGGTCGATGTGCCCGATCGTGCCCACGTTCACGTGCGGCTTCGACCGGTCGAACTTTTCCTTTGCCATCGTCGTCTGTCCTTGCTGAATCTCGTGGTCGGGAGGTATGCGCGAAGAGCACCTGAACGTGGTGGACGGGGAAGGATTCGAACCTTCGTAGGGCGTAGCCCGACAGATTTACAGTCTGTTGCCTTTGACCGCTCGGCCACCCGTCCGCAGGAGATGACTCGGTACGCGTTCCTCGGGGAATCGTGTGAGCACCGTACTAGCCCAACCGGACGCGCCGCTCCCTTGGCCGAAGGAGACAGCGCACCGCCCAGTGTGCGGTGCGGCAACTGAATTCAGCATAGCCCATCGAAAACGGGCGTGCAACCGGCGTATCGCAGATCGTCGGAGCGAGATCAAAATATCCGCTTGGGCGGACAGGCGTCGGGGCCGTTGCAGCGAGGCAGCGCGAGTTCATGGAAGACCGAGACAACGAGGGCACGGCCGAGGCGTACAGCACCGTGCCGGAGACGTGATCGACCGCATTCGCGCACGCGAACGAAATCGCCCCGCGAAATGGTCGTCGGAGCCGCTCGCGCACACCTGGCGCACTGGTCCGGCCCGACGCGCTTGCGCGGAACCGAGCCGGCGCTACGTTCTCTTCTCTGTAGCCATAGCCTCGAAACCATCCGCTTGACGCGGCCTTGCCAGTGGTCGTTCCAGCGTCGCGACCGCGCAATTGGTATTCACCAAGATCAGTTGGCGCGCATCGCTCGCGGCCTCGCGATGCACAGGATGGTGAGAGTCGAAGCGCAATGCGTGCCTGAGTGAGACAGCACTTGCCTGGGGAGTCTCGAATCGGCGGGCGAGAGCACCCCGCCCCGCATGCTGATTCAAGCGGCCGCGGCCCTAGACACGTATGACATCAGGCTTGGAATTCCGCTGACATACGATGGTGATTCGTTACCGCCATGTGACCAAACAAAGCCAAGGTCGTGCAGGCGGGTCCGTACTGCGTCGACAGTGCCCTCGGTCGGTGCCGTTCCCTTCTGTTCCAGCACCCGTCCGAGCACTCGATCAATCTCGGAAGCGGCGAGTTCCTCGGAATCTCGATACGAATCAGCAAGTGCCGCAGCGAAGCCTACCAGCCCTTCCTTCCGCAGTTCTTCGAATCTGAAACTGCAGAATCGATTTCTGGTTTCCTCAAACTCTGGGCGGGCATGGTCAACGTCATCGATTCCCAACGTCTGAGCAGTTTTGGATGCCTCGTTCCATAGCGTCCTGCCCCACAGTTGGACGAAGAACGGATAGCCGTGACTCTCGTCTACGAGACGCTCAAGAGCATTGTCGGTGATCCGCCGCCCCGCCGCTTCGAGAGGGACCCTGATTGCGTCGGACGTTGCTTCCGGATCCAAACGCATTAGCGGCAGGGTCTCGCTTCTCTCCCAGAATGTCGACTGCATCTCATCGAGTTTGCTTCGCAGATCGGGTGTGCCGGCCAATACAAGAAGTAGTGCCGCCCCGCTCCTGTTCAATTCTTGGGTAGCCTTCAGGATTTTCTCACCCACGTCCCGGCCGAGCGTATGCGCTTCGTCAATCAAGACTACCGCTGGCTTTCTACGCACCAGCCTGCCGAGCCCCTGATGGACGGTGTTCGCCTGTAGGCTTGCAAGACTTCGGTTCGCGCCTCGCCATGAGACCGCGCGGCCGGCCCTTGTCCACCAAGACTCGGTTCCCAGCCTTCGGGTTAGCGCTTCTTCGGTCTCACTCGAGATGGCCGAGAAATCGATGGCCTTGATTCCATGATCGCGAGCTAGCCGCGCTGTCCAGTCGAGCAGCACCGTCTTGCCATTGCCGCGAGGCCCGTAGATGACCAGCCCAGATGGTCTCGCAGCGTTGCCTGCCAAGTGCGCGACTATGCGGGAGATAGCCAGTTGTTCCCGCTCCCTTCCTGCAAGAAAGGGAGGCGTGCCCCCGAATCCGGGCGTGAACGGGCAGTCGTTGTCGGTGAACTCCGGCACCTTGTCGATCCCACCCTTCCGGCTAGTTCCGAGGACAGGGGGCTCCGAGTTCCGGGCTGTTCAATGCGGGCCCAGCGGCCACATGGCCCCATAACGCGCTCATGAGTGGCCGGTCACTCGGAGCGCGGACAACCCTCGTGCCCAGGATTCTCGAGGCAGCACTGGTTCCGTCAGAGCGACGCATAGCGCGAGGCGCAACACAGCCACGTCGCGACCTCACCGACCGTCCACTTCATGCGGCCATACCGCACTGGCGAGATCGGCTGAAGACGCTGTGTCCGAATACAACCGCGTCCGGCGTGCATGATCATGCGGCGGCGGAATCGATTCTGGAGACCTCACCGGTTCTCGGTCATCCTTCCTTGTCGCAATTCAAGCAGAAGTATGCCGCGGTAAAGAATCCGCGAACCTCCCAGTTGTAACCGGGGCACGTATGGTTCGTGCAACCTACGGCACCACACGCATCGCACTTGGCCCACGTGCAGTCGCACTTCTTGCACTTGCCTTGATCTTTCTTTGCCACCGTTCCCTCCGATGTTTTGGAGACTTACCGACTCTGACGAACTCGTCTCAGCGTCACCGCTCCGATCCAGTCCATAACGTCCGTCCCCGTCCGTTACGTGGCATGGTAGCACGGACTGGACGCTTCCCCCGAACCTTTCTGCAGGTTCCGCCGAATGCGTGCGTTGCGGATTGCGCCCGTCTCCCGACTTGCCGCAATGACCGATGTACAAGCCACTCGGACGCGACTCCTTGCCCGCATTCGTCGTGTTGCGAGCAACGAGACTGTCGAACACAGTAGGGCCGCCGTCGGACCGGCGATAGAGGCTGTCACGCACAGCCAGTGCGGGGCATGATGGGCATGATGCGCCGATTCAGTACCGAAGGCCCCGTCGTCGCTCGGAAGCGCTACTGCATTCCGCCACTCGAACGAATGAATCTCGAGCGGGTCCTCGCTTTGGTCCGAGACGGGCGGTACTTCATCCTGCACGTGTCGCGACAGACTGGCAAGAATTCGATCCTTTACGCGCTGCAAGACCTTCTGAACAGTGGTTCGGAGGGATTCTACCGCTGCGTCTACGTCAGCGTGGAACCCGGGGAGGCCTTTCGCGCGGCCACGCGTGAAGCGATGCGAGTGATCGTCAGTGCGCTGGCTTCCAAGTCGTCTAGTGCGCTGGGAGACAGCTTTGTCGAAGATATTGGCCCTGAGCTCTCGGAACGCTTCGGACTTGGTAGCGGCTCGCGGAGGTCTTGCGTCGCTGGGGACGCGGGACGCCCCGCGGCCGCTAGTGCTTCCGATCGACGAGATCGATGCGCTTAGAGGGGACTCACTGATCGCTGTGCGGCGTCAGTTGAGAGCCGGCTACCCGGATCGCCCTCAGGGATTCCCACCCAGTGTCGTGCTGTGCGGCGTACGCGACCTGCGCGACTATCGCATCCGCTCAGGGTCCACGGGCGAGATTGCGACCGGTGGCGGTGCCTTCAACATCAGTGCCGGTTCGCTGCAACTCGGAGACTTATCTCAAGTTGAAGTCGAGACGCCGGAACCGGCTTGGCGTAGACCGCAGAGTAAACGGCCAAGACTGCAGTGGGCAATGGACATCTCGTGACTTTCGACCGGGACCAGAGGTTCTGGAAGGACATCGTGTTTCGGCGAAGCGAGACAGCCAACGGAGCGCCGATGGGAATCCGGGGAATGTGAGCTGGCTGCAGTTGCACTGCCGCGTTAGAAGCGTACGGCGCGGTGGCTGCGAACCGAGGAACGGGGTAGCTCCACAGAACAAAGTTACGCAGAGAGGAATGGGCTCAGTCCGTGCGGCTGAGCATTATTGAGGCGGCCCCAAGGAGTCGAGAATCTCGAGCAGGATGTCGTCTTCAGTCCGGCCGTCCGCGTGTGCATCGAAGTTGAGGATGATTCGATGACGCAACGCTGGCAGTGCCAGTTCCCGGATGTCATCCTGACTGACGTGTAGCCGCCCCTCCATGAGTGCTCTGACGCGACCGCAGATCACAAGCGCCTGGGCTCCCCGCGGCGAACTGCCGTATCGGATGTACTTGCGTGCAAGTGCATGCGGGGATCCAGCCGAGGGCTGCGTTGCGAGCACGACGCTAATGGCGAAGTCCCTCACGTGCGGTGCGACGAGAACCTCCGAAGCGCATGCGCGCAATTCCAGAATCTGATCCCGATCCAAAACCGCCCCGACATCGGGCCGCGAGGGAGCGGCCGTGAGATCGACGATCGCGGTCAATTCGTCTCGCGCTGGGTACTCGACGAGAACCTTCAGCAGGAAGCGGTCCAGCTGCGCTTCCGGCAGCGGGTAAGTGCCCTCCATCTCGAGCGGGTTCTGCGTAGCCATGACCAAGAACGGCTCGTCGAGGCGGTGGGTCGCCGTGCCGCTCGTGACGGTTTTTTCTTGCATCGCCTCGAGCAACGCGGATTGGGTCCGCGGGGTGGCGCGATTGATCTCGTCGGCCAGCAGCAGGTGCGTGAAGACCGGCCCGCGCTCGAACCGTAGCGACTTCCCTCCCGTCGCCGTCGTGTCCATGATCATGCTGCCCAAAATGTCGGCCGGCATGAGATCGGGCGTGAACTGAATGCGCGAGTAGTCGAGATGCAACGCTTCGCCAAGGGTGCGGAGCAAGGTGGTCTTGCCGAGGCCCGGGACCCCTTCCAGCAATACGTGCCCTCCGGAGAGCAGCGCGTTCAGTACGCCGTCGACGACACCTTGGTGGCCGACGATGACCTTGCGGATCTCGTCCCTAACCCTGTCGATCCGCTCGGTGGCGGCGAGCATTACGGTTTCCGTGGCGACCATTTATTCGGGGCTCTTCCTCAGCGCTTCGAAGTAATTCTTGATATAAGTTCGGAAGGCGGCCGGAATCTCGTCGCGGCTGATGGCCCCCCCGCGGTCGGCGTGACTCGTTGAACGCTGATTGTAAGGCACGCTGGCGTTTTGCTCCGCTAGGCGCGTCTCGATGGTCACGTCACCCTTGATGTTCTCGGCGCGCTGCATGTAGAGTTCCTCCAACTCGCCGAAGACCTCCAATTGCTCGGCTTCCGCAAGTTCCTTGGAACCATCGCTGGTACCTGCCGCCGAGGCGTTCTCGCCGCTGCTTTGATCCCCGCTGCTGTCTTCCCCGCTCATGTTGCCCGCGGACGCCGTCTCGCCCGCAGTCTCGCCGGGTTCCCCGCCCTCCATGCTCGCATCAGCTGCTTCGGATGAAGAACCCTCTTCCGCTTCGCCGGAATCCGCAGGGTTCCCCGCCGCTGACGCTTCTTCGGTCGTGCCGCTTCCCTGCTCCTTGCCTTCATCGGAGGTGGAACTCTCAACCGAGGCCATGTCCAACGTCTCGAGCATGTTGGAGAACGCTTGCTTCAGCTTGTCCAGCAGGCTCTGCGATTCGTCGCTCCACTCGTCGGCCGGGCTCGGCGGGAACTCCGCGCCAGCGTCCTCCCCTTCCGTGCCACCATCTTCGGCATCGGTTCGCAGGCTAGCGTCTTCGATGGCCTCCTCGCCTTCCAGAGCGTCCAAGGGCAATGTGATCAGGCCTTCGACCTCGGGCAGACTGTCGGGCGCATCCGGATCGGGTTGGTAGCGTTCCTCAGGCAGTTCCTCCGTCCTGGATGGCGCGTCGGAAGTCGGCTCCTCCGCAACGCCCTCCTCGTCAGCCTGCGGCTCGGGTAGCAGCTCTTCGGCGATCAGGGCGGACTCCGACTGACTTCCAGTCGGCCGTTCCGGCGCGTAACCGAAGAACGATCCCAGCACGAGTGTCGCGAGGGGCGGTTCAAAGGACAGGCTCGGTTGCACCGAGGCTCTCAAGCCGAATAGGACCACAGCCATCGCGATCAACCACAGGCTCGCGCGTTGCGTCCAAGGTGTGCGAGTCGGGAATACGACCTCCGGGTGCAAGTCTTCCACGGCATCAGCCGCAGCCGCGTACTGGGCCTCGACCACCGGTCGGCGGTCCTCGGGGGGTGCGGAACCGAAGAAAAACGCCGTCGAAATGCGATCTGCCAGACCTTGGCGGATGTCGATCTGCTGGGCGACGGAGTACGGATCCGGTACGGAGCTGCGCCAGCGCCTCACCGCGAACCAGACCCCGAAGCAACCTGTGAGAATCGCAAGCGCGCCGGGGACGTAGCGCGTGCCCATGAACAAGAGAAGGCAGAGACCCAGCAGAGACACCGCGACGGCGAGGAATCCCTCGCGCATCACGACCTGGCTAGATATGCGAGAGAGGCAGGCCGTGACCAAGGTCTCCACGCGACCTGAAGTTGGGGAGGATGCGGGCATAGACCGCGTTGCGGGAATAGTAGACGATTATAGAAACTTCTAGAGTCCTCTGATCATCGCTAGCCAAAGTTTGGTGCGACCTCTGCGGGAACCCGCCGTCCGCCAAGGCTCCGAATTCGCCATGCAACTCCAGACCAATCGGCCCATCTGGGCACTCGCAGTAGCTGCGGTGGCACTTGCCGCCCCAGTGGCGACACCCCAAGAGACTCTCCAAGATGCATCGGAAGCCTTGCAGTCAGGCGACCCGGCTCGGGCTGTGCGGATCGCAACCGCATTGATCGAAGGCGACGACTCCGCGGGAAACGCCCGCTGGGTCCGCGGCAACGCGTTGGAAGAGCTCGGCGAATACGCCTCCGCGGCGGAAGACTACCAGCAGCTTGCCCGACAGCAGCCAAGCGAGCCCAGGCTGTTCCTCGCGCTGGGTTCGGCCAGCTTCAAGAGCGGCGACATCGCGGGCTCGATCGAGGCGTTTGATTCCGCGAGCGAGTTAGATCCCAGCTTGGGACCTCAGCTTTGGCAGCGCGGGATTTCTCATTACTACGCAAAGCGATACGCCGACGGAGTGCGCCAGTTCGAAACGCACCGAACGGTGAATCCCCAGGATGTCGAGAACTCGGTGTGGCACTTCCTCTGCGCCGCCGCGATCGACGGCCCGGACCAAGCACGCGAGGGTCTGATTCCCGTTACCCGTGACGGCCGCATCCCGATGAAGGAGATCCTGGACTTGTACCGAGGGGACGCATCGCCCGGCACGGTACTGGAGGTCGCGGAGCGAGCCCGCGACGAGGGGCGCGGAAGGGCGCCCGTGTTTTACGCACACCTCTACCTGGGGCTCTACTACGAAGCGATGGGGGACTCCCGCCGGTCGAAGGAGCATATCGGCAAGGCTGTCGAATTCGACCTGCCGAGGAACTATATGTGGCAGGTGGCGCGGATTCATCAGCGCCTGCGTTCGGAAGCGGACTGAGCACTCGCCTCGCCATCCGCATGCACGGGTTCGACCAGCAACATCATCCCTTCGCAAGCGACGACATGCACTTCGTCCCCACGGCAGGCGGGGGTGGTGCATTGCGACCACCACAGTTCCGGACCAATTCGTACGTATCCGCGCGGTCGAAGATCTTCCGTGGCCGTGCCCGTCGAACCGATCAAGGCCGCGACTCCAGTAGGCTTCGGCCCCTCGAAGGCTCCCTTGACGATCGGGTAGACCGCGGCGTCCTTGAGTATCCAACCGGCCAGCATGATCCATACGGCAAGTAGAGGTAGCGCATACCAGCGCGCTGCGATGTAGAGCATCACGACGACCAGCGCGAATCCCGGAAGCTGTAACAGCCAGTACCTCTGCCAAGTTTTCATACCGTGCCTCGGAGTGGCGGGATGCGGCTATTTTCCTATGGACGCGAGGCACCTGATGCCGACGAGCAGTCGAACGTGAAGGCGATGGAGATTTCCGGGCGAGTTCGATTCGGCCAATGAGCATCGACAGCGCATCCAAGGGCGAGATGTGCGCCCCGATCCGCCGATGCAGCCGATTTAGCCAGAGCCAGAGTGCTGCGACTGCCGGAGCGGCATGTAGGGTGGGTGCAGAACGTGAGCACGCAGTGGCGGGGCGTGGACTGGCAGGTGGACCGCGGCGGTCTGCGCGAGTTGGACTGCTCTGAACAAGCGAGTGCGGATAGCAGTCGATGGGTTAGGTTGCTTCAAATCAAGAGCTTGCAGACAAGATGGTGCAAGTTTCCTTGATACGATCTCAGAGGGTCGCAACGTCCCGAATCACGCGATGGTTCGAATTCGATAGCGTTAAGCATGGCTCGCCGGTTCGCAGCCAGAAGCCCGAAATCAAGACATGAATGACCGTCGCCTGATCGAGCGCTGGCTGCCGATCGCCGAATTAGGAATAGAGAGTCTCCGGGAACGTACGCCTATGACTCCGTTCCCCGCTCCGAACCGCCTCCATATCTGGTGGGCTCGGAGACCCTTGGTTGCAGCGCGAGCGGCGGTGCTCGCATCCCTGCTCCCCGAGAACGCCGACCAAGAACGGTTTCTGCATGCGATTGGGATCCATGGAGACGCTGTTGGTGCTAAGAGACTCATCGACAGGGCCTTGCGGAGCGGCAAGCGTGTCGACAACCCGTATGGATACGATCGGGCATTTGGCCACAACCCGGACTCCAACGACAGGAACTGGCTGGCCTCGCAGTTGGGAATTGAACCTGACCGGGTGACGGTGCTTGATCCGACCGCTGGAGGAGGCAGCGTTCCCCTTGAGGCCGCCCGGCTTGGATTCGCTGGCTTGGCAAACGACCTGAATCCGGTAGCAGTCTCAATCATTCGGGCCACCGTCGAACAGCCATTGCGGTTCGGAAGGCAACTACAGTCGGAGTATCGGGAGCTGGCGGTGTCATGGAGGGCCGAGATCGAGGAACGGCTTGACGCGCATTATCCGCAGGCCGACCTCCCTGATCGTGTCGATATGACTTTTCTCTGGGCGCGAACCATCATCTGCCCGTATTGCGCTGGCCTTGTGCCCTTGTCGCCTAACTGGCGCTTGGCACCTGGAGGCATCGGTGTCCGAGTGGTGCCCCATCCGAGTTCGGGCCCCAATGCGGAAGGACGCACTTGTTCGTTCGAGATCGTTGATGCGGCCAGCGAGCAATCTGCAGAAACCGTGGCACGCGGCGATGGCATCTGCCCCTTCAGCGACTGCGGTCGGGTGATTGACGGCAACGAGATCAAGAAGCAAGCCCGCGAGGGCCGCATGGGCGAGCAACTCTTCACCGTGGTCTACAAGAGACGGGTTGCGACGACGCTGAAGTCGGGGAAGCCGGGCCGCGACAAATGGGTGCGGGAGTACCGCGCCCCGCGCCCCGAGGACGACAACCGCGCCGCGATCCTAGCGCGACTGGAGGAGAAGCTGCCCGAGTGGGAGGTGCTCGACATGGTGCCGAGCGAGAGATTCCCGAATAACGCCAACGACGACCGCCCCATTCAGTACGGGATGCCCCTGTGGCGCGACCTGTTCGCGCCGCGCCAGCTGCTTTGCCACGGCACGAGTGTCGAGGTGTTCCGCGAGATGCTTGATGACGACCGCGCCTCCGGTCAGCTAAGCGAGGTGCGGAAGGCGGCCTACGGATATCTGGCACTCGCGCTCGACACCCTCGTGAACTACAACAATCGAGCCGTCTGCTGGGACATCACCACTCAACGGGTGCGACAGTTTTTCGCCCGGCACGACTTTTCGTTTCTGTATTCATACGCCGAGATGGCTCCGCTGGTCAACGGAAGCGGATTCGATTGGGCAGTCGAGAAGACCGCCAAGTGTATCGAGGAACTCGTGGCCCTGACCCATCCCGAAGCCGAGGCATCCGGCACGCTGCCCTTGCACGACGAGTCCGAATCCATCGTGCAGCAGCCTCCCCCGGTCACCATCACGTGCAAACCCGGTGACAGCCTCGACCACATCCCGGACGGGTCGATCGATGCGGTCGTCATGGATCCGCCCTACTACGACAACGTCATGTACGCCGAGCTTTCGGACTTCTTCTACGTCTGGCTCAAGCGCACGGCCGGGCAGGTCTTCCCCGTCCTATTCCGTCGCCCCCTCACTGACAAGGACGGCGAGGCTGTAGCCAATCCGATGCGCTTTCGCGGACTCAAGGGCGCCAGGGCACTGGCCAGCATGGACTACCAAGACCGGATGGCGGCGATCTTCGCCGAGTGCCGCCGGACCCTCAAGCCAGACGGCATCCTCACCCTGATGTTCACCCACAAGGCGTCGGGTGCTTGGGACTCACTGACCAAGGGACTGATCGAGGCGGGCTTCGTCATCACCGCCTCGTGGCCGATCAACACTGAATCCCCCGGTGGGCTACACATCAAGAACAAGGCCGCCGCCAATAGCACCGTGTTCCTCGTCTGCCGCCCACGACAGGAGCGATCGGACCCAAATGCGACCGTGTACTGGGAGGATGTCGAGCCCAAGGTTGCGTCTGCCGTCCGTCAGCGGGTCGCGGATTTCCAAGCTGCTGGGATCAGCGGCGTCGACCTCTATCTGGCTTGCTTCGGTCCTGCTCTTGAGGAGTTCTCCCGTCACTGGCCATTGGAGCGCGGTACGGCCCGGCGGCGACCCGACCCCAAAGGCAAGTCGCGTCAGCAATCGCTCCCCGAACAGGAGTGGGATCCGTACGCCGTGACGCCTGACGACGCGCTCGACGTCGCAAGTCGCGAGGTCAAGAGGTGGCGCTTGGAGCAGCTGACACGGCTCAAGGCACACGCCGATCTGGATGCCCCGACCGCGTTCTTCGTGCTGGCCTGGGACACCTTCCAAGCCCCTGTGTTCTCTTACGACGAAGCTCTCCGGCTGGCTCGCGCTACGGGAACCGACCTCGACAAGCAGGTAGTCAACCGCTTGGCGGAAAAGAAGGGCAGCAACCTGCGCTTATGGGACAGCGTGCGCCGCGCGGCCAAGGGCGCGACGGGATCTGTCGATGGCTCGCGAGGCATGATCGACGCCATCCACCACGCGGCCAGGCTCGCTCGCAACCGGTCGCTTGATGCCGCGCGGGAGTTGCTGGCCAAGGAACGCGTTGACAAGGATCCCCGTTTCTTCGCGGCACTTGAAGCAGTGCTCGAGGTGCTCCCCCCTTCCGCTAACCTAACCGGCGTCCCACTCGAAGGAGATCTGGCCGCCTCCAGCAGCGACTTTGAAGCACTCTATATGCTCTATCGCCTCGCCTACACTGACAAGATCGATGAGCCCGAGCAGTTGAAGATCTGGCGCGACGACACGGTCTGAACCTAGTCCGCCGCAGTCTTCGCGAACAGCGCGGAAGAAGGCCCCGACGCAACGGACGAGCGGACCTCGTCCGCACGCGGCAGGACGACTGGGCGACGATCACGCGCAACCGGGCTCGGTCGAAGCTGGATCGGGCTTCGCCGTTCGAATTGCTGACGCACCCGACCGCCCTGCGGGGCGAGCCTGCAACTTGCTGGGAGCCAAGCTGGAGTGTACCCAGTAAGGGCACCTCCTGATTCGACTAAGCCCAATTGACTAAAGGTGTTTATCTGCACGTTCTGCGGATGTTCAGTCTAGTCACCGTCCTCTTGCCATACATCGCCCAGCAAGGCACGCCAGTCGTCATCCAAGGCCCATGCGCTGTCGATGCTGTCCTGACGGGAACCAGATGCAACTTGGGGAACCGGCGGCTGCTCTTCACTGCGGTGTTCTTTCACCGCGTCGCCAGTCTGTGGCAGAGCATGGTGAACCTAGGTTGGGAAGCTGATTCTCATGTTGCGCTTGTAGTGGAATCGTGCGGACATAAACCGCACTTGGTTGCTCGTCATCTTGTACACCAAACGGTGCTCTTCGCTGATCCGCCGGGACCATAGGGCGCCGAGAGACTTGCCTAAGGGCCTAGCCTTGCCGCCACCTCGGAATGGATCGCGTAGCGTGAGATTGACTAGCTTGAATGTGCGAAGCGCCGGTTTCTGGTCCGTGCAGATCCAATGCACCAAATCGTCAAGGAAGTCTGGTTCGAAGACCGCTTCACGCCGCCCCTACGGACTCATTCTTCAGGAAGTCCGAAGGGCTCGCGTAGCTCCGCTACGGTAACCACCTAGCCTTCTTCGCCTACAGCACCTACTAAGGTCTCCGTCAGTCGACGAACATCTGCCGGCGCGCGTAGCAAGGACGCCGTTTCAACCAAGCTCTCCAAGTCATCCGCAGCGATGAGTGCTACTGGATCCTTGCCACGCCTTCGAATCACGATCGGTTCGCGGTCGTCAGCTACTTGGTCCATCAGGGCTTCCATCCGGTCGCGAGCCCTGCTATACGGTATTTCCTTCATGCTTGTCACCGATCCTCATCAAACTCGCCCCAGACTGATCCACGAACCCGCCAACTGCGTGACAGCATCCGATTCGCGACGGTTGACCCCAGCATCGAGCTTTCCATAGCGACCATAGCACACCGAGGTCGATACGATTCGTAATCCGACCTCAGGCAATTCACCGCCACCGACCGACAGCTTCGAGATCACGCCTCGCGGACCGACACCTTTCAGACCGGGCACTCATCAATCTGGCACTCACACTCCCCCGTTGCCCGATACCGCTTGCACTAAACTTGGGGAACAACGGATGGCCCGCGCACTACCGTGGCAAGCCCCTTGACCCGCAAAGAAGATCCTGCCGGACCTGCCCCCGCTCCGGACACCGTCTTCGAAGCCCGCCGCGTGACCAAGGTGTACACCATGGGCGAGGTCAAGGTTCACGCGCTCCGGGGCGTGGACCTGAGCCTCCTGGCTTCGGAATTCCTAGTCCTGCTCGGGCCGTCCGGTAGCGGAAAGTCCACGCTGCTCAACATTCTGGGCGGCTTGGACGTGCCGACCGAGGGGCGGGTCACCTATCGCGGCCGCGACCTGAGCAGTGCCGACGACGCCATGCGCACGGACTACCGCCGGCACCATGTCGGCTTCGTGTTCCAGTTCTACAACCTGATTCCCAGCCTGACCGCCAA
Source organism: Bryobacterales bacterium (assembly GCA_965242625.1). Lineage (GTDB taxonomy): Bacteria > Acidobacteriota > Terriglobia > Bryobacterales > UBA6623 > VXMF01. Next base: position 4,640,704 of record CBDEST010000005.1, on the reverse strand, counting down.
GGAAAACGTCTCCCTCGTCACCGAGATCGCCACCGATCCGCTCCCCGCCGCCGAAGCGTTGCGGATCGTCGGCTTGGGCGACCGCATGAATCACTTCCCCGCCCAGATGTCCGGCGGCGAGCAGCAGCGCGTCGCGATCGCGCGGGCCATCGCCAAACGCCCGGATGTCCTGCTCTGCGACGAGCCCACGGGAGCCCTGGACCTTTCGACGGGCGTGCTGGTGCTGGAGGCCATCGAGCGCATCAATCGCGAACTCGGCACGGCCACCGCCGTGATCACCCATAACGCCGCCGTCTCGGATATCGCCGACCGCGTGGTCCAGCTCTCCGACGGCCGAATCGTGGCAGACAAGCGCAACCTAGAAAAGATTCCGGCGAATCAACTCCGGTGGTAGCCCATGCAGGCGCTCAATCGCAAACTGCTTCGCGACCTTTGGCGGATCAAGGGCCAAGGTCTCGCGATCAGCATGGTGATCGGGGTGGGCGTGCTCACGTACATCATGTACCTGAGCACCTTCGACTCCTTGCAAACGACCCGCGAGGCGTACTACGAACGCCAGCGCTTCGCAGACGTTTTCGCGTCCCTTAAACGCGCCCCGCTTCTGCTCGGCGAGCGCATCCGGTCGATCCCCGGCGTATCGCAAGTGGAGACCCGCGTCGTGGTCGAAGTCACTCTCGACGTCGAAGGCATGGAGGAGCCGGCCACCGGGCGCTTGATCTCGATTCCCGAAGTCCGGCGGGAAATCCTCAACGACATCGTCCTCAGCCAAGGCCGTTACGTCGATCCCGGGCGACCGGACGAGGTCATTGCCAGCGAAGGCTTCGCCCAAGCTCACGGATTGCGCCCCGGGGACTCGGTACGGGCGATCATCAACGGGCGACGGAGGGAGTTGGACATCGTTGGCGTCGGGCTTTCGCCGGAGTTCGTATACGTGATCCGAGCCGGAGAGTTGATTCCGGATGACGCGCGGTTCGGAGTCTTCTGGATGGGTCGCCAGGCACTCGCGGCTGCCTTCGACATGGAGGGCGGATTCAATGATGTCGCCCTGTCGCTGATGCCCGGCGCGAGATCCGAGAGCGTGATCGAAGAACTCGACACTCTCCTCCGTCCTTACGGTGGATGGGGTGCCATCCCTCGAAGCCTGCAACTCTCCAATTGGTCCGTCGAAAACGAGTTGAAGGGCCTCGAGGCTGTCGGCAGGATCATTCCCGTGATCTTCCTCGGCGTGGCGGCCTTCCTGCTCCATGTTGTTTTGCGGCGCATCGTCACCGTTCAGCGCGAGCAGATCGCCACGCTCAAGGCCGTCGGCTATCCGAATCGCTACATCGGGCTGCACTACACCTATTGGGCACTTGCCATTAGCGTCGGCGGGGCGCTCGTGGGCACCGTCGCGGGTGCTGGGCTCGGACGGCAAATGCTGGGAATGTACAACAAGTACTTCCGGTTCCCCAACATCGCGTATCACTTGGAATCGGAAGTGGTCGCGGGTGCCATCGCCATCGCCATCGCGGCTGGTATTTTCGGTGCGATGTCGGCCGTGCAGGACGCGGTCCGCTTGCAACCCGCCGAAGCGATGCGGCCCAAGCCGCCATCCACTTACCGGAAGAGTCTCGCCGAGCGCATCGGACTGCAGCGGATCCTGTCGCAGCCCGCCCGCATCGTGCTCAGGAACATCGAGCGCCAACCCGTGCGATCGCTCATCTCGATCGGGGGCATCGCCTGCTCGCTGGCACTTCTGATCGGAGGTGTCTTCGGACTCGATTCAATGGACGTGATGATGGACACGCAGTTCGAGTTGGCCCAACGGCAGGACTTGCAGGTCACTTTCGTCGAACCCGTGTCGCCCAGCGGCGTTCACGCATTGAATCGACTGCCGGGTGTCATGACTGCGGAACCGGTCCGATCCGCGCCGGTCCGATTCCGATCCGAGCAACGCGCCCGCCAGCTCGCGATCACCGGCCTTCCGTCGATCACTCAACTCTTCAGGGTTATGGACGTAATCGACTTGGAGCAACTGTCTTTGCCGCCTGAGGGAATCGTGCTGTCCTCCAGTCTCGCCAAGGTGCTGGACGTTGTTCCCGGGAGTCCCTTAACCGTCGAAGTCCTAGTCGGGCGTCGACCCGTTCGGGAAACCGTGGTAGCGGCGATCGTGCATGAGTACATGGGCCTGTCGGCGTATATGGAGATCGATGCGATGAGGCGGCTCGTCGGCGAGGGCGGCACGCTATCAGGCGGTTACTTGAAGGTGGACACGGCCCATCTCCCGGCACTGTTCCAAGCGATCAAGGAAACGCCTGCCATCGCCGGCAGCACCTTGCGTAGGGCCGCTCTCGACTCGTTCAACGAAACGTTCGCCGAGAACATCGGCATCATGATCTTCTTCAACGTGTTGTTCTCATCGATCATCGCGTTCGGCGTGGTCTACAACGCCGCACGCGTCTCGCTCGCCGAGCGCAGCCGCGAACTTGCGAGCTTGCGAGTGATGGGATTCACGCGGGCCGAAATCTCGTCCATCCTGCTTGGCGAGCTAGGAGTGCTAACCCTGCTTGCGCTACCGTTGGGAATGCTGCTTGGATACGGGCTCTCGCTCGTGATGGTGATGGCGTTCGAGACTGAACTGTACTCGATTCCCTTCTCGGCAAACCCCCGCACCTACGCTTGGTGCGCCCTGTCGATACTCATGGCAACGGCTGTCTCGGGACTGCTCGTGCGACGCAAGCTCGACCACCTTGACTTGCTGGAAGTACTGAAGGCGAAGGAATAGGTGATGAAGATTCGACCCACGCGAGTTCTCGTTTGGCTGATCGTCGCGGCGGCAGCGGCAGGCTTCTACTTCGCATTCCAGCCGCAACCGCTCGAGGCAGACTTCGCCGAGGTGACTCGCGGTCCTTTGCGCGTGACGCTGGACGAGGAGGGCGAGACCCGTGTGCGTGATCGCTACATGGTGTCTGCCCCGCTCCTCGGGAAAGTGCTGCGGATCGATCTCGAACCCGGGGACGATGTTCGTGCCAACCAGACCTTAATCGCACGGTTCTTGCCGACCGCTCCCGATTTCTTGGATCAGCGGACTTTAGCAGAGGCCGAGGCTCGCGTGAAGACCAACGAAGCGGCCGTCAAGAGGTCCCATGTCGACTTGGACAAGGCAAAGGCGGAGCACCGTCACGCGGTGGAGGAACTCGAGCGAAACGAGAAGCTCCACCGAGACGGTCTGCTCGCGGAGAACCGCTTGCAAGTGGTGCGGTTGAGCGCCCAAACGGCCGAGGAGGCTGTTCGCGCCGCCGAGTCGGCGATCACGGTCGCGGAAGCCGAACTGGCCACCGCTCGCACCAGCTTGATTCGAGCGGGCTCCGCTTCCGGCTCAACCGGTAACGTGATCGAGATCAAGGCGCCCGTGAGCGGAGTGGTGCTTCAACGGTTGCGCGAGAGCGAGGCGGTCGTCCCCGCCGGCGAGCCTCTTCTGGAAATCGCCAATCCCGAAAAGCTGGAAATCGTCTCCGACATGCTCTCGACGGACGCTGTGCGGATTCGGCCCGGATACCGCGTGCTCATCGAGCAGTGGGGAGGGGATCGCACGCTAGTCGGGAGGGTGCGGCGTGTCGAGCCGTTCGGATTCACGAAGATCTCCGCCCTGGGCGTCGAGGAGCAGCGTGTCAACGTCATTGTCGACTTTGAAGACGTCCGAGAGGCTTGGGAGGCCCTCGGTGACGGCTACCGCGTGGAAATCCGCGTCGTGGTTTGGGAAGAGAGCGACGTACTCAAGGTGCCGTCGAGCAGCTTGTTCCGGAATGGCGAGGATTGGGCGGTGTACCTAGTCGGCGATCTCGGCATCGTCTCGGTGCGGATCGTCGAGGTCGGCGAACGCAATGCCCGCGAGGCACAGGTGCTGTCAGGACTGGAGGCGGGCGACCGCTTGATAGCGTATCCCGGCGACGAAATCGCAGAGGGCGTCGAAGTGGTCGACAGAGGCACGTGATTCCGTCTCGACTGCGCCTTGGAATGCGCTGGTAGCGGAGACCATTTTCCTTCCGGTCCTGAATCGGCATACGGCCCGGGTGTCAAGGGTTCATTTCCGGACGACGCGAATGCCTGGGGGCTCGTGAGTGCATCGCAGATGTTCGGCGTCCAATGCCGTGGATCAGGGCCATGCGGGGCTCCGCTCCGCGCACCTTGTACTTGGCAGCTACGATGAACAGGCAGGTCGTAGATGTCGAGTGTCCCGCTACTGTCGGAGGAGACTTACCAGCGATGGAAGAAGCTGGCGTTTGAGCGCTGCCGACTAGGCGGATGGCCGAGGGATCTGATCCCCTTGCTCGGCCTCTCGGACGAGCAGTATAAGGGCTTCGTGGATGCCGTTCACGAGCATGCAATGCCGCGCAGACCGGTGGAAGGGCACCCGATCCTGATTCCTCCGACGAGTCCGACTTCCTATGTTTCCTTTCGGCGCGCGCTCAACCTCAGTGCGCCGGGCGAACACACGGGCGGTCTGCGTTTTGAAGAGTACTTCTTCGGATTCGTCGAGCCGACTGTCACCCCGCTGGCAGGCCCCGGCGGGATCGTTGACAGCACTCCGAGCCTCGGTTCCAAGGGCGTGCGTGATATGGGCAGGATCCTTGCCGATCACAAGGTCCAGCCCTACGATGGTCCGGTCTATGTCGCGAATCACTTCCGAGCCCTCGCGGATATCGCATTGAGCTCGTTGCTGCATCGACCGTTGCAGGATTTGCGAGAACTCGCGCCGAAGTCCATCCTCTCGGCCTGGGAGGTTAACGACATGCTGAATTTTCAGGAACCCGAAATAGATCATCTGATCGAGGAATACCTGAAACCGCTACGGCGCCAGTTAAAGCGTCTGCGCAAGGATACGTACGACAGGTGGCTGCCTACGATTGTCGTTCGAGGCTGACCGACCAGGCACCCAATCGAGGAGTAGAGTGCGATCAAGAAACCAAGCAACTTTCGTAACTGCCCAGATACCCCTGACGCCCAGCCAATCCTGAAGGCTCAGGCAACCTGATGTCTGGCTAGTCGAGAAAGTGATGGCAGGATGTGGTCGAGGGCGTCGCGACCAAGCACCGACATCCCGGATGCCCTGATTTCAATTGCACGGATACGGCCCCCTCACCTTGACGGGCCCCGGGCTCGATGTTCATGCGCAACGCTCCAAGGCCAGCGTGGTTGCCGCTGACGACATACCCGTCTCGCAGCACTTCGCCGTCCACGGCCACTCCGCATGCTCGGGGGCGGACTAGCGCAAGACATCCTCGCCTCCCATCCGGCGGCGGGGCGCACCGCCGCCCGGTCCCGGCGGGGCCGGACCAGCGGGGCGGGTGCCGGGCTCGCGCTAGCAGCGCAGGCCGTCGAGCAGCACGGCCGGCCCTTGCATGAGCGCTTCGATGCGGTTCCGCCCTTGCTTCTGCGCGGTCGACAGCACGCTGCGCAACGTGGCGAAATCCGCGGCCCCCTGCGCCGAGCGGAACGCGCCCGAGATCTTCATGCGCAGCTTCATCATGCGCAGGTCCCGCTCCGCTTGGTTGTTCGTGAACGGCACCCCGGGCTCGTGCAGGAAGCGCAGCGTCTCCGTCTTGCAGTCCCGGAACCGCAACGCCAGGTTGTGCCCCGGGCGCCGCTTCGGGCGCCCCTTCCGGCCCTTGCCCGCCGGGCGCAACGGCTCCAGCCCCTCGTGGTACTCCAGCGCCTCCGCCACGAAGCGGTCGTAGCGCTGCTCGAACCATGCCACCAGATCCGGCGGCAGGGTCCAGCCCTCCTCGGCCGCGATCCCCGCCGCGCGGCTCGCCATCCGCAGCAAGTCCTGCATGGGGCGCGCCCACGCCTCCCCGTCGAGCTCCGCCAGCGCTTCCAACTCGCGCAGGTGATGCGCGTTGCACAGCGCGTGCTGCACGTCCGGCACCGTGAAGTACGGCTTCCAGTGATCGTGCACCAAGCAGCCGCGCAAGCCTTCCAGCAGGCTGCCGCGCCGCTCGCTCGTGCGGTAGAACGTCAGCCACCGCGTGCAGAGCACGTGCAGCCACTGCCCGCACGCCGTGATCCGGAACCCCGTCTCGTCCAAGTGCTTCGTGCCGTCCGCGGCCACCAGCAGATCCCGGATCCGCTCGCTGCACGCCCGCCAGCCCTCCGCCGCCTGGCGCGTGATGTTCGCCAGCGTGGCCGCGCTGATGTCGACGCCGTGCAGGTCCAGGAACAGCTCCGCCAGGCGCTCCTCGGGCAGCAAGTGCCAGTTCTGCAGGTACACCGTCATGGCCTTAATCCGCGGGCCGTATTGCACCGGCCCGCGCACGTTCTCCGGGAACTCGGCCCGCGTCCGGTGCCCGCAGGCTGGGCACTGGCAGGTGTGCGCTCGGTGCTCGGTGACTTCGACGCGCGGCGGCGGCGGCAGGTCGAACACTTGCCGCCGCGCGTAGCTCACGCTGTCGGCCGCCGTCAGCGCTGCGCCGCAATCGGCGCAACGCGCCGGCCGGTGCGTCTCGATGTGATCCGGGTCGGCGGTTTGCTTCAGCGTCGTGCCCGGATGGCCGGGCTGGCCGCCCGAAGGCTTGCCGGAACCGCCCCGGGTGCTCTGGCTGCGCCGCGGCTTGCGCGGCTTGCGCTGCCCGTCGCTGGAGGGCGGCTTGCCGCTGTTGGAGCTGTTCAAGCCCACCTGCCGCTCCAACGCCTCCACGCGCTGCTGCAAACTCGCCTTGGCGGCCCGCAAGCTCTCGTTCTCGGCTTGCAGGCCCTCGATCTCGGCTCGCAAGCTCGCGTTGGCGGCCCGCAGCCGGATCAGTTCGGCGGGCTCGCCGACCGCCCCGAGCTGTTGCTCGGTCGTTGGGAACGCTGCCGCCATGACTTGCCCGAGTGCCCGCGCCCTCAGAACAATTCCTACGTTACATGTAAGTGCACGCCCCTGTCAACTACCTCCTCGACAGCACCCCCGATCCGCTCCGAGCCGCACCTCGTACGACATCCGCCCGCGATGTCCCGCTACCCATCGCTGCAACCAAGCCCGATCAGGGTATCTGGGCAGTTACCAACTTTCAAGATCGGCCTACTTCTTACAAGGAACCACCACGTGCAGGGTCTCAGTGTCGGCAGGCGCGATTGTTTGATCGAAGAATATCCCATTCTTCGGAAGCGTGTCCGCGATGCTAATGCCATAAAAGCTCCTGAGCACAAAATCGGCAAAGACCAGTGGTGAAACCGGTGCCGATACCGGGATCCGGCAATTCGTGAACTGTCCCAAGTTGAGATGTGACTCTGGATGTGGCCACTTCGCCTTGATTCGATCAGTACTAAAATCAAACCGAACCGGAATCGGAACTACATTCTCCTCGGCACTGCCAAAGGACGAATTGTCGTGCGAGAATGCACGGCTATCATCTTGAAATGTACCTGTATCTGGTGAAGGAAAAAACGCAAGTCTATGCTTCCACAACTGTCCATGCTTGAAGTAGTATCCCATTTGCAACAAGCCTCCGTCCAGCATGCGAACATTGTATGCGCCCTGCTCTACTAGTACACGATATATTTCAGCATATGGCACAGCTTTGATCGCGGCCGAGATCTCGGACGCTCCTTCAAACGTAACTTGCTCGATGCCCCGGACCATTCGTCTGATCGCGAATCGCGATCTATTGACGAGACCCAACCCTGTCAAGTGCTCGACAACTGCATTGACGTCCCTGACAACCCGTCCTGCACCGATGTTGTGCGCCATTAGGAACTCTCCTTAAACTCCGCTAGAAAGCTTTCGACGAGCGCAGGATCAAGATCGTCCCTGCGAATGGTTCCACGCTTGAGGCCCAGTACGAGCCGACTCAACTGAGATTGTCCCTCCTCGATCATAGATCGTTCTTCTCCAGTCGTATCATGATGAATCGTCCGGAGAACTTCCCTCTGCGCAACACCCGGGTAGATGAATTCCAATCTAAAATCACGCTCCTTCAATCGCTCATACTCGTTCAGTAGAAGCTGCATCTGTGGGCCGACACCAACGACGCGGACCCAAGCCTTGCTTCGAGTCATTGCCGCAAATAATCGATTCCTAGTGGTAGCTAAATCTGAACGAGAACTAAGCCCATCATGAGCATTGATTACATAAACCATGCCCGCCTCATTACCCAAAGCCATGTGGACGCTTGTGAATGTTACGGACTGCCTGCTATCTTGGAAGAGGATCTCTGGAGAGGCACCCACTCCAGCGATGTTCGTTGGTATATGCTTCGCATGCAGCTTGTTTTGAATCGGCCCTACCTCTTCACGGGTCGTTGAAGGGTTGGGGTTTATTACTATGATGTCATCATATCGCAACTCATCTTTCCGTAGATTTGTGATGATCTGGCGAACCAACCACTCTGCTTGCTGAGCGCGGTCTTCGAACATCTGAAATTGAATCAAATCTTCTGGCTCAGAATGCTCTTCAAGGAACACCGGGTTAAAGTTCGTGTCCCGAGAGAGCGTGACGTGGTGACCTTCCTTCAGTACACCTGACTCAATTTCGTATCCCATTTTCGTCCAGAGACTAGGATGATCAAACATTTGCACGAGTTGAGTACCAGTGGATTGGTCAAAGTCTCGATATATCCCAAAGCCAATTGCGTGTGCAGTTACCAAGAGTCGACGTGGATTTCGATAGCATCGATCCAATACTAGATCGGGTTCAGCAATTGGATTCCTAGGAATACTCTGCGACACTTCGGTTGTGGACTTCGGTCTTGGCATGAAAACGTTTGGCGGTAGCGGCCGCCCACTAAGATTCTGTAATTCATCATACGCATAGATTAGTCGCTTCTTTTTTCCCAAAGTTGCGTAACATAATTGCAAAAATGATGGAGAAAAATGCTGAGCTTCGTCAACTAGTACGACATCATGAGAATGCTTGATGTTCACGTTCCTAGTGCGATCCAATGCTTCTATACATACACTCTCAAATACATCGCCTACAGAAAACCGTGTTGTTGCACTTCGGTAATCATAGTACGGTATATTGTTATCTCGACAAAACTCTGAATAGATTCCCTGTCTATCACTATTGCTGTAGTCGTCGATACCCCAAGCGTTAATTATCTTGATGTTTTTCCAGTTAGGTTCTTGCTCCCAATGCTTACCCATGAACCGTGCGATAAGTCTTCGATACTGTACTTTCAATGCACGTGATTGGAAAGTAATCGCGATACGCCAGTCCGGGTTCAGGGAATGCAGATATGCTGCTTTGAGTGCGAGCACGATGGTCTTTCCTGAACCTGCCAAGCCGCGAATTCGTTGGACTCCATCGAGCACCTCAATCACCGCGCGGTTTTGAGCATGATCGAGTGTTGTAATGGCCTCTTCTATTCGCTTTAGCTTGCCACCTCGTGAATTATCATTGACTACACGTCTTTCAGCAGAATTTCTACGAAGGCTAGCGACGCCTTCTAGGATCGACAGACTTCTCTCATAGATCTCCAATCTACTATCTTCCCACCTGATCTTCTTGATCATATCCATGAGTGATTTGGTCGACGTAGCCACAGGATATTCGGAGTCGTCGTACGGAACTTGGTTCAATGTTGGCCCAAACGACACAGTCTGGATCGGGATCGAGAGTTTTCTACGATTTAGCATGCTAGCATTTCGCTTTAGTTTCAACTCGATGCTATTGAAAGCGGCGTCCTGTCTCTCCCGATAGTCACCAAGACATTCATCTTCGATAAGGTCAAACAGTACGATGCCATGAGCTTGGGAGACGAACGTCGCGTCAAGTGCGTGGCGTCTAGCGACGATAGGGTATCCGACAAATAGAGTCCCGTTGAGACTAGTCTGGCTTTCGAAGGCCTCGACCAACATCTCGCTCGATGCTGGCTTTCGATTCGTTCCACGTACGATTTCGACGCTCATGGTTCGTAGCTCCTCAATTTTACGATGATGCCCATGAATCCGCTGGGGCCGCTAGATCGTGATGCGAGTACGACGAATGAACTGGGGCGGGATTCAGAAGCCGTTCGGTACCGGACCCTGCTCGCGCCGTAGTCGAGCGTCGATGCGGCGGTCGCGCCCCGACCGCGAGCGGGCGGGACGATTCGGAGATGCGTCTCGTCGGGGTCACAATCGCACGTAGACCATTAGGGCACACATTTGGTCTGCTCAGTCTGGCACTCACAGAACTCACCGACATGACGATCACCCCGAGGAAGGGACGGTTCTTGTAGATATACCACACTTCAGTGCAGCTTGGAGCAGCGCTGGCTAGGATTGCTGCCGGTGGAGGGTGGTGTCAAAACCAAACCGAACTTCGCATGGTCCGCGCTCAGTCGATTCACCGGTGCGTTCGTAGTTCCAGGCACATCCCAGACCGACGTTGGCAACCAGTCGCTCCCCAGCCCGCCGATGAGTCGGTCACCGAAGTCCGCCGACTCGCGAGGTCCACTGTGGCAGCGGCCAAGTGCCCTTGTGATGACGGCAATCTCGCCTCCAGATTTGGCAGCAGCTCATCTTGGGCCCGCATCGCCATCCGGGTAGACCTCTGATTCCGGCATTGAGACATTCGCAACAGGCTCCAAGGCACCGACACCATACCGGGCTCGGACTTGGTTCGAGATCTCAGCTTCCAGCGATCCACGAATCCGACCCGGCCGTAATGACACTCCTTCCGAGAAACATTCAAACCGCACCGCGCTGTGCATCGACGCCGTGAGCAGATCTCGGGTGGCAAGATCCAACCCGTCGTCCTGCTTCACCACCAGATACGCCAAAGTCTTGTCTTGGGCCACCGAGGCACATCTCCCGGCGGACGAGGCCGGTGCCGCGACGGCCATGCGCTAAGCTAGGAATTGGACAGTGATCGAGGCGCGGCGGATTGACGTTAAGGCCGCTTCGGCGGCCTGAATTCCCGCTAAGTCCAGCAGTCTCAATTGATTCCGCACTGTCTGTCCCGTCGGCCACGCGCCGAGGCCTGAGATTGATAGCACATGCATGTCCGCAAGAGCCGCCTGCTAACCCCCGGTCCAACGCCGCTGTTCCCTCCGGCAGTGCGCGCAATGGCCGGTGCCGACCTGCACCACCGCACCAAGGACTTCCGCGACGTTTACAGCGGCGTGATCGAGGACCTGCACTACTTCATGGGTACGCGCAACGGCATCGCGCTCTTCGCTTCGTCAGGGAGCGGCGCGATGGAGGCCGCGGTCTCGAATCTCTTTTCGGCCGGAGACAGGGTGATCGTCTGTTCCGCAGGCAAGTTCGGCGAGCGCTGGGAGCAGATCACCGAGGCCTACGGTCTCGATGTAGAAGTTCTCCGCAAACCGTACGGAGAGTCGATATCCCCGGAGGAACTGGAAACAGCACTCCAGGCACGCCCCGACACCCAAGGCGTGTTCGTGCAGGCCACCGAGTCTTCCACCGGCATTTCGCACGATGTCGAGCGCATGGCGCGGATCGTTGGCCAGTCGCAGGCAGTATTCGTCGTTGACGCCATCACGGGACTCGGTAGCAGCGTGATCGAAATCGACGCGTGGGGCTTGGATGTCGTGATCGGCGGCTCGCAGAAGGCACTCATGGTTCCCCCCGGCCTAGCGTATTGCTCGGTGAGCGAGAAGGCCATGCGCAGGGCGTCGTCGGCCTCGAGCCCGTACTTCTACTTCGACCTGCGCAAGCACATCGAAGCTGGGCCGAAGGGCGATTCGCCGTGGACACCCGCTTCGTCGCTCATTCTGGGTCTCGGCGAGGTCCTCCGATACATCCGCGAGGTGGGGCGAGAGAACCTGATCGAGAACGCCCAGATGCTTGCCCGAGCGACGCGGGCAGCGGCGGAAGCGCTCGGTCTTGAACTCTTTGCCCAGAACTCGATCCCGGCGGGCGCGGTCACAGCGATTCGGTCGCCGCAGGATCTGGATTCCGGCGAGATCGTGCGTGGGTACAAGGATCGCTTCGAAGCCGTGATCGCCAACGGACAGGGCACGATGAAGGGAAAGATCTTTCGCTTCGCCCATCTGGGCTACTTCGACTTCCATGATCTGTTCGCAACGGTCGCCGAACTGGAGATCATCCTGCACTCGCTGGGCCGCGCGGTGGAGTTCGGTTCTGGGGTCCGCGCGGCACAAGCCGCGTATCTTGAAGGGCCTTCGACGGAGAAGGGAGAAACCCCATGAAGGTCCTCGTTGCGGATAACGTTGCACCGGCAGCCATCGACATTCTCCGCGCCGAAGAATCGCTCAAGGTCGTGGTCTCGAATCCGAAGGAGTACCGCTCCCACCTCGGCGACACGCAGGCACTCCTGGTGCGGAGCGGCGTCAGGGTTACCAAGGCAGTGCTTGATGACGCTACCGCACTGCAGGTAATCGGTCGCGCCGGCGTGGGTGTCGACAACATCGACTGCGACGAGGCCACCAAGCGCGGCATCGTGGTCATGAATACACCGGGTGGCAACGCCACCTCCGTGGCCGAGCACACCATGGCGCTGATCCTGTCGCTCGCGCGCGCCGTGCCCTCGGCCAATCGGTCGATCCGCGCGGGGCTCTGGGAACGCAAGAGATTCCAAGGCAACGAGGTGTTCGGCAAAACGCTCGGCATCATCGGCTTGGGCAACATCGGGCGTCAGGTCGCCCAGCGAGCGAAGCCGTTTGGCATGGATGTCGTCGCATACGACCCGTTCGTCTCGAGCGATGCGGCGAAGGATTCCGGCGTGGAGCTGCTGGACCTCGATCCGCTTCTGGAACGCGCCGACTACATCAGCCTGCACTTGTCGCTGACGGCGGAAACCGCAGGGATCATCAACGCCGAGTCGATCGCCAAGATGAAGGACGGCGTGCGCATTGTGAATTGCGCGCGCGGCGAACTGATCGATGGCGATGCCCTCGAGGCGGCGATCCAGTCGGGCAAGGTCGCGGGAGCGGGTCTGGATGTCTATGATCACGAACCGCCGGGGGATTCCCCGTTGGTAAGTCACGACAATGTCGTCGCCACGCCGCACATCGGAGGCTCGACGGAGGAAGCGCAGGAAAAGGTCGGCATCAACATCGCCGTGCAAGTTCGCGACTACCTGGTTTCGGGAGTGGTGGTCAATGCCGTGAATACGCCCTCGGTCAGCGCGGCGCAGTACGGGCGTCTGGCCCCTTATCTCCAACTCGCGGAGCGTCTCGGCTCGTTCGTCGCGCAAACCGCAATAGGCAGACCCGTCCGGGCGAAGATCACTTACTCCGGAGACTTCGGCGAGACCGACCAGACGATGATCCGCAACGCGGCACTGAGCGGAGTGCTGAATTGCTTTCTCTCGCAGAAGGCGAACCTTGTGAACGCCTCGCAGATCGCCCGCGAGCGGGCCATCGGCATCAGCGAAGTACGAAGAGGTCGCACTCACTTCAGCGATTCCCTGAAAGTGAACCTCAAGACGGAGGATTTCGAGCGCTCCGTGGAGGGCGCGGTCTTCCCGGATGGCTCCACGCGCTTGGTGAGCGTGGACGGCATCTATGTCGAAGCCCCTTTGCGGGGTTCCCTGCTCTACGTGCAGAACAAGGACGTGCCGGGGGTCATCGGTCGGCTGGGCACCGTGCTCGGAGAGAGCGGCATAAACATTTCGGAGTTCGCGCTCGGCCGCGAGGAACCCGGCCCAGACGGAGAGCCCACCCAGGCCATCGCCGTGGTGGGAACAGACCAGCCGCTTCCGGCTTCCGTGCTAGACAGGCTCTACCAGATGCACGCGGTCACCTTTGCGAAGGCCGTCGAGATCTAGCGGCCCATCGGCTGCTGGCAGCTCCGCGTACCGGCGGTCACCGCAGATGGCCGTGCAGCGGTCCACCAGTGCGAACAGGGTCGCGGGGTCGCACCCGTGAATCGAACGCGCTAGAACTTGACGCCGCGTTGCTGCAGGTCGTCGAGCACCCGGTCAACGCCCTTCCGGTTGATGATCTTGATGCCCTTGGCGCTGATCCGCAGCTTGACCCACCGCTTGCGACGGGGCGACCAGAATCGCTTGTCCTGCAGATTCGGGTAGAAGCGTCGCTTCGTCTTGTTATTCGCATGCGAGACGTTGTTGCCCGACATCGGACGCTTCCCTGTAACGACGCAAACACGTGCCATGTGAGATTCCTTCGGATCTGGCCAATCGACCAGCTTTGATTTGCTAGAGCGCGACCTCGGCAATTAGGCCCGCCGAGTCACGCCGCGACGTCACAAAGCGTCGCTCCGAGCGTTGCATTCATGGTAGCACGACCGGTCGCCACCGCCAGGGCTTGGCTGCGCTCGGGGCCTCTTGGCGTTCAGTTCTGACGTATCAAGAGGGTCGGCTCTCACCCGCTCGGAATCCAGCGAGTGAGCGACATCGCTCTGTTCCGAGATGTCTCAGAGGCCCGGAGCAGTCTGCCATGCGTCCACGGCGGGACTCGTTCCGCAATACTAGCCAGCTTCGCGAAGCACTTCCAGTGCCCACCTGGAATTTGAAACTTCCTACGGCGGCGGCAGCCTGCTAACCGTCGGATGCCTACCGACGGGTGCATCAAGTGCCGCGCTACCCTTGTTGCGCAGGGCACGCCATGAACCGTCGACAATTCATCGGAGTCCCGGGCTCGCTAGCCGCGGCCGCGCAGCTCGCCTCCCAGACGAACGATCGTATCGAGCGGGACCGCGCCACGGCACTGGACATTCTGAAGCCCTCGCGCCGAGACCTCGAGTACGGACTGGGCTTGCACCGCGACAGCTTGGTGTTCGACGCCTACGGCTTCGCCCCGCGAGCGGCACCGGATGGCGAGGCCCTGCGTCAGTTGATCGAGGATGGCGGGTCGGACATCGAGGTGCGCGACATGCGCGAGGACACCACGATGACTCGCGCCGCCCACATCGAAGCGGAACGTGACGAATTCATTCGCGCTTGGAACGCCGCCGGCGTTACGTGCCTATTCCAGAATTGCGGCGAGGAGAGCAGCGACCCCCTGCGCCTCATCAAGCGTCTGGCGCGATTCACCTATCTCAGCGACCATCTGCGCGGGGTGCTGCGGAGGGCCGTTACGCCGGAGGACGTGCAGCGGGCGCACGATGACGGCATGGGCTGCTTGTACTTCACCGGCAATGGCGTGCCGCTGACGCAACAGTGGGTCTCCGTGGAAGACGAGTTGCGTTACGTGCGCGTCTTCCATCAACTCGGCATCCGCATGATGCACGTCACTTACAACCGCCGAAACCGGCTTGGAGACGGCTGCGGCGAGCCGGCGAATGGCGGCTTGAGCGATTTCGGGCGGGCGGCAGTTCGGGAAATGAACAAGGTCGGAGTCATCGTCGATGTCGCCCACTCCAGTTGGCAGACGAGCCTCGACGCGGCACAGGAGTCGACGCGTCCGATGGTAGCCAGCCACACGACCTGCGGCGCGTTGTATCGGCACATCCGATCCAAGCCCGACAACGTGATCCGGGCGATCGCGGACACGGGCGGGTACATCGGCATCTGCTGTATCTCGCGATTCCTGAGGCGCACAGGGGACATTCAGGCCCTCTTGGACCATATCGATTACGCGATCAAGACATTCGGCGCGGATCGCGTGGCGATTGGCACCGACATCGCATACCGTTCTCGGTACACCGAGCCGGAAAACCGGAAGGTCCCGTCCGTGCGGTCGGGGCGGACCCGCTTCGAAGCTCTGTGGCCCGAGGACGACTTCGAAACCACCGCAGCGATGACTCAAAGCCTGGCATGGACGAATTGGCCGATGTTCACCGTCGGGATGGTCCAGCGCGGTCACTCCGACGGGGACATTCGGAAGGTTCTCGGGGCTAACGTGATGCGCGTGGCGCGGCAAGCGCTGGCCTGATTGGACGGCACTCCAAGCCCCGCCAGAGAGGACTGGTTCGCCCCAGCCGCGCGTCGACCTATAGGTCGCGGTCTGCCCTGCCCCTCTCCGGTAGCGCCAGCGCAATCGGGATTCCGCAAGCAGGCAGCAACGTGAATCCCCACAGCACCGATTCAAGTCCCAGGATGTCGGCCAGCCACCCGGCAACCGGCACGAATACGATTCCCGCGACGCCCCATCCGAATCCCATCATGAGGGCACTCGCCACGCCGGCTTGCGATGGCACGAGTTCTTGGGCCATGGCCACGTTGACGGGCACCGTGGACAGGAGCAGCACGCCGCCGATGAACAGCGCCGCGGTCGAGACCCATCCTTCGGTCAAGAGGAAAACGGCGAGCAACGGCCCCGCGGTCATGCACGACGCCAGAATCACCCGGCGTCCACCGAAACGATCCGCCGCCGCGCCGCCCAGGAGAGCACCAACCGAGGTGCTCAGGAGGTTCGCTGACAGTGCAATGCTCGCTACCCAGAGGCTGACGCCGCGCACCCTGACCATGTAGAGCGAAATATATTGCGCGAGACCGACTTGCGTGATCGATCGGAGCACCACCAGGGCGTAGTGGGCCGACAGCGCTTTCCGCTCTCTGCGTAACGCCGACAGGTCCAATCCCTGTCGGCCAGCCTGTGCGTCAGCGATTGGCTGCGGCACTCGCCACAGCAGCACGGGAGCGACCGCCAGCACAGGAATTGCCGCCATCCACAGCCGGTCGAATCCTACGCTCTCGATGACCCTGTCGATATACAGCGGCCCGAGCCCGAGGCCCGCCGTCCCGACCGTGATGAATACCGAAGTGCTTATGCCTCTCCGTCCGGCTCCGATGCGACCCGCCTGACTGGTGCTGTGCGGATGGTACGCGGCGACAGCAGCACCTCCGAGCATCAGCAGCGCGACCACGCCGCCGATACCCGTGGCAAGCCCGAGCGAACTCAGGAAGACGGCTGCGAAGATCGGACTCAACACCGTGAAGTAGCGGCTGCTAAACCGGTCACTCAGCAGACCCAGCGGCAGTTGCAGCACTGACGAAGAGAGCATCCACAACCCACCCAGCAGCCCTGCTTGCGTGAGGGTCAAGCCGAACCGGTCCACGAGCACCGGCTGCACCGTCGGCAGGGTCGACGCGAAGCAGTCCACGAGGAAGTGCGTGCCCAGCAAGCACAGGAACGCTTCGCTGGCATAGTCGCGGGCACCTGCAGACGGACGGGCAGTGACAGCGATTGCTGGAGGAGCCTGTTGCTTCGTCATTTCCGTCACAACGCTCCCTTCACAGACCGGCGGCCGATGCAAGCCCGAGCCCTCCGGCGACGGCCCGCGACATCGAGAACCCCGGCTCGGAGTTCTCGCTATTCGATTCCGTTCCAGATGCCGGTGCGGAGCTCTTCCAGTCGATGCTCCGCCGCATCCCGAATGTACTTGTATTGGTCTTGCTCCGCGACGCGCTGGAGTTCCGCTTCGTCCGTCATGACCTTGACCACCTTGCGGCGTATCTCTTCGTCCCCTGCTTCGCGCATCAAGCGGTGATAGTGGGACTGATCGGGATCGAAGCCTCGTAGTTTCGCGAAGGCCTCGTGACGTACGAACCATTCCCCGTCCGAGACGATCATTTCAACCAGAATCGAGGGGTCGGTAATCTCCTCTAGCGCCTCTCGGCGCTTGTCGGAATCCGAATGCCTCCACCGAGGGCGAAACCAATTCAACATGCCGATGCTTGAGATTCAGGCCTGGAACGACCGCCCGTCCCTACTCGCCGTAGCTGACGCGCCAGATCTTGCGGCCGCCATCGTCGCTGACCAGCATCGAACCGTCCTTGAGTACCAGCAGCCCGACGGGCCGGCCCCAGACCTCGGTTTTGTCCGGTCCCAGCATCCAGCCTGTCAAGAAGTCCTGCGGACCCGACTGGGGCCGTCCGTTCTCGAAGGGGATGAACGTCACGCTGTACCCGACCCGCTTCGATCGATTCCAGGAACCGTGGAATGCGAGGAACAGCCCGCCGCGATACCGCTCCGGGAACTGCGTCCCGGTGTAGAACTTGGTGTCTAGCACGGCGACATGGGACCCGAGCAGCACGTCCGGGTAGAGCGTGCCCTTGACCTTGGCGGGTGCGACGCCCTTGTGAGCGGGGTCCTCGTGCGGTCCGTTGTAAGCGAACGGCCAGCCGTAGAACTCGCCTTCCTTGACGTTGACAAGGAAATCGTTCACCAAATCGTCCCCCAAGGCATCGCGTTCTTGAACCGCCGCCCAGATTTCGTCCGAACCCGGGTACCACTCCAAGCCGATGATGTTCCGGAGCCCCGTGGCGACCACTTCGTGACCCGTGCCGTCGGGGTTGTAGCGATGCAACGCGGCCCGCATCGGATCCTCGTCAGCATCGTTGTTGGATTCCGAGCCGACCGTGACGTACAGCTTGACGTGATCCCGATCGAACAGCAGCGAGCGCGTCCAATGCCCGCGACCAAATCCTTCCAGCGAGATGATTTCGTCCCCCGGACCGGCCGTCATGGCCTTGGCGTCGTAGACATAACGCTTCACGGACGCCGGTTCGGCCACATAGATCCATTTGTCGTGGAACGCAATGCCGTAGGGCCGGTCGAGATTCTCGATGAGCTTCTTGAGCTTGCCGTCCTGGCGCACGTACACCGTTCCGTCCGTTTGATTGCGGGAGCCTGAGTCCGAGAAGACCAGCTCGCCGCTCGGTCCGAGGACCATGTAGCGTGGACGCTGGAAGTCGCCGGTCAAGTACTCCTCGACCTTGAAGCCGTACGGAACCGCGAGCGTGGCACCGTCGGGGGCAGCGACCACGTTCGGCCGGTTCCGCACGGACGGAGTCGCGAAGGGTTCGGGCAGTCCCTGCCAGTTCACCGGCTTGCCCGAGGACGCGGCGGGCTCGGCCGACAGCATGGCTGCGGCCACGAGGGCCGCGAGGGATAGTCTCAGGATGATCCTCATGGTTACTAGAGTAACGAATTCCCCGCCGCGGGGTATCGCCGAATCGGCGGTTGTGACGGGTTCGAGGGATTACACGCCAGTCGGGCCGACCAAATGTCGAGGTGCGGAACGACTGAGTCAGCGCAGGCCGGTCACGGAACTGCCACTTCGTTCGTCCTCTGACCGGATGGTTGCACGGGGGCTTCCGGGACGTTCGTCTCGGGCAGCGACTTGGCAAGGTCTCGCTTGACCGCCGCGTAGTTGGAATCGCCTGCCAAGTTGGTCCACTCCATCCTGTCGACCCGATGGTCGTAGAGTTCCTCGCTGCCGTCGGCATAGCGGATGAAGCGGAACGACTCCGAGCGCACGGCATGGTTCAGGCGGCCATGCGTCATCACGGCGGGCTGCCAGTTCAAGTCCGGGTTCCTCAGCAGCGGCACCAAGCTGCGCCCATCCAAGCCTTCCTGCGCAGGCAGTCCGGCGAGTTCCACCAGCGTGGGGTAGAGGTCGAGCAAACTTACCGGGCGTCCGCTCTTGGCACCCCTTCGGGTGCCTTCGGGCAGCCCTGGCGTCCCCTCCGGTGCGGAAATCATGAGCGGTACGCGCGTGGCCTCTTCCCAGAGCGCGAATTTCCGCCAGTGGCGCTTCTCGCCCAAGTGCCAGCCATGATCCCCCCACAGCACGACCACGGTGTTCCGGGAGTACGGGCTCTCGTCAAGCGCGTCCAGCACGGTTCCGAGCATGTCATCCGCGAAATTGATCGAAGCTAGGTACGCCTGCACGGCTCGATTCCATTGGCCATGCTCCACGACTCGAGCGTGGTCCCTCTCTGGCCGCGCCATCTTGACCCCGGCTTCCGGCACATCCTCGAGATCTGCCGCGAACGCGGCCGGGAGTTCGATCGTGTCGAGGGGGAACCGATCGAAGTACTTGCGCGGCACGTACCAAGGCAGATGGGGCCGGAAGATCCCGAAGGCCAGGAAGAACGGCTTGTCGTGCTGCTGGCGCAACTTCGCCGCGACCCACTCGGCCACCTTGGCGTCGGACATCTCCTCGGGCGGAACTTCCAAGGCTCCCCAGTCGAAGTTGCCGGTATCCTTGATCCCATTCGCGGGCCTCTCCTCTGGCAGGGGGTCGTTGGATCGCTGGACTTTCTTGGACGGCCAGTATTCATCCCACGACGGCGGATCGGGATACACGCCGTGGTAGATCTTCCCCGCTCCGCCAGCCCAGTAGCCGTTCTTCCGGAACGCCTGCGGCAAGGTCACGGCGTCAGGCATTGCCGGCCTCCACGCTTGGCTGTTGTTGTACACCCCCGACCGATAGGGCGCGATTCCGGTCATCAGGGCCGCGCGAGACGGGTTGCAGGCCGGAGCGGCTGTATAGGCGCGGGTAAACAGGGTCGACCGGCTAGCGAGTCGGACGAGATTCGGCGTCTTCGCCTGCGGGTGCCCGCCCATCGGCTCGATCCAATCGTTGAGATCGTCCACGGCGATGAACAGTATGTTCGGCTGCTGGGCTGCCAGCGAAGCCGGCAGCATGACCATGAGGAGGAGTTGGATGACTCGCCACATCATGGAATCATTCTATGCGCGGAACCGGTGGGCGCCGGGCGGCGGGATGATCCCGGTGGCCCGAACGGCCCAACTCGGAGCCGATGCCGCCACAATCGCGGACAAACTCAACCGTCCGCGAAAAGATTCTCCTGCTCGGGCAGCTTGGGCACCTTCTGCTGCGGGCCGACAACCTTCGGAGACCGTTTCGCCCGCGGGAGTTTCATCAACCTGGCTAGCTTCTCGCGCTCCCCCTTGGTCATCCGATTCTCGATGCCTGCCGGACGACGTCCTGCGGCCTTTTCGACGCTGACGAGCCATCCCAAGTCTTTCTTCTCGTTGCCCTTGGCGTGGACGATCGCTTTTTCCCACTCGGCCGCAAGCCGCCACGTGCGAAGGGCGTCGTCGGTCATGCCCGCATTCTCGTAATGCTGGGCGGCTTCCGCAGGTCGGCCCAGATACTCGGAATGAAGACCACTCCGCGCAGCGTCAGGAGGCTTCACCAAACGCAAGACGGCACCGGCATCGCGTACTCTCTCCTCCGCCATCAGAGCGTCGAAGGCGTGGAGGCGAAGATTGCGAGCCTCGTCTGCTTCGTCGCCCACGAAGCCGATCAGGCGGAGCCAACCCTCCACGTCACGGGAGAAGCTAGCGGCGGTACTCACCTCGGCGGCGCTGGCTCGCAGAGCTGCCAGCAGCGCTTGCGACATTGGAGGCAAAGCTGCTTGGATGGCATCCCTGTCCTGTTCCTCCAGTGCGAGCACGGACTCCAGCATCGTGATCGGCTCGCCATTGCGATCCTTGGACCACGATTCGAATTGTTGAAATGCTGTCACGGTACCCTTGCTTCCCCAGTCCTGCGCAACCCGTTGAGCGGCGCTGACCACTTCGTCCCTGTCACTGAACCCCGAACCGCCATCCACCAATCGGCGGGCAGCGACACCAAGCACCACCGCCCGCGCTTCTACCTTGATCGTCTCGTCGCCGATACTCGTTTCTTGCCCGGGCTTGCCTAGGATCCGTATCGCCTGAAGCGCCCTGTCCCAAGCGCGCAGAGGCGATCCCTCGACCAACGATCGTGCATCCTGCACCCTAGCGAGAACGCGTTGTTCCGGAGTGGCGTCGGAATCAAGGAACAGTTCCACTAGGTCGGGGGCTTCGAACTGGTCGGGATTTCTCAACAAGTCCAAGCTCCGCTCGCGTTCGGCGGCGTCGGGCTGCACGTCTACGAACGCAAGATTTTCCGTAGCCCGGCTAAGGGCAACCCGCAATCTGTCGATCGCGGTGCGCCGGGCGTGCAGTTCCAAGGGATCACCCGAGGGTGTGCCGGAACTGAGCCGCTCGAGAACCCGACCGGCGTCCAAGACGCATACCGACGCGTACTCCAAGCCCTTCGCAGCATCGGGAGTCAAAATAGCGCTCTTCGATTCGCTGGGAACCCACTCGGGGACGCTCGGCTCCGGGGTAATCACCGCCACGTCATCGAGATCAGCCAGGTCCTTCAGCAACTCGCTAGCACGCTCTAGGCTCGGCACCGAAACATAGATGAGGCGTGCGTCGATTTCCTGTTCCACTGCCAGGTTGCGCTGATCGGTGGGACGGGTGCCCTTGTCGATGGTGTTGTAAAGCGATCCGGCCCGATCGACAACCTCAGCGATCACGGAGGGGCTCCTGACGTTGCATTCGAGTCCGAATGCCTCCGGGCGTCCTATCCATTGATGGAGAAGATCACAGAGTCGTCCTATATGAAAGCCGGACGGCCTCACCGTCTGCCCGTCGTCGAACGCCATCAGCAGCCAAGGGGCATGCGAGCCCTTGGACGCCAGCACACGGCAGAACTGCACGACGACCGCAGCCTCGAGCAGCGTCAGGTCCTGAACTTCATCGACAACAATCCGGTCGAAACCCTGAAGGTTGCCTGGTACTTCACCTTCAAGCAGACGAGTCATCGCCTTGCGCGCCGCGTTCAACTCAGGGAAGACCGACTCGAACCATTCCATCCAATCCGTCTTTTGCAAGATCTGCAATGCCGCGCCCGCGGCCTCCCTGCCGATGCCGTCAGCTGAAGTCTCTAGGTACGCGGCGTCGCTGAGCCGCCCTTCGTCCTGGATGCAATCGAACCTGCCCCGCACCGCGCATCCGAACAGTGTCGACCGGAGTTCGGCGTGCAATGCGTCAAGGTTGTCCTTCCATGGACCTACATGGTCTCGAATCTTCCACCACTCAAAGGCATTTCGGAATCTTTCCCTGCTCTCGGCCAAGGTCTGCCGGGCAATGTCCTCGCCGCACAGGACGCCCAAGAATGTCGTGAAGTCACGCGCTTCGATTTTCGCGTCGGGCGCACCAAACGCCGCGAAGCGCGCCCCAGCTTGCTCCACAAGGTCTCGCGACCAAGTCAGGTAGAGCGTCTTGTCCCCCCGACGGGACTCGACCGCCCTCCAAAGGGCCATGGTCTTGCCCGAGCCTGGATATCCGTAGAGGACGCGAACCGCATGATCGTTGCGGGTGAAGCGTTCCTGGGCCGGGGTCCAAGGTTTCTCGAAGCAGCCCTCCGACTCAGAGACGATCTCCTGTGCCCGCAAAGGGTGGTAGTCCGCAGGCTTGCCGAACGTCAACGGTTGGTGATCGTCGTGGTGACGGACAGCTCGCAGAAACAAGGCGCCCTTCGGCCCGCAGTTCATGCCATCGCACTGGGGGCTCCCCTGTGGGGTCCACCAGAGGTAGTAGTGCATGCCGTTCCCGCCACCCAGAGGTGTCCTTCGCCAGCCCCGATTCTTGCGGTCGCTACAGCCCTTGACGATCGTGGTCCGCCCGAGCGCAGCCAACTGCTGGACGACGATACCCAGCCGCTTGCTCACATGTGGAAGGTCCTTGATGTGGTCGAGGATGTCGAGGTGCAGCCAAGCGCGTTGGTCCGCTCCGCGCCCCGCGACCAAGTCTTCGTTTGTCGGATCCAGCCTTAACGACAGCGGCGGGAGATGCACGGGCTGCTGCGACATAGGAGCGCGTAGCATCTGCCACTATACAATCGCCGCCCGGTCAGCGTGCGCAGGGGCCGAGGTGCGGACGGACTCGAAGTCAGAGTCGGCACCGTGCCCGAGCGTCGCAATACGCATTCGGCGATCAGGATGGTCGTACAATTCCTGCCTTCAAGCCTCCGCAATCGGCTCCGATATCGGAGACTGAGTCGTAAGTCCCGTCAGTCAACCGTTGGATGATCCTCTAAATCGAACGCAACGCCCTCGCGTTTTGCCGCTGACAGAAGCTTCTTGTCGAACGTCGCAAGTTGCGCCTCTCGGCGCATAGCTATCTCTAGGTACTCGGCATCATATCCAGTCAAACCGTGTTCCGAAGCGATCGACAAGACATCCAGATCGACTTGATCGGTGTCGATTCCGAGGCCAAGGTCACGTAAGTGACTCAAGTATGAATCGAAGGATCCCTCTTTGATACGCTGCCGTCGCTCGGCAACGAGAAGTCCATTGCGAACTTCGCTCCAAAAGAGCGCGGGAACCACTCCTGGGAAAACTGACAGACGAGCAAGTACGCTCTTTGCGCTGCGGTGATTTCGCTCGTCCTGAAAGCACGACGCCAATGCGATCGAAGTGTCGATTACCAGTTCCATGTTCGTCTCCCTTCGTCGCGCATCTCACGAATCTCCTCGAGGGATGTGGAAACTCTTTGCGTCGCCGCAAGTGCGCTGAGAGCACGGCAGACGTTGTCCACGATGAGTCCTTGAAATGTCGAAAAACGCTCGAAATCAATGTCAGGATCTACCGATATATATCGCCAGCAGTCTCCAGTTGACCGCGTGGCAATCTTACACCATTCCCTAGTGATCAGTTCATTCCTAGCATCATCGTTGGAAGAGTGGTGTTTCGTCCCCACGATCCAGTAGCGAATGCCCCCATTGTGATAATGGACCACAACCCAATCTGGGTCGTATGGCAGTATTGAGGACGGCGAAAATCCATCTTGTCCTTGAACCACTAAAGACCCTTGCTCGGCGACACCGAGAGAGGTAAATCGATGTACATCGACACACCGGTCCAAGAACATTGCAAAAGAACGCTCATATGTATGAGATGTAGCAACATAATTGAAGATCGTCTTGCTCGCCTTTATCAAAGGGTCATCATACACCCATGTGAATGGCTTTGTTGCAGACATGGTGAGATTTATGCATACTGGATTGTATATTTTCTGAACGAACTCTCGCGACAAATGACGCGCAATATAGTCACTTAAATCCGTGTCCATCTGCTGTAATATTTCAGCATGATCATTGAGCACTAACTGTTTGCCAAAACACCGCCTATCGAGATACTCTCGAACGACCCTTGAAACGTGATGATCTGACCCATTGATTCCAGTGTACCTGATTATTCCTGCAACTATATCAGAAACAATGATGTCACTAGGCAACCCTTGGTTGACGGATCTTGTCCGTCTTGATTCAATCTTGTGATTATTGCTTTCAAGCGAAGCGCGGGACGACCCTGTATAGACCGCCGCAGGGTCGTGAAACAAGGCCCTCAGCACACCTGGGTCTAAGTTCTCCAGTGCCCTTGAGTGCTCCCCCTCTCCTCGTGTCAACCACGGGATCTCGATGTCATACTTGGAACGAGAGGGATCGGGAGCGATGACCACGCCTTGTTCCTTGAAATCTGCTTCGCCAGTTTGCATGTCTCGGTCAGCTCCATTGGGTTCATTCTCGACTCTCGCTCCGGATCGACCCGAGGCCGGCCGGTGCTCTCACGTCGAGGCCGCCCACAGACGGGTCACGTGGTTCCAGCCTCCGTTCTGGTGACAGATCGACCGATCCGGCAACTGCTGGTCAAAAATGTGTAAGCTCGTCCGCCTGCACAATATGATAGCACTTGATGAGACGCAACCGTGCCACACCTCCCCTCCAGGCCGCCCCGCACGTGGCCTCAGAGGACATGACCTCTGGCTAGTTGAGAATGATAAGGATTTCTGGCTCTTGAGCGCGAGTGTGGATGCTATCGGAATCTTGGATCAGACTGGATCGGATCGGACTGCTGGCGGCGGATTCGGGACACCGAGACCTCGGCTGCGGGCGAGTGCGCTCTCTCTGAACGCTATGCGTTACCTATGCGAATCATGACCCCAGCCGACCGACCGCCACGAAGCCACCCGCTCGGACACCGCTCGCGCGCACCTGGCTCGGTCGCCCGGCGTTGCGCGCTTGCCCGGAGCCGATCCCCCGTTGCACTCCGCGCAGGCCCCACTCTGGCTGTCGGCAGCCAGAATCATTAACACGGTCGCTGGCCGGCTGCCGCGCTCTGCCGAGCGTCCGACTCGCCCGAAAGACGTTGATTCACCAAGGCTTGTCTCGATGCGACCGTCTCCACTGCCTGCCGAGGTCATGTGGTCTGGGCCTCTGCCCCGACTGATGGGATATCTTGAAGCGTTCTCGACACGACGGTTTGAGGATGGCGCGTGAGTCACTGCCTCTTCCGTGCTCTTTCGAAAACGCGACGCTGACGGCTCGATACTGAGTCTCACGGCGGAGGATGCGACGGTCAATCGAACTACTCCCTGAGCTCGGGCGGGCCTCAGTCGGGACATAGGCGGGATGACGGTCGATCCAGAGCCATGCAACCGGCGAGTTCCGGTGCCAGTCGCACGACGGGCCCTGACCTAACCGGACTCGGATCGGACTCACTGCTGCATGCTACACCGACAACTCCAAGCGATAGACCCGTGTCGAGAGTGCTTTACTGAAGGCGATGCTGGAAACGCACCCCCTCCCCAAACCGCCGGCAGCGCTGACGATCGCCGGATCCGACCCATCCGGTGGTGCGGGGATCCAAGCCGACTTGAAGACATTCCACCAATTCGGTGTCTACGGCATGGCCATTCCGACATTGCTCACCGTGCAGAACACCTGCGCGTTTGAAACAGTCGAGTACGTCGCAGCAGACCTCGTTGCTCGACAGATCGATTGCGTGATCGAAGACATTCGACCAGCCGCTGTCAAGACCGGTGCCCTTGGGTCGGTGGCGGTTTTCCAAGCCGTTGCGGACTGGGCTCAGCAACACACTGGAATCCTGGTTGTGGATCCGGTGATCAAAATCACCCACGGGCAATCACTCGCCAGTCGCGCTGCGGTGGACGTGTTGGTCAAGCACCTGTTGCCTGCCGCGTACCTCGCAACGCCGAACCTGCACGAGGCAGGTGTCATTGCAGGCTTCACCGTGCATGATCCAGATACGATGGTCGAAGCCGCTCGGAGGATTGCCGCGTTGGGAGTGAAGCACGTGCTGGTCACGGGCGGGCACCTGAGAGAGCACGCAATGGACGTGCTCTGGAGCGAGGGAGAGCTCCGCGAGTTCCGAGGTGCGAAACTCGACTCGCCCAACACGCACGGGACGGGATGTGCGTATTCCGCCGCGATCACGGCCCTGCTAGCACGCGGGACTCCCCTGCCCGGCGCAGTGGCTACGGCGAAACGCTTCATAAGTGAGGCAATCCGCACGGCACCCGGTATAGGATCGTGCTACGGCCCGGTGAACCTTCACGCGCCCATTGAGGATGTACCAGTGCCTTGAGGAACACGAGGCGAGATAGAGGTTATGCAGCCTGCCGGTAGAGCCCAGAACCGACGATGGGTAGCGGCCGTTTTGACGGCATTGTTGTTTCCGGCGATCATCCTTCACGGCACGTGCGTAGCGGTTCTAGGTCCAGGAACATGGGGTTCCGGGCTCGAGGAGGTCGCGCCGGTGTTCCACGAGCCAGATGCCCGGGTTCGCGAACTAGCCGCTGAATTCGAATTCAGCCGCGACGCTGCAGCGAATTCGCCCGAGGATCACCCAGTCCCGCCCGAGGTCGAGGCGGCCGGACGCGTCCTTTCGTCGACAGTGGGTGCCGCTCAATCGATCTACCTCGTCGAAGAACCTGTCTCGAAACGACAACGCTTGTTCGCGGTCACCGGTTCAGACGTCGTCGAGGTCCCGATCCCGGATGATTTCGTCATCGCGCGCCCCCGTCAGGTGGGCTCCAGAATCGTGACCGAACGCTGGAGGCCTTGGGCGATTCCCGCCCGCCAGAAGCTAGCAAGGTACGTGGCAAGCTGGGCCGACCCGAGCCTGCGCCCCGAAGTCGCGCTGTACGCGACGAGCGGCGAGTCCGATGAGTGGCAGTACGTCATGCCCGGTCACTCGCTAGCTGTGTCACCGAATGCAAGCCATGCCGCATTGCTGCGGTCCGGCGCCCTCCTGGCCGGGTACTACAGCTTGGTGATTTGGAACGTCGAAACGGATCGCACCGAAACGGTGTTGAGCCTCAGAGAGCACGCCGAGCAAGGCATCCGGTCCTTTTCGCTGCGCTGGTCAGAGGACTCGTTCGCGCTCCAGATCGCTGGCCGCACAGGCGGATTCGAGCGCAGGGGCTCGCAACGCGGCGCGGACGCCGAAGGCATCGCCATCAATTTGCTCTACGTAGTGGACGAGCGGGCGATTTACGACCTGAGCCCGAGCCCTTAGCCAATCCCCCGTGCCGACTCCGCACCCGACCGTACGCCCTTCCCGACTATGTGCCTTGATCGCATGGGTCGCGTCACTCGCCGTCGGCGTTGGATGCTCCCAGCCCGACGACACGATTCGGTTTCGCTACGCGAATGCGCAGCCGGCCGAACATCCGCGCAGCCTCTCCATGGTCTACTTTGAAGACATCCTCGAAGAGCGCACTGCGGGGAGAATCGAAGTGGAGAATCACTTCGGCGGCACGCTGGGCCGCGAGCGCGAACTCATGGACATGGTCGCGCTGAACGTGCTCCAGGGAACGCGGGGCGGATTCTTCTTCGATCTCAGCCCCAAGTATCTGATCTACCTGCTGCCGTACCTAGTCGACGACTGGGACCAAGCCCTGCGCCTCATGAACAGCGATTTCGCAACCGCCATCAATGCCGAAGCGCGGCGGAACGGATATTACGTGCCCGCCTGCGGGATCTCGCAAGGCTTCCGGGCGCACACGAACAGCGTCAGGCCGCTCCGCGAGCCAACAGACTTCCGCGGCTTGAAGCTGCGTGTCCCAGCGCAGGAGCCGAACATCGTCGCGACCGCGCTGCTCGGGGCGAACCCGCAGGAAATCCCATTCACCGAGGTCTACCAAGCAGCTCGCACGGGAGTGATCGACGGCCAGGACAACGCACCCTCGAACATCTGGGAAACACGCGTTCACGAAGTCCAGCGGTACCTGACGATCTCCAACTACATGACAGGGCCGGATCCCTTCATCGTCAATGCCCGCTGGTACGATTCCCTGCCCGGCGACCTGCGGGAGGAATTCGACGACGCCGCGCGGGATGCCATCGCGTACAGCGACCAGATGAACCGCGAAAGCGAGGCCGTGTACATCGAAAAACTGTCCGCAGTGCTCGAAACGAACTGGATCGAAGGCAAAGCGCGCGAGAGATTCCGGAAGGCCCTGGAACCTGTCTACGAAGCGTTGGTGGCGAAGGGATATTTCTCTTGGGACGAGGTTGAGGCAGCGCGCAGGGCGGCCAAGGGCGAGTAGCGGGCATGACAACAAGGAACTTCGAGCGGCACCTGACGCGAGGACTCGAGTTCTTGCTCGCGGCGGGCATGCTCTCGATGTTCCTGATCATCATCGTCCTCGTAGCGATGCGCTACTTCTTCCAGAGCGGACTCGTTGGCGCGAACGAGACCGCGACAGTGGTCTTCGTCTACCTGTCATCTATCGGCGCAGCGGTCGCCGTGGGGCGCGACGAGCACATCGGCTTGGATCTAGTCCGCCAAAAGCTGGGTGCCGCGGGAGGACGATTCCTGTACGTGTTCGCCCTGTTGCTCGTCGCGGCGCTTAACGCCGCGGTCGCCGAGCGGAGCTTGACCTGGATCGCGACCACCGGGCACGTTCCCATGCCTGCGACTCAAATCCCTCGGCTCGTAGCGCAAGCGGCGGTGCCATTGGGATGCGTCCTGGCGGTCGTTTTCTGCTGCACGCGAATCGCCGCCGCATGGAGCGAGGATTCTCGAGAGTGATTTTTCTTCTCCTCGTCGCTTTCCTCGCTCTCATCGCCGTAGGCGTACCCATTGCGTACTCGCTGGGCGTGTCGGTCCTGCTCTACATCCTCCTTGACGACCCGCAATTACTGCTGGTCCTGCCGCTGAGGGTGTTCGCTGGATTCAACTCCTACGCGCTGATCAGCCTGCCGCTCTTCATCTTGATGGGCCAGGTCATGAATTCCGCTCAAATCACGTCGCGACTCATCGACTTCAGCATGCTGCTGGCAGGCCGCCTCCGCGGCGGTCTAGGCTTGGTCAACGTACTGGCCAGCATGCTCTTCGGTGGAATCTCGGGTTCCTCGGCTTCGGACACGGCGTCGATCGGATCCGTCCTGATCCCGGAAATGGAGGAGCGCGGATACCGGAAGGAACTGGCCGCCGGCATCACCGTTGCTTCGTCCACGATGGGCATGATCATTCCGCCGAGCATTCCGATGGTGCTGTACGCGGTGGTCGCCCAAGAATCGGTCGGCAAGCTCTTTCTCGGCGGAGTGTTCCCGGGCATCATGGTCGGCCTGCTGCAAATGGCCTTGGTTCGATTGCTCGCGGGGGGAGTCGCACGGACCGCCCAAGATCGCGCGACGCTCCGCTCCGCCGCAATCCGAACGCTAAGGTCCCTGCCTGTGCTGCTGATGCCGGTAATCGTCGTCGGGGCCGTGGTCTCGGGCATCGCCACAGCGACCGAGTCAGCCGCTTTGGGGGTGCTCTACGCGGGACTGACGGGATTCGTCATCACGCGCGCCCTCAGAATCGATTCGGCGTGGGAATGCCTGCGGTCCGCAGCCCTAACGAGCGCGAAGATCATGATCGTCATTGCCCTCTCCCAAGCCTACATCTGGGTGCTCGCCTTGGAGAGAGTGCCCGACGCCATCGCCAGTTTCGTCGTCGATCTGGGACTTGGAGCAACCGGCACTCTGATTCTGGTGAACTTGATAGTCCTTGCAGCAGGCACGGTAATCGACGTCAGCCCCGCAATCCTGCTGCTGACTCCGGTTTTCGCTCCCGCCCTGGAGGGACTCGGCGTATCGCCGGTCCTCTTCGGAGTGCTCCTGGTGTCGGGATTGGCCGTAGGAGCCTGCACGCCGCCGGTCGGCACCTGCCTGAATGTCGGCGCGGCCGTGGCGCAGCTCGATATCGGCAGAATCTTCAGGGGGGCCGCACCGTTCCTTGCAGCAAACGCGGTGACACTGCTACTTGCCACCGTGTTTCCGCAGATCGTGCTGTGGCTACCAGACCGCTTGATGCCGTAGGCGGAGGGCCCGTGCTTCGTCAAGGCAGCGTTCCGGGATTCTGCCTTAGCATCGGGTGTTGCTTCAGGTCGGCGGCTCAGCCCAACCGACCGACATGAATCGGCGGCGCGGTTGGCAAGGCGACCGAGGCCACCCGCCCGTGCCGGTCGAGCCATTCGAGATGCGTCACACTGGTCGGTCATGCCCGATCAGCAACACTTGCCGCCTGGCACCTTCGGCATGGCCGTGTCCCGGATCTGGCGCGACACCGGCTTCCGGGGCGTGCTCCAGCACCCCGTCGTCGCCGCCGACCTGCTGCGGCTGGCCTGCGCCCAGGCCGGCATTGCCGACCTCGATCCGCTTACCTTGCGCCGGGAGTCGGAGCGGCAGATCGGCCCCGAACTGGCGCAGGCCGAGAACGACGTCATCTGGAGTTCCCCGGACGCGTGGCCGGGCGCGGCTTGCACGTACTTCCACATCGAGGTGCAGTCGACCGTCGAGCGGAACATGGCCTTGCGCATGCTGCGCTACGTGGCGCTGCACAGCTTCCGGCTGTGGAGCGACCACGGGCCCCCGATGCCGGTCGTCGTGCCGGTGGTGTTCTACACTGGGGACGATCCATGGGACGCCAGCTTGGAGACGGGCGCGTTGTACGCCGCCGCGCCGGCGGCGTACCGGCCGCTGCTGCACTGCGAGGTGGTGGATCTGTGCCGCTTGGAGGTGGCGGAGGGCAGCGAGAACCTCATCGAGCTGCTGGCGCCGGTGTGGCGCGGCGAGAGCGCGACGGAAGTCGTGCGCGGGGCGCGGGCGCTGTACGAGCGGCTGGCCGCGCTGGGCAACAAGCCCATGGAGGAGTCGTTCCTCGACTTGGTGCTGGCGCGGTGCGAGCGGAAGTGGCCTGAGGAGAACTGGAAGGATTGCGCGAGCATGGCGGAACTGGTGAAAGCGATGGAGCAGACATGGCCCCAGAAGTGGAGGGCCCGGTACGTGGCCGAAGGGATCGAGGTAGGTCGCGCCCAAGGCAACGCGATCCTCGCGTCACTTGAAACGGCTGTGCGGACCCGGTTCGGAGAAGCCGCGGCACGGTCGTTCGGACAGCAGCTCGAGATCGTTCGACAAGCCGCTACCGTAGAGGATCTCAAAGTTCTGGACGCTATGTGTCAATGCGTCATGCAGAGCGAGAACGCCGAGCAGCTCATGGTCGGGCTGAAGTCCATCCGCACCGAGACCGCTTAGAAGCATCCGGCTGGGCAAGGGCTGACAGTTTCAACCTCCGCCCGGGAGCGGCCCGGATTGGCCTCGCAATTGCTGCATCGCTAGACGGGGGAGCCAGCGTGGGCCACCGCTTCGCCAAGCAATTCGCTTGGGCTCCGCAACGCCGTCGGCCCCGAGTTGGCTCTGGCCGAGAACGACGTGGTCTGGACCGGACGCGTGGCCGGGCGCGGCTTGCACGTACTTCCAGACCGAGGTGCTGTCGCCCGAGGCGCCGCACATGGCCTTGCGCATGCTGCACCACGTGGTGCTGCATGGATTCCAGTCGTGGATGGACTACGCGCCGCCGCTACCGGTCGTCGAGCGGGTGATGCTCTACGCTGGAGAGAGTCCATGGAACCCCGCTGACACCCGAAGAGAACTGGGGGGATTGCCCGAGCATGGCGGAACTGGTGGAAGCGTTGGAAGAGCGCAGGATGACTTGGCCCGAGAAGTGGAAGGCCCGGTATCTGGCGGAGGGTCGCGCCTAGGTACGGCTAGAAACGCTCAAGTCACTGGAAGAGGTCGTGCCGACGCGATTCGGAGTAGCAGCGGCGCTGGCGTTCGGGCGACAGATCGAGGTCGCCCGACAGACCGGTGCCGCTCAGGATCGCGAATTCGTCGACGCCATCTGTCAATCCGTCATCGTGAGCGAGAATGCCGAGCAGTTCTTGGCACGGCTACGATCCATTCGCACTGAGACCGCTCAGGAGCATCCGGCTGGAGTAGCACTGACAGTTTCGAAAACAGACCGGAACCAGTCCGGGTCTGCAGTGAGCTGATGTGTAGGTTGAGAGAGGCTGCCGAGTACTTCCGCCCCAGCTGATCGAACTCACGCCGATTCGTCGCGAAACTTCGCGAGACCCCTCCGCGAGCCTGCGGATGTTGGGGTATCGACCCGCACCGGAGACGCCCCGCTTGGTTTCGCAGCTTAGTCGTTGCGTCCGTTGGCCCAGCCCGGCGGCGCGGTGCGCCATGCCAGCGGCCGTGCATGGACCACCAGAAGGCGTGGACCGCGAGTTGGCGGTCGATGATGTCCTTCGGAAACTCCGTTCCGCCTACCCTCATCGCGTGTCGGGAATTGCGGCCACCCGAGGCGCACCGTTGCGAAGTCGCTCGAGAACAACCTCGGATCACAAGATCCGGTCAATCGCCGAGTACCCCATCAATAGCGCCATCAGCACGGCTGACACCCACAGCATCAGCGTGATCCATGGCGCCGGCAGAATCGTCGTTGGCATGCGCTTGTACCGCAGGTAGAGCGCGAAACCGCCGATGACAGGCAGCATGATCGCTTGGGCGATACCGCCTATCTTGACCATCAGGACGGGTTCCTTGACCCACATGAAATAGAAGCAGGGGACCACGAGCAGCACCACGACCATGATCCGCACCGTCCGCAACCTGAGGGCGTAGTTCGCCTTGTCGTATATGCCCAACATGCCGAGTAGGTCTGCCCATACCCGGCAATGGGCGGCGGTCGACGCGAAGACCGTCGAATACAGCACGGCGAACGCTCCGACCATGAACAAGGTCAGTGACCACTCGCCCAGTGTCTCTGTGTACAGGTTCGAGAGGACTCGGATCATTTCCGAGCCCTGCGGCACCAGTCCCATCCCTTTCAGAATCCCGGCACCTAGAAAGTAAAAGGCGATCGTCGCGAAAGTGTAGATCACCATCGAGAACATGACATCGAAACCCATCACGCGGATCCAGCCCAGCGCTCGCTGGGTCCAGCCCGGCGAATCGTCGCGCTTGCCGGTGGACTGGGCGTAGCCCTTCTCGATGCACCAATAGGGGTACATCACTAATTCGGTAGCCCCGACACCGGTGATTCCGAAGGCCGCCACCGCCGTTCCCAAGCCGCCCTCAGGCGGCTGGAACGAGAGGCCGGTGATGACGTTGCCCCAGTCGAAATACTGCGGGAGCTTGAAGAGCAGGAAGCAGCAGCTCACCGTGAGTGCCGTGAAGCTCACAACAAGCCCCATGGCGATCCGTTCCACCAGCACGTACTTGCCCGCAATCAGCAGGCCCACCGAAAGGGCTGCGAGTGTCCACACGAAGGCAGTGATAGGCACCCCGGGAATCGCCCGATTGAGAATCTCGGCGATCCCGCCGAGCATGGCACCCACCTGAAACAAGGTGAACGTGACCATCGCACACCACATCCAGACCAGCCACGAGACTTTGAATCGCGGGCCGGGCACGTCGTTGAAGGCTTCCAGCGTCGTACGCCCGGTGCCAATCGCGTAGCGCCCTAGCTCGTTCTGCACGACAGTCTTGACGAGGCAGCTCAGGATGATCAGCCACAGCAGGATGTAGCCGTTCTCCGCCCCGAGGACGGTCGTGGCGATGAGTTCCCCGGACCCGACTATGGAACTCGCGAGGATCAGCCCTGGCCCGATCAGACGAATGACTCCGCTGAACGCGCGCGGCGGTTCGGCAATGTTCTCGGCTCGAAGCGCGTAGGGGTCCTGATGGACGGTTTCCGCCATGGGTTTGGCAATGCTACCACAGCGTTGACCGCGAATTTCGAGTCAACAGCACCTTCCGGGCTGCCGGGTGGACGCCCCCGACTGGCTCCTCGACCGTGTTCGCACGGGAGCGTTCCAAGCGCGTCTGCCTAACCAGCAACGCAAGGGTGTACCAAGCGCATGCCAGGGCGAGATCGTATTTGACTGCCTGCTCGGCGAGGGAACCAAGGGTCAACCGGTACGCGAGGAACGGGGTCGGGCCGTCCACGGTTCCTATGCCGAATCGCATCCAAGCTCCCGTCACTCTGATGCGAAGTCGATCCATGCCGAATGCCTCCGATCTCGGTCAGACTGGGCTTGCTATGATCGCTTGACCCAGCCGTATGCTGGCGTGGCGCCACAGTAGCGGATTTGGCTAAAGGTCTACATTGCACCAAGAGTCTACGCCACATCCGCCTGCGCCGGACAGCGATGATCCGGCGGTCTCCGTGGACGGCCTGACTTTCAGCTACGGCCGCGGAACCGTACTCCATGGAGTGTCTTTCGCGGTGGGCCGAGGTGAGGTGGTGGGGCTGCTCGGTCCAAACGGCGCCGGGAAGAGCACCATTATCAAGATTCTGACCGGAATCCTCGCACCGGGGCCTGGCACGATCCGCGTGGCGGACTGTTCATTGCCGGAGGAGAGTGTCGAAGCCAAGAAGCGGATCGGGTACGTTCCTGAGGCCGGCGGACTCTTCGAGAGCCTCACCGGTCAGGAGTTCCTCGAACTGATGGGCCGCCTCAGAGGGATTCCGGAAAAGAGCCTGCAACTGCGAATCGCACGGTTCCTCGAGCTCTTCGGCTTGGCCGGAGATCGACTCGGCCGGATCGACGGGTACTCGAAGGGGATGCGTCAGAAGACCTTGCTTAGCGCAGCACTTCTCCATGACCCGGACGTCGTCATGCTTGACGAGCCGCTCTCCGGCTTGGATGTGAACTCCAGCCTCATCGTCCGAGACCTGATCGCTGCGCTGGCGGCCCAAGGCAAGTCCATCCTCTACAGTTCGCACGTACTCGACGTCGTCGAACGCGTCTGCGACCGGGCACTGATCATCCACCAAGGTCGGTTGCTGGCCGACGGAGATCTCGCCTCGCTGAAGGAATCCACGGAGAGCGAGAGCCTGGAAGAAGTCTTCCGGCATCTCACCCACACCGAGGGAGCGGTCAGCGGCGTCGCATCGGCTGTCGAGGCACTGCGGCTGTGACGCCCGATCACCAGAGCCGAACGAAGGCGCTGCTCAGGCGCCTGACGGCTTCCTCGCTCGGCCGCCTTGGAATCGATCCACGCCAATACTGGCTGCTCGTTGATCTCTTCAGCACGCTTGGAAGCCGGCAAGAGATCGCGCAGCTTGGCGGTCAAGAACAATCGTTGCGGCGCGCCACTCTGTTCCTGTTCGTGTTCTTCGGTATATTCAGCGGATTCATGGTGTTTTCGGAAATTCCAGCTATTCTGTATTTCGTTGCCTTCCTGCTAATGACCGCGCTTCAACTGAGTATGTTGCTGCTGCCGGAAGTGGCGGCGACTTTGGTTAATCCGTCCGAAGTAACCGTTCTGGCACACCAGCCGATCACAGGCAGAACATGGTCCATTGCGAAAGTGACCCACCTCGTGCGCGTCACCGTGTACATCGTGCTCGGTCTCAACTTGGTTCCCGCAATCTTGGGGGCGTACCTTCCGGGCGTCAGCAACTCGCTGATAATCGGCTATCCCATCATGCACCTATCGGTAGCACTTGGACTTGGCTTAGTTGTCGGACTGGCCTGTTGCAGCGTATTTGGCTGGTTGATCCGCTACGCGCCGCCCAAGCGGTTACAAGCGATCGCGGCCTTAATTCAGTTGTTGCCAATGCTCTTGATGTTCGGAGCCATGACATGGGGCAGAGTGGTCGGAGAGACTATTGACTGGACTCCAATAATGGGATACGATGGCGACTTGTGGTCTGCCATTCAGACGATTCCAGCAACGCCAGCAACGCTTGCCGCTGCAATCTTGGCCCTGCTCTCGATCTGGGCATTCGTATTCGGACTTCGTGCCTTGTCAAGCAATCAATTGATACGCTCGTTCGACCAAGGAACCAAGACTTCTCGAAGCACTGGTTCGTTCGGATTGAGTCCATTGATCTTCGTCTCTTCGCGGCTTGGCAATCAAATCCGGCGATCAGGATTCGAGTACATGTCCAGAATCGCGATGAGAGATTGGCAATTCTGGCGAAACATTCTTTCTATGATCGCTCCAGTACTTTGCGGGCTGGGGTACATGATTGTACGAGATTCAGATGGCTCACCGTTTTCAGGATTCACGTCTGTACATTTCATGCCTCATCTGCTTGGATTTGCAGCGTTGATCAGTTGCCGATTTTCCGCGTATGGCAGTGATTACAAGAATGCGTGGCTGTTCGTCACGATTCCGGGACGATTCGTTCCTTTGTTTGCACAGGGTGTCACGACGAGTCTATTCCTGTCCATTGTGATCTTGCCTCATATGATTGGAGTTGTTGTGTCTGTTTGGTCTTGGCCGCTTACCGATCTCGCACTGTTCAGTGCCTTTAGTGTCGCTGTCACGACTGTATACTTATGCGTCGGGATAGGATCGGTCGGAAGCATTCCATTCGGCAAGCAATTTGAGCCGGACAAGAAGATACTGACCCCATTGTTCATGTACCTGTGGGCCCTATGCATGGCGGGTGCTGTCGGCATTCAATACTTGCTGTTTCTTTCGTATTATGCAGTAAGTATCGCTGTAACTGTATTGTCCGTGGCCGCAGTACTTCTCGCAAAGAATTCCATTTCCCGACTTGCAACAGACATCAAGGTTCATTTGGACGAGCTTGCCCTCCAACAGTCGACCTCGCCGTGACTTGAACTGAAACTGGACTTGGCGACGCACGGTGGCCGCGATTCATGCTCGGGCTGTTGACGCTTCGACTCTATAGGTGCCTTACCGGGAGCGATCGACAGCACGACCAACTGCCGAACTCACTGGGCGTTGCGGTTGATCGGCTCGTCCAACACGAACGGCACGGGGAACTCCGCGGCCTTCTTCCCTCCCCGGCTCCGCAAGCGCTTGTTCTGCGAACTGCCCCGGGGAGCGTTCAGTGGGATCTCCATGCCCCCAAACTCGGCCATCATCTCGAAGAGGCGAGTCTCCATCCCCTTAGCGGTTTCGGCGTGGGCTTGCTCATGCAGCAGGTTGCGTGTCTCTCCCGGATCCGATTCAAGATCGTAGAGTTCGTCCGTGTCCCAAAGGCCGTAATAGGAGATGTACTTGTACTTGCTCCCGCGGAGCGCGAACTGAGTGGGAGTTTGCGGGAAGTTCTTCTCCCAGTAGTAAACATAGAGGAAGTACTCGCGCCACGGGATGTCTTCGCCCTTGCCAAGGGCCAGAAAGCTCTGGCCGTCCATGTGGGGCGGCTTGCGCAGGCTCATGGCCTCCATGACCGTAGGAGCGATGTCGATGTTGGCTACCACCTCGTCGACGACCGTTCCGCCCTTGAACAACTCGGGACAGTGCATCAGCATCGGCACGCGGATGGAGGTCTCGTACGCGACACGCTTGTCGATCAGGCCGTGCTCGCCGAACATGAACCCGTTGTCCCCCATGTAGATGACCAAGGTCTCGTCAGCCGCGCCCATCTCATTCAGCTTGTTCATGACTCGCCCGATGCTGTCGTCCACGGCACTCAGGGATTCGTTGTATCGCTTGTAATAGCCCTCGATGTCCAATGCGCTGTGGTAGGGGAAGTCGACTCCATGCCAGCTGTTGCGCTGGTCTCTGAGCCAGCGGGGCTTGTTGCGGTAGTTCTCGAACGTGTCCGCCTCGCTGGCGGCACGCTTGAACGGGGCGTCGGCAAGGCTTCCCTCGTGCCGCCCGGCCGGGGTGAAGTTGGCATGAACGGCCTTGTGCGAGAGGTAGAGGAAGAACGGCTTCTCGGCAGGCTGCTGCTTGGACAGCCAGTCGACCGCATAATCGGTGAGTTCGTCGGTGATGTAGCCCTTCTGCTTCACGCGCTCGCCGTTGACGTTCAACGTGTAGTCCGGGCTAGGCGGCAGGTAGTGCCCCTGCCCCCTGAAGCTAACCCAGTGATCGAAACCCGGCCGGGGAGAATCCGTGGACGCCCCCATGTGCCACTTGCCAACGAATGCCGTGGCATATCCCGCTTTCTGGAGGTATTGCGGGAAGAAGAGGGTTCCTTCGGGAACGAGCCGTTGGTTGTCGATTACACGGTGGCGGAAGGTGTAGAGTCCCGTCAGGATCGAAGCCCTGCTCGGCGAGCACAGCGAGGTCCCGACGAAGGCGTTCTTCAAATGCACGCCGCTCGTCGCCATGGCGTCCATATGAGGCGTCTGGGCGAACTGGTGGTTCAGGAAGGACATCGCATCGTAGCGATGGTCGTCCGCGAGGATGAAGACTACGCTCCGCGGGGTGCCCCCGGGGATTTTCTCGGGCGTG
Source organism: Bryobacterales bacterium (assembly GCA_965242625.1). Lineage (GTDB taxonomy): Bacteria > Acidobacteriota > Terriglobia > Bryobacterales > UBA6623 > VXMF01. The sequence continues at coordinate 4,601,932 of CBDEST010000005.1, read as the reverse complement.
ACGCTCTCGGGTACGGGAGTCACGGCACTCAAGCCAATAATCGGGAACACGAGCAAGCAAAGCAGGCGACGGATCGTCATCTCCACTATGTTACTCGGTTGCCTGATCGACCCCGGCGAGGGATCGAGAATGTGTGATCGCGCGGGATGTCAACCGCTTGTTGAACCGGGCGTTCATCGCCAAGCTCCGCGAACGGGGATTGAGGATCTCCGAGGGATGCGGGATCCAAGTGGAGCGTACAATGCAGCACGAATCGGATAATCGCGAAGGGACGGCCGCGCCTGGCCTTCGCCGTCTCCCGTTCCGGCCGATGGACAAGTAGGTAAGGGGCGTTGAGCGTCAGTCCGTCCTGACCAACCGGAAGCTCCTGCCACCGTTAGCCCAGAGTCCCGGCCCCTACGCTGCCATGCCCGATCGAGACGCCGCCCGGGGCCGGCCGAGCCCTGAAGCGGTGGGCAAGCAGGTCGATCGGACCCGTAGGCACCACTTGCACGTGCGCTTCCGGGCTGTCCAGCGCAGCGACACCGTGCGCCGCGGTTGCGTAGCTGACCGCTGTCGCCGTCGCGACCGGTTCGGGAACGTACAGCACCACGCAACCGGTTCCCGGGGACCCGCTGGAATCACCTGCTGCGGGCGTCGCTCCCAAGCCCACCCCGAGCACGGCGTCGAGTTGCCGCAGGTCGGCGCCCGGCTCCAATTCGGTCGTGCTCCGGGCCGTTGCGCACTCCCCGGCGGCTTCCAGCAGAGCCGCGCGCAAGCCCTCCCAAGCGTCCTCCGTCGCGCTGTTGAGGTGAACGCCTAGATCGTGCGTGTCGAACTCCGTGGCCGAAGCCACGGGTGCAAAGTCGATGGCGACGCCCGCATCTGCGCTGTGAAATAACGCTTGGATCCGGGACACACCTCGGGCGTTACCGCGCCCCTGCGAGGATGCACAGTCGGAAGTGTGCCACCGTGCGCGGCGTGCCGCAACCGTCCCGGGGCAGCCCCGATTTATGGCCACGGGCCCGGTCCGCACGCCGCGCGCGGCGGGTCGGTACTGAGGCCGCGGCTAGGCCTGCGGGAGCCAGCCGTAGCGCTTGAGGTCGCGCAGCCAGCGCGGCGCGTTGCGATCAACGACCAGCTGGATGTGATCGATTCCCGGGTCGCGATACGGACTCGCAGCCCGCAGCACGGCGGGCGCACTGACCCGGGCAATGCTCGGGATCGTCACGAGCAGGTTCAACTACTTCTCGTGCGGTGCCAGAGCGGCCTCGGTGCGCGCGTCCAGATCCTCGAGCCACGCCGTGGCCGCGTCGAAGTCAGCGAGCTGGTGGTCGCGGCGCTCCAGCGCGTGCGGTCGAGCGGCAAGGCCAAGGCCAGTCGTAGGTCGTCGAGCTTGGCTTGCACGTGCCGCGTGAGGCCCGCCAAGGTGCGCTCCGGCGAGCGCCCTTGGCGCGAGCCTTCCAGAATCCGCCGCCCGTGGGCGCAGAGGATGTCGGTCAGCACCCTGGCGCAGCCCATCGTGGTTCAGCGTCTTCTGCAGGCGCTGGCGCCTACGGGCGCGGTCACCGACCACCTTGCGGCGGTACCGGCATTGCTGCCGTAGCGCGCCGAAGGCCGCCGGCAGCACGTAGCTCGGCCGCGCTAGGTCGAACTGGCCGCTGCGCGCCAGCCAGCGGCTGTCTTGCACATCCGTCTTGCGGCCGCGGATCTGCTTGACGTGCTGGGCATGCACCAGCTCGGCGCGGATGCCGGCGCCCTGCAAGCCTTGGAAGCCTTGGAAGGGCGCGTACCAGTACACGCCGGTCGATTCCATCGTGGCCGCGGTCACCCCGTGCCCGCGCAGCCAGGCGACGCGTGCGGCGAGGCCCTGCGAGTGCGTGCGGAACTCGGCCGCGGCACTGGGCGGCTGCGGTACGCCGGGCTCGCCCCAGCGGTCGCTGGCGGTGATCTGCATTGCGTGGACGTCGAGGCCCGAGGGGGAAGCGAGGGACCGTTTCCGGTACGTTGCAACCGTTGGAAGAGCGGTGCTCCATTTGCTGCGCGCCCAAGTTCCCGGGAAGGGAAGCCGTTGCGATTCGGGGCTCGATGCGGGAAGGCGCCGGGGTCAGTTCGGATTCCGGGGAATGAGCCGCCGATACAGAATCCGACCATGCCGCGCTTCCGCTGCCAGGCCTTGCAGCACAGCTGTCGCGGTCGGGCACCGCTCGGCACGGCGCTCTAGATCCGTTTCATGCTTTCGAGGTGAGCGCTAGCTCCTGAGGTTTGGTCCAAGCACGAGGTGGCGGTGCAGATGGCCGAACGGGACGGCACGATCACGAAACCAAGGTCCCTTGCCCTGCCCGGCTACATCATGCAGGCAATCGGGGCGCACCGGGGTGCCTGCGCCTCCCTTGCCAGCCGTGGTCGGCGCTCTGGATCCTTTGCCCAACCAAGCTGCCTTGGACAGCTGGATTCAGGGACTCCCTGATCCACCCATCCCGGAAGGGTGCTAGCGTCGCTTCGCTCCGAGCGTTCACGATCAATCGGACAGTGTTCACGTTCACCCGAATACGCAGGAAATCACCCTGCACTTCGAAAACGGATGCTGATACTTGCAACGGACGAGGCTGGGCGTGGTGTCATTTGCTCGTACATGGCACGCCGGAACATCACGATCATCGACTGCCTTGCGACGCGCAAGTTCAAAGCGCGGATCGCAAGGCTCTTCGAGCTGGGAAGGGACTCGCGAGTGCGACTGCTGGTATGCATGGCAGCGGCTTTGATCGTGCATGGGGGGGTCGCGTGCGCCCCGGTCTCCGCGCAGTGGGTTTGCAGTCTCGGCACACCATTGCAGGGCCAGTACAGTCCCTATTGGGATCGGCCCCCGGCCCCGCGCGCGGTGGGCGAGTTGCAGCGGAATCACAGGCTGCTCTGTCCGATGGGTTGCGGCCAGTTCTCGGTCTTCGAGAACCCCACGGTGGCGAATGCAATGGCTCAGGCTGTCGCGCCCGGGGCGACCAAGATCTCTTACTCCCCAGACTTCATGAACCGAATCGTGCAGACGTACGGCCCGGGAGCCACGTTCGGCATCCTCGCGCATGAACTGGGTCACCACATCGACTTTCACGTCATGCCCCCTTGGATGAGCGATGCATGGTCCAAGGAACTCAAGGCGGATGCTTGGGCGGGGTGCGCGCTAGCGCGCGCTGGCATGGGTACCAGCCAGATGCAATCGGCCTTGCGAGTGATCGCCCTGTATCCCAGCATGACCCATCCGCCGTGGCAATACCGCCACGACGCGGTGCGGACGGGCTACATCAACTGTGGCGGAGCACAGGCCCGGTGGCGCGACTCCGTCCCGCAACTCCGGTAACGGTTGCGCGCATGGGCGTACGAAGGGGCTTCGTGACACGAGCGTCACGAGGCGCCGGGAGTGTGGCGAAAGCGATCGGCAACAGCTACTCCCCCCGACCCTCGACAAGTGCGCCTCTCCCTGGCTCCACGCAATTCACCGAAGCGGGCTCGTCCGCACCCTGACGAGCCGGGGTGTTAGCGCAAAGCTGCAATGTCCGATTCTGGCAATTCTGACATGTCCGCTTCTTTGAGGGAGCGAGACAGCATGTCGAACCGAGTACGACGAGGTCCCGGACCGAGCCCACCGGCTGCAAGCAGCCGGTGGGCACCGCGATGAGGATCACGCGGCTGTGACGGACCAGTCCACGCGAGCGTTGTGCTGCCGACGCCTGTGTTGTATTCCCCAATCCGTCGTTGTCCCTGTCTCGCACCGGACGGAGGGACGCTACCGCAAGCAAGAAACGATCCGGCACGGGCCGTGATCGGCAACGATGCCGCAAGGGCGGACTGGACAGCGAGACCGGCATCGCCGTTCCGCGTCGCAACCCTGCGTGCCAACGAACGTGCGTGAAAAACGGACCGGCTCCGTGCCAGGCACGATGCGGTCCGGACCGCACGGAACGATCTGCGGCCCAACCCCCTGCGGACGGGCCTTGATCACGGACAGCGCCGCTAGCTGGTTCGTGCAGGCCGTGTGGAGCGGCGGGGCGGCTTCCGCTACGCGAGCCGGCGCGCGGCCCGGTCGCTCGCGCTCCGGTCTGCGCTCGCGGTCGCGCCCCGGATTCCTCAGCGCGGACGAGGGCGAAAGCGTAATGGCGCCGAGGGTTAATCTGTCCTGACCAGGCGGAAGCCGAAGGCGATGTGGCGGTAGCCGGGCGATTGGTGGTAGCGATCCGCCGACCGAGCGCGCCACTCGCGCTGGTGCCAGCTGCCGCCCCGATGCACCCGGCTCCGGCCCGTGCTGGGACCCGTGGGATCGGTCACCGCTCCGCTGGGATACCGGCCGTACCAGTCCGCCGTCCACTCCCGTACGTTCCCCAGCATGTCGTGCAAGCCCCACGCGTTCGCCCGCTTCTGTCCGACCGGATGCGGCTGTCGCTGTCGCGGATGCGTCCTGCGGAGGCTGTTTATCAAGGTCCACGCGATCGCGTCCGCCTCCCCATAACGGGCCCCGGTCGTCCCCGCCCGCGCCGCGTACTCCCACTCCGCCTCCGTCGGCAGCCGGTACCGGGCCGAACTTCCGGCTGCCGACTCCCGCTCGTTCAACCTCCGCAAGAACTCCTGCGCGTCCTCCCACGAGACCGTTTCCACGGGACACTGCGCGCCGCACTCGCTGAAATGGGATGGATTGCTGCCCATCAGCGCCTCCCACTCGCCCTGCGTCACCTCGTGCTTCCCCATCCAGAAGCCCCGGCTGAGCGTCACCTCGTGCTGTGTCTCGTCGTCTCTACGGCCTTCCTCGTCCTCCGGCGAGCCCATCACGAAGCTCCCCGCCGGGATCCGCGCGAACTCCATCGCGTCCAGCGTTTCCTGCAGCGTCAGCGTGTAGTCCGGCGTGCCGAAGCCGAGCACCCGGAGGTAGTGCGTGCCCGCCGGTACGGCCGCCACGCTCCGGGGGCTGCGGCCATAGCCGCCCCCCGCATCGCCGTCCGCCAGCGGCGCCCCCGCGGCATGCACTTCCACGACCGTCACCCCCTCCGACTCGGCGTGCGCCGTGACCCACGTGCGCACGGCGGTCGTCCGGAACCGGAACCAGTCCTCGTCGCCGATCCGCTCGATGCGGCCTTGCACCGAGTCCCCCACCGCGACCTCCGTCGCCAGGCCCCGCGTGTCGCCGTGGTCGTCCGCGCCCGGGTGGCCGGACGAATCGTCCAATTCCGTCCTGACCACGCGGAAACCTACGCGGTAGCCGCCGCCGAATAAGCCGCGATACGCCGACCGAACGTGCCTCGCGCGGTCGAGAAAGGCGCCGCCCCGAACCACCCGGATCCGGCCCGTGCTAGGACCCGTGGGATCGGTCACCCATCCGCTGGGATACCGGCCGTACCAGTCCGCTGTCCGCTCCCATACGTTCCCCAGCATGTCGTGCAAGCCCCACGCGTTCGCCCGCTTCATGCCTACCGGATGCGTGCCGCACCGCTCCGCCTCGTACTGCCGCTCCTTCCAACGCGAGCAGCCCATGCTCCCCTTGTACGACACCCCGCTATTCCCTCCGTACCACGCCTGACCGTCCAACACCGGCGCGTTCATCTCCCCCAAGATCCGCAAGTCCCCTTCCGGCGTCGCCTCGGTCGTCCCCGCCCGCGCCGCGTACTCCCACTCCGCCTCCGTCGGCAACCGGTAACGATACCCCTTCCCCGCCTCCCGCTCGTTCAGCTTCCGGATGAACTCCTGCGCGTCCTCCCACGAGACGTTTTGCACGGGACATTGGGCGCCGCACTCGCTGTAACGGGAAGGATTGCTGCCCATCAGCGCCTCCCATTCGCCCTGCGTCACCTCGTACTTCCCCATCCAGAAGCCTCGGCTGATCTGCACCTCGTGCTGTGTCTCGTGGTTTTCGCGGCCTTCCTCGTCTTCCGGTGACCCCATCACGAAACTCCCCGCCGGGATTCGCGCGAACTCCATCGCGTCCAGCGTTTCCCGCAGCGTCAGCGTGTAGTCCGCGGTGCCGGGTCCGCTCACCCGCAAGTAGTGCGTGCCCGCCGGAACGCCCGCCGTGATCCGGAAGTTCCCGCCGGTCCCCGCATAGTCGCCCGCCGCCGTGGCGCCCCTGGCGACATGCAACTCCCCGGCCGTGTCCCCGTCCGATTCCGCGCGCGCCGTGACCCACGTGGTCGCGGCGGTCGTCCGGAACCGGAACCAGTCCTCGTCGCCGACCGCATCGATGCGCCCGCGCGCCGAGCCCCCCACCGCGAGTTCCGTCGCTAGCTCCCGCGTGTCGCCGTGGTCGTCGGGCACCGCTTCCAGCGTCAGCGCGTAGTCCGCCGTGCCGAAGCCGCGCACGCGCAGGTAGTGCGTGCCCGCCGGGACGGAGGTCGCGATCCGGAAGTTCGCGCCGCCGCCCGCATCGTCGTCCGCCAGCGGGGAGTCGCTCCCCGCGACATGCAGCTCCCCGGTCGTGTCCCCGTCCGACACGGTGTACGCCGTGACCCGCGTGTGCGCGGCGGTCGTCCGGAACCGGAACCAGTCCTCGTCGCCGACCCGCTCGAGGCGCCCCCGCGCCGCGGCCCCCGCCGCGAGCTCGGTCGCCGCCTCCCGCGTGTCGCCGTGGTCGTCGCCGCCCGCGAGACCGGAAGATCCGCCCCCTGTCGGCACTCCGGCGCCGGTCGGCGGCTTCACGACGAAATGGACCGGGATCTCGATGCCGGTCGGCGTCCAGCCCGCCGCCGCGTCGCCGTCGCGGAGGATCAGGATCTTCAGCTTGCCCCCGTACGCTTCCGCCCCCAGGGCGGCGCCGTTCGCGGTCACGGCGATCTCCGCCTCGCCCTGTGCGCCGGTCCACTCCGGCGGGAACGCCTCCAGCCAGTGCGAGTCCGAGACGATCCGGTAGCGGACCGGCGGAAGCTCGCCCGCGACGGGCGTCACGCGCAACGTTTGCCGGAGCGCTCTCGACCACCCGGCCGCCGACACGAAGGTGAACGCCGGCGGCCAGACCGCGCCGATCCAATCGCGCTGGATCGTCACGTGCAGCGTTCCGCTCCGCCCAGCGGAGCCCCGGCCTTCGACCCTGAGATAGGGACCGCGCCGCCCTGGGGCATACCCGACAGCGTCCAGCCAGCGGGTCAGCACCTCCCGAGTGAGCGTGATCGTATCGCCCCTACTTGGATTGGTCAAGCCGAGTAGCGGGGAACCGTGAGTGCCGGAAATCTGGAATTCGGCGTCGCGCATCGCCGATTCGAATCGAACCGCCGCCTCGCTCGTACCCTCCGGCACGCGGAAGTAGTGACTCCCACCTAGGGGGGCGGCCTGCACGGGCTCTCCGGGCCGCACGAGTACGGGTTCAAAAGGAAGCGTAGTGGCACCCACGGCCCGGTCCCGGTCCATGATGACGGACCGCGTCGTCTCGGTGCCGCCGTCCTCCCAGCCCATGAAATACCGGCCCGCTACCGGAATCGCCGTGAGTTGCACTTGCGAGCCGGAGGGGTAGTAACCGTCCTCGGACGCCGGCGAGACGACGATCTCGACACCAAAGCTTGGGTCCGTAACGAGTTCGAACTCCCTCTGAACCTGCATGGTTAACGAGCCGCCCCCGGCGGGCACTTCGGGCGCGTCCCTTTCGATTGACCCCCCTTTCACCTCGATTTCCACGCCGTCACTCCATCCGCTGAATCGATACCGCCCGCCGCTGGCATCCGTCTCCTCGCCCCCGTCTATGTGTTCCGGGAATTCAGCAACACGAATCGCTACGTCCCTATTGAAATAGGAGGGCTGGAACGCGGAGGGGGTTCGCCACCTCTGCCACCAGGAAGAGCCTGACCAGTTGCCCACGCTGAAGCCCAGCCCCTCTACGATCGAATTGATGCGATATAGGGGCGGCATGCGGAAAAGAGCTTCCATCCAAAGGTCCCGGCGCGGGATGATGCGGAACTGCCGCTCGCCCACTCGACGCATCTCATAATCGGAGTTGGTAGAAGAATAGCGGGCGAGCTCGCGGCCCCCGGCTGGGATTAGCGTGGCGTCCACCGGGGAATCCATTGGATACCAGCCGTCCGGTGACTCGGGAGCCAGCGCGACGGTGCCGGAGTCCGCCGGGGAAGCCGCTATCTCAACCCTCACCGATCGGATGTAGTTCGCCTCGAACCAAGTGGAGTCCGCGACATCCACCGTGATTGTGCGCTCCCGGTCCCCGCCGTCGCTCCAGCGCCCGAAGACATACGGACGGCCATCGCGGTCGAAGACGTACTGAGGGGAATCGCGGTCGTTGACTAACGGGGCCTCGAGCGTGTGGACGCTGCCGGGTAGCCAATCGAACGTGGCCGGAGCGGTGACGCTCTCGCCATCGACGATCAGCTGCAACCCCGGCGGGTTGGTCGCGACCGTGACCGCCCCCGGGGGCTCGCCGTACAGCCTCGCGACCCCGTCGATGTCCCCCGCGGACAACCGCCCGCTGCCGACAGGGAGCCCCGGGGGGATGGAAAACGCACCGCGGAATAGACCGTAATGCATCACCGATCCATAGTCGTAGGGCCCAGTGAACGTGGGGTAGACGGTACTGCTCCACCAATCGGAAATCCGCCGGGCTCTCTCGGGAGGCACCACGAGGAATCTGTCGCGATCGGCACGCTGGTGCTCGTGCCAAAGGCCCACCGCGTGCCCCAGTTCGTGGATCGCCCCGCCGAGTCCGCAGGGGGCGGCCAACACCGTGGTCGGCGACCCCCGCCCGACGCCGCTCCGACAACCGCCAGGTGCAATTAATGCGTACTGCTCTTCGTCGGTCCGCGGGAAGAACTCGATCACGGTCCTGGAGTTCCACTCCTCCAGCGCCGCGTGGATATCCTCGAGATCCCGGCCCTCGATGCGCTCGTCGATCTCGTAAGGGACTCTCCCGCCCGGCCAGAGATTGGAAGAATGCGCGCCGGAGATGTCCCTCCGCGCCGGCCCCGCGGAACGCTCGGGTTCCGCGGGCTCGCGCGCCGGCGCCGCGGCCGCGGCCTCCGCGGCCGTCCCCAGCACGATGTCGCCGCCATGCACGGCCATGCCGTCGATGACCTCGTAATCCAGGACGAGGCCGCGATACACGGTCACGCCCCGTGAGGGAGTAGCCGGGCAGCCCGCTCCCGGGCTGCACTCCGCGATGCCGGGCCGGGCCGCCTCCGCGCCGTGCATCGGAGGTGTGCCGAGAATCACGAGGACGGACGCCAGCGCCAGGCACTTCGCGGTGGGGCTTAACGGGACAGATTCGCTATTTATCGTCACCTGCACGACTCCCCCCTCCGTGACTCAGCGGGGCTACATCTAGCCATGCCTTGGTCGGCCAATCTGCCGGCTGCCACCTTTCCACAGAAACCTCTACGCCGCAGCATCGAATAGCGATCGGATCCAAGGAAGCGCCCCTTGCTGAGCAGTAATTCTCGTGACGGTGCTCGAAATGCCATCCTCCTATCGCACTCCTGATGTCACTTAGAGAAACGACCGTTTGATGCGTACTTGGGCGCACACCGGAAATCGAACCGGTCGGTCATCGCCAACGGCTATTTTTACCCCCCCCCCCCGAATGTCAAGCGGTTTTTGAAAAAAGATTTTAAGTTACTGAAAACAAACAACTTATCGACGATGCAACTCACCAGATTCTTGGCTTGCATCGCCATTCGCCCTTCGGCGGGCGTTGAGCACGCCATTCCCCGGACACCGCCACCAGCGGTACAGGCGGAAGCCGCGCATGGCGTCCGTCTCTCGCTTCGACCGAGCGCCTCCGGAGTCTTCCGAAAGCAATCTGCCGCTGACTCCGGAACCGTCGGACGCACTGTGGCACCCTTGCCGACCGCATTGATCGACGGTTCCAACGACCGGCGAGCAAGCGCCCGTCGCTCTTCCCCCGCGGATCGGGCATCACGCTCGGATTCCGCTACCTTGCATCGGTGACGAGCCTCCACGGCCCGGATACCCCGACCGTTGAGTTGGACTCCGAACACCGCCTGATCATGACGGCTCAATGGGACAGAGCATCCATATAATGGCTCCCGTGCGGCTTTCCCTTCTGCTCCTTGCAACCGCCCTTTGGGCGAACGCTGCGGAAAAGCCGAATTTCGTCCTGATCTTCGCCGACGACCTTGGTTACGGCGACCTTGGCGTCTACGGTTCCTCGAAGATCCGGACCCCGCACTTGGACGGGATGGCGGCTGAAGGCCTGAGGTTCACTGACTTCTACACCACCGCACCGTTTTGCAGTCCCTCGCGAGCCTCCCTGTTGACCGGGAGGTATCCCGTACGGGCGGGCGTCCCATACGTCCTGTTTCCCACGGAGACTACGGGCCTGCCGCAGGCAGAGGTCACGATCGGGGAGTTGCTGCGCGACGAGGGCTACGCCACGGCGGCCATCGGCAAGTGGCATCTGGGCTGGCCCAAGCCGTTCCGCGCCCATCGTCACGGCTTCGACTTGTTCTACGGCTTGCCGTATTCCAACGACATGGGCAAGTGGACACCGGAAGAGTCCCTGCGTGCGCAGCACGCCTTCTGGAAGCTCCCGCTCTTGGAAAACGACAAGATCCTCGAGGCGCCCGTGGAGCAGACCACCCTGACGCGCCGCTACACAGAAAAGGCCGTCGAGTTCATCAAGGCAAACCGCAAGCGGCCGTTCTTGCTCTACTTTCCGCACACGTTCCCCCACAAGCCCTTTTACGCGTCCGAGCGGTTCGAGGGACGCTCCCGGCACGGCCTCTACGCTGACACAGTTGAAGAAGTCGACTGGAGCGTAGGCCAGATCCTGGCGTCGCTTCGGGACCTTGGCATCGAAGACAAGACCATGGTGGTCTTCACTTCGGACAACGGACCGGCGCGCGGAGGCAGGAGCGACCCACGCTATGGCAGCGGCGGGAGCGCGGGCCCGTTGCGCGGCGGCAAGGGCAACACCCATGAGGGCGGGATGCGAGTCCCGGGAATCTTTCGCTGGCCCGGACGAATCCAACCGGGGACTGTGACAAGCCAACCGGCCAGCATCTTGGACATCCTTCCGACCCTCGCGGAGTTGGCGGGTGTCCCTGCCCCCTCCGATCGAGTCCTCGATGGTCGCTCGATCGTTGAACTGCTTGACGGCACCGATGACAGCCCTGAAGATCGCTCGTTCTTTTACTACTTCGGTGTCCAACTCCAAGCCGTTCGCTTGGGGCGCTGGAAGCTATTCCTGCGCCAGACCGAACTCCCTCCATACTCCAGTTCGCTCTGGTACATGCACAATCCGGAGTTATTCGAGCGCCATCACAGACTCGCGCCCGAGCCAGTCCTGTACGACCTCGAGGCGGATATCGGCGAGACGACCGACGTTTCCGATGCACGGCCGGATGTCGTTGCGCGGCTCTCAAATCTCGCGCGCGACTTCGATGCGCGCATGCAGCGAGAGAAGCGGCAGCCGGTGTACCTCGCTGTTGAACCATGAGTGGTTCAGTGCCTCTCGCCGAGTCCAGAACCGATTCCAGCTTCTGCCGCCCCGGCCGGTCCACAAGATTCCTCGGCGGGCGCATATGCCGCCCGCGGCACGGCCAAGTCTGACGCGCGTCCCGAGAAAACTGTCGAACTGTCCAGCGGCAACGGATTCCGCCCGCAGTGCGTCTGTACAATCGAGAGGGTAGCCGCCATGCGAATTTCCAAGAACCTGTCGCTCCTTGCTCTGCTGGTCGGCTTGGTGACCGTAGCCGCTCCGGGCGTTTCCGGGAACAGCGGCTCGACTCCGCCGATCGAGGAGATCATCGAGAACTTCATCGACAAGGAGACCGAGTTCTCCAAGGCCCGCGAATCGTACACCTACCGTCAGACGGTGAAGGTTCTCGAATACGCCAATTCCGGCGGTGTGCGGGGACGCTTCGAGCTGGTGCAAGACATCCTCTTCGGCCCGGACGGCAAGCGCATCGAGCGGGTGGTCTACGCCCCTCCCAACTCGCTGAAGCAAGTCATCCTCACTCCTAACGACATGCATGACCTTCGGAACGTGCAGCCGTTCGTGATGACCCGCGCGGAAGCGCCCAGCTATCGCATCGACTACCTCGGCGAGCAGCAGGTGGACGAGATCGAGACCTACATGTTCTCGATCAAGCCCAAGAAGATGGAAAAGGGCAAGCGCTACTTCGAGGGCCAGGTCTGGGTAGACCAGCTCGGCCTGCAAATCGTCAAGACCTATGGCAAGGGCGTCGGCGTACGTCGGCGCAACGACGACGAGCAGTTTCCGCGCTTCGAGACCTACCGCGATCAGGTCGACGACAACTACTGGTTCCCGGTCTACACCTACGCCGACGACACGCTGGCCTTCCAAAGCGGCCCGCAGAAGATCAAGATGATCATCAAGTACGAGGACTACAAGCAGTTCCGAGGCACCGCGACGATCACGTTCGGCGAGGTTGTCGACGAATCCGAGCAAGGCGAATCCGAGCAAGGTACCGAGACTCCTCGGAATGCACCACCTCGCTAGGTCGGGGTGATGCGATCTTGACCGCGACACGCATCGGACGGCAGCGCCCTTCTGCGCTGCCAGCATCTATACGGCGCGCCGTCTGCGGCGCGGTAGTGCTGGTGCTTGTTGCCTCAATTCTCAGCAGCCCTGCACCTGCAACCGACTCCGAGGAACCCGCAGGACGGGACGCTGTCTTCTCGAAGGCGGATTCCATGATCGCGACCATCGCCGAGATCATGGGCTTCGGACCGCGCCGCACGGTCGCGATGAAGACGATCTCGAAGGCGCAGTTCCGCAAGTTGTACCGGGACCAGATGCGCAAGGAACAGTCTCCGCGCGAGTTGCACAACGAGATGCTGTTCTTGCGTCTCTTCGGTCTTGTCCCTGAAGACTTCGACTACGAGAAGACCGTTCTGGACTTGATGAGCGAGCAGGCCTGGGCGTTGTACGACTTCAAGCGACGACAGCTGTATCTCGCCGACTGGGCACCCGCAGACGTCTTGGAGTTCGCGATGGTGCATGAACTCGTACACGCGCTCGACGACCAGAACTTCAATCTCCTCAAGTACATCAAGGCAGCCCGTCACGGCGAGGAGCAGCTCGCGAGGCTCGCGGTGCTCGAAGGCCAAGCGTCATGGGTCATGACGGAATGGGTGCTCCAGCAGTCGGAGCGGTCGCTGGTGGGCAATCGACTTCTGGCCATTACGACCGCAAGCGCGACCAAGTTCGAGGCGCAGCAGTTCCCGGTATACGAGAGCACGCCCCTGTACTTCCGAGAGATCCTCATCTTCCCGTACACAGAGGGGCTGATCTTCCAGCACGACATGATCGAGCGGTTTGGCAAGGATGGCTTCAAGAGAGTCTTCGAGCGCCCTCCGGAGACCACCCAGCAGATCCTGCAGCCCGCGCTCTACATCGCGGGAGCGAACCCCGCGCCACCGGAACTGCCCCGGATGAAAGCCCCCAAGGGCTACAAGCGCGTGTTCGAAGGCACGTTCGGCCAGCTTGACCACCAGATCCTGATCGAGCAGCACCTCGGCGAGGGCGACCGACAGCAGCTGCTCGACAAGTGGAACGGCTCGCAGTTCAGGGTCTACGAGAATCGCCGCGACGGCAAATCGATGCTGCACTACGCGGCGCGTTGGCAGGACGCCGAGGCCGCCAGCGAGTACTATCACATCTACCGTCAGATCTGTGAGCGAAAATGGGAGGGTCTGGAACTCGTGAACAACGGCAAGGACCGTTGCACCGGGGAGAAGGACGGGTTCCACGTGATGCTTGAACGCGACGGCGATACAGTGCGTAGCGTCGAAGGACTCCCCTACCCCGCATTGAGGTGACCGAGGAATGATGCTCCAAACGATTCGGCCTGCCACCCTCGCGCTGGCGGTCGCGACCCTCGCGGGCGCCGACCCGAGGCCCGCCCAGCCATTCGACCTGCCGGGCTACGATGGCCGCAGGGTCACGCTGGAGGCGCTCAAGGGCGGCCCGTCGGTGCTGATGTTCTTCTCGACGGATTGCCCGCACTGCCAGCAGACTTCGGAGCGGCTCGCGCCCGTCTACAAGGCGTTGCAGACGATCGGCTTCAAGATGGTCGGTCTCTCGCTCAACGAGACAGACAACGGGGGCCTCCGGTTGTTCGCCGAGAGATACGATGCCAAGTATCCTCTGGCCCTGTCGTCTCGGAGCGAATTCTCCCGGATCACCGGAATCTCGGTCATGACTCGGATCTACTATCCGTACATCCTTTTCCTAGACGAGGACGGGGTCATTCAAGAGGAGTACCAAGGGACGGACCAAGCGTGGTTCAAGGACTTGGAGCTGAACTTCACCCAAGCTGTCGGAAGGGTGAAGCGCTGAACAGCGACCCGGGGTCGGCTTGGGCTGACTGCGGCGCGACCAAGAGCGACCGCGTGTCCGCGATCACGGCTGATGTCGACTCTGCTCCAGATCCTTGCGAATCATCCGCACTTGGTCCGTCTTGGGCGGTATCTCCGCGTCTGCGTCCGGTCGCTGCCAGAACGCGATGAAGTAGTCGGCCATCGACCAAACCGCGATCAGGATCGCCAGCCACAGAGCGACGTAGCCGGCCTGCTCCACCGCCCGCGAATACGGGGCAAGCAGTAGTAGCGAGACAGCGCCGACTTGCGTCGCCATCTTGGCCTTTCCGAAATCGCTGGCCGCGATCACGATCCCCTCGGTGAGCGCGACATTGCGTAGCGCGGACACCGCGAACTCGCGGCTGACGATCAACACGACCATCCAAGCCTCGACGCGCCCCAACTCCACCAGCGAAATCAAGGCAGCCGATACCAGCAGCTTGTCCGCGATGGGATCCAGCAGCTTGCCGAATGACGTGACCTGCCGCCGACGGCGCGCAATGTAGCCGTCCAGCAGGTCGGTCAGCGCGGCGGCAAGGAAGATCGCGAGCGCGATCATCTCCCGGCTGAACACGACCCACCCCGTATCCAGTTCCACGGCGTCGCTGCGCAGCAGCACCGCGACCAGCAGCGGAACCAGGAAGATTCGGGAGAGCGTCAATACGTTGGGCAAATTCATGGGAGAGTTGGCCCGCGGAGGTTGCTCGGCTTGCGTTAGCGTACTACATTGCGTCGGCTCCCACCAATCTCGAGGTTGCGTGCGAGAACGAAAGTCAACCAGCGCTGCGGCCGCGCGATCCCCGACCCACTGACTGCGGCTGGCGATAATACGATTTGACACGCGGCGACGGCAGACAGTTGGACCAAGCGCGGCAGGCGAGGATCCAGCCGGGCGTGCAGATCAGCGCCGAGGGATCCGCCCTCATCGAGGTGGGCCACACCAAGGTCCTCTGCGCGGCGACTGTCGAAAACACCGTGCCGCGTTTCCTGCGGAACTCAGGCAGAGGTTGGGTCACCGCGGAATACGCGATGCTACCGAGGGCCACCTCGACTCGGATGCAGCGCGAGGTCGAGCGCGGCCGTCCCTCCGGGCGGACGGCCGAGATCCAGCGTCTCATCGGACGGTCGCTACGGGCTGTCGTTGACATGAAGGCCCTCGGCGAACGCACGATCATTGTCGATTGCGACGTCTTGCAGGCCGACGGCGGTACCCGGACGGCGGCAATCACGGGTGGATGGGTGGCCATGGCGATCGCTGCCAAGGGGCTCGTCGAATACGACACTGTTCCGACGAACCCCGTCCGGAACCATCTCGCCGCGATCAGCGTCGGCATCGTCGACAACTCGCCGATGCTGGATCTCTGCTACGCCGAGGATTCGAGAGCGGAAGTCGACATGAACGTGGTAATGAATTCGGCGGGCGAATTCGTGGAAGTCCAGGCCAGCGCCGAAGGACGGACGTTCTCCAAGTCGCAGCTCGACGCGCAGCTAGCGATTGCCGAGAGCGGCATCAACGCGCTGATCGCAGCCCAGCGCCAACTGGTGAGTATCTGATTCGATGCTCGAACTTGCATGCGCTACATCCAATAAGCACAAGCTCTTGGAGTTCCAACGAGCTGGACAGGGACTTCGCATCCGAGGGTGCGCCCCGCGCGACTGTCCGGAAACCGGCGACACCTTCGAGGCGAACGCCCTCCAGAAAGCGCTCTGCTACGCAACTGCCGAGCGAGCGGAATGGCTGTTCGCGGATGATTCCGGGCTGGAGGTCGATGCTCTGGACGGAGCGCCCGGGATCCTGTCCGCGCGCTACGCCGGGGAAGGCAGCGACGACCTCACCAACAATCGACTGCTGTTGCGCCGCTTGCAGCACGTGCCGCGCGAGCAGCGCACGGCTCGCTTCGTATGCGCGATCACACTCGTGCGCGAAGGCGCACACGTCGAGACATTTCGCGGCGAAGTCGAGGGCCTCATACTCCACCGCCACTCGGGCCGCGGGGGGTTCGGATACGATCCACTCTTCCACTTCCCTCGGCTCGGCGTGAGTTTCGGTCGGTTGCCAAGGGAAACCAAATGGCAATGGAGCCATCGAGGGGAGGCATATCGAGCTATGTTGGCTTGGCTTGGCAAGCATGGGCACATCCCAGCAGTACCTGGCAATTGAGACCGGCGGCACGAAGCTGGTCGCCGGTCTGGCGGGACTGGATGCAAGGCTTCGCTCAACCGTCACGGTACGGCGCGGCGCGGGTGACCGCGCCCCGGAGAGCCTGCACCGGGTCGTGCAGGCAGCAGAGAAGCTATTGCGGCGCAAGGGAGTCGCGAATGACGACCTGCAAGCGATCGGCTTCGGATTCGGAGGGACGGTGCTCCGCCCTGCCAACAGGCCCCACCTGTGCTTGCACGAAGAGGGCTGGGAAGAACAGGACGTGGCGAGTGACTTGGCAAAGCGTTTCGGAGTGCCGGTATTCGTCGAGAACGACTGCAAGCTGGCAGCACTCGCGGAAGCGCACTTCGGGGCTGGAAAGGGAGCGCAATCGGTCTTTTACGTCACGCTGGGAACGGGCGTTGGCGGCGGATTCGTCCGAGACGGTCGGATTCAAGCGTTCGGTGATCGCGGCGAGGCCGAGATCGGTCACATCGTCGTGGAACCGGACGGACCGGAATGCTGCTGCGGCAATCGAGGATGCGTGGAGGCGCTCTGCTCCGGCCCCGGCCTGACCAAGCTCTGTCGTTGGCTTGCAGAGATGCATCCCGGGGAATGGCGCCGTTCTGCCCTGGCGTCGGGCGCGTCGACCGGCCAAGCGGTTCCCAGCGAGCGAATCGTAGCCTGCTGGGAGGCCGGAGATACCTTCTCCGGCCGAGTGATCGAACACGCGGCGCAGCGACTGGCGCAAGCTCTGGCGGCCACCGTCAACCTGCTCGTGCCGGAGCGCATCGTAGTCGGCGGCGGACTTGGGACTGCAAGTCCGCAGTTTCTAGACCTCGTGCGAAACCGCATCGCTCCGCTCGTGGTTCCCTACTTCCGAGACAGCTACACGCTAGTGCCATCGGAACTGCGGGAAGCGGTGGTCACCCAAGGAGCGGCGATTCTCGCCGCCCAGCGATCCGACGCGAACTGGCCCCCGCCCTAGACAGCGAGTGCGCTAGCCGGTCGATTCCCGAGGAGTCGCGGTGACAGCGGGGAGTCGCGGCTTACCAAGACCGCATCGCGTCTCGAAACATCCCGGCGAGTTCCTCGTTCGAGAACTTCCGCGGCGAAATCTTGGTCACGCGGTGCTGCGGGAGCGTGCCTTCCACCAGCACCGGAATGTCGGCTTCCGTATAGCCCAGCGCCTCCAGACCCGAAGGCACCCCCAAGCGGCGCATGAATTTCACGATGATGTCGGCCAGCACCGTGCCGGCATCTTGGGGATCCGCTCCCCCGACCTCAGCGCCCAATGTTGCGGCTGCGGCCAAGTGACGCTCCGGACTGGCCGGTGCCGTGAAGCGAAAGACTGCGGGCGCGTTGAGGATCACCGACACACCGTGCGGCACCATGGCGTGATCGGTCGGGTAGCCGGGCATCCGGAACTTCTTGACCATCCCTGAGACCGGGTAGGACATCCCATGCGGTAGATGAACGCCCGCATTCCCGAACCCTATCCCGGCGTATGACGCCGCGAGCAGCATCATGCCTCGCGCTTCGTCGTCGGCAGGGTTTTCGACCGCTCTCGGCAAGAACGTGCGAACCATGCCCAGCGACGCGAGTGCCCACAAGTCGCTGATCGGGTTGGCTCCTTGGTAGGCAGGCCGGTACTTCGGGCGGGCGGGCGCCGGTCGCGAGCGATAGTCCATCGCCGTGTACGACTCGATCGCGTGGGACAGCACGTCCAAGCCGGTCGAGGCGGCCACGGCAGGCGGAAGTGTGCGCGTGTTGTCTGGATCGAGCAACCCCAGCGTCGGCTTCAACCCGCGATCCGCGATACCGGTCTTGGCATGCATCTCGACAAAGTCGAAGATCGCCACGCCAGTTGTCTCGCTCCCGGTTCCAGCGGTCGTCGGCACCGCGAATAGCGGCTTGAGCGGACCCGGCAAGGGGCGGCCCGCTCCGATCGGCGGGTTGACGTAGGTCAGGAAGTCGGCCGGATAGGTCGAGTAGAGATTGGCTGCCTTCGCGGTATCGATCGTCGAGCCGCCACCCACGGCAACGAAGGCGTCCGGCCCGACCGATTCCGCCACCCGAATCGCATCCAGGAACGACGCGTCGGTCGGTTCGACCGACACGTTCTTGTAAACGGTCACCCGTATGTCGGCTTCGTCAAGAGACGCGAGCGCGGTCTGCACGGGCGGGAGGTCGGCGACGAACGGATCCGTCAGCAGCATGACGTTGCGCAAGCCCCGGTCAGCGAGATCCGCTCCCAGCTCTCGCGTGACTCCGCTTCCGAATCGGATGTTCGAGGTCGCCAGTTCGACCGCCCGCTCCAAGGAGCCGTCAGGTTTTGTCATGATTCACCGGGTGATGCGGATCAGCTCGAGGCAGGCAGGGTCGAAACGATGGCGGAAGAGTTCGCGATTCCCCTGCACCGCGACCGGAATGTCCCAGCCGTAACGCTCGCGCAGCTGCGCGTTCGTGTCGACGTCGACTTCTTCAATCGTCACTGCAGGAGCCGCCGCGATCAGTTCGCGTCGTGCGTCCTCGCATAGCCTGCAGCCGGGTCTGGAATACAGCGTGACCGGCAGCATCCCCGCATCCAGTATGCCAGCGACCCGATGCCCGTTCCAACGCGACTAGCGGTAGTTTACTGGGATTCCTTCCTCTAGGATGCAAGGAAACCAACTTATGTGGTTGATTTTAATAGGTTTGTCTCCGCCCTCTCACCCCTCGATTCGAATTGCGCTGTACGGGAAGGGCCGGATATTCGCGATTCGTCCAAGTCCCCGCCTAACTGCTTCAGTGCCCTTGCTCGCCAGAGGATTTGCCGCGACAGGGTTGGGCCGCCAGGAGTGCTGGACAATACGCCCGCAGCAATCCCCTGCTGCGTGACGAATGACGGCCTCGCGCCTGTCCGTTCTCGGTTAACTTCCGCTAGAACCGGAGGTCGCAGTCAATGGTCATGAGCCCTGCATCGCTCCGTCGAGTTCCGGCCTCAGCGGGCTATACTGAATTGCTGCGGCTCACGCAGCCTGCCGAATTCCATGCCGGTCAAGCGCATCCAGCAGAGCGTCCCCGGAGCGACAGCCTCGGACGTACAGCCCCCCGTGCCGGTCGTGCAACCGCCGCTGCTGCCCACGCCACGCCGCTTGGCCCGGCCCCCCGCGCCTCCGCAACGGGACGCGGTCGAATACCCCTGCGAGAACGGCATTGCGCTGATCTCCAGCCCCGAGCAGGGGCAGGTGATGCTGGAGACCCAGCACGCCTTGGACGACCGCTTCGCGAGTCGGCCCGACGTGTATGTCGGCTTCGACATCCTGGTCTACGACCAGGAGGGGGACAACACGAGCTGCCTGGCGCCGGACGTGTTCGTGACCTTCGACATGCGCGGGCCGGTGGAGAAGACGTACCGCATCTGGGCTGTGGGCAAGCCGCCGGACGTGATTTGGGAGTTCGGCTCGGACAGCACGTGGCAAGAGGATGCCACGGAGAAGAAAGCGCGGTACCGGCGGTGGGGTGTGGCGGAGTATTGGTTGTACGCCCCCCACGGCGGGATGCACGACCCGCGCCTGCAAGGCTTCCAGTTGGTGAAGGGGCGGTACCGGCGTCTGCCGGCGGAACGCCGGAGCGATGGCTTGCTCGTGGTGAAAAGCCCGCTGCTGGGCTTGGAACAGCATTTTGACGGGCAGCGGTTGCGGCTGTGGGACCCGGTGGTCAAGGAGTACTTGAGAACGGGTCGCGAGGACGCAAGGGAGCGCCGGAAGGAACGAGCTGGCAGGCTGAAAGAACGAGCTGGCAGGCTGAAGGCAGAGGCTGGCGAGGAGCGGGAGCGCGAGGGGCGGCTGAAGGCAGAAGCCGGCGAGGAGCGGGAGCGCAAGAAACGGCTGAAGGCAGAAGCCGAACAGAAGCGGGAGCGTGAACGAAGGCTGGAATCGGATAGCCGGGCAGAAGCCGCAGCACAAGCCCAGCGCGAATCAGAGGCCCGGGAGGCAGCGTTGAGGGCCCGGATTGCCGGACTAGAGGAGTCTGGCGCGCTCCCTCGCAATTAGGCAAAGCCGATTCCCGGCACCTAGGAGGCTGGGCCACCTCCTACGCTGGCTTGGAGGTGCATGGAACACCCCGGACATCCGCAAGGTTCACCGAACTGCAGTTGAATGCCTTTGCGCTTACCGAACTCTAGCGACAGTTTCCTGAGAACGGACGGGCGCGAGGCTGTAATCCGTTTCGCAGCAAGGGTTTGCTGCGGGCGTCTTACCCAGCCCCCTTGGCGGCCCAACCCTGTCGCAGCAAATCCCCTGGCGAGCAAGGGCACTGAAGCAGTTAGGTGGGGACTTGGACGAATCGCGAATATCCGGCCATTCCCATATAGGGCAATACAAATCGAGGGGTGAGAGGTCAGAGGTAAACCGATTAGAATCAACCACATAGGTTGGTTTCCTTGCACTCCAGAGGAAGGAATCCCAGTAAACTACCGCTAACGTCGCCGACCGCGTCGGAGCACGAGTCGCGGAAGCACGAAGGCCGCGCCCACCACGAATCCGCCGATGTGGGCCCACCAGGCCACTCCGCCACTGCCGCCGCCCGTGCTGCTCAGCACCTGCACGCCAAGCCACGCCGTGAGCATCACGAACGCGGGCAACTGGACCGTGGTCCAGAACACGAAGATCGGCAGCAGCACGGTGACTCGTGCCGTCGGGAATTGGATCAAGTAGGCGCCCATCACGCCGGCGATCGCTCCGCTCGCGCCGACCATCGGCACCGGCGAGTTCGGATCCGCCACGATCTGAGCGGCCGCGGCCAAGACGCCGCAAATCAAGTAGAAGAGCAGGAATTTCCGATGGCCGAGTTGATCCTCGACGTTGTCGCCGAATATCCACAGGAACCACACGTTGCCGAGCAAGTGAAGCCATCCCCCGTGCAGGAACATCGAGGTGACTACGGGCAGCAGACCACCGACCAACGGTGCGTCCCCGGCCAGCGCCAAGGTCACGCGTTCGGGAATTACCGCGAAAGAGCCCACGAAGGCGGCGAGAGCCCGCGGCGTCTCGACTCCGAGCCAGGTCTGGTAGGCGAATACCGCGATGTTGGCCGCGACCAGCATCCACGTGATGAACGGGCGCAGGTTGCGTTCCGGAGCGTGGTCTCGCAGCGGAATCATTGCCGGTGGCCGCGATCAGGTGGTGGAGCACCGATCGGCGAAGTCAGGATTGGAGCGCCTCTCCCCGCTCGCGATCAAGGTCTGCGCCGCATCGAATCCCAGCACCCCGCCCTGCGCTCCGAGTTCCTTGCAGTTCAGCGCGGCCATGGCGTTCGAGAACTCGAGCGTGTCCGCAATGGAATAGCCCTTGATGACTGCGTAGCCGAACGCGCCGTGGAACACGTCTCCGGCTCCGGTGGTGTCCCGGCAGTTCACGACGAACGCGGGCGAATAGTGGAATCGCCCGTCGACCAACGCCAGGGCGCCATACGGTCCGAGCGTCATTGCCGCGACGCGCATGCCGAATTCCTTCTGGATCAACTCCAGAGCGAGGAACGGATCCTGCTGGCTGGTCCACTCGGTCGGAAATGTGGTACTCGCGATGAGGTAATCCACGTACGGCAGCACGCGATCGAACCCGTGGTAGATCGTGTCCACGTCGACCGTCACCGGAATGTCGACTTCCCGGGCGAGACGGGCGGCGTGCTCGACCGCGGCCGTGTCATGCCCGTCGATGTGCAGCAGCTTCGCGCAATGGATCTGCTCCGGAGTGATTTGCGCCGGCTCGATCTTGAGGCAGTCCGGGCGCTGCCAGAGGATCGTGCGCTCCCCTGTCGTCTGGTCGATGAGGATATACGCCGATTGATTGGGGCAGTCCCGGCGCGATTGCACGTCGGCAACGTCGATCCCTACATCCCTCAAGCTCTCGAGGAGAATCCGTCCCCGCTCGTCATCGCCCACGCTGCCGATGTACTTGGTTCGCAACCCGAGCTTGACGCACGTGACCATCGCGCTCGCGACCTGGCCTCCGGGCGAGAGGATTTCCTTGACGAACGGAGCCTTGCCGCCGTATGCCGGAAACCGCGGCACCAAGAGGAGCGTGTCGGTAGCGTTCAGTCCGACACCGACGACGTCGAAGCTCTTTTGCATGCGGGCACCCGTCACTCCGACGCCGCGGCGGCCGACTCGATCTTGAGCGTGTAGGCATGCCGACACGGAACCTCGTCGGGCGTCAATGCAGGAATCGAAATCGTTACCTCTTCTCCCGCTTGCTTCCAGTCCAGCGAACCGGGCCGACCCAGCATCGTCACCCTTGCCCCGGGGGACGGTTGCACTCCCTCCAGTCTCAGCGATCCCTTCGGGAGGCCCGGCACGATCGCGTACAGGTCGTCATCCTTCCGGGTGAAGAAGGCCATCTTGCGTGCCATGCCGTCCTGCGGCTCCAATCCGGCCAGCTTCAAGATGTCGTACTCCTGTCGGTACTGCTTGTAACCCTGCTCGGGCCGCTTCCCGGATGTCCACTGCGCCGGGATCCGCCAAGGTCGCGTACCGTAAATCGCTTCGCCATTGACTGCCAGCCAGTCGCCGAGTTCCAACAAGCGAGCTTGCTGGAGTAACGGGATGCGGCCGTCCGCGGTCGGGCCGACATCAAGCAGCAGGTTGCCGCCCCGGCTCACCAAGTCCACGAGCACCCAGACCAGCTCCTTGCCGGTCATGTAATTCTCGATCGGCTCGTTCCGGTTGTATCCGAACGAGTGGCCGATGCCGCGGTTCTCCTCCCAGGGATGCGAGCCGTCGGCCATGCCCGCGCCGTACTCGGTCGTGTAGTAGCCGCCGTGTTCGTGCCGAATCCCCTTCCCCCAGCGGTCGTTGATCACGACTTCGTCGCGGCTGGGAGCTTGGTTGAAGAGCCAAGCGAGCAGTTCCGTGCTGCCCCATCGCTGGTGCTCGAGGTCCCACTCTCCATCGCTGAAGATCAACGAGGGCCGGTACTTCGTCACCACGTCCTTGAACTGCGGCACCATGTGCTCGCGAATATACCGATCCTTGTCGCTCAGCCAGAGCGGGTTGAACCACTCGTACAGCGAATAGTAAAAGCCCATCTTGAGCCCTGCACCCTGGACAGCGTCTCCTAGGTCACCAAGCAGGTCTCGTCGCGGCCCGGCCTCAAGGCTGTTCCACGGTCGTCCCCACGTGCGGCTCGCTTCGGCGCTCGGCCACAACGCGAAGCCGTCGTGATGCTTCGAGGTCAGGACTACGTAACGCGCTCCCGCACGCTTGAAGAGATCCGCCCACTGGGCGGGGTCGAACATCTCTGTCTTGAAGAGTGGCGCGAAGTCCGCATAGGCGAAATCCTCGCCGTAGACCCTCTTGTGGAACTCCCTGGTTGCCGTCGCGTTCCGCCGCTGCCGTTCGTTGCGGCCCTCTTGGGACGCCTTCAGGGAGTGCCAATACCACTCGGAGTAGGAGTCCGGGTACGCGAAGGCCGGGACGGAGTAGACGCCCCAGTGGATGAAGATGCCCAATTTCGCGTCGAGAAACCACTCCGGAGTGGGTCGGGAGTCCAACGACTCCCAGTTAGCCTCGTACTCCGCGGCGGACAGGACCGGCACCCCTAGCAGCGCCGCACAGAGGAGCAGTGTCCAAGCACGCATGCATTCGCGTAGAGGGCGGTTCGTGCGGATGGCGAGTCGGTTCACTCCTGAAACTTAGCACGCCTGTGTCGCTCCCAACGGGTACCGACTTGGTTGCTACACTCCCAGAGATGGCGACCGTCAGTCAGCTTGGTGCCACGAATCAGGATCGACACCCCTTGGATTGGAGCCATCGCATCGCCGAGGCGGCGTCTCGAGCCGGCGTGCGCCGCGCCTTACAGCAAGCAGTCAGGGACACCCAGTGGCTGAATCGACAGCATCTCGAGCTGTGCCGAGTTCCCGCCCCGACGTTCCGGGAAGGGGATCGGGCCGAGCACCTTCGGAAAGTCTTCGCGGAGTTGGGACATCAACCTCGTATCGACGCCGCAGGCAATGTCGTAGTCCCGCTCGTCTACTCGAAGAAGCTGCCGTATATCGCTGTTACGGCGCACATGGACACTATCCTCGCTCCCGCGCGGCCGGAAGATATCCGAGTCGAGCCCGACGGAACGATGCGCGGACCGGGTGTCACCGATAACGGCACCGGACTGACCGCCTTACTGGCCCTCGCGAAGCTGCTCAAGGATTCGCCTGTCGACACGCCTCAGCGCAACACGCTGCTGGTTGCGAACGTTGCCGAGGAGGGCGAAGGCAATCTTCACGGCATGCGGTACGTCGCCGAACACTCGCCGTACGCCGACCGGATCGATCGTTATCTTGTGGTCGATGGCGCGTCTCTCGGGCATATCACGACCGCCGCAGTTGGCAGTCGTCGATTCGAACTGGTGATCGAGGGACATGGCGGCCATAGCTGGAACGACTACGGCCGCGCGAATCCGGTTCACGCGCTTGCGAGGGCCATCACGCTCATCACCGAATCTCCATTGGCGTCCCGGTCCAAGACCACGTTGAGCGTCGGCGTGATCCAAGGCGGCACGAGTGTGAACGCGATCCCGTGCGTAGCGCGGGCGAAGATCGACATCCGATCTCAAGACGAGGCTGCGCTTCGCGCGGCAACGAAACTGGTCGAGGAGCGCAGCCGCGCTGCGGTGCTGGCCGAGAATCAACGCGCCACCGACCGGCTCGTGGGTTTTCAGTTGCGTCTGATCGGCAATCGACCCGCAGCCGAAGCGCTTGTGCGGAATCCGGTTGCGGAGTGCTTCCAAGCGGTCGACGCGTACCTCGGGATCACGTCGCGATTCGACCGTGCGTCTACCGATGCCAACATCCCCCTCGCCGCTGGGATACCCACGGTTGCGCTCGGTTGTGGCGGGCGAGGCGGAAACGCGCATGCACCCGGCGAGTGGTACGACCCGCAAGGACGGGATCTGGGCCTGCGACGACTGCTGCTGGGAATCGCGACTCTCCAGCAGCCGCTGTAGGCAAATCAGTGACGTTCGCTCCCAGAACCACCGTTCTGAAATCACACTGGCTCTTCTTCAGGGGCGCACGTAGGATCCGGCGACCTCTCGTCTTTCCTTTCACGCTACCGTGAAACAACTCCTTGGGCCGGTGCCTCGGGACCTGCTACCGTGAAACAACTCCTTGGGCCGGTGCCTCGGGACCTGCTTAAGCAGCGGCTTCGGCTGTGGTTTGGGGAGTCAGGTTGTAGCCGAGGGAAGCGGCGCACGCCTTGAGGTTGGAAACGGTCTGCTCGCGGTATAGCTCCTCGTACTGGTCCGCGCCGATGTCGAAGTACTCCTACCGTGAAACAACTCCTTGGGCCGGTGCCTCGGGACCTGCTTAAGCAGCGGCTTCGGCTGTGGTTTGGGGAGTCAGGTTGTAGCCGAGGGAAGCGGCGCACGCCTTGAGGTTGGAAACGGTCTGCTCGCGGTATAGCTCCTCGTACTGGTCCGCGCCGATGTCGAAGTACTCCTACCGTGAAACAACTCCTTGGGCCGGTGCCTCGGGACCTGCTTAAGCAGCGGCTTCGGCTGTGGTTTGGGGAGTCAGGTTGTAGCCGAGGGAAGCGGCGCACGCCTTGAGGTTGGAAACGGTCTGCTCGCGGTATAGCTCCTCGTACTGGTCCGCGCCGATGTCGAAGTACTCCTGCCCGTAGCGCAGCGCGCGGTAGACCAGCGTCGCGAGCTTGCGCGCAAGGGCGAACACCGCCACCGTGAACCCCTTGCGGCGGGCGATGCGGCGGAAGTGCGCCCCCAGCGCCGAGTCGGAGCGCTGCAGCGAGAGCGCCGCCATGCGCAACGCTCCGGCGACCCGCGACGCGCCCTTGCCGTTGGCCTGCTTGCCGCGGAGCGGCTTGCCCCCCGAAATCGCCGTGCGCGGCGTCAGCCGCAGCCAGCTGGCGAAACGCTTCTCGTCCGGGAACGCGCTCAGATCCGCTCCCACCTCGGTCAGGATCGTGCGCGCGGCCCCCGTGCCGATCCCGTCGATGCGCGTCAGGTCGACACCCGTCACGCGCCACAGGGCCGTGCGCTCGGCTTGCTGTCCCTTCGCCTTCAGGGACGCCTCCTTGCGCGGATTCGGATGCGGCGGCGGCTCCGCATCGCGCCGCTCCTCCGGCTGCAGCGCCTCCATCTCCTTCAGCAGCTGCCGCTCGTAGGCGTCGATCTGCACCTGCACCGCGTCGTACATGCGCAGCGCCCGGTCCAGGTTGAACAGGTGCTCCACCCGCCACGTCCCGGTCAGGCACGCCGTGAACTCCGCCGCGTTCTTCCGGCAGCCGCGGTGCCGCAACGCCGCCAGCTTGCCCGGGTCGCGCTCGCCGGCCACGATCGCGCGCACGATGCGCATGCCGCTCTCCCCGGTCAGGTCGCTGACCGCGTGATGCACCTGCACGTTCATCTGATCCAGAGCCTGCTGCATCCACTGCACGAACCGCGAGCGCTCCTCGACCAGGTTGGCCAGCTGCCGGTGCAGCGCGCGCAAGCGCGTGATCGTCTCGTCCGGGCGGAACGAGCCGCGCAGCAGGCCGCGGCTGTGCAGCACCTGCAGCCACTGGCAGTCCGCCATGTCGGTCTTGCGCCCCGGCACGTGATGCATCTGGCGGGCGTTGACCAGGCACGGCTCGATGCCCCGCGACTCGAGCAGCTCGTAGAGCGGGATCCAGTACACGTGGGTGCTCTCCATGGCCACCGTCTCGATGCCCTCCGCTTGCAGCCAGGCGACCAGCCGCTCCAGCTCGGGCGTGGTCGTGCCGAACTTCTGCACGTTGGGCCCCGCGCCCTCCGCGGCCGGGCAGCAGACCCAGTGCTCGCGGCTGGCCAGGTCGATGCCCGCGGCGTGCGGGCGGAAGGCGGGCAGCTCGTGCAAGCCGGCCGCCGCGCGCGCCTTGCGGCCCGCGCGGCGGCGGCTCTTGCGCGCCCGCTCGCGGGCGTCTTGATCCGCGGGACGCTTGGATGCGTTCTTCATGGGTATCCTCCTCGGGTCGCGCGGCCGCGGCCCGGGGTGGCGATTGAATGGAATCTACCGTGGGGGAGAGCCTCCGGGGAAGCCTCGCCAATGAACAACAGCCTGCCGGGCCCAAACTCTGCTTGGGGCATGCGCACCAATGAATAGGGGGGCTTAACTGCAATACTGTCAACTTAAGCACGAGGCAACTCAATCCAGTAACGCAGGAGCCTACACTTGTCGGCCCAAAATCGACCGTCTGCACGCCTAAGTTGACAGTATTGGGCTTAACTGCCGCCGCCGCGCGCCGCGACTATCCTACCCTGGGCCGCCTGTTTCTCTTTGAATAACCCGCGCTAGCGCGGCGGCCCGACTCTGCAGCACACACTCCACGGGACTAACGGAGAGCCGTGATGTAGCTGAGCCTTGGTTCCACGTTCAATGAGTTCTACACTGAGGAACTGATGCAACAGGCTCTCCCCCATGCCGCGCAACATAGCGTCCCCGACGATCTGGAGGCACTTCAAGCGGCGGCAGCAGCGGGCGTGGGCGCGGCCCAAAAACTACTCGGCCAGAAATTTTTCTTCGGCGAGGATGTCGAACGTGACTATCGGCAGGCTGCGGAGTGGCTCAATCGTGCCGCCTCACGCAATGAGCCCGGCGCATACGAACTGTTGCGACGTCTCGATGCCATTGTCTTGGGCGCGAAGGAACTGCTGCGACAGCATCTTCAAGAGGCGGCTCGGCGAAGCAGCGCCTGTGATCTGCGGTTCCTATGTCTGGCGGTAGAAGAGGACCCGGGCAATGTCTCGATGATGGCCATCGAGAACTATTTTTCTGGCGAGGGGGTCGAACGTGACTATCGGCAGACTGCGGAGTGGCTCAGTCGAGCCGCCTGCAACGGTCTGCCCGGCGCGAATCAGCTGTTGCGAAAGTATCTCCGCCATGCTGCGCCAAGCAATGAGACTCCCAATTTGGCGTTCTTGCAAACAGCGGCAACGGAGGGGGTGGCCGAAGCCCAGAAGCGGCTTGACGAGCTGCAAAGGGCCAAGGACGGGCGGAACAGGGACCGGCGGGACAGGCCCGATCATGGGATCGAGCCCCCTATTGGCCCCCGTCCTACGCCAAGGCCGGGCGAAAGGGGGCTAGCTAATCCGCAGACTTGGAACGACCGGAACAGAAAGAAATGACGGAGAGGGGGGCGGTAGTTCATCCAAGTGAAGACGGAGGTGTTGAACCCCCGCTCAGTCCGGCAGAGTCCCTCGCATTCTCCCTTGCCGAATTGCCGCGCCCTATCTGCTACCGGCGGTCCACACGAGAGTTGCGGCTTGCGGCCGGCTCTCGATTTGCCACAGTGGCTGATGCATCGCCGATCACGTTACAACCTCTGTACGAGGAGACCCTCCCCGAACGATCACGCTGTGCAACGAGCAGTTCGATCAGTGCATGTCGCGACCCTGATCGGAGTCCCGCCCAGCGCAACTGGACGGATCGGCCCATCGCTGCGCACGCCGGCGCGAAACTGGCCGCCGCAGTTCTCTCAATTTGTCGTACCGGATCTTGAGCAGCTCCGCCATCTTGCGAACCCGCTCCCGCCGAATCTTCCGCATGGCCTCTGACTCTGGCATCGCATTCCCCCCGATTCGGTCGTGATGTCTCGTAACGACATTGAACTCCGGGAGTTCTTCGCGGCCGTTCGAGGTGGCCCAGTACAGCGCGGGTGAGGTCAGCCTCTCCAAGCAGCAAACCTGCCAGGCCCGTGAAGGGCCTCTCGGATGAATCGTTGCAGTCAGTTTCGAGGTGGCCGGACAGACACCCTGTTCGATGGAGTCGATTCTCATGGCGTAGGGATCCGTTGGTGGGCGAAGTTGCCGAGATACCTATCAGTGTGCTTCGCAGGTACCGATTGAACTCGCCTACCGGCTTGAACCGAATTTGCTCGTGCAGCATCAACCGGCAGACGGTCTACAGGGACATTCTCGGGGTTCAACTGAGCATCGGATCCGTTTGGGCAGCCCGACGGTGGTGTAGGATGGACGACGTGAGGGGGCTGCCCCGAAGAGTTGCCGCTCCGCTCGCGCTGGGGACGGCTGCCCTGCTCTGCGTCACCGTGGCATTCGCGGAGAGCCGCGTGATGATCGGCGAGTCGTTCGTGGTGGGCGCGGACGAGACCTTGGACAGTGCGCTTTGCATCGGCTGCTCCATTCGAGTCGAGGGCACTGTCGAAGGCTCGGGAATCGTGATCCTCGGCCAGTTGGAGAACAACGGCACGATTGGGGAGGGGGTTGGCGTGATCTTCGGCGAGATCTCGTCGAACGGTCCCATCACCGACGGCGCATTCGTCATTTCGGGCAAGCTCTTGCTGCACAACCAGCTAGATGGAGATGTCCTGCTGATCGATAGCAGCCTCGACCTCGGCGACCCCAATGCACGGGTAGGCGGTCAAGTCGTCGCGGTGGGAGGTCAGGTCGAAGGAGCCTCCGAAACCTCGGTGGCTGGCGGGATCAACCAAGTCGGCGGGCGGGCATTCGGTCGCTGGCTGGCCGGAGTCACCGGCGCGGCGCTGGCAGTCTTCTTCCTGATCGCGCTGGTCGCCTTGGCGATCATGAACGTTGTGGCTTACCTAGTTCTCGGTACACGGAGGCTCACTACGATCGCTGATACCTTCACCGGTAGCTTGGCGGCCTGTTTCCTCGTCGGTCTCGGCACCTGTTTCGCGCTCTTCGTGACCGCGCTGATGGTAGCCATGCTGCTGCCGGTGTCGCTCCCCGCGCTCTTCGTGCTGGCAGTACTCACGGTCGTGGGCTACTGCGGATTGACCTTCGGTATCGGCCGCAACCTGTTTGGTCGCTTCAAGCCGCTCACCGCGACGATCATGGCCACAGCGATGATCGTGTTCATTCAAATGGTCCCGGGGATCGGATGGCTGCTCATGGCCATTGTCTGGAACATCGCCATAGGCGCGGCGGTCATGAGCGGTTTCGGCACGTCCACCGACTGGCTGGCTTTGCGGGCCGACGGCGATGCCCTGCGCTCGCGCCCCGTATCGTAGGCGTCGGGTGAGTCCGAACTGCACCGGTCCGTTGATCCCCGGGAACCCATCCGACACCAACGGCCGCCCGACCATCCATGGCAGTGATATGCTTACGGGTCAGACACCTATAGACGTAACGCAGCCCTTTGCCCCGCTCTAAGACCAATTCGTCCGAGACTACCGTTCCGTACATCGACAGCCCGGGCCAGCTTGCCGAAGTCGCCCGCGAACTGGCGAAGGCACCGACCATCGCCTTCGACACGGAATTCCTTTGGGAGCGCACCTACGCGCCCCGCCTCGGCCTGATCCAGATCGCCGATTCCGAGCGGACTTGGCTGTTGGATCCTCTCGAGCTGTCCCCGAAGGCCATGAAGCCGCTGCTCGACCTGCTGGTTTCGCCCCGGATACTCAAAGTCGCCCACGCCGTTGACCAAGATCAGATCTGCCTGTTCGAGACATACCAAATAGTCGCCGAACCGGTCTTCGACACGTCCATCGGGGCGTCCCTGTGCGGATTGGGCGAACAAGTGGGTCTCTCCACCCTGCTACACAAGCTGTTGAATGTGGAAGTCGGCAAGGGCCATAGCCGCACGAACTGGTTGAAGCGACCCTTGCCCGCATCGATGCTCAAGTACGCCGCCGCTGACGTCGCGCATTTGATCGAGGCCGCGGAGATTTTGATCAAGCGGCTCGAGAAGTCCGGCCGGGAAGATTGGGCGCGCTCCCTGTCAGCTAGAGCCGGTGACTTCGCCAAGGCGCATTTCGACGCGAATGCGTTGGCCGCGAAGCTCGCTGATGGGAGGAGATTGGACCCCGTCGCGTTCAGCGCCCTGCAAGAACTGATCAAGTGGCGCGAGCAAGAGGCCCGGCGGCTCGACATTCCGCGCCGGTGGCTGGCCGAAGACAAGGTGTTGCTGAAGCTCGCCCAAGCGCGGCCCGCGAGCGCCAAGGAACTCGAGGACTTTCGCGGACTCGGAATTTCGAAGCGCCCGCGGAGCGTGGATCGGGTCTTGGGCGCGATCAAGCGGGGAATCAAGTCCCCGCATGCGGATTACGTCCGCCCGGAGCGCAAGCGCGGGCCGACCCTGAAAGAGTCCGCAGCACTCATCGTTCTGCGATGCTTCCTGAACGCCCTCGCCGCCGACCACGGAGTTCCGCTTCGCATGTTGGTCGCCAACGACGCGATGCTCGACCTCTTGCGGGGGAAGTTCAAGGATGTGGAATCGCTCGCCGCATCCAAGATCTTGGATCCCCGCGCACTTGCACTAGTCGGCGAGGATTTGATCGACATCCTCAACGGTCGCAAGAGCTTGCGCCTCGTGAACGGACAGGCGAAGCAGACCGACGAATGAATGGGGCGGTGTCGCCTTGCAGTCTGCGCATTCCGAGCCTAGCGGCCGCCTTCGCCGCGCCCCCGGCAGAGCACGAGGTTGTCTTGGTCGAGGTTGTGCGACCAGATGAAATCCGCCGTCCCGAACTTCTCCGCGTAATCCCGGTAGGCGCGCTGGTTCGTAACCGCGCTTGCGGGGTAAGTCGAAGCCGCGTGCCACTCCGAATCGTCGAAGCCCGGCGAAGCCCAGTCTTCGGGGACCGCGAAGTGCAAGGCACGGCAAGTTTCCGGATCGCGTTCGACGCAGGGAGGCCGTTCGGGGCACGCTGACGAATCCGGACCCTCCCGCACGCACCCTCCGTCCGCCAGCGGGCTGATGTAGTGCGCGCGGCACCTCCACGACGCATTCGTTTCGGTCCCATCGCTAAAGCGCGCGATGAAGCCTCCATCGCCGACGTTCCAGCGATCGTATTCCATGCCGACACCGAGGTGGGTGCCCCAGTCCACCAACTTGACCGCGAACGTGAGCGGCGGCTTGGCCTTGAAGCGCACCACGCCGGAATTGAACGGAATGAATCCGATCGGATCCCTCGCCACGATCGTGCCATTGACGTACAACTCGTAATAGTTGTCCCCGAACAGGTAGCCCGTGATCTCCACGCCATCCGGGTCGATCACCACGGTCTTCAACTCGTCGAGGTGCGCCGCATTGTGCCCTTCCCCGGTGCAGTCGTTATAGAGATCGGTGGGATCGGGGCCTTCGGCCGGAACCGCTGGCACCTGGAGACGCCTTCCGTCAGTGGCCGTAACGATCCCGCAGCGCGCCTCCATGAAGCGCCGAGCGGGCCCGCTGCAACGCTTCGGCAGGGCGCCGCAGGAAAAAGTCTCTTGAGCGAGCCCCTGAGTCAGCACCCCGCCATCAGCGCGATCCTGCGCCGACAGGACAAGTGCAAACAACAGGGCTGCGCCGACGAGGCAAACAACTCGATTCATGGCTGCACCATCAAAGCACATCGACCGTTCCGACCTCCCACACGCCTCGAGCGGTGATTCGCGCCGGTCCGGTGAGTCCAATTCCCTCGTCCCAGTCGACCACCAGCTCTCCTCCTAGCGTACGGACCGTAACACTGCCGTCGATCCATTTCCGATGACGCGCCGCAATGGCCGCGCCTAGAGCCCCGGTTCCTGAGCTGAGGGTCGCGCCAGCTCCCCTCTCCCAAAATCGAGCCTCCAGAATCGGCGAGCCCCGCCTGTCGGAGGCCACCCTCACGAACGATACGTTGGCGCCATTCTCGAAGCGTTCGTGGCACTCCAGCGCCGCTCCGCAGGCGGACCAGTCGAAGTCCAGCGACTCAACTCGACAGACGCACTGCGGGTTTCCGACATCAACTGTCGTCACAACGAAATCCCGATTGTCCGCGCTGAGGGTGATTGAACTGTCAATGACTCGGCAGGAGCTGGCCTGCGAGACCATTCGAAACTCGTAGTCGGGCGGGTCCGCACGAACCCTCTGGACAGATTTGACTCCGGCACCCGTCTCGATCGAGAACGATTCTCGCGCGAGCCCTCGATCCGCTAGGTACGCTGCAACGCATCGCGTGCCATTCCCGGATATCTCGGCTTCACTCCCGTCGCTGTTCCAAAGGCGCACTCGAGCAGCAGCTTCACCGACGCTCGAATCGTCGACGACCTCCAAACCGTCGGCACCAACGCCGAAGCGTCGGCTGCAGATTCGCGCGGCAAGATTCGAGAGGTCGCCCTCGCCGATTCCGATGCTCTCCGCCGCCCGCGCTTCCACGATCAAGAAGTCGTTGCCGGCACCGTGTGCTTTCACGAAGGCGAGCGCAGCCATGTCCTCTAGTTTGGACGACCTCATCGCGAAGTCTCGGGGCCTTCGCTCCGGGCATTCACCGCCGACAGCCAGCGGCACGCCCGCGCGGAGTCTCCGAAGGGTGCGCTGATACGCTGAGAGATTCCACCTACCATGACTAATCCGCTGACCGAGGTGCGTTTCGACGTGCCGTTCGAGAAGATCCGGGCCGAGCATGTTGGGCCCGCGATCGATCAGTTGCTCGGGGACTCGCGTCGCGACCTCAAGGCACTTGCAGAGGACACCAGTCCCCCGACCTACGCCAACACCCTGGGCGCCTTGGAGAGCTTAGGCGAAGAACTCGGTTACGCCATGGGTGTCGTCGCACATCTCGAGAGCGTCGCCACCTATCCGGAGTTACGCAAGGCGTACAACGACGTGCAGCCCAAGGTGAGCGAGTTCTTCTCCGGCATCCCCCTGAACGAGGGCGTCTGGAAGCGTATCCGCGCATTTTCGACCGCGGATGAGACTCGCGATCTAGATCCCACGGCAAGTCGTTTTCTCGAGAAGACGGTTAGCGATTTCCGGCGGAGCGGCGCGGAACTCGACAAGTCAGCCAAAGCCAGGCTGCTGGAGATCCATATCGAGCTAGCCCGCCTCACGACCAAGTTCGCCGAAAACGTGCTCGACGCGACCAACGCCTTCGACATCTACATCGAATCGGAGAGCGGGCTTGCGGGATTGCCGCCAACCGCCATCGAGGCGGCTCGCGAGAGCGCGGCTTCCAAGAACCGACCCGGATGGCGCTTCACGCTCCAAGCCCCGAGCTACTTGGCAGCGATGACCTACTTGGATGACCGGAAGGTGCGGGCGCAGCTCTATCGGGCGTTCAGCATGCGCGCCGCCGGCGGCGAATTCGACAACCGGGGAGCGATTCTCAGGGTCCTGGAGTTGCGCAAGGAGCAGGCGAAGTTGCTGGGCTACGGGGATTTCGCCGACTTGGTCCTAGAGGATCGGATGGCCAAGAGCGGGGCGAAGGCCTGGGCGTTCGTGAACGGCCTGAGAGATCGCACGAAGGC
Organism: Bryobacterales bacterium; assembly: GCA_965242625.1. Taxonomy (GTDB): domain Bacteria; phylum Acidobacteriota; class Terriglobia; order Bryobacterales; family UBA6623; genus VXMF01. The sequence continues at coordinate 4,567,297 of CBDEST010000005.1, read as the reverse complement.
CGCGTTCGATCGCGAGAACAGAGAACTCGAGCAGTTCGCAGGCGAGTCGCTCGAGCCGTGGGACATCGCCTACCAGGCCGAGCGTATGCGCAAGGAACTCTACGACTTCGACGAAGAAGACCTGCGACCGTACTTTCCCTACGAGGGGGTTTTGCGCGGCATGTTCGAAGTTGCGCAACGCCTCTACGGCATCAGCATACGCAGGCGCGAGGGCGTGGAAGTCTGGGACAAGGCGGTCGATGCGTATGAAGTGCTGGACGCCGACGGCAGCCATCTCGGGTCGTTCTATGCCGACTACTTTCCGCGCGAGAACAAGCGAGATGGCGCGTGGATGGACTCATTGATCACCGGCGAGCCCGTCGATGGCGGCTTCTCGCCGCACCTAGGCCTGAATTGCGGCAACTTGACGCCGCCGACGCCGGGCCGCCCCTCCCTGCTGACGCATCGCGAGGTCGAGACGATCTTCCACGAGTTCGGACACCTGCTGCACCACTTGCTGAGCCGAGTCGAAATCAAGAGCCTGTCCGGCACGAACGTCGCTTGGGACTGGGTCGAGCTCCCGTCGCAGATCATGGAGAACTGGTGCTGGGAGCGCGAGGCCTTGGACCTGTTCGCCCGGCACTACGAGACAGGCGAACCGATCCCGGACGATCTGTTCGCGAAGATGAACCGCGCCCGCAACTTTCGCAGCGCAAACACCCAAATGCGCCAAATCGGGTTCGCGACGCTCGACCTCGCGCTACATACGAAGTTCGATCCCGAGAGTGACTCGTTCAAAGAAATCGCGGCGATCCTTGGCCAGGTCGATGCGGGTCGCGAGAGTGCCGAATCGGACCGCCAGACCGACGTGCTGGAATTCGCCCGGGCGATTCTGCAAGCGCACGCGCCCGCGGACCTGCCCTCCGATTACGCGATGGTCACGGCTTTCACGCATCTCTTCGCCGGACCCGTGGGTTACGGCGCGGGCTACTACTCGTACAAGTGGTCCGAAATGTTGGACGCCGATGCCTTTACGAGGTTCGCAAAGGAAGGGATCTTCAGCCGCTCGGTCGGCATGGACTTCCGGCGGACGATACTCTCCCGGGGCAACAGCGCGGAACCGGAGGAACTGTTCCGGGACTTCATGGGCCGGGATCCCGATCCAGAGGCACTCCTTCGACGGTTGGGGCTCGCAACGTAGAAGCTATCAGCGTCAGTGTCAGTTCCGGGCACGTGGTGCATTGCTCGCGCAGCCCCGGAAGCGGCGGGCATCAGATCCGAAGTCGGCGGGTGCGGCCCATCGCTGGCTGACGGACACTAGGCACTTGAGCCCGGCTGACATCATCGCGACAAGCCGCATTCCCGGACGCTCGTACTTCGCGAGGCCGACCGAGGAAGTGGCTCGTGAGCTGCTCGGCACGGTCTTGATTCACGACACGGGGGACGGTCTGGTTGCGGGCCGCATCGTCGAGACCGAAGCCTATCTCGGCCAAGGCGATCAAGCCGCCCACAGCAGCGCGGGCCAGACATCCAGAACGAAGGTGATTTTCGGGCCTCCCGGCCATGCCTATGTCTATCGGATCTATGGCATGTACTGCTGCTTGAACGTGATTGTCGAACCCGACGGAAGTCCGGGCTGCGTTCTGATCAGGGCGGTGGAACCGCTCGCCGGAATCGAGCGCATGCGATCACGCCGGCCCGCCGCTCGCAAACTCGCCGATCTCGCCAACGGGCCGGGCAAGCTGACCATGGCCTTCTCGATCGGAATGGAGCTTTACGGAGCCGACCTGTTGGATAGTCCTCTCACGATCCGGGTGCCCGAACCGCGCCGCGCTCCGATAGTGCGTTCGTCCCGCAGAATCGGGATCTCAAAGTCGGAAGAACTTGACCTTCGCTTTTTTATCGCTGACAATGAATACGTCAGCAAGTGAGCCAGCCAAGCCAGTCCGAACGGGTGATTCTCCATCTCGACATGGACGCGTTCTTCGTATCCGTCGAGGAACTTTCGAATCCCGCTCTGAAGGGCAAGCCGGTCGTGGTCGGCGGGAAGCCGGGCGGGCGCGGAGTCGTGGCCGCGGCATCCTATGCCGCGCGGAAGTTCGGAGTCCGGTCTGCCATGCCGTTGCGCGAGGCGTACCGGCGCTGTCCGGATGCGATCTTTCTGGATGGAAATCCACGCGCCTACATGGAGTGGTCGCGGAAAGTGAAGGCCACCCTCGAGCGATTCTCGCCCCTCGTGGAAATGGCCTCTATCGACGAAGCCTACCTTGACCTGACCGGTACGCATCGATTGCTCGGCCCTCCCTTGCGAGCGGCTCACTCCCTGCACGAATCCGTCGCGTCGGAGACCTCCCTGCCCTGTTCGATCGGCATCGGGTCTTCGCGCGTCATGGCCAAGATCGGATCGGCCATGGCGAAACCGAACGGAGTGCTCTTCGTTCCGAACGGCTGCGAAGCCGCGTTCCTGGCGCCGTTCGACGTGGCTCGCGTGCCGGGCGTGGGGAAGGTGATGCGCGCGAAGCTCCGCGAGCTGGGCGTAAACACAATCGGCGAGGCCGCTGGCCAAGGCGAGGACTTCCTCGAGCGCCACTTTGGCAAGTCCGGCCTGGCATTGGCCAGCAAGGCGCAAGGGGTCGATGGAGGCGCTTGGTTCAGTCCGGGATTCTCGCGTGGCGACACACCCAAGTCAATCAGTCACGAGACCACGTTTCTGGAAGACACTTGCGATCCAGCGTTCATCGATGCCACTCTGGCGAAGCTGTCGCAGCTCGTAGCGCGCCGCTTGCGCGAGCGACGGCTCTGGACCCGGACAATCCAAGTCAAGATCCGCGATCAGGATTTCACGACCCAGACACACGCCCGGACGCTGGAGGAACCAACTCAATTCGACGCCGTCATCTTGGATGTGGTCCGATCGCTATACGCGACGTATCACAACGCGAACCGCGCTATCCGCCTGCTGGGCGTGCATGCCGGCACGCTCGAGGGGAATCCGCTACATCAAGGGGACCTCTTCGCGCCGAAGCGGAACGAAAAGCTGTCGCGGGCGCTGCGCGCGGTAGACGAATTGCGGGACCGCTTCGGCGAGTCGGCTGTCGGACTAGCCTCGGCGTTGGGTCACGGACGCAAGGAACGCGTCCACGAGAATCCAGCGGGCTTGCCCGGCAGATCGGATCGAAGAGGGCCGGAAGCTCCGAACCGGAGCTAGTTCCGAGAGCCTCAACCCGGGCGAAACGGAAGAACGTTCTCGTCCGGCCGAAACGGCGGCTCCAGACTCAACTCACGGGCGATCCGTTCCACATCCTCCTTCGACCAGCTGACCATGACCCACTGGATCGTCGCTGACTCGTCGATCAGGAACGTCGACGGAACGTGCGTGATGCCGTAAAGGTTGGACACCGGAAAGCCCTCGGCCTCGGTATCGAAGACTTGGCGCACGGAAACGCCGAATTCTTGGGCGAACATTTCGGCGTCGCGGGGGGAGTCCTGGCACACGGCCACAGCCGTGCCGCTACCGCCTGCGAGGCCGCTGGCCAACCGGTCCAGAAACGGGAGGCCGTATTGGCAGGTGGGGCAGCTCGTCTTGTAGAAGGTAACCAGCACCGGTCCCGTGCGGTACGCGTCAGACAAGCGAAACGACCTGCCATCCGCGTCCGAGAGCGTGAAGTCGGGAGCAATCGTGGTTCGCGTGAGCGTCACCTTCCTATCATCGCGCCTCGGCGAACCCTGCCCGGATTCCCTCCTCAACCGCGCGGGGCAGACTCCCATGGACGCATTATCGGCAATCCCATGCGAACGGCACACTCGAGACCGCGGGAACGGGCACGCGCAGCCATGACCGGTCTCGCGCTTGGATGGCTCTGCATTCAAATCTGGACGACTTTCGATCCGCTGGCCCGCCGTGCAGATCGCAAGTTCGTGACATGCGCTCCAAGGATTCCAAGACAGCATCGACGCTCGCCCGCGAAGGTGGCGGCCAGACGTGAGTACGGCTACAGTAGGAACGGAGGGTCGGCTGTTCCACGCCTCTGGGCGAACCAACGGCCGCGGCTCCGGACCAGCACACCGCCCCTACGGTCTCCCGCCCGTGAAGTCAAACGGTTCCGGACGAGACCCGGAGAATGCCGACCTCTAGGATCAAGCGAGGCAACGACATGTCCAAACCAGTTATCGGAGCGATCGTGTTCATCGTGTTGGTCATCGGCGCCTTGGTGTACTTCACGATCGGCCTGCAGCAATACACCTGCGAAGTCTGCATGGAGTTCGAAGGTCGCGAGAACTGCGCCGTGGCGTCTGGGACGACCGAAGAAGAGGCTGTCCGCACCGCCACCGACACGGCGTGCGCCACGATCTCGGCTGGGATGACCGAGAGCATCCAGTGCAGCCGGACGAAACCTGTCAGCGTCACTTGGCAGTGACTTCTGCCCGGTTGCGGAGTCGGTGCCAGAGAAAAGAAGCTCCCACGAGTGCTCCCACGACCGCCAGCACCACTCCTGTAACCCACCAGTCCACGCCCTGAAGGTCTAGCGGCCGGTCCAATCCCGCGGCGGGGATCAGCAGCAGCGCGCTGAAGTGCGAGACAGCGGCAAAGCGCAACGGGGCGAGACCGCGCTGTGTCAGACCCGCCCATGTCGCGAGCGCTGCTGCGAAGATCCCATAGGCCAGCCCGAACAGTAGGCCAACCGCTAGTCCGCTGGCTCCGTCGAGGTAGACCAATGCAAGCCGAGCGGCACTAACAATCCCAATGCAGAATATCGGTGTCGGCGCGACCGAAATCCAATCCGCCGGTCGCTGGCATCTCCCTCGCCTTATCGCCCATAGCGCAAGCAGAGCATGAATCGCAGTCGCCGGGAGCCACAAGCGCGGGTCGCGGAGCCAGGCTTCGGCTTCCGTCGCGGACAGCCTCTCCGCCAACAAGCCACAGCACGCTGATACGACAAGCACGAGAGGCACGAACGCGACCGCGAGCCGACGCCGAGACGCGATCAACTTGGCGTCGCGAACGCACAGGAGGGTCAATGCAGCCCCGAGCAGAAGCTTGATGTCCATGCTCAGTTACTACCCTATCGTTCGATTTGAAGTAAGTGCCCGCCCAAGTCCCTGCCCAAGTTGGATCTGACCAGTGCCGACTCCATGGGCTGCATGTCGAGCTCTCCTCGTGGATCCATTGATATACAGTGTCGTGGTATACTGGATTCGGTGGTGGGCACAAGTCATCAGACTTCGGGTGAAGTTATTTTTGATCAGTGACATACGATCATGTTCTTAAAGAAATCAATGAGTTGCATGTATCGGTGTCGGATTGCGCGCTCGGACAAGTCGAATCATTGGCATGTCCATTGGCTGCAAGGTAGCCGTGTCCGCGCGTTTTCACAGTCGACCTCTGCGTGAGGCAGCACTCAACAGGGAATCGAAATGAGGCCGACAGTTCTGGAACTCTGCTCGGGGGCTGGGGGGCAAGCACTCGGATTCGAGGCAGCAGGATTCTCTCACGCCGCGTTGGTCGACTTCGATCCGCATTCATGCGCGACGATCCGTATCAACCGCCCTTATTGGAATGTGATCGAAGCGGACATTGCAAGGTTCGATACTCGCTACTGGCATGGCGTGGATGTAGTTGCGGCCGGCCTGCCCTGCCCCCCGTTCTCGGTAGCGGGTCAGCAGCTCGGCGGCAGGGACGAGAGGAATCTGTTTCCTGCGTTCATGCGGATCGTTTCGGAAACTCGGCCGCGGATCGCCGTGGTGGAGAATGTCCGCGGTTTGCTTGGACGCAGGTTCGAGACGTACCGAGATGGCATCGAGGCGGAGTTGGGTGACATGGGGTTCAAGTCAGAGTGGCGCCTCTTGAATGCTCTCGACCAAGGCGTGCCGCAATCCCGAATTCGTTCCTTCCTCGTCGCCCGATTGGGCGGCCAAGATTTTTCCTGGCCCAGGCCAAGCGGAGTTGGATGCACCGTCGGCCAAGCTTTGTTCGAATTGATGGCTTCCAACGGTTGGCAAGGAGCCCGTGAGTGGTCCGAGAACGCGAATCAGCCTGCCCCAACACTGGTCGGTGGTTCACGCAAACATGGTGGGCCCGATCTTGGACCGACGAGGGCTCGACGAGCTTGGGCGGGACTTGGTGTCGATGGACTCGGCGTAGCGGACGAGGCCCCAACCCGAGACTTCGAGGGGCACCCGAGGCTGACGGTAAGCATGGCGTCAAGGCTCCAGTCGTTCCCTGACGATTGGCGCCTGGCAGGCAGCAAGACTCAACGGTATCGACAGGTCGGCAATGCGCTTCCCCCCAATCTCGCACGCGCAGTGGCTAGGAGCGTCGCGCGGTGGCTCGCAAGATAGGCTCCGTAGAGGATGCTCGACACTACCAACGTGATCCCATCCGTCAGAGTTCTGGATCTGGCTGCTCGCTCAGATCCGCCGAGCCTCAACCGCCGACCAGCGTGCGGTGATGGAGTGACCGCAGCAACAGCTTGGGGACAACGAACCGACGGCTGGCGAAGCGTCGAGCCGCAAGTGACACTTCCTTAGCGCAAACACTTCCCTTGACTACTGATGCCCGTCCGAGGATGAGTCCGGAGCGTCGTTAACCGGTACTCCCGGGATCCTCTTGCGACGACGAAGGCCGTTCCGTACCGGGTGGGTCCAAGAACCCGGTCAGCCGCTCGATCAACGCGGCGGTGTCTTTGATCTGGCACTCCCAGACCGTCAAGACCTTCCAACCCTGCGCTTCGAGATCGGCGCGGTTCTCTCTGTCCCGCTCCTTGTTCCGCTCCAGTTTGGGCAGCCAGTACTCCTGTCGCGAACTCGGTGCCCGGCCGTACCGGCAGTTGTGTGCGTGCCAGAAGCAGCCATGCACAAAGATGATCTTCTTGCGACCCGCGAACACGAGGTCGGGACGGCCTGGCAGACCCTTCTTGTGCAGTCGGTAGCGATATCCGAGCCCATGCACGATCCGCCGCACGGCCATTTCCGGGCCGGTGTTCTTGCTCTTGACGGACTGCATCACGTACCGCCGCTGATCCGGTGTCAACCAGTCCGCCATCCACGCTCCGACGCGCGCCTATCTCGGGCGCATGGCTCCCCGCCCGAGCGGAGCCGCCCCGCGACGATAGAATAGTTGATTCGAGATGACGCGCATCGGAATCATCGGCGGCAGCGGACTTTATGAAATGGACGCTCTCGTCGATCGTCAGGAGGTGCGAATCGACACCCCTTGGGGCGACCCCTCCGACGCCTTCATTACTGGCCGCATCGCTGACCGGCCCGTGGCGTTCCTCGCCCGTCACGGTCGCGGGCACCGCATCATGCCGTCGAATTTGAACTTCCGCGCCAACATCTATGGACTGAAGAAGCTAGGTGTCGAATACATCCTCTCGTTCAGCGCGGTCGGCTCCCTCCGCGAGGAACTCGAGCCGATCCACTTCGTGCTCCCCGACCAGTTCTTCGATCGCACGAGGGGGCGAGTTTCGACATTCTTCGATGACGGCTTGGTAGCGCACATCACCTTTTCCCATCCGATCTGCAACACGCTTGCTGACGTGGCGGAAGCCGCGTGCCACGCCGCGGGCGTCACAGTCCATCGCGGCGGCACCTACTGCTGCATGGAGGGTCCGGCCTTCTCGACCCTCGCGGAGTCGAACCTGTATCGAAGCTGGGGTCTGGACGTGATCGGAATGACCAACCTACAGGAAGCCAAGCTCGCGCGCGAAGCCGAGATGTCGTACTGCACGGTCGCCATGGTCACGGACTACGACTGCTGGCATCCAGGCCACGACGCTGTCACGGTCGAGACCGTAATCGAGTACCTCACAAAGAATTCCGCCAACGCGCAGAAGGTCGCGATCGAGGCCGTGAAGAGGATTCCGGACAAGCCGAGCCCGTACGCATCTGCACTGAAGAACGCCATCATTACGAACCGATCCTCGATCCCTCCGCAGGTGCGCGAGAAATACGCACTGCTGGTGGGTAAGTACCTCTAGCTTCCCCGCCCCGGTCTCCATGTCCTTGCTCGTAGTTGGATCGGTTGCCTTCGATGGCATCGAGACTCCCCGCGGCAAGGTAGACCGCGTGATCGGAGGTGCGGGCACCTTCATCGCACTCGCCGCCAGCCACTTCACCAACACGCGCTTGGTCGCCGTCGTGGGTGACGACTTCAGCGCCGAAGACGAGGCAACGCTGTGTCGTCAAGGAATTGACATCGAGGGTCTCGAGCGCGCGCCGGGCAAGACGTTTTATTGGAAGGGCGTCTACTCGAGCGACATGAACGAGCGTCGCACGCTGACGACGGAACTGAACGTCTTTGCTAACTTCCGTCCGCACCTGCCGGCCTCGTACCGGGACTCGTCTCACATTCTGCTGGGCAACATCCAACCCGATCTCCAATCGCTCGTCGTGGGACAAGCGCCGGAGCGTCAGTTCGTCGCCGGCGACACGATGAACTATTGGATCGAGCGCACCCCGGAAGACTTAGCTAAGGCGATCCGGGAGTGGGACGCCATTCTGATTAATGACCAAGAGGCCCGCCAGCTCTCGGGTCTCGCTAATCTCCGCGCCGCGGCACGAAGCATCCAAGCGATGGGACCCGAGACGGTCGTGATCAAGCGCGGCGAGCACGGTGCGACCCTGTTCCGCCCCGACGAGTGCTTCATCGCCCCGGGGTTCCCGCTCGAGAACTTGGTCGATCCGACCGGGGCGGGCGACGCTTTCGCTGGAGGATTCATGGGCTATCTCGCATCGTGCGGATATCGAGACTCGCAAGCCCCGGAATTAATTCACCTGCGCCGGGCGATGATCTACGGTTCCGTCATGGGCAGTTTCTGCTGCGAAGACTTCGGGGTAGGCAAGCTGCGCGACCTGACGCGCGAAGGAATCGAACAGCGCTACCAGGAGTTCCGGAACCTGACGGCGCACTGACGCCAGCCGCCGGTTCTCGTTCCACGCACTTCAAGTGATCGACTACGGCTCGTAGCGGATCCAGATTGGACTGGCCCAAGCCATAGCCGAGTTGCGCTGTTCGAGGCGCACGTAGTACATGTTCCACTCGCCGGCCGCAGCGGCCGGGTCGGACCAATCGAGATCGATTTGCAGACTTCGCGGCTCCATCGCAGCGACGACTGCGGGCTGCTCGGCACCTACTTGACGAACGATTTCCACCCTATCGATCGGAGCTGTCCCCTCGGCGGCGATCTCCAGCTTCGGCATGGATGAACTCGTGAACTCGTCACCCATCAGGTGATCTCCGGAGCGCACCACCAAGATGATGTTGTCGTGCGCCGCATAGGAGTGCCGCCGTTTGAAGCCCTCGATGATTGCCTCGCGGGAATTCTCCTCTGCCAGCACTATGGCGTAGCTGATGTGCGTCGATACGTGGTCACTACTCGCTTGGAAGCCTAGCCGTCTGCCCTTCTTGAACGCTTCCCAGATGAATCCCCGGGGTCTGTAGCCCTGAATCGTGTCCTCCGGTCCCGTCGCAGCGCGCGGACCGCCGGAGAGTTCGTAGCTCTGGCGATGGCCTTGGAAGAGTTCGACGACCGGCTCGACGTTCCTGTCCCAGTCGCGCCAGTCGGTGCCCATGTTGGTGGCCGAGGTGTGCGACGAGCAGATGGCGTCGAAATGTCGCAGGTACGCATACAGGTTCTTGATGTCGGGAGAACCGTCCGCTTCCGTTCCTTCCATGAGTCGCTTGCCAGCCATCCGCGGCACGGGCCGAATGCCGCGTCGCGGCAGGATCACGTTGCGGTGTCCACTGGGATAGCTGACGCTGCGCTCGTACGTGTACATCGCGCTGAATGCGCCCGGGTTGTGGTACATGTCCGCCGCCTTTTGCTGCAGCCACCACATGTAATCCTGCCCCACCGCGTAATCGTGGTCGCCGGGTCCGATCCAATCCATGTCAGCGACATCCAGACCGTATCGCCACACCTCCTCGAACGGCCCGTCCCAATCCCGGTGAGCGGAGAATGCGGTATGCCGGTGAAACTCGCCGCGCAAGAACCGCAGCGTCTGACCAGCAACCCGCACACGCTTGGTGCGAATTTGAGTCACCTGAGCGATCTCGTCCGGGTGAACGGGCGGCCGTGACCGTCGGGGCTCGGTCGCATCGACCCGCTTGAACCTCGGCTTGGCTCGATCTCCGTCGACTTGGATGAAGGCCTCAAACAGGTCGCTGTTCTGTCGATCCCGGACATTCTGCTCGCGCCTGTCCCCAGCGAGGATCATGAGGACGCTCCCGTTGGGGAGGGCGACCAGAGCTGGCTGGCGATCGAGCAGGTGATCGGATTCCCGAACCCCGATCGGAGCCGACCACGCGCTGGAACCGTAGTATGCGGCGTAGGTTCTCCACCGCTCGCCCCTGCCCGTCTGGAGCGGATGCTTGCGGAATACCACCCACGGCGCGCCGGTCGCATCGAATGCAAGCCGCGGAATGCTGATCCGGTGCTCCAAGGTCGTCGAAACGAACGGGTCGTCGTGGTGATAGTCCACCCGCGGAGCGATCGGTGCACCGAACGTCTGCTTGAGTTCCCCATCCCAAACCCGCACGAGCACGTTCTTGCTCACGTACATCGGCGAAGCCTGCTTGCCCGGCCACCGGTCGCCCGCGTCCTTGCCCCAATCCTCGGCGGAATCCTCGAACGCCACCCAGACCCGATCCGCTTGGTCAACGGCCACCGACGCACGCGCTTCGAAGCGATGCGAGGCGGCGATCGCAATCGATTCCCCGAGTTCGCGTCCGTCGAAGCGTCGGAGCTTGACGTCGTAGTTCCCGACATCGTACGTGTCCCAAGCGATCCACGCCGCGCCCTTCGAATCGGTGGCGATCGATGGGCGCCAGTCGTTCGCATCGCTGGACGAAACCAGTGCGGGCTCGCCACCCAAGCGACTCACGAATATGTCGAATCCGAGTCCCCGCCGCCCCTGCCAAGCGTAGTAGCCTCCGCTCGCTACCACATTGATGTCGCTGCCCGGGTCAGTCGTCAGCCGCTCCTCTTCGGCGAGCGTGCCGGAACGAGTATCGAATCGACGCGCGTAAATGTCCCAGTTGCCGTCGCGCTGCTCGGACCAGAGCACGGCGGCTCCGCCTGCGGGTAACGCGGATACCGCGGGACGCCACACGTCGCGGCCCACGCCGGTCGCGTAAGTCGCTTCGCCCCATGTCGTGCCCACGCGGCGGATCAGTGCCACCCGATCGCCGGCTCCATCGAACTCGATCGAACTGAAATCGCCCGCCAACGCCGCCTGCCCGTCCACCGGCTGGCCCGGATCGAATTCGACGTAAGCGCAGAGCACGGATCCGTCGTTCAGGAGAGCGCAATCGGGGTAGTCCTCCTCCATCCGGGTGTCGGCCACCGGCACTCCGAGCGGGCCGCGAGCGACTTCGACGCGTCTATCGAGCGCGTACTGCTTGAAACCCATCCCCACCAGCGGGGCAACCTCGAAACTGCCTTGGGCTGTTTCAACCTGCAGGACGCGATCCTCTTCCGGCGCCGAGACGCAGGGACCAGCCGGCAAGTCGATCTCCACGTCAGCGGGAATGATCCGGGGAGTTCGCGAGCCGTTGCCGCGCTTGAGCGGACTCGATACCGATTTCGCGCTCCACGCCGGGTCTCCGGTCACCCATCCTGTTGCACTCCCGCTCCAATCCGTTTCGGCATCGTCGCCTACCCCTAGCGTCAGCGTCAGGCGACTCGGTGCGATGCACTCAGCCGCGTCGGACGTCTGGGCCAAAGCCGTGACCTGCAGGGCTCGCGTCGCTTCATCTGTACGCCAGAATGCCGCGACGGCAATCAGAACCAGTAGCGTGAAGAGCGGCCCTATCGTCTTCGCCATGCAGAGATTGTACGTTCAGGGCGGTGACCGTTGCGAGACTCTCCAATTCAGGTCTGTCCGCTGGAGAAGCCTCTAGCGCTCATGTAGACGTCTCTGGTTCTGTCGACGCATTGGATTCGGCATCAACGTACTCCCAGCCGAACCGGCCCTTGATGCACAGATTTCCTGAAGTCACTTCTTGATCGAGCGGAGACGTGACCTTCACGATGCGGTTCTGCTGCGTATGCAAGGTCAGGGTGCAGCCCACGCCGCAGTACGGGCAAATCGTGTCCGTGGCCTGTTGCGCGGATTCGTCCCACTCGCCCGCAGCTCGCAAATCGTGCTCGGTCTTGAACATCAGCGCGCCCGTGGGACAGACCCCGATACAGTTCCCGCAGTACACGCAGGCTGACTCGGGAAGGGGCACGTCGAACTCGGTCGCGATGGTTGCCTCGAATCCGCGGCCCGCCACTGCGATCGCGAAAGTGTTCTGCGCGTCTTTTCCGCAGGCCTCGACGCACTTGTAGCAGAGGATGCATTTCGAGTAGTCCCGGAGGTAGAGATCGTTGTCGATCTTGGCGGGCTGCTCCTGCGTCGATGCGGGCTGATCGCTGTCGCTGTAGCGTTCCGGATCGGCATCGTACCGCTCCATGTACCCGCGCAACTCTGGGGCCGTGGACACATCCGTGCTCGATGCCAAGAATTCCAGTACCATCCGCCGACTCAGATGCACGCGCTCGGAATCCGTGTGAATTGACATGCCCTGCTCGGCTTTTCGCGAGCATGCGGGCACGAGCGTTCGGGAGCCTTCGAGTTCGACTACGCAAACTCGGCAGACATTGACGGGCGTAAGCGTCTCGAGAAAGCAGAGCGTGGGCGTGTCGACCCCGCGCTGGCGACACGCATCCAAGAGGGTCGACCCTTCCGGCACGTTCACCGGCGAGCCGTCAACGAAGACCTCGACGGTGGAATCGGTGTCGCTCTCGGGCGGCCCCGGCACGGGCCCTCGAGGCACGGGTGTGCGGAGACTCGGTGCGTCGTCGCTCGCTGGCCGGCTCATGGATCGCTCCTAGGATATAGATCGAATCGGGCCAGTGCGGAGTCCACCGCGCTCGCGGCCGTGTGGCCGAGACCGCAGATCGACGCGTCGCCCATCACTTGGGAAATGTCCTTCAGCAACAGGCGCTCCTGGGCGACCGAACCTATCGGCGCTCCCGACTGCAATCGATTCAGCAACTCGTGCTGCCTGACCGTTCCCACGCGACACGGCACGCACTGGCCGCAACTCTCGTCCCGGAAAAACTCGGCAATGCGCAGGAGGATGCGTCGGAGATCGGTTCGGCTGTCGAACGGCATCACCACGGCCGAGCCCACGGTCGCGCCGATCGCCCGCATTCCTTCGAATGTGAAGGGCGTGTCGATCTCGTCAGGCTTGAGGAACGCACCAGCAGCTCCGCCGACGAGCACCGCTTGCAGTTTGCCCGTGCCAGCAACACCTCCCGCCAGGTCAATCAGCTCTCGAACGGTCACGCCGAACGGAGCCTCGTAGACCCCCGGCCGCCGGAGATGTCCTGACAGGCAGAACAGCTTGGTGCCCGAGGATCGCTCTGTTCCCACCGCCGCGAAGCTGGATCCACCGCCCACCAAGATCCGGGGCACGTTCGCAAGGGTCTCCACGTTGTTGACGACAGTGGGTTTCCCGAACAGTCCGGACTCGGTCGGATAGGGCGGCTTGTTGCGCGGCTCTCCGCGGTAGCCCTCGATCGAGTTGAAGAGCGCGGTTTCCTCTCCGCAGATGTACGCGCCAGCCCCGCGCCGAATCTCGATCGGGCAAGCTCGGTCCAAGAGCCCCGCCTCCTCGACCTCCCCGATCGCCTCGCGCAGCGCTTCGGTCGCCCGCGGATACTCGCCGCGAATGTACACGTAAGCGCGCGTGCATCCGGTCGCGAACGCGGCAATGCCCATCGCTTCGATCACGGTGTAGGGATCGCCTTCCATGAGGACGCGGTCCTTGAACGTCCCCGGCTCGGACTCGTCGGCGTTGCATACCAAGTACTTCGACCCCGAGGCCGACGCTACCGCCCGCCATTTGCGGCCGGTTGGAAACGCCGCCCCGCCCCGCCCCACGAGTCCGGACGCTTCGACTTCTCCGATGACCCAATCGGGGCCCTTGGCCAAAGCGAGATCGAACGCCTCGAATCCTCCGCTCCGCCTGTAGGCATCGAGATTCGAGCCCGCGGGAGTGCCGATTCGACGCAGCAACTGGAGCGACGAATCGCCGGCTTGCGGCACGGATAGATCCACCGGTCGTTCGTCGATTTCCGGGTCAGCGCCTACCGCGCCGAACAGCTCGTCGACGGATGTCGGCGAGGGCGCAAGCACGCGGCAACCAGGCTGTTCCCCCGCCTTCGTCACGAGCACTGCGGGCGCTCGCTCGCAAAGGCCCAAGCACGGACTCCGAACCCATCCGCGGCCGTTGCCGCCCCCTGAATTGCCGACGGGACCGAGTGAACGTTCCAAGACCTCGCAAATCGATTCCGCACCATTGGCTTGGCAAGCGATGTCGTCGCAAACTCTTGCCAGCGTCGGCGGTCGCTCCGCGAGCGAAAACATGTCGTAGAAGCCCGCGACTCCGTATGCCTCCGCAGGGGGAACGTCCAGTCGCCGGCATGCGTAATTGAGCGCGCCAAGCGTGATCCAACCAACCCGCTCATTAATGGCGTGCAATACCGGCAGCAAGAGATGTCGCGCACCCTCGGTGCGGTGACCGCCTTCCGCAGTCCGCTCGTCCTCGGCTACTGTCCGCTCGCCGCCGTACCACCGCGATGTCGCAGGGCCCAGTATCGAATCGACAGCCTCGCGTTCGGCTTGGTTCGGCTCGTGGGACGTGAAGTGAAGATCCACGGAGACCTACTTGCCGGTTACTCGTCGTCACGCGCCGCTGGGCGTGTCCTTACGGGCGCCTGCATGGTCCGAAGCTGGCGTCGACATGCATCAATCGCCGCTCGCGGGGGCATCCATCTTATCAATGCGAATCGCGGACGCCTTGAATTCCGCCGTCCCGGACTTCGGATCGACCGCATCCACGGTCAGGACGTTGGTGTCCACTTGATCCGGAAAATGCGTGGTCATGAACGCCAGGCCGGGCCGCAGGCTGGGATCAAACCGGACCGGCGCGATCACCGAACCCCTTCGCGAACTCACGCGTACGCGCTCGAATTCGACAAGTCCGTGGCGCTCGCCATCTTCCGGCGAGATATCCAGCGTCTCGCCCCAGCGCAGAGGCGATGCATAATGTCCCGTTTGGACACCGGTGTTGTACGAGTCCAACCGCCGACCCGTTGTCAGCCGCATCGGGAATTCCGCGTCAAGCCGGTCGACCGGCAGGCGGTGCTGGACGACGCCGAATGGGGCGCGCGGGCCGATCCGGGGCTCGGCCCACAAGCGCCCGTGCAAGAAGAGTTCGCCCGGATGGGATAGGTCGTAGCAGGGCCATTGGATGCCTCCGAGCTTCTCCAACCGCTCGTAACTCATGCCGGCATGCATCGGGCTCAAGCTGCGCAATTCGTCCCAAAGCGCTTCCGCGTTCGGTTCGCCCCAGTCGTGGCCCATCCGCTCGGCCAAGTCGAAGACGATGCGCATGTCGTCCCGGGCGCCGGCCGGGGAACTTAGGGCCCGGCGTACCCGCTGGACCCGCCGCTCGCTGTTCGTGACCGTGCCCTCGGACTCCGCCCAGCCCGCGCGGGCCGGGAGCACGACATCGGCGATTTCGGCTGTCTGGGTGAGGAACGTGTCTTGGACGACGAGGAAGTCCAATCCCTGCAGCAGCCGCAACGCCCGCCCCTTGTCGGCTTCCGAACTCACCGGATTCTCTCCCAAGACATAGAGCGTCCTGAGTTCCCCGCGCTCCATGGCATCGAACATGCCGCTGAGGTGCCAGCCCTTGGTTGCCGGGATCGGGCAACCCCATGCGGATTCGAACTTCCCTCGGAGTTCGTCATTCTCCACATGCTGGAAGCCCGTGAGCCGGTCGGGCAGAGCCCCCATGTCGCCCCCGCCTTGGACATTGTTCTGTCCGCGCAACGGGCACACGCCCGAACCGTAACGCCCCACGTGCCCGGTGAGCAGCGCGAGGTTGATCAACGCCCGCACGTTATCGACGGCGTTATGGTGCTCCGTGATTCCCAACGTCCAGCAGAGCTGGGCGGTGGGCGCGGTCGCATACGTTCGAGCGAGGTCGCGAATCGCGGCTGCCGGCACGCCGGTCTCGCTTTCCGCAAACGCAAGCGTGAATTCGTCGACGGACTCCCTGTAGGCCTCGAGTCCGCTCGTAGCGTGTTCGATGAATCGCCGGTTCTCGAGCCCCTGCTCCAAGATCTCGCGCCCGACAGCGTTAGCGAGAGCGATGTCGGTGCCCACCTCGAGCCCCAGCCAGCGATCCGCCCACTGCGCCGAACCGGTCCGGCGGGGATCGACTACGTAGAGCGAAGCGCCGTTCCGGATGCCCTTGAGGACATGGTGGAAGTAGATCGGATGCGTTTCCCGGGCGTTCGACCCCCACAGGACGATGAGATCCGTATGCTCGGCTTCCTGATAGGAGCTAGTGCCGCCGCCCGCTCCGAACACTGCCGCCAGACCGGCGACGCTCGGGGCGTGTCAAGTACGGTTGCAGCTGTCGATGTTGTTGCTGCCGAGGACGGAGCGGACGAATTTCTGCGCGGCGTAGTTCAGCTCGTTCGTGGTCTTGGAGCAACTGAACATGCCGAAGGACTTCGTCGCGTCTTGATCCCGTGCCCGCTCAAACGCCCCGGCGACCCGGTCCAAGGCCTCGTCCCAGCCGCACGGCTGCAACTCCCCGCCGCGTCGCACCAGCGGCTGTTTCAGCCGGACCTTCCGATCAGGTTTCCGCGCCATAGCTACAACATCATACTCGTTGCGTCACGCATGCGCCCGATCGCCGAACGATGTCCTACAATGGTGTTTTGACTGTCCTGCGGTTCCCGGTCCGGGCAATCTAGCGTCCCAGCGGCCAGTCAGTGCAATAGTTGCTCCTCCGCCCCGGACCCGCCCTGTCGAGCAGGTACGGGGTTCCGCTGTCCTAACAAGGGAGATCCCAATGGCAAGAGACAATTTCGCGGTCGCCGGCCTTGGCGTCATGGGTCGGAACGTGGCCCTGAATATCGAGCGCAACGGCTTCCCGGTGGTCGCCTACAACCGAGGCGACGAGAACGCGCAGCGCATGCGCGAAGAGTCCAGCGGCAAGAACGTGCGGGTAACCCAGTCCATCGCGGAACTCGTGTCCCTCCTGGACCGTCCGCGCCGGGTCTTGTTGATGGTCACGGCGGGAGCGGGCACGGACCGCGTGATCGACGCCCTGATGGAACACCTCGAGGCCGGCGACGTGCTGATCGATGGCGGCAACGCTCATTTCCCGGACACCGACCGACGGGCGAAGCGAGTCCAGGCGGCCGGGCTGCACTTTGTCGGCTGCGGCATCTCCGGCGGGGAGGAAGGAGCCCTGTGGGGTCCCTCGATCATGCCCGGCGGAGACCGAGGAGCCTACGACCGCATCGCGCCCGTGCTTGAACGAATCGCTGCCAAGACCGAAGACGACGGCCCCTGCGTGACGTACTGCGGGAGACACTCCGCAGGCCACTACGTGAAGATGGTCCACAACGGCATCGAATACGGGATCATGCAGTTGATCTGCGAGGTCTACGACATTCTGCGGAGGGCCGCAGGTCTCGAGACATCTAAGATCCAAGCGATCTTCCAAGCATGGACCGAATCCCCGGAGGTCGGGGGATTTCTCGTGGACATCACGGCGCAGTGCCTCGCCAAGGTCGATGCGGAGACCGGCGATCCGCTGGTTGAAAAGATCTTGGACACGGCAGGCCAGAAGGGTACCGGGAAGTGGACCGCGCAGAGCGCTCTCGACCTCGGGATCCCGATCCCGACGCTGTCGCAGGCGGTCAACGCTCGCATCCTGTCGGGCCTCAAGACCGCTCGCGTCGATGCCTCCCGAGTGCTGGACGGCGGTCACGCCGCTTTCGACGGTTCACTGGAGGATCTGACGCAGACCCTTCACGATGCGCTGCATTTGGCGATGATCGCTTCCTACGCCCAAGGCCTGCACTTGATCCAAGCTGCCTCCCGCGAATACGACTTCGGTACCGATCTAGCGGAGGTTTCGCGGATCTGGAAGCAGGGGTGCATCATTCGCTCCAAGCTCCTCGATCCCATCAAGCAGGCGTACACCGAGCAGCCGCGCATGGAAAACATGCTCGTCCATCCTGCATTCGCGGCCGTGGTGAATCAGTCGCTGCCCGCTCTCCGCAGGGCAGTAGAGATCGCCACGCGCTGCGGCGTGGCGACGACCAGCATCGGCGCGACACTCGCCTACATCGAAAGCTACCGGTCGGAATTCCTGCCGGCGAACTTGCTGCAAGCGCTACGGGACAATTTCGGCGCGCACACCTACCGTCGGCTTGACAAGGATGGCGTCTTCCACACCCAGTGGAATCGCTAGAGCCTCGCCGCCGCCACGATCCGATTCGCCATGCAGACACTCCAAGACTTCCGCGTCAGTCACAGCTATTTCGTCGGACTCGATTCCGATGGCTGCGTGTTCGACTCGATGGAGATCAAGCACAAGGAGTGCTTCACCCCGATGTTCATCAAGCATTGGCGGCTCCAAGCGGCATCGAAGTACGCCCGCCGGGCTTGGGAGTTCGCGAATCTGTACTCCAAGACGCGGGGCATGAACAGGTTCCCGGTCTGCGTGCGGACGCTGAAGCTGGTCATGGGCTGGCCCGAAGCCGCTGCGCGAGGCATCGAGCTTCCCAATCTCTCGCCGCTGCAGGCGTTCATCGAGTCGGAGTACCCGCCCAGCAACGCCGGGCTGGAGGCGTACCGCGAGCGGTTCCCGGATCCGCTGCTCGATCTCACCATGGACTGGAGCCTCGCCGTGAACGCAGCGGTCAAGGACATCGTCTTCGGCGTCCCGCCCTTCCCGCTCGTGCGGGAGACTTTGGACAGGGTGGTGGCCGATGCGGATCTGGCGGTCGTATCGGGTACGCCGGCGGAGGCACTACGACGCGAATGGGAGGAAAACAGCCTGTCGCACTACCCGCAACTCATCGCGGGCCAGGAACTCGGCAAGAAGACCGAGCACCTCGACGCAATGGCAGGACGGGATCGTTACACCCCGGATCGCCGCCTGATGATCGGTGACGCCCCAGGCGACCGGAAGGCAGCCGAGGCCAGCGGTTGCCTGTTCTATCCGGTGTGTCCCGGACACGAGGAAGAGTCGTGGGACCGGCTGTGCAACGAAGCTCTGGACAAGTTCTTCGACGGTTCGTACGCAGGCGCGTACCAAGCCGAGCGCGTCCAGGAATTCGAGGCGCTCCTGCCGGATCAGCCGCCGTGGGCCTGAATGCAACTCACGTTCCCCAAGCGGCGCGCAGACCGAGCCTACGCCGAAATCTTGTAGAGGCTCGAGTACGTCCGAATCAGAAGGCTGTCGCGCGTAATCGCGGGCGTGGCCATGCACATCTCGTCAAGGTCGTTCGTGCCGAGAAGCTTGTAGGTCGGCCCCGCCTCGACGACATATGTCGTTCCTGATTCGTCGAGGCAGAAGACCTTGCCATCGTAGGCCCACGGCGAGGCCGTGAAATTGACCGTATCGCGGTCGATCCTCTGCTTGCCGTAAACCTCCTCGCCCGTCCGCGCATCGTGGCAGGTCAGGAAGCCCCGGTCGTAAAGCGTGTAGTACAACCCCCGGTAGACAAGACCCGACGGATGGTAGGGCCCGCCCTGCGGCACGGACCACACGATGAAGTCGTTCGATGTCTCGCCTTCCGCGAGGGTGATGTCGCCCGAGGCGCCGGGCCGGATCGCGAAAATCGGGCGCTCCGGACTGTTGTGGTAGCCGGAAGTCACGTACAGCAGCCCGCCCGAGGCGAACGGGGTCGGGATGGCGAGCGACGAGAGTCCGCTGAGTTCCCAAAGCACCTTGCCGTCGAGGTCGTACGAACGGACCTTTTCCCGTCCCAGCGTCACGATTTCCGTCCGCTCGCCGGAGTTCCAGACGAAAGGCGTCGACCAGGTTGTCGGCTCTTCGCGATCGGCCCGCCAGATTTCCCTACCGGTCACCTTGTCCAGCGCGACGAGATACGACTGGTCCTCGCTGTCGTTGACGATGTACAGCCTGCCTTCGTGCAAGGCCGGCGACGAAGCCGTGCCGTAACCCCAGCGAGTGCGGACCGGCTGCCAAGCCTTCGACCAAACAACGTTGCCTTGGAAGTCCAAGCACCACGTGGAGAGGTCGCCGACATGCATGTACACGTGCTCGCCATCCGTGACCGCGGTCTCGGACGCGTAGGTGTTCTTGCGGTGACGGCCGACCCGCGGGACGCCGCGATGAAGTTCCTTGGTCCAGATTGCTTCGCCGCTGCCGAGATCCAAGCAGTGAGCACTCCAAAGATACTCGTCGTCAGGCTTCGGACTCTCCACGGCACCCTCGTAGAAGCCGCCGCGCGGTGTGTCGGCAAGACTCGCGCCTCGCGCCGAAGTGATGAAGATGTTGTCTCCCCAAACCACGGGGCACGACCAGCCGCTGCCGCCGATCACCGATTTCCACGCGACGTTTTCAGTCGCGCTCCAGCTGGAGGGGAGACCGGTCTCGTTCTGCGGGACTCCGGTCGCGTCCGGGCCGCGAAACCCCGGCCAATTGGCGGCGGCCGCACCAGCTGCGAACGGCACTCCCGTCGCGACAAACAATTCCCTGCGTGTCAGCATGTCTTCACCATCATCTTGTTGCTTCCCTTCTGGACCAGCTCGTCGCGCTGGTTCAGAACCTCATACTCTACAGTGACGATCCCGCGATCGGGCTTCGATCGCGAAAGGCGCTTGTCCTCGACCCGCAATCGGGCGCGAATCGTGTCGCCTAGGTGGATAGGCCCGACGAAGTCCCACGACCAGTGCAAGGACGCGACCGCTTCCACCTGAAACGTCGAGCGGTGCTTGAGGCCGTCGGCGATCGCCAGCCCCAAGAGGCCGTGGGCCACGCGCCCGCCGAACTGAGTGCCTTGGGCGTATTCCGCATTCGTGTGCAGCTCGAAGAAGTCCATGGAGATCGCGGCAAAGTTCATCACATGCCACTCGGTCACGGTGACTCCCGGCGTTTCGTGCGTCTCGCCAACCTCGATTTCGCCGAAGAGCTTCCTTCTCATCTGCTGCACCGCGAGTGTACGGGTTTCATGGCCAGTCGCCCCGCCAATGGCTGTCCAAGCCACCTGAACGGATCCCTACCAATTCGTCACCGAGCCGTCGGGGCGCCGCAACAATGGAATCGGACGGGAACGCTCGGTAACCTCCAGAACCAATTCCGCTTGATCGGCATCGAACTCCACGCCCAGGCCGGGCCGGTCATTCGGCCACATCTTCCCGTTCCGGAAATCGTAATGAACCGGAAGATGAGGGTGCGTCTTCGCGCTGCCCCCGGTCATCTCCATGATCGCCGGACTGGGGAGCGAAGCGCAGCAATGCACAAGCGCCGCCTCGGAGACCGGACCGGTGAAGTGCGGGATGAGACCGACGTAGTGCGTTTCGCAAAGCGTCGCCAGCTTCATGAACTCCGTGATTCCCCCGCAATTGGGAATCGAGACGCGCGAGTAGTCGATGAGCCGGTTCTCGATCAAGACGTTCGCGTCCCAGCGATCCCCGTAATGCTCCCCAACGGCGATCGGGACCCTGACCAGCGGTCGTAGCGTTCGATACACATCCGGATTCTCCGACCGCACCAAGTCTTCGCAGAAAATGGGGCGGAGAGGCTCGAGCAAGGACGAGAGCCGCACGGCGTCCGGCAAGTCGAAGCGCGTGTGGTAGTCGATTGCCCAGTCGCCGTCGTCTCCAACACCGGCGCGGATTTCCTTGCACATGGCGACGGTTTCGTCCACGGCCTGACGATGCCGGTATGGCTCGCTCCCGCGAGATCCAGCGCCGCCCGTGCGGAACGCTCGGAAGCCAGCCTCGATGCAGGCGGCGGCGGTCTCCCGCAACGAGCCCTGGCTCGGGAAGCCGGTGGAGTAGCACTCGATGTAGTCCCGGGTCTTGCCGCCGAGCAGCTGCCAGACGGGCACCCCGAATGCCTTGCCCTTGATATCCCATAGCGCAAGGTCGATGGCGCCTTGCGCGTGGATTTTCTCGCGTCCCGGCGGGTAGAAGTAGCCGCGGTACATCACCTGCCAGAGATGCTCGATGCGGAACGGATCCTCGCCGATGATCATCGCGCCGAGCTGTTGGACCGTGTCCGGCGACCCGCCCTCGCCGATGCCCGTGATGCCGGCGTCGGTCTCGACAGTCACGATGTGGCCGCTCTGGTTGAAGATTGGACGTGAGTCGGAAACCCGGTAGAAGCGGACTCGCGTCACCTTGGCTTTGGGCAGGCTCGCGAACGCGCGAGCCGTGCCGAAAGCCGCGGGCCCCAGCATCAGTGCCGGTAAGAAGTCTCGCCTTCGCACGACGTAACGGATTATAGAGAATTCACTGCAGCTGGACAGTGCCGCGACGTACGCTCCCCCGCCCCGTGCAGCGGCAGCACCTCGCAGGAGACCCCAGCAGCGGCGGCAAGTGGTGATCCATCGAGCGCGCTAGCGACTGCCCACCCTGCTGGCGAAGAAGTTGTAGACCACCGCCATCACGTAGCCGCCGAGGAATCCGTCGACCGCGCCGTAGGCGACGGCCACGACGGTGTTCAAGACCGTTCCGGAACTCGACATGCCCGGGTAGATGGAGCTCATGAACGCGAAGAACTCCCGCCCGTAGTCCGGATAGATCGCATGGGCGATTCCGATCAAGCACATTGCAAGGCCCCACAGGAAACCGAGAGTCAGTCCGAGTGCCAGAGCCGATACCTTCATATCCGATCACCTGCGGTAGTCTCGCACGCTTGACCTCGGGAGCCTTGGGCAGCGGCTCCGAGGCGCCAGGCAAGTGTGCAGAGGACACTGCGAACTCACGCGCGGCGGGACAGCATGGCAAGAACCCGATGCTCAGGGAGACGGTAACTCGGTCAGGGCTCCGTCCATGAATTCCAGGACGGTATCCACCACCTCCGGGTTTTCGTCCGCGACATCCTGCTCCTCGGCAAGATCCGTGCGGAGGTCGAATAATTCCAACGGCTGATCCGGCCCTTCGCGAACAGCCTTCCAGTAGCCCCAGCGCACCGCCTCTGCCCTGCCAGGAGTCCCTCCCCAGTAGAGAAAACGGTCGTCTCGGTCCTCTTCGCCTCCCAAGAGCGTGGGCAGAACGCTCCGTCCGTCAATGCCGTCGGGTGGGTCGAAGCCCACGAGTTCGGCAACTGTCGGGAGAAAGTCGGCGAAGTACCACGGCAAGTCGGTGACTGAGCCCGCAGGAACCTCGTCCGGCCAGCGCACGATCATCGGCACGCGAATCCCGCCGTCGTGGAGCGAGCGCTTGTATCCCTGCAGCGGACCGTTCGAGTCGAAGAAATGCGGATCGTTCCCGCCCTCGGCGTGCGGGCCGTTGTCGGAACTGAAGAAGACGATCGTGCGGTCGTCGATTCCGAGGTCCCTCAGCGTCGCGAAGACCCGCCCGATGTCGGCGTCCATGCGAGTGATCATCGCTGCCGTCCCTTTCTGCGGGCCCGGCCAGTCCGTGTCCGCGTACTCGCCGGCGTCCGGAACCTCCATCCCTATTCTTTCGCGATGGTCGCCAAGGTCCCCAACGACATTGGCGATTCCCGGGTCGCCCCCTCCGTCGCGGCGACCGGCTTCATTGTTGGCGTGCGGGATCGTCAAGGCGAGATACAAGAAAAACGGCCCTTCCGCCCGCGAGCGAATCCACCCCAGTGCTTCGTCAACAAGCAGGTCGTGCGAGTAGTCAACCCGCTTGACCGCTACGCCGCTCATCCCGTCGTAACGCTTGGACCGCTCAACGACATTCTCGAGCGGCACCCTTTCAGCGTTGCGCATCAAGAACTCCGGATAGAAGTTATGCGCGTGGCCTTGACTCAGGTAACCGAAGAAATGGTCGAATCCCTGCCTCCACGGGGCACCTGGAGAATCTTCCATTCCCAGGCCCCACTTGCCCACCAGTGCCGTCGAATAGCCACTCTCGCGGAGCAACTCCGCGACCGTCACGTCCTCATCCAGCAAGCCCTTGGTGCCGTTCCGTCGCACCCGGGTGTGCCCTGTGTGCTGGCCGGTCATCAGCACGCTCCTCGACGGGGCGCAGACCGTGAAGCCAGCGTAGGCGTCGGTGAATCGCATGCCCTCCTCCGCCATGAGGTCGAGGTGGGGCGTCTTGATCCGTTCCTGCCCGTAGGAGCCGAGATCGCCGTATCCGAGATCGTCCGCGAGGATCCAGACGATGTTGGGGTTGCCGCCCGGATCGTCCCCGACCTCAGGGCCGCGGCCGCAGCCGGACCAGAGGCCCGCGACCAAGCCCAGGGCGAGAGCGAAAACCAAGCCACGTGCGAGCGGTGTCGCTGACGGCTTATTCGCGCTGCCGAACGCGAATGTAGGCGCCTGAGCCTTAGGGTGGGTCGGGCGCGACGAGCGGGAGTCTGTCATGTCGTTCGGGTGCTCAACAACGGAGGTTGGCCTAGGTGCTGCGTGCCTCCCGAGCAAGCCCGTAGAGTCGAACACTACCACACTCGCGACGGTGTCCGCGCCATCTCGAAGGTGGCGGGATCGGGCGGCGATCATGACCCTGCCGAGTTGCCCGCAAGCTGCGTCCAGTAGTGCGGTGCGAGCCGGTATCGACTCAGTGCCTCGCTCGGGGGATCTCTCTTGATCGATGCCTCGAGACCCGAACCGAGATAATCCACATCTCTCGTAAATAATTGATAATAAACGATTTATATCCTAACCGATTTCGATGGATCTCGATCACGTGGCGAGCGGCGCCAGATCCCCACCGGCGGGAATTGCTTTATTCCATTGAACTGAGATATCCTAGTTGCACGGGGAAACCCTTCATGACGCGAGCAGCTTCATCCAAAACCTCCAAACGGCCAGTTCTGTCGCGCCCGTTGCTTGGCATCATATGCCTCGTCGTAGCGGTCGCTCAGCCCCTGCTGGCACAGTCTGGCGCGAGCAATCTCCTTGGCACGGTGACAGACACCACCGGTGGGGTGGTTCCAGGTGTCGAAATCATCGCCTCCAACATCGAAGATGGCTCGGAGAGAACCACCGCGTCGGACGATGCTGGCAACTACAGCTTTACGCAACTCAGGCCAGGAACGTACTTCATCATCACCTCCAAGGAGGGATTCTCGGACGTCATGGTAGAAGGCTTGGAGGTGCGCGTCAACACCAACACTACGTTCCCGATCCAATTGGAAGTCGGAACTGTCGTAGAATCCGTCACGATCTCCGCTGACGCTGCTCAGTTGAACACTACCGACGCTTCAATCGGCAATTCGTTCGGGACGAAGCCCATCCGCCAGTTGCCGCTCAACGCGCGCAACCCGGCGGGTCTGCTCTCGTTGCAGGCGGGAGTCACGTTTATCAGCGCCGATCCGCAGGACGCGCAGAAGGTGGGAGACATCCGCAATGGGTCTGTGAACGGGGCGCAGAGCGACCAATCGAATGTGACCTTGGATGGCGTCGACGTGAACGACCAGAACGGAGGCATGCCGTTCACGAGCGTCCTCCGGAACACCTTGGACTCAATCCAAGAGTTCCGGGTAGTGACAACGACCGCGAACGCGGACCTCGGCCGGTCATCGGGCGCGCAGGTCTCGCTCGTCACGAAGAGCGGCAGCAACGAAACGCACGGATCCCTGTACGAGTACCACCGGAACACGCAGACTGCCGCGAACGATTTCTTTCTCAACAGTGCGGGCGTAGACCGTGCCAAGCTCATTCGCAACGTGTTCGGAGCCTCGGTAGGCAGCAAGATCATCAAGGATCGCGCATTCTATTTCTTCAACTACGAAGGACGGCGCGATGCTAGCGACGATATCGCCGTGCGGACCGTTCCGACCGAATCGATGCGCAACGGCTTCGTCAAGTACCGCGCCACTGACGGTTCGGTGCAGGAGCTGGATCCGGCATTCATTCGGAGCAACATTGACCCCCTCCGCACGGGGCCGAATTCGGCGACTCTCGATTATTTTCGCTCCTTCCCTGCTCCCAACGACTCGTCTAAGGGAGACGGACTCAATACGGCTGGATACCGCTTCACGGCTTCCACGCCTTTGGTGTGGAACACCTTCATCACGAAACTTGATTGGAATGCAGACAAGAACGGTGCCCACCGCATGTTCGTGCGTGGCAACTACCAGCGGGACAGCTTCAGCGGAACCCCCCAGTTTCCCGGTGGAGCCCCCAACCAGTCGACACTCGACAATAGCCGTGGACTCGCATTCGGCTACACAGGGTTGTTCGGCGGGGGGATAGTCAGCACATTCCGTTACGGATACACTGGCCAGAAAATCAATCTCTCCGGTGCGAAAACCGCATCGGATGTAGCCCTTGGCGACAGCGTCATCGACACTATCGGCGGCACGATGACTTCGTTGAACACATCCCTTCCTGTCCAGACGATTTCGCAGGACTTTTCCGTCATGCGCGGCACCCACAGTTTCCAGTTCGGGGGCGTATTCCGGTCTGTCCGAAACCGTCGCGTGAACTACGGAAACAGCTTTCATTTCGCCAAGCAGGCCGCTTGGGCGCTCACCAATGCCCCCGATTTGGATCGCGGGCTTCCAGTTCCAGCGAGCAACACGGGGGTCTATCGCGAGACGATGTCGACAGCGCTGGGCCTGATCAACTTCATCGACGGCAACTACAACTTCGACTTATCGGGCAATGCCCTCGCCGAGGGCGAACCGGCCACCAGGACGTTCGGGAGGGAGGAAGTAGAGTTCTATTTCCAAGACACGTGGCGCGTCCGGCCAGGCATCACGGTCACGGCAGGCGCGCGGTGGTCGATCACCCCCGCCATCCGAGAGGTCAACGGGTTTCAAGTCAACATCACACCCGACTTGGATGCACTCATCGCCCGCCGCTTGGAACTGGCCGAGGCCGGAAGCCCGACTCGCGAGGCCGGCCCGCTCGGATTCGTCGCGGCTGGCGACGGCGATTCGTTGTGGCCCACGCACAACAGGAATTTCTCCCCGCGATTGGCCGTGGCCATCTCGCCTCAGTCCAAGGACGGCTTCTTCGGGAAACTGTTCGGCGGGCCCGGGAAGACTTCAATCCGCATCGGCGGGGGCCTGTTTTACAACAACTTCGGAATGCGCATGATTCAGATGCTCGACGGCAATGCGTTCGGCCTCACGAGCAAGGTGACGAACCAGTCGTTCAGCATCGAGACCTCCCCGCGATTCGAGGGACCCAACACGATTCCGCGTGGTGGATTGCTACCGCCTCCGCAGGGCGGGCCCGGCACACCGAATCCCTTTGGACTCACATGGAGCCAAGGCGTGGACTCCAGCCTCGTGCCTCCTTACAGCATCAATCCCACGGCTTCGATCGCACGGGACTTGGGCGGCGGCTACCTTGTGGAAGTAGGCTATGTTGGCCGGCTAAGTCGGAGGCTTCTCACGAACGACACCGCCGCGGCGCAATACACGAACTTCAAGGATCCCCAGTCCGGCGCGTACCTGATGGATTCGCTCCACGAGCTCGAAACATACGCACGGGCCGGCTGGCCGGCTGGATCCGTTCCTAGAATTGCATTCTGGGAAAACACCTTCAGCCAAGCCGCGAATGCGGGCATGACCGCGACGCAAGCGGTCTACGGTGTCATTCAAGCAAACAGCCCGGACACGGGAACCGCGCTGTACAGTCTCGACTCGAGTTGCCAGCCGTTCTGCAGCGACCTAGGTGCGGGAACGTTCATGAACCCGCAGTTCTGGGGCTTCGACGCCCTCAGATCCTTCGGCACCGCGAACTACCATTCCATGCAACTCTCGTTGCGCAAGTCGTTTTCGAGCGGCTTTCAGTTCGACCTCAATTACACCCTTTCGGAGTCTCGCGACCTAGTCTCGGTCGGAGCCCGCCGTTCCATCGGCACCCGCTTCGGACAGATTCCGGGCGACACGTACTGGTCTACCTTCTCGGTGCTGAATTCCTGGGATCGAGAGGCACAACGGTCGTGGTCGGATTTCGACATGCGGCACCAGTTCAATGCCAACTGGGTAGTCGAGGTGCCGTTTGGCAGGGGCAAGAGATTCCTTACGGACATGGGGCCTGCTGGCCAGGCGGTGCTGGGCGGTTGGCAGCTCAGCGGGTTGTGGCGCCAGACATCCGGAATGCCGCTGAGCATCTTGAACGGGCCGGCTTGGCCGACTTGCTACTGCTACCAGCATTTCGCGGAGCCAACAGGGCCCATACCCCAGCAGACCAACACATCTAGCGCCCGGCTGATCGGTGGCGGCACCGGCCCCAACGTGTTCAGCGATCCTGCATCCGCAATAGACTCGTTCCGACAAGTCTACCCCGGCGAGATCGGCAAGCGAAACAATCTGCGTGGCGACAGTTTGTTCTCGGCGGACCTCGCCATCGGCAAGCGATTCGAACTGCCGGTCGAAGGTCAAAGCATCCAATTCCGCGCAGAAGTATTCAACCTGACGAACAGCGTCTCGTTCAATGCCGACGCTTGGAATACTCTGAGTTTTTACTTTCCCGAGGGCTTCGGAAACTATTCCCGAACCTTGGTTCCCGCGCGGGTCATGCAATTCGGACTGCGGTACGAGTTCTAGTACGCGACCCGGGCGATCTCCGGCTGCCAGCGTCCCATAAGCGCTTGGCAGACTCTACTGGTGGGATTGCCGTTCAAGCCACGGGGCAGTCCAAGGTCAGGCAGCGCTGGCTCGCCGACTCGTAACTCGCGTTGCGTCGGGTATCTCGCTCGGTCTGTGAGTGATTGCACGGGACGATCGCGAGCACCAACTCAATTCGCCCGAGCAGCGATCAAGCGTCCGCGCGACCAAGCTCGACTGATTCCAGACGGGACGGGACGAGTCGCCATGTTCCTGCAGCGGCTATCGATTCGACCATTCGTTCGATAGCCGAACGCTCGGCGCAACGACCGATCGCACTTCCTTGGCGGCGGAGTCTCGCTCCCCTGCCCTCCAAGCAACGATTCCCGACTGCTACAATGCCGTTGCAATGAGTGCCCAGTTGAACCGTCGAACGTTTCTCAGCGCTGCTGCAGCTACCACGGTTGCAGCCACATCCAGTCGGACACTGTCCGCTACGACCACGAACTTCAATCGGCCCGACTCCCTGTACCACGGAGATGAATGGGAGACGCTCAATCCCGGCTACTGGCAGATCCAGGGCAACGCGTTGAGGCGACGGATCCACAGTCTCGGTGACCGTGCCCGCAACACTGGGTTCCCCTACCACTACGAAACCCATGCCCCGGGCGGTAATCGCAGCATGCCGGTTGACTACGACCCTTCGTTGCCGCCGGGCTTGATCTGGCACCGCCATTGGCGGCTCGACGGGAGCTATCGGCTGCAAGTCAAAGGGCTCGTGATCGCCGAGGCGCACGGTCCTGCAACCGGAGACTCGAGCGACTGGAAGATGTATCAGCGCGGCTACGGCTTGCTGGGGCTGGCACTCGGATCGGCCACCCTTTTCGAGTCATTCGGACAGTCGGGTGAAGACGGCAAGGCAGCTTGGATCGCCGGGTGGACGGACGACGGGTACTTCGGCGTTCGCGAACACGGGTCCGATCAGGTCATCGCCATCGAGCGCGTCCCGCAACCGACCGCCGGAGACATGTTCCGAATTGATGTCGAT
Organism: Bryobacterales bacterium; assembly: GCA_965242625.1. GTDB lineage: Bacteria > Acidobacteriota > Terriglobia > Bryobacterales > UBA6623 > VXMF01. The sequence continues at coordinate 4,537,727 of CBDEST010000005.1, read as the reverse complement.
GCTTCGGCAATCCAAGAAGGGAAAGCCACGCTGACAGCCTCGCTCACGATCAACGGGCAACCTTCGGCCGAAGTGCGCATCGAAGGTGTCGATGCCCGAAAGCACCTCAGCGGCTTCGTCGGGATCGCCGGCCGGGGTCTATTGGACTTCAGCGTCAGCGAATTCAAGGTGGAACCTGATGGCACCGATCCGCTCGCGCCGCAACTCAACGAATGCCACACCTGCTACGCCTTGGGTGACACCTTGCACCAAGACTCTGAAACGTGGAAGGTCAGGTTCCTCGCCCTGTTTCGCGGAGACGGCGACCGGGCCGAGATTCGAATCGCTAGCAGTCCGAATCCCGCCGGAGGCTGGGCCTCGCTCGAACCCGCCGGGACCGCTCCGATCGTCAATAACGAGTTCCGGCGCAACACAGCCGTAATCGACGCCAAGCTCCCCGAGAATCCGGCCGGGACCGATCTCTACTACACGATTTGGAAGGACGGAAAGGACGTGACCGGGGACCCACGGCTCGATACCGACGCGGTGGGCATAGGAACCGGTCAGGTCGGCGGGGTGCCAGCGAGTGGGAACTATGTCGGCAGGCTGCCGAGGCTAGCGCCTCCATACAAGCTGTGCGGGCTCTCCTGTCACGCCATCCACGGCGGCGGGCCGAAACTGCCGGACGCCGGACGGGGCGGCGGTTTCTTCGTGCATGATCAACCTACTCCGGGAGCGTACCGGCATCTAGAGGAATTCGGATTCCAAGTGATGATGTGGGAAGACGACGTGTGGTACATGGAACTCCTTTTGTACCCGCCATCTACAGACGACGCATACAAGATCGTCACCACTACGCTGTGCGGACCGACCACGCGCTGGCAGATGATGCGTCACTGGAACACGATCAATCCCGGCGACCACGACTACGGCATGGACGATGTCAAGGGCCCCGAACAGATCGCGATTCGCACACACCCGGATCTTGGCCAAGATCGCGATTACATGCGCCGAAACTTCCAGATCGTCCATCATCTCGTGACAGGCGACGATGCGCCCTCCGGCACGGCAAACCCGAAAAAGTGGCGCCGTTGGAAGATGCCGAACCGAGATTTCAGCTTGCTGATCCTCGACTCGCGCCTGTGGCGGTCAAGCCAGGATACGAACATCTGGGACGACCAAGGCTGGGCAGCCAAGGAGAGCCTGTACTCGCGGACAGACGTTACCCGCAGCCTGCTAGGCGAGGAACAATTCGCTTGGTTGCGGGAAACGATCAGGACCGACTCATCGACCCTCATCTGCCTCACCGGAATCAACGGGATGCATACCATCTGGATCGGCAACGGGCGGCGCGAGGACGCTAGGACCGTACTCGGCGAGCGGGACCGGGTGGCAGCCGATTACGCCGGATGGGTTTCGGCGGGCGCGAATCGGGTCCTGGACGTACTGGGGTCCCGCGACGGAGTCACCACGGTGTACGGAGACGTCCATGTCGGGATGATCCTGCGAAACGTCGATCAACGCGTCTACGAATGCTCATTCGGTCCCATCGGGCGGAGCGGCGGACGAGGCGTGAAAGAGGGATTCGGCCCTCGCATGAAGGATTTCGACGGGCGTGACGTGGAAATCAAGGCCCTGTACCACCAGCGCTACGACACGCCGGATCTACGCAAGGTGGACGGACCGTTCTACTGGAACTTCCTAGAGATGGAATTCGACCCCCGGGGGTCCGAACCGGACATCGGTCTCCGCGTCAGGAATCTAGTCGACAGCCCTTCGGAAGAACCACGCGGGGGAGGATCGGTCCAAGAGAATGCTGTGGACACCGGCCGAGTGCCATCGTGCTCCCTTCCGGAGGTCAAGCTGATCCCCAACGCCGATGTGTTGCTGACAGCCGTGGACGGGAGGCCTTTGCGCGGCTGTCGGACCCTCGGCGACGGGAGGCTTCCGGTGCGCGGCCTGGTCGATGTGCCTCCTGGCGAATCCGTCGTGGCTACTGCGCGTAGCGGGTCTCGAATCTCCGCCAAGGTTCTGACAACGGGGCCATGGAGAGGCTGACCTAGCGGAACGGGCACGGCACGGCGGTCCTGCCAACTTCGGTCCCACATCTAGGTCGATGACTCAGAGATCGGCCCGCGAACTAGGTCCAGCATGAATCCGCGAGTGTCCGTTCCGAAGGATCGAATCGCCGCTTTCTGCCGTGACAATGGCATCGAGTGGCTCGCGATATTTGGCTCCGCGTTGCGTGACGATTTCGGGCCTCACAGCGACATTGATGTGCTAGTGAGATTCTTGCCTGATCGAGTGCCAGGACTGCTAGCGTTGGCGGGTATGGAGATGGATCTATCAAAGATGTTCGACGGGCAGAAGATCGATTTAAGGACCGAAGCAGAACTGAGCGATTATTTTCGAAGCGACGTTTTGCGTACTGCGGAGGTGCAATATGAGCAAGACAGATGAATGCTGCCTGCACGAGATGCTTGACGCAGCCCAAGAGGCAGTGACATTCTTGAAGGGGCGTACACGCACTGATTTGCAAACAGACCGCATGCTGGCCTTGTCCGTGATCAAAGATATCGAGATCATGGGTGAGGCCGCGACTCGCGTGTCGCCTGCAACGAGAGCATTCTTGCCTCAGTTTCCGTGGGATCATGTCACATCTATCCGCCGGAAACTGGTTCAAAACTACTCTGAAATCGATTTTGAGATGGCTTGGATTACTGTCCAACAAGACCTTCCAAAAATGATCGAGTTTATCGAGTCCCTGATCCCATCGGATTCCACAGGGGCAGCGGGAGAATAGCGAAAGCTCAGGCCGCGAATACCAGTTGATCAACAAGCCTCGATCCAAGGCCGATTCGCCATTCAAATCATGGCTCAAGTACTTGATAGCCGGGATCGCTTAGCGATCATCTCAGGAGCAGCGGCACTGACTCCGGCTAGACAGTCCCTACCCCTTCGCGGCGGTCAGTCGAATGGCGCGGCTCGGTGTCGGTAGCAAGGCCGCCGCACGCGGCGGCTGGCCCGTGTCCGGACCGCTCACCGGCCGAAGGTGCCACCGAGACTAGGCTGTCTCGAAGCCCCCCTGCAATTCCGCCTGCGGCTCCCCGGGCGCGGCTCCGGGTGGTCTTGGCACGTCCTCGGCCGGAACCTTGCCCTGCCTGGTCGGGTTTTTCTTCGGACCGATCATCATCGTCATGGTGCGCCCCTCGATCCGCGGCCTGGTCTCCGGGCTTCCGAATTCATCCAGATCCTCGGCCAAGTCGCGCAAGATGCGCTCGCCGATGTTGGCGTGGGTGATCTCACGCCCCCGAAAGAAGATCGTCGCCTTGACCTTGTTGCCTTCCTTGAGGAAGCGCACCGCGTGGTTCTTCTTGAATTCGTAGTCGTGCTGGTCGGTGTTCGGGCGGAACTTGACTTCCTTGACCTCGATCCGGTGCTGCTTCTTCTTGGCCTCGTTCTTCTTCTTCTTCTCCAAGTAGGAGTACTCCCCGTAGTCGATGACCTTGGCAACGGGGGGCTGGGCGGTTGGCGACACGAGCACGAGGTCGAGACCCAATTCCTTGGCTCGACGAATCCCTTCGTTGGTCGACATCACCCGCGTCTGGCCGTCGGGGAACACGACCCGCACCTCCCGGGCACGGATCGTCTCGTTCACGTTCTGGCGGCGAACCCTTCGAATCGGGCGGTGGCGTCTCCTGAAAATGGCTAGTCTCCTTCGTAGCTACGGATGCGGCGCGCGAGCGGCGACAAAAAAAGGATTGGCGCGCCTCGCGGCGTCCAATCCCCAGCGGTCAACCGAACTGTCAGAAGCTTCCTTGCGTCGGACTGGTCAATCTGCACACAGCCCTGCGCCTCTCTCAAGCGTCTTTATCGTAGCACGCCCCGAGAGTCAAGGCGCATCGCGAATCTGTCCATGGCTGGCAGTCCCGCCGATACCGCCAGCAGGACAGTGCTTGCGGCGTCTGCTCGGCGTCCCGCAAATCCGATTCCTCCAGGTCTCGAGGCTGACGATGGTCGTCCGCAATGCGGCGAGCGGGCAAGAGCGCGATCAGTCTCGCCCGCCGCGCCGCAACTGCCGCCCGCGCCTGGGCCGCACGGAACCGGTCGGCGGCCACCGTCGCGAGTGCGTGAGGCACCGCTTCGCTTGACAGCCCACGGGTGCTCCCCTACGATGAGAGCATCGCGAGCGGCGACAAAGACAACTGACGTGATCAAGCGCGACCTAGTTAACCGCGTGATCGACCGGACGGGTCTCACGAGAAGGCAATCGCGCATCGCGGTTGAGACGATCTTGGACGAGATGCGCGAGTCGATGGTTCGCGGCGAGCGCATTGAGTTGCGCGGCTTCGGCGTCTTCTATACCCGCCCTCGCAAGACCGGCATCGGACGCAACCCGAAGACGGGAGAGGAAGTGCCCATCCCTCCGGGCAAGACCGTGCGATTCAAGCCCGGCAAGCACATGAGCGTCGCGTAGTTTCGGAGAACCGCGATCCACGGGAACGCCCGGGGACCACTCACGAAAACGCTTGGATGGTCGGCGCGATGACCAGTTCCGGGATGCTGGCGCGGGGGTGCAAGGTGGCGACCAGCAACGCAGCTTGGGCGACATCCTCCGGCTGCAGCATGGCCGCCCTGCGCTCGTCGGACGGCACTTCCGGCCGGCGGTCCAGAATCGGCGTGTTCACTTCGCCCGGGCAGATCACGCAGGCACGGATCCCGTTACCGCCCTCTTCGAGATGTGTCGAGAAGCTCAACGCTCGCGCTCCGTGCTTGCTCGCGCTGTAGCTCGCCCCGGACAGCACCGAGGCGCGAATGCCGGCGATCGAAGACACCGTGATCACGACTCCATCCTTGCGCTGGCGCATCGTCGGCAGAATCGCCTGCATGACGTAGAAGACTCCGTTGAGGTTGACTTGGATCACGCGGTCGAAGTCCTGGCGGCTCAGCTTCCAGAGTTCCCGACCCTGCACGTTCGTGCCGGCATTGTTCACTAGGATGTCCACTTTCCGGAACTTGCCGAGCGTCCAAGCGGCCATAGCGTCGACCGCCGCCGGATCAGCCACGTCCAGAGCGTACGGGTGCAGCCGCTCGCCGCACTCGCCCGCGGCCTCCTTCGCCCATTGCAGTTTCTCGATCATCCGACCGACGGTGACGACCTCCGCACCTTCGTCGGCGTACGACCGGGCGACCGCCTCGCCGATCCCGCTCCCGGCACCGGTAACGATTGCAACCTTGCCCTTCAAACGCATACAGACCCCCTCCCGCCCCGCTCGGGCGACAATCGAATATAGTAACCTTCTGGAATGCATGGCGCGAGTAGCCTCGGTGGGGTGCCCGCGTCAGCTCGGTTCTCGACGCATAGGCGGCAGAGCATGCAACAGACGATCGTAGTGGTCGAAGACGATCAGGATCTTTGCGACCTCCTGGAGTACAACCTCACGAACAGCGGCTACGACATCGTCAAGCTGCATCGGCTCGACGGCGCTCACCAAGCTGTCCAAGACCATCGTCCGGACTTGATCATTCTCGACGTGATGCTACCGGACGGGGACGGATTCGAGTTCTGTCGCGCACTGCGCGCCGACACGGCGACCGCAAGGATTCCCGTGCTCTTCCTGACTGCGCGGAGCGAGGAGATAGACCGCATCCAAGGCTTGGAGATCGGCGGTGACGACTACATCACCAAACCTTTCAGCCCGCGAGAACTGCTCGCCCGAATCAGGGCGCACCTGAGGCGCGGTTCCGGCGGACCCACGAAGAAGCCGCTGGCTGATGGAGGGCTCGAAATCGACTACGAGGGCCGCCGGGCACACCTCCATGGCCAAGACCTCGACCTCACCGCCACCGAATTCGCGCTGCTTGGATTCCTTGCCGCGAATCCCGGGAAAGCGTACACGCGGCAACAGTTGATCACGCGAATTTGGGACAGGCAGGCGCATGTCGCCCCGCGCAACATCGACGTGCATGTCAAGCGCTTGCGCGAGCAGCTCGAGGACGAGCCCAAGCACCCGCGCTGGATTCAAACGGTGCGCGGATTCGGCTACCGGTTCGAGATTCCCGAATGACGGCTCGCATCCTAGCGAAGCTGGGGGTCCTGACGATCCTCCCCTTGGCTGTCGCAGCCGTGTCGGTCGTGATCCTCGTTTCGGACATTTCGGTCGGGAATCTGGTGAGCGGCTTGGAAAAGGCGTTGTTCGAGAAGGCTCGCCTCACGGAGTCCACGCTACAGGGGCATCCGCCCGGCGACTATCAATCCATCGTCGAAGATCTCGCGGATCGAGCACAGGCCCGGCTCACGGTCATCGATGACAACGGGGTGGTCCTAGCGGACTCGGAGGCCGATCCACAGCAAATGGAGAATCACGCCAGCCGTCCCGAATTTGTCGAATCGCTGCGGGGACGGACCGCGGTGAGCCGGAGATTCAGCAGCACCGTAGGGACCGAATTCCTGTACGCCGCGGTGCCCATGAACGGCGGAGGCGCCGTACGTCTCGCCTTGCCGCTCGCGGAGGTCAACGCGATGGTCGCGGCCAGCAGGGGCAGCATCACGAAGGTGATCCTTTTGATCGTCGTGCCGCTCATCGTGGCCACCGCTTGGGCGGCGCGCAGGATCTCGGGGCAGTTGTCGCGAATCGTCCATCTGTCGAACGAGATCGCCGACGGGAATTTCGACAGCAGCGTCTCCGTGCCGAAACCGGGAGATCTCCGCGAGCTGAACGACTTGACGAGCAGTCTGCAAACCACTGCGGGCAAGCTGAGGTCCACGTTCAACCAGTTGCACGAGGAACGATCGCGTTTCGCCGCAACCGTGAACGGCATCGGCGAGGGCATCCTCGTGGCAGACCGCCGGCGCAACATCGTGCTGTTCAACCCAGCCATCACGCATATGTTCCCGGACGAGCCGGTCCGCACCGGCGTTTCGCTCGACAGCTGGAGCAACAAGGCGCTCCGGACGATCTTCGACGACGCCATCAAGGAGAGCAAGCAATGCTCCACCGAGTTCACGGTTCAAGAGCCCGTCCATCGGTCATGGCGGGTCTCGTGCGCTCCGATCATGAGCCGGAAGGGCAAGATCCAAGCGGTGGCCGCGGTGTTCCACGACATTACGGAACTCGAGCGCGTCGAGCAGATGCGAAGGGATTTCGTGATCAACGTGTCGCACGAACTGCGAACCCCGCTGGCGTCGATCACCGGCTACGCGGAAACGCTGCTGGACGGAGCGATCCACGATCCACTGAACAACCAGCGCTTCGTCCGCATCCTGTGGCAGAACGCTCAGAGGTTGTCGCAATTGACATCCGACTTGCTGACGCTCTCGCAGATCGAGGCGAACGCTCGCGGGTTCGAGTTCCAGCGGCATTCGCTAGGGAAACTCCTGCGACTGGCCGCGGAGGGCATCCGGCCGGTGGTCGAACGCCGGGAACTTGAGTTGACGGTGGACCCGGTGAGCAAGGAGGTCACGGTCGAATGCGACGCTTCGGCGGTTCAGCAGGTCCTGAGCAATCTCCTGGACAACGCGGCAAAGTACACCAGTCAGGGCGGCAGCATCACTCTAGGCGTCTTGGAACGCGAGACCGAACTGCATGTCTACGTCCGCGATACCGGCCTCGGCATCGCCGAGGAGCATATCCCGCGCCTGTTCGAGCGTTTCTATCGGGTCGACAAGGCCCGTTCTCGCGAACTTGGCGGCACAGGGCTCGGCCTTGCGATCGTCAAGCACCTCGTCCAGGCGCATAACGGGCGGGTTTGGGTAACCAGCGAAGTCGGCAAGGGCTCGTCTTTCGTCTTCGCCCTGCCCTACTCTCAGGAGCATGACCAAGTGGCCCCCTCGCTACGCGATATCCAACCCGAACTCCCCTTGCAGTAGGGATCTGAGGGCGCACGCTGGAAAGCTATCGCTACTCGTCGAACCCATCCGCTAGGAAATGCCAAAGGACACCCACGAAAATGATCCGCACCCTGAACAAAACCGCCCTCGCGACTCTCGCCTGCTGCCTCGCGCTCGGCGCGGCCCAGCCGGCCGCGCGCTTCGTTTCGATCTTCGACGGCGTTTCCCTGAAGGGCTGGGACGGCGACTCCAAGCTCTGGAGCGTGGAAGACGGTGCGATCACCGCGCGCACGAGCGCCGACGACCCCATCCCGGCGAACTCCTTCCTCGTCTGGCGCCAAGGGGAGTTGGACGACTTCGAACTGCGCTTCGAATACAAGATCGACGGAGGCAACTCGGGCGTGCAATACCGAGCCTTCCAGAAGCCCAAGGAATGGGGACGCCACATCATGGGCGGCCTCCAAGCCGATTTCGAGGCGGGCGAGCGGCATACCGGCGGGCTGTACGGGGAGCGTTCGCGCAAGATCCTAGCGCGCAGGGGGCAGAAGGTCGAGATCGGCGTTGACGGCAAGCCGACCGTCGTCGGCAGCGTGGGGGATCCCGCCGCGCTGCAGGAGCGCATCAAGCTGGACGGATGGAACAGCTTTCACGTCATCGCTCGCGGCAACCATTACATCCACAAGATCAATGGCCACGTAATGGTTGACGTGATCGATAACGACCCCAACGCGCCGGATTCCGGACTGCTCGGCCTGCAGGTCCACCGCGGTCCGCCGATGACGGTGCAGTTCCGCAACATCCAACTGCGGCGGCTTAGCATGAGACCCCGCAAGAAGGTCGTGTTCATCGGAGGCGTCAAGAGTCACGGTTTCGGCTCCCACGAGCACACCGCGGGAATCAGGCTGTTGATGGACGCCTTCGCAGAGAACTTCCCCGAGATCCATGCCACCGCCTATTTCGACGGCCATCCCGAGGATCCGACAGCCTTGGACAACGCCGACGCAGTCGTGCTTTACAGCAACGGTGGCTTGGGGCATCCGTGGCTCAAGGCGCTGCGCCAAGTCGATGCCGCCGCGGGTCGCGGCGTTGGCGTCGGAGCGATTCACTTCGCCGTGGAACTGCCGCGAGGTGAACCGGGCCAGAAGTTCCTAGACTGGATCGGGGGCTACTTCGAGCGCTGGTGGTCGGTGAACCCGCACTGGACCGTCAAGGATCCCAAACTCGCCACAGGGCATCCCGTAACGAATGGCGTCGAACCGTTCGAAATCAACGATGAATGGTATTTCAACATGCGGTTCCGGGCGGGCATGGAGGGAGTCACTCCGATCCTCCAAGCGATCCCGCCGCCGGAATCGATGAGCCGTCCCGACGGACCCGCGTCAGGCAATCCATCCGCCCGGGCCGCGGTGAAGCGGCGCGAACTCCAAACTCTAATGTGGGCCAGCGAGCGACCGCGCGGCAGGCGCGGTTTCGGATTCACGGGCGGGCATGTCCACTGGAATTGGGCGCATCCTAGCTATCGCAAGTTGGTCCTGAACGCCATCGCATGGATCGCGGGAGCCGAGGTGCCGGAGAGCGGTATCGAATCGGGACCCTACAGCATGGACGACATGCTGGCCAACCAAGACTACGTTCCATGGGGCCGTTACGACCGAGCCGCAATCGAGCAGATGGTCGGCGGTTGGAAATAGTAGGCCCCAGTCCCGAGAATTAGTAACGCGCCGAGACGCGCGGATTCAGGCCTTCCGCGCGCGCTCCGCCGCGCTGTACTCCTGATGCCACGTCGAGTCGGCACCGCCGCCGATGCGAGCCACGTCGACATCGATCAGGTAGGGACGTCCGTCCCTCAACGACTTCCGGCCACGGGCGAACGCGGCGTCCAGCTGGCTGCCGTGCTGCACCCGCTCGCCGGAGACGCCCTGGGACTCCGCGAGCTTCACGAAGTCGATATCGGGGTCACCGAGATACATGCCCGTATACCGGTTCCGATCCACCATCTTGCCCTTGTAGCGGTGATACGCGTGGCGAACGGTCTGGTAGTTGCGATTGTTCGAGACCACGGTCAGCACGGGCACTTCGTACCGAGCTTGGGTCCAGAATCCGGCGGAGCTGTACATCAGCGCGCCGTCGCCGATCGAGCACACGACTTCTTGATCGCGCGCGGCCAGCTTGACGCCGGTCGCAGCACCGATGCCCCAACCGAGGCCGAATCCGGAGGCCGTGATCCACTGGACTTCGTTGTCGCGGTGTCCCATCGGGACATGATCGTGATTCGCGGTCAGGTTCTCCCCGACAAGGATTGATCGCTCGCCGACACCCCGCGCCAGGGCCGCGCCGAGCTCGTCCGGATGGATCGGCGTGCGGCCTGCGTTGGCGCGAGCGGCCGCCTGCGACTTGCGCATGCGGTCTTCGAAGCGCTCCGCGAGCCGCGCAGCGCGCGATTGCGCCATCTGCTTCCTGCGATCCGCGGTGGTAAGCGATTCAACAGCGGCGAGCAGGTCCCGAATCCCCTCGCGAGCATCGGCCACTAAAGGCTCGTCGATGGGATAGTTGCGGCCCATGTTCCCCGCGTCCATGCCTAGACGAACGAACTTCGCCTTGGTCGGCGCTTCAGGACCGGACGGCACCACGCGCCCGCCAAAGTCCTCGGCCCCGAGCATCAGCACGAGGTCAATCGGACCGTCCGAGGCCCCGGAAGTCATCCGGAAGCGCCCGCCGTAGTGGGGATGATGGGTGGGGAAGTTGGCATGGCCTTGGCCGTTGTTCGTCACCGGCAATCCCAGCATTTCCGAGAGCCGCAACAGGTCGTCCTGCGCACCCGACTTCCAGACTTCGTCCCCCACCACGAGCGTGGGGTTCCGCGCCTCGACGAGCATGCGGGCCGCTCGCTCGACGCCGTCCCGGGATGGCCGCGGGCGAGCCCGCTTCAAGAACCGCGTTCCCGGGTAGATGTCGGCTTCGACGCCCTTCGCTTCGAGCGCGTGATGCGCCATCGCCAAGTAGACCGGCCCACCCGGAGCAGCGGTCGCGGTCTTGTAGGCCCGCCGGAGCATCAGGGCCAGTGACCGCGGCTCGCGGGCTTCCCAAGAAATCTTGGTGAACTGCCGATTGATCTCTTTCTGGTCGTACCCGGGACTCGGTGCGAGAACCGCCTCGTCGCTCCACATCTCGTTGTCGTTGAGGCCGGCCGTCACGATCAGCGCGGATCCGTCCTTGGCCGCGTTGTACATCTGGCCCGCGGCTTGCGCCGTGCCGGCGATGACGTGCAGGTTCAGGAAGGCTGGCTTGCGACTCGCCCGGTAGTAGCCGTCTGCCATCGACACCACGAGACCCTCGTGCAACCCGAGGATCAGTTGCATCCCCGGCTGGTCCAAGAACGCGTCGAAGAAGCCGACCTCGAACGACCCCGGATTCGTGAACAGGAATTCGGCGCCCGCCGCCTTCATCTGCTCGACGACAACATCGCCGCCTGTCCCCGCCACGCGTGTCGCGCCGTCGCCCTCGTGTCCGAGAACGGCGTCAGCGGCCTCCATGGGCCGAATCAGGGACTCGGCCGCAGCAGCGGTGAAACCCAGCGCAACGAGACGATCGAAGACGCTGCGACGGGTGAGCTTGCCGCTCAAGAAGTGCTGAACCAAATCGCGCATGACGAAACCTCCTGCCAAGAGTCTACAGAAAGCGAGAGCGAACGCGCATCCCGGAGCACCCAGTCAGACCGGGAGTGGGTACCGCGAATCTCGGTGGCAATTCAAGCATGTGCCTCCTCCGCTGCCCGTCAATATCCATCACCCGGGCAGGCATGAAGCACTCATGCGATCTGCCCGGACAACACTTGGCGGAGCGGTCGGCAACTCGTCCCGATCAGCCCGGAGAGCGAGGATGCGTGCCGCTGCCGTGCCTAGCCTATGCTAGACAAATGGATTCGATCGCAACGCTGACTTCGACGTTCGCGACTCTCGCGTGGGGCCCATGGCTGCTGGTTTTACTGCTAGGGGGCGGGCTGTATTTCCTCATCTACTCCCGCTTGATCCCGTTTCGGAACATCCGGCACGGCGTCCAGATCCTAATGGGCAAGTACGACGACTCTCACGACACCGGACAGATCACGCACTTCCAAGCGCTCAGCGGCGCGATGGCAGGCACGATCGGCATGGGCAACCTCAGCGGCGTGGCCATCGCGATCCAGACCGGCGGGCCGGGTGCCGTCTTCTGGATGTGGCTGTGCGCGACGCTGGGGATTGCGACCAAGTTCTTCACCTGCACGTGCGCCATCCAATTTCGCGGACCCGACAGTCGCGGAGCCGTGCAGGGCGGTCCCATGTACACGATTCTCTACGGCCTCGGAAAGCGTTGGAAGCCGCTTGGATCCTTCTTCGCGATATGCGCGCTCGGAGGCACGCTCCCGTTGCTGCAGGCGAATCAACTCACGCAAATCCTGCGCGAAGTAGTCGCCATCCCGGAGGGCTGGGTGGACGCGGCATCACGCGGCGAGATGTTCGCGTTCAATCTCGTCAGCGGCTTGGCAATCGCCGCGATTACCGGCGCGGTGATCATCGGCGGCATCGAGCGCATCGGCCAGGTCACGTCGAAGATCGTGCCGGCGATGATCAGCCTTTACTTCTTGACTGCAATTGTCGTGCTGATGCTGCATCTTCCAGAGGTGCCGAGCGTGTTGAAGCTGATCGTGACGGACGCCTTCACGGGACATGCTGTAGCAGGCGGTGCCGTGGGATCGGTCATCATCACGGGAGTCCGCAGGGCGGCGTTCTCGAATGAAGCCGGCATGGGCACCGAGGCTCTCGTGCATGGCGCCGCCAAGACCGAAGAACCGACACGCGAGGGATTGGTGGCAATGCTCGGACCGATCATCGACACGTTGCTGGTCTGCAGTTTCACCGCGGTGATCATCCTGTGCGCCGAGACTTGGAAAAACACGGAGCACAGCGGAGTGACCGTCACGACCGACGCCTTCGAAAAGTTCCTGCCGGGATTCGGAGCTTACTTGATGATCCTCATCGTGCTCTGCTTCTCGATCAGCACGATTCTGTCGTACGCCTACTACGGGGAGAAGTCGTTGGGATTCCTGATTGGCGCCGAGCGCCAGCACTACTTCCGGTACTTCTACACGGGGATGATCGTGGTCGCGTCCGTGATTTCCTTGACAGCGGTGATTGATTTCACGGATGGCATGTTTGCAATGATGGCGATCCCCACCATGACCTCGGCCCTGCTACTCTCGCCGCGCGTGATGGGCGAGGCGCGGCGCTACTTCAAGAAGATGGAAGCGGTGCGCGCATCCGGGGTGTAAGGTGAAATCGGAATGACAGACGCCGATTTCATGGAACGAGCTATCGCGCTCGCCCGCAGGAACGTCCGTGAGAACAATGGCGGGCCGTTCGGCGCTGTGATCGTGCAAGACGGCTTGATAGTGGGCGAAGGCGTCAACCGGGTCACGGAGAACATCGATCCCTCGGCGCATGCAGAGGTCGAGGCCATCCGGGACGCTTGCCGCAGAACGGGCGACTTTCGGCTCCCGAACTCGACGATCTACTCTACCTGCGAACCGTGCGGGATGTGCTGGAGCGCGATCCATTGGGCGCGCATCGACCGCATTTGGTACGCAGCGACCGAGGACGATGCCGCGTCGGTCGGCTTCTGCGATCAGCAGCTCAATCACGATCTGCGACACCCGGTGCATGAGCGGCAGAAGTGGAACCGGCGACTGATCATGCCCGACGCTATCGAAATGATGCGCGAGTGGTACGCAAGGTCGGACCGGATTCCATACTGACGAGAGGGTTGGCGCGGTCACAACCGTTGGCCCGTACCTCTCCGACGCAACAGAATCTTGCTCGGGAGCGTTTAATCCACAGGGGCTCTCTACCCTGCATTCGTCGGTCCAAGTGAAACTGCGAAAGATTCCGCGCCTCTGCGCTGGCCGGGCAACGGTCTCTTGGGCACCTTGCGCATTGGTTGCCGTCCTGCTGCCAAGTCTTGCCGGGACGCTTCGCGCGGCCGTGATCTTGCAACCCGAGACCATCGCGGCGTTTGACGCCTACGCCGAAGCTGCGGAGCAGCAATTCTCGAGACGCCTAACGGGACAGGAAGCGTTCTTGTGGTCGTCCGAACTGCCAGAGCGCGTCGACGCGCTCCGTGCCGGCAAGGTTGTCGTCGCGCCGATCGCCAGCCACGGGAACGCGCCGATTCCGGGGGGACTCATCCACGACTGGGTCGCGGCCGTGCTCGTGCCAGACGTCAAGGTGGAGCAGGTGGTTGACGTGGTAACCGGCTACGATTCGCACGCCGAGACCTACGCGCCTTCCGTACTGGCATCCAAGATCCTGTCGCGCGACGGCCCCCGCTTGCATGTCGCGATGCGCATGGTTCGATCCGCCGGTCTCACTGCGGTGCTCGAGACCGAGCACGATGCCGAGTACGACCGCTTGAGCGAGGGACGGTGGTGGGGCCGATCGCGAAGCACCAGCATCCGGGAGGTCCACAAGGCGGGGTCGCCGGACGAGTGGTTCAGCCCCGTCGGCAACGATAACGGCTACCTCTGGCGGCTGCACACGTACTGGCGCTTTGCAGAGGCCTACGGCGGCGTGGTCGCCGAGTACCGGACCGTGACGTTGACGCGTGGCATCCCGTCCAGCCTGCGCTGGATGCTGCGACCTGTGCTCTCGCAACTGCCGAAGACATCCCTGCGCACTGTCATGCGCACGACTCGCGAGGCCGCGGTGGCCAGAACACGATGATTCACTACCATGGTGCGGTGGCTTGCCGGATCGCCGCTCTGGTGCTCGCGACGGCGTCGCTGCTCGTCGCGCGACAGCCCAATATCCTCCTGATCGTGTCCGACGATCAGGGCTATCGGGATCTAGGCTCAATGGGCAGCCCGGACATCCAGACCCCGCGCTTGGACGAGTTGGCCAGCGAGGGAGCGCGTCTCACCAGCTACTACTCCGCGTTCCCGGTCTGCACGCCTTCGCGCGGCGCCTTGCTGACAGGCCGCTACCCGCAACGGAACGGCACTTACGACAACTTTCGCAACGACCGCGTCAATGACGGCTACCGCTACCCGGATTACGAGTACGCGATCAGTCCGGAACGCATTCTCGGGATGGATACGCAGGAAGTCCTGCTTTCCCAGGTTCTCGCGGACGCCGGTTACGCGACGGGCGTGTTCGGCAAATGGGATCTGGGGTCGCTCCGTCGATACCTGCCCAAGCAGCGCGGCTTCATGGACTTTTACGGATTCGTGAACACGGGGATCGACTACTGGACGCACGAACGCTACGGGACCCCGTCGATGTACCGGGGCAACGCGCCGACCGAGGAGGACAAGGGGACCTACACCACCGATCTCTTCGAGCGCGAGACGCTTCGATTCATTGCCGAACACAAGGAAGACCCCTTCTTCGTCTATCTCGCCTTCAACGCTCCGCACGGCGCGTCGAGCCTCGACCGCGGGATTCGCGGTTTCGTTCAAGCTCCCGGGAAATGTCTGGACCGGTACCCTTCCCCGGACGGGCTGCAAGCCGAGAAACGACACAAGTTCGCGGCCGCGGTCACGTGCATGGACGCCTCGATCGGGCGCATACTCGACCGCTTGGACGAACTCCGATTGCGTGACGACACGATCGTGATTTTCGTCTCGGACAACGGTCCCGGCGGTGCCGGAGACGCCGGTCCGTTGCGCGGTAGCAAGGGCCGCATGTTCGAGGGCGGCGTGCGCGTGCCGTTCCTGATGCGCTGGCCGGGGCACATCCCGCCGGGAACCGTGTCGGGCGAATTCCTGTCGGCGCTGGAGGTGTTTCCGACTTTGGTAGCCGCCGCCGGCGCGAAAGCTCCGGAGGGGGTAGTCCTCGACGGGTTCGACATGCTGCGGGTCTTGCAAGGTCACGAGCCGTCGCCTCGCGAAAGCATGTTCTGGGAACGCCAAGGCGAGTACGGCGCCCGTGTGGGAAAGTGGAAATTGGTCGAATCCCGGCGCGGCAGCGGACTGTTCGATCTTTCCGAGGACCTTGGCGAGACGACCGACCTCGGCGAAGCGCTCCCCGCCGTCCGAAAACGAATGGAGCAACGTTACCGGGAATGGACGCGCGCGATGGCGGAAACCGGGCCACGCGGCCCCTTCAAGGACTACTGAGCCCCGGTGTGCCCGAACGTATCCATATCGCCGAGACTCTCGAATCGACACCGCGGCGCGGCCGCAGGAAAGGCGAGACCGTGAGCGGCCGTACCGGCGCGACAGGCCTTGCTACCGTCCATCGTGACCAAGAGAGGCTTGGAAAGGGCCCCCTGCCTCCGGAGAGGGATCGATGAGCGGATTCTTCGCGAAGGAGAGCATCGTCGCCCAGCCCGGCTTCAACCGCTGGTTGGTGCCTCCGGCTGCCTGCGGCATACACCTATGCATTGGCTCGGTCTATGCGTGGAGCATTTACAACCCCGCACTGACCAGGGTGCTCGGCGTGGCGGCCTCCAGCGCGGACGACTGGACGCTCAGCGAGGTGGTCCGGGTATTCATGGTCGCGATCCTCTGCCTCGGAATATCCGCGGCATTCGCCGGCAAGTTGATGGAACGGCTGGGGCCGCGCACGATTGGCTTGCTGGCCGCCGCGTTCTGGACCGTCGGCCACTTGGTCGGGGCGTTCGGCATCTTCATTCACCAGCTCTGGCTCCTCTACATCGGATACGGAGCGATCTGCGGCTGCGGGTTGGGCCTAGGGTACGTGTCTCCCGTCGGCATGCTGATTCGCTGGTTTCCCGACCGTCGCGGAATGGCGACAGGCATGGCGATCATGGGATTCGGCGGAGGCGCCATGATCGCGGCCCCGCTGAAAGGGTATCTACTGGAAACGTTCTACCAAGCTCCCGAATACCTGGGCGCGGTTGCGGACCTCGGACTGGTGACGGAGACGGGCCGGAGGTTCGTCGAATACGGCGGGAGCCTGCGCGAGGTGGTGGTGGTCGGCGCTGCCGAAGCGTCAGCCATGGTCGTTCCGGGCTTGCCGGGCGTCTATCTGGTCGGCACCGGATCAGTCGGCGCGACAGCCACATTCGTCACGATGGGCTTGCTCTTCGGCGTGCTCATGGTGCTAGCCGCGCTCGGCTACAAGGTTCCCGCCGAGGGCTGGCGGCCCAAGGGATGGACGCCGCCGACCGCCGAAGCGGCCGCCAAGAAAATGATCACCCAGCGGAGCGTCCATCGAGACCAAGCTCTCAAGACTCCGCAGTTCTATCGGTTGTGGATCGTTCTGTGCCTGAACGTGACTGCGGGACTCGGCGTGATCGGCGTCGCTCAAACGATGGTCCTCGAAATCTTTGGTCATGCGCTGCCCGCGATCGTGGATGGAGGCTTCGCCGCCGCCTATGTCCTCGCGATCAGCTTCTTCAACATGGTCGGGCGCATCATCTGGGCCAGCGCCTCGGATTACCTTGGACGCAAGAACACCTTCTGGATATTCTTCATCTGCGGCATTCTCCTGTATCTGTCGATTCCCCTCGCCGCGTGGCAGGCGGGCGGTGGCTACCCCCTCTTCTGGCTGGCGTTCTACTGCATCACCACGATGATCATCTTCACGATGTTCGGCGGCGGGTTCGCGACCATGCCCGCCTATCTCGCCGACATTTTCGGCACGCGATTCGTCGCAGGGATCTTCGGACGCGTGCTCACCGCGTGGAGCGCGGCTGGCATCGTAGGTCCACTCGCGACCACGACCCTGCGACAGCATTCGCTCGACAATTCCATTCGCGAGGTAGCCGCGACTGTGGATCGGTTCCGGTTCACCGAGACGTTCGGAGCGCCGATCTCGCAGCTGGACGTGCTGATCGAGAACAAGACCGTGACCTTGTCGCAGCTACTGGCCATCGCGCCGCACGGCACGCCGGACCCTACGCCGAGCCTCTACAACACCACCATGTACCTGATGGCGTTCCTGCTATTCGTCGCCATGATTTCCAACGCTCTGGTACGGCCGGTGGATTCCCGCCACTACATGCGCGACGATCACGAAGCGCACTGAACCACCGCTCCGGCGGCGGTGTCGTCTTGTCCACTGGCGTCGGGATTACACTGCAAGGTGTAGCCGATGGCCGCCCGCCCGCATCCCCTGCCCCGCGAAATCAATCGCCATGGTGACCATGATGTCCAAATCCTCTGGAAGACCGGCGAGGAGGCAGTCTATCCGGCGAGGTTCCTGCGCGAGCAATGTCCGTGCGCTTCATGCGTGGATGAGCTGACCGGCGAGCGCATCGTCACGCCGAACCTCCTGCCCATCTTGGTCTACCCGACCAAGATCGAGCCGGTCGGACGCTACGCGATCCAGATCTATTGGAGCGACGGCCACTCCACCGGCATCTACACGTGGGAACGACTGTACGACTTGATGTCCGAACTCCGGTCACGCAAGTCCGTTCCATGACACCGCGAGCGGCCGGTCAGGCCCAGCGCCCCTTCTTCCCTTCTTCGGCGATGTAGTCCGCCGCCCGTGCGGTGATCGCCATCATCGTCAGGGTGGGATTCTGGCAGCCGATCGAAGCCCACGCCGCGCCGTCCGTGACGAAGACGTTATCGACATCGTGAGTTTGCGTCCAAGTGTTGAGAACGGATTTCCGGGCATCCTCCCCCATGCGCGCGGTGCCGACCTCGTGAATGCAGAAGCCGCCGACGGATTGCTTGCCGACCATGCGCACGTTCGTGTGCCCTGTGGACTCGAGCATTTCCGCTGCCTGCGCCCGCGCGTCGTGCCATAGGGCCTTGTCGTTGTCCGACCAGTCGAAGTTGATGTCGAGCGTTGGAATCCCCCAAGCGTCGGGTCGCTCGCGGTTGAGCGTCACATAGTTCTCGTAGCGCGGCAAGCACTCGCACCACGCTCCCAGGAACGACGACCAATAGCTCTGGTCGTGAACCGCCTGCTTGAACGCGGCCCCGAACCCCTTGGCGGACAGATTGAAGCTCGGATGGCTCCCGCCTTGGTATCCATAGCCGCGGATCATCCCGTTGGTGTGGGGCCGGTCGATGTTGCGGAAGCGCGGCACGTAGATCCCGTTGGGCCTTGTGGGCGTGCCCACCCACGGCTTGGCCTCTAATTCCGGCAGGGCCCCGGCGGCCCCGCCCATGTAGATGTGGTCCATCAGATAGTGGCCGAGGACGCCGCTGGAATTGAAGTCCAGCCCGTAGTCTGCCGAGTGCATCAGGAGCCGCGTCGATTCCAACGTCGACGCGCACAGCAAGATCACCTTTCCGCGCACCTCACGAGGGGCGCGGGTCGTGCGGTCAAGAAAGGCCACGCCGGCGGCTTTGCCGGTGCGCGGATCGCGCGTCAAGTGGCTGGCCACCGCATCGGTCACCAAATCGCAGTTCCCGCTGTCGATCGCCGCCTTGAGCGTGGTCGTCAAGCTGTTGTAGTACGAGTGCGTGATGCAGCCTTGCTCGCACGGCCCGCAGTAATGGCACGGCTGGCGACCGTTCAGCGGCTTCGTAATGATCGCGCTCCGGCCCATGGTCGCCACGCGCCCCATGCGATCCCGCAAACGCTTACGGAAGAGCGCCTCCCCGCACGTGAAGGGCATCGGCTGCTGGAACACGCTGTCGGGAAGCTGGTCCAAACCCTCCGGGATACCGCTGATGCCGACATAGCGCTCGACCTGCTCGTAATACGGCTTCAGGTCGGCGTGCCGGATCCCCCAGTTCTCGCCGTAACCGTCGCGATCCGCGCACCGGAAATCGATATCGCCCATCCGATAGGACTGGCGGCCCCAGGACAGCGACCGGCCGCCTAGAACCCGCATCCGGATCCAATGGAACGGCTTACCGTCGGGAGTCTGGTAAGGGTTGCGGACGTCGTCGGCGAACCACTTGTAGTTGGACTCGCGGCAGGCGTACACCAGCCCTTGAATCGGGCGGTTACGCATCAGTTCCGGGGACTTCGGGATGCCTCCGACGAAGCGCGCCGAGTTGCCCCGGTACTTCAGCTCGTAGGGCATGACGTGCTCGGTGAAGTCCGCGTCCGTGATCTTCGGGCCGGCCTCCAGCACGCAGGTCTTGAGCCCCGCCTCGGCTAGCAGCCACGCGGCCACTCCGCCGGTGGCACCGGATCCGACTACCACGGCGTCATAGACGTCGCGGTCCCGGGCGACAGCTTGTAACACGAGAAACAGTCTATCAGCCGGGCGCGGCGCCCAAGCTCGGTCTCGCTCAGAATTCCCAGCGCAGAGCGAGTTGGATCTGCCGCGACGGAGTGCTCGTCGAAGTGATGCGCCCCGCGCTGCCTATGCGTCCGCCGCTGGAGGTGAACAGGGCGCGACCGGACGGCACTTGGAAGTTGGGATGGTTCGTCAGGTTGAACGCTTCGCCGCGCAGTTTCAAGGCGTGCCGCTCCGTCGAGAAAAGCGTCTTGTGCAGGGCGAGGTCGATCATGAACACGCCGGGGCCACGCAAGGTGCCCCGCCCCAAGTTGCCCAAGTAGCCCGCGTCGGGCAAGCTGAAGGCGCCGGCATCGAAGTAGCGGGCCGGGCCGCCGAGGACGATATCGTCCGCCGCCCGGCCCGCGACCAAGTCCGGACGCTGGCCTACGTCACCGAACCCGGGGCGCAGTCGCGCCCTGTCGAAACCGACCCGCGGCGCGAACGGCGTCCCCGTGGCGACCCGGACCATGCCGTGCAGTTCCCAGCCGCCAAGAGAAGTCCCGAGCGCAGTGCCCCGCCCGGACCACGGGGACCATGACATGCTCGCGGCGAGAACGTGGTCTTGGTCGAAGTCCGAGAGCCCCCGGTTCGCTCGATAGTTCCAAGCCGTGGGAACTTGGTCGCTCGCCACGAAGTCGTTAAAGGTGTGATTCGACGTCTCGTCTATCGAGCGGCTCCAGGTGTACTTGCCCCGCATGGCGAAGCGACTGCCGAAGCGGCTCTCCAAGCTCAGCGTCAGCGCTTGGAAAAACGAGTTGAACTGCGACCGTCGCAAGCCGATGCGCGAGAAGGCGGGATTGACATACGGGCTGCCCGCGGGAAAGTATGCGCGCCCGTCGCTCCCGACCTCGGGAATCGGCGTGTTCGCGCTGATCAGCTGGCCGAAGAGGTGGATGCCGCGCGCCCCGCTGTACCCGGCGCGGGCGACGGCGCTCCGGCCGAGTTGCCGCTCCAGGTTGACCTGCCACCGCGCGACATAGGGCTGATTGAGATCGTAGTCCAAGCCGTCCATCGATTTCGATGGATTCCGCCCGGCAGCGGCTTGGAGGATGTCCGGAAAGCGCGGTCTCCCGAACACCAGGATCCGGTTGAAGAGCGGAGGCGTACGCACGCCGGCGATGGTCAGCTCGCGGCTTCCGAGCAGATCGAAGAAGATCCCCGCGCCCGCCCGCAAGACGGTGCGGCCATCGCCGACCGGATCCCACGCCACGGACACGCGCGGCGCGAAATTGTCGTAGGAGGGATTTTTCCAAAGCGGGCCGCCCACCGTGGTCTGCGAGTCGTTCACGAAGTCCCGCAGCACGGCGACCTTGCCGTTGACCTCGGTCGGAGTCGACACCGACTCGTACCGCAAGCCGAGGCTCGCGCCCATGGATTCAGCGATGCGGAACTCGCGCTGTACGAATGCGGAGAATTGGTTGTAGCGCCAGCCGCGCACGGTGTCCGACCCCGGCTGCATGACTTCGGCGATGCGCGGCCGGCCTTGCAGCAGCAGAGCCAGCGAGTCAAAGGTGTACGACCCGACAGCGCTGAGGTCCGAGCGCTGGTTGAAGCGCACCCGGTCAAAGCCACCGCCCATTCTCCAAGTACCGCTTCCGGAAGTACTTACGATCAAATTGCTCAACTGATAGCTTTCTAAAATGAAGCGTCTGGGCCGCGCGCGAGCCTGGAATCCGCCCATGTTGCCGAGGCCGTTGACCGTGATCGATCCCATCGGCTGACCGGCAACGAAGGAGAGTTCCGGCGCGACGGAAGTCGTGCTGTTCTCGAAGTTGTCCACGCGACTGAACGCAGCCCGCCATGTCGACAGCGTGGCGGGCGAATGCACCCGCTTGAGTTGGGTATGCAGGAAGTGATCGCTCGAATCGAGGCCGAACACCCACAGATCCATCGGGTCGGGAGCGCGGCTCGTCGCGTTGTCGAAGGTGTAGCGCACCGACATCTGGGTCGCGGAGTCCAAGATCCAATCGCCTTTGAGAGACGCGTACGACTCATCGACGCGGTCTCCGAGCTGGCGGATCGAAGCCGCCGTGCCATCGCCGAAATCGCGACCGTTCGGAAGCGGGTACAAGGCCAGATACGGCTGCACCTCGGGCGCTACCGGGATATCCTCGCCAGGCAGGTGACCGAGCCGGGCCTCCCCTGTCGGCACCGCGGGGCGCGCCGTGCGGCCGCGCCGTTCGCGCAACCCTTCGTAGTTCGCGAGGAAGAACATGTCTCGCCTCGCGGCAGGCCCTCCGAGCACCGCGCCGAATTGATTGCGCCGTAGCGGCGGAATCCCGGCGGTCGGCGAGTCGAAGTAGTTGCGGGAATCGAGAGCGCTGTTGCGGAAGTACTCGTACACGGCGCCGTGGTACTTTTCCGCGCCCGAGCGGGAAACCGCGGTGAACACGCCTCCGGCGGAACGCCCGAATTCAGCGCTGTACGGGTTGGTGACCAGATGCACTTCCCGCACCATCTCCAAGCCCAGCACGTTGCCGGCGGCACTCGCGGGCGATGCCGAAGCCGCGTCGTTCACATAGACGCCATCGAGTTGGAAGCTGTTCTGGTTGGGACGGGCGCCCAGCACCGAGATTTGGCGGCCGATCCCTTGCGCCAAGCCGGTCCGGGCAGACGCCGGCAATGTCGCTCCCGGCTCGAGCGCCGACAGTTCGTAAAGGTCGCGACCGTTCAGCGGTAGGTCGCGCAAGCTGCCTTCCGGGACCAAGCCGCCCCAGTCGATCGGATTCGTGGAAACCAGCGGCAACTGCGCCGATACTTCGATGGTCGCCTGCGTCGGGCCCAGTTCCAATTCGACGTCGTAGATCGCAGTGCGACCGCTGAACAACTCAATGCCGGAAGCGGAGACCTGGCGGAATCCGTCGCGCTCGACGATGACTTCGTAGGAGCCCGGCTGCAGGGACGCAACGACGTAGCGTCCGGCGCCGTCGGTGACTACCAAGCGTTCCAAGGGCGTGCCCACTCGGGTCACGCGGACTTCGGCGGTCGGCACTCCGCGCTGCTGGGGGTCAGTGACTTTCCCTTCAAGAGTGGCGTCGAACTGACCGCAGAGCCGGCCGGTTGCCAGCAGGGCGATCACCGCAACGACGGTCGCCGCTCGCAAGCGGCGCAGCGCGTGGGGGAATTTCACAATTCGCATTAGTTGGCCGGGACCACGCGGCGCATCGTCCACTCGCGCTCATGGCCGTCAGCGGAATGACTGTCCCGGAGCACGAGCGTGTCGCCGCTCAATTCAATCTCTCCGGGAAAGGTGCCGCCTTCGTAGTAAGCCGACAGGGCCGCGACGTTCGTGCGCGTGATGCGACCGCCCGCGGCCTCGTAGCGATAGAGCCCCGCCCCGATCGGCTGCTGGGTCAGGAATTCCTCGGAGGTCATGTCGCTGAGCGACTTGGCGAGCTTCGGGCGGTTCTCCCCGGCCAGCACCACCATCTGGTGCGTTTCACCGAATAGGTGGTACTCGCGCCGGTGGGGCTGCATCTCGCCCGTAGTTAGGTTCTTTACGGACGTGACTTCCCAAAGGCCTTGGATTCCCGACGCTGCGGGACCGCTCGAAACCGAGCAGCCGCTCGCGGTCAAGATCGCGGCTAGGACTGCCGCGACTATCGAAGATCCCAGGCCCGTGGCCATAATGGAGAATCTCGCCACCGCCAACCTCCGCTGTCTCTATTACAGCGCAAGTGCGGCGGAGCGGGCATTCCCCGGGGCTGCGCGGTCCGCCGCACCAAGGGACTGCAGCTTGGCGAGCAGTTCTGCTGTGGGGCGAGCCGACGGGCCAAGCGAGACCGAGTCACGGTACGGAATGATCACGCTCGCCCGTACAGCCGAAAATATGATCAAAGGAGTTCCGCAGGCTCCGGATGGCCACACGCGTATCCAAAACCCCTGTGATGCAGCAATACCACGCTGCCAAGCAGGAATGCCCAGGCTGCCTTCTCTTTTTCCGACTGGGTGATTTCTTCGAGTTGTTCTACGAGGACGCCCACACGGCGTCCGCGGCTCTCGGGATCACGCTGACCAAGCGTCGCGACGGCAAGGGTAATTCCGTTCCCATGTGCGGCGTGCCCGTGCATGCTGCGGAGTCGTACCTAGCCAAGCTACTCGAAAAGGGGCACCGCATCGCCATCTGCGACCAAGTCGAGGAGGCCAAGAAGGGGCGCGGCTTGGTGCGTCGCTCCATCGTGCGCGTCCTGTCGCCGGGCACGACGAGCGACGTGAACCTGCTCAAGTCCGGAGAAAACAACTACCTGTCGGCTGTGCGTTGCGCCAAGGGCCGCGCTGGGCTCGCTTACGTGGACGTGTCGACAGGCGAGTTTCGGGCTACGGAAATCGCCGAGTCGGAGGTGGAGGACTTGCTGCGCTCCGTCGGTGCGAAGGAGGTGCTGCGGGCCGAAGACTCGCAGCTGCCCGGCGTGGAGCTGGTTGATGGAGCGGAGACCCCTGACCAGCCGTACACCTGCACGGAGGTGCCGCCGTGGATTTTCGAGTTCGAGTACAGCGAGTCCCTCCTTCTCGAGACATTCGGACTGCACAGCTTGGACGGCCTGGGATTCTCCCAAAAGGAGTTGGTCGTAGCGGTTTCCGGCGCGCTCGTCCACTACCTGAAGGAGTCCCAGCGCACCGCCCTCCAGCACCTAGACCGTCCGCGCTACTTCGAGCAAACGGACTGGATGGTCCTCGACCCCGTGACGGTGCGTCATCTGGAATTGTTCGATCCGCTCTACCGAGAGCAAGCATCGACACTGCTGCACGCGCTAGACCGGACGGCGACGCCGATGGGGGCGCGACTCGTCCGCAACTGGGTGCGGAGGCCTAGCCTCAACCTGCAAGAAATCGAAGAGCGGCTCGAGGGTGTCGAGGGTCTGTTCAACCACACCATCACGCGGTCCGAACTCCATCGCGAACTTCGACAGTTACACGACCTCGAGCGACTCTTGGCGCGCATCACGCTCGGGTCGGCGAACCCTCGGGACACGTATCTGCTGGGCGTTTCGTTACGGCGGATTCCAACCTTGCAAACGCTCGCCCAGGCTCTGCCCGGAAAGCGAATCGCCGCCCTTCTCGTAACGATGGACTCCTTGGAGGACATAGCGGACCGCATCGGCGGAACGCTCGCGGAGGATCCGCCCGCCACGCTCGGTGACGGCGGCGTGATTGCGGCGGGCTTCAACGAGGACCTTGACACCCTGCGGGAAATCCAGCGCGATAGCCGAGGGGTCATCGCCCAGTTGGAGCGTCGCGAGCGCCAAGCGACTGGAATCGAATCGCTCAAGGTCCGATTCAACAGCGTCTTCGGATTCTTCATCGAGGTCTCGAAAGCGAATCTAGCCAAGGTCCCGGAGAGCTACGACCGGAAGCAAACGCTGGTGAACGCGGAGCGCTTCACGACCGTCGAGCTGAAGGAACTCGAAGCCAAGGTCCTGGATGCCGAAGGGAGGATCGCGGACCTCGAGGCGGCGCTGTTCGAGCAGCTTCGCTTGGAAATCGCGGACCAAGCGCAACGGATCCGGACGACCGCCGGAGCCATCGCCGAGCTCGACACGCTGCGCGGGCTCGCCCAGGTCGCCGTGGAGCACGACTACTCCCGCCCGCAGTTTAGGAGCGACGGGGGGCTCCAGATCGAGGGAGGTCGGCATCCGGTGGTCGAACGCATGCTGGAACAAAGCGGGACCAACAGGTTCATCGAGAACGACGCTTACCTGGACGGGGACAGGCGCCTGCTAGCCGTGATCACGGGGCCCAACATGGGCGGCAAGTCCACATATCTGCGGCAGATCGCGCTGATCTCCGTCATGGCTCAAATCGGTTCTTTCGTTTCAGCTCGCAAGGCCGTGCTGCCGCTCGTGGATCGAATCTTCACGCGCATCGGAGCGAGCGACAATCTCACGCTGGGGCGCTCGACGTTCATGGTCGAGATGACCGAAACGGCCCAGATCCTGAATACCGCTACCAACCGCAGCCTGATCCTGCTGGACGAGATCGGACGCGGCACCGCCACCTACGACGGACTCGCGATCGCTTGGGCCGTTGCCGAGTACATCCACCAGAAGGTACGTGCGAAGACCCTGTTCGCGACGCACTACCACGAGCTCACGGCGTTGCCCGAAGCCCATGCGGGAATCTTCAACCTCCACGTTTCCGCACGCCAAGCCGGAGACCGGCTCGTTTTCCTCCGGCAGATCAAACCCGGCAACGCCGACAAGAGCTACGGCATCGAGGTCGCTCGGCTTGCCGGTCTCCCTGCCGATGTGATCGAGCGTGCCCGGGACGTGCTCGCGCAACACGAGCGTTCCGAGGCACCCGCGGATGGTTCGGGCGAGCCTTCTCCGACACCAAGACAGGGAAAGGTCTTCGATGTGATGCCGAAAGGCCTCTCGGAGGAGTTGCGCAGCCTTGATCTAGAGCGGCTGAGCCCGTTCGAGGCGATCGCGCTGCTCGATGACTGGCAGCGACGGTTCAGCGATTGAGTCAGGTCTCGCGAGCCCGTTGGTTCCGAGATTGTCCAACTGCCTCGGCTCTCTCGGCCGTCGGCGGCTGACCTTGCCGTGAGCGATTCAGGTATGCTGAAGGACAGGAGTCGCCCTGCAGGTGTCTTGGACGAGCGCATTGGAAGAGGTCGTTCTACCGACGCTAACTTTCGCTATGTGCGTGTGGTTACTCATTTCGTTGGAGGGCTTACGTTGCGAAATCTCCAAAA
Organism: Bryobacterales bacterium; assembly: GCA_965242625.1. Classification (GTDB taxonomy): domain Bacteria; phylum Acidobacteriota; class Terriglobia; order Bryobacterales; family UBA6623; genus VXMF01. The sequence goes on along the minus strand of CBDEST010000005.1, from coordinate 4,511,034 downwards.
TGAAGGCGATTTTCACACGGATAGAGGAAACGCTCGACCGAAACGATGCAAAGCTCGGTGGCATCAATAGGCACCCCTCCGACGAGAAGCACCGAGTGTCACGTCACGAGCTGTTGCAAGAACTCCACCGACAGCTTGAGCTTCGCTTCGACGAGTCTGACGAGGGTGTCGCTTACGGCGGGACCGCCCTCGCTGTAGATCGTCTCTTACTGCGTGCGAAACCTGATGTCGACGCAGCATTTGCCGATATTCTCGCCGCGCCGCGATCAGAGTCCCCCATGCTGCTCACACAAGATATTTCGAACGATCTGTGGGAGCGGCGGATGCAGTTTCTCGAGCGCACGGGGCCTACGCTGCCTTAGTGCTCGCCCCGGATGTTTCGCGGGGCCATGCGCTCATTCCACCAACGCGGGGTTCCGCATGGCTCTTGGCAGAATGATCCGGGCGCAAAGCCCCGCCATCCGCCTACGGCCCTACCTGCGACACAGGATTGTCCGCACGTCCGGTTCACATCCCCGGCCGCACTTCTCTTGCCATCCACAGGACTCGTTCCGCAACGCTCGAACCTAGCCGCTGTGCAACGCGAGCCGGACTCGCCGATACCACTACATCGTTCTGCTACGCTGAGACTTCAATCCCCCGGAGGATCCCATGCCCGCTTCCCACACACATAAATTCACAGACCAAAACTTCGACGCCCAAGTGCTGCAAGCCGGCGAGCCGGTGCTCGTCGACTTCTGGGCGACTTGGTGCGGCCCCTGCCGCCAGATGGCCCCGGTCATCGATTCGCTCGCCGAGAAGTACGAAGGGCGGGTCAAGGTCGGCAAGATCGATGTCGACCAGAACCCCCACTGCGCCGCTCGCTTCAACGTCCGCGGCATTCCTACGATGCTGCTGTTCAAAGACGGCAGGCCGGTGGAACAGATCGTCGGCGCAGTGCCGGAGTCCAAGCTAGCCAAGACGCTTGAGAACCACGTAGCCTGACTCACGCGCTTGCAGCGCTCGGCGAGGCTATTCCCGCGATGCAACGGAAGGCTTCTTCGCGCCGCGAATTCCTTCGACAGAGCGGACTCTCCGTCGCGGGCGCAGCCAGTGCGGCTCTGGCGCAAGATCCAGACGAGTCGCTTCCACAAAAGAACGTCCTGCTGATCCTGGTTCCGGACCTACGTCCGGAACTGGGTTGCTTTGGAAGTGCCCGTGTGCGCTCGCCGCACATCGACCGCTTGGCCAAGTCGGGCATGACGTTCCTGCGGAACTACTGCCAGCAGGCGGCTAGCGGCCCCTCGCGGGCGTCATTGCTCACCGGCCTGCGGCCGGACACGATCCGCGTGTACGACGACCGCGCCCATTTTCGTCGCGCGGTTCCGGACGCCGTCACGATCCCGCAGCACTTTCGCCACCACGGATACGTTACGACCGCGTTCGGAAGCGTATTTGGCCGTCCTGCCCTTGATGACCGCGAGTCTTGGAGCATCGCGCCATGGATTCCCGGCGACCCGGCTTGGAGAAGCTCGGCGGGGACGTCCTTGGCAGAGGAGCGCTGGACGCGGTTGCAGTCCCGGGGATGGCTCGCCAGCGCGGAATCCACCGCAGAGATGTCGGACGGAGGTACCGAGCCAGAGCGGAGTTGGCGAATTTCCGAAGCATCCGGCAAGGATCTATCCGACTGTCGGGTTTCAGAGGCAGCCGCGAGTGCCATCGCGGCTCTGAAGAACGAGCGCTTCGTGATCGCGGTCGGCTTTTCGCGGCCCGGCCTGCCGCTTGTCGCTCCCAAACCGTTCTACGACCTCTATCCAGCCGGCGGCGCGCCACAGGCGCCGGATCCGCCGCTCGACGCGCCGTCCTTCGCATTGCATGGCTCGCAGGAGATTCGCGCGTTCGCGGACATCCCTGACGATGGCCCGATCCCCGAAGAAAAGGCTAGGGAGTTGATTCGCGCCTACCGGGCGTGCGTCAGTTTCGTGGACGCCCAGATCGGAACCTTGATCGACGCGGTGGAATCGCAAGGCCTCGCCGAGACCACGGTGATCGCGGCACTCGCTGTGACGGGTTCGCATCTCGGCGAGTTGGGACTCTGGAACAAGCATTCGAATTACGAAGCGGCGACTCGCGCGCCAATGGTCGTGCGCGCCCCGGGCCAGCGCAACGCCGGGCGCAAGACGAGCGCTCTCGTCGAATCCGTAGACCTCTTCCCTTCCCTCTGCTCGCTCTGCGGGCTGCCCAAGCCCGAAGCATTGGACGGATCAAGCTGGCAACCGATCTTCGACGACCCCAAGAGGCTTTGGAAGCGCGCAGCTTACAGCCAGCATCCGCGCACGATTCCCGGCGTGGGCCCGGGCATGGGCTACTCGATGCGCACGAGCAGGCATCGCTACACCGAATGGGCAGGCCTCGACAGCCCGTATAAGACCGTCGAACTTTACGACTACAAGGAGGCCCCGGTCGAATGGCGGAACATCGCGAATCGACCGGAGTACGTGTCTCTGGTCAACGGCCTCGCCCACATGCATCGCGAGGGCTGGCAAGGCTCGCGGCCGCCGACCGAACTGCCGACCTCCTCGCGAGCCTGAGCGAGAGTCGAGCGAGCGTTGCGGCGCTATCCCGTTGCGCCGCCGCCAAGGGCTTCAAATTCTTCGGGGATATCCACGTCGCGCAGCACGCCATCGTCCTCTACTTCCACGAACGCTGCCTGCCCGTAGTGCGCCCGCACGACATCCTGAGGACTCGCTTCCACCGGCAACTCGAGAATCTCGTTAGCGACGCGTCCGGAAACCATGATCGGGTGGCCCCTCTGTCCATTGCAACGGGGAATGACCAAAGGAGCATGCGTGTCCCTAGCTGTGCTCAACAGCGTATCGAGCGTCCTGCCCCTCACCGCCGGATGGTCGACCAACATCCAGAGGATCCAGTCCGTGCCTGCGGGGACTTGCGCCAGTCCGGCTTGGAGCGAAGACAGCATCCCGCGATCGTAATCGCTGTTGATGACGCTTTGCACCCTGGGCGAGTCTGGTAGCGAGCGGGAAACTCTCTCGGCGTGGTGGCCCAGAACGGCCACGATTCCGCTCACGCGAGGCAGAGCGAGGTAGACCAAGTGGCTCAGGAAGTCACGCCCGCGGTACGGCAGGAGCGCTTTGTCACGCCCCATGCGTGACGAACGACCGGCGGCGAGGATCAACGCGACGGCGGTCACCGCGATTCCGCGAGCGTTGCAGGTGCGTCGATCTGCTCGGCGGTCCCGCTTGACGCGACTTCCACCGCCTTGGGGACGCCCTCCGCGAAGACCGACATCGAGAGCGGATTCCAATCCCGATCCGAGTGCCGCCGTCGCCGGATCATTTCCGCCACCACCGCCACCGCGATTTCCTCCGGCGTCACGGCTCCGATGTCCAGACCCATAGGGGCGTGTACCCCCGCCAGACTCTCGGCCGGAATCCCCTCCCGGCGCAGATGCTTGGCGACCTCGATCGTCTTGCGCTTCGAGCCGATCATCCCGATGTAGCGCAACGGCTGACTGACCGCCCACCGCAACACGCGCATGTCATCGCGGTGGCCACGCGTCACGATGATCACGTAAGTCGAGTCGTTGGCCGGTAGCTGCGGGAAGACCTCTTCGTACTCGGCAGCGATCACCTCGGCCGCTTCCGGGAACCGCTCTTGATTCGCGTACGTCTCGCGGTTATCGATGACGGTCGTCGCGAATCCCGCGAGAGTGGCTACTTTCGACAGGCTCTTGGATATGTGTCCTGCACCGAAAATCAGGGCACGCGGGATGGGAAGCACGGGTTCCACGTAAACGTTGAGCTGCCCGCCGCAAATCAAACCGTTGTCGTACGCGGCGTCCTGGCCGAGATGAAACTGCAGCATCCGGGGTTGCTCGGTGTCCATGACATCCCGCGCCGCCTGCCAGACCTCAGCCTCCGTGCAGCCACCCCCGATGGTTCCAACCATCGTACCGTCTTCGCGGATGAGCATCTTCGCGCTCTGAAAGCTCGGGATGGACCCGGCCACCTCGACGATGGTCGCGACGGCGCATTTCTGCCCAGCGCGACGCAGTTCGACGAGTTCCTCGTACACGTCCATGGGGCGCGGCATGCCCTTCATGATATCCCTCCCGCACCGATGGCAGGCAAGCCGCGGAGCCGATCGGGAGGGTCGACATAGGGGGACGATGCATGCGAGAGCGATTGTTGTAAATTGGGCTTGTTGGCGTTATTCGTCTAGTTCCCACCAGTATCCATGCAATTAGCCAAAGCCTACGACCCCTCGCGCATCGAGCCTGCGTGGGCCGAACGGTGGGTCAGCGAGGGTCTGTTCCAAGCCGACGCGACATCGGACAAGCCGGTGTTCTCGCTTGTCATCCCGCCCCCGAACGTGACCGGCGCCCTGCACATGGGGCATATGTTCGAGACGGCGCAGGTCGACATCACGATGCGCTGGCAACGCATGAAAGGCAGGAACGTGCTGTGGCTGCCGGGTACCGACCACGCCGGCATCGCGACGCAGATGCTGGTCGAGCGTCAACTAGCCACCGAGGGATCAGATCGCAGGTCGCTCGGTCGCGAGAAGTTCCTCGAGCGCGTCTGGCAATGGAAGGAGACTTACGGAGGCCGGATCGTCAATCAGCTCAAGCGCGTGGGGGCGAGCTGCGATTGGTCCCGCGAGCGTTTCACGATGGATCCGGGTCTCTCGCGCGCGGTGACCGAGTGCTTCGTCCGGCTGTACGAGCGCGGCTTGGTCTATCGCGGGGAATACATGGTCAACTGGGATCCGGGCACGCAAACCGCCATCTCGGACCTAGAGGTGGAGTACGAGACGCAGAAGGGCTCGCTCTGGCATCTGCGGTATCCGATTGACGGCGAGCGCGGCGAATACATCGTAGTAGCGACCACGCGCCCGGAGACGATGCTGGGCGACACCGCAGTGGCCATTCACCCGGAAGACCCGCGCTACCGGCACCTGCACGGTCGCAGCGTGACGCTGCCCTTGGTGGGGCGCAAGCTGCCCGTCGTATGCGACGAATTCGTCGACCCGGAGTTCGGAACGGGGGTGGTCAAGGTAACTCCGGCGCACGACCCGAACGACTTCGCTGTCGGCCAGCGCCACGGTCTCGAATGCATCACGATTCTCGACGAGAAGGCCCGGATCAACGAGCGCGGCGGCAAATACGCTGGGATGGACCGCTACGCGGCCCGCAAGCGCGTGGTCGAAGACCTCGACGCACTCGAGCTTGTCGAGCGAATCGAGGATTATTCCAACAACATCGGCCGGAGCCAGCGATCAGGCATGGCCGTCGAGCCGCGAGTCTCGACGCAGTGGTTCGTGCGAACCAAGACTCTGGCTGCTGCAGCGATCGAGGCCGTCGAAGAGGGGCGCACGCAAATTTTCCCGGACCAGTGGCAGCGCAACTATTTCGAGTGGATGCACAACATCCGGGACTGGTGCATTTCCCGGCAACTGTGGTGGGGGCACCAGATACCGGCATGGCATCTCACAGACGGATCGTTCGTGGTGGCGCGCTCCGAGGAAGAAGCCGGCCGCGCGGCGGCCAAGCGCGGCGCGTCGATCACCCATCGCGAGTCGGACGTGCTCGATACGTGGTTCAGTTCCGGGCTGTGGCCGTTTTCGACCATGGGCTGGCCGGACGAGACGCATGACTTGAAGGCGTTCTACCCGACGACGCTGCTCAACACCGGCTTCGACATCCTGTTCTTCTGGGTCGCGCGGATGATGATGCTCGGTATCGCGATGACCGGAAACGTTCCTTTCCGCAAGGTGTTCATCCACGGACTCGTGCGGGACGCCGACAAGCAGAAGATGTCCAAGACCAAGGGCAACGTCATCGACCCGATCGTCATGACCGAGCGGTATGGCACGGACGCGGTGCGTTTCGCGCTGGTCGCTTCCGCAGGTCAAGGATCCGACGTGGTCCTGAAGGAGGAACGCATCGCCGGCTACCGAACGTTCGCGAACAAGATTTGGAATGCCTTGCGATTCGTGGGCATGAGCGTCGAGCGGGCGGGCGCTACGGTCTGGACCCCCGAGGACCTCGGCGCCTTCCGCCCCCTCCCGGACGAAGACTCGGGGGATGTATCGCTGGCAGATCGTTGGATCTACTCGCGCCTCAGCACCGTCGCCGCGCAGGCTAGCGAGCACATCGAGAAATTTCGGTATCACGAGGTTGCAAGCACGCTGTACCACTTCTTCTGGCACGAGTTCTGCGACTGGTACATCGAGTTGAAGAAGCTGTCGTTCGTTGACGGCTCCGGCCTCACGAACGGGTGGAAGAACATGCTCGCCGCGACGGATCGATCCTTGAGGCTCCTGCATCCGGTCATGCCCTTCATCACCGAGGACCTGTGGCAGCGCCTAACGGAGCACACGCCGGGCCGGCCAAGATCAATCGCCCTCACCGCGTATCCTCAACCGGTCCCCGGCGATGCCGATCCGGACGCAGAAAGTCGCGTCAGCATCCTCCAGGACTTGGTGACCACCGCCCGGAACTTGCGCGCCGAATTGAATCTCTCCCCGAAGGACACGCTGCGCGGCACGATTCACAGCGACAACGAGATCGTTCGCTCAATCGTGCATACCGAGCGCGTCGCGTTGCTGCGATTAGGCGGAGTCGAATTGCAGTCTGAACGTGGGCAGGCCGCCGCCGGGCAGGCGATGGGGCACACCGCGAACTTCGACATGTCCTTGGAACTCCCGGAGGGGCGCAAGGCGGCGCTGCGCGAGAAACTGCAGAAGCAACTCGGGCAGCTCGAGAAGGCTGCGGGGGGAGCGCGGGGCCGGCTCGCGAACGAGGCCTTCGTGTCGAAAGCCCCGGAACACGTAGTCCAAGGACTTCGCAAGAAGCTAGTCGACTACGAATCCCAGATCGATCGGATCAAGGGCACGCTCTCGGGCCTTTGATTGGCAATCCCGCGCCTTTGGGGACACTTCTACGCCCACCCAGCCGACCTGTCTCATCCGGATCGGTAGCGAGTGCTCACGGAGGCCGGGCCGCTACTTTGCGGTGCTCCGGGGCCTCCCTGAAGGTGGGATTCCATCGCGCCGACTCGCCAGTCAACCAAGTCAGCCGCGCGTCACTGAAGTGCCACGACCGCGACCGCCGGGTCCGAAACTCGTTGCGACGCGATGACTTCGCCTGCGCTCAGTCCGGACAGCACGGTGACCTCGGTGTCGCTCTGCATTCCAATTTCTACCGTACGCTGGTCGAATCGCTCGCCCTGCCGCACCCAGACGACAGGTTCGTCCGTCAAGGATCCGACGGCGGCGCGAGGCACTACGACCGCGTCGTCTGCAGCGGCAATCAAGATGTCCGCGCTCGCCGACAGATCCGGCTTGATTCGGTCGTCCTCACTGAGGATCTCGATCTCTACCGCGACTTGCTTGACCCACTGCCCTCCTGAACTGCGGGAACCACCGCGCGGCCCCCTTCCGCCGCCTGAGGAACCCACGGCCGCCGCGACCGCCCCTATCGAAGACACTCGCCCTTCAAAGACCGCGCCGGGGTACGCATCGAGACGGACTTCCGCCGGGGTGCCAATCTCGACCAGTTGCGCGTCCGCCTGATTGATGCTGGCGAATACCGCCATCTTCGAGAGATCGACGATGCGCATGAAGTAGGACCCTGGATTCACTTGGTCGCCAGCCGACGTTTGGGCGGTGGAGTCGCGTCGGAACATGGATTCGATCACGACCAAGCCCGCTACCGGAGTACGCAAGTTCATTTTTTCCAAGTCGGACGCGGTCCGTTCCAATCGCCGGAGATCCCTCTCCACGTCGATCTCCAAGCTGCGTGTGTACGCCGCGTCAGCGATCGCAGTCAACTCCACCTCCTGTTCCAGCTGCTTCGCCGTTGCTTGATGCTGATCGGTCTGGAGGGCGAGGATTTCGGCTTGGATCCGAGACTTCACTTCGGCGGTCTGCAGATCGAGCGCTGCTTTCCGCACATCGGACTGCGCCTTGAGCAGGTTCTGCCGCAAGTTCTCGGATGAAATCATCAAACTGGCCTTGTTGCTAGCAGTCCTCCGCTTGGTCTGGGCCAGCCTCGACTCGTAGTCGTCCATGATGTCGGCCGTGCGCCGTGCCTCGAAGGAGGCCACGACCTCCCCCTTCTGCACAATCGTCCCCGGCTCTGCCAGAGTCTGGATGGTCAAGGATCCGCCTCCCCCGCGATCTCGACCGCCCCGCATGCGCGGAGCGCGGATCATCGCGAAGTTGACCGCGCCTACCGTTCCGCCGGCCCTCAGCCTGCTCTCGAAGCGCCCGCGCTGGACTTCGTAGAGCGCAACTTCGGTCGACTGGGACGCGGTGACTTGCTCGGGGGTGCGGTCCAGGGCTTGGTAGATCCCCAAGCCCAAGGCCGCCCCAAGGAGCCCAAGGACGATCACCGTCGATCTGGACAGTTTCAGATCCGGAGCCGATCGAACCGGCACGGGCACCGGACCGTCCCCGGGGATCGATGGCTTCCGGACGTTGACTACTGGTTTCATGGGTCTAGCCTCGCTTGTGGTCCCTTCAGTCGAATAGACGACGGATCGTCAGTGAGTCGTGACATACGATGCCCAGCAGCACTGTAAGACCTTTGTAAATTCAGGCGTGAAGGGCTACGCGTTTCGATCCGCGAGGCTGCGGTGATTGCGGGTACCGCATCAGCACTACGGCAACAGGCCCGAGGTTGGATTTTCGTACCATACCACCCCCAACTCGCGACCTCGGTAACCCCGCGCTAAATACGGGCCCTTCTCTTCGAGCGTCAGCACGTCGAGGTCACCGTCTCCATCCAAGTCAACCAGCTGGATCAGGTCGTAGATGAAGCCTTCGGGACCGCTGATCGACATCGCCTGCCAGCGTGACGCCTTGGGGTCTCCGGGATGCGACATCCAAAACACTCCGATCTTCCCATCGGTGGCGTGCTCGCAAGCCACCACCAAGTCGATTTGGCCGTCAAGATCGATGTCCCCCGCATCGATGGACTTGCCGCTACCTGTATTCGGAGGCATCTCGATCTGGTAAGTCTCCCAAGCGATCGGACTCCTGCCGGTCCGGCGATGAAAGCGCAGGGCTTCGCCCTTGACAGCCACGAGGAGATCGTCCAAGCCATCCGCGTCAAGGTCTGCGATCGCGTTGTGCATGGCCTCGTGATCGTTCACCGGACCGATACGGCGCTCAGCCCACTTCAAGGAGCCAGCTCGGTCCGGGCCGGGATTCTCCAGCCACAAGGCCCCGCGTCTTTCCCCCGTCCGGTCTGTAGCGACGATGTCCACGTCGCCGTCACCATCCATGTCGTTAGGACGGATCGTCATGATCCAACCAGCCCTGTAAAGAGGGTGCCAAGTCCAGTCCGCCAGTCTTCGAGGAGTTTCGGGCGCTTCGAACCAGCCGATTCCCGCCCCATCCCCCTTGCCACCGGCGATCAGGTCCGGACCGAGCCTCCCGTCCACCTGTGCGAACGCTGCAAACATCCATGCCATCTCTCCTTCGGCGACTGGCAGTTTCTCGGTAGTCCACGCGCTCGGCTCTAAGAGCGCACCTGAATCGGCCGGAGCCCAATGAACATAGATGGACCGGGTCTCCCCTTCGCATGAGCTGACTACCTCAAACTTCCCATCTCCATCGAGGTCAGCAAAGAACGCGTCCTCTGGATCTCCCACTTCCCCGACCGTGACCGCTGGCCAGTGGTCTCTGAGACCATCGGGGCCTGGATTGAGGTAAACACGCACGAGTCCACCTTGTTCCCAAGGCGACGCGATATCGAGCAATCCGTCTCCATCGATGTCCCCCAAGCGGACTCCATCCGCTCCCAACGAAGAGTCGTCAATCGTGTGGCGGGGCCAAGCTCCATCCGGCCACGTAGCGGACTCCGTATCGACTGGACCGCAGTGGATCGAAGAGACTACGAGCACGCACCAACCGAAAACGTACAAGGGGCATCGACGTGGCATCGTCGGATGCAGTCTACTGCGCTGGGAGCCGATGTTACGGAGGCGGGGGATCTCGACAGTCCGGCCGAAGGGACTTCGAGTCGATCAGGCTCGCCAAATTGGTCCGCGTCACGCCTTCCAAGAGTTCGATACCTCCAGTTGGCACCCGCACCGGCACTTGGCGGCGGACAGAAACAATGCCGTAACAGTGAGGTGCTGGCAAACTCCACAGCACGAGTTCGCCGCAAATCGTGGGGTCCATCGGCGAGAATGTGAATCGGCCCATGTCTTCGTTGCGTTTCGTCTTGCTCGCCCTCGCCTCGACCGCCGTTGTGATCGCCGCACCGCCGAACGTCGTGCTCGTCATGGCCGATGACATGGGCTACGAGTGTATTTCTGCGAATGGCGGGGCCAGCTACCAAACTCCCGTGTTCGAACGCATCGCTCGCGAGGGCATGCGCTTCACGCACTGCTATTCCCAGCCGGTCTGCACACCGTCGCGAATCAAGATCATGACGGGCAAGTACAACTGGCGCAACTACCGGCGGTTCGGACACTTGGAGAAGGGCCAGAGGACATTCGCTCACTTCCTGCGAGACGCGGGGTACGCCACGGGTCTGACCGGCAAGTGGCAGCTATGGGGCGGCCCGGACACGCCGGAGCACCGTAGCGGGATGACTCCCGCGGAAGCTGGGTTCGACGAATACATCCACTGGGCGTACAACTTCGAGTTGTCCGAAGAGGAACGCGCTCGGTACGGATCGGTGGGCCCGCCCGGCAACACGCAAACTTCGCGCTTCTGGCATCCGGCCGTCATCCTCAACGGCGCCTACCTCCACACATCCATGGACGACTACGGTCCGGACATGTTCTCGGACTTCGCGCTGGATTTCATCGAGCGACACAAGGACGAGCCGTTCTTCCTGTACTACCCCATGGTGCTGACACATTCGCCGTTCGTCGCGACGCCGCACAGCGAATCGATCACGGTCGAGTCGAAATTCAAGAGCGAACCGTCCTATTTCGCCGACATGGTCGCCTACACCGACTATCTGGTGGGGCGATTGATCGACCACATCGACGCTATGGGACTGGCGGACAACACGTTGGTCCTGTTCACTGGGGACAATGGCACGCACCGCAGTCTGCGATCCATGCTGGGCAACCGCGTGGTGAAGGGTCGCAAGGCATTTCCCGAGGACGCCGGAACGCACGTCCCGCTATTCGCGCACTGGCCCGGGAAAGTGCCGCCGGGCCTTGTGAACAGCGACCTGATCGAGTTCAGCGACTTCTTCGCCACCCTAGCCGATCTAGCGGGCCGCGAGCTACCCGGGCACGACCACTTCGACGGTCACAGCTTCCTGCCGCAACTGCTGGGCGGCGCGGGAAATCCGCGCGACTGGGTCTTCGTGCATTACGACCGCGATCCAATCCGAGACGAAGTTCCCTTCCCGCGGGTGCGCTTCGCTCGGACGAAGCGATTCAAGCTCTACGACGACGGCCGATTCTACGACGTGCCCCACGACTGGGAGGAAGAGCAGTCTCTAGCTGCGGATGCGGTAGATCCCTCGACAAAGGCCATCCGCACGCGCTTGCAACGCGTCTTGCATTCGATGCCCGCCTGGCACCCGAACAATTCGGGCTACGCGAACCAGGGGCAGTAGCGCGCATTCACTCTTGACCGAGCGCACGGTCAAGTGCCTCGACGAAGAAGTACTCTCCCCACATCACGGACTCGGCGACGCCGAGACCGAGGTCCAGGTGATAGATACCTTCCTTGAGAATTCCCTCCCATCCGGAAGTCTCCGCGGCGAGGTATGGAGGCTGCGCAAGGGTCAGCAGGATCCGGCGGGCCGCTTGGTCGTAGAGCATGCCCTTCGCCCTGTCAGGAGTCAGTTTCGCGAGACGCAACATGCCTGCCGCAGTGATCGCGGCAGCGGAAGATTCTTCGCGCCGCTCGTCGCCGGGACTGTCGAAGTCCATCGGCGGAATGCCGTGCGGCGGCACGTGCTCGAGAAAGTAGTCGCTGCAGAGTTCGGCGGTCCGGAGGAACCGTGGGTCGCGGACCAACTTGTAGGCCGAGGTAAAGCCGTAAATCGCCCACGACAGCCCTCTCGACCAGCAGGAATCGGAGCGCCACCCCTGCTGCGTCGACTGTCGCAGGAATTCCCCAGTCTGCAAATCGTAGATGCCTTCGTGGGACGAGCTGCCGTCGCCTCTGACGAGCACGCGCCTGCTGGTCAGGCTGTGCTTCATCGCGACATCCATCAACCCGGCATCCCCTGTCTGCAGCGCCGCGTAGAAGATGATCCCGACATTGGCCATGATGTCGATGAACAGCGACTCCGGGCCCATGAAGGACGCCATGTACTCGCCCTTTTCCTTGAAGCGCAAGGCGAGGGTGCGGCCCGCTTGGAGCACGACGTCGTTGAGTTCGGAGCGCCCGGTCAAGGCGTGCCAGCGGTGATACGTCGACAGGAAAATGAAACCGAGGTCGTGGACATCGCGATCCATCTTGCGAGGCTCTAGCGGCGTCGTGTAGCTCTCAGCTAGTTCCGCCCACGCCGGATCGGCCGTGCGCTTGGCGAAGATCCACATCATCCCCGGGAGGAAACCGTCGCACCAGTGCGTCCAAGCGGGCTTGTCATGCCGCCAGTGCCCGCCCTCCGTGTACATCGGGTAGAAACCCGGATCGCGGTCGGCGAGCGCGCGAACCTGCCCCTGCGCGAATTCAAACGCGGATTGGAAGACGTCCCGCGAACCGTCCGAAGAGGTCAATTCCAACATGGAATTCCCTAGTCTATCAACGGGCCTTGACGCGCAGGGACTGGCGAGTTGGCGGCCTTCGCTCAGCGCCCCTTACCGAGCGGGATCTCGAAGTAGAAGAGATCGCGTCCGTTGGTGATGTCGTAGAGGCCCGAAATGTAAGCGGACGCGCCGGCTAGGGCCTCCCCGCCTCCTACCCAGTAGTACAGGAAGCCGCTGGCCGTGCTCTTGGGAGCGACGATGGGCGCCAGGAACTCGTTCTGGGTGATCTCGTCACGATCGAGCGGCCCTTTCTTCACGCGGGTCCGGCCTAGGCCCGGCACTCCGGGAATCTGCCTCCGCGTCGGCTGGTGCCCCTTGGGGTTGAAGGTCGCCAACTCCTCGCCGCTGATCGGCTCCAATCCCTCTCGGTCGCCAGTGATCAACCGGACTTGCAGGTTCTCGAGCGAGTAAGTGTTGGTGCCTCGGTTCGAGATCACCAAGAGCAGCGGAGCGACGCCATGCTTGAACGGTCTGACGCTGCCGAAGGCCTCTTTCTGGTCCTTGTCCGAAACGTAGGTCTTGACGGCGACGATCAGATCGTCCTGTTTCTGCTTGGCCGGATACTTGTCGGCGGTCTTCACGCGGAACGAATCTGCCAGCAACGCGCAAGGAAGCACCAGAACTGCGATCAGGCCAACGATGGCTAGCTGTCGAAATGAGTGTGTTGACATAGTAGATACCGGTTTGCCGCTTGGTTCGATTCTGCTATAACCTGCTGCTAACACTTCTGGCCCCGGTGGCTATTCCGGTCTGGATAGTCCGGAGCCTAGCCAAAGGCCACTCTTGGGGCAGCCTGCTCGAGGCCCTCGGCAAGGTTCCTCTCCCAAAGGATACGACAGCGCAGCCGCCGATTTGGTTTCATGCCGTTTCGGTAGGCGAGGTTCAGGCGTCCGTGCCCCTGTTGCGCCAGATTCGCCTGAAACTGCCCGGCGCACCGATATTCGTCAGCACGGGGACACCGACAGGAAGGCGTCTCGCGGATAGCACGCTATCGGGAATCGCCGAGGCAACCTTCCGGGCGCCACTCGAGCTTCGTTGGTGCGTCGCTCGGGTATTCCGAAGATTGCGCCCGCAACTGCTGGTCGTCGCGGAAACCGAGTTATGGCCGAATTACTTCTTCGAAGCCCGGAGTCGGGGCGTACCGGTGATCGTCGCCAACGGCAGGATGTCGGACCGGTCTGCACCGAAGTACCGAGCATTGAGATTCTTCTTCCGGCACGTCTTGGCTTGCGCGGACTTTGTGCTAGCTCAATCCGAGGTCGACCGGCAGCGATTCGTGGGGGCTGGGTCCATTACTGAGTCTACACTTGCGAACGGAAATCTAAAGTACGACTTTAATCCATCCAAACCGGGTCAGGAGGTTCGGGAAGACCTGCGAACCTGGCTCGACGACACGGCACCGGACCTGCTTATGATCGCGGGGAGTACGCGAGAGGGGGAGGAATCCATGCTCGCGCCCGCGTTGCGAAGCCTGGCGGACAGAGAGCGCGGACTCCTTGCGATCGTCGCCCCGCGACATCCAAGTCGATTCGACGAAGCAGCACGCGCCTTGGGCGCGTCCAGCCTGCCGGTAGTGCGCCGCTCGTCACTCAAGACTGCCGCGGCACCGAAGCTGCCTATGGTGCTGCTGCTGGACAGCCTCGGCGAACTCGCCGCGGTGTATCGCGACGCCGACCTTGTGTTCGTGGGAGGGTCCCTCAACGGCTGGGGAGGGCACAACGTGCTAGAACCCGTGCTATTCGGTCGGCCGGTCATCGTTGGCCCCGCGATGCAGAATTTTCGCGGGATCACGAACGATCTCTTGCAAGTGGGCGGCCTCGTCCAAGTCCCCGATGCGCAGGCACTTGCTCGGAAGCTCGTTGAGCTGGCGACGGACGCACCGCAACGGGAGTCGATCGGCCGCAAGGGCAAGGAGAGAGCCGAGTCGCTTCGCGGTGCGTCCGAACGCACCGCTGACCATGTCGCTACGTGCTACGCGGCCGCCCTTACACGCCAACCGCCAGGCGCCCTTGCCACATTGGCCTTAGGTCCGATCTCGGTTCTGTGGAGCCTTGTCGCCAAGCTGCGAAGGTCAGCCCACGAAGCCGGTCTGTTGGCCAGCCGCCAGCTCTCGATCCCTCTAATCTCCGTCGGCAACCTGACTGCCGGCGGCACCGGCAAAACACCTGCGGTGGCGTGGATCGTAGAGAGCCTCGCGGAACAAGGCCTCACGTCCGCAGTGCTGACGCGCGGGTATCGACGCAAGGCACCCGACCGGGTGACCCTGCATCCTGCGTCGAGTTCGGCAGATCCTCTGTTGATGGGCGACGAGCCGGCGATGCTCGCGAGGCATTTCGTCACGGCCGCCCCGAACACGGTTTTCGCGATCGGCGCGGATCGGTACGAGGCTGGAAAGGAGGTCGAGAGCAAGAGCGGAATTCACTTTCTGGTGCTTGATGACGGGTTCCAGCACTTGCGCCTCCGACGCTCCCTGAACATCGTGCTAGTGGACTGCAGCAACCCGTTCGGAAACGGATTCTGTCTGCCGCTGGGCCGGTTACGCGAACCGGTCGAAAGCCTGAGGTACGCAGACATTGCGCTGCTGACACGCGCACGCCCAGGGTCGGCTCACACCAAACTCTGCGAAAGGCTCCGAGAGATCAATCCGGGGATTCAGATATTCCGCTCGCGAACGACCACCCGCAGACTGATCGATGCGAGCACTGGAGACCCCGCTGACCTAGGGTCGCTGCGCGAGGAGAGAGTAGGTGTCTTCTGCGGGATCGGCAACCCCGCTGCGTTCCGCCGGCAAGTTAGCGAGACTGGAGCGGAAATCGCCTTCACGCGAGACTTCAGGGATCACTACCGGTACGCACAAACTGACTTGGATTCGCTTGCCAAAGCAGCCACTACATCAAACGCCAAGGCACTTGTCACCACCGCCAAGGATGCAGTGAACCTAAGCGGCCTCGCCCTCCCGATGCGTCTGTACGTATTGGAGATCGAACTGACGGTAGACGATCCCGAGCGATTCTTGGAACTCGTCCTCGCCCAACGAGAACACACTCTGCAGTGACAAACCGCGGCGGGGAGATCACTCCGCGATTCCCCCTTCCGTCATCTTGCGCGGATCCAACAGGCGCTCGAGTTCCTCGCTGTCCAGTCCAGTCTCCTCGGCAGCGACATCCTTGACGCGTCGCCCCTCCGCGTACGCCCTCTTCGCAACAGCAGCTCCGCTCTCGTAGCCGATCACCGGGTTGAGAGACGTCACCAAGATCGGATTGCGCTCGGCTAGCTGCTGGGAGTGTTCAGCGTTTGGCACGAAGTCCGCGACAGCCCGCTCGGCCAGCACGGTCGCGGCACTGCCTAGTAGGCGCGCGCTCTCGAGCAGGTTATGGGCTACCACGGGCAACATCACATTGAGCTGGAAGTTTCCGGATTGCCCGGCAATGGTGATTGTCGAGTCGTTTCCGATCACCTGGGCGCACACCATCGCCACGGCTTCCGGGATGACCGGATTCACCTTCCCCGGCATGATGCTAGAGCCGGGTTGCAGCGCGGGCAGCGCGATATCCGCGAGGCCGGCGATGGGACCGCTGTTCATCCACCGCAGGTCGTTCGCGATCTTCATCATCGAGACTGCAACGGTCTTGAACTGGCCGCTCAATTCCACGGCGGCATCTTGGCTCGAGAGGCTCACGAAGTAATTCCGGCTCGCGATAAACGGCAGTCCAGTGCGGGCGCTCAACAGCTTCGCCACCCGGGGGCCGAATTCGGGATGGGCGTTCACGCCCGTGCCGATCGCCGTGCCGCCTAGGGCCAACGGCGAAATCCGACTCAGCGCAGCCCGAACCCGCTGCTGTCCTTGAACGATCTGATCCGCCCATCCGCCCAGCTCTTGACTCAAGCGAATCGGAAGGGCGTCCATGAGGTGAGTGCGGCCGGTCTTCACGACCTCGTCCACGGACGCGGCTTTGGTCTGGAGATGGGTGCGCAGACAGTCCAAGCCAGGCAGCGTCGTCCAAGCCGTTTCCATGTAGGCGCTGACGTGAATTGCAGTCGGGATCACGTCGTTGCTGGACTGCCCCATGTTGACGTGGTCGTTCGGATGGACAGTCGCGCCGAGTTTCGCGGACGCCAGCGTGGCAATCACCTCGTTCGCATTCATGTTCGTCGAGGTGCCGGAACCGGTCTGGAAGATGTCTACCGGGAAGTGCCTGTCGTGGTTTCCGTCGGAGACCTCCCTCGCGGCATCTTGGATCGCTTTCGACATGGACTCGTCCATCTGGCCCAGTTCGCAGTTCACCGCAGCGGCACATCCCTTGACCAAGCCCAGCGCACGGATGAACGTGCGCGGAACGGGAATGCCGCTGATGGGAAAGTTGTCGACCGCTCGTTGCGTCTGGGCCTTGTACAGTGCGTCGGAAGGAACGCGCACCTCGCCCATCGAGTCGCGTTCCGTCCTGAATTGGGTCGATTTCGCCATGACCTCCAGCGTATATCAGCGACCGGACGCTTGGCAGTTTGGAACGAACCGCGCCATGGCTCGCGGTGGCCGGTAGCGGCACCGATGCGCCGCTTCCCTACCCCGCCTACGAGCCGCTTGACGCGATGACCCGTTGGCAGCGGGCACGTTCGTAGCTGACGGAGGAGGCACAGGACGCAGCGACGTCGAAAGCTACGAATTGTCTGACTGGACCCTCACGAGCTTGCCATCGCTCCGGATAGACTCGCGTGCGGCCTCGCAAACCGCGACATTGGAGCGACTGTTGGCGGGAGTGGCCAGCAGGCCTCGGGAGTCGGTCTCGGCCAGTAGACGCTGGCGGCCCTCGCGCGTCGGCGCATCGCGCTCGATGCGTAACGCTTCCTCGATGATGCTCCGGACAGATCGCACCCCATAGCCGGTAGGAACCAATCCTGGCCCGCCCTGATCCTGGAACAAAAAGTAGTCCGGACTGGGTTCCGCATGGTAGGTTCCCCCCGGACTCGCGAAGCGTGTTCCGTAGGTGTACTTGATCCCGCGATATTGGTCGGAATGCTCGATTACCGCCCCGCGACCCGAACCCGTGCAATACAAGGTCATCCCCTGCGTGTTCGGACCCGGCGCTTCGTCAGGGAAACTCAGGGAGTTCTGGACATTGAGGCACGCGCCGTTCTCCCAGAGGATGCGAGCATCGGTCCATAGGTAGCCTTCGACGCCATTCGGAAGCGAGTCGCTGATCCCGTACACGGACACGGCGGTGGGCAGCAGCCCCGTGATGAAGTGAACCAAGTCGACGTAGTGGCAGCCGATGTAGACGAACGAATCGGTCTGCTCCGTCCCGAACCAGTTCTGGAAGTTCGACTCCCGGTAGAACCACTTTTCCATCAGCCGGGCCGTCCCGAGCCTGAATTCCCCGAACAAGCCTTGCCGGTACCTGTCACGCGCCATGGCACTGCGCGGGTCGAATCGTTTGTGGTACTCGACGCCGACGAATAGCCCGCGCTCGCGCGCCATCGTCTCGATCTCCCGCGACTCCTCGAGGTTCATGACTAGCGGCTTGACGCAACACACATGCTGATCGTGCCGCAAGGCGTCGATGACGATCCGGTGATGCACCTGGTCCGGCACGGCGACGACTACAACGGATCGCTCGGGGAGGCTCGCCAGCGCCGGAAGGTAGGCGCGGGGATGCGGCGCGTCAGGGTGGGCGTCTGGAATGAATCGCGGCTCGAAGCCGCAGTCCGGAAACGCCTGCTTCAGTGCCGGGTCATCCCGTAACGCTTCGATTGAACGATTGCGCTGGGAGCAGACCGTGACCTCACCGATCGCCGCTTCCCGACGCATCTGCAGCAGGGTCGGAAGGACTTGGTCACGGACGATCATGCCCGCACCGATTACGAGAACCGGAGTCTGCGACTCTCGCGAGGCCATTTCAGCGCCCGCCGCGCTTCGCGCTCGAGGGTGGACGGCGCAGGACGACCTTGGCGATCTGTTCCAAGACAGCCCTGAAGTAGGTTGCATGGGATCCGCCGTCTAGTTCAGCTACCGAGTCCGCTGGCTTGTACGAAAACGGGAAGGCGTCCGCCATCTGAGTCGGTACGTAACTCCATCCGGACGCACGCTCGAGGTACGCTTCCGCGATCGCACGCTCGCGGTCCAATTCGGCCATCGCAGCGGCTGGGCTGTTGGCATCGCTAACCATCAGAACCGGACGTGCGTAATTCTTGAGCTGCTGCGCCCGCGCGAGCTTGTCCGAGGCATTGCGTCCATTCCCCTGCAGCAACACCACATCGCACAACTGCGCGAGGGACAGCGGATAGAGCATCCCGGAACCGCTCGAGGCCCCGATCGGCAGGCTGAACGAGGCGTGCTGGAATTCGTCCCGCACTGTGCGAATCAAGGATTCAACGTACCGCGGGATGAATCGCCGATGGTCCCAACGGCCTTCCGGCTCGTCCCAAGCGTCCGCGACGTCGACAATCACGTTCCTCGCGTCGGTCTCGATCAGGTGGCGAGCGATGTTGCTTGCAGCATTCGCGATGGCCTGGGTCGATTCCAAGGCCTCGTCTTGATCCTGCTGAAAGAGAATCAAGCACACGACCATTCCGCGCTGGTCAGCGGCCTTGATCAGCCGGTCGAGCCGCAGCAGCCAATCTTCCTTGAGGGATCCATCGCGCCTGTAAGCGCTCACGAGGGCGCCGGCCTTTTCGCCCAAGTCGGCACTCGAACCTCGGCCGACTCCGTTGGAGTCCTGCGAGTAGAAGGGATTCGAGCCTTGGAGTCCGACGACGATGCCGCCGACGCCATACCGCTTGTAGGTGTCGAGCTGGTCGATCAAGCTGTCTGTGTTGGCATCCGGGTCGAAATCCCGCTCGCGCATCCACTCGTCATCAAACAAGCCCTGCGCGACGCGAATCAGGGCCAGACTGCCCTTCACTTTGCGCCGGTACGCGCTACCGCCGTAGGAGAGATCCCAAGTCGAACTAGGGCCGCTCCGGACGTAAAACCGATCCTGCTTGTAGCGAGGACCGAGCATCGAACCGGTTGCGATCTCGATGGCCGGCAACGGCACCGAAAGCACCGCGAGCAGGCCGACCAGAGTCCTACAACTCAGAAGCAACGAAAGCCGCATGCAGAATCGAGACAGTCTCGCCGGAACCGCTGATAGTAGCACGGGGCCAGCACCAGACGATCTTGGGCTTACGACTCGCGGTTGGTGCTTGATCAGATCCCTCTGGGGCCTTCGAGACTCCGTAGCTTAGAACGCGATTGGGGGGCGTTTCGAGACTATCGGACCGGCTCTCGCTACCCTCTCTGCTAGACTAGCGGCTTACACGACCTCGACGAGGTTCGCATTCGCATGGCTCGACCTGTCACTCTCTTCACCGGCCAGTGGGCCGACCTCCCTCTCTCGGTGTTGGCCGAGAAGGCAGCCGCATGGGGCTACGACGGCCTCGAACTCGCCTGCTGGGGGGATCACCTTGATGTCTTCCGGGCAGCCGAGGACCTAGATTACTGCGAACAGCAGAAGAACATCCTCCGCAAGCACAACTTGCAGCTCTTCTCGATTTCAAACCACCTCGCCGGCCAGCTCGTCTGCGATCCAAACAACGACGCCCGCTCGGACCTGTTCGCCCCGGACGACTGTGCCGGAGATCCCGAGAAGAAGCGAGCTTGGGCCGTGGAGGCCATGAAGAACACCGCGCGGGCCGCGAGCAACCTCGGCCTCAAGGTCGCCAACGGCTTCACGGGATCGTCCATCTGGCACATGCTCTACAGCTTCCCGCCAGTTTCGGAAGACATGATCGACGAGGGCTTCGCCTATTTCGCGGAGATGTTCAACCCGATCATGGATGTCTTCGACGAAGTCGGCGTCCGATTCGGGCTCGAGGTCCATCCGACCGAGATCGCTTTCGACATCTACACCGCCCATCGGGCACTCGAGGCGATCGGACACCGGGAAGCGTTCGGGTTCAACTTCGATCCGAGCCATCTGCATTGGCAGCAGGTCGACCCGGTCGTCTTCATCAGGGAGTTCAAGGATCGGATCTATCACGTCCACATGAAAGACGCGGCCCTCCAGCTCGACGGCAAGTCCGGCATCCTCGCCTCCCATCTAGACTTCGGGCACCAAGACCGCGGATGGGACTTCCGCTCCTTGGGTCGCGGCGGAGTGGACTTTGAGGAAATCATCCGCGCCCTGAACCACATCGGATACACCGGTCCGCTCTCCATCGAATGGGAGGACAGCGGCATGGACCGCGAGGCCGGTGCCGAAGAAGCCTGCCACTTCACCAAGAGCGTCGACTTCGCGCCGTCAAACGTGAAGTTCGACGCAGCCTTCGAAGAGTAAACCGGCGCGTCGGCGACCGCATCGATTTCCGGTGAGGACCCGCCGCCCGGCTGGTCCGAGTCGCCAAGAGTAGTCGGCGAAGATCCAGAGCGCATGGAACCAGCGAGCCAGCCGCAGGGTCCCGACTCGCGCGCCGCACGTCGCGAAGCGATTCAAGCCGGCCTTCTGTGGTTCGCGGCGCTCATTGCAACTGTCGGCCTCTCGACCTGGCTGGGCAGCAGTCCGACGACCTCCGTGCTTGGGGTGCCCCGGTGGGCTGCGTACGGAATCTTCTTGCCGTGGGTGGTCTTCTTCGTGCTGCACGTTCGTTTCTATATCCGAGGCACCGCAGGTGGTCGGAAAGCCTAGTTCCCGATGTACGAGTCAGCGCCTCTGGTTCGCGTAGCCTTCGCGCTGTACCTAGCATTCACCTTCCTGCTCGCTTACCTAGCGCGGCGCCAAGCCGTTGCGGGCGGGTTCCTGCGCGAGTTCTTCGTTGGCGGCCGGACTATCGGCCCGTGGGTGCTGGGCCTCACTTGGATCGCAACGTCGGCGAGCGGTGGCACGTTCATCGGCGCTCCAGCACTTGCGCACACCAACGGCTGGTCGGTAATGCTCTGGATCTCCGGCTACATCGTGGTAGCGACGGTCGGATTCGGCCTGTTGGGACGCCGCATCGTGGAGCTGGGCGGCAGCACGGGGGCCCTGACGTTCCCGGATCTGTTGCGGGACCGCTTCGAGAGCAGGGCCATAGGGGCCCTTTCGGGAATCGCGATGCTCGTTCTTCACACGAGTTTCATCGTGGCGCAATACATTGCCGGCGCACGAGTACTGGAAGCGGCTCTGGGCGTTCCTTACGTATGGGGAGTGCTCGGGTTTGCTGTCGTCGTCAGTGTCTATACGGCGTACGGCGGCTTTCGCGCAGTGGCTTGGACGGATAGCTTCCAAGCCATCGTGATGCTCGTAGGGGTGCTGCTCACCGTGGGCTTCGGACTCTATCGCGTGGGCGGCTTGCAGGCGGTCTACGACGGCCTGGCAGCGCAGTCCCCCGAGCTGCTAACGCCTACTGGACCGGATGCGTTCTTGCCGCTTCCGGCGGCGATCTCGTTCTTTTTCGTCTGGCCTCTGGCTGTCGCCGGCCAGCCATCGCTCATCACCCGTTTCCTCGCCTGCCGGGACATAGGATCGTTGCGTCGCGCGGCTCTGCTCATCGGCGTATACGTGCTGCTCTTGTATCCGGCAGTCATCTTCGCCGGCATCCTGGGGCGGGTGCTCGTGCCGGATCTCGCCGCGAGCGACCACGCCCTGCCCGCCACGATTCTCGCTTCCGTTCCGTCAGTCCTAGCGGGCTTCGTCCTAGCGGCTCCGATGGCCGCGATCATGTCCACGATCAGTTCGTTTCTCCTCGTCGCCGCCGGAGCCATCGCGCGCGACCTCTACCAGCGAAATGTCCGTCGCGCGGTTAGCGAGGGCCGTGCAAGAGCCGCCACGCATATCGCGATCCTCGCGGTCAGTGTCGTCGCCGGGGCCTTCGCGCTCAGGCCTCCGGACTACTTGCAGTACATCGTGATCTTCTCCGGCACGGGGCTGGCCGCGACGTTTCTGTTCCCTACCGTGCTTGCCGTTTTCTGGACCGGAATGAACCGCACCGGATGCCTCGCGGGCATCGCGACAGGGTTTGTGGCCTTCCTCGCGCAATACGCCGCCTACGGCACGCGCAGCTTCTTGGGGCTCGATCCCTTCGTTTGGGCACTCTGTGCCAGCGTGATCGCTTGCGTGATCGGTTCCCTGCTGGGATCGCGGGATCCGCGGGCGGTCCTAAACAAGTATTTTGCCGCCGAGGAGTTGTAGACGACATCGGGGCGCCTGCGCTCGGGCGTCCCTACCCCGCGCGAGCGTCAGAAATAGAATCGGAGTCCGAACTGCACCTGCAACGGACCCGTACCGGGAACCTGAGCGTTATTCCGGTCATAATCGCCGCTTTCGGAGCGCAGCCGCTGGAACGCGGCATTCGGTCCGATCGCGGCTCCCGTGCCCAAGTCCAGTCCCGGTCCGTAGATCGTGTTGAAACCGCTGAACTCGACATTGTCGATGTTGAGCGCGTTGAATAGTTCGACCGAGGCTTCCAGTCGTCTGGAATCGGACAGCGAGAATTCCCGGAGGATGCGGATGTCCAAATTTCGCATGGGCCGATTCCGGAAGGAGTTGCGGCCGAAGTACTGACCGGTCGACTGCAACGCGCGGTCGAAGCTATGTCGATCCCCGTTGAGATCCGAGCCCGCGGCTGGATCGAGCGGCGGCGCGCTCGCCATGCGTAGAATCGCGGATCCCACGATTCCGCCAGGCAACCTAGCGACAGCATGCCCGGTCACTTGATGTCTCATGTCGAGATCCGCCGGTCCCCATGCTTCTGGCTGGCCCTGATCGGTGTACAGGGGAAACCAGAACAACCGCTCGTTGATGTCGCTGTTGAACGCCCGGGCGAACGTGTAATGGCCCACTAGCTGCACGCGCTGGCCGAGGTACTTCCAGTTCGCTGTCAGCCCTTGGTAGCTGGCGCGGCCACGCGACTCGGTGACGACCAAGGCGCCGAGTTCGGGAGCAGGACGATTCGAGACGTCGTAGTAACGGATCCCGGCAGGGTCGTCGGGCCTGACGGCTGATACGGGGAGATTGAAGTCGCGCAGCCCGTGGAGGCGCGTGGTCCGTTGGTACATCCATTGCAAGCCGGCCACGGTGTTGCTGGTCAAGCCCGACTCCAAGGCGAGACTGTACTTCAAGGAACGCGGATTCTGGAAATCGGGATGCACGACATGGGGCTCGGAGCCCAAGTAGACATCCCCTCCGAGCACACGCGCGATATCGTTGTTCGGAAAGACCGGGATCTCGCCCAGTGGATACTGGTTCAGGTCGATTCCCGCATTGAGGAATTGCTGGTAAACGCTGTTCCCCGGCGTTCCTACGACCGCTACGGTGAGGTCGAACGGAGTCTCGCGGAAAGCCTTCGTCGGCCTGTTGAAGAATACGGGCGGCGTGATGGCATGGAAGATGCCGAAGCTGCCGCGCACGACCAATCGCCGAGCCATGCCCTGCGGGCTGTAAGCGAAGCCGAGACGCGGCATGAACTGGCGCACCGAGTCGGCAAGGTAGGTAGGATCCAGCCTTCCCGATGGGAACGTGGCGTCTTGAACACGCCGTACCAAGGCTTGGTTCCCGATTAACGGCTCCTGATTGAACTGTCCCTCCCACCGGAACCCTAGATCGAGCGTTAGCTCGGGAGTCACACGCCACGAATCCTGGGCGTAGAGCGAGCCGTGCGCGAGCTGCTGGGTGCCGAGCGTGTTGCCGACCTGACGCAGGTAGATTCCCGGCGCGTCAAATCGATTCGGGATCGACCCGCCCGGCGAAAGGATGTCCAAGACCTCGTTCGGGTCGCCGCTGAAGACCTCGAACATGCCGTGTTGGAAGAATCCGAATTGATCGTCGATCCAGACCCCGTTCAACTCGCCGCCCAACTTGACGTCATGCGATCCCACGTGCCACATGAGGTTGTTGCTGACGACCGGCCGGGCGTCGTACGAATTCGCCGGAAGCTGGATGTTCGACCCGAATTGGCCCACCGCTGACGAGACCACCGTCGGTTGCCGCCTGTTGGCGATTCGCGGACGGTGCTCGCGCGTGAAGGTGAAGCGCAGACGGTTGACGACGCTCGGGCCGGCCAAGGTCGTCAACTGGCTCGTCAGGAAGTGGATGACATCGCCCTCGGATCCGTTGTTGCTGAGGGCGCTGGTCGTGCGGGGATCCCGGGATTCCCCGACGCTGGTCGTGTTGTCAGCAACGGATCGGCTGTAGTTGTAGCGAACCATCAACTGGCTGCCGCCGGAGAACTGGTAGTCCACCCGCGGGGTAAGCGCCCACGCGTTGTTCGTGGTCTCGAACGGCTCTTCCAAGCTCTTGAAGTAGTCGAAGGCCTCCGATCCACGCTCACGGTCGCTCTGGCCGAGCGCCGGAAATTCGACGTAGCGCGGGCTCAGCGACAGCTGCCGCTCCACAGCGAAGAACCAGAAGGCGCGGTCGCGTTGCAACGGCCCGCCAGCGGAGCCGCCGAACTGCTGCAGCTTCTCGAGCACTTTCGCTCCGAACGGATCCTCCCGGCCGAACCGAGGGTGGCGGATCTGATAGAAGAGGTCCCCGTGAACCTCGTTAGCACCGGACTTTGTCGACACGTTGACCACGCCTGACGTAGTGCGACCGTATTCCGCGGTGAATCCGGCGGTCGTGGTCTGGAACTCTTGGATCGCGCTCTGCGGGACGGTCGGCGCCGAATTCGCGCGTTCCCCGCCTTGGATGCCGCCGAAAAAGGATTGGTTGTAGTCGGCGCCGTCCACCGTCACGTTGGTGTAGATGCCGCGTTGCGCTCCGAGTGAGAGTTGCCCTGACGCCCGAGCTACTTGCGCTGTCGGCGTGAGCAACGCGAAGTCATGAAAGCGCCTACCGTTGATCGGAAGTTCGTTGAACGTTCGCTCAGCCACCAAGTTGCTGGCCGCTGGCAGCATCGCGTCGAGCAGCGAGGCCGTGACCTCGGTCGTCGTACGGATCGCTTCCAAGGCAAGCGCTACGTCAACGCGAACCGCCGCTCCGACACCGACAATGACACCGTCGGTCACGCTCATGCCGAATCCTTCGCTTGAGGCGGCTACGGTGTACTCGCCCGGCTTCAGGGAGACCGCTTGATACCATCCCTCGGCATCGGTCCGGACGGTGCGGAGCACTCCAGTGTCGACACTGGAAACCGAGACCTCGACCTCGGGAATGGCGAATCCATCCGGGCCGGTAACGGAGCCCACGACGCGCCCGAAGTTGGCGTCAAACTGAGCGTGTGCCACTTGGGGCACGGTCGTGGCTGCCACGACGAGCAAGCCTGCTGCCGCGCACATGCGCATCGCACGACATACACGATTCCCCGAAGCCGTGAGTGGAGAAATTCGCACCTTGCCCCCAGCGGTCAGCCCCGGAGTTGAGACGACTTCCATTCTCGATTCTGACACTTTCGGAGCCCCGTAGGCAAACTCGAAGGCGAGCTTGGTCAATCGAAGTCCCAGACCTTCGTAACGATCCGCTCCAATACCGGGGTGATCCGCTGCAAGATCGGGCATTGGATTCGATGGTGTCGGCGTAAACCTTTTCATTGCATTGGTTTATGTGCGTTTTCTCAACTTGGGCCAAAGGGCGCCACAGCCACCGTTCAGTCCCGATTCGGCGAGATCACTTGAGGCATCCGATTCGGCCTCAACCGACACTGTTCGCAAACCGGCACCGCCGGAGCATGCCACGGGCTTGATGCCTTGGTTCACACGTGCAGGCGCGATTTCCAGCGATCCGGCATCGACCGGTCCCCAACGCACCCGAACCTTCCGATGCGAGCGACCTGATCGCGGGTGCGCCTATATCTCCAGCTTCCACGGCGGGCGGTATTCCCGCCGCAGGTACGTCTGCGCTTCCTTGTTGTTGGTGGTCTCCGCGACGGGATCCCAGTCGACCATCTGCCTGCTCCGCATTGAGACGTTCCCGAGCAACGCCATCGCGGTGGACTTGTGGCCGATCTCGATATCGCAGATCGGCTTCGTACGATTGCGGATCGCGGCGATGAAGTCCCGCCAGTGGTCGTCGGTACTGGGGTTGCTCGCCCGCCCGCGGGCGGCCTCCATCCGCTTTTCGGTGCGCGGCTCGGGTTCCCGGTACCGACGCGTCTCGGGTGTGATTTCCCAGTAGCTCCGATTGACATACAGCGTCCCCTCGGTGCCATGGAACGAGATTCCGTATCCCGGGAGTCCTCCCGTGTAAGCGTTCGCAACCCGGTTTTCGTACGTGCAGACGAACGTCGGAAACTCGTAGCTTGCCATGATCGTGTCCGGGGTCTCGCGATTGTCGATCAGCGCGTACTTGCCTCCGAACGTGGAGATGGTTCGCGGCCCCTGCTCCGCCATCGCCCAGAGCACGATGTCGAGAAGGTGGATGCCCCAGTCGGTCATCATCCCGCCGGCATAGTCCCAGAACCACCGGAAGTGGGCGAATTGATAGGGGTTGACGCCGAAACGGTTCTTGTTGAACTGCCGGGCGGGCGCCGGACCGAGCCACATGTCCCAGTCGAGATCGGCTGGAGGGTCGGTGTCGGGAGGCTCCCCGATGCCTTGCGGATACATGTTGGCGTAGTTCCACGTGCGAACGAAGCTGATCGTTCCCAAGCGCCCGCTTTGCACGATGTCCTTGGCCTCTCGGAAGTGCTTGCCGGATCGCTGCTGGGTGCCAACTTGGACCACGCGGTCGTACTTGCGGGCGGCCTTGACCATCATCTGCCCCTCGTGAACGGTCACCGAGATCGGCTTCTCCACGTACACGTCCTTGCCGGCTTTGCAAGCCTCGACGGACATGTAGGCATGCCAGTGATCCGGAGTCGCGATCAAGACCGCGTCGATGTCTTCGGCGGCGATCAGCTCGCGGAAATCCGGATAGATCTTGGCTCCGGGCACCATGGCGAGGGTGAGTTCGAGATTCGGCTTGTAGACTTCGCTGAGAGCGACGACTTCGATGTCGTCGGACAGTTTCAGGATCGATCGCAGGTTGTTCCGGCCGCGACGGCCGCATCCGATCACGCCGAGGCGGATCTTGTCCTGACTCGATTGGCCTCGCGCCGTCGCCGCTATCGAGGTCAGCGCCGCCGAGGCGGCGACAAACGATCTACGCTCCATGAGAATCCCTTCCGTGGCTAGTTGACGGAACTCGCTTAGCCGGAGTTCCCGGGGGCCAGATGACTTATCCAAGGACGAACGTCGATTGCGGATAGACCCGGACCCGCCGCACACCGTGTTCCCGCACAGTCTTGACGGTCGCTTCTATGGTAACCCGCGAAGACGATTCGTCGACTTCGGGATCACGGTCAGGGGAGTCGGGGCTGCGCGGAGCAGCGCTCACTCAAGTTCCCCGCCCTCCTCGGATTCCTCTTCGACCGGGATATCGTGGATATCCTCCAATTCCTCGAGTAGCCTGACGACCAGCGCCCTCTGTCCGTAGTCGAAGTCGTCACTGGGGTCTTCCGGATCGTGCATCGCTACCCACGCCTTCAAGAGTGAGGTCAAAGGCTCTGCGATCGCTTCCTCCGCTCCAGGCTCGAAGCGCAATGGGATTTCCGCGCTGCCGATGACGTCTGCCAGCAATTCCGAGAACTTCACGCTACCGACTCGTGCGTGCCGTCGAGCAATGCCGCTAGCGACGGCCCGTATGGCGGACCCGCGACTCCGTTCTCGGTGATGATCGCCGTCACGTACCGACTCGGCGTGACATCGAAAGCCGGATTGCAGACGGTGGTCTCCGGAGGAGCGATCTGCTGGCCGCGAATCTGGGTGACCTCCTCTGCCGATCGCTCCTCGATAGGGATCTCGGAACCGCTCGCAAGGGCCGGATCGATGGTGGATGTCGGCGCGGCGACATAGAACGGAATGCCGTTCTCCTTGGCTAGGACGGCGACCGAGTAAGTGCCGATCTTGTTGGCGACGTCCCCGTTGGAAGCGATCCGGTCCGCGCCCACGACGACCGCGTGGACCTTTCCCTGCTGCATCATGTGGCCAGCCATGTTGTCGGTGAGTAACGTGACCGGTATATCGTCTTGCTGCAGTTCCCAGACGGTCAGGCGCGAACCCTGCATGAAGGGACGCGTCTCGTTAGCCAGAACGTCCACGGCGCGGCCGCTCTCCACAGCCGCGCGGATCACGCCCAAGGCGGTCCCGTACCCGCCGGTGGCCAAGGCTCCGGCATTGCAGTGCGTCATGACCGTTCCGCTGGCGGGCAGGAGAGCGGAGCCATGGCGGCCCATGGTCCGGTTGCATGCGATGTCTGCATCCAGAATCTTCTGCGCCTCGCCGACGAGGGTCTCCCGAATCTCGTTCAAGGCAACACCCTGCTCGCGCAACCGACCGTACAACGCTCGCATGCGGTCGATCGCCCAGAAGAGATTCACCGCAGTCGGTCGCGTACCTGCCAAGGTCTTGCAAATCTCTTCAATCTGGGCATCAATGTCTTCGTCGGGGGCCTGCAGCACACCGATCGCGACGCCCATCGCCGCCGCGCAGCCGATTGCCGGCGCGCCGCGAATGACCATGTCCTTGATCGCTTCCGCCACTTCCCGGTAATCCCGACAAGTCACGTACGTCTCTTCCGCCGGCAACTTCGTCTGGTCGATCATGACGACGCCGGCGGCGGTCCATTCGATAGTCTTCACCATGGGCTGCATTCACGGAGACTGATGCTCTCCACACCTCCGAGTCTAGACGAGGCCCTCGGGCAGCGAAACGAGGAACAGAAACACCAGCCCGTTGTAAGCGGCGTGGACGATAGTCGAGGCCTTGGTCGAACCGGTATGCATCCGGACGACCCCGAACGCGCAGCCGACCGCGGCCAGAACGCTGAGTTGCGGCAGCTGCCAACCGTATTGCGCACCGTGCAGAAGGGCGAAGACGACGGTCGAGGCGACGAGAGCGACCGCGCTGTTGTGCCGGTGTTCCAGCGCACTGTACAGGAATCCTCGAAACACTATTTCCTCGATCAGCGGAGCGACGAGGATGCCGAACGTAGCTAGCAGCCACAAGCTCTCGCGCCGGGCAAATAGCTCCTGCATAGGGTTTGGCTGGCTGGGATCACCGAAGGCGATGGCGAGCAGCGTAGAGCCGATGGCGAGTAGCACCCCGATGCGCACATACGTGGTGGCTGGCCGGGGGAGACGCGCCCACGCCAAGCCGTCCGCGAGTGACTGGCCGTACTGCCTCGTCACGATATATGCGATGAAGGCGAGACTCGGCAGCCAAGCGAGCGTCTGCACCGGTACGGCGACCAACGGATCCCCCCGCAATGCCTCGAGCGCAGCCGCTTCCCCGCCGCCTGTGACTCTGGAGACGATCTGTATCGCGGCCCCTGCCACCGCCATCTGAGCCGCGACCGTAATCGCCCCGAGCAAGAAGATTTCCTGATACGCCCAGTGCGGGGGTCTGCGCTGCGGTTCGGGCTCGTCGTCCGGCCAATCGTCCCCCTCCGGGGGGGCAGTAATGTGCAGGGGGTCCGTCACTGCACGCCCATCGCTCGCAAGGCTTGGCCGGTGTGGCTCTCCGCCACGGCGGCTACCTCCCGGGGAGGTCCGGCGCAGACAACGCGGCCGCCCGCATCGCCGCCCTCCGGGCCCAAGTCGATCAACCAGTCCGCCGAGCGGATCACGTCCGTTTGGTGTTCGATCACGATGACCGTGTTGCCGCAGTCGACCAAGCGTTGGAGCACTAGGAGCAGCTTGCGGATATCGTCAAAGTGCAATCCGGTGGTGGGCTCGTCAAGGATGTACACGGTCTTGCCGGCTTGACGCTTGCTGAGTTCTCGCGCCAGCTTCATGCGCTGCGCCTCGCCGCCGGAAATTGTCGTCGAGGATTGACCCAGTTGAATGTAACCGAGTCCAACATCGACCAAAGTCTGCAGTTTCTTGCTCACACTCGGCAGGTTATGCATGATCTCGAGCGCCTGCTCCACCGGGGCTTCCAAGATGTCCGCGATCGAATGGCCCTTGTACTTGACTTGGAGCGTCTCGCGGTTGTAGCGCCTTCCCCCGCACTCCTCGCAGTCGACGAAGACATCGGGCATGAAGCTCATTTCGATGCGCTTGATCCCGTCTCCGAAACACTCGTCGCAACGGCCGCCGTAGACATTGAAGCTGAAACGGCCGACGGGGTATCCGCGGGCGCGGGCCTCCGGCAGCATCGCGAACAAGTCCCGAATCGGCGTGAAGACTCCGACGTAGGTCGCCGGCGTGGACCGCGGGGTGCGCCCGATCGGCGATTGATCGATGCGCACCACCTTGTCGATCAGCGCGAGCCCCTCGATCGCATCGTGCGCCCCGGGAGATATCTCGGCCCGACCGACCTGCAAGGCAAGCGCGGGGTACAGGATTCCATTCACGAGAGTCGACTTGCCGCTGCCCGATACGCCCGTGACCACGCAAAGATGCCCCAGCGGGAAAGTCACGTCGATGTTCTTCAGGTTGTGCTGGCGGGCGCCCCGCACCACGATCCCCTTGCCGTTCGACCGTTCCTGCGTCGATTCGACAAAGGCCACCCTGCGACCGGCGAGGTAGTCGCCGGTCAGCGAGCCGTCGACAGCGCCGATCTCCGCCGGCTTGCCGGTCGCGACGAGCTTGCCGCCCAGGCGCCCCGCTCCGGGACCGAGGTCCACGACGTGATCGGCCCGCTCCATGGTCAGTTGGTCGTGCTCTACAACGAGCACCGTGTTGCCGAGGTCGCGGAGATTCATCAGCGCATCGAGCAACCGACCGTGATCGCGGGAGTGCAATCCGATCGACGGCTCGTCCAGCACGTACAGCACGCCCCTCAGGCGCGTGCCGATCTGGGTGGCCAGCCGGACTCGCTGGGCCTCGCCGCCGGAGAGGGTGCCCGTCGGGCGGTCGAGAGTGAGGTAGCCGAGCCCGACCGTCGCAAGGAAGTCGACGCGGTCACGAATCTCGTGAAGGATGCTCTCTGCCACGCCCTGCTTGCGTTCGTCCACATACACTCCCCGGATCCGCTCGCCGAGCTTGGACAGCGTGAAGTGCGTCATCTGAGTGATCGAGAGACCGGCCACGCGCACGCCCAAGGACTCGGGCTTCAAACGGCTCCCATGGCATGCGGAACAGTCGTGCGAAGACATATACGGCTGCACGTTCTTCGAAGGCGGTCGCCCCATCGAGAGCCCGAGTTCGCGCTCAAGCATCGGGAGCAGTCCGTAGAACTCAGAAGTGCGAGGCGCGGTGCGCCTCGCCCCGCTCAGGCGGGAGCCATGGAGCAGCCAGCCCCGCACGTCGCCTGGCAGGTCATTCCACGGCGGTTTCAAGCTGATCTTATAGAAACGCGCATACCTCACCGCGACCTCGAGCGGACGTCGGAATCCAGAGAGTCGCGGCCATCCGCAGTCCTCGAGCGGCCTGTATGGAGCCGTGATCAGCTTGTCGATGTCGAACTCCCATTGGACCCCGAGGCCGCCGCACGTCTCGCAGGCTCCGTAACGACTGTTGAACGAGAACGACCGCGGCTCGAATTCCGGGACGCTAGCCCCGCACTTGACGCAGGCCAGCTTTTCCGAGTAAAAGGTCTCGTCGCCGTCTTCCCCAATCACCAGCACGAGCCCGTCGGCGAGTTCGGAAGCCGTTTGAATGGATCTCTTCAATCTCTGCTCGGAGGCTTCCCGCACCGTCACCCGATCGACGACTACCTCGATGGTGTGCTCCTTGTTGCGAGCGAGGGTGACGTCGCGCGGACCGTCCAAGCGCCTCATCTTGCCGTCAATCCGCGCGGCTACGAATCCCTTCTGCCGGTACCTGGCGAGCTCGGCGCGATACGCGCCCTTGCGGCCGCGCACGCACGGGGCTAGGACCGAAATGTTCGTGCCGACGGTACGCTCCAAGATGCGAGCCGCGATCTGTTCCGCCGACTGCTTTTCGATGAGCTTGTCGCACTTGACGCAAAAAGGCGTTCCGATCGCTGCGTAGAGCAAGCGGAGGTAGTCGTAGACCTCGGTGACCGTGCCCACCGTGGATCGCGCGCTACGACTGGCGGTCTTTTGCTCGATCGACAGCGCCGGACTCAGCCCGTCGATGGAGTCCACGTCAGGGCGGTCGAACTGCTCCAGGAACTGGCGGGCGTAAGGCGAAAGGGTCTCGACGTAGCGGCGCTGCCCTTCCGCGTAGATCGTGTCGAAAGCCAGCGACGACTTGCCCGAACCGCTCAAGCCCGTGACGACAGTCAACGAGTTGCGCGGGATCTCCACATCGATCCCTTGGAGATTGTGTTGTCGCGCGCCGCGAACTGCAATGCGGTCTAGCACTGGGCGGGATCCCGATTTCGGTGGCGCAGGCTACTCGCTCCCCAGCCGGAAGCTGAGATGGGCGGTGGAACTCACTTCTGCATCGACAGACCCGCTCGCGCGAAGGTCGCCCTTCACGACGCGGATCAAGTGCTGACCCGGCGGCACGAACACCTTGTCCGGCGTGACCTTGCCGGTATCGCGCCCATCCACCAGGATTTGAGCTCCCTGTGGGTCGCTGCCGATGACCAGCGTAGCGAATCGAGCTTCCATCCAAAGGTCGACTTTCATCGGCTCGTGGCCGACGAGGACGGAGCGGTGATGGAATCCGAAACCCTCCCGGGTCGCGACCACCGAACGTTCGCCTGACGGGAGCTGCATCGGCTCACAGGGCGTGACGCATCGCCAAGCGGGGTTGTCATCCACCGTTACCACGATTCCCTCGACCGTGCTGGCGAATGTAACCGGGACGGTTAGGCGAGGCGGAAGTCCAGGCGTTTCGCTCGGATTCTCCGGCGATGGGCCCGCGTCGGTCGCCGCTGCGCTGTCTGGATCCGGATTCCGGGCATCCGGTGAGCCGGAAGGTTGTCCAGGCACGGCGGCCGATGCTCCGGGTTCGCCCGGAGCCGCCTCCGCGCCGGTGCCTCCGCTGGTTTCCGTGGCTGGATCCGCGAGCCTCTCTATCAATGGTGCGACCAACAGCCTCAAGAGGGCGCGAGGGTCTTCCAGCAGTCCCGGATACCGCACCAAGATGATCGACAACGCCCCGATCGCGCCCAAGAGCAAAGCGAAGATGACCGCGGGCCAGCGCGCGGGTCGCTTGGACAGACCCGGAATCCTGCGGGACTCCGATGGGGATTCGTCCGGCAATGCTTCGGCGGCGGCTTGACGGCTTGGCTCGGGCAGGCGACGAGAACCCCCATCCGCAGCAAGGTCGCTTGGCAGCGGCAACGGACTTGGTGGGACATCGAGCATCGTCGCATCGGCCTCCGAAACGGTCTCCCCACCGACTGCGGCGACCGGTCGGACAGCGGCTTGTTTGGGCATGCTCGCCGCTACGGCAAAAGCCGAGGCGAACGCGGAGCAGGACTCGAACCGCTTGCTAGGATCCTTTTCCAACGCGCGGAGCACGACCCGCTCCACGTCGGTCGAAATCTGCGGCTCCCGGATGCAGGGTCGCTCCGGTTCCTCGTGGACTAACTTGTAAAGCGTCGTGGTGAGGTTGGGGCTCTCGAACGGCTTTTTGCCCGTCAACAGTTCGTAGACGATGATGGCGAGCGAAAACTGGTCCGAGCGCCCATCCACCTCCGCGCCGCTGACCTGCTCCGGAGACATGTAATTCGGCGTGCCCACCACCGTTCCGGTCCGGGTGAGTTGCGACGACGCGATGCGCGCAACACCGAAATCCATGATTTTGACGCCTTCCTCGGAGAGCATCATGTTGGCAGGCTTGATGTCCCGATGCACGATACCGCGACCGTGCGCGTAGTCGAGGGCAGAGCCGGTCATTGCCAGCAGTTCGTTCACGAACGCGACCCTGCGCGGATACTCGAGGCTGGATACCTGAGAATCGGAAAGCCGCGTCCCCTCGACCAACTCCATCGTGATGAAGGCCAAGCCGTCCTGCTCGTCGGCATCGAAGATCGTGACGATCCCGGGATGGGACAAGCGACCCGCCGACTGCGCCTCGCGGAACAAGCGCACGCGCAGGCCTTGGATCTCATCGGCGTCGGCGTGATGGCCGAGCTTGATGGTCTTGACTGCTAGCTCGCGGTCGAGCTTCGGGTCGCGGGCGCGATAGACCACTCCCATCGCCCCGCGGCCGAGCTCGGATACGAGTTCGTAGCGTCCGATCCGTTCCATTTACAGGGGGCTTCGTCTCTTGCACTCTATCACGCAGGGGCCAGCGTGGCCCGGCAAGCGGTATATTGATGGGCATGCAACGGCTCGCCGCGCTGGCTGTCCCGCTCCTGGCTGTGGGGGCCCTCGCGTTGGACTGGCCCCAGTTCCGCGGTCCCGAGGGGACGGGTATCGCGGAGGGTAGCGCACTGCCGAGCCAATTCGGCGAAGGCGTGAACCTGCTGTGGAAGGCAGCCGTGCCGCCCGGGCATTCGTCTCCGGTGGTTTCCGGAAACAAGATCTTCCTGACCGCGTACGAAAACGAAAAGCTGCTCGTGCTGGCGTTGGATCGCGACTCCGGCGAGGTGCTGTGGATCCGCGAGGCACCGAGGCCGCGACGCGAGCACTTCCAGCGGACTCACGGCCCGGCTTCCCCGTCGCCGGTGACGGACGGCGAGAGCGTGTTTGTCTTCTTCGGCGACTTCGGCGCATTGGCGTATGACACCGACGGCAATGAGCTGTGGCAGCATGCCATGGGTCCGTTCGTCAATCAAAACGGACACGGCTCGTCCCCGATTCTTGCCGATGGCAAGTTGCTGATCGTGTGCGACCAGCAGGTCGGCTCGTACCTGATCGCGCTCGATGCCAAGACTGGCGAGAAGGTCTGGAAGGCGGACCGGTCCGAGACCACGCGGGGCTACGGGACGGCGGGGGTTTTCCGCCCGGCCGGCGGAACGCCCCAAGTGATCGTGCCGGGCGCGTATCGAGTAGTCGCATACGACTTGGAGACCGGCGCGCAAGTGTGGTGGGTGACCGGGTTCGCATGGCAGTTGAAGTGCGTGCCACTCTTCGCCGGCGACACGATCTACATCAACGGATGGGAAATCGGCGGTGACCCCGGGCAGCAGCAGAAAACGCCTTCGTTTGAAGAGGTGATTGGCGAATACGACGCGGATGGCGACAGCTTGCTCTCACAGGCCGAGGCACCGTACGAGCGACTCAAGAAAGATCATCCTTGGGGCGAAGCCGACCTAGGCGGCGACGGCAAGCTGGACGAACGCGATTGGTACTTCTACGCGGCGCGCCGAGCCCCGGTGAACAACTTGGTTGCGATTCGCCCGGGTGACATGCGTGGCGACATTACCGAGAAAGGCGTCGTCTGGCGGTACACCAAGTCCCTGCCGAACACAGCCTCTCCCCTGCTCTATCGCGGCACGATTTACTTGGTCAGGGACGGCGGAATCTTCAGCAGCGTCGATCCCGCATCGGGAACCGCTCACCGCGTCGGTCGCTTGAGGGAAGCGATCGGCAAGTACTGGGCGTCGCCGGTGGGAGGGGACGGCAAGATATTCACGATTAGCGAAGGCTGCACGATCAGCACGATCACGCCGGGAGAGGAATGGAGCGTGGCCGAAACGAGTACGTTGGACGGCACGTGCTTCGCGACCCCCGCCCTCGTTGACGGGCGCGTGTACATCCGCTCGCTCCAAGCCATGTACGCTTTCGGCGCGCCATGAGCCGCGCCACGGCACGACTACCCAGCAGACATGGACTAGCGTTTCTCACGATCCTAGTTGCGATCGGCTCGAGTGCCCCGGCACCCGCCCATGTCCTTAGCGTTAGCCAGGGCGACTTGACCTTGGATGGCGCAGCGGCGACTTACGAGCTTCGGATGCCCCTCTCGGAGGTGCCGGACGTCGCAGAGCCACAACTCGCGCTCTTGGACGCGATTGAAATGCGGGCGGGCGACCAGACAGCGACTAGAGAGGGAGCATCGTGTCGGTCGGTTGCGGGCCAGGAGCTCTACACGTGTCGAGCCAGCTATCGCTTCTTGGATCCACCGTCAACCGTGGATTTCCGCTGTGACTTCCCTTCCGTCACGGTTCCGCATCACGTACATATCCTGCGATCCGGCAGCGGCGAGACCGCTCGCCAGACTGTATTCGACATCACGTTCAGAGAAGCCGAGATTCGATTCGTGCCACCCACCCTATGGGAGGTCGTTCGCACGGAGGCAGGCGCAGGCGTTCGCAAACCGGTCACGAGTCCCGAACTGTTCCTGTTTCTGATCGCCCTTGCATTGGCGGCGCGTACCAAAAGAGAATTGGCGGCTTGCGCCGGAGCGTTCCTTCTCGCGCAGGCCGCGACGGGCACGACCGTCGGCCTCATCGAGTGGAGGCCGCCCGTTTCGTTTCTTGAGGCGGCAGCGGCACTAGCAGTCGGTTACCTCGCCGCAGAAATCCTATTCCTGCCCGACGCTACCAAACGCTGGCTGGTCTGCGGTGGATTGGGATGTTTCCACGGTCTGTTCCTAGGGGCGTTCATCCAGTCCGTAGAGATGCACAGCGGCTTCGTGCTGCCCGGTGCGCTGGGAACAGAAGGACTCGTAGCGGCCGGATTGGGCACTTTCAGATTGCGCTTCGTGACGGGACGTGCTGAGCAATTGGGAGGGATCCTGTTGCTGGTCGTCGGAATGGCGTGGTTCGGACTGCGGGTTCTCGGCTAGGAGCTTGCTGCAAAGGGCAGTGTCAAGGGCGGTTTCATTGGCCTGCTTGGACGGCGATGCGGCCCCAACGTGGGCTGTGCTACGCATCTTGGGGGCCAGATTTCCGAAATCTCGAAGTCTGTTGACTGCTGCTACGGTGGATCTCGCGAGCCGTCGGACTTTTTCGACAGACTCCTAGGTGCCTTCACTACTTCCGTCTAGAATCCCAGTCCAGAGAGGTGCCCTGTTGAGGACTGCGCTACCCTATGTGCCGTTGGCTGTATGGTCTGCGAGACGCACCTGAGACTGTCCCATCGCGGATTCCTCGTTCGGCAACTCGGCTGGCCGTGACATCTCTAGACCGCTGGTTGAGTTTGGGGCGGGCCCTCCCCACCAGGCATCGTCCAATCCGGGAAGCCCCTCGGGCAGACCGAGATACCTGTCGACGAAGCCGGAGGCGTCCAACCGCGGGTCACTCTGGACTACCTCGCCGAACGCGGCCTTATCCAGCGCCTCGCAGGCTTTCTAGCCGCACCCCCAGCAAGCCGCGCATTGATTGGAAATGATTCGTGCTGACCAGTACCGAAGGCCGATTCCTCCGAGCGATAGAGCACTCCAATGGAAACGCCCGTGCCGCTCGCTAACGATTCGCGGGGGCGTGCCCCAAGCCGTCGTCAGGGCCGGTTCGATGCCCTGCTCGAGGAGTTCGCTGTCAGATCGTGGGTTCCAAGGGGCTCTGCCGGTTGAACATCACCCACGAGGGTAGGAAGGCCCTAGGTCTTTGAACGAGAAAGGAAATGCCATGGTGACAGACAGATACAGCAGCAGATCGAACCGACCGCGCAAACGGCGATGGTACACAGTGTTCGTCGGATCGTGGTCAGTCGATATCCAATCCATGACCAAAGCCGCCATCGCGGCTCTGAAGGAGATGGAGAGGCAGCACCCCGGGAGCTTGCAGCGATTCTATGACTGCGAGGTCAAGCGTACGGCAGGAACGGCCCGAGGGGCGATGCAAATCGCGAGAAGCCCCGAGGTGCTGCGATCCGAAGGATGGAACAACGAGAAGGCGCGAGACTTGGAGAACGGATGGTACGTCAAGATTATCGGCGTCAGTCCCTCCAATCTGCAGAAGCTCGTCAGGGATGCTTGTCTCGCAAGCGGTCTGGCATGGGGGCGGGATGTGCGAATCGTTGACAAAGAGTCGCGGCAAGCTGACCGGCCAGATGGTGAGACTACGACGCAACTCGCCGAGCGGCAACGTACGACCGACATCATCAAGATGCGACTCTATTGGCAGCAGTCTGGGCTATGTGGCGGGTGCGGGAGCCACATGCTCGCCCATGCGATCACTCAAGACCACATTAAGCCGTTGCGCTTGGGAGGCGGTAACGAGTTCGAGAACCTCCAGCTCTTGTGCGGAGGGTGTAACTCGATCAAGGGAGACCGGACTCAGGAAGAGTTCGAGGAAGACCTGAACGAGAGGTACATCCGCTTCCCCGCCACTATGAAACGCGTCTTGAACGCAAGGATGATGAGCGCAACACGGGCCGCATCCGATCCGAATGACCTGACTCCATGGACGAAGTGTCTGGAGTAACGATCAGAACCCGCGAGATGCCGACCCTGCGCGCATGAATCGACCGCGAGTGCGTGGCAGCTCAGCAGCTTGCAAACCGTGGCGGCCGGTCTCGGATCCGGCATGGCTGAGATCGAGCACTCGCAAATCTACGATTGCCTGACCTGGAACGTGGATCTGGGTTCAATGGTCCTGAGTGCGCTCGTCGGCTTGGAGGTCATTGAGATCGTTTCGCTTCAAACGTCATCGAATAGGCGTCCCACGTGCCGCTCCCCTTCAGCACATCGCCTTCCAACCTGCCCTTCACCTTGAGCGTCGACGAGTAACCCGCTTCGGCGGAGTAGAACTTTCCCTCGAAGCTGAACTCGTTCTCCGCGAAGGTGCCCTTGTACTGGTTGCCGTCGACCTCCACCGTGATCGCGCCCTCCGCCTCGGTGACGATCCACTCGTTGGTCCGGGTGCCGCCCTCCGTATCCCAAGTGGCCGTCCACTTGCCCGCGATCGGGGAAGCGGCGAACACAGTGCCGACCAGCGCACCAAGGACGAATGTCGCGAGAGCTAGTGCCTTCCGAAGCTTCATACGACCAGATTATCACTCGCTGGAGGTACGCTCAAAGCCCTCGAGGCTGGAGGGCGCGGAATTGTTCCCATTCGTTGAGTGGCCAACGCCAGCGATCCAGACTGCGAAGCGGAAGGCTTCAGTGAGCGGGGCGAGGGGGCGACGTCACCCTGCACTTGCGACGCCGACCATCGTCTGGCGCATGTCAGGCAGGCCCTGCGCCGCACCTTGGGCTTACGCGCTAGTCGCCCAAATCGAGTCCGTCCTGATCGTCACCGTACTGCTCCCGCAATTTGCCAAGTCGCAGCTTCAGCCTTCGAACCCGATCCGAGTATCGGCTGTCGCCGTAGAGGTTATTGACCTCGCGGGGATCGTCGGCTAGGTCATAGAACTCCCAGAACGGGTCGCGCACGCTCGGTCGCGCGCCTTTGACCAAGGTGCGCCCGTCCGGCCCGCGGTCGCTGTCATAGAAGTAAATCAGCTTGTATCGCTTCGTTCGCACGCCCAAGTGTCCGGGAATGTTGAAGTGACCTCTGTTCATCCAGTAGCGGTAATAGATCGCATCTCGCCACGCACCTGAAGCTTCGCCCTTGGCGATCGGCAAGAAACTCCTGCCTTGGATGTCTTCCGGTACCCGGACGCCTGCCGCATCCAGCATGGTGGGCGCAAAGTCAAGATTCTGAACCAGTTCCTCCGGCTCGCCGCCTGCGGCAACCGCTTCCGGCCAGCGCACGAGGAGCGGAATTCGAAATGCAGGTTCGTACATGAACCGCTTGTCGTAGAGGCCGTGCTCGCCGAGGAAGAACCCTTGATCCGATGTGTAGATGACCAGCGTGTTGCGGGCCAGCCCCTCTTCGTCGAGGTAGTCCAGCACCCGGCCCATGTTCTCGTCGATCGAATGCACGCACTGCAAGTAGCGCCGCATGTAGATCTGGTACTGCGCCCTGCGCAACGAGTCACCGGTAAGTCCGGCAAGGTCTCGCTCCCACCCGGAGATCTCACTCGGCTGATACCTGACGCGCGTGAGGAACCAGCGCCACTCCGGCACACCGTACGAGGTATGTCGATGGCCGATCTTCTCAACGGTCTCTCGCAGGGCGATCCGCTCCCTGACGTCCTCGTTCAGCGTGGGCGGTTCGGGAATCGGATCGGCAAAGAGGTGAGCGTGTTCGCGCTTGGGAACGAATACGTCGTGCGGCGCCTTGTGGTGGTACATCAGGAAGAACGGCTTGTCCAGCGGACGATTCCTGAGGAATTCGAGCGCATGGTCAGTGATGACGTCCGTGACGTAGCCCTCGTAGCGGCGCTGCTCCGGCCACTCGCCGGTGTGGCGCAGGAACGGGTCGTAGTAGAGTCCTTGGCCCGGAAGCACCGCGTACTCGTCGAAACCGGTTGGTTCGGTCTTCAGATGCCATTTGCCGACCATTCCCGTGTGGTAGCCCGCCGCTCGAAGCAGCTTCGCCACGGTCTGCTGCGAGCCATCGAACGAATCCGATAGCGTGAGGACTCCGTTCTTGTGGCTGTGCTTGCCGGTCAGCACGACCGCCCTGCTCGGAGTACAGATCGAGTTGGTCACGTAGGCCGCATCGAAACGCGCCCCCTCGCGGCCGAGGCGATCCAGATTGGGCGTCGAAATCAGGTCCCCGCCGTAGGCACTGAGTGCCGGAACGGCGTGATCGTCGCTCATGACGAAGAGAATGTTGGGGGCAGCTTGAGCCAATAGCGGCGCGAGGACGACGATCAGGATCCCGATCAAGGGCATGGGTACGATTCTAGCGATCCTCCCTGCCCGTTCGGACAGCGCGGATCGCGAATGCAGGTTAGCGGGAGATATCGGCCCGCAGCACGGTAACCGAGTGCTTCGGAAGTTCCAAGACCAGACTTTGACCCGAGGTCGAAAGCTCCGAATCTTGAACCGAGATTCGATTAGGCTCGCCGAACGTGTTCGCCACCTCAAGGCTGGGTGCCGTGATCGTCGTGGCTGTCGCCGGTCCAGCGAAGGGGAATGCTGGATCCACCAGACGTAACTCCGCTCGAATCCCGTGCTCGGTCGAAGTGTTGGCCAGCTTGACGAATAACTCCGAACCGGTGGCATTCGTGCTGGCCACCACGTCGAGCGCCGGCACGGTCTCGCCGAGCGTCGGATCGCCCGTGTGATGGCTCAAATCGCACAGCACGTCCGCCTGCACCCGCCAATCCCCGCGATTGCGGCTGTAGGCCTCAATCACCGCGTACGTGGCGGTCGTGAAGACATCATGCTTGCTGGCTTGGATGATCCCGCCGGGCCAGCCGTTGACGAGGTCCGACACCGCGCTCATGCGAATCAAGTCGCCTTGGCGTTCGAAAACATTCATCAGGCGCGCTCCGAAGAGGGCCGACTCCATCGTGTGCTGCCGCGGGATGCCGAAGGTCGTGTTCCATTCGTTGAGAGCCACGCCGACATCGCGATCAGGTACTATCTGGCGGATCTGATCGCGGATCTGACCGTAAAGGCGTTCGTACCACAGGGGTCTCGCCATCAGGGCGCCGAAGCTCGGCGGATCGACCGGCTTCGGTCGGTAGTGGTGGATCGCCAGCAAATCGATTTGATCGCCGACCGCTTCCAAGACAATGCGGTTCCACTCCAAATCCTCGTCGCCGACTGCAATGAAGCGGATGTCGGGATCCACCTCTCTCATGGCGCGAATGTAGCGACGGGCATTATGCGCGTACGTGGCTGCGTCCGAGTGCCCGCGCACCCAGTCGCCCCAGATCTCATTGCCGATTTCCCAATACTTCACTCCGAACGGCTCGCGATGGCCGTCCCGAGCACGCAACTTGCCGAATGGCGAGTCGGCCGGGCCATTCACGTATTCGACCCATGCCGCGGCCTCTTCGGCGGTTGCCGCGCGCGACGAAGTTCGGATGTCCTTCCCCGCCGCTCTCAGGGCCAACGCTTCAACAACCGTCGCGCCCCGTC
Organism: Bryobacterales bacterium; assembly: GCA_965242625.1. Lineage (GTDB taxonomy): Bacteria > Acidobacteriota > Terriglobia > Bryobacterales > UBA6623 > VXMF01. The sequence continues at coordinate 4,468,696 of CBDEST010000005.1, read as the reverse complement.
CCTCGACATTCACAACGATGTTGGGCTCGGCACCGACCCGTCGGCAGAATTCCAAGTATTCGAGCGTGCCGAAGTCCGCAGGCTCGGGATCGTCGTCCCACGACATGTTCACCCAGAGCGGCCGCTCGTCTCGCGGGCCGATCCCCCATTGCCAGTGGTAGTCTTGCGCGACGTTGCCTCCCGGCCACCGCATGAACGCCGGCTGCAAGGCATGGATTCTGGCCATTACGTCAGGTCGCAGCCCAGCCTCGGCGTCCCCTGGCATCAAGGACACCTGATCGATCCAAATCGCACCTGTGCCGACGACGGTCAGGACGAAACGAGCCCGCGGATCGGATGCTTGCGTCGGCAGCTCGAAATCGAACTTGGTCCAATCGCTGGTGATCCCTTCAACTTCAGTGCTGGCATATACGTCTCCACCCGATCGATCCTCCTCCAGCGAGGCCCGAAGCCGGCCTTCAAAGTTCCCGCCAGATTGGGGGCCAGCCGGCGTTCGACTCGCACCGGTGGCTCGCAGCCAGATCGAGCCCACGTAGGTCACACCAGCTCGGACGGGTATTCCGGATTGGTAGATGCCGTGTCCTGATTGCCAGGGCAGAAGATTCGCTACGACCTGCGCGCGGTTCTTGATCGCGGGCGGATATCCCTGCTCGGAGACGCCGAGCGCTTCCCCACCCATCAGAAATCCATCGGAGTGGTTCCTAGTGTCCGGGTAGCGCTCCCAGTAGTGAGCGGCGGCAGGCGGCGGCGCCGTGTTTTCAAAGCCGCGGTTGACAAGCAGTTCCGCCCAGAGGCCCCGCTTGATGTTCTCAAACATGAATTCCGCGAAGTGCCCGTAAAGCAGTTCGCTGATCGGGTTCAACCGATTCGACGAGTCGACGAGGATCGTGGCATCGACTGCTGCACCGTCTTCATCTGCGGGCTGGCCGCATCCAAGCAAGACCGCTCCCGCGATGGCACAACACGTGCTGGCCATCCACACTTCGCGGCTCTTGAGTCTCTTCACAGTCACTCCGCGCTCAGGACCATTCTCGCAACGTTCGAATCACTACGGGAAACACCGCGCCATCCCATCGCGGTGTCCGCTGTGAAGTCAACTCGTTTGGACTAGCGGACTAGGAAGGACACGAACTAGTGCGGCTCTCCGCTTCCGGCTCGTAGATCGAGATAAGGCCCAAGTGACGGTAGTGCATCGAATCTAGAATCCGCGTACCTCACCTGTGTGCCTCACACCAGTCTGGATTTGGTCCACAGCCCGTATCTGGTTGAAGAGCGATAGGGTCAACAGTTGCCAGCTTGGTCGGGCGGCACCCCAGCGCATGCGACCGCTCGAGGCATGCGACCGCTCGAGTCGAGGGCCGCCGCTTCCGAGGAGAGCGCCCCCAGCTCCTCTGCATGCGTCAAGGTCCAAATTGGGAGGACATTCCAGTGCTACGCTTGGGCGATGCCTCGATCCGATCATCAACGACGTGGCGCCCTACCGGCAGGTACAGACTTGCGGGGCTACACCCTTGATTCCGTAATCGGCTACGGGGGCTTCGGAATCGTATATCGCGCTCGCCATGGAGAGCTGGGCCTGACGGTGGCGATCAAGGAGTATCTGCCAATCGAACTGGCCGTGCGCGAGGGCATGACTGCGCGCCCACGGAGCGACAGCGGAGATTTCGCTGATGGTCTACGACGATTCCGCGACGAGGCCCGTGCGCTGATCGCTTTGCGCAGCCACGACAGCATTGTGTCCTGTCGGGACTTCTTCCGCGCCAATGGCACCGCCTACCTCGTAATGGATTACGAAGATGGACTCTCGCTTGAGAAGGTGCTGGCCGACCGTGAAGCAACAGGCCGTCCGTTCGGAGAGCACGATCTGCTGACGGTGATGGTGCCGTTGTTGGAGGGGCTCTCCTTTGTACATCAAGCGAGGATCCTGCACCGGGACATCAAACCCTCAAACATTCTGATCCGGCGGCAGGACGGGGAGCCGGTACTAATCGACTTCGGAGCTGCAAAGCAAGTCGTGGCCAAGCACACCAAGTCGCTCGCGCCATACACGGACGGTTACGCGGCACTGGAGCAAGTGGGGGACTTGGGCGATTTGGGCCCTTGGACGGATATCTACGGAGTAGGCGCAGTGATGTGGCGGATCGTGGCCGGAGGCAACCGGCCATGGGAGCCGCCCAATCCGCTGAAAGTCGAAACTCGAGCCGCTGCCCGCGTGAGGGAATCTGATGACCCGCTTCCATCAGCCACGGAACTCGGTGCTGGACGATTCTCCAAGCAACTACTTGAGACGATTGATAGCTGCCTCAACCTCAATGACTCCGCTAGGCTGTCCGACGCCACCCGTGTAGTGCAACTTCTCCAAGGGAGCGAGTCAAGTCCTGATCAGGAGAAATCAGCCGAACCACCCGTCGCAGGTCGCACGGGCGAGAACCGCCCACCGCCAGTTCCAATCCCGACCTCCCCCACGGCGTCTTCCAGATCACGCGCACTGGGCGTTAAGTCGGCCCTCGCATTTGTGATCGTGGCACTGTGCATTGCTGGGCTGACCTTGATCCCCAAAACAGATAGTGTGGGATCGCAAGTTCAACACTGGGAATTCACGGTGCAACCAGAACCATCAATGGCTGAGATATCGCTGCTCAATAGTACAGAATCCTATCGACCGGGAATGAAGCTGGCTTCCGGTCAATACGAAATAGCAGTAAGTGCCTCAGGATACAAGACACGCCATCTCTGGATCACGCATACCAAATCGGAAAAGCTCCATATAGTCAAGTTAGAGACATTAGAACCTGAGGATGAACAATCGCCTAGGATTGTGTCCCAGAAGACCGCCCCCAATTCACGAGATGTCGTTCCAGCCGTAGATGTCACTGATAATGACACGGATGACGTCACACCGAGAGACGCCTCGCCCGACCGCCCTCTCGATGAACCGCCTTTCGTTGCAACTAGCGCGGAGAATAAGACCAGACGCAGTGTGGATGCAACCAGAGCACCAGAGAACGAATGGGAAGCAATCAAAGATAGCAGAGATCGATCTGACTATGAGAGATACTTGCAACGGTTTTCCGGGAAACTGGGCTCTGAGGAATTCGTGCGATTGGCGAAGGAACGCTTAGAATCGTTCGATACCGATCCATTAAGGATTGTGACAGATGTAGAGTCTAATACTCAGACAACATCACGAGTACCGCAGGAGTGGGATGCAATTGAAGGTTCTAAGAATATTGACGCGCTACTCGCATTTATTCGCACCCATGAAGGCACTCCTGAAATGAAGATATGGGCAACAAGAGCCGACCAGAGGATCCGTAAGGTCTTGGGACTGGATCGAGACTCAGATGTAACAGAACTAGAGAATCACTTGAAAAGACATTCAGGAAAGCCGGGCTTCGAAAGTTATGCAGTACAGTTGAGCAGATTAATTGCCGGGACCACAACTGATCGGATTCAAAGTGACCGCGATTCAGTTCCATCACCATTACGGGATGCTTGGAATAAAGTCCAAACGGTCAACACGGCGGAAGCTTATGAACAGTTCATTGAGACGTATGCGAGTAAGGAAGGAACTACGCTTTATATTCGAAGTGCCAAGGCCGCTCTAAGTGGTCTTATTCTAAAGCCAGGCAAGATTATCAAAGACTGTGCAGTATGCCCAGAACTAGTAGTGATTCCAAGTGGCAGTTTCGTCATGGGATCTCCGAAATCAGAATCCGGAAGGGAGTCAAACGAAGGCCCTATGCATACTGTTGACATACAATATATGCTAGCAGTCGGTGTGTTTGAAGTGACTTTCGATGAATGGGATTCGTGCCTAATGGATGGCGGATGCGATGGATATAGGCCCAACGATGAGGGCTGGGGACGGGGACGGAGGCCTGTGATTAACGTGAAATGGAGTGATGCTCAAAACTATGTCATGTGGTTGAGTGAGAAAGCGGGGAGGCACTATCGGTTGTTGAGCGAATCTGAATGGGAATATGTCGCACGAGCTGGAACTAGAACCCGGTTTTGGTGGGGCGATGATGTGGGCAGTGGTCGAGCAAACTGTGCGGCATGCGGAAGCCCTTGGGATTCCAAGACGACAGCTCCAGTCGGTCAATTCGGTGCAAATCCATTTGGACTGCACGACATAAACGGAAATGTCTGGGAGTGGGTCCAGGATGGATGGCACTTCGGTTACAAGAATGCACCGAGCGACGGATCGCCCTGGATGAAGGGGACTGTTGCGGGTCGTTTTGTGCTTCGTGGTGGCGCATGGAACAGCAAGACCAAGGACTTGCGTTCAGCAAGTCGGCACGCCGTTGAGGTGAGTAAATGGGTTATGAGACGCAGTTATTTGGTCACAAAACGTCGAAAGAGTTTTGGCTTTCGGGTTGCCCGCTCCGCGATCCTACGGTGATTTGCGGCTTGCATTGTGAGCATCCACACGCCAGCACCGCAACATTCAGGGCTACCGGCTGGAACGAACAACTTGCCGTGCGGGTCTATCCCCCGCTGGGATGCGGTGCCTTAGCACGGCGAACGTCGTCATGTCGTTTGAGCAACGCACACCACCTGACACGGCGTCCGCGCGAACACTTCTCACTTCGACTCGTCGCACAACGCGGCGGAACCGCCGACAAGCCCCTTAACACCAAGTGTTCTGGTGAACATGGTCAGCGGGTCTGCTCATCCGCCGCCGACACTGTTAAGTGCCCCACTACGTTGCGAGGCCGGAAGGTTCGGAAAGTGCAGGAAGTTCCTGAACGTTAGGTGGAACCAGCTCAAGGGCAAGAATAGTTCTGGCCGACCCTCAATTCTCAGGAGCTCATTCTGGCAAGAGCGATTCAGCGCGTGGTATACCGGCGGCTCATCCATCTCAATGTCGAGCTGCTCCGACTCGATCAAGTTCAAGAACTCCGAACTCTGGGATCCAGGGTCCAGCATGCGTTTCTCGAGGCGAATGAATCGCCGGTACAGATCCGTGTGCAGTGTCGCCTTCTCAACAGTGCCGACGACTAGATCGATTGCGGCGAGCACTGCAACGAACGCGCCCGGCACCCATTGAAGGAACTGGATGGCAGACGCTGCGAATGCCGTGGCCACGGCCGCGGAACCAGCGATGATGGTGAAGAAGCTGATCATTGAGCGGAGATTGAAGTAAAACCGGCGTCGGTGATCGTGATATCGAACCGATCGACGGACATCAGACAAGATTTCGTAGTGTCGATCCAACGACGCGGTCGCCTCGGGTGAGTGATTGTGCTCCATGGTCACCTCTCGTTCTTCTTCGGTGGCGGAAGTGCCGGATCCGTGAGTTTCGCCCGCTTGCCTACCTGCCCGTGCGGAACCCTCTGCTCCAACGCACACTTCGTCACTAATACAAGACTAACATCACCGCCAGCAGCGTTCGCTCGGCCAGATCCACGAGCCTCGCTCACAACTCTCGTACCCTAAGACGGAACCTGCAGGATCAATCGCGGCCTTGCGCAGGTGCCAGTCAGCCTTGCGTGGAGAACTGCCAAGTATCGAACCACGCGAGCTCGTTCCGAGCTCTGGGCGTCCGTTACGCTAGGTGCAGCCCGCCGGAATCGCGAAAGGGGAACCACAATGTCACGCACTTCGCTTCTCGCCATCGCCATCAGCGCGCTCGCTACCTTCACGACGGGAGTAGCGACCGGGGGCTCCCCGCCCGCGGTAGACCCCGCAGCCATGGGCTTCTCGGCGGAGCGACTAGACAGAGTCGACGGCGCCCTGCAGGGCTACGTCGACCGCAAGGAGGTTGGCGGAGTCGTCGGGCTGATCGCCCGCTCGGGCAAGATCGTGTACCACAAGAGCTTCGGATATCGAGATGTCGAAGCACAGGCTCCGATGTCCCGCGACGTGATCTTCCGCATCGCGTCCATGACCAAGCCGATCACCTCCGTTGGCTTGATGCAGCTTTGGGAGCAAGGGCGATTCCAGCTGCGGGATCCGCTCTCGAAATTCCTGCCCGAGTTCTCAAAGATGCGTGTCGCCCTGCCGATCAAACCATCCGATTCCGCTCGCGGGCCATTCAAGACAGTCGAAGCTGCAACCCCGATCACGATTCAGCAGCTCCTCACGCACACCACAGGACTGGCGAATCCATACCGCGGTGCGACGCAAGATCTTTACAGACAGGTGCGAGCGAATCTCAAGCCGGGTTCAACCGTAGGGGACTATGTCACCGAACTGACCAAGCTACCGCTCAACTTCCATCCGGGCGAGCGCTGGGAGTACGGCCCCGCCACCGACGTGGCTGGACGCCTGATAGAAGTGCTGTCTGGATTGACGTTGGACGAATACCTCAGGCGGAACATCTTCGAGCCGCTCGGCATGACGGATACGCACTTCTACATGCCCGCGTCGAAGCTGCCGCGATTCGCAGCTCAATATCGACCGGACTCGGACGGCAAGATCGAGCTGCAGGACAAGCCCGACGCGAACAGCCGCTGGGTCAAGGAGCCGCACGTCTACTTTAGTGGCGGCGGAGGACTGGTCTCGACATCGACGGATTACTTCCGCTTCCACCAGATGATGCTGAACGGCGGCGAACTTGACGGAGTCCGCATCCTCGGGTCGCGGACAGTGCGCCTGATGACAACCAACCACACCGGAGACAAGGCGGTCTGGCTGCGCGGACCGGGCTTCGGATTCGGACTCGGTTATTCCATCACCACGGATCTCGGGCAGAGTGCCATGCCGAGCGCGGTCGGCACCTACGGCTGGGGCGGAGCGTTTTGCACGGTGTTTTGGGTGGACCCTGAAGACGAAATCATTGGGATCCTGATGACCCAAGTGCGCCCCTACACGCACCTCAACATCCGCCAGGACTTCCAGACGCTCGCTTACCAAGCGCTGATCGACTGAATCGCAACGACTACTCGCGATTCACGAAGATCGGAGAGGACCAAGCCACTTCGCCTTCCTTGTCGGGTTCTTCAGCACTGAAGGACTGGATGACTCGCAAGTAGTAATAGCTCTCGGATGGGTCCGGTCGGGCGCGGATCCCCGTTTCCGGACGCGACCAGTTCGTGATGGTCGCGGTCGGGCCCATCGAGGTGTCGTCGAAATCGGCATCCCTGTATTCGAACTCGACCACAGACTCCCCCTCTCCCTTGCGGAGGTACACAGAGCGATTATTCTTGATCACCTCGACGCTGAGGATCGGGGCCGTTCCCCGGATTCTGGCGTTGAAGACCGGTGCCTCCGAAGCTGCGATCACTGATCCTTGGTGCCGCCCTCCCGTGTGGAAGTCCAGAGCGATATTGTCGGTAGAGGCATAGCTTCGGCGACTGCGAAACGCATCCAGCAGATCCTCTCTCGTGGTCACTCGATCCGGCACGATCAGATTGGCGTACGAGATGTGCGTGGAGAAGTGGTCGCTCGAGGCGATGAAGCCCATGCGGTATCCCACGCCGAGGGCGTTCCACACCAGTCCGTCCTGATGCGGGGCAGTCCCCGCCGCGCCCAGTCCCGGTGAGTCCGGGAGAGCGGCGCGCGGTCCGCCTTGGGTCTCGTAAGAGTTCCGGTCGCCTTGATAGATCTCGGTCACTGGAATCACATCGTCGGCGCGCCGCTGCCAATTCGTTCCCATCGTGGTCGCGGGTGTGTGAGGGATGCCGATCCCGCCGGTCCGCCGCAAGTAGGCCCATAGCTTCGGCGGATCGGAATCCAGCAGCTCCGGTCGCTCTCTGACGTGCAGCTTGGGTACGCGCAGGCTGAACACGCCGCGTTGCGCGTGGAAGATGTTGCGATGGCCGAGCGGGAAATTCGGCGTTCGCTCGTATCCGTACAGGGGGGTGAATCGGCCCGGCACGTGGAACAGGTCCGCTGACTTCTGCGTTCGCCAGAACTGGAACTCGTTGTCGGACTGCGGGTCGGTGGGTTCGTCGGTGTCGAGCCACTGCCCGTAGTTGTGGTCGCTCACGCCCAAGAAGTCGAGCTGCGCAGCGTTGAGAGCGTATCGATAAGCGTCAATCAAGGTCCCGTCAGCCGCCCCGTCCATCGAAATCTCGGTGTGCCGGTGCAAGTCGCCGCGCACCACCTTCCAGTCCGCTCCACCCACTTGCACCCTGTGGCCGCGGATCATGGCAAGATCCGCTCGCTCGTTCGGATGGGTGGGCACAAAGTCGGAGGCTGTGCTCGCCTGGAACGAATCCAAGGGCGCAGGGTCGCCTCGATCCGGCATGCGGTCACCTTCGATCACAACCACGGAAACGTCGTGGTGCTTGGGCAGGCCGACTGGCATCCGCCGTCCGTCCCCGACTACCGCAGCGAGGAGCGAACCGCCATCGCCGGGCGCGGTCGCGACAATCGTGTCCTGTCGACCGGTGCTGCCGGGAAGCAGCACCGGGGGAATCCACTTCCCGTCGGCCCATGTCGTCGCGTAGATGTCGAAGAAGTGCCCGCCATGCCTGCCGGTAGCGCGCCACTGGTGCCGCAGCAGGATCCAAGGGTTGCCCGCTCCATCAATGGCCACCCGGGGATTCTGGTATAGCTTTGGATTCAACCACTTCTGAGTCGAATCCGTCACATCTACGCGAGGCTGCATCCAATTGCCGCCGTCGTAGACAGCAACCCGCGGTGCCCTCGGGCCGCGGGGGTCATACAGTCGCGACCCTTCCTTCAAGTTAATGCGGTGACGGTCATTCCGGTAGCCGTAATCCTTGCCCCAGTTAACAGAGCCCTCTTCCCACGTCACCCAGACCTTGCCCGCGCCATCGACTGCGACATCGGCGCGCATTTCCGCGAATGGGGTTGCGGCAACCTCCATTACCTCCCCTAGGTCCTGCGCGGTGGCAGAGCGCATTAGGAGGTCATATCCGGTAGTGCGATAGGCATCCCACGCAATCCATGCCATTCCGGACGCGTCCGTGGTAACCGCCGGTTCCCAGTCGTCCTCCGGAGAATTAGTGAGGTTGACTTCCCTTCCCCACGAAGCACCGTCGAACCGACGCAGCAAGATGTCGCTCTGCGGGGGACCTTCGCCCGGAGCATCGCGAAATCCGGCCCAGACCAAGTACAGGGTGCCGTCCGGAGCGGTAGCCAGCCGGTGGAACGCGTCCGGTCTGGAGTCCTCGGTCAGCTGAACAGCATCGGACCAAGCCCCGTTCTCGAAGGTCCGCGCGTACAGGTCAAAGTTGCCGCTGCCGAGTTCCTTCTGCAAGGCGTACACACACCAAACGCGCCCCTGCGAGTCCTCTCCCAGCGCCACGCGAAAGTGATCGCCGCCGCCGGTCACCGGCATCGGTTGAGACCAGTTCCGCCCGTCCTGACTCCACGCAGCCATGACCCGGTCCTCGCCATCCAGGTAGTAGCCGTTGCGCTGGAGCGTCCGATAGGCGGTCCAAGCCAGCCAGTATCCGCCCGACCGGAGGCGCAACAGGGCCGGGTCATCGTCTTCGGTATCCGGGAGCGAGATGACGGTGGGGAACGGCACCCGCTCGATTGCAACGCTACCTCTCAGGTTCGGCGGCAGGTACACCTCGCCGTACGGCAATTCGCTTGGCGTCAGCGTGGTGTCGCCCGACCGGGTGAAGAATGTGAAAGGCGCGGACTCCGGGCCGTTGAGCCCGAGTATCACCCCCGGGGCCGCGACATCACCTCCGACAGACTGCGTCGTGATGTCCCATCGCGCCGGCGGCCGCAGTCGATCATCGTCGTGCAGATGCCAGCCGAGCATCCCGCGAAGGCGCGAAGCATCGTCGACACCGCCGTTCAGAACACGCCCGTGGCTCCTTCTTTCGACAGCGAATGTGAGCTTGAAAGCGGTTTGCGCCCAAGCCCCTCCCGCGACGCTCGCAACGATGAGAGCTATCCAAGCGCAACGCGCCAAGGGACGGGTTGGCCACCCAACACTGGTTCGATCCATGTCCTAGTTTCCTGATCACACTGTGGCAGGCACAGCCCAAGCGTCCCATGGGCCGAACCCGCGATGCAACCGAGCCATACTAGCGAAACTGACTCCCTGCCCCTAATCAGAAGCGGGAGTTTCAGACCGGCAATCAACTTCGCGCGTGGACTTGCCGCTAGGCGGTCTCGGAAACGCCGAACCGATAGCAACTGCACGAGTACGCCCGACGACCTGCCGGGCGTGACGGCTGAAGCGGTGAGGCGCACGTAGCGGTAGTTTAGTGGGATTCCTTCCTCTAGGATGCAAGGAAACCAACTTATGTGGTTGATTTTAATAGGTTTGTCTCCTCCCTCTCGCCCCTCGATTCGAATTGCGCGATACGGGAAGGGCCGGATATTCGCGATTCGTCCAAGTCCCCGCCTAACTGCTTCAGTGCCATTGCTCGCCAGAGGATTTGCTGCAACAGGGTTGGGCCGCCAGGAGTGCTGGACAATACGCCCGCAGCAATCCCCTGCTGCGTGACGAATTACGGCCTCGCGCCTGTCCGTTCTCGGTTAACTTCCGCTAGAACCGGAGGGCGCAGTCAATGGTCATGCGCCCTGCATCGCTCCGTCGAGTTCCGGCCTCAGCGGGCTATACTGAATTGCTGCGGCTCCCGCAGCCTGCCGAATTCCATGCCGGTCAAGCGCATCCAGCAGAGCGTCCCCGGAGCGACAGCCTCGGACGTACAGCCCCCCGTGCCGGTCGGGCCACCGCCGCTGCTGCCCACGCCACGCCGCTTGCCCCGAGTGCCCCCTGCGGCTCCGAAACGGGCCGCGGTCGAATACCCCTGCGAGAACGGCATAGCACTGATATCCAGCCCCGAGCAGGGGAAGGTGATGCTGGAGACCCATACCGCATTGGACAACTACCTCCCGAGGCCGCCCAAGGCGTATCTCGGCATGGACATGCTGGTCTATGACAAGGAGGGGGATAACACGAGTTGCCTGGCGCCGGACGTGTTCGTGACCTTCGACGCGCGCGGGCCGGTGGAGAAGTCGTATCGCATTTGGATTGTGGGCAAGCCGCCGGACGTGATTTGGGAGTTCGCCTCGGACAGCACGTGGCAAGAGGATGCCAAGGAGAAGAAACAGCGGTACCGGCAGTGGGGCGTGTCGGAGTATTGGTTGTACGACCCCCAAGGCGGGCTGCACGACCCGCGCCTGCAAGGCTTCCAGTTGGTGAGAGGGCGGTACCGGCGCCTGCCGGCGGAACGCCGGGGCGCGGGCTTGCTCGCGGTGAAGAGCCCGTTGCTGGGCTTGGAACAGCATTTTGACGGGCAGAGGTTGCGGCTGTGGGATCCGGTGGCCAAGGCGTACTTGAGAACGAACCGCGAGAACGAAAAGGAGCGTCGGAAGGAACGAACCGGCAGGCTGAAGGAACGAGCTGGCAGGCTGAAGGCAGAAGCTGGCGAGGAGCGGGAGCGCAAGGAGCGGCTGAGAGAGCGCAAGAAACGGCTGAAGGCAGAAGCCGAACAGAAGCGGGAGCGTGAACGAAGGCTGGAATCGGATAGCCGGGCAGCAACCGCAGCACGAGCCCAGCGCGAATCAGAAGCCCGGGAGGCAGCGGCCGATAATCGAGCGGTGGCGGCCGAAGCCCGGGAGGCAGCGTTGAGGGCCCGGATCGCCGAACTAGAGGAGTCTGGCGCGATCCCTCGCAAATAGGCGAAGCCGTTTCCCTGAACCTGGGAGGTTGGGCCACCTCCTACACTGGCTTGGAGGTGCATGGAGCACCCCGGACATCCTCAAGGTTCGCCGAGCTGCAGTTGAATGCATTTGCACTTACCGAACTCTAGCGGTAGATTCCTGAGAACGCACGGGCGCGAGGCTGTAATCCGTTTCGCAGCAAGGGTTTGCTGAGGGCGTCTTACCCTGCACCCTTGCCGACCCAACCCTGTAGCAGCCAATACGATGGCGAGAAAGGGTACTGAAGTACTTGGGTGCGGATTAGGACGAATTGCGAATATCCGGCCCTTCCAATACAGGGCAATACAAATCGAGAGGTGAGAGGTCTGAGACAAACCTATTGGAATCCATCACATAGGTTAGTTTCCTTGCACTCTAGCGGAAGGCATCCCAGTGAACTACCTCTAGGTGCAGTCCCATTGTGCGCGACCGCGTCCCGAAACGGGTCTGCCCGCCCGCCAAGCGAGGGTCAGCGAGCCGATGGAAGGGTGGGCTCGGGTTCTTCGGGCGGATCCGCTTCCGTCCGGTCGGCGTCTTCTTCCGCCGGAGCGGAATCTGGCGGCTGACTGCCCAGCTCGGACACCGACTCTTCCGCCTCCGCCTGCGCGGCTTGCACTTCCAGCGACGGGGGCGAGTCGACCACCCGGTCCGTTCCGAACCGGTCAACGATGCCCATTCCGGCCAAAGCCCCGAGCACGACAATCAGAAGCGCGACCAGGCCCATCAGCAGGCGTATTTCCAACCGTAGCCCGTTCAATTCCGCGCGTAGTCCCTTCATTTCGCTGCGCAGAGTGTCAATCTTGCCATCTTGAACGTCGTGCCGGGCATCGGATCGCGTCTCCATCGACTCCAGCCGGGTTTCGAATCGCGTCTCCATCGACTCCAGCCGGGTTTCGAAGTCTCGGCGGAACCCTCGGATCTCGCGGAGCACCCGCTCACTGATAATCTTGCCGAGGTCCTCCAATGCTTGCAAGATTTCGGTCGGATCCGCCGAAATCTTCGAGAGCAACCGACTCAAGGGCCCCGCTGGGACGCTCTGCTCCGGGCCAGGCCCGGCAGGGTCGGAAACGCTTCGCTCTGCCGCAGTCTCCGGACCGGCATGCGGCTCCTTGGGAACCGTCTCCAAGGCGTCCGCGGTGGATGGGGCCGAGGCGTCGTTTCCAACGCCCTTCATACCAGCTGTAATGCGATTATCCTGCACAGGTTCCAGTATAGCGCCACAGAGGAGAGTCAGTCGACCGAGCGTCCGAGTCGACACCCGTTGGGGTGTTGACTGGGTGTTGACAGCGCTGGATATGCTGCTTAATGACTGGCAAGAAACTGCTCGAAACGGGAAGGTCGGCGCGTGTTCGGGCGCGGTTCCGGTCGATTCCGGCCGCTCTCGGCGGGCCGGTCTTGTGAGCAGGGAAGGCGAGCGGGAGCGTTCTCGCGGGCGGCTTGGGCTTACTGCTGCCTGATGAGTGCGAGCACTTCATCGAGCTTCGCTTCGACCGCGGCGATGTCCGCTCTGACCTCGCCGAACTCGCGGTGCATGTCCGTCTTCACGCCTGCGAACTCGAGGTGCATGTCTGTCTTCACGCCTGCGAACTCGAGGTGCATGTCTGGCTTCAGGCCTGCGACCTCGCGGTGTATTTCTGCCTTCAGGCCTGCGACCTCGCGGTGCATGTCTGGCTTGACCTCACCGATTTTGGTGTTCAACGTCTCTTGCACGTGGGCGTCTGCGTTGTCGAGTTTGTCACCGAACCAGTACACTGCGCCTAGGATGATTGCAGCGATGGTGAGAATTGCCATCGGCGAATTCCATTGTGTCCGGGGCGCGGTCTCCTTCATGCCCTGCGATTTCTCTCTCTCGCATTGTCGGCGGTAGCTTGAGCGGGTGTCTCGATGGCGGACTGCTGAAGCATTGGTGGATTCATAATAGCCTGCGGGCGGCTGTCAACAATCTGTCAACAATGCCAACTCGCCGCTCTCGGTAATCCAGCAGCGGCCGCTCTCAGGATCGCGTCCAGCGTAGCCGAATCCGATGAGCAGTTCGAGCGCGGCCTCTGCTCGGGCGGCGGCTTGAGCGGTTTGAGCTTCGACGGGGGAATGGGGAGAACCGGGGAGCGTGTTGGGGCACGGCTGCCCGGTCTGGGCGATGGATCGCAAGAGTGCCTGCTCCAGATCGCCGCTGCAATCCAGATATCCGCTCGCGACTGCTTGCGGATGCAATCTAGGCTTCAGCATGAGCGGCGCGGCGGGGCTGTCTGAGCGTTACGCTGTTGCGAGACGGCGGTTCCGTGCCAAGTGAAAGGCCCGTGCGCGATTGAGGATGCGGTAGCACTTCTCGTCCATGTCGCTGGACGTGTGCAGTTCTGCGTAGTACTTGGCGTGCTTGAAGTAGAGTCGCGCCAATCGCAGAGGCCTCGGCTGGGGGTGTTCCTTGCAGTCTGCGATGTCACGATCAAGCCCTTCGCGCAGTTCGCTCGATGTTGGTCTCGTGGCGTGATCCCCCTTGGAGTCTAGGCTTCAGCCTGTCCGGCGGCCGTCCAGTGCCTCCAGTCGACATCCCATTCTAAATCGACCGCTCGGGGGAGTCAGAGTAGTTGCTCTTGGCCAGATTGAGTCGGGCCTTCCTGGGCGAGAACGACGATGTCCAGTGTCCGGCTTCCGTCCGATACTCGAATGTTCATGAGAAGCGCCGCCGGTCGATCCACCACGAGGTCTCCAACGAGGGTCCAGCGGACATGAAGAGCACCGTACAACCGACTTTCCCCGCCCATGCAGACCAATCGGCGAGGAACGTGCTCTCGCCGATATCAGTAGGGTCCTCGCCGGATTCGTACTCGGCCCATGGAGGCTTCCTGAACGCCTGCTCAACGCAATCGACGATCAGCAGTGAGACTTCCGCTGAAGCGCAAGACTCCCAGAGCTTCGCACCCGTTGCGGTGAGTCTCGGCCCCTGCTCGCCGGAAGCAGCCCAAAGCGGCCAATGGCCGCTCATGCCCAAGAACCGCACATTGGCCGGATGCGCTTTAGCAGCGGCGACAAAAGCAGGGCAGTCCTCGCGCAACCGAGTCCGCGTGATATGGTCGCCGGCGATGGTGACCGGAGCGGGCGCGTCGATGTTCGTTCGCAGCGCGTCGCTCCCCGGAAGCCACTCGGGGCTTCCGGTTGCGACGGCAGCGGCGAGTTGGGCGGCGATGCAGTTCTGGCCCTCGTCTTGCCCCTCGTGTCTCCCCCGTCGATTGGGCCTCTTGGGGGTTGACCGGTAGCAGTCGCGGCACAGGCCGTCGATAGCGACTCCATGAGTCGGCAGGGGTATCAGGCCGCTGCGATGGGGGTCGATCTGATCGGGACTGGCGGGAAGCGGATCGGCGCGCTCCGAGGCGGCTCGTGTATGATCCAGACTGATAGGTGACGGTTCCGGGATCAATTGCGGGGACGCCAAGCTGGTGCCAAGTGGTGGTCAGAGTGAACCATGTTTCGGCGACTACAAGTCGCAGCTCATCCACGTATCGGTGTGAGGCATGCTGACTCTCGACGCCGCCGATCAGGCTTGGCTGGACGCATACCGGCGCGAGTTGCGCACCCGCCACCCCGGCGTGGTCAAGCGCTTGGTGATCTACGGTTCGAAGGCGCGCGGGGACGCCCACGAAGACAGCGATCTCGACGTGCTGATAGTCGTCAGGAACGATGCGTCCGATCTCAAGCGCCCGCTACGGCGCATCGGATACGACTTGGCCGTGGAGTCTTGGTCCGTGCCTTCGATAATGGCCCTCACGCAGGCTGAGTGGGACCGGCTCAAGGAAATACGGTCCCCATTCCCGGAGTCGGTCGAACGAGACGGAGTATCAGTTCTATGAGCCGAATGATGCTCGGCGAGGTGCGAAGGCGTGCGTCGACTTCTTGGGGAATCTAGAAGATTTGGCAGCTCGGCGAAAACAGTGCTCACCGCATACTGCGGGTTCCAGCACCAACTGCATTGATTTACAAGGGCGAACCGGTCGCGAACCTGTTTGATCGGTCAAACATAGAGTAGCGGAAATCCAGTATGCTGCTCATACTGAATGTGCTTGCGACTTGGGTCGCAGGCAAGGAGGCTTCATGAACCGCATCACTCGCCGGGAAGCGATCGGAGCCGCTGTCGCCGGATTCGCAGTCCGGTCCAGCGCCGCTTCGCCCAATGACCAAATCGCTGTCTCCGTCATCGGAGTCGGAGGCATGGGCCACGGCCATGTCGAGCGGCTCCTGACCCGCGACGACGTTCGTATCGTGTCGATCTGTGACGTCGATCAGGCCAATGCGGAGCGAGCGGGCCAGACCGTCAACAGCGCACGCGGAAACACCCCGACGCTGATCGAGGACTTTCGCAAGGTTCTCGAAGACAAGACGGTCCAAGCCGTCGTCGTGGCGACACCGCACCACTGGCATGCGCCCATCGCCGTGCGGGCGATGCAGGCAGGCAAGGACGTCTACATCGAGAAGCCGGCCAGCCATGTCTTCCGCGAAGGCCGGGTCTTGGTCGAAGCCGCGAAAAAGTACGGTCGCATCGTCCAGCACGGCACGCAGATGCGATCAAGCGCGGTGACCAAGAAGGCTGACGAGTTGCTCAAGCAAGGCATCATCGGCGAAGTGAAGATGTCAAAGGCTTGGAACTGCCAAAGGCACACGCACCGGACGCCGGTTGCCGATGCATCGGTGCCGCTCGGTGTCAACTACGACATGTGGGTGGGTCCCGCGCCGTTCGACGGCGCGTTCAACCCCAACCGCTACAACCGCAACTGGAACTGGTATCGCGCCTTCGGCAACGGAGACATCGGCGGGGACGGCCCGCATGACATCGACCTCGCCCGTTGGGGCCTGGGTGTCGAAACGCATCCGGTTCGCATCACCGCTCATGGCAGCCGCATCGCGCTTGAGGGTATCCGCGAATTCCCGGACAACATGATGGTCGCGTACCACTACGAGGAGGGCAAAGTGTTGCTCTACGAAGATCGCGGCTGGACGCCATACGGCCTTCACGGATTCGACAGCGGCAACGCATTCTACGGCACGGAGGGCTACATGATCTTCTCCCGTAGGGGGTACTTCCAAGTCTATCTGGGCAAGGAGGAGAAAAAGGGGCCAGGCATGGCAGAAGGGCCCACGGGCCACCCCGAGCACATGTACAACTTCCTCGACTGCGTCAAGAGCCGGGAACAGCCCGTGGCCAACGCCGAGGTCGCGCACCTTTCGTGCGGCTTGGTGCATTTAGGCGAGATTGCCTACCGAACCGGCCGCGTACTGAACTTCGACCCGGAGGGCGAGCAATTCATTGACGATCCCGAAGCCGACATGCTCTTGACCAAGCAGTATCGCGAGCCGTGGGGCTTGCCGGATCCGGCATAGGCTCTCGCTGCAGGGCACCGGGCTGTTTTCGGTGCGATGGTCCCTTCCCTGCTCCTTGGCGCTCCCTCGACCCGCTGACATCCGTGGAAGCCTACGCGGGTTCATGGAGACCCTGACGACCAGACATCGGCAGGC
Organism: Bryobacterales bacterium; assembly: GCA_965242625.1. Classification (GTDB taxonomy): domain Bacteria; phylum Acidobacteriota; class Terriglobia; order Bryobacterales; family UBA6623; genus VXMF01. The sequence goes on along the minus strand of CBDEST010000005.1, from coordinate 4,451,605 downwards.
GGGAGGCGGGAATCGCGAACGGGTACGCTTGGCACTCATCGATGCAGCCCTACCGTCTCGGCCAGCGCAGGGCCGTGTAGCTTGGGCACGTGCCGTTCATGGCACGCTGCACCGTAGGGCGATCTGAGGTTACAGTCGCGAGCGGCCAGTTCGAAATCCACTCCGGTTGATCGGGCCTTGCAGCTGGACCTCGATACGGGGGCACCTGCGCTGCCTGCCGCCGCAGTGGCGGCGTTCGCGACGCTCCGGCCTCCCTGCGAATCTCCACCGATGTGAGCTACGAGTCCTGCATGCGACCGCCAGAACGAGTCCAGCGACTCCATGGCTGAGTGAGAGGCCAACCTTGGGGGAAGTTGCACATCGTCGCGCCGCTGGCCGACGCTGACGTCGCGCGACGGCTTACCGAAACAGATCTGCCCGCCCCCAAGCAGCGCGGCGGACTTAAGAGCATCCGTGTTGGAAGTCAAGGGTGATTTCCATGAATGCCTGAAAGTCTGGAGGCTCACGCCGGGACCTCCGAGGGGGGCGCGGAGGGTTGCCAGAGGCGGTTCTCGCGGAGGAGGGCGTCGGCGAGGCAGACGAGCTTGCGCATGACGGCGACGAGGGCCATTTTGGGCTGCTTGCCGCGCTCGCGGAGGCGTTTGTAGAAGGCGGCCAGGGGCGGGTTGCAGCGGATCGCGGCGACCGCGGCCATGTAGACGACGCAACGGGGCGCGGAGCGCCCGCCGCGGACATGGCGGCGGCCTTCGTGGGAACCGCTGTCGCGGGCACAGGGAGCCACGCCGAGCAAGGCCCCGGCGGCGCGGCGGCCGAGGCTGCCAAGTTCGGGCATGGCGGCGAGCAGGCTGGCGGCGCTGGCCGGACCGACACCCGGGATCGAGCGCAGCACTTCGGCGCGCCGGCGCAAGCCGGCATCGGCCTCGATGGCCGCCAGCAGGTCCTTGTCGAGGGCCTTGACGCGACGCTCGAGGGCGTTCCGCTGCAAGCGCAGCTGATGCAGCCCGGCCTTGGCACCCAGATCCTGCTCGATGCGGCCCAAGGCCGCCAGCTCGTCGACGAAGCGCCGCCGCAGGAGCACCAAGTCCTGCAAGTCCGCCAAGGCCTTGTCGAGCGGCGCGGTGGCCTCCAAGCCCTCCATGCGTCCGTAGCGCGCGAGCACCTTGGCGTCCACGCGGTCGGTCTTGGCCAGCAAGCCGAGCGCTTCGGCGAAGCGCCGCGCGCAGTCCGGGCGCACGGCCACGGTCTGCACGCCGGCCGCCGCCAGGCACTGGTGCAACTGGCGGTGGTAGCGCCCGGTGGGCTCGAACACGGCGCGCTCGACGCCGTGCTGGCGTAGCCAGTTGCGCAGAGCGCGCCGGCCGAGCTTGTCGTTGGGGAACCGGCGGGCCTGCCCGCCGGGCTCGAGATGCGCGTCGAGCCAGCGCTTGCCGACATCGATGCCGGCGACGACGGCGGGAACCCCGCCGGGGGCCGATGACCGGGCAGCGGTCGCGCCGCTCGCTACACTGTCAGAGTTCATGTCCTGCGTCTCCTAGGCTTGTACTGATTCCGGGCCTTGCTGCCCACACATCCGTTCAGGACATGCAGGACGTGTCGCGACGGGCCGACCAAGCTCTTAGACGGGCCACAGCCCAGCCTGTATACACGGTCCGACCCGCCGCCGGTGCCGAGGCTCGGCCGAGCCTCGGCACCGCACCTCCCCGCTGACGCGGCGAGGGAGATCGCAGCTGCGGAAGGCGCTTCCGGAACCAAGCCAGGAATCGCTCTGTGCAGCACTGTTTCCAACATACAAGCCTGTTGCAAAAGTCCGTCGGCTCGCGAGGTCCGCGGACTAGGCAGGCGAAAGCCCCCAAAACAGCGGAAATCTGGCCTTCAGCGGGCGCGACTGCCCATGTTGGGGCCGTATCGACATCCAGAGGTGACCATCGAAACCGCCGTTGACACTTTTGCAACAGGCTCTTAATGGTGCCAAGCGAGGGTCAGCGAGCCAATGGAAGGGTGGGCTCGGATTCTTCGGGCGGATCCACTTCCGTCCGGTCGGCGTCTTCTTCCGCCGGAGCTGAATCTGGCGGCAGACGGCCCAGCGTGAGCTCCGCCTCTTCCGCCAACGCTTGCGCGGCCTGCACTTCCAGCGACTGGGGCGAGGCGGCCACCCTGTCCGTGCTGAACAGATCAATGACGCCCATCGTGACCAAAGCTCCGAGGAAGACGATCTCGATCCCCAACATGGCAATCAGCAGGCGCACTTGCGTGCGGATCCCCTTGAATTCCGCACGTATTTCCTTCAATTCGCTGCTCAGAGCGTCGATCTTGCGATCTTGAACGTCGTGCCGGGCACCGGATCGCGTCTCCATCGAATTCAGTCGGCTTTCGAAATCCCGGCGGAAAGCACGGATCTCACGGACCACCCGCTCGCTGATAATCTCGCCGAGGTTCTCCAACGCTTGCACGATTTCGGTCGGGTCCGCCGGAATCTTCGAGAGCAGCCGACTCAAAGACCCCGCTGGGACGCCCTGCTCCAGACCGGGCCTGGCAGGGTCGGAAATGCTCCGCTCTGCCGCAGTCTCTGGACCGGCATGCGCCTCCTTGCGAACCGTTCTAGGGGCATCAGCGGTGGATGGGGCCGAAGCGTCGTTTCCAACATCCTTCATACCAGCCGCGATTCGGTCATCCTGCATTGATTCCAGCGTAGCAGCACAGTGGAGATCCAGCCGGCAAGGAGTCCGATTCCCGTGCTGGCTCAAACCGTTCCCTGCCCCCAAGTTCGATCGACGCCACGGTCGGAAGCGCATCGAGCTTGCGTTGTCGTGGATGAAGAGTCGGAATGAGGTACCAGACCGCTGCGTTAGGGGTCGATCTGATCGGGACAGTCGGGAAGCAGGCCGGCACGCACCATGGCGGCATCGGCGTTCGCGCGGCGGTGCGCCGAATGACGTGCGCCGCCAAGGCCTCATCCCTCCTCCTCGTCGCTCCACAGACCGTCCAAACCACCCAAAGGCATTGCGTCACAGAGCCTTGTCCCGAAGCGACCGTCTCGCCTCCGCTACGGTCATGTCGCCGGAGCCTTGCGGGGGCTTCCACATTTTTTGGAATGACGGTCGCAACAACCATGCGCACCGGGCGGAGTCGCTCAGTGCAAGGTGACGGGCCCAGCCTGCCGACCGGTTCAACTGGATGTCGATCGGTCCTCGGACGCAGCAAAATCACACTCGGAGCGGAATCGGCTACAATCTGGGTATGAAAGAGAACGAATCCGTTGGACCCGAACAGTCGACTCCGGCCACAGCCCAAGCCGAGGTCTACGAAGGGCTCAAGTCCGCCGGGCTCAGCGACGTGGAGGCCTTTCGGACTGCAGAGGCAGTCCGGGAGCAGGCTGGCCACAACATCAAGGAGACACTTGAAGTCCATCAGGGCAAGATGGACACATTGTTCGATGGCTTCGAAACGAGGCTGACCGCCAAGATCGATGGCGTCGGTTCGAGGCTGACTGCCAAGATCGATCACGTCGATACAAAGCTCGATTCAGGCAAGAGCCCACTGAAAGCCGATACCGCGCAACTGAGTGCCGAGGTAAAGGCCCAAACCGCGCAACTGAGCACCGGACTGAGAGCCAATACTGCGCAGCTGAGCACAGAACTGAAGGACGAACTTGCTCAACTGCAAACCGAGGTCTGGGTCGAGCTGAAGGCGATACGGAAGGAACTTAACTTCTTTCGATGGGCGTTAATCGTCCTGATCGCGCTCATGTGGCTCCTCGTCGCGCTCGTGTCGTTTCTCATTGGCTCTGCCTTGCGCCCCGTATTCGAACGCTGACTCCGGCAAGATTCGACTCCAGCGCAGTCAGCCCAAGCCTCCATTGAAATCGAACCCTCGCGAGACTGCGGTTCCCCTCGAGTCGGATCGCCCCGAACCGTCTCGCCAGTAGGCTGGAAATTCACGGCGGGACTTGAAGCGGTTCCCACGCTGCCCAAGGACGTTGGGGTAGAAACCTGACAGACAACACGACCTCTGGCCAGTTGAGAATGATAAGGATTTCCAGTTCATGAGCCCGGTTGCGGAAGCTGTCGGACTCCTTGATCAGCCTCGATCGGATCGTTTCTTTGGGGCAGCTCGGACTGCTTGCGCGCGTCGGGAGCCCCGAGATCGGGATCGTGTGCCAGTGCGCCCTCGCCGAACGCTACGCCTTGCCAATGCAAATCGTGATCCCGGCTAGCTGTCCGCCGGGAAAGAGTCCCTTCGACAAAGACTCGCGCAACCGGCACGGTAGTCCGCCACTGCGCTCCTCGCTGGGTCCGCATCCGGCCGCTGTGGGGCCGAAATCATTATCACGGCCGCTGGCCGGCTACGACTCTCCGGCGAGGGGCCAGCTCACCCCAAAGGCCTTGTTTCACTTGGTCTTTTCGCGAAGCGACCGTCGCGATCGACCGTAGGCGTCATGTCGTCTGAACTTGAAGTTCGGGTAGTAGTGCGTTGCTCGTACAGGGTACTCGGAAAGTCGCTTCAGCGAACATCCTGCCGGTCCGAGCGAAATCGCCCCAAGCCGCCAACGACATGATCTCGGCAAGTTGAGAAGGTTTGGGATTTCTGGCCTGTGCGCGCGGGTATAGACGCTATCGGTATCTCCGGCCGGTCCCGATTGGATTGCTTGGCCGCAGTAAGTCGAACTGCTTGATCGGATGCGGAGGCAAGCACCTCAGCCAGGGGCGACTGCGCCCTCGCAGAGCGGCACCTCTTGCACATGCGGTCGTTAGCCCGGACGCTTGGCCATCACCTCACAACCCTCGCGGAAACCGCTTGCCCACGCCCGGCGCAGTACGCCGGTGCTGCACACTAACCCAGCGCCGGTCCGCCACGGCACTCCTCGCGGGGCCCGGTTCCGCCGCCGGCAGTTGAAGTCACTAACACGGTCGCTGCCGGATGCCACCTTGCGCCGAGCGTCCAACTTACTCCGAAGGGCGTGTTTCACTCAGTCCTGTCACGAAGCGACCGTCAAGACCGCCCGCACGGGGCGTGAGCGGATGGGCTGTCGGCCGCAACGAGAAAGGTCATGGCGTCAAGGGCTAGCACCCGTCCTGAAAGCGATGTCAATCCGAGCTAGCCGTACCGTCCTCGCGAGGTGGCTGCTGATAGGTCAATCTGAAGCTGGATTCCGTCATCCTGCGTTTAAAGCTTGGGTTGTCCATGAACGCCTTGTAGAGTTGCATGTCGTCGTTGATCACAGACAGCATGACGCGCCCCAGAGCTGCGTCATGCTCGACCCGGGCGTTCTGCTCATCCGAATTCGCCATTGCGTTGCGGTACGCAGTGTCTTTCGCAACCTGTTGAGGGATATCTTTCGTAACCAAGCGCTGGACGCGGTCCTTGTCCTCCCAGCGAATGTCTCCAGACAAGTCATTGAATGTCTTGACGATGATTGAGAGACGGTCGAGTACCGGCTCTGGCTTGTGGCCGCCACCTTTGTCCTGCCCTGGCTCAATCTCGCCATCCTTACCGGCCAATCGAATTTTCGCTGTGGTCTGCTCCTCGACGCGGTAGCTGTCCATGTCGATCAACTCAAGGATGCCCTTGGAGAAATCCTCCTCCTTGGGAGCGGGAAGCTTCGGCACTAGGAAATTCAGGTAGATCGAGAGCTTCTCCCACTCTGCAATGGAGTAGGGCAGTATCGCAGAGAGGAATCCGTACCTGCGCCCAAACGCTTTGGCCTTGCCCTTGAAATCGACTTGGCCGTCTTCATCAAGTTCAAGCTTGTAGGCCGCGACACACGAGTCCAAGATGGGATCCAGCTCATCCCTGCCCGCGTTTTCCAGAAACAGCTTCACGAACCGGTCAATCTCCCCGTCAGAGTAGATCTGGTAGCCGTCGAGGGCAGATTTCATGTCGTGCAGTTCGTTGGGGTCCGTTTCCTCAATGAGAATCGTCTTCTGGTAGTAGTCCGAGAATGCGTCCCGGATCGTGTCGGCATCGTTCACGAAGTCGAGGACGAACACATCACGCTTCTTGGGATGCGCCCTGTTGAGACGCGACAGGGTCTGGACTGCCTTGATGCCGGACAGATTCTTATCCACGTACATCGTGTTCATCAACGGCTCGTCGTATCCGGTCTGGAACTTCTCGGCGCAAACTAGGATTCGATACGGATCCTGCTGGATCTTCGACGCGATCTGCGAACCGGGAAAGCCGTTGAGGGAGGATTCGGTGACCGGTGCCCCGCTGTACTCGTGCTCCCCCGAAAAGGCGACTATGGCTTGGTACGGACTCTTCCGTTCCGAGAGGTACTCCCGAATCGCATGGTAGTACTGAACAGCGCGGGGGATGCCGCTGGTTACCACCATCGCCCTGGCTTGGCCGCCGACCTTCTGGCGGTTCAGCACCTGTTCATGGAAGTGGTCCACCATGATTTCGGCCTTGTGGCCGATTGCGTGGCGGTGGCCCTCGACATAGTCGCGTAGTTTCTTCAGTGCGCGTTTGGTATCGAACTCAGGATCGTCCTCGATCTTCTTGACGAGCTTGTAGTAACTCCGGACGGGAATGTAGCAACCCAGCACGTCGAGGATGAAGCCCTCTTGGATTGCCTGCTTCATGGTGTAGCTGTGAAACGGACGATGCTTGGTCTGCCCGTTCTCGTCGTACGCCTCTCCGAATATCTCGAGCGTCTTGTTCTTGGGCGTCGCGGTGAAGGCAAAGTAGCTGGCATTCGGAAGGAGCTTGCGCGCTTCCATGATGCGATTGATCGTGTCCTCCGCGGTCTCCTCAAGTTCCCTCTCACCTGCTTTCGATAGAGCAGTGCTCATTGCGGCAGAGGCTTTGCCACCTTGGCTGGAATGGGCTTCGTCAATGATGATGGCGAAGCGGCGATTGCGATGCTGACCACCTATCTCTTCCACGATGAACGGGAACTTCTGCACCGTAGAGATGATGATCTTCTTGCCGCTCTCGATCAGCTTGCGGAGGGCAGGCGAGCTTTCGGCGTGACCTACGGTGGCACCGACCTGAGCGAACTGCTTGATCGTGTCACGGATCTGCTTGTCGAGCAGTTTCCGGTCAGTGACAACGATGATCGAGTCGAAGACCCTCTTGTCATCTTTTTCGAGTCCGATCAACTGGTGCGCTAGCCAAGCGATAGAGTTCGACTTGCCGCTACCGGCCGAGTGCTGGATCAGATACCGCTTTCCGGCACCGTGAAGACGCGAGTCGTCCAAGAGCCGACGTACCACGTCGAGCTGGTGGTATCTGGGCCAGATCTGCACCCTGCTTCGCTTGCCTGTCTTTGCGTCCTTGGTGTCGACGCGCAGAGCGTAGTTCTCCAAAATCTCGGTCAGCCCGTCGCGGGTGAGAATCTGCTTCCACAGGTAGTCGGTCTTGATCCCGTCTGGATTCGGTGGGTTCCCCGCACCGTCGTTCCAGCCTTGGTTGAAAGGCAGGAACCACGAGTCCTTGCCCTTGAGGTGCGTGCAGAACCGTACCTCGTTGTCGTCTACGGCGAAGTGAGCCACGCATCGACCGAACTCGAACAGTTTCTCGCGGGGGCTGCGGTTGCGCATGTACTGCTGCACGGCATCTGCGACTGTCTGCTTGGTGAGGCTGTTCTTGAGTTCGAACGTGGCGATCGGTAGACCGTTGATGAATAGGCAGAGATCGAGCGCGCGTTGCTTCTCGTCGAGGCTGTAGCGCAGTTGGCGGGTGACGGAGAAGCGGTTTCGGGCGTAGTTCTCAACAGCTCTCGGATTGTCGGGAGAGGGTGTCCCGTAGAAGAGTTCGACGTCATACGGCCCGTGCTTGATGCCTTTGCGGAGAACGTCGATCACTCCGCGCTTGCTCACTTCGCGTTGGAGGCGGGCCAAAAACTTTCGGAGTGCCGGACCTTCGTGTTCGATCTGCAGTCCCGCGAACGTGTCTGGTTGCGTTTCGGAGAGGAGGGCGCGGAGCTGCACAAGGTCAACAGTGTGCTCGCGGTCGTAGTCGCTCGGCTGACCGCAGGTCCAGCCGACCCCGCCGGATGACGTTGGGGTGTCGCTCTCGCTGCCGGCAGTCGATTGCTGAGGATCGCACGGGCTTCCGGTCAGGGCGGCGCAGATCAGGCGCTCAAGGCCTCGTTCGCTGGTGTCGGTGGTCATGCGGAGGTCGATCAAGTACCCGTCAAGTAAACGGGACTCGCGGAACCCATTGAATATACATGCATCAAGGAAGCCTCCGCAGGACGGGAATGCCAGTTTGGAGGCAATCGATCAAATTAAGGTCAAGTACCCGTCAAGTAAATCCAGTTCGCGCAACTCGTTGAAAATAAATAGCTTACGGGGAGCATCCCAACGGATCCAAGCCCGTCCGGTACCGTTTGATCAAGCAAAGATCAAGTAACGCTTGACGGAGGAGCTTGGGGTTGCGTCGGCCCTCGTCGTCGACGCCACCCAAGGAGCGGCAGTTCGCCGTTCAGGCGATTCACCGCCATGTGCCAACGAGCAGCCGGTCAAGCGGCGCGTTGCGGATCGTGCGCCTTGGCCTCGGCGCATGCGGCGTTTGATCAAATGAAGGTCAAGTACCCGTCAAGTAAATTCGGTTCACGTAAACCATTGATTTTAAATGACTTGTCAGGAGACTTCCTGCTCAGGAATGCATGTACCGAACCGTTTGGTCAAGTAAAGATCAAGTACCGGTGTCAACAAACCCGGGACCGTAGGAGCATGTCTCGGCTTTCGGCAGAAGGTCTGCGGTCTCAGTCGATACTGTCCCAGAAGCGGCCGTCCGCCTCGGGAAATTCGGTTTGATGCACCGCGATGAGGCGAGTCAAGCCGCGTGGCGGGCACCTAGCGAATGCGATCAAATGCGCTGGCCTCGGTGTGCATGAGGCAATTGGTCAAGTAAAGATCAAATAACCGTCAAGTAAATCGGATCTGCGGAAACCATTGAATATAAATGACTTGTCTGGGTCGATCCGGCGGAGTGAGGCCCGTTCGGGACTGTTTGATCAAGTAAAGGTCAAGTACCCGTTGACGGAGCGGCTTGGGTTTGCAGCGGCTCTCGTTGTCGATGCCATCCAAGGAGTGGCAGTTTGAGGTTCCCGCGATTCGTCCACATGCGCCAAGGTGCAGTTGGTCAGGAGGCGCATTGCGGCTCTTGCGTTGGGGATCGTGTGCCTTAACCTCGGCGCGTGGGCGGCGTTTGATCAAATGAAGGTCAAGTACCCGTCAAGTAAATCCGGTTCGCGGAAGCCATTGAAAATAAAGGGATTGTCTGAATCATTCCTGCTCAGGAAGGCCTGTGCGGAACCGTTTGGTCAAGTAAAGATCAAGTACCGATTATCGACAAGCTCGCGACCGTAGCGGCATGTCTCGGTTTTCGGCAGAATGACTGCTGTCTCAGTCGATACGATCCCAGAACCGGCCGTCCGGTCTCGGGAAATCCGGTTCGATGCACCGGGATGAGGCGAGTCAAGCCGCGTGGCGGGCACCTAGCGAATGCGATCACATGCGCTGGGCCCGGTGCGCGTGAGGCATTTGGTCAAGTAAAGATCAAGTAACCGTCAAGTAAATCGAACCTGCGGAAACCATTGAATATAAAGTGCTTGTCGGGAACGCCCCGGCGGAGCGAGACCCCTTCGGAACCGTTTGATCAAGCAAAGATGTATTTGCCCAGCTGCCCCAGACGGTGTGCCGAGCCCGACGGCTGAATCGGTGGGACGCACTTGGGGCGTTACGCCTCTTGCTCATCAATCGATGCGGCAATCCCTCCAAGAGGGTGTGCAACGCTCCCTCCGCAACGCGTCTTCACCGTATCCGGGTGCCTTAGGCGACCGCGGACCCTATTGATCGCGCTCTCCCACGCGACTGTCCTCGCGCAGCCGCTCGCTAATTTTGGGGCGCAACTCCTCTTCCAGTTTAGCCAGAATCTTGGGGCGCAGCTCGCCCTCGAGTTCCGCCCGCAATTCCGCCTTCAGCTCCGCCCGCACTTCCGCCTTTAGTTCGGCCCGCACTTCCGCCTCCACCTCGGGTCTGAGTTCCACCTTCAGCCCGGGCCGCATCTGCGCCTTCCACTTCTCAGGCCATGTCATCTCGCCCACCTTCACATCCAACCTGAATTGCGGGCGATCCAATCCCTCTCCGCGACCCACGTTCGGCAGAATGCTGCGCCATGGGGCCACCCCAGGAATCAACGACTGCGTCGCTTTGCTCGCCCCTCCTGGAGCAGTCGCGCCTCCACCATTGGGCGCAGTTCGGCCTCGAGCCTAGCCCGGACTGTGGACTCCAACTCGCCTTCGAGCCTAGCCTCGACCTCGGGTTGCAGTTCCGCCTTCAGTTCCGCCTCAAGTTCGGGCCGCAGTTCCGCCTCAAGTTCGGGCCGCAGTTCCGCCTCAAGTTCAGGCTTGAGCTCTTCCTTCAACTCAGGCTTGAGCTCTTCCTTCAACTCAGGCCGCAACTCCGCCTTCAGTTCAGGTCTGAGCTCCACCTTCAGTGCGGGCCGCATCTGCGCCTTCCACTTCTCAGGCCATGTCATCTCGCCCTCCCTCAAGAATCGCACCAACTGCGCCAGGCTTGTACACCGTTCCCAATCGAGGTCCGGCCACTTGTCCTTGCCCTGCGCCTGCACAAGCTCGAACATGTCCTGCTCCAGCTTCACGTCGCCCAACTCGGCGAGCCGTCCCGCCAACGCCTCCGCCGCGCGTGTCAAGCTCTCCAGCGTATCCCCGCGCACGACCCCCGCCAGCAGCACCACCAAGTTCTTCGTCCCCGGCGCGGCTACCAGTCGCTGCAGGTCCACCAGCTTGTACGGCACCCGCGGATACCCGTCCCCCGCCGGGTCGACGACCACCTCCCCCGCATCCAAGCGTACGTCCCATGGATCCTCCCCAGTGTACAGCACGATCGTCTGGACCCGGGACACTGGATCGTGCCCCCGGCGCAATCGCTCGTATCGCATCGCTTCGTACTGCATTACGCGGAATGGCATTGACGGCTGCACCGTCCACTGCACCTCGATCACCACGACGATCCGCTCGCGGGCCGGCGTCCCGTCCTGCCACTGCGGAAGCAGGGTCGTGCTCCACACGATGTCATTGAAGCCCTTCTTGTGGCCCGCTCCGAACGCCTGAGTCGTCTCGAGCACCATGTCCTCGGGCCGCGTCGAGCCGATCCAGCCCTCGTCGCACGCGAGTTCCATCACGTCGGCGATGAACCGGGCATGCGAACCGACTTTGCGGTAATTTACGTCGCGCCAATCCGGCGGCAGGGATTGATCCATGACCGACGCACCGGGTGGAGGCGTTTCGAAGTCATCCATACCTATAGTTTGCACCCTTCCGGGGGCCGCTGCCACGCCGTCGACATTTCCGTGTTGGAGCAAAGATCAAGTCCCGCTTGACGGAGAGTCCGCAATGGCGGTGCCGGTTCTGGGATTTTCAGCCGTTATCCGCTTGTTGCGGTCGATACCTAGGGGTAGGCACTTCGGTGGCCGGGCACTTCGCTCCGATGGACGGCGGTAGAGCGGCTCGGAGAGCGGAGCAAAGATCCCGCACTGCGAATCGAGTTCAACGATCAGGGTGCGCGTATGGCACTTGATCAAGTACCCGTCAAGTAAATCCGACTCGCGGAACTCGTTGAATATGAATGTCTTGCCAGCAGCGTTCCAACAGGGAGGGGTATGCTCGGGGCTGTTTGGTCAAGTAGCGGTGTGCGGCGCAGCCTTGGCCCACCACGGAACGTATCGCATTAGCTTCGGGGACACTGCAGGGTCGTAAGGTGTGATAGCTCCTTCGCGAACAGATTCTGCGATGAGACGCGAAGCCCTTGCGCTGTTCTGTGCCTTGATTCCGAATCGTCGCCGCATAGATGCATTTGTGAGGTACTGCCGCTTGACGTACATCCACACTGCCCTCACCGCCGATTTCAATTCTGGTGCATTACCAAACCTCCACAAAACGGATCATCCAGGCCTATTGATCGATCAACCGTGACAGCTGAACCGCTGCTGCGAGGACACAGATATCTGGGTCAACGCGCACTGTCAGGCCGAGTCGACGGCAATGGTCCAGAGACAGCGCTCATTCGCCTATTCGGAGACTTAAGGTGCAATTTGACGCACGTCATATTTTCCTGTCATTACGTCGAGTACCAAGCGAGTGCGATACTCGTGAACTAGAGTTATTTCTTGTTGAATATTTCCAACGAGTCGGTCGATATTACGCCCGGATTCGCGCAATCTATCCATCATTATACGCTGCTGCTCCAGTGGCGGGACCGGGACAATCATATCGGAATATTTTTCGGCCGAGATATTTTCGATGGTAGCGGTAATCGATGTGACATTCTTCCAGTTATGAAACGCAGAGCTTTGCGTGAACGTAAAGAAAAACTCAGGATCGATAATCGACTCGTTAAGGCGCACACGAATCAAATAGCCAGCGTGACAAGCTGGACCACATTCCTTGTCCACCATGAATGCTTTACCAACGGATCCACTACGCGCAAGCAATATATCACCGCAATCTACAGAATATTCCGACGCAATGTGAGGGGGAAGTGATCGGAATGTATCCTCGCGCAATCTGCCACTGGTCGAAAAATCCGTGATGCGCAAATACCGCGGCCAATCTTTGCGGGTATATTCCGCTGCGGCATTTGCACCATAGGTCAATTTCTCTCTAACCAAATAGCGGAGCCTCCGCCTATCCCAATGTTGCGGCAATGTTCCTGACCACCCGATACCTGACTCCTTCCGAAAAATGTCATCGTTGGGGTTGCCTGTTGCAACGCAGTCAATAATCGCTTGTCGCCATTCCTTCAATAGTTTGATCAATCTCTTTTTGGCGCAAATATAACGAGATATTTGGGTGTCAGTGTGATCGAGAAGACGGACGATAGCAGCCTGCTCTTCAATTGGAGGAACAGGCAGACACACTGATTTGATGGCATTATGTGAGAGTCCATATCTAGTGACACCCTTCGCTGCGATATGAAACTGGTGTTGAATTGAGACAGCTTGGAGTGCGTAATATAGATATGTGCTATTGAGATGTTTAGAGGAAGGGCGGAGCAGTGCTAAATGATAGCCACATACGAGGTCTGCGCAGGAACGCTCAACAAGTGCTGGCACACCAATATCATTCCACGCCTCCGAATCCTTCGTGATCAATACATCACCAGATTGTAACTGAAATCGCTCAATCTCGTCTCTCGTTGCGGTCGCATGCATAAAATTTAGGTCAGGTCGGATTCGGTCATACTTATAGACATCCACATAGTTGCAGAGACGAACCGGTAATTCGCCCTCCCTGCTGTGCTTGTCTACGTTGCTAACCCTCATCGTGCATATATCGCGTAGCCGTCTCACAGACCAGTGACTAGGCACATCTCCTGCCGACTTAATGCCGGAGTCCTTGTATTTCTTGTACGGAATCACGTTTGTGGTCATGAGGGTTCACCAAGTCTGGTTTCAACATAATCATCGAGTCTGCGAGGGCATCACTGGTACTGGTGAATGGGGATCTGCGTTGTCAACTTCAACACCCAAGGAACTCGCGTCAAAGATTTTACCAAGTAGCCCTCTGGTTTCGCCTTCCACCGTCAGAATGTCTGCACGAATCGCTTCAAGCGACCGTAACGGTCGCGGCTGGTAGAAACAGCGGGTGAAGCTGATTTCATAGCCGATCTTCTCGCTGTCGGGTACATACCATGCGTCGGGGGCATACGGAAGTACCTCTCGTCGCAAGAAAGCCTCTATGCCACCGTCTTCCAACAGTGGAACCTGCTCGGTGTCTCGTAGTTTGGAGTCCGGCTCGAATTCGACAACGACAGTTTGCCCGCCATCGATCCTCTCAAAACAGCCTCGCACCGGGTCGGCGGGGTATGATCCCTGCTTGTACCTCTTCTTCACGACAGGCTCAGCGAGCTCGCACCGCTCCGCCAGAACGTCCTGCAGTAATCTTTTGCGCTTAGCGGTCAGTCTGACTCCATGATCCGTGGCACATCGCAAGAGCCGTTCCATGAATAGGTTGAAGTCGCGATGAGGACCGGGGCCGAATTTTTCAGTAATTCGGTCTACAAGATCCGCCAGAGACTCCTCTCTAGCTTCCCGACAGAGCGTCCTGAACACTTCGCACCGCTCCTCATCAAGGTCAACGGAGAGGCGCAACGGCCGCTCGACCGTCACCTTCCAGTACCCGAAGGCCTCGTTTGGAAATATTCTCGACTGCTCCGTTTCCTCGAATACAAGAAACGTCTCACAGATGCGTGTGATGTTCTCATCTGACAGCTCGCAGTTCTTCTTGCCTAGGTTCTTCTGCATCGGCTTGAACCACCGCGTCGCGTCGATCAGTTGAACCTTGCCCCGCCGATGGGATGGCTTCCGATTCGTCAGCACCCACACGTATGTCGCGATGCCCGTGTTGTAGAACATATTGAGCGGCAGTGCAACAATCGCCTCAAGCCAGTCATTCTCGATGATCCAGCGTCGGATGTTGCTCTCGCCTTGCCCAGCATCCCCTGCAAACAGTGAGGAACCGTTGTGAACCTCAGCGACCCTGCTGCCCATCGGCGAGTCCCGCTTCATCTTCGAGAGCATGTTGGCCAAGAACAGCAGCTGTCCGTCACTGGATCGGGTGACGAGCGAGTATTCCGGTTCCCCTCGGTGTTCAACCAGGAATCGCGAGTCGTAGATCTCGGCCTTACCGCCCAACAACTTGAGATCGCCCTTCCAATTCTTGCCGTAGGGTGGATTGGAGAGCATGAAATCAAATTCCTTCCCTTGGAATGCGTCATTAGAGAGTGTCGAATGCTCCGGGCCACCAACGATGTTGTCGGCGGCACCGCCCTCGCCCTTGAGCAGGAGATCCGCCTTCGCGATGGCGTATGTCTCCGCATTGATCTCTTGGCCGTAGAGGTGCGTCTTAATCTCCTTGCCGCGCTCCTCGGCGATCTGCACCAGCACGTTCTCCGCTACCGTGAGCATTCCCCCGGTGCCGCAGGCTCCGTCGTACATCAGGTAGGTTCCAGATTCGATCTGATCCGCGATCGGCACGAAGACCAGCTTGGCCATCAATGTCACGGCATCGCGTGGCGTCCAGTGTTCGCCAGCCTCTTCGTTGTTGTCCTCATTGAACCGCCGGATCAACTCCTCAAAGATCGTTCCCATCGCATGGTTGTCAAGCCCGGGGTGCTTGATCGAGCCATCTCCGTTTGGGATTGGGTCAGGACTGAGGTTCACGTCCGGCGAGAGGAACTTCTCGATCAGCGTGCCAAGTGTATCAGCCTTGGAGAGTGTGGGGATTTGGTTCCGGAACGCAAAGCTCTCCAGTATCTCCTGCACGTTCGGCGAGAAGCCGTCAAGGTACGCCTCGAAGTCCGCCTTGAGCTGTTGCTGGCTGGCACGGGCGCTGAGATCGCGCAAGGTGAACTTTGAACCGTTGTAGAACGCATGTCCTGATGCCTGGCGAAGGGCAGAGTCCTGATTGAGAACTCCCGCACCATCAAGCATTGCTTTCGTATCCAACACATCCTGCTTGCTTGGCTCCAAGACGGAGTCCAACCGACGTATCACCGTCATCGGTAGGATCACGTCCCGATACTTGCCGCGAACGTACAGATCCCGCAGCACGTCATCTGCGATGCCCCAGATGAAGTTGGCGATCCAGCTGAGCTGAGGTTGGTTCATGAACGGACTACTGCTGCACCTGTTGCGCTCTCACTGGCTGTCGCGCCCAAGCCACCCGCTGAGCGATCATCTTCTGGACTGCTGCCCAACCATCTGATCATCTCACCGTGGGTGGGCGGCTCTCCGCTTCACAGGTGTATGGGCACTCGCTCGTACCCGATGCCCAGGTTGGCGAGATCGTCTGGGGTCAAGTCTTCCAGCGCTTCTTGGAGCGTGACCTTGAGCGACCCGAGGAGTTCCTCCCTAGTGCGTTCTTGACAGTTGACTCCGGGGACCTGCTCGATCCATCCGATCCACCATCCTTCGACCTGAGTCACAGCCGCTGTGAATTGATTCATGCCCGGCTCGGTGCCCGCTAGTCGATTTTACAACGATCACAGGCGATGGCGCAGACTGGCACATGCACACCGATGACCGCTCAATGTCCAGCACGCACCTGCCGAGGGGCCGGTCCCCGAGATCGTGTAGCCAGTTTTCGCGCGACATGCGCTGTTGCCATGTGTTTGGGAGTTCGGGATGAGCCTGCCACGTGCCTCCAGCGGCCATTGTTCGGCTGAACTACGCGGCTGCGCACGGCTCACTCGAACAGTCCGATTCGCCCCGACGAACGGCCTGATCGAAACTGATCGGGGATTCCGAGCCCAACTACCACCTAGAACTCGAGACGCAGGCCCAGCTGCGTCTGGCGCCCCGTGCCGATCGTGCCGCGGATCCGGCCGAAGCCGGAGTTTCCGCGCCGACGCTCCGGAATGTTGAAGTTGGCGTGATTGGCGATGTTGAAGATGTCCCCGCGGAATTCCAGCCGGGCCCGCTCCGTGATCGCGAACCGCTTCTGGATCGAGACATCCACGACCCCGAAACCGGGACCGCAGCATACGTTCCTCGGCGCGTTCCCGAAAACGCCCACGCCCGGTTCCTGGAATTGCGACGTGTCGAACCAGCGCAGCAGTCGCTCGCCCTTCGACCGGCTTCCTGACAGCACGTGATCGCCAAGCACGTTCGGCCGCTGGCCGTGACTGAACGCGTTGCTGCGGTTGGTCTGCTCGATGATGCCGTACGGCGAGCCCGTCCGAAATTCGGCTATGACCCCGAGGCTCCAGCCCCCGACGATCCCCTGCAATACAGGGTTCTCGACTGCCAGCGGCTTGCCCCGCCCCACGGGCAACTCGTAAACACCGCTGGCCACGATGCGGTGGCGGATGTCATTCCCCGAGAGGGCCTTGTCGAGGTGCCGCAACTCGAAGTGCGTGTACCCGTTGTTCTGCTCGCCGCCGAGTTCGTTCGCCGACTCCACGTCATCGATGAATTTCGACCACGTGTAGTTGATGAGGTAGCTGAGCCCTTGGGAGAACCGCTTCTCGGCCTTGAGGTTGAGCGAATGATACGTGGAGTTGCCCCAAGCCGGACTCTCGTGGACCACCGAGTTGTAGTGCGGGAACAAGCGTGCCGTCTGGCTCTGCTGGTCCGGACCGCGGCCGCCGACCAATGGAATCATGTTGAGGTTGTAATTCGCGCCGCCCAGCTTGTGGCCGACATTCGCCTGGTACTGAGCTTCGAGCAGCATGTTGTTCGGCAACTGCTTCTGGAGCGTGAGATTCCATTGCTGGGAGTAGCCGTTCAACTGGTCCCTCTGGAAGAAGTCTGGCGAGACCGTCCGCCGCCCGCTCGTGACCGCTCCGAACGATCCGATGCGCTCCGCATCCGAGAATGGCGTGACAGCAGGAAGTCCGTCACTGAGCATGAACGCCGGCGTGAACCCGCCGTCGGGAGAATTAATGTCCAAGGTCTTCGAGAACGTCCAGAACTGCGTGAACGGCACTGCGCGGGCATAGGCGCCGTTGTAGTTGACGCCGTAACCCGCCCGGATCACCATCGAGCCGCCGGCGCGATACGCAAGACCAATCCGCGGACCGAAGTTGTTCATGTCGAAGTCGTGCGCGTACTTGCTCTGGCCGTTCCTGCCGGCAAATGTCATGACGCCCGGGCACTCGCAGACCGGGTTGATTCCGACCGGATCGAAGCCGCTCTGGTTGTTGCTCAGTTCCCAGCGCGGCGTGTCCACGTCCCAGCGCAGGCCAAGGTTGATCGTCAGCTTGTCGGTGGCCTTCCAACTGTCCTGCACGTAGGCCCCCCAATAGTCGCTGCGCGTATTGAGGATGTCGGTGTCAACCAGTTGGCCTCGCGTGGTCCAGCCGAGCAGGAGCTGCGCGAGGGCGTCGCCCGTCGCCCGGTTATTGAACGTGTAGCTGCCGCCGGCGAATTGGTTGAAGTCGTCTTGGTTGCGCGAGTAGCGATACTCGATGCCCCACTTGACGCTGTGCGCGCCTTTGAACCACGAGGTGTTGTTGACCACTTGGTGCGTCCGGATCGGCTTCTGGATGCGCTCTTGGTTCCCCGCCCCCAGCCGCGTGTAGCCGACCAGGTTCACCGTGGGGAAGAATTCCGCATCGACGTTCGGAATCCCTAACTCGCCGTTCTTGCCGCTTTCGCGCCCCAAGCCGCGGGTGGTGAAGGTGCGGTTACCGAACGTGTAGCGAAACTCGTTGACCATCGTGGTCGTGAAGTTGTGGTTCCAAGTCGATGTGGAAACCAAGTTGGAGCGTGTCTGGAGCGATCCGCGGAAGTCCGCGAATTCGTTCGGATAGACGGGAGCCGGCCACGCCGGTGCCGAGACATTGCTGAAGCGGGTGGATATGCGGTCGTTGGGCCCGAAGTTGTGATCCACCTTGGCCGTGATGAAGTCGGAGACGCCGCGGTTGGAGACGTTCTTCACGTAGTTGTCTCGCGGTGCGGCGGTCAGCGGGCTGGGATTGTTCGGTGCCGGGTAGAAACTGGCCAGCGTCTGGCCGAGCGGATCCATGCGGCTCGCCGGAATCGTGTTGTTCGCGAAGGCGGTTCCATCCCGCGGATCCATCAGGGTAAAGCCGCTGCGGTTTGAGAAATCGCCGCCGATCTCCACTGGATGGGGGACATCGGTGTTGGCGATCGTCGCCCCGTCGCTCCGACGCTGGCCTTCGTAGTTGAAGAAGAAGAACGACTTGTCCGTCTTGATCGGCCCACCCAGCGAGCCGCCGAAAATGTTGTACCGAAGCGGGGCGATGCTCGGCGCGAAGAACGTGCGGGTGTCCAGCGCGTCGTTCCGAAAGTTGTGGTAGACCGCGCCGTGGAAGTCATTGGTTCCCGACCGCGTGCTCATGATGATCAGGCCGTTGCCGGTGCGCCCGAATTCGGCGGCGTAGTTGTTGGATTCGACCTTGAACTCCCGCAACGACTCGACCGGCGGGTTGAGGTTGAGTTGGGCGATGCCCAGCGCCATGTTCTGGACGACGCCTCCGTCGAGATGCCACATCTGGTTCCGCGACCGGCCCCCCGCCATCGAGAAGAACGGGAGATCGTAGAGTCCGCCTCCGGACCTGGCAAATGTCACGTTCCCCGCGAGTTTGATCAATTGGCCGGCCTGCCGGCTGCCGACCGGCATCTGGGCCACCGTGGTCCGCTCGATGAACTGCCCGACCGTCGTGTTCTCCGTCTCGAGCAGCGGGGCCGAGCCCGTCACTTCAATGGTCTCGGTGATCTCGCCGATCTCCAACTGGATGCCGACCGTCTTGGTCAGACCTGTTTCCATCACGATGCCGGTCTGGTGATACGTCTTGAATCCGACGGACTCGCAGAACAGCTCGTAGGTGCCCGGCTGCAGCAGCGGAAAGTTGAATGCTCCCGACTCGTTGCTTTGGGCCGCGAACTCGACCCCCGTGCTGGTGTTGCTGACCGTAACATCGGCGGCTACGATCACCGCCCCGGTCGTGTCCGTGACCGTACCGGTCAGACCGGACTGCTGCGCATGGACGCTCAGTGCGCAAATCGCGAGCAGTAACGTGAAACGAATCTTGGCAATGAAAGACATCGACTCTCCTCAACCCCTGGCCGGCAGCGTACCGGCCGCAACGCATCGAGGGTGGCACCCCTCAACGCAACCCCAGTGGCCCGGCAATCGCCGCGAAGCCCCACAGAGTGTACCATCGCGCAGAACTCCGGTCCGTCGCGAACGCTACTCCGCGGCAGGCACTTGAGTCTTCAATGCCAGTGCTTCCGCGTTCTCGGGATCCAGTGCCAAGGCCCTCTGGATGGACTGCAAGGCGCGTCCCATGTCGCCCTCGTGGACGAAGTAGCGCGCCAGATTGAGGTGGGCGTCTAGTGCCTGCGGATCGGCCCGCACCGCAGCCTGAAACGACTGCAGTGCTTGGTCGGTCTCGCCGAGTTGCATGTACAGCACGCCGAGATTGATGTGGATTCCAGCGCTGTCCGCGCCGAGCTTCCTTGCCTCTTCGTATTCGCGCACGGCGTCATCGAAACGATTCCGCGAGGCTAGGACCGCGCCGAGGTTTTCGCGCATCCTAGGATCTTCCGGGGCCGACCGCGCGGCTCGCTGGAACAATTCCTGAGCGTCTATCAAGCGCCCATCGGAAAACCAGAGCGAGCCCAGCAGCGAGAGTGCCTGGCTGTCGTCGGGATGGCTCTGCAGGGCCCGGCGCAGGAGCGTCTCCGCCTCGCCTGACTGGCCTCGCGCGATCAGGAGCGTGGCGAGGTTGACGTTCGCATCCGTTGCGGCGGGTTCGGCGGCAAGAGACTCGACCAGCAGTGCCTCGGCCCGCCGATTGTCGCCTTCGGCAATCAAGACGCCCGCGAGGTTGTTCAACAGTGCCGGCGTCCGGGTCCCGCTGGCCAGAGCCGCTTCGAACATCTGCCGTGCCGGAGGGCGCAGCCCGCGCTCGGCGAATGCGGCTGCCATGTCTTCGAACTTGCGTCTCGGTTGAGACAGGACCCAGGTTCCCTCAAAGGGCAACGCAGAGCCCCGCCCTGCGACGGCGTCACTCAGAATCACAGCGGCGTCGGTCTCGCCGCGATAGACCTTGACGATGCTTCCTTGACCGTCGATCAGGAAGGTCGTCGGAATGGCCAAGTCGCGCCGCCGGTCGAACAAGTGATCGTTGAGGACGCTGTAAGCCTCGGCGGTCTGTTTGTCGGCCAGCACGACGGGGAAGCCGAGCTTCAGCTCGTCGACCAGCACACCGACCGCGGCAAGGGCCGGTTCGTCGTCAAGGGACACAGCCAGAATCTCGATTCCAGCCCTCGCGAAATCCTCCGCACGGCCATTGAAATCCGCCAATTCCCTGCGGCACGGCGGGCACCAAGTCGCCCAGAGATTCAACAGCAGCGAACTTCCTCGGTGATCGGAGAGTTGGATATGCCCATCCTGCGATCCGTCGCGAGTCACCCTCGGCAGACGGAAGTCGGGGGCAGGCACCGGCACGTCAAGCCATGTGCCGACGCTCCCGCCGTCGGAGACTGCACCCGACGGTTCGGACGCCTCTTCCGTCCGTGCAGCCTGCCGGACCACCCGCACCGCATCCTGCCCTTCGACCACCGCTAGGTCGAATCCGGGTAGCGGACTCTCGATTTCCTGGACCTCGCCGAGCGGCCAGCGGATGCGGAGTCCACGCACTTCCTCGCCTTCCATCAGCCCGAACCGAGCGATTCGCGACCGCTGGGATAGGTATCCGCTACCCGAGACGATCTCGCGGGCCAAAATCCGCCGATCGGTGGTCAGTTCGACGCGGGCACCGACACCGTCCCGGTTGCTGGCACGACCTTCCAACCGCACGCTGAGCGGACGGCTCCCGTGCCGACCTAGGTCGTTGCGAAAGGCCCGCAGCTGACTTCCGTTACGGTTCTTGACGATCAGGTCGAGATCCCCGTCGGAGTCCAGATCAAGAGGCACGAAGGCGCGCCCGTCCGGATCCAGATCAAGTCCACTGACAAACGATATGTCCTCGAAAGTACCGTCTCCGAGGTTTCGGTAGCACAGGTTGCGTTCCCTGCCGCTCCACGTGCCGCCTGAGCGGATCAGCAGGTTGATCGCTCGCCATGCTTCGGAATACGCTTGGGAACCGACTTCCCGCTGTGGGCTCTGCGACACGACCTGCCGCCAGAAGAAGCTTCAAAGGTCGTCCAGCCGCTCGCCGGTGATGTAGCCGTTCTGCACGAAGAGATCGAGCAAGCCGTCGTTGTCCAGATCGACGAAGTCCGAGGACCACGCCCACCGGCCGGACCGCACTCCGGCTTGCTCGCTCACGTCCGTAAAGCCGTCAGCGCCGTCGTTCCGGAACAGCGAGTTCCCCTGCGCCTGACGGCGGAAGAGGCTCCGAATGCTCTCCGTCTCGGCAACCTCGTCAAACCGCTCCGAAGCGGTAATCCGCAAGCCCGCCGAGGACCACATGTTGGCGGTATACAGATCCAAGTCGCCGTCGCTGTCGTAGTCCCCCCAGGCGGCGGACATGCCGGCGCCGAGGTCCTCGACGCCTAGCGCGGCGGCGACATCGGTGAATCGACCGTCGCCATCGTTGCGATAGAGATTGTTCCGGCCGAAGTCGTTGGCGACGTAAAGGTCGGGATCCCCGTCGCTGTCGTAATCCCCCCATGCGGCAGCGAAGCTGAAACGGTTGTTCGTCGGCACCAAGCCGGCCTGCTCGGAAACCTCTTCAAACGACCCCTTGCCGTCGTTTCGGAAGAGCAGGTTGGGCGGCCCGTTGACCGCGTCGTAGTAAGGAGTCGGAGCGTCGTACTCCCCGCCCGACTGCCAGAAGTCGTAGGCGCAAACGTACAGATCCAAATCCCCGTCCAGGTCGTAGTCAGCTAGTGCCGCGCCTGTGAACATGGCCGCCCGGTCCGCCGACGGCTCGAGGCCTGATTCCGGTTCGAAATCGAACGTCCCGTCCCCGCCGTTCCGGAACAGCATGGGCTCGGCGCCGATCAAGAGCAGGTCTTGGTCCCCGTCGTTATCCAGATCCCCGAACAGGCTCATCGACGTCTCGTCCAGCACGTCGAGCCCGGCGCGGCGGGTAGCGTCGGCGAACGTCCCGTCGCCTCGGTTTCGGAACAAGCGGTTCGGGAGACCGCCGGGCTGGCTGATATAGAGGTCCTCCAGTCCGTCGCCATCGAAGTCTCCCAGCGAAACTCCCTGGTGGCCGTAAACGGAAACACCCAGCGCCGCATCGAGTGAGTCCCTCCATCGATCAACCCCCGGTGCCAGTTGCCGGCGATAGGACTCGATCCCTCCGAACACGGACTCCGTGATCTCGACGAATCCCAGAGCGTCGGCGGTCGTTTCGCGGAACTCGCCGAGCGTCGCGCTCGCCAAGGTCCATCCGTCAGGCCCGGAGGCCCAAGTCATGTCCATCTCGCCAAGCAAGGCTAGGATTCCGCCAGCGATCCCGTCTCCACCGAGTTCGACGCGAGCCGTGACATGCGCCAATCTGGAATCCGCACCGTCGCGAGCACTCGAGAGGATCTTGAATTCGACCAGCCTCAACCGACGAAAGCTCTGGACCAGCTCAGTCAGCGGTGCGAAAGACTCCTTGCGGGCCGTCAGGGCCTCCGCAACTTTCTTGAGTTGCTCGTCGATTGCTTGGTAGTCCCGTTCCGAGACCCAATCGTCATCATTCGCATCGACCTTGCCCAGGGTCCGGTCTACCGGACGCTCTTGCGCGTACTCCACTTCGAGCCGGTGCTCGACAGTCTGGGCTCCCGCCGCGACAGCGCAAGCCATCGCCAAGACCGCACGCAATCCCCTCACGTAATTCGCATTGTACCCGTCGGCTCTACCGTCCAAATCCGCTCCGGAAGGGTCTACCGGTCGGCTTCGCTCGTGACTCAAGGCTTGCCCACGAGGAGCCGATCACCACCTCGGATCCCGAGACTCCGAATCGTGTGCGGTGACAGTTGTCGAAAATAAGTAGAGCGCTAGTTGACAGGAACAATCTCCGTATGCAAACATACGGAGAACAAGAAACGCTCGCAAGGGCAACACCACCACAGGAGGAGGAATCATCAATGGCACAAGCAAGCATCGCCTTGGAACCGAGCGCAGGGAACGCGAACGGCTTCGGCCCCGTCGAGGCGCCGATCCCCGCTCGCGACAACTCCGTCGCGGGACTCGTCGCGCGCTTCGAGTCGTTGCAGCGGAAATCCGACTCGCCCATCCGAGCAATCCACCGGCTGCCGGCACGCGAGGCCCGCTACGCCGAGCTTCCCGAGACGGTCGACGACCGCCTCAAGCGTGCGCTAGCCGCCAAGGGAATCGAGCAACTCTACATCCATCAAGCCCGGAGTTGGGACCGCATCGCCGCAGGCGAAAACACGGTGATCGTCACGCCTACGGCAAGCGGCAAGACGCTCTGCTACAACCTTCCCGTTCTCAACGCGATCGCCGCCGATCCGTCGGCTTGCGCCCTGTACCTCTTCCCGACCAAGGCCTTGGCCGTGGACCAACTGGAGGAATTCAACGCCCTCGGCGATGCCCTCGGCCCCGACGTGCGGGCGTTCACGTATGACGGCGACACACCGTCGGACGCACGCCGGGCCATTCGTCGCCGCGCCAACGTGGTGCTGAGCAATCCCGACATGCTGCACTCCGGCGTCCTGCCGCATCACACTCGCTGGGCACGGTACTTCGAGAACCTGCGATACATCGTCATCGACGAATTGCACACCTATCGCGGCGTGTTCGGAAGCCATCTCGCCAATGTCCTGAGACGGCTCAAGCGAGTCGCCGCGTTCTACGGTTCGAAGCCGCGCATCATCTGCTGCTCGGCAACGATCGCCAATCCCCTAGAACTCGCCGAGAACCTTGTCGAAGAGAAGTTCGCGCTGATCGACGAGAATGGCGCACCCAGCGGAGAGCGGTATTTCGTCTTCTACAACCCCCCGGTGGTGAACGAGCAACTCGGCATCCGGCGGAGCTACATCAACGAATCGAGACGCATGGCGCAGACGTTCCTGGAGCGCGGCCGACAGACCCTGGTCTTCGCCAACAACCGCTTGGCCACGGAGGTTCTCACGCGCTACTTGAAGGAGTCACTCGGCCGACAGCCGGGTGGCGAAGCGGCGGTGCGCGGATACCGCGGTGGCTACCTGCCCGGCGAGCGGCGGGAAATCGAGCGGCAACTGCGGAACCGCGAGATCCTCGGCGTCGTTTCGACCAACGCACTGGAACTCGGCATCGACATCGGCTCGCTTGATGCCGTGGTGCTCGCCGGCTACCCGGGATCCTTCGCCTCCACTTGGCAGCGCACGGGCCGCGCCGGGCGCCGGCGCGATGCCTCGATCAGCGTGCTCGTCGCGTCCTCGGCGCCGCTCGATCAGTACGTCGTCGAGCATCCGGAGTACTTCTTCGAAGGCTCACCCGAACACGCTCACATCAATCCGGACAACCTGGAGATTCTCGTTAACCACCTGAAGTGCGCGGCATTCGAGTTGCCCATCCAAGAGGGCGAGAGGTTCGGACCGCACGAGACGGGCGAACTCTGCGGTTTCCTCGAGGAGACCGGCGTGGTGCATCGGGCCGGAGGGGCTTGGCACTGGACCTCGGAATCCTACCCGGCGGACGCTATCAGCCTCCGTAAGGTGACCAGCGACAACTTCGTGGTCGTCGACATCAGCAACGACTCCAAGGTCATCGGCGAAGTCGCCTTCCCAGCGGCCCTCACCACGCTGCACGAGAAGGCGATATACATGCACGACGGCCGCCTTTTCCACGTGGAGCGTTTCGCCTACGAAGAGCGCAAGGCGTACGTCAAGCGCGTCGAATGCGGGTACTACACGGATGCGATCGAGCACGCGCAGGTCGAGGCCCTCGAAGGCTTCGACGACCAAACGCAAGGGCTGGCGGTAGCGAATCACGGCGAGGTCCGCATCACGCGCCGAGTAGTCGGGTTCAAGAAGATCCGATTCCACACGAACGAGAACGTCGGCGACGGCAAGCTCTCGATGCCGGAACAGGAAATGCACACGACTGCGTTCTGGCTCCAGTTCCCGATGGACTACATCGCCTCCCTGCCCTATTCGACGGACGAGAAACGGGACGGCTTGCTCGGACTCGGCACCGTGCTCCGCACCGTCGGCGCGGTGCTGCTGATGTGCGATGCGCGCGATCTGAGCATTTCGACATCAAGCGCCCAAGGCGGGCCCGAATCGCTGCTCAACCCCGAACTCTTCCTCTATGACAACTTCCCCGGCGGCATCGGGCAGAGCGAACCACTGTTCCGCATGCGCGACAGACTCGGCTCGCAAGCCTTGGAACTGCTCAATGCGTGCCCCTGCAAAGCGGGCTGCCCCAGTTGCGTCGGGGCCCCCGGGGAAGTCGGCGACAAGTCCAAGGAGGTCGCCCGGATTCTCGCCCAGTCCCTAGCGGCCGAAACGCAAGCGGATCGGGTAGCCGCTTGAGCCGCGAAAGGAGAACAACACGTGCAAGCGATCACGCAATCTGAAATCGAGAGCCTGCGCCGCCGCATTCACGCGATCGAGGCTCGCGCCCCGAAGCCCGAGCGACCGATGGCACCCAAGGGCAGAGACGCAGCCGCGTGGCCCGCTAACGGAAACACCCCGTTCGGAATCCAAGGCACCGTGCGTGACTCGCCTTCCGGCCAGTTCCTGCTGCAGGAACACACCTATCCGAACGAGGCGCTGCACGGCAGCGCGCGGATCGAAATGCTGCAACGGGTATCGGCGAACTGGCTGAAGGGCATTTCCAACGGCGAGGTGCCGCCAGCAGACCCGCGGCGCTGGGCCTTCCTCGACACCGAAACGACCGGTCTCGCCGGCGGGACAGGCACCTGCGCGTTCCTTGTCGGCATCGGTTCCATCGAAGCCAGCGGGTTCAGGGTGCGCCTCTTCTTCATGCGCGACTTCGACGAGGAGCTAGCGATGCTGCAAGCGGTGGCCGAGTGCCTAGCGACCCACGATGTCCTCGTTACCTACAACGGCAGTTCCTTCGACGTCCCGTTGCTCGAGACCCGCTACAGACTGCGGCGGCAACCCAATCCATTCCGTCGCCTAGGCCACGTGGACCTGCTGCACGCGGCGCGACGGGTGTGGAGCGAGCGAATGCGGAACTGCAAGCTCGGCACGCTGGAATCCGAAATCCTCGGCTTCCAGCGGCGCGGCGACGTACCGGGAGCCTTGATCCCGCAACGCTACTTCGACTTCCTGCGTAGCGGCGACGCCGCCGGCCTGCGGGATGTCTTCCATCACAACGTGCTCGACATCGTGTCCCTCGCCTGCCTGAGCGCCGTGCTCATGCCTGCGTACTCCGATCCCGGCAAGGCCGCGCTGCATCACGGCCAGGACTTGCTCGGGCTCGCTCGCTGGCTAAGGAATCAAGGCAACCACGAGAGCGCCTTGGAACTCTACCGGAAGGCGATCCACGCGGGCCTGCCGGCGAGCGGCCTGTTTCCCAGCCTCTGGGAATCCGCTCAGATCGAGCGGAGGCTCGGCAACCACGAAGCGCAGATCCAACTGCTGCAAGACCTCGCTCGAGTCGCCAACGCCTATCGGGCCGACGCGTTCGTGGAACTCGCGAAGTATTTCGAGCACCGCGAGAAAGACTACGACCGCGCCTTGGAAATGACGCGCAGCGCGCAGAGCCACGCCCCGTCCCCGCAACTCGAGCATCGGGAGCGCAGGCTGTTGCGCAAGGCCGGTCGCGCCGCGCTGCAGCTGCCCGCGCCCAGTGCCGCGATCACCCACCAGGACTCAGCCTCTGGGCCGCTGACCTAGGCCGATACGAGGCTCCAATTCCTGCTTCCGCTGGATCAGCTTGCGCAGTTCCTCGTCATTCCTTGATCGTTCCGCCGCCGCGATCCCGCGCAACACATCCCGATAAGCGTCTTGGTCCAGCTTGAAGCGCAAGGCATCCAGAGCTTCGCGCCCCTCCTCGATCTTGGGTTGCGGCCGATCCTTGTCGAACACCAATCGCGTAAGGCGCTCGCGATCGGCGGTGTCGAGCCGCCCTTCCACGGCCGAGTGGTGATATCCGTCGCCCGAGCGCACCACAGTGAGCATGGCCGCAAGAATGCGCGCGCTGGGCAGGCCCCGCGAAGCAACTTCGTGAGCGGACTCCAAGAGTTCCTCCCGCGCTTCCCGATCATGGGCGAGCAGCACCACGAGCAGCCGCTCGGCCGGCGCGAGACCGTCAACGTGCCCTTCCGTACGGGTCTTGGCGGCCTCACCCTTGTTGGTCGCTTGCTTCAATCTGTTGAGCGCCACTCCGGATTGCAGCCCGATGTGCTCAGCCAGCTCGGTGACGGTGGTGGCGCGTTGAATGGCATCAGGCAGCAGCACAACGGAATCGAGCAGCTTGTCGAAGGCCTTGGTGCGCCCTTCGGCGGTGGCGAGATCGAACTGTCGGCGGGACCGGTTTAGTAACCAGTAAAAGTAGCGCGGCGCCTGTTCGAGTTCGCGCCGATACGCCTCGCCGCCCTCGGCCTTGCAGTAGTCGTCGGGATCCATGCCGCCGGGCAATTCCAAGACCTTCACGTTCATGCCCTCCCGCAGCAGCAGCTCGACCGACCGCTCGGCCGCCGCCTGCCCGGCGGAGTCCGAGTCGAAGTTGACGACTACCGTGTCGCAGTGCCTCCGCATCACGCTGATCTGATGCGCCGTGAGGGCTGTCCCGCATGTGGCCACCGCGTTCTTCACGCCCGCGCGCCAGACTCCGATCACGTCCATGTAGCCTTCGACCAGCACGGCGAACGTGCTTTGCCGCATGGCGACGCGGGCTCGGTGCATGTTGAAGAGCACCGCGTGCTTGCGGTAGATGGGCGTCTCGGGCGAATTCAAGTACTTGGGCTGCTTGTCCTTCTCCAACGCCCGCCCGCCATACGCGATCAGCTTGCCAGCGTCCGAATGAATGGGGAACATGACACGGTCTCGGAAGCGGTCGTACATCGACTTGTCCTGCGCGGACTCGCCGATCAACCCGGAGTCGCGCACCTCTCCGCGCTTGAACCCTCCGTTCTTCAGACTTCCCTGCAGGGCGTTTCCCGGCGGAGCGTAGCCCAATCCGAATTCGTCGATTTCCGCCTTCTCGAGACCTCGTTCCCGCAAGTAGGCCATCGCCTTCGTCCCGACCGGAGCGTGCAGTTGAGTCGTGTAGAACTTCTGGGCGCGGGTATGAATCAGCAGCAATGCCTCGCGCTTCCGGGCCGCCGCGTCAACACCCGGTCCCTTGCCGCGTTGCGGCATTTCCAAGCCATGCTGCTCGGCTAGGGTCTTCAGGGCCTCGATGAAGCTGAGGCCCTGCAGATCCATCAGGAAAGTGATGACGTCGCCGCTCTTGCCGCAGCCGAAGCACTTGTAGAACTGCAGCCGGCCGTGAACCGAGAACGAGGGCGTTTTTTCCGAGTGGAACGGGCACAAGCCCGTGTACCGGTCCGCTCCCTGCCGTCTGAGGCGAACATGGGCGCCGATCACCGTCACGATGTCGGCCGCGGCCTTGACCTCCTGGGCGAAATCCATGGCACGCCCTCGGCGCGAGCGCTAGGAATCGCTCGGCTAGTCCAAGACTTTGACTTGGATGTTCTTGTACTTCACGATGCTGTTCGGATCATGACCCTGCAGCGCGAACGTTCCCGAGTCCAGCCTGCGCAACGGGAAATTCTGCCCCCGACCGTTCGGCAGCGGGCGCAACCCGGCCCAATCGTCCGGCTCGACCCAATTCGTGATCAGATGGCCGTCCACGTAGATTTTGACGCTCTTGCCCTTGACCACGATGTGCTCGGTGAACCACGTATCGTCCTTGGCCGGAGGGACTAGGTTGTCCGACACCCCGTAGAGCCCGCCGGACTTGCGGGGATCCCGAGCGTAGGTGTTGTTCACTTGCACCTCGAAGCCCTTGAGCGGCCAGCCCTTGTCTTGGTACTCCGTGTGGAAGTAAATTCCACCGTTCGAGTTCTTTGCGGCCATTACGTCAACTTTGAGCTCAAAGTTGCGAAACTCTCCGCCGTTCACGTCTCCCGCGTAGAACAAGTGCGCGCGCGGGCCTTGCGCGACGATCGCGCCGTCCTCGATCCGAAAGCTGTCGGGGTTCTCCTCGCTCAACTTCCACCCGGAGAGCGTCTTGCCGTCCCAGAGCGAGATCCAGTCCTGGCCGGACGCCAGCGGCAGGGCCAGGCAGAGCACAAAGAAGGCGACGGGAATCTGTAGGCGGATTCTCATGACGAAGCCATTGTAGCGAATCGGCCTCGCTCCGGGGGCGTTCCCGGGGGATCACGCTCTGTCAGAGGTGGCGGGATGATCCATTCCGCATCACGCCCCTGCCGGCGAGCCTACGCCGGCGTGCGGAACGCGGAATTGAACACGGACCGCACGGAGTCTCGAGAGGCGGCTAGCAATTCGGCCAAGGGAAGGTCGCGAACGTCCTCCGGCAGCCAGCGAGAGACCAAGCCTGCAAGCAGTTCGCGCTGCCACTCCGTAGGCGGCAGGTCGTGCGATGACGTGCCCTTGCTGAGCCGCACTCCGTGATCGAGCGCGCGGAACACCGTCGTGGCCTTTAGCAAGACCCCTAGGTCATCCGTCCGGGACGGATCCGTCTCGCGGATGATCTCGATTCGCTGGGGGGTGTTCAGCGACTTGTAGAACGACTCGGCGCGGATCAATCGCCAGTAGAGGAGGATGAAGTCGATGTCGTAATACCCGCCGCGGCCGGACTTCAATGGCTTCGCTTCGCCCTGCTCCGTTTCCAAGCGGGTGCGCATCCTCATCAGCAGTGCCCGCAGTTCCTCGCGATGGGCAAACTGCTGCCAGAGCACCTGTTGCAACCGCACGAGGAATTGCCTGCCGGACTCCGGGTCACCCGCGACCGTGCGGGCCTTCATGTACGTCAGGGCTTCCCAGGACTCGGCGCGGTCGGCAAAGTAGTTCAAGAACTGGCGCTCGGTCTGGACCAGCTCGCCATCGCGCCCCAGTGGACGCAAGCGCGGGTCGACACTGAACATCTGCCCATCCGCGGTGTAGCTGATCACTATGTCGATGACCCGGTTCGCAACTTGCGTCCATCGGGCGAGCCGCTTGCTCTCGCCATCCGGTATCACGAATACGATGTCGGCATCGGAGCCCAGGTCGAACTCGCGCATCCCCAGACGTCCCAAGGCGATGATGCGCATCGAGTCCGGCGACTCGACAGGCTCGTTGGCAAGCTGCGCCGTCTCGCGCAACGCCAAGGCGTAAGCGGCTTTCAGGATCCATTCCGCGAGGTCGCTGGCACCCAGCAGCGTCGAGAACACGTCCTCCCGGTCGCAAATGCTGCCAGCCTGGATCGAAAGCATGCGACGCCGGAAGAACCGTCTCATCTTTCCAGCAGTCTCTTCCGGCTCCATGTCGGCTGCCAGGATCGATTCCAAGGTGGGATGCATCGGCGTGGCATCGCGGGCGGATCGCGCTGATCCGTTCGGAGGGGCGTCTCTCTCCTGAGCCCTGATGACCCCCACGTCCTCCGGAAAGCGCGCCAGATACTCGGCGAAATGCGGACTGAATTCCATCAGTTCGCCGATGTTGGGAACGAGGTCCAGCCGCGAGCCCAAGGTCTCCATCACGCTAGGCAGCGCGACGATCCGATCCAAGAAACTCTCCAGCGCCCGATTGCCCCAGCGCAAATTCAAATCCCCGAACTTGGCAGCGAGCGGAACCGAGAATCGCTTAATCTCGGGCAGCCGCTTGCGCCAGACGGACGAGGCCACCGGCGCGTCGACCCGCTCGTCACCGGCCGAGGAGGATGCCGGGGAAACCTTGGGCGCGGGCTTGGACGGGACCGGTCGCTGGCTGGGAATCACGCGCTCGTAGATCGCGCTGACCGCATTGAAGTGAGTTTCGATCTCGGTCTTCACCTGTTCGCCTACGTCGGATTGCGGGCGAATCCCCATCTGCGCGGCCAGGAAGCGGAGGCCCGACTCGTCGCGCGGCAGCTCGTGAGTCTGCCGGTTGTCCACCAATTGGAGGTGATGCTCGACCCGACGCAAGTACCGATAGGCATTGAACAACGCACCGTATTCCCGCGAGTCGAGGTAGCCCTTCTCCCGCAGGCGGTGGAGGGCGTACATCGTGCCGCCGCTCCGCAGGAACCGATCCTGGCCGCCATGGAGTCGCTGCAAGCACTGGACCAAGAACTCGATATCCCGAATGCCGCCGGGATCCAGCTTCACATCCAGCGACTGCCGATTGCGGTTGCGTTTCTGCTGCTGGATCCGGTCGCGAGTTTCGGCGAGCCGGTCAATCTGCGAGAAGTCCGTCGAGGTGCGATAAATCTGGGGCGTGACGATATCCAGAAACGTTCTGCCCAGACGGATGTCTCCCGCGACCGGCCGCGCCTTCAACAGCATCTGCAGCTCCCAGTCTCGAGCGCGCTTGAAGTAATACTGGGTGGCACCGGACACGGGTGCCACCAGCTCTCCGGCGTTCCCTTCCGGTCGCAAGCGCAAGTCCACCCGATAGCTGAATCCGTCCGGCGTCATCACGGAGAGCAGCCCGGTCAAGCGCTTCGCTAGCTGGTCGGTGAAATCCTTGTTCGTCGTCACGACCGGGCCCGCGGTGTGACCGTCACCGGTGTGGATGTACATCAGGTCGATGTCGGAGCTGTAGTTCAGTTCGCTCCCTCCTAGCTTGCCCAACGCGAGGACCGCGAAATTGCAGTGGATCTGGCCCGTCTCGGTCTGGCAGAGCGGCCGACCGAACCGCTGCACCAGCTGCTGGCGGATGTGGTCGTGGGCAGCTTGGATGGACACATCGGCTAGGTTCGAGAGCTCGAGCGCGATCTCCGCTAGCGGCGCCACCGACAGCAGGTCCCGCATCGCGATCCGCAGCATGTGCTTGCGCTTGAACCGGACGATTACTAGAGCGACATCTTCGTCGCTGGCGTTGGCGGCGACGGACCCTAGGTCGGCCCTCAGCTCGCCGGCGGGGATCGAGTGGTCGAGGTTCTCCGGGTCTAGCGCCCAACGCAGCAGGCCGGGCGAATTCAAGAGCATGTTGGACAGGTAGCGGCTGTTGCCGAAAGCTGTCAGGGCCGCGTGGATCGCCCTGCCGTCATAGTCCTCCGGCTTCGGCTCCCAAGGGAGCTGCCCGTAGAACTGCGCCAAGCGCTGCAACGCTCCGAGTGCGTCAGGCAAGGCTTCGAGCAGCGCCGGGATCCTCGCAGCCGCGCTCTCCGGAATCCGCTCGCGAAGGCTCGCCATCAGGGCGGCGGTCCGTGCGCTGTCGCTTGTCGTCGATTCCCCGATCATTGCCGGTTTATCGCAGAATAGCGCATGATCGGATGCAGACTCGCGGCGTGGAAGAATATGCTGGAAGTCGGGGGAGCGAGACCGGGAGATGATCACGCGACGTAGCTTCGGCGCCAGCTGCGGAGGCGCGGTTCTGGCAGCATCGCCGCTGGTGGCCGAGACCCGCCAGGAAAAGGGCGCGCGGCTTGTCCGGGAAGCGTTCGACGCCATTGGCGGCCAGAACTTCCTCGACATCCGCACGCAGGTTCGATCAGGGCGCGCGTACTCGTTCTACAACCGCCAGGTACGCGGGCAGGCGCCCATCACGATCTACGACAAGTTCGAGGACATCCCGCCGGATCCCGCGCCGGACTGGCTTCCGATCAGCCGTCGCGAAGTCTACTCGCGCAAGGGCGACTACTATGCGCTGTTCCTGAACGGTCACGGCTACGAGGTGACCTACCGCGGCGCCGTGCCCCAACCTGAGGACTACATGGCGCGGTATCGCCTCGCGACCCGCCGGGACATCTTCTACTTCATGCGCTATCGGATGGACGAACCCGGCTTGTACTTCTATTACCTAGGCACGGAAATCGTCGACAACGTGCCTAGCGAGGCGGTCGACATCGTGGATGACCAAGGCGAGGCCATCACGCTGTACATACGCAAGTCCGATGGCTTGCCGCTACAGCAAACGTACCTGCGCCGCGACCCGAAGACACGCATCCCCTACGAAGAGAAGTCCGTTTACGGCCGCTACCGGGCAGTGGGGGAGACGATGCTGCCGTGGATCATCCGTCGGGAGCGCGACGGCGAAAGAGTCTTCGAACTCTACGCCCATTCGTACGAAGCGAACGTTCCGCTCGCGGCATCCATCTTCTCCCTGCCGAACGACCTGCCGCTCCTTCTTCCCGATCCGTAGGAGCAACTCGGTCAGCGGTGTCAGGCGGAGAGCTTGCCTGCCTCTCGCAGCCAGCGGCTCGAGAGCCTGTGTACGCCGACGAAGAGACCCACGAATAGCACGCATGCGATCAGCGCCACGTACCAGTTGGCGGTGAGCAGCTCCAATGCACTCTCGCCGTACCGGCGGGCGAAGAACACGATTCCGTAATAGCGCACGAAACGGGCGACCGCGACCGCTAGGCAGAACGACAGCAGCGGCATTTGGAAGACCCCGGCCGCCAGCACCACGGGCTTCATGGGGAGCGGCAGCGGGATCATGACCACGGGGATCAGCACCGCGGCGCCCCACTGTCCCATGAGCCCGCTCAAGCGACGGACCCCCGTTTCCGATATGCGCTTGGCCAAGAACGCCTGGCCCGCCCGTCGCCCGATGAAGTACAGCACCGCGCTGCCCATCGTGGACCCGAGGATCCCGAGACCCGCGGCGAGATAGGCGATTTCGGGGCTGGCGATCGCTTGCGCGAGCAGGAGCGCGTCGACACCTTGGGGCATCGGAATCAATGCGCTATCTGCGAATGCGATTACGAACACTCCCCACGGCCCCAGGAAGGCAGCGACGGCCGCAATCCATACCCCGATCTGGCGTAGCCATGGCACAAGCGCCGGACAGCCCATTGTGGCGCATGTGGGATGCTGATCAATGAACCTTCATGTCGCGGGCAGCGGGATTCTCGGTCGACGATTTCGTGCGGTTCAAGCACCGGGGCACCGAAGGGACCGGGCGGATCACTCGCAAGACGTGGCGACGGGCGTGGGTCTCGGTCTCGTCGGGCGAGACGCTGAAGATCCCGTGGAAAAAGCTGCGCAAATCCAGCCCCTCGAAACCTGCAGCGGATCGCGGTCACGCGACACCTGAACCCCCTGGTCCAGAGAAGACTGGAGTCATCGCCCAATTCCGCGTGGGGTCTGAAATCCGTACCGGCGCCATCCTCAGGCGCGGTCCGAAGCGCGCCTTGGTGTTTGCAGACGACGGGAAACAGTATCGCGTCCCGTACTCGTTGCTGAAGCCGCTTGGCTCCGCGTCCGGAAAGATCTTCGCAAGCGGGAACGGATCCCCGGAGCCTGAAAAAAAGTCCGACCGATCAAGCCTCTCCATCGGCGACCCCGTCCAGTTCCGCCGCCGCGGGAAAGTGATCACGGGCCATCTCACGCGCAAGAACTCCAAGAACGGGTTGGTCACCACGGAGGCTGGGCTGGAGTACAAGGTCGATTGGGGACTGCTCGAGCGTCACGAAGGCGGAAAGCCGCGAGAGGTGACCGACCGGCTGGAATCGCTCAAGTCAAACTTCCGACCCAACGATCGTGT
This sequence comes from Bryobacterales bacterium, assembly GCA_965242625.1. Classification (GTDB taxonomy): domain Bacteria; phylum Acidobacteriota; class Terriglobia; order Bryobacterales; family UBA6623; genus VXMF01. The sequence goes on along the minus strand of CBDEST010000005.1, from coordinate 4,416,607 downwards.
CAAGTTCAAGACCAAGTCCGGGGTTCTCCACGGCGAAATCGCGCGTCACGGTCCGAAACGAGCATTTATCGTTACCGATGGCGGAGAGGAGTGGCGGGTACCGTACTCGCACTTAGAGCTCTTGTCTCGCAGCGACGGACGGGATGACGAGCGAGTGCTCTCCGAGACCCGGAAGCTCGCGGGGGAGCTGATGGCCCGACACGGGCTGTCGGATTGGAGCTTCCAGTTCGACGACGCTTCCCGCCGAGCTGGCTACTGCAACTACGGCACGAAGGTCCTCAGCCTCGCGCGGGAATTCGCGTTGGTTGCGCCGTCGTCAGAAGTCCGCAATACCATCCTGCACGAGATTGCCCATGCGCTGGTGGGTCCGAAGCACCATCACGACCAAGTCTGGAAGGACCAGGCTCGTGCGATCGGATGCACCGGCGAACGCTGCCACGACGTGAAGTTCGCACCGCCAAGGTACATCAAGTCATGCCCTCAGTGCGGTTGGTACGCCACCGGCAATCAACGGAAACGCTCGTGGGTCTGCGGGCAATGCCGCACTCCGATCAAGTACGAAACCTACACGAAGCGGGCGTGGGAAGCGGTCGCGCACCTTGCGTATAGCCGGAACTGATCTGACCCGGTTCCGTCGCTTCCGCGAACCGCCGCGCCCGGCTCCTCGTGCATGCGATTCTGGTTGAGGAACAAGGATGGCCTCGGCGGCGGATTTCTCGGTCAGTGATCCTGTGCAGTTTCGCCACGCGGGCAAGCGGGTCACCGGCCACATCGCCAAGAAGACGTCGGACTACGCTTGGGTCAAGGCCCGCACCGGCGAGGAGTTCAGGGTTCCGTGGCTATTCCTAGAACCTGACGTCGACGGTCAGCCTCAGAGGGTGACCACGCGCCTAGACTCGCTCAAGGCAGCCTTTCGGCCTAACGACCGCGTCTCGTTCCAGGGAAATTCAGGCTCAGTAACGGGCACGGTGGCGCGGCTCGGGCCGAAGAACGCCCGCGTGGTGGCGGATGGAGGTGGGGAATTCGCAGTTCCGTACACCCTGCTCGTGCCCGCCGGACCACGCGCCACGGACGGCGACGAGCGACGCCTCGCCGAGATCGCGGCGCAAGCCGAGGGCCTGCTGTCCGAGCACGGCCTGTCGAATTGGAGTTTCCAATTCGACGATGCTTCAAGTCGCGCCGGCTGCTGCGACTACCAGACGAAAGTCATCAGCCTCGCGAGCCAGTTCGCCCTTACCGCGATGCCAGCGGAGGTACGGGACACGATCCTGCATGAAATCGCACACGCCCTCGTGGGCCCACGTCACAACCACGACAGCGTTTGGAAGGCAACCGCCCGTTCGATCGGCTGCACGGCCGACCGCTGCCATTCCGTATCGTTCGCTCCCTCGAAATACATCGTGTCCTGTCCGCGATGCGGTTGGCATGAACGGGCGAACCGGAAGGAGCGGCGCTTCGTCTGCAAGACCTGCCGGGGTCGACTCAGCTACCAGACCTATACCGAGAGCACCTGGCAGGCGGTTCGACCGGAGCACGCCAAATCCGCAATCGAGTGACCTTATTAATCGGTACAAGATGTTTATTTCCAATGTGTTATGGATAAATTATGATTTGTGACTTGAATTGAAGACAGTCCAGTCTCGATTCGTATACCACCCGAACAAGAGGTGATTCATTCAACCGGATCCACCCCTTCGTGACCTGTTGAAGAAGTCCGACGGCTCTCGCGAGGCTCACCCCATCGGCAGTAGAAGGCCCTCGCAATGACGGAAATCCGGCTTCCGCAGGGCGCAACAGCCCATGTCAGAGCAATCGGGTTGTCCAGAACAACCTTCGGCACCGCTATTGACACTCTCGCAGCAGACCCTTAGAGACTCCTTGAAGGGACCAGAGGGCCGGATCCCGTGTCCCTCGATGGAGGAGTCGCTCTCCGCGTCGGTATCGCCCCGCCGCGCCCCGCTAGGCGAACGCGGCGACAAAGTACCCAAGCGTCGGCCAAGCCCGGGAACGGTCGTGCGCCCCGCCCCCGGACTTGGCCGGAATCCGCCCTGACCGCGCCCTACGGAGCGTACTCCGCGCCAAACGAGCCTTGGATGACCTCCCGCACGTCGGCGACGCCGAAGAAGCCCGCCGGGAGTTCCCAGGTGCCGATCATGCCCGTGGGCCCGTCCGCGTCCTGGCCCACGAACTGCCCGTCCAGTTCAACGCTCTCGGGTTCAAACACGTTCAGCGAGCCGGTCCGATACAGCCACGCCTTGAACATGGCAGTCTGCCCGGCCGCGGTCAGCATCGCACCGGAGGGCGGTTCGAAGGTGTTCGGTATGTCGGGATCGAGCGGCCGGAGTTGCTCGTGGAAGGAATGAGTGTTCCCGTTTAGCTTCCATACCCAAAAGGTGCCATCGGCGTAGCGCATGAAGCGGTCGCCGCAACCCGAACCGCAGCTTCCAAGTGTGAAGTAGCTCGGCATGTCCAAGACGTCGTAGTCCCGGCTGATGCTGCCAGAGAACTGGTTCCAGCCTGTGGCCGCAATCAGGAATCCTCCCCAGTCGCCGGGAAATGGGCTCGGGGCTGATGACGGTTGGACGGTGAAGGTGTTGGCAAGGTACATGTTGCCCTTTCGAGTGACGAGGTCGAGCCGGTCGCCGTTTCCGGTGTGCGATGTGGCTTGGATGCCGTTGTTGCCGGTCCACGGGTTGGGCAGCGCCCGCGGACCGCCGCCGCGGAATTGGGCCACCCGGTCGGCGATGGCTTCCATGACGACCTCTGCGGACTCGTCGTAGGTGATCGGCAATGCCTGGGCCCAATCGGCCCTTACCGAGTCCGCCGCCAGCGGCGGCTCGGCGGGGTGAGCCCCGCCGACCGTGACCTCCGGCGCGGCCGTGCCGGAGAACCCCAGTTTGCCGTCCGTCTCCGCGATCGCCGCCGTGAACTTGAGCGCCCGCACGTCGTACGTGCCGATCTTGGGGGTGATCTCGCCCGTCTCCGCGTCCACGATGTCGGGCAGGCCGACCCGCAGGGCCGCGTAGCGCGGGTCCGTCGGCACGAGGTCGGATACGGTCAGCGCCAGGTTGCCGGACACCGCCGCGGTGTCCCATTCCACGAGCGCCTCCACGTCGCCTTCGTAGAAGATCCCGCCGCCGACCGCGGCCGTGCGCCCGAGGTACGTCGCCAGCACCTTGCCCGCCTGGGCGTTCGGCAGCTCCCGGCCCGGGTAGCCCTCCGCCTCGGCCGACGCGTACCCGTCCGTCCGCGCCAGCGGGCTGTAGGCGAACACGCCGAACTGCGGATCGATCGCGCGCTCGGCCAGTGCCGCCGAGCCGTCCGCCGAGGCCTGCAGGCTCCACGCGCCGAAGCGCGTGAAGTCCGTGCGCTCGGTCCACAGCAGCAGGCGGCTCGTCGGCAGGTCCCACATCGTGCTCGCTCCCACGAAGCCCCCCGCCGCTGCCGGGCGTTGCGTGGCCGCGTTGTCGTACGCGTCGAAGACCCCGTTCTCGCCGAAGGCGGCTAGGAAAGCCTCGCGGTCCTCCAGCGCGGCTTGCACGTCCTCGATGCGCCCTGCCAGTTGCCCGTCCTGCGGCACGCCGGCGCCGTTGACCGGGTAGTCCTCGTGCGCGCCGTTCCAGCCCGCCGCGTCCGTCGCCCACGCCGGCGCCGGATCCGGCGTCGCCGTCGTCTGCAGCACCCCGGGATTGACCCACAGCGGAGCGTCCGGCGGGTCCGGCGGGTTGGCCGGGTCGGCGATCGGGGCCGGGACGTCGGCTCCGAACAGCTTCTCCAGCTCCGTCTGCAGCGCGTCGAACAGCCGCTGCCGTTGCGCGCGCAAGGTCGGGCGAAGGCTGCCCGCGTCATCGGTGTCCAGAGCCACCACGCTGGCCAGCTGCCGCGCCGCCTTGCCGAACTCCTCGCGCACGTCCTCGAGGTACGTATCCTTGCGCAGCTCGTGCCGCGCCGCTTGCGCCGCGTCGTCGAGCGAGGTCGGCGCGAAGCCGCCCTCCAGCAGCGTGCCCCGGTTCAGCGTGTACTCCAGGCCGCCCTCGAACGTGAGCTTGAGGTTGTTGTTGCCCTTGCTCAGCGTTTGCGTGATGCGATTTTCTAGGTCATCGTCCGGATCGTCCGCGTCGGCTGCGTCGAGGCTGTCCAGCGTCATGGACGCGCCGACCATCAGCAGGTCGTCCGCCAGCTTCTGCGTCGGGCGCATGCGGTCCGGGCCGCGCTGTGCGCCGAAGGCGCCTGCCAGCATGGGGTCGTTGTCCGCGTCGGTGAGCCGCCAGACCCCCACCGCTTGCTCCCCGGCGTCCTCGCCGCGGCCCAGCAAGCGCCCGCTGAACTCGGCCCGCCCGCTCAGCACCTCGTCCAAGGACCCGCCGGGGCGCAGCTCGTAGCCCAGCCGCGCGTCGCCGCTCCAGCCGTTCCACGTGCCGGCCCGGCTCAGCGGCACGTCCGGCAGCCAGACATGCGCCACCGCGCCGCCGAAACCGTGCCGCCACGGGTCCCCGGTCGCCACGTCCGTCAGGCCCGACACCAGCGCCCCGACTTCCAAAGCCGAGAAGCGCACCTCCACATCGATGTCGCCGGCGTACAGGTTGCCCTCCGCGTCGACCGCGTGCGTCCCGCCGCTGTAAAACGCGCTGCCTGCCACCTGCACATCCGAAGACCGCCGCACGGCGGGAATCGTGGCGTAGGCGAAGGCTTGGGCCAGCTCGGCGGGGCCCAGGCCGTCCGTCGCCGTCGCCGTCTCGTTGAATGTCGCCGCGCCGTACCGCACGTCGCCCAGCACGCTCAGCGCGGCCGCGGCCGTCGACGCGGTGCGCCCGAACGCGGCCGCCGCCTGCGCGGCCGTGCGGCCGCGGAAGCCGGCGATGAAGTCGGGGCCGTCCGCGTCGGTGGCCGCGGTGAAGGCTTCCACGCTGCTGAGGGCCGCCACGAGTTCGTCGAAGGCGTCCACCACGCGGTCCTCGTGGAGCACTTCCTCCAAGTCCCCGTGCGCGCTCCCGAAGATCTTCTTGATTTGCGCCTCGGCCTGGGGCCACTTGCCGGTGGCCGTGTCGCCGTCCCCGTCCGGGTCGTAGAGCTGGTCCGCAAACGTGGCGGCGTCGATCCCGTCGTCCTTGTGCAGCGCCACCAGCTGGACCACCTGCCCGCGGAGCTTGGCGATCTCCGCGCGCGCCGCGGCGACGATGTTGTCGCCCTCCACCGTCGCGCGGCCGGAGCCGAGCAGGTCGCGGATCGGGAACTGCACGCTGACCGCTTCCAAGGCCGTGGCGGCCTCGTTGGCCGCCGTGGCGCGGTCGTCGAGGCTCAGCCGCGGCCGCCCGGCGCGCCCGACGACGTCCTTGTAGTCCGGGCGGGTGGCCATGTCCTGCGCGAAGCGCGCTCCGACCAAGCCCCCGCCGGCCTCCCGATGCACGTGGTACATGGCGCCGTCGACGGTCACGTCGCCGATGCCGTCGATGCCCAGCATCGCCGCGCCGATCACGTAGCCGCTGCCGTCCTCGTGCGGCGTGGCGACGAGATCGGTGCCCGCCACGGGAATCGAGTCGGGCTGGTAGCGCGCCGACCACTCCCCGTCCTGCAGCGTCAGCAGGTAGCGGTTGGCGCGGCCGCTGGCATTCGTGCCGGCCATGTGCGTGTCGCCCGAGGCCACGGCCGACTCGCCGATCCACCACGTGCCGTCCTCGGCCCTCGCGATCTCGACTGTCAGCTTGCTGTCGCCCAGCGGCACCGTCATCGTCGCGGGCTGGAATGTTGCCGTCCACGTGCCGCCCTCGGATAGCGCGAGGACATAAGTGGCCCCGCTGTCGAGGGTCACCGCGCCGCCGTCGAACGGCTCGCCATCCAGCGTGAAGCCGCCGTCCTCGGCTGGCGTCAGGGTGGCGACGACGATCTCACTGTCGGTGGCGGAGGTCACCACCACAGCTTCGGATTGGGCCCACAGCGCTATGCCGCTAACCAGCAGCAGTGCGCACAGCCCTAGCGGGAGAAATCCCCCCCCCCCCAGACTCTGGGCCTTGAAGTCAGTCTGAGTACGCATCACAGTTGCGCCCCTCCTTGCTACTCCACTCAACACACACCAAGTTACATGAGGGCGCGGGAACCCGTGTCACGAGAGAACCCTCGCGGCCTCCGTTCCCCGTCCCTGTAGTCACGTTCTCATGATCCCACAGCCTCTCACGACCTGTCAATAGCGAACTATTCCAACAGGAGATGAGTCCCTAGCAAGAGTCCGCCGGCGCGTTCGGTCCACCCAACTTGCAGTTGAAGGCCCTTGTAATGACGAAAATCTGACCTGCTAAGGGCCTGTCGCGAAAGCGTCACCGGCGGTGTCCAAAGTCTACATTGGACTTGGATGCGGCCCGGACACGGCCTGCTGTGTCCTCTGGGCCCGGATTTCTGTCGTTCCAAGGGCTCTCGACTACGGATACGGCGAGTCTCGCGAGCCGACAGAATTTCTCAACAGGTCCTTAGCCGGCACTCTCCGTCGCGTCGCGCAGTGTCGCTAGGAATTCAAGCAAGTCGATGATCTCTTGTTCGGTCATCGCGCTGGCTAGGTCCTCGGGCATGATCGATAGCTTGCCCTTCCGGCGCTCCAAAATCTCCGTCGGAGCGAGCTGAATCTCGTCCGCACTCTCGGTACGGATGACAACTCGGTCAGCGGTATCCTCGACGAGCACGCCAGTGATCAACCCGTACGTCGTCGTGTCCAAGATCCACGAGGCGTACTCGTGAGCGATCCCGGCACTCGGGTGCAGTATCTCGTTCAACATCCCCGCCTTGCCGTACTTGGATCCGATCGCTGCGAGGCTGGGTCCCACGAGCTCTTCGCCCGGCGCCAGCGAGTGGCACTTCACGCAATTCGCGCCGGCGGCATCGTGATACACTTCGCGGCCTCGGTCCGCACTTCCAACCGCTTCCACAATCTGCCTCACGCGGACTACGGGGCGGTCGTTTCGGCTCTTGGGTGGAGGCAAGACCGTCGCCGCGCGACTCCGTACTTCGGCATTGCGGGAAGCATTCACGATGCTGGAGGCTTGGGCGCGCATTTCTGCCGGCAGTTCCAAGGCCTCTTCCATATCAAGGATCAACTGCTGCCCTGCGGGCCTTCTCCCGAGGACTCGCAACGCCGCGCTTCGGACTTCGTTCGGAGCGTCCGACAGCACAGTCTCCCGTAAGGTCTGTTCCATGCCGTCCGGAGTCAGCGCCGCAAGCCCCTCGATAGCGGCGATGCGCAAAGGTACGGGACCGTCGGCGATTCGGCGTCGCAATGCTCCCTCGACAGCGCTTCCGCCTACTGCCCCCAGCGTCCGGATGGCTATCACGCGGTCGGCTTCGGGAACCGAATCATCAGCCGCCACGCGCCCGAGCTGCTCCGCGCTGGCCGGATGGGCCAAGAGCGCGGCCAATTCCACTGCCGCTCGCCTTGTCGCCTCGTCAGCCAGCGAGCGATTAATTGCTGCGACCACTCGCGAATCGTTTCGCAACGCGCCCCATTCCGAGTACAGTTGCTTGCCAAGGAAATACAAGGCACGGGTCCTCAACTCGGAGGGCTGGGATCGACTGGCGGCGATCGACGCGACTGCCCTTCCGACCGCAAGGGCCGGCTGCCACCCTAATGCGTCTAGAGCTTGCTCACGCTGTTCGATCCCGAGCGCAGTATCGCTCGCAATGCGCTGAAGGTACGGCACGGAAGCCGGGGCTTGGAGCACCCAATAGAGATCGGCAACCGTCGCATCCCAGCTCGGTCTCTGCTCCCGCAACGCTCGGAACATCGCATCTTCTGCCCCTGCGGCCGCGATCCGTAACGCCGACAGATACCAACGGTCATCGCCGTCGTAGGCTTCGGCCAAGCGCAGCCATGCGTCAACTTTCGACTCAGTCGGGCTTTCCCGCAGCATCAGCGCGGCTTCGCGACGCACTTGCGGGTCTGGATCCGCGGCCAACTCGGTCGCTAGATCGATTAGGTCCAGCCCCTGCATTCGGGAGGCTCGGAGAGCGAGGATTCGGAATCTGGGGTCTTCGGATTTGAACGCCTCGTCGAGCACTTCCCTGCCCGCTTGGCCCAAGCCTGCCAGCAGCCAGACGGCGCGGGCCCGAGGCGCGACAGCGGAACCCCGCCATGCGCGCATGAGCAGATCCCGTCGCTCGTCGGTCGCTCGTAGCATGAGTTCCTGATAGCCGCGAAACCGCGTCGCTTGGTTGGGCGAACCGAACGCGGCCAGCAAGCCGTCGTCACTCTCCAAGTCCAGCTTCGGTATCGAAGAACGGTGGCCGATCGGAGCTAACCGAAAGATCCTGCCGCGTTCGATGTCGAGCATGTTGTGCCCGCCAACGACCGGGTCTTGCCAATCCGAGATGAAGACCGAACCGTCGGGAGCGACCGCGATGTCGCTCGGGCGGAAGAGCGGATCCATGCTTGCAACCGTGTTCTCCGAGTCCATCGCATACCCGGCGCCGTCGGGTCGCACGAAGAACGTCTGAATCAGCCGCTTGCCGGGCTCGGCATGCAGCAACTGATTGCGATACTTGCCCGGCAGCAGATCTCCTTCGTAGACGACCAACCCCGTCGGCGAGCCGGGACCAGTGCGAGCCACGTAAGGCACGGTGCCGGGCCGCTCCTCGTGGAAGTGGGTGCCTCTGTCCTCCCGCCACCGCCGGCCTCCCGGCCCCCAGTAACCGAAGTTGGCTCCCTCCATCACGTAAAGCAGCCGCGTCCACTGGTTGCCATCGTCATCGTTATCGGTCTGCCAGATCGAGCCGAACGAATCCATCGCGATTTCATAAGGGTTCCGAGCGTTGTGCGCGAGAACCCGAAAGTCCGTGCCGTCCGGATTCACGGTCTGCACCGTGGCGGCGTAGTAGGGACCGTCGCGACTGCTTCGGAAGGCCTTCCCCGACCGGTCGGTTATGTCGAAGCCCTGATCGCCCGAATTGAAGTAATACCGTCCGTCGTGTCCGAACAGCACGGCATGCAAACCGTGATCGTGGTCCACGCCGCCCCATCCGCTGAGCAGGGTCTCTCTGGACAAGATGCGGTCGTCCTCGTCCTTCGTGTACACGAACAGATCGGGCGACTGGGAAACGATGACCTTGTTGCCGAACACCGAGATCCCGAGAGGTGCCAACATTTCGGGACGCTGGTCGAAGACCTTTCGCGAATCCGCCTGACCGTCGCCGTCGGTGTCCTCCAGGATCACGATTCGATCCCCGGCAAGGTCGTTCTTCGGCTTGCTCTTCAAGTCGCTGCGATAGTTCACGGATTCGATGAACCACACGCGCCCGCGCTCGTCGATGTCGAAATTCGTCGGATTCACGAGCAGTGGCTCGCTAGCCCATAACGTCATCTCGAGCCCCGGCGCTACCTCGAACTCGTCGCCAGCGGTCGGCGGCGACAGGGTGCAAGAAGCGAGCGAGAACGCAACCGCGCATAGGGCCAAGCGAAGATTCGTCACAGATTTCGATTCTAGCCGCCAAGAACGAGCCTCGCCCAGGCGGTTGCCCGAATCAAGGGTGCCCGTGTGGACGCCGATGTTGGCAGCCTCCCGCATTTGGAGAATCAAGACCTTCCTAGGGGACTCGCTCGAGCCGCGCTTCGCTGCCGAGGACATGGATTCGGAAGGCAGCAGGCATATCAGCGCGAATGTCGCCTACGCTGCACTCGTGGCAAGCGACGATGATCGGCATGGCCGATTAACCGCAGCCCGCTTCCGGCCGGCTTACCGCCGCCGAGTTGGACCCGAGGGGCTTCGATGCACCGAAGGTCCATAGGAGGCTCTGCCAAGCATCGCATCCAAGGGATCGTGCAACCGGATGCCTCAGGATCCTTGCAAGCAGAAACCGCGCGATACCGGTTGACGATCTGCATTCATGCGGACGGTGAATCCGCAAACCCCAAGACGCCGCGCTGGACGAAGTCGCGCGCGAGCGCCTCGCACTTGGCTAGATTCGCTGGATCTTCGTCAGCACCCAACGCTCTTGCGACTTGTTGCAGCGTACGGTGGCCGTCACAGAGCTGGAGGAAGTTCCACACGGCGTGATTCAGCGCGAAGACATGCACGTTGCGCTCGCCGGATCGCTTGAGCATCAACGCCCGTGCCGCGCACTGGGCCGTTTCTCCGCGCAGCGGCGTGGGACTCGATCCGTGGGCTGGAATGCCACCTTCGAACGCTTCCAACGCGCTTCCAGGCGAACGCACGAGCCGCGATTCCTTCGACAAGCTCCGGCCCGTCGACTGGGCCTGTCGCTCTTCAAACGCCCTTCTCGCAACGTCGAGTTCCGGGTCGTTGGACAGCCGAAATGCGGTGGCTTCGTAGAGCAGGGCGTCTGCGAGTTGCCCGCCTTGCAGCTTGCCTTCGCCCAGTAGCAGATTCAGGTATTCCACCAATCGGTTCACTTCCCGAAACTGTGGCGGTCCCTCTGCAGTCGGCGAAGCGGGAAATTCCCGCATGAAGCGAGGGCCGTACCGATCAACGAAATCATCGGGGAGCAAGGCCCTTGACAGGGGCAGGACGTTGAGCGGCAAATCGATCCGGGTCGCGATCACCAACCGCGCGTACTGCTGCAAGCGTCCCGCGTCCAATTGGGAAAGCGACTCGCGTTCCCTGCCCGCCAAATCGTAGCGAGCGATGTACGCAGTCCGGTCCGCTAGGAATTCCCTACGCTCCTCTGCGTCAGTGAGGATGCGGCCGAACGCTCGCTGCATCTGGAGCACTGACATCGGCGGAGTATCTCAGGGGCAGCGTCCGGCCCGCCTCATGATTTGGCGAGCATGTCCGAGTTCTTCACGCAACGCGGAAAACTCCGGCAGGTTGGCGTCCCGTTCTAACGAAACGCCCAGCACCGGGGAGTGCCGGCACACGTAATCGAGCAACTGCCAGACCTCTTCGTCCACGGGGCTGTCATGCGTATCGACCAAGAGGTCGGTGGTCTCCCTGAAGCCCGCGATATGCACTTGCACGACTCGCTCGAGCGGGATGGATCGGAGAAACTCGTACGGATCGAAATCGAGGTTTCGAGAGTTGACGAAAACGTTGTTGACATCAAGCAACAGTCCGCAGTCGGCTTGCTCGAGCACTTGGGTAAGAAATTGCGACTCCGACATCGTCGACTGCGGGAACGCGAGATAGTAGCTGATGTTCTCGAGCAGGAAGGGCCGTCCCGGAACGGTCTCGCGAATGCGACGCACGTTCGCAACCACGGTGTCGACGACCTCCTCTGTAAACCAAAGCGGATTCAGGGTGTATAAGTCGACTTCCTCGACCTTGGTCATGCAGAGATGGTCGCTGAACCAGCGCGGATCGATCTCTTGCACGAAGGCCGCCGTGCGCGCAAGATAGTCTGGATCGACGGGTTGCGCGGTCCCGACGGACATCGCCAAGCTGTGCGACACCAAGGGGTAGACAGAGCCGGCCCGACGGATCCGCTCCCACCTGTCGGGCAAGGCGTTGACGAACTGGTCGCTGATCACTTCCAGGAAATCCAGATCTGCTGCAGATCCAAGGATCTCCTCGTGCAGTTCGGACCTGTAGCCTAGTCCCACACCCAGCACTCGATCCGACATCGAAGTTGGCTGCTTTACGCACATCGCGAGCTGGCGCGCCTGCCGGCCTCGCCCGCAACAGTACTGACTCCCCAGCCGCGGCGGGCCGTAGGGGGAATCGGAATCAATCCGGCGCGGACTCGATGCCCTTGCCGTCACCTGCGCTCGATCGGTTGCGCTCAACGACGCAGCCGAAACAGACAGCGTTGCAAGTGAAGCAAGTCCCGCAGCCGCCGCCACAGCACGATTGCGATTCCAGTGCCGGTTCCGGAGACAGTTCGACGAAGTCGAAATCCAACTCCGGACCCGACGAGGTCGACCCGGGTCGCAAGACCGCTGATTCCGGTGACGTTCTCGAAGTCGATGATTCCTGCACTTTGATCCTCCTCCATTGACGCCTTCGCGGCGGCAAGTCAGTATTTTACATCAGTCGGGCCGGCGAGCCCTGCTGCGCTGATTCAGCGAGTCCGCGGAAACTAGGACTCCCAACACCGGGGACTGGGAGGAGTCTTCGTTCCAGTCGGCGCCAGAGACGACCACGGGGTCGCCGCCCGGTGCTTCCACAGCGAACGATGATCGTACCACACCGCAGCCCTATCGAACTGCTCCCGTTCAGAAATTACCTCCATGCCCGCCTCCAGCGCGGATTCGCGGTTCATCGGAGAAAGAACTCGCACTCGATCTGGAGGCCGCAAGCATCTGTTGTCGACACTGCTGGAGACCTGCACCAGTGCCCGACCCGGGCTTGGATTCATATCGGAGCCAGCTACTCCACGCACATCGCGAGCCGGGAAGCCGACCGACGTCGCCCGCAACTGTACTGGTTCCCAAGCCGTGGCGGGCCGTCGCGGGAACGCGAATCGGAATCAAGCCGGCGCGGACTCGATGCCCTTGCCGTCACCCGCGCTCGACCGGTTGCGCTCAACGACGCAGCCGCAAGAGCAGGAAACGTTGCAAATGAAGCAACTCCCGCAGCCGGCGCCGCAGCACGATTGGGATTCCAAGACCGGTTCCGGAGACAGTTCGACGAAGTCGAAATCCAACTCCAGGTCTGACGAGCGCGACACGCTTGCTAGGACCGCTGATTCCGACGACCTTCTCGAAATCGATTGTTCTGACACCTTGCTCCTCCTCCATTGGCGCCATCGCGGCGGCCAGTCAATGTTGATTTCTGGTGGGCCGTAGAGCCCGGCTGCGCTGATTCAGCGAGTCCGCGGGAACTAGGGCTCCCAACACGGCGTTAGAGCGGAGCCTTCGTTCCGGTCAACGGCAGGGACGACCACGGGGTCGCCGCCCGACGCCTGCACAGCGAACGATGATCGTACCACACCACAGCCCTATCGAGCTGCTCTCATCTAGAGGTGACTCCATGCGAGGCCTTGGAGCGGATTCGCGATTCGTCGGAGAGAACTCGCACTCGATCTGGAGGCCGCGAGCACCTGTTGTCGACACGGCTGGAGACCTGCACCGGTGTCCGACCCCGGGCTTGCGTTTCACGATAGGTACTTGGGGAGCGATCTCCGGTCCCATTCCGGATGCGATTCCCAGCGCACTACGGCACTGCCCCGATGTCCCGGCTGCTACCGACCCCCTTCCATGCCTGTGCGGGTGATGGCCGAGTCCGGCCCGACGCCGATCTAGAACCCGGAACCGCTCCTTGCGGATTCGCCAAGATCGCCGCAGTCGGACGCTGGCAGCCTGACGGTGTTGCGAACCAGTTGCGACGTGAATCGCCTGCGGGGCCAAGCGGCGCACCTATGCTGCACCGTGACCGGGGACATCTATACTCAATGAGGTCGCTACGCGCTGGCCGATGGAGCCGCAATCCTTAGCGGTGCATGCCGGTGACCGGCGTGCGCTGGGAGATTTCATTCCCGTCTCGACGCCGCTCTACGCTTCGTCGAGCTTCTTCTATGAACGGGTCGAGGATCTTGCCGGCGTGTTCGCAGGTCGCCGTGACGGAGAAGTCTATGCACGGCACGGCAATCCAAGCGTGCGCGCGCTCGAGGCCCAGGTAACGGCGCTGGAAGCGGAGGCGGATTGCGCCTGCGCCACGGCTTCGGACACGGCGGCTGTGCATCTGGCGGTTGCCGCCGCGCTGGTTGGACGCAGCCAAACGGTATTGGCTGCCCGCGCGCTACGTGCCAGCACCTTGGACCATCTGGATTCGGTATTGCGTCCCGCGGGGGTCGATGTGGCGTACTGCGACTTCTGTGACTTGGACGCGTTGGAGCGGCAAGCACGCGCTCTCCGCCCCGCTGTCCTGCTGACCGAGACGATCGCGAATCCTGTTCCGAGAGTACCTGACCTAGCCCGAATCTCCGCAGTTGCCCGTGCGCATGAGGCACTGCTGCTCGTCGACAACACCCTGGCACCTCTGATCGCCCAGCCTTTCCGGCATCGAGCCGACATGGTGATTTACAGCGCGACGGGCTATCTGTCCGGTCACGGGGATGCAAGAGCGGGTATCGTCCTCGCTCGGGCCGAGCATGACGAGACTCTTCACCAAGCCCATGAATGCATGGGAATCAATCTCGGTCCGGTCGAAGCGTTCTTGGTGATGCGGGGCGTGAAGACGCTGCCGCTGCGCATGCGCCGCCATTGCGCCAATGCACGAGTTGTGGCCGAGACATTGAGCGAACATCCCGCTATTGAACGGGTCGTCTTCCCGGGCCATCGCGACCATCCGGATTCGGAGTCGATACAGAGGCTGCTCTCCAGCGGGCAGGCTGGAGGTGTTGTCGCGATTGAAGTACGAGGTGGCGAGGCGGGAGCGCACGCAGTCTTGGAAAGACTGCGATTGGTGTCCACGACAAGTGCCGATGCCGACCTTGCGACATGCGCATCGCACCCGGCGAGCACCACGCACCGCCGCTTCGACGTCGAAACGCAACGCAGCATGGGAATCTCCGCCGGATTGATTCAGATCGCGATCGGCGCCGAAGACGTTGAAGACATCCTTGCGGACCTCGAACAGGCCTTGGCGTCCGCATGAAGCAGTCCACGCTGGCGATCCACTCGGGCTTGCCGGGCCTCGCAAGCGTGCCGCCATCCTCTCGGTCTCCGGATTTCCCGAACGCAGGAAGCGATGGGGATGCCCATGTCCGAGAGTCCGCGGCTGAAGGCTTGCAGCGACAGATCGCCGCGTTGGAAGGGGGCGACCGGGCCTTGGCCTGCAGTTCCGGCATGGCGGCGCTTTACGTAGCTCTGCTGGCTGCTCTGAGCGACCGGCCCCGCACGATCCTCGCCGCCAATGTCATGTTCGGACAGACCTTCCGCTTGATGCGCCTAATGGGTCAGCAGGGCGTTCGGGCATGGCTGCTAGACATCTGCAATCCGGAATCGCTCAAGCGCGCCTTGGATGCGGTCGATGTGGGCTGCATCCTATTCGAATCGATCTCGAATCCGCTGCTCCGCGTGCCGCCCATGGACACCATTTGCGAAATCGCGCGAGACCGCGATGTGCCCGTCGTAGTAGACGCGACGTTCACGACCCCGATTCTGAACCGCCCCTTGGACCTAGGGGCCGCGTACACGGTTCACAGCGTGACGAAGTACATCGCAGGACATGGCGACGTCCTCGGGGGGATCGTGGCTTGCCGTAGCGAGCGGGCGGAGGCCCTAGACCGCTTGGGAGGTCAGCTCGGCGCCAGTCTGGACCCCTTCCAGTGCTTTCTCGCCATGCGCGGGGCCAGAACGCTACCCATGAGGATGGAGGAACATTGCCGCAACGCGAGGCATGTAGCCGCCGTGCTCGCAGACCATCGCCGCGTGGAATCAGTGTATTTTCCCGGTCTCGAGGGACATCCGGACAAGGCGGTCGCGGAGAGGCTGTTCGCTAGCGACCGGAATGGCGAGGCGCAGTTCGGGGGCATGATCAGCTTCGAGCTCCTGGAAGCTGACGAAAGCCAGGTGTTTCGATTCATGAATGCACTACGCATGGTCGTACGCACGCTGAGTCTGGGGGACGTGCATTCACTCGTGACGCACCCGGCTACCACGACTCATCGTAAGCTCGGCCCGAAACGCCGACGGCGACTGGGCATCCGGGACAGCTTGGTTCGGCTCTCCGTGGGTATCGAAGACCCCCGAGATATCGCCCGTGATCTCGTCCAAGCCATGGAAGCTCTGGACCGCGCTTGAGACGTACGATCTCGGGGTGGCAGATGGACGCGCCGAATCTCGGGGCGCCAAACCTCAATCCATTCCGGAGCGTCGTGCGGAAATGGGCGGTGCGCCTGTAGCCGCTCTGTAGCTGCCAATGGGCGTCTCGGGCCGCGCGAGGCCATGGCTGCTCGGATCGGAGCCGTTATGCAGTCCGCAAGTCCGTTGTCGCATCAGGCCGTCGGATCATCCACGCGCACGGTCAGGATGTCGGTGTTGTGGAATTGCTTGTGGCTCACCGACGTCGCGAGATGGCGTAGCAATCTCAGAGAGAGTTCTCGCTCAACAGGTGCATCTGCATGGGCTATGTCCGCGATCTTGTCTTCCAGATTCTCTTCCGTCTGCCCGATCAAGAACTCCAGTTCGGCCCCCGCCTCGTAGCTGCGTACCACCAAGGTCATGGATTGCGAATCTGAATCCGGCCCGGATCGGTCGGCCAGCGCTAGCATCCCCTCCTCGGCAACGGCGCGCACACGGTCTACCAGCGGCTCTTCCCACCGCCGTTCCAGTGCGAGTGCATCGATGAATGCGTTGATTCGGGGCAGTGTCTGGATGTCCAGCGAACTCTCGATCCGCCGCGTATGCAGGTTGGCTAGTTCCAAGAGGACCGTCAGCACGACGGCCGCGCATGCTCCCGCGACGAATCCGTTGCCCAACAACAAGGCCCGCTCAGTGCCAAGCAGTTCTGGAAAGAACAGGCCCTGCTGGGCACCGATAGCGATCCACAGAGAAACCCCGAGGACGATTGCCTTCCGATATCCCATGCCATCCCGCATGACGATTCGCAATCCCGCGACGGCGAGCATCGCAAGCAGGGCAAGACCGAGAGCCCCGGAAACCGCAACAGGTACGATCGTGAATGCCGCCACGAACTTAGGAAAGAACGCTACTAGCATCACGAGCGCGGCGGCATGCATGCTGACTCTGCGCGTCGCGACACCAGTCCGTTCGACGTGAGCCGCGCTCGACGAATAGGTTGCATTCGGAACTATGCCGAGCACTCCGCAGAACAGGTTGCCCACGCCAATCGCCGCGACAGATCCTTGCACGGCCCGGTAGTTGGCTGCTCGCTCCCGACTCGATGACACGCGCTGGATCGCAGTTGCGTCGCTGATTGTGTCGACAGCAGCGATTGCCGCTACGAAGACGAATAGGGGCAGCAGCCTCCAAAACGCCGGACCGATCTCGTGACCCCAGCCGGGCCAATTCGCTACGGGAATTCCGAACCAAGCGGCCTCGCCGACAGCGGAAACGTCGATCGCGCCGAACCCAGCGGCCACGGCGCATCCCATGCCCACGGAGATTGCGGATGCCCTGAGGCGCCATGCGCCGACACCACGGAGTGCTACGAAGGCAAAGGCGGCGAGCGTCGCCGCCGCACTCGCCAGTGTCGCTGTCGATCCAAGGGCTTCGGAGGATCGCAGCATGCCGAACATTGCTGGCATGCCTTCAACGGCAGCCAGCGTGATTCCCGTCCCCAGCACCGTCGGGGTCACAATGCGTTGGATTGCGGCGATTTGCGGGGACAGCGCCATCTGCACGATGGCCGACACAACGAGCAACGTTCCGAGCAAGCCTGGACCGCCCGCCTCTAGCGCAAGTGCGCAGACGGCGATGAACGCGACGGAGGGTCCCGCCATCAGCGCGTATCCAGTGCCGATACGACTAGACCGGCTGGCCTGCAGAAGCGTCGCGATTCCGGACGCGAGGAGAGCTGCGAACACCGCCCATGTCGCATAGTCCTCGCTTGCCCCTCCGGCGCGCGCGACGATCACGGGAACCAGCGCGATCCCCGGTATGGCCAGCGCTCCCTGCTGCATGCCCAGCCTTGCCACGAGACCGCGGTCGGCTTGGTTGTGGACTGCAGGGTGCGCCGATTGCTTGACTTGCGGCATGGCGGTCGAACGTGATTCCCGATGTCGATCGTATTTGCAGGCGCTTACCGCCAACAGTTCATTCCACTGCTTCGAGCCCGATCGCAAGGCCTGATCGATTCTTGGCCTCCCGGGTACGGGCAGGAGTGACTCGGCTCCGCTACGATGCTCCGCTGGCGGGAAATCCTACCTGGGGGGGGGGGGGGATTTTGGTCCAAGTACAGTGTTAGTGCTCCCGAGGTCTTGTGGAACGGCACCCGACCGGTCAATGAGGACCGGTAGCGCATCGAGTAATTGCTGCAAGCCATTACATCCAGTCGCCGGCTACGGTTTGCAACTGACTCAATCGGGCGTAAACTCCGCCCTGCGCCAGCAACTCCCCGTTGCTTCCGCTTTCCACGACCCGGCCTTCGCTCAGCACGACGATCCGGTCGGCCTTCCGGATTGTCGCGAACCGATGGGCGAGCACGATCGCCGTCCGCACCCCTAGCAGCTTCTCCAGCGTGTCTTGAATCTCCGCCTCGGTCTCGGCATCGATGTGTGCTGTCGCCTCGTCCAGCAAGAGGAACGGTCGTTCCCGGGCCAAGGCGCGGGCGTACCCGACCAATTGCTTCTGCCCGGTCGAGAGTCCCGCAGCGCGTTCGAGCACGGGTTCGTCGTATCCCCTCGGCAGGGTCTTGACATGCTCGGCAATATGCGCGTCAGCGGCAGCTCGCTCGATCACAGCTCGAGGTATGTCTGGGTCATTCAAGCCGATATTCTCGGCGATCGAACCACTGAGCAGGCAGGGATCTTGCAGTGCGAGGCTGAATTGCTTGCGGAGGTCATCCACGGCCCACTCCCGAACGTCGCGGCCCCCGACCAGGATGCTCCCGGAATTCACCTCGTAGAAGCGGAGCAACAGGTTGAGCAGCGTAGTGCGGCCGGAACCGGAGTGACCCACCAGAGCCACCGTCTCGCCGGGGCGGACAGTGAAGCTGACATCGGCGAGCGCCCAGTGCTCTCCGTCGTAGGAGAACCACACGTTTCGGAACTCGACGCTCGGCTCTTCCAAGCGCTGCGCCTGTCCTTCGCCAACGCCGTCGACTTCCGGTTCGGTGTCGAGCAACTCGAAGACGCGCTCGGCGCCTGCCATTGCCGACTGGAGCGCGTTGTATTTGATCGCTAGGTTTTGGATCGGTCGCAGGATGCGGTTGCAACACTGCACCGCCCCGAGCAGCACGCCCAGCGTCACGTTGTGATCGTCCAGCCAATATGCCCCGAGCAGGATCACCAGCGCGAATCCGAGCATGTTGAGCCACTCGATGAACGGCAAGAAGACCGCGTGGGCATACACGATCCTGTGATCACCTTGCCGATGCCTCTCGCTGATCTCCTCGAATCGGGTTAGCGCTTGGCCTTGCCGGCCCAAGACCTGCAGTTCGTCAATGCCATCGAAAGTCTCGCGCATGTGCGCGGTCATGCTCGAAACGGCCCTCCGGACGACCCGGGAACCGCGCCTGGCGCGCCTGCGGGCCACGATGCAGGCGGCCAGTACGATCGGTGCTACCACGAGATACGCCCACGTCAGCCTGGGGCTCAGATACAGCATCGCTGCCAAGGTGCCGACTAGCACCAATACGTCCCCGGCCATGGCGACGAGGCCCGACGTGAACACCTCGCTGAGGACATCGACATCGGAGGTTACCCGGGACATCAGACGCGCATTCGGGGTGCGGTCGAAAAAACGTATGGAGAACCGCTGGAGGTGCGCGAACAACTCGCTGCGGACATCGCGGATCACCCGTTGGCCGGCGACGTTCATCGTGTGAATCTGGATCCGACGCATCAACGCGGCGACCCCGAAGACGCCCAGGAAGGCCCCGACCATCCAGTACATACCCAAGACCGTGTCCTCAGGCAGCCACGAGTCCAGCAGGATCGAGGCCGATGGATTCGGCACGATATAGCGATCCACTGCGGCCTGCGTTAGCAGGGGCCCCAGCGCACCGACAAGCGAGTGAAGCGTTAGCAGCCCGATGGAGAGCCACGCGGCGCCTCGGTATGGACGGAAATACCCCCAGAGCCGCCGCATCAGAGCGGCGTCATAGATCGCCCCCTCGTCCTCGGGTGACCAACTTGGGCTGCGTCGGATCGCGCGGTCTACGGGCATCGTTGCGTCAATGCCTCTTCAATCTGTTCCCGTCCGTGCATCTGCGCGTAGATGCCATCGCGGGCCATCAGCTCGTCGTGCGTTCCGCAGGCGCTAATGCGCCCGTGCTCCAAGATGGCGATTTGATCGGCCATCCGAGCGGTCGAAATCCGGTTCGTGACGACCACCAGCGCAAAGCGACTGCCGACACTGCGAATTCGTTGCAAGAGCGCGTGCTCGGTTTCGGCATCCAAGCTCGCGGTGGCACCGTCCAAGATCATTACCCGAGGCTCCCGAATCAAGGTCCTGGCGACCGCGACCCTCTGAACCTGGCCCGCCGAGAGCGCCTGCCCCTTCTCGCCAACCTGGGTCTTTAGACCATCCCGCATTCGATTGATGTCTGGCTCGAGCATCGCGATGTGCGCATAACGGAGCACTTCCTCGTCCGTAGCATCGAGCCTTCCGATGCGAATGTTCGACCCGAGCGTCCCGCTAAAGATATGCGGCTCTGCGGGGACGTGCCCGACCCACTCTCGTAGTTGCTCAACGGGAACGCGGCGGACATCGAATCCGTTCACGAGCACGGTGCCAGCGGAGGGATCGACCAAGCGCGGAATTAGATTCACCAACGTGGACTTCCCGCCTCCGAGCGGGCCGACCAAGGCGAGCGATCCACCTTCCGGAACGGAGAGGTCAATGTTGCGGATGGCCGGAGGCGTTGCGGGGGAATACCGGACGGTAACGTCCTTCCACTCGATTCCGCCGGACTGGACGCTCCCGTCAAGGGGCTTCGCCGCGTCAATGTCCCGCGGTCGGGGGTGATCGAATAACTGTTCCAAGCGTGCATGCGCGGCGGTGCCGCGCCGCACGAGGGTTGCGACGAGGCCAACGCAAACGAGCGGCCACCTCATGGTCGAGACGCAGTACAGGAACAACATGAAGTCGCCCACCGTGATGGCCCCTTCGATCACCCGCCATCCGCCGAATCCGAGGGTGGCAACCGTAGCAATGCCGATGAGTAGATCGACCAGCGGGAACAGCAGCTTCCAGATTCGGACGAGCCCGAGGGTCGCCTCGAGATACTCGGTGTTCACATGGTCGAACCGCTCGATTTCGGCTCCCCGCTGGTTGTAGGCGCGCAACATCCGCAGAGCGGACAGGTGCTCGTGAACCCGACTTGCAATGCGGGAACTGCATTCTTGGACGATCGTGAAGCGCTCTTGGATCCGCGCGCCAAAAACGGTGGCCGCTAAAGCAACCGGAATCGCGGGGGCGAACACCAGCAGCGTCAGCAGCCAGTCCGTCCATGCCATGACGAGGATCACCGCGACCATCGCAACCCCGACTTCGGCCGCGAGCAGGGATCCCCGGCCGAGCATCGCGCCGACCTGTCTGGAGTCGTTGCTTACACGGGTAATCAGATCCCCAGTGCTGTGACGGGAGTAGAAGTCGCGGTCCAGGTGGAGCAGATGGGCGGCCAGGCTGTTTCGTAGCTCGAACTCGATATCGCGGGATGTCCTGATGAATGCCAAGTGCAAGCCATATCGAGAGCATCCTCGCAGTGCCGCTACGCCGAGAATCAGAAGTGCATACTGCATGGCCTCGCGCCCGTCTCTAGCTGTCAGCGCGTCACCAGCTCGACCAACCAAGTACGGCAGGATGGCGGCGAACAGACCCCTTGCAACCAGTGCCCCGCAGCCGAAGGTGTAGCGAGACCGGAATCTGAGAATATACGGGGCTAGCAGACGAAGTGTGGTGAGCACGACAGATTACCGAGACTTGGTATCGAGCGAATTGGTGTCGTCGAGCGTGGAAAAGCCAGACCCTACCCCGAAGGACTGGCAAGCTCGCCCCGCACCGGCTTCCGAAAAGCCGATCGCCTCGCGCAATGCTACCACGATTGCACTGAGCGCCGCAGGCGTCGATTTCGTCCTCCTCTGAGTTGGGGGGCAAGACTCGACCAACACACGGCGGATTGGAGTACTGGGAACCGGCTTATCTGTCGGCGGGTCGCAACCCGCAGGCGCGGGCCGGTCTCATCGTCGCGAGAGAGTCGACGCGGGCCGTGCCCACGACTTCGCGTAATGTAGAATTGGATAAGTTTCCTTTAATCAATCCGATACAGGCTATACCGTAGGCAGCACTTTGGATCTCTATCGATCCTTCTTGCGACGCCCCTTCGCCCTTGGCTTCGCTGCCAAGGGGGACGCCATTCGCTCGTAACGCTCAAGCAGGTACTCGGCTCGCTCTCGATCCGAGCCGAAGCCCTTGGCCCGATACAACCGATCTACAGCGCGGTCGAGCTCTTGATGGGCCTTGCGCAAGGTGGCAGGCATCAGGTCGACATCGTAGAGGTCGCTCAGGGAGGCTTCCGGGAACTGCGCCCGCGCGGCGAGGATTTCCTTGGCGAGGGATCCCGTTCCGGCCAGTGACTCCCGCCCGCCGGACGGCAATGGGAAAGTGTTGTACACCAAGCCGATCGAGTACCGGTACCGGCTTTCGAGACGCCCGCCCACATGCCGCAGCCAACTCATGTGCATGGCCGATGTCAACAGTGCGAAATCAGTCAAAGCGGCTTCCGCAAGCACTCTGATCGCGTTGCTAGGCACGGCCGGAGGCTCGAGCCAGCCCACTGGAACATAGTCGCGCCGCTCGGAACTGGTTTCCGGGATAGCGAGGAACGGCACCTTCGGAATCACGTTGACGTGAAAAAGGATCGGGGTGTCGGCTAGTGCGCGAGTCGATTCGCTTCTGCTCCGCTCCCGAAATCTCCGCACCATCGCGATGCGCTCCCGGACTCTTGGCAGGCCCCTCAGAATCTTCGGCGATGCATCGTGCAGCACGAGGATCCACCGATGCCCGCCATTCAGGAATTCCCTGCTCCCGTAGAACGGCCGGAGATACGGCTCGGCTCCGGGCTCTTGCGCCAGGAACGCCATGCGCTCCTCTTCGTCGAAGATGTAGTGCCCGCCGTCGATAGGCTTGGATCCGATCACCAGCCGCGGCATGCCGTTGACCGGACGCGGGGCTTCGCAGACGACCGTGCGAGGGTCGCGCAGTCGATCCGCACCGAACAGATACGGCGAAAGCACCCGGTGCCGACTCTCGTGCGGCTCCCCGTCAACAGTCGCGTAGCTGAACAACCGACGGTCACGAGCCTTCGCGGCGGCCCGCTCCAGCCCGATCACCACCACATGCACGTGCGCCTTCCCGCGCACTTCAGATCCCCACGCGAATGGGCGGTGCGCGAACGCCAGATCCATGCCATACCGCCGGAACAGTACCGGCCACAACTGGCCCACCTGCTGCCCCTGCGTGATCGAGTTGGTCGCAACGAATCCGATGCGGGCGCTACCTTGACCGGCGTACTCGGCGGCTTTCACGAACCACGCCGCCACGTAGTCCAGGGTTCCCCCGCTGCCGCCAAGGTCAGCAACCCGGCGAACCTGCGCGCGCTGACGGTCGCTCTGGTGCTTCGCCCCGACGAATGGCGGATTGCCGAGCACGACCGAGCACTTCGCCGGCGGCAGGACATCCGCCCAGTCCACTTCAAGCGCGTCGCCCTGAACGATTTGCGACGTCTTGCGCAAGGGTATGCGCGTGTAGTGCTCGCCGATCTCGAGGCTCAGCCTGTTGTTCATCAGGTGGTCCATCATCCAGAGTGCGGTCGCCGCGATCCGAGCGGGAAACACCCCGATCTCAATGCCGTGAAACTGGTCCACGTCGATGTGCGACAGGCCGGCTGGATCCAGTTCCCACTGCTTGCCGTCTCCACTCGCGGCGCGCAGCTCGCGGATGACTTTGATCTCCAACTCGCGTAGTTCCCGATAGGCAATCACCAAAAAGTTGCCGCAACCGCACGCCGGGTCGAAAAGGGTTAGCTCTCCCAACCGCCGCTGAAACCGTCGCAGCTCGGCTCGCCGCCGATTCCCAGCGTGGGCCTGGATCCGCTCAAACTCCTCTCGGAGATCGTCGATGAAGAGCGGTTCGATGACCTTGAGGATGTTCTTCTCGGTCGTGTAGTGGGCCCCCTCGGCGCGTCTCTGCTCCGGATCCATCACCGACTGGAAGAGGGCCCCGAAAATCGCTGGCGAAATCCGGGACCAGTCGAAGCGGCAAGCATCTAGCAATCGCGCACGCATGTTGGCGTCGAAGCTGGGTATCGCGAGGTGGTCGCGGAACAGGTCTCCGTCGATGTACGGGAAGCGCCGCAAGTCGGCGTCGAGCGTGGCGTGGCGCTTGGGAATGGGTGTGTCGAGTACTTGGCATAGCTCGGCGAACTTCGAGCCCACATCCGTTCCGTCTTCGTTCGTGCGCTCTTCCAAGTAGTCCAAGAACAGGTCGCGGGGCTGGAAGATCCCGGTGTCGTCAGCGAACAAGCAGAAGACGATTCGCACTAGGATCTGCTCGAGGTCGGGCCCTTGATGCCCCGCCGCCGCGAGGGCGTCGTAGAGGTCGCCCACAAGTTCCGAAGCTTCGATGTTCACCGGGTCTTGGTCGCGGAAAACGCGACGGCGAACACCGAGGATGAAGCCGAAGCGTTCGACGTGATCGGGCAACTCCGCGAGAGGGAAAACGGTTTCGTCGCCTTCCTCCAAGTCGTACAGTTCAAACGTCTGGAAGTCGCTGACCAGCACGTATCGCGGCAGCTCGCTGTCCCTGAGCCCGGGAAAGTAGTCCAGGGCCTGGGACTTGGCCTTCTTCAAGTCCCGTCCTGCGCTCTTCTGCTCGACCAGCAGCACTCCCTTCCAGAACAGGTCGATAAAGCCCCGTCTGTCGCCCAAGCCCTTGACGGGCTCCTCAAACGAGGCTACTTTCCGGACGGAAACGCCAAAGATGTCAAAGAAGTCCCGGTAGAAGAGCTGGGTATGCGAGCGCTCCCGGCCCGCGTCCTGCCATTGCTGGGAGAACTGCGCGGCGCGTACGCGAATCTCGTTCCAAGACAGCCGCATTCAAACAGGTATCGTTTCAGAATCGCGAGCGACGGGAGGACCCACGATCACGGGGTCCGCTCTCTCAACCCTCAGCCCGGGCGGAGGCGGCAGTCGCGTCCAACAACGATCACACGAGCATCGTCGCAACGAAATCGGTCGATCCTGTCTGGATCGTCCAATTCCATTGTCCGCTCAGGAGGCGTAGGGTCGCAAGGACGAGCGGACTGAAACTGGATAGAGTCCGCACGGCGAAAGTTGTGCGGGACAGGGCACGTCAATTGCCGGTCCTGCGTCGGCGCCTCACAACTTCGACACGGTCTCTACGGCCAGTGCAAGTTGATGAGAGGCGGTGCTCGCGCTAGTGCAGGTGACGAGATTCGCGGCTGGAGGAGCAACTCAAGGACCGGAACTACCAATGAGCGCCAAAGGCACCGAAACGCGAGATCACACCCAAGGAATTAACGAAAGGCTCGCTGATTCGCGGGATCCAGCGAAAATCACAGCGCAATGGAGATACCTCACACAAGCCGACTCAACTATAATGTCACCGGATGACTCTCCACAGGCTGACCGTTCTCGTCTTCGTTGCGCTGTTCTCCGCGATGCCTCGGGCTTCGGCTGTAGATTTCCAAGCGGAGGTTCGGCCGCTGCTCGCGGACAAGTGCTTCCAGTGCCACGGCCCCGACCCCGAGACACGGCTGGCAGATCTGCGTCTCGACCGCCAGGAGGGCCTGTTCGGATCGCGTCCCAACGGCGTACCGGTGGTTGCCGGGAACGCGCTGGAGAGCCTCGTCTACCAGCGGATTACGCATGCGAACGCGGCCATGCGCATGCCGCCGGAGTACTCGCACAAATCGCTCGAGCCCGAACAAATCGAAAAGATCCGCGAGTGGATCGATGATGGCGCGCCGTGGAGCGGACACTGGGCCTTCGAGATCCCCGAGAGCCCCGCCCTCCCCGACGTGAAGGACGTGGACTGGTCAAAGAACCCGATCGACCGGTTCGTCCTTGCGCGGCTCGAGCAAGTGGGCCTATCGCCAGCGCCCGCAGCGGATCGCACCGCGCTGGCGCGACGCGCTGCATTGGACGTAACCGGATTGCCGCCGGAACCTGAACTGCTCGAGGAATTCCTAGCCGACAGCGAGTCTGGCGCGTATGACCGGTATCTCGATCAGTTGTTCGCGTCCAAGGCGTACGGCGAACATCGGGCCCGCTATTGGTTGGACAGTGCGCGCTACGCGGATACGCACGGCATTCATATCGACAACTACCGCGAAATGTGGCCGTATCGCGACTGGGTGATCAACGCTTTCAACAGAAACCTTCCATTCGACCAGTTCACCGTGGAGCAGATCGCTGGCGACCTGCTGCCGAACCCAACGATGGATCAGCTGATTGCGTCGGGCTTCCACCGCTGCAACCCCACCACGAACGAGGGCGGGGTCATCCCGGAAGAGTACGAGGTGATCTACGCGAAGGACCGCGCGGACACCACGGGCGCCGTGTTCCTAGGCCTCACGGTCGGGTGCGCAACTTGTCACGATCACAAGTTCGATCCCATCACGCAGCGCGACTTCTACTCGATGACGGCGTTCTTTCGGAACACGACGCAGTACGTGATGGACGGGAACATTTCGGACGTGCCTCCGTTCATCATCGTCCCCCGCGCCGAGGATCGCGAACGTTACGACCAACTGCGCGAACGGCTCGCGAAGACTCGCGCCGCGTTGCAAGATTCCTCGATGAACCCCGGCAAGCCCTTCCGGCACTGGGTCTCGCAACGCGAATACCACGAAATCACCAGCCCCTTGCAGGAGGCCGGGGCTCCGCTCCACGCCAGCGCCTCGGAACTGGTGGCAGGCGGTCAGCGCACTGCACTCTCGTTGCCCGACGGTGTCAAGCAGTCACCGGGTCCAGCCGAGAACATTGAAGCGTTGGAATTCGAAGGCGACGGGTTCTTGGAACTGCCTGCCTTCGAGACCGCGGCCGACAAGCCCTTCTCCATCGCCTTCTGGGTCCGCCACCCCCAGGAGGCTGGCAGTTACATCGTGGCGAGCCAGACGGATCCGGACAACGAGCGTCGCGGGTGGTCGATCAGTCTCGGGGGGCGCGAGATCATCCTCACAATCAAGGCCACCCAAGACGACGAAGCCACCCAGGATGACGAATCGTCGAACATCGAGATCCGTCCCAACAACCAATATCAACTGGAGCCAAGCGTGTGGCGCCACGTCACCATGACCTACGACGGTTCGGGCGAGCGCGCCGGTCTGAGCGTGTACTTCAACGGCGAGCGTATGCCGTTCCAAGGCAGCGAATACTTCGAGAAGCTCGTCGGCACGGTCGCCTCGGACCGGCCGGTCCTGCTGGGCAGGGGCTTCTACGAAGACGGGGACGAGGTCAAGCATCGCGGCCTAGCTGGCGGCGCGATCGCGGATTTCCGTCTCTACGACCGCGAACTCAGCGTCGAAGAGGCCAATGTCGTGGCCAACTGGCCCGCCTTGGAAGCGGCCCGCTCCAAGGCCCCCCGCGATTTGGAAGAGGAAGAACGGCGCGTCCTCGGACTGCACTACCTCAACGTCTACGACAAGGAGTATCGGGCCGCCTTCGAGGATGCCAAGAACTTCGAGAAGTCGATTCGCGAAATCCGCCGGCAGGGCGCCATCACGCATGTCATGCACGAACGCGAAGGCAGCGATGCAGCCGCCCATATTCTGTTCCGCGGCATGTACGACCAGCGGCGCGAAGAGGTTCCGGCCGCGACGCCGGGCTTTCTCCCCTCGCTGGAATCGACGGAACCGACGAATCGGATGCATCTAGCCGAGTGGCTGGTGGACGAGGCCAACCCGCTCACCTCGCGCGTCACGGTGAATCGGTTTTGGCAGCAGGTCTTCGGGACCGGCTTGGTGCGTACAAGCGACGATTTCGGCGCGCAAGGCGAATTGCCATCGCACCCGCAACTGCTGGACTGGCTGGCGGTCGAATTCCGCACCAGCGGCTGGGACGTGAAGCGCCTGCTGCGCACGATGCTGTCATCCGCCACCTATCGTCAGTCGGCCGAAGCCGACGCGGCCAAGATCGAGAAGGATCCCGAGAATCGGCTCCTCTCCCGCGGGCCGCGGTTTCGCATGGATGCCGAAATGCTACGCGACTTCGGCCTTGCCGCGACGGGCATTCTCGTCCGCAAGATCGGCGGTCCCAGTGTCAAGCCCTACCAGCCGGAGGGCGTATGGGAATCCGTCGCGATGCTGGGCAGCAACACGCGCCATTACAAGCAGGATCGCGGGGACTCCCTGTACCGTCGCAGCATGTACACGTTCTGGAAACGCGCCGCTCCCCCGGCATCGATGCAAATCTTCAATGCCCCCACTCGCGAACACGCGACCGTGCGACGGGAGCGGACGAACACTCCGCTGCAGGCACTGGTCACGATGAACGATCCGCAGTTCGTGGAAGCCTCGCGGTTCCTCGCCCAGTCCGCCATGAAGCAGTCCGAGGCGGACTTCTCCGAGCGACTGGGCTTCATCACGACGCGACTCCTGTCGCGCGAATTCGACGCCACCGAGCGCACGGTAGCCGAAGAGAGCTTCCAAGGGTTCATGCAGCACTACGGCATGTCCACCGAAGATGCCGATCAATTGCTGGCAACCGGCGAGTGGCCCCTGGACGAGTCGCTGCCGAGGCCGGAACTAGCGGCGTGGACGATGCTGGCCAGCCAGATCATGAACCTCGACGAAGCCTTGAACAAGTAACCGACCAACCAACACGCAGAATCCGGGAGTCACAAGCCATGGACCCAGTGCAACACGTCATCCGCACCGAGACACGGAGGCAGTTCTTCTCGCGCCAGGCGAAAGGGATCGGCGGCATCGCGCTAGCGACCCTGATGGCCAACGACGCGCGGGCGTCGAAGGCGCCCGAGGCGGGCACCGGAGGAATCCCCGGCTTGCCGCACTTCGCCCCCAAGGCGAAGCGCTGCATCTACCTCCACACGATGGGCGCCCCGCCCCAGATCGACTTGCTCGATTACAAGCCGACGATGCGGGACTGGTACAACAAGGACCTGCCCGAGTCGATTCGACAGGGCCAGCGCCTGACCACCATGACCTCCGGCCAGGCGCGTTTCCCGATCGCGCCGTCGGTCTTCGACTTCTCGCAGCACGGCCAGAGCGGCGCTTGGATCTCGGAGCTGCTTCCGCGCACCGCGAGCATGGCGGATGACATCGCCATCATCCGCTCGATGAACACCGATGCGATCAATCACGAGCCGGCGATCACGTTCATCCAGACCGGACGCGAGGTGGCCGGCCGACCATGCATCGGATCGTGGATCTCGTACGGTCTCGGCAGTCTCAACAACGACCTGCCAACCTTCGTGGTGATGAACGCCGAACGCAGTCATCCGCGGGCCGGACAGCAAGCCATCTCCGCGAAGCTGTGGAGTTCCGGCTTCCTGTCACCTGAATTCGCCGGCGTCGGCTTGCGCACGGGCAGCGACCCCGTGCTGTACGTCAAGAACCCCGACGGCGTGACCAAGACCGTTCGTCGCGGCATGCTGGACGGCTTGGCGAAGCTCAACCAGTTGCAGCACGAGCGGATCGGCGACCCCGAAACTCTGGCCCGCATCGAGCAGTACGAAATGGCCTTCCGCATGCAGGCCTCGGTTCCCGAGATGAGCGATCTGTCGTCCGAACCGGAGAGCACCTGGAAGCGCTGGGGCGAAGAAGCCCGAGAACCCGGGAAGTTCCAGAACGCCGCGCTGCTAGCCCGGCGCTTGATCGAGCGCGGCGTGCGCTTCGTGCAGATCTACCATCGCGGATGGGACGTGCATGGCGACTTGCCGCTCGTGCTGCCGCATCAAGCGCGCGAGTCGGATCGCGGCGCATGGGCCCTGATCCAAGACCTCAAGGAACGCGGCCTGTTCGAGGACACGCTCGTGATCTGGGGCGGCGAGTTCGGGCGCACGATCTATTCCCAGGGCGAGCTGACCCCGACGGACTACGGTCGCGACCACCATCCGCGCTGCTACAGCTTGTGGATGGCGGGCGCCGGCATCAAGGGCGGAACGGTATACGGCGAAACGGACGAGTTCTCTTACAACATCGTCAAGGACCCGGTTCCGATCCGCGACTTCCAAGCGACGCTGCTGCACCTGTTCGGCATCGACCACGAGCGCTTCACGTACCGGCACCAAGGCTTGGACGCAAAGCTAACCGGCGTGGAAACGGCCAAGGTCGTGCAGCCGATTCTGGCCTAGCAGCCAGCGGCGGCGAAGACCGATCCAGCGACCGGCCCTATACTGAAGCCGAGGGTCGGTCGTCCGGGCAGTCGCGGCGCCTTCGGGCGCGGAGGAAAGTCCGGTCTCCGCAGGGCAGCGTGCCGGCTAACGGCCGGGAGGGGCTCTCGCGAGGGAGCTTCGACGGCAAGTGCAACAGAAAGCATACCGCCCCGATTCCGGGGTAAGGGTGAAATGGTGCGGTAAGAGCGCACCGCGTCCAAGGCGACTTGGGCGGCGAGGTAAACCCCACGCGGAGCAAGGCCAAATAGGGGGCGAGCGGCGGCCCGTCGCGTCCGAGCCCCGGGTAGGTCGCTAGAGGCGCTTGGTAACAAGCGTTCGAGATGAATGACTGCCGCCCGCCCTACCGGCGGGAACAGAAACCGGCTTACAGGGCGGCCGACCCCGCCCCGCTGACACCGGCAGGGATGCTCGCCCTGCCCGCACCTCGATGCATCGCCGGACGGGGACAGCAATCGACCGGGCAGATGTCCGGGGAGGCAGGCATGCCCCCGACTGCCGGTCGCTCTTCCCCGCCCTCGGTACGCTCGGCGATCAGGTCACGGATGCCCGCTACGAATCGCGGGTGGATTCCAACCGTGCGCGCTCTCGCGAACGCCATGCCTCGTTCGCGAGCGACTGCGGCAGCCTCGTCGTCAAGGTCATGCAGCACTTCAATGTGATCCGAGAGGAATCCGATCGGCACGACGCTGACTTGATCGATCCCGGACTCCGCCAGTTCGCGCATGCGGTCGCAGATATCAGGTTCCAGCCAAGGCTGCGACGGCGGGCCGCTACGGCTCTGGAAGGCAAGTTCCCAAGATTTCACGCCGGCTTGCTCGCTGACCAATCTGGCAGCCTCTTTCAACTGCGCCACGTATGCCGAGGTCTGTGCCATGACCTTCGGAATGCTATGCGCGGTATAGATGACTCGCATCGAACGTCCCCGAGGACTAGCGAGATCCGCCAACGAATCGGAAACCCGGTCGGCCATCGATTCGATGAAGGCGGGATGGTTGAAGAATGGACGGATCTTGTCGACCTCGGGAGCTTCGGAGCACGCTTTCTCCCGCGCGTTCGCGATGTTCTCGCGGTACTGACGGCAGCCGGAATACGAACTGAAGGCCGAGGTGACGAACGCGATGGCTCGCTTCACACCGTCTCGCGCCATTTCGCGGATTGTCTCCGGAAGCAACGGATGCCAATTGCGATTGCCCCAGTACACGGGCAAGTCCGGTCCCCGAGCGGACAGTTCCGTACGCAGCGCCCTCACCAGCGCGCGATTCTGGTCGTTGATCGGGCTCTTACCGCCGAAGGCATAGTAGTGCTCGGCAACCGCTAGCAGGCGCTCCCGCGGGACGGCCTTGCCCCGCACGACGTTCTCAAGAAACGGGAGAACCTCCTCGCGCCGCTCCGGCCCCCCGAACGACACCAGCAGAACGGCGTCGTATCTCCGCGTACCCACCAGCTTCAGTATAGGAATCGAAGCAGCCTACCCTCTCGGCCAGAGGTCCATAGTCGGCTCACTGACTCGCGACGGGATCGCGGCGACTCACGCCGTCGGCGATCAAGTACAGGCCGGCGAAAATCTTCGGGTCGATCAAGCATCCTTCCTTCTCGCGTTCGCCGAGCCACCGGCGGACATCCGCCACCGGAACTGCATGCACCTTGATGTCCTCGCCATCCACGCCGCCGCCCGGACCGACCTGTCGCAATTCCCGTGCGTGAACGAAGGACACGACCTCGCTCGTCATGCCGCCCGAACTTGGCGAACGCGCCACAACCTCCAGCGATCCCGCCCGATAGCCAGTCTCCTCTTCTAGCTCGCGGTTGGCCGCCTCCAAGAGCCCTTCGTGGCGGAAC
The DNA here is from genome assembly GCA_965242625.1 of Bryobacterales bacterium. Lineage (GTDB taxonomy): Bacteria > Acidobacteriota > Terriglobia > Bryobacterales > UBA6623 > VXMF01. Next base: position 4,384,833 of record CBDEST010000005.1, on the reverse strand, counting down.
TCGTCCTCGTCGCCCACTAGCCCTGCTGGCAACTCGATCATGGGAGCCTGCACGGGGATCCTGTACTGCTCGACAAGCACGATTTCGCCGGCAGCGGTGATCGGAATGAGAACGGCTACGTCTCTGACGTTCACACGTTCGACGTACTCCCACGAGCCGCGCTTCACCATGCGCAAGTGGCGCCCTTCCGCAATCAAATCGGTTGGCGCGCTCACGACACTGCCCCTTCCGGTACCACTTTGACACCGGCGTCCCGCAACCGCCGCCAAGCCCGCTCGACATCGCCTGATTCGAGATCGATGCCGCGACAGCCGTCCGAAATGACAGTCGTGCGGAAGCCGAGTCCCACCGCGTCCAATGCGCTGAACTTCACGCAGTATTCGGTCGCAAGCCCCATTAGCCACACCGACTCCACGCCGATTGAGCGCAAGTGTTCTCCCAATCCGGTCGACCGGCGGTGGCCGTTATCGAAAAAGGCGCTGTAGCTATCCAGATCGCGGTCAACTCCCTTGCGGAACACGGTGTTCAGGAGACTGCGATCCAAGTCGCTATGAAAGTCCGCTCCGCGCGACTCCTGAATGCAGTGGTCGGGCCATAGGACCTGCTTGACTCCGCCCAAGTCCACGACATCCCCGGGCGCGCGGCCGGGATGCTGCGACGCGAAGCTGCCGTGGTTCCACGGATGCCAATCTTGCGAGCACAGAACGTGCTGGAATCTGGCTGCCAAGCGATGCGCGACGGGAATCACCTCGTCGCCACCCGGCACGGCCAAGGGACCGCCCGGCATGAAATCGTTCTGCAAGTCGATCAAGAGCAAGCAGTCCATCGGCAGCCAGCTTCGCCTTTGTCAAGGCCCACAACGAGACCCCTTGCGCAGCCAACTCTAACTATAGGTCGAGTCCCGAGGTGCAACGCAGCCGAGCATCGCCACGCCTGAGACGCAGCCGACGAGAAGTGAGCGGACACCCGCAAAACGAATCATTGTGAAATCAGTATCATTGTTTGGCGCCGGCAAGCGAATACGAATTTGGTAGCCATCGGTGATCATCGACAGCAGCCAGCGAAACCTTGCATCGACTGACATGAACGGTTCCCTTACAAGGAGAGGATTCCTGATCGGCTCCGGTGCGCTTGCCGGGGCCGACACGCTAGCTAACCGGCTCTTCGCCACGGGCAACGCGCCACTGGAGATCCGGAGCGTAGAATCGATCGTGATTCGCAGCCCCCGAGGCGACCAGCCCCCGGATTGGTATTTGGAGATGCCGCCCGTCGGCAGCGTCACGGGCGGACCCGGTCTTTGGAATCGACTCGACCACGCATCGCCAAGCCGCTTCCGAGGCGTGACGCAAGCGACGTTGGTGAAGATCGTCACCCGGGACGGCTTGGTCGGATGGGGGGAATGCCACGCACCCGCCGCGCCTCGGGTGCATGCCGCGGTCATTGGTGACCTACTGGCTCCGATCCTGATCGGGCAAGACGCCCGGCAGGTCGAGCCCCTATGGGAAAAGCTCTACTCGAGCCAGCGTTTGCGCGGCTACGCCACCGGTTTCTACACGGAGTCCATCGCAGGAATCGACCTAGCGTTGTGGGACTTGCTCGGGAAGTACCTTGGCCAGCCTCTTTACCGGATCTTGGGAGGCAAGTACCGCGACTCAGTCCCGACATACTCCGGAATCGGCGGAGCGACGCCGGAAGCGGTCGCCGCGAGCGCGAAGAAGGCTCTGGAGAGTGGCTTCTCTGCGGTCAAGATGGGTCTCAGCAAAGGGCCGGGAACATCGAGCGTGGAGAGGGTCGAGGCGGTCTCGGAAGCCATCGGCGATACGGGCCAACTCCTGGTGGACTCCCTCGGCGCCTACAAGGCCCACGAGGCTCGGGCAGTGGGTGCCAAGCTCGACGCGTTGGACAACATCGGTTGGTGGGAAGATGCCTTGCTGCCGGAGGACATTGCCGGGTACACCGAACTCAGGGCCGGACTCAAGACCCCGATCTGCGTGGGCGAGACTCTCTCGAACCGCTTTCAATTCCGAGATCTCTTCGCGGCGCGGGCGGTCGACATGATCAACCCTGACATCTGTCGCGCCGGCGGAATCAGCGAGTGCCGTCGAATCGGGACGCTAGCGGACCTGCACGGAGTCTTGTTCTCGCCCCACATCAGTACCGGCACGGCCCTGTATTGGGCCGCTTCGGTCCACCTCGCGGTGCATCTGCCCAACACCGTGATCATGGAGGGCGGAACGCTGCTCGATAGGCCGTTCGGAAACAACTTGCTCAGAGAGCCACTGGAACAATCCGTCGGCGAAGCCCGTGTGCCGGAGGGCGTGGGCATCGGCGTCGAATTCGACGAGCGCGCGATTGCGCGCTACCAAGTGGTATAGACGATGGCCGCCCGCAAGACTCGCAATGTCCGTTGGACTGTCGCGGCGCTGCTGTTCGCAGCCACCTTGATCAACTACACCGACCGCCAGACGCTCGCCGTGCTGGCGTCGGAAATCACCGCCGATCTAGATCTCTCCGATATCGAGTACGCGCGCATCCAGCAAGCCTTCCTCATCTGCTACGCCGGAATGTTCATGGTCTTCGGCCGCCTCATAGACCTGTGGGGCACTCGGGTCGGGCTCGCCGTTTCGATGATTTGGTGGTCCACGGCTCACGCCATGCACGCGTTGGCGCGAGGAGCGATCGGCCTGGGAGGGTACCGTGCGCTACTGGGAATCGGCCAAGCCGGCAACTTTATCGCGGCGGAGAAGGCGATCTCGGAGTGGTTCCCGCCGCGAGAGCGAGGATTCGCGAACGGGCTGGTGAATGCGGCGGCTTCGGCCGGCGCGATTGTCGCGCCGCCGCTGATCGTGCTCCTCTTCACGCAGTGGGGCTGGCGACTTGCATTCGTCATCACCGCCGCGACGGGTTTCGTTTGGCTTGCGATCTGGCTGCGCTGCTACTGGGTGCCGGAGCGCCATCCGCGCGTCACATCCCAGGAGAAGGCGCTGCTCGAAGCCCCGGATGCGAGGACCGTGAATGGAACGGTGCGCTGGATCAAGCTGTTCACGTTCCCGCAGACATGGGCACTGCTCCTCGCCCGCGTGGTAGCGGATCCTGTGTGGTGGTTCTACTTGATCTGGCTGCCCAAGTACCTCAGCGACGAGCGAGGGTTCTCGATCGTGTTGATCGGCATGACGAGTTGGATGCCGTTCCTAACGGCCAAGATCGGAGCGTTGTTCGGAGGTTGGCTGTCGGGACGCTTGATCCGCAACGGCATGGAGCCGCTACGAGCCCGCAAGTGGGTCATGCTCCCGAGCGCGGCCCTCATGCCGATCAGCCTGGTCGTTCCGGCCAGCGACTCGGCGGTTGCAGCTTTGGGAGTCATCTGCGCCGTGACTTTCGCGCACATGGCGTGGAAGTCCAATCTCATGACGATGACAAACGACATCTACCCGGTCGCCAGCGTGGGATCAGCGGCGGGTATCGTGGGCCTCGGGAGTTCCGTCGGCGGGTTCATCTTCACCGGGGTCACGGGCTTCGTGGTGGAATACTATTCCTACACAGCGATCTTTTACGTGATGGCGTTCCTTCACCCGGTCGCGTTCGTGATCGTTCGCCTGCTGGCCCGACGCGGCATCAAGGAGTCGCAGTGACCGGCAGACCGCACATGGTGCCCACGATAGGCAGCAGGCAAGGATGCTTGCATCTGCGGCACAGAAGAGAGCACCTTCCATGAACCGCAAATTCGCCGGGGTGTACCCGATCCTCGTGACGCCGTTCCACGATGACGCGAGCATCGATATCAACGGACTGGATCGAATGGTCGACCACCTGCTCGAGCAAGGTGTCCACGGCTTGGGGGCGTTTGGAAACGCGGGCGAGGGGTATGCACTCTTGCCAGGTGAGCGGCGCCGATTGCTGGACGTGATCGTGAGTCGAGTCGCTGGACAGGTGCCGGTGATCGTCGGCGTCGGAGCCACGGGCACGGACGCGGCAGTCGATGCGTGCCGGATCGCGGTAAACGACGGGGCGTCGGGCCTGATGGTGCTGCCGCCCTACTATTTGCGTCCGGACGCGGACGGCTTGCTGCACTTCTACGCAGCGATCAGCGCTGCCGTGCAGATTCCAATCATGGTGCAGGACGCTCCGCTGATGTCGCAGGTGAACATGCCCCCCGCCCTGATCGCTCGGATGGCTCGCGAAATCGAGCGGGTGGAGTACGTGAAAGCCGAGGCTCCGCCGACAGCGCCGAAGGTCGAGCGAATCTTGGACGCGGCCGGGGCTCACCTGACGGTGTTCGGAGGATTGAACGGTCAGTTCCTGATCGAAGAGCACGGCCGGGGGGCTCGCGGCACGATGCCGGCTAGCGATATGGCGTCGCTCTATGTCGCGATTTGGGACGCGCTGGAGGCCGGTCGGACCGCGGAGGCATGGGAGACCTTTCGACGCGCCCTGCCTCTCATTCGCTTCGAGTTGCAGCCGGGGCTGGGCGTTTCCGCCGTCAAGCACAGTCTCGTTGCCGAAGGTGTCATTCGCTCGGCGCGTGTCCGGCATCCGACCCGCGACCTCGACAAGCAGGGAGTCTTGGAACTGCAGGCCCTGCGCGAGCTTGTCTGGCCGGCGTAACGCATGCGCTTGGATCGCATCGTCGACCTCGAGACGTTCTCGATCCGCCTGCCGCGGGATCAGACGACCGTCCGGGGCACGGCGGGTTCGCCCACGGCCTTGGCGCGTAGCGCGTTCGATTACCGGTGGTCGAGTACAAATGGCTCGCTGTACTCCATTCAATTCGAGGCAGCCCTCGTAAAGGTGACGCTCGAATCCGGCCTTGCGGGCTGGGGCGAAGCCCAGGCGCCGCTCGCGCCGGATGTCGCCTGCTTGATCATCGACCAGTTGCTCCGTCCGGCCATTGCCGGGGAGCCGTTCCTGGCAATGCCGGACGGCATAGCCGAGCTGCGAGAGCGGATGTACGCGACGATGCGCGTGCGAGGACAGACAGGCGGATTCATGCTGGACGCAATGGCCGCCGTGGACCTGGCGCTATGGGACATTGCCGGCAAGGCTGCCGAGCGGCCGGTACGTGATTTGCAGCCGCTGATCACTAGCCGACCGCAAGTTCCGGCCTATCTGTCCGGGTTGAGCGGCAATACGAACGAAGAGCGAGTCGGTCAAGCCCAAGACGCGTTGGGGCGGGGGTTCCGGATCTTCAAGATCTTTCACGACCGCACGACCGAAGAGCTATTGGACTTGCTCGATCTGCTGCGGGACCGTCTGGGGCCTGACGCCCGGCTGGCCGTGGACGCCCTCTGGCGCCTGAACGAGTCGACCGCCGTGCCCTTCGGCCACGAGATGGACAAGCGAAAGGTGCTCTGGCTGGAGTGCCCGTTTCCTCCCGAGGACGTGGCGGCTCACGCGGATCTCGCGACAGCGGTCCGCACCCCGCTTGCGCTTGGCGAGAGCTACCGGTCACGGCATGAATTGGCCCCGCTTCTGAACGGCGGTGGCGTCGGCTGGGTCCAGCCCGACCTCGGGCGATTCGGGCTGACCGAGGCACTCGCGCTAGCCGCATCCGCGGATCCGGCACTGCGGTTCGTCCCGCACGTCAGCATCGCGATGGGTCCGCAGATTGCCGCCGCGCTGCACTTCGCTTCCATGGCCCCGCAGGCCGGCCTCGCCGAGTACAACCCTTCCGTGCTCGATGTCGCGAACCGATTCCTGAAGCGGCGCATCGAATTGGACGGGCACCGGTTTGTCGTTCCGTCCGCTCCCGGTCTGGGGATTGAGATCGACGAAGAGGGGTTGCGGGGGATCGCCCAACGGCCTGTCGTGCGTCCAGTCGCCAAGCACTGCGACGCGAGCCCATGACCTCATAGGCAAGTCCGTTGGAAGCGAACCGCGGCCGCTGTCTTCCCGCCTTGCCGACGAGTCAATGCCATGCTCAGGTCGAAGAGTGCAAGTTACTTTGAACTTGCCTCTCGGCAAGGGGCCGAGCGCACGCCTTCGAATGCGATTCCAGGTCGATTTCCGCGAGTGCCCATTCTCGTCGGGAAGAACTGGCTTTCGAAAAAACTGGTTGCATGACGAATCCGCGCGTGGTATGGTGCTTACGCCCGCTTGGTGGGGACGCCGACGCTGAGAGTTGGGGATCTGACCTAGATGCGGTTCATTTTGGAGGTACAGGTTTGAAGCCGAGAGCAGTTCTCTACACACTCACATGTCTGGCGTTCGTCTTCGCTTCGACTCTCTTCGCACAGAGAGCCGATCGAGCGATCATCACCGGGATCGTTGCCGACCCGACGGGAGCGTTGATTCCCGGCGCCTCCGTGACAATCCTTGACGAAGGGACGGGCCTTGCGACCGAGCTGCAGTCGAACGAGGCCGGGGTCTTCAATTCGCCCTCCTTGGTGCTGGGCACGTACACCGTGAGCGTGGAGAGCGCCGGGTTCAAGACGTTCCGGCGATCCGGGATCATCCTGATCGGCGGCCAGATTTTCCGTCAGGACGCGACGCTCGAACTCGGTGACGTCACCGAGACGGTCGAGGTGGTCGCGGCCTCGGAGATGATCACCACGCAGCAGGGCGACCTGACCCACACGGTCGACGAGAAGTACTACGACGACCTTCCCGTAGTCATGGGCGCGGACATCCGCCTCGCGGAATCGCTCCTGCTGCTCCAGCCCGGATACACGCCGATGGCGCCGAACGGCGACCCGATGTTCAAGGGCAGCCAGTTCAACTCGCGGATCAACGGCGGCCAGACGATGGCCACCGAGAATTTCTTCGACGGCGCGGCGTTCGGCTTCGCCGAAGGCCACCAGCAGACCCACGAGAGCGCCCCGCCCATCGAGGGCATCCGCGAGATGAAGGTGATCAACACCACGTATTCCGCGCAGTACGGCCACTCGAGCGGGGGCTTCATCGAATACACGAGCAAGTCCGGCACCAATCAGCTGCACGGCTCCCTCTACGAGTACTTCTCGAACGAAGCGCTGAACGCCAGCGGATTCTTCGGGACGTTCCGCCCCAAGGATCGCAAGAACAACTACGGCGGCTCGATCGGCGGCCCGGTAGTCGTTCCGAAGGTCTACGACGGCCGCAATCGCACGTTCTTCTTCCTCAACTGGGACATTTACGACTTCCGGTCCGGAACGCTGCCGAGCTACTCGAACACGACTCCGATCGACGCCTTCAAGCGCGGCGACTTCGGCGAGCTGCTGACCGGCGCTCAGGCCGGTACCGACATCCTCGGCCGGGCGATCATGGACGGCGGAATCTTCGATCCGGCGTCGACACAGACGGTCGAGGGAGTCCCTGTCCGCGATCCCTTCCCGAACAACGTGATCCCCGCTTCGCATCCGATGCGCAGTACCGCCGCCCAGATGATCACGGACAAGATGGTCCAGCCGGACCGACCCGGCACTGCCTTCAATGTCCACGGAGGTTCGGGAGACCAGACCTGGGCGTTCGACATCCAGACCGTGCTGTTCCGCGTGGACCATGCCTTCACGGACAACTTCCGATCGACAACCAGCTACTTCGAGAACGACCGTCCGTCCACTCGCCGTTGCGGCGGCGTGGGCGGCTGCGATGTCGTCTCCACAACCGATTTCGAGAAGAACACGGACTACATCGGACAGGGGTTCAACCAGACGATCGCCACCCATCACTTGCACCAGCAGTTCGACTACATCATCACGAACAACATCGTGAACCACACGACGCTCGCGTACGACCGCTGGTACATGGGCGGACAGGCGCTGTCCGCCGGCACTGGCTGGCCGGAAAGGCTCTGGGGCCCCGACCGCGGAGGGATCATCGAGACTGGAACCGGCGTGCCCGAGATCAATTTCAGCGGCAACACACCTTACTCGGGCCTTGGCAGGGCTTGGGGAGGCCGCCAAGGCGGACCCGGGTTCAATACCAACAACCGCTACCAGTTCTCGAACGATCTGACCTGGATCAAGGGCAAGAACACGATCAAGATGGGGATCGAGTTTCGCCACCACCAGTACCCGTTCCGTCAATGGGGCGCGAATCCCGGCGGCCAGTTCTCGTTTAGCCGCCTGCAAACTGGCGGGTACGACGCGGCGGGCAACAATGTACCCTCCACAGGGGACCCGTATGCATCGTTCATCCTCGGACAGACGCATTCCGGAAGATTCGAGATCCCCGCCGAGCCGACCTTCTACGAGCGCTACATCGCACCTTGGGTGAACGTGGAGAGCAAGGTCACGAACGCCCTGACCTTGACGCTCGGCTTGCGTTGGGATTATCAGACCGCCCGGATCGAAGCCCGAGACATGTACTCGACATTCGATCTGAATGCACCGAATCCAGGCGCGGGAGGTCGCTTGGGAGCCCAAGTCTTTGCCGGCACCGGGCCTAATCGAACTGGCTCGCGAAGGTTCCAGAGTCCGCCGAGAGATGCTTGGGGTCCCCGATTCGGCTTTGCCTATCGCATGGACGACAAGACCGTCGTTCGCGGCGGCTACGGCGTCTATTACTCCGGTGTCTCAAACAGCCAGTTCACGGGTCTGCCCACCCTCGGATTCACGAACTTCCCCACCGCGAACAACACGAACAACGGACTGACGGCAACTTACCACTGGGATGATGGCATCCCGCGACACTTGATCAGAAGGGAGGAGACGGTGGACCCGACGATTTCGCTGGGGCAAAACGCAATCACCGTAGCGGAAGACGACCTGACCCTGCCTCGTTACCAGAATTGGTCTCTGACCGTCCAGCGCCAGCTCAGCGACAACATGGTCCTCGATGTCTCCTACATCGCCAACCGCGGGACACGCCTGACCAACCACCCCACCTCGATGGGCGTGCTGAGCAACATGAACGATCCCTCGATCTTGAGTCGGGGCGCGGCCGTGCTCAACGCGCCGATCGGCTCGGCGGTCGCCCAGGGGGCCGGTATTGGATCCCCGTATCCCGGCTTCAGCGGTAGCGTCGCCCAAGCATTGCGCCCGTTCCCGCAAATCCAGTCCATTAGATGGAGGAGCGTCCCGACCGGCATGAGTTCCTACCACTCGTTCCAAATCAAGCTCGACAAGCGGTTCGCCAACGGCTTGCAGTTCCGCACCTCGTATACGCGAGCGAAGCTGCTCGGCAATGGAGCCGAGAGCGGCCAAGGCAGCGACGGGCGGGGCTCGCGACGCCAGATCCCCACCGAGCCGCACGTCAAGACGCTGAGTTCCGACGACGTGCCGAACAGCGCCTTCATCGCGTGGACCTACGAGCTGCCGTTCATGCGCAACAAGAAGGCCGGGGCGGCCCGGCTCGTCGGGGGCTGGAGTCTGTCGGGCATCCTGCGATATGACGGAGGCCGACCGATAAACGTCGCCATGGCCAACGATCTCGGAGGCCTCCTCTTCAACGCCCAGAAGCGGCCCAACAGGGTTTCGGGTGCGGAAGGCAACACGAATATCAGCGGCTTCGACCCGAACGAGCATCGCTTCCTCAGCAGGGACGCGTGGACGGATCCCGGCCCGCTCAATTTCGGAGACGCACCGATCAACGACGGAACGGTACGGGGTTTCGCGAACATCTCGGAAGACCTGAGTATCTTCAAGGACATCTGGCTCACCGAGACCCTCAAGGCGCGGTTCGAAACGAATCTGGGGAACATCTTCAACCGCACTGTCTTCTGCGCGCCCAATTCCAACTGGAGCGCGGGGGCCTTCGGACTCGTGTCACGACAGTGCAACATCCCGCGGTCGATCCAGTTCGCCTTGCGACTGGACTTCTAGACTCGGGCACATTGCTTCACTCGGGGCTCCGATGCCGTTCGGCATCGGAGCCCCTTTTCTTGGAGTGCCGCATGCTGCCTGCTGAGAAAGCGACCCTGCGTCGCTCGACCTAGCCAGGACAGGGCATTCCCGACAAATCTTGACAACGCGAGGTCATCGGCATGGCATCGAGTCTTCGTCCTCAACGCACGATACTTCGAAGAGCGGAGTATGCTCCGGCATTCGTCCGGCAACCCCCACGCTGATTCACGGATGGGTCAAATAACGAGCCCTTACGGTCGAGCTGCCCCGCGTTCGCGCCGGAGTTTCATTCGGCTGCTCGGCAGCGCGTGCGGGGCTGCTTACGGCGCGCACTTGACAACGGCCCTGCCCCGCAATGCGACCGGTCGGGTGCTTGAGGTATTGCTGGGTGGTCATGGCCAGGCCCGTGCCGAATCGGTGCCGGTCGCCAAGTTCGTGGACATCGCTTCCCAAGCCGGACTGGGGGCGGCCGTCAATCGCTTCGGCGACCCCGCGGACAAGCGGTTCCTGCTGGAATTGATGGGCGGCGGCATTGCCTTCTTTGATTACGACCACGACGGCTGGCCGGACATTTTCGTGGTGAACGGGACGTCGTTCCAAGCCTCGGCGAACGGCGCTCCCCCGACCAGCTATCTGTTCCACAACAACCGCGACGGCACGTTCACGGACGTCACGCGCGAAGCGGGCCTGACGCACTCGGGATGGGGTCAAGGCTGCTGCGTAGGAGATTTCGACAACGACGGGTTCGACGACCTCTTCGTGAGCTACTGGGGCAGGAACGTCCTTTACCGGAACAACGGCGACGGAACATTTGAAGAGGTAGCCGAAGACGCGGGAGTGGCTGGCAGCGGCGACCGCTGGGGAGCGGGATGCTGCTTCCTCGATTACGACCGTGACGGACACCTCGACTTGTTCGTATCGAACTACGTGAGCTTCAGCCCCGACATCTCGCCGGAGCCCGGTGGCGCGGAGGCATGCTGGTACAACGACCTGAAGGTCGCGTGCGGTCCGCAGGGATTCGCGGGAGGCACGAACCTGCTCTATCGCAATCGCGGCGACGGCACGTTCGAGGACGTTTCGGAACAAGCGGGCATCACCAACCCGCGCGGGCCATCGCAGCCTTCCTTCACGAGGGCGAACTGGCGCCCTGTCGGTGCGTACGGCATGGGCGCGGCAGCGGCGGATTTCAACAACGATGGCTGGCCGGACATCTACGTGGCGTGCGACACTGCCCCGAGTCTGCTGTATCGAAACAATAAGGACGGTACGTTCAGCGAGATCGGTGTCGCTGCAGGTTGCGCCTTCGACGAAAACGGCGAGGCGCTGGGAGGCATGGGAGTGGGCGTGGCCGACTTTGACGGGGATGGCTGGCTGGATATCGTGCGCACTAACTTTTCCGACCAGATCACCACCCTGTATTGGAACAACGGCGATGGAACCTTCTTCGACGCGAGTTCGGAACTCGGCTTGGGAATCAATACGAAGTACCTCGGCTTCGGGTCAGGATTCCTTGATTTCGACAACGATGGGTGGAAGGACATCTTCCTCGCGAACGGCCATGTGTATCCGTCTGTCGATGGCAGCGGGTTGCACGTGACTTACAACCAACGGAAGGTCCTCTATCGCAATCTCGGCGGCGCTCGCTTCCGCGATGTGTCCAGTCAGGCTGGCTCGGGCATCACCACTCCCAGAGTCAGTCGCGGGTGCGCGTTCGGTGACTTCGACAATGACGGTCGCGTGGATGTCGTAGTCAACAACCTAGACGCCGCTCCATCGCTGCTACGTAACGAAACCCCCTCGGACAACGGTTGGCTCACCGTCAAGTGCGTTGGCACGCAGTCGAACCGCTCTGCGATCGGCGCTCGCGTCACAGTCCGAACCGGAGACCACGTTCAGATCGACGAAGTCTCGAGCGGCACCAGCTACTACTCGCAGAATGACTTGCGCCTGCATTTTGGACTTGGGGCGGCGCGCGCAGCCGACGCAGTCACGGTGCATTGGCCAACCGGTGACACCGAGAGTTTCGAGAGCGTGCAAGGGAATCGGAGCATTCGGATCGTGGAAGGCGAAGGCATTGTCGATTGACCGCGGTCGCGATGATGTGGCTTCCCTGCCCCGCACGCACCAGCCGCCGCTAGGTTGCGGCGCAAACTCCAACGCTTCGGCTCTCAGCCCCAGGTCCGCTGGCGTTGCCACCCGCGCTGCTCTGAGCGGATCTCGTGCGATACTTTTCAACGCTCCGATTCTGTGTTCGGCACATTTGCGAAAGGATTATTTGATGCAGTCTGCAACGGGCCCAAGCACGGCACTCGCCAACCTCCGTGGGGCGGTCCGGTCGTTCGTGCGAAAGGGGTTCGCGCTCGGCCTGGCAGTTTCCGTTATCGCGATTCAGGCTCAGGGTTCCGAGATCGTCCGCGAGTCCCTGCCGACAAGTTTGGTTGAAAGCGGCAGCGTAGAGTACGCGGTACTGCTACCGGACGAGTACGCATCCGCAGGGCCTCGCCTTCCGCTCCTGCTGATGCTGCACGGCTCGGGAGGCGACCGCGAGCAGATCGTGAGGTTCCGAAGTCAGGTCGACGAAATGTGGGCTGCTGGCGATCTTCCGAAGATGGTCATCGCAGCCCCGTCAGTCGCTCGGGGTTCGATCTACATGGACAGCTACGACGGCAAGGATCGCTGGGAAGCGTTCCTCATGGCGGAGTTCTTGCCCCACTTGCGCAGGAATTACCGCGTCAGCACCGACCGCGAGACGACGATGTTGACAGGGATTTCGATGGGCGGCTTCGGCAGCCTGCGGCTGGGATTCAAGTATCCCCAGACATTCGGTGCGGTGGCCGCGATGGAACCCGGCGTGTGGCCAGGCCTGACTTGGGACCAAGTCCCGGATCGAAACAAGATCCGCCCACCGGAGAGCATCGCGGCACTGTTCGGCGACCCGTTCGACGATGCGAAGTTTGAACTGGAGAACCCCGCATCGATTGTTTCCAGCGATCCCGCGCGACTTGCCGATACCGCGATCTATATCGAAGTGGGCGATGAAGACGGCCTCGGATTCATGGAGGGAGTCGATTACTTGCACCGATTGCTCTGGCGCCACCGACTGCGGCACGAGTATCGGCTCGTCCGGTGGGCGGATCACGTAGGCAGCACGATCACCGAACGCTCGCGAGACCGGTTTCGCTTTCTCGCTCGGTACTTGGAGCAACCGGCTCCGGCGGAACCCGCCGTTTCAAGCTTCCGGGAGCGGATGGCAGAGAGGCATCGCGTCAGTGGACTTTCCCCGTTCGGATACTGGCCGAATTCGACCCTCCGCGCCTATGTCACCCCCGATGGTGCGCGGAACAATCAGTGGGCGTCCCGAGACGCCGAGGAGCTGCGCAAGGAGCGCGGTGTGGTTCGCATTGCAGATCTGGCCTACGACACCAAGCCAGGGGTCGACCGCAGTCGATTGAGCCTCGATATCTTCCTCCGAGAGGGCTTGCAGGCAGCTCCGGTGGTCCTCTATGTACACGGTGGCGGGTGGGTGCGCGGCGACAAGATGCGGGCCTTGTTCAAGCCAGCGGCGCTCGTACCGCGAGGCTACCTGTTCGCATCGATGAATTATCGGTTCCGGCCCGATGCAACCCTCTCCGAAATGGCGCAAGACGTAGCGACTGCGACGGTCTGGATGAAACGGAATGCCGCGAAGTACGGCGGCGACGGATCGACGATCGTACTCATGGGGCACTCGGCGGGGGCCCATTTGGTCGCTACAGTCGGTGCCAACGAGACTTTCATGGAGTCTGCGGATGGATCGTTGCACGACCTGAGCGGCGTGATCGCGATTGACACCGCGATGTACAACGTGCCCCTCCAAATGAAGACCGCCCAAGGGCTTCAAGCGCAGGCGTTCGGCACCGACCCTGCGGATTGGGCACATGTCTCGCCTTGGCATCACATCGAAGCGGGCAATGGGATTCCCCCGTTCTTGCTATTCGTGTCGGACGGCCGGGCGACGATGGACGAGCAGGTGAAACCTCTAGCGGCCAAACTCAAGACCGCAGGGGTTGAAGCGATCGTTCACGAGGCGAAGGGCCGTGCTCACTCGCCACTGGACACCTACCTTGGAGTGGACGGCGACGAGAGCACCCGCGTCATGATGGGGTTTCTCGCTCGGTACGCCCGCGACTAGAGGCTGGTCGAACTGACAGCGCGGTCAGTTCCCTCTTCCTTGCGCTTCCCGCCGCTTACTTTCCAAGGCGGCCGCTTCTCGTTCCAAGTGCTCGAACGTCTCGATCGATGCACGACTCTCGTCGGCGCGCCCGAGATGCCGGAGACACAGGCCGAGGACGTAGTGATAGCGCGAGACCCGGGCATTGATCCCAATCGCTTCTTCAAGGGCGTCAGCGGCCTCCTGCCAGCGCTTCTCGGCACGATACGCCTTGGCGGCTTGGAACAACGCCAGATCCGACTTGGGATCGATCTCGAGAGCCTTCGCGGCGTACTCCAACGCTTCGCGGGTCTGGTTCTTGCGGTTATAGAAGGCGGCCACGTTCACGTACGGAGCGGCGAACGGCTGCCCCGCGGACTCGCTCAGTTCCATCGCCCTCCGATAACTCGCGACAGCCTTGTCGTCCAGACCCGAGGACTCGAGGACAAAGCCCAATGCGTTATGCGCTTCCACGTACGACGGCTCCAACCGCAAGGCATGCTCGAGAGCTTTCCGGGCCGCCGGGAAATTGTCTTGGGCTGAATAGAGCTTTCCGAGGTTGTAGCGGATTTCCGCGGATTCGGGCTTCAGGCGGGCGGCGAACTCAAACTCTACGCGAGCGCGGTCAAACTGCCCGATGATCATCATCACGCGGCCCAGAATCTTATGGGCTTCCGCATTCTGGATGTTGAGCTTCAAGGAGCGCGCGAGCGAACCGATCGCCGCGCCGATCTTTTTCTGAGCGAACAGGACATAGCCGAGGGCGTAATGCCCCCATGAAAAATCGGGACGGTTCGCCACGAACTCCCGCAAGCCCGCCTCTGCCCGAGCGAATTCCCCTCGGCGAATCAGGGATTCGAATTCCTTGATCTTGATCCCGGCGCCTGGCGCTCCCGCGGTCAGATCCAAACCGGCAAACGGAACGCTCGCCACCGTGTCCACTGACAGCAACGCCGCGCTCCGTCGGGAGCGGATTCTCTTCTCGAGTCGTTCGATCTCCCGGCGGGCGGTTGCGTTCTCCGGGGCGAGCTTGATCACTTCGCGAAACGCATCCAGTGCGGACTCCTCGTCCCCATCTTGAGACAGCGCGGCGGCCATCGCCTCGTGCGCCTCAACCGCCGATGGTCGCAAGCTGACCGCAGTCCGCAACACCGCGACCGCGTCCGTTCCCTGCCCCATCGAGAGCAGTGACCGGCCCAGCCCCAATGCCGCCACGAATGAATCCGGTCGCATGTCAAGAGCGGCTCGGTACGCCTCGGCAGCCTCGGTCGCGTCACCTCGTCGGGACAACGCATCCGCTAGCGTCAGCCGCACCGCTGCGGAGTCAGGAGCCAATCGGACAACCTGGCGCAACTTGTCCACGGCGACATTCACTTCCCCTCCCTCTAGGGCACTCTGCGCCTCGCGTAGGAACACGGTCGCCGTCTCGCGCCGCTGGCTCTCAGATATGAGCGGCCGACTCGCTTCGAGCTGTCGACGCGCTTCCTCTGGCTGCCCGGCCCGCACCAGAGCGAGCCCTAGTTGATAGCGGGCTTCCCCAAGCGAGGAATCGAGTGCAACCGCACGCTCCAAGTGCGCAACGGCTTGGTCGGTGCGTCGCTCCGCGATCAGCGCCTTGCCTAAGGCGAAATGGGCTCTCGCGAAATTGCTGTCAATCTTCAACGAGGCCTCGAGATGCTCGATCTCCTTCGGACGCTGCCCCAGCGAGTTGTAGGCGCGACTGAGGTTGAAGTGAGCGTTCATGTGGCTCGGATTCGCTTCCAATGCCTGCTGTAGCTCGCGGACCGCCCTGTCCGCGTCCACAACGACCAAA
Organism: Bryobacterales bacterium; assembly: GCA_965242625.1. Classification (GTDB taxonomy): domain Bacteria; phylum Acidobacteriota; class Terriglobia; order Bryobacterales; family UBA6623; genus VXMF01. The sequence continues at coordinate 4,369,070 of CBDEST010000005.1, read as the reverse complement.
ACGCCACCCAAATTCGCACGTGCGTCGACGAAGTCGGGATCCAGTCGCAGTGCCTCCTCGAATGCCCGGACCGCCTCGGTAGTTTGGTCGGTTTGAGTCAACGCCAAGCCCAAGTTGTTGTGCGCCTCGACAAAGCCGGGCCGCAGCTTGACCGCCAAGCGAAATTCAGAGATGACTTGCTGCGAGTCGGCTCCCGCTCGGCCGAGGAGGCGACCGAGGACGTTATGCATCTCCGGGAGGGAGCGTCCCTCTTCGCTCTGTGATCGGAGAAGCTCGATCGGTGCGTCCAAATCGGGAATCGAATCCGCTCCGGCCGGGAGATTCAACCCGGCCTCGAACAGCCCGAGGGCGGGATCGGGCCGTCCCGTGCGGAGATAAACGACGCCAAGGTCGAAGTAGGGCTGCGGTCGCTCGCCCGCCAACGCGATGGCCCTAGCGAGGAACCTACGAGCGTCACCTTGCTGTTTGAGCTCGCCGTACGCCATGCCAAGGAAGGCGCACGCCTCGGGGTTCGCCGGATCGAGGCGCACTGCCCGTTCCAACTGTTCCGTAGCGTCATCGCGACGCCCTTGGTACCACAGCGCAACGCCGAGATGGTAGCGGGACTCGGCGGACTCCGGATCCAATTCCACCGACTTGGTCAACTCGCGGACGGATCCCTCCAGATCGCCCTGCCTGCCAAGGACGAATCCCAACGCATCGCGAGCCGGTGCGTACTCGGGTGCCAAGGCGACCGCCTCGTCGAGCCCTTCCCGGGCTGCTTGGATATCGCCGTGCCCGATGGCTTGGCGCGCCTCCTCGACTAGGCCCTCCGCTTCAGGAGCCGAGACTCGCGAACGCCTCCCCCGCTGACGCCTCGCGCTTGCGGCGAGTCGCTTGAGGGCCTGTCCAAGGCCGTAGTAGGACACGCGACGCTGGGGATTGATGGCGAGGGCCTCTTCGTAATCGGCTACCGCGACCGCGAGGTCAAGCGGCTGCCGCGCTTTCGCGAGCTGGTGAAACACCTCCGCGACCGACGGCATCGGCAAGGGCTGTGCGTCGGCTTCCAACTGGCTGGACTGCCTCACGCGATCCAGCACGAATTCGAACTGCTCGACTGCCTGTGCGCTTTCGCCAACGGTCCTGAGTGCCACGCCGAGATTCATGCGAAGTTCCAGATCATCGGGCTGCAGTTCGATCGCTTTGCGGAACTCCGTGACCGCAGCGTGCATGTCGCCGGAATCCGCAAGCACCGCACCCAAGCTGTTGCGCGCTCGAACAAGGTCGCCATCCGATTCGACAGCCCGCCGAAACTGGTCGATGGCGTTTTGAAAGTCCTTTTGCTCTTGGTACGCGATTCCTAGCCAGTAGTGGGCGAGCGCAGATTTCGAGTCGCGCTTCAGAATCTCTCGGAATTCTTCGATCGACTCCTCCCAGAGCCCGTCCCGCTGCAAAGCGAGTCCGAGTTCCAATCGCATCCGTTCAGATTCCGGGTCTCGGCTGACAGCAGCCTTGATTTCAGCTAGACCCTCATCTAACCGCCCGGCGTTTCGCAGTGCCAAGCCTAGGTTGAAGCGGGCGTCAGCCGACTCCGGCGTGATTTCGAGCGCGTCTGAGAACGCCTCCAGCGCCAGATCCAAGGCGTCTTGATTGCTGTACGCGATTCCGATGGCGGTATGCGCGTTGGCAAGCTCCGGATCAAGCTTGAGAGCTTCGCGGAATTCGACGATGGCCGGATCCCACAACTGCCGCTCGAGAAGTTGCAGACCGCGCTGGTAGTGATCCGACGCCTCGGCCGGTTGGGCGAGCGAGTCGAATGGAGACCAAAGCGCTACGCAAGCTAATACGAGCGCGGCCGACCGCGCAATTCGAAATGCGATTTGTCGCACGCTCGAGCCAAGGGCCGCGCGGAGGTTCCGGGAAGCTCTCGAATCCCGTGGCATCGCGAATCCCGCCGGTCTCGCAACCTAGTGAGGGTTGAGCAGCGTCCGCACCAACTGCGACCGCTCCTCGTCCTCGCGCAAGCTCTTGGCATCGGCAAGCTGTCGCTGCGCTTCCTCGCGCATTCCCATCCGGACCAAGAGCTGACCGAGCTGGTAACTGGCTCTCGCAGATTGAGGATTCAATGCGAGCGCGCGCTCGAACCTCTCGCGTGCCTCGGCGTAACGCGCTTCCTTCATTAGCGAAACCGCTAGGCCCTCATGGGACAGCGCGTGGTCGGGATACCGTTCCAGTATCGACTCGAAGCTCTTGATCGCCTCTGCGTCCCGCCCTTGCTTCTGCTCGATCATGGCTAGGAAGTAGTACGACATGAGTTGATCGGGGTCGAGTCGGCAACTCTCCCGAAGATACTCGACCGCCGCGTCGAACTCCACCTTGAGGTAATGAACCGAACCCACGGCGTAGTGCAGCATGGGATCGTCGGGCACCTCGGCGAGCAAGCCCTCGTACAGTTCCAATGCGGCGTCGAATTCGCGGTTCGCGCCGCGCGCCGTGCCGAGCCAGTAGCGCGTGGACTTGTGGTCGGGACGCAATTCGCGGGCCCGCTCCAAGGCGTTCGTGCCATCTTGGAGGAGTTCCATGCGGAGAGCGACGGTTCCGAAAGCGAAGAGCACATCGGGGTCGTCAGGCGCTTCAAGCTTCGCACGAATCAAGAAGGCCATGGCTTTCTCGTAGTCTCCAGCCTCCTCCGCGATCCGAGCCACCTGACGGAGCGCGGGAAGCGACTGATCGTCATAGGTCAGGGCCAGTTCGTAGTTCTCGGTCGCCCGATTGGAATCTTCCTTGAGGAGGTACAGGTCGGCCAGATTGAACGCAAGCTCGAACGATGCGTACCCTTCGGCCTTCAGCGCCTCGATGATCGCGATCGCTTCGCTGGTCAAGCCTCCGTTCGCCAGTGACTTTGCGAACTTGATAGTCCAGTCCGGCGCGACGCCACCGAGTCGATTCCAGTCATCGATCAGCGACCGCGCCGTGTCTCGCTCCCCCACGCCAACATAGGAAGATGCCAGAGCCAGCAAACCATCCGGGGATGAGCGAAGTACGGTCTCGACCGGCGAGGCCAAGTCGATGGCTTCTCGATGGCGGCCCTTGCGGCTCGCCAATTTGATCATCGCGAGTCGCGCGACGGTGTTGTCAGACGCCTTGGCCAACACACTGCGATACATCGACTCTGCCTTGTCCGGCCGCTCAAGGAGTTCGTATGCCTGAGCGAGGTTGAGGCGAGCGCCCAGCAGATTCGCATCGGCATCGACCGCCTGTCTCAGCAATTCCACTCCCTCGCTGAGCTGGTTCTGCTGTACGCGGATCGAACCCAGAATCGCGGTCGCGACAGCTTTGGTCTCTGGATACTCAAGTGCCAATTTCGCTGCGTCTGCCGCTAGGGGAAGATCACCCTCCTGCATGAGACGGAGAGACTCCTGAACGTGGTCTAGCGGGGCCTGAGCGACGGTCGCCAAGCATGCAAGAGCCGTTGCTAGAGCAAGTCGAATGAACCTATGAGGAAGTGGCATTGGTCGCTTGGAGCGTCCCGCTGCACAAGACGAAGCGAATCGTACAAGGTCGGACTTCCCGCCCAAGTCAGAATAGCCAAGGCAGTGACACCTCGCAAGGTTGCTATTCAACGGCCAACTTTGCGATCCTACCGCCGAAAGTAGCGCGCCCCCGTACATGCCTGACACGACCCGTCGCAACTTCCTGTCGACAATCGCAGGTTCCACCCCGGCACTTGCCGCTGGGGGTTGGCTGAGCAGTCTTGGCTACGCCCAATCGAGCGGGAGCACGGCAAGGGTCTACCTCGACGCGAACCGCAAGCGCGCTGCGATGGACCCGCGCCTGATGGGTGCGTTCTTGGAGCATCTCGGTCGCGCCATCTACGGCGGCGTCTACGAGCCGGGCTCGGACTTGGCCGACGACCGCGGGTACCGCAAGGACGTTGTCCGCGAAATGCAGGAACTGCGTTGCCCGATCATGCGCTACCCAGGAGGCAACTTCGTATCGGGCTACGACTGGCTTCACGGCGTCGGCCCGAAGAAGGATCGACCGACGGTCTTGGAACGTGCATGGAACTCGCTCGAAACGAACCAGTTCGGGACCAACGAGTTCATCGACTGGTGCAAGCTGATCGGCACCGAGCCATTGTTGGCAACGAACCTCGGCACGGGCACGCCGGAGACCTCGGCAGCACTCGTCGAGTATTGCAATGTCGAGAAAGGAACACGCTGGAGCGATCTTAGGCGAGATCACGGCTACGACCGCCCGCATGCCGTCAAGAGATGGTGCCTCGGCAACGAGATGGACGGGTTTTGGCAGATCGGCCACATACCGGCGAGGGAGTACGGACGCAAGGCCCGCGACGCAGCCCGTCAGATCCGCTCCATCGATCCATCCACGGAACTGATCGCGTGCGGGTCTAGCGGTCCGTTCATGCCTACCTACTTGGTGTGGGATCGCGAGACGCTGGAAGAATGCTATCCGGAGGTCGACGGGCTGTCGCTGCACCGTTACTACAGCAACGCGCCTGACGAGACAGGGGGAGACTCAGCACGCTTCCTCGCCTTGAACCTCGACATGGACCTTCAGATCCAAGAGACCATCGCCGTTTGCGACTACGTGCGCGGAATGCTGCGGTCGCCGAAGAAGCTCTGGCTATCGTTTGACGAATGGAACGTCTGGTACCGGGCGCGTAGCGGGGATCACACGAACGGACGCGGCCAATTCGCCCCACCGCTGCTAGAGGAGGTCTACAACCTTGAAGACGCGCTGCTTGTCGGGGGGATGGTAAACACTCTGCTGCGGCAGGCCGAACGGGTCAAGATCGGCTGCCTCGCGCAAATCATCAACGTGATCGCCGCCCTAGTGACCAGCAAGACCGGTGTCCTGCGCCAGACGATCTACTATCCGTACGCGTGGGGTATCCAGTACGCGAAAGGGGATGTTCTCGACCTGCTCGTGGAGTCGGAGACCTACCGTATCAAGCGCAAGTTCGATGCCCCGTACATTCCTAGCCCAGCACCTACCGACAGCGATACACCGTATCTCGACGTAGCCGCTACGTTGGACGCCGAATCGGGGCGTTGCGGCATCCTCATGCTGAACCGCGACCTCGAGAAGGATCGAATCGTCGAAGTGCGGTTTGAAGGCGTGACTCCTAGCAAGGTGCTGCGTTCAGAGACAATCACTGGATCAGACCTCAAGGCAGTCAACACATTCGAGAACCCTAGCAACGTGGTGGGTCAAGCATTCGATGTCCCGCCTCCATCGACCGCCATGACGTTCGAGTTGCCAGCACGCTCGTATACCGCGGTCCAACTGCAGGTTTCCTGAGCGTGCTGCCGTGATGGCTAGTTGATCCCTCTAGAGATGGTGCCGAGCCTCTTGAAGCGACGGATCTGCGCAGAAGAGATGAAGCCTTGCAAATCGGCCTGCCTGCCAGCCATGATCTTCGAGCCTGCACGCTGTCGCGGCAACGCAGACGAGGATTCCCGAGCGTACGGAGCGCGGCTCGTGTGTCACGGGCAATCCCAGACTGCGAATGGCTGAACCTGCGCTAGATCGAGAGATTCGTAGCAGGGCGCTTGAGCACGTCCTCGCGCTCGAACGCATCCATCAAGCGATTCCGTGGTCCGAGATCAACCGCGGATTCGTATTCAGTGGAGGGAAGGTTCACTTGGCGACCAAGGCCAGAGGCATATTCAAGCCGCGTCAGATGCGCACGTTGCTTTCCATCAAGACAGTCACACCGAGGCCCGGTCGGCGAGTCTGGTACGACGACCAGCACCAAGTTCAACAATCGATTTTCGAGGAGCGAGAGTACTTCGACTACGCGATGATGGCTGGCGGGCCGAACGCTTCGGGTAACCTCCTGTTGAAGCATGCCTGGACTGACAAGACCCCGATCATTTACTTCATGGGTCTCTCTCCGGAGCGTTACGTGCCCATCGCTCCAGCATTCGTCTATGGCTGGGACGCTCGAAGCGGCATATGCCAAGTTGGACCAGGAAAGTTAGTCGGTACTCCAACATCGATAGTTGAACAAAGGCCATTCGAACCGACCGACGACCGTCGCTACTACTTGAGCCAGACGCAGCAGCGGGCGCACCAAGCTATTTTCAGAGCGGCCGTGATGGATGCTTATGACAATTGCTGCGCGATATCGGGATTGCGCGAAACGAGGCTGTTGGATGCAGCGCACATCGTCGAGGACAAGCACAAGACGCTTGGACAGCCTGTAGTCTGCAACGGACTGCCACTCACCAAGATTCACCATGCCGCCTTCGACAGCAATCTGATTGGCGTCGATCCCGACTACCGGATCCACGTGTCCGATAAGTTACTGGACCTGCATGATGGGCCCATGCTTGAAGCCTTGAAGGGTGTCGACGGGAATCGCATACTCTTGCCAAAGAGAGGCATCGATTGCCCGGATCCGGAACGGCTTGAAGAGAGATTCGCCCAGTTTCGTGCTGCGATGTAACGGGGTCGGGCCATGGTCGCCATGGATTCGATCCAGACACATCGGATCGTCGCGCCTGCGGTCGCCACGGTTGCATGATTAGGCCGAGACTCGGAGCGACGCTCCAGCGGTCCCGGATGGCCAACCTGAAACCCCATGGAGACCAATGCGGAGCTTCCTCAACCTACTCTCAGGGTTCAGTGAATCGCCGAGTCGTTCGGAGCCTGTCCAAGCAGCGACAGTCGTATCGATGGGCACAGAGTCCCGGCCCAACTCAACTCTGTCGCTATTCCGATGGCGTTGCATCGCCAAGTCTTCGTTTGAACTCGGCCAGCACTGAATCGTGAACTCGTCGCGCCCGGTCGACGGCTTTCTTCGGCATCCACCTCCGTCGATTCTCTCCAGTCACCTGGATATCTGCTCTCGACAGCCCACTGCGTCAAAAGAGGAAACTTGATGCGAGCGCGTCGCACAGGCCAGGTCTCCGGTAGAAGTTTAGTCAACGCCGCTAGGTCATGAGTGAACGGGAAGTCCTTGCCTTCAAGGATCAACGCCGCCTTCAGTGCCTTCTCTGCAGCCTGCTGTGCGTGCCAACAAACATGCCGTGGCCGAGATGTATCCTCAGTCAATCCGTGAATCGCATGAGCCAAGTCTTCGGTCGCGTACCGCAACCACAACCGGCCTTCACTGATTCGATCTTCCCTGCTCATACAAGACCTTGCCATCGCGAAGGGCCGAACGCAGCACTGATCCGATGATGTGACCACGGCGACTGATTTCATCAGGCGTCGAGACAAGGATGTCCTTGCAGACGGAGAGTTCATCCAACGAGTGCCGTATGTTGATCGCCATCTCTCGTTTGTCGTCCAGAGCGGGAAAGATCACGAGCAGGTCTACGTCGCTCCATTGATTCGCTGTGCCGCGCGCCCAAGAGCCGAAGAGGATCACACGCAACGGCCGGAACCCCTTGACAATGCGATCAACCATAACTGAGATCACCTCGGGCGAAGCCGCAAGTGGATTCTTGACACTAGCCTCTCGCACTGGAACACTCGCAACGGAGCCGCTGGAACTATTTTACCTGTTCGTACAGCGGAACCTTCGTAGAGCCACGCGACCACGTCGCTTCGGCGCTTCGCCGCAATGAGAGATTGGCTCGGCCGGCAACGATGGCTGTCGGCGTCCAGGGTCTATCGACGGGCAGGTAGGCGGCATCAGTCTAGCCAGCGATCCACTGATCCTCGCAGAGGCGAGGAGGCGCGCCGGTCGAGCGGTGGAGGGAGCACGGATTCCGGCGTCCAGCGCCATCCCACCTGTGCCTCGCACTCCACTTCAACTCCGTTTCCTCTCCCGGCTCGTCGAAACCAGCGTGCAGATTTCCCCTCGCTGGGTCTTTATGTCGGAACTGTGCCGGAGAGAGTGCTGGACGGGTTGCATCCACCTCCCGGCGTATTCGGGCTGTCGCCAACATCCCGGCGGAGACGACCGGCCTTTCTCGTTCACGCCCCACTGGGCGGTGCCAGTCGCTAGCGCACTCCCGCGTGATCATGGCGGGGCGGCCTCCGCGTTGACAGTTTCGAGGCTTGCTCAGCGTTCACTCGCGTTACGAACTGCGCGCTCGCTGAGCCGACCAACGCGGCCCTGTTCCACCGAAGTGCTTCAGTCCATTTCGTTACCTCCACGGACCGCTCCGATTGCTACCGGCTGGAACGAACAAGCTGCCGGGCGGGTCTACCTCACACTGGGGTGCGGTGCCCCAGCACGACGCACGGGTTCCTCTTGTCCATTTCGGCGTTGCCAGTTCTCTGGATCGAGGCCAGAACGATGTGTGGTTCTGTCCGTGGTGTTCACGGTTCTATGCGGGTAGCCATAGCCGTTCTGGTTTTAGGTGGGACGAATGAAGTCGAGGATGTACTCAAAAGTGACGGTCATGGTGATGTAGGTCTTGGGCCAGCCGAAAATTCCGGTTCTGTTCACCAGTGGTCTCCGATCCCATATGATCGTGTTCACAAATTCGTAGCCCCTTCGCCGGAGTTCCTCGATCAGGTCCACGTGGATGGTGATTCGCTTGCCGTCACGCCATAGGTCGTTGACGTTGATGACGCAGTGAGCACCTGGCCGCAACTTCGGAAGCAAGCCTTCAAACACGTCGCCCATCGCAGTCCGGTAGGCGTCCGGCGACAAAGTGCCTAAATCGCCTGCGTCCTGAGAGTACTGCTCGATCCGGCCCAATTGGTTGTTCTTTCGGTCTCGGCGGGACTTGTTCCGCTTGGGCGTGGCGAGCATGTCGGCATACGGCGGAGAAGTCCAAATCAAGGACGCCGCCCCGTCCTTCAGAAGTGCCGGAAGGCGTCTGGCGTCCTCGTGGATAGCAACTTGATCCGAAGCCCAGAGGCGTCTCTGCAGGCGTCCCTGCGCCAACCTCACGTACCGAACCGACAGATCACAGCCGATAGCGTTCCTATCGGTATCCTGAGCGGCGACCAACGACGTGCCGGAACCGCAGAACGGATCGACCACCAACTCTCCCTGATGAGTGAAGGTGGTGATGACACGCCGCGCTAGAGCTATAGGGAATGTGGCCGGATGCACGTCCTTGTCCCGAATGTCGCGCCCCTCGTAGGCAACTTGCCACACGCCTATCTGAGACTTCAGCCAGTCCTTCGCCGACAGGCAATTGAGCTTGCCGGGCGGACAATCGCAGGTGCGGGCCACGGGTAAGTCGAACACGATTCCGCCCTTAATGCGGCGACTCCGCGGGTGTAAGCTTCACGTCGGCGGGGCCGACACCGACTAGCCCCCGCTTGCGGCAGCACTTCCGTTCCCTGTAGAAATGACCGGACGTAGCTATCGGGCGCGGCTTTGCGCACGTAGGGTGAACGCCCCGTATCGCGGCGTAATTCCCCGTAACTTCGACAGCCCACAACTGATGATCTAGGCTATCCGTAAGAAGTGTGTTCCTTGGCGCAGGCGGATTCGAATTCCTACTGTACGGACGCAAGCAAGCACCGCAGTGTGATCGTCTGAGTCCATGCGTCGTCACGTGCGTCATCCCATGCCAGCTCAAGGCATACGCCTTCGATTACCACGATATCACCTTGCGAGGCTCCGCCTCAGACCAACGATCCCATGTTGACGAAGCGAGCGCGAGCCCCAGCCGCTGCACAACGACGGGCCCGCTTGACCACTTGGACCAGGAATTCCGGCATCCATCAGACGGCCAGTCTAAGGGTGCCGATGCTTGACTCAAATGGAAGGCTTAGCACCAGACAAGGACCCTAGGACGGTCCCGACGCGTTCTGGCATGGTTTGGGCCTTGGCCTCGAGGCGTTGCATAGCACTCGCCGTCATCTCGGACCGCGCCGGAACCGTGATCGGATCCACTGCGTAACAGTAGCCGCAGGAGGAGTTGCAATCAAGAGAGGTTGGCCCTACCGCCGGGCACTACTTGGCAGGGTTCTTGGCACTGCAGCCTCGGGGGAGAAGTCCCTTGGTCGGTCCGCTGGCAAGGTTAACCACCAATGCACCACCAGCCCTTCGGCTGATCGGGAACCGGCCCACGCAGTCCTTGATGGAAAGCCCCATGCGCTTGATCGAGCCGCGGACGGCGACCCGCGGTGCCGTCTCTCCCTTCCACCGCGCGACGAGCCCCTTGGCGGCTGGAGTGATGGTAAGTGTTTGCGTCTTCTCGTCGATCGCGACGTCTACATGCCGGACACTGGTACTCCAGAATCCGACCGGTACCCTAAGCGATCCGTCGTTGCGAATCGATACTTCCATGATGACGCCATTGACGACTTCAGCCTCGTCGGCACTGGTCTCGTCGGGCAATGTCGACAAGGACTTCCGAATCCAAGCACCGTGCTCCGGATCAGCCAATGCGAAATCAACGAATGTCTCGAAATAACTCCGCACGTTCCCGATGTCGTATCGCTTCTCGTCTTGACGGAATCGTACTCCAAGGACCCGGCCGCCGTTCTCAGCTAACCAGCGGATCGCGTCCGTGATCTGAATCTCGCCCTGTTCGTTTGGGCGTACGCGTCGGATGGTCTCGAAGATCCTTGACGAGAACACGTAGCGCCCGGCCACCGCCAGTCTGCTTGGGGCTCGGGACACCGAGGGCTTCTCGATGATCGAACGAATCGGGAACGTGTCGCCGGACCCGCCCGGGGCGACAATGCCGTAGTGAGGCACCCGCGACACGGGAACCTCCTCCACTCCGATCACCACATCCGCATTCCGCTCGACACACAGTTCGGCCATGCGTCGGCAAGCCATCGAATCGCCTCGCAGTCCGATGATGGAATCGCCAAGGGCGACGATAAAGGGCTCGGATCCAGCAAAGGCTTCCCCGTGCAGGATCGCGTCACCTAAACCTTTCGGTTCGCTCTGCCTGGTGTACAGGATGTTCAGACCCAGCTGATTGAGGTCGATTTTCCGCAGCAGGTCGCTCTTCCCCGCCCGAGCAAGAGACCCAATCAACTCAGGATCCGAATCGAAGTGGTTTTCGATCGCAGTCTTCCCGTGACTTGTGACGAGCAGCACGTTCCTCACACCGGATCGCGCCAGTTCCTCGACGACGTGCTGGATGACGGGCTTGCGCCCGACCGGTAGCATCTCCTTGGGCAGGGCCTTGGTCGCAGGAAGCAAGCGGGTGCCGAGTCCAGCTACCGGCACGATGGCGTTGGTGACCGGGCAAGCCATCGGCCCAGACTACCCGTGCCCGTTGCCCGACGATCCGTTGCCGACCGGAACGCCGTCCAGCGTCAAGCTCCGATTCGAGAAATCCTCGAACAGTGTCTGCATGGCACTGCCCAGACTCCTGTGCTCAAACACCAGTGCCGTCAGCTTCTCATGACTTGCCACGGGATCGTCGAGCGAGATCATCCCGCTCTGTCCATCGAACAGGGCCAGCTTCATCGGAAGGTTGGTCGCTAGGTAGACGTCCGCACCCGCCGCTTCCAGAAGCTTGAGTTCGCTACGCCTCCCCGCGGTCGCTACTTCGCGTTCATCGAACATCAGCCGGCAGGCAACTCCCTTGTCGGCCAAGCTCTTTACGATCGGCTCGTGCCCCGGATCGACTCCGTACGGCGGTCGCGCGAATTCCAAGTACTCGTTCGCCGTCTGGAGCAGCATGAAGCGGTATTCTTCGATGATCTGTCGAGTGTCGGCGATGATCCGCAAGTAGTCCAGCTGTCCGCGCCGGTGCGAGCCATCTTGGAATATCGACGCGAGGTCGCGGCTGAGCGTCGTTGCGAGCTGCTGCCGATTCTCCCATTCCTTCAGGAACGACTCCCGCCGGCGGTTGAGGTAACCCTCCAGTGCCAGTTTCGGCTCGATAGCCGAGTAGTGCTTGACCTTGCCGTGGCGCACGCGGACGAAGCCCTTGTCCGCCAAGCCGTTCAGGACCTCGTAGATCTTCGCACGGGGTATATTGGCGCGGCTGGCGACCTCCAGCGCCTTGAAGTGCCTGTGCCCGATGAGCACGATGTAGGCGCTTGACTCGTAGGCGTTGAGCCCGATTTCATGCAGGCGCCGAGCTTGGAGTTCCCTGTCCAACCTAATTGGATTATAGCGAGGAACCCCGGCCCCGCTTCGTGAGCGTCCCGGACGCGCCTGATCAGCACCCCAGCGATTCCACCCTCCGCGACCGAGGCAGTGCTGTCGGCACGCTCTGACAGGATGGCTATCTGGCAGCGGCCGCCCGCTACTGGGCAGCGTGAATCAATCGACGCTCAAGCCCAGCAATCGCGCCGGGTTCGATCGGGTCATGAGGCGGATTTCATCCTGCGAGAAGCCCGCTCGGGCGAGGTGCCCGAGGAACACCGCGAGTCCATCGGTGTGTAGCGGATTCATCGACTGGCCCAAGTCACTCGAAACCACCACGTGCTCCGGTCCGATCTCTCGAATCGCTTCCACGTACGCACCGAGCTTCTCCTCGAACGAGCCCTCCCATGTCGGATTCGATGCCAGCGACGTACCGACCGGGTATTCCAGCATCGCTCCCATCTGAGCCGCTTGCTTCTGAAGTTCCACGGACATGCTCACGGGAGGAGGCAGTGGGTGGGTGACGATGATCCGCTCGATTCCCCTGCTCCGCGCCTCCCGAATCAGCATTAGCGATTCGTCCGGGGACGAGTGTCCCGTTGCCAGCACGAGGCCGTGCCGCGAGACGACATTCAGCACTTCCAGCACGCTCGGCAACAAAGCGCCGCCCTCGCTCACGGGAACGTGGTTCGGATTCGGGGCGAGCACGTGATGGTAGTGCTCGGAATCGAAGGTTGGCATCCACACCACCTTCCCGTGCCCGCCGGTCGTACGCGCCATGTGGTCCACCGCGACCGCGTTGATCCCCATGGATGAATTGAGGCTGATGCCGCCGAACACGCGGATTCCCGGCACTGCTCGCTCGACTAGGAACGCCAGTCCGGCGGTCGAAGCGTAGTGGTTCTTCAGCACCAGCCCGCGAACTCCAGCGTCTCGAGCGATCCGGGCCAGATGCAGCGCGTCGATTGATCGGGGACCGCTGTCCGGGGCGCTGTGGACGTGGAAGTCGATGGCCCCTTCCAGGCTGGCCGGCGACACCCCACCCGACGTACCGCACCAAGGACACCCTGCCTGGGCACTCGCCGCGACAGGTGCCAGCGCAAGGGCGGTGGTCAACGACAATCGCGAGAGGCGGCTAGCGATGGGCATCATTCGTTTTTCGCCGAGCGCTGGCACGCGAGCCCGCCATGAGCGGATGATGTCGGCTACTCACGACGTAGAGGCCCGCGCACCAGCTGTCTAGCATCCTACAACGCGTGCATTGTCTCGATAACGGCTGGTGCCCGCTCGGGAACTACATCCAACCGTTCCCGCCCTCCCCTGACCGCCCGAGGCAAGGCCCTCCGACACTGACAAGTGCCGTGACAGCCTCAGCGGCTACACTGATTCAACCGCGCGGAATCCAAGCATGAAACTCCAAGGGCAAATTGCGATCGTAACCGGTGGCGGTACAGGGATGGGACGTGGCATCTGCGAGCTGCTAGCGGCCGAAGGCGCACGCGTCTTGGTCAACTACCGCGCCTCGGCGGAGGCCGCCAACGAGGTCGCGGCAAGTATCGAGCAAGCCGGCGGCGAGGCTTGGGCCTATGCCGCGGATGTCGCGAGCGACCATGACGTGGGTCGCATGGTCAGCGATGTCGAGAAGCGGTGGGGCCGACTGGACATCCTAGTCAACAACGCGGGCTGGAGCAAGGTCACGCCGCACTGGAAACTCGACGACCTGACTGACGAAATCTGGGATCGCACACTCAACACTAATCTCCGCGGGGCCTTCTATTGCTCCCGGGCCGCAGTGCCCTTAATGCGCAAGAGCGGTGGCGGATCGATCGTGAACAATGCGTCCGCGTCGGCATACACGGCTGCCGGCAGTTCCATCGTGTACTCGGCGTCGAAGGCCGCCATGGTCAACATGACGAAGTCCCTAGCTCGCGTTCTAGCGCCGGAGATCCGTGTCAACGCGATCGCCCCGGGGCTCGTGCATACGCGATTCGCGGGCTGGCCGGACGCGGCCTTCGAGACTGGACGCGAAGTCTCGCCGCTGAAGAAAATCGCGTCCGTCAAGGAGGTCGCATCGACGGTGCTCTTCCTCGTTGCGGACGCTACCGCGATCACATCCGAGACCATCTTGATCGACTGCGGCGCCACGGCGCTGGCAACCATGCGCCCCTCGCGCAAGCACTAGCCGCTAGTAGGACGCCCATGGTGTGGCCGCCGTGACGATTCCACCGGCATCGCTGATGAGATGGGCGACGATCGCGTGCTTTGCGGGAGCATTCGTGCTCCTGCTGGTAGCCCTGCCGGTGGACATTCTGCTCGAGTCCCTGAATTCGTGGATTGAAGGCCTCGGATTCTGGGCCCCGCTGACATTCGCCATCACCTACTGCGTGGCCTCCACGCTATTCGTCCCGGCGTCCGCCCTATCGCTTGGCGCCGGGGTGTTGTTCGGAGTCTGGATCGGAACGGTGACGGTGTGGACCGGCGCGGTGGGAAGCATCGCGCTTTCGTTTCTCATCGCACGATACGCTCTTCGCGACCGAGTCCGTGCCCTCGGCGACTCCAAGCCGAGTTTCGGAGCGGTCGACCGCGCGATCGGCGAACAGGGTTGGAGAATCGTGGCTCTGACCCGGCTTTCGCCAGTGTTCCCGTTCACGTTGCAGAACTACTTGTTCGGCGTGACCTCCATTCGCTTCTGGCCATGCTGGATCGCAAGTGCCGTATTCATCACGCCGGGAACATTTCTATACGTGTATTTGGGATTCGTCGGCGGCACCACCGCTGCGGCTGTGGGCGGCGGAAGTGTGGACGCGCTGCGCTTGGGCCTGCAGGTTGTCGGGCTTGTCGCAACCGTGGTCGTAACCCTTTTCGTCGCGCGGGTCGCGACGAAGGCGATCTCTAGACATGCTCCACGCACCGAACGACCGCCCCGCGTACCGGTTGCGACAGACACTTGCCGCCACGAGATCTCGACGAAGGCCGCGCTTGTCTTCGCCCTGTCAGTCGTATGCTTGATGGCGAGCGCGACAGCGTTCGCCAACCGCGACACAATTCGTGACTACTCCATTTCGCTCGCGGTGCATTCGCCGATCGGCGGCACCGGCGCAGGGTGCCATCAACATGGGGTTCACGCCCGCTCGCATTTCGGATCCGCATTGGCGAGCGTCTCCGCCGCGGCCCCGTCAACAAGACACATTCCACTTTCCAACGGTTCAAGCAGGCAGCCCGGCAGGGCCTGAGACCGATGCCGATCCCATCCGAGTCCATCGTCGAGGCCCAACCGCTGGACGAGCACAATCGGCTGCTCGTGAACAACGTCCACCCTCCCGACTGGGTGGACCCGGAACCGCAAGGTCGCTACCACATGGTCGTGATCGGAGGCGGCACGGCCGGCTTGGTGACAGCGGTCGGTGCCGCAGGTCTTGGGGCGCGAGTCGCCCTTGTAGAGCGCAACTTGATGGGAGGGGATTGCCTGAATTCGGGATGCGTGCCCTCGAAAGCGCTGATTCGCGCCGCGCAGGCTGCGGCAAGTGTACGAGACGCTGGGCAGTTCGGTATTCGACTGTCCCCGGAAGATGTCGAATTCGACTTCTCGGCGGCCATGGAGCGGATGCGTCGCCTACGCGCCGGGATCAGCGCCCACGATTCCGCCGCGCGATTGAAGGGCTTGGGCGTGGATGTGTTCCTCGGGCAGGCGGAATTCTGCGGATCACGCCAGGTCCGCGTGGGCGAGAAGCTGTTGGATTTTTCAAAAGCGTGCGTAGCAACCGGCACGCGGGCGGCGATTCCCCCGATACCGGGCTTGCGGGAAGCGAAGCTCTTGACTAACGAGACTGTTTTCACGCTGACCGAGATGCCGCGGCGCCTCGCGGTGATCGGCGCCGGGCCGATCGGGGTCGAAATGGCCCAATCATTCGCTAGATTCGGGTCTGATGTCACGCTAATCGAGGGTGCCGAAGGGGTTCTGATTCGCGAGGACCGCGATGCCGCTGGAATCGTGCAGCAGGCCCTCGAGCGAGACGGCGTCGAGGTCGCGCTCTCAACCAGAGTCACGGGAGTGATAGCGGACGGGGACGAGACGGTCATCGCTGCCGAATCCTCCGACGGCGAACTCGCCGAATTCCGGGTGGACCGCGTCTTGGTGGCTGCTGGCCGAGTCCCGAACGTGCGCGACATTGGCTTGGACGCTGCAGGAATCCGCTTCGACGAGCGAGTAGGGGTTGCGGTCGATGACCGCCTACGCACCTCGAACCGCCGTGTCTACGCTGCTGGAGATGTCTGCTCGGCGTACAAATTCACGCATACCGCCGACGCCATGGCTCGCATCGTGATCCGGAACGCGCTGTTCTTCGGCAAGGCCAAGTTCAGCGCATTGGATATCCCGTGGTGCACGTATTCCGATCCAGAACTCGCGCACGTCGGATTGACAGAGGGCGATGCCAATGAGCAAGGAATCGACATCGACACGTACCGTACCGAGATGTCGGCTGTCGACCGGGCCGTGCTGGAGAGCGAGACCGAGGGCTTCGTCAAGATCCACTGCAAACGCGGCACTGACAGGATCCTCGGCGCGACAATCGTGGCGCGGCATGCAGGGGAGATGATTTCGGAAGTCACCAGCGCGATGGCCGCCGGAACGGGGCTCGGCACGATCGCGAACACGATCCATCCATACCCAACGCAGTCCGAGGCGATACGCAAGACGGCCGATGCCTACATGCGAACACGTCTGACGCCTCGCGCCCAGCGTTTGCTCAGGGGCATCCTGCGCCTCCACGGTTGAGCCCATGCACCGAGAGCGAGCGAGCACCAACACGGACGCGATTTCAGTCGTCATTCCGGCCCTCAACGAGGAAGCGCACATCGGGGCGTGCATCGATCAACTCGCCGGTTCCGACATAGCGGAGGTGATCGTCGTTGACGGTGGGAGCAAGGACGATACGGTGCGGATCGCGAGGTCAAAGGGAGCGCGGGTGTTGAGCGGACCGGCCAATCGAGGTCGGCAGCAGAACATCGGGGCGCAGCATGCAAAGGGTACGATCTTGCTTTTCTTGCACGCGGACACCGCTCTGCCCGGAGGGTTCGCGGATCAAGTTCGAGTGACACTCTCTTGCAGGCAGGTGAGCGCCGGGGCATTTCGATTCCGGCTTGACAAGCGGGAGCGGCGGCTGCGGATGGTCGAGTGGATGGTCGCGGCGCGGTGCCGGTTGTTCAGCTTGCCGTACGGCGATCAAGCCATTTTCGTCTCGCGGGAGATGTTCGACAGGGCTGGTCGATTCGCGAACCTGGCAGTGATGGAGGACTTCGACTTGCTGCTCCGTCTCAAGCGGCTCGGGCGGATCTCGCTGGCGGACGGGGTTGCAGTGACATCGGCGCGACGCTGGCACCGCGAAGGCGTGTGGCGGCTCACGTTGAAACATCAAATGTGCATACTGGGATACTATCTGCGAGTCGCTCCGGAACGCCTCGCGCGCTGGCGCGATGCCGGGGAGAGCGCCGATCTGAGGCCCTGACCACCACGCCGGGGCCCGCCCAGAAGCTGCCGCGGCGCGATTCCACCCCACATGAGACACGACGAAGAGCGATCCGCGCCGGAACCAAGCCTAGGAACCCTTGCAGACCTGCGGACGGGCACTACGGCCTTGATTGACCGGCTCGACGTCGACGAAGCCGACGCGGTGCGACTGATGGAGCTTGGGTTCATTCCCGGCCTGTCGGTGTCCTGCCAGCGAAGAGTGCCGCTAGGGGACTTGACGGTGTACCAGTTGGACGGCACGCAAATAGCGGTGCGCAAGGAGACAGCGTCGAGTATTCGCGTGCGCTCGACGGAGGCATCGGGAGGCGGAGATGGCTAGCGCGGCATGTCACCCGGTGGAAGCACCCGGGCCGATAGCCGCCACGGGGGCCTTGGTTGCGATTTGCGGGGCGCCGAACGTAGGCAAGTCGACGTTCTTCAATCGGCTCACCGGTCTGCGGCAGAAGGTCGCGAACTACCCCGGGATAACGGTCGAGAAGCGCATCGGCAGCTTGGACCTACCTAACGGCAGCCGGGTCGATCTGATCGACCTGCCCGGAATCGTGGGGCTGCATCCCCGCTCCGAGGACGAACGCATCAGTCTGGACGTGCTCCGCGGCGCGAGCCCGGCCACGCCCAAGCCGACCGTCGCGATCTTGGTGCTGGACTCGACGAATCTGCAGTCGCAGTTACGGCTCGTACCGGGGATCTTGGGATTCGGCATTCCCACTCTCGTCGTCCTCAATATGTCGGACGATCTCTCGGCGCGGGGAGGCAGCGTTGACGCCGAAGCGGTCGCCAAACAAGTCGGTGCCCCTGTAGTCACCGTCAGCGCCCGCAAAGGCACGGGCATGGAAGCCGTGCTGGACTTTCTCGAGGGCGCGATCAAACCCCCTCCACCGGTGGAACTGCCTGTCCTCAACAACATTCCAGCGGAGCGACGCTGGGCCGCAGGAGTCGCTCGCCAAGCGTATTACCACCCTCCGGAACCCTCTCTCTGGGGCCGCCGCTTGGACATGGTGTTCCTGCATCCGGTCGCCGGCCCGTTGATCTTCCTCGCGGTGGTCGTCGCGGTCTTCCAGAGCATTTTCACGCTGGCCGTGCCCTTGATGGACGCGGTGGAAGGACTGGTCAGCGCGAGCGGTGACTGGGTCGGAGCGATTCTGCCCGATTCGATGCTGAAAGGCTTGCTCGTCGAGGGTGTTTGGGGAGGGGTCGGGTCGGTGGTGGTGTTTCTGCCGCAGATCCTGATCCTCTTTCTGTTCATCGGGATCCTCGAAGATTCCGGCTACTTGGCGAGGGCGGCCGTGATCGCCGATAGGTCGATGCGGTCGGTCGGTCTGGAGGGGCGTTCGTTCATCCCCTTGCTGTCTTCCTACGCCTGTGCCGTGCCGGCGATCATGGCCGCGCGGACGATCGAGAATCAGCGGGACCGCTTGGCAACGATCTTCATCGCGCCGCTAGCCACTTGCTCGGCGAGACTTCCCGTGTACGCGCTATTGATCGCGGCGTTCATCCCCGAGCGGCCGCTCCTCGGACCGATCCTCGGAATGCGTGCCGCAGTGCTGCTGGGGTTGTACGCAGTGGGCTTCGCGGCGGCCTGCATCACAGCGTGGCTGCTGAAGTCGACCGTCTTGAAGAGCAAGCCGACGCCCTTCATGCTGCAGCTGCCGAACTACCGGTGGCCGACCGCGCGGTCCCTTTCGCTCCGGTTGTTCGATCGTTCCAAGGTCTTTCTGCGACGCGCCGGCACGGTGATCATGCTGACGACTATCGTGCTCTGGTTCCTAGCAAGCGTTCCGTACACCGATGGCGAGCCACCCGCTATCGGCGACAGTCTGGCCGGTTCCATAGGGAAGACCCTCGAGCCGCTGGTCGAACCGCTCGGGTTGAACTGGAAGGTCGGGATCGGTCTGATCACATCGATGGCCGCGCGGGAAGTCATCGTGGGCACGCTGGGCACGATCTACGAAATGGAAGGCGACGAAGACTCGCCCGGACTGCAAGCGGCCCTGCGATCCGAAGTGTCGTTCGGAAGCGCTATTGCCCTGCTGATGTATTTCGCGTTCGCGTTGCAATGCATGTCCACGGTCGCCATCGTCCGTCGCGAGACCGGGGGCTGGAAGTGGCCGATCGCTCAATTCACCTACATGCTGGTCCTAGCCTATGCAGCCGGCTTCGTAGCCTACCGAATATTCGGCTAGGCGCAGATTCGGCATGTCTTCCTCTCGATAACTTCACCATTTTCTTGAAGTTCCAGTCGTTTATTTCAAGATCAACTTCAGTCCTAGAATGGCGACGAGCGCCGCGAATCCCAGCATGGCCGTGTACTCTCGGTTCCGGATGAAGAGCCGCCAGTCAAAGGGCCTTCGCGAAACGTAACGCGCACCGATGGCGGGAAGGAATCGCGGGACCCGTTGCTCGTATTCGATGAATCCGGGGAGGATCTTCCGCATGTGGTCCTCCTCCTCGCGCACGACCGGCAGGAACCAAGCCAGGAAAACAACGGCGATGGCCGCGAAGAGACCTAGGTGGGCCGTGGCGACTCCCAGCCCGACGCCAGCCAGTAGGCTCCCGACATAGAGCGGATTCCGCACATGAGCGTACGGCCCGGAGACCGCGAGTTCTTCGTTCTTGCGCAAGTGCCCCGCTGCCCAAGCACGGATCGCCAGTCCGGTCGTACCGATGAGTGTCCCAGTCAGCAGGCTTTCGATCGTCGGTCGCGACAGCGCGCAGGCGGTCACGGCTAGCACGATGCACACGGGGACTCGAGTCCGGGCGGCGAACTTGGCCCAGCGCTCGCGCCACGTCAGTCTGTCGTGGACATTGTGTTTGGACGATTGCAATGGGAGTGATTTACAGGGATTGCCGACAATCTCAGCGGCAACGAATCAATTGATCGCTCACGGCTGTTCACGATTCGACACGGTCAATTCCGCACGATAGTGAACCGGGATCAGATCGACGCGATCCGTCAGCGGTGGTTCTAACCGATAGGCGGAAGGCATCCACGAAAAATTGTACAGCCGAACCAGCCGGAACCTATCCCGGTGCTCTTCCGAGACCCGAAGCTCGTTCTCGGAAATCCAGAACGGAGTCCACGCCGGACCGTTCGTCGTCTTCACTTCCAGCCAGTGCTCTCGACCGCACTTGGAGAATGACAGAATGTCGAAACCGGCACCATCGCCATCCTCTTTCGCCACCCAACGCACCTTCGCGGCAAGATCATCCCTGCCATTCGCCGACAGCCGATTCCGCTCGGCTTGGACCAAGAACGCTTCGCCAGCCTCGCCTAGTGCCCGAGCCTTGGCATCACGGGCTGCCGGGTCGAACCTGCGGATGATGCGATCGATGCTAGGGTCGATGCTCGATGGCCTCAAAATGTTCGACGGCACTGGCTCATATTCCCATCCGTCGGGCGGCAATATTCCAGGCAATGCCCAACCGGGCTCCGAGTCGCGAGACCTGCCACTGAGGTCGCGGCGGAGGCGAACCTCAGACTCAGGATCTGTTTGGGAGAGTTTCTTATGCAAGCCATCTTTGGAAATGCGAGATGCGACCGCCTCGAACAAGGCAGCCTGGTAGTTCCCTAATGGCTTATAGCCCCAGATGAAGGGCAGGCCGAGAGCAGCCATCACCGCACTGATGTTTTGATGCTTGTTCTCGATTGCACGGCGCGAACGGCCAATCACTTCCCGTAGCGTTCGGACGCGCTGGGCCTTGATCACACGTCCACCCGCGATCTCAATTTGGAGCATGTCCAAGTATTCATCGAGGATGACTCCGATCTCCTCGGCTGTCCATGGTGTCCCGGCTGCACTGTCAGTGTTCATTGCCTGCGGCTCCTCGGCTTACGCCTAGCGCAGGCCCTAGCACCCACGATTCCGTGCAGGAGGTTTCGCCACGGGCCGACCGAACTCCTGAGCGAGCCGCGGCCTGGCCCTTGTGGATAGTCGGGCACGCCGACCGGGACTGTGCCCGACCAAGCCCGGCTCGGCGGTTCACCGCACATGCCAACTGAGAGGTCGCGGTCGTGGCCATGTCCACGTTGCCGGTACAGCGTCGCGGCCCACGGGGAGTCGCTTCCACAGCGGAATCGGGAATCGCTCTCCTCAACACTCTTCCCAACATCGAA
This sequence comes from Bryobacterales bacterium, assembly GCA_965242625.1. Taxonomy (GTDB): domain Bacteria; phylum Acidobacteriota; class Terriglobia; order Bryobacterales; family UBA6623; genus VXMF01. The sequence continues at coordinate 4,347,446 of CBDEST010000005.1, read as the reverse complement.
GCCTATCGAATAAGTCGCAACTGCGGTGTCGAGCGCGACCCCTCAACATTGATCTAGCCCCAAGAGGGGCTCCTGCGACATCCGATAGGCGGATTTCCCATGATTCGAGGACATTCGAGCGTTGCCCGGTGGGCCTTGCGCCCAGTCGGGCTCCTTCGACAGGCGCTCCTGGCTGGTCGTCGCCGCGTAGATCGGAATGGACCATTGCTGCAAGCCGAGTTTGCTCATCAGCATCACGGTGTGTCCGCACATGTGCCAGGGTATCATCAATGAGATGGTGCCGATAGCTCTCGCGGTAACGACCGAATGCAATCCCTAATGCGATTACCATAGCGATTGCATTGCCTGCCCGGCCTAGATCGGGGTCGATGACACTTGGCGAATCCCAGAGAGTAGCCATCGAGCACTTGCGCGCCCACAGTGTCCAAGCCCCCGAGTTGACGGCTAGCATCCTCCTTGGGCACGTCATCGGATGCACGCGGGAGTGGCTTATCGCGCACGCCGACGATGGCCTAGACGAATCCGCTAGGCAGCGGTTCGCGGGACTGGTGCAAGAACGGTGCGATGGCGTTCCGGTTCAGTACCTTCGCGGCACACAGGAGTTCTACCAACTCGAATTCCGGGTCACTCCCGACGTGCTGATTCCCCGTCCCGAAACCGAACATCTCGTGGAGGCAGCGCTCCGGCGTATCCGTCCAGGTCACCAAGTCTTGGACCTAGGCACGGGATCGGGTGCTATAGCTGTCGCCTTGGCCGTGAACAGCCCCGGTGCAACGGTCACCGCGACCGACCTATCGTACAAGGCGCTCAAAATCGCCCGGGAGAACGCACTCGGACTGGGCTGCGAGATACGGGTCAGCCAAGGCGACGGTGTGTCGCAATTCGCGGACGCGCAATTCGACATCGTGGTCTCAAACCCTCCGTACGTACCATTGCGTGAAGTCGGCGGGCTGCAACGCGAACTCCGGCACGAGCCGTCGATGGCCCTATTCGGAGGAGAGGACGGCCTAGCGGTGACCCGCCATTTCGTCCGAGACGCGCCCCGCGTACTGAGGCCAGGCGGATGGCTGCTAATCGAGATCGGGTACGGCAAGCGCGAAACCGTGGATGGGCTGTTGCAAGTCCCGGAATGGACGACCCCGGAATTCCTGCCTGATCTAGCGGGGATTGATCGGGTGGCAGCGGTGCAGAGATCTAGCACCATCCGTCATCACTGACCGGGCACGAGCGGAGTTTCCTATGTTCACCGTTATGGGGATAACAGATGCAGTACCCGCGTCGCCAAGAAAAGGTTTCGGCATATCCGTCCAGATCGATCTCTGGCCGGTCCGACCGCCACCGATTCGCAGCCTCTGCGGGGATCAGCACGTCCGTGATCCCGAACACGGCCGCAGCCTGCCGCCTTCCGCTCACTCAAGGCACTCCCGCAAGCGGACGCCGCTACGAGCGATTCCGATCCGGTCTTCGGCTCCACGCTTAATGTCGCTGATGACCAGTTCGCTGCAGTTTGCCAAGCGGCGGGCGTCGGCAAGCGCACCGCCCACTCGCGGAGGGATGGGCACACCAGCGTACCGATCGTACGAGGTGCCAGACTGCAAGTCGATACGCTTGGCGACGGCCGGGGAATCGCCCGGTGGGCCGGCCCACCACAGCACCAGTGGCACCGCCACGCGAGGTGCGGTCGCACAGCATCTATAGGACACTTTCAGACAGACAGGATGAATCCCATCATGTTCGACCATCTCACGCAAATTCAAATCGTGGCCATCCAATCCCTCCAGCGCATGGGTGGTGCCAGCCGAAAGACCGTTCTGAACGGGTTGGCCAAGGCCCAATTTGACGCCGGCGAATCAGCCGAGCAGGTTGAAGACTTAATCTGCTTTGCACTGCTAGACCACGACCACGGCCTGCTCATGGTCACCGACCTTGGCCGGAACGCACTGCGGGACGCAACCGTGTGCGGTGAATGGGAAGCGGTCAGCATCCGGCCAGGACTTGTCAGCCTCCAACAGAACGGCTGCGATCGCGGGATGGTGCGGACGCAGACCGGTGGAAGCCTCGAAGTAGTCCTGCGCGGTGGCACTGCACGAGTCTGCGACAGCATCACTCATGGTCTGCATTTGGCAGCCGCAGGACAACTCTCATGATCGGCCCAAGTACGACGACGATCACGCCGGTCTGGACCCCTCGCCCGCCAAGCTGCTCCGTGAACATTTTGCGGTTCCCCGCCCTACTCCTCGCGGTCGGAGCGGCTGCTATCGGCCAGCAACCCGTCACTGACGGCAAGGCATCCTTCGCGAGTCACTGCGTGCTTTGCCACGCCGGCGACGGCCGGGGTACGAATCGCGCGCCCAGCATCCTCGGCTACCTTGGCTCGCACTCGAAGGCCGAGATCGCAGCCTTGATCCAGACCGGGATCCAAGCAAAGGGAATGCCTGCCTTCGACCTTGCGGAGAAGGAGTTGCATGGCTTGGTCGCCTATCTCGGCACCCTCGACACCCGATCGAACGAACGTCGCACGGATCCCGAGAAGGAGTTCCAACTCGCGGACGGTTCCCTCCTGCGGGGCAGCGTGCTGAACGAGAGCGGATTCGACGTTCAGTTACGCACCTCGGACGGTTCATTGCGCTTGTTGCGCCGCGAAGGCGGAGCCTATCGGGAAGCCGTCAGCAGTGCGGATTTCGATTGGCCGACGTACCACGGAAGCTACTCCGGCAACCGCCATAGCGAGTTGGATCAGATCAACCTGCGGAACGTCGCCGACTTGGTGCCGCAGTGGTTCTTCCCGGTTCCCGATCAGAGCATGATCGAAGGCACGCCCGTCGTGATCGACGGAATCATGTACGTCACGGGCGTGAATCAAGTCTTCGCGCTGGATGCCGAGACTGGACGCGAGATCTGGCAGTACTCCCGGCCGCGCACCAACGGGCTGGTGGGCGATGCCGCGATCGGATTGAATCGCGGGGTCGCCATCCGCGATGACCTGCTATTCACTGTCACCGATGACGCTCACGCGTTCGCCCTGAATCGCTGGACGGGTGCCTTGATCTGGGATGTCGAGATGGCTGACTATCGCGACCACTACGGAGCGATCGCAGCTCCGCTGGTTGTGGATGACATCGTGTTCGTCGGGATCTCGGGCGGGGACACCGGATTGCGCGGGTTTCTCGATGCGTACGAGGCAGAGACAGGCAAGCGGGCTTGGCGCTTTTGGACGATTCCCGCGCCCGGCGAGCCCGGATCGGAGACATGGGGCGATCCGGAAATCCTTGAGAAGGGCTGTGGGGCGACATGGCTCACAGGCAGCTATGACCCTCAGCTCGACCTGCTCTACTGGCCAACCGGGAATCCCTGCCCCGACCTCAACGGTGACCGCAGGCCGGGCGACAACCTCTACACGAACTCTGTTCTCGCATTGCGACCACGGACCGGGGAACTCGTCTGGCACTTCCAATTCACTCCTCACGACACTCACGACTGGGACGCGCAAGAGCCCCTGCTGCTTGTGGACGAAGAGTTTCGAGGCGAGCGGCGCAAGCTGATCCTGCAGGGCAACCGCAACGGATTCTTCTACGTGCTGGATCGGGTCACCGGAGAATTCCTGCTGGGCGAACCCTTCATCGAGCAGACCTGGGCCGACGGCATCGCGCCCGATGGAAGGCCGATCGTGAGGCTTGGCAGCGACCCCACCGCGGAAGGCAGCGCGGTATGCCCGGCGATCCGGGGCGCGACCAACTGGTGGGCTTCGGCATACAGCCCGGAAACCAAGCTCTTCTACCTGATGGTTCACGAGTCGTGCATGGTCTACACCAAGGACGACAGGGGGTGGGAACGCGGCAAGTCCTGGCTGGGCGGAACGTTCCGATTGACCGACGACTCACCCGATCAGCGACATATCCGGGCCTTGGACATCCAGACCGGCCAGACGGTCTGGAACTATCCGCAGACCGGCGACTCCACGACCTATTCCGGCGTGCTCTCCACGGCGGGAGGGCTGGTCTTCTTCGGCGAGGACAGCGGGGCGTTCGCAGCACTGGACGCGACCACTGGCGCCCCGGTGTGGCATTTCCAAGCGAACCAAGAGTGGAAGGCCTCGCCGATGACCTTCATGGTCGGCGGCAGGCAGTTCGTCTCCATCGGCTCGGGTCTCGGATTCTGGTCGTTCGCGCTGCAACCGACACGAAGTGCCGCAGGTCCGGAATAGCGGGTCCGTTGCCCGCCCCTGACTCGTATCGCTTGGAATCGGCTCAGAGATTGGAAGCCACATCCCGGAGTTCGGCCTCTGCCCACTCCTGAGTCTCGGAATCCCCCGCACCCTTCGCCGCTTTAGCGAGCCCTTTGAGCGAAATCGCCCTTCGAGGGGTTCTGTCAAGAGCTGATCGAAACGCTTCCAAGGCCTCTTGGGGCATTCCGATCTCCAGCAATGTCTCGCCGAGAATCTCGATTGCCGGCTTGGGCGGAAACGGAGGTCCGTAGCCGAAGGTCGTCGCGTTCTCTAAATCCACGGCCTCTCTGAGCTTGTCCAAAGCAGCGTCGGACTTGCCGTCCTCCAGCAGCACCAATCCCTCTAGGGCGGAAGCGGCGATCGGCAGTGAGCTCGCGTCCTTCAAGTCCGCGTCGGCTTTGTCGCGGAGTTTGGCGGACCATTCCCGCGCCAGCTTGGAGTTGCCGGACTTGAGTGCCCGAATCCCTTCGGCCAGTGCATTAGCTCCCCATGCCCTCGGCACCAAGCCGGAGTCGTCGACAGGACGCAGGTCGGCCGTCCACTGTTCGCCATCGATCAAGAAGTGCGATCTCAGGTAAGCGTGGTGGTCTCGGGAGTGACGGGTCTTCCCTTGCGCGGCGTCCCGCTCAATCACCTCTAGGTTCTCCCGGGCCTTGTCCAAACGGCCTTGCTGCAGGTACGCGTACTGCATCCACCAGAGCGCGTGGTAGCCACGTTTGTCGGTGTCCAACTTCAGGCGCTTTACGCGAGCTTCGGAAGAATTCCAAGAGTCGAAATTGGAATCGACGCACTCCTTCCACATCCCCAAAGCGAGGAAGATGTGCGAGGGCATGTGCTGGGCATGGGGTGCAGCTGAGGCCACCTTCGAGTACAGTCGCGCGTAGCGGAGGCCGAGAGGCGCGTGAATCGGATCGTCGAAGGCATGGATCAGGTAGTGCAAGGCTCCGGGGTGGCCCGGGTTCACGCGAAATACGCGCTCGGCGATCGCGGCGACACGCATGTACGTGCGGTAATCACGTGTACCGCCGGTTGTCCCGAATAGGGACACGGCATGCAAGCTCGCAGCTTCCAGATCATCTGGATACTCGCGCGAGAGGCGCTCCATAGCCCTGGTGTACCGCTGCCAGCGCTCGTCTCTGGGGGCAGCACTGAAGACGATCTTCGCCGAATCGAAGTACGCCCGCTCTCTCGGAGTCGCCTTGCCGTCTGCGGGGGCCTTCTCAAGCGCCGCTCGACCGGCATCCAAATTCTCGCGACGCCACACCGGTCGATAGTGCGTGATCGCCTCCCCCCAGTACGGCAGCAAGAAAGAGGAGTCAACCGATTGCGCCTCGCGGAACGCCGCGGCTGCATCGTCATACTCGAAGCTGTGCAGCAGCAGCACACCTCGCAGGAACGATCGCTGGGCAGCCTCGCTCCCGCTGTTCGGGAAGCTCACGACTCCGAGGCGCTCGGCACTGAACGCAGGTGCGGCCAGAAGTGCGAGGTAAAGAATCCAACGTCTCACGGGCAATTAGGATAGCAACTCCGTCGGCGGCAGGAAGTGCAGTCGGCCGTCCGAAAGCCCGCCTAATCTGGAGCAGCAGAATCAACGATCACGAAAGGTCAGTGTCAATTAGAGGCGGATCACAGGAATGTGGCGCGACCGGTACGTGTGAAGAGAGTTCGTGCCGCTCTCTGTCCTTGTGGCGGTGAATCTAGGGACCGACATCTTGCACGCAACGAAAGCCGAGATTGGGAGTCCGTTGGCTGGGGCGTATCCAGTTCCGAAAGAACACGGTGATGCGATTCGGGCCATCTGACCAAGCTCCGCCCCGGACTATTTTGTACATCCCCTCGTCCGGCCCCTGCGGATTCTCGCGCGGACTGGTTTCGTAGTACGTGCGTTCGAACCAGTCCGAGCACCACTCAGACACGCCTCCCGCCATGTCGTGCAATCCGAATGGGTTTGTCGGTCTTGTTCCAACCGTCGCGGGACCGTCCGGCGTCGCATGTCGAGCCCTATCCTGGCTCGGCTTTTCGTCTCCCCACGGGTACTTGGCCCCCTCAAGGCCCCCGCGGGCGGCGCGTTCCCACTCGGCTTCGGTCGGGAGGCGCTTCCCCGCCCACTGGCAATACAGATCGGCGTCGTCCCAATCAACGTTATGCACCGGGTACAGTTCGGTTCCATCCGGAACGGAACCGCCAAGCCAGTGATAAGGGGGTCGGCGACCCGAGGCGGACACGAACTCGGCATAGGCTGCCTGGGTGACTTCCGTCTCGTCCATCCAGTACGCATCCAGTACGACCTCGTGCGCGGGTCGATCATCCCTGAGTATCAACGGCCGCATCCCGGTCTCGTCGTCCGGGGTCGCGAAGGTCCGGCCCATGGTGAATGACCCGCCAGGGACAAGCGCCATTCCGGGCGGAGACTCAGCCTCGGGACCGGCAGCGGCTGCCTTAGACTGTGCCTGACCCGGGAGTGCAGTCGCAGCAACGAACAGAAGTGCAAACGCACTCAGACATAACGCTTTCATCAGACGAAGAGTTCCTCGATCTCGTCGTCGATGCAGGGCTCCGTAGCACCTAGTGGATCGATCAGCCGATAAACGCGCTTCGACGGGGTGTTCGTGATTTCCTTGCGCCAATCGATACCCAGCGCCGAATACACCGAAGCGACGATGTTCTCCGTTTTCGGCTGCATGCTGTACTTCCAGCCTGTCTCCACGGCGTGCTCTCCAGCCGAGTCCGTGCGGCCGATGATGCGTCCGCCCTGGACTCCCCCGCCCGCGAACAACCCGATGTAGACCCGGTTGTAATGATGCCGTCCGTGGACGAGATTCAGAGGTCCAGGCACGCGGCCGAACTCTGTCGGCACTGCAACGATTGTCTCGTCGAGCAATGTCTTCCCGGGTTCGCGAGAGGACGGCGTCGCCGCGAGGTCCCGAATTAGGCTTGCAAGCGCCCGGTCCAAGTCGTTGCAGTGCTTGTAGTGATTCGACCTTGCCTCGTGGTCGTAGATCCGCTTGTGATGATCCCAGCCCCCGTGCTTGATGTGAATGTAGCGAGTCCCGGCATCCGTCTGCACGAGGTTGCGGGCGAGCAAGCAACCGAGTCCGACGTCGTTCCGGCCGAACCTCGCCTTGTCTCCTTCGCTCGCGTCGAACACGCGCGGCCAGCGCTCGTCGCCCAGCACCTGATACGCCTCCTCCTGAAACGAGCGGAATGCGCTAATCGCGGGACCCCGGCGTCCGAAGTCGCGGGCGACAGCACGCTCCAGATCCCCGAGTAAGCGATAGCGCTCCGCAAGCATTTCCCGCGCCTCCCCCTTGGCAGCGGCACTCCCGGCACCAGCGCCGGCATCGACATCAAGCCCGGAGAATCGCGGATGATAGAAACCGCTGGGCAAGGCAAGGCGGCCGAGGTTGCAGCTGACGAATGTAGGGAACGTGTCGCTCTCACGCCTCTGGTGATCGAGTTCCGCGGCCACCACCGTGCCAACCGGTGGAATCTCGGATGCCTGAGCCGGGTTCAATGGACGGCCGGCACGCGTGTAGTACTCGCCGCGAAAGTGGACCACCTCGTGGCTCTTGAAGGTCCGGACGATAGAGACTTGGTCCATCAGCTCCGAGAGTTGCGGGAAGAGTCGATACGGCAAATAGAATCCGTTACGGATCTCGCGCACATCGAAGTCTGGCTGGGTTCCGGCGTCTTCCTTGAAGTCAAACGTGTCGACGTGACTGATCGCTCCAGCGGCCTCGACGATGATCGCGAAGCGAGCGGTTCCGCGCGGGTTCGCCCGGCCAGCGGCGCGGGCCCGCAACGGCCAGAGGCCTTCGCCGACAATGGCGCCCAGCAGGCTTCCCGCGCCGAGCCGCAACGTGTCGCGGCGGGTAGGCGCGAAATCACGGACTGTCCGCATGCCTTGCACAGATGCCCTACGTAATAGTTAAGCAGGAATTGCAGGTTCGCGGGCAACTTGGATCGTGATCCTTCGCCGACGGCCTCGGTCTTCGACCTGAGGCCGTTACATAAGCTGCTTTTGGGGCCTCGCTCAGGTAAATCGCAAGTTGTTGACTTCATTGAATTTCCTACTGGAACATCCCCTTCGTGCGACCATCAGGGAGAATCTGCAAGTCTGACTGCGAACGAATCGAAACCCCACCGCAGGGCGGGATGATAACACCAACCGACAGCCGTGTCTCAAGTCGCACGAGGTCAAGCGACCATTACCGAGTCTTTCCAGAGCACGGGCTACTTGTGACGGGGTGTGTCGGATAGCATCTTGGAGCCGAGGCTCGGAGCACATATCCCCAAGCGAGTTGGGAAATCTAAGGCTCTCTAACCGGTTAGCGCAAGAGCGGCCGCTCGCAGAACCCAGATCGCGTTCGATCAGGTCGTCTCAACGGCGCGAAGCGGATTGGTTGCGCGAGTGGGGGCACAAGGACCTCGCCCGCTGGCGAGTACGCCCTCGCCGAATGCCATGCGTAACGCCTGGCATCGGGATCGTTGCCGGCTGACCGCCTCGCAGCGTGCCTCCCGGGAACAGCTTGCACACGCTCGGCGCGGTGCGTCGGCACCAAGGGATCGATCGGTGCCACGCTGCCACTGCACTCCTCAATGAACCATCGGCCGATGACCGGCTGCCACCTTCCACCAAGCGTCTGGTTCACCCCGAAGTCCTTGTGTCTCTGTACCTTTTCTCGCAACACCCTCTCGACCACCCTCTGAGACCCTGTCGCTGAAGCTAGAACCCGCCGGTCGCAACGAGCGTCGCAATGAGTTGCCGGAAGGAGGCTTGAATCGAGCATGCATTGTCTCAGGTCCCGTCTACACACGTATCGGCGACAGAAAAACTTGTGACAGAGTCGATCTCTCCAGAGTCTTATTAGGTAGAGAGCCTAAATGCAGCGAATCAGATTGCAGACCGGCCTCTGGGAGAAAAACATGAACATCAAAATTGCTTCGGCTATCTGGGTGGTCCTCGTGGTTACCGCGGGGATGTTCGCGCAGGTTCCAGAAGAGAGACCCGCGAGTCCAGCAGACTCCAGCCTGCGCTCGGTTGTGGCTAGCCCGCAAACTGACGCGCCGCATGTCGCACCGTCTAGGTGTGGCTACCGCAACGCTTCCTGTATCTGGGGCCAGGTGTTCGACCGGACCGGACATCACCGAGGGGGAGCGATACCCCAAGCCCTGCGAAAGGGTCCGATCGATGTCTGCCAAGGCTTCGACTACAACTGTTCAGTGCCAGTCCTGAGCATTTGCCGACTTCACGGCCAAGGCTCTCGTGATTCGAACCCGGAGCACCCAGGGAACGGTTCATACTGGCTGGTGCTGCCTACGAGTTCCAGCTGGGTCGCGAAACCAAGGGTGGCGGGCACTCACCTAGGGTGGTACCCACGGCGACATCGCGTTCGCGCGGGAATCCCCGGAGGCACCTATCGCTGGGTCAATTTCCACTTGACTAGCGGGACCCCTGACACATCAATATGCTCCAACTGAAGCCACGGACCGACGAGTTCACTATGCTGTGCCGAATCTCAAGGATGACCGCGACCCTATTCGTGGGTTCGCTGCTCGCTAGTGGTGGACCTGATGGGCTAGGACTGGCCGGGCCGAAACCTCAGCCCACAGGGACCGCATCCGAGGCGGCATACGGAATGGTGATTGACTCCCAGACCAAGGTGCCACTTGCCCATGCCACAGTCCGCTTGCACCAGCAGCCAGCTAATGGACGGGCATTGCGTACCGGGGATGTGGTCTCAAGCCTCACGAGTTACTCGACTCGGACCCGAGACGATGGCAGCTTCGAATTCGGTGGGATCTCGCCCGGAGTCTACGCAGTCTGTGCAGAACTACGCGGCTACCTCGAATCCGGGATTTGGTCGGCACCCGACACTGTGGAGATCAAGCGTCGATCTACAGCAACCAACATCGTGATCGAACTTCAGCCGGCATCGACCGTGGATGGAATCGTGGCCCACGCGGATGGTCAGGGATTGAAGGGGTGGATCGTTGCAGCGATTGCTTCAACCAGCGAGGGCCTGCAGACAATCGCAACCACCAAGGCGACAAAATCAGGAAGGTTCTCGCTCAGACATTTACCACCGGGTCAATACCTGTTGCGCGCTTCCCCTCCCACCTTCCAATCGATGGCACCCACGTACTATCCTGCGACGTCATCAATCGACGGAGCACTTCCCATCGGTCTGAGACTCGGACACCGTGTCTCGCGGGTCATCATCACAGTGCTCGCGGAGCCAGTCTACCAAGTAAAGGGCTTCGTAGATGATTGGAAGCGTGTCCTAACCTGGGGCCCTACGGACGCCTTCTTGGTCCCACAGACTGGCAGGGCCTTCGACACTGCGGCTATCGCGTACAAGTCTCCGGTCGCTACGGACGGATCCTTCAATTTTCTTGAGATTCCAGCCGGCACCTACATCCTCCAGGTGATTCATGGCAATTCGCCCGGGAGGGTCGTTTCGACCCAGTCCATCGTGATCGGATCCAGTGACCTAGATGGAATCGTGGTCCCAGCGCAGCCGCCGATCGACTTGGCGGGCATCGTGAGATTGAAAGGGCAGTCAGCCCAAAATCCCTCGATGGTTCGTATCGTCTTTCGGGGCTCGCGGACGCCGGTGGGCTACGCGGCTTCGGTCGATGCTCTGCCAACGGAAGAGGGCGAATTTGTTGCACGCAATCTGGAACCGGTCGAATACTCGCTTGACTTGGAGACATCAACTGGACTCTATATCGAGCGAATAACGTTCGCCGGAAGAACTCTACACGATGGAGTACTCAATCTCGCGGACGGGTTCCACGGCAGGCTGGAAGTCACCGTATCAGGTGGTGGGGCGAGAATTTCGGGTGCTGCTCGGCATCGGGCGGACTATGGGTCTTCGGGCGGACAAAGACCTGTAGCAATCATTTACCCGGCTCACTTAGGCGTTCGCAGCAGCTGGCTGAAAGTTGCGCCAGTGATCGATGACCGCTTCGAGTTCAGAGGACTCCCGCCCGGCACGTACGAAGTCCTCGTGACTGAACGGTTCGCTCCCGGTCTCTTCGGCGTCCCGGCGTTTCGATCTCAGGTAGCGGCATCAATCCGAACCGTGAAGCTGCGCCGTCACGACCGCCAGCAGCTTGACCTGCGTCTGATCGACGCCCATCAAATCGATCGGGCCGCTCAACAAGCTGGCACCATGGAGGAGTGACATGCACAATTGGGTAACCGTGCGATCGCTTGGAAGAATCAGTCTGGGGTCCCTCGTCGCCATCGTTTGCATAATGGCAGGAGGGTCAAGCGGTGCAGAAGTACCGGATCCGGAATCAGAGTCGTCCCGAGTCTTCTATGCCTTGGGCCTCGCCCTTGCCGAATCGGTGAGCCGGTTCGAACTCACAGAATCCGAATTGCAGCAAGTGACTCTCGGCCTAGCCGATGGAGTCATTGGCGACCCGCGGGCGAGTCTCGATGACTACCGTTCAACGATCGATGCACTCGCTAAGGAGAGAGTCAACCGGACTTTCGAATTCCAGGCAAGAATCGGTGAACAGTTTCGTGCAAAGCTGCTCGCAGAGTATCCTGATGCGGCCACGACCGAGTCTGGCGGAATTGCAATCGAACTGTATTCCGGATCAGGGGCTATGCCAAGTCTGGGCGACATCGTCACGGTTGAGATGTCGGGCTCGCTTCCCGACGGGACTGCTTTCGAACAGAGAGCGGATGCTGAGCCACTGATTCTCACGCTGGGTAGCGAGTTGACACCCTGCGTTTCTGAAGGTCTTAGACGACTACGCGTGGGCGGAGTACAAAGGCTTGTTTGTCCGCCTATTCGGGGCGTCTATCACCCCCAGATAAAGGCGGGATCAACGCTCATCTACGACATCAAGATGCTGAAGATCGAGAAAGGACAACCGCAATGAACTGGCTACTTCTTTGCCCATTTTTCACGGCAGCAAGGACGATCCTTGTTATCGTTCTTGCAATTCTAGCTATCTCCTTGGAGGTTAGCTTCGGTCAAGTCGATTCTCGTGGCCGCACGTCTTCTTTCGCACGAGTGATCGACTTCACAGCCCTTTCAGGATGGCCAGTGCGTTCCGCTTATGAGGGCGGAATCATCTCATCGAGATCCGTGCTCCATGAGTCGAATTCTACTAGTCTGACTAGTCCTTCACATGAATATCAGGCAGTGTTTAGAGAGAACAATCGACCCGTTGTGGCATTTGGTGGGGCATCGGAACTAGGGTTGACAGATCAACTAGGGATTGAGGTGAGCGTCTTGTGGCGTAGATATCGAGGAACTGTGTATAGCTTGAACTCACATAGACAGCCTGGGTTCAGCCCCAGCCAAGTCCTTACTGGGGATTATTCATTGGATCTTCCTGTGTTATTGAAGTATCGGCTAGGAAATTCTCGGATTCGGCCATTCGTGGGTGGTGGTATGGTGTTTCAGATCGGAGGCATTGGCCAAGATCGGTTCCGGGGCACTGCTTCAACCGTTGGTGTTGAATATATTTGGAATAATCGACTGAAGATTGCCCCCCAGTTGAGGCACACTTACTGGGGAATTCCAGCATCTATAGTTCGGAATTCGAAGATCCGTAAGAGTCAATTCCAATTCTTGGTCGGAATTTCATTCAGTATCCCGTACCGATGAATTGGATAGACACATTTATCAAGTCTATGTTTCCAAGCGATCCTTGTCATATCGCACCTGAGTATGCAATTGGAAGTGCTGGAAAGAAGGTGCGACCCTGCATTGCCGAGGTTGCATCGATCCCTGCGTTCTAGCTGATTACGCTTGCTGGATACTGTAGTGGTATGGCAGTCTCGAAGGAGACCCTAATGTCCACAGACACCATCACCCCGACGGTCGGTCGAGACGGTCGCTTCGCGAATAGTCCAAGTGAAACAAGGCCCTTGGGGTGAGTTGGACGCTCGGCGAAGAGCACCAGTCGGCCAGCGACCATGTTAATGATTTCGGCTGCCTACAGCGGGACCGGATCCTGCGAGGAGTGCCGTGGTGGGTCGTTTCCTGGCATGCGCGTAGCACCGGCATACTGCGCCGGGGCCATGCACGCGGCTTCCGAGCGGGCGGCTGCGAGACGGTCAGTCGGCGGGGATCACGGTTCGCATCGGTAACGCATAGCCGTTGGCGAGGGCACCCTCACCGCGGCCGAGGTCCTGATGTCCCGAATCCTCCGCAAGCAGTCCAGACGACATGACGCCTACGGTCGGTCGCGGCGGTCGCTTCGCGAAAAGATCAAGTGAAACAACGCCTCGGTGGTGAACTGGACACTCGCCGGAGAGTAGTAGCCGGCCAGCAACCGTGTTACTGATTTCGGTCCCATAGCGGCCAAGCACAGATACGGCGAGGAGCGCAGTGGCGGACTACCGCGCCAGTTGCGCGAGCCTTTGTCGAAGGGGCTACTGGGCTCTCGTTCGAGATCATGCGCTCGCACACGCGAAGCCGCGCCGTCCGCCCGCTCCGGCGTTTCCGACCGCTCTGCGGCCAGCCGCCCGGAAAGCGCACGTCTTCCCGGTCTCCGCCTCGGGCCTCCGACCCAGCCACCGACGCGACCGCTGTTCCGCCCGCGCCCGTGCTCCCGACCGCCGCCCAGCGACGGCCCGGCACTCGCTTCACTTTCGCATGTTATGTGGAGCTCCACATAACGCATGCGACGCCATCCGGAATTTCCGAACCCAAAACGGGGCTTGTAGGCTTGCGCCAGTCCCCGCGGTCCCTGCCTCCTTTCCGCGTCCCTCTCGAACCAAGGCCCCTTCCCTCCGCGGGCATTACCCGACTTCCCCGGTACTACGGGCCTCTCCGCCACCCTGCCGGCCCGAACTGGCCCTCGCGGGTTTTCGGTTGGCGCGTGCGCGCCACCGACAGGGCTTCCCGTGTTGCATCCACTACCCCTGCGCGTGCATGCTGTCGCCAGTACCCCGGCGGAGACGACCGGCCATTCTCGTTCGCGCCCCAATTGGCGGTACCGGTCGCTGGCAGGCTTCCCCGTGACTCCGGCGGGTCGGCCTCCGCATTGACAGTTTCGAGGCCTGCTCGGCGTTCACTCACGTTACGGCCTGCACGCTCGCTGAGCCGCCCGAGGCGACCCTTTTTCACCGAAGTGCTTCAGTCCATTTCGTTACCTCCACGAACCGCTCCGATTGCTACCGGCTGGAACGAACAACTTGCCGGGCGGGTCTACCCCCGCTGGGGTGCGGTGCCTTAGCTCGGCGCACGAGGTCATGTCCTCTGTGTCCAAGTAAGTCGTTAGACTCAGGGATTTGGAACGCGGACCTTCGTCGACACGGTGCATCGGCTCAGCGAGAGAGCCCCGACAGGGCGGCGAGACCGCATCCTGCTCCATGCCGCCATCGGCCCCACGGCGTGGGTTGATCGGCCACGACATCGCCGAGGCCTGCCGCTGCCGCATCGGGACCAGGGAGATCGTGTACCCCCACTAAACACTCGTGGGCTTCTGGCGGGCCCTTGGACGGTGAGTGCAGCTCCGCTGGTCCACACTTGTTCTCCTGCTCGCCCGACATGTCGTTGAACGCGGCATCGTCGACTTAGGGGACGCGTCAAAATAACGTTCTATTCTCTATATAAATAAATGGATTTCCTCTCTTTTCGAACGTGGCAACGGCGACCTGTCCCGCCTGCCTGGCCTTCATACAGTGATCATTCCGGCAGCACCGGTCTGTCGATATGAAATAGATTATTTCATCCTGACATAATGGGTCCATGCGTCCCGTTACCTTCCCCGCCGACTCCGTCGCCGAGACCTTGGACCGCCTGCAAGTGGCCTCCATGAACGAACTCGTCGCCGCCCTCGGCAGCCCCTCCACGCGGACTGTCCTCCGCAAGCTCAAGCAGCTCGACACCCTCTCCAGCTACTCCCACGGCGGGCAGTACTACACCCTCCGCGCCACGGCCCGTTTCGACGCCGACGGCTTGTGGGACCATGGCGGGGTCCGCTTCTCGACCCGCGGCACGCTACGCGCCACCATCGCGGAGTTGACCGAGGCCGCGCCGCGCGGCTGGTACGCGCGCGAACTCGACGCGCTGGTCGGCGTCGGCTCGCTGGTCACGTTGCGCCGGCTGGTGCAGGACGAGGACCTAGCCTGCGTCAAGCTCGACGGACGCTCCCTGTACTGCTCGGCCGACCCGGAACGGCAGCGCCGGCAGGTCGCCGCCCGGCACGGCGGCGGGCCCCTGCTGCTGCTGCTCGCGCCCCTGCGACCGGAGCACCTGGCGGCCGCCGCGCACCGTTTCTGGCGCGCGCTCGACGAGCGCCAGCGCCGCCTGTACGCCGGCCTGACCTCGCTGCAGTGCGGCGAAGGCGGCGACCACCGCGCCGCCGCGTTGTGCGGCCTGCATGCCAAGACCGTCGCCAAGGGCCGCCGCGAATTGGTCCTGGGGCGCATCCTGCCCGGGCGCGTGCGCCGACCGGGCGGCGGGCGCAAAGCCTTGGTAAAAAAAACCCTGCCCTAAGCGAGCACCTGCACACGCTGCTCGCAAGCGACACCGCCGGCAGCCCCATGGGCGGCTTGCGCTGGATGCACCGCTCCGTCGCCAAGCTGGCCGCCCAACTGACCGCCGACGGCTTCGCCATCAGCCCCTCGACCGTGCGCCGCTGGCTTAAAAGCAACGGCTTCTCCTTGCGCGTCAACCGCAAATGCCTCGCCACCACCCAGCATCCCGACCGCGACCCCCAGTTCCAGCGCATCGCCGCCTTGCGCGAAGAGTACGCCGACTGCCCCGTGATCAGCGTCGACACGAAGAAAAAGGAACTCATCGGCCTGTTCCGCAACGCCGGCGCCACGTGGCAGCAAGACGACACCAAAGTCCTCGACCATGACTTCCGCTCCCTCGCCGACGGCCGCGCCGTGCCCTACGGCATCTACGACCTCCACGCCAACCTCGGCACTGTCTGCGTCGGCGATTCCGCCGACACCCCGATCTTCGCCGTCGACTGCATCGAACTCTGGTGGCGCCTCGAGGGCCGCTACCTCTACCCCGGCGCCACGACGCTGCTGATCCTCGCCGACAGCGGCGGCAGCAACGGCTGCCGCCCGCGCGCCTGGAAGCACGCCTTGCAGTACGAGCTGTGCAACCGCCACGGCCTGCGCGTGCGCGTGGCCCACTACCCCAGCGGCTGCTCCAAGTGGAACCCGATCGAGCATCGCCTGTTCAGCTTCCTCAGCGGCAACTGGCGGGGCAAGCCCCTGGACAGCTTCGAGACCGTCCTGAACTACATCCGCACCACGACCACCCGCGCCGGCCTCCAGGTGACCGCCCACCGGATCACCCGCCAGTACGCTAAGGGGGTTCACATCAGTGACGCGCAGATGGACGCGTTGAACCTGCACCCCGACGCCGAGCGGCCGCGTTGGAACTACGAGATCCGGCCCCACGCGACGGACCGTTCCGCGCCGTCGGCGGCGGCCGCCGCCGGCGAGACCGCGGGCATCTCTGCCGAACCGGCACCCGCCACCGCATGACCAGCGGACATGCGTCCGGCTACCGACAACTGTCCAAGAATCGACCTCAACCAAGGAAAGTTATTTTGCACTGTCCCCTTAGCGGCCACGATACGATCTAGCTGCGCTTAGGAAACGGCGTTTCGGGACGCAGGCTCGCGTGCGGGTGAACTAGCCGCAAGTCTACGCCGAGTACCGAGCGGCCATGGAGGATGTCTTTGAGACGGATAACCGGCCCCACGATTTACCGCGCCCACTGCTGTGCATGGACAAGCAACCAGCGCATCCAGTAGGGACAACCGCGTATTCGTGGAGGCTTGGGCCGTGCGCGCACGCTGGGGCGAGTGCGAGTGCGCCGGGCCAACAGGGATGCACTGTTCGTTTTGGGCGAACAGCTGGCGGGCGGGCGCGGGGTGTCGGTAGGGTGGCAGCGGATGAGCAAGGACTGGGTGGAGCAGGTGTGGACCGCGGGACGCGGGGGCGGGATGCTCGTCTTCGGTAACCTCGACATGCAAATCAGAGTGGACACCTACAGGCTCTCGGCATTGACGCAAGTGCGGTCGCGCGAGTTGGTGCAACGCATTGAGTTGCGCTACACGCCGAAGCTCGAGTACGGACCAGATATCGCGGAGAGTGCCATGAAGCACCACTGCATGCGAGGGCAGACCGGGATCTGGAGGAGTCGCGGCAGGAGATCGTGGCTTGGACCACGGACGTAAACGAGCGGCAACGGTGTGTGTGCTGGCAGAGGACGGTTGGTCCGCCCGCTCCAAACTCAAGTCATTCTCTACCTTGAAATCGTGCTGCGAATATGCGCTAGCGATCCTTCAACGCCTCGGTAATGACGCTCCTCGGAAGTCCCAGCTTTTTCGCCAGGAGCTTGCAACCGCGTTGTACGCGCGTTGTGACGTTCGTGTATGAGATGCCCAGCCGCGAGGCTGTCTCGGCCGTGGAGTGCCCGGCGAGCAATCGCTATTCAAGAGTCTCACGGAAAATGTCAGGCAGTGCTGCAACCATCTCGCGCAACAGCCGCCGGAACTGTTCCTCCTGCACCGCGAGTTCGGGATCCCGGCCTGGATCAGGCTTGTCGAGAAATTCATCAGGGAGCGGCACTTCGGATTTCTGCGGCCCCATGTATGCGTCCTTGGAGCAATTGATGACTATCGACTTGACCCAAGGGCACGCCGGTGGTCCTCCACGGTACTGCCGAACTGACTGCAGGATACGGATCCAGCTCTCTTGGAGGGCATCCATCGCCAAGGCGTCGTCGCCCGCGACTCGTCGCGCCACGGGCAGAAATCGACGTGTGCAGCACTCGGCCCATTCGGCCTGACCCTCAAGTAGAGGGCAGGCCTTCGCAGCCGCTTCCATCGCTGGCGACTGTAGTACTACAAGCGCATCGACGCGAGGCTTCGTCTCCTTTGCACTCTTTGCCATGGTCTCAATCTCTGGGGGCTCCGGCGCGACTGACTGCGACTACGCATTAGGATAACCCCTCGCCGCGGATTCGCCCACCGGGTCACGCACGATATGAGGGAATTCCATCCTAGTCGGAGGAATCCCGAACTGGACGGCTCAGGGTGAGTCTTGCCTCGAGACAGCGCGGCGGTGCGATTGCGACCTCAGGTTCGCTGCGCTAAGGTTGAGTCAGCCAATGTCACTAGCGCGCAACCGACGGATCCTGCTTCTCGGTGTCTTCGTCGCGGCACTGGTTTCAATGCTCGCAATCGATGGGCTCTCGCAACGGGGCCGTCGTGGCGGGGGCAACCGCTTCACGCAGATGGAGCGGGCCGCACTGGGCCAGCCGTTCGTGGGCGTGACTAGAGCCGGAGAAGTCGATTCCGGTGTGTTCTCCGTTCGCGCGACCGGCGTGTCAACGAAGCCTGTAGTCGAGGCCGCCCGCGCATTTCTATCCGCGCTGACGGAGGAGATGCGGAAGCGGGCGTCCTTTCCCGTTGACGACTCCGAATGGCGGCGGTGGGCAAACCAGCACTCCTTCATCCGCCAAGGGGTCTCGTTCGAGGAAATGGACGAAACGCAGCGCCAAGCCGCCTTCGGCCTGCTCAAGGCAGGGCTGAGCGCGAAGGGATTCCAGCGCAGCCGGGACATCATGCGACTGAACTACTCGCTGGGCGAGATCACCGGCAACTTCGCCGAACTCGACGAATGGTTCTACTTCATGACCGTCATGGGGGAACCGTCGGAGGATCAGCCCTGGGGCTGGCAAATCGACGGGCACCACTTGATCGTCAACTACTTCGTCCTGGGAGACCAGGTAGTCATGACCCCCACCTTCATGGGATCGGAACCGGTGATCGCCGAATCCGGCAAGTACAAGGGCGTCTCCGTGATGCAAGACGAGCTGCAGAGGGGTCTTGCACTCATGCAGTCACTGGACGATCAGCAGCGGGCCAAGGCCCTGCTAGCGACGTCGAAGAGCGGGAACAACGCGCTGGCCGAAGCGTTCAAAGACAACCTGGTGCTCGATTACGCCGGAATCCGGGCGAACGAACTGGCCCCGCACCAGCAGCAGTTGCTCTTGCAACTGGTTGACGAGTTCGTCGGGAACATGAGCGAAGGCCACGCGAAGGTCAAGATGGACGAAGTCAAGGCACATCTGGAACGGACGTACTTCGCTTGGGTCGGTGGCTACGAGCAAGGGGATGTCTTCTACTACCGCGTCCATAGTCCAGTCGTTCTGATCGAGTTCGATCACCAGCGCCCGATCTTCATGAGGCTGCCCCGCGTTCCGACGCTCCAACACGTCCATTCCGTCGTGCGCACGCCGAACGGAAACGACTACGGCAAGGATCTGCTGCGTCAACATTACGAGCGCAGCCACCGGGCGGCCTTGAACGCCGACATGGGCAGCGGATCCTAAGCAGCCCACGCCACCGATCCCGGGGACATTGCAGCTTCGTGAACGGCGATTCTCCCTCCGATCAGCGGCCGAGGGTCATTGATGCCCAAGAGCCGCCGGCAGACCCCGTGGGCCGGTTCGCCGCATCTCGAAGCAGTGGTTGCGGCTGCTCCGGCTGCCTCGGGTGCCTTGGCACCATAGCCGTCGTTGTATTGCTGATCTCGTTCTTGGATGTCGCTCTAGCGGCGGTCTCCATCGCATTGCCCGGGTTCGTGACGGGAGCCCTTTGCGTGCTGGCACTGCTGGGGCTGTTCAAACTCGGCAAGTGGCTCTTCTCCTAGCGGGGTTCGGATCGGGCCGGTGCCGAAGATCCCGGGGTTCGCACTGATGCTTCGCTTCCAGCGATTGCCCGTTGCGACCCTCCAACGGCAGGTCGCTCGATGGTGATGCTCTTGACCAACGCGTAGACGGGCGCGCCAGCCGTCAAGCCCAGATCCGCGAGCGCGTCACGGGTTATCCGCGCCCGCAGACGCCCCCCGCCGAGCCCAACCAAGACCTCGGCGAAAGCCGTGTCGCGGCGTTCCGCTATCTCCCGGACCGTTCCTGACAAGACGTTTCGCACGCTGATCGACCGGGGCCTCTCCGTGGCCAAGGCGACATCGCGGGCGCGAATTCGCAAGCGGACCTCGTCGCCGGGTTGCACAGGGGCGGCAGGAATCAGAATTCTCTGGCCGAAGTGGTCCAGACGCGTCATCTGGAACCGCGGATCGTGGTCGACGACCCGAGCGTGCAACACCACACCGGACTCGAACCGACTCTCGCCTAGATCCAAGTCCAAGCGCTCGAGCACATCCTCGACCGAGCCCTCGCATAGATTTCGGCCATTCGAAAGCACAATCATCGTGTCTGCGAGCCGCGCGACTTCCCGGACATCGTGACTGACATAAAGAATGGGCACAGCTAGGTTCGCGTGCAGCGCTTCCAGATAGGGCAGGATCTCTTCCTTGGCAGCCTCGTCGAGGCTCGCCAGCGGCTCGTCCATCATCAGTAGCCGCGGATGGGAGAGCAACGCCCGTCCGATCGCTACGCGCTGTCGCTCCCCTCCCGACAGCCCTGAGACGGAGCGCTCGACCAGCCCGGCAATGCCCAGCAACTCAACAACTTCGTCGAATCCCAATTCGCTGGGACGGCCATTCCCCGCCCTTCGCCGCGCGCCGTACATCAGGTTGCCTTGGACCGAGAGATGCGGAAAGAGGCTCGCTTCCTGAAACACATATCCCAGCGGCCGCTGGTTCGGCTTTCGAAAGACGCCCGTATCGTCGTCCTGCCAGACCGTTCCGCCGACCGTTAGGCGACCGGCGAGGTGACGCAAGCCGGCCACACATCGGAGCACCGTCGTCTTGCCGCAGCCGGAAGGTCCGAAGATTGCCGTGATTCCGCGCATCGGAGCGTCGAAGTCGACCTCCAAGCGGAAGGATCCAACCGATCCAGCGAACCGGGCAGAAATCCGGTCGTCGTTCTCCGTCACGCCCTAGACTCTCCTGCACGTCGCTGAAACATCATCGTCATCAAGATCACGGCGAAGGCGAAGGCCAGCATCGCGCCCGCCAGCAGGTGCGCCTCGGCCCATCGCATGGTCTCGACATATTCGTAGATCGCGATTGACAGAACCTTCGTCTCGCCGGGAATGTTGCCGCCGATCATCAGGACAACGCCGAATTCGCCGATCGTGTGGGCGAACCCCAGCACTGCCGCAGTGACCAGCCCCGGTCGGGCCAGCGGGATCGACACCGTCCAGAAGGCGTTCCAAGGCGTGGCACCCAATGTCGCTGCAACTTCCAACGGCCGGTCTCCGAAAGCCTCAAACGCATTCCGAATCGGTTGCACCACGAACGGCAGCGAATACACCACCGACCCGATGACGATGCCCTCGAACGAGAACGCCAGCGAACGATTGCCTGCCAAACCCGCCAACCACCCTCCCGGCCCGCTAGGGCCCAGCGCGATAAGCAAGTAGAAGCCGAGCACGGTCGGCGGCAAGACTAGCGGCAGCGCTACGACGGATGCCACGGCTTCCTTCCAGCGCGTGCGAGCCCTCGCGAGCCACCAAGCGATGGGTGTGCCGACCAGCATCAGAAGCACGGTCGAACACGCAGCAAGTTGCAGCGTCAGCCTGACCGGCGACCAGAGTGATCCGTAGTCGTCCATGCGCCGCTCACTTCCTGCGCTGGTAACCGTACCTTGCGAGGATCGCGTCAGCCGCTGAACTGTCTAGGAAGTCGCAAAATGCCTTCGCTGCGGGGTTGTCTCTACCGCGCTCCAACAGAACCCCGTCCTGCGCGATCGGCGAATGCAGCTCTTCCGGAACGACCCAACGCGATCCGGACCGCAGGAGAACAACCTGAGACAACGCTACGAGTCCCAATTCGGCATTGCCGGTTTGGACGAACTGGAATGCCTGCGCGACATTCAATCCGTGTACGATCCTGTCCCGCAGCTGCTTGTGACGGCCCAACCTGCGCAGCACTTCCAGAGCTGCGAACCCATAGGGCGCCAGCGCCGGTTCGGCTATCGCGAGTTTCAGGAGTCGGCGATCAGCGAGCGCGTGCGGGCCAGTCACGAATGCGGGGTCTGCACTGTAGAGTACGAGCCGCCCCACAGCGTATGTGAACTGGCTGTCGTCAACCGCCAGCCCCTGCTCGACAACCTCCCCGGGGCGAATTTGGTCCGCCGCTAGAAACACATCGAACGGGGCACCCTGCAAAATCTGAGCGAAGAGTTGCCCGGAGGATCCGAAGCTAAAGACCACCCGATGCGATGTCGCTCTTTCAAACTCTCGCCCGGTTTCCATGGCGGCTTCGCGAAAGTTTGCTGCGACGGCGACTCTCGCCTCCGAGGTTTCAGCCGTGGCCGCAATCGCGGAGATACCGCACAGGAGTGCTAGAGTCATTGCCATCACAGCGCTTACGATTCTGCGGCACACCATGACTCCGCAGCTTGGACAGGCCAATTGGAACAATCCAATCTAGCGCATTGCCCCATCTCGGGATTCGTGTCGACACTCTGCGGCAGTCCCTGCCACGGCCCGGCCGCCGGGGCCGCGAACTCCACCCGGACGCTTCTCGGCAAATGGCTCCGGTCGGTGCTGCTCGGTGCCCTGCTATCGAATGCGTCCGTTGCGGACATTCGCTTCCGTGAGGTCGCGAGCGAGGCGGGCATCGACTTCCGCCACGACGCCTCCAAGGGTCCCGACAAGTACCTGGTCGAAGCCATGGGATCGGGCGTGGCGATGCTCGACTTCGACGGAGACGGCCGACTTGACCTCTACTTCGTAAACGGAGCCGACTTGGACGCCCTAGCAATGGGATCCTCCAGTGCAAAGTCGGATCCACGGTACTGGAATCGGCTGTACCGCAATGCCGGGAACTGGCGGTTCGAGGACGCAACCGCCTCGGCGGGAGTGGCTGGCCGAGGTTATGGCATGGGGGTCGCGACGGGCGACTACGACGGGGACGGGGACATCGATTTGTTCGTCTCCAATTTCGGGCCCGACATTCTCTTTCGCAACGAGGGCGACGGGACGTTTCGGGACGCCAGCGCGGAGGCGGGAATCGGAGGCCCCGGATGGTCCGCTGGAGCGGCGTTCCTGGACTTTGACGGCGACGGATGGCTAGACCTATTCGTGGCTACCTACCTGGATTGGACCTTCAGCAAGAGTCGTCCGTGCGGTGATTCGTTGCCTAATCGCAGATCGTACTGCCACCCGAGGCTATTCGACCCCGTACAGCACACCCTCTATCGCAATCTTGGCAACGGTCGATTCCAGGACGTGTCCTCCGAGACCAACATCTCCGACAACACCGGCAAGGGCTTGGGCGTAGCCGTGAACGACTACGACGGGGACGGGTGGACAGATGTGTTCGTCGCTAACGACTCGTATCCCCAGCAACTGTTTCGAAACTTGGGCGGAAGCGGCTTCGCCGAACTCGCGATCAAGGCAGGGGCGGCATACGATGCCGAAGGCCGAGAGTATGCGGGAATGGGCGTCGTTTGGAGCGACTTCGATCGCGACACGCGACCTGACCTCCTCGTCAACGCTTTGGGACGCCAAGGGTACTGGCTCTATCGCAATGCCGAAGGAACGTTCGAGCCCGTCTCCGAACGCAGCGGAATCAGCGCACTGTCCGAGTTGCGGTCGGGATGGGGCATGGGCCTAGCGGACTTCGACAACGATGGCTGGAGAGACCTGTTTGTTGCACAGGGACACGTCATGGATGACATCGGTGACTCCGACGGAGCCCTCGCGCACGAAGAGCCACTGATGCTGGCGCGGAACCTCTTCGGTCGCTACTACGATGTCTCCGGTCGGGCTGGACCGGTCTTTGGTCGCCGGTACGCGGCGAGAGGCGCTTCGTTCGGAGACTTGGATTCTGACGGCCGTGTAGACGTCGCGGTGAACGTCAATAACGGCGCGGCCCTCCTCTTGCGGAATGAGTCCGTCGCTGGAAAACGGATCACGGTCCGCCTCCAAGGCGTCGGGGGCAACCGCGATGCAATCGGTTCCCACGTGACCGTGAAGAGTACGGCGAATACGGTGCAGTCGGCATACAGCGGGGAGGCTGGTAGCTATTTATCTGCCAACTCGCCCGACCTCCACTTTGGCTTGGGCGAAGACGGTCGATGCGCGGCGATCGAGATCAGGTGGCCGGACGGATCGCACCGCGTGGTCACCGACGCAGACGACGAATTGATCGTGGTGCGTCACTCGAGGCAACCGAAGTGACCCGTCTCAGGGCTCGCGCAACCTGATCCACGGAAACCTCTACACATGATGCTGCTTGCGGACGGTGACGATTGAGAAGCTGGAGCGATTCTTGGATTACCGCTATGCGTTGATTGCGCTGCTGAAGAGTGCGCCGATGGAGAATGCGAGGTACCGCCCCCGATCAGGAGGATCCGGCTCCAGCCGGTGACGGTCACCGTTCCGCGGGAGGCGGTGCAGCGAATGCCGTCGTGCGAGGCGGGCTGACGCCTGCTGACGATGCCCGAGGGAATGGATTCGGGGTGCCAGTGTCAATCGAGATTCTCTTGGACCACGAACCCATCCGGCAACATCATCTCGCGCTCGTCCGGACTGCGGCCGATCTCTAGGTCGTAAAGTTCTTGGCGATGCCGAACTGTAAGGCCGCTTCCTCCCGGGATGTCAACCTCCCAGTAAAGGTTCAAATCGTACTCAGCGCTGTAACAGCTCCGACCCCCGACACCGGGAAATGCGGATTTCACCGGCATCGATTTCGCTAGCGTGGCTTGTGCTGGCATCAGGAAGCAAGGGATTCCAAGGAATACATCTTCCTTCCTCCCGAGCCGCGCAAGTCTCCGGCGTGTGACGAATCTGTCGGGACGTTCTGCGAGGTTGCGTTGGACGAGCACGGCCGTCTTGGTTGGGTAGCTCAGCCTGTACGACTTCCCTGCGGGCCGGTCAACAAAGAACCCGCCCGCTGAGTAGCTGCCCGGCCTGATGCGTTCGAGCTTTTGCAACTGCGAGCCGGTGTGGCTGCGGAAGTAAACCCCTTCCCAGAGTTCCTTGACTTCGGGTGCGCCCTGACCCGGGATCTCTGTCATGGTCTGGCGGACCTTTGAAACCACCGGCGTCCACGTGTCCGCGGCGCCTGACGCGCTTACCGCCATCAGGGCAATGGACAGAACGATCGTTGCGACGGAGTGTACGTTTGAGAGCATTGGAAACCTCCTTTCAAGCGAAATCGCAGCAGCCGAGACAGGCTACGGTTTGGCCCGTCATGAGCTTCAAGGCGAGGTCGACTCCGATCCCTGCGGGGTTGAGGTGATAGAAGACGGGACTGGCGTGGCACGAGAGCGACACTGCGATCCAGGCACGATCCGGTGGTCGACCTTCTGCCTGCAGTTCGCGTGGAGCGGCTACGGCTAGCATCAACCCCACCGCCTTCAGAATCTGTGCAGCGAGCAACCCGCGCAATCGCCTGAATTGCCTCGGCATGGAGTTTTTCGCCTCTCTACTACTTAGACTCCCGGGAGCACCAGTCCGTCACAATTTTTTCAGTGCCTCCTGAAGCCCAGCGATCCTGCTGCGCGGACCGAGAGCGGATCGCTTGCGACGAGCGAGCTACCAAACCTAGGTCCGGGCGAGAACACAAAAACTAGTGAGGCATCATCAGGCAAAGATCTTTGGAATCCCCCCAACCCTACCTTGGATGTATGCCTTGAGAATGTCTTTGTCCTTGCGGAGGCCTTTGTACTCACAGAATGAAATCAGGTGAGACGCACCATGTCTGTCGGTTTCAGCCACCCACATTTCGTCGCGTCGCAATAGAGATTGATCAATCAAGTGGACACCATGAGCGGAAAGCAATAATTGCGATCTGCTGTGTTGAGAACTTCGATCCAAGTAGTGCTCGAGCAACCACCTAGTCAACATAGGATGTAGGCTGCGGTCGAATTCGTCGATCACGTATGTCTTATTGCACTCTGACGATGCCAAATCCAAGAAAGCAGGCAATAGATCTATGACCCGTTGGGAGCCATCTGATTCATCAGAAAACTCGAATATCACCTCTCTGTAATGACTGTTGCGGTGATATGTCACGAGTTTCTGGGCTCTAAGTTTTCCGTGCTGGCGAGTCACTACGTATCGGCTACTGGTGCCAACCCCAACAATCGCACTTTGCCGTGCCTTCAATGTCTTTTGGATTTCTGTGATCAATCCTTTCGAGAGGAGACTCTCAAGGGGAACCTCTTGTGTGTCAAGGCGAACGAGGCCGAGATCAAGTCGCGATAGAGCTTCATTGATTGACGAATCGAGGACATATTCATTTGCCAGATACTTCACGTGTGCAAAGCGCGAATCAGGCGCAATCAATTCCAAGCATTCATCAAACCATTGGTAGATGGAATGAAAATCTCTTACATTATGCGCCAGTGAGGATGTCAAGAATAGCTGGTTGTCTCTTGTAAGTTTAGATGCCATGCGTAGCTTGTCGGCGTCAGGAAGTGATTGATGAAACTGAGTTTCATCTTTACTGCGTGTATAGAGGGCCTTTTTCACCGTAGATGTCTGAACACTAAGCTCTTCATCTTCGACTGCCATTGCTGTCACAGAAAAGCTATAGCCATAAATCGTATCGTCGATCAACAGCTCGAATGAGAATCGCGATGGGCGAGTTTCGCTGTTTTCTTCGAATCGAAACGGTTCGACAGGGATCGGCTCCCCAAGTTGGCTAGTACCGTCCACTACGAGCGACCTAGCGAAACTCAGGGCTCGGAAGAAGTTGGTCTTCCCCGAAGCGTTCCCACCAAATATAGCGGCGATGGGCAGCAGGCGTGTTCGGAACCGCTCAATCCTCGGCACTCTGTGCCCATGGCGCCGCTCGCGTCCAGCGACCATCGAAAAGTTGATCCTGTCCCGGAAGGATCTCCAGTTCTCCACTGAAGCAGTAACGAGCACACCAACGCCGTGCGGAGTCGAATTCCTCCGCAACTAGACCTAGCGTAGCGCAGGTGGCGAGAAGCGTCGATCAACGTAGCGGAAGGCGCTCGATCAAGCACGCGTGCCCGGTGACCTCGGATAGGCGCACCGTCTATCGACACTAGGGGAAGATCCGACTCACAGCGCGCTCATGCGCCGTCTCGGTTTCGTTGCACCTATCGGCCGGCTCCTACTGGGGAACCTCCCACCAACTTTGCAGGTCCACATGCAGCTCCTGCACCAGCGCGGGGTCAGATCCAGCCCGGTCTTCACTCTCGTGCGGATCATCGATCACTTGATACAGTTCTTGGTCCAGTCGCATCCACGGTGCCGTTCTGCCTCCGTACAGCAGCGTGACTTCCCGATTGGGTCGATACGGCTCGATGAGCTTCCAACCGTCCGCCCGAACCACTGTCCGGTACTTCAGGTTAGCGACGGGGTCCTCGAGGTCGACCGACGTATGGGCGAACGTCGCTCCGAACAGCCGGTCCCGCGAGGCCAGCGCTGTCCGATCTCGCAAGTCGATTCCCGGAAGTTTGGAGGTGGCTTCGATTCCGACGGCGCTGAGGATCGTAGGAACGAGGTCGATGCTGCTCACCAAGGTCTCGTCGTCCCTGCCGGCCGGAACCTCCCCGGGCCAACGGATCATGATGGGCGTGCGCACGCCCATCTCGTAGGGCGACATCTTTGCCCGCGTCATCCGTTGATTGGTGGGTGTCGGCGATTGGAGCCAGCCATTGTCGGCAACGTACAGTACGAGCGTGTCCTGCGTGAGACCCCGTTGTTCCAGATACTCCAGGAACTGACCTACGGTTTCGTCAAGCCACTCCACCATGGCTAGGTATTTCGCAACGGACTCTTCCCTGCCTTGGTCGAGGTAACGATCCACCAGCCGGTCGGGAGGGTTATGGGGAGTGTGCGGCAGGAACGGCGCGTACCAAATGAAGAACGGAGACTCCTCGGATGATTCGCCGTACGTACCTCGCGACTCGATGAAGTCGAATATCGGCTCCATCCCTTCGCGCCCGATCACCAGGCCGTCGTCTCCATGCCGACCGCGTCGCGTCACGTCTCCGTGCGTCATGGCCGCAGTGAAGCCATGGTCGAGTGGATTCCCTTCCCACCACTTGCCTGACTGATGAGAGACATACCCTGACCGCGCTAGGAGTTCCATGACGTTTTCGTTTCGCGCGAAGATCGCTTCCATCGCTGCGCGACGCGCCGGACTCCGTCGCCGCGCTCCCTCGTCGCCCGGTGGGTCGTTGCCGGTGATTCCGTGTTGGTGCGGATAGAGCCCCGTCGCGAGCGTGGCCAGACTCGGGCGGCATAAGGGAGTGGGCACGTATCCGCGCGTGTAAACCATGGATTGGGATGCAAGCCGGTCAAGGGCTGGAGTCCGCACGGCCTGGTGACCCATGAATCCGTAGTCAGGCCAGCCGTGATCGTCAGAGATGATCAAGACCACGTTGGGTCTGGATGCGGAGCCCGCCGACCCTCCGCAGTGGGTGCCGACGATGGCGCATATTACCGCCAGCAGGAAACACTTTGTTGCGGACACAGTACCTCCGCTGCTGCCGCCCTGCCCGGAAACCGCTAGTAGCCCTTTTGCTTGTCTACAACGTTGTGTAGCCGCAGTCCGTCCGCGAACCTCTCGATGTTGGACTTGACGATTCCCAGCATCCGATCGCGATCCATGTCCGATCGACCCGCGATGTGGGGCGTGATGATCACGTTCTTCATTTTCCAGAGCGCGTGGCCCTTGGGGAGCGGCTCGGGATCGGTGACGTCGACGCCCGCACCGGCGAGCTTCTTGGAGTCCAAGGCCTTCACCAGCGACCCGAGATCGTAGGTGCCTCCGCGACTCACGGCGATGAAGTAGGAGCCCTCTTTCATCGCGTCAAACTGCTTGGAATCAATCATCTTGTGGCTCATCGGAGTATGCGGTGCCGCCATGAAGATCACGTCGGCGTCTCCAATCACGGAATCCAGCCTGTCGGGCTTGACGATACGCTCCACGTAGGGAAGGTAGGCGATGTCCTCCGGATCTACTCCGACCACGTTCATCCCGTGCGCCCATGCGCGAATCGCGATCTGCAGCCCTATGCCGCCCATCCCGATCACCAGCGCGTTCTTGCCATTCAGTTCCAGCAGCGTGTAGGGGCGACCCTGCCAGTTCTCGTCGGCTTGGCGCTGCAAGTACGTCGGGATGAATCGCGTCAGAGAGAGGAGCATCGCCATCGCGTGGTCAGCGATCTCCGGACCTTGGACGATCTGGTTGTTCGTGAGGACGATGTCGCTCTTGGCAAGGTCGTCCGATCCCGACTTGTGGAGCACCTGCTCGACACCCGCGCTCAGGGTCTGCACCCAGCGCAGCTTTTCCCCCGCCCTGACCAGCTCCGGGGAAATGTTGCCGATGTAGGCGTCGGCATCCGCGATCTCTTGCATCGCAGTCTCTGACGTGACCCGCACTAGCTTGACCTTGCTCGAGGCCTCTTGCCAGTCGGCGATAGTCTCGGGACTCTGCCCCGCGACGAGAATCTTGAGTGTCTGCGCTCCGCAAAGCGATACGGACAGTACCGCGAGCGCGACCAATCGAAGCATGGATTGCACCTCCTGCGGAGAGAATTGTAACCGACGGCGGCAGGCCCCGGCGCAACGGGCCGGAAATCTAGGCCAGCATGTCGCGAACCACGTTGCCGGCGACGTCGGTGAGGCGAAAGTCCCGACCTGAGTGACGGTAGGTGAGGCGCTCGTGGTCCAGACCGAGGCAATGCAGGATGGTGGCTTGCAGGTCGTGGACATGCACCGGATCCTCGGCGACCGTGAGACCCAGTTCGTCGGTCTTCCCGATTACTTGGCCTCCCCGAATCCCGCCGCCGGCGACCCACACGCTGAATCCGTCGGCGTGGTGATCGCGTCCGATGCTGGCTGGATCGGATGGATTGCGCCACTCTGCCAGCGAAGTGCGGCCGAACTCGCCCGCCCAAATCACCAGCGTCTCGTCCAGCAGGCCGCGTTGCTTCAGATCCTTCACCAAAGCCGCAGCAGGCTTGTCCGTCACCCGGCACTTCTGGCTGAGACCGGCTTCCAAGTTGGAATGGTGATCCCATTGGGCATGCTGGTTCAGCACGAACCGAACGCCGCGTTCGATCAAACGTCGGGCCAGCAAACAGGTGGTCCCGTAATCGCGCGTCACATCGTCATTGAGTCCGTACATCTCGCGAATCGATTCGGGCTCGTCTGAAATGTCGATCAGCCCCGGCGCCGATGCCTGCATACGGAAGGCCAGCTCGTAGGCTCCGATTCGCGAAGCGATCTCCGTGTCGCCGGTGCGCTCAAACTGTACTTGATTGAGCTGACGGATCATGTCCAAGTCGCGGCGTTGCATCTCGGCCGTGACGCCGGTCGGATTCGAGAGGTGGAGAATCGGGTCGCCTTGGCTTCTCAGCAGGACTCCTTGGTAGTTCGATGGCAGGAAACCATTCGACCAGTTGCCCGTGCTCCCCTGCGTCGAACTGCCCGTCTTGAGAACGACGAAGCCGGGCAGATCGCGGGACTCGCTGCCGAGGCCGTACGTAACCCAGGATCCGATCGTGGGGCGCCCTAGCAAAGGGCTTCCGGTCATCAGGAGCGACTGCCCGGGATGGTGATTGACCGACTCCCCATGCATGGATCGCACCAAGCAAATCTCGTCGGCGATCGTCGCGGTATGCGGCAACCATTCCGAGAGTTCGATGCCGGAATGCCCGGCGGGCTCAAACTTCCTGCGGCTAGCAAGGACCTTGGCTGTCGGCTGGATGAACGCGAGGTGCAGGTCCTTTGCCAAGGATTCCGGCAGCGGCTCGCCGTCCCACTCATGAAGCTTCGGCTTCGGATCGAATAGATCGATCTGGCTGGGTGCCCCTGCTTGGAAGAGGAAAATCACGTTCTTCGCCTTGGCGGCGAAGTGCGGCCTCCGAGGAGCAAGCGGGTCCGCGGGACCGGTCGCGGTACGACCTTCCGCCGCGAGCAGGTGGGCGACAGCCCCGAGTCCCAAGCCGAAAAGCGTTTCGTCGAGGAATTCCCGGCGCGTCCGGATGGCTTTGAGTTCTTGGGCGTTCATGGGCGGGTCACGAATTCGTCAAGGTTCATGAGGACGCGGCCGACGCCGGTCCACGCAGCCAAATCCCACCGCGGGATGCCATCCACCGCGGGCAGCGGATCCGGCATGTCAGTCTGTCGCTGGGTATCTGCCTTGCGCTGGGCAACATAGGCAGAGAATCGATTCGCCTCTCCCGGGGTCGGTTGGCGACCCAGTGCCAAGCGGTACGCCATCGCGATGCGGTCACCAAAGGAATCCGTCGGCGACTCGGTCAAGACTCGGATGGCAAGGGCCTGCCAAGTTTCCGCAAAGGTCTCGTCATTCAGCAGGTTGAGCGCTTGGAGCGGTGTATTGGATCGTTCGCGGTCGCAGGCCGGGGCGCGAAATTCCGGCGAGTCGAAGGTCATCAAGAAGGGGTACGGCTGGGTGCGTTGGAACTGAATGTAGAGACCGCGCTTGAACCGTTCCTTCCCCACGGTTGGCATCCAGTCGGTGCCACCCGACTTGAAGCCAGTCGAGCCCTCGGGCATGGTCGGCCTGAAACTCGGCCCGCCAACTTCGTGATGCAGCAAGCCAGACGCGCTCAACGCCCGGTCCCAAAGCAATTCGGCGGGCAGGCGCAATCGGCTCTGGCGCGCCAAGAGCGCGTTGTTCGGATCGCGGCTCGCAAGATCCGGGCGGGCGTGCGACGCCTGCATGTAAGTCTCCGAAGTCGCGATGAGTTTGTGCAGGTGCTTGACGTCCCAGTTGGAGTCGCGGAACTCGGCCGCCATCCAGTCCAGCAACCGCGGATGGCTAGGCGGCTCTCCTTGCTTCCCGAAGTCATCCGACGTGGCGACGAGTCCGCGCCCGAAGTACTCCTGCCAGATTCGGTTCACGGCCACGCGCGCGGTGAGCGGATTGTCGCGAGAGAACAGCCACCGCGCTAGGCCCAGACGGGTCAGCTCCGCATCGGTCGCGCCCGGCAGCGCGGCGGGCGTAGACGGGACGACCTCGACGCCCTGTCGATCCCAACTTCCCCGGACGCGCAAGAAGGTCGGCTGCGGGTCCGGATTTTCGTAGACGATACGAGCTTCGCTGCGCTGAGGGTAGTCCGCGTTCAATTCCTTGAGCTTGCGCAAGGCTTCCGGGAAGCCTAGTTCCTTGCTCTGTTTGTTCCCGACTATCAGGCCGTAGGCCCTCAGGAAGTAGTACGTGACCTCGTTGGACTGCCTCCACGTGCGCTCCGATGGCGGAATGCGCACGATCTCCTGCCCTCCATCGGTGTTCAAGCCAAGTTCCTGCCAAGCCAAGTCGTAATCGAGATAGACACCGGGGGACTCGCCTGCCTTGATGCAATCGCGCTCCCATGCGGCTTGGAGGGCTGGAACGTCGTACTCGTCCAAGACTTCTTGATGCTTGCGACGGTACTCGTTGACGGTTTTCAGGTACGGTCCGAGTTCGCCCTCGACCGGCGCGTAGATCCGAGCCTCCCGAAGGTTGTCGAAAAAGGCAAACAGCTGATAGAACTCCCGCTGGCTGATCGGATCGTACTTGTGGTTGTGACACTGCGCGCAGCCGACGGTCAGGCCAAGCCAGACTGTCCCTACGGTGCTCGCCCGGTCGACAGTCTCCTCAAACGCGTATTGCGCTGGATTGACCCCGCCCTCGCGGTTCC
Source organism: Bryobacterales bacterium (assembly GCA_965242625.1). Classification (GTDB taxonomy): domain Bacteria; phylum Acidobacteriota; class Terriglobia; order Bryobacterales; family UBA6623; genus VXMF01. The sequence goes on along the minus strand of CBDEST010000005.1, from coordinate 4,314,659 downwards.
GGAGCGTGTTGCGATGGAAGCCGGTCGCGACCCGCTGTTCGATAGTCGCGCCGGGCAAGAGGTCACCGGCGATCTGCTCGATCGAGAATCGGTCGAAAGGCATGCCGTTGTTGATCGCATTAATCACCCAGCGCCGGTACCGCCAAGCATGAGGCCTCGTGTAGTCCTTGGCATAGCCATCCGAATCCGCGTAGCGCACCTGATCTAACCAGTGCATTGCCTGCTTCTCGCCGAAGTGCTCGGAGGAAAGCAGCCGATCGACCACTCGCTCGTAGGCATCGTCGCGTCCGTCAGCTAGGAACGCCCGCTGCTCATCCACGGTCGGAATCAATCCAGTCGTGTCGAGCGATAGACGGGTAAGCAGTTCGGTCGGATCCGCTCGGCGAGATGGCTCGATCCCCTCGTGTCGGAGTCGGCGGCGGACGAAGTAGTCGACGGGATGCTCGCCTGGCGGCACGTCTGGACGCCGGATCGGCTGGAATGCCCAATGCCGGGACCGGTCAGGTTCGCTCACCTCGGAGGTCAGAAGCACTGGAGCGTCGGGCCACTGCGCACCCTGGTCGATCCAGCCACGCAGCATTCCGATCTCTGCGGCATTCAAGGGCTCGCCGACAGGAGGCATGAGCACTTTGACCTCGTGGCCGGCCACCATGTGGATCAGGCGGCTGTCGGCCGAATTCCCGGGGATGATCGCCGGACCGGAGTGTCCTCCCGCCATGGCATCGTCCTTGCGATCGAGTCGCAAGCCGTTCATCGAACTGGCTTCCCCGTGACAGGCATGGCAGCGACGCTCGAACAGGGGCTGGACTTCGTCATTGAAGTCGACGACGTCTGTTGCTGCGGGCGGCAGTTCGGCGGCTGGCAGTGACGCAACCGCCAAGACCGCACAAACGATCAGCCATCGGACAAGGGTGGGCCGATTGGCACCAGCGCGACGACTTGAGCGGCAAACCCGCGGCTTGCCGACGCGACTGGATGTGCCCGCGCCACGATTGGTAGCGATTCTGAGGTTGCCCAACTGCGTAATGCCGCCTCTCGCGCCTCGGACCCACTTTCGCGGCGGCCGCTGCCGACCGCGAAATGTCCACATCCCTCCTCGCTCCGCCGAGCAATGGAGGAATGGTGACGTAGCCCTCACATCGTATCCGTTCTGCAGTTGACATACAACCGGTGGCGCGAGACCTCCGCAGTCTCACGCGTCAATGCTCGGCCATGGCCGCACGCGGGTCCGGCTATAGCTGGCGCCGGCGGGAGGGGCCGAATCGGATGCTCCGACAGGGAGAATTTGAGTTTCGATAGAGGAACATGGAGTTCAACCCGAGCCTCGGACGCGCAACCCCTTAGCCAGAATCGATGATCAGAGTGGCTGGCAAGAGATCGGGACTCCGCGCGGAGTGCTATTATTAGCGGACTCGCGATTGCCTACGTTTCCGGGCCATGTCGCCCTCTGAGCGGAACCCATGCGACTTCGAGCCTACTTTATGATCCGTCAGCACGACGGGCCGTGGAACACTTGGTTATGCCAAGATCTAGACGGAATCTTGGAGGCTTGGGACTCGTGTTCGCTGTCCGAGTTTGCAACGGGTGTACTACACCTAGGGTTCCAATCACTTGACACGGCGGATCTTGAAGGTATCGTCTCTCATTTTGAAGGCGAGCTATTGCTCACCGAATCTGCACGGCACGGACTCCCCAAACGCTTCACGGCGTCCACGACGAGAGTCGGCTCAGCGTCGGGTGTACCTCTGTATCGAGTTGAGGGCAGGTGGGGCATGGAGGATCTCCTGGACAGCCATGGGGCCCGTCACCCGGACTACCAGAGTCCCGAATCCCAAGATACGGATAGCTGGCTCGCTAGCCTCTCGGCTTCCGACCAGTCACTCGAGTGGTCGCTCAAAGGAGTGGGAATCCATGACGACAGGACTTACTACAGGCGCGAGTGGTGTCTGAAGTGGGAGGTTCGACGTAAGTTGGGCATCTCCCGTGCGAGTGAACTAGGCAGTTCCGAATTACCTGATCCGTGCCGCATGGCAAAAGCCGCTCCTCCGTGGCTCATTGATCGTCCGCTACTCTCTCTGAATCTGCGCGTACGGGCAGCAAGGGTGTTCAGGAGAATGGAGTTAAAGACGGTCCGTGAGTTAGCCTGCTTGTCTCGACCACAACTTCTCGATCAGCGACATTTCGGCGAAACCTCATGTAGGGATGTACTCACCGCACTCAACGCAGCAATTGAAGCTGGCCCTCCTGAAGTCAAAGCCGTCCAACAGGAGGGAGATCCGGTTTCCATTGCCGAGCAAGAAAGCGAGTCATCAGTCGGAAATTCAACTCTGTTTTCCTCAATATGGGAGACTTTTCAAAGCCTCACAATAGACGATGCAAGGATTCTAGCCCCGCGGCTCGGAATCTTAGGCCGACTAGAGACTCTCGAGGGGATTGCTAAACCCCTTGGCCTGACGAGGGAACGCATCCGACAATTGGAATGTCAGGCGCTCAAGCAGTTTTTCAGTAGTGCTGATTGGCTCGACGAGATCGATAAAAAAGTCAATAATCTGAGGAAACAACTACAGTCTCCACTATCACTGTCCCGCGCCGAAGTTCTTGAGCCATGGTTTCGTGGCGTTAGCAAGTACTCGTCTGTGATCGATAGAATCCTACGCAAATCAAAGGCATCTGAGACTCATATAGTTGAAATCTCGGGTACGCTCTACTTTGCATCAATTTCACAAAAAGACTGGAATGATATTGTGGCCCAAGCGAAACAAATTATGTCTCGTTGGCAAAGTGGAGAACATACGAGGAAAGAGTGCCTTGATTTGGTCTCGAACCTGCTTCCGGAAGACGTTCAAGAATTTGCTGAACTCTTATCGCATACTGCGAAGCCACGACGTCATTCTTGAATCAACTCAGTTGTCAGCGTGGTAGCCACGGCACTGATCGGTGTGGAAGAGTCACGATTGTCTCGACATCTCGTCCATAGCACTAGCAATTCATGTAAAGTGATGCACCCTAACACTCGAGTGCCGATTGCACTGCCATATGAACCTGAATGCAGAGGAATTCTATGTTCTCTGAAGCTCGACGCGATGGATAAATTGGGTCGGCATCCATTAGCTGCCAAACGCGCCGCCACTTCACGTCAAGGACTAGGAGACCTTGTGGGGCAAATCCGATGTACTGACGTGAAGCATTACATTCCAGACGCCGCAAGGAGTGCCTCCTGGACGACGATATCTTCGCGGAATGTCGTGTGCAGGGGCTTCTCGCCGCGAACCGCGGCCGCGAAAGCCGCAAGGTCATCCACGTACCGCTCGTAAGGCGGCAGTTCGACTTCGTGCGGGCCCTTGGGATACGGTCCAGCCGGTTGGATCAGGTCGAAGACCAGCCGGGGTTTCTCTATCGGTCGCAATGTCGCCACGCCGAGCGTCCCGTGAACCTCGAAGCTCCGGTACTTGCTGCCGTTGCCAGAGAGGGCGGCACTCAGCACGATTCCCAGTGCTCCGGAATACTCGAACACCGCGATAGTGTTATCCGCGAACGTGTCGTCGAACTCGCCGTGCTTCTTGAGATACGGCGTCACTCGGTTCGGGCGGCCCAGCAGGCGCACCAAGGGATCGATGACGTGGCAACCCAACTCGAACATCTCGCCGCCCCTGAATTCCGCCAGCTCCTTCCGCTGCTCGGGGCCCATCGACTTGTGGATCGCGGCTTGCACCAGATGGATGTCACCAAGCCACCCTTTTCGGGCCGCTTCCAGAATGCGGTTGATACCGGGGTGGTAGCGCCACATGTACCCCTGCTGGACGGCGAGTCCCCGATCCGTGGCAACGTTCAGAATCTCGCGCAGTGGCTCCACTTGGATGGCCGGCGGCTTCTCGAGGTGCAGGTGCTTGCCAGCTTCAACGGCCCGCAGGCCGTCTCGAGCATGGTCGGCTACCGGGCCTTCCACCGCAACCGCCTCGACAGACGGGTCGGATAGCAGATCATCCGAGTTGACGATAGGGATCCGCTGGCCCTCGTACTCGGCACGGACCTCTGGGTCGTCGTCCCAGAGTCCCGCGATGTCGAACTCCGGCGAAGCCTTGGCCAACTGGATCTTGCCATCTCCGTGGGAGTGGCTCGCACCGATGAATCCGATCCGAATGGGCTTGCGGGCAGCAGCAAGAGGCGCGGCCAACCCTGCTGCTAGAAATTCGCGGCGTATCACGATAGGTGTGCTCCCGGACACATCTTACTCTGCAAACGGGACACATTCAACGAGAAGACCGCGTCCCAAGTGATCCTTGGGACGCGGTGGTCAAGTGCAACCGAGCGAACCCGCCGGTCGGGGCAGAACGTCGTTGTGTGACCCGTCGCGCCTAGAACTGCAGCTTGAGCGCCATCTGCACCACGCGGGGTTGCCGCGCCGCGCTCACCAACCCGAAGTTGCGATTCGCCACGCTTCCATTGGGATTTCTGAACTGCGCGTGGTTGAACGCGTTGAACATCTCGAGACGGAACTCCAGCAGCTTGCTCTCCGTGAACGTGAAGTCCTTCTGGATGCCGATCACGAAATTGTTCAGACCGGGCCCGCTGATCGGCGCCCGCTCGGAGTTTCCGAAGAAGCCCCGCTCCGTGTCTTGGAAACAACTCGTGTCGATGAACTGCCTGTTGCTCCGCAGGTCCACGCTGGACAGATCGCCCGAGCAAGTGCGGTTCGGACGATGGCCGACAAACGGGCTGCCGGTGCGGTTCGGCACGGTGATGAAGATCGGCAGGCCGTTGGAGAAAGTTGCGATCGTCGAGACATTCCAGCCGCCAACGACATAATCAGCGGCTCGCGACATCCCTGACCCGAACGCTCGATCCAGACCGACCGGCAGCTCCCACAGCAAACTCGTGACAATGCGGTTCTTCACGTTGAACGAGGTCGGACCCTTGTCGAGAGCGCGGTTGTTCGCGATCTGGTTGTTTGTAGCGCCCCCGAGCTCCCATCCGTCGTAGAGGGCCTTGCCGAAGGTATATTCGACTCGCAGGTCAACGCCTCGCGACATCCGATGGTGAAAGCGGGCGACCAGCGCGTTGTAGCTCGAATTAGCATTGAAGTCCGACTGCAAGATCGCCCGGTACCGGGGATACGGCCGGGTCGCCCGATCGCAGAACAGATCCGCCGTGACCTGACACTGGTTGTTGTCGTAACGGTTCTGCTGCCGATGCCCGCTGTTGCCGAGGTAACTCAGCTCGAGCATGCTGCTGCGGCCCAGCGTGCGCTGAAGCGAGAGGTTCCATTGCTGGACATAGGGCGTGCGCCCCTCTTCCTGGAGCGTGAAGGGGGTGATGCCAGAGGGGAGATTGCTGGCGAAGTTCTCGTCAATCGGAGGCAGCGGGATCACGGGAAAGATGTTCACGCCCGGAATGAACTCGGGGACGAGCTTGCCCGTGTTGATGGCGTCAACGCTGTTCGTGAACGGAGGGCCGACAGCGGAGAACTGCAGTTCGATGAGCTGCATGTCCGAGAAGTAAACTCCCGCTCCAGCCCGCAACACCGTCTTGTTGTCCAACTGCCATGCGATGCCGACTCGCGGCGCGATGTTGTCGCTGTCGGGCTCGATCACGCGCGGGTCCACCTGCCCGAGCACCGCGAATTCCAAGAGCCCCGTGGCGGGATCGAACCCGTGCGGATAATCCGCCGCGCTTCCGCGGGGATTCGGGATCGTGTCCTTGAACCACGAGATGCCCCAGTTCAGCGTCAGGTTGCGGCGCACCTTCCACGTGTCCTGCACGTACGGCATGAACTGCGTGTGTCGGTACTGAAGCATCGGCAGTCCACGCGTGCTGCCGCGATCCGGCGTGCCCAGCAAGTAGTCCGCGAAGGCGTTCCCGCTACCGCCGGCGGGAACCAAGTTGCCGGCAGCGTTTCGGGTGAGTTGCGCGGTGTAGACGCGGTTGTAGATCAGGCTCCCGTGCGCTCCCGCATTGGCGTTCTGCTGCCATGTCCGGCGGTAGCGCACGCTCGCGCCGAACCGATACTGGTGGTTGCCGGTGATATAGCTGAACCCCGGGTCGAATTGGTAGTTGTTGTCGATGTTCCCGAGATCCCCGTTGGAACGTCCGAACCCTGCGAACCCTTGGATGCGCTGGGCGAAAACGCCGCGCGTGTCGAACGTGCCGGTGATTCCCAAGGGAGTGAGGATGTCCCCGACGTCACGAGCTTCATTGCTGAATAAGGCTTGATTCCGCGAAACGCCGAGCCGGATGGTACTCACCCACTTCGGCGAGATCGTGTACGTGTGCTGGGCCATCCACATCCAGAACTGGTTCGGATAGAACGCCCCGCTCAAGGGGAACGATCCCGGTCGCACCGCCGAGTTGTCCGACCACATGTACTGGGTGAACAGGCTTTGCTTGTCCGTCAGCTGCATGTCCACGCGAGCGTTCAGTTGGTCGTCCTCAATGACATTCCTCGGATTGACGAAGAGATTGTTCGGCCGCTGCGTGAAGCTCGAGCCCGGCAGGTAGTACTGGAGGAGATTCTCGGACACGGTGTTGAACCGATCCCGCGGCACCTGCTGGTTCGGGAAGGGCTGTCGCGTGCCGGCAGTCTCGTTCAGCGTCATGGGGTCGTGAATGGTGAACGGATCCTCGCTGAAGTCGCCGCCGAACATGGCCTGGGTCGGGGTGAAGACGCCGCGCGTGAACGCGACGCGCTCGCGCATGCCCTCGTAGCCCGTGCGGAACCACATCTTGTCCTTGACGATCGGCCCGCCGATCGCGAATCCGAATTGATTGCGCTTCAGTTCCTCGGGACCTGGCGAGAAGAAATTGCGGGCGTCCAGCTTCGTGTTCCGCAAGAATTCGAAAGCCTCGCCGTGGAACGCGTTGGTGCCCCCAACCGTCGTGACGTTGACCATGGACGGATTCGGCCCTTGGTCGGGCATGAAGAAGCTCGACTGCACCTTGAACTGATCCACGTTGGCGATCGACACATTGACCGCGAGTTCTCCTCCGCGCGCTCCGCGCACCTGGATTCCGTTGATCGTGTAGCTGTTGTTCGCCGCCTTCACGCCACCCACCACCACGAACCGGCCGGGATGCCCAATCTGGCCCGCGAAGCTCGCGCGGCCCTCGGCGGGAGCGGTCCCGCCCGCGAGCAGGGCGAGTTCCAAGAAGTTCCGGCCGTTCAGGGGCAACTCGTTGACGCGTTCCGAGTCAACTACCGTTCCGATTGCGTTCGACTCGGTCTCCAACAGCACCGCCGCCGCCTCGACCGTGACCACCTCCGTCACTTGGCCGACCTCGAGTTCGACATTGACCGCGGCGCGCTGGCCGACCTGCACTTGGAGGTCGGTAACCTCGCGGGTCTGGAATCCCTCGCTCGAGACGCGCACCGTGTAAGTGCCGGGCGTGATGTCGGGATAGGCGTAATTGCCAGCCTCGTTGCTCGAAACTTCCTGCTCCGACCCGCGCTCGACATTGAGCAGCACCACTGACGCTCCAGGGATCACTGCGCCGGTCGTATCCGTGACGGTGCCCGCCACGGAAGCGCTTCCCGACACTCCCTGGGCCCAGATCGAAGGCCCTGTGACCGCGACCAAGATTGCGAAGATTACGCCTGCTAGGTTCTTGAAATTCACTTGAAGATCCTTCCGTGCAGCGGGGAATCCAGACGACAGCCAGACACGCCTAACCGCTGACGCAACACATCTTACCAATCGCTTGGGCGATGGCAAGAACGCGGGCTGTGATCAGCATTCGATTACAGCCACGAGGCCCTTCGCTCGCGTGGCTCGCTGAGTGCTATGGGTTCGTTACCCAGATCGGGCTGGACCATGCCATCTGGCCGTCCGCCTGCTGCACGCGGACGTAGTAGTGCTGCTCCCCGGACTGGGGATGCTGGTCGACGAATCGGAATTCGGCGTTCGCGGATCGGTTCTGCACCGTGTACACGAAATCCTGGCCGCGAATCACGTCGATCTGCTTGATGGGCGCGGTTCCCATGACCTTGACGCGCAGCTCGACATCGACTGGAGTTCCCGGTACGATGTCCCCCTGCAGGTATTCCCTGCCCCCTGCTCGCATGCGATAGTCCAAGACGATGTTGTCCGTGGCAGCGTAGTTGTGGCGCTTGCGCATGGCATCCAGCAGGCCCTCTCGCGTGAACTCTTCCGCGATCGTGCAGGAATACGAAATGTGCGTGGAGAGATGGTCTGAACTGGCTTGGACGCCGAGCTTGTAGCCCTTGGCCCAAGCGTTCCAGACATAGCCCTTGGGACGGAACCCGCCCGCCTGATTGGTGACGTCGGAGGCAGTGGCAGCCTTCGGAGCGCCCTCGTACTCCGCGGACACCCGGTCACCTTGGTAGATCTCGACCAGCGGTTCCACGTCCGGGTCGTTGTCCCGCCAGTCCGTACCCATTCCGGTCGCTGGAGTGTGCGGGATCGAAACGCCGTCATAGCGCTTGACGTAATCGAACAGTCCCACGGCAGCGGAGGAAGTCTCCCGCTCGTTCGGCTGGTCAGGAAACGTGGGATTGCCACGCTTCGCGAACATGATGTTCCGGTGGCCGTTCGGGTAACCGACTCCCCGCTCGTATCCGAACAGGGGCACGAAGCGTCCGGGAACGTGAAATACGTCCACTCGCTGCTGGAGCAGCCAGTTGATGTACTCGATGTTCGGACCACCGGCATTGTGGTGTTCGCTCATGCCGAGGTAGTCGAGAGCGGCGACATTCAGCGCGTACCGATAAGTGTCGTTCTGGGCGCCGTCGTTATTGCCATCCCCGGAATACTCCGTGTGCCGGTGGGTATCGCCGCGATAGATGCGATAGGTCTTGCCCTCCGACTGGATCTTGTACGAACGAATCCGCTCGACATCGGCGGCTTCGTTCGGATGCTTCTGAAACGCTCTCAGCTCGTCGCGCTCGCGGGGAACGAGCTCAAACGGATAAAGAGGATCGGTCAAAGCGGGCAGCCGACCCGCGAAGACCTCGCCTCGCTCGTAGAGATAGTCGTCGTAGATCCTGTTGTCGGTCGCCCAAGCTGCCAGTAGCGCTCCGTCCGTCCCGACAGACAATCCATTGCCGGCATCCGAGCGGCCAGCCGTAGCTGGCAGCGGGATCGGAACGCCCCAATCGCGTCCGTCGAAGGCGGTCGCGTAGGTTTCCCATGACGCGCGATGGGACGCAGCCGTGTGCGGGACCTCCCGTTGACGCAAGTGGCGACTTCGAAACACCGCCCACACCCGGCCGTCACCGTCTGTTTCCAATCGCGGAAAGTCGTTGAAGCCGCGCAAGTCAGCGGGAAGCGAATCCTCGAAGGACTGCTTGGTCTGGAGCCATTTCCCGTTCTCGTATACCGCTGTCGCTATCCAGCGCGACTGATAGAGCTGTGTCGCCGGGCGGTTGAGCAGGAATCCCGTGTCCTTGCCCCACTGCAACCCGCTCTCGTTCCATGCCGCCCACAAACGGTCTTCGGAATCGCAGATGAGGCTGGGGTACGCCTCGTAGCGCAGCGTGTCCGCCACAGGCTCCGCCTCGGACCACTCGCCATCGGCGAACTTCCTCATGCGGATGTCGTAGTCGTTGTTCTCGTAGGTCTCCCACGCCACATACACGGAGCCCTTGGAATCCGCCGCGATCGCCGGATGCCACTCGTCCGAGGGGGATTCTGACAAGCGGGTCACGGATCCCCAAGTCGTACCGTTCCAGCGGCGGGCGAATACGTCCGATTGGCCCTCCCGAAACCCTTGCCAAGCGAGCCAGATGCCTCCGGTCGCGTCGGTAGCAAGCACGTGGTGAATGTCCGGACCCGGCGCTTGCGTCAGTGCTTCGATCTCGCTCCAAGACTCTCCGTCGAACCGGCGTGCGTAGAGATCGAAATCGTCGTTCCGACGATCCGCCCAAACCGCGACCAGGCCTTCGCTCGCGTCCGATGCGAGCCGGACGAAATAGGCGTCTGACGGCCCTTGGGTCACTTCATGGATCGGGCCGAATCGCTCTCCGTCGTGCTTTCGCCCGAACACGCGGTTGGACCAGTCGCGATACCCGATCCAAGTCACCCAGTACCCGCCGTCGGGGGCCGCTGCGATGTCGGCGAATCCGCTATGGAAGTCATCGCTGGACGCCGAAGTATAGTTCGCCGCTCGCTCAACGACGACCGCCCCATCCAAATAGGCGGCCCTGCGACCCGGCGGCTGCTCGGATAGCCTGAACGAGAGATTGCCGCCTGCGGTGCGTAGGTCGACTCGGGCATCGGTGTCCGCGTCCACGGTAAGGATCAATCCGGGAATGTTGCGGTAGGCCGGTACCGGGAATGATGGCTCGGGTTCCCAGTTCCGATAGACGAACCGCCGGCCCGATGTCGTCTCGAGTTTCCACGCCTGGGGCGAAACCTCGTCCGCCCTACGGGGCCGCCAACTCCTGAGTCCGGCAACCCGCCCGCCAGAAACGTCTACAGAGCCGTTCCACGTCGTCGGTTCCCGATCCGTCAGTCCGAATCGGATCCGAAACGTGACCTCTTCCGCTGAGCCTACAGATCCCAAGCCCGCTAGGAGAATGGCCAACAGAATTGGTTGGGCGATGGCGCGCAGCATCGCCCAACAGGATAGAACGCGCTGGCACTGTTACGGCCAAACGCAACGCGATCCACTGGTCACGGTGCGCCGGCGGACGCCGACGCACCGTTACGCGCTCACCACGCCAGTCTGAGGCCGAGACGGAAGACGCGCTGGTCGTTGCCTTCTCTTCCGGTGTTCGCCATGCCGGTAACGACACCGAAGTTGCTGCTGGAAATGCTGGCAGTTGGCGTGGCGAAGTGGGGCGTGTTCGTGACGTTGAAAGCCTCGGCCCTGAACTGAACGCTGAGCCGCTCAGTGGGCTGGAACCTCCGGAAGATCCCCATGTCCGCGTTGATCAGGCCGGGGCCACGCAGGATGTTCGAGCCGCAAGTTCCGAACCTCGGCGTGCCACCTTGGTCCTCCGGATCGGCGAGGGTCGAAATGTCCCACCACTCGTCCGGCGAGCCGATCTTGCGCGGCGGGGCGAGGCAATCGGCAAACTGGCCCGACGGCCGACTGTTGTGCGATCCAGTGGGCGCGGTCGGAGTGGTCGGCCTGCCCGTGTACAGGGACGCCAGCACGTTGATCTGCCAGCCCCCGAGCACAGCGGCCGCCGCACCGCCCTGGGCGAAACTCTTGCCCCTTCCGAACGGTAGCTCGTACGTGTTCGAGATGACGAGGTTATGCCGGATGTCCTGGTTCAGGGAGCCGTAATTCAAGCGGTAGTACGCGGGGTGCCGGACGCGAGGTTGAGCAGTCGAGCCCTCGGCCGTGTAGCCCCTGCCGTGACCCCATGTGTAGGCGATATTGAGAGTGTGGCCGACGCGACTGCGCCGGGTCACCTTGACTTGCAACGAATCGTACTTCGGCGTTCCCAGCGAGCCCCAGAACAGCGTGTTGGCGTTTCTGCCGTAACGCAAGCGGAGCTGGCGACCGCCGTTGCCGGTCCCAAGGTCGCTCCAATTGGCTTCGATCCGCGAACTCTGCCGAGTCGACCGCGTGGCAACGTATCCGGCGGAGGCGATCCAGTCACCGAATTGCTTTTCGAGCGTAAAGTTCCATGACTGGATATACCCGCGTTTGTAGTTTTCGTCCGCTGTGGCGACATTGGCATTGAGCGGCATGGCGATCCTGTCGTCAGTCGGAATCGGCGGAATGGCGGGGAAGCCGTCATCGAGCGTCGTGGACCACGAGTAATTGTTCGGCGAGGGAAGCCTCTGGGAGAACTGCGTGGGCAGGTTCCCGCGAAGGTCGCGGCCAAGGTTGAACGGATCGTAAGTCAGACCGTAACCTGCCCTCACGACGAACGTATCCGCCGCGCGCCAAGCGATTCCAACGCGCGGGGCGAATTGCATCTTGCTTTGCGGCAGTCCGCAGTCCCTCGGAACCGATCCGAGGCCGCACACCAGCATGATGTTGTTGTCGATGTCGAAGCGTTCCACGCCACGGGTCGGCCGGACCGGAAACGGATAGTACTCCCAGCGCGTGCCGTACGAAAGGGTCAGGTCGGGACGGACTTGCCAGCGATCCCGAACGTACAGCGAGTACTGTCGCGAGCGCGTCTGCAAGTTCTTGCCATTCAGGAAGTTCCGGGCCGAGTCACGCGACATGCCGAGCATGAACGAGGCCATCGCGTTGTACTCGTTCGTGCGCGTGCCCGGGCGTCCGGTGGTGTTGTTGCGGAAACGGAAACCGCCCGCAGGGGCGTCGCCACCAGGGAAGTTCGCCACCTCTTGATTGATCTGCGTGATGAACGTGTCCGTGCCGAACCGGATGTCATGGGTGCCCTTGGTCCAGTTCCCATTGAATACGATCTGGTGCAGGTAGTCGTGCCCGATAAACGGAGATGTCGCTTGATAGCCGAGGTTTCCGAAGCCGCCATCGAATCGCATGCGCGGCATGCCGCCGTAGAAGGTGCCTGCTTCGCCCGGCACGCCATCGCCGTTGGTGCCCGGGATCCCGAGCAGGTCAAGACCGATCCGCTGGTCCAGATTGCCCGCGAAGGCGTTGCTGTCGACAAGCGTCGAGCCGAAGTAGGCATCGAAGATGAGGTTCCGGGTCGCAACGTAGGTCGTCGAGATGGTTCCGCTGTACGTCGGGCCGAAACCGTTGTCAGTGCGGAAGTTCGTGGGATGAACCGAGATTCCGGAATACTTGCCGAACGCTCCCGGATTCACTTGGTCGTAATAGAAGAAGCTCAGTCGGGCGAACATGGTCCACCTGTCGGAGAAGTTGAAGTTTGCCTTGCTGTCGATCTGATGCCGTTGGAAGGCATAGGTGATGCCCGCGAGCTTGTTGCGGTTGAGTCCAAGGGCTCCGATACCCGGCCGGTCCGGCAAGCTCCAATCCGAATCGTCTGCGAGAATGCGGCTGGCCCGGTTGATGCGGCTCTCTGGAATCATGTTGCCGGGGAACTGGGTCCGGTTCCCCTCGTCTCCAACCGCGGCAGACATGGGATCGAAGATGGGAAGGGGCGATCCGGAGAAGTCCCCCGCTCGCATGGAAGCATCCGGAACCTTGATGAATCGGGTGGCGTTCGAGTTCTCGGAAGTGCGCTCGTAGCTCACGAAATAGAAGGCCTTGTTCTTCTTGATCGGGCCGCCGATCGTGCCACCCACTTGGTTGGAGATGAATTTGGGCTTGGCATCCCCGCGATCGCTGAAGTACGGGTACGCTTGAAAGCGTTGGTTGTTGTGGTACCAGAACGCAGATCCCTTGATTTCATTGGTGCCGCTCTTGATCTGCAAATTGATCGCCGCGCCGCCCGCAAGCCCCTGCTCCGCGTCGAACGAACTGCTGACCACGTTGACGACCTCGATCGACTCGAGAGCCGGGTTGATGCACGTCATGTGCGTTAGGTTCGGGTTATAGCTCGAAGCGCCATCGATCCGGACGTTGTTGGTCTGTTCGGTCGTACCGTTCACCGAGTACCGGACCGCGCGCGTTGGATTGGCCGGTACGGAGTGGGCGTTACGCGGGGGCGAGAAACCCGGCAGCGTTTGGAGGAGCATCTGGTAGTTGCGTCCCAGAGGAACTGGAACGTTCTGCAGTTCCTTCGTGCCGACCTCGGCGCGAACCTCCGCCCGGTCGGTTTGCAACTGCGCCACGGCCGCGCTGACCTCAACGACTTCGGTGACCTCGCCGATTTGCAGTTCCACGTCTACGCGGGTCACGTTGTTCACACCCACCGCCACGCCTGTGGTCGTGAAGGTGCTGAAACCGTCCGACCGGACCTCCACGCGGTACGTGCCGGTGGAGACAGTCGGAAACTGATACCCTCCGGCCGCGTTGGCCTCGCCCTCGCGGCTCGCTCCGGTTCCTTCGTTCGTGATCGTCACTTGCGCGCCGGGAATCACTGCTCCGGTGCTGTCCGTCACGTTTCCGACGAGCGTGCCGTACAGGATCTGCGCCTGCAGGGGGTGGCTGCCAAGAGTCACCATCAACGCCAAGGCCAAGCAAGCCGTGACGAAGCTGGCACACGTTCTCTTCATGCTGTAATCCTCCGTTCGGTAAGGAAGCCGCGGCTAGGGGAGGCCTTCAAGCGAGTCGCTCGAATGGCTTCACCATGACCTCCAGCCAACGCACCGCCAATTCACTGGCGGAGAGTGTACCACGGATTGCGATGGCCGAGAGCAAATCTTGCTGCGGTGCCCGGATCGCCCGAATCGGACGAGCCAAGCAGCGTGATTCCGTGCTAGAATAGAGGCTTGGTAGGCACTTTCGTATCGGTACGGCGTAGTACGATGCAGTCTATGTCTTTCAAGGGACACGGGCAGCGCATTGCTGTGCCGGAGAGCCAAGGCAACCGCCCTCGGAATCGACATTCGCTCCCTAAGGAACAATACCTTTGCGAAGATTCATGTCCGCTCCTCGGAGAGCATCCGTAAGCGGATTTATCAGTCAGTAGGGTGAATCGAATTGCCTGCAACCGCTCTGCATTCCGCGATTCTGCGTTCGCTCCGGGATTTCGGTCAAGCCGTCACTGACAAGATGGCGCAATCCGAGACCGGGCAGCCCGAGGAGCAGTTGCGGGCTCCGTTCGAGACACTGCTCCGCCAGGTGTCCGGGACCCTAGGAACACCCGCCGAGTGCGTGGGCGAGGCCTCGTTACCCGACAGCCTCGGGCGGCCCGACTACGCCGTGCATGTCGGCGGACTGCTTACTGGGTACGTCGAGTTAAAGGCACCGAACAAGGGGGCCAACGCACTCCAGTTCCGCGGCCGGGACCGCACTCAGTTCAATCGATTCTCAGGCATTCCAAACCTGCTCTATACCGACGGCAACGAGTGGGCCGTGTATCGCGGCGGCGAGCGGGCCGGAGCCATCGTCCGCTTGGCGGGCGATGTCACCAAGGCGGGCCGGCGGGCCGCGACTCCCGAAGATGCGACCGCGCTGGAACGGCTCCTGCGCGACTTCCTGGCGTGGAAGCCGATCGTCGCGACCGATGCTCAGGGCGGGGTCGACCTCGGGCGGTTCGCAGAACAGATCGCGCCGCTCTGCCGCATGCTCCGCGACGACGTGCTGGGCGAGCTCGACGACCCGCAATCGCAATTGGTGTCGCTCCAGCGGGACTGGCGCCAGCTCCTGTTCCCCGATGCGTCAGACAAGCAGTTCGCCGACGCATACGCCCAGACGGTGACGTTCGCGCTGCTGCTGGGCCGGAGCGAAGGTGCCGAGCCCCTCACCCTGCAGACAGCCCAGAGCCAGTTGGCCGCCCGCCACAACCTCCTGTCCCGAGCGTTGCAAGTGCTCACCGACGTTCTCACCGAGAAACGTGCCAGCGCGGCGCTGGCCGCCTCGCTGGATCTGCTGTTGCGGGTGATCGGGGTCGTCCCGACCAAGGTCCTGTCCGCTGCGGAGGACCCTTGGCTGTACTTTTACGAGGACTTTCTCGCCGCCTACAACCCGGTCCTGCGTAAGAACGCCGGGGTCTACTACACGCCGGTAGAGGTCGTGCGCGCCCAGGTTCGCCTCGTCGACGACTTGCTCTCCCAGCGCCTCGGCAAGACCTTGGGCTTTGCCGCACCCGACGTGGTGACGCTCGACCCGGCCGTCGGCACGGGCACTTACCTGCTCGGTGTCATTTCCCAAGCGCTGGGCCGCGTCGCGGCCGAGCAAGGGTCCGGCAGCGTGCCGGGCTACGCCGCATCCCTCGCTCGGAACCTCTACGGCTTTGAGTTCATGACCGGCCCGTACGCAGTCGCCGAATTGCGCGTGAGCCGCGCCCTGGACGATTACGGCGCGGAGGCGCCCGCGAACGGAGGGCCGCACCTGTACCTGACCGATGCCTTGGAGAGTCCCCATGCGGAACCGGCGCAGTTGCCGCTGTTCCTGCGTCCGATTTCGGATCAGCGCGCTCAAGCGCTCAACGTGAAGAGCCGCACGCAAGTGCTGGTCTGCCTCGGCAATCCGCCGTACGACCGGCACCAGGCGGGCTCGCGGGAGAACGCATCGGCGGCGGGAGGCTGGGTGCGCTGGGGCGATCCCGGCGGGAGCGAGCCGCCCCTGCTGGCGGACTTCATCGACCCGGCCAGGACGGGCGGGCACGGGATTCACCTGAAGAACCTCTACAACCTCTACGTGTACTTCTGGCGGTGGGCGCTGTGGAAGGTCTTCGAGCACGAAACCGCGCGCGGTCCGGGCGTGGTGAGCTTCATCAGCGCGGCCAGTTACATCGACGGGGCGGCGTTCAGCGGGATGCGCGAGCACATGCGGCGGGTGTGCGACGAGATCTGGATTCTCGATCTCGGCGGCGAGGGGCATGCGCCGCCCCATGACGAAAACGTATTCGACATTCGCACGCCGGTGGCGATCGCGGTGGCGGTCCGAGTGCGTCGAGGCGGCGGCAAGCGACCGGCAGCGGTCTGGTATGCCCGGATCAGTGGGACGCGTGACCAAAAGCTGGGAGCGCTCGATGGAATCAGGGACTTCCAGTCCGTCGCCTGGCAACCCTGCCCGAGCGGATGGCAAGACGCGTTCCGGCCATCGGCTGCGGGAACAGGAATCGTGGAGGCCCGTACCGGATTCACTGGGCCGGAAACCTATGCCCAGTGGCCGCGCTTGACCGATCTGATGCCGTGGCAGCACTCGGGGACGCAGGCGAAGCGCACGTGGCCCATCGCTCCCGACACGGACACATTGGAGCGGCGCTGGAGCGCGCTCCTGCATGCGACAGATCGAGCGGCGGCGTTCCGCGAAGATCGCGACCGGAGAATCGACCGGGAGTACCATTCTCCGGTCACTCGAAGCTCCGGTTCGAAACCGATCGATCAACTCCCACCAGGTGCGCTAATGCCCAAGGCCCGGCGATACGCGTACCGATCCTTCGACCGCCAGTACCTGATTGTCGACGGTCGCCTGGTCTCTTACCTCCGCCCCCCGCTTTGGAACTCGCAGAGTGAATCCCAGATCTTCTTGACCGGTCTCCTGACCAGGCCCCTCGGACCGGGCCCCGCGCTCACTGCGACCGCATTGGTTCCTGACTTGCACCACTTCTCGGGGCGCGGGGGAAAGGACGCGGTTCCCCTGTATCGGACCGCGGACACCACTGAACCGAACGTAACTCCTGGACTCCTAGACTTGCTGAGCTCCCAATACGGTCGGAGTGTGGATGCGCTCGCCCTCGCGTCTTACGCGTACGGGATCTTGGCGCACCCGGAGTTCGCCGAGGAGTTCTCCGCTCACTTGGACGCGCGCGTGATTCGCGTGCCCATCACAAAGGATGGGAGCCTTTTCGAGCGAGTCCGCTCCTGCGGTGCGAGACTGCTGTGGCTGCACACGTACGGCGAACGGTGCGTTCCGGACGGAGAGCAGCCAAGCCGTGTCCATCCCGGCACCGCTCGTTGCACGGAGCCGATCCAAGGACGCAAGATCGCCTATCCACAAAGCTTTGCATACGACCTCCAAAACCAATCCCTCAGAGTCGGATCGGGCGTCATCGCGCCGGTTCCCGCTGCGCTATGGGACTTCAAGGTCTCCGGATTGAGTGTGGTGCGATCTTGGCTAACGTTCCGCATGGCTCGGGGCGGCGGGCGGAAGTCCTCCCCCTTGGACCAGATTCGTCCGCGACACTGGTCCGTCGAGTTCACGAAAGAGTTGCTCGAACTTGTTTGGATCCTTGAGTCCACGCTTGATGGCTACAAGGAGCAAACGAAGCTCTTTCAGAAAGTGGTCAAGGGCGAGTGCTTCAGGGACGCAGAGCTCCCGAGTCCGCCCCCGGCAATGCGGCTGCCCCCGGCGACGGAGTCGCGAGGCAAGCCGCAGCTCAGTCTCGAATCACGCTAGACATGCGTCCCCTCACTTGGACCGCGCGTCCAGGTGCCTTGGGCATAATGTTACGGAGTTGCTTGCCCATGGCGAGAACACCGTCACAGCTCGGACGAACCTTGGCGCTTGCAGGGCTCGTTGCGGCGGTTGCCCTCAGCGTATCGGCGGCGGAACAGTCTCCAAGCGAGGCACCGGCGGGTAATCCGTTCGGGCGCGATCCGCAAGCGATCGCTGCCGGCGATGCACTCTTCCACGAGCGGTGCGCGGTCTGCCACGGCCAGCAAGCGCAGGGTGGCATGGCGGTAAACCTCACGAGCTCGCGGTCGGCCCGCAGAGGGGACGCATCGAGATTCTTCAAGGTGATCCGCGATGGGATCCCCGGGACCGACATGCCTCCCAACGCAGACTTCTCGAACGAGCAGATCTGGCAAATCGTTTCGTACCTGCGGGCACTTGCCCTGCCTGGCCAGCAGGCACCCGTGGAAGGCGACCCGGACAAGGGGCGCACCATCTTCCATCAAGCCGGGTGCCTAGGCTGCCATGTCGTGGAAGGGGCTGGAGGATTCCTCGGTCCGCCGTTGGACTCCATTTCCACGCGCAAGACCAGCGAGGAGATACGCATTGACGTGCTCGAACCGAGTTCAAGCCTCGCGGAAGGTTTCGAGACGGTAGTCGCCGAAACGCTCTCAGGGGCGCGTATCGAGGGCATCCTCAAGAACGAGAACCCGTTCACCGTACTCGTCCTCGTGGATACCGGCGCCGTTTGGAGCCTCAGGCGAGACCAGTTGAGGGCAGTCGCCAAGCCGAATCGATCCCGGATGCCCGGCGATTTCGGGACGCGGCTGTCTCCGGGCAGTCTCAAGAACCTGTTGGCGTTCCTAGACCGACAGCGAAATCCGTACGTGCCTGTCGTACGTGGGTTCCATGGATACTGAATCGGTCGCGCCCCGATTGAGCCGTTGGTCACGAGGCACTGCGATTCCGGCCCTGATTTCCTTGCTCTTGTCCATCGCCCCGGCCAACGCCCAATTGATCGAAGAACGGTACTTGGATCAATCCAACTGGCTCACCTACGACCGAGACAACACCGGCCAGCGCTATTCCAGATTGGATCAGGTCAATCGCGACACTGTCGCCCGACTCGTCCCGAAGTGGATGCATCAGTACAGCCCGCCCCAGCGGCGTACCGAGGCGACCCCGCTCGTTCGCGACGGCATCATGTACTTGACAGCGGGATCGGCGCGGGCATTCGCGATCGACGCCACCACCGGTACGCGCCTATGGCGCTTCGACTACCCCTACTTCGAGTACGAGGGTCCCGACAACCCGACTTGGAGCAGAGGGTTCGGACTTTCCGGCAACCGCCTGTTCATGGGTGCAGCCGACTGCCATCTGATCGCCATCGACACTCGCAACGGAGCCTTGCTCTGGCGCTCTCCGGTTGCCGTGGACCAACCGTGCTACGGCTCGGCGGCAGCTCCGATCGTTGCCAAGGACCGAGTGGTGATCGGCATCCGAGGCGGTGATTCGGGGCGCGTGCGCGGCTTCATCGATGCGTTCAGCGCCGAGACCGGGGAGAAGGCCTGGCGCTTCTACACAGTGCCCGCGCCGGGCGAGCCCGGTTCCGAGACCTGGCCCGATGACACCGACGCTTGGAAGTTCGGCGGCGGGTCACCGTGGACGAGCGGAACCTACGACCCCGAGCTGGACTTGCTCTACTGGCCGACCGGGAATCCCGGTCCCAAGGACTTCGACGGCAGGGATCGCGAGGGGGACAACCTCTACACCGCATCGGTAGTCGCCTTGCGCCCGGATGACGGCAGCCTCGCATGGCACTTCCAGTTCACGCCCCACGACGAGCATGACTGGGACGCCAACCAGACACCGGTGCTGATCGACCGCGATTGGAAGGGCGCGCAGAGAAAACTCCTCGTCCATCCCAACCGCAACAGCTTCCTCTATCTCCTAGACCGCGAAACGGGTGAGTTCCTGCGTGCGACGCAATTCGCGAAGCAGAACTGGTCCGCCGGCTTCACCCCGACGGGACGCCCGCTCGCACGACCCGAGGCTGCGCCTAGCCCGGCAGGATCCCTCGCGTGCCCGGATATCCATGGAGGCACCAATTGGCAGGCGCCGACGTACCATCCCGACACGGGCTTGCTTTACGTGGTTTCGCGCGATGCGTGCGGCATGTATTTCCGCAGCGGGCACAGCATCGATCACGTCGAGACAGGGGCGGACAACTTCCTGCGTGCGATCGACCTTGCGACGGGTGCGATCCGGTGGGAGATCCCCATGCCGGGCGCTGATAACCGGGAGGTCAGCTTCGCGGGAGCCATGGCCACCGCCGGCGGGATCGTGTTCTTCGGGACTCGCGCGGGAACCTTCATGGCTGCGGACGCAGTGACCGGGGAATTGCTCTGGCACTTCAATACAGGCGGAACCATCCGGGCTTCTCCGATCACGTTCTTGGCGGACGGTCGCCAGTACGTGGCGATCACCACCAAGGGCGGTGTAATCGCTTTCGGCCTTTTCGAATAACGCTGGGCAAGGGCTAGAACACCCGCTCGGGCGAGGCGGGCCGCCGGAGACCTATGCGTTGGACGAGTGTGCGCCATGTAGGGCGCGAGCTGCGGAGCACGCGGTCCAGACCTGACGGAAGCGATGCCGGGCGAGACCGGTCGACGAACCGTTGGGTGCAAGGAATTGATCGCAATAGAAAAACAAAGGCGAACAATTTTTTCAAAAATACTTGACATGCAGCAAACAACCAAGCTATGTTGATCGAAGAACGCTTCGCCGACGGTCCGGCGCGGGTGACCCGCAGGCACCGCAGGCGAGGACAGGGGGTCTTCATGCCAATTACCGACGAAACCGTGATCTTGCTGCGGACAGCCGCCATCTGCGCGGTGGCGGCACTGCTCATCGCCAAGATCTGGCGCGAGTGCGCTGCCGATGTCCTGCGGAACAAACTACGCTTGATCGAGATCGAACTGTTCGACCTCGTGCGGCGCGGTCACTTGTCAGCGAGCGATCCGGAGTACCGCGTACTGATGCACAGCGTCCGGACCATCGCCCGGAATGCGAATCGATACACGATCACCCGATTCCTTGCGGCATGCGCCGTGGGTCGCGGGCGGTCGTTCCTCGGCTTGGCCGAGCTGCAACGCAGGCAATGGCTGGCGGCGCGCGAGGGGGTCCTAGACGCCAACGCTCGCGAGCGAGTCGCCGCACTCGCTAACCGCATGTGCCTGGAAGTCCGGATGGTCACGCTGCTCGGGCCGGCGGCGCTGGCTGTCCAACCGGGAGCGGACGCGGTGGTCGAGGCGTTGCGCCGGACCCGCCTGCTGTTCGGGCGCGTGACTCGCGTTGCGCCGCACCGGGCGCGGCGAGCGGAGAGCGCCTCGGCGGCGGCATAAGGGCCGACGAGGGGTTCGTTCGCGAGGAGCGCAAACGATGCGGCTTGACAGCAAGCGGACGAGACCACGCAGAATTGGTGCATGAACCTTCGCTCGCGCTGGATTTCAGTACGCATCGGCTTGCTAGCGGCGGCCCTCGCCTCCGTCGCTACGGCGGCACCCCCGAACATAGTCTTCTTCCTCGCTGATGACCTCGGGTGGCGCGACCTTGGCTGCTACGGGAGCCAGTTCTACGAAACGCCCAACATCGATCGGCTGGCGGCCTCGGGAACGCGCTTCACGCAAGCCTACGCAGCCTGCCCGGTCTGCTCTCCGACGCGAGCGAGCATCCTGACGGGAAAGTATCCGGTACGCATCCGGGTCACCGACTACATCAGCCCGAGCGGAGGCAACCAACCGGAATCGTGGAATCGCAATACGTCGCTGTTGCCAGCGGCGTACTCGGATCGCATGCCGCTGGAAGAGTTCACGTTGGCAGAAGCGGTGGCAGAAGCTGGCTACGCCACGTTCTTCGCCGGCAAATGGCACTTGGGTCCCAAGGGCTTCTGGCCGGTGGACCAAGGCTTCGACAGCAACGTGGGCGGTCACGAGTACGGCGGGCCATGGGGCGGCAGGAACTACTTCGCCCCGTACGGGAACCCGAATCTGCTGGACGGGCCCGAGGGCGAGCACCTGCCCGACCGCCTAGCGCGCGAGACGGCCGCCTTCATCGAGGACCATCGGGACGAGCCGTTCCTTGCCTACCTTTCGTTCTATTCGGTTCACACTCCCCTGATGACCACCGAGTCGTTAGAACTCAAATACGCGACCAAGGCCAAGCTACTGGAATTTTCGGGACCGCGCTGGATCCGCGAGGGCTTTCGAGACGCACGCCAAGTGCAGGACCACGCAGTCTACGCAGGCATGGTCGAATCGCTCGACGACGCGGTTGGCAAGGTGCTGGACGCCATCGCGGACAACGGCTTGGAGGCTCGGACGATTGTCGTGTTCATGTCAGACAACGGCGGATTGAGCACATCGGAGGGCTCGCCCACGGCGAACCTGCCGCTCCGCGGCGGAAAGGGCTGGCTGTACGAAGGCGGCGTTCGCGAGCCGATGCTCATTCGCGCTCCCGGCGTGACCAAGGCGGGATCGGTGGCGGAGGAACCGGTGACAAGTACCGACTTCTATCCGACGCTGCTTGAACTCGCAGGCTTGCGCACGCGTCCCGCGCAGCATGTCGATGGCAGGAGCTTGGCGCCGCTGCTACGCGGCGAGCGGTTCGATCGGGGGCCGATGTTCTGGCACTACCCCCATTACGGAAATCAAGGGGGAGCGCCCGGCGCGGCGATTCGCGAGGGCAACTGGAAGCTGATTCGGTGGTACGAAAACGGAGCGACCGAACTGTATCACCTCGGCGACGACCCTGGAGAGCGATACGAGCTGTCGAGAATGTTCCCGAACAAGGCGAAGGCACTGAACGAACAACTCCGAGCTTGGCTCGAGGACGTCGACGCGAACATGCCGACCAACAACAACGCCTACAGCGCCGACAAGCCCTCGGGCCGCTTGCCGCCGGACCAGCGCTGAACGCCGGCCGTCGTTGCGGCTGCCGGGCTCTACGCCGGATCGGTCCACGGCGCGTTCGGCTTCCAATCCGCCAAACTCGCCTTCCATTTCCGGTGACGTTCCCACATGTCTCGCAACTCGTCCATGTGCGCGGTAGACTTCGCGAGGTTCGTCTCTTCCTCGGGATCCGATTCCAGATCGTAGAGTTCCTCGTAACCCGGCTCGCCGTCGAGGTAGAGATTGTACTTCCACCGTACGGTCCGGACTCCCTCCGTGCGGGGTATCGGGATCCCTTCCCGCTGCCACAGGAACTCGTAATACCAGCCCGCGCGCCAAGGTGGACTCCCGGTGTCCAGCAGCGGCACTAGACTGCGACCATTCGTGGATGGATCGATATCCAAGCCAGCCAACTCCAAGACCGTCGGGGCGATATCGAGGTTGAGAGTCATTTCGCGCCGCCGACGCCCGCTCCTAGCCGGATGGCGCGGATCCCAAACGATTAGCGGCGCCCGGATCGATTCCTCGTGGATGAAGTACTTCCCCGCCCATCCGCGCTCGCCGAGGAAGAATCCGTTATCCGATGTAAAGACGATCACTGTCTCGCTCGCGAGGCCAGTCGCTTCGAGACACTCGAGCATGCGGCCGATCTGCACATCGACCCCGGTAATGAGCCGGTAGTACCGCTTCATCGCATCCTGCCATGCCTCTGGGGTCGGAAAGCGCCGTTGCTGGCGGATACGTCCTTCGTAGCCGTTCCGAAGAAACTCCGGAAGCTCGTCGTAGTAGCGCGGGTCGAGTTTCTTGAACGGCGGAATCTCCGCATCGCTGTAAAGATCGTCGTACTGGGGATCGTTGATGAAGAATGGCGGAACGCGATCCTGCACATGGGGAGCTTTGAAGCTCACCGACAGGCAAAACGGGTTGTCCGCATCGCAAGCGCTCAAGAACGCCAGCGCCTGGTCGCCAATCATTCCCGTCAGATGACGCGGGGCACCGTCGATCTCGTGAATGTACTGACCCTGACCCGAGAACCCCTCGAAGAAGTCGAACCGATCCTTCGGTAACGTCCTACCGATGCCGTACTTGCCCACGAAGCCAGTGCGATAACCCGCGTTTCGGAGTCGGCCGGGATAGCTGCGCTCATGTAGCTCGTCTGACATCGCAGTGGCGAATCCGTGCGTGCCGTGACAGCTCGCATAGAGCCCGGTGAAGATCGACGTGCGCGAGGGAGCGCAGAGCGATGTCGTGACGAAGTGATTCTCGAACAGCACGCCCTCGCGAGCGAGCCGATCCATGTGCGGCGTAGCAATCAAGTCATTGCCCGCGGCACCGAGCATGTCCCAGCGCTGGTCGTCGGTGACGATCACGATGATGTTGGGAGGTCGCGCAGCGGCGTCCGCGCAGGATGTGAACGCTGCTCCCGCGACAGCAGAAGCCGTACCGCCAGCCTGCGCTAGGAACGAGCGTCTAGATACGTCAGGCATGAATGGCCAATCGACAGAGTTTCGCACGCCGCGAGGTGGGTAACCGCGTGGCCGTGTGAGGCCGCTGTTGCGTCTAGGCAGAGCTATCGCATCAAGCGGGAAGTTTGGGCGAGTCCTAGAGGTATTCCACGCTGCCCGGAAATTGCTGCATCACGCCCTCGGCGCGCCCTCGGGAGCGACGGATCGTTAGTGCTCAGGGATTTGCCACCGGTGGGAAGTAGCCCCGGCGGTGATAGATATCGACATCGGCACCGGCTAGGCCGACCTCAACGTCGATCAATCGAAATCGCTGATCGGCGAAGGGCCTGCTCGGCACGTATCCAAGGATGTACTGGCTCTGGAGATTCCCCGCTACCTCCAAGATCGCTTGGTAGAGAGCCTGCAGCTGGGCGGCTGCGTAACCGCCGGTTCCCACCTCGTACTGGTAGTTGCCGGCGTCTTGCGGCTTCGACAGATATCCCGAGATGCCCTTGTGTACATCCTGCAGCGGTCGCACGACTCGACCGCCAGTCTCGCGAGCCAGCCGCACGAGATTGGATTCCTCGGCCTTGTGATAGCCCCAGCCGACCGTGCTCACCGCGTAGACCGTGACTTGATGCAACTGCGCCGCGTGGATAACTTCGTCGATCGACCGCTTGCTCGCGTTGTCGTGACCGTCGCCGATCACGACAAGTACCTTCCTTGGTTCGCTAGCGCCCTGATAGGGCACGGAAACGAGCTTCTCGGAGCACGCGTCATAGATGGCATCGAACATGGCGCTCCCGCCGCCATGCTTGAGGTTCTCCAGCTTTTCCGTGAGCAGCACCGGATCATCCGTGAAGTCCACCAGTTCGTCGACCTCCGTGTGGTAGCCGAACAGGAATCCCCGATTCTTGCCGCCCTCGGGCACAAGCATCCACGCGAGATCCCCGATCGAGTCCTGATAGGACTTGTAGTACAGGCGCGCCGTATTGCTCAGGTCGACGATGAACCCGACATTCAGCGGGGGCTTCTTCTCTTCTTCGACGCTCCGCGTGAAGTACCGAATCTCCACGACCTGACCGTCTTCCCAGACCGTGAAGTCCGACTTCTCCAAGTCGACGATGTAACGCCCCTCGGAATCCGTGACGGTGATCGGAAGGTTGACGACGTTGACTTCGACTCGAATGGTGCTGTCGGACGCCGGCTCGTCGTCTTGGGCGATGCAGACTCCTGCCCAGCCCACCAGAGCCACTAGGCACAGAATCGGCCGTGACCTCATATCGCCATCATTCTATCCCAAGGGCACAGGGGAGACTAGCGCTTATCGTGCAACGGAACGAATTCCGATGAACTCGCCCTCGGGCGGCGGTCGACACCGGGAGCATCGCAAAGGGCCGTTGTACGATGATTCGTAGGTTCGCGCCCACAGGCTATGCAGGAATTCGTTGAGTGGGCCTCGCCCGGCAGCGAGGAATGGCGTATGGCGAGGCAACTGGACGCGACGCGCCTGCCCACGCATGTGGCCGTGATCATGGACGGCAATGGCCGGTGGGCCCGCAAGCGGCTTCTACCGCGCGCCGCCGGTCACCGCGCAGGTGCCAAGCCGGTGCGCCAAATCATCGAGGACTGCTGTCGGCTGGGCATCGAGACTCTCACGCTGTACGCGTTCTCCGCTGAGAATTGGAAGAGACCTCGCGCCGAAGTCGAGACACTCTGGACTCTGCTGCGGAAGTACTTGCGCCAGGAACTCCCGGACTTGAAATCCAACGGTGTGCGCTTCCAGACCATCGGGAGGATCGAAGCTCTGCCCCAAGCGGTGCGCGACGACATCGACCATGCGATCGTCGAGACTGCCGCGAACACCGGCATGCGGTTGAACGTAGCGCTCAATTACAGCGGTCGGGCCGAGATCGTGGACGCAGTGAACGACCTGCTCCGCCAAGCCCGCCAGCATGGCGGTCCGCAACGCATCGACGAGCGGGACTTCGGCGATTTGCTGAGCACGGCGAACAGCGGAGATCCGGACTTGTTGATTCGGACCTCGGGAGAGTGCCGGGTCAGCAACTTCCTCTTGTGGCAGATCGCTTATTCGGAAATATGGTTCACCGATCGGTTGTGGCCGGATTTCCGCACCACCGATTTGCTGGAAGCCCTACTGGCCTATCAAGGTCGCAACCGGCGATACGGAGGCCTGCCAGCTCCGAAGCCTTCACTGGACGCTCAGCCGGAGCCCGAAATCGAGAGGCTAGTCGCGGTGGGCGACTAAGCGCTGCACTGTGGTACGCGTGCTCATTGGCCTCGCGCTCGGCGCGGGTGCTTGGGTGCTTACGTTTCGGGCCCCGCCGACCGCGCTCCTGGTTACAGCAGCGGTCGTGACGGTGCTGGCGCTGCGCGAGTTCTTCGTGATCGCCCCGGCGGGTGGCGCCCGGCCTTTCGAGAAGCTCGGATACGCGGGCGGGCTGCTCTGGCTACTGCTCCCTAATCTGGACCGGGGCTACTTCCTGAGCCTGTACATGATCCTGCTACTCGCGACCGGAGTCCTCGGCGGACTTCCGCTCCGAGCCGTGCTACCCGCCGCCGGTCTGACGGTAGCCGGAGTCCTCTATGTCGCCGGGCCGATGCTATGGGGACTGCTCCTGCACGACATGTCCCCGCACTGGCTCGCATTCGTGCTGCTCGTGACGGCGCTTGGCGACGCGTCAGCTTGGGCGGTCGGCAAGACGTTCGGGCGGCACAAGCTCGCCCCCTTGGTCAGCCCTCAAAAAACATGGGAAGGTTGCGTGTCCTCGATCGTCTTCGGGACAGGAAGCGGAATCGCCTACGCAACGGTGTTCCTTGGCGACCAAACAGGACTCCTGGAAGCCGCGGCCCTCGCTCTTGTCGCGAATCTCTTCGGTCAGGTCGGCGACCTTGCCGAGTCCGCGATGAAGCGCGCGGACAGGCGCAAGAACAGCGGGCAACTCATTCCTGGTCACGGCGGGATCCTAGACCGCATCGATGGCCTGCTCTTCGCGATACCGGCCCTCTTCGGATACTTGCGCTACCTGAGGTAGTGCTGTACGGGAGGGCCATGGGCTGCCTGCTCGAGGCGTGAGACCCCAACGCAGCAGTGTCCGTCCAGGACGGAATTCGCGGCTCTCGCACCTATCGGGACGGATCCGATGACTCCGGGGAACGGGTCACATGCATTGCATTAGATAGTGTTGCTTAATCTATTGTGCAAAATAATCTTAAGCCGATTGGACATTTCGTTTCAGGACATTGGAAAGTCAACCGCAAGAAGACCACTCGGTTCCAGAACGAGCCGCAACAGCCCACATCTGGAATCGACAGAATCCGCGTTCAGGCCATGCCGCTACACGTCGGATGCGGCCGGGAACAGCGGCGAGTGCAGGGTGCCCTCGGGGCGCGGAACCAGATTGCCGTTTCTGAGGTACGGTGCGCCGCGCTCTTCGAAGTGTCCTACCAAACGCGACCGCCACAGCCTCAAATCCTCGCCGGCCGACGGTTCGCCCGCTAGATCGCGCCGTTCATGCGGATCGGAACTCAGATCGAAGAGCTGCTCGCGCCCGTCCAGCGCGTGGTAGATGTACTTCCGTTTTCCGTCGGTCATCGCGTTCCAGTGATTCTTGGGGCTGTAGCAAGTGTTGTGCTCAAGATCGAGATATTCGCGCCATGTCGAACCTTGACCGGAAACGGGCCCGAGCAGGCTGCGTCCGTCAACGGAATCCGGCACCTCGATGCCCGCTGCCTGCAAGAACGTCGGCATGATGTCCCGGAGTTCGGCGACCTCGTCCCTGACCTGCCCGCGATCGGCAGCGACCAATCCCGCTGGCCACCGGACCAGCATCGGAATGCGGGCGGACGCCTCGTAGGCGTAGCACTTGCGCCAGTGGTGATGGTCGCCGAGCATATCGCCGTGGTCCGAAACGAACAAGATGAGCGTATTCTCGTACAGGCCCCGCTGGTGCAGGGTCTCGAGAATGCGGCCGATCTGATCGTCGATGAAGCGGATGGACCCGTAATACCCTTGCCGGGAATGCCGGACTTGGGCCGCCCCGAGATCGCCGTGCCATAGGCTCGGGCGGGCACTGCTCCGCGGTCGGTACGGTTCCGCCCACGCGCCCGCCGCCGCCGGCGGAATGTCGGCGTCCCGAAACTGACGCATGTAGCGAGCCGGGGGATCGTAGGGACTGTGCGGCCTCGCGAAAGAGACTTTCAGCAGAAACGGTCTAGAGTCTGCGTAGGTGTTCAGAAAACGTACGGCGGTGTCGCCAGTCCAAGCCGTCGGATGCAGGCGCTCGGGCAGCGCGTACTCGCCTGCCAAGCAGTCGTTCCAGCCGATTCCGGTCGCGTCGGGGTCGAGGTTGGGCTCTTGGTTCCAGAACCAAGAGCGATAGTCGCTGCGGAAATCGATCGAGTGAGACCGGCCCGACTCGTCGAGCATGACCTGTTCATAGCCGTGGGGAGTGCGTTGCGGATGGAAATGGTTCTTGCCGATCGCGCAGGTGAAGTAACCCCTGTCGCGCAGCATTCGGGGCATCTCGTGGGGATACTCTTGCGCGACTCGACTGTAGCCGAGCATGCCGTGGTGCCAGGGTGATTGCCCGGTCAGGATGCACGCCCGCGCCGGCGTGCAACTCGGGGTGCTCGAATAGGCATGCCGGAAGCGAGCGCCCTCGCTCGCGATGCGATCAAGATTGGGCGTAAGGACAGCCGGATGGCCGTCCGCTCCAATACAGTCGCCGCGCTGCTGGTCAGTCATCAAGAAGAGGATGTTCGGCCTCTCGGGACGCGCTGCGGGGGCAGCCGCGCCGAGGCCGGCCGCGGCCCCGAGATGGAGGAAACTCCGACGCGCAATCACTGGCATGGGACTGATCGTAGCAACGCGCCGCCGACTGGTAGCCTGCGGGAACCATCGGAGTGGCGCAGCCACTACGCGATAACTGCGGAGCGAATCGCGCGGTCGGCGGCAGACACCGAGATGGCGGCCCTTTCATGAGCCGCGCCGCAACCCCGCACTCGCCGCTGCATTAGGTACGCTATCCGAATTGCCGCGGATCGCCGCCCGCGCAGCAACCGTCGCAGCCGGCGGAGTGCCATCAGCGGTCGCATCGCGCCAATCGAGCATGCCGCCGGTCCAAGCACAGCCGCCGCCCCTCGAGCAACAGGCGGTTCACCCGGAGCAATCCGTGGAGGCACTCGCCCTGCAGAAGGGCATGCCCACGAACATCGAAGCCGAGAAGTTCGTGCTCGGGATCGTGATGCTGGACGAGGGGACGTTCCCCCAAGTCGCCGGCACGCTCGACATGGACGATTTCGCGATCGAGAAGCATCGCCGCATCTACCGTTGCCTGCGCGAACTCAGCGATCGCGGCGAGCGTATCGACCTCATGACGGTGGGCAACGAACTGGGGAAGTTCAAGCATCTGGAGGACGTCGGCGGATTCGCGTACTTGGCCTCGCTGACCGATGGCATGCCTCGATTGGAGAACATCGAGAGCTACACGAGGATCGTCAAGCACAAGTCGATCCTGCGCACCCTGATCCACACCGCTCGCGACATCACCTCGAATTGCATCCAAGAGGGCCGCGAAGTCGACGAGATACTGGCCGATGCCGAGCGGGCCGTGATGAGGATCGGCGGCGACCTGCTGCGGTCCGGGCTCCAAAGCCCGCGCGAGACTTTGGAGCAGCTCGAAGGCGGCCTCGAGGCCTTTCTCGATCCCGGCAAGCGGGCTCAAGGACTGCCGAGTCCGTTCACCCAGTTCGACGAGTTGACCAACGGCATGCGCGGCGGCCAGCTCATCGTCCTAGCGGCGCGGCCCGCGATGGGCAAGACGGCAATGGCCCTAAACATGGCCTACCATGTCGCGAAACAGGATGAAGCCAAGGTAGGTCAGACTGTCGCCATCTTCTCCTTGGAGATGTCGCGGGAAGCACTGCTCACCAGGGTGCTCTGCTCGGTCGCCGAAGTGGATCAGCGTCGCTTTCGCGGCGGATACTTGGACCAGAAGGAGCGGTCTCGATTGGCGAAGTCCCTCGGGCCGATCGTGAACTCTCGACTCTTCATTGACGACACCGCGAACATCAACATCATCGAACTCGCTGCCAAGTGCCGCCGGCTGAAGTCCGAACAGGGGCTCGCGCTGATCATCGTCGACTACCTCCAGCTGCTCGCGTCGCGGGGCAGAGTGGAGAGTCGGGTCCAAGAGATTTCGTCATTCTCCCGTGCTCTCAAACTGCTTGCCAAGGACTTGGACGTGCCCGTGCTCGCACTGTCGCAGTTGAGTCGCGGCCCGGAAGATCCGCGGCGCTCGTCACCGCGACCGCGCCTGAGCGATCTGCGAGACTCCGGTTCCATCGAACAGGACGCGGACGTGGTTTGCTTCATATTCCGGCCGGAAGTGTACAAGCCGGACGACAAGTCTCTGGAAAACGTCGCGGAACTGATTATCGGCAAGCAGCGCAACGGACCGACGGCCAACATCAAGCTGACATTCAATAAGAAGTACGCCAAGTTCGGCAACCCTGCGGGACCGGGATTCGATGAAGAGCAGGCACCTCCCGAACGGCCCGGCGCCGACGAAGACGAAGCTCCGTTCTAGTCGCGGTCGCAGTCTGGAGATCGGTGTACCGACGCAACGCGCAACACCATTCCCAACCTCGAGCGAAGGCGAATTCCCTTACACTAGACTCGGGCTTCGGCGATGAGATCTCCTGCTGCCTGCGCCTGTCCGTTGCTATTCGCAGCGCTGCTGGCGGGCCAGACCGACCGCACTGCCCTTCCCGAGGATCACCCCGCCGCAGCCATCACGGATCGTCGCGGGGAGTTGGCCCGACAGACCGAATCCATCGTCCCGGGAGAGTCGGATTCACCGAGCGTCGTCGCTCGAGTCAACTTCATCGACGACCACATCTTCGACAAGCTCGCGAGCGACGGAGTGCCGCATGCACCCCTCGCTTCGGACGCTACGTTTTTCCGCCGAGTGCATCTCGATCTGACCGGCAGGATTCCGGACGGAGACGAGGCCCGGGAGTTTGTCGCGAACCGCGACCCGGGCAAACGCGAAAAGTTAGTCGATCGACTGGTCGGCAGCGTCGAATGGCGGGACCGCTGGACGTACTGGCATCTCGATCTGTGGCGGACCAGCCAGAACCGCGTCGGTTGGGCCGGGCGCAACCTGTTCCACGACTACGTGGCCGACGCCCTCCTGCTCAACCAACCTTACGACGAACTCGTACGTGAATTGCTGACTTCCGAGGCCCGCAGCAACTGGTACGTGGGACCTGCCAGCTATTTGGTTCGATGGGCGGTCTTCGCGGACAACTGCACGGAGATCATGCACGAGGACACGGCCGACGAGATCACCGTGATGGCCTTTCGCCACTTCATGGGCATCAATCTTCAGTGCATTTCGTGTCACGACGGAGCGAACCATCTCGAGCGAGTCAACGCGTGGCTCACGGCGCGGACGAGGGAGGAATTCTGGTCCCAAGCGGCATTCTTCGGCAACACGCGGGTGCTGCGCCGGGTCGAGTTGCGAAACACGCAGGACGAATATCGCATCGACGACAAGGATCCCTCCCGCAAGGGCTACTCGCGCGATGCGCCGAGCACGGTGCGAGTCGCTCGGCAGGGAACGGGACGGGTAGCACCGGCATTCATTCTCGGCGGGGAGGCACCAGAGCCCGGCAAGTCGCTACGCAACGAATTCGCCAGAATCCTGACCGCGCACCCTCAATTCGCCCGGGCCGTCGTCAATCGCTTCTGGGCAGAATTCATGGGCACGGGGATCGTGGAACCGCTCGACGGGTTCGATTTCGCCCGGATGGATCCGGATTCCCTTCCGGCTGGGTGGGACCTGCAACCCACTCACCCGGAGTTGCTTGAGAAATTAGCTCGCGACTTCATCGACAGCGGTTACGACCTCCAGCACCTTCACAAGCGCATCGCGAAGTCGGCAGCGTACCAGCTTTCCGCGAGTTTCCCCGCCAAGTGGAAACCGGAGTACGCAAGGTACTTCGCTCGCAAGTTCATCCGGCGCCTGACCGCCGAGCAGGTTTACGACGCGATCGTCAAGGCCACCGACTTGCAGGTCCCGATTCGCATCCCGCTCACCGACCAGACCGTCGAATACCTCGTCCAGACTCGCGGTCCGGGGGACCTGCGCCGCAGCGCGACGCTCGACCCGCAGGCTCGAGAGGACCTGCAGTTCTTCACGGAGGCGTTCGGTCAAGCGAATCGCGAGTTCAACGAGCCCACGCGTGACGGCTCGATCATCCAAGCGGCGCTGATGATGAACTCCAAATTGGTCAAGGAGAAAGCCAAGCCTGCCACGGGCAGCTACCTTGACAGACTGTTGAAGCTTGATCTCGCGAACGATCAGCTGGCAGCAGCGCTGTACTGGCGGTTTCTGACTCGGGACCCCGAGCCGCAAGAGCTGCGGGCGTCCTTGGATTTGTTGGGCGAACGGGGCCAAGCGAGCGGTGGCGAGGACCTGCAGTGGATTCTCATGAACAAGCTCGAGTTCTTGTTTCATTGGTAAGGACGGTCAAGGATCGCGATGCCAGGCTTCGACGAGCATTTCCTGACGCGGCGCGAAGTGCTGCGGGTCGGCCCGGTCGCGATGACCGGGTATCACCTGCTTCCCCTCGTGCAACCGCGCGCGCAGGCCGGCGGCAAAGCGTCTGCCGAAGGCAAGGCGCGCTTCTGCATCTTCGTGATGCTCGAGGGCGGCCAGTCCCATGTCGACGCATGGGACTTCAAAGAGGGGCCTTGGACCCCTGACGACTTCGGCGCGGAGACCGTGCCAGGGATTGGCAAGTGGCCGACGGGACTGTATCCGGAACTCAAGAAACGCAGGGACAAGTATTCCCTGCTCCGCTCCATGGCGACCTGGGAGAGCCAGCACGGTCGCGGCCAGTACTACATGCAGACCGGGCATCAGCACAACCCGGCGCTCGCCCCCGAATTGCCGGCGGTGGGATCGGTAGTTGCGTACGAGTACGCATCGCGCCGGAAGGAATCCGATTCGCTGCCGCCGTTCGTTGGATTCAACACGTTTCCGCAGGTCGGCCTGATTGGTTCGGGGTTCCTTCCGGGAACGTACACCCCGTTTCACGTGAACACCTCGTCGGACATTTCCGCACTCGCGCCCCGCGAACAAGATCTGGAGAGCGTCGAGCGCCGCTGGGAGCTCCTGCGACGTTTCGACGGACGCCTCCGCAAGGACCCGGCACTCGAGAAGAAGGCGTACCGCGACTACCACAACTATTACGAAGGCGCCGTAGAAATCATGTCCGATCCGAGGAGCGCGACGATCTTTCGGGTCACTCCCGAGGAGCGGCAGCGCTACGGCGCGAATGCCGTCGGGGATTCGTTCGTGCTGGCGCGCAATCTCGTCGTAGCGGACGCCGGCACTCATTTCATCTTCCTGACGCACGAAGGCTGGGATCACCACGGCGCGATCTACCGTCGCAGCAACTTTTACCAGCGCTCCGCCGAGCTAGACATCGCATTGAGCCAGCTGCTGGACGACTTAGCCAGCACGCACAGAGAGAGCGGGATTTCCGTTCTTGACGAAACGCTGGTGGTTTGCGTGGGGGAATTCGGCCGCACGCCGGGCGCGCTGACGAATATCGCCGGCCGCGATCATTACCAGTACGCCTTCACCGGTCTCTTCGCCGGGGGCGGAGTGCTACCCGGACAGGTGCTCGGCGCGACAAACGAATCCGGTGCCGAGATCCGCGATCCCGGCTGGAGCGGCAACCGCCCCGTCTACCCCGAAGACCTCGTGACCACGATTTACGCGGCAATGGGCATCGACTGGACAAAGACGATCCAGGACACCCCCTCGGGCAGGGCTTACCACTACGTCGAGATTTTCTCCCCTACGCAGATACTGGCCAATCGCGTGGTGCGGGAGCTATTCGCTTGACGCGCCGATGCGACTGGCCGTTCTATAGCGGCGCGTCGTCCGCGCTGGATGCGCTCCCCGAGTTCGGGGCACCGCCGGTGTTCTTGTAGCGCGATGATCTCAACGCTATACGAGCGTCTGCGACTGCCTCGCCTCGCACGGAAGATGCGGCGGGACTGGGACCATCGAGCGAGCGAAGACGCGCTGCATTACGTGAACACGGATCGCGAAGACTGGGACGAGAGAGAGTTCTTCGCCACAGGTGAGCAAAACGTCAGGGACTTCATCCATGCAGACCTGAGCGCGATCTGCGGGGACCGAGATCCCGCCGCCATGCGCGTGTTGGAAATCGGGAGCGGAGTAGGGCGCATGACGCGGGCGCTCGCCGCGACATTCGGAGAGGTGCATGGCGTCGATGTCAGTCCCGAGATGGTGCGACGGGCACGCGAGTACCTCCGGTCCACGCCCAACGCCCATGTGCAATGCAACTCGGGCACAGACTTGCGGGTGCTCGGCTCGCTGGAGTTCGATTTCGCTTTCTCGTTCATCGTCTTCCAGCACGTCCCGAGCCGCACCGTGATCGACCGCTACGTGGGCGAGGTGGGCCGGCACTTGCGGAGGGGATCGCTGTTCAAGTTCCAAGTGCAGGGCTACCAAGGCCCGGAAATGCACGCTTCCGGCACAGACACTTGGGTAGGAGCGAGCGTTTCCGAGAGGCAGGCCCGGGAGATGGCGACCCGCCGCGGGTTCGAGATGCGCCGGTCGCTCGGTGCCGGAACGCAGTACTACTGGCTCTGGTTCTATAAGCTCTAGCCATCGCCTCTGGCAGACGGTCGCATCACTCCGACCATTTGTCCGGCAACCTCGGAGCCAACCTCAGCCGGCGCAAGATCCGGTATGGAAGCCGCGAGAGTTCCCGGCCCATCTTTCCCTCCACCATGGCGTGGCGCTCCCTCTCCTGCCCCATCATTCCTTGGAGCGCTTGGATGTGCTCTTCCCTCTCGCGGAGGACATTCGCAACGGCGGGCAGGTAGGTGAAGCTCGGGGGCAGGCTGCGAGCCTCGCTAGAACACACGGCTAGGAAAAAGTCCGCTTCCGCGGGCCGGTCGCGACGCACTCCGAAAGCCACGCGCCAGGCATCGTCATCGTCGTTCGTGAAGGCTATGGCTGGAACGTGATTCTCGGCGTATACAGCGCAGTGGGCGAAGCACTCCGCCAGCGCACCTCGAAACTCGTCGTACTCGAATTCGTGAACATGGAATGGATTGGGGGCTTGCCCCGCAGTCCGGTAACGGGCCCGATTCGGCGTGGAGACTAGGAAAAGGCCTTCCGGGACAAGCACCCGCGCCGCCTCGCGGATGAGGTCAGCCCAGCCCGAGAGGTGCTCGATCAATTCGAACGCCACGACTAGGTCGAAGGAACTCTCTCGGAACGGCAGCGCGACGCAGTCGCCTTGGAGGAAGCGTCCGCCGGGGTGGTTCGCCTGCCCGTACCGCAACGACTCGGAGTCGTTGTCCACGGCGATCACGGTCGCCCCCGCCCCGGCAAGCCTCTGCGACCCGTAGCCCACGCCGCAACCCGCGTCCAAGACACGTCGGCCCGCGCACAGCGGCTCGGCGAAACAATAGCGGGCCAAATGCTCGTTCTCGAGATCCGGATCGCATGCCCCCGGGACAAGACGCTCGCCGGTGAATTCCATCAGGGACTACTCAAGAGTATCTTGCTTCGGCAACTGCAAGGTCTACCCGGGGCCAGGAACGAGAGATCGGAGCACAGCGAGTCGAGCGCGGTCAAAGCGGTATCGTAGGAATCTGGCCTTGGACACTCGCAGAAAGATCGTGGACCGGCCCAATGGCCGCTTCCGAGGGAAGCGACTCCATGTCGTCCGGGGCTGGTTCGATGTACTGACGGCGGACCGCTGTCGCTTGCTGCAGACCGCCAAGCCGGCGGACGGTTCCCTCCTCGTTCTCGTCTACAGCGATTCTCCCAGTCACGCGTCCCCTCTGACGTCGCATGATCGCGCCCAAATGGTCGCGGCACTTGGTTGCGTGGATAAGGTCTGCGTATGCGAGGAATCGGAGGCGCCGAAACTGTCCTCTTCGCTCGAACCGGACGCCGAATTCGATGCCGAGGAATCCTTGGGGCGCGACGTGATTCGAGATGTCTTGGGGCGGCGAGGTGGGCTCTAGCGGCACTCCCCGCATCCTAGTCGCACGGCTAGGTGCGATGGGCGACGTGATCCAGACGCTCCCGGCGGTGGCGGATCTGCGGAACCAGCTTCCCGAAGCGCGCATCGCTTGGGCAGTGGAGAGCCGGTGGGCCCCTATTTTGGACAGCAACCCCCATGTGGACGATGTGATTCCGGTGGCGCTACGAAGGTGGAGGAACCTCGCCAACGGCCCGGGGGCGTGGAGGGACTCGATACAGTTCGCCCGGAAGCTGCGGGCTTGGGAATGCGACGTATCGATCGACTTCCAAGGCCTGCTGAAGTCGGCTTGTCTCGCCGGTCTCAGCGGCGCGGGAAAGCGATTGGGCTTCGAGCGGGTGCTCCTGCGCGAGCCGCTCGCTGAGATCGCATATACCCGCCGAGCCCTGACGTCAACACCCCATGTCGTGGATCGCTACAGGGACCTCGCCGCGCTCGCCACCGGGTCGGCCGCGATCGGCCGCGCCGAGTTTCCCTTGCCAGCCGGCAGGCTGCGCCCGGACTTGCCCGCAAGTTTCGTCCTAGCCAGCCCGCAGGCCGGTTGGGCCGGGAAGCAGTGGCCTGAAGCACACTACAGCAGACTCGCAGGCCGGCTCTGGTCTGACCACCGGATTCCCCTCGCGATTGACTGCGCTCCCGGTGCTGAATCATGCATCGCCAGAATTCGCGCGAACGCTCCCGCGGGCTCGGTTCTCGCCCATCCGTCAACGATCTCGGAACTCATCGGCGCAACCCGCCATGCGCGGGCAGTCGTTGGAGTCGACAGTGGCCCATTGCATCTAGCAGCGGCTCTCGCACGGCCGGGCGTCGCCATCTTCGGACCGACCGACCCGATGCGCAACGGCCCCTACGGCGACTCCATCACCGTGCTGCGGGCCGAAGGGGCCTTGACGACATACAAGCGGGATCGGGAATCCCACTGGTCGATGCCAGCATGCACGCCCGATCTCGTTTACGAGCGCCTGCGCCCGTCGCTTGGTTGAGTAGACTGATAGCCGTGTTTCGGAGCTGTCTACTCTCTTTCGCGCTGCTCGCGTGCGCCGCGTGGCACCCGGTGGCCGGCCAAGGGAACGGAGCCCTCACCAACAGGCAGGCGACCGAACTCGTGGAGCGCATCTCCGATCTACTGGAGGCGACGCTCATCGTCATGCCGGAACTCTCCAGAGCGGGAGCCCCGTTGCAGGAGAACTTCCGGCAAGGGACGCTTACGCTGCGCACCGCGCAGAGCCGAAACCATTCCGGGATCTTGTACCGCATGCTGCTCAACGCGAAGGCGTACCTGCAGTTGTCGGATACGCTCCCCAAGCCTCCCGAATTCGGCGAGGACATCGCCAATCAGATTGCCGAGCTGCGCACCAGCATCCAGCGCTTCGAGGCGTACTTGCTGGCAACGCTGGACGCTCGCGAGGTGCAGTTGCTGGGTGCCGATCGTGACAACTTGCGGCGATACGCCGAGGACAATCGACTGGTCGGCCCGGCCACGCCCGAAGAACTTCGAGTAGTGTTCCTCGGCGACTCCATCACGGACGGTTGGCGCCTCAATCAGTACTTCACCGGCAAACCCTACCTGAACCGAGGGATCAGCGGGCAGATCACGGGCCAGATGCTGGGGCGCATGAAGGCGGATGTGATCGATCTCGGCCC
This sequence comes from Bryobacterales bacterium, assembly GCA_965242625.1. Taxonomy (GTDB): domain Bacteria; phylum Acidobacteriota; class Terriglobia; order Bryobacterales; family UBA6623; genus VXMF01. Next base: position 4,276,681 of record CBDEST010000005.1, on the reverse strand, counting down.
GCGCGCCATCGTCGTCCTCGGTGGCACCAACGACTTGGCACGGGGGGTTCCGGACGCGACGATTCGCAACAATCTCGAGATGATCGGAACGCTCGCGGAGGCTGCGGGGATCGCGCCGATCCTCGCCTCGATCCTGCCCGTGAACGACTACCACAAGGAACGGAATCCGCGGTTCTTGCGGACGCAGTCGCGCAGCCCTGCACGGGTTTCGGCACTCAACCGCTGGATGGCAGGGCTATGCAAGTCGAAGGGCTGGTCCTTCGTCGACTATCACAGCGCGATGATCGATACCGATGGTCGGCTCCAGATCGAGTTGTCCGATGACGGTCTCCATCCGAATCCCGAAGGCTACAAGGTCATGGCCCCGCTCGTGCAGAAGGCACTTGACTCCGTGATTGCAGCGACTCTGAGGGGACCTCGCCGGCGCTCGCGCTGAGTCGCGCCGCGAGGAATTCGCGACGAAACTGACAGCAGCCTGCGGACAGGCTGGTGCTAAGCTGGAGTGACGCTGCCCCTCTGGATCGGATCGCGGCGGTGCGTGCCGGAATGTCGCTGCTCGACCTGTTCAAACCGAGGATTCAGCGGCCGACCGACGAGCGGGACGAGTCCGCAACCATCCGCAAGATCAGCGAGGCCATGGACAAGCTCCCGCCCGAGCGGGCCAAGTACGTCGCCACCTTCGCGTTCATCCTCGGCCGGGTCGCGAACGCGGACATGGAAATCAGCAGCGAGGAGATCGCCGCGATGGAGCGCATCGTCGAGCTGGACGGCGGGCTTCCCAAGGCGCAAGCCGTGCTGGTTGTCCTGATCGCGGTCGGGCAGCATCGGCTGTTCGGGGAGACCGAGAACTACTCGGTCACGCAGGAATTCAACCAGCTCGCCACCCGGGACCAAAAGAAGGCACTGCTGCACTGCCTGTTCGCGGTCTCGAGTTCCGATCAAGCGATTTCGACTGTCGAGGACAACGAGATCCGCGCCATCAGCAAGGAGCTGCGGCTGGATCACTCCGATTTCATCGAGGCGCGGGCTCTGTACCGAGAACACCTCAACGTGCTCAACAACTGAGGCGGCGAAGGCCGCGATGCCGTCGCCGGAAGAGGCAAGGATGGAAACAGCGACATTCGGCGCAGGATGCTTCTGGGGAGTCGAAGCGGCCTTCGGGAGGATCCCCGGCGTGGTCTCCACGACGGTCGGCTACGCAGGCGGCACGAAGGACAACCCGAGCTACGAGGAGGTCTGTCGCGGCGACACCGGCCACACCGAGGTGGTACGCGTGGACTTCGACCCGGACCGCGTGAGTTACGCGGAATTGCTCAACGCGTTTTGGGAATGCCACGATCCAACCCAAGTCAATCGACAGGGCCCAGACTTCGGTTACCAATACCGATCCGTGGTCTTTGGCGAGAGCGACGAGCAGCTCGCGGTGGCGCGTGCGTCAAAGGAAGCACTGGCGAACAGCGGGAAGCTCTCCCGCCCGGTCGCGACTGCAATCGAACCCTCTCGCAACTTCTATCGCGCCGAGGAGTACCACCAGCAATACCTAGCGAAACGCGGGCAGGCGGTTTGCCACGCCTGAGCTTGGCGCAGGGCCATACGCAACTTCGCTGGCCGCCCCCGCGCGGGGAGGGTTCTGCAGGATCCCTGAACCGCCGTCGGGATTGAGATCCCGGCGTATGACCCGAAGGCCTGCGTCACGAGTGGGCGAGATTCTCCTGCGGGCCGTTAGAATCGGAATCGGACTGAGGCTTTGGACGCTTGATCATGTCGCTGATGCTTGAAGAAATCCGCCAGCAATCAAAGGTTCTGGAAGCGTTCCTTGACGCGCAGCCGACCTCGCTGGGGAGATTGAAAAGCCGCTACGCACGCAACCGTCCCAGCTTGGTCGTCATCGTCGCCCGAGGTACGTCGGACAATGCGGCGCTCTTCGCTCGCTACTTGTTCGAGATCGCGGTGGGCATTCCCACGTCGTTGGCGGCACCGTCCATTGCCACTTTGTACAACAGGCTGACGATGCCTGACGGAGCCTTGATCATCGGCATCTCGCAGTCCGGCGAGTCGACGGATATCAACAGCTACGTCGAATCCGCCAAGCGCTGCGGTGCGTTCACTGTCGGCATCACGAACAACAGCGAGAGCACGCTCGCGACACTTACCGATGAATGCGTGCCGATCGGCGCCGGGACCGAGGCGAGCGTCGCAGCGACCAAGACCTATACGGCCGAGATCATCGCGATCTATTGCCTGGCGCGCGCCCTCGGCGCCCCGATACGGACGGACGACCTGAAGTCGATTCCCGATCTAGTCGACAAGCAGCTCGGGAGCGAGGCCGCTATCCGCGAATTGGCCGAATGCTACGGCGATATGTCTCACGCAGTCGTGGTAGGGCGAGGCCTCAACTACGCCAACGGCCTCGAGTTCGCCTTGAAACTCATGGAGACGAGCTACGTCGTCGCGTCCGGGTTTTCGGCGGCGGACTTCGCGCACGGCCCCATCGCGATGGTGGACCGAGACTTTCCCTCCTTCGTGTTTTCCCTGCCCGGCCCCACCGCCGAGCAGACCGGAAAGCTCGTGAAGAGACTAGCTGATGGCGGCGCGGACACCATCTGCATAGGCCCGGAGGAAGTGCTTGCGGGCCTGCCTTGCGTCCACTCGATCGCCTTGCGAGGACGGTTCCCGACTGCGACCGGCTTGCCTAGCGACACCTTCACGCCGATTCCCGCGATCATTCCGGGACAGTTGTTCGCGGCGCACCTCGCGGAATGCAAGGGCCTGAACCCGGACCACCCGCGGATGCTCTCCAAAGTCACGCAAACGCTATAGCGGATATCCGCCTGGACGCCGGAGCGACATTGCGGCACTGCGAACCGCCAAGAGTCGCCGGACCCTCGCGGAACGCGCGCCGGACTACCCTGCCCTCCTCCGCAACCAGCCGAAGAGCCGATCCCAGATCGACCTCCGCCCCTTGGTGCTGTCCACAGCCTCCTCTTGGTCGAGGAGCCGAGCGTCGAAATACCGCAGATCCGTGCCGTCGTCCTCCACGCGGAGGTGGCCGGCGTCCCGCACCCGGTCCAAGAGCTCGCGGAAACTCCTGAGCCCGTACGCTCGGACATCGAATTGGGGATCCGAAGCGCGCACTAGGTCCCGGATGGCTTGGCGGGTCAAGCCCGCCCGGAGCGACTCCGCGTTCTGCCGCAGTGTGGCGCAGACGACCTTGATGGCCGCGTCGATCGACATGTCGGGCGCATCATCGGAATCCGCCCCCTCGGTTTGCGGGCGCGCCACCGCATCGAACTTGCCGCGACTGGTAGCGAAGTACTGGGTGCCCGAGTCGGTCGCGCGCCGTTCCAATAACCCTTCCCGCACCGCGCTCGCCAGGAGTCCGCTCGCGTCGGTCACGCCCAGTCGTTCGGGCCGGAATTCCCGGTGGGTCGCAACGAACAGCTCCATCTGCTTCTCGGGCACACCGCATTCCAGCAGCTCGGCATGCACGCTGCGAATCTCGTTGAACAAGCTCAGAGCTGCGTGAGAGAGCGCCTGCGCGGGCGGGCGGGCAGAGCTGCGGGCGGGCGGCTCGATGATCCAAGCCCCGCCCTTGCTCGCCAAATTGAAGCGGCCGTCCAACGACAGGTCCCAGGCCAACTTCTGGAACTCCGCACTGCGGCACCCGTAGCTCTCGAAGGACGGATCCATCTGAATGATCCGGCGATAAACGAGGCCGAGTTCGGGCATGCGCCCTTCCGCGCGCAGCGCCGCTACCGCGCGGTCCACTGCAGCTGCGGCCCTGTCGCGATCAGGGGTGGCATCGGGTGTGGCCTCCGGACTGGCATCCAGACTGGCATCCGTTTCGATCCGCCTCACCTCGCTGTGCTCGGCAATGCAGTACCGGGAGCCGCCGAGATTGATCCGGCGGAAATGCCCCATCTGCACCAGTCTGTCGACCAAGTCGCCCAACGAGTCGCAACCGTAACGCCGCTCGTCGAAATTCGGATCTCTCGCCGTCAGTTCCGACTTGATCCGGGGCACGTCGGCGATCTCGCTCTTTGAGAGCAGAGCGCGAATCGCGGCCCGCACGGCCGGAACGGCTTGATCGACGGGATCGCGATCCACTGGCTGGACCATCGTCTTCCCCGCGGCGATTCCGCGGTACGACGGGTGCCCGCAGAGCGCCTCGTAACGCACGAACTCGTGGCACTCGCGTTGTAGCGCTTCGCTCGTGAATCCCTGGCCCGCGACGATCACCACGCGCTTGTCGTACTGCTTGAGCTTATGCACGAGCGGACGGAAATCACTGTCGCCGCTGAGGATGCAGAACGCGTCAATCCGCTTCTTCTTGAACACCAACTCCATCGCCTCGACCGACAACGCGATGTCGGCGCCGTTCTTGCTCCCCGGAGACCATGTCTCGAGATTCCGCAGGCGGACGCCTTGGCGTTCCAGGCTCCGCGAAACGTCGCGCTTGTCGTTGTGCGAGTCCCAGTTGGCGTACGCGATCTGCTCCAACAGGTCGCCGCGCTCCTGGAGCCACTTCGTCACGTACTTGTACTCGAACTTGCGGTCCAGTGCGGTTTTCACCCCGATCGCTAGATTGTCGTAGTCGATCAGGACAGCGAAACTCAGTTTCTGCTGCAAGCTGCCCTCCAATTGGAATCGCCGCCGAATAGAGACAGTAGACCGGCGGGTCGACCCGTTCGTATCGTGGATTGCATTATAGAACGGAATAGTTGCCTCTACCGGGTTCGGCGCACAGGCGGCGCGCCACGAACAACGACCCGACCGTTCGATTGCCGCAGCAAGAGAGTCGAACGGTACCCGGTCTGTGCGAAACCCTCGCCATCGTGGACCTGACGCCCGCGGGCAGTGGATGGGCGCGTCCGATCACTCCCGTAGATCGAGCGCGGGGGACGGCGGGGACCAAGCTGGATCGAGCTTCGTCCCGGAGGCTACCGTAGCGATAGAATATTTATCCCGACCGCGCACCGGCCAAGGCAGTCGTTCGGACGATTCGTACCGCCTTGATCCGGGTGCCAAGCCTTGGTCGCGGCTGGTCGGCAAGGCACCATTTCGGAGCGGAGCGACCTCGCTGCCCTCAAGGCAGCGTCCGCCGGAACAAGTCGCCGAACACTCCCAGCGACGATTCCCGAATTCACGCAGTAGGGCTGAACGTCATGGACCAGTCACAACAAAAGCTGTGGGCAAAATTCCAAGACCTTGCCACCGAACAGCGATACGCTCTCGAAATCCTCGCCGCCCACTTTGGCACGATTCTCCAGACCAAGGCTTGGGACATCATCAAGGCGGCCAAGGTCGAGACCCTCGAATTGAGGAAACTCGGCACCGTGGACTGGCAGGGCTTGGTGAGGCGCTGCCGCCGGAATCAGCTCATCGTGGCCAACGGGCACGGCCCGATCGAGTGCAATCCCCGAATCGCGGATGTAATCTTGCGCAGAGCCTTCCTCGAGGGTCGACTCGACAAGTGGTCGAAGGCCGTAGACACGGTGACGCGGCCTTGGGGAGGCGTCTGGAGCAGGGGTCACTACTGGGAGTCTCGCCCATTGATCGCCGATCTCCGGAAGGCGGTCCACCGGAACCAAGCGGACACGGCAGCGCGGCTCTTGGATCTCTGGAATAGCGAGTTCGCACGCAACGAGGCGGACCACTCCGCTCTCTCTCGGTTGTTCACCGATCCGTTCGACACGCAGTGGCTGAAGACCCGCAACAAACTGGTTCGCGAGATGGTCCTCGGTTCGATCGTCAATCGAGCCTATTACGAACTGGAGCGGCTTGACGACGCGATCGCCATGCTGCGGGAACTCGAGGCAGAGGGCCAAGCCCCGGCTTGGTACCGCCACGAGATGGCCAAGCACTTCCTCCTGCAGGGGAACCTCGCAGCCGCGATGGAGGCACTGCCGTTGGACGAAAACGCGGCAGACGAGTTCAGGGGGTGGGAGAGTTCGCTGCGCGGACAAGACCAGCAGGCGATCGAGCACTTTGAATCCATCAGGACCCGGATCCGCAAGGAGACCCGCAGACGCGACATCGTCTTTCGCTACATGCCCGGGGTGTTCTACGTGCTTTCGTTGATCCGGACGAACGACGTGAAGCGGATCGTCGAGGCCCGCAAGTACATCGACAGCTTGCTCAAGAAGCATCGCGGCTTCAGCACCCCTGCGTACACGGCGCTCCGGAGCGCAATCGATGCGGTGGAGGGCAAGGTCACGCAAGCCCGAACACTGCTCCAGGAATTGGAATCCGCCAACCTAGCTTCGCCGTTGGACCGCCTGATCGTTTGCACGGTAGCGTGCTGGGTCGACAAGGAAAAGGCCGTCGAGGTGCGGCACGAAATCAGAGCGCTGCTGAAGCGAGCCGAGAAAGGCGGGTACGACTGGATCGCGGCCGAGTCCGCGGCTGTCTTGCAGCACTTGGGAGACCGGAGTTGGAAGGGCGGCGGCAGGGATCACAGCGGAATGGGGGTGGTGTCCATCCTCGACGTCATTCCCGAACAGCAAGACTGGGAGCGACGCCTAGCGGCTCTGGAAAAGATGAGCGGCAGGGTCAACAAGGCCGCGACGAACGCTCCGGCGGCTTCCCGCTTGACATGGCGCGTGTCGGGCAAGACCAAGGTCGAGGGAATCGAACCCATCGCGCAAAAGCGGACTGCGGCGGGCCGGTGGACTAAAGGCCGTGCCATCGCATTGAAGCGGTTGCACAGCACGAAGGGTGACTTGATCTTGACGGAGCGCGATATCCGCATCTGCGACGCGATCAAAGCCGAAAGCTCGCCTTACCGCCGAGGTTCGCTGGAGTACTTCTTCGATCTCGACCAAGCGCTCGAAGGGTTGGTCGGGCATCCCTTGGTGTTCCTGGCCGACGATCCCGCCAAGCGGGTCGAGGTCGTGCGGGCAGAGCCCCAGTTGCGAGTGAAGGCGAAGGGCAAGGTCGTAAGGATCGAGGTCGTGCCGAAGCTCCCGGAGTACCACAACGTGCTCGGGTTGATGGAGTCGAAGACTCGGCTCGCAGTCTACGTGTTCGGCACCGAGCATCGCGAAATCTCGGAAGTGATCGGACCGGGCGGACTGGACGTGCCCGAGGCTTCCGAAGACAAGATCGCGCGAGCCGTATCGTCCGTCAGCGAGTTAGTCACGGTCCATTCCGACATCGGTGGCATCCAAGGCGACGAGGCAGAGGCCGCGGCGGATCCGAAAGTCCACTTTCACTTGACGCCCTACGGGGACGGCTTGCATGTGCAGCCGTTCGTGCGGCCGTTCGCGGGCACGGGCCCCACGTACGCTCCGGGCAAGGGGGGCGAGACGGTGTTCTCCGTGGTGGAGGGCAGGCGCACCCGCACGCATCGGGACCTTAAGCAGGAGCAACGTCGCCTCGATCAAGCCGTCAACGCGTGCCATGCCTTGACCTCGGCAAGTTGGGACGGTGCGGCGTGGGTGCTGGCCGAACCCGGGAACTGCCTGGAGTTCTTGACCGACTTGCGAGCGCTGGAAGACAACGTGGTCGTGGAATGGCCGCAGGGCGAGCAATTCCGCGTCTCCCATCAAGCGTCCGCGGACAAGCTCGCGCTGAAGCTCCGCAAGCAGCGCGACTGGTTCAGCATCGAGGGCGAACTCCGGGTGGACGAAAACCTAGTTCTCACCCTCCGCGAATTGCTGGAGAAGGTCGAAAACGCCGACGGGCGCTTCGTGCAGATCGGGGACAAGCAATTCCTGGCCCTCACGGATCGTTTCAAGCAGCGCATCGAGGAACTCGCCGATTACACGGACCAGCATGGCAAGGGCCTGCGGTTTCATCCAACGCGCGCTCCGGCCTTGGAAGCTCTCATCAAGGAAGCGGGCTCCGTCAGTGCCGACAGCAACTGGACGGATCGGCTCGAGCAGTTCCGCGAGGCGCAGGCGCTCGATCCCAAAGTGCCCACCACGATGCAAGCGGAACTCCGGGATTACCAAGCGGACGGCTTCCGCTGGGCGGCTCGGCTGGCCGCGTGGGGCGCGGGAGCCTGTCTCGCAGACGATATGGGCTTGGGCAAGACGCTGCAGGCGCTAACTGTCTCGGTGGAGCGCGCCCCTCACGGTCCGACCCTCGTGGTCGCGCCCACGTCGGTGTGCCAGAACTGGATCGAGGAGGCGCGACGGTTCACGCCGACATTGAATCCGATCTACTTCGGCCCCGGGAACCGCGAAGAGATGGTGCATGGCCTCAACGGATTCGACTTGCTCGTTTGCAGCTACGGATTGCTGCATCAAGAGGCCGAGCTACTCGGCAACGTCGACTGGCAGACGATCGTGCTGGACGAAGCGCAGGCCATCAAGAACCGCGAGACGATGCGCTCGCGCGCGGCGATGGGGCTGAGCGGGGATTTCAAGATGATCACCACCGGGACGCCGATCGAGAACCACTTGGGCGAGTTATGGAACTTGTTCAACTTCATCAATCCGGGCCTGCTGGGTTCGTCAGAATCCTTCGTCAAGAAGTACGCGGCGCCGATTCACCAGCGCGACAACCGCGAAGCGAAGATGCGGCTCAAGCGACTGATTCAGCCGTTCATTCTGCGTCGCACCAAGTCGGCGGTTCTCGAGGAACTCCCGCCTCGCACGGAGATCACGCTACGGGTCGAGATGTCCAAATACGAGAGGGCCCTCTACGAGGCTATGCGGCAGCGGGCCATGGACAGCCTCGAGGGACGGGACGAGAGCGCCGGGCAGAAGCACTTGCGAATTCTGGCCGAGATCATGAAGCTGCGCCGGGCGTGCTGCCACCCGAGTCTTGTCCAGCCGGACGCCAACGTCCTTGGTTCGAAGCTGGAGACGTTCACCGAGACGGTGTCCGAGCTGGTGGAGAACGGGCACAAGGCCTTGGTGTTCAGTCAGTTCGTGGATCACCTGAGCATCGTGCGCAAGCACTTGGATGGTCAGAAAATCGATTACCGTTACTTGGACGGCAGCACGCCTCCTCGCGAGCGGAAGCGGCAAGTCGACAGATTCCAAGCGGGCGAAGGGGACCTCTTCCTGATCAGCTTGCGTGCCGGCGGTCAAGGTCTGAATCTAACCGCCGCTGACTACGTGATCCACATGGATCCGTGGTGGAATCCTGCGGTCGAGGACCAAGCCTCGGACCGGGCGCACCGGATCGGGCAAATCCGACCGGTAACGATCTACCGCTTGGTCATGAAAGACACCATCGAAGAGAAGATCGTGGATCTGCACGCCGCCAAGCGGGACCTGGCCGACAATCTGTTGGAGGGAGCCGACCTCAGCGGAAAGATGTCCGCGGACGAACTGCTCGAGTTGATCCAAACCTCTTAGTCGGTTGGACGCTGCACGCGCTGAATTGGGGGCCGAATTCGGTCTGCTCAGTGACTCACGCTTGAGTTAACACGACCAGCAACGATCTCAGATTTCCGTTGCACGACGGATGGCCGTAGCGATGGAACTGCTGGCCGGGCGGTGGATAGGGTCTACTCCTCGAGCGATATGCTGAGCGCCTTCAGGAACTTCTGATCCTGCTCAGTCAGGCTAGCGTCTAGGTCTTGATGGTCCGCGTCTTTCGTCTGCGCGACGCTTGAGGACTCGGCCCGTCGGTTGAATCCGATCGTGGCCTCTAGTACGAGCAGCACGTCAAAGCCTTGCTTGCGTATCTCGGCGATCACCTCGGCGATCTCCTCGGACCCTGACAGGGATTCGTCGATCGCACGCCCCAGTTCCTTGCTGAGATCCTTCAGGCGCTGTTCCATTCGTTCACTCCTTGTGCCTGCGCTTGAAGACCGCTCCCCCCGCAGCAAGGTCGATCCGGCGCCTGCATGCGGATATTGAACCAGATCAATCCGTGAATTGCAAGCGGTATACGACTACCGAATCTCGATTCAGGACGTAGACGACTTGCGCTTGGCGAGGATGTGCTCCGACTGCGTCGCTGCGATTGCGCTTCCCGTAGCATCCTGTAATCCGTAGATGGCTCCAACCCACTGTGTCTCAAATACTTGTGGACGAGCGCTCCGACTTGGCGAGGATGGATTGGGCTGCCGCGACCCACGCGAATGACTTTTCCACGGAGTTGCGGCCATCCGTGAGAGCTTGGACCTGCTCCACCACTTCGCGCACGCTACGGCTCCCACCGCATTTCAATGCCTTCCCGCCGAGCAGTCCGAACCAGCGTTCCACTTCGTTCAGCCACGACGAGTACGTCGGCGTGAAGTGCAGGTGGTAGCGCGGCCGCTCGGCCAGCCATGCCTCGACTGCAGCGTGCTCGTGCTTAGCGTGATTGTCCAGCACCAGATGGAGATCCAGATCCTTCGGCACCTCCGTGTCGATCAAGCGCAGGAAGGTCAGGAATCCCTGGTGCCCGGCTTCGCGTTTGGCACTCCCCTCGCCTGTGGCGACATCGAGTGCCGCGCACAGCGCCTTCGTGCCGTGACAGAGGTAATCGTGCGTGTAGCCCTCGACGCCGCCCAGATCGATCAGCGAATGCGGCTGGGGCCGGCCGAGAGCTTGGATTCGCGATTGCCGGTCGACGCAGGTCACCATCGCGAGATCCGGTGGATTGAGGTATAGCCCCGTGATATCAAGGACTTTTTCGATCAAGACTGGATCGGTCGACTCTTCGGCAGTCTTGGCCCGCTACGGTTTGACGCCGAACTGTCGAAACCACCGCGATACGGTGCTGGCAGAGACGCCCTCGGCCGCGCCCATGCTGTGGGTGCTCCAGCGGGTGGCGTTGGCGGGCTTTTCGTGCAAGGCGCGGTTGATCACCTGAGCGACCTTCTCGTCGTCGAAGGTGCGCGGTCGGCCCGGGCGCGGCTCATCGCGCAGACCCTCGATGCCGCCGTCGAGGTAGCGCTTGCGCCACTTGCCGACAGCTTGCGGGGAGGCACCGACTTGGCGGGCGACATCGGCATTGGTCAGACCCTCGGAACTAGCGAGGATCATGCGCGCGCGCAAGACGAGGGTCGGCGGCATGGATGTTGAGTTGGCGACATCGTCCAACTCGGCACGGTCGGCAACGGAAAGCTTGAGAAGGGCGAGGCGTCTCCCGCGCGGCATGGCATTTTGCTGTGAAATATTGCTTGGATCCGGAACGCACCTCGGGCGTTACCGCGCCCCCGCGAGGATGCGCAGTCAGAAATGTGCCACCGCGCGCGGCGTGCCGCAACCGTCCCGGGGCAGCCCCGATCTATGGCCACGGGCCCGGTCCGCACGCCGCGCGCGGCGGGTCGGTACTTAGGCCGCGGCTAGCCCTGCGGGAGCCAGCCGTACCGCTTGAGGTCGCGCAGCCAGCGCGGCGCGTTGCGATCGACGACCGGCTTCGTGTAGTCGATGCCCGGGTCGCGGTACGGCTCGCCGTCACGCAGCACGGCGTAGACCACGCGCAGCAGCTTGTGGGTCACGGCCAGGATCGCCTTCTTGTAGCCGAGGCGCGCGTGCAGCGCGCCGTGGTAGCCGTGGAACTGCGAGCCTTGCGAGCGCGCCGCGCCGTGGGCGCACTCGGCCAGGGTCGCCCGCAACGTGGGGTTGCCCGGGCGCAAGCGCCCGCTCCGGCGCTTGCCGGCGCTCTCGTTGTTGCCGGGGCAGACCCCGGCCCACGCCGCGCAGGCCGCGGCCGAGCCGAACACTTGCGCCGGCTCCGGCCCGAGTTCGGCCAGCACGGCGTGCGCGCTGACCCGGGCGATGCCCGGGATCGTCACCAGCAGGTTCAGCTGCTGCTCGTACGGCGCCAGGGCGGCCTCGTTGCGCGCGTCGATGTCCGCCGGCCGCGCCGTGGCCGCGTCGAAATCGTCGAGCAGGCGCTCGAGACGCCACAGCGCGTCCGGGTCGAGCGGCGCGGCCAGCGCCAGGCGCAGGTCGTCGCGCTTGGCTTGCACGTGCCGCGTGAGGCCCGTCAGGATGCGCTCCGGCGCGTGCCCTTGGCGCAAGCCGTCCAGAATCCGCCGCCCGTTCGTGCCGAGGATGTCGGTCAGCACGCCGCCCAGGCGCAGCCCCTCGTGGTCCAGCGTCTTCTGCAGGCGCTGGCGCACCCGGGAGCGGTCGCCGACCACCTTGCGCCGGTAGCGGCATTGCTGCCGCAACGCGCCGAAGGCCGTCGGCGGCACGTAGCTCGGCCGCGCCAGGCCAAGCTGGCAGATGCGCGCCAGCCAGAGGCTGTCTTGCACGTCCGTCTTGCGACCGCGGATCTGCTTGACGTGCTGGGCATGCACCAGCTCGGCGCGGATGCCGGCGCCCTGCAAGGCTTGGTAGGGCGCGTACCAGTACACGCCGGTCGACTCCATCGTGGCCGCGGTCACGCCGTGCCCGCGCAGCCAAGCCACGAGCGCGGCGAGGCCTTGCGGGTGCGTGGGGTACTCGGCCGTGGCGCTGAGCGGTTGCGGCGCGCCGGGCTCGCACAAGCGGACGCTGGCGGTGATCTGCATCTTGTGGATGTCGAGGCCCGCGGCGCGCGCCACGGCCACGTGCAGGCCGTCCGCGCTCAGGGCCGGCGCCGCGGGACTGGGCGGCGCGGTCGCCGGACAGGAAGGAAGGGAGGGATGTGCCATATGCTAGGCTCCTTTCGAGGCGGAAGCGGGGGAGCGTTCCCGATACGTTGCAACCGCTCTGAGAGCGGTGCTCGATTTGCTGCGCGCCCAGGCACCCGGGACGGGAAGCCGGTGCTATTCGGGGCTTGATCCGGGAAGGCGTCTGGGTCAGTTTGGATTCCGGGGAATGATCCGCCGATAGAGAATCCGACCATGCCCCGCTTCCGCTGCCAGGCATTGCAGCACAGCTGTCGCTGCCGGGCACCGCTCGGCGCGGCGCTCTAGGTCCATTTCATGCTTTCGGGGTGAGCGCTAGCTCATGAGGTTTGGTCCCTGCCTCCTTTCCGCGTCACTCTCGAACCAAGGCCCCTTCCCTCCGCAGGCATTACCCCGCTTCCTCGGTACTACGGGCCTCTCCGCCACCCTGCCGGCCCAAACTGGCCCTCACGGGTTTTCGGTTGGCGCGTGCGCGCCACCGACAGGGCTTCCCGTGTTGCTCCTACGCTCCTCTTGCACGCATGCTGCCGCCAATACCCCGGCGGAGACGACCGGCCTGTCTCGTTCGCGCCCACTGGCGGTACCGGTCGCTGGCAGCCTTCCCCGATACAACGGCGGGTCGGCCTCCGCATCAACTTTTTCGAGGCCTGCTCGGCGTTCACTCGCGTTGCGGCCTGCGTGCTCGCTGAACCGCCCAAGGCGGTCCGTTTCACCGAAGTGCTTCAGTCCGTTTCGTTACCTCCACGACCCGCTCCGATTGCTACCGGCTGGAACGAACAAGTTGCCGGGCGGGATTCGCACCCGCTGGAGCGCAGTGCCTTGGCACGGCGCACGTTGTATTCCAGTTTATTTCGACGCAATTTTTCAGATTCGGCCGTAGCCAGATTGAAGGTCACTACTGCAGAAAGGAATCCGAGCCAAGGTATCGTGTGATCGACTGAGGCTTCAGGCACAAAGGCAAGCCGGAGAGACGGCCGCATCTTTAGTTCCTGCTCGCATCGCTGGTAGCAGTCTGGACGCGCCTGCCCCGCACAGGCGAATCTGAAAAAAACGCCGATCTAATGTGAATAACAACAGCGCGGCCGAGCCCTTGGCCATCGCCAAGGTGACCGTGTCGTGCGGGATGCCGGCGCGGTCGAAACGACCGGCGATGCGCGCCCAGCCTCCCGCAGTTCGCGGCTATCTTGGACATTGCCGGGATAGACTTTGTGCATCAGGCTCAGGCCGTACGTGGCATCCGGGGCGTAGTTGAGGCCGACCTGCCGCGAGTCGCGGCGCTTCTGCTCGTTGCGGCCGCGCTGGCCGAGCGTGTTGCGCTCGTAGTCGTAGTCGACCCAGGTGTGGAGTTTAGTCGTGTCGCAGGTCAGCACGCGCTTGCGGGCGAACTGGTGAGCGCTGAAGGCTTGCAGCAAGCGATCCTGGGGAGCAAGCAGTTCGTCGTCGGTCTCGGGCTGGTCGTCCGCCGGGACGAGGCGACTGCGCTGGAGTCGAAGCACTCCCGGAAGGCTTGGGAGGAGAAGCAGGAATCGGGGAAACCCCAGAGGCGCGGCAGCACCGTGCGCATGTACCAGTCGGCGACTTCGGTCGTGTGACCAGGGTTGCAGATGCAGTGGAAGGCAGCGAGCAGAGGGTAGTTGGAGAGAACGGGATCTTCGCGGAGTAGGGTCCAGACGGCACTCAGGGCGGCGCAGGTGTCGGAATCCGAAGCGGCCTGCCAGAGCGCGCCGGGGAGGGCGAAGTCAGGGGGGTTGGCGTCGACGGATTCGGGAGTGGTTTTCTGATTGAAGACGGAGAGCATGCGGTCGACGGAGCCGAGGTAGGTCTGGCGGACGATGCGGGGCCGGCCGTTGACTCGTTTGGAGACAGCGATCTAATGGTAGGGCTTGCCGTGGATGAGTTTCTTGATGAGCGAGGGCAGTGGGGAGGGCTGCCGGTATTGCGATGGTACGCATGAGTGCGCTCGCTGTAAAGTCAATTGGAGATTGAGAAGAATGGCACCCATCGGGACGAGCATCATTGGGAAATACACGATCTAAGGCTTGCCAGTCGACATAAGTTCAATAGAACCAATCACTTACGGCATGGGTCAACGCTTCCAATGCCAACTCTCATTGAACTACCGCGGGGGGCTGCCAAATGCAGAGAATTATCGCACTCCAAATTTCTCAATCACGTGCTCAGCAGCACTTTGGTACCTACTCACCACCCACTCTGACAGTTTCATTCCCTCTGGAATAGAGTTATTCCTGCTCTCATATAGATGTGACAAGTACTCGTCCAAAATAGCCTTCTCCCTAGCAGTCATACCTGATTCTTCGGAAACTGTTCGTATTGCTTCGATCATCGCAATCGCTATTCCCTCTCTAGATTTTCCGTCACTCATTTCAGACACTTCAGACCCTAGCCGATTGAGTGACTCGTTAAATACTTCAACTAGACGGGCTTGGGTTCTAGCTTCTTCAGCGATTTCGTCTGGCAACCTAGATCCTCGCTGCTCAAGGAAATCCACTATGCGAGAATGTCCCTTTTCATAAGCCAAGTGGAGCGGTGTTAGTATCGGATTGATTCCGAAGTAAGGGCTATTCTCGGCGGGACGAATATCAACGTCTCCACCATACTGATCAACCAGCAAGTGGACAACAGACAGAGTTCCCGCTCTCGCTGCATAATGTAGCGGAGACAGACCACGTGAGTCAGCGAGTGCTGGGTCAGCCCCCATCCGCAGCAGGGCTTCTACCATGTCGAACGCATCCGCAGACTCATCCTCGGTTGCGACAGTCAGTGGAGTCTTGCCCGTCGGATCGAGAGCGTTGAGGTCTGCGGTTAGCGGGATCAAGCGTGATGCTTCGTTGTAGTCCTTGACGGTCAGGGCCCAGTGCAGCGGGTACTCCCGCTGCAGCTGCTCGTAATCGAGTTCGGCTTCTGGCTCGGAACTCTCACGTGCGGAGGGGGCCACGGTACCTTGCGCTACCTGCCCGTAAAGCACTGAACTCGCACCCACGGCACATAGTGCCGCAAGGAGCGCATATGCCACGATTCGCATCTCAAGCCCCCCAATAACGTAGCACGGTAACCCTAGAGCTGGTAACTACCCTGCATGTTGCAGGCGCAAGCAGCATCGTCCCACTCGCCGCCGTCACGTTCGCAGTCCGCTTTTTCCTCTGCATGTGGGTCACATGCCGCGAGGCAAGTACGCAGTTTGGACTGTGAGGCACGCTCGCACGCTCTGTTCTTGCTGTCGCACGCACCCTCTTGCGCTTCCAGAACCTGTTCGTAGGCCTCCAGCCCTGCGAGACGGCACTGCTGCTTCATCAAGAACCGTACTCTGGCCAGACCCAAGGCGGCATTGCAGAGCGTGGTAGCGTGGTCGGCCGCGCGGTCCGCTCGTCGCCCTGCCACCACGTAGCAGGCCCCGCTTGCGCCGAACTGGACCTCACACTGGCCTGTCCGCGCTCCGGCAGCGGTGCGACAGTCAAATTCGCACAGTGGGCCTTGGGCGCGCACAGTGGTGACGAGAGGACCCGTCAAGGCGAAGCCGATGAAGAATGCGATTGCAACCAATCGTTGGGACATGTCTGTTCCTCCTGTCCTCGGCGGTCTCCGGGCGACCGCCTTGGAGAATGCTATAACGCTCGGTAATGCCTTTTATCGCGCGTGTTATAATGGGCTCCACGGTGACCAGCGGGCTTTCGGATGACCCTGCGGGCGCAGTCCGATACGCAACGGGACCCTCGCCGTAGCGGCTCCTCCCGACCGGCCGGGAAATTTTTTTCGAAATGCGCTTGACAAGGCGTTATGAAGCATCAAAACCCGAACGGCCCCAACCGCCGCACCAAGACAGAAGCCGACTTGCGGCGCGTACAGGAAGCCCTCGCGGCCGCGTTGTCACCCAACACGCGGCGCGCCTACCTGAGCCACTGGGAAGCCTTCCAGAAGTGGGCGGCGGGCCGCGGACTGCCCTTCGCTCCGGCGACCCCGGACACGGTCGCCACGCATCTGGCCGAGCTGGCGGAGACGGCTCGGCCAAGCACGCTGCGCGTGCGCAGTTGCGCCATCAAGGCCGCCCACAAGACCGCCGGGCTGGCCGATCCGACCACTGACACAAGAGTCCGGGGGACGCTGGCCGGCCTGGCTCGGCAGGCCGCCGCGCGCGGCTTGGGAGGCTCCCGGCAGGCACCGGGGCTGACAGCGACCGCCTTGGCAGCGATCCGCGGCACGGCCGGGCAGCGCAGGTCCGGTGGGTCCGGACGACGCGAGAGCGCGGCCGCAGCCGCCAAGCGCGGGCTGGTCGACATCGCCCTGTGCAGCGTGATGCGCGACGCGCTGCTGCGACGCTCCGAGGCGGCCGCTCTAACGTGGGGCGACATTGAGACGCAAGTGAACGGCAGCGGGTGCCTCGCGATCCGAGTCTCGAAGAGCGACCCGGAAGGCTGCGGCAGCGTGCAATACCTCGGGGCCGAGGCAATGCTGGACCTAGCTGCGATTCGCCCGCCGGAGGCTGCGCTCGCCGATCCGGTGTTCGGGCTGTCCGCCTCCCAGATCGGACGGCGCATCAAGCGGGCCGCCGCGGCGGCCGGCCTCGGCGACGGCTTCAGCGGGCACAGCCCGCGCGTGGGCATGGTCCAAGACTTGGTCGCGGCTGGGGCCGAGCTGCCCGGGCTGATGCACGCCGGACGTTGGAAGACCAGCGCCATGCCCGCGCTGTATGCACGGAAGCAAGCCGCTGGACGAAGCGTCGTTGCCCAGTACTACGCCAGCCGGGACTCAGCTGGTTCCACCTAGCGACCCTGACTCATCGTGGCGGATCGAAGTGGAGTCGGTGAGCGAAGCTATACTGCCGCCCGTCCGGTGGTTGCTTTAGAGGCTGGCAGGATCGAGCCGATCTTTCGTCGGCAGCCAAGGCTTTTCGGGACGCCGACATCCAAACAAAGACTACCGCTTCGAAATCAAGCGTCACTGATAGGGCGATTTCTGATTCTCTGGCAGTGGCTGGTTCGGGCACCCGATTGCGAACTTGCCTTATGTATACTCAGTATCGGTCCAGCCCAAGTCACCTATTGGCTGCGACACTCACTCGGACGGGCTACCCCGGAACAAGCCAGCCGTAGAGTCATTGATAAGCCAAGCGGACGACGTCTCCATCGAAAGCACCGAACTCGGCAAGGTTGATTCGCGCGTACGGCAGGATACTCGCTGCTGCCGTGGCCGACGGCGGCGAGCGCGGGTCGAAGTGCGAACATTAACCGACATTCAGTGTGACCGAATTCCGGTGTCATTGCAATTGCACGCACCGTACGCATGAGACAGGCTTGGGCACCCGCGCCGGTGTGGTACCTTCCGCAACCGGAGATCAGAGGGCACGCTCAGAGAGTAACCGCGCTTGGGCAAGATCGTAGGAGGCCTGCATTCGCATCCAGATGGCGGCGTTCCGCTAAACAGTCGCCTCGGGTTGCAAAGCCAGTCTAGGGGTGAGCTACCGGCAGCCATCCAGCACAGCTATAAGATCCTTCGCGCAGCACATCAAGATCGTCAGCCGCCACCTCGGCGGACAATGCCGCAGACAGCCGGCCCTAACGCAAAGTCGGGCCCGGATCCGGCGGATTGCACATTGGATCCGTTCGGCTAACGATAGTCCGCGAAGTCGCACCAAGCCGTACCCGGTGAGACTGCGGGAGTGGGGTGAATCTGTCTTGGTTGCTGGATCCCGATTCTCCTGTGGACAATGATGGTGTGGGCATGACCGAGCAACAGCGGGCCGCGCTCGCGAGCGAGATTGCGCGGGCCGTGCTGCACCGCGACGGGGCGCCTGCATGCGGTTGCGAGGCAGAGCCGACTCCTGCGAGTCCCTCCGGTCCTATTCCCGGAGCCAGCCAGATCGATCAGGTGCTAGCTGACTCCGGCGCGAGCCGCACTGAAGTCGAACGCTTCCTCTCCACCAGTGCGGGCGTCGGATTCCGATCCGTATGCGTCCAGCCACGCTGGGCGTCGATGGCGGTACGCACGCTGCAAACCAGCGACACGAGAGTCGGTTCATTCGTTGGCTATCCGCACGGTGCTTCGCTGACGCCCGTAAAGTGCGTGGAGGCGGAAACGTTGCTTCGCCTGGGCGTTGACGAAATTACGATGGTGGCCGATCTCGCGGCACTACGTTCGCGTGACCTTGACGCTGCCTACATTGACATTCGTGCGGTAGCGAAGGTCGCATCGTGTCGGGGGTCCCATCTGAACGTGATCCTCGAACTTCCCCGCTTGGCTGACCGACAGAAGATCGAAGCCTGCGCAGTCGCCAAGCTAGCCGGCGCCCACGGCGTAGTCTGGACAGCTCGCTACGAGGAAGCCTCCGTGGACTTGGACGATATCGGCCTGATGCGACAGACCGTAGGAGACGACACCGAAGTAATCGCCGCAGGCTCGGTGAACACTGCCGCTTCGGCTGCACGGGCGCTGCAAGCCGGTGCGGACCGGATCATGACGGTCGATGGCTTGCAAATCGCGGTTCCAACAACTCATTGACCCGATCTTGTCGCTCGCGCCGGGACGCCGGGACCAAGCTTCCGAAACCGTAAGTTAGACTGAAATCAGCAAAGCAACGAGTCCATCGGGTAGCGATTCCGACCGCTTGGACTCGCATGCGTGCGATGGCACGGTTTGTCTTCGTGCCAAGCGTCAGCAACCCTCCCAACAGGATTCCCTAGACCTAGGCGGCCGCGCTTGCGGTCGGATAGGCGCGAAGATGGCCGAGACTTCCTTGCGCAACCCGCCTAGCGCTCCACAGGCGGACCGTGATACCGAATTCGGAATCCTGCTCGAGGCTTCCGAAGCGGCGGCAACCCATACCCTCGATTTCGACGCGCTGATGGTCGCGCTCGCGACGGTGGTTCGCAAGATCGTCGACTACGAGATCTATTCCCTGCTCCTGCCGAACGACGAGGGCGAACTGAGCGTTGCGCATTCGATCGGTTACGGCGAGGATCTGGCGCGATCCATTCGCCTTCCCCCGGGCCAGGGATTGACCGGCGAGGCCGTGCGGCGCATGGAGACCGTGCGGGCTGATGACGTGAGCCGGGAGCCCGGTTACGTATGCAAGATCCCCGCCGTCAAGAGCGAACTCTCCGTGCCGCTCATGGCTCGCGGGAAAGTCGTAGCTGTACTCGACCTGCAATCCGCCGTTCCCGAAGCGTTCGACAGGCGCGTTTCGGCCTTGCTCGAACTCGTCGCCTCGCGGTTCTCGCTGGCGATCGATGTCGCCCAGCTCTACCGTGCCCAGGCCAAGCAGCACTCGACCTTGCATACCCTGCACCAGATTGCGCAGGAGTTCTCGCAGATCCTGCATCTGGACGAGCTGCTCGGGCAGATCTCGACGCTCATCCGCCCGCTGATGCCCTACGACGTGTTCGCCATCTATCTGACGGCGAGCCCGGAGCGAACGTTGAGGCACTACTTCGGCGTGAAGTATCAGGAGCGGGTCCAGTGGAGGGATATCCCGTTCGAGGAGGGCTTGGTGGGCTTCGCCGCAGCCGCCCGCGAGCCGGTGCTCGTGAAGGACACCAGCCTCGATTCACGCTACATCGAGTCCACGCCGGGAATCCGATCGGAAGTCGCGATTCCGCTGATCGTCAGGAATCAAGTCATCGGAGTGCTCGATCTAGAGAGCGCGGAACTGGCCCGCTTCACGGATGAAGACGTGCATACGCTGACGCTCCTCGCGCCGCAGATTGCGACAGCGATCGAGAACGCCCGGCTGTACGAGGAACTCGAGCGGGACTTGGTCGCGGCGCGTTCCGTGCAACGGCATTTGCTGCCGGCGGCATGGAACGGCACGCCTGGGATCGATATCGCCGCCCGGAACGAACCAGCCTCCGTAGTCTCGGGCGACTTCTACGATTACTACGACCGTGGCGGAAAGGTGGCGATCCTGAACGGCGATGTCAGCGGCAAGGGTGCCGCCGCCGCCCTGTACGCGGCCTTGGCCAGCGGCCTGATCCGAGCCGCCGCACAGCACGACCTGCCTCCTGGCGCGACCCTCGGTCAAGCGAACGAAGCGTTGCTTGACCGCAAAGTAGATGCGCGATTCCTTGCGGCACTTCTTGCGGTCTGGGACGGGTCTCGCAATCAACTAACGATGGCAGCGGCCGGCATGCCGGCCCCCTACGTCTTGCGAAACGGCCAACTCTCCAGAGTCCAGTTGGAGGGCTTTCCGCTAGGACTGTTTCGGGGGGCGACTTACGAGGACGTGACGCTGGAACTGCAACCGGGAGATCTGGCCGTGACGTTCACGGACGGATTCAACGAGACCGTCAACACGGATGGCGCAACGTACGGCGACGACCGCTTGGAGCAGGTGCTGCGCTCCCACCAGAATGACTCGGCCCAAGCGATCCTGGACCGCCTCTTCGATGACGTCTCGCGGTTTTGCGAGCATTGCCCGCAGGCCGACGATCGCACCGCGGTCGTGTTGCGCGTGACGTAATAGCCTCGAACGAGCGCACACGCATGCCACTGCAAGGATTCCCGCCCCGGAACGGTCAGCTCCAGTGCGAAGGCGTGAGCCTCGAGGAAATCGCGAACGCGGTCGGCACGCCGGCCTATGTCTACTCGGCGAACGCCATCCGGGAGAATCTCCGAGTCTACGGGCACTCCTTGGAGCGCATCCCCCACGAGATCCGGTATTCGGTCAAGGCAAACTCCTCGCTGGCGATTCTCGCCCTGTTGCATGCCGAGGGGGCGAGTTTCGACATCGTGTCCGGAGGGGAACTCTACCGCGTTCTCGAGGCGGGCGGAGATCCTGCCAAGGTCGTCTATTCGGGAGTCGGAAAGACGCATGCGGAAATGCGCTACGCGCTCGAGCGAGGCATTGGCGCGTTCCACTGCGAGTCCTCGCAAGAGCTTGTCGCATTGCGGAGTTTGGCGGCGGAGATGGACCTAGCCACCAACATCGGCCTGCGAGTGAACCCCGACATCGATGCCAAGACGCACCCCTACATCGCTACCGGCTTGAGCGAGCACAAGTTCGGAATTCCGTTGGTCGAAGCGGAAACGATGTACAGGGAAGCGGATTCCTGGTCGCCGCTTCGCTTCACGAGCCTTAGCTGTCATATCGGATCCCAGATTTTCGACATGCAGGTGTACCAAGCGGCCGTGCGGCAAATGCTGGCACTCGGCCAGCGCTTGCGGCAGGAGGGAGTCCCGATCGAGACCATCGATCTCGGCGGCGGGCTGGGCGTCGGCTACCGCACTCATGAACCCAGTGCGTCGATCGAGACGTACGGGCGGATGCTGAGCGAGGCGTTCGCGGGAACCGGGTTCCGTCTGGGTTTGGAACCGGGCCGGTCGATCGTTGGGCAAGCCGGCGTGTTGCTGACCCGCGTGCTCTACCGCAAGGCGGCGGAGCGCAAGACGTTCCTCGTCACGGATGGAGCGATGAACGATCTGCTGCGCCCTGCCCTGTACGAAGCGCACCACGAAGTCATCCCCGTCTGTCGCAACGAGGGCCCGCTGTCCCGCTGCGATATCGTCGGCCCGGTCTGCGAGAGCGGAGACTTCCTAGCGACCGAGCGCGAGCTCCCGGCGTGCGAGGCGGGTGACCTGCTCGCGGTAGCGACGGCCGGAGCGTACGGGTTCGTGCAATCGTCCAACTACAATTCCCGGCCGCGTGCCGCCGAGGTCCTGGTCGACCGCGACCGGTTTCGCGTCATCCGCCGTCGCGAGAGCAAAGAAGACTTGATTCGCGGGGAGACTGTCTAGCACTGGGCGCGCCTACGAGACCGGCTCAAACGGCCAATTGGCGGTGGTGGTGTACCCGCCATCGGAGGCGATCACCTGCCCGGTGATGTAGTCGGCTGCCGGACTCGCCAGGAACGCCGCCAGTCCGGCGATATCGTCGGGAGTCCCGAGGCGAGGATTGGGCTGCACGACGCCAAGCCACTGCTTCATGCGATCAGATTGCCACATGTCGCGATTCAAGTGGGTCAGGATGAAGCCCGGGGCAATGCAGTTGACTTGGATGTTCGCATGCGCCCACTCCGCCGCCAGCACCCTCGTCAAACCCGCCAGCGCGCTCTTGGTCATCGCGTAGATCGAGAGATAGGGCAAGCCCAGCAGGGACATCAGGCTGCCGATGTGGATGATCTTGCCTCCGTTCCCGCGCTCGACCATGCCCTTGCCCAGCAAGCGGGTCAGCCCGGCGATCCCGTGGAGGTTGGTTCGCATGATGTGCTCGTACTCCTCGGCCGTGTAGTCCTCGAATCGCTTGCGAATGTTCGTGCCAGCGACATTGATCAGGATGTCGGTATCGGGGCACGATTCCGCGACGCTCTTGACGGAGGCGTCGTCGCCGATGTCCAAGCGGATCGCTCGGGCCGACTGACCGGCAGCGCGGAGCCTCTCGACTTCTCGATCTAACGCCTCGACCGATCTTGCAGCCAGCACGGTGTGAGCGCCCTGGGCGGCCGTCGCTCGCGCGATCGCCAGTCCGATGCCGCGGCTTGCCCCGGCCACCAGCGCGGTCCGGCCCTCCAGCGAGAACATCCGTTTGTAGTCGAGCATGGCGAGCTATCTTAGCAACCCCCTCCGGCAAGATTGCGCGAATCGCTCTCAACATCGGTACGATGGGCGCTACATGGCAGTCAGCGACATGAACGCGAACCGAGCCGTTTCCGAACTCCAAACCTTGCTGGGAACCCGTTGCTCGACCTCGGCGTACGACATCGAGAGTCATGCCCATGACGAATCGTTCCACCCGCCGGCACCGCCCGACGCGGTGGCGTTTCCCGAATCCAACGAGGAGGTCGCCGCCATCATCGGAATCTGTCGGAGGCTGCGCGTACCGGTCATTCCGTTCGGGGCTGGCACGGCGGTGGAAGGGCACGTGCAAGCGATCAAGGGCGGCATTTCGGTCGACCTGTCGCGGATGGACCGCATCCTCGATGTCCAGGCGGAAGACATGGACTGCCGGGTGCAAGCCGGGATCCGGCGCGTCGCCCTGAATGATGAACTCGAAAAGCTCGGCATGTGGCTACCGATAGATCCGGGAGCGGACGCTTCGATCGGCGGGATGGCCGCTACGGGAGCCTCCGGCACGACTACCGTGCGCTACGGCACCATTCGGGAGAACATTCTCGGGCTCACCTGCGTCCTCGCAGACGGACGGATCATCGAAACCGGGGGCCGCGCACGCAAGTCGTCGGCGGGCTACGACCTGACCAAGCTGATGCTCGGATCGGAAGGCACTCTGGGCGTGATCACCGAGGTGCAATTGAAGCTGCACCCGCTGCCGGAGGCCATTTCAGCGGCCACCTGCGCGTTCCCGAGCGTCGAGGCATGCGTCGACACCGTGATCGAGATCTTGCAGTCCGGAATCCCGGTCGCGAGGTGCGAATTGCTCGACGAAGGCTCCATGCGGGCAGTGAACAGCTACACCAAGCTGACCTACGAGGTGGCGCCCTCGCTCTTCTTCGAGTTTCACGGATCGCCGAGCAGCGTGGCCGAGCAGGCCGAGCGATCCAAGGAGATTTCCGACGAGCATGGCGGCGGATCGTTCCGCTGGACTCGGGAGCGCGAGCGGCGCGAGGAACTCTGGAACGCGCGGCACCATGCCTACTACGCCATCAAGGCAGTGCGCCCCGGTTCTTACGGATGGGTGAGCGACGCGTGCGTACCCATCTCGAAGTTGGCGGAATGCATCACCGAGACCTGTCGCGAAGTGTCCTCGGCCAACCTCGTCGCTCCGATTCTCGGGCATGTCGGAGACGGCAACTTCCACGCGATCTTTCTGGTGGATCCAAGCGACGCTGACGAGATGGAACGGGCGAAGAGAGTCAATGACCGCATGATCGAACGAGTGCTGTCGGTAGGTGGAACCTGCACCGGCGAGCACGGAATCGGTATCGGCAAGCTCTCGACGTTACGCGATCAGCACGGCGAGGGGGTGGCGGTCATGCAGGCGATCAAGGATTCCCTCGACCCGGACGGTCTCCTCAACCCCGGCAAAGTGCTGGCCTGACGCCCGACTCAGCGGCTCCGTCCGCGCTCGCGAATGCGATCCAGCTCGCGTTCCAAGCGCATTGCCACGGATGGATTGGCGTCATACACGTTGCGACGCTCGGAGGGATCGGCTTCAAGGTCGTAGAGCTGGTAGGGGCGCTCAAATGGTTTCCCATTGGGCTTTTCCCTGCCCCCGGAACCGTTTCCAGCGACTAGCTTCCAGCGCCCGTCCCGGATCGCGAACATCCCGCCCGACGAATGGTGGATAACCGGGGCTCGAGGACTGTCCCACCAGCCGCCCCGGAACAGCGGCAGCATGCTGAAGCTGTCCTCCGCGGCGTTTGCGGGCAGTTCCTCGCCCACTATTTCCGCAAGGGTGGCGAATACATCCGTCAGCCCGACCGTCGCGGTCTGAACGCTGCCGGGCGGCACCTGTGCCGGCCACCGAACGAAGAACGGAACTCGGTGTCCGCCCTCCCAAATGTCGGCCTTCGTGCCGCGATACACAGCGTTCGAGGTGTGGTTCAGCGACCGGTACGCTTGGATCGTTTCGTCATCGGTGTGATCCGGCTCGTCGACGCCGCTCAATCGGTACATGAACGAACCGTTGTCGGAGGTGAAGATCACGAGCGTGTTGTCTTCCACGCCCGCTTGCTCGATGGCGCGAAGCACTCCGCCCACGGCAGCATCGACATGGGTGATGAAGTCGCCGTACGGTCCAAGATCCGTCTTACCTTGGAACCGCTGGGTCGGCCACACGGGTTTGTGCGGGGCCGTCAGCGGCAGGTACAGCAAGAACGGCTTGGAACCGCTGGAACTCCGCTCGACGAAGTCCGCAGCTTGGCGGACCAATTCGTCCAACACGTCTTCAGGAACCAGATCGGCAGCCAACTCGCCCGGGCGCATGAAGCGTGGAAACTTCAATGCCTCTTGCTTGCCGAGCGGATGGCCGGTGATCTTGCCGTCGCGAATGTAGACGTACGGCGGAAAGTCCAGCGAGGCCGGGATGATGAAGGACTCGTGGAAGCCGTGCGTGTGGGGTCCGTCGTCGATCGGCTTGCTGAAATCGAATGCCCCAGCGGTGTCCTTGGCGAAGCCGAGTCCCAGGTGCCACTTCCCGATCACCGCCGTGCGATACCCGTGCCTTCCCAAGAAGGTGCCGATCGTCTCACGGTCCGAAGCTAGCAGCGGCTCGCCGTACCCGTTCAAGACCCCGCGCTTCAGCTTGGTCCGCCACGCGTAGCGGCCGGTGATCAGCCCGTAGCGCGTGGGGGTACAAACTCCCGAGGGAGTGTGGGCGTCGACGAATGTCATGCCCTGATCCGCCAACGAGTCCAGGTGGGGCGTGGGGATCTTCGAGACAGGGTTGAGCGTGGCGACATCGCCGAAGCCCAGATCGTCAGCCAACATGACGACCATGTTCGGCGGGGCCGCGGTGAGCGCAACTGCCGCGATCGAAACGAGAATCGCTAGATGCACAGAGTGCATGCGCAACAGCAAGATCATGGCAACCTCGATTCTCATGGGGACGGGAGGACGCGAACCTGCCCGCGCCCGGCTCGCCACGCCCAGCGCCCCGAGCCGGAAGCCGTCCAAAGGTAGGTGCGGAACTAGAAGACCAGCGACTCGGACCAGCCCGACACTAGTCCTTTTTCAGCATGCGTCGCTTGCCCGCCTGGTCGCGTTTCTCGTTTTCCAGATCAAACTGAAACTCCTCGACGCGATCAGCGAAACTCTCGTTCTCAAAGTGGGGAGTCGCCCACTTCTCGGCAAGGTCCAGGATGTGCGTTCGCACGCGGGGCTCGTTGATGCCATCTCTGTCGAACATGACCGAGATATCCAGAAGGATGCGG
This sequence comes from Bryobacterales bacterium, assembly GCA_965242625.1. Lineage (GTDB taxonomy): Bacteria > Acidobacteriota > Terriglobia > Bryobacterales > UBA6623 > VXMF01. The sequence continues at coordinate 4,250,338 of CBDEST010000005.1, read as the reverse complement.
CCGACGCCGAACGAAAACTGATCCGGGGTAGCCTGAATTCCCGCACCTTGGGCGTCGGAGGCGAGCTTCGAGAATTCCGTGCCGCCCGTGAGGTCGGAGATAACCGAGTAGATGCCACGCGTGAGGGTCTGATCCTCCATCGCAGTAAGTTGGGCCGGAACCTGATTGCCCATCCTGACGCTTTCGAGAATCGGCGACGCGCTCCCATTCCCCGGGGGCAGGGGGAAACTGAAGGTCACGGTCTCTTGGCCCTCGATGAGCGATTGCACCTTGCCTAGATTCTCAGAGAACTCAATCGCGTTGATCCTCGTTCTGCGCTTGTAGTCGGTAATCAAGTTCTGGAAGTCGGCGGTTCGCGCATCGTTGGCTTCCATACCCTCCTCGAATGTCGCCTGGAGTTCGTCGTAGCCTCGCGCCAGTCCCGCCATCAGCACCGCGCGCCACATCAGTGCTTTGGCACCGAGCTCGCCGGTGTCCTTGGTTGCCTCTTCAAGCTGCTCGACCGCCTTGGCGAAGTCGGGGACCGCGTGGTTGTCGATCGCGGCCTGCATGTACCACTCGGGAGTGCCTTGCTGCGGACCGCTGGGCCCGCCCGAGCACGAAAGGGTAAGCGCGACCGCCACCAACGCCATCCAGAGGATCGTTGGGGTAGGTCGGTGAGTCATTGGCATGGAGATGCCTCCTCTCGTCGCACAGTCTCGCAATTCACCCGAAAGATTGCAACCTAGCGGCCGAACCTAGTCAAGCCTTCCTTGCAATTCGGTAAGGGGCGACCCCGAGCCCAGTGCGATAGAGATTCTAACATGTTGGCAGGTGTCGTATCTAGGGTCGCCTTCAGCCAAGAGCGAGGCTCCATGCCCGTCCATGAATTCACACGTGCGACTCAGCGACGACAACCGGCGGCGATACGAGGAGACTCGCGACCGCTGTCGACGCACGAGATCACAAGCTCGGTGGGCTCGCATCTTGTTGGGGGTGGTGGCCAGGCACATCCATCGCGACGGATCCCGATGCCTACCGACGGGCTCGGCCAACGGAGACCCTGCTGCGCTGCCTCCGCTGCTTGCCAAGCAGCTTCAAGCGAGCCCTCGTCGGCGAGGGCCCCGTGTGGACGCGCCCAAGGCTGCGGTCCGCTCACACAGCGTGTCCTACACGGAAACGAGCAGAACAACCTCACGGTCCCGAAGACAGCACTGACGCGCTCCCCTAGCCCGACTTTGCCAAAATCGGCCTGACAGGCACTGAAAACCCGCTTTTTTGAGTCGATTGCGGCGATTCGACCGTATGCGCGTCCCGGGAAAGTCCTTTCATATCAATGGCTGGACTGTTTTTGGTGCGCTCGATGGGGGTCTCTGTAGTGCCATAAATTCTGGCTACCCCTTGCGCTTGCGCCTATTGTCCGTATCCGTGCCTGCTATACTGGTTGCACTGGGTTCAAACGCAATGCCTGCAGCACCTGTCCCGAGTTGACGATCAATCACTCGTTTTCAAAAATAATGTAGTGCCTTAATGATATTTCGGTATATCGTATCTTACTCTAACTAAACAACTTAGAGCTGGACGATCCAAGAAAATGGCAAAGTCGCGCTAGGTGCGGAGACGTGCTATGATCGATTCATGGATCCTGATGTTGAACAGTCACTTAGCAGCGCACTGTGACGCCTTGAGAGAATCGCACCGTTCACCTGATGACTGACTGGCAGGGTCAACCGAATCCTCACCGATGATCAATGCATCACGCCGAATCCAAGCCAACTGCAACTGTCGATTCCCCGGTGACACCAACCGCTAGGATCGAAGTGTCGGACTTCGGGCCGATCGCAAGCGGATCCATTGACCTCCGTCCCCTCAATATTTTCGTCGGTCCAAACAACTCAGGGAAGTCGTACCTAGCGACGTTACTGTATGCGCTGAGCAAGAGTTTCCACGGGTTCCCACGGTATCCTAGCCCCTCGACCCTTCCGGCTCCACCGTTCGAATCGACAGGGCCTGAGTCACCATCCGAAGAAGAGTGGATCCGTCTAGCAAAATCGCTGGCCATCCGGGGACACACAGTTCGGCTCAATGACTTTCCTAGTATCTTCCGGACGCATGCACAATCGCACTTGCAGCGTGTAGTTACCGGTAATCATGGACTCCAATTTGAGATCGGGCATTGCTTTGATCTCGATGCTCTGTCCGACCTAGTCCGGTGGACGGAAGCAGGAACTGATGCGCGTATCTCGGTATCTGTGACTGATGGAACTCAGGATTTCTGGTCGTTCAAGATGGGAATCGGAAGCAAGTGTGCTTTGAATTCAGATAGATTCACAACCGGCGAAGCGATGCCACAGACACGTCGATCCGATTCGCCCGTGAGTGCGAAAATCCAACTTGAGAATCCCACTTTGATGCTACCGAGAGGCAGCTATTTTCGCAATGGTTCCTTAATCGACACCTTGAATTTCGCTCCATCTTTCAAGAGTCACGAGGTTGTTCACAAGATATACTCTATGGCAATAGACATTTTGAAGCTCCATAGTATTCCCAGAGAGACGTATTTCATACCGGCTTCTCGCAACGGCATTATGCAGAGCCTTGATGTACTTGCTTGCTCACACCTAGCACACTTACATGCAACGCGACCGGGATTGGAGTGGTTTCCTACGCCACCACGGTCGTATGGCATGATTGCCGTTTTTCTAATGGACCTACTGTGGCATAGAGGGAGTCCATCACGAAATAGCAATCCAGTCAAACAGCTGGCAGATGAATTAGAGCAAAGGCTTCTCGGTGGAGTAATTCGAAGTCAGAACCGAGATTTACATGGATCGATTGAGCGAAATCCAAGATTCATATATGTCCCGAACAACTCAGGAAATGAGTTGAGATTTAGTCGCTCTCCATCCATGGTAACTGAATTGGCACCGTTAGTCTTGTTCCTTCGCCGCAATGTATCGCCTCACGATGTTCTGATCATCGAGGAACCAGAGGCTCATCTACACCCCGAAGCCCAAACACAATTGGCGATCATCCTAGCAAAACTGGCACGAATTGGAGTCCGTGTCATTGTCACCACGCATAGTGGCTGGCTATTGAAGCAAGTCGGAAACCTGATCAGACAAGCAGAGTTGGAGACCGTCGGAGAGAGTAATGGAGGTAAAAAACACGATTCTGGTTCTATTCAGGCAAGAGATGTCGGAGTCTGGTTGTTTCGCAGGGATAGTTCTACTGGGGGTTCGACAATAAGTGAGATTCCATATGATCGAAGCGATGGCGTAGAACCTAGGGATTTCGCAGATGTAGACGAAGAACTATACAATCGATCTGCGGCTCTTCAAAACCTTCTTGATGATCGAGAACAGGTAGACTCTCTCTAGCATGTATAGGGTCGCTAGTGACGGTGTGTGCAGCGAAAATCACCGAGCACGGTTGGTGCGCCTCAAGCAATGAATCTGTACAGCACTTAAGTCTCAGGCCCACGGCCCACCTTCAGCCATCGGGCTTGCCCGAAGACAGGATGACGGACAGTCCCCAAACTGCGGCGACCGATATGCATGCGGCTCTCGGACAGAACCAGTGCGTTCGCTATCATGCTCCAGATGAGGGCTCGACCCACGGACGAAGATCTCAGCATCGAGGGCTACGTTCTCGCCGGTGGCAAGAGTTCGAGATTCGGGCCGGACAAAGCAACCCATCTCGTCGGGGGCAAACCGATGGCCCTCTGGGTCGCAGAGGCGTTGTCTAGGTACGCTTCACCGATCACATTGGTCGGGAAGCCGGAGTTACATGCCGGGCTGGGATTGCCGCTGGTTCAGGACTGCGTAGTCGGAGTTGGACCGCTTGCGGGAATCGTCACCGCGCTCGCCAACGCCCACAAGCCGTGGTGCCTGATCGCAGCGTGCGACATGCCCCGGCTCGACTTGGCACCCTTGGACGCCCTCGTTCGCATGGCAGGGCACACGAAGTCCCATGCCATTCTGATCCAGACTCCTGACGGACGGGTACAGCCATTATGCGCCCTCTATGCACGAGCGGCGCACGAGCCCCTGAACCGAGCCCTGAGCAAGGGAGTCCGCAAAGTAACCGACGCACTGAATGGCATTTCATGGGAGGTGCTCGAAGTTAGCGACTCACCGGCCTTCACCAATGTCAACCGGCCCGAGGACCTCGCTACCCTCGCCTCTCCAGAGCGACCTCGATAGGCTTACCTATTCGGCCGTTGGCCATCCGAATCTATGGAGGCTGCCGGTTCCGGCGCAGTCCGGGGTGTCAGTCGACACGCCGCCTCTGGTCCAAGAGCCACTTGATGAGTCGATGGTCGCCGAATGCGAGGCGGGCTGTCCCATGTCCAACACCCTCGTATTCGGTGTAACGCGGGTCGCCCCCGGCGGACTGTATGGCAGCGACCATTCGACGGGCCAGTGCCACCGTGCTGAGTCGATCGTTCTCACCCTGGAAGATCCAGACTCCGATTCGCGCCAGCACCGGAGCATCCTCCAGCACGATCATGGCTGAGCCAGCCGACGGAGCCACTCCGGCAATGCGGTCAGCGTGGATCGCTGCATAGCGAGTCGAACCTTCGCCGCCCATCGAGTGACCGGCGACAGTGATGCGATCCGCATCTACGCTGTAGGATGCAATCACGGCTTCAATCGCGGCAGTCACATGCGCTTCGGCATCGGGTATCGGCTCGCGGCCATGGCGGTTGAACCGCCACTCCGACTGCACAGGGTCGTGCGGCACTGGGGACCATATCTTCCCCTCTGGACAGCGGGGTATCAGAACGAGCGCTGGAAACCATTCGGGGTGCTCCCGGACGGTCCGCGCTATGGGCTGGCGATCCAGCCATTCGTTTATCGCGTTGCCCTCGTTGTCGCCTTTCCCGCCTCCTCCGTGCAGATAGACGATTAGCGGCCAAGCCGCTCCCTCGGAATAATCGGGAGGAACGTACAACGCTGCCGTCCGCTGGTCCCCTTCGACTTGGAACTGGAGGTTGACGAAGCCATCAGGCGAAGCACTGAATCCGCAGGTCGTATACAGCACGAGCGCAACGACCGTCGACACGCAAATACGCACGTGCTTAGGCTACACCCGAATGAGTAGGCCGAGCAAGCAACCTGCCTAGTCACATCGCATCGAGACCTGATGGGGTCTCAACGATTGCCGCGGGGCAGCCGCCGCTGGGCCCGCTGCGCAGATGAACGGCCGACGAACGCGTGCCCTTCTGTGTCCGCCGACTGCCCGTCATACATCCAGCGCCTCGGCTAGACGTTGCAAGTCGTCGCGATTGTTGAAGAAGTGCAGTGACACCCGAAGGTTTCCCTTGCGGGCGGAGACCGCAATTCGCTTTTCCTCAAGTGCCCTGCACAGCGCGGCCGCGTCGCGCCCCGGGCACGAGGCGGTGACAATCGCTGATTCAGCCCCAGCCTCGTCTGGCGAGAGGAGACACATACCGCGGGAGCGCAAGATTTCTCTGCAATCGCGCGCAAGACTAAGCGCACGACGTTCGATCGCACCTGTCCCGCACTCGAGCATCAAGTCAACGGCGGCTTCCAGTGCGAAGAGCAGCGCGAAGCTCTGTACTCCGCCCTCGTACACCGCAGCTTCATCGGGCAATTCCGGGTGCCCGTGGTGCAGTTGCTCGTGATTCCGCCAGTCCTTGTGACTGCGCCAGCTGACCACGGTGGGGGCCAGCCAGTCCCGAGTCGACTTGGGTGCGTAGAAGAATCCCGTACCCGGTGGAGTCAACATCCACTTGTAGGCATGCGCAAACAGGAAATCGACGGGCGTCGACTGCAGGTCGTGCCGCAACACGCCGACGCTCTGCGTGGCGTCTACGCAGAGCAGAACGCCCCTGCGACGTAGTGCCGTTCCAAGGGCTTCGAGTGGTGCCCTGAATCCGTTCGAGTAATTTACGGAGCTCAGCAGGACAAGTCGGGTGCGGGGGCCGAGCGCGTCAAGAATGAGATCCGGCAAGATTGGCCCATTCGGAGCGGGTAGCGGGCGGAATCTCACGTTCACCCTGTCCAGCAGCACGGGCGCATACAGGTTGTTGGGGAATTCGTGGTCGATCGCGATCACTTCGTCACCGGACTTCCACCGGATGCCGTTCAAAAACCACGACAGCGCTGTTCCGGCGTTCGGGCAGAAGCCGATGTCGGTGGCATCGGCTCCGATCAGGCGGGCGATCTTCGCCCGGATGACGTCGAGGCGGTCGAACCAGCTCAGGAAGTTGACCGCCGCCGTTTCGTCGGCGTCGGCGAGCTGCCGGTTCATGGCTGCGACCGAGGTCGACGGAACCGGACCGAACGCAGCCGAGTTCAAGTGCGTCCAGAGTCGGCAGGCCGGGAACAGAGCGCGTACCGCACCCCAATCGGGATCTTTCATCCATTCATGTTAAACCAATGGGTCACTGTGAGCGACGTAGCGGACGAGTTGCAAGCCCCGACTACCTAGAGCAGGACAAAGCGGTGAATGAGCACGGCCAAATCAACGACCTTGGATTGGGCTGTCCACAACGGTGCGGCACGATCACGTCTCACCCTCGTCAGGCCACCTCGTCAGGCGAAAGCCAGCTGGTTGGATGCGAGTGTCGAGTTGCCTCTCCGTCCAATTGGAATCGTACGCTTTGAGATAATATTGAAGTGCCATCTTCAAATCCTGCTGGACGCCAACGCCGGTCTCATAGGCCAGACCCAACCTGAATCGCGCCAGCGGATGGGCATGTTCAGCTGCCCGTCGATACAGTTCAACCGCCTCCTCCAAGTCTATGTCTACGCCGCTGCCCGTCTCGTATAATCGTCCCAATCGGTACTGAGCATCCGCTCGGTCGTGCCGAACGCACTTTCGGTACCACTCAGCAGCTCTCTCAGGATCTTGCGCTACGACTTGACCTTCGTCATACATCAGGCCTAACTTGTAACACGCACTGACATGCCCCTGCTTCGCCGCCTGCCTGTACCAATCTTCGGCTTCGCTAGCGCAAGACTCGCTTCCATGTCCAGTCGCGCACATCCAACCACAAAAGTACTGTGCATCCGGATCTCCAAGCGTAGCCCACCCCTTACAAATCCCGTACGCTCCCGACTCTGCCTCCTCGCACTCATTCCGTACCTCGCGATCTGCAGACGAAAACTTCAGACTCCATGGTACGCCGTCCGGGCCGGCGGGGAGGCCTTCATCATTCGTAACCGTTGCTGACCTTAAGGCCTTGCCACTCCTACGTGATCGCCACTCTCCCCCAAAATAGTCTTCAATCTCATTAGCATCTTGCACATTGTTTTGTGCCTCCAAGAGCCATTTGAAGGCCTCAATTGCGTCCCTCTCTAATCCAAATCCAAGGGAATACATCCAACCCAGAAAGGCTTGGCTACAACGACAGCCATTACATTCCGCGTCCGTACGATACAATGTGATGGACGCTCTATCAGTGTCCGGTAGCGGGTATGGATTGTATTCGTCATAGGTCTCAAAAACGAAACGAAGAATGCTAGAAGATGTCCATCCCAATTCCGATAGCGCTAGCCGATCACCGCGACTAGCTGCCTCCGACAGCCACGCAAGTGATGCGTCTACGTCGCGCGCTATACTCATGCCATTAAGGAAACTGACACCCAAATTGTATTGAGCATCAATAATACCGTCACGAAAAGGTTCATAATAGGCGTCATAATGAACGTACTCCCAGTCACTAATGCTATTCCCAACAACCCTGCAATAGCCGGCATCACTAGGACTTTGATGCCACACATCACCGCGCTGACGATGGGCTGCCTTGCTAAACCATTCGAATGCCTTGGCGCAATCTCTGTCCGTGCCAACACCACGATAATAGCACACCCCAAGATTAAACTGGGCTCCCGCGTGACCTCGAGTAGCAGCATTCACAAACAGATCGAATGCCGAACCATAGTCTCTAAGGTCATCCGAACCCAAAGCACGATAGATGCCCAGATTATTGATTGCCCCAAGATTCGGTTGCCAATCCTCATCAAGATCAGACGATGACACCTCTGAACGAGCGGCCTTTTCGAACCACCCAAATGCTTCAGACTGTTCAAATGCATTGCTGTAGCCGCCCACGGAAACCTCGGGGCATGCTAAATAATCTGTGCCAAATCCCGTTATGAGTTTTTGAAAATCGCGAGCATATGGATCACCGCAAATCCACTCTTCTTCGTTCAAGAACCCATGATCAAACTGCGCGACTATACCACATTCGAACTGGGAACTAGCGTCACCCGCTTCCGCTTGATTGTACGTATATGTCCGGTTCTCGTAGTCGTTGTCTAGATACACATCCAATATTTCTCTAGAGCCCATGTCATACAAAAAGTCAAGTCTCAATTCAAGTGAATTAGTCAAATGCATGCCACCACTCGTGTACCATTCGATCGCCTGCTTGTGAAGATCAGTATCATCTTGCGACGTGCTTCGGCCTTGCAGTGAATCGTCCACCATGTTTCGCAATCTACTGATCGCCCATCCGCTGTATATGGCGTGATCCATAGTAGCGAGAACTTGAATGGATCCAATATGATCTTGTGTCGCAGATCGTCTGAACCACTGGATGGGCTCCTCGCCGTGCTCAAGACTTATTCCGAGATTGTATTGCGCATTGGGATTACCACGTGCGGCTGCTTCGCGCACGTATTTAAAAGCCTCTGAGTCTTCGTCTGCGATGTGCATTTGGAATTCGTTCAAGTATTCCCTAGTACTCTTACGGTGGTGAATCAGTGCTAGTGCCAGATTATGAAGTGCTAATGCAACATCTCTATTTCCGCCCAAACAAGCCTCTTCGTCCCGATCCGCAACCAAAGATGCTCTCATAGACAGGTGAAAGGATCTCTCGGTATTTTCATCCTCCCAGCAAACCTGTCGTGGATCATTGCTGTCGGATCGAAATCGATCAGAAACGCAGTCTCTTTCCAAGCCTGCTGCCAATCGGAACCATTCGATTGCCTTGCGATAGTCTCTCGGTACTCCGTTTCCGTTCATATAACACACGCCGAGATTGTTCTGGGCTCGGATACTACCTTGTTGAGCCGCTAGTCGATACCACCTCACTGCCTCCTCGTGGTCGAATTGAACCTGATTCTCTTGACTATACATCCACCCTAGATTATATTGGCTATCAGGACAACCCATATTGGCTTGAGTTTCTAAGCGACCAAGAACATTCGGTGACTCTAGGTAGTTTTTCGAAAGTCTGATGAGTTGCTTTCTTGCGCGATGTGTTCCTCTAGAAATTGCGGAGTGATGATCGTCCGTATGGCCCGCCGCAATCCTGTACCACTTGATCGCTTTGGCATAGTCTTTAGGTACTTCGGTACCTTCGTGATAGAGTTTACCAATCTCATATTGACATTCTGGAAATGGTGCCGACAGTATGTGCTGACCGCACATGCCAAAGGCGTTTGATATTCCAAGGACATCTAGCACATATTGAGCGTGAGTGTGACCGTGCTCAGCAGCTCTACACAGCCATTTTGTTGCTTCTTCGATCAAGAGTGGTTCATCGAGTTCAAACTCGTCGCCGTCCTGAGGTAGCCGATAAACCTCGCAGTTGTTTAGATCGTCGAACATCGATGAGTCGGAAGACTCCCCGAATCTCGAATTCAAGTAGCTGTTCATATATATGATTCCTAGTGTGTATTCAGCTTCGTTGTATTGCAAAGTGGCCGCTTTGGTCCACCAGTTTATGGCCGCAGATACATCACACAGTTTCCCGAGACCGTAGAACAACATATATGCCAGTTCATTTTGAGCGACCACGTGTCCGTTATTTGCAGCCATTGACATCCATTCTGCCGCTTCAGAGAATTCTTGATGATTCTGTGTAATTTGCTCACTCTGCTCCTCGCTTAAAAGATACCACTTAATTGAATCTGACGACCTTGATTCCTGTGAAGTGTCTTGTGTCGGATCGGATTCGATTTGCGGCTCCTTGAAAACAGATGATTCAGTTGTACGGTGAAGATACTTCCTTGCAAGTTGAAATTGGAATTGTGAATCGCCCCTTAACAGGTCGAGTAGCTTTGTACAAGACTGAACGCGTCGGTCGTGATTCAATTCTAGGCATCCATCGATCGCTGCCAACAAGTTCACGTGGAATCTTCCTCTGCCTAGGTCGATCGCGGAAATCATCGGATCGGGAAGTGCTCGAATGAGCGCGTTCGCGCGATTCTCAACCGGTACCGGAGTGCTGTCGCTCAGATTAGCGGTCCCTCCAGCTACGATTCGCCAAAGCAGCGCACCGACCGCATAGATGTCGGTCCAAGCCCCCCACTGTCCTGCTGCAACAAGCTCCTCCCACGCCGTGTAGCCGGATGATGTTCTGTTGACCACTGCTGAGTGGTTGGACAGATTGCGGTAACCGTGCCCAAGTTCAACGATCACGGGTTGTCTGCTCATTTCGCAGAGTCGGACATTCTCGGGTTTCAGATTGCGGTGGATGATACCGGCCCGATGCATGCTCTCGAGCCCGTTGATCAGCGGGATGGCCAGTGACATGAAGTCTTCCTCGCCGAAGGGGCGACCCTGACCCTCGCGTTCTGACAATACTTGGGATAGCGGGGGACCGTCCACTAGATCCATCACGAGGTAGGCGGTGCCATTGCATTGGAGGGACTCCTGGAACCTGACGATGTTTGGGTGGCCGTGGAATTCGGTCAGGGCCTTACCTTCATCAGCAACGCGGCGCAGGCCCTCCTCGTATTGCAGCAGACAGGAGGTGTGGCGACTACACACCTGCGATCCATCTCGAATCGCCAAGCCCCTTGGCATGTATTCCCTGATAGCAACGAGATTGCCCCGCTCAATGTGTCGGGCTTGGTAGACGATGCCGAGTCCTCCTTGTCCGAGCACCTGCTCGATGGAGTAGTCACGAAGGATCGTACCCCGAGACAAGGCACCCTGCCCTGCTCCTGCCTCAGGTGTCCTCATTCGACCAACTCTCGCACCCCAATCGCAGCAGTCGCACCATTCGCACTCCCAAGTGCGTTTTCCGAGTGGATTCGCGACGTTTCTGCGCTAGCGGATTCAACCTAGCATCTCGGGCCTGGGATCCGCAAACCGGTTGGAGACGAATTGGGGCAGATCGGCGATCCTGTCGCAGTCGACCGACCCCACCGGTAAGTTCTGGAATCCCTGCGTAGGGCACGGAGCGCACTGCCCCCTCAGCGCACCTGCGCACGCCGTGTGCCTTACCTCGCCTCGCCTCGTGGCCTTACCCGGCTTGGACCATCTCGGCAGGCATGCGGTACCACCAGTGCCGTGCGCTGCCGGTTGTTGAACAGCTCCCGGACCCGCTAAACATTTTCCGGGGGCAGGTGCTTGAACTCCTTCCACTTCGGCCCTCACGGCCTCGCCACGCTCGTCATCCTCCCGCATCCCTACCAGTCTACTTGCCGTGAATGCACTTCACTGTGCAATAGGCTCATTGGCCGATCAGATGGAACGATTACCCATCAGCTATAGTGGACTCGGCTTGTCAAGCGGCCAATCGTAGCACAGTGCCATTGGTGAACTTCAGTGTCCAGATCGACTCGTCGCTTGCTAAGGCGGTCCACGACTACTGTCGGGGCCGCGGCATCGTCAAGAGTCGATTCGTCGCACAACTGCTCTTGGATCACTTGGAAGACCTGGAGGACAGGGAAGAGGTTGAGCGTAGGATGGCGGAACCGACCCGCGGGCTTCAAGACGTGCTGCGTGAACTGCATCTGGATCATGAGGCGTAAGGTCCGCTTCTCGAAGAACGCCGGGTTCCGAGCGGGAGTCAATGATCGGACAGCACAGCGGTCGCACTGCTCGCTGGATCGATCCCAATGGCGCGGGCACTCAGGATTCCTACCGCGCAACAGACCGCCGCGCCCCTTGCCTGATCGGCCCCGCTGATCCTCTAAGCTAAGGATTCGGCTCGCGATGTTCACTCGAGCTGGCCGGGTTTCGAAACTACACCCAGCAGGGGGCTGGTCTCTAGCGGTTCGAGTTGATTCATCCGGCCGACTCCTGGGCACTGCGTCGACGGAGTCCGGTGCTTCAAGGGTCAACGCGGGCGAAGGTAGTCAATGAGTCCACTCGCTACCACCCAGGGGTCGTGGCTCTCGGGCCCGGGATCCGGCATTAGCAGCAAGTTCTTCAAGGCTGAGAACGCGTTCTCAGCCTCGCTTCTGGCGTTGATCGCCATCTTGCCGCTCGGCGAGGGGGTCGGTCGCATCTTCGGTGCCGGGAACGTGGTACCCGGATCGATACCTCTAGTCCAGCACCTAACGCTGCTCGTCGCGATCACTGGCGGCTCCCTCGCGGCTCGCGAGAACCGTCTACTAGCACTCTCCACTGCGGCGTTCGTTCCGAAGCGACTGAAGCCCCTCGCGCAACTTGCCGTAGCGGCGATCGGTGTCGCTGTATGCACCTGTCTTGCTTACGGTGCTTGGACGTTCGCGATGGTCGAGCGGACGGCGGGAGACATCGTCGCATTCGGTATCCCCGTTTGGATCTTCATATTCGCGATGGTTCCCGGATTTGCCGCAGTCGGCCTCCGGATGGCCTGGAAATCGTCTCCTGCCCTGCTCGGGCGGCTGCTTCCGCTGGCCGGAGCCGTCGTGCCGATCTCCCTAGGATCTTGGGACACGCTCGGCGAACTCCCGATCCTGCAATACGGAGTCCTCGCATTACTCGGCGGCGCTTTGCTCGGGCTACCGATCTTCGCCGTGATCGGAGGGCTCGCGGCACTCCTGTTCTGGTTCGAATACACGCCGGTCTCGGCAGTGCCCCTAGCCGCCTATCAGCTGTCTGGCCAGCCCTTGCTGCCCGCAATCCCGCTTTTCACGCTCGGTGGCTACATTCTGGCGGAAGGGGGTGCGAGCAAGCGACTGGTGCGCGTCTTCTCGGCACTCGTCGGCTGGATGCCGGGCGGCTTGGCGGTCACGACCACGCTGGCGTTCGCATTCTTCACATCGTTCACCGGTGCATCCGGAGTCACGATCCTCTCGCTCGGCGGACTGCTGCTGCCCGTACTTACGCAGGCTCACTACACTCGTCGCTTTTCGCTTGGATTGCTAACAGCTTCGGGATCGATTGGACTCTTGTTCCCACCGAGCCTCGCGGTGATCCTCTATGCGGTGTACTCTCGCACGCCGATCAATGAACTCTTCCTCGGCGGATTCTTGCCAGGACTCTTGCTCGTGGGACTGGTCGCTCTCTGGGGCGTCCGGCACGGTCGTTTTGCCGAGCGCACCAGGCAACCTTTCGATGCAGTCGAAGCGTGGCGTTCCATAAACGCGGCCAAGTGGGAACTACTCCTTCCTGTCGTGGTGATCGGCGGGATCTTCGGCGGCATCGTCACACTGGTGGAAGCTGCGGCCGTGACCGTCCTCTACGCATTCGTCGTAGAGTGCCTCGTCTATCGCGACCTCTCGATCAAAACGCAGCTCATGGGAGTGGGGGCCGACTGCGCCACCTTGGTCGGCGGCGTCCTCCTGATCCTCGCCGTGGCCTTGGGATTCACGAACTATCTGATCGACGCGCAAGTGCCGGACCTAGCCTTGGAGTGGGTCCAGGAGCATATCGAATCGAAGTACGTGTTTCTGCTAGTCCTGAACCTCCTCCTGCTGGTGGTCGGATGCATGATGGACATCTTCTCGGCCATTCTGGTGGTCGTCCCGCTGATAGCTCCGATGGGCGCGGCGTTCGGCGTGGATCCCGTGCATCTCGGCATCATCTTCCTAGCGAACTTGGAACTCGGGTACCTAACCCCTCCCGTAGGCATGAATCTGTTCCTCGCGTCGTACCGCTTCGACGAGCCCCTGACCCGCATCTACCGGTCGGTGTTGCCGTTCCTGCTGATCCTCTTGATCGGTGTGCTTCTGATCACTTACGTGCCAGCCCTGTCGTTGGCTTTGGTGCGCTGAGCGACGGGGCTGTTGATAGACTCAGAGTCAAAGGCGCACACAGCCTGACCGGATGGCGATTCACCGCAAATCTACCGCCACTTGCGAGGTCAATGGAGTCCGTGTCGGCGGCGCGAATCCCGTAGTCGTCCAGTCGATGACCAACACCGACACCGCGGACACCGCGGCAACGGTCAACCAGGTCCTGGCTCTCGCCCGAGCGGGTTCGGAATTGGTGCGCGTGACCGTGAACCACGACAAGGCCGCCGCCGCCGTGCCGCTGATCGTCCGCACGCTGCGCGATTTCGGCTGCGATGTCCCCGTCATCGGCGACTTCCACTACAACGGCCATTTGCTGTTGCGACAGTATCCGGACTGCGCCCGCGCCCTAGCCAAGTACCGCATCAATCCGGGAAACGTAAACGTCGGTAAGAAGCACGACGACAACTTCCGCACGATGATCGAGACCGCGATCGAGCATGACAAGCCGGTGCGTATCGGCGTCAACTGGGGGTCCTTGGACCAGCAACTGCTGACCCAGCAGATGGACGAGAATGCCCGCCGCGCGGAGCCGTGGAGCGCGGCCGAGGTGATGTACGAAACGATCGTGCTCAGCGCGATCCGATCCGCCGAGGCCGCGGAGGGGTACGGACTCGGGCACGACCGGATCGTGCTCAGCGCCAAGGTCTCGAACGTGCAGGATCTGATTTCCGTATATCGGGCCCTCGCCAAGCGTTGCGACTATCCGCTGCACCTAGGACTGACCGAGGCCGGGATGGGCAACAAGGGCGTGATCGCCTCGACCGCCGCCATGGCCGTCCTGCTGCAAGAAGGGATCGGCGACACCATCCGCGTCTCGTTGACGCCGCAGCCCGACGGCGACCGCTGCGAGGAAGTCGAGGTTGCCAAGCAAATGCTGCAGTCCTTGGAAATCCGGCACTTCACGCCGCAGGTCACGGCCTGCCCGGGCTGCGGGCGCACCACCAGCACGTTCTTCCAAGAAATGGCGGACGAGATCCAAGCGTACCTGCGGGCTCAGATGCCCGGTTGGAAGGGCCTCTACAAGGGCGTGGAGAGCATGAGCGTGGCGGTGATGGGCTGCGTGGTGAACGGCCCGGGCGAATCGAAGCACGCGGACATCGGCATTTCGCTGCCCGGCACGTTCGAAGAGCCGGTGGCGCCGGTCTACATGGACGGTAAACTTCATCGCACCCTGCGCGGCGAGCGCATCGTGCCGGAATTCATCGACATCCTGAACAGGTACGTGGCGAACCGTTACGAACCCAAGCCGGACGCCGCGGTTCAGTAGCGAGGGCCGGTCAGCCCCTGGCCGCCACGATCCGATCTCAGTGCGTTCCGAACCACGGGAACTCGGCGGTGAAGCCGTACCCGTGGTACAGGTGCAGGTACAGGACGATACCCGCGAACACGGCTAGGAACGCGAGCAGCGTCAAGGTGATTCGCAGCCACGGTAGCTTGCGCCCCTCCCGTCGCAGGACCAGCAGCCAGCTCGCCCCGATCCCGACGAAGTAGAGCCCGATCATCGGACCGGCGAAGAGCGTCATGGTCAGCGGGTCGCCGGTCGGGGTGATGATCGCCGCGATCACGAACATGATCAGCACGGCGTAACGCACGTTGCGCAGCAGGAATCGGGGAGTCGTGAGGCGCAGCAGCGTGAAGAAGAAGACCAAGACCGGCAGTTGGAAGACCAGGCCCAGCCCGATCTCAAGGATGATGAACGTGCTGAGGTACTCGTTGACGGAGATGTAGGGTTCGACTTGTCCGATCGAGACCGTCAGCAGGAACTGCAGTGTGACGCGCAACGCCACGAAGTAGCAGAACATCCCGCCGAGAATGAACAACGAGGAGGTCGTGAGGATGAACGGCACGGCCCAGCGCTTCTCGCGCTTGTACAGGCCCGGCGCGATGAATTGCCACGCCTGAAACATCAGCCATGGCGAGCCGACGAAGACCGCCGCGATCAGCGGCACCTTGATGTACTGAACCTGGAACTGCTCGAGCGGTCGGGTGCTGATGACCTTGATCACGATATCGTGCTCGGCCTTGATCGCGTCCACAGCCGCGTAGAACGGCGTCAAGACAAAGGCGAGCAGGTCGGGCGCGAAGGCGATGCAGACCACGTAGACCGCCACCAATCCGCCCAAGGCGCGGAGGAGGCGCGTACGGAGTTCGTCCAAGTGCTCGAGGAACGACATGCGCGCCATGTCGTCTTCGTCTTCTTCGCCTTCATCGCCGGGCGGGGGAGGTGGCGCGGACGATCCCGAGCCCTTGGATGCCGTAGCACCTTCCGAGGCGGTCTCGGCATGCTCGCTGGCGTGCGGATCGTCGTAGACGTGATCCGATTCGTCGTGATAGGGATCGTCGTAAAACGACGTCTCGGGCGTCGTCTCGCCCGACGCGGAAGGCGCGCCGTCCTCGGAACCTGGCTGCCCTCGCTCGGAGGTCTGCCCGTCCGGCGGGGTCTCCGGCGATTTGTCGTTGTCCGAGTTCATGAACGCGTAACGCTTTCGCTACGTAGTCGCGGCCAGCAAGACCTAGCGTGAGTTCGACGGTTCAGGCCGTCTTCGAAACGGTCGTATCTTCCGCCTCGGGCACCCCCGACACGGGGGTGTCGGCGGCCGATTCGGCGGCCGAGAGCTCGTCGTCCCCACTCGTCGCGGCCTTCTCGATCATCTCCTGCTCGCCGTCCCCGGCGATCGACTCCGCGGGATCGGTGCCGCTCGGCTCCTGCCCGTCCGAGCCCTTGGCCGCAGTCGCCGCAGTCGACGAGGCACCGTCGTAATCGTAGTCGCTGTAGTAGTCGTCCTCGTTGTCTTCGTAGTAACTCGTGTTGAGGTCCTTGCTCACATCGCGAGCCACGTCCTTGACATCCTTGGTCTCGCGCTCGATATTGTCCATCTCGCGCTGGAACGTCGACTTGAGTTCGTTGGAGGCGCGCTTGAACTCGGCCATGCCCTTGCCGAAGGTCTTGCCGAGCTCGGGCAGCTTCTTGGGCCCGAAGATCAGCAAGGCCAGGACGAACAGGACGATGATCTCACCCATGCCGAGAGGGCCCATATGAATCTCCTACAAGCGTTGCCGCGACAGATCGGACAGCGCAGGATGTAACTTGATAATACCGACCGCGGCCCTCGGAATCAAATCCCGGGCGTACGGCGGCTTCCGGCGGGCGTCGCAGCAGCGGATGGCGCCGACGATAGAATGGCTACATGGATCACATTGGGCTCAAGCGAATGCACCACGTGTCCTTCGCGGTAGCTGACCTCGAGGCGTCCAAGCAATTCTTCTGCGGCGTGCTCGGCCTGCCCGAGGACGAGCGGCCGGCCTTCAACTTTCCCGGCGCGTGGCTCGCGGTCGGGGACCGTCAAATCCATCTCATCGCCGACGAGAACGCCGGGCGCGTCGCGGGCGAGCGGATCAGCCGCGGGGACCACCTCGCGATGGAAGTCGCCGACTTGAGCGTGGTCAAGGCGCGGCTGCGCGACTGCGGAATCGATTTCGTCGAGGGCGGCAACGAGCGCCTCGGGATGAGTCAGGCCTTTTGCAGCGACCCGGACGGCCACACCATCGAATTCGTCCAGTACCGCTGAGACCGGGACGAAGTGACCGTCGCGACAAGTGGCTGTACCGCACCGCTCGCGCCGTGCGTCCAACAGGTTAGGACGAACCGTGCGGGGCGAATGCGGCTCGGAATCTCAACGATGCAGACGCACCGGTCGCTGTGATAAAACATTCTTAGGAGGAGGTGTCATGAAACGCCTAGTACTCTGCTGCCTGCTAGCGACTGTGTTCGCCGCGGCAGCACTTCCCCAATCCGCAGAGCTAGGCATTTCCGCCGGCTACGGCGCCTTGAACGACAACTCGATCAGCGTGCGGGAGATCCCCGAGCTGGCTGGTCGAGACACCTACGCGCTATCGAACGGAGTGCGCGTGGGAGCGCGCATGGCCTTCAACCCCCGGGCGTTCACCGGCCACGAGGTTTCCTACTCGTACCAGCATGCCGGCCTGGACTTCCTGCAGACCGCCGAGGGGTCCACAACCGGCACCCAAGACCTGGGCAGCGTGCGCGCGCATCACATGTACTACAACTACGTGCTGCACGCCACGCCTAGCGGGATCCCGGTCCGGCCGTTCGTGACGGGCGGGGGCGGGTTCTCCTCGTTCTTCCTGCCGGGGCTCTCGTCGCTATCCGGGCGCGGCGACACGAAGTTCGGGTACAACTACGGCGGCGGCGTGAAGTTCAACCTGTTCATGTACGGGGTCCGCTTCGACGTGCGCAACCACGTGACAGGCAAGCCCTTCGGGAGATACCTGCCCAACGTGAGCGGCTCGCTCCACAACTTGGAGTTCTCGATCACGTTCTCGCTCCTGATGGGCTGAGCGGCGCCCGCGTCCGCCGCACCGCTGGCAGCCTGTCAAGGCTGCCAGCGGTCGGCAGGGCGGGCGAAACGCGGC
The DNA here is from genome assembly GCA_965242625.1 of Bryobacterales bacterium. Taxonomy (GTDB): domain Bacteria; phylum Acidobacteriota; class Terriglobia; order Bryobacterales; family UBA6623; genus VXMF01. The sequence continues at coordinate 4,231,991 of CBDEST010000005.1, read as the reverse complement.
CCGCCTCGCGGCGGGCCAGCATGGAAGACGGCGCTTGGCCGTCGCTCAATCAGAAGCTGCCGACAGCGGCGGCCTCGTCCGTGTGGCTGTCGAAGACCGTGTACAGCTTGGTGACGGTCAGCAAGTCCTGCACCTTGGCTTGCACATGGAGCAACTTGACGGTGCAACCCTTGCCCCGCGCCGTGGTGTAGGCGGAAACGAGTTCGCCCAAGCCGGAACTGTCGATGTAGTTGACCTGCTCCAGGTTCAAGAGAATCTTGGTCACTCCCGTGTCCAAGAGGTTGCGCACCGTTTCGCGCAACTTCCCGGACGCCTCGCCGAGCGTGATGCGGCCGGACAAGTCGACCACCGTGACACCGGCGACATCGCGAATCGAGGTAGATAGGCTCATCAAGTCCTCCTGAGCTGTCCCATCCGCACCCGAGGTGCGGTACTTCACCAATCGAACCTTCGTACCGGAGCTAGAGCAAGGCCCGACCTCGACTTCGTCGAAGAACGCGCGCATCATCAGCAACCCGCGCCCCGAGGCACGCAAGAGATTCTCGGGCTCCAGCGGGTTGCAGACAGACTCCTCTTCGAATCCCGGGCCTTGGTCGACCACGGTGACTTCGAAACCGGTCTCGTCAATCGACGTGTCGAACGCCACGGTCTTCTCGGAACTGAACGCATTGCCGTGCTGCACGGCGTTGGCAACGGTCTCGCGAACGCCCAAGCCGATCTGATGCACCTCGTCCTCGCCGAAGCCGTTGAGTTCCGCCATCCGTTGCACGATCAGCTCGGCAGCTTCGACACTATCCAGAGTGCTCTCCAGCGTGAGGCGAAGCTTTCGCGCATCCGTCATGCAGACCGACTCGGGTCCGGCCAAGCACGAAGCCTGACTCCAGTAACTACTTTGGAACGATTGCACAACGGAGGCCCGATTGTCAATGGGAGCGCTGACGGGCCGAGTGCGAGGGGCGCGGCGCGCACACAGTCTGCCTCGCTCGGTGGGCGGGGGCACCTGTCCGAGTGAGGGGAGCATTCAGCGGCGGATCGACCGGAGCGGGTCTTCAAGATTTCGACCATTCCAAGACGGCCGGACGAGCTATAGCGATGTCGGTTCGCCTATGATGTTACGAAGGCAGGAGGTTGCCCATGTACTCAAAGTCCCTTTGCGCTACGGTCGCGTTGTCGCTGCTGCTAGCCTGTTCGTCCATGCCGCCGGAAACTGAAGAGGCCACCGAGGACTTCGGAGCCGGCACGATCATCAAGGCGACCGACGCACTGGACGCGATCGTTCCCGCCGGCGCCAAGATCGAAAAGCTCGCCGGAGGCATGGGGTTCACCGAGGGCCCCGTCTGGATCAAGGGCGACAGCCCGTACCTGCTGTTCAGCGACATCCCGGCCAACAACATCATGCGGTGGGCCGAAGGCGACACCGAGGCTTCCGTCTTCTACGAGCGCATGTACCGGGGCGAGCCGCGCGAGGGCTTCGTCGGATCGAACGGTCTCGTGCTCGACGCCGACGGGACGCTCATCGCCTGCGAACATGGCAACCGGCGCATTTCGCGCTTCGTGGACGGCGAATGGGAGACCGTCGTCGACAACTACGAGGGCAAGAAGCTGAACAGCCCGAACGACGCGGCTTGGCACGCGAACGGCTGGCTCTACTTCACGGATCCGCCCTACGGTCTGGCCAAGCAAGAGGAAGACCCCGCAAGGGAACTCGACTTCAACGGGATCTACCGGGTCAACTACGAGACCAAGGAACTGCAGCTGCTGACCAAGGAGCAGACACGTCCGAACGGGATCGGATTCTCCCCCGACGGCAAGACCGCCTACGTCGCGAATTCCGATGGGGAGAACAAGGTCTGGATGGCGTACGACGTCAACGACGAAGGCATGTTCGAGAACGGTCGGGTGTTCGTCGACGCTTCGGCGGAGGAGGCAACGGGGATGCCGGACGGCCTCAAGCTCGACACCAATGGCAACGTTTACGCCACCGGTCCGGGCGGAGTGTGGATCTTCGCACCCGACGGCTCGCATATCGGGAGCATCCAGCCCGAGGAAGTGCCGGCGAACGTCGCGTGGGGCGATGACGGAAGCACGCTGTACATGACGGCGCGCACCGGGCTCTATCGCATCAAGCTTCTGTCCACGGGCCCCATGCCTGCGGACATGTGAAGCGGCCGACTCCCCTGAGCCCGGCTGACGGCAGAAGCCGGATTGCGGGGCGCGGATATGGGAGCGGCCTGCACGTTGCCGAGCGAATCCAGCATAATCGGGCTATATGCGCCGCCTCGCTCTAGCCATCGCTGCAGGACTCGCCTGCGGCCTGCTCGCATGCTCCTCGCAATCCACGTCGTTTGAGAGCGACTGGGATGCCGCGCCCGACCGCCCCTGGGTCGGATCGGCCTACTGGTCCAATCCGCTGCAGGACTGGAGAGTGCAGGAAGGCCGCCTCGAGAACATCGGTTCCGGCGGTGATCGCAATGTCTTCCTACTGACCCGCGAGATCAGCGACCGCGAGGGATCGCTGGCGATGCAGGTGCGCTTGGGGCGGCTAGATCCGAGCGCGGGTCCGCTTGGCGAGGGCTGGGTCGGATTCCGCGTCGGCATCAAGGGGTCGTGGAGCGACTACCGAGACAGCGCGGTGCGCGGCGTCGGATTGAATTGCGGGATCGCGACCGACGGGCGCCTATTCATCGGCACTCCGGACGAGTCGGCTCCCGTCGTGACGGCCGCGTTCGAGACCGGAGCGGATCTCTCGCTCGAAGCCGAACCGTCGTCCGCCGGGTACACCCTCACCTTGCGGGCGGAGACCGCTGACGGCATCGAGGAACTCACCCGGGATGTGGATGCGAACTGGCTGACCGGGGGCATGGCACTTGTTTCCAGCGCAGGGGCGGTGGGATCCTCGCCTCCCGGCGAGCAGGAGATTCGCGAGACCGGATGGGCGTTGAAGCCCGGTACGCGGCGCGGGGGCATGCTGCGGATGTGGTTCGAAGACTGGAGCGTGTCGGGGAGCAAGCTCGACGCGTTCCCGGAACGCGAATTCGGGCCGATCATGTTCGCGATGCACACGCTCAGCGAGAACGTGCTCAAGCTCAACGCGATCCTAGCGCCCGTGGGGGAGAACCCGCCCGAGGCCGCCTTGGAAATCGACGATGGCGGCTGGAAGCAGGTCGCCACGGCGTCGATGGATCCGGAAGCGCGCACCGCTACGTTCCGGGTCGCGGACTGGGACAGTACCGTCGATACACGCTACCGCGTGGTCTTCGGCAACGACACCTGGCAGGGCACGATCCGCAAGGATCCCGTGGACAAGGACGAGATCGTGGTGGCTGCCTTCACGGGAAACAACGATCTGGGATTCCCGCATGCGGACATCGTGCGCAACATGCGCTTCCACAAGCCGGACTTGATGGCCTTCACCGGCGACAACGTTTACGAGCGCGTCGGGGAATACGGGATCGTCCGCGAGCCGACCGATCTCGCCATCCTCGATTACTTGCGCAAGTGGTACATCTTCGGCTGGGAGTACGGCGACCTGCTGCGCGACATCCCGACCGTGGCACTGCCTGACGACCACGACGTGTACCAAGGCAACATCTGGGGCGCGGGCGGTCGCAAGGCCAACGGATACGGAAAGCCCGGCCAGGACCAAGGCGGGTATGTCATGGATCCGCGATTCGTGCATGCCGTCCAGACGACGCAGACAGCGAACATGCCGGACCCCTACGATCCGACTCCAGTCGAACAGGACATCGCGGTGTACTACACCCACCTGCTGTACGGCGGGGTGAGCTTCGCGATCATCGAAGACCGCAAGTGGAAGGATTCGGCGACCGCGCTGCTACCGAACTCCGGGATCGTGAACGGATGGGCGGACGACGCGCGCTATGACGCGAGAAAGCGTTCCGACAATCCCGAGTTCCCGCTCTTGGGGCAGCGCCAGGAGACGTTCTTGGAAGACTGGGCGCAGGACTGGGCCGGCGCCTGGCAGAAAGCAGTGATCTCGCAGACGATCTTCGCGAACGTCTGCACCTTGCCGGAGGGCACCACGACCGATGCCGTCACGGGGCGCTTGCGGGTGAACGCGCCAGGCGAGTACCCGGCGGGCGAAGCGCCGGTGCAGGATCACGACTCCAACGGCTGGCCGCAGTCCGGGCGGAATCGAGCCGTGCGCTTGCTGCGCAAAGCTGCCGCGGTGCATATCGCCGGCGACCAGCACCTCGGCAGCACCGTCCAGTACGGGGTCGAGAACTGGAACGACAGCAGCTACGCAATCTGCGTGCCTTCGGTGGCGAACATCTTTCCGCGACGCTGGTATCCCACTGAGGACGGCCGGAATCGGAAGCCTGGCGCTCCCCGCAACACGGGCGAGTACCTCGACGGATTTGGCAACAAGGTCACGATCCACGCGGTGTCGAATCCGCAAGCGAACGGCATCGAACCCAAGGCTCTGCACCAGCGGGCGCCGGGTTACGGGATCATCAGGTTCCAGCGGTCCGAGCGGGCTATCGAATTCGCCAACTGGCCGCGCTGGGTGGACGCGTCCGAACCCGGTGCAGAGCCGTATCCGGGATGGCCGATTCGCATCGACCAGATGTCGAGCGGGATCCCTAGCGAGTACTCGCTGGAACCGATCCCAGCTACCGATGCCGAAGACCCGATCGTCCAGGTCATCGACGAGGCTACTGACGAGATCGTCTACACGATTCGGATCAAGGGGAGCGAGTTCACGCCCACGACGCGAGGGCAGGGCTCGTACACGGTACGGATCACCGACTCCGCGACAGGCGAGACGGAGGAATACAAGGGCTTGCAGGCAAGAAGGGCCGATTAGGACCTGTCGCCCGGCAACAAGCTACCCGCGCCTGACGCGCTGCCGGAGGCTCCCGATACGGTTCTTCAGTTCACCGAGGGCTTCGGACAGTCCGTCTGGATTGACGTTCCCCGCCTTGCAATAGTCCAGCACGACCGCTTCCGCATCGCAGTATTCTTCGCAAACATCGGCGACTTCGGCGGCGATGTCGATTGGAATGCTTGTCACGCCGTTCTGGTCACCGTGCAGCAGATCGCCCGGATGGATGGCCAAGCCCCCGACATGCACGGGAACATGGAAGTCGATCAAGCGGGGATACCCGTGGGAGGAGATCACGCCGTCGGAAAAGCAGGGCAATCCGACCGCATGCACTTGATCGAGGTCTCGACCCGCCCCGCTCGTGATCAGAGCCTGGGCTCCGAACGACTTGTAGATCGTGGCCATCACCTCGCCGAACGTGGCGGACTTGACCGGCGAGTCCAAGTCCTGGATGACGACCACGGGCGGGCCGGGGAGTTCGTCGAATCTCGCTACTTGCCCCTGCAAGGTGCCGTAGCCTCCCCCGCCCTTGGGCGCGATCGCCGAGCGAAACGTCGCCGTGGACGCGAACCCGCAGACCGGCTTCATGTCGGGGAAGCAAGCGCGGATCCGGCCGTCCATGTAGCCCTCGGTTTGGGGACGCACGGCAAAGAGTTCGATAGCGTTGCAGATCGTCGGCGTGTCGTACTCGCAGAGTTTCTTCAAGACTTGCGGGGAAAGTTGCGCATCGGACATGAGAATCCATCGTAGAACATCGGATCACAGCCACTTCACGGTCGATCTCAGAAGCGTCGCGCGCAGGTGATCCGTCACTGACGGTCGCTGTCGATGAGGACTTGAGTTCCGGTCTCGTCACGCTCGCTGTCGATGGGGCGCGACGGTGGCAAGAAACGCGGGGGCATCCGGAGACCGTTGCCATCGACGTCACGCTCCAGCTAGCCGCGGGCTAGTGGTTAGCGGCATCTACGACGAACGACATCAGGCTTGGAATCCCGCTGAGGTAAAGATCCTTCCGCCCGCCGCCGGGGGACCAGATGTAGCCAAGGTTGTGCAACTCCTCGCGTACCTGCATCAGCTTCGATGATGTTGCGATCTGGCCGTCCGCCTCAAGGGCACCCTCCAGCACCTCATCCACCCGAGAGTCATCCAAGGTATCGATTCCCTCGTACGCTCGGGCTAACGCCACGGCCAAGGCGACCAGTCCCCTTTGCTCCAACTCTCGATACCGTTCCAAGCAGAATCGATTTCTCGCTTCCTCGAATCTCGGACGGACTCGACTCACGTGCTCCACCCCTATAGGCCCAGAGACGTGGCGCACTTGGCTCCAGAGGGCCCTTCCCCAGAGTTGCAAGAAGTAAGGGTATCCCTGACAGTCATCGACCATCCTGTCCAATGCCTCGGGTGCGAGATCGTAGCCCTCTTGTTCGAGCGGGATGCGAATCGCCTCGGACGAAGCGCGGTCATCGAGCCTCAGAAGCGGGAAGATCGCGCTTCTCTCCCAGAAAGTCGCATGCATCTCCCGCAAATGGCTCGGGAGATCAGGAGTGCCTGCGAGAACCACTAGAAATGGCCGGCCATCCCCGGCCAGAGTCTGAGCCGCTTGCAGCAGTTGGGCACCCACGGTCGTTTCCAGAGTGTGAGCCTCGTCGATGAGAAGGATCGTCGGACCCTTCTTCGCAAGACGAGCTAACGCCTTTGTCACGCTGCCTGCTTCTGGCCCCCGCAAGCGAACATCTCTGCGACGCCAAGAAACGCCTTCAATGACTCTGGCAATCCAAGAATCTGGCAACAGGTGTTTGGCTGCCGACTCCTCCGTCAAGATCTGGGAGGTATCCAATCTGACAGATCTAACTCCTTGGCCCAAGGCCCGTCGGCTGGTCCAGTTCAGCATCGTGGTCTTGCCATTCCCACGCGGCCCATAGAAGATCAGCATCGAAGGCGGAGGCTCACCGGAGCTAATGGTGCCAAGATAATCGTCTATCTCGGATTGCTCGCTCTCTCTTCCAGCCAAACAGCGTGGCAGGCCTCCTGCCCCAGGGACGAACGGACCCAGTCGCGTCGGCACTGTCCTCTTCGATTTGGCCGAGCTGAACACGTCGATCTACCTCAACGATGGCACATTCGTCCGGCATAGGCTTTGAGATGCTCGGGCCGGACTCAAATCGATCGGGAGTCTGGGCACGAACTTGAGACGGTCCACGTGTCTCGCGAACCTGCACCTGTCGACGCTCTCGAAATCTTGGCAAGCCTACGACAGCCGGCCCTCGGTCTCGCAAGGGACGGTCCACCGCGTCCAGCCACCGATGCCTGTCTGCGCGGATGGCTGGACCAAGGCCAAGGATGACCGCAGCCGGTAGGAGGCCGGTTCTAGACAAGGATCAGAAATCGACCCAAGGCGTTGCTCGTTCCGGTTTCATTCGGCAAGCGGTTCCAAGAAACGCCTGTCTTGCGGAGAGCCTGGCCGTCGCTCAACGAGCGGACACAGGGTTCTCATACCAAACCACGTTGCGCGAGTTTTGTCCCGCGACCAACACGTCAAGGTCACCGTCGCTGTCCATGTCCGTCAACCGGATGTCGTACGCGGCTTGGTCGTCGTGGATCACGCGCTTAGAGAACTTCCCCTTCCCGTCGTTCTCGTACCACGCGACCACGTAGCTGTCCTTGCCACACGTAACGCCGTCGATGTCCCCGTCCCCGTCAATGTCGCCGATGGCCAGATCGTGCGGGCCCTCGAGATCCGCATCGATTTCGCGCAGCGCGAAATCCGGCCCTTCAAACCACAGCACACCCTTGCCATGGCCGCGTGTGGCGAAGATATCCATCACGCCATCGCCGTTCAGGTCGGCTGGGAGAGCGTTGGTCGCCCCGGTCTGATTGACAGCGATAGTGCGTTTCAACCACGGGGTGGAGAGATCCTTGGGCTGCTTCCACCAAGCGAACCAGTTCCCTCCCCCAGTGACGGCGTCCTTGCCGGCTGAGACCACGTCCGCGACGCCATCGCCGTCAAGGTCTCCGATGCCGAGGTAGTGGCTCAATCCCGGAGCGTCCTGATCAGCGAACACGTAGCGTGGCCATTCCTCCGCGGAGCGGGGGTCTCGGGGCACGCGCCACCAGACCAAGGAATTGGGATACGCGTCTTTGGGCTGAGCGCTGTTGCCCGCGAGGTCGTCCCTGCCGTCACCGTCGATGTCCCCTTTGATCAACCCGTGCGTTCCGTTCACGTCTGCATCGACGATCCTGAGAATCCAGCGGTCGCGGAGTGGATCGTCGGGCCGCTCAAGCCAGAATACGGGTCCCGGCGAGTACACCGCTCCGATGTAGTCCGGGTCGCCGTCGCCATCGACATCCATGACTTCGCTATGGATCGTGTCACGCTGTCCCGGGCGAAACGGCCACTTGCCATCGATGACGATCTTGTCCCAGTTGGGAGCGACGTACAGGTGCGTCTCGCCCTGGGCGTCCGCGATCACGTCTGGCACGCCATCGCCGGTGAAATCCGCGGCGACTGCGGTCTGGCAGGGAAAGCCGGTTGCGATCACGTGGCGCTGCCAGTCGTCACCCGCCGCTAGCATGACGGGCAAAGCGATGGCCGAGGCGAGGATTCTTCGGATAGTGATTTGCATGGGATCAGACCGGTTCTCAGGAGGTATCAGAGCAATACAGAGAGTAGCAAGTGCAACTGCAGCGGATTCCAGATGCAATCGGACGACTGCGAATCGCCTTGCGGCGCACAACACGGGATCAAGAGTGGGGGTTCTGTGCAGCGGCACCGGCGACGACTAGGCCAATCGCAGGATTGGCAATGATCCGCCGAGGAGCACCGCATCAGGAGCAGAATGTGTCCGGTCCGCTTAGATGCGAACGGGGTACTCGCGAGTTGGCCCGCGGAGCACGATTCGGGGACACGAGCGGGGGCCGGTCGGTACAGCGGAGCCGACGACAACTGGCCCGGTCGCAACGTTGGCAACGATTCGCCTAATGGAGGCACGCAGGAACAGCAAGTGCCCGGGCCGCAGAGCGGGCCTCGGATCGCGAGTGCCCAAGCGGGAACGAAGAGCCTCTCGCAGTCGCCGGAGGGGGCGTGCGTGAGAGAGATCAGCGCATGTGATACACTCCAAGCTCAAGGCATCTTGGAAGTGGTTCGTGCCAGCTAGGAAAACGCATCAAGGATCACTCTCGGCAGCGGTCGTCAAACCCGCGCCTCCGCCGGAAGCGGGGACGGATCGGAAGGCAGCTGAGGAATCCCAGCCGCCTCGGCTTCGTGGGAAGGAAGACGCGAGGCATCCCGCCGAAGACGGTGAGCGGTTTGCAGAAGACGGCTGGGAGGCTCGCACAATGGTGGATATAGAGCCTCATCTGCGCTACCGGTATTCGAAGCGCGAGGACGTGTACGTGGGCATTAACCAGCTGGTCTACTACAGCGAGGGCGTGAAGCCAAAGCGAGTGGCCGTGGATATCTTCGTGTGATTCGACGTGCCGAGTTACCCGCGCGATATCTATCGGATCGCAGAGGAGGGCAAGCCCCCTGACTGGGTCATTGAAGTCGCTTCCCCGTCGACTTTCAACTACGATGTCGAAGGCAAGAAGGATCTGTACGAAGCCATGGGAGTCGGCGAGTACTGGGTGTACGACCCGCAGGGCTGGATGCACGATCCGCGACTACAGGGGTGGGTGCTAGAACCGGGAGGCTACACGGAGTTAGTCGACTTGGAGCGCCCTGGGCTAGCCGTGACACTATTGAGCGAGGTGCTCGGATTGGAGGTTCACTTTGACGGAGCGGATCTGCGGATGTGGGATCCGGCGAAGCAGTCCTACTTGCTGACACTCGACGAATTGGAGGCGCAGATCGCAGTTAGGGAGGCCCAGACTGCGGCCACAGCAGCCGAGGCCGCGACCATAAAGGCAAAGTCGGCGATAGCGGAGGCGGAGACGGCGATCACAAACGTGAAGACTGGGCTCATGACGGAGCAGATGGCCTCCGCAGAGGGTGCCCTCCGAGTAGCCCGGCGACATGCCGAATTTGCGGCCGATGCACAACGGGAGATGGCACCGCGGATAGCAGCCCTGGAAGCCGAGGTGAGGCGCCTGCGATCCTTGAAAGCCCCCGCCTGAGTCGTTGACCGAAGCGTGCCGAGGCTTGACGAACGGCCTATGCCAACAGGCCTTCCAACACATGCCCATGCACGTCGGTCAGGCGGCGCTGGATTCCGTTGTGATAGAAGGTGAGCTTCTCGTGATCCAAGCCCAGCAGGTGCAGGATCGTGGCGTGGAGGTCGTAGATCGAGACCGGGCTTTCGGCCGGCTCGTATCCGAGATCGTCGGAGGATCCGTAGCCGAGGCCCGCCTTCAGACCTCCTCCGGCCAACCAGCACGTGAAGCATGACGGATGGTGGTCGCGCCCGGCATGCTTTCCGCTGCCCTGCGACACCGGGGTGCGACCGAATTCCGTGACGCCCATGACCAGCGTGTCATCAAGCAAACCGCGTGCGTCGAGGTCCTGGACCAACGCCGCGGCAGGGCGGTCAAAGTCAGACGCCATTCCCTCGTGATTGCGAACCAAGTCGCCGTGAGCATCCCAACTGCGGCCCGAACCGCCGTGATAAACCTGAACGAATCGCACTCCGCGCTCGGACAGTCGGCGAGCCAGCAAGCAGCTCTCGCCAAAGGTAGACTTCCCTTCCTCCTCGCAGCCATAGAGCCTCCGCGTGGCTTTCGTCTCTCGCTTGAGATCGGCGATCTCAGGCACGCTCATCTGCATGCGAGCAGCGACTTCGTAACTACGCAGTCGCGCTTCAAGTGTCGAGTCTCCGGGACGCGCCTCTGCATACGCATGATTCATCCGCTGCAGCCACGCCATCGCACCAGCTCGGGCCACAGGGCTTTCTGATGTCGGAACCGCAAGGTCGGGTACGGGATCTCCATCGGAGGACATCCGGAACGCCGTTCCTTGAACCGCCGCCGGCAAGAAGCCGTTGGTCCACTGGACTGGCCCGCCCCAAGGATGCCCGGTAGGATCGGGCAACACCACGAAGGCCGGCAAATCTTGGCTTTGGACACCCAAGCCGTAGCTCACCCAGGCTCCCATCGACGGGAAGCCGGTCAAGATGAATCCGGTGTTCATCTGGGCGACCGCCGGCATGTGGTTCGCGCTCTTGCTGAACATGCTGCGGATTACCGTCAGCTTGTCGGCTTGCTTGGCAAGGTTCGGTAGGAGCGAACTGACCCACTGCCCGCTGTCCCCGCGCCTCTTGAATTCCCACGGACTGCCCCACAGATTGCCGCCTTGACCGAAAAAGGTCGGCATCGCGTGGTGTGTGCCATCGCGTCGCTGGAGTTCGGGCTTGAAGTCGAAGGTGTCGACATGGCTCATCCCGCCTACCGCAAAAAGCTGGATGACCCGCTTGGCCCGCGCTTGCGGCAAACGGGCCTCGCCGCGCAGCAATGAAGACAGCGCGAGCCACCCGAATCCGCAGCCAGCGTCCAGCAGCAAGCGACGCCTGGACCAATCATTCGACATAGAGAAACTCGCTGGTATTCAAGAGACCCCAGCTCAGCGCACGCAAGCCGTGCGTCTCCACCAACGCTCGGCTTGACGCCAGCTCGTCAGCACCCGGACTGCGTCCGAGTGCCAGCAGGAATGCACGCTGCACCTGCTCGTCAAGTCCAGCGGACTCGCGCTCCAGACGCCTTGCGAAGCTGACGCTCCGGTGCTGGACGAACTGGTTGTTCATCAAGCTGAGCGCCTGTAACGACGTCGTGGTCACCGACCGCTTGGGCGTTCGCACGGCGGGCAGCGGGCAATCAAGGGACTCCAGCATGGGGTCCCCGCCGGAAATCACGTTCATGCGGTACACGGTGCGACGGTTGAAGTCGGGACTGTTGTTGACGACCGGGTTGTAACGGAGCAGCGATCCGGCCTTGGTGATCTTGAATGTCCGAACGCTCGGACCGTACATCGCAGTGTTTAGATCCCCGCTGACGGCTAGCATCGAGTCCCGCACCGCTTCAGCGGTCACGCGGCGTCGAGGATAACGCCAAAGCAGGCGGTTGCTGCTGTCGACAGCGGCGGCCGCCGGATCATAACGGGACGATTGGCGGTAGGTGCGCGAAAGCAGTATCCGCCGGTGGAGCCTCTTGACGCTCCAATCGTCGCGCTCAAGTTGGAGAGCCAGCCAATCGAGCAGTTCCGGGTGACTCGGGAGGCCTCCGTTGTAGCCGAAGTCGCTGGGATTCGCTACCAGTCCGGTGCCGAAGTGATGCTGCCAGATGCGGTTAGCCATGACTCGGGAGAAGAGCGGGTTTGACGCATTCGCGACCCATTCGGCAAGGGCTCGACGCTTCCGGGCGTCCGGCGCGTCTGGCGGCAGAGCAAGATCGGACGAGAGTCCCTCGACAGCCGCTATCCCTCCCGGGGACACTTGCGGCCCTACTCGTTCGACATCGCCGCGTTCAAGGAGGTGTGTCGGCCGGTCCGGCGCGGTCCGAGCCGAATGCACAAGCGGCGGCTTTGGGAGCGCATCAAGGTCGGCCTGTAGGCGGTCTCGCTCTCCCTCGAGCGCATGTGCGCGCTTCCGCGATCCTTCGGACATCGCTGCCAACAGTTCGGTACGTCCGGCATTGACTACTCCGGCCCGGTAGGAGGCGGCGATGTGCTCGTCGGATAGCGAGCGGTCGTACAACCGCGCCTCTTTCAACTCGAAGTCCTTCGACACCGGGAAGCGCACAAGCGCATCGAAGGCTGGATAGATCTGGAGGTGCCCAGCGGGCGTGCCAGCGTTCGGCGTGTAGGGCTCGCCATAGGGCTGACCATTGCGAAAGAGGCTGATCGAGCCGTCCGCGGCATACCGGATCGCGATGTGCAAGCGGTCACCGGGTTCGAGGCATTCAGGCTGGGCCCCGGTATCTTGCGACCGGAAGTTCCCGACCGAATAGTTCTCCCAGCGGGGTACGCTCTCGTGGACATAACGAATGCCATCGACCGAAGCACCGCGATAGCCGCTTTGGCCGTAGAGTTCCATGAGGGTTGCCGACCCTTCGGGTGCATTGCGGACATGAATCCAAGCTTCCAAGGTCTTCGCTTCAATCCGTTGGTCGATTAAAGCACTCACTGCGACCGACTCCGGCTGGTTGTGCTCCTCGCCCGGATCCGGCTCCGGTCGATCCTGGGACTCTCGCATCCGCAGGTGGCCATCCTCGATCACCGCTTCTCCATGGAGCTGCAAGTGCAAGGGGGAATGATCCGCGCGGCCGTCAATGTCGAACGTCCAACGCGCGTACGGCACGGAAAGGCCGTCAAGAGGCCGGCTTGGGCGGACAGACCGGTATAGTTCTCCCAACTCGGCTTGGATGGTGGCGAGTCGACTTGCGATGCGAGCCACCTTTGCGTCTCGGTCACGCCGCTCGCCGGGAGTCACCAACGGCGAGCCGTGGGGAATGAAAATGTCAAGGTCGCCCGTGGTGTTTGGCTTGGTCGGCGGCCAAACGGCTTGGAAGGCTGCCTTGAACCGGTAGTAGTCGCGTTGAGGAATCGGATCGAACTTGTGGTCGTGACAACGCGCGCAGTGAACGGTCAAGCCGAGGAATGTCTGGCCGACGACGCCGACCATCTCTTCAAGGTGGTCCTCCCGGATCGAGAGGCGCTCCCGCTCCAAGGCCGAAGTCAGCCCTACCGCATCCAAGGGCCCGAGCGTCAGGAGAGTGGTAGCGACGACGCCGTCGTGGGTGACGGGCTCGATTAGGTCGCCGGCCATTTGCTCGCGGGCAAACTGGAGGTAGGATCGATCCTCGTTAAAGGCCCGGATCACGTAGTCGCGGTAAGGCCAAACGTGCTCGCGCAACCAGTCGCGCTCAAACCCCTCGCTCTCGGAATATCTCACCAAGTCCAGCCAGTGGCGGCCCCAGCGCTCTCCGTAGCGGGGCGAGGCAAGGAGTCGATCCACGAGGCGATCGTATGCTCCGGGCTTCTGGTCATCTGCGAACGCGGCTATCTCCTCGGGGGATGGAGGTAATCCGAGCAGATCGAAAGTCAGACGCCGGATTAGAGTTCTCCGATCCGCTTCGGGAGCCGGGTCGAGCCCCTTCGCGGCTAGGCCCGAGAGTATCCAGCGATCAATCGGGCTGTCGGCCCACGCTGGAGGAATGGCCGAATTCGCTGGCGGCACCGGGTCCTGCAAGGGCTGCAGCGACCACCAATCGGGGGTGGCCCTTTGCTCGGAGATGGTTCCCGGCCAGGCAGGTCCCTCGGCGATCCAAGCGCGGAGTGCCTCCTTCTCCAAACTCGGCAGCGGAGATTCCGGCGGCATCTCGTCGGCCAGTACACGGGCGACGAGCAAACTCTGCCCCGGATTGCCGGGCACGAACGCCGGTCCGCGCGAGCCACCAATTGCCGCCGAATCGAAGGTGGAGAGGTCAAGACCTCCCATGCGCGTGCTGGGACCGTGGCAGGTCAAGCAGCGGGCCTCTATGATCGCGGATCCCTCCACGGGCGGGGATTCTGTAGCCCGGCTGGAATCGGCGGACACGAGGAGCAAGCCGAGGGCGATAACGCCAAGGGTCTGCATTCGGAATCGCATGGAGTAAGGGGCCGACGGTTCGAGCCAGCCAACCTGACGCTTCAATTCTATTCCCATCAACGACCCGGATGGAGAACTTTGCCTACGGATTATCTTGAAATTGCACACCGTCTCATGGGCAGACAGGTTTCGACCCACTGCCAGTGCCAAGCCCGAGTCAGTGCTGCGCCAACTCGGCGACGCTCGAGGGGCGGGCTCCTGGGCAGTCTCAGAGGGTCAGCTCATACGTGTAGAACGTAGTGTCCCGGACCCAACCCATCCGCTCGTAGACGGATTGAGCCACAGTGTTGCTCGTCTCTGTCGTCAAGGCGAGCCGAACGGCACCAGCCTGCCTTCCGAAATCCGCGGCGGCGGCGAGTAGCGCGGACCCCACGCCCTTGCCACGAGCTTCCGGCGAAACGAACAGGTCGTTGAGGATGAAGATCCGCGCCATCGACACTGACGAGAAACTCGGATAGAGCTGCGTGAATCCAACTGCTCGCGATTGGTCGAGTGCCACGAGGATCACGGAGTCCTTGCGATCGAGCCGCGCCCGCAGGAATGACCTGGCGTGCGGCAGGTCGCTTGGCTGACGATAGAACCTGCGGTACGCATCGAAGAGCGGCACGATCAGCTTGAGGTCTGCAGAGGTGGCTTTGCGGACTTGTGGCTCGCTTGGTTGCATGGGATTGATTCTTGTTCTTGGACTTCGAATCTGGTCCGCCCTCGTCATTGCGCGGTACGACGGTCGTGCATTCGGGACGGGCACACACCGGTGATGGCGAAACAAGTCTTCGCCGCAGGCAAGGTGACCGAACCACGAACGATAGTAGTTGAATCGCACCACGCACTAGCCGTGCATGCCGGTTCGCCCAAGCCTGCGCTCGAACTCTTCCCACGCGACACGGTAGTCGCTCTCCCTGTAGCAACGGTCGAACGGTGCGTGGTACTCGATAGTCCTGCGGACCGGGCCGCCAGGCAGGGTGTCGTCCGAAACCTCACGAGTTACAGTACCCTCGCCGAGCTCTTGAATGTCTTCCCAGCCGAGGGCGATGCGCTCCTCCGATCCATGACGCGTGGCGAGGCTGTAGCTCGAATCACCCGTGATCGCCTTCCGGGGTAGGCCAACTCCAGGCAAACCCTTCGACACGGTGAACACAATTCGTCCCTTCGCGTCGTACCAAGTGTCTTGTTCGTATTGACGCATGACCGGAAATTGAATTCGATACATCGTGATCAACTCATCCAGTGTCAGTCCAAGCACCATCGACACTAGCACATCAATCTCGACCAACGCTTGGCGTCGTTCAAGGTCTGAGCGAAGCGCGCTATGCCATGACCATGCATTCTTCAATGCCCGAAAGTACGAGTTGGACAAACGATCATCAATCTTGGTCCACCTGTCCTCCGTGAATTTCGTATCCCACAGATCGTCCCACAGTCGGGTGTAGTGTCTAGTCAGACAGTTCATTCCAAGCACCCGAACGTACAAGTATCGCTGTGTGCTAGCTGGAATGTCTGGGAAAGGGATCATTCCGATGGTGTCATTTCTGATATCCGTTGCCGCGATAGTCTTAATGAAGAAGTCTAATGGAATCGAATTACATAGGCACAAGAAATCGGCCAATTGGCGATTGCTCGAGAACGCGATTCCATAGCATGCCTCAACATGTCCGACGCGTCGTGGAAAGATCGCGCTGATGAGCGATCTTTCCGCAGCTGGATGTGTCATCCTCCGGTGAACAGCTCGGAAGTGGTGAGCAATTGAGAGACGATCAAAAACACCAGAATCTGATCGCCAATGAATTTTCGGTAGACTTCGATAATATCTGCGATAATCATAGGCTGGAACATAGTTCGTACGCGGCAAATACCTGTCGGAAATCACGGCCAAGTCGATTGGATCATAGTCACTATTCAATCGGCAATCTGTACGCGGTGTCTTATTGAGCGGCGTACTGATGGTAAAGTGTGGTCCCGACAGGATCAACTCTCCAGAATGCGTGGGAAATCGTGTCTTTCTAGCAATGATACCGGCGCGTTGGGCACCCGTCTCGTGAAACATGCCTGTGCATAAAAACCCTTCCCGTAAGTCACATAGTCTTCGCCGCGATGCGGATAGTTTTTGAAGTATTTCAATCACATTGTCTGAATGAATTGCGGGTAGTTTGGCTTGCCGATAATGATCCTGATTAGCGTCCATTAATCGTGAAAACAATTCTAACTCTTTGGAGCGCACCCTTACTATCCTTCGCAAGTGCCCCCCAGTTTCCCATGACCCACGAAGGTCCTTAATACCCGGGACAGCATCGCGACCATCGTGCATATAACACTCATCTACAGTTTCTGGAGTGAACAGATTCGCAATATGATCGAATTCAGGTTCATCTGCAGTTGGACCGTATATATTCACACTAAATCTCATGTGGTGATCCACTTCTGGGAATAACCTGTGCTCGTTCTGAAATTGATAGTGTCTCCTGAGCCTTCTGTAAAGTTTCGACCGGAGAGTTCCTCCGATCGATTCTTGGTACACACTCTCTGGATGCAGCAAACTGGCCACGCCTTGCTGGTCGGAGATCATCCAACTTTGCGGCAAGAAGCATTTGAACAGGTTTGTCTGAACGCCTGCCAACTCTGCGTAGTTCTGAATTGCATTGAAGAAACTCTGCAGAGCCTCGGACGAGCTGTCGGTTTTCAAATATGCCATATGAGCACCTAAGTTTGATTGCAATATCTCATCTCGGTCGGCACGGAATCGCTGAGAAGAGTATTTTCGTAGTGCGATTCGCGGATCAAATGCGCCCAAGACCTGACCCTCTTGCCACTCGACCTTGACCCATGGTGGATTGCCCAAGATTAAGTCGAAACCGTGCTGTCTGCGTCCTTCATCGTTCGCACGATAGAACACATCTGAGAAATTCAATTCCCAATGATTGAATCGTTTTTCGCTCGCGATTCCATCCACTAATCGAAGTCTGGGAAGATACTTGAACAACTCGTCAATATCTAGCGTACCAGCCTCTCGCACCATGCGCTCCGTGAATTCCGACGCGTGTTCAGCATATTCGTCTCCAAACAACAGGTCGGCCTCTCCAATTCCAACTTCCAATTGACGTATTTCGCCCTTCAGGACTAGAACAGCCTCGTTCAGAAACTCGTCCCGACAGGGAAGTGATTCCGCCTCTTCGATGGGCCAGAACCACAGGGCACACCAGTAGTCCATCATCAGCTTCAAACGACGATAAGGGCCGACTACAAGCGAATGAGTGCCGTACACACCCTGACCGCTGATTTGGTCCTTCCATTGATTGGACGTATAGCGCTCTCGCCTTGAGCCCTGCGAGCCCCACACATGAATCGTATCCGCGGTTGCTTCGCGATCATGAGAGAGTTGTTCGGTGTGCAGCTTCCACAGGTCGTCGATCGTGTCCGAAAGAGACTTCAGCGTCTCAATGTCCTTCTCACTGAACGGCTTGCAAAACTCCTTGCGCCACTCCCGGATCGCTCTGATCTTGTCCGGTTCCAAGCTCTGCACGAACTTGTCCTTGTAGTTCGCCATGCCCGGGTCAGGCAGCAGGAAGTGGTACACCGTCCCTATCGGTCGCGTGGGTGCCAAGCCTGGAGAAACTCGTTCCGGAGCGTAGTTGAACCATAGCTCGGCACGCTTCTTCCCTACCCTCAGGTCGTCCACCTTGTAAACCTGTCTACGCGCTCCGACCAGCGAGTCCCCTGCTTGCAACTGGAATCCGAACCATGGCACGTGACCGTCCTTGCCGATGCAATTCAGCCACAGCGAGATCTCCGCCAGCTCGACCGCCACCGGGTTCAGGTCCACCCCGTACACGTTCCGGTCCGTGATGTAGTGCTTCACCCGCTGCAGTTCGTCGGCGTAGTCCGCTCGCGGGATGCGCTCGCCCAGTTCCTTCTGCCTGCGCTCCAAGTACTTCTCCGCCAGCTGGTTCACCGCCTCCGTCAGGAACGCCCCCGACCCCATCGCCGGCTCGCACACCGTCAACTCCAGAATCTCCTGCGCGGGCATGTCCTCCTTGATCCGCTCCTTCAACGCGTACTTCACCACCAACCGCGTCAGCGACTCCGGCGTGTAGTAGCTCGCCGAACTCTCCCGCGAGCGTCCCGTCCGGCGGTAGATGAACTTGCCCTTCGGATACCTCAGCAGCTTGCTCCGCCCGTCGTCATCGCGGATGAAGACCTTCTCGCCCTCGGTGTACTTCTCAACTTCCTCGCCGCGCACGAACCAGGCCGTCTCCAGCTCGTCGCGCTTCTCGCCCTCCTTCTTGACCTCGTACAAGTCCTCATTCGCGTAGAAGCCTTGATACGACAGCAGGGCCTCGTACACCGCGCCCAACTGGTTGATCCCCAGTTGCGCGTACGAGATCCGCCCGCGTCGCTTGCGCTTCCCCGCCGGCCGGGTCAGCGACAGCAGCCGAATCACCTTCTGCAGCACCTTGTCCCGCAATCGCACCCGGCTCAAAGTCGGCGTCCGCTCAGGATCGAACAGCTTGCTGTCCAGCTTTCGAAGCCGAAACGTGTTGTGCAAGGGCTTCCCCTTTTCGACCTGGGGCTCGTAGCCTTCCCGGATCAGCTGGAACAGCAGTTCCAAGCTCTGCTGCAGGTGATTCCGATCCAAGTCCTCCTCGGTCGTCAGGCGCGCCAGCTCCATGTCACGCAGCCGCTCCAAGCTGCATCCCTGGCGGTACATCGGGGAGTCCATCGGCGCGTAGCCCAGTTCCGGGCGCGCCTCCACGTAGAAGAGGAACAGCAGCCGGTACATGTACCGCAGGCACTCCCGCCCCAAGTCCTCCGCCGGCACCGTGTCCCGTTCGTACACCCCCTCGTGCTCGACTTCCCTGACGTACTCGATCGCTTCGTTGCCGAGCAGTTCGATGGCCTCCCGCAACGCGTACTTGAGATCGGTCGAGACCCCGTACGCATGCCGGTGGCTCTTCTCGTCCAATGAATCCAACAGTCCGGTCCCCGCTCCCGGCACCAGCGAATCCCGGTGCAGGAAGGCGGCCGCGGCCTTGAGCGACCGGTCGTCCCGTCGCCCCAAGAGTTCTTGGAAGTCGAATCGCAGCAGGCTGTTCCGCGACCACTTGCCCCGCTCCAGCAGCAGCGCCTGAGAATGCGAAAGCACGAGTGCCCAGCGCACCGGCCGCTCCCATCCAAACAGCCTGCTCGCGATCAGATCGCCCCACGATTCCTGCAAGACTCCCAACGCCGGCGGCACCTCTCCGTGGAACTGCAGCGTCCGCGGCTTGAGGGACAGCGGATCCGCTTCCTCTCCGTACCGGTCGTAGACGCCGATGACAACCAAGCGGTGCGCGCCAGTACCCTCTCGCGTCGAAAGAACCGGCAGTTCTTCGTCCGTTTCCAAGGGCAGGTTGTGCGGATGCCACTCGTGGCCGAGCGCCGTCAGCAGCTTCCGGAACCAGCCCCGCTGCAACTCGATCCGCTTCCGGTCATCTTGCTCTGAATCGAACTCGGCACGGAACTCGAAATACTCGTCCTTCAGCCCCCGCAGGGCAGCGTCCGGCGTTCGGCCCGGCTCCTCGCGGTCTTCCGCTTCCTGCCTCCACCGCGCCGTGGTCCTCTTCAGGTCCTGGTCGAAGATCTCCGCTAGGTAGTGATCGCTATAGAACTCGTGTTCGTTCCGGATGCCGACGAAGGCACCTTCAGTCTCGGCGGTTGGCATTTAGGTGGACACCCCCGTCGACACGCACACCACAGTCAACCACGCTAGGCCAGTGGGGATCATCGAGTGCTGGCCCCAATCGACGAGGCGGTCGAAAACCGTGTGTTCCGGCCAAGCAGCAACGAGGCGTTCACACTCTTGGCCGCGGTCCCTGGCCAGAATCCGCACTCAAGAGCTTGCGCTCGACTGCGAATCCTCAAGTTGCTCGACCGGTCCGAGGACCGCTCCAGCCGCTTTCCACCCGCCACCCACCGAAGTGGGAGGAATCTCATGGATGCAACTGTATCGTTGGGCCGAGGTCGCGACCGGGTGGAAGGAGAATTCAGTATCGAACGATGGATTGCTCTCCACGACATGATTTCCACCATACAATCTCGGGGCGCTGGGCATCCTCCTCGTAATCGCGATGGACTGTCAGCAGGGCGTTCCGGATCTCCGCCCCGAATCGCGCAGCGCACAACTCCGCCTGCTCGAACAGCGGCGCGGAGTCCTCCTCAATGCCAAATGCGGTTGCCGTTTCAGCGCGGGCATGGGAAAGTATCCGCACTTCGCGACGGAAGTCCGCTCGGCTGGGAGCGGCGTCGGGCGACCCCTTCAATTCTGATTCTGCTGCGTTCCCCGATGGCTCCTCGACGCATGTCTTCGCGGAGACGGCATGTGTCGAAGATCGTCGGTAGCTGTTCGTCGTTCGTGCTTGCTTCTCTGGCTCTCTGTCCACTCGTCCTCGTCAGGGTTCCGGCGGCGTTGCTTCCCAAGTCTCTTCGGTCCCTAGATTGCAGCGAACCGCCCGCCGCGATGCCCTATCGTCCCCACGGTCGTTGACGGATCAACCCATACAGCCGACCACCCGCCGAAGATCGAAACCGCTGCGGAGGGGCGATGACTCACTCGCTGGAATGAGTCCAACAACTGTGCGATTGTACCGAAACCGCGTCCAACGATTCCTTGGACCCGCCTGCGCCGTCTACGGGACCCTGGTCCATACCCCCCAAGTCGGGTGCGCGACGGGCTCTCATACGCTACACGGATGAGTGCTTGGATCTCGCCTGTGACTCGATCGTCGACCGTGCTAGGAGTATCTGAGAATCTCGATGCGGAAACCTCCATCGGACTGGATTGAGGGCTCTCGCTGACACGCTCGGCCCATGGGCTCCCCCCTGTGTCTAGCCCCCATTCCCAGTTCCCATCGAGCCGCGCGGAATCTCCGCCCTCCCTGCGAATTGACTGCGCTAGACTACTCCCAGCAGTCGTCGGCGCGTCTGCTTGCGGCCCATGGCGAACAAGAAAGCGTTTCAGGCCCCACCCCCCGCCGCGCAAGTCCGTCCCCGGCCGCAACCTCTGCCCCCGCCGCCCTTTCCAGAACCGGCGCCGGCGCCCAAGGAAATCTTCTATCCCAGTTCGGACGGCAAGCCGATGGCGGATAACAGCTGCCAGGCAGACAGGATTCACGCGCAGTACGGCATGCTGCACACGCGCTACGTGAACGATCCGAACACCTTCGTGGCCATGGCCCTGCTGCTGTACTACACCGAGGGCGAGCCCGCGGACGTGGCGGCCCCGGACGTGTTCGTCTCGCGCGGGGTCCCGAACCAGCACCGCGATTGGTACAAGGTCTGGGAGGAGGGGAAGGCGCCGGACTTCGCGCTCGAGGTGTCCTCGGAGCAGACCGCCGAGGATAATCTCGGGTGCAACATGGAGACCTACGCGCGGATTGGCATTCCCGAATACTGCGTGTACGACCCGACGGGAGGGTTGCACTTTCCGCGCCTGCAGCTGTTCCGGCTGTCGGGAGGGGCAGCGGGGGTCTACGAGCGCGTGAAGTGGCGCGAGGATACGAACGGTTCGCTAGCGGTGCCGTGCGAGTCGCTGGGCTTGGAATTGCGGTTTGAGGATGACCGCTTGCGCTTGTGGGATCCGGCGGCCCGAGAGTACCTGCTGGAATACGCCGAGGAGCATGCTGAACGCTTGCGGGAACGGGCCGGTCGCTTGCGGGAACGCGCCGGTCGCTTGCGGGAACGGGACGGGTGGCGGGAGGAGCGCGCCGGTCGCTTGCGGGAACGGGACGGGTGGCGGGAGGAGCGCGCCGGTCGCTTGCAGGAACGCGCCGGACGAATCGCAGCCGAGCGAAAGGCGCGGGAACTAGAAATCGAATTGGCTGACCTCGAGAAACGGCGTCGGGAACACCCGTAGCGTTCTGTTCCTCAATCGCCATTCCAGCCGAGTTGGCTCGGGAGAAGATGGATGGCCCGCTAGCTCGGGTCTATCGCTCCAAGTCGAATTGCAAGCCAATGCCGGAGAACAGTTGGCAAGCGGACACCGTGCATGTGCAGCGCGACATGCTGGCGACACGCTACGCAGGTGGTCCCGACACCTTCGTATGCACCGACATGCTGCTGTCCTACAAGGACGGTCAGCGCAAAGAGGTGGTGGCACCCGATCTAATGGTGGTGTTTTGGGGTTCCAGCCAAGAATCGCGACAGCTACGAGGTACGGAAGGAGGGGAAGGTGCCGGACTTCGTGCTGGAGGTAGCCTCGAAGGGGACTTACCGGAAAGACCTGGGGAGCAAGAAGGACAAGTACGAATGGATGGGGGTGCGAGAGTACTGCGTGTTCGACCCGAAGGGGGGCATGCACCGGCCGCGCCTGCAGTTGTTCCGCTTGGAGGGAGGGGTTTACGAGCGCGTGAGCGGGAGGGGTGATCCAGACGGTCCGCTTGCAGTGACGAGTGAGACGCTGGGCTTGGAACTGCGGCTGGAGGATGACCGCTTGCGCCTGTGGGATCCAGAGGCTCAGGAATACCTGCTGGAACCCCACGAAGAGCATGCCGGGCGCCTCAAGGAACGCGCTAGGTGCCTCAAGGAACGCAAAGGACGCATCAAGGAACGCGCTAAGCGCATCAAGGAACGCGAAGGACGCTTGAAGGAACGCGCCAAGTGCCTCAAGGAACGTGACGGACGCTTGAAGGAACGCGATAAGCGCATCGAATCCGAGCAACGGGTACGTGACCTCGAAACTAGATTGGCAGGCCTCAAGGAACGCCGTCCGGGAAAACCCTAGCGGGCTGCTCCGCCAAGGTCTCTCCATCGGAGTTGGATAGGACGGAATTGGATGGCCCGCATTCTTCGGCCTAGAACCGCGCTTCGAGTTCCGAATCAATGTCGAACAGGGTTGAGGAGTCTCGTTGGGGGGAATTCCCCAGGGACCCCCGCGATCGGCTGGCTGCAGTTTCAGCATGACCCCGAACCTCGCGAGATCTCAGCCCTCGCTACGACTCTACTGCGCTAGACTACTCCCAGCAGTCCTCGGCGCGTCTGCTTGCGGCCCATGGCGAACAAGAAAGCGTTTCAGGCCCCGCCTCCGGCCGCCCAAGTCCATCCCCGGCCGCGACCTCTGCCCCCGCCGCCCTTTCCAGAACCGGCACCGGCCCCCAAAGAGGTCTTCTACCCCAGTTCGGACGGCAAGCCGATGGCGGATAACTCTTGGCAAGCCGACAGGATTCACGCGCAGTACGGCATGCTGCGCACGCGCTACTTTAACGACCCGAACACCTTCGTGGCCATGGCCCTGCTGCTGTACTACACCGAGGGCGAGCCCGCGGACGTGGCGGCCCCGGACGTGTTCGTCTCGCGCGGGGTCCCGAACCAGCACCGCGATTGGTACAAAGTCTGGGAGGAAGGGAAGGCACCGGACTTCGCGCTCGAGGTGTCCTCGGAGCAGACCGCCGAGGACAATCTGGGGCGCAACATGGAGACCTACGCGCGGATTGGCATTCCCGAATACTGCGTGTACGACCCGACGGGAGGGTTGCACTTTCCGCGCCTGCAGCTGTTCCGGCTGTCGGGAGGGGCAGCGGGGGTCTACGAGCGCGTGAAGTGGCGCGAGGATACGAACGGTTCGCTAGCGGTGCCGTGCGAGTCGCTGGGCTTGGAATTGCGGTTTGAGGATGACCGCTTGCGCTTGTGGGACCCGGCGGCCCGAGAGTACCTGCTGGAATACGCCGAGGAGCATGCTGAACGCTTGCGGGAACGGGACGGGTGGCGGGAGGAGCGCGCCGGTCGCTTGCGGGAACGGGACGGGTGGCGGGAGGAGCGCGCTGGTCGCTTGCAGGAACGCGCCGGACGAATCGCAGCCGAGCGAAAGGCGCGGGAACTAGAAATCGAATTGGCTGACCTCGAGAAACGGCGTCGGGAACACCCGTAGCGTTCTGTTCCTCAATCGCCATTCCAGCCGAGTTGGCTCGGGAGGAGATGGATGGCCCGCTAGCTCGGGTCTATCGCTCCAAGTCGAATTGCAAGCCAATGCCGGAAAACAGTTGGCAAGCGGACACCGTGCATGTGCAGCGCGACATGCTGTTGACACGCTACGCCGGCGGTCCCGACACCTGTCGGAGCAAAGCTGAAATGTCCGCTTTTCTGCAAAACTGAAGTGTCCGGCCCGCGGGGTGCCCCATTCCGCTGCGCAAGCAGCCCATTCGGCATCATTGCTGATCATGGCCTGTTCCAGGTGATTTCTTTCTTGCGGTAGCATCCCCCCAGCCCGGTGTGAGACAGGTCCAACGACGGATTGCGGAATACAACACAGGCGTCGGCCGCACATCGCTCGCGTGGCCCAGTCCGTCACAGCCGCGTGGTCCTCGTAGCGGTGCCGACCGGCTGCTTGCAGCCGGTGCGCTTGGCCCGGGGCCTAGTCGTACACGGTTCGACATGCTGCCTCGCTCCCTCGAAAAAGCGGACATTTCAGAATCGCCAGAACCGGACATTCCAGCTTTGCGCTAACGCTCGATAGCGGATCCCGCAATTACGGTCTCCCTCCCCGCGCCTGCGGGAAGGGGCCAGTGTCAGCCAGCGGCCCCTCAGGCACTCTCGGAATTCATCCCTGAAAATTCAACACGGATGCTCACTTTTCGTGGAGAGACTCGGATCGTGCTATGGTTGAAGTCATGGCCGAACCTCGCGAGGATCCGAGAGAGCATCCGGCTGATGCGGGAGATCGATCGGAATCCAGTCCGAATCCAGAAAGCACAGGCTCGCACGAGAGTGCGTCCGATCCGCAGACCATCGCCGAGCAGAGCATCCCGATTACTGCGGAATTCCTTTCGAGGAGACCAGCTCAACGCGAGGAACTGGTTCGCGTACTGTCGAGAGTGTGCGAGGATCCGATCATGGTCGACGCTTTGGTCGAGGAGATCCAAGCGCTGTCAGACGAGCCGCTCCACGTCTACATCAAGTCGTTGGAAAACGTGCTTGCAGCTAGGCTCGAGATACAAGGTGAAAGGCACGAGGCACAAGGTGCCAGGCTCGACACGCAACACGAAGAGATCCGGACGCAAGGTGCAAGACTAGAAAAACAAGGCGAAGAGATCGGCTCGCTGCACACGGAAGTCCAGGTACTGAGCGGGAAAGTCGACACGCAGGGCGCGCAAATAGAGAGGCTGGGCACGCAAATGGAGAAGCGAGGCGAAGAGATCGGCTCGCTGCGCACGGAAGTCCGGGACTTGAGCGCGAAAGTCGACACGCAGAACACGAAGATCGACATGCAGGGTACGGCGATCCTAGCGGAAATGCGCTCCCTGCACGACAAACTAGTCGAACAAATCCGGTCGTTGCGACACCAGTACCGCCTCCTACTGGCACTGTTGGGTTTGTTAGTTGGACTCGGGCTCTTGGGCTGGCTACCTCAGTCGTGCTCTCGACGGGCTGAGTCGGTCGGCGGAGCGGAGGCATCGCAAACTGATCCTGAACCGGGCGCGGACGCGCTGAATTCGTCGGAACTGCCCCCCGAACCATCTGCGGAATCCCTCGAGACCGATGCAACCACCGGGGCTGACGGGGATCGGTCGGCTTCAGACCCGGATGCTACGCGCTGAACGTCCGCAAATCCCCTTAGCGGTAGCAGTCTCGGGGTGCGACCCCTGTCCCGATTAAGAAGACATCCCCTAGCCTTCGGTCCCGGGTGACCAAGAATGCTTCGCTTGCGGGGGCACCGAACTGTGGACAGAAGCCTGACGCGAGAGGCCGAGGACAGCTTCCTATACTGGAATTTGCGAGCGCGCGCCCCCAACGAATCCTTCGACGTGATCGTCGTAGGGGCAGGTCCGACGGGCTTGGCGTGCGCGATCGATGTACAGAGGGCCGGATTCCGCGTCCTGACCATCGACAAGGGCTGCGTAGTCAATTCGCTCTACAAGTACCCGACCAACCTGACGTTCTTCACCACGCCCGAACTGCTAGAGATCGGGGACATCCCCATGACGGCGGTGCGCGAGAAGCCAACCCGCGGGGAGGCTCTCAAGTACTACCGTCGCGTGGCCAGTCACTACAAGCTGGACATCCTGCAGTACGAGCAGGTCCATGCCGTCCAAGGTGAAGACGGCGCCTTTGTCGTGAACACCGCGAGCCGCGCCGGCAGAGCATGTCAATACCGTGCCCGCAAGGTGATCCTCGCAACTGGGTTCTACGACATTCCGGTTCTCATGGACGTGCCCGGTGAGGACCTGCCGAAGGTCCGGCACTACTACCACGAACCGCATCCGTTCTACGATTGCGACCTCGCGGTGATCGGCGGCCAGAACTCCGCCGCGATTTGCGCCCTGGAGTGCTATCGTGCCGGTGCTCGGGTAACGCTAGTCCACCGCCATCCAGAACTGAGCCCCAAGATCAAGTACTGGATCTACCCGGATATCTCGAATCGCATCAAGAACGGCGAGATTCAGGCGTACCTCGGTAGCGAGGTGACCCGTGTCGAGCAGGAAACCCTGCACCTCGCCACGCCGGATGGACCGGTGCAGATCGCGAACGACTTCGTCTTGGCCATGACCGGCTACCAGCCCGACACGACCTTCCTAGCCAGCGTCGGGATCGAACTCGACAAGAAGACTCGCAAGCCCCGCACGGATCCCGACACGTTGGAAAGCGACCGCCCGGGCGTCTATCTGGCCGGGGTGATCGTGGCGGGCATGCATACCAACGAGATCTTTATCGAGAACGGCCGCTTCCATGGAGGCCAGATCGCAGCCGACATCGCCTCCAAGCTCGGGAGCACCAAACCCAGCCGGTGAGTCACTCCCTTCGCTGCGCTACTTCGCACTTGCGTTCAGCGGATTCGTCGGGATTTGGCGGACACAAGTCAGATCCTCCCGAGGGCTGGCGAGCGAGCTTGGTCGCACTCCCGGAGGAGTTCCGCCTACCGATGGACGAGCTGGCCGCGTAGGGGCAGGACCGCAGTTCGGCAAGGGCCACCGAATATAATGGACAGCGGCGGACAGGCTCTCTCGCGGAACCGGTCGCATGAGGCTGGCACTGCCTCGATCATGCCGCGAGCGTGCTTGATTCGCTGCGAAGTCGGGTCAGGCACTAGCTAGTGTCGCGAGGGTACTTGGTTGTGCCCGAACCCGAGAACGAATCTGAGAATCCGATGTCTCGACGCCAAGCCTTGGAGAGGTTTCCCATGCTCAAGGGAGTGTCCGAATTGCTGAGTCTTCGCCCACGAACCGCACAAGTGGCAGCTAGCCTAGCCACCCTCGTCGCCATTGCACTTTGCTTCGGCTCGAGTGCGGCACTGGCCGAGACCGTCGCATTCGGCGGGTCGTGGAGCAAGTCGTGGGACCTCGATCGAGACCAGACCGTGCAGATCCACGTGGGTCTCGACGAACCCTCCGGACTGCCGGACAACGCCCGGATCGAAGTGCGTTGGACAGGCCCGCCGGCAGGTGAACCGCGATTCGACGGAGACCGCGCCGATCTCGTGGCGGGGGTGGAGAACGGCTGGTCCAAGGTGTTGCACGCATTGGATCCTGACGTGTTCCTGCTCTACAAGGCACCCCGTTCCGGGCGCTACGAGTTGCAACTCGAGACGGTGGTGGATCGCGAGACCCTGTCAACCGAGTACCACCGGGATACCGGTCTAGCGCGACTCGCGTCCGTTGCCCCGGACCGCACGCCTGCGATCCAGAACGCCCCGATCAGCGTCTCAGTCGATACGGTTTCGGAAATCCAAGGCGCGGACATAGTCCTAGAGACCGAGCCGAACAACTCTCCCGAGGAGGCGGTGACCCTTCCCTTCCAGCCCGGAACGGATGATCAGGTGATCCGCATCGTGGGCGGCGCGGACGAACTCGAGTACTTCGACAACGCCGCCTCGGGAAAGTCTCCGGACGACTGGTATCGCTTCGTCTATCGAGGGGATCGCATGAAGCTGATGACGGCGAACCTCCAGATTCCGGAGCCGGTCGTCAGTGCGCGGATCCGCGTCTACAAGCCGGGCGTGCCGACAGCCGAGGAACTCGAGCACCGCGAAGCCGCCAAGCGCGAGGACTTCGGGAATAACGCGATCATTCCGTACATCCATCCGGACACCGTGGCGATTCCGGGACCCGAACCTGTCTACACGTACTACGACGGGCGCGACCTCAACGAACGCCTGCACCAGCAGGACGACAACTTCCGATCCTTCGTGACGAGGCGCGTCCACCCTGGAGGGACGTACTTCCTGCGCGTGGAGACGAACCAGCCTGGCTACGAACTCGAAGTGCGCTTGGTCGACGCCGCTCCGTTCGAGACACCGCAGCAAGCCCTGCGGCAGTCCATCTACTACCACCTAGCGGAGATCGACGCTTGGCTGATCCACCGCCCGCGCAATATCGCGGTCCATCGGCGCGTGCGCGACGGCTCCAGCCTCTTCGGCGAGAACTGCATGAGCTGCCACACCCAGAGCGGCGTGTGGGGCGTCGCGGACGCCCTGCGGCACGGCTACCGGCCGGATGGCACGGTTCAGAATCACCGTCGCCTCGTCAACACCATGTACGAGAGCCTGCGTCCGACCAACGAATTGGTCGACGCCGCGGTCAACACTTCCCTCGCCCCGAACGACTTGGGCGACGCTCCGGCGGGCAGCCGCGTAGCGGGCCGCAATGTCGTGCTGCACGAGCGCACCTTCAAGCCGAAGCGATTGCATTCGTACCAGCAGCGGCGAACCGCCAACTACGTGCTGCAAACCGCCGACCCGGGCGGCATCAACGCCGCCGGCAAGGGCTCGAACTTCGGTCCGAACGTGGTCTTCAAGTTCGCCGCCGAGATCTTGGAGCGGTCATGGCGGGACTCGGGCGAGGTCAAGTACTTGGAAGGCATTGTCGAAAAGGCCGAGAAGATCGTCGCAACCGGGGACAACCAGATCAAGGTCTCGGACGACCTCGGGCACCGGATCGAATTCTTCTTTGACCTGTTGCCGCGCAAGGAACTTGCCGAGCTGGACGAAGACTCGGAACTCGCCAAGCGCACGGCCGAATTGCTCCCGGGATTCCGAAAGCAGGTTGACCGCGACCTGAAGCGCCTGCTGGCATTGCAACAAGACGACGGCTCCTGGGGCTTCGATCTCGGCGTTCACGACGAAGCCTCGGACACGTGGAGCCGCATCGACGAGGAAGGGGACGCGGCCCCGACGGCCGTGGCCTTGATCGGCTTGCGCGCCGCCGGTCACGGACCGGACAGCCCGCCAGTCAAGCGCGCGGTGCAGTGGCTTTTGGACAATCAGTTCGAGTACGGCCTCTGGAACCGCTCCGCCCAGACCGGATTTGTCACCAACGCTTATGTCATCCGGGCCTTGAGCCGGCTGTTCCCCGGCGACGCCGAGCCATTCGAGCGCGCAGCGTACGAGCCGCAGCCCGGCGAGACTGCGCTCGAGAAGATCTCCCGCGTACGCGCCCTGCAAACGACCGGTCGCGCCGACTTTGCCGACTTGATGATCGCCGCCACCGAGGACGGGACCCCGCAGGTGCGCTACTACGGCTACCTCGGTATCGGCGGGTCGCTGGCACCGAGCGGCATCCCCGCCCTGATCAGTGGGCTTTCGGATCCTGTCAAGGCTTGTCGCGAAGCAGCTTACTGGTCTCTGCGTCAGCTGCTACTCGACGATCAAGGTTGGCCTGCCCTGATGGCCGCCTACCGCGCCGGAGGCGACCGGACGCGCCAGTCGATTCTGCAGGCGCTCGTGATGCGAGTCGACCTGTCCGGCCCGCGCTCGCAGGTCGACCGCAACGAATTGGCGGATCTACTGGCCACCGCGATGCGCGACCTGCACCCGGGCGTCCGGGCCTACGCTTTCAAAGCGGCATGGCACTGGTGGGTCTGGAATCCGCCGTTGCGCCAGCGCATCAACAAGGCGTGGACCGCCGCATTGATGCGTCCGGAAGCCAATGCCCAAGTGGAGAACGCGTTGCGCTACTCGACTGCGTCGATGCTGATCGTCAACGGTCAGATCGCGAACCAAACGGGAGTCAACAACCGGCCGCAGCAGTATCGCGAACTCGAGGATCTGTATCGGATGCTCTGGTCGGCCCGGCGCAACGCCGGGGACCGGCGCGAGTTGTTGGAACAGCGTCT
Organism: Bryobacterales bacterium; assembly: GCA_965242625.1. Lineage (GTDB taxonomy): Bacteria > Acidobacteriota > Terriglobia > Bryobacterales > UBA6623 > VXMF01. The sequence continues at coordinate 4,201,502 of CBDEST010000005.1, read as the reverse complement.
GGTCACGGTGGCTGCGACGCATTTCGAGGAGCGCGGCGGCGACGGGGGGCCGGGACAGCTAGGCTACTCGACTCCCGGGGCGACCGAGTTGATCGGCGACATCCTGCTCGATGTCTACCGGTCCCGGACCGACGGCGGCCGCGTGCCGTGGCGATCTATCGCGTTGCAAGGCGCGGCTAACGTCAACTTCTCTCCGCTCCAAGAGCACATGCTGGCCCTGTTGCAGAGCGATGACATCGAGCAGGTGGCGGCCGCGGCCAAGGCACTGTCCAATCCGAGTTCGCTGCGCCTCGAAGGAAAGCCCGGCGTCATCGAACCCTTGCTCGCGAAGCTCGAAGCGTTCCTGATGGCAGGGCGGCAAAGCGACGCCAAGGCGTTGGTCCGCTTCCTGTCGCGCGTGCGCTGGTCGTTCCCGGAAGACGACCCCGAAGCGGAGAGACGGTTCTTCGAGTTGCTCGTACCGAGAGCCGCTCCGTCCCCCGTAGCCTCCGCGCCCCACGTCCTTGGAAGGCCTGCCGCCGCCGCGGTGGACCCGTCTGCCCTCCAAACAGAACGCGCGACCCTGCTCGGAGAGGTGCTCGGGAACAACTCATCCCTCCAGCGACGGGCGGTATTCGACCATGTCGGGGGCGACGCCCGGTTCTGGCTCCCTTCGACGGAGTGGATGCTGCGCTACCAAGAGGGCGGTCCGACCATGGAGGAAGCCATCGAGGGCGCGACCGAAGCGGAAGATCTCGAAGTCGCGGACTTGACCGGCGGGCGTACGACGCAGCAATTGGTGCCTGATGGATTGACCAGTCGGAACACGATTCTCTGGTGGCGCGAGGGCCTGCCGGGCGACCAGCTCACCTTCAACGTGGAAGTTCCCGAGGCCGGCCCGTTCGAGATCGTGGCCGCCTTTCTTCACGACCGCGAGATGGGCATCGTGCAAGCCGCGCTGAACGGCGAGCCAATCGGAGATCCGGTTGACTATTACAAGCCCGACCTGACGGCTCCCGGCCCCGTTTCGCTCGGTGTCCACCAGTTCAAGGAAGGCCGAAACGAACTCGCCTTCCGCATGACCGGCTCGAATCCGGACGCTGAGCCGAACTACATCTTCGGACTCGACTATCTCAAGCTGGAGCCTGGAGAGACCGCGGGGTCGCTCTTCACCAAGGACGATCTGGGCATTGACGTGATCGACCCCATCGTCGAGGCGAAGAACCGACTCGTCGCAATGTTCACGTCATGGTTCTCGGAGGGCACGCCCGAGGCGGTGCGCAAGCAGGCCATCGCGCTCGCGAACAAAACCGCCCTCCGCCGGCACCCGGAGGTCCTCAAGGCGCTCGCGGCGTGGTTCGAGCACGAACCCAGCCCCGTCTATCGCCAGAGGATCGAGAACATCCTCAACAGCGACGACAAGATCTACGGCAAGAAGTTGCGCGATCTCATCACCGAGAGCGGCGCGGAGCCCCGCAAGAGCGAGACCCGGGCGCTCGGGAGCACAGACGCGTGGATCGAGGACATCATCCACTTCCGCGACTACGTGTTCACCGAGATGACGCGCATCGACGCGAAGGACAACCGCGCCTGCATCTCGTGCCACGGCGTGCCGGGTCGCGTCCCGACACTCTATCTGGAGGCACCCGACGCCGCCGGCTACATCCCGCCGGAAGCCCTGCTCGGCAACTACCGGCGCATGCAGGAGCGCGTGGACTTGCACGACGTCGAGAAGAGCAAGTTCCTGCGGAAGCCTCTCAACATCCAATCCGGAGAAGAGGACGGGCACCAAGGGGGCGTCCGATACGAAGCGCAGGACCCTGGCTATCAGGTCATCCGCGAGTGGGTTATCAAGCAGGCCGAATTGCAGCGATCAGGCGACGGATAGCACTCACGCGGTTTCGATTCCCGCAGCGTCTTCCAAGCCTCGCAGCTTGACCTCGCGCTCGCGGATCACGAACTTCTGCACCTTGCCGGTGACGGTCATCGGGAATTCGTCCACGAATCGGATGAATTCCGGGATCTTGAAGTGGGCGATCTGGCCCCTGCAAAACTCCTTGACGCCCTCCTCGGTCAGCGCGGAGTCCTCGCGGGCCTTGATCCAAGCCAGCACGCGCTCTCCGAGGCGCTCGTCGGGCAAGCCGACGACGTACACGTCGTCGATGTCCGGATGGCGGTGGAGGAATTCCTCGATCTCGCGGGGATAGATGTTCTCCCCGCCCCGGATGATCATTTCCTTGGCACGACCGGTGATCCGAAAGTTGCCGTCCTCGCGCATCGTGGCCAGATCGCCGGTGTGCAACCACCCATCGGCGTCGATCGCGCGGGCAGTGTTCTCCGGGTCCTTGTCGTAACCCTTCATCACGAGGTGGCCGCGAGCGAGCAACTCGCCCTGGACTCCCACTGCGACGGTCTCGCCCGTGTCCGGATCCGCGATCTTCACTTCGGCGCCCGGGATCACGCGGCCGACGGTGGATGTCCGCACTTCCAACGGATCGTCATTCAGGCTCTGGGTGATGGCCGGAGAGGCTTCGGTCTGGCCGTACGCGATGGTCATCTCAGCGCAGTGCATCTCACTCACCACTCGCTTCATCAACTCGACCGGACACGGCGACCCGGCCATGATTCCCGTGCGCAGGCTGGTCATGTCAAACGACGCGAACTCGGCATGATTCAGTTCGGCGATGAACATGGTTGGCACCCCGTACACCGTCGTGCAGCGCTCCTCGTGAATCGCCTGCAACACCGCGAGCGGATCGAATTGCGCGGAAGGCAGCACGAGCGTGACGTTCGAGACGAGCGACTGCAGCGAACCCAGCACGCAACCGAAGCAGTGGTACAGCGGCACGGGCAGGCAGAGCTTGTCCTCGTGCGTCCACCGCAAGCAGCGGCTGACGAGAATCGCGTTGTTCAGGAGATTGCGATGCGTGAGCAAAACGCCCTTGGGGCTGCCGGTAGTGCCTGACGTGTATTGGATATTGACGACATCGTCCTTGCTCACGGACACCGGATCCGGGACAGTTCCCCGCTCGATCATGTCCTGCCACTCTCCGGTTCCCAGCAGAACGCTGTTTCTCAACGAGTGATTCGACTGCCGGGTGGCCTGGTCCAAGATTTCGGCGTAGTTGGCGCGGGCGTCACGTTCATGGAGGAACAGGGCCTTCATCTCGGACCGCTCGAGGATGTACGCAAGATCGTGGGCCCGGTAGGCCGGATTCACATTGACCAAGATCGCTCCGATGCGAGCGGTCGCGATCTGCAGGTACACCCACTCGGCGCAACTCGTCGCCCACATCCCAACGCGGTCGCCGGGGCGGATGCCCAGGCCCCACAAGCCGGCGGCCGTGCGCTCAACCTCGGTTCGGAGCTCGCTATACGCGAGCCGCAAGGCTTGGTGCCGCGACACCAACGCTTCCTTGCGCGGATTCTGCGACGCGACCTCGTCGAAGACCTTGCCGATCGGCTCTTCGCATAGCGATACCGCGGAACCTGCCGAGTAGCTCTGCATCACCCGAATCGGTGATTGTACAACGGCGACCCGGACGGCCGAGGCTCGCGACCATGGCGAAGACCGTCTGCCGCGGATCCGTGGATTCCTGAACGGTGCAAGTTCAGTCCTGAAACACCGGTCCCGAAGGCCCGCGGTGCCTGGGTCCGCGTCGCCGCCAAGCTCTCCGCAGCAGAGCCGCGACAGACGACGCTGCCATACCGGTAGCCGGGCAGTCGCACCGCCGAGACTCGGCTTTGCTATGTTGATTTATCTGTGCATGTCGTCTCGGAAGACCACGCGATCAATCGCGACCGTCGGGAGCGGATCAAATACGTAGGGTTCACGGCGGCAGTAGGGGTCCTGCTCCTGCTCAACGCCCTCGGCATATTCGATTCCGTCCTAGGCATCGACACCGGGATCATCCTCGCGATCCTGGCCGGCTACAAGACGTTCTACCGGGCGATCGCCGAATTGCTGGACCGCAAGATCTCGGCGGATCTCGCCATCGTCTTGGCGGCTCTCGCGGCGCTGGCTATCGGCGAGTACCTCGCCGCCGCCGAAGCCATGTTCATCATGCTGCTCGGCGAGGGCCTGGAGGCTTGGGCCGCCGGGCGCACGGAGCGCGCGATACACCGCTTCGTCGACCAACTCCCGCATCACGCGCGCGTGCTGAAGGACGGAGCCGAGGTCGAAGTCCACGTAGAAGACCTCTTGCCCGACGACATCGTCGTGGTCCGGGCCGGCGAGCGCATTTCAGCGGACGGCATTGTCATCCAAGGCGAATCGGCGGTGGACGAGAGCCCCATCACGGGCGAGTCCGTGCCGCGCGACAAATCGCCTGACGACGAGGTGTTCTCGGGCACGGTCAACGGCCACGGCCTGTTGCATGTCCGCGTGACCAATGCCGGGGACGACTCGACGCTGGCCCAGTTGATCCATCTGGTCGAGGAGGCCCGCGACCATCGCACCGCGCCGGTCGTCCGCGTGGCGGATCGCTACGCCAGATACTTCCTGCCTGCCATCCTGCTCGCCGCCGGGGCGGTCTACATGCTGTCGAGCGACGCGGACACCACCGAGCGCGTCAAGCGAGCCGTGGCCGTGCTGATCGTAGGCTGCCCCTGCGCCCTGATCCTCGCCACGCCCGCAGCGATGGTCGCGGCGATCGGCGGGCTGGCGCGCCGGGGCTTGCTGGCACGGGGCGGCCAAGTCGTTCAGAAGGCCTCCGAGATCGACACGATCGTCTTCGACAAGACCGGGACGCTCACGACCGGCGCCTTCGAGATCGTCGAAATCCTCGCCGCGCCCGGCCACTCCGCGGAGCAAGTGCTGGCGCTCGGGGCAACGGCCGAAGCGAGCTCGGACCACCCGCTCGCGAAGGTCATCGTCCGCACTGCGGAAGAGCGCGGAATCGCAACCGAAGACGTCGAGGACGCGCAGATCGTACCCGGTCGCGGCGCCCAGTGCATCAGCGGCGGGCGCACCGTGCGAGCGGGCAACGAGGCCTTCCTGACCGAGCACGGCATCGACGGCATGCAGGATTACCTCGCCGCCGCCGACCGCGCGGGCGCGACCCCGGTCTTGGTCGCGGCCGGACAGACGCTGGCCGGCGCGATCCTGCTGCGCGACACCCCCCGGCGCGGGGCGCACGATGCGATTCACGAAATCGAGGACCTAGGGATAGAGAATGTCATCCTGCTGACAGGGGATCGCCGGAAGGCCGCCGACGCGATGGCGCGCGTCATCGGGATCACCCATGTCGAAGCCGAGCTGCTGCCCGAGCAGAAGCTGGATCGCATCAAGCAACTGCAGGTGCAGGGCCGCAAGGTCGCCATGGTCGGTGACGGCGTGAACGACGCCCCGGCCCTCGCGGCGGCCGACGTGGGCATAGCCATTTCGGGCTCCGGCGCGGACATCGCCGCGGAAGCCGCCGACGTAGTCGACCTCAATCCGCAGATCAGCAGGCTGCCGAAGCTGTTCGGCGTCTCGCGCAACGCGGTCTCGACGGTCTGGCAGAACATCATCGTCTTCGCGGGCATCGTGAACGTGGCCGCCGTGTACGTGGCCGGGAAGGGCTGGATGGGACCGGCTCTCGCGGCGGGCGTCCATCAGATCTCTTCCATCTTCGTGATGCTCAACTCGGTGCGGCTGCTGCGCGTGGAGCGCCCAGCCGGCGAGCGTTCGCGGATCCAGAGGATGTGGGACTTCCTCGGACTGGAACGCGTCTGGGGCACGATGATCGGCATCCTCCGGGAGATCGATCCAGCGGCCGGATTCGCATGGCTCGTCGAGAACCGCCGCGAGCTGGCCAAGCCAGCGGCGGGGGTCTGCCTGGCGGTGTGGCTGTCAACGGCGGCGTTCACGGTCGGTACCGAGGAAATCGGGGTGATCGAGCGCTTCGGGCGCAAGGTGCTTCCCCATCGCGAGCCGGGCCTGCACGTCAAGCTGCCTTGGCCGGTCGACCGGCTCACGCGGATCCAAGCGAAGCAGGTTCGAACGGTCGAAATCGGATTCCGGACCGCGGAGTCTGGAACCTTCAGCCAGCCGCCAGCCTACGAATGGAACGTGCAGCACCGCGACGGACGGATCCAATTGCGTGAAGACGAGGTCCTGATGCTGACGGGCGATCAGAACATGATCGAGATGACCGCCGTGGTCCATTACGACATCCAGCAGCCGGAAGACTATCTATATCGACAGGTGGATGCAGAGGAACTGATCCGGGTGGCATCGGAGTCCGCTCTGCGCGCGGTCGTGAACAGTGCGCCGCTTGACGAGTTGCTCACGACGGGTCGGAACGCGGCCGAGCGACTCGCTGCGGAGGTGCTTGACAAGCGACTCGCATCTTACGGCACGGGTGTGCGCGTGTTGCACGTGCGTTTTCAAGATGTCCACCCATCGGTTGAAGTCGTCGACGCCTTTCGCGAGGTCGCGGGTGCGCTCGAAGAGAAGAACCGCATGATCAACGAAGCGGAAGGGTACGCGAACGAGCAGGTAGCGCTGGCCCGGGGCCAGGCCGAGGCACTCGTCCAAGACGCCAAGGCATACAGGACCAGCCGTTCGGATCGGGCGAGCGGCGACGCGTCTCGATTCCAGCAGCTGGAGCGGGAATACCGCTCGGCGCCCGGGCCGAACGCGACCCGGCTTTACCTAGAGTCCATGGAAGAGATCCTGCCGCGTCGCAAGAAGCTGATCATCGACTCGCAGGGCGGGAGGCGCACCCTGTGGACGATCGACGACGGTGTCCTCGTCGCTCCGCCCGGAGCCCAGATGCAACAGCCACCGCCGCCGTTCGAGATTCCGGAGCTTGGGGAATAGACACATGCATGACGACCGTCATTCAAGCGAGCATCACTCGCATACCCACGACCACAGCCATGCCCATGAGCATGGTCACGACCATGGCCACGGCCATGCGCACGATCACGGGCATGCCCATCCTCACGAGCGCCGCGAGCCCATCCAATGGCAGGGCCTGTGGGATCGGTATCGCAACTGGCTGGTTGGACTGCTAGCAGTCTTGATCGCTTGGTCGGCGATGTTCACGGTTCGCGAGACCCAGTTCGCTCTGGTAACGATGTTCGGCAAGCCGGTCCGCACGGTCACCGACGCGGGGCTGAAGTTCAAGCTGCCCTTGGTCCACCAAGTCAAGCTCTTCGACCGTCGCCTGCGGGTCTATAACCCGCCCCGCTCCGAGTTCCTGACACGCGACAAGAAGAACTTGAGCATCGACAGCTACGCGCTCTGGCAGATCGCGGATCCGGAGACATTCGTGCAAACCGTCGGGAACGAGCAGGCGGCCGAAATGCGCCTGCATGACTTGGTTTGGTCGGACTTGCAAGCGGCCGTCGCGGGCTTGGATCTCGAAGAGATCGTGTCGACCTCGGCCCAGCAGGTCAAGGCCGATTCGGCCTTGGACCAGCTCGCGGAGCGCACCGGCACGGTAGCCTTGCAGCGGTACGGCATAGAAGTCATTGACGTGAGGCTCAAGCGCCTGAACCTGCCCGAGCAGAACAAGCAGAGCGTATACGCCAGGATGCGGGCGGAGCGCGAGCGAATCGCGCGCCAATACCGGGCCGAGGGCGAGGAGCAGGCCCTGAGAATCCGCGCCGAAGCGGATCGGGAAAAGGAGGAAATCCTAGCCAAGGCTTACAGGCAGGCCGAAACCACCAAGGGTGACGGCGACGCCGCCGCGACACGAATCTACGGTGCCGCGTATTCGCGGAACCAGTCGCTCTACAAGCTCACGCGCACTCTGGAGACCTATCGGAAGGCTCTGGACGAGGACACCACCGTGATCCTGAGCGCCGACTCGGAACTCCTGAAACTGCTGACAAGAGGTCAGTGACGAGCGCGATGCACATGCACTCCCCGTCTCCAAGCTCCGCATCGGCCAACGCGGCAGAGTCAGGACCGTCCCTGACCAAGCAACTTTCCGCGAAGCACGTCGGAATCGGGATCCTAGTCCTCTGGCTGCTGGGAGGCACGTACGTCGTGCCGACCGAAGAGCAGGCCGTGCTGACCACCTTCGGAGCGGTCGCGAATGATCGCGTCACGCCGGGAGTGGGGTGGCACTGGCCTTGGCCGGCGGGTCGCGTCCACAAGCTCAGGGTGCGCGAACAGAAGCGCGCCTTCATCGGCGGCGAGGTGGCCGACGAGGCGAACGCCCTGCCCGCTGACCCGGTGCTGTCCCAGTTCCTGACCGGAGACCAGAACATCCTCAACCTACGAGCCGTCGTGCAGTACAGCATCGCGGAGCCGACACGCTACCTGTTTCGTTCCGACGATCCCGACACCGCCGTGGCCAGCGCTGTCGAAGCCGCGCTCGAACGCCAAGTCTCGTCACGAGGGGTCGACGAAGTCCTGACCACCGAGAAGATCGCGATTCAAGAAGCGGTGCGTCGCGATGCCCAAAGAGTCGTCGACCGCTACGAACTGGGAGTCCTGCTTTCGACGGTGAATATCCGGTCGGTAGCGCCGCCGCCCGAAGCTGCGGATGCGTTCCGCGACGTGGCGGCCGCCCGGGCGGATGCCGCGCGCATCGTCAATGAAGCGGAAGGCTACGCGAACGACATCCTGCCCCGCGCTCGGGGCGAGGCGCAGCAAATGCTGCAGGCGTCGCAGGGCTACCGCGAGCGGAAGGTCCAAGAGGCGGAAGGAGACGCCGCACGGTTCAAGAAGCTAGCGGCCGAATATAGCAGGAACCCGGACGTCACCCGGAGCAGACTGTTCTTGGAAGCGATGGAAGAGGTGCTGCCGCGTCTCCGCAAGACCATCGTGGACGAGAGCGGGAATCTAGACCTGACGCTGATCCACCGTGGCTCGAACGGTCGAGACGCCGCGCCATGAGCAAGGACACGAAAGCCCAAGCCATCACCATCGCGCTCATTGCGACCGCGCTCGTCGTAATCGCATGGAACCAGGGCGGTTTCGAAGTCTTCAGTCGCGGTACCGACTACGGTGGCGGATTCCTTGGACTGGGCCCATCCAAGGAACTCGAGCCGCGCGACGTGATCTATGCAATGCTCGACGCCGCGCGTGACGGCGATGTCGACGAGTACTTGGAGTGCTACACGGATCAACTGGAGCGGACGCTCCGCCAGAGCCATGAAGAGATGGGTAACGCGCGATTCGCGGAGTTCCTGCGCGAACGCAACAAGGACATCAAGGGCATCGCGATGAACGCCCCTGAGCAGGCCGGCGACGAGGTCGAGGTGCGAGTCGAATACGTGTATGCGGACCGGAACGAGGCGCAGGAGTTTTACCTCCGCAAGCTGGGCGACGATTGGAAGATCCGGCGCGTCAGCAATATCCGGCGTGTCGAGACTCCCGTGCCATACGGCACTCCCGTGTACTAGGCACTGCTCGGGCGAGATGACGGGATCACGATCAGGTAGTCTCGACAGGGCTGCTGAATCCCGAATCCTGAGCAACCGGAATCGCGCCGGACTTCGGTGCGGGTAGCACTCTTCATGCAAACGTGACCAAATCGCTCATAATTCAAGTCCGATTCACTTCCGCTGTTGCACTTGGAGCAGGATTTCGACGCACGTTGCACCTCTTCCGCAACGAGTCCGAGATCCGGTCTCGCAAGGCGGAGTACAGTCAATCGGTGAACAGATCCGGTCCGGTGGGGTGCGACGATGGTCTTCAGACTCAGCGTCGCGAATCACGACTCTGCTATCTCAAGTGGGCAAGCAGAGCAAGGTAACCGAATGCTGTAGTCTAGGTCGATGATTCGGGGGCGGATCCTGGATGCGTTACGGCAGCTCACATCCTGCGTTCCAGACAAAGTCCACCCTCAGACAGGAGGCACCATACATGCGGGATGCGTACGGGCCGGGGCGGGGACAAGCATTGCGGACACTATGCGAGAGGGCCGAGCAAGGTATTGACACAGCGCAGTACAACCTCGGCCTGATGTATTCCGAGGGCAGAGGTGTGTCACAAGACCATGCTGCTGCGGTGCGCTGGTTCCGCTTGGCGGCCGACCAAGGCCACGTCAAGGCGCAATTCTGCCTCGGCGTGATGCACGGCCAAGGCTTAGGCGTGGAGCAAGATTACGCTGAAGCCATGCGCTGGTATCGACTAGCTGCCGATCAAGGCGATGCTGAGGCACAGTTCAACATCGGCGTGATGCATGGAAAGGGCGCAGGCGTGTGTCAGGACTATGCCAAGGCCATGCGCTGGTACCGCTTGGCGGCTGACCAAGGCGACGCTGACGCACAATTCAATCTGGGTGGGATGCATGTCAATGGCTATGGCGTGGCGCGGGATCTTGCTGAGGCCATGCGGTGGTTCCGTCTGGCGGCTGACCAAGGCCACGCCAAGACGCAATACAGACTCGGTTTCATGTTCTACATGGGCGAAGGGGTGCCTAGGAATTATGCCGAGGCGAGACGCTGGTACCGGCTAGCTGCTGACCAAGGCCATGCTACGGCGCAGTTCAACCTCGGGATGATGCACTACAACGGCAAGGGCGTGCAGCAGGATCATGCCGAGGCGCAGCGTTGGATCCGGTCAGCGGCGAAGCAAGGAATTGCTGAGGCGCAGTTTCGCCTCGGCACGATGCACCTCAAGGGCGAAGGCGCAGACCAGGATTATGCCGAGGCAATGCGATGCTTCCGGCTGGCAGCCGACCAAGGCCACGCTGGAGCACAGTTCAACCTCGGCGTGATGCACGCCAAAGGTGTAGGCGTAGCACAGGATTTCGTGGCCGCGCACATGTGGATGGATCTGGCCGCTACGCGATGCCCAGAGCGCGCTGAACGGTATATGGAATCGCGCGACCTAGTTGCCGGGGAGCTGTCAGCTACACAGATTGCGGATGCGCTAGAACGCGCACGTACATGGCGTCCGAGGACATGGAGCGAAATTGTCAGTGGGGCTGAGTGAGCCTGCTTGCCGGGCAACGTCCTGCGGTGTCGCCACCGGCCAAACCATGTCAACGAGTCACCGCTAACGCGATCCCACTGACTTGGCCGATCTGCGATCCATCAGGCCTTGGTTCAGGTCGCTTTGCCTCTGCAGGGATGAATCCAGAGAAGGCCCCCGCGGTGGCGAGCACTGAAGATTCATCGATTCCCAGCTTGAGGTGTACGACCCGGTTATTTCGGCACTACGGATCACCACCTCAATCTAATGCCAGAAAATCTGAAACCTGATCAACTCTCACTCACGGTTCGGCCCGCCGCTTCACGAAAGAAAGCACTCCCAACTCATCGGTAGTCTCCTCGCGATCCAGCGTAAGGGCCAAGAGTAATGCCCTTGCGCCCCTCGGAGGCCGCTCTTCGGCCATTTCCAAGTCCTATGGGCATTGACTCGGTGGGTGTTGGAACCCGCAGGACTCTTGCAACAGACTTCTATGGGCCTGTTGAAAGGGTCCGTCGGCTCGCGAGGTCCACGGTATCGGCAGTTGAAAGCTCCCAAGATGGCGGAATCTGGCCTTCCGAGGGCGCAACAGCCCATGTTGGGCCCGTGTCGACATCCTGAGGAGATCCTCGACACTGCTGTTGACACTTTTGCACTAGGCTCCTGGACGAGATCCGTTCATCGTCAGGGAGGATGGGATTCGCGACGGTAGACACTCCGGCCTCTCGATCCTCGTCGCGACCGGTAGCGACCCACCAGTGACTCGCAGTCACGCCGTCTTCTGGGCTCCCATGGTCAGGTGCGCGGAACGCTGCGGAGCACGAAGTCCATCAAGCTGGGAATTCCCGGCACGTAGCGACCTCCCAGCCCCGCCCCGCGGTTCCAAATGAAGCCGACATCTTTGAGCTGCCTGCGGATTTCCGCGACGGACTCCCTGTCACTGCTAAGGCCCTCTTGACGCAAGGTCGATTCCAAGATCCGGTCGATCGCCGTGCAATGCAATTCCCGCGCGTCCCGATAGGCCGAGGCCACCGCAGCTGCGGCTGGCAGAAGCCCCAGCGCGTCGAGTTCGTCATGTCGATGACCGTAGAATTGGTTTCGTTCAGCCTCAAATCCCGCCCGCGCTGACTGCACGTCACCGCCGGTCACGGTGCTCATTAACCGACCGTCGCTAGCCCACAGGGCTTGGCCCCAGACTTGCAAGAAGAACGGATATCCTTGGCTCTCGGAAACGACTTGATCCAAGGCTTCGGACGTGATCGTCCGTCCGACCTCTTCGAACGGAATCCGCACAGCGTCGGACGCGTCTCGATCTCCAAGCCGGTCAAACAGCAAGACCTTGCTGCGCTCCCAGAATGTCGCTTGCATCTTCCGCAATTGGTCGGGCAAGCCCGGCGTTCCGGCCAGCACCGTCAATAGCGGCAAACGCTTTCCAGCTAGACGCTGCAAGGTAGATAGGATCGTGTGCCCGACCTCCGGTACGAGGGTATGGGCTTCGTCAATCAATAGAGCCAGAGGTGCTTTACGCAGTCGACGGCCCAGTACTTCGCCTAGCTTCTCTGCGGTGCCGTCACGAGCCTTCCGCTGCAAGCCTCGCCACGAGACAGACCCAAGTCGATCAATCCACTTCAAGGGCCCTGACAAGCAGTCGACAAGCTCCTCGTTCGTCGTGACGTCTGCCGACGAGAGTGCGACCACGTCAATGTTTCGCTGACAAGCTTCGGCTTCGAGCCAAAGCAGCATCGCGGTCTTGCCAGTACCACGCGGCCCATAGAGGACCAAATCCCTCTCGGGGCCGAATCCGGTCTGGATCTTATTCAGGAAATCGCGGCCGGTTCGCTGATGCGATGCACGTCCAGCCAAGTATGGCGGGATCATCCCGCGGCCAGGAACGAAGGGACATTGACCTCCGTTCCCTCGCAGGCCCCCTACATTGTGATCCTGACCCGCCAAACTTCAAGGATAGAGCGTACCAACGCTGTTGACCAGGTCGCTTCCTCCGTAACGAAACCTGAATGCCTAGCGGCACTGCCCAGCGACCGTTGGACACTTCCCCACCTCGCTCAAACCAAGAGCAAGCCATGTCCCAAGCCCACTCGACCCGGGAACGCGGCAAGCGTGCGTTCGAAGCCCAGATCGCTTCGTCGCCAGCGTCAGGAGTCGCTGAACCCGGCCGGCGCGTCACTTCCATACCGTCCGTCTCGCCGTTGCTTCATCACTTAGGCTCCCGCAGTCGGCCCCCGCGACGCACATCTTGGCACAATCAGTCCATGCGCGGGCCGGGGCACAGACGGTTACGTCGGCCTGCCCGGTGCGGTATAGTGAGCGGCACGGGCGTAGGCGCTCTGGCAGACGCATGCCGGTCAAGAAAGTCCAGCAAAGCGTACCGACGGGCGTGGTTGCGCCGTCGCCGGTGCGTCCCCCGCCGCCGTGGGTGCCGTCGCGCCCGGCACCGCCGGTTCCCGCCGAGGACTTGGTCGAGTATCCCAGCGAGGACGGAATTCCGATGGCGTCAAGCTTTAAGCATGCCCTGTGGATGATCGCGTGCTTCCGCGTGCTGATGCATTGGTTTCGGGGCCAGTTGGAGGTCTTCGTCGGCATCGACTTGCTGGTGTTCTACGAGCGCGGGAATAAGAAAGCGTCCGTCGCCCCGGACGTGTTCGTGAGCTTCGGCGTGCCGCGGCGGTCCCGCCCGAGCTACAAGGTCTGGGAGGAGGGCAAGCCGCCGGACGTGGTGTGGGAGTTCGGTCCGCCGTCGTCAATCAAGGGGGACGCCGGGACGAAGAAGGAGAAGTACCGGCGGATGGGGGTGCGGGAGTACTGGCTGCTGGATCTGGATGGCGAGTACCACGACCGGCCCGTGAAAGGCTTCAAGCTGGTGAACGGCCAGTACGTGGAGTTGCCTTGGGAGGAGCGTCCCGACGCCACGTTGGCAGTCTGGAGTCCGGCATTGCAATTGGAGCAGCGCTGCACGGAAGGGGAGTTGCGATTCTGGGATCGAAAGACGGAGAAGTATCTCGAGCTGCCTGAAGAGCAAGCCGAGTCGCGCGCCGACCGCGAGGCGCAGGCGCGCAAGCAAGCGGATCAGGCGCGTAGGGAGGCCGAGTCGCGCGCCGACAGGGAGGCGCAGGCCCGCGAGGGAGCGGATCAGGCGCGCAGGGAGGCGGAATCCCGTGCCGAAAGCGAGGCGCAGGCGCGAAAAGAAGCCGAATCGCTTGCCGAAAGCGAGGCGCAGGCGCGCGAGGAGGAGTTGCGCAAGAGGAAGGCTGTGGAAGCGCGGCTCGCTGAATTGGAGGCAAAGGCGAGGGGTCCGCGCAATCCAGCCTAGGCATGTCCGGGCGGGACCTGGCGAAATCCGCACCGACGACCTTCTCGCGCTGGCGCCGCATCGCTACCCGCGAAACCCGCCTGTGTGGAACAACTCTCCTCGTTCGCGGGTACCACGGCGGAGACCACCGTGCGCGAACGCGGATTGCAACGACCCAACGCACGGGCCTTGCCAGACCGTGTGGCTGGTGAACCTGGAAGTCGAAGGCTCTCCCTAGCCGTGCGTCGTTGCCGAGTGGGTCACGCGTTCCTACCAGTAACGAGTTTTCGGAATGTGATCGCGCAGGGGAGCTAGATTCGAGGCATATCTGTTCGCCCTTACGCGATGTTCGTTGAAGGGATATTCGGCGAGTTCTTGATCTGGACAGCACTGACGGCATCGACGCTCCTCCTGGCTGGGTCCGGGACGATCCATGCTCGCAGTAGCATCCGTCCGCTGCAGCGACCAGCGGCTGCGACGAGGCAGCGCGAGGCGTTTCGGCGCGTTCCGACTGCCCGGTGCGGTATAGTAAGCGACGCGGGCGTAGGCGCTCTTGCAGACGCATGCCGGTCAAGAAAGTCCAGCAAAGCGTGCCCACGGGCGCGGTTGCGCCGCAGCCGGTACGTCCCCCGCCGCTGTGGGTGCCGCCGCGCCCGGCACCGCCGGTTCCCGCCGAGGACTTGGTCGAGTATCCCAGCGAGGACGGAATTCCGATGGCGGCTAGCCTGAAGCATGCCCGGCGAATGATGGCGGGCTTCCGCACGCTGGAGCATCGGTTTCAGGGCCCGCCGGACGTGTTCGTCGGCATCGACCTGCTGGTGTACTACGAGCGCGGGAACAACGGCAAATCCGTCGCCCCGGACGTGTTCGTGAGCTTCGGCGTGCCGCAGCGGGACCTGCCGAGCTACAAGGTCTGGGAGGAGGGCAAGCCGCCGGACGTGGTGTGGGAGTTCGGCTCGCGGTCGACGGTCAAGGGGGACGCCGGGGAGAAGAAGGAGAAGTACCGGCGGATGGGGGTGCGCGAGTACTGGCTGGTGGATCTGGATGCCGGGTACCACGACCGGCCCTTGAAAGGCTTCGAGCTGGTTAACGGCAAGTACGTGGAGCTGCCTTGGGAGGAGCGTCCCGACGGCACGTTGGCAGTCTGGAGTCCGGCATTGCAATTGGAGCAGCGCTGCACGGAGGGGCAGCTGCGGTTCTGGGATCCGAAGACGGAGAAGTATCTCGAGCTGCCCGAAGAGGAGGAGCGGGGGGCGCGCAAGCAAGCCGAATCTCGCGCCGACCGCGAGGCGCAGGGGCGCAAGCAAGCCGAATCCCGCGCCGACCGCGAAGCGCAGGGGCGTAAGCAAGCGGAGGAGGGGCGCAAGCAAGCCGAGTCCCGCGCCGAGAGCGAGGCGCAGGCGCGCGAAGTGGAGATGCGCAAGAGGAAGGCCTTGGAAGCGCGCGTTGCAGAATTGGAGTCCAGAGCGAGGACTCCTCGCGATCCAGAGTAGGTGCCCGTTACAGTTAGTCCCGACCGCGGTGGCGAGAATCAATTGGGGACGTTCAATAGGCCAAGAGTGGTGCTGTTGCGCCCTTTGGAGGGCGGTATTCCGTCATTTCCAAGTCCTATGGACATTGACTCGGTTGGCGTTGGAACCCGGAGGGCTTTTGCAACAGGCATCTAGGGCTGTCGGCCCAGTCAGGGGTCCCGTGTACGGTACACTCGCTCTCGTCATGCTCGTTCGCGTTGCCCTCGCAGTCGCGCTGACCGTTCCCTTGATCGCAGCAAGGATTGATGAGAACGTCGTCTATGCCATGCGCGGCGGTCTCGCGATGCTCATGGACGTGCATTACCCGGAGCGCTCCAACGGTGTTGGAATCGTTTTCGTTCCCGGCAGCGGATGGCATGCGCCCCTGACTTACGACGCCGCGCCTCTCAAGGCTTCCGGTTTTGCCAAGCAGTACGTGCCGCCGCTAACGGAGGCCGGCTTCACCGTGTTCGTCATCAACCATCGCGCCGCCCCTCGCTACCCATATCCGGCCGCCCTCGAGGACTCCCAGCGGGCTGTTCGGTTCGTGCGTCGCAACGCGGAGCGATTCGGCATCGACGCCGATCGCATCGGGGGAGTCGGTGGGTCGTCAGGCGGCCACCTGATTAGCCTGCTTGGCGTGTTGGATGGAGGCGGTGACCTCTCCAGTTCGGACCCCGTGGAGCGCGCGAGTGCGAGACTGCAAGCCGTGTTCGCACGGGCCGCACCGACGAACTTGACCTTATTCGTCGGCCGCTTGTCGAGCGCATCCGTGGCGTCGCTTCTGAGCATGCGATTAGGTCCGCGCGACACATCCAATACTGGGGAATACCGCACGTACTGGAAGGCATCGCCGGCTGCCTACGTCACGCCCGATGACCCGCCGTTCCTACTCATTCATGGGACCGCAGACGAGCGGGTGCCTTTCGCCCAGTCAGAAGCATTCGAGGCTCGGCTCCAAGCTGAGGGTATCGAAGCGGATCTAATCGCCGTTCAGGATGGCGGCCATGGTCCCTCGTTCCCTGGCGCGACGAACCCTCCCGACTACCTGAACATGATGGTGGATTTCTTTGAGGGGAAACTCTCCGCAACAGCACCGGCCGCCTCGCCTCCACGTCCGGACAACGACCGCAAGGATCGCGTAGAACGCAATGTCAACTTCGGCATGGTGTCTGGAGGCGCGCTGCTGATGGACGTATATCTCCCCGAAAACTCGAACGGGCGCGGCATCGTCCATATCACCGGCAGCGGCTGGCACTCCCCGCTAGCCGCGAGCGCGCCCCAGCAAAAAGCGAGCCGCCAAGTCGAGGTCTTCGGACTTCCGCTCGTCGAAGCGGGCTACACGGTGTTCGCGGTGAACCATCGCACCGCTCCGCTCAACAAGTACCCTGCCCAACTCGAGGATGTAGAACGGGCGGTTCGATTCGTGCGCCATCATGCGACGCGCTGGGGGATCGACCCCGACCGGATCGGCGGCGTCGGCGGATCCTCGGGAGGGCACCTGACGCTCCTGCTAGGACTGCGGGATTCACCGGAGCGGACCAACGACCCGGATCCAATCAACCTAGAGAGTGCCAAACTGCAAGCGATCGTGCCGTGGGCTCCGCCGACCGACTTGATGCTCAGCAACAGCACCTATGTGTCGGGCACGCTTGCCTCGCTATTCGGCATGCGCCTGATGGCGCGAGATCCCAAGACGTCGCCGCAGTTCCTGAAGTATCGAGATGCCTCGCCGATCCAGCACGTGTCACGTGACGACCCGCCGACCTTGTTGATTCACGGTGATGCGGACATCGGGGTGCCGATTCGCCATTCGGAAATCCTGCAGGAGAAGCTGCGGGACGCGGGAGTGCCGGTCGAATTGCTAGTCATTCCCGACGGAGGGCACGGAGCCCTGTTCCCCGGCATGGCTGCCGATGCGCCCGACTATGTCCAAGCTACCGTGGATTGGTTCGATCGTCACTTGAGAAATTGATAGGCAAGGTCATGGTATAGCAAGCGTTATCGTGTGATATCCGAAGAGGAGATCAAGGAGATGAAAGTGCGGTTCACTGGTTTGCAGGCACTGCTTTGCATTGCGATTGCATGGACCTCCATTGGCTGCTCGCAGCCCCAAGGGGTGGAGAGCGCAGCTCCGAACATCGTGCTGATCGTGGCCGATGACTTAGGCTGGAGAGACGTCAGCTTTCACGGGGCCGAGTTCCCCACCCCGCACATCGACCGGATCGCCAGCGAGGGCGTCGAACTCGACCGGTTCTACGCTACCCCCATCTGCACGCCGACCAGAGTCGCTCTGCTGACAGGCCGATACCCGATCCACTACGGCTTGCAGCGAGTGACTATCAAGCCTTGGACGGATCTCGGGATCCCTCCTGAAACGGAGACATTCGCGGAGGTGCTCGCGCGGGCAGGCTACAGCCGCAGGGGTGTCTTCGGCAAGTGGCACTTGGGCGAGTCCAAGGCGTACCACCCTCTGGCGCAGGGATTCACCGCCTTCGTCGGACACTACGGCGGTGCTATCGACTTCTTCCAGCACACGCGCTTGGACGCCCTCGATTGGCATCACGGTCGCGAACTCGTCCGCGAAGAGGGCTACAGCACGGAATTGATCGGCGAGCATGCGGTGCGGTTCATTCGAGAGAGCGCACCCGAAGAGCCGTTCTTCCTGTACGTGCCCTTCAACGCGATTCACTCCCCGGATCAGGCAACCGACGAACATCTGCAAAGGAACGCGAGCATCACGCCCGAAAACCGGCGGGTCAAGGCCGCGATGGCGACCTGCATGGATGACCAAATCGGGCGAATCCTTGCAGCCTTGGACGAACTGGGGATAGCAGACAACACGTTCGTCCTGTTCTTCAGCGACAACGGCGGCGTACCCCCTAGGGGCTCTGACAACACTCCGCTCCGCGGCCGGAAGCACAGCCTGTACGAAGGCGGAATTCGCGTCGCCGCGGCGGCCCGCTGGCCGGATGGCGGACTCGCTGGCGGGCGCAAGGTCAGCGCGCCGGTATCCGTTCTTGACGTTTACCCAACGCTGGCAGCCATTGCCGGCGCCGATCTAAGCAGCGACGCTGCTCTCGATGGCGAAAACGTGCTCTCGATCCTTCAGGGCGAGGCACAGGATCGCGACGGATTTCTCTTTCACGGGTATTTCAACGGCCAGACCATCGCGGGGAACGGAAGCCTCCCGGACGCGGACCGTCGCGAACGAAACTCCGTGATCGAAGGGCCTTGGAAACTCGTGCGCGAAGGACCGAATCTGGACCTGCAGACAGACCCGCGTGTGGATTCCACATTGGAACTGTTTCGGATCGTCGAAGACCCGTACGAGCAAACCAACGTGATCGAATCCGAGCCCGAGGTCGCCGCCGACCTGATCGCGAAGATGATGCAATTCCGATCCCTGAAGCCGCGAGACGCCCTGCCAATGCCCCTGAGCCAACCGGAAGGATGGGATGCTCCCGAAGACTGGCGGCTCGTCGAATGACTGCGTCGGAGCGGATCATGAGGGCTTGGATCGTCCCAGTCTTGCTGCTGGCAAGCCTCGCGGCTTGCGGGCCGGACGCGCCCGAGCGTCCGAACGTTCTCTTCCTGAGCGTCGACGACATGAACGACTGGGTCGGGGCGCTCGGTTACGAGAGCGCCGCGACTCCCAACATCGACCGATTGGCGCACCGGGGTGTCCTGTTCACCAACGCGCACGCGCCTTCTCCGAAGTGCAATCCCTCGCGCACGGCCATCCTCTCGGGACTGCGGCCGTCCACGACTGGGATATACAGCAATTCGGAGTGGTGGAAGGCGAACTTTCCTGACACGGTGATGATGCCGCGGTACTTCAAGGATCACGGCTACTACGCCGCCGGGGGCGGCAAGGTGTTCCACCACACTCCGGGTTTCAATCCGCCCGAGACCTGGGACGAGTACTTCGATCTTGTGTTCGATCTCAAGACGGAAGGCTTCTTGATTCCGTATCGCCGACCGGACAACATCTCCAGCTTCGACTGGGGGCCTCTGGATCTATCCGCAATGGAAATGGGCGACGGCGCCACGGTGCGATGGGCTACGGAGTTTCTGGCTCGCGACCATCAGCAACCGTTCTTTCTGGCGGTGGGGCTGTTCCAGCCACACCTGCCCTTCTACGCGCCCCGAGAGATTTACGACGCCGTTGCGGAGGAGGCCGCCCCCCTGCCCGTCGTCAAGGCGGACGACCTCGATGACGTTCCCGAGCCCGGGCTCAAGATGGCGGCCTTTCGCCGGAACGATCTCGAATTGATCGAGAAGCATGGCGACCTCGGCAACATCGTGCGGTCGTACGTCGCTTGCATTCGGCACGCCGACGCTTTGGTCGGACGCGTCATCGACGCTCTGGACGGCAGCCGGTACGCGAAGAATACGATCATCGCGTTCTGGTCCGATCACGGCTACCACTTCGGGGAGAAGCGCCACTTCGCCAAGAACACGCTCTGGGAGCGCTCCTCCCGCGTCCCGCTAGCGATCATCGCCCCCGGAGTCACGGAATCCGGTTCTCGAAGCACGCGACCCGTGAGCTTGCTGGACCTGTTCCCAACATTGGTCGATTTGGCCGGGCTGCCGTCGCGGGCGGACCTTGAAGGCGTAAGCCTGCGCCCGCTCTTGGAGGAGCCAAGCGCAGGGTGGGAGCGACCTGCGGTGATGACATTCGGCAAGGGGAACCACGCGGTGCGGTCGGAACGCTACCGATACATCCGCTACGCGAACGGCGACGAAGAATTCTACGACCACGGCAACGACCCGCACGAATGGACGAACCTAGCCGGGGATCCGGAGTGGCGGGCCGAAATCGAACGGCACGCGAAGTGGCTGCCACGGGTCGATGCTCCGAACGCGCTTCGCAAGGGCGCGTTTCACTTTGATCCCGATTCGTACTCGTGGGAGCCCCGCGAGAGGGAGACACCCTGATGCGCCGCCGGGAATTCCTGTCGCAGAGTTTGGGCGCGCTTGGGTTGACTCCGCTCGCCGCTCAAGGCTCGCAACAGCAACTCAACGTGCTGTTTATCGCGGTGGATGACCTACGCCCGGAACTCGGCTGCTACGGGAATGACATCGTCAGGACACCCAACCTCGATCGCCTAGCGAAACGCTCGGTGCTCTTCCAGAGAGCGTACTGCCAAGCCCCGGTGTGCGGACCGTCGAGAGCGTCCCTTCTCACTGGATTGCGCCCGGACACGACGAGGGTGTGGGGCAACCGAACGCATTTTCGCGAAACCGTCCCGGACGTAATCACGTTGCCCCAATGCTTCAAGCAGGCAGGCTACTTCACGCAAGCCATAGGCAAAGTGCTGCACGGCAACATGGCCGATCCAGCCTCGTGGAGCGTCCCGGCTTGGCCTCTCGGTGGCCGACAGGCCGGGATGCAGTACGTCGACACCGAGCGTCTCCAGAGCTTGGCTGCAGCCGATCCCGGTCGAGTTTGGAGGGGTTCCGAGATTCCGACTCTCGAATGGAAGAAACGCAACTCGTGGCAGGCACCGGAGGTGCCGGACAGCGCACTTCAAGACGGGCAGGTGGCGGATCGCGCCGTGCAGTCCCTGCGGAGGCTGAATGACCAGCAGTTCTTCCTCGCGGTCGGTTTCCAGAAGCCGCACTTGCCGTTCACCGCACCTAAACGGTATTTCGATTTCTACGATCCGAGCACGCTTCCCCTCCCCAAGCATGCCGAGCGGCCCATGGGAACACCCGAGATCGCATTCACCCGGTGGCAGGAGCTTCGGGGGTACACCGACATTCCCAAGGAGGGACCGTTGCCCGATGGCAAGGTGCGCGAACTGATCCACGGATACTACGCGGCAACCAGCTACATGGACGCTCAAGTCGGACGAGTGCTGGACGAATTGGAAGCCCTGGGACTTGCGGAGCGTACCGTCGTCATGCTCTTCGGGGACCACGGCTGGCACTTGGGGGAGCAGGGACAGTGGGCCAAGACCACGAACTTCGAGTTGGACGCCCGGGCTCCGCTGATGCTGCACGTACCGGGCATGCGGACGGGAGGCCGCAGTTGCGACGGGATCGTGGAATTCGTGGATATGTTTCCGACGCTCTGCGATGCGTGCGGAATCAAGCCGCCCTCGGGTCTCGAGGGCGAAAGCATGATGGCGCTGATTAACGATCCTGATACCTCGGGCAAGGATGCCGCGTTCAATCAGCTTCCCCGGCCTTACCTCGCGGACAAGGAATGGGTGCAGATGGGGTACAGCATTCGGACCGACCGATACCGGTACACCGAATGGATTGACCGCGAGGGATCGATCATCGGTCGGGAACTCTACGATCTGGCGGAATTGGGCTTCGGCACTGTCAACCTAGCGGACAGGGCCGCTCACCGCCCACTGGTCGAGAAGCTTTCGGCTCGCGTGCGCGAAACGGCCCAAGCTCGCGCATCGAAACTCACACCCTAATTCCCTACGGGCCGCGCCTGTTCACGGTCTCCTCGCAGATCGAGCGTTCCTCGTCTGTGCGCCCGAAAACATGCTTGCTCGTAGGCATGTGATCCTCCTGCGATGGCAGCGTTCCAAGTGGTGCCGACGCCTTGCGCACAGACGGCACTGCATACAACTTGTTTCGCAGTCATTCGCCGAACGTCCGTTCCAACAAACGTTTTCCGGGAGCCTTGGATTCCGCCCTCTCCTTTCTCGCACCGATCCTTCTGATGATCCAGCGGTACACTTGAACAGGTGCTCGGTGGAATCTTGTTTAGGCGTACACTCGTAGCGGCGGCGTTGGCCGTGTGTAGCCTGCCGACGGTTGCCGCTGACGATACTTCGCAATTTCGGGGTAGCGGCATCTACCGGCCATTCAACTTGATGAGACAGATCAAGCTCACCGCGGCCTTCTTTGTAAATCCTCTGTTGCCGGACATAGTGGACATCGCGTACGCGCACCGGCTCAGCGATGCAATGCAAGGTCTGCCTGTCAAGGACATTGCCGATGCCTTGAAGAGCGGTAAGATGCGGCTGGCGGTGCCGGTAGACGAATCAAGCGGCTACCTGACCCCGATCCGTGCCCCGTGTCAGATGCAAGCCGATCCTCTCCGGTCGTCCGAAGCCACCGAGTGCGTGGATTGGCTGAACGCCTTGCGCAAGGAGCGACCCGAGGCTATGCACGGCTTCCATGTGTTCGTGGAGGAGGAACTGAGCGTGATCGGGAAGGGTCGGGTCGTGACATGGGATCCTGACGAGGTCGTTGAGGGGCAGTGCAACCTGCCACTCTCCTCCGAATCTGTCCAACTCCGTTGACGCCGCGCCCGGGCTCCGATCCAGACCGGTCGATCCGCAATGGTTATGGCACTGACTCCGATCGGTATCGTCAATCTCGTCACTGTGCGGTGGCCGATCAGCCTCCGGGCGGCGGGCCCTCCATCAGGGGAGTGACCGAAAGAGGATGCGACGTCGATGCACAGGGCGACCCGGACTTGTCGGAAACCAAGCTCGTCGCGGCTGTCAGCCTAGGTCGAGGCGAGAGCATCACGGACCCTGCCAGCGGATCCACTTCGGTAAGGGATCGTGAGCAACCAGTAGAACTCGCCGGTGACGGCTACGACCGGGCCCGTTTCGCTTGCAGCCGAATCCGTTCGCTACCACGTATCGACGAACGGTCGCTTCTTCCCCGCCCTCGGCGGAGGTTTCGGTGCGGACTCGAGCGTACGCGAGATGCACCGCCGGGTGTCCGCGGGATCGATGACATCGTCAAACGCGAACGCCACGCCCGCATTCAATGCCTTGCCCCTCTCGTAAGCTGCCGCGACCAGTTCGTCGTAGCGCGCCGCGCGTTCCGCGGGGTCATCAATCGCCGCCAGTTCATTGCGGAATCCCAGCTTCATCTGCCCTTCGAGACCCATGCCCCCGTGTTCGGCTGTGGGCCAAGCGACGGTGAGCGTCGGGCGTTTGGTGTGCCCTCCGGCCATCGCTTGAGCGCCGAGACCGTAAGCCTTGCGCAAGATGATCGTCACCAGCGGCACGGACAGATTGGCTCCGGTCACGAAAAGGCGGCTGCAATGCCTTACAAGTGCCGTGCGCTCGATTTCGGGTCCGACCATCATGCCGGGCGTGTCGCACAGCACGACCATCGGTATGTCGAAGCAATCGCAGAGTTGCATGAAGCGGGCGCCCTTGTCCGATCCGTCGCTGTCAATCGCGCCGGACAGGAACTGCGGGTTGTTCGCGAGGATTCCGACCGGGCAGCCCTCGATACGCACCAACGCGGTAATCATGCCGCGACCGAATCGCGGGCGCAGTTCGAGCACGCTCCCCGTGTCGGCCAAGGTCTGGATCAAGTTCCGAACGTCGTAGACCCGCAAGCGGTTCTCCGGCACGCACTGGCGCAGCAGGCGTTGGTCGGCGCACTCCCATCCGGTAGTGCTCCCTTGGAAGTACGAGAGGTACTGCTTGGCAGCACCCACCGCCTCGGCTTCATCCTTGACCGCGATATCGACCACGCCATTGGGAACCTGAATACCCATCGGTCCGACCTCTTCCGGACGGAACACCCCGAGTCCGCCGCCCTCGATCAAGGCTGGGCCGCCCATGCCGATGCTGGAGTTCTCGGTCGCGATGATCACGTCGCAACATCCGAGCAACGAAGCGTTGCCTGCGAAGCAGTACCGCGAAGTCACGCCCACCAATGGCACCAATCCGCTCAGGCTGCCCATCGTGGCGAACGAAGGCGTGTCGAGCGGCCGGTACATGTCATCCGTCCGCCCCTGCCCCGCACCGGTGGTGGACGTGCCTCCCGCGCGCTTGCCTCCGGTGCCGGCCCGCCCGCCGCCCCCCTCGGCGAACAACACCACCGGCCGCTCCCACTTCAGTGCCAACTCAAGCATCCGATCCGTCTTGACGTGATTGAGCACGCCTTGCGTCCCCGCCAGCACCGTGTAGTCGTAGGCCAGAATCACGCACCGGGATCGCTCGCCCGGAAACTGCGACCCGTTGACGCTCCCGATACCGGTAATCATGCCGTCGGTGGGAAACCGGCTTACGACTTCCTCGCGATCCAGACCGGTCCCCGGCGTCAAGGCGAGCTGGCCGTATTCGACGAAGCTATCCGCATCGCACAGAACGTCGACGTTTTCCCGAGCCGTGCGCTGACCGGTCTTGCGCCGCTTCGCGACGGCGTCGGGACGACGGTGATCCAGAGTGACTGCGTGGCGATCCAAGACTTCGGCAAGATCGGAGCGGATCGCATCTAGGTCGACGGTCTCGGCCTGACCTTCCTCCTCGGTCTCCGACTCGCGCGGTTCGATGTATGCGAGAGCATGCCCGGCATAGACCGTATCGCCGGCTACGACGCTGACCTCTCGCACGATTCCGGCCATTCCGGCTCGTATCTCGTGCTCCATCTTCATC
This sequence comes from Bryobacterales bacterium, assembly GCA_965242625.1. Taxonomy (GTDB): domain Bacteria; phylum Acidobacteriota; class Terriglobia; order Bryobacterales; family UBA6623; genus VXMF01. The sequence continues at coordinate 4,176,467 of CBDEST010000005.1, read as the reverse complement.
GACTCCATCACCAGCAGGAGGTCGGTGGAGCGAATCTCGTCGCCGACCTGCGCCTCCATGCTGATGATCGTGCCCTGCATCGCGGCACGTACCGCTGTCGCGCCATCGGGCCTCGTTTCGTCGGGCTGCGAACTCAGCTCTCGCGTGTCTGAGTCCCCCGACTTTCCGTATGCGAGGACAGCAAGCGGGTCTGCTGAATCGACGACCGCCCCTGCCAGTCCTGACCCCGGCGATGGTCCTGCTGGTGGCTCGAAGAACCTGCCCGGCACCTCGCTCCCGGAGGCGAGCGATTCGATCTGCTCGTCAACGAAGCGCGTATGGACATCCCACCCCTGGACCGAGGGATGCCGCAACAACCTCTGCAAGAAGCCGATGTTCGTCTCGATGCCCGAAATCCGGAAGTCGCTCAAGGCCCTTGACGCCTTCGCGAGAGCGCCTTCCGCACCGCAGTCAGGGGCGTGACAGATCACCTTCGCCAGGAGCGAATCGAAGTGGGGACTCGGCTGGAACCCGGCGCATCCGAAAGTGTCGACCCGAATTCCGGGCCCGCTCGGAAGATCGAACGCTGTCAGTTCCCCTCCCGACGGCAGGGCCGTGCCATCGGGTTGCATGGTCTCCATGTTGACGCGAACTTGGATCGCCGACCCGCGCGGCTCAGGAATCCGGGACTGTGACAGACCGATTTCTTCGAGCGTCTCACCGCGCGCCAAGCGGATCTGCAGTTGCACGAGGTCCACGCCCGCAACCGCTTCCGTGACGGTGTGCTCGACCTGCAAACGCGCATTAGCCTCAATGAAGTGGTAATGAGAACCCTGCACGAGGAATTCGAACGTCCCCAAGTTCCGGTAGTCCGCAGCCCTTGCAAGCGTGACCGCAGCGGCGACCATGCCTTGGCGCACAGACCCCGGCAGACTGGGCGCAGGTGCGATCTCGACCAGCTTTTGGTGCCGTCTCTGCAGAGAGCAATCCCGATCCCCGAATTGAGTCACCTCGCCATCATTGTCAGCGGCGATTTGGATTTCCACGTGCCGGACTCCGCCAAGGAGGCGCTCTACAAACACATCTTCCAGTCCGAACGCGGCAAGCGCTTCCGAACGCGCTCGCTCGTGAGCTGCTTCGAGATCCTCCGCCCTCGACACGGCTCGGATTCCGCGCCCGCCACCGCCGGCGACCGCCTTGATCAGGATCGAGGAACCGGCCGGTCCGTCTTCGAGGAACTGGCGCGCTTGCTCCAAGCCAACGGGTTCGGAGATGCCCGGCACCACCGGTATGCCCAAGTCGTCAGCTAACGCCCGGGCCTGCGCCTTGTCCCCGAACAATTCCAAAGTCGCGGGTGTCGGGCCGACGAACGTAATCCCCGCCCCGGCGCACGCGCTTGCGAAATCAGGGTTCTCGCTCAGGAATCCGTATCCGGGATGGATCGCATCGCATCCGGCATCGGCCGCCGCACGAACGACGGCCTCGATATCCAAGTAGGCGCTGGCTCCGCTGCCGTCCAAGTCGACAGCTTGGTCCGCCCGCCTCACGTGGAGCGAACGGGCATCGTCCATCGAGTAGACGGCGACGGTTTCGACGCCGAGGTCCGCCGCCGCGGCCGCGATGCGGATGGCGATCTCGCCGCGGTTAGCGATGAGTAGCTTCATTCGCGGGGGCCTTCCTGAGCCGAGGTCGCCTACCGATGATGCCGTCGCGTTCAAGCACTTCCAACGCGCGATTGCCGATCCCGAGCAGGCCGCCGAGTATCTTCTTGTTGTCCTTGCCCAAGGTAGGCGCTGGCCAGCCCAGCGCAAGCGGCTCCCCGTTGATTCGATAAGGAGACATGACGTGCGGAATCCGGCCGATGAATTTGTGCTCCCTGAATTCCCATGCGCCGCGGGCATTGAGATGCCGATCGCGCAGCAGGTGCTTTGACTGCCGCACTATCGCTGCGGGCGTTCCGTTGCCTTGCAAGTCGAGCATGGCGTCATCGGCCAACTGATTGCTCGTCCAATTGGTCAGCAGCGCGTCCAATTCATCGCTTCGGGCCAATCTGTCTTGCAAGTCGCCGAATGCCCCCAGTACATGCAGCCCCACCGATGCCTGGACGCCCTGCCAGTGCTCCTCGTTCTCAGCTTGGATCACAACCCAGCCATCCTTGCAGGGGTACACGCCGTGCGGGGCGCAATGCCGCGACTTGTTTCCGATCCGCGGGGGCGGCGACCCGGTGAGCGCTTGCTCGACGATGCCATGCGCCCCTAACGGGAAGAGGCATTCGGCGTGGGAGAGATCGACGAACTGCCCTTCCCCCGTGCGCTTGAGATGCCGGAGCGCAACCAAGAGGGCGGCGGCGCCGTTGAGTCCGGCGACCGCATCGCCCAAGGCGATATGCACCATTGCCGGCGGCCACTCGGTCCGGCCGGACAGGTGCGGCAGCCCCGCTGCCTGCTCGGTGGTCGATCCGTAGGCCCGGTAGTCCTTCCACGGCCCCGTGCTGCCGAACCCCGGCATGGACAGCATCACGATCTCGGGCTTCACGCCCCGAAAGACCTCGTAACCGAGGTTGAGCTTGGGCAGCACGGTCGAGGGGAAGTTCTCGACCACGGCATCGGAGACCGCGACGAGGCGTAGCAACAGATCGCGTCCCCGCTCCGTGGAGAGGTCGAGCGTGACGTCCTTCTTGTTGCGATTCATCGCGAGGAACGGAGGATGCTTCTCGGCTTGGTTTTCGTCAAGCCAATCCTGGCTGGCCTCCCATCCGCGGAACCAGTCAAAGCGCGTGCAGGACTCGATCTTGATGACTTCCGCTCCCATGTCGGCGAGATGTCGGGTCGCGAGCGGTCCGGCCCAGCCCATCGAAAGATCGACGATGCGGAAATCACTGAGAAACTCGGACTTGCTCATCCTCATGGGGCAGCCTCCGACGGTGCCAACAGCGCTTCCGTGTCCGCTCCCAGCCGCGCTACCGAACCCCCTGCGACTGCCGGACAGCCGTAGAGCCGGAATGGCGTGACGGGGAGTTGCAACGAGCCTACGTCAGGATGCCGGACTTCACCGAACGCGCCACGCTCCACGTACTGGTCGACACCGACAAGCTGCTCCATCGTCGGGACGATAGCGAGGGGGACACCCAAGGCTTGGCCCCGTGCCGAGAGTTCCTGCGCGCTCTTGCCGCGCACGCTCTCGGCGATCTGGAGGTCAATCTCGTCGGCATCGCGCAGGCGCGCCGCGCCTTCCCGGTACTTCTTGACCGCGGCAAGACGCTCCAAGCCGAGGAGTTGGCAGAGCCCGTCCCACTGGCTGGGCGTCAGTACGGTCACTCCCAGCCAGCCATCCGAGCAAGGATAGATTCCGAGCGGATAGGTGGTACGAAAGCGATTCACTCCGATCCTGGTTCGTGTGGGCATGCCCTTGAATGCGCGCATGACCTCGATTTCGGTGAAGCACAGATTGGACTCCAAGATCGACACATCGAGATGGCCTGTTCCGCTGACCTTGCCGAATTCGCGAGCAAGAACCTGGCCCATGGCCCCGACGAAAGCCGTCACCCCGGCTATGAACTGGGCTTGGTATCCGCCAGGCATCATCGGTTCCGCGTCCGGCTCCCCAAGCCAATCGATTTGAGAAGTAAGGGCTTGGCACACGGCGTCCGTCCCTTCGAAGTCCGCATACGGCCCGTCCTGTCCGAACCAAGTGATCGACACCAGCAAGGCATTGGGTGACAACGCAGCTAGCTGGGTGGTGGTGAGCGGACGATCGTCGCCGACTCCTGCATCGATCACGATGGACGCCCCCCGGGCCAGCTTCAGCAATTCGGTCGGACGCCGGCAAACGGCACTGCGCTTGTTGGTGCTCAGATACAGGTGCATGCCGCTTGCTTCAGGGTCGGCAACACCCGGTGCGAAGGGAGGCATGTGGCGGGTGGGGAACCCCTCCGGCGGCTCCGCCAGCACCACTTCGGCGCCTTGATCGGCGAACAGCTTTCCGCAGTAGCCGGCCGCGACCGTGCCGGCGACATCGAGAATCCTGAGGCCCTCGAGAGCCCTTCCGTAGGTCATTCCCTGCAAGTTCTGTCCTGCCAACGATCCCGGAACCGGCTTCCCATATGATAGGTTGCCGTCGAAAACCCGGTCACTGTCCGTTGGCCGGACGCTCGACGGTCGGGCCGAGCGATGCGATCAGTCCCTGCACCGGACTCCGCACAGAGCGAAGTCAAGACTCCGTGGCTCCTGCTCTTTGTCTTGCTTGCCTGCACGACGACGAGCTATCTAGACCGGATCGCTATCTCCGTCCTAGCACCCACGCTACGCGACGAGTTCGGCATGACGAACACGCAGTACGCGTTGGTCGTGAACTGCTTCATGGTCACCTACATGATCATGTACAGCGTCGGGGGACGCTTGGCGGACCTGCTCGGCTTTCGCCGAGCGCTCTCGCTCTACATCGTCTGGTGGTCGATCACCGGAGCGCTTCATGCCCTATCGACCGGATATCGATCACTAGCCGCCTATCGCTTCCTGCTGGCAGTCGGCGAGGGCGGGGTGTGGCCGGCTGCCATGAAGGCCGTGGCTTACCGCGTGCGCGGACCGATGAAGTCCCTCGGCGTGGGGATGGTGAACCTCGGCAGCAGCCTGGGATCGGCGCTCACGGTTCCGATCGTCGGCGCTCTGGCCGTGGCGTTTGGTTGGCGAGTCGCGTTCGTCACTGTCGGTCTAGCTGGCTTCCTGCTGATCCCGCTCTGGCTCGCGGTCGCGGGCGAGACGGAGCCTGCGACCGCGCGATCCTCGCCGCAACAGCAAGTTGGATGGCTGCGACTGATCCAATACCGGCAAGCTTGGTCCCCCTTTGTCGGGCGGTTCATCAATGCCGGAGCGTGGGGATTCTATGCGTTCTGGATTCCCGAGTACCTTGCGCGGGAGCGCGGACTCGACCTCTCCGCGATCGCGTTGATGGCTTGGATCCCCTTTGTGGCCTCAGGCGTAGGCGATCTGGGCGGTTCCGGCGTGACCTCCTGGCTCATCGCGAGGGGCTGGTCCGTGAATCGCGCTCGGAAGACGGTGTTCTGCGTTGCGGGCGCGCTGGCTGCTGTCGGGATAGGGACCGCATACGTATCGAGCATTTGGGCCGCCATGGCCTTCATCGTCGGCGGCGCTCTGGGCTACAAGATCGTTTCGGTCAATATGCTGAACCTGCCCACCGACTATTTTCCGGCACCGTTCGTCGGTACGGCATTCGGCTTCTCCGGCACCGGTGGCAGCGCCGGCATCGTACTCACCAATTTCCTGATCGGGTGGGTGCTCGACACGACCGGCAGCTATGAACTCGTGCTGGTGGGTGTGAGCCTGATTACCCCCTTGTCGGTCGTCGCGGCGTTCATCGTGGGCGGTCCGATCGAACGTGTAGCGGATGTCAGCCGCGTCGACTCATCGACAATGATCGGGAAACCCTGATTCAGGGAGACCAGCAGTGCGTCCTCTGGAAGGCCCGGCTGGGCTGGACGCGATGGGATTGGAAGAGCGGCAGCACACCTATTGGCCCAGCAAGGCTGCCGCAGAGCCTCAAAGTCTCTCTGCAAGCAGCCTCAGCGACCGCTGCCGAACAGGTCAGCCGACAGCGACCGGTTCCTCAACCGCCTCGTCCGCAACCTCACTCTCCGGAGTGCTGCCACTTCGCACGGGGCTCTCCGTGCTCATTCGGCCGCTGGACTCATTCACGATGACCCTCAGCGGCGAATCCGTGAGTGCGGACTCATCCTTGACCCGGGACGTGCCATAGATGTGAAACGGCTGCGTATCGTTGATCCGCGCCAACTCTTCGAGCGTCTGCTTGCGATGCTTCGGAATCAAGCGCGGGGCCTGCACTTCCGTAGTCGGTTCCGCATCCCAGTTCAGGTGCAGGTGTTGCGAGAGCTTCTCCTCGGGATCACCCGCAAAGCGCATCGCAGGCCACTTGAACGCCGGACCATGCACGTACTTGCCGCGGAGGTGATAAAAGACCTTCGTCCCGATCTGGAAGTATTTCCGAGACCGATCTCGCATCTCTCCGAAGTCCCTGCTCTGCTTCCAAGCAGTCATGATGAATTCCCACTGGAGCTGCGTGAGTTCACGGGCCTTCATGGCATGGCCGGACCCCATGCGGGTGTCCTCGAGCGGCGTGAAGATCGAAGGCACGTACAGCACCCTGTTGTGTTTCAAACGGTGCAGTAACTCGAGCGACTGCTTGATGTCGTCGTCGGTCTCGTTCGGGAGGCCCACGATGAACGTGTATACCGGGAACCAGTTGTTGTCATTGAGGATATTCGTGCCTTCGACAACGATCTCTTGCCAGTCGCGGATATCGAACGGCAGGGACTTGCCCGACATCGTGAGAGCGGCCAGCCGCGGAGAGCCGGTCTCGATCCCGATCAGCGGTGCCAAGAAGCGTTTGTCCGAGTGGGTGGAATTGCGGTTCTGCAAGGCACTCTTGGGCAGCAGGACATTCGAGAGATCCCGGATCAGGCCGGGATTCACAACCGCAGGCGCGATCGTCGCATGCGACAGGGGCAAGTAGTCGACGCCGGGCACTTCGGCGATCGAACCGTAGAAGTTCAGGAGCTGATTCGGATTCGGGATGTAGAACGGAGCTGACGCCCCGTAGATGAACACGTCCTCCGAAACCGGGAAGATGATTCGCCCCTCGTTCTCTGTGTTCGCGCGAACCGCCCGCATGACATCCGGCATCGGCACGGAGATTCGCGTTTCGAGCGTGGGGGAGCAGAAGGCACACTGGCGGCCGCACCCGCGATTCATCTCGACGATCCCATATGTGGACCGCTTGCGAGGAATCACCAGATCCTCGACACTTGGCTCCGATGCCTGGACCGTGGGCGGCAGTTCCTTGCCGTCCTCGGCCAGCCGAAACATTTCGAGGATTCTTGACTCGGCGCGACCGTTGATGATGCAGTCGACGCCCAGCCGCTCCCGGGAATTCGTCTTGTCGATCTGCCAAGCCCCGGCACCGCCGACGATGATCTTGGGCTTGTGCCGGCGAATCGCGGGATGCCGGTACACGCGTTCGGATTCGGCGGCGTTGATCGGCCGCGCCGATGACCCGAAGATGTTGGAGTAGACTCCGGTCGAGAAGGCGGTGCCGATGGGGTTGTGGGCACCGACGCCGACCGCGACCGTCCGCGGTCCCACGAACTGATCGAGGTCGTCCGGGTAGCAGACGACCACGTCATCCGCAGGGTAGTCGCGGAGGAGGATTTCCTCGGCGACGCGGACACCGTAGGGCATCACCTTCGCGCTGCCGTCGGCGTAGCGAGGTTGCTCAAACTTCCCCTTGTAGAACCAGCGGGGGACAAACTGCGCCGGAGCCGACGCGTACATCATCTGCTTCCATGGGCTGAACGCTTGCTCCGTGCTCTCGGTGTCGGGAGCGGTCAGCACGAACTTTACACCAGTGGAACCATTCGCCATGTCGAAACAATCCCGGAAACGGGCCCCAAACTCGAATTATATCCCCACGGGGCCGGGAGGGCATGCTGGGGACAGCCTGCGGGCCAGTCCCCAAACCCCGTCCGGCCCCGCGACCTTGGGGAAGAACCTCGGGACGCTGACCGCTCCGACGCACTGCTCCTCAGTCCCCTTGCGCTTCCAACTGAGCGCAACCGTCCATTACGCCTCGCCGCTCAAACTCCCGAAGACTGACTCCTGTGTCACCGAGAAGCGGTAAACATCGTGGAGGCCATAGTTGCCTCGATACTCACCCGTTCGCGGGAATGCGCGTGACACTGCTCCCGCATGGATAGACCATTGCACGGCCAGAATCCGGGTAATACCGATCTGATCGTGCAGTTCGCATGGTTCGTCAGGTATGGTTCCAATAAATGCGTGTATTGGGTGAAATTGACGAGTGAAAACCAAAGATAGTTGGATCAATATATTTAGTACGACATTGAGTGAAAATGGAAACTGTTGTTACGCATATGGATTGAGAAGTTGCTAGGCAATAGAGCGTAACCGATGATTTATATTAAAACTGATATACGCTCAAGAATATCGGTTTATGGTACATGCGTACAGCATTCATATCTATGTTGATTCGATTCATACCATGACGACTAAACGAATGGTGGGTTGTCAATTGTGGTCAAGCATAACATTTTTTGCAACAAATATGAACCCAATATGAGTCGCTACTTGCCACACTATTCACCTATTACATAGTACGGATTGGATCTATAGAGATGTCGCACAAGACGGCACCGGACACCTTGAAATTCGCCCTATCATTCCAAGATTTGCCGAGAACCGAAACGCCGACGTGTACCAAGTGGTAGAGGATCCTTGCCGATCCAATCGACACGGATGAACTCGAAATATAGACCCGCCTCGTCATTATCGTCTACTTGGCACACGCGTCGGCCGCGAACCTGCGGATCGTCCGGAGCATTGCGTACAACCCGTTGCCGCGGGTCGGACTCAGATGCTGGGTCAGGCCGATCTCGTCGATGAAGCCATGGCCTGCTGCAAGGATCGTCCGCGGCGCGAAGCCGGAGTAGGCCCTGAGCAGCAACGCGACCAGCCCGGACACGATCGCCGCGTCGCTGGTCGCTAGGAAGTACAGCCTCCCGTCGCGCTCCTCTGCGTGAAACCAGACTTGCGCCTGGCAGCCCTTCACCTTGTGGTCGTCGGTCAGGTACTTCGCTGGATACTCTGGGAGTTTGCGCCCGAGGTCGATGATGTGCTGGTACCTGTCCATCCAGTCGTCGAGAAACTCGAACTCGTCGGCGATCTCGCGATGGATCTGCTCAATGGACTGCGTGTGCAAGTCGGCCGCCCTATTCTCGAATTCTAGACACATCGACGCGCTCGTGCCAATGCGCGACTGAACACTGCATGCAACGAATCTGAAACTGCGTCAAACGAGGCCCCAGTCGACCTATAGTGGCCAGTTCGATCATATTGGATGTAGGGTACGCGACACGATGCTTTGGGACGGACTCGCGCTTGGCGTCCAGTGGCTCTTGGCTGCAGCGCTGGTCAGGTAGTCGATCATCACCTCACTGTCGAGGGCGTACGAGCGGATCGGCGCCGTGGGCAACGCTGGCGGCGGGTGGAACAGAGAAAGTGGAGAGGAGAGTACCGATGCGGATCGGGAAGCGCAAGGGAAAGGGATTCGGGACGGCTCGGTTCTGGCTGTACTTCCCCGACCGCCTAGTCGGGGCGGGTCTGGCGGGGACGCTCCGCACACCCAGGCACCGGCCGGATTGCGAGATCCCGCAAGACAACTACGGCACCGTAACCGTGGAGGCGGCTATCGACACCCACGGCAATCATCACTACGTCCGTGCGTGGGCAGAGGGCAAGCGCATAGACCAGTCCGTGCTCCAGAGCTGCGCGGATCTGGTCTGCAAGTCCTGGCATTCCGATACGCCTGAGTACCCGGACGGAACCCCGTGCCACTTGCGCGACGGAGAGTCGATCCGGCTGATCGTGGACTTCCCAGTCGGGCGAGCCGGGGCTGCATCGTAAGCCGCACGAAACGTCCCGCCTCGACTATCGCAAGTTCTGGATCGGCCTCGGGATCTGCAACGCCGCCTCGATCGGCATGCCGATGCTCAGACACGAGGTCAGGATGTGCCAGAGCTTCGGTCATCTGGCGCGCTTGGGAGAACGGGGTAGTCCGGCCAATGACCCGCAAGGGCAGATTGGGATCCAGTTGTATCTGTCGCGTAGGTTCCCGATTTCAGTCTCGGCCTTCCATTGCTCGCGAATCTTGATAGCCCGGGGAACCGAACCGCCACTGCCCTGCTCGCTGGATCCAGTCTCGCCCGCCACGGTCATGTGATCTGATCCTTGCGCTGCTGGGGATGTGTGGATTGCGGCGGGAGCCTCCAAGTGTCAGAGTGTTTCAGTGCGATTCCTCCTCGGACTCATGGCCGCAAGCCTGATCCCATCCCTCTCCGCGTCCGAACCCCAGCGGGTCCGATACAACAACCCCGGCCTCGTAGTCGATCTCGGCGTCGGTCTCTGGGCTTGGCCCCTGCCCATGGACTACGACGGCGATGGCGACCTTGACCTAGTGGTGTCGAGCGGCGGCTTGCCCTACGAGGGAACGTACTTCTTCGAGAATCCGAGCGACCCATCAGCGCCCAGCCCGATGCCCGTCTTTCGCCCGGCGGTTCGGATCGGAGACTACCGCACGAACTCCCAGATCTCGCATAGCGAGGGATTCGACCCGGTGATCACCACGCCGGGCGAACGCCACGACGAGTTCAGGCAGCAGGCGTTCGGGGCTGGGCAAGGCATCGTCCTTCCTGTCGCGGAGGTCCACAGCTCCGCAGGCCGCGTCCGCGCCAACCAATGGAAGTTCGTAGATTGGGAGGGTGACGGCGACCTCGATCTCGTGGTCGGCGTCGGAGATTGGGCCGAGTACGGCTGGGACGACGCGTTCGACGAAACGGGGCACTGGACGAACGGACCGCTCCACGGGTATGTGTACCTCGCCCTGCGCAACGAAGACGGCTCGTTCGGAGAGCCGCGGAGGCTCACGGCGGATGGACGCGACATTGATGTATACGGCATGCCCAGCCCGAGCTTTGCGGACTTCGATTCGGACGGCGACCTTGACCTGATTTGCGGTGAGTTCCTCGATGGATTCACCTACTTCGAGAACGTGGGCACGCGAGCGTCGCCGGAACTCGCAGCGGGTCGCCGTCTCGCTTATCGGGGAGAGCCGATCGCCATGGATTTGCAAATGATTACGCCAACGGCCGTGGACTGGGACCGGGACGGAGATTGGGATCTGGTAGTCGGCGACGAAGATGGCCGCGTAGCATTCATCGAGAACACAGGCACGATCGAGGACGAGATGCCGGTGTTCCGGAACCCCAAGTACTTCCAACAGGAAGCCCGCTACGTCAAGTTCGGCGCACTTGTGACGCCGCAAGGGTTCGACTGGGATGACGACGGCGATGAAGACATCGTGGCAGGCAACACCGCGGGATACATCGGATGGATCGAGAACCTCGGCGGGCTTCCACCTCGCTTCGCAGCCCCTCGGAAGCTGACCGCCGACGGCGACGTGATTCGGATTCAAGCGGGTCCCAACGGATCGATCCAAGGACCGTGCGAAGCAAAGTGGGGATACACGACAGTGAGCGTCGCCGATTGGGACGGCGACGGCCAGGCGGACCTGCTCGCAAACTCCATCTGGGGAAGAGTGGTCTGGTACCGCAACAAAGGAACTCCCGGCAATCCATCTCTGGAGGCCGGACGTCCGGTGCGGGTCGACTGGGACGGCCGTCCTCCCAAGCCGCCATGGAATTGGTGGAATCCAAGCGCCGACGAACTCTCCACGCAATGGCGCACACGCCCTGTCGCAACCGACTGGGACGGCGACGGTCTCATGGATCTGATCATGCTGGATCACGAGGGTTACTTGGCGTGGTTTCGGCGGATTCGCAAGCGAGGCGAGCTGTTGCTCGCACCCGGTCGCCGCATTTTCCGGTCCATGCCGGCATCTGCCTACGACTCCAAACACCGCGAGCTGAACGAGGTTCCGGGCCTGTTGCGACTCAACGCTGGCCGCGCCGGCAAGAGCGGTCGCCGCAAGATCGATATCGCAGATTGGGACGGCGACGGACTGCCCGACCTAATGGCAAACAGCACCAGCGTCCACTGGATGAGGAACGAAGGGACACGGGACGGATTTACTGTTCTGGTCGACAAAGGACCCCTGACTCAGACCAAACTGGCTGGACACACGACCAGTCCGACTACCGTCGACTGGAATGGCAACGGGAAGAGGGAGTTGCTGATCGGAGCCGAGGACGGATTCCTCTACTGGCAGGAGCGGTAGGCTCCGTATCGGACCGGCGGTCAATCGAGCTGACCCAAGAGTCCCAGATCAGTGCGTCACGCTGTCAATTCAATGACTCGGCTATTGGTACGCCAGCGAATCCGAGCAAGATAGAAGAGTGCGTAGCCGACACCCAAGTTCGGGAGCGCTGACCGACCCGCTCTTCATGGAGCAACTCTACGCGACTTGCCGGACACAGCCGAACAAGCTCGCCTTGGAGTTTCGCGGGGAGCGAACCACCGAAGTCGCTACCTACTCGGATCTGTTGAATCGAACCGCTCGAACCGCTGCTTGGCTCGAACGTCAAGGAGTCGTGCCGGGAGACCGCGTTGCGGTCTGTCTCCCAAAGTCCGTGACGGGCCTGCAGTTGCACTTGGCGGCGTGCGGCATGGGTGCGGTGTCCATGCCGCTGAACCCCTCGTACTCGTCCGCCGAACTCGAGTACCTGCTGCTCGACTCTGAGGCAAGGCTCGTGGTCGGCCCGGACGCCTCGAGTTGGGACGAGACCGCGACGAAACTGAGTCACGCCGTGCCCGCGACGGTGAAGAGGATCGATCCCGACAACTTCGCGACGGATTTGCCCAAGACGGGCATGGACCTCGCGGACAAGCAATTTCCGGTGGATCAGACGGCACTGATGCTCTATACGAGCGGCACGACTGGACGCCCGAAGGGAGCCTGCATGTCCCACGCGAGCTTGACCGCCAATATGAACATGCTCGGACAGGCTTGGGGTTGGCGTAACGACGACGTGCTGCTGCACGTGCTGCCGTTATTTCACGTTCATGGCCTGCTAGTGGCATTACATGGCGCGTTACATGCCGGCGCGGCTTGCATCATGCACTCCAAGTTCGACGCCAGCGTGACGCTAGACGAACTGCGCAAAGAGCACTGCACAGTCTTCATGGGCGTGCCGACGATCTACCGGCGGCTGCTCGCCGCGACGGATTCCCAAGATTGCGATCTCCGTCACATGCGGCTGATGACGTCAGGGTCGGACAGGCTACCCGTCGACGCTTTCGAAGCAATTGCGGATCGGTTCGGGGTGCGCGTCGTCGAGCGTTACGGCATGACGGAGACCGGCATCATGACCTCGAACCCGCTCGATGGCGAGCGAATCCCAGGGCAGGTCGGCTTTCCGCTGCCCGGGGTAGAAATGCGCGTGGTGGACCCGAACACGGGGACTAGCCTGCCACCGGGAAAGATCGGCGAATTCCAAACGCGCGGGGAGCACGTGTTTGGCGGGTACTGGAGAGACCCCGAAAAGACCAAGAGATCGTTCGCCCCCGACGGATGGTTCCGCACGGGGGATCTAGGCATTCGGGACTCCCGCGGCCGCTACGAAATCAAGGGGCGTAGCTCCGATTTGATCATCAGCGGCGGATTCAACGTGTATCCGAGCGAAGTCGAGCGGGTCATGACCGAGCACCCGTGCGTCTCGCAATGCGCGGTCGTGGGCCTGCCGGATCCGGAATGGGGAGAAGCCGTCACAGCGTTCGTCGTCACTGATGGACGGCACGTCACTGAGCCGCTTCTGCTCCAGCACTGCCGTCAGCGCCTAGCGGGTTACAAGACTCCGAAACGGGTGCAATTCGTGGATCGACTTCCGCGGAATGCCATGGGCAAGGTCCAGAAGTCGCAGCTTCGCGCTGCGTCCGCAAGCAAGGGCTGACCTTTCCCCTCGAGCCGACGCGGGGGATTCGACCCGGCCGCTACTGACCGAGCCTGCCGAATCGCATCCGCACACGGATGCGGAGGCTCGTTAAATGGGTTCCCGCAAATCGAACCTATTGGATCCAGACCGGCGAACTCCATGCGTACTTGCCTGTTTCGCCCCGTCCACCCTGCAGAATGGGTTTGCGCCCCTCTAGCCAAACCCTCACGTAGTAATAGGTTCCCGATTCCGGCGTAGCGGTGTCCTGATATTCAAACCCGTCCTGGTTCCCTCCCCCGCCCGTGTGGGTGTACACGAATGCGCCGTTACGAACCACCTCGATCTTTTCCACCGGCGACTGAGCCCTCACCGAGACCGACAGAAGCGGCGGCTCGGTGCCGCCAGCTGCCTCGCCGCCTTGGAAAACTCCGTTCACCCGAAAATCGACGAGCATCGGCTCACCACCCCGAATCGCGAAGCTGCGTCGGGCGCGGAGGGCTTCGACCACCGCTTCGCGGCTGAGTTCCTTGGCGAACACTCCGAACATGCCGGTGTCGTAGCCGCTAATCCCGTCGTGGCGGTCGCTGGAACCGACGAACCCGAACTTCTTGCCGTACGAGAGTCCGTCTTGAATCGAGCTCTTCCCCACCGGCGGTCGGCGGAGCCAGTCCGGCACGGCCCGCGACCTGTCATACGTCTCGTAAATGCCGTGACCGGACGTGATCTCCATTACCGGCTCGGCGACGGGATCATGCTTCGTCCAATCCATCACGCCCCAGGGCGCACCCACGTGGTGCGCCCAATCAATGGCGTTCTGGCCAGCGAGAAGGCGGTGCAATTCCTCGACCTCGTTGCTCGCGGGATCTGTGATCCGAAAGATCTCGTTGTAGGAGCGGGAGAACACGATCGTCCGATCCCCGTAACGCCGTCTTCCGGCGGCATCGCCGCTCCACTCGTAGCTGGTGAAGCCCTCGAACTTCCCGGAAAAGGAGAAGACCTTGGCGTAGGCCTGCTCGACGCGGTACTTCGAGTTGGTCATCCAAGGCCAGTCGTGGTCGGATGACGCCGCGATATCCAAGACCTGCGAGCGCATCGCGTTGAGGTAGTAGCGGTCTGTCCAGAGTTCGATGATGCGATCACTCGGATACTCGCCCAGATGTGTGTGCAGCTCGCCAAAGTAGAGCGTGTACGTCTCGCCGCCAACATCAAGCGTTTGGTGCGGCACGTGGTCGGCGAGCGGTCGCGGGGACTTCCGCTCGCCGAGCGGACCGGGACGCGCTTCGCCGCGCACGGACGCCTGGACGGGTTCGATGACCTTGCGGTAAACCATCATGTCGGTCGCGTGCCAGAAGGAGCCGTCGCCGACGAATGTCGGTGCTCGATAGCCCATCGCGACCTCGAGTTGGAAGGGCTGCAATCGCTGTCCGTCGAACCAAGCCCCGGCGGAAGTCGGCGTGCGACCGGCCCGATAACCCGGGTTGCCCGGATGGAACGATGCGGCTTGGTGAAAGAACCAGAACCGTCCCGACCGATCAATCTGAAACTCGTCGAGGCGGTTCAATCCGTCGATGAATTGGGCGGCCGTTGCGGGCAGCGTGTAGCGCTGTCCGTCCTTGACGCCCTCAATGCGTTTCGAGGAGTGGATCCAAGCCGTTCCGTCCGCGGCGAACCTGATCGTCGGTCGCTGCTCGTCTTGGGACGATGCGAAGAAGGCAATCTCATCGGACCACTCGCCATCGCCGGCGGTTCGGACGAACACGTCGTAGTCCCCGTCCACCCACCGGTCATAGGCAAGCCAGACTGTCCCGTCGGGCGCGACCGCTAAGTTGGGGCGGAAGTTGAAGCCTGCATCCGGCGTGAGAATCTCGGTATTCCACCGCTCTCCGGCGCGGCTGGCCACGGCTATCCGAATCGCGCCCCGCTCGGCGGTTTCCCACGCGATGACGGGCGTGCCGTCGGAACGCACGGCGACGGTCGGCCGCATGTCAGGGCCCAGCCCAGTGCTGATTTGCGCGGCACTGCCGAGCGAATCGCCGTCCCAGTACCTGGCGTATACGGCCCAATCTCGCTCGACTTGATTGAATTCGGACCACGCGATCCAGAGTCCGCCGTCGCCATCGGCAGCCATCGCCGGGTTGTATGCGTATCCGTCTCGCAGGCTCACCTTCGCGAGCGCGGACCAGTGGTCTCGCTGCCAGCGGCCGAGCGAAACGAACTGCCGGGTGGAGTTGAGAGTGTCGGGACCGTTGGACTGCACACCGACGGTGTAGACGTTCCCGGCGCTGTCGAGCACCACGCTGCGGCATTCTTCGCGGACCGTCGGCTGGAATCGATGGCCGCCCTGCTGCGTGTAGATTTGGTCGTACGGATAGTCGACCGGCTCTTGCGCCCAGAGACCGATCACGCAAACGACCAAGTAGATGGCGGGACCGTACTTCAGAGCCGACATGTCAGCCCGATTGTACCCGTGCGTCGACATCGGCCGCTGTCGCCCGGCATCGCGCAAGCCAATCGAGATTGAGCTGGAGTCGGTACAAGACTGCAAGACCGTTTGTGTCGAGGATTGACCCGTTATGTCGCGTGATCGTGACTGGATTCAGACTCTCATCTCTCTGTTGAGCGACACTGAAGGGTTGAACCATTGGTTCGGGACAGATTTGCTTCCATAGAGAGGGCGGGGCTTGCAGGACGCGATTCACGGGCGCTTTCGCGTCGCGCTATACGGCGACGTGATTCGAGAGGCTCATGACGATGCACACCGGTTTCGCATGATCATGCACGATCTGCCCCGGCGCTTCCACCAAGAGTCGCGTGAAGGCCAACTGGCAGCCTTGGAGGATCCACCTGCCCTGACCGGAACGCGCTGGGATGCATTGTTGGCAGCGGTCGTCGAACACATCGCCCGCCTGCACGACCACAGCGTGCCTGCTTGGGTCGAGGAACCCGAGCGATTCCTATCCATTCCGTGGGTGATCTCAAGCAATCCGACCGTCGCAGCGGATTCAATACTCTATTGCCCGGCCGCGTTCATACGACACGGGGCCCTGCCCGACCCCACCGAACTGGACTCTCGGGGAGGCGAGATTCATGCATGGGTCCCTTGACAGGGATGCGATTCTAGACGCCCTCGAAGCACTCTCCGAGCGCATGCGGAAGAAGCATCTGCGAGCGCACGTCTACATCGTTGGAGGCGCCGCGATGTCCTTGACCTACCGGCGTAGCGGCACTACGTTCGATGTGGACGCCTTGATCGTGGACGAGACGGGAAGTGTCGTTGAAGCCGCCCGCGAGGTAGCGGCGGAACGGGGCTTGCCCCGCGATTGGCTCAACGACAACGTCAGACACCTGTCGGTCATGCCACCCGAACCCGATCTTTGCGCGAGAATGATATTCGACTCACCGCACTTGGTGGTGACGGGTGCCTCCGCGCGCCACTTGCTGGCGATGAAGGTCCATGCCGCCCGCGACAAGGATCTCGAAGACATCACGACCTTGGTTCGCGAAATCGGTATCGCGACGATGACCGAGGTACGAGAGATTCACAAAGCGGTGTTCCCGCATGCGAACTTGCCCGCACGGTCTGTTCAGCGGGTTGCGGAGTTGCTAGCGAAGCTCGAGGATGCTGGACGCTAAGGCACTGTAGAGGGGCTTCGGGTAACCTATCCTGCCCGTGGCAAAGTAGCCGAGATCTAGACTCAATGGACCCACTGCCAAGAGAGCGACCGCTCTCTTGGATGCAAACTGGGAACCTGCTGGCGGACGCAGAATCGCGGGAGTCCGAGCATGGTGCTTATTCCGCGGGCGAGCCGACAGCTGGCCGGATTGCCAATGCGTCGGCTTGGCGGAGTGATACTCTGGGCAGACGGTTCCCGGCATTCGCGAACCGTCCTTAGAGAGATCGAATCATGGCCCGAGTGGTGACTCTGGGCGAGATCATGTTGCGTCTCGCCCCACCTAACCTAGAACGACCGTTGCAGTCTCCGACGTTCGTCGCGACGTTTGGCGGCGGCGAGGCGAACGTAGCGGTGTCGACGGCGAACTACGGGATCCCGAGTTCCTTCGTCACAGCCCTGCCGGACGGGAACTTCCTGTCCGAAGGGTGCATCTCGGAACTCCAAGGTTTCGGGGTCGACTGCAGTCGGATTGTCCGGAAGCCTGGCCGCATGGGCATCTATTTCCTCGAGACGGGCGCGAACCAACGGCCGTCCAAGGTGCTGTACGACCGGGCCGACAGTTCCATGGCCATGGCGGGCCCTGGCGACTTCGACTGGGACGCGGTCTTCGCGGATGCGACGTGGTTCCACATCACCGGCATCACGCCCGCCCTCAGCCAAGGCTGCGCGGACCTCTCGTTAGAAGCGGTGCGCGCTGCCAAGAGCAAGGGCCTCACCGTGTCGTGCGATTACAACTTTCGCAAGAAGCTCTGGAAGTACGGCAAGAGCGCTCCGGAGGTGATGGCTGAGGTCGTGCGCTATGTCGACGTTGGCATTGCCAACGAGGAGGATTGCCAGAAGTCCCTAGGCATCTCGCTCGACGATGTCGATGTCGAATCGGGGAGCCTCGACGTGGACCGCTACGAGCAGCTTGCATCCAAAGTGCTGGCGACCTACCCCAACCTCAAGATGCAAGCCATCACGCTGCGCGAGTCCGTTTCCGCCTCCCACAACGGCTGGTCCGCCTGCCTGCACGACGGCAGCAGCTTTCGTCTCAGCCGTAGGTACGAGATCACTCATATCGTCGACCGCGTGGGCGGCGGGGATTCGTTCTCGGGAGGTCTGATCGGCGGGTTGCACATTTTCCCGGACGACATGGACCAAGCTCTCGAATTCGCGGTCGCGGCATCCTGCCTCAAGCACTCCGTGCCCGGCGACTTCAATCGCTTTTCCGCTAGCGAGGTGATGGCATTGATGCGCGGCGGCGGATCGGGCCGGGTCGAACGCTAGACAGCGCACCTACCCCTCGCCGTAGACGTATTCAAAGACCTTCTTCAGGTCCTCGAACGCCTCGCGCTTGCCGGCTTTGTTGTACCCGCGCAACAAGTAGGAGGGGTGGTAGGTCGGCATGACGGGGATGTCGCCCCATTTCTGCCAATTCCCGCGCAGCTTCATGATCCCAACCGCGGGCTTGAGCAGAGCCTTCGCTGCCGTTGCTCCCAAGACGCAAATCGCCTTGGGCTGGAGAACCTCGATCTGGCGTGCTAGGAACTGGCCGCAGACCTCCATCTCGTCCGGCTCGGGGGCGCGGTTCTTGGGCGGCCGGCACTTGACGACGTTACAGATATAAACGTCGTCCCGGCGAATCGGGAGTCCGATCCTCTCGGCCGTGCCATCGATCATCCTCGTCAGCAGTTGCCCGGCCCGGCCGACGAACGGCAGGCCTTGCTCGTCTTCCTGCTCGCCAGGCCCTTCTCCTACGAATACGAGCTGCGCCGCGGGATTGCCGCTGCCGAACACAATGGTCTTGCGGCCTTGATGCAGCCTGCACCGCGTGCAATCCCCGATATCGTCCTGAATGACCTTCAGTCCGGCGACCTGTTTCGCTCCGGACTCGCCGGATTCGGTCGCAGTCGCCGCCGCTTGCGGGTCGACGAATACCTCGTCGATGCCGAGGTCCCGGTAGAACTCCAAGTATTCGCGAATCGCGACAGACATAGCTAGGTGTCCCCTTCAAGCGGCCTTGCGCCCGCGCAACGCCTTGGTCGCGTCCAAGATCCTTGCGGCCATGCGGCGCTTGCTCATCGGCTCGAGGAGATCAACCGTGCCATCCGCGTGGATCAGCATTCCCTGGTTGATGTCGACATCGAAGCCCGTGGACCCTCCGACCGGATTGGCGACGATCAAGTCGCAACCCTTCGCGGCCAGCTTCCTCCGGGCGTTCGCCTCCAAGTCATCCGTTTCCGCGGCGAATCCGACAACTACGGTGGCGCGCTCTTGCTGGCAGACCTCCCTGAGGATGTCAGAAGTCTCCTCCAGTTCGACCGCCGGGACGCCATCGCGCCTCTTGAGCTTGCTGGAGGTCTGCGAGACCGGCCGGTAATCGGCCACTGCCGCCGCCATTACGGCAACGCTCGTCTCCGGCAATCGATCCATCACCGCAGCATGCATTTGCGCCGCCGTTTCCACATCGACCCGCTCGCAATGCGGCGGTGTGGGCAGGTCGACCGGCCCGGAAACCAAGATCACTCGCGCCCCGCGCTGCGCGGCTTCCGCGGCGATGGCGTACCCCATCCGACCGCTGGAGCGATTCGAGAGAAAACGAACCGGATCCAGTGCCTCGCGAGTCGGGCCAGCCGTCACCATCACGCACTCGCCATCCAGGTCTGCCGGGGTGCGCAATGCGGCCCGCACGGCTTCAAGAATCGTCTCGGCCTCGGCCAAGCGACCGGGGCCGGTCGTTCCGCAAGCGAGCCCGCCCGTGCCGGGCTCCACGATGGTGGCACCACGAGCGCGGAGTGACGCTAGGTTCTCGCGCGTCGCCGGGTGTTCCCACATCCGGGTGTTCATCGCGGGCGCTAGCACGAGCGGCCCTTCGAAGGCGAGATGCGCCGTGGTCAAGAAATCGTCGGCCAAGCCGAGAGCGAATTTCGCCAAGAGATCCGCCGTCGCTGGAGCCACCAGCAAGAGATCCGCTTCTTGGACGACTCGGATATGCTCGATCGCGCTGTCCAGAGTGGCGTCCGCTGAACTATCCGAGAAGAGCTCTGTGATGACCTTGCGACCGGTCAGCGATGCCAGCGTCAACGGCGTGATGAACTTCGTCGCGGCCCGGGTCATGACCGCTTGGACAGCGTAGCCCTCCGCGCGCAAGGCGCGCACGATCTCGGCGGACTTGTAGGCGGCGATGCCGCCGGAGACCCCGAACAGTACAGAATTCGCGTCGCCCATTCCGCCCTGCGGAGAAGTCTCAGTATAGACGCTGGCCGTCAGGCAACCTTGATGATTGGGCTGATAAGCATGCGGGAGCAGGTCCAAACCATTGCGAAAGGGAGATGTTCAACACCTAGCACCGATTCCCGAGATTGGAATGCGGGCGTCGGGCGGGAAGAGTTGACGGAGGCGTGAACGTTGACTATGCTCTTGAGTGCCTGAATAGGCATCTATCGAAAATCCGGCTTCTCGTCACACACAGGGCGTACCGGAATTCGCAAGCGCATCGGGGGCAACTGGAGGAACGGATCAATGACTGGGAATTCGCGATTCAGGACTGTGGCGGCAGGCGCCTTGGCATGCCTGCTAACTGCAACGATGGCTTGGGCACAGACTGACACCGCCACGATCACGGGCTTGGTGACAGACGCGTCGGGCGCCGCGGTGGCCGGAGCGGAGGTGCAAGCGATCCACCAAGCCAACGGCTTGGAGTACAGCACCCAGAGCAGCGAGACCGGCAACTACGTGCTCACGGCATTGCCGATCGGCAACTACGACCTGAGCGCGACGAGCGAGGGCTTCCAAACGCTCCTGCGACCGAACATCGCTCTCAACGCCGGGTCCCGCGCTCGCGTGGACGTGCAACTGCAAATAGGATCCGTGACCGAAACCGTCGAAGTGACGGCAGACCTGCCCTTGCTGGAATCCGAGACATCCAGCCTCGGCCAAGCCATCGAGAACACGACGATCACGCAGATGCCGCTGAACGGCAGGAACTATCAGGAGTTGGCGGTATTGACCGCCGGCGTGCTCCCCAGCCGACGCCAAAATTTCGTCGAGGACGCATTCAGCGTCAACGGGGCGGGCTTTGACCAGAACGTGTTCACATTGGACGGCGCGGACAACAACAACTATTTCAGCGGAGTCGTGGTCGCCTCCAATCAGGCCGTCAAGCCATCCATCGACGCCATCCAAGAATTCAAGATGGAGACCCACAACTACGGAGCCGAGTTCGGTCGCGGCGGCGGCGCGATCGTGCAGGTGACCACCAAGTCAGGCACGAACGCAATCCACGGCACTCTGTTCGAATTCCTCCGCAACGAGAAGCTGGACGCGAATGACTTCTTCAACAGCGGGCGTCCGCAGCCGCCGTATCGCCAGAATCAATTCGGAGCCACGTTCGGCGGTCCCTTGGTCAAGGACCGGATGTTCTACTTCGGCAGTTACGAGGGCACGCGCATCCGCGAGAAGTTGACGCGGCTGAGCGTAGTGCCGACGCCCGCTCAAGTGATGGGCAATTTCGCGGGCGTCGCGGCGGTTCACGATCCGGCATCCCAGCTCGACGATGGCACGCGAACGCGATTCGCCGACGACACGATTCCCCGCAGCCGGATCGATCCGATTGCGTCACGGATGATCGAACTCTATCCACAACCCAATCGAGGCGGGACGCAGAATTACCTGTTCAACCCGGCCCGCAATCGAGACGACGACAAGATCGATACCCGGTTCGACTGGAGGACTTCGGAAAACCACACGATCTTCGTGCGCTACAGCTACCTGAACTTCGATCGACTGGAGCCCGGCAACCTGCCCTTGCCCGCCAGCGGCGGCAACACAGCGGTGCGACTCTCGCGCGCCAATACCGGGGTGCTGAACTGGACGGCGGCGATCGGCGGCAGCATGGTCAACGAACTGCGCGTCGCATACAACCGCTTGGTCGGCGGCATCGACACCGCGACTCAGGAGCAACTCTGGAAGGAGTTCGGCTTCAAGGGGCTCTTCGACCGCGAGGACATCAACGGACTGCCGGTGTTCCGGCCCTCGGGGTACCGAGCCATCGGAGACCGCAACTTCGCCCCGGATCCGCGCAAGCAGGACGTGCGCCAGATCGTGGAAAGCTTCTCGATGACGGTTGGCAATCACTCGCTGAAGATGGGTGCGAACCTACGCAACTTCGTGCGCTGGTCGGGCATCACGAACTTCGCTCGGGGACGGTTCGACTTCAACGGGCAGTTCACCAGGGCGGTCGCCGGCGTGCGCGGAGGTGGCGACGAAGTAGCCGACAGCTTGCTCGGCCTGACGAGCGCGATGCGCTTCAGCACGCCGCTGAACGTCCGTCGCCATGGCTACGCATACGAAACGTACCTGCAGGACAACTGGAAGGTCACGCCCAAGCTGACGCTCAATCTGGGCCTCCGCTACGAATACCAGTCTCCGTATGTCGAGCAGAACGACCGCGCGAACAATTTCATCATCGATCCGGATGATTCCCGCTTCGGCACTCTCGTGCCGACCGGAAGCGGCGTGGAGGGTCGCTCGTTCCGGAAGCGCGACCTCAACGACTGGGGGCCTCGGGTAGGGCTCGCCTATCAGGTCACGGACAAGACGGTGATACGAGCGGGCTACGGTGTCTTCTATGTCGCGACGTTCCGTTTACCGGTCCTGGCTGACCCGACTGCCAATCCTCCGTTCTACCTGCAAAACGACATCCGCACGAACGTGGCCAGCGCGACATCGGAGATCATCATTCGCAACGGCGTGCCGGCCGACGCGTTGAATCCAACGGTGATCGCGGGGCGTTCGTTGGTCGGCGTCTGGCCCTTCAACTTCCCCAACGGAACCACCAACCAGTGGAATTTCAACATCCAGCAATCGCTGCCGGGCAACTCCATGTTCTCGGCAGCGTACGTAGGCTCCAACACCGTCCGGACCGAATCCTCCGCGAACCTGAACCAGCCCGAACCCGGGCCAGGAGCTGTCAATCCGCGCCGATGGTTCCCGCAGTTCGCGAACATCACGACGAACCCCGCCATCGGGGGTGCCAATTACCAAGGACTCGAACTGAAATTCGAACGGCGCTTCAGAACGGGCTTCTCGATCCTGAGCGGGTACACCCATAGCAAGACCCTGACCAAGCAACTCGGCCAGCGCACGAGCTACTGGCACTTGGCTCCTGAAAAAACCATTTCGCGCCAGCACATGCCGCAGCGATTCTTCGCCGCTTCGGTTTGGGACATCCCGTTCGGCAGGGACCGCAAGTACGCGAACCAGGGTGCATTGGCGCAGATTATCGGCGGCTGGCAGATCTCGCCGATCTTCGAGGCCCAGCGGGGCCTCCCCTTGAGCCCCTCCGTAGCCGGAAACCCGGCCAACACGACCGGCGGTCAGCGACCCGACCGGATCGGGGACGGCAACCTCCCTCGCGGCGAGCGCACTCCCGAGCGGTGGTTCGACGTGGGCGCGTTCGCAGTTCCCGAGCGGTTCACCTTCGGGGATTCGGCGGCTTGGATCATCGAGGGTCCGGGCCTGGTCAACCTCGATCTGATGATCTCGAGAACTTTCGCGATTACGGAGAACACGCAGCTCGACTTCCGAACCGAAGTGTTCAACGTGTTCAACGAGGCCCACTTCAACTTTCCGAACGGCACGATCAACCGGCCGGCGGGCGGGCGCATCTCGTCCACTTCGGAGTGCTGTCCGGCACGACAACTGCAGTTCGGTTTGAAGCTGATTTTCTGAGGTCAGCACCCGGCGCTCGGCGACATCCGGTCGCGCGGCCCTAGCGACCGGCCTCCAGCGCCCGCAAGTCTCGGGCGATGCTCTCGGCGAGATCTATCTGGCCCATTGAGAGCGCGAGGTCGCGAGCCTCGCGCGCGGACGCGACAGCTTGGTCGATCTCCCCGATGCGAACGTATGCGTCCGCCAGTCCGTACAAGAAGCCAGGGGTGCGCTCGTCGACTGGTTCGCGAGTCTTCAGCAAGTGCTCGATCGCTTCCGGGACTCTGTCTGACGAGATGAGGATTCGCGCGAGATTGAAGTGTGCCAGACGGTGCTGCGGTTCCAGTTCCAAGGCGCGGCGCAAGTGCCTCGTCGCCTGAGCGATATCCCCGGTCCGCTGGAAGATGGAACCAAGATCGGCATGCATGTCCGCCGAGTTCGGGTTGATCGCGAGACCTTGCCGGAAGCTGCGAATCGCATCCGCATGTTCGCCGCGCGTGGCCTGCAACGTGCCCCAATTGATGTGCAACTCGACTGCCTCTGCATCCAAGCTCAGGGCCTGCCGATAGTGGCCTTCCGCGTCGGCGTAACGGCCCAGCCTGCCAAACGCCGCCACGAGGTTGACGTGAGCTTGCAGGTAGCTCGGATCGAGACTGACCGCTCGCTGGTACGCGGAAATCGCGCCTTCGTACCGTCCTTCCGCGTCAAGGTCAAGTCCTTGCTGCAAGTGCCAACGCTTGTCCTGCCGTAGGCCGTAAACCTGATCCAGTAGCGCGTCGCGAACGCTCGGCGGATCGGCACTGCCGCTCTGCGCCAATGCCAGGTGGCGCTCGGCGTCCGCGACCCGCTCCATCTTGCGGTACGCCATGGCGAGGGCGTACCGCACCGGACCGGAGTCAGGCGCGAATTCACTCGCGCGCAACAACGACCGCAAGGCGCGCTCCGAATCTCCGTTCGCCTCGAGAGCCCTGCCCAAGCCGAAATGCGCGGCGGCACTCTCGGGCATCTCGCCCGCGGCGGTCGCGAACGCAGTCTCGGCCTCGGAGGCTTGACCTGCGCCCAGCAAGGACTCGCCAAGCCGAACCATCACGGGATACGGAGGCTGACCCAGGTTCAGAGCGGATCGATAGAAGCGCACTGCCTCGTCGTGCCGCCCCATGGTTGCTTGCACGACCCCTGCGAGATACGACCAACGCCCATCGCGATCATCAAGAACCGCTGCGCGACCGTAGCAGGCACTGGCTTCGGCATACATTTCGTAGGCATGTAGCAGCATGCCGAAAGCCCCGTTCGCATCGGCGGAAGTCGGATCCGCCAGGGCTTCGTTTCGAGCGGATTCCAACACTGTCCGCACGTCCGGCGATACATCCTGAAGCGCGAGGTTTGGAATCGCGGGCAGCTCGAATTCGCTCTCCGAATCCGGTTGGCAACTGGCAAGCGCGACCACCAACAGCGCTATCGCCCTGCGGGCGGTGGAGAAGGGCGCGCATCGTCCCGCATGCGGTGCAGGCACCACGATTCCCCCCTGTCCAGAACGAGGCTGCATGGCGGATCGGTTGAGTGGAGAGTCCGAGATCACAGCCCGATTCGATCCGCGGCAATCGTATCAGACCGGCATTGTTTCAGGTTCCCAACAAACGGGTCGGGCACCTCCGCTTGGCTACGCGATCTACCATTCGTTGGATCGCCGGGAACCGACCGCTCAACTGATCGCCAAGGGACTCTCGTCCTTGATCTCGCGAATGCGATCACGGATCTTCGCGGCCTTCTCGAATTCAAACTTGGCAGCCGCATCCCGCATGTCCTTCTCCAAGCGGGCCACCAGAGCCTTGAACTCCTCCAGTGTTTCCGGTAACGCATCCGATTCGTCGTCCTTGGGCACATCGACATAGTCGGCATCCACGATGCGCGCAAGGGTCATGTCGATCGGCTTGACGATCGTTTCGGGAGTGATGCCGTGCATGGTGTTGTAGCGCTCCTGGACTGCCCTGCGACGGTTCGTCT
Source organism: Bryobacterales bacterium (assembly GCA_965242625.1). GTDB lineage: Bacteria > Acidobacteriota > Terriglobia > Bryobacterales > UBA6623 > VXMF01. The sequence goes on along the minus strand of CBDEST010000005.1, from coordinate 4,150,622 downwards.
CGCCAATGGCCGCCTTCATGCTGTCGGTCATCCGATCCGCGTACAGGATCGCCGTCCCATGGAGGTTTCGTGCCGCGCGCCCCATGGTCTGGATCAACGATCCCGCCGAGCGGAGGAAGCCCTCTTTGTCGGCGTCGAGGATGGCTACCAGCGAAACCTCCGGAAGGTCCAAGCCTTCGCGCAAGAGGTTGATCCCGACGAGCACGTCGAACTCGCCACGCCGTAAGTCGCGCAACGTCTTGACTCTGTCCAACGTGTCGACCTCGGAGTGCAGGTATCGGCAGCGCACGCCCACCTCGGCGTAGTATTCGGCCAAGTCCTCTGCCATGCGCTTAGTCAGCGTGGTTACCAGCACCCGCTCGCCCGCCTCGGCTCGCGCCCGGATCTCGCGTAGCAGGTCGTCTACTTGGCCCTTGACGGGGCGCACTTCGACTTCCGGATCCAAGAGGCCCGTGGGGCGGATCACCTGCTCGGCGATGACTCCCGCCGACTTGGTTAATTCGTAGGGCCCTGGAGTGGCCGAGACATAAACGAGTTGGAAGGTGCGGGCCTCGAATTCCTCGAACTTGAGCGGGCGGTTGTCTAACGCGCTCGGCAAGCGGAACCCGTGCTCGATGAGTCTGGACTTGCGGGACCGGTCGCCGTGTTGCATCGCCCGCAGTTGCGGGACGGTCTGATGGCTCTCGTCGATGAACAGCAGCGTGTCGAGAGGCAGGTAATCGAGCAAGGTCGGCGGCGGCTCGCCCGGTTCGCGATCCGAAAAGTGCCGCGAGTAGTTCTCGATCCCGTGGCAATAGCCGATCTCGCGCATCATCTCGATGTCGAACTGCGTTCTCTGGCTGAGCCTTTGCGCTTCGAGCAGTTTGCCGTTCTCGTGGAGCTTTCCGCACCACTCGTCGAGTTCTTCAGTGATGCTGTCCACGGCCTTGAGCATCGTGTCATCCGACATAACGTAATGGCTGGCCGGGTAAATCGGCAGCCGGTCATAGGTCTGGCGCACGGTACGAAGCAACGGGTCGATTTGCGCCAGGGAGTCCACTTCGTCCCCCCACAGCTCGATCCGATACGGATAGTCGTCGTAGGTCGGAAAGATCTCGATGGCATCGCCGATCATGCGGAAGGTCCCGCGCTCGAGGGATTCGCCGCGCGAGTAGAGGATCTTCACCAACTTGTCCGCGATCTGCTTGCGCGAGATCCGCTGGCCCCGCTCCAGCATCAGGAGCATGTTGTAGTAAGCCTCCGGCGACCCCAAGCCGTAGATGCAACTCACGCTGGCGACGATCAGGCAGTCCCGCCGCTCGAATAGAGACCTAGTAGCGGCTAGGCGCAGTTTGCTCAGGTCGTCGTTGATCGTCGCTTCCTTCTCGATATAGGTATCGCTCGCAGGCATGTACGCCTCCGGCTGGTAGTAGTCGTAGTAGCTGACGAAGTACTCTACGGCGTTGTCCGGGAAGAATCCCCGGAACTCGTGATAGAGCTGCGCGGCTAGGGTCTTGTTGTGCGCGAGCACCAGGGTCGGTCGCTGGACTGCCTCAACCACCTTCGCGACCGTGTATGTCTTTCCGGAGCCGGTGACTCCTAGCAGTACCTGATGTGCGTCGCCGTCATTGACGCCATCGACGAGTTGCTCGATAGCCGTGGCCTGATCGCCTCGCGGGCTGTAGTCGGAGTCGAGGCGGAAGGCCATCTGAACTCAGTCTACCGAGCGGGATGTCCGGTCGCGGGGCCGAGGTGCGGGACTAACGATAGCGACGCCGGCGACTCCCGGGATGCTTGCGCGAACGATCCGGCTTGGATGTCGACCGACGTTCCTCCATGTGACCCACTGTGACAATCGTCGCATCCTCAATGATCAGATAGGTGTTCAGGCGATCGGCGATTCGTGCGTATTCGGCATGCCCCATGGCGCGCTCCGCACGCTGGCGAGCCCGCTTGGTCATGAAGCACCGCTCGCGGCCCTCGTGGTGGACGATTGATCCGTACGCGAGCAAGACTTCAATGACATTCGAATCAACACCTCTCTGCTGGCACCGCTTCTCGGCGTGTTCGGATAGCTCGAAATCGACTCGCATGGCTATCGCGTCCCCTTAGCTCACTGCCAGTACCTCCGCATGCCGCGCTCAGGCCCCAAGGCCTGATGTGCATCTGAACTCCGAGCGCGACATGGACGATTACCTTGGCATCCAGAGTGTACACCATCGACGGTTCGCCCGCAGTGGAGGAGTCTCGCTGCTCGGAGCCACGCGATCTGTTGTCCACTCCCGGCGATGCTATGGAGAGAATGCTGTGTGCTCACCGCACAGGTCCACTGGAGTTATACGATTGATCCGCCTCGACAGGTGCCAGTCACGAATCGATTCGAGTGGCCTTGCCGCCGTGGACGGATGGTTCTGCGCACCACTGGTCCCGCAACAGATCAAGCCCTTCCTCCAGCGCCGGGTCGAGTCGCAGAAGGCTCGTTCTCTCGAAGAACAGCGTGCGGTCGAGCATCTTGCGCGTCTCATCGCGGTATGCCTCGTTCGCCGGCAGAAATTCCCTGTCCTTGAACTCCTCGAATATCTCGCGACAGCGATCCGTCTGGACTTCCGTCAACGCGCGGGGATCGAGCACGGGCAACTCTGGCAGCTTGGTGACGGTCACACACGCCCGTCCCTGCTGCTGCCTTGTCCCGTACCACCAGAAGAGAATCAGTCCCAGCGTCGAGTTGGACCAGAGCAGCAGAGGCAACTCGTATTGCCGTTCGTGCGGAATCACGTTCGGCCATGCCCTTCCGCCCAAGCACTTCTTCGGCGTCAGGCACATGGCGAGGCTCTGGGAGTTCAATCGGAAATCCAAGTTTGAGTGCAGGCGGGAAGCCACTCGATTCCAGCGCTCCGCCGCCCGCGTCTCGTCGCCCTCGCGTGGTTCTCCGCAACGGTCGGGCTGCACGATGAACGTACGCTCGCGTTCGGCGGCATGGGCCCAGAGCATCGGGTACGTTGGCACCTCGCCAGAGTGGGCGAGCCGCACGACGAACGGGCCTTGCGGCGGCCCGATCTTCTGGCGGTCCGTGGGGCCGCCGCTGATATCCCGATGAACGAGGCCCCGTGTCGCGACCGTGCCTAGCGTCACGATGGGCATACCGATCGCCCGCGCCTGCCGTGGCAGGTACAGATTCCCCGTGGCAAGGTCCCGAGCCGCCTCGATGACGCTAGTGGAGCGGATGCCTGCTTCACCCGCATCCCGAATATCGCCGGGCACGGCGCGCTGCCTTACCGTTCTCGCTTCCACGGCTGCGGCGAGAATCGTCGCGGGCCTCGCAGCGAGGTTGGAGAACATCGTGCGAGGGGAACCGCTTTTCCGCTTGGTTGCTACGACAAGGCACTCCGCCATACCCGTGTCCGCCGAGAACGAGCTCGCTGTGCCGCCTGTCGTGGCGATGGTTGTGACGTCGATGTCGCCGTAGCTTCCTGCGAGCGTCTCTCGCGCCCCCTTCCACGCCTTGCCGCGGACGAACGCGAACGGCAGGACAGCAGCGAGCACGCCGCCATCCCCCAGCTTGCGATGCGCTAAGTCCATGAAATTCGATGCTAGACCGGCGTGACCGCTGCCAAACGAGCCCCTGATCTTTCTGAGCTTGCGTTGCATCGCGGCTTGCTCGTCGTGCGACGTTTGGAAGCCCGCGAACGACGGAACCGGTACGTCCGCATGGCGGGCTTCGTGGTTCGTGGGCCTCGTGAACGGGGGATTCATGATGACCAGATCGCAGGATCCGTCCTTGATCGTGACCGAATGCTCACCGCGACTGTCCGCCTTCCGGCCTCCGAGCGACTCGCCCGTGGCGAACAGAGAGAAGGAATGGTCGGAATCCAGAAAATCGAGTGCGCCAATGTGCGTCCGGCCGCCGTCGATTCCGTAGGGCGTGGTGTGAATCTGAGACTCTCCATAAACCAGCGAGGGGTGCGTGCTGGAGAGCATCGAGCAGGTCAGGTGGGTCGCCGCGGGCATGATGTCCAGCCCGACCAAGACGCGCTCCATCATCGCCTTGTGCAGGACCTTGTCGTCGCCGCCAGCCCGGCGGTAACGCCGATAGATGGCCCGCTGAGTGGCAGAGAGCAAGGCTCCGGTGCCGCAAGCGAAGTCCGCGATTCGCAGTTCCTCAATGGCAGTTCTGTCCGCCCAGTCGACATTCAACCGGTCGACCGCCAATTCTGCGAGCAGGCATGAGGATGGCGGCAGGGTGTAGAAGGTAGCGAGGAACTTGCGATCCGCGATTAGGGTCTGGAACATACGACCCATCAAGTCGTGGTACGTCGTCGCGCCGAGCTTCGTCAGTTCGGGGATGACGTCGACAACGAGTTCCATGACCCACGACCCGGCCACGCGTGGGACATGATCCATCAGATCCCGGGCGATGCCGAAGATCGGATAGTAGTTCACTTCAAGGATCTTTTCCCAAGTCGGCTGAATGACCCAAATGCTGGCCGGTTTCTCATCAGGCAGCGGAGGGACCCCCCCGCGGCGTTCGATCGCCGCGTGGAACACGAAAGCCGAGACCCAAATGGCGGCCGCCATGCGCCGGGTCTGCTCTCCGGGTTCCTGATGTAGAGTCCGGGCGATTTTCGTCAACGCGGTATCGCCAGCGCGTTGGAACAGCCGATAGGCCACCTGACTCACGACTCGTTCAAGAACCTCTGTCCCGCGTGCCAGTTGCCGCTCCGAGATGGAAAGGTACTCGATAGCGTCCGCGAGGTCGTCGATGCCTCCCTCCAGCCACTCCCGACCCGACGGCCAGCGCCTACCGTTCCCCTCGGCATCCAAGTAATGGGTGGCATAGCGGAACGAAGCGTCCTCGATGGTTTCGAGATCACCTGTCCTCAATCTGTCTGGCAGGATGACGGCCAACACGCCTTCGACCCCGGTTCCGCCGACGCGCGAGATCGTCCCCAGCCGAGCGGTGGCATCTTCGTCGACCGTGCTGGCAGGAGCGAATTCCGTCTCCACGATCACCGGCTGCCGGTGAGGCGGGTCGAAGAGGATGTCCGGCTTCATGCCGGCCCCCGAGCCCCCTCCAGGAGTGGACTGATGAATTACTTGAGTGCGCTCGGCGTGGACCGTCTCGTCGTTCCAGTCCGGATTCCGTCGTCGTAGCGCACGAGCCAGTTCGCCGTTCGCCTGCGTTTCCGTGTTGCGCGGTCTCCTCATACTGTCACCGCTCCCGCACCGGGACATTCGCAACGTCCTGCATCAGTGCCGATCCCCTGTGCATCATTCAGTGCCCAGACTCGCTTCACACCTGTCCTTGCAACATGAACAGCGATTGCCACTTGTTGCGATCCAACTCGGATAACGCTATGAAGATTTGCATGCCCGTCCTGCGATCGGAACGGCGGAGACGAGTGATTGACCTTGCCGCTGGTCATGCATGCCCAACGCAGGTTTCGGAATCTGACAATCCACCGCTGATCTTCGCACCATCCCTGAACAAGATTGAAGACTGCAACCCCGTTAATCGATTCCGCGACCGTCAAAACGGCGCAACACACCCAATTGAAGCACCTTCTCGTCCCCTCGGTTTTCATCGCTTCTGCCGACAACTCCATTGTCTCACAATTCACGGACCAGATGCTTGCGCGACACTTGCCAGGTAATTGCTCAAAGCCATGCGATCTGCCATCCGCTCCGAGCAGTGCTAAGGCGCGAACCCTGTGTGCTCACCGCACAGGCCCACTGGAGTCATACGATTGGTTCGCCTCGACCCAGGCCAGTCACACATCGATTCGAGTGGCCTTGCCGCCGTGGACGGATGGTTCGGCGCACCACTGGTCCCGCAACAGATCAAGCCCTTCCTCCAGAGCCAGGTCGAGTCGCAGAAGGCTCGTTCTCCCGAAGAACAGCGTGCGGTCGACCATCTTGCGCGTCTTGTCGCGGTATGCCTCGTTCGCCGGTAGGAGTTCCCAATCCTTGAACTCCTCGAAGATCTCGCGACAGCGATCCGTCTGTTCCTCAGTCAACGCACGGGGATCGAGCACGGACAATTCTGGGAGCTTGGTAATGGTGATCCGGGCTCGTCCCTCCTGCTGTCTTGTTCCTTGCCACCAGAACAGAATGAGCCCCAGCGTCGAGTTAGACCAGAGCAGAAGCGGCAACTCGTATCGCTGTTCGTGAGGAATCACGTTCGGCCATGCCCTTCCGCCCAAACACTTCTCCGGTGTCAAGCACATGGCGAGGCTCTGCGAGTTCAACTGGAAATCTAGGTTCGAGTGCAGGCGGGACGCCGCACGATTCCAGCGCTCGGCCGCCCGGCTCTCGTCGCCCTCGCGCGGTTCTCCGCAACGGTCGGGCGGCACGATGAACGTACGCTCGCGTTCGGCGGCATGGGCCCAGAGCATCGGGTACGTTGGCGCCTCGCCAGGGTGGGCGAGCCGCACGACGAACGGGCCTTGCGGCGGCCCGACCTTCCGGCGGTCCGTGGGGCCACCGCTGATGTCCCGATGGACGAGGCCGCGTTGCGCGACAGTGCCTAGCGTCACGATCGGCAAATCGATTCCCCGCGACTGCCGCGGTAGCCGCAGAGTCCCCGCAACGAGGTCGTGAGCCGCCTCAATGACGCTAGTGGAGCGGATGCCCGCCGCACCCGCGTCGCGAATGTCGCCGCGAACGGTACGCTGCACTGCCGTTCTCGCTTCCACGGCGGCGGCGAGGATCGTCGCGGGCCGTGCAGCGAGGTTGGAGAACATCGCCCGAGGGGAACCGCTTTTCCGCTTGGTTGCTACGACAAGGCACTCCGCCATCCCCGTGTCTGCCGAGAATGCACGTGCCGTTCCGCCCGTAGTCGCAATGGACGTGATATGGATGTCTCCGTAGCACCCTGCAAGCGTCTCCCGCGCCCCTTGCCACGCCTTGCCGCGAACGGAAGCGAACGGGAGGACCGCGGCGAGCACGCCGCCATTCCTCAGCTTGCAATGCGCCAGGTCCATGAAATTCGATGCTAGACCGGCGTGACCGCTGCCAAACGAGCTGCTGGCCTTCCTGAGCTTGCGCTGCATCGCGGCTTGCTCGTCGTGGGACGTATGGAAGCCGGCGAACGACGGAACCGGTACGTCCGCGTGGTGAGCTTCGTGGTTCGTGGGACGCGTGAACGGCGGATTCATGATGACTAGGTCGTAGGATCCATCCTTGATCGTGACTGAGTGCTCGCTACGGCTGTCCGCTGCCCGGCCGCCCAAGGACTCGCCCTTGGCGAACAGGGAGAACGAGTGGTCCGAATCCAGGAAGTCCAAGGCACCGATGTGTGTCCGGCCGCCGTTGATGCCATAGGGCAGCATGTGAATTTGAGACTCGCCGTAGACGAGCGAGGGGTGGGTGCTGGCTAGCATCGAGCAGGTCAGGTGAGTCGCCGCAGGCATGATGTCCAGCCCGACCAAAACGCGCTCCATCATGGCCTTGTGTAGGAGCTTGTCGTCGCCGCCGGCCCTGCGGTAGCGCCGGTAGACAGCCCGCTGGGTGGCGGAGAGCAACGCCCCGGTTCCGCAGGCGAAGTCCGCGATGCGGAGCTTCTCGATGGCGGCGCGGTCCGACCAATCGACATGCAACCGGTCGACCGCCAGTTCCGCGAGCAGGCACGCGGACGGCGGCAAGGTGTAGAACGTGGCGAGAAACTTCCGATCCGCGACCAAGGTCTGGAACATCCGCCCCGTCAAGTCGTGGTACGTCGTCGCGCCGAGTTTCGTCAACTCGGAGATGGCGTCGACGACGAGGTCCATGATCCCCGACCCGGTGACACGCGGCACGTGATCCATGACGTCCAGGGCGATGCCGAAGATCGGATAGTAGTTCACTTCGAGGATTTCTTCCCAAGCGCTCTGAATGACGAATATGTCGGCAGGTTTCTGAATTGGCAGCGCAGGGAATTCCCCGCTGCGTTCGATCGCCGCGTGGCACACGAAGGCCGAGACCCAGATGGCCGCCGCCATGCGCCGGGTTTGCTCGCCGGGTTCCTGGTGTAAAGTCCGGGCGATTTTCTCGAGAGCCGCGTCTCCGGCGCGCTGGGCCAGCCGATACGACACCTGACTCACGACCCGCTCGAGAACCTCCGTCCCGCGTGCCAGTTGCCGTTCCGAGAGGGAAAGGTACTCGATAGCGTCCGCGAGGTCGTCGATGCCTCCCTCCAGCCATTCCCGGCCCGGCGGCCAGCGCCTGCTGGTCCCGCCAGTGTCCGAGTAGTGCGTGGCATAGCGGAACGAAGCGTCCTCGATGGTTTCGAGATCCCCTGTCCTTAATCCCTCCGGCAAGATAACGGCCAGGACTCCTTCAATCCCGGTCCCACCACTCTGCAAGGTTGTTCGCAACCGAGCAGTGGCGTCTTTGTCGACCGTGCGAGCGGGGGCGAATTCCGTCTCCACGATCACAGGCTGCCGACGGGGCGGGTCGATGAGGATGTCCGGGTTCATGCCTGCCCCCGAGCCCGCACCCGGAGTGGCCTGATGAATTACTGGAACTCGTCCGGCGTGAACCGTCACGTCGTTCCAGTCCGGATTGCGGCGTCGCAGTGCGCGAGCCAGTACACCGTTCGCCTGCGTTTCCGTGTTGCCCGATCTGCTCATACTGTCAAGGCTCTCGCACTCGAACCATCGAAGAGTCCCGCATTAGTGGCAACCACCTGCACATCATTCGACACCGAGACCGGCTTCACACAAGTCATTGCAACTCGGGCAGCGAGTGCCACTCTTTGCGAAACAACTTGGCTAACGCCACTAACGTTCGCCTTCCTGTCCTGTGTCGGCATGACGGGGCGGTGGGATTGATCTGGCTACTGCTCTTGCACGCCCAATGCCAGAATCGGAACCTGACTATCCACCGCTGAACCTTGCACCATCTCCATACTGGCTTGAAGATTGCAATGCCGTTAAACGATTCCACGACTGTCAAATGGAAGCAGCTCGCCCACTTGAAGCCCTCTCTCGTCCCCTCGGTTTTCGTCGCTTCTGGCAACAACTTCATTGTCTCACAAATCGCGGGCCCGATGCTAGCGCCACGCTTGGCCGGGTGGTTGAACCACTCGCTCGGGTCAACTCGACAATATCGAGTGTGACCTGCCTCGCACATGAGGCAAGGCCCGAACTGCCAACTGTCGGACGGGATGGGCTGGTGATCGATTCTGCCCGGATGCCGCCGATCAGTCGACGTTTTCTTGGATGACGAACCCCTCGGGCAAGGCTACCTCGCCCGGCGCTGGAGTGCGACCGATCTCCAAGTCGTAGTGCTCTTGACGGTGCCGAACGAATCCGCCGGAACCGTCCGGCAGGTCCACCTCGAAGTACAGGGTCAAGTCGTACTCGCGGTTGTAGCACGTCTTGCCGGTGCCACCGGGCATGCCGACTTGCATCGCTGCCACGGAGCACGGGATGCCCGCGATGACCTCGGTCTGCTGATCCGAGTCCCGTAGCCGACTCGTTGTTCCGGGCCAGTTGGGGCGGGACGATGGCTGAGCATCGTGTTCCAGTACCGCTGTCTTGGTCGGGTACGCCAGTCTGTAGACCTTGCCCTGGGGGCGGTCGTCGAAGATTCCGGCCGCAGCGAACGGCTGGGGGCGGAGACGCTCGAGCTTCTCCAACCGAGAGCCGTCATGCGTACGCAAGAACACGCCCTCCCAGACTTCATTGACCTTCGAGGGCGCGTCGGATGGGATCTCCGTCACGGTGCGACGGAGCTTGGACATGATTGGCGTCCACGAGTCTGCGGCCTGAACGGAATGCAGGGCAGCAGCCAGGCACGCTACCAAACCAATCGCGATTTGCTTGCGCGAGAACATAGTGCTTCCTCCTTTCGGGCGCGTTTCAGCCGACAGCCTCCGAAGCAGATCCAGTACTGGTCCGCCCCGTCTTGATCTGCGCCGCACCTGTGTACGGTGCATAGCTCGGATGCCCGTAATGAACGAACAGCCCGACGCATGCAAGAGGGGCGGCGAGCGGGAACGCCAGCGATCCAACGGATCCAGCCGCCATGTCTGGCAGCGGTACCGGCAGGACTGGCGCTCTTCGCCGAAGTCTGGGATTCGGTGGTGTCGTTGATTCAGCCCCCTGTTCAATAAGACTCGGCGGCAAGGCCAGTCGTGACAACGTTTCTCGGCTGCAACGAGGAATCGAGGCGAGGGCATTTGCAGTGACAGCGTAGGTTCGACTCCCGTTCATTGATCAGCGGGCAGCGAATCAGACTCGGCCGAACGGCTTGGAGGCCGGGCAGGAGCGGCGGAATTTGAATGAGGGCGGCAAGGCTCCCGGGTACTTCCACCGCAGTCCACCATGTGACGCTGTCCACTGCGTCACCTCCATCAGAATTAGGTCAAGCCCATCGGAATCGCGATGCGCAAACAACGCCGCACGTAGGTGGACTAGCTAACCCCCTGCTCGGGAAGTCATATCGTAATTCATTGATATCATTGCACTTATCCTAGCCTACAGACTCAGCATCCTCCGTACCCTTAGGCTGATATACGTAATGGACCGGGAATCTCCCGACTCGCAACCGCCGGATCTAGCTCACACCGCCAAGTCGTGCCCGCTGCTCGACGAGCAATCCGACCGAGAGGCTTGGGTCGCATGCTGCACCAAGAGGTTCCTGCCCATCGCGCGGCGGATCGCCGGCGGCGACGCCCTCGCCGAGGACGCGCTTCAAGAAAGCTGGATCCGCGTCCTGAAGCATGTTTGCAAGTACCGAGGTGACTCTCCGGCTTGCTCCTGGGTCGGCGTAGTCGTAGCCAAGTGCGCGAAGGACATCCGCGCCAAGGAGCCGATCAACGCAGATGGAACCGCTGCATCGGCGAGCACCTCAATCGCGGACCCTCGCCAGAACCCCGAGGTCGTGACTTCGGAACGGGAACTGCTCGCCTTGCTCCATGCCGTAGTCGATGCGCTGCCCGACAAGCACCGTGAAGTTTACGAGATGCGGTACATTCGAGACCTGTCCACGTCCGAGACAGCACACGAGCTCGGCATATCCAAGAGCGCTGTGGCAACGCGCCTCAAGCGCGCCGTTAGCAATGTCAAGAGAGTCCTTGCTAAACGTTTGCGCGACCGCGACGTGAGGCATTCATCCGCCAGCGCTGTACGGCATCGACTGTAGTCGTCGAGCCGTTGCGCGGCGAGAGTCATATCCCGAGCCCGACAGGCGATTCGTGAGCGTAGACAACAGACTTGCCTTCAATGGCGGATCAGAGGCGTACGCGCGCCCGATGTGGTGACGATCAGGCGTTATAAAGGAATGATGCTCGACGGCATCAGGGTCTTGGACCTATCCCAGAACATCGCGGGGCCGCAGTGCGCCTTGGTTTTGGGCGATCTCGGTGCCGATGTCATCAAAGTGGAACCACCCTCCGGCGACCCGGCCCGGGCTTGGGGCCCCCCGTTCTGGGGCAACGATTCGTCCCTGTACCTAGCGTTCAATCGCAACAAGCGCAGCATCGTCCTTGACCTCAAGACCGAAGAGGGACGCGACGTCGTCCAGCGTCTGATCGCCTCTTCCGACATCGTCATTCAGGCGTTCCGCAAGGGCGTTGCCGAGCGATTCGGAATCGGTTACGAGCAAGTCAAGCAGAAGCATCCCAAGATCATCTACGCCTCGCTGACCGGGTACGGCTCGGAGGGTCCGTACGCGAACCTGCCTGGCTACGACCCGCTGCTGCAGGCGTTCAGCGGCATCATGTCAGTCACCGGCCACGGTGACGGACGTCCGGCGCGCGTGGGCGGCGCGGTAGTCGATATCGGCTCGGGCAATCTCATGGCCATCGGCGTTCTGGCGGCCCTGCGGAAACGCGACCGCGAAGGCGTCGGCACGCATGTCGAATGCTCCCTGCTGGACACGGCGCTGAGCTGGATCAGCTACCACATGGTGGGCTACCTGGCGAGTGGCGACGTTCCGCAACGAATGGGCACCGGCCTAGCGATGGTCGCTCCTTACGAGGGATTCCCCACCGAGGACGGCGAGCTAGTGATCTGCGGCGGGAATGACGGAATCTTCGGGCGCTTGTGCGCCGCCCTCGACATCCCGGAACTGGCGAGCGACGACAGGTTCAGCGAGAATCCTGCACGCGTTGCGCACCGCGACGAGTTGCGCGAGCTGCTTTCGGCCAAGACGCGCCAGTTCACGACCGCCGCCTTGGACGAACTCCTCAAGTCCCACCGGGTGCCGTGCTCGCCGATCCAAACCGTGGACCAAGTGGTCGACCACCCGCAGGTGCGGTCGAATCGGATCTTCGAGCACGAACCGCACCCCAGAATCCCTGGCTATCGAGAGGTCAAACTGCCGATTCGCTTCGACGGAGCGCGGCCCGCTCTGCGGGAGCTTCCTCCCGAGCAAGGCGAGCACACGGACGAAATCCTCGCTGAGATCGGTTGCCCCGCCGACGAGGCCGCCAATGGCTGATGTGAGCAACACGCGATAGATCGCCCCGCATCACCGGCAGGCGTCAATAGCCTCGTTAGAATGAGCGCACGTTGATCAAGCGAAGGGATCTGCTATCGGTTGCCGCCTACGGCGTCGCCCTAGTGGCGCTGCTGTCCTTGTGCTTCTGGCTCACGTCCTTGGATTTCGGAGATTTCCGCCCGGAGAATCCGACCGTCACCTACATCCTCTGGGCACTCTCGACATGTGTCGTCCTCGGCGCCATCACGCTGGGGTTCCTGCTGTTCCGCAATCTCGTCAAGCTGCACTTCGAGTACCGGAAGCGCAAGCTCGGCTCGCGGATCAAGATCATGCTCGTAGCCGGCGTGCTGGGGCTAGGCGTCACCCCTATCGGCTTGCACGTGATCTATTCGATCACCTTCCTCAACCGCAATCTCGACAAGTGGTTCTCGCACCCGACAGTCGAGGTCATGGAGAGCGCAGGGCGCTTCATGGACCAAGCCAACGCGGAATTGCTGGACTCGTTGCGCGAGAGAGCGGAACGCCTCGCAAGCTCTCCCGATGCCGGATCGTCGTTGCAAGCGGGGAGCGTGTCCCCCGCCCTGCGGGCCCTGTGGCAGGAAGGCAGCGCCACCTATCTGGCCTTGGCTCAAGCCCACGGCGGCAGCGCACCGATTGAACTGGCGAAAGAGGAGAGTCCCCCCTCTCGCATACTCCAGCCAGCCCTAGGTGCCAGCGACCCAAACGGCTACTCGGCGGTGTCGGGAGAATGGCTCGTAGCCTCCGTGCCAGTCCGTGAGGCCGGTCGCCAGCTCGGGACGCTCGTACTAGGGCGCAAGATCTCAGCCGAGATCTTGGCGGAGCGGGCGTTCATGCAAGCCCAGGTCGACGAGTGGAAGGAGCTCGAAGCCGCCCGTCCCGTCATGTGGCGGACGCACGTGTACATCCTCGCCTTGATCACGATCTTCATGCTGTTCCTAGCGGTGTGGCTGGCGATCTTCGCCGCGAAGCAGATCACCCGCCCGATCGAGGCACTTGTCACTGCAACCGGAAAACTGGCCGGAGGGCAGTTGGACTATCGCGTGGACACACCGACCACTGACGAACTGGCGAGCCTCGTGGAATCCTTCAATGCCATGGGCCAAGCGCTCGAGGCCAAGACCGGCCAACTCGAGCGGAGCAATCGCGAAGTCGAGGATCGGCGTCGCTTCATCGACGCGATCCTCGAGAGCATCACGCCGGGCGTGATCTCGGTCGGCGAGAACGGCGAGATTCTCAAGTACAACGAGTCGGCGCGCTCCTTCGCCACCGACGACTCCCTGGATTCGCTGCAGTCGGTGTCCGAATTGCTGGACGGAGCGGATCAAGCCGCGTTCCGACACATGTTCAGCAGCGCCCGTCGCACGGGCATCTCCAGTCGCGAATTCGAGATCGAGCGCTCGGGCCGCTCGATCCACCTCGGCGTGACGGTCTCGTCTCTCGATTCGGGCGACATCCATCACGGCTTCGTCGTGGTCTTGGAAGACAACACGGAACTGATGCGCGCGCAACGTTCGGAGGCGTGGCAGGAGGTCGCCCGGCGCCTCGCCCACGAGATCAAGAACCCGCTCACCCCGGTCGCGTTGGCAGCGGGCCGGATCGACCGCCTGATCGACCGTTTCGCCAACGCTCGCGACAGTAGCGAGCGCGTCGAGATCGAGGGCCGCTTGCGGTCATCCGTGCGGGTCATAGAGCGGGAAGCGCAGTCGCTGAAGACCCTGATCGATAGCTTTTCGGAACTAGCTCGGTTTCCTACCATCCGACCGGAGGAACGCGATCTCAACGCCGTCGTGCGTGACGCGGTGCGTGTGTTCGACGGGCGGTTGCCGGACATTTCCCTGTCCATCGAGGAGGACGCAGCCGTGGCGCTGGCGATCATCGATCCCGAGCCCATGAAGCGCGTGATCGTGAACCTGATCGACAACGCCGCGGAGGTCCTGCGGAGCAGTTGGGTGAAGGAGATCGTCGTCTCCACACGGGTGCGAACCGACGCGGATATCGTGGAACTGACGGTCGCCGATTCCGGCCCCGGCATTTCTCCCGAACACAAGGAAAAGCTCTTCCTGCCGTACTTTTCGACGAAGCAACGCGACGGTGGACTGGGCTTGCCGATCGTGCGCAACATCATCCAGGATCACGGCGGCGCGATCCGCGTGGAGGACAACGCCCCGCAGGGAACCCGCTTCATCATCGAGATACCAGCGGCCCGTCGGGAGGCTCCCGAGCTCCAGGAGGCCACGGCATGAAGGATCCCCGGAAGGCTTCCGTCTTGATCGTCGACGACGAGCCCGGCATCCGCGAGACGCTTACCGGAGTGCTTGAAGACGAAGGCTATGCGGTTGCCTCCGTCGATAGCGGAGAGGCTTGCCTGGACCTGCTCTCCGAACAGTCCATTCCTGTAGTCTTACTCGACATATGGCTGCCGGGAATGGATGGACTCGAGACGCTGGAACGCATCGGGAGCCTGCCGGCAACCAGAAGGCCGGTGGTAGTCATGATCTCCGGGCACGGCAACATCGAGAGCGCCGTGCGCGCGACCAAGCTGGGAGCGCTGGATTTCTTGGAAAAGCCCTTGTCCGTGGAGCGGGTGACGCTAGCCGTGCGGAACGCGTTGGATCACAGCAACTTGCTCGCGCAAAACGAGACCTTGCGATCCCAAGTCCGCGCCGAGTACCCGATTCTCGGGGACAGCGTGCCGATGAAGGCGTTGCGCCAGCAAATCGATTTGATGGCACCCACGAACGGCCGGGTGCTGATCTTCGGGGAGAGCGGGACTGGCAAGGAACTCGTGGCGCACGCCATCCACGCCAAGAGCCCGCGATCCGCATCAAGGTTCGTCGAAGTGAATTGCGCGGCGATTCCAGAGGACCGGATCGAGAGCGAGCTCTTCGGGCACGTGGGCGGCGCGCTGGCCGGCGCCGCTGACGACAGAGCCGGAAAGTTCGAACTGGCGGACGGCGGCACGCTGTTCCTCGACGAAATCGGGGACATGAGCCTCAAGACCCAATCCAAGGTGCTGCGAGTGATCGAGGAGCAGCGCTTCGAGCCGGTCGGCGCGGGACGGACAATGCAAGTCGACGCCCGCGTGATCGCCGCGACGAACAAGAATATCGAACAAGAGATCGCCGACGGCAACTTCCGCGCGGATCTCTTCTACCGCCTCAACGTCGTGCCGTTCCAAGTGCCTCCGCTCCGGGAGCGGGTAGAGGACGTTCCGGTGCTGGCCCAGCACTTCCTAGACGAATTCTGCAACGCCTACGGCCGGAAGCCCAAGACGCTTCGGGCATCGGCGCTGGAGACCCTGACAGCACAGCGCTGGCCGGGCAACGTGCGCGAACTCAGGAACCTGATGGAGCGGATCGTAATCCTGCACAGCGGAGAGCATGTGCAGGGCGAAGACATCCCTAGCGGCAAGCTACGGAACCGTTCGGGGCAAGGGTTTTCGCAGGGCTACGCTAGTCTGAAGGAAGCGCGCGAGGCATACGAACGAGAGTATGTGGAGCGTACGCTCAAGGCCCTGAACGGTAACGTGACGCGCGCGGCGAAGGTGCTGGGCTTGGAGCGCAGCAACCTGCACAGAAAGATGCGGGCACTCGGGATCCGTACCGAGAATTCCGCAGCTTGAACCTCATTCCGTCGCTAGGTCGCCACGGTCGGCTTGGCATGTGCCATGGAACCTGACCAGAGCCATCCGCCGAACGAGTCGGCTCCCGATGCCGACCAGAAGTCGCTGTGGCGTACCGTGCCCGACGCCCTCCGGGGTTCGCACGAAGACTACACCAAGATTCCCCTAACGCGGGCGATCCTGCTGCTGGCCATCCCGATGATGCTGGAACTCGTCATGGAGTCCACGTTCGGGTTGGTGGACATCTATTTCGTCGGCAAGCTCGGGTCTGCCGCTGTCGCGACGGTGGGCCTGACCGGCTCGCTGATCATCCTGGTTTTCGCGATCGTGCTCGGACTCTCCATGGGCACCACAGCGCTAGTCGCTCGCAGGATCGGCGAGGGCGATCCCGAAGCCGCGGCCAAGACCGCGTGGCAGGCAATCCTGGCTGGAATTCTCGGCGCGGTGCCGTTCAGCATTCTCGGCGCGATGCTCGCCCCGGAACTCCTCGGCCTGATGGGAGCGACACCGGCGATGGTCGCGGGCTCGAATTACACGGCGATGCTGTTCGCGGGCTCGACGACGATCTTCCTGCTCTTTCTGAACAACGCCATCCTGCGAGGCGCCGGTGACGCGACCATCGCCATGCGTGCGCTGTGGATCGCCAACCTGATCAACATCGCGCTGGATCCGCTGCTGATCTTCGGGCTCGGACCGATTCCGCGCATGGGCCTGCTCGGAGCCGCTCTGGCCACGACCATCGGACGCGGCGTGGGTGTCGCCTACCAGATCGCGGTGCTCATGCGCGGGAACGGCCGCATCGTGCTCAATCGGGCCTCCATGCAGTGGGATCCGGCGATCTTCAAGAGCCTGTTGCGGGTGTCGGGAACTGGCATGGTGCAGTTTCTCGTCGGCACCGCTGCATGGCTCGGGGTGACTCGCATCATCGCTCTCTTCGGGCAGACAACGCTGGCCGGATACACAATCACCCTGCGGCTCATCCACTTCGCGATCCTGCCTTCTTGGGGGGTGAGCAACGCGGCCGCCACGTTGGTCGGCCAGAACCTCGGCGCCGGCAAGCCCGATCGGGCCCACCGGGCTGTACTGGTCACAGGATTCCTCAACTTCGCGATGCTATGCGTGATCGCGGTCCTGTTCTGGGTATTCGCGAGGTCGATGATCGTGGTGTTCACCAGCGAGCCCGGAGTGATCCGAGAAGGCGTTGAGAGCCTTCGCATCCTGACCAGCGGATACATATTCCTCGGGTACGCGATGGTATTCGGACAGGCGTTCAATGGAGCTGGCGACACCGCCACTCCGGCGTGGATGAACTTCGCCATCTATTGGTGCTGGCAGCTCCCGCTCGCCTACTTCGTGGCCAAGCCGATGGGCATGGGCGTACTGGGCGTCTACGGGGCCGTGGTGATCTCAGGGGCGACTTGGGCGATCGTGGGCTACATCCTGTTTCGTAAGGGCAAGTGGAAGACGCACAAGGTCTGACGCTGACTGGCGGCGATAATGCACGTTGCACGCAGTTCGACGGTCATAATCGCGTTCCGCTGAACGAATCCAACTACAGGCGCATTCCAGGTAGACGAGTTCAGCAGCGACCCTCGGGAACCGAGACACTGCCTTCCACACCGCTGTGCTCAACGTTGCCGCTGCACTTGCGCGGAACTGTGAGGTCTCCTCCCACATTTGACACCGAAACGTTTCCCGACGAGTCCCCCTCAATCTCCACATTGCGGCCAACGCCTCGGATCGTGATATCTCCCGACGAATCGCTGATCGAGACACCGGCGTCAAGATTCTCGATTTCAATCTCGCCGGAGCCGTCGGATACCCTCACGTCTTGACTGACTTGAGCGATTGAAATATCTCCGGTACCGTCATTGACTTCAACACCGCCCGTGACATCGCGAACGCTTACGTGTCCAGATCCATCGTTCACGACAACGTTCCCACGCACACCTCGTACCGTGACATTGCCTGAGCCGTCACTGATCTTGGTATCGCCCGACGCGTCCTCGATCATGATGTCCCCCGAGCCATCGGAGATCTCCATGGGACCGACCCCCTGAAATTCCGCCGCCCCCGCGCCATGCGAGACTCTGAGCGCGAGAGACCGCGGAACATCGACCGTCAAGTCGACGAGAGCGCGGTTCGCCCAAGACCTGGGGAGTGTCGAATCCTGCGACGCCGGCCAGTTGCCTCGCGGTGTCGGCTCGATCAGGATTTCATCGCCGCGTCGTTCCGCAACGACTTGGATTCTGTCTAGTCGACCCTCGACCTCGGCACATGCCCTTCCCTGAACGCGTACCTCTGTCAGACCATCCCGGCCGCGAACCTCAAGTTGGCCGGGGCCGGCTGATATCTTGACGGCCTTGGCGTCGCCGACTGCGACACTCGCAATCCTCTCCGCCTCGAACGGGCAGTCTCCCATCGTGGCGCCACGCGCGGAGCAACCGGCCATTGCGATTACTGCGGTCGCGACTCTAAGGGCTACGCGAGCGGCCGCAGCAACCAAGACAGCTGAATCTTTCTGGTCTGTGTGATTCATCGCACTACTCCCTCGGGGGCACCCAGTGGACTCCGGTGTTGTTGGACGCATCCAGTGCTGAAACGTTAACGCCCGAAAGGGCCAAGCCGTTCAGGCGCGCCGTACGATCACCAATGCCTCCGTGCCCAGATCCATCCTTGCGAGTCATTGCGCTACGCTGACGAGAACTGTTTCGCACTCGGATATTTGCCATGGACGCGCCCAACACGATGCATACTGGGCCACTCGGCTCCACTGTCCATATCCTCCGAGCTGACGCCGACACCATCGCCAGGCTTGCCGCAATCAACTGGAGCCGCTACTTCCGCCCTGTCTGTCTCGACTCGGTGCGCGGGATCATCACCCTGATGGTGCCTTCGCATTCCGATGAAGACTTGACCGGAGTTCTCGACGATTTCGTCAGTGCTGCAGGTAGCATCATCACCGGTGCCACGAAAGGGATCCGCAGCACCCGACTTCGTGGCCGGGGCGAGCCGCCCGGAACGGGCATGGAGGCCGATTGCGCGTCTTATGTCGGCGAGCGCGCCAGGGGCTACTACGGAGCACGCGCCGCAGGGAAGGCCGTCGTCGAAGCCTATGTCGAGCGCACCGCGCCCGATCTGGTGGTCGATGTCGAGATCACGCACGCCGACGCAGGCAAGGCCGAACGTTACGGCGAGATTGGGGTACGGGAGCTGTGGCAGCTGCACGGGAATGGGGAGGCGTGGGGGGTGCGGGCTGAATTTCTCGCTCTGCGCGTCGGAAGTGCGCCGCGCCCGCTCAATGCTTCCGAAGTGTTGGAAGGACTGACGCCAGCGGATGTGTGCGAGGCAGTGGAAAGGGTCGGGGCCAGTCCGACCCTTCGCGAGCGGACGGAGGCGGTAGTCCAGATCGTGCGGCGGAGGCAGGCGAGCGTGCGGGTACAGGAAATGGTGGACCAAAAGCCGAGGAATGGCGGCGTCCGGCGGAGTGCGCGTTGACGGAGGTGGGTCATGCCCGGAGGAATGCCGCTACTGCCTGTCGAAGCGTACACCGCTCAGGAGTGGTTCGACCGCGAACAAGAGCAGATCTTCTCGCGCACATGGGCGTACGCCGGATTCGTGGAGGACATGGCCGAACCCGGGCAGTACCTGAGCGTGCAAGCCGGGTTGAACAACATCTTCGTGGTGATGGGCGTGGATCGGCAGCTGCGCGCGTTTCACAACATTTGCCGGCATCGCGGCACGCAGCTAATTCGTAGCGTGGGGCGGGCCACCGCCTTGCGCTGTCCCTATCACGACTGGACATACGACCTAGAAGGGAAGCTCATCGGCGTCCCTCGCCGCGTGCGGGAGTTCCCAGACTTCGATCCTTCCTGCGTCAGCCTATTTCCGGCCTCCGTCGGCGTTTGGCGCGGCCTGATTTGGGTCCACCCCGATCCCGGAGCCCCCTCCCTCGCCGAGTGGTTCGGCGATGTCGAGCCACACCTAGGACCGCACCGGGTGGAGCGGTTGCGTGAATGGAAACGGTTCGGCACCGAGCAACTGATCGCGGCGAACTGGAAGATCGTCGTGGAGAACTACGTTGATGCATACCACCTGAAGCACCTCCACTCCGCCAGCCTGTCCATGTACGATCACGACCGAATCGAGTCGAGCTGGCACGGCCCGCACTTCGCTTTCTGGGAGCCGCTCGCCGAAGACTACGCAGCGTCGGTCGAACGGCTCTCGACGCTTCCCTTAATCGATGACATCCCGCGTGAACGGATTGGAGCCTGGGTTCCGATGCTCTTTCCTGGAATCGGCTTTGGCGAAACGGAGAGCACATGGTCGCTATTCCATGTCGTCCCGCTCGCGCCGGACCGCACCCGCGTGGTCACACGCACCAAGATCGCGCCGGTCCCGAATTGGAGAATCGGCCTCCAATGGCTGCGCTCCGGCGCTCTCTGGCAGCGGCCGCGCGGGAAGTATCAGGGCGATCCCAGCAAAGACCCACTCGCGTCGGGCGATTTCATGCTCGAGGACAAGTTGGTTTGCGAACAGCAGCAGCGTTCCCTAGGTTCACCGCACCTGCGGCACGGCCCGTCGGCACAAGTCGGCGAGCAGCCGGTGCGACGGCACCAGGAAATCGTCCTAGAGTGGCTGAACGGCAATAGCGGTGCAGACGACATGCTTGGCCTTCGCAAATGTGCTCCCCCGATTCAGTCTTCGGAAGCAGTGAATCATCGGGGCTAGTTAGGTAGTTACGCGAGACCTTACCGAATCTCAAGACCGTGCCTTTCGGCGATCTTAATCTGATTTGGTGTCAACTGAATAGCTTTTTCTCGGCCGGATTCGATGCGATAAAACATTACATTAGGTGCTATATCTGAATCGATTGATGCGTTACATGCTTCCTCCGCCAATATATTGATACAATCTATATTGTGCGTTGTAGCAAAGACCTGTGCATTAAGGTCATTCGCCGCCGAAAGCAGTACACGCCACATTATGGATTGTGTGGTGGTATCAAGTCCAGCATCAATTTCATCAACAAGAAGAGTCCCATTACGACAGTTCATGCTTGCTACAGCGAGGGAAAAGAGCCGCCACATGCCCGAACCGAGACTCTCGATTGGAAGAAGATTAGGAACTCCCTTGTACTTGACTACGAATCCAAGTTGACGCGGATCAACGTCTTGTTGACTCTCATCTGGAAACCGAGCTTCAATACGATCAATCCCGTCATCAAGAGACGCGACTATACGAAGAACCCGCTCTTCGTCGGGAGTAAGAACAATGTCATTCCACATTGAAACAAGTTCACATGTGCCCAGTGAAGCCGATGTCAGCGAAATATTCTTTGGCTCGTGTTTCAGGTCATTGAGCTGTCTACGAGTCGTCCAATCGAGTGCTCCTCTGGTAGCGTTACCGGAATTATCGATAGGGATTACGGCCACAACTGGCTCAGGATCTCCATCCAAGAACAAGGCCAGACCTGAGTCGTCAAAGTGCGTACCTCGAGTGTTCTCGCATTCATCCTGTAGCCTGTCTCTGATCTCCCCAGTTAAGCGTGCTTCAGAACTGAGACCACGCGAAGATAGTACGAATGTTGTATCCGCTTGGCGATTATTCCCAAAAAAGAGTGGCCAAATTCCGCCGTTGCAATTCGCTTGATTCACCCTACGAAATAGGATCCCTGTCCCATCCCTACGCCAAACCGTCTGCAGTAGTGCTTCGGTACTAGCTTGGCTCGTCAAGAGATTGATTGCTTCCAAGGCCGCGGTCTTGCCACAGTTGTTGGCACCCATGATTAGGTTGATTTGACCTAGGTTCTCGAGTTCAAGTACACCGAACCCTCGAAATCCCTCGATACGAATCGACGAAATCATGAATTCACCCTGTCCCTAGGGTTGACACGGAACTTGAATCCAGACCGGACCAACCCGAGGCTGAGTGCCAGTCGTTTGCTCCACCTTCAGCGTTTCCCAGCGGTGACTCTCTGATTGCTACTATACCATACCGCTGTGACACTTCAAGCGTTCGCGAGGCTCCCGCCCAGCTGGGGTGAGAGTTGAGACGCTCCTTCCGCCATCCACCCGGCAGCTCCGGCATCGGGACAGCTCTGTGGCCGGGTACTACTCCCGCAGCCCGAACACGAAGATCGAGTTCCCTGACGCAATCGCGATCCGCTGCTTGCCCCCGGCTGTGAACGTGATTGGCGACGAGACGACATTGGCGCCTAGGTTGATCGAGCGCAGGTTCTTACCGGTGAACGAGTCCAGCACGAGCATGTAGCCTTCCCTGCTCCCGCTGACGAGCACGTCCCCGGCAGTCGACAGGATTCCGCTCTCGCTGATCCCAGTCATCTTGAACTCCCACTCCATGTCGCCGGTGCTCGGGGAGAGGGCCCTGATCGCACCGTGCCCCTGCTGCTCTGCAGAGTCCTTCATCGTTTCCGGCCAGACCCCGTGGGGCACACTGCCCACATAACGGTTGCCGCGCGTGTAGAGCGGGTCGCCCTTGTGGTAGACGCTCGAATACTCCCACGTGGACACGTAGAACAGCCCTGTCTTCGTGCTGTAAGCCGGGTTGTACCAGTTCGTCCCGCCTTGGACCGCCGGCCAGACACGTACGCCTTCAGCCGTCGGCGAAGCCTCGGGCACCCTGATCGGCCGGCCATTCTCGTCCAATCCCTTGGCCCAACTCACCTTGACGAAATTCTTGCCATGCAGGAATTCGCCGGTCTCGCGATCCAGGACGTAGAAGAAGCCGTTCCGGTTCGCCCAGAGCATCAACTTGCGCTGCTTCCCTTCCCACTCGCGATCGACCAGCACGGGGATTTGCACTGAGTCCCAATCCCACTCGTCGTGAGGGGTGAACTGGAAGTACCACGCCAATTCGCCCGTGTCCGGGTTCAGGGCGACGACGGAATCGGAATACAGGTTGTCGCCCAGCCTGACGTCACCGTTCCAATCCGGCGCGGGATTGCCGACGCCCCAGTACGTCAGATTCAAATCGGGGTCATAAGAGCCGGTTAGCCAGATCGAACCGCCACCCCGCTTCCAAGAGTCTCCCGACCACGTCTCGTGCCCCGGCTCACCGGGACCGGGAATCGTGTTGAACCGCCACAGTTCGTCGCCGGTCTTCGGATCGATCGCGGCAATGAAGCCGCGGATTCCGTACTCGCCGCCAGCGGAGCCGAGGATGAGCTTGTCCTTCACCACCAACGGCGCGTGCGTTAGCGAGTACCCACCGGTAGGATCGACGATCTGCCTGGAGAAGACCACGGCGCCGCTCTTGGCATCCAAGGCAACCAATCGTCCATCGATCGTCCCCATGTAAAGCGTGTCACCCAAGATCGCCAAGCCTCGGTTGACTCGTCCGCAGCACACGTTCACCTTGCCATCCATGACATGGGTGTACTGCCAGTACTTCCGCCCGGTCACTGCATCCAAGGCGACTACGTCGTTCGGCATCTGCACGGTGTACATCACGTCGTCAACCACCAGCGGGGTCGCTTCGTACTTCTCCAGAGACCGGGTTTGGAAGACCCACTTCAACTCGAGATCACCGACGTTCTCGCGGTTGATCTGGTCGAGCGGCGAGTGGTGTCGGCTGTCGTAGGTCCGGTTGTATGTGAGCCAGTTGCCGGATTCCTCCTCGGCGCGTTGGATGCGCTCGGAAGTGACCTGGGCACCTAGCGAGGCGGCGAACACCGCGACGAGGCAGCAGAACAGAAGAAAGCTATTCGGTCGCATCAGCCCCACCCCTCAAGCGCAAGCTCGCCAAGTAGGCGACCAAGTTCTCAAAATCGGCACCTTGGATCTTGCCTTCGTACGGAGGCATGCCGGAGTTCCGGTCGACTTCGTATTCGGCGAGGTCCGCTTTCTGCATCGAAACCAGCTGCCCGGCGGCGTCGATGAACTGGATCGAGAACGTGTCCTCGTTCAGGCGCATCCCGGCAATCTGCTTGCCATCCTCGGTCTTGCCGCGCACCATCCAATGCTGGGGGAGCACTGAGTCATTCGGGCTCAGCACGGCAGTTTGAAGGTGGCCGAGCGAGCGCATCCCGCCGATGTCGCTCAGGTCGGGGCCCATGCGCCCGCCTTCGCCGCTGACTCTATGGCACCCGGCGCAGCCGTTGGCCACGTAGACCGAGCGACCCTTCGCAGGATCCCCCGGGGCTTGCTCGGCCGCCCGCCCGGCGCTCAGCGACCGCACGAAGGCGACGAGCTGCCACATTTGCCGACCGTTGAAGAAGATTCCCGGCATTTCGGTACCAGGGATCCCCACCGAGATCGTGGTGTACAGGTCCCGGTCGGCGGAGCCGTGTCGGAACACCCCCGAAGTGAGTTCGACGCCACGGCCGCCCTCGCCGTTGATCCCGTGGCAGACCGCGCAATGAGATCGATACATCCGGGATCCGGCCTCTACATCCGATGCGGACGTGAAAGGGTTGTTGATTGTGTCGTCGGCGTGTTGAGCGAGAAGCGGCAATCCCACCAACACGGTCACCAAAGGAATGACCATCCGTCTAGGTCGCAAGATTTCCTCCTGGAGCCGCCCGGCGGGGCGGCCGCCCGTGCGTATTCTACCCAATGCAGGGTGCCTAGTCGCTCCAGAGCCGCGCACACACCAAGGTGTCCCGGTCGCGGGCGAACAACAGACCGTCGGCAATAGCGGGAAACGCCCGCGTCTCGCCGGCCAAGATCTGCGCTCGCGAGAGAACTTCAAACTTCGCCCTGGAAGTTGAGGCAAGGAGCAGTTCTCCCGTCTCTAGCAGCAGGAGCAGCCTATCCCCGACTCGGCTGACTGAACCGGGCCGAATGCGGTCGCTAGACCAAAGCACCTTACCGGATGACAGATCCGCCGCTCGGAACCGCTGCCCGTACTCCTGTCGACCGTGAAAGCCGAAAATCGTTCGCCCGTGTCGTACGCAGCTCGAGTAGTGGTTGTCAATGATGTCCTCTCCGGACCAAAGCTCTTCGATCATGCCGTCGGACAGTCTCATCGCGATGGACCCGGTGCCGTACGAGGCGGACAGAAACACGATGTCGTCCATCACGATGGGCGTCGCCGCATTGACGGTGGTGTTGCTGCGCGCCCTCCACCGCTTCTCGTAGATGACCTCGCCGTTTTCCGGATCGAGGGCCGCAAGCCCTTCGCGAGTGAAGAACACAGCCAACGTCCTTCCATCGAGTCGGCTCGCGACGGGCGACGAATAGCTCGCAGCGTGGCTCGTGGCTTTCCACAGAGTCTTGCCTGTGCCTGCGTCAAGGGCAACGATGCCCGCTCCACCCGCTCCGCCGACATTGGCTAGCACCCTTCGGCCCACCACCAGCGGGGTCGAGGCCGCACCGAAAAAGCCCTTGCGCACGTTGAACTCTTCGTGCGTGTCCACGCGCCAGATCTTTCGACCGGATTCGAAATCGAGGCAATGCAGCACACCTTGGGCCCCGAATGTGAAGACCCGGTCACCGACGATTACCGGAGTGGCGCGCGGACCGTTGTCAAAGCCGAAGTCATCTCGGTAGGTGGTTTCGTAGGAGAACTTCCAGACGGTGTTGCCGTCGGTCACACGGAGCGCCTCGACAACTTCTTCCCCTCCGCGCCGATGGAATAGCACCAATCGACCGCGGGCGACTGCGGGAGCGCTGAAGCCCGCCCCGACCGCTCGATCCCACACCAACTCGGGACCGGAGTTTGGAAACGGTGCGAGTGTGGCGCGGCCCGATACCGCGCCATCTCGACCCGGCCCGCGAAATTGGGGCCAATCCTGACCGTGGCAAAGCGAGCCGACGACGAGCAATGCGACCGAGGGGAGCCAGATGGACTTCATCGTGCGTCCTGCGAACATCGTACCGTCAGCTATCCGATTGGCCGCTCGGTAATCGGCCGTACCAGCGGTTAATCCGTATGTGCGCCCGGATTCAAGTCGTTCGCTGAGAATCTCCGCTCGCATTGACCTCGGTGGATCGGTCTCGTGAGCCGCACCGCTAGATCCCGGACCAACGTTCAAGTTGCCCGTCGCCGCAACCCAAGAGATCCAAGAGTCGACCGACCTGCTGGTCAACGATGTCGTCCAGAGTCTTGGGCAAGGTGTAAAAGGCCGGCATCGGCGGTGCGATGATCGCGCCCATTTCGGCCAAGGCGGTCAGACTGCGCAGGTGCCCCAGGTGCAGCGGCGTTTCGCGGACAGCGAGAATCAGGCGCCGCCGCTCCTTCAAGGCCACGTCAGCCGTGCGCGTGAGGAGATTCGAGGCGAGACCGCTGGCGATCGCTGACATCGTGTGGATCGAGCAAGGCACTACGGCCATGGCATCGAACAAGAACGATCCGCTAGCGATGGTCGCTCCGATCCGTTCGACGGGATGGAGCTCGTTTGCCAACTCACGTAGGTCGGAGATGCTACGTCCGGTCTCCTGATAAAGGGTCTTTTCGCCGGGGCGAGTGACCACCAGATGGGTTTCGATGTCGTCCCTCCCGGACAGTCGCTCGATGAGGCGAACGCCATACACGGCGCCGCTCGCGCCGCTGATTCCGATCACGATGCGTCTCGGGCCCGGGATCGGACCGCCCTTGTTGAATCCCGACGGCCCCCGCGTAGAGCCTCCCGGGTCTTCGCTGAAGCCAGACTCCCAATCGCGGTATGGTTGAAACTGACGGAGAAACTTCGGATCAATGCGTGGCGGGGGATTCCCTAGGACTCGGCGGCCAACAGGTGAAAGCTGGTAGGCACCCCTGCGCACGCGCTTCAGCAGGCTCGCTTGTGTCATGTGAAAGATAGCCCAAGTGACTCTGTTTTCGAACCGGGTCTGGGACCCGCTCGGCAACGGATCGCTTAGATCGGCGTCGTCCAAGTCCAGCTCACGCGCAACGCTGACGTAAATGTGATCGACTGTGTGTATGTTCCCGTCGCGGAGCGTCTGCAACGTGGGAAGCATCATTGCCTGAGAGTCTGGGAGGGCCATCGAATTCGGCTACCATTTTCCATGCCTCCGATAGCGCAGTCAAACGCGCCTGCTGTTCACTGGCGCGATCAGCGTATTGGTGTGCCCTCTGCCGATGGGCTGTATTGATGGGCGTTTGCGGTACCGAAGCTCGCTAACTCGCATTCCACGTGGTGGTCGCGTTGCCATCGAGGTCTACGCCGGAGATTGAGTCCTAACTGCACTTCCAATCGGGGGTCTCGATGATCGCGACTCGGAGTCTCGCGTGGCATCCGGGAGTCGTTCTAGTCAATGGCGGCGTCCGAACACCCGCTAGCCACAGAGGACATGACCCTGTGCGTGCGGGCGAAACGGTCACTTCGCGAAAAGGCTTGGTGAAACAAGACATTTGGGATGGGTCGGACGCGTGAAGGAAGGTGGCAGCCGCCCAACGACTGTGTTACGCAGATTCGGACACGCGATTGTAGGTGCTGGCTGTGCAGGAGCCCGTCAGTGCCGTCGCAACCAGCAGTGTGACGGCGCGGCCAGAGGATGATCGCGGTCCGCGCCACAATCTGGATTACTGGTCGTCCTCCGGGTGCCGAACGTACCCGCCAATTCGCTACGCGCGCACCCTCGCGACCACGGGGAAGTCCACGATCAGCCGAATACTCTCGTCCGCGCGCATGTCGCACTCGCTCCCGTCGGGGAGCTGGGGCGGACTGGACGACCAAGATCCACAGACTAGATCCGCGAGGGCCTGGAGCACGGCAAGATCAATGCGGCCGCCCTCCGCTTGCGCACGGACGAGATGATGCTGGCCATCGGCGCCGACATCGGCCTCGACGGTCACGGTGCCGGAGTTGTCACGCGGGATCTCGCACTCCGGGTCGTGCGTGGGCGTGTGGAGCGTGCCGGACAGCCCCAGGCCGACCAAGCGATCCGGGAGGATGACCTCGACCCGGGCCTGGCCGAGTCCGGTGATCCCGCCGTGACCTAGTAGCGACAGCGCGGCTCATTCCCACGGTACAGTGCGGTTGACTCAGCGCGTCTGTTGCGTCGCTACAGCAAATCATCGGCGTGACCTCTGATTCGGTCGCTATTATGGATCTTGATTCATGAATGTCTCCACGAACGTCTCGCATGAAGCGACATCCGAGTCCCTGCGCGCAGGCGAGGCGACGGATGCAACCGATAGCTTGGACTCGTCTCGTCACGTGGATGGTAGGGAGGCTGTCGAGGGAGCAATTGCGAATTTAGGTGACCTGCCATCTCCTTCTATTATTCGCGCATACGAGGCGGTGCATCCAGGTACTGCGGAATGGCTGCTCCGCATGGCAGAGCAGAGAATCCAACAGCGTCGGCAGCAGGCGCTGGACGCACTGGCAGAGTCCTACCGCTGGAAGCGCCTCGTCGCATGGCTGCTGTTCGCGTCTGCATTGGCAGTGCTAGCCGCCGCGGTGATCCTGTTTGCAAATGGACATCCTGAAGCGGCGATCAGGATGGTAGGCGGATGGACTTCAGTCGTCGCGGTCGCAGCGTGTCTTGGATATCTGAGACGACTTGACCTCGGCGCGTGGTCGAGAGGGGCGATGCGCGCTAAGGCCTTGAAACAACGCCTTCGGGGTGAACCGGACACTCGGCGACGGGTGGCAGCCGACCGGCGAACATTTTGATGGTCTTGGCTTCCGACACCGGATGGGGCCCTAGCGTAAGGTCAAGCAAATAAGTTGAGATTTAATCGAGCACTTGCTAGGCTGACATTGGAGGAGTCTAGCGATGGCCCGTCCCATCTCCATTCCCGAAATCACCGCCGAAGAGAAACGGATCCTCGAGCAACGCGTCCGCTCCTCGACCACATCCCAGCGCGATGGCTTACGGGCGCGGATCGTCCTCCTGCGCGCCGAAGGCCGCACGCTGCAAGATGTCGCCCAGCACTTGCAGGTCAGTGTGCCCTGCGTATGCAAATGGTCGCAACGCTTTGCACGGGAAGGCTTGGAGGGCCTGCGGGACCGGCCCGGCCGGGGCCGCAAGCCTTCCCTGCCCGCCGTCACGGTCCAGCGCGTCATCGAAGCCGCCAGCCAAGCCCCGCCCGGCCGGGCTCGCTGGAGCACGCGCACCTTGGCGGCCCATCTCGGCCTCTCGCACGGCAGCGTGGCCCGCATCTGGCGCAGCCAGAACCTCAAACCCCACCTCAAGCGCACCTGCAAACTCTCCAACGAACCCCAGTTCGAGGCCAAGTTCTGGGATGTCCTCGGCCTGTACCTCGACCCGCCCGAAAAGTCCCTGGTGCTCTGCTGCGACGAGAAGACACAGAGCCAAGCCTTGGAACGCACGCAGCCCAGCCCGCCGCGGCAGGGGCACATCCGCACCGAGACGGACGATTCGATCCGTCACGGCACACTCACGCTATTCGCCGCGCTGAACTACTTGGACGGGAAACTGATCTACAGGGCCGAGCGAAAGCACACTCACGTAGAGTGGCTGCGCTTCCTCAAGCAACTGGACCGCGAAACACCCAAAGACCTGGAGGTTCATGTGATTGCGGACGATTACGTCACGCACAAGCAGACCAAGGTCCTGGCTTGGCTGGCGCGGCGCCCGCGGTTCCACATGCATTTCACGCCGGCCTCGAGTTCCTGGATGAACCTCGTGGAGCGTTTCTTCGCCGACATCACGGAGGAGTGCGTTCGGGCCGGGAGCTTTGGTAGCGTGCCGCAGTTGACGCGGGCCATCACGGCGTACATGGCAGCGCACTACGAACAGCCGAAGCCATACCGCTGGAAAGCGGATCGGGCCACGATCCTAGCGAAGAACCAGCGCGCGACGGAGGCCTTGGCGGGTGCCGCTCCAAACTAAATGCATTTGAGGCACAGGATCCTGGCGACGATCAAGCGCAACCGGGTTCAGCCGAAGCTGGATCGGACCCGCTGTTCGAGATGCCGACGCACCCGGCTGCCCTGATGGAACGGGCCTTCAATCTGTTGGGAGCGAACTGGAGTGTATTGAGAGCGCGTGCTCTTGGCCCGTGCCGGTCGGCTAGGGTGTTTAGGCAGTTACTAAGGTGGGCAAATGATTACGCCAAAAAGGAAGCACTGCATTGACACTATATGCCAGTCGCTTAGGCGGTTTCATTATGCTTCATCTTGCCCTTCAATGATCCGCTTTAGTTTTTTGAATCTCTTTAGTGCTTTCTTGATCAGATTAAACCAATCCTCCGAATGGACCAGTACATTGTCAATGGATAGCCAAGTTTATTCCTGATCGGCTCGTACAGTCCATGTCCACGAATATCCACGTTTTACGACCACTGATTCCGGCATGAGTCCTGCTATTGATTGCAGGTATTCTTCGCCGATTGAAAGATCTCCACATTCTTCCGCGGAACCACAGATACGGTTGAAATCCAGGCTTCCATCACTATATATCGTGCCGAAATTGAGATTACCAAGAACTTCATCGCTATAGCGCAATACGATACCCCTCCTGACTGACGGACGAACATCAAGGCACTCCAAACGCTTGAGAAACTCAGTCAGATCAGGGAACATCTGACAAATTTCTTCGAATACAGGTTTTTCTTCCTGCTTTTTGCCATCCAGAGCATCAATCCGACTATACGCAGATCGCTCGATATCAAGAGTACGTGCATGCACCATCGGTTGCACGAACGCACCATCAATTCCGTCGGTCTGCAAACGATAAACGCCGACTTCGATCAATGCGAAGGAAAACTGGGGCGCGGCACTAGACCGTATGAGAGACACAATCCTCTCTACATTCTCGCGTATTCCGTCGCCAGCGATAGCCAAGAGAAAGCTACGCTCTCGCAGAGATCGTTCTACATCGTCTGCGAATGTTGCTTCATCAAGACTTGGAAATTCTTCCAAGGCGACTTCGTACATGCTAGTGGTCGAACCCCCAGTAGCATCGCTAATGGCATCTGACAACTGTTCGTAATCCCAGTTGGCGATTTCTGCAGCATAATCCAAGATCTGCCCTATCACCTCCCGTCGGCTCTGGCGATTCCGCCAGAGCTTGCATTCGACGAGCATCAGACGACCTGTCTCGTTGACATACGCTAGGTCGAGGTAGTTGTCGCCAACGGGAAGTTCTTGGCATAGTCTGGCCACTGGTCCGAACGAGGGATCGATCTGACGCATTGGAAGCGACTCGGGGTGATTGAACAGCCACTCTTGTAGCTGAGCCTCCGAGAACCCCGCTCCCTGAATCGGAATTCTCTCAAGTGCCTGCCCGTGAGACTCCTCAAGCGACGAGAAGTAAAGAGGGGGACAGTAGGGGCTGGCCACGACGCATTCATGGTACTACTTTCAGCCGGGTGACGCATCTTCCAGTGTTCCGGTAGCTGGGAGCGTTCCCTGGAGGTGCGCCGGGGCGGCCTCCGAATTCGGGTTCCCGCGTCCTGCTCGACGTTCCCTCGCGTGACTGCGAGCCCACTCGCCGAACCGCCTCTCGGCAGTCCTTCTGCTCCGCCGCGCTCCAGTCCTTCGGGTTATCTCCATCGACGGCGCCGAACAGTACCGGCTGGGGCGGCAGTTGCCGAGCCAGACTGCCTCCCGCTACAGCCCGGCACCTTGGCACAGCGCACAAGTTTGGAGGACCCTGCCGTTGGTAGTACGCTGAGGAATGAGCGCGATCCTCACTTGGATCCCCACCGAGCGTGCGCAAGTCCCTGTATCTCGCTAGCCCGTACGGCTTCTCGGCGCAACAGAAGTCGGGGCCGCTTTCGGACCTCGTAGCGGCATTGGACCGCGTCGGCGCCGAAGTCTGGGAGCCATTCAAGCGCAACAACGACCACGTGGACATCACCCAGGCTGGATGGGCGTTCCAAGTCGGGCAAGACGATATGCGCGATGTCCGCGAAGCCGACGGTATCTTCGCCGTAGTGAACGGCTGCCCTCCCGATGAAGGCGTCATGGTCGAACTCGGAATGGCGATCGCTTGGGGCAAGCCGACGTTCCTGTTTCGGGACGACTTCCGGCGCTGCACGGATTGCGAGGACTATCCGCTCAATCTCATGCTGTACACCGGGCTGCCCAAGCACGGCTGGCAGCGCTACTGGTTCACGAGGGTCGAACAGATCGGCGACCCGGACAAGGCACTGGTTCCATGGCTCCGGGAGTAGCTCAGCCCAAGCACTTGGTCCTGTTCGACGGAACGTGCGGCCTGTGCGGGAGCGCGATGGCAATCATCTCGCAACGGGACACCTCGGGAGTCTTTCACATGGAGCCCCTCAAGAGCGACCTCGCCAGCTCCGCTCTCGCCGGTTACGGAATCGATCCCACCACTTCTGAAACCGCGATTGTGGTCGCGAATTGGAAGTCGGGAACGGAAGAAGTGCTCCAGCGCTCGGCAGCGGTTCAATTCGTCGCGCGGCGATTGGGCTTTCCGAGACTGCCATTGGCCCTTCTCAGGTGCGTGCCCCGGATCGTGCTGGACTGGCTTTATGACCGGGTGGCGAGGAACAGAGCGCGGTTCGGACGGAACGACGGCAGCTGCGCCATTGTCGGTGGCGACTGACTCAGTCCACGTTCCCAGCGCGGAGCAAGTCCTTGCAATGCTTTGATGCGCTCGGCCATATCTGATGGGCTATCTTGTACGGGCTGGGAGGGAGCCGCCGCGAGCGGGAGAATGCACTGATGTTCCAGACGCGAATCACTGAAATGTTCGGGATCGAGTATCCCATCATCCAAGGCGGCCTGATGTGGCTAGCGCGGGCGGAACTGGCCGCTGCGGTGGCCGAAGCCGGCGGCATCGGCTTCATGACTGCCCTGACACACGACACGCCCGAGAAGCTGCGCGCCGAGATTCGCAAGGTTCGCGAGTTGACGGCCAAGCCGTTCGGCATCAATCTCACCTTCCTGCCGTCGCTACGCCCCCCGGACTTCCCTGCCTACGTCCAAGTCTGCATCGACGAGGGCGTGAAGTTCATCGAGACGGCTGGCCGCAACCCGGAAGCCTTCCTGCCCATGCTGAACGCAGCCGGAATCAAGGTCGTTCACAAATGCACCTCCATCCGGCATGCCATCAAGGCGCAGAAAATCGGCTGCGCCGCCGTAAGCATCGATGGCTTCGAATGCGCAGGTCACCCCGGCGAAGACGACGTGACGTCGCTCATCCTGATTCCGCTCGCCCGGGATGCCTTGGACATCCCGGTCGTGGCGTCGGGCGGATTCGGTGACGGGCGCGGGCTGGTAGCAGCCTTAGCTCTGGGCGCGGACGGCATGAACATGGGAACTCGCTTCGTCGCGGTCAAGGAGTGCCCGATACACGACGCAATCAAGCAAGCGCTGGTGAACGCTTCGGAGCGGGACACGCGGTTGCTGATGAGATCCCTGCGAAACACCGCGCGATACCTTGTGAACGAAAACGCCGAGAAGGTGCTGGAGATCGAGGCGAAGGGCAATGCCACGATTGAGGACATCAAGCGGTACATGTCCGGCTTGGAGGGCAAGAAGATGATCGAGACCGGGGATCTCAACCAAGGCGTCTTCTCCAGCGGCCAGGTGATCGGGATGATTCGTGACGTCCCCACCGTGCAGCAGTTATTCGACCGCATCGTCGGCGATGCGACCGACCTGATGACGGGGACGCTGCCCGGCATGGTGCGGAACGAAGTCCTGGCGGCCTAATCGGCAATCCCTATCGAGCTTCCGCAACGCCTCCAATCGGCAGGCCTCATCGCGAGCGACTGTGCAGATCTCGGTCACGATCATCGCCCGCGACGAGGAAGCCAACATCGCGCGGGCGATCACGTCCGTCGATTTCTGCGCTGAAGTCCTCGTGGTGGACTCGGGGTCGACGGACCGGACCGTAGAAATCGCCCGATCCCTTGGCGCGACGGTGCTCCACCACGAGTGGCCCGGATACGCCGCCCAGAAGAATTTCGCGGCGGCGAAGGCTAGCCATGACTGGATCCTCTCGATTGACGCCGACGAGGCGGTCGGGCCCGGACTTGCCGCGAGCATCCGTGGCCTGGGGGCGACGGAGCAGGAATATGGCGGTTTCGACTTTCCGCGCCTAGCACGTTACTGCGGCAAGTGGATTCGCCACTCGGGCTGGTATCCGGATCGCAAGGTCAGGCTCTACCGGCGGGACCGCGGGCGCTGGGTCGGCGATTTCGTGCATGAATCCGTGGTGGTATCCGGCCCGGTCGGGCACCTTCAAGGGGATCTGCTCCACTACACGTGCAACACGTTCCGGGACCACCGTGAGAACGTGAGGCGATACACCGACCTAGCGGCCCGGGAAATCGTCGCTAGCGGCCAGCGGCCCACGGCATCGAGGCTCTTGCTCGGGCCTCCGTTCGCATTCGCGAAGTCGTTTTTCCTGCAACTTGGATTCATGGACGGCACGGCGGGCTTTACGATTGCATGGATGGCTGCCCGATACGTTTATCTCAAGCATGCCAAGGCGCGGAAGCTCGCCTAGCAGCTACCCATGCGCGTCCTTCACATCGACACGGGTAACGACATGCGCGGCGGACAGCACCAAGTGCTGCTGCTGAGTGCGGCACTCACCCGACACGGATGTTCGCAGACACTGCTGGCCGGATCGGCGATCCGCTGCCGGCAGGATTGCGAGCCGTCGTCGGCGCGGACCGTTCGTCGAGAGGCGCGCAAATGCGACCTGATTCATGCGCACGACGCAAGGGCACACACCTTGGCTCTGTTGCATGGATCCGGAAAGCCGGTCGTCGTGGCTCGGCGGGTCGCGTTCCCTATCGGCAACGGGATACTCTCGGGCTTGAAGTACCGTGGCGCGGCCCATTACATCGCTGTCTCCGAACACGTTGCTACGATGCTGCGTCGCGGCGGGGTCCAAGCTGCCAAGATCAGCGTAGTGTACGATGCGGCGCCCGAGGTCCTGGAACGATCCGACGGAGTATCGAGCCTAGGAGACGGCGCTGCGCCGACAGAGTCTGAGCTGCGGGTGGTTGCGCCGAGTTCCCACGACCCTCTCAAATGCCGCGAGCTGGCGTTGGAGGCTTGTCGCATCGCGGACGTGCAATTGACGTTCGCGGACGATCTACCGAAGGAGCTGCCTAGGGCTCACGTGTTCCTGTACCTATCGCGGTCCGAGGGTCTCGGATCCGCCATCTTGCTCGCGATGGCGCATGGCGTGCCGACGGTCGGCAGCCGTGTCGACGGCATACCGGAGGCGGTAGCAGACGGGGAGACTGGGATCCTCGTCGAGAACGACCCGGCCGTGATCGCAAGCGCGATACGACAGTTAGGAAACGATCCGACACTGCGGGCTCGCATGGGGCGTGCGGCGCTCGAAAGGGTCAGGAAATCCTTCAGTGCCGGAAGCCTGGCGGAGAAGACGTTCGAAGTCTATGAGCGTGTGCTCGCGAATGCGTCGGGCCGGCTGCCTGGAGCGCGGCAGTGACGGCATTCGTGCTGGGGCTGGTCGTCGGCAGCTTCTTGAATGTCTGCATCCATCGGCTGCCGCTAGGGCAATCCGTTGTCACGCCGCGTTCAAGGTGCCCAGACTGCGCAAGTCCCATCGCGTGGTACGACAACCTGCCCCTGCTGAGCTACGCGCTCCTCCGCGGACGATGTCGCCACTGCACCAACCACATCTCATTGCGTTATCCGCTGGTGGAAGTGATCACAGCAACGGCGTTCGTGCTCATCGAGTCGCGATTCGGAGGCAGCCCGGAAGCGTTGCGGTCGGCCCTCTTCGTTTCGCTCTTGACGGTCGCGTTCTTTACCGATCGCGAATATTTCATCCTCCCGAACGAGGTTACAGTCGGCGGATTGGCCGCGGGTCTGCTGTCGAGTCCGTTCGTGTCGCTTCCGCCCGGACTAGCGACAATTGGATACTTCTTCGCGGGGATGCAGCCGCCGGCTTGGCAGCTATCGCTAAGCGAGTCGATGCTGAGCGCCTTGGCATTCGGAGGCACTTTCTACGTCATCGGGGAAACGTATTTCCGGCTGCGTAGCGTCGACGGGCTCGGGCTCGGAGACGTGAAGCTCGTCGCGATGATCGCGGCATTCCTAGGGTCGTCGGCAGCGCTTCTCACCGTGCTGGTCGGTTGCCTGCTCGCGATGCTGATCGGCGGGGCTCTGATCTTGGTTAGGAACGACAACTGGCGAACGACACCGCTACCGTTGGGCAGTTATCTGTCAGCGGCGGCCTTCGGATCGGTGTTCTTCGGTAACGCTATTCTGAACCGATACTGGGAGTTCATGTACGGATGAAGCTAGGACAGATCGCAGAAGCGCTCGGCTGCCAACTCGAGGGCGATCGGAATCTAGAGATCGCGGGAGTCGCGGGATTGGAGGAGGCCGGCCCCACGGAGCTGACGTTCCTCTCGAATCCACGATACGCGGCACTCGCGAGCCAGACCAAGGCGGCTGCGATTCTGGCCGAAGCTAAAGTCGGGAACGAGGACCTTGCGGTCCTAATCTCCGCGAACCCGTACTTGGACTTCGCACGGGCCTTGGAACTGTTCCATCCAGCGCCGGACCGCCGAGAGGGAATCCACTCCACGGCGGTCATTTCCCGCTCGGCCCGCATCGGCCCCGGCGCCGCCATCGGACCCTACGTAGTCATCGAAGACGATGTCGAGCTAGGCGCGAACGCCACGCTCCATCCGCACGTGGTGCTCGAGCACGGCGCGAGGGTTGGGGACGACTTCACGGCACACTGCGGGGTCACCGTCTGTCACCGCTGCCGCGTCGGGAATCGCGTTGTCCTCCACCAGCGCGTCACAGTCGGGTCGGACGGGTTCGGCTTCGCCCGTCGATCCGACGGCACGCACAAAAAGATCTTGCAAACCGGTGCGGTCGTAATCGAGGACGATGTCGAGATTCAAGCGGGTTCGTGTATCGACCGCGCCGCCGTGGGAGAGACGCGCATCGGTCGCGGGTCGATCATCGACAACTTGGTGCAGGTCGGACACGCGGTCAAGGTCGGCGCCAACGCGGTCCTTTGCGCCCAAGTGGGCATCGCGGGAAGCACGACGCTGGGAGCGGACTGCATTCTGGCTGGCCAGGTCGGCGTGATTAACCACTTGCACATCGGGAACCGGGTCCTGATCACGGCTCAGTCCGGAGTCGGGCACGACCTTCCGGACGGCTCCAAGGTTTCAGGCTCCCCCGCGTTCGACAATCGGCGGTGGCTCCGTTCCACCGCCGCGTACAGCCGCCTCCCCGATATCGACCGCGAAGTCCGCAAGTTGAGGAAGAGAGTCGACAAGCTCGAGGAAGGTTCCTGATCTCGCTGGCGCCTGTGCCCCGTCGGTCCGAGGCTGGGCGGAAACGGTCATGACCGAATCTTCTTGTACGATTTTTCGTTGCATCCTGCGAGCCGGAGATCTGCCATGTCACGATCCTGCGTCATTGCCCTGATTTGCGCCACGATCTGCGTCGCGCAAGGGCCCGATTTTCCAATCAACCTGCGCCAAGGAATCATGGTCGGAGAAGTCGGAGAGACTTCTGCGATTCTGCAATCCCGGCTGACCTCGTCAAGTCCGCGCCAAGACCCGCGCTGGGAGGGCGTACGGGGAATCGAAGGCTGGGCGCGCTTCGAAATCGCGGACAACGAGCGATTCAACAGCCCTCGCATGACGGACTGGATCGAGGCGTCACCCTACTCGGACTTCATCGTCAAGAGCAAGGTCACGGGCCTGCGCCCGGCAAGCCGTCAGTACTACCGCCTGCACTACGGACCGGATAGAGAGAGCCTGCGAACGTCGGAGACCGCGACGTTCCGCACCTTGGCGGGCAGGGACAACGCGGCGGCCTACAGCTTCGCGATCGTGACGGGCATGAATTACTCGTTCTTCCACTACACCGGCAGTTCGCGAGTCGGCCCCTACACCGGGCCAGACAAAGAGCTGGGCTATCCGGCACTCGCCTCGATGCTCAAGCTCGCACCCGATTTCTTCGTCGGCACGGGCGACAACGTCTACTACGACCACCCTGGCCACCGCGGTCGCGCGCAGACTCGTCACGAGATGCGCAAGAAGCACCACGAACAGTACTCGCAACCGCGCTTCCTCGACCTGTTCCGCAAGACTGCGACGTACTGGATGAAGGACGACCACGACCATCGGTTCGATGACTCCGACGCGGTCAATGCGGTACGGATTCGCGCCCCGAAGCAGCTCGATTACTATCCGCGGACGAACATCCACGAGGGCGAGTCCGGCTCCGGCTTCCTGCCTTCCCATGAACTGGGGCTCCAAGTGTTCCGGGAGCAAATGCCGGTTGTTGATCCGCAAGAGCGCGACGCGGTCACGTATCGCACGCACCGGGTCAGTCGCGACCTGCAGGTGTGGATTGTCGAGGGCCGCGACTATCGCAGCCCGCTCGACCAGCCGGACGGCCCGCGTAAGACCATTTGGGGAGCCGAGCAGAAGGCGTGGTTGCAGAAGACCCTCAAGGAAAGCGACGCCACGTTCAAGCTGCTGCTCTCCGCGACGCCAATGGTCGGCCCGGACTCCAGCAGCAAGCGCGACAACCACACGAATCTCAACGGCTACCGTCACGAAGGCGATGCGTTCTTCGCTTGGCTGGCGGACAACGGTATCGGAGGGGACGAGTTCTTCGTGGCCTGCGGCGACCGCCACTGGCAATATCACTCGATCCGTCCGGACGGGTACGAGGAGTTCTCGTCGGGAGCGCTCGTCGATGCGAACGCGATTCTAGGGAGCTTTCCGGGCGATCCGAACACGACGGATCCAGAGGGCAAAATCAAGCAGCCCTTCCACTCGCCCGAAGCGAGCGGAGGGTTCCTGATCATCTCGGTCGTTCCCGATGGCTCGTCCGCGCGCGCCGAATTCCGGTACTACGACGAGAACGGAAAGCTGCTCTACGAGCACGTCAAGACAGCGGTTGCGTCCCGTTGA
The DNA here is from genome assembly GCA_965242625.1 of Bryobacterales bacterium. Lineage (GTDB taxonomy): Bacteria > Acidobacteriota > Terriglobia > Bryobacterales > UBA6623 > VXMF01. The sequence goes on along the minus strand of CBDEST010000005.1, from coordinate 4,111,789 downwards.
GTAAAGTCGGTCACCGCAGGGGGAGCACCACGGCCCCGAGATAGGATGCGAGCAACCCGGCACCGCCCAGTGCGAATAGCGAGACGGTCTTAGTCTTGAGAGCCTCCACCTCTGTCAATCCGGTCATCGTCTTGAAGACCCAGAACCCGGAATCGTTCATCCAGCCGCCAACGATCGAGCCCGATCCGATCGCCGTGAGGATGTAGACAGGATGGTAAGCGGGCGGGGCCACGAGAATCAGCGGGGCGAGGATTTCCGCGGTGGTGATCATCGCGGTCGTCGCGGAACCTTGGGCGATGCGGAACAGCATGGCGACGCCGAAGCCCAGCAACATCAAGGAAAGGCCGACCTCTTGGGCGTAGCCCCCGAGAACGGTGCCGACCTCCGCCTTCACCAGCATCCTTCCGAAGGCGCCGCCGCCGGCTGTGATCAGAATGATCAGGCCCGCGCTCTTGATGGCCTCCTCGGTCGGTTTCGCGAGTTCCTTCAGGGTCAGGCCCTTGTGGGAGGCCAAGAGCCAGAGGCCTGCGGCAGCGGCGAGGATCAGGGCGAGGTGCGGATTGCCGAGGAACGCTGTCACGTCGCTTAGCAGCGTCCCCGGGAAAAACGTGTTACTGACGGTGTTGGCGGTGATGAGGATCACCGGAATCGCGATCGGCAACAGCGAAACGAAGAAACCCGGGAGCTCGCTCTCCGGGCGGTTGGCCACCTTGCGGAGTTCATCGAGCGTGAGTCCCGGGGCCTCGCGGATCGGGATCTGCAGCTTGCGGTCGATCCAGTAGGCATAGGCCCAGCATGCGAGTGCCGAGGGGACCGCCACCATGAGCCCCACAATAATCACGAGCCCTAGGTCGATGCCGAGCGTCTCGGCCATGGCCAGAGGCCCAGGGGTCGGGGGGACAAAGATGTGCGTCGTGACGCCCCCGGCCCCGATGGCGAGGGTATAGAGCAGATAGTTCCGGCCGCCGGTGCGCATGCTCATGGAGCGCGCCAGCGGAACGAGCAGGTAGAAGACCGTGTCGTGGAACACGGGAATCGACAGGACGTACCCGCTGATGACCATCGAGAAGGAGGAGTATTTCTCGCCCAGCCAGGCGACGAACCGTCTGGTGATCTTCTCCGCCCCGCCGCTCTCCATCAAGCACTGCCCAATCACGGCCGCCATGGCGATTGCGACGCCGATGCGGCCGACCACGTCGCCGAAGGCCTCGGTGACGGCACCCATGATGTCCTGAACAGCAACATGCGGCGACAGCAGTCCGATCAAGATCGCGGACAGGATCAGGGCAGCGAAGGCATTGACCTTCCAGCGGATGATGAGCAGGAAGACCGCCGCCATCGCGATTAGCAGGATGAGAATCGGATGCATGGGCAATGGACAGGATAGTACGTCTTGCTATGCTGACCGCATGTCGGCTACAGGAGACATGCGCATTCGCCACGAAGGCAGCGTCGCAGTCCTCACCTTGGCGAACCCCGAGAGGCGCAACGCCCTGTCCATGGACCTGATGCGCGAGATCACGGCGTCGATCCGCGAAATCGGGAAGGATGGAGAAACCGCAGCGGTCGTGCTGGACGCTGAAGGCCCGGTCTTCTCGGCGGGCCACGATCTCCGCGAGATGACCGGGGGCGACATCCGGCACTACCGCGGGATCTTCGACCAATGCACGGAGATGATGACTGCGATCCAGTCGATCCCGCAGCCGGTGATCGCGCAAGTCGACGGGATCGCAACCGCCGCGGGCTGCCAACTGGTCGCCACCTGCGACCTAGCGATTGCCTCGAAGCGGTCGCGGTTCGCCACGCCGGGCGTCAAGATCGGTTTGTTCTGTAGCACACCGATGGTCGCGCTGACACGGTGCATCGGCCGCAAGCGGGCTCTCGAAATGCTAATGACGGGCAAGATGATCGACGCATACGTCGCGGCGAACTGGGGCCTCGTGAATCGCGTGGTGGAGAGCGACGAGCTGGCAGACGAGACGCTTGCCCTCGCTCGCGACATCGCTTCCGCGAGCAGCCTTACCATCGGCCTAGGCAAGCAGGCGTTTTACTCGCAGATCGACTTGGATCAACCCAAGGCGTATGACTATGCCAAAGAAGTCATGAGCATGAATGCGCTGGCCGCGGACGCCCAAGAAGGCATGTGCGCGTTCCTAGAAAAGCGTGAACCGGTCTGGACCGGGAACTGAGAAGCCGCTGCCAGACTGGCCGATAAATCAGAGACAGCGCGGCAATCGTCTCAATCAAACTGACGCGTTCAAACCGGGGATGGTCGTCGCCATGCACATCGCTGACGATCCCTCCACAACTCGCAGTGATTGCCGGACAGCACCCTAGCCAAGGGTGACAAGCCGACCTTGGCTGCATCATTGCATCCGTCTCGAAAAGACGCAACGCACCGTGCCACGGGCAGTGGCAACCAAGTCCAAATTGGGATCGATACCCGGATCGCCTTAGCCGACCCAGAGATCCATCAGAGGCTTTCCCTTGACCAAGTCGCGGGGCTGGTCCAAGTGATTGTGAATCTCTTGATTCGGATCGATACCGAGCGCGTAGTAGATCGTCGCCAGCAAGTCGTTCGGATGCACCGGCTTCTCCTTGGGCGACGAAGCGGTCGAATCGGACTCGCCATAGAGGCGTCCGCCAGGGATGCCAGCGCCGGCCACCATCGCGGTATAGCAATAGGGCCAGTGGTCGCGTCCGTCCGGTGAATTCGTATTGCCCGACGTCGACACGCCCAGCCTCGGAGACCGTCCGAACTCGCCGACAGCCACCACCAGAGTGTCGTCCAGCAGTTCCTTCTCTTCCATGTCGGTCAGGAGCGTGGCGAGCGTCCGGTCAAGTTTCGGACAGTGCAAGTCGCGCAACGGGCCGAAGTTCGCCGCGTGCGTGTCCCAAGCCGTTGTTTCCGGATTGCCGTTGGCAACCGACGGCCAGTTGAGCTGCACCATGCGCGTGCCGGCTTGAACGAGCCGGCGCGCCATCAGGGCACCTTGGCCGAACGTGAATCGACCGTACCGGTCCCGCATGTCGTCAGATTCCATCGACAGATCGAATGCGTTGCGCGCCTTGCCGGAAAGCACCAAGTCGAAAGCGTTCTGGTAGTACTTGTCGAGAGCGTAGCTGCTCACGGCCTTTTCTAGGGCGGGCATGGACTGATTGATGCCCCGCAGCAACTCGAACCGGCTCTGCAAGCGATCGGCTGGAACTTCCTTGCGCAATTCCAGATCGTCAAGCTGGATGTCCTCGGCCGGGTCTTGATACAGGCGATACGGATCGAACGCCTTGCCGATGAATCCGGCGGCCCCGCCCTTCCCGATCACGCTGGATTCCTGCAGCGGCCGCGGCAGCTCCACGAACGGCAGCACCGGCTCGTTGGGCGGGCGGAACTTGGTGATCCAAGACCCGGCCGTCGGGTAGTCGTTCGGCGACGGCGGCTCGAGCTGGCCGGACGGCGAGACCTCGGTCGGCTCGTACCCGGTCAGCATCTGGTAGATGGCAGCCGTGTGGTTGAACAGGCCCGCAGGCGTGTAGCTCATGGAGCGGATCAGGGTGCATCTGTCGACCGTGTCCGCGAACATCGGCATCGTCTCGCTCAGATGGATGCCGGGAACCTTGGTCTTGATCGACTTGAACTCCCCGCGCACGTTGGAGGGTGCGTCGGGCTTGGGATCCCAGATGTCGATGTGCGACGGTCCGCCCTGCAGGAACAGAACGATGACCGACTTCGCCGACCCGAACCCCGTGGAGCCGGCGTACCGACTCGAGCCCTCGGAGGCCTGCGCTTGGTCTTGCAGACGCAGGACATCCTGCAGGGTCACGCCGAACAGCCCGAGGGAGCCGATCTTCATGAACTCCCGTCGGGACGATCCGTCGCAGAAACGTGCTAGGTGCCGATTGGGAATGGTTAGCATGGCTATACCTACGGCATAGCTTATCAAGGAACTGAAGATGTCAATGGCGGGTTTTGGCCTGATTCTGGGTTTTCTGGCAGAATCTTCGCGAAAACGAGTCCCAACGGCGTCGGAAAACGCCGAAATCGATCCTGCAACCCCGAGACCGGGGCATCTCGGAGCGTCCGCCCATCGGGCGAACGCCAAAGCCGCAGGGCTCAGCCTCACCTATAGCCGCATGTGAGTTCATTGTGGATGGCAAGGCCCAAGTGGTCGATTCCCACCTCGATGAGCGGGCAAGTCACCCCAGACCAATCGTTCCCCAGCGATTCCCGATCATAGGCACGCGGCACGCACTCAACTTTGGGGAGCGGGCGATCTGGAATTCCCCCTGCCGCGGATTCAATCTTGGCGCATCCACGAATCGAATTGCCGGCAGGCCAATGGACTACGTGGGAACCTTCACTTGCCGACCCAAGTCCATCCTGCCTAGGAGCCTGTTGCAAAAGTGTCAACAGCGGTGTCGATGGTCGCCTCTGGATGTCGATACGGCCCCAACATGGGCAGCCGGGCCTTCTGAAGGCCAGATTTCCGCCATTTTGGGGGCTTTCGACCGCCGATACCGTGAACCTCGCGAGCCGACGGACTTTTTCAACAGGCTCCTAGGTGTCGCGCATCCGGTACGTGACGGGAACGTGTCGGAGACCAACGCCAGTCGGGGGAACGTACGAAGGTCGCGTCCGGAGACGGTGCGTGATCATGGCAACTGCAACCATCGGGATGTTGACTAGCCTGTGCTCCGACCAGAGCTGCTCGTACGGCTCGACGAATCCAGATGAAGGATTTCTAGTGCCAGGCTCTCGTCGGGATCACACGTTCGTCCCTAGTGGGTCGATGTCAGCCCTACGACAGCTTGAGTCCAAGACCTTGCCGGGCTTCGGACTCAGGCGACGCAGAAACCCATCATCAACATGATGAAGAATATCGCGCCAGCCATGACGAAGGTCCCGCAACAGCCTCCACCCTCGTCCTCCTCGGCCATGCGCTTCTCTTCGTCGTATTCCCGCAACGCGGTCTTCAGTTCCTCAGGAGTCATCGCGACCATCTCCCTCCGAATTACTGGGAGTCCCCTAAAGTCCGCAACGACTCAAACCTCTTTGCCGTGCGCCAACACATTCTACAGATGTTCGTGAGGCGGTAGCTGCGGACCACACTTGCGAGGACGGCGAGCAGACACATCGCTCTGGGGCTTTCCCATCGCCACGGCGTGAACTAGCTTACGTGGACATGGCTCTCTTGACTCGGATCGACTCCGAACGCTGTTAGACCGACCTTTCCTGTTGGAAGAGTGCCTGCGAGAGGGATGGCCGCAACTATCTCGGTCCCTCTCCCCCGTGTGCCGCTGGAGGCCGAGTGGGTAGCACACGGTACGTGCGTCAACCGCGCGGCAGCGTTGAGCGTGGTTGCGTTCGCGCTCCCAGAGGAAGCCGAGGGGGGCGGTGTGAGTGCTGGCGGCTCCTGGCACCATTCCCGGGCTAGCGGCCCCACGTCGCTGATCTCGAGCGGGCACGAGCGGCTTCACATGCCCCACACTTCGACCGGCGTGCCGTCGTACTCCTCGCTCCGCCGGAAGATCTTCTCCTCCCACGGTTTCGCGCTGCGATTAAAGATCACGAGGTGGCCGGCGTCCGCGCCGCACCGATCCATGTAGCCCGTCTTGCCGGTTTGCCGAGGAGCGTGCAGGGTGAAGTATTCCATGTCGCGGATCAGCTCGAGCACATATTCCAAGTCGATGCGCTCCAACGGTGGAATGCAATAGTGTTCCCCCAGTACGACAGGCCCCGTTGTGTTGAAGAAGCGCATCTCTCAATCATGACCGTTCCCCGTCGATCGTAGCGAAGATTTCGACCTGCGACCGAGCATGAACCATGGAGTCGTCAGTGCGCGGTCGACGGGCCGATCAAGATCGATGGCTCACGCTGCATGCTCGGGTCCATCTGCTCAAAGATCATGCTGCGACGGATCACCAGCTATTCTGCTCTGGCTCGTTCGCAGCCATGGGGTGATGGATACCGAGACATATGATCTCGGATGGCACTCCGGGCGTGGTTCGGGAGGCGGATGACCGGAAGCCTCACGCCTGTCTGCCCCGAGAGCTGGTGAGGCCCCTAGGAGCCTGTTGCGAAAGTCCTAGATGCGGTATCGAGAGTCGATTCTGGACGTTGACCGAGCCCCAAAGAGGCCATTGCGACTTTCGGAGGGCGGTCTTCCATCATTTCGAGGCACTTGAACCCTGACACGGTGGGCCTTGCGACGGACCGGACTCGTGCAACGGACTCCTATCCCGGAAGATTCCCAAGTGTCCGAATATCTGGCAGATGCCGAAACTGCTCGGCCCAGTCCATCCCATAGCCGACCGTGAACTCGTCGGTGATCTCGAAGCCCAAGTAGTCGACCCGTACCGCAATGACTCGTCTAGACGGCTTGCTCAGCAAGGTTGCCAAACGCAACGACTCGGGCCGAAGCTCTCTCAATCGTCCAACCACCGCTTGAACCGTGCGGCCGCTATCCACGATGTCCTCTACAACAACCACTTGCTGGCCCGCAAGATCAAGGGTTTCGTCTCCGGTGACCGACACCGCGCCGGAACTCGTCGTGCCGCTACCGTAGCTCGCGGCCGTCAGGAAATCGATCTCGACCCGGCCCTGCATAGCGCGCGCAAGGTCGGCTGCGAATACCCAAGCACCCTTGAGAGCCACTACAAGCCGGATCGTGCCATCTGGATGGTCGTTCAGGATCTGACCCGCCAAGAACTCCACGCGGCTGTGGATGTCGGCAGCCGAAATCAAGACGGGACCGAGGGTCGGAGCCGTCGACGGGTCTACATTGACCGCTTCCGGCATCAGACTAATCCCTTCTCGATACCCGCTACGGACAGCATCCTTCCGGTATTGCCGCGCTCCCCACGGTGGGAAAAATACTGCTGTAGATTGCAGACCGTGCATTCGCCGACAGTGAAGACGCGGCCGACGCCCGCATGCGCAAGCTCGGACTGGACCGTGGCAATGAGATCCACGTGGGGCTTGGCACCGCTCCGATCTACGAAGTCGCCCTCAAACCCCTCTGCCACCTCCTCACCGACCTCGAAGCAACAGCGGCTGATCGCGGGTCCGATGGCGCACTCGATCTCGTTCGGACGCGATCCGTACCATTGAGTCATTCGATTTACCGTGCAACTCACGATACGCGAGGAGACACCGCGCCAGCCGGCATGCACGGCAGCGACCGCAACTCGAGAGGGATCGATCATCAAGACCGGCACGCAATCCGCAGTACGTATCCCAAGCAGTTGCCCGCAACGGTCCGTAGTGAGAGCATCCGCGGCGGGCCGCTCTTGGGGCCAGGGACTATCCACGCGCATGACGATGTCAGAGTGAATCTGCTTGAGCGTCGCGATCGACATCCCCGAGGAGCCAAACGCTTCCTGGACCTGAGCATCGGGTGGTCGACCGGTGAAATCACCCGTCCCGCGCGTCGAGAATCCGTGCGTGAGCCAATCATGGCGACTCCACTCCGCTACGCGGAGGACTCCTCGATCATCGCTTAGGAACATGCTACGGAACCCTATGACTAAGTTGAAGCACCCTACGGATTCCCGTGAATCGCGCCGCCCGACACCCCGGAATCGGCGGTGGAAACCCTAAGCGTATCAGGATGTTGCCGCTGTAGCGGCTTGGAGTCATGCAACTTGCGAGGAACGCGGACTCGATCTATCGCGTGGCCGCATGCATTCGCGAGGAGGATAAGTGCTAAGCGAGTCCGCAGCGGGACGAGGGGGATGACCACTGGTGAAATGGACTGGCATTGAATTTGCCGTGCTAGTCTGAGTTCACCCCTCTTGGTGGGACTCGACGCGACCAAGTCGGAGTGATGGCAGCACTTTTCGTATTCGCGGTACTAGTCGGCACGATCGTACTCGCGGTTCTCGCCTTCGTCCGCAGTCAGCGAATCGACCCCCTCGAGCGACGGATCGAAAAGCTCGAGACCGCTCTCGGGCGTAAGGCCAGGGAAACCGAACTAGAGGAGCCGCCGGATCGCAAGACCGAGCAGCAGACAGTTCCGGTAGCATCTCCAAGCCCTCGACCACCGGCAAGCCTCGGATCCATACCAGCCCGGCTTGGCCCGTACCGTGCGACTCGCGAGTGGGAGGAAATGATCGGAAGACGCTGGCTGGCGTGGGTCGGTGTCGCGGTCTTGATCCTCGGAGCGGGCTTCGGTTTGAAGTTCGCCTTCGAGAATCGTTGGATCGGGGACCTTGGCCGTGTTCTGCTCGGGCTGTTCGCAGGCGTCTGCCTGACTGTGCTCGGGCATTGGCAGCTGCGTTTGGGCAGGAAGGGCTTCTCGCAGGCACTGACCGCGGGAGGAGTCACTCTCCTCTACCTATCCGTTTACGCTTCCTACGGCTTTTACCAGCTCATCGATCCGACCTTCGCGTTCGTGTTCCTGACCGTGATCGTGATTCAGGCCCATTTGCTCGCGTCGCTCCAGAACGCGCCCGGAATCGCATTGATGGGCCAACTCGGCGGATTCCTGGCACCCGTCCTGCTCGACACCGGCGAGGATCGCTACTGGGTTCTGTTCTCTTACATCCTGTTGCTGAATGCCGGCGCGATCCTCGCGACGCGCCTGCGGCACTGGCGCTGGGTATCGTTCGTGCCGTTCGCGCTGACGCACGCGATGTTCTGGTCTTGGCACGAGTCCAACTACCACCCCGAGAAGCTCGGGGCCGCCCTTACGTTCGTGGCTGTCGCGTTCGCGCTGTTCGTCTTCGCCGACCTGCAGCCTCAGCGTCCGCGCCGGGAACTCGGTCTCGACAACTGGGCGCGCCTGTTCCTGAATCCGCTACTCTCCTTCGCCGCGGCGTACGCGCTGCTCGAGCCGGAGTTCCCCGACTGGATGGGCACGCTGGCCCTTGCCATTGCCGTGATTTACGCCGCTCTGGCGAAGTCGGTCCAAGACAGGATCCCGCAATTGTTCCTAGTCGGCATCGCGGGCCTGTTCGTGACGTTGGCGATCCCGATCCAATTGGACGCTCACTGGGTGACTCTCGCATGGGCCCTCCAGGCCACGGTGCTGGCTTGGTTGCACCAGCGAATGCCGTCCAAGTGGCTGGCCCTAGGAACCGTCGCAGTATTCGCAACCGCGACCGCCCACTACCTCTCGTGGGACGCTCCTCTGCCGTGGATGTACGTGGAACCGTTCAGGCCGGTATTCAACGCCGACTTCGCTAGCGCGGCCGCGTTGGTGGCCTGCCTGCTGGTTTCGGCAACGATGATCCGCAAGCACCTTGTCCGGCAAGCATTCGGACTGGGACTCGCCGCCGTAGGCGTGCTCTGGCTAGCCTCTACGTTCGAGGCGTACAGTTACTTCGCAGCGCTGGCCCGCGAAACTCCCCAAGGGGCGCAAGCGGAGTACGACGCATTGATCTGGACTGGCCAAGCGACGGTTTCGGTGATATGGGCGGTGTTCGCGTCGAGTTTGGTCGCCGCTGGCATGCGAAGCGGAATCGCGCCGATCCGCTGGACCGGGCTGGGCCTGTTCGGGATTACTGTTTGCAAAGCGCTCATGTTCGACATCGACCAACTCGAAGGCGGTTATCGCGTGTCCGCGTTGCTCGTGCTGGGATTGCTGTTGGTGTGCGCTGCGTGGGCCTACCAGCGAATGTCGCGAAGGACAGCGGAACCGTGATGCAGCAGTGCAGGCATAGTCAGACATCCGGATCGAGAAGGGCCACCGGCGCCGGTTGCCGCGCGAAGCGCTCGCGATGGAGCGGAATCCTAGCCAGGCAAGCCTCGATCCTGTCGCTGGTCGCTTGCGCCGCTGCCGGTCAAGACATCGAGTCACCGACTCGCTGGCAATTCGTCAAGAGCGTCAGCGTGGAACCGGGCATGGAGATGGTTGCGATCGAACTCGACCGGGAGACCTTGGGGAACTCGCGCGAGGACTTGGGGGACCTGCGGCTCCGTGATGCAGACGACCGGGAAATACCGTACGCGTTGCACGTGCGGCGCAAGATCGACCGGCGGGAGGTCTTGACCGCTCGTTCCTTCGATCAAGCGACCCGCGGTCAAACGACGGAAATCGCCATTGACCTGGGCGATCATGGCGCATCCCATAACGAGGTGGAAGTCTCGACCGGCGGCGATTCGTTTCGCAGGCCGGTCCGCGTCTTCGGCAGTGACACTGGCGACAATTGGGCACTGCTGGTCGACGACGCCTTCCTGTTCCGTTTCGAGTCGCCGGGATTCGACGTGGACGAGGCGAGCGTGCGCTACCCGGAGAGTCGGCGGCGATTCGTGCGGGTGGAAGTCGACGCCGACAGTGCGAGCGAGGACGAGGCACCGGCGATTGATTCCGTGAGCGTCCGATTGGCTGTCGAGACGCAGGCCCAAGACAGCGAGATTCCGGTCTTCGGAATCGCCGGTCGCGAAGCCACTCGCGAGCGGGGGCGGGCGGCCTCGAAGTACCTGTTCGACCTCGGAGCAACGCTGCCCGTGAGAGGCCTTAGGGTGGACGCCCTGAATGCCGAGTTCTCGCGACCCTATCGGCTAGAAGTCCCGGGAGACCTGAGACCGCGCACCGTGTCCACAGGCAAGCTGACCCGAGAGGCTGAAGCGGACGAGCAGTTCGCCACCATCGAATTCCCGGAAGCGTCGGTCAGCCGCCTCTCGCTGATCGTCACCGATGACCGCAATCCGCCGCTCGAGATGGCTCGGGTGTCGATTCTCGTAGCGGCCAGGGAGGTCTTCTTTGACGCTACGAAGGGCACGCCCCCATTCCGGCTGGAGTTTGGCAACTCCGCGGCCCAGTCCCCGCATTACGACTTCGCAGCGAGAGTGCCCACTCCGCTGGAAGACGCGCAACGCGTCGCGCTGGGACGGCTTAAGTCCAATCCAGCCTACGATCCATCGAGCGCGCCGCTTAGCGAGCGTGCCCCGTGGCTGGTGTATGTCGCGCTCGGTGTCGCGTGCTTCGCGCTGTTCATGATCCTGCACAGAATCGATGACTTGTTGACCCCCCGCCGTTGAGGGTGTGTGCGGCCAGCCAGCGTCCCGATGGCCAACCGCGGTACTTTTTCCTGAGCGTGAAATCCTTAATTGTTGTTCTGAAGATATAGTCGGTAAATTGCTGTTAAATATTGATTTGATCTAAATCAACACCGAGTCGTACAAGCAGGCTGGGACGGCACGGCCTCTTCCCTGCCTCGATTGGCAATGGGATGCGATGCAACTTGCGCCCCATGGCGCGGCGGCGAACTCGTCCGCGGCCGGTTCGCTGGAACGGGTAGCGGCGCGGTCGGGACGGACTAGGGTCCAACTCGCGACACAGAGATTCGTGCGAAGCGACCAGCGGAATCGATCTCAAGCTGTTCGAACGCACCTCAGCCGACCAACAACGTCAACTGCAGGCCCGAGCCTCACGCAGTCCAAGCTGCCTACGTGCAACCGCTCTCAAGGGCCATGCTTGGAACTGCCACCAAGTGGCGCGTCGTCACTCCGGCGACGACGATCTTTCGCCCGATGGCTGGGGCGTGGCGTCGGCATTGACTGCATCCAGCCAATCCTTGGCCTCTGCATGCATCAGCGCCACGCGTTCGGGCTCGCTTCCCGACAGATCGTTCGTCTCCCCTAAATCGTCTTCAAGGTTGAACAACATAGGTTCCGCGATCCCGTCCTCTCCAACTACGAGCTTCCAGTCGCCCTCTCGCATTGCCAACCCGTCCATGAAACTCCAATACATGGGCCTGCGCTCCAGCGTTCCGCCGTCGAAGAGCGGAGCCAAGCTCAGGCCGTCCAAGGGCCTGTCCATTGGCGCGGGCACGCCAGCGAGTTCGGCCAAGGTGGGCCAGATATCCATCGTCGAGGCAAGTTCGTCAGTCGTCGAACGGTGAGCGATGCGATCCGGCCACCATGCGATGGCGGGTACGCGGTGCCCGCCCTCCCAGACTGAAGCCTTGTGACCGCGCAACGGGCCATTGCTGCCGTTCGGCGTGGCGCCGTTGTCCGAGAAGAACAGGACCAGCGTTCGCGGGCCGAGATTGAGCTTGTTGACTTTGTCGATGATCTGCCGCACGCCTTCGTCCATGGCCACGACCATTTGGCCGTATCGATCCTTCAGGTCCTCGTCAGAAATCTCTTGGCGACCGGAGAAACCGCCCACCTCGCGAAATCCGTTGGGGTCATCGTCCGGGCCTTGATAGGGATAGTGCGGAGCCTCGTGCGGGACGTACAAGCAGAACGGCTGGTCGCGATGGTCCTCGATAAACCTCACCGCATGTTCGTTGATCAACGTGGTTACGTAACCCTGCTCGTCCGACTTGTGCTCCCCGTCCCACCAGTCAAACCGCCCCGCCCCGTCGACGTGGGAGAAGAAATCGACATTGCCGCTCACGTACCCCCTGAAAAAGTCGAATCCGTGACGGACGGGGTTGTACTGCGGATAGTAGCCGAGATGCCATTTGCCGAATATCCCGGTCGCATAGCCCTGCTCGCGCAACATTTCGGCAAAGGTGTACTCGACGTCCTGCAACCCGTCGATATGCGTCGGGCGGTCCTCCGGGGCGAACACCACAAGTGGAATTCCCGCCCGCTGCTGGTAGCGACCGGTCATCAGCGCCGCGCGCGTGGGACTGCAGACCGCCCCGTTCGAATGAAAGTCCGTGAACTTCAGGCCTTCCGCCGCCAGTCGATCCAGCCCGGGGGTGTCGATCCACCCCCCGTAGGTCGACAGATCCCCGTAGCCTAGGTCGTCCGCCATGATGATGACGAAGTTCGGAGGCGGCTCGGGCTTCGGCGCTGTCGAGGCACAGCCCAGCAGGAGCAACGAGGCGGTAGTCGCGAGAGCGTGTCGCACTAGTTCACAGCTTAGCTAACCGATCTAGGCCAATCGGATCGCGATCCGCTCCCACGGTTTTCGGATTCGCTGTCAGGCCAAGATCTCCCGCACGACATGTCCCTCGGTGTCCGTGAGGCGGAATCTCCGCCCTTGGAAGCGGTAGACGAGCTTCTCGTGGTCGATGCCGAGCTGGTGCAGGATCGTCGCTTGGATGTCATGTACCGCGACTGCATCCTCCGCGATGTTGAATCCATAGTCGTCGGTCGCGCCGTGGATGGACCCGCCCTTGATGCCGCCGCCCGCCATCCATAGCGAGAAACAGCGGCCGTGATGGTCCCGACCGTAATCGTCCGGCTTGGGGTCACCCTGCGCGTAGGTCGTCCGTCCGAATTCTCCCGCCCACACCACGAGGGTGTCATCCAACAGGCCGCGACGCTTGAGATCCTTGAGCAGTGCCGCTGACGGCTGGTCGGTGTCGCGGGCCGAAACCGGCAATCGCTTGGGCAAGTTCCCGTGGTGGTCCCAGCCCCGATGGTAGAGCTGGATGAATCGCACATCGCGCTCGGCAAGCCGTCGCGCCAGCAAGCAGTTCGCGGCGAAGGTGCCGGGAGTGCGGGCATCCGGCCCGTACATTTCGTACACCGAATCCGATTCCTGCGACACGTCCATGAGTTCCGGAACGCTGGCCTGCATCCGATACGCCATCTCGTACTGCTGGATTCGCGTCTCGATCTCGGGATCCCCGGTCCGCGCGAAGTTCAACTGATTGAGCGCTGCCACGCCATCGATCAGCGACCGTCGCCGCTCGCGGCTCATGCCCGGCGGATCGCTCAGGTAAAGCACCGGATCCCCGTGCGACCGGAATTGCACGCCTTGATGGCGGCTCGGCAAGAATCCCGCGCCCCATAAGCGCGCCAGCAGTCCCTGTCCGCCCGGACCCTCGCTGGCAACCGAGTGCAGCACCACGAATGTCGGGAGGTTCGCGTTGGCGCTGCCAAGCCCGTAGTCGATCCAAGCGCCCATGCTCGGCCGGCCAGGCAGCTGGCTGCCGGTCTGGAAGAAGGTGATCGCCGGGTCGTGGTTGATCGCCTCGGTGTGGACCGAGCGGATCAGGCAGATGTCATCGACGATTCCCGCAGTGTGGGGCAGCAACTCGCTGAGTTCCATCCCGCACTGGCCGTGACGCTCGAAGGCGTACTTGGTTGGCATGACTTGGAAGCGAGCTTGGTGGGCGACCATGCCGGTCACGCGCTGGCCCCTGAACACCGATTCCGGCACGTCCTCGCCAAAGCGCTCCGCGAGCGACGGCTTCGGGTCGAACAGGTCGATGTGGGAAGGACCGCCCGACTGGAACAGGAAGATGACGCGCTTGGCTTTCGGCGTGGGCCCGGCAGGCTGGGTCGCCGCCTCCGTCCGGCACGTCGCTCCGAGTGCGTGCAGTCCCGCCGCTCCGAGCCCGTAACCGGAACGAACGAGCATGTCCCGGCGGGAGAAGCGCGGTGGCAATGGGCTCGCGGTCATCGTTTTCATCCCTTCGTGATCACTTCGTCCAGATTCAGGATCAAGCTCGTCAGCGCCGTGAACGCCGCCAGTTCTCCGACAGGCACGGAATCGTCGCGTGGCGATTCGCCGATGCTCACCAACTCCCGAGCCGCGTCAGGATCCTCTCGGAAGGATCGCTCGAATCCATCGAGTTGCTTGAGCAGGATCTTCGCTTCGTCGTCGTGCGGACGCCTGCCAACCGCCAACGCGAAGGCGGTCTTGACGCGCCCGGACCGACTGGCCGGGCCGCTGGCGATGACCCGCTCGGCGAGTTTGCGAGCAGCTTCGACGAAGGTCGGATCGTTCATCAGCGTCAATGCTTGAAGCGGCGTGTTGGTCGTGGATCGCCGGACCGTGCAGAATTCCCGATCCGGCGCGTCGAACACAGTCATGGCGGGATGCGGGAGAGTGCGCTTCCAGAACGTGTAGATGCTGCGACGGTAGAGATCCGGACCGACGGCTTGGTCCCACTTCGTGCCGGGATAGGTCTCGCCGACGATGACGCCGTCGTACAACCCCTCGGGTTGGTATGGCCGGACACTAGGGCCTCCCACCTGGTCGCTGAGCAGACCCGCCACGGCCAGGGCTTGGTCCCGGATCAACTCGGCGGGCAGTCGCACTCGAGGCCCGCGCGCGAGCGAGCGGTTCTCCGGATCTCGCGTCCATTGGCGTGGGTCGACACCGGAATCCTGGCGATATGTGGCGGAGAGAACGATGCGCTTCATCAGGCGCTTGACGTTCCAGCCCGAATCGACGAAGTCGGTGGCCAGCCAGTCGAGCAGCGCGGGGTGGCTGGGAGCTTCCCCTTGCAACCCGAAATCGCCGCTGGTCTTGACCAGCCCGACACCGAAGAGCTGTTGCCAGAAGCGGTTGACCACGACCCTCGACGTCGTGGGATGCCGCGGATGCGTGAGCCAGCGTGCCAGTCCCAAGCGGTTAGCGGGCGCATTCCGGGGCCAAAAACCGAGCACATCCTCCGGGACGCCTGGCTCGACGGGCTTGCCGGGGCTGTCGTAGCGGCCGCGCATCAGCACATGAGTCTGGCGTCGTTCGTCCATCTCGTCCATGACCATCGTGGATGGCAGGTCGCGTACGAGAGCGAACAGCTCGCGACGCGATCTCTGGAGTTCGGCGTTCGGATGGAGGTTGCGGTAGAGCCAGACCCGTGCGATCCCGGAATCCGCGTGATCGAGCGCCCACGGGATGGCCGTCGCTTCGAATTCCTGGCGGATCTCGGCCTCCGACAAAGCCCGCTTCCAAATCGCGACCTCATCGAGCGCGCCGTCGAATCGCGCGCCCGATGGTGCATTGTCGTGGCCGATGCGATACGGCACTTGGAATTTGGCACCGGATTGCAGGTCGTCGAACAACACCGCTGTCTCGACTTCTCGTCCGTCAACGAAAAGCCGCACCCAGCTCGCGTGAGCCCGCATGGCATCCTTGCCTTCCGAGCCCTCGTACAACGCGGTGACGTGGCGCCAGTGCCCCGGCCGCAATCCGGCACCCTTGCTGCGCACGGTGATCGAGTACGACGGGTAGCGGATGCTCAAGCGCAGTTCAAGCTCCTCGCCCTTCATGCGGAGGCCGATCCCTCTGCCGTGCTGCGAGGAGGCCGGATCGGGCGCGTAGTCGATTGCCGAGAACAGGGGTGCGTCGCTAGCGGCGGAATTCGCTCGCAGCCAGAGGCTCAGCGTGAACGCCCTGTGGTCCTCGAGTTCGACAGGCTCTTCGGCTGCGACTTCCGCGAGAGCGCAGGACGACCCGGCGACCCCCGCAATACCTGAGTCGTCACAAGTCAAGGCAACCGCGGCGTCGGGAACGCGCTCGGATGCCTGAATGTTCCGCATCGCATCGTCAGTTCGCTTCCAAGCTCGGACTCGCGACGCTTCGGCACTGTCGAGACGATCCGCTCGCCTGCGGAGACCGGCGATTCGGATTCGCTGATCGGGCGTCGGCGCCTGGATCATGGGAACGGCATTCCCCGCCCGCCCGGCCTCGCCGTACTCGGGCACGTTGTCGAAGAACGCGAACAGGCGGTAGTAGTCTTCCTGCGAGATCGGGTCGAACTTGTGGTCGTGGCAGCGAGCGCACTCGAACGTCAGTCCGAGCCATGCCATGCCGAGCGTGCGGACTCTGTCCGCGACATACTCGACGCGGTACTCCTCTTCGATGATCCCTCCCTCGGAATTGATCACGTGATTGCGATTGAATCCAGTGGCGATGCGCTGCTCGAGCGTCGGCCGGGGCAATAGGTCCCCTGCCAATTGCTGGGTGACGAACTGGTCGTACGGCAGATTGGCGTTGAACGCACCGATGACCCAATCCCGCCAGCGCCACATGGAGCGGGCGGAATCATTGTTGAAGCCATGCGTGTCGGCGTATCGCGCGACATCGAGCCAATCCATTGCCATGCGCTCACCGTAGTGCTGCGAGCCGAGTGCCCGATCCACAGCTTCTTCGTACGCCGGTTCCCCCAGGCGCGCCACCGCCTCGGCGAACGTGCGGGATTCCTCCAAAGTGGGCGGCAAGCCGGTCAGGTCGAGCGCCATCCTCCGCAGCCAAGTGGCGGGAGGCGCTGACGGCGAAGGCTTCAAGCCGTCCTCGTCGAGCCGTGCCAGCACGAATGAATCCAACGGTTGGCGAAGCCATTCAGGATCGGAGACTGCGGGCTCCGCAGGCCGCACCGGTGGCTCGAAGGCCCAATGCCTCTCGTATTCGGCACCCTCCGAGATCCATTGCCGGAGGATTTCGACATCCGAGCGATCCAGAGGATCGTGCCCCATGTATGACGGCGGCATCCGGGTGGCGGGATCGGTGGCGGAAACCCGGCGATAAAGCTCGCTACTGTCCGGATCGCCCGGCTTGATCGGTGTACGGCCCGAACCGGTCGGAATGGTTGCTGCGTCGCGCTCGTCAAGACGCAACCCTGCCTGTCGCTGAGCCGCGTCGGGACCGTGGCAGCTGAAGCAGCGATCGGCTAGCAGCGGTCTAACCTGGCGTCCGAAGTCAACGGACGCGGCAGACAGCGTCGCAAAGCACGCCACCAAGACAAACGAACTGCTCAGGATCAGAAATCGATGTGGTCTCGCGAACATCAATCAGCCAACGGTACTTACCGGCTTAACGGTATTATGGCGGATCAGGTTTTTTCCGGCGAGGACCTGCATGCGACAGCGGAGCGGATTCTCGCTGATCGAACGTCGCGACCCGCGTCTACAGTCCATTCCCGAAGCGGCCCTTGCGAGGTGCCTGTGGACACCGCGCGGCGCGCCGCTTGTATGCGTCCCACAGACGTTCGCAACTCTGCGGATTCGCCACTCGATCTGAAGCCGCGAGGAGGATACTCATGCGAAGGTCATTTCTAACCCACACATTGCAGTGGCTCGCCGCCGTGGTCGCGACAGTATCGATCGCCGGGCGCCAGGGTGCTCGATCCCAGTCCACGGGAAAAATCACTGGGTTCGACCATGTCGCCGTGCCGATGCTCAACGTGGAACGCATGGTGCGCTTCTATCGAGCCCTTGGTTTCGAGGTTCGCGAGGGCGCGAGGATCTGTTCGGTACATTGCGGCCACCAGAAGATCAATTTTCACCTTCCCGCGCTTTGGCAAAGTCTGGAGTTCGCATTGCGCGCACCTGCGGCGCAGCCCCCATGCGGAGACTTCTGCTTCGTGTGGGAGGGCAGCCAACCGGATCTCTTGAATGTGCTCGCCAAGGCCGGTGCAGAGGTGATCGAAGGGCCGGTAGAGCGCGTCGGTGGCCGCGACGGAGGGAATGCCACTGGCGTTAGCCACTATGTCCGCGACCCTGACGGCAACTTGCTGGAGTTCATTCGTTACTGAGCGCAGTTCGCGGGAGTTCTCGAGTTCTCGGGCTGGATTGACAGTCGATTGACGAATGCGCTAGGATTCCGAAAGGTGCGATCTCGCCAGCCATTCACCGCTCGGTCCATCTTGGAGGATGGTACTTCGAGCGGCATAGGAGCGAGAGACTACACAGGTATGTCCAAGCTCGGAAGGAATGCATTCCTGACGCGCCGTCAACGCACGACCAATTTCGGGGGGGGGGGGCGCGGCACCAGAGCTAGCGCGGATCCAGTTTCGCCTCCAGTCCACCGTGGGAATGAACCTGCCGCCCGTCGCGCGTTAGACCGACCTGATTGTTTACGCTTTAGCAGCCTCCAAGGCGGCTTGGATGGCCGCTGGGCGACGGCCTGCGGAGCCAACGCCCCAGAGCTTACCCTAGGCGGCGCCCAGCACGTCCACGTTGTAGTCGCAGAACCAGATCTGCCACAGCTCCTCCTTGACCTCGACCAAGCCGACCGCTTCCCCGGCCAGTGCCTCGCTGAGATAAGGCTGCCGCCCTTGGGACTTCAGCGAGCCGTCCCGGCGCACCCGCCGCCGCTCCCAGTACAGCGGGTAGTTCCGGTTCCGGCACCCGTTCCGGGTATTCCCGGATCGAGCGCGCGAAGAACTCCGCAGGCGGCCGCTGGCCTAGCGCTTCGTGTGGCCGCACTTGGTTGTACTAGTCGCGGAATCTCGGGCGTGGACCATTGCCGTGGCAGACGACGAGTGGACGGAGTTGTTTTCCCGAGTTAGCGATGACCGCGGCGTGTCGCGCCGCGGAGCAGCCCAATCGGAGGCGTATTCATGCAGCGAGATCAAGACACGCACGGTATCCATGCGACTGGCCCCAAGCGGACGGCACTCGCCTTCTGCTTGACGGTGCTGCTAGCGCTGGGCACTGCCAGCGCGGCCCGCGGCCAGACTGAGGCGGTGACGGTGACGTCATCCACCAACGGAGACATCGTCGTGGTGACGCTGCAGCCGGCCGAGGGCGGCGGCTACACGCGGGACGGCGAGCCCTTCGCGGGCGGGCTGGTGACCTTGGAGAACGGTTCGGCGTACTTGGTGACGCTGGCGACGGACGGCACGTGGACGGCCGCGTACCAGCAAGTCAGTCTCTCGGTGACACTGAACGCGATGGAGAGCGTGACCCTGACGCGGCTGGAGGACGGCACTTTCGCGCTGCCGGACGGCGAGCCGGTGACGCTGGCGACGCGGTACACGACGGACAGCGGGCGGACGTACGGGGTGGAGATCGGCGCGGACGGCTTGCCGCGCCCGGTGTACGTGCCGTTGCGTGCGACGGTGCCCCTGGGCACGCGCGGCAGCGTGGAGCTGACGCGCGGAGAGGATCTGACATGGGCGATCGGCGACCGCACGGTGGCGTCAGGGGATACGCACGAGGGGCGTGAGAACGCGCTCACGGGAGCGGCGAACCTGTACCGGCTGACGCTGGAGGAGGGTCGCTGGACGGCGACGTACGAGGCCGCGGAGGTGCCCATCGCGGGCACCGATCTGGTGGCGCGGCCGCGGGAGGACGGGCGCGGATACCTAGTCGGGGAGGTGGAGGCGACGCTGCCGGCATCGGGACGGGGCGACCTGACATTCGCCGCGCCCGGCGGGATGGACATGTACCACGTGTGGGCGACGGAGGACGGGCTGGCCGGGGCGCGCTTCGACAAGCGGATCGAGGGAGCGGTGTACACGGCGAACGTGGTGGGGACCGCGGGTGCGCCGAGCCTGAGCGCGGACGACCGGGCGACGGCGGCGAACGAGCTGCGGACGCAGGCGAAGCTCGCGGGGTCGGATTTCGAGCTGGGCGAGCTGCTGGACGGCGGCCGGGCGACGGAGGAACCGGAGCGGACGCTGCTGGAGCAGGTGCGGACGGAGCTGGGCAAGCTGCGCGCGCAAGTGCAGGGGTTGGTGGATCTGCGGAACAACGACGGGATCGACCAGTTGACGCTGAGCAGCCAGCTGGTCCGGAAATGGAACGAGGCGGACCGGCAGGTGGACCGGCTGTTCGGGGCGGCGGACGAGAATGACGACAACGAGCCGGACAACCGCTTGGAGCGGGTGCTGAGCGCGACGCGGGTGCTCGGAGCGTTCGACGGGCTGCTGGAGGCGCTGGAGACGGAAGACGCGTTCGTGGAGGCGACGGCGGCGAGCGAGGGCGGGGTGTACGCGTTCGCGGGCTTGGGGGAGGCCGCGGCGGTCCGCGCCTTCAGCGCGCGCGAATGGACGGCGGAGGCGGTGTTCGGAGCATTGGGGGAGACGCGGTACGGAGCCGTGGTGCGGCAGGAGCGGGCGACTGCGCCGGCGGCGAACGCGGCGACGCAGAACGTGCAAGCGTTCGCGTGGGCGACGACGGGTTCGCCGTGGCAGGCGAGCGACGTGGAAGTGAGCGGCAACGCGTACTATTCGGGATCGACCTTGGCGGCGGGCCGCGACGGTGCGCTGTACAGCGGGGAGATCGCGTTGCAGGTGCGCTTCACGCGGCAGCGGGTGTCGGGGGTGGTGTCGAACCTGATGACCGAGGACGGGGAGCGCTGGACTCAGGGCTTGGGGGGCGACGTGGTGAACATCGCGCTGCCGAGCGCGACGATGAACACGCGGGGCCAGTGGACGGGCCGGGGGGAGGCGCGGCTGAGCTACGAGCGGCGAGCCGGCGGCTCGCGCGACATCATGCTGGGCGGCGCGGCGTTCCAGGGACGGCTGCTGGGGACCGGGAGCGACGCCGGCGGGCAAGCGGTCGGGACATGGCAGGTGGGCGACGGGAACCGAGACGACGTGCTGATCGCCGGCGGATTCGGCGCGGTGCGCGGGCCGGACCGCGCGGATCCGACGCAGCCGCTGCTCGACGACGTGACGACGACGGGGGCGACGGTCACGCGCGTAGCGCGGGCCGGTGCCGCCGGATCCGATTTCGGCGTACATTCGGAGGATCAGTTGCGGGTGGATATATCGCGATTCAAGACCCTTGCGGACGATAGCGTGGAATTCGCCCCCGGCGCCGAAGGCTTGGCAGAGGCCCGGGCGGTCATTCGGGAGGCCGCGAGCCCCGTGGTACTCTCCGACGCCGACGCTGATCGGATCATCCGAGCTGGTGCCCAGAACCCCGGCGACGGTGCCCTGACCGCGACGACGTTTACCGGCGATACGGTGGACACCACCTGGGCGCGATTGGCGATGGAAGAGGTACTCAAGTCGAGTGCCCGCACGGTACGCACATGGTTCATTGAGGACTCGACCACCTTGCGCATATGGCCGCTGGTTGCGGGACTACCAATCGACCCCGCCACCGGCAGTCCTTTCTTAGGCCGGCATGAGTTAGGCGGCACCGATCCGCGACGCATCACTTCGGTGGCTTACAACTACTTCAAGTTCAATCTCGACCTCGGAACGCTGTTCGGCGAGGGCTACGCCGTGCCCGAGACGACCGACGAATTCACAAATCAGGCCACCGACCTGTTCGCGCCGAGCGGCTACACCCACGTGGAGCGCGCCCGCAAGGAACTGACCCGCTTGCAGCGGGTGCTGCGCAGCGTGATCGACCTCGACAGCGCCGATGCGAGCGCAGCCGACCGCAAATTCACGAACGACCGCCGGCAGACCCTCTTCACGCAGATCCAGGAGCAGCTCACGGGCGAGATCTTCGGCGGCACCGCGGCGGATCTAGACATCTTCGGCTCCCGCAACGAGAGCGCGCTGGAAGCGCACGACTTGTGGACCAACCACGTCGACTATCCGGTGAACACTGCCGGCCAGCCGCAGGATGCGCAGTTGCTGGGCGACATTGATGCCGCGATCGAAGCCCTGTCGAGCCAAAGGGCGCTGGAGAGCGCCTTCCGCAGCGGAGGCGTCTTCGCGCCGCGGAACGCCGCCCGCACGTTTACCGGCGGATCCGAGAGCGTGAGTTCCGTGACAATAACCGAGGACAATATCGACGATCTAATCACAACCTTCCAAGACGATTACCTTATGAACCTCGCAGATCCGTTCACCCTCGACGAAGTGAAGGAAACGTATCACGGCAGCCGCCAGCCGACGGTCGCACCGCAGGAATTCACGCTACCGATCAGCCAGATCTGGACCAAGGCCAAGGCCCGGGCGCTGCTCGTGACCGACAGCACGGACTTCACGCGATTCGGGATGTGGAGCGGGCAGCATAGCGATTTCGCGATGGATACCGCGGCGCGGTTCAGGGGTTACTACAACCGTGCCGCTGACCCGGAACCGTTCGCGTACAGTCCCTTGGACCAAGTCGCGTACCGCGGGGTCGACGACCCGGCGACGCCGGCCGGGGTGGAGGCCACCTATCGGGGGCGGAGCGTGGCGGTGATGTCCGAGGACTTCATGACGGCGGATGCGACGGCGCGGGTGTCGTGGTCGGAGGTGTGGTCCGCGGACACTGATCCGAAGATCGGCGAATTGAAACTGACGATCAGCAATATCGAGAGCCGCGGGAAGTGGGGCGGCTTGCGGTTCGGCCTGCGGGACTACCGGTCGGAAACGAGCGGTGACTTCGAGGAACCGCGGCCGGGCACGTATGACGTGCGGGCGCTCGTGTTCCGCGCGAACATTCGCGTCGACAGCGACCAGGACAACGCGGTCGTGTTCGCCAACGATGGCGACGGCCAGGCGAACGTGGAGGTGGAGATCGACTCCCTCACGGGGCAGCCGCAGTGGTTGGCCCCCGAGGATCTCGAGATCAAGCTGCTCGACGACGCGGGGGAGCCTAGCGGCAAGTTGCTCTTCGACAACACGGGAGATGCCTTTTCGGTAAGCAGCGATCCTGCCAACGAAATCACGCGTGACGCCGTCGTAGTAGCCGATTACTACAACGAAGTAGGCAATCCGTTCCGGGCGTTCACTTGGCCGGGGAACGCCGTGCGCGAGGCGGTCGATCACTTCTACTCGACGGGTGCTGGGGCGGGCAAGATGAACGTGGCCCAGAACATCGTGGACTTGAGCGCGGACGTCGACGGGAAATTCGTCGGTAGCACGGTAGACGGACCGCTGGGGGCGATCGGCACCTGGGCGCTGACGGGCACGAACAAATTCATCTTCCTGGCCGAGGAATACGAGAGTCAGATCGTCGGGACGTTCGGTATAGAACTCGTTTCCGAGCCGTAATCGCGACTGGCTTGTTGGTGCTAATTGACCGGGGTCGCGGCGCAGTCGCGTCCCCGCTTCGAGCCTCGGTCGGTCCGCAGTGCGCTGTCCCGCGGCTGACCGAACCGGTTCGGTCGCGATCAAATTGAACCGGTTGTAGCTTGGTCCTTGCCGCAGGCTGCGTACCAAGCGGTGCGTCTCATCGATCCAGCGGCTCGAGCATCGACGGATTGCGGGATGGTCCGCGCCTTTCAGGCGTACCTGTCACGCGACCGCCTGCAGAGCGGTCTCCGCTCGCAGCCGGGCCTGAACTCTTTAGCGCTGGTTCGGAAGGCTCCGTTCGCGGGCACGCGCTCGGAACTGTAGCGAGCGCGTACGACGGATTCGGATGGCATCCGTCAAGAAGCGCTAGAAGCAACCTGCGAAGTCGTTCCTGCGGGCCGCCCCGGCCCGATCCATCATCGACAGGGTGGAGTGTTCCACTATTGGTAGTCGAGATCCGGAACGTTCGGCATGCGGCGGTATCGGCTCCCGCCGCTGGCTATGGCATAGGCCCCCAGCAGGGAAGCGACCCGATGACGCGCTGCACGGTTCGGACGCGCTTGTCTCGGGGAGTTCCCGGGCTGGATTGACAGTCGATTGACGAATGCGCTAGGATTCCGAAGGGTGCGATCTCGCCAGCCATTCACCGCTCGGTCCATCTTGGAGGATGGTACTTCGAGCGGCATAGGAGCGAGATGCTACACAGGTATGTCCTGGCTCGAAAGGAACGCATTCCTGACGCGCCGTCAACACACGACTAATTTCGGGGGGGGGGGGGCGCGGCACCAGAGCCAGCGCGACCCTGTTTCGCCTCCAGTCCACGGTGGGCATGAACCTGCCGCCCGTCGCGCGTTAGACCGACCCGATTGTTTCCACTTCGGCAGCCTACAAGGCGGCTTGGATGGCCGCTGGGCGACAGCCTGCGGAGCCAACGCCCCAGAGTTCACTCTGGGCACCGTCCAGCGCGGCCACCTTGTAGTCGCAGAACCAGATCTGCCGCAGATCCTCCTCGCCCTCGACCAAGCCGACCGCTTCCCCGGCCGGCGCCTCGCCGAGATGGGGCTGCCGCCCTTGGAACTTCAGCGAGCCGTGCCGGCTCACCCGCCGCCGCTCCCAGTTCGGCGGCTAATGCCGGGTCCGGCACCCGTACCGGGTGTTCCCGGATCGAGCGCGCGAAGAACTCCGCAGGCGGCCGCCGGCCCGGCGCTTCGTGCGGCCGCACTTGGTTGTACTCGTCGCGGAAGCGGTCGAAGCGCACCTGCTGCTGGCGGCGGTGATGCAGGACCGGGAAAGCTCTTCGCGGACGCGCCGGTGACGTGGAATCGCGGAGTCCCGGGCGCGGACCATGGCCGTGGCGGACGACGAGTGGCCGGAGTTGTTTTCCCCAGTTAGCGATGACCGCGGCGTGTCAGGCCGCGGAGCAGCCCAATCGGAGGCGAATTTCATGCAGCGAGATCAAGACACGCACGGTACTCATGCGACCGGCACCAAGCGGACCGCGCTCGCCTTCTGCTTGACGGTGCTGCTCGCGCTGGGCACCGCCAGCGCGGCCCGCGGCCAGACCGAGGCGGTGATGGTGACGTCATCGACCAACGGCGACATCGTCGTGGTGACGCTGCAGCCGGCCGAGGGCGGCGGCTACACGCGGGACGGCGAGCCCTTCGCCGGCGGGCTGGTGACTCTGGCGAACGGTTCGGCGTACTTGGTGACGCTGGCGACGGACGGCACGTGGACGGCTGCGTACCAGCAAGTGAGCCTGCCGGTGCCGCTGAACGCGATGGAGAGCGTGACCCTGACGCGGCTGGAGGACGGCGGTTTCGCGCTGCCGGACGGCGAGCCGGTGACGCTGGCGACGCGGTACACGACGCCTAGCGGGCGGACGTACGGGGTGGAGATCGGGGCGGACGGCATGCCGCGACCGGTGTACGTGCCGTTGCGGGTGACGGTGCCCCTGGGCACGCGCGGCAGCGTGGAGCTGACGCGCGGAGAGGATCTGACATGGGCGATCGGCGACCGGGCGGTGGCGTCGGGGGACTATCACGAAGGGCGCGAGAACGCGCTGACGGGGGAGGCGAACCGCTACCAGCTGACGCTGGATGACGGTCGCTGGACGGCGACGTACGAGGCTGCGGAGGTAGCCATCGCGGGGACCGATCTGGTGGCGCGGCCGCGCGAGGACGGGCGCGGGTACCAAGTCGGGGAGGCGACGCTGTCGGCATCGGGACGGGGCGATCTGACGTTCGCCGCGCCCGGCGGGATGGACATGTACCACGTGTGGGCGACGGAGGACGGGCTGGCCGGAGCGCGCTTCGACAAGCG
The DNA here is from genome assembly GCA_965242625.1 of Bryobacterales bacterium. GTDB lineage: Bacteria > Acidobacteriota > Terriglobia > Bryobacterales > UBA6623 > VXMF01. The sequence goes on along the minus strand of CBDEST010000005.1, from coordinate 4,086,142 downwards.
GATCGAGGGAGCGGTGTACACGGCGAACGTGGTGGGGACCGCGGGTGCGCCGAGCCTGAGCGCGGACAACCGGGCGACGGCGGCGAACGAGCTGCGGACGCAAGCGAAGCTAGCGGGAGCGGATTTCGAGCTGGGCGAGCTGCTGGACGGCGGCCGGGCGAGGCAGGAACCGGAGCGGACGCTGCTGGAGCAGGTGCGCACGGAGCTGGGCAAGCTGCGCGGGCAAGTGCAGGGGTTGGTGGATCTGCGGAACAACGGCGGGATCGACCAGTTGACGCTGAGCAGTCAGCTGGTCCGGAAATGGAACGAGGCGGACCGGCAGGTGGACCGGCTGTTCGGGGCGGCGGACGAGAATGACGACAACGAGCCGGACAACCGCTTGGAGCGGGTGCTGAGCGCGACGCGGGTGCTCGGAGCGTTCGACGGGCTGCTGGAGGCGCTGGAGACGGAAGATGCGTTCGTGGAGGCGACCGCGGCCGGCGAGGGCGGGGTGTACTCGTTCGCGGGCTTGGGCGAGGCCGCAGCGGTGCGCGCCTTCAGCGCGCGCCAGTGGACGGCGGAGGCGGTGTTCGGAGCGCTGGGAGAGACGCGGTACGGAGCGGTCGTGAGGCAGGAGCGGGCGAACGCGCCGGCGGCGAACGCGGCGACGCAGAACGTGCAAGCGTTCGCGTGGGCGACGACAGGCTCGCCGTGGCAGGCGAGCGACGTGGAAGTGAGCGGCAACGCGTATTATTCGGGATCCACCTTGGCGGCGGGCGCGGACGGTGCGCTGTACAGCGGGGAGATCGCGTTGCAGGTGCGCTTCACGCGGCAGCGGGTGTCGGGGGTGGTGTCGAACCTGATGACCGAGGACGGGGAGCGCTTCGATCACGGCTTGGGGGGCGACGTGGTGAACATCGCGCTGCCGAGCGCGACGATGAACACGCGGGGCCAATGGACGGGCCAGGGGGACGCGCGACTGAGCTACGAACGGCGGGCCGGCGGCTCGCGCGACGTGATGCTGGTGTTGTCTTCCAGTTTATTTCGACGCGATCTGTCAGATTCGGCCGTAGCCCGATTGGAGGTCGCTACTGCAGAAAGGAATCCCAGCTAGGGTGTCGTGCGATCAACTGATGCTTCGGGCACAAATGCAAACCGGAGAGACGGCCGCATCTACAGTTCCTGCTTGCATCGCTGGTAGCAGTCTGGACGCGCCCGGCCCGCACGGGCGAATCTGAAAAAAATCGCCGATCTAATGTGAATTACAACACTGGGCGGCGCGGCGTTCCAGGGACGGCTGCTGGGGACGGGGTCTGACGCTGGCGGGCAGGCGGTCGGGACGTGGCAGGTGGGCGACGGAAACCGAGAAGACGTGCTGATCGCCGGGGGTTTCGGGGCGGTGCGCGGACCGGACCGCGCGGATCCCACGCAACCTCTGCTCGACGACGTGACGACGACCGGGGCGACGGTCACCCGCTTGGCGCGGTCAGGTGCCGCCGGCACCGTTGACGGCGTACGAACCGACGGGCAGTTGCGGGTGGACGGATCGCAGTTCAAGACCCTTGCGGACGATAGCGTGGAATACGCCTCTGGCGCCGGAGGCTTGGCAGAGGCCCGGGCGGCCGTGCGGACGGCCTCGAACCCCGTGGTCCTGTCCGACGCCGACGCCGATCGGATCATCAGGGCTGGTGCCGAAATCACCGGCGACGGCGCATTGACCGCGACAACGTTCACTGGCTGGACGGTGGACGCCGCCGGGGCACAACGGGCGTTCGACGAGGCGGTCAAGTCGAGTGCCCGCACCGCGCGCACATGGTTCATCGAGGACTCGACCACCTTGCGAGTATGGCCGCTGGTTTGGGTATACAACAACCCCGCCACCGGCAGTAGATACGGCGATCATCCTGTCACGGGCAGCGGCACGCTGGATCCGCGAGACGGAAGTCTAGGGGCTTTAAACTACTTCAAGTTCAATCTCGATATTGGAACGTTGTTCGGCGAGGGCTACGCCGTGCCCGAGACGACCGACGAACTGACGAATCAGGCTACCGACCTGTTCGTGCCGAGCGGCCACACCCATGCGGAGCGCACCCGTAAGGAACTCACGCGTTTGCAGCGCGTGCTGCGCAGCGTGATCGCGCTGGACAGTGCCGACGCGAGCGCGGCGGATCGCAAGTTCACGAACGACCGCCGGCAGAGCCTCTTCACGCAGATCCAGGAGCAGCTCGCGGGCGAGATCTTCGGCGGTACCGCGGCGGGGCTGGGCATCTTCGGCTCCCGCGCCGCCAGAGGGCTGGGCGCGCACGACTTGTGGACCGCCCATGTGGACTATCCGGTGAACGGAGCCGGACAGCCGCAGGATGCGCAGTTGCTCGGCGACATTGATGCCGCGATCGCTGCTTTGTCGAGCCAAAGGGCGCTGGAAAGCGCCTTCCGCAGCGGGGGAATCTTCGCGGGAAAGAACGCCGCCCGTACGTTCATCAGCAGTACCTACGGCGAACCGCAGGTGACTATTCAAACGATCACCGAGGACAATATCGACGGTCTGGTGTCAAACGTCATGACCACGCATCTGCGTACGCGCACGACAGACCAGTTCACCGAAGACGACGTGAAGGAAACGTATCACGGCAGCCGCAGGGTGACGGTCGCATCGTCGGAATTCACGTTGCCGATCAGCCTCATCTGGACCAAGGCCAAGTCCCGGGCGCTGCTGCTGACCGACAGCACGGACTTCACGCGATTCGGAATCTGGAGCGGGCAGCATAGCGATTTCGCGATGGATGTCGGGCCGGCAGGTCAATTTCAGGGCCTTCGGGGGTACGCGGGTTTCTACCACCAGGCCAACAACCCGGAACCGTTTGCGTACAGCCCCTTGGACCAAGTCGCGTACCGCGGGGTCGACGACCCGGCGACGCCCGCCGGGGTGCAGGCCACCTACCGGGGCCGGAGCGTGGCCGTGATGTACGAGGACTTCATGACGGCGGACGCGACGGCGCGGGTGTCGTGGTCGGAGGTGTGGTCCGCGGACACCGATCCGAAGATCGGCGAATTGAAGCTGACGATCAGCAATATCGAAAGCCGCGGGAAGTGGGGCGGCTTGCGGTTCGGCCTGCGGGACTACCGGTCGGAGACGAGCGGTGACTTCGAGGAACCGCGGCCGGGCACCTATGACGTGCGGTCGCTGGTGTTCCGGGCGAACATCCGCGTCGATAGCGACCAGGACAATGCGGTGGTGTTCGCCAACGACGGCACCGGACAGGAGAACGTGGAGGTGGAGATCGAGTCCCTGACGGGGCAGCCGCAGTGGTTGGCCCCCGCCGACCTCGATATCAGGTTGCTCGACGATTCGGGGGCGCCGACCGGCAGGTTGCTCTACGACAACACGGACGACGCCTTTTCGGTGAGCGACGCTGCTGCCAACACAATCCCGAGCGTGGACATCGAAGTAAAGTCGTACTACGCCGAAGCGGGCAATCCGTTCCGAGCCTTCAACTGGCCCGGATCAGCGGTGCGCGAGGCCTTCGATCACTTCTACTCGCAAGGCGCCGGGGCGGGCAAGATGAACGTAGCTGAAGGCATCGTGGACTTGAGCGCGGACGTCGCCGGGAAGTTCGTCGGCAGCACGGTCGACGGACCGCTGGGGGCGATCGGCACCTGGGCGCTAACGGGCACGAACAAGTTCATCTTCCTCGCCGAGGAATACAAGAGACACATCGTCGGGACGTTCGGCGTGGAACTCGTTCCCGAGCCGTAGCCGCGACGGTATTGTTGGTGCTCCTTGATCGGGGTCGAGGCGCAGTCGCGCCTCCGATCCTCGGTAGGTTCGCCGTGCGCTGCCCCGCGGCTGACCGGAGCGGCTCGGTCGCGACCAAATCGAACCGGTCGTAGCATGGCCCTTGCTGTGGGCTGCATGCCACGCGGTGCGTCTCATCGATCCAGCGGCCCGTGTTTCGACGGATTGCGGGCTGGTCCACGCCTTTCCGGCGTATCTGCCACGAGACCATCGCAGAGCGGTCAGCGCTCGCAACAAGGCCTGAACGCATGGCGCTTGTTCGGAAGGCTCCGTTCGCGTGCGCCGAAGCGCGCTCGGAACTGTAGCGAGCGCGTCCGACGGATTCGGCACGCATCCGTCAACAAGTGCCACGCCCAATCTGCGAAACCTTTCCTTCGGGCCACTCCGGCTCACTCCATCATCGACAAGGTGGAGTGTTCGTCAATCCGTAGTCCAGAGCCGGAACGTTCGGCATGCCGCGGTATCGAATCCCGCCGCTGGCTACTGCAAAGGCCCCCCATTAGGGGAAGCAACCCAGTAGACGCGCTGCCCGGTGCGGACGGACTTGAAATAGTTTGACAGTCGATTGACGAATACGCTAGGATTCCGAAAGGTGCGATCTCGCCAGCCATTCGCCGCCCGGTCCATCTTGGAGGATGGCACTTCGAGCGGCAGAGGAGCGAGATCCTACACAGGTATGTCCAGACTAGGAATGAATGCATTCCTGACGCGCCGTCAGCTCCCGCCCAATTTCGGGGGGGGGGGGCGGCCCTAGAGCTAGCGCGGACCCTGTTCACCTCCAGTCCCCGGTAGGAATGAACCCGCCGCCCGTCGCAGGCGGGGGTGCTGCGGTTCCTGGAAATCTCTTCGTGGACGCGCCGCTGATGCGGCATCACGGAATCCCGGGCGCGGACCATGGCCGTGGCGAACGACGAGCGGCCGGAGTTGTTTTCCCGAGTTAGCGATGACCGCGGCGTGCCGCGCCGCGGAGCAGCCCAATCGGAGGCGTATTCATGCAGCGAGATCGAGACACGCACGGTACTCATGCGACCGGCACCCAGCGGACGGCACTCGCCTTCTGCTTGACAGTGCTGCTAGCACTGGGCACTGCCAGCGCGGCCCGCGGCCAGACCGAGGCGGTGATGGTGACCTCATTCACCAACGGCGACATCGTCGTGGTGACGCTGCAGCCGGCCGAGGGCGGCGGCTACACGCGGGACGGCGAGCCCTTCGCGGGCGGGCTGGTGACCTTGGAGAACGGCTCGGCGTACTTGGTGACGCTGGCGACAGACGGCACGTGGACGGCCGCGTACCAGCAAGTCAGTCTCCCGGTGCCGCTGAACGCGATGGAGAGCGTGACCCTGACGCGGCTGGAGGACGGCACTTTCGCGCTGCCGGACGGCGAGCCGGTGACGCTGGCGACGCGGTACACGACGGCCAGCGGGCGGACGTACGGGGTGGAGATCGGCGCGGACGGCATGCCGCGACCGGTGTACGTGCCGTTGCGGGTGACGGTGCCCTTGGGCACGCGCGGTAGCGTGGAGCTGGCGCGCGGAGAGGACCTGACGTGGGCGATCGGCGACCGGGCGGTGGCGTCGGGGGACTATCACGAAGGGCGCGAGAACGCGCTGACGGGGGAGGCGAACCGCTACCAGCTGACGCTGGATGACGGTCGCTGGACGGCGACGTACGAGGCTGCGGAGGTAGCCATCGCGGGGACCGATCTGGTGGCGCGGCCGCGCGAGGACGGGCGCGGGTACCAAGTCGGGGAGGCGACGCTGTCGGCATCGGGACGGGGCGATCTGACGTTCGCCGCGCCCGGCGGGATGGACATGTACCACGTGTGGGCGACGGAGGACGGGCTGGCCGGAGCGCGCTTCGACAAGCGCATCGAGGGAGCGGTGTACACGGCGAACGTGGTGGGGACCGCGGGTGCGCCGAGCCTGAGCGCGGACAACCGGGCGACGGCGGCGAACGAGCTGCGGACGCAAGTGAAGCTCGCGGGGTCGGATTTCGAGCTGGGCGAGCTGCTGGACGGCGGTCGGGCGACGGAGGAACCGGAGCGGACTTTGCTGGAGCAGGTGCGTACGGAGCTGGGCAAGCTGCGCGCGCAAGTGCAGGGATTGGTGGATCTGCGGAACAACGACGGGATCGACCAGTTGACGCTGAGCAGCCAGCTGGTCCGGAAATGGAACGAGGCGGACCGGCAGGTGGACCGGCTGTTCGGGGCGGCGGACGAGAATGACGACAACGAGCCGGACAACCGCTTGGAGCGGGTGCTGAGCGCGACGCGGGTGCTCGGAGCGTTCGACGGGCTGCTGGAGGCGCTGGAGACGGAAGACGCGTTCGTGGAGGCGACGGCGGCGAGCGAGGGCGGGGTGTACGCGTTCGCGGGCTTGGGCGAGGCCGCGGCGGTGCGGGCGTTCAGCGCGCGCGAATGGTCGGCGGAGGCGGTGTTCGGAGCGTTGGGGGAGACGCGGTACGGAGCGGTCGTGCGGAAGGAGCGGGCGACGGCGCCGGCGGCGAGCGCGGCGACGCGGAACGTGCAAGCGTTCGCGTGGGCGACGACGGGTTCGCCGTGGCAGGCGAGCGACGTGGAGGTGAGCGGCAACGCGTACTACTCGGGATCGACCTTGGCGGCGGACAAGGAGGGGGCGCTGTACAGCGGGGAGATCGCGTTGCAGGTGCGCTTCACGCGGCAGCGGGTGTCGGGGGTGGTGTCGAACCTGATGACCGAGGACGGGGAGCGCTGGAGCAAGGGCTTGGGGGGCGACGTGGTGAACATCGCGCTGCCGAGCGCGACGATGAACACGCGGGGTCAATGGACGGGCCGTGGGGAGGCGCGGCTGAGCTACGAGCGGCGAGCCGGCGGCTCGCGCGACATCATGCTGGGCGGCGCGGCGTTCCAAGGACGGCTGCTGGGGACCGGGAGCGACGCCGGCGGCCAGGCGGTCGGGACGTGGCAGTTGGGCGACGGGAACCAAGAGGACGTGCTGATCGCCGGGGGCTTCGGGGCGGTGCGCGGGCCGGACCGCGCGGATCCCACGCAGCCGCTGCTCGACGACGTGACGACGACGGGGGCGACGGTCACGCGCTTGGCGCGGACCGCTGCCGCCGGAAGCGATTTCGGCGTGCTGGCCGAGGAGCAGTTGCGGGTGGACGGATCGCGGTTCAAGACCCTTGCGGACGATAGCGTGGAATACGCCTCCGGCGCCGAAGGCTTGGCAGAGGCCCGGGCGGCCGTGCGGACGGCCTCGGACCCCGTGGCCCTGTCCGACGCAGACGCCGATCGGATCATCAGGGTCGGTGCCGAAATCACCGGCGACGGTGCCTTGACCGCGACAACGTTCACTGGCTGGACGGTGGACGCCGCCGGGGCGCAACGGGCGTTCGACGAGGCGGTCAAGTCGAGTGCCCGCACGGCACGCACATGGTTCATCGAGGACTCGACCACCTTGCGCATATGGCCGCTGGTTGCGGGACTACCAACCAACCCCGCTACCGGCGGTAGATTCGCCGTTCATCCGGTCGCGGGCAGCGGCACACAGGATCCGCGATTAATCTCTTCGGTGGCTTACGATTACCTCAAGTTAAACCTCGACATCGGAACGCTGTTCGGCGAGGGCTACGCCGTGCCCGAGACGACCGACGAACTGACGAATCAGGCCACCGACCTGTTCGTGCCGAGCGGCTCCACCCATGTGGAGCGCGCCCGTAAGGAACTGACGCGGTTGCAGCGGGTGCTGCGCAGCGTGATCGCCCTCGACAGCGCCGATGCGAGCGCGGCCGACCGTAAATTCACGAACGACCGCCGGCAGAGCCTCTTCACACAGATCCAGGAGCAGCTCACGGGCGAGATCTTCGGCGGTACCGTGGCGGAACTGGGGGTCTTCGGCTCCCGCGCCTCGCAGGCGCGGGGCGAGCACGACTTGTGGACTGACCACGCGGACTATCCGGTGAACACTGCCGGCCAGCCGCAGGATGCACAGTTGCTGGGCGACATCGATGCCACAATCGCTGCCTTGTCGAGCCAGCGGGCGCTGGAGGGCGCCTTCCGCAGCGGGGGGATCTTCGCGGGGAAAAACGCCGCCCGCACGTTCAGCAGCAGTTCCTACGGCGAGCCTCGGGTGACCTCTCTCACGATAACTGCCGACAATATCGACGATGTGGTGACAACCTTCCAAGACGATTACCTGACGGGTCTCGCGGATCCGTTCACCCTCGACGAAGTGAAGGAAACGTATCACGGCAGCCGCGTGGTGAGGGTTGAATCGTCGGAATTCACGCTGCCGATCAGCCACATCTGGACCAAGGCCAGGGCCCGGGCCCTGCTCGTGACCGACAGCACGGATTTCACGCGATTCGGGATGTGGAGCGGGCAGCATAGCGATTTCGCGATGAAAACGGGGGGGCAGGCGGGCATCGGAGGGTTCAGGAGCTTCTACGACCGTACCGCTGACCCGGAGCCGTTCGCGTACAGCCCCTTGGACCAAGTCGCGTACCGCGGGGTCGACGACCCGGCGACGCCCGCCGGGGTGCAGGCCACGTATCGCGGCCGGAGCGTGGCGGTGATGTCCGAGGACTTCATGACGGCGGATGCGACGGCGCGGGTGTCCTGGTCAGAGGTGTGGTCCGCGGACACCGACCCGAAGATCGGCGAATTGAAGCTGACGATCAGCAACATCGAGTCGCGCGGGAAGTGGGGCGGCTTGCGGTTCGGCCTGCGGGACTACCGGTCGGAAACGACCGGTGACTTCGAGGAACCGCGGCCGGGCACGTATGACGTGCGGGAGCTGGTGTTCCGCTCGAATATCAGAGTCGACAGCGACCAGGACAACGCGGTCGTGTTCGCTAACGACGGCGCCGGCCAGGAGAACGTGGAGGTGGTGATCGACTCCCTCACGGGGCAGCCGCAGTGGTTGGCTCCCGAGGACCTCGAGATCAAGTTGCTCGACGACGCAGGGGAGCCTAACGGCAAGTTGCTCTTCGACAACACGGGAAACGCCTTTTCGGTGAGCAACGATCCTGCCAACGAAATCACGAGGTCGGCCATTGAAGTAGCCTCATACTACAACGAAGTAGGCAATCCGTTCCGCGCGTTCAACTGGCCGGGGCACGCCGTACGCGAGGCGTTCGATCACTACTACTCGCAAGGCGCCGGGGCGGGCAAGATGAACGTGGCCCGGAACATCGTGGACTTGACCGCGGACGTCGACGGGAAGTTCGTGGGCAGCACGGTCGACGGACCGCTGGGAGCGATCGGCACCTGGGCGCTGACGGGCACGAACAAGTTCATCTTCCTCGCCGAAGAATACGTCAGCCACATCGTTGGGACGTTCGGCGTGGAACTCGTTCCCGAGCCGTAGTCGCAATGGACTTGCCGACGCTCGGTAGCCGAGGGGTGCGATGTCGACCCGCCCCCCGGTCCGAGCCTTGATCGGTTCGCAGTGCGCTGCCCCGCGGCTGACCGGAGCGGCTCGGTCGCGATCCGATCAAACCGGTTGTAGCTTGGATCTCGCTGCCGGCTGCGTGCCAAGCAGTGCGTCTCATCGATCCAGCGGCTCGAGCATCGACGGATTGTGGGATGGTCCACGCCTTGCAGGCGTATCTGCCACACGATCCCCTGCAGGGCGGTCTCCGGTCGCCGCCCGGCCCGAGCGCATCAGCACCTGTTCGGAAGGCTCCGTTCGCGGGCACACGCTCGGAACTGTAGCGAGCGCGTACGACGGATTCGGATGGCATCCGTCAAGAAGCGCTAAGAGCAAACTGCGAAGTCGTTCCTTCGGGCCGCCCCGGCCCGATCTATCATCGACAAGGCGGCGTGTTCAGCTATCTGTGGTCGAGATCCGGAAGATTAGGCCTGCCGCGGCATCGGCTCCCGCCGATGGCTAGTGCATAGGCCCCCAGCCGGGAATCGACCCGTTGACCTGCTGCTCGGTTCGGACGCACCCGTCTCGGGCCGCGTCCTTGACGGCCGCATCCGCACGATGATAGAATTGCGGGGCTGGCGGGAGCCTCTTTGCGCAGGATGTCCCCGCCGCGCTGCAATCCGCTGATCGTCCGGCGCTTGGCGACATCGTAATGATCACAACCGGGCGCGGCAATGTCGGAGCGGTAGGATATTCAGGCAAACGTCGCGTACACCCCCTGCAACGAGTGCATCGTGTCGGGCCATGTCGTCCCGGGACACTCGCAGAGACCAGTAGGATTGGGTAGTTGCGCGGATTGAATCCAAGAAGAAGGAGTCGCAAACGTAATGAACACCACTAGCAGTCATCGAACGATCCTCGGTGTCCCTAGGAACCGCATGCTGGCCGTGGCGGGTCTGACGGTCATCCTGGCCCTCGGCTTGCTACCGGCGCAGGCAAGGGCGGCGGTCGAGGGGGAGATCGAGTACGTCCTGAACACTTTCGCGTTCCTCATCTGGGGCGCGCTCGTGATGTGGATGGCAGCCGGTTTCACGATGCTCGAGGCTGGTTCGGTGCGAACCAAGAACGCCTCGGTGATCTGCCTGAAGAACATCGGGCTGTACTGCATCGCGGGCCTGACCTTTTACGCCGTCGGCTACAACCTGATGTACGTCGGCGTTGACGGTGGCTGGATCGGTTCGCTCAAGTTCCTCTATGGAACCTCGGCCGACGAGATCGCCGTGTTGAACGGAACCAAGGATGCGTCCACGCTTCTCGAATCCGACTACGCGGTCATGTCCGACTGGTTCTTCCAGATGGTGTTCGTGGGCACCACCGCCTCGATCGTCTCGGGCGCGCTCGCCGAGCGCGTGAAACTGTGGTCGTTCTTCCTGTTCATCGCGCTCTTGACGGCGTTCATCTACCCGGTCGTCGGCGCGGCGACCTGGGGCGGAGGCTGGCTCTCGGAGATGGGCTTCAAAGACTTCGCGGGATCCACGATCGTTCACTCGACGGGCGGCTGGGCGGCCTTGGCTGGACTATTGGTAGTCGGGCCGCGCAAGGGCAAGTTCCGCAAGGACGGGACGGTTAAGTCCACGCCTCCCTCGAACGTTCCAGCTGTAACGCTGGGGGTGTTCATCCTCTGGTTCGGTTGGTTCGGCTTCAATGGCGGTTCGCAGCTCGCCATGAGCGGAGCGGTCGACGCCTTGGCGATCGCCAACATCCTCGCCAATACGAATCTGGCGGCAACGGCAGGGGTCCTGACAGCGATTGCCGTGGCCCGCCCGTTCCTAGGCCGCATCGACCTGCTCGCCGGACTGAACGGCGGCATCGCGGGCTTGGTTGCTATCACTGCAGCCCCCGACATCACCGGCCACCACTGGGCGGTCCTAATCGGGGCCATTGGCGGATTCGTGCTGATCGTTGCCATGAAGACCTTGGAGCACATGCGGGTCGACGACGTGGTCGGCGCCGTTCCGGCTCACCTTTGGTGCGGAATCTGGGGGACGCTCGCGGTCTGCATTGCAGGCGGCGGAGTCTTCTGGGTCCAGTTGGTCGGTATCGTCTCTATCGGAGCCTTCGTCTTCGTGACTTCGTACGCGCTCTGGTGGACCATCGAGCGGACGATCGGTGTTCGCGTATCCTCCACCGTGGAGGACTTGGGGCAGGATTCGGCGGAACTGGGCATCGAGTCCTATCCCGAGTTTGTGCTGTTGCCCGAGGATCTCGACGACTAAGGCAAGCACTGCCTTCGCGAAGCTCTCAGGAATCGTCGGTTCAGCGCAAGCCAGAGCCGACGATTCCATCGCTCGCGAGCGACACGTCCCAGGACGCGACGAGGCCTCCCTGTGCGCTGACTGCGCTTCGTGACGAAACTGGATGACCGCGCACACCGTAAGCTGGTCGACCGTGTCGCCTATGAGTAGATGCATTGTCATCCAATAGAATCAGTCGCTTAGGTCCAAACCTCTGAGGCAAAACAAGACTTCGTAGGTCGCTTGGTCTACCACAGTGCCGGCCATGTCGTGTGGCGACGCAGGCTGACCGGCCGCGATCAATAGCCATTGACGCAGTCGAAGCCAGCCGCTCGGGCCAGGGGCCGGACGACCGCAGCCCCGATGCCTTGGCTTGCGGGAGTCCGAACGCAGGTGCGACGTCCCGATTGCGCCTCGCGGACGATCCCGTATCCATGGACTGAATCGAAGGTAGGGTCGCAAGTGCCCTGCCCTCCCCGGGCCTTAGGCGGAACCCGGAACCGTAACGGTGGGCAGGTGATAGAATCCGAATGAGGCAGAGACCTACGTGCCCAAAATCCTTGCATTCCCAAGGCGTTCCGGATTCCCGCTGATCGTGTTCGCGTTCGCCCTGCTGTCGAGCGGATTCGAGGAGTCCACGCGAGCGCTCGCCGCGACTTGTGCCGAATCGGCCGTTACCGCCAGCCAGGTCCGCACGCGCCAAGATGCCGAGGTGTTCGTCCGGTGCGCGACGGCGTTGCTGGAAACGGAAGGCACGGAGAAGGCCTACCAAGCCTTTCACGAAGACGAGCGCTGGCGCTGGGGTCGGACATACATCTACGTGTCATCCATCCCGTTGCCGGGAAACAGGTCGACCGCTATCGTCTACCCTCCGGACCCAAATCGGGAGGGACTCGCATGGCCGCCTTTCGTGGATCGCTTCGGCCTTGACCTGCGAGACGAACGAGTGGACCCCGCGCTCGCTGCAGAGCAGCGAGAAGGAACCTGGCGCTACTACGAATGGCGAAATCCGGCAACCGGCGAGACCGAACTGAAGACCGGCTATGTGATCGCTGTCGACTGGAACGGAACCCCTGCCTTTGTTGGAACGGGTATCTACGAGCCTGACATTCCCGGTGCCTGCGATCCCGAGACGGTCAACGCTTGGCTGCTGACGGTCGAGCCCTCGGACAACAGCCTGCAGGCTTTCGTGCGGTGCGCCGCCTACGAACTGGAATCCAAGGGGTTCTTCGCCCAGAACTCACTGACAAGGGACCCGCGCTGGAGCGCCGGAGCATCCTACGTATTCGGTGTGGACATCTACGGCGGTCAGCTCTTCACCGGAAGCCGGCCGGTGACGGGAGGCCCCAGCCCGCGCGAGTGGGGTGACGATCCCAAGGCATTCTTCGGAGACCGCGATCTAGTGGGACTCGGGGCCGCCTTCGGAGAGTCATTCCTCTATTACAGCGCGGTCAATCCGATGTCCGGGACAGTCCACCGCAAGGTCGGATTCGTGAAGCGCGTGAACGTTCAGGGTAAGACGATCTTGGTCGGGTCGGGATACTATGTCGGCTGCATGGATGGGGACTGCGATCCCTTGATCCCGGTCAACGGCCAGATTCCATCGAGTCCCGGGGGCGGCGGCATTGATGTCGCCGATCAATCGGGGGCGTGCCCGGCCGCCCGCCAGCTGGTCTCAGGCGTTGCGAAACGAACCGATCCGAAGGTGTTTCAAGGCGTCAACTACGGCTTCTACACGGACTTCCATCCCCTGAGCTACGCCTCGACCCAAGATTCCTCGGAACCGGCATTCAACCAGCCGGTCGGCTACGAGCCGGACCTTGTCGCCGCTGTCGAGACGTTCGCCGACAAGAGCATGTCTTTCAGCTCGAAGGGCATCGGGAATCCCTTCTCTGGCATCTGGCTGAAGTCGGCGCAGGACGAATACGACATGGTCGGGGGAGGCATCACGGCCCTGACGCAACGCATGTTCGACGAGAGCGGCGCGGAGGCGATTCGATTCGGCGTCGGTCACGTGGGGTTCCGCCAGTCGCTGCTCGTGCGCGAATCTAGCGACATCACGCGGCATAGCGACCTCACCTCGGATCATCGTATCGGGGTGCTACGGGGGACGACAGGCGAGGCGCGACTGTTGGTCTTGACGGGAATTACGGACGCTGACGGAGTCGTGCGAGCCGGTACGCAGGTCACGCTAGAAGACGGCTCGGTCATCATGGCCGGCGCTGCGGGCACTCCGGAAGAGTTGCGAATCAGCGCGGCTGCGTCTTCGGATGCCGTCGCGACCCGGGTGCGGCTGACTCCGGCGGCAGCGGACGATCCGCAGGTCTTGTACCTGGCCAGCGAAGACGCGCTCCTTGGGGCCGTCGTCGATGGTTCGATTGACGCTGTCGCTCGCGGCGAAATCGGAAACTCGCTAGCTGCGAGCGAAATGCCGGGACTGCAGGTGACCGCCATTGACACGTCCGCCACCGAGCGCGGGGCGTTTAGCTACCCCGCAACGTCCGCGGGAGACGAACTTCGGGAGGTCGTCAATGCGGTTGTGAACTGCTTGACGGATGGAGGGAGGATCGGCATCTTGGAATGGCTCCAGAGCGACGGCAACGTATTCCAAGATCGAGCAAGATCATTGCGTTGACGCCCTGGAGCGCGAGCACATGGCCCATGTCTGCCGATAAACCCAAGCGGAGCGAAACCAACCCGCCTCAAGCTGCCTGTTCGATTCCTAACGGGGCGGGAGCGCACTAGTGTTGCGTCACAGCATGACCCCAAGGTAGATGGACTCGAGCTTGCAGCGTGGGGCGTCTATCGTGATCGGCCCGTCGACCGCAGGCCGGGGTTGCCAGGGTTCATAGTTGGTCGCTGATTGAAATCGCCGCCATCAGCGCCTCGGAACGGTCATCATAGAGATATGCGCGACTTCAATACAACGGGACCCATGGTCGCGCAGGATCACTACTGCATACCGCCATTAGAGCGAGTGAACTTGGATTACGTGTTGAATCTAATTCGCGATCAGGAGTACTTTATCCTGTACGCGCCTAGGCAGACCGGCAAGACCTCGACGCTGAAGGCCCTCCAAGACCTGCTCAATAGCGGCACGGTGGGCAGCTATCGTTGCGTCTATGTCAATTTGGAGGGCGGCGCGACCGCTAAACACGACGTTCGGGAGGCAATGCCGTCGATCCTTGATGAAATCGCTATGCGGGCCCAGGATGTTCTCGAAGACGACTTCGTGGACGACGCGTGGCCCGACATCCTCGAGACCGTGGGGCCCCACGGAGCACTCGAACGGGTGCTTTCGAAGTGGTCCGCGGCCAGCACGAAGCCGCTGGTGCTGCTGGTCGACGAGATCGACTCGCTTGTCGGGGACTCGCTGATTTCTGTGCTGCGCCAGTTGCGCTCCGGTTACGACAGGAGACCCGCCCGCTATCCGCAAAGCGTCGTGTTGTGCGGCGTGCGAGACATACGGGACTATCGCATTCATTCGGCATCGAAAGGCGAGCCCGTGACAGGCGGCAGCGCGTTCAACATTTGCGCGGCGTCGTTGCGCTTGGGAGATTTCGGGCGCGCGGAAGTGGAGGCGCTGCTGGGGCAGCACACCGCCGAGACAGGCCAGGAGTTCAAGACCGAGGCGTTGGAACGCGTGTGGACGCAGACCCAAGGTCAGCCGTGGCTGGTGAACGCACTCTGCGCGGAAGCCTGCTTCAATAGCCCGCACGGGCTGGATCGCAGCCGCGCGATCACGGAGGACGCGATCATGGCGGCTCAGGAGGTCCTCATCCAAGGGCGGGTGGTGCATCTGGACCAGCTCGCCCACAAGCTGCGCGAGAAACGTGTGCAATCCGTGATCGAGCCGATGCTGAGCGGGGCGGCACGTCGCAGCTACGACGCTAGCGATTTGGAGTACGTCCGCGACCTCGGCTTGGTGGCGCTCGACACGCCGCCCCGCATCGCCAATCCGATTTACGCGGAAGTGGTGCCGCGGGAGCTGACCGCCGCGGCCCAAGAGGACATCCGGGTGGAACCGGCCTGGTATGTCAACGACGAAGGCACGTTGAACCTAGGCAAGCTGCTGGAAGCGTTCCAGCAGTTCTTTCGCGAGAATTCGGAGCATTGGGTGCAGCAGTTCGAGTATCAGGAGGCCGGGCCGCAACTGCTGCTGCAAGCGTTCCTGCAGCGCGTGTTCAACGGCGGCGGCCGCATCGCCCGGGAGTACGGACTGGGACGGCAGCGGGTCGACCTATTGATCCGATGGCCGGGCCCGCAGGGCATGCAACGGTTCGTGATCGAATGCAAGATCCTGCGGGGCAAACTGGCAGGGACGCTCGCGGAGGGCTTGCCGCAGACGGCGGGCTACATGGACCGGTGCGGCGCGGACGCCGGCCACCTAGTGATCTTCGACCGCAGCGCGAAGCCGTGGAAGGACAAGATCTTCCGTCGGAGCGAGGAGTTCGCCGGCACGCCGGTCGAAGTGTGGGGCATGTGAAGCCGGTTGTTACCACGCGCGATGAGCGGCGGGGAGCCGCAATTCCGGGCGTGGCTCCGGAACCGGCCCGGTACTCGCACGGAGCGACTCGGAAAACCCCTGGGAGCGCGAACGCAACCGCGATCAGTGCTGGTGCGCGGTAGACTGTCTCCACGGGTTGGAGCACGTACCGTGCGCTACCCCCTCGGCCCCCAGTGGTCCTGCGGTCGGCTCAGCGTGTATCCTAACCGCGAATGCTGTTGTGACAATGCAATAGCTGGTCGGCGCAGACGTAACGGAGGGCTTGGATTCCAAATGGCGCATGGGACAGAGATCGAATCGCGATGCACGAGTGCTCCTCTCGATGCAAGGTGGGTTTCCTCCTTGAGAATCGTTGGTGCTCTAACGGTAGCCTCGTTCCTGCTAGTCGCTAGTAGTGCGACGGATGGAATCGTCGAGGCTTCTGAAACATGCGCCGAGAGGTCCGTCCATGCCAGCCAGATCCGCACTCGGGAGGACATTCGCACCTTTGCGCGGTGCGCGCAGGAATTCGTGCGCGACAACGGCATCGACGAGGCGTATCGGGCGTTCCACGAGGACGACCGGTGGAACAGCGGTCAGTTCTATGTCTACGTGAACGGGCTCGCACGGGGAGGCAGCGGTCTCAGAAATATCGTTTTTCCGCCTGACCCCAGCCGGGAAGGCAACGTGTGGGTGCCGGCCCCTGATCGCCTCGGTCCGGGCTTTGGGGACGATCCCAACCTAGTCGTCGAGGGATACGGCGGTGGATGGCTTTATTACGACAACTGCAACCGCGAAACGGGCCGAATCGAGTTCAAGTCGACCTACGCGCTCCCCGTCGACTGGGACGGCACGGACGCGTTCCTCGGTGTGGGCATCTCGGAACCCGACATCCCGGGCGCCTGCCTGCCAGAGGTAGTCAATGCGACAGGGCTCGCGCGCGAGCCATCCGAGGACAGCCTCCGGTCGTTCGTCCGCTGCGCGGCGTGGGAGATGGATGCCAAGGGCTTCTTCGCGATGGGGAGTCTCGCGGAGACCGCTCGCTGGCGCGCCGGGTCGATCTACCTGTTCGGTATCGATTCGAGCGGCAAGCAGCTGTTCACGGGAAACCCCCTCGTTGACAAGGGCGGCCCGGTGCTCGAATGGGGACCCGAACCCAAGATGCTCCTTGGCGGTCGCGACATCGTCGGGGTTGCGAAGACATTCGGAGAGACTCCGCTCTATTACGAAGCTCTCAACCCGCTCAGCGGCGCTGTCCAGCGCAAGGTCTCGATCGTCAAGAGCGTTTCGATCCAGGGCAAGTCGGTTTTGCTCGGCTCGGGGTACTACCTCGACTGCCAGGACGGCGGTTGCAGCCCCGCGATCGGACCGATCCCTATCGGCGCCGAGGATCGGAAAAGCCTGATCGCGGTCGCTCAGGCATGCGTGTCCGCGCGGGAAGCGGTCGCGGACCGTCCGCCCCAACGGGTCGCTTACGGGTTCTACACCGACTACCGACCTGTCAGCTACGCAGCGACACAAGACTTGTCAGATCCGGCTTTCCACCAAGCGCTCGGGTACGAACCGGAACTGATCGAAGGCATCGAAGCGCTGGCCAATGGCAAGCTCACGTTCGATCGAGTCGGAATCGGCACTCCGTTTGACGGTATCTGGCACAAGGCCGCGGAGGATCGCTTCGACCTCGTGGGAGGCGGCATCACCGCCTTGGAGCAAAGGACATTCGACGCAAGCGGGAGCCGAGTGATTCGATTCGGCTCCCGCCACCTCAGTTTCAAGCAGTCGCTGCTCGTGCGCTCGACCGGCTCCATCAACGGCTATGGCGACTTGGCCGGAGAGCATCGTGTCGGCGTCTGGCCAGGCACTACGGGCGAGGAGACTCTCCTGAGACTGACTGGAATCGAGAATGCCGACGGGCAGCTACTGTCCGGCACGCGTGTCGAGCTAGCCGATGGATCCGTTATCGTCGCCGGAGAGCCGGGCACCGATGGCGCCCTCCAGATCACAGCATCCGGGGCATCCGACCTAGTCTCGGCTCGGGTGCGACTCATCCCCGCGTCCGACGACTTGCCTGAGGTGCGCTACTACGGCAGCGACGAGGCGCAGATTAACGCCCTGGTAGAGGGCGAGATCGACGCGGTGGCCGGAGACGAAATCGGCCACCGCTCGGCCGCAAATGCCGTGCCGGGACTGAGGGTGACGAAGCCCGCGGTCATCGCGGCCGAGCAGAGCGGGTTCAGCTACGCCGCGACACCCGAGGGAGACCGCTTGCGGAACACGATGGACGCCTTCATCGGGTGCCTGACCGCCAATGGGTCGATAGGGTTCGAACAATGGTCGGCGAGCGACGGGAACGTATTCCTGCAAAGGGCTATGACGCTGCGTTGAGGGATTGAACGCAGGGCAGATACCTTCAGACCGTCATCTCGCACGCATGGACTGGCAGTTCGCCTTGGCGGGCGACTCGCCTCAAGATCCCTGCGGCAAGCGTAGCCTGCCATCGACCAAGATCAACGCTCCCTTCGAGACCATGTTCCGTGCCTGACCCTCGAAGTGCTTCTTCATGTCCGCGCTGGTCGACTTGAACCCGAACAGGCGGGACGCCTCGACAGCGCAATCACCAGCGCTGATAGCAATACTGCTCTCGATGACCTGCCGAATCGCCGACTCGATTTCAGGCGGCGGCAGCATCTCCTTGCTCTTCAATGATGAACTTGCCTCGCTCCGATCGCGGACTACAGCGGGATCGGGGCTGTCTAGACGTTCGAGGAATTGCGTTCCGCACCCGTGAACGTACCGGACCCGCCCCGCTTGCACAGCCTGCGAAACAGCCTCTTCGACTGCTTCCTGAATCCTCTTCCCATGTCGACTGTAGCCCCAGAGTCGACTGATCCGGCGACTGACCTCGGTAACGTGAATGGGCCCCTCCCCCTCCACTACCTGGGCGACGCACCGAAGTAGCGTCCTAGGATCTGCCTCGTGAAGTTCGAACCACGCTTTTTCCGGTATCGCGAAGGACGCCTCGCGGTACGGGACGAGTTCCCGTTCCGGTTCGGGCGCGCGTTCGGCGCGCTCGACGGTGGTTTTTGGCCGCACCGTCGGCACCGCTCGCTCGTGGACGCGACTCGAGCGAGCGCGGTCGATGGCGTCCAGGAGCTTGCTCAGTTCGACCTCTCGGTTGTAGAACCAATCCGTGCTCCAAATCCGATGGAACGTCCAGCCCTTCTGCTCGAGCACGATTTGCCGCAGCCGATCTCTCTCCCTGGCCCAGCTTGATGAGTGGTAGCGCGCGCCGTCGCACTCGACAGCGAGCAGGAAGCGGGCTTCGTCATCCGGGTCCCGCACCGCGAGATCGATCTTGAAGCCTGACGACCCCACCTGCGGTTCGACGCGATGTCCGTGCAACTGCAATTCATGCGCGACATCCTCCTCGAACGGACTGTCCATCGGGGCGCCCGTCAAGACCGGTATGTCCATCTCGCCGGTCTCGGCGTACTTGAGAAATCTCTTCAAGACGCGGGGTCCCGCGTGCTTGGTCACGTCGAGACGGATATCGGAGTGGCGAATCGAGGCGAAGATCCTGCACTGCCGCTTGGCGCGCGTGAATAACACGTTCAGCCGCCGTTCGCCCCCGTCGCTCGAGACGGGACCGAAGTTCTGCGACATGTACCCTCCGGCGTCCTTTCCGTAGCCGATCGAGATGAAGATCACGTCGCGCTCGTCACCTTGGACGTTTTCCAAGTTCTTGACGAAGAACGGTTCCTCGTTGCTCTCCTTGCAAAAGGCATCGAGTTCCGGGTACTCGGTACGCATGAACTCCAGCTTGTTCAGTAGCGTGTCGCGTTGAGCGACCGAGAGCGCGACGACACCCAGTGTTTCCTCCGGTCGCTTCCTCGCGTGCGCGAGCACCTGTTCGGCAACGGCTTCGGCTTCCTTCGGGTTGTTGCGCTTCTTGCCGCGCTGGTATTCGCCATCCACCAAGGTGAAGCTCAGTCCGGTCGACGAGCCGACGCTGTCCGGACTCGGAGGGCAGACAAGGCTGTTGTCATAGAACTCATAGTTCGAGACCGCGATCAGCGAGGGATGCTTCGAGCGGTAGTGCCAGCGCAACATCCCTCCAGACATTCCCCGCGCCTCGCAGAGCGAGAGCACGCTCTCCATGTCCCCGACCTGGGCGGCTTGGATGTCGGCCGCGTCCTCCAATTCGACGCCGTCCTCGCCGCTGACCTGCCGGTCGAAGAACGACGTAGGCGGCATCTGCTTCTGGTCGCCCACGACGACGATCTGCTTCGCCCGCATGATGGCGCCCATCGCATCCGCGGGCCGCACTTGGCTGGCCTCGTCGATCAGGAGCAGGTCGAACGTCAGCTTTCCCTGAGCCAGGTACTGCGCTACCGACAGGGGGCTCATCAGGAAGACGGGCTTGATCGCCACCACGGCATCGGCCGCGGTATCGAGGAGCTTACGCAAGCGCATGTGCCGGGCCTTCTTGTTGGCTTCCCCGCGGACGATGCCGACCATTCCGGCCGAGCCGTCGGGCAGTGAGTTGAAGTGCTTCAAGGCGACCTCCTGCGAGGCGAGCTCCTGAAGCTGTCGATCCATTTCCTTGAACTGGGCCACTTTCTCCGTCCGGTCACGCCCGTCGATGGACTCGAGTTGCGGGTCGCTCTTCCGGATCCGATCCCAAATCGCCTCGGCCCGCACGAAGTCGAGGGTCTCGCGGGCATGCTCCAAGCCCAAGCGACCGTCTGCCAAGCGCTCCCTGATCTCGCCCAAGCCCAGGTCGGAGACATGGCGCGCGGCAGATCTCAATCTGTGCCACCCCTCGATGGACGACGGATTCGCACTCCAAGCCCGGAGACGTTCTCTCAGGGCGTCGAACTCGGCCTCCTCGATGCGGTCGACGCCGAAGGCCGCCTGGGTTTCCAAGCCCGTGTCCGCTTGGATCGGCTCCCAGACTTCGGCCCACTCGGCCAACGTCCGGCGGAGGTCGCGGAGCAACCCGTCGAAATCGCAATCCCGCGGGACCGCCTCCAACTGTTGCCGCACAGCGGCCCCGGACCCGAGCGCCTTCGCTTGCGATGCGATCCACTGCACGGCCGGAAGCAGCGGCTCGACCGCGGTGTCCTCGTCTCGCCAAGAATATCCGAGGGCATCCCTGCCCAAGTGGCTCTCCTTCGCAATCTCACGGCAGCGGCTCCGGTACTCGATCAGACGGTCCAAGAGTTGGAGCCGCGCCTCGTGAGCCTTGGGCAGTTCGCCCCGCTGCACCGAGCGCAGCCTCGCCACGGCGTTGCGGTAGCCGCCGTTGAGAAAGCGGAACAGTGATCGGCCGCGGGCTCCGATCTCCAAGCGCACGTCGTCCCACGAAATCTCCAGCGCACTCTCGACCACCTCGGCGAGCAAGCCCGACTTGAGTTGCTGCGCAGCGGCTACGGATTCGCACAACGCCAATACCTCCGCAGGGCGCTCGGCCAGTGCATCGGACTTCAGCAAATTCGGAACCGACTCCGGCATCGTCCCCAGCGAGGCCAGTTGATCCGTAACCGACTGGGTGTCCCCTAGGCGGCTGCGATCCTTCGCGCTGACCGCCGTCGCCGCAGGATCCAGCGCGGCTTGGACCTCCGTAATTCTCTGGATCGCAACGGGCAACCGATCCGCAAGGCGCTGCCGCTCGATCGGACTGATCCTCTTGGTCGCTCCCCGCCAGATGTGCTCGCGCTCGCTTCCGAATTCTCGCGTCAGGGCCGTCAGGGCGACTACTGCATCAAGCCGGTCACCATACTCCGCGCGACTCCATGCGTCAGATCCCGCGATCCGAAAATCGGGACGCGGAAGGTCGCCGCCGCCCAGCTTCCCCAAGCGCCCGATGATCCCGTAGGGGGTGTCACCCGTCTGCTCGTCGACCCTGTGCAGTAACTCCGACATGCGGTTGAGGTCGTCCCGCACAGCTTGGACGCGCTCGTAGTGCTCCTCGTTCACGGCTCTCGGCTCGCCGAGTTCCAAGGTGCGCTTGAGGTCGGCGTAGACTTCCTTGCGGTTGGCCTTGTGCGAATGCAGTTCCAAGCACAGCGGGCCGAGACCGCACTTCTCCAAGCGGGTATGCACCACTTCCAAGGCAGCGCGCTTTTCCGCGACGAAGAGGACCGTCTTGCCGTCATGCACCGCGCCGGCGATGATGTTCGCGATCGTCTGGGACTTGCCCGTGCCGGGCGGGCCTTGCACGACTAGGTTGCGTCCCGCCCGAGCCGCCGCGATCACCTGCGTTTGGGACGTGTCGGCATCCATGATGTGGCCGAGTTCCTTGGGGTCCGGAAATCGCTTGTCGAGGTTCTCGTCCGGCGCGAAGATGCTCGGCGCGGATCCGAAGCCGCCGACCAGCAGGTTCTCGAGGAGGTCACTGCCCTGCTCGTCGGCCGCGTCCAGATCCCTCCACATCAGGAACTTGGCGAAGGAATAAAAGCTGAGTTCAATGAGGTTCGGCTGCACTTCCCAGCGCGGCTGAGAGGACACCGCATCCTGGACTCGCTCGAAGTACTGAGAGGGAAGCCACTCGTTCCCATCGGGAAAGTCCGGCAGCGCCAGATCGAAGTCCGCCTTCAGCATGGCCCGCAGGGACAGGTTCGGTTCCATGTCCTGATCGCGGAAGGCCAGCTTGAAGCGACCGCGCGCGCTGTCGCGCTGCAGGTCCACCGGCAAGAGGATCAGCGGCGCGAAGCGCTCGATCTCCGAGGAAGCGCTCTCGAACCAGCGCAGGAACCCCAAGCCCATGAAAAGGACGCTGACGCCCTGCTCCTCCTCCATCATCTGAGCGTCCCGGTAGAGCGTCAGCAGCCGCTTCTGCAGAGACTCCGCGGTCAGACGGGTTTGCAGTTTCGTGTCTACATGGCGCGCGGCGGGCCCGGCCGAATCGACCTCGTTGGGTACGAACACGCGATCCGGCGTTTCGGGGCTCGACTCCGACTCGCTGTCCTCGTCGAACTCGAGGCTCGCACCGCGATACGCCTCGAAGGTCATTTTCTTGCCTTGGTGGTAGAGGATCTTGAAGACCTCGTCCGCGAGTTCGTCCTCGATGTCCAGCTGCTTGGAGCGCGCCTTGCCGACGGGGGCGTTGGTGAGGCGATTGCGCTTGCCGATATCGATGAGCTGCTGTCGCAGCTGATGCACCGCCGTGCCCATGCCCGCGTGTCGGGTGGCCGTTGAGTGCTCGCTGCTGTCAAGTGAAGCGTTCATATTGAGATGGGGAAGCCGAGGCTAGCTGCTGACTGCCTAGGATAGGGATTGGGTGCTACAAGCCTAGGCGGAAACCGCGGCGCGGACGCGGCATCACAGAAAGTAGACACGCGCCCACATACAGGATACACGCCCCGAGCGGCGCGGACGCGACGTCCCCATGGGTGCGGCTGCCGCCGAGTCACCGCGTCGGTGCCGTTCGCTCGGGAGTCGTCCGAGCGCACTGGGCTTCAGCCCATTGCGCGGGTCTCGAGTCCGCTTTGGGACTGGGTCGGGGCGCGTGGTAGTCTGTATTGACTCGGCCTTGCCGCGGAACAGTCCGCTGTTCGACTCCTTGGACCATGCCTGTCCCAGCAAAAGCGGATTTGACAATACAGATTGAGGCGAGGGTAGTGCAATGAGCAAGCTGAGTGCGCCCGTAAGTACACTTGAATCCGACTCCGAGCGCGTGAGCAGCTCAATTCTGGACAGCCGCCGCTCGTCGAACGCAGCAATCGTCGTCGACGGCAGTGAACAATCTAGCGGTACCCCAGTCGACAGCCCCCAGTCGGCACAGCATTCGGAACTCACCGGAATCTTGCTCTCCGCGGAGCAGATTCAGGACAGGGTCAAGGCCCTAGCCGCGCAGATCGACGAGGACTTCGCGGGCGAGACCATTCACATGCTGGTCGTCTTGGACGGAGGGTGCATCTTCGCCTCCGACCTAGTCCGCGCGCTGCGAGGCGAGGTCATGCTGCACTTCATCAAGGCCTCGAGTTACGGGGACCGTACGACCAGTGCTGGGAGAGTTCGACTCAAGGGCGGCATCCAGTTCGAGCCGAAGGGCCAACGGGTGATCGTCGTCGACGACATCGTGGACACCGGCCGCACCGCCGAGGCGCTGCGGAATCGGCTGGACTGGTACGACCCCAAGGAGATCTGCTACGCCGCCCTGCTCAGCAAGCCGTCCAGGCGCTTGGTGCCGGTGGAGATCAAGTACTTGGGCTTCGAGATTCCGAATCGGTTCGTCGTCGGGTACGGGATGGACTTCGCTCAGCGTTTCCGTCACCTAGCCGATATTCACGTGATCTCGGAAGAGTTGCAAGAGGAAGTCGAATAGCTCCTGCCTGCATGGGATGGCCCGAGCGACGGGCTTCATGCATAAACGGGCAGGCGCGTTCGGCGCTACTTCACCCGTAGTGCCAGCGAATCGATTGCCATCCACCGTGTCAAGGCACCCGCGCCAGCCAAGCCTCGGTGGTTCGTCTGGGCCCTTGTCCAGACTTCGCCACAGATGATCATTGCGTGGATCCCGCCACGCCTCCACCCTGCAGCTTGGCCTGCTTGAAGACCCATGCCCGCAGCACTTTGTAGCCGCTGTCCTCGGGTTCGTAGCGCATCCCTCCTTGGTGACCTTCCTCCTGACCGGTCTGGACGTTGAGCGGCTTGCGCAAGACGAGGCTGCGCTCGGGAGTGTCCAGGTCGACTCGCGCTTGCATCTTGCGGTAGTTCCCCAGCAGTTCCGCCGCCGCGATGTACCCCGCCCCGTCCGGCGGATTCAGATAAAGGGTCGGCACCCTGCCCGGCACGCTGTGGCACGTGATACACGCTCGCCCGTCACGCTCGCTGACCGCGGCCATCTCGGGAAACACGTAGTCCCTGAAGTGCAGGATGTCTTCCACGAAGTCGTCGGTCGGCTCGAGTTTCCGCACTTGCAGATCGCGGTCGGATGCATCGGCCTCGGAGATCAGCTTGCGAAGTTCCGCAGCGTAGCTCTCGTCGTCGTTGGAAAGGAGGTTCTTCAACCGCGCCCGAATGCTGGCGACGGGCTCGTTCTCGACATGAGCGAGAATCGCTTGCCGGACCATCGGGTTCCTGCGTAAGGACGGCTTGCCGGCGAGACGGGAGGCTTGAACCCGAATGTCCTCGGGCGTGCTGGCTGAGAACCAACCCGCGAACATCTCCACCACCTTGGATTTGGCAGCGACGAGCGGATCGACGGCACCCGTGTCAGCCTGAGTCTCGGAGAGCTGGGACTCTTCGCGCGGCACCAGCTTGAGGTAGTCGATGCCGAACTTGAACTCCGGCTCCGCCTCGGGGTTGGTGCCGAGCATGCGCACAGTCAGGACACTCGGCCCGTCATCCACCTCGAAAGTGCCCAATGACATCGGACCCGTCGAACTCACGTCGGGACGGTAGAAGTCTGTGTGCTCCAGCACGGTCCGGCCGTTGAAGAGGATCTCCGCGATTCCATGGGAAGCGCCGTAGATGAATGCACCGAGCAATTCGTAGCGATCGGCACCCGGACTTTCCAGCGCGAACGATACATGGGCGCCGATCTTGCCCTCCTCCCACAGCAGGATGGTGTTGTTGCTAGCCACGCCGTCGGAGATCATCTGCTCGGTGGTCCGGCCGAAGGTCAATTCCACGACCTCCAGATCCTCGGCCTCGGTGGCGCCCTCTACCGCTTCCTCCAACGTTGGCTGCCCTTCGTTGAAGGCGAGCATCCATTCCGTGGAATCCAGCCACAGCCGCGGATTGCCCGATAGGTGCCGGAACGCTTCCTTCCGATGCAAGCTGGGATTCTCGCCAAGGATCTTCGCGACGAGGGGCGGGTAGTTGCCCTCATCGAAATCCGAAGAGACGGACGGCGCCGGTTTGCCGAGCAGCGCTCCGGGGGCATGGGCGCTCGCCGCGCGCTCGCCGAACCCCGTTTCAAGCAACAACCGGTAGAATTCCGTCTCGTCGTCTTCGCTAATGCCCTCGAAGTCCCACTGGACACGCGCTAGGAAATTAGCCAGCGCGTCGGCATCCTCCGTCCTGCCGCTGCTCGCGTACACGCGAAGCACTTGGAGCAGCGGCTCCAACGCCTTCACACGAGCCGGCAAGGACAGGTCGCCCGGATTGGACAGGGCGCGAGCCGCGATCGCAACCATGTCCGGGTCCGCGGTCTGGAGCAAGTCCAGAATCGTCGTCTGTAACGGCTCGAAGGTGATGTTCCGCGCCCCTTCCAAGGCGATCGATCTCCAAGGAATGTCGCTCTCCGCGCCATCCTTGTAGACCGAGAGCACCGCTTCGCCATAGAGCTCGGTCGCGCCGGGAGTGCTGTAGGCGAACTGGCCGGGGCTTTGCTGGTTGGCTCGCTCCATGTAATGAGAAGCCGCCATCGCGACGAGCCGCCGGTCCACGAAGCGACGGCGATCTTCGGGCGCGGTCTTCCTCCACGCGCGCAAGTCGGCATACAGTTCCGCCAATTCCGGATACTGCTGGTCCAAGTACTTTCCGCCGGTGATGTTGTTGACCTGTCCGTTCACTACGAACAGCGAAATCGTCGAGTAGCGCAACGCCATGTCGACATGCGCCTCATCCTCTTCCCTCAAGAGCGCGTCCATCCAAGCTTGGTTGATCGGCTCGCGCATCGGCGGATTCCACACCCACCAGTGCCAAGCGGCCTTGAATGCGAAGGCCCGCACGCCGGGATGAGGGTCGACCATGCCCGCGGTCAGAACACTTGCCAGTTCGGAGAGGTTGACAGCGATTCTTGAGCCGGGCAAGTGCGCGCGGGTGACCAGAGCGTGCATGACCGACTGCCGGGTGCGGTCCGTGCCCGTGCGATAAGCATCGAGCAGCTCGTCCCAACCCGAACCGTCCAACAGCAGTTGGCGCATCGACCAGAATGCCGCTTCCCGGCACGCCTTGACCGGATCGTCGAAGTGGTCGATCAATGTCGGCACCGCGGAGTGGATCAGCGCCCCGCCGAATCCCAGTAGCCCGTACAGGCGAACTCGATGGTCTTCCCTGCCCGCGGCTTCCTCGAACAAAGCCGCGTAGCGCCTGTCACCCGTAGCCTGGGCGGACCGCACCTTGGCGAGTACTTCGAGCGCCGAATCACCCGAGTCCAACCGGATTTCGGGGGCAGCATCAGCAGGGGGTGCCGGATGTAACCGACTCAATGCGCGGAGTGCGTAGGCGGTCGTCACGAATCCCGTCGCGGCGGCGGCATTCCACAGCCCGTACGGATACTGATTGCGAAGCAGCCATTCGACGCCTCGTTGCACGACGGGATCCCGTGCGTCGCGGCCTGCGGATTCCAGAGCGATCAACGCGACCGCCGTGGCGGCGGGGTAGCTGTGGTCGGAAGGACGCTTCCATCCGCCGTTGCCATCCGATTCCCCGGGCTTGAACCCCCAGCCGCCATCCTCGCGTTGGAGGACGAGCAGCCTCGCAATGTCCGTTTCCACCCGCTTGCGAAGGTTCTCGTGCAATGCCGCGGCCTCGGCGATGCGTCTCGGGGAATTGGTCAGCTTGCGGACTTGCGCGACATAGTCCTTCGGCCAGATGCGGTGGTAGAACTCGATTCGATGGCCGTAGTCGTCGGTCACGAGGATCGCGTCGCCGGTTGCCAAGATCTTGCGGGCTTTCTCCTCCATGGCGAAGAAGTAGCGTGGCTCGCCGGTATCCCTCCAAGCCCGTTCCAAGACCTCGGCGGAGAACTTGAAGACCACGTTCGGGCCGAAGTTGGAGCCCCGCCCTGCGGCGTTGATGCGTTTCGGATCGGCGGTCTGCAACACGTAGTTCGCCGTGCGCTGCTGCCACTGGGCGTGCGCCTTCTTGGGCGGGAACGTGCGCTCGTGCAGCACGATGTTCCTGCCGGCCACGCGGGTTCCGGCGGGGCCGTCTCCAAGATCGTTGGGTGCCACGCTCGTGTTGACCGCAGCGTCCTTCAATTCATTGGTCAGGCGGAGCGACTCGTACATCGTGTTGACCAAGCGCCGATAATTCTGCTCCACTCCGTCCGGCCGGTAGCCTTGGCGAAACGCGTCCGCTACGCCCCATACCCCGCTCTGCGTGTGGCAGCTCATGCAGTTTTCGCCAAACAACGCCGTGGCGTCGCGCACCCTGCGATGCGGGGCGATGTTCCGCGGGCGGTGGATTAGCCACGCATCGATTTCGGCGAGGTGATAGTAGATTCCCTGGCGCACCGCTTCCACCGGGTCGTCGTACGGGGCGGGATCGAAGAGCCGTACCTGCATCTCGTAATGCGGTTGGTTCGCTTCGACGCGGAGGTAGTACGTCTCGCCGGGCTCCATCGCGCGGGTGACGAAAGTACGGAACGACCGATCCTGCTGATGGGCGCGTTCATTGAGCGCGCGGCCCTCTTCATAGGTGTAGACCGGTACGGGGCCCGGGATGACAGTCGCCGGCGGATGCACGTACGGAACGGGGTTGAAGTTCGAGAAGTCGTAGCTGTTCGGAATGTCTCGCTCGCGGAGTTCCTCCTCGCTCGGGACGCCCTCCTTGTAAAAGCGGATTCTCGCGCTCGCCACAGGTTCGACGATCTGCAGATTGGCGCTGATGTGCTTCGGTTCACTGCCCTTGTATTCGATTCGGTACCAATCATCCGGGGTCATGCCGACGCGAGTGTTGTTGTAGTACTCGAGATCGTCCGCCCCGCCGAACACGTGAACCACCTGGACTTCCGAGCTTTCCGAAAACGAAATCGCCGTCGCCTGTTCCGGAGCGTTGTTCGGCTCGGCCTCCAGGACCAGCGATCCATGCGATAGTGCGCCGACCGGACGGATCTCAACCGTCATGCCAACGTCCGACACGGCCGGTGTCTTTGTAGGCAGCAGGGTGGTCCTAGGAGCGAGGCCCGTATCGTGCGGGATGTCGCCCACGGGCTGGGGCCTGTCCGTGACTGTGGCGAGGCGCAGCGTGTACGTGCCGGGTCGCGGCGCTCGATACACGAGGTTGATATCCGGGTCGAGAGCGTGAAGGATCTTGCTCCAGCCGACGGTGGCATCAACACTTGGGTCTCCGCGGTCGCCGTCGAAGCCCGAGTCCGGTAGGTTTGGTCCGTCCCAGACAGCTTCGACCCGAGCGTTCGGCGGGAGATCGGAAGGCTCGTCGATACGGACGCTTAACTCGATCGCCTCCCCTTCGACCAGTGCCCAAGTCCGACTCCACGAACCGTCGAACTGCAGCGATTCAGCAGTCTTCGGAACAGCGCTGCAAACTGCGGCTGTCGCCAAGAGCAGGAAGATTCCCCTGAGGTGCCCGATTCGCGGATGAAGCAGTCTTCCGCCGCGCAAGAATAATCCGTTGCGTCGCATGCTCGTATGCGAGTCATCGTAGCGAATCCGGCCGACCGACTGCCTCCGCAGACATGCGGAACTGGCGGTAGTCGCACCGAGGCAGGTGCATCCTCCACGATTCGCATGAGGGCCACGGGCTGGCCCGGGCGAATTGCGGTGCGGTGGTACCCGCCCTCCCTCACGGAGAGGCGTGCGGGGCGTTTTGAGCGAACTTCAACGACGCCGCGGGATCCCGCGTTGACTCGAGTGACGGTTTCCGAGGTGGCGCGTTGGCGGGATCACCGGACGCCGTTTGCGGGCTATCGGCTTCCGGCTCGATGACCCGCAGCATCTCCCATTCGTAGAGCGTGCGCTTGAGTCGCTTGACGGTGTCCCCTTGGGATTCGTGACGCAGGAACTGACGGTAGAACCCTGCGGCCTGCGGGTACTCGGCCCTGTGCTCGTGGATCAGGCCCAGGACGGCAAAGCTGCCAGGCCACCGATTCGCTTCCTGGCGATCGATCAGGTTCCCGATGAGCTCCTCAGCGCGATCCGTCTTGCCGATTCGCGCCGCGGCCATTGCGGCTCGAAACCGAATCCGCGAGGAGTTCGGAGACAGCTTCAAGTACTCTCCGGCCAGAGAGTCGACCATCGACCAGTCCTTGCGTTCGTATGCCAAGTCAATCAACGGTTCGTACGGGCGGAGGTATTTCGAATCAGCCTCGATCGACTTGAGCAAGGCATCGCGGGCTCCGTCCCAGTCTTCCGATTCCAATCGCGCCATCCCGAGCATCGACCACGCCGCAGCGTACTGCGGGTAGGCAGCCACTGCTTCCTCCATCAATTCGATGCCGCGCTTGAGATTCGGTTCGGCTCGCATCAGCGCTTGCAACCCTTTGCGATAAGCCTTTGAAGCGGACTTCGGAGCAGACCACGAAGTGGCGCTCACGGTATCGCCAGTCACGCCCGCAAGGGTGTGCAAGACGATGGTTCCCACATCCTTGCTGCCGACCGCGTGGTAGTACCGCAAGGCCAGCCTGTCCGATCGGTAACCCGGAAGATCGACCAGCAGTTCGCAACCGGCGAGGTTCGTCGTCATCCTGCCGCTAGCGGAAGGGCCCAAGCCGCGACCATGCCCGGAAACGCTGGCATCAGACACCATGAGCGTCGAGTCGCCGCCGGGCCGAAAGCTAAACCGTCCCTTGGAGTCGGTATAAGCCTGCGGCCGGGGGCCTCCGGTGCCGCACTGCATCTTGACCACCACGCGCTCGGGCGGTCTCTCACCGTTCGCCAAGACCACCCGCCCATGTAGGAACAGCACCCGAGGCATCTGCAGGTTTTCCAAAGACCTCCGTTGGTTGTTGTACGTGGATCTGGACGACGAACTGTTGGAGTTCGTGTTCGAGGTGGTCGGGGTTCGCGAAGTCGTCGAGCCTCCACTCTGGCCACCCGTGCTGGTCGATCCGCGGTTGGTCGAGGATCCGCTCGTCCCGCTGCTCTGGGTCTGCGCCGAAAGGGCGGCTGTCACCAACAGGCACAGGAGACCCCTCAATGCGGAATTCAGAGTCGCACCGCGAATGCGATCTGAAGGCTTGGCCTGCATCACGATTTCCATTGCACGATAACACACGATTGACGAATTCGACCGATCCTGGAACCGATCAGCTTCCTGCACGATCGGTCGGACGCCGCGAGCACACTGCCCTCGAACGGACTCGGTCTGCTTGCGGCGGTAGAATCCGCACATGCCGGTAGAGGCGGACAGCATCAATCGGGATTGCAACCACGACCAAGCGCCCCCCGGCACGATCAGTAGGCGGGCGTTTCTCGGAACTCTCGGAACCGTCGCGGCGACGGCATGCAGTCGAGACACAGAGAGAGCGCCGAATGTGGTCATCGTCATCACTGACGACCAAGGCTACGGGGATCTCGGCTGCCACGGAAACCGTGAAATTCGAACCCCGAACTTGGACCGCTTCCATAGCGAGAGCGTTCGATTCACGGACTTCCATGTGGACCCGCTTTGCGCTCCCACGCGAGCCGGCTTGCTCACCGGGCGGTACGCCTACCGCACCGGCGTGACGGCGGCCTACGCGGGACGGTCGATCCTACGCCGAGACGAGGTCACGCTGGCCGACATACTCTCAGTCGCAGGCTATCGCACGGGACTGTTCGGCAAGTGGCACCTCGGCGACAACTGGCCGTACCGGCCCAACGAGCGCGGCTTCGACGAAACCGTCGTCTGCTGGAGCGGAGGAGTGACGCAGGCAGCCGACTGGTGGGGCAACGACTACTTCGATGACACTTACTACCGCAACAACGTCCCCGAGCAATTCAAAGGCTACTGCACGGATGTGTTCTTCGACGAGGGCCTGCGATTCATCGAGCAAAACCGAGACCGACCGTTCTTTCTGTTCCTACCCACGAACGCTCCACATGCCCCATTTTGGGTAAGCAAGGAGTACAGCCAACCGTACATCGAGATGGGCATCGAAGAGCCACGTGCGTCGTTCTACGGAATGATCGAGAACATCGACGAGAACTTCGGACGACTACGAGCGAAGCTGAGCGAGTTGGGGGTGGAGGACGACACGATCCTCATCTTCATGACCGACAACGGCTCGTCAGCGGGCTGGCGCAACGGATTCAATGCCGGGATGCGTAGCGGAAAGGGATCAAACTACGATGGCGGGCACAGGGTTCCCCTGTTCGTCCGTTGGCCGGAGGGCGGGATCGATGGCGGACGAGACGTTGATCGTCTCACCGCTCATATCGACCTTGTACCGACGCTGTTGGACCTGGCTGGGATTGACAAGCCGGACATTAAATTCGATGGGGTCAGCTTGGGGCCGCTACTGACGCACAATGGCGACTTGCCGTCAGATCGCACGCACTTCATTCAGCATCAGCAGGTTCGACGCAACGGCGAGTACCAGATGGAGTCACCGCGACCGTTCTACCACTCGGCGGTGCTCACGAATCGCTGGCGACTGATCAACGGCGAAGAACTGTACGACATGACCGCCGACCCCAGCCAAGCGGACGACGTCGTGGACGATCACGCGACCGTAGTTGCAGACCTTCGGGCTCAGTACGAAGACTGGTGGGCGGACGTCACGGCGCGCTTCGACGAGTACCTTGAGATCCCGGTCGGAGCCGAGGAAGCGGATCCGGTGCGATTGACCAGCTTCGACTGGTACACCGGCGGACCGCCAAATCAGAGGGTGATGCAGGAGGCTCCGCCCGAAGGACCGTGGGTGGATGGATTCTGGGCTATCGAGGTCATGCGTCCAGGACGCTACCGCGTCACGCTGCGAGAGCGCCCTGCCGAGGCGAACTATGCGATTGACGGCGACACTGCTCAGTTGCGCATCGGTGACCAAGAATTCACTCAGCGGCTCGACAGCAACGCCACCGGTGTCGATTTCGACGTGGACCTGCATGAGGGCAAGACAACCATGAGCGCGAGATTCTCCAAGGCGGACGGTTCGGGGAGGGGCGCATACTTCGCGTACGTGGAGCGGCTCGGGGCGACCGAGTAGACTCCGCGATGGTCGAGGGGTGCGTTCTGGATCGATCTTGACTCCAAGCGGAAGCAACAACTCGCCTCTCCCGAGGCCTGCGCTTCCCTATCAAGATGGACTTGCAGGCTGCACTCCGAATTGGTGCCTTGGGACCCTTCAGGGGCGGCCACTTCAGCTTCGCTCCAGCGGGGAAGGACGAAGTTGCGGTCTACCTCACGATCTGTCATACTGTCGCCTTGCGACAGCTTCTCTCTCGGAGGCTCGATTCACGCCCTTCCACGGTTCACGGCCTGCTGCGCAGAGTCGCATGACGTAGTGCGGCCCGCCTGGTCACTCCTTGTTGTTGTCCTAAGCCCGCTCGTCGAGATTGGCATGCGATCCTTCGGACACTTCGATGCGGAACTGGACGGGCTGGCGGAACTCGTCTCTACTCGTCGGCGGATCGCTGGTCCGGAACGTCGCAACGTCAGAGTTGAAAGAACCGGAAGGGATCTCAACATGACAACGTGCAAGAAGGAGACTCGGTGATGCCTTGGAACAAAGACGAATTCCAAAATGCCTGTCGGAAGTTCCGCAATGCATTCCCCGATCTCCAGACGTTTGAGCAACCCGGCGAGCGCTACGTCGACGAAGAGCGCGCCTACAAGGACGAACTCTTCAGTCTCTACGATAGCGAGGTGCGTCCGTCGATTGCAGATCCTGAGTCCGACATTCTGCATTCCTACTGCAACATACTGCGCCGAACGCTCGTCGCGACAGGCGAGCAGCAGAACCTGATCTCTTGGAGAACCATAGACAATATGTCCAATCTGTCTGCCAAACAAACTGCTGAGTACGGGGGAATCTTAAGGAAAGTGGTCGAATCCAATGGTACGGTGGATTCAGTGACGGCTTATGGTGATGCCGAACTGAAATTTTGGCAATCGAAATCTATCTCTGGCATTCGCGCAACTGCCGCAAGCGCCAGAGAATTGGTTAGCTTGCTACTAATGCTACACAATCCAAGAGAGTACATGTTCTTGAAGTTGACCTATTGGAATGATTCGGCAACTTTACTGATTGGAAATCCGCTAATAAAGCGTGGCAGTCACATTACTGGCGAAGAGTTTGTAAAGTGTCAGAAATTTGCGAGACGTGTATTTGCAGCACTCAAAGAAGCAGGTTTTCGTCCGAAAGACATGATAGATGTGCAAGGGTTTCTATATACACTGGCAACACCCACTTGGAACCAGCGTGCATTTGACTCCAGCGTCCGACACTTTAAGCAGCGATACGAGGGATTTAGTGACTTTACAGACTGTGGTGATGTATATTTACAGTCTCAGCGCGACTTCAAAGAGGAGATTCGGGCGCGGTACGAAGCAAACGTAAAGCCGCTCATTGAATCGGATTCAATCGATTTCTTGGATGCTTATCACGGCTTGATTACTGGGAATATTGAGTCTCAAAGGCCGGGCGGCCTCGAAGGCTGGAGGGTACTGACCAGCGAGGTACCGCAAGAGAAGAAAGTTGAATTTGCTTCTATGCTTCAATCAATGATTCGTTCAGGTGCGGACCGAGAATCGATTGATCGGTACGGTGAAGAGTCCTATCAACTCCTAGAGGGTGATGAACTGAAGGGTGATTCGCAGCACATACCAGAGAAACTACGTGGAACTGCAACGCTCTTGCGTTCCTTACATTGGCCGGGAACGTACGCTCACGCGGTCAGAGCAGTCTGGAACGCTGCTGGAATGAAGTTTCGAGAGTGCGAACTCATCGAGCCCGGTACTGTGGTCGATGGCCGACTCATTGAGAAACTCGACGAGTTCGCAGAGGATATCGAGTATGAGTTGAATTATGCGAATCTTGCACCCATTGATAAGTTTGATATCCAGAGCTTTCTATGGTCTGTTCATGACGAATCGAATTCCGGACTTTCGCGAGATTTTTCCGGTGATCCGGATGTTGGTTCCGCTATTTCTACTGTCCATGAACAGTCAAGTCTAGCGAAAATCATTCAAGAAATCAGATCACGAGGGATGCGAATTGATGACGCGACAGTGCGCCAATATCATTTTTCGATGCACACTCGAGGATTCATCATTCTCGCTGGACCTAGTGGTGTTGGTAAAACGTGGTTGACGCGCTTATATGCCGATGTAGTCAATGCGGAGTATCGACTCGCACCAGTAGCCCCAAACTGGTCCACCAATGAAGATTTGCTCGGTTTCTTCAATCCCATTGACGGTGAATTTCATGCAACTGCATTCCTAGACTTCATCGACCGTTCCGCGGAATCATGGGATCGCCTTGGCCCCGATGCACCGGCATTTCATTTGGTTCTAGACGAGATGAATCTTGCGCGCGTCGAGCACTACTTCAGTCTCTTTCTGTCACTGATGGAAATGCGACGTGAAGCGGGAGTTCCCGAGACCCGGCTCACGGGTGATCGCGTCGTCCGCATCCCGCCGAACCTAAAGTTCGCTGGTACGGTGAACATGGACGAGACCACACATGGATTCGCCGACAAGGTGTTCGACAGGGCCCAGTTGATTGAACTCTCGATTTCCTCCGACGCTGCCCGTGAGCACGTCAACGAGCGTGTCGGGGACAGTCCGCCTAGGGAAGTGCTCTTGGACCTATGGGACAGGATGTCACAGGCATGCCCTGTGGGATTCAGGGTACTGGATGACATTGCTGACTACCTTGAGCTTGCCAAGCAACAGGACGTCGACTGGCGGGTAGCACTTGATGAGCAGATCGTGAGTAAGCTCTTGCCGAAGCTCCGAGGGCTTGATCCCGAAGTGGCGGAAACACTGCGGCGAGTCTCGGCACGGGTGGAGGGAGAGTTCCCGAGGGCAGCAGCCAAGTGCCAAACCATGCTGCAACGTGTGCAATCAACAGATGTCGTAAGTTTCTTCTGACCGTCCGTTGTCCTAAGGCGGTTCAAGACTGCGGGAGCCCGCGGGAATGGTCGGATCGATATCTACTCCTCACGGATGGGATCGGTACCTAGCAGTGGATTCGTTCGTCAGTCCTACGACCGCAGGTTGCGGTCTGGCTTGAGTGCTGCAAGCACTTCCCATGTAGGATCGCGCCTTGGCGAGGGATCAATCCTAGACGGGATCAGATTGAGGCAAGCAGCACCGCATTGGCGGGGATCGGTACTGTGGAATTCGTAATAGAGTTGAAAGCGGCCAAGACAACCATGAGCAGGAGATTCTCCAAGTCTGCTGGGTCGTATACCCGCGCGTATTTTGCGTATGTTGAATGATCCGCATCAAGTGCTTGAGCCTCACTAGGATCGCTAGAGTCGAGGAGCGACACGCTTGTCAATGGTAGAGGGCGTAGCTGTTCCACAGCACTAGTGACTCAGTCTCCACCTTGACCACGTTGCCTCTCCCCGCGCGTCGAACCGAGCGTGCGGACTTCCCGCAATCGGCTCTCGTTGTTTGCTGCGAGCGTACCTGCAGCGCACGACAGGCCCGTCTCGAGCACACGGCTGTCCCGGCGGCTGTACACGTACGCAGACATCCTGCTGCTATCGGAGACGCTCGCGCTGCACGCCACGCAGTCGGGCCCGGCCACGATGGCCCTGCTGCTGCGCACCTACGAGGTTTTCGGAAACCCGCGCTACGAGCGCCTGGAGAACGTCTCCCTCGGCCACCTGTACAATCTGTGGCACTCGAAGGGGAACGTGCGCGTGCTCGGCAGCCTTGACGCGACGCGCCCGACGCCGATCAGCGGGTGCCGCTAGCCGCGGACCGAAGGCCGTCCGGGCTAGGTGCGGGTTGACTCGGTGCCTCAGGGCGACCTCGACAAGGTCAAGGGTATATACCACATCAACGCGGTGGACGAAATCCTGCAATACCAGTTCACGGGGTGCGTGGAGTAAATTACGGAGCACCACCTGCTGCCGGTGCTGGAGCGGCTGCTGGCGCCGTTCCCCCTTTTGGGGTGCAAGCTGTCCACTCCGACACACGCTCCGAGTACGTCAACTACCAAGCGGCCGCGCTCCAGACTCACTTCACGCTGGAATCGAACCGTGCAGACCGTAACGCGGTGTGCGCTCCCGGCATAATCGGTCTGCGTCCTGCGGGCGCAGTGTCGTTGCGCGACGGAAGCTCTTCCACCCGAACCCGCAACGTTTTCTTTGGACATGACACGGCCCCGATGGAAGGGCACCCTGGGCGGTGGGGTATGTCTTGCAGAACACACTCCCGATGGTCTATCATCAGTGAGTTCCTGCACCCCGTCCCTCGGCCACGCTTCAGCCTCCCTTTCCGATTGGAATGAACTTCCATTGCTCATGGCTCCTCGCCCATCACTCCAGCACAAGATGTCGTGTGCGAGAAAAAATCCCAGAACTTGGAATCGCCGGTCGCCGCAGGGGGCGCTCTCCAGTCTGGGCTGGTCAAGCTCGGCTCGCGGCACTGGGAGAACCGCGGTGAGGAACCGGCTAGCTCGGCCAGGCCAGAAACTAATCGCTAATGGATCGCTGGGTGCGCCTATCATGCGCCTGAATCTACAACGGATCCAAGCAAGCGTCAGGACAAGTTGATTTCACACAGGGGGTCTAAATGCCTTGGAACCAAAGAATATTCGAAGATGCCTGTCGAAGATTCCGCGACTTGTTCTCGGACTTCCAAACGTTTGAACACCCCGGCGAACGCTATCTCAAGGAAGAGCGCGCTCCAAAGGACGAGCTGGTTGGTCTGTACGATGAGTACGTTCGACCAAAGCTCAAGAATTCAGTACCGGACTTCTACGACGCGTACGTGGCCATATTGAAGCGCGAATTAGGTGGGGCCAACAACGTCGCCGGAATGGGAATGTACCATTGGACAACACTCAAGAACCTTGATAAACTCTCCGCAGAAGAGTCCGCTCAGTACGGGCAACTGCTGAGGCATGTAATCGAATCCAATGGAAGTCCAGACTCGATTACAGATTACGGTGACGCCGCTTCGAAGTTATGGGGATCCCGTACGCAACTTGGCGAGCAACGAAATCTCGTCAGCTTGCTACTAATGCTCCAATATCCGACCACATTCATGTACCTATCGGCAAATTATTGGAACCATTCTTCGAAACTGTTATTGGGACAAAAGTTGATTGCAGGTGGTAGTAGGATGACTGGACAGGAGTTCGAGAGATGCCAGAGCTTTGCACAAAGAGTACTCAGTTCTCTTGAAGATTCAGGCTATCGTCCAAAGGATATGATCGATGTCCAGAGTTTCTTATATGTAGTGAGTAATCCGAGTATGGAGAATTCGACACTAGTCAGCAAGCCAACTTGGAATAAACGCGCATTTGAATCTAGCATTGCTATATTCAAGATGCGGTACCAAGGATTCACTGATTTTTCGAGCAATTGTGGAGAACATTATCGTCGATCACAACGCGAATTCAAACAAGAACTCCACAGACTGTATCGTGCGAATCTGAAGCCATTAATCGAAGGAGAACCTGTCTCATTTTTGGACGCCTATGCAGAGGTTGTAAACGCTAAGGTTCAGTCACAGCGACCAAGTGGAGGTGAAGGATGGCGTGTGTTGACGAACGAAATTCCGAGCGAACATAGAGCTGAATTTGGCTCGATTTTGCAATCTCTGGTAAACTCTAAGGCAGAAGTGGCTAGCGAATCAGAATGGGATTCGATTCTTAGAGAGTATAGCGAGCGATCTTATCAACTCATGGAAGGTCACAAGTCTGCCAGTAATTCTGACCACGTGCGACAGAGGATTCGTGAGTCTGCGACACTCTTGCTTTCTTTGCGTTGGCCGAATAAATATGTCCATGCTACTCAAGCAGTCTGGAATGTTGCTGCAAGGAAATTCCTCGGCCTTGAACTCATTGACGAAAGCGATGTTCTCACCTCGAAGCTAGTAGAAAACGATTTATGGGGGTTCACACAAAAGATCAATTTCGGATTGAAGGATGCCGGATTAGCACCCCGTGATCGGACTGATAAGTTCGACACTCAGAGTTTTCTATGGTCGGTATATGATGAATCTGAATTTGAAACTGATCACTCTGGTATGAGTACCGCCATAGATCGGCCCACGTCCATGGTCTCTCAACTGTTGGATCTAAAGACGATCATTCAGAAAATCAGATTAGAGGGAATGCGGATTGATGAGGCTACAGTACGTCAATATCATTTTTCGATGCGTACTCGGGGGTTCGTCATTCTGGCCGGCCCTAGTGGCGTAGGCAAGACATGGTTGACACGCCTGTACGCCAAAGTGCTCAACGCGGACTACCTACTTGCACCAGTCGCTCCAAACTGGTCTACTAACGAGGACTTGCTCGGTTTCTTCAATCCCATTGACGGCAACTTCCATGCGACTGCGTTCCTAGATTTCATTGACCGTGCCACGGCATCGTGGGAACGTCTCGGCGATGATGCACCGGAATTTCATTTGGTTCTTGACGAAATGAACCTCGCCCGTGTCGAACACTACTTCAGTCTCTTTCTGTCCTTAATGGAGATGCGTCGGGAAACGGAAGCTCCTGAGACTCGACTCACGGGTGATCGCGTCGTCCGCGTTCCACCGAACCTCAAGTTCGCGGGTACGGTCAACATGGACGAGACCACCCACGGATTCGCCGACAAGGTGTTCGACAGGGCACAACTGATTGAACTCTCGATCTCTTCCGACATCGCTCGTGAGCACGTTAGCGAGCGTATCGGCGACACTCCAGCAGCGGAAGTACTCATGGATCTGTGGGACAGGATGGCACCGGCTTGCCCCGTTGGGTTCAGGGTGCTGGATGACATTGCCGACTACCTAAAGCTCGCCGAGCAGGAGAACGTGGACTGGCGGGTGGCACTTGACGAGCAGATCGTGAGTAAACTCTTGCCGAAGCTCCGGGGCCTTGATCCCGAAGTGGCGGAAGCACTGCGGCTGATTGACACTCGCGTGGACAGCGAGTTCCCGAGAGCGTCCGCCAAGTGCAAATCCATGCTCCAGCGTGTGCAGGCGACCGATGTCGTTAGTTTCTTCTGATCGTCCTCAGTTCTGGGACGGAAGGACCTTGCGGGAGTCCCCGCCGGAGTGGTCGGATGGCTGGCTTGTCCTGCCGGAGGGTCTCGGGGACTGGCAGCGGATCCGTTCGTCAGTCCAAGGATCGAGGGTTCCCGTCTCGCTGGAGCTCGTCAAAGGCACGCCATGCATGCTGGTGCCTTGGGGAAGAGCAAACCCCGGACGGTATCGGATTGAGGCGAGCAGCACCGAATTGACGTGGTGCTCGACTGTGGAAGTCGAGCCGAGGACTATTAGTCGAGATGCGTTCGGGCAACTGCTTCAAGAACTCTCCTGTCAGCTTCCAGCATCCATTGCTCTGGCACTGGACAAATGCGGCGCATACCTGCCTATCGACCGAGTCGCGCAGCAGCCTCCGACATTGGAGGAAGAGTTTCAGCGACTTCGCTGGACAGTTGAAGGGTGGCCGGACGACTCGGGCAAGGTGACTGGCCTCAAGGCCGTGCTCGCGTCGATCAGGAGGGGGCCTATCACGCGGCTAGCCCGAGAGCCGGAGTTACGCCCTGTCGAGCGTGCGTTGCGGCCTGACCTGACTCGGCTCGGTCCATTGCTCGCCACGCTGCCGTCCGATGATCAGGGTCGCCCTCGGAGGGTCGTTGACCTCAGACCTGTAGAGACCGTCGACACCCCTGAGAATCGGTTTATCGCTCATTTTTCCGCTGTAGTAGCGAGCCGACTACGCCGCTTGATCGCCATGGCCCCGGAAGTGCCTGGGTTGGAGGAACGCGAGGTTAGCGATCTCTTCAGCACGACGAGACGCGCCATCAAGAGCGTTCCGCGGTTACTGGAATTGAGCCCTCGCGGAACTCCTCCGTCGAGTCTAGCGATGATGCGACTGCCCCACTACCGCCAAGCACTCGGATTGTGGAGCCGGTTCCGGCACTCCCTCACAGCAACCTTGGACGAACGGCTTCTTGACGCTCCCCTCGATAATCTACCGTACCTCTACGAGTTATGGGCCACTCTCATGGCCCTCCAAGGGACGATCGATGCGGTCGCTGAATCGAGCTGGACCGTCGAGAGCCATGTAATCTTTAAGGAATCATCCTACGGTTTCGCGATCGAACCACTACTCGGAGGCCGACCTGCTCTCATTGCCCGCTCGAAGGATCGGTCGCTCCGCTTGGAGTTTGTTCCACAGGCCACCGCCAGCGCAGCCGGGTCAGAGTTCGCGAGTATCAGCAACTCGATGAGACCGGATGTCGCGGTCATGATCTGGAGAGGGCCAGATCTCGAGACCGTTCTCCTGTTCGATCCGAAGTACAAGCGACAGAATCAAGGCCCAGTAGTAGAGGACATCAACAAGATGCATACTTACCGAGATGCCATTCGTGACCGAGACCAGCGTCGAGTGGTGCGTTACGCCGCAATAATGTATCCGGGGGCGGCTGAGAAAGACTACGCAGGGCGGGTGGGAGCGATCTCTGCCATCCCAGGCAAACAGCCCCCACCCTCGGAAAGGGTCAGGTTCATCGTCGCAAGGGCAATCAGGGACCTCGAGTAGAAGCCGTGCAACGATCAATTCGATCCGCCTGTGATCGACGGTCATGTCCCGCGTTACACAACTAGCGAACCAGCGAGGCTACATTGAGGAATTTGGCGTTCAAGACCCTGACGATGACAGCGGATCGCTTAGTCGATCCAGATCGAGAACCATGCCAAGCCGATACGCCAAGAGCGGGCGGGCCGACTCGAAGCTGACCTACGCTGCCCCTGTCAACACGGTACTCGACGCCACTCCGATTCAGTGCCACACTAGTTGGCGACGGTCCTTCAGGTCGCGAATCGCTCGACGCTAGGATCCGCATCCTTCCCACAACCAAGAGGGGAACCTGACGTGCTTAGACGAATCTTCATCTCACGCCAGCTCACGGGCTGGCACCTGTTGGTCTGGACCACTGCCCTGCTCGCACTTCTGATCGGTTGCTCGCAGCAGCCGCCCGGCGATTCTTCACGCCCGAACGTCATCGTCATCCTCACCGATGACCAAGGGTACGGCGACATGTCGGCTCACGGCAACCCGATCCTCGAGACACCCAACATGGATCGGCTCCACGACGAGAGCGTGCGGCTCACTGACTTTCACGTCGCTTCCGTATGCACGCCCACACGCGGAGAGCTGATGACCGGCCTCTACTCCCTTCGTAACAAGGCCGGGATGGTGCCCGCTGGCCGCAACCTCATGCGACGGGACATTCGCACCATGCCCGAGATCTTCGCCGAGAACGGCTACGCGACAGGTCTCTTCGGCAAGTGGCATCTCGGCGACACGTACCCGCACCGCCCGTTGGACCGCGGGTTCCAGCGCGCTGTGTGGCACAAGGGCTGGGGACTGGCCTCCGAGATCGAGTACGACAACGACCTCTACTACACGCGCTACCTCGATCAAGAGGAAACCCGCTTCTCAGACCGCTTCTGCGCGAACCAGTGGTTCGACAGCGCCATGGACTGGATGGGCCAGCAAGCCGACTCCGGCCAGCCGTTCTTCGCATACATCGCGCTGAACACGCCCCACTATCCGTTCCATGCCCTCGCACGGGACTTCGCTCGATACCGGGATGCAGTCGATGACCCCGAAATTGCGGGCTTCTTTGGGCTGATCCAAAACATCGATGACAATCTTGCGCGTCTCGACAAGTGGATGGCCGCGAAAGGCCTGCGCGACAACACCCTGCTGGTCTTCTTCAACGACAACGGAACGGCTAGGGGGGAAACGGTCTTCAACGCAGGGATGCGCGGCAAGAAGGGCAGCCCTTACGAGGGTGGACATCGCGCCATTTGCTTCATCCGCTGGCCGGGTGGTGACTTGGGGACGCCGCGCGCGGTCAGCTATCCATCGCACGTCACGGACCTACTGCCAACGTTCATCGACATGCTTGATTTCAAGGGATCCGAAGACGATCGATTCGATGGCGCGAGCCTCGCCCCTGTACTGCGATCCGAATCGGGCGAAGGCCCGGATCGCAAGATCATTGTTCAGTACGGCGGGCGACAGCGACCGGCAAAGTACTCCGATGGCAGCGTGATCTGGAACAACTGGCGGCTGGTCGGGGAGAGCGAACTGTACGACATCACGACCGACCCCGGTCAGCAAGAGAACGTCGCCGACGAGAATCCCGATGTGGTGAAGGCCATGCAGGCGCACTACGAGGAGTACTGGACAGAGATCGAACCATCGGTCGAGGTGGTGGAGCCACATCTCGTCAGGGCCGACCCGGCTACTTTCCTCGAACTGACATCGAACAACTGGATCGAGGTCGATTGCGACAATCGCACGCGCACGGCCGAAGCCTGCGGACCTCCGCGCGGGGGGCCATGGCAGATCGAGGTCGAGCAGGAGGGAGACTACTCTGTCTCGTTGAGCCGCTGGCCGTTTCACCTCGAACGAGACCTCACAGCCCTGGGACCGCAGACGACAATCGGCGGCGCTCAAATCTCCGTCGGCAAGGCCTTGCCGATAATGTCGGCTCAACTAAGCGTGAACGGGGGCAGCCCAGCCACCGAGCAATCCTCTGACGGCGCAACTGCAATCACTTTCAGCGTCCCGCTGAATGCGGGCCGCAGCACGCTCCAAGGGTGGTTCCGTGATCGCTCGGGGAGGGACTTGGCCGGAGCCTACTACGCTAGGGTTCAGCGCGTTCAGTAGAATCGTTGCAGTTCCCATCGCATTGACTGTCGGCTTGGTCTTGACGATTCATGCGTTGCGGTCGTAAATTCGCACATGGGGAATTCCAACCGAGGCAGCGAGAGTCCTGGGTGCGGACAACGCAATCAAGGAGCTAATCCTATGGATCGCAAGCGAATCGACATTGCGGGGATTCTCCGGAAAGCATCTGCTCGGGCAGCGGTCCTTGGAGCACTTGCAGCCGCACCGGGTCTCGCCGCCGCCGAGGAGCCGGACTTCCGGACACAGGTGCGCCCGATCCTGCAGAAATGCTTGCCATGCCACGGTCCGGACGAGCACAGCCGCATGGCGAACTTGCGGCTCGACTCGCACGAAGCCGCAACTGGGCAAACGGGAGGACACGTCGGACTGATCCCGGGCGACAGTGCTGCCAGCCGAGTCATCGCGCGCGTCACCGCCGAAGCGAACCCCATGCCTCCCACGGGAGAGCGCCTCACGGCTGACGAAGTCGGGATCCTGAGCCGCTGGATCAATGCCGGGGCGCGGTTTGACCGGCACTGGGCGTTTGAGCCTCCTCGCAGGCGGGCACCGCCGACCGTATCGAGCCCTGCTTGGATCCGGAATCCGATCGACAGCTTCGTGCTGGCACGCATCGAAGCGGTCGGTTTGCGCCCATCTGACGAGGCGGACAGATACACGCTCATCCGGCGACTCTCGCTTGACTTGACCGGTCTCCCGCCTACTCCCGAAGCCGTAGATGCGTTCGTAACCGACAGATCGGCCGATGCTTACGGATCCTTGGTGAATCGACTGCTGAATTCCAGTTCTTTCGGCGAGCGTTGGGCGCGCGTGTGGCTTGACCTTGCCCGCTACGCGGATTCCATGGGCTACGAGAAGGACACCCTCCGGACCATCTGGCCGTATCGGGACTGGGTCGTCAAAGCGCTGAACGAGAACATGCCGTTCGACCGGTTCACCGTTCTCCAACTCGCCGGGGACCTGCTCAGCGAGCCCACGAACGACCAACTCGTCGCCACCGGCTTCCATCGCAACACCATGAACAACACCGAAGGCGGAACGGACGACGAGGAATACCGTGTCGCCGCGGTCAAGGATCGCGTTGCCACCACTGGCCAAGCCTGGATGGGGATGACTTGGGGATGCGCCCAGTGTCACTCGCACAAGTACGACCCGCTGTCGCATCGCGAGTACTACTCGCTCTACGCATTCTTCAACCAGA
Organism: Bryobacterales bacterium; assembly: GCA_965242625.1. GTDB lineage: Bacteria > Acidobacteriota > Terriglobia > Bryobacterales > UBA6623 > VXMF01. The sequence goes on along the minus strand of CBDEST010000005.1, from coordinate 4,041,536 downwards.
CGGCCGATGCAGACACGAACGATGACAAGCCCGTCTTGGACCTCGCGAAGGACATTTCGACGCCGATCTTCCGGGAGCTGCCCGCGGATCAGCAACGCGAGACATTCATTCACGAGCGCGGCAACTTCATGAGTCCCGGGGAGGCTGTCGAACCCGCCGTGCCGGCTGCATTCCACGCCCTGCCCGAACGGGTGCCGCGCAACCGGCTCGGACTCGCGCAATGGCTGGTCTCGAAGCAGAACCCCTTAACGGCGCGCGTGGCAGTGAACCGCCTGTGGGCCCGCCTGTTCGGAGCGGGCATCGTGAGCACGGAAGAAGATTTCGGCACACAGGGCACGCCGCCGTCCCACCCGGAATTGCTCGATTGGCTGGCGACCGAGTTCATGCGACTAGGATGGGACACCAAGGCGATCCTGAGAACCATCGTGATGTCAGCCACTTACCGCCAGAGTTCGGATGCATCGCCGGAGACGCTGGAAATGGATCCGCGCAACGAGCTGCTGGCTCGCGGGGCGCGTTTCCGCCTACCCGCCGAGACCGTGCGCGACCAAGCCTTGGCCGCGAGCGGACTGCTCAGCGCGAAAGTTGGCGGCGAGCCGGTTATGCCGTGGCAGCCGGAGGGCGTCTGGCAAGTGGTCTACAGCAGCAAGCAGTGGAAGACGAGTCCGGGCGAAGATCGCTACCGACGGGCGCTTTACACACTGTGGCGACGCACCTCGCCATATCCGTCCATGACCACCTTCGACGCTCCATCAGGCGAGACTTGCACGATTCGCCGCATCCGCACGAATACCCCGCTCCAAGCCTTGGTGACGCTAAACGATCCGACGCTGATGGAGGCCGCCCAGCACCTAGCCGCCCGCTCGGCCCGCGAGGCAGGCCTCGAGCGCAGGGAGCGCTTGACCCGAATCTTCCGACTTGCCCTCGCGCGGCCGCCTACCGATGCCGAAGCGGATCGATTGCTGGCATTGCGGAACAATGCCGCGGACGAGTTGGCCGGGGATCTTGCGAGTGCCCGCATGCTCGCCCGATACGACCAGGTGATGTACACGGAGGGGCGACGCGTGAAACTCGTGGACGACGCCCGAGGCGAGGCACCGGATTGGCACTACGTATCTGCCGACCCGGGCGACGGGTGGACCGCGCCGAGCTTCGATGCATCGCACTGGCTGCAGGGTGCCGGGTCGTTCGGCTCGCCAAGCGAGGGCAGCGACGACGATTCGGCAGACCCCTATGGTGCGGGCCGTGGCACCGTTTGGGATACCGATACCCTGTGGATGCGCATGGAGTTCGAAATCGCCGAGCCGAGCATGGATGGCTACCGCTTGGAAATCCGACACTCGGGAGGCTTCGAGGCGCACGTGAACGGCGTCAAGGCGGCCGAAGACTACGACGGTTCCGGCACGCACTCGCCATACCGCCTGACCGCTCCGGCCGAGGCGGCGCTCCGGCCGGGTCGCAACGTTCTCGCAGTCCGTGCCATCCATACCGGTCTCACCGGGGGCACGCGGCACATCGATGTCGGCTTGAGCGCATTGCGTCGGCCCGAAATCCCGCTCGCTGCAGAGGAGGCTCCCGATCAGGCCGCGTGGGTCGCCATCGCGAATGTCGTCCTGAACTTGGACGAGACCCTCACGAGGCAATAGGTCTACAGCCATGCACCCCTTGAACGATCTCGCGCTTCACCAGACGCGCCGCCACTTCCTAACGGGCTGCCAGCTCGGCCTGGCCTCGATGTTCCTCGGTTCGCTCAGAGCCGATTCAGGAGCTACGCGGGATTCGCTGGCGCCAAAGCGGCCGCATCACCCGCCGAGGGCGAAGTCGGTCATCTATCTGCACATGGCTGGCGGGCCTTCCCAACTCGAGCTGTTCGATCCGAAACCCGAACTCCAAAAGCACGATGGTGCCGACTGCCCCCAGCATTTGCTTGAGGGCAAGCGATTCGCGTTCATCAAGGGCGTGCCGCAATTGCTGGGTACGCCGTACGAATTCGCCAGGGCCGGCCAGTCCGGCACTTGGATCAGCGAACTCCTCCCGCACCTCGCAAAGGTAGCCGACGAGACCGCGATCATCCGGTCGATGACCACGCAAGAGTTCAACCACGCCCCGGCCCAGCTGCTGTTGCACACCGGCAGCGCCCGGCTCGGTTCCGCGTCGATGGGGGCATGGGCGACCTACGGGCTGGGATCGGAGAACCAAGACCTGCCCGCGTTCGTGGTCTTGGTCAGCGGCAACAAGACGCCCAGCGCCGGCAAGAGCCTGTGGGGCAGCGGATTCCTGCCCACCGTGTACCAAGGAGTGCAGTGCCGCACGCAGGGCGACCCGGTGCTCTTTCTCACGAACCCCGAAGGCATGAGCCGCGCCTTGCGCCGCAAGACGCTGGACGCGTTGCGGGATCTCAACCGACTGGAGCAGCGACGATCGGGCGACCCGGACACGCTGTCGCGCATCGAGCAGTACGAGCTGGCGTTCCGCATGCAGGTTTCCGTGCCCGAGGTGATGGACATCTCCAAGGAGCCTGACGCGATCCATTCGATGTACGGAACCGATCCAGGCAAGCTCTCCTTCGCCAACAACTGCTTGCTGGCTCGCCGTCTGGTGGAGAACGGCGTGCGTTTCGTGCAACTTTACGACTGGGGCTGGGACCACCACGGGAACGCTCGTCGCACCGATATCCGATACGACCTTCCGGACCGGGCGCGCGACATCGACCGCCCGGTGGCCGCCCTGATCCGAGACCTCAAGCGGCGCGGACTGCTGGACCAAACGCTGATCGTCTGGGGCGGCGAGTTCGGGCGCACACCGATGCGCGAGAACCGCCAAGGCGACAAGACCGAGTACTACGGCCGCGACCATCATCCGTACGCGTCGACGATGTGGATGGCCGGCGGCGGGATCAAGGGCGGGATCGATTACGGCGCAACCGATGACATCGGATACTACGTTGATCGCGACCCCGTCACCCCGCGGGATCTCCAAGCGACGATCCTGCACTTGCTGGGTCTCGACCCGTACACGTTCCACTACCCGTATCAGGGCCTCAAGCAACGCTTGATCGGCCCGACAGACGAGGGACGGATCGTGCGGGCATTGCTGGCCTAGGCAGGCACTCGGTCCAGCCGCCGGCGGAACCCTCGAAGCCCGGTAACGGATCGGAAATCCCGGCATGTTCATCTCGGCGAGCCGCACCTCCCTGACAGTGACCGACCCTCTATTGGGGGAGGGACCTGCACGGAATCACCGAGCGGCTGCGACCGGAACTGTGCGGCCGGAGAACGCCCGCACCGCCGCGTGCCATCCGTCTGCGGTGGTTTCGTACCGATTGGTCGTTCAGAATCGAAACATCGATGCGGATTTTGTCGGCTGAGATTCGCTATGATCTACGCAGGCGGGGAAGATCACCTTGGACGCAAGACACTCTGTACCGATCCTTGAATGCATTGCGATCGCGCTGATCGCATTGGCGGCGTACCTGTTCTGGCAAAGCATGCTGAACGAAGAAGCGATTGCCGAGACTTGGCATACTCGCGAGGAGCTGTACGAGCTAGGCGCCGAGATGCGCCAGTCTTGGGAAGACCAAGCGCACCTAGCGCGGACGTACGCGCACACGGGCGACGAGCGCTACCGCCAGTGGTACCAAGAGGTCATCGACATTCGCGAAGGGAGAGCCCCCCGGCCGATCGACTATCACCTCGTCTACTGGGATGTGGTGACCGGCGAGGGCGAGCGCCCGCGCGGGCACATCGAGGCCGAGCCCGAACCCCTGATACATGTGATGGAACGGACCGGAATCACGGAAGCGGAGACTCAGTTCCTAAGGCGTAGCGAGGAACAATCCGAAGCCGTGACCCAGATGGAGAGCGAGGCGTTGAATGCCGTGCGTGACGGCGACGCAGCGAAAGCCATGAAACTGCTGTATTCCATCGAATACCTCCGAGCCAAGGAAATGGCCATGCTGCCCATGCTCGATTTTTTCTTGGAACTCGGCCGGCGGTCGGATGCCGAGGTGGAGCGTCGGCTAGGGGAGCAAGAGCAGCTGAACACGTACTTCGGGACTGTCATCTTGTTGCTGTTCCTGCTCGTGTTTAGCGGGCTGTTGATCCGCGTGACGCCCCGCAAGCAGAAAGGGCAGCCAAACGCGTGAGCGGGCGGCGATAGTACCGGTTCCATATGGTCCTGAACCGCAGGTAGCACCGCCACGGACCTCGCCAAGCGCAGTTCCGGCTTGGATCCTCCAACGGCAAGCGCGGGTCAGGCGCAGCTCAGCGAACTGCGATTGAAGTCTGCGGACACGCCCGCCCGCAGGCGAACAGCGTCGGTCGCGCGACGGCGCCTCCGCATCAGGAGCCTGGGGCCGGACAGCCGATCTTGTCCCTGTGCTTCGCGACCCCCTGGGGAGAGCGAACCACGAGTCGCGGATGGCTGGCGCACTCGCCCTCGATGGTGAGCACGGTGAGGGCTGCGATCTCGTCCAGGAGCCGACCGACCATTGCCGGAATCTCCTGCAGGCCCTGCGCGAACAGAGCCGTTCCGCCGGTGACTCGCGCGAATTCGCTGATGCCGTTCTGGTAGACCTCGTTCAAGTTGTCGAAGCTGCGCGCTAGATGCAGGAAGAACAGCGGAGCCTGCGCCGACTCGAGCGCGTCCACGGCATGGCGGATGCGGGCTAGGATCAGCTGATCTCGAAAGCGTCTGCTGAGGTCCCTCTGGTCGCTCGGGTTGACCACGGGGATCGTGTAGTGGCCTCGATAGTCCCCGATCGCACCGTCCGTGATGAACAGGACCGCTAAGCGCACGGGGGCCGCGGCAAGCGTCCGGTCTGCGATCTGCGAGGCCTGTTCGACCACATCCAACAATCCGGGCATGCCGCGCACGTCGAGCGACTGCAACGTGTCGCGGAGTTTGTTGCGGCCGCGCACGGGATCCAACTGCACGGCCAACCCGTCTTGCGCCGTGAAGACGCCCACGAAGTACTTCCTGCCCAGTTCGCGCAACTTGCGCACCAACGCGTCGCGGGCCGCATCGACACGGTCTGGGTAGTTGATCGTATCCATGACGAGCAGCAGGATCAGGTGCTCGTCCGGAGCCAGCGTGGAGGTCACCTTGGCGGGCCGACCGTCCAACGTAACTTCAAGGCCGGTCGCGGCCCCGTCGGTCCACACCGGCGTCTTCCATGCCTCGCCCGCAGCAACCGAGACAAGCAAGTGAGCCCAGACGTAGAACCGGAGGGCGCGCATGGTCTAGAAGTGATAGCGCAAGCCGAACTGGAGCACCCTGCCCCCGCGGGACCCGATGATCTTGCCCGCGTTCGCGTTCCTGGCGTTCGCGGGACCGATTTCGTCGTCCGGATCGTTCCAGTTCCCTTGGTTGAGGAAGTTGAAGCTCTGCACGAGGAATTCGACGCTCTGCTCCTTGGACAGCACCACGCGCTTCGTGACCGCGATGTCGTGATAGCGATAGTTCGGGTTGCGCAGGGTGGGATGGGTGCGGGGCACGTTGCCGAGCCTGAAATCGGGCGGATCGACGAACGCGTGCGGGTTGAACCATGCCTCGGGGCCGGGCTCTTCGACATGCGGGTCCGCGCCCGGCACCGCATCCACGCGCAGGTACGGCACGATGCCGCCCGTGTTGTTGAAGAGCGGCTCGAGGGTGATCGGGTCGCCGCTGTACCATCGCGTGAATCCGCTGATCGACCAATCCGATAGCAGCTTGGCCAGCGGCCCGGCTTGCGCGAGAAGCGGATTGCCCGGGCCGAAGGGCAGCTCGTAGGTGTAATTCAGCGAGAACCGCTGGGGCCGCAAGCCGTTGCTCCGCCCCCAAGCCGTGGCGCGGTCGCTGGGGTCTTGGATTCCCGGCCCGGAATAATCATCAAAGCGCCGGCGATACGAGTATTCCATGTCGAGGCTCAGACCGTCCCCAGTGCGTTTCTGAACGCTGAGAGTGCCCTCGTCGTAACGGTATTTCCCGCCGGGGTACTGATAGTTCATCCGCACCTTCTGGACATGCGGGAACGGGCGCAGGGAGCGGCGAAACGCCTCGTCGTTCAGGCGGTCGCGGTACGCCAGGGATTCAACCGGAGCTTGGTTCAGGCCGACGATCTGGCCGCCGATCAACATGTCCCGCCCGTGGGTCGACCGACCGCTCGCGCGGAAGATGAGCCCTTTCGGCAGCTTGCGTTCGACCTCGAGCGTCATGTGATTGAACGTCGGCTGCGCGGAAGTCTGCGGGATCATGTCGACGTCGGTGTCGTTACCGTAGTCACCTCGCAGGTCCGGTAGCGGAACGTCGGACTGCGGAAACCCGTCGGCGAGCACGACCGCCGGTACGAGTTGCCGGTTGGGAGAGACGGGATAGCGACGCCCCGAAAACCCCTGCGTGCCGAACGGTCCCGAGCGCAAGGTCACCGGACTGTAGAAGCGTCCCACGCTGCCGCGGACGACGGTCAGCCGGTCGGCGGTCGGGCTCCACGAAAGCCCGACGCGGGGCTCGGCTCGAACGCGATAGGGCTGAAACGCTCGGCCCATGCCTCCGACCGTCGCGAACACAAGTGCGCCGCGAGTGCCGGTCGCGGGATTCAGCGCAGCTGGATCGAAGCTCGACTGCCGATCGTACTTCTCGGTGCGGGGGCTGGAGGCATCGACATTCACGCGAAGCGAGAGTGTCAGATTGCGGGTCGCTTGCCACTGGTTGCCGATCGAGTTCTGGAACGAGCGCCGCCGAATGTAGGCGGGATGCGGCTGGTCAGTAGCCTCGGCCCGCCAAGCTTGGCCCAGCAGGAACGTCGCGAAGCTGTCCCCGGTGTTGTTGATGCCGGGAAGTCCCGTGATGCGGTCATTGAAGGAGAAGCTCCCGGACGGCGAATCCAGTTCCAGCGTGCCCCAGTCGAGTGCCCGGATGTCGCTGGACACTGTCCACGTATGAGCGCCCTTGCGGAGCACCAATTCGTTCTCGAAGTTGTAATCCGCGAAGGCGTTGCGCAGGTACGAGCGGTCGGAGGTGCCCAGGCCCGTATAGCCCCGGAATCGAAACGAAGGGAACACTCTCCCGGAAACGCCGCCGAGCCCGATGTCGCGGGGCATGTCGCGGTCTTCCAGCAGGGAGAGCGTGTCCCGGATCTCGGATTCGGCCGTGAACGACCCGCGATAGGTGAGGTTCGGCGAGAGATTGACCGTGTCGGCCAATTCGATCTCGCGCGTCTGGAACACGCGGTCCGGGCGTCCGGGATTGGAGACGCCCGGATAGATGTCGGGCGTTTCCTGGTAGCCGTCGGAGGAGTTTATCGTCAGCGTGAACTTCTGGCTGTCGCCTAGGTTGTGGTCCACGCGCGCGATGAACCCGTCTGGCGTGTTGCGCTCGGAAGGGTTGTTCCAGTAGTTGTTCCTGAGGAACGGCCCGACATTGGTGTTGGGCTGCGGGTAAGTCGCGACAGCCGCGCGCGCCACGCTATCGAGGCGGTGTTCCGGGATCCGGTTGTTGGGAAACGGATCCCGCTCGTATTCGAGATTCGACCGCGAAACCCGCCCGGTCGGATCGAATGCCGGGTTCCGTCGCGTGGAAGCGGGATCGTAGACTGTCAGGCGCCGGCCGGCGCGATTGACCAGATCGGAGAAATCCGCGAAGCGCTGTTGCCCGGTCGGAAGCGTCAGCAGGTACGTGCGCCCCACGCGCTCGCGAGTCCCCTCGTAGGAAAAAGTGAAGAACGTGGCGCCCCGGCCGTCGTAAACCTTCGGAATGACGACCGGACCGTTGACCGTGAACCCGAATTGGTTGCGTCGACGGAGATTGCGCTCGCCCCCGCGCTGCACGACTTCGTGAGGAACCGCATCCAAGATGTCGTTGCGGAAGTACTCAAACAGCCGCCCGTGCCACGCGATCGCCCGCCCGCCCGATGCCTTCGGGGACGCTTCGCCTCCGCTCCGGGCGGCTCGCAAGCCCTCGTCTGCGGTGACTGTCCGGAATACTTGAATGGCTTGGCGGACAGCGGCTAATTCGGGCCGATCGTTTCGTTGAGCAACTGGCGCCTGCGCGTCCTCGGCCGCCGCCGCTAGCACGGCTAGAGGCGGCTCGCTGGCGACTGCAAAGCCCGCGGACAGCACTAGAAGGACTGCGACGATCAAGAAACGCATTTCCAGTTCAGCTCGCACCTCGCCTCGCCACCATTATAGGAGCAGGGTCAGACTCGCCATAACCGAGGAGACTTGTTCGGAATCGGCGGCAAACCGCAGTCTCGCCGGCACCGTCACGTATCGCGACCGAACGTTCCCAGATTGCATAGACCTTCCAGAGCGCTGATCGTCCCGTTGGCCGCGACTGGCCATGGATCTCACGGGTCAGCAAACAATCGGGCGAGTCGAGAGACCTCGCCGGGCCTTGACTGAGCGAGATTCTCTAGCTCGAAGGGATCCTCTTCGCGATCGAAGAGAGCGGGCCTCTCGTAGAAGCCCTCGACGAGCTTGTAGCGCTGATCTTGCACCATGCGGAATCTCCCGTCGTGGGCGCGCGCAACCGTGAGGGCCGAACGCACGAATTCGCGATGTCCGTCGCGCCCTTGGTTGAGCACGTCGCGAAGCGAGATGCTTTCCATTTCGCCCGGAACCGGCAAGTCAGCGAAGTCGATGCACGTCGCGGCAACGTCGATCAAGCTCACGAGCGCGTCGCTTCGGACGCCCTGTGCCACGCTGGGACCTGCCATGACCAAGGGCACCCCCGCCGAGGCATTGTGCGGCATGCTCTTTCCCCATAAACCGTGGTCGCCCAGCATTTCCCCGTGGTCGCTCGTATAGACGACTACGGTGTTGTCCAATTCGCCCCGCTCGCGCAAGCGATCTTGGAACAGACCGAGCCAGCGGTCGATGTTCTCGATCATGGCCGAGTAGTTCTGCCGGATTCGGACATGCTGCTCGCGCGGGAATGCGCCCGAGTAGTGATGCGGCTGGGGGAAGCCGTCGATAACGCGGTCGGGACCGCGATACTGCCGTTCCATCCGCTCGGTGATGTCCATGGGCGGGTGCGGCCCGTTGAAGTTGACGACCAGCAACCATGGCGAGCCATCCGGAGCGCGCTCGAGAAGATCCATGCCTGTGCGTCCGGTGAAGTTGTCCAGATAATGCTCGTCATCCAACGGACAAGGCTCTGTCATGCCCCACCAATTCAATTCGCGGGGTTCGGCCCGCTTCTCGATGTCCTCGGCGCAAAGCCTGTCCAGAGGCGGATTCAAGGACGCGAGATATGCGTAGTAGGGTTCCTTCGGCCCCGCTTCGCCGCCGAAGTACCCGCCTCCCTTGCCAGCGGTGATGACCATGTCCGAAAAGCCCCAGGGCTCCATGTTTCGCCGACCGTCCAACGTCCGCCCGGCGACACCCTTGTGCAGATCGATCTTGCCGCAGGCCGTGGTGTGATACCCGCTATCGCGGAGGTGCTTGTAAAACGTCGTGATGGAGGGATCGTACGGGTCGCGATTGACCCTGACACCGCAATTCTCGTACTCCATGCCAGACGCCAGGCAAGATCTCGAGGGGCCGCAGACCGGCGAGGCTACGACAGCATCGGTGAAATCCACCCCGCGCGCCGCGAGCCGGTCGATGTTCGGAGTCGGCACGGGAATGTCGGGATTGCGGCCGAGCCAGTCGTAACGGTGCTGGTCGGACAGCAGGAGCAAGAAGTTCGGACGGGACGAGATTCGCGGTCCGGGAATGGGCGCGGACCCGCAGGCGGCGAGCGCTCCAGCGGCGCCTGCCAGCAGTTCGCGCCTTGAGACGAAGTTGTTGCGAATGCCCATGGATCGTGCTCGCTGCGGGGATGCGTTCCGCAGCTAAACCCCGGACGGCATTTTATACGCACGGGCAACCGAATTCGCTGGGCAAGGGTTACAATCGGCCCTGCATCGGGTCTCCTGAGGCTCGCCGGAGGTTGACATGCGCACTCTACTGCTCTCGCTCGTAGCTGCCGGACTGGTTGTCGCGTGGACTTGTGCCGACGCGCCGCCTCCCGCGACAGCGGAGAATCTGGAACTCATCACCGATGGCGTTTGGTTCCGCCTCGGCGAGCGAGACCAAGGGCACTGCAACAACGTGGTCATCGATGTCGGCGACGGCCTCTTGGTCGTCGACGCGAACTTCCCCAGCGGGGCCAAGGCCCTGATGAAGGATCTCAGCGCGATCAGCGACAAGCGGGTCAAGTACGTCTTCGACACGCACCACCACGGCGACCACGCCTACGCCAACGCGCTCTGGACCCGCGCCGGGGCGAAGACACTCGCCTTCGTTGGCGTGGCCGAGGAGATGCAGCGCTACGAGCCCACCCGGTGGCAGGAAGCGGCCTCCGCCAGGCCCGATGTCGCAGCTGTGGGAGACGAGACCGTGGAACCGCCGCAGGAAACGTTCAGCGAAGTGCCGTACGTGCTGGAGGGCGTCGAACGACGGGTTGAATTCCACCATTTCGGTTGGGCGCACACGCGGGGCGACGGCATGGTGTTCCTGCCGGACGAAGGCATCCTCTGCACGGGAGATGCCATCGTGAACGGACCGTTCAACTACACCGGCGACGGCAACACCGGCAACTGGCCAAGCGTCATTCGCAAAGCCGAGGAGTTGAATCCGCAGCGCATCCTGCCCGGGCATGGACCGGCGGGCGGGCCCGAGATCGCGACAGGGCAGCGGGGGTTCTTCGAAGAACTCAACGCCGCGGTGGAAAAGGCCTTCGCGGACGGCACGCCTCTGGAAGACGTCGTCACGGTCGAAGACGGTGCTGGCGTGTCGACGACGGTTGAACTTTCCGCCGAGGTCAGCAACTGGGTCGCGGATCGATTCGCCGAGCAGGTCCGCGTGCGTTACGCGGAACTCGCCGCAGGCAAGCCGCATGGCGAAATCCTCGGCGGACCGTAGAGTCGGTCCCGCGGGAACGGATCGATTGAGGTCACGCGTCCGGTTCCGTTGATTCGTCCGTAGTGCTGTTACACTAGCCCTAGTTCCCGGATAAGAAATGTTTTGGACATGCTGAACACGCTTGTGTTGTAATGGTTTGCAGGGTTCCCCACGCCGCTCGTTTTTTCACCTCCGGGGTGAATTTTCCGCGCCGGTCCGGAGCCCCGCTCACGATGCCTGCTGACAAAGCTCCCAAACTCTCTTACGGTATCTGCGACGGTCTGCTGACCGGCCTCGCCGGGCTGCCGGCGCTCGCCCGCTTGGCGCGGTCCCTCGGCCTGCCGTGGTTGCTGCAACAGTACGTCCAGATCAAGGTCCGGCAGCGCGGCTGCAGCGACGCCCAGAACCTGCTGAGCTTGATCTTCGGGCTCGCCACCGGCGGCGGGCACCTCAACACCGTCGACGCCCTGGCCGCGGACGAGGCCGCCTGCGAGGGCGCGGGGCTCGCGGGCGCCGTGCCCGACAGCCGCCGCCTCGGGGAGTACTTGACGCGCTTCAGCGCCAAGGCCCTGGACGGGTTGCAAGCCTGCGTGCGGGCGGTCAGCGCGCAAGTCGTGCCGCCGATCGCCGCCGCCTGCGGGAAGGAGCTGGGCTACGTGCCGGTGTTCATCGACGGCACGGGCATCGAGGTGCAGGGCAAGCAGTTCGAGGGCGCCGCGGTGGGCTACAACGGGGAGCGGCAGTACTGGCTGCATTCGGTGTTCGTGGGGCGGGCATGGGTCAGCGCGCGGCTGAACGAGGGCGGCACGGACGTGAAAGGGGACTTCGCCGAGCAACTGGCGGCGGACGTGGACCCGTTGGAGCTGGGGCCGGATCCGGTGTGGGCGCGTGCGGACGCGGCGTACTACTGCTGGGAGTTCGTGAAGGCCTGCACGGATCGCGGCTGGGACTACTCGGTGAGCGTGACGGACCGGAACAAGAAGGCGCCGGTGCTGCGGATCGTGGAAGCCAAGAAGTTCGCGGAAGCGGACTGGGAGCCGGTGGACGAGCGGGGCGTCGAGCGCGCGGTGACGGTCAAGTACCAGCCGAGCAAGTGGGAGGAGAAGCAAGTCTACGTGGTGATCCGGCGGGACCGGGACGGGGCGCAGGAGCTGCTGGAGCCGGTGTACACGGTGATCCTGGTCAGCCGGGACGACTTGCCGGCGGGCGAGCTGGTGCGGCGGCACCGGGCCAAGCAGGGCCAGGAGAACGCGTTCAAGGGCCCGCTGACGGAACTGGGGCTGCACCATCCGCCGTGCCACTCGTACACGGCCAACCAAGCGTTCTACTGGTGCGGGCAGATCGCGCAGTTGCTGCTGCTGATGCTGCAATACCAGGTGCTGCCGGAGAAGGCGCGCCGGCACGGGCTGGGGCCGCTGATCCGGGACTTCGTGCGCAGCGTGGGGCTGTTGCAGAAGCGCGGGCGGGGTCGGAAGCTGCTGTTCGGGACGTGCAACTGCCGCCTGGGCTGGCTGCTGCAGGCGGCGCAGATGGAACCGGGCTGAGGGGGCGGCGGCGGGAGCCGCCGCCACGGAACGACAGGGTAGCCCGGGCAGCTGACAGGGGAGTCGGCGGGGAGCGGTGCGCCTGCGTGGCAGGGCGGAGTGCGTGCATGGAGGCAACGAGGTCTCGAACAGCCTCCGAGACACCGGCAACCGAGTGCCGGAGACCATCCGGGGAGCCTCTCGCGCTCAGAAACTGGATCGTATACGGCCGGAGACCGGCTTGGTTAGAGCCAGATACCGGAAAATCCCGGATTGGCCAGAATTAAGCGGGGATTTGGGTTACACTAGCGGCGCCATGGAGTCCACGCGTAGACAGTTCCTAGCGAGTGCGGGTGGACTGGCCGCTCTCGGTTCGTGCCAGTCGATTCCGGGGCCGCGATCCGCGACCCGTCCGAACTTCCTGTTCTTCTTTCCCGACCAGCATCGTTCCGACTGGGTGCAGTGGAATCCTTCCGTACCCGTTCCGACTCCGCACCTCGCGGCACTGCACGACCGAGGCGTCTCGTTCTCGAATGCCGTCGTCGACTCTCCGGTCTGCGGCCCGTCTCGAGCCTGCCTCGCGTCGGGGAGCGTCTACGACCAATGCGGCGTGCAAGACAATTCGGACAACTTCCCAGCGGACCGGACCAGCTATTACAAGGCACTGCGCGACAGCGGATACCACGTGATGGGCTGCGGCAAGCTCGATCTGCACAAAGCCGACTATTCGTGGGGCACGGACGGACGGGGCGGCATGGAAGCCCTAGGCTTCTCGGACATGATCGATAACGGCGGCAAGAACGGCGCTGGAGCCGCATACCGTCGCGAGCCGGTGGGGCCCAAGGAACCGTATTTCGCCTTCCTGGAATCGCTCGAGCCGCCGCTGGCGGAGTTCTGGGCGGGCGAGCTTCAGCGTCTAGCCCAAGTCAAGTGGAACCTGCTCGATCACGACATGGATCCCGACGAGCTCAACGCGCTGCTCGCCAAGGAGACTTGGTGGGGAGCGACGGATGCCGTGCCGATTCCCGACGAGGCGTACTGCGACAACTGGATCGCCAGGAACGGACTCGAACTCCTCGACCGGGCGCCGGACGACAAGCCCTGGCACTTGGTGCTCAACTTCGTCGGACCCCACCCGCCCATGGACATCACCGAACGGATGGAACGCAACTATCGGGGACCGGACCGGGAGATCGACGGATTCGAGCAGCCCGCCCACTACGACGGTCCACTGCCGCCGGAGCAGCATGTCCGCATCCGACAGAATTACGCCGCGATGATCGAGAACATCGACCGATGGCTCGGGGTGTTCACGGCAAAGTTGAAGGAACGGGGCGACCTCGACAACACGATCATCGTGTACTCAAGCGATCACGGCGAGATGCTCGGCGACCACGGGTTGTGGGGCAAGACATTCCCGTATCACGCCTCGGCGGGCGTCCCTCTCTGCGTCGCCGGTCCCGGAATCCGCGCGGGCTTCGAGAGCGATGCCATGGTCAGCCTGATCGACCTGACGGCAACATTCATGGACTACGGAGAAGCTGGCAAGCTCGAATACCAGCATGGCCAGACGTTGCGACCGATTCTCGAAAACGTAGCAGACGCCTACCGAGAGTTCTCCCGTTCGGCATTGACGCGCCGAGGCCAACTCTGGCGCTTCGCTCAGGATCAGCGTTACAAGCTGGTGAGCAACTTCGGCGACAGCGGGCCGCAACTCTTTGATCGCGAGGCGGATCCCACCGAGAGCCAGAACATGGCGGACGCGAAACCGGCAGAAGTCGAGCGACTCTCAAGGCTGCTGGTGCATGCGTAGCTGATTGACGTTCCGTCATCTAGAGTTCCGTCACGGCACGACCGTTGGGTAGATGGAATTGGAGTGGGCAGCGTGCGTCATCAATCTTGATTCGCCAGTCGACCCAGCAGAAGAGCGGACATTTAAATTTTGCTCTGACATTTGCTGACAGATTGTTGACAGCCGCCCGCGAGAGGGTCTATGCTCCAGCAGGCAGCTAGCGGGCCGACCGTCCAAGCAGATCACAACGAGAGGGCGGGGGAGCAGACAATGACGAGATCGGGCAGCAGCGTCAATTGGAGTGCCATCCGAACGGGCGGTGCCATCGCGTTCGCGTTCATCGGACTCTTCCTCGCCGCCCTCACTTGGCTTGATGGTCGGGCCGGGTCGCGGATTGAAGCGGTTGGCGAGCGAATCACCAGAGTCGATGCCCGGGCAGAGCAGCGGGACGCCCAACTACGCGAGGACATCAAGGCGCTCGATGCCAAGCTCGATGAAGTGCTCGCACTCATCAGGCAGCGGTAGGTTGCCTGCGAGAACGCTCCCGCTCCCCTGCCCCGGTCGCAAGGCCGACACGCCCGAGAGCGGACCGGAATCGACCGGAAACGCGCCAAAACACGCGCCGACCTTCCCGTTTCAGCCAGATCCCCGACATTTCTTCTGCCCTCGTTCCGAACTAGGATCTGATTTGTCCTTATTCCATATACACTTTCCCCAAGAGTGGCCGTTAGGCCTGCTGTTCCGTCCAAGTGTTAGCGCAAGCTTTAAACCCAACTTCTCTCGGACGGGTGGCGGGAGCGAGGTGGTCGTAAGTCCTTGAAAGCACAATACTTCCAAGGTGGATCGCCAATCCGATCTACGCGGAAGTCATTCCGCGGGAGCTGACATTCATTGTGCAGAAGAGCTTGCACCAGCAAGTCGCGTGGTACGTGGACAGCAGGGGCAGCCTCGAGAGCGGCAAGCTGCTGGCGGCGTTCCAGCAGTTTTTCCGCAAGCACTCGGAGCATTGGCTGGAGCGGTTCGGTTACAAGGAGGCGGGCCCGCAACTGCTGCTGCAAGCATTCCTACAGCGCGTAATGAACGGCGGGGGCCGTGTCGAGCGGGAGTACGGCTTAGGGCGTCAGAGGGTCGACATATTGCTCCTGTGGCCGCGCCCGCAGGGCATGCAACGGGTCGTGATCGAGTGCAAGGTCTTGCACGGTCGCTTGGAACGGACGCTCGAAAAGGCCCTGCCGCAGACTGCGGGCTACATGGACAGGTGCGGTGCAGATGCAGGCCACCTCGTGATCTTCGATCGCAGCGAGAAGCCATGGAAGGAGAAAGTCTTCCGGCGAAGCGAGGAATTCGAGGGCACACCGGTCGAAGTCTGGGGCATGTGAAGCCAGTGGTGCCCGCGTGAGATTTCGCGTCCTCGGGACGCTAACCTTGGCATAGCGACAGAAGCTGCAGGCGATCCCGCCGCTCATACCGAAAGCCTCTGGGCGCACGAGGGCGACCACACTCGTCGCTACCGCTAGATTGCCCGGCTCGACGCGCTTGACGCTGGCACCGGCGCTACCTGCTCGAACCCAACGAAATCCTTGTTGGCTCAGCGAGCATCTCACCCGCGACAGTTGCTGTGACACTGTATTAGCCATATGCATCGTTTCGCAGCGGAGCCGCCCGTTGGATAGGTACCGATCAATCTGCGCGAATGAGCTTCGTGGAGCACGGCAGGTCGCGCGAACCCGACGACTCGCCATGATGTCGCAACCGTCGCTGCCTCCGATGCAGACTGGCACAGGCGTGACGACGCCCTTCGTGCGTTGGCTCGAACTCGCGTTGCTGATCGTCACAGCGGTGGCGGCCAGTCCAAGCGTCGCGCCCGCTGAAGTCCCGCACACCGCCTCCCTTCACGCCTACGAGCGATTCAACCGAGAAGTCGCGAGGGAGAATTCCGCGCGCGACGAAGGAGAGGTGACCTATCTCTGGATAGCCGAGAACGCGCAGCGCCTGGAAGCGGTCAGCAGGGGTGAAGTGCTGATTGAGAAACTCGACCACGATGCCGACATGCAAGGGGCCATGTTGCACAGTTGGATCGGCGGGATGTTCGTGCCGGACATCGCGATTGGTGACATCATCTCGGTCTTTCTCGACCACGGCCGGTATCCGGAGATCTACCCTGGAGTCATCGGGAGCAAGCTGATTAGCAGCGAAGACGGCGTTTACAGGATTTGGCAGCGCCTGCAGAGGAACAAGATCGTGCTGGACACATGGCACGAAGCGGGATATCGGTTAATCGGCACCCGGCGGGCCTCCACTTGGTCGAACGCCACGGCGATCCGCGAGGTCCGGAATGTGGGAGAGCCGGGGGAGCACCTGCTTCCAAAAGGGCAAGACAGTGGATACATGCGGCGCTTGAGCATTTACTGGAGATTGGAGCAGCGAGAAGACGGAGTGTTGGCGGAGTGCCACTCCATGACCCTGACCCGGGACATCCCGTGGCTATTCCGCTGGCTGCTCAAGCCGCTGATTGATCGCATTCCCCGGAACGCCTTGAAGCAGACCTTGGAAGGCACGGCTCGGGAGGCTCAAAGGAACGCCGAAATCCGAGCATCGACGCGATGAGCTCCAGGGACAGCCAAGGTTCCGTTACGCTTTGCCACGACAGGCGATCCACGATCGGCGCGGTTCGCTCGGGATCGAACTCGGAGATGCCTAACTGCGGTGAACTGCGTTCCGGCAGTAAGCGCGACAAGAGGCGAATCCGATTGAGTCGTGCGGACCGTACGGCACCTTGAGATAGGATTCGAGAGACCTTGATGCGGGCCGCGGTTAACGACTTCTTGCGCGCTATGATCGCCGCGACCCTGCAATGCGCCGGCGCACTCGAGCAACTGCGCCACCTTCGACGGATTCGAAGATACCAGTCCGATCAGGGCAAACTCCGGCGACGATACGGCATCAAGGACGATACGCCGCTAGTTCAAGAGGTGCCGACGCCCGACGCCCGCGAGGTCGCGACCCCAGGCACCCAGATTGCCCTGACATCCGGTACAAGCAGCGACCCGAAACGGGTTCTCTACACCGCTCGTCGGCTGCGAGCCGTGCGCAACGTCTTTGTCGCGAGCTTCCTGCGCTGTTTCTGGAGTCTCGACATTCGTCGCACGAGCCTCTACGTATTCGGTTCCTTGGAACCCGATTCCTCGCTCACCTCGCTGTTGCTCGCGGAGAAGCGCCCGCCGACGCTCTTAGCCCTGTTGCAAGCGCCGTATCGCATTCACGCGCATCCAGCCCTCCGACGTGTCGCGGCTCAACATGGGACCGTGGCGGTTCGCCTCTGGATCCTGACAGTGTCCAACCCCGGCGTGCTGTACAGCACCAATCCGTCGACGCTATACACATTCTTTGAGGAACTCAGGACCGACTGGCCAAAGTGTTCCGAGCTTGCCCGCCGAGCCCTTCGCGATCCACAGGCACTGGACCGCAAGGCCTGCCGAGTCGTCCGGCGGTTAGCATCGAGAGGCTGGGAGCAGCGCTTGGAGCGAATCGCGACGAGTCGCGAATACCTTCCAATCTCCGCATGGGCTCCCGCCGTGCGGAATTTCGCTTGCTGGACCGGCGGATACGTCGGGCCGTTCCTGGAACGTCTCCGCAGGCACCTGCCCTGGCCGCCTTTCCGTTGCGTGGAAATGTATTCGATGTCAACCGAGGCCGTCGAGACGATCCCTGATTTCAAGCGAACTGGAATCCAGTTTCTGCCGCTCGCGCCGGACACGTATTACGAGTTCTTGGACATTGACGTACCGGAGTCCGCAGGTGAAGTCCTGTCATCGCATCAACTCCGCAACTTCGGCTCCTACGAGATGATCGTCAGCCATCCGTACGGCCTCACTCGGTACAGGACGGGCGATGTGTTCCTCTGCGAGGGATTCGTCTCGGACGTGCCAGCCTTGCGCTTTGTTCGGCGCAGGGATCTTGGCTACTCCTTCACCGGCGAGAAGCTGACGGCGACACAGGTCCAAGACGCGATTCGAGAGATCCAGCGGGACGAGAACCCGGACACCATGTGCGTCTTGACCTGCTTCCCCTCCGAACCACGAGGGGCTGCCCTGCCCTGCTATCGGCTAGTGGCAGTGCGAATGGGCCGCACCGGGCCGGCACCCCAGCCGGAAATCGCTGGCCAGTTCGACGAGCTGCTGCAGGAGTTCAATCTCGAATACAAGAGCAAGCGCGACAGCAAGAGACTGGGCGAGGTTCGCTTCGAGACGATCGAATTCGACGAGTTTCGGAGGCTGGTGCAGGAAAACGGTCTGGGCCGGTGGGACTCGCAGTTCAAGTTCCTATCCATCTACCCGCGACTCTGGGAGTCACTCAGGGCGGAGTGAGTCCCGAGGGATGCCTGCGACTGGGTGGGAACGAACCGGAGCGCGTCTGCGCGGGGTCAGGCCGATGGGTCAGTAGACTTGCTAGAAAACTCTCGTACGAGTTGCCGGAAATCACGGAAGTCACGTCCCAGCAGGAGCGCGTTGCACTTGGCGAAGCGAGCCGCGACCCCGTCCGTCTCCGGCCGGTCGCCGATGTGCAGCAATCGATGCGGGGAAATGCCGAGGTCGTCAAAGATCCTGTGGAACACGGTCGGATCCGGCTTGAGCGCCCCGATGCGTTCGGCGGCGTATGCCGATTCAAAATGCTCGGCGACACCGAGACTCTCGAGCTTGTGGCCGCACTCAAAGTCCGACACCGCGACTTGCTTCAGTCCGAGCCCCTGAAAGTACCGCAGAAGTTCCGTCGTCCAAGGCCTTACTCCAACGACCTCTAACGCAGGTCCCAGCCATTGTCGTTCCAAGGCCAATCGAGCCTCGAGATCGTTATCGGACAGCCTCCATGCACGATTGGCAGACCGGGAACTCTCCGCACCGCGATACAACGCGCGAATCCGGGCAAGATCACGGATCTTGCCCGTGCCGCGCCCCAGAACGGGGGCTAGCAGGGCATCGGTGACCAGCCTTGCCCGTAACCTCCCGACCGAATAGAGCGTGCCATCGACATCCCAGCTGACAGCGGAAATCTTGTCCAAATCGATGTTGGCGACCCGTCCCGAAGCCTTCACGCCTGTTACTGTACTGCCATGAAGCTGACCCTGCCGCTGTCAGCGGAATTCGACCCCAGCAGCATCGACGCGCCGGAAAGAACAGGTGCGGTGGACTGGACTCGATTCAATGCAAACTTCGACCGTTTGGTCGGACAACGCTGGCAGGACGTAAACCAAGGCGTCCGGTGTTCCCTACCCCGCCGGATCTTGCGACTGGCCCTGGCGCTCGCGCAGCAGAAGCGAGATGCGATCAGCGATCTGGGCGGGAAGGCCCGGATCCTGTCCGCGCTGGACATCCCAAGGGATCCCGACATCGTGTACTTCGGAGCGGAGGCCGGATGGGAAGCGTCGCTGATCCAAGCCCTGTTCGGCAACGGCGGTCGCGTCGTGCTGATCGACCAGGATCCGCGGGCGTACCAGAGATTCCTTGACGCCCCGAAATCCGCCCGTGTGCGTGCGCCGAAGGGCTGGAAGGAGCCTTGGATCGCGGTGGAGCGCGATCCCGGCAAGATCGAGTATCTCAGAGAGGACTTCTTTGCCTGCGCAATGGAGACGAAGTTCGATGTCGGCATCGACTGGGGCCTGATCGAACACTTCGACGACGAGGGCAAGCTCGCCCTCGTCCGGCGGATTCACCAGTTCTTGCGACCGGGCGGACTGCAGATCTGCAGCTGCCCTCGGGACCGGGTGTCCGTGCGACTCTTCTATCGCGCCTTTGCGGACGAACTCAACGTGGGTTATCGCGAGCTGATGGCGCTCGACGAGCTAGTCGCACACCTTGAACGAGCTGACTGCCGAATCGAACGCCGGTTCCGTCTTGCCGCGCACAACGTAGTCGCCTATCGAGCACCGTGAAGCGAGAAGTTGCGAGATCGGTAATCGACTCGCTACAACACCGTGGACGAAGCAATAGCCCGATCCAAGACTCACTACTGCGAGTGCCTATGGCCGCTGCAAGCCAGCGGATTCGAACGCAGCCTCCATGCGGTCGTAGCAAGTCATCGCGGCATCGATGGGATGGAAGTCGTCTGACTTGTGCAGCTGGGCACTGACCTCCACATTCACGAAGCCGCCGTACCCGGTCTGCCGGAGCTTCCGAAACATCGCGACGTAGTCTGTTTCCGCATCGCCGGGCAACAGAAACCGATGGCCACCGGAGGTCCGTGCAGCGTCCTTCACATGAATGTAGGGGCAGATGGGAAGCAACGCGTCCAACGACTCCATCAGGTCGTAGCCGGCAAGCCACAGGTGGCTGTAGTCGAACGTGCAACGGAAGTACGGGCTGTCTACTTGCGCGACAAGCCATAGGCTGCGTTCGACGTTGTTTACGGCGTTGCCCACGTGCGGCTTGAAGCAAACGACGGTATCGCCCGCGTCGGCGACGCGGACCCACTCGCCGATTTCATCGACGAACTGGCTCTTGACTGCATCCCACTCCTCGGGGCTGCGTCCCAACGTTGTCTCGACAATCGGAGGCTTGCCGGGCACTAGGTCGGCTCCGAGTTCAATCGCTCTTCGCAACCGCTCCAAATTCCGATGCAGAGTCTGCGTGGGATCGGCGACCCGCAGTTGCTCCAACACAGCCGGCAATGCCAATCCCATGTCTCCAAGTCTCGAGCGGATGTACAAGCGGTCGGTGTGTGACAGTAGCTTCGGCTCGGTCGGCCAGCCAGGCATCAGAGCCAGTTCGACTCCGTCGTAACCGGTACGGCCGATCAGCTCGAGGGCATCGCCCCAAGTCAACATCCAGAGCGCGTACGAGCCGAAACTCAGACCGACAGCGGGAGCCGCCGAGGCGGCGGCCGTTACGCCGGCGGCGGCCAGAAACGCACGTCGAGACAGCGCTCCGGCACCTTCTGTGGGCTGCGGGCGGAAATCGCGAGTAGCGTCGCTACGGTGCCTGCGCTGACTCACGGTCAAGAGAGCGAGATGCGGCGCAACTACGCTCCGGTGTACTCCGGTCGATTCGACGCCTGCGCGAGATCGCGTTTCCAGTCTTCCAGAGATGCTCCCGCGAGCTTGGTGGCCCGGTCGCGGATCGCGTTCATCTGCGCATCGTCGTATTGCTGAAACTCCTGAGCCACCCGTACGTCGTCCTCGAGTTGGCCAAGCGTTGTACAGCCAACCGCCAGGCAGTGGATCGGAAGACTCAGCACGTACTGGATGCACTGGCGGACGCTGAACGACTGGAGCAGCTTGGCATTCGCCAAGCTCTTCATGCCTTGGATCCCGAGAAACCGCTTGTTCGCCTCGGGCAGAACCATCTTCTCGAAGCTCAGATACGACGGGTCTGCCGGATGCAACGGCATCAGGATGGTGTCGTACTCGTCGTAACGCTCCAGCATCGCGAGATGAACTTCGGGGTCGCGATGCCCGGTGAAGCCGATGAAGCGGCACAGACCTTCCTTTTTGGCGGCCTCAAACGCCTCGATCGCGCCGCCCGGGCCGAAGATCCTGTCGACTTCGTCCATCTCGCCGACCGCGTGGATCTGCCAGAGGTCGACGTAGTCAGTCTTGAGCCGCTTCAGGGAGAGGCGCAACTCCTCTTCCGCTCCCTTGCGCGTGCGCTGGGTGCTCTTGGTCGTGATGAAGACATCCTTGCGGACAGCGGGCAGGACTTCACCGAAGATCTCTTCGGAACGCCCGTCCCAGTAGCCGTGGGCGTTGTCGAAGTAGTTGATCCCGAGATCGTAAGCGCGCCGGACGATGCCCTTGGCTTCGTCGAACGTGCAAAGCGGGAACCGTCCGCCGGCTTGACCGATCACGGTCAGGGCTTCCCCGGTCTTGCCGAACACCCTCGTCGGGATGTCACCTCGCGGCGAAGGAGACTTTGAGGCTGCGGCCAAGGTCGACGCCCCGGCCAGAGCGCCACCGATGAAATTCCGACGGTTCATGAGGTTAACCCGTGAGAATGATAACACTTGGTGCAAGAGGAACCGAGCCCCGCCCGTGCATCCCTCCGAGGATGACGACCAAACCCCGTCGAAGAGATCGACACTCGCGGAAGCGCATCGCTGTGCTGCGCAACTTCACAGTCATGCTCGACGGAAAGCGTCTCGAGGCTCGGCGAACACGATCAATCACTCTGGCCCGCGGAACCGAAGAACGGGGGGATGTGCGCATGGTTGGGGGCGATCCGCGCGTGCAAGTGGGCTTACGATGAAGTAGTAGATTCGCTGGCCGGATGGCAACGGTAGCTCTTGTTTGACCCACTCGGTAGGTCAGACTTCAGCACCCTCCAAGGCGTGCGGTCGAATGCGTTAGAACGTGCGATGGATACAGTGCTCGTCCATGCTGTCAGCCCGGACCGGGATAGTTGCGAAATCATATTCCCAAGGGTGGTTGGCTACCGCATCGAAGCGGTCAGCACGAAAGGCGTGGCCAGCCGTTCCGTTAGGCCGATTCTCGATTCTCACAAACCCGCCGGCTCCACCAAGGATGTTCATTTCCATGTACCTCGTAGACCCTTCACCGATAGGCTCAGAAAGGGAGAGGGACTCTGGAAGACGCGTCCGGCGCGATGCCATGTCAATCTAACGACATGTGACAGCTCTTGGGAGGCTGACTTCTGCCACCTTGTCGAGAAGTCGTATTGGGTCCGTGCATATGTGAAGAACGAAGGCTTAGGCTTCGAAGTACCGTATCGGACCGGAACCAAAGCCGGGATATACCGGCCCGACTTCATATTCCTTCTGGACGATGGCAAGGGCGAAGACGATCCACTCCACATCGTCGTCGAGATCAAGGGGTACCGTCGCGAAGACGCTAGCGACAAGGCGTCGACCATGGAAAACTACTGGATCCCCGGTGTCAACTCACTCGGAACCCTTGGGCGCTGGGCATTCATTGAACTTGGAGGTGCGTGCCAGGTGGAAGACGGATTCGGTGCGCGACGCTCCATCAGAAGGCAATTCGAACACGCGATGAGGGGATTCCTTCAGGAGCGTGCATCTGCTGCGGCTAAGGCACTGATCCAATGGGGAGGCACTGAGCCTAACGCAGAGTACGTTCCACGAAGAAGATCGGAGCCAGTCGAATGATCCTCGTCGACCCTACCGCAGAGATCGATCAACATCGACCCCCGACGGGGCGGCTGCCCCCAACGCGGTAGCTCGTCGGCAACGCTACCCGGTTCGGAATCGGTTTCAGCGGCGATCCGAGTAAGATCCGCAGGGACGTACGTCGAAGCGACGGTCTTGGGTCTTGAGACCTCGTTCCCTGCGGTGTGTCTGCTAAGCGCCCCGCTGAGGAATCGCTTGCTTGGCGGGACTCTGATGCGCTGTCCGCACCCGCTAGAAGTAAAGCTGGATCGACTGTCCGTGGATGCTGTCGAGAGTAGAGCGACGGCTCGTCCAGAGCGGTTCCGCGAGTTCGGCGTTCCATCGCTCGAGCTCTCCCTCAAGGCGTTCTACGATTTCCGGACGAGCGTCGGCCAGGTTCTCCTGTTCCCCGATGTCGGCCGACAGATCGTAAAGCACCGTCATTTGCCCATTGGGAGATTCCGGCGGATAGTCAACCTCGGGAAGGAGCGCCCCAAGTCGCTCGCCGGGCTCTTGGCCAGCCTTGTCCACTTTCCACAGTTTCCACTGCCCCCATCGGACCGCCATGTTCGGCAGCGACCTCCAGAACAAGAACTCGTGCGGAGAGCCGTCCGCCTCTCCCGTCAGGTAGGGGATCAGATTGACGCTGTCGGGGCTGTCGAGTTCGCTCGGCGGAGCCCCCGCGACCGTTCCCAGAGTGTGAAACAAGTCCAACGAAATCACGGGCTGACTGTACACCGCTCCTTGCGGCAACCCGGCAGGCCACTTGACGATGAACGGCACGCGGGTACCGCCCTCGAGCTGATACCGCTTGGCACCGCTCAGGGGAGCGTTGGTGCAGATCATGTCCGCGGCGTAGTTGATGCAGCCATTGTCGGAAAGGAAGACGACCAGCGTGTTGTCCTCGAGTCCGAGTCGGCTCAGGGCGCCGACGACATCGCCGACCATGTCGTCCATGGCCGAAACCATCGCCGCGAAGATCCGCGCACCCTCCGATTCGATGTGACCGAAGCGGTCGACGTATTCAGACGTCGCTTGGATCGGGGTGTGCGGAGCGTTCGGGGTCAGCATCAAGAAAAACCGCTTGTCCGCATAGCGCTCAATGAAGTCCACCGCCCGTTCGGCGAAGACATCCGTGAGGTAGTCTTCGACCTGTACGACTTCGAATCCGTCCATGATCTCCCGCGCATTCAGCGGGCTCGAACGATCCCCGGACTGAGTACGGGGCCACGAGTGGACGCCTTCCTTCTCAGGGTCGATGTAACTCGTGCCTCCGCCCAAGATGCCGTAGAATTCGTCGAATCCGCGATTCAACGGGTGATACTTCTCCAGTGCTCCCAAGTGCCACTTGCCGACCATCCCGGTGGCGTACCCAGCACTCTGCATCAAGTCTCCGAGGGTCTTGACGTCCAACGGCAGTCCAAGTTCGGCATCCGGCCCGCGAGCGTAGTTGGCCGTGGGATTGTACTCGTAGCCGAATCGGCTTTGGTAGCGACCGGAAAGCAGGCCCGCGCGGGTCGGACTGCAAACCGCCGCCGAAACATAGCCGTCCGTCAGTCGCACTCCCTGACTGGCCAGCGCGTCGATGTGCGGAGTGCTGATCGTCTCCGAACCATTCGCGCCGATGTCTCCGTAGCCGAGGTCGTCGGCCACGATGACAACGACATTCGGCGGGACCGGCGGAGGTTCGGAAGTCCCGCAAGCTACGCCCAGAATGATCGCGAGACCCGCGATCAGCCGCTCGCCGGGGTGCCGACTCGCCCGTCGACTGGCCGAGCCGCCTCGCGGCAGTCGATTCGGCTCTATCTGATTCACATGCACTGGGCCACCTCGAGCCAACATCTTATCCCAGCGCTGCGGGTGATTCTACGTTCGGCCGATCTCGATGCAAGCTCGCGCCCCAGGCCAAGCGTCAGAACCCAATTTCGAAGAAGCCGAATGAACGTATACTGCACGTCATGCGGGTCACCGTGCTGTGTCTGTGCTTGGCGGTCTCGTCCCTTGCCAACGACAAGCCGAATGTTGTCTTCATCCTGGCCGACGACCTCGGCTGGAGCCAAGTGGGGGCATACGGCGGCGACGCCTATCGGACGCCCCATATCGACCGGCTGGCAAGCGAGGGCCTGCGGTTCACCAACGCTTACGCGGCGGCAGCCGTATGCTCGCCGACGCGCGCCGCTCTGATGAGCGGGATGTACCCGGCCCGACTGCACCTGACAGATCACATCAAGGGTTCTAACCCGAAGGGCAAGCCCCTGCAGCAGCCCGCATGGCACAAGCGTCTGGATCTGGGGATCACCACCCTAGCGGAAGTCTTCAAGCGCAACGGCTATCGCACGGCGCACTTCGGCAAGTGGCACTTGAGCCAAGACAAGCGGCCGCCCGACAGCCTGCCATTCAACCCGGACAAGCAGGGCTTCGACGAAGTGCTGGTCACCTACAAGCCGGCCAAGGACGCCGATCCGGAGGACGATCCGCACAACGTGGGCGAAATCACGGATCGCGCCATCGATTTCCTCGAGCGAAGCGGCAAGGAGCCTTTCTTCCTCTACCTTCCGCACAACTCGATTCACGAGCCGGTCATCGAAGGTCGCGAGCGGGTAGCTCGCTACGAAGGCGACGAGCGGCTTCGCGAGAAGCAGATCATGCCGACCATCGCGGCGATCGTCGAACGCTTGGACGAGGGTGTCGGGCGGCTCTTGGCAAGCATTGATCGACTCGGGCTCCGCGAAAGCACGATGGTGGTGTTCTATTCCGACAATGGCGGCAAAGAGACCTACGCCAAGCAGGACCCGCTGAGATCCGGGAAAGGGTGGCTCTACGAAGGAGGTATCCGAGTTCCGTTGATCGTGCGCTGGCCTGGACGAGTGGCACCGGGCACGTCCACCGATCACATGCTCACGACGGTGGACATCTTTCCGACGTTTCTCGAGATACTCAAAGACCGAGCGGCCCCGGCCAACTTGGACGGCGAGAGTTTGATGGACGTGCTGGAAGGCGGGGAGGCGCGGACGGATCGAAGGCTGTATTGGCACTACCCGCACTACCACGTCGGGTCGGGCATGGTGCCGGCGGGCGCGATCCGGCAAGGGCCCTACAAGCTCATCGAATGGTTCGAAGGCACGGTGGCCGGACTAGGGATCGAGATCGAACTCTTCGATCTCTCCATGGACAGGTCGGAGCAACGCGACCTCAGCGCAGCGAAACCAGCATTGGCTAGGGAATTGCTAGAAAACCTGCGGGACTGGAGGCGACGAGTCGGAGCCCAGATGCCAACCGCCTCGATTGCTCAGGGAGAGTAATCCCCGCCGCAGGGACTCCCTCGTTCCGCTCGTAGAAGGAGCACTCTCTATGTTCCGCGGGCCAACGGTCTCAAGCCCCTTCCGGTCGATGGTCGATACCGGCTCCTAGAATCGCACCGCAAAATATAATGATGGGCGTGCTGGGACGAGGCCTCTTGGTCGCCGCACTGCTTCCCGTTGCGGCTTGGGCAGAATCCTTCGAAGAACACGTTCGCCCCTATTTGTTGGAGCACTGCGCGGCTTGCCATGGCGACAGAATCCAGATGGCCGAACTGCGCTTGGACAAGTTCGCGACCGAAGCGGAGGCCCTGAAGCACCCCGATGTTTGGGCGGATGTGCTGCGGATGGCACGATCCGGCAAGATGCCGCCGCCCGGGAGTGCCAGCCCTCCGAGGACAGCGACGGCGGCTCTCTTGGGGTGGATCGAGAGCCGACTCGGGGACATGGAAGACGCCCGCCGGATTCGTCCTGGCCGGATTACCGCGAGACGGCTGAATCGAGCCGAGTACGACAACACCGTCCGCGACCTCTTGGGGGTAGACCTGCGTCTCGCAAGCTCTTTCCCTGTAGACGATTCGGGATACGGATTTGACAACATCGGGGACGTACTATCGGTCTCCCCGCTGCTGATGGAAAAGTACCTCGATGCGGCGGGCAAGCTCGCGCGCGAGGCGATCTGGGACCGTCCGCGATACGCGGAGCCGACCCGCTTCCGGATTCAAGCGTCCCGGGACGCAGCGAACTCAGCGGCGATCGGCAGGGTCTCGCCGTTCACGGCGGACGGCTCAATAGCACTGTCGTTCGACTTCCCTGCCCGCGGAACCTACGAATTCGCGTTCGGTGCAACAGACCGCCGCCAGCGGTCCGAAGATGACGGTCGCTACCTTCCGGACATGGAGCCTCCGCCGCCTCGGCTGATGACGCTGCTACTTGGCGACAGACGCATGGCAACCAAGGCTGTCGAAGCGGCGCAGTACTTCAATCGAAGCGAGCGCGTCCGGCTGAGCGTTGGTCCCGGAGAGAATTCCATCTGGGTTGGATTCATCGATTTCCAAGGCGGGCCGATGAATCCCAACGAAGCGTTCTCGAGCCGCAAGCTGTGGGTCGACTACCTCGAGATCAACGGTCCCTACGATGCCGAGCCGATGCCGCTTCCCGCCAGCCATAGCAGCGTCTTCACCTGTCTCCCGGAAGGCGAGGAACCATGGCGTCCGTGTGCAGCGGAGATCATCGATCGACTCGCCCGACGAGCGTTCCGTCGTCCGCCAACCGCTATCGAATCGGAAAGGCTGCTCGGGCTGGCCGAGCAGTCGATGCGGCGAGGGGAGAGCTTTGAGGGCATGATGCAGACCGTGCTTCAAACGGTGCTGGTGTCGCCCCAATTCCTGTTCAGGATCGAGCGGGATCCTGAGTCGGTCGAAGGCGAGGGCTCCCGCACCGTCGACGGGTACGAAATGGCCTCGCGCCTTTCGTACTTTCTCTGGAGCAGCATGCCGGATGATGCCTTGTTCGATGCGGCCCAGTCGGGCGTACTGGACTCTCCCGAGGGAGTGAGAACGCACGCTCGCCGGATGCTAGCGGATCCCAAATCGTCCGCATTGGTGAAGAACTTCGGCGGTCAGTGGCTGCATCTTCGCAATCTAGCCGATGCGGAGCCGGACGCGAATCGCTTCCCCGAGTTCGACGAGAGCCTGCGCGAGTCGATGCGTCAAGAAACGGAAATGTTCCTTGAGAACGTGATACGGGAAGATCGGAGCGTCCTAGACTTCATCGACAGTGACTACGCGTACCTCAACGAGCGACTTGCCGACCACTACGGAGTCGAAGGGATCGAAGGTGCCGCATTCCAGAAGGCACTCCTAACGGACGAGCGGCGCGGCGGTCTGCTCGGCCAAGCGAGCATACTGACGATCTCGTCGTACCCGACCCGAACCTCACCAGTGCTGCGCGGACTGTGGGTGCTTGAGAACCTCTTGGGCCAGAGCCCTCCTCCTCCGCCTCCTGACGTGCCGGAGCTTGAGGTCCAGGAAGGTCCGCTCGGAGGCACCCTTCGGCAACAGCTCGAAGCACATCGGTCTAACGAGGGTTGCATGTCGTGCCATCTGGTGATGGACGCTATAGGGTTCGGCTTGGAAAACTACGACGCGGTCGGAAAATGGCGAACACGGGATGGGGAACTGGATCTCGACACTTCCGGTTCGCTACCGGGTGGCCGGTCATTTGAATCGCCCGCAGAGCTACGCAACATACTTGCCCAGACTGAGACCGACTCCTTCACGCGGACACTCATCAAGAAGTTGCTGACGTACGCTCTCGGTCGGGGCGTGAAGCGCACTGACAATCCCGCTGTCGACGAGATTCAACGCTGGCTGCAGCATGCCGACTACAAGTTCTCGGCGTTGGTGGATGGCATCGTCACCAGTGTTCCCTTCCGGATGCGGGCCAGCGACGACCAAGCGGTCTCGGTAGCGGCAGCCGATTGAAACAGGCGAACCGGTTATTCCTAGCCAGCGACAGGGTCCTATGGCGACGAACGTGGTCAGGCTGGACGGTCTCGACCTCTATCAGCGTCTTCGCGATCAGTGACTCGAGGTACATGGCTGTTGGGCGT
Source organism: Bryobacterales bacterium (assembly GCA_965242625.1). GTDB lineage: Bacteria > Acidobacteriota > Terriglobia > Bryobacterales > UBA6623 > VXMF01. The sequence goes on along the minus strand of CBDEST010000005.1, from coordinate 4,012,332 downwards.
CCTGAGCCCCGGCGTGCCCGGCACAGGGCCCGCATCCCCTCTCGGCGGAGTCATGGTTCGGCGAAGACCCAAGCATACGTTCGACCATCCTGTACCCAGCGGGTGAATTCGTAGTATCCTGATGGAAGGTGCTGGTGTCGAAGCAATATCGTCGCCGACAGTCATTGCCTACCCAGAGTCTCCGGGATGTGAGTGCTTGGGACTTGGAGTCTTGATAGCGAATGGTTGTCCTCGGACGATTCAAGCTCGCTCGGCAGTGGACCATACATACGCAAGGGCCTTCCTGCCATGCTAACCAAGCTCACAGTACGGAACTTCAAGTGCTTCAAAGAGCTTGATATCGATTTGGAGAGTCCGGTGATTTTCGTCGGGCCGAATAACTCCGGCAAGACATCTGCCATGCAAGCATTGGCATTATGGGATATCGGACTGCGTCGCTGGAACGAAAGGTACTCTGGGAAGACGATTCCCACCAAGCGACCCGGCGTGACCATCAATCGACGGGATCTGGTTACGGTCCCTGTTCCAAGTGCCAATCATTTGTGGCTCGAACGAAAGACTCGCCGAGGTGTTGGCACGGCGGTGCTTCAACATACCGATAATATCCGCATCGAAGTCACGGTTGAAGGGATAACTTCGGATACGGCTTGGATGTGTGGACTTGAATTTGACTACGCCAATCCTGAGTCATTCTACTCCCGTCCACTGCGAATCAAGCAAAACGGATCCTTCGGGCGGATGCCAATCCCGCGAGAGGCGCAATCGGTGAAAATCACATACTTGCCACCGATGTCTGGGCTAGCAGCGACTGAACCGAGGTTGGAATTTGGTGCAATCAACGTTCGAATTGGCGAGGGGCGCACCGCAGAGGTGCTACGAAATCTTTGCTTTTCGATCCATCAAAAAGACTCAGAGCTGTGGAAATCTGTTGTATCTCACATCAAGAAATCCTTTGGGTGTACACTTGAAGAGCCCCAATACATAATGCAACGAGGAGAAATCGCGATGTCGTATTCTGAATCAGGAGCAAGATTTGACCTCTCCTCTAGTGGACGAGGACTGCAGCAGACCCTTCTTCTGTTGGCCTATATGTACAACAATCCCAACTCTGTAATTCTGTTGGACGAGCCCGATGCACATCTTGAGATTCTTCGGCAGCTACATACGTACCGCTTGATTACCGAAGTTGCGTCCGAACAAGGAAATCAGATCATCGCTGCAACGCATTCCGAGGCACTCTTGAAGGAGGCCATTGATCGAGATACCGTAATCGCGTTTCTTGACACTCCCTATCGAATTGAAGATCAGGGGAGCAAACTTCGCAATTTGTTCAATGAGATTGGATTCGAAGACTATATACAAGCTGAACAGATGCGGTGGGTACTCTATCTTAAAGACTCCTCTGATTTGTCCATATTGCAGGAATTCGCAAAAGTCCTTAACCATAACGACGCACAGACTGCACTTCAGAGACCGTTCGTTCACTACACAGGCAATCATCAACACAAGAGCGAGTACCACTTTTTGGGGCTCAGAGGAGTGCTTCATGCGCTTAGAGGCGTTGCATTGTTTGATCATATTGAATCGGACACAGTAAAGTCGGGTGCGCTCGAATATTTGACTTGGAACAGGCGAAATATCGAGAGTTACATTTGTAACGTGCGGTCCCTCGAATCATTCGCCAAGGCCCCAAAGGGGGTGCATGCATCTGTATTCGCCGACAGCAAGGGAGAACACAGACTCGACGTCATGAAGGAATCGATTCAAGAGGTCGCGAATGCAATGAAGACTCTAGGGAGAGGCTCTCCGTGGGATTTCGAATCCAATGTAAGCGATGATTTCCTCGCACCCTTATTCAAACGATACTTTGAAAAGTTAGGGTTGCCAAACATCATAAGCAAGGGCAGCTTTCACAAGCTGGTTCGCCACATGCCCGTGGACGATATCTCTCCTGAAGTTGCACAGAAACTGGACGCGATTGCTCGCGTTGCTCGGGCAGCCAATCCCAAATCGTGAGATCTCGTGGCCCGGAGACCTACACGTAGGTGGGTGTGATGCTTCCCAATACAACCGGTCTGTCAGCACCGGTCGCAGAAGGAACATTCGCGGGACGGTGATGGAATGCCTCGTATGCCAGAATCGCGAACGCCACGGCTTCTTTTGCGTCGACCCCGATCCCAAAGTCCTCAGTAGACCGAACCCAAGTAGACGGTAGGCCATCGCGCAATGGCTCGATGATGGCAAGGTTGTGCCATCCCCCTCCCGAAACGATGAGTTCGTCAACCGCCATGATCGGCCGTACCAGCTGATCTATCCCGAGCAGGATCGTTCGCGCGGTGAGCTGAGCCGCGCTGGCGACCAAGACCTCGGGAGGCAGGCCCCGCTTCAGCAACCTCGCGGAAAATTCCGCACCGTAACGCTCGCGTCCCGTGCTCTTGGGGGCGGGAGCTTGATAGTAGGGATCGTTCAAGAGTTCCGCTAGCAGCCCTTCGTCGGGTTCGCCCTGCGCCGCCATCCGGCCTCCTCGGTCATAGTGCTCGGAGCCTCCCGTGAATGTCTCGACCAGATAGTCGCTGACCATGTTTCCCGGTCCGGTGTCGAAGGCAATCAGCTGGTCTGGTCTGGCACCCGCCGGAATCGCCGTCAAGTTAGCGATGCCGCCGATGTTCAACGCGACGCGGTTGACATCGGCGTCGCGCAAGAGGATGTAATCAGCGAACGGCACGAGCGGTGCTCCGTGACCTCCCGCGACGACATCCGCCGCTCGAAAATCAGAGACTACCGGCGCACCCGCCACACGAGCGATGCAGGCAGGCTCCCCGACCTGCATGGTGCTGGACACCGGCAATCCGCAGACTGGACTCGGATCGGCTTGGTGGTAGATCGTCTGGCCGTGGGAACCGACCAACTCCAATCGCTCGGGCGGCATCCCGAGGCGCTCGCAAGCCTTCGCTAGTGCATCCGCGAAGACTCTGCCGAGCAAGAAGTTCAGTTGGCTGATCCGGCCGCACGTAGTCGCCGAACTCGTAACCTCGAGCACCTCGTCGCGAACTCCCTCCGGAAACTCGATTGCTTCGAATCCGACCAGTTCGGTAGAGATCTTATGGCCTGCACCGTTGATCTCCACGAGGGCGACATCGATCCCATCGACCGACGTCCCGCTCATGATGCCCGCAACTAGCACTCTCCTCCCGAGATACCGATTCTATCGACACGGGCCCGGCGAGAGTTCGGTCACGGCACCGCCTTGCTTCGACCGGCCATCGCAAGGCAATGGAGTACGCTCTTGTTTGTGCTGACCTGCGCGGTGCCTCATTCGTGTTCAGGAGACACCGATACTACGTGAATGGCTCGCGACCGTACGAAGGGGCTGTGGTTCCGGGGCCTGAGTCTCATGTGAGGCCACTTGGGCGCGGCATGAGGAACGGTATCAGACGACACCGCAGGGTCGATGCCGTGACTCTCCATCGAGGGGCAGCGGCCCTGCTGTCGGCATCTACTGGCAAGGCTTGGCAATGATCCGTTTCGCGCTGAGAAACCCCTACGCCGTAGCGGTGGCAGCGTTAACGACTGTCGTTCTGGGAGTGACGTCTTTCCAGCGCCTGCCAGCGGACCTGCTGCCCATCTTCAAGACGCCGGCTGTCCAGATCGTGACGTTCTATCCGGGCATGCCGCCTGAAGTCATGGAACGCGACATCATGAGCCGACTCGAGCGGTGGACGGGCCAGTCCGTTGGCATCGAGCACCAAGAAGCCAAGGCGATGCTGGGGGTCTGCATCGTCAAGGATTTCTTTCGCGAGGGCATCAGCCTCGATACGGCGATGAGCCAAGTGACCTCGTACGCCGTCAGCGACATGTTCTACCTGCCTCCAGGAACGATCCCGCCGATGGTGATGCCGTTCGATCCGACCGCTTCTGTACCCCTCTGTCTAGTTAGCGTGTCCAGTCCGAGCATGGACGAAAAGGAACTCTACGACATTGCGTATTTCGAACTCCGCAACCGCTTGCAGTCCATCCAAGGGGTGATCGCTCCGGCGGTGTACGGAGGCAAGCTCAGACGCATTCTGGCGTACGTCGACCGCATGAAGCTCGAGTCCCTTGATCTGGATCCGATGGATGTCGTGCAAGCGCTCAAGCGGCAGAGCGTATTCATCCCCGCAGGGAACATGAAGGCTGGCAATCTCGACTACCAGATCTTCGCGAACTCCATGCCCGCGGATGTCGCCGACCTGAACGACATGCCGGTCGCAGTGCGAGGCGGGACCCCGATCCTGATCGGGGATGTCGCCGACGTTCGGGACTCGAGCCAGATTCAGACCAATGTCGTCCGCATCAACGGTCGGAGGCAGGTCTACATTCCCATCTACCGACAGCCCGGCGCGAACACGATCGAGATCGTCGAGTCGATCCAACGGAATCTCGAGCGGATCGGGCAGCGCCTCCGGGAAATGGACGCTTCAGCCGCGGACCTATCCATCGAAGTCGTCCTCGATCAGTCCGTATATGTCCGTAACTCATTGAAGGCACTGCAATTGGAGGGATTGCTGGGCGCTGGCTTCGCAGCGCTCGTTGTACTGCTTTTCCTGCGGAGGGTGAGATCGACCGTCCTGATCTTGGTGAGCCTCCCGCTCGCGATCCTCGCGGCGATGACGGGGCTGTATTTTTCCGGAGCGACACTCAACGCCATGACGATCGGAGGGCTGGCCCTAGTGGTCGGCATCCTGATCGACCAAGCGATCGTGGTCGTTGAAGCAGTCGTCCGCCATGTCGAACGGGGCGAGAAGCCATTCGACGCCGCCTATCGCGGAGCTTCTGAAGTCGCGATACCGGTTCTTGTGTCGACGGTGACGTTCTGCATCGTGTTCTTCCCGGTGTTGTTCCTCTCGGGCATGGCCAGCTACCTGTTCGGTCCGGTGGCGCTCGCCGCCACGTTCGCGATGGTGGCTTCGTTCCTGTTCTCGATCACGCTCGTGCCTGCATTCGCAGCGAGGATTCTCAAGAGTTCAGTCCAGTCCGGGGTTCCGAATCAACGCAATCGTCTGGGACTCCAGTTCGAGCGATGGATCGGAAAGCTGCTCCCCAAGCGCACCATCGTTCTCGCCGGCGCCGGGCTACTCCTTCTGGCAGCTCTGTATTTGTTGCGGACGACTGGCACTGAACTACTTCCACCGGTGGACGCGGGACAGTTTCAGATCTCAGTCCGCATGCCCTCGGGCACTCGCATCGAGAAGACCGAGACCAAGCTGGCCGAGATTGAAGACCTGCTGATCCAGGAAATCGGAATGCCGGATCCGTGGCCGGAAGAACGGCACCCGTCCTCGAACCTCCGCATGCTTATCACGAACATCGGAGTGCTCATGGACTGGCCTGCTGCGTATACCCCCAACACGGGTCCCATGGACGCCTTCGTGCTGGTGCAGCTAAAGGGCAAACCGGGCAGTCCAGGCACCTTCGAATACGTAGACCGCCTTCGGTCAAGACTCAACGAACGGTTCCCGGCGGTCGAATTCTCGTTCGACACCGGCGGCATGCTGACTGCGGCGCTCAACCAAGGCGAGCCCGCGCCGATTCACATCCAAGTCTCGGGGAGCAACCTCGAGACATCCCACCGCATCGCGACGATCATCGCCAACGCGACAGCCGAGGTGAAGGGTATCGCGGACACGCGTATCGCCCAGCGGATGGACTACCCGGTGCTCGACATCGAAGTCGACCGGGTGAAGGCTGCGCTCGCAGGCGTTCAAGTGGACGACGTCATGAAGAACCTCGTGACGGCAACGAATTCGAGCATCGGATTCGACCCGGCGTTCTGGATCGACCAGCGCAACGGGAACCATTACTTCATCGGCGCTCAATATGACGAAGTCGACCTCGAATCGATCGACACGTTGCGAGATATCCCCATCAAGGGCGACAGTTCGATGGAACCGGTGTCTTTGCGTACGCTTGTCAGCATCGACCGGAGCACCGGACCGGCGACGATCAGTCATCGGAACATCACACGGGTGATCGACATCTATGCATCTGTACTCCCGGGTTTCGCGATCGGATCGGTCGTCGCGGACTTGGAAGCGGCACTCCATGCATCGACGGCACTCCGCCCCGATCCCCGCGAGACGGATCGGGGAATCGATTTCGAGATCACGGGTCCGGAGTTCGCCGGCGGCGGCTACAGCTACCGACTGACCGGCGAGGTCGCCACGATGCGCGATGCGTTGGATCAGTTCATGCAGGGTTTCCTGCTTGCCGTCGTACTGGTCTACTTGGTGCTTGTGCTGCAGTTCCGATCGTTCCGCGACCCGCTCATCGTGATCCTAGCGGTGCCCCTGGGATTGATCGGCGTAAGCGCGATGTTGTACATCGGAGGGAACCCGATGAGCATGATGTCAGCGATGGGAGTCATCATGATGGTCGGGCTAGTGGTAGCCTACAGTGTCCTCCTCGTGGACTATGCCGACCGGCGGCTCTCGAGCGGCGCGAGTCCGGCCGAGGCGATCAGCGCGGCAGCGGGGGTTCGACTGCGCCCCATCTTGATGACTTCCCTCACAACCGTGCTAGCGCTGATACCCATGGCGGTCGGCGGGCCGGGCGCGGAAGCGAACGTGCCACTAGCACGCGCCATTATCGGAGGTGTCCTGAGCGCCGCGGCTCTCACCCTTGTGGTGGTTCCCTGCCTCTACGTGACTCTCAAGTCGACGCCGCGAATGGGCAATCGGAGCGAAGCAGCAACCTGATTGGGATTGCAGGGATCCGCACCATGACAAGCAGCGCCCAAGGATTTCCTAGCGGCTCTGGATTCTGACATGGCGATGCGAGTTGGCGGACCGAAGCGGTGCTGCGGCATGGCCGCAGCATTGGTCTTGATCTACGGAGGGTGCGCGGACCCGGGTCGCACCGCCACAGCGCAAAAGGCCGATCCGAACGGTGCGGTCGCGGTCGATGTGGAAGTCATTACGCCCAGCGGAGAAACTGTCTCGCGGCAAGTTGAGCTTCCGGCAAGAATCGAGGCGTTTCAGCAGGCGACCGTCTACAGCAGGGTGAGCGGGTACCTCAGTCGCATCGCGGTCGACATCGGAGACCGCGTGAGCGAAGGCCAGTTGCTGGCGAAGATCGATGTGCCCGAGATCGTAGACGAGTACCGGGAACTCGAAGCGAAGCTGGCCGCTAATCGAGCGGAGCGCCAAGGCGCCAGTGCGGAACTAGAGAGTGCGCGCGCGGAAAGCGGCCTGCAAGAGGTCACGTTCCGCCGGGTCGAGTCCGTCAGGAATCAAGAACCCGAAGTAATGCCCCAACAGACTGTTGACGAAGCGCGAGCCAAGCACGAGTCGGCCCGCGCCGCGGTGCGGGTGGCGGAGAGCAAGATCGAACAAATCGATAAGGAGCACCAAGCAGTCGAAGCGTCGCTGAAGCGCCTGCAGACATTGATCGATTTCGCGGACGTACGCGCCCCGTTCGCCGGGGTCGTGACCGAGCGCTTCGTCGATCCGGGACTCCTGCTTCAGGCTGGAACGTCATCTCGCGCGGTCCAGCGACTCGTCACCGTGGCAGACATGGACAGGGTTCGAGTATTTCTCGATGTCCCGGAGTCCGCAGTGCCTTACGTGCAGGTCGAAGATCCTGTCTCATTGACCGTCGATGCAATACCCGGCAGGGACTTCAAGGGCAAAGTGACGCGATTCGCGAGAGTGCTGGATCCGGCGACGCGGACGATGAAGACCGAAATCGTCATGCCGAATCCGGACTGGGCGTTGCGCCCGGGGATGTTCGGCCGGGCGGCACTCTTCTTGGAAGAGAACGCCGGCACAGTCTTGATTCCGGCCGAAGCTCTGCGGGTTGATGTCGACAGTGTTTTCGTGTATTCCGTCGTCGACGGCCGGGTCAGGCGCGTGGATGTCGAAACCGAGATCGGAGATGGCGTCCTAGCCGAGGTTACGAGCGGTCTCGTCGGCAACGAGTCGATCGTGGTCGCAACGAAAGGGCCGCTCAGCGAGGGGAGCCTAGTGAACGCGATAGCCGGCGGGACGAAGTGACATTCGTGAGCGCGTGGCGACTCCCGGCAACAGCCGCGCTCCTCGTCTTTGCCGTGCCCGGCGCGAGCGGAGCGTCGGAACTGACCCTTGAGCAGGCGATCCATGCGGGCCTGACCGACCATCCCGTCCTTCGGCAAGCTCAGCTCGATATCGACATTGCGGAGGTTCGTGCAATCCAGGCTCGATCCACGCGCTTCCCGCAAGTCGATGCTGGCGGCATTGCAAACGAAGGTCTCACGGGTTCTGCGAACGTGTTCGGACTTAGCGGCTTGGCATCCTCGCCGCGACCGGAAGGCCGGGCGGTGTCGGCAAACGTCTACCAAGATCTGCTCGACTTCGGAAGGACGAAGTTCGAGACGAGGGCGAGGCAGTCCGAATTGGAGTTCTTCGCGCAAACGCTCTTGGCGGAACGGGCGCAGGTAGCGCTGGACGTGACCAAGGCGTTCTACGCCGTCTTGGTCGCCGACGCCGAAGCGGAGGCATCCGCGGCGCTGGTGGAAGAATCGACGCTCGCCAACCGAAAGTCGGAGGCGCTCTTCCGCGAGGGGATGGCTTCGGGAGTCGATCTGGAATCGTCTCGGTTTCGACTCGCAAACGCTCGCCTCGAACAAGCCGCCGCAACGGAGAGGGTCCGCCGAACTCTAGCCGAGCTCAACACCGTCATGGGTGGTGAACCCTCTCAGAATCACGAACTGCGAGACACGGAAGATTCCACGGACGACCCCGAACCGCTGGATACGCTCATCGCCAAATCGTTGAGCCAGCGGCCCGAACTAGCCGCCCTCGATGCGAGAATCCGCGCGGCGGAGGAGTGGGTGCAGCGGGCGGAACGCGAGAGGTACCCGAGAGTGATGGCCATGTTCAGCGGAGGTTGGGTCCGGCTGGCCGAAATGACGCTCGACAATCTCATGTTCGGGGGCTTCGGGATCCGCCTGCCTCTGTTTACCGGGGGACGCCTCCGAGCCAACATTGAAGAGACCCGCCTCGCTGCCGAAAAAACGAGGGTCTCGCGCGATGATCTGGTTCGGGAGATCAAGCTGCAAGTCGCCGCCTCGCACGGCAAAGTGCTGACCGCTCTCGAGTCGATCCGTGCCGCCGAGAGCGATCTGGGACAAGCGCAAGTGATGGCTAGGCTGGCCCGGGCGCGACACGCGAACGAACTCGGCGACACTCACGAACTGACCGTCGCCCGCACCGCTGTCCGCGTCGCGGAGAGCAGGCGGCGGCGATCGCTCTACGCATACAAGATCGCCAAGGCGGGTCTGGACTACGCGGTGGGCGCGTCGCTCTACTAGACTGTCAAGGCCCGGCCGGATCGTCCTCCGCGAGATCCTCGAGTCCTTCGAGCCATTCGGAGTCCTCGGAAACCTGTCCCAGCGCTCGGGAGCTCGCGGCCGCCCCGAATCCCGCCCGAGCCAGCGCGCGGAAGAGCCGCCCCAGTTCCTTGCGGTCGGAGATCCGATCCGTTTCGAAGCGAGAACCCAGTTTGCGGCGGAGGAATTCCCGCGCGAGTTCGGCCTCGCTGGATTCGCGGTACGCCTCGGCGACGGAACCCTCGGCGGTCGATTCGCTCACGCCCCGCTTCCGCAATTCCTGCAAGACGCGTTTCCGGCCCAGCAACGCATGGTCGCGCCGCAGGGTCGCGTGAGATTCGGCTACCCGCTCGTCGTTCAGATATCCGCGCGCGACCAGCCGGTCCAAGACCGCAGGCACGTCCCGCTCGTCCGCGCAACGACCGGCGAGCTTCGTTTCCAACTCAGCCTTGGTGTGCGACCGTCGACCAAGCGCCCGCAACGCGTAGTCGTAGAGCGGTTCGGCGGATAGCTTGCGCGGAACTCTGGCAACGGGCTCCACTGGCCCATATTAGTCTGCCTGTACGATAGGGCGATGGTCGGTAGCACCGGGCCGCGCCTCGGCGCGATGATGTTCTTCCAGTTTTTCGTCTGGGGAGCTTGGTACGTCGGCGCTCCGCTGTACTTGGTCAAGATCGGCTTCAGCGGGAGTGACCTTGGCTGGACCTACGCTGTGGGTCCGCTCGCTTGCATGCTGTCGCCCTTTTTCGTGGGCATGGTCGCGGACCGGTTCTTCGCCACCGAGCGGATGCTGTGCGCGCTGCACATCCTTGGCGGCGGATGCATGCTGCTCGCGGCGGCGCAAATGAATCCCGCCTCGCCAGCGTCTCCCGCAACCATCAACCTCATCCTCCTGGCGCACACGCTGTGCTACTTCCCGACGCTCGCTCTCACGAACTCGCTCGCCCTGCACCACGTTTCCGATCCGCAGAAGGAATTCCCGCTGGTCCGGGTCTTCGGCACGATCGGATGGATCGCAGCGGGACTCGCCCTGGCTTGGATCGGTTGGGGCGACCGGCTCGAAATGTTCCAGCTCACGGGCGCGGCGGGAATCCTCATGGGACTCTACTGCTTGACGCTGCCGCACACCCCGCCACCGTCGAAGGGACAGCGCACGTCGTGGCGCGAAGTGGTCGGCGCCGATGCGTTCGAACTCTTCCGCAATTCGTCCTTCACGGTGTTCCTTCTGAGCACCTTCCTGATCTGCATCCCGTTGGCGTTCTACTTCCAGCTCGCAGCCAAGGCGGTCAGTTTGACCGGCATCGCGGATGTGACCCAGGCCATGAGCTACGGCCAGATGTCCGAGATCTTGTTCATGGTTCTGATGCCGGTGTTCTTCCGACGCTTGGGCGTGAAATGGATGCTCGCGATCGGCATGCTTGCCTGGGTCCTGCGCTACGTGCTGTTCGCACTAGGGACGCCCGACGCCGTGGTGTGGATGATGTACTTGGGCATCGTGCTGCACGGCATCTGCTACGACTTTCTGTTCGTGACCGGCCAGATCTATACGGACATGGTGGCGCGGAAGGAAATCCGCGCCCAGGCGCAGGGCATGCTGGTACTGTTCACACTGGGCTTGGGGATGCTGATCGGCGCCCGCGTGGCCGGGGTCTGGGAGGAATACAACACCCCGCAGGAGTCGCGGACGCTCACTGCCGAGGTACAGGACCTAGGGGCTGAAATCGCCATCTTGGAGGAGTCGGGCGGAGCGGCCGAGTCAATTCAAGACCTCCGCGATTCGCAGTCCGCTGCCCTCCAGCGAGCGCAGAGCCTGATTGACTGGGAGTGGATCTGGGGACTCCCCGCAGTGCTCGCGGCGCTGGTGCTCGGACTGTTCCTAGCAGTGTTTCGAGATCAGCGGCCAGCGGGATCGAGTTGAACGGGACGCGACGAGTCCGATCGCGAGGTGCCACTCGAGCCGAGCGACACACCCGCGGTCCTCATCATGCTTGTCCTCGCCTCTCAAGCGAAGCGCCGAGAGCTTTAGCGGCATCGCTTGCCAATCGCGCGGCGTGCTTGGACGCCGTCGGCAACCCATCCAGCGCCCGTTCCACGTCCGCCGGCTCGATCCCGCTCGCCTCGCGACTCGAGCGCCCCAGCAATAATTCGGTTAGGGCCGAGCCCGCCGCGATCGAAGCCGTGCAACCGCGGACCTGGTAGCGCACCTCGCGAATCACGCCTCCCTCGGCCAAGGCCGAGAGCGTGATGATGTCCCCGCAAATCGGATTCTCGACCCGCACGGCGAACGCGGGGGACTCAAGCGTGCCGACATTGCGGGGACTCCGGAAGTGGTCGAGCAGGGTCTCGCTGAACACAGCGTGCAGGGCCTATTCGGTCGCCATTCGCAACACTGTCGGGCGGTGCTTGATGTCCAAGGTGCGAAAGACGATTTCCTTGCGCTCGTCGAGCTCGTGCTTGGGGATCTCGAAACGCGCCGCCGCGAGGCCTCGCAATGACCGACCCGGTGCCAGCCGGCGGTTGTCGGTCAGCGGTTCGTCTCCCATCCCGCCCAGCGCGGGAAAGTACTTGAACAACTGCTGGATGTCGAAGACGCTCAGGATCTTCCCTTGGAGCGGGTTCCCTTCCGCGTCTAGGATCTCCATCTCGCGGCTGCTCACTGAAATTTCATAGTTCGAGGTGTTGGTCGCAACGAAATTGATAATCGCCACCGAACTCTCGGCATCCATGCCGAGGGTGCGGACCTGGGTGACATCGCCCGACAGCCGCGGCGTGGCGTCCCAGTTGTAGTAGATGATCGCGCCCGCGACCAACAGGGCTCCCAGCAATCCGCCAGCGACCTTGGTTCGATTCCACGACATCCTGCGCGTTCCTAACTTGAATCTATCGTGGCACAGTCCTGATCGGCTTGCGCGGACCTATCCATTGCCGGGCTCGAGATCGTCGAACACGGCAGTCTTCCACCCGCGATACACGGTGAAGCCGCGGCTTTCGAAGAAGCGCGGCTCGCTAGTGACCGCAAAGAGCTGGCGCACGCGCCGCTCTCGTCCACGAGTCCGGCATGCATCGACCAAGCGCCCCGCAATTCCCCGCCCCCGCCAATCCGGCCGAACCGCGAGGCTGCGGACCTCGGCCAGTCTCTTGGAGTAAATCTGCAGGGCGCAGCATCCGACGATCTCGCCGCCGCGCTCTGCAACGAAGAACGACGGGATGCGCGGCAGATCCGCCTGCAGGAGTTCATCCGGGTAGGCCGCGATCAACGCGCGAATGCTCGGCATGTCGCCCGACCTAGCGGGACGGACGGCAACCTCGGTCGCGACGCTGGCAGGTTGCGACGGCTCCGGCTCCACGAGGCACACGCTCACTTCCCGGCGATCGCTAGTCGGCTCCCGGCGCGGCGAACAACTCATCGGGCGATGTGGCTGGGCGGCGGCAGACATAATCGCGGCAGACGTAGGCAGTCGGCAAGCCATTGACCATCCCGCGATTCGCCAGCAACGGCAGCGAGTCAGCCTCGGCCATGCCGGCCCGGTCAGCCTGCGCCACGGCCATGCAGGGCCTGTACGCGGTACGGGCCTTGGCGAGCAGCGCCCGCGTGCCCGGATCGTCAGGCGGTCCGATGATCGCGACTTCGTCCCAGTCGCTGTGCCAAGAGTCCAACTCGCAAAGCAAGCGCTCCTGCTGGAATACGGATCGTTCGTCAGTCTTGACAAAGGCTTCCAAGATGGTCTCGGCCCGCTTGCGGAAGTCCTTGCGACCCAGCAAGATCGCCAGCCGCTGGAGCACGCCCGCCATGACCGAATTGGCCGAGGGCGTGGCTCCGTCCTGCGCGTTCCGGCTGCGCACCAGCAGTTGCTCGTGATCTGCGGCGGTCAGAAAGAAGCCGCCGCCCTCCGCATCCCAGTAGTGCTCTACAGCGGTGTCCGCCAGTTGCTCGGCTTCCCGCAGGTAGCTCGGGGCGCCGTTCCACTCGTAGATCGCCACCAAGCCCTCCGCCAGAAACGCATAGTCCGTGCTATAGGCGTTGAGGCGCGCGGCGCCGTTGCCGTAGGTTGCGAGCAAGCGGCCCGCCCGGCGCACAGATTTCAGAATGAAGCTCGCGGCCTGCTCCGCGGCTCGCCCGTACGCGGGCTTGTCGAGGGCGGATGCAGCCCTAGCCAACGCCGCGATCATCAATCCGTTCCAGCCGGTCAGGATCTTGCGATCCAAGCCCGGCCGCGGCCTCCGCTCCCTGATTTCGAGCAGCCGCGCTCGCGAACGAGCCAAGCTCTCCTCGACTGATTCGGTAGTGATTCCGTCCAATCTCGCCAAGACCTCGGCTGATCGCACCACCTGCAAGACGTTCTTGGGCCCGCTCGGAACATGGGCGTCTCCCGGATGCAGCCAGTTGCCATGCTCGGAAACGTCGTAGTGGGAGGAGAAGATGCGAGCGTCGGCCGGATCGAGCGCCTCGTCGACTTCGCGTCGCGTCCAGATGTAGAACTTACCCTCCTGCCCCTCGCTGTCGGCATCCTCGCTCGAGAAGAAGGCGCCTTCGGGACTGCGCAAATCGTGCGTCACGTAGTCGCAGATGCCGCAAACGCGCTCTGCGAAAAGTCGCTTCTTGGCGGAATCCTCGGACGCTTGCCAAGCCTCGATCAGCGCGTAGGTCACGAGAGCTTGGTCGTAGAGCATCTTCTCGAAGTGCGGAACGAGCCAATTCGGATCGGTGGCGTACCGATGCACGCCCCCTCCCAAGTGGTCGTAGATGCCTCCCAACGAGATCCGTTCCAACGTGAGTTCGACTGCGCCGAGGAAACGTTTCTCCCCGGTGGCGCGGTAAGCGCGCAGCAGCAATTCCAGCGACAGGCTCTGGGGGAACTTGTTCCCGCCGCTGGCCAGCCCGCCCCGGGCATGGTCCATCGACCGGTATAGCGTGCGGGCCGCGGACACCACGTGCTCCGCACCGGGAAGTGCCGCCCCTTCGGAAGGCGCGTGCATTTGCCGAATCGCTTCCACGACCCGGTCGGCGTTGCCGAGCAACGCAGCCGGCTCGTGCCTCCACTTCTCTTGAAGGAACCGCAAGATGGTCGTGAAACCGGGGCGACCGTAAGCGTCCTCCTTGGGGAAGTAGGTGCCCGCGAAGACCGGCCGGAGGTCCGGCGCCAGGAACACGCTCATCGGCCAGCCGCCATGCCCCCCGGAGAACATCATGGTGGCGGCCATGTAGATTTCGTCCAAGTCCGGCCGCTCCTCGCGGTCGACCTTGATCGAAACGAAGTCCTGGCGGAGTGCCTCCGCGACCGCCGAGTCCTCGAACGACTCGTGCTCCATCACGTGGCACCAATGGCAAGCGGCGTAGCCGATGCTCAAGAAGATCAGTTTGTTCTCGCCACGCGCCCGATCCAGAGCCTCGGCGCCCCATGGGAACCAGTCGACGGGATTGTTCGCGTGCTGGAGGAGGTAGGGGCTTGTCTCCCCCGCGAGCCGATTGGGCATGATTCAAGACCGTAGCAATGATCGCGCCTGCGCATGGAACGGGTGCGCGACCCGGAGAACCGCCCGCCCCTCGCGCAAAGCTGAGTATGCCTTGGCGGCCGTTAGAACGAGAGCCCCAGCACGATCTCGACGTGGTTGCGCAACGTGTTAGCCAGCTCGTACTCGAACGACTTTTGCTGCCAGCGCATGTACCGACCCTCGACGCTGAGCTTGAGCCGGATGTCATCGATCAACTCGAAGCCCAGGCCCGCGACCGCTCCCATCGACTGGTCGTTAGCGACTGACGGGCTGGTCTCGATGAACTCGCTGTCGCCGCCGTCGATGTCGCCGATTTCACGCGTAGCCTTGGCGTTGCGGACCAACCGCATCGCCACGCCGCCGGAGACATACGGACGGGCACGCTGGCGGGGCCCGTTCAGGTAGTAGCGGACCATGACGGGGACATCCCAGTGGTTCGCCTCGTGAACTACGAATTCGTTGGACAGCAGCTGGCGACCGCGCGTTGCGGTCTCGCGGCGCTCGATCCGCAATCCCGTCTTGAATCGAATGCTGTGCGCGATGAGGTCTGCCGTGACGCCCCAGCGCGGACGAAGGTTGAACTGCACGCCGCCTCCGATGCCCCAATTGTCCTGCTGAGGCTCGGACGTCGTCTTGAACAGCGTCGGGGGATTCGTGGCCGTGCTGGTGTGATCGTCGGTACGCTCGGTGATCTGGGCGGTGATCTGGTAACCCAAGCGGACGCCGACTGCGAAACGCTCGAACTCGACTCGCGGGCTACGCCTGGGAGGAGCGGGATCATCCTGTCCGTAGAGGCTCGCGGGGAGGAAGCCTCCGACTGCCAGTCCGAGCAGCGCGAGCATGCCGTATGTGCTGCGTATCATTCGTTCGTTGCGACCCTTTCCGTCAGATTCGCATGTTCCGGGGTATCACTTCAGATCCGCCAAGACGGGAGCGTGGTCGGAGGCGGTCAGGCCGTCAAGCTTCTTGCGGTAGTCTCGGTCGATCCGAACTTCAGCGAGCCTGTCGGCGATGGTTTGGGTCCCCAGCAAGAAGTCGATCCGCAGCCCTCGATTGCGCGGAAACGAGAGCGCGCGGTAGTCCCACCACGAGAACGCTCGCTCGGCAGGGTGCAAGTGGCGATACAGATCGCGGAAGCCCCACTGCAAGAAATACGCAAAACGCTGGCGTTCGGGTTCCGAATGGAAGATCGTTCCAGAAAGATGCTCCTCGTCCCACGTGTCGAGCGGTTGCGGCACGACGTTGAAGTCGCCGCAGAGAATCGCCGGTTGCTGCGGATCCAGTCGCTCGCGAACATGATTCAGCAGCGTGTCCAGCCACGCGAGCTTGCGCTCGAAGTCCGGGTGCTCCAAGTTCTTGCCGTTCGGCACGTAAACGGTGGTGAACGAAATCCCTCCCACTTCAGCCGTGAGCAGCCGCGCGCCGAAGTCCTCCTGGCCGGGAAGTCCGATCTGGCGCACAGTGCCCGGCTCGCGCGAGAGGATGGCGACGCCGTTCCATGCCTTCTGCCCGTGCGTAAGAGCATGGTAGCCCGCCGCTTCAAACTGGGCTGTCCCGAACTGCTCGTCGAGCATCTTCAGCTCTTGGAGGCCGACGATATCGGGCTGCCTGTCTCGCAACCAGCGGAAGACGTACTCTTGGCGGGCGCGAAGGCCGTTCACGTTCCAAGTGGCGACCCGCAATTACCTATTACAGCACGTTCCGACCCGCCTGGCAACGACCTCCGGCGAATGCAACGAGCGCGTCCGCCTGCGGCCCGCCTGCGGATCCGTTCTGAAGCCTCCATTCGGCCCTGCCACCGATGAGGCCAAGACAGTGCGCCTGGGTCGAGGCCTGGCGGACTCGCCAAAGCACCGCGGCTTGGAGCCGCACGGGCTTGAGCGCGTCCGGCACGCGCAAGCCCTTCAGCTCACGGTCTCCCAGCGGCGGCTGGCCGACGCCCGCGACGCAGCGTCCAAAACGCGCTGGTTCTGCAAGCCGTCGTGGAAGTCCGGCCGGATGGGGTCGCCCGAGGCTAGCGCTTGCAGCCAGTCGTAGATCGTGTGCGTGAAGGTGTGCTCGTACCCGAGGATGTGCCCGTCGAACCACCAGTTGTCCGCATAGGGGTGCTTGCCCAGGGAGCAGGCGATGATTTCGCGGAACCCTTGGGCATCACCCGGATCGTCGACCGAGTAGTAGCGCAGGTTGTTCAGGTTTTCCAGATCGAAAGTGAGCGATCCCTTGCTGCCGTTGATCTCGAACGTGTTGTGATTCTTCCGCCCGGGAGCGAATCGCGAGGCCTCGATCGTGCCGATCGCACCGTTCGCGAAGCGCACGCATAGCGCGGCGGCATCATCGACTGTGACCGCCGCCATCTCGCTCGATCCCGCCGTAGCGGGTCGCTGCCGGATGAACGTCTCCAGCGTACCGGCCAGTTCGGTGATTTCTCCGCACAAGTGGCGGCCCAAATCGATTACGTGGGCACCGAGGTCGCCTAGCGCCCCGCTGCCGGACTGCTTAGCATCGAAGCGCCAAACGAGTTCCAAGTCCGGCGACAGCGCCCATTCTTGCAGGTACCGCGCACGAAAGTGACGGATTTCGCCGACCCGGCCGTCATCCACCATCCGCCGGGCCAGCGCCACTGCCGGAACGCGGCGGTAGTTATGCATGATCAGGTGTCGCACGCCGGCCCGCTCGACAGCCTCGACCATGCGTTCGGCCTCTTCCAGCGTGTTCGCCAGCGGCTTCTCGCACACGACGTGCTTGCCCGCCGCCGCTGCCGCGAGCACCATCTCGCAATGCATGTGCCCGGGGGTGGACACGTCGACGATATCGATGTCGTCGCGGGCGATGACCGCGCGCCAGTCGCAAGACGCTTCCTGCCAGCCGAAGGCCTCCCGCGCCCGCTCGGTTTCTTCCGCGCTACGGCCGCAGATCACCACTTGCTCCGCTTGCGGTGCATCCGCGAAGTACATGTTCACGTTGCGGTACGCCTGGCTGTGGGCCTTCCCCATGAACTTCGTGCCCAGCAGAGCTACGCGGTAGGACTGGTTCTGGCCAGTTGACTTCTCCTTGGGTTTCAAGGCGATTTCCTCCGAGGGCGGGTTCCGGCGCAGGGCCCGCTAGATGAACATTTCCTCGTCCGTCGAGATGCGTCCCGGATCCTTGGCCCGCGCCTGGCCCAGACGGCGCATGGCGGCGCTCAAGCCAGCGGCCATAGCGCGCATCTTCTTCGAGGGGAGGTGAACCGCCTGGTCGAGAGTCTCGGTGGTCGATTCGACGGACTTCAGAATCCCGCGCACCGTGCGATCCACTTCTTCAACGTTCCGTTGGGCGGTCTCGACGACGCGAGCGATCCCGGTATCCAACTGCAGTACCTGCTTGTGCAGCACGGCGCTGAGTTGGTTGAGCCTAGCCAGCAATTCCCCCGACTGCTCCGTGAACTCCGTCACCGCTTGCTGAGCGGATTCGGCGACCGGCTCCCAGTGATCCAGGAAGCGCACGGCGCGGTCGCTGACCTTGCGCAGGTTCAGGAAAGCAGCGACAGCGCAGACCATGATGATGACCATGGCAACGGCGATCAAGGCGACACATGCCACCAGAATCGTCATCAACTGGACGTCGTCCATCACAATCCGCCCTCCACGATACTCACGATGTCGGCATGGCCCGGTCGACGCAACGCACGCCTACGCCTCATCCTCGTGCGCTTGGTTGTATGCCTTCACGCCGGCGTCGAGAGCCGACTGGAGCAGATCCCGTTGCGACTGGACCACTTCTTTCCCGCGCTGCGCGACATCGGCGGCTGCCGCCCGCAGGCCATCGGAGGTGTCGGACACGTAGCCGCGTCCGTCCTCCACCGCCCGAGCGATGTCCGCGCGCGTGTCCTCCCCTCGCTTGGGAGCGAATAGAAGACCGGTGGCCACGCCGATCCCCAAGCCGGCCACGAAGTAGGGGAGCCGATTGCTAGCCATCGAAAACGCGATGGTAACACACCTGCATGACCCTCGCTTCGCCCCCGGCGCTCGGCACCGGCCGGGGGATTCCCCGCCGTTGCGGGACACCCTGCGCCGCTGCGGCACAACGTTGCGGATGCCTGCGGGGCATTAGCTCTCCGCGTTGCCACGATGGCCTCGCCGTTCAGCTACGGGTATCGAATCCTGCGGCGTACAGACAACGATCTGGAGAGTAACGGAGACGGGCTGTCGCTAGACGGAGAGCGCGGGACGGGCGAGCGAGTTCCCTGCACCGTGACCGCCTGGATTGCGTGGATGCACGGCAGGGACGAAACCGTCGCTGTGAAGAACCGTGCGGTGAGCGTATCGACCCTTTCAAGCGCGATTCGGGAGCTAGAGTGCCGATTTGATGGCGAACGGAAGCGGATTTTGCGGGTTTGCACGCAGCCGTTGCCATCGAGGGGATTGAGATAGGTCGTTCTGCGTCCTACAATCGTTTGGTGAATCGCATGGCTATGAAGGCGCGTTGCTTCGCTGTCGCTTGGTTGGCGGCCGCAATTCCGAGCTCGGCTGAATCGGTGAGCTACTACGAGGACGTGCGGCCCCTCCTGCAGGTCAACTGCTCCGGCTGTCACCAGCCGGCGAACAAGCTGGGAGGATTGGATATCACCTCCTACGCCGGAATTCTGAGGGGTGGAGCGAAGCACGGCAGCGCGATCAGCGCCGGCGCTCCCGAGAACAGCGCCATGGTGAAGCTCCTTACCGGAGCGTTGGAGCCGCGCATGCCCATGGGTGGCGAGGCGCTTCCGGCGGAATTGGTAGAGCTGCTCTCCAACTGGATCCGCGAAGGGGCGGAGGACGACACCCCGCCGGAGGCCAAGGCGCCGCAAGTGCCATCGGAGCCGCCCAAGTACGCCCAAGCGCCAACGATCACCGGAATGTCCTACTCGCCGGACGGCGCCCTGCTCGCAGTCGGCGGATTTCACGAAGTCCTGCTGCACAAAGCGGATGGCTCCGGCATCGAAGCCCGGCTGCTTGGCCGGTCCGACAAGATTCATTCGATCAACTTTTCCTCCGACGGTCAGCGGCTCGTCGCGATCGGCGGAACGCCGGCGCGATTCGGCGAAGTGCAGTTCTGGGACGTTGGCAGTCGCAAGCAAATCCATTCGGTTACGGCGACTGCGGACACGCTATTCGCGGGCGACCTCTCGCCGGACGGAAAGCGCGCCATCTACGGCGCGGCCGACAAGACCGTCCGCATGGTCAATCTCGAGACCGGCGAGGAAGTCTACAAGGCCGGTCATCACGAGGACTGGGTGCTCCAAGCGGTGTTCGGCATCGACGGCAAGCGAATCGTCTCCGTAAGCCGCGACCGGGCCGCCAAGCTGGCCGACGCCGCGACCGGCGCGTTTTTGGAAAACGTGAACTTCCTGCGCGACAAGCTGTACGCCATCGCGCGGCACCCGCGCCGCGATTACGTGCTCGTCGGCGGCGAGGATCGGGTGCCGTATCTGTACACGATGGACCGGCCCCGCGCTCTGAAGATCGCCGACGATTCGACCCTGATCCGCAAGTACGAGGAGCAGGCGGGCAAGATCTTCGCGCTCGAATTCAGCCCGGACGGATCGCTCGCCGCAGTCGGGGGCGTAGCGAACGAAGTGCCCGTCTACGACACGGAGACCGGGGATCGCGTAGCGACCTGCCGCGGGCACGAGGGGGGCATCTTCGTGATCGCCTTCCATCCCGACGGCACCCACTTGGCAACGGGGGGATTCGATGGTGTCGTGCGCGTGTACGACGCCCGCAGCGGGGAACAAGTCAACGCGTTCGTCCCGGTACCCGTCGAACGAGCCGCCGCGGCCGCCGCCTCGAAAGGAGCGGATTGATCTCATGCCAGCCGCACGGCAGCGATTCGGATCGATCGCGCGGGCAGGTCTCTCTCTAGCCCTCCTCGCGGCGTGGGTGGCGGCGGTTTCCCTGCGTGCCGCGCCCACCATCGAAAGCGTCGATCCACCCGGGGCGCAACGCGGTTCCGCCGTGAAACTGACCCTGCAAGGAAACGGCTTGGGCGGCAAGATCAAGATCCACTCGGAAATCCCCGGCGCTCTCACCGAACTCAGCGCGGAGGGCCCCGGCCGCCAGTACCTGCTCGAGGTCGACAGCGAAGCGGAGCCGGGAGCCTATGCGGTCGCCTTGGAGACCAAGGACGGGCTTTCGAACACGTGGCTGTTCGGCGTCTCAACGTTCCCGGAGACCGCGGAAATCGAATCGCGGCGGTCCCGCGCACGGCGCAACGACAGCTCGGACCAAGCGCAGCCCATCGCAACGCCGTCGGTGGTGCATGGCACCTTGAGCGAAGGGGACCGCGATCTCTACCGGGTTTCCCTCGCAGCCGGCCAACGCATCGTGTTCGA
The DNA here is from genome assembly GCA_965242625.1 of Bryobacterales bacterium. GTDB lineage: Bacteria > Acidobacteriota > Terriglobia > Bryobacterales > UBA6623 > VXMF01. Next base: position 3,991,147 of record CBDEST010000005.1, on the reverse strand, counting down.
GGTGGAGGCGCGCCGACTGGGCTCGGCGGTCGACCCGGTGCTCACGCTGTGGTCTCCCGCAGGCGACGCTGTAGCTCGCAACAACGACGCGCCAGGCATCGGGCAGGACGCGCGGATTGCCGTCGTCCCTACGGTTGGCGGCGAGTACACCGTGGAGGTGCATGACGCCCGCTTCAGCAAGCAGAAGCGAAACTTCTACCGCTTGCTGGTCGGTCCGCTCGACTACGCGGAGGCTATCTTCCCGCTCGGCTGGACCGCGGGCGAACCGGTCGAGGTCGAACTTTCCGGAGGTACGCTCGAGACGCCCCGCAAGGTCACGGTCAGTGGAGCTTCGGCAGCGTTGACCGGCCAGCCGACTGGACTGCCGCTACCGTTCCTGCGGGGAAGCGAACCGGAGATCCTCGAGCCGCGCGGCAGGAAACGTCGCTGGCTGGACGACGGCGTCGTGGTCAACGGACGGATCGGCGCACCCGGTGAACGCGACTCCTATCGACTCCAAGTCAAGGCAGGCGAGGAGTGGATGATCGAAACCCAAGCGGCGGTTCTCGGCACCTCGCAGCTTTACACGCTGCTAGTCATGCGCGACCAGGACGGCAAGGAACTCGCGTCGGCCGGCGACCAGCCGCCTGACGAACTCCTCTCCAACATTTCGGTCCGCGCCGAAACATTCGGGGATCCCTCGATAGGCATACGCGTTCCCGAGGGCGTCACGGCATTGGCATTGAGCGTGGAAGACTTGCTCGGACGAGGCGGTCCAAGCTACGCCTACCGCCTTGTGGCGCGCAAGCAACCAGCAGACTTCATCGTGCGGTTGAACGAGACCCACGTCAACATCCCGCGCGACGGCAGCGCGAGCGTCTCCTTCACCTTGGAACGCCGAGGGTACGACGGCTCCATCCGGATTGTCGCCGAGGGCCTGCCGGAGTCGGTCGACGTGGCGGGCGGAAACATCCCCGCGGAGTTCGGCGGGATGACGACCCAGCGCAATTCTCGCCAAGGGCGTTTGATGCTGAGCGCTCCGGCGGATACGGCGACCGGGAGCTCGAGCGTGTCGTTCTATGCCGAGGGCCGAACCGACGATGGCCAGGTCATCCGCCGCGCCGTACTGACCTCGCGGGTCGTGACGCCCGTTGCGGGGCAAGGCCAGCGCCCGCACCGCGTCCCGGGAGCGTCAGCGACGATCAACGCGGTGGTGGCCGAGCCCGCTCCGGCGCAGATCGAACTCCTGATCCCGCGATCGCTACGACTCATCCAAGGCCTCGAACACGATATCGAGTGGGCTTACCGCACCCGCGAAGGCGGGGTCCAGTCGATTTCTCCGGTGCAGGTCACGAATGAGCCGGCGGTCGCCAATCTGCGGATCTTGGGCGATGCCAAGATCAAGCCCGGCGACCCGACGGGCAAGCTGGAGATGAACACCACGATGGGAACGCCCGCGATGCGTTTCGATCTCGTGCTCCGCGCCCAGGTGCGCCACGAAGGTGTCAACCACACGATCTATTCGCCCGCGATAACGGTCGACATCATTCAGGGCTATCGAGTCGGCGCGCCCGACGCACCGGTGACAGCCCGGCCCGGAACCGAGTTCGCGATCAGCGGGAGTTTCTCCCGCGAGCCCGAATTCGACTCCGAGGTCCTAGTCGAAGCTGCGAATCTCCCGGTGGGAGTCACTTGCGAATCGGCCTCCATCGGAGGTAGCCCGGAGCCTTATTCGCTCGCGTGTCAAGCCGAGGCCGATGCCGCTGCGGGCGAATACGCGGTCGAAATCGCTCCGCGCTCGGTGCTCGCCGGGCGCGACGAAGAAGCCGTCCCTTACAACATCCCGCCAGTCGAAGCGGTCGTTGTGGTCGCCGATAGCGATACAATAGCGACGGTGCGGTAGCCGCTCGGAGCCTATGACCATGAACTTGAAGTTCTGCTTCCTCCTCTCCCTAGCGTTCTTGATCGGCGGGACAAACCCCGCTGGCGGGGCCACGGCCGAGGAGCGGCGCGTCAATTTCTTGCGCGACGTGATGCCCATCCTGAACAACACCGGCTGCACCGCCGGCGCGTGTCACGGCGCGGCCAAGGGCAAGAACGGGTTCAAGCTCTCGTTGCGCGGGTACGATCCCGAGTTCGATTACCGCGCCCTGCTGTTCGAGGTGTCCGGGCGGCGATTCAATCGCGCCGTGCCTGCGGCGAGCTTGATGCTCGCCAAGCCCACGATGCGCGTGCCGCACGAGGGCGGCATCCGGTTCGAGGAAGGCTCGGACGCGTTCGAGACGATCGTCGAGTGGATTTCGCAAGGAGCGCCCTTCGGCGATCCGGAAGCCGACGGGGTGGCTAGGCTGGAAGTCGAGCCGCAGGACGTGTTCCTCAAGGCACCGGGCGAGTCCCGGGACTTGGCGGTCACGGCGTATTACGGGGACGGCAGCAAGCGGGACGTGTCCAAGATCGCGGTGGTCGAGAGCAACTCCACCAGTACCGCCAAGATCGAAAACGGGAACACGATCGTAGGCGAGCGGATCGGCGAAGCCGCGATCATGGTGCGCTACGAAGGCAAGTTCGTCACCGTTCCGCTGACGGTACTGAATCCCGCCCCCGGTTTCACTTGGAACCAGCTTCCGCAGCACAACTTCATCGACAAGCAAATCGACGCCAAGCTCGAGCGCCTGAAGATCCAGCCGTCGCCCGCGACGAGCGACGAGGTCTTCGTGCGGCGCGTGTACCTCGATCTCACCGGCATCCCGCCGACGCCGGAGCAGGTCCGCGCTTTTCTGGAAGATCCGGACTCGAGCCGCGCCAAGCGGAACCGCTTGATCTCCAGCTTGGTCGGCAGCCGACCCTACATCGATCACTGGTCGCTCAAATGGGGCGACCTCCTGCAATCGAACAGGAAGCACCTTGGCGAAAAGGGCATGTGGGCGTTTCGCCAATGGATTCGTGACGCCATCGCGACGAACCAGCCGTACGACGACTTCGTGCGCGAGTTGCTGACTTCCGTAGGCAGCACGTTCCAGTCTCCCGCCGCCAACTACTACCGGGTCAACGACGATCCCAAGCTGGCGATGGAAACGACGACACAGCTGTTCCTCGGCGTACGGATGGTCTGCGCCCAGTGCCACGATCACCCGTTCGAGCGCTGGACGCAAGGCCAGTACTTCCAACTGTCCGCCTTCTTCGCCGCGGTCGGCATGAAGCCGGGATTCGATAGCGACGAGCAGATCGTCTACCTGAAGCGCGAAGACACCGACTTCCTCCATCCCAAGACAAACAAGCCGGTCGCGCCGGAGTACTTGCTCGCATCCGCCGGGACTCCGCCGATCAGTTCTTTCGGAGACAGCCGCGCGGCCCTTGCCGATTGGCTGACCTCCGAGAAGAACCCGTACTTCGCGAAGGCGATCGTCAATCGGGTCTGGAGCTATTTCTTCGGCCGCGGGATCATCGAGCCCGTCGACGACATTCGCGGATCCAACCCTCCGATCAATCCGGCCTTGCTTGACTCGCTGGAGCAGAATTTCGTCGAGAGCGGGTTCGACCTGCAGCACTTGATCCGCACGATCGTAAGTTCCCGAACCTATCAGGCGGCCATGGAGACCAACGAATGGAACGCCGACGACTTGACCAACTTCTCGCACTTCGAGCCGCGCCGGCTCAAGGCCGAGTCGTTGCTTGACGCGATCACCATTGCGACCGGTTCCCGTCCGGATTTCCCGGAAGTGCCCGAGGACTTCAGCGCCCAGCAGCTCCCGGACCCGCACGTAGACTCCGGGGGGTTCCTGAACATGTTCGGGCGGCCCGAGCGAGAGTCGCCCTGCGAATGCGAGCGGCGTAACGACCTGAGCCTGCCTCTCGCGATGAGCTTGGTGAACGGCCCCACGCTGGCCGATGCGATCGCGAATCCCGAAGGTCGCATTGCCAAGGCGATAATCGCCGGACGCAGCGACCGGGAAATCATCGAGGAGCTTTACCTCTCTTCGTTGGCGCGCATGCCTGCTCCGGACGAGATGGATCGCGCGCTCACGCACCTGCGCAGGTCGCCCGGGCGGGCGGCCAAGGCGCAGGATCTCCTGTGGGCCTTGATCAACTCGAACTCGTTCTTGTTCAACCGCTAGCTGGCGCGGGCAAGCGCTCCGCGAGCAGTTCGGCGACATCGGCCACGCGAATGTCGTTGCGGTCGGCTTGTCCGGCGGCGTCCCGCAGCATGATCGGGCAATAGGGACAGGCCACCGCCACCGTATCCGCCCCGGTGGCAGCCGCCTCCTCGAATCGCCTGTGATTCACCCGGCCGCCGGGCAACTCGACGCTGTCGTCGGCGATGAACAACTGGCCGCCGCCCGCCCCGCAGCAGAACGTCTTCGTCCCGTGCCGGGGCATCTCGACGAGTTCGGAACCGAGGGCTCGGAGAATGTCTCGCGGGGGCTCGACCACCGCCCGCCCGCGCGCCAAGTAGCAAGGATCGTGAAGCGTTACCTTTCCGTCGGCAGCGGAAAGCGGTAGCGACGGCAGCAAGCGGGCCAGCAGCTCCGTGTGATGCACGACTTCAATGCCAAGTTCCAGAAAGGACTCTTGCTGTCGGTAGTCGACATCGAACATGCGCGCGCAGTGCGGGTCGGTCGTGACGATCTTGCGCACGCCCGCCGAACGCAGGCTCCCGATCACGCGTTCCGAGAGTTCGAGGTACAGGTACTCGTTGCCCGTGCGACGGGCCGGCTCCCCGCAACACGTCTCGGAGGCGAGCACGCCCCACGAGACGCCCGCGGCTTCGAAGATCCGCCGCATGGCGCGCACGACCTCCTGGCCGTGCGCATCGTAATTGCAGCCGCAGCCCAGCCAGAAGAGCCATTCGGAATTCGATTCGTATACGGGCAAATCCTCGGTAGAAAGCAACTTACGGCGGGTATCCTGAGGCACTCCCCAAGCATTGTGCGGCGAGCGCTCCATAGTCGTGAAGAGATCCGTCAGCTTGTCGCTGGTCGTCCGTCCCTCGCTCACGAGTCCTCTGCGCAAATCGAGAATCTTCAACCCGACATGCTCGATACCGACCGGGCAGGCCTCCTCGCACGCCCCGCAGGTCAGGCACTGATACAGGTCTTGCTCGCGGACCCACGCCTCTCCCCGGTCGACCAGCGAGTCGTCCCCGGCGATGACTTCGCCGCCAGCTAGCAAGCCGTGCTGCATCTGGAGGACGATCTTCTTGGGGTCCAAGGACCCTCCGATCAGATTGACGGGGCAGTTATCGGTGCAGCGTCCGCATTCCACGCACGAATTCACGTCCAGAATGTCCTTTTGAGACAAATCGGCGAACGACAGCATTCCGAAGTCGTCATCGTCGTCGTCGCGCAGCGCCCGTAGCGAGCTGGTCACCTCGCCGCGAAAGAAGATCGCCACCGGCGAGAGCACCAGATGCAAATGCTTGGAGTTAGGTATCAGCCAGAGCATGCCGAGCAGAGCGCCCGTGTGCGCCCACCAATTCGCCCTCCAGGCCGACGCAGAGTTTGCCAGTCCAGCCCAATCGATGAGGTGGGTGGACATGAGAACCACGATCAAGAGAGCCACCAAGGCCGAAGTGCCGGAGGGCCGGTCGCCCAGAGCCGCGGGCCGCATGAGGAACCGGCGAACGCTCAGGCCGAGAATCCCCACGAGCACGGCAAGCGCCCACAGGGCAGCGAACCCGCCGTACCAAGAGTGACCGTTCCCCGCCCTGTCGAGTCCTAGGAATCCCTCGGCGAAGTGCTCCAAGCTGACCCAAGCGAAGGCGAAGAAGCCCCACATGACGAGCGCGTGCAAGAGACCCGCGACCGGCCGCTCGCGCAGCACCCGCGTCTGGAAGACAACCTCGACCAAGGCAGTCCGCAGTCGCTTGCCGATGCGATCCATCGGAAGGTCCTTCTCCCGAGCCGAAAGCATCGGTTGGAGACGTTGCCAGACAGCTCGAACGAAGTACAAGGAACTGGCGAGGAAAGCAACAGCGAAGACGATCCGCTCGATCACAGACTTGGATTGTAGCCGCCCTTGCGAGAGGCCTTCCGGAACGGCGGGGCGGCGGGCGGTTGCGGGCGACGAGGGGTGGATGCTGCCCGGCGGAATCACGGGGACGCCCTGGTGCGGGCGACATTGACTCGCCATCGAGCACGGGCGTTTCGGCGACTGTGACTTATCGGAACCTTCGCTCGGGATGCACAAGCGGCGATCGACGAGCCGGAGCCTTCGCCGCAGGTCGGTTCTTTCGCGACGGTCAAGGGCAATGACGCATGACATCGAGAGCCCGTCGCGTGTCGCGATGAGGGCAGTCCCCCCAGGATTGCCGCCGAACCCTGCCCGAGAGCGGCCCCCTCCATTGATAGACTCTTGGAAAATCATGCGCTTGGCCCAGTCCGTAGCTCTCCTACTCTTCTTGGCAGGGTCCCTGCCTGCGGCGGACTTGCCGAATATCGTGATCGTGTTCGCCGACGACATGGGCTACGGCGACCCTCGTGTCTACAACCCGAATTCGAAGGTTCCTACCCCCCACATCGACGCCTTGGCTCGGCTCGGCATGCGTTTTACCGACGCCCACAGCGCTTCGTCCGTATGCACGCCCTCGCGCTACGGCCTCCTGACGGGCCGCTACCCGTGGCGCTCCCGCCTTCCGACCGGGATCGTGAATAGCTGGGGAGGTCCCGTCATCGGCGCGGACCGCCTTACCCTCGGCAAGGCGCTTCAGGGCATGGGGTACGCCACCGCGTGCATTGGCAAGTGGCATCTGGGCTGGGACTGGCCAGTAATGGGAGGTGGATACCTTTCGGACGAACTGGAGGAGGTCAATGTCGGCCCCCATTACGAGGCGGTCGGCAAGCGAATTGACTTCTCGCGTCCGTTGCGCGACGGACCCACCACCCGAGGATTCGATTACTACTTCGGCGACGACGTGCCCAACTTCCCGCCCTACGCATTCATCGAGAACGATCGCGTGCAGGGTGACCCGACCGACCGGATGCCTCTGAACAAGGGCCAGCGAGTCGGCCCGATGGTGCCCCGATGGGATTTGTGGGCGGCTCAGCCAACCATCACGGCGAGGGCAATCGAGTGGATCAGGGAGCGGGCGCGACAACCTGAAACTCCGTTTTTCCTGTACATGCCCCTACTCGGGCCACACACGCCGATCGTTCCCAACGCCGCAAACCACGGCAAGAGCCAAGCCGGACCCTACGGGGACTGGGTTCATCAGATGGACGCGATCCTAGGCAGGGTCGTCGACACCTTGGACGCAGCGGGTGCGCTCGCGAACACGATCGTGCTGTTCTCGTCGGACAACGGTTCGCCGGCCCGCAGCGGAATCGGCTCGTTCGGCGCTATCGGAACCGTCACCGAACTCTACTCCCACGTGCCCAACGCACCATGGCGCGGACTCAAGGCGGACGCGTGGGAAGCGGGTCATCGCGTTCCGCTGGTGATTCGATGGGACGGAGAAATCGAACCCGGAGCGGTAGCGGACGAAACCGTGTGCTTGACCGACGTTTTCGCTACCTTGAGCGAGATCGTTGGGTTCGAGATGTCAAGGGATTCGGGCGAGGACAGCTTCAGCCTCGCTCCGCTGCTCTTCGGTCGCGGTCAGTACGGTCGAGACCAGATTGTCCATCACAGCCAGCGAGGGCTGTTCGCGATGCGCAAGGGTCCATGGAAACTGATCTTGGGCGACGGAAGCGGAGGCTTCTCGGCTCCCCGGGGAAACGTACTCGAGCCGGGCGAGGACGGCGAGATGCAGTTCTACCTGCTTGACGAAGACCCTAGCGAGAGGCGGAATCTAGTCGACGCGAGACCGGAAATGAAGGTCCGGCTCTTGGCGGAGCTTCTGCGGATTCGCGACGCGGGCCGCTCCCGCTGACACGCTGTCCGCAGTCTCGATCCAGTGCTACGCTAAGTTAAGGACGCCGGGATCGCTCCGGGATCAACGCAGTTGGGAGAGTCCCATCGGGTTCCGTTGCGGCGGGCCGATCAAGAGGGCGACTTAGCGCGGCCAATCGGAATGCTGCGGCAAGCGTTGGTTCGGCTCCTTCTCACGAACGCCGCAGGATGCATGACCCGATCCAGAACGGCGACCTCGAGTCGCCTAACGCAAGCGGAAGCGCACACGCCTGAACGGCGCGGGGCAACCGAGCAAGCGTAAGCTAGACTGAGCGGTTTGCAATGGAGTTGGAATCGGTCGCCCTCGGAGGGCTTTGGTATGTGGTGTTCTTGCTGGCTCTTACCTGCCACGAGGCCGCCCACGCTCTGGTCGCGCTCATGGGTGGAGACGACACGGCCGCGGCAGCAGGACAGGTCACTCTCAATCCACTGCCCCATGTCCGTCGCGAGCCTCTCGGCACGGTATTGGTGCCCTTGTTCAGCTTCGCCCTGAACGGTTGGATGCTCGGCTGGGCATCTGCGCCCTACAGCCAGCTATGGGAGCAACGCTACCCGCGTCGCGCCGCACTCATGGCACTTGCCGGGCCGGCAGCCAACTTGATCCTCGCGATCATCGCCGCGGTCCTGATTCACGCCGGCATCGCCGCAGGGATGTTCCAGATGCCGGCGTCGATCACGTTCTTCAGTGTCGTTGAAGCGGTGGAGGGAGAGTCTGCCGCGGCCCAATTCCTCAGCATCCTGTTCACGCAGAACATCCTTCTACTGACCTTCAACCTGATGCCGGTGCCGCCTCTCGACGGCAACACGGCGGTCGGGCTGATCGTGCCGAAGAGCCTCGCCCAGAAGTGGTTCGACATGACCCGCGACCAGCCTTACAACATCCTCGGATTGATAGTGGCTTGGTACTTCTTCAGCCAGTTCTTCTGGCCACTGCTGGGCTTCGCGGTCCACCTGCTGTACTGAAACCGAGATCCTGATCAATAGCCGGATCCGGCGTCCGGAGGCCTAGGAAAGCGGCGAACCGACGAGTAGCGGATGTAGTCGTCCCAGATCCGTCCGTTGCCCGTCGCTCGGGGATCACCGGTTTTCTCAAGGTACGCATCGAGTTCCGTCCGCAACTCGGCCAGCAACTCCGCATGGTCCGGCGATTTCGCTAGGTTTTCCAAGCAGCCCGGGTCGGCCGCCAAGTCGAAGAGTTCTTCCTCCGGACGTTTGCCAACCGCAAGGTCCAAGTACCTGCCGATCTCTTCGTCGTCACGCTGTGCGACCAACTGGGTCAGGGTCGGCGAAGAATCGATATCGTGATACGCCAGATGCATCGGCTCCAACGAGCCATCCGGTCTGTACTTTTGGGGGGCGCCGGCGGGCCAGCGATTCGGCTTGAAGTTGCGGATGTACAGGTAGTCCGGGGTTCGCATCGCCCGTTGCGGATAGGTCAGATTGTTCCAACGAGACGACGAATGACGCTCTCTGCCCGCGAACGCGCGATTTCGCGTCGCGTCCACGGTTCCCGATTCAGACGACTCGAGAATGTTTCGAATGCTCCGCCCCACCAAGGCAGACTCGCCCCCGGGGTGCCGCACTTCCGCGTAGTCGACGATGGTGGCAGTCAAATCGACGAACTGCACCAAATCATCGATCGCCCGACCGGGAGTGCCGGATCGAGGATGTCGTACCGCTAGCGGCATGTGGATTCCGTAGTCGTATACGTTGGCCTTGGCGCGCGGGAAAGCCATGCCGTTGTCCGACGTCACGATGACGAGCGTGTTGTCCAACTCGCCCTGGTCCGCGAGGAAGTCAAGGATCCGCCCGACATGCGAGTCGAACCACTCGATCTCCACCGCGTAATCGAGGAGGTCTTCGCGAATCTCTGGAGTGTCTGGCAGGAACGGCGGCACCTCCGCGTCTTCTAATCGCTTGCCGGCTCGCTTCCAAGATCCCTTCTCAAACCGTCTGTGAGCCTCGCTGCCGCCGACCCAGAAGCTGAATGGCTGCCCCTCGGGTTTCTGCTTGAAGAACTCCTCAAAGTTCCCGGCGTAATCGACGTTACGCATGCCGCTGTAAGGAGGGTCGCTAGTGCGCTCCATGAAGGCGGGGCCGGCGGGGTTGCGGGTGCGACCGGATTTTTCCCACCTGCCGGGTCCCCAAGGCTTGCCCGTATAGCCGACAGCGTACCCCGCCTCCTCCAGTAGATCTTGATACGAGGCATAGGATGCGGGGAATGAACTCGCGTGAGTACCCGCCTGCTCGATCATCCAGATGTGGCGTCCCGTCAGGAAAGCCGCTCGCGTCGGGCTGCAGCCCGGCGCCGGTGCATAGGCATTGCGAAACAGTGCGCCTTCCGAGGCGACCCGATCAAACGCGGGAGTCGTGACCATGCGAGAGCCGGCTGCGGAAACGTGCGGATACGAGACGTCATCCCAGATCGCGAACAAGATGTTGGGACGATCACTCCCGGGACTGGATCCGCAACCCGTCAGGACAACGCACGCGAGACACAGGATGAACGGTCGAAGGGTCATCGCAAGCAGTGTAGCGAAGCTGGGGTGCAGCGACCATCAGCCTGCAAGACCAGTTGCCGGGCAAATCAAGATGACGCCCCCTTGGGTCGCGGGAGGGCCGCCACCGGTCACCGTCTGGCGCGTGCTGCGGGTGGAGCTGTCTACCCGGCAACCGAATCGGAGATCAACGGGACGCGGCAGGGGCCAGGGGTCCGAACGCTAACATTCGGCACATGGACACCTGTCGAGGTTCTCGAGCGGTCTCGATACGCATCCAGAGGAATCACATCCCGTGGCAGTCGATACCGAGGCAACCTTCGACCGGCGAGACCCGCTCATCGCTGCGAACTCAGTTCGAACCGTCAACCGCACAAGCACGATCAAGTTGATTCATTGCGGCCATCATCCCGCATCCCGCATCCCTTGTCTCGGACAGTGCTCGAGAAAGCGGGTACGAGAGGATGGACCATACCCTCGCGCAATCGAGTCTCGACAGTCGCTCTCAAGATACACTCGACTGGTGGAGAGTCGGAGGGCGGTCGCAATCACGATCAATCCAGACAGCCCGACTGTGTTCAAGCCATCTAGAGAAAGAGAATCAATGACATGGACGGCCACGAGGCAATGAATGTGATCGTCGATTCAATGGCTTGATTCAGAGTAATTCTCGATTGCTCGAACTACGTTGTTCAAATTGTCGAATCGCTTCGTACGCTTCAGATAGTCATCGTACGCTTTGAACGCATCTCTTAGCAGTTGACCATAGAGCACGTAACGAGCATCTTGTACTCTAAGCAGTTCTTTCACGAGACGTTGACCATCAATGTGAGACAATTCAATCGGTTCTTCCCCTAATAAACACACGAATTCAACAGACTCATTCGGCAGGCATTTCTTGTTCAATATATCCTGAAGTCCATTGTGGTGCTTTCCAATATACTTGCAAAGATCAAAGACAGAGAAACGCACATTCGGTCTCATTAATCCAATGAAAATGTGTTTACATCCAGACTGTCGGTATTTTATGTCAATGCGCGCCTTCTTTTCATCTTCGGACAATGAAGACTCGATATCATCAAACATGTTTCCAACCCGGCGTTCCATTATTTCAGTACCGTCAACTCGATCCCATGACGGATCGAGGAGCCAAAGATGGTCGAAAATATACTCTTGAATGACCCGTTCGACTTCATTCTTGTCTACTTTCGTCTGTAGCGACCTAATGACTTCAAGTCGATTTCGTACAATCTGGCTGTACAAGGTGACTTCTAGAACATCGAGTTTTTGAAAGGCGGCGATTGTCGCCTCAACATCATTCTCGGGGAGCGATTCCAATGCATCGATGCTCTGGTTCAGACGATAGAACTCGAATGCAATCACTGCATGCTTAAACAAGTTCCGTCGCTCATTCTCGTTCACCATGCTGATTCTATTGATCTTCCCAAGCCAGCTTTTTGCAACCCTAGCATCTTTCTCTGGCAATTTCTCGATCCAAGACTCGACCTGAGGAATCCTAGTGGCTTTCACAACTCCATCGCGGTCACGTAATTTTGCCCAACAACTCTCGATATGCTTTAGTTCTTTCTGTAGAAACTCCCTAAGCGCAATATATCGCGGATCATCTTCGACCAAACTCTGTCGGCTGCTCGTAGCGATGTCGTCATCGGGTTTCGAACCAGTTCCATCGTCTGTATCCAATCCCTCTACTTGCAACTCACCAATCAAATAACTCGAATACACACCACTCACCGTCAAATCTCGTAACATATCTTCTTGGACCATCCTGCCTCTCATGAAGATTGCAATACGATTTAAATTATCTCCCCCGTCACCACGTAATTGCTTGCTTTCGTGTACCGTACCTAACCAACCACTTATCGATAACTCGGTTCCATTGACTGAATCAGGACGTTGATGATCAGGACTGGAAAGATTCTGGAATAGACCCGTGTCGACCTGATTTCCATAAGTCCAAACATACTGAATTTTGTCATAATATCCGCGGTCCGCAGGGCAGATCGGACTGTTGTTCACAGTGACGGTGAAATCTTTCTGTGGACCGATGATCGAGAAGCGTCTAGCAAGTCTCCTTCGCAATGCATCCACTGTACTGATGGTTTGACGCTTTCGCAATCCGCGCAACGTGATCCGCGATCCGCACACGAAATCTACGGAGTCCGTAACTAACGCATCGGGGAAGTACTGCCCAACGCCATTGTTCGATGGCTCTCGCCCGATCGTGTCTTGAATCTCATCAAGGCACATTCGGAAGGCACTCTTCTGGCCGTCCCGGCTGGTCTCAACGACAATCTCATCGGCCACGGAGAATAGCGAGAGCTTCCCAATCCCCTTCCGTCCCATTGGAGGGCGAGCCTTCGCTGTCAGCCCAGGCTGGCCGCGCCGTCGACGATACCCCACCAGCAGAAACCGTTCATTGACCTCATTCCGTGTCATTCCGACTCCGTCGTCTTGAATAACGATCGTGGGGCTCTTGCCATTCTTGTCATTCAGCGTGACATTGACTGTCGTCGCATCGGCGTCCCAAGCGTTCGCGATAACTTCAGACAGGACCGCGGGCACATTGCTGTGGAGATTGAGTCCCAAATGGTCAAGATCATTAAGGCTCAGACATATCCGGTAGGGAGGATCGACCGTCACGAAGAGTCTCCTGTCAAATGCGCTTTGATTGAGCGTGCGATTACACGCCCCAGTGTAACGGGCACGGCGTTTCCGATCATTCGGCCAAGGGCCGTGATCCGGATTGACTCGCCCCGAGGGACGAACTTGTAGGCCCGAGGGAACGTTTGCAACAGAGCGCCCTCCCGGATCGACAGCGCCCGGTCTTGCTCGGGATGTCCGAAGCGCCCGTTCCCGAAACCATGGAATTGCGTGGTGATGGTCGGAGCGGGCTGGTCCCACTCCATCCTGCCGTAGACCGCGAAGTACTGTCGGCCAGCGTCCTTGCGATGGCACTCAGCGACCAAGTCTTGCGGCCAGTCACGCCACGTGCCGCCCGGCCGCGACGCGCGAATGCGCCTTAGGTTGAGATCCGACATGATGCTCGTCCGATGGATCGGATCATCCTTGTCGGCATGACCGGCACCGAGCGCGGGCAAGTCTCCGATAACATCTCGCACGGTAGGGCACTCGCTTGGTGCGTGAGTAGCTTCCGGCAAGGCTGGTTCACCCAGCTTCGACGCAATCAGGACCAGACGGGATCGGGACTGCGGGATACCGAAATCGGTACACCGGACGATATCGTGCTTGACGCTGTAGCCACTCTTGCGCAGCGCCTCCACGAACTCGCTGAACCCTTCGCCGCCTTGAAACCGCGCCAGCTGGGGAACGTTCTCCATGGTCACGATGTCCGGCTCGACCACCGCGGCGAGTCGCGCGAAGTCCTTCAACAGGCTCCACTGCGGCTTGCCTCGTCCTCTCGAATAGGACGAGAACGGCTGGCAGGGGGCACACCCTGCAAGGATCTTGGGGAGATGAGGATCGAAGCGCTGGGCCACTTCGGCGGGGTCAATCCGAGCGACATCGCGGTTGACGAACGGCGCGCCATTGTTTCGTTCGAATGGAAATCGGCAGTCCTCATCAATGTCGTATCCGCACGCGATCGAGAAGCCTTCCAATCGAAATCCGTGCGAGAGCCCGCCGATACCGCAGAACAAGTCCACCACCGACCCGACAGATTCCGTTGCGGACATTGAACGGGGCATGCCGTTCCAAGCCGTTCGGTGGGTCGAATCGGCAGCATCCCGTGTAACGACGCTCGGCACGTTCTCATTGTGCCACGCACCGCAGGTAGTGAGGCGGATGATTTGACCGAGTAGTCCGAACGATCCTCGCTAGCCAACTCGTGTCGCCTTGAAGCGACGTGTCGGGGTTCAACGCAGCAGGTACATCGGACCCGACAGGATGCGCGTCGCGGCCGAAGGACCGCTAGAGTGCGCCTGTTCGGAAAACCCTGCGATATCGGGACGCGCTCCGGTCTCAACGCACTAGCTCCCGAACGGCAGGGCGAGGGCAAACAATCTATATTGAGTTTTAGTGGGCGGTACTCGACTATTCGCAGTGGTCGCAACGCTGTTGCTCGGCTCGGGGACGGCCTTGGCGCAAGAGCAACGGCCGCCTGCCGAGGCCCTCATCCAGCGGGGCCTGCGGGCACTTCAACAGCGTGACGTCCCCGCGGCGCAAGGCCTGCTCGAATCCGCTCTAGAGGAGTCTCCCGAGGAGGCCCGGGCGTGGATCGCCCTAGCGCAGGTCTACCGCATCCTGAATCTCCACGAGCAAGCTAGCCGACACGTGGCACAAGCTGCACGCTTCGGGGAGGACGACCCGCTGATCCAGCATGCCTTGGCGATGTTCTACTCGGACTACGGCAACTGGGCTGAGGCAGCTAAGTGGGAGGAGCGGTTCGCCCGTAGCGAGCGTGGCGACCGAGATGCGTTCCTGCGAACCGTCTCTCTCTACCTGCAAGCCGACATGCCGCTGAAGGCGACCGAAGTCGGCACGGTCGCACTGGATCGAGGCGCTTCCCCTGAATTGCACAACGCACTGGGCAAGGCCTTCACCATGGCGGGCCAGCTAGAAGCGGGGCTCCGGCACCTCAAGCTTGCAGTCGAGGCGGATCCCTACGAGGAATCCTTGCACTACGACCTCGGCCACTTCTATCTGCGCCAACTGGATTTCGAGGCCGCGACGCAAGCGTTCCTAGCCGGTCGCGATTACTTCGACAAGAGCACCGCTATCGAACTCGGTCTCGGCATCGCGGCGTACGGCCAGCGGAGTTTCAGCCAGGCCGTGGACCACTTCCTGAGGGCCGCCGAGCTGTCCCCGGACATGGAACAGCCGCACGCCTTCCTAGGGCGGCTGCTGCAGCACGCGGGGAACCGCATCGAAGAGGTCACGGAGCAGATGCGGCTGTTCCACCAGCGGCAACCCGAGAATCCCCTCGGCCCGTTTCTCTACGGCCAAGTGCTACTTTCCCGGATGGGAGCCCGCAACGACCCGGAAGCACTGCAAACCGCCGAGAACCTGCTGCGGGAGTCGATCACGCGAAAGGACGACTTCTGGGAGTCGCACTACGAGCTAGGAGTGCTGCTCGAAAAGAAGCGCGAATACGACGCAGCGGAGACTCACCTGATTCGGGCGGTGGAACTCAACCCCGATGCATCGAAGCCCCACTACAGACTCGCTCGCGTCTACCAGCGCCTCGGCAAGACCAAGGATGCGAAGCGCGAACGGGACCTGCACAAGACGATCGCCGAAAGGGAACGCCAACTGATGCAGGGTGGCTTGCCTGCGGATCTGGCGCAGCAACCCTAGCCAGCCGCATTGCCTGCGGGCACGGCGGACCGGATCGGCAGTTGCTCGACAATCTTTATCCCGAAGCCTTCCAGGCCAGCGACCCGGCGCGGCCGGTTGGTCAGCAGCCGAATCGTCTGCAGGCCGAGCTCCTTCAGGATTTGCGCTCCGAGACCAACGCGGTACTGCATGCGCGAGCCCGAGTCCGCAGCTGTCGGCCTGGCGAGCTGCGGATGCGGCTGAATCGATCCGGTTCCGCTGGGCACTTCCTTCAGGCCGAAGCCGAGCGACTTGTGATGCAGGTACACGAGGACGCCCCGGCCCTCGTCCGCGATCATCCCAAGCGAATCATGAATCTGGCGGTAGCTAGGATTCGTCCGGGAAGCGAAGACATCCCCGAAGAGATCGTGCGAGTGCATGCGCACGAGCACACCCTCAACGTCGCGGACTTCACCCTTGACTAGTGCCAAGTGGATTTCGTCGTCCAGATCCGTGCGATAGGCGATCGCGCGAAAGTCCCCGGCCTCAGTCTCGGCAATCCCTTCCGCGACCCGACGCACGCAAGATTCGTGCCCCAGCCTGTAGCGGACGAGACTCGCCACCGTGAGCATCTTGAGGCCGTGAAGGGCGCAAAACCGCCGCAGATCCGGCACGCGGGCCATCGTGCCGTCCTCGTTCATCACCTCGCAGATCACGCCTGCAGGGACGAGTCCGGCGAGGCGCGCCAGATCCGTCGCCGCCTCGGTCTGGCCTGCGCGCACGAGTACGCCGCCGCGTCGCGCCCGCAACGTCTGCACGTGGCCGGGCCGGGCAAGATCGGGGCCTCGGGTGGCTGGATCGATCGCCACTCTGATGGTGTGCGCTCGATCCGCGGCTGAAATCCCGGTTGTCACGCCGCGGGCTGCATCGATCGGCTCACTGAACGCAGTTCCGAACAGCGAAGTATTGCGCGGCGAAACGAGGGGAATCGCCAAATGGTCAAGCCGTTGCTCGGTGAGCGCCAGGCAAATCAGACCGCGCCCATGCGTGGCCATGAAGTTGATCGCTTCCGGCGTGACGTGCTCGGCCGCGAGAGTCAGGTCCCCCTCGTTCTCGCGATCGCTGTCATCAACGACAACGATCATGCGACCCTGCCTGAAATCGGCTAGCGCCTCCTCCACCGATACAAAGGCCACTACCTAACTCTAGCAACGGCCGGCGAAGCGAAGCTCTGAGGGCGGCTGTGCAACCGGACACGGACCTTGACATCAACGAGACCGTAGGGATCGATCCTAGAGCTTCGCCGAGGGGCGCGCCGGTCGCAAGCAGCGTCGGGAGGAGGGGCAAGCGGCGGGGCTATCGCTTGAACCTAGAGTGCGGCAACAGACCGCTGGGTGACGACCGATCATCCCGCCGCCGGCTTCGCCGTCGGGGCGCGGCTCGGCCGGAACGGGGCCGTGTCCCGCGCCGTGCTACGCTGGAATTCTAGGGCTCGGGGCATTCTCCCGGGCGGTAGGACACGACATCCGGCCTAGTGACTGCCGGTCAGTGTCGGTCTCGCGGCACCCATGTCTGCTATCACTACCTTGCACGCGTTGGAAGTCCTCGATTCGAGAGGGAATCCGACTCTTCAAGTTCAAGTTACGCTCGCATCGGGGGCCAAGGGCTCGGCGCGGGTGCCGTCCGGTGCCTCGACCGGAATCAACGAGGCCGTCGAACTGCGCGACGGGGACAAGCAACGGTACCTCGGCAAGGGAGTTTTGCGGGCCGTCGGGAACGTGAACTCCGAAATCCTGCTGGCCCTGCAGGGCTTCGATGCCAACGACCAACGCTTGATTGACGAGACGCTGATCGCGATCGACGGCACGGAGAACAAGGGCCGTCTCGGCGCCAACGCAATCCTCGGCGTGTCGATGGCAGTCGCGCACGCCAAGGCCGCCGAAGACGGGGTTCCGCTCTACCGACGGTTCGCCGATCGGGAGCGCTACGTGCTCCCGGTGCCGATGTTCAACGTATTGAACGGCGGACAGCATGCCGACAACAACGTCGATATCCAGGAGTTCATGATCCTGCCCATCGGGCTGTCCAGCTTCTCGTCCGGCCTGCGCGCCGCCGCCGAGACGTTCCACGCCTTGAAGGCTATCCTCAAGTCCAAAGGCTACGGAACCGCCGTGGGCGACGAGGGCGGATTCGCCCCCGAACTCAAGTCCAACGAGGAACCGATGGAGTTGCTGGTCGACGCTATCGAGAAGGCGGGGTATCGGGCGGGCGAGGAGATCTTCATCGGACTCGACGCCGCAGCGAGCGAATTCTGCCGCGACGGAGACTATGTCTTCGACCAATCGGACGGCAGCAAGCGCTCCGCCTCGGAACTCGCCGCCATGTGGAAGGACTGGACGGCAAAGTATCCGCTGGTTTCACTGGAAGACGGATTCTCGGAAACCGACGCGGCCGGGTGGCGGACCGGTACCGAGCAACTCGGTACAGCGTTGCAGTTGGTAGGTGACGACCTGTTCGTCACGAACAAGAAGATCTTCGCGGACGGCATCGCAGACAGCCTCGCCAATTCGATCCTGATCAAGCTCAACCAGATCGGGACCGTCACGGAGACGCTGGACTGCATCCAGATGGCGCGCGACAGCGACTACACCTTCATCATTTCCCACCGCTCCGGCGAGACGTCCGACACGACCATCGCGGACTTGGCCGTGGCGTGCGGCGGGGGACAGATCAAGACGGGGTCGACCTGCCGTAGCGACCGCGTAGCCAAGTACAACCGGCTGCTGGAAATCGAGTCGGAACTGGGGGCGCAGGCGACCTACGCCGGTCGCGATGCATTTCAAGCGTGGCTATAGTCGTTCGGGGTTTGGGCGATGGCGGCGATCCGGACGTCAGCATCCGGCGTCGTCATGTCACCGCGACGGCTGCGCGGCCGCCGGTTCCGCATGTGAAAAAATAGGAGTCAGGTTCGTTAGGAGAAGCGAGTGAATTCGGAAGCCACAGAGTTGCTTGGAGGTAGCGCAGTCCCCGAGGGCCCGCTCGACCCACATCAAGAGCCAGCCCCGGACGGGGCTGGCAGCGTCGCACGGGCGACCGAGTCCATGCCCGATAGCGACGACGGCACGTACGCGACCTCCGCTCCCGTGCCAGGACCCGGACCGGGCGCCCCGGTGAACCAAGCGGCACCCGGATTGCCTGGACTGCCCGGGGCCCCGGAGGGAGCCGACGAGACCGAAGAGGACGACGATTTCGTGATCCCGGACGAATTCGATTACGAGCAGATCGTCGTGGACCAAGGCGCGCAAAAGAGCAAGGCGGCCGACGATGAAGTCGACTCGATCCGCGGCACGGTCGTGGGCAAGCGCTCGGACGGGGTATTCGTCGATATCGGCGAGAAGGCGGAGGCCTTCCTCCCCATCCAGCCGAACGCCTTGGCGCCCGGAAAGTTCGAGATCGGCGCGGCAGTCGAAGTCATGGTGACCGGGAGTTCGCCGGAAGGCTACAAGCTCCTAAGCAGTCTCACCACGCAACGACCGGACAGCTGGCAGCAGCTCGAAGCCGCGCACCGATCGGGACAGCCCGTGATCGCCAAGGTGATCGGCACGGTCAAGGGCGGCTTGGCCGTCGATGTCGGCGTGCGCGGATTCATGCCCGCCTCGCGATCGGGGGAACTCACCGAGGCGGGGATGCAGGCACTCGTAGGTCAGGAAATCCAAGCGCTGGTTCGTCAGTGCGACCAAGCTGACCGGAACGTCGTGCTAGACCGGCGCGCTCTGTTGGAAGCGGACCGCGCCAAGAAGCGCGGCGAAGTCCTAGCGACGCTCAATGTCGGCGACCGCGTACACGGCGTGGTACGGACGTTGCGGAGATTCGGCGCGTTCGTAGACCTCGGCGGCATCGATGGCCTCTTGCATGTCAGCGACATCTCTTGGCAGCGCGTTAACGATCCTTCGGATGTCTTGGAGCGAGGCCAGGAAATCGAGGTCGAGATCCTCAAGGTCGACCGCGTGGCTGGCAAGATCGGCGTCGGCCTCAAGCAGCTCCAGCCCGAGCCGTGGTCGCTCGTGGCCGAGAGCATCAAGGTCAACGAACGGATCCGCGGCAAGGTCGTACGCATCATGGAGTACGGCGCTTTCGTGGAAGTGCTACCCGGGATCGAGGGCTTGGTCCATATCTCGGACATGTCGTACGCCAGGCGGGTCCGGCATCCCAGCGAGATCGTCTCGGTCGGTGACGTTGTGGAGATGCTAGTTCTGGACATGCGCCCCAAGCAGAGGCGCATCAGCCTCGGGCTCAAGCAGGCGCTCGGCGACCCGTGGGCGAAGATCGGCGACTCGTTCCCGGTCGGGTCCGCCATCACGGGCACGGTTCGGAAGATCACCTCGTTCGGTGCGTTCGTGGAGGTCGTCGAAGGTGTCGAAGGGCTGTTGCACATCTCCGACATCACCTCGGAACGGCGGCTGAGGAGCCCTGCCGATGTGCTCCGCGAAGGCCAGCAGGTCCGCGTCAAGGTGCTGGAATGCGATCCGAGTCGCAAGCGTCTCAAGATCGGGATGAAGCAGCTCGAACCCACCGAGGCCGAGGTGTTCCTTTCCGAGGTCGAAGTGGGCCAGTCGGTAACGGGCAGGGTCGTGACGGCCGACGGCGCGAATGCCGTGATCGAAGTAGCACCGGGAGTGCGCGGAATCTGCCCCCTGAAGTCCGGCGGAGCCCCGCAGAAGGGTTCGGCCCTCGGTCAGACATCCGACCTGTCGTCCTTGAAGACGATGCTCGAGTCGGCTTGGAAGGGTGATCGCGAGGACGGCTCGGAGGAGCAGGTCGGGGAGCACTTCAGGGCCGGGGCCGTGCATTCGTTTCGAATCACACGGGTCGATGCCAGCAAGGGCATTATCGAGCTGGCTCTAGCCTAGACCAGCGAATCGAGCTACCTGCTCCGCGGGCAGTCGCAATCGCGAGTGGATTCGGAACCTGCCCTCGCCACACCGGGCGATTGGAATGGGACGAGATTCCAAGGCAAGGGCTAGCGAGGCTTAGCCTCAGGCCCACGATCCTGTGTCGGCGAAGCGGGCGCGAGTCCCAGCCGCTGCACTACGGCATGGCTGCGTGATCGCTTGGCCCGCGAATGCCGCCGGCCATCGGATGGCCAGAACTACGACACCGAGAGTTGACTCAGATCTAACGCCTAGGGGCAGATCAGGAGCCTAGAGCGCTAGCCCTCCCTGATAGACCATGTCCTTGAGGCGGAATCTCTTCTTGATTTCCTTGCCTAGGAGGGCAAACGCCATCCGGTTGGCACCGCCTTGGCCAGCTCCGGGGCGACCTTGGCCGCCCTGCCCCTGACCTTGCTGGCCGCCTTGGCCGCGATTCGGACGCTGACCTTGCTGGCCTTCCGCCCGCTGCCCGCGCTGACCACGTTGACCTTGCTGCCCGCGCGGTCCTCCGGATCCGCCAGCCATAGCCGGACGCTCTAACTTCATATAGAACTCGACTTCCTTGTCCGCCATCTCGATGGGGACATCCTGCGGAAAGTAGTACACGAAGATGACCCGGCCCTGATCAGACTGTTCCACCTCGGCCTTCTGGGCGAGGATGTCATCCTTGTTCTTGATCCGTAAGCGCGCCGATTGAGAGAAGCGCACCGGATCTTCCGCGAACCGTTCCAAGGCCTGCGGAATGCCAAGCACGGCCACTACGTAGTAAGGCTCCTCGTTGTCGAGGTATTGCTGCATCTGCGGCGGGACTTCCGTGCTCTCGCCCATATGCGACTTGATGATGGCTTGCTTGACTGGCGCCGCCTGGGCGAAGCGAATCAGGAGCGAAATCGGAGGAGGCCCTTGCATGGGCGCTCCGCCGCCACCGCCGAAACCGCCGCCACCACCACCTCGACCGGCACCACCGCCGCCCCTACCGGCACCACCGCCACCGCCGCCCGGGATGCCTCCTCCGCCGCCGCCAGCGCGACGTCCGCCGCCGCCGCCGCTGAAGGCGTTCATTGCCTGCCCGGTCTGGATCGTGACGCGCTTCGCCCACGGGGAGTTCTCGAGGACGCGCATGACTTCCTTCGCGCTCCACTGCTTGAAGTCCTTCTTGTCCCAGAATCCCGCACCCCAAAGAGTGGTTGCGAGCAACGCGATCCCGCAGCCGAGGCCGCAGGCGATGCGGAAGGTGGACGAACGCTGAGTGGACATGATTTGGACCTCTCCGATTAAGGCGAGTGCCTATAGGTATTAGGTTACTAGGGCGGTTGGGCGCCATGCAAATCGCCGCGCGCGGCACTCCGAACCGGGAACATCGAGCCAGCGACCAACGGTCGCTGGCTCGCGCCTCGGTTGACCCGTCCGACGCCCTCGCTTCGGGCAGTACCAACCGGCGTGGAGAGCCCGCCGCACGGGACGGAGTCGGGGCGCACAGCAGTGCGTGATATGTTGGGATTGTCGGCGTATGAGCATCAAGCCCCGTATCTCTCGCGGTCTTCGCGACCTGTTGCCCGAGGCTATGATTGCCCGTCAGAGCCTTGTCGAAACCGTTCGCGAGGTTTACGAGAATTACGGCTTCTCCCCATTGGAAACCCCCGCGATCGAATACCTCGACGTGCTTTCCGGTTCCGCGGGTCAAGAAGCGCAGCAGTCGATATTCCGTGTCGCTAGCCCGGAGGAAGAGCCGCTCGGCTTGCGGTTCGACCTTACGGTGCCGTTATCGCGGGTGATCAGCCAATACCAAGAGATCCCCCTGCCATTCCGCCGGTATCAAGTGTCCCAAGTCTGGCGGGCGGACAAGCCCGACCCGGGCCGCTACCGCCAGTTCACGCAATTCGACATCGACTCGGTGGGCGCCCCGTGCGGCCGGGCGGATGTCGAAATCCTCGCGGCCATCTGCGACGCGCTGACGGCACTCGATGTCGGGCCGTACCGGGTGCGCTTCTCGAGCAGAACAGTTCTCAACCTGCTGCTCAAGCGCGCCGACATCCCCGGGGCTCTCGCCCAAGACGTATTTCGGGTTCTCGACAAGTTGGACAAGATCGGCCTCGACAAGGTCAAGCTCGAGTTGACCGCCGGCTACACCGACTCGTCAGGGGATCGGATTCGAGGTGTTGGACTGGACCCGCGCCAAGTGGGCGTCATCGAGGAATTCCTGTCGATCAAGGGCGATACGCGATCTGCGGTACTCGCGCAGCTTGGATCTCTATTCTCTGAGGTCGAGGGAAGTGCCGAGGAACTGACGCTGATCGAGACTCTCTCGTCGACCCTCGGCGCACTGGGCTATCACAGCGACAGGGTGGCTCTGGACGTAAGCATCGCGCGTGGGCTGGCCTATTACACCGGTCCGGTGTTCGAGGCGGTGCTACTGGACGCGCCGCAATTCGGCTCGGTGTTCGGCGGAGGACGGTACGACGGCCTCGTCGCTCGCTTCGGGGGACCCGCGCTGCCGGCGACCGGCGCCTCGCTTGGCGTGGACCGCTTGCTAGCGGCGATGGAGCATCTGCGCGGAGGCGCGCAGCGCAGGACGACGGCTCAGGTTCTGGTCACCGTGATGGACGACGCGTTGTCCGCGGAATGCATGCAGCTCGGGTTCGAGTTGAGGCGCTCCGGGATCCGAACCGAGATTGACGTGAGCGGCGGTCGGCTTGGCAAGCAGCTCAAGCGCGCCAACAAGCTCGGCATACCTTTCGCGGTGCTCTTGGGCAGCAACGAAGCCGAGCGAGGCGTGGTCACGATCAAGCAAATGGCGGTTGCGGGCCAGCAAGGAGGCACCGTGGGAGATCACGAATCGTGGAAGGCGGCGCGCTTCGGCCAGAAGGATGTCCCCCGCGCAGAAGTCGCCGACACCTTGCGCGAGCTTCTCCGCGAATCGGCGTGACAGCGCCAGCTCGGAGCGGACGCAAGGGGAATTCAACCGCAATTCCTGAGCCTTCAAGAACGATGCGCCGTCGGCCCCGCGATCGCTCAGACCGCTCGCGCGGCTCGCAACTCCCGGACCCGGTCTTCGCTGTAGCCCAGATCGGCAAGAATCTCGTCTGTGTGTTCGCCAAGCATGGGCGCCCGGGTTCGCACGCTGCCGGGCGTTTCCAATAGCCGGACCGGCGTCGTGATCAGCGGTGCTGCTCGGGCCGCGCCGGGATAGTTGACACGTTCCAAGAATCCGCCATCGTTCACCTGCGGATCGTCTAGAGCCTGCTGCGGCGAGTACACCGGCCCGGCCGGGAGGCGCGCAGCAGCCAGTTCGTCCAACGCGGTCTCGGTTGTGCGCTCGGCACACCATCGCTGCATGCGTTCGCTGAAGATCTCGCCGTGATCGCCGCGCGAGTCATCGGTCTGGAATCGCTCGTCCTCCAGCCATTCGCTCTCGCCGATCAGCTTCACCCACCGGGCGTACATCGGAGCGCCGGAAACGAACACTAGGATGTGCCCGTCCTTGGTGGCAAACACATCCGCTGGTGCGTTGAGCTGGCCCCGATTGCCCGTCGCGACACGATCGCGTTCCTTGACAGCTTGCTCGATTAGCGCGGGACTTGCCGTGGTCAGCGCCGTTGCCAGCAAGGCGCTTTGCACCTCCTGTCCGCAACCGGTCTGTCGGCGAGCCAAGAGGGCGACCACAGCACCCAACGCGCCGAGCGCGGCCGTGCCGAAGTCGACCCATGGCGAGTACGATCTCATGGGCAAATCCGGGTCACCGGACAAGTGCATGTTTCCGCACATGGCCTGCGCGAGACCGTCGAATCCGACCCGAGCGCTGTAGGGTCCGGTAGCACCGAAGCAGGTAGTCGAGACCAAGATGATGTCCTTGCGAATGGCCTTGAGCGAGGGGTAGTCGAGACCTAGCTTTTTCAGGGCGCGATCCGGCATGTTGGCGACCACGATGTCGGCGGTCGCGACCAGCCGATCCTGGACCTCCCTACCCTCCGGAGTTGTCGGATCCAGCGTGAGTCCCTTCTTGTTGCGGTTCACTTGCAGGAACATCGCGCCACTGCCATCCGAGTCGCTCATCTGGGTAAGGAAACGATCCTCACCGCCATCAATCTTTTCGACCCGAATGACGTCAGCGCCAAAGTCTGCTAGCAGCGCGGCGCACCAAGGTCCGGCGATGTAGCGACCAAAGTCCACCACGCGGACCCCCTCAAGTACTCCTGGCAATTGGGCGTATCTCCTTCAAGCAATCAACGCAGTCAAGCGTCCGGCACCTATGCGCTACGCGCTCGCGGGAATTGGCGAGCGCGGCACCGGGCGGACTCGAACCGCTACCGTGCGGCGCGAGTCGAATCCAGTTTAGACCGGTAGCGTGTCGGATGACCCGCAACGACAAGAGAGGTGCCCCAAGGAAACCATCAACCTTGGCCATCAAGTAGCATCTAACTGGACAGCGGCTTTACGTGCCCGTTGGCAAACGAACAACCACGTCCGGCGAGCTGTCTTGTGTTCCGCTTCGAGTCCGGTGCCTGTGAGCGTCGGACGGCCATCGAGATATGCATGATCTACTCCGATCCCGAAGTGCCCTGATCTGGTGCGCCAGCCTCGCGACGACTGCGGCACTTGGGCAGGCGGCGTCCGATGCACCCTCTGCGTGGGTCGATGAACTGAGCCCGCTGGCGGCGGAGGAATGGAATTACGACCGAGCCAGTCACTTGATCGAGAGGGCCGGATTCGGAGCGACCCCGGAGGAGGTTCGGGAACTCTCCGCACTCTCGCCGGAGGAAGCTGTCGAGCGGATCGTCGCGTACGAAGCCGTGGATGGGTCGGGGCTCGCGGACTTCGAAGAGTCGGGAATCTGGGATCCCGGGATGGATCCATTCCCGCCGAGCCGGGCCGAATCCGTGCGGATCGCCCGCGAGCGAGGAATTTCGTTGGGCGTGGAGGTGCTGCCGGACGGCGCGTCGCGTCGGCTGCAACCGGTCGTGGACAAGTTCTTCTACGGGTTGCGGTCAAACGTGCTGGAAACGAAGCGACTGGCATTGTGGTGGGCGGACCGGATGGTCACCACGCCGCGACCGCTCGAAGAGAAGATGACGCTCTTCTGGCACGGCCACTTCGCGACGTCGGAAGGCAAGGTCCGCGATTACCGCTTGATGCTCGCCCAGAATCGAATGCTGCGCCGCCTTGCGACAGGCAGCTTTCGCGACTTGCTGCTGGGGATCATGCGCGACCCCGCCATGCTCGTCTACCTGGACAACGGCGAGAACGTCAAGGATCACCCGAACGAGAACTTCGGGCGCGAGTTGTTGGAACTCTTCACGATGGGCGTCGGCAACTACACGGAGCGAGACATCCGCGAAGCGTCGCGCGCGTTCACCGGGTGGACCAACGACGTCACGAGCTTTCGATTCGATTCCCATCTGCACGACGACGGCCCGAAGGCGTTCCTGGGACGAAAAGGCCGGTTCGGGGGCGAGGAGATCATCGAGATCATCCTCGACCAGCCAGCTACGGCGGAATTCATCGCCGCCAAGATCTACCGGTTCTTCGTCCGCGCGGACATATCCGTGCCGATGCGCGAGGCGTTGGGGGAGTTGCTCTCGGAATCCGGGTACGAAATCAAGCCATTGCTCAAGACGATCTTCCTGTCGCGGGATTTCTACAGTTCGCTATCGGTCGGGACGCAGATCAAGAGTCCCGCGCAGCTCGTCGTGTCCACCTACAGAAAGCTCGGCGTGAGCAGGTTGCCGACAGTACCGGATTTCAACCAGCTCACAGGGCGTCTCGGCCAGTCGCTGCTGTATCCGCCGAACGTGGCGGGATGGGAGGGCGGCCGGACTTGGATCACCCCTGCTTCCCTGCTGGATCGAGGCAACCTGTTGCGGAGCGTGCTGTTCCCTCCGACACTCGCTGAATTCGGGCACCCGGACCGCAGGCTGCCAGCAATCTACCGGCGCGTAGAGGAACGGCTTGCGCAAGGCATGAACATCACGAACGCAACGCGATCAGGCGATTCGGGATCCAGCATGTTGGCTGACGCCGACGAGGACTACAACACGCGCTACGGCGGGTATCGCGGATACGTGTTGGCCTTCGAGAGGGTCAAGCTCGTCCCCAGACATGCGGTTGGCGTGAGTCTCAGCGCGCTCGTCAAGCGTGCCGGGGCCACTTCATCGGAAGGAGCGGTCGACCATCTGCTGGCGCGGTTCCTGCGCGTGAACCTGAGAGAGGCGGATCGCTCGCAGCTCGTTGACTTCTTGAGGGATCGGATCGGGTCTGACGAGCTTGGCGGTCGTTCGGCGCGAGTCGAGGAAGCCCTGCGCAGGGTGCTCTATGTCATCGTGAGTTCGCCGGAATTCCAGTTGGGGTAACGTCATGCGGCATCGTCCATTCGCTTCCAAAAAGTCACGGCGAGCATTCCTGTGGCCAGGCCTGTGCGGTTTCGGCGTGCCGCTCGCCCTGCCGGGAGTCCTGCAGAGCGTTTCCAGCGCGTTGGCGGCCGAGGCCCTGGACGGCGACCGCGAGCGGCACCCGCAACGCATCTTGGTAGTCGTCGAACTTACCGGCGGCAACGACGGACTCAACACCGTGGTGCCTTACCTCGACGACGAGTACTACCGGGTGCGGCCCAGCATCGCGATCCAGAAGCGGAATGCGATCGCAGTTACCGAAGACAGAGGCTTCCACCCTTCGCTAACGGGATTCGAGCGCCTCTACAAGGACGGCCAGATGGCGATCATCGAGGGATGCGGCTATCCGCGTCCGAGCCTGTCGCACTTCGCATCCATGGGCTTCTGGCATACCGGCGTCCCGAACGGCGGTGAGTCTCTCGGCTGGATCGGTCGCTTCGCCGACGCGCATGCGACCCCGAACAAACCCAACGCGATCGTGAACATCGCCAGTTCGCAGTCGCTGGCAGTCAGGAGCAGACTGCATTCCCCGCTCGTCTTTGACGACCCGGCTCAATTGCGCAGGACCGGATCGCCGGCAGAGCAGGATCTGATTTCCAGACTCGGATTGGCTGGCGCCTCGGCGAACGAGACGCTCGGGTTCTTGCGGTCAACGGCTCGGAATGCGGTCAAGAGCGGGGCGACGATTCGTGACGCTTGGGCGTCTTACCGTACACCCGTCGATTACGGAATCGGCGGCGGGCTTGGGTCCGACCTGCAGAAGGTGGCGGCCCTGATTGCCGCAGGGTTGCCCACACGCGTGTACTACGTGACGTACCGTGGCAACGCATTCGATACGCATGTGCATCAAGCCGACCTGCACAGCCGACTGCTCATGTACGCAGCCGACGCGATTCGGGGTTTCATGAAGGACATCAAGCGCATTGGTCGCTCAGACGACGTCGCGATGATGGTCTTCACTGAATTCGGGAGGCGTATCGAGGAGAACGCCAGCCGAGGCACGGATCATGGCACCGCAGGGCCGATGTTCATCGTCGGCAACGGAGTCAAGGGCGGCTTCTATGGCAAGCACCCCAGCCTGACCGATACGGACGGCGGGAACTTGAAAATGACTACTGACTTCCGGCGGGTCTACGCGACGATGATCGCAGAGTGGATGGGTCAGGAGGGTGTTGCAGAGATCCTCAAGGGTGACTTCGAGCCGCTGGGAATCTTCGTATAGGGCTTGGACGTGGGTGTCGACCGCCGCCAGCTCGCAGGGACTGCTTTCTGAGGCTGTCGCGCCCACCGCACTCAATCGCGTCACCACCACGGAACATGTGGGGCGCATATGCGAACCTACTTCGGGCCAATCGTGAAACGGGTTCTCCTCCTGACCGGACACGGGAAACCCCCGTGGCGGTGATGCCGGATCCTATTCAAGTCTTCAACTGGGCCCAGCGCCAAGTCAGTGCCTCGTCGTCATCAGCGGTTCAAGTTGGAACGCCTTCGCGAGTTGGTCGACTTCGGACGCCATCTCGGATCGGAGCACCTCTTCCCACAATCTACGATCTAGCAATCGTCGTTGCGGATCGTCCCCTATGTGTGCGAATCCCTGCAGTTCGACACTCGAGAGTTCGCGGTAGATGTTCTTGGCTGATGCGAGTTGATCGTCGGTCAAGGAATCAATGTCCAAGACGAGCATCTGCTGGGCCACCTCGCTTGGCACTACGCTGCGCCCCAGATACGGACGGTTGGCTCCGACCACCCTCAGCAGCATTCCGACGGTTCCATTCAGCCATAGGCACAGCACCTCCTCGACTCCAGGTCGCGGGTTCTTCGGCGACAGCGTGATCCATGAAGTCACGCCGAGCATTCGTTCGTCTGTAATCACTGCCGCCAACCTCTGCGGGGCGTGGCGCAGTCCACGCGCAAGATGCAGTCGCCCGGCCTTGCCGAGCATTACAGCCTAGGCGGCGGCGTCCCGATCCGTTCGCGGAAGCAACCGGGCGTTAGCCGACTGCTCGAGGCAGCAGACATGCGACGACTTGTGGTGCCACAGTGCCGGGTGTCCAGCGCGCGTCGCATCCTCCGTCTCAACGATCTCGAACAGCCCTTGCGTAGGGTTCTTGATTTGCATTTCGTACGGTCCGAATTCGCAAACCTCGCCGAGCTTTCGCAATGCCACTCCCGCCTCGCCTGCTAGACCCACGCGCCTCCCTTGGATGAAGCCGACCGTTGCGCTGGTCAATCGACCCCGCAAGAAGGTCCCATGAAACCAACGTGCTGGGGTAAGCGCGGCTTGGCGCACGAACTCAATCACTCCCCACGCTGTGTCGCCAATTCGAATCTCCGCGTTGGGCGAGCCATCCGGATCATCCGTTGCCAAGAGCGACCGAACCAAGGCGAGTGCCTCGGTCGGCTGGTCTGGATTCCGGCGCAAGTTCACGAAGCGCGTCCAGCCGTCCCTGCTATCCCCTTCCCCGATCCGCGTGCCAACTACCAAAGTCTCCGCGAATCGCGTGGATTCCGAGAAACCCGCCCACAGGCGACCGGGAAGCGTGACCCGATGCGCCCGGTGGCGCTCGTCATGACTGACCACCACCCAGTCAATGCGAAATTGTTCCAGCAAGAGCTTACGGACCGGCTCCCACCGACTGCCAGTGAGCAGCGTGGCCGGCAGAACGAATGCGCAGCGCCCCCCGGCCGCAAGCCGTTCGGCGGCCAGCAACACGAACGCCGAACCGAGGCCCGCGTATGTGCTCGCCGGTGTACCCTCGAGCGTCCGCTTCAATGCTCGCTTCATATCCTCCGAGTCATCCCGGGACAAGAGCGATCCGAACAGCGGGTTCCAGTCGGTGTTGGCCGCGTCCCCTGGACCGCCAGCCCGCGTGTAGGGCGGATTCGAGAGAAACAGGTCGGCCGCCGGAAACTGCGCTTCCGCGTGGTGCTCGCCAGACCCATCCGTGCGTTGCGGCGGAGGTAGGAGCTCTTGAAACATGAAAGCCTGCTGGACTCCCTTATGGGCAGGTGCGCGAGGCAGGAAATCTAGCGCCCCCAGCCGTGGAACGCCCTCCACCACGCCGTGCGGCATCAAGCAAATCGGCATGTCGTGGATCACCTGGCGTGTTTCGGCCATCGACAGCGTGGCCGCCGTAAGGTTCACAGCAGCGGGTACGACGTCATAGCCATGCACGGCCTCCTCGAGGAGGGTGCGGGTCGCTCCGCTGATGTCAGCGAGCTCGGCCCGACGGAATCGTTTGCGAACCTCTTGGACTGCCGCCATCAAGAGCGTGCCACTGCCGCAGGCCGGATCAACGAAACGGAGCGATTGGTCCTTGGGGCTGTCCCAAGGGAAATCGCGCCACTTAGGAATTCGATCGTCAAAGGCCAAACCCGTCAAGAGGATCGCGGCCGGGATCGTGGTGTAATTGGTCGCAAGAAACTTGCGGGTATCAAGCAGGCGGTGGAAGATACGGCCCGCCACGTCGTGCCGACGGACCGCCCCGGTGTCCGCGATCTCCAGGGCGGCGGCGGCCAGCACGCGAACAGCGTTCGCGCTATGCGGCGGCCGAGCAACTCGCAGGGATTCCTTGGCGACGTGAAAAACCGGCCACCAGTTGACCGTGAGGATTCTTTCCCATTGCGAGATCAGGGCCGAAGGCTCCACCTGAGGGTCCAAGGGAGGAACCCGCACTCCGCAATCGCTACTAGGCAGCCGAGCAACCACTAGGTCAGTGGCAAGTAACTGCTGGAACAGCATGGCGTTCAGCCAAATCAGCGGCGCGGTCACGGCAAGATCGCCGTCCTCTCCCGATTTGGAGAATTCCGGCAGTCGCTCGAGGATCTCGCTCGCAACGTCAATCGCATCGGCCGCCCGTCGCACGATCGCATCAATGTCGCTGATCGCCGCAGTACACTTCCAATGGTCGTGCAGAGTCTGGGCAAGCGTGATGGCACTGCCCTGCTCCCAACGCTCCCAAGCTACGCTCTCACCGGAAAGGAACCCCCGAGCGAAGCGAAGGCGGTCGGAATCCAGCAAGGCAGTCAGCGCCTCGCTCTCAGGCAAGTGCTTGATGCTGGCGGGGTAGATGAGTTTGAACGCATCCTTCACCGGGAGGCCTCGCCAGTACAATGGCGGTGCGGTCAAACGCCCGGCGGCTTCGCGTTCGACATTGGTACCGGGGTGGAACTCGGCCTCGATCGCTGCTGCGCGACTCTCGAGTTCCGCTAGTAGGTCGACTCGATTGTGCCTGCCAGTGGGTACGTCGACAGCCCACTGCTCGGCCTGCACTTCAAGTCCGCGCGTCCTCAAGAAATGCGCGAGCTTCGAATTCAAGAAGGACTCGTGGGCGTCGCCCGTTTTGCACACACACTCTAGTTCCTGTCCTGCCATATTCAACCGCCCTCGCTGGTTTGATTCCGCTCCGTTCGTCCGTACAGATCCCACCTTAACGATGAGTGTGTACTATCAATGCCGTTTGCGTCGTTGGACGCTCTCGACTCCCTGAGTAGCCTATAGACCTACGATAGACCATCTGGGGAGTCCTTTCACGGCAACTGGATTGTGGTACCGCAGGCAGAACTACGGCTGCTCCGAACAGAACCTCGACTCCCCGCGTCAACCGACCGTGAGTCAATCGCGACCCGGCCGTGGGTCGCAACTTGACGCTTGCGCTGGCTGAACGCAAAGTCTGACCATCAGGAAGTCTCTGGTCAGACCCTCGTTGCTGAAGTGACAGAACCAGCCGCCTTCAGCACGTAGTCCATCAGACTGGGAATCCCTCGCGCATAGCAGTCGGGCCTCGCGCAGCCAGGCTGCCAAATGAACCCTACACTCTCAAGGCGACTGATCGTTGCCGCAACTGAGTCGGTGTCTCGACTTGTACCCTCGCTCGCAATGATCGGTTCCAGCGCCGCTGCAATCTCAGCCTCATGGAGGTCTTGTGCGCTACCGTAGGCTCTAGCCACCGCGACAGCGGCTTTGAAGAGCTCTAATCGTTTGAGTTCCCTCAGTCTGATCTGGTAGAGCTGATCACGCATGCGGTCAAAATCAGATTGGACTCTTCTAACGTCACTCTCCGTCACATGTGCAGCAGATTGACCAAGATCGCTCCATAGCAGCGTGCCCCAACTCTGAAGGAAGTACGGATACCCGTTGCTCGCAGACACGACTCCCGCCAACGCATCGACACTAATGGTTCGACCGGCGGACTCGAATGGGATTCGGATTGCATCGCTAGCGTCCTGCTTGGAGAGGATGTTGAATGGTAGGACTTCGCTCCGTTCCCAGAAGGTTGACTGCATCTCGGCCAAGCGGTCTGCAAGGATGGGCGTCCCCGCTAGGACGAGCAGAATCGCACCATCGCTGCTGGCCAACATCTGAACCGCATTCAAGATGAGCTGTCCAACTGACGGTTCGAGAGTGTGGGCTTCGTCGATCAAGAGAGCGAGCGGGGCTTTACGGAGGCGGCGCACGAGAATGTCGTCTAGTGCATCTTCAACCTGAGCCCGCGTCCTCCAGCGCAAGCCACTCCAAGGGATTTCTGCGACTCGTTCAGTCCACCGAGGTCGCCCCGCGACCCTTTTCATCAACTCCTCTTTCGTCTCGAGTGCGGCAGCCGCGTAATTCAGGACTTGGACTCCTCGTTCGCGCGCTTCCCTAGCCGTCCACTCAAGCATCGCCGTCTTGCCATTGCCGCGTGGACCCCACAATACCAAGCACCCCCCGAACCGTCCGCCCGCCCGCATCGCATCCAAGCACTTCACCGCGGCACGCTGCTGAGTGCTGCGCCCGGCGAAGTACGGTGGCATCTCGCCGAAACCGGACGCGAACGGGCAGAGGTCGCCGTCTCCGCTTTGTCCCAATAGACGATTCAGACCCATACGTTCCAAGTATAGGCGGTTCTGGCCCAATTCCTCAGCACGCTTCAATCACACTCCAGTGCCACCCGTGAACGCAAATCGATTTTGCGCGACCAGCCACGTGCGTACGGCAATGTCAACATCGAGTGGCCTGCGTCCCGACATCCCTCCGACCGGCGGCACGTGCGATGGCGCTCGCATCGAAGCGAGGTGCCGGCTGCATCAGTGTCAGGAGGGGCATCGACAGCCTGCCCCGGATGTCGGCACGTCCCTGCGGAGCGTCTGTCTCGACCCGTGGAATCCAGCCTCCCGTGGCTTCGAGGGTTCTAGACTGCCGATCCGGTGGGTCTGGCGGGTCGACGGACTTGTGCGATTGATTCGGGAACCGGTGGCGATAGATTAGGTTAGACTTGCCGACCCTGATGCACATAGCGACGCCTCTGGCGGCGCATGCTTGGTTGTGTATCGTTGCCGGTGCAAAACAAGACCTTTAATGCGCCTAGGACGGGATCCTATTACATGCCAAAGTCCTTCTTCAAGAACTGCACCAAATCCTCCCCGCCTAGTTCTACAGTAGCAGGACCTGTCCGCACAAAGAAAAGTTTGCGACCCTCTTTTTCGGCTGCAAACACTGGACTGATGCTTGGCTTTACATCAATCCTTGCAACGGTTTTTCCATCGATCTCAGCGAAAGACACTTTGAGATAGGTGGCTGCGACAGGGTTTGCTGCTTGAACGATTCGATTCATTAGCCACAGGGACCAATGATCTGTGTTTCCAACCTTCAAGAATGGAAAGTCTTCTTCGATGCCGACGATGGTTCCGTCATCACCGACACCAACCAAGAGCGTACCTCCGTCTAAGTTCAGGAAGGCACACAGTGATTTGACCACTGCCCACTCGATTCTAGGGTCTTTCTTTTTTGTGAAGAGATTCTTGCGACCGGTTGCCTTAAACTCAACTGTCTCACTTTCTCCAGCTCTGATTAACGCCATCACCTTGTCAACCTGACGGGCACCAAGTACTTCGATAAACGGACTCTCGTCGCCTTCTATACCGCGATTTACCATCTTCCCCATAATTCGTTCGATCTGCTGAATGAGACCTTCAAATCGATCATTGAAAAATGACCCAAAGTCGTCATGCCTCAATGCAACTGGGTCGATATCGTGTGACCGTAAGACTCGGTCAAGAAGATGGTGATCGATACCCTCATCTTTCTCGATTTGTGGCAGGTACTGACTGGGCGCATGCCCACGAATAATGCGACTTGTATGTGCGTCGATTGCAGTCTTGTTGACGATGCAATTCGCGATACCGGCTGAAATACCGTTATTCTCACACCACCTCCTCGGGAATATGTGATGAATATCGATTGCTTGATCCACGTAAGAATCGTTATCAATTGCGTCGCCGGTTCGAAATTCGCGGCCACCGGATTTCATCTGCAGTGCATATAACCCTTTATAGGCAGCACTTATTCGGGTCCGCAGTGCAAGCAAACGACCTGCCTGAAATTGCGCATCACGCACAGTCCTAGGGATCTCATGGTCGTCTGGTTTGCGTAGCCAATCCACGCAATCCTGGATGTCATTTGCGAGCCGTGTGTCAGTAGATCCACCATAGAGTTCACCCAAGACTCCGCACCAGTACCACCGGCTCAGCCGTTGCCGATTCTGGAATGTTTCAGCAACATCGCCCAAGACGCCGAATATCGCTGCCAATGGAATTAGTTGGGATGCATACGGCAGATCTCTCCGCTGATACACACATTCGCCCTTTAAGAATCTCGCCGCTCTAGCTAAACCATCCATTGCAGAATCTGCCCATTTCTTGTACTCACTTAAAGGGAGACGGAGAATTTCCCGTCGCTTACAAGAAACACCTGCAGCTTTATCCTCAGAATGTCCATCAGCAAGTGCTTGCCTTCGTTTATCGAACGTAGAGAGCAATGTTACAAGTTGCAGAAACTCAGTCTTTTGGATGTAGTTGAGGATATCATGTTCCCTAAATTTCTCACGCCGCCAGTCCCAATCGTCTCGCAACTTGAATTCTTCCGCCGCATAGGTTGCGGTGAGTAGTTCGAACACGGTTAGCGTAACTCCACCAGTATTGACTTTTTCAAATACTTGACAGACTGCTTCCTTAGTTGTTGACTTGTCCAGTTGAATTACAGGGACTTGGTAATGGTTAAACGGCTTGATAATTTCCGTACCGAATCGCTTCCACTGATTGATTAGGTCCGCCACCTTGCCGTTTTCCGATTCAAGATAACTCATTTGCCAATCGAGGGTTTCATCTGAATCAAGGATGATATCCAAAGGAAACATTCCGGCCTTGATTTCCTTGTCACGAGTGCTTAAGTCTAGTTTTATGGTTTTGCCAAAATTAGACTTGATGATTCGACCTTCAGGTACGCTTATGATTGCGTCCTCCTCTCTGTCGAGATTTGGATTGATCGATGCGGCGATGTTCGCATAATAGTGTCGATTAATCTCGTGCCCCCGTGCGTCACGGGTAGGAACCGGCTCTTGGGACTTCAATGCCAGGAACAGGGAAGTCATCCGCTGCTGACCGTCGAGCAGGAGCATGTCTGGCTTTACCGTACCGCACTTGGCACCCTCCAGCGGGCGGGGCGCGAAGCTAATATCTGCGCCGCCCGTCTTGAGTGTCATCACGGCGCCAATCGGATACGACAGGGAAATGGACGCCAGTAGACTCTTGATGTGGTTGTCATCCCAGACCCAGCCGCGCTGGAAGTCCGGCAGTTGCAAGGCCCCGCGGTCCGCGCTTCGGAGCAGATCTGCGAGCGGGATTTCGTCACTACTGAATGCTTTGTCCATGAAACCTCTCACTCGTTGCGCAGATGACCACGCAACTGACCGTCGCTACGGGTGACTACGCTTTCGCCAGCCGCGACAGGCTGGCCGGGAGAGCGATCTAACCGCGCTCCGAAGGCATCTGGTCGCCCGCCTAGGAGCCTGTTGCAAAAGTGTCAACAGCGGTGTCGATGGTCGCCTCTGGATGTCGATACGGCCCCAACATGGGCAGCCGGGCCTACTGAAGGCCAGATTTCCGCCATTTTGGGGGTTTTCGACCGCCGATACCGTGAACCTCGCGAGCCGACGGACTTTTTCAACAGGCTCCTAGCCCTGCCAGCGCTCAAGCCAGTGACTACGTTATACCCCAATCAGGTGCCGTTTGGCAAGTGCCCAAGGTTTCGCTGCGTAGTCGCACTCACTGGATGTTCACTGGGTACCGTGCCGAATGCAGCGGGTCACCGCGCATCGGAGTACGAGGCATGAGGGTCAGGTGAAGTTCGCGCTGCCTGCGCCGCAGTACCAGTCTCGAAACTTCCGTCAGCGTTGCGAGGCCCTTCGCTAAGATAGCCGAGGGCGGCGACCGCATCGTGCGCCCTTCCTCATCGGAATGCAGATCGAAAAATACACCTTCGGCGTCGGGGATCGCTTCGCCCACCAAGCGAAGCCACAGTTGCGGGCCTGCATGCTTGCCGCTGATCGTGGCGTCTCGGTGATCCCGACTTGGAACAAGTCCCACCGCGAACACCTCACGGTCGGCACTGAGCCGCCCACCGTGCGTAACGCCGCCGACGCAGCAGTCCACGACCTTGCTTGGACGCGTCCCTACTACGTGGACGCCGATCACATCAATCTGGACACTGTCGACGGCTATCTTGACACGAGCGACTTCTTCACCTTGGATGTCGCATACGCCATCGGCAAGGCACCCGCGCGCACGGCCGTCGACAGCCTGATCGCGCGCCACCCGGAGCTCCTCGGTCGGATCGAGATCGAAGGAATCGACGAGCCGTTCGAGACGACTCGCGAGAGCGTCGAAGCGACCGCCACCCAGTTCCTCTTCGCTGTGCAAGAGGCCGGTCGCATCTACCGCCACATCGAGGCAGCCAAGGGTCAGGGCTCGTTCATCACAGAGGTTTCGATGGACGAGACCGACAATCCACAGACCCCCGCTGAACTTCTGGTCATCCTCGCGGCAATCGCTGACGAGGGCATACCGATCCAGACCATCGCGCCGAAGTTCACGGGGCGATTCAACAAGGGCGTCGACTATGTCGGCGACCCGCAGCAGTTCAGCAAGGAGTTCTCCGATGACATCGCGGTGATCCGGCACGCGGTGGAAGCCTACGGTCTGCCGAATGGTCTGAAGCTGAGCGTGCATTCCGGTTCCGACAAATTCTCGATTTATGGCGCGATCCGCGACGGGATCCGCAACTCCAGCGCGGGCGTGCATGTCAAGACCGCAGGCACCAACTGGCTTGAGGAACTGATCGGCTTGGCAGAAGCGGACGGAGAGGGGCTCGTCCTAGCGAAGGATGTCTACGCGGAGGCTTTCGCCGCCAGGGACGCATTGTGCGCTCCCTACGCCGCCGTCATCGACATCGATCCTGACGCACTGCCCTCTCCCGCTGAGGTCCGCAGCTGGGATGCCTCGCAGTACACTGCGGCCCTGAGACACGACCAGAATTGTCCGGAGTTCAATCCGCACTTCCGTCAGCTCCTCCATGTCGGCTACAAGATCGCGGCAAAGATGGGCGACCGGTACTTGGGGATGCTGAAGGAGTGCGAAGAGAGCATTTCCCGGAACGTGACCGAGAACTTGTTCGACCGCCACATCGAGCCCTTGTTCTTGGCCCCGTGACACCCGAGGGATCCGCGCTCGAACCGATTCCAATTCCCGGAATCCCAGCGACTCCCTAGCGGAATCGGATCTGCGCCAAAGCTCTGGCGGCCGCTTCGTGCCCGGGCTTGCGTTGGAGCAGGGCTCCTAGCACGTCTCGCGCCGTGGCATAGTCTCCACGCTCGACGTGAATGCGTGCGAGATTCATATAGAACGTGTCGAAATCCGGCACTTGCTCAATACCGAAGCGCAGTGCCGCAGCTGCATCGCTGACTTGGCCGGACCGCAGGTACAGCACCGCGAGATTATTGATCGCCTCGGCGTAATCCCGTTTGTTCTCGATCGCCTGCTGGAACAGCCAGCGGGCCTCGTCCAACCGTCCTTGCTTGGCAAGGACGAGGCCCAGCTTGTTCGCAGCCTCGGCGTCGCCGGAATCGACCTCCAGGGCGCGCCGCAGGAGTCGCTCGGCCTCTCCGGGGTTATTGAGCTGGCTTTGCGTCTGGGCGGCGTTGACCAAGGCGTAAGACAACTCCGGATTCAGGTCCAGAGCCCGCTGGAAGTTTTCCAGGGCTCTCAGGTGATCCCCACGCGCCATGGCGAGTCCTCCGAAGTTGTTCCAAAGTTCAGGGGAGTCTGGCTCCAGTTCCCGAGCGATGCTCAAGTACCGCTCGGCTTCCGCGAGGTTCCCTGCCTCCAACTCGATCTGCCCTACAGCCAGCGATGCCTTGAAGTTCCCTCCCACCATCCTCGACGCCTCGACAAGATAGGGCTTGGCGAGGTGCGGGTAACCCGCCTGCATGAACGCGGAACCCATCTGGAAGTGATTGCGTCTCGGGAACCCGTAGTACCGGCCGCGGAAGGGCAGCCCTCGGGGCGGATTTCCGCGCCCCTTGTAGATCTCGTAATCGCGTTGCAGTTCCGGCGCGGGCGGAATCCCCGGATAGACCTTGCGGGCGTGGCCGTTGTTGTCAACCAACAGCGTCATGGGCAAGCTGAGGCGCGTTCGATAGTCGAAGAGATACCGCCGGAAGATGGCGAACGCCGCAGCCCTGTCCGGGGCCTCGGCCCGCAGGTCGACCACTCGGTGCGGCAGGGCGGTCGGAGGGCTTGCCAGCCCGCCGTCAGTCAAGAAAAGGAAGCCCTCGGATGCTTCCTCCGGCAGCGGAACCGCGTCCCGGAGCCAAGTCGGTTCAAAGACATGGAAGTTATGGACGGGTAGTGATCGTCTGGGCCTGCCCGGTGGTCTTCGCGGGACCAAGCGGAATCGCTCGTAATCGGGCACGCCCTCCTTGATCCGATAGCGATAGCCCGGCTCGAGCCCCTCGAATTCCTGCCCCTCCCCTGAAGGCCATTGCACGATTACGCTCTTCGCGACCGCTTCACTGCCAAGGCCGAAATGCAACCGTTTCGTGTGCTGGGAAATGTATCCCGATCCAGCCGAGAGCACTTGGGCCGAAACGCCTTCTTCGGTTGCAACGCGAACGATCGCCCCGATCGCGTCTCGATTCGATCGCGTCCCTTCTAATTCGATGACCAGTGCCTGGCGGTCGCCGGCCGAGTCGTTGCGGAACGCCATCAACTGCGGGCCGAGCCTGCTCTTCAGCAATAGGTCGGGTCGCCCGTCGCCATCCAAGTCGGTAACCGCGAACGCGCGACTGTCCATCGCGCGATCAAGTCCGGAGACGCCCGAGAAATCGCGATAGGTCCCTCCCCTCCGGGCGTAGAAGACATTGGGCTCGTGCCCGCTCCAACTGAAGTCCTCTCGAACCATTTGGTTCAGGCAGTTCCAGCCGTCCTCGTAACCGGTTGCGGGAGTGGCTTCCGCCGGCGATTCCGCTACCACCCGCCTCCAGAAGAAGCTGCACAGGTCCTTCTCGCGGGAATGCGAGATCATTCCGGCCGTGACCAGAATCTCGGGGGTGCCGTCCAAGTCGAAATCGAAGCCATCGCCAGACCATGCCCAGCGACCCATCTCAACGCCCTCGGAGGCACCCGCGTATTCGAACCCCTCCCCGGTCCCGTTGCGATATAGCGAGTTCCCTTTGGTGTGTCCGCGGTACGCCGAGGGGGCAGCCCCCGCGCGCACCGGACCGAAGCTCGGATCGGCTGCGACGCGCTGACCTGCCGCGGTCCACATATTGGTGACATAGAGGTCTAACCGGCCGTCCCGGTTGTAGTCGAACCAAGCGGCACTCATGCCCGGACCGATGTCCTCCACTCCTGCGCGGGCGGCGATGTCCTGGTAGCGGCCGTCAATCCTCTTGTACAGGTTGTTCCGCCCGAAATCGTTCGCGACATACAGTTCGGGCCAGCCGTCGCCGTCGTAGTCGCACCAAGCGGCTGCGAAGCTGTAGCGGTCGTTATTCTCGGCCATTCCCGACGAATCCGTCACGTCTTCGAAGAACCCATCGCCAGCCTCGGTCAATCGATTCCGGAAGAGGAAGTTGGGAGGGCCGTTGCGGGCGTCGTGGTAGGGAGCCGGGTAGCTGTACTGATCCTCGCTCCGGAAGTAGATGTAGGAGCACAGGTAGAGGTCGACCTTGCCATCGCGATCGTAGTCGGCCGCAGCCATGCCGACGAAGGTTCCCTTGGCCGGGGTTGCGAAGCGAAACGCACTCGGGCGGTGGCGGAACCGGCCCGAACCGTCGTTGACGAATAGCAGCGGTCCGCTGGAAGTCAGCGCGACGAGATCCTGAACCCCCGTATTGCGAAGGTCGAGGAACAACGCCTGGCTGGTGTTGTCGAGGATGCCTACGCCAGCCTCGTCGGTACGGTCCAGCCAGCGACCGTCTTCGACGCGGCTATAGATCCGGTTCGGCAAGCCCCCTGGCTGGCATACGTAAATCTCGTCCCATCCGTCCCCATCGACATCACCGACCGCGATGCCTTGGTTGCCGTACACATCGATCCCCGTCGCTGAATCCAGCCGCGACCGCCAGTACGGCACGCCCTTGGCCAATTGCTCTCGGAAACCCGGCGTGGCATCGAACAGATCCGCGGTCACGTCGCGGAAGAGCGGCTCAGGTGAACGCACCAATGTCTCGTCGAGCGGCTCGAACCGGCTCAGGGTTCGTCCCCTGAATGCCATTCGCCAGTGGCCGACCCGGTGTTCCAAGCCGTTGACGGACTCGGAACTGATTTCGAATCGCACCACCTCGTCAGGGAGTGCATGGAACAGCGCTCTACGCACGCTACCGAGCGATGCGACCCAGCGATCAAGGCCCTCTGTGAATCCTTCGTCGGACGGCACATAGCGAGCCACCATCACGCCATCGGAATCTTCGTATCGCGCGGGCATCGGCGAGGGACCGCGAAACCCCGGTGGCACGGGCAAACTGCCCCACAGCAGCGTGTTTCGCAGCACCTCCTCGATCTGCATTCCACGACGCTCACCGGCGAAGGTATCGTTAGCCGCGTCCACCAAGGGCGCGAGATCGGCGCACGGGCCGGGCTGGCGGAAGCTGAACGGAAAGTCAGCGGCGGAAGCGACAGGCGCGGCGCGAAACGACGCGCCGGCCGTCAGGCAGGCCAAGAAGTCGCGACGATCCAAGACTGGCATACGCGAACTCAACGCTCTCGGCTGGCTCCGCCCATTGGCCTTCACGATAGCCCGTAGCCCTGTTTCACGACGTCGACGTAATCCCAATTCCCGGACCTGAAAGATCGAAGCGGCACACTCACTTGACGCTCGGTTCTTGGATTCTGTGCAAGCGTCCGGACTCGAGCCGGTTCACCGATTGGCGCTTGCCACTAGGCCAGCGTACTTCGACGTTCGCGTGCTCGTCCTCGCCCAGTCCGAAGTGCAGGCGCAAATCGCTTTGCGAGAGGTAGCTGCCGCCACCTCGCACTTCGCTGTACTGTGTCCCGCTCGGGCTCTCGACGCGGAC
This sequence comes from Bryobacterales bacterium, assembly GCA_965242625.1. Classification (GTDB taxonomy): domain Bacteria; phylum Acidobacteriota; class Terriglobia; order Bryobacterales; family UBA6623; genus VXMF01. The sequence goes on along the minus strand of CBDEST010000005.1, from coordinate 3,949,784 downwards.
GCGAGCGCCGATCGCGCTACGGTTCGACTGCGTCCCCTCCAGTTGGAGCAGGATCCAACGCCCGCCCGCGGGCGCCTCTGCATCCAACAGGGCCGGCGCGGCATTCTGGCTGTTGATAAGGATTTCCAACTGCCCGTCATTGTCGATGTCTGCGGTGGCCATGCCCCGAGCCGCCCGCGACGCCAGAATGCCGGGCCCGGCGGATGCCGAGATGTCGCGGAATCGCTGGCCATCGATGTTGCGGTAGAGGACAGCGGGCTGGCGGTACCGGAGGTCGGTGTCCACTAGATCGTCCACCTCGGGAAAAACGTGGCCGTTGACGAGCAGGACATCCCGCCAGCCATCGTGGTCCAGATCCAGAAAAACGCAGCCCCAGCCGACGAAGCTTGTGTTCACGCCCAAGCCGAGCGGGACCGTGGAGTCGTCGAAGTCGCCGTTTCCACGATTGGCATACAGCGTGGATCGCTCGTCGGAGAAGTTGGTCCGGAAGATATCCGCCGCACCGTCACGGTCGAAGTCGCCCGCAGCCACGCCCATTCCGGACAGGGCCTTGCCGTGCTCGTCCAAGGCCGCGCCGCGCAGCATCGCCTCGTCACGAAAGGTCCCGTCGCCTTGGTTGACATAAAGGATCGAGGGCGTACGGTCGCATGCGACATAGATGTCGGTAAGTCCATCCTTCGTGAAGTCTCCAGTGACGGCACCGAGCGAGTAGTTGCGGCTAGGCGTGGCAATCCCGCTCGACCGTGACACATCGGTGAACTTGCCGTCGCCGTCGTTCCGGAGCAGTTCGTTGCGCTCGAACGGCAGACCGCGGGGACCGCAAGCCACGGGCGCATTGCGATAGAAGCAGTACGGGTGCTGGCCGGGCCGCGGCGTCGTCTTGAAGTCGAACTCCAGGTAGTTCGCGATGAAGAGATCCAAGTCGCCATCCGAGTCGAAATCGAGGAACGCGCAACCTGTGCTGTAGCTTCCGGTGTCCGGCACCGGAGCGGACGCGAAGCGCTGTCCGTTGACGTTCCTGTAGAGACGATTGCGTCCCCAATACGTCACGAACAGGTCGATGAACCCATCGTTGTCGATATCGCCCGCGCACGCGCCCTGACCCCAGCCCTCGCTCTGCAGCCCGACCTGCTCGGTGACATCCGCGAAACGCCTATCCCCCAAATTGCGGTAAAGCCGGTTGGTGCCCCCATCCCCCGAAACCAAGAACGCATCCGGCAAGCCATCAACGTCGAAATCGAGGAAGGCGGCCCCGCTCCCGGTGGTCTCGAGGATCCATTCCTTCGCCTCGTCCCCGCCGTTTGGAAAGACGTGCGTGAGTCCTGCCTCGGCAGCTATGTCCACGTAACGGACGGGCGTAGCCCAGATCGATCCGCATGCTACGAGCAATGCGGCAGCCAGCCGAGCCGTCACCGGCCTCATGGGGCTTCGCCGATGCGCTTGAGGAACTCGGTAAACTCGCCCTCCGCGGGTTCGCGCAACCGATCCAGATCCTCTTGGACGCGCTCGGCATCCTCGCGGCGACCGGCGTTGCGATACGCAAGCATCAGGCTGTAGTGGGCCGGCTCGCTATCGGGATGCAATGCCAACGCCTGTTCCAGCATCCCGATGGCTTCCTCGAATCGTGCCTGTCGCAAGCGCTCCTTCGCGAGCGCTACCAATGCTTCCGGAAACTCGGCGTCTAGCTCCACGGCGCGGGCGAAGTGCGTTTCCGCCTCGTCCGCCCGGCCCAAGACCTGCAGAATCTGCCCGACTTGGAATTCCGCGGCAGCGTCGTTCGGATTCAAGTCCAACTCGGCTTGGAATTCGACGAGAGCTTCCTCGAGCGCGGCGGGCTCGTGGGATCGCATCAGAATCGCCCGCCCGAGCCGGTAGTGCAGATTGATCGTTCCCGGAGCCTTCTCGATCGCCTTGCGATACTCTCGAACCGCGTCATCGTACCGGCCTTGGATCTCAAAGATCTCCGCTGAGAGCTGGTTCACTCGAAAAGACGCCGGAGCCGACGTGAACATCGCGGCGACCGCTTCGTTCCAGCCCTTGAGGTAGAGCCTCGCTGTCTCGTACAGCACGTCCGGGTCGGCGGGATAGCCGGCCTGAAGCGTGTTGAGAACGGCTAGCGCGGCGTCGAATTTCTTGCCCGCTATCGAGCACCGCGCCGCAGCGAGTCCGACCAGCCTCGCTACGGTGGGATCCTGGCCCGCTGCCGCCTTCGCGAGTCTCGGCAGCGCATCGGCGCATCCGCCCAGCGCAGCTTCCACGACAGCCTGCATGGCAGCGGCGCGCGGGTCGGCCGAACTGCGGAAGCTCCGCTGGGCGGATGCGTACTCGCCTTCGTCGAACAACTGCAATCCACGCTCAAACGGCTGGTCCGCCACCAGACCCGGAACAAGAAGGAGTGTCGCCGCGAGGCCTCGGAATGCGGCGCGGAGTGTGCTAGTGGCCGGCATCGTCCATCATCAGATCCAGCTTTCCGAAGCGATGGCGTTTCCTGTCCTCCAAGTACCTGAACGCCAGTAACGGCGGGTCTCCCGGCGCTAGGCGGGCGATCGGTTTCAGGCGGTCCGAGGAGCGTAGGCCGACGGTATCCAAGCGCCCCGAGATCAGTATCTTCTCCAGTACCTCGCGTTCGTCCGCAACGCCTGCGGGCACACCGCAGAGCGCGATGGCCAATGCCGCGAGTCCGGTCAAGAGTCGCACGAACCTGCGTCCGGCGGTCGACTCCATAGGTTTAGCGTAGCGCGGGATCATGCGATCCAGTCGGGGCGGCGACATTGATCCGCCCGTCGCAGCGGGGATGGGATGCGGGGCACGGGCCATGATTCACCCGGAGCTCGGCACTTCCAATACGAGCCAATTCACGCAGGTTTGAAACACCTCCTCGAGCTTCTGCGGTCGGCGGGAGTTCAGCAGCGGAAAATCCGGGGGCGCGATGACGAATAGAGCATCCATGCCAACGCCGACGAACAGATAGGCGGTGTTGCGCCGGTACTCCGCGTACTTTCCGCATTCCTGCCAGATGTACTGGTAGAACACTTCCAAGTCGACGTACGACCCCAGCATGTCGGCTTGGGTCGGGATCGGATTCGTCTCTTCCTGATCGGAGTAAATCAGGAGGCTGCTGAACGGCTTGACCTTGTTGCGGATTCCGAAGGAGCAAAGCAGCAATGACGGTCTGGCGCGACGAATGGCCTGCAGCGATGCCCACTCGACGAAGGTGTTGTTGATCAAGAGCGTCCCGTTCCCGTTGAGCAACACGGAATGCAGGAAATCCTGCATCACGGGATCCCGGCCGGCCGCCCGGCGAAGTGCTCCCGGGTTCATCTTCTGCAAGCGCTCGCCGAGTTGCCGGGGACCAGGGATCTTGTCTTGCGTCACCAACTCATTCACTTCGCGCATCAATACCCGGCGCAGGTCGCCGAGTCGCGTGTAGCTCAGGCCTACCCAGCCCTCGAATGATTGCGCGAGCCGCAGGATCGGATCTTCCGCCTCGACCACCCACGCGTCAAACGGGTGCTTCGCTCGCCCTTCGGCATAGAGGTCGTAGAGGCTAGGGGCACGCCGGATGCGCGGAGCACCGGTGAGCAGCTTCGCCAAGTAGTCGTCCAAGCCATCCGTTTCGTCCACTGCCAAGGGGATCGTAGTCCCTTGCTCGCGGATGCGCGTCCACATCCTGTCAGGGCCCATCGGCAGCTCGGACGGAGAGGCCACGACCACCAAGCGAGGATTTCCGGAACGAGCAACCTCGGCATCGAGGAGCGGGTCGATGCGACTAAAGACTGCGGCGACGGCCTCGCGCCACTCCTTCAAGTGCGTGCTGCGCTGGAGGAAATCGACATGCTCCAAAGTGAAGCGCTTGCTCCGCCAGATGCCGTCCCCCACGTTCATCTTGCTTTCGACATCGCGCAAGGGCGCGAAGAGCTGGTCGACGGATTCGTCGGATGAACGCGCGAGCAGACCGAAGAGCCGCTCGAAATAGCCTTGCTCGGCGGGGAATAGCTTGTTCCAGTCCCTGATGCGATCCAGCGAGTAGACCGCGAAGGTCGCTGGCAGCCTGTCGAACAGGCCGTTGTCGATGTGCCGCTGGAGCTCTGGACTGTACTTTGGCACTCCGCTCGAGGCCTCGGACCGTGCGCCGAGAGTGGCTGGAACCCGCTTGTATCCTAACAATCCCGCCAGACCAGCAACGGCTAGAGAGGACCGTCGAGGCGGTCACGTCTCGTCTACAGCTCTAGGTCAAACGGGCCGTTCGCGTGGGCAATCCAACGGCACGGTTCGGCCGCTGGGCGATCGATGCGGATCTCGGGTCGTCGAGACCGGAGATCAGACACGAAGAACGCTAGCGCTCGGGGCGCGGACGGTTGAGATCGTGCGGCGCGCTGAAGCGGCAAAGCGAAATCCTCGGTTGCTAAATGGCAGTTGAGAGGGGCGAGCGTTGCTCGGCACGCGGGATCGAAACCGGCGTCGAACAATCATGCCGATGGCCTCCGCGTCCTGAGCGAAGACTCGGGTTGCCAGTCCCTGGAGGGTGCGCTATGATGATTTCGTGGGTTTTGGGTCTTCCCACCAAGCACCTGCCCATAATTCAATTTCTGTCTAGGCCGTCGGGCCGTCAGAGGAGTGAAAGAAAGTTAGATGCGCAGAGATGTACTGTCTCTAATCCTGGTTCTCGCCCTTGCCATCACCGGGGCGGGAATCGGATTCGCCCAGCGAGACATGGGCACACTGCTCGGCAGCGTCACGGATCCGTCCGGCGCCGCGATCCCGGGCGCCACGATCACCATCACGGAAGAGTCGACAGGCGTCTCCGACGTGGTCGAGTCCGACGCGGTCGGCAACTTCATCCGCCCGCTCATCAAGCCTGGCGTTTACACCATCTCGTGCGAGTCGCCGGGATTCAAGCGCTCGGTGCAGAACGGAGTGATCCTGCAGTCGGCCGGTCGAGTCCAGACGAACTTCGTTCTGGAAATCGGCGAGGTCACGGAAACGATCGAGATTCTGGCGACGCCCCCGGCCTTGCAGACCGAGACCACGCAGATGGGCGGAACCTTGGAGAATCGGCAGACCAGCGAGCTGCCACTCGGCGGACAGCGGCGCTTCGCGTTCCTGGCCCGCACGGTTCCGGCGGTCGTACCGGCCGAACCCGGCGCGCGCGATGCGGCGGGCGGCGGATTCTCGGCCAACGGGGTCCGCTCGAACGGCCAGAACAACTTCTTGCTGAACGGCGTCGATAACAACGTCAACGTGATCGACTTCATCAACCAGACCGCGTACGTCGTGGGCCCCTCGGTCGAAGCGATCGGCGAGATGCAGATCCTGACCAACGGATACAACGCCGAATACGGGCGCGCCGCCGGCGGCGTCGTGAACGTCACGATCAAATCGGGCACCAACGACATCCACGGCACGGTCTTCGAGTTCCTGCAGAACGACAAGGCGAACGCCAACACGTGGGAGAACAACCGCAACGAGAAGCCGCGGCAGGCGTTCAAGCAGAACCAGTTCGGCGCGGCGGTCGGGGGGCCGATCGCCAGGAACCGGACCTTCTGGTTCGCCGACTACCAAGGCACGATCATCCGGGACGGAAGCCTCTCCAGCACGCTCACGGTGCCGAGCCCCGGCATGGCCAACGGCGACTTCTCGAACATGCTTGTCATGAATGACGTTCTCGGAGCCGACGCGCTCGGACGCAACGTCTACCGGGGTCAGATTTTCGACCGCGACACGCAGCGCGAAGTCGATGGCACGGTCATCCGCGACGCGTTCCCGAACAACCGAATCCCTAGCGACCGGTTCGACAGCATCGCCTCGACGCTGATCAGCCAGTACCCGCAAGAAAACCAAAAGCTCACCGGCGCGGGGGCACGGCCTGGCGGGAATTACTTCACCACGCGCAATGCCACGCGCGACGTGAAGCAGTGGGACGTGCGCATCGACCACCGCATTTCCGACAATGACAGCTTGTTCGGCAGCATCAGCTGGATCGATGAGCAGAAGTTCCAGACACCGCCGCTGCCGGGTTACCTCGATGCGGGCGGCTTCCTCGGCGAGACGGAGGAGAATCTCAGCCGCGCCGCGATGATGAGCTACACGAAGATCTGGTCGCCGACGTTCATCACCGAGTCGCGCGTCGCGTATTCCCGGCTGATCACGACCCGCGTGCAGGCAAACGCCGACACGAACTCGTTCCAAGAACTGGGCTTCGGCGGACTGAATCCGTTCACTACCAACAACGGCGGCCTCATGCGGCTCGGCCCGCAAGGCTACAGCACCGTCGGCGGTTCCGAATGGCTGCCCACGCAGGAATACAACAACGTGTGGGACTTCATCCAGAACGTCTCTTGGAACAAGGGCTCGCACGCCATCAAGTTCGGCGCGGAGTACCGCCCGATCGGCTTCCCGTTCTTCCAAGTTCCATCGCCGCGCGGTCAGATGCGATTCAATCGCAACGACTCGAACCAAGTGGGCTTCCCCGACACGGGAGACGGCATGGCGTCGTGGCTGCTAGGCGACGTGGACTGGGCGCGCATCACGACCGCGAACTTCATCTCGTCGTTCAAGGACGCCTATTCGTTCTTCGTGCAAGACGACTGGAAGGTGTCGTCCAAACTGACGGTCAACATCGGCGTGCGCTACGAGTTGACAACGCCGATCGGCGAGAAGTTCGGCCGCCAGGCGCACCTCGACGTTTTCGGTGCCGATCATTCCCAGCCCACGCTGGTGATCCCCAAGGGCAAGGACCAAGACGCCCCGCTACCGCCGAACTTCGCCACTGACTACCCCGAGATCGCGATCGAGCGCGGGGTGGCTTCGACCTACTTGACGGAATGGGATCGGACGAATATCGCCCCCCGCATCGGATTCGCCTACGAGGTGATGCCGGGAACCGTGATCCGGGCCGGTTACGGCATTTTCTACGGTGCCGAAGAGAACGAGGGTGGCAATCCGAATCGAGGGGAGAACGTCCCGTTCAACCAAGAGACGCGCTTCGTCAAGGAGAGGCCATCCGACCAAAACCCATTCGTGGCGAATTTCTCTGACGGGTTCCCCACGGATGCGTTCACTCTCCCGGCTCCGATTTCGTTCCGGTCGCTGTACACCCAGAGGCGCTGGCCGCTCGTGAACAAGTGGAACTTCAACTTGCAGCGGGATCTCGGCTGGAACTCGGTTCTCGAGGTCGCCTACATCGGCTCGAAGGGGAATCGACTGACGGACAATTACAACGGCAATCCAACAGTCAACGACCCGCGACCCAATATTCCGGGCGCGAACCGGCGTCCCTTCAAGTTTGTCGGGAACACGGGAATTTCGTTCACCAACAGCAACGGCCGGTCGACGTACAACGCGTTCACGGCCAAGCTGGACAAACGCTATTCCGACGGAGTCGGATTCCTCGCAGCCTACACGTGGGGACACGCGCTAGCTGACACCGGCACGACCCTCTCGGGCGGTCCGGGCAATCGCACCCCGCACCAATCGCTCGAGTACGCCCACGCCAGCTTTGACGTGCGGCACCGATTCGTGCTGAGCGGAAACTGGCGCTTGCCGTTCGGCAACGATCTCGACAGCGCAGCTGCGCGAGTGATCATCGGGGGCTGGCAGATGAACGGCATCCTGACCCTCCAGACGGGCAACTACTTCAACGTGGGCACGAGTAACGCTGTCTGCTCTTGCAGCGGCACGACACGGCCCGATCCAGTCTCCGGCAGGAATCCGAACGCGGCACCGTCGGGCGGGCGGTCGCCCGAGCAATGGTTCGACACTTCGGCATTCCAGGACCCGGCCGTGGGAACGTTCGGAGCATTGGGCAACTACAGCAATATCGGCCCGCCGACCCAGACGGTTGACCTGTCCTTGTTCAAGGATTTCCCGATCACCGAGACTGCCAAGGTGCAGTTCCGCATCGAATCCTTCAATCTCTTCAACACACCGCAGTACAACCGGCCAAGTTCCACGCAAGGAAACCCCGATTTCGGGCAGATCTTCGGTACGCGCGCCGGCTTGAACAGGAACTTCCAATTCGCTCTGCGGTTCATGTTCTAGGCATCTCGTCAGCGTCGTCAGTCAAGGCCCCGCCTTCGGGCGGGGCCTTTTTCGCATGTCGTCCCAGGGCGGTCTTCGAATCTCGAACCCGCCAGCGATTCAGTACTGTAGAAATCCAGGGCGTCGACCGCGCCTCTGGCAGTGCAAAACCAATCCGAGCACGTCGTCCGACCCATGCATGGAATCCGCTCGATTGAATGCGTATGGCCGCACCAACGGGCTTGGCTCGGGATGCTGGCGGTCAGCGCGATCCTTCCCTGCGCGTCCTTCGGCGACGCTCCGCGATACGTCGACATCGCCCAATCCGCCGGCTTGGTGCAAGAGGTTACGTACGGCAGTCCCCGAGCGAGCACGTACATCATCGAGACGACCGGCACCGGAGCGGCCATCTTCGACTTCGACCGGGACGGCGACAACGACATATTCATCGTCAACGGGACGACGATGGAACTTGAAGCGGCAGGGGAAAGTCCGCTTTCCGCGCTGTATTTGAACGACGGCTTCGGGGAATTCCGGCTTGCACCCGACGACGTCGGACTCGATGCGACAGGCTGGGGGCAGGCCGCGTGCGTAGGAGACATCGACAACGACGGCTGGGACGACCTGCTCGTCACGTATTTCGGCTCCAACGTGCTCTACCGCAACCGGAAGGGCCGCTTCAAAGACGGCAGCGCGGGACTCGGACAGCCGAGCGGTGAGCGACGGTGGGGGTCCGGCTGCGCGTTCCTCGATTTCGACAGCGACGGCTTGCTCGACCTGTTTGTCGCCAATTACGTCGATTTCGACCCCGAGAACACGCCCAAGCCCGGGGAGGACGGGGCGTGCGAATGGAAGGGCATTCCAGTCATGTGCGGACCGCGCGGGCTTCCCCGGGCGCACAACGCGCTCTACCGCAACACGGGCGACGGGAAGTTCAAGGACGTCTCGGCGGAATCCGGGATCCTCATGCCCGGCGGCCGGTACGGACTAGGCGTGGTCGCCGCCGACTTCGACAACGACGGGGACACGGACATCTACGTGGCCTGCGACATGACGCCGAGCCTGCTGTACAGCAACAACGGCGACGGCACGTTCACTGAGATCGGAGAGGAAGTCGGCGTTGCTTACAGCGCCGACGGCCAATTCCAAGCGGGGATGGGCGTTGCGGTGGCGGACTACGACGGGAACGGGTACCTGGACATCGCGAAAACAAATTTCTCGGGCGACCTGCCGTCCCTCTACAACAACGAAGACGGCCAGTTCTACGAGGATGTGGCGTTCGACGCGGGGCTGGGCACTCGGCAGTTGCTGGGATGGGGCGCGCTATTCCTAGATGCCGACGAAGACGGCTTGCCCGACCTGCTTCTAGCCAACGGCCATGTGTACCCGGAGGTCGATGGGGCTCCGGTCGGCGAGACCTACCATCAGCCCACGGTTCTCTATCGCAATTCGGGCAACGGTACGTTCAAGGACATTACGGAATTCGCGGGACCGGCACTTGAAGTCTCCCGGCCGGCGCGGGGGATGGCATCCGGCGACCTAGACGGTGATGGCCATCCCGAGGTCGTGATCGTGAGTCTGAACCAGCGGCCCACGCTCCTGAAGAACACTAATCTGCACTCCAATGCCATCTCCGTAGCCCTGCAAGGGACGGAGTCCAATCGAAACGCCATCGGTGCCCGCGTCCAAGTGCTAGCTGGCGGGCGGCGCACCGTACGCGCGGTCGTCGGCGGAGGCAGCTATTACTCGCACAGCGAATTTCCGCTCCACTTCGGGATCGGCCCTGCAACCGAGGCGGAGACCCTCGAGATCACTTGGCCAAGCGGGCTCAGCCAGCGCTGGTCGTCACTGGTAGCGAATCGAAAGTACGTGTTCACCGAGGGCCGCGACGAATTCGAATCCAGCCCGTTCCCGACGCGCTCAGACTAGAATCTCCGGGATCCTTCGGCCGTTCATTTCCCCGCCCGGGACGCCCAGCAGGGACATGGCCGTGGCAGCCACGTCCACGTGGGAGATGGGCCTGTCCGTCTCGCCCTTTTCCAATCCGGCCCCGAGGGCCAGCATCCAGACATTGCGGCACGACGGATCGCCGCTGCGATGATTCAGAAATCCATTCGCGGTGTCTTGGTCGCCGTCACGGCCCAGTTCGGGCAGGACCAAGAGAGTCGTCTTGTCCTTGTAAGCAGGATTCGCCTGAATCTCGTCCCACAGCATCCCGCAGAGCCGATCGGTCTTGGTAATCGCTTGCAAATAAAGGGAATAGGCTCCCCAGTGCGCCACGTCCATGTCCCAGAAATTCAGCAGCAGCAGGCGCGGAGCGAACTCGCGCATGACTTCGCGACCCACGAAGAATGTCAGTTCGTCGCCTGAATTCGGCGCTTCCGGGCCGTAGATGTACTCCACCAACCCGCGCTTGAGAGTGTCTCTGACGTGCCTGTCCAACTGCCGCCCGCCGCGGAAAATCGTCCAGCCGATGCCTTCGTAGCCGGCGTTCAGGATGCTCTCCAACTGCTGGCGCACGTTCTCCCGGTCCGCCACGCCCTGATCGAGATCGCGCTTGATGACTTCGTCAACCGCCTCGAGCAGCAGTTGCTTCGGCAGCACGACGTTTGCACCTAGATCCTCGCCGTAGCCCCGGACGCGAGTCGCGCCCACGGTCGCGAAGCTCTTGTTCGTGCAAATCGCCCACGCGTCGGTGGCAGGCACGTTCGCGGCCTTGCGGTAGTACTCGAAGATCGTCGGGCTGGCCGCGCGGTCGAAGCCGAAGTCGTCCACTCTCTGCCAATTCCCGGTGACGATGCTGGATGTGGAGTTGTAGTGCGAAAGCACACCGCTGTTGATGCAATTCGAGAAAAAGCGACCTTGGGGCCGCAACGCCGCCAGCCTCGGAATGTTCCGAAGTCCCTCTGGAGAGAACGTTTCCTGATAGCGACATCCGCCTCCGAAGGTCACCACGATCAACTTGCGATCCGCCTCCACGGGATCCGCGGGCTGAGCGCGAAGCCACGCGGGCAGCAGCTTGTCAGCGATCGCCAGTCCGGCGAGTTTCAGAAACGCGCGCTTGGGGAGCCGCAGCATCAGTAGGCGACGATTTCCCCGCCCGGAATCTTGCGGCGGGTGTTGGGATCAAGATCCAGCGGGTGGTCGTATCCCGGCAGGATCTCGCCTGTCGGGGAGTAGTAGGGCCCGATGTCGCAGGCCATGGACCCCTCGCCCTTTTCGACGAACGTGATCTTGGTGATCAGCTTGGCCGACTTGTACCCGTACTTGGAAGGCGTGAGCAATCGCAACGGCGCCCCGTGCTGGTCGGTCAGGGGCTTCCCGGCCATCTCGAGGCACATCATCACGCCGGGTGCCGTCATCTCGTCCAGCGACATGTACTCGTACCACTTGTCCGCGCAATCGATGCGAACCGCCTTGGCTCCGGCAAGCGGCTTCACTTCCTCGAGAACTTCCGGGAATCGAAATCCTCCCCAGGTCGTGCGAGCGGACCAGCACTGCACGCACTTGAGGCGCGTGGACTGCTCCACGTGCGGATAGGCGCGCAAGCGATCTAGCGTCATCCGTTGCGGGTTCTCCACCATCCCGCCGATCTCCAAGCGGTACGAGCCCCTATCGATCGGCGGACAAGGGTTGTACCACATCACCCGGAAACCCAGCTCGTCCGGCGTGTCCGTCGGCATCAGCATCCGCTGCCGATCAGCCGCGGTCGCCTTGGCCGCACCGGCGGCTACAACTCCGGACGCAAGGAACCGTCTCCGATTCATGACTCTTTGAGTCTAGCAACACGCAGGCGAACCCCGGCCAGTTCGTTGGGTCCGACGGGGACGGTTGTCGTCTCGGGCGCAGCTCTCGTCGGACTGGTGGGCTTGGCACGCTCGGGCGGAGCGAGCTCGCATCAGACTGTCCAGTGCCCGAGCTCCCAATGGCGTACGGCGCCACTGAGTCCGTCCGGACTCAGCCACCGCAACCGGGGTCGAGCACTTGCCAGCGATGGCGCGACCAAACGGTTCGAGTAAGCATGGATTGCACCTCAGGTCGGCCGACCCATGCGTTCATCCCGTACCCGCCCACGGGTTACCGATCAAGTGGTTCGGGGATGGGATGATGGAGGTTGCATGAGCATTGTGTCCGCGCCGCTGGCACCGCTCCTGGCAGCGCATGAAGCCCCGCCATACTGGATTTCCAACCCGAATGGCAACGCGCCGATCGTGCTGACGTGCGACCACGCTTCGAATGCGGTTCCGGAGCTGCTGAATCGGTTGGGACTGGACGCCGGGGAGCTTGACCGGCACATCGCCTGGGATCGCGGGGCCGCCGAATTGACCGTCCGGCTTGCCGCGCGATTCGATGCGCCGGCCATCCTCTCGAGGTACTCGCGCCTCGTCATCGACTGCAACCGCAAGCCGGAATCCGAAACGTCCATCCCACCGATCAGCGACGGCACGAAGGTCCCGGGCAATCTGCACCTCTCCAAGGAAAGTGCGACACAGCGCGTCGAGGGACTGTTCCTGCCTTACCACCGCGCCATCACGCGAGCGCTGGACGGGATTCTGGAAGGGGGTCGACAGCCGATATTCGTAGCCATCCACAGCTTCACGCGGAGGCTACGGAACGGCTTCGCCCGGCCGTGGCACTACGGAATCCTTTGGGACGAGGATCCGAGAGTCGCCGCCCGCCTCGTAGCTGCACTCAGGCGCGTGCCCGGACTCGTGGTCGGCGACAACGAACCCTACTCGGGCCGCGACCACTTCGATTTCTCGCAGGACTATCACGCGGGGTCCCGTGGCATAGCGAGCGCTCTAGTGGAGGTTCGGGAGGACTTGATCCGGGACGAGGCAGGTGTGGACCGCCATGCCCGGATCCTCGGCGACGCTCTGGCAACCGTATTCACCGAGTCAGGACTGTACGAGGCGGGCCCCTGATGCCAGTCACCGAACCCAGCTTTTCGATCGGGATCGAAGAGGAGTACTTGCTGATCGAGCTCCGCACCAAGGACTTGGTCAGCGAACCCCCCAGTGCCTTGATCAAGGCGTTCGAAGAGTGCCTGGAAGGGCGGTTCAGTCCCGAGTTCTTGCGGACCCAGATCGAGGTCGGCACGGAAGTTTGCACCACGATGGCGGAGGCGCGCGCGTCGCTCGCGCACCTACGGCGCACCGTGGCGGAAATCGCTCGCACACACGGGTACGCTCCGATCGCCGCTTCGACGCATCCGTTCGCCCAGTGGCGCGAACAGAAGGCTACCGACAAGTTGCGTTACCGCGTCCTCCAAGAGGACCTGCAAGTCGTGGCCCAGCGCCTGCTGATCTGCGGCATGCACGTGCATGTCGGTATCGAAGAGGACGACCTGCGCATCGACATCCTGAACCAAGTCGCTTACTTCCTGCCGCACCTCCTCGCCTTGAGCACCTCGTCGCCCTTCTGGGAAGGCATCGAGACCGGCCTGAAGTCTTACCGCCTGTGCGTGTTTGACGAGCTTCCGCGCACAGGCCTCCCCGAGCGCTTCGCGAGCCACGGCGAATACCGCCGGGCGGTCGACCTGATGATCTCGGCGGGACTCCTCGAGGACGCCACCAAGCTGTGGTGGGACGTGCGGCCCAGCGCTCGGTTCCCGACGGTAGAGATGCGGGTTACCGATGTCTGCACTCGTCTGGACGACGCGATTTGCTGCGCCGCGCTGTTCCGCTGCATCTGCCGCATGCTTTACCGCTTGCGACGCGACAACCAGCGGTGGCGCGTCTACGCTTCCATGCTGGTCCACGAGAACCGCTGGCGCGCGCAGCGCTACGGCTTGGATCGCGGCATGGTGGACTTCGGACGCGGCGAGATCGTGCCGTTCTCCGACTTGATGGAGGAGCTGATCGAACTCCTGCGAGAGGATGCGGATCATTTCGACTGCCACGCCGAAATCAATCGCATCCGAGAGATCGTCCGGAGGGGCACCAGCGCCCACCTGCAACTGAAGGCCTACCGCGAAGCACTTGAAGCCGGGGCAACCCATGAAGAGGCCCTGCGGGCCGTTGTGGACTTCCTCGTGGAAACAACGCTCGAGGGCGTGTAACCGACTGCGAAGCTCTGTGCATCGACACGTAAGGCGCGCACGGCCCACAATTCGCTGTTAACCAGTTTGCGGCCGTTCGCGTTATTACCGTAACGGCGGCGATCCGGTCGAGGCCGGCCGCGCTGGAAGGAGGAATCCATGTACGTTCTGATCCCCTTGGCGGTGCTCGCGATGATCGTCCTCATCGTCTGGATCTCGAATACGACCCAGCGTCGCGAAACCGAGCAGCGCGCTGAGCTGATGCGCCGACTCATCGACAAGTACTCTTCGGGTGAGGCGTTCGCGCAGAGCTTGCGAACACCCGAGGGACGCATGCTGGTGGACGCCCTCTCCTTGGGCAAGAAGGACGAGCAGACCAGCCCGCTTGGGCTGTTTACCGGCGGCTCGATCACGGCGTGCCTCGGGATCGGATTCTTGGTCCTCTCGCGGGTGCAGGATCCCGACTTCTTCATTCCCGGGGCGATCGTCTTGCCGGTCGGCGTGGCGCTTCTCGTTTCGTCTTGGGTGGCGTGGCGAGCGCAACGAGATGCAGCACGGAAGATTCAGGATCTCGTTCACGGCAGATCGCAGCCTTACGGCTCGGACAGCGGAGATTCGCACACGAATTTGCCTTGAGCACCCCGCGACCGGGAGAGGCAAGTTGCGATGGAAGAATTAGGGGCGGACCCGGCCGCGTTCGAGAGATTCTACGCGCAAACGGCCGCTTCGATCCGGGCGTTCATCCTGCGCCATTGCGGAGATCACGGCTCGGCGGACGATCTGTTGCAGATCACGTTCATCAAGTTTCTCGGCAGCCGGATGGCCGCGACTCCCCAAGCGCCAGCGGCGCGGGCATACCTCTATCGGATCGCGTCCAACGTCATCGCCGACCACGGACGCATGCTCAAGCGGCGGGAGAAGCTGCACGGATCGCTCCGGGAGCTGCCACGTCACACGCGGCAGGTCCCGGAATCAAGCGATCCCAAGTTGCGCGAGGCGTTGCGGTCGCTGTCAAACCGCGAACAGCAACTCCTATGGCTCGTCTACGCGGAGGGTTTCTCCCACAAGGAGGTCGCAAGTATCATGAACGTGAGCCAAGCGAGCGTGAAAGTTCTGGCATTCCGAGCGCGCAAGAAGCTGGCGAAACTGCTGTCCGAGGGAGGATTTCGAGCATGAGGTCACGTCGGCGCACTCAGCCTGCGGGCAGTCCGAGCTTCGAATCCATCGAAGCGGCGTTGCGTCTGCAATTCTCCGGGGAGATCGGAGCGCAACGCGACAACCTGCCGGATCCCGCGTTCATGTTGCTGATGTCCGAACTGGAATCGACCAGGCGGCAACGGACTTCGAGCGGGCGATTCGTCACTTGGACAGGAGCGCTGGCGCTTGGTGCGGTCGCTGCCGTGGCGGCGCTCTGGTTCCCGGATGCGGCCGCCGGCATCGAGACCTTGTTGCCGGCCGCCGTGGTCGAGGCCGGCGGAAGTTCCGGTCCGGCCTTGGCCGGCGGCCTGTTCGGAGCCTCCCTGTACTTGCTGCGCTCGCTGATCGAAGGGAGCTGAACCCCGGAGGGACCCCTCGCTCGTGGGTATCATGGAACGAGCGTGGAGCGACCGGATGTCCTTCATTCACGAAGATTTCCTTCTCAGCAACGAACCTGCCAAGCGCCTCTACAACGAGTACGCCAAGGACGAGCCAATTCTCGATTACCACTGCCACCTGCCGCCCGAGGACATCGCGCGCAACCGTCAGTTCCAGAACCTGTTCGAGATCTGGCTCGAGGGCGATCATTACAAATGGCGCGCGATGCGGGCCAACGGCGTGAGCGAGCCGTTCTGCACGGGAGACGCGGCCCCGTACGCGAAATTCATGGCTTGGGCCCGCACGGTACCCGACACGTTGCGCAATCCGCTCTATCACTGGAGCCACTTGGAACTGAAACGGTACTTCGGGTTCGACGGCCTGCTCGATTCGTCCAACGCGAAGCAAGTCTGGGAACTGGCCGAGGCGAAGCTCGCGACGGACGAGTTGCGAGTTTTCGGGATTCTCGAGAAGTTCCGCGTCCGCGCGCTCTGCACGACCGACGACCCGACAGACAGCCTCGAGCACCACCGGGCGATCGCGGAGTCGGGGCTCGAGACGAAGGTCTATCCGGCATTCCGCCCGGACAGGGCTCTCGCAGTCGATGACCCGGAAGCATTCAATCCTTGGGTGAACCGTCTCGGAGCGACAGCGAACTGCGAAATCCGTTCCTTCGGTGACTTCCTGACCGCATTGCGACGGCGTCACGACTACTTCCACGAGATGGGATGCCGACTCTCGGATCATGGACTCGATTACACCTACAGCGACCTCACTCCGGAGTCGGAAGCTGAAGCGATTTTCGACGCGACCCGCGAGGGCACGCGCGGCAGGGGTATCGACAGGCACCGCTTCGCCGGATTCATGATGCTGTATTTCGGGCATCTGGATGCCGAGAAGGGTTGGACGAAGCAACTGCACCTCGGTGCGCGGCGCGACAACAGTACCCGAGGCTTCGAGGCAGCGGGCCCGGACGCCGGTTTCGATTCGATCGGCGACTGGCCACAGGCTTCGTGGCTCGGGCAATACCTAGATCTTCTGGATCGCGAGAACGCGCTGCCGCGCATGGTCGTGTACAACAACAACCCTGTCGACAACTACACTTTCGCGACGATGCTGGGCAACTTCCAGGACGGCGTGATTCCCGGCAAGATGCAATTCGGATCGGGGTGGTGGTACCTCGATCAGAAGGAAGCGATGGAGTGGCAGTTGAACTGCCTGTCGAACGTGGGCCTGCTCTCGCGATTCATCGGCATGCTGACGGACTCGCGGTCGTTCATGTCGTACCCGCGGCACGAGTACTTCCGGAGAGTGCTCTGCAACCTGCTCGGCCAGGACATCGCCCGCGGCGAAATCCCAAGCGATTTCGAGCTAGTCGGAAGCATGGTCAAGAACCTGTGCTTCGGCAACGCCCGCGAATACTTGCGACTCGAGGGCGTGTAGCGCTCGCCGGAACCGCCCGCCGGAATAGATCCTCATGCTTACGCGTCGCCGGTTCGCGACATCACTCGCCTCCGGAGCCATCGGCTTGAATGTCGGCTGCGGAGATTCCGCACGCATGACCGCGAACGGCCAGCGCGTGATCGTGCTGGGCTTGGACGGCTTGGACCCGCATATCATCCTCGCCTTGATGGACGAGGGTCGCGCCCCGAACTTCCGCAAACTGGCCTCGATGGGCGCGTTCCGCAAGCTCGGCACGACGATGCCGGCCCTCAGCCCGGTCGCGTGGAGCACGTTCATCACCGGACAGGATCCGGGCAGCCACACGATCACGGACTTCATCATGCGCGACCCGCGCACGTACGAACCGTATTTCTCGATTTGGGAGACGCGGCCAGCCGCTAGGACACTCAGCCTGGGCGACTACCAGCTCGCTATCGGCGGTCCGGGAATCGTCAACAAGCGCGTGGGCATTCCGTTCTGGACCTACCTCGCGGACGCCGGCATCCCGTCCACGGTGATCAAGATGCCGACCAACTTCCCGGTCGAAGACACGGCGACCCGCGCGGTGAGCGGAATGGGAACGCCGGATCTAGCGGACTCGTTCGGACAATTCAACTACTACACCAGCGACCCGGCCGAGGACTATCCAGGCCTGACCGGAGGCGTCGTTCATCGAGTCGAAGTCCGCAACGGCCGTGCCGACGCGAAGCTCCAAGGCCCGAACAACGCCCTGCGACAGGACGCCGACACGCTAGAGGTCTCGTTCACGGTGGACGTGGACCCTGTCAATCCGGCCGTGGTCGTCGATGTCCAAGGGCAGCGATTCCTCCTGCAGGAGGGCGAGTACAGCGAATGGGTCGCGGTTCGCTTCGAGATGCTCTCCTGGCTCGCGGGCATCTCGGGAGTCTGCCGCTTCTACTTGAAGCGGGCCCACCCGCACCTGCAGCTTTACGTCACGCCGATCAATATCGATCCGGCGTCGCAATCGATGCCGGTGACCTATCCGCCGGAGGTCGGCGGCGAAATCGCAAGCGAGATCGGTCCCTTCTGGACCAAGGGCCTCCCTTCCGACACGAAGGCGCTCGACTACCGGATCCTAGAAGACGAGGGGTATGTCCGGCAGGCGGAATTGATTCTCGAAGACAGGATCCGTCTTTTCGAGCACGAGTGGGAACGCTTCCGGGACGGCTTGTTCTTCTTCTACGTTTCGAGCACGGACCAAGACACGCACATGCTCTGGCGGAACATGGACAAGTCGCATCCAATGCATGGAGCCAGCGACGTGCGCTTCTCCGGATATATCCATCACCTCTACGAGGAGATGGACAAGCTCGTAGGACGAGTCCTGCCGGCAGCAGACGATGACACCTTGCTGCTGGTCTGCTCAGATCATGGCTTCGCTCCGTTCAGCAGGCAGTTTCACCTCAACTCGTGGCTGCGACGGGAAGGCTATCTTGTAGTCAAGGAAAACGCGGAGAGCAAGGAGTCCGCCAGCGTGTCGGACATTGATTGGGCCAAGACTGCCGCCTACGGAATCGGCTTCAACGGCTTGTACATGAACCGGGTCGGTCGGGAAGACCAAGGGCTACTAAGCGATGGCGAGGCACAGCGCGTGGCGAACCGCATTGCGGGAGAGTTGGAAGCGATCCGTGACAGCGAAACCGGCGAACGACCGATTCACCGCGTCTACCGCCGCGAGGAAGTCTACACGGGCGAATTCACACCGGACGCGCCCGAGTTGCTAGTGGGCTATACGCCCGGCTACCGCTCGTCGTCCGCATCCGTGGTCGGCGACAGCGGTCGGGAAGTCCTGAACCTGAATCCGTGGGCGTGGGCGGGCGATCACTCGATGGCTCACGAACTCGTGCCAGGCAGCCTGTTCAGCAGCCAGCCGCTGCGCCGTGACGATCCGCGCATCGCTGACCTTCCGGTCACGATCCTCGAATTCTTCGGAATACCCAAGCCGTTCGACATGCAGGGATCTACCCTGCTCTAACCGCAACTCTCACGAATCTGCCAGTTCGGCGGATCGATCCGCGGCGGCGGCCACCGCCGACATCAGTGCTCCCCGCACCGCGTGCTCCTCCAGTTCGTACAGTCCGGCGATCGTCGTACCAGCCGGAGTGGTGACTTGATCCCGCAACACGGAGGGATGCAAGTCCTTGTCACGCAGGAGTTTGGCCGTCCCGTATAGAAGCTGGCAGGCGAGAGCTCGCGCTGTGTCGGGGGGCAGTCCGCACTTGACGCCTCCGCTTACTAGTCCATCCAAGAGCAGTGCAACGTACGCTGGACCGCTGCCCGACAGTCCCGTCACGGCGTGCATCTGCGATTCCGCTACACGAACCGTGGTTCCCACGGATCGGAAGACCGCTTCGACAGCTTCCCAGTGCCGATCGGTTACCGTTCGATTCGCACACAGGGCTGTCGCACTCTCGCCCACGACCATGGCAAGGTTCGGCATTGCGCGTACGACCGGATATCCGTCTGGCAAGCCGCTTTCGATCTTGCCGATCGGCACTCCGGCGGCGACCGAAACCACAACGCCGCCCGGTTGAAGGGAATCGCCCAGTTCGGCAGTGACAGTCGGAATCAAGTGCGGCTTGACGGCGAGTACCAAAATATCCGACGCGACCGCCCGGTTCCCGGGAGCGTCAGCGGTGAATCGATCTCCAAGCCGCTGCGCGAGTTCCTCCAGGCGAGGCTTGGAAACATCCCTCGCGACGATTCGATCAACCGCTTTCGCCGCCAAGGCCCCTTCCGAGAGCGCTCCGCCGAGATTCCCGACGCCGACGATCCCGAGCGTCAATTCGCTACGCATCAGAACAAGTGTACGACGCGCGAGGACAAATGCCACCAGTTGGGACTCGATGGACCTGCACGCAACGAGGATGTACGTGCGGGCATGATCGGCAGTAAGCAGACCCCGCCCGAGACGATCACTGCTGGCGAAGCGACGGGGACCAGAGGACATGACCTCTGGCCAGTTGAGAATGTTAAGGATTTCCAGATCCCGAGCGCGAGCGTGGATGCTATCGGAATCCCTGAGCGGTCTTGATTGAATCGTCCGGTCGGGGCGGATCGGACTGCTTGCGGAGGATTCGCGACATCAGGACCTCGGCCGCGGTGAGTGCGGTCTCGCCGGACGCTTCGCCTTATTCCATGCAAATCGTGATCCCAGCCCTCTGTCCGCCACGAAACAGCCCCTTCGATAAAGGCTCGCGCAACCGGCACGGCAGTCCGCCCCTGCGCTCCTCGCCGGATCCGCCCCGGGCCGCTGTGGAGCCAAAGTCATGAACACGGTCGCCGGTCGGCTACGTCTCTCCGGCGAGTGTAAGGCTCACCACCAAGGCCTTGTTTCACTTGGTCTTTTCGCGAAGCGACCGCCGCGACCGACCGTCGGCGTCATGTCGTCTGGGGACCCCTGCAGTGGATCAAAGCGATGGGCTGTTCGCAGGGATCTGGACTGCCACTGGAGGTCTCAACCATACGTCGCGACCACTCTCGAGGAAAAGAAAAATATTGCGAACAGAAAGTAACTGTATAGTAGCCTAAGTCGTCTTGTTAAACAGAAGGGAGCATTGAAGATGCCAGACCAAAACACGCCAATCGTAGATCCAGACGGCCAACCGCTGATGAACGCCCTCTCGGATCTGGGCACGCCACCGGAGGACGCGTATAATGTGGTGCAGGGAGTTCGCGAGATGTCTGGGCAGAGAGTCATCGCCGAGATCCGTGCCCAAGGAGCCGAGACCCGTGCCCAAGAAGCTGAGACCCGCGCCCTCGTAGCCGAGACCAGTGCAGAACTCCGTTCAGAGATCGCCGCGCTCGCTTCAAGGGTCGACGCAAACGCCGCCCACATAGCGGCCCTCGATTCCCGTCTCGACGGAATGGGATGGGCCGTGACCGCGACTCTCGCGTTGGTCGCTGCGCTAGCCGCCGCGGGGCTGCTCAATTGGATCAGCGGCCGCTGGGGCAATCAGCGGACGATCCGAAACCAGTCCACTGGAGATGGCCCAACCGAGTGATGGATGCCGGCCGGGCACAACGCTGAGCGAAGTAGTTGAGCCTTCCGCTGATCGCGAGGATCCACGATTCCACCTCGCCCTGCGATCCCTGAGTCCAGTCCGGGCACGGCGCCGGTGGACGCTACCATGGGGTGCAGCGAGTTCGCGAGATGTCAGGACAGCGAGTCATCGCCGAGATCCGTGCCCAAGGAGCCGAGATCCGCGCCCTCTTAGCCGAGACCCGTGCAGAACTCCGTGCCGAGATCGCCGCAAACACCGACCACATTGCGGCCCTCGATTCCCGCCTCGACAGTATGGGATGCGCCGTGTACGCGACTCTCGCATTGGTCGTGGCGCTGGCAGCGACGAGGCTGCTGGATTGGATCACCGGCCGCTGGGGCAATCAACGGACGATCCGAAACCAGTCTTCTGGAAACGGGTCGACCGAGTGATTGCTCCTAGAGCGGCATAGAACTGATCCAGTTCGCGGATGTCGTAACTGATCGACCTGATCGTGATCAGCCTCAATAAGCCTTCATCCAGTGGTGGGGCGGCTCGGTCTCGGCTCAACCCTCGTTTCGCATTGAGCGCACTGGCGGCAGAGTCGGATGTTCACAAGGTGCGCTACGGTGATCGACAAGGCGCCGCCCACTACGACCCAAGGCTCCAACTGCTCGTTGATCGACCCGAACAGGATCAGGCCGAGAACAGCCAAGCCGGGCACGAGGAAGACCAAGCACCGCTTGCGACGGTGCTTCAGCCAGTAGCTGGACAGCAAACTCGACAGCGCTATCGCGACACTCCCGACGAACAGCCAGAACTCGGTCGACTCGGAAACCAGCCACTTGACGGGAAGAACCGCGGCCGCACCGATCACGAACGGCACCAGCGCGCAATGCACGCCGCAGGCCAGCGACAAAGCGATTCCGGTGCGATCGATCCATTCCGATCCACCGGCGGATGCCTGCGGGGGGCTGTGCTGCACGTCGCTCGCCATCATTCAATGTACCAAGTCTGGCATCGCCGCTCGGACTCGGATACCGGACGCTTCGATGCGCCGAGCGCACGGCTTGGGGAGGCCGCTACGTACCGATACCGACCGCCGCTACGATTCGATGTATTCCAACTCCCATCCGGCGTTGTCGCACTGGCTTCGGACGCGCCACGTGAGCAGCGCCTCCATGAGCTCGCGTTTCCTCTCTTGGCTGGCAGGGTCGTTCCACAGGTTATGCACCTCGTCCGGGTCGCGCGAGAGGTCGAACAGCTGGCCGTCTTCCGCATCCAAGAAATGCACGAGCTTCCAATCTCGCGTGCGGACCATGGTCTGGAAGTCGTTGGTGGTGAAGTTCACGTCCCGAGCTGACTCGCAGAAGACCTGCTCCCTGCCCTTCCAAGTAATTCCCCAGCAAGGTTCGAGCAGCGATTCGGCTTCCATCTTGCTCGGCGGTTCGATCCCAGCCATCTCGAGGATCGTCGGTCCTATGTCCAGCAGGGAGCACAGGCCCTCGAACCGGTACCCGCGTACGAACCGGCCCGGCGACCATATGATCAGGGGCACCCGTGTCACCGTGTCGTACATGGTCCACTTCTGGCTGTGACCGTGATCGGTCAGGCAGTCACCGTGGTCGGACGTGAAGATGACGATTGAATTCTCGCCGTAGCCCGTTGCCTCCAGGGTCGCCATGATCTTGCCGACTTGCTCGTCGATCAGCGTGACGTTGCCGCAATAGTAAGCCCGCTGCCGATGCCGGGCCTCTCGAGAGGGGTGCCATTGATGGACGACCGAGTCGTGATCCACTTCGCAATTGTGCTGGATCATGCCTCGATAGGCTTCCGGCTGCCCGTCCAACTCCTCTTGGGTGACCGGTAGCAAGGGCAAGTCCTTCTTCATGTAAGGTTCGGAGTATCGGGCGGGCGGATCGTACGGCGGGTGCGGCCCCGGAAACCCGATCTGCAAGAACAGCGGCTCGGTCTTCGGGTAGCTGCGCAGCCACCATGTGGCGAGGTCACCGACGAAGGTGTCCGGATGCATGTCTTCGTCCAGCGGCCACTCGAAGGCTCCCAGTCGATCGCGGTAATCGGGCAGGTCGCGATAGGTCAGGCGTCCCGGCTTGCGGAGGCCTCGCGCTCGGAGGGCCTTGTCCCACTCGTCGAAGAAGTACCTGCCCTCGAGGTGCCGGTCCTTGTTCTCGACGGCGTACCTTTGCGTGAACCCGAACAACTCGTTGTAGGGGAACGTATGCATCTTCCCGATGTTGATCCTGGTGAAACCGGTCCGCTTCAACTTCTCCACCCAACTGTGCCGCCACCGGTCGCCGTTGCGGAGGACGCCGTGCGCGTGCGGGTACTGTCCAGTGAACAAGCTGGCGCGGCAAGGCGCGCAGGACGCTGCGGGCACGAAGCAGTTGGTGAACGTGACTCCCTCGCGCACGAGGCGGTCGAGGTGCGGAGTGTCCATGTGCGAATAGCCCAGTTCGCGGATCGTGTCAAACCGCTGCTGGTCGGTGACGATGAAGATGATGTTGGCCCGATTGACTGGCATAAGGCAGATATTCTAGTCGCAACCGCACCGCAGGAATTGACGCAAGTCGGGATTCAGGCTACGTGCTCCCCCGCCCCAATAATCCGGATCGTCGAGTCTACTCGGTGTAGTAGCCGGCACCGATCAGCAACGGGACACCGAATGCGCTGACGCGCTTCACCAAGCTCACCTTCTTCTGGGTGCGGCCCGACATCGGATTGACGGCGTTGTAGTACAGGAACGCTTCACCGAAGGCTGCACCCACGCCGGGAACGTCTCGCCCGCCGAATTGGTCATAGGCAGATCCGATCGGTGCCCACTCCCGCAAAGTCACGCCGTTGACGGCCCGTCCGTGCGACGTGAAGACTTGGTTCCCCATCAGATCCATGCCGAACAAGTACACCGAACCGCTCCGCCATCGAGAGTCGGTCATGAATTCGCCGGTGGCGAAGTAGCCTTTGTCCTCAACCTGGTAGGCTGCGCAACGAACGAACTCCTGCAGCCGATCATCCGACGGATTGGCGTCGACGATGCCGGCATTGACATGCTCCGGCGCGCATGCGCCAGGGAGGTCCCTGCGATAGATCCCCGCGCCGATCGCCGCAGGCGTCCCAGCAACGTCGACGCCCATGAGGTAGGACACCTTGGGCTCACGGATACCCGTTTCGGGGTTGGTGCGCTCGTAGTGCCACCAGCCGCCCCCGAACCCTTCGACTATGCGGATGCCTTCCGCGAAGATGCTGGGGCCGAATGCATCAGGCAGGGTCGCCGCGACGACATTCTCAAGTGACGGATTCGGCGGGAAGATCAACCGGCGGGGCTCCAGAGTGAACATGAAGACGTAGATCGACCCGCTTCTCCAAGCCGCGTCCTCATGGAACGCTCGCCGTGCCTGTTCCAGACCCACCTGTTGGAAGTGCTCGTACGCGCACTGCACGAAGGCCCTGACATCCTGTGGCGTCCGAACCGCGCTGGCGACCACCTTCCTTTCGTTGCAGCCGACCCCGGCGCCGACTTCGACCGCTGTCACCTCCTGCGAAACAGCCGCGGACGATGCGAACAGCAGGGCCGTGAGGAGCCCGGCCGACCTGAGGAAGTGCTTCATGACTCAATCATTATATTGCGAGCATCGCACCCTGGCGAGAGAGCCGCTTCCCGGTCGGAAAACTGCGCCGCCCATTGAATCTGTCCGGCTGTCGCGTTGACGGAGGTGAAGCGAGTTTGGAACTGCCTCGCCAGCGATCCGCCTGATGGACAGCAGCCACTCCACTTGGTTTGACAGCCATTCCGGGAAGTGCTAGTTTGAACCGTCTGGCTTCCGCACACGCCTCGGCCAACGGAGGCGCATCGGTCATATGGCTGAGACCTCCGGTCCAAGCGTCCTGCGGCGAACTCCCCTGCATCGCGTGCATGGCGAGGCGGGAGCTAGGATGACCGACTTCGGCGGCTGGCACATGCCCGTCGAGTACGCCGGGATCGTTGCCGAGCATACAGCCGTGCGCACCGCCGCAGGGCTCTTCGACGTAAGCCACATGGGCGAAATCGAAGTGCGCGGTCCGCAAGCCGTGGACCTGCTCGACTCGCTATGCTCGAACCGCGTCGCCAGCCTCAGCGACGGCCAAGCGCAATACTCCGGATTGCTCAACGATAGCGGGGGGTTCATCGATGACTTGCTGGTCCACCGCATCGCGCAGGATCATTGTTTCCTTTGCGTCAACGCCGCGAACCAAGATGCGGATTTCGCATGGATGATGGATCGCAACCGGTTCGATGCCGAGCTGACATTCGCTAGCGACCGCTACGCCCAGCTGGCGATTCAAGGACCACGCGCGCTTGCCGTGGCGAGCAAGCTCACGGATATCGATCTGGCGGCGATGCGATACTACTGGTTCAGCCAAGGCGAGTTCGCCGATTGCGAGGCGACGGTCGCTCGCACGGGCTACACGGGCGAGGACGGCTTTGAGGTATACGTTCCGCCATCGGAAGCCGAACGCGTCTGGCATTGCATCTTGGCTGCCGGCACTGACGAAGCGATTCAGCCTTGCGGCCTCGGAGCGCGGAATACCCTGCGACTGGAAGCGGCGATGTCCTTGCACGGTCACGAGATCGGTCCCGACATCACGCCGTACGAGGCGGGCCTGGGGTGGATCGTCAAGTTGGGCAAGCCGTCGTTCAGCGGGCGCGAAGCACTCGCCAAGCAGAAGGCCGAGGGCATCGGCCGCCGGATCACCGGATTCGAGATGCGCGGGCGGGGCATCGCCCGCGACGGTTATACAGTATGGGTCGAGGGGCGCGAGGTCGGTCACGTCACGAGCGCGTCGCCGGCTCCGTTTCTGAGCAAGAACATCGGCCTCTGCATGCTGCCCGTCGAATACGCACAGCCCGGCCGACCTATCGAGATCGAAATCCGGCAGCGCATGGTTCCCGCCGAGACCGTGCCCACGCCTTTCTATAAGCGCCGTCCCTGAGGAGCCATGGATTACCCCACGAAATACCGGTACACACGCGAGCACGAGTGGTTGCGTCTCGACGGGGAGATCGCCACGGTCGGGATCACGCATCACGCGCAAGACCAGCTCGGAGACGTGGTGTTCGTCGAACTTCCCGAAGTCGGCGCGAAACTGCAGGCCGAGCGCGCCTTCGGCGCGGTCGAGTCGGTCAAGGCGGTGTCCGACATCTACTCGCCGCTAAGTGGCGACGTGACCGAGGTGAACGAAGCCCTGATCGACGCACCGGAGAAAATCAACGAAGATCCCCACGGGGACGGTTGGCTGATCAGAATGACGGTGTTCGATCGGAGCGAGGTCGAGAAGCTCATGACCTCCGGACAGTACGCGGAATACGTCGCGGCGGAGACCGAAGGCTAGGCGAGAGGAGCCCGCTTGCGCTACCTTCCCAAGTCGCCCGCCGAGCGCGAGGAGATGCTTGCCGCGCTCGGCATGGGCGCGGTGGACGAGCTGTTCGCCAGCATTCCCGAGCAACTGCGCCTGAAGGGCCCTCTGGAGATTCCCGCCGGCCTGTCGGAATTCGAGATACGCGACTATTTCGAATACTGCGCGAACGAGAGCGCCCGGGGGCACGCGTGCTTTCTCGGCGCGGGAGCGTACCGCCACTATCGGCCGGTCGTGATCGACGCGCTGGCGACCCGCGGCGAGTTCCTCACCGCGTACACGCCGTACCAAGCGGAGATTTCCCAAGGGATCCTGACCACGATTTTCGAGTTCCAGACGATGGTCGCGCAGCTCACGGGGATGGACGTCGCCAACGCGTCGATGTACGACGGTTCGACGGCGGTCCCCGAGGCGTGCATGATGGCGGCGCGGATCACCCGCCGGAACAGCTTCCTCGTAGCGCGGACATTGCATCCCGAGTACCGCCAGGTACTCGACACCTACTCGGCGCACCAAGGCCTCCCGACCCGGACAGTCGACTGCGATCTAGTGACGGGTCAAGTGGACCTGGCCGATCTCGAGGCCAAGCTCGGCGACGATACTGCGGCGGTCGTGATTCAGTCGCCAAACTTCTTTGGCATTCTCGAGCAGGTCGAGGAAGCGGCCGATCTAGCGCACCGCAGGGGTGCGCTCCTGGTTGTCGCGTTCACGGAAGCGGCGTCGCTGGGCTTGTTGGCCCCACCGACCGCCGCCGACATCGTGGCGGGTGAATTGCAATCGTTCGCGCATCCGTCGAGCTACGGCGGGCCGTACGTCGGGATTCTGGCGACCAAGTCGCGGCATATTCGCCAAATGCCGGGGCGACTGGTCGGGGAGACGAGGGATGCCGACGGGCGCAGGGCATTCTGCCTGACGCTAGCGACACGGGAGCAGCACATCCGCCGCGCCCGCGCGACTTCGAACATCTGCACGAACCAAGCGCTGGTGGCGCTGATGGCGACGATCTATATGACGTTGCTCGGGAAGCGGGGCTTGCGGGAATTGGGCGAGCAGAACCTTGCCAAGGCGCACTACCTGCTGGATTCATTGCGAGCGGCGAGCGCGGAGGTGCCGTTCAGCGGCCCGTTCTTCAACGAGTTCGTAGTGCGCCCTACCGCGCGAACCGCAGCCGAAGTCAACGATCTCGCGCTCGAATCGAAGATTGTTGGCGGACTCGAGCTGGGCCGCTTCTATCCGGAACTCGACGGGGCCCTGCTCGTCTGCACTACCGAGACGGTCCGGCGCGGCGAAATCGATGCCTACGCGCGGTGCTTCCGCTAATCCGATGAGTCGCACGAGACAGCATCCGACTCACGACGAGCTGCTCGTTTTCGAGCGGTCGTCCCCCGGCAAGGTCGGGTACCAGCTACCGCCGTTGGACGTGCCGCCCGTTGACCCGCACGAGGCCCTCGGCCCGTCGTACGTGCGAGCCAGTATTCCCGGGTTCCCGGAAGTCAGCGAGGTCGAAGTGGTGCGGCACTTCACCCGGCTGTCGACGTGGAACTACGCGATCGACCTCGGGATGTATCCGCTCGGCTCCTGCACGATGAAGTACAATCCGCGACTCAACGAGGCGGTTGCCCGGATCGACGGAATCGTCGACGCGCATCCCTATCAACCCGAGGCCTTGGCGCAAGGCTTGATGGAAATTCAAGCCACGTTGGAGGCATACCTAGCCGAAATCGCGGGCATGGATGCAGTCACGCTGCAGCCGGCTGCGGGAGCGCACGGAGAGCTGACGGGGCTGCTGCTGATCCGGGCGTACTTGGAATCGCGGAAATCCAAGCGCAATATCGTGCTGATCCCGGACTCCGCGCACGGAACCAATCCCGCCACCGCAGCGATCGCGGGCTTCGAGGCGCGAGAGATCAAGTCGAATCGGCACGGCACAATCGACATGGACGCGCTTCGCTCGTCCGTGGACGACTCTGTCGCCGCACTGATGGTGACGAATCCGAACACACTCGGCATCTTCGAGCAGGACATCGCGGAAGTTGCCGAGCTGCTGCATGCGTGGGGAGCGCAGCTCTACGTGGACGGCGCCAACATGAATGCGTTGGTCGGCATCGCTCGTCCCGGCGACTTCGGCACCGACGTCATGCATCTCAACCTGCACAAGACGTTTTCGACGCCGCACGGCGGGGGCGGCCCCGGAGCAGGTCCGGTCGCCGTCAAGTCCCACCTAGAACCGTTTCTGCCCGTCCCACGCATTCGCGAGACCGAGGCCGGGCTGCACTATGACTGGAACCGGCCCGCGACCATCGGCCGGGTGCGGGCGTTCTACGGGAATTTCGGCGTGCTCGTGCGGGCGCTCGCCTACATCCTGGCCCATGGAGGAATCGGACTGCGCAACGCCACGGTTGACGCCGTGCTCAACGCCACGTATGTCCGCAAGGGCTTGGAGGGGCACTACGACCTGCCCTATCCAGCCCCCTCGATGCACGAATGCATATTTAGCGACGCGCTCCAAGCGAAGCGGGGCGTGAAGACAGGTGACATCGCCAAGCGCTTGATTGACTACGGCTTCCATCCGTACACGGTTAGCTTCCCGTTGATCGCGCGCGGGGCGTTGATGATCGAGCCGACCGAGACGGAAAGCAAGCAGGAGTTGGACCAGTTCGTGGCCGCGATGCAGCAAATCGCGAGAGAGGTCGAGTCGGATCCGGAACTCGTGCTGCGCGCTCCGTTGACGACACGAACCAGTCGGGTCGACGAAACCCGAGCCGCTCGCAAGCCGGTATTGACTTGGCAAGAGACACCCGCCGAGAGCGGGTCCGCTTAGCCTCCCCGCCGCGGATCGCTACGGTCTCGCGGTAGTGTGCTGAGTACGGACTTGGGCGTGGATGTAACTCGTTTCGTAGCAAGAGTTTGCGCCTAGGTCTGGGCGGATCGACCTGAACCCTTGGCGACGCAACCGTAGAGCAACCAATACCATGCCGCGGAAGCCTACTGGAGATGTTCAGGGGGAATCCGGACGAAGCGCGAAATCTCCAGCCTACCCCATGGCAAGCAATACAGACCACGAGCCGAATGACAGGAATAAACCTATTATTATCAATCATATACAATCGGAACACTCTTCCTCTAAAAGAGGGGCTTCCAGTAGGCCGCGGCTTGGGCCTCGGTGGCGAATCGTTCGGAGCATGACTTGAAGGGCCGATCCTCCAAGCGACGGAAGCACTCGCCAGATGTCGCGGCGGTCCGCAGATCAGGACTTTCGCCAGCATCGTCCCTCCCCCCGCACGCTGGCATGTCTCAGGTGGCCCTCGTCGAACGTGACCGCGCCCGCCGCCGACCCAAAACCAGCTGCTTCCACAAGACACCCGATTCGCCCGGACGGACCAGGGCAAGAACGTGCATCATGTCTGCGAGAATATTCAGAACGCTAGGCGAGCGGCTCTATCTCGAGACCGCGGCCGTATGGGTGTCCAAGCCATGAAGGTCGACTCTTTCCAGACCAAGTACGCCTGCCCTTCCCGATCGTCCCAAACGATGCGCGGGTCCATCGCGGCGACTTTGGCAAACTTCGTAATCCTTGAAGTGCGTACGGACTCGGGACTGGAGGGCATCGGTTACAGCGGCTTCGTGAACGAAGCAATGCTCAAGCCGTTGAAGGCGACACTGGACGCCTTGGCGGAGCAGACAGTCGGCGAGGATCCCCAAGCGGTCGAAGCGATCGGAACCAAGCTGCTGGAATTCGGCGGGCACGGGGCTCCAGCGGGCTTGGTCACCAGCGCCGCGGCGGCGATCGACACGGCGCTTTGGGATATCAAGGCGAAGGCGGCCGGACTGCCACTCTTCCGCATGCTCGGGGCCGGGTCGAACCGCGTCCAAGCCTATGCCAGCGGCTACTTGTGGCGCAACTACGATGCGAGGAGTCTCGCAATGACAGGATCCCAACTCGCCAGCGAGGGCTTTCGCGCCATGAAATTCCGGATGGGCGCGGAACCGCGAGACGAGGAGGAGCTGAAGCGAATGGACCTCCTGCGCCACGCGGTCGGTGCCGATATCGACTTGATGGTCGACATCAATCAAGGGTGGGACGTCAAACGCTCCATTCGCATGGGCCGGGAGATGGAAGGCCAGAATCTCCTCTGGCTGGAAGATCCGATCCACCACCAAGACTTTGACGGCCTGCGGCAGATCGCTGACAACCTATCCATTTCGATCACCGCCGGGGAGTATCTGTACGGCATCGAGCCGATCAGTCAGATGCTTGCGAAGGGTGCCGTGGACATCTTGATGGTTGACTTGCTGCGCGTGGGCGGCATCACCGCATGGATGAAGGCCGCCCACCTAGCCGAAGGCTGGAACAAACCTGTTGTCAGCCACTTGGCACCCGAGATTCTCGCCCATTGCGTCGTAGCGGCGCCTAACGGGTTGATCGTGGAGCACATGCCGTGGGCATTCCCGCTGTTCAAGGAAGTGCCACCGGTCGAGGACGGGGAGATCGTATTATCGGAGCAGCCCGGGCTGGGCCTCGAGTTCGATCATACCGCCATCGACAAGCTGCAACCGCAATCCTGAATCGGCGGCCAGGGCGGCGGGTTCCTTCCGCCCCCGGGGGACCCGCCGAGAACTCCGCGTGAATTCGAGCCCGAGGAACACCGTATGAAACTCTGCACGTTTGAGCACGCCGCGACGCGAGAAGTCGGGATCCTGCGTGATGGCAAGATCCTGCCAGTCAGTCAAGTCAACGCCAAGCGCGGGGCGGACTTCCCTTTGGAGATGCTCGCCTTGATCGAATCGGGCACGGCACCTGCGCTGGACGCGCTCGCCAAAGACCTGAGCGCAGAGATCCCGATTGCGGAGACCGTGCTGCGCATTCCCTACGCTCGGCCGGGGAAAGTCTGGTGTATCGGTCTGAACTACCGCTCTCACGCCGAGGACCTGCAAGAAGTCCAGCCCGAGGAACCGGGGAGTTTCATGAAGCCCTCGTCATCGTTCTTCGAACCAGGCGGGACCATCGAACTGCCGCCCGAGGATCTCTCTGACGACGTCGATGCAGAGGGGGAACTCGCGTTGGTGTTCGGCAAGCGGTGCCGCGACGTACCCTTGGAAGATGTCGATAGCGTGCTGTTCGGCTACACGACGACCCTCGATATGACCGCGCTGGACATACTCGCGCGCAACACGCGCTACCTGCAGCGCGCGAAGAGCTTCGACACCTTCTTTTCCTTCGGGCCAGTCATCGTTACCCGGGACGAGATCGAGGATCCAAGTGCGCTCGAAGTCCAGACCCTGCACAACGGGCGCGTTTTCTCGCGGGACTTTGTTGCCAACATGAAGCATTCGCCGCTCCAACTTGCTGCCTTCCACACGCGGGTCATGACGTTCGAACCGGGTGACATCCTCTCGACAGGATGCCCCAAGGGAGCCCGGATTCGGCCGGGAGACACAGTGGAGGCACGCATTCACGGGGTCGGCCAACTCCGTGCCTCCGTTGGGAGGCGCGGGAGCACAGGGTGAATCCACCGCTGACACGCGGCGGTTCCATGGCGGATCTGAGCGAGTGCTAGTACGAGGCGATCATTGGCTCGAATCAAAGACCTCGATGAGCTGTCGCTGATCGTTGACGGGAGTTAGAGCGGATCGCAGGCAGGGCACCGCTTCAGCAAGTGTTTCAGTGCATGCACATGCGAGGCTGGGCAGGAACGCCCCGATCCGGTCCGGATGCGTGGAAACGCGCTTGGGCGAGCCAGTACGCCCGCGACACCGAAACGGCTCATGAAGCCGATCAGTTTCCGTAACACCGCCGCACTCGAGCGCGTCTCCTCCGCGGCAAGCAATGCAGTGCGAGTTGCAAGTGAAGGCCGCTAATCGAGATCCCCTGCCCTACCACGCCAAGCGCATCTCGATGGCAAGTCGATAGTCCGGCACCATCCGCTCCCGCTCCCGTCGCGAGGATTCCAATGCAAGCCCGAAGTCCGGACCGATCTCGAACCGACTCCCCAGGCGGTACTCACGGTATCCCTGACCGCCGATGCTCACTCCGCTGTATGGCGTCAGCAGGCAGCGCCCGTCCCGCAGCAGCAAACCGTATCCCACTTCCGACTCGCTCCGCGACTGCGGCACGTACGCGCCTTCCTCGAATCTCCGCGCATCGACCGTGCCCTCGTCCCACAGCCGCTGCATCCCGTTCTCCGCAGTGCCGAAGCGCGGCTCCACCTTCAACGCTAGACCGCGCCCGTCCTGTCCGGGATCGTAACTGATCGATGCCCCGAAACCCCATTCCCCGGCATCGCCGGTATGCGCCAGCAGCACCCGCCCGTTCGCCTCCACGCCCCAGCCCGTGGCCGGATCGGCATAGTCCACGCTACCGCTCAGTTCCGCGCCCGTCCCAGTCCGCCCGTCGCCGCCGTCGCGCCGCACGCCCAGTGCCACCGAAGGCGTCAGTGTCCGACCTTGCCCCATGTCGATGACGCGTGAACCTTCCATCGCTGCCCGCAACCGATGCACGCCTACCGACAGCCCTTCGATCAGGTCCCCGTTACCTTCGATCTCCATGCGCCCGAACTGCCCTTCCGCACGCAAGTCCAGCCGCGTCGCCGCCGCGCTGTCGCCGGTCGAGAACAGCCGGAAGCGACCGCCCAGCGCACCGGATCGCAGCCTCCCGTCACTGACCTGCCTCCCGAATTCCTCGTCATCGATCTCGATCTCGGCTGCGCCGAACCCCGCAGTCGCCCACATGCGAGCGGCACTACCGAGTGTCCAGCCCACGTACGGATGCAAGCCCGTGACCCGGCTCGTGTGGGTACCCCCGCCACTTGCGCCTCGATCTCTATCTCCGTAATCGAATGCACCTTCGAATCGTGATGCCGCGATCCCGGCCAGCATCGTCGAGCCCATGCGCACGTCCAGACCGGCACCGCCGGCGTACGTAGTCCCGGACCAGCCGATCGGGCTGAATTCCCCAGACAGGCTCCGAAAGTCCCCGTCCCCCCAGAATCCGAGCCGCGCGCCGCCCACCCCTCCGAGGTTCAGCGCGAACGGCTGCGTCCCGGCCAGTTCCATCCGCGCGCGCTGGCGCTCCTGCGCCGTGTCCAGCGTCCGCTCGCTTCGGTGCAACGTCTCAGCGATCAAGGCCAAGCTCTGCCCGACCGGACCCTCATCGGCTCCGGTCGCGACGCGCTCGACCCGCCCCGCGATGGCCTCCGCCGTCACCTGCGTCCACGCACGCGCGACCTCCGGCAGCAGGACTTGGTTGACCCCTCCCAGCTTCCTACGCGCAACCGCTCCCGCCGCGCTGACTTCAATCGTGAAGGCCAGCGTCGCGGTGTCCCCGTCCGCGTCCGTCGCCGTGAATTCGTAGAACGTTGCCTCCAGCGGAACTGCCGGCGTACCCGAGATCCGACGGCTGGACGGATTGAATACGAGGCCGTCGGGTGGAATCGGCGACAGGCTGTAAGCGAGATCCCCGGTCCCGCCAGTAGCTGCAGGTAGCACGAGCGGATCGATCCGGACACCCTCGACATAGCGTTGCGAGGGAACGGTCGCATCGCCGAAGGTCGGCACTAGATCGACATCATCGTTAATGATTGTGGCCGTTCCCCGCACCGGCACGTCGCGACCGTTTCCCGTGTCGGCGAGGGCCTCCACGACCACGGTCTCGTCCGGCTCGACAACCTCGTCTCCGATCACGGTTAAGGTGATCGCTTTCGATGTCTCGCCAGCCGCGAATGTCAACTTGGAGGCGGGCAACGCCACGTAGTCCGTGCCCGCCGTGGCAGTTCCAGAATCGGACTCGGCGTACTCGACGGTGAGCGGCTGGGTGAAGGCTGCACTCAGAGTCACGGTGAATTCCAGTGTCGAGGTCGTACCGGGAGGGCCTTCCTGCAAGCTGGGCGAATCGATGAGCAACTCCGGCGAAGCGGGAGGCGGTTCGTCGCCGGGGTCAGTCGTCGAGTGGTCGTCGTCGGCGATCGTGCCGGTACCGATTAGTGACGAATCCCGTCCATGGCCTTCGGCTCTCAGAGCCAGTTGAACGGTCTCGTCGGCTTCGTCGGCTTCGTCGCCCCGCACAGTGATGGAAATGGTCTTGCGTCTGTCCCCCGGGGAGAAAGTCAGCGTGCCGGGAAGCAACTCAACGTAATCGTCACCGCGGCTAGCTGATCCGGTACCCGCATCTTCGTAGAACACCTCCACCGGGATGCCGTTCGGAGCACCGAGAGTCACAACGAAATTGAGCGGCGTAAGTGCCCCAGGCGGACCTTCTGGAACCTTGGGAGAATCAATCCGCAATTCCATCGATTCAGGGGGAACGGAGTCGTCGTCAATGATCGTTCCGACTCCGAGTCCGTAGAAGATAGAGGCATTCCCTGGGTGGGCGAGTCTGATCACGACAGTTTCGTCCGCTTCGTCTGCGGTGTCCCCGATCACGGATACGGCGATCGACTTCCTCCGTTCGCCCGATGCGAACGTTAGCGTTCCTTCAGGCAAGGCTTCGTAGTCAGTGCCCGACACCGCCGAACCGGTTTGGGCATCGGCGTAAGAAATCGCTAAAGGTCCCTCGATCTCGCGATCTAGGCGCACGGTGAACAGGAGCGTGGCAATTCCCTCCTGGCCCTCCGATACGCTCGGAGAATCGATGCTCACGCCGACAGTCGGCGAATCGGTCTCGTCGCTGTCGTCATCATCGTCGGTGATCGTGCCTTCACCTGTTGCAGTCGTGATCCTTGCACCCGCTGCGGTACTGATGGTCACCACTACCGTCTCGTCCGATTCGACCTGCGTATCGCCCACCACCGCTACCGAAACTGTTTGGCGCGTCTCGCCGGCAGCGAATGTCAGCGTCCCAGAATCGAGTCTCTCGTAGTCCTCTCCTACGGTGGCTGTTCCTGTACCCGAGTCCACGTAGCCGACCGTTACGACATCCGTGCTCGGGGCACTCAAAGTGACAATGAACGATAACAACGACGTATCAGTGTCACCCTCAGTGATGCTCGGCGAATTTATCGAGACCGCAGGAAGGTCGTCGTCGATTATCGTGCCTGTCCCAATGGACTCCGCAACATCGGCATCAGTCGCGTTACTTAACTGGACGTGTATTGTTTCATCGGGCTCGTCCGCATCATCCCCAATGACGGTGACCTCGATTGTCCTGCTGGTCTGCGTTGGCTCGAAAGTGAGCGTTCCGCCAGCGAAGGCGACATAATCGACACCGGCTGACGCAGACCCGGTGCCTATGTTCGAGTACTCGACAGTAACCTCCTGTGAACTCGGTTCACTCAGCGTGACTGCGAACGCTAGTGCGGTCGTTTCCCCGGAATCCCTCTCAACCACGTTGGGGGAGGCAATCGAAACGGACGGACCAGCTCTCGATGGATCCAAGGTTGTGTCGTCATCGAGAATCGTGCCAATGCCAGTCGACGTTTGGATGACAGCACTGGTCGCTCCGCTGAGCGTCAATTGAACGGTCTCGTCGTCCTCCGCATCGGTGTCGCCCGAAACGATGACGTCAACAGTCTGGGTCGTCACGCCCGGGGAGAACGTCAGCGTCCCCGCCGTCAGTGCTGCGTAGTCCTCGCCTGGACTCGCAGTGCCCAGCCCGGAGTCGGCGAATTCGACCGTCACTTGCCGGTCACTTGTCGCGCCTAGATCCACGGTGAAAGTCAACGTCGAAGTTCCGCTGTCCCCTTCCGATATGGACGGTGAACTGATCGTCAGCGCATGGACCAAGCTAGGTGTTTCGGTCTGGGCGCTATCGTCATTCGTGATCTCTCCGGTTCCGGTCGACACTGCCAAGGTCGCGTTGGCTGGTCCATTGAGAGATACTTGGATCGTCTCGTCGGGCTCCACCAAGGTGTCCCCGATTACCGCCACTGTAATCGTCTTCTCTGTCTCTCCCGCCGCGAAGGTCAGCGTCCCCGCCGCCAGGGCCGTGTAATCCGTGCCCGAGGTCGCCGTCCCGCTCCCCGCGTCCGCGTAGCCCACCGTCACCTGCTTCCCGCTCGCCACGCTCAAACTGACCTCAAACAGCAGGTTCGCGCTCCCGCTGTCCCCCTCCGCCACCCTCGGCGAAGATATCGACAGACTCGGCTCCGGGTCGTCGTCCGTGATCGTGCCCGTCCCCGTCGCCGTCCCGATACTCGCGTTGCTCGCCCCGCTCAGCGTCACCCGCACCGTCTCGTGCGCCTCGTCCAGCGTGTCGCCCGTAACCGCCACCGTGACCGTCTTCGCCGTCTCCCCGGCCGCGAACGTCAGCATCCCACCTGCCAGGGCCGTGTAATCCGTGCCCGAGGTCGCTGTCCCGCTCCCCGCGTCTGCGTACCCCACCGTCACCTGCTTCCCGCTCGCCGCGCTCAAGCTCACCGCGAACAGCAGGTTCGCGCTCCCGCTGTCCCCCTCCCCCACGCTCGGCGACGATATCGACAGACTCGGCTCCGGGTCGTCATCCGTGATCGTGCCCGTCCCTGTGGCTGTCCCGATGCTCGCGTTGCTCGCCCCGCTCAGGCTCACCCGCACCGTCTCGTGCGCCTCGTCGACCGTGTCTCCCCTCACCGCCACCGTGACCGTCTTCGCTGTCTCCCCGGCCGCGAACGTCAGCGTCCCTCCCGCCACGGCCGTGTAATCCGTGCCCGAGGTCGCCGTCCCGCTCCCCGCGTCCGCGTATCCCACCGTCACCTGCTTCCCGCTGGCCACGCTCAAGCTCACCCCGAACAGCAAATTCGCGCTCCCGCTATCACCCTCCCCCACGCTCGGCGACGATATCGACAGACTCGGCTCCGGGTCGTCGTCCGTGATCGTGCCCGTCCCCGTCCCGGTCCCGATGCCTGCGTTGCTCGCTCCGCTCAATGTCACCCTCACCGTCTCGTGCGCCTCGTCGACCGTGTCTCCCCTCACCGCCACCGTGACCGTCTTCGCCGTCTCCCCGGCCGCGAACGTCAGCGTCCCTCCCGCCACGGCCGTGTAATCCGTGCCCGAGGTCGCCGTCCCGCTCCCCGCGTCCGCGTATCCCACCGTCACCTGCTTCCCGCTCGCCACGCTCAGGCTCACCTTGAATAGCAAATTCGCGCTCCCGCTATCACCCTCCCCCACGCTCGGCGACGATATCGACAGACTCGGCTCCGGGTCGTCATCCGTGATCGTGCCCGTCCCCGTTGCCGTCCCGATGCCGGCGTTCATCGCCCCGCTCAGAGTCACCCGCACCGTCTCGTGCGCCTCGTCAAGCGTGTCTCCCCTCACCGCCACCGTGACCGTCTTCGCCGTCTCCCCGGCCGTGAACGTCAGCGTCCCGCCCGCCACGGCCGTGTAGTCCGTGCCCGAGGTTGCCGTCCCGCTCCCCGCGTCCGCATACCCCACCGTCACCGGCTGCCCGCTGGCCCCGCTCAAGCTCACCTCGAACAACAAATTCGCGCTCCCGCTGTCCCCCTCCCCTACGCTCGGCGATGAAATCGACAGCGCCGGCTGCCCGTCGTCATCCGTGATCGTACCCGTCCCCGTCGCCGTCCCGATGCTCGCATTGCTCGCCCCGCTCAGACTCACCCGCACCGTCTCGTGTGCCTCGTTAACCGTGTCTCCCGTCACCGCCACCGTGACCGTCTTCGCTGTCTCCCCGGCCCCGAACGTCAGCGTCCCCGCCGCCACCGCCGTGTAATCCGTCCCCGAGGTCGCGGTCCCACTCCCCGCGTCCGCGTATCCCACCGTCACCTGCTTCCCGCTCGCCACGCTCAGGCTCACCTCGAACAGCAAATTCGCACTCCCGCTGTCCCCCTCCCCCACGCTCGGCGACGATATCGACAGACTCGGCTCCGGGTCGTCATCCGTGATCGTGCCCGTCCCCGTACCCGTCCCGATGCCCGCGTTCATGGCCCCGCTCAGCGTTACCCGCACCGTCTCGTGCGCCTCGTCCAGCGTGTCCCCCCTCACCGCCACCGTGACCGTCTTCGCCGTCTCCCCGGCCGTGAACGTCAGCGTCCCGCCCGCCACGGCCGTGTAGTCCGTACCCGAGGTCGCCGTCCCGCTCCCCGCGTCCGCGTACCCCACCGTCACCCGCTGCCCGCTCGCCCCGCTCAAGCTCACCGCGAACAGCAAGTTCGCGCTCCCGCTGTCCCCCTCTCCCACGCTCGGCGACGATATCGACAACGCCGGCTGCCCGTCGTCATCCGTGATCGTGCCCGTACCCGTACCCGTCCCGATGCTCGCGTTGCTCGCCCCGCTCAGCGTCACGCGCACTGTCTCGTGCGCCTCGTTGACCGTGTCGCCCGTCACCGCTACCGTGACCGTCTTCGCCGTCTCTCCAGCCGCGAACGTCAGCGTCCCTCCGGCCACGGCCGTGTAATCCGTGCCCGAGGTCGCCGTCCCGCTCCCCGCGTCCGCGTACCCCACCGTCACTTGCTTCCCGCTCGCCCCGCTCAAGCTCACCTCGAACAGCAGGTTCGCGCTCCCGCTGTCCCCCTCCCCCACGCTCGGCGACGATATCGACAGACTCGGTTCCGGGTCGTCGTCCGTGATCGTGCCCGTCCCCGTACCCGTCCCGATGCCCGCATTGCTCGCGCCGCTCAACGTCACTCGTACCGTCTCGTGCGCCTCGTCCAGCGTGTCCCCCCTCACCGCCACCGTGACCGTCTTCGCCGTCTCCCCGGCCACGAACGTCAGCGTCCCCGCCGCCAGGGCCGTGTAATCCGTGCCCGAGGTCGCCGTCCCGCTCCCCGCGTCCGCGTATCCCACCGTCACCTGCTTCCCGCTCGCCACGCTCAGGCTCACCTCGAACAGCAGG
Source organism: Bryobacterales bacterium (assembly GCA_965242625.1). Classification (GTDB taxonomy): domain Bacteria; phylum Acidobacteriota; class Terriglobia; order Bryobacterales; family UBA6623; genus VXMF01. The sequence continues at coordinate 3,910,534 of CBDEST010000005.1, read as the reverse complement.
TTCGCGCTCCCGCTGTCCCCCTCCCCCGCGCTCGGCGACGATATCGACAGACTCGGTTCCGGGTCGTCATCCGTGATCGTGCCCGTCCCCGTCGCTGTCCCGATGCCCGCGTTCATGGCCCCGCTCAGCGTTACCCGCACCGTCTCGTTCGCCTCGTCCAGCGTGTCCCCCCTCACCGCCACCGTGACCGTCTTCGCCGTTTCCCCGGCCGTGAACGTCAGCGTCCCTCCCGCCACGGCCGTGTAATCCGTCCCCGAGGTCGCCGTCCCGCTCCCCGCGTCCGCGTACCCCACCGTCACCCGCTGCCCGCTGGCCCCGCTCAAGCTCACCTCAAACAGCAGATTCGCGCTCCCGCTGTCTCCTTCCCCTACGCTCGGCGATGAAATCGACAGTGCCGGCTGCCCGTCGTCATCCGTGATCGTGCCCGTTCCGGTCGCTGTCGCGATGCTCGCGTTGCTCGCCCCGCTCAGCGTCACCCGCACTGTCTCGTGCGCCTCGTTGACCGTGTCTCCCGTCACCGCCACCGTGACCGTCTTCGCCGTGTCTCCCGCCGCGAAGGTCAGTATCCCCGCCGCCACGGCCGTGTAATCCGTGCCCGAGGTCGCCGTCCCGCTCCCCGCGTCCGCGTACCCCACCGTCACTTGCTTCCCGCTCGCCCCGCTCAAGCTCACCCCGAACAGCAGGTTCGCGCTCCCGCTGTCCCCCTCCCCCACGCTCGGCGACGATATCGACAGACTCGGCTCCGGGTCGTCGTCCGTGATCGTGCCTGTCCCCGTCGCCGTCCCGATGCTCGCGTTCATGGCCCCGCTCAGACTCACCCGCACCGTCTCGTGCGCCTCGTCCAGCGTGTCTCCCCTCACCGCCACCGTGACCGTCTTCGCTGTCTCCCCGGCCGCGAACGTCAGCGTCCCTCCCGCCAAAGCCGTGTAATCCGCGCCCGAGGTCGCCGTCCCGCTCCCCGCGTCCGCGTACCCCACCGTCACCCGCTGCCCGCTGGCCCCGCTCAAGCTCACCTCAAACAGCAGGTTCACGCTCCCGCTGTCTCCTTCCCCTACGCTCGGCGACGATATCGACAGCGCCGGCTCCGGGTCGTCATCCGTGATCGTGCCTGTCCCCGTCGCCGTCCCGATGCTCGCGTTCATGGCCCCGCTCAGCGTCACGCGCACCGTCTCGTGCGCCTCGTCCAGCGTGTCTCCCCTCACCGCCACCGTGACCGTCTTCGCCGTCTCTCCGGCCGTGAACGTCAGCGTCCCTCCCGCCACGGCCGTGTAATCCGTCCCCGAGGTCGCCGTCCCGCTCCCCGCGTCCGCGTACCCCACCGTCACCCGCTGCCCGCTGGCCCCGCTCAAGCTCACCTCAAACAGCAGGTTCACGCTCCCGCTGTCTCCTTCCCCTACGCTCGGCGACGATATCGACAGCGCCGGCTGCCCGTCGTCGTCCGTGATCGTGCCCGTTCCGGTCGCTGTCGCGATGCTCGCGTTGCTCGCCCCGCTCAGCGTCACCCGCACTGTCTCGTGCGCCTCGTTGACCGTGTCTCCCGTCACCGCCACCGTGACCGTCTTCGCCGTGTCTCCCGCCGCGAACGTCAGCGTCCCTCCCGCCACGGCCGCGTAGTCCGTCCCGGAAGTCGCCGTCCCGCTCCCCGCGTCCGCGTACCCCACCGTCACCTGCTTCCCGCTCGCCCCGCTCAAGCTCACCTCAAACAGCAGGTTCGCGCTCCCGCTGTCCCCCTCCCCCACGCTCGGCGACGAAATCGACAGACTCGGCTCCGGGTCGTCGTCCGTGATCGTGCCCGTCCCCGTCGCCGTCCCGATGCTCGCGTTGCTCGCCCCGCTCAGACTCACCCGCACCGTCTCGTGCGCCTCGTCCAGCGTGTCTCCCCTCACCGCCACCGTGACCGTCTTCGCCGTTTCCCCGGCCGTGAACGTCAGCGTCCCTCCCGCCACGGCCGTGTAATCCGTCCCCGAGGTCGCCGTCCCGCTCCCCGCGTCCGCGTACCCCACCGTCACTTGCTTCCCGCTCGCCGCGCTCAAGCTCACCACGAACAGCAAGTTCGCGCTCCCGCTGTCCCCTTCCCCCACGCTCGGCGACGAAATCGACAGACTCGGCTCCGGGTCGTCATCCGTGATCGTGCCTGTCCCGGTCGCCGTCCCCACGGTCGCGTTCCCGTCTGCCCGCGCCCGCAGAGTCAGCACCACTGTCTCGTCGGGTTCGTCGAGCTCGTCGCCGATGACCTGGATGGCAATCGTCTTGCTGGTCTGCCCCCTGTTGATCGACACCAGGTCTGAGCCGGTTCGCTTGAAGTCCGTGCCCGCCTCAGCTGTGCCGCTACTGTCGTATCCGTAATTCAAAAACACGTTCTTGCTGGCGGCGGAGCTCAGCGTCACCACAAATGCCAGGGTCGTTTCGCCGCTGTCGCCCTCGGTGACTGTGGGCGATGAGATCGAGGCCGACGGCAGGTCGTCGTCGGTGATCGTCCCGGTACCGGTGGCCCTGAGGATCGTGGCGTCGGTGGCACTGCTGAGCGTGATCTTGATGGTTTCGTCGGGCTCGACACTCGTGTCGCCGGTCACCGCGACCGTAAGGGTCTTCTCGGTGTCGCCGGCGGCGAACGTGAGCGTGCCGCCCGTCCATGCCGTGTAGTCCGTGCCCGAGGTTGCCGTCCCGCCGCTCCCCTCGGCGTACTGCACCGTCACCTGCTTCCCGCTGGCCCCGCTCAGCGTGACCTTGAACAGCAGATTCACGCTCCCGCTGTTCCCCTCCGTCACCGTCGGCGATGAGATCGAGATGGAGGGCCGCGCGTCGTCGTCGGTGATCGTGCCCGTGCCCGTCGCGCTGTCGATCGTGGCGCCGGAGGCACTGCTGAGTTGCACCTTTATCGTCTCGTTGGATTCGTTAAGCGTGTCCCCCGTCACCGAGACCGTGACCGTCTTCGCTGTCTCCCCGGCGGCAAACGTCAGCGTGCCCGCCGACAATGCCGTGTAGTCCGTACCCGAGGTCGCTGTCCCCGTCCCCGCGTCCGCGTAACGCACGGTCACCGTGCTCGCGCTAGCCGGGCTGAGCGTCACCTCGAATCTCATGTCAACCGAACCGCTGGATCCCTCCACCACGCTCGGCGACGAAATCGACAGTTCCGCGCTGTCGTCGTCGGTAATCGTCCCGGTGCCGGTAGCCGTGCTGATCGAGGCGTTGGTGGCACCGCTGAGCTGCACCTGCACCGTCTCGTTGGACTCGTCGAGCGTGTCGCCAGTCACCGTGACCGTGATGGTTTTCTCGGTGTCGCCGGCGGCGAACGACAGCGTGCCGCCCGTCAAGGCCGTGTAGTCAGTGCCCGCGGTTGCTGTCCCGCCGCTCCCCTCGGCGTACCGCACCGTCACCGGCTTGCCGCTGGCTGCGCTCAGCGTGACCTTGAACAGCAAGTTCGCGCTCCCGCTGTCCCCCTCCCCCACGCTCGGCGACGAAATCGAGAGCGACGGCTCCGGGTCGTCGTCCGTGATCGTTCCGGTACCCGTACCCGTACCCACGGTCGCATTCCCGTCCGTCCGCGCAGTCAAATTCACGACGACCGTCTCGTCGGGCTCGTCCAGCTCGTCACCCCTGACCGTAACCGCGATCGTCTTACTCGTCTCACCCACGTTGAACGACACCAAGTTCGTGCCCGGCCACGTGAAGTCCGTGCCGCTCGTGGCGGTGCTGGTGCTGCCAAGGCCATAGTTGAGTTGCACATGCCGAGGGCTGGCTACGCTCAGAGTCACCACAAACGCCAGCGTCACATCGCCGCTGTCGCCCTCGGTGACGCTGGGCGACGAGATCGAGGCCGACGGCAGGTCATCGTCGGTGATCGTCCCGGTACCGGTGGCCCTTAGGATCGTGGCGGCGGTGGCACTGCTGAGCGTGATCTTGATGGTTTCGTCGGGCTCGACGCTCGTGTCGCCGGTCACCGCGACCGTCAAGGTCTTCTCGGTGTCGCCGGCGGCGAACGTGAGCGTACCGCCCGTCAAGGCCGTGTAGTCCGTGCCCGAGGTTGCCGTCCCGCCGCTCCCCTCGGCGTACTGCACTGTCACCTGCTCCCCGCTGGCCGCGCTCAACGTGACCTTGAACAGCAGATTCACGCTCCCGCTGTCCCCCTCCGTCACTGTCGGCGACGAGATCGACAGGGAGGGCCGCGCGTCGTCGTCGGTGATCGTGCCCGTGCCCGTCGCGCTGTCGATCGTGGCGCCGGAGGCACTGCTGAGTTGCACCTTCACCGTCTCGTTGGATTCGTTGCGTGTGTCCCCCAGCACCGAGACCGTGACCGTCTTCGCTGTCTCCCAGGCGGCGAACGTCAGCGTGCCCGCCGACAGCGCGGTGTAGTCGGTGCCTGAGGTCGCCGTCCCTGTCCCCGCATCCGCGTAACCCACGGTCACCGTGCTCGCGCTAGCCGGGCTGAGCGTCACCACAAAGCGCATGTCGACCGAGCCGCTGTCCCCCTCCACCACGCTCGGCGACGATATCGACAGTTCCGCGCTGTCGTCGTCGGTGATCGTCCCGGTGCCGGTAGCGGTGCTGATCGAGGCATTGGTCGCACCGCTGAGCTGGACCTGCACCGTCTCGTTGGACTCGTCGAGCGTGTCGCCGGTCGCCGCGACTGTGAGGGTCTTCTCGGTGTCACCCGCAGCGAACGTGAGTGTGCCTGTCGAAAGCGCCGTGTAGTCAGTTCCTGCGGTCGCTGTCCCGCCGCTTCCCTCGGCGTAGTGCACCGTCACCTGCTTCCCGCTCTCCGCGCTTAGGGTGACCTTGAAGAGCAGGTTCGCGCTCCCGCTGTCCCCCTCCACCACGCTCGGCGACGATATCGACAGCGACGGTTCCGGGTCGTCATCGGTAATCGTCCCGGTGCCCGTGCCCGTGCCTACCGTCGCGTTTCCGCCATCCCGCGCCCTCAAATTCAAGACAACCGTCTCGTCGGGCTCGTCCAGCTCGTCACCCTTGACCGCGACCGAGATCGTCTTGCTCGTCTCGCCGGCGTTGAAAGAAATCAAATCCGTGCCGGTCTCCGTGAAGTCCGTTCCCCTCGTGGCGGTGCCGCTGCCGAGGCCGTAGTTGAGTTGCACATGCCGGGCACTGGCCGCGCTCAATGTCACTACGAACGCCAGCGTCACTTCGCCGCTGTCGCCCTCGGTAACGGTGGGGGACGAGATCGAGGCCGACGGCTGCGGGTCGTCGTCGGTGATCGTCCCGGTCCCCGTGGCACTGGCGGCGCTGACAGAGGCGCTGGAGGGGTTCTTTAGGGTGACCGCGACGGTTTCGTTGGGTTCGTCGAGCGTGTCGCCGGTCACGCTAACGGTCACCGTTTTCTCGGTGTCGCCCGGCGCGAACGTCAGCGTGCCCGCCGACAGAGCTTCGTAATCGGTGCCGCTGACCGCCGTCCCTCCGGTGGCGGAGTACCCCACCGTCACCTGCTTCCCGCTAGCTGCGCTCAGCGTAACTTTGAACAGCAGGTTCGCGCTCCCGCTGTTCCCTTCATCCACGCTCGGCGATGAAATCGACAGCGAAGGCGCGGCGTCGTCATCGGTGATCGTGCCCGTGGCCGTCGCTCGGAGGATGGTCGCGTTGGAAGAGGCACCGCTGATCTCCAATTCGACCGTCTCGTTCGGCTCGTCCAGCTCGTCTCCCTGCACCGCCACGGTGAGCCGCTTCTCTTCATTGCCCACCATCGCCGCGAAAGTGAGCGTACCCGTCGAGAGTGCCGTGTAGTCCGTCCCGGAGGTCGCCGTTCCATTGCCCGTGTCCCTGTAGGACACCGTCACGGCCTCCGCCAAGGGATCCCCGCTCAGCCGCACGCGGAATTCCAGGTTGACCGAGCCGCTATTCCCTTCGGTCACGGATGCGTCGGAAATTGTCAGCCTCGATTGAGCCGTCGCCGGCTCGAAGCCAACTGCTACGAGGCCTAGAACTGCGGCCACTACGAGCCACGAGCGAACCCACGACGACGGTTTCGACCGGTGGGTCACCGTCGAAACCCTGCCTTGCGATCCACTAGACCGCTTGAAGTTGCTGAATCTTCCGAGTAAGTTACCGAGTTTTTCGAAAATCAGTTTGCCATCAAAGGCAGAAATTAGGCATTTCTGCCCATTTCTAGAAGGTGTGTTGTAAAAATGCTTTCCGAGAAACTCTGTGCAAACGCCGTCCGAGAGAAGAGTACGGCTCCTTTCTTCCGGTACGGATTCGCAGACCCTACTCGCCGGACGGATCGGTGGGGGGGGGGGGGATTTTTTGACGCCCAGGATAGTGCTGATGTCTTCGGCAACTCCCCCGCGAATACAGGATTCTACAACGCAACCACGGTCCAGCGAACCGCGCGACTCAAGCGAAATAGCTGGCCTGCACTGGCTCGGTACTTCAGCACCGGCGGCTTGCGGGGGATCCGATTCGATCCGATTCTCGACATCAGCCGAGTTTTGGGCCGAACAATCGTAGCCGCCAGTGCTGTCGCCTTCGTAAGTCAACCGCGCCTCCATCCGACGCCATGCATGGCCCGGGTTCGAGTGGCCTAAAGGCTCCTCGCCCATGATCGTCTGGTACCCCTCTGGATTCACCGAGACACTGGGCAGCGATCGATTAGCGGCGTTGTCGGACATGGCCAACGCTTTGTCCCTAGGACAGCCTCAGCCGCGGGCACCGATTCGCCATTCGAATCGCCACCCTCTGAGTCGCAATTAGATTACTACACCCGGCGATCGTTTGGAACGCAACTGTCCACTCGCGGGAATGTTTAGAGAGTTGACGGGCGCTTGCACGGGCGTTGCCAATCGCGATCCGCCGAATCGCAACGAGATCTGGCGACCCAGAGCCACCGACGCAGCGTGTGGATCGACCGGCCACGCACACACCCGCAAACGCGTCTCTAACTTGGATCGCGACACTCTTTCCGCTCTAGAGCTGCTTCCTGAAGGAAAGGAATCCCCCAACGTAGCGGAGGCAACCGATTCCGTGTCCGCAGCACTTCCCTCCCGTATGTGCTTGACAAAGCAAACAGTTCTAGCCGGAAGTGGTGACGACCGAGAGAAATCCAGCCCGTGTACGCCCGCAGTGTCACCGCACCTGCTAGAGGGCATCGTCTCGTGGACCTCAGACCACGGGAGCCCTGTCCGTAGCGTCGCCATTCCAGCGGCTCCCAGGCACTGTCGGCAAGTGAACTGTCAGTTCAAGCCGGTCGACTTGCATGCACCGGGGTCGCCCGATCCGACAGACTGTTCACCGGGTTAGCGGCCGGCCCTACACGGCGAATCCGTCCAACGACTGCACGCCGGCCCGAAGCTGGTCCCTCGGACGACTACTTGGCGTTCGGCCACGTCACGGGCGCCTTCACCACTCACGGAACGGGGTCGCCGAACGATTCTCCAGCAGGGCGGTCCACGGGCCCTTGGCAAGGTCTCGGAGGAAGCCGCCGGTGCAGTACTCTGGACAGCTTGGTCGACTACGGCCGTCCCGGACCCTCGTTCCCGCCAAAGCGATCAGGCTGATCGAGCGAAGCGAACCCGAGCTGTCGCATACAGGAATTCGCACGCGCGGCCGATACAAATCCCGCACAGCAGCGCAATGAAGCGGTGGCGTTCAAGCGATGCGGTGAAGGTCGTCAAGCCCAGGTAGCAACCGATGTTCATGCCAAGACCCGCCAAGTAGGCTGGTGAACGTAGCGCTCGAACTTGCGACGATTCAGTTGCGCGAGTGACGGGACCATTGAGTAGCCAGCTCAAACCGACTGCGGAGCCGAGAGACAGGAAGCGTGCCAAGCGATGATCCAAACCGACCGCTTGGAGAGTGAGAAAACCGGCGACATCGACTACGAATTCTGCGAATCGCGGAGCGATGACCGTGGCCACGCCAAGGACTCCCGAGAGACTGCCGAGCCGGAATCGGTAGAGACGGTACAAATGACGCAAGAATCCGACGCGCGCCCTGTTGCTGATCTTGCTATGTCCCGCTTCGCGGTCCGAGAAGGCGATGGGAACATCCTTTGTGCGCAGCTGGCCGCGCACCATGAGTTCAAGGCCGATCTTGTAGCCGATCGGATGCAGTCTGCTCCATGCGGGAAGGGCACTGCGACGGACGGCGAAAAAACCAGACATGGGATCTGTACTTGATGTGAGAGGCACCGCCAGAGCGGTCGCTAGCCTCGAATTCAGAAGACGCCACCAACCCCAATCGCAGTCCACGGTACCGCCCGGGACATATCGACTACCAACGACCATGTCCCACTCTTCGCTGAGTGAGGCTAACAAGTCGGCGATGCGCTCTGGCGGATGCGACAGGTCAGCGTCGAGCACAACGAGCGTCTCGAAGCGTGCGAACTGGAGACCCATCAGAACGGAAAGCGACAGGTCGCGAGGCGTGTCGTGACGTACCACCAGCCTCACCGGCCAGCTATTCGCCAAGCCCGCAACGATCCGGTCGCTGCCATCACCTGAGTTGTCGTCCGCGAGGATCAGTTCCCACTCGATGCCGGTCTCGTCCATGGCCCGGTGCAAGCGATCTACCAATGCCGGGATGTTCGCGGCTTCCCGGTACGTGGGCACGATGATCGAAACGCTCCGGGGCGGAACAGTCCATTCGTAATCGGCTCGGCGCATTCTTCCGTTCGAGTCCCCGATACGCCGTTCGACTCTCGCGGCTAAGAGCCTGTTGAAAAAGTCCGTCGGCTCGCGAGATCCGCCGAATCGGCAGTCGAAAGGCCCCAGAATAGCGGAAATCTGGCCTTCAGAGGGCGCGACTGTCCATGTTGGGGCCGTATCGACATCCAGATGTGACTATCGAAACCGCTGTTGACACTTTTGCAACAGGCTCCTAAGGTCCGAAGCGGTGACCGGGCACGGTAGCCCGATCCAAACGGCGCCCCCTCACAGTACCGAAATACTCACCAAATGGGCCGATGCTTCCGACTCGATCAAAACTATGGCCCAACGCGGCCAGCGGGATGCGATACGTTGACGAGTCTATTCGACTGTTTCCAGAGGCCTGTTTACCAAAACGCCCATGGGGCATCAACGATAGCGGGGCGTGCCGTCGTAGGTCCATGGGCGATGTGCGAATCACCGGGGACTATGCGCCTCGACCTAGGCAGCCGAGATCTGGGCTGATCTGTGAAATCTGGAGAAGGGCCCGATTCGATGCGCATCTCTTCCCCCATCGGCTCGGTGGGACATCCTTGGTTGAACCCGCGAATTCCCTGCCTTGGCTACCTTGTGCTTGATCCGGCCTGGTTGGCAAGATTGGGGAGTAGGCTTCGGAAAACTCTGTACCGGTGCCAACGCCGCGACGCCCGCATAGGCGCTCGCATGAGACACGGGACTCTCAGGGATGCATGGACTGCACCACCGACTGCCGAGCCTGATGCTCATCTCCCATTGGCCAGGAGTGCTTTCGACGTGTGCAGACCGCTTTGCTATACTCTCCCCAGAAGGGGCGAGCGATAACACCTGCCGCACCGGACAAGGAGGCCAATCTCATGGATCAATTCATCGTCACCTATCAGCAACTGCTAGGGGTTCTCGCTACGGTTGTGGGCTTGTTCGTAGCCTTCGTGAGCTGGAGCGTGAAGGCGCACTTGAACCGGATGGATCGCGACAAGGCGGATCAGCGGGACAGGATGGACCGCGACAAAGCGGATCAGCGGGACAGGATGGACCGCGACAAAGCGGAAGTGCTGGCACAGCTCAAACAATCCGACGAGACGGGGGAGGAGCGTCACCGCGAAAGCCAAGCCGCTTTACGCGACCTGAGTTACCAAGTGGGTAGGCTGGAGGGGCGTAGCAGTGTAGACTACGATGCGCCGGAGCGATTGGGACGGCACTCCCCGGGTCGGCGTGACGCTCGCTTGGCGGCGACTGACGGCGAGCCGGATACGGCGCAGGTTTCCGAACCCTACGACAAATCGAAAGCTCCTCTGGCGGGCGTCCGCGCGGAGTCAGCACACGCAGCCGGTCTGGCACACCAAGCGGTGCCCGACCAAGAACAGGACGGCGAGACCGCGCCGGAGCCGAGTGCAGGAAGGTCGCCGGACGCAGCACGGTGAGAGCCCTGCGCAAGCCTCGGCACAGCACCTTCCCACTGGTAGACCGACCTGATCGGTTTCATGTTTGCAACCTCCATTGCTGCATGGATGACTGCCAGGCACCGCCCGGCGACCATCCAGCACTACACCAGGAACGGATCCTTAAGCTGCCGCACACGTGACTTACACCGCCTGCGGCGCACGGTGGAATGGAGACGGGATAGTCGCGGCCATCCATCTCCCCAGTACCTCTCCAGCACAAAGGGGCGGTCTAACGCGTGCCCGATCAGTGAGGAACTGTGTCCGGATTGGGCTATGGGTGGGAGCAGCTAGCGAGCAACGGGTCTCACGCTAACTTCGCGGAAGTAGACGATTGATCGCTCATCGTGGTTCTGTAGCCCCACGTAGCCAGCATCCGGGCGCGGGCCGCGTTGCGGTTCGAATCTCCCGTTGGCTCAAGAGTGCATTCGACGTGTGCAGACCGCTTTGCTATACTCTCTCCAGAAGGGGCGAGCGATAACACCTGCCGCACCGGACAGGGAGGCCAATCTCATGGATCAAGTCGTCGTCACCTATCAGCAACTGCTAGGGGTTCTCGCTGCGCTTGTGGGCTTGTTCATAGCCTTCCTGAGCTGGAGTGTGAAGGCGCAATTGAACCGGATGGATCGCGACGAGGCGGAACAGCGGGGGCGGATGGATCGCGTTAACGTGGAAGTGTTGGACAGGATCGATGACTTCAAGGCGGAAGTGCTGGCACAACTCAAGCACTCCGACAAGAAGGGTGAGGAGCGTCACCGCGAAAACCAAGCCGTTTTACGCGACCTGAGTTACCGATTGGGCAGGCTGGAGGGTCGTAGCGGTGTCCACGACGATGCGCCGAACCGATCGAGACGGCACTCGCCGCGACGGCGTGGCGATCCCTCGACGGCGTCTGACAGCGAGCCGGATCCGGCGGAGGTAGCCAAGTTCTACGACGAATCGAAGGTTCCTCTGGCGGGCGTCCGCGCGGAGTCAGCACACGCGGCCAGTCTGGCACACCAAGCGGTGCCCGACCAAGAACAGGGCGGCGAGACCGCGCCGGAACCATGCGCGGGAGAATCGACGGACGAGGCACAGTGAGGGACCCGGCCAAGCCTCGGCACAGCACCTCCCCACTGGTAGATCGACCTGATCGGTTACGTGTTGGCAGCCTCCGACGCTGCATGGATGGCTGCCGGGCACGGACCGGCGACCATCCAGCACTACACTCAGGAACAGATCCTTAAGCTGCCGCCCAAGTGACTTACAACGCCTGCGGCACCCGGTGGCGAGGAGACGAGATAGTCGCGGCCATCCATCTCTCCAGCACCTCTCCAACTCAAAGGGGCGGTCTAACGCTTGCCCGATCAGTGAGGAACCATGTCCGGATTTGGCTATGGGTGCGAGCAGCTAGCGGGCAACGGTTCTCACGCTAACTTCGCGGAAGTAGACGATTGATCGCTCATCGTGGTTCTGCAGCCCCACGTAGCCCGCATCCGGGCGCGGGCCGCGTTGCGGTTCGAACCAGCGCTTGCGCTCGGGAACCTCTTGGCTGCCTACGAACTCATTGACCACCTCGCCGTTCACCGAGATTCGGGTACTCTGCCCTTCTAGCTCAATCTCCATCGTGTTCCAGCCATCGTCGCTAGGCGGGAATTCGGTAGCGGCGGACAGCGAGTAGAGCGATCCCGTGCGATGGAATTCGTCGCCGGTGTCTTGGATCTGCACTTCGTAGCCCTTGTGAACTGCGAACCACGGGTCGTGCGCCGGCTCCGGAACGCGAATGAACACGCCCGCGTTCGATTCCGGAGATTCCGGCTTGTACACGACTCTCAGGACGGCGTCACCGATCGGCTTGCCGTCATAGACGAGCAGGCCCATGCCGCCCGAGGTTTTCAAGGCCCCGTCCTCGACAACGAACTCGCCGGGCCCCACATGCCGCCATCCGGTAAGGTCCGTTCCGTTGAAGAGCTGTTCCGCGGGCGGCTCGGGCGGCCCGCAGGCGATGCAGGTCGCGAGGGCAAGGGAGCATAGCAGGAGTCTCATTTGCATTAACAGCATACAGGGAGGAGGGGCAGGCAGGCGCGTCGGGCGAGATGCGCGGTCGATTGTCGATTCCGGGCACTCGCAACGAAGGACATGCGTGGGCAGCGCCGACAGGTCTCAAGACCAAGGGCATGCGACCTGCCACACCGGTGCAATCCACCCGACCCGCACCGTCATTGAAACAGCGAGGGCTGGTCGGGCTGCCCGGTGTACGGGTCAGCCATTCCAGGTAATTCCGGAAGCTGCTGCTCGAAATAGTCCCGGATCGACCACATTTGCGCTTTGGGGTATTCGCGCGAACCGATCCGCACACGCCCCATCCCGGCCAGCTCCCGTCTCGCGGCCGCGGTCGGCTTGCTATCAAGGGTGATGTAGATGCCTAGGGCGGCATGCTCGCGCCGCACGACGTTGCAGAAGTCTCGCAACTGCGACAACGAGAATTCTCCCGACTTCACCTGCCCGAGCACTAGGCGGGGAATGTCGGCTTCAGCCGTGCCAACTCCTTCAAACGGCAGCAGCATGCCCCGCCCATCAACGCCAGCATCGCTGCCCTTGGCTGCGCTGGGAGCAAGCCCAGGTACGCGCGTCACGGCCCACGTCTCGAATTCGAGTGGGTTTGCAGAGGCCAGCTTGCGTGCGTCATGCAGGTCTTCCGGCATGCCCTCGACCTGCATCTCGATTCGGGGCAGCCGCTTTTCGGCGATCAAGTGAATCGCGTGGACGGAAGTGTCGATCCCCACCCAGCGCCGGTCCAATTGGTGCGCGGCCTCAATGGTCGTGCCGCAGCCGCAGAACGGATCCAGCACGATGTCTCCGGTGTTGCTGCTTGCCGAGAGCACTCGCTTGAGGAGTGCCAAGGGCTTTTGAGTGGGGTAGCCCAGCCGCTCCTTCGACTGCGAGTTGATCGGCCCAATGTCCGCCCAAAGGCCTTGGACGGGAACGCCCTCCGTTTCGTCAAGATAACGCTTGCGCCGGATTCCGCCGGTCGACGTAACGTGCAAACGGCTTTCCCGGTCCAGCCGCGCCATCGTCTCGGGCGGTACTCGCCAGAGGGACTTGTGTCCCTTGTAGGTGTATTCGTAACCGCCGCCAGACAGTCCCTTCGCGGTCAGGTTGTCGTCCTCCCATTGACGCCCGTCCGGGTCGACACGGTTGAACCGCTTGAGGTAGTCGTCGTCGTACGGGACATACTCTTGGTTCCAAGTCCATCCGGCTTTACTGGACGCCGCGTAGAAGAGGATCGTGTCGTGGTTAGCGCCCCAGCGTTTGGCATCGCTGTGCGTAGTCGTACGCTTCCAAACGATCTCGCTGAGGAACTGACGAGGACCGAATACACCGTCCATCAGAACCTTCAGGTAATGGCTTGCGGACGGGTCGCAGTGCAGGTAAACGCTCCCAGTCGGCTTCAGGACTCGGCGCAACTCGGCCAGTCGTTCGGCCATATAGCTCAGGTAGGCCATCATTCCGGATGCGCCTAGCTGCAAACGAAACGCAGCTACCGTCCGATGGGCCGGGTGTGCCACAGCCTGTTCAATCCGGGTGGAGCGCAGTTCGGCGGCGTGATCCCAGTGCCAAGTGTCGCTGAAAGCCGGCATTCGGGCGGGGGTGTCGGTGCCATCATTCCGCGAGATGCTGTAGTCTGTCTTTGAGTTAAACGGCGGGTCCAGATAAACCAAATCAACTGATTCCGAAGGCCACTTCTCGAGCCAATCTAGACAGTCGCCAAGATAGAGTGTTCCAGCTTCCACGGGCGGTCATCACGATTCTACCAACGTGAGCGGTGTCATCTCCGGTCGCGAGCGGGCGAGCACCGGGTGCGCTTGATGTCCGCCATGGCCCGAGAGGAGTTGCCGCCCGGTCAGCCCGGACTGGTTCCGGAACGATCCGTCGGCCCGACCATCGCCCCAGTCGCCGAGGCGGACGCTCCATCTGCGGAATAGGGCCACGATGCGTTGCCACCAAGCCACGAGAACCAACGCGGCGAAGATCACCGCCACCCCCACTTGCGCGAATCGAAGTGCGATCGAGGTCAGTTGAACCGGTCAGGCCGTGGGTTGCTAGGCTTGAGGTGTGAGCGAACTCACGAAAATGGGCGCAGCTAAGTTGGGAGCCTTGGTGGATCGCCACGAGGTGACCGCCACCGAGGTGCTCGAAGCGCACCTCAAACAATTCGAATCGGTCAACCCGCATATCAACGCGATCACAGACTTGCACGCTGACGAAGCTCGGGAACAAGCCGAAGCGATAGACAGGAAGCGCGGTTCCGTCCACAGGGTGCGCGGCTCGCTTACCGGTGTGCCCATTACTGTCAAGAGTTCCATCGCCGCCAAGGGATTTCGCTACGAATGCGGTACGCGGCTTCGTGCAGGCAAGGTGGCAGACCGCGATGCGGTCCTCGTGTCGAAGCTGAGGAAGCGCGGAGCCATCATCCTTGGAACGACGAACGTGCCCGAGTTCCTGATGGCATACGAGACGGACAACGCCCTCTACGGCCGGACGAACTCACCCTTGAATCCGGACTACACGCCCGGCGGGTCCAGCGGCGGATGCGCGGCGGCCGTCGCCTCGGGGTGCTCGGCGGGGAGTTTCGGTAGCGACGCCGGCGGCTCGGTGCGCGTTCCGGCGCACTTCTGCGGCCTCTATGGATTCAAGCCCACTCCAGGGATGATCTCTAGGGACGGGCATTGGCCCCCCGTGGGAGGCCCGTCGACGATCCTCGCGGGACTCGGTCCAATCACGAGGGCCGCAGCGGACATCCAAGAGATGTTTGAAGGAACGATGTTCGACAGTTGGGATTGTCCACAGACTGACATCTGCTCCCTCCACGACCATGAGACCGTGCCGTGGCATGAACTCGATGTACTCCGCTATTGCAAAATCGGCTGGTTTGACCATGCATGGAACACGCCGGTGACGCCGGAGACGCGGAATGCTGTCCAGAACGCGGTTCGCGCACTGGAAGACCGGGGATTCAAGACCGAGCGGATCGAACTGCCCGAGATCGACAGGACCCCGACTGTTTGGTGGCAGCTATTCGGCATTTGCCTCAAGTCCTTGATCGAGGACGCCGTCCCGAGCGACTACGAATTGCACCCGCTCTCGTACGACGCCATGGCCACCGATGCCGAAGAGGCGGGGTTCGGCCGATTGGATCTGCTCAAGGCGTGGATCGCTCAGGACGAGATGCGCCTCAAGATGCTACAGCGCATGCGGAAGTATCCATTCTTGCTCTGCCCGGTCGCCTCGGTGCCAGCCTTCCCGCACGGCCAGCGCGAGTGGTCCATCGAAGGTCAGACGGTCCGCTACCCGGATGTCTTCGCTTACAGCCAAGTGTTCAACGTGCTCGGCTTTCCAGCCGCTACGGTCCCTGCGGGCGAGTCATCCGACGGCATGCCAATAGGTGTCCAACTGGTAGCCGCGCCCAATCAGGACCGATGCCTGATGTCGGTGCTGCTGGAACTCGACGCTGGCCTGCACGGAACCGTAGGCGCCGAACCTTGGAAGCACGGGTGGGACCTGTAGGCGGCGCGCTCGGTCAGGCCCTGCCCAGGTAGGTGCCATCCGCAGTGTTCACGCGGATCGACTCCCCTTCCTTGATGAACTGCGGCACTTGGACCACGAGATCGGTCTCTGTCTTGGCCGGCTTCGTGACGTTAGTCACGGTGGCGCTCTTGATGGCGGGCTCGGTCTCGATCACCTTCAATTCGACCGCTGCCGGCAGGTCCAAGTTGAACGGCACGCCATCGAGGAACTGGACGCTGAGAACGGTGTCGACAATCATGTAATTCACCTGATCACCGAGCTGCTCGCGACTCAACTCGATCTGCTCGTAGGTGTCGGTGTTCATCAGGTGATACGTGTCGCCATCAGCGTAGAGGTACTGCATTTCCTGCGACTCGAGCATCACTTTGGGCAGGAAGTCCTCCGAAGCGAACTTTTCCTCGACCATGGCTCCCGAGCGGTGATTCCGCAGCTTCGCCTGGACGAACCCGCGCTTGTTTCCCGGCGTCCGGTGCTCCGTCTTGTGAACCGTGCAAACGTCACCGTTGTGGCGCACGACCATACCGGGTCGCAGTTGCGTGGCTTGTACGTTCAATTCGTTCCCCGTCCTGTCGAGTCGTCGCGATGTTCCGGCGGGACCCTTCTGGAATTATATCGTCGCCCCGGTGAGCCGAACCCGCTGCTCCGATTCGGCATGCTCGGCACGCAGCTCGCCCACTCGGAGGTCAGCCTGCGCGCAATGGCTCCCACCGCGAGGCCCAGCCCATGCTCTCCGGCGATTCTACCCGCTCCACGCAACCGGCGCGAAGAGGGCAAGTTCATGCAGATGGGATCTCGTCGGATGCCCGAACAGGGCTGCCTCCATGCTTGGTGCGCACGGCGCGATTCCGACGCCCACCGGGTCTTCACGCTCCGACCTGATCGCGTCGCTACTCGACCGAGAGGGTGTATGGAGCCATGTACAGCGGACCGCTCCGCGCCGCCGCCAGCCAGCCATCGAGATGCGCCCACGTTTCGCGGAAGCGCCCCAATACCGGGACTTCAAGCAACTGCCGCGCGGCTACGTCGCGGCCCTGGGAGAAGAGCCGCTCCAGCACGCTTCGCGCTTGCGGGTAGGTAATCACACGAACTGAATCGTCCTCATCGACGCCAGCGGCGTCCTTGATAGCCGCGAGCGCCGCCCGAAAGCCCCCCAGCTCGTCGACCAAGCCGTTCTCCAATGCCTGGGAGCCGATCCAGACCCGACCCTGCGCCAGTTCATGGATCGCTTCGACATCCTCGTCGCGTGCCTCGGCGACGCGCGACAGGAACGTGTTGTAGATCGCGTCAACATAGGCTCGCAACTTTTCCCGTTCCGGCGCTGACATCGGCTTGTAGTCGGAATCTATCGCGGCGAAGCGTCCGCGCGTCAGGACCTCCTTCGTGATACCGAGCTTGTCGTACATCTGACGCAGGTTGAGCATCATCGTGAAGACCCCGATCGAGCCCGTCTGCGTACCCGGATACGCGATGATCGGGACCTCGGGCGCGGCGGCGATGTAATAGCCACCTGACGCAGCCACGTTCGACATGGAAACGACCACCGGCTTGTCCTCGGCGAGTCGACGAACCGCCCGGAGCATTTGGTCGGACGCGATGGCGTCCCCTCCCGGTGAGTCGACCCGCAGGATAACCCCGGCCACATCGTCGTCGCGACGGAGTCGATTGACTTGGGAAATAAACGTATCCGAGCCCAAATAGCTCCGCATGCCGGTGTACGGATCGAAACTCGATCCGCTAACGATCGGACCATTGGCATGGAGGATCGCGACCGTTTCCGTGCCACGCCCCGGCGACAGCGCCATGGCCGCGTATCGTGACACGGACAGGGTCTTGAGATCGTCGACCGAGGCGGCTTCGCTCAGTTGATCGCGGAAGGCGTCGATGTACAGGACATCGTCGACCAAGCCGATTTCCTTGGCATCGGGCGAGGTGAACGGCCCGTCGTCGAGGACACCCCTCCAATGGTCCGCGTTCTCACCGCGGCCTTCGGCGATTCCGGTCAAGAGCTGCGCGTAAAGCTCATCGAGGCTCGACTCGAGCACTTCGCGCCACTCCGGAGAGATGTCAGTGCGCGAGAACGGTTCTCCGGCGCTCTTGTACTTGCCCGACCGGATGAGGTCGGCCTCGATTCCGAGCTTGTCCAGCGTGCCCTTGAAGAACATGACCTCGATGCGGAGTCCCTTGAGGTCGAGGAAGCTCTCGGGCTGCATGACCACCTTGTCGGCCAGCGAAGCGATGTAGTAGTCTTCCCTGCCTGCGATTTCGAGATACGCCCATACGGGCTTGCCAGATTCCTTGAAGTCTTGGATCGCCCAGCGAACCTCCTGCGCCTTGGCCCAGCCAGCCGACGAACCGTCCCCCCGAATCATCAGAGCCTTGATTCTCTCGTCATCCGCGGCGAATCGTATGGCTTCGGTGACCGTGTACAGATCGGTTGTCGGAGTGCTGTCCGCAAACGACAGGAGTTCGGGCAGGTCCGGCTCGACGAACTCGGGGATACCGCCTCTGAGCCGCAAGTCGAGGACCGCTTCGGAAGGGACGCTTGGACGGCTGCCTGAGCCGACAGCCCAGATGACCAACCCGAAGAGCGGCACCAATAAGAGCAGAAGTACGATGCCCGTCAGGACACCCAAGAGGAAATTGCGCACGGAGACTCTCTAGCGGTCATTATATGGCGGGCGGCCCCGAGACAAAGGTACGCGGGCGATCAATGAATCGCGGCGTCGTTGAATCGCGAGGGACGGGGATGGCGTTGGAGCCGTTGACAGGCCAGCACACCCTGGAACGCTTGCAGCCGCCCTGACAATCTTGGACCCGCTGGCGAGGTACGGTTCCAAGGGCGCAACAGAGCGCATTCGTGCGCGGGCCCCACTGCTCGCACTAGCGTTCCTGGCGGTTCCACTCGGCAGTCCATGGATCCGCATCCTGACGCGCTGGAATGCGCTCCGATCAGCCGCGGCGCAACTTCAGTGGGATTGAATTGACAGCCGGCGTTGTGTTATGAATGGGCTATCCATGGATCGCGGGTTCGATGAAGCCCTCGGGGTTTCAGATTCATGTGCTCATCTCCAAAGCAACCCTGCGATCCATGGATGACTCCCGCGTCGCAGGATGCAGCGATAGCGAGCGTCTCGACGCGGGACGTACGATTCCGCGCTTCTTGCGAAGCGCAGCAAGCGTGGCGGATGATTGGATGCAGTCTCGATCTAGCCGACGGGCGGCGAGGGATGGTCGGGGCTCTCGTTGCGGACGCCCTAGTTGAGGCCGGTCTCGGACCAAACCGGACTCTGGAGCGGACGTGACGGATCGCTAGCGGGGAGTCCGCGTACGTCACCTATAGACCGCGGCGACGATTGAAACGATCCACGATAGGCGGAGAGATCGTAGCGACCCCGGCCCTCGCGTTGATCGACTCGGCTCTCTGTGGCCCGAGCACGAACAGCATTGCCAATCCCTGCGGCCTGTCGAAATAACCCGACTGCTCGTGAGATCCTCCGTATCGGCTGTCGGAAGCCCTCGAAATGACGAAAATCCGGCCACCGCGGGCAGCAGTCAGGGTGATCGCCGCCGGCACCGGATTGAATCGTGTGCTCTGCCGATTCGGTGCGGTGCAATCCGATTCGTTGCGGCACCATCTCAACGGATCAATACGGCATACAACGACCGCCGACCGCGCCACGCGTAGGACGCTCCGCTTGGGACTGACAGTCCATGCGGGCGTTCCGCGACGATCTTTTGAAGCGCGGCGCATCGCAAATGCGGCGCCGGGGGGATCGGATTCCGGATCGCTCCGGCGAAGCCCGGGAACGGCGCGTGCGCCCCGCCCCCGGTTGCGGCCGGCCCCCCTTGGGTGGGCCCTACGGAGCGTACTCCGCACCGAACGAGCCCTGGATCGCCTCCCGCACCTCGCCGACGCCGAAGTATTCCGCCGGGAGTTCCCAAGTGCCGATCATGCCCGTGGGCCCGTCCGCGTCCTGGCCCACGAACTGCCCGTCCAACTGCGTGCTGTCCGCGGCCGGAGCGAACAGGTTCACCGCGCCGCTCCGGTACAGCCAAGCCTTGTACATCGCGGCCGCGCTGTCCGCAGTCAGGCCCGACGCGGCTGGCGGGGTCCAACTCGGCTCGTCGGGATCGTTACCCGGTCGGCCGTGGAAATGAACGCGATTCCATGGATGCTGGCCCACGTACTCCCACCTGCCGAGCGAGCCGTCGGCGAAGCGGATCCAATTGTTGAAGCCGTCGGGGTGGGCACCGGGAGGGTTTTCCTCACGCGTGTAGTAGGTCGGCATCTCGATGTCGTCGTAGTTCTGGCTGATCCGGCCGTCGAAGCTGCCATCCGGAAGCAGGAATCCTCCGAAGCCGCCCGGGAAGCTGCCCCCGATGTCTGACCCTGGGACATCGCCGCGGTTGGCGACGAACATGTTGCCCTTCTGAGTTCTAATGTCTAGCCGGTCGCCGTTTCCGAACCTCGAGGTTGCCTGGATGCCGCTCTCGCCGGTCCACGGGTTCGGCAGCCGGTCCAGGGCGCCTTGGCGGAACACGGTCACTTGGTCGGCGAAGGCTTCCATGACGACCTCCGCGGTCTCGTTGTAGGTGACCGGCAGCGCCTGGGCCCACCGTTGATCGACCGAGCCCTCCGCCAGCGGGGGCTCGGCGGGGCGGGACCCGCCGATCGTGATCTCCGGCGCGGCCGTGCCGGAGAATCCCAGCTTGCCGTCCGTCTCCGCGATCGTCGCCGTGAACTTGAGCGCGCGCACGTCGTACGTGCCGAGCTTGGGAGTAACCTCGCCCGTCTCCGCGTCCACGATGTCGGGCAGGCCGACCCGCAGGGCCGCGTAGCGCGGATCCGTCGGCACGAGGTCGGATATGGTCAGCGCCAGATTGCCGGACACCGCCGCGGTGTCCCATTCCACGAGCGCCTCCACGTCGCCCTCGTAGAAGATCCCGCCGCCAACTGCGGCCGTGCGCCCGAGGTACGTCGCCAGCACCTTGCCCGCCTGGGCGTTCGGCAGCTCCCGGCCCGGGTAGCCCGCCTCCTCGGCCGACGCGTACCCGTCCGTCTGCGCCAGCGGGCTGTAGGCGAACACGCCGAACTGCGGATCGGTCGCGCGCTCGGCCAGAGCCGCCGAGGCATCCGCCGAGGCCTGCAGGCTCCACGCGCCGAAGCGCGTGAAGTCGGTGCGCTCGGTCCATAGCAGCAGGCGGCTCGACGGCAGATCCCACATCATGCTCGCACCCACGAAGCCGCCCGCCGAGTCCGGGCGCTGCGTGGCCGCGTTGTCGTACGCGTCGAAGACCCCGTCCTCGCCGAAGGCGGCGAGGAACGAGTCGCGGTCCGCCAGCGCGGCCTGCACGTCCGCGATGCGCCCCGCCAGTTGCCCGTCCTGCGGCACGCCGGCGCCGTTGACCGGGTAGTCCTCGTGCGCGCCGTTCCAGCCCGCCGCGTCCGTCGCCCACGCCGGCGCCGGATCCGGCGTCGCCGTCGTCTGCAGCACCCCGGGATTGACCCACAGCGGATCGTCCGGCGGGTCCGGCGGGTTGGCCGGGTCGGCGATCGGGGCCGGGACGTCGGCTCCGAACAGCTTCTCCAGCTCCGTCTGCAGCGCGTCGAACAGCCGCTGCCGCTGCGCGCGCAAAGTCGGGCGCAGGCTGCCCGCGTCGTCGGTGTCCAGCGCCACCACGCTGGCCAGTTGCCGCGCCGCCTTGCCGAACTCCTCGCGCACGTCCTCGAGGTGCGTGTCCTTGCGCGACTCGTGCCGCGCCGCCTGCGCCGCGTTGTCGAGCGAGGTCGGCGCGAAGCCGCCGTCCAGCAGCGTGCCCCGGTTCAGCGTGTACTCCACGCCGCCCTCGAACGTGAGCTTGAGGTTGTTGTTGCCCTTGCTCAGCGTTTGCGTGATGCGATTTTCTAGGTCATCGTCCGGATCGTCCGCGTCGGCTGCGTCGAGGCTGTCCAGCGTCATGGACGCGCCGACCATCAGGAGGTCGTCCGCCAGCTTCTGCGTCGGGCGCATGCGGTCCGGGCCGCGCTGCGCTCCGAACGACCCCGCTAGCATGGGGTCGTCGTCCGGGTCGGTGAGCCGCCAGACCCCCACGGCTTGCTCCCCGGCGTCCTCGCCGCGGCCCAGCAAGCGCCCGCTGAACTCGGCCCGCCCGCTCAACACCTCGTCCAGCGCCCCGCCCGGGCGCAGCTCGTAGCCCAGCCGCGCGTCGCCGCTCCAGCCGTTCCACGTGCCGGCCCGGCTCAGCGGCACGTCCGGCAGCCAGACATGCGCCACCGCGCCGCCGAAACCGTGCCGCCACGGCTCCCCGGTCGCCACGTCCGTCAGGCCCGACACCAGGGCCCCGACCTCCAAAGCCGAGAAGCGCACCTCCACGTCGATGTCGCCCGCGTACAGCTTGCCCTCCGCGTCGACCGCGTGCGTCCCGCCGCTGTAGAACGCGCTGCCCGCCACCTGCACGTCGGAGGACCGCCGCACGGCCGGAATCGTGGAGTACGCGAAGGCTTGCGCCAGCTCGGCCGGGCCCAGGCCGTCCGTGGCTGTCGCCGTCTCGTTGAACGTCGCCGCGCCGTAGCGCACGTCCCCCAGCACGCTCAGTGCTGCCGCGGCCGTAGACGCCGTGCGTCCGAACGCGGCCGCCGCCTGCGCGGCCGTGCGGCCGCGGAAACCGGCGATGAAGTCGGGGCCGTCCGCGTCGGTGGCCGCGGTGAAGGCTTCCACGCTGCTGAGGGCCGCCACGAGCTCGTCGAAGGCGTCCACCACCCGGTCCTCGTGGAGCACTTCCTCCAAGTCCCCGTGCGCGTTCCCGAAAATCGTCTTGATTTGCGCCTCGGCCTGGGGCCACTTGCCGGTGGCCGTGTCGCCGTCCCCGTCCGGGTCGTAGAGCTGGTCCGCGAACGTGGCGGCGTCGATCCCGTCGTCCTTGTGCAACGCCACCAGCCCGACCACCTGATCGCGGAGCTTGGCGATCGCCTCCCGCGCCGCGGCGACGATGTTGTCGCCCTCCACCGTCGCGCGGCCGGAGCCGAGCAGTTCGCCGACCGGGAACTGCACGCTGACCGCTTCCAAGGCCGTGGCGGCCTCGTTGGCTGCCGTGGCGCGGTCGTCGGGACTCAAGCGCGGCCGGCCGCCGCGCCCGACGACGTCCTTGTAGTCCGGCCGGGTGGCCATGTCCTGCGCGAAGCGCGCTCCGATCAGGCCGCCGCCGGCTTCCCGATGCACGTGGTACATGGCCCCGTCGACGGTCACGTCGCCGCTGCCGTCGATGCCCAGCATGGCCGCGCCGATCGCGAACCCGCTGCCGTCCTCGTGCGGCGTGGCGACCAGATCCGTGCCCGCCACGGGAATCGCGTCGGGCTGGAAGCGCGCCGACCACTCCCCGTTCTCCAGCGTCAGCAGGTAGCGGTTGGCGCGGCCGCTGGCGTTCGTGCCCGCCATGTGCGTGTCGCCCGAGACCACGGCCGTCTCGCCGATCCACCACGTGCCGTCCTCGGCGCTCGCGATCTCGACAGACAGCTTGCTGTCGCCGAGCGGCACCGTCATCGCCGCGGGCTGGAACGTTGCCGTCCACGTGCCGTCCTCGGACAGCGCGAGGACGTAAGTCGCCCCGCTGTCGAGGGTCACCGTGCCGCCGGTGAACGGCTCGCCGTCCAGCGTGAACCCGCCGCCCTCGGCGGGCGTCAGTGTCGCGACGACGATCTCACTGTCGGTGGCGGAGGTCACCACCACCGCTTCGGATTGGGCCCACAGCGCTATGCCGCTGACCAGCAGCAGTGCGCACAGCCCTAGCGGGCGAAATCTTCTTCGCCCCCCCCCCCACTCTCTGGGCCTTGAAATCAGTCTGGATCCGGGTCACGGTTGCGTCCTTCCCTGCTTCTCCATTCAACACTCATCAGGCTACTGGGGGGATGCGCGTCACGAGCGGATCCTCGCCACCTCCGCTCCCCCGCCCTGCGGTCAAGCTCCAATCATCCCACCGCCCTGCACCCTTGTCAAGTTCGAGCGTGCGAGCTCGGTCCAATGCGAGATGCGTCCGTCGCAAGAGTCTCGCGGCTCGCACGATCCACCCTATCGGCAGCCGAATGCCCTCGAAACGACGAGAATCTGACCCCTCGACAGCGCAGGTCGGGAGGATCCTACGCCCCATGCGCTTCGATCTGGGCGGGGTTGAGTCGATGAATCCAGAGACCGCGCCGACAGGGTGTGCAACAACGCACTACGCAGAGGAACCCACTCCAAGTTACAATACCTACGGTCATGCTCCATCGACTCGTAGCTGCCATTGCCCTGATCCTAGCCCTTCCGCTCGGCGCTGCGGAAGTCGACTTCGCGGCCGACATCGAGCCCATATTCCGAGCCAACTGCTATAGCTGCCACGGCGACCAGCAGCAGCTCGGACAGCTTCGCCTCGATTCCCGGAGCGTCGCGATGTCAGTCGGGCCCAGCGGGCCGCGAGTCGTGCCGAGCGACCCTGGCGCCAGCAGCCTCTACCAGCGAGTAGCGGGACTGGGCGAAGGCGTCCAGATGCCGATGGGCGGCCAGCTCGCCGATGCGGAGATCGAAGCCATCCGGGCTTGGATCGAGCAAGGGGCCACTTGGCCAGAAGGCAGCGGCCCCGGGGAGAGCCTGAACCGACACTGGGCCTTCATTCCCCCGACGCGCCCCGCGCAACCGAAGCCTAACGACGATTGGGCTAGGAATCCGATCGATTCCTTCGTGCTTGCGAAACTCAATGCCGAGGGCGTCCCGCCTTCGCCTCGCGCCGCGAGAGAGACTCTGCTCCGTCGACTCAGTCTGGACCTCACCGGTCTGCCGCCGACGCCAGCAGAGACTGCGGCGTTCTTGCGGGATACAGCTCCTGGCGCTTACGAGCGACAGGTACAGCGACTGCTTGCCTCTCCGCACTACGGCGAGAGGTGGGGACGCATCTGGCTCGATGCAGCGCGGTACGCCGACTCCGACGGCTTCGAAAAAGACAAGCCCCGTCAGGTCTGGTTCTATCGCGACTGGGTGGTCAGCGCATTGAATGCAGACATGCCCTACGACCGATTCGTCGTCGAGCAGATCGCCGGAGACCTGCTTCCCGGAGCGTCGCAAGACGATCGCGTAGCCACCGGCTTCCTGCGCAATTCGATGATCAACGCCGAGGGCGGTGCCAATCCCGAGCAGTTCCGGATGGAGGCGATGTTCGACCGCATGGACGCGATCGGCAAGTCCGTCCTAGGCCTCACGGTGCAGTGCGCGCAGTGTCACGACCACAAGTACGACCCGTTCACCCAGCGCGACTACTACCGCATGTTCGCCTTCATCAACAATTCCCACGAGTCCACCCAAGCGGTGTTCACGGCCGAGGAACAGCAACTTCGCGCCGAAATCATCGCCGGAATCGACGAGATCGAAGCGGGCCTGAGGGAACGCGCGCCGGACTGGAGAGGCCGCATGGCCGCTTGGGAGGCCGAGGAATCCACCAGCCAACCTGACTGGAGAGTGATCGACACCGACATCGAACTCGGTAGCGGCGAGAAGTATGCCGTGCAGCCCGACAAGTCGATTCTCGCGCAGGGCTACGCACCGACTCGCAGCGTTGTCAGCCCCGTAGGCAAGCTCGAGCCCGGCACGGTCAATGCCTTTCGACTGGAACTCTTCAACGACCCCAGGCTCCCTCTAAGCGGTCCCGGACGCTCGTTCCTCGGCACTGCCGCGCTGACGGAGTTCGAGGTGGAAGTCGCGCCCGAGTCCGATCCCGAGAAGTGGAAGAAGTTGACTATCTCGAAGGCGACCGCGGACGTTAACCCGTCGATCACTTGGCTGGATCCGTTCCTATTCCCCGACCGAGACGGCAAGCGCCGCGTCTTGGGCGACGTGGGCTTCGCCATCGACGGATTCGAGATGAGTGCTTGGAACATCGATGCCGGTCCCGGCCGCCGCAACGTGCCGCGCAAGGCGGTCTTCCAGCTCGGCGTGCCGCTCGAGGTGCAAGAGCCGACGCTGGTCAAGTTCAATCTCTCGATGAAGCACGGCGGATGGAACTCGGACGATAACCAATCCCTGAACCTAGGCCGCTTCAGACTGTCGGCTACCGCCGCGAAAGACGCTACCGCCGACCCGCTGCCGGCGAGCGTCCGCAAGATCCTGTCGTCGATCCCCGAATCCGAGCGCACGCCGGACCAGATCGCAGCCGTGTTCAGCTACTGGCGAACCACCGTCCCGGAATGGTCCGAGGCCAACAAACGCATAGACGAACTCATGGATGAGTACCCGGCCGGGTCCACGCAGCTCGTGATGAGCGAGCGGGAATCCACGCGCATGACGCACATGCTGCAACGCGGCGACTTCCTGCGGCCCACCGATAGGGTCCAAGAAGGAGTTCCGGGTTTCCTGCACAGCATGGACGAAGGCGGGGACAGTCCTAGCCGCGCGGCATTCGCGGAGTGGCTCGTGGACCGCGACTCGCCAACGACCGCGCGCTCCATCGTGAACCGCATCTGGCAGGGGCACTTCGGCATCGGCATCGTGGAGACGTCGGAAGATCTCGGGCGGCAGTCCGCGGATCCCTCGCATCCCGAGCTGCTCGACTGGCTAGCGGTCGAACTCATGGACAGCGGCTGGAGACTCAAGCACATTCACCAGCTGATCGTCTCCTCGGAGACGTACCGGCAGTCTTCCGCTGTCACGGCCGACCTCTTGGACCGCGACCCGAGGAATCGTCTCCTCGCCCGAGGTTCGCGGTTCCGCGTCGACGGCGAACTCGTGCGTGACATCGCTCTCGCGACCAGCGGCCTCATGACCCGTCAGATCGGCGGACCGCCCGTGTACCCGCCCGCCCCCGAATTCCTCTTCCTGCCGCCGATCAGCTACGGCCCGAAGCGGTGGTACGTGGACGACGGCGATCAGCGCTACCGCCGATCCCTGTACGCGTTCCGCTACCGCTCCGTGCCCTATCCCGTGCTAACGACGTTCGACACGCCGACCGGGAACTTCGCTTGCGTCAAGCGCGACCGTTCCAACACGCCCTTGCAGGCGCTGGTCACGCTCAACGAGACCGTCTTCCTGGAGGCGGCCCGCGAACTCGGCCGGCGAACATGGCAAGACGGCGGCACCGACGATGCCCAACGCATGGACTACGCCTTCAGGCGAGTCCTGGCGCGGGCGCCGGAATCGGCGGAACGGGACGAACTCATGGCTCTGCTCACGAATCAGAGGGAGCGCTTGGCGTCCGCCGATCTCGATGCATACGAGCTTGCCTTCGGCAAGCCGGCCTCCGACGAGGGATCGGAAGACGCGCCCGTTGAACTTGCGGCTTGGACCGCCGTATCGAGGGTTCTGCTGAACCTGGACGAGACGATTACGAGGGAGTGACCGATGCGTAGCCCAGTTTTCCCAGCCAATCCCCTAGCGCGGCGCTGGTTCCTGCAGCAGTGCGGCGTGGGCTTGGGCGCCGTGGCGTTGCGTGACTTGATGCAAGCGTCCGATCCGCTGGCGCCGAAGCGACCGCACCACGAGCCGACGGCCAAGAACGTAATCTTCCTCTTCATGGGCGGCGGCCCGAGCCACCTCGAGCTGTTCGACAACAAACCGGAACTCGGCAAGCACGAGGGCACGCTCCCTCCCGAGGGCCTGCTGGATGGCTATCGAGCGGCGTTCATCGACCCCAACTCGACATTGCTCGGGCCGAAGTTCAAGTTCTCCAAGCACGGCCAGAGCGGGGCCGAACTGTCCGAACTGATCCCGCACACGGCTTCCATCGCCGACGAGATCGCGATCGTCAAGGGACTCGTCACGGACGCCTTCAATCACGCTCCCGCCCAAGTGATGATGAGCACCGGCACGCAGCAATTCGGGAGGCCTTCGATGGGCGCGTGGACCTTGTACGGCCTAGGCAGCGAGTCCCGCGACCTTCCGGGATTCGTGGTCTTCAGTTCCGGGCAGAAGGGGCCTAGCGGCGGCAACTCGAACTGGGGCAGCGGCTTCCTGCCTTCGATGTATCAAGGTGTCCAATTCCGGACCAGCGGCGACCCTGTCCTGTACCTGTCGAACCCAGCGGGCGTGGACAGCAAGCTGCAGCGAGACTCGCTGGACTCCATTCGGCGGTTGAACCGCATGCGTCTCGAAAAGGTCGGCGACCCCGAGATCGAGACGCGCATCAGTTCGTTCGAAATGGCCTATCGCATGCAGTCCAGCACGCCCGAACTAATGGACATTTCGCGAGAGCCGCAGCATGTCCTGGACATGTACGGCGCGGAGCCCGGCAAGCCCTCGTTCGCGAACAACTGCGTCTTGGCGCGGCGACTGGTGGAGCGAGGCGTGCGATTCGTGGAACTCTTCCACGAATCCTGGGACCAGCACGGAGACTTGATCTCCGGCCTCACGAAAAACTGCAAGGACACGGATCAAGCCTCGGCGGCCTTGGTGAAGGATCTCAAGCAGCGCGGCCTGCTTGACGACACCTTGGTGCTGTGGGGCGGCGAATTCGGTCGCACCCCGATGGTCCAAGGCGGGACGGACGACGGCCGGGACCATCACCCCAACGCCTTCACGATGTGGATGGCAGGCGGAGGCATCAAGCCCGCGATCACGATTGGCAAGAGCGACGACCTCGGATTCAACGTGATCGAGGATCGCGTTCACGTGCATGACTTGCACGCAACGATCCTGCACGCGCTGGGCTTCGACCACACCAAGCTGACCTATCGCTTCCAAGGGCGCGACTTCCGCCTGACCGACGTGGCCGGCGAGGTCGCGACAAAGTTGCTCGCGTAGATCGGCAGCCGCGGCGCCCCCGCTGGCAATTGGAAGGACAGCGGCTACTGGTACCGGACCATCCGCGACTTGACGCGCTTCACGAGCTTGACGATCTCGTCAGCCTTGCGAATGCTGCGCACATCCACCGTGTGGAACTTGTTCTTCTCGACGTCCGCCAGCAGCTCCTTCGCCAGATCGATGACCCGCTCCATGTCCCCGGTCGACTTTTCGGCGTCCTGCTTGAGAATCACGAGCGTGCGATCCCGCCCGTCCGGCATGCGCTTGGTGCGGGCGCTCCCGGGCCCTCCGACACCATCGAGCGGGTCCCGCCTCTGCCCGAGTAGCGGCAATGCGAATAGCGCTAGCGCGGCTGGGACGTTCCGGCGTTTCATCCTCCATCATGATACGCTCGAATCAGGAAGGCTTGCCGCATCTGCCGCGCCGTGCTAGGAGTGGTACGATTGTGATTGAAGCCGTTGCCAACGGTCTCGCCCGGCGCGGGATCAAGTAGCGGCGTAAGCCAGCGTAACCAAGAGTTCGAGTCAATTGAGGAGAGGTTCGACAAACCATGGCCTACATCATCGCGGAACCGTGCGTCGGCACGAAAGACACCGCTTGCGTGGACGCCTGCCCGGTGGACTGCATCCACCCGAAGGCCGATGAAGACGACTTCGAGACCGAAGAGATGCTCTACATCGACCCCGAAGAGTGCATCGACTGCGGCGCCTGCGTACCGGTCTGCCCCGTGTCGGCGATCTTCGCGGAAGAAGACCTCCCCGAGGAGTGGAGCGACTTCACCGAGCGCAACGCCGCCTACTACGAGTAGCGCCCTCCGCGGCCCGGCGCAGGGCCCGGCGGAGTACTCGCGACTGCCGCGTCGGCGGTCGCCGTCGGTTCGATCCGACGGAATCGGTCACTGAGGGGCGCGGTTTCGCGCCCTTGGACACACCGGAAGCTGATTGCGGGAGACGCTCGCCTCGAGCGACCCGGCGCAGCTGGGAGCGGGGCTATTCCTTCTTTTTCTTGTGGACGTCGTGGCAGGTCTTGCAACCGGCGGTCATGGCCTTGAGGCCCTTGTTGTACCCATCGGCGTCCATGCGGTAAGCACCCATCATGGCGTCGCGCGCCGCCGCGATCACCTGCTCCGAGCCCTGCTGCCAAGCATCGTCCTTGACACGCCCGTCCATCAAGACCAGTTGCGACGCTTCGGTGACCATCGAAACCGCGCCGAACGCCTTCTGCCACTCCTTCTTGTTGGCAGGGCCGCCAGCCTCGCGATAGCCCTTGATCCGGTCCATGGCCGGCTTGACCATGTACTCCATCAGGTCGTGAACCGACGCGGCCTTCTTGTACTCGAACCCGTCACCGGCCGAGGCCAAGGCCGCCAGGACGCAGACCAGCACGCACGCAAGCAGAATTCTTCGCATTGTTCCCCTCCGAGAGATTTCGCCGTAGGAACCCGCCGCGATGTGGTTGGCGGGCAGGGCTCTCAGGATTATAGCCGACTTGGCCGCTCGGGCCGGATGGCGAGCTACTGCCAGGAGCGCTCCCGCGCCGCCAGGAACTCGTCGCCCGGCACCCACGTAGGCAATGCGGGCTGATTCGCGATGACCGTCCCTAACTCGAGCCCGAACCGCGCCAATTCGGCGATGCCGCCGAAATCCCAATCCTCGCGGAACTCGTCCGACGGCTGGTGGTAATGCGCGGAGCGGTAGTCGTCCAGGCGCCCGTCCCCCCAGCCATCCGGCCTGCCAGCGAATTGCGAGCCTGTCTTCAACGAAAACGCCGGAACGCCCTGCTTGGCGAGGCTGAACTGATCCGAACGGTAGTAGTAGCCTTGTTCCGGATGCGCGTCCGGCGTCAGCGCAACGCCGAACTCTCTCGCAAGCGCCTCGACAGTGCCCTTGAGCGATGTCCGCTCGTATCCCGGCAAGGAAAAGTCGGTTGTCTTGCCGAACGGGTACAGACCGTCGAAATTCAGGTTCGCCGCGGTGCGCCCCATGGGCACGGTCGGGTGGACGGCGTAATAGGCCGAGCCGATCAACCCGCTTTCCTCGGCGCCCACCAAGGCGAATAGGATCGTGCGCTTCGGGCGCTCCGCCATCCGGCCGAACGCCCGCGCGAACTCGAGCAATACCGCGCACCCGGTGGCGTTGTCGACGGCTCCGTTGTAGATCCCGTCCTCCCCCTCGCCGACCTCTTGCATGCCGAGGTGGTCCCAATGCGCCGTGTACAAGACGGCTTCCTCGCGGAGGGCGGGATCGCTCCCCCGGAACTTTGCCAAGACGTTGCGGCTCGCGATCGGGATGATCGAGCTGCGCAGATCAGCACGGGCGTTCAGACCCAGCGGGACTGGCTGGAAATCTTCGCTATTCGCCATCTCGAGCAATTCCTCGAGCGTCTTGCTGCCAAGCACGTTCGAAGCACCGATCACGCGCCGGGCGGCGTCAGAGTGCAGCCAGCCGGCCATTGCCAAGCGGTACTCGCCTTCCTCCAGCGCCATGTAAGGCTGGCTGCCGCTCCACGAGTTGCGGACCACGTCCCACGGGTACCCCGCAGTCTCGTCGGTATGCACGATCAAAGCGCCAAGAGCCCCGCGCCGGGCAGCTTCCTCGAACTTGAAAGTCCAGCGACCGTAGTACGTCAGGGCGCGGCCCCCGAAGAATCCGCTGTCATCCGAGGGCGGCTCGTTGGTGAACAGCATCACCACCTTGCCGCGGACATCGGCGTCCTTGTAGTCGTCCCAGCCGAACTCGGGAGCGGCGATACCCCGCCCCACGAACACGATCTCCGCGTCGAACGCTTCCCGCGCCGTCTGGCGTTCGTTGTTTCCGACGTACTCGTCGAGCGCGACCAAGGAGCGTCCCGCGATCTCTAGTCGGGAGCCCGGCTGCGCCTTGATCTCGACGAGCGGCACACGCTGGAAGAACGATCCGTCCAGCGCCGCGGGCGCGGCACCGGCCAACCTCAGTTGCGTCGCGAGATACTCGGTGGTCAACGCCTCGCCGCGACCGCCCACGCCGCGGCCCTCCAGCAAATCGCTCGCTAGAAAGCGCACATGCGCGGACAGATTGCCGGCATCAATCGCGGTCGCCGGATCCTCGGGACCGTAGCCGCAGCCCACAGCGAGTAGAGCGACAGCAGCGAGCGGGCGAAGCATGTCGCAATGCTATCAGAGGCTCGCCGCGCGCCGTCGCGATCTCACCAGACCACGGCTTTGTGCGGTGCGGAGGGCGGACGGATCTCCAAGCAGCCCTTGCCCGTGGGCAGGATCTTGCCCGGGTTCAGGCGGCCGTCCGGATTGAACACGCGCATGAGGCGCTCGATCTGGGCGAGACTGTCCTCCGAGAACAGCACTGGCATCAGCTCGTTCTTCTCCATGCCGACACCGTGCTCACCGGTGATCGCGCCGCCCACCGCGATGCAGTACTTGAGGATCTCCTCGCCCGCTTCTCGCGTCCGGCGGGTCTCGTCCTCGCTGCGCGGATCGAAAAGGATGATCGGATGCATGTTGCCGTCGCCGGCATGGAAAATATTGCTGATCGTCAGACCGTATTTCTCGGAGACGCGATAGATGTGCCGCAACGTATCGGCTATGCGCGTCCGAGGCACGACGCCATCCTGGACGTAGTAGGTCGGACTGACGCGCCCCACTGCGCCGAATGCGTTCTTGCGCCCCTTCCACAGCAACGCGCGCTCCTCGGCGCTTCTAGCGACGCGCACCTCGCGGGCCCGGCATTCGTTGCAAACCGCCTTGACCAGTTCCAGCTGCTCGGCCACGGCTTCTTGGATGCCTTCGAGTTCGATCAGCAGCACCGCTTCGGCGTCCATGGGGAAGCCGGCGTGGGTCGCTTCCTCCACCATCCGCAGCATCACGCCATCCAGCATTTCGATCGCGGCGGGAGTGATGGCTCGCGCGGTGAGTTCGCCCACGGTCGAAGCCGCGTCATCGGCGGACTCGTAGATCGCGAGCAAGGTCTCGACAGATTCCGCGGAGCGCATCAAGCGCACGATGACCTTCGTCACCAAAGCCATCGTGCCTTCGGAGCCGGTCAGCAAGCCCACGAGATCGTATCCCGGCACGTCCTGCTCCTTGCCACCGATGTTCAGCACCGTGCCGTCGCTCAGCACGGCCTCGATGCCCAGAACGTGATTCGTGGTCACGCCGTAGATGAGGGTGTGCGGGCCGCCGGCGTTCTCGGCGACGTTGCCGCCGATCGTGCAAGCCTTCTGCGAGGAGGGATCCGGGGCGTAGTAGTAGCCGTGCGCCTGCACCGCGCGCGTGATGTCCAAGTTGACGACGCCGGGCTGGACCACGGCGCACTCGTTCTCGCAGTCGATCTCGAGGATTCGGTTCATCCGCGAGAAACCGATCATGATCCCGCCCCGGGTCGGGATGACGCCTCCGCTCAACCCGGTCCCCGCACCGCGTCCTACGAACGGCAGGTCGTACCGCCCGGCGATCTTGACAACCTCGACAACTTCCTCGGTACTGCGCGGGAAGACCACTGCCTCGGGCCGGCCCTTGTCAATGCTGCCGTCGTATTCGTACAGCAGCAAATCTTGGTCCCGATGCAGGACGGCGCGCGCGCCCACGGCGCGCTGCAGATCCTGTACGACAGCCTCGTCTAGCACGGTCTAATCCTACTGAACGCGCTAAGCAGCGGCTGCTTGCGCGGGATGCGACTGCATCGTCGCGGCAGCGAAGCTGAGCAAGTCCCTACGCTGCCGAGACACCTCCGCCAAGCGCTTGTAATCGCCGGCCATCTGACAGAGTTGCAATGCGTTCGGGCAAGTGAGGAACTGCGGGTCGGCCTTCGAAAGGTGTTCCAAGGCGACATCCGCCGCTTCCTCCGGCCTCCCTATCCGCACCAGCAGGTTGACTACCAGCTGGGCCGGCGCAGTGCCGGCGATCTCCGGATCGCACGTGTCGATCTTGCGGCGGAAATGGGCCAAGCCGTCCTCCACCTCCCTGCCCAGCGCCGTGCGGATGTAGACTCCGTAGTCCTCGAACACGTTCTCGAACGGCGGGTTACCGGGAAACTGGTACATCTCGCCCAGGCGCCTGCCGTATTCGGTCATGCCGTAGAGCAGCTCGAGCGTCTCGTCGCGGTCAATCGAAGGTGCCATCTGCACCAGAGACGAGACGTGCGACGTGTCGAGGTAGTACGCGTTCCCATCGAACAGCCAGTCGCGGCCGTTCACCACCTCGGCCAAGTCTTCTGTCTCGGGCGCGGCACCCTCTTTCTGGATGACCGCGTACTTGACGTTGGCGAGCAGTTCCGCATGCACGTGCTCGGCCAGCAGCTGAGCGCAGTCCGCGCGTCCTTCCTCGACCGGGTACTGGGAGAAGTTCGTGATCGCGCGGCAGGTTCCGTAGTGCTTCAAGATCAACTCGAATCCCCTGCGGGGGTTGACCTGCTCGTGATAGGCGACCTCGATGATTCCTTCCAGCGCTTCGCCCGCCTCCGCATCGTTGGAGGTATCGATGGCCTCCCGGACAGGGGCCTTGTCGCCGATGGCCCGGAAGTACGGCCACGCCCGGCCGATGTCACCGCTCTCAAGGTACAGCCCGCCGACTTCCCGAGCCGCGTCGATCGTGGCCTGCTCGTACGCGGACTGCACGGCGGGGCTGAGATCGCGCCAAGCCGCGGTCTGGATCAACGGCATGCCGAGTTCATGCCGCTTCTGCATCAGTCGCGCCTCGAAGATCAGAGGGTAAGACTTTTCTTCGCGAAACCGTTCGACAGCCACGTCGAACGCCTGATCGACATCACCCGCCCGCAAGGCGTCCCGCACTTGATCGAAGACATCCATGGCAATCGTGTCCACTGGCATATTATGCGTCAGAGCCGCGGTCGAGCGCGGCGGGACGCAATCGGCCGCGCATTGTATCGGCCGGTAGCTCGGACGGAACGCGAATCCGCCCGCGAGCGCATCGAGTGGCTCGCGGGCGGGTGGGCTTGCACGCAACGTCGGCCGAGGCGAGGCGGTTGGGCCGCCCCGCTGCCAACTGCCACGCGCTTACTGGTACGACGTACCCTTGGATCGCAACAGGTACTCTTCGGCGACATTCTTCAGGATCAAGCGGTCGCCATGCATTTCCTCGCTGGCGCGCTCCACGGCGGGGTGCATCACGCAGCCCTCGCGGGTGTGCTGGGCCAGCGTCGAGGCGCCCGAAGTCCATTCGGGCACCAAGCTGGCCGAGTACGGACCGTCGTAGATCAGGGGCACCCCGGGTGCTGCGGGCACCTCCGGATCGCCGCCGACTGCGTCCTCCATGAACCGCACGGCTTCGCGCAACTCGTCTCGATTCAGATACCGACCCGCCCGGGGGCGGTCGATGTGCGCGTCAAAGACGCGAAAGCGCGGATTCTTCTCGCCGTAGGTAAGGTCCTGCACGCCGCGACCGTACACCTCGCCGACGAGATAGACGGGGCGGTCGGCGGCGAGATCGAACCGTTCTTTGGCGAAGCGGCGGAAAGCGGCCAGTGAATCCCCGTACTGCCGGAACGCCCGCGCGTACAGGTTGTCTTCGTTGCCTGCCTTGTCGGGAGGGAACACCAGCCCCTTGGCCGACATGCCCTTCGAGGTGGCGAACCCACCGGGCACGCACTCGTGGTCGGCCAGGCAGCACCACGTCCCGTGGATCTTCTCGGTCACGATGACGCGCTCGCCCTCGTGGAACGCATTGGGGAACTTCTTCCACGATTCGATGTCGTACTTGAGAGTGGCTGTCGGATGCGCCTCCGGGTTGCCGGACATGTGGATCGGGATGGGGGGCTCGTACTTGACGAGGCCCAGCAGGTCCGTCACCACGTCCCCTTCGGCGACGGTTCTTTCCTTGAGGCGGTTCCCGGTGGGCGGGTAGACGAGGCCCTCGGACAGAGCACCCCGCAATCTGATCGGCTTGACGCGATTCCGCTGCTTGCCGGCCAGCCTCCCTTCGAGACCCAGCTCGGCGATCACGTCGTCGGGAACGATCGCGGCTTCCGGAATGTAGGCCACGACATCACCCGGCTTGTACCGGTCCTTGACGACGACGATGCGGTAGCCCCCGATGGCTGCGAGTTCCAGCCGATCGGCGTTTGGGTGTGGGAGTACGTCTTCAATCGCGTACACCCGTGATTCGAACAAGCTCATGAATCCTCCTTCCGTTGTTCTACTCTCATTGTGGGGGTACGGAAAATGGTCGTGCAAGCGGCGCTCCCGTGCAGCACCGAACGCTAGGGACGCGAACCAAGCTCGCACACGTGGAAAGGCGGGAATCAGCCCATCGGAACGATGCGCTAGGGAGGCTATCCGCGAGTGGAATAGCGATCCGGCCGCATTCGCAAGCGAAGCCAAGCGCAACCCGTAAGGGCGAGCGCACCGATTAGCAGGTAGCCGTGGTTGGCAAGGTCTCCCAAACCGTCGAACTTGTACCCGCCGCGAAACACCGCCGCAAACAATAGGAGCGTCAGAGCAACCGACCACACGAATAAAGGCAGCCGAGCCCCGAAGCCGCGCTTCAGGGCCAGTAGCGGAGCCGCGACACCCGCCAAGCCCGCGATGCCGAGTGCCGTCGCCGCGCTCTCTGGAGCAACCGGCAGCAAAGGCACGTACATGTCGCCCCCGTCGATCCAGCCCAACGTAGCGATACCCAAGCAGTACAAGCCTAAGACGAATACCACGGGAAGGCTAAGGAACCCGATTAGAACGCGCATCGTGAAGAGGCCCGGAACGGGCCAGCGGAGCTTCCAAAGGCTGTATTATACCGCAGTGCTGGATCCATGCGTTGCGACAGAGGCTTTCGAGCGGGTTTTCGCGATGCATCACGAGGGGAGGAGGCGCTCCGGACCAGCCGTACACTCTCCTATCGTGCCCTGCACCGCGAGGCGAGGGTGGCGAACGCCACCAAGACCGGTACAGCAGACACTCGAAGGCGGCCACATCCGTAGCACCGCAAGCATCTTCCCCTTGATGCGCCCGTGCCCAAGACCGACCTCGCCGTGTTCCTTGGGACCGAATGTCGGTGCTCGCGAAGTTGTTTCGGCGGGTGGAGAGCGATCGATCCAGAGGACGAACCGTTGCCGTATTACGGTAGTGTTGTGGCAGTCGTGAAACTGACCTTCTCTCTAGACTCGAAAACTGTCGAACTGCTAACCGATGCCGCGCAACACTTGGAGAAACCCAAGAGCGAAATCGTTCGTGACGCGATCCAGGCTTACTGCGCCGGATTCGGCCGCTTGAGCAAAGAGGAGCGACGCCGGCTGCTAGCGACGTTCGACGAGCTGGTGCCGAAGATACCCAAGCGGCCGCAGGCAGAGGTTGATCGTGAGCTTCGCGAAATTCGTGAGGCTCGTCGGGCTGGCGGACGCAAGACCCCCGTCGAATGATTCTGCAGGGAATCGGATTCTTGATTGAGTCGGGGGACACATCGCGCTCAGTTACTCCCCTTCGCCGTACGTCCGTGTCGGTCGCTCGGATGCACACCCCGAGCCGTTGAACAATAATCGGAAGAACCGTGATTGAGGTCCCATGACGCTTAGCGGCATCCATCCAGCGACGGGCGAGTCCGTGACGGTCCATACATCGGACGGAAGGATATCGGAGATCGTCGCAGCCGCCGAGCCGGCAGATCGCTACATCTCTCCCGGATGGGTGGACCTGCAAGTCAACGGATTCGCGGGCGTTGACTACAACGACCCGCGTTCGGAGCATGACGAGATCGCCCGATCCATCGATGTCCAGCGATCCACCGGCGTCGCGCGGTTCTGCCCGACCGTCATCACGGGCTCGCGCGAGGACATGCTCGGCTCCCTCGTGAATCTCGCTCGCGCACGACGGAGTCTGAGCAACGGAAGCGCGATGCTCGGCTTCCATGTCGAAGGCCCATGGATTTCACCCCATGACGGCCCGCGAGGCGCTCACCCGCAAGCGCACGTGCGGCCACCCAGCGTCGAAGAGTTCAACGCGATGCAGGACGCAGCGGAAGGACAGATTCGATTGGTCACGCTAAGCCCCGAGCACGACGAGGCCCCGGCGGTGATCGAGCACATGGCGGAATCGGGTGTTGTCGTTTCCATCGGGCATACCGCCGCTTCGCGGGACCAGATCGCGGATGCGGTAAAGGCAGGGGCGACGATGAGCACGCATCTCGGCAACGGCGCGCACGCCACCATGCCTCGACATGGCAACTACATCGTGCATCAACTCGCGGAGGACCGGTTGTATGCCGGTCTGATCGTGGACGGCATTCATCTGCCCCCGGATTTCGTGAAGGTCGCGGTTCGCGCCAAGCGGCCGTCCAAATGCGTTCTGGTCACGGACGCGGTCGCTCCGGCCCATTGTCCGCCGGGTCTCTACCGGCTGGGAGAGCAGCAGGTCGAACTGCTGCCGGAACGGCGCGTGGAACTCGTGAGCACGCGACGGCTAGCCGGGTCGGCGCTGAGCATGGATCGAGGCATCGAGAACGTCATGAGAATGGCCGGGATTTCGCTAGGCGAAGCGACGCGTCTCGCAACAGCGAACGTAGGAGAGGCACTGGGGATCGCAGAACGACGCGGATTCCTAGAAGTTGGCCAAGTGGCGGACTTCACTGCGTTTCGCATGGAGTCATCGGGTAGCCTTCGAGTCGACCGTGCGATTTCCGCGGGAGCCTGACCGAGGCCAGCAGCGTCGGTATACTTACGCCTTGGAGAAGCCGGGATTCTTCCTCACGCTCGAGGGCTTGGACGGTTGCGGCAAATCGACTCAGGTCGACATGCTAGAGGACCGCTTGGGAGCCGATGGCTACGACGTGGTCGTGGCTCAAGAACCCGGCGGCACTCGTATCGGAGGCATGATCCGGTCATTGCTCTTGGATTCAAGAAACAAGGATCTCCACCCCAATGCCGAACTGCTGCTGTACTTCGCCTCGAGGGTGCAAAACATAGCCGAAGTGATTTGCCCTGCCTTGGAAAAGGGCCGCGTGGTGATCTGCGACCGGTTCACGGATGCCACCGTCGCCTACCAAGGATACGGACGCAATCTCGGAGCGGACTGCGTCGAGCAGATAGACCATCTGACGTGCTGGGCCTTTGAACCCGACCTCACCGTGTGGCTGGATATTTCACCGTCTGTCGCGTTGTCTCGCGCCAGAAAGCGCAACGCCGCCCGAGAAGCGGATGAAGGCCGCATGGAATCGCAGGCCATCGACTTCTTCGAACGAGTGCAGCTAGGCTACCAAGAAATCGAGTCCAAGCAACCCAAGCGCGTCCG
Organism: Bryobacterales bacterium; assembly: GCA_965242625.1. Classification (GTDB taxonomy): domain Bacteria; phylum Acidobacteriota; class Terriglobia; order Bryobacterales; family UBA6623; genus VXMF01. The sequence continues at coordinate 3,871,915 of CBDEST010000005.1, read as the reverse complement.
TCGCGTCGACGCGAGCGGTTCGCCGATTCAAGTGTCCGAGCGCGTGCTCGCCATCGTACTCCCGGAACTGGAGCGACGCGTCGCTCCCGCGAGCTAAGCAAGATGCCCGCCCCGGTTCTTCACGGCGAATACCACCGCAGGGTCGCCGCCTCGATTCGGCGCATGGTGGCAGAGGAGCGCTTGCCCCAGACGCTGCTGTTCGCAGGTCCGGTCGGGATCGGCAAGGCCACGTTGGCCCGCCAAGTAGCAGCTGGCATCAACTGCGCCATTGGACCCGGGGAGCCGTGCGGCGAATGCTCGGCTTGCGAGCGCATCCTGTCGGCTGACCTATCGTCACCCCGCTATCAGGCCCGACTTGCCGAGCGCTCCAAGTTGGTGGCAGCCAAGCGCAACGAGTCTCCGCTGATCATCGCCGAGTACACGGACGTCCTGATCTTTCCGCCGGACGGACCGATGCAGAACATCGGAATCGCGCAAGCACTGGCCCTGCGAAAAGCGGCACGCCTGCGGGCATCCGAAGGCCGTCAGCGGATATTCATCATCGAGCACGCCGAGCGCACGACCCCGGAGGCTGCAAACGCCCTACTGAAGACTCTGGAAGAACCCGCTTCGGGGCTCACGATCATCCTGACCTCCGAGAATCCTTACCTGCTGCTGCCCACCATCCGGTCGCGGGCGGTGCCGTTCTTCTTCCCTGCCCTGACGCCTGCCGAGATGACTACGTTCTTCGAGAGACGGCAGGACATCCCGACAGAGGTGCGGGAGCAGGCGGCGACATGGTCGCAAGGAAGCCCGGGACTCGCACTGTCACTCGACATCGAAGTCTTCCAGATGCGACGCGAGGCCATGCTCGCAGTGGTTCGAACATCGTTGTCGCAAGGCGAGTTCGCGCGCCTAGTTGCGGAAGTGGAGCGCGTTGCGCGCAAGCGAACCGAAGGCATCGAGGAACTAGCGGCGATGCTGTCGTCGATCCTGCGAGACTTGCTTCGATTGCACTTGAGCGTCAATGAAAACTTGACTCATGCGGACGTGCGTTCGGAACTAGCCGAACTGGCGAGTCGGGTTTCCTTTCAGTGGATCGAGCGGGCCATCACGGCGCTGGACGAGCTGGAGGAGATGGGCCAACGGAACATTCAGAAGCAGATCGCGCTCGAGGCGTACGCCTTGGGTCTGCAAGGGTGAGCGATCATCCCAGTTTCAATTGCCTCGATCAGGTCTTCGAGAGCACGGCGGCGAACGAAACTACGCTGGCGCACCAACCCTTGCGTTTGCTACTCGCCGACGATTCAGGCGCGGGGAACGCGGATCATGGCGGGATTGCTGAGTCGGGAGCTAGGCGTACGAGGGGACTTGCAGCGCCGCCAAATCGTACGCCCGGGTAGCTTGGCCGAGCACCGGTGGGACTAGCCTTCGCGCAGATACCGACTGCCGTTCGAGATCCAGGGGACCGCGGAGCTTGAAGCGTTGCCCAGCGGCAATGGGTTCCTCGGGCGGGACCTGACCATCGCGCCCGTCGACAGGGAGTTTTGCGACAGGGACGTTCAGCGCAAGCTATACACGCTTGACGGCTGTAGGGTTCTCACTGTCCTTGCCGAGGCGCACAAGATCACGAACATCGAGCCGGCCGCACGATCCTCGGGCCTGTCATGCTGGATGCAGGAGGCTTGGCTACTTGTCGCGAGATCGGGAGATTGAGAAGTTGGGCTACGACATCAAGAGTCGCGATCCTGCAATCGCCAAGCTGCACTCTAGCGAGGTGACATGCGGAGTCGGCGGGGCACAGACAAAAACGGTCACGCGGAACGAGATTCTGTACTTCTTGAACAGGTCTGGAGACTTCATGCGTGCCATCGCGGTGTTCCTCGCTACGTATCGGCATCGGGTCCACAAAGTCCGGCGGGCATTTGAGGTCGAGCCCGATTCCGGTGTGTCCAGCATCAATCGCGGGTTCGCTGAGCTGGTAGTGTGAAGAGAGGAGCTTCGATGACTGAATACTCGGAACGTGAACTGGTGACGTTACTCAGGGGTCTCGGATCCCAGTGGGCAAAGCGGAAGCGCAATGGGAAGGATCGTACCAAGATTCGGCGGAACATCTGTGCATTCGCAAACGACCTTTCTGGCAGCGCAATGCCAAGGGTGATCTTCGCTGGCGTGGGGGTCGACGGTACTTGTGCGGACATCGATGTGGACGAGCAACTACTACGCCGCCTAGCAGGGATGCGCTCGGACGGGGCTATCCTCCCGTTTCCGCGCATGTCCGTAGAGAAGAAAGTTCTTGACGGATGCGAACTTGCCGTGATAACGGTGCAGCCGTCGATTGACACACGGACGCGATTTCAGGGACGAGCTTGGGGCAAGGTCGGGCCAACAGTCCAACAGGCAACTCCCAACGAGGAGCGCGAACCAACAGAGAGAAGCCGGGCAGGAGACCTGCCATTCGATCTCCGTCCGTCTACCGCTTCGTTGGCCGATCTGGACCAGACACACATCGAGCGCGTCTATTTGCCCAAGGCGGTGCCACGGGAGGTGTTGGAACAGAATCAAGGCTCTCTCGGCCACCAACTGCGCTCGCTTCGGCTGTCAGCAAGAGACCGCCCGACTCAAGGTGCTCTAATCGCCTTTGGCAACGAGCCCCGGTTCTGGTCGCCCGGCGCGTACGTGCAGTTCATGCGCTTCGATGGAGACAAGCTGACGGCTCCGATCAAGGCGCGGGCGGAGTTGACGGGCAGATTGGACGAGGTTTTTCTGCAACTTGACCAACTGATCCGAATCAACATCATGGTGAGAACGGACATCACCTCTGGTCCAGTGGAAGTCAACTCTCCAGACTATCCACAGACCGCGATCCACCGGCTCATGCACAACGCGGTGATGCACCGGTCATACGACGCGACAACCGCCCCGGTACGCCTCCTCTGGTTTTCGAACCGCGTCGAGATCGAGAGCCCCGGCGGCCTCTATGGAAGGATGACCTCGGCCAGTATCGGTAGTGGGGAAACGGACTACAGGAATCCGTTGATCGCCGAGATCATGCACCGACTCGGATTTGCGCAAGAGTTCGGCATGGGGATCCCACTCGCGAAAGGGGCACTGGAGGAAAATGGCAACCCGCCATTGGAATTCGATTTCTCGCCGACCCGTGTCATAGTCAAACTGAGGCCCGTGCGATGAGGATCATTGCCTTCCCGAGCGTGAGCCGTGGTGCGGGGCAGAGTTCTCTCGTCTTCCACCTAGCCTGGATGTATGCGGATCTAGGTGTCTCCGTCATCGTTGCAGACTTCGACCCGCAAGCTAGGCTAACGAGGAAGTTTCTCGACACTGCGGAGGTCGACGCTCTCTGGTCTGGCGACAAGGCAGCTAGGATGACCGTCTATCGGGCGCTGCGTTCGCTGCTGAACGGCTCAGGCGAGCTTGACCTACCGACACTGATTGAGTTTTCGCCTGGCATCGACCTACTGCCTGGCGATCCTGCGCTGGCGGAAGTTGAGGACGCGCTGGCAGCGCAATGGTTGCAGCGCGTCGACCCTGCAACCCCGACGCTCGAGACTCTTGGGAGAATCCGACGGATGTTGGAGCGTACCGCCGAGAAATACGTGGCTAGCGTGGTTCTGGTGGATGTCGGCCCTGGCCTAGGAGCCCTCAATCGCGCCATCTTGATGACTGCCGACGACACAGTGGTGCCTTTGGCTACGGACGTGGATTCCCTGCACGGTCTCCGGAGCTTCGGGCCCAAGCTGTGGTCCTGGAGGAGAGAACGGGAAGAGTTGCTGAGCAGCGCGGCGGGTGCTCAATCCAGTGATTCTTGTTTGCCCGCCAAAGCCATACCGCTTGCGGGGTGCGTCCTGCTCGATCGTGCCTTTCTCTTGTACGAGCCACACGACGTACCTGACCGCTGGGCACACCGTCTAACGAACGAGTACGCGAATGCAGTGCTACATGAGCCAGGAAGCGTAGGCCAGGCAGTCGGTGGAAACTCCCGTCCGCTTGCGAGGCTGAAGCATCACCCTAGTCTGCTGGAGATGGCTCGCGAGGCCCGCAAGCCGATGTTTCTTCTCCAGTCTGCCGATGGCGTGATCGGCAGCCATGCGAGAGCTGTCTGGGATTGCTATACCGAGTATCGTGATGCCGCCAAGCAAGTAGCGGAGAGTTGCAACATCCCGTTGTCATGAAACACATGGAGAAGCTGATCGAGGTAGTGCTACCATTGCGCGGTTCTAACCGCGAGAAGGAGGCTGAGGATGAGGCTGCGTGATCCCGACGATCTCGTGGTGATCCACGCTTACATGGAAGAGTACATACTGGCTGGCCGGGCATGGTCGCGGCGACGAGACGTAGTGCGGCTACTCATGCGTCGCGGGTATCGGCGGCGCTCGATCCACGCGGTGATCCGTCGACTGTTCCTCGAGCAGCACCTGGTGGGATCCGCGGTGTGCGGCCGGCCGAACAACCTGCTTGAGCAGGCTCAGCTGTCGGATGTCTGCCGCTATCTCGATCAGAAACGGAACCGCGCACGCGCGGCGGAACCGTCCGCTGGTAGGGATGCTGCTGGATAGCGGAACGGGCCGCAACTGGTCCTCGCTGCTAGGCGCTGGCGGATCGCTGCCAATGGGCGGTTTCGGCGGCATGTGCGGCGGCCATCACGACGAGGACAGACACTACCCTTCGTCCAAGGGAACTCACGTCTCGGGATTATCCATGGACTGCAATCCAGGAGCCCATGCATTATGTGGCGAGGCACCGGTCATACGAAGCGGCAGTCACCCCAGTAGGCCTCCACCGGTTATCGAACCATGTCGAGATACCGAGCCTTGGCGAACGCTCCAGAACGGTGACGTCGGCGAGCATCGGTGCCGGAGGGACGGACTACAGGAACCCGTTAATCCGGGATCATGTACCGTCTCGGGTTTGCACGAAAGATCGGATCGGGTCTGCCGCTCGCCAAGGCGGCAATGGAGGCAAACGGAAACCCTCCATTGGGATTTGAGTTCTCGCCAACCCGCGTCACGGTCGAACTGAGGCCCGCACCAGGACGATGTTACAATGGTCCGTCACGCGAGCATGGAGACATCGCCTTCAATCATCACATTCATCTGACGAACGACCGGGCAATCGGCTGGGGCAGCAGACCTGAGAGCAAGGCTGAGGGAACTGATCGATTCGAGACGCTCGGAGAAACTCTAGTTTGTTTGGTCGAAGACTCCAAAGCTCGAGGTATCAACGCCAGCACGACAATGAGGGGTTATTCTAATGCCGCTGGACGCGACCAAGCTGCAGCAATGCCTGCGCGAGCATCTATGCAACGAGGTTCGCGTGGTTCGCCGCCCCGATGGCAAGTTGATGCTGCGGACTGGATTTGAGTTTCCGGACGGGGACCGTTTCCCTATCCACGTGTCGGAGGCTGCGACGAACGGAGTCAGGCTATCGGACTTGGGTCACACTCTGATGCATCTCAGTCACGACCACGACATCGACTCGTTCTTGCTGGGTACGCGTCGGGAACTTCTGGAGACAATCATAAACGAGTCTGGTGTTAGTTTGGATGGTGGCGTTTTCTATATCGACTCTTCGCTTGAGACTGTCCCTGATGCGATTTTTCGATTTGGGCAGGCACTCACGCGAGTATACGACCTAACCCTGCTTTCTCGGTCTCGAGTTAAGTCATTGTTTCACGAAGACTTGAGCAACAAGCACTAGAAAGCGCTACCTGCAGGACACAACGGAACTCAAATATGCGTATAGTCTGGCTCCTCATTGAATAGGTCGATGTATGAAGAATAGTAATAACGCCTATTTCTCTGATATCCCGTGCCTTCTTCCAGTATCTGGACATCAGTGAAACGCGCTAATAGCTGGCTAGAAGACCTATAAGAAGTACCAGTGATATTCTGGACATCACGTACAGATATTATCGGTTTATTATACAACTTTTCGAGTACGAGATGTCCATTCTTGGCAGCTTGCCCAAAGTTTTCGTTTACAATCCAGCGGTGCTCCTCCCTCATCATCAGTAATTTGCGTACTGTATCAGCGGCTTCGATACTGACTTCGGTAACACCTCGCAAGAAGTACGATAGCCAGCCCTCCCAATCACCAGCATCCCGGACCGCTTGTAGTCGAGTATAGTACTCCCTGCGGTATCGATTGAAAAAAGATGCAAGGTATAGCACAGGCTTACGTAGCAAACCCTGTTGGTGGAGAAATAAAGTAATCAGGAGCCGCCCGACTCGCCCGTTGCCGTCTGAGAACGGATGGATCGTTTCGAACTGTGCATGGATCAGGGCGATTTTAATGAGCGGTGGTAACGCATCATCATGCTGAGTGTAATGCATCAATTCATCGAGACACTTGCTTACTAGACTAGGAGGTGGCGGGACAAACATCGCGTTCATCGGTGTGCAACCGGGCGGGCCGATCCAATTTTGCTCCTGACGGATCTCTCCGGGTCGCAGATTTCCACCCCGCGTGTCTTCCAATAAGCGCTTGTGCGTGCCTTTGATAGTTGCAACGGAGATTAAGGAATTTGACAGTGTATCTAAACCGTAGTTCATCGCATTCACATAGTTGACCACCTCTCCAACATCCCTAGGTGCTTTGTCAGACGCTATCTGGGCTTCAGCATTCAAGAGGTCCAGAAGAGAACTCATAGTTCCCTCAATGCGGCTCGAGAGGACAGCCTCCTTGCGTACGTACATATACACGAAGAGATCGGAATTTGGTAGTGTGTGGATCGATCCATCTAAGCCACCAACGGCATGAGAGGCTTGCGAGAGAAGGGCCTGTATATCGCCGTCCAACCGGGGGGGGGGCGAGGGAGGCAGTGCCTTCGGTACGAAGGCCCGGTAGCCTTCAGGCTGCCCGTGGTAGGCACCAGCGCGATCCGCACTATCGGCCGACGATCGAACGCTTCCTGAGTCTCTGTCGTGTATGGTAACTTCATCCACGGGTAGTACCACCTACGAGGGCCCTTGTGCCCGAAGAGCCGATCCGTGCCCCGGCGTCAACCGCGTTCAAGGGTATCCAGCCGACGAGCGAGGGCGCGCACGTGCATTCCGGTCAGGAGTGATATAGCATATCGCATCGTGGTCGGCTGTGGTGGTTCGTGATTCACCGGGAACTCATGGGCTGGCCAAGCCGCAGGTGGGGACTGGGCGAACTTGTTTGGTCGGTTACTAGGAAACAGCAGCCCGTCGCTCTCCGCCATCACCTAGGGTCTCAAGCGGATCGGTTGCGACGATCTCATCAAGTAGCTCCACAACTGGCCTTGCAGATGCTGCTGGAACTCTCCGCTCCGGGCACTATTCATAGCTGCCGTGCCAAGCACTGCTCGCAGACAGATCGGCCACCCGCTGCCCGCCCCATATCAAGCCCGCGCGGGAGCCTTATGGTACTGCCCCCCCCACATGGGCCACCTTGAGCCTCCTTGTGGTACTGCCCTTCCCATATGGAGCCGCTCCGGGAGCCTTGTGGTACTGCGCCCCCCACATGGGCCACCTTGAGCCTCCTTGTGGTACTGCCCTTCCCATATGGAGCCGCTCCGGGAGCCTTGTGGTACTGCGCCCCCCACATGGGCCACCTTGAGCTTCCTTGTGGTACTGCCCTTCCCATATGGAGCCGCTCCGGGAGCCTTGTGGTACTGCGCCCCCCACATGGGCCACCTTGAGCTTCCTTGTGGTACTGCCCTTCCTATATGGAGCCGTTCCGGGAGCCTTGTGGTACTGCGCCCCCCATATGGAGTACGCACTACCGACCGCTGGCCTCCGCGACCGAGCAGAGTCGAGGGGAGGCGCATCTGTCGTAGGTCGAGGGAGAGCGGTTTCCGGCACCCTGCACCGTCGCGCCCGTGCCTCTCGCTCCACATCGGCCACGTTGCCGCTTCCCGCTCATCGAACCCGGTGCCCAGATCTCCCGCACTGGGATCCTTGGACCCCGTTGCAGATGGATCTCCGCCAAGTCCCGCTACACGTGTAGCTCGCTTGCCGTGTTCCGGTTACCCCTCGCGCTCAATCCCAGTCCGGGCGACCGCAAGCGGCACGACGCACACCCACGAGCACACTCCGATCATTTCCTCTCGTTCGGATGGTACCCGCCAGCATGGGTTTAGACTGAATTCGGGAGAGTCACCATGCCCGAGACCGTCGCAATCAGCCCGACCGCCGTGACCGTGCCGCCTGGAGGCGGCTTCCTGATCGAGGACCTTCGTCCGGAGCAGATCTTCACGCCGGAGGACTTCACCGAGGATCAAGACCAGATCCGCAAGACCACTTTGCGCTTCATGGGGGAGGAGGTCCTGCCTCGAGTTCCCGAACTGGAGCGCAAGGAACCGGGCCTCAGCCGAAGGCTCGTCGCGCAGGCCGGTGAACTGGGCCTGCTGGGCATCACCGTGCCCGACCGCTTCGAAGGTCTCGAAATGGATCTTCGGACCCAGTCCTTGGTCAGCGAGAGCCTAGGCAGCTACGCCTCGTTCTCCACGACTTACGGCGCCCACGCTGGAATCGGAACGCTGCCGATCGTCTTCTTCGGCACGATGGACCAGCGGAGCAGATACCTCCCGCGGCTTGTGTCCGGGGAGATGATCGCAGCGTATTGCTTGAGCGAACCGCAGGCCGGTTCCGACTCTCTCGCCTCGCTGACGCGCGCCGAACTCACTGCGGACGGGAAGCACTACGTGCTGAACGGCCAGAAGATGTGGATCTCGAACGGAGCTTGGGCGGATCTGTACACCGTCTTCGCCAAGGTTGATGGCGAGAAGTTCACGGCGTTCTTGGTCGAGCGCACCTGGAAGGGCGTGAGCCCGGGTGCCGAGGAACACAAGATGGGAATCCGGGGCAGCTCGACGACCGCCCTGTACTTGGATAACGTCCGCGTTCCGGTCGAGAACGTCTTGGGAGAGGTGGGACGGGGCCACGTGATCGCGTTCAACGTCCTCAATCTCGGACGTCTGGAACTCGCTGCCGCATGCATTGGCGGAGCCAAGTACCTGATCGGGGAATCCGCCTCCTACGCCTTGCAGCGCAAGGCCTTCGGGAAAACGATTTCAGAATTCGGCGCGATCCGCAAGAAGCTGGCCGACATGACGGCTCGAACCTTCGCGGGGGAGGCTCTGCTCTATCGCACGGCGGGCGCGGTCGATGCCAGACTCGAGGGTTTTTCGTGGGACGCCCCGGATGCGCAGCAAACCGTGCTCAAGGCCGTGGAGGAATACGCGATCGAATGCTCGATCGCCAAGGTCCATTTGTCGGAAGTCATGGACTTCGTTGCCGACGAGGCAGTCCAGATCCATGGCGGCTACGGCTTCCACCAAGACTACGCAGTAGAGCGTTGCTACCGGGACTCGAGGATCAATCGCATCTTCGAGGGCACCAACGAGATCAACCGGCTGCTGACGAGCGGCATGTTGCTCAAACGCGCCAGCAAGGGCCGTCTCGATCTTCTCTCGGCCATCGCCGCCGCAGGGCGCAAAGTCGAACCCGCCCGAGGCGAGGGCTCGTTTGAGCGAGAGCAGGACATCGTGCATCGCACGAAACGCGCCACCCTTGTCGCGCTGGGAACTGCCTATCAGAAATTCGGCCCCGACCTCGAGCAGCAGCAGGAAGTGATGTCTGCGCTAAGCGACATGACGGCGAACGTTTACGCCACCGAATCGGCTCTCCTGCGCGCACGGAAACGGGAACGCGAAAGCCAGCAAGGCTGCGCTGGCGAGATCCTCGCCGTCCTCGCGCAGCAAGCCCTGACGCAGATTCGTGAACACGCGCTGCTCGTGCTCGGCGCTTGCTCGAGCGGTACCGGTTTGCAGCGCGGATACGCTGCGCTCGATTCGCTAACGAGCATGCTGCCCGCCGACATCCCTGCCGCGCGCGACCGCATCGCGACTCGGGTGCTCGAAGCCGGCGGTTACGCGCTCTAGTTGCGGTCGTCCCTGCAACGCAGGATTTCTCGCCATCGCCCAGCGGCTGTTGGGCGAGTTCCGGCACGATCCAGATCCCGCGCACGGAACCGCCGACATCCCGATATGGCCGCTACTCGACCGCCGGAACACCGCAACCGATGCGGTCAGTCGCTACGTTCGGGACTCAATCGCCCGCTTCGCCCGGAACTGTCTCGGTCAGCAACCGGAACAGTCCAGCCGAGTCGCGAATTTCGTATTCGTCAAGCAATCCCTCGGGCATGATCGAGACATCGGACTCGCGCATGTCGACGATGTTCGCCCGACCGATCTTGATCGGTCGTTCCAAGTCGGGAAGCAGCACCGTGACCGCTTCGTCGTCCTCCTCCAGGATCATGGCGGAATAGACGTCGTCGTTGGTCTCGATGCGCCAAGAGCTGTACTGCGACGAGATCTCCCTTGACGGCCATAGCGTCGCTTCGAGCATGTCGCTCCGAGTGAAGCGATTCGCGATCGTCGTCAGGTCCGGACCGTAGTCCTTTCCGATGTCCCCGTAGCGGTGGCACCTAGCGCAAGCCTCTTCAAATATCTCGCGTCCCTTGTCGATGCTCGCGACGGTAGTCATCGGATCGTACATCATGTACTCGAAGACTTCCTGCTCGCTGTACAGGCTTGTACCACCCCTGCGGGCGAATATGTTGGGCTGGACATGGTCGCCCCGCCTGCGAAGACGTTTCAAGGCTTCCTCGTCATCGATTGGGGCGAAATCCGGAACAGCCGCATAGGCGGTTTGCTTTTCCTGCGGGTCGAAGAAGTCCAAGGACGATTCAAAGAGCCGATTGATGAAGCCGACGAAGCTCGCCCCGCCTCGCCAATTCTTCGCCTTGCGGAACCAGTCGACCAAGGTGCGCTTCTGCTCCGCCGTCCAGCCGATCTTGATCTCCCGCAGGCAGTAGACATAGTGGATTTGCAGTTGCTGGTTCTCGTCTCCGGCCGGGATCTGGGCCAGAATGCTGCCGATGGCTTGGGGACGGTTCGCATAGGCCATCGTCAACGCGTACTCGCGGTTCAGCATCTCCTCCTCGGACGGAAAGCGCGGCGCGACGATGTCGTACAGCTGGTCTCGCAAGCTCTGGCGGCAGCCGCCGGAGCTCTCGATGCAGGCTAGGTGAAACACCCTGAGCAAAGAGGCTTCGATCATTGGATCGAGTCCATCCTTCCGCAACAAGGAAAGAGCCTTCTCGAAGACAGCTTCGAGTTGAATCGTAGTCTCGGCGGTGCGGACCAAGCCGAGCATGCCGACCGCGGATGTCAGCGGGTCCGCTTCATTGACGACCAAGTCCTGCCACGACTCGCGGGGCGTTTCCTCGAGGGCGACGCGGCCCGACCAGCGCAGAAATCGATCCGCGCTCCCGAGCAATGCGTACAGGTCCCGGGTCTCTGCGAACGCCGGGTCACCCATCCTCATAAGGGCCTCGGCGGCGCGCCTAGCGACGAAGGGATCCGCATCCGCCAGCGCGTCCGCGGCGATCTGCTTGGCGCGGTCGCTGCCATGCTGCCCGACCACGTATATCGCCGCCGCTCGCAACGAAGCATCCTCGCTCTCGTATGCCGAGCGGATGAGCGGAGCATCAGGCTTCGGACCGTACCGCTGCAACAAGTGCAGCGCTTGGATGCGATCCGGCGTCTCGGCTAGGTCGTCTAGCACCAGTGCCTTGAGATCCGCCCCCCATGCGTCGCCCATGGAGGCCTGCGTATTCTGGAAGTACGTGTCGCTGAATGCCGAGAGCGGCTGCGGCTGCCGGACGACCGACAGGATGCCTTCGCTCGGCCGGCGTTCCGAATTGGCCCTATACCCTTTGTAGACGACGCGATAGAAGCCCCCGCGCGTCTGCCGCCCGCCCATCGTGAAATAGACCAGCCCGTCGGGTCCGACTGCGAGGTCTGTCACGTTGAGGGGCTCGCCATAGATGAAGTCGGTAGCGGGTTCAGCCAATTCGTAGGTCGCGCCGACTCTCTTGAACTTGGACAACACCACCCTGCCCCGCGACCAGTCGCCCTGCAAGAAGGCATCGAAGTACTCGGCGGGATAGGCGTAGCTGTGGTAGAAGTCCACGCCGACGGGAGAGCCGCGGCCCAAGTCGTCGACGGGCGGAAGCGAGTCGACGTAGTACGCCGGAAACTTCCCAGATCCGGTACGCCAACCGTAGTCTGCCGATGGGATCCCGTGAACGGAACGCACTTCGCGATACCAAGGCAAGTTGATGTCCCACTCCATGTCGGAGTCGAACGTGAAGACCTCGCCATCGTAGTTGTAGGCGTGATTGTATGGATTGCGGAATCCCCCGAATAACAGTGAGAAGGATGCTCCGCCGTCGTTGATCCGGAACACGGCGCCTCCGGGTGCCATCCGCCCAACGGCATGGCCTCGGGCGTCCATGTACCGATCAAGTAGCTGCGATTCCGTATAGCCATTCAACGGCGAGTCGGCAGCGATCCGGTCAGGTGGGACGAATGTGTGATTCCCCAACATCAATGTCGTCGATCCATCCGGAGCGCGACGCATGTCGTGAGGGCCGTGCTCGCCTATCCGCCCCAGGTACTGCACAACGAGTTCGCGACTGTCCGCAACACCGTCTCCATCGGTATCGGGCAGTCTGAACAGGTACGCTTCTCCATCCTCTGGATTCGTGCAGTTGGCGTACAGCGTGGATCCGTCAAACCAGATCCCTTGGCAGTTCTCCACTTGGTCGCTGACGACCTGCTCGCCCTCAAAGACTCCGTCCCCGTCGCGATCCAGCAATCGAACCGGGTGCCCCCGCTCCTTGGAGACAACGGGGTGCCCGTCAGCATCGAACGTGACCTGGATCAGCGATCCGACTTGGTCCGGATCGGCGGCCGACTCGACCACGAAACCCGGCGGCACTTCGTAAGGGCCTTCGAAAACGGGGTCTGAGGGCTGGCAACCTAGCAACAGGATGGCGCCCAAGGAGCAAGCAAACCGTTTCATGTATCACTCGATTGTACTGTCAGCGCAACGACTATTCGCAGTTGAAGCAAAGCGAGCGGGGATGCATTCGAGGAGCGGAACGAAAAGCAACCGGCCGCTGATCCCCACGGGGGATTCGCGTAGTCGTCCTGATTCCGGCCCGCCGTCGCTGCGCGGTGGGTGGTGACCATTGGACGCTCGCATTGCATCGGGACACCACTGCGGGAGGATTGGCGGAACCGCGGACGCGTCGGATTGGCCCCCGAGGAGGGATCCTCGACTGGCCCGATAGCCGAGTGCTGGATCGCGTTCGGGACGAAGCGGAGTTCCGGCGGGCGGCTTTGGTGAGCCGAGTCGACCACACTCGGTGTCCGAGCCGCAGCTTCCTCGCGTCAGGGCAGGACGGTCGGGGCGGGGATTGTGATGCCCTGTCGGGCGTGCCGAGTTTGATGGCATCGGCACCGCCGACCGGAATGACCGTGCTGGAAGCCGGTCAAGCGGTAGTGCCGAGAACGCTCCGATGGTGCCCATCGGCAAGCACTGGCGGGTGCGCACCACCGCAGGTCGCGCGTTATGCCCCTGAGCACAACACGATTCTTGGAGTGCCGCCCGATGCAGGGACGGGCGGGTAGCGGTTCACGTGCGCTCCCGACAGGCATTTCCCCGCGACGAAGGCATCTTGAGTTGAAATCAACCACAGTCGGAACGCGGGGGGAAACTGCGATTTGTGGGTGCCACACCAGCTATCAAGGAAGACGCTGGCACGTTTCAAGACTAGTGTCAGACATCCATCTCGGCAGCGGAAATCCCGCTGCAAGGTGGGGAGCGGAATCGAGCGATGGGCTAGTGTAGACTCGCCGTTCAGAGGAAAACAAAGACTTGGAGCGTTCGACGGGGATGGACACCGCTGACAACACCGGGAATCTGCAATGACCATTCTTGACCGTAGGTCGGCGTTAGGCGTGTCGAGCGTACAATGTTGACGATGACTAGCGCGGATCGTGATTGTGTGCTAGGATGATCATATGACGAACTGGAAGCTATTCTCAGTTGCAGTTGCAGGTGGAGTCTTCCTCGCTGGACTGCTCATCGGACAGGTCGTGGTCACACCGCCAGCACCTTCCGCCGCGAACTCCGCAACGGTCGCGGACTGGGTGATGGTCAGCCAAGAGGTCGCTGGAAGCGGCGGCACCGAAGGGCAGGTCCACGCGGCGCTGTTCCTGTACAACCAGCAATCCGGCAAGGTGTATCGAGTCTACACGGACTGTGGAGATCAGGGCGCTGACGGATGCGCCGTGCCGCTCCCTGTCCTAGACGAAGGCATCCATTCCACCGTCGTTCCCAGACCTCAATCTGACGACGGTGGATTGCGAGCCCGGTAGGCATCAGCGACGCTTCGAGACAGAGCAACCCGATCCGGGGGCGAACCTCGGTGTATCGCTGCTTCTCTATCTTCAGGCATTAGCTGGAGGCCTTCGGTACAAGAGCAGCCACCAGCCCGGGTTATGATGATAAGCATCCGACGCACTGTCAATCTTCTGCTGCTCGTAGCGGCTCCATCGCTGCTCCTCGCGGAGCCGCCTGATGCGGACCGGATTCGTGAGCTGATCCAGCCTCGCGACCGCGAGACCGCGTTGGAAGCGTACCGCGCTCTCAGCAAGACCAATCAGGTCAAGAGACTGCTACCCAAGTCGCATCGCAAGTCGATCAAGCCGTGCCGGGCGCAGATGTATCTGATCCAGTACAGGCTTCCACCGCGAGCCCACCAGCGCAGCACGCAGAATCTGCCCGACGCGGGAGCGCAGCAGGCTAGCGGCCGGATCGTATGGCGGCAAGGCAGTTCCGACCTGCTAGACACAGGGGCGGCGTCCGCTTCGTTCGTGCATGGCAGCAGGCTCGTGCTAGCCAGTTGGTATGAGCGGAACAAGTCCCACCCCTGTGAGGTGCTGCACACTGGACTGCTTACCGGACAAGGGGCAGGCCCCTGAAGGTGTTGGCTACACGATGCCCGTCGGGCACGGTGGCTGCCACGGCCAAGCCTCGGCTCTTCGATCTGCACGTAGTCGCTTGGTGGCGCGGTCATGCACTCTTGATCGCGCTCGGCGTCACGCACTCGGATCCAACCGTCGTCGACGGTAGGCCAAGCATCTGTGCGTTCGATCCCGCCATGCTACGATTCGTCGTTTCTAACGGGTCGGTTCGGTCTATTCGAATGCAAACCTGTCCGGTCATTCATCTGGAACATGCAATGACAACAGCCGCGTTTCTCCATTAGGGCTCGGGTCCGTCGGAGTTTCTAGTATAGCTAGCGCAGTCCGTTTTTCGACCGACTGCTACCAAAAATATGTGCGTCCGCCAGTACGGATCACTGGCTGACATCACCGATGCACGGTATCAAACCGAAGCACTTGGCAACGCATGCGGTTCGTAAACCGCTGATCTACCACCTACGTTTCGGAAGTCTCCGGCGGCTCGATGACCATCAGCTTTTCCCATTCGTAGAGCCGCCAGCTCACTTGCGCGGCGGTGTCGCTGTACGACTGGAGTCGCAGGAACTCTCGATACATTTCGGCTGCCTTCGGGAATTCTGCCCTTTGCTCGTAAATCGACGCCAAGATGATGTAACCGCGCGGCCAACGCTCGATTTCACCGCGATCTTTCATCAAGAGTACCAACTCTTCCGCTCGGTCGTTCTTCTGGAGCTTCGCGGAAGCCAACGCTGTCAAGTACAGGGCTCTCGTGGCATTCGGCGAGAGCTTCAGATAGGCGTCACCGAGTTCGGCCAAGCTCGCCCAGTCCTGCCTCAACTCAGCCAGCTCCATCAGTGGCTCGTAAGGCTGCAAGTACTGCGGATCGGCATCCAAGGCATTCCCGTAAGCAAGGCGAGCGCCCGCATAGTCTCGGAGCAAGAGCATCCGGGCTTCGCCCAGAGCGGCCCAAGCGGCGGCGAATCGCGGGGCGAGGTCGACAGCCCTCTCCAACTTCAAGATGCTTTGTTCAACCTGTGGATTCTTCCGCCTCAACGCCTTGAGACCCTTCGCGTAGGCCGCCCGGGCCTCCTTGGATGCCGTCCATGTCGTTGCGCTGACCACGTTTCCGGTCACGCCGCTCAGACTGCGCAACGAAACCACTCCCAAATCGTTAGACCCGGAAAAGAACGGTCCCGTCACGCGGATGCGGTTCGTGCCGAAGCCAGGCGCATCGAAGTACAGTTCGCAACCCAATCCCGTGGGTGCGGTCGAATTCCGCCCGTTCGCACCGATGTAGCCGCGACGGGTACCGACGGCAGCCCTTGTCAGCACTGTCGACCTTGGCGTGTCGAGCCGGAAGCTGAAGTTGCCCCGCATATCGGTGTATCCCAGCGGCGTCAGGCCGCCACCGCAGTCGCACTTTATTAGCACGCCCTCTGGCGGGATGTCTTCAACGGCCATGGCCACGCGCCCTTGCACGGTCACCTTCCTCCACGGTTCCGCGCGCACTCGGCCCTGCATCGAGCCGCCGCCTGCCGAGAATCGATCCCTCGGCATGACGGAGTTCCCTCGGCCGCTCCGCCCGCGAATCTGCCCGCCGGATGACGCGCCGCGACCGGCACCGCGGACCGCCCCGCGACGGCCCCCGTCCGTCGAAGCATATGCACCGCGCCCGTACTGAGCACCGTACCGCCATGAATCTCTCGACGAGTAACCTGAACGATAGCTACGGGTTGTCTGGGTTGGATGTTGGTAGGAGCTACCGCTGGAGCGAGACTGTCCTCGGGACTGCCCGCCGATGGAGGCCGATCGGCGAATTGGAGTCGACTGCCGACTCTGCCTAACGGATCCGTACGATGCTCGCCCGCCACTCGTCACGGATCCGCGTCCACCGCTGACGCGAGTCTGGCTACCCGACGAGCCGCCTCGGTACGAGCCGCTTGAGGCGGCGGACGAGCTGCGCGCAGACGAACTCGCGGTACCGGAACTCCGATAGCCGGAATTGCTAGAACCGGAGTTGGATCCGCTCGAGCCACTCGAGTAGCCCCCGTACGTGGAAGGCCCTCCGGCGTGGCCACTGGAGTAATCTCCGGCGGTCTGGGCCTGCCCCAGCAGCGCGGTAGAGGCGACGACTAGAACCGCCAGCGGAATGCGGACGAGTACGGCAATCATCGGTGCGTCCAGTATGTCACTTCAGACGGACACGGTTCGCAAGGCGTTTCAAGTTCGCGAAAAAAGTTTCCAACTTGCCCGATCTCGCATTGCGGCAGTCGGCTGTGCCATTGGCCCTTGGACTGCGGAACCGTTCCGTCCAATGCGGCTGGACGATTCACCCCGGTCCCCGGCAAGAGCGGTCGAAGCGATTCACGCGCTCATCTGCCAGTCCCGATTACGTCCCCGGCCGACACTGTCCCAAGCTGGCCTGACCGTACCAACGCCCTGTCGGCTGGCGCTCGTCCGCAGGACGCTCACCGAGTCCCGGTAACGCGAATACCGAGGAGCGCGACTGCGCCGCGCTCCTCGGTTGCTCATGCCAGGCATGCCCGGAGGCGTCTACGGCTCGGGTACGAACTCCAAGCCGAACGATCCCACGATGTGGTGGGTGTAATTGTTGCCGAGGAAGATGTACTTGTTGGTGCCCGTCAGCGCCCAAGAGCCGATCACCCCTAGCGGTCCGTCCACGCTATTGCCGACGAACTTTCCATCGACATCCGCGCTCAAGTCCACCAAGTCCTGCGCGACATTCATCTTGCCTGCCCCGGCCCCCTCGGTATAGAAGTGATTGAAGGCTTCGCGAACTTTCGACCCCGGCAGCATGAATGGGTGGCCCGAGTGGCCGGTCTCTCGGTAGTAAGCGCTATTGCGGGTGGTGAAGGCGTCTCCCGTGTTGTCGTACAGCAACCTTCCCGTGGGGCTGCCATCCGCGTCGAGCAGTTTGATCTCCAGATCTTCGGCATCCAGCCACTCCGGCTGGCCCGTGAGCGTGTCGATCACGACCTCCACGTTCTCCTGGCCGGTGCCATCATTGGTGAACCACACTGCGTTGTTCTGGTCGCTATCGGCCCTGATATTCGCCCGGAACACCAACGCCCGGATGTCAAAAGTTCCGGGCCGCGGGTGGATCCAGCCGCCGGTCGCTTCGGACCGGTAGGCCCGCAGTCCGAACCGCAAGGCATCGAAGTCTCCCCGACTCTCGATATTGCTGACAGTCAGCCTCAACTCGCCAATCTTGGGGTCGGTTCCGGTTGACCACGAACTCGACCAGCTCACCCTCGCCTCCGCATCCGCGGTCATGAATTCCTCGAACATCGCCGCCACGCTCCGGCCCCGATACGTCGCCGTCAATCCGGCCGGCACGGAAGGGTCATCGGCCCCGCGATACCGCACTTGCTCCAACGGGCTATACACGAACGGTTCCGCGTCAGGCAGGGTGGCGTAGAAGCTCTTGTAGCCTCTCCAGCCCGGCTGGGCGTCCATCGCGTATGCGCTCGTGAACGCGGCCCACATCCCGAATCGCGTGAAGTCAGTGCTGTCCGTCACGATCAGAACGCGGGCCTTGGCCTTGTTAAAGATGTGACTGATCGGCAGGGTCAATTCGTCCGGGGCGCCTTGGATCGCCCGGCTCCCGACGACCAACGCCTGCACCTCCGCCGCACTGAACGGGTCCGTCCCGCGCGAGGTGAGGTGCGTCGACACGCCGCGCGTCAACACATCGTCGAAATTATCGTCGGTTAGGGTGACGAGTGTCACGCCCTGACCGGTGCCGAAGGAACCCATGTAGTCGCGGTTCTCGTTCTGGCCCGCGAAGATGCCCCCGGTCTGGAAGGCGGCCTCCAAGGCCCTTTGGCTTCCGAGGGCGGCGATCACCGCATCGATATCGGCGAGCACCTGCGAGTCTTGCGGCTGGCCGGCAGCGTTGACCGGATAGTCCACGTGCGCGCTCCAAAAGTCGTCCTCGCCGCGCTCCATCGCGGTGCGCGAACCGAAAATCCCTAGATTTGCCACATCGCCGCCGAAAATCTCGTCCGCGAGCTGTTCCTGTATCTGCGTGAAGATCGTCTGCCTGCGGTCGTTCGTGAATTTTCGGTCTGTGGCACTCGCGTCGGCACCGTCCAGCGCGACCACGCTGTCCAGCACCCGGCGCAACCGCGCGATTTCCGTGCGGGCGCGCTCCACGTGCGTCCCCCCGCTCGGCACGAATAGATCGGTGGCTTGGCTCGACAGGCTGTCGTTCACTTCGGGTACCGGGTAGCCTTCGGCGAACAGCGTATCGAGGTCGAGATCGAACTTGAGATGGTCGAACGCGATCCTGTCATAGGCTCGCTGGTCCCACCAGGTATCGCCCCGGACGGGATGATTGTCCTGGTAGGATTCGCCAGTGAATGGATCCCGGGATGTCCCACCAACGAGGGGCCACACCCGCAAGGTGTTCGAGTCTTCGATGAACCATGTACGTGCTGTGCGTGCGCTCGACCTGGTTGCCTCGTCGAACGCCCCATGGGCACCGTATATGCTCACCGTCCAGCCGGTGAACGTGGCACCGGTCAAGGGGCCCTCGCCGTCGATAGTGGACGCGTACCTGATAATCCGGTCAGTATCGGCGTTGGACAGGACCATGGGTCTCGCGGCCGCCCGAAGGGCCGCGCGGGCCTGCTCCAAGCCCCAAGCGCCCGGCGTGAAATACGCGTCGTTGTCATACAGAGCCTTGAAACGCGATCCGTCCACCCGGACTTGTGCCTCGGTGATCACTCCATTGTTGGTGCCGGCGGCGCCAACGCGCGCTACGCGCGTGACCGTCGACGCCGTTGTCGTCGTATCGTCCACCAACGGCTGTCTGGGATCCGGCCGGTCGGGTCCGCGCACGGCGCCGAAGCCACCCGCGATCAGGGTCCCGTCGCTTCCACCGTCCACCTGCCATGTCCCGACCGCCTGGCTGCCAGCGTCAGGTCCGGTCCCCAGCAGCCGACCTTGGAAACGGGCCCCGTCGACCATCTGGTCGCGCGCGCCGCCGGCCCGGCGGTCGTAACTGAGCCGCGCTTCCCCCCGGCCGGTCCACTGGCCCCGCGTGTTCATCGTGGCGGTCGGCAGCGCGATGTTCACCACGTCCCCGCCCAAGCCGTGACTCCACGGCGTCCCGTCCTCGGTCCTCAGGTTCGAGACCAGACCGGACACCCGCGCTCGCGCGAAGCGCACTTGCAACTCGACATCCCCGCTGTACATCAGCCCGTTCGCGTCCGCCGCCAGCGTCGATCCCGAATAGATCGCGTTGCCGCGCACTTCCACGTCGCTCGCCCGCCACACCGAGTCCGTCGTGGACCACGCGAACGCTTGCAGGTACTGCGTCTCCTCGCTCGCGGCCTGCGCGGTCGTGCGCCGACGCCGCAATGCCACGCCGTAGCGCGTCTCCCCCAGGGCTTCGAGCATCGCCGTCGCCGACCACTCCTGCGCCGCGTAGGCCCGTACCGCCGCGGCCTCGCCCAATCCCGCGAATGCGTATACCCCGCCCTCGCCCGCCGCAGTCGCCTCGACGAACGCATCTTCCGTCTCCAGCGCCTCCACCAGCTGGTCGAACGCTCCGATCACGCGCGTCGGGCCCGTCACCCGCTCCAAGCGGTTGTCCGGCTCGTTGTCGTCATTACTGTCCGCCGACCCGAACAACCGGTCCACTTGGCGATCCGCCTGGTTCCACTTCCGGATCAGTTGCCCGGTCAGCGTGGCTCGGTCGATACCGTCGTTGTTGGCGAGGTCCACCAATCCGCGCACTTGCCCGCGCAACTTGACCATCTCGGCGCGCACCTGTTCCAGCAGCGTGCGCTCGGCCCCCTCTTGCGCTTGACCGCTGCCCAGCAGATCCTCCACTTGGAATTTCGTTCCCGCCGCGGTCACTTGCGTCCTCAATTCGTTCGCTGCCGTCGACCGATTGTCCGCGCTCAGCGCTGGCGATGCCGCGTTGCCCTGCAGGTTCACCGTGTATACCGGGCCGTTGATGCGCTTGTCGAAGCGCGCCCCGGCCAAACCGTCATCCGTCGCCCACACGTGGTAGGCAGCTGCCTCTCCGCCCAGCGCGACGCTCACGTCACCCCGGCCCGACACCGGCAGCGAGGCCTCTCCGACCACGTACCCGCGACCGTCCTCACGCGGCCGCGCCACCAGCTCGGTGCCGGCAACGGGCACTTCCGCGGCCTCGTAGGCCGCTGTCCAGCGCCCGTCCTCCAGCGTCAGCCGGTAGCGGTTCGCCTGCCCCGTGAGCGCGTTCACGGAACCCTCGTGCAGGTCCCCGGAAGCCACCGCCATGTCACCGATCGCCCAGCTGAGATCCTCTTCGCGCGTCAACTCCACGCTGCCGCGCGTGCCCAAGGGCACCGTTACCCGCACCGGTACGTACACCGGCCGCGGCAAACCGTCCTCGCCGATCTGCACCCCGTACGTCCGCCCGCTGGCCGTCGTGTACCGCGTCGCCAGCGTGACCAGCTCGCCGTCCGGCAGCGCGAAGTTGCCGTCTTCCAGCCGCGTCAAGCTAACGCTCTCCGCAGCGTTCAGCGGCACGTCCACGGTCACCGGCTGGTACGCGGCTGTCCACGTGCCGTCCGGGGCCACGGTGACGAGGTAGGTCGAACCGTTCTCCAGCGTCACCAGCCCGCCAGCGAAGGGCTCGCCGTCCCTCGTGTAGCCGCCGCCTTCGGCCGGCTGCACGGTCACCACAACGATATCTGCGTTGGTTGACGACGTCACCGCCACCGCCTCGGACTGGGCGCGAGCGACACTGCTCGCACCCAGCGCGAGCAGCACCGTCAAACAGACCGCGCATGCCGCCTGCTTGACGACCGTCGCATTGAAACCGCACGTGCAATGTTCACGTTGCATGAATACACCTCCTCTTGGGTTGCTCCGCGGCTTACCGCGCCACGGCCACTTTCAGCTGCTGTTTTGAAACGAAACCCCGCATTCGGGGCCGATTTGGACGGTTGCGGCGACACCCTCCCTGATCCAACCGGCGGTCCCGGCTGGCTCCGGGATCCGCGACGAGGCGGTGCCGGGGCTCTGCGACGGGGGCGTCCGCCCGAGGTCGCTAGAACGTGGATTCTGCCTTGAAGGGGAGTTGCGACTCGCGCCGCTTCGTCTAAACCGAACGGCTTCCGAACACCGGAAACCTTCGTTCAGCTCACCAGCCCGCGAACTGCGGGCGTTCCCTGCCGCTTGCGACGGCCGTGGGCTTTGCAGATGGCGCCAAGCACCAGCGATGGAACCTATTACGCCCCCCCCCCGAAACTGTTCGTGGATTGGCGGTGGTCACGTACGCGCATCTTCTGAGTTGGGCCAGCATCTCGCTCCTACACCACCTCATACGCGGTTCCGCGAATTGGATCGGCGGTGAGTCCAAGCGACATTGTAGCAGACCTAGCCACAGGGGATAGTAGGCAGAGGTAAACTAGTTGTGAAATTTCCAAGGTTCAGAGCAAACGACTCCGTCAGAGTCTTGCGGACGATGCCTCGGAAGGGCGTTGGCACAGATTATTGCAGGACACTTTTCTAGTTTGGACGCGATCCTCCCATGCACGGCATCTGTCCCTTGGAACGATCCCGCGCCGGCGGGACTCGCCCAGCTTGGCACCCGGCCGGCGGCGCGCGCGTGCAGCGGTTCCGACTGCTCTTGCTCCCGGTTCCTACGCGAGTTGGTGTCGGGCGGAATGCCGTCGGCGAGGGCTTCTGCCGAATCCCTGTCAGGTCGCGCGCTGTAGCGAAAGGTGACCGTCCAGAGATGCGCAAGCCAAGACCAATGACATCCACAGTGCCTGAGCTACAAGCAGATGCAGGATCTGGAGCCAGCCTGGCGCGGCGAGACCGATGTTCAGGAAACCTAACAGCACCTCGGTCCCAATCAAGTACATCGCGGCCTCGGCCCACCGATTACCACTCGCGACGCTGCCTAGCAGCCACAGCAGGTACCCCGCGCCGATCACGGCCAGCACAGGATGCACGATCCTCAGTCGCACGAGGAAGTGATTCCCGGCCGACAGATCATCCGCAGCTTCCGCAAACAGTCCGACTCCGGACAACGTGTCCTTCGGGAACAGCGTGTCTCCGAGCGCCGTGACCGCCCCGCTCATAGCCGTGGCCACGATCAGGGCCAGTCCGATCACAAACGCGATTCTGCGGCGAGGCAAGAAGGGAGTCAATTCAGATTGACCCGAGCGCCACGCGCCGAGGGCGGCGAAAGCCGTCAGGGCAAGGGTATTCGTAAGGTGCAAGGCGATGACGACCGCCCGTGCGACCGAATCATCGTCGGCCACCAGTTCGCCGAGCACGAGCCCCGCCCCGATCGCGCCTTCGAACACGATGAAGAGCAGCGTCAACGCGCAAGCCTTCGTGACAGCGCTCCATCCGGACCGCCTCCAAGACCAAGTCAGCAGAGCGACTCCGAACAGCCCGCAGAGACCGCTCGTCACGCGGTGGACGAACTCGATCAACGTCGCTGTCGCGGGAGCGGTCGGAATAAGCTCCCCGTGGCAGGTCGGCCAGTTGCTGCCGCAGCCATCGCCGGAATGGCTGATGCGCACCCACGCTCCGAACAGGATGACCGCGACTAGGTAGCC
The DNA here is from genome assembly GCA_965242625.1 of Bryobacterales bacterium. GTDB lineage: Bacteria > Acidobacteriota > Terriglobia > Bryobacterales > UBA6623 > VXMF01. The sequence goes on along the minus strand of CBDEST010000005.1, from coordinate 3,848,479 downwards.
GCAAAAGATCCATGCCGCGATCGTGAATCGCGAGGAATCGCGCTCCACGCGGTCAGGACTCCAAGACCAGCAGCAAGTCCTTGGACTGCACCTGGCTGCCCGCCTCGACGAGGATCTCGCGCACCTTGCCCGGCTTGGGGGCGTAGATCGTGCTCTGCATCTTCATCGCCTCCAAAGTGAGCAACTTGGCGTTCGCCTCCACTTCGTCCCCGGCTTCCACGAACACCGCGGTCACCAGTCCCGGCGTCGGCGCCCCGACATGATCGGGATTCCCGCTCGCGGCCTTGCGGGCCGTCGGTCGGTCGGCTTGCAGAGAGCGGTCCCGTACGCGCACCTGGCGCGGCTGGCCGTTCAGTTCGAAGAAGACCGTGCGGGTGCCATCGGCCTGCGGCTCCCCGCAGGTCAGGAACTTGACGATGAGCCGTTTGCCCGGCTCGATGTCGAACGAGCACTCATCCCCTTCTTCCAAGCCGTAGAAGAACACGGGGGTCGGCAGAACGCCGACATCGGCATACTTCCGGCGGGTTTCGGCGAACTTGGTGAAGACGTCGGGGTAAAGCAGATAGCTCAGCGCGTCGGTGCGCTTGGCCTTGCGGCCCAGCAACTTGGAAGCCGTCGCTTGCGCGTCGTCCAGATCGGCGGCTGGCAGCTTCTCCCCTGCCCGTCCCTCGATAGGCTTCTTGCGACACAAGAGGATCTGGCGGATGTCCGCAGGCCAGCCGCCGGGCGGCTCGCCCAGCGAGCCGCGCATCATGTCGACAACCGAATCCGGAAATCCGACATTGTGATTCGGCGGCAGGTTGCTGACCTCGGTGCAGGTCATGCCCTTCGACAAAAGGAACAGCGCCAAGTCTCCCACGACCTTGCTCGACGGGGTGACCTTGACGATATCCCCCAAGAGCTGGTTCACGTCGGCATACATCTGTTCGACTTCGCGCCAGCGCTGGGCCAGGCCCATCGCGGCGGCCTGCTGCTGCAGATTCGTGAACTGTCCTCCGGGTATCTCGTGGTTATACAGCCGCGCGCTGCCCGACTTGGGCGCGTTGTCGAACGGCAAGTAGTAAGTCCGCACCGTCTCCCAATACAGGGAGCACGTGCCCAGCTGCTCCTCGTCGAGTTGCGTGTCGCGCTCCGTGCCCTTGAGCGTTCCCGCTAGGGTATTGAGGTTCGGTTGGCTCGTAGAGCCCGAGACCGCTGCAACAGCTGCATCCACGACATCTGCTCCGGCCTCGGCTGCCTTGATGAGGGTGGCCGCGTTCAGCCCGCTCGAATCATGAGTGTGGAAATGCACGGGAAGCCCGAGTTCCTCGCGCAGGGCCTTCACCAATTCGAACGCGGCGTACGGCCGGCACAATCCGGCCATGTCCTTGATGCCCAGCACGTGGGCGCCCATGTCCTTGAGCTTGGACGCGAGGTCGATGTAGTAATTCAGGCTGTACTTGGGCCGATTCGGATCGAGGATGTCGCCCGTGTAGCAGATCGCGGGCTCGCAGACCGCGCCGGTGCTGCGCACGGCCTCCATGGCGACGCCCATGTTGCTGACGTCATTGAGCGAATCGAAGATGCGAAACACATCGATGCCCTGGCGCGCCGCCTCGATAGTGAATTCCCGCACCACATTGTCGGGATAGCTGGTGTACCCGACAGCGTTGGAGGCTCGCAGCAGCATCTGGAAGCAGATGTTCGGCACCGCCTCCCGCAGCAGTCGCAGGCGCTCCCAAGGGTCCTCGTAGAGGAATCTCAGGGACGAGTCGAACGTGGCCCCGCCCCACATCTCGAGACTGAATAGATTCGAGAGGTTTCTAGCCACGGCCGGCGCGGTTACGAGCAGGTCGTGGGTGCGCACCCGCGTCGCGAGCAAGGATTGGTGCGCGTCACGAAACGTCGTGTCCGTGATCAGCAACGGCTTCTGCTCGCGCACCCACTCGGAGAACTTTTCCGGGCCGAGTTCCAGCAGCTTCTGCCGCGTCCCGGGAGGAGGTTTCGAGCCGCGGTCGTAGGTGACGCTCGGCGGCGGTTCGATGCGCTTCGGCTTGTCCTTGCCCGCAACTGTCGGATTGCCATTGACGATCGTGTCCCCGATATAGCTCAGCAAGCGGTTCGCTCTATCCCTAGCGCGCTGGAACTTGAACAGTTCCGGAGTCTCTTCCAAGAACCCCGTGGTCACCTGACCGGATTGGAAGGCAGTGTGATTGACGACATTCTGAAGGAACTGGATGTTCGTCTTGACCCCGCGGATGCGGAATTCGCGCAGGGCTCGGTCCGCTCGCGCGCACGCACCTCGCAACGAGACATCCCAAGCCGTGAGCTTGGTCAGGAGCGAATCATAGAAGGGACTGAGCACCGCGCCGGAGTAAGCGGTGCCGTCCAAGCGAATGCCGAGTCCGGCGGCCGTGCGGTACGCCTGCAAGCGCCCGTAATCCGGAGAGAACCCGTCGGACGGGTCCTCGGTGGTGATGCGGCACTGGATCGCGTAGCCCCGCCGCTCGATCTGGTCCTGCGGGGGAATCGCCACGGGCTCCTCGTGAAGCCGGTGCCCTTGGGCAACGAGAATCTGCGAACGCACGATGTCAAGGCCCGTGATCGTCTCAGTGACCGTGTGCTCCACTTGGATCCGCGGGTTGACTTCGATGAAGTACCATTCGCCGCTATCGGCATCGACCAAGAACTCCACGGTGCCTGCGTTGAGGTAGCCCGTGGTGCGGGCGACTTGAATCGCGGCGTTGCAGATTTCGGCGCGCAGCTCTTCGCTCAGGTTCGCTGCCGGAGCGAGTTCGACGACTTTTTGGTGTCTGCGCTGCACCGAGCAATCGCGCTCCCATAGGTGGACGATCGAGCCATGGGCATCGGCGAGGATCTGCACCTCGATATGCCGCGCTCGGGCGATGTACCGCTCCAAGAAGACGGACCCATCGCCAAACGCTCGCTGCGCTTCCGTGCGGGCCTCTTCGACGCGCTCTAGCAATTCGTCACGGTCACGGACGACCCGCATCCCGCGTCCGCCTCCTCCAAACGAGGCCTTGACGATCAGCGGGAAGCCGATTTCGTCGGCCACGCGCCGCACATCTGCGGGATCGGCGGTCGACAGTTCCCTCCCGGGCACGATCGGCACACCCGCGGACTGCGCGAGCTTGCGCGCGCTGGTCTTGTCGCCGAGCGTGTCCAGGAGTTCTGCCGTGGGCCCCACGAAGGTGATCCCGGCGGCGGCGCAGGCGCGAGCGAACGAACTGTTCTCCGACAGAAAACCGTAGCCCGGGTGAATGGCATCGACTCCGCGGTCCACGGCCAGACCGACGATGCCCTCGACGTCCAGATAGGCCGCGACCGGGCCCTTGGAATCACCCACCTCGTAGGCTTCGTCCGCCTTGAAGCGATGCAGGCTGAGGCGATCCTCGTGCGAGTAGATCGTCGCCGTGCGGAGCCCCAGTTCGGATGCGGCTCGCGCGATTCGAATCGCGATCTCGCCGCGATTCGCGACCATGAGCTTGTTCATGTTCAATCCATAGGCTATCAGGCGCACGGCGAGCAGGACGGGCGAGCAGCAGATCCCGCGGCTCGGCGGTCGCGCCGGCTCCTGGAGCCGAATCAGATGCCGGGCTGGCCTCTCGGTCAGGGGCTATGATGATTGCGGTGCGCGAGATGTTGCTGAAACTGGCGGCGATTGCAATTCTGGGTGGCTTCGCCGCGAGCGGACTTGATGCCGAGGAAGTTGACGGAGGGAACGCCGCTACCGAGGTGGCGGTCTTCGCGGGAGGCTGCTTCTGGTGCATGGAGCCTCCGTTCGACAAGCTCGACGGCGTGCTCTCGACCGTCTCGGGCTATATCGGGGGATCGGCCGAGGACGCGACCTACCAGCGAGTCTCGTCGGGATCGACGGATCACTACGAGGCGGTGAGGATCGAGTTTGACCCTTCCAAGGTCACCTACGGCCAGTTGCTCGAGGTCTTTTGGCGCAACATCGATCCGTTCGATGGCAGTGGCCAGTTTTGCGACAAGGGTCCGCAGTACCGTGCGGCGGTCTTCGCGTTGACGGACGGACAACGCGGACTGGCCGATGCGTCCAGAGCGAAACTAGCGGAGGAGAAGGGTGGAGAGGGCCGATTCCAGACCGAGGTGCTTCCCGCAATGCCCTTCTATCCAGCCGAAGACTACCATCAGGACTACTACATGAAGAATGCGCTCAGGTACAAGTTTTACCGCTGGAACTGCGGTCGCGACCAACGGCTAGAGCGCATCTGGGGGCCAAGCTAGCGCAAGCCGGGGACGGCTTGCATCCATCGGCGGCCGGAGCGCGGCTCCACGCCGAGAAGGGTCAGAAACCGGACCTGATCGATGAGGATCGCCGGCTGGCCGCGGGCCGATCCAAGCCCAGCATCAGAACAGGTCGCTCAGATCCTCCACCTCCTCTGAGCGATCGACCTCGCTCTTCGGAGCGGTGTCTGCGATCGGCCGCGGTTGTCCCTGCTGGATCGTCATTACCTCCCGCTGCTGCAGTCCGCGAAACCGTTTCAAGAAAAGAGTTTCTTCCCCGTCGGTGCTGCTGACGTAGACCCATCGCGTAGCGCGAGTGATGCCGACGAACAGCCACCGTTCGAGTCGCATGGAGCCGAATCGCGGAATGGCCTTCTTGTCCCAGCGTGGCATCAGTACGCTGTCGAAGGTCAGCCCCTTGGAACTCGGGAACGCCATGAGCTTGGGAGCCGGCGTAGAGAAATCAATGGACGGGAGGTCGACAGCCTTCCTGTGGGGCGTCTGGTTTACCTCCACCTCCAATCCCGCATCACGCAGGGCGTAAGCGTAGAGGAACGAGAGCTGGACGGTCGGGAGCAGGATCGCGATGCGCTCGTTCCGGTCAATGCGGGCGCGGATTACATCGATGAGTTGCGCGAGTTCGTCGTCGTTGTCGTGGGCGAGGTACAGCAGCGGCAACTGGCGCTCGCCTTTGTCGATGGGCGGATTCTGCAGGATGAACTGCTTGCGTTCGACCTCGTCGCTAATGAATGCAGCACCTGCCTGCACGATGAACGGCGAGCAACGAAAGGCCTCGAGCAGCACACGGTTGCGCCCGGGCAACCCCAAGGCCGCGGCCACGCCTAACTCCTCGGCATCCCGCTCGTAGAGCTTCTGCTTGGGATCCATGAAGACCGTCACATGCTTCGCTACAGCGGTCAGCGTCTCGAAGTCGCGCCTATCCAGATCCTGCCCCTCGTCGACCATCACGAATTCGAAAAGGAGATCCATCGCCTTCCGTAGATGAGTACGCTGCCACACCGCCTGCCGGACGGCCGCAAAGTCGATTTTCTGCCGACGACGCGGCAAGCGCTTGCCAATCCATTGCTCGTAGAAATCACAGCACCATGCGTCGAACGTCATCACGCAGTCGTCCGGAAGGTCCACATCACGTAGCGCTGCGCGGATGTAGGCCACAAGCGAGTTGGTATAGACGAACAAGCGGCAACGCTCCGGCGAAGCCCCGCCGGCATCGATCAGGTGCCTCGCCCTGTGCATCAGGACGATGGTCTTGCCCGAACCCGGCGACCCCAGCACGAGTCGGTGCTGCGTCGAACTCAATTCGACCGTTCGATTCTGTTCGACGGTCAGTTCATTGCGGGGGATGAGCCAGCTCACTGCGACCGCCTCGCGATCTCGTTCCTAGTGTCAGGCAGCAACCCTCCCCCCGGCGACTGGATAGTTGGTGACTTCTTCCGGCGGGCGCGTTCCGCAGCGACGGCTTGCTGCCGTGCCTTGTCGCCCGAGAGCCGTGCGCCGAGTTCGTACCAGACCAGATTGAAACTGTCCAATGTGGCCAAGGGTCTGAAGGCAGCGAACGCCCGTTCTAGGAGGTCGTCACGCGCCTTCTTCGGCTGGTCCAGCTTTTCGACGAGTTCGGCCTTGAGGATAAGACTGGGCGGGTTGGATCTACGCGCAATTGCCGCGTCGATACTCTCCATCGCATCTTTCAACCTGCCTTGTCCCTGCTGCAGCAGCGCGAGATTGAACAGAGGACCGCCCCAGCTCGGCGAAAGGCGCGCTGCTTCGCGGTAGCACCTTTCCTCCTGCTCGTGATCACCGGATCTTCCCGCGACAAGGGCCATGCGGTGGAGAATCAATGCGCTGGGCTTGCTCCGATTCAGAATGCTCAACCAATAAAGCGCCCGTTCGAAGCGGCCCAGTTCGTCTTCCAACTCAGCAATCCGATCAAGAACCTCGAGCTGCTCTTCCTTCGGGAGAGACTTGGTTCGCATGCGTTCTTCGAGTTCGAGTAGCTCGTCGCGCTTTGCATTCGGGTTCACGACGCTAGTGAGCGGATTCTCGACCGCGAGTTTGCATTCCTCCACAGTGTCATCTCCGACCAAACGCTCGAGGCGCAGATGGAGTACTTGGTTCACGTCCATCCGATACCGCAACCGCAACGGATCGCCCTTGGAGACAGGCGGCTGGATCTCCGTGGTCTCCCACATGAGGACGCGGTCGTCGCCGCTCCGCAACTCGACCCGTAGCGACACGGCTGCGGAGAGGCTGGTCGTGGGAATCGACAGTTGGTTGCTTTCCGCCCAGTCGCCGTCTGCCGGATACGGAAGTTCCGTGCCGTCAGCAATCAGTTCGACCGGGCCGCTCGCCGACAGGATGTTGATGCTCGTGCCTGTGACGGGACGCACGAGCCCCCTCCCATGCACGGCAAGTGAAAGTGCCTGCCACGCAGCTCCGTGGGCAATGGCGGTCTGGATCTGTTCGGAATCGTCGAAGCGGAGGATCGTGGCCGAAGAGAAATAGCGCTGGATCGCTTCGGTGACCTGTGGGATCAATGCACCCCCTCCAACTGGCAGGCAGAGGTCGATATCTTCCGGCTGCAAGCCGGCGCGTTCCAGTGCATCCTGGAGAGGAGCGAACACCGAGCAGGTCATGAAGTGGTCGGTCTCCCTCGGATGCAGCAAGTAGCGCTCGAGAAACGGCTCAAGTACCGCATCAAACTCGACTGCGCTAAGCGTTGGGGACTGGAGGCTTAAGACCTTCTTGTTGAGCAGCGTGCATTTGTAGACCCCGGGATTCTTCTGGACGAGTTTCTCGCGCTCCTGCTCGTAGCGACCGAAGCCCTTGCGCCGGGCGATCTCCATGCACAACCCGACCTTGAGCGATTCGGCACACCCGAGCAGTGCCGGGATCACGCGTTCTGTCTTGTCGCGATAGTTCAACTCATGAGGTTGCAGCTCGTTCTGCTTCACGAGCTGCGGAATCAGAACTTCGACGGCTATCTTCCGGTCAATGTCGCCGCCGCCCAAGCGGTGGTACCGAGAAACCGAGAGCGGCGCGACTCCGATTCCAGCCGCGTCTCCAGCTTTGGGCGGCCGCAGTTCGAAAATCGCCACGTCGCAAGTTCCGCCGCCGAAGTCGAATACCAATAGCCTGCGCGGCTCGGTGATCCCCGCGAGAGTGTCCTTGCCGTGAGTGAACGCATAGTCAACGAAGGCGGCAATCGGTTCATCCAGCAGGGCACCTGCGCCAAGGTCGATCCCGGCCAGCTTCGCGGCCTCGGTCGTGTCCCGGCGTTGCGCGGCCTGGAACGACGCCGGCACCGTCACCACGGTCGTGCCGGGCGGGGGGCCATCGCTCTTGGACGCGGCGTCGACCAGGAACTTGAGTAAGTGCCCGCCAATCTCCTTGGCGGACCGGTAGCCGACCGGAGCCTTGTGATAGGTCCGGCGAACGCCCATATCGTTCTTGCAGTCACAGAAAATGTCCCGGTGCATCTGCAGGTTGAAATCCCCGACGCGCGCGCGCAGATCCTTGGCTCCCGCGCCGACGAACACCTCCCCGTCATGGATGGCCAAGACCGACGGTACGAGCGCGTGGAGTTGCGGTCCCATGCTCGTCTCTTGCTCTACGTCGAGACAGCGCGCGACAGGTGGCCCAAGCGTCTCGGGTGTCACGAGGACTTCGGCGATCGCGGAGTTGGTCGTGCCAAGGTCGATGCCGATGACCCGCACGGGCCTCGTCGAGACAGGCACTTGGGTCGCGGCCGAGGTCGCCAAGGCAGAAAAGCTCATGGATTCCCTGTTGGTAATTGGCGCACCGGCGGGGGATCCGCCGGCAGCCGAACAATCATCTTAGCCCCGCCAGTCGAAGCCGCCCACAAGGGCACAGTTTTCGGTACTGGGCTACTGTGGGCCTCCTGCACTCCAAGGGGCCTTCGTCGGCCTACGAACGCCTAGGTCGCTCTCGCTTGCGTAGCCTCAGGTCCTCCTCGATCGCACGGGCAAGGCTAGGCATCAAGGCAATGCCTGCGTCTTCCACCTTTCGATTGGACAGCGCCGAGTAAATCGGCCTTGCGGCCGTAGTCTGGTACTCATGCCGGTTGGTCGCCGCGATGCGATCCGTGCCAAGGCCTGCCGCGTTAGCGACCATACGCGCGAATTCGTACCAGGAGACCACCTCGCCGCCTCCGAGGTGATACACCCCTGTTGGTATCGACCGCTCGAGGATGTCCAAGCACCGTGACGAGAGGGCCGTGCCGAAAGTCGGCGTCGCGAAATGATCGTCGACGATCCGCAACTCCGCCCCCTCGGCGCACTTGCGCAAGACGAATTCAAGGAAGTTCCCGTGAGCCGTGTACCGTCCGGGCGGCCCGAATACCCCCGCGACTCGCAATACGTAGTAGGAAGAGCAACAGGACCGGACGAATAGTTCACCTGCCAGCTTGGACACCCCATAGACCGATTGGGGACGGGGAGGATCGTCCTCGACGTAGGGCGTGCCCTTGTCTCCCGCGAAAACGTGGTCGGTAGAGAAGTGGAGCAGAGTTGCCCCCGCGTCCGCGCAAGCCAAGGCGAGGTTTCGAACCGCGACTGCATTCACGCGCATGGCCAGCTCGGGCTCGCTCTCGGCGAGGTCCACTTTGGTGTACGCCGCCGCATTGATCACCCAGTCCGGACGGTGGCGAGCGACCCGGTTGCGCACCGCTTGGAAATCCGTGATATCGGACTGAGAGTGACTGAGTGCGAGCACGGTGTGTCGGCGCCTTCGACACTCCCGGGTCAGATCGACGCCCAACTGGCCGCGGGCGCCGTAGACGATCACACGCATGCGAGGCACCTGTCAGTCGGCGAGCAGTACTTCGCGCAATGCAGCCTGAAGTGTCTCGCGCGCTCGCGTCGCATCCATGGCCGCCGAGCTAACCGGCACCGGGTCGACCTCGTCCCGTCCCGAGCCCATGTCGAACAACCGGCCGTCGTCATAGAGCTTCCAGCGCTGCGTGCGAACGAAGTGCCGACCCCTTCTGGAAGCCAACGCCCACTCGCGCGGAGACGCGGCACCGCCTCGCAAGCGATCCGCGAAGCTGATTCCGTCAATACCCTGCGGAACTTCACCGCCCGCGAGGTCCAAGAATGTCGGCAGCCAGTCGCTGAAGTCCACCAAGTCGTCGACGACCTGGCCCGGTTCGAGCGTTCCCGGCCAACTCGCAACGAGGGGCACTCGAGTGCCAGCATCGGTCAGGTCGCCCTTGCCGCCGCTGATCTCTCGCCCCTTCCATGTCATCTTGATCTTCTGGCGCAACATTTCGTTTCCTTGGGCCGTGAAGTAGTATTGCGACGGAGTGCCGTTGTCGGCGGTGAACAGGACCAGCGTCCTCTCGCGCAAGCCCAGATCGTCAATCGCGTCCACTAGCCATCCGACTCGCTCGTCCATGTTCTCCACCATGCGCTTGTAGCTGTCGTAATGCCCTTGCGGGCCCAGTGGCGGAGGGGCATCCATGTCGTCAGTCACGTCGTGCGCCAGGGCCATCGAGTAGAACGCGAAGAACGGTCGATCCTTGTTCTCCCGCATGAATTCCACGAGATGTTCGACATAGACGTCCGGGCCGTACCGATCGCTCACATCGGACATCAGCTCGCCGTCCCTGTAGATGAACGGACGGTAGTAGCGCGGACCCTCGTGCCATCCGAACAACGACCACGTGTCGAAACCCAGCCGTCGCGGATGCTGCTTGTCATTTCCCAAGAGCGTCAGTTGCCACTTGCCTGCGACGGCCGTGGCGTAACCGGCTTCCCGGAGATAGCTCGACACGGTCTCGTCCTCAAGCCGCGACGGGAAGGTGCCCCACTCCGGCTCCCCGATGTGAAACGGATACTTCCCCGTCAGCAGCGCAGTGCGGGTGGGGTGGCACACCGGCATCGAATAGCAGTGCCGAAACCGCATCCCACCGGCAGCTAACGAATCGATTCGCGGCGTGTCGAACGAGGACCCGCCGTAGCAGCCTATCGCTTGGTCACCGACATCGTCGGCCAGTACGAAGACGATGTTCGGCTTGTCCGCGCCCAAGCCCGGTAGCGAGCAGGCCGCCATGAGGAGTCCCGCGCAGCCAAGTCGGAGTGCCATGGGCGCCCATGATACAGCAGCACTTGCCGAGCACTCCGGATCGTGGTGGCGAACTTAGGGAAGCGATTATCATGGGGACATGCAGAAGGCTCTGGTCACCGGAGGGACAGGCTTCGTAGGCAAGCTCCTGTGCGCTTCGCTTAGCAGCGCCAACGTCCTGACCCGCAAGCCCGAGCAGGCCCCGCCCGAGCTATCCCACGTGGCTTGCTTCCGCTGGGATCCGTCCAGCGGTCCACCGCCTCCCGAAGCCTTGGATGGCTGTGACACGGTCTTTCACCTCGCTGGCGAACCCGTCGCCGAGGGTCGCTGGACAGCAGCCAAGCGGGATCGGATTCTCGACAGCCGGGAAATTGGCACGAGGAACCTCGTAAAGGGTCTCGGAGCGATGGAGAACCCGCCAAGCGTTCTGGTGTCTGCATCGGCGGTCGGCGTCTACGGAGACCGTAGCGACGAGACATTGACCGAGCAGTCGTACGCTGGGCAAGGATTCCTGTCGGATGTATGCCTCGTTTGGGAGTGCGAGGCTGACAAGCCCAAGGAATTCGGCATGCGGGTCGTGAACATCCGCATCGGACTCGTTCTCGGAAGGGGCGGAGGCGCGCTCGGGCGGATGCTGCCGTTGTTCAGGCTCGGGCTAGGCGGGAGACTTGGCAGCGGGAAGCAGTGGGTGCCATGGATCCACATCGATGATCTTGTGAAGCTGTTGGTTTTCGCAGCCGAAAATCCCGCATTGAGCGGACCTGTGAACGGCGTGTCGCCGAATCCGGTCACCAATCGGGACTTCACCAAGGCTCTGGGTTCCGCCGTGAAGCGGCCGACCCTCTTCCCTGCACCGGCGTTCGCGTTGCGGCTCGGCTTAGGAGGCTTCGCGGAAGTCCTGCTGGCATCGCAACTAGTCAAGCCGAAGGCGGCGCTGGACGCTGGCTTCGAGTTCGAATACCCTACGATCGGTTCCGCGCTCGCTGACATCGTCGGCTGACGGAGCCGCCGAATTCTTTCCGAACCTCCGGTCGCACGTCGACGCGTCCGGGGTTTCCATCCTCGGAGGTACTCAATGGACCTCGCTGGCAAATCCGCGTTGGTCACTGGCTCTAGCAAGGGCGTTGGTCGCGGCATCGCGACAAAGCTGGCCGAACTCGGCTGCAACGTCGCCGTCCACTACAACTCGGACCCGGAAGGCGCCGCGCGAGTGGCCGGGGAAGTTCGAGCCGCCGGGCGCGATGCGATCACCGTCCAAGCCGCGGTTGGCGAGGCGTCGCAAGTGCAGCGGATGTTCAACACCGTGCTCAGCGAGTTCGAGCGCTTGGACATCCTGGTGAACAACGCCGGCATGCAGGTCTGGGCACCGCTGCTGGAACTATCGGAAGCGGACTGGGATCGAGTGATCGACACCAATCTCAAGGGCTGTTTTCTCTGCACTCAGCTCGCGGGGCGGCACATGCGGGATCAAGGCGGCGGGAGGATTGTCAATATCGGCTCGGGTTGCAACAAGGTAGCGTTCCCGAACCTCGTCAGCTACACCGCCAGCAAGGGCGGCATGGAGCAGTTCACCAAGGTCGCAGCCGCCGAGCTGGGGCAATTCGGCATCACGGTGAACTGCGTAGCACCCGGTGCGATCCTGATCGAGCGCACGGCGCTGGAAACCGAGGACTACGCCGGCACGTGGGCCAAGCTTGCCCCGGTGGGACGCGTCGGATATCCGCGAGACGTGGCGGAGGCGGTAGCATTCCTCTGCACCGACGAAGCGGACTTCATTTCGGGACAGACACTGATGGTCGACGGAGGAATCTTCACGCGAGGACCTTGGGCGTACTGAGAGGCCCGGACGCCGGGGGCGCCCCCAAGCGTTACTGTCAGACCAAGCGATTTGGGACCGCTTCGCCAAATTCCAGGCGCACGCTGCTGGTGGGATCCAAATTGGGACTGCCGACTGGATGGGGCGATAGACGCAGGGTCGCAGGTGTTGCGGTGAAGGAACGGTTCCAGTAGCCTACAGGGGCGATCTTGGCAACTGTCGCAAACACGGAGCCTAGATCGTCCTAATCAGTCTCTGACGCATGATCGGAAACGCGCTGAGCGGCAACAACGCTAGGCCAAGTTTGGGGGTTCAGACCGCTTCCCGACTGCTCCGCCCTTGCGAATCAACGTCAACAAACCCATGACTGACTCGCCCCAGTTCAAGGTTCACTTGAAGTGCGTGGAGATGAGACATGGCGTACCGTGGCACGGTCCCGCACGCTTCGAAGCGTTCGTGACTCCGTTCCGTTCGCACGAGTCACGGATCGTCGGTCAGTGCAACCTCACGAGCTCCCCTCCATTCGATGTGAATGAGTACCTGCTGGACTTCACCATGCCGAGTGGCGAGCGTCGGCTGCACTACGTGGAATGCCCTCGAACGGCGGAATCGATCATCGAGGCCGCATTCAACGTCGGTTCCCACAGCCGCGACCAGCCACCTGCGGACGAACTGGCTTTCCGCCGGGTCAAGGCATCCGATGCCGACAGCACAGCGATCACGCTAGGCGGCAAGCGAGTTGGATGCATTGTCATGCGCGGTCACGACGATTCGCCTTGCCAAGTGACGTTCGACCGTCCGACGCCCTACGGTGCCGATTTCGACGCCTCGTCTTTCGACCACGCCGTGAAACGAGTGCGCGAGAAGGTCTGGCCCCGACCGCCAGGCAGCGAGAATTTCCAGAACATCTTCATGCGGCCGGGACGAGGCGACGATTACGTCATCTTTCGCGAACCCCAGCGATACGGCGAAGACGACTACGAGGACGACTACGAGGACGACTACGAAGTCAACGACGAGAGGGTCCGCATCGGTTCTGCGAGCGCGGCGGCACCGATCAACAACGGGCTGCTGGTGTCGTACGTTGACCCGCAGGGGAAGAACTGGTACTTCAGAGCGAAAGACGGGGAAGCGGCAACCCGCTACGTTTCGGAGCGGTACAACGTCGGTTACTACGACGGCGACCCCGACGAGCTGGTGAACCGGAACGGCGTCTGGGAGGTTGTGCCGGGCCCGATCACCCTAGACCAGCCGTGCGACGTGCCCTTGTTCATCTGCTCGAACGGGCGTTATATCGGTACGGCCCAACACATGTATGGTGGAGGGGCTCTCGCGGTCGAGCTTGACTTCGAGAACGGCACTAGGCACGTCGTTCACTCCTTTGCTCACGCCCGACGCGTAACGGCGGAGAGACTCGAGGCGGCTGCCAAGGTCAGCTTGGGAGAGGTTGATGAATGAGATTCCTCTTCGGCTTGGTCCACCAGCAACTCTGCGACTGGCTTGAACCTAGGCCGTCGGCCATCGTGGGCATCGATGCTCTCCGCGGCTGAGCCTAGCCCGTTTCGGGCTAGTCCGTGTCGAGTTACCGCATTGCCGCTGCCCTACGCCGTCCAGACCTGTCGCGGTGTCCACGGGACCGTCCCAAGCCCGAGATCAGCATCGAGACCCACTCCACCAACGCGAGCGCTCTGCGAGAGGAAGGTCGTCAAGGAGCCCCTAGGATTTGGGGCTGGATGCACGGTCCGTTACACCGTGCTACTCAATCGCGAGTGGCGGCGCGGCAAGCACAGTAGCGTCGGGCTGGCCGGTGTCGACGTGCTCTTCGAAGGCGCGTACGCGATCCCTCGCGGCTGACTCGCGCTCAGCCCGCGAGAGCGGCCGCGGGCTCGAGCCCGTGCTCCGAGTCCAGCATCGGATACCGCTCCGGGTCCAAGTCGGGCTGGTGCTGGGGATCCGGGTCGACAGCGTCTGGCGCGATGGCTCCGCTTTGCACGAGACGCCGCCGCGCCTGGACCAGATCGTAGGAGATCCGCATCCGCATCCAGACCACCGCGGGCATCCCGCCCGCCGCCTCCATCCGCACGGCGAGCTCGGGCGTGACCGGGGCGCGTCCCTCAATCACCTCGGCCAAGTCCGCGCTCTCGACGCCGAATAGCTCCGCAGCCTCCGCGGCGCTGAGCGACTTGCGCTCCAAGGTGCCGGCAAGGTGCCATCCGGGGTGCGCCGGGTTGCGACGCAGCCACGCGCCGTACTCCTCGAGCACCTCGGGGGGCACCGAGCCGTCGATCATGTACAGCTCGGGCTTGGGATCCCGGACCGGGTCCAAGGCCCGGTCGCTGTCGATTTCCATGTCCATGTCCATGTCCCTTCTCGGCTCTTGTGGTAGTCGACCACATCCACATCATTGGCGTAGTCGCCCTTGCGGTCCCCGGTCAGTCGATAGATCTGCCAGCCGTCGGCCGTCAGTGCCGCCGGGGTGTCTCCTTTTTCCAGCGCGTCGGTCACAGCGTCGATCTTGGCGAGCAGCGCGGCATCGTGGCGGCCGCGATCGCCCTTGGAGAATCTATTGGCGCGGCGGCTGCCCCACGAGTGGATGCCCATGGTGCCATACAATTGCACGGCTGTATGCACCGGGGCGGCCGATCCGCGTGCGGTGGCCGCCCCGGACGCAACCTGCAGCACGGGATGGCCGGTAGCAAGACTACTTCTACGCGTGTTGTTCGGGCGGCGTGAGCATGACAGCAGCGGATCGTGTGTTCAGGGCTAGCAACCTGCGGCGGTGGCGGTATTAAGCTAGGAAGCAACAGATGTGCCGAGACGATTACTCGCGCTGCGAGGGTCGCGCATGTGATCGCGAGGCGACGTGTTTCAGGAATTGCGTTGGAGGGTGACCACGATGCTCCGTCAAACCCGCACCAGAGGAAGCCTCCGACACGCGCTGCTCGCACTGAGAGTCGCCCCGGCGCTGCTGGTTGCCGTTTCTGGTTTGATTGGCGCGGCCGCGGAAGACGTCGCCAGCGCGCCGCTGCATCGCGCACTCCAAGAACGCGATTACGACGCAGCTATCCAGTTGCTGCGCTCCGGGGCCGACGCGACCGCGGAGTCCGCCGAGGGGGAACTCCCGTTGGTGATCGCGGCAGACGACGGGTCAGCGGATGCGTTCGACGTCGTGCGCGAGTTGCTGCGGTTCGGTGCGCGATCAGACATGGAGCACCCCAATGGAGACACCGCGCTGCATCGTGCGGCGCGTCGTGGCAACATGGCGGTGGTTGAGTTGCTAGTGCGCCGTGGTGCCGACGTGAACGCATCGCGGACACGCGACACCGTGGTCGGCAAGCTGGTCGACACACCGCTTTCGCTCGCCTACGCATACGGGCATTTTCGAGTAGGCGAATACTTGGAGTCGATGGGAGCTCGTGCTCCAGAGAACGAAGATATCGAGACCTACAAGGATTTTGGCCGGATCGAGGAGCGCATAGATGCTTTTCTTGACCGACCGCCGCCGGGAAACATTGATGCTGAGGAATGGAGGTGGGTCGCGATCAAGACCGCCTTCGCGGAAGTGCAACCGGAATTGGCAAGGTGGTTCGAGGAGGTAGAGCAGATGAACCCCGAGGCCATGGAGATGTTCAATGCGGTTGCAGAGGAAGCCCCTCCGCCGGGCATGGACGAGCTGGAATGGGCCCATCACCAATTCGCTCGGGTGCAACAAATGATCCAGTCCGGGGAACTGACAATCGAGGTGGCGCGCCCGCCGCCGGACTAGGCGAGACCCACGCCGGCCTGCGGTTCAAGGGTCACCTCGCTATCTCTTTCGCGAACCGATTCGACACCGAGGAGTAGCGTTCGGTTCTAGCCGGTGGGTTTATGTGCCCTACCGGGCCTCATGGCGCAGGTTGCCGGATTGCCGCTGCCCTACGCTGTCCAGACCTATCGCGGTGACCACGGGACCGTCCCAACCCGAAATCGGCATCAAGGTCCACGCCACCAACGCGAGCGCTATGCGAGGGGCAGGCTGTCGAGGAGCACCCAAGATTGGGGGCCGGGCGCAGGATCCGCTACACCGTTCTGCTCGATCACGAGCGACGGCGAGGCAAGTGCGAGAGGGTCGGCCTCTCCGGGGACGACATGCTCTTCGAGGCCACGTACGCGGTCACTCGCTAGATCGGATCGGGGCGTCAGCCCGCGAGAGCAGGCTCGGGCTCTGACTCCAGCACCGGATAATGCTCCGGATCCAAGTCGGGCTGGTGCTGAGGGTCCGGGTCGACAGCATCTGGTGCGATGGCCCCGCTTCGCACGAGACGTCGCCGCGCCTGGACGATGTCGTACGAGATCTGGAGTCGCATCCAAGCCACGGCTCGCGCCCCGCCGGCCGCCTGCATGCGCACGGCGAGCTCGGCCGTGATTGGCGCACGCTCCTCGAGCACCTCGGCTAGGTCCGCGCGCTCGACGCCGAACAGCGCAGCAGCCTCTGCGACGCTGAGCGACTTGCGCTCCAGTGTCCCGGCGAGGTGCCAGCCGGGGTGCCGCGGGTTGCGTCCCACCCACTCACCGTACTTCTGCATCACCTCGGGGGGTACCGATCCGTCGATGCTGTACAGCTCGGGCCGCGGATCGGGGTCGTGGCCCGCTCGGTTGCTCTCCGTGTCCATGGTGTCCGTGTCCTTTCTCAACTCTTGTGGTAGTCGACCACATCCGCATCATAGGCGTCCCGTCCTCGAAGCGAAAGACGACTCGGTAGCGTCCGGAGATCGCGACGGCGTAGGCGCCCTTCCGGTCGCCGGTCAGCCGATGGACCTGCCAGACATCCGCCCCACGTGCGCGTACGCCTCCGTACGCGACGAAACCGAGGAGGGGCGTGCGGTTCTAGTCGGTGGGTGTAGATGCACTACCATCGGCCACCGGGCGGATAAAATCTAGCTGTCGCAATTCCTAGTCAGTACTTGTTTGGCCTCTCCAGCCTCCAGCGATCAGCCGCAGGCGGAACGGTCAACCTCACGTACTCCTACAAGGAATAGCCCGAGTACGGAGATTCGATCATGCAACTCACCCGCCGCAACGCGATCGGCGTTGCTCTCAGCAGCCTTGCCGCTGGTGTGGCAGCCAAGGGCGCTGACCGCCTCGGAGCGGCCATTATCGGCACCGCTCACTCCCACTCGCTCGGTCACCTGGAAGCGATTCGCGAATCGGCCAACTATGACTTCGTTGCCGTTGCGGAGCCCCACCCGGAACTGCTCGAATCCGCCAAAGCGAACCCTCGGTGGGACGGCGTGAGATGGGCCTCGGTGGAGGACATCCTCGCCGACGATTCAATCCAGGTGGTTTGCGTGGAAACCGACCCGTTCGAATCGCTAGCCTACTCGCTGGACTGCGTCAGAGCCGGCAAGCACACCAAGATCGACAAACCGCCGGGCGTGAACATCGGACTGCTCGAGCGGATCTACGGCGAGGCCCGAGACCGCAATCTCGTGGTGCAGATCGGGTACGTCTACCGCTACAATCCCGCCTTCCGTTTGGCGCACAGGGCACTCACGGAGGGCTGGCTCGGCCCGGTTCGGTCGGTTCTCTGCCAGATGAACGACATGCTGTCACCGGAAGGCAGGCGGCGGCTCGACCGCTATCCGGGCGGCCAGATGTACGAGATCTGCTGTCACATGATCGACGCCCTGATCTGGCTGATGGGCGAACCCAACCGCGTGAGTTTCGTCTTGCGCAAGACCAATCCGGAACTGGACCAACTCGAAGACGACGTTCTCGCTACTTTCGAGTTCGACCCGGCCGTGGCGACAGTGAAGAGCCACGCAAGAGACGGCGAGCGCTACTTCTACATCTTCGGCGAGCGCGGCTCCATCCAGATCGACGATCCGGACCGTCCCAAGGTCAGGCTTACCTTGAGCGAGCCGCACGGCGACTTCAAAGCGGGGACGCAGGACGTGCCAGTCGGGCCTTCGCCCCGCTATCTGCCGGACTTCGACGACCTCGCCGGCGCGATTCACTCGGGGCGTTGGGTCGAGCACTTCACGCCCGAACACGATCTGGCCGTTCAGCGCGCGTTGCTGCAGGCGTGCGGACTGGGGGTCTGACCTGGAGGCCATCGTCCCTGGCAACCTGGGAATGTCAAGGGGTTCTAGCTGGCAGTTCCGGGAACGGATGCTCTCGGAATCTCCGGCTAGTTCCGATTGGATCCTCGTGTAGGCGCACAGCGGACAGCTCGCGCGGATGCGAGCACAAGTTCCTTGACGGCGACGAGTGCGCCCTCGCCGAATGGCTCGCGCCACGCATGAAGTTCACACGAGTCTTGGCTTGGTGGTCGGCCGGGTAATTCTGAAAACGCAATAATGACGGTGTGTCCAGACACAGTTGGTGTAGTCGATGTCGATAAACCTTGCACACAAACCCGACCTTGAACGCCGTGTGGAACGACTCGCTGACCGTTTCGGGCTGCGGGGTCGCGGACGCAAAACTGCCGTCATCGAACGTGCGCTTGCTGCGCTTGAAGAGAGCGCGGCGGGGGATGATCGGGACGAGCTGACGATCAAGGCGTCTATCAATCGATACATCGATGGCGGCGTCCGGCTGCGCATGCGCTTGGAGAAGGATTTTCGAAGCGAATCCGCACCCCTGTCTGCAGCCCTGCAGACGGCCATCTATGGTGAACGCGGGCTTCCGGAATCATTGCGTATCGATGTCTCCGCGATCCTCGCACTTCTCTTGGCTGAAGAGGAGGCACCGCTATTCCGAGATCGACTCGGCAAGATTCAAGAGCTTCACGTGTAGTCCGCGCCGGTGAGGCTATTGAGAACGGATTCTTGCCACTCGGAGAGCTTGCCTTCAAGCCTCCCGACGATCTCGGGGTTGGCACTGGCAAGGTCATTGCTCTCGGCAGGATCCTGCCTTATATCGAATAGTTCCTTGGTCGGAGAACCACCATCCCCCGAGGCCCCCCGCCCTTCGCCGTCTACGACCAGTTTGTACTGCGAATCGAGAATCGCGCGCGGACCACCAAGGTCGTCCTCGCGAATCTGCGGATAGTGGAAGTTGCGGAAGTTGCGCGTGAATCGCCCGTCCATCATCTTGACCAACTCGGTCGTACCCTTCTGCAGCTCGAGATCGATGTACGGATCCGCATCCTCGGGTACGTCTCCTGCGTACCTCCAGAAACAGATCGGCTCGGATCGCGCCTGCGACGTTCCATCAATCACCGGCGCCAAGCTCACGCCGTCCAGAGGCCGCTCAGGCAGACCTTGCCCGGTTAGCTCGCAAAGGGTGGGCAGGATGTCGCTCGTCACGCCATGCACTGCGCTGCTGCGCGGCTCGGCGATGCGGCTCGGCCACTCGATCAGACCCGGAACCCGTACGCCGCCCTCGTAGACTTGGCCCTTGTCCGCCCGCATCGGCGACTCGAAGCGGCTCGCTGCGGGAGCACCATTGTCGCTGCAATACCAAAGCAGAGTGTCTTCTCGGACGCCCTCGGCGGACAGATGTTCTCGCAGGAGCCCCATGGCCCTGTCCATGGCGGTAATCTCTGCGAAGCGGGCCTGCAAGACCTTATTCAACGGAAACTCGCCTGGTCGGCCGGTCTCCATTGAAGTGATCCGCGCTGTCTGCTCGGCCAAGTGAGCGGGGAGATCGCTGTAAGCCTCCAAGTCCTCATCCAAACCGCTGTACGGCTCGTGGGGCGACCCGAACCAAATCACTGCGAAGAACGGCCTTCCTTCGGACTTCGCCTTCGAGATGAAGCGATTGGCGGCTTCGACGATGATCTGCGAACTCTCCCCCTTGTGCTCTTCGGGCGGCCCGCCGTTCCGCGACAGGCACGGATCCATTTCGAAGAAGTTGTCGTGCGACAGCCACTCCTCAAATCCCATGGCACCCGGATTCGTCGGCGACCCCTCCTTCACCGGTCCGAGATGCCACTTTCCGAAGTGGCCGCAGGCATAGCCCGCGTCCCTGAGGATCTGAGCGATCGTGATCTCTTCCGGTCGAATCGACCAGTTCGCCGAGAACGTGCCGTAACGATTCGGGTGGCGTCCGGTCATGACACTGCCGCGAGTCGGCGAACAGACCGGCGCGGCAGAGAAGAACCGATCCAAACGCAGGCCGGCTGTCGCCATCTCGTCAAGTACAGGTGTCTTGACGATCGGATGCCCGTTGTAGCCAGTCTCGTGCCAGCCGTGGTCGTCGCCCATGCAAAGGACGATGTTGGGAAGCGGTGGAGCGCTGTCTGTCTGAGAAGCGCAGGATAGGCCGCTTAAGGCGACGCTTGCGCTGGCTAGGAAGGAGCGTCTCGAAATCGAGTCTTGCACCGTATGCACTTTCATGATCTTCCCACACTTGACGGGACTGGGGCGGTGAGGCGCTGGCTGTTCAGTGAATGCGGTTGACGGTGGTCGGGGATTCAGGGTGGCACGGTCTCTGGACGGCCGCTCTCGCGCCAAGTGGTGCAGGCGCGTACGGCACCGGCGAGGAGATCAAGGCACATCGGGTCCTGTACCGAGCGATGGGCGTCCGCGCTGGAAACGCTGTGGGGCGCCGTTGACACAACGGGTGAGGCCTCGCATGATGGACAGGTGGTCGGCTGGACGATGCATCTCGATCTGATGAAGCTATGCTCCCTACCTCGGACAGGTTCGTCGCTTGGCACGGGATCGGAAGTGTGCTTGGGTCGACGGCAGTGGATTGGAGCGTCGTACTCCGAGCGATTCAGCGACGGTCTCAACATTGGCAGGCGCCTGTCTGAACGGAGGTTCGCATCGATTTGGGATTCTGGGATATTGCAGGCTATGTCCGTGCGCGGCATCCGCATGTGTGCAAGCCAATGTCATTCAGCGGGAGGTGCCAAAGTGCGGACGATGGAAAGGCTGAACTCATGAAGAAGTCCGTCTTGCTTTCGTTCGACCTCGGAATCGATGGCGACTACGAGAACATGTACGCTTGGCTCGATGATCACGAGGCAAGGGAGTGTGGCGATGGCGTGGCATGGATCGACTACATCTATCCCGATGGAAATGAGTCACTGGAGCGGTCGCTGAAGGCCTCGCTGGAGGAATCGGTCAAGTTCGGCAAGCGCTCGAGAGTCTACGTCCTACATCGGAGCGAAGACGGGAAGATCAAGGGCAAGTTCATATTCGGGAGGAGGAAGAGCGCACCTTGGGTTGGATTCGGACGGCGCGATGAAGCGGACGAGGACTGCGAAGATTGTGAAGATTGATCTGGTTCCAGTTGAAGCAAGTTTCCAGTTTGGAATCTGTTGCTAAGCGGCAGATCAGTACGCTGAGATGGTCATCGATGTCCTCCAAAGCCCCAGACAACATGATCTCGGCCAGTTGAGAATGCTTAGGATTTCGGGCATTGGGAGCGCTTGGATAGGCGCTATCGGAATCCCTGTCGGTCACGACTGGATCGGTTCCTGCGCCGCTGGTGTCGGCAGGCGGCCAACTCGCGACTGGCACCGGCACTACGGGTGGCGCACATTCTAAAGAGCCCTCGGGCACCGCTTCCGAACTGGTGCCGCAACGGCAAGATGCGTCCCTCGGGCTCGCTCCGGCACCCAATCGGCGAGGCGCAACTGACCCACCACAAGACGTGCGGATACAGGTCGTGCGAAGCGTGCCGACTCATCTAGTATCATTCACGTGGCGACCTGCCGGAACACGGTCAGCCCTTAGGTTCCGCTGAAAAGCCCGGTCACGCAACGCCCGTGCCGACGGATTCCTCCCCTCCAGATCGCGCCCCACGCGGATTCCGCCTGATTGCACCAGGCTTGATGATGGCCGCCACCGGTGTCGGGGCCGGCGACCTGATGACCGGAACCTTGGCCGGAACCGAACTGGGCACGACCGTCCTTTGGGCGGTTGTTGTCGGCTGCTTCCTGAAGTTCGTCCTGAGCGAGGGCATCGCGCGATGGCAACTCGCTACGGGCACTACTCTCCTACAAGGCTGGAATGACAAGCTCGGCGGCTGGATCCGGTGGCTCTTTCTCGCGTATCTCACTTTGTTCACGGTAGTGGTCGGCCGGGCCCTCGCCAACGCCTGCGGGGTTGCCGGCACCGCGCTCCTGCCAATCGGCGAAACCGACTCCTCGGTGGTCGTCTGGGCTGTCATTCATTCGCTGGCGGGACTAGCGATCGTCATGAAGGGGAGCTTCAAGGCATTCGAATCGATCATGTCCGTGTTGATTGGACTGATGTTCGTGACTGTCGTCGGTACGACCGCCCTGATCGCCCCGCCTATGAGGGAGATCGCCGCAGGGCTGGTGCCATCGATCCCGCCGGGCGGAGGATCTTGGATCGCCGCGGTACTGGGCGGCGTGGGCGGCACGGTGACCCTGCTCGCCTACGGCTACTGGATTCAAGAGCAGGACCGTCGCGGTCTCGGAATGCTCGAGCCTTGCCGCATCGACCTCGCCGTAGGCAACGGAGTCACAGGAATCTTCGGCTTCTGCGTGATCATCATCGGCTCGCAGATCGAGGTCGCCGGGAGCGGCGCGGCCCTCGCGACCCAGATGGCCGAGCGCCTCGCGGAGGCGACCGGGCCAATCGGCAAGTGGATCTTCTTGGTCGGGTTCTGGGGCGCAGTTTTCTCGAGCCTGCTGGGCGTCTGGCAGAGCCTTCCGTACATGTTCGCCGACTTCATGCGGATGCGGAGCGGAGCGACCGGGGATCTCCGGAAGTCGAATCCCTATCGGTTGTACGTGGCCCTGATCGCCATCGTTCCCCTCTTCACGCTGCGCTCCCCGGTGCGCCAGATCCAACTCACCTACGGCGTCATGGGAGCGATGTTCCTTCCCCTTCTCGCCCTCACGTTGCTGCTCCTGAACAGCCGGGGTGGATTGGTGGGCTCGAACGGTCGAAATCCGGCGTGGATCAATTGCGCGCTCGGGGCATGCCTGTTGTTCTTTGCCGCCCTACCGTTCCTCAGCTGATGGGTCGCCGCTTGCACACAGCGCGATATCAGAGGTCGCCCCACCGCATCATGCTGCGCAGGACATCGAAGAATCGCAAGCTCTTGGCCTGCACGATGTCCACGGTGTGACTGGCTCGCCACACCTTGATCTTGTCCCCGGACTTCAGGCTGCACCCCACTTGCCCGTCGACGCTCAAGTAGTTCCCGTCATCCCCTCCGGCGAGGAGAATCTCCACCGTGGACGTCGCGGGCAACACAACGGAGCGATTCGACAGGGTGTGCGGGCAAATCGGTGTCAGGCTCAGGGCGCGCATGTCGGGAGCCATCACCGGGCCCCCGGCAGAGAGCGAATACGCTGTGGAGCCAGTCGGCGTCGACACGATCAAGCCGTCCGACCGATACCCGCAAACGTACTCCCCGTTCGAGAACGCCTCGAGATGCAGTAGGCGGGCGACGGCGCCGTTCGCCACGACAACGTCGTTCAAGGCGAAGTAGCTCTCGCCAGGCTGCTCGTCGCGAACCACGACCGCTTCCAACACCATGCGCGAATCGAGTTCGTAAGCGGCGTCCGTAACGCAGTCGAGTGCCGCCACGAGCTCGCCGGGGCCCGTCGTCATCATGAAGCCCATGCCTCCGAGATTGACGGCAAGCAACGGGATCTGACGAACGCCCACGGCGCGAGCCGCCGAGAGGAGCGTCCCGTCTCCCCCGAGAACTACCAGCAACTGGCAGTCTGTCGGCAATTCTTCGCGCGAGACTCCGTCGGTTCGCGCCATGTACGAGGCCGAGTTAAGGTCCAGCGCGACCTCGATATCGCGCTCGGCGCACCACTCGAGAATCTGGCGAATCAAGGCCGGTATGTCTTCCCTTCCCGGCTTGCTCGCGATCCCGATGCGACGGATGGTCATGATCTCTCGCTCCCGAGCGGATTCCAGTCGCGACCGTACACCAAGAACTCTTGATTTCCGCTCGCTCCAAGAACCGGACTCTCCATGGATCGCACGGCATCGAAGCCGATCGAAACCATGGCATTGACGATCTTCTCAACAACTTCCCGATGCTTGCGCGGGTCGCGCACCACGCCGCCCTTACCCACCTCGCCCTTGCCCACCTCGAACTGAGGCTTGGCTAGCACGATGGCCTCCGCTCCCGCGTGGAGTACCGCCGGCAGGCGAGGCAGGATCTTGGTCACGGAAATAAAGCTCACGTCGCAGGATACGAAACGAACCCGCTCGCCAAGGTCCTTGAGTTCCAGATATCGCGCGTTCAATTTGTCGACGACAACCACCCGATCGTCCTGCCGCAGCCTCCAGTGCAGTTGACCCGCGCCCACGTCAATGGCGTAGACCCGCGCCGCGCCCCGCTGCAACAAGCAATCCGTGAAGCCTCCCGTAGAGGCACCGATGTCAAGACACACAGCACCTTGGACATCCACTGCGAAGGCCCTCATCGCGGCGTCGAGCTTTCCGCCGGCACGGCTGGCGAAGGGCGCTCCCTGACCAAGCAAGCGTATCGCAGCATCCGACGGCACTTGCCTGCCCGACTTGTCGACCCGCTGCTCGTTGATCAGCACTTCGCCGGCCATGATCAATGCTTGGGCCTTCTGCCGTGACTCTACGAAGTCCCTATCTACCAGCAGTTGATCTACTCGTACCCGCGCCAAAGCTCCCCTATCGGTATTGTCTCATGCGCTTCACCGCGAAGGACTCCCGCGGTCGCGCGACCGACCTCCAGACGGAGGAAGGCGACCCCCTGCGATGCCATTTCAGCACGCAGTCACGGCAATTTCAGACGAGCAATGGTGATCTTCCCGGCAAAGCACGATTGAACGTCGCGACCGGTCTCGCACTTCCTGTGCGAGTACGAGCCTGCATAGGTATAGGCGTCGCCGTCCACATCGAATGCCACCTGCAACGGGTTGGTGTCGACAGGACACCAAGTGATGGACGGCTCGTTTTCTCCCAACGGCAGGCAGGGCAGGTTCACGTTCCAGTGGTGACCCCGCTCGACGGGCGGGAAGATGAACTCCGGCAGCAAGTGCCGAACCCACGCAGTGGCGCGCTCCCAGTCCTGTTCGCCGAGAACCCGGTCACGATATTGCGAGAACGCGATTCCAGGAATCCCGAACAGGGCCGCCTCCCGCACAGCCGCGACAGTACCGGAATAGTAGATGTCGGCACCGAGATTCGCGCCGTTATTGATGCCCGCGAGAACCCAGTCGAACCGGTCCCTGAAGTCATGCAACCCAATTCGTACGCAGTCTGCCGGAGACCCATCCACAGCAACCCTGCGCGGGCCGCGCCGCGAGACTTTGAAGGGCCGGTTTGTCGTGACTCGGTGGCCGCACCCTGACGCTTCTTCGGTAGGGGCGATGACGATTGCCTCCGAGCCGTTAGGAAGCGCTGCCTCCAGCGCGGCTAGGCCGGGCGCATCGATTCCATCATCGTTCGTCAGCAGGAACCGGGATGGCAGAGACCAAGGCATCTAGGGTTGATTCTCGCAAATTCCCGCGAGTGCCGATCCCCTTGACGACGATCCGAGGACGATTCGCGAAACGGCGCTCCCGGAAGAAACGCATCTGACAGGCATCCGGCCGCCACGCAAGTCCGCGCTGGATGTCGGAGTCGACCGCGCACGTCTGTGGGATACTTGGCAACGGGCAATGGCTCTTGGGGTCGGTGCAAGTGGCCAACGCGAGCTGGCCCGCTTGACATGGCGGCGAAGCTCTCGGTAGTTGTTCCCGTCTATAACGAAGCCGCCACCTTGGACGAGATTGTACGTCGCGTCCAAGCCGTCGACGTAACGAAGGAGATTCTGATCGTCGACGACGGATCCAGCGACGGATCCTTCGAGATCAGCCGCAAACTCGAGGAAGAGTTCGAGAACGTCCGGACATGGCGACACGACCGCAACCGCGGCAAGGGTCGCGCTCTCCGCACGGCGTTCGCGCATGCGACCGGCGAGTTCATTGTCATTCAAGATGCGGATCTTGAGTACGACCCCGCGGACTTCGGCACGCTGCTCAAGCCGCTTGCCGAGGGTCGTGCGGACGTAGTCTACGGCTCCCGGTTTCTCTCCGACCACGAGCGCCGCGAACTCAATATCTGGCAGTACCTAGCCAATCGCTGCCTGACGCTGCTCTCAAATGCGACGACGCATTTCGAGCTGACAGACGTTCTGTCCTGCTACAAGGTCTTCCGGCGCGACTTCTTGCAGTCCATCGTACTCGAGGAAGACGGATTCAGCTTCGAGCCGGAGGTCACTTCCAAGATTGCCAAAGCCGGGCTCCGAGTATGCGAAGTCGGGATCTCCTATCGCGCTCGATCATACGCATCCGGCAAGAAAATCCGGGCGCGGGACGGACTCTGGGCTGTCTGGTGCGTCTTCAAGTACGCCTGCAAGCCGGTTGAGCGCAGGTAGCCACGGGAGCGAGACCTGCAATCGTCTCGGGCGAAGGCATGGAAGTCACCTTGCTCGATGCGGCTCGACAGCTGGCGGGCGTGCTCTTCGGCGGCTGCGCCACCGTGATGGTAGCGTGCCTAGCCGGACGCATTGTTCTCGGGCAGGCGCGTGGCCTGCGCGGAGAGCTATCCAAGTCCGAGGGCTGGCTTCTTTCGTTCGCGCTTGGCGCGGCGGTCCTGAGTTCGCTCGTTTTCGGACTATGCACAACAGGGCTGTTCTATGACGCCAGCGTCTGGATTGTCGGGATCGGGGTCGCGCTGGCTTGGACACGCTGGGGGCGCTGGACTTGGAGTCCACGATTCGAAGCGTCCGCGCCGGATGACCGGTTCTGGTGGTTGTTCCTAGGGGTTCCCGCTGCAATCTACGGGATTGTGTACGCCGTCCACACCCTGTCGCCGGAAGTCGCTTACGACGCGGTCGGGTACCACCTCGGCTTGGTCCAGCGGTACTACCGGAACCATGGATTCGTGGCGATCCCGACGAACATGTACGCGCAACTCTCCCAAGGTGCCGAAATGCTGTACCTGTTCGCCTATGCGCTCGGTCGCGAGTCTGCCGCCAAGTTGGTGCATCTCTCATTCCTGGCCGCTGGAGTCGGATTATTGCTCGCTATCGCGAAGCGGTATCGGGCCGGCCTCGCGGGCGTTTTCGCGGCGGTGATTTACTTCACATGCCCGGTCGTAATCCCGGACGCAGCCTCGACGTACAACGACTGTGCCCTTGCGTTCTATCTGCTCGCGGTGTTCTCGGCCTTGGGGATCTGGTGGCATCTCCGTGACCGCCAGTTGCTCTGGCTGCTCGGAGGGCTGATCGGCTTCTGCTTCGCGATCAAGTACACCGGCGTGGTCGCGCTCGGGGCGGCCGCCGCGGTCGCGCTCGGTATTGCGACACGCACTCGCAGCACTCGGGCCGTGATCCGGGGCATAGCGGTCATCGGCGTAGCCGCGGCGGTCATCGGTCTGCCATGGCTTGCCAAGAACGCGATCTTCATCGGCAACCCGCTCGCCCCGTTCTATAACGATTGGTTTCCGAATCCGCACTTCAGCGTGGAGTTCGAGACGGAGTATCGGGAAGCGATGCGAACATACGCGCCCCAAGGCCAAGCGCGTATGGATCAGCTGCTCTCGGCACCGCTCGACCTTGTCCACGGCAAGCGCTACCAAGGTTCGATCGGATGGATCTTCCTGCTTGCTCCCGTGTCGCTGCTCGCATGGCGCACGCCGCTAGCCCGAGCGGCGCTGGCGGCGGCGTTGGTCTGCGCGTTGCCGTGGCTGTCCAACGCCGGCGCAAGATTCCTGCTTCCCAGCCTGCCGTTCGTAGCTCTCGCGATGGGACTAGCTTTGGAACGACTCTCAAACCGCCCCCGCTTGGCCTGCGTAGTGGCGTTGTTGATCGGGCAATGCGTCACGTCCTGGCCGGCAATCCGAGAGTATTGGTACCACGAGGATGTCTGGACGGTCGTGGGCTTCCCTTGGCGCGCCGCCCTCGGATTCGAGCATCCCAAATGGCATCTCGCCCGCAGGCTGAAGTATTTCCTACTCGCCGACCACTTGAACAAAATGGATCCCCGCAACGTCCGGGTCCTGACTTTCTGCGAAGTGCCCGAAGCTTATTGCGGAGCCGAGCTGCTCGTTCCGTACAAGAGTCTCGAGAACCTCGACTTAGCCGAGGCCTTGCTGAATCCGTTCAGTGCGGACCGACAACCCACGCGTAGCTTGCGCGCCGTATGGTCCGGACCGCCACTGCGGGGAATTCGGCTCGAATCCGATCAGTCCGATGCTCGCAGGTCGTTGATCGTCTCCGAGATTCGCCTGTTCTCAAGCGGGCGGAGCGTGCCGTACAGCGAGGGCTGGGACGTAGCAGTCCAGCGGCATCCGTGGCATGCCGGACGAATGTTCGACGGAGACCCGTTCACCGATTGGAATTCGAGAGATCCCGCGACTCAGCGCATGGCGATCGAAGTGCGCTTTCAAGAACCTCGCCTCGCCGATAGCTTGGAAGTGGTTCATCCGCAAGTTTCCTCCCTGTCAGACTCCGCGGTGCTGGTTCGCGGCCTGTCGGCATCCGGGGCTTGGTCGATTCTCGACACGGAACCTGTCGAAATCCGTCAGCTGGCAGTCTCCGTCGATGCCGCACGAGAGTCTGCGGCTGAGATGCTCAGACGCCACCGCATCACCCACGTCGTGCTCAACCTAGAACCGGACTTCGCGGATTCCGCCGCGATGCAGGGCATTGCCAGCGACCCCAAGGCGTGGGGGCTGCGCAAGACCTTCGTTGACCGCACGGCACACCTGTACGAGGTCGAATCGCCGCCGGTGCGATGACGGTCGGAATGACACGCAACCGCCAGTTACGGTCGTTGCTGACCCGTTGGCTCTTGCCGCCGTTCGCGCCATTCGCATTGCAGCCGATCGCGAGGGTTCGCGACAAGGGTGGGTTCAAGCGGGCCATGGCATCGGACGCCGTGAGAGCGGTACGCGAAGCGGAAGCGCGAATAACCCGCGCTTACCAAGGCGGCCCGCTGGCCGTCGCGGGTCTCTGCGGTGCCTGCGAGCAATACGTCGATCTTGAGGTGGACATGCTGTTCGGCGGATGCCGGGATCGAGAGGGGCGGTTCGTGCCGAACTGGAGGGAGCGACTCGTCTGTCCGTGTTGCCGCATGAATAACCGACAGAGGCTCGTTGCGACTCTCTTGGGCAAGCGCTTGGGATTCTCGGTCGCGGCGAAGCGCGTTTACGCGATGGAGCACGTGACTCCCATGTTTCGGTGGCTCGAGGATCGTCATCCCCGACATGACCAGATTGGGAGCGAGTACCTGGGGCACGGGCACGAATCGGGGACCACGCTTCAAGGCATCCGCCACGAAGACGCGATGCACCTGAGCTTGGACACCGAGTCGGTCGACTTGATCGTGAGCAACGATGTGTTCGAGCACGTACCCAATCCGTCCAGCGCGTTCCGCGAATGTGCCCGAGTGCTCAAATCAGGCGGCAAGATGCTGGCTACGATTCCGTTCACGGAACTGGACAAGACCACCTATCGAGCCAGGCTTGGGGGAGATGGCGTCGATCATCTAGAACCGCCTCGGCATCACGGGAACCCGATCTCGGAAAAGGGATCCTTGGTGTTCGCCGAATTCGGATGGGATTGTTTGGACATGCTGCGCGAGGCTGGCTTCGCGGATGCGTGGATCGAGTTGTATGCATCGGTCGAGCGGGGGCATCTTGGAGGGGCTCAGCTGGTATTCATGGCTGAAAAGCGACATGCTCGGAATCAGTAGCACCGGTGTAACTGAGTCTTGGGAAATTGATAGTGAAGGGGAAGCCAAATTCGCGACGTTTCTGTGCATGGCTGCAGAATACCTGCCGGTAGGACCCTCCGAGGGCTCTCTATCTGAACGGCGCCTACGGAAATAGGTGCTCTTCATTGCCAGATCCGGCGTGCTGGATTCTTGCAGCAGCATCCGTCCGCACCTGTGTCCAACGGCCTCTACGATTCAGCACGAGGCACACCAGCGCGGTCCGTCTGCCCGGTGCGGTATAGTGAGCGACTCGGGCGTAGGTGCTCTGGCAGACGCATGCCGGTCAAGAAAGTCCAGCAAAGCGTGCCCACGCGCGCGGTTGCGCCGCAGCCGGTGCGTCCCCCGCCGCTGTGGGTGCCGCCGTGCCCGGCACCGCCGGTTCCCGCCGAGGATCCAGTCGAGGATCCAGTCGAGTATCCCAGCGAGGACGGAATTCCGATGGCGGCAAGCCTTAAGCATGCCCGCTGGATGATGGCGGGATTCCGTACGCTGGAGCATTGGTTTCAGGGCCCGCTGGACGTGTTCGTCGGCATCGACATGCTGGTGTACTACGAACGCGGGGACAACACCGTATCCGTGGTCCCGGACGTGTTCGTGAGCTTCGGTGTGCCGCAGCGGGACTTACCGAACTACAAGGTCTGGGAGGAGGGCAAGCCGCCGGACGTGGTGTGGGAGTTCGGTCCGCCGTCGTCAATCAAGGGGAACGCCGAGGAGAAGAAGGAGAAGTTCCGACGGATGGGAGTGCGGGAGTACTGGCTCGTGGATACGGATGGCGAATACCACGACCGGCGGCTGCAAGGCTTCGTGTTGGTGAACGGCCAGTACGAGGAACTGCCTTGGGAGGAGGGTTCCGACGGCACGGTGACGGTCTGGAGTCCGGCGTTGCAGTTGGAGCAGCGCTGCACGGAGGAGGGACTGCGGTTCTGGGATCGGAAGACGGGGAAGTATCTCGAGCTGCCCGAAGAGGAGAGGGAGCGGCTTCGGCAGGAACCCGAGTCCCGCGCCGACCGCGAGGCGCAGGCGCGCAGGGAAGCGGACCAGGCACACGAGGTGGAGATGCGAAAGAGGAAGGCTGTGGAAGCGCGCGTTGCAGAATTGGAGTCCGGGGCGAGGAGCCCTCGCACTCCAGACTACGCACGTTCGGGCAGGAAATAGTTGCTGGAATGACTCTCCGAAGGCTCTCTATCTGAACGGCACCTACGGAAGTGAGTGCTCTTCATTGCCGAGTCCGGCGTGCTGCATTCTTGCAGCAGCATCCGTCCGCACCTGTGTCCAACGGCCTCTACGATTCAGCACGAGGCACACCAGCGCGGTCCGTCTGCCCGGTGCGGTATAGTGAGCGACTCGGGCGTAGGCGCTCTGGCAGACGCATGCCGGTCAAGAAAGTCCAGCAAAGCGTGCCCGCGGGCGCGGTTGCGCCGCAGCCGGTGCGTCCCCCGCCGCCGTGGGTGCCGCCGCGCCCGGCGCCGCCGCCGGTTCCCGCCGAGGACTTGGTCGAGTATCCCAGCGAGGACGGCATTCCGATGGCGTCAAGCGTTAAGCATGCTCTGTGGATGATCGCCTGCTTCCAGACGCTGGCGCATTGGTTTCGGGACCGGTTGAACGTCTTCGTCGGCATCGACTTGCTGGTGTTCTACGAGCGCGGGAAGAAGAAGGCGTCCGTCGCTCCGGACGTGTTCGTGAGCTTCGGCGTGCCGATGCGGGACCTGCCGAGCTACAAGGTCTGGGAGGCGGGCAAGCCGCCGGACGTGGTGTGGGAGTTCGGCTCGCGGTCGACGGTCAAGGGGGACGCCGGGGAGAAGAAGGAGAAGTACCGGCGGATAGGGGTGCGCGAGTACTGGCTGGTGGATCTGGATGCCGGGTACCACGACCGGCCCTTGAAAGGCTTCGAGCTGGTTAACGGCAAGTACGTGGAGCTGCCTTGGGAGGAGCGTCCCGACGGCACGTTGGCGGTATGGAGTCCGGCGTTGCAGTTGGAACAGCGCTGCACGGAGGGGGGACTGCGGTTCTGGGATCGAGAGACGAAGAGGTATCTCGAGCTGCCAGAAGAGGAGAAGGAGCGACTTCGGCAGGAAGCCGAGTCCCGCGCCGACCGCGAGGCGCAGGCGCGCAAGCAAGAGGCGCAAGCGCGCAAGGAAGCCGAGTCCCGCGCCGACCGCGAGGCGCAGGCGCGCAAGCAAGAGGCGCAAGCGCGCAAGGAAGCCGAGTCCCGCGCCGACCGCGAGGCGCAGGCGCGCAGGGAAGCGGATCAGGCGCACGAGGTGGAGATCCGAAAGAGGAAGGCATTGGAAGCGCGCATTGCAGAATTGGAGTCCGGGGCGAGGAGCCCTCGCAATCCAGACTAGGCACGTTCGGGCAGGAGGCGGCGGAAATCTTATCGATGATCGCCTCGCGATTGCCCCGCATCGCTACGGACGAAACGCGCCTTCGACGAACAACCCTCCGTGTTCGCGAGTTGTGCCCGCCACGGTGGCGAGCACATTGCGCGAACTCGGACAGCATGGACCCGGCTCGCCTCCCTTACCCGCTCCGAAGTTCCAAGGGCATGCCCATGCATCCCTTTCAGCCCAACCGAGAAACTCCCGTTCGCCTCACGCCAATACGGAGTTCACTGTGCATCTGATCCCTCAGAACTCGCCACGCCGGGGGCGCGTGGGCGGCCGCAGGCAGCACCTCGCATCGTGCGGTCAGATCTCAGACGAATTCGGGTGAGCGGGACTTCGTTGCGCTTGGCAGAGAGCGCGTCCGTATCCCGCCCGAGACCGTCGCCGTTCGAGGAAGTGCAGGAGGAACGCAGCGGAACCGCGATGCCAGTCTTGCCACAGAGTTTGCAGAAAGTGATTGGGCAGAGGAGGCCGGACTCGAGGCGTTACCTATCGTACGTGCAGGAGGTTCGCTGAAGGCTCGATCCCCAACCTATGCATCTGAACGGCACTTACGGCATCAACGCTAATCCTTGCCGGGCCCGGGACGATCCGAGTTTGCAGTAGCTGTCCGCCCCAATGTACGGAGGCAACAGCCGGCGCGTGGCAAGATCTGACACGGCGACGCGCCTCCTGCCCGAGGCCAATGCCTGCGCTCCCCGAGACGCGACCGGGCATGTCCGCCTGCCCGGTAGGGTATAGTGAGCGACGCGGGCGTAGGCGCTCTGGCAGACGCATGCCGGTCAAGAAAGTCCAGCAAAGCGTACCTGCGGGCGCGGTTGCGCCGCAGCCGGTGCGTCCTCCGCCGCCGTGGGTGCCGCCGCACCCGGCCCCGCCACCGGTTCCCGCCGAGGATTCGGTCGAGTATCCCAGCGAGGACGGTATTCCGATGGCGTCAAGCGTTAAGCATGCCCTCTGGATGATCGCGTGCTTCCAGACGCTGGCGCATTGGTTTCGAGACCGGTTGAATGTCTTCGTCGGCATCGACTTGCTGGTGTTCTACGAGCGCGGGAAGAAGAAGGCGTCCGTCGCTCCGGACGTGTTCGTGAGCTTCGGCGTGCCGATGTGGGACCTGCCGAGCTACAAGGTCTGGGAGGCGGGCAAGCCGCCGGACGTGGTGTGGGAGTTCGGCTCGCAGTCGACGGTCAAGGGGGACGCCGGGGCGAAGAAGGAGAAGTACCGGCGGATGGGAGTGCGCGAGTACTGGTTGGTGGATACGTATGGCAACTATCACGAGCGGCGGGTGCAAGGCTTCGCGCTGGTGAACGGCCGGTACGTGGAGCTGCCTTGGGAGGAGGGTTCCGACGGCACGGTGACGGTCTGGAGTCCGGCGTTGCAGTTGGAGCAGCGTTTCATCGACGGGCGGCTGCGATTCTGGGATCGGAAGACGGAGAGGTATCTAGAGCTACCCGAAGAGGAAGAGCGGGAAGCTCGCAAGCAAGCCGAGTCCCGCGCCGAGATCTTGGAAGCGCGCGTTGCAGAATTGGAGTCCAGGGCGCAGAACCCTCGCGATCCAGACTAGGCACGTTCGGGCAGGAGACGGCGGAAATCGAATCGACGACCGCCTCGCGGTTGCTCCGCATCGCTACGGACGAAACGCGCCTTCGACGAACAACCCTCCGCGTTCGCGGGTAATGCCTGCCACGGTGGCCAGCGTCTTGGGCGAGCGCGGATAGCATGCACCGAGTGCGCGGACCTTGCCCATACCGAAGTTGCGGGTGTTTGCTAAGTATCCCGCTCCGTTCAACCGAGGATGGCCTGACAGTCCCACTCGGACACGGAGTCCCCGACCCATCTGAGCACCCCTATCGCGCCACGCCACGGGTGAGTGGGCACCTGCGGGCAGTACTGCGCAACGCAGTGCTGGATCGCAGACTGATGCGGATGCATACGACTTCGTTCCTCGTGGCAGACAGCGCGTCAGTATCCCGCCCGAGACCGTCGCCGTTAGTGGAAGTGCAACGGAACCGCGAATTCGGCTCTAGTGGCACCTCAGGCCAGCACTAGTCACAGCCAGCACCCGGCTACAGCACGTTGGTGGATTCGACGAATTGGGCCCTCTTGCAACAGATCCCGATGCACAATCACCCCCTGCCGCTCGGACCAGCGGTTCGATTCGTAGCAGCGGCGCTCAGCCCAGATCCACGAATAATCCCCTGCTGTAACATATTGAGTGCTGATGGGCAGTGGGCTCGCATGGCCGTGACGACAGTTGCCAGTCAATGCCGGAGAGGTTTTGGCTAGCCGTGGGATCCAAGCCTCAGCGACAGCGAAAAAGCTGCACGTGGAGTATGTCCTTGCGAATCGCTTTCCTTGCAGTGCTGCCGGGCCTTTGGGCTCTGCCGGGCGCAAAGGCGGAAGTCGATTTCACGCGAGACATTCGGCCGATTCTCTCCGAGCGGTGCTTTCGTTGCCATGGCCCGGACGAAGCGGCCCGGGCGGGCGGGCTGCGACTCGATGCGTACGCCACGGCGGTTGAGGAGCGAGGAGGCAAGAGGGCGATCACGCCCGGGGCTCCGGCGGCAAGCGAGCTGATTGCGCGAATCAAGTCTGACGACCCGTCCCTCAGGATGCCGCTAGGCGGTGACCGTCTAGGCGCTAAGCAAGTCGCACTGCTTGAGGAGTGGATTGCCGCAGGCGCGGAATACAAGCGGCACTGGGCCTACGAGAAGCCCGATCGGCCCCAACCGCCTCCCGACTCCGACCTCGGCTGGGCGCGCAACCCGATCGACCGCTTCATCCTGCACAGGCTAGACGCGACGGGCTTCGAGCCTTCCTCTGCAGCCGAGCCCGCCATCCTGATGCGGCGGCTTTACCTGGACCTGATCGGAATTCCGCCAACACCCGAGCAGGTTGACGATTTCCTCGCGAAACCTTCCGAAGAAGCCTATCTTGCGACGGTTGACGAGCTACTGGAGTCGCCGCGATACGGCGAGCACTGGGCGCGGCATTGGCTCGACCTCGCCCGCTACGCGGACTCCAACGGGTATCAGCACGATGACCTGCGCGAGATCTGGCCCTACCGCGACTGGGTCATTCAAGCGTTCAACGACGATATGCCGTTCGACCGTTTCACGATCGAGCAATTGGCGGGAGACCTGCTCGCAGAGCCTACCTTGGAACAGCTCGTCGCAACTGGCTTCAACCGCAACACGCCGATGAACGGGTCCGGCGGGTCGAAGATCGACGAGGTGCGCAACGCCATGCTGGTCGACCGTGTCAATACGACCGCGACGGTTTGGCTTGGCACCACGCTCGGTTGCGCGCAATGCCACACGCACAAGCACGATCCCTTCACGATCGAGGAGTACTACCGCTTCTACGCCTACTTCGACCAAGGTGTCGACGAAACGGTGCTGCGCGGCGACGGCAACACCCGCAAGTACTATGTCGGCGCGCAGATCGAACTCCCTGTCTCGCCAGCGCGGCGGTCCCGATACGCCGCCGTGAAGGCTCAGCACGAGTTCCTCGAGATGGTGACCAACCAAGCGGAGTTTGAAGCGATCGCGGACCTGCCGAAGTGGGCTGAGCAGCAACTGGACAATCGGGACTTGCCTCCGCTCGTCAGGAGCGCCCTGGCCAAACCGAAAGCAGAGCGCACGGAGTCCGACAACAACGCGATTCGAGACGCCTTCCTCCGCACTCGATCAGAAGTTGTCGAGCGACGGAAAGAACTGGGGCTGGTTGCCGAGCGGATGAGGACTCTGGCACCGACGACGACGCTGATCATGGCTGACAAACAGGCTCCCGTCCGCTCGTATCTGCTCAATCGGGGCCAAATCGGAAACCGTGGCAAAGCGGTGGAACCAGGAGTACCTGCGACGCTGCACGCGCTCGACCCTGCCTTGCCCGCCAGCCGTCTGGGATTGGCAAAGTGGATCGTTTCGCCAGAAAACCCGCTTACGGCGCGCGTGACCGTCAATCGCCTCTGGGCGGAAATCTTCGGCCGCGGGATTGTCGCATCGGCCGAGGACTTCGGGCGGCAGGGCGACGCTCCGACTCATCCGGCCTTGCTGGATTGGCTCGCCGTGGAATTCGTCGAGAGCGGCTGGTCCGTGAAGAGCATCGTCCGCCTGATCGTGACCTCGTCGACCTATCGTCAGAGTTCGCGCAGTTCAGCGAAATCGCAGAAACGAGATCCGGACAATACCCTTTACGCACGAGGACCCCGCTTCCGTCTTTCGGCTGAGGCAATCCGGGACTCGCTGCTGGCAGCTAGCGGTCTGTTGTCTACGAAGCTGGGCGGACCTCCCGTGTATCCACCTCAGCCGGAGGGCCTGTGGAAGGAGATTAGCAGCGTAGGAGATCCGAAATACCCGACCTCGCAAGCAGCCGACCGGTACCGTCGCGGGATCTACACGATCCTGCGTCGGGGAGCCCCCTATCCCAGCTTCACAACGTTCGACGCCCCTCCGCGAGCAACCTGCCAGGCTATGCGAGCGCGCACCAACTCGCCGCTGCAGGCCCTGACCCTGCTCAACGACCCGGCTTACGTCGAGATCGCCGCCGCCCTCGCGAAGCGCGTCATGGACGTGTCGGCGGCGTCAGACCAAGATCGACTCGTCTATGCATTTCGGCGTTGCGTGACGCGGCGGCCCAGCGAGGTCGAGCTTCAAGAGCTCGCTCAGCTGCTGAACGAATTCCGTGAAACGTCGGGGGACGAAGCCGCAGCTTGGGTCTCGCTAGCCCGAGTCCTCCTCAACCTCGACGAGGCGATCTCCAAGAGCTAAAGGGCATGGACAATCCCGGTCTGTCACCGATGATCCCGCGTAGAGCGTTCTTGCGAGCCGGCGCGACGGGCTTGGGTTCGATCGCGCTCCAGTCCCTTCTCGCGGCGGACGACGGCGCAACCGAAGCCGCCGGGCCGCACTTCGCCCCGAAGGCCAAGCATGTCGTGTTCCTGCACATGCTCGGCGGTCCGTCCCAAGTCGATCTGCTCGACCCCAAGCCAACCCTCGCGAAGTTCGAAGGCAAGCCCATGCCCGACAGCATCTTGAAGGGCAAGCAGTTCGCCTTTATCCCCAAGGGCGCGGGGGCGCTGGCGTCACCTTACAAGTTCAAACAGCACGGTGAGTCCGGCGCGTGGGTCTCCGAGTTGCTGCCTCACTTGGCGGAGCGCGCAGACGATCTAACCATCATCCGTTCGATGCAGACCGACGAGTTCAACCATGGTGCCGGCGAGCTGTTCCTCCATACCGGCTTCGGACGCCTCGGACGGCCAACGCTCGGGGCGTGGGTCTCCTACGGGCTGGGCTCGCTTAGCGACAGCTTGCCGACTTTCGTCGTTCTGGGCACGGGCCCCAATACCGCCGGCAACAGCGCCTGGGGTAACGGCTTCTTGCCCAGCGTCCACCAAGGCGTGAAGTTTCGCTCCGGAGCCGAACCGGTCCACTTTCTCGCCAACCCGAACGGGGTTGACACCGAACTCCAAGAGAGGGTGATCGACGGAGTGTCCGCTCTCAATCAACTGGCGTTCGAGCGCTATGCGGACCCCGAGATCGCAACCCGGATCGCGCAGTACGAATCGGCGTTCCGGCTCCAAGCGTCCGGCCCGGAACTGATGCGGATCGAGGACGAGCCCCAACATGTGCTGGACGCGTACGGAGTGAAGCCGGGCGCGACCGGCTACGCCAAGCTTTGCCTACTCGCGCGGAGAATGGTCGAGCGGGGCGTGAGATTCGTGCAAATCATGATGGCGGGTTGGGATCACCACACCGGTATCTACGGGCCGAACAGACTGCCCCGCTCCTGCCGCAACATGGACCGCCCGACAGCCGCACTGATCGATGACTTGAAACAGCGCGGATTGCTCGACGACACCCTGGTCATCTGGACGGGGGAATTCGGCCGCACACCGATGGCACAAGCCCTCTCCCCGCAGGGATTCACGCAGGAACCCGGGCGCGATCACCACAAGGACGGTTTCTCGGTGGTACTGGCCGGCGGCGGCGTCAGGCCGGGCTTGACATATGGAGCCACCGACGAATTCGGTTTCGAACCTGTCGAGAACCCCATGCATGTCCACGATCTCCACGCGACCGCTCTGCATCTGCTTGGAATTGACCACACGAAGCTGACGTTCAGACACCAGGGGCGAGATTTCCGGCTTACTGACGTCCACGGCCGGATCGTCAAGGAGCTGCTGGCTTAAGGTCGCAACGTCATGAACGGAGAGATCGCGATGACACGAAGGAGCCTGCTTGCTGCCTCCGCTTGGGCCTTGCCTCTCGGGCTCGCGTCCGCCCAGAGCCCTTGGCGCCCTCTGTTTGATGGTCAGACTCTCGATGGCTGGCGTACGATTCATCGGCTACCGGTGGCTCGATATCCCGGTACGCGGTCTCCGTCAGAGGACACCCCTCGCTACCGCAAGGCCCTGCAAGGCAAGGGTGACTGGAAAGTCATCGGGGGAGCCATCACGGGAGGCCAGGATCCGCCGGGATCCGGTATCGGAGGCTACCTGATTAGCGACGAGAAGTTCGCCGACTTCGAACTCAGCCTGGAAGCGAATCCCGATTGGGGAGTTGACACCGGGATCATGATCCGTGCAACGAGTATAGGCAGCCAAGGCTTTCAGATCCTCGTCGACCATCGCGAGGGAGGCAACATCGGTGCCTTCTATGGCAACGGCATCGGCGGTTTCAACACCCGCCAGTTCGGATTCAAGGCCAAGAAGGACGCGTCTGGCACGGTGGTGGGCATGACGCCTGTTGCCTACCGGGATTTGGTCCCTCAACCCGATCCG
Source organism: Bryobacterales bacterium (assembly GCA_965242625.1). Classification (GTDB taxonomy): domain Bacteria; phylum Acidobacteriota; class Terriglobia; order Bryobacterales; family UBA6623; genus VXMF01. The sequence continues at coordinate 3,809,477 of CBDEST010000005.1, read as the reverse complement.
GGCAAGAGCGAGGCAACTTGGTCCGCCGAGCCGGAAGCGTTCTTCAAGACATGGCGTTTCGGCGAGTGGAACGAATTCCGCGTCCGTTGCGAAGGCCGCTTACCTACGATCACCACTTGGATCAACGGCGAGAGAATGGCTACCGTGGACGCCGCGAACATGAAAGCGGAAGGCTACGACGCGGAAGCAGTGGCTACGCTCCTCGGCCGTGCCGGTCACATCGCTCTTGAAGTCCACAACAGCGGAGCCGGCGATCGTCTGGGAGAAGAGCGCTGGCTTCCGGGCAGAGTCTGCCGCTGGCGGCGAATTCGCCTGAGGGAACTCTGAGGCGTGTGGAAATCGTGCATCCAGTCAAGCTGGCGCACCATGTCTAATCGTCTTGCTGCTCTGCGCCCCGGCCCGCTGCAGGCAGCTAGACAGATTCGGCGGCTTCCTCGACATCGCAGGCAAGTCAGAGCCCAGCCGGCTGCCATTCTTCGTGCACGAGGACGGTGGCTCGATGCTCATCTCGCGGCACGCGGGCATTCAGTCCGGAGCGGGTAGCCATATCCAATGACGCCATCGTCGATGTCATGGCCAAGGTCGCATGCTCCGATTCGACGTGCTTACGAATCCACCCCCAGTCGCACTGGGGCAAATGTTGAGAGGATGACTTCGCGCAAGTCGCGCCGGCCGGGGCGCGGACAGCCGCAACGTCCGCTGCCGGAGCCGTGCTCTTCAAGCCGCCTCGCAAGCGCGGCCAGCGGATTCTGCTGCGAAAGCGGGAGTAACGCGCAACTGGCAGCCAATCAACCTTGGGCGCTGAGGGATATAATTCCCAATCACTGACGCAGGGAGAACTCCATGAGCCAATCGAGACTCACACTCAAATCCATCGCTGTCGCGCTGCTCCTCTCAGGAACGCCGCTGCTTGCACAACAGGGGCGGCCCAACATGATCTTCATCCTCGCGGACGACCTCGGATACGGGGATCTAGGCTCGTACGGCCAGCGGGTGATTCAGACGCCCGAGTTGGACCGCATGGCGGCGGAGGGTATCCGCTTCACCCAGTTCTATGCGGGCGCGACCGTTTGCGCTCCTTCCCGAAGCGTGTTGATGACAGGCCAGCACATGGGACACACCCATGTCCGCGGCAACGCTCCCGGTCCCGATATGACCGCGCAATCATTGCGCGATAGCGACATCACGGTCGCCGAAGTCGTCAAGTCCGCTGGATACTCCACGGCACTCTTCGGCAAGTGGGGCCTGGGCGAGGTCGAGAACGAAGGGCACCCGCTCAAGCAGGGCTTTGACACATTCTTCGGGTACCTGAATCAAGTCCACGCCCACAACTACTACCCGGAATTCCTCTGGCGAGACCTCGACAGAGCCACGCTCCGCAACAAGGTCACGCGGTCGACGCGAGCCTACGGCGGATTTCGCGGCGGCTGGGCGACAGAACGCAACGAGTACTCACACGACGTGATCATGCGCGAGGCGCTGGACTGGATCGAGAGTCACCGGAACGAATCATTCTTCCTATATGTGGCTCTGACGATCCCGCACGCGAACAACGAAGGCACCCGCGGTACAGGGGACGGCGCCGAGGTGCCGGACTACGGAATCTACGCCGACAAGGACTGGCCGAACCAAGACAAGGGGCAAGCCGCCATGATCAGTCGCATGGACGCCGACATCGGCAGGCTGCTAAAGCACCTGAAGGCGCTAGGGATCGATCGGAATACGCTGGTGATGTTCTCTTCAGACAACGGGCCGCACAACGAAGCGGGACACGATTTGCTCCGCTTCAACCCTTCCGGCGTGCTGCGCGGGACCAAGCGCGACCTATACGACGGCGGGATTCGCGTGCCGTTCCTGGCATGGTGGCCTGGTACCGTGCAGCCCGGCCAGACTTCCGATCACATCGGCTACTTCGGAGACCTCATGGCCACGGCCGCGGAACTGGCCGGAACAAGCGCGCCAAGCGGTACTGACTCGATCAGCTTCGTACCGACCCTCCTAGGCAAACCCGCTGATCAGACCCAGCACGCCTATCTGTACTGGGAGTTCTACGAGGGCGGGTCGTCGCAGGCTGTCCGCCTTGGCCCGTGGAAGGGAGTGCGCAAGCCCATGTTGAGCGGACCGGTCGAGATCTACGATGTGACACGCGACCCAAGCGAGAAGTACAATGTCGCTCGTAACAATCCTGAAATCGTAGCCAAGATCAAAGCGATCATGGCCGAGGCCCATGTCGGTCACCCGACTTGGACGATCCGACCGGCTCGGTAAAGGCGCGGTTTCTCTTGAAGAATCTGACCGCTTGGTCCACAATGGCATTCCCTGCGACCCAGCATCCAGATTGCAGCAGCACTCCATGTATTGGCGTTAGAATAACAAACGAATGATCGAGTCAAGTCGGATTTCCATCGCCTCGGTCGGGCGTGGCTCGATCTCAAATTCCAGCACTTCGCTTGCCGCTTCCTGCCGCCGTAGAAAATCCAAGACAGCAGCAACATATGGGGAACTATCAGAAAGCCAACCGTGCTCGACCATAATCGACAGACCTCGTCTCCAATTTGCGCCGACAGACGCGTGTGGGGCAGTTGGACTGAACACCGGGCCGATGACAAGCAACGACGAGAACATGTTTTCTTCCCATTGAAGAATTGTCAGATCTCGATGTACTGCAGCTGGAATTCCGTTTTCTCGCCAAGGGAGGCTCATATACTTGTTCCCTTCAACATACGCAGTGGTCCAGCCAGGTCGAAACCTTGAAGTCACCGTAAATGAGTTCAAATCCTGTCCGGGAAGAAGCGGCTTGTCGAATGATGCACGCCTCCAACTGGCCCATTTTCCCTCTGGGGCGCGATGCCGTAGCTGGGCACCGCGTAGGTTCGGGAACAGCGCTGCTTGCGCAGCCGCAGCTGGTCGCTCAGCGAGTGAATCCCTGGAGTCTGGACGCCAGACCGGGTGATGTAGCGATACTGAATTATCTGAGACATCAATGACCAATGACAGTGACCAAATCGATTGTCGGGCATCAGCTCTATTGAATAAGTGATATGAATACCTAAAGACTTCTGCTTCAGGCGTCCATTCGGCATCAAATTCCACTTCCGGAGCACTCAGGCTCGCCACATCAATCGTGAATTGGTCGAACTCGGTATCTGAAACAAATTCCGTGCCCAATCCGATTGGATATTGCACGATATATTGCCCAGAATCTTCATCCTTGCAAGTATACTCTAATTCTCCATTCAATTGCCAAGCCAGTTTCTTTGCCAAGTCCATAGCTCGCCCGGAATCGGGCAACTCGGCAAGAATCCCTTGCACTTGCTGAGCGAAATCAAGAGAGTTCTCGTCTTGGCGATCTTTCGCCTCAGGTTGCACTTCCGATTCAGTTGCATCGACACAGTCCGGCGACGAAAACCATCCCCGAATCGCTCCAACCCGCTGCCCATACAGCCCTGTTACGAACAGAAAAACATACAGCACAACCCCAAAGAGAACCGTACCATTTCGCTTGGAGATGACCAGCGAGTACATAACGCCCTCCATTGGTCGTTGCTGCTACAGTGCCATGTTGAGAATCGTGTCAAGTAACGACTCGATTCCTACGGCGGGCTTGTGGGCAACAGTAAACTCCACGTTCGAGACGGACTGGGCAATCAACTCAAGCGACCTCAGCAACGCAACGACGTATTCTGAGTCCCGAGACAGTAATCCCTGATCGACCATCATTTGGACTCCTATGTACCAATCCCCCGCAATCCATGCACTTCCCACCCTCGAATCAAACTTCGGTCCCACTGTCAAAATCGCGGTGTAGTGGTTCTCCGGTTGCAGGAGGACAGAAAGTTCACGCTTTACGTCATCTGGCATAGCGTCTGCAGTTCGTGAAACACCACCGTCTGAGCCCACATATGCTGTCGTCCAACCAGGAAGGAATTGTGATGTGACTGAGAATCCGGACAGGCTGGATGCCGCTTGAATCAGGTGCTGGGCACTTGGTGCGGTCCATTTCACCAAAGGGCCAGGCGCAGTGGTAAGAACGAGGTCGGTAGCTGCAACGCTAATGCCTGCGGATGTCTCAGATACGCTTCCAAGAGCACCCACTCCGATTACTGCACTTGGTGTGGTCCATGTCGGATGACTCAAGCGAATCGACCGGTCCCCAACCGCACTGATGATTCCCAAGGTCTTGATGGGACTCATTGCACTGGACTCATTTGATAAGGTGTAGGTGTACTGGAAGCCTCGCGAGTTTGAGAGTTGCGAGACATTGAAAGAAAGGTCTGGACGACTGCGATTCTCTGGTTGAACACGCAACTCAACAGTTGTTCCTTCAACAACAACTCCTATAGCTCCGCCAGCAGTGGCGTAACTGGCCACCAAATCACCTGTTTCGATGTCTTTGCAGAAATTCGTCAGCGACCCTGTACCGAGTTCAGACACCAACGCCTGCGCAATCCTACGTTCCTCTCCAGATGGCAATTGACTTGCCAAAGCACTCGCGCGACGCAGAATCCCTCCGTGTGAATCCTCAGTCACTGGCACAGCACCTGTGGGAGGGCAATCAGCGACCGCGTACCACCCTACGATGGATGGAACTTCCTGTGCAACCGCCTGAACCGTGAAGGCAATGACGATCGCAAGTACGAGTGTTGGGTGTGTCATCGAGAATCTCCTTCCATCAGAGCAACCTACCAGCCACAATGAATGTGCTGGTTCGACGTTCCTGGACTCTCTAGAGCAGCTCTTTTCGCGCCAGCTGCCCTACACTCACTGAGAAAGTCGTCCACCCTTGACGCGGGAATGGAATACCCAGTGCTTACGGTCCTAGCTTGAACATCAACAGACGTTCCGTATGAGTGTGTGAAGTGCGGTGGTGACCAATTCCTCCGTAAGTCGAACACTCCCCCGAAGTTCAGACTCATATCATTCAAAGCAACCTTTCCTTGCGTTGGATGTGTTGTCAGGAATCGAGAGACTACTGTCGATAATTTGGCTCTTGCAGTTAAAGTCATCCAGTGGTTGAATGAGTTACCACCATGACCGGTGGTGTACCCACCAACTAAAACCCATTTCGAACTCGGATAAACACGATAGAGATTTGACAAACCAGCATTGTATGCTTCGTACCCGCATAAGCCAGCGTCGGAACAGCCTATAACCGCTTCAGATTGTCCAATAGTTCTCGAATTGGTCCTAAACCAAACGGTAACGCGGCCTCGTGCATTGGTGCGGATTCTTAGAGTATCGCGAAACGGCCCGTTCCGAGATGTTGCCACCTTTCCTCTTGGTCTATTCACGTTGTGAAAATGGCCTCCTGAATTTTGTATGCTAACGGCTGAGAAGCGTATGCTGCAAAACGGAACCAAGCGATTCGTCAAAACATTTCTGCATTCGAACGTTGCGGCCCCAATTGAACCAAACCCGTAGGTTCGGTATTGAGCCGAGATCCTTTCGGTACCCAAAAACCAAAGGCACAAGCCAACGACAAGGACCCAGATAACGCAACGCGTTCTCTTGGTGCCGTGGCAATCATTCATATCAGTAACGATACTGTGTGGGCACTGCAAGTCTACGGGCGTTCTGCCGACGATACACTGATCCTGAGAATGACCAATCAACCGAGAACAGCGCATTCCCGAGCAGCCAGAATTACGTCTCGGAGGGTTGACTCCATCCATGGCTGACAGCGTAGCAGGTTGGGTGGAAGGGTGTCAAGTGTGTTTTGTCGGATTGTCAGAGCAAAATTTAAATGTCCGCTTTTCTGCAAGTTCTAAATGTCCGGTTCTGGGGCGGCCTCCGGGCTGTCCCTACCGCTGCGGTCGCTCCTTCCAGCGGGGCCGCGTCCGGCCCACGGGAAGCCTCGCGGGGCGGAGGACAGAGGCACCCCCGTATTCCTTCCTGCAGTAGCGGCCTTCAAGCTGGCTGCGGCCGAACCAGCCAGTGTTCTACAAGACAATCAGGCATTCAACAGCAGGCCTCGGCCGCTCAGCGCGTACCCGGCCCCGCCAGGCACCTCGGCGCGCTCGCCGTAAGGGTGCCCACCGGCTGCTTGCAGCCGGTGGGCTTGGCCCCAGGCCTTGTGGCACGGCGTCCGGCATGCTGCTCCGCTACTTCGAAAAAGCGGACATTTAAGGATTGCAGGAACCGGACATTTAAGGTTTGCGCTAACAGTGTGTTGTACCAGTGTACCGATGTACCAATCAGACGTCGTCCCGAAACGCAGAAGCCCAACTGTACCTGCGCCAAGCCCGGCATTCGCGGTTCCGGTCCGCAGTGAGTCACCACAGCCCAAGTCTCCGGCAAGACCCGTACATCCCTCCACACTCCCTTGGAGCAGTTGCCCGCACGAACCAATTTCATCCTAACTCGATGAGCCTCGCCACGGAGCGCCTCGATTGAGCTTTCCCATCGCAATCACCGAAATCAGTCCAACCCTCGCGCCATGTCTCTATTTGGAGTTCAGTGGGCCAGGAACCGCCGTAGGGCAAGCAGGACCGGTAAACCAAAAGCAGCAGCAGCCCAGCGCGGATGGCACGCGAGGCGGAGTGCCCAGCGCAGCCAACGAGGGCGTCCAAGCCCTGACCCATCAGTCCGATCCGTTTGGGCTGGACTTCCTTAGCGGTGTCGTTCGACTCCCTCGGGCGACGGACGCGCGAATGGGTTCCGTCTGGCACGATTCGACGGTGCTCTACGATAAAGAGATAGAGATGCCGCGGGCGCGTAGCTCAGTTGGATAGAGCATCTGCCTTCTAAGCAGAGGGTCCCAGGTTCGAGTCCTGGCGCGCCTGCCAGCTGGGCCGCAAATACAAGGATTGAGGGCGGTGCCATCGCCATTCGGTCATCAGGCCAACACACGCATCCATCCCGTAGCTCGCTGTGGAGCCGGCAGAAGCTCCGTCGTTCCACCCTTGGGGAGCGGATCCTGTGTGGGGTCACTCCATACCTCGGAACATTCCAACTGCAGTTCCGACACTCGCTTCACCGATTGCGCGATCTAGTTCGATGAGATCTCGACACTCGCGGGAACTCGGACTTGTGCGGCGCGACCCGCCGGGTTTGCATCGACAGCCCCGATAGGCAACGATATTGACGCTATGGATCGACGCAACGCACTCAAGTGGCTGGCCGGCACGGGTCTCGCAACCGTCGGAGCACCCAGCCTGCCCACCCTTTCCGCGCAAGAACGCCAAGCCCGCCGGGGGCTCCCCGAAATTCAGATCACCGATGTCAAGTCGATTCTGACAGCGCCCCCCGGCCTGCCGCGCACTGTCATCGTCAAGGTCGAAACGAGCGAACCCGGCCTCTACGGGTACGGATGCGCGACCTTCACCCAGCGCGCCAAGGCGGTCGTCACGGCGGTGGACGAGTTCCTGCGTCCATTCCTCAAGGGCAAGAATCCCGATCACATCGAGGACATCTGGCAGACCATGTACGTCAGCTCCTACTGGCGCAACGGCCCGGTGCTCTACAACGCGATGAGCGGGGTGGACCAAGCTCTCTGGGACATCAAGGGCAAGCGCGCCAACATGCCGGTCTACGCGCTTCTCGGCGGCAAGGCCCGGAACGGCGCGGATGTCTATCGCCATGCCTCGGGAACCAGCGCGGAAGAAGTCGAGGAACGCGCGCGGGCCTATATCGAGGAGGGCGTGCGACACGTCCGCATCCAAGTAGGCATTCCCGGCAACGCGAATTACGGCGCGCAGCGCAGCGGCGACAACCCGAGCGGATTCCTCGGAGCGCCGTCAGGCGGCCCGCATCTGGAGCGCATGTACGAGCCGACACCGTATCTGCTCAGCGTGCCCAAGCTCTTCGCCCACATGCGCAAGAACCTCGGCGACAAAATCGAGCTGCTCCACGATGTTCACGAACGGATCAGCAATGCCCAAGCGATGTGGTTGCTGAAGCGAGTCGAGGAATACCGGCCGTTCTTCATCGAGGATCCGGTTTCCCCCGAGCAGATCGGATACTTCCGCCATATGCGCTCTCAGACCACGACCGCGATCGCGATGGGCGAACTCTTCAATTCGCCGCACGAGTTCACAGGACTGATCACGGAGCGCCTGATCGACTTCATTCGGGTCCATATCTCGCAGATCGGCGGACTCACGCCCGCTCGCAAGCTGGCGGCACTCTGCGAGTGGTTTGGCGTGCGCACGGCTTGGCACGGGCCCGGGGACACGTCACCGGTCGGTCACCTCGCGAATATCGCGCTGGACGTGAGCTGCTACAACTTCGGTATCCAAGAGGCGCGCACTTGGCCCGACTCGGTGCATGAGGTCTTCCAAGGGTGTCCGAGGCTGGAAAACGGATTCTTCTTCCCGAACGAATCGCCGGGCTGGGGCATGGAAATCGACGAGCAGCTCGCCGCGAGGTACGACATCGACTCCCGGTATGACACCCCCTTCGACTACAGTTGGGGCACAACCCGCCGACGGGACGGTTCGATCATCCGGCCCTGACGTGGGGTTCAGAACGACCGAGTGCCTCGACAATGGCATCCACGTCGTAGACGCATCCTTGCCAGGTCCCGCCGCTGCGTGCCTGCAATGCGGCCCAAAGCCGGGTGTCGTCCGGCAGGTCGGGATGGGGCGATAAATCGGGGCGCGGCTTCCGGGTCTCTAGCAATCGACTCCCTTCGGACGGCCCGAAGAGCTTCTCGTCGTGTCCGACCAGATCAAGAGAGCCAGACAACTTGCGGCAGTCGATCTCGATCCGCAGCACGTCACCCTCCACCAACTTCCCGAGTGGCCCGCCCGCGAGCGCTTCCGGGCTGACGTGCCCGATGCATGCACCGGTCGAAACTCCCGAGAACCGCGCGTCGGTAATCACTGCGATTTCCCGTCCGTGCGACAGGTGCTTGAGCGCCGAAGTGATTTGATAGATCTCCTCCATGCCCGAACCGAGCGGGCCGCAGCAAACGAGTGCCATGACATCGCCCGGCTGCACGGAACCGTCCTTCAGAGCCGCGATAGCATCAGCTTCCCGCGTGAATATCTTCGCCGTGCCCTGCTTGCGGTAGACCCCGTCCGAATCGATCACCGAGGGATCTATCGCCGTGCTCTTGACAACAGCACCATCGGGAGCCAAGTTGCCGCGGCAAAACGTGATCGTGCTGGTCAGACCGCGCCGACCGGCTGCTTCGGGAGCGTAGATGACCTCGTCCGGATCGATTCCGTCCATCTCGCGAAGCCGGTCGCGGCAGATTGATCGCCTCTCGCTAACGCTCCACTCGTCGAGGGCCTGACCGAGCGGGACGCCCGCTGCGGTCAGCGCTTCGAGATCCAGCATTCCCACGTCGCGCAGATGCAACATCACCTCGGGAACGCCGCCGGCGAGGAACACGCGCATGGTGGGGTGGCCGACCGGACCGTTCGGCAGCACGTCTACCATGCGAACGACGCGTCGGTTCACCTCGGCCCAGTCGTCGACAGTCGGACGGTCGAGGCCAGCGCAATACGCCACCGCCGGGAGATGCAGCAGCAGATTCGTCGATCCGCCGAACGCGGCATGCACGACCATCGCATTGCGAAGCGCTCCCGGCGTGAGGATATCCCCGGTTACGATGCCAGCGGCGCGTTGCGCCATCGCGGCGCGTGCCGACCGTCGCGCGGCATCCTTCCAGACTCGCTGCCCGGACGGTGCGAGAGCCGTGTGGGGCAAAGCTAGACCGAGCGCCTCGGCGACAACTTGCGCCGTGGCCGCCGTTCCGAGGAACTGGCAGCCGCCGCCGGGCGAACCGCACGCCTTACAACCGAACTCGCGGGCGGCGGCGAGCGAGAGCTCGCCGTGCGCGAAGCGAGCGCCGATAGTCTGAACCTTGCCGGCATCCTCGCCGCTTCGCGGAGGGAGCGTGACGCCCCCGGGCACGAGCACGCACGGCAGATTCCTCATGGAGGCCAGAGCCATCATCATGGCGGGCAGGCCCTTGTCGCAGGTGGCGACACCGATCACCCCGCGCCGGGTCGGGAGCGACCGGATCAATCTCCGCAGGACCTGGGCGGCGTCATTGCGATAGGGCAGCGAGTCCATCATTCCCGTCGTCCCCTGTGTCCGTCCGTCGCACGGGTCGCTGCAGTAACCAGCGAACGGGATCGCGCCTTGGTGTCGCAGCTCGAAGGCAGCCTCTTGCATCAGCAACCCGACCTCGAAGTGACCGGTGTGGTAGCCGAGCGCGACCGGCGAGCCGTCCTCGGCGCGAATGCCGCCCTGCGTGCTCAGAATCAAGTACTCGTCACGGCCCAGCGTGGCGGGGTCCCATCCCATTCCGGCGTCCTGCGTCCAACCGAAAATGTCGCCGCTGGGCAGCGTGCGGAGCATCGCCGGAGTCAGGGGAAGCTGCCCGGCGGGCCCTTCGCCCGCCGTTTGAATATCGAAGATTCCCGGATCTTCGGACGCGAACAGACGATCCATGGTCTTCTAGTGTGGCGTATCGCGTCGCAGGCGCGAATCCGTCCGCGGGCACCCGTGTTACAACGACGCATCCGACTTGCCCGGACAGCCGCCAACGATCGCTTCGAACCACTAGCTCGCCGATGCGGCACGAATCGTACTAATCTGATTGCGTGCGTTCCCTGCTCCCCATCCTTTCGATTCTGGCCCTAGCTCTCCCGGCCTGGGCCGCGCCGCCAAACCTAGTGCTGATCATGGTCGACGACCTCGGTCCCGAGTGGATTTCCAGCTATGGCGGCGAAGGCATCGAGACGCCGAATATCGACAAGCTCGCCGAGGGCGGCATGCTGTTTCGCAACGCATACTCCATGCCGCAATGCACTCCTACCCGGGTCACGCTGCTGACCGGGCAGTACCCGTACCGCCACGGCTGGACGAATCACTGGGACGTGCCGCGCTGGGGCGCGGGCTGCCACTTCGACCCCAAGCACAACGTTTCGTTCGCCCGTCTCTTGCGCGAAGCGGGGTATGCCACGGCCATCGCGGGCAAGTGGCAGATCAATGACTTCCGCGTCCAGCCGCGGATCCTCGACGCGCACGGCTTCGACGAGTGGTCCGTGTGGACGGGCGGAGAGGGCGGCAACCCGATCAGCGACGAGCGGTACTGGGATCCGTACGTCTATACCGACAAGCAGCCTAGCCGGATATACGAGGGAGCGTTCGGTCCCGACCTCTTCAACGACTTCCTAGTCGATTTCGTCCGGCGCAACCGCGACCGCCCCATGCTGCTCTACTATCCGCTTGCCCTTACTCACGGCCCGCTGGTCACCACGCCTCACGAGCCCTTCGCGGAATCCAAGCTCGAGAGGCACAAAGCGATGGTGCGCTACACCGATTACCTCGTGGGCAAGTTGGTCAAGGCCATCGATGACGCCGGAGTTCGGAACAACACGATCATCATCTTCACAACGGACAACGGCACCGCAGGCGGCATCACCGGGAGTCTGGACGGCCGCACGGTCAAGGGTGGCAAGGCGAAGCTCACCGAGAACGGTCCGCGGGCGCCGTTCATCGTGAACGGACCGGGGCTCGTCCCAGCGGGGACCGAGACCGACGAGCTGACCGATTTCTCTGACCTATTGCCCACATTCTGCGAACTGGCCGGGGCAGCGCTTCCCCAAGACGTCCCGGTCGACGGGAAGTCCATCGCGAAGGTAATTCTCGGCAAGCAGAAGACCGGGCCGAGAGACTGGATCCTCGCCATGGGATTCGGCGCAGGAATCCTCGACGAGAGGGGCGTGCGCGGGGTCTTGGACTACGCGCCCCGCGTGATTCGCGACAAACGTTACAAGATCCATGTTCACGACGGTTCGATCCGCGAATTCTACGATCTCCGCAAGGACCCGGGCGAGGCGAGCAACCTACTCGCCAGCTCGTCCGCCGAACATACTGCGGCTCTGAACAAGCTGCGGGCCGTCGCTGACGCCATGCCGGAACGCGATGGCCGACCCCGGTACGATGCGCTGCCTCCCCAGCCATGGGACGTTTCTATCGAGCAGATGCGACTCAAGCGGTAGGCGGCGCTCGGACGCTTCGATGCACATGGGAGTTGCTGATGCGGGTGATGGCGCTGGACTGGGGGACGCGCCGGATTGGAATCGCGGTGACAGACGAGTTGGGCATCGCCGCGCACGGCCTCCCCACCATGGAGCGGACGAACATTCGACGGGATCTGGAAGCGCTGACGGACGTGATTCGCGAGCGCAAGATCGAAACCGTGATCGTCGGCAACCCGCTCAATATGGACGGCAGTCCGAGCGCGTCAACGAACCTCGCCACGCGTTTCGCGCGACGCCTGGCGAAGCACGCCGCAGTCGATGTCCGAATGTGGGATGAGCGCCTGACGAGCTGGAGCGCGACAGAGACGATCGGCAAGGCCTCGCGCGAGCGCGGAGCCACGGATCGCGTCGCTGCGATTCTGATTCTGGAGAGCTACCTTGACGCGGTTGAGCCATAACGCAACCGCAGCAGCAGCCCTCGCGTGCTGCATCTCTTGCGGAGGGCCGCCTGCCGAGCCGTTTCCCGAACCGATCGTGATCGAGATCGAGCGAGGCTCTAGTTCCCGACGTATCGGGGAGCAACTCAAGGCAGCCGGCGTAATCAACTCTTGGTGGCTGTTCCTTTGGGAGCGGGCATGGAATCTCAACGCCACGCTGATGGCTGGGGAGTACATGTTCGAGCGACCTGTCTCGACAGCCGAGGCGTTCGCGATCGTGGCGGAAGGCAAAGTCCTGCTGTATCCGCTGACGATTCCGGAGGGACTGAATCGCTTTCAGACCGCGGACGCGATCGCAATGGCGGGCCTCGCGGCGCGGGACGAAGCGCTGGCACTCACTGCCGATCCCGGCCCGGTGAAGGATCGGTTACCGCAAGCGGAGTCTCTCGAGGGAGTTCTGTTCCCCGAGACTTACAGCCTCTCCAAGGGTGCGACGGCAGGAGACCTGCTCAAGGCGATGGTCGCCGGATTCGGCGAGGCGCTGGACGAGGCGCGGGCCCAGCGAACTGTAGAAATCGAGGACTGGGACGCAGTCATCATCGCTTCGATGATCGAAAAAGAAGCCGTGGGGCACACGGAACGCGGCCTCGTATCGTCAGTCTTCCATAACCGGATCCGGCGCGGCATGCTCATGCAGTGCGATCCGACGATCATCTACGGGTTGCTGCTGGAGAATCGGTACCGCGGGAAGATCTATCTTTCCGACCTGAAAGATCCCCATCCGTACAACACCTACATTCACAAGGGGCTCCCCCCGGGGCCTATCGCGAGTCCGGGGCTGGAATCGCTGAAGGCGGCTTTCGCTCCGTCCGAGAGCGACTTCCTGTTCTTCGTGGCTGCGCCGGGCGTGCGCCAAGGCCATGTGTTCTCGGCGAAACTCCGGGACCACAACCGCGCCGTGCGCGAATTGCGCCAGTACGAGCGATCAAAACGCTAGCTCCGGTCCGGAGCGCCGCCCCGCCGTTCCGTCCGCCCCCCTGGATCAGTGGCTGGGGACGAAAAGACCGGGATGGCACCTACAAGAAATCGACGGGATCGACATCGATGATCAGCGCCGTCGCGGGCCATTTCTGTCGCTCCGCGAATCCGCGCGCCTTGGCTAGCAGTTCAGCTAGCGACTTGCGATTCACCGATCTGACCAGGAACTGAAAGCGGTACTCCGTGCGGAGCTTGGCCTTGGGCGCCGATGCCGGCCCGACAACTCGCAGCCCCTCCGGAGTTGGTGTCAGGTGTTTGCCCAGCGCGCTACCCATCGCCACCGCCTCGCTCAGGTCAGGGCTGCGCACGAGGATAGTGGCGATTGAGGTGTACGGCGGGTACCACATCGCCTTCCGAAACCGGGTTTCTCGCTGGTAGAACGCCTCGTAGTCCTGCTTGCCAGCGAGTTCGATCGCGTAATGCTCGGGATTCATGGTCTGAACCAGCACCTGTCCGGGCTTCTCGCCGCGACCCGCCCTGCCCGCGACCTGCGTGAGCAGCTGAAACGTGCGCTCGGCAGCCCGGAAGTCCGGCAACCCCAAGCCGACATCGGCGTCTACCACGCAGACGAGGGTGACGTTGGGGATGTCGTGCCCCTTCGCGATCATCTGCGTTCCCACGAGCAGGTTGCGTTCGCCATCGCGAAATGCCCCGAGGATGGTCTCGTAAGAGTCCCGGGTTTGCACCGTGTCCCGGTCCAGGCGGGCGATCCGGGCTTCCGGGAAGTTCTCGCGCAGTTCGGCTTCGACCCTCTCCGAGCCGCTGCCGTGGAAGTGAAGGTACTTGCGGCCGCATGCCGGACAGCGTCCCGGCACCGGCTCCGAGTGCTCGCAGAAATGGCACAGCAGGCACTTGTCACGCCGGTGGTAGGTAAGGGTCACCGAGCAATTGCCGCACTCAATGCGGTGGCCGCATGACCGGCACAGCACGAACGTCGAGAACCCGCGGCGATTGAGCAGGATCATGGCTTGCTCGCCTCGGGACAAGCAGTCCCGCACCGCGGTGGATAGCTCCCGAGAAAACAGGAGATCACAGCCGGTCTCGGAGAACTCGCGCCGCATGTCGACGATCCGCACAGCTGGCAGCGGGCGCTCCATGATGCGCTTCGGCATCGTCAGTTGAGCGTATTTGCCGTTACGAGCGTTGAAGCATGTCTCCAAGCCTGGCGTGGCCGATCCGACCAGCACAACCGCGCCGCTGGATCTGCCGCGCACGATCGCGACATCCCGGCCGTTGTAGCGCGGTGCCTCGGCTTGCTTGTAACTGCTGTCATGCTCCTCGTCGACGATGACCAAGCCCAAATCGCTCAGCGGCGCGAACACCGCGCTGCGCGTGCCGAGCACGACCCGCGCCTTGCCGTCGCGCACGCGGCGCCATTGATCCGATCTCTGCCTAGTTCCGAGTCCGCTGTGCAGAACGGCGACACGATCCCCGAACCATCCGAAAAACTGCTCGGCGGATGCCGGCGTGAGTGCAATCTCGGGCATGAGCAGCAAGACCGTGCGGCCGAGCGCCAACGCCTCTTCGGTCGCTCGTAGGTAGACCTCGGTTTTTCCAGAGCCAGTTACGCCATGCAGCAGGAAGGTTTGGAAGCTCTTGGCCGCGAGACCCTCACGAATGGACTCGAGCGCGACGCGCTGATCCTCGCTCAATTCGTGGCGGTCGGCGGACACCGCGCTGGCCGGGCGATCCCCTACGACTTCAATCCGGACCGCGCCTGCCTTTGCGAGTCTTCGGGCTACGGCGACAACATCGGATCGCTGGACAGCGAGGGCTCTGAGATCGTGGCTCCCCGGATGTTGGCGGAGGTATTCCAGCAACCAGCGTTCCCCTGCTTGAGACTCTTCCGGAGCTGAATCGATGGATGCGAGTTCGACCCGGAGCGCGGCTCCCCGCGCCATGGTCGGGTCACGCTCCTCGACTACGTTCTTGATCTCAACCAAGCCGCGCCGGTGCAGCCGCTTGATCGCGTCTCCGCCATGTTCGTGCTTGCCCGCCAGATAATGCAACGTCAATGGCTTCCGTCGGAGTGATTCGAGCACCGCTCGCTCGGTGGGCTCCACTACGAGAGCGTCGTCGAGCAGTCGGGAACCCGCATCGGTCAGCGCGACGATCCGCGTTTGGCGCGTTTCGCCGGCGAGGGGCAACATGGCCTGGAACACCTCGCCGACCGGCGTGCAGTAGTAGCGCGAAATCCAGCGGCCCAGATCGATCAGGTCGGCGCTCAAGGCGGGCTCGCGGTCGAGCAATTTCCCGATGGGTCGAACCGAGTGCTCCGGGGCCTCGCTATGTGTCCGCAATACGATTCCGGTGACCGTGCGAGCCGCCAGCGGGACGCGCACGCGACAGCCGGGCGTCACGCGACCGGCCAATCCGCCGGGCACCGAATAGGTGAACGTTCTGTCCAGCGGGACCGGCAGGGCGGCTTCGCAGAAGTCTGGCAACCGAGCCCGCCTTGTCACTCCAGATGCGGGGCGACGAGTTCAGCCCAGATCGCGTAGCCCGCGTCGTTGAGGTGCAATTCGTCGTCGACGAACAGATCCGCCCTGGGCTTGCCATCCGCGCCCAGCAAGGGTGCATCGACGTCAATGAACTCGAGCAAGTCGCTGTTGTCGGTAATCGCTTTCACCCGGGCGTTCGCCTCGCGCACCGTCGCGATCAGGTGCCAGCGCCGGATGCTGGGCTTGACACCGACGAATACGATCTTCGTCGCGGGCAGCGCGGCGTGGACGCGCTTGACCATCTCGCGGAACTCGCGCTCGACGGTCTCGGGGGTCTTGCCGTTCGCAATATCGTTGTCCCCCTCGTAAAGGAACAACGTGCGCGGCTTGAGCGGCAGGACGATTCGATCCAAGTAGCGCAGGGCGTCCGCCATCTGCGACCCGCCGAATCCACGGTTGATCAGGCCCTTGCCGGGAAACGACTTGTCCAAGTCCCAGCGTCGGAAGCTCGAGCTTCCTAGGAAGACGATGCCGCCGCGAGGCGGTGGATTCACGCGATCGGACGCTTCGAAGGCCGCGATTGCCTGCTCCCAGCGATCCGGGTCCGGAGTGGCGGCTCTAGCCTCGGTAGGCCCGCCGTTGGCGAGACCGAGGCAGCTGAGCGCAATGAGCAGCACCAGTGCGGAACGCAACGCGGACGGATTCTTGAGGAACGTCATCGAACAACTACTTCAACACAGATCGCGTCCGGCATCGCGCCGACAGCCCGGAACCCGGACGGGAATTCCCGACCGACGATGCCACGTGAGCCCCTCAGGCGGGGCTACGCCTCGAAAGAAGAGCGAGCCTCGCGGCGGCCGGACTACCCCCATAGGTGACGGCTCGACCACTCGGTGAGCAGCGACCGCGTCTCGGAGTTGGCCACGCAACGACGTCCGAACGAGTGCATCGAAGGATGGCTAAACTGAATCTCAGGCATGCCGTTCCGTCCCTCCGGTAGATTCTGGCTGACCGTAGGAGCCTCCTTGGCGGTCTCCGGCGGCTTCGCGGTGCTCATTTCGCTACCCGCCGGTGGAATCCTGTTGTGGACCGGAGTGGGTCTGATAGCAGCCGGCTCGCTCGCACTGCGCATGGGCCTTGGAGCGGCCCGTCCTGATTCCGCTGTGGAAGCAATCGCTCCCAGTAGCGACCGGGCATCCGGAGCGGAGGCCAACATCGAGTCCGAACTGCGAGCTGCTCCGCCCCGCGGAGTGGTGCTGACCAAGCGAGGAAGGTTTGTTGTGGCCACATGGGTGCTCACGCTCGGGGTGTTCGCCTCGCTCGCGCACCAGCACTTCGGGCGACTCCCGCCGCCCCGCTCCAAGAGCCAAATCGAAGCGGGCGGCGTAGAGGCCGTGGCGACGATTCACTCGCGTGACGAACGGACTGTCGAGGGCGACCGGACGCTGTACTTTATCGGCTACAGCTTCTCTGTGGCGTCCGGAATTCCGGTCCGAATCAATCGGAGCCTGCCGCCGCGGGTTTTCCAACGGCTCCGATCAGGAGACGCCTTGCCCGTTGTCTACCTGCCCGGCAACCCGGAGAGGCACTACCTGCCCTCGATCACGTCTCCGGTCTCGAATCGATTCGTTTACTTCATTGGGGGGATGCTACTGGTGGCCGCGGGATTCGCGGAGGCGCAACGCCGCCTGCACCGGCGGCTGATTTCGGCAGGCGTGCCTGTCGCCGGATTCGTCACGGACGTCCGTCGCCGCGGCGGCGTGCGCTCTTTCCGAGTGAATTTCGATACCGAGGGCCAGCGCCGGTCGCTCAGCGCGAGCGAGCGCAATCCTGACCTGCGTTCCGGGCAGGTCGCGACCGTGCTGTACAATCCCGCGATCCCCGCCCGCGCCGTGATCTACCGCTTGGCACTGTACCGAGCGCGGCCCTAGCGGCGAATTGCTGGGAACGAACCGGCGCGGGGCTGTAGTCCGTTTCATGGCAAGGGTTTGCGCCGGGGTGCGAGCGTATTGTCCAGATCCCTTCGGGACGTAACCCTTGAGCATGCAGTACCATAGATCGGAAGATTAATGCAGAAGCTGAGGGAGAATTAGGACGCAACCCGAATTTCCGGCCCTCCGATGGTAGGCATCTCGAAGCAAGACCGAGAAAACAGGGGAAAATCTTTTATAATCAATTAGTTACGATGAAAACACTCGACGTTCAATGGAGGGAATTCCAGTAAACTGTCCCTAGTCGAACGGCTGTTCGATCTCGTCGCGATCGTTTCGAAACGGCTCGTCGGCCAAGCCCGAAAAATAAAGCGTCACGTCCACTCTTCCGTTGGCCTCGTCGATCCCGGGAGACCACGATGTGCGCTTGAGGTTCTCGAACATCGCATCGGCTCTAACGCGATCCAGGAAGTATGCCGGATACCGAATGTCGAACGGAGCGCCCGGTTGCATCCCCCAGCGCTTGCGAACGGTGGGCTCGGACAGGATGTCCAAGCCCTTGATGATCAGCCGCGAAAACACGTATTGCTGGCCCGTGGCAATCTGCACCTCGAGGTCCACCCGCAGATCGTCATGATCGACGAATTCTTCGAATGTCGCCTGGGCCTTCATGTAGCCCTGCCGCTTCATGCCTTCGCTGATCGCGGCCATCGTGTCGTAGGCCGCCTTCATGTTGGCCGCGTAACCCGCTTCGATCTGGTTCACCTTGGCCAAGCTATCGGGATCGATAGGCAGCGGCTCGGGCCACGTGATGGTCCCGAAGCGATAGACCTCGCCCTGTTCGACATGAACGTCGACCAACAGGCCCTCCGAATCCGGGTCCGGCCCGGTCTCGCACGGGCAGAACACGACATTCATATAGCCTCGCTCCGTATAGAGCGGGCGCGCGTTGTAGGCCAGCAGTTCCTTGAGGCGCGCCTCGGAGTAAGGCTCGCCGACTGCGGCCAAGTTGAACAACCGCTGCAGTTCCCGCGCGTCCACATCCCCGGCGTTCTTGAAGCGCACGAACGCGATATTGGTGGACATCCGTTCGGGCCGGATCAACATCTCGAGGTCATTGCCGGACGACGGCACGAGGTCGGCAACGACTTCTTCTTCCCCGCCCTGACTTCTCCACCACCCTTGGAGAGCGTCCACCGCCGCGCGTACTGCCGGACCTCCGTGGGGCAGCACCCCGGCATAGAGCGGCAATGCCTCGCGCAACAAGTCCGATAGTGCTTCGCTGTCGGCACCCAAGCCCTCGAACCGCACCGGGAACAACTCCGGGAGTTCGCGCAACGTCACGACAAGCCTGTACCCGTCGCCTTGAGGACCGAACCGATAGCTCAAGTTCTCAAACATCCCGGTGCGTTGCAGGCGCTGCAATCCGCTGTCGAAGTCCCGCTTGGTCACCTTCTGGCCGAGTTCCAAGCCCATGGCCGAAACCAAGGCATCTGACGCGAATCGCTCAGTCCCCTCAAAGACGACCGCGCGTAGCGGGTATGGATCCTCAGCCCAAAGGGAGGTTCCCGCGAGCAGTAACAGGGCCAGTGGCGCGAGCCGCCGGCCTGCGATCCATGCACGGGCTGACATTGCGAGCCCCTTCCGGTCAGACTCTCCGGAACCGCTGACCGTTACGCGTAGATCCCCTCGATCTCGTCTGCGTACTTCTTGTCCACTTCACGTCGACGCACCTTCATCGTCGGCGTCAGCTCGCCGCCATCAATGGAGAAGTCGTTGGGAATCAGAGCGATTTTCTTGATCTGCTCGAACTTCGCCAGCGAACTGCACTGCCCGGTGACCTCGTCCATCATGTGGGCGAGCACCGCTTCGTGCGCGCAAAGCTCCGCGTTGGAACCGACTTGGATCCCTTTGGACTCGGCCCACGCACTGAGCGCGGCGAAGTCGGGCACGATCAACGCGCTGGGGAAATTGCGGCCCTCGGCGATGACGACGGCGGTCTCGATGAGCTGGCTGCGCTTGAGGGAATTCTCGATCGGTGCCGGCACGATGTACTTGCCGCCCGAAGTCTTGAACATGTCCTTCTTGCGATCCGTGATGGAGAGGTAGCCCTCGCCGTCCAACTTTCCGATGTCGCCGGTGCGGAACCAGTCCCCGTCCATCACCTCGGCGGTCTGCTCCTCCATTTTGTAGTAGCCCTGCATGATGTTGGGGCCGCGCACGAGGATCTCGCCGTCGTCAGCGATCTGGACCTCGACATTCGGGATGAGCTTCCCGACCGTCCCGAATTTCAGGTTCGCCTGGGTGTTGATCGACACCAGCGGAGAGGTCTCCGTCAGACCGTAACCCTCGTAAATCGGCAAGCCGAGCGCGTAGAAGAACTCGGCGAGATGCTGTGGCAGCGGCGCGGCCCCGGAAATGAACATCCGGATCCGCCCGCCGAGACGACCGCGCAGCTTGTGGAACACGAGTTTCTCGGCAAGGCCGTGCTTGAATCCAAGGAGCCCCGGGAGCGGTTCGCCATTGGCGATGTAAGGCGTGGCGGCCTTGCCGACGGAAACCGCCCACTCGAAGATCTTGCGGCGAATGGCGGGAGCGGCGGCCATCGCCGCCATCACCCTGCCGTACACCTTCTCGAAGAACCGAGGCACGCCGACCGCGATCGTCGGGCGCACCTCGCCCATGTTCGCCGCCACGGTCTCAATCGACTCCGCGTAGGCCACGGTGGCGCCTGACCCAAAGTAAACGTAGTCTGCGAGGCGCTCCGCGACATGGCACAGAGGCAGGAACGAGAGTGCCACGTCGTCCGTCCCGACCTCGATCAGGGAGTCGCGGATGTTCGACGTGAGGTTGCCGTGCGAAAGCATCACCCCCTTCGGGACGCCGGTGGTTCCGGACGTGTAGATGATGCTAGCCAAGCTGTCGGCGGTTACGGCGTCCGCAGCAGCCTCGCATCGCGCCCGCTCGTCTGCGGTCACCGCGCCGTCGCCGATCAGCTCCGACAGCTGCCGGACATCGGGCTCATTCACCGCGTCGAAGACCGCCACCATACCCAGTTCGGGAAGCTGGCCGCGAATCTCCAAGATCTTGTCGAGCTGCTCGCGCGTGGAACAGAACAGGGCCTTGGATTCGGAGTGCTCCAAGAGGTATCGAATCTGTTCGGGAGGGAGCGTCGGGTAGATCGGGACGCTGATGATGCCGGCCGACATCATGGCGAAGTCAGTCGCGGCCCACTCCCAGCGGTTCTCCGACAGCAAGGCGCACTTGTCGCCCCGCCCGAGTCCGGCGTCCAGCAAGGCGGTCTGCAGGCGCAGCACGCGTCGCTCGAACTCCGCGGAGGAGATCGGAGCGTACGCGCCGGTCTCCTTGGTCAGAATCGCTTCCGGCTTGTCGTGCTCCACGACGGTCTTGAACAGTTGTGCGAGTGTTTCGGCCATGTTGGATACCCCTGCGAGGCAAGATGCTAGCGCACGACGGACGAGCCGGACTTGCTCGATGGCGGATGGCGGAGTCGGCGTGAAAGTCGACAGGCTGCGCTACGCACGCGACCCCGCATCGCTGTCGGCGGATGTTTCGTTCTGAACCCTCCGCGCCTCGGAACCCTCGAATGTCGCGACTCTCCGGACCGAGGTGCGCCCGCCCTATGATATCGCTTTCTGCTTAGTGCGGGGAGCGATTTGATCCGCGTCGAATCTCAACGCGGGCTCGCTTCCAGATTTACGAACACCTCGCTTCCAGCGCCCGGCTGGGTCCGCAAGGGAAGGATTCGGGCCGCGCGGTAGTACAAGCACGCGCCGCCGCCCTGGTCGCAGTAGTACACCACGGCTTCCAATTCGACCGTCTCGTCATCCGAGACTTCCAACGAGGTCTCCGCCACGCCCTCCTGCAGGACCGCGGGATAGGATCTTCCTCCGGCACGCAGGGTCACGCCCGACACGGCTTCCGGATTCCATACGCGGCCGGCCGGCAGGGCGACGGTCACCCGGAGCGAGATTCTGCCGGGACGCACGATCGACTCGGGCAAGACCTCGGGCAGTTCCGCCGCGGGCACCAAGTCAGCTGTATTCCTGAGCGGAAACGGCGCGACGGCGCCGGTGGCGATATCGATCGTCCGGATAGCGTGGTTGTTCGTGTCCGCGACGTACAACGTACCTGCCGCGTGGCTGAGCCCGGCTGGCTCGTTGAATTCCGCGTCGGTCGGGGATCCGTCGCGATAACCTGCCACACCGCTGCCCGCTAGCGTTCGCACTCGGCAGCTCGGCAGCGAGATGGACTTGATCTTGTTGTTGAACGTGTCGGCAACGTAGAGCTTCCCGCGGGCGAACGTTACCCCGGCGGGGTGCTGCAAGCGAACCGCGGAGCCAGTACCGTCGATGTCCCCGAAGTCGAAGAGCCCTTGGCCCACCACGGTGCGGACATGGCCGCCTCGCGGATCCAGCGAGATCGCCCGGACGGAACTAGTCTCGCTGTCAGCGACGAAAAGGCTGTCCGTGTCACAGCTGATACCGCTGGGCTGGGCGAGAGCCGCAGCGAGCAGAGGGCCGTCCACATGATCCTCGCGCCCGGACCCAGCGTGCGCCGCGATATAGCCGCCATCGAGATCGATCCCGAAGACCTTGTGGTTCCCGGCCATGGCTACGAACAGGACTCCGTGGGCGAGCTGCAGATCCCAAGGAGAATTCAGCCGCTTGCCTTGGAGGGAAGCTGGAGCGCTGTCCCATTCCTCGTCCTGTCGGCCATCGCCGACCACCGTGGATACGTGGCGTTCCGAAAGGTCGACCCGTCGCACCGCGTGATTTCCCGTGTCGGCTACGTACAGCGCGTCGCCAGCGAGCGCCATGCCTTGGGGCCGTTGAAACCGAGCCTCCTTCGCAGGGCCATCCGCCAACCCGGGATCCCCGCTGCCGATCACGTCCAGAACCGTACCGTCCCCGCGGGCAGCGACGATGATCCGGTGATGATTCGTGTCGGCAATGAACAACCGGCCCCCGCGGTCGTCAGCGAGCACCTTGCCGGGAAACGAAAGCACCGCGTCAGGGACCGCGTCTGCCTCCCGTCGCGTCTCGAGAGGCGCGCGATCCAATTGGCCTAGGCCGTCGTAGTGTTCGACCATCTGCCCGATCACCTTGTCGAAGAGTTCGAACACCCGCTCGCCCGAATGGGCGCCGAACACCTTGCCGAGGGGATCGATCAGGACGAAGGTCGGCCAAGCCCTGACTGCGTACTCCTGCCACACCCGCATGCCGCAGTCGTTCACGACGGGATGCTCGATCCCGTACCGCAGGACGGCCTGACGGATTCCCTCGTCATTTTTCTCCGCGTCGAACTTGGCCGCATGGACGCCGATCACAACCAATTCACTGCTGTATTTCCGTTCAAGGCGCTTGAGATCCTCTAAAGCATGGATGCAGTTGATGCAGCAGTGCGTCCAGAAATCGAGCAGCACGACCTTGCCGTGCAGACGCCGGATCGCGAGCGGGCTCTCCGTGTTGAGCCAGCTCAGGTCGGGAGGGAACTCGGGCGCGTTGACCGTGCCGGGTTCGATCACGTTTCTGGTTGCCGGATCTGAAGCGTTCGGCATGAATCCATCATTGCAGAGGCATCGGCGCTTGCACGTGCATCGGCGGACCGCGCACGTGCCGAGGACAAGACGCGGCGTACGACAATCACGCCATCGAGACGGAACCTCCGGTCGGCGGGGCGGTTCCGGGATTCGTGCCAGAATGGGCAATACAGCCAGCTGGCGGGGATGCCTCGCGGTTGCGGGAGTATCGCCATGCTGGTCGCATGGAAGCAAGCTCGCCCTCGGAGCCGCACCGCGAGCCGATGTCCGACCGAACCAAGCGAATCTGTCTGTGGTCCGGACCGCGCAACATCTCTACGGCACTGCTGTACTCGTTCTCGAGGCGAGCTGACACGCATGTCGTTGACGAGCCGCTCTACGCGCACTTCTTGCGTGTCTCCGGAGCCGACCACCCGCTCCGGGAGCAATGCGTCGCGGCCCAGGACTCCGAGGGCGAGCGCGTCGTGAGGAACCAGATCCTCGGGCCGAGCGACTCTCCGGTCGTCTTCTTCAAGCAGATGGCCCATCACCTAGTGGACTTGGATCTCGGATTCCTCCGCGAGACAGTCAATGTCTTCCTCACTCGCGACCCGCGCGAGATGCTGCCGTCGCTGAAACTCCGCATCGGCCCCCCGACGCTGCGCGACACCGGGCTGGCTCGGCAATGCGAGCTGATCGAGTTGTTGGAGTCGTGGGGACAGCGGCCCGGCGTTCTAGACTCTCGCGACTTGCTGCTCGATCCCCGTCGCGGCATCCAAGCGCTCTGCGCATACCTCGGCCTGGACTTCGACGAAGGCATGCTCCGCTGGCCCGCCGGACCCAAGGCGTTCGACGGCGTGTGGGCTTCCCACTGGTATCGCAACGTCCACCGCTCGACGGGCTTCCAGCCATACACGCCCAAAACCGCCCCGCTTCCGCCCGATCTGGAGGAGCTGCTGGACGAGTGCCGGCCTTATTACCGCGCCCTGCGCACGCGGGCGATCGGGTGTTGACGGCGATTTCGCCACAGATCAACCGAAACTCATCGCTTTGCCGTCCCTGAGCATCGTCATTCCGGCGTTCAACGAACAGCTTCGCCTGCCAGAGACCCTGCGAAGCTTGGCCCGCTACTTGGCCGAGGCCCACCAGTTCAAGCCCGTGGAGGTGATCGTCGTCGATGACGGATCTGACGACCAGACCGGCGAGGTCGCGCGTGGGGAATCCCAAGCTCTGGGTGACGCCGGGGCATCGCTAACGGTGATTCGCAACGCCTCGAATCGCGGCAAGGGCTACAGCGTGCGCCGCGGGCTGGTCGAATCCCAGCACGACTGGCGGCTCTTCACGGACGCCGATTTGTCGGCACCGATCGACGAACTGGAAAAACTGGCCCGCGACGCACTCTCCGGCGATTGCGACCTCGCCATCGGCTCGCGCGCCTTGGACCGCTCCCTGATCGGGGCGCACCAGCCGTTCTACAGGGAAGCGATGGGACGTGTCTTCAACCTCCACATGCGCCTGCTAACCGGTCTGCGGATAGAGGACACCCAGTGCGGATTCAAACTCTTCAGCGGGCGGGCAGCTGCGGAGATCGCCGCAAGGCAGCGGCTTGACGGATTCGGATTCGACGTGGAGCAACTCTTCCTAGCTCGGAAGCTCGGTTTCAAGGTGGCGGAAGTGCCGGTGCGCTGGTACAACTCCGCGGATACGCGCGTGGGGATGAGCGACGGCCTGGCAGCGTTCGCCGATGTCGTGCGCGTGCGTTGGAACGACTGGCTCGGACGCTATGACTGAGCGCTCGACCCTGCGCCAAGATCAGTCGGACTGCGGAGATGTCATCAAGGGGAACCCGAGCGTATCGCCGTTCGCCTGGAATCCGTTGCCATCCACATCGACGTAGATCGGATTCGTGAAAGCGACCGGTCGGAGCTTCGCCTTGGGATCGAGCCCCCAGCCTCGCTCGAGATTCGATCCCTCGCCGGTTGCTACAACGATCAGGTGGGCATCCTGCTGGAGGCGGACACGGATCGTCTGCGCGAACTTGACGGTGCCGTCCGAGAACCGTCCGGGAACGTCACGCTTCCGGAAGTTGTAGGCCTCGGGCTGCCGACCGTTAACGAGGACCTGCACGCGGTCGATATCCAGCCAGTTCGGAGCCTGCGCCTCGACCTCGAGGTCGACGTGCCCCTCGCGGATCAAGGTCGAGCCGATCGGCGAACCGTCGCCGGTCGTGACGCGCAAGAACGGGCCGTTCGTGATCATCATCCGGCCGGCCTTCGCGTTGCGAACGATCTCCTCGTAGTCGATTGAACCCGGGCTGTCCGTTGAGCTTGGCACGTAGGTTCTCCAGCCGCCGACGCCGTCCCCGAAGATCCGATGCGCGTCACTCACCGCGACGCACCAGACATGGCGCCCTTGATTCAACATCTGGAGCCAGCCAAACGTGCGATTGGGACGACCGGACGACTCGTAGCGCGGATTCAGATTGAGGATCTCCGCGCTCCAGACCTCCGCCGCGTCCACTAGGCCCTCGAGACCGGCGAATCCACCGTCAGCGATGCCGTCCTTGTTCCTGTCGAAGAACACGGCGCCGACATCGGGGTGGTTCGCCTGCACCCAGCGGTCGGGACCGCCTCCCAGCGGTTCGATTCCCAATCGGGCGTTAATGGAATCATCAGTCCGCGAGCCGCCGTCCAGAGTCGGAGTGCCCCAGTTACGGAGCACGATGGCGTTCAGGCGGGGATCGTAGTTCCAGAGCGGCGCTCCGCCGTTCTGAGCAAGCGGGTCCGGAACGAACGGGAACGCGTTGAAGTGCTGGCCCGACCCTGTCAACTCGATGCCCGGGACGGTCTTGATGCGACCGGTCAGGCCCAGGGACTCGATCACGGGCGCCCAGTCGTACAAGCGCTGGTGTTCGGTGGTGGGCGCGAACTCGAGATGCTCGGCCGCGAAGTTGATGATCCGATCTCGCGTGCGGCAGTAGTTGTCTCCGCTAGGGGTCGAGTGCGAATGAAAGTCGGTGCTGACCCACCCTGTCGTATCCACCGTGCGCTCCAGACGGGCATCGAACTCGACTGTCTCCCCTTTAGCGACTCGGATGCGGCGTTCCACCATGTCGTACTCGGGCCCGCGCGTGACCCGTACGAGGTACGAACCGGGCGGTACCTGCTGATCGACATGTCCGTCATGAGTCTGGTACTGGTGATTCCCGCCGTGAACCCGGTAGTCCGTACCGAAGTTCGGCGTCTCCGTCCCGTCCGCGCCGAGGAATTGCACCTTGCCCGGCAACGGCGAGCCGTCAGTGTCGATGATCCGTATCCGAACCCTCGATGCGTTGTCGACTGCTAGATCGAGGCGGGCTGGTCGGGCCCTGCGCACCTCGAGTTGGTGCTCCACAGCATCGCGGCCGATATCGTCGAATCGAACCCTGTGCATGCCGACCGGGAGCCGAAACGAGACGCGCCCTTCGGCGTCGGGGTAATGCGGGAGTTCGACACCGCTCACTTCGACTTGCAGCGCGCCTCGCAGAGCCGGCTGGCCGTCCGCATCTTTGACGGCTCCCACGACCTCCCCTGTCGGGCCGCTCTCCGCAGCGAGCACGCCGTAAGCGGCTACCGGGGAATCGGCAACTGCGACAAGTACGCGAAACGTCCGCTCGGCTCCGGGCTGGAGCGTCTCTTCGTCGGGCCAGGGGGCGGCGTCAGCGGGCGCCACGCCATAGCTGCGCTTGTCAAACGGGTCGATGCTATCGGCCACTCGTACGACTCCGACCGTCAGCTCCCGGTCGAGACCCTTCCAAAGCGGGGCCGGTCGAATGGCCATGGGAGCGGATGAATCGTTCCGGTACGTAGACGTGACAAGCAGGTACTCCCAGTCGCGCTCGAGGCGGTACTCATGCCTGGTGTACAGCCCTTCACCCATGACAGCCGTGCGAACCGCTTCCACCACGGCAGCCCCGGACGAGCCGTCGTCCACAACGCGAACGTAGGAAATCGGCCCGCTCTCGCCGCCCGGGCGCAATGCCGTCAACTGGTCGTTCGCAGTTCCGAGCACATCTAGGTCGTACAGACAACCCTGCAACACGGCGTCGTATTCCGTCGACATATTGGCTCGACGGAACGGCTGCGCCCCGGAAACGAGCGCGTGAATCTTGTTGTTCCTCAGGACGAAATCGCCGGGAAGGCCGTCCGCTTCCTTGCCGAGCGGGAGGAACTCCGTGTCGCCGCGCCCGACTTCAAGAGCCAAGGTCCGGTCACGCTGAGCCGAGAGGGCCCAGCTGAGCAACAGGCAAAACGACAGGGCTAGGGCGACACGCATCCACATCCGATCCTCCGTGACTTGCAACGGGGCGCGAGCAAACGGCTAAGGCAAAGGCATTCCAGCATTGCCGCTCGCCCGGACACCTGCGCAAGCGATTCGCGATTATCGCAAACGCCGGAGGACGGAGCGACCGTCTTCGCGAGGCATGGGCTGACGTGCGCTCAGACCAATTCGCCTTGGGAATTGATCGTCTCGGCGTTCAGGTACGTGCGAAGCGCGGCAGGCACCACAATGGCTCCATCGGACTGCTGGAAATTCTCGAGTATGGCGAGCCATGTTCGTCCGATGGCCAAGCCGCTGCCGTTAAGCGTGTGCGCGAACTCCGCCTTGCCCTTGCGTCCGGGGGCCCTCTTGTACCGAATGCCAGCCCTCCGAGCTTGGAAGTCTTCGAAGTTACTACACGAAGAGATTTCCTTGAACTCGCCTAGGCCCGGCAGCCAAACCTCCAGGTCATACGTCTTGGCAGCGCTGAACCCCATGTCTCCACTGGAGAGCAGCACCTTGCGGTACGGCAGGTTCAGGCGCCTGAGGATGTCCTCGGCGTCCGCGGTCAGCTGTTCCAACGCTGCGTAACTGTCCTCGGCCTTGACGATACGGACGAGTTCGACTTTCTGGAACTGGTGCTGACGAATGACGCCGCGCACGTCGCGACCGTAGGATCCAGCTTCGCTACGGAAGCAAGGAGTGAAGCCTGCCAAATGAATGGGCAGATCTCCATCCGCGAAGGTCTCCCCGGCGAACAGATTGGTCAGCGGAACCTCGGCTGTCGGAACGAGCCAGTAGTCAGTGCCTTCGAGCTTGAAGAGATCTTCCGAGAATTTCGGCAGCTGTCCAGTTCCGAACAGAGACTTGGAGTTGGCGATGAACGGGGGCAAGACCTCCTTGTAGCCGTGCTCCTGGGAATGCACGTCGAGCATGAAGTTCATGAGGGCGCGCTCGAGTTTCGCCCCCGCTTCCATGTAGACGACGAACCGCGAACCGGCTAGCTTCGACGCCCGCTCGAAGTCGACAATGCCCAGATCGACGCCAAGATCCCAGTGCGGCTTGGGTTGGAAATCGAAGTCCGGTCGCTCGCCCCAGCGAGCAATCTCGAGGTTTGCCGACTCGTCAGGGCCGGGGGGCACGGACTCGTGAGGCAGGTTCGGAATGCTGCTCAGAATCGAGTCCATCGCCTCGTCTAGTTCATGCACGGACGCTTCGCGCTCGTGGATCGCAGCGTGGA
Source organism: Bryobacterales bacterium (assembly GCA_965242625.1). Classification (GTDB taxonomy): domain Bacteria; phylum Acidobacteriota; class Terriglobia; order Bryobacterales; family UBA6623; genus VXMF01. Next base: position 3,780,607 of record CBDEST010000005.1, on the reverse strand, counting down.
CTTCCCTGGACTCCTTGACGATATCCAAGGCGTCCTCGCCTGCCCTTCTGGCCTTGGCGACCCGGGCCGACAAGGCGTTTCGCCGCTCTTGCAACGCTTGGATTTCCGTTACCGCCTCGCGACGCTGGCCGTCGGTAGCTACGAATTCGTCCAGTGTCGCGGGATCGGCGCGCTCGGCGAGGCGGGCCCTGACCTCATCGATGTTCCGGCGCAAGTAAGCTCGATCCAGCATTCCAGTTCCTGACGGGATTGTGCATGCACCCGCCGTGAGGCTTCGATCAGCGCGAAGAGGCGCATGACGGCGGGCGAGGAACCGCTATCGAAGCTCTGAATCCAGTATGGCACGGTCCATCTTCAACCGGACACTCTGACCCTTGTGCTCGGATCGAAGGGTCGGACGGCCATTTGAGCTTCGGCGTACCGGGGGTGACATGGAGTATCCGGTCACGCCTCGCCAAGCATTCGCTCCAAGCGGACGAATTCCGGCCATCCTCTGCGCTATTCCCTCGTGCGATTCGAAACCATCGCACAAGGCCGGCCGCTTGCTCTTCAAGTCATGGAGTGACGTTATCACCCCATGATCATCGTATGTCCATGAAAAGACATGGACTAAGCAGACCACACTGTACGGAATCGCAGAGTTGGGCTAGATGGAATAGGACGTATCCGATCAATGTAGGATCGGAACAGGGGCTCCTCTGGAACATCGGCGGCTCGCACGCGGGTGGGAAGAACGCGATGACTAACGCACTGGTTCAACTCTGGGAGCGTTAGGCCTGGCGGGGCACTAGCCGCACTACTCTTACTGGCCGGCGGAGGAGTCTGGGTAGTGATGTCGATCCGTCGCATCAAGGACAATCCGGATCGAGTGGAAGCAAAGATCGATGACCTGCGCAACGGGACCAGTGAGGAGTTCAAGGAAATCCACTCGTGTCTCGACCGCATACTCGAGTGCTTGCCGTCGCTTCAGTAGACGGAGGGCGTGGAAGGGTTCGGTCAACACGAAAAAGAAGTTCCAGACGCATTGGGTCAGCTACTAAACACCGAGTGCAGTGGGGGTGACGCGCTGGCCGATGGCTGTCAGCTTGAACTGTGGACGATCTAGAGTCCTTGGCTGCCACCAACGTTAAACTTGAGTCAAGTACCGTGTCGTGATATCCTGATCCACGAGACGCATCGGTCGTGTGATGAGTCTCCACGCCGCAGGGCTGTTCGTTCCTTTCCGGCCGCTGCGGCACCCTCCCCTTTTGGCCGGGTGACCGCGCCAGTGCGACACCCCCGCCACGCAGTCGCGTGTGTCTTGGACCACCCGACAGAGACCGTCGGTCGGTAGCTTCGTGACGATGCCTCGACCGGGCTAGGGACCGCATAGGCGAGTCTGATCGCAGATTGGTGAAAGTCCAACGCGCAAACGAGGCACCACCCATGCGGAGATCGTGTAGCCGGGACCTTCCAAACAGCACGGTACCGGCACTTTCTGAAGTCCAACACCGTGGCCGAACCTCGGTTTCGCCCACTGCGGCGGATCTCAGCGCAGGATCGATGGACGAACCTCGCATGGATTTCTAGCGAGTTAGCAAGGCAGCGCCCGCGCGAACCCGGCCAGGCAATGCGGAAGGGGCCGAAGCGAGGGGAGGTGCGAGTCACTGGCCGCCGCTCACCGCGGGGCAAGGGCTGATCGCATCAATGGTTTCATCCGCGCAGACGGATCTGCCGCGGTGGTCGAAGCCTCGCCCAGGACACCGGGACTTCAGGAACCGTTGCTACGATGGATTGGTGTCGCTCGCTAAAGCACCATTGCCGGAACCGTCCTCCAATCCGGTGCGCTTCCTGACGCTAGCAATCCTCGTCATCCTAGGTTGCTCGGCCGCTCGACCAGCCGATTGGGTGGGGTCGCCGAAGCTTGACGCAGCGATCAACGAGGCGATTGCCGACGGATTGACGCCCGGAGCCGTTGCCTGGATCGAGTCGCGCGGTCGAACCCTGCACTATGCGAGCTATGGCTCGCGGAGCATCGAGCCGCAACGAGAAGCGATGACCGCCGACACGATATTTGACTGCGCTTCCCTTACCAAGGTGATGGCCACGGCCCCGGCGGTCATGATGCTCGTCGAAGCGGGCAAAGTGCGGTTGCAGGATCGCGTTCAACAGTACTTGCCAGAATTCCGCTCGCAAGAGAGAGTCACGATCCAGCAATTGCTAACGCACTATTCGGGGCTGCGTCCGACCTTGGATCTCGAGCCGCCGTGGAGCGGCTACCAGCACGGCCTCAGCCTCGCGCTGAACGAAAAGCCGATCCGCCCGCCGGGGTCGCAGTTCGTCTATAGCGACATCAACTACATCCTGCTGGCGGAGATTGTCAAGCGGACCAGCGGCACACCGCTGCACCAGTTCGCGCGGGAGCGAATCTTCGAACCGCTCGGCATGCACGACACCATGTTCATGCCCCCCGGCGAACTCCGCGATCGCATCGCTCCGACAGAAAGACTCCCTGACGGAACGATCCTGCGGGGTGTAGTCCACGATCCGACCACACGCATGATGGGCGGAGTATCAGGTCAAGCTGGAGTGTTTTCGACCGCGACCGACGTGGCTCGATTCGCCCGCATGATGCTGGGCGGGGGCGAGCTGGACGGCGTCAGGATACTCAGTCCATTGAGCGTCTTGCGCATGCGTACGCCGCAGAGCCCGGCCGGCAAGGACGCGCGAGGCATCGGTTGGGACATCGACACTCCTTATTCATCCCCGCGGGGCGACTTGTTCGGAACGGCTTCCTACGGTCACACCGGATACACAGGACCGTCCCTCTGGATTGACCCGGTCACCGATTCGTTCGTTGCGCTCATGACCAACCGCGTCCATCCGAAAGCAGGCACTTCTGTTGTCCGGTTGCGCAGCGTCGTGGCATCAATTACTGCCGCGAACCTGGATGTGGCCGACGCGACCGCGTCGCGAGATGGATCGTTGCCGAACGCCAGCCGCGAGACTGCCCCCTATGCAGACATGCAGACGGGACTGGACAGGCTAGCGGCGGATGGCTTTGCGCTTCTCAGCGGCAAGAGAATCGGATTACTGACGAACCATACGGGTATCGACAGGCTCGGTCGACGCAATATCGATCTCATGCACGCATCCGAGAACGTCGACCTGCAGCGCATCTTCGCACCGGAGCACGGACTTGATGGAACGCTCGATCAGGCGCGGATCGCCGACGGATTGGATTCCCGCACGGGAATCGAAGTCGTCAGTCTCTACCACGGCGAGCGGCGGAGGCCGCCGGAGGGATCCTTGGATGGGTTGGACGCGTTGGTCTTCGATATCCAGGATATCGGTAGCCGGTTCTACACGTACATCACCACGATGGGGTTCGCCATGGAAGCCGCGGCTCAAGCCGGTGTCGAGTTCTACGTTCTGGACCGCCCGAATCCGATCAATGGCGTCGCGGTCGAAGGGCCGGTGCTCGAGACCGCTCTGGAATCCTTCGTCGGGTACCACTCGCTTCCTGTACGCCACGGCATGACCGTGGGGGAACTCGCGCGGATGTTTAATGAGGAACGGGAAATAGGCGTTGATCTCGAGGTTGTGGAGATGCTGGGGTGGCACCGCAGCCTCTGGTTCGACGAGACCTCGCTTCCTTGGATTAACCCCTCGCCAAACATCAGGACGCTCGATCAAGCGACCCTGTATCCGGGCATCGCGATGCTCGAATGGCTGAGCGATTACTCGGTCGGACGAGGCACGGACACCCCGTTCCAGTTCGTGGGCGCGGATTGGATCGACGGGGCTGCCTTGGCCAGTGCGGTTCGCAAGGCTTCGCTGCCCGGGATCCGGGTTTATTCCCGAAGACAGCTGCCGCAGTCTTCGGTGTTCGCAGGCATCGTCATCGACGGGATCCAATTCACGATTACCGACAGGGACAAACTCCAGCCGACGCTACTCGGCATGGTGATCGCAAGCACCCTGACGAATCTGCATGCCGAACGCGTTGATCTCGGCAAGACAGAGAAACTGATCGGTAATCGAGCGGTTGTGGAACACCTCAATCAAGGCATGGACGCTCTTTCAGTGGCGGGCCGCCAGATCGACTCTCTGAACGAGTTTCGAGCCCGGCGGCACCGCTACCTCTTGTACTAGGGACTCCCGCGAACGGAGAATCCCTAGCGACCATCGCCTTGATCGGCGGCGGACCATACCCGCCGAAAGCGATGTTGCGAAGCTAGTCCTTGCCCGCGCGGAGCTCTTCGATCCAAGCGGGGCGACGGCCGCGCCGCTTGCCCTTGGAACGGGCGAGGGCGTCGAGCGCCAGAATCGCGTTCTCGATGAGCGCGCGCTCCTGCTCGATCCCGTCGGTGATCTTCTTGAGGCTCGGCTTCGCAGCGACGAAAGTCTGCAGACCGGCGAGAGCGTCGGTCGACTGCTTGAGGTCGGCGTGCAGCTCGTCAAGCACAGCGTTGATGTCCATGATTGGTTTACCCTTCCTGAGTTGAGCGTCCGAGAAACCTGCCTCGATATGTCGGTGAATCCCCGGACATGTGTGAACGGCCCGACTGATCCGCGCGCCGATTGAGACTTGCGGGAGGCACTGATCCTATTGTCTAACAAACCGGTGCGAGCCCTGTCAAGCGGATGCCGAAATTTATTTTCAGAGCTAATGCATCGCTGCAACAATACATAAACTGTGTGTTGTTGCGACGGTCGAGTAGATTGAACGCAGTCGCCTGGCGGGAAGGCTAACGTCGCTCTGAAGGATGCCGATCGCGATGCGCCGAATTCGAATGACGGCTCTAGAAGGTACCGCGAATCGTAGCTTGGGGGATGTTGCCCACGTATCGAACTGGACTCTCGGCGCGCGGACAGCGCCAACGTAGTCCACGGCTAGGTTCGCCGAATTCATAGTGGGTATAGCTCGATGGCGCGTGCGATTCGGGCGGGTCGCATGGTGGCTCCCAGTTGGGCGGCGGACACCCTGCTTGGCGCCATCGCCCTCACTGACACGCCGCGTTCACGGTTCGTGAACGCTGGTGTGAATTGCGAGCGATAGCGGGAAGTCGAGCTGGCGGAGCCTCGCCGGTGGCGGCGGAAAGTTCCCGGACCACGCCTAGCAATTCATTCAGGGCACTGCGGCAACGTAGCGCGAGTCGCGTCGGCGACTTGGATTCCGAGGGCTCTCCATCGACTCCATGACAATTCGCGCTGCCGCCCCGGCCGAGTCACTGCAACGTTGCCGGGCTGCGCCGAGTCGGCCCACTCGCGGATTGCCGCGAACCCAGCGGCGCGCGACAGTCGGGTGGATGATCGCCGGGCCTTCACGGCGGATACGGGAGTTCCACGACTGGACCGAGAGGCTGCCGGATGGCGAGGGGAGGGATAGGTCCACCCGCGACCCTATCTGGCGAGCGGTACGCGGTGCCGGCATGCACGCGTTGCTGTCGAGATTCGCCGATTGGACTCCCCCGGTTGGCGTGGCACATCTGGCATTGGGTCGCCTCGGTGCATTGCTCCCCGCCTCGGCACCGCCACTTCCGAACGCCCGCGCCTGCGGGCAGCGTCGCCGCGCCCGGAGAGCTATGGAGGCACCATCGGCGGACGCGATCCGGAATCGTTGCATGTCGGGAATTTCGACCTGTCAACCGCCGGCGTGGACGGACGGGTAGGAGCGAGCATGGCAACTGCGTACCCAACACCTCGGGCAACTGGTCTCCTGATACAACGCAGGCGCAGTCATTTCTCTTCGACACAAGACGTGACTGCCCGCGGGTCAGTTCTGGAAGGCTTGACGCTGCATCGCACGTTGTCCTATACTCGCGTCCTAGGAGGTGTGCATACGACTTCCTGACCGCCTGTGCTATTGCGCGGTGCGGGGAGTTGTGCCATCATTCCCTGTTGAGCGGTCGGCGGACGATCGCGGAGCTTCGAGATGATCCTGAGAAAATCTACGCAAATCGCACTTGCCAGTTGCCTAGCGCTGCTGCTCGCAACGGTCGCCGTGCCCAACCCACAGGAGAAGCAGTACAAGGACCGGGCCGAGTACGACATCATCGTCAAGGTCTACGGCGAGGCGGACCCTGTCAAGAAGCTGGCGCTCCTCGACGAGTGGAGCCAGAAGTACGCCGAGACCGACTACCACGTCGAACGTTCCCAGTTCTACTTGGAGAGCTACCAGAAGGCTGGCAAGACGGCCGAGGCGGTCAAGGCTGCCAAGGAAGTTCTGACCAAGGTGGAAGGCAACTTCGCCGCGAACTACGCGATCACGCTGTACAGCCCGTATCTCGGCGAGGCCGACGAGGGGTTCGTAGGCGAGGCCACGCAGGCTGCCAGGGCAGTGCTGGCAAGCATCCCTCAGCACTTCGGGACTAAGCCCGATACGGTTCCTCAGGAGCAATGGGACAACGCGCGTTCCCAAGCGGAGGCGTCGGCTCACACGACCGTGGGCTGGGCCCAGATGCAGCAGAAAGACAACCCCGGTGCCGAGGACTCGTTCCGCAAAGTGCTGGAGATTGACCCGACGCGGGCGCAGGTCGCTTACTGGCTCGGGCAGGTGGTGCTGGACCAGAAGGACGCCGCGAAGTACGACATCGCATTTGCCGCGTTCGCTCGGGCAGTGGTCTACGACGGACCGAACGCGATGGCGCCCGAGGGTCGGGCCCAAGTGAAGGAATACGTCCAGAACCTGATCCGGAACAACTACGGCGAGGAAAGCCTCGGGTTGTACTGGCCGCAGTTCGAAGAGATGGCCAAGGCATCGGCCGTTCCAGGCGACCGTGTCGAATTGCAGACAGACGCCCAGCGGGCGTTCGACGCCGAGCAGAAGTCGCGCAAGGAAAATCCCCTGCTGTGGGCGTACTTGGATCTCAAGAAAGTTCTGCTGGGAGCGCAAGGAGACGCCACGTGGGCGAAGCTCAATGGCGCTCTCGCACCCAAAATGAGGCTCTACGTGGTGTCGTCGAACCCGCCCGAGCGCCCGGCCACGATCAATCTCACCAGCGAGCCCGGGGGGCAGATCGAAGTAGTGCTCAACCTCGAGAACCGGAGACGCACGGGTGTGCGGGCTGGCACGATGCTCACGATTGACGGCGTCGCGGCGGGCCTGCGGAAAGAACCCTTCCGCCTGACCCTGAACGACGGTCACACCTTTTAGCCGGTCGGCGCTTTCGCCGCAGGATGCTGCGGGTTGCTGGCGAGTCCGCACGGCAGATGAGGCGCGGATTCGGCCCGTCAGCGAGTATCGCCTCTTGCCTGCTCGCGTGGGCGGCGGGCGCGCTCGTCGCCGAACCAGTGGCGTTGCAGTACGCCCCCGCTAACGGATCTACATTCCTCGTCACGGAGAGGCTCGAGCGGCAGACCTCGGTCGATGACCGTGAGCCAGTAACGGACGCGCGGGCACGCGTAAGCCGCTTGCGCATTCGTGAATCAGGGTCGGGCTACGAGAACGAAATCACCGTCCTGTCGCAGACCATGGCGCGCAACGGGCATCCCGTGGCTAGCCCTGTGTTCGCGGCCATGAGCGAACTCGACTTGGTCCAAACATTGGACGGTTCGGGAAGACTCGTGCGGGTTGACGGCTACGAGCGTCTGCGGACCGCGATGAGCAGCACATTGCCGGATCAACTCGCGAGAACCTTGGCGCCCATGGTCAATGCTGATTCGTTGCGGCTCCAAGACGAAGCAGAGTATCAGCGGGTCTACGGCGAAGTAACGGGCTCGACCTTCGAGATCGGCAAGCCGGTTTCCAAGGCTGGGATGCATCCGCTGCCCTTTGCGGGCCGAGTCCCGCTGCATTCCGTCAGCGTGCTGGAACGCTCGGACGACGGGAGCGGGCGATTGCGGTTGACAAGCCGATGTCACTCCGACCCGGATGCACTCGCGAGCGAGTTCGAATCAATCAGCGCGGAAGACCTACTCGCTAACGCGGCCGAACTGCAAGCCTTCCTGCCGGAGGACCACGCAACCGCGACCGTGCAGGGCACCGTGGTGACGCTGATCGATCTCGATGGCGTCCTGATTGCGGAGCAGCAGTGGAATCTCGATTACACGCTGGGCGTGAACGAGCCTGAAGGTCGGTCCAGGACGTACCAGATTCGCGAGACCAGATCCTTTAGCGCGCAGCCGATTCCCGCCCCCGACGCCCGCGGTCTGGAAGAGTAGCGGCTGCATGCGTTCGGATACCGTCAACCGGCCCTGACGCGCGGCCAGGGATCGAAGGCCAATGGCGATTCCCTTGCAGGTTGACGCACCATCGCGACTCCGAATCGAATGAGCGATCCAGCGGGTCACTGGGGTGGACGGACGAACGGCCGCGCTCCCTGCGGTCTCCGTCGCTAGACTGGTAGGCAAAGGCGATGAAACTCGCGCTCGCACAGACCAACCCCACGGTGGGGAAGCTCGCTGCGAACACTGATCGCATCATCGACTACACCCAGCGAGCCGCCGCATCGGGTGCCAGCGTAGTGATCTTTCCGGAGTTGGCGATCAGTGGCTACCCTCCGTTCGATCTAATCAAGACCAGCGGATACCGCGACGCCAATGAATCCGAATTGCAGCGCCTCGCCAAGGAGACCGCCGGACTGGATATTGGCTTGGCGGTGGGATATTGCGGGACGTCCGGGGAAAAGGATCGGGCAGCAAACTGCGTCGCGTGCCTGCATCGCGGCCGAATTGCCTTGCGCCAAGCGAAGATCTTGCTGCCTACATACGACGTGTTCGACGAGACCCGCTACTTCGCCCCCGGGACGACGCCCGGCATATGGCATTGCAATGGGCTGAGAATCGGTCTGACGATCTGCGAAGACGCTTGGAACGACAAGCAGTTCTGGGAACGATCCAGATACACGCGCGACCCGGTCGAGGAACTCGTTGAGGGCGGGATCGACTTGCTCGTCAACCTGTCGGCGTCGCCATACCACATGGGCAAGCGGGGCCTTCGCCTCGCCATGTTCCAAGCCGCGGCAACCCGTCACCGTGTGCCAACGATACTTGTCAACCAAGTCGGCGGAAACGATCAACTGATCTTCGACGGCTCCAGCTTCGCCCTGGACGCCACAGGCGAACTGCGCGCCCGAGCCGCGTCGTTCCGTGAAGACCTAGCGGTTTGGTCGATGGATTCGGATTGGCAGCCCGACGCGCTTGACTGGACCGAGACCGACCCGAGCACCGAAGTCGAGGCCGTCTACGACGCGTTGGTGATGGGCGTCCGCGATTACGTTACGAAATGCGGATTCCGCACCGCGCTCGTGGGTTTGAGCGGCGGCATCGATTCCGCGCTGACGGTCACGCTGGCTGCCGAGGCGCTGGGAACCGCCAATGTCATGGGCGTAGCGATGCCAGGTCCTTACTCTTCCGAAGGCAGCCTGACCGATGCCCGTAGCACGGCGCAAGCTCTGGGCATCCGATTCGAAGTGATCAGCATCGACTCTCCGTTCTCCGCCTCCCTGGAGCGACTGGCTCCGCTCTTCGCAGGCACGCAGCCCAACGTTGCCGAGGAGAACCTGCAGGCCCGGTTGCGCGGCAATACCCTGATGGCGATTTCGAACAAGTTCAACGGTCTGGTGCTGACCACCGGGAACAAGAGCGAGCTGGCAGTCGGATACTGCACCCTCTACGGCGACATGTGCGGCGGACTAGCCGTGATCAGCGACGTGCCGAAGACCTTGGCCTACCAGTTGGCCGAGGTGGCCAATCGGAGGCGGCCCGGAGCGATCCCGCATGCGGTCATGACGAAGCCGCCGTCCGCCGAACTGCGGCCGGATCAGAAGGACACGGACTCCTTGCCCCCCTACGAAGTGTTGGATCCAATCCTCCGTCTGTACGTCGAAGAAGACCTGTCGGTAGCGGCGATAGCCGATCAATTGGAGCAACCCGCGAGCTTGGTTCGCGAGATCGCCAAGATGGTCGACCGCAACGAGTACAAGCGCCAGCAGGCGGCTCCCGGGCTGCGCGTGACATCGAAGGCATTCGGCCTGGGTCGCCGGATTCCAATCGCGCATCAGTATGTTCGCTAGGCTAAGGGAAGCGGACTCGCGGATTGAGAGGGTATCAGGAATGAACCGAGCCACTGTTGCGTTGCGCTGGGCATTAATCGCGCTGGGAGGTCTCGCCATCGTGCTCGTCGCCTCGTTTGCCGTGCTGACGTGGATGGGCTTCTCCGTCGGACTGCAGGGGTCCGGACGGAGCATCGCCATCGAGCGAGTCGATTCGGAAGCGCGCATGCAACGGATCGAGGCTGACCGTGCCACACCTTCCAGCCTCGCGCACCCGAATCGTCGCGACCTCGGCGCAGCCGATGTCGCGGCGCGGCCAGCTCGCGAAGCGGAAACCCCGGCGGGCGAGAATTACTGGGTCGACTATCGCGGCCCCGGACGCGCCGGCGTTTACGACCAGACTTCCGTCCACACGGCTTGGCCACCCACCGGTCCTACCGAGTTGTGGCGGCAGGAGATCGGAGGCGGGTACGCCTCCATGGTCGTTGCCGAATCCTTGGTCTACACGATCGAGCAGCGCCGGGGGCGCGAAGTGGTGGCGGCGTACGATCTAGCCGGCGGCAGGCAGGTCTGGGAGCACTCGTGGGACGCACGGTTCAGTGAGCGGATGGGCGGGGACGGGCCTCGCGCAACCCCGACATGGAACGACGGTCGCGTGTACGCGCTGGGCGGCAGCGGCGATCTAGTTTGCCTTGCCGCTAGCGACGGGAGCGTAATCTGGAAGCGCGACATCTTGAAGGACGCCGGTGCGTCCAATCTCGCTTGGGGCATGTCCGCAGCACCCTTGGTGGTCGACGATGTCGTGATCGCGCACCCCGGCGGGCGCAACGGAAAGTCGGTCTTCGCATACGACAAGCTGACTGGAGATGTGCGCTGGTCGGCTCTCGACGACAAAGCGGGCTACGTGTCGCCTCAGGTAGCCACTCTCGCGGGCCGGAGGCAACTGGTCCTAGTGACCGGAACCCGGGTGCTTGGCGCGTCTCTTGAGGACGGCTCCCTGCTCTGGAGCCACCCGTGGAAAACCAGCTACGACGCGAATTGCGCGCAACCCCTGATCGTTGACGACCAACACGTCTTCGTCTCTTCGGGCTACGGGCACGGAGCCACCCTGTTGCAGGTCAGTTCCGGTGAGGCCGGATTCTCGGTCGAGGAAGTCTGGTTCAACCGCAACATGAAGAACAAGTTCAACCCGTCAGTGCTTGTTAACGACGTGGTCTACGGACTCGACGAGGGCATTCTCGCCGCGATCGACGTGCGGAGCGGCGAACGTCTCTGGAAACGGGGGCGCTACGGCTACGGCCAGCTGATCTACGCCTCCGGTCACTTGATCGTCGTCAGCGAGCAAGGGGACTTGGCACTAGTCGAGGCGACCCCGCAAGAGTACCGCGAGGCAGTGCGATTCGAATCCATTCCGGGAAAGACTTGGAACGTGCCTGCCTTGGCTGACGGCATTCTCCTCGTGCGGAACCAAACCGAAATGGTGGCTTACGACCTGCGTTGACCCCGCAGGAAGTGAAGCGGCCGTGAGCTGCACCACCCTAGGATGACGGGAGCGCTTTCGCGCCGGGCCGCACTGACGGCCTGCAACTTGCATCTCGTGACGCCGGCATCGAGACGACCGGTTACCCGTGACGACTAGCGCTCCAGTTCCCGTCGCGGTTGTCGGAGTAGGAAACTTCGGTCGGCATCACGCGCGAGTCTATGCGGCACTTGAAGACGCGCAGCTCGTAGCCGTAGTCGATCGCGACCCGGCGCGAGCGCGCCAAGTCGCCGAGGAATTCGGGTGCGCTGCCTGCGACAGCGTCGACAGCTTGCCAACGAACGTGCGCGCGGCCAGTTTGGCAGTGCCTACGGTCCGGCACGAGAGCGTTGGAACGGACATGCTCGCGCGGGGCATCGATCTCTTGATCGAGAAGCCCCTCGCACCGGACGAGCGATCCGGACAAGCGCTCGTCGACGCAGCCCAGCGTGCCGGAAGGATCCTGCAGGTCGGGCACTTGGAGCGATTCAACCCGGTCGTGGAAGCGGCGGCGCAGGCTGCGACGCTGCCGCTGTTCTTCGAGGTGCATCGTCTCAGCCCGTTCAGTCCGCGAAGCCTCGATGTCGACGTGGTCCTGGATCTCATGATTCACGACCTCGATATCGTGCGCACGCTGGTGGATGCCGAGATCGACGCAGTGAACGCGAGCGGTCTGTCCGTGATCTCTTCCCGCACCGACATCGCCAATGCGCGGATCCAGTTCCGAAACGGCTGCGTCGCCAATCTCACCGCCAGTCGCGTCTCCACCGACAAGATTCGAAAGCTCCGCTTCTTCCAGCCGCGCCAGTACGTATCGGTCGACTACACGCGTCGCGAGGGTGTCAAGATCGGCTTGGACGAGTCGAACCGGATTGGGATGGAACCGTTGGTCACGGAAGCCGGCGAGCCGCTCCAACGGCAGCTGCAGGCGTTCCTCGGCTGCGTCCGAGACAGGAGCGCACCGCGCGTTTCCGGCGAGGACGGCCTCGAGGCGTTGCGAATGGCAATTAGAATAAGGGAGGCGATCGACAAGCACTCGCGCTTGATCTCGAAGACTCTGGCAGCCGCGAACTAATTGGACACTCAGGATAGTCCCGAACTATTCCTCTTGCTGGAGGATTACGGCAGGAGCGTGGCGCGGCGTACCTCGACGGGCCCTTCCGGCGACCTCGGCCCGTCGGACCGTCCCTTGTGGCTGGAGGCGCGCGCGTTCCCCCACCGGCTCCGTTGGGTGGTCGCGCACAGATCGGACGGTGGCGCGCTCGGCCCGTCCGCGACGCGCTCGCCCCGCCTGCTTGCAAGCGATTTCGATCCGATAGGAAGGTATCGGGAGTCTCCGGGGTCCGGAGTCTGGCCCCCCGACGATTCCACCTCGCTCGACTTGCAGACCGACTGGTCCAGCCGTTTGCCCTACGGCTGGTTGCTGGCGCCAGTGGCGCACGCCCTGATCCTAGCGTTCCTCCTGATACCTGCCACGTTGGAACTCGAGACCACCAAGCCCGCCGATTGGGACGCGATGCGCATCACGCTGACCGTCCCCTCGTTGGACGACCTGCCCCCATTGCACGGTGAGTCCAGCGTGCCCGGCGACGGCGAGGGCGGCTTCCGCGGCCTCCCGCAACCCCCTGCGGATCCGCTACCCGGGCCGGCGCCGATTCAGGAACCCGTGCCGGAACCGGAAGCCGCCCCACTGCAGCAACCTGTCGAACCGCCCGAGCCGACTCCAGAAAGCGAGGAGGTAGCGGCTCTCGAGCCCGCTGAAGCACCGGAGGAAGAGGAGCTGCCTGCAGCGCAGAGTCCCGAACCGGGCGAGTTCCGGCGCGGGACGGAATTGGCGCGTGCCCGCGACCCCCGGCTCTTGCCCATGCCCGCGGCGCCGAGCCGCAAGCGGGCGGCCCTGCAATTGGAGAGTCCGAAGGCCCGCATGCCAGGTCTGCAAGGGGATCCGCGACTGGGCTCCTTGGAATTGACCGCACGGCCCGATCAAGTCGTCCGCGGCGCCATTCAGAACATGATCCAAGGGGGCGGCGGACGCCAGGCAGTCGGTGACGGAATCGGGGGAGCCTCGGTCGGCGTGCTCCCGTCGGGTCCGACGAATTCAGGCAGCGCTGTCGAGTTGCTGAGCGACCCGCGCGGCGTCGATTTCCGTCCCTACTTGACGCAGGTGCTCGCGGCGGTGCGGCGAAACTGGTTCGCTGTGATTCCCGAGAGCGCCCGCATGGGCATGACGCGTGGCCGGACTCTGATCCAGTTTTCGGTAGCGCAGAACGGCAGCGTCCCCAAGCTCGTCATCGCCAAATCCTCGGGCGCGCCGCCTCTCGACCGCGCGGCGGTCGCCGGCATCAGTGCGTCCAATCCGTTCCCGCCGCTGCCGCAAGAGTACCTCGGCCAGGACATCCGCTTGCAATTCACGTTCCTCTACAACATCCGCACCCCCTGAGTCCGGACTCCAAGCCGCGCCGTGCGCTCGAATCACTTGAATTCGACCGCACGTTGTGCGCTACCTTGATAGCAGCATGAATCTGAATCGACGGGAATTCCTCGGCGGCGTGGCGGCCGGGAGCGCGCCATTTCTGGGCATGTCGTGCGGAGGGTCCGGCGACGATCGATGGAACATCGTCTGGATCATCGCTGACGACCTCTCGCCCGACCTCTCGTGTTACGGCCGCACGGACGTAAGCACCCCGAACATCGACCGGTTGGCCGCGGAAGGCGCCCGCTTCACCAACGCATACGTCACGGGCCCAGTCTGCTCGGCCTCCCGGTCAGCCCTGATTACCGGCATGTACCAGACCAGCATCGGGGCGCATGCTCACCGCAGCCATCGCAACGACGGATTTACGCTATCCGAGCCGGTCCGCTTGATCACGGACTACTTTCGCGAAGCGGGCTACTACACTGTCAACGACCACGACAGCGGCCTGGGCGGACGCAACAAGACAGACTTCAACTTCCAGACCGAGCAGGTCTTCGACGGCACCGACTGGCGCGACCGCGCGTCCGGGCAGCCGTTTTACGCCCAAGTCAATATCTTCGAGCCGCATCGCGGCAGGCCCCCGGAGGCATGGGGCTTCACGAAGGATATCGATGCACCGACGGATCCAGCCACGGTGGATGTGCCGGACTACTACCCGGACGACGAGGTGTCGCGACAAGACTGGGCCGGCTACCTCGACGCGGTGCGGATGCTTGACGAGAAGGTCGGTCGCGTGCTTGATCGCCTAGAGGAAGACGGCTTGGCGGAGCGAACCGTCGTGGCTTTCTTCGGAGACCACGGTCGGCCCATGCCGCGAGACAAGCAGTTCTTGTATGACGGAGGCATCCGCGTTCCGCTCGTTATTCGTTGGCCGGCGAATCTAGAGCCGGGCAGCGTCCGCGACGAGCTGGTCAACATGATCGATCTGTCCGCCACGTCCCTGTCTTGGGCCGGAATCGAAGTCCCGGGACACATGGAAGGAAAAGTCTTCCTCGGGCCGAACAAAATGCCGGACCGCGACTACGTCTTCGCGGCACGGGATCGGTGCGACGAAACAGTCGACCGCATTCGCGCCGTGCGAGACAAACGTTTCAAGTACATTCGCAACTACTACCCGGATCGCCCGTACATGCAGCTCAATCGGTACAAGGAGGTCTCTTACCCGATTTGGCGACAGATGCAGCGCTTGGAGCGCGACGGCAAGATCAGCGCCGAGCAGTACCCGTTCCTCGCTCGGACCCGGCCTCCCGAAGAGTTGTACGACACGCAAGAGGATCCCAATGAACTGCGGAACCTCGCAGATTCCGCCGACCACCAGCAGATCCTCACGCAGATGGGCACAGCGCTGGACGCATGGATCCGGCATACCGGTGACAATGGCGAAGAGGACGAAGATCCCGCCATTGCAGCGGGCTGGGAAGAACGCATGGCCGGCACCTACACGGAAGCGTACGAAGCCCTCGCCAAGAGCGAGGAACCTTGGAAGTGAGGGGCGCGCGCACGGACGCCCTACCGCCGCGACAGACTCAGGCCAGAGACCGGCCACCACCGAGACCCTGTGGCTCGTCCGCCAAGAGAGCCGCGGACACCTTGCAGGCAGCGATGCTCTGCGACTGTCGGCGGGTGAGTTGCGGGTACAGCGCATCCCCGCAACGACCAGCAGTGGCGTAGCGGGGCCAGTCGATGCCGGCTGTCGATTCCGCCTTCATCGTCACCTGCGTGGCGGTCTACCTGGCTGTCTGCGCGGGCATCGGGGTCTGGGCCCTTCGACGCACGAAAACCGCGACGGACTTTTTCTTGGCCGGAAAGTCCGTAGGTCCGCTGGTCGTGGTGCTGGCAACCAACTCGAGCCTCATCAGCGGATTCGGGTTCGTCGGCGGGCCGGGATTGGTTTACGAATCCGGCTCGAGTTCGCTCTGGATGATCTTCGTAGGGATGTTCAGCCTGCCGCTGATGTTCCTGCTCACCGGCAAACGGCTGCGCCTGCTGGTGGACGTTCGCGACATCCTGACGCTGCCCGGGGCTGTTGCGGCGCGGTACGGCGGACGCTGGCCCGCGCTGGCCATGAGCGGTGCCATCGCGCTGGGCGTGCTGGGCTACCTCGGCACCCAAGTCCTCGCGATCGGCACGGTCCTCACGGCTGTCCTCGGCATCGAACTGATTCCGGCCATGGCGATCGGCCTAGGCGTGCTCGCGTTCTACTCCATGGCTGGCGGCATAGTTGCGAGCGTCTACACGGATCTGTTCCAAGGCATCCTCATGCTGGGAGCCTCGGTGGCTGTCTTTCTGAAGTGCCTTGAAGTGGGCGGGGGCATGAACGCAATCAGTTCCACTCTTTGGTCCATGGACCCCGAGTACGCGGGCGTGTGGGGGTCGCGGGGAGAGCTCGCGGCATTGAGCTGGATGCTGCTGTTCGGAGTGGGAACCGCCGGCCAGCCGCACGCAATTACGAAACTCATGATGCTCAAGGACATCAGGCAGTTGAAGTGGAGCGCGCTCGCGACCGGCTGCACGTCGATCACGCTGGGGATGTTGTGGATGAGTATCGGATTGGCGATGAGAACCCTGGTAGCTCGAGGAGACCATCCCGAACTCGCGAACGCGGATCTCGCCGCACCGCATTTCCTGCTCTTCTATGCGCCCGATCTGCTGTCCGGTCTCGTGTTCGCTGGACTGGTGGCTGCGATCATGTCAACAACGGATTCGTTCCTCAACCTAGGTGCTGGAGCCGTAGTGCGGGACATTCCGACAGCCGTGCTCGGCAGGCCGCTGCATCGCGAGTTGTTCTGGTCCCGGATCGCAACGGGCGGCCTGCTGCTGCTTGCAGCGATATTCGCGCTCTACATGGAGAACCTCATCGCTTTGCTGGGAACCTTCGGCTGGGGCACTTTCGCAGCGGCGATCGTGCCGAGTGTCTGTATCGGCATGAACTGGAAGCGAGCAACCGGGGCCGGATGCGTGGCCTCGATCGCGACCAGCGTGATCTTGAACTTCGTGCTGGAGATTTCGGCACGTCACGGATTCCAGTTGCTCCCGCCCGGACTCGCCGTGGGTGCCGTTGCGATGCTCGCATCGACCACGGTCTTCGTTGGCGTCTCGCTGGCAACACCGAAGCAGGAGCTTGCGACCGACATCGACGCACTGCTCGACACGTAGCGAGGCAGGATTCTCGCAGGCTGGGCTGATCGGCCGGGATCGGTTCCCGTCCTCGATCAATGCGACGGGCGCGGTAATCTCACGCCGCTGCGGATTGCCGCCCGCGGCGGGAGATCCCGACGACCGCTAATCGCAGACGCCGCGCACAGCCAGATCCGAATTCGCCCGTACCGACGACATCGTTACACTGTCTAGGGGGTCAGGGCCCTTCTCGCTTAGACAGGATTCTGGTAGCCGCGACCGACCGATGGACGATTGGTCGGGATCGAGTTCGTCGCGGCGCCGACCGAGAGCCAAGGAAAAGCCGCGTCCGGTAGCGTCTATAGCCGTTCCACCGATTGCCGTGGCAACCTTGGCACTCCAATTACGCAAGTGCGATCAGCAGGATCAAGAGCAGTGGATCCCTCGACAGCAGTCGCCGTGCGAGATGTAGCTGGGGCGGGCCGAAGCACCTCTGCCGACGCGGAGTCGCTCGGCCAGCGATTGCGGGTGTCAAGAGACGGTCTTTGGCACCGAGCTGCACCGGCCGTCATCGCAGGGCATCTGGCGGGAAGGAATCTCGGAAGTGAATAACACTACGTTGGCCGTGCTCTGCGCGATCGGATCGCTAGCGACGCTAGTGGCCGGATTGACAGGCTACGCCCAGGCATTCGGATTCGGGTCCGTGGCGCTGATCGTCTTGCTGGCCTTTTTGGGGCTGCGGGCACCGGGTAGGCCTGGACGGAGGGTGTACGCCTACTTGATCGCATTCGGAGCGAGCTTCATCGGACTGCTCGCCCTGGCGTTCCATCTGCACGATCCGACCGGACCGCTACGAACGTTCGGCGGATTCCCGGTTGGAACGGCAGTGCTGGTCTACGGCGTTTCGGCGATCGGCCTGACCACAGGCGTGGTCTACGGATTGATCTTCGACCGCAAGGTCCTGCCCGTCAAGAAGCAACGCGAATTCTTGGATCGGTTCGCGTCGAAGCAGGGCTGAACGCGAGATGACACCTGCCAACTCTACGCTGATCGTCGCCTGCGTGATCGCTTACTTGGTGATTTGCTCGGGCGTCGGTGCCTGGGCGATGCGCCGCACGAAGTCGGCAGCCGACTTTTACCTGGCCGGTAAGTCAATCGGGCCCGTTGTCGTGGTCCTAGCGACGATCTCGAGCATCATGAGCGGCTTCGGGTTCGTCGGAGGGCCCGGGCTCGTCTACGAGTCGGGCTCGAGTTCGTTCTGGATGGTGATCGTGTCGGCGTTCAGCTTCTCGCTGCTGTTCATGTCGACCGGCAAGCGGCTGCGCCTGCTCGTAGAGGTTCGCGACATCATCACGCTCCCCGGCGCCGTGGGCGCGCGCTACAAGGGGCGCTGGCCGACGCTGGCGATGAGCGCAGCCATCGTGCTCGGGGTACTGGGCTACCTCGGCACCCAAGTGCAGGCAATCGGCACGGTGCTGCATCAGGTGCTGGCTGTTGATTTCGTTCCGGCCCTGGCGATCGGACTGGGCGTCCTCGCGTTCTACTCCATCGCCGGCGGCATTGTCGCCGGTGTGTACACCGATCTGTTCCAAGGCGCATTGATGCTAGGTGTTTCCATCTTGGTGGTGTTGAAGTGCTTGGAAGTCGGCGGCGGGATGGCTGCGATCAGCGAGACCCTGTGGGCGATGGATCCCGATTTCATCGGCCCGTGGGGGTCGCGCGGGGACATGCAGGCCATGAGTTGGATGCTGCTGTTCGGCATTGGAGCGGCGGGCCAGCCGCATGCGATCACGAAGTTGATGATGATCAAGGATATCCGCCAGCTGAAGGGAGGAGCCATCGCGAGTTCCGGCTCGTATCTCGTGCTGGCCATGCTGTGGATCGGGATTGGCCTGGCGATGCGGACCGTGGTCAATCGCGGAGAACTCGCGGCTCTCGAGAACCCCGATCTGGCTGCGCCGCAGTTCTTGCTCAACTACACTCCGGAATTGTTCGCGGGAGTCGTCTTCGCGGGCCTCATCGCGGCCATCATGTCCACGGCGGATTCGTTCCTGAACCTAGGAGCGGCGGCAGTCGTGCGGGATATTCCGATCACGCTGCTCGGTCGGCC
The DNA here is from genome assembly GCA_965242625.1 of Bryobacterales bacterium. Taxonomy (GTDB): domain Bacteria; phylum Acidobacteriota; class Terriglobia; order Bryobacterales; family UBA6623; genus VXMF01. The sequence goes on along the minus strand of CBDEST010000005.1, from coordinate 3,761,408 downwards.
GTTACGACGCGAACTGTTCTGGTCCCGCGTCGCAACGGGGGCCCTGCTGTTGCTCGCAACCGTCTTCTCGCTCTACATGGAGAACCTGATCGCCCTGCTCGGAACCTTCGGCTGGGGCACGTTCGCGGCCGCCATCGTTCCGAGCGTGTGCATTGGGATGAACTGGAAACGGGCCACGAGCCAAGCGTGCATCGCCTCGATCGCAACCAGCATCGTGCTGAACTTCGTGCTGGAAGTGTCCGCCCGACACGGGGCCCCGCTGCTACCGGAGGGTCTCGCCGTGGGTGCGTTCGCACTGCTGGTGTCGACAGTGGTCTTCGTACTGGTCTCGCTGTCCACTCCCATGCAACGGCTGGACCCCGATATCGACGCCCTTCTGGAAGTCTAGGGTCACTCGGAACCGTTCAGAAGTGCGAGAAGCCCTCCGGCCGGAGCGGTTCGCGAGCGCCCTCGGTCTCCAGCCACACCCCGGCGCCCTGTTCCACGCGCCCGATGCAGGTCACGTCTGCCCCGGCGGGCGGACCGACTCCCGGAGGCAGGGTGAAGAGCAGTTCGTACTCTTCGCCCGACCGAAGGGCGTCGTCCAATCGCGCTCCCGGAAATAGCGGCAGCGAATCTGCCTCGAGCGTGAGCGCCACGCCGCTAGCACGAGCCAACCTGTCCGAGTCAATCGCGAGGCCGTCGCTCAAGTCCATTGCCGCGGAAGCCGGAACGGCGCGCAGGCGGCGACCCAAGGCGAGGCGCGGGGAGGGCTCGCAATGCCTGCGCACGGCGGGATGGTTCCAATCGGGATCGGCATCGCCAGTGACGAGCCGGAGGCCTAGGAGCGATCCTCCCAGCGTGCCGGAGACGTACACTCCGTCGCCGGGCCGAGCGGTCGATCGGCGGAGCGCCGTTCCCCGCTCCACGCAGCCGATCACGGTCACGGTCGCGTGAAATCGGCTCCCGCGCGCCACGTCACCTCCGATCAAGGCGAGTTGGGACGCGCCCGCGGTGTCCGCCATGACGCGCAGGCCGCGCTGGAACGCGTCATGCCAAGGTCCGAGCGCCCAGTCCGGCAAGCAGACCGTTTGCAGGAGTTGGAGCGGCCTACCACCCATCGCAGCGATATCGCTCAGGGAACGGGCGAGGGCCTTGCCGCCCAGGGCAGCGGGCGGATGCCGGTTCCGGTTGAAATGGCAGCCCTCCACGATTTGATCGGTGGTTAGCATCCACTCCTCGTCCGGCCCGGGCGGCCTGACGATGGCGCAATCGTCACCACCGCCGAGCGGCGCTCCCTCGTCGGCGGCACTTCGCCAAAGGGTCTCGATGCTCCCGATCAAGCGGTCTTCGACACTCGCGCGGAGCGTTAGGTCGGTCTCTAGGATCGCCATCCTTGACACGGGAAAAGGGGCACGCCAAAAAGGGGCTTGACAGCAGCGCAATGAATTGGCTACCGTCATTTTAGTGCGGGGGAGGTCTGTCTCGAACTCCGTGAATGGAGGCGAGACCATAGATGAGCGCCGCCCCTTGAAGCAATCTCGCCCATGCGACCTAACCGCTTCCTCTTCATCATTGCCCATCCGATCCATGGACGCATCAAGCGTTTCCATGTGCGATCCAGGACTCTGGTCGCGCTTTGCAGCGCGATGCTGCTCGCGACCATCTCCGCGATCGGCTTCGGAGCGCACTACATCCGTCAGAGCGCCGAAAACGATCGGCTCGTTGCGGAGAACAGCGCTCTGCAAAGCGAGTACGACAGCCTGCTGCTGACGGCGGACGAGCGAGCGCAGCAACTGGAGTCCATCGGCAATCTGGCCTACCAGATCTCGATCGCCTACGGCATCCCGCGGGATCAAGTCGCGACTGATGCCGCCTACGGCGCCGAGATGGAGGTGGCTTACTACGCTTCGCTAGGCCAGTACGGCCAGCTGCGGACAGTGCTGGCCGACTCCGGCTCGGGCGTGCGGTCGAGCGCAATGCTGACCAATGGAAAGCCGTCGATTTGGCCGGTCAAGGGCCATCTGTCGAGCGGCTACGGCACGCGCCAGGATCCGTTTCACGGCAAGGGCACGTTCCATCCCGGCATCGACATCAGTGCGCCACGCGGCACGCCTGTGGTGGCGACAGCTGACGGTTTCGTGACGTACGCGTCGTGGGAGCGTGGACTTGGGCATTGCGTCAAGATCCAACACGGTCGGCAGGGCTACCGCACGATCTACGGCCACCTGAAGGAGTACTTCGTGCGCAAGGGGCAATTCGTCACGCGCGGCGAAGTCATCGGCCGCGTAGGCAGTTCCGGACGCACGACCGGAAACCATGTGCATTACGAAGTGCATCACAACAGACTCAGGATGAACCCGGCCAAGTTCCTACGGAGCCGTGATCGCACCTACGAAGTCTCCTTGGCCGACTGATCGCAGACCGTAACCTCGGCAAGACTCGACAGGGTCACCGGCGCACCAGCGCGCACTCCGAGGGTGTCCGCAGCCGAGCCGCGGTTGAGCGATACTTCCACGTAGCCCGAACTCCCCGGGATTAGGAACAACTGCCCTTCCGGAGCCGTTGCGTACGATGTCGAGCGCAGCCGAACCGTGACGGAGCCGACCCTGAGGCCGGTCCGTTCCGGTAAGTCGACCTCATGGAAACTCGTTACGACGTTCCCGAAACCGTCCACGTGCAGCACGCGTCCCGCGCCCCGAGCAACCGTTACAGGCGGTAGCCGGAACGGATCCGAAACGCGGTCGCCGACCTCGCCGAAGGGGAGGCCCGTCGCCAGTCGAGCGCCGGCAGGGGCGAACAGGTCGCGTCCATGGAACGTGTGGCTCAGCGATCCATGTCCGTGCCGGGACGCAAGCACGCGAGCCTCGAACGACTCGGCCGACTCCAGAACCTGAGATAGGACACCGTTGTCCGGGGCGATGAAGAGATGCCCTTCCGCCGCTACCGCAATCGGACGCCGCAAGGATCCCACACCCGGGTCTACGACGACTACATGCACGCTGCCTGACGGATAGAACCGGTAAGCCTGAGCGATCGCGAATGCGCCTTCGCTGATGTCGAATGCCGGAATCCCATGAGTGATGTCGGCGATGGTAGCTCGGGGGGCTAGAGTTGCGATGACGCCCTTCATCGCGCCCACGTAGTGGTCGCGGGTGCCGAAGTCGGTCGTGAGGCTGATAACGCCGGACCGGCTACTCGAATCAGTTTCAAATGGCATGTCCGACTGCATCAGTGCTTGCGTACGCGGCCAATCAGGAATCGATGCAGAATCATCGCACACCCGGGGACGACCACCGAGGCCGCGAAGGCGAAGAGGAACGCTCGCGCCTCGAGGGCATGAGCGCCAATGAATGCATACACGGCCGCGATCGCCGCGTTGGAGGCCCCGGTGAGGGAGAGAAACCGCGGCAACGGCATTCGGAGCGCACCCGCGAAGACAACCGCACTCTCCGCAAGCACGGGCACCGCACGGGTCGCAATCAACGAGAGGCTTCCCCAGCGACGGTGAGATTCGGTCGCGCGTTTGAGTTCGTTGGATCCCAAGAACCGCGCAATTGCACGCGTACCGACCGAGGAACCGATGTAGTACCCCACCAATGCGCCCGCCTGCATTCCAGTCCATGTCACGATCGCACCCATGGACAGGCCCAGCAGCATACCGGACGCTGTTGCCAAGAGGCTCGATGGAACGGGCAGAACTACATCGGAGGCCAGTGCGAGCGAGATCGCCGCCGCCGCAACGATGCGACCGGGACTTGAATTGAGAAACTCTAGGACGGCGTTCAGAATCCGTGATTCAAGCAGCGCGAACGGAACCAGCACCAACGCTAGGACCAAGACCACCAACAAGATCCAGCGGATCGCCGAACCGCCCACATTACGAGTGTACTTGCATCCAAGCCGCTAAATCGCTACCGCCAGGAGCCTGATGTCACTGCCACCCGCCGATTTTCACGGCGGATCAGCGAGCCAACCCCAAGAGGATCCGAGACACGCTTGCAACATCTCTATGAGATACGTAAATAGCTGAATAATAGTGACTTACAGAGGTTGAAGAGATTAGACAGCCTTTGCCCCCCAGAGCCCGAACTCGGGGCGATCCGCACACCTGAGGCTCCGCAAGTCGGGTCTTGAATATAACCCTGCCGGTCGGATCCGGGGCAGGGCCGCCAGCACCCTGTCGCTACTTGGGACTTCAGCGCGAGACAGCGTCCGGTCGATATCTGATGGACAGCCCTATTGGGCGAACGCGACTAGCCGGACGGAGGCTATGGCGTCGGTGGAGGCGTCGTGCCCTGCCGACCGCCTGAACCGACCGACGTGAATGTGACCGCGTTGCTTTGGACATCGTCTGCGGCAATCCTGATCGTGTGCTCTCCCGCAGATAGGTCGTCGGGAAGCCGAATGACGACCCGGTAGACACCGACTTCCAAGGGTGCCAAGGCACTGGCCATAACGTCTACTTCAGTGTCGTCAACCCAAGCTTTCGTTTCCGCTTCGACGCGTTGCACCGGCACTGCCGTTCCGGGCATCCCGGTTCGCCCTCTTGGATCCACTGCTCCCAAACCAGTCGCGTAGAGCTCGAGCTTTCCACCGGCCTTCAGCTGCGTACCCGCTCCGGGCGAGGAACCGATGACCACGCTGTCGGACGCCGGACCCACGCGGTCAGGGAATATCCCCGGTTGCGCGGTACTGATGCGGAATGGTGCAGAATCCGTCTCCCCGAAGGGCGTGCTAACGAGGATCTGTGTCAAACCTTCTTGGGACCCGAACGGTACTTGGAATGTCGCGTGGGTCGGAGACACCGAGAGCAGCGGAACTTCGAGTCCGCCCACAACGGCTCTCGTACCGGCTAGTAGAACGGGCAGTTCAAGGCTGTTGAACTGCGTGGGGGCATCCGGCAGGGACTCTTCCGGGACACCTTCCGGCGCCTCTAGACGCGGTTGCCCGGTGAAGCCCCGCAGAGACTGGGCCGCTTTCGCTTCCGCCGCCAGCCCCGTGCCGCTGACGGTGACCAAGCTGCCCGGAGCGAAACCCTTGCCGCTCTCAGGGGCGTGCGAGCTCGCGGCGTTTACGAGTCCATTGGCAGCAATGGCAGGAGCGGCAGGCGAAACGATGGCCCCGGTCGTATCGGTGGTGGCGGCGTCCCCGACCAGACTCGCCGTCAACGATTGGGAGACCGATGTCGAGCCGAGTGTCCAGCTTACCCCGACCTCTCCGTTGAAACCTGTATGTGCATTGGGAACCTTCGGCGCACCTTCGCTTGGGACGCTAAACGCCAGTTCGACTCCGGTGTACGGTACGAGATTCTCGTCGCGCACGCGGTATCGCAATTCATGCGGGACCGGCTGAGACGCAACCCCATAAACGGTTGAGCGGTGAATGCGCTCCAATTCCAAGCCCGCGGAATCAGCCCTGACGACCAGTTTCGTCACCGCTTCGTCATAGTCCGCGTCGCTAACCGCCCGGGCAGTGAAGTTGCTCACACCTGTGTCAATCCCGGTGATATCGAACTCAGCGAAGAGTCGGTCCGCCGGAATCGTGACGGTCGACGGTACGCGAGCGATGGCCGAATCCAGCGTGAGCGCGACTGAGAGGTCAGTGTTTCGCGCTTCGGCGATTTCGACCCTGGCGGTGCCCGTTGAACCGGCCACGACTCCACCTGCTGGCCATGTCGACAGATGGAGCATCTTGACCAAGCCGGTCTCTACATTGGCTCGCGACTCGGTGTGGCTAGTGAGAAATGCGCGCCAATTCGTTTGCAATCGACGGAGTTTAGTGAGAGCTTCGGGACTAGGAGCATGGGCATCCTCGGTAAGCAACACGAACGCTTGCCGGAAGTGCCTCTGGGCCACAGTCGAGTCCGGCCTCCGCGCGCCAACATGGTCGATGATGTGGTCCACAAGGACTTCCTTCCGGTCGCCATCGAATTTGACACCTACCTCTGGCGTCCGGGCCGCCACGCCGATTCTGGTCGGGCCGGCGGGATTCTCCACCAAGAACATCGCCCCCACTTCACTCGCGGCCCTAAAGCCCATCAGGTACTGGTCGAGTTCGCTGTAGGTCTGGGTAGCCGCGACAGTTTCGAAGCGCGGGCTCTCGCCCGGCCCGTGGTCGCGGATCGAATTGCCCTCGAGCACGGAAGCCCCGGTGTGGAAAAAGAAGCTCCAGTGGGCGAGCTGCCTGCCTAGGATGGCAGTGGATCTCCTTCGCGTCTCGGGATCCCTGAAGGCGGTGTAGGCGAGGAAGCGATGGCCGACTTCGTGCGCGAGGATGCTCAGCAGGGAGGCGTGGGGCAATGTGCTCAGCGGTTGGTGCGGCAGCCGCGGATAGTCCTCGATCGCACCCATGTTGACGAAAGCCGAAAGGCGCCTCGGCGACCCGAAAATCCGTCCCGAATCAACCTCGAATTCGCCGATGCCTTTGACTTCGTTGCGGACAGCGTAGGCATGCGCGAGCGAGTATTCGCTAGCTCCGAATCCGACATCGTTGAATACGATCAGCGAGTCGTAAGCGTCATCGTGCCCGCGGAAGAAGGCGTGGGCGATAGCGAACTCGTCAAGCGTCCGCTCGTCGATGAACACCTCTGCCAAGGCTTGCGAATCATCGAGAGTCCGCGTTCCCGCGACGCTCCAATCCACTGCGCTCGCATCGCCGGCGTTCCCCGGAAAGATCCCCACGACCGCGTCGGGGGCGTTGACCACGCCATACGCGAACTGAATCGTGCCATTCTCCCGCAACGTGACTTGGGCCGTTTGGGGCGCACCCGCCGGATCCCCCTCGTCTACGAAAACTGGCACCTGATGCCACGTCACGGATACGCGGTCGCCGGAGACCGCTAGCCGCATCTGTCCGCCCTTGCTCGGATCGAGGTCTCGAAACAGTGGCGCGATCCGAGGCGGCCCTCCCGAGACGCGCGAGAAGTTACGCGTGGTCGAACTCCATTCCGGATAGACGAACGACACGTTGCCATCGGAATGCACGTACATCTTTCTGTACGTCTCCCCGTAGTAGGGGAACTCGAAGGGAAGCCAGACCGCGACGAAATCGTCGTCCTCGAGTTCAAGCACCACGCCGCTCTGGCCCGCAGTGGCACTGATCGGGGTAACCGCGGTCTGCACTCTGAAGCGGCCGTTCGCCGACGTGATGGTCACGCTTCGGTTCGAAAGATCCAGCGGATGCGGGTCAGCCACGATGTCGCTCGTGGCTTCGATGACGACGACATCATCGACATCCAAGAATGGCGCGAACGAACCTAGCTCGCGACGTCCCGATTCCGGGGCGCTGAGCAGCCGCTGCTGATGCACGAACAGCGATTCCTGGGCAGTGTGCGGCGAGCCGCAAACTACCTTGCCCTGCACGGGCGGGGCTCCATCTACCCGGACTCCCGCAAAGGCCGCCAGCGCGATTGCAACGGATGCAGCGAGTTTGCGCATTTAGGAATGACCGCTACCCAACTCTAATGATCGCACGAGGCCATTTTCCACAGCGTCAGCCTCGCGCAGACAGCGCAGAATCCGAGTTCCGGTACCGGGGAATCGCACCGTAGCCGTTCCCGCTGACTGCTTCCAAGCATGCCGTCAAGACCGCCCTGGTCTGGTCAGGGCGGATGATCGCATCCACATGGCCGCGGGCAGCACACCACTTGGCGTCCGAGGTTCGTTCGTACTCATTCCGAGTCTTCGTAATCGCTTCCTCGAGATCTTCCGACGGAACTTCGCCCGATTCCGCGATCCGGCGCAGTTCGGCGGCGAAGAGCGCTTGCACGGCCGATTCGCCCTCCATCACACCCACGCGAGCGGTGGGCCAGCTGAAGATGAAATCGGGGTCGAAGCCCTGACCGGCCATCGCGTAATAACCGGCCCCGCTCGCATGACGCAGAGTCACCACGATCTTGGGCACGGTGGTGGTTGACATCGCTTCGACCATGGCAGCTCCGGCGCGAATGATCCCCGCCTGCTCCGCTTCGGGGCCGACCATGAATCCGGACACGTCCTGCAGATAGACCAACGGATGCCCCTGCCGGTTGCACTTTTCCACGAACTCGGCTGCCTTGCGAGCGGTCTCGGCATACAGGATCGCTCCGATCCGCGCCTTCCCTCCGGACTGGAACAGTCCCCGCCGGTTGGCGAGCAACCCAACCGGCCATCCGTTGACGCGCACGTTGGCGCACAGGAGTTCCGGGGCGTAATCCGCCATGAACTCGACGCAGCCGTCGCGATCCACGACTCGCCGGACCAATGCGTGCATGTCGTAAGGCAATCGGCGGTTCTGCGGCAAGAGGTCGTCGAGGCTTCCGCTGTCGACAGGCTCGGTAGCGCCGTTGTTCGCAGCGGGCGCTCGGGGCAAGTCCAGCAAGAGCATCCGGATGCGCTCTAGGCACTCGGCGTCAGTGCCAACGCGATAGTGCGCGACGCCGCTGCGTCCGGTATGCATGGCCGCTCCGCCCAGTTCCTCGGCTTCCACCTGCTTCCCGATCGCGCCCTGCACGAGATTCGGACCACCGAGACCCATAAAGCTCGTACCTTCCACCATCAGGATCACGTCGCTAAGTGCCGGGAGGTATGCGCCGCCGGCGATGCACGGACCCATCACGGCGGAGATCTGCGGAACGCGCAGGTGGCGACGCATCCGCGAGCAGTTATGGAAGATCCGCGCCCCGCCGTGCCGACCAGGGAACGTCCCGTGCTGCAGCGGCAAGAAGATCCCGGCCGAGTCGACCAAGTAGACGATCGGAATCCCGCACCGCATCGCCACGTCCTGGATTCGCAAGATCTTGGCGACCGTCTCGGGGAACCAGCTCCCGGCCTTGACCGTGGCGTCATTCGCCATCACGGCGACAGGCCGCCCGCCAACGCGACCGATGCCCGTCACAACTCCCGCTGCGGGAGCGTCGCCTCCGTGCGAGTCATGCGCGACCAGCAGTCCAAGCTCGAGCAACCGCTCGCCATCGTCCAAGAGTGCGGCCACCCGCTCGCGAGCGAGCAGCTTGCCGGCAGCGCGCTGGCGCTCGATGCGGCCGGGGCCTCCTCCTTGCCGCAAACGCTCCTCCAACTCCGCGAGCTCTTGGAGGATGCCGCCCATGAATTGGCGGCGCGATTTCCTTTCGCTAGCGCTAGGGGCGACCAAGCCCTCTTGCGGCTCTAGCGGGAAGGCCATTGCCTTACCCTAACAGGCTGCGTCTCAGGCCCTGCTTCACTGCGAATCGACTCTGTCGTCCGCCGCGGTTGGATACCACGAATCCCATACCCCCAAGAAACGCAGGTGCCGATCGAGACCCGACCCTCGCAACCAATCGCGGACCTGGGCAGTGCCGAGACGGTCACCAAACCGCTCCGGGCGGTTGGCGATTTCCAAGGCGACCGCGGCCGTGGCCCGCGCTGACTTCAGAACCTCATCGACCTGCACTTCGTCGATCGTGTCCGCTTCCCCGTGGTACGGGCGGACGTAAGTCGACACGTCATGAATGCCGAACAGCGTCGGCACGCCCTCCAGCATGAACGGGAAGTTGTCGCTAAAGAAGTGCGTGTCGCTCGTCGCCCGCTGCGCGTCCGGCAGACCTGCAGCGTCAAGGACGGAACGCAGTTCGGGCAGGAGGTCATCGCGTCCCCCGCTGGAATAGCCGGTCAGAGGTCCGCCGCCCATATCGTGGACCAATGCCACGACATGGGCGTCCAGTTCCGGGCGATGCTGGTCCACGTATGCGCGAGAGCCGAAGAGCCCGAATTCCTCGCCGCCGAAGAGCGCGAACCGCAGAGTGCGCTTGGGACGCACGCCTGCAGCGATGATCGACCTTGCCACGTGGGCAACGAGCGCAACGTTAACGGCGTTGTCCAAGCAACCCGAACCCATATCCCAAGAATCCAGATGCGCTCCGAGCAAGACTACTTCCCGCGGCCACTCGGCACCGGGAATTTCACCGAGCACGTTGGAGGTGTCGTAAGGGCCGCCGATGCGGCTGCGCAGCTCGAGTCGAACACGAACGCTCTCGCCGGACTTGAGGAGGGCCAGCAAGTCCAATCCATCGTCGCGGCCCACGACAGCAGACGGAATCGGATCGAGGACCCCAGCAATGTTGTTGACGTGCCTGTAAAGCAATTGATCGTTGCGGGTCGAGACGAACAGAACCGCCTCGGCGTCGCTCTCGGCGGCTCTGCGCAGCGCGACCATGGCCCTGCGCTGCTCGACAGCGAGGTCTTGAAACGAGTCCACGGCATCCAATTCGACCAGTACGGCGGATCCTTGCAGGCGCTCTGAATCGAGCAGCGACCCACCTGCTGACGCAGACTCGTACCGGACCAATTCCAAGTCGACCGCCCCGTCAAGCGACGGGGACAGTGCCGAAATCGCAGCCCGGATCGGCCTTGCCCGCGGGGATAACGTCCGGACCGATGTCTTGCCTTCCGACCACTGGAGGGGCATGCGCACCGGCTCGGTTCGGACCGCTTCAAGGCCCGCATCCGCAAACGCGGCTAGCGCCCAATCCACCGCCTCCCGCATCCCTGCGGTGCCGGCCATCCGGGCACCGATATCGGAACAGAGCGTCCGCAGGTCGGCGGTGAAGCCTGGAATCGCTTGAAGGGCCTTGTCGAGACGTTCCTCGGCTTCGAGGCCCGCACCGCTAGCAACGGCATGGATCGCAAGTAGGCCTGCGAATAGTGTTCGGGCGACGCTCAAGCACCTGAACCTAGCACACCCGAAACTGCGCGCGTTCCCTCGAAACGTGCCGGGGTGACGGCGGCTCTGTAGTACTCTGAACGCCATGCCCAGCACGACCCGCAGGCGCGTCCTGCAAGGAGCGGCAGCAGCGGTCGCAACGCGTGCCTTGCCCATCTTGGGAGCCAACGACACGGTCAATCTTGCCGTGATCGGCACCGGAGGCCGGGGGCGGGGCCATCTCCGGTACTTCTCCGAAGTTCCGGGAACGCGCATTGCCGCCATTTGCGACGTCAATCAAGAAGCCCGGGAGCGGGCGGCAGCGATCGTCCGCCAAGGGCAAGGCGACGCCCCAAAGGAGTATTCGGACATGCGCAAGCTGTTCGAAGATCCCGACGTCCAAGCAGTCTCGGTGGCGACACCGAATCACTGGCACGCCCTCTCCACGATCTGGGCATGCCAAGCAGGCAAGGATGTCTACGTCGAAAAGCCAGCCAGCCACAACGTGTTCGAGGGAGAGCAGGCTGTCAAGGCCGCGCGCAAGTACAAGCGCATGGTCCAAGTGGGCTCGCAGAGCCGCTCGATCGGCCACAAGCGCAAGGCCATGGCTATGCTGCGAGACGGCGTGATCGGCAAGGTCTACATGGCACGCGGGCTGTGCTTTCGGAGGCGCAAGTCGATCGGTCGCACGCCGGCGGAACCGGTCCCGCCGGGTCTTGACTGGGACACGTTCCTCGGACCGGCTCCGATGCGTCCGTACACGAAGAACCGCTTCGCTTACAACTGGCACTGGTTTTGGGACACGGGCAACGGGGACATCGGGAACCAAGGCGTCCATGAAATGGACATCTGCCGTTGGGGCTTGGCCGAATACGCCCGGCCGCGAACGATCTCGTCAACCGGAGGGAAATTCGTCTGGGAGGACGACCAAGAGACGCCCAACACGCAGCAGGCGCACTTTCGCTTCGCGGAGTCCGAGATCGTCTTCGATGTCCGCAATCTATCGAGCCCGAACGAAGGAGATGCCGCGTTGCGCGGCAGCAATTTCGTCGGCAACATCTTTTTCGGGGATCAGGGCTACATGGTCGTCGACCCGTATGGCTTCCGGATCTTCATGGGGGACGACCGGGAGAAGACTCACGAAGAGAAGCCTCACGAGGAAAGGACCTGGGATCCTACTCCGCACATGAAGAACTTCGTCGAAGCGGTTCGGTCGCGAAACCAGTACGCCCTGAACGCCGACATCCAGATCGGCGCCATGGCAGCCGAGCTGTGCCATCTTGCGAACATCAGCTACCGCTGCCAGCAGCAACTGCACGTTGACGCGGAATCGGGCCTGTTCGTAGGCAATGGCATCGCGAACGAGATGCTGACTCGGCGCTACCGCCCTCCGTACGTGGTGCCCGAGAAGATTTGACGCGACCCCGCAATATCGGCGGCCCATGGCCTGACGACTAATTCCAGTACCCAGTCGCGAGACCCGCCGCCACTCCGGCGACCGCACCAACGGCAGGGAACGCAAGAAGCGCCGCGAGTGCCCTAGTCGCTCCAAATCGGCCGGGCCATAGCGAAATCAGTGCTTGGGCGATCACGATCGCGCTGAAGGACCACTGGCCGTAGGCACCTCCGTTCAAGCACCAAGGGCAGTGCGGCGGGGCGGGACTGTGAATGTTGCAAGCCTCGTCCGCTCCCGCCCACAAAGCGCGGCAACCGCAGTCGAACAGGAAGTCGCAGTATTGGACGAAGAACACTTGGGCAACCGCTAGGGCTACGCCCAGGCAGGCCAGTCGCGGCAGGAGATAGCGCAGAAGCAACTTGCGCCGGTCAGCCGCCATGCCAATCATTTCGCTTCGAGCGCGGCCCTCAGGAATCCGGGCCGGTCGGTCGTGATGCCTCTGACGCCGATCATCCGCAGCCACCGCGCACGGTCTGGATCGTTGACCGTGTAAACGTACAGATCCTTGCCGATGGCCCGCAGGGACCGTGCCAAGCCCTCGACCCAAGGCCCGTCGTGGCGTACGTCAAGACCGTCGAGATTGGCTCGGACAACTCGTTGCACCAGATCTTCCGGCTGTGTGACCGCGTAACGCTCGGCTTCGTCCGGGGCGAAGTGGTACAGCCAATAGGCTGCCCGGTCGGGCATGATCCGCTTGGCTTGCGAGATCGTGTGGTAATCGAACGCGATCAGCATCGCGCTGTCGCGCTTGCCAGACGCATCCAGCACGCGTTCCAGATCCGGTATCACGTCGCTCGAGCACTTGATCTCGATCACCAGCGTCTTGCCCGCCGGAACAGTGCCCAGCACAGCCTCCAAAGTCGGGATCTGCGTGCCCTTCCAGCGGTCCCCCTTCCACGCCCCGACATCGAGCACCTTCAACTGGGCTAGCGTCTGGTCGGCTACGCGCCCTGCCCTGCCCGCTACGCGCTCGGTGTCCGCGTCGTGAATCGCGACGATGCGGCCGTCGCTCGTTTGAAAGATATCGATCTCCACCGCGTCTGCGTTCCGGTCCCACGCCAGCCGCACGGCAGGCAGTGTGTTCTCCGGAGCGTCGTAGGATGCCCCTCGGTGAGCGATGATCTCGACAGCGGATGCATCACCCACGACCGCAAACAAGACCAACGCGGCACTGCGGAGTTCGCGCCGGTAGAGTGCGGCGATCCAGCCCCGCAGGCGAACCATGCGGCTATACTAGCCCACGCAAGGAGTCGAACAACATATGGCCTACTGCAGCCACTGCGGTGCGTCGGTGGATGGGGCCCGATTCTGCAGTCAGTGCGGAGAGATGGTCGCCGGGCCGGGCGATCCAGTCGGCAGTCTCGGATGGCACGCATCGGACGTGAGCGGACTCACTCAGTCCCGCTTGGGCGCGGTGGCGTACCTCACTCCAATTCCCGCGCTTGCGTTTCTGCTCTTCAAGCCCTTCAACAGGAGCCGTTTCGTGCGCTTCCACAGCTACCAATGCCTGTTCCTGTCCCTCGTCGCAATTCTGGTTGCCGCCTTCTCGGGCATGATTTCGATCTTTTCGTTCCTAGAGGGGCTGCTCTCTGCCACTTTCGAGTTGCTGCTTGTCGCGCTTTGGGTTATCGCAATGTACAAAGCGTGGCGAGGAGTGGAGTATCGTCTTCCGATCATTGGCAGGATCGCGGCGGAACAGGCCGCTCGCGAACAATGACCCGCCCCACGTAACCGGTCCGGGGCAAAGGCGCTTCTCCGCCCCCAAGATCGCGGATTGGGAGCGAGGATGAGCGGGGCTTCGCACGGCCGCTCGCAAAACGCTCGGGTACGGGAAGCGAGCCTACCGCTCCTGGATTCGAATCTCTCGGAAGCGAACCTCGAGTGCCGGGCCGGAATGCACCTGAAGTCCGATCAAGCCCGACTGGGCCAGCGTCTCGTCCGCCTCGGTGTAATCAACGGTCACCGTGCCGTTCAACTTGAGTACGACGCGTTTGCCGATGGCCTCAACCTCGTAGTCGTTCCAACCGTCGGGCTTGAGCGCACGCTGGATCGTGGCCTTGCTGGGTGCGGCGAGCGTGACCCTCCGCCGGGACTCGTCGTAAAGGCTTCCCCACCACGTGGGACCGACATCGGCTTGGTAGCCGATCATCTCCATCGAGCCCGAAACTCGCTGGCTGCGGATCTGCACGCCGCTGTTGCCGACGTTGTCGAGCAGGTGAATCTGAAAACGCAGGACGAAGTCCGCGTACTCCTTGGTCGTCGTCAGGAAGTCGTTGTATGCGATGCCGGGAGAGCGCCCGATCAACATCCCGTCCTCGGCCTTCCAGAGGAACGGGTCGCCTTCCCATCCGGTCAGGTCCTTGCCGTTGAACAGCGGGGCGAAATCCTCCTCCGCCGCGTTGGTGGCTCTTGCCGCCACGGCAACCGATGCGGCACCTAGGAATCCGCGCCTGGTCAGAGTTGGAGTGCTTCTTGGGATGTGGTTCATTCTGCTGATTCCAAGCTCGCCTCCGGCATTGCGGTCTTCAAGTGACAGGAGGCGAACCGACACGTGCTATCAGACACGATAGCTCAAGCCGTCGACCTCGGGCTGTCTGCGACGCAGGCAATGCCCATACATGCCTCTTCTGCAGAAACTCCCGAGGCTGCGGGACGAGACTAGAGGCGCGGGTCCCGCGTCGCTTCAGCGACCCGCTCCTTCAGCAACTCCTTCATGCTCTGCACCGTGTCCCTTTCGCTCGGAGCGAGGGCAAGGTTCACGTACTCTTTGGGATCGTTCCAGTGGTCGTAGAGCTCGACTCCGTGCGCCCCGTCCTCGCCCCACTCGGTGTAGCGCCAGCGGTCGGTCCTCACCGTATAGCCGACCGCTTTAGGCCGGAGCGGACGTCTGGGGTTGACGCGGTCACTAGTGTCGAAGGTCGTGAGAGCCGAGCCCCGCACCGACTGTGTTGGGTCGGCGAGCACTGGCACCAGACTCTTCCCTACCAAGTGGTCGGGGGGTTCCAGTCCGCAGAGGTCGGCCAAGGTCGGGTACACGTCCACCAGTTCCGCGAGCGAACGGGTGCTCAAGCCAGCCGATTCGCGATGCTGCGGCGACGCGATGAAGAACGGCACGCGAGCAGAGTTCTCGAAGAGCGTCGTCTTCTGCCACAGCTTGTGCTCGCCCATGTGGTAGCCGTGGTCGGACCAAAAAACGATCAAGGTCCGGTCGACGAGATTCAACCCCTCCAAGGCATCGAGCAATCGACCGAGCTGTGTATCGACGAACGAGATCGAGGCGTAGTACGCCTGGATCGCCTGCCGCTGCAGCCGTAACGGCAGGTTGAGCTGGAACGGCCGATCCACCCACGCAGCGGGCGGGATATCGACGAGGTCGTCCAAGGGCTCCGCAGGCAAGCGGATCATGTGCAGCGGATATTGGAAGAAGTACTTGCGCGGGGCGACATAGGGCGTGTGCGGCCGGTAGAAGCCCATCGCGAGGAAAAACGGCTTCTCGCGGACACGGTTCAGGAGGCCGATCATCTCCGTGGTGCCGATTCCGTCCGTTTGTTCTTCGTCCGTGCCGTCCTGCGCCATCCAGCTCAGCGTCCCGCCCAAGTTTCCTGTAACGGGATCGATCGTGTAGATCTGGTCTTCCTCCCATTTGTCACGGCCGCGCGGGTTGACGGTCTCGTCCCACGAGGCCGGATCGTCCATGCCGTCCTGTCCGATCTGCGTCGGGACGCCGTAGTGATAGATTTTTCCGACGCGCGCCACGAAGTAACCGTTCTCGCGAAACATCTGGGGCAGCGTCTTGACTGCGGGGATCGTATCGCGGAAGTACGTGCCGTTGCTCCGTACCTTCGTTTGGTCAGGATAGAGGCCGGTCAGCAACGAGGCCCTGCTCGGGTTGCAGACTGGGTAGTTGCAGTAGGCGCGGTCGAACCGGATGCCAATCCTCTGCAGCCGGTCGAAATTCGGAGTCTTGACGATGGGATGGCCGTAGGTTCCCAAGTCGTTGTTCATGTCGTCGGTAGCGATGAAGAGGACATTGAGCTTGTCTTGCGCGAAAGAACTCGCCCACAGCAGACAAAGCGCGAGAACACAACGGAATGCCATGCAGAAACCGTACCAAAGGCTCGGCGCGCGGCGAAACTCGCGACGGTTGCGCGTACTCTCTTGATGGAGTAGGCCGGAGCGTCCCGAAGGTGCCCCCGCGAGTTGGGCAACGGGTACGCGCGCTGGCCGATGCTGGGATTCGTGTTCCTTGCAGTCCAGTTTGGGCCCGTGCTACGTTGCGAATTCCGGGTGGGGACGAGCCGAACGATTCCGCGATGGATGCCGGCATTGGGTTGCTGCATCGCAGCCGCAGTCGGGCCGCACCATGCAGTAGGCCAGCCGCTTCCGCAACGCGCCACTTACGGCCTCGAGATCCGAGCCGATTCGCAGTTCCGCGAGGGATCGGTACGACGCGCCACCGGTGATGTCGAACTGCGGTACGGCCGAGTCATCCTGACGGCGGACGAACTCGAGTACGACGAGGCGAGCGGACAGCTGCAGGCACAGGGAAACGTCCATTACCGGACCATCGACGGCGAGCAGGACCTGCAGGCCAAGCGGCTGTCTTACAACACCGTTTCGGAGCTTGGGACGTTCTACGAAGGCCGCGGCCGGGCGTCTCACGCCAGCCAGGGCGGAGCCCGCTTGCTGACCACGGACAATCCATTCCTGTTCGAGGCCAAGGTGATCCACAAGGCGGGAGACCACTATTCGATCCACAGCGGACGCTTGACGAACTGCAACCCGGTCAGGCCGTGGTGGACACTCCGAGCGGCCAGCGCCGAAGTCACGCCGCAAGCTTCCGCCGTCGTGCGGAGGGCGATATTCCGGCTGAAGGGGGTGCCACTGCTCTACATTCCGTACTTTCGCAAGTCGCTCAAGCGGATGCCGCGACAGAGCGGGTTGCTGACCCCCACGATCGGCAACAGCTCACGCTTCGGGCGGATCCTGGGGCAGTCGTACTTTTGGGCGATCAACCGGAGCTACGACGCAACCTTCGGCGCGACGCTGTACACCGCGCGCGGTATCGCCTCGACAGCCAGCTTTCGAGGCAGGCCCACGAAAGACTCGAGCTTTGACGCCGTGTTCTTCGACATGCGGGACCGCGGTCGGGAACTCGACGATGGCAGTCGCCTCAAGCAAGGCGGCAATTCGTTCGACTTGAAGGGCAAGGCTGTATTCGGGGATGGCTGGCGCGGCGTGGTGGACCTCCGTTACCTCAGTTCGCTCGAGTTCCGCCAAGCGTTCACGCAGTCGTACGAAGAAGCGGTCTTCTCGCAGATTCGGTCGATCGGCTTCGTGACCAAGAACTTCTCGACGTACTCGTTCAATGTTTCCCTCTTGCGGAACGAGCATTTCCAGAGCGTGTTGCGCGACGACAACATCGTCATCCGCAAGTTGCCCGGCATCGAGTTCAACAGCCGCATGCATCGACTGGGTCGCGGGAAGGTGCCCGTGTGGTTCAGCTTCGATTCGTCTCTGGACTTGATCAGCAGGACGCAGCGCAGCTTCCAGACGCGCCGTTTCGTGCAACGCGGGATGTTCTTCCCGAAGGTCTCGAGCCGCCTCGCGTTCAAGGGTTTCACCGTGACGCCTTCGCTGGGAGCGGGCGCGGTGGCCTACGGACAGCGGCGGGGCGGCGACCGGCTGAGCGGCGAGAACCTCTACCGGCGGACCGGGGAAGTCGCGGTCGATGTGGCCGCGCCGGCTTTCGAGCGCATCTTCCGCTCTCCGAAATGGCTTGGCGATCGGGTCAAGCACGTGATCGAACCGCGACTGCGCTACCGGTACACCCGGGGCGTGAAGGACTTCGATGCTGCGATCCGGTTCGATGCTCGCGACCTGCTCCACAACACCAACGAGGCGGAGGTCTCGATCACGAACCGCCTGTATGCGAAGAACGACGCGACGGGACGAGTTCGCGAGATCGGCAGCCTCGAAGTCTGGCAACGCCGCTACTTCGAGCCCGAGTTCGGCGGAGCGATCTCGCCCGGGCACCGCAACGTGTTGCAATCGACACTGGACTTCTCGTCGTTCGCGTTCCTCTCGGAAGCCCGCAACTACTCGCCGATCGCAACATCGCTCAAGCTGTCTCCGAGCTGGCGATGGAATCTCCGCTGGCGCAACGATTACGACCCCATTCACGACAGGGTCACCAACACGGTCGCGGACGCCTCGGTCCAAGTCAGTCCCAAGATTCATGTCACCGCGGGCCACCGCGCAACCCGAGTGCCTGCCGGACTGGCTCCGTCAAGCAATCAACTGCTCATGGGCGCGCGTTACGGCGACTACAACCGGCGCGGCTGGAATGTGTCCCTGCACAATGTCTACGACTACCGGCAGGCCATTTTCCTGTATTCGATCTCGCAAGTCACGTACAACACCGACTGCTGCGGCTTCAGCGTCGAAATGCGCCGCTTGTCGATCGGCAACGCTCGCAGCGACAACCAGATCCGTATCAGCCTAGCCATCGCGAACGTGGGGTCGTTCGGCACGCTTCGGCCTGCGGAACGGCTGTTCTAAGCGACCCGGCGCGAGAACGCCCCGCCTTCGTGTCGTGCGGCGAGCCGTCCCTAGGAGTCTGTTGAAAGCGTCCGCTAGCTCGCGAGCCCCACTGTGTCCGTAGTCGCGAGCCCTCGAAATGACAGAAATCCGGGCCCAGAGGGCACAGCAGCCCGGATCCGGGCCGTATCCAAGTCCGAAGTAGATCGTGGTCACCGCTGGTGACACATTCGCGATAGGCCCCTAGGAGGTCAGATTCTCGTCGATTCGATGGCCTTCAACTGCCAAGCGGGTGGATCGTACGAGTCGGCGGACTCTTGCAAGAGACTCATCTCTGGCTGGAAAAGGCTCGCACTTGACGAGTCGCGAGGGGCTGTGGGATCATTGGAAGGTGACCGCAGGGCGGGGGCTCGGAGGTTGCGAGGATCCTCTCGCAACGAGGATCCCCCCCCCCTCCAGAAACCTGATGTGTGTTGACAGCAACGCAAGGAGGGACGCGACGATGACGCGTATTCGTACTAATTCCTTCAAGACCCGAAAGTGGGGGGGGGGCGGAGATTTCTCCCTCTAGGACTGTGCGCACTGCTGCTGGTTAGCGGCATAGCGCTGTGGGCCCAATCCGAAGCGGTGGTGGTGACCTCCGCCACCGACAGTGAGATCGTCGTCGCCACCCTGACGCCCGCCGAGGGCGGCGGGTTCACACTGGATGGCGAGGCGTTCACCGGCGGCGCGGTGACTCTTGACAGCGGGGCCACCTACCTCCTCGCGGTGTCCGAGGACGGCACGTGGACCGCGACGTTCCAGCCCGCGGCGATGACGGTGCCGCTCGGCGACAGCAAGCTGTCTGTCGAGATCGCGAGCGCCGAGGACGGCACGTGGTGGATCGGCGAGGCGGCCGTGGCCTCGGGCGACACGCACATGGCCGGCACGAACGCCAGCGGTCGTGCCAACCGCTACCGGCTGACGCTGCAGGACGGGGAGTGGTCGGCGCGCTACCTGCCCGACTCGATTCCCGTCGCGGGCACGGATCTCGTCGCCACGCCGCACGAGGACGGCAGCGGCTACGCGATCGGCGCGGCCATGCTGGGCATCGACGGCATCGGCGACGTGACCGTGGACGGAGCCATGTACCACGTGCATCGGGAAGCCGGCGGCGGCTTGGTCGGAGCGCGCTTCGCGCAGGACATGGCCACCCGACCGGACTACAAGGACGTCGTCGGGCGCGGCGGGCGGCCGCGGCTGAGTCCCGACGACCGCGCCACGGCAGCCAACGAGGCCGCCACGGCCTTGGAAGCGGTGAGCGTGCAGTTCCCGGTCGGCGACCTGCTCGGCTCCGGGCGCGCGACGGTGGAGGGCGACAACATCGTCGCCGCGGCGCGGGAGGCGATCGCCAAGCTCCGCGATCAGGTGGTCGGGCTGGTGGCGTTGCACAAGGACGACGGGATCGACGCCGCCACGTTCGCGGACCAGCTCTACGATCCCGACGGGGACGGCGACACGGCCACCGGCAAGTGGCCCTAGGCCGAGGCGGAGATCAAGAAGATTTTCGGGAGCGCACACGGGGACTTGGAGGAAGTGCTGCACGAGGACCGCGTGGTGGACGCCTTCGACGAGCTCGTGGCGGCCCTCAGCAGCGTGGAAGCGTTCACCGCGGCCACCGACGCCGACGGCCCCGATTACATCGCCGGTTTCCGCGGCCGCACGGCCGCGCAGGCGGCGGCCGCGTTCGGGCGCACCGCGTCTACGGCCGCGGCGGCGCTGAGCGTGCTGGGCGACGTGCGCTACGGCGCGGCGACGTTCAACGAGACGGCGACAGCCACGGACGGCCTGGGCCCGGCCGAGCTGGCCCAAGCGTTCGCGTACGCGACGATTCCGGCCGTGCGGCGGTCTTCTGACGTGCAGGTGGCGGGCAGCGCGTTCTACAGCGGCGGAACGCACGCGGTCGACGCGGAGGGCAACCTGTACGCGGGCGACATCGACGTCGAGGTGCGCTTCTCGGCGCTGGAAGTCGGGGCGCTGGTGTCGGGCCTGACGGACATGGCCACCGGGGCGCCGTGGCGGCACGGTTTCGGCGGCGCGGTGGCGCATGTCTGGCTGCCGGACGTGCCGCTCAGCCGGGCCGGCACGTGGAACGGCTGGAGCGGCGACGCGCGGCTGGGCTACGAGCTGCGCCCCGGCGGGTCCCTGGACGAGGTGTTGAGCGGGCAGGCCGAGTTCAGCGGGCGCTTGCTGGGCCGCGGCGAGGACGCCGGGGAGCAAGCCGTGGGGGCCTGGCGGCTCAACGACCCGGACAACGACCCCCTGCTGGCGGGCTCCTTCGGGGTCCAGCGCGGCCCGGAACGCATGCGCCCGACGCAGAAGCTGGCGGACGACCTGCTGAGAGTCGGCGCGGTGATGACCCTGGACAGCCTCGACGCAGCCGACAAGACGACGAACGACGACAACCCGATGGACCCCCCGGTGAACCGCATCGCGCAGGCGCTGGGCAGCGGCAACGACAACCTCAAGCTCACGTTCGAGGGCGGCGTGGAGTACACGCTGAACCGGGGCACGCTGCTGGAGGGCGGCTTCGCGCCGACCTCGCTGGACGACGCGGCGCAAGCGGCGCGGCACGAGTCGCGCAAGGACACGCACCTCAAGGGGGTGCGCGAGGAGTTCGGCAAGGCGGCGCGGCAGCTGGCCAGCGTGGTGGCTCTGGACACCGATGACGCGGGCAGCCTGCGCCCGACCCTGCGCGCGCAGCGGCAGCGGCTGTTCGACGCGCTGCAGGCCGAGCTGGAGAAGCTGTTCGGCGCGGACGTGCCGGCCCCGATCGCCGACCCGGCCAACCCGCCGGACCCGCCGGACGATCCGCTCTGGGTCAATCCGGGAGTGCTGCAGACGACGGCGACGCCGGATCCGGCGCCGGCATGGGCGACGGACGCGGCGGGCTGGAACGGCGCGCACGAGGACTACCCGGTCAACGGCGCCGGCGTGCCGCAGGACGGGCAACTGGCGGGGCGCATCGAGGACGTGCGGGCCGCGCTGGAGGACCGCGACTCGTTCCTCGCCGCCTTCGGCGAGGACGGGGTCTTCGACGCGTACGACAACGATGGCACGCAGCGCCCGGATTCGGCGGGGGGCTTCGTGGGCGCGAGCACGATGTGGAACCTGCCGACGAGCCGCCTGCTGCTGTGGACCGAGCGCACGGACTTCACGCGCTTCGGCGCGTGGAGCCTGCAGGCTTCGGCGGACGGCTCGGCGGCGCTGGCCGAGCGCGCGACCGACCCGCAGTTCGGCGTGTTCGCCTACAGCCCGCTGGCGCAGACGGAAGGGTACGCGTCGGCCGAGGAGGCGGGCTACCCGGGCCGGGAACTGCCGAACGCCCAGGCGGGCAAGGTGCTGGCGACGTACCTCGGGCGCACGGCCGCGACGGGCGGCGGCATCTTCTACGAGGGCGACGTGGAGGTGCTCGTGGAATGGGACACCTCGGAAGTAGCCGGCAACGTGGCACTGACCATATCCGACCTCGTGCCGACGGACCCGCGCTACGGGGCCCTGCGGGTCGGCCTGCCCGACATCGTGGATGAAGACACGGGCGAGATCACTCCCAAGCTCGGCACGTACGACGTGCGGGCGCTCAAGTTCACGGCGGCGATCGCGGAGACGGACGGCAAGCTGGGGTTCTCCGGCACGGCCGCGCCAGAGGTCACGGTCGGCGGTGCCCGCCCCGCCGAGCCCCCGCTGGCGGAGGGCTCGGTCGATAAACGGTGGGCCCAGGCACTGCCGGTCACCTACGACGAGTCAGCAGAGGTCGTCATGGAAGCCATCGCCGACCGGGTCGCCGAGTACCGACCGGGCGCTCTGGACGCGCTTCCGAACCCGTGGACCGGCGCACACAGCGGCATCCAGGCCACTACGGCCTGTTGTGGTAACGGAGACAGATTCGATATCCAGACTGATCAGGGCCAGATGTACATTGCCATCAGAGGCGACGCCCCGGGGTCAAGCACTGGTCCCTTCGCAGGCGACCAGGGGGGATTATTGGTCGTGGATCGGTCGTGGCTCGTAGACGCGAGTATCAGCCGGGACTACGACGACCTCGAGATGCCGAGCTACATGGAGAAATACGATGTCCCAGGCGGCAGTCAGGCCGCACACCGTGATTTCCGCTACGCCGACGGCTCAATCGCAAGGTGGTGGAACCAACAGACCAGCCCGTTTAATCGACTTGACGGCTTGGTGGGGCGAGCGACCGATCCCGACGAGCCGGGCCCTTACATCCCGAACAGCCGGGGGGTCATGACCGCGGCCGGCATGTCCGCGATGCTCAAGTCCTGGCTGTACCGGACCGGCGCGCTGAACGTGTTCGCTCCCGAGAACGCGGCCCTGAACGGTCAGTTCGTGGGCCAGGACGCGGACGGGCCCACGGGCATGATCGGCACGTGGGAGCTTCCGGCGGGCTACTTAGGCGTCCTCGGCGACGTGCGGGAGGTGATCCAAGGCTCGTTCGGCGCGGAGTACGCTCCGTAGGGCAAACCCATAGCCGGGTTCCGGTAGCGAGCCCGAGAATGGCCGACCACACCGTTCCCAGGCCTAGGTTGGTGCTGTCCGGGATCGAATCCTCGCGGCAGTGCTTTCGAGATGCATATCGTTTCGAGATCGTAGCGAATCGTTTGCGCGGCCGGCGGCTCCCGCGCTCGCTTGGGTGGCGCGTGCGTGTTCTTTCGCCACGCTCGCACAACAGGGCAAGGCAGCGGATCGCTACCGACACTGGAGCGACTCCTTCAGCGCGGATTGTGGGATTCGGTAATCCGGGATTCGGGAGAATCTCTGCGGCAAACACCGTGTAAGAATCGGCAGAAACGGCCCCAATCTAGCCTTCCGGGCACGATCACTTTCCGAAACCTCAGCAAGACACCGTTGCCAGAGTGTCAACAGCAGTGCCGCAGGTCCCTGTGGACGCCCTATGGCCCTGACGTGGCTGTTGCGCCAATGGGGGAGCGGGGGGATTTCCGTCATTTCGAGGGCCATTGAGTGCCGATACAGTGGGTCGCGAGAGAGCCGTCGGACTTTTTCAGCAGGCCCCTATGGTGTCGCCTCTACTTGCACGCTGGAAAGCCCCCCAGCCGCCTGATCCGTCTCGCCGGCCGCGCAGTTCAGGCAGCGGCGCGAAGCCAGATGTCGGCTCAGGCGCAACGGGACTTGCATTCGTTACGCGACCGCGCTATGCTGAGGTCTGCCCAGTTACTTCGCATGCGATCCATCGTGCGGGTGGGCATCCGCGCACCAGGCATTGCTACCTCCTTTTTCTTTCGCGCGGTAACTGGGCAACCTCCATCGGTCCGCGAGTCGCACATCGGCACTCATGGGATCTTTCCGATTCATACACGCCGCCGATATCCACTTGGACAGCCCGCTGAAGGGGCTTGCAGGCTTGGAGGGTAGCGCGGTCGAACTCATTCGGTCCGCCAGCCGCGAGGCGTTCGAGGCGCTGATCGCCCGTGCGATCGACGATGCGGTTGGTTTCCTCATCATTGCCGGCGACCTCTACGACGGCTCTTGGCGCGACTACAAGACGGGTCTCTTTTTCATCCGTCAAATGGGCCTCTTGCGGGACGCCGGGATTCGCACGTACCTGATCTACGGCAACCACGACGCAGAGAGCCAGATCACCCGCCGCCTCAGCCTGCCCGACAACGTCACGACGTTCTCGGCGGCCGAGCCGGAGACGCACATCATCGAGGATCTCGGCGTCGCGCTGCACGGCCAGAGTTTCAGGCAACGGGACGTCACGGAGAATCTCGCTCGCGGATACCCGGATCCGGTGCCGGACATGCTGAATGTCGGCATATTGCACACGGGTCTCGCCGGCGAGGAAGGCCACCAGAATTACGCGCCCTGCACCCTCGGGGAACTCGTCAACAAGGGCTACGACTACTGGGCGCTGGGACACATCCACAAGCCGAGCGTGCGCCACGAACGGCCGTTCGTGGTCTATTCCGGCAACCTGCAGGGTCGACACATCAACGAAGCAGGCCCGCGCGGTGCCGTGACGGTCGCGGTGGAGGACGGAGTGATCAGCGACCTAGCTCCGTTTCACATCGACCTCGTTCGCTGGGCCCTGATCGACGTCCCGGCCGCTGATTGTGACTCGCTGCCACAGCTCGTCGACAGGATCCGTGACGGCATCGAGAATGCGGTGCTCGAGCGAGCGGACGGCCGCTTGCTCGCCTGCCGGATTCGACTCTCGGGAACTTCCGCGCTATGGGGCCAGATCGCGGGATCCGAGGAATGGCTGCTTGCCGAAGCGCGCTCCGCAGCGCAAGGGCTTGGCGACGATCAAGCGTGGGTGGAGCGCCTCGTCAATAGCGCGGAGCCTCAGCATGTACAAGGTGCCGATCCGGGCATCTCGGAGGCGCTTGGGGACCTAGCCGACGCACGCGCGGATGGAGAACTGCTCGGCGATCTCCGTAGCGACATCGGAGCGCTGGTGGCGATGCTGCCTCACGAAGTCCGTAACCAACCCGAATCCGAACTTCTCGCCGCGGCCGCAAAGGGCGAATACGCGCGCCTGATCGAGCTCGCCGGTCCATACGCCACAGCGCGCCTCACGGAAGAACAGGGCTGACCGATGCGGATCCGGCGCCTCGAGCTGCTTCGCTACGGGCACTTCACGGATGCATCGCTGGACCTGGCTCCGCGGGCTGTCGACATGCACATCGTCGTCGGTTCCAACGAAGCGGGCAAATCGACTGTCCGCGAAGCGCTTGGGGACTTGCTGTTCGGGATTCCCGCGCGCTCGGAACTCAACTTCCTGCATGACTACGGGAGCATGCGCCTCGGGGCGGTGCTCGAGGCACCCGGCGAGCACTTGGAGGTGCGTAGGCGCAAGGGCACGCGGAACACCCTGCTAACCGCCGACGACACCCCGCTTCCTTCGGGCGAGCACGCCTTGGCCCCGTTCCTCGGTAGCGCGAACCGAGATTTCTTCGAGCGGATGTTCAGCTTGGATCATGCGCGCCTGCGGCGCGGCGGGCGGGAAATCCTAGAGGATCGGGACGAAATCGGTGCCGTCCTCTTCTCTGCAGGTTCAGCCATTCAGGGCCTCCAAGAGCGCCTGCGGGCCCTGGACGAGGAAGCGAATGCGTTGTGGAGCAAGAGACGTGCCAGCAACCGCCGGTATTACCAAGCGCACGACCAGTTGAAGAAATTCGACAATGAGCTGCGCGAGCATACCGTCAGCACGGCGAAATGGCGCGAAATCGAGCGCGAGTTGGAAGGCCGCCAAGAGGACTTCGACCGCTGCCAGGCCAAGGTCGACAGCTTGGAGACGGAGTTGCGCAAGATTAGCAGGATTCGGAGAGTCTCCCGGCATATCACGCAGCTCGGGATCCTCGAGGGAATGATCACCGACCTGGGCGAAGTCGCCAGCTTGCCCGACGACGCAGCGAGCACCTTGGAAGCGGCCGAGCGACGGATTCACGGGTCGAAAGTGAAGCTGGAGGCGCAACGCGAAGATCTCGAGAATCACGAGAAGGCGCGTGCTGATCTGACTTGGGACGAAACCCTTGTGTTGCGAGCCGAGGACATCCACCAGTTGCACGAGCAACGCATCCAAATGCAGTCCGAGCGGGCCGATCTCCCGAAGCGGAAGGCCGAGCTGGCCTTGGAAGAAAAGAACCTTGGGAAACTCGCGAGCGAGTTGAACTGGCCGTCGGATTCAGCTGAGGACATATCGGCACGGATCCCCAACCGCACGCGTGTCGAACATGCGAGATCGCTTCTCGGCGAGGGCATGCGCCTGCACTCGAGTGTCGAGTCGGCTCGGCGCGCCTTGCAGGCGGCCCGAAAACGGTCGCAGGACGCTCGACTCCGGCTTGAGGAGATCGGCCTTGCCGCGGATGTGTCGAATCTGTCTGCGGCCATTACCGAAATCGATGGCGATGTCCGCGATATCGGCTTCCGCATTCAACAGGCGGAGACCGACGCCGCTGACGCCGAGGCGGAGTCGCAAGATCGCTTCGAAGCCCTGAGTCCGCGTCCCGAATCCATCAAGGCAGCCCTCTCGATACCGCTGCCATCGCCGGCGACCGTACGCTCGTTTCACGCCAGACGGCACGACTTGGAGCAGCGGACGCGCTCCTGCGAAGAGCGGATTCGCCTTGCCGAAAAGGGCGTTGCCAAGGATCTCGCGGCGCGCGACCGCATGGTCGAATCCGAGCACCCGGTGAGCGAGGACGAACTTCGCCACCGGCGCGCCAAGCGCGACGAGGGATGGTCGCTCATACGTCGGCACTACGTTGAATCGGAAGCGGTGCCCGCTCTGGAACTAGCGGCGTTTACAAACGGTCGGGACTCAATCGCCTCGGCATACGAAGAAGCTGTCCAAACCGCGGACGACGCTGCTGACAAGCGCTTTCAAAAGGCCGAGGTTACGGCCCGATTCAGCGAACTGAACCGATCGTTGGAGGAGAGCCAGAGAGTAGAGGCAGAGTTGCGGGAGGACTTGTCGAAACTGAGTCAAGAAGCGCTTGACCTCGACTCGAGCTGGCGAGAACTCTGGGCAGGCACTTCGCTCGAGCCAGGCAGCCCGGAGGCCATGGTCGAATGGCTTGATATCCACGCCCAGCTGCGCGCTAGCGAATCGACAAGGACCAAAGCCGAGCGCGACCTAGCCGAGCTGCGCCGCCAAGAGTCGGGCGCAACGGACCGTATCGTTTCGGAACTGCACGCCCTCGGAATTGACGGGAGTGCCATCCAAGACCTGCCGTTGCGGTCCCTGTTGCAGCGAGCCTCGGACATCAAGTCCAGGCAGCTGGAACTGGCCGTGACGAGGCGGGAACTCTCCAGCAGCCAGCGGCAAGCGGATGCCGAAACAGAAGCCGCCAATGAGGAAGTCGAGCGCGCGACAGCCGAAGAAGCGGAATGGCGCGGGCGGTGGGTCAAGATGCTCGCGGAACTGAGCATGGATGCCTCGCTGCCAATGGATGTGGTTGGGAAAACGCTGTCTGTCATCGACGAAATGCGTGAAGTCTCTGCCAAGGTCAGCGACTTGCGCGAAAAGCGCGTGGGAAAGATCCTGCGCGACATCGAAGATTTCGAGGGATCTGTGCAGCAAGTTGTGGAATCGGTAGCATCGGACCTAGCGGACGAGGATCCTGACGACGCCGTGATCGAGTTGGAGCGCCGGCTGCAGAAGGCACAGAAAACCAGCGAGCAAGCGGAGGCCAAGGACGGAGAAATCGCCGCCCGACAAGAGCGGATTCGAAGCTTGGAAGCGGAGCGGAAGGAGTCTGTTGAAGCGATCCGCAGGCTGGAGGAACGCGCGAACGTTACCGACACCGACGCCCTGCGCGAACACATCGAGAAGGCTCGTCAACTTGCGGAGCACAGAGCGGCGGTGTCGCAGGCCCGCGAGCGCATCGAGGAGGACGGCGACAGCCTCCCGATTGACGTGCTCACGCAAGACTGCGAGGGAATCGATCTCGATCAGGCGGCCCAGCAGAACGAACGCCTGCGCGAGGCGGCGAAGGAAGCGCGTGGTCGTCTGGACGAGACCCGCGACGCCCTGCGGGAAGCGCGGGAAGCCTACGAAGCTATCGGAGGCGGCGCGGCAGCGGCTAACGCGGAATCGGCGCGCCAAGGCGCCCTCGCGGAAATCTCCGAAATCGCGGAACGGTACGTCCGCGCCCGCACGGCGGCATCGCTGCTGCGATGGGCCGTGGAGCGCAATCGGCGCGAAAAGCAGGGACCGCTCCTCCGCGAAGCCGCCAAACTCTTCAGCGAACTGACTTCCGGCTCGTTCAAGAATCTCGAAATCGACTTCGACAGCCAAGACCGGGCGCGGCTCGTGGGCCGCAGGCCGGGCGGCGAGCGCGTGGACGTTACGGGTATGAGCGACGGCACCACCGACCAACTCTATCTGGCACTCCGCATCGCCGCGCTCGCGCAGTACTTGGAATCCGCCCAGCCGTTGCCGTTCGTCGCGGACGACCTGTTCATCAATTTCGATGACGATCGCGCCGCGGCCGGATTCCGGGCGCTTGGCCGCCTCGCGCAAAAATGCCAAGTGATCTTCTTCACCCATCACGCACACCTTGTCGATGTGGCGCGGTCAGCGCTTGAGGATCAAGCGGCGGTTATCGAACTGGACCAAGCGGAACCATCCGCCCTCGCCAGCGAGCGGTTGGTAACGAGCCCCGATTAGAAATTCCCGCCCAACTGTGTTGCAATGAAACCTTGGCTGCGGCGGCAGTCACGAACGGCATGTCCACGCGCTACATTTGCCAGGTCTGCCACAACGAGATCGCGCATCCCGCCGCGGAGTGCCCGTACTGCAAGAGCCGCTCCTTTATCGCGGAGGGTGCGTCGCCATGGATCATGAGCATCGTGTTCGCCGTGATGTTCGTCGGCTTCGGGATCACAGCCTTTTATACGGGGCACTTCAGGGCGGAAGAGGAAGGGCGCGGGCGGTTTCACTTCGAACGCGCGAAGAGCCTCGTGAACGAGGAGCTTCCCGACCGAGCGATCGACCACTACAGAGACGCGCTGCTGCACTCCCGCGAAGAGTCGGAGTATCGACTCGGACTGGCCGAAGCCCTGTTCAAGACAGCTCGGTTCGCGGAGACCAGGACGCACCTCCTCGAGCTCCTGCTCGAGGATCCCACCTCGGGAATCGTCAACTACCATCTAGCCCAGTTGGCCGAGCGGGAGGGGAACCTCAGCGAAGCCGCGACATACTACCGGACCTCGGTTCACGGCCGGTGGGAAGACACCGCAGAAGCCAGCGCTGACGAAATCCGGCGACGCATCCGATTCCGCCTTGCCGACGTGCTCGAGATGACCAGCCGCGCTCACGAGCTGACGGCGGAACTCGTAGAACTCTTGAAGGGCGATCCGACCAACCCCGAAGTGCGTCACCGTCTAGCGTCCCAGTTACTCGAGTCGGGGGCGTACAATCGCGCTTCGGAAGAATTCGGCACGCTTGTCGAACAAGACTCGAAGGATCGCAAGGCCTTGCTGGGTCGGGCGCGCGCCGAGTTCCACCTCCGCAACTACATCACGGCGCGGACGCATTACGTGCGGGCGAACGCATTGGGCTCGGACGAGGAGACTACAAGTCGCATCGAGCTCTGCAACCGGATCGTCGCGCTGGACCCCACCCGTCGCGGCATCTCGTTGCAAGAGCGCTTCCGTCGCAGCAAAGCGTTGATCGAGCGCAGTTTATCCATCGTCGAGGCGTGCAGGGCGCCCGACGGTAGCGCCTTCGTGGGACCGCTGGCCCCGCTGCCCCCGGATCTCGGACCGGTTGTCGGGCAGGCCGAAGCGCTGCTTGCCAAGAGATCCCGCGTACCGAGCGACGAGACCGTCGAAGAGAACATCCAGATCGCCGAAGAGATTCTGGTGCATACCGATCCGCACTGCGAACAAGTCGAGCCGATCGACGAGTCCTTCGAACTGATCATGGTGAAGCTCGCGCAATGAACACGCTGAAAGAGTTTCTGGCCAGACTGCTGGCCAAGGGCAGAACCAGCCCGGTGCTTGAAGAGCCCCAGCGGTTCCTCCTGCTCTCCATCGTGATCGGCATCTTCTCCGGGTTGGTGGTGGTGTGCTTTCACGTCTCGATCGAGTACCTCGGGTGGTACACGATCCACTCGCTGCCGCCGCCGCCCGACTGGGCCTTCATGCTCTGGCCGGCGATAGGGGCGTTGGTTTCGTACGCGGTCATCAAGTACTTGGTGCCCACCGCGCGCGGAACCGGCGTGAACTACACGAAGACGGCCGTTTACGCGTCCGACGGCTACGTGCCGTTTCGCAGCGTGCTGGGCAAGTTCGCCACCAGCACCATCTCGATCGGCACGGGCAACCCCATGGGGCCCGAAGACCCGGCGCTCCAGATGGGCGCTGGGATCGCTTCCCTGCTCGGTCGCATATTCCACTTGACCAAGGATCACATGCGGCTGATCGCGCCGATCGGAGCCGCGGCTGGCATCGGCGCGGCGTTCAACACCCCGATCACGGCCGTGCTGTTCGTCATGGAGGAAGTCGTCTCAGCTTGGAGCTACCTAGTGCTCGGTTCCATCGTCCTCTCGTCGGTGTCGGCCGTCGTCGTGAGCCGATGGTTCCTCGGCGACGAGCCGCTCTACCGAGTGCCCGGATTCGAATTCGGGGATTACTCCGAACTCCTTGTGTACGCGGTGATTGGAATCGTAGGGGGGTGCCTGGCGGCGCTGTTCACGAAGCAGGCCATCAAGCTGCGCGGCTTCGTCTTGAGCCTGCCGGACCGGGGTCGGTTGTGGCTACCGGCCGTGGCAGGCCTGGCGGTTGGAGTTGTGGGCCTGTACGCACCCGAAACGCTTGGCGCGGGCTACGGGGTTATCGATGGCGCCCTGCACGAGCGGTTCCGATGGGAACCCCTCCTGATATTCGCCATGTTGAAGTTCGCCACGACTACGTTCTGCTTCAGTTGCGGCACTCCCGGCGGGCTGTTCGCGCCGGCGCTTTACATCGGGGCGATGCTCGGCGGGGGCGTTGGCGGCTTGGCGAGCGAGCTCGGACTGAGTTTCAGCGGCTTCACCGGACCGTTTGTCTTGGTCGGAATCGGCACATTCTTCGCGGGTCTCTTCCGAGCTCCGATGACTTCGGTATTCATGGTCTTCGAGTTGAGCGCCAGCTACCAGGTCATCCTGCCCGTGATGATCGCCAATACGGTCGCCATCCTTGTCTCGAAGCGCTTGCAGCACGATTCGGTCGCCGAACTGGCCGCGCATCAGGACGGACTTGATTTGCCGTCGATCGAGGAGCAACGCGAAACTCCGGTGATGAAGGTCGAGGACGCGATGCGACGCGACCGCGACCTAGTCGTGCAGAAGGACCTGACGGTCTCGGAAGCGGTGGCAAAGATCGACAGCGAAGGCTCACCGGCACTGCTCGTCGAGATTCGCTACGGGCAGTGGGCTTGGATCGACGAGCGCACTACCCGGCTTGCCGAAAGCGAAGGCAAGGGCGAGCACGGCGTCCATGATGCACTGCACATGCGATCCGTGATGAAGACACATCCAGACGTGCCGTTGGATCAAGCGATGCGCAACTTGGGCCGCTACCCGCTCATGCCGGTAACGAGTCGCGTGAACTCGAGCTTCATCGTAGGAACTTTGCAGCTAGAGGACGTACACCGCGCCTACGGAATCAGTGCGGAGGCCGATCGCGAATTGCACGAGGGCGAGGCAGCGGGTCAGGCGTGAGTGCCGTGCCCGCACGCGAATGTCGACGGCACGCCGTGCTTGTTGAGTTCGGCGATGCCGATTCTTGACGTGTAGTAGCCCTCGATCGTCAAGCGTTTCAAGCGCTTGAAGAATGCCGCTCCCACAGCGAGATCCGTGGAGTCAGTATCGGCGGCCGCGGTTGGCTGGGCGTTGACGACCGTCTCGAACATGCTTGCCTGGCCTATCGGGCCCGAACCGCCCGCAACGTCGAGCGCTTCAAGGATCGCGGTCTGCTCCGTTGCGCTCAATGCCACGAAAGGGGCGTCATGCAGTCGGATCGCATACCCGTCGAGCCACCCCAGTCCCTTCAGGAACTCGTGGCCCTTGTCCGGGTCCACATCGTGCAGCATCAGGTCGATGTACTCGTTGACCTTGGCCGCCTTGGCGCCGGGCGTGTCGGTCTCGGGAATGATGAGCTCTGTCAACGCTACTACCGTCTTGTTCTGGTGCTCGTCGAACAGCAGCGGCGTCCACTCCCCGGCCGTGCCAGCTTCCGCTGCCGCCGCCGGAGCGATCTGCGTGACGAGCGGACTCGCCGCCGCCGCTCCGCTGCCCAGCACGGCTGTCTTCAACCAATCGCGACG
This sequence comes from Bryobacterales bacterium, assembly GCA_965242625.1. Classification (GTDB taxonomy): domain Bacteria; phylum Acidobacteriota; class Terriglobia; order Bryobacterales; family UBA6623; genus VXMF01. Next base: position 3,728,943 of record CBDEST010000005.1, on the reverse strand, counting down.
TTCCAACTGCACATCCCTCGGGAGGGCTCTATTGTACACAACAGCTAATCGCCTGCCGCGTCCCACTTGGTCGCATCGACTCGCTCCGTAGGGCGATCCCAGGGGCTAAGCGATGCTCTATCGAGTCGACCCACGCTCTTGCGTGGAAGGCGACGGCGGGCGAAGAAACGAAACCGCGTCGCGGGCCCCAGCGCGAGAGTCCGAAACGCGGTTTCTTGGGCGGCCGCCGAGGTGGGTCGGCGACCGCCTTTCGGAGGGAGAGAAATCGTTACTTCGGCCCGAAGACCCACATGAAGCCGAGCGTGATCGTGTTCTGGTTCTTTGAGAGCCCACCGTCGCAATCGGTACAGCCGAAGAACGCGATGTCAGACCAGTCCCGGCGGTACTCGAGGCGCGTCAGGAAGCGGGGGTCTTCCTTGACCGGCTGAACCTCGAACGTGAACGTGTTCTCGCGAAGGTTCTGCTGCATCCCGGTCGAGCGCCCGTCTTTGTCGTCGAGAAACTCAATCCGGTAGGCGATTCGCACTTGGTCCGAGAGGTGCGCGCGGGCATAGCCGCCCATGCCCCAAGACGTGGACCGCACGCCCGTGTTGTTGTCCTGGATGTAGTCCAGATTCGCCATGACTTCGAAACGATCGTGGAGGCCGGCATAGAAGTTCCAGCTCAGGTTCTTGCGCCAGCCGGGTTCCCCCGGATTGTTCTCGGGGCCGTTAATCCACGTCAGAGTGGTGTTGAAGCGGTCGCTCGGTGCGAACGATCCCTGCAAGCCATAGGACTTGCCGGTGTTGTTGTCCTGCGTGATGTCAAAACCGTTGACCACCATGAAGGTGGACGTGAAGGTGTCGGTGACCGGCACGCTCAGCTTGGCGCCCAAGTGCGAGAACGGTTCGTTCCAAGCCCACAGGATGCCGCGGGTGTAATTCCAGTTCAGGTGCGATTCGGCAACTTCCAAGCCGGCGATCGTGCCGAAGGCACCGACATCGAGTTCGGCTCCGTTGCCGAACTGGTAGTAGCCGTAGGCCTGCTGGATGTAGATCAGATCGTCCAGCGGGCCGGGCCCCGTGAGGCCCTCGCGGAACAGGCGCGATCCCGATCCGAACCAGATATCCGAGCGGAAGCCGATCGGACCGTCGCCGCTGGCGTCGATCTCGAGCTTGGCTTGGTTCAGTCCGAAGCCGGTCGCGTTCGGGTTGGTGTAGTAGAGCGTGTTCTGGCCGTCGGACGGATTATTCGTGTTGTGGGTCCAGTAGGTGTCGATCAGACCGGTGAGCGAGATCGCTTGTCCGCCGCTGCTCGCGACGCCGACTGCCTCTTCCTGGCTAGGTTCGGCGTAACTGATGGCCTGCGGCTTGGGCGCGGCCGCGAGTTGCGGCGAGGCGGACCCAGTCGTCTCCGTGTCCAACGGGACGGCTAGGTCAACCGTCGCGGGGCTCGTGGCAACTACCGCCGGAGCCTCTTCCGTTTCGGCTGTCGTTGCGCCCTCTCCTTCTTGGAGCGAGTCCAGCATGGCTTCGAGCTTCAGCAGCCGGGAACGCAGCGAAGAGAGTTCCTCGCGCAGTTCGGCTTCGATGGCCTCGCGATCCGATTCCGTTGCATCCGGCCCTGCATCCGCAACCAGCGGCACGGCGCAGAGCGCGAGCACGAGCAGTATCAATGTGTAGTTCTTCAAGGTGTCCTCCTGCAGGGTTGCTCGTGGTCCAAGGGCCGGCTGGTACCGACCACAAGGAGGGCGAGCTTGGCGTGAGGGATCGAGCGGTACTTGCGCCGCCCGCCCTATCCCAACTTAGATGGAAAGTGCCTCCATAGGCAAACAGAAAGTTTTTATGGGCTGAATTCAGATCGCTTACCCTGTCGTCAGCCCCTAGGCGGCGCGACGGACGAGCAACTTGCTTACTCGTTTAAATTCAGTAGTTTGCGACTACCAATGCACTCTCCCGGAATCGCTCGCAGTGCTCCGGCAGCACATCAGCGGACAGGAAGTTCCGAGCCTCGTGCAGGAGATGCCGCTCCGAACCGGGCGAATGTCCGCACCGACAGAGCAGGTGCGCGAACTCGTGAGCGAGAGGCGAATACCTGTCATCGGCTCGGGGCAACCAGTGAGCTTGGTAGCCGATCCACGCCGTGTCGAAGTACGGAGCCGTGGCACCGCTTGACTGCGGAGCCTGATACGAAACGGCGAGCGAGTCGCCAGCCTCCACGCGGCCGACGAAGAAAGCAACGGGGTAAGCGGTCGCGGGCGGCAGCGATGCGGTCAGCGTGACAACATTGCGAGGCATGTCCGGATCCGAGTCGTCCGCGGCTGCTCCGACGCGCCTCAACCCCGGTGGCAGTCGCAGCCGGACAAGCTGAACTCTGTGCAAACCGATCCCGCAGGGAGCGAAAATCGCAGCGGTCCGGCGGACCTGACCGATCACCCGCGCCTGTGTCCAAGGTGTCCCCCGGTCGAATATAACCGTCGCGTCCAAGCGGAACGGCATTTCGGGCAGTCCCTGCGGGTATATCTCGGGCACGCTCAGCGTACGCTGCTCGGCATTCTCGAATCCAGCCTCAGGCCACGGGCCGAACTCGCTGCGCGACTCCGCGAACGCCGAGCCGCCAAGCAAGGCCAGTCCACAGCAAATCGACGCCGCTGAGAGTCGAACCAGTCCCATGTGCCGTATTCTTGCACCGCGGACCTAGCCGTCGCCGCAACGTCACGCAACGGCTTGCCCCTGCCCAAGGCACAGTGCTTCGCGTCCTCTATAATCCCTACTCGAACCGCGCTACTCGCTATCGAACGCATGACCATCTGGGATCTTGACACGCCTGCGTTGCTCGTCGACTTGGATCGCTTGGAGGCCAACTTGGACCGTGCAGCGGAGTACGCCAAGTCGAATCGATTGGGCTTGCGCCCGCACACGAAAACGCACAAGTCGACCCACGTTGCGCGCATGCAACTGGTCCGCGGGGCTTGCGGACTGACCGTGGCGAAGGTCGGCGAAGCGGAGATCATGGCGGGGACGGGCCCGCCGAGCCTGCTGGTGGCCTACCCGGTCTGGGGCGACGCGAAGTGGCAGCGGCTCGTAGAGCTGGCAAAGCAAGTGCCCGTCACCGTGGCGCTAGACAGCATGGAGACGGCATCGGGGCTCGCCCGACATGCCTCCCGTGCCGGTGTGAGACTGGGCGTGCTCGCGGAGGTCGACCTAGGCATGCGACGTTGCGGCTACCCGCCCGGCGACGGGTTTCGCAGATTCGTCCGAGAACTGTCCCAAGTGCCTTCGCTCCGCTTCGAGGGCCTGATGTTCTATCCAGGACATGTCGACCCGGTCGCACCGGACGGCGACGAGCAACTCGACCGGCTTGGCTCGGAATTGCATGGCGTGCTCGCTGGGATGGCAGCCGACGGCATTCCGGCGCAAGTCGTGAGCGGTGGATCCACTCCCACGCTCTATTCCTCGGAGTTCATCAAGGGCATGACCGAAATCCGGCCCGGCACGTACGTCTACAACGATCGCACGCAAGTGGCGATGGGCGCAGGCAGTTGGGACGACTGCGCGGCAACCATACTTACCACGGTCGTATCGACTCCGCGCCCGGACGCGGCCGTGATTGACGGAGGATCGAAGACCTTCACATCAGACCCCGTGCGTCCAATCGGCAAGGGTTTCGGCCGCGTCCAAGGGCTGCCCGAAGTTAGGTTCAAGCGAATGAGCGAGGAGCATGGAGTTCTCGACCTGCGGAAACACGCGGGCCCTGCGGTCCGAGTGGGGGATCGCCTCCGTATCGTGCCGAACCATATCTGCGTGGCGGTGAATATGCACGAGCGGGTGTTCGGAATCCGGTGCGAGCGCGTCGAGACCAGCTGGGCGGTCGAGGCACGTGGCAAGCTACAGTGAGACTTGCAGGCCACGCAGCCAATAGGAGTGCCAACAGTGACCCGATCCCACCCTTCCCACATTGAGCGCATCACCGCCCAGGATGCCCCGAATCCCCAAGGGCCGTACTCGCACGCGGTCAAGGCAGGCGGCTTCGTCTATGTCTCCGGCCAGGCCGCGCTCGACCCCGAGACGAGCAAGCCAATCAACGGTACGGTCGCCGACGAGACCCGCCGCACACTCGAGAACGTGAAGGCCATCCTCGCGGCGTCCGGAGCCAGCCTCGCGGATGTCGTGAAGTGCTCCGTTTTCTTAGCGGACATTCGAGACTTCCATGCGATGAACGAGGTCTACGCGGAATACTTCGGCGAAGCGAAGCCCGCCCGCACCACGGTGCAGAGCACGCTGCCGGCCAGCGGGCTGAAGGTAGAGATCGACTGCGTGGCGTACGTCGGCGATTAGGACTTTCGCCGCGCCGTGTGGATCTCAAGGCACACCGCCTCGCACCAATCAAGCCTGACCGACCGCCCAAGGCTACTCTCCGGCCATCCAAACCGGTCGGGCTTGCCGCTGCGCACTGGAGTGCATGTGAAGCAACAACGGGAACCACGTTGCGGGCGCGTCTCCGCGGCACGCACCCAGTAGCGGCCCATACGCTGCCTAGCCGACTAGACAGACCACCGTCGTCGCGTCGTCATCTTCACCAACCGCTTAAACTTTGGCACGTACTCGAGCAGTCGATGCCTGGCCGCCATGCCCAGCGGAATGCGGTGCCGATTAATCAGCACACGCGACTATATGTACCGAGCGTATCACAGATCTTCCTCGTCGCACGATCGGCGCTCCCACTCCCAAGGAACTAGCGCAAACCCAAGACAGCTCTCATCAAATCCATCCCCTCCGAACAGTGCTGGTCCATCTTCTCCAGCAGATTACGAGGCAACTGATCTACTGCCATTGCAATAGCCAATTCCCACCATAGACCTCGAAACGCGTCATCTTTGATCAAGATTTCTAATTGATCTGACAATTCGCCCTCATATCCCGCTGCCACAATATCATGTGCTCTTGTGGCACGTAGAATCGAGGCCTTCAGTACCGGCTCGAAAAATCTCTTCGTAACAAAGAACTCTGGATCCAACGTCTTCGAGATCGGTGAATGAAATACTTCATCGAGGTCGCTAGATTGCCAAGCACCGTCCTTGTCGCGGTGCTTGCCACGCATATACTGAACCGCAGATGCCACCGAAACAGCCAGATCTGCTGCCTGAACATCTCCAAATATTGAGTCTGGACCGAGCTTCCAATACTCCGCAGCGTTTCGCCTTTCATTCACCCATACCGCAAACAGATTTGCACAAAGACCGCCACTTTGCCTGAGCAATCTGAGCCTATCCCTGACAAACACTAGTTGCTTTAGCTCAGTCTCAAATCCGTCCAGAACACGAAGTTCAGCACACCACCGGCAATCCTTCTCATCCCAATGCGGTAAGAATAGGCACTCTACATACAGAAATCTTCGATGACTCTTACGATGCCGAAACATATCCGATATTGCAACCAATGCCTTCTCACTCGGTGTTCTAGCTACACCAATAAAACAGTATAGCTCGCAGTCGTCACGATTTGAACTGCGACGTAACCGATTCACTGAATTACGATAGCCGAGAATCCTTGATCCGGAAATAACGACATCGTCGACTACGCAGATCCGATTTGCTTGCAGAATTGCGTCTTTGTCTTCTTGCTCCAGCCTGTGCAGTTTTTCGTTACATTCAACGATACGACCAACGTTCAATTCATCGGCAACTAGCATCGCAAGACGCTTTGCCGCGAAGTGATCGGGGTGGACGATGAGATCGATATCCTGGCCAACCCAAGATCGAAGTCTTTGCTTGGCACGTGTTGTAAATATCTCTTGCTTCAACATCGGAACAAGATCTACGAAGTATGCATGATGTCGACCATCCAAATGAGTTACATGGGTCTTGAATGCTCCAAGATCGCTATATCGCCTGACTACTTCAGTTGAATATTGTGTGTGTTTAACACCTATCTTAGTGCGATGTACATGGGCAGATAAACCAAGAAGATACGTATCGTATGGAATTGGAATCAAGATCGAATCTGGTCGTGTACAAGCTTGACAGGTTGCCGGATCTTGTCGGGAAAAGTCTTGATCCAATATCGTTAACGCTTCCATGTCGCGAGTACGTGAATTCGGACTAGCCGCAATCGCAACAACGACCGGATCATGAAATCCAACTTGCTTCATAGCTGGTATCAAAAGATCCCTTGCAAGCCGACCAGAGCTATTGACCGAGAGCAATATTGCTCCACTATCTGATTCGATTTGGCCAAATGTGCCCGCGATTCTATTTGACAACGCGTCTATATGCTCAGTATATGAGCGGATACTTTGCACACGTACTCGGTCCGTAATCCACTTCTCTATTGTCGCATATTGCCCGACATGATAAGCGATCGAAATCATTGACCAGTGGTCAACGAGAAGACTACTCTTGTTCGCTAGGAGTGGTCCAAGCCAAAAGGAAATACGATCAAGTTCTTCAATTGATCGCACTCCGAATCCCGGGCGAAGAAACGCCCGGTAGTGATCTCCATTAGGACCTTGATAGTGGATTCTAGGATGCCTAGGCAATTCAGTTCCAGGTCTCCGTATTACGGCTGCGATATCCCTATCGCGGATCTTTGCGAGTGCAGAAATGGATTCTAGTCCGGGAACTATTGGACCCCTTACGTGCCTCAGCACAGGTTGGCCATTGACATGATATACGATATATAGTGGTGCAAATTCAACTCTCTGGACCACGTCGTCCAAGATGTCATCTGTCCGTAGCACGGCCTCTGCAGAAGTCGGATGCAAGCCAATAATCACGATCTCGCTACGTAGCACAAATGATGGACAGGTGTTGGCGATAAATGCGTCCATTCTTGCGGGGTTGATTGACCGGGGGAATGGCACCCACATCACGCTCTCGATTTGAGGCGTATTGGGGAAATTACTGGTCTCTACAGGTGCCAATGGCCACTGAGGGATAAGTGGATCGACGACATAGAAAAGCATTTTGATGTCAGGGTCTCTCGCGACGATGATTTCGGTCTCTGGGGTGTATTGGGAATATCAGCGAAATCGAAGTGCCCGCGATCAACGGGAACCCCACATCGCTGATGTCCGGTAAGTATGCGCTCGAATCCGCATCGTTGAAGTCGACCGACTCCCGCTTACCGTCCAGTTGTCTAAATGTTCGTGAGATCTTGATTCGCCCAGTCCGAACTATGACTAGCCCAGACAAGTGTGAGCAGGCCCGGAGCATTTTTCGGAATCCCTGGCCTCGGCCGACTTCGCTCGGGCTCTTCGTGGTGCCACTTGGAACCAGAGCATCCTCAAGGTATCGAGACTCGACTTCCAGAGTGTCCTGATAGACTTCAAGTCCACCAGCCATTCTAGCGGGAATTCCGACGCCACCGTCTGCGATTGTGATCTCGGCCAATCGACCGCCAGTGGGGCTCCATCGGTCAGTAAGGTCTTGCGCAGCGTTGAGACACTCAATGTAGTGTTCGAACGACTCCTCGAAACCCGGGGCCAGTTTCTTGGCATCGTATCCTTTATCGCCGACATCGATTCGACGTAGTCTGACGAAACGAATGGACCGAATCGGGTTCATCGAAAAATCGAGACGGCCATGATCCCAAGTGTTTTCGATGGCCTCGAACGCAAATGATTTCAAGTGGCCGAACCAATCGCTTACACGTGGATTATGCTCATCAGTGATGCCAAGAGGTCCAAGCAATGCGATGAGCCGCCTGTTAAACGTCGCTTCGCGATCTATGGTTGACTTCCGAGGAACACCATTGGGAACCATTTCTGTCGGTACTGCAAGGGCTAACTCGGCACCGTTCCCAAACAAATATCGCTTCCTTTCCAGTTCATTGCGTTGGAGCACTGGAATGTTCTGATGAGAAACATCAAATTTGCAGAGTTGTCCAATCACTAATCCAGCTAGAGTGCCTGTCAGTTTTCTTTCTGTCGGAGTGCTATTACCAATAGAGTCTGCGGGATTGGGATCTTGAATGGCGTCGAATGCACGCTGCTCGAGAAGGGTGCGAGGAGGAACATTGACGCTTGTACGAATCCCTTTCCTGTGGAGGATACAGAGAGCTCCTTGAAGTCTCGCGTCGGCAAAGGGTCCAGTTTGTTGCCACTCCCCCAAGGTGACAGAGACGCTTGCACAACGAGGGGGGATTGCTGCGATCCACCGCTCGACATCAGGTGCCAGCAAAAGTTTTGGTAGCTTCCACTCGGCAGGAAACTGGCTTGTGTTCCTGTGCATGGGATCACTCAACTCGCGAAGTCGCGGTCCACGTCCTCGACTGCATGTACATTCTTCTGCTGTCGTGATAGCACCACACGCTGTGGTGATGTCTTGGGAGGAACGTTCCGCAGCCAGAGATCGTTTGCTCGTTGCGGTCAGAACGGAAACTTGTTTCTGCGCGCATGCGATTTGCCGGGAGGCGTCTTAGGTCATCAGGCGGCGGCGCCCGTAGACTCCACTTGACGGGTGGGGGGTGGCATACCTTCGCCTGATCAGAGAGATCATGGAGGTGGCGCGGTGAATGGCAACGATCAGTCGCCATCGTCGCAGCAGGGCCTCCAGACACCCTTGCGTTGGATCACTGTCCCGAGGTTGGACTGATTGTAGCATCCTGGGCGCACTCAGACTAGATGATCTCGGCGAGTTGGGGATGTGAGGAACTTCGAGCTCTTGAGCGCGGGTGTGGCAGCTATTGATCCCTTGACCTGTTTCGATCGGATCGCTTCGTTAGGACGGATCGGACCGCTTGCGCGATTTCGAGGAGCCGGGGTTCTTTCCATGCGCGAGTGCGCCTTCGACAAACACCGTGCGCTTCCTACGCGAGTCGTGGTCCCGCCCTCTCCCCGCCACGGAACAACCCTCTCGAAAGCGGTTCGCGCGCACCCAACGCGGTGGTCCGGCACTACGCACTTGCCCGGCACCGATCCACCCGTGGACTCCGCGCTGGACCCGCACTCCAGGCCCCGCCCTCTGGGGGCAGCCGAAACCACTAACCCGGTCCTTGACCGGCTACCCACTCTCCGCCGAGGGGACAACTCATTCCAAAGGCCTTGTTTCACGAAGTCTCACCGCGAGGTGACCGTCTCGCCCGCCGGCCGAGGTCACAAACGGTTTCGCCATGCCTCGCCCGGCACCTCCGGCTCCGGCCGACATGGTCCTTCCGTTAGCCCGGTTACCGCCGACCCCGTCACCACCCTAGGCGGTTGTCCTGCGGGATGCCCCGTGGGCGGCACGAAATAGAACACGGCACCCAGCAGCTGGTTTCCGCTCGTCTGTCTCTGCTGGCCTCCGGTTGGGATACCTACGGCATTCGCCACCCGTTGGAACGCCTCGCGGAACTCCACCCCAATCTGCTTCAATTCCACCGCCAAGCACTTCGCGCACAGCACCATACCATCCCCTGGGTTAGCCGCCACTTCTCTCGCGCTACCGGCGTAAGCGATGAATTCACCCTGCGAATCGCCGAGGTCCGTATTCACCAGCCCCTCTGGCTCGCTGGTGTGCGGTTTCATGGGAATGTTCGATCGCGGTGGATGTGGTGCCGACTAGATGGCTTGCGGTGGCAGTCGGGTTTCGACGAAACCCGACTCGCGAGGATCGAGCGAACCTACCCGTTCGGACCTAGGCTGCAGCCAACCATGACATCCAACGAACTTGCAGGACTGCGGTAGCCTGCCGTCGACTTAGCTGGCAGTAACGCTGGATGCTTGGGCTTGGAGCCTGTCTACCGCATCCGAATGGGAGTAGCGCGAAAGAGTTCTTCCGTGTGGTCGCGACGCCCTCCGCACTGAGCAGAGAGTGTCAGACCAGAACGGGGATCCACAAGCCCCTTCGATGCAGCAGCGCCCACGGCGAACTGACGAATCGTAGAGAACCCGAGCTTGATGGTGCATGCCAAACCGCCAAAGGGCTATCATTACAATGAAGTGCCGGTTGGTTGGTGCTCTCCCACCCAGTGCTGCCGCGCCTTCGCGTAACGGCCGCATGGGCTTGTGCGTCAATCCTTGAGAGAGGACTATGTCGGAGACGTTGCCCCAAGACGCAGGTGAAGTGCAGGCCCACGGCGCAGCCGATTTCGGTCCGCTTGTCATCGAGTCGCTCCACGAGCCTTGGTGGCTGCACTTCGCGCACGAAGTTGCGGACGGGTTGCATCCCCCGAAATTCGGGCCGCTCCCCGAGTACCCCCCTCCTCAACCGGGCCAGCCGGAATTCGGCGATCCCAACATCTATTCCCTCAGCCGACCATGGTGGCTAGGTATCCCGGAGGGGCTTCGCGCCCTCGCTGAGGAGCGGAAGTTCCCGCCTCTTCCTGCATACCCTCCGGCAGCGCCCGGAACCGTCGAGCTGCCGTCGCTGACGATCAGAACGCTTTCGCTGCCTTGGTGGTCCGGGCTGACCGAGAGCTACCGGCTGGCGCAAGACTTTAAGAAGGCTCCGCCTCTAAAGCTGCAGTCCAAGCCGGTCAAGGTCCAAGACATTTGGGGGGCCTTCAGCTTCCGGCGTCAAGGCTTGGTCGTCACGGCAGTCATGCATGTCTTGTTCGTCCTCGGCGTGTTCGGTTTCGGCGGCGAGGATCTCGGCGAGACGAATCGCGGAACGCTGACGCTGATTATTCCTGTGGACGTGTCGCCGTACCTGGCGCAGCTCCGCACTCCACCGAGTTCGACTCCGGGAGACAGCGGCGGAGGTGGTGGCGGCGGCGCGAACTCACCGCTCCCCGCTAGCCGCGGCAAGCTCCCGCGGTTCTCGCTAGACCCGCAGCTTGCACCGCCATCGCCAATCATTCGCAACCCCGATCCCAAGCTGTCGGTAGAGCCTACCGTGCGCGTACCGCCCAACGTTAGCGTGCCGCAAGTGGATCTGGACTTGTTCGGAGATCCTTTCGGGGCCGACGGCCCGCCTTCGGCAGGTCCCGGCGTGGGCGGCGGCATCGGTTCCGGGCGCGGTACCGGCGTAGGGTCCGGGCGCGGCTCCGGCGTTGGGCCGGGTTCCGGCGGCGGCATCGGCGGCGGGGTGTTCCGCATCGGCGGCGGCGTCTCCAGTCCGCGCGTCCTCCATCGCGTCGAGCCCGAGTATTCCGAAGAGGCTCGCAAGGCGAAATACCAAGGAACGGTGTTGCTGGCGGTGGAAGTCTGGGAGGACGGCCTGGCGCATAACATTCGCGTGCTGCGGAGCTTGGGCCTCGGCTTGGACGAGAAGGCGATCGAGGCGATCGAGAAGTGGAAGTTCTCGCCGGGCCGGAAGGACGGCAAGCCCGTGCGGGTCGCCGCCCAGATTCAAGTCAGCTTCCGCTTGCTGTAACGAGACCGTCCGCAGGGAGCGCGACCGCCGGCGGAATCTGGTACAGTCTCATGACGATGGACGGAATCACAGCTTCCCGCAGGGGATTCGTGGCAGCGACCTTAGGCGCCTTGGCCGCGCCGATCCGATCGGCGGCGCAACGCGACTGGACGAACGTCACGCCGACGCGCTATCCCGACCCGGATATCGTCGCGCTGGACAAGCGGTTCAACAAGTACAAGCTCGGCAACACTCCGATCCAGCGCCTGCATGTCGGCACGCTTTGGGCGGAGGGCCCGGCGTGGAACGCGGTCGGTCGGTACTTGGTGTACTCGGACATCCCGAACAACGTGCAGCTGCGCTGGCTCGACGACGACGGGCACGTCAGCGTTTTTCGCCATCCATCGGGCAACTCCAACGGCAACACTTTCGACTGGCAAGGGCGCCAGCTCTCCTGCGAGCACGGCAACCGGCGGCTGGTCCGCTACGAGCACGATGGCACGGCGACGGTGCTCGCCGACAGCTGGCAAGGCAAGCGCCTGAACGCCCCGAACGATGTCGTGGTCGACCCGGACGGGAATATCTGGTTCACGGATCCCGGGTACGGGAGCTTGATGAACTACGAAGGCAACAAGGGCCCGCTCGAAATCAAGGAAGCGGTCTACCGCATTGACGGTGCCAGCGGCAAGATGGAATTGGTCGCCGACGAGATCTACAAGCCGAACGGTCTCTGCTTCTCTCCGGATTACAAGATGCTGTACGTGGCCGACACGGGTGCTTCGCACTATCCGGAAGCCGAGCGCGAGATCAAGGTCTGGGATGTCGCGAACGGGCGTTCTCTCCGGAACGGCAGGCGCTTCGTGTCCATGAAGATGGACGGTTTCGACCAAGCCGGCAACGCGGACGGGATCCGCTGCGATACGGACGGAAACGTCTGGTCGTCGGCGGGCTGGGTCGGCGACGGTTACGACGGCGTGCATGTGTTCGCGCCCGACGGAGACCGGATCGGATTGATCAAGCTGCCCGAGATCTGTTCCAACGTGTGCTTCGGCGGGGTCAAGCGCAATCGACTCTTCATGACTGCCAGCCAGAGCCTGTACGCCGTCTACGTCGAGACCCAAGGCGCTCACATCACTTGACTCAGGCGCGCGATTGCTAGAATCGGGCTGCGGAAGCTAATCCCGGCCGGTGTCGGGCCCGGTCTTCAAAACCGCTGTTTGGCGCTCAGCGTCGAGGGTGGGTTCGACTCCCACTAGCTTCCGCCAACCCCCTACGGGCGGCCCCGCCGAAGCAGAGTTTCGACTCGTTGCCGATCAAAGGATTCTCCGTGCCCGACCGTCCCAACATCCTGCTCGTATCCACTGACCACTGGCCTGCCAGCCTAATCCGCCGGCGCGCGAGTGACGCGTACAACGAAAGCGCGATCCGGACGCCGACCTTAACCGAACTGGTACGAAGCGGCGTTCTGTTCCGGAACGCCTATGCCGAGTGCCCGGTCTGCATTCCGGCGCGCCGCACCTTGATGACCGGAACCAGTCCGCGCACCCACGGCGACCGCGACTTCGGCGAGACCAAACCGATGCCGAACCTGACGACCATGGCCCAAGCGTTTCGGAACGGCGGCTACCAAGCCTACGCGGTCGGCAAGTTGCATGTTTACCCGCAACGTGATCGGATCGGTTTCGACGACGTGATCCTGGACGAAGAAGGCCGGACCCAGTACGGCGTGGTGGACGACTACGAATCGTTCCTTGCCGAGCGAGGCTACGCGGGGCGTCAGTTCGACCACGGCATGAGCAACAACGACTACACGACGCGGCCGTGGCACCTTCCGGAAGACCTGCATGCGACGAACTGGGCGTCGAATCAGATGATTCGGGCGATCAAGCGGAGGGACCCCACCAAGCCCGCGTTCTGGTTCCTTTCGTACCGGCACCCGCATCCGCCTCTTGTCCCGCTCGATACGTACCTGAGGATGTACACGGAAGAAGACCTCGTCCTTCCGATCCATGGGGATTGGACCGAGGGGGACTTGCCCTACTTGCTCCAAGCCGTTCTGGCGCGGAGCGCGCACATGAAGTCTCACCATGTGTTCGAAGCCCTGAGGGCCTTCTACGCACTCTGCACGCACATCGATCACCAGCTCAGAGTCGTGATCGGCACTCTGCGCGAGGAAGGCTTGCTCGACGACACCGCCATTTGCTTTACCTCGGACCACGGCGACATGCTGGGCTACCACGGTCTTTGGGCGAAGCGCCTCTTCTACGAATCCTCGGCAAACATCCCCATGATTCTGAGCGGTCCGACCGGGGACAGTCGCATCGGCCACCACCGTCTCGATGAGCGGCTAGTCGGTTGGCAGGACGTGATGCCGACCCTGCTCGACATCGCTGGGATCGAATGCCCGGAAAGCGTCGAAGGCCTGTCCATGATCGGGTCGCGCAAACGCGAGTGGCTGTTCGGCGAAGTCGGCGAAGGGGATCACGCCACGCGCATGATTCGCAAGGGTGACTACAAGCTGATCTACTACCCCACGGGAAATTGCCGGCAGTTGTTCGATCTCGCCGAGGATCCGCTAGAAATCACCGACCTATCTACATCCCGCGCTCATCGCCGGGTGCTCGCGGAACTCACGGAACTGCTGATCGGCCAACTTCACAGCGGGGACGACGCTTGGGTAAGCGGAGGCGAGTTGGTCGGGCGTCCGAGACGAGACTTTCGACCTGGACCGAACCGCGGTCTGTCCAGCCAGCGCGGTCACCACTGGCCCCCGCCACCGAAGACCGATATGCAGCAGATCCAGTGGCACAACGAGGACGAGGACTGAGTCGCTTCACGACAGCTGCAGTGCCGGGTGCAAGAGGGCAACCTCGCTGAACAACATCGCTCGATGCTGCCAACGCTCGCACAACCGATGTCGCTCGAGTTACGGGCGTAGGGGCTCCGGTATCGGCATCATAATCAGATGAGCGGTTCATCGCGGGTCAGCAACGGCTCGCGGCCGACTCGTGGTAGAGGAATTCCCGATGATGGATCGACCGATCATGAAAGTTGCTGCGATTTCCGTTCTCGCGCTGTTGCTGTGCAACGGGGCACCGGCGCAGTCAGTGAGCCGAGCGGATCTGGAGGGTGCCGCCTCCAACACAACCGATTGGCTGATGTACAGCCGAGACTACCTGGCGCACCGCTACGTGGAACTCGACCAAATCACGCCAGCGAACGTGAATCGGCTGCACCCTGTATGGGTGTTCGCCACCGGAGGCGAGAATCGCGGTCTCGAAGCCACGCCGCTGATTCACGACGGCGTCCTGTACGTTTCGGCCGACGGTTCGCGCGTCTTCGCGATTGACGCTCGGACCGGGGCCAAGAAGTGGAGCTACGAGCCGCGCATCCCGGATGAAGCGGAGCGAGTGTACTGCTGCGGCTCGATCAACCGGGGTGTCGCGCTGTCTGGGGACTTGGTGATCGTCGGCACCATGGACGCCCGGCTAGTGGCGCTCGACAAGGCGACGGGGGCGGTCGCGTGGGAGACCCAGGTCGTCGCATGGCAGCAGGGCTACAGCATCACAGGGGCTCCCTTGGTGGTCAAGGACATGGTCCTCACGGGTGTCGCGGGCGGGGAGTTCGGCATCCGCGCCTTCGTGAAGGCGTTCTCGGTGGAAACCGGCGAGTTGCGCTGGACTGCGCACGTGATTCCCGGACCGGGAGAGCCCGGGAACGAGACTTGGCCCGGCGATACATGGAAGAACGGCGGCGGCTCGACATGGACGACGGGAGTCTACGACCCCGGACTGAATCTCGTCTACTGGAACACGGGCAACGCGGCTCCTTGGAATTGCGAGGTCCGCAAAGGCGACAACAAGTGGACAGCAGGCACGATCGCCATCGACGCTGACAGCGGAAAGATCGACTGGGGCTTCCAGTACACGCCTTGGGATTGCTGGGACTATGACGCCGTCAGCACGCCAGTGCTCGTGGATCTCGAACTAGAAGGCCACGGTCCGGTCAAGACGCTCCTGCATTACGACAAGAACGGATTCTTCTACGCCCTGGACCGAACAGACGGATCGTTCTTGTACGGCGAGCCGATCGTGCCGGGCATCAACTGGGCATTCGGTCTCGATCCTCGAACAGGTCGGCCCGACGTCAACCCGGACATGATCGCGACTTCCGGCGGGCCCGAAGTGGGTCCGATCATCCCGAGTCTCGAAGGGGCGATCGACTGGCAGCCGCTCTCGTACAACCCCGAGCTGGAGATGCTCTATTTCATGTCCAACCACTGGGCGATGGGCTTTAAGTTCTGGGAAGAGGGGACGTTTCCTGTTCCGACAAACGGGGAGTGGTACCTTGGCGCCGATTACCAGCAGTACCTGATTAGCGAGAATCCGGGCAACTTCGTAGCGTTCGATGTCCAGAAGCGCGAAATCGTCTGGCGCCAGACCAGTCCCGCCCCGTTTTGGGCTGGCTCTGTCGCAACGTCGAGCGGCCTCGTCTTCACTGGTGACATGCGCGGCTACTTCATGGCGCTGGACGCACGCACCGGAACGCTGCTGTGGCAGTTCCAAACCGGGTCCGGCATCATCGGCAGCCCGATCACGTACGAACTCGACGGCACGCAGTATGTGGCGGTGCCGTCGGGCGGCATCGGCGGCGACATGACGTTCTACTACACGGAGCCGAAGGCGGGCAACATCTGGGTGTTCGCTCTGGACGGGGGAGGCCCGGCACGCGTGGCTCCGGGCACGAACTTGGTCACGCTCAGGGGCGGGCTGCCGCGCGTGGGGGAACCCGGTCACACCTTAGGCGGCAGGGTCCTGCCGGGCTACGGATTTCCTCCGACGGAGGGGGGCGAGCCCATCGAGGGCGCGGGCCCGCCGCAGCCCACTGCGGCCGGCGGATCGGATGCGAACACTTCTGAAGGGGCCTTCCAGAATCCATTTCACGGTGATGCCCAGGCATTAGGGGAGGCAGAGGCTCTCTACAGGGCCAACTGCATCGGTTGCCACAAGTCGAGTGGCGGGAGCGGTCCCAACCTCTTCGGCACGGGTCTCTCCACGCAGAGATTCCTCGAGCAGGTGATGGGTGGCGGAAACGGAATGCCGGCATTCGGGACCGTGCTCGAACGCGACCAAATCCTCAAGCTGCAAGCCCTCGTGGCTTCCAGAGAACGTTTCTGAGCGTCAACGTGTACGACGCTGTCGTCATCGGCGTCGGTGGAATGGGCAGTTCCACCGTCTGGCACCTCGCGCGCAGCGGCTGCAAGGTTCTCGGGCTGGAGCAATTCGACATTCCGAACCGCTTCGGATCGTCCCACGGTTCCACCCGGATCATTCGGCTGGCCTACCCCGAAGGATCCGAGTACGTCCCGCTCTTGAGGGCAGCCTATGGATACTGGCGGGAATTGGACGAAACGACGGGAGCGGGAGTTCTGAGAACGACCGGCGAACTCGACATCGGTGCCGAAGATAGCTGGACCGTGCAGGGATCGCGCGCTTCGTGCATCGAGCATGGCATCGCGTTCGAGGACTTGTCGGGTGCGGAGGTGAACAACCGCTTTCCGGGATATTCGTTGCCGGACACGATGCGAGCGGTCTACCAGCCGGACGGCGGATTCCTGCTCTCGGAGCGAGCGATCACCGCGTTTGCCCAGGCGGCTTGCGATCGCGGAGCAGAAATCCACACCAACGAGTGCGTCCAATCGTGGTGCCGAACGCCTGCGGGCATTCGAGTTGCCACATCGCAAGGCGAATACTGCACTCGCAAACTGGTGATCGCGGCGGGGCCCTGGATAGGCAGGATGTGCCCGGCACTTCGAAGCCACTGCGTACCGCAACGCCAAGTGATGCTGTGGACCGATCCGCAACGGCCAGAGGAATTCTCACCCGGGCGCTTCCCGGTCTTCAACTTGGAGGCACCGTCGGGGCGATACTACGGGTTTCCAAACCACGCAGGGGAAGGCTTCAAGATCGGGAAGTACTACCACATGCGGCAGACTGTGAGCGATCCAGACTCGGTGGATCGCGAATGCAGACCGGAGGACGAAGCCGTGCTACGGCAGGGCATTCGCGAGTACTTTCCGCTTGCGGATGGAGCGACCCGCAGGATGGCTGTGTGCATGTTTACGAATTCACCCGACTCCGATTTCATCCTTGATCGCATGCCTGGAGAAGATGCTGTCTTTGTGGCCGCAGGTTTTTCCGGCCATGGATTCAAGTTCTGCAGCGTCGTCGGGAGGATCATGGCCGACTTTTGCTCGGACGAAGATCCTAGCTGGGACATTGGACGGTTCAGCCTGTCACGATTGCGATCTTGAGCCGGACCGCGCGGGCGAACCAACTGGTCTCCGCACTTTGGTGGCTCGATAATCGGCGCACGCTGATGGCGGCGGCGGCGGGCTCGGCCGGAGCGGGCCCCGTCCCCGGTTCAATCACATACTTCGTCGGAATCCGATGCGAGGCCGATTTCTTCAGTGGACGAGGTTGCGACTCGAATTCGCTCCTCGGACCTAGAGATCCTATGAATGCCGTCGTTGCCCACCCTCAACGATCCGCGAAGGGGCGGGCAGCGCACCAACGTGCAGGCTCGGTCTCGGAGAGGCCGAATGCTCCCAATCCTCAGAGCGATCCTCGCATCGCCGCACTTGCAAATCCTACACAGGGCGGCTGCTTGCGGAGCACTTGAGCATCGCGGGCGATCTCGCCCGAGGAGACGCCTAGGGAGTGGTCAAGGTATCCGCAGGCGACACTGCGGGGCCGTTTCATCTAGAATTCGTAGATACTCGTCAATTCTAATCGTTATTGGACGGGCGTAATTGATTCTGCACCAAGGAACCTTCCCGTAGCATGCGTCGCGGACCCGCCAGTCCAAGGTCCTAGAACTTCGGATGTGCATCGCTTGGCTCGCGGGATCCCGGTCAACGGGATGGAGTACGTCCGCTTCACCGAATCCCTGAGTCCAGGCTCTCGGTCAGTCCACGGGACAGCTCAATGCCATGTCGATTCTTCGGACGGAGAGACCGAAACCAAGCGAGCCGAGCCACGGAGGATCAATTCTTCCTTGGAGTCCTCGGATCTAGACGGCGACCTCGCCAGGTCAGGCCAGACCTAGCCAATCTGGGGGCGGCTCCGCAGGTCTCCGATTTGGCGTGGCAGGCGAGTCCAGTATCGGTGAAGATACGCGGGCTGGGACGTATGGAGCTGCATTGGCACAGGCGGATGGCCCTCGGTTTCGATTTGGGAGTCTCGGTCCGCGGCCAGTCTCTCCGTCGTGAAATTCTTCGCTAGTCCTACTTTGTCATGGTTGCAAGACAGTAGAGGCATGCTATACTAGAAACAGTTCTAGATCGGCCAGTTCTAGTCGACTCTGCGTCGCAGAGATGGAGTTCACACGAAAATGCGCAAAGAGCAGACGGAGATCAGGAAAATCGGCCAAGCATGGCTTCGAGAGGAGTTTGGGTTGAAACTGCCACGACCGTCGGTCGAAAGCCATGTGACGGCCGGCGCTCGGCGAACAGCGCGCGATGGCTTGCGGGTCACCGAACAGTTCCCGCTGGTCTACGCGCCGAGCGAGTCAGCGACTTCGCATCTTCGATTCGCTCTACGCCACGAGGCATTCGACCTTGCGGTATTGGTCGCGGCCCTCAAGGCAATTCCTCCAGCAGACCTCGAACTCTGGGTGCGGGAGGAACCGTCCGGAGCGTACAGTCGGAGAGCTTGGTTCTTGTACGAGACTTTCACGGGTCGGACACTGGATGTCGATGACGCCCGTTCCGGCAATTACGTGGACGCGTTGGATCCGCGGAAGCACTTCGTGGCGGCACGTCGCAACTCGCCTCGCCATCGGGTCATCGACAATCTTCTGGGCTCACGTGCGCTGTGTCCAACTGTCAGGAAGACTCCGCGACTTGTGGAACAGGTTGGTGCGCGGATCGACGATGCGGCCGAAGCCTTGGTCCAGTCCTATGCCACTGTCCACGCTCGCCGAGCAGTCAACTACCTGCTCATGAAGGAGACCCACTCTTCGTTTGCGATCGAGGGAGAACATCCAAACACATCTCGCACCGAACGGTTCGTTGCAGCCTTGAAAGATGCCGCAAGTTTCGATCCCACCGACAAGGAAGCGTTGGTCGGTCTCCAAGGAAGGATCCTCGACGCTAGATATGCCGAACAAGATTGGCGCACGATACAGAATTTCGTAGGGCGGACAGTGGGGGGTTATCGCGAGGAGGTTAGCTTCATTTGTCCCCGGCCAGCAAACGTTCCGGAACTCATGGATGGCTGGCGCATTCTGTACGAGCGGGCCATCGAGCCTCCCCTTGATCCGATTATAGCAGCTGCATCTGTCGCCTTTACGTTCGTTTTTATCCATCCGTTTGAGGATGGAAACGGTCGTATCCACCGCTTCCTGATGCAGCATATACTAGCGAAGAGAGGGTTCATTTCTGATGAAGTGTTCCTACCTATATCGGCCACAATTTTCAGAAACCTACGGACATATAGTGATGTATTAGAAGGATTTTCTAAGTCCGTTATTCCATACATACAATGGCACTGGACAGCAGGCAGGGGGATCTCCGTGGACAACGACACGACCGATCTCTACCGCTACTTCGATGCAACGGCAATTGCAGAATATCTATATGATTGTGTCAGTGGTTCTGTGGAAATAGACCTCGCTGAAGAATTGAGATTCGTAGCAGTCTTTGAAGGAGCTATAAACTCTGTCAAGAATATTGTCGACATGCCGGACAGGAGAGCCTCTCTAATTGTAAGCCTCTGCATGCAGAACGGAGGTGTGCTCGCAAACAGGAAGCGCAAGAAGTTCAAGGAGTTGACCGATTCGGAGATTAGCGAAATCGAGTCAGCCGTGCAGAATGCACAGAAAGCAGAGGCCGCACGGAGAGCGTGAAGCGGCACGATCCGCAAAGACGGTCGAGTTCGGCCAACACCGATCAAGTCTGCACGACGATACGCGGTAGCGCAAGTCTCGTGATTCCAGAGGACTAGTTCGTCGTCACCCAAATCGGCGACGACCACGCGACATTGCCGTCGTTCTGCTGGACGCGGACATAGTAGTAGTCCTCGCCACTCTGCTTGGTCTCGTCTTCATACGTGAAATCGAAATCTTGCGGCAGTTTCTGACGCGTGTACAGAAACTCCTGATTCTTGATGATGTCGATCTGTCGAATCGGAGCGGTTCCGAGCACGTTGACCTTGAGACGGAATGGACCTGTCGCGGTCAAGATGTCCCCCTGCAGGTACTCTTTGCCGTTCGCCTCCAACCGGTAGTCCAAGACGATGTTGTCCGTGGCGCCGTAGTTGTGACGCTGCTTCATGGCATCGAGCAGCCCCTCCCGGGTGAACTCCTCCGCAATCGTGCAGGCGTAAGAGTAGTGCGTGGACAGGTGATCCGACGCGACCTGAACACCCAACTTGTATCCCTTCGCCCATGCGTTCCACACGTAGCCAGCCGCTTGGAAGCCGCCCGCTTGGGTGCTGGGTCGTTCGCGATGAGCGGCAAGAGGAGCACCCTCGTATTCGGCCGAGACGCGGTCCCCTTGGAATATCTCGACCAAGGGCTCGACCTCGGGATCGTTGTCCCGCCAGTCCGTGCCCATGCCCGTCGCCGAGGTGTGGGAGATCGCGATTCCCCCGTTGCCACGCAGATACTCGTAAAGACGTTCAGCGCCTTTCGCATGGCTCGATTCCTCGGGCAGGATCCGCAGAGTGGGCGTACCGCGCTTTGGCAGCAAGATGTTGCGGTGACCGTCCGGATAGCGAATCGAACGCTCGTAGCCGTAGAACGGCTGGAAACGCCCGCTTACCGTAAACAGATCCACGGCCTGTTGCAGGATCCAGTTGATGTACTCGTTGTCGGGACCGCCTTGGAAATTGTGCTCGCTCGCCAGCAGATAGTCCAAGCTAGCGGCATCGAGGGCGTAGCGGTAGGTTTGGAACAGCGAGCCGTCGTTGTTGCCATCCATCGAGAACTCGGTGTGTCGATGCGTGTCTCCGCGGTAAATCTTGTACGTGCGCCCCTCGGAAGCGATCTCGTACCCGCGCAGCCTGCCCAGATCAAATTCCTCGGTCGGCGCCAAATCGTGCGACAGCACTCTGCGCTCCGGGCGGACCCGGAGGCTGGGGGTCTTGATCGTCCTTTCCAAGACTGGCAGCTTGGCCGCGTATACGTCCGCGTGCTGGTAGAGGAAATCGTAGAAATCCCGGCCGTCCACCGCCCAGGTCGCGACCAAATTCCCCTCCCCGTCGGGAGCGACGCCCCAACGAACGTCCTGGCGGCCGGCGCTGAAGGGCACCTCGTACGGGCGAGTCCAAGCGTCTCCATCAAGGGTCGACGCCCAAATCTCCCAAGCGGCCCTGTGCAGCGGTGTCGAACTCGGCATGTCGCGCTGGCGGATCGTGCGGTGCCGACCGAACAGCCACACGCGGCCGGCGTCGTCGGCGACCAGTTGCGGAAAGTCGTTGTGGCGCGCGTCTATGTGTGACGGCATCGACTTGTTGATGTCGGCTACGGGCTCGTGCCACGCGATTCCGTCCAGAACGGCGACGCGAATCGAACGATACTCGTAAAGGAGGGTGCCTTCGACCGGCAGCAGGAACCCTGTGTCCTTGCCCCAGTTCAGTCCGGCCTCGTTCCACGCGGCCCACAAGCGGTTTTCACCGTCCACCGCCAACGAAACGTGAGCCTCGAAGAGCGGAGAATTGGCGATCGGCTGCGGACCGGCTGCCCATCGTTCGCCATCCCAGTACCGATACATCACGTCATAGTTCCCTGCCTCGTAGGTGTCCCAAGCGATGTGAACTTCGCCGTTCATACCAGCAGCAACTACCGGGTCCCAGTCGTTTGCCTCCGACGTCGACACGCGCTGGGCGGCTCCCCACTCCCCTCCTTGGTACCGGCGCGCGAAAATGTCGGACTGCCCGTTTCGAAAGCCCTGCCACACAAGCCATAGACTGCCATCGGCAGCCGCGACAAGGTTCGGGAAGAGGTCGGGCTGCGGAGCGTCGCTCAAGCGCAATGTGGAAGTCCACGCGCCCTCGTTCAAGGACCTGGCGTAAATGTCGCGATTGCCGTCCGTCTGGTCCGACCAGACGAACCAAGTCGCCCCGTCACCGGACCTGCCCATCTTGACCAAGTGAACATCACTAGGGGCTTCAGTCACGCTCTCGACCGCACCCCACGAGGATCCGTCGAACTTTCGGCTCAGGATTTCGTTCGCGCCATCGCGGTACGCCACCCACGCCGCTCTGGCCGACCCGTCGGAACCGCCCAACATGGCGGCGAAATCGTCTTCGTACTCTTCGGTCGACAGCTTGACCACGGTCGGCACGCGGTCTACCACCACTTTCCCGTTCATGAACTCGCGCGGCTCGGAGAGCCGGATCTCGCTAAGCGGGAACGAGAACTCACCGCGTGGTGTCGTGATGCGAACCTTCGTGCCGGATTCGGATCGAATGTCCAGCACCACCCCCGGAGTCCAGTAATAGGTCTTGACTGGACGATCTGGCACATTCTCGTAGGCTCTCCAGTTGTAATTGACTCCCTTGTGTGTGGAGAACTTCCACGAACCGGCTGGATCCACCGAGTTCTCAGGTCGCGGGTGCCAATCCCGAGCCATCAGCAACTCGCCATTCGAGACAGTCGCGGAGCCGTCCCACGCAGTCTTGGCGGTGTCCAGCAAGCCGAAGCGAACCCGAATCGACACAGTCTCGGCCGCTCGGAGCGGAACGGTCGCAAGGACCACGGCCCAAGCCAGATAGATCAACAGAGGACGTGCGGCAAAGCGATTCATGGTGAGGATTCTCGGGCAATCCGAGAGTAACGATTCTAGCAATGCTTGAACCAGTCAATAGCAATGCAGGCCGGACTGAGGGATCAGCGGGAGACTCTCCCGAGTCCGCGCCGAGGAGGATTTGCGTTTCTGAATCAGCTGACTCTCAGGTCTCTTTGACGTTCCCGCTGTTCGAGCTCGATTCATGGCGCCGCAGGAGGGCCGGTCAGATCAAGGCGGGTCGGATTGAATCGAATCTCGGACAGTGGCAGACGATCCGAATGCCCACTTGGCGCGTGTGCTCGGTGCATCCCTGCGAATAGACACGTCCGACCGTGCTCCGGCATCAGTGCCGCTACGGCGGATTCCGCAACTTCCGGACAGTGCCGGCTGCCCTGCCAATATCGTCAAACCGCTCGCGGTTCCGAGCGGGCCGCGTATCCTGCTCCCCACCGTCCAAGAGCGTTCGGCACGGGTGCTACGATCAGTTCCATGCAGTGCGCAACACTCCGAATCGCCGTCTTGCTTTCGATGCTTGCCTTGCTGGCACCGGGGCCTTCCTACGCCCAGTCCGAATGTGCGGACAATACTGTCACGGCTGCAGGAATCCGCAACCGAGAAGACATCAGAGCGTTCGCCCACTGCGCCCGCGAGTACGCGCTCGAGAACGGATTCGAGGAAGCCCGACGGGCGTTCCACGAGGACGACCGCTGGAAGAGCGGACAGTTCTACGTCTTCGTTGACGGCTACCCGAGTCGGGCCGAAGAGTCCGTCTCGCTCGTCTATCCGCCAGACAATTCCAGAGAAGGAACCTTCTGGGGCCCGTTCAGTGATCGATTCGGCGGGGGCTACTACTCGGAGGTCGAGCGCGTCGTAAACGAGTTCGGCGGCGGCTACGTATACTTCTCGGTGCCTAATCCACTGACAGGAAACGACGAACTCAAGGCGTCATACCAGTTGCCCATCGAGTGGGACGGGAAGCCCGCTGTGATCGGCTCCGGCATCTACGAACAGGACCTCCCAGGTGCGTGCTACCCCGGCAGCGTCAACGCCGCGAACCTCGCGGCGAACCCCGCCCCCGATCGCTTGCGCGATCTCGTGCGCTGCGCGGCCCACTTGGTCGAGTCCAAGGGGTTCTTCGCTACCAACGAGCTGACTTACGGCTCGCGTTGGAACGAGGGCTCGGTCTACGCGTTCGGCACCGACCTGGCCGGCATCCAGGTCTATTCGGGAGAGGATCCGCGGGAGAACGGCGAGCTGGGCGAGCTCGGGGACGCGATGGAGAAATTCCTCGGGCGCGACATCTTCGGGCCGGCGCTGGTCTTCGGCGAGATGTTCCTGTTGTACAGGGACGAGAACCCCGCCACCGAGCGGGAAGAGCGCAAGCTGGCCTTCGTCAAGCGCGTCAACGCCCAAGGCGTCCCGATCCTCGTGGTCTCCGGGTACTTCCTGCCCGAGGGCGTGTCGGTCGCCACCGACGGCCTGCCCGCGTGCGCGGACAAGTCCGTGGCCGCCGGCGCGATCCGCACCCCCGAAGACATCCAAGCGTTCGTGATTTGCGCGCGCGAGTACGCGTTGAGCAACGGGGTGGCCGAGGCGGCCCGCGCCTTCCGGGAGGAGGAGCGCTGGAAGTCGGGTCCGTACTACATCTACGTCAATCGGGTCCCCGAGCCGGGCGGCCAGACCTACACGCTGGTGCATGGCAACCGGGCCCGCGAAGGCCAGTCCTTCGGCCCTTTGATCGATATCCTGGACAACGACTTCTTCTTGGAAGAGGCGCGCCTCGCGCAGGATTACGGCGGCGGCTGGATGTACTACTCGTTTCTGAACCCGGCCGTGGGGCGCGCCGAATACAAGGCGTCGTATCACGCCGTGATCGACGACTGGGACGGGGTGCCCGCGGTGATCGGAGCGGGCCTCTACCCGCACGACCTGTTCGGCAACTGCGACCCGGATCAAGTCAGCGCGACCACGGTCGCAGCCGACAGAACGCCGGAGCGCCTGATGGAATTCGTGCGTTGCGCGGCGCACCAGCTCGAAGGCAACGGCTACATGGCGACCACCGAGCTGAAGTCCAATCCGCGGTGGAGCAGCGGATCGGTATACACGTTCGGGATGGACCTGTCGGGCATCCAGACCTTCTCGGGCAACTCCGTGCGCATCAACGGGAGGCAGCTGCGGGAATGGGACAATCCGATGTCGCCAGCCGGTCCGTTTCGCGGACGCGACGTGATCAGCGTTGCCGACGCTTTCGGGGAAACCTTCCTCTACTACGAAGCGTTTAATCCGGCCACCGGACGGTCGCAACGCAAGGTGGCGTTCGTGAAGCGCGTCACGGCGCAGGGCACTCCGGTGCTGGTCGGGTCCGGGTACTACCTTCCGGACCTCTAGCCGACCGGGCGCGCGACTGCGCTCTCGCGGGCCGACGCCGGCTATCCAATTTGCAGTCCGGCCTGCTCCAGAGGCAGAGCCGGATTGGGTGCAGCGGCGGCTGGTAGCGAGGCCGTCCGAACTGCGTTCCTGAGTGCTTCACATTTCACGGCGCGTTCTTCATGCAAGGCGAAGTCGCCTTGCGGGAGGCCCGATACGATGCAAGGCTCCTCGCGCTCCCTCGGGAGTCAGAAACGTGACGTGGACCAGACCAAGGAAGTTCCCGTCATGCGGGCCGTGCCGCACAGCGGCGGTCCCGCAGCGCAGCATTCACACGACCTGTTGAGGATTCTTGCTGGCATGCCGCTCGCGCTGCCATTCCCACGCCATCTCCCGGCCGCGTTCCATATCCTCCTCTGACAAACGCATCTTCGCCCATTCGAGGCCTTTCTCATGTACGTCGTCCTTCAGCCTTGGATTCATCAAGACTTCGCCAAGGGTTATCCACATGTAAGCCTTGGCCGGATCCATCTCGACGCCGTCGCCAGCAACTCCCATCAGCCCGATGTAGAACATGCTCAGGGCATGGCCTCCATCGGCCGCTCGTTGGAACCACTTGGCTGCCTCGACCGGATCCCCCTCGTCCGATCCCTCATCCATGTATAGGTGCGCGAGGCCGTATTGTGCGTCCAGATGGCCCTGCTCCGCCGCCTTCCGGAACCATTCGAGTGCTTTGTCCAAGTCCTTGGGCACCCCTTGGCCCATCTGGTGCAGCAGGCCCATTCCCATTTGGCCGTCGGCGTTCCCCTCTGCTGCGGCGCGCCGGAACCACTTCGCCGCATCTTTCCCGCTCCGACGGACACCACTCCCGACCATGTACAGTTTCGCGAGATGAACCTGCGCGTCGGGATGACCTTGCAGCGCGGCGCGCCGGAACCAGCGAGCCGCCTTTTCCATGTTCTTGGGAATGCCGGTACCGGTCATGTTCATGCCCCCGAAATTGTATTGGGCTTCTCGGTGCTCCTGATACGCGGCCCGTCCCATCCACTTCGCGGCTTCCTCGTAGTTCTTGGGTACGCCCAAGCCGTTGCTGTACAGACAAGCGAGTCCGTACTCGGCCCGCACATAGCCTTGGTCTGCGGCGAGCTGGTACCACTTGGCCGCCTCGGCGTGATCCTGATGCACGATATCCCCGGCGTCGTACATGTACCCCACGGAGAACTGGGCGATCGGCAGGCCTTGTTCCGCCGCGCGTCGGCACCACTTGATTGCCTCGGCCGGCTTTGCGGGAACGCCTAAGTCGCCCGCATAGATCAGGCCGAGCATCAACTGCGCATCGGCATGCCCCGCTTCCGCTCGGCGCAGCAAATCCGGAACCTGCGGGGAATAGTCGAAGACCGGGTCGATGCCCGCAGCCTTCGCCAACGCCATGACTTGGTCTACGAGCCGATCCAGTTTCATGGGACGGGTACATGTAACTATAGCAATGAAATCGGCGCGGAACCCATGGGCCGAGAGCCCCTGCGCGGGGTTGCAGCGTCTGCCGGAGTTGCCGATCCGAGAGATTCGCCGGCATCCGGCGGGCAAGACAGTTGCCGGTCGGGCCTGTCCTTGGCCGCGGTACGCGTCCTCATCACGGAGCGCGACATTGCAAAGTCGTGCATGACTTGCACACCGACTTGAGCTATATTGTGTGTGATCGCTTTGTGGCTCTAGATCCGCGTCTCCATCCACTGCCTCGCGCGCCTCTGTCGCGTCGCGAGATGCTGGGCAAGACATCGACCGGCTTCGGCATGCTGGCCCTTTCCGGTTTGATGGCGGATCCGTCCTACGCCGGACTGACGGAAGGCGCGCCCGGTGGCGGGCCGCACTTCAAACCCAAGGTCAAGAACGTCATCTTCTGCTACATGTCGGGCGGGGTGTCGCACATCGACTCGTTCGACCCCAAGCCGCGCCTAGCCAAGGAAGCCGGACAGCCCATGCCGTTCGAAACGGCGCGGACGATGTTCAACCAAGACGGCAACATCATGCCGTCTCCGTGGGGTTTCCAGCAGTACGGCCAGTCCGGCATACCGGTTAGTGACCTGTTCCCGCACATCGCGAGCTGCGTGGACGACATCGCCGTCATCCGTTCGATGACCGCGAAGTTCATGGAGCACGCCCAAGGCAACTTCTACTTCCACTGCGGCCAGCCCTTCACCGGATTCCCGTCCATGGGGGCCTGGGTCAACTACGGTCTGGGCAGCGAGTCCAAGGAATTGCCTGGCTTCGTCGTGATCGGCACGGGAGGCATCCCGCTCGGCGGCATCAACATGTTCAGCAGCGGCTTCCTGCCGGCCCAGTTCCAAGGGTCCATGCTCTATCCCGGAGCCGAGGAGCCGTTGGCCAACATCCGGCCCACCGAAGGAGACGCGGAGCAGCGGCGCCGACTCGACTTCATTCGGTCGCTGGACTCCCTGTACTTGGAGCGAACCGGCGGCCATCCGCAGATCGAAGCAGCCATCAAGAACTACGAGACCGCGTACCACATGCAGTCCACCGTGCCCGAACTCGTCGACATCCGCGACGAAACCGAGGCAACGCGAAAGTTGTACGGGCTGGACTCGAACTTCCCTCCCAAGCGCAACTACGCGTTGCAGTGCCTGATCGCCCGCAGGTTGATCGAACGCGGGGTGCGCTTTGTCGAACTGACGATGGTGGACGGTCGCAACCGAGGGACGGGCAACTCGTCGAATCCGTGGGACCAGCACACGGACTTAGTCCTCGGACACGGCCGCAACGCATATTCAGTCGACCAGCCCGTGGCGGGTCTCTTGCAGGATCTCAAGGCCCGCGGCCTGTTCGACGAGACGTTGGTGATCTTCTCGGGCGAGTTCGGCCGCACGCCGTTCGTCCAAGGCACCAACGGCCGCGATCACAATCCGTACGGGTTCAGCCTGTGGCTGGCGGGCGGCGGGATCAAGGCCGGCACCATCTACGGCGCGACTGACGAATACGGATACCACGCCGTGGACGGGATCCGGACGATCCACGACCTCCACGCTACCGTCCTGCACCTCCTAGGGATCGACCACACGAAGCTGTCGTACCGTTTCGGCGGCCGTGATTTCCGCCTGACGGACGTGCATGGGCACGTCATCAATGAAGTGCTTGCATGAAGCACGCTCGACCTCACCGCGTCGCGGGGACTCCCGCAACAGCATTGAAGGAGCATTTGACAATGTCGCAACAACCCGCCGGATCTCGGTTGAAGTCTCGCCGGGAGTTCGTCACGGCGACAGCTTCCGCAGCCAGCGCGCCGCTGCTCGGCGCACCCGCGCTAGCCGCGAGCCGGGTCAGTCCCAACGACCGCATCCGAGCGGCGATCGTAGGCTTGCGCGGACGGGGACGGTCCCATATCCAAGCCGTGGAGAACCTCGCCGCCAAGAACGTGGAGCTGGCGGCGGTCTGCGACATCGACGAGTCGGTGCTCGCGGACCGGCTTGCGACCCATGCCGAGCGGACCGGGAACAAGCCGGCGGTGTTTCACGACATCCGCAAGCTGCTCGACGACCAATCGATCGATGTCGTGTTCTACGCGACGCCGAACCACTGGCACTCGCTGGGCACGATCTGGGCGTGCCAGGCGGGCAAGGACGTGTACGTCGAAAAGCCGCTGTCCCACAACGCGTTTGAGGGGCGGCAGGTAGCGCGAGCCGCGGAGCGTTACAACCGCGTCGTCCAGCACGGTACGCAGAATCGCTCGAGCCCGGAGATCGTGGAGGGCGTCAGGCGGCTGCAGGAAGGCGTGATCGGCAGCGTCTACCTAGCGCGGGGCTTGGCCTACAAGTGGCGCCGCTCGATCGGGCCCCACCTCGAGGGCCCCGTGCCGCAAGGTGTCCATTACGACCTGTGGAAGGGTCCCGCGCCGAACCGACCGTTCAGCAACCTCCGGTTGCACAACAAGTGGCACTGGCAGTGGGACTACGGCAATGGCGAATTGGGCAACCAAGGCGTCCACCAGCTCGACATCATGCGCTGGGCGCTGAACCTCGACGAGCATCCCAGCCGCGTGCAGTCCATGGGTGGGATGTTCGTCCACGAAGACGCCCAAGAGACACCGAACGCCCAGACCGTCTGCTACGAGTACGCCGGGCGGGATCTCTACCTCAACTTCGAGATCCGTCCGTGGATCAGTAACCTGGAAGCGGGAATCGGCGAAAAGTGGCAGACTCATGGCGTCTGCACGGGGCTCATGTTCTACGGCTCGGAAGGCTACATGGTGATGCCGCACTACGGTGCGTACTACACCTTCCTCGGGCAGCAGAAGGAACCGGGGCCGTTCGCCGAGCACCCGACCGACAAGATCCGCAACCAGCCGCACTTCGACAACTTCATCGAAGCGGTTCGAGCGGGCGACCCCGCGAAACTTACCGCGCCGGCAATCGAGGGCCACAAGTCTTCGGTGATGGCGCATCTCGGGAACATCTCCTATCGACTCAAGAGGCAGGTCGAGTTCGATTCGACGAACGAGCGGATCCTCGGCGACTCCGAGGCGACCGCACTGCTCACCCGGTCCTACCGCGAGCCGTTCGTGGTGCGGGAGGAAGTCTAGCCACCGAATCGCGAACGCCCCGCAAGCGGGCATTACACCATCCAAAGCGAGACTGAACACCCCCATTGAGCAAGGCAACCATAGCCGTAAACCGCGACATCCAGCCGCTCTTCGGCACGCGGGACGACAACCTGCGGATGCTCGAGCGGTCGCTCGGCGTAACCACGCACCTATCGCCGACCAATCTCGAAATCGAAGGCGACGAAGCGCAAGTCCGGCGCGCCGACGAGATCATCACGGACTATCTGGCGCTGGTCGGCGAAGGACAGCGATTCAGCAACGGCGACGTGCGCGATTTTCTGCGCGTCGCGGTTTCCGATCCCACCATCAGCTTCAAGAAGCTCGTTGAGTCCAGCCGCCAGCGGGTCTGCGGCCGCAAGTCGGTCACCCCTCGCAGCGTCAACCAGCTGCGCTATTTCGACGCGATGGATCGTTCGGACATGGTCTTCGGTATCGGCCCCGCCGGCACGGGCAAGACCTATCTGGCCGTCGCCTTCGCGATTTCGGCGCTGCTCAGCAAGCAGGTTCGCCGCATCGTGCTAGCGCGACCGGCGGTCGAGGCCGGAGAGCGGCTGGGGTTCCTGCCCGGTACGCTGCAGCAAAAGGTCGACCCGTACTTGCGTCCGCTCTACGACGCGCTGCACGACCTGCTCGACGCCGAGCGTGTCGAGTGCAGCTTGGCGAACGGGACGATTGAAGTCGCGCCTCTCGCGTTCATGCGCGGTCGCTCGCTGAACGAGAGTTTCATCATTCTCGACGAGGCCCAGAACGCCACTGCCGAGCAGATGAAGATGTTCATCACGCGTCTGGGCTTCGGGTCCAAGGCAGCGATTACGGGCGACATCACGCAGATCGACCTGCCGGCGGGCAAGCGTAGCGGTCTAATCGAGGCAATCGATGTTCTCGCGGACGTGCAAGGCGTGCAATTCGTCGAGTTCGACGAACACGACGTGGTACGCCACGGTCTCGTGCAGCGCATCGTCCGGGCATACGACCGCTATAATTCAAGAGAGTTGCGATTCCCGACCGTGCAAGCGGCCGGTCGGCACGCAGAGACATCCATCGAGCAACAGTGATGAACCCAGACGAACCGGACGAACCTTGGTATTTCGAGAACCGTCAACGCAAGGTTTCGTTCGACGAGTACGCCGTCCGTACATTCCTAGGCCATTTGGCCGACGACATGGCGGAAGGCGGCGGTTTTTCCGTAGTCATTAGCTCGGATCGGGCACTTCGGGAAGCGAATCGGCGCTACCGCAACGTGCCGAGGACCACGGATGTGCTCTCGTTCCCGGACGGTGAGGACGGTTACTGGGGCGACCTGCTGATTGCAGCGGGCCGGGCGGAGCGCCAGGCAGCCCAGCACGGTCACTCGGTCGAGCAGGAAATCCAAGTTCTGGCTCTCCACGGAATGCTGCATCTACGCGGATACGACCATGAAACCGATCAGGGCGAAATGCAGGCGGTCGAGGAGCGGTTCCGTCGCAAGTACGGTCTAGCCCCGGGGTTGATCGCTAGGGGTGCCTCATGACCGCCGCCTTGTACGGAGTCGCGGCGCTCTTGTTCGGTGCGTTGGTGCTCGCATCGGTCTTGGTGCAGTTGTATAGCGAGGCGCTGAGCCTGCGCAAGCGCCGGGACAAGGGCGCGTTCGTGTACTTCGCCAACGAAGTGCAGCCTCGCATCGGGTGCAGTGCCGAGGAGGGCAAGGCCCGGTACACCGTCACTCAATTCACGAGCTTGATCCTGCTGACCGCGGTCTTGCTCTTTCTCAGCGCCGGGCGGGCGACGCTCGCGGTCGCCGTGGTTGAAGCCGCAGCATTGTGCTTGGTCGCTTTGGTCGCAGGGGCGCTCGTGCTGCCCACGATCCTTTCCCTAAGGACCGGAGGGCACTGGCTCGGCCGCTTGGCTTGGGTGTGCCGCATCCTTGGTTGGACGGTGCTGCCCATCGTGTTTCTCGGTGATTTCGTAGCGTCGATTGCCTCGGTCAGCAGCGAGCAAGGCGCCCGCGAGCAAGGACAGAAGCCAAGCGAGGAGATCGACGCGCTGCTCGATGTCGGCCAGCAGGAGGGCCTCTTCGACCCGGACGACCGCAAGCTGATTCACTCCGTTGTCGGTTTCGGGGACAAGACGGTTCGCGAAGTGATGACTCCGCGGCCGCGAGTGGTAGCGATCTCGGCGGAAGCCGATTTGAGCGAGGTGCGCCAGCTCAATAGCGAGAAGGGTCACTCCCGGATTCCCGTTTACAAGGACTCGATCGACAACGTGGTCGGCTTCATCCATATCCGCGACACGCTCGAGTACGCCAAGGACGAACTCGTCGAGACGAAAGCGGGAGACGTGGCTCGATCCATCGCGCTGATTCCGGAGACCAAGCGGATTCCAGAACTCATGCGCGAAATGCAGGAGGCGCGGAGGCAGGTCGCCATGGTGATTGACGAGTACGGTCAAACCGCAGGACTCGTCACCATGGAAGACATGATGGAGGAGATCGTCGGAGAGATCGAGGACGAGACGGATCCCACTCACGAGGTGCAGGAGCAATCGGACAATTCGTTCATCACGGACGGCGGCATCGATCTCGACTTATTGCAAGAACTCGTCGGTTACCGACCCGAGGATAAGTTCGAGTCGACGACTATCGGCGGGTTGGTCTGCGAGAAGCTCGGCCAAGTTCCGACAGCGGGCGCGAAAGTGCAGCTCGACGGATTGGAAGTGGAGGTCCTGGCGTCCGACGGACGGAGCGTGCAACGCGTCCACCTGCGGCGCCGGTCCCCGGCTTCAGCCGAACAGGGTCTAGCGCTGTGAAGTCGGGGTTCGTAACGATCCTTGGCAAGCCGAACGTAGGCAAGTCCACATTGCTCAACGCTCTCGTGGGCAGCAAGGTGTCGATCGTCAGTCGCCGGGCGCAAACCACTCGCGACGCGATTCAAGGAGTCCTCAGCGAGCCTCGCGGCCAAGTCGTGTTCGTGGACAGTCCGGGCGTCCACGCACCGACGAAGCAACTCGGACAGCGCATGCTCCGCGAGATCGACCGCGCCACCCAAGGCTGCCATCTGGTGCTCCTCATGGTGGATGCGAGCGCGCCCCTCGACGAACGCGACGAGAAGGCTGTCGAAATGGTGTCGCAACTCTCGACGCCCGCATTCCTGCTCGTGAACAAGGTCGACCGGATTTCCCGCAAGGAGGAATTGCTCCCGCTGCTCGACCGGTGCCGCAAGATGCACGGGTTCGACGAGTTCGTCCCGACATCAGCCACCATGGGAACCAATCTGGACCGGTTGCTGGACGCGGTGTTCTCCCGGCTGCCAGAATCCCAAGGGTTCTATCCGGCGAGCTACATCACTGACCAGCCGGAGCGATTCATGGCGTCCGAACTGATTCGCGAGCGCATCCTGCGCGAGACGCATGACGAGATCCCGCACTCCGTGGCGGTGCAAATCGAGAACTGGGAGGAAAAGAAGCGGCAGCTGGGGATTTCGGCAGCGGTAGTGGTTGAGCGCCAAGGCCAAAAGGCCATCCTGATCGGGAAGCGCGGCGAGAAAATGAAGCAGCTCGCCAGCAAGGCCCGCCAGACGCTGGAAGCGCGGTTCAATCGGCACGTGCGTCTGGAAGTCTTTGTGAAAGTCCGCAAGAACTGGCGCAATCGACGCGACTTCGTGGAAGATCTGGATTTTCGTCGAATCATGGGGACCGAGCCGTAGCAGGGGCAGGCAGCCGGGCGGTTCGCCCCGGCCTCCGAGTCTGCGATGTGCCGATAGCCCCGGTCGCAGGCATTGGAGTGGGGGCTTGCCCCGCCCGGGCCTTGATGCCTCGCCTGGACTCGGATTGCTAGCGGGACGAGTCGCTTCCCCCGAAAGGGCCGGACCGACGGCCAATGCGGACATCAGTCTGCGCGAGGCCGTCACTGGCGCACATTGCGACCTCCGGGAACTGTGGTTGGCATGACCAGCACTCGTATCCCGGATGGTATACAATACATACGGACAAGCGTGTTTTGTAAACCGCGCGACGGGAACGTGTTTGGAGACCGCATCAGATTGGCCCGCAAGAGGTCGGGGCACTCGCTCCGGTCTCTCTCCGCCGCGATTGAAGGTCGCGTGAGCCCGCGGATGATCGGCAAGTACGAGCGCAACGAATCGACGCCAAGCTCCGGAGTGGTCCTAGCACTCGCCAAGGCACTAGACGTCACCTTCGAGTACCTGATCGATCGATGGCGCCTCACGCTCGGAGACATCAAGTTCAGGGCTTCGCCCCCTGCAGTGCAGCAAGATCGCAATGGGCTCGCGGTCGAAGTCCTGGGTTGGCTTGATCGCTACCTGCAGATTGAGGCGATCGTCGGCATTGACGCTGTCGAATGGCATTCCCAGTTGGAATCGCAGCCGACCCAAAGCAGGGACGCAGCAGATGTTGAGAAGCTCGCAGAGAGCCTGAGAACCGCTTGGAGCCTAGGCACTGACCCGATTCCCAACATGACTGAACTGCTCGAGTCGCGGGGCCTCCATGTCCTGTGCATGCCAATGGCCAAGTCAATCTCCGGACTCACCTGCATTGCCTCGTCATCCACAGTCGACCGCAAGTTCCCTGCGATCATCGTAAACCAAACACATACCCTCGAGCGCAGGCGGTTTACCCTTGCCCACGAACTCGGTCACCGCCTAAACAACCTCGACAGAACGGACGCTGAACAAGCGTCGACGCGCTTCGCAGGGGCGTTCCTCATGCCAAGGGAGCACCTGTTGCGGGAATTCGGTGAGCACCGGAATTCCCTTAGCTATCAGGAACTTGTCCAAGTCAAGCAGATCTATCGAGTCAGTGGAGCCGCGCTGTTGAATCGCTTGAAGGAAATCAACGTCATTTCTCAGTCGACGCTTACATATTTGTTCCAATCGATTGCGCGGGAGTGGAGACAATCCGAGCCGGAGGAATTCGAACCACCGGATCTGAGAGGCCAATTCGAGTGCCCTCTTCGGTTCGAAAGACTCTGTTATCGTGCCTTGGCCGAAGGCTTGATTTCCTTGTATAAGGCATCCTTGCTCTTGGGAAAGGATGAGTCCACAATCATTGACAGGCTTAAGGGCACTTAAGTTGAGAAAGGACATACCGAACATGAGCCGACTGGTATTTGACACATCAATTCTGATCGATTTGCGCAAGGCATGTTCCCTGCACTTATTGGCAAAACTACCTGTTGAATTGGTGACAACGAATATCGTATTTGATGAGTTAAAGGGTTTCACATCCGATCAAATCAATCAGCTTGTTAGCGGAAATCTACGGATCGTTGATCTCTCACCAAGGCTCATTGATCGATTGGACGATATCCTAGAAAATGATTCCAGGGGCTTAAGCGGAGCAGACGCATCCCTCTATGTTCTCGCTGAGGACCATTCTGGATCTATTCTGCTGACTGGTGACCGAGAACTGCGAAATTTAGCGCAAGAAAATGGGCTGGAGGTTCATGGGACAATTTGGCTCTTTAAACAGTTTATTCGTGCCGGAATCGGTACTCAAGCAGAACTCTGTTCCAGCCTCCAGAGGCTAAAGGACGACAGCACGGTATGGTTACCAAATGATAACATTTCAGAGTTGATTGAAGAGATTAACGCTAGTTGGCGTGACTGTCGTCTTGGAATCCATGAGTGATTTCCGGAAATCCGCGAGTCTCCGAAGCCTCGTACGGGGACGTTCAGAAGAACACAAGAAGATACCACGGCTGGTGGCTCCCTAAGATCCATTGCGCCTAATGCTACAAGCTTGAGTCCAGCGTAGTCGATCCTCTAGAGTCTACCGGGAACCGCGCCCATGGCGAAGCGGGAGGCCCGCCATGTCCAATGGCAAGCCGAAATGCCCATCACACCGAAACGAGACACTCTATACTGTCTCCGCATGCGACCCATCTGGACGCGGCGCGCATTGATCGCTACGGTCGCCCTACTGCCTGGGCGGGCGTTGGCTCAGGACGCGGACGACCTGCTCTACAACCGCGTCCTGCGCAAGCTCAACAACGACAGGTCGTTGCGGATCAGGGATCTAACGGTCACCGTCGTCAAGGGGGTCGTGACGATCAACGGCAGCGTGCGAACTGAGCGACTCAAGCAGCGTGCAAAGAAGGTCGCGTCCGTAAAGGGCGTCAAGAAGGTCGTGAACGAACTCCGCATCGGTGCCTGAGGATGCACGCCCGCGATCGAGCGTGCCCGAAGATTCGATCCGAAGCTATCGGCTCACCGCGACTTGTCCCACTCCTTGAACGAACTTCCCTTCTGGGCCAGCTCTTCGAGCAACGGCGCCGGACGCCACCAGTACCCGTGCCGCTTGTGGAACTCCTTGACTCTTGCCAGCACCTTGTCGAGACCGACGGTGTCTGCGTAGAACATCGGACCGCCGCGATGTGCAGGGAATCCGTAGCCGTACAAGTAGATGATGTCGATGTCCGAGGCCCGCAACGCGTACCCCTCTTCCAAGATCCGGGCCCCCTCGTTGACCAGCGCGTAAACCACGCGGTCGAGGATCTCTTCATCGGTACACTTGCGCTGCTTGATCTTGGCTTTGGCGGCAATGCGCTTAAGCAACTTGCTTACGCCAGGGTCCTCGTGTCGACTGCGGTCCGCGCCGTACAGATACCACCCTTTGCCGGTTTTCTGTCCGTAGCGCCCCATTTCGCACAGCGCATCCTCGGCGAGCGGTCGACGGGTACCGCGCGGGTACAGGTGCGGGGCCTCTTGGCGCACGCGCATGCCGACATCCAAGCCGGCCAAGTCTCCGACTGCCATCGGGCCCATCGCCGCGCCGAATTCGTACAGCACGCGATCCACGTCCACCGGCTTGTTCCCCTCTTCCGCTAGGAACTGGGCCTCACGGCGATAGGGGTGGAACATGCGGTTCCCGACGAAGCCATGGCAGTTGCCTACCAACACGCCCACCTTGCGCAGCTTGCGCGCCAAAGCCATCGAGGTCGCCACGACCTCCTTGGAAGTCTCGGCTCCACGGACGATCTCCAGCAGGCGCATGACGTTGGCCGGACTGAAGAAGTGGTGCCCGATGACATCCTCCGGCCGGGATGTGGAGGCCGCGATCTCATCGATGCTGAGCGTGGAGGTGTTCGAGGCCAGCACCGCGCCAGGCTTCGCTATCGAGTCGATCTCGCCGAAAACTTCCTTCTTGAGAGCCATGTGCTCGAACACGGCTTCGACAACGATGTCGGCGGCATCGAAGCCCTCCCAATCGGTCTGCGGCGTGATCAACGCGAGTCTCCGGTCCGCGTCCTTTTGCGTGAATCGTCCGCGCTGGACGGATCGCTCGTAGTTCTTGCGGATCGCGGCGACGCCTCGGTCAAGGTTCTGCTGCGCGACCTCCTTCAGCCTGACCGGAATCCCTGCATTGGCGTAGGACATGGCGATTCCTACGCCCATCGTGCCCGCGCCGATCACCGCTGCGGAGCGGATTTCACGAACGGGCGTGGACTTCGGCACGTCGGGGATCTTGCGCACTTCGCGCTCGGAGAAGAACGCGTGGATCAGCGCCTTGGACTGCGTGGAGAACAGGCACTCGCGGAAGATTTCCGCTTCGCGCTTGATGCCCTCCGAAAACGGCATCGTGATCGCGCACTCAACCGCCTCGATAGCCTTGAGCGGAGCCATGACGCCCCGACGCTTCTTGCCCGCGGTGACGCGCATTGCCGCGATCATCGGACCGGCTTCGAGCTGCGGCGGCAACTTGTCGCTACGCTCGCTCGCTTTCGGGTGCGGCCCGCCCTTGGCAGTTGCGCGGGCAGCGAAATCGAGTGCCCCGGCCAGCAGGGACTCGTAGCCATCACCGTCGATGACTTCGTCGACGATCCCATGCTCGTGGGCATCGGTTGCAGAGATCGGATCCCCGAAAGCGCACATCTCCAAAGCCTTCTGGAGGCCGGCGAGGCGCGGCAGGCGTTGGGTGCCGTGCGCTCCCGGAATGATGCCGAGCTTCACCTCGGGCTGGCCGACCTGGGCGGAGCGCAAAGCGACCCGATAGTGGCAGGCCTGGGCGACTTCCAAGCCCCCGCCGAATGCGGTTCCGTGAATCGCGGCCACGACTGGCTTGGCGGAGTTCTCCAGTGCGTCGATCACGGGGATGAGACCGTGGCCTCTCCGTTTCGCGCCGGATGTGATCTTCCCGAACTCCTTGATGTCGGCGCCAGCGATGAAGGTCCGGCCGCCGCCGATGAGCACGATCGCCGTCACGTCGCTGTCACCGCCGAAGGTCCCGACAGCTTCCAAGATCCCCTCCGGGACTCCGGGACTCAATGCGTTGACCGGCGGATTCTCAATCGTGATTACACCGACAGCGTTTTCGACGCTGACACGCACTAGATCGCTCATGGATTCCTCCCGCTTCGCGGATCGACGGATTCGCCGACGCGCCAAGCCTTACAGGGTAACGAAGTCTCCCGGTGCTGCTGATCCCAACCGCAAATCGGCAAGCGGCGGTCACATGGGAATAGGGCGGCGGAACTAGCGCCCGGACGCGCCGAGCTGTTCCAGATCGACCCGCAACTCGTCCCAGCGAGGCAGGCTCTGCAGGCTGCCCATGGCCGCCAGTTCGACATCGACCTCGACTCCGGCGTTGGGGTCGAGAGGATTCGGGACGATCACGTCGAAGGTCGCCAGCGGAGGCGCCCGGCGACTCGCTTCGCGCACTCGCAGGAGGGCTTTCAACGCGACAGACTGCGGTTCCTTGGAGTGATTCGCGACGAACGCTCGCACGTGAGTGCGGTACTCGTCGTCGTAATACGGGCGGATTCCCGATACCTCGATCTCGCCGCTGACGCCGATTGCGAACGTCTCGACAGGCGATTCAGCGACTTCCTCGGGATCCTCCAAACTCAGACCGGAGAAGACTCCGGCGAAACCGCCGGAGAGCCAGATCACGCCGAGGATCACCACGGCCAGCGCACCGGCGAACGTCACGTAGTGCCAACGCTCCAAGTGCATGGTGTTTCGCGCCGGGGGAGTCGGGGGAGAGGAAGCCTGTTGCGGAGCAGCCTCGTCCAATGGAGCCTCGTCTACCGGAGCGACGACAGGGGCGACTACCGTTTCGTCCTGATCGCTGGGCGCCTCAGGCGGATCCGCGGTTTCTTGCGCCCCGCAGTGCGGGCAATGCTCCGTGGAGGACTCCACGACTTTCCCGCAGCTCGGGCAGATCCAATTGAACATGCTCTCCATTTTGGCGCACGCCGACCAGCACTGGGCAGCAGACCGGTGCGCATGCCAGACGCGGGCCGCCGGAACCGGGATCTCCTGATCCGATACTCTGGTACGAATGCGGAGCCGGCTGGCTCCGGATCCCGCTCGGATGCTCGCTGAAGCAGAAGTCCTAGCCGCGCCGGAGACGATCGCACGGTACCAGCCGGTTATCGGCCTCGAGGTTCACGTCCAACTGAAGACGCGAACCAAGATCTTCTCGCACTCCACCCATCAATTCGCCAAGGCTCCGAACTCGCAAACGGATCCGGTGGTCTTGGGCCTCCCCGGCGCTCTGCCAGTGCTCAACGAAGAGGCCGTGACGCTGGCCGCCGGCGCTGCGATGGCGATCAACTGCAAGGTTAACTGCCACTCCCGGTTCGCCCGCAAGAATTACTTTTACCCCGACCTGCCCAAGGGTTACCAGATCTCGCAATACGACCAGCCGCTCGCGGAACACGGCTGGATCGATATCCGCGTCGGCGACAGCGCCAAGCGCATCGGCGTCACGCGCCTGCACATGGAAGAGGACGCCGGCAAGACCGTCCACGACGGTTACAGCGATTCGAACCGCTACAGCTACGTCGACCTCAACCGCGCCGGTGCCCCGCTCTGCGAGATCGTGAGCGAGCCTGATATGCGAACGGCTGACGAAGCTGTCGCTTACCTAAACGAACTCAAGCTCTTGATGCAGTTCGCGGGCGCCTCCGATTGCGACATGGAAAAGGGACAGCTGCGGTGCGACGCCAATATCTCCGTCATGCCAATCGGAGCGGCGAGCTTTGGAACGCGTTGCGAAATCAAGAACCTGAACTCCTTCCGCTATGTCAAGCAAGCGATCCACTACGAGATCGCGCGGCAAGTCGCGGTGGTCGAGAGCGGTGGCAGGGTGGACCAGGAGACCCGGCTCTTCAATACGGCTACGGGCGTGACGTCGGGCATGCGAGGCAAGGAGGATTCTCACGATTACCGATACTTCCCCGAGCCGGACCTGCCGCCGCTGGTCGTGTCCAGCGAGCGCCTCCAAGCGATCCGCGACGATCTCCCGGAACTGCCTCCGGCAATGCGCGCCCGGTTCGTAGCGGACTACGGGCTGTCAGAGTACGACGCTCGCGTACTGACGCTGACCAAAGCATCGGCGCGCTACTTCGAGGAGGTTGCGGCCAAGTCGGGCAATGCCAAAGCCGCGGCGAACTGGGTGCAGGGCGACCTGGCGGGCGCACTGAACACGGCGAGCAAGGATCTCGCGGATTCTCCTATCAGCGCAGTTCAGCTAGGCGAATTGATCAAGCTCATCGATGACGGAACCATCTCCGGGAAGCTGGCCAAGGAGGTGTTCGCCAAGATGTTCGAGAGCGGCAAGTCTGCCGCCGAGGTGATCGAGGCCGAAGGACTGCGCCAAATCAGCGACACGGACCAACTGCAGGGCATCATCAGCGAGATTCTGGACCGCTCGGAGAAGCAGGTGGCGCAGTACCGCGGGGGCAAGACCGGCGTGATTGGATTCTTCGTCGGCCAAGTGATGAAGGCCACACGCGGCCAAGCCAATCCGAAGCTCGTTAACCAATTGCTTCGCAAGGCCTTGGACGGCTAGACCGGAACGCCTCGCCGGGCACTCACTGGGGTGGCGTCAGCAGGGAATCTTGCTCCCGCCGCCCGAGATCCGCGGGCAGTTCCCTGTAGTCCGTGCTGGCCCGCGAATTCCAATCCCATGCGACCTCTCCCCCGAGCAGGGTCAACTCGGCTGTCAGCCGCTGGCTGCCGGTCACGGATCCGCCGCGCGCGTCTCGGAACCGGTACGAACCCGTGTCCAGCCTGAGCGCAGCGATGTCCGCCTCGGCACCGACACCAAGGTGTCCGATTTCCGGGTGCCCGATCATCTGCGCAGGGGTGGAAGTCGACGCTCTGACGACCTCGTTCAGCGGCATGCCCAAGGCTAGGAACTTGGACATCAAGGTCGGCATGTCCATCATCGCTGCGTTCATGCTGCCGGTGTGCAAATCCGTGGAGATGGAGTCGGGATAGAACCCCTGAGCGACGGCGGGTATCGCGTTTCGAAAATCGAAGCTCCCGCCCCCGTGACCGACATCGAACCTTACCCCGCGAGATCGCGCCCGTCCCAAGTAGTCATGCAGCCTGCCGTCGCGGTCGGCCCATGGAACCGGCAGCCGAAAACAGTGGGTCGCGATATCCCCCGGGCGCAGGCGGTCGCCGACCAGTTCCCAGAAGGGCCGCTCCGGCAGGAACCATCCGAAGTCCACCATTACCGGGATTCCGGCGGCCCGACCGGCTTCCACGGCATTGTCAACGGACTCCCAGCCGGGCAATTGGTAGTGAGCCGACTTGACTCCGACCACGACATCGGCGTGAGTCCTCGCCAGCGCCGCGACCTGTGCCGGACCGAAGTCGCCTTGCTCGAGTTCCTCGGACTCCATGCCGCGGCCCGAGATGTTGATGAAGGCGAACACCCTTGTGCGGACCCTGTCGATCACGGATTCACGGAACGATTCGAAGTTGCGCCAGCCCGCGCTGCCGGCGTCGACCATCGTCGTGACGCCGGTGCGGAAGCTGAAGCTGTCGGGGCGAATGCTTGCATTGCCGGCCCAAGCGCCGTCGATGCCGGGCGTCCAGAAGAAGTGCGCGTGTACATCCACGAGACCAGGAATCACGCAGAGCCCAGAGACATCCACGACCCGCTCCGCATCGTCGCTGTCTAGCATCGGCTCTACCGCCGCGACACGGCCTGCGCGGATGCCGATGTCGCAATGGCCCGCGACGCCGTTGCGCGGATCGATGACGTAGCCGCCCTGCAGCAGGATGTCGTACGTTTGCGCGGACGCCGCGTGCGCCCCGAGAACGAGGAGCATTCCGAATACCGCGCTGAAACCTCGCGTCCGAACCATGCGAAGATAAACCTTAGCAAGCCATGAAACTGCTGCATTCCTTGCTGGCGCTCGCGCTCGCGGGCCCGCTCCTCGCCGACATTTCGATCCTCGAGGAAATCGTCGTCAAGGTGAACGACGGCATCATCCTCCGGTCGGAATACGAGCGCACGCTGGAACAGAACCGGAGCGAAGTGCTCGCCGACAGCTCGATCTCGAGCGCGGATCGAGACGCCACGCTGCAAGAACGCGAGAAGGACGTACTGCGCGACATGATCGATCAGCGGCTGCTGGTTCAGAAGGGCGAGGAACTCGGTATCAGCGTCGATGCGCAGGTCCTGCGGCAGCGGGACGAGATCATGCGCCGGAACGAAATCGATTCCGCCGACGAATTCGAGGAATGGGTGCTGGAACGAACCGGCGAACCGGCCGAGGACTTGATGGACCGCATGCGCGAGAACTTCCTCTCGCAGTCGGTTCTCGGTCAGGAGGTTTCGCGCCGGGTGATTGTGACCCGAGAGCAGATCGAGGCGTACTACGACGAGCACAAGGAGGAGTACGTTCGATCGGAGGGCGTGCGCCTGAGCCAAATCCTGTTCGCGCTGGAGGGCGACGAGGAAGCCCAGCGCAAGCACGCAGGCGAAGTACACGAGCGCGTGCGGCGCGGCGAGCCGTTCGCCGAAATGGCCCGGCGATTCTCGGAAGACGCGGTAACGAAGGAGCTGGGCGGCGATATCGGCATCTACCGCCGCGGCATGCTGCGCTCGGAAATCGAAGAATCGGTGTTCGGCAAGCCGCAAGGGCACATCACCGACATGCTCGAGGTGCCGAACGGCCTGTTGATCCTGCGCGTGGACCAGAACTTTCGGGAAGGGCTGGCCGAACTGGAGGAAGTGCAAGAGGAAATCCGAGCGACCCTCAGCGCGCCGTTGTTCGAGCCGGAGATTCGCAAGTACTTGACCGAATTACGGTCGCAAGCCTATATCGAGATACGTCCCGGCTACGCCGACTCGGGAGGGGTCGAGGGCATGAACACGGCGTGGAGCGACCCGTCGCGCCTAGCCCCGTTAACCACGACTCGCGAGGAGGTGATCAAGACCCGGCGCCGCAAGCGGGTCCTGTGGCTCGTGCCCCTGCCGCGAAACAAGGTCGACGACCAAGAACAGGACGCGGGCAGCCCGCCTGCGGACGCGGGGACGCCAGCAACGTGAAGAAAGAATACTTCATCCGCGACCTGCCCAAGCTGAGTCCCACCGACAAGTTCGAGAGCGTTTTCCTCGTCCAGGCGAAGGAGATCCGGCACAAGAAGTCGAGCGGGGATCAATACCTGTCCCTGCGGCTCGCCGATCGCACCGGAGCCTTGGACGCCAAGATGTGGGACAACGTCTCCCTGTTCGCGCACAAGTTCAAGGAGCACGACCTTGTCACCGTGCGCGGCAAGGTCCAGATCTATAACGGGAACCTGCAGGTCATCGTCCACCGGATCGAGTCGATTCCCGACAGCGAAGCCAGGCTCGCGGACTTCATACCCCATACCGAGCGCGACATCGAGACGATGTACGCGGAAGTTCTGGCAACGATCGAGAGCTTCGAGAACCAGCATCTCAAGCGCCTCATGGGGTCGATCTTCAAGAACTCCAAGTTCGCGGCCGCCTACAAGCGAGCGCCCGCGGCGAGGAGCATGCACCATGCGTGCATCGGCGGACTGCTCGAGCACGTTTCCAGCGTGGTGAAGCTGGCCGTCTTGGTCTCGTCGCATTACGACGACATCGACCGCGACTTGCTGGTGTCCGGCGTCCTCCTGCACGATCTCGGGAAGATCCGCGAACTGACTTCCGGGCCCTCCTTCGAGTACACCGACGAAGGCCGTTTGCTGGGACACATCGCGATCGGAAGCGCGTGGATCGGCAGGCGCTGCGACGAGATCAGCGGGTTCCCGCCTCGCCTCAAATCGCTCTTGCTGCACATGGTGCTGAGCCACCACGGGAAGCTCGAATTCGGCTCTCCGCAGGTCCCGCAGTTCGCGGAGGCGCTGGCCCTGCACTATATCGACGACTTGGACTCCAAGCTGGAGGCCATGCGGGCGGAGCGAAAGAGTATTTCGGACGGCGGCGTCTGGACTCGATTCCATCGCGGGCTGGACAGCTTCGTACTCGACAAGGACGCGTATCTGCGCGGCGATCCAGGGTGGGCCCCTCCGCGATCCCCGGCCGCGACGCAGGGGCAAGCCGCTGCCGAGGAGACGGTCGCAACGCCCCCTCGCACCCCCTCGCCACCGCCCGACCTGCCCGTTTCCGAGGCGGTCGAGCCTGCGGGTACGCCCGAAGCCACCCCGGAGCCGCCGGAAGCAACAGACGAAGACATGGTCCAAGCGGACTCTGCTGCAGAACCCGAAACGTCGCCGGTCGAGACCGAAGCGTCACCGGTCGAGACCGAAACAGTTGCCCCTGAACCTCCCGCCTCCTCGCCACCTCCGGACCTCCCGTCGCCGGAAGCGGCCGAGGTTGCGAGCACGGCAGAGCGCGAGCCAGAACCCCCGGGAGCCGAAACTGGAGCCGGCGCCGAGGAACCGCAAGCCGTTGCGGCCGAGCCCGCATCAATGCCGG
Source organism: Bryobacterales bacterium (assembly GCA_965242625.1). GTDB lineage: Bacteria > Acidobacteriota > Terriglobia > Bryobacterales > UBA6623 > VXMF01. Next base: position 3,684,237 of record CBDEST010000005.1, on the reverse strand, counting down.
AGGAGACCGAGGAAAGGCAGGAGGCCGAGCCAGTCTCGGAACCCGCTGCCGAGCCGCCGGCAGAAGCGAGTACCTCCGACGAACCCGAGCAAACGCCGGAACCGCAGGTTTCCGCTCCTGAGGTCGATGAGTCGCCACCAGAGTCTCAGCCGACTCCGAAACCCGAAGTCGAACCGTTGCGACCTGCACCGGTCGAATCCCCCAATTTCGTGTCGAAGCCGCCCGAGAGGGCGCAAGTGATCCATCCGCCGGATCTGCCCGTCAGCGATCAATCGTCGCTCTTTGCCTCGGACGCTCCCAAAACGGAGAAGACCGGTGAATAACCGGAACCGCCAGTGCGCCGCAGTCTCGCGCCCTCTGCAAACTCAGTGAAACCGAGGTAGTTGATCACGATGGCAGCTTCGCTCGAAGGCAAGATCATCGCCGTCACCGGCTCGACCCAAGGCCTGGGCGAGGATATCGTCCGCCTAGCGGGGATCAGCGACGCGGCGGGACTCATCGTGACTGGACGGTCCCGGGAGCGGGGGGAAGCGGTGGCGGCCTCGTTGGATCATGCCTCGCGCAGGGCCTACTTCGTCCAAGCGGAACTGGAGGAGCCCGAAGCGTGCAGGCGGATCGTGGAATGCGCCGACAGCAAGTTCGGGCGGTTGGACGGGTTGGTGAACGCAGCCGCCTGCACGGAGCGCGGAACCTTGGAAGACACCAGCGTGGAGCACTGGGACAAGTTCATGGCGATCAACCTGCGGGCACCGTTCCTGCTGATGCAAGGGGCTGTCAAGATCATGCAGCGCGAGGCCCGTGGCGGGAGCATCGTCAATATTCTGAGCATGTCGGCTCACGGCGGGACGCCGAATCTGACACCGTACAGCGTCTCGAAGGGTGCCTTGGGCACGCTCACGCGCAACGCCGCGAATTCGCAACGGAACCACCGGATTCGGGTGAACGCGCTCAACATCGGATGGATGGCGACGCCAGCGGAGGACGCGGTGCAGCGGTTAGAAGGTCAGCCGGATGACTGGCTCAACGCCGCCGATGCGAGCGCCCCGTTCGGCAGGATCCTCCGCCCACGCGACGTAGCCACGATGGCTGTCTATCTGTTGAGCGACGAAGCCAAGATGATGACGGGAGCCCTCATCGACTTCGACCAGCATGTGATGGGTATCTACGCTCCCTGAATTGGCAACGCAGGGTCGACGCCGCACCCGCGACCGATCGTTACCGAGTCCATCACTCCCTAGGAGGCTCCGGGAATCCGTCCGCACGCGGCGCGTCGACTGCCCGGTGCTATCCTGAACGAAACGGGTGCTGGCGGCTGTCCATGCCATGCAGTCGCACGAAGCCTGCTGTGGGCGCGTAGCTCAATTGGTAGAGCAAGTGACTCTTAATCACTAGGTTCGGGGTTCGAGTCCCTGCGCGCTCACCACCACCCGCCCCGCCAAGATCGCAGGGGCGGCTCCCATCGCTCTCGCGGGCGGCAAGCTCGTCTTCGGGAGCGGCCCCGCGGCAGGACGCAGCCGCACGGGTCGCGTCAACCGATCCAAAGGCAAGCGGCCCGCATCCTTGATTCGCGGCCTTGGCTGGATCCGGATCAGTGAGGTCCGCTGACGCTGGAGAACGCCGCAGGTACTAGGCGACCTCGAACGTGCCGAGGCCGAACACGCCTGGAAGCACGAATGGGAGCATTCCGAATTGCTCCCGGAGATCCTCTTCGCGTTCCTTGAGGGGAAAGTGATCGAGAGCGCGGAAGCCTTCCTCGGCCAGCAGGGATTCCATCGACTGCATCGAGTACGCACTCCGCATCGGTTCCCCGCGACGCTTGACGAACGCCTTCATCGTTTCGCGGAATTCGAGATCTCCCGGATCGCAGGATTCCTCGTCAAACAAGTAATCCAAGACCAGGTGCGATCCAGTCGCCATGCCTCGAGCGAGCGACCGAGCGGTCTCCGCCAGCATCTCTGGCGTCAGATAGTACACAACGCCAAGCAAAGACATGAAGGCTGGTTGCGACCGGTCGAACGCCGAGTCCGCCAGAGCCTCGACCGGCGAGACCTGCGAAAGGTCTGCCGCCACGAAATGGTGATTCTCCGGCGCGGCAAGGCCTGCATTCCGAATCCGCTCGAGCTTCTTCCCCTGCGTCACGGGATGGTCGATCTCGAAGGCGGTGATGCGTTCGAACAGGTCGGGCCGTCGGAACGCGAACGAATCCATGCCCGCCCCGATGATGACGTACTGGCGAATTCCGTTTTCGACAGCCGCCTCGAGTGCCTGCTCGGCGTACCTAGCGCGCATCAGGACGCACAAGCTGGACGGCATGACCGGGCCGAGCACCACCCTTACGAACAGTCGGCCCAGCGGGCGGAACCGCAGAATGAATCCTAGGAACGGGCCGCAGAGGTGCTGTGCGTAAGGATCCTCGAAAATCCGATTCGGTTCGAATTGGTGCCAGCCTCGGGCGGCGCAAGCGAAGTCCGCGGTCGAAACCTTGTTTACGGGTAAGGACACTCCAAAGCCCCGAGAAGCACATTGTAGCGACCGCAGTAAGCTACTGGCATGACGTCTTCGGCCCTGCGCCCCATCGCGAAGGGCGGCCTCTTGCTGGCGCTGTCGACACTCGCGGGCTGCGGAACGGCCGCTCCCGAGCGGGTTTTCGACATCGTCGTGTACGGAGGGACTTCGGGTGGAGTCATGGCGGCTGTGCAAGCCGCGCAGATGGGCATGACGGTGGCACTTGTCTGCCCGGAAACCCATCTAGGCGGGCTTTCGAGCGGGGGGCTGGGCTGGACTGACACCGGCGACAAGGAGGTGATCGGCGGCCTAGCTCGCGAGTTCTACCATCGCGTCTGGCAGCACTACCAAGAGCCGCATGCATGGCGCTGGCAGCGCGCCGAGGAATACGGCAACCGCGGTCAGGGCACCTCAGCGGTGGATGGCGCCAAGCGCACGATGTGGATCTTCGAGCCGCATGTCGCGGAACGGATATTCGAGGATCTCGTGACCGAGCACGACGTACCGGTATTCCGGGACGAATGGCTGGACCGCGATCAAGGCGTGCGGAAGTCGGGTGCGCGCATCGAATCGATTACGACGACTAACGGGAACACCTACGCGGGTAGCTTCTTCATCGATGCGAGCTACGAAGGGGACCTCATGGCTGCTGCGGGAGTCAGCTACCGCGTGGGCCGGGAGAGTGCGACGGAACACGGCGAGCGCTGGGCCGGAGTCCGCAAGGAGGCTCGACACCACAAGCACTTCTTCCCGCCCGCTATCGACCCCTACGTCGTCAAGGGAGACCCTTCAAGCGGGCTCCTGCCGCGCATCAGCGCGAACCCGCCCGGGGAAGAGGGCCAAGGCGACGACCGGATTCAGGCGTACTGCTTTCGCATGTGCCTGACGAAGGTTCCCGCGAACCGCGTTCCCTTCGCGAAGCCCGAGGGCTACGATCCGAGGCAATACGAGGTATTGCTGCGCGTCTACGATTCGGGCTGGCGCGAGACGTTCAACAAGTTCGATCCGATTCCGAACGCCAAGACGGATACCAACAACCACGGCCCGTTCTCCACCGATAACATCGGCATGAACTACGACTATCCGGAGGCGTCCTACGCCCGGCGGCGGGAAATCGTCCGCGAGCACGAGCTGTACCAAAAGGGCCTGATGTACTTCATCGCGAACGATCCACAGGTGCCTGCCGAAGTCCGCGAAGAGATGGCCCGGTGGGGCTTGGCCAAGGACGAGTTCGCGGACAACGGCAACTGGCCGCACCAGATCTACGTCCGCGAGGCGCGCCGGATGCTAGGCAGGTACGTGATGACCGAGCAGGACTGCCTCGCAGAGCGAGCGGTGCCGGAACCGGTGGGCATGGGCTCGTACGCCATGGACTCTCACCACGTGCAGCGGTATGTCGACGAGCGCGGGCACGTGCGGAACGAAGGCGACATCGGTGTCAAACCGCAGAGCGCGTACGGGATCGCATACGGGTCGATAATGCCCGAGCGAGCGGAAGCGGAGAACCTGCTCGTCCCGGTCGCGGTTTCGTCAACGCACATCGCGTACGGCTCGATCCGCATGGAACCGGTATTCATGATCCTGGGCCAGTCGGCGGCCACGGCGGCCGCTCTGGCGGCAAAGAGCGACATCGCGGTACAGGATTTGCCCTACGCAGAACTTCGCGAGCGGCTGCTGGCCGACGGCCAGATGCTCGAGCGCGCACCGGGAGATTCCGATTGACCGGCCCGTCAGTCCCGAAACGCGAATGAACGCGAGCTTCGTTCCGAGAGCGACTCCTCGCACTGCGAGACTGAAGGCGGAACGTCGCAATTCGTATATTCTTTGGCCATGCGTGATTCCGTTAGCCATGCGCAACTGACGCCTCTATCGTTCTTGGAACGCAGCGCCCTCGTATACCCCGACAAACCGGCCGTGATCCATGGAGATCGGGTCTACACCTACGCCCAATTCCACGACCGCGTCAAGCGGCTCGGTGCGGCCTTGCTGGCAGCGGGCGTGGGCCGCGGCGACCGCGTGGCGATCCTGGCCCCGAACATACCCGAGATGCTCGAAGCGCAGTTCGGGCCGATGCGCATCGGTGCCGTTCTCGTCCCGCTCAACATCCGATTGTCCTCTCGGGAAATCGCGTACATCCTCGATCACTCCGGCGCGCAGGTGCTGATCTTCGACTCGGAACTCGCCGACACGGTGCGCGGCTTGCGCGACCACGGCGCGGGAATCCAGACCTACGTGCAGGTCGTTGATCAGGCCCCGCAGGCCGCCGACATACCGGGTTCTGAATACGAAGAGTTTCTGGCAGCCGCCTCCGGCGCGCCAGTTCCGGTCGCGCACATGGACGAATCTGACGCGATTTCCATCAACTATACGTCCGGTACTACGGGTTTCCCGAAAGGGGTGGTGCTCCACGCTCGGGGCGCTTGGATCAACGCTGTCGGCGAGGCTCTCGAAATGGGCCTGAACTGGAGATCGGTCTACCTGTGGACGCTGCCCCTGTTCCACTGCAACGGATGGTGCTACCCGTGGGCGCTTGCCGCTGTCGGGGCAACCAACGTGTGCTTGCGCAAGGTCGTGCCAACGGACGTGTATCGACTGCTGCACCGCCACGAGGTGACGCACATGTGCTGCGCGCCGACAGTGCTGACCTCGCTGTATTCCAGTCCCGAGGCCGCGGGTCGCGATCTCGCCGGCCTGACCATCGCCACCGCCGGGGCGCCGCCCGCCCCGCAGGTCATTCGCACGATGGAAGCGATGGGAGCCCGCATCGTGCATTTCTACGGTCTCACCGAGACGTACGGACCGTACACGGTCTGCCCGGAGCAGCTGACTTGGGACGGCTTGGACGCGGAGCAACGGGCTGCGCTGAAGGCGCGGCAAGGCCTGCCCTTCTCTGTCGCGGGAACCGGCTTGCGGGTGGTTGACGACCGGATGGCAGACGTGCCCAGCGACGGCCGCACGATGGGCGAGGTCGTGATGCGCGGCAACATGGTGATGACGGGCTACTTCAACGATTCGGAGTCGACGAAAGAGGCGTTCCAAGGCGGATGGTTCCACTCGGGCGACCTCGCGGTGCGGCATCCCGATGGTTACATCGAACTGCGGGACAGATCCAAGGACATCATCATCTCCGGCGGCGAGAACATCTCGAGCCAGGAGGTGGAGAAAGTCATCATGGAGCACCCCGGCGTCCTTGAAGTCTGCGTGATCGGAATCCCGGACGAGCGCTGGGGCGAGGTTCCGAAGGCCTTCGTCGTAGCCAAGGAAGACACGACACTCATCGCCGCAGAACTTATCGGATTCACGCGCGAGCGGCTCGCGCACTTCAAGTGCCCGAAGCATGTCGAGTTCGGCGAGTTGCCCAAGACCGCGACCGGCAAGATCCAGAAGTTCGTTCTGCGTGATCGAGAGCGGAAACGCTTAGAGAGTCGCGCGTCTGGAGAAGTCGGATCCACAGCAAGTTGACATTCGCTCCGACCCGAGCGGCGGGGCGCAGCAGCTCGGGACAAGCCGTTCTGCATGAGCAGTGAACGGCAAGTTGGGACGGGTGCGGTGCCGCTCGGGCGCGCGGGTCTAGAATCCGAAGCGGACGCCTCCGATCGCCCACGCTCCCGGAGAATCGAAGCCCTTTTCGTAGTAGTCGTGGTTCAGCACGTTCTCGGTCTTGCCGTAGAACTCGATGCGCCTCCCCTCGCCGAGGGGCAGGTCGTAGCGAACGACGACATCGGCCTTAACCGGCCCGCCGAACCTCATCCGCCGACCCAGCGCACCGTACGGAGACAGCGGATAGCCACTCGTCGCGAAAAAGTCGAACGTTACGTTCAGTCGGCGCGCGAACCACTGGCTGACGGTCGCGGTGACGACGTTCTCGGAAAGCCCCGGAATCTTGAAGAAGTCGGTGCCGATCGTGGGTGTCCGCGAGTCGGAGTTGGTGTAGGTGTACGCAACTTGCAGGGCGGTGCTGTCGGCTGGCAGTAGCCGAGCGCTGAATTCGACCCCGCGAGCGATGCCGCCACCGGCGTTCCGGTATCCGCCGAAGCGTCCGAAGAGGTCGTCTTGCGGGAAGTTGGCAAAGTCGAAGATGATCGTGTCGCTGAGGTTCGTGTAGAAGACGGTCCCGCTCAGGCGGAATCGCGCCCGGGCCAGCCATTGGTCGAATCCGGCATCGACCGCGACCGATCGCTCGGGGCCGAGCCGGGGGTCGCCCCAATAGCTGTACGCCCCGCTGAACGACGAGTACGAGCCCCCGAAGCGCTCGTACGCCGACGGGGACCGAAAGCTGTTGCCGACATGCGCCCGCAGCTTCGTCTGGCTGTCGCGCAGGAAGTAGGCCACAGCGACATCGCCGGTCAGCGCTTTGGCGGGGGGCGGGCCGCTCCCGCGCTCGTAAGGGCTTTGCGAACCGGCGAATGCCGGCGTGCCGGGCCTGAAGACCTGCGCGCGGCCGGCAAGGGACACGTGCAGGTCCCCGTCCAGTAGTCGGATCTGATCCTGACCGAAGAACGCGTGGGTGGACTGATCGATCAAGACTCGGCTTTCAAATGTGGCGGGACTCTCATCCGTATTGCGATCACGGTACGACTCGTACTCGCCCTCGTATCCCACGGTGACCAAGTTGGATGCTCCCAAGCTCTGATCCGTCCTCGCTTGGAAAGTGTGCGTTTCGCCGTTGAACTGGCTGAGATTGCTCACCCTCGGTTCGAATGGGCTAGGGCCGGCGGGTCCGTCCATATACGAGCGTTCCGTGTCAACGAGCTGGTAGGCCAGACGATAGGAGCTTCCGGGCGTCAGTTGATGCCGCAGCACAAGGGCTGCAGCCACGAACGATGACACCCGGCGCGCGTCGGGATCTATCGGCGAGGGAATGAACGTCGCGCGGCCCGCGTCGAAGGCTTCGGAGCGTTCGAACAACTCCAGTTGAGGGCGTGGCAGCGGCCGCGCGGGCACCGGGCCGGACGCGGGGAAGTTGGCGACGATGGCGTCGGTGAACGCGGGGCTCTCCGCGAGCGCGAGAAACGAGTCCGCCACCCACGCCCGTGCATTGAGGGAAAGGTTCGGAGCGAGCGAGTACCTAACGAACCCCTGCCCTCCCGTGTTGCGGTGCGGGCTTCCGTCGCGGTGCCCGCGCGTGACGTTCAGGTGGGAGAAGCCGCCGCTGTAGACCCAGCGATCCGCTCCCAACCCGCCACCGAAGCGCCCGACGCCACGCAGCATGCCGAGGCCGCCGCCTTCGGCGCGCAAGTCGCCGTGCGGGCGGCCGCCGCCCTGCCGCGAGGCGACATTCACCACGCCGGCCATGGAATGCGAACCGTACAGCGACGCCCCAGACCCTCGCAGGACTTCGATTCGGTCGACATCGACGATATTCATCGCCTCGTAGAAGGCGGTAGCGTCACCTTGCCCGGAGGCAGCGTCGCGAAAGCGCATGCCATCGATCAACACCGCCGTGTCGTGGTTGCGCATGCCGCGCGTCTGGACGGTCGTGAAGCTGCCCGGTCCGCGAAGCTGCTGAACGCGCACTCCGGGAACGCCGCGAATGGCCTCGCCAAGCGAGAATTCGCCGCGTAATGCGATCTGCTGGGAGTCGATCACATCTAGGGCCTTGGCAACTTCCTGGACAGCAGCCGGAGTGCTCGATGCGGTGACCACCACCTCGGTGGATGTCGCGAGCAGGGACAGCGTGAGATTGCGCGACACGTCCCCGCGCACGGCTGCGCTCAGCGCGCCTGCCAGCGCCGAGTTCACCGCATCGACCTCGAGAAGGTAGTCGCCGGGAGCGACGGCCACGAACGCATACGAGCCGTCGGCGCGGCTCCTCGTCTCGTGAATGGCGCCGCTGTTGCGATCAAAGAGTTGGAGTCGCGCGTCGGCGACCGTCGCGCCGTGCGGGTCGAAGATCGTTCCCTCCAAGCTCGCCGACCTAAGAAAGTCGGGCGAGCCGGCCCCGATCAGCGCCGCTGCCGCGATACGAACGAGTATGGAATTAGCGCCTGTCATGAATCCTTTCCCCTCGGCTGGGGATCGGCCTCGAAAACTCGAACGGCCGAGCCCAGTTCGCTGGGGAGACGGGCACGACAGCACGCGCAGTCCTAGCGTTACCGCAGATCGCGATGCCGATTCTCATTGCGCCGCCTCCCGACCGGTGACCCGGCCACAAGATTGCCGCGCACTCTTCCGCTGGCCAGTCGCGGTTAGCGACTCAGGAGCCGGGCAAGATCACGGGGCTGGCGACGGGGCTCGATCGAATCCTCGCAACATGCGCCGAGAACCCGGCGGATGCATCTGGCTTCGCTAGGAGCCGCAGTGAAGTCCGTACCAGAACGCTCATCTATTCCTCGCGGTGAAGTGCGCGCCATCCTCGGGTAGGTCTCCTGGCTCACGGATTCGGACGAGACTAGTCTCGCCCGCGCCGGTTCCGCCTTCCCAAAGCTAGAGCTTCAGTGGCTTTCGGAACTAGCTAGCCGCACACAGTGGCCGGACCGCGCCGGATTTGCACCGGACTTCCCTGTTATGCCCGCACGGGCACCCGAGGAATGTACCTAGGGTAGCACAGGCACAATGACCTTGGGCGCGACAACCCGTCGATCTCACGAGGCCCGGCCCCGCATACAGCGTGATCCACCCGAGGGCGAGAATCGAACCAGTCCCCGCTGGATGCCGGGATCGCGGCCGTACGCCAGACATGCCCTTGGTTCGACCCGGTACTTCTCGCAACTACGATTCACTCTCGCAACGGGCGGGTCGGCAAGCGGAACTCACCGCCATCGCAGAGTTAAGGGAGCGGTATGAACTCTCACCGCCGAACCAACAACTTCCAACACCATCACCCCAAGTGGATCAATGGAATGATGGAGCTTGCTGGCATACACGTCTGCGGCGTTGGCTGGGATGAGTCGGAGGAAATGCTCTATTCCCAAGCACCGAGTCGCCCCGAGGCCCGAACTCACCGCTACGGCTGGACGGACGAACCGGACCCTGGAGGCAGACCCGAGCGGGTACTCGACGGAGGCCGCCCGCGCAGCGTCTCCGATTGGATCCTGACGAGCCGTCTGAGTATTTCCCGCTGCTCGCGCTGCACCTTCCAGATCGCATCGACGCCAGTCTCAGGACAGCTGAACCGCTTCACTTGTGTTTTCTTCACTTGCTTCATCGATAGGCTCTCCTTCTGGCTCCCAGTGTACTTGATCCCCACCTCGCGCCCAAACGCTCGCCGGGTTCGAACTGTCAGGAAGGAGTCCCGCGCCAATTCGCTCTCGGCCCGAGTCGGGGGCCATACGCTCTGGAAGAGTTCGGCGGCCTTGTCTCGGTCGATGGAGAATGAGTGCGACGTAATCCAGTCTCCGCCGAGGCGCGATTGGTTGCGAACGGAACGCCGCGCACGGACTTACCAGCTGGTATCCGGAGGATGGCCCGACCTTGGGCGCGGGGGGCGCGGCTCTCGCAAAGTCTCGGACTGAACCCGCAGGAGGCCTCTGAGGATTTCCTCCTGCTCGCGCTGGACTTGCCGGACCACTTCATCACTAAGGTCGGTTCGGCTGGCTCGATTCACTGGCATTGTCGCTACCCTCTTCATTGACGGTGCCTCCTCCTGACTCCAAGTGTACCTGATCCTCGCCTCGCGCCCAAACGATCACCGGATTCGAACTGTTAGCTACCAGTCCCGGCGCCACCTCGCTCTCGGCACTGGTAGGCGGCCGTACTCTCTGGAAGAGCTCGGCGGCCTCGTCTCTGTCGATGGAGAACGAATGCGAAGGATAGCCGGCGACCAACCTTGCGAGCGTCTGATCAGTGGCAATGTTCCCATCGAGTCGGGCAGCATACTGCGTCGCGACCGACAATGCGCGGGCGTTCCGGCCGAGACGAGAGGGGTCGATTTGCGCGAAGATAGGCGCAAACAGACCCACAGTGACGTTGGTGGCGATCTCTGCGGATCGCTTGGTAGCCAGTCCGCCGCCGGTGAAGATATCGACGATCGTCCGGCGCAAAGTGTCGAGTGCTTGATGTTGAAGGAAACTGAACGCCCGCGGCATGTCCAACCCTGAACCGTAGTCAGCGAGTTCCTCCGGGTTCCGAACCTGCACGTCGAGCGGACCGAGCTCTCCGGTTTCGGACATGACGATCTCGTGCGCACCGACACAGAGCAACGTGCCCGCACTCTTGCAGAGACTTGGCACGAACACTGTGAAGTGCTCGTACGAGCGTCGCAAGAAGCGCGCGATTCGATACGCTGCGTCGGCGTCGCCGCCAAGCGTCGCGAGCACCAGCAAGACCTTCGTGCGACGCTCGGCCGGTGTCTCGCTCACGACTTGCTCGAATCCGGCACGGGTGATGGGTCCCGTGTAGATCAAGATGTCGGAATCCGACAGATCTGAGGAAACACCGATCCCCGTTCCGACCTTGCCAGTCACTCGTTCAATGTCCATGATTGATGCCTCCGCGTCGTTTGCTCGAATGAGCTTTCCATGTAGTCTCAGTATAGCACCATGATTCGGCAAATACGACTTCTGAGGCGAAAATTTCTCAACTTAATGATGAAATCGAGGGTTTTCTGCCCCGCCGATCCGCTCGGGCTACACAATGCGGTCGACGAGATGCGAGACATCGGCCTTCATCATCAAGCCAAGGCTCCATCGTGCGCAGGGGTGCAGTCGTGCAGCGACCCTCGCAACCACCGCCGGACATCTCTCCGTCCGGTCAGACGCCAACGCTTCCGGCACGAGGGCTTGATCGAATCCTCGGGGCTCAATCTGGCATTGCTGGAGTCGGCCAGGCTTAGGAAACTGTGCTCCATAATCGAAAGACCTTCCCATGCCCGACGAGATCCGCAACAGACGGGACGAGGTGATGCATCGTTGCGCGAGCTTCACCCTACGGCGAGGGGGCCGCTTCCTCGTCGCCGAAACGCATGAGCCGCATCGTGTTCTGAGTACCTCCGCTCACTTGGGCGGGCAACGAGACGACTTGCGTTTCCTAGCGAACCACCAGAGTTGCCAAGCGAACGGGGACGAGTCCCGAATCGCTGCGATCGTGCAGGCAGGTCCGGTCGCATACCATTGCCGCGTCTGCGAAGAGGCCGCAATTGCTCCTGACGAGACTGCACTCATGGGAACGGCCGCCAACATGGCATACGCCGCTCACCGCTGGGCGACATTCGAGGATCTGCGGGTAGACTCCGTCGTGACGGCTGGAGTGTCCGGGAACGCAGCCCGAGCAGGCGACCCAGCGCAGTGGCACGAATCCGACGAGGGCTGGCAGCAAGTCTCGTGCTCTACCGGGACGATCAACACGATTCTGATTCTCAATTGCCCCGTGACGGCTGCGGCCCTAGCCAGGGCCGTCGTCACGATGACCGAGGCCAAGTCCGCGGCACTCGCGGAGCTAGCGATTCCAAGCAGGTACTCTCCGAACATCGCGACAGGAACGGGCACCGATCAGTTCTGTCTCGCCGCTCCTATCGACTCCAAGCGCAATGCGAAGGAATCGACGAGCCCGCACTCGAAGCTCGGCGAACTCATCGGAACCGCGGTAAGGGGAGCGGTCTTGGAAGCCCTGCGCTGGCAGAACGGCTTGGAACCGTCGTCCACTCGAAGTCTGTTCCACGCGCTGGGCCGTTTCGGCATCACGGAAGAGCGGGCGATGCGGCGACTGGCCGAACTGCTCCCGGAAGACCGTTACTCGCTGTTGGAGAAGAACCGGAACGACGTCTTTTTCGAGCCGGGTGCGGCCGCCGCTGCCTACGGGCTCGCCGCGGTACTGGATCGGATCGCCGGCGGCACACTGCCTCCTGGAATGGCCAGCGAGGCGTTGCGCCAGCAGGCGGCCTGCTTAGCCTGCGCATTGGCAGCGCGGCCGGCGGAGTGGGTCGAATTCCGGAGCCAACTCGCAACGATTCCCGGTGATCCCGTCGAACTCGCTCTGCTCGCCATCGCCCTCGGGTGGAAGACGAAGTGGAGCTGAGCGGCATAGCCCCTCGTGCCGACCTGCTGGCGGCGGCGGTCGCTCTCGATGTCCTGTGCGGGGATCCCGTCTACGGGTGGCATCCGATCCGCTTGATAGGTCGCTTGCTGACTTGGACCGAGGCACGGCTGCGCTCACTCGGGGCGGACGGGAGGCTCGGTGGCTGCGCTCTGTTCCTGATCCTTGCAACAGCGGGGGGCGGAACCGCTGTCGCAATTCTGATTGCCCTCTACGAACTGCATGTCAGTTTGGGGGTCTTAGGACATATTTACGCACTCTATAGCGGACTCGCCCTTGGCGACCTCTTGAAGCACGGATCTCAAGTCGATTCCGCAGCCGAGCGCGGAGACCTAGCAACATCCCGCGCGGCGGTCGCGAGGCTCGTAGGCCGCGATGTCGACACGATGGACTCCTGCGCCTGCCGGCGCGCGGCCATCGAGAGCCTCGGCGAGAATTTAGTCGACGGATTCACGGCTCCCATCCTCTGGTACGCGCTCGCAGGGATACCGGGCGTTGTGGTCTTCAAGATCGTCAGCACGATGGATTCGATGGTCGGGTACAAGACCGACCGGTATCTGCATTTCGGGTGGTGCGGGGCGCGTCTGGACGATCTCATGAACTGGGCCCCGGCCCGATTGGCGTGGCCGCTCATCGGGATGGCGGCCGCGATCTTGCCGGGATGCTCGCCATGGAACGCGTTGCGGATCGGCTGGACCCAGCACCGGGTCGTGCCCGGTCCGAACCCGGGCTGGAGCGAGGCGACCGTAGCCGGGGCGATCCGGCGACGCTTGGTCGGGCCGATTCGGCTTGGCGGCCGACTCATCACGGACATCTGGCTAGGCGATCCGGGCGACGCCCCCGCTGGGTCTGGACCGGACTACCGAAGGGCGGTGCGGCTGGTCTATGTATCGGCTGCGATTTGGTTCGGGGCAACGGTTCTCGCGATCACGGGACTTTGGGCTGGCTGACCGCGTTTCGCCTCCCGAGCGGGACGTACCACGCGCTGGAAGGCACACTGCCCGTGCCAAGCGGGACGCCTCCGCCTTGCGGAACGGCCCCAGAGGTTGTATGCTATGTGCGCTCGTTGAGCTTTACTGCCGGGGAGGGTTCCGGCATCGATACGCAACGAACGACAGGAGGAGCCACATGGCAACAAACCGAGGAGTCAACTACATCCGGCCGGGCGAAGTCCAAGTCCAGTCCATCGACTTCCCGAAACTCGCTCTGGGGGATCGCAAATGCGGTCACGGGGTCATTCTCAAGGTGGTTTCCACGAACATCTGCGGAAGCGACCAGCACATGGTCCGCGGGCGAACCACGGCTCCCATGGGCCTGACCCTCGGCCACGAGATCACCGGCGAAGTGATCGAGGCCGGCCCCGATGTCGAATTCGTCGGCGTGGGCGATTTGGTCTCCGTGCCGTTCAACATCGCTTGCGGTCGCTGCTGCAACTGCAAGGAAGGCAAGACCGGCATCTGCCTCGAGGTCAATCCGGCCCGTCCCGGCGCGGCGTACGGCTACGTCGACATGGGCGGCTGGGTCGGCGGCCAAGCCGAGTACGTGATGGTTCCGTACGCCGACTTCAACCTGCTGAAATTCCCGGATCGAGACCAAGCGATGGAGAAGATCCAGGACCTGACCCTGCTGTCCGACATCTTCCCCACCGGATTCCACGGCGCCGTGACCGCGGGCGTTGGCCCGGGTTCGATCGTCTACGTCGCCGGCGCCGGTCCAGTGGGTCTGGCATGCGCTCACGGGTGCCAGTTGCTGGGCGCGGCCTGCGTGATCGTCGGGGACTTGATCCCCGAGCGGCTCGACCAAGCGCGGAGCTTCGGGTGCGAGACCGTGGACTTGCGAGCCGATGCCACGCTCGCGGAGCAGGTCGAGCAGATCATCGGCCCGCCGGACGGCTCGGGCGAACTCGCCGTCGATTGCGGCGTCGATTGCGTCGGATTCGAGGCTCGCGGCCACGGCAAGGATGCAGTGGTCGAGCGTCCCGCGACCGTGCTGAACGCCTTGATGGAACTCACGCGCGCCGGTGGCGGAATCGGCATCCCGGGCCTCTACGTGACCGGCGACCCGGGCGGCGTCGACGATAACGCGAAGATCGGCAATCTCGGCATTCGGATCGGTCTCGGCTGGGCGAAGTCGCATCACTTCATGACCGGCCAGTGCCCTGTCATGAAGTATCACCGCAAGCTGATGCAAGCGATTCTCTACGGCAAGGCCAACCCGGCCGCGGCATGCAACGTGACGGTGATCTCCTTGGACGACGCCCCGCAGGGCTACAAGGACTTCGACAAGGGTGCCGCCCGGAAGTACGTCATCGACCCGCACGCGTTGCTGGCGGCGTAGAAAACGTCTCTCCATCCGGCCATGCTCGGTCCGTCCAGGACCGAGCATGGCGTAGAGTGGAAGACATGAACAAGCGATTCTCGCGGCGTCGGCTCGTTCAGGCGGTCGGCGCAGCAGCGGCGGGCGTGTCCTGCGCCGCTACGGATCCTGAGTCCAAATCCGAGGAGAACGGCGCACGGCGCATCCCGCTGGCGGTCTCGACCTATTCGTACTGGCACTTCACGGAAGAGAAGTACCCGATCGAGCAGGTCATCGACCATGCGGCGGCCGTGGGGTTCGACGGGGTCGAAATTCTGCACCGCCAGATGCTGGACGAAACGAAGGCATACATGAACGACCTCAAGCGTCGCGCTTGGGATCTCGGACTCGTCCTCCCCATGCTTTCGATTCACCAAGACTTCGTCGATCCTGATGCGGACAAGCGGCAAGAGGCGATCGACCACACCAAGCACTGCATCGACCTCGCGCACCAAATGGGCATCCCGGCGATCCGCCTGAACACCGGACGCTGGGGGACGATCCGCTCGTTCGACGACCTGATGGCCGCGAACGGACAGGAGCCGACTCTCGAGGGGTACACCCACGAGGACGCCTTGCAGTGGTGCGTCGATTCGATCAGGGAATGCCTTCCGCATGCCGCGGACGCCGGCGTGGTCATGGCACTCGAGAACCATTGGGGGCTGTCAACCGACGTGGAAGTGCTCCTGCAAATCCACAAGGCAGTCGGCGACCCGTGGCTGGGGATAAACATGGACACCGGCAATTACGTCGGCGACCCGTACCCGCAGATGGAACGGCTGGCCCCGCACGCCAACATCGTCCAAGCCAAGACCTATCCGGGTGGCGGGGTATGGTACACGCTAGACCTCGACTACACCCGCATCGCGAGTATCCTGCGCGATGGCGGATTCGACGGTTGGGTCTCGCTCGAGATGGAAGGCAATGCCCCCGCCGAGGCGGCGGTGGAGGAGAGCTACGCGGTATTGCGCAAAGCGTTCGGGTGACCGTAGAGCGGAGAGTGCGTATTCGGTTCTCTACGATGTGGCGCCCTGATTCGTAGGAGAGGGCTTCTGCGGAGACATTACCGCTCCCCAGTTCATGCGTGGCTGAGCTTACTCTTGCGCTCCTCGGTGGAATTACCGACCCGCTGCCCGCGCCTCAAGAAAGCCCAACTGACGCATCCACTCTTCCATGCGGTCGGGCCAGGTCGTGACGGGCAGTTCGGTGGATCGCAAGCCGTACCCGTGACCACCGCTTTCGTAGATGTGGAGTTCGGCTGAAACATTAGCCCGCTTGAGGGCGATATACAGTTTCGCCACCGCTATCGAGCGATCCCGGTCGTCATGCGCGATCACCATGAAGAAGGGCGGGCTTTCCTCTGTGATCGTCGCCCCTTCGGGTACTCCTCCCGAGTAGATCGGAGCGGCAAAGTCGGGCCGGAATGACACAGCGTCGTACCTGTCGACTGGCTCGTAGAGGCGTTCCCGGACCAGTGCCGCGTAGCGCACGGGCGTTCCCCCGGCGGAGAATCCGATGATGCCGATTCGGTCGGGGTCGATCCCGATTTCGTCAGCTCTCCCTCGGACCAAGCTCATCGCCCGCTGGCCGTCCTGCGCCGCTGCCAGCCACCGCTGGTCCGGATCCCTGCTCGGCACACGATACTTGAGCACGATTCCCGTCAACCCGATGGAATTCAGCCATGCGGCGATCTCGGTGCCCTCGAGGTCATAGGCGAGGATCGTGTGCCCTCCGCCGGGCGCGATAACAACTGCCGCGCCGGTATCGATCTCCGGCTTCGGCTTGAAGATCGCGACTGTCGGCACGGACACGTTCGTCAACCGGATGACACGGCGCCCCGCCACCAGTCGGCCGTCGGCCCCGGTCCGGTCGAATTCCGGCCCGAGCTGCGCCTCGTCCCCCGGCGGCTGTCCGGGCCAGAGGTTCCACGTGATCGGTTCGGAGGCACTGGCTCTGGCCATAGCGAGGCACACGAGCAGCAGTGCTGTAACGGATTGAATTCTCATGGCTTGGATTCCTTGACGAACCGGGCGGCGTCTATGCAAGTTCGGGAGGCTCGCAGGACGTGACGGTCGATTCGAGAGTCTGCGCCTCGACGGCTAGAACGCCGCCTGCTGTCCGCGAAATGGCTTTCCAGCAATAGTATCCGACCCGCGCCAGGATGTCCCGCCCGGCACCTAGGATTGCGCCCCAAGGACTGCGTCGCGGCTACCGCGACCGTGGGGATGTGGATTCTATCCGGGCATGCGATCCCGGTCTTGGCGCGAATTCTGATAGTCTATTTGTCTTTCCATGCGTCCCACGCGCTGCTTCGCCCTGCTTCTCTTCTTGCCTCTCGTTCTCGTCGCGGCGCGGACGCACGAGACGAACCCGATGAGTGCAACGGAGGACTTTCAGGAAGGCATGCGGCTCTACCGCATCAACTGCGGGAATTGCCACGGTATGGAGGGTACGACCGGTCGCGGGGCGCGGCTGGCGCGCCGAACCTACCGGCACGGCAACACCGACGCCGAATTATTCGACCTCATCGAAGGCGGGATTCCCGGCACGGACATGCCGGGGCTGTGGCTCGACGAAGACGATATCTGGCGCATCCTGCTATTCGTGCGATCATTCGCCGCGGCGGCCAGCACGGGATGCGAGCCGGGCTCCGGCGATGCCTCTCTGGGCAAGGAGATCTTCGATAGCAGGGCCTCCTGCGGCGCGTGCCACACGGTCGGCACGCAAGGCGGGCGACTCGGTCCGGACATGAGTTTCGCGGGAGTCCAATACACGAACGAACAACTGCGACGGGCACTGCTGGAACCCGCGCGCGACGTGGCGAAGCGTTACAGGACCGTCCGGGTCGTCGATGCTGACGGTCAACGGGTGGAAGGCGTCTGGATGAACGAGACCGCGTACCACATCTACATCATGGACAGAGCGGAAAACCTGCGATCCTTCCGCAAGGCCGACCTGCAGTCGCTGGAGCAACCCGAGGAATCCCTGATGCCCGCCTATGGCGACATGCTCGGCGCAACGGATCTAGACAACCTGCTCGCGTACCTTTGCACGCTGCAGGGAGCGTCCAGGGAGACAGCCGAATGAAACGCAACCAACTCCGCTTGGCGCTCGCAGCCGCCTTGGTCTGCTTGGCCGCTCCCGCGCACGCTCAAGTGGCAAATTCCGATCTCTTGCGAGACGAGTCCGTCGGAGGCGACTGGCTGAACTACCACGGGGGCTACTCCGGGAACCGTCACAGCCTCTTGGATCAGATCGATCGCTCCAACGTGGCATCGATCCGGATGGATTGGGTCTTCCAAGAGAAGATGTCCGAGAAGTTCGAAGTGACCCCGCTAGTGCATGACGGAATCATGTACATCACCGTGCCGCCCGGTGACGTGTACGCGCTGGACGCAGAGACCGGGGCGCGCCTGTGGCGTTACAGCCGCAGGCTGCCCGAGAAGTTGATCGCGTGTTGCGGACTGGTCAACCGGGGCTTGGCGATTCTTGGCGACCGCCTGTTCATGGCCACGCTCGACGCCTACGCCATCGCGCTGGACCGCAAGACGGGACGGCTCCTGTGGGAGACCGAACTCATCGATTACTCGCTAGGCTACTCGGGCACTCACGCCCCGCTCGTCGTCAAGGACATGGTGATGGTCGGGACAGCGGGCGGCGAGTACGGCATCCGCGGATTCATCGACGCTTTCGACGTCGAGACCGGGGAGCGACGCTGGCGTTTCTACACGATTCCCGGCCCCGGCGAATTCGGCAACGACACGTGGGCGGACGATTCGTGGAAGACAGGCGGGGCATCGGTGTGGATCACCCCGAGCTACGATCCGGAACTCAACTTGGTCTATTGGGGCACGGGCAACCCGGGCCCGGACTGGAACGGGGACGTTCGCTTGGGAGACAACTTGTACTCCGACTCGGTCGTTGCCCTCGACGCGGATACCGGCAAGCGCAAGTGGCACTTCCAATTCACGCCGCACGACGTTCACGACTGGGACGCGACGCAAGTGATGGTCCTCATGGACAGGGAGTATCGAGGCGAGATGCGCAAGTTGCTCGTCACGGCGAACCGCAACGGCTTCCTCTACGCACTGGATCGCGTGACCGGCGAGTTTCTCAAGGCGACCCAGTTCGTGAAACAGACCTGGGCGGTTGGCATTTCCGAAGAGGGCCGGCCGATCCGCCGCCCCGGCAAGGTGCCGACAGCGGAGGGCGTGGAGGTGTTTCCGGCCGTGGCCGGGGGCACGAACTGGATGTCGCCAGCCTATAATCCCGACACGGGCCTGCTGTACGTGTCCTGTCGCGAATCCAGCAGCATCTATATCAAGGGAGATACCGAGTACCGCCCCGGCACGCGCTACTGGGGGAGCATGTTCATTAATGAGGTCACGCAGGACGACTGGTACGGCGCGGTGCGCGCCTTCCATCCTGTCAGCGGCGAACGCATCTGGGAACACCGCTTGTTCCGTCCGGCATGGGCGGGCCTGCTGTCCACGGCCGGCGGCCTGATCTTCGCCGGAACCTCCGACGGATTCTTCAAGGCACTCGACGCTGAAACGGGCGCGGAGCGGTGGCGCATCAACCTCGGAGCCGGGGTCCAAGCCAGCCCGATGACATTCGAATCCAACGGTCGGCAGCTAGTCGCTGTCGCCGCGGGCGGGGCGCTGTTCGTGTTCGGGCTGCCCCAACCGACGCAAAACTGATCGCGAGGCCGACCTCAGCCTTGGATCAGATCGATCAGGATGGGCGTGGGCTCGGGGGCCTTCGCCGAAATGCGGAAGGCATCCTCTACTAGGCTCTGGGCTTCCTCGAGATTTTCTTCGTCGTTGTAGTACAGCGAGCAAAGCCGGGAGCCGTTCACCACCGGTTGGCCGACCTTCGCCTCCAAGACCAGTCCCACCGCGGGATCGATCGACGTGCCGTCCTCATTCCGTCCCGCGCCGAGCAGCGTGGCCGCCCTGCCGATCTCGTCGGAACCGACCTTGCTGACGTAGCCGTCGCGGGGCGAGGTCACGGCCAAGGCACCCTTCGTCAGGGGGAGCTTGTTGAAGTCGGTCAGCGCCTCGGCGTCGCCGCCTTGGGCGGCCACCGCCGTGGCAAGAGCTTGCAGAGCGGAGCGATCGTCGATCAATTCCTGCGCTTTCTGGCGGGCGCTATCGATCGAGAACGTGGTGTCGCCCAAGAAGATCATGCGGGCCGCGATTTCCACCGCCAGTCCATGCACGTCTTCCGGACCCGCGCCTTGTAGTGTCTGGGAGACCTCCATGATCTCCAGCGCGTTGCCGACCGTGTATCCGAGCGGCTGCTCCATCGAGGTCAGGAACGCTTGCACACTGATGTCGAACTTCCGCCCGATATTCATCAGTTGCTGCGCCAGACGCCGGGCTTCGGTCTTCCCCGAAATCAGCGAGCCGCGCCTGATCTTGATATCCACGATCAGGCCGTCCAAGTGTTCCGCGAGCTTCTTGGACATCGCGGATGCCGCGATCAGAGGCAGGGACTCCACCGTCGCCGTCCGGTCGCGCAAATCGTAGAGACGCTTCTCGGCGGGCGCGAGCGAATTGCTCTGCTCCGCGAACGCCAGACCGGATTCGGTCACCATGTCCGCGAAGTCGGCCACCTCGAGATTGCTACGCAGACCCGGGATGGCTTGCAACTTGTCGAGCAGGCCAATGGTGTGGCCCGTGCCGTGCTCGACGATCATGGGCACCGCTACGCCGGCAGCGGCGGCGATCGAGGCGGCGACGAGAGGGGTCTTGTCTCCGACTCCCCCGGTCGAGTAGCAGTCAACCTTGGGCTTGTCGAGTCCGGAGAGATCCAAGCGCTCCCCGCAACGGTGCATGGCCCGGGTGATCGAGACGGTCTCGGCGTCGCTGAAGCCGTTGCAAACGCCGGCCATCAGGAACGCACCCATCTGGGCGTCGGATATCTTGCCTAAAGTGTATCCGTTGATCAGCGTCGTGAAGGCCGTCTCCGGCACTTCGTCGCCATTCCGCTTGCTTCGAATCCAGTCTACGATGCTTTCCATTTCGGTTTACCGCACTGCGCGTCGCGAACTCGGATACCAGCGCCGAAGGGGCCGGCACGGCCAGAGCTGCGATACGCAGATACCGCACAGTCTTGGCAGTATACCACAGCCCCTGCGCGGCAATCCAGAGCAATCTGCGCGTAACGGAGCAGTTAATATGCGGATTGCGAAGAGCCACCCGCTGCAGAGGGCTGCACAGCGCTTAGACTGACGGCATGGGAGCACGAAACCGGCCGCTGGAAACCTCGCCGAACAGCTTCAACAGTTCCTCCGTGACGAGACCGTTCGTAGCGACGATCCGCTCGTCGCCCAAGCGGTACGGCCCGCCCTCGAAGTCGCAGCACTGGCCGCCGGCTTCGGCTAGGACAACCAGTCCCGCCGCGACGTCCCAAGACTTGAGTCCGATCTCCCAGAATCCCTCCAAGTGCCCCTGCGCGACGGAGCAGAGATCCAAGGCGGCTGACCCGGTGCGCCTCGCGCCGTGGGTCGAGACGGCCACTTGGAAAAGGTAGTGCATGTTGGGATTCGTGCGACGGATCGAGCTGGGGAAACCCGTGGCGTACAGTCCGCGCTTGAAGTCGGATTCCTCGGACACGCGGATGCGGGCGCGATTCAAATAGGCCCCCGACCCCCGCTCGGCGGCGTACAGATCGTCATGCACCGGGTGGTAGACGACGCCCGCGATGCCCTCGCCCCGGCCCCAGACGCCGATGCTCACGCAGAACCGGGGGAAACCGTGGGAAAAGTTCGTCGTCCCGTCCAACGGGTCTACATACCACGTGAACTCGCCCTCGCCTTCGTAGCCCCCGCCCTCCTCGGCGACGATCGAATGGGACGGGAATTGCGAGCGGATGCGATCCACTACCCACCGCTCGGCGGCTCTGTCCGCGGCCGTCACCGTGTCGAACGCGCCCTTGTACTCGACCTCGACTCGCTGGTAGTGGCGCATCAGGATCGCTCCGGCTCCGCGGGCGACCTCGGTGGCGAACGGGATGTAATCGGGCTGGGGCATTGGCGCACTTCCAAACTACCAGCACGCGCTGCGGGTCGGGCGCGCGATCACGGTGGGGGACGCAGAATCGGTTCTTGCGGGCGGCCTTGCTTCGACCGACGCGGCACGCTCTTGGCTTGGTCCGACTCGTCCTCGCTGTCCTCGGCGCCACGCTCCTGCGGCACTGTGCGCAAGCTCACCGGGGCGCTGCTCGACCTCTGCCGGGTCGGTCTCCGCTTCGGCTTCGGAGGGCCGGCAAAATAGCCCGACCGCGACTGGACCGTGGCTCCGGCGCGGCCCACCTTCACGCTGACATCGCGAAACGAGTCTTCGGAACGGGAACGGCTCCCCTGCGGATAGAACCCGAGCAGATATTGCGTGCGAAGAGTCCGCAAGATCTCACCGAAGGCCTCGTCCAAGTCGGCTGCCGCGTGTTGGACGAACGTCTCCCCGCCCGTGTTCCGCGCTAGGGTGATCAGGGCGTGCTCGCCGCCCCGATTGCGACCGGCGTCGCTCTGAATCGGCAGGACGATCAGCGGGTAGATCGCCACTTCCGCGGCGTGGGCGGCGCGCATCGCGTCCGCGAAGCGCACGCGGCTCGTCGTGTCGCCTCCGTCGGTGACCATGATGATCACGCGCCGGCCTTCGCGACCCTCCAAGACACGGGAGACTACGTCGACCGCATCGTAGACGGAGGTGCCGGTTTCGGGCCGCACCCGTTGCAAGGCCTTCTCGAGTCCGCGAAGGTCGCGAGTGAATTCCGACAGCTCCTCGATGTCATACGAGAACGAGTAGACAGCCGCCCGGTCCCCCTCGTGGGAGTCGGGGCCTAGCAAGCCCCGCAGGAATCGACCTGCGGACTCACGTTCGTACCGGAGTTCGATCGCCGTGCTGAGACTGGCATCCACGAGCAGGGCCACGGACAAGGGCCGGTTCGTGCGTCGCTCGAACACGGCGACCTCGCGCGGCTCGCCCTCTTCCAAGATCGTGAAGTCGTCACGCTCGAGATCCCCGATGGGCGCGTTACGCGCATCCTTGACCGTGACCGGCAGGGTAACGAGACGCACGTCGGCGGTGAACACCGGAGCTTCCGGCTCCTGGGCTCCGAGAGCACTCGCGGCTAGCAACGCCGCCGCAAGCGTCAAGCCTTTGCCGGCGCCTAGGTGAGCGGCACGGATCCGTCCCACTGCCCTTCCACCCACACCTCGCCGTCAGCGAAGTGCTCCTTCTTCCAAACCGGCACCTTGGCCTTCACGTCATCGATCGCTGCCAAGCTCGCCACGTAGGCCTGACCGCGGTGCGCCGACACGACGACGATGGCCACGCTCGCCTCGCGAATGGCGAGGCGACCCACGCGATGCACGAGCGCAATGCCGTGAATGTCGCACTGCTTCAAGAGATCCTTGCCGATTAGCTCGAGTTCCCGGACTGCGAGCGGTACGTAACACTCGTAGTCCAAGTACAGAGTCTGACGACCCTCGGTGTTGTCGCGCACGACGCCTTCGAAGACGATCACCGCTCCGTCGCCGTCGCCCTGCATCCTCTCGACAAGCGCTCGGCTGTCGATGGGTTGATCGGTAATCGCGGCGAACACGCCCGGCGACGCGCTGCTCGCGAGCCAGCTCTTGCCGCCACTCACTGGGGGCATCATCGCCACTTCGTCTCCGTCCTCGACCGCTTCCGATGGGTCGGCGAAGCGCTGGTTGCGAGCCATCGCCACGCTCCCTGCCATGGCAGCGAACTTCGGATGCTGAGACGCATAGTGAGCGAAGACCGTTTCAAGGCGCGCTCCCTCGGCAAGTTCCAATTCATCGCTAGAGCGCCCGACGAGGTCCTTCAGCTGGCCGAACAAGAGCACCCGAACGAGCATGCCTGCTCCCATTCTCGCAAGGCCCGTAATCCTCGGAGACCGACTATCCGTTCTTGACGGCATCCACGGGACGCCGCGCACAGTGCGACGCCCACGCATCGAGGTACTTGAGGCCCGTACCGGTACTGTAGATCACTAGCTCGTCGTCTGGGGCTAGGAACCCGTCTCGCAGCAAGCGTTGCGCCGCAGCCACGCATGCCGCTCCCTCCGGGGCGACAAACATGCCCTCGGACTCCGCCAAGAGCCTGCCTGCATCCAGTGTGTCCTGATCTTCAACGGCAACCGCCGTACCGCCGCTCTCGCGCAGGGCCGCCAGCACGAGAAAGTCTCCGAGCGCCTTGGGCACGCGCAATCCGCTCGCCACGGTCGCGGCGTTCTCCCAGTACTGCGATTCGGATTCGCCCGCCGCCCACGCCCTGGCGATAGGCGCGCAACCCGCCGCCTGCACGGCGATCATCTTCGGTCGCTTCGGCCCGATCCACCCGAGCCGTTCGAGTTCGTCGAACGCCTTCCACATCCCGATCAAGCCGACACCCCCGCCGGTTGGATAGAACACGGCATCCGGAAGCCGCCAGCCAAGCTGCTCGGCGAGTTCCAAGCCCATGGTCTTCTTGCCTTCGATCCGGTAGGGCTCCTTGAGCGTGGAAACCTCGAACCAGCCTTCGGCCGCCCGACGCTCGGCGACGATGCGGCCGCAGTCGCTGATCAGGCCATCGACGAGCGTGACTTGCGCGCCCATCGCTTCGCACTCGATGGCATTGGCCTGCGGGACGTCTCTGGGCATGAACAAGTGAGCTTCGAGACCGGCGCGGGCGGCGTACGCTGCAAGGGCGCTCGCGGCGTTCCCTGCAGACGGAGCCGCCAGTTTCTTCACTCCGAGTTCGTTAGCCATGGACACTGCGGCCGCCATGCCCCGCGCCTTGAACGTGCCGGTCGGGTTGGTGCTCTCGTCCTTGATCAGCAGCCGCCGGCTGCCGATGCGTTCGCCCATGCGCGGCGCGGGCAAGAGCGGGGTCCAGCCCTCGTCGAACGTGACGAGGTTCGCTAGATCGGCCAAAGGGAGTAGCGGCGCGTAGCGCCACAGCGACGAGCGGCCGGCAGAGATGACATCCCGGTCCAGTTCTCGCTTGGCGAGTTCCAAGTCGTACCGGACGAGAAGCGGAGCCCCCGCGGGGGAGAGGTTCTGCAAGGTGCCGGCTGGCAGGCGCGCTCCCGTCCGGCTGCACTCTAGGTGGGATACGTACGTCTTATGATGCAAGTACGCAAGTATGCAACAGCGGCCGATCTATCGTCTACTGGCCTGCTTGGCACTGGGTTGCGCGGCAGCCGCCGCCGATACGGTGGTTCTGCGAAACGGATTTCGGCTCGAAGCCGAGCGCGTCGAGGTCGGTGCCGTCCGGATGCGGCTCTTCACCTCCGGCGGCGGCTGGATCGACGTGCCCAAGGCTCAGGTCCGACGCGTGGAACGGGAGGCACCAAGGCCGTCAGTTCCCCAGAGCACTTCGCAACCCTCGCAAAACTCTGTCCAGCCGGACACCCCGGCCGGTATCGAGCGGATCGCAGCTAGCGAGGGACTGCCCGGTTCCCTGCTCCAAGCAGTGGCCTATGCGGAATCCGGTATTCAACAGGACGCCGTATCCGCAAAAGGCGCGATCGGGATCATGCAGTTGATGCCGGGCACGGCGGCCGAGTTGGGAGTGGATCCGCATTCGCCTCAAGAGAACGTGATGGGTGGCGCGCGCTATTTGAGGGCGATGCTCGAACGGTACGCCGGCGACGAGGAGCAACTCGTGAAAGCTCTGGCCGCGTACAACGCCGGTCCCGGGCGAGTAGAAGAGTACGGCGGCCTGCCGCCGTTTGCCGAGACAAACGCGTACGTGGCGAAGGTGCTCGAGAAGTACTTGGAACTGGATCGGAACGGGGAATAGACCGCGATCGCAGCCCGCGAGAAGCGCGAGGGCGGCATGCTGCGGCACCATGCGAGCGAGGCGTAGGGACGATCAGTTGGAAGATCGATCCGGTACGGAGCGGTAGAGCGGTGGCGGCGCAATCGACCGGCGGGCAAGCGGGACTGCTGTGCTTATACTCAAGGATTCCCGGCCCTGCCGCATGAAGCCCCAAACGACACTCGTCCACGCCGGTGACAGGCAGAAGCTGGGCGAATACACTCCGGTTTCGACTCCAGTCTACGCATCATCAAGTTTCTTCTACGACACGATGGAGGAACTGGCGGATGTCTTCGCCGACCGGCGCCCGGGCGAGACTTACGCTCGCATGGGCAATCCCAGCGCGACCGCGCTGGAAGAGCAGATCATGGCTCTCGAGGGTGCCGACGTTGCGCATGCAACCGCTTCCGGGATGGCGGCCGTCCACTTGGCGATTACAGCCGGACTACTCGATCGTCGCCAGTCGATCGTGGCTGCGAACGTCCTCTACGGCGGAAGTCTCGAACTCCTGCGATCCGTGTTGCGACCCTCTGGAATCAAGGTTCGATTCTGCGACATGTGCGACCTAGAAGCGGTGCAGCGAGCGGTTGACGATGTGCGGCCCGCCCTGCTGCTGACCGAAACCGTCTCGAATCCGTGCCTGCGAGTGGCGGATCTGCGACAGCTTCGCGAGATCGCGACTGCGAGCGACGCGCTGCTGCTTGTCGACAACACATTCACTCCGTTGCTGATCCGTCCGCATGACTACGGCGCGGACATGGTGATCCACAGCGCGACCAAGTACCTGGGAGGCCACGGGGACGTGCTAGCCGGTGTGGTGGCGGCTCGCGAAGAACATGGGGAGGCCCTGCGGCAGGCGCACCGGTGCCTAGGAGGCAATCTTGGTCCATTCGAGGCTTTCCTCGTAATGCGCGGTATCAAGACACTCGCGCTTCGCATGCGGCGGCACTGCTCCAACGCGCGCAAGGTGTACGACCACCTGCGCGATCACCCTTCGGTCGAGCGCCTCATCTATCCTGGCGACCCTGACCATCCCGATGCAGAGACCGTTTCGTACATTCTTCCGGAAGGGCAATCCGGAGGAGCTTTGGGCATTGACGTGCGCGGCGGAGAGGACGCAGCGTACAGGTTCATGGGCCAGTTGAGACTGGTCAAGAATTCTGCCAGCATCGGAGACCTGACGACACTGGCCCTGCATCCCGCCGGCGCCACGCATCGCATGCTTTCCAAGGAAGAGCGCGAGGAACTGGGCATTACGGACGGCCTCGTAAGACTCTCGGTCGGAGGAGAGCACATCGACGACCTGATTGCCGACTTGGACCAGGCGTTGGAGGCTGCATGAAGCTCGACACCACCGCCATCCACGCTTGCCTGCCCGAGAGCGAACACTCCCCGTTCACGGGGTCGGCGCCGACCTTGGAATTGTCGGCGAGCTACCACTTCCGCAACGCTCGCGACATGACCGCGGTCGCGAACGCCGAACTCGCTGGATTCGTCTACCAGCGATACGGCAACCCGACCGCGGCGGCTCTCCACCACCAGATGGAAGCGATAGAGGGGGGAGGCGTGGCACTGGCGTGCAGTTCGGGAATGGCGGCGATGCATGCCGGGCTGTTGACAGCCCTTCAAGACCGCCCCAAGTCGATCCTCGGCGCCAACGTCTTGTTCGGCCAGACCTACCAGTTGCTCCAGCTCATGGAGCAACAGCAGATCGAGGCGCGGTTCGTAGACCCCTGCGACCTTGGTGCAGTCCAAGAGGCGGCGACCAAGCACCCGGTCGGCTGCGTCCTGATCGAGACGGTGTCGAATCCACTATTGCGGGTTCCTCCTCTGGATGCGATTTGCGAACTCGCGAAACGCTTGGGAGCCCGTGTCCTGGTGGACGCGACATTCACAACGCCGGTGATAAACCGTCCCTTCGCGTTCGGCGCGGATGTGGTCGTTCACAGTGCTACGAAGTACCTATCGGGACACGCGGATGTGCTTGGCGGAATCACCTTGTGCAGCGACGATCAGGGCGAATTCCTCGGGGAACTGGGACGTCACCTCGGCCCGAACCTCGGGCCGTTCCATTGCTTCCTTACATCCCGAGGCATCAAGACGCTTCCCTTGCGCATGGAAGAGCATTGCCGTAACGCATTGCATATCGCACGAATCCTGGAGGGTCACCCGCGAGTCAAGCGCGTACATTACCCGGGGCTGGACAGTCATCCAGACAAGGCGGTCGCGGACCGGTTGTTCGATCGCGACAGCCGCGGCGAGAGGATGTACGGCGGCATGGTCAGCTTCGAGCTTCGCGACTCCGGACAGGACGAGACGTTTAGGTTCATGAACTCTCTGAAGCTCGTTGTGCGGACGCTCAGTCTCGGAGACGTGCATTCCTTGATCACGCATCCCGCCACGACGACGCACCGCAACCTCGGCGAGCACCGCAGGCGGCAACTCGGCATTAACGACAACCTAGTCAGGTTCTCGGTGGGGATCGAGGACCCGGATGACATCGCCGACGACGTCGTCCAAGCGATCGAGTCCCTCGGCTAGAGCGACCTCATTCAACAGCTTGGGAGCCCATAGGAGCCTGTTGCAAAAGTGTCAACAGCGGTTTCGATGGTCTCCTCTGGATCTCGATACGGCTTCAACATGGGCAGTCGTGCCCTCCGAAGGCCAGATTTTCGCTGTCTTGGGGGCATTCGACTGCCGATTCCGTGGACCTCGCGAGCCGACGGACTTTTTCGAAAGGCTCCTAGCGTACTCGATCAGCATGGCGTCGCAAGCACCCCTCGCGGGGCACCCCGACCGGCACTATCGCATACTGCGTTCAATGCGGCGAATGCCGCCGCCCCCGGGGCGCAATCCTTGGCGGGCCATGCGACATCGCGCGGAGCATCCTCTCTGCGCCAAGCCGTGGTACACTGAACGCGACTCATGGACAACCCGACGCCCGACACCCCGATCCAGCCGGGCGAGCAGCAAATGTTCGCGACCCTGCGCAAGGTGGGCGTCGCCGACGACGAGGCGTACGCTTTCGTCCGAGGGACGGAGAAAATGGCCGGCCAGAACGTAATCGCGGAGATCCGCGTCCAGAACGCGAAGCTCGACGCCCAGAACGCGATGCTCGACGGCGCGATCAAGGCCCAGAACGCGCGGCTCGACAGTGCGATCAAGGTCCAGAACGCGCGGCTCGACGCCCAGCAGCGCGAGATCAATTCGCTGCGCTGGATGATCGGCCTGGGCTTCACCGGGCTGGCGATCCTGATCACGGTGCTATCGCTGCTGGACTAGCGGGACCGCGGCAGTCGACCGGCAGACGCGCGGGACCTGCCTCGCACGGTGGATGGCCAGAGGCCTGAGACTGGCCGGAGCGGCCGTAATGGTCAGGTGCGCCGACGGACATTGCGAACGGCTATCGCGCTAGCCGGACTGGCTTCCTTTTCAGTTCTGCACGAACTGGTCGACCCGCCCGAGGTCAACACGATTCGCGGCACTCCTGCGGCGTGCCGATTCTCTGGCAAGTGCGCGAGCAGCTCATCGAGAGCGGCTTGCTCGACTCGGACGCCACGGGCCAAATCTGGCTCGTGAAGGACTAGCTGCGGGCCAAGGACGTACGGCCACACTTCGACGCGACCGACCCAGATCGCATTCGTCACGACCCAATTCCGGTCTTGTTGCTTCCCCTACTGTCTGACAGATGGCAGCTACGGTGGATTCGTTCAGATCACAATCTGCAAGCCGCAGTCGACCATAAAGTGAGATTCAACGATATCGAGAACGATAGATCTGTAGGCACTTGATTCGAGTCCGTCATGATTCGCCCGTCTCTGAGGCTCTTGTCTCACACCGCTGCTGCGGACGGCTCGCTATTCATACCGCTCTCAAGTGCGCGTCTGCGTCTGGGAATGACGTCCCTTGGAACGCCGTAGCGGTCGGCCGCTTCCGCCATCGACAGGGTCAGCAGTCGCGGGTCGCCAATCGAGAGCGCGGTGGGAGGAACTTGCGGCGAGTAATCGAACGCTCGCGCTACTTCCCGCGCCACAGCATGACCCAACAGGGGCGGCACCGAGTTGCCGATTTGCCGGAATCCGTGCCACTTCGTAACGTGGAACCGAAACCAATCGGGATATGAGTGCAGTCTCGCAGCTTCCCGATTCGTAATGACTCGAGGAAAGACCGGGTGGATCGGGCGGGGCGACGTGAACGCGCCTCGGTCGCTAGCGGTCCCCGCTCGGAGGGTGTTGCAGAGACCCGCTGGGTCAAGTCTGCGGAATCGACTAATGGGCTCAGTAGACCCGCAAGGCGTCTTGGCGAACCTAGACCGCGACTGCAGTGTGTGCGATGTCCTCATGCTGGCGGTCAGCACCCCATGGTCGAAGAGACGCTGATAGCTGAAGTCTGTGTGATCTCTCTCGACCCCGCGCAGTAGGGCAGAGTACGGTGACGATTCGCCGAAGACCACCCGGGTCGAATCGCCGACGACGAGTTCTTCGTAATCATCTGCGTCAGGCAGGTCACCGATAGCTTCCCCGACCGTTGGCGTCAAGCCCAGGGCCTCTGGATAGGTGGGTGTCGACTGGTCCCGACGCGTACCCATCAAGAACAGCCTGTGCCGGTTCTGGGGCACTCCGTAATCTGCGGCGTTCAGTACGCGATATGGCGTCAGGATTCGGTACGCGGGCGCGAAGGCTTGAATCATCTCGTCAAGGAATTGCCTCTGCTTCCCGACTGTCAGGCCCTTGACGTTTTCGAAGACTACGTACGCTGGGCGCAACTCGAGCACAAGCCGGACAAAGTGATGGACCAGTTCATTGCGCGGGTCGTCGAGCGCACGCTTGCCGATCATGGAGAACCCTTGGCAAGGCGGTCCTCCGAACACTACAGCGATGTCTTTATCTCCGATATGGGCCTTCGTGCGGATCTCATCGGCACTGATGTTGCGGACACTAGCGCAGATCGTAACGCACCCGGGAAAATTGAACTCGTGGGCTGCGCAGTGAACCGGATCAAGTTCCACTGCGGCCACGATATCGAAACCCGCCCGCTCAAAGCCTAGACTGAGGCCCCCGACTCCAGCGAACAGATCGACCCCTATTGGGCGTGCAATGCCAAGTGAGCACCCGTATGCTCCTCGAATCATCTCACCTACGGTTGTACCATCATGCCGGATACCGTCGCTCCGTTCGTGTCAGGTGTCACGCCACCCCGTTATGGATGACGATCAGGTGAACTCCGGCATTCCGTCAACGACAGGCGCGATTGCCGGTGAGTGTGGCATGGTGGGCCCTCTGAAGTGCCGGCGCCAGTGTGCCGGAACTCGTTTCGGTGCTCATCTGCGGAGAGTGCGGTGCGAGGCTCAAAGAAGCGGATGGGGAGTTCTCATCGGGGAACTGTGTGCAAGTGAGCGTCGTGCCACGAACGCGCACAGCTCGGCACTGGGGGAAGGCGGCGAGTTACGGCACCCAGTGGAACCGCCACGCTACGGAGCACGGCAGGTGTAGCTGCTGGCTTGGTCCGGATCGCCACCTAGGAACTCCGCCTTCTCGGGATATACACAGAGCGGTCGAGATTTGGCAACTTCCCCATCTGTGACCTTGACTGCGGTGACCGCGTCGGGGACTTGGTCTTCCTCCACCCAGCGCTCCAAGACGTTGAGCCAATCCACCCGGTCGGGACCGGGACCGCCGGCGCAGTGGAAGACTCCCGGCATGAGAAAGAACCGGAAGAAGTCGCGAACCTGCGGATCGCGTCGCTCGACAGCCTCGAAATAGTCGATCGAGCCGTGAGCTGTCAGGGCCGCGTCAGACCAGCCATGCCACAGCAGCAACTTGCCGCTTGAGGCCTTGAAGGCCGACAAGTCGGTGTCCGTCGCGTCGAGAAATCCGGCCAAGTGCGCTGAGTCATCGTCATAGCTCTCAAAGTCGTAACTCGAGTAATCGAAAGAAGGATCTTGATACACCAGATACTTGAGACCTTGCGTGGCAAATCCGAATTGCGAGCTAGGCTCTCCGAACTGTTCCACGAGGCCAGGGTTGGGGCCCGTGATCCAGCCCTGCCATGCCGCCCGGGCGGCTTCTCCGCCGAACGGAAATCCAGGAAAGATCTGGCCGCGAGAGTTTCGAGGCCCACCGTAGACTGCCGAGATTGCCTCGCGCTGGCGGACAGTAACGCAGTGATCGGATGACTCGGCAGCAGCGCATACGGGCAATTCCGAGAGCTTGAAGTCGCAATCGCGCGGGTCGTTCAAGAAGCCATCCTTGACACCGTCCAGTGCGTCGCACCGATCAAGAATCGTGGATTCGAGCAACTCCCGGTTCTGAGGCGTGATGACCGGTTCGGAGAGATCCTGCGGATCGGGGAAGATCCGCTGCATGTTGTAGGCGAACGCCGCAATCACGCCGCTGAAGTCATGAGCGGGTGCTCCGGCGACGATTCCGTCAAAGTCGTCCGGAAACCGCTGTGCAGACATCATCGCCTGGCGGCCGCCGTTTGAACAGCCATAGAAGTACGAGCGAGCCGCTTCGCGTCCGTAGTACGCACGGACAATCGCCTTCGCCGCTTCAGTGGTTCGATGTACCCCGAGGTATCCGTAATTGACTCTGCGCTCGGGCTGACGGTAGGCCCAATTTGCCCGGATGCCAGAACCTTGGTGACCGGTGTCAGTAGCAGCGGTGGCGTAACCGCGATTCACTGAGAACCGGCCTTGGTAGCCCAAGCTACCGACGAATCCGCCGCCGCCTCCCATCAGGAACTTGCCGTTCCAGTCGTCGGGCAAGAGGACCTCGAACCGGATTTCACTCCCCACTGTGCCCTCTACCCGGCAGTGCGGAACGACGGCCTTGTTCGACCGGGAGGCAACGCCCGTCGGGAGATCCTCGTCAGGTGCTTCCTCCCCAGCAGACGGGGTCGCCTGCTCAATCCGAATGTCTGGAAACTTCAGGTCTGCGAGCCCATCGCAGTCCAGAGCAACTGCATCTCCAACTGCGAGCAACGAAGTCGCGGTCAAGGAAAGGACGAGCTGGGTGATCGCACGAGTCATCGAGATTGCCCTCCAGATTGAACGCAACGATACCACGGGTTGAAGGGTGAGCTAGCCCGAGGCCCTTGGGAAGGGTGGACAAAGGACGGGAAGCACACACAGGCACACCCGAGAGGACTGGAGCAGAGGGACGAGGCACTTCAAGTGCCAAGGCAATCATGGGAGGTACCTGCTCCGAGGCCACCCAGAACGCTAAAGATTGGCGTGTTGGTCCCAAGGTCGGATGTCTTCGCTAGCTTGACAAATCCGCGGCAATCCTAGAGTCTACGGGTTATGACCCGCCGCCAATGGATGATGACTGCTGCCGCGCTGTCCGCCTTGCCGTCTAGTGCCGCCGATCAGGGCATCGAGCGAGCCATCTTGGACAGCATGCTGCCCAAGGACATGCCGCTCGTCGACCGCTACAAGCTCGCTGTCGAGGTCGGCTTCAAGTCGATGGAGGTGAGAGCCGTCAGCGACGATGCGGAGGCACGCGAGATCAACGACGCCGCGCAAGAGGCTGGGCTCCGCATTCACTCGGTCATGAACCAGACCCACTGGAAGTTCCCGCTGTCGAGCCCTTCGGGATCGGATGTCGACGCATGCGTCGAGGGAATCCGCGCTTCGCTGAGGCAGGCCGAGCTGTTCGGAGCCGATGCAGTCCTCCTAGTTCCGGCGGTGGTCCGGAGCGACACTACCTACGAACAGGCTTGGGAACGCTCCCAAAGCGAGATCCGCAAGCTGATACCGCTAGCCGAGAAGCATGACGTGATGATCGCGATCGAGGACGTCTGGAACAAGTTCCTACTGACGGCGCGCGACTTCCGGCAGTACATCGACGAATTCAACCACCCGCTCGTCCAAGCCTACTTCGATGTGGGCAACATCGTGCATTACGCCGTGCCGGAGCACTGGATCCGCGAACTCGGATCGCGGATCGTCAAGGTGCATCTCAAAGACTACTCTCGCCGGGACGGATTCGTGAACCTGGGAGACGGTGACGTGGACTGGCCAGCGGTCAAGGAGGCCTTCGCGGCGGTCGGCTACAATGGCGAGGCGACGGTGGAGTTGCGCGGCGGTGACCGTGCGTACTTGGCTGATCTCGGCCAGCGGGTGGACCGGCTGCTGGGGTTGTAGCGGGCGGCATCTCTTGGAGGATCCATGAATTTCAAAGACGCGACCTACGCGCTGCTCCGTATCATGACGGGGTTCCTGTTCATGCCCCACGGGTACCAGAAGCTGTTCGGTCTCGGGGACAGGGGGCCACGGGAAGACCCGATGGCGATGATCGCAGCAGTCATCGAACTAGTGGGCGGGGCGCTGATCATGGTCGGCTTTCAGACACGCTGGGTTGCGTTCCTCTGCTCGGGCCTGATGGC
Source organism: Bryobacterales bacterium (assembly GCA_965242625.1). GTDB lineage: Bacteria > Acidobacteriota > Terriglobia > Bryobacterales > UBA6623 > VXMF01. Next base: position 3,650,185 of record CBDEST010000005.1, on the reverse strand, counting down.
GGCGGCGTATTTCATCGCGCACGGGCTGCAGGCGTTCCTGCCGATCCTGAATCGCGGCGAACTCGCGGTGCTGTACTGCTTCGTGTTCCTGATGTTCTGGGGCAACGGCTCCGGGTGCTGGTCAGTGGACAAGTGCCTAGCGGATCGGAAGAAGGGCTGACGCTGCCAACCCGGAGCACCGATCCTTCCGGGCGTAAAGATGGCACCGGGTGCAACAAAAGCGATCCAACGAAGCCACAGGTGGACATCACTCCATACGCGACGGGCTGGGTCTAATGCTGGGCCCGCCTCGCTTAGTAGGGTCTGTGTGTCCAATCGTACAGTCACCATCTAGGCCCAGAGTCACAGGCGATGTGGTTTCTTGTGGACAGGTACCTGCCGCCTCTGCGGTGGCCATCGGTCTCTGGCGACCCGGGGCAGATTTCGAATTGCCTCAGTCCGACTAAGTGCCCACCTCAGGTGGGGTTTCACCATTGACATCGCTGAGTCCAGCACCTGCCTGTACTACAGTACCGATCAACTCTTAAATCGGGGCTATACGGCACTAGAGTGAACTGTTTGTTGGTAAATGGTCTGGACTCGCTCCATCTCAATTCACCTTCTGACCCTCAGGTTCCCATCCAAGTTGCTCCACTCCAGAACCCGCCTTGTGCGGATGTCGAATTCCACGCTGCTGAAGCCGTACGTCCACACTTCCGTCCCCGAACTCGGATACTTCGAAACTCGCTTCGGCGTGCCTTGGATCCGCAACACATCGTCCTCGTGCGAACCCACGGTCCAATGCCTAGCCCCGGTGCCCTCCCGCCCAGGCTGCAACTCGACCCTCAGGTTCCCATCCAGGTTGCTCCACTCCAGAACCCGCCTCGTTCGGATGTCGAACTCCACGCTGCTGAAGCCGTACGTCCACACTTCCGTCCCCGAACTCGGATACTTCGAAACTCGCTTCGGCGTGCCTTGGATCCGCAACACATCGTCCTCGTGCGAACCCACGGTCCAATGCCTAGCCCCGGTGCCCTCCCGCCCAGGCTGCAACTCGACCCTCAGGTTCCCATCCAGGTTGCTCCACTCCAGAACCCGCCTCGTTCGGATGTCGAACTCCACGCTGCTGAAGCCGTACGTCCACACCTCCGTCCCCGAACTCGGATACTTCGAAACTCCCTTCGGCGTGCCTTGGATCCGCAGCACTTCGTCCTCGTGCGAACCCTCGGTCCAATGCCTAGCCCCGGTGCCCTCCCGCCCAGGCTGCAACTCGACCCTCAGGTTCCCATCCAGGTTGCTCCACTCCAGAACCCGCCTCGTTCGGATATCGAACTCCACGCTGCTGAAGCCGTACGTCCACACTTCCTTCCCCGAATTCGGATACTTCGAAACTCCCTTCGGCGTGCCTTGGATCCGCAGCACTTCGTTCTCGTGCGAACCCTCGGTCCAGTAACGGGAGTGGCGGCGTTGGGTTTGTGGACGGGAATTCCTACTCCCTTGGGATTCCGCATCACTCTTGGCGACCGGCTCGATTCGTTGCTCTGCTGACTCTGGGCGACGATTAGACTTGGCCTCAGTGTCGGGAGCTGACGGTTTCGCGTGCGATGGCAATTCAAGACGTTGACCAATTTCGCCTTGGGCCCCTCCCAATGTGGATTCGGCTGTCGCCTCGCCTCCGCGATCAGCCCGATCTGGAACCGCCGATGGATCCTCGGGACTCCGGGGGCGGGTGTCCGAATCAAGGTTCCCAGTCTCGTTACCGTGATCTGCTTCAGACTGTGTACTCCCACTTGCCTCAGCCGCCACTGAAACATCCGTTGGCCGCTGACTACCTGAGGTCGAGGTAGGAATCTCCTCCCCCTGAGAATCGACACCTGTCTTTGTGACAGACTCGACTCGTTGCAGTACTGACTCGTGCTGACGATCAGTTCTGAATTCGGTCGTAGGAACGGACGATTCCGCGTGCGATGGAGATTCAACACGTTGCCCCTCTTCACCCTGAGCCCCTCCCAGCGTGGATTCGGCTGCTGCCCCGGTGGTGCCCGTTCCAATATCAGCCCGATCTGGAACCACCGATTGGTCCTCAGGACTTTGGGAGCGGTCGTCTAAATCAAGACTCCCGGCCTCGTTACTGTGACTTCCTTCAAATTGCGTACTTCCACTTGCTTCAACCGACTCTGAAACATCAGTCGGCTGCTGACGACTTGGGTTCGAGGAAGGAGTCCCCTCTCCCTGAATCAACTCGCCCCGATCTGTTCTCGACGCTACTTGGCTGATCGCTTCGACCTTGTCGCGAGGGCGGGATGACTCGGAGGCATCGACGTTGACGGAAGCCGACCTCTCTTTCGTGGCTAGGGACCACCACTGCGGGACGACGAAACTTAGCCCTAGGACAGCAACAAGAGCCGCCAATGCCACCTTCCAAGCCCTTGGATTGTTCGTACTCTTTCCTGTTCCAACCGGCGTAGCGGACGCAACGCTCACCGGTCCTGCCGCGTCGCTATTTCGGTCATCCCCAAGGACATCCAGCAATACACGGCAGCTCTGGACTCGTTCGGCCTCCGGGAGACGCAGGCAACGGTCGATCACTGACAGCAGGCTTGGTTTGAATCGACCCTTGCCCAACTCGCGCGCCGCCGGAAGCGGGTCCCGCTGCCCTCCGAGTGCCGCGTGAGAGCGACGCTCCACGCTGAGCGGATTCGGAGGCTCCCATGGTCGTCGTCCCCCCGCCACGATTCGCCACATCAGCGCACCCACGCCATACATGTCCGTCCACGGCCCCAGCTCGCCCGCATCCGCCACTTGTTCAAGTGCCGCATACCCCTCCGTGTACGGAGCGAGCGACTTGGTGTGCTTGGCCACGACCTGCTTCGCCGCTCCGAAATCGATAAGGACTGGCTGCTCATTGCCACTTCGTATCAAGATGTTGGACGGCTTGATGTCCCGGTGTAGGATCCCTGCCTTATGCACAATGGCCAGACCCTGCACGAGCGGCACCATCACTGCAAGCAGGTCGCGTTCACCGAATGGCTCACCTTCCGCTTCGCGGCTCGCCAACAGTTTGTCCAAGGGCACTCCATCCTCGTGCTCCATGACAAGGTATGCGGTTCCGTTGGCGCGGAAGAAATCGCGGCACGAGACGATGCTGGCATGGTTCCGAACCGCTATCAGGGCGCGGGCTTCATCTCGGAAGCGGCGCAGCCCGTCCTCGAAATCTCTGCTGACCGTGCCACTCCGCGGCCGCACAGCGGAGCCCTCCCGAACGGCGAGTTCGACGGGGAGGTATTCCTTGACCGCAACGGTCAGATCCAGTTCATCGTGGCGGGCGCGGTAGACGATACCGAAGCCCCCGTGCCCGATGACGGATTCCAAGGTGTAATCGCGTAGAACCGTACCAGCCGATAAGGCGTCTCGACGCTGTGGGCCAGCTTCGGTCATTGTCAGAGCGTCAAGCTGGCGGGGACCGGATGCAGTGTCCAGCGACGACCAAGTGATTATCACACATAGTGACAGGATGCACCCTCTAGTTGACTCAAGGCGGTACGGCGGGTTCAACGTCTCGTACAGCGAGGCTGCGGCTGGGGACTCAGTGTGTCCAACACAGGCACCACGCGCTCATCCTGCGGATAGCGCGTCTCGAGCATGTCCCGCAGTCGGCGGCCCTAGTCCCGCCTGGCGCGGCTCTCGGTCACCGCGACATGCCTCCGCCGGGTCAAAGGTTCAATCTCGGGGAAGACTTGGTTGTGACCATTGTGAACGTACTCGTGCTCCGCGCGTTGCTGCGGCCCCAACTTGGTTGGTCGGGTCTGGCACATCTCGCCGATGCACTGCTTGTCGGATTCATCCACGCTGGCTACAAAGGCGGCGTTACAGAGCGGCTGGCCCCCCCATTGCGCTTGCGGAGAGGCTGCACCGAGTATTCTCGGGATGCGTTGCGCTGTCCTGAGCAGCAGTTGCCGATTGTGGTACGATCCTAGGGCAACAACAATGTAGTCGAAGAGCTTCGACTTGCGTGGGACATCAGGGTCTCTGCTGGTGTACGTCAAACTTCGCTGTGTCGTGAGCCCAGCACGTGCGTTTGGATGGTCGGACTGACGTATGGTCGCGCAATGGAGTAGCAAGCTGACGACCATCAGTCTGTACACCACGAGCCAGATACACGACTTGGGGGTCAAGACTCACGGAGGGAAAGTCCTGTGAACGATATTCTGCATGGTCAAGCGATCTTCATTTCGGCAAGCCTGCCGTCAGATCATCGGTCACCCAAGTTCACAGTGGACCGGGAGCACCTCGGCTGGATCGAGGATGCGATAATCGCAACAGCTCGGGCCGTTTTCGAGAACGGAGGTCGACTGGTGCTAGCTGGTCATCCTAGTCTAGTGCCTCTCGTTGCATTGGTTGCGGGAGAATATACGCCAGTACCGTATCCAAGGCGGTCAATCCACGTTGGCAATCACAACGACGGTGTCCGTAAGGGTCGTCACCCACTTGTCGATGTTTATCAGTCTCGAGTGCATGAGCGATATCTTGAAGGGGAGACATCGGCTATGTGCCAGGCCGGATTGACCAAGGTCCATTGGGTTGATTCGCGAAATAACGAGAGATTCGATCCAAAAAAATGGGGTGAGCCTCAGTGCGAGGGGAGTCTGCGCGCAATGCGAGAGAGACTACTGACGCAAGCTCAGCCGACAGCGATGGTAGGAATGGGAGGCATGGAGGGCTTGTTTGAAGAGTTCGAGCTGTTCTCTCGGATCTGTGGCGGGCCTGTGTATCTCTATCGATCAACCGGAGGAGCGACGCGGACAATAGCCGACGAGAAGACGATAGCCGACGAGAAGATTCATGAATTGAGAACCAATGACCTTGTTCAGGCTGGGCATGCAGCACGGTCGACGTTTCACTCGGACTCCTCGCGTGGAGTAGCTGATCGGGCGAGCCTCGAACGAGTTCACATTGTGGAGTTATTGACCAGACGCGGAGAGGCTGTGCGCCAGCCCGTGGCGGATTGGGTCGAAGCTTTCAGAGCGTTTCGAGATGAACGATTCGCTCACGTGCAAGATTGCCTACGAGAGTCCATCAACCCACCGTATGCCCCTTTGGCGAACATGGTAGTCGAGAAGATCGCGGGGATCGACTGAGCTAGGATTCTCGCTTAGCATCGAATCGCTACAGCAGGAAGTCGCCATAGTACTGTGCTCTGCTCAGCGTCTTGAAGACTTGGTGGGTGCCTCCGGCCGAGCCGCTAGCGGGAACCGCTCCCTGACCAGTTCCAAGGCACTCTCGCGATCCCCGAGTTCGCCATCAAGATGCAGGTCCTCGACGAACCCTAGGATTTCTTTGAACACCGGTCCAGGCGTATATCCGGCTTCCTTGAGGTCGTGACCAGTGAGCAGCCGCTCTACCGGTTCGTAGGCAGCGACCTCCTTGGACTTCTCAACAGCGAATCGGTACTTGCCGAGTCGACCATGGCTGGCGATGCAGTCCAGACGGTGCAGCTCGAGGTGCTCGTCAAAGTGGGGCTGTTCTACGAAGCGACGCTGCTTCCCCGGCCGCATGCGCGGCAGGACCGCCATCTTCATGTGATTCCGAATCAGTGCCAGAATACGCTCGGTGTCAGCGTTCGAGAAGCGCAGGCGGGCGCAAATCCCCTCGGCAAGCTCGATACCCTTCTCAACGTGGCCGTGGAAGCGTATCCGGTCGGTCCTGCGGAAGGTCAGCGGCTTGCCAATGTCGTGCAGCAGTACGCCCCAAGCGAGAGTTGGTGACGGCTTTTCTAAGCCTTTCAGCATGAGCAACGTGTGCGTCCAGACATCGCCCTCTGGATGAAATCTGGGGGGCTGTTCGACCCCCTTCAGTTCCGCGACCTCAGGCAGCAATTCGGCAAGCAGTCCCGTTTCGTCGAGCAGTTCAAATCCTTGGCGGGCACCGCCTTCCGTCAGGATCCTGCTCAGTTCGTCCCGGACTCGCTCGGCCGCGACTCCTCCAATGTTGCTGGCAAGCACTCGGATCGCGGCCTTGGTCTCAGACTCGATTGAGAATCTCAGCGCGGCGGCAAGCCGTACCGCTCGCAGCATTCTCAGCCAGTCCTCGTAGAATCGCTGGCGCGGATCACCAATCGTGCGTATCAGCTTCTGATCGAGATCTCTCTGTCCGCCGACGAAGTCGAGCACCTCTTCTTCGACGGGATCGAAGAGCATGCCGTTGATGGTGAAATCCCGCCGGCGCACATCCGCTTTCGGATCGGTGGTGTAGGTCACGCGGTCAGGGCGACGACCGTCGCTATAGCGGCCCTCGCTGCGAAACGTCGCCACATGAACAATCCGGTCACCGTCTTTGACCCCGCAGACACCGAAGCGTACGCCACGGATTCGCGACCCCTCGAAGATCTGCTGCACATCGTCAGGCCGGGCACTGGTAGCTACGTCCCAGTCCCAAACCGACCGCCCCAACAGCCTGTCTCGAACGGATCCACCAACCCAGTAGGCCTGGTGGCCGTGGGAGCGGAGTTGCTCGATTACGTTAATCGACATCGGGTACGGGCAGACCTTGCACCCGTGACGAAATCGACTACAGCTTGGGACGGTAGCCCGCCCGCGTGCGCACTCGATACCGCTGGTGCTCGGGGCCGGTCAACTCGACCTGAATGCTGCGCCAGCCGCGGTTGGGATTGGTTTGCGGGTAGTACGTCAGGGTGTAGGAACTCGCCAGTTCCTCGCGGATCTCGACGAATGCCTCCGACTGGCGCTGCCATGTCTTGGCGAAATACGCTTTGCCGCCCGTTCGCGCAGTGATGCGACGGAATGCGTTGCTCGAGATCTTGTCGCGATTCAGTTCCCGGGTGCTGATGACATAGATCGGCACCCCCTCGTCCTCGGCGATCGCTCCGACATCGTCTGGCGAAACGGCGCTGGCATTGTCCGGTCCGTTCGAGAAGACGATGATCACCTTGCGACCGGAGACCTTGGCGGCATCGCGAAGCGTCAGCAGCAGGCAGTTGTAGAGTGCAGTCTCGTCGCCGGCGACTGATCGTCGCAGTCCGCGCAACGCATCGTCGTGCGTCGCAGACAGGGCCGCGTGCCGGGTGAGATTGCGGCTGAACGAGTACACAGCCACAGAATCCGCTTGGTCGAGGCCACGGATGAAGTCGGCGATCGCGTCCTCGGCGTACACCAAGCTGCGATACATGAAGTTGCTCGTGTCAAAGAGCACGTAAACGTTGGTGCCCACCACCTGCCCGGCAATGCTATCTGGCAGTTCGATGCGCGCCTCGGGCGGTGCTTCTCCGATCGGCCGCGTACCGGCCTGGGTGATCCACCGCGGCGCCGCGTTGCCCTCACCGAAGGAGGCGACCGACTGCTCGATGCCATCCTCCGTGATCCGAAAGTCCGTGGGCTTGAGATCCCGGATGTAGCGCCCTCGCTGGTCAGTAACGGCGATGTTGAGCATGACTAGGTCGACATCGACCTCGAACAGCGCCGCCGACTCGTCGAGTTCCGGCGGATCCTGAGCGACGGCGGGCAGCCCGAGCGCTCCAAGCGCGATGAGAAGGACACCGCTGCCCCGGATCAACGAGCGCATCCACCGGTCTAGCATTCGCTGCACGCTGCTCATCTCCTTATTCTGCACTCGCGGCTCGCCTCAATTCACGACCGCTGTCGGCGCGGCTGGCCCGGAGGGCCTGGACCGGGCGGTACGCTGTCGCGATTCGTCACGCACTTGATCGGCAATCATCCGCAAGGATCGCCATAGAGCGGGCCAGTCATCGAGGTGCGTGGCGAAGATTCGCTCGAGCGTGCGTTGGGTCCATTCGGGTATCAACGTGCTGAGGCGCGTGGGAGCGATATGGAGTTCGTCCGAGAGCGCGGCCCAGAACAGGTTGTTGGACTCCCAGCTCTCGGCGAGTATCCGGCTGGAATATCCCATCAGGGTCGGGAACAGAGGCACGTTCAGCAGTTCGAGCCGGTACGAGTGGGCGAGGCGCGGATGGGGCATTCCGAACTGGCGGGCGATGCGTCGCTCGCTGAATCGCTCCGCATCGCGGTCTTCAAGTTCCTGGATCGCGGCAAGGAACGGTTCGCCCGTCTTGACCAACGCACCCCCTTGGGCCGCGCGCAGTCGATGGGCGAGATCGAAGAGCTCGGCTGGAGTCATGACCGCCAGCCCTTCGCGCACGCGCCCCTGCCCGAAATGGTCGCGGATCTTCCAGATTCGCGAAGGCTCCACCCGAGCGCGCAGGAACGGACGGAGCTGCATGGCGAGACCGGAATCGACGGCCGACTGCGCCAGCAAAGAGCGCGCCAAACGCAAATGCAGCCCGACATAATGCAAGTCCGCCGACTCCACCCCCCACCAGCGCGGCATGGTGGCGCCGAGCAGCATCTGCGGCGCGAGATCCTGCCAGATCAGCGCCTGCCGCTCGGTCGGAATCATGAAGTTCTGCTCGATCGAGGCAAGCGCGTACGGCAGCGACATCAGCGAACCGACAAGCCTGCCGCCGCCGCTGTTGGGCCAGCCGGTGGCGTGAACGCGGGTCCGGGACCAGCTGAACTTGCCTTCCGGGCCGAGGAAGTCGTGGCTGCGGACGAATAGCGGATTCGCGCGGATCAGTTCCGCTCCGGGGGGTGCGTACAACGCGTACAGGATCCCGACCAGCGAATCCCGCAGGATCGGCGCGAGCTCGCCGCGGATCGCAAGCAGCTTGCCGGGACTGCCTTGCGCGCGATCGACGGCGCGACGGAGGTTCAACGAGCGCTGACGCTGCACGTGCCGCTCCACCCAGCGGCCCTGAGCCATGGCGTTGGCTTCCTCGACCGAGAGCAGAGATCGCGGCAGGCGAATGTCCGAAATGCTCGCGGACAGTCGATTCGCCATGGCTACGTTGAACGGCTCGCCCCGCGACACGCGTTCCAAGTGGTCGGCGAGATCGAAGATCGTGTCTAGGTCGACCAGCCTCTGGAGAGCCAGCAGCTGGTTCATGCCATCGACGATCTCGCGCCGGGTCGTCGCCTCGGAGGCACTCGCCTCGCCTACCAGCAAATCGATCAATGCCGCTTGGGGCGACTCGTCCGGGTCGCGTCCAGCGGCCTCGAGCAGGGATCGGACGCCGTCGCGCCCGAGTTCGAACACATCCTGCCGGTCATTCGTGGCCAGCGACAGCGACAGCAACGCATTCATGGATGCGTCCGCGCGCGAATCCGGAATCGCGCCGTTACGGCGCAGAACCTGCCAAATCCCGAGTTGGGCTTGCAGCATCCCGATCGCGTTGGCCCGGCGGGGGACGTTGCCGATCTTGCTGAGGTCGCGCATCGCGTCGAGATGGGCGCCGATCGTCTCCTCGCTCAGCGAGGGCGAGTCGTTGTACAGCGCGAATTGCTCGCCGAACCTGGGGTACGCGTGAATCAGTCGATCGACTGTCGCCGGGGAAAACGGCTCGGCCCGGTTGCGCTCCACGTCGGAGATGGCGAGGAAAATCCGCAACGGCTCGTTCTCGATCACTTTGCGGCAGAGCGCGAACATGGCCTCGATGACGTCGTCGGCATCGTTCCACCCCGAAGCCGACGCGGTCAATTTCCCGTCGTACTTGCCGTGCGGGTGCTCGATGAAGAGATCCTTCCACGGCTGGATCCCGCCGGGGATGCGCGGCTGGCCGCCGGACGAGAAGTCCACGCGGGTCGACAGCAGCAGCAGATCCGCGCTGGCGCGGAAGATCGGACGCGCCGGGCCGGGGCTGGTCACCTTGCCGCGCACGGCGGCGTAGAATCGCTCGATCCGCCCGGGATCCAAGAAGTACGCTCGCGCGTCGTCGCCTTGGACGCGCGCCATCGCGTCGTAGTAGGAAGCTAGCCAGCCATCGTCCAGTTCGATCAGCTGCTGGAAAAAGCGTCCGCCGTTCGCGATTCTCGCGCCGGTCAGCTTTTCCCACCCGGGCCTCGCCCTGGCGCCGCCCGGCACGATGGCAGCACCGCCGCGCAACTCGAACATCGCTCCGAAGAAGTCAAGAACCGGAGCGTAGCCCTTGAGCCGCTCCACAGGCACGGTGTCGCGCAAGGCGATCGCGGTTGGCCGGTGCAAGTTGGACATCGCCACGTAGAGCCGAGCGAGACCCGGATCGTCAATGAACGTGTCGACGAAGCTGTCCTGACTCCGGCGGGCCGCGCCGAGCCAGTACTCCTTGCCGAAGAGCAACGGCAGCCGAGTTGGACCGAATGCCATCCGGAAGGGCTCGCCGCGCCGGAACGCGAGTTCCAGATCGGCAAGCGGGAAGGCCGAATCGATCGCGAGGAATGCGCGCGACGGATTCACGGTCTCGAGCACAGCCGCCGGACCGCATTCCCCGCGCAGTCGATAGCCGATGATCTTGAGCAACTGGGCCGTTTCCGCGGACTCGCACTCGGCAACCTCGATGCGGTAGTCCGAGCCGGCGAACGTTGCGAGCTCGCGGGCCTGGGTCAGGTACTGCTTCAGGAGCTTGAGGTACTCGGTGGGCTCCAAGGCCCCGGTGCCCCGCGCTGCGTGGTAGCCGCCGGTGAAGATGGTGCGCCCGAGCGACGGCAGGATCTCTCCGATGGCCATGTCGGTGGACAGGGCCGCCATGCGCTGGAAGGAGTTGAGCGTGCCGGGCACGTCCACCCGTTCGTCGGCGTCGGAGGCTTCGGAGGCAGCCACCATCGCTTCGATCCCGTCCCAAGCGGTGTCACCCCCGGACCGCATGGCTTCCAACGCCCGTTTCGCTACGGCGGTATCGCCGTGGACGAGCGAGGCGATGGCCAAGCGGCGCCGCAGTGCAAGCGCAAGGTCCGGATCTTCCCCTTCCGCCGCCGCTAGCGCCGCGGAATACGCGTCGATCGCGGCCCCATCTCCGTAGCGGTCCAAGAAGGCCGCCCGGGCAGCCAGAGCCTCGGTACCGGCCGCCGCCGATTGAGCCAAGCGGTCCAAGGCTTGGCGAGCCTCTCGCGGACTGCCGGAGCGCTCCAGCCGGAGCGCCTCGTCAACCGTGCCGAAGACGGGAGCTAGGCTCAGGCAGGCAAGTCCAATTAGAGGTGGAAGAAACGAGATTCGTACGCTCATCAAACTGCCTGCAAGGATTGTACAACCGCGCGGCCCTCGGTGCGGGGCCCCAGTGCAGATCGCTTACAGGCGGAATTTGTATTCAGGACCGTATCTCATGGTCCGCGCGAGCCGCCGCTCCCTCGCGAGCGAGCATCTGCAGCAACTCCCAAAGCCGCCGGACATGCTTCTCCGTCGTACGGATATTCCCGATCGCGACCCGAATCACGTATCGTCCCCGGTGCTTGGCATGCGACAGGAAAAACTCGCCGCTTGCGTTGACGCGATTGAGCAGCCGCTCGTTAGCCGCGTCCTCTTCTTCCGGGGTCGCGCCTGCCGGGAGATAGCGAAAGCACACGAGCGAAAAGTTCGCGGGGGCCACCCGCTCGAAGTCCTGGGCTGCATCCACCCATTCCGCCAGCAATGTCGCCAAGCGGATGTGTTCGCGGAGCGTGGCGGCGATTCCGGCAGACCCGAGAGAGCGCAGTACGTACCAGAGTTTGAGCGCACGGAAGCGGCGACCCAACGGAACCGAGTACTCCATGAAATTCGCGGCGCGAGGATGCTGGCGACTGCTGAGGATCTCCGGAACGCTGGACAGGGCGCGGCGCAGGTCCTGCTGACGGGCGGTGTACAGAGCGGTGAAATCCATTGGCACGAACAACCACTTGTGAGGGTTGACGACGAACGAATCGGCGCGCTCGCAGCCGGCGAAGTGGTGACGCTTTTCCGGGAGCATCGCTGCGGCACCGGCATACGCGGCGTCGACATGCAGCCAGAGCGAGTGTTCGGAAGCGATGTCGGCCATGGCGTCCACCGGGTCCACTCCGGTGAACGCGGTCGTACCCATGGTGGCGACGATGGCGATCGGGTGGAATCCGTCGCGCCTGTCCGCATCGATGGCCGCCCGCAAGGCACCCGGCTGCAGCGCGAAGTGCCCGTCGCAGGGAATCTGCCGGCATGCGTCGAAGCCGCGCCCCAAGGCAGCCATCGTCTTCTCGATCGAAGAGTGCGCCTCCTCGGAACAGTAGATGACGATGCGGTTGAGGTCGAGTTCCGAGCCAGCGTCGCGGGCGGCCTGAGCGGCCCGTTCGCGGGCCCCGATGATCGCATGCAGGCTCGCCGTGGAAGCGGTGTCGTGAATCAAGCCGAACCAATCGTCCGGCAGAGACAGCAGCCCGGCCAGCCAGCGCAGGACGCCTTGCTCGAGTTCAGCCACGGCGGGCGACGAATGCCAGAGCAGTCCGATGTTGTTCAGGGCCGCGATCAGCGTTTCCGCCAAGACTCCGGGGCTGGAACCTCCCGCTGAGAAATAGGCCATGAACCCCGGATGGTTCCAGTGCAGGACATGAGGCAGGATTTCCCGTTGGAAATCGGCCAGAATCTCGGCTTGGTCCGATGGTTGCGCCGGGGCCTCGACGGGGAGCTTGTCAACTAGGTCTCCGGGCTCGACCGCCGGCATCACGCGATGCCGCTCGGGGTTGGCGAGGTAGTCCGCTATCCAGTCGACCAAGGCGTGCCCGGCCCGCCGGAACTCCTCGGTATCGATGTCTCCGACAGTTGACTCGCCCATGGCGCGATCCACTGGTTCCCCGTCGCTACGCGCTGCCATCTCCATGCAACCCGACGGACCCGGCCGGTCGGGACAGCCTGCGCTCACGCTAGCACGGGCACCTCTCGGCGCGAGTGGCCAAGCTATTGACCAGGTTCGAGTCGTTCCAAGGCGGAGCGCACGATCATCGCTACCGGCGCGTCGGGATGCAGTTCCAGCATTTCCTCGAGTTCACCTCGCGCCTCCTCGACGTTGCCCTGCTTGGAGTAGACCTCGGCGAGAAAGAGTTGCGGGTAGCTGAAGTGGCCGCGATCGGCTTCCTTGGCGCGCAGCAAGTATTCGCGAGCCTTGTACATGAGGCCCTTGTAGAAATAGTTCATGCCGAGTTGAGAGTTAGCCAAGGCATCCTCCGGTCGCATGCTCCGGGCCATCATGTTGAAGCTCAGCGCCTCGTCGTAACGCTGCTGCGAGAGCAACGCTCCCCCTAGGTTGACCAGCGGCGCGTAGGCTAGCGGCTCGTGTTCCAAGGCATTGCGGAAGCACTCTTCGGCACGCGCGTAGTCGCCCGCCTTGTAAGCGATGGTGCCGAGTTCGTTCCACGCCTCGGTGAAGGAAGGCGCGATCTCGACGGCCCTCTCGAGCAGCGCGATGCCCTCGGCTTGGTCCCCCCGGCCCATCTTCTTGCGGGCCCGTTGGAGAGCGGCACGGGCCTTCGCCGGAACCTTGAGCGACGCAACCGATACGGTCCTCTGCCCCTGCACCCGGAGACTGCGATTGGCTTCGGAGCGATCCAAGTCCACGAGAACCAGCACCCTGCCGTGCTTGTCAGCGAAGCTCGGCGTGATCTGCACCGTCTTCCGAGTCATGCCCCAACTGGGGTCGAGAACCGTCAGCGTGTAGGATCCCGGTTCCAGCCTTGGAAAGCGAAACCGGCTGTCCGCAACGGAGGCCTCGGCATAGAACGGACTCTGCACCGCTGACAGGATCGCCCGGCCGGAGCGCAGGGCCGGCTTCAATTCGCCGCGCAGCTCAAGAGTCTCGGCGCTGGAGTGTGCCGCGACGAAGACGAGCAACGCGAACCACCGCATAGCCTTGGAGCGCATTCCGCATATAGTGTCGCACCGGCCCCGTAGTGCCATCGCGTGGCGCGTTGGCTTGGAAACGTCGATGGCGACGGCCTCTCGGGCGCATGCAGACCATCGGTCCGCACCGGCGCGGTCGACAACACTTCGATCGGGAAGCGACGGAAACTGGATGCAGGTTGCACGTCGGCGCGCTGGTGCAGTATCATGAATGCCAATGCTGCGGCACGTGTTTTCTTCGAAAGGAGCCCCTGTCATGCCAAGCAAGATGTTTTTCCGCACCCTCCTCGGAGTGCTCACGCTCACGCTGGTAGCGTCGATCGGATTCGCCCAGACGGGATCCCTGCAGGGCAAGGTGGTCGACGCGGACGGTCAAGGCGTTCAAGGCGCGATGGTCTACATCGAGCGCATCGGTGTCCGAGGCAACTACAAGGTCAAGAGCAACAAGCGCGGGAGGTACTTCCACGCCGGCCTGCCCTTGGGCAACTACAACGTCCGGCTCGAGATCGACGGCAAGGAAGTCTGGAAGGTCGGCAACTACCCGATGAAGCTCGGCGAGTCGGAGCCGCTCGACTTCGATCTCGGCGAGATCCAGCAGCAACAGCAGGCCGCGCAATCGGGTGCAGGGCCATCCAAGGAACAGCTTTCCGCGATGAGCGAGGCACAGCGCAAGCAATACGAGAAGGACCGCAAGGCCCGTGAGCAGCAAATCAGCAAGAACAAGAAGCTGAACGAAGCGTTCAATGCCGCCATGGAAGCGAAGCGCCTCGAAGATTGGGGCACCGCAGTGCAGCACTTCAAGGCAGCAGCCGAGATCGATCCCGAGCAGGACGTGGTCTGGGGCAACCTGGCCGAAGCGCTGTCGGGCATGGTTCGGACCAAGACCGGAGCCGAGCGGGATTCGGTCGGCGAGGAAGCGATCGCGGCGTATCGCAAGGCGTTCGAGTTGAAACCCGATCCGGCGTACCGCAACAACCTAGGCCTGATGCTGATCCGGCTGGGCAGGGTCGACGAGGGCTCGGCGGAACTGGAAACGGCTGCGGAAATGGCTCCGGAGAACGCCGGGACGTACTACTTCAATCTCGGCGCCACGATGGTCAACACCGGGAACACCCAGAGAGCCATCGACGCCTTCCAGAAGGCGACCGTCGCGCAGCCTGACTTCGCGAACGCTTACTACCAGTTGGCGACCGTATTGGTCGGGACGGCCAAGATGAACGAAGACGGTTCGGTCGTGCCCGCGCCAGGCACTGTGGAGGCCTACCAGAAGTACTTGGAGCTCGAGCCGCAAGGACCCTACGCGGCCAGCGCCCAAGCGATGGTTCAGAGCCTGAGCGGGACGCTCGAGACTACGTTCGAGCAGCCCAAGAAGCGCAGGAAGAAGTAACGGCTCCCAGCAGCCGGACCGGGACCGAGAAGATCCGACATCCGCGAGGTGCCTGCCCGCAACGCGGGTGCTTTTGGATACAGCGAGAGGACGAAGCGCAATGCGAAACATCCTGATGCTGCTGATCGGGATCTTGGGCTTGGCTCTGGTTCGCAACCTGCTCAAGGAAGTCACCCGCTTCGCCGCACGTGCAATGGGCGGAGGCAACGGGGAAGGTTCTAAAGCGGGCTCGGCTAAATCCGCCAAGGTCCCGGCAGGGGGAACGCTGGTGTGCGACCCGCACACGGGGACGTATGTCGACCCGGAGCACGCGGTGCGCTCGAAAGTGGGCGGCAAGGTTCACTACTTCGAGTCCGAGGCGAGTCGCGACGCGTACTTGAAGGCGCAAGGCTAAGCACCGCGAAGGCGTGCGGTAGGGGTTGCGAGAACGCGTCCAAGCGGAATCGTCACATCGCTGACGGAATCACGCTTGGGATCGTCAACCAATCGAGGCTTGCATGCAACCCATGCCGGATTCCTCTGCCTGACTGGGTTCCGGCACGCAAGCTGAACGATCCGGACAATCGCCGCCAGCCCTTCCAGCGGTCGGGCGGTAGCGCGGTCGAAACACCGACCGGCGGCTTGAGCGGAGGGAAACGACGCTCTGTCGGGCTTCGTTAAGTTGGTCCCGCCAGCCGTGCGAAGATAGGGAATTCGCGGGGCGGGCCGGTCTCCCCTGCTCCTGCGGATCCCGAAGGATACGAGTCATGCCCGAAACGACGATTTACCCCAACTACATCGATGGCGAATGGGTCAAATCCGATCGCCACTTCGAAAACATCAGTCCGGCCGACACGAGCGACATGGTCGGCATCTTCTGCAAGGCGAACCAAGCCGATGTCAACGTGGCCGCCGAAGCGGCCCAACAGGCCTTCCCCGCCTGGGCGGCGTTGCCTGGCCCGGTGCGCGGCTCATACCTGTTCAAGGTCGCGGACATCTTGGAGCGCAACCTAGACTCGCTCGCCCGCGAGATGACGCGCGAGGAAGGCAAGACGCTGCCCGAGGCCAAGGGCGAGACCATGCGGTCGATCAACATCTTCCGTTACTTCGCGGGAGAAGGCTCGCGAATCCCTGGTATCCAGGTGCCGTCCGAACGGGACCGCGTGTTCATGTACGCGTTTCGGAAACCGCTCGGCGTCGTCTCTCAGATCAACCCTTGGAACTTCCCGAGCGCGATTCCGGCGTGGAAGCTGGCGCCAGCGCTCGTGGCGGGCAACACCGTGCTGGTGAAACCAGCCACGGCCGCACCGTTGTGCGCGTGGCGGCTGGCGGAAGCATGCCACGAAGCGGGCATTCCCAAGGGAGTCGTGAACTTGCTGTGCGGCTCGGGAGGCGAAGTGGGCGACGCCATGGTTCATGCCGAGCCAGTCAAGGCTGTCTCCTTCACCGGTTCCGTCCCCGTCGGACAGGCCCTGCATGCCGAGGCATCGGCGCGCCGCATTCGAATCCAGCTCGAGATGGGCGGCAAGAATCCGACCATCGTGCTTTCCGACGCGGACCTGGACAAGGCCGTGGCGAATACGGTCAACGCGGCGATGTTCTCGACCGGGCAGAAATGCACGGCAACCAGCCGGGTCATCGTCGAGGACGCGATTCACGACGAGTTCTTGGCGAAGACGGTCGAGGCAGTGCGTGCGTTGAAGGTGGGCAACGGCCTGAACGCGGGAGTTCAGATCGGGCCCGCGATCGACCAAGACCAACTGGACACGGATGATCGCTATTGCCGCGTGGCCGAATCGGAAGGTGCCAAGTTGGAGTGCGGCGGCCACGTCATGGACAGTGACGAGTACGCCAAGGGCTACTTCTTCGAGCCGACCGTATTCAGCGGCGTGACCGAAGAAATGCGTATCGCGCAGGAAGAGGTGTTCGGCCCGGTGCTCGGCGTGATCCGGGCCGCGAACTTCGCGGACTGCATGCGCATTGCCAACAAGACGGAGTTCGGTCTGTCCGCGTCGATTCAGACATCGAACGTCTCGCGGATCTTCGAGTACGTGAATCAGATCGAGGCCGGGCTGATTACGGTGAACCTGCCGAGCGCTGGAGTGGAGTACCAACTGCCGTTCGGGGGATCCAAGGAATCGAGCTTCGGCCCGAAAGAACAGGGGTCGGTCGCTCTGGAGTTCTACACCGACTACAAGACCGTCTATCTCGGCTACTGAGGAGCCGTCGCCCGTAAGACGTCAATCGGTCGCCGTTAGGATTGCTGGACTCCGCGTAGGTGCCGTGCATTCCTGCGCCTCCCAGTCTGCCTGTAAGCGTTGCGTTCAATTCAAGCTCAGCCACCTGCGGTCCTGCCCTCCGTCTGGCGCTGGAGATCGTGCTTGCAGCAATCGCGGAGATGTGAGCCGTGTTGCGGCAGCATCGTCCGAGGATTGCTCTCGCTTCGTCGACCGAGGCTCGGAGGCGCGAGGCGGAACCTCGCCAGCGCTGGCTCTTAGCGTGGTGTCGAACTAGATGCGAGTCTGGATGACTGCCGAATGAATATCCAAGCACCCGCTAGCCCCGCCGAAGCCAGCGTTGCCGGGTGAATGATCAGATTCGCCCGGTCGCCCACCTCCAGCGGCGGGTCGGGGAGCGCGAGTTGCTTAACCGGATAGCCGAGTATGTAAAGCCATACCGCAGCCAAAGAAAGATGGAGCAGCCACCTTACCCGTGACCTGATCAGGGAGAGACCCCCTGCGCCCTCCGCTGCGACCCTTGCGGTCACACCGACTGAGACTGCGAGAACAGCGTACAGATCAATCGGAGGGAACAAGACCGGCCATCGCGAACACTCTGTATCAGATGACTGGAGCTGAGGCTTCGAACGCGTGTTCGAAGTCCTCCTTGTACCTTCCGAGGACAATATCCGCCACACGGCCGCGGTGGCGTCGCGGGACCCGGGTGCAATCGACGATTCTGAACCTCAGCTCTCTGGAGCCCAAGGTATGTCGAGAAAGATACGCCTTCGCGCCACCGTCGATTATCTTGTAGTGGATTCCATCGGTCGGTGTGCTGCTGCTACGGATTCGGATACTCACGTGACGTTCGCTTTCGAGTTCCTTCCGGAACAGCAAGTCCTCGTCACAGTTAAAAAGACACCGCAGTTCAAACTCCGGGTTGTCTCGCAACTTGTCCTGCACCGCGTTGATCACTCGACGATCGTTAAACAGCGACCCATCGAGGTCATCACCATCGTCGAAGATGATCAGCGACCCCTGCGCTTCGTTCAGCATGCCCAGGAAGCTCCTGACTGCCGATTCGTCATCGTTGATCGCCGGAGGTGTGGTCTGGACGTACTGGATCTGGAACGCTCTGTGCAGCATCCAGAAGATAATGACCGTGCCTACAACAGCCCAAGCGGCCGTTGCCCAAGAAAGGAAAACCAACATGTGCCCCGCTTTCGACTGAGCATATTGTGGCACGTTCGATCGCGAAGCGAAGTTGCGGTGTTGGCCCGAACCTGAAACGTCCGGATCGTCGGCCGGCCTGCGGGGATGTCCATTCCGATATGACCTCCGCGATCATCGACTCCGCCAGAGGTGGCTGAGGCTCATTCGCACCCCAGTCTGCTGGCGGGCGGGTTGGTCTCCCGATTGGGCACAGTGAATTTGTAACGTTCTAGTGGCCGTGTGATCTGGGCACTCGAGGTCGGATTCGGCAGATGGTCGCGAGCGGGGATGTACAATCAATGGAGCGAGCGACGCGACCACTCCGATTCGAGTGGCATCTGCCGACTTAGTCGGCACCATCAGCGGTAACGGTTCGCGACGGGCACGTAGCTCAGTTGGTTAGAGCGCCTGCTTCACACGCAGGAGGTCCCCAGTTCGAGTCTGGGCGTGCCCACCATTCGCCTTGGGAGCGGGTGATCGGGAAGCCGGACAAGTCGTAGTGGGAACCGATGGACCGCTGCACGGTGCGCTATCGTATGCGCAGCCATGCTCGGCTTGGTGCATCGCATCCGCTTCGCCGGACTCATCGCAATCGTCGCCACAACGCCGTTCCTTGGCTGTTCCGAGGCTCCCAAGGAATCCGCCCGGAACGTAGCCGAAAGCACGCGCGATAGCATCCTGGACCTATTGGCGGGCGAGGCACGCGCGATTACAGACCGGGCGATAGCCGAGACTGCGTCCCGCGCTGCTTGGGAGGCTGTCCGCGAACAGCGGCTCTCCGAACTCAAGGACATGCTCGGTCTGGTGCCAGATCGTGCGCGGACTCCGTTGAACGTGCAACAGCTCGGGGTGATCGAACGTGACGGGTACGTCATCGAGAGGATCGCCTTCGAGAGCATGCCCAAGGTCTACGTCACAGCCAACTTGTATCTGCCTGTCGGGCAGCACGAATCGGTTCCCGCGGTCATTTATGTCTGCGGCCACGCCTACTCGCCGCACGGCGCGAAGACCTCCTACCAGCGCCACGGGCACACACTCGCTCGTCATGGCTATGCGGCGATGGTGGTCGACCCCGTGCAAATCGCGGAGACAGCGGGTCTGCATCACGGTGTCTACAACCAAGAAATGTACGAGTGGTACACGCGTGGGTATAGCCCGGCCGGTTTGGAGGTCTGGAACGCGATCCGCGCACTCGACTACCTGGAGACGCGCGAGGAAATTGATAGCGACCGCTTCGCCATGACCGGGCGGTCAGGCGGTGCCGCGATGACATGGTTCACGGCGGCGGTCGAGCCGCGCATCAAAGTGGCCATCCCGATCATGGGGATCAGCACCTACGCTGCGAGCGTACCCAAGAATACGCAACGACTGCATTGTGACTGTATGTTTCCAGTAAACTTTCACAAGCACGACCTGCTGCATCTAGGCGCGTTGATCGCTCCGCGTCCGCTGCTCACCGCGCACGGTCGCACGGATGCGCTCTTTCCTGTCGAGGGATACGAGGAGTTCGAGGCGGCGATTGCAGTTCTCTACGAGTCCTACGATGTCGCGAGCAAATTCCGCAACACCGTGGTGGAGAGTGGTCACGAAGACTCGGATTTTCTGCGCGCAGAAGCCGTTCGGTGGCTCGACGAATGGCTGCTGGAGAGGGAACCTCGCGAGATCGATACGGAATTCGAGGAAGTTGCTCCCAAAGAACTGGCGGTCTTCGGAGGCTCTCCCCCTGATGACGCGCTGAACTATAGAGCGCACGAGTTCTTCATCGAGCCAGCCGAGCCAGTACGTTGGACGGACAGCACAGGATGGGCTGCGCGTCGCGACCAATTGGCGAATGCGTTGCGACGCACAGCGTTGGGAGCAGTCAGCATGGATTCCCCCGCCCCTGCAACGCGACCCGGAACCTTGGATGCACCGAGCGGATTCGAGTCCATGGCCTTCGACTACGCTGGGCGCGTACCCGTCGAAACCATATTAAATGTAAATGATAATTTAGATGATGATGCACTTCTGCACGTGGCAATGCCCGGGGAAGATGCGCAGAGCGCACGGCAGTTGCTTCGGAACCTCTCGCGATTTGGCAGCAATCCCGTAATGGTGGTGTATCCACCGGGAACAGGAACCGCGACATTCTCCAAGACCGATTGGAAGACCCTGCTTCGCAACGCGATGCATACGGGAACCTCGGTAGACGCGATACGCATCGGTTCGATCCTGACCGCAGCGAAGATCTACCGCAAACTGTTGGGCGACGACCGCGACATGGCGGTGAGCGGAATCGGACCTGCGGCTGGCTGGGCCATGTACGCCGCGGCGATGGACGATGAGATTTCCCAAGCGATCTTGATTCAGAGCCCAAACTCGCACATCGAGGGACCGATCTTGCTGGCCGCGCTGCGCTATGCCGACTTACCCGACGTGGCCGCCCTGATCGCTCCGCGACGGCTCACGTTCTACGGCGACATGGGATCCGCCTACTCACGAACGCGCACGATCTACCAGGGACTCGGCGTCGGTGCCAACTTCAACCTATCGATGAGTATCGGTGCGGCGTTGAACGGTCGGTACGGACATGGATTCGCACTCGGGCTGTAAGCATCGGGAGCGATGCGCGGACGGGTCTACTTCGACAGAGGCCGGTCCGTGACGCGAATCATCGTCGCCACCAGCGAGGCGACTAGCTTCTCGCCATCCTCCCCCGCCCTACACTCGCCGTAGCAAACGGTCAAGTTCCGGCCCGGCTTGAGCACGGTGCCCCGCGCCACGATGCGGGCACCATTGGCCGGAGCGAGGAAGTTGACCTTGTACTCGACCGTCAGGACCGTCGCGCCGCTGGGCATCAGGGATCGCGCCGCGTAGCCGCATGCGCTATCCACGATCGCCGCGATCACCGCTCCGTGCAGATATCCGTGTTGCTGCAGCAGGTCTTCGCGAAACGGCAGTGCGATCTCGACTTCTCCCGGTTGGACCCGAGTCAAGTCAGCCCCGATCATGCTCATGAACGTCTGCTTGCCGAAGCTGTCGCGAATGTGCGCCTCGAAATCGGGATCCTGCGCTTTGAATCTTTGCATCCTGTCTGGCCACTCCCATGAGCAGGCGCGCATGCCGGAGAACTGCGCCCATAGCCTATCGCATGCCGCAGGGTAGGACATCGGCATGGCTAGGAGTGCAAGTCTCCGGCGGTGTAATTTGGCGAACAACGCCGGAAGGGCGGAGCTTGCGTTGACCTGCTGCTTTATCCGAAGGGATTTGTCATCTCGATCATGCCGGTCGGGATGGTTCTGCACGCGAGTCGACGCACTACTGGATGCGCCATGGGCCTCGTCGGCGAGGGCTTCTTCTGATAGCGGGCGGAATCCACTGCTATCGGGCGAAAGTCGATTCTAGGGGCCTCTACGCGCACGGCTCGCTATGTCTGAGTCGCTGTCGCTATGCGCGGCGCGGATGGACTGGCTTGCGTCTCGTATCGGGCCAGAAGTGAGACGCGAGGGCGGTTGCTGATCGTAGGTGAGACGTAAGCGGTGTTGTGTCTCATATGCGGGCGGAAGTGAGACGCGAGCGGATCAATCGGTTGCCATGGTTGATCCGTCGGACTGTCCGCGCTCGACGATGGCGAGTATCTTGGCCACGTCTGTCCTGAGATCGCCGATGTTGGAGTCCATGCGATCCATCCGGACTTCCATGCGATCCATCCTCGCGTCCATGCGATCCATCCGGGCGTGAGTCTGTGAGTCCATCCAAAGCAGGAGCGTCACGCACACGGCGGCGATTGCGGCGAGGACGACCAACAGCGTGAGGAGTTGGTTGACTGTCATCGTTGATCCCATTCTCTCAGTTGCCGGAACGGGCGGCAACGGATTGATCATAGGCGAGCGGCGGGGCTGTGTCAGAGCAAGATTTAGATGTCCGCTTTTCTGCAAGTTCTAAATGTCCGGTTCCGGGGCGGCCTCCGGGCCGTCCCTACCGCTGCGGTCACTCCTTCCAGCGGGGCCGCTGCATGCCTGAGGAAAACCTCGCGGGGGCGGCGGGCAGAGCCAGCCCCACACTCCTTTCTGCAGTAGCGGCCTTCAAACTGGCTGGGAACGTATCTGACCATGTTCTACGAGACAAAGAGGCATTCAACAGCAGGCCTCGGCCGCGCAACGCGTATCCGGCCCCGCCAGGCGCAGCCGCGTGATCGCCGTAGCGGTGCCCACCGGCTGCTTGCAGCCGGTGGGCTTGGCCCGGGACTTGGTGGCACTGGGTCCGGCATGTTGCTCAGCTGCTTCGAAAACGCGGACATTTAAAAATTGCGCTAACATCGAGCGCACTACACTACCGATGCCTTGGACGCCGTCTCTCGCTCACGCATCCCTTGATTGGTAGGTCTCGACGCGGTCTTATCCCGATCCGTCGGTAAAGACGATCTCCGCTCGGCCGTCCGTGAGGAGCGCAAACAAGATCGAATGCCTTTCGCCGTGCAGGTCGTAGTCCAATCTGAATCTGGAGTCGGAATCGCGATCGAAGCCAATGATCACAGCGCCGCGAAGGGGCCTGGTGGAGGGCCGAATCGCGGCCGCCCGGGGCTGGACGGCAACTTGACCGTTGCGGAGTTCAACGACACCTCGTAACCCTCCGTTCAAACCTCATGAGCTGGCGCTCACCCCGAATGCATGAAATGATCCTCAAGCGTTAAGCGAGCGGTACCCGGCAGCGACGAGTGTGCTGCAATGCCTGTCAGCGGAAGCGGGGCATGGTCGTACTATCCATCGGCGGATCATTCCCCGGAATTCAAACTGACCGAGGCACTCCCGCGTCGAGCCCCGTATTGCACCGGCTTCCCGTCTCGGGGGCTTGGGCGCGCAGCAAATCGAGCACCGCTCGCAGAGCGGTTGCACCGTGCCGGGAACGCTCCCCCGCTTCCGCTTCAAACGGAGATTAGCACATGGAACATCCCACACATCCCTCGCGTCCTTCCTCCGCGCCGCCAGGGCCGGCCCCGAGCGCGGACGGCCTGCGCGACAGCCAGCCGTACCGCGACCCGGACATCGACTACCAGCAGCTGGTCATCAAGCGCCACGCGCCGCGCTGACTGCGCGACCTCGAGCACTACGGCTGGCTGCCGCGGGACTAGCCGCGGACTCAGTACCAACCCGCCGCGCGCGGCGTGCAGACCGGGCCCGTGGCCATAGATCGGGGCTGCCCCGGGACGGTTGCCGCATGCCGTGCACGGTGGCACAATTCCGACTGCGCATCCTCCCCGGGGCGCGGTAACGCCGGAGGTCTATCTGCGCACCGGAACGTATTTCACAGGAAGTATGGGTATTCTCGCGTCGCATGGTAGTGGTATTGATCGCCCGGCGTGAAATGCCCATTGAGCCAGTCGAGATCGTGCGCCTCGCCGCCTCCGGGCTCGCTGTAGGAGTAGATCGGGAATCCATCCAAGGCCCAAGCGATCGGCGACTGGTTTCCGACGAAGCTAGGGAGATGAGCCGGGGCGAGGTGATAGTGGTAATCGTCGGCTCTCCCGGCATGTCCGCCGTACTTGTCTAGCTCGCCGGCCAGATTGGTGTCGGTGCTACCGTCCTGCTTGATCGGGTTAAAGATCGGCACGCCGTTGGCAGCAATCGCAATCGCACCGCGGAAGAGAGATTCCTTGGCAGACACGGGACTACTTGCAAGACGGGGGTAACTGCCCAGATACCCCTGACGCCCAGCCAATCCTGAAGGCTCAGGCAACCTGATGTCTGGCTAGTCGAGAAAGTGATGGCAGGATGTGGTCGAGGGCGTCGCGACCAAGCACCGGCATCCCGGATGCCCTGATTTCAATTGCACGGATACGGCCCCCTCACCTTGACGGGCCCCAGGCTCGATGTTCATGCGCAACGCTCCAAGGCCAGCGTGGTTGCCGCTGACGACATACCCGTCTCGCAGCACTTCGCCCTCCACGGCCACTCCGCATGCTCGGGGACGGACTAGCGCAAGACATCCTCGCCTCCCATGTGGCGGCGGGACGCACCGCAGCCCGGTCCCGGCGGGGCCGGACCAGCGGGGCGGGTGCCGGGCGCGCGCTAGCAGCGCAGGCCTTCGAGCAGCACGGCCGGCCCTTGCATGAGCGCCTCGATGCGGTTCCGCCCTTGCTTCTGCGCGGTCGACAGCACGCTGCGCAACGTGGCGAAATCCGCGGCACCCTGCGCCGAGCGGAACGCGCCCGAGATCTTCATGCGCAGCTTCATCATGCGCAGATCCCGCTCCGCTTGGTTGTTCGTGAACGGCACCCCGGGCTCGTGCAGGAAGCGCAGCGTCTCCGTCTTGAAGTCCCGGAACCGCAACGCCAGGTTGTGCCCCGGGCGCCGCTTCGGGCGCCCCTTCCGGCCCTTGCCCGCCGGGCGCAACGGCTCCAGACCCTCGTGGTACTCCAGGGCCTCCGCCACCCAGCGGTCGTAACGCTGCTCGAACCATCCCACCAGATCCGGCGGCAGGGTCCAGCCCTCCTCGGCCGCGATCCCCGCCGCGCGGCTCGCCATCCGCAGCAAGTCCTGCATGGGGCGCGCCCACGCCTCCCCGTCGAGCTCCGCCAGCGCTTCCAACTCGCGCAGGTGATGCGCGTTGCACAGCGCGTGCTGCACGTCCGGCACCGTGAAGTACGGCTTCCAGTGATCGTGCACCAAGCAGCCGCGCAAGCCGGCCAGCAGGCTGCCGCGCCGCTCGCTCGTCCGGTAGAACGTCAGCCACCGCGTGCAGAGCACGTGCAACCACTGCCCGCACGCCGTGATCCGGAACCCCGTCTCGTCCAAGTGCTTCGTGCCGTCCGCAGCCACCAGCAGATCCCGGATCCGCTCGCTGCACGCCCGCCAGCTGTCGGCGGCCGTGCGCGTGATGTTCGCCAGCGTGGCCGCGCTGATGTCGACGCCGTGCAGGTCCAGGAACAGCTCCGCCAGGCGATCCTCGGGCAGCAAGTGCCAGTTCTGCAGGTACACCGTCATGGCCTTAATCCGCGGGCCGTATTGCACCGGCCCGCGCACGTTCTCCGGGAACTCGGCCCGCGTCCGGTGCCCGCAGGCTTGGCACTGGCAGGTGTGCGCTTGGTGCTCGGTGACTTCGACGCGCGGCGGCGGCGGCAGGTCGAACACCTGCCGCCGCGCATAGCTCACGCTGTCGGCCGCCGTCAGCGGCGCGCCGCAGCCGGCACAGCGCGCCGGCCGGTGCGTCTCGATGTGATCCGGGTCGGCGGTTTGCTTCAGCGTCGTGCCTGGATGGCCGGGCTGGCCGCCCGAAGGCTTGTCGGAACCGCCCCGGGGGCTCTGGCTGCGCCGCGGCTTGCGCGGCTTGCGCTGCCCGTCGCTGGAGGGCGGCTTGCCGCTGTTGGAGCTGTTCAAGCCCACCTGCCGCTCCAACGCCTCCACGCGCTGCTGCAAACTCGCCTTGGCGGCCCGCAAGCTCGCGTTCTCGGCTTGCAGGCCCTCGATCTCGGCTCGCAAGCTCTCGTTGGCGGCCCGCAGCCGGATCAGTTCGGCGGGCCCGCCGACCGCCCCGAGCTGTTGCTCGGTCGTTGGGAACGCTGCCGCCATGACTTGCCCGAGTGCCCGCGCCCTCAGAACAATTCCTACGTTACATGTAAGTGCATGCCCCTGTCAACTACCTCCTCGACAGCACCCCCGATCCGCTCCGAGCCGCACCTCGTACGACATCCGCCCGCTACGTCCCGCTACCCATCGCTGCAACCAAGCCCGATCAGGGTATCTGGGCAGTTACAGACGGGGTTGCAACGGAAACCGAAAGGCGTTGGCCCCGACATAGGGCTGCGGAATCGGAACCTAGCGATTCCAAGACCGGATCCCGACCATCAACCTGTGCCGCGGCATTCCGCTGCTCTCCACGTAGAAGTACTCATCGTCCCAGCACACATCGACACTACCGGCGAACACTTGAAAGGAACGCGCCACGATCTCGGGACCGAAGCGGAAGGATCCCCGTGGCGATTGGGCGAACACCAGTGCGGCTAGGACGAAGACGAACGGCGCGGCGATCCTCGGTCGGCTCATGGAGTCCCGGTCCCCGGCCGCTGGCGTCGCGACAACCGACGCTCTCGGGGTCGGCGAGGGTCTTTGCCGGCCGAGCGCGCCCCGGCCTCTCCGCTCGCGAGGCGCGCAAGAACCTGAGTGCCGAGTCCCGCCTCGAGATGATCCATCAAGTTCCGTTCCAGCCTGACTGCCACATCCGGATATTGAGCCGCAACATCCCGCGACTCCCGAATGTCCTCGCTCAGGTCGAATAGAACAGCGCGGGAATCCGGCCAAGCATAGAGCAGTTTGAACTTGCCGGCGATGATCGCAGCCTGCGGGCCCGCGTCACGACCACGGGACTCGGCGAAAAAGAAGACTAGCTCCTCCAGCGGCCTGTCGACGCCGTCTGCGCATCTGCTCATGAGTAGCGGCTTCCAACTGCCGCCTTCGACCCTCGGCGGGGAAACCGCCTCGGAATGGGCCAAATCAAGCACGGTCGGCAGTAGGTCGTAAGAAACCACGGGCTGATCGCAGTAGGAATTCTGCGCGATTCCAGGCCCACGCACCAACAGGGGAACACGCAAGCCTCCCTCGGTCACGTTGGTCTTGCCGCCACGCAGGTAGCGGGTAGGGCCGCCGTTGTCGGACATGTAGATCACATAGGTCCTATCGCGAATGCCGAGTTGGTCGATTTTCGCCAAAGTAGCCCCGACGGCGCGGTCGAAGTCCTCGGCCATCGCGGCACGCGTCGGGTCGCGGTGTAGCCGGCCTAGCGGCTTGGTTTGCCAGTGCTCGAGTGTTTCGGGCAGGGACTGGTTGCGGCCATGCACAGCGTAGTGCCACAACTGCAAGTAGAACGGACGTTCGCTCGCCACGCTGTCCTCCATGAAACGGTTGCCGTTCTCTGTAATTTCGAACATGCGCTTCGGATCCTGAGGGTCGGGCGATTCGCCATCTTGATTCTGCGTGATCTTCCCATCGTCGCGGTCGAATCCCAGCTCGCGCTGGGTTCGCACCAGCTGCCATTTGCCGAACGTCGCCGTTCGGTAGGCGGGGTTCGCCCGCTTCAGCGAGTTGGCCAAGGAGTGGCTGGATTCGGCTTTGAATCGAACTGCCGTACGCTTGTCCGGGGCATTCAGACTAACGGTGGTCATCCCGAATTGGATCGCGTACCTCGAGGGCTCGCACTTGGGAGCGGCGGCGTAGGCCCGTGAGAACGTCATGCCTTCACGAGCCAATCGATCAATGTGCGGCGTGCGGTGGTAGTCGCTTCCCGATTCGGGCAGATCCGCGATCATGCGGGTCGACAGACCGTTCCAAGCTTGGTCGTCGGCGAGGATAAACACGAAATTGGGAGTGGCGGCCGGCAGGGCGGTCGCGACCGCAACGAGGAAGAGCGCGATTCGCCGATTCATGGACGATCTCCCGGTTCAGCGCGCCTCGACGCGGAATGCGTACGCCGTGCGTCCGTTGCCGGCTTCGCCATCTTCCAAGCGGGACTGTACCAGCTCGACCCTAGCGGCGTCAGGGGTGACTGTGACGCGCACGTGGCCGGGGCCGCCAACCACATCGCCGCTTACGTAAGTGCTGCCGACCTCGCGGGGGGCCGCGTACCGATTCAAAGCGGGCTGAGGCACCAGCAGATAGACAATGCCATCGAGTTCCTCTCTAGCGAACGCGTGGTCGTGCCCGTGGAACACGATGTTCACGCCGGTCTCGACCAGCACCCGGTGGATCGGCTGACCCCAGTTGGGCCTGCGTGTATCGAATTCGTAGCTGCCATCCAGCCCGTGGCCGCCCCATTCGTAGAGACGGGCAGCTGCCGCGCCGCCACGCGCCGCCTGGTTGATACCGCCCACGAGATGGTGGATGAAGACGAACTTGAACCTAGCGCGGCTGGACCGCAACGTCCGGTCGAGCCAGCGGAATTGCTCCTCTCCGAGCGTGCGCACCCAGTAGTCGCCACGACGACCTGTGCGCGGCGTAGCCCAGAACGGATCCAAAACAACGAACAGCGCATCGCCCCACTCCCACGAGTAGTAGTTCCCGCGATCGGCAACTCCGTCCGAGGGTGTTGCGAAGAACGAGTCTCGCTGAGCGCGGGCCCAAGCGCCCATTGCGCCCCTGCGCCTGCCTTCGCCGTCGTGATTGCCGGAAACGAGAAAGACCGGTGCTACGGGGCCGATGATGCCGAGGTAGTACCTCTGAGCAAGGTACTGTGGCAGTGCGTCCCGATAATCCGACCGTCTCTTGTCGGTCATGAATGTGTCGCCCAAATCGATGTGAAAGTCGGGACCCGCTGCCCTTGCATTGCGGAGCGATGCTTCGTAGAGGTGCGGTGCCGTGCGTTCGTCCAGATGCGAGTCGGCTTGCACCGTGAAGACAAAGCTCTCTCCGGCCCCCCGGCCGCTTCGGAACGTGAACGTGTCCGAGGTTTTGAAGGCAGCTCCTGGATCCGCCCGGCTGCGGAACCGATAGAAGTACTGCGCGTTCGGTTCAAGGCCTGCTAGCGGCACCTCTTCGGGGACACCGGCCTCGAACTGCACGAGCTCGGAACGCGCCGCGTACTGACCCGGCTGTCTACCGATCTCGAAGTAGCCCTCGATCTGCGAATAGGCGAGCACGCTTGCCGTAATCGACGTGCCGGTCGGATTGCCGAGGATTATGTCCCAAGGCCGGCGGGGCACATCGGTTCGAAACGACTCGTCGACGGCAGATCGAGCCGCCCTCGCATTCCGCTCCTCGCGCTGGGGCACTTGGGCAAGCAATTGCCGGGCCAAGCCGTTCGGGGATGGGAGGTGCGGCGCAAGAAAGGCAGCAAGGAAGGCCATGACGGAAATGCGGCGTCCGATCAGTCCTCGTCGGGGATGGACGGTCAACGATGCCCGCCGCCTGGGCGGGCGAGACCGTGCCCATGGCAAGAGAGTCGTCCGGGCATTGCGCATGCAGCCGGGAGTCCGCCGCATGGGGTCATTGTCGGGCTTGGGTCTTCTTCATTCAATCTCCGGGCCCAACGGTTCGGCTGCCATGCCTGAGTCGGCACGGGTCGCGGGTTGACGATCAGCCTCGTTTTCGGAAATCCCGTAGTGACATAATGCCCTATCTGTGTTTCGTATCTTTCTCAAAATAAATAGCTTAGAGATGGACGATCCTAGAGAGTGGCAAACTCGCATCAATGTCGGTCTGATTCGCAACGGTTCAATCAGCCAAGGATCGGCCTTCAGAAATCTCCACCACTTGATTGGCCGATACTTTCGTTGACGACGTTCGACCGGAAGGCCATTGAACTTCGACGACCGCCCTTTCGGCGTCTCCCAGACCGAAGTGCAATCTCAGGTCATCCTGCGACACGTAGCCTCCGCCGCTCCTGACCTCGCTGACCATCGTCCGCTGATCGGTTCTCACGGCCACCCTGGCACCAAGCGCGAATCCCCCGGAGCGGGCAACTGCTCTGACTCCGAGCCAGTTCCCGAGCGTGTCCGCTCGATTCCGCAACAACGATGGGCGCGCACCGGTGTTCACGACGACGATTTCCAACTTCCCGTCGTTGTCAAGATCGCCCGCCGCTACCCCGCGCGAGGGAAGCTGCGACCGGATGCCCCCTCCGGACCGCTCGGAAACCGGATGAAAGACGCCATCGCCACGGTTCCAGTAGAGGAGCCGGGGCTGCGAGAAGCTCTCTTGAGTGCCTGCACTGTCGATGCTCGGAGCGACATGGCCATTCGCGATAAACAGGTCCGGCCAGCCGTCCAGATCGAAGTCCCCGAACACCGTCCCCCAACCGACGTACCGCGTGGCAGTTGCAATACCCGCAGCGACAGAGCGATCGCGAAACAGACCGGCCCCTAGATTGCGATAAAGCGTGTTGGCGTCCTCGGCGAAATTGGTTTGGAAGATGTCGAGGAGACCGTCGCCGTCGTAGTCCGCGACAGCCACGCCCATGCCGGCCTGTTCGCGGCCGTCCTCGTTGTACGCCGTCGCCGAATCCAGCCCGACCTCGCTAAACGTACCGTCCCGTTGATTGAGGAAAAGCAGGTTGGCGGTCGAATCGCACGCCACGAAGACATCCGGCCAGCTGTCGCCATCGAAGTCGGCAACCAGCACACCGAGACCGTGGAATCGCTTGGCGGTCTCGATACCCGCTTCGCGCGTGACCTCCCGAAAGACCCCTTCCCCGTCGTTGGCGTAGAGGGCCATCGACTCGGCGGCCAGTCCCCGCGGGCCGCATGGTATCGGTACGCCCTTCCACTCGCACTGCGGGGCTTCGCCCGGCAACGGGGTAGTAGAGGGGTCGAATTCCACGTAGTGCGCGACGAAGAGGTCGTAGTCGCCGTCCTTGTCGTAATCCAAGAAACCGCAGCCGGTGCTCCAGCGATCCGATTCGCCGGCCACGCCACGTTCATCCGCCTCGTTCCGAAACCCAGTGCCATCGGTGTTGCGCAGCAGAGCGTCAGAACCCCAGTGCGTCACGAACAGGTCAGGGCGCCCGTCCAGATCGATATCCCCGGCGCAGACTCCCTGCCCCCATCCCGTGCTTCCCAATCCAGTCCCCATTCCCACCTCTTTGAACCGCAGCTCGCCCAGATTGCGGTACAGCAAGTGCCGCTGTCCTTCGGTGTCACCCGCATGCCTGCCCGTGCCCACGAGGAAGATGTCTGTCAGCCCATCGCTGTCGTAGTCAATCAGCGCGACGCCCGAGCCCGTGGTCTCGGTAAGGAAGGAGAAGTTGTCGAGGCGCACCGCATCCGGACGCGGGCGCAGGCCGCTGGCCTCTGCCACGTCAACGAAGTTCAACTCCGGAGGTTCGACGCCTTCCGGGAGCGGTACCGGTGGTCGGGCGGACCTGCCAGCGGTTGCCATACCTTGGGCGAGCAGGGTGTTCGAGAGTGCCCCGCCAACCGCGATGGCGAGCAACGCGAAGCAGGCAGCACTCCCCCAATTCGAGGGAACGATGCGGGGATTTCGAATCGCGGGTTTTGACAGTCTCAATTGGCTTGTTCTAAACTGCACAGCGACGAGCCAGCATCTAGGGGGTTTCGGGGTGTTCGCGTTCGCCATGGTTCCAGCGTACGAGAGGGGATTCAACAATGTCCGCAATTTCGAGAGCTAGATCTCTGCCAGCGAGCAGCGCCGCGGTGGCTGTCGCTTGCGCCCTGACTATCTTCGCCGGCCTGGGCTTCGGCCAGGCCTCGAGTTCCGCCGTGAACGGCACGGTCGCGGATCAGCAGGGCGCGGTCGTGCCCGGCACCGATGTGGTCCTGACTAGTGTCGAGACCGGGATCGAGCGCCAGGCGCAGACCAATGCGGTGGGTCGCTACGGATTCGTCAACGTCCCGCCGGGCTACTACACGCTGGAGGCAGCGGTGGAAGGCTTCCGAACGTCTTCGGTCGAACCGTTCTCGCTGGTCGTCAATCAGACGGCCACCTTCGACATCGTGCTAGAAGTGGGCGCCGTTACAGATTCCGTTACCGTCGAGGCGGTCGGTGCGCAGGTCCAGTCGTCCTCGGCGGAACTGGGCACGGCCATGACCGAGCAGCAGGTGGTTGACCTGCCGCTCAACGGGCGCAATTTCACCCAGTTGCTGATGCTGACTCCCGGGGCCTCTCCGGTCAACGTGGCGCAGAGCAGAGGAGGGTTCGGCAGCACGTCGGTCGGTACGTTCAGCTTCCCGTCGATCAACGGCCAGAACAATCGCAGCAATCTATTCCTGACCGACGGCGTGAACAACCAAGGCACGATGACCAGCACGTACGCCGTGCCTCCGATTCTGGACTCGATCCAGGAATTCAAGGTGCAGTCGCACAACGACTTGGCCGAGTTCGGCAGCGTGACCGGCGGCGTGGTCAACGTCGTGACCAAGTCCGGGCAGAACGCTGTCCACGGGAGTTCGTGGTGGTTCTTGCGCAACGACAATCTGGATGCCCGCAACACGTTCCTAAGGGACAAGGCGGCCCTGGCGCAGAATATGTTCGGCGGGACGGTCGGTGGGCCGGTGGTCAGGAACAAGACGTTCTATTTCGGGGCCTTCCAAGGCTTCACGAACCGGACGCCGTCCAATCGCAACTACCAAGTGCCGACCGATGCGAATCTCGGCGGCGACCTGAGCAATTCGACGCGGCAGATCTACGATCCGTACTCCAATCGCACGGGGGCCGACGGCAGTGCCGTGCGCGACCCGTTCCCGGGGAATCGGATACCTGCGAGCCGGCTCGATCAGGGCTTCCTCTATTACATGCAGCAGACCGTGCCGAAGCCGATCGACCTAGGCACCGATCTGGGCATCTTCAACCAACGGGACACGACCGGCACGGCGCTGGATCAGTACGAGTACTCGGGCCGCGTCGACCACCACTTCAGCCAGTCCGATTCCGCCTACGTGCGGGTCAGCGGACAGCTTAACGACCGCATCGGATCCGCTGGGCGCCAAGGCCTGACCAGCTTCGTCAATATCGAGAACCTGAACATCGCCGCCAACTGGGTGCATACGTTCGACGAGACCAGCATCCTGACGGTCTCGTTCGCGCGAACGGACGTCAAGCGCGACACGGGCAATTCGTTCGCCGACATTCCCGGGGATTTCATCTCAACCGTCGGCTGGAATCCAGAGTTCGCGGGCGGGTTTCGCGGTGGCACCACCTACGTGCCGAACATGAATGTGAGCCAGTATTTCAGCGGCGGCGAGCGCATCGGCTTCACGCGCACGAGCGACACTTGGCAGTACAAGGGCGACTACACCAAGATTTGGGGCTCTCACACGTTGAAGTTCGGTGCCGACTACAGCATCATCGGGCACTTCGGACGCACCAACGACCACCACGCGGCCTTCAGCACGGTCGGAACCGCGAGTCCAGACAATCCGGGCGGCACGGGCAACCCGCTGGCTTCGTTCCTGCTCAACGTCCCGAACTCTTGGTCGCGACGGGACTTCCACAAGCGCGCCCGGGGCGGCGCGCTCTATTCGTTCTACGTGCAGGACTCTTGGAAGGTCACGCCGAAGTTCACATGGAACTTCGGACTTCGCTTGGACAAGACAGTTCTTCCGCAGTACGGCAATGCCGAGGAAAACACCGTCGAATTCGGCAACATCGATTACAACGAAGGCGTCTACTGGATCACGGCCGCGCCGCCGTCGTGTGCCAGCAAGGGATTCGCTCCCTGCCTGCCCGATGCGAGCGGCGCGCTTCCCGATCGGGTGCAGGTGTCG
Organism: Bryobacterales bacterium; assembly: GCA_965242625.1. GTDB lineage: Bacteria > Acidobacteriota > Terriglobia > Bryobacterales > UBA6623 > VXMF01. The sequence continues at coordinate 3,616,542 of CBDEST010000005.1, read as the reverse complement.
CCGAACGGCTATGTCCAGGATCAGTGGCCCGCCAGTTGGCAGCCCCGCATGGGATTCGCTTACCGCTTGGACGACAAGACGGCGCTGCGCGCGTCGGCCGGGGTGTTCTTCGATAACTTCGCGGGCGTGACGCAGAACACGCAGAACTTGGGCCACACGTGGCCTGACGTGGGGCGCAAGTTGCAGAATGGCACCAATCCCGCAGACGCAATCCCCGACGTGTCAGGCAAGAATCCCGCGCCCACAGGGATCTTGCCGACCGCTACTCCGTACAACCAAGGGGCGTGGTACTCGGACCCGCGGATGAAGAACGCCTACTCGTTGACGTGGAACTTCGGCATCCAACGAGAGCTCGATGACTCGACGCTGTTCCAAATCAACTACGTCGCTTCCGGGAATCGCCGACTGCCGCTCGGCACCTACTACAACGTGGCCCTGACGCCGGGGCCCCGTTCGGAGGCGCGGCAGCGGGCGCCCTTCCCGCTGTTCCGAGCGAACAACTACCTGACTTCCTGGGGGCGCAGCAGCTACCACTCGCTGCAGACCCAGTACAACCGAAGGTTCTCCAGAGGGGTTGCGTTCATGGTGAACTACACGTGGGGCAAGAGCATCGACATCGGCTGCTCGGGGTGGTTCGTCGAGAACTGCTCGCAGCAGAATCCCTACAACTTCAACATGGACCGGAGCGTCTCGGGAATCGACCTGACCCACAACCTCAACTTCAACTGGGTGGTGCAGCTGCCGTTCGACTCCGACAACCGGGCGCTTGACGCGATCTTGGGCGGTTGGCGCTTCAACGGATTGGCCATGTTCACATCGGGCCAGCCGTACTATCCGAGCGTGAACGGCGACATTGCCGGCACGGGCCTGCCGAACGGACGTTACCGCCCGGACTACGTGGGGAACCCGAACCCAGCCAACCCGACGCCGGCGGCATGGCTGAATCGCGACGCATTCGCCGTGCCGCAACAGGGCACCTACGGCAATGCGGGGCGCAACACTCTCCGCGCCGATGGCATCAACAACATCGACCTCTCGCTCTTCAAGGTCGTCGAAGCGACGGAGTCGCTGCGATTCGAGTACCGGGTGGAATTCTTCAACACGTTCAACACGCCGCAGTACGCAGCGCCGAACGCCAACCTCAGTCGAGGGAACTTCGGCCGCGTCACCGGGACTGCGAACCGGGCGCGTCAGATTCAGATGGGCTTGAAGGTGTACTTCTAGCCCGGCGGCTTGCAAGGGCCCGCCCCGCTCGCGGCGGGCCCTCGCTGGGTATCGATTGGTCTTCGCGCGTGAGTCCGTCGCGAGCGACGCGACGTTTCGGGATCGGAGAGTGATCGAACGAAGCGTCATGCAGTGCGCGGGAGAGTGGCGAATGCGAGGGCGCCCGCGCATTTTGGCCGTTCTGCTGCTGGCGTGCATGGGGGCATGGACAGCGGCCGGCCAAGCTGCCGAAGAGGCGCTTTCCGCCGCCGACGATGCCCGTCGGCGCGGCGACCCCGAGGCGGCTCTGGCGATCCTCACCGACGCCGCTCGCGAGATGCCGGGCGACGCCCTGATCCACCTTGATCGCGGTGCAGTTCTCGGAGAACTTGGTCGCTATGAAGAGGCTGCGGTCGCTCTCCGCGCCGGCTTGGCCCTAGCCCCGACGCATGCTGCGGGCCACCTCACGCTGGCCAAGGTGCTGGTCAGTGCCCATCAGTACGCGGATGCGCTGGCCACGATCGATGTATATGCCCAACTCGTAGGGCAGTCGGCCCAAGGATTCGACGGCCACTATGTACGAGGACTTGCCCTCCGCCACTTGAACCGCTTGCCGGAGGCCCAAACGGAATTGCACCGGGCGACAGCGCTCGAGCCAGGTCATCCCGATGCGTTGCTCAATCTGGCCGCCGTGCTGACCAGTCGCGGCGCAAGCGAGGAAGCGGTGGCCTACCTGAGGAAAGCGGCGGGCTTGCACCCGGATTCCGGCGACATTCGCTATCGGCTGGCCCAGGCGCTGCGGGCCGCAGGTGACGCTGAAGCGGCTAACGCGCAGTTCGAGGAATTCGAACGGATCCGCGCCCGGGCCCAGCGCGGCTCGCGGGTAGCGGTCTTGATGCGGCAGGGCCAGCAGAGCTTGGCCGCGGGCAATCCGGCGAGTGCCAAAGAGTCGTACCAAGCGGTGATTCGGCTGGAACCGGAGCATGTCGAGGCCCATCTCCAGCTGGGGCTGGCCTACGAGCGACTGGGGAGCGGCACGCTTGCCGAGGTCATGTTTCGCAAGGCGACCGCACTCGATCCGCAGAATGCGGACGCGCACCTCAAGCTGGGCCTCAAACTCGCCGCGCACGACCGCTTCGGCGATGCCTTGAGCAGCGTCGCCAGGGCCTTGGAACTTGCACCGCAGAGCGCCGCCGCGCGGAGAGCCATCGGCATGGTGCTCACACGACTGAATCGGCCGCTCGATGCCGTACCGCACTTCGAGTGGCTCGTCCAAGGCGCTTCCGAGTCGCTCGGCGCGCGTCTCGATCTCGGCATCGCGCTGGCCGAAGGCGGCCGCTTGGACGATGCGTTCTCGGAGTTTCGCGAGGCTGTACGCCTCGCCCCGGATTCGCATTTGGCCCAATACCATCTCGGACGGGTGCTGCGCGATCTCGGACAGCTCGAAGACTCCTTGGACGCCTTGGCAATCTCCGTCTCCATCCGAGATGACTACGCTCCGGCACTGCAGCTCCTGGGCGCCGTCGAGCGTGCTGCGGGGCGAGACACGGCGGCGGTGGGGCATCTGCGCGAGGCAGCCAAGCTGAACCCCGACGATCCGCTAGTGCATTACGAACTGGGGCTAGCGGTTTCCCAAGCCGAGAGCCCCGTAGCAGCGATCCCGCACTGGGAGCGGACGCTGGCTCGCGATCCGAACCACAGAGAAGCACTCTATAACCTGGCGCAAGCATTGAAGGAAGTGGATGCCGCAAGAGCCCGCGAGTACCGCGAGCGGTTCGCCGCGCTGCAGGCCGAGAGGCAAGACACCGACCGTGCCGGTGCGCTTTGGAATTTCGCCCTCGCCGCAGCCAAAAGAGAGGACTGGCAGCGGGCGTTCGGGCTGTTCCGCCAAGCGCTGGAAGTGTGCGGGGACTGCCCGGCGAGAGGGCAGATCCACAAGAACTTCGGAATCATCTACGGTCAGTCCGGGGACTACGGCTCAGCGCGGCGGGAATTGGAGATCGCGCGCGAATTGCTGCCGAATGACGACGGCGTTGCGCAGGCCCTGCAGGTCGTGCAACGATCCGCCAGCGATGCAAATTGACTGCAGCGGTAACTTCTCCAGGCATGTTGGCCCGTGACAGGCCGCGGCAGACTTGCTGCGCTGGACTCGGATACCTGATGACCGCCTCAGTTTCGTGCCGTCATCAAGGGCTCCAATTGCAGCGTCCTGGCGAGGCGGTCCACTTCATCCGCGGGGTCGATTCGCAATACCTCTGTCCATAGGACTTGATCCAATCGTCTCCGTTGAGGGTCATCGTAGATGTGCGCGAAACCGAGCAAGTCCGATCCACTGAGTTCTTGGCACGCAGCCTTGGCAGCCGCAAGTTGGTCGTTCGCCAGTCGCCCCACATCAAGCGCGAGCATTTCTCTAGCCACTTCGTGCGGGGTGCGACTGCGTCCCAGATAGGGACGGTTTGCGCCGACGATGCGGAGCAGCAGTCCCACCGTGCTATTGAGCCACAAGCACAGTGCTTCCTTGGCACCGGAACGGGGATCCTTTGGCAACAGGGTGATCCAAGAACTCGTGCCGAGCATCGGTTCGTCGGTCAGCACCGCCGCCAAGCGCTGCGGCGCATGACCCAGATCCCGCGCCAGATGGAGCTGTCCGGCCCGCTCCAGTAGCTTTGACTGCGAGTCGCTGCTGCGATCCGCGCGGGGCGTGAGTCGGGCGTTCGCACTCGCGACCAAGCGAATCATGCGATCAGACTTGTGGTGCCACAACGCTGGGTGACCGCCCCGGCTCGGGTCATCAGTCGCGATGATCTCGAAGCAGCCTTGACCTGCGTTCTGGATTTGCATTTCGTACGGGCCAAGATCGCAGAGTTCGCCAATCTTGGACAACGGAATCTCCGCCGTCATCGCGGTGGTCTTCAACCGGCTCGCCCTTACGAGATCCGTTGCCGTGCGTGTCAGTCGACTCTGGACGAACGTGCCGTTGAGCCAGCGAGAGGGTGGCAGGTCCCTCTGGCGAACAGCCTCGATTTCACCCCACGCCGTTTTCCCAATTCGCAATTCCTGAAATCTGGGACCGGTCGATTCCTCGACTGCCAATAGACCTCGCACGAGAGCGAGCGCTTCCGTGGGCTGGTCGGGATTGCGGCGTAGATTCACAAACCGCGTCCATCCATCTGCCTCCTCCTTCGAACCGGCCTTCGAGCCTACCACCAAGACCTCTGCGATTCGTGTGGATTCGGAGAAACTGACCCACCGGCGTCCCGGCAGCGTCGCCCTGTGCGCCCGGTGCCGGTCGTCGTGGCTGACCACGACCCAGTCGATCCGGAAACGCTCCAGCAGGAGTTTACGCACCGGCTTCCAGCGACTTCCCGTCAATAGCGTGGCCGGAAGCACGAAGGCCATCCGACCGCCGGGTTCGAGCCGCTCGTCGGCCAGCACCACGAACGCAGAGCCCAGACCCGCGTACGAACTCCCGGCCGTGCCCTTCAGTGTCTTACCAAGCGCCTTCTGCATCGCAGCAGCGTCCTGTCGCGACAAGAGCGATCCGAACAGCGGGTTCCAGTCTGTGTTTTCCGCGTTCCCGGGGCCGCCTGCCCGCGTGTAGGGAGGATTGGAGATAAACAAGTCCGCCCTGGGAAACTGCGCTTCGCGGTGCGTCGCCCCTGACCCGTCCACGCGCTCCGGCGACGGCAGCAACTCTTGGAACATGTATGCCTGCTGCACACCCTTGTGGCCTGGAGCATGCGGCAAGAAGTCCAGCGTGCCGAGGCGCGCCACGCCTTTCACGACGCCATGCGGCATCAAACAAATGGGCATGTCGTGGATCACTTGGCTGGTCTCGGCCATCGATAGGGTGGCGGCCGTCAGGTGGACCGCCGCCGGCACGACGTCGTATCCATGCACCGACTCCTCCAAGAGGTCGCGAGTCGCGTCGCTCAAGTCTTCGACTCCTGCCCGCCGAAACCGCTTGCGGATCTCTTGCACGGCAGCCATCAGCAGCGTTCCGCTCCCGCATGCCGGATCCACTACGCGGAGATTGTGACTGCCCGCATCCTGCCAGTGAAAGTCGCGCCACTTTGGAATCCGGTCATCAAATGCTAGGCCTGCCAGCACCATTGCAGCCGGAATCGTGGTGTAGTTCGTGGCGAGAAACTTCCGTGAGTCGAGGAGCCGGTGAAATACTCGGCCAGCCACATCGTGCTGTCGGACAGCTCCCGATCCAGCGATTTCGAGAGCAGCGGAGACCAGCACGCGTACCGCAGGGGCGCCATGCGACGCCGGCGTGATCTTGAGCGACTCCCTTGCAGGATGGAATACGGGCCACCAGTTGAGGGCGAGGATCTCCTGCCATTGGTCGATCAAGAGCGCGGGCGTAGCGTCTGCGTCTAACGGCGGGATCGTATCGTTACCGCAATCGCTAGGCAACTGCTCCGGCATGAGGTCAGACGCCAGCAGCTCCTGAATCAACATCGCGTTGAGCCAGATCAGCGGCGCAGTGGTGCTGAGATTGGTATTCAGGTCGACAGCAGCGTATTTCGGCACTCGCGCCAGAATCTCGCTGGCGGCTTGAATCGCTTCGCCCGCCTTCCGAACGATCTCGTCAATGTCTCCAATCCCCGCTGTGCGTACGCGGTGGTCGTGAAGTGTCTCCGCAAGGGTGGTGCCACTGCCCTTCTCCCAACTCTCCCAAACGACCCCTGTATCCCCTAAGGTGCCTCGGGCGAAGCGCAACTCGCCTGACGCATCAAGTGCATCCAAAGCATCCCCGTCAGGAACGCTCTTGATGGTTTTGGGGTATACCAGTTTGAAGGCATCGAGCACGGGGAGACCGCGCCATTGCAGAGGCGGGTCAATCAGCCGACTATCTGCCTCCGCTTGGACGTTGGTGGCTGGTTCAAACTCGGACTCGACGGCAACGCACCGGTCTTCAAGTTCGATAAGAATGTCAACTCGATGAGCCAACCCCGATTTCGGGGCGCGGGCCCGTTGCTCGGCGTGCGCCTCAATGCCGCGAGACCGGAGGAGCGCGGCAAGCTTGGCATTCAAGAGTGATCCATTGGTATCGCCGTACTCACTCGAGTCCATGTTTCGATGGGATGGCAAAGGCAGTCACTCCTACATCCGATTGTTCCAAAATTTGGATTTGCAGTCGTAGAGGCTCGCGTGGCACCTCGGCGCGCTTCGCTGAATCGGCGGGAGTCCAGGTCGAAGGCCACGCCGGTTCGTACCAAGTAGCAGCATGGCGGACGGCGTATCGGTTGTCAGGCCCTTCTTGAGGAGCATCCGGAATCGCAGGTTCAAGGCTACCTTCGCATCCGCCCGCCCGACCTCAGCGCAATGCCGATTCGGAGGGCACTCCCCGATTCGTAACACCGATTACGCTGTATCGTGTAGCCACTCACCATGCAGGTTCAATCACCTCGCGCCAAAGTACATAGCGGTTCGCGCCTCGCCAAGTCCGCGCTCTGCCTCGCGGCGTGCTGCTTCGCCTTGAATTGCTCCGCGCCCGAGCCGTCCGAAGAGGGGCAGATGCTCACTCGGGAACAGATCACCTCTGGCCCCAAGAACCACTTGTTCGGGTACATCGGGCATGTCGGCACCATCCCGTGGAACGCCAGCGGCCGGTACATCGTCGCCTTGCGAACGGAATTCGTCGACCGCATGCCCGGACCCGACGATCCCGCCGAGATTATCCTGCTCGACACCGAAAACGATTACGCGCCGCGGGCCGTCGACACCTCTCGAGGCTGGAACGTGCAGCAGGGCACAATGCTCTACTGGAACCCCGCCGAACCCGAGAACCAATTCTTCTTCAACGACCGCGATCCGGAGACCGGCAAGGTGTTCTGCGTCCTGTACGACATCAGCGAGGGCCAGCGCGTTCGCGAGTACAGGTTCGACGACACGCCGGTCGGCAACGGCGGCGTCGCCTTCGACGGGAAACACTTTGCCGCGATCAACTACGCTCGCATGGCCAGGCTGCGGCGCGTGACCGGATATCCAAGCGCGTGGGACTGGACGAAGGGAGTGAGCGCGCCGGAAGACGACGGCATCTTCCTCGTGGATGTCGAAACTGGCGAGAAACGATTGCTTGTCTCGTTCCGGGAACTCGCCGAGGCACTGCGGCGGGAACGCCCCGAAATCGACTCCATGCCCCTGTTCATCAACCACACGCTGTGGAGCCGCACCGGCGAACGGCTGTTCTTCTTCGCCCGGGCCAATTTCGGCAAGCCGGGACGGCTCAACGCTTCGTTCACGATCGCGCGCGACGGCTCGGACCTTCGCCGGCAACAAACGCATATCGGCGGACATCCCGAGTGGGACGCCGGGTCGCGCATGATCGGCTCGATCGCCGAGCGACAGGCTGTCTTCGATGTCGATTCTCAACAGCTGGTGGAACTGATCGGCGACCGGGACCTGTTTCCGGACCCCGAGGGGGATATCGCGCTCTCGCCGGATCTCGAGTGGCTTGCCAACGGCTACAAGGATGATGGCAGGGTCTACTACGTCGTCCACAACCGCAGCACAGGGCAGACGTTCCGCAGTCCCGGCTACGACCTCTACGGGCGCGTGTCGGGCGACTTGCGCTGCGACCCGGCGCCGCGCTGGAACCGGACCGGCGACAGACTGTTGATTCCGAGCATGATGGAAGACGGTACGCGCCAGATGTTCGTGATGCGGATGCCATGGGCCCGATAGACCGGAACCGATCAGGACGCTACGGGCCGACAGGCTATCCTAATTTGGGCAGAGGGCGCATAGCCGACGGCGATGTCCAAGACCGGTACGTTACCCGCCGAGATCAATCTCGCGTATGTCGAGGCCCTGTTCGCGGACTACCTGCGCGATCCAACATCGGTGTCGCCAGAGTGGCGCGCTTGGTTCGATTCCCTCTCGCCCGAGTCCGGCGCGCACTTCGCCGCGCCCCCGGACGCCCCCGCTTCAACCGAGCCATCCCCGCCGATCGCTGACGAGAGCCCCACGACTTGGGAGAGTGCTCCAGCCAGTGTCGATGCACCGGTCCCGGTAAGCCTCCAGCACAGCGTGAATCGGCTCGTCAGGGCCTATCGGGTGCGCGGTCACGTGGTGGCCCGCGTCGACCCCTTGGACTTAGCTCACGAGAAGTGCCCCGAGCTGGACCCCGACTTCCACGGCATCGGGCCGAGCGACATGGACAAGCGGATTTCCCCCGAGACGCTCTCGGGCTGCTCGCTGGACACCCCTCGGAAAGTGATCGAACGGCTGCGCGAGACCTATACGCGATCGGTAGGCGTGCAGTTCATGCACATCGACGACCTGGCGGTGAGGGACTGGCTGCAGGAGCGCATGGAATCAGCGGGCAACCACGTGCAGCTCAGCCAGGCGCGCCAGATCCGCATCCTCACCAAGCTGACCGACGCCACGATCTTCGAAGACTTCGTCCAAAAGAAGTTCGTCGGCGCGAAGAGCTTCTCGCTCGAGGGTTGCGAAACCTTGATCCCGCTTCTGGACCTGCTGATCGAACGAGCGAGCCACCACGGAGTCAACGACTTGGTGATCGGCATGGCGCATCGGGGCCGCCTGAGCGTGCTGGCCAACATCCTCGGCAAGAGCGCCCGGCAGATCTTTCGCGAGTTCGCCGACTTGGATCACGAGCAGTACACCGGTCGCGGAGACGTCAAGTACCACCTAGGCTACCGGGGCAAGTGGACCAGTTCCCAAGGCGACGAAGTCCGGATGTCGCTGTGCTTCAACCCCAGCCATCTGGAATTCGTGAACGCCGTCGCCATCGGCCGCACGCGGGCCCGCCAAGATCGCAAGGGGGACCCGCAACGAACGAAAGGGCTTTGCATCCTGCTGCATGGCGACGCGGCGTTCGCCGGCGAAGGGATCGTGCAGGAGACCCTGAACATGAGCCAGCTACCCGGCTACGGGGTAGGCGGCACGATCCATATCATCGTCAACAATCAGATCGGCTTCACGACCACTCCTCGCGAGAGCCGCTCGACCTTGTACGCCTCGGGCGTCGCCCGCATGCTGCAGATCCCGATCCTGCACGTGAACGGAGAGGATCCCGAAGCCGCAGCCCAAGTCGTCCGCCTCGCGGTGGACTTTCGAAACGCGTACAAGCGCGATGTCGTCATCGACATGTACGGCTATCGACGCAGGGGCCACAACGAGACCGACGAGCCCCGCTTCACGCAACCCTTGCTGTACCGCGCGATCCGCGAGCGGAAGCCGGTGCTGCAGGCTTATTTCGATCACTTGGTGAGCCAGGGCGGCGTCACCGCCGAGGAAGCCGAGCGTATCGCTCAGGAGCGACGCCAGCATCTGGAGGAGGAGCTGGTCTCGTCGAAGAGCGACGACTACATCCATGTCGGCGACCAAGTCACCGGCGACTGGACGGGCTTCAACCGCGGATCCGACGAACAGGTAGCTGAAGTGGGTACGGAGGTCGCGCGCAGAAAGCTCGTCGCGATCTTCCAGAAACTGAGCAAGACCCCCGAGGAGATCGTGCCCGACCCGCGGATCAGCCGCTTGCTAGGACAGCGGGCCGAAATCGCCCGCGGCAAGCGGCCCGTGGACTGGGGAGCGGCCGAAGCGGCGGCGTTGGGCAGCCTGCTGCTGGAAGGGCACCGGGTGCGCTTCACCGGGCAAGACTGCCAGCGCGGCACGTTCTCGCACCGCCACGCGCTGGTCCGGGACGCGGAGACGGGCTACCCGTTCGTGCCCCTGCAGCATTTGTCCCCCCGCCAGGCGACGTTCGAACTCCACAACAGCCCGCTGGCCGAGGGCGGACCGCTGGGATTCGAGTACGGATACAGCTTGGAATGGCCGGACGGTCTCGTGATCTGGGAAGCGCAGTTCGGGGACTTCGCCAACACGGCCCAAGTGATCATCGACCAGTTCATTTCGAGCGGCGAGGACAAGTGGAACCTGTGGAGCGGCATGGTGATGCTGCTGCCGCATGGATTCGAGGGACAGGGCCCGGAACATTCGAGCGCGCGCTTGGAGCGTTACCTGCAACTCGCCGCTGAAGACAACATCCAGATCACCAACCCGACCACGCCCGCCCAGTACTTCCACCTCCTGCGGAGGCAAATCGTCCGACCGTGGCGCAAGCCGTTGGTGGTGATGTCGCCCAAGAGCCTGTTGCGCCACCCCAAGGTGGTGTCGGACTTGGATGAATTGACGAAGGGCGAGTTCCACAGGATTCTAGGCGATGCCGCCGCGGATCCGAACTCGGTCAAGCGGATTCTCGCTTGCAGCGGGAAGGTCTACTACGACCTCGTCGCAGCCCGTGACGAGGCCAAGCGCACGGACATCGCGATCATTCGGTTCGAGCAGTTGTATCCGCTCAGCATCGAGGCGATTCGGGCGGCGTTCAAACCGTACCGGTCCGCCGAGGTCTGGTGGGTCCAGGAGGAGCCTCGCAACATGGGCGCGTGGCGCCATCTCCAGATGCGATTCCGGGGCATCTTCGCCGGAGTGGCCTGCCGACCGGAATCGGCCAGTCCGGCGACCGGCTCGCCGGGGAGCCACAAGCGCGAGCAACGCCAGTTGATCGAAGAGGCCCTGGCCGTCAAGTAAGGTAAGAAGTCTGGCCCATGTCCCTGAACCTAGTCATCCCCGAAGCGGGCGAGTCCATCACCGAGGTGCGTGTCGGTGCGTGGCGGAAGGCGGAGGGCGACTTCGTGAAGGTCGACGAAGTGGTCGTCGAGATCGAGACGGACAAGGCCGCGATGGAGCTCCCGGCCCCGGCCACCGGCACGCTGGTCAGGATCGTCAAACCCGAAGGCGCCGATGCAACGGTCGGCGAAGTCATCGCGGTGATGGAAGAGGGCGGCGAGGCGCCGTCCGAAGCTCCTGCAAGGCCCGCCGCCGCGCCGCAGCAAGCGGAGCCCGAGGCTCCGGCCGCGGAACCGGCGCCCGAGAAACGCGCCACGCCGCACGTCATGCCTTCAGCGAAACGCGTGCTAGCGCAGGCAGGGGTAGCCGCGGCGGATGCAGAGGGAACCGGCCCGGGAGGCCGCGTGCTCAAGGAAGACGCCGCGCGCGCGGTTCAGGCGAAGGTTCCCGAGCCAGCCCCTCCGGTCGCCGCCCCGCCAGCGGCGAAAGCACCATCCCCGCGACCCGCGGCGGACGGCGGACGCGAAGAAGAAGCGGTGCCGATGACGCCGCTCCGGAAGGTCATCGCGAGAAACCTCGTCAGTGCCCAGCAGACCGCCGCCCTGCTGACGACGTTCAACGAAGTCGACATGAGCGCGGTGATCGAGTTGCGCAAGCGGTACCGTGACGAGTTCCTAGAGCGCCACGGAGTCAAGCTCGGCTTCATGTCGTTCTTCGTGAAGGCTTGCGTCGACGCGCTGCAAGCCGTGCCCGGCGTGAACGCTCGCGTGGAAGGCACGAATATCGTCTACCGCAAGTACCAAGACATCGGCATTGCCGTGGGGGGTGGCCACGGCTTGGTCGTTCCGATCCTGCGGAACGCGGAATCGATGACGTTCGCCGATATCGAGCGGACGATTGCCGACTTCGCCGCCCGCGCCATGCAGAACCGAATCGAACTGAGCGAGTTGCGTGGCGGCACGTTCACGATTTCGAACGGCGGCATCTACGGGTCGATGCTGTCCACGCCGATCGTCAACCCGCCCCAGAGCGGAATTCTCGGCATGCATGCCATCCAGCAGCGACCTGTGGCGATCGCGGGCAAGGTCGAGATCCGCCCGATGATGTACGTGGCGCTGACCTACGACCACCGCATCGTGGACGGACGCGAAGCGGTCACCTTCCTCAAGCGCATCAAAGAGCTGGTGGAACAGCCTGAGAGGATCTGGTTGCAGGTCTGATCTCGGGAAGCGCGACTCAATCTCGCGGCACGACCCGCGCGACAGCTTGCAGCACAGCGCATAGAGGTCATGAAGTCTCACGATCTAATCGTCATCGGCGGCGGTCCTGGCGGCTATGTCGCGGCGCTCCGTGCCGCCCAGCTCGGCCTCGACGTGGCTTGTATCGAGAAAGAGCGAGCGCTCGGCGGAACGTGCTTGCGGGTGGGCTGCATCCCTAGCAAGGCATTGCTGGAGTCGTCGGAACTTTACGAAAAGGCCAAGCGCGGGCTCGGCAAGCACGGGATTGTCACTCCCGAAGTCGGACTCGATCTGGCCCGCATGCTGGAGCGCAAGGACAAGGTGGTGTCTTCCCTGACGCGCGGGATCGCCGGTCTCCTGCGCAAGAACGAGGTCACGCGCTACACGGGCACGGCCCGCTTCGTTTCCGGCAAGCGACTCGAAGTGGTCCGATCCGAGGGCAAATCGAAACTCGAGGCCGCGCACATCGTCATCGCGACAGGAAGCTGCGCCGCGACCTTGCCCGGCATCGAGTTGGATGGCGACCGGATCGGCACGAGTACCGAGGCGCTGTCCTACGGAGAAGTTCCTGATTGCCTGGCGGTCATCGGGGCGGGCTACATCGGACTGGAACTCGGCTCAGTGTGGCGCCGGCTCGGCTCCCGAGTGGTGGTCCTGGAATACCTAGACCGGATCCTGCCGGGCATGGACGGTGAGATCGCAGGAACGGCGCAGAAGATTCTCGCCAAGCAAGGGATCGAGTTCCGACTGGGTGCTCGGGTGACGGGAGCGCGATTCGACGGCAAGCAATGCACGGTAGAGGTCGCCGAAGCGGACCCCGTGCAGTGCGAGCGCGTACTGGTCGCGGTGGGGCGCAAGCCGAACACCGAGCGACTGGGCTTGGATGCTGCCGGGGTCAAGCTAGATGACCGAGGCCGCATCGACGTGGACGAGCACTTCCGTACCTCGGCCGATGGCGTCTACGCGATCGGGGACGTGATTCGCGGCCCGATGCTGGCACACAAAGCGGAAGAAGAGGGAGTCGCCTGCGTGGAACGCATCGTGACCGGCTACGGGCACGTCAACTACGACGCGATTCCGGGCGTGGCGTACACGCACCCCGAAATCGCTTCGGTGGGCAAGACCGAAGAGCAGCTCGCGGAGTCTGGAATCCCCTACCGCAAGGGCAAGTTCCCGTTCGTTGCGAACGGCAGGGCGCAGGCCCTAGCGGACTCCGACGGCTTCGTCAAGGTGCTTGCACACGAGCGAACCGACAAAGTGCTCGGCGTGCATATCATCGGCCCGCGCGCGGGAGACCTGATCGCCGAAGCTGCCGTCGCGATCGAGTTCGGAGCGTCTAGCGAGGACATTGCGCGGTCGAGTCACGCGCATCCCACGCTCGCGGAAACGATGAAGGAAGCGTCACTAGCTGCCGACGGACGGGCATTGCACATATAGTGCCGATTCGCCGAAAGCCGGGGGACTCCAAGCAGGCCTCCAGCCGGGGCAGGAAGGGATCAAGCTAGGGTGGTGGCCAGGGGCGGACTTGAACCGCCGACGCCGGCCTTTTCAGGGCCGCGCTCTACCAACTGAGCTACCTGGCCGCGAACTTCATCGTACCCCAGCTACGAACTCGCGTCAAACCGGGTCTGTCGACGCCGGTCCGTCTATCCGCCGCTCCCCCAACCGTGTGCATGAGGTTAACCGGACTATGGCGTTGAAACAGCCCCTGCGCGACGATCCCGGTAATTTCCTTAGCACCCGCTGCACGAGCACGAGTGGCGGTGGCACCGACGCCAGCCTAGCGCGTTCCGGAGCGGTTGCGGCAATCCCCGAACAACGTCCTACTAGCCAGCCTGCGACCCTACCGTTCGCCCCGTACCCGACATGGACATTTGACCCGGCTCGCCCCGTGGCACCGCCGAAACCACATGCACGCCGTCAGGAGCACTTCGGTCGCTAGCGCCAAGTCTTCCCTTGCACTCGAGACGGGTATCGATCGACAGCGCAGTTCGGTGCCAACGCGATGAATCAACTGGATGGGCAGCACGAACCTGCCGCGCCCCTGTTGGGGAATGTTGTATCATTGGAGTTGGTGACCACTGACCTCGCCTGCCTCGCTCCGGACGTAGATCGGTTTCGTTCTACCATTCACCATGCCGTGTCTCCGCCCCTCACCGTGACGAGACTCTCCATCCATGCGACTCTCGCACCTGCGTCCGGCCCCGCTTCGCGTCGGCCCGTGAAGACTTTGAATTGTCAAACGATCACCGCCGCTCGCTAGACGCAGTATGCACATTCGCCGTGACAGCGACACCAAACCTCGCCACACCATGCAGAACCCATTCCGCGACATCGTAAAGGCCGACGAGCTCCACCCGGAACTTGCGGCCAAGCTATTCGTACATCAAGTCTGTCCGATCTGGTCCGAGGTGCAGAGTCATCGCAACCACATCATCGTTGGTCCGCGCGGTGCGGGCAAGACCATAGCGTTGCGCCAGTTGGACTCGCGCACTCATGCTACACCCCAAGAGTACATCGGTATCTACGTCCATATCTCGAGAATATCGGCACTCTATAAGCAGCCATTCAAGCAGGTCCGCGAGCATTCTGACAAACGGATCGCAGCTAAATTCCAACAGATCTTCTCCGACCATATTTGGCTCGAGATCGTGCGCCTTATGTGCCTTACACTCGAAAGCTTTGAGATCCCTAAAATTGATAACAAGAGCCACATCAAACGCCTATTTGGCATAGAGCAGAATTCCATCAATGCCCTAACAGCCTACTGTGTGGAACGCCAAAGAAGCATCGAAGAACTTCTAATCACGTGGTCGAATAACGAATCACTTTCATGGAACTCGGTGGCCCACTTGCCCGCATCCATCGACAGATGCGTGGAATACTTGAGAACCCAACTGCCCCATCTGGCAACGCATTCACCTTGCCTTTACTTGCTTCTGGACGAATCATCTCCAGTTCCTATCGAGTGTCAACTCGTGCTGAATGAATTACTTCATCGAGGCAGACAGTTCCGCGTAAAACTTGCGATTCGTCCATTTGAATGGGACACCTTGAAGACAATTACGGACAGAACTATCGAAGTTGATACCGATGTAATTGTCTCGAACATTAGATACTCTGATGAATTGGAAGAGCACTATATCGAAAACATGAAATCCGTAGTGGATCGCGTACTAAGAACGCAACTTGTGGGGCAGAAATTCTCTGTCAATGCCGATGGATTGCTCGACATCGATAAGATATTTCCCGCCCACTCTAGCTCGCAATATTCTGGATTCCGTGCAATCTGCGCAGCCTCTTCGGGTAACCCGCAAAACCTGTTGCAAATCTGTTCCTGTATATTCCGCGCGACAGAATCCTTGCAAGGCGTCAACGGTCGATTCATGCCCAGCTTCCCGCACCATCTACAAGATCAGGCTATTCGCGCATGGTCACGTGATCACGAAGACCACAATCCGTATGACAATTCACGTCCATTCTGTCGATCACTATTGCGGTCAATCCGCAGCAACCCATCGCCCCACAAATCGATCGGATTTTCATACGAGCATAGTTCAGAACTCGACTTGTTCACACAGGATTATTTACCCAGTGATATAGGAGAATTGATAAGGTCGGCTTTTTCGGGCGGATTTCTTCGCACAACTACGGCCACTCCCGCTTCTCTATTTAAAGTTCCATCTGAATTTCATCTCAGCAGAGGACTGCTGCCAAGAGAAGAACTGCCAGTCGATTTACCGATCCTTCCTGCTATGCCGATCGACCATAATTTCGTTCGTACCCACACTCGCAACCACATACCTCCACAGAAATCGGCAGCAATTGAAGATGAAGATCAAATTAATGCATTCTTATCGACTTCGTTTTCTCGGCTGATGCAACAGCAACGCGGAGACATCAAGCAGTATCTTCAATCTGTCGCGATCAATTGTGTGGATGTCGAAGATCGACTTCAAGACCAATTCTTATTCACGTCGATACAAAGGCAAATCAAGAGTGCAGACATAATCGTTCTTGATGCCACAATCCTGAGACCGTATACGATGCTCGAGATTGGGATTTGCGCCGGGCTCCTACGGAAACCCAAGGATGTAATATGCATCCTTAACGAAGAATCCTGTGATAATCCCGACAATCCGCTGGAGACGCTTCCTACGTTCATGCATAAACTACCGATTATATTCTTTTCTTTCGATCACGAACGATTGCAGCGAGCAGCCGTGCAGGTCGCTGAACGGGCGCGCGCATTGCTATCGGATCGAAGTGAATTCTCATACATTCGACATCCCGGTATCCCACTACGTCCCAAGCAAAGGAGAGACAGCAAGACCGTTTACGTTTCTTTACCAGCCAGTTCGATGCGCAGTCGCGCGTTGAGAGCTGTTCGTGAAGCATTGGAGTCTAGGGGATGGAGTATGATCCACGAAGAGCAGGCGCAGATGTATCAGGCGAACGAATTGCAAACTGCAATCAACTGTGCGTTCACTGCTCGTATCGGAGTCGTTGACACCTCCGGAAAGGACAGTCCTGATCTGCTGCAATGCTTTAAGCTTGGGCTGTTTGCTGGCAAGCGAAACTGGCGCGTACTGCAGATGGAGCGGGTCGGACAGGAAAACCGACAAACGTTCGCTTCCGTCCCGGGAATAGAGTATTCGACATGGGCAGATATAGATCAATTCGTTCGCAGGGTAACCTCGTTCGTCACAAATGACGGTTTCCCAGAGCGGTGATAGATGCATGTCGAACTTGATCAAGTTTCACGACGCTAGCGAGGGTCTGGCCCCCGGCGATGGAGTCTACATGGTCGCTGGCAGTTTCGAGCCGCGGTCCGTCCGTGCGACCTCGTTGCTGCCATCTGGGGAATTCCAGACTGCGGTGATTTTTAACTATGAAGATGCTCAACATTCAGCGATAGGCAGACATCATGTGGCTCTGATGAGAAGTGCAATGAAACAAAAGCGCATCGGTAACGTGATCATGATGCCCTGCCGATTCGACGATCCATTTTCTATTACTCATGCGCTCAGGGCTTTGATCACAGACGGCGCGGTAAGTGCTCCAATCACGACGGTTACTATCGACGCAACATGCTTTACTAAACTTCACCTACTGTTGCTTCTGCGATACATTGAAGATGAGTGTGACGCACTAGATATCAAGGTGCTATATACTGAACCACTGTCATATGCCACAGCATTTGGAAGGCAGTTGAGTTACGGTATCCATAGCACTGTATACTTGCCATATCGGCCGTTGGCGCATAGATCAATGGGGGTTGGATTGGTAGCATTTCTAGGTCATGAGCGGTTGAGGTTAGAATTCATTGTGCAGGAGTTAGAGCCTGACATTTCAGTTGCAATATTGGGAAATCCGAGTTACTCTGAGAACATGCGAGACTACAGTAAGATTGTAAATCAAACTCTAATTCATCGTGCTTCATATGATCGCCAGTATCGGATCGCAGAGGCTCCAGTCAACGATGTATTGAAATCGAGAGACGTCTTGGTTAGGGAAATTGCAAAGCTCTGTGATGATGGTTGCGATAGCATTTATCTGGCCGCTCTGGGCACCAAACTGCAAGCATTAGGTATTCATCTGTTGCGTAAGTCGGAACTTAGCGTACGCTTGTTGCTAGCTTACTCGATTCCCAAAAGGTATGATCGTAACTTGTATTCACACGGTTTCGGCTCGACATATCTTTGCGAATTGAATGCTTTATAGATACCCCTGCGACCGCCTACGGGCACTGTTCAGGGCGCACAGCCGCCTGTCGGTCGCCATTCGCGTTTGGAGGGAGGAGAGGGTGTCCGGGCACGGATCGTCGCCCGCGATCCCCGCATGGTCGCCCGGCACGGGCTCCTATCCACACAGCACTGCTAGCACTTGGACACGGCCCGCGCCGCTGCTAGGATTCGTCACGCGGCGGAAACCGGTCTCCACTTCAACCGAGCGGCTTCAGGAAGATCTGGGAAACGCTGCCCTTCGACATGACCTCTGTCGCGGGATGGCGATGCAGATTACCCTCCCGCGAGACCTATTCCCACCGGCGCGATTCCAACGGTTCGCAGGCGGCGTTGGCCCGGAATCCTCGCTGGGTGCCACTCCCTTGAACGCGGACGGTGCATCAGCGAATAAGAGGTCCCCGTGGTACATGGCGACCGCACAAATCGTACTGACCACTGGCAGGCTATGAACATCTCAACCACCCGCGCAGCTAATTGGCGAAGCGACGCAGCCACTTTGCCACTCGCCCCGATTGAGCTTGCCAGGTCCGCTTGCCGGTCCCCGCCCGACGAGCACTAGATCGACCGCGCCCATCCAGAACATCCTTGATCATCATCCAGTAGGAGTTGTGCGAATCGATCGCCAGTCCTCCGGAGTGCCGTATTTACGCGCGGAGAGCCGGAAGACATGCAACCTGCCAGCGTTCTCCCTGCTCACGCCGAAGGACCGGACTATCCCTGGTAGTCCTTGGCCGACCCCGCATCCGCAACGGCGGGCGGTCGTGCATACATCGATGCACAGTCACCAATCTGGGCTCGGCTGTACCCAGACGGATCTGCCAGACCGCCCGACGCGCCAGCACGGATTGGCGTGCGGAACTTCACAACGGCCAGAGGATCGGATTGCCAGTGATTCTTGCCGTTCTGAGGACACTCCCGATCAAGCGAGAAGCAAGCATTGGGCCAGATTCCGGGTGTCTTGGGCTCGCCGAGGAACTTCCAGTGACCAGTCTGCGGACATCCCGGAACCCTTCCGCCTCAGATCGCAACCGTCACAGACGCACTGGTTCCCAGCGACTTCGTCATCAACCCCTAGTGCCTCGCTGCACACTCGGAAGCGATGTTCCGCGCACGGTCCCACCGCTACCAGTCCGGACGGATTCGGACCTCCCGAACCGATGCGTCAGACACCTCCACGGTCTCGGACACGGTGCGCTACGCTCGAATTTCGCGAATTGCCCGTACCAGTAGAACCCCGGTTAGCCACGTACGGCTAGCACCGCGGTCGGTGCAGCCCCAATGTCCGTGAGCGGGGCACTGGACCACTTCTCGTGTCCCGGCTTGACTCGGTATCCCCGTAGCAGCTCGTCCGCCCGCTTGTCATCCCGACTGACCGAGATGACAGTGGATGAGACCGGTTGCTCTCGGTTGAGGTCACGCTGGATCGACACCCTTACGCCGTGCGCGGTCCATGGGCAGCGTTGTAGCTCGCTGTCGCCGCCCGCTCAACGCCGTCGGCTCCTAGCGGTCGGTGAGATGGGCATGTCGTCGACGCAGTACGCGTCAATCAAACTCGACTGCGCACCTGTCTCTACAGACATGTACGCGGCATTTGCCGGATGTGCCCGCCCAGCCCATGTGTCGACGAGAGCGACCTTGGCATGTTCGTGGACACAACCAAGCGGACTCCGCAAGTCCTAGCGTGCATCCGCATTCAGAACTCGTAACGCAGGAAGAGTTCGATCCGACGGGGCGCGGTCAGCGCACCGCTGACGCGGCCGAACTGGGTCGAACCGATGATCTCGTCGGTCGCGTAAAACGTCGGGTGGTTCAGGATGTTCTCGACGCGCGCACCCGCCTTCAGAGCATGATTCTCTGCGATGCGGGTGGTCTTGCTCACCGCTACGTCAAGTGCGAAGGCACTCGGGCCCGTGAAGAGCCTGCGCTGCAGGGATCCGACCTCGCCGGGACCGGGATGGTAGAAGACCTGCCCGCGGAATCGCTCCAACCCATCGATCTGGACTCCGGTGTTGTCCCGAGGATTGATCGCCCCCTCTGCGATCTGAAACGGCCCGTCGTCGGTCATCCGGAATTTCACGATGTGCCTGAGCTCTTCCTTCGTAAACGAAGTGGTAGCGGTGTTTTGTCCTGATCTCCCAGCGCGATTCAGCGTTCCCCGCCGCGACAAGATCGAGAATGGCGTGCCGCTCTGCCACGAGGCGATCGACGATATCGTCCAGCCCTGTTTGAGCCGATGGCTGGAGCGAAACGGCAACCGCCAAACGAAGTTGGCGTTGAAGACGTGATTCAAGTCGAACTCGGCGCGAGCGCGCTCGAGGTGGGGCTGCTCGAGATCCAAGAACGCGTCGAATCGAAACTGCGGGGACACGGAGTCGGTGAGCACCTTCGAAAACGAGTAATTGCCTTGGAAATGCAAGCCCGGAGCGTAGCGCCGACGGACTTCGAACTGGACGGCGTGATAGCTCGAATTCGAGTAGTTGGTCAGCATGTCAGCGACGAACGCGTCTTGGTTGCGCCGGAACCTGACATCGCCCATGAGTCCATTTAGCACGTAGACCGCAGCAAGCTGACCCACCGCACCCTCGCGAATGTAGTCGCGAACGATCGGGGCACCTAGGAACCCGCCACCGACCAAGCTCGGGAAGACCGTCAGCTCTTGGCTGCCCTCGAGGTTGCGATTCGGAGCAGGGTTGAACGCGCCGGTGGCGTCAAGGGCCAAGAACCCGTTCGTGCGAGCCCGGATCACGTCGTCGAGAAAACCGTTCTCCTTGATGATGACTTGGTTGTAATCGAATGCCCGCAGCAGCTGGGTGCCCTTGTTCCCGAGATAGCGGGCCTCGACCACCGTCTTCCAGCCGATTTCCCGCTGCAGTCCCAGGTTCCATTGCTGCACGTATGGCGTACGGAGTTCCGGATCGATCGAAAACACAGCCGCCCCTGCATCGAGAGCCTGATTCTGGCTGACGTTGCGCGGAACCTGGTATTCGGGCGGATCGATCTGCACCGGGCCGTCCCTGAGGAATGCATCGAGGTTCCGCAGCTGCTGGCTGCCCTGCAACCCGTCGTTGCCGTTAACGGCGTTCCGGGCAGCCAAGATCATTTCGTCGTAGACGTAGTTGACGCTGTATCCGGCGCGCAACGAAGTCTTGCCGTCGCCGAAGACATCCCAGGCGATACCGATGTTGGGAGAGAAATTCGTGATGTCAGGCGCCCAAAGCGGACGCCCCGCCGCGCTGCCCGCGAAGTCGAGCTCGGCATCGGTCAGCAGCGTCTCTACCAGCGTCTCTTCCTTCTGGACGGGAAGCAGCATCAAGCCATCGCGCTCGTCGACGCGCCCGAAGTACTCCCAGCGAACGCCGAGGTTCACCGTCATGCGCGGCAAGAGCTTGAAACTGTCCTGAAAATAGCTGGCGACGGTGTCGTAGCGAAATCGCCGTCTCTCGTCCTGCCCGGCCACGAAGCCCGACGAGCGGTCGCGGACGTTGAAGGTTTGGTCGGCGGTCGTGATCAAGCCCGCGAGCGTGGTCATGAGGGTTTCGGCGCGGGCAAGGTCCGCGGTGCCGATTCCTCCCGGGAAGAAGACGCCCGGCAGCTGGTACTCGCTCTGCACGCCGGTCCCTAGGGTCATGAGGGGCAAGATGCCCGCTAAGTTAAAGGAATCGACTCGCACTTGCTGCACGTCAATGCCAAACTGCATGCGGTGTCGCTCGACCATCGCCATGGCATTGTCGCGGTAGACGAACGTGTCGGTCTTCCTTCCTTGAGGCGCGAAGTTCACAACCGGGTTCGTGAAGGCCAAGCCCGTCAGCAGGTATTCTTCCGGGGGATTGTTGTTGACGAACTCGCCAGGGGCAAGGTTGAATCCGAAGCGCAGTTCGTTCGTCAGGCGCGGAGTGGGGCTGCTCCGCAAGCCGACCGAAAGGAAGTTGGTGTCTTGGATATCCCTGACGGCGGGAACATCGCTATATCCAACTGCCTCGTCGGGCCGGTCGTTGTTCTCCAGCGTGCGCTTGTAGGTCACGGCAAGCGAGTTGCCTGACGTAACGTTCCAATCCCCTCGCGCAGTGACGGCATCGCGATTGCCGTTGTTGCGTGTCAGGAACCGATACCCAGCCGTGTTCAGTTGGCGCTCGCTGGTGCTGTCCCCAACATCGAAGTTGTTGATCTCGCTCGGATCGGGGACGCGCCCAAGCAACTGCGCGATGACCGGATCGGTCTCGAGACCGTGTATGGCCATAACGTCGACCTGGCGCGCGGTGCCGCCTAGATCGACGTAGTTGAACATGCCCCGCGCGGCGTCAGCCGTCAAGATGACGGAATTCTGCAGCGACTCGCGACGGTCGCGCAACGACTCGAAGTTGGCAAAGAAGAACGCGCGGTGCTTCACGACAGGCCCGCCGACCGAACCGCCGTACTGGTTGATGCGCAATTCGGGTTTGTCCAAGCCCTGTCGGTTGGAAAACCAAGGAGCGGCCGCGAGCTTGTCGTTGCGGGTATGCCAGTAGGCGTTGCCGTGGAACTCCGGTCCGCCCGACCGAGTCACGAAGTTGACCTGCGAAGCACCGCCTCCGACGGCTGCGGAGCCGTTTTGCGAAATGACCGAGAACTCGGCCACCTGATCGAGCAGGGTGCGGCTGGCGAGATAGTCGAGGCCGTTATCCCGAATGAAGTTGTCTTGGATGCTGATTCCGTCCAAGGTCACGGCCGAGAACGCCGTCCGCTGCCCGTTAATCGTCGTCGGCTGGACGCCCGCCACGACCCCGGCCTGCAGGCGCACGAAATCCAGCGGGTTCCGCCCGATCAAGGGAAGTTCGGCGATTTGCTCCGACGTCACCGTTGAAGAGACTTCGGCATTGGTGGTCTGCACCTGGCTGACCCCGCCCTCGACAACGACAACCTCGGAAACGGCGCCAAGTTCCAAGACGATTGGCGGCAGGGACGCCTCCCGACCGACATCGACCTTCTCGTGCTCGATCGTGACGCTGTTGAAACCGAGAGCCGAGATCTCGATCGTGTAAAACCCGGGCACGAGCGAGGCGACTCCGAACTCGCCGACTGTGTTCGTCAAGAGTTCGACAACGGATTCTGTCGATTCGCTCCGCATGATCACCCGCGCATCGGCTACGGCCGAGTGCGAGGGATCGAGTACCGTGCCTACCAAGCGACCCGTGTCCGATTGAGCGAAGGCGAGCGACGCGATCACCAGCACGCCAGCTAGCACAAGGAATGCAGTCTTCCAATGCATGGAGTTCCTCGGCTTCAATCATATGACGAAGCGACTTCGCGGTGGGCGCAGCATTCGGTTGATGCAGGGTAGCGCGGAGGCTCTGACACGGTATTCCGATCAACTCGTGTCAGTGCAACCCGACGGGCGATCATTCGCCATCCGCCCGAGTTCCGAATGGTTGTGCGCTCCTCCGTCGCATCGGTACGGAATGAGTCGCTGACGCCGGAATTGGCGCGATTCGGCTGATCGCTTCAAGGACTATCGGAGCACACAGTAGGATGAGCGGGAAGCCGTGGACACGAACCCGCATCCATCCCGCGCTCCGTGGCGCGACCGGCGCTGGGCCGGATGCGGGCATGGCGTACAGCGATCCATTGTTGTCGTCCTCGCTGTAATTCTGCACTGGGCTCCCGAATGCCTCGCTCAGCCAATCACCGTCCAGATCGGCTGGGATGGTGTCAGGACCGTGCAAGAGCACGGCGAGTTCCGCAAGGGCGTCAAGATTTGGTTGAAGTCAGGCAACCGCCTGCAGGGTTCGCTTGCAGGAATGGATGCATCCGGCCTGGACTTGCGTCGCAAGGGAGTCGACACGCGGGTCCGGCGAGAGGATGTTCACCTGATTCGGTTCATTCCGCTCAAGGCGAGAACCAAGAAGCACAGGATATTGGCCGCTTTCGGGGGCGTTCCTATCGGGATTCTGGCAGGCCTGGGCGTGGTGGCCATCTGCTGCGATGTCGATCGGAGTTCGTCGCTAGCGGCCTTCCACCTAACGTGGGCAGGCATCCAAGTCGTGCTCTACGCGCTCGGCTCCAAGGCTGACCGCGGGAGATTGGACATCGTGGTTCAAGATTCCGGCTAGGTGCAGTTGTTCGTCCGGAGACAACACTATCGAATCCCAGACCCCGGCAGCGAACCTGATCGCGGCTTCGGGCGGCCATTCCCGGGTACGGACGATTGGGCTACACGAAGTTCGGCACAGCCGGCGGAATCGTGTCTCTCAAGCGAATCCGAATAATCGAGCGCCAAGCACGTACACCGCGATAGGCACCACCAGCACGCCCAGGACATCGAGCGCGATTCCTGCTCGGGCCATCTGGGGGATGCCGACCCAACCACTCGAAAAGATGATCGCGTTCGGCGGAGTAGCCACCGGCAGCGTGAACGCGAACGACGAAGTCACCGCCATCGGGAGCAACAGCAAATAGGGATGGACGCCGATCTCGACGCCCATCGCCCCGATCACCGGCGAGAGCATCAACACCGTTGCTACGTTCGACGTGGTTTCGGTGACGGCGGTCGTGAGCAGACAGATCGCGAACACTAGCGCCCAGCCCGGCCATCCCTCCAGAGCACCCAAGGCAGATCCCACCGAGGCCGCCAGACCGCTACTCGAGATTCCGCCCGCCAAGGCGAAACCTCCACCCAAGAGGAAGACGATGCCCCATGGGATTCCACGGGCCGCGGCCTTCCAGTCGAGAAGCCTCGTTCCGTCGGCGTTTCCGGAGGGCAACGCGAACAGCAATACGGCCATCGCCATGGCCACGGTGGAATCGTGGATGTGGCCCGGAATCGGCAACGCCTGCGACCAGCCCGGGATATAGAACGCCCCCAAGTCGAGCGGAGCGCGGAAGATCCATAGCAGGCCAGTGACAGCCGCGACCGTCAACACGCGACGCTCCGGGACAGACATCGAACCCAGTGCCGCCAGCTCGCGGCGAATGACGTCCTGGGAACTCGTGAAGCGGATCGCCGAGAGCGGGATCGATGTCCCGAAGCGACACAGATACAGCCACGTCAGGGGGAGGAACACGACGATGATCGGAAGGCCGACCGCGGACCATTGCACGAAGCCCACGGGCGGCAATTCGGGGTACGCTTCCGCAGCGAATCCCAAGAAAGCGACATTCGTGGGGGAACCGACGATGGTGCCGATTCCGCCGATGCTGGCGGCATAGGCGATTCCCAGCAGCAGGACGCAACCGAAGGTGTCACGCACGGTCGCGGCGGTCTCGGGCGCTCCTGTGGGCATCCCCCGAATTTCGGCCGAGTCCGCGAGCTGGTTGACGATGGCCATGGCCATCGGAAGCAGCATCATCGTCGTGGAGGTGTTGGAGATCCACATCGAGAGCACGGCGGTCGTGATCATGAATCCCAGCACCATCGGTCGCGGACGGGAACCGAACCAAGAGATCATCTTCAAGGCGATCCGTCGATGAAGATTCCAGGCCTCCATCGCGTTGGCGATTACGAAGCCGCCGACGAACAGGAAGACCAAGTGATTCCCGTAGTGCGCCGAAATGGCCTGGCTGGACTCGACGCCGAGGAGCGGAAAGAGGACGAGCGGGACGAGCCCGGTAACACCGATGTGGACAGCCTCGGTGATCCACCAGCAGATCATCAGGACCGCGATCGCGGCCGCCTTCTGCGCGTTCGGCTCCAAGCCCCCGGGCGTGGGCAGCGCGAGGACGACCAAGAACCCGATGACCCCCGCAGCCAAGCCGACCGCTTGCCGGGATCGAGGCAGGGCGAACATCCAAGTTCCCGCGGATTCGTCTCAGATGCGGGCGGTGCCGAGAGGGTGGGTCAGAACAACGTTCGGATGGCGGAAGCCGCCCGGCGAGGAAGATGGTAGCGCTACGGGGATTCGAACCCCGATCTGAGCCTTGAGAGGGCTCTGTCCTAACCCTTAGACGATAGCGCCGTGGACATCCTCATCATAACACGTGCGTCTCGGATCCAGTGCCGGTTGGGCGTCCCTGACATCCGACAGACCACGGGTTGCATGGCGCGGCTCGCTGGTGCCAATTGAGGTGTAGCTGGCATCCTTCCCACTGAGAGCGAGCGGGCCTGCTTGTGATAATGAGTTTCCGGCCCCTGTAGGTATCCAAGGCTTGCGCATCCTGCACCGTTACGTCTTCCGCGAAGTGGCTGCTGCGTCGCTGGTCGGCACGCTCCTATTCACCCTCGTGCTGTTCCTGCAGCGCCTCGAGCCGGTGATGGAATTGCTTGTGGGACGAGGGGCGCCCAGCGGGGAGATGCTGCGGCTGTTCGCGCTCACGATTCCGCAGGCCTTCCCGTTCACGATTCCGATGGGAGTCCTGACCGGGATCTTGGTCTCGATTGGACGGCTTTCGAGCGACAACGAGATCGTGGCGATGACTTCCTGCGGCGTGCGCGGTAGCGCGCTAGCGCGACCGGTCGCGCTCGTGGCCACGCTCGGCTTCGCCGCTTGCGCCCTCACCACGCTGTGGCTGACGCCGTGGTCCCTCCGGGAGCAGGTCCGCATCGCCGACTCGTTCCGCATCCATTTGGCGGGCTCGGAGGTCCAGCCGCGCGTGTTCATCGAGGACTTCCCCGAGCAGGTGATTTGGGTGCAGGACGTAGTCCCGGGAGAAGGCGTCCATTGGCGACAGATATTCATCGCTGACATGCGGACGCCGGAGGCGCGTGGATCGCTTAGCGGATTCAACGCCTCTCCGGACGGACCGCGGATCACGCTGGCCTCGGAAGCGTTCGTACTCCCCCGGCCCGAGCAGAATCGGATTCAGATCCGCTTCCCGCTCACAACGACTTACGAGCAGTCCAGCGATCCGGAGCGCTATCTGGCGATTCGATCCGAGAGCGCGGATCAGGTGCTCCAAGCGCGCCCGCGTCGATTCGATCAGTCCGCAAGGCGTTACGACCGCATGGACACGTTGGCCTTGCTGGAGGCGGCCCGGGACGGTGACGACCCGCTGGCCGGGATCCTCTTGCACGAGCGCTTCGCGCTTCCGTTCGCGTGCTGGGTGCTGCCTTTGGCGGGCTTGCCGCTAGCCATCTCAGCCCGGAGTTCCGGAAGGTCCACGGGCATCGTGCTGGCGATGCTGCTGTGCTTCGCCTACTGGATGATCTCGCTCGCAGGGGGCGCGCTGGCAGAGCAATTGGGCCTAGCGCCTGCAGTTGCGGCTTGGCTAGCGAACGGCGTCTTCGCCGCGCTCGGTTTGCTATTGCTGGGCCGGATCGATGTTCCGTCCAGCCAGACCGGCCGGCGCACGTTGCCGCGGATGCTGACCCGTCGCGCATTGCGCATCGCGGCAATCGCTCGCAGGCGCCGCCGCAGGCGCATCGCCTCCGATCAAAACCCGCACCCGGGGGCGTTGAACCTGCGCATCCGTGTCGTGGACCGCTACGTCCTCCGCAAGTTCTTCTTCTACTTGGCCGTATTCGTGATCGCATTCATCGCGATCTGGTACATCTTCAGCTTCTTCGAATTGCTCAACGACATGCTGAGCCGGGACAGGCTGGGGCAGTTCGTGCCGTACCTGTACTACCTGACACCGTTCCTCGTATACAACACCACGCCCTTGGCGGTGCTCGTAGCGACGCTCGTTTGCTTCGGGTTGCTGGCCAGGCAGCACGAGCTGACCGCGTTCCGTGCTTGCGGCGTCAGCCTGTACCGGCTAGCACTACCGGTCCTCGTCGTGTCAGCCGGCTTGAGCGGCGGCCTGCTCGCCTTGGAAGAGACCTACCTGCCCGAAGCCAACCGGCGCCAGGACGCGCTGCGAGACGAGATCAAGGGGCGCCCGCCGAGGACCTACTTGCGCCCCGACCGCCAGTGGACGTTCGGAATGCAGGATCGCATCTTCTTCCACCGAGCTTTCGACTCGACCAGCCAGGAATTCGCGGGCCTCGACATCTACGACCTCCGGCGGGAACCCTTCGAGCTGCGCCGGCACATTCATGCGGATAGCGCCCGGTGGGATCCGTCCCGCGAAGCTTGGGTATTCAAGAACGGATGGGTACGCGACTTCGGCGGTATCGAAACGGATCGATTCACGAGATTCGACGAACAGGCGCTCCCGAGCATCCGCGAGCGTCCAGACTACTTCCTGAAGCCGGATCACCGCGACCAACAGATGAACCTCGCGGAACTGAAGGCATATATCGTCGACCTGACGCAGAGCGGCTTCGACACGATCCGCCTGCGCGTGAGCTTGCACAAGAAGCTCTCTTTCCCGTTCTTTGCATTCTCCATGGCGTTGCTGGCGATCCCGTTCGCGATGCAGACCGGCGCTCGCAGCACGATGTGGCCCGTCTGCTTCGGACTGGGCATGGTAATCACGTACTACGCATCCAACGCCTTCGCCGAGCAACTCGGCCGCACCGGGCAGTTGGAACCTGTCATGGCGGCATGGGCGCCCTGCCTGCTATTCGCGATCGGCGGGGCGTACCTCATGTTGCGCGTGAGGACGTGACCGGTGGGCAGGTTTCGAACTGCGACGATTGAGCCCTTGGTCCCGAGCGTCGATTCGAAATCCGACACCCAATTCACCGGCTCTGTGTCTCGGTGGTCGAAAGCGTCCGATGGCCCCGCCGCACGACAATCTCTATCGGCGGGCCCAAGCCGAGAATTCCTTTGCCGGAATGATCAAGACGGGAGACGGTCAGTCAAGCATAAGGGATTGACGAGGGCGGAAACGGAGCAATGGCCCGGTTCGTTGAGGCATCTGCGCTAATCGTATTCGCTGACCACTCGGACGCTTGGGACCCGCCATCCAAATAGTCGCTTGCAGACCATCCTCCATTGGTCGCGCCAACATTGGCCGTCACCGAGCACCGCAGTCGGTTTCTCAGGAAATTCTCGGATTCTACCGTCCCGACTCAAACTGATGATCGGATCCAGATCATGAGCATCCCGTCCTACGGCAACCGCGCCACCAACCGCTTCGCCCACGGCGACCGCCGCTACCTGCCGGCCAACCATGCCGATAAGATCGAGCACCTGCTGCTTCTGAATCGCGCATCTTCTCCCGAGGCACTGCGCCTGCCTGGCCTTCGCCTGCACCGTTTGGAGCCTAAGGGCCTGTTGCAACAGTGTCAACAGTGGTGTCGATGGTCGCCTCTGGATGTCGATACGGCCCCAACATGGGCAGCCGGGCCTTCTGAAGGCCAGATTTCCGCCATTTTGGGGGCTTTCGACCGCCGATACCGTGAACCTCGCGAGCCGACGGACTTTTTCAACAGGCTCCTCGCGTTCTGTTCTTCGAACTCCTTTCCAGCCGAGTAGGCTCGGAAGAAGATGGGGGCCCGCTAGCTCGGGTCAATCGCTCCAACGCGGATTGCAAGCCAATGCCAGAGAACAGTTGGCAAGCGGACACCGTGCATGTGCAGCGCGACATGCTGGCGACACGCTACGTGGGCGCTCCCGACACCTTCGTGGGCACCAACTTGCTGCTGTCCTGCAAGGACGCTCAGCGCAGAGAGGTGGTGGCACCCGATCTAATGGTGGTATTTGGCGTTCCAGGCAAGAAACGCGACAGCTACGATGTCCGGAGGGAGGGGTCTATGAACGCGTCAGCGGGCAGGTGGATCCAGACGGTGCGCTGGCGGTGAAGAGTGAGACGCTGGGCTTGGAACTGCGGTTTGAGGATGACCGCTTGCGCCTGCGGGATCCAGGGGCTCGGGAATACCTGCTGGAACCCCAAGAAGAGCACTCCGGGTGCCTCAAGGAACGCGCCGAGCGCTTGGAAGAACGCGATAAGCGCATCGCATCGGAGCAACGGGTACGTGACCTCGAAACCGAACTAGCAGGCTTCAAGAAACGCCGCTTGGAAGAACATTACTGAGTCCTCCGAAAGTCTTGTTCAAGGCTCAGCGATTCAAGTTAACGTTTGAAGCGTCTGAGGAGGCTTCAGAATCGAGAAACATGGAAAGGCCGCGACCGCAGCCCGCCGCGAGCGTTAGGCTGATCGACCGGATCCCAAAGTTGACTTTCGGAAGACTCTGTAGCACTCTGCTCCGCAGCGGAGTCTCCATCCGAGTCGGTTCGGGCGCAAATGGATCGCACACCAGCTTCAGCCAAGAACCGCAAGCTGAGGTTGGTCACCCCGTCGGACGGAATTGAGGAGTCCCGCTGAGGAGAGTCTCCGAGGATCCCCCGCGATGGTCTCGCCCCCACTTCCGATTGACCTCGAGCCGCGCGGAAGCTCCGCCCTCCCTGCGACTCTACTGCGCTAGACTACTCCCAGCAGTCCCGGCGCGTCTGCTTGCGGCCCATGGCGAACAAGAAAGCGTTTCAAGCTCCTCCCCCGGCGGCGCATGTCCGTCCCCAGCCGCGACCTCTGCCCCCGCCTCCCTATCCGGCACCCGCACCGGCACCCAAGGAGGTCTTCTATCCCAGTTTAGGCGGCAAGCTGCTGGCGGATAACACTTGGCAGTCGCGCACGATGGTCGCGAAGTACGACATGCTGTACACGCACTACATGGACGATCCGAGCACCCTCGTGGCCATCGCCCTGCTGCTGTACTACACCGAGGGCGAGCCCGCGGACGTGGTGGCCCCCGACCTGTTCGTCGCGAGCGGGGTCGCGAACCGGCACCGCGATTGGTACAAGGTCTGGGAGGAAGGGAAGGTGCCGGACTTCGTGCTCGAGGTGTCCTCGGAAGAGACCGCCGAGGACAATCTGGGGCGCAATATGGAGACCTACGCGCGGATTGGCATTCCCGAATACTGCGTGTACGATCCGATGGGAGGGTTGCACTTACCGCGCCTGCAGCTGTTTCGGCTGGCGGGAGAAGAGGATCGGGTCTACAAGCGCGTGCAAGGGAGCGAGGACCCGCACGGTTCGCTAGCGGTGCCGAGCGAGTCGCTGGGATTGGAATTGCGGTTTGAGGATGACCGCTTGCGCCTGTGGGATCCGGCGGCCCAGGAGTACCTGCTGGAATACGCCGAAGAGCGCGACCGATGGCTCAGGGAGCGCGACCGACGGCTCAAGGAACGCGACCGACGGCTCAGGGAACGGGATGCGCGGCTCAAGGAACGCAAGGGGCGGCTCAAGGAACGCGAGGGGCGCGTGGGGGAGCACGCCGGACGGATCGCGGCCGAGCAAAGAGCGGCCAGGCTGGAACTTGAAGTGGAGTCTCTCAAGGAGCGGCTTCGGGGTAAACCTTAGTGCTCTGTCCCGCGAGTATCTGACCAACCGAGTTGGATTGGACGAAACTGCATCGCCCGTTAGATGCGGCCATGACCCGTACTTGAGGTCGGCACCTCCGCCGCGCGGGATCGAAGCGTCTCGCCGTGGCGATTGGCCGAAGGGTGCCACGAGGGGCTCGCGGCAGTTCCCACTCACTCTCGAGCCGCGTGGAGTCTCCGCCCTCCCTGCGAATTGACTGCGCTAGACTACTCCCAGCAGGTTCGGTGCGCTTGATTGCGCCGCACGGCGAACAAGCAGTCGTTTCAAGGGCGGCCCCGGCAGTGCAGGTTCGTTCCCGGCCGCGGCCCGCGACGCCTTGCCCGGCCTGGGACTGGCACCGGAGCCCACCGAGGCCCTCTGCTCCAGTTCGAATTGCCAGTCGATGCCAGATAACAGTTGGCAATCGCACACGCTCAACGGGCCGTACGGCGC
Source organism: Bryobacterales bacterium (assembly GCA_965242625.1). GTDB lineage: Bacteria > Acidobacteriota > Terriglobia > Bryobacterales > UBA6623 > VXMF01. Next base: position 3,585,137 of record CBDEST010000005.1, on the reverse strand, counting down.
GCTGCTCGCGCGCTATGAGCGTTACCCGAACACATTCGTAGCCATCAACTTGCTGCTGTGCTACCGGGAGGATGGGATTAGGTACCTGTCGGTGCCGGACCTATTCGTTGTGTTCGGGGTCTCCGACAAGCATCGTCCGAGCTACAAAGTCTGGGAGGAGGGGAAGGTGCCGGACTTTGTGCTTGAAGTGGCCTCGGAGGGGACTTACGAGAACGACTTGGGGAGCAAGAAGAACACATACGAGAGGATGGGAGTGCGGGAATACTGCGTGTTTGACCCGAAAGGGGGCATGCATCGGCCGCGCCTGCAGTTATTCCGGCTTGAGGACGGTGTCTACAAGCGCGTGAGCGGGCGGAGTGGCCCGGACGGCCTGCTGACGGCAACGAGCGAGACGCTGGGCTTGGAGTTTCGGTTCGTGGATGGCCGCATGCGCCTGTGGGATCCAGAGGCCCGGGAATACCTGTTGGATCAACGCGAAGTGCGTGCCCGGTGCGAAAGGGAGCGCGACGGGCGCTTGAAGGAACGCGCCGGGCGCTTGAAGGAACGCGACGAGCGCTTGAAGGAACGCGCCGGGCGCTTGAAGGAACGCGACGAGCGCTTGAAAGAACGCGACGGGCGCATCGCGGCCGAGCAACGGGCCAGCGACATCGAAGCCGAACTTGCAGATCTCAAGGAACAGCTTCTGGGAAAACGTTAGCGCTCTATTGCACCAAGGTCTCTCCATCCGGGTTAGATAGGACGGAATTGGATGGCCTGCATACTTCAGCCGAGAACCGCGCTTCGAGTTCGGGATGCATATCGAACAGGCTTGAGAAGTATCGCTAAGGGGTTTAGCAAATGAGCCGCTGCGAGGGGCTCGCCTCGGTTTCCGCTTGACCTCGAGCCGCGCGGAGTCTCAGCCCTCGCCGTGACTCTACTGCGCTAGGAGCCTGTTGAAAAAGTCCGTCGGCTCGCGAGGTCCACGGAATCGGCAGTCGAAAGCCCCCAAATAGCGGAAATCTGGCCTTCAGAGGGCGCGACTGCCCATGTTGGGGCCGTATCGACATCCAGAGGCGACCATCGACACCGCTGTTGACACTTTTGCAACAGGCTCCTAAGGGTGCTGCGCTGTACGCTGTTGAAGTGGACAACCGTTACAGGCTTGTTTTCCGTTTCGAAGATGGGAACGCCTTTGATGTGAGAGTGGTTGACGACCACCGTAGCTAAGCTATGTACACCGTCAACGGAGAAATCCCCGCCGAGCAGCTCCATGCGAGCGTACAGCGCCTGCGGCGCGACCCGCCCCACCCCGGCTCTCTGATCCGGAACTACTGCTTGGACGGGAACATAGCTGCGGACACGGCTGCGCGACTTCTAGGGGTGGACGAAGCCGAGTTTGAGCAGGTGCTAAGCGGCCGTCGCGGTATCTCAAGCGACCTGGCCCTGAGAATGGAAGCCGCGGGCTGGTCCACTGCGGATCTGTGGATGTCCCTGCAGACGGATTACGATCTCAGCCAAGCCTGCCTGCGCCGCGCCAAGCAAGCCGATTGACTGCTCGCTAGCAGCCGTCGCACGGCAACCGCAACCTACCTTCCGTGGCGCGGAAGGCAATACCCTCGACATCAATCTCGCGGATTGCCATTAGAGTCGGGGCCGATCGGACTGGTTGCGCGGGTTGGGAGCACCAACATCTGGATCGCGCCCGAGTGAGCCCCCGCCGAACGCTTCGCCTGACCAACACAAATCGCGATCCCAGCTAGCTTTCCGCCACGAAACAGCCGCTTCGACAAAGGCTCGCGCAACTGGCGCGGTAGGCCACCACTGCGCTCCTCTCTGAGGACGCGTCCGGCCGCTGCGGGGCCAAGATCATGAACACGGTCACTGGCAGGCTACGACTCTCCGGCGAGTGTCCAGCTCACCCCAAAGGCATTGTTTCACTTGGTCTTTTCGCGATGCGACCGCCGCGACCGACCGTAGTCGTCGTGTCGTCTGGAGATGGCGAGAATACCGGCGAATTGCGGCCCGCTGAGGAATCGCCGGGCTCGGGCCAGATCGAGCGAAGTGTCGCCACAGAGACGGTGTTCAAGGCCTTTCGCAGCGACTTGCACGCCCGTTTCGATGCCATGGAATCCACGTTGAAGATCCTCCGCCGGATGATTGCCGGGGCAATAGCTCCGCTAGCGGTAATGCTTATTCTCGCGGTCAAAGTGGTGTTATTCATGGATCGATCAAGCACACCGCTCCCGCCACCGCGGAGTTCGACAGTGCGAACCCTTGCTGGAGCGGATACATTTCTGCCGACCGGTGCCTTGCTTGGCAGCGAGCCTCGGACACTCGATGTTTCTGGATCCCTATCTCGCGGGCACGAACCGCACGCACATCGGCGACGGTAACGAAACGCTCGCTCCCGTAAGCTCGAGTCGACCCGATTCGGAGTCGGCACGCAGGACTCGCACATCGTCCGAACGCTGGTTCGCCACGAGCAGGAAACGGCCCGACGGCGTGAGCTTGAAATTGCGCGGCCAATCGCCGCCAGTTGCGACCCGCTCCACTGCGGACAGGCGGCCGCTGGACGGGTCGATCGCAAACACCGCGATCGTGTTGCTCCCCCGATTGGATCCGTACAGGAATCGTCCATTCGGATGAACGAGCACTTCGGCCGTGGTGTTCGGCGGCCCGTCGTAGCCCTCGGGAAGCGTGCTGATGATCTGCACGGTGCGCAACGACCCGGCACTCGGGTCGTACTCCACGAACGCGACCGTCGAGGCGAGTTCGTTGATCACGTAGGCCCAACGCCCGTTCCGATGGAACGTCATGTGACGCGGGCCGGATCCGGGCGGCATCTTCAGCTGCGGATCACTACGCCGCTGCAAGCGGGCCGTCCGCGAATCAAACTCGTACGCGACCAACTCGTCCGTGCCGAGATCCGGCACAATCACCAGCCGCCCGTCGGGCGTGAAGTTCGCAGAGTGCGGGTGCGGCTCCCCTTGGCGTTGCGGATTAACGCTGGAGCCGCTGTGCCGGAGGTCGGATACCAGCTCGCCGACTCGACCGTCCGGCTGGATCGACAGGGACACGGTGTTACCGTCTCCGTAATTGACCGCCGCCAATCCGGTAGCGGCCGAGTTCACGGCGACATGGGCCGCGCCGCGACCGGCGGTGCCGCTCCGATTGCGTTCTCGCAGCCCCCCGGTCGACCGATCGATCGCGAAGGCCGCGGCAATGCCTTTCGGCGCACCTCCGCCCCCGGCTTCGCGGCCCACGGCATAGAGCGTCTCGCCCTGCGGATGAATCGCAAGAAAGCCCGGCCTCTCGATCTCGGCCGCCTCCCGCGGCACGCCGAGCGCGCCGGCCTCCTCGTCAAAGGAGGACACGTAGATGTGACTCGCGCCCGTGCCGAAATATACCCAGTGCGTCACTGAACGATTCTCCTGAGCGAGTGCCGGACCGGCCCAGAGCAGCGCGGTGGCGATCAGAATTGTCCACCTAGGCAAGACTCGATCCCTCTTCATCGACGATTCCCCCTCACTCGGGCAACGCGAACGTAAACACGGCGTGGCCGGCGGCCACTGTAACGTATTGCCGGCCATCCACCTCGTACGTGATCGGAGAGGCAGCGATTTGACCGCCGAGATAGCGTTGCCACAGGATCTTTCCGTTCGTCGCATCGAGAGCGAAGAAATGGCCTTCGCGGCTGCCGGAGAACAGGACGTTGCTAGCGGTCGTCAGCAAGCCCGAGTCCGTCACGTCCGTCATCGAGAACTCCCAGACCTTCTCCCCGGTTAGCGGGTCGAGGGCGCGAACCGCGCCGTAGCCGTCTTCTTCGGTGTAGTTCATGAAACGGCGACGGCTCGTGGCGGAGACCGGGCTGCGCGGCGACCCTCCGAGATAGCGGGTACCGGGTTCGTACGGCTGATCCCACTTGAAGTAGGTCGAGTAGTACCCTTCCCAGACGGGAAGGTAGAACAATTTGGTGACGGGACTGAAGGACGGGGCGTACCAGTTGGTCCCTCCCTGCACGCCGGGCCAGGTCTTGGTGCCCTCGCTGCTGGGACCGCGGCCGGGAATCTTGACCGGGCGACCGTCCTCGTCAAGGCCGGCCGCCCAAGTCTGCTTGACGAACGGCTTGCCGAGCAGGAACTCGCCGGTCTCGCGGTCCAGCACGTAGAAGAATCCATTGCGATTCCCCCAAAGCATGAGCTTGCGCATGCGCCCTTCCCATTCCAGATCGGCTAGGACGGGAATCTGCACAGCGTCCCAGTCCCACTCGTCGTGCGGCGTGAATTGGAAATGCCAGCGGAGCTTGCCGGTATCGGCGTCCAAGGCGATGACCGAGTCGGTGTAGAGGTTGTCGCCCGGGCGGACATCGGGATTCCAGTCCGGGGCCGGATTGCCCACGCCCCAGTACGTGAGATTCAATTCCGGATCGTACGAACCCGTCAGCCAGATCGAACCGCCACCCGTTTTCCATGCGTCGTTTTCCCAAGTCTCGTGGCCCGGCTCGCCCGGTCCCGGGATCGTGTAGAACCGCCACGCCTCGTCTCCGGTGTCCGCGTCGTACGCGGCCAAGTAGCCGCGGATGCCGAACTCGCCGCCGGCCGTACCGACGATGACCTTGTCCTTGATCACCAGAGGCGCGACGGTGAGCGCGTAGCCTTTCTCGTAGTCCTCGACGACCACTGTCTCCCATAGCTTGCGACCGGTCTTGGCGTCGTGAGCCAGCAGTTTGGCGTCGAGCGTGCCCCAATACAGGGTTTCGCCCCAGATCGCAGCGCCGCGGTTGACGCGACCGCAGCAGGGATAGATGCGCGTGGGCAACTCGTGCTCGTGGACCCAGTACTCGCGCCCCGAGGTGGGATCGAGCGCAACCAGCTTGTTGGGGGGCTCGGTCAGGTACATCAAACCGTCCACCACCAGCGGAGTGGTCTGGAATTTGTCCGTCGAGGCAGCCTGATACACCCACTGCAGCTCGAGTGCGGAGGCATTCGCACGGTCGATTCCCTCGAGCTTGCTGTGGTGCTGGCTGAAGTATGTGCCGTTGTAAGTGAGCCAGTTGTGCGGCTCGGAATCCGCTCGGTTCAGTCGATCCTGATCCACCTGAGCCAAGAGAGGAACGAGGGCGCAGACCCCCAGAATGCCTAATCGCATGGCACTAGGATACCCGAACAGGGAGAAATCAGAGGCACGCGAAGACCGTCGCTACAATGGTGCGCTCGTGCGGGCGGTGATCCAGCGAGTGAGTGCGGCCGAAGTGACTGTCGAGGGACAGCGCATCGGACGGATCGACCGCGGCTTGCTCGTGTTGCTCGGGGTCGGGAAGAGCGATTCAGAGAAGGAAGCGGCGTACCTGGCGGCCAAGACCGCGGGCCTGCGGATATTCGAGGGACCTGACGGACGCATGAAGCTGTCGGTCCGGGACGTTGGCGGCGAAGTCTTGGTCGTGCCGCAATTCACGCTCTACGGCGACGTGCGACGCGGACTCCGCCCGAGTTTCGACAGCGCGGCCCCACCGGAGGTTGCCAAGTCACTCTACGAGCGCTACGTGAACCTCATGCGGAGCGACGGCTTGGTAGTCGCTACCGGAGAGTTCGGAGCGTTCATGCGGGTCGAACTCGTCAACCAAGGGCCGGTCACGATTCTGCTGGACTCCGACGACCGTCGGTGAGCCCGGTTATTCCGCGGGCAGGGCGTGCCCGACCGCGTGCTTGCCGCGTTCCCGCGCGGCGCGGCGCTCCTCCTCGCTGAGCGTTCGATTGAAGGTGGCCCCGAAGCCATCGACTTGGCGGTAGGCGTAGGCCTGCCAAGGGTCGCGCCCTTCCATGCGCGGGTCCTTGGTCGCTCGCAGTTCGTCCTCCAGTCGCGCCCGGAGTTCGTCTCGCACTTCCGCGTAGGCGGGGTCGCCAGCAATGTTGTCTATCTGGTGGGGATCGTTGCGGCAGTCGTAGAGTTCTTCCTCGGGACGCTTTCCGAAGCTCAACTCGAATTCCTTCGGAAAGTCGCGACGGGTCTCCGGACGCAGCATGAAGTCCTTGAACGGTCCGTCATCCAAATCCCCGTGGGGCGCCTTGTTGGAAGAGATGAACTCCGGGCCTCCGGTCGGCCAGCGGTCCGGCTCGAAATTGCGGATGTACAAGTAGTCGTGCGTGCGAATCGCCCGCATGGGATACGTAGCCCCGTCGGGACGGCACCACGTGTGCCGCTCCATCGCGGTGAGCGCGTGGTCACGCGCCGGGTCGAGAACGCCCGACCCTTCGGCCTCGAGCAGGGACAGGACGCTACGCCCGTCATGGCTGGGGAGCGGTCCCAAGCCGGCGACCTCCAAGAACGTGGGAGCCCAGTCGATATGGCCAACGAAATCGTCGACTTGCCGTCCAGCGGGAACCCGGTCGCCCCAGCGCACGGCGGTCGGCATGCGAGTGCCGCCATCGTAAAGCGTCGACTTGGTGCGGCTGAACGGCATGCCGTTGTCGGACGTCACGACCACGAGGGTGTTGTCCAATTCGCCCATGCGTTCCAAGGTGGCGAGCATGCGCCCGAGATGACGGTCGTAATGCTCGATCTCGTAGTAGTAGTCCAGCAATTCCGAACGGACCTCGGGAGCGTCTGGCAGGTAGGGAGGCACTTCAACCTTGTCAGGGTCCAAGCCGCTCCGGATGCCGATACCGGGCTCATAATCGCGGTGCGGCTCGGTGGCTCCGAAGAAGAAAAAGAACGGCGCACCCCCCGGGCGCGCCGCGAGGAAGTCTTCAAAGTTGGCGGCGTAGTCGCGCAAGTCAATGCCCGCGGGCGGATCGGCTTCCAAGCGGTCGCTGTACTCGGTGCCGATGGGATGCCGTTCCAAGCCGCCGGCCTGCCAGTCGCCCGGAGCCCAAGGCTTGCCCACGAAGCCGGTGTGGTACCCGGCATCTTCGAGAGCGTGGGTGAACAGCGGGTATTCGGGAGGCAACGTTCCATAGAGGACGCCCGCCTCTCCGATGCGCCAGATATGGCGTCCGGTGAGCAATGCCGAGCGCGAGGGCGTGCAAGAAGGGCAAGCCGTGTAGGACTGCGTGAACACGACCCCCTCGGCAGCAACCCGATCAAACGCAGGCGTGCGCACGACAGGATCCCCGAGCGCCGAAGCGTGCGGGTAGGACTGGTCGTCGGAGTAAACAAGGAGGATGTTCGGTCGCTGATCGACCTTCGGCGCGACGCAAGCGGTAGCTCCGAGCAGCACCGACCCTCCGAGCAGCTCGCGCCGGGTGATGGTGGACATGTGGCTATTGATCCCTTCCTGTGGAATCGGCTTCCGCGAGGATGGACTTCGTGCTGCGAGAGCCCTCGGAACTCCGGCCCGGAAGCCGGTCCATCACGGCAGGATACGGATAATGCAGTCCGAGCAGGTCCTGCATGGCTTGGCCGTAGCCGAGTGCCTCCTCGCGGTCGATGCACCGGCTCCAGTCCTCGATCGGCTTGATTGACTTCATCGTGTAGGAACCGAGCAGGGCCGCCCGGGACGCGTCGGACTGATTCGCCTGGCCCGCGTGCCACATCAACGCGGGAAAGAGAAGCAACGCGCCGGGACGCATGGTGACTCGAATGTGGCGCTCGGCGAACTCCGCGGTATCGGGCCAGCAAGCCAGTTTCTGACTGCCGGGCATGATCGCAGTCGCGCCGTTCTCCACGGTGAACTCGTCCAGCGGGATCACGGACTCGACGGCGAGGAAATAGCTGGCGTTGAGGGCGCGAGGCCAGCGCTCGCGGTCGTGGAGATCCCAGTACGGGTAATCGACATGCGGCTCCTGGGCTTGGGCACCTCGATGCAGCACGTTCGCGGCAAAGGAACTCAGCATGAGGTCTTCGCCTAGGATCGGCCGCAGGATCGCGAGCATGCGCTCGTCGGCGCACAAGCGACGGAACACTTCGTACTTGGCGGGCAGGTTCCACACTCGCGCCTGGGCCCGGTTCACGTCATCGCCGTAGAAGTGCGATGTGCGGCCCGGCTCCTCTGCGATTAGGCGATAGATTCTCTCCCGAGCGGATCGCACCAGTTCCGAATCGAAGAAGTCTTCGAAGACGACGTACCCGCTGCCTTCGCAGAGTTCGGTGACCACCGACTCGACATCTCCCGGGCCGACCGGCATGAGGTTAGGATAGCGAGACTGGGGGAATGTTCGATTGAGCTGCCTGCGAATCGCACTATTGCCCGGCGACGGTATCGGCCCTGAGGTGACCGAGGCCGCAGTCGAAATCCTGAAGGCTGTGGAGGTCGCTTCGGACGACCTCGTCCTCGAGTTCGAGGTCTTCTCGGTCGGCGCTGGCGAGTACTTGAAGTCGGGCGACCCGCTGCCTGCCGAAACGCTCGCGCAAGCCAGCGAGTGCGACGCGATTCTTCTCGGCGCTATGGGCCTGCCCCACGTGCGTTGGCCGAACGGCACCGAGATGGCCCCGCAAATCGATATTCGAGAGGATCTCGACCTCTATCAAGGAGTTCGCCCGGTCCAGCTCCATCAAGAGGATTTGACACCGCTCAAGGGTAAGCGAGCTAGCGACATCGATATCGTCCTGTACCGCGAGAACACGGAGGGCTTGTTCGCCGAGAGGAAGGCGCGCCACGCTCCGCGAGCCGACGTCGTCGAGAACGCCATGCGCGTCACTCGCTCGAAGACAGAGCGGATCGTGCGGGCGGCGTTCGAAGCGGCAGCGCGACGGAAGCACCGGGTCACGCTTGTAGACAAAGCCAATGTATTGCCCGCGATGGCGTTCTTCCGAGAGGTGTTCGACGAAATCGCGGAGGAGCACTCGGACATCGAGACAGAACGAGTGTATGTCGACGCTGCCGCGCTCTACCTCGTGCAGCAGCCGGAGCGGTTCGACGTGATCGTCACCGAGAACATGTTCGGGGACATCCTTTCGGATCTCGCTGCAGGCATCATCGGAGGCATGGGGCTCGCCCCTTCGGCGGACATCGGAGACCGTCACGCGGTGTTCCAACCGGCGCACGGCAGCGCCCCCGACATCGCCGGTCAGGGAATCGCCAATCCGCTAGCTACGATTCTGTCCGCCGCCATGATGCTCGACTGGCTCGACTGGCCGGGATGCGGGGACGCGATCCGGGATGCCGTCCGGCGCACACTGGCGGATCCCTCCTGTCGCACGCAGGACTTGGGAGGCCGCATGACCTGCAAGCAAATGACCGACGAGGTGCTGCAGCGCGTGTAGGCAGCTCCGCGCGCACTTACTTCCGCCAGTGTTCCGGATGATCCATATGGTCCGGCAAGACGGTTGCCTCGTCTCCGCGAGTCTGCAGCAACTGCTCCGGGGTCAAGTCCTCGGCAGTGCGAATATCCGCGCCGCGCAAGTCGGTGTCGCTGATATCGGCGCCGATCATCCTCGCTCCCACGCCAACCGCGTTCCTTAGGTCGGCGCCGCGCAGGTCGGCACCGGTGAGATTCGCCATGATGAGCGTCGCCTCACGCAGGTCCGCGTCTCGTAGGTTCGCCAGCCGCAGGTCGCAGTTGCTGAGGTCGGCGCCGCTCAAATCGATGCGGAGACTTGGATTTTGCCCGCGCCAACGATTCCAAGCGTCAACGTCCTTGCGGAGCTTCCGCAACTGCAACGGATCCGCCATACTCAGTCCATTACAACAAACGCACGCAAGCGCGGCTGCGTTTCTCGCCCCTCCGAAGGCCGCTCGGGCCGGACTGCTGTTCCTAGCCGATCTGCCTTGGCGGGCGGCCGCAGCCTGGGTCTGGGACAGGCTCTGGAGGATCTCCCGAGCAGTTCAAGTCAGCAGCGCGGGTCCTCCGTAACCCTCGGGCCGCGAATCGGTACAATGCAATTAGGGCTGGTTGGGAGACCCCTAGCATGCTCCGCCTCGCACTCTGCATCGCGCTCTTGGGCGCACTGGCTTGCGGATCTTCGCCATCCGGGCAGTCGGCCGCGAGTACGAAGCGAGCCGCGCCTGCGGAGCCGGTTCGCGACGAAACCCACCGCTTCGACAAGACGGGCTTGGTCGAATCCAAGGTGATCCCGGCGCAGCTTGGCGGCAAGGAGTTCATGCCGGGCGGCAACCTCGCAGAGTACGAGCGGGACGGACTGAAGTACCAAGTCTTCTTCGCGCTCCGCAGGAACGCGGAGCAGGCGATGTTCCTCGCGATGGACTACCGCGACACCCTCGCCGATTCCGAGTTCATACTCCATTTCGGCGGTTTTTTCGGCATGGACGGCGAGACGCCGACATTGATCTTTCCGAAGGACAAATACGTCATCGGCGTCACCGGCTTGGAATTCGAAGACGCCGATCAGGCCGGGCGCCTCATCGCAGCCTTCCTGAACTGACTGGGGCGGGAGGTTTGTACGCGAGTCGCACCCGGTCAGCGGGTGTCGAGATGGCGAGCGACTCGCCTCTGCAACTACAATGCCTACAGCCGTGCTTTGTCGCATCGTCCTGGTCATAGCGGTTCTCTCCGTATCGAGTGCCTCGGCGCAATCCGATAGCGTCAGGTTCTTCGAGGAGAAGATTCGGCCGGTTCTCGCGACTCGCTGCCTGAGCTGCCACAGCGAAGCACTCCAGACGAGCGGCCTTTCGCTCGCCTCGCGTGAGTCGTCCTTGCTGGGCGGGACTCGCGGGCCGGCGATCTCTCCAGGCAGTCCGGACGAGAGCCTTCTGGTCCAGGCGATCGAGCATTCCGGCACCCTGCGGATGCCACCGACGGGACCGCTCGCGGATTCGGAAATCGAAGCGTTCCGGACATGGATTCGCGATGGGGCGGCATGGGGCGGCCCGCCCGGGAATCCCGCATCCGCCGTTTCCCTGTGGTCTCTTCGCCCCATCCAGAGACCCGAGCCTCCGAGCGTGGACAGTCAGGGCTGGGGCCGCAACCCGATCGACGCGTTCGTACTCGCCAAGCTCGAATCCGCAGGCTTGGAGCCGTCCCCGGAAGCGGACCGCCGGACATTGATCCGCCGGGCGAGCCTGGATTTGACGGGGCTTCTCCCGAGCCCGGCGGAAGTTCGCGACTTTGTGAACGATGCAGTACCCGGCGCGTACGGTCGCTTGGTCGAGCGGCTGCTCGAGTCCACTCATTACGGCGAGCGCTGGGGCAGGCACTGGCTCGACATCGCGCGCTACGCCGACACGAACGGCTACTCCATCGACGGGGATCGCTCGATCTGGCGCTACCGCGATTGGGTGATCAACGCGCTGAACGACAACATGCCGTTCGACCAATTCGTGATCGAGCAAGTCGCCGGCGACCTCCTGCCGAACGCAACCAACGACCAGTTGATCGCTACGGGCTTTCATCGCAACACGATGATCAATCAAGAGGGCGGGATCGATTTCGAGCAGTACCGCGTCGACGCGGTCGTCGACCGCGTCCGCACGACAGGGGCGGCGTTCCTAGGGCTCACGCTGGCTTGCGCGCGCTGTCACGATCACAAGTTCGATCCCATTTCGCAACGCGAGTTCTTCCAGATGTACTCGTTCTTCAACAACGTCGACGAACTGGGCGGCAACCTGAGCGAAGCGGTGGGGCGCAGTCGCATGATGGAGCCGATCCTCGAGTTCGGCGAGCCGGAAGCCCTGGCGAAACGCGACAGCTTGCGCGCGCAGATCAAGGGCAAGGAGAGCGCATTGGTCGAGCTGCGTCGTCAGCTGGAAGCCGCGTGGAACGAGCGTCACCCGCCCGGAGACATCGAGGACATCGAACGGGCGCGCGAGATCGCTGCCATCCCGGAAGGCGAGCGCTCGAACTTGCACGAGAACGTGCTGGATCGAATCCTGTACGAGCACGAGCAGGAGTACACGGAAATCAAGGATCAGATTCTGGCGTTGCGCAAGGAGATCCCGCGGATCGAGTGGACGATGGTGATGCGGGACCTGCCCGAGCCACGCGACTCCTACCTCCACGTGCAGGGCGATTTCACGCGACGGGGCGAGGATATCGAACCCGGCACGCTCGCCGTGCTGCCGCCGCTCCCGGAGGACGCCCCGCGCAGCAGGCTGGGACTGGCGCGCTGGCTGGTCTCCGAGAAAAATCCGCTGACCCCGCGCGTGACCATGAATCGCGTCTGGCAGCGCTATTTCGGCTTGGGCATCGTGGAGACCGAGAACGACTTCGGATCCCAAGGTACGCTGCCCAGCCATCCCGAGTTGCTGGATTGGCTGGCTGCGGAGTTCGTCCGTCGCGACTGGAACCTCAAGGACATGCACCGGCTGATCCTGAATTCCTCGACCTACCGGCAGGCGTCGGCGTATCGAGCCGACGCGGACGAGGCCGATCCGACCAACCGCCTCCTCGCGCGACAGAACCGTTTGCGCCTGGAGGCCGAGATCATCCGCGACGCCACTCTCTCGGCTGCGGGGCTGCTCACCCCTGCAGTCGGCGGACCGAGCGTTTACCCTCCCCAGCCCGCGGGGGCCGGTCAGTTCACGCAGGTCGATCGCAAGTGGAAGGCCGATGACGGCCCGAATCGCTTCCGCCGCGGCATGTATACCTATTTCATCCGCTCCGCCGCGCATCCCGGACTCGTGCTGTTCGACGCGCCGAACGCCCAAGAGTCCGTCACCCGAAGGAATCGATCCAATACGCCGCTGCAGGCGCTCACGCTGCTCAACGACGAGGCGCAGGCCGAGTTCGCGGGTGCCTTGGCAAGGCGGGTCCGCGACCATTCGGCGGACATCGAAGAGCGTATCGATTACGCGTTCGAGGTGTGTCTGGCACGACCGCCCCAGCGGGTCGAGCGCGACCGCTTGGCAGGCTTCATCGCGTTGATGACAGATGAATTCGCGACGGATCCGGACGCTCTCGAATCGGCCGGAGAGGATTCCGCCGCTGACGCGGCGTGGACGGCCGCGGCGCGTGTCATGATTAACCTCGACGAATTCGTCACCCGCCAGTAGAGTGGAGCCACACCCATGAGCACGATTCAGACGGGGCTTGCGCAACGCACGAGGCGCCAGCTGTTTCAGGACTGCGGAATCGGGGTCGGCAAGCTAGCCCTGACGTCGCTGTTCGTCGGAGATCAACTCTTCGCTCGGCCGGCGACCGGGGCGCGCGGATTGCACCACGAGCCGCGCGCCAAGAGCGTGATCTACCTGTTCATGGCGGGCGCGCCCAGCCAGTTCGAGTTGTTCGAGCCGAAGCCGGAGTTGCAGAAGCTCAGCGGACAGGCTCTGCCGCCATCGATGCTCGAGGGCAAGCGCTTCGCCTTCATGGAGTCCTTCGCGAACCGCCCTCCCAAACTGCTCGGCACGCAACGGAAATTCGCCCGGCACGGGCAGTCCGGGCGTTGGGTTTCCGAGTGCTTGCCGCATACGGCTCAGATCGTGGACGACCTGGCGTTCGTGCGTACGGTCCGCACCGAGAACTTCAATCACGCGCCCGCCAAGATCTTCATGAACACCGGCGCGCCGTTCTTTGGGCGGCCGAGCATGGGTTCGTGGGTGAGCTACGGCATCGGTAGCGAAGCGAAGGACCTGCCGAACTTCGTGGTGCTGCAGTCCGGTCCGCGCGGTCCGCGCGGCGGGGCGATGAACTGGGCCAGCGGGTTCCTCCCCACGGCGCATCAGGGCATACCGTTCCTGCCCGGTGGGGCGCCGATCCTGAACATGAGCAGCCCTGCCGGATTCCAAGGCCAGCGTCAGCGGGCAACCGTCGATGCGATTCTCGACTTGAATCGCATGAACATGGACCGGATCGGGGATCCCGAGATCGGCACGCGCATCGCCGCCTACGAGATGGCGCACCGCATGCAGACGAGCGGTCCCGAACTCATCGATTTCTCGACCGAGAGCCAGGCGACGCTCGACCTATACGGCGCCGAGCCAGGGGAGAAGTCGTTCGCCAACAACTGCCTGCTGGCCCGGCGCCTCGTCGAGAGGGGCGTACGGTTCGTGCAGTTGTATCACTCGAGCTGGGATCACCACGGCGGCCCCGGCGAGTCATTGGACAAGGATCTCGACGATGTCTGCCTGTCCGCCGACAAAGCGTGCAAGGCCTTGATCATGGATCTCAAGCAGCGGGGCATGTTGGAGGATACGCTCGTGGTGTGGGGCGGCGAATTCGGTCGAACGCCCATGGGTGAGGTGCGCGACACGGTGGGCCGCAACCATCACATCGACGCCTTCACGATGTGGTTCGCCGGCGGCGGCACCAAGCCGGGCCAAGACGTCGGGGAGACCGACGAGATCGGTTTCCAATCCGCCAAGGATCCCGTGCATGTCCACGACATCCAAGCTACGATCCTCCATTTGCTGGGCATCGACCATACGAAACTAACCTTCCGATTCCGCGGCCGGGACTTCCGTCTGACCGATGTCGGAGGCCACGTGATCGACCCGCTGCTGGCGTAGGGAACTCGTTCGGATCCGTCGGCGGCCTGAACAGCGCACTAGTCCACGGACTCCGGTTCCGCCCGAGGAGCATGAGCAAGATCCTGCTGGTTCGTCACGGTCAGGCTTGCGCCTTCTCCGCCGAGCCTGATCGCTTGAGTCCGCTCGGCTGGGAGCAGGCCCGGGAGCTCGGTCGCTACTGGGCTAGACATGGGACGCGATTCGACGCCGCGTTCCACGGAACGCTCCGGAGGCAGCGCGAGACTTACGAAGCGGTTGCAGAGGCGTTCGAGCAGGGAGGAGTCAGCTTTCCTCGAGCGGCAGTCATATCGGGACTCAACGAATACACCGCTCAGGACTTGACGACCGTGATCGCGCCAAAACTGGCGCGCACAGACTCGGAATTCGCGCCGCTCTGGGCTGCTTGGCAATCGAACGCTGACGAGTCCGACCGCAATCGGCGGTTTCAGCTGATGTTCGAGGCCCTCGTGCGTCGCTGGGTCGACGGTCTGCTGGACGAGCAAGGCCTCGAACCTTGGGAGTCGTTCAGGGACCGAGTGGCAAGTGCTCTTGCGGAGATTCGGGCCAGTCAAGGAAGGGGCGTACAGGTGGCAGTATTCACCTCGGGCGGGCCAATAGGCGTCGCCGTGCAAGGCTGCATGGGGGCTCCCGCGCTAGCCGCGATCGAGATCAACTGGCGGGTTCGCAACAGCTCGGTCACGAGCTTCCTGTTCAGCGGATCGCGCCTCTCCTTAGACGGATTCAACGAATTGCCGCACCTAGCCGACCGCCCGGATCTGGTTTCGTTTCGATAGCCCGAACGAGAGGCGGAGTCGAGCCATCGGAAGTGGCGCGAGATCAGGCGGCCAGACCACCCGTCTTGAGGTCGTCAAGCCGCGCGACTTGGCCGGTACGGAACGCAAGGTTCGCCATATGGGCGGCAACGCAGGCTTTCACCCCGGATTCAGCGGGATTCACCGGCTTGTTGCGAGACCGGACGCAATCAATCCAGTTCTGGAGGTGGGGCGTCTCGCCGTCCACGTCGAAGTCCGCTCCGCGCTCCCTTGTTCCAGGCGAGAAGTCTTCAGGCGACAGACCGCTCTCGGGTTCCGGATAGATTTCGTAGCGCCCGCGGTCGAGATACATCGTTCCGCGCGTTCCCATGATTTCGATCATCGCCTTGTTGCGCTGATTCACGAAAGTGCCCTCGAAGTAGACTTGCAACTCACGGTCCGGAAACTGCAACAGCGTCTGAATCGTGTCCGGTGTCTCCCACCGGTCGAAGCCGAACGTGTCTCCGATAGTGGTCGCTACCGACGGATCCGGCAGGTCCAGCAACCAGTAGACCGCGTCGATCCAGTGGACCATCAGGTCGGTCAGGATCCCGCCGCCGAAGTCCCAGAACCAGCGCCAATTCCGAAACCGGAACGGATCGAACGGTTGGATCGGCGCATTGCCTAGGAACCGTTCCCAGTCCACCGAGCTTGGATCAATGTCGTAGGAACGCGGCGGGCCCGTGGTGCGGTTTCGGTTCCACGTCATATGGACCTTGTGAACCGTGCCGAGCTTCCCTGCCCTCAAGACCTCGCGAGCCTTCTCGAACTGGGGCATGCTCCGCTGTTGGGTGCCGACTTGAACGATTCGCTGGGAATCGTCCTGCGCTCGGACCACGGCTTCGCCTTCGCTGAGGTCATGCGTCAACGGCTTTTCCACGAAGACGTCCTTGCCCGCCTCGCATGCGTCCACGGTCATCGGAACGTGCCAATGGTCCGGCGAGCCGATGATCACCGCATCGACATCGTTGCGAGCCAGGAGTTTCTCGTAATCCTTGGTAGCGAAGGCTTGCGGGTCGGCGAGGGACTTGGCTTGCTTGAGGGCGTCATCCCAGATGTCGCAGACCGCCGTGATCTTGGTTCCGGGCACGCCTGAAAGCGCGCGCATGAGCCCGCGACAGCGCCCTCCGGTCCCGATGCAACCAACATTGACGGTGTCGCTCGCCGGATACGCCGCAACGCTCGCTGCACTGGCAGCGGCGGCCAAGAAGTCACGCCGTCGGGTGAACACGCTCACGGAAGCCTCCCTGCGCGACCTGTTCAAGATCGCGGTCTGGCAGCATTCTACAACTGCAGGGCTATTCAACTTGTGCGCACGGCGTAATGCCTGCGTGCGGTAGCTGGTGTTCCGTGCCGAGACGCCGATTGATGTCAGGTCAGCAGCTGCGAAGCGTTGCAGTCAAGGGATGGTATGGTGCCTATAGTGCATAAGACAATTGTTTGTCTGCCCTTGGATCTCAAGGAAGCTCTGACGCGCACGGCAAGGGATACGGGGATCAGCGAAGCGGAACTGATCCGACAGGCGGTAGCGGACAAGGTTGGCCGCGAGAACCGGCCTCGTCCCCGGGTGCCAATCAGCAGCCGGGGGATCGGCGACCCGAGTGCCGCCGAGCGGGCTGATGAACTTCTGACGGGGTTCGGACGAAGCTGATGACTGAAGACAGAAAGGGCCGCGCCAACTTGGCGCGGCCCTAAAAAGTAACGAAGCTAACCGTTGGCTACCACCCGAGCCGGAATCCGAATCGGAAGAACCGCTCGTCGATACCCTCGCGTCCCGTGTTGCTGATGCGGTTCAAGAGCATGAACGCACCTTGATTGACATTCCGTGTGTTCGGTCGTTCGAAGTGCGGGGTGTTCGTCATGTTGAAGCCTTCGGCCCTGACCTGCAGTTCAAGCTTCTCCGTGATCTGGAACTTTCGGAAGACGCCCATATCCAAATTCAGGGTGCTCGGACCACGCACGTTGTTCAGGCCACAAGTACCGAAACGCGCCCCAGTCGGTTGCGCGAATGTGCCAGGATCGATCCAAAGTTGGTTGCTACCCGACTTGATGTAGTTCGGCTCGCCGTTGCAGTCGGCGATCTGGCCTCCCGACGCAATGTTCAGATCCCCTGAATTCGCTTGGATGTAGAACGGTCTCCCGGTGTAGAGGCTGCTCAGAGTATTAAGCTGCCACCCACCGAGGATCTTGCCGAGCGGGCTATCAGTCAGATACCGCTTGCCCCTGCCGAACGGCGTATCGTAGATCGCTGTGATCTGGACGTTGTGCCTGATGTCTTGGTTGAGGTCCGCGTAATTCCGGTTGTAGTAACTGGGAATCCGGAAGAACGGCTGATCCCCGGAGTCTTCGTCCGTGAAGCCTCGACCGTGTGCCCAGGTATACGCGAAGTTCAGTTGGAATCCGTTCTGGTACCGGCGCTGCAGCTTGGTTTGGAGCGCATCGTACTTGGCCGTGCCGAGGCTGCCGAAGAGGGTCGTGCCCGCGGTCCGTTCAAACTTCTGGAACAGTTTCCGACCAGCCCCGCCTTCGCCGATATTGCCCCAGTTCTGCTCCAAGCCGGCAAGCTGG
Source organism: Bryobacterales bacterium (assembly GCA_965242625.1). Lineage (GTDB taxonomy): Bacteria > Acidobacteriota > Terriglobia > Bryobacterales > UBA6623 > VXMF01. The sequence continues at coordinate 3,567,440 of CBDEST010000005.1, read as the reverse complement.
TTCACCGAGCGCGTGGCTACGTAGCCAGCGGTGGCGATCCAATCGCCGAGGCGACGCTCCATGGTGAAGTTCCAGGATTGGATATAGCCGCGGGTGAGGTTGTTCGTGTCCATCGTCCGCACAACCGTGTTGAGCGGGAGGTCGAGGACGCCATCTCCCAGTGAGGGCTCGTTGATAACCTCTAAGCCCTGACGCAAGGTGGTTGCGTACCCGAAGCCATTTGGCAGTAGCGGGCCGTCCTTGGCCATAATCGGGTAGTTCGTGCGCAACGGCCGTGCCCAGTTGAAGGGATCGACCGTAACACCGTACCCGACTCGCATGACTGTCTTGTCATCCATGCGGTACGCGATACCCAGACGGGGAACGACGTTGCTCTTTCCGATGTCAATTCCGCAGTCCGTGGGAATGCCACCGACTCCGCAAGCCCAGATCCTGTTGTTGTCGAAATCGTATCGCTCCAAGCCGCGGTCTTGACGGGTCGGGAAAGGGTAAACCTCGTAACGCAAGCCGTAACTGAGCGTCAACTTGGGCGAGACGTTCCAGCGGTCCCGCACGTAGAAGCTCAGGAGCCTCGTTCGCGTGAAGTATCCGTTCTCATTGAACTGCCAGATCTTGCCCGCGTTCTGCGGGAGCCCCAGCAGCCATGCTGCGTGAGCGTTGTAGTCGTTTCCGGACGGGCCGCCACGCAACTCGGTCGTGTTCTGCCGGAACCGGAACTCGCCTGACGCGGCTCCCGTGCCCCCGGAGAACTCCGGCTGGTTGTGATCCAAGTCCTGCAGGTAGATGTCGGTCCCGAATCGGATGTTGTGCGTACCCACGGTCCAGTTCCCGTTGAATACGAACTGGTTCTGCGGGTCGGAGCGATAGTACGGCTGGAAGCTATTCGACATGCCTAGCCCCTCGAATCCGTCGATCCTCAGCCTTGGCCATCCACCGTCGATGAATCGACTGGACTGGAGTCCCGGGATGCCTAGGACTGTCCATCCGAGATTCTCGTCGAGACGCTGCTGCTCTACATTCGTATCCACGAGGGTATACCCGTAGTAGCCGTCGATCAGGAAGTTCGGCGACACCACGTGCGTCATCGAGATGGTGCCCGAGTACGTGTTGCCGAAGCCCGAACCGGGGTTCGAATTCGTCGGATGCAAGCGGTTGCCGCCGTACTTGCCGAGCGTCTGGGCGTTGGCCATGCGGTAGTCCAGGAAACTGAAACGAATGAACCCGGTGGTGCTGTCATTCAGGTTGAAGTTGGTCTTGGCATCCACCGTGTCCCGGAAGAACGTGGTCGAGCCGTCAGCGATGTAGTTCTGTGAGAGGCCCAAGCTCCCGGTTCCGGTCTGATTCGGATTCGGGAAGTCCCCGGCATGGATCATGTTGCCCACGCCGGAGTCGATCCTCGAGCGCGGGATCATGTTGCCCGGGAAAGCTGTCCGATCCCTGGCGTAACCGCCATCGAACTGATCCTGAACGCCTGTCAGCGGATCGAAAATCGGTGTCGGCGAGCTGCTGAGGTCGCCGAAGCGCATATTCTCGGTCGGCAGGTCGATGAAGCGCTGCGCGAACTGCGATTCGTACGACCCTTCGTAGCTAACGAAGTAGAACCACTTGTTGCGCTTGATCGGACCGCCTACCGTTCCACCGAACTGGTTGTTGATCAGCTTCGGCTTGTCCGAGTTGCGATTGCTGAAGAACGGGTACGCCTTGACGCGCTGGTTCATGTTGTACCAGAATGCCGAGCCGTGCACATCGTTCGTGCCGGACTTGATCTGCACGTTGATGGCGGCACCGCCGGCAAGGCCCTGCTCCGCATCGAAGGAGTTGGTCACGACGTTGACCGTCTCGATCGATTCCAGCGCCGGGTTATAGCCCGTCATGTGCGGCACCCAGATGTTGGTGGACGAGGCACCGTCGATGCGCGTGTTGTTGTTCGAGCGGCTCGTGCCGTTGACCGAGAACCGCACCGCGCGGGTCGGATTGGTCGGGACGGAGTGCGCGTTCTGCGGAGGCGAGAAGCCAGGCAGAGTCACGAACAGCATCTGGTAGTTGCGACCAAGCGGGACGGGTACGTTCTTCAGCGTCGTTTCCGTCACCTCTTGGCGCACTTCCGCGCGATCGGTCTGCAAGGTCGCCGCGGACGCCTCGACGGTCACGGTCTCGGTGATCTGACCGATCTCCATCCGTGCGTTGACACGGGTGACGTTGTTCTGCGACACCACGACACCGGTGGTGAGGAAGGCTTGGAAGCCATCGGACTGCACCGAGACCGAGTAGGTTCCGGTGTTGACCGTTGGGAAGCTGTAGTTGCCCGCAGCCCCGGTGGAGGCTGTTCGAACCTGCCCCGTCGCTTCGTTCGTGATCGTCACTTCAGCACCAACGATGGCCGCGTCCGTCGTGTCGGTCACGAGGCCGTCGATGCCGCCTTGAATCAGCTGGCCGAACGCGGTGGGCGTGACGAGCACGCCAAGCAGCACCGCAACGGCGAGTGTTGCCGTTGCCCTGACGCAACGGCTCCCCCGATTTCTCATAAGACCCCCTGTTTGAAACTAAACGCCTCCGACCGACTTACGAATCGCCGGATCGGACGAGTTCCGGCACGCATTTGCCGAAACCAAAACTAAGCATAGCACATCCAGCACGCACTGTGTGCGACGGATTCCACATTTCCGTTGCGCGACCGTTTGCCGCGCACGGCTTGGCGTCGCTCGGGTTGTCGGGGAGCACTAGGCGGTGCGTCGATGGGCGATGAGCGAATTGTCAGTCAGACGCGAGGCCGTAACGTTACTGGCGACGGCTGTCCATCGCTTGCAACGCCTGATCGATCCGTGCGATCAAGTCCACCTGCCCGTAGCGAGCAGCCTCTTGACGCGCCTGCTGAAAGTGCTGTGCGGCACGGTCGCGGTTCCCGGAAGCCAGTTCCGCTCCCGCAAGCGAGAACAGATATGTCGGTCTGCGGTCGGAGCTGTCCTTGATCGCTTCCTGAAAAGCGAGCGCGGCCTTTGGAGCGCGGCGCTTGCGCACCCAGAGCATGCCGAGCTTGTAGTGCGAGAGGGCGTGGTCCGGGCGGTTGGCGAGTGCCTTGCGATACATTTGCATCGCCTCGTCGAAGCGACCGTCCTCTTCCAGCATCTGCCCTAGGTTGTGGTTCGCGAGGGCGTGGTTCGGATTCAAGTCGAGCGCCATTCGGAATGCATCCTGGGCTTCCTTCGCCTGGCCCGTCCCATACGCCACAACGCCGTAGTTGTAATGCAACTCGGCACTTTCCAGCCCTAGATCCAGACAAGCGCGGTATTGCTCCTCGGCAGCCTCGACGCGCTTGGATTCGCCATAGAGAATCACCAGATTCACGCGAGCCGTCAGTAGAGCTGGATCCTCATCCAAGGCTCGGAGATGTAGTTGGACGGCCTCCTGTGTCCTCCCCGCTGCCTTCGCCTCGACGCCCCTCTGCAAGTACTCCGAGGCACTAACTCGCAAAGACTGGACCGCTTGGAGCAAGGTGTCGTTGAGCGGGGGTTCTTCGCTCTTGTGGGCTTCGAATAGTTCGATGTGCCGTTGCGAGTCCGCTTCCGCACCCCGATCGCGGTAGGCCATCGCGAGAGCATAGTGCGCGACTCCGTATGAAGGAGCTAGTTGAACTGCCTGCTGGAGGTTCTCGAGAGCCTCTTCGGAATTGCCCGTGGCCGTGGCAGCACGTCCCAAGCCGTATCGGAGCCTGGGGTTGCGCGGGTCTTCCCGCGATGCCGACCGGTACAGTTCCAGACTCTCCTTGCCCTTGTCTGCGGCCAGCAGACTCTCGGCAAGCCGGGCTCGGGCCGTTTTCATCTCGGGGTCGAGCTGCAAGCAAGCTCGGAAGGATTCTTGGGCCGCGGTGTGTCGGCCCAGCTCAGCGAGCGAGACACCTAGGTAGTAGTGCCAACGTAGTTCGCCGGGCGCGAGCACCCTCGCCCGCTCGAGGAAAGGAACGGCTAGAGCATGCTGCGAGTATGCCTGCATGAGCATCCCAGCCTTGCCTGTATGCGCAGGGTCGGCCGGCGTGGCATTCGCTGATGCTAGAACTGGCTCGAGTTGCTCGCGCAAGCCTGCTCCGAGAGCCGCAACATCTACCGAAGGCAGGATGGGCGGCACGTGTTCGTTGGAGGTACACGCGAGTAGGATGCAGGCAACGGATGCCGAGTGCAGGCGCACACGGCCATTCTAATGTGGCGCTGGCATGAAACAAATCGTTCTACGGGGCCCGCGGGCGTGGTCGGGCTGCGACGGTGTCCTGTTTTTCTATGACCAATCCGCGCTCGCGCGGCGGCGGGACTGGAATGTTGTTGCACTCTTGTGAATCTCCTTGAGGAATGTCAGATTCGGAAGTAGCCAGTTTGAAGGCCACTACTGCAGAAGGGAATGTGAGCTGGGGCATCGTGGGATCAGCTTGTGCGTTAGACATCAAGGCGAACTTGAGCGGCAGCCGCGTTTTCAGCTCCGGCTCGCGTCGCTGGTAGCAGTCTGAGCGTACCGGGCCCATACCGGCGAACTTGAAGTGGCCCGGCGACATAACGATTCCAAAGATCACGGACTAGGGAGCCGTGCAGGCTCCCCAGCAGGCTGCCTCGCGACGCTCGTGCGATAGAACCATCAGCCATTGCAGGCTCAGCGCGTGCAGCCACTGCGAGCACGCCTCAATGCGCACACCCGTCTCGTCGGGGTGCATCGAGCCGTCCGCGCCCAGCACCAGATCCCGCACCCGCCCGCTACAGTCCCGCCGGTGCGTCACCGCCTAGCGCGTCATTCTCGCAAGCAGCCGAGGCTGTAAGCTCTTGACTATTCCGAAAGTGCAGAACTATCTCTTGAAGGTGTCAATCCTAGATACCACCTCAAGCGGCGCTTAAGGTTCCGAACATCGAGCGGTTTGAGCACTCCGATACGTTGGCCCAACTTGTGTTCCTTCACCGTAGAGATCTTGTCCACCATGATATGGGAGAGGCAATCGAGTCCGTTCTCTGGATCCGGTTGCACCGATAGTCGACTCGGCGAGACTACATCAGTAACGCTGGTCAAGGGACAGATCGTGATGGAGTCTACCTGCCCAATCAGCTTGTCTTGAACAATGACGGCAGGCCGGGGCTTGCCCGCAAAGTCGGAACCGCCTGAGACGGTCCACACCTCACCATGCTTAACCATTCCATTCACCCCAATCAGTGTCTGTGATGGCATCCACGAATGCCTGCTCTTCCGCGGCGTGCGGACTGGTAGCGACTGCAATGGCTCCGCGCGTCGCTTCGCCATCGATATCGTATACCACCCTGTAATCGTCGTAATTGGAGCCTGATATCTTTGGCAGTGACTCGACGATCTTGGTTGTCTCGACACTGACCCAAACGATCCGGCGAATTGCCGCGACCAGATCATCTGGACGGTCAAACCAGTCATTTGGGTCGTTGAGGATGCCGCTGTGCTTGTCTCGAACGACCTTGTATCGATCAATAAACCACTCCAATGGAGTGCGTCCATTGACTTGATATTGATGTGCCGACGGAGGGATACCACGTAGCGTCAAATAGTCGTTAATCCGTAGTTCTGACTTTGAATCGTCTACAAAGCGCATTGCTCGGCTGCCGAGCTTGAAATGTTCTTCGTGGGCGACCAAAGGTTGGGAGATGACTGACTCGAGAGGAAACTCCTCACAGGTCTCATATCCAAGATGAAGGTCAGCGAGTGCCCGACCCGCTCTGGAAAACGCACGGAACTCCGGATCCATGGGGATACGCGGAATCTCCTTCGTCAAATCAACTGCGAACCGTTCTCGATAACTGGGTGCATGTAGTAACCCATAGATGTAGTAAAATATATCGTCCTTGGTGACCGAAAGATCAACGTAGCATAGCGCAAAGTTCCAGTGCGCGGTGTAAGTGATGTTGTCGATACGTTCAGGGCTTGATGCACCGTTGACTAACTCGCCTTGGCGTGTATCAGCCTTGCGAAATCTGTAACGTGGAAAGCACTGACCGAATTCCAATAAATGACGGTCTGGTATATGATCTACCATCAAAGTTGAGAACGGCCCACTTGATCCCGCACCAGAAACACAGATCACTAGATTCTCACTGTTCTTTTCGGGGAACATTTCATCAATACGATACTTGCAGTTAGCAAGCGTATAATCCATATAGCAGTTGATTGCTACGAACGGACGATAGGAGACGCGTCGAATATTCTCTGGACTGAAACTAACGGACTTGCCTCGCATGAGGTTGTTTCGCAGTTCGCGATCCCAACGCAAATCCGACGAATGGTGATTCACGATAGCCGTTACATCTTGAAATACAGCGGTCGTCTTCTGGAGTTCTTGCATAGCTGCTTGATAGTTCTTGACCATCCCGTTTCCACTGTCGACACATCTCTCGTAAGAGTAATTGTAAGTGTATGCATCCCTACCAGATGTATATCCGTTGCTATAGAGGCCCAAGATGGCGTCCTCATCCTTTCCAGACTTCGTATCCTTCGATCCAAGTGCATAGAGATGTCGATACGACTCACTGCGCTGTGCAATCCAGTCATGATGACGATCTGGCGTGACAGTGACCCAATCTTGAATGCCGCCAACTGATCCCGCACCGAGCAACTTACCTAGCTTTTCTTCGCGCTTGAGGTAGTCACCGATGTCGTGGTAGTAGATCTGGCAATCACCTTGATCGGTACCCTGCTTGCGTACTAGGAGAGTGATTGCAACCGGCGCTCTTGAGCCTTGCCCAAACACCTTGCCACCCTCGCGTCGGGATCGTTCTCCTTGAGTCCGTTGATTGCCTCGTAGGTTGAGGACATACACCGAACTGAACTCTTCCGCAAGACAGGCCCGGACGCCCGAGTCGACATGGCCATCGATCCACGATCCGTTCGTCACGAATGCGACTACTCCCTCCTCTCCGATTCTGTCCGATGCCCAGCGTATCGCCATCTTGTAGGTGTCGTATAGGCTATTCTTCAGTGTCGCGTTAGATCGCTCAGCGTAGGTCTCGGCGATGCGTCGTTCCAACTCCGGGTAGTCGACGTTTGGATTCTCGTCAGCCGAGCTCTTCTGCCATGCCGACCACGGCGGATTGCCTACGATGACTTGAATCGGTGATGCCTGCTGCCGTTCGACCCGCTCGCTGTTGTCCGGCAGCCACTCCCTTGGGAAACCTGTTCGGTCCTGCCGTAAATTGAATGTGTCGGTCAGGACGATCCCCTTGAAGGGTTCGTAGCCGCTGTCCGATCCGCGTTGACCTCGATAGGCCTCCTCGATGTGGATCGCCGCGATGTAGTACGCAAGCAACACGATCTCGTTCGCATGCAGCTCTTCCCGATACTTCCGCTCCAGGTCGGCGTCTTGGATCAAGCCCGATTGAAGCAGCCGCACGAGGAAGATGCCCGTGCCAGTGAACGGGTCCAGGACATGCACGCCTTCATCGGTCAGGCCCCGCCCGAACTCCTCGCGCAGCACGTGGTCGGCACTGTTGAGAATGAAGTCGACCACCGCGACCGGCGTGTACACGATGCCCAATCGCTCGGCTTCCTTCTTGAGCGCCGTGGCGAAGAACTTTTCGTACAGCTCCATCAGCACGCGCTGTCGCGCCGCGCTGTTGTCGAGGCCCCGCGCTCGCATGCGGACGCTCTCGTAGAATCGCTCCAAGTCTCTGACCTCGTTCTCAAGGCCGAACTCCCCGAAGTCTCGGTGCAACTCGTCCAAGGCCCGTGCAACCGGATTCCCCGCGGCGAAGTCATAACGCTCGAACAAGGCCTCGAATACCGGACGTGTCAGGATGTGCTGCGCCATCATGTCGATGGCGTTCTCGCGAGTGATCGAATCGTTGATCGACGCCTTCAACTCCTCTTGGAAGGCTCCGAACCACTCGCGCAACGTGCCATTGTCGGGATTTGCAAGTAGACTCTCGATGCGATGCACGAGTCGCGAGAAGATGTCCGCGACATCCTTCGCCCAAGTCTCCCAGTACCTCCTATCCCCGCACTTCTCAACCACCTTCGCGTAAAGGGCGTCCGGTGGCAGATCCATTGGCGGAAACGGCAGGACCTCGGTTGTTGGGCCCCCGTCCCCACCGCCGTTTCCGCCAATGATGATGATTCGCCCCCCGGGCTTCTTGTTCAAGTCGATCTTGTTGATCTCGGCATCGAATCGATCATCGTGCGAGCGCAGCGCACGCAGCACTCCCCAGACCCCGGCGAAGCGCTTGTTGTCGTTCAAGATCGTTGCGGGATCCGTGCCCGCCGGCACTGCGATCGGCAGGACGATATACCCGTATTCCTTGCCCGCAGCCTTGCGCATCGCCCGGCCGACCCCCTGCACGATGTCGACATGCGAATTCCGCGGGCTCATGAACAGCACCGCATCCAGCGCCGGCACGTCGATTCCCTCGGAGAGGCAGCGCGCGTTGGAGAGGATGCGACACGATCCCGGTGTCGTGCCCTTGAGCCAGTCGATCCGCGCCTTGCGGTCTAGCGCGTGGTTCTGGCCATCGACGTGCCGTGTCTCGCATCGGAATGCGTTCGCACGCTGGTCTTCGGGCAGGAGCTCGATGGCCTGGCCCACTAGGTCATCCCAATGGTCTTCTAAGCGCTTGGACGAAGCGATCGTGTTCGTGAATGCGATCGCCCGCCGCAGCCGGAAACTGTGTCCGTTCCCTGTGGCATCGTTCTCCGGATTCTGAAGGGCCCGCCAGCACCCCACGATCTTCGCCGCGTCAGAGATGTTGATTTCGCTGTCGCCGTCCTTGAGATGCCTTTGAACCGCACCGTCGACACGCTCCTCGGACATCGCGAGCACCACGACCTTGTAATCGGACAGCAGGTTCTGTTCGACCGCTCTAGAGAACGGCAGCCGATAGAACTCCGGCCCGTAGGTGTCCACATCGTCCATCGAAAACACTTCGACGGCATGATCCGCTGCCTTCGTCTTCGTCGCTTCCGTGTACAGTCTCGGGGTCGCGGTCATGTAGAGCCGCTTCCGAGACCGAATCCTCTCGGCGTCATGAACCAGAACGAAAGGAGACGTCTTGTCTTCGGGGCGGTCAATGCCTGTGGTCCTATGCGCCTCGTCACACAGCACAAGGTCGAAAGCCGGTGCGCCCTCATCCTGAGCCTGTTCCACCAAGCGGATCGAGTGGTACGTGCAGAACACGACCGTCAGGGCCTCGCCGTGCGGCTCTTGCAGTGCCGCCGAGATCGCCTCCGGGGCGGTCGTGACCGGAATCTCCAACTCCTGCAGCGACGAGTCCTCGTCGTTCTTTCCCGCCCGGGTGTCGGAGCAAATTCCCACATACCGGTGAGGCAGCGACTTCTGTGTCGCCCACTCGCGCATGGACTGCACGAATAGCGAAATAGATGGCACCAAGTAGAGTGCCCGGCCGCCCGCGCCGGCGATCGCCTCGGCGATGCGCAGGGCGGCGAATGTCTTGCCGGTCCCGCAAGCCATGATCAGCTTGCCGCGGTCGCCTTCTTCGAAGCCCTTCGATACAGCCTCGAGGGCATCCTGTTGGTGCGGTCTCAGGCTGAACGGCTCGCCCTTGAGGGATAGATCTTCCGGTTCGGCACTTGTTAGGTCAGGCCAGTCGATCGGACGATCAGCTAGATCGCTGAACCGCAACACCGCGCAATGGGGCTTGAGGTTGTTGATCGTCCTCTTGGCGTTGAGTCCCCACTCGGCACCCGTATCGACGAAGATGCGCGATACGAACGGCTCGCGAGCCGACGCCGAGATAAACGAGTCCAGATGCGCCTTGGAGACTCGCGTGCTCTCGGAGTAGCACTTGCACTGAATGGCGCAGAATCCGCCATCGCGTTCCTCGGCAACCAGATCGATGCCGATGTCAGTCCCGTCAAAGTCTGCTCTCCGATCGGCCCACCCCGACCAGAGCCAGACGTCCGAGAAGCGTTCCTTGTAGATTGGATCCGCGGCGAAGAACTTCTTCATCAGCCGCTCGAACAAGCGGCCCTTCTTGGACTCCGAGTCGGAGAGGGACCGCAGGTGATCCAGCGTTCGTTCGAATCCCTCGCTCAATCCAGTGCCTCCCGACCGCCGGTCGTCCCTACCCTCATCCAAGCATACTTTATTGACGCACGCTCAGTTGGACTGGCCCGAGTCCTCCCATCCGAGTCGGTTCGTCGCCGTGCGTTGCCGAGTTGAATCCATACATCGGTTCGCCGCCTAGTTCGCCTGCGAGTGCCGCCACCCGTCGGCCAGCATCTCCCGAGCCCCTCTGCAGACCGGGGCGGATGGCCGCGTCCAAGGCTGAATGGGGCGTTCTTGAGTGTCGGTCACCGGCCCGTTGGAGAGTTCCATGAAGATCCTGCTGCTGCTTGCCCTGAAACTTGCGCCGCTGCATTCCCAAACCGAAGAGGTTGTCGTTATCGGAGAGTCCGCCGAGATGGTGTCTGCACTCCGCCAGAACAGCCCAAGCAGAGCCAAGATCGTCTATGTCATTGATCGCGGAGCGGGCGATGCCAACCTGCTGCGCGAAGTCCCTGATGCCCACGCCGTCATCGGAAGCCTGCCCCTCTCAGTCGTCTCAGCGGCACAGAACTGCGGCATGGAGTGGCTACTCGCCGCACTGTCCATCGTGTATTATCTTCGTCACCGCCCGGGTGCTGCCGCACTCCGGTCTCACCTGAGGGAGGCGACTGTTGAACGTCAAACCGCCAGTAACCGAAGGGCAGATTCTGACGGGTCCGCTGTTCAGCGAACCAATGAGAGTGGAGACTGTACGTGCGAACGGCCCCGACGCTTGGGTAGTTGGGCTGGCGGGGATGCGGTCCGAGAGATACCGCCGTGTCACGCTGACCTCGGACGATCTGGCAACGCTGGTGGTCGCGGATTCCGGGTGCTCCTACGACGGGGATGGCAGGCTCCTGCGTCTTGGCATCCAAGCTTGGGCACTCGGAATCGCATGGGAGTTCGACCCCTATTTCGGACTCTCGATTTCGCGCGTGGATCCGCTACCGCACCAACTGGAGGCAGTCTACGAGCACCTCCTCAAGCTGCCCAGCGTACGCTTCCTGCTCGCTGATGACGCGGGAGCAGGCAAGACGATTATGGCCGGGCTGCTCATCCAAGAACTCAAGCTCCGAGGCCTGATCGAGCGCGTGATCGTCGTCTGCCCGGCAAACTTGGCATTTCAGTGGCAGCGCGAACTGAAGGAAAAGTTCCACGAGACATTTGTTGTGCTTAAGGGCGGAGACATTCGCGAGCAGTTCGGCGTCAACCAGTGGTTGGAGCATAAACGGGTCATCACCTCGCTCGACCTCGCCAAGCGCGACAACATCTTGCCGGGGTTGCGCCAAGTCCGCTGGGACTTAGTGATCGTGGACGAAGCGCATCGCATGTCTGCGCGCGACGAGGCACACAAGAGCCAGCGCTACAAGCTCGGTGAGATTCTGCGCGACAGTGCCGACCACGTCCTGCTACTGACCGCAACCCCGCACAAGGGCGACCCGCGCAATTTCACGCTGTTCCTGCAACTGCTCGACCGAGACGCCTATGCCGATGTGACCTCTATACGCGAAGCGATGGAACGGCAGCGGGCACCATTCTACCTGCGGCGGACTAAGGAGGCAATGGTCTATTTCCCAGAGCGCGGGGCGGACGGAGAGTGGGCCGCGAAACCGATATTCACCAAACGCATCCCACGCACTGCTAGCTTCTCAATCGACGGCGCAGAGTTCGAACTCTACGAGCAGGTCACGCGATTCGTGAAGCACCAAAGCAGGCGTGCCGCCCAGCTCGAGGACGATCCCAGAGCGAGGGCGGTCGGATTCCTGATGTCGCTCTACCAGCGTCGTCTTGCCTCTAGCACCCGCGCCATGCGCCGGTCACTGGAGAACCGCGCGAATCGATTGGAGAACGGTCTCGTTCAAGCCCAAAAGCTGGTGCGCAAGGCACCGCCCGACCTGCCAGGACCGGAGGAACTTGAGGAGCTGGAGGACGCCGAGCGCGAGCGCCTAGAGAAGATCTTGGAAGCGATCACCTTGGCCGGTGACGCCGAACAGGTCCGCGAGGAGATTGGAGAACTCCGACGACTCGCCGGAGAAGCGAAAGCGGTCGAGGCATTGGGTGGCGAGGCCAAGCTCGCACGGCTCAAAGTCATCCTGCACGAAGAGGGTTTCTTCGACCGCTCCGATCAGCGATTGCTGCTATTCACCGAGTTCAAGGACACTCTCACCTACCTAATGGAGCGGATGGAGTCCTGGGGCTTCCGCGTCGGTTGCATCCACGGCGGGATGAGGCCGGGGTCTCGCGACGAAGCAGGCACGCGACTTCACGCCGAACAGCAGTTCCGTGAAGGTGCCATCCAAGTACTGATCGCCACTGAGGCAGCAGGCGAGGGCATCAACCTCCAGTGCTGCCACATCCTGTTCAACTACGACATCCCTTGGAACCCGAACCGGCTCGAACAGCGCATGGGCCGAATTCACCGCTACGGCCAGCGGCAGGACTGCCTGATATTCAACTTCGTCGCGGCCAATACCATAGAGGGTCGCGTGCTCGAACGCCTTTTGGACAAGCTCGAAGAGATCCGCAATGCACTCGACGACGACGCGGTGTTCAATGTCGTCGGCGAAGTCTTGCCTGCTGCACAAGTAGAGCGAGTGTTGCGTGACTACTATGCCGGCAGGCTGGGCGACGCCGACCTTGAGGACCGGCTGCTGAAGGATGTCGACGAGGGCCGCTTCCGGGCAATTTGCCAGACGGCACTAGAGGGACTAGCATCCCGGAAACTTAACTTGAAGATGCTCGTGGAGCGCCGTGCGCGGGCGCAAGAACGGCGCCTCGTACCCGAGACAATCGCACGGTTCATCAGAGAATGCGCCAACGGCGCTTCATTCCAGCTTCAGCCGCTAGACGGCCTGCCGCACACCTTCGACCCAGGGCGGACGCCCAGCTCCTTGCGTAGGTTCGAACGCGAGCCGGATTGGAAACTCCCCGAACTCGCAGCTCGTTACCGCCGCCTGTCGACCGACCGCGAGACAGCGGAAAAACACAACCTCGAATGGGTCACGCCCGGCCATCCCTTGTTCGAGGCCTTGCGCCGGCACGGCTTGGAGCGCGGACAGGAGGCGTTCACCAAGGGCGCATGTTTCCATTCCTTGGATCACGAGAAACCGGCACGGATCGACATCTACCGGGCGCGAGTCGTGGACGGGCTCGGACATACGATTCGCGAACGGCTGTTCTCCGTGGAATTGACCGAGGGGAGCCCGCCGAACCGGCGCGAACTGGAAGTGCTCGGAAATCTCGAGGCCACCTCGCCACCAGACAGCCTACCTTCGGCGGCTGCCCTGCCGGAACAACCCTCCTGGCTCCATGAACAAGTCCTAGCCCCGTTCCGGGCCGAGGTTCAAGAGGAGCGCTGGGCTGAGATTGACCGCATCACAGAGCATGTGGAACTCTCGTTGACAGAGGTGCTGCAGCGCATCGACACGGAGATCGGTCGGGCACACGAGGACAGGGAGAACGGTATCGCTGGGGCCGAAGGTCGTCTGGCACAAGCTGAATCTCGGCACACCGAGGTATCGGCACGGCGCGCCCACCGACGCGAGGAAATCGCGAAACGGAGGGCGGTCTCGCTGCAGGGAGTCGATCGGATCGCCAGCGCCTTGGTCCTGCCGCACCCAGAGCGCAGTGCCCCAGAGGTCCGGCGACTACGCCCGAATCCCGCCACCGAGGCGACCGCCATGCGCGTCGCAATAGAACACGAAGAGGCGCAAGGCCGCCAAGTCTATGATGTCCACGAGAGGAATCTCGGCTACGATCTCACCAGCATCGACCTAGGCTCGGGCGAACTGCGTCTGATCGAGGTCAAGGGCCTCGCTGCCGCAAACGGCAGCATTCTGCTGACTCCTAACGAGTACCGCGTCGCCGAGGATCGCCGGGAGTGCTATTGGCTATATATCGTGACAGACTGCGCGAGCGCACCGACGCTCCAAGAACCGGTCAAGGACCCGGCTCGTTTTCCTTGGCACGAGGTACGCAAGGTGCAGCGCTACTGGCTCAAAGTGGACGCAATGACGAAGCCAACGCCATAGCGCGAGGATAGGTCGGAATAGAGGAAGGAGATGAGATGTTCCGATCCTACGGGTAGTGCGTTCTCTCGCTGTCCAACACAGGTATGTCCGTCCCCAAGATTTCCGCGAGACTCGCCATTGCGAAGAAACGAGTATTGGTTTGCCCGACCTGCTTCCGAATGGCGAGTACTCGACAGTGGACGCGAACTGCAATGCACTACCTCACCACAATCTTGCCGGTGGGATTACGGACTTGCGTGGTCTCAAGGTCGATGTTGAGGATGGCGGCCCGCTTGAGGTACAACCCGCAAGCGCCTTGAGGTCCAGAACCTTGGCGAACTAGCCCAGTGGGTGTCGATTGAAGGCACTACTGTCGGCGGGAGCATTGCACATAGAAGGGCAATGGTCAGCGCGAGGCGCCGCTGGTGCTATGTCGATGCCTCCGGCATGCGGTGCGGAACACGATCACTCCGGGAACGAGGCCCGATGCGAAACTTGAGCTGATGGATGAGGCGCATCGGGTTTCCGTCTATCCATGGAACCTGCTACCGGCCGTAGACGGCCGTATCGTGCGATGATGGCAGTGACTGGCCTATGATCCCGCGCGAATGCAAGCGGCTGGCGGAGGTGGATTTTCCGATCGCGGCGGTGTCGAGACACGCGGTTCGGGAAAAGCGGTTCCCGGTCCCTAGGGGTCTCCCGTCCACCATGCACCATTGGTGGGCGCGGCGGCCACTGGCCTCCTGCCGGGCGGTCTTGCTCGCGCTGCTTTGGCCGGATCCGTGTGACCGACACTGCCCGGAGGCGTTCAAGGCGAAGGCACGTGGGCTATTGCCGGCGATTCCGAACTGCGATCCGGGGTCGGATGATATGGGCTTGCGAAGCGCACTGTTGCGCTTCATCGCGGATTTCGCCGATTGGAACTTGGCCGCCCATCCCGACTATCTCCGCGTGAGCCGCGCTCTCGTGAAGTCCGCACAGTGTCTGGGGGGGGGGGCGGAATCGCCGCTGGTGGTAGACCCGTTCGCCGGCGGCGGGTCGATCCCGCTGGAGGCATTGCGCTTGGGTTGCGAAACCTTCGCCAGCGACTTGAACCCGGTCGCCTGCCTGATCCTCAAGGTATTGCTTGAGGACATTCCCCGCCACGGACCAAGACTGGCCGACGATTTGCGCGAATTCGGCGCGAAGCTCCGCGAGGAGGCGGCCAAGGAACTGTCCGAATTCTACCCAAAGGACATAGACGGCGCGACGCCCATCGCTTACTTGTGGGCGCGCACGGTGCGTTGCGAAGCACCAAACTGCGGGGCGGAGTTCCCACTGTTGAGATCCTTCTGGCTGTCGCGCAAGTCGAATCGCAAACAAGCACTGCGGTGCAAGGCTGAAAGGCCTCAAGGGGAGCCGCCGCGTGTCGCGCTTGAGGTTTTTGAACCAAACGCAGACTCTGAGGTGCGCACCAGCACGGTTGCACGAGCCAAAGCAACCTGCCCGTGCTGCAGTTCGGTGCTACCGGCGGAGCGAGTGCGGACACAACTCAGCGAGCAGCGCGGTGGTTCGGACGCGGAGTTCGACCATGCCGGCCATCGAGTCGGCCGGGCGCGGCTGACGGCTATAGTTACGATCGGACCCGGCGAAATCGGCCGGCGCTATCGGGCACCGACAGACTCTGACTACGCGGCAGTGCGGATGGCGCAGGAGCGACTCAGAGAAATCCTTGATGCGTGGGAGCGTGGGGGTCGACAAGGACTGTGCCCGGTGCCGGACGAACCGACGCCTGCCGGAGGTGGATCGGGAGCTGGGCGCGCATTCAGCGTACAGCGCTATGGGATGTTCCAGTGGGGCGACATCTTCACGGCACGACAGAAACTCTCCTTCTTACTGGCGGCCAATAGCATTCGGACTCTCTGCAAAACTGATGAATCTCGGCAAGCTCGGTCGCCGGCCGAACTCTTGGCTTTCGCCACAGACAAAGTAGCCGACTTCAACTGTTCGTTGGCAACATGGCGTGCTTCCAGCGAAGACATTGGTCATCTGTTCGCGAGGCAAGCTATCCCAATGTCATGGGACTTCGTCGAGACCAACATAGCATGGAAGAGTTATGTCGGTATCGAACGCGCTATCAGCCACGTCTTGGAGGTAGTTGCTAGGGTTTCGAATGTCGAATTGCATCCAGGCTCCTCGCAGCAAGCGGATGCTGTGAAGAATCCGCTACCTGACCAAACTGCCGAAGTCTGGTTTACCGATCCGCCCTATTACGACGCGATTCCCTATTCGGACCTATCGGACTTCTTTCTCGTCTGGCTCAAGCGCGCGTTGCCAGACCACCCCTCGTTGCGCGATCCATTTGACCCCAACAATCCGCTCTCTCCCAAGGAACGGGAGGCGGTGCAAGACGAGACCAAGACTTGTGACGGTCGCGTCAAGGACCGAGCATTCTTTGAGGACGTTATGGGGCATGCCTTCGCCGAGGGGCGTCGCGTGTTGCACGAGGATGGGATTGGTTCAGTCGTCTTCGCCCACAAGACCACAGAGGGCTGGGAAGCACTGCTTGCAGGCATGATCCGCGGCGGCTGGACCGTCACCGGCTCTTGGCCGATCGCGACCGAGAGCGCTACGCGCATGCGCGCCCGGGAGTCAGCCGCTCTGGCCACCAGCGTCCACCTGATCTGCCGACCGCGTCCCGATGATGCCCTGATCGGCGACTGGTCCGAGGTACTTCGGGAACTGCCCCGGCGCGTCGCTGACTGGATGGCCCGGTTGCAGGGTGAGGGGGTGCGTGGTGCCGATCTGGTCTTCGCCTGCATCGGCCCAGCGCTGGAGATATTTAGTCGCTGTCGCTCCGTGGAGACTGCCGAGGGCCGTGAAGTCGGCCTCGCCGAATACTTGGAGAAGGTGTGGGAGGTCGTCGGCCGCACTGCATTGCGCCAAGTACTCGGCGCGGCAGAAGCTCGGGCCAGCGGTGGTTCGGACGGTGCTCTGGAAGAGGACGCTCGCCTGACCGCGCTTTTCCTCTGGACCCACCAAAGCACAGACGAGGCCGGCACGAACGGCGGACAACACGGGGACGATGAAGACTCCGTCGGGCGTGGCCTGACTCTGCCCTACGACGTGGTGCGCCGGTTCGCACAGCCGATGGGAATCGACCTCGACCGCTGGACCGGGCGGGTCATCGGACAGTCGAAGGGCGTTGTGCGCCTGCTGCCGGTGGCGGAACGGGCTCGGGGCCTTTTCGGCGATCAGGCCGCGGGCGGCACCGCCGAATGGATCGAAGCGGATCCGGTGGGCGGCCTGCAATCGACTCTGTTTCCAGAATTCAGCGGTGCGCCCAAACCCACTCCTCGCCTACATGCCGGGCGAATCATCGCCGACGGCAGGGACGAGATCGGAAGCCGCGTCGCCACAGTACTCGACCGTGTGCATGCAGCGATGCTGCTCCAAGCGGGTGGCCACGCAAGTGCGCTACGGACATCGATCAAGGCCGAACAGGAGCGCGGCCCTGACTTCCTGCGCCTTGCCAACGCCCTCTCTGCCCTTTACCCGCGGGGCAGTGCAGAGAAACGACTGCTCGACGCAATGCTGCTGGCAGCGCCGCGATGAGGAAGGCCGCTCCCGTGAAACAGATCGAAGGAACCAAGGCACCAGTTGTGGCCTGCTCGAGGCGTACATTCACTGACTCGCTACTAGCAAGCTTCTCGCGGTGGCAGTGGCTGACCATTGAAGTGCGATGCCAGTCAACCTCAGAATCGCACACTGTCAGCGCGGTCGATAGCGAGCGGGTCCACCACGACAGATTTCGCGGTTGTTTTGGGATCGCGAGCACCGATCACGGAGGCACATGATGGAACCTTGGTATAAGGTCGCGACGTTGCGTGAGGAAGTTCGGGAGGGTCGATCCTTCAGCCCCGACGAATTCGCCATTGCCCTTGAACAGGTCATCGCTGGAACGGCACCTGAGGATTATCGCAACCCGGTGCAATTCTTCGCCCGCACCTGCTTCACCCGTGCATTGAAAGAGCATGCCGGAATGGTGCTGCGGCGTCTTGCCGGCGAGACGCAGAATTCGGCCCCTGTGCTGACGTTGATCACCCAGTTCGGCGGCGGCAAGACACACACGCTGACGGCCCTCTACCATTTGGCGCGAGCTGGAGCCGGCTCGGCAAGCCGGCTCGGTGTCTCAGACCTGTTGTCTGAAGGTGGTCTGGAGGAAATCCCCGACGCCCGCGTTGGCGTATTTGTGGGCAATGCCTGGGACCCAGAAGGGGGGCGTGAGACGCCGTGGATCGACCTCGCCCGCCAGGTCGCGGGCGATGCGGGCGTTGCCGCACTCGGGGCGACAGCACGCTCGGCGCCTCCGGGCACCGAGGCACTCGGCCGGGTATTCGCGGCCGCAGATGCGCCTGTCTTACTGCTGTTTGACGAGGTGCTGAATTTCGTCAATCGACACCGCAAAATGGCCGAGAGTTTCCATGCCTTTATCCAAAACCTGACTGTCGCGGCGACCGGTGCGAGGCAGGTCGCCGCGGTTGTGAGCCTGCCGCGCAGCCAGGTCGAAATGACCGATTGGGACCGCCAGTGGCAGGACCGGATTACCAAGGTCGTACGCCGCGTCGCCCGCGACTTAATCGCCAATGACGAAGAAGAGATTGGCGAGGTCGTGCGTCGGCGCCTATTTGAAGACCTAGGCGACGAGCGTGTGCGCAAGAGGGTCGCCCGAATCCATGCCGACTGGTGCTTTGATCGAACTGCTCGCCTGCCACCCGAGTGGCTAGCAGTGGACTCGGCGCGGACGGAACGCAAGGCCAAGGAGTTCCTGCGTGGCCGCTTCGAATCGTGCTACCCCTTCCACCCGGCAACGCTTTCCGTGTTTCAGCGGAAGTGGCGCGCCCTCGCACAGTTCCAGCAGACTCGGGGTGCCTTAGCAATGCTGGCACAGTGGATCTCCCAAGCAGCGCGGGACCAGTTCGAGAAGGCGCGCCGGGAGCCGTTGATTACGCTGGGTTCCGCTCCTCTCGACGCGCCCGCGTTCCGGGCCGTGGTCCTCGGCCAGTTGGGTGAGGCCCGGCTCGACGCAGCCATAGAAGCGGACCTCGCTGGTCCAACCGCGCACGCAAGGGCTCTTGATGTTGACGCCAAGGGTGCTTTCCGCGACCTGCACCGCCGCGTCGGGACAGCCATTCTTTTCGAATCGTCCGGCGGTCAGGTGGACAAGATAGCCCATTTGCCCGAACTTCGGTTTGCTCTGGGTGAACCCGAGGTGGACACCGCGACCATCGACGGTGCCGCGGCGGACCTAGAGAAGCGAGGGTTCTTCATCCGTAAGGTCGGTACCGACGGCTATCGCATTCATCACCAAGCAACCTTGAAGAAGGCAGTGAGCGACAGGAGGGCGTCGCTGGACGAGGATACTGAGATCCGCCCGGCGACTGCCAAGCTAGTGAAGGGCGCGTTTACCCATGGATCGACTCTACCAGTCGTTCCTCACCCTGAAGACAGCACTTCAATCCCAGATTCACCCCGACTTACCATCGTAGTCGTCGACCCGGAAACCGAGTGGCACGACGGCAGCCCTACCGATTCGAGAATCTTGGACTGGACACGGATCCGCGGCGAATCCCCGCGCCTCTATCCCGGTGCGCTGATCTGGTGCGGGAAGAGGCCAGGTCACGCTCTACACGACAAGGTGGCACATTGGCTCGCATGGCGGCGGGTAGCCCAAGAGGTGGCGGAGGGTGTTCTCGGCACTGAGGTCGACCTTGTCGAGGTCCAGTCCTGGGTGAAGGAGGCAGAGGACGCAGCCCATGATGAGGTGTGGGCGAGCTATCGCTTAGTGGCCCTCGCCGACGCCAAGGCCGAGAGCGGGCTGAGGGTTATCGATCTTGGTGCCGGTCACGCCAGTGCTAGCGAGACTCTTTGCGGGCGCATCGTCACCGCGATGAAGACTGAGGCACTACTCAATGACACGGTGGGCGCAGGGTATATCGACCGGCATTGGCCGCCCGCGCTCAAAGAGAGCGGTGCCTGGCCGCTCATGGGCTTGCGCCAGAGCTTTCTTGATGGCTCGCTGACGCGCCTAGTCGATCCTGACATTACATTGCGTCGGAAGATCGTCGAGTTCGTGGCAAGCGGCACATTCGGTCTAGCCTCCGGTGCCAAGGGCGACGGCCGCTACGAACGGCTGTGGTTCGCGGAACGCGTCGGGCCGGAAGAGGTTGCGTTCGAGGCTAGCGTGTTCCTCCTGCGCAAGACCACGGCGGAGGCGCTTCGCACCCCCCCGTCCACGGAGGAACCGAGGCAGCCGACTGAACCCGTGCCCGGCCCGAAGCCCGGGCCATCAGGACCGGCGCCGGGTCCACTGCCGCCACCCGACCCTGGGCCGAGTCCCGGCACGGAACGCACGGCGACGCTATGTCTGACCGGTACCGTGCCCCCCGAAACGTGGAACCGCCTCGGAATGAAGGTGCTGCCGAAACTCCGTTCTGGCGAGAATCTCCGCCTCGGGATACACCTCTCGGTGACTGTCGACTCGGCCTCCGCGACCTCCCTGCAAGGCGAACTCAACCAGATCCTCGACGATCTGAACTTGGAGGGTAGCGTACGCGTCGAGCGGTCATGATGCCTGTAGAGAAGCAGTCGTAAACGGACGGCGGGGGAGTGTCTCGCCGGCAACCGGGAGCCCGAGCGGACTTGGCCGCCGGTGCGCGGCATCGTGATCTACAAGCGACAGAGATGCCTCGCGCCCGTACATTGAACTCCGCCGGGAAGCTACGCTGTCTCCATTGGTCCGCCCTCATCCTGAGTCCGGCCCGAATCGCCTCAACCAGGCTGTCCGAAATACCCTCACTGCCCCGTGGGCGCGATCCATCCTAGGGATCTCGCAAGGATCACTCCTCCCCCTGACGACTCGACTTGGTATGATGGCAAAGTCTGCTCCGGTGAGGGAGTGCTGCGCGAAGAGTACGTGACTACCTGTCTCAGACAGGCGGACGGATGACGTGCCCTGTCCGTTGCAGCACAAAGTGTGCTTCGTCGCCCCTCCACACTGATCGATGCATGGTTCCGTAAATGTCAAAAGGAACACCGATCATGCCCGATGTTGACGATCTCATGAAGGGTCTGGCCCGCGAACGGCCAGTGTTTCATTCGGAAGCAGATTTCCAGCATGCACTCGCGTGGCGCATTCACGAAGTGGACCGGGATGCACGCATTCGCTTGGAATGGCCTGTGCAACGGCCTGATTCGAGGAAACGAATCTATGTCGACGTCTACCTTCCCAACCGCAAGGTTGCGGTGGAATTAAAGTACGTAACCCAAAAACTCCGATTCAAGCACGAAGATGAATGTTTCAATCTCCGCTTTCAGTCGGCCCAAGACACCCGCCGATACGACTTCTTGAAGGACATCCAACGACTAGAGCAGCTGTACCTGTCGGCACGGGCAGGCCTCCAGAGTGGGTTCGCCATCCTGCTAACAAACGATCCCCTGTACTGGGAGAAGCCTTCGCCGGGCTGGGAAAAAGCCAATGATGCCCAGTTTAGGCTTCATAAGGGGCGGACGATTCATGGGAAGATGGAATGGTCCACTGAAACCGGCCCCGGAACGATGGGTGGACGGGAGGATCCTATTTGCTTGAACGGTTCATATCCCCTCCGGTGGCGGGATTACGCGGAGGTGAGTGATAGCCCCTTCCGAAAGTTCCGTTATCTCGCCATCCAAGTCGGCTACCCAAGTAAGCTCGGCGAACCGCAGGAGCCCTGCTGACGTGCGACTGCGTCGACCAACGTGGGCTCGGGGGCGGCCTCAGCCCAGCCGATCCACGTAAGGCTTTATTCCGCAAGCGGTGCCCAGCGCACCGACTGCGTCACGTCGTACTGGACAGGCGCGTCGTTCGCACTCGCAATTCCGTGTCGGCTTGCACCGGTCGCAACGACCTGATCGAACTTTGCCCGCAGCTCTGCCACCTTTTCCGGCGATTCGCTAGCGACGTCTCGCTCTTCGGCAACATCGTCCGCCAAGTTGTACAGCTCGACAACCCGCGGTTGGCCGCGAGACTCGTCGAGACTCTCCCCGGTGTTTCGGAAGACCAGCTTCCAAGGGCCGTCCCGATACGCAAATTCCCCGTGGTTCGAGTGGCTGATGAGCGTTGAGCGCCCACCTCCCGACTCCCGACCAAGTGCTGCAGCTAGAAAGCTCAGGCTGTCCTCAGCGCCGTCCGATGGCAGATCCGTGCCAACGATCTCCGCGATGGTTGCGAAGACATCGGTGAGGCTCACGAGTTGCTCGCTGCTCGAGCCGGGTGCGATGCGTCCCGGCCAGCGTACGAGCATGGGCACGCGGTGCCCCCCTTCCCAGATGTCGCCCTTGTGTCCGCGGTACTGCCCACTCGGCATATGCCCGGCCTCGATCAGAGCTTCCCAGCCTGTGTAGTGCGAATGGCCGTTGTCCGCCGTGAAGATCACGATCGTGTCGGCGCCGATTCCCGCTTCATCAACAGCTTGAATGACTTGGCCCGCTGACCAGTCCGTCTCCATCACGAAGTCCGCGATGGGAGCGATGCCGCTCTTTTCTTGAAACGGCTCCGAGGGCGAGATCGGCTCGTGCGGCGAAGTCATCGAATAGAACAGGAAAAACGGTTTCTCGCTGTCCGCACGCTCTTGGACCTGCTGAACGGCGCGGCGAGTCAGTTCCGGGACGATCTCTCGGAATCGCCAGCCCGGGGCCATCGGACTGCCCTCGAATCCGCGAGGCATCACGACACCCTCCGACTCGTCATAGACGTACTGTTCTGTGGGCAGCGGATCGACCGTTTCGTTCTCGACGTACGAGAACGGAGGCATGTTCGGCAGGTCCACGCCGAAGTAGTAGTCGAATCCGCGTGTTGTCGGCCCTTCCTTCGCTGGCTGGGTGAAGTCCCAAGTCAGTCTCTTCTGTCCGTTTCGCTCCTCGGTCATGCGGCTTGGTTGGGGTCCGGCCCACTCCCAGCCGAGGTGCCACTTGCCGACCAGCGCGGTCTCGTAACCGCTCTCGCGCAGAACACCCGGCAGCGTCGGCCGGTCCGCTGCTATCAGCGGCGGCTCGTACGCGGCCAGCACCCATTCCCGCAGTCTCGTCCGCCACGAGTAGCGGCCAGTCAGCAGACCGTAGCGCGTCGGCGTACACACCGCCGAGGGACTGTGAGCGTCGGTGAAGCTCATCCCCTCGCTGACCAGCTTGTCCAAGTACGGCGTCGCGATCTTGTTGTCCGGGTAGTGGGCTTGGATGTCTCCCACGCCGAAATCGTCAGCAAGGATCAAGACGACGTTCGGGGGCTTGGTGGCAACCTCGCCGGTACAGCCGCAGAGTGCCGCGATGCACAGAATCGAGAGAGCGACGAATAAACGCATGGCGTCAGCCTTTCAGAGCGGCCGCGTCAGGATGACCGCTGGAGAACATCCCTGCTTCACCTGCCCGATGTGGAGGGCGTCAGCACAGGGGCGGACTGACGGGACATTGTCACTTCCGTCGATCCGGTGAGAACCGCTGGTGGACCTGGAGGGATTCGAACCCTCGACCTCCTCCATGCCATGGAGGCGCGCTCCCAACTGCGCCACAGGCCCGTAACCAGCGTCAGTCTCACTATAGCACAGACCCAGCGCGCACGATGATCGATCTCGTCGCGGTCGGCTGATATACTGCACGCTCGATGGCCACCCCGAAGTTGCTCGGAGTGACAGTCCTCCCGGAATACATCCAGAGCGAGGGCATTGACGGACTGCTGGACAACCTGACGCGCATCGGCGCGAACGCTGTCGCGACGTCACCCTATCTGATGGAAGAGGCGGATCCGGGCACCGGGCAGCGGGAGCCTCCCGCCGACGCCAACGCAGGAAACGTCCGCCTGCTGGACCGGCCGCTTTTCGGCAAGCGCGAGGTCTACGTCAAGACCGCGCCCAGCTTCGAGCCGGACCGGGCCCTCTACGCGGGAATGCGATACCAGCCCTCTGAACCGACGGCGTTGACCGGGCAGGAAGGCCAGCTGCTGCACGACTTCATCAAAGCTGCCAAGGCTCGCGGGATCCGGGTGTACTTCCAAGTGCAAGCGGCGATTCCGCCCGGCTACCGCGTGCAATTCGGCGGACCGGTCGAATCGGATCGCGCCAGGCTGCCCGACGGCACGATCCCGGAACGGCGTCTCGCAAAAAACGGCAGCTTGGCCAGTCCGCACATCCTCGCGTATGAACACGCCTTGATTCGAGACCTCATCCGCAACTATCCCGATCTGGACGGATTGCGGATTGACTGGCCGGAGTACCCGCCGTACTTCCTCGATTCGGTCTTCCTGGACTTCTCGTACCACGCCGAGCGCGCGGCGGAGGAACTCGGTTTCCCCTTCGATCGCATGAGGCGTGACGTAGGCAACCTCTACTCCAAACTGCACGGCGGCCTGCGGGACTCCGATCTGGAACCGTGGGCCGAGGACGCCGATGGCGGCCGCTTCCATCTACTGCGACTCCTGTCCGACTACCCGGGAGTCGCGGCTTGGCTGCGGTTCAAAGCGTCCTTGGTGGAACAAATGATCGCCGGCTTCCGGCGCACGATGAACGAATCCGGCGGGGAAGCGATGGAACTCCTGCCAAACGCCTTCCCTCCTCCGTGGACGATCGTTTCGGGCATGGACTTCCGGCGCGTCGCGCAGCATTCGACCGCGATCAGCTGCAAGCTCTACACGATGCACTGGCCGATGATGCTGCGCTTCTACGGGGACCAGATCCTCAGCGCGAATCCCGGCCTGTCCAGTTCCCTGCTTGCCCGGGCGCTGGTGCGCTGGCTGGACATCGCCGACGACGGCGGCCTCGGTACGGTCGAAGCCTACTCCTATCCGCCGCCGGATGTCCCGCATCCGGTGGGCAGCCGCGCGCAAGCGCGCAAGATTCGCCAAGCGCAGCGCGAAGCGGGCGACACGCCGGTATTCGTGCTCGCCCATGGCTACGGTCCGCTCGAGGACTTCCGCAGGCGGCTCGAGGTCGCCCGGGATGCAGGGGTCCACGGCTACTGGGTAAACCGGTACGCCTACCTCAGCGACGACAAGCTCGAAGTGATCCGGGACGTCGGAGTTTGATCAGTTCCTAACGGGACGGGATGGCTGTTCGTGCGATGAAGTCGGATCAGTCGTCGAAGACGCCAAATCCCGAAGTCGGCGAACGAACCTCCGCACCTACAAGGGAGCGGTCCGCCCGCAAGAGCGCGGAGCTAGCGATGAATTACTGCCCGACTTGCTCGCAACGACTGGAAGACCGCGGATGCAGGCTGCGTTGCAGCCGTTGCGGCTACTTCATGGACTGCTCGGACTACTACTAAATTTGCGTCACAGCATGATCTTGGGGTAGATGGACTCGAGCTTGCAGCGTGGGTCGTCGATCTTGATCGGCCCGTCGGCCGCAGGCCGGGGTTGCCAGGGTTCATAGTCGGTCGCTGATTGAAATCGTCGCCACCAGCGCCTCGGAACAGTCATCATGGGGAAATGCGCGAGTTCAACACAACGGGACCCATGGTCGCGCAGGATCACTACTGCATACCGCCATTAGAGCGAGTGAACTTGGATTACGTGTTGAATTTAATTCGCGATCAGGAGTACTTTATCCTGTACGCGCCTAGGCAGACCGGCAAGACCTCGACTCTGAAGTCCCTCCAAGACATGCTCAATAGCGGCACGGTGGGCAACTATCGTTGCGTCTACGTCAACCTCGAGGGCGGCGCGACCGCTAAACACGACATTGGCCGGGCGATGCGGGCGATTCTCGACCAAATCGCTCTGCGCGCTCAGGATGCACTCAATGACGACTTCGTGAACGACGCGTGGCCCGAGATCCTCGAGACCGTGGGGCCCCACGGAGCACTCACACGAGTACTTACGAAGTGGTCATTGGCCAGCCCGCAACCGCTGGTGCTGCTGGTCGACGAGATCGACGCACTCGTCGGGGACACGTTGATTTCCGTGCTGCGGCAGTTGCGCTCCGGTTACGACACGCGCCCCGTCCGCTATCCGCAAAGCGTCGTCTTGTGCGGCGTCCGAGACCTACGGGACTATCGCATTCATTCGGCCTCGACGGACGAACCCGTGACGGGAGGCAGCGCGTTCAATATCAGCGCGGCGTCGTTGCGGTTGGGAGATTTCGAGCGTGGGGAAGTGGAGGCGCTGCTGGGGCAGCACACTGCCGAGACGGGGCAGGAGTTCGAGCCCGAGGCGTTGGAACGCGTGTGGACGCAGACCCAAGGGCAGCCGTGGCTGGTGAACGCTCTGTGCTCGCAGGCTTGTTTCGAGAGTCCCCACGGGCTGGATCGCAGCCGCGCGATCACGGAGGACGCGATCGTGGAGGCCCAGGAAGTCCTCATCCAAGGGCGGGTGGTGCATCTGGACCAGCTCGCTCACAAGCTGCGCGAGAAACGCGTACAAAGCGTGATCGAGCCGATGCTGAGCGGAGCCCCGCATCCCAGCTATACCGCGGACGATTTGGAGTATGTCCGCGACCTCGGCTTGGTGGCGACGGACACGCCGCTCCGCATCGCCAATCCGATCTACGCGGAAGTGGTGCCGCGGGAGCTGACCGTCGCAGTCCAAGAGGACATCCGGGTGGAACCTGCCTGGTATGTCAACGACGACGGCACGTTGAACCTAGGCAAGCTGCTGGAAGCGTTCCAGCAGTTCTTCCGCGAGAATTCGGAGCATTGGGTGCAGCAGTTCGAGTACCAAGAGGCCGGGCCGCAACTGCTGCTGCAAGCGTACCTGCAGCGCGTGTTCAACGGCGGCGGGCGCATCGCCCGGGAGTACGGTCTGGGACGGCGGCGGGGCGACCTGCTGGTCCGGTGGCCGGGCCCCCAGGGCATGCGACGGTTCGTGATCGAGTGCAAGATCCTGCGGGGCAAACTGGAAGGGACGCTTGCGGAGGGCTTGCCGCAGACGGCGGGCTACATGGACCGGTGCGGCGCGGACGCGGGCCACTTGGTGATCTTCGATCGCAGCGCGAAGCCGTGGAAGGAGAAAATCTTCCATCGGAGCGAGGAGTTCGACGGCACGCCGGTCGAAGTGTGGGGCATGTGAAGCCGGTTGTTGCCGTGCGCGATGAGCAGCGGGGAGCCGCAATTCCGGGCGTGGCTCCAGAACCGGCCAGTGCTCGCACGGAGCGACTCGGAAACCTCTGGGCGCGCGAACGCAGCCGCGATCAGTGCTGATGGACGATGGACTGTCTTCACGCGATCGGGGCACGTACCGTGCGCTACCCTCTCGGCCCCCAGTGCGCCCGCGGTCGGTTCAATATGCATCCTAACCACGAATGCTGTTGTGACAATGCACTAGCTCCGATCGAGCCGCCAGCGAAGCGATACGGACTCGCGCGCACTGCGCTACAGTAAAGAGCGAGGGGACACTCTGATCGATGCCGTACTCCGAACTGATGATTCATCCCATGCGCGAGGCGCTTACGCGCCACGGCGTGGAAGAGGCCCGCACCCCCGAGGATGTGGATCGGATTCTGGGACCCGACAGCGGCCACGTCTTGATGGTGGTCAATTCCGTCTGCGGCTGCGCGGCCGGCTGCGCTCGCCCCGGAATCGTCATGTCGCTCCAAGGCGACGTGAAGCCTGACACGGTCGCGACGGTGTTCGCTGGCGCGGACATCGAGGCCACCGCGTACCTGCGCGAGAAGCTCTCGATGTATCCACCGTCCTCGCCGTCCGCGGCCCTGTTCCGCGACGGCAAACCGATCTACATGCTGCACCGCCACGAAATCGAGGGGCGAGACCCGGCGATGATCGCCGGTGCGCTGCAAGCAGCGTATCGCGAGCATTGCGCGACGGCTGAAGCCGCCGTGGGATAACCGCCCACCGCTTGCGTAGCCCGCAGCACGGTCGCTTGCCCCCGTCATCTCTCGGGCGGCGCGTGGCCGAATGGAATCGAAGAGCGCGATCCCGCGCGGATCGCGGCTTCGGTTAGTTCCAGATCGGAGCTAGCTCCTATGTCACCCGAAGACCGCATTCTTCAGCAACGCTACCACAAGCTCCGACGGATCGAGGAGCTCGGGTACGGGCGCTATCCCCACAAGTACGAATCGACGCACACGATCCCGGCGGTGCGGTCTCAATTTGACAGCCGCGACGCCGAGAGCCTAGAGTCCGAGAAGCCGTCGGCACGGATTTGCGGAAGGCTGACGACCAAGCGCCGCCAAGGCAGGGCGGGGTTCGCCAATCTCAAGCAGGATGGAGCCCAGATCCAGATCTACGTGCGACGGGACGAGGTTTCCGAGCAAGCGTTCGAACTCTACAAGTTGCTCGACGCGGGCGACGTAATCGGCGTGCAGGGATCCGTGTTCCGCACGCGCACCGGCGAACTTACGGTCCGCGCCGAGGAACTGGACTTCCTGTCCAAGGGAATCCTGCCGCTCCCCGAAAAGTTCCATGGGCTCCAAGACGTGGAAATCCGTTATCGGCAGCGGGCGCTGGACCTGATCAGCAATGACGATGTCCGGGAGACGTTCGTCACCCGAGACAAGATCGTTCGCACGCTGAGGGCGGCGTTCGAGCGACGCGGCTACATCGAAGTCGAGACGCCCATGATGCAGCCGGTCTACGGCGGCGCTCTCGCGCGACCGTTCCAGACGCACCACAACGCGCTCGATATGGACCTATTCTTGCGGATCGCGCCCGAACTCTACCTCAAGCGCCTCACCGTGGGCGGTCTCGACCGCGTTTACGAAATCAATCGCAACTTCCGCAACGAGGGGCTGTCCAAGCACCACAACCCGGAATTCACGATGCTCGAGTTCTACGAGGCCTATAGCGACTACCGCGATCTCATGCAGTTCAGCGCCGAACTGCTCAAGGAGTCCGCCGAGGCGGCACTTGATGGCAGTACCGTGGCGGAGTACCAAGGTCACAAGATTGACTTCGGCTCGGTCAACAGGCTGACGCTGGCCGAAGCTGTCGCGGAGTACTGGCCGGAGGCTTCGACGCGACCGGATCCCGATGACTTGCGCGACCTCTCGAGGATCCGGGAACTTGCCGAAATCCATAATCGAACTGGAGTCTCCGAGTTGCACTTGCCCGACACCATCTCTGCCGGGAAGGCTCTCTTGGAGCTCTTCGAGGCTGCTTGCGAACCACGCCTGATCCAGCCGACCGCGGTGTACGACTACCCCATCGAGGCCTCGCCGCTATCGAAGCAGAAGCCGGACGATCCGGAGTGGGTCGAGCGTTTCGAGATCTTCTGCGGCGGCATGGAGATCGCGAACGGCTATTCCGAACTGAACGATCCGTTGGAACAGTTGAATCGATTCGAGCAGCAAGTCGCGGCGCGCGAGGCGGGGGACGGCGAGGCCCACGGCTTGGACGAGGACTACCTCCGGGCACTTTGCTACGGCTTGCCTCCGACCGCCGGCGAGGGGATCGGGATCGATCGACTGACGATGTTGCTGACGGATTCGGCGACGATCCGCGACGTGATCTTGTTCCCGCTAATGCGACCGGAAGGCGACATCGGCATGGCAGATCGGCTGCGCAGAGCCGCCGGTAGCGCCGGGGCGGCCGACTGAGCGTCGTTTCCGAGCCGCCGCAATCGTTTGTGAGACACTGACAATCCATCGATGCTGGAATCAGGCGACCTCTTTGCCGAAATGCTGCAGGAGGCACCTTCCGAGTGGCAGGCGCGAACAGCTTACCGATGGGCATGGCCCGCCGACTCGCCCGAGCGTGTTGAACGCGCTGCCGAGATTGAGCGTGCGCTTCAGATTCCTCCCGCGCTGGCACTGGCGCTGGCTGGCCGGCCGGTTGCCCTGAGCGCGGCAGCCGACCTGTCCGATTACACGCTCGTCGCCAGTACCGAGGCGATCGGCGAACCCGACGGAATTGAAGAAGCCGCGCAGCTGCTGCTCAAGGAGGCTCGGCAGGGGTGTGTCGGCATCTTGTGCGACTTCGACGTGGACGGGGCTACTGCCCAAGCGATCCTGGTCGAGGCCCTACGGGCCGTGGCGCCATCGCGTGCGGAGGAACCTCCCTTGGCGATCCCGTACCGGAACAAGGAGGGCTTCGGTCCGAATGAGCGCTGCTTGGACTCGCTTAGGAAAGATGGCGCGACCTGCGTTGCGGTCCTTGATTGCGGCACGGCAGCGGGACCGTTGCTTGATCGCTTCCACGCGTCCACGGGGATCGTTCCATTGGTGGTGGACCACCATCCCCCGCATCAGGCGACGCCGCCAGCTAGCGGCCCGCTCGTCAACCCATGGGTCTTCCGCAAATCCGATCCCGGCGAGCAGGGGTCGTTATGCGCTGCCGCTCTGACATGGTTCCTCGCCCGGGCGATCCTCCGCCTGGCTGGCCTTTCAGCGGCAGAGACCGCGAGTCTGCGCAAGCGCATCACGCTGTTGGCTGCGATGGGTACGTCATGCGATCAGATGCGGCTCGACAAGCCCTTCAACAGAGCCCTTGTTCGCACGGGCGTTCGGATGGCGAATGACCCCGCTGCAATACCGCCAGGCTACGCTGCGCTACGCGAAACGATCGGAGCGAAGCGGCCGCCCGATATGAACGAGTGGGGCTGGAAGATCGGGCCGCGACTCAACGCGGGCTCTCGGATGGGAGAGTCCGATTTGGCGGCGCGCTGTCTGCGCGAGCGCGACCCGGACGCGGCTCGCGACCTAGCCTCGACCCTGGACCGCCTCAACCGCGAGCGTCGGGAACTGGGTGACGAGTCCAGCCGGGAACTGGACGATCCCGCAGTTCGGGAAGGGTTCATGACCGGGCCGGTAAATGTCCACAGGTCGCGATCCGCGACGCCCGGGACGATCGGCTTGGTCGCGGCCGACTTGGTCAGGCGGTACGGCTGGCCTGCCTTCGGACTGGCTAGGCCACGCGACGACGGTGTATTAGTCGGCTCGGGGAGATCGGCGCTGCGCTTCGATGTTGGTTCTGCTGTGGATGCGGCCCGGAACGAAGGGATCCTGCAATCCGGGGGCGGGCATGCCGCCGCCTGCGGGTTGAAGCTCGCTCCCGAGCGCGTCGATGACTTAAAGGAATTCTTGAAGGATCGGTTCGCCAAGCACGCCGCGGACTCTTCGGAACCACTCAAACCAGCGCATCCGATCGATGTCGAGCTGAAGGGCGAATTCCTCTCTGGCGAATCGCTGCTGGCGGTCGCGGACTCCCAGCGGCATCTCGAGCCGTGGGGGCAAAAGTTAGAACCGCCCCTGTACGGTGTGCGCGGCTGCACGGTCGCCGATCATCGAGTGTTGAACGGCGACCATCTGATGCTAAACCTAGCTTCTGGTGAGCAGCGATTCCCGGCGGTCTGGTGGAGGCCGCCGACGAACGGCAAGCGCAATGTCGTAATGGAATCCAACGGCGGCCGGGGCTTCGACCTATTGGCTCGGATCGAACTCAACGAGTGGCGCGATCTACGTAGCGGACGGCTGATTGTAGTCGACGTCAGGCCGGCCGAAGGGCCCGATGACTGACCCGCAGCGCTCTGAGGCTACCGCAACGCTTTGAAGGCTTGCGCGGCGCATTCGACCGCGCGGTCGATTTCCGCGTCACCGTGGCACGCGGCGATGAATACCGCCTCGAACTGTGAGCAAGGCAGGTAGATGCCTTGGGACAGCATCTCTCGGAAGTACCGGCCGAACCGCTCGGTGTCGCAAGACGCTGCGCCGGACCACCCTTCGACATGCTGATCGGTGAAGAAGAAGGTGACCATGGATCCGACACGATTGCTGGTCACTTGGACACCTGCGTCTTGGGCCGCAGCCATCACTCCGGATTGAAGTCGCGCACCGCTCCTCTCGACCCGCTCGTAGACTTCGGGATGGTCGCGGAGGAAGCGCAGCATCGCCAAGCCCGCGGCCACCGCGAGCGGGTTTCCGGAAAGGGTCCCGCCTTGGTACACGGAGCCTACCGGAGCCACGCACTCCATGATGTCCCGGCGACCCCCGAACGCACCTACCGGTACTCCGCCGCCGATCACTTTGCCTAGAGTGGTCAAGTCAGGGGTCACGCCGTAAAGTCCCTGCGCCCCAGCTAGGGACACGCGAAAACCGGTCATGACCTCGTCGAAAATCAGGACGGCACCGTCCTGGCTGCACAACTCGCGCGCCTTCTCGAGGAATCCGGACTTCGGAGGGACGCAGCCCATGTTGCCAGCAACCGGTTCGACGATCACCGCCGCGATCTGGCCTGCATGTTCCGCGAAGGCTTGCTCGAGTGCGTACAGATCATTGAAAGGAAGCGCGAGAGTGGTCTTGGCAAAGGCCTGCGGCACGCCTCCGGAATCGGAAATCCCAAGCGTCGCGAGTCCCGAGCCTGCTCTGACAAGCAGCGAATCAACGTGTCCGTGATAATTGCCGACGAACTTGACCGTCAGGTCACGTCCCGTGAACCCGCGAGCCACCCGCAACGCGCTCATCGTCGCTTCCGTGCCAGAATTCACGAGCCGTACCATGTCGATCGACGGCACGACCTCCGCGATGATCTCGGCGATCTCCGCTTCGGCGACAGTCGGCGCCCCGAAGCTCGTACCGCGTTCAAGCGCTTCCGCAATCGCGGCAATCACGGACGGATGGCGATGGCCAAGCAGGAGTGGGCCCCACGAGCCCACGAAGTCGATGTACTCGTTTCCGTCGACATCCCAGACCCGGCACCCGTCGCCGCGGGCGATGAAGACGGGTTCCCTCCCCACTGCTCCGAACGCTCTCGCTGGAGAGTTAACGCCGCCAGGGATCAACTGCCTGGCCTGCGCGAAGAGCGCACTTGATCGGTCGTGTCTCATGGATCGAATCAGCATGGGTTGACTACACAACAGCAACGGCTGGAGTCAACCTGTGTAAGCCTGTAAATCTAATGACTGGCTGAACCTAGTGGTGGGTCGCAGCTGGATGCGACCTCAGAGTATACCCCACGCCCGCATTGAACCGGAAGATCGGGAACTGCCAGCTTTGCCGTATCGGAGCGAGCGGCGGACATCCTCCGCGACCGGACACCGAGCAGTTCATTCGGCGGCCTGACTGTTTGCCGCCCACTGCTTGTCAGCCTCCTTCAAGCCTGCCCAATGCGGCGAGTCGGACACGGCGCTGAGAGGCTGAACATCGATGTCGGGCGGGATCGGAAACGGGTTCGGCGCTCGGCAGATCACAGACATCGAGAGTACCGAATCGGCAGGCAGGTACTTCGCCACCTTCCGCAAGCTGGCGGCATCCCGGGACTGCGGATGCTGGGTCCACTTCGCGTCCGCGAGGTGGAACTTGCCCCCGCGGTGCAGCAAGAAGTCCGCCTCTCGCGTGCCGTCGTGCCAGAAGTTGAGGTCGCATCTGCCGATTCGATTGAGCTGGGCGCGGCGAATCTCGGCGCAAGCAAGCGTTTCCCAGAGCGCACCGACGAACGGAGACGACAGCAGGTCGGCCACGGTATGCACTCCGCATAGGAAAGCTGCCAATCCTGCATCGCGCATGTATAGCTTGGGCCGCTTGATGAGTGACTTGGCGCGGTTGCCGAACCACGGTTCGAGCAGCATGAGTTGGTGGCTTGCTTCCAAGGCCGAAAGCCAAGCCGAGGCGGTCGAACCGCTAACGGCGACATCTCGCGCCAAGTCCGCGCGGTTGAGGAGTTGCGCGGTGCGCAAGGCCGATGCGCGCAGGAATCGGTGAAAGTCGCGCAAGCTGGTTACACGGACCAGCTGACGTAGGTCGCGCTCAAGATAGGTCGCTACGTATGCCGCATAGAACTCATCCGAGTCGATGTTGGGATCCGCCCACAGTTCCGGGAAGCCGCCGCGGACGAGGAAGTCTTCCGTGGCGAGTCGAGGATGGGCGACCCTCGCCTCGGCATACGAGAGCGGTTCTAGCTCGAGGATCGACACCCGCCCCGCAAGCGACTCGGCGACCGACTTCATCAGGTTGAATGGTTGCGATCCGGTCAGCAGAAACGCTCCGCGTCGGTGACGCTCGCGATCCACGGCGACTTTGATATGGCGCAGCAGGATCGGGGCGTATTGGACTTCGTCAATGATCACCGGGGGACAATGGCGGGCGAGAAACGCATCGGGGTCCGCTTCGGCCTGCTCTGCCTCGCTGGGAAGGTCCAGCGAAACAAAGGAATGATCCGGAAAGACTCGACGTACGAGGCTCGTCTTGCCGGTTTGACGGGCACCGGTCAAGATGACCACTGGCCGGGTGGCGGCACGTTTCCGAAGGAGCGGTTCGACAAATCGATCAATCCACATTGTTTAGATTATACAACAGTATCGAAGGATTCCTAGGATTACAAGACTCTCGTCCATCCGTTCGACATCGGCTAGGCACGGTTCTGCCCGGGAAGAATCCGCTGTTGACACTGCGATCAGCGACCCTCGAGCCCAAGATACGGGAGGGTGCTGTCCATTGACGCTGGGCCTCGATGCGGCTACCGCGGCGGATCACCGTTCAACGGAGGATGCCCGGGCGGAAGATCGGTTCCAAGCTGATCCGTAGGTGGATGGCCGGGTGGCAGGTTCGGCAGGCCACCATGCCCCGAGGGCGGAGTCGGCGATTCGGATCGCGCGGGGTCCGGCGGCACAACCCGCCACCCGTCCGGGCCGCGCTTCAATTCGTAAACCATTTGCATCGCGGCTTTCGGGTCGCCGCTCGCGATGATCGATACTTCCGCCACTGCTCGGTCGCCTCCGTACCGAATGCGATCCGCCCGGATCTCCAGCCCATCGAATCGCAGGTCCGTTTGCCCCGCCAAATGGGTCTCGACCGCGGCCTCGATCTCGGCAGCGGAATACACCTCGCCGGAGTCGCAAGCGAACGAGAGAACCAACGCTGCTAGGGCAGCGGCCCACCTCCACATCGTTTTCTCCATGGAAATACCGCTTCCGCTAGCGAACGACTTCCCAAGCCAAGTGAGCCAGTTCGGGCGCAACCAGTCTCTCCCAGGCCAGGCGGACCGCATCTGGCGAACCCGGTACCGAAATCACCACCTTGCCTCGACAGACCCCGGCAGTGGCGCGTGACAGCATCGCCGCCGCTCCGACCTGCTCGAAGCTGAGCATGCGAAACAACTCGCCGAATCCTGTCAATTCCTTCTCGATCTCGCGACTCAAGACATCGTAGGTGCGGTCGCGCGACGAGATGCCCGTACCGCCGTTGAACAGTATGGCTTGGACGCTGTCGTCGGCGGTCAGCAGGTTGAGCGCCGCGCGGACTCTGTCAGGCTCGTCAGGCACGATCTCGAGCGAATGCAAGACGTTACCGGACCGTTCGATCTCGGTGCGCAAGTAGGCGGCGTTCGCATCCGTCTTGGGTGTGCGCGTGTCGCTTACCGTCACCACCGCTATGGTCACGGGGCCAACGCGCTTGGCCTTGCTGCGGTGCTCTTGGGAGCTTTGGGACGGCATGATCAGATCACGAATCCGAATTTGATCCGAGCCGGTGTCGGCCGACCTATCGCCCGCCCAACCTGCGGCCGAGCCTCTTGATTCCGCGGAACGCCCTCAACGCACCGTCGCCGATCGCCGAGACGCCGTCCTTGGTGCCCGTAGCGACAGTACTAGCACCGTCCCCGACCACCTCCGCAGTCTTTTCGACGCCCTCCGCCGCCGCCTCGATTCCGTCCCTTCCAGCGTTGCCCACGACTTGCGTGCCTTCAACGACCTTCTCTCCAGCCGTTTCCGCACCCTCGGCTGTAGCTTCGGCAACATCGACACTCTTCTCGGCGGTCTCGTCGACAAGCGTTTCTGTGCCGTCCACCAGCACAACGACGCCCCTCTTTACGGCGTTACCTGCCTTCTTGAGTGGATTCTCGCCAGCAAGCACGGAGACTGGGATCAAGACCGCTAACGCCCAGAGCGCCGCTGGATACCAAGCAACTCGCATCTCATTCATTCTTACGGTCTTGGGATCCGATTGCAAGGAACTTGCGTCAATCCGATCACAGAAAGATTTCCGTTTCGACTGGCCGGTCGTAATCGACTTGGTCGTTGCCGAATCCGAACAAGCTGTTGAATTGATCCCGGTAGTGACCATAGTCAGTCAGATCCGTCAGGGAATCCGTGTCCACTAGCGGCCACAGCCGAGCGACTTCCGCTTGCACGTCGTCGCGCATCTCTAGATCGTCGATGCGGATCAGACGATCTCCGTCCAGGTTTGGCCTTCCAAACCAGCGACCCGGATCAAAGAAGAGACGGTACATCTGGTGAATGCAGTCCTCCTGTATCCCCCTTTGATCCATGACACGGAAGAGAATGCTCATATATAGCGGTACGACCGGGATCGCTACGGAGGCTTGCGTAACGACAGCCGCGTTCACCGACACCCACGCCGCTCCGCCAACCGTGCTCTGCAGCCTTTCGTGCAGCGAATCAGCGGTTTGCTTGAGATGCGCCTTCGCGGCTCCGATCGTACCGTCCCGGTAGATGGGCCAAGTCAGCTCGGGGCCGTAGTAGCTGTACGCGATCGTTTGAGCCCTTTCCGCCAGCAGGCCGTCTTCTAGGAGCCGATCGATCCACCACTTCCAGTCCTCTCCTCCCATCACGGCGACCGTGTCATCGATCTCCTGC
Organism: Bryobacterales bacterium; assembly: GCA_965242625.1. Classification (GTDB taxonomy): domain Bacteria; phylum Acidobacteriota; class Terriglobia; order Bryobacterales; family UBA6623; genus VXMF01. The sequence goes on along the minus strand of CBDEST010000005.1, from coordinate 3,530,857 downwards.
TGCGTGGCCGGGTCCACTGTCGCCGTGGTCACCCGGGAGGTCGCGAGATCAACCGTCTTGCCGGTGTACGAGTCGCCGATGGTCTTCAAGTACGAGGAGTGAGTTGTTCCTGTCCTAGGGTTCGTTCGCTTGGGCGCGGCCAAACTGTAGACGACTAGATCGATCTTGCCCATCTCGCTCGCGGCGACTCGCGAGACCTCGCGCTTGACATCGTCCGAGAATGCATCGCCATTGATGCTACGCGCCCATTTGCCCTCCCACTCGGCGGCGCGGTGGAGGGCGACGCTGTTGTAGTAGCCTGCGGATGCGGTCCGACGACCTGCCGGCGGCTTCTCCAAGAAGACGCCCAGCGTGTTGCAGTCCAAACCCCACCCAGTGACGATCCGGGTCGCGAGGCCATAGCCGGTAGAACCTCCGATGACCAGTACGTTGCGGATGGCGAAGTCGCCCTCGAAGCTCCCCATGTTGCGGACTTCCTGAATTTGCCGTTCGACATTGCGGTCGCAGCCCCATGGATGGGCATTGACGCAGATGAAGCCTCGCGAGCGTTGCTTGACGACCTGTTCGGGCATGCTTGTGCTTGATCTCGGATGGTTCCGGCTTGGCTTGCCAGAGAGTAACGCGCCCGAGAGAACGCCTCCCGCCAGCAGATGACGGACTCCCCACAGAATATCAGGACACCCGGCGGCACCGTCAAGAGCGAGCGAATCCGGACGGCACGGTGAGTCGCTGGTTCGGGATGAACTAGCTAGCCGCCGCCTGACCGCTTCGACGATCGAACTGCAGGCCTCGGTAGACTCAATATGCTGGAGGATGTGTATCTAGCAACTCGGGAATGTTGGGGAATTCTAGCTCGTAAGCGCGAATGACGATGCTCTTGGACGCCCTGCTCAGTTTCAATTGGATCAGCTGGTTGGGGCACCCCGGACTGCTCGCGCGGATACGAAGGAAAAGGATCTCGATCAAGGACCGGTGCCTCCTCGCCATGTGCTACGCTTTACGCATGGCAGCCTGATCCCGACCGCCAGACAGCCACGAACTCGCAGCCTCAAACTCGGACGTGTCGCCAGATCGCCATGTTGCGTGGGCATCTGCTAGAAAACGATCACGACCTCGACTTGAGTGCAGTAATGCAAGCACAAGAATACTGTCAGAAACCAAGAATGGATCGCACGAATAGAGCAATATAGCTGCCAGAAATGAAGTAGGAGTTCGAATTGACAAGCAGTTTCATGTACAGGAATTGTAGAAATTCATAACAGTTTATAGAACGGTACTTAGTCGGAACATCTCTGCATCTCATCTTGATTTTACGTGAAATTCGAGTTCCAAACCCGCGAAGAAAATTGGCACTATGCTAGCCACCAAGAAATCAATGTCCCCGGTTTTCGCATAAGCAGAATATGCTGTCCAAGTAATCGTAAAGCAGACGGTAACGTACACACTGATCATGCTTGACACCGTTTTTGTGTCGTGGCAATCCTTTAGCAGACTTCTCGTCCACTCTGGCCCCTTCCTCAGTGCTGCAGCGAAAGTGCCGAGCCAAAACACAATAGCTGACCCTGTGAAACAGAGGAAGGATATCACGAAATTGTGATAGTCAATTTGCTATTGAAATCCCTGCATTTCTATAACTCTACTCGAAGAATGTGCCTCGGTTTTCTGCAGGAAATGTGAATGTCACCGTGCCACTGGAGTAACGTTTGGAGGGAGTAGGTTCTCTGGAAGATCTGCATCTTCGTAGCCCTGAAAGACCCAGCACGGAACCTTCAAACATCTGGCAGCCTCGCCCGTGGTGTTCTTTGAATCCGTTGGCTCGACTCTGAGATAGTATCTCTCGTCAAACAGGATAGAATTGAGTTTCCTCGTATCGAGGACCTTCAATTCCAAGCCCCCCTCAAACTCGGCAACTTGCTCTCCCTTCGTGACTAAAAATCCAGAGGGGGATCGTTCCCATGCCTGGATCTTCTCTCTTGGAACGAGGATTTCTCCATGCGACGGCTGCAAGTACTTGCCCCAGTCTCGCTTAGGATACACCACCTTGTCCGCTTGCTGACCGGTGTCTGTTCGCGGCCCACTCCCCTCGCCATCTGGACTGCCTCGTAGGTGCGCAACGGCGCCCATCGCAATGAAGCACGCCGCGAGCGTGACGACGCGCAGATACCCACCGCCGAGTAGGCCAGCCCAAGTCCCGCCGAGGCGAAACAGTCGTTGGAACACTGCTTGAGATCTGCCCATCTGCCAGTACTGTGCCTTCAAGCGATACACCTCGCCCGCCGGGGACTGGAAGCATGTCGCTTGATTCCTCGGTTAGTATAGCATCCGTCTGCATCTGGGGTACTGAACAGGGCAGAATCACCGTTGCACACTCGAGAGGCCCACCGCTGGCAGGAGGTTCCGTACCCCCAGAGTTGCTTCTGCGGAACGAGTCACGCAGAACCAAGACCACGTCCATTAGACCCTACCGCAGTGTTGCAGAGATCTCGTCATGTGGTGAAGCCCACCCCTCTTCTGTAGGTGCGTGCTACGGATTCAGACACCCCGACCGAATTCCGACTGGTACCTCACGGGCGAGGAAGAGCAGTTCCGGTGGGCGCACGATCGCAAATCCTACCAGGTGAGCGCCAACTAGGTGGGATACGCCCTGCCGAACGGCCAGCGATCTGAGAACGGTCACAAGGAGAGGTCACAGTTTGCGCTGTTCGACGGGACAGGCCTCCACGGCCATTCAAACTCCGCTAGCCCGATCTCTTAACCGAACCAAGAATCGCACCAGCGGACTGCGTGCGTCGTTCTTTCCGTCCGCCTTGGCCCACCATCACCCTTGCGCTCCAAGGCGTCGCGAGGAGCGAGCCGCTACGAGCCACCGAAGTGCCCAAGCCCTCTGTGATACCTTCAAATTGTCCCTGCGCACTGGCCAAGGTGGCGTCGCGTTCGCCCCTCTCGGGAGCGTGGATCCCGAGGATCCCTGATCGTCATGATTCGTAGCTTTCGCAACACTGTCCCTGTCGTAGCCGATAGCGCGTACATCGACGACAGCGCCGTCCTGATCGGAGACGTGAGCATCGGCGAGCGTTCCAGCGTCTGGTGCAACGTCACGATTCGGGCCGACACTGCCAACGTAGTGGTCGGCGACGAGACCAGCGTCCAAGACAACAGTTGCCTGCATGAAGACGCGGACGCTCCGCTTCGCATCGGCGACCGGGTGGTTGTCGGCCATTCCTGCACCGTGCATGGCTGCGAGGTCGGAGACGACTGCCTGATCGGCATGGGCTCGACGATCCTGAGCAAGGCCCGCATCGGCGAGGGTTCCATCATCGCGGCCGGTGCCGTCGTGCTCGGCGGAGTGGAAATCCCGCCCAAGAGCCTAGTCGCGGGCGTCCCGGCGAAGGTGCGGCGGTCGGTGACGGACGAAGAAGTCGCTCGCATCCGCGAGAACGCGGCACGGTACGTCGAACTTGCCGAGCGATACCGGGACGAGAGCTGATGCCCGAACAACACCTAGGCACCCCGGCACTCGATGCGATGGCCGGGCTGGTCCGAACCCACTATTGCGGGGACATTGGGGACGGCGACATTGGGTCGAACGCCGTACTCATGGGCTGGGTCCACCGCAAGCGCGACTTGGGAGGGCTGCTGTTCCTGCACCTCCGGGATCGAAGCGGGATCTCCCAAATCGTCTTCAACGCCGAGACGCACCCGGAAGCGCACGCTCGAGCCGAGGCACTTCGGGGCGAGTACGTGATTGCCGTGGAAGGCCCCGTGGTACGCCGTTCGGAGGACACCTACAACCCCAGCCTCGCAACGGGAACCGTCGAAGTCGTAGCCCACCGTCTCTGGCTGCTCAATGCGTCGGAGACACCCCCGTTCCAGATCGACGAAGAGGGGCATGCGTCCGTCGGCGAGGAGACCCGGCTGAAGCACCGCTACATCGATCTGCGCCGGACGCAGATGCAACGCAACATCCAGTTGCGGGATCGGGTCAATCGGGCGATCCGAGACTGCTTTCAAGCGGAGGGTTTTCTCGAGATCGAAACGCCGTTCATGACGCGCTCCACGCCGGAGGGCGCGCGCGACTTTCTCGTCCCGAGCCGGATCCAGCCGGGCGCGATGTACGCCCTCCCCCAGTCCCCGCAGCTTTTCAAGCAGCTGCTCATGATCGGCGGTTACGACCGCTACTTTCAGATCGTCCGCTGCTTCCGCGACGAGGACCTCCGGGCGGACAGACAGCCGGAATTCACCCAGATCGATGTCGAGATGTCCTTCATTGAGGAAGACGGCGTCTTGGCAGTGATCGAGCGTTTGATGGCGGAAGTTTGCGAGGCAACAGGCAAGAGTGCGCCGAGCTTGCATCTCCCGCGCCTGACGTACGCGCAGGCGATGCAGAGCTATGGCACGGATAAGCCTGACACGCGCCTCCCGCCCATGCAGGTGGTAACGGATCTACTGGCACCGGACGATCTGCCCATGGCCGGTCCCCTAGTCGCCATCCGGACTCCGGATGTGGGCCAGCTCACGAGAAGGGAGCGCGAGCAGTTCCGTGAATTCGCAGCGGAGCAGGGCCTGCGGGTGTTCGACGACTTTCGGGGGCTGACGAAGAAGATGCCGACCCAGATGGCCGCCGTGCGCGACCGCTTGGGCGCGGCGAACGGAGACTTCCTCGTCTTGGCTACAGGACTCGCACCGGCACAAGGCCCCCGCCCGGACGAGACCGTCTTGGCCGCGGCCGGAAATCTGCGGGTTCGTATCGGAACGGCGTTCGCCGACCGTCACGGCCTGCTCCGCGACGACGACTTCCGATTCCTGTGGGTGACGGATTTTCCGATGTTCGAGTGGGACGCGAACGAGGGCTCGTGGACACCCGCGCACCATCCGTTCACGTCTCCTCACGAAGACGACGCCGACAGGCTGATCAGCGATCCGGAGGCGTGCCGGTCCAAGGCCTACGACTTGGTGCTGAACGGCGTGGAACTGGGGTCGGGTTCGATCCGCATCCATCGCGAAGACATCCAATCCAAAGTCTTCCAAGCCCTGGGCTTCACCGAAGAGGAAGCCCAGCATCGCTTCGGGTTCTTTCTGGAAGCACTTCGCTACGGCACCCCTCCGCACGGCGGCATCGCGCTCGGCTTGGATCGGCTCGTGATGCTGCTCGCCGGCGAGACCACCATTCGCGACGTCATCCCGTTCCCGAAGACCGCCAAGGGAACGGATCTCATGTGCGAGGCGCCCAACACGGTTCCCGCGCGCAACTTGCGGGATCTTGGCATCGGACTCTTGGTGCGTCCCAAGGCGTGATCCGGGAACACCGCTGACACGGGAGATTCGAGCGTGAGCCGCGTTCTCGTTATCGGCGGCAATCTCTTCATCGGATACGAACTTGTCCGCCAGCTGCTGGAGCGGGGCGAGGACGTGACGATCCTGCACAGGGGACGCGACAACCCGTTCGGTGGAACGGTACGGGAAATCCGTTGCGACCGCAACGATACTGCCGCCATGTCACGCATCATGCGTGAAGGCGAGTTCGAGTATGTCTTCGACAACGTTTATGACTGGCAGCGAGGCACGATGGGCGAGCAAGTGCGCGCGGCAGCAGCAGCGTGCGGGTCGAGTCTCAAGCGGTACGTCTTCATGTCGAGTTGCGCCGCGTACGGCGACGGCCTGAATCGATCCGAAAGCTCTCCGCTCGCCGACCCGGACCATCCGGACCTGTATTGCCGCAACAAGGCCGATTCCGAACGAGCCCTGTTCGACCTACATGCAAAGGTCGGCATCGAGAGCGTCACTCTCCGCCCGCCATTCGTCTACGGTCCGCGCAATCCTTTCTACCGCGAACGCTTTTTCTGGGATCGCTTGGCTCGGGGCCGCCCCATCGTCGTGCCGGGGGGCGGGAGCCGGCTGATGCACTTCGTGCTGGTATCGGATCTCGTGAAGGCCGCGCTGCTAGCCGCGCATAGCCCCGATGCCGCAGGAAGAGCGTACAACGTCGCTCATCAAGATCCGGTGCGACAGGACGACCTCGTTCGCGCTCTGGCGCGGGCTGCGGGAATCGAGCCCGATCTGCGCTACGTCTCACGGGAGACGATCCTCCGTGCCGGCGGGCAGGTCTTCACCGAGCCGTATTACTTCGGACAGTACTTCGACATGCCGCCGATCACGATGAGCACGGAGCGAGCGCAGCGCGAACTGGGATTCGCACCGTCGACATTCGAAGACGGTCTAGCCCAGACGTATCGCGACTACGCCAGCGGCTACCGGCCTGATGGCGAGCGGGTCGACTTCTCGTTCGACGATCGACTCCTCGACGCCATCGGATAGTCCCGCCCTCTGACGCTCGGACTATCGCGTCAGGTTCTCGAACAGGTAGACGCCGCCCTTTCCGCCCACCACGATATCGAGATCCTTGTCGCCATCGATGTCGACTACCGGGATCTGCATGCCGCCACCGACACGTCCGCCGTAGTGGATGATGTGCCGGGCCCACTCCCACTGCTGCCCGGTGTCAACGTATTCGTACCAGTACAGACCCAGCGGCTCTCGACCGCCGTCGTCCTTCCCGTTGTGCGCGTAAAGCCGCTTGCCAGTGATTAGCTCGGGGCGACCGTCGCCGGTCAAGTCGGCCATCGTGGACGCATGAGCCTGCGACCACGCTTCGTCGATCAAGTGCCGCTCCCATGAACGCTTGCCATCAGTGCCCTCGCCTTGCTCCAACCAGAAGATCCCGTAGCTGTGAGCGTGGGTGGTAATGATGTCGTTCAGGCCGTCCGCGTTCACGTCCACGACATGCAGAAAGCCTGCGTGCTTGTCGATGGCGAACTCAGAGCGCATTGTCCACGGCGTCTTGCGCGGGTCGGCCGGTGCTTCGAGCCAGCCCTTGGGCGTGAGAATATCCACACGGCCGTCGCCATTGACGTCACCAGCCCCGATCCCGTGCCCGTCAGCGGCCGCTTGGACCACCCGCTCGGACCAAGTCGAGCCCTCGCCCGGCGACTCGTACCATGCAGTCTTCGCCGCTGCCCGGCCGCCGAACTGAGGAAGCACCTCCCTCGCCTTGCCATCGCCATCCAAGTCGACGAGCAGGGCGAATTCGACAGGAAGGCCCTCGTGAACGAGAGCTTCCTTCCACTCCCCAATCGCCCTCCCGGGATTCCGCCACCACGCAATCTTCCGCTGGCCCCATCCTACGCTGACCACGTCCACGTGGCCGTCCATGTCGACATCAAACAGCAGGTCGCTGAAGTCGTCGATGTAGTTGTTCCAGAAATGGATGGAACGGAATTTCTCGCGCTGGAAGTCAGGCCCGCGATACCAATTCTCCCCCGAGACGATATCGAGGAATCCGTCGCCGTTGAGGTCGGCGACGGCGCAGGGCTCGTTGCGCCCGAGATCGATGACGCGCTTGCGGAAAGGAATCTCCTCGGATGGCCCTACCGCCAAGCAAGGAGCGGCCAAGAAGACGCCAAGGAGAGCTGTCGGCACTACGTTCCGCATCATGACCGCACCATGATGACACAGGACCGCCGGCCGCTTAGCGACGTCCGCAGTATCCAGCGATCAAGGTGAGGATCACGCTCAGCAGCAAGCATGTGCCTATAGGCAGATAAAACGTCACCCGCTCGCCCCGATAGACGAAGTCTCCGGGCAGGCTGCCGAGTCGCGGCCAGCCGAGCTTGCCGCCAAGCCATCCCAGGCACCCGAGCACCAGCAGCGCCAGACCGGCAAGGATCAAGAAACGCGGGATTCCCGTCATGCCCGCAAATACGGTTCCACGTAGGCGAGCGTCCGGCGCAGCTCTTCCTTGGCGTGTTCGTCAAGCGGTCTCGCCTTGGGATTCCGCACCCTCCAGTTCGGGAAAACGCCCCGCAGGTGCAACACGTAGGACAGCGCCGGCAATCCGTGCGCCTGCGCCTTCGCGATGAAGAGGAGTGTCTTCGCGAACATGTCGCGGGCCTCCTGTCGGTTTCCGGCCTGCCAGAGCTCCCACACCCGCACGTAGAGGTCCACCCATGACGCCGCGGGCATGGTGCCCGAAGACCCGCGCGCCATCTCTTCCAGCAACGTCTTTCCGTGCCCGCCGGTGAAGGCCACCGGGCGGCCATCTGCGGGAAGGTTCCGGAACTCGGTGAGTCGCGTCAGGGTGTGACCTGCCTCGTCCTTCACGAATCGCAGATTGGGGATTTCGCGGACCAGTTGCGAGACGTATTCCACGCTCATGTTGCCGATCGACTGCATGAACATCGGCAAGCCAGCGCTTTCGGCGACCGCGCGGTAGTAGTCGGCGACAGCCTCCAGATCGAACTCATTCTGGCCGTCCTTGCGGGGCGGCAACGCGATGATCGCGTCCGGACGAATCGACTTCGCGTGCTCCGCATAGCGCACAGCGGTCGGCGTGTCGCTCGCTTGCACGCCAATGACGACTTTGGGGCGCAGGCCGCGCGCGGCGCCCACGATCGACTCGGCACCGGCGATTCGCTCTTCGAACTGCAGTAGGGCGTACTCGCTCGCCAGCTGAGGCCAGACAATGCCGTGAACTCCGGCCCGATGCAAGAAACGCACCTCTTCGGCAAGCGTTTCCAGATCAACGGCGCCGTCCTCGCGGTACGGTGTCGCAACGATGGGGAAAATTCCGCGGAACGCGCTGGCGTCGGCACCCCAGCCTCGCGAAATGGCGACGCCGCCGAGCAGCGCGGCAAAGAGTTCCCGACGGGAAGCGGCCGCCGCCGGTCGATGTTCAGAGCGCACTGCTGCCGGCATGATCGCGCACCATCCTCTCCGTCAACTCGGTACCGAAGCCAGGCTTGTCCGTGGCGAAATAGTGGCCGTCCTTGTACGGCGACGACATGGCGAGCATGAGGTCGGTCGCCGCGTCCCCGGTACCGAAGCTCTCCGCAAGGGGAGCGTTCGCTGTCAGCACGATCGGCATGCCGTACAAGCTGCTGCCGCGATGCGGAATGATCGGCAACCCCCTCGCAGCCCCCATCACGGCGATCTTGCGCGCCGGTGTCAGTCCGCCGCACCACGTGATGTCCGGCTGCAGGATCTCGGTAGCGCCATGGTGCAGCAAGAGTTCGTAGCCGTACTGCGTGTACTCGTGCTCGCCGCTAACGATGAGCGTGGAATCGATTTCGTCCACCAACCGCCGGTAGCCCAGGATGTTATCCGGGGTGAGGGCCTCTTCAATGAAGTAGAGCCCGAGGGACTCTAGCCGTCTCGCCATTTCAATGGTGTAGCCGAGGTCATTCCACTTGCATCCGCAATCGATCATCAAGCTGCGCTTGGCGCCGATCGCGGCACGGGCTTCCGCCAGCATCTTCACCGTGCGATCCATGCCCGCCCTGCCCTCGAGCACGCCTTCGCGAATCGGGAGTTTGAAATGCTCGAAACCCAGATTCAAGCCGACCTCGGGATCTGCGTTGGTGATGTAGCCGGGAACCTTCTCCTGTGTCGAACCGCCGAGCATCCGGTACACCGGCGTGCCCGCGTGCTTTCCGGCGATGTCCCACAAGGCATTGTCCACGCCGCTGAGGGCCATCACGAAGACGCCCTTGCGTCCGTAGTAGATGCCCGAGGAGTACATTTGATCCCAGAGCAGTTCTACATTGCGCGGATCAGTGCCAACGAGCAGGTGCCGTAGGTGCCCCTGGATGATCTGGCCAGCCGCCGCGCCGCCCGCCCCGAGCCCGAAGCCGGTGATGCCTTGGTCCGTCTTCACGGTGACGACGATCGCGCTCGCCAACTGCGAATACGGACCGCTGTATCGCCACCGCGCCGGATCGTAGGGTCCGCTGAACTCTGGCAGACGGCCTTGAGACGACCGCGACCAGAGCCTGACTGGAACGGCATCGACAGAGACGATCTTCAGCGAGTCGCCGGTCTGGGTCCGGGCAGGCAGGGTGACAAGCGGGACACCGCCAAGGCTCGCGAGGAACGATCTGCGTGACGGCACTTCGGGCAACAGTCTAACACCGGAATGCAAGGTGCAGGCGATCTGGAGCGATGCCCGAGCGGTGCATCGTAGATGACTAGCGAGGCTGGGCCTCAGGTCGACGGGACCGCAATGACGAACGGAGTACGCCCCTGACGATACTGCCACTACACATTTGCCCCTCGCCAAGATTGCTTGTACGACCAACACCTTGTGCGTGCGGAATGTCCAATCAGGCAGTGCTCAGACGCGACTCAACGTAAAAGCAGACAGGGGAACCCCGATCGTAGGCCTGCACGGCATTGGCAAGGGCCCAGCGGAAAGGTACGATACAGGTATAGAGGTACGTCGGATGTCGGGCGACAGAATCATCCACGAGATTCGCACCTTGGCTGCTTCAGTCGACACGAAGTTGGATACCCCGACTGCCAATCTTGATGGCCTGACTGCCAAAATCGATTCCTTGCGGAGGATGATCATCGTCTTGATCGCACAGATTTCGCTGCTAGTGGTGTTGGGCTTCCTCGCGTTTATCGGACGCGCCGACCCTGGCTCGGATCCTTGTCGGCATGTTGAGTCGCCGCAAGCACTTGTTCAATCGGAGACTTCAGACGCAGAACTGCTGGTGCCGACTGGTGACCCCACCAAGGCTTTCACGGACGGGCATCCAGACCGACCGACGACCGACGGAGAATCACTCGAATCGTCGCCGGCCTATGCCGCTAAATCTCTGGTGGCGGGCCGCGGCCAATCTACGAGCAGACACCGCCCTTGCGATGCGAACCACGAATGTCGGGTTGACCGCATCGGTCTCGTGCGATTTGCACCCACCGGCATGGGAGCAACGAACGATGCTCCCACGCCGATGAGTCCACGTGCATATCCTGATTCACGCCGGGCGAGACCATAGCGATTCTCAGTACGTGCTATTATTAGACGTGGAGGCTAGAATGAATAGCAAAATCGAATCCCCCATCGACCCTGAGGGTCAAGTGCTGGTGGACTGCCTGCACCGACTTGGCGAGAAGCCAGCGGAGGCGTACAATGCTGTACAGGCGGTGCGTAGCATGTCTGCCGACAACATCATCCACGAGATCCGCACCTTCGGAACGTCAATCGACGCCAAGATCGACTCCAAGATCGACGCTCAGAACGCCAAGATCGATGTCCAGAGTGCCAAGATCGACTCCCAAGGCGCCAGGCTCGAATCCAAGATCGAGTCCCAGGATGCCAAGATCGAGTCCTTGCGATGGATGCTCGGCGTGGTGATCGGCCTGCTAACGCTCTTGGCACTGCTGGGCTTCTTCGCGTTCGTCGGACGCGCCGAACCTGCATCGGATCCATGCGCGCACGCCGAGTCTCAGCAAGTGCTCGTGCAACCCGAGACGTCAGCCAGCGAATCCCCGGAGCCGACTAGCGAACCGCCCAAGGCTCGAACAGAGAGTCGTCCAGACCGCCCCGCAGCCAGCGAAGAACCTCGCCGCGCGGTCGGAGCGCAACCGCAAGAGGACACCTTGGAGTGACTTGCGACGAAACGATCCGGGAGGTTCACGTCACGAGCGATTCACCTGTCACCAAGTAAGGCGCCAACAGCCTGATCACCGCCTGGCGTCGGGTTCACGCAGATGCTGCCGAATTCAACCGAGGCGACCGGCTGGACGCGAGATGTCGGGCGTCCGCGGAGACTGTACCCGGTGAGGAAACTCACCGGGACGCTCGTGCAGCGACGAGACCGGCAGCAAGACGAGGCGCACCGTCCCGTTGGTACCGCGTAGGCAATCAACCGGCATCGCGCGTAGACGGATCGCCATGGAGCATCCGATGTACCGGGAGACAGCGGTGGCGCCACCGTCTCCGCCCGATACCAGGCAGATAGCGGTCCGGGGCTATCCCGCGCAAACGGTCCTCGGACGAAGAAGGCTCTCAAGCGTTCAAACTCGCGGTCGCCGATATAGCCGATTCAGGTGCGCTCGCCACAGCGCCGCTCGTCGTGATCCGGGTCCGAGCCGAATTCGTATGCGAGCTAGTCCGCGAAGTACCCGGGGCGTGCCCGAACCTGTGCGCCCGGGACATCGACCTTGACTCTGACCCTCCGCCAACGCCCGTCGAACTCTTGGTTGACCGGGTAGTAGGCGATCCCGTACACGCTCCGCATCTCTCGCGCCAGTTCGGGCAATACCGGATCGACATCCGCAATCGATCGTGCTGTGAACACTTTCCCGCCCGTCTTGCTCGCGAGAGACTCCATCCGGCTGCGCGCCCTCGATGACCAGTTCCGTCCGAAGCGCTGCCCGGAGAGCAAGAAGATCGGGTAGATGCGCATGTCCATCTCGTCAGCGGCTTGGATCAGGCGCGAAGCGCGCAACATCGAAGGAACGGACTGTCCGCTGATGCGGTTATCGATGCCGTCGCTGATCACGATCAGCGCGTTCCGCTCGCCGACGTGATTCGGGAATTCGTCGTCGTAAGCGAGAGCGATCGTGTCCCAAAGCGGCGAACCGCCGACTGGGTACGGGAGAGCCCTAGCTCGTTGCGCCAGCAATTCCGAGTCGGACGTGAGCCCCGCCAAGCGATGAAACATGCTTCCCGCCATGGCGTAGAGGGCGATGCGATCATTCGGACCTGCCAGTTCGATCAGCCGCAACGTGGCAGCTCGCATATGCTCGAGGTCGACGGAAGTGCTCCCGCTGAGGTCCAGCAGGATGGCCAAATTGAACGGCGATTCTTCCGCTGTCGCGACGCGAATATCCTGTCGGGCGCCATCCTCTTCCACGATGAATCGATCAGGTTCCAAGCCCGTCAGGGGGCGTCCGGTGCTGTCGCTCACCGCGACGCTCAAGCTAACCATGCGGACATCGGACGTGAAGACAGCGGTCTCTCCGTCGAAGTCGGGCTCGTCAAGGGTCTCCGAGGTAGGAGTAGACGTTGGAGGCGGAGCCTGGCGATCGTTGGCACGGCGTTCGGCGCGCTCCAACAGGCGGTCGATCGCGGCCTTGGAGTGCGCATGTGGCTTGAGCGGCCAATCGCCCGGAATCGGCCAATCGGCGACCTCGATGCGGGTCGGACTTTGCAACTGGGCGTCGACTCGTCCGAAGGCCAGATCCCTGGCACGAAGGTGATGCTCGACCCTCCAGACCCGGTAGCGTCGCCCGATCGAGACAGGGAGGAGCTGCAGGCGTCGAGCGGAGGGCGGAACGAATTCCTCCGGACGCGACGTTGCATCGATGACTAGCTGCGTCACCTCGAGCGGAACTCGAACGGCAAGCGAGCCGCTCGTCGATTCGACGAGCACCCTCTGCACCATGCCGGTGATGGAGACATCGCCCTCTTCCGTCCGGACGGTGAAGGGAACGCCGAGGGGAATCTGCAGCGCAATATCCGGGCTTTCCCCTTCTGGAGGTAAAGCCTCGATCAATACGCGAGCACGCGACCGGCTCGTGGCGATTCCGCTTGGCGCTGCCTCGTTTGAGCCTACGCGCCAAGCGATGACGTGCGGCTCGGTAACGACTTCAACAGCCACGCCTCCGTAACGGTTCTCGATCTCCAGGGGCTGGCCTAGCGCGGCCGCAGCCCCGACGAGAACTGTCGCGATCACCCGGTGCATGACAGTCGCCTGCACCCATTTTGATGCAAGCGGCGCCGGATCTCCGACGCTCCTCCCCGCGCTACATTGAAGCGGGCGAACGAATGGCCGCACCCGGCAAGCACGTCATTGTGGGCACCAGCGGCCACATCGACCACGGCAAGACGTCCTTGGTGCGCGCCCTGACGGGCACGGATACAGATCGCTGGGCGGAGGAAAAACGGCGCGGAATCACCATTGACCTTGGTTTCGCGAGCTTGGATGTCGAAGCCGGCTTGCGCCTCGGATTCGTCGATGTCCCCGGACACGAGCGCTTCGTCAAGAACATGCTGGCAGGGGTCGGCGGGATCGACTTCGTGACACTTGTCGTGGCTGCGGACGAGTCGGTGATGCCCCAGACTCGCGAGCACTTCGAGATCTGCCGCCTGCTGGGGGTTCGCCGGGGCGTGATCGCGCTGACGAAGGCTGACCTTGTAGATGAAGAGATCTTGGAACTGGTCAAGCTCGAAGTCGAGGAATTCGTGGCCGGGTCGTTTCTCGAGAACGCGCCGATGATCCCAGTCAGTAGCACCACGGGCATGGGGCTCGATCCTTTGAAACGCGCCTTGGCTGGCGCCGCCAAAGAGACCGAGCGCCGCGGAACCGAGGGACTCCTGCGCTTGCCGGTGGACCGCGTGTTCACGATGAAGGGATTCGGCACGGTGATTACCGGCACCCTGACCGCTGGATCAGTGCAGGTCGAAGATCAAGTTGAAGTATTGCCAAGCGGCCTGCTGGCCCGGATTCGGAATGTAGAAGTCCACGGCGAATCCACGCCGAGTGCGTCGGCGGGTCAGCGCACAGCCGTGAACCTCGGGGGCGTCTCGACAAGTGCCCTCGAGCGCGGTGCTTGCTTGGTCGAACCGAAGCGTTTTCGCGCGACAAAGCAATTCGACGCCCGCATCGAGTTGCTGGAGTCCGCCAAGGCTCTCAAGCACGCCGCGCCCGTACACCTGCACATCGCGACAGCCGAAACCGTGGCACGGGCCTACATCCTCGGTGCGCAGGGACGCCAGCCCAAGGTGGAGCCGGGCTCCGCGGCGTTCGTGCAGTTCCGTCTTGACAACCCCGTTCTCGCCTTGACCGGAGACCGATTCATCCTCCGGCAGTTCTCGCCATTGACGACCATCGCGGGTGGCACGGTGCTCCGCCCCGACGCTCCCAAGCACCGGAGCAAGGACGATTGGCTGCCGCTGCTCGAGGCACTGCTCGAGCGGAACCACGGTCGCGCGCTTGAGCTGCTCTGCATTGACCGGCCCTACGGCATAGCGGGTCGCGAATTGACGGCCATCACCGGAGTGAGGGAGGACGCGTGGCTCGTCACGGCGCAAGCGTCCGACTTGATTCGCGTCGTCCGGCAAGATCCGCTCTGGTTCTGCTCTTCCGCCCGCCTGATCGATGCCGAGGGCCAGCTGCTAGCCGCGTTAGAGCGGTTTCACGCGGCCAACCCGCTGGTCGCGGGTGCGTCGATCGGGGCGATGCGGAGCAGCACGTTCGGCGAGGCGCCGACCTTTATCGCAGACCTTGTGATGGCTAGCTTGGAAGAGTCGGGTGGCATTGTCACGGACGGCGACCTCGTCCGCGCGGCCGACCACAAGATCAGGATGGAAGCCGACGAGCAAGCAGCTCGCGATCAATTGGTCGGAGCGTTCGCCGAGGCGGGCCTTCGCGTGCCGGGAGTGAAAGATTTCCTTCCGACGTTACAAATCGATCGGGCCCGCGCCGAACGCATCCTCGCCGCCTTGCTCCGCGAAGGCGTGCTCGTGCGGGTCAGCCCCGAACTCGTGTTTCACGGCGAAGCCATCGGGGCCCTTCGCGAGCGATTGTCGGCACTGCGGGGGCAGAAGATCAATGTCGCCCAATTCAAAGCGCTCGCCGATGTGAGCCGGAAGTACGCGATCCCGCTGCTGGAGCACTTCGACCGTCAGAAGCTCACCCTGCGAGACGGGGACATGCGACGAGTGCTTTAGGGCGGCGTCACAGCAGAAGACTCGGATAGACCTTCTTTGGAGGCGGTGCCCGCTGTGGTGAAGTGCCAATCAGTGCGACCTCTGCGCGCATGGCATCCATATTGGGAATTCATAGGGCGAGGCAACTGCGACACAGCGCACTCAACTCGGTCTCCGACTCGTTCGACTAACTGGCATGCTTGGGCGGGCTGTGGATTTCCAGCCGCCCACCGCTCTGTCGGGCAGTGCCCGGTACGGCGTCGCCATCGCCCTCAACCCCCCGGGCTGATCCGGAGCGGCTCGTTCGCTCGCGACGCAAGGCGCAAAGCCATCTCGCAAGCCCAGCAGACACTGATCGAACCGAGCATTGAATTTGCCTGACTACAACTGGGCAGCATCTTGTCCACTCACTCACTGTGCTACTGTGCTGTGCTAAACTCGCGTCAGTCGGCGACTCCTCCGTCGCGAGGACTTCACCCTGAACCTGTCAATCAACTGTCAATCCAAGAGGTTACGCGTTAAACCATCATGAAGAGCATCACGATCACGATTCCTGAAGATGCGATCATCAACGTGCGAAAGGAAGAACCGGAACTGGAACCCGTACCCGTGCAGAAGCAACCAGTTGTTCCGGCACCTGCCCCAGGGGAGTTGATCGTGATTCGCTTCAGGGACTGGGTGGAAGTGATTGCTGGACAGGGAAAGAGGGCAAAGGCCTTCCAGAGGCTCTTCAAGCAGATCGACGTTATGGACTCGGCTGCCTTGTACAAGCTCTATGGGAATGCCAGGGAGAACACTCGGCGAACGTGCAAGTGCTTGGGAAATAGCGTTGATGAGGTATTCTTTGACAGTTCAGAGTCGGCGGAAGACAGGAAGGAGCGTTGCGCTCGGTTGAGTTGCGGGCTGTACTTGTTCACCAATGTCGGTTTTGAGGAGATACTCAATATCCTGCAACGCTTTTGCAGAGCGAACAGACTTAAGTTTGGCAAGGACGTGGAGTTCGCTCTCTACGAGAAGAAGTCGTCAAGGAGGCCATGACTGGCGAGGAACTGGGACTGGCGTGTGCCGCGCACTGCGACACCGGCCAAAGATAGCGCGATGTCAGATCCGTTATGCACGTTTAGGCAAGTTGTGGACGAGAGCGACGGCGATAGACCGCTGATGTGACGGTTTCCTCTATTTCAATTGGGCAAGAGTGAGTCCGTCCTCACATTGAGGATCCGGGGCCTCGGCGGGCATGAGCACTGGTCGATCGCCAGCGTGGTCTCCGATGACGCCTCACCCGTCTCGAAACGCCTCGTCCGAAGAGGGCTCTCCTCAGATCTTTGGTGCAGACAGCCAGGAGGCCGCCTGTCGACTGATACTGGTGATGTCAGTCTAGATCTGCGCAACTCCATCGACTACACTTCGCTCGGGGTTACGCAAGGGCAGCAGCGCCCGCAACGGCATGTCTCAGTTGATTTGCAGCATCTCGGGAGGCGGCGTCGGATCTCCACAGGGTCGTGCGTGGGAAGCCCTCTCGGCCGGGCCGCAAGAGCGCCTGCGAATCCTGCGCGCATACCGCACGGTCGCCATGGTCGGCCTGTCCGCCAACCCGCTGCGGCCGAGCTACTTCGCGGCAACCTACCTCGCCAATCGAGGCTATGACATCATTCCGGTCAATCCCCGCGCGACCAGCATCCTCGGCCGCGAGTCGGCGCCCTCCCTGCGCGCGATCGAGCGTCCGGTGGAGGTCGTGGACATCTTCCGACCGTCCCGCTTCGTGCCGGCCATCGTCGAGGACGCCATCGCCATCGGTGCCAAGGTCGTGTGGATGCAGTTCGACGTGATTCACGAGGCAGCGGCCAAGCGCGCACTCGACGCCGGTCTCCAAGTGGTCATGGACCAGTGCATGAAGGTAGAGCACGCGCGCTTCTTCGGCGGCCTCTCCGCGCTCGGGCTGAACAGCCAGGTCGTCTCCTCGCGGGCGTGGCAGCCATCGGCCGGTCGGCGCGGTCTGTGATAATAGTCACTTCCCGCTGAGGAGGGTCGCGCACACGCCATGAAATTCGGAGTGAACACGATGATCTGGTCCGGTTCTTTCGAGCCGGAGAAGTATCCGTTCGAGGCCCTCAAGAGGGCCGGGGTGGACGGAATCGAGATTCCGGTCTTCACGCCGACCGATCTGGATACCGCTGCGGTGCGAAGGGTTTGCGCGGACAACGGCATGAACGTGCATTTCTGCTCCGTCAATCCGGAAGGCATGAATCCGATCAGCGACGACGCGGGCGTGCGGGAGCGGACGGTCGAGCATTGGAAGACGGTGATCGCGACAGCGGCGGAAGCCGGGGCCGACCAAGTCGCCGGTCCGACGCACTCCCCGGTCGGCTACCTGCCCGGCCGCCGTCGGACGGAAGACGAGTGGAAGTGGGGCGTGGAGGTCCATCAAGCGCTGGACGAGTCGCTCCAACAAGCGCGAGTGACCATGGCGGTAGAACCGCTGAACCGGTTCGAGACGTACTTCCTCAACACCTCCGCGGACGGGTTGCGATTCGTGCAGGAGATCAATTCGCCCCGGATCGGAGTGTTGCTCGACACGTTTCACCAGAACATCGAGGACAGGAACCTGCCCGAGTGCTACACACTATGCGGCAGCCACCTGATGCACATTCACACTTGCGAGAACGATCGCGGCACGCCCGGCACCGGGCATGTGGATTGGCCGGGAGTGCTGGCGGCTGTCAAACGGACGGGCTACGACCGCTGGATCACCATCGAGTCGTTCAACTCGCATATTCCGGAATTGTCCGCGGCCACCGCGATCTGGCGCGACCTCGCGGACTCGATGGACGATATCGCTATCGAAGGCACCCGCTTCCTGCGCGATCTCTGGGCGCGCGTCTAGGGGATCCCAGTCGGCGTCCGCTCCACCGGCGGACGAGCGGCGGGAGCATGCGCGGCTCGCAAGCAGGGACCGATCGCAAGGTCTCTCAACCCATCGGCATCGTTTCGGCCATCGCGTGCCTGCTGATCGTGATCGTGCGCGGCGGGAACCCCGTCGCGATCAAGGTCGTCCTCCAGGCGCTGAGCCCCATGCAGGGCGCGGTCGCACGCGTCGCGATCAGCGGCGCGGGCATCGGAATCTTCGCCTTGGCTCAGGGCGCTGAGCTGAAGCCCAAGCGTAGCGAACTCGTCCCGCTAGCCATCCTGAGCGTGGTGTACGGTCTTCAGATCGGCGCGAACCAGACCGGAGCCGACTTCACGTCCCCCGTCTTCGTCGCGATTCTCTTCAACACCTACCCGATCATCACGAACCTCGTCTCGTCGCTAGTGGTCGCGGAAGATCGGCTGAATCCTCGCCGGCTGCTCGGTCTCGCGATCGCTTTCGCAGGAGTGACAGACGTGTTCCTGTCGCGCCCCGAGAGTTCGCTCGCCACGAACCCGCTGCTGGGCAACTCGCTGGTGCTGGCGGGGTCTTCCCTGCTGGCCCTGCGGGTGGTTTACCTGCGGCAACTGGTGCTGCGAGTCGATTACGTGAAGGCCGTTTTCTGGCCTTTGGTGGGCTCGCTCCCGCTGTTCTTGCTGGGGTGGGCGGTCATCCCCGACACGGCAGCGCGCGCGGAAACGAACCTGACAATCTGGCTCGCGCTTGCGTTCCAGGGCGTGGTAGTGGGCGGCGTTGGCCAGCTCGCTTGGGTCTACTTGATCCGGCGACACACTCCAGGCACGGTGACGGCCTTCTCGTTCATCACCCCCGTGAGCGGGCTGGTGCTGAGTTCGCTCTACTTTCAAGAAGCGGTTCCGCCGACCCTCCTAGCGGGCTTCGCGGCCGTGTTGGTCGGAATCGCCCTCGCGGTTCGACGCGCCGGTCCGGTTCCGGCCGAACCGCCTGCGCCCTCGCGTGCCTTCGGCGGGAGCGCTTGATCCGAGGAGGCCCGCGGCGCCCTCCTCAGCGCTCGCCTAGCTCGCGAACCATCGGAACGAAGCGCACCCCCATCCTCCTCTCCCGGCTGATGTTCCCCTCCCCGTCCTTGGTCACCAAGATCAGTTCCTGGGCTTCCGATGTGCGTCCGACCGGTGCTACCAGCCTGCCGCGCGGCGCGAGCTGGTCCAGCAGCGCCTCCGGCAAGCGCGGGGGAGCGGCAGTCAGCATGATGCGGTCGAACGGGGCGCGTTCCGGCCAGCCCGCGTAGCCGTTCCCGTGGCGGACCCTGGCGGAGTCGAATCCCAGTTCGCCGAGCGTTTCCCGAGCCCGGGCGGCCAGTTCGGGCACGATCTCCAAGCTATGCACCTCGTCGGTCAGCGTGGCGAGCACCGCGGTCTGGTAGCCCGAGCCGGTTCCGATCTCCAGCACGCGATGCCCCGGCCTCACCCCTAGCAATTCAGTCATGAAGGCGACGATGTAGGGCTGCGAAATGGTTTGCTGGAAGCCGATCGGGAGCGGTCCGTCGGCATCGGCGAGATGGCGCTTGTCCGTCGGCACGAAACGCTCGCGCGGCACGGATCGCATGGCGGCGATTACGGCCGGATCGCTTACGCCTCTCGCCACGATCTGATCCCGCACCATGCGCTCGCGTCTGCGCATCCAATCCTCCGCGCTGTCCGCGTCCAAGGCGCTCGATCCCAAGCCGGCAAGCGCAATCCCGACCGCCAACCATCTCGTGACGCGTCTCATCGGTTCCAGTGCGTCGTCTTCCGGCCGGTGACGCCGCGCCCATCGTAGCAAGCCAGGCGACAGCGGGGGCGCACCTTTCTGCCCTGCAAGCTCAATACTCCCCGATCAACTCGGGCATCGAACTGCATGGAGGCAACGAGGAACCAGCCCTCAACTGAGCATCGCGCGGATCCGCTCGATCGCAATCTCGATGCGGTCGAGCGCCGTGGCATAACTGAAGCGCAAGTAGCCCTCTCCATACGCCCCGAACGAATTCCCGGCCAAGCAAGCCACCCCGGCCTCTCGCAGGATCCTCTCGGCCAGTTCGCTCGAATCCGTGCCCGTGCCCTCGATGTTGGGAAACGCGTAGAACGCTCCGCCCGGCACGGCGCACCGGAAGCCGGGCACGCCGGTCAGACCAGCGACGATCGCATCGCGGCGGCGGCGGAACTCCGCGACCATCGCCTGGACGCTGTCCTGCGGACCGCGCAACGCCTCGATTGCCGCGCGTTGCGTGAAGCTGGCTGTGTGGGAAGCCGAGTTGACCTGCAAGAGGCAGACCGCTTCGACCATCCACTGGGGGAAGACGCCGTAGCCGATGCGCCATCCCGTCATGGAGTAGGCCTTCGAAAAGCCGTCCAAGACGATCGTCTTGTGGCCCATCCCGTCAAGCGAGGCGATTGACGTAGGCCGCTCGTCGAAAGCGATCAGATTGTAAATCTCGTCAGAGAGCACCAGCAGGTCTCGCTCGGCCACGAGATCCGCGATCACTCGCAGGTCCGCAGGTGGAATCGTGCCGCCGGTCGGGTTTTGCGGCGAATTCAGGATGATCAATCTGGTCCGATCCGTGAGCAGGTCGCGAAAGCGGTCCAAGTCGATCGAGAACCCGCGCTCCTCCAGCAAAGGCAACGCAACCGGCTTGGCGCCGCACGCCCCGATCACGGACTCGTAAATCGGGAAGCCTGGATTCGGATACAGGACTTCGTCGCCGGGCTCGAGCAGCGCGAGCATCGAGTAGAAGAGGATCGGCTTGGCTCCGGGCGTGACGACAACTTGAGACTCGTCGACTCGGATTCCGCGCGTAGCCGCGACGTGCTCGGCAATCACTTGCCGCAACTCGGGATCGCCTTGCGTCGGGCCGTATTTTGTGTAGCCGTCCGCGAGGGCCTTGCGTCCCGCCTCGAGGATATGGGGCGGCGTCGGGAAGTCCGGCTCGCCGATCTCCATGTGGATGACGTCCCGACCTCGGGCCTCGAGTTCGCGCGCCCGGACCAGCACCTCGAA
The DNA here is from genome assembly GCA_965242625.1 of Bryobacterales bacterium. GTDB lineage: Bacteria > Acidobacteriota > Terriglobia > Bryobacterales > UBA6623 > VXMF01. The sequence continues at coordinate 3,509,447 of CBDEST010000005.1, read as the reverse complement.
GGCGCCTTCGCCGCGCATGCGACCGATTCGCTTGGCGAGTTGCATGGTCAAAAGGCGAGTGTATCAATCGCGTGCAAGCACCGATTTCACCGAGATGCAGCCGAGAAATCGACGCGCCAGCGTCCAGAAGTGACGGCACACGAAAGTCCGGATCGTCACTCGGCTGGCCCCTGCCGATGGCCAGCGCGGCGAAAGCTGCGCCGTTTCAGGCACTTGTGGTAAGCTACACGCACTCGCGATCCCGGCTTGCACGCTCAATGTCGATGCTAGGCATCGGGCCTTGGCATGCATGGAGAAGGGGATGGGCCGATGAGGCCGATCCGCGGCATAGGAACCGGCGAGGCGATCACGACAGGATGCCGATGCAGACTCAGTCAGAAACTACCGACACTCCAGCCGAAACCCCTGAAACGGCAGCCGATCCGACCGGCGTGAACGGCACCGCCGAGGACGCCTCCGCACAGGACTCCATTGCCTCTTGGCTCCGCCCCGATGCGCCGGAAGCGGTCCGGGAACGTGCCAAGCTAGCCGAGGAAGGCCTTGAACCCGGCCGATTCGTGGCGGCGAACTATCGCGGCCAGTTGCCAGCGGCAGCGGATCTGGCCAAGTACGAAGAGACGGTCCCCGGCATGGCGGATCGACTCATGTCGTTGGTGGAGGCAGACCACAGAGCCCGCGTCCGGGCGATCGACAGCCGCCACTCCGCCGCCATCTGGAGGATCCTCTCGTCGTCGATCATCACCGTGCTGGCCCTGCTCGTCGCGGGCTTTTGCTTCTTCATGGATGAGCGACTCTCCGGTTCCGTAGTAACGGCGATAACCTTCGCATCGCTGGGATTCAACACCTATTGCGATTCCCGGTTGATCACCAACTACGATCGGACTTGACCATCCGGTCGTCGGCCACTGCCTCTCGATCGCGACTTGCCGCATGTCGCCATGATGTCGCGCGGTACCTGATGCAGGAATGGCCGGTCACGCCGCGCTCCCGGGCTCAGTGAGAAAAACTGCGGTATCTCCCTTCCAGGGCTGCACGTAATCGCGTGATCCAGCGTCTAGTGATGTGGAAGGGGCGATACGCGCGTGAACGCGATGGCGATCCCGTGCTACGGGGCGAAATCGATGGCCGCTAGGCCGCAACCGGACCGCGACGCCGATGTCGACTCCAAGCCTGCTGCCGATGCGCTAGACACGCATTCCCGGCGGATGTTCGGGCTGATCTACCGCATCGTGGGCAATGTAGCCGACGCCCAGGACCTGACCCAAGAAGCGCTGCTAAAGGCCCTGTCCCGCCAAGCGCAACTCAAGGACGACCGCAAGGCCGTCCAATGGCTCAACCGCATCGCTGTCAACACGGCTCTGGACTTCGTGCGCCGGCGGGGCCGGATCGGCTTCGAAGAACTCACCGACGTGCCGGCGGTCAAGGACGAGAGTCCCGAGGAGAAAATCCTCCGGGGCGAAACGCGTGCTTGGCTGAACGAAGGCTTGAAGCTACTCTCGGAGCGCGAGAGGACAGCCTTGATCCTGCGAGATATCGAAGACTGGTCGGCGTCCGAGGTCGCGCGGGCGATGGGCTGCTCGACTGCAACCGTCCGATCGCATATCGCGAATGCGCGCGTCAAGTTCCGCAAGTACAAGGAGGGCGGGCAGCCTTGAAGAGATTCCGCCGCCATCCGGACGAGTTCACGCTGGCGCTCCTCGCCGGGGGCGATCTCGCGCCGCTCTCTCGACTCCGAGTGAGGTCGCACGTCAAGCGGTGCGCAGCGTGCCGCAAGACCGTCGCGGACCACGCTCGCCAGCGGAGCGACATCGCCGAGCGATCAGTCGTGCCAGAGGTGGACTTCGCCGCCCTTTCGCACAGGGTGCGCGTCGAGGCGGAACAACGGCGCGGACGCGCCGGGGTCTCCATCGGGTGGCGCCGCAAGGCCGCGTTCGCGGCCCTAGCCGCCGCCGCGCTGGCTGTCGCGCTGATCCTGCCATTCCCGGGCGACGAATCGTCAGACCAAGGCACTCCCGTGGAAGACCTCGCGTACGATACGACGCCGACTCTCGCTCGGTTTCACGGAACCGAGGCGCAGGTCACCTCCGACGGAGGCCTCAGCGTACGCACTTACCACCAAGCGTCGGGTGCCATGACGATCACGGATTACTACGCACCATGAGACGCTTCTTCCACAAACTGCTTGGCGGCGCGGCGGCAACCGTCCTTGCGGTCGTTGCGGCGGCGGCATCGAGAGTGGCGGTCGAGATCCCCGAGGGCCTGCCCTTGGAGATCGTCGCAACCGACTTTGCGAACACCGAATTCGAGCCGCGCGGAGGGGCTCTGGTCATCGAACTGACGGGCTCGATTCGGTTTCGGCACACGGGTACGGCCGCGGTGCGCGCGCTGACCCTGGCGGTCGACACGCGCTCCCCGGGGCTTGGCGGTCGCGCCGCCGTAGCGGCGCCCAGCCTGCATGCGCGCAAGGGCGAGGAGTTCGAGATTCCCCTGAATCTCCGCATGCTGCGCCCACTGCCGCTGCCAGCGGGACCGGCGGTGCATATCGCGCCCGACGCGGTTCTGTTCGACACGCTGGAAGCCGCCGGTCCCGATCGGCTGGATTCCATTCGCAAGATGACGGTGCGCGAATTAGAGGCGCGACGCGACCGCCGGCATTTCCTCGCGCGGTGGGAGGCGGGCGGCCGACAGGAATTGGTATCGGCAATGCACGCAAGTCTCCAAAGGCAGGCCGCGCGTCCGCGCCTCGACGTGCGCTTGGCGGGAACCGGGCCGGCGACGGCCGGCAGCGACCCGCGCGAAGTGCGCTTCGCGCTGGTGCAAGACGAAGCCGCGCCGCTGGAATTGATCGAAGGCACGGCTACGGTGCAGGGCGTCGTATCCGACACGCCGCGCATCCGGATTCGGAACCGCTCCGACCAGCCGATCCGTCACTTCGAAGTCGGCTGGCTAGTCGCAGACCGCGCCGGTGCGGTCTATTCCGTCGGGGCGGTGCCGCTCAACGCGTCCCCTCGAATCGCGCCGGGCGAGCGATACGAAGCGAGCGGGAGCCGCAAGTTTGCGTTGCGTCCGACCGGCACGCGAAACGAGTCGAATCTCGGGTCGATGACCGCGTATCTTCGCAGCGCTCGGCTGGAGGATGGCACGGTGTGGATCCCGAGCCGGCATTCCTTGGACGCCGCTCGGATCCTGGGCGCGGTGCCGGTCTCGGACGAAGAACGCCGCCTCACCCTGCTCTATCGAGAGCGCGGACCTAGCGCCGTGGTGGATGAACTGCAGAAGCTCTCGGGCCAGTCCAGCGACAACACGACGCGCTGAAGGCCGCCACGAGAATCGCAGCCCAAGGCCGCGCCTGAGAACGGGCGGCCGTACTTGGTACACTGGACTCTCTGGGGAGAGAGTCTCAGAACCGTTAAAGCGTTCGGGGCGGATGCCCGTCCCGCGCATAAGCACCGAGGTGGGATCCTTTCATGCGCTTGTGGCTTGCAATCGTTGTTCTTGTCATCACGGTAGCGATGTCCGTCCCGTTCGTGACCCAAACGTGGTGGATGCCGGATCCGATCACGGAACTGGGCGAGCGCATCGACAGCGCGTTCATGATCACCCTGATCTTCACCGGGGTGATCTTCATCCTCGCCCAAGTCGCGCTCGCCGTCACAGTCTGGCGCTACGGTCGCGCCGGCGACGGAGCCGCTGACCACTCGCACGGCAACAACCGGCTCGAAGTCCTGTGGACCACGGCGGCGTTCGTCATCTTCGTCGGCCTCGCCCTCTTCGGGTATTCGGTCTGGGCCGAGACGCGCTTCATCGAGCAGAAGTCCATGGAGCCGTCCGCGGACCGGCTGCTAATCGAGGTTACGGGACAGCAGTTCGTGTGGAACGTACGGTACGCGGGCGCCGACGACGTGTTCGGACCGACGGACATCAATCTGATCGATGACGCAGCCGGGAACCCGGTCGGCGTGGACCGCGGCGCGCCGGGCGGGGCGGACGACATCATGGTTCCCGAAATGTACGTGCCGGTGAACCGCGAGGTCGAGGTCATCCTCAAATCGAAGGACGTGCTGCACAACTTCTTCGTGCCGGAACTCCGCATCAAGCTCGACACGGTGCCGGGATTGGTCGGCAAGTTGCGCTTCAAGGCCGAGCAGACCGGCAAGTTCGAGATCGTCTGCTCGGAGCTATGCGGGTTGGGACATTACAAGATGCGCAGCTTCCTCTATGTGGTCAGCGAGGAAGAATACGATGCCTGGGTCGAGGAGCAGGCGTCCTATCTGTTCTGAGCACAGGCCGGACGGGGCGTTGAGGGATTGAAGTCATGACCGAAGTTCAGCTATCGCCGGAGGTCGCCGAATACACGGAAGTGCATCGGCACCCGGAGCCCAAGAACTTCCTTTGGAAGTACATCTTCTCTGTCGACCACAAGGTGATCGGCATCCAGTACCTCTTGCTGGCCTTCGTGGCCGTGTTCGTCGGCATGGCCCTCAGCCTGCTGGTGCGGCTGCGGCTGGTCTGGCCGGAGCAATCGATTCCGCTGCTCGGGACGCTCTTCCCGGTCGGAGCGCCGGACGGCGTGATGACGCCGGAGTTCTATCTGGCCATGCTCACGATGCACGGCACGATCATGGTGTTCATGGTCCTGACGACCGCGCCGCAGGGCGGCTTCGGCAACTATTTCCTGCCGATCCAGATCGGCGCGGCCGATATGGCGTTCCCGCGCCTGAACATGCTGTCCTTCTGGACCACGTTCGTCTCGTTCGCGCTCCTCATGGCGGCGTTTGTCGTCGAAGGCGGGGCTCCGATCAGCGGCTGGACAGGCTACCCGCCCCTGAGCGCCGTGCCGGAAGCGGCCATCCAGGGCTTGGGACAGGATCTCTGGATCGCTTCCATCGCCGCCTTTTGCATCGCTTCCCTGCTCGGCGCGCTGAACTTCATCGTCACGACCCTCGACCTGCGGGCCAAGGGCTTGACGATGATGCGCCTCCCCCTGACCTGCTGGACTTGGTTCGTGACCGCGATCCTCGGCTTGCTGGCGTTCGGCGTGCTGCTGGCCGCAGGCGTGCTGCTGTTGATGGATCGCAACGTCGGCACGAGCTTCTTCGTGCCCGCGGGCTTGGTGGTCAGCGACAAGCAGATCGACCATTCCGGGGGCTCGCCGATCCTCTGGCAGCACCTGTTCTGGTTCTTCGGGCATCCGGAGGTGTACATCGCCATCCTGCCCGGCATGGGCGTCACGTCGCACATCCTGTCGACGTTCGCCCGCAAGACGGTGTTCGGCTACAAGGCCATGGTGTACGCGATCGCGGCCATCGGCATTCTGGGCTTCGTGGTCTGGGGCCACCACATGTTCGTCAGCGGCATGAGCCCCTACTCGGCCTTCGTGTTCTCCATCCTGACCATGTGCATCGGCGTGCCGTCGGCCATCAAGACCTTCAACTGGATCGGCACGATGTGGGGCGGCAAGATCCGATTCACTTCTCCGATGCTTTACGCGATCGGCTTCGTCTCGCTGTTCGTTGCCGGCGGCATCTCGGGCATCTTCCTGGGACAGCCGACGATCGACCTGTACTTCCACGACACGTACTTCGTGGTGGGCCACTTCCACCTGATCATGGGCGTGGCGGCGATTTTCGGGATGTTCGCGGGCATGACGTTCTGGTTCCCGAAGATGTTCGGCCGCGTCATGGACGAGCGCATGGGCAAGATCCATTTCTGGATCACCTTCGTGGGCGTCTACGCGATCTTCGGCCCGATGCATTACCTCGGCATGCTGCCGCACCCGCGACGGTACGCGGAGATCACGAGCGTGGACTACCTGGGCACGACCGGCGCGGCGGACTTGCACCTGTTCATCACGATGGCCGCGATCGTCACCGTCCTGGCGCAATTCCTGTTCCTCTACAACTTCGTGAAGAGCATATTCAAGGGCCAGGAATGCAGCGAGGAGAATCCGTGGGAAGCGACCACCCTCGAGTGGGCGATCCCCTCCCCGCCTCCGCACGACAATTTCGCGGGCAAGGTGCCGCATATCTATCGCGGCGCGTACGACTTCAGCCTGCCGGGCGCCAATCGCGATTTCGCCATGCAGTGCAATAGCGACGAGGCCGTCTTCGGAGCGCAGAAGTCGACCGGCGACTAGGACGATGCCCGCAACTCTCACGCCGAACGAACCGAAGACCCGCGCGGGCGGGGATTTCGTGACACTGCCTCCGGTGCCGGCAGACGATTGGGGCGGGTCCGGCTCGGGGCCCGAGGACCGGCTCGTGCAGCGATACAAGCTGGGCGTCTGGGTCGGGATGGGCGGCATCCTGATGTTCTTCGCCGCGCTGACCAGCGCCATGATCGTGCGGCAGGGCCTGTCCGGGGACTGGCAGCCGTTCTCGCTGCCACCGGTGCTGTACGCAAGCACCCTGGTCCTGCTGGCTTCGAGTTTCACGATCGAGCGGGCGCGCCGCGACTTGGTCGGCGGCAGCTTGCAAGGGCTGCGCCGCTGGGTGAATATCACCTCGGGACTCGGCCTGGCCTTCCTCGCGTGCCAATTGCTGGGGTGGCAGGCACTCGCGGAGCGGGGTCTGTACCTAGCGTCGAATCCGGCCAATTCGTTCTACTACGTGCTGACCGCGGGGCACGGCGCGCACCTGCTCGGCGGAATCGCCGCGCTGGGATACATCTGGGCGCGCGTGCGGAGTTCGCACCCGTGGCCGACCCGGGAAGCGGTCGTCGAAGCGTCGGCGCTGTACTGGCACTTTCTCGATGTCCTATGGATCTACATCCTAGGGCTGCTGTTGTTCTGGAGGTAAGCGAATGTCGGAAACGCACGCGGCCGCGATGGCCGAGCCGACATGGCAGGGCGGCGGCACGCCGCTCGCGATCGGCCACAAGAAGTTGGGGATGTGGCTGTTCATCATCTCGGACTCGCTGACGTTCTCGGCGCTGCTCGTGGCGTACAGCTACGTGCGCGCGGCCAACGACTGGCCGACGCCGTTCCACTTCTTTCCGTCGATCGTCTTCTCGACAGTCATGACGCTCGTGCTGCTATCAAGCAGCCTGACGATGGTCTACGCGGTTTCAGCCGCCCACCACGAGGCGCGCCGGAAGGCGGTCAAATGGCTCTGGGCGACAGCGGTGCTCGGCAGCACGTTCGTCGTGCTCCACGGCTACGAGTGGCTGCACCTGATGCGCGACGAGGGTATGTACCCTTGGGCGAACGAGTACGGGTCACCGCTGTTCGGAGGCACGTTCTTCCTGATCACGGGCTTGCACATGTTCCACGTGATCACGGGCGTGGGCTATCTGGCCTGGGTGGCCTTGCGCTATCCGCGCGGCCGCTACTCGCCGGAAGACGTCGAAGTCGCGGGCCTTTACTGGCATTTCGTGGACTTGGTCTGGATGTTCGTCTTCCCGATGATCTACTTGCTCTCCACGAGCGTTGACTAGCGAGGGTAACCGTCATGCTGCTTTCCCTAATCGGCTATCTCTTCTGCCTCGCGCTCGGTGCTTGGGGCTTCTACATGGCAGGCGCGAGCGTGCTGAGCGGCACCTTGGCCGCGTCTCTGGACAACCTGTTCATGACGCTGTTCGCAGCCCTGATGGGCGTGACCGCGTTCGGCTATCTCGCTTGGAGATTCTACCCGGTTCTAGCGACGGCGGGAGCCGCCGCGACCGGCGCGGCGCGCTACGTGCTGCCCGAGGATCCGGAGTACGTGGACAGCCACATCCCGATGTTCAACAAGATCTGGATCGGCTTGCTGGTCCTGACCCTCATCGAGGTCCTGCTCGCTTACGTGCAGATCGCGGGAGTGATGGTGATGCTGGCCATCCTGTTGATTCTGTCGGTGATGAAGGCCGGCATGATCATGGCTCAATTCATGCATCTGAGCTTCGATCACAAGCACCTGACATACATCGTGGTGATTCCGGCGGTCCTCTGCATCCTGATCCTGTGCGGTTACGCGTTCCCGGACGCTTTCCGGCTATTGAGTCTGCGACCGTGACCCTTGCCGGAGTGGCCCGCCGCCTACGCGCGGCGCCCGCGTACATTGCACTGTCACTGGGGCTGTGGCTCGGGTTACCAGGCACGCTGGAGGCTCAGGGCTGCTCCATGTGCCGCGAAACGGCCGGCTTCCAGAAAGACCGGGCGATCGGATCTCTGAAGCGCGGAATCGTCGCGCTGGCCATCCCTCCGGTCGGAATCGCGTGCGGTCTGATCTGGCTCACATGGAAGCGATCCAATCGCTTCCACACCGGCTAGCGCGCAGTCCTCCAACGGCAGCCTAATCAATCCGGCCGCGCTCGCGGCCGGATTTTTTTGTGCGCGGGACTTGACGCCCGTGCTCAAATGTTGCATTCTTGTTAAACGCGTTAAGAAATGGTTAAGGCTCGCGCAGTACTGCTGCTGACGGTCGCGCTTCCGAGTGCGCTAAGTGCGGCTTGGACAGTCTGCGTGCAGGATAGCGACGCGCTCCTCAGCGCCCCGGTCCGGGCGGCGGCGCTCCGCGAATTCAGCGAGTTGATGCTCGCGCAGCGGGCAAGCCTGGATTTCGGCGCCTGCCGCACGGACGGGCGTCGAATCCAGCTCGAAGTCCTAGCCGAAGCGCCGGAGTACCTGAATGACGTCTTGGGGCAGGCGTATCGTCGCCGCGAGCGGATCGAACCCCTGCTGAAGGTCTATTACGGATCTCTGGTCCGCTATCTCGGATATCCCAACAATGCCTATGCGATCGGCCGGGCTGTGGCCAGGGTGGCAGCGCACGAGACCAAGCACTTTCTCGACCAAGACCCGTCCCACTGCTCTCACGGTCTGCTGCGATCAGGATTCGGTGCGTGGGAGCTGATGGCGTCCGATTCCAAGCCGTTTCTGAACGGCGGCGATTGCCGGAGAGTCGACTCGCTCCCCTCACTGCAAGCTCTGGTAGCGGACGCGCGAACGGACGGTCGCCCCTCGCGAAGGGCAGCAGACCGTACTCGCTAACGGCCCGTTAGCGCAGGCGGCACAACGGAACCAAGGCGGGCCAGAGGGTCGACTACACTTGGACTCGGGCGGTGCGAGGCGGACCGAGCCGCCTTGGCAACTTGCGGTCAGTCAGGAAGGTCGCGGCTGGGATCACGAGCGCAATCAAGCACCGGTTCCCACGGTGCGAAGGTAGTCGACTACCGAGTCCATGCAGGTCTTCGATGTGAGATACGCGTCTTCCGTGCCCCAGCTGTCCATCTGGAACCATCCTCGAAATCCGCCTTCGTGCAGGATCGCGCAGAGTTTGGGAATGTCGTAGACGCCTTGGCCGCAGGGTAGGTGCTTCGAGGTCCCTCCGCGACCGTTCGGAAACGGTCTCAGCGTGGAATCCCCATCGCAGAACTGCACGTAGCCGATCCGATCCACTCCCAAGTCAAGAAGCAGATCTTCGGGCCGTCCCCGCGCTCCGCCGAGCACATCGAAATGCGAAGGGTCGAAGATCGCCTTGAACTCTTCCATTCCGACCGCTGCGAACAGGTTGCGGTACCGCTCCGGGGAATTGATGATCAGGGGCGGCTCGCCCTCGATCGCCAAGATGATTCCCTGCTCGACTGCGTATCGGGCGACTGGCCTGACAACATTGGCGAAGCGGTCAATCAACTGGTCTTCGGCAACTTCGTCCTGCGGCCGTCCTGCCGACCAGAGCCCCATCGCCTCGCAACCGAACTTAACCGCCAGGTCCACTTGCCGCTTGAGCTGCGCGGCGTACCGCTCTCGCTCGTCCGCGTCCGCGGATACGGGGTTCACGCCGCTGACCCCGGCTTGGATCGAAAAGACCCGCAAGCCGTAGGACTCAATCTTCTCGCGGGTAGCGCGAATCGATGCGTCGTCATCCGGATCCGGATAACCGTTCCGCCAGTTGCGCCACAGCTCGATCCCCTCAAATCCCTCGTCCCTGGCGAAAGAGAGGATTTCCTCGTAAACGTACCTCTTACCGTGGTGTGTCTCTGAAGACCCGAATCCGTTCAGCCCGATCGCGAGCTTCCACGGCGAAGCACCGATTCGGCTGATCGGCTGTTCATCCGGGAGACCCGCGCATGACACGCCGGCAAGCTGAAGGAGGCAGGCTCGCCGCGACCAGAGATTCATGCCAACATCATGGCACCGTGGCGGAGCGCCGCAGCATCAGGACACGAGCCCACCCACGGATCGAGTGGAGGACCACGGGGCCGGGTGAGATGGACCGTGGCTGGTGTCGACACTTCGCCCCGTATCAGCGATCCTCCATCAAGTAATCCCAGTGCCTGGCCGCGTTACGCAGCACACGGGGCAGATCCCGTTCGAGGAGGAGACCGTCACCGATCAAGTCCATGCCCGCCTCCGCGACTCTGCCTAGATACTCCGAGCGGCTCCCATAGCGCTCGGCAATAGACGGGCGCGGATCTCCGGCCTGTTCGCGCTCGGCGCGCGTGCGTGCGAACGGTATGTAGGCTCCGACCATGCTCGAGATTTCGTGCGTCGGGCCGGACTTTTCGTTGAAGAGGTTCCATCCCGTGTACGTGGCTAATGGCGCCTGCAGCTCGGGCATCCGCACGCCGGCAACCTCGTTGCCGTCTTTGTCGACTGCCGAAACGAGGATCGGAAACGCCTGGCCAACGCTAGGCGGTTCTTGAGTAACGATGCCCTTGCTCACGAAGTCGGGGCCATAGTCGACGCGGTAGGCGCGATGCACGCGGTCAGACGTGTTCACTCCCGGTAATTTCGGGAACCCGAGCTTCTCCGGCCTTACCAAGGTCGAATCCGCGATCAACGGGTAGCGGCTCGAGGGCGGCGCGGGGCCGCCGGCCGTCCATGTGTTCATCGCGGTCAGGAGTGCCCTCATTGACCAGCGGAAGTCGAGCGGATTGGCCTTCTGCTGTCCGATCGACACCCTTGGAGGAAAACCGGCGGGACCGTGCTGCGTGGCGGCGAAGAGGAATATCCGTACGTTGTCGAACAGTTCGATGTCCTTGGCACCCGCAACGTCCGTGTGGATCAGCGATGCCGCGCGACCCCAGTACTCGTAGGCGGAATTCGTGTAGAAGATCTTGGGCCAGAACTTCCTGTCAAGCTTATGCGTGAGAATGCCGTCGCGCCGACCCGTTTCGGGTTCCGCTTGCTCGCGATCCGTGAACGGGAAGATGTCGGTTGGGTACAGGAAGTTCAAGAAGGGGTGAGCGTCGCGGGACGGTTGCGCGAAGCGGTGGTTGAAGCTGCCGCGCCCGCCCCCGGCGACATGGGACATGATCCCGTCGAACGCTTTCCGGCCAGACTCGTCCTCGTTGAATCCGTAATAGAGGAAGGTCCGCAAGAATCGGCCACTCTGCGAGATGCCGAACGCAATCCCGCGGTCAATGGCGTCGCCGCCGATACCTAGCGGCTTCGATCCTTCGTACTTCAGGTGCGAAACTGCGTCGCGGACGGCAGTGGGCCCGAGACCGACCAGAGGAGGATTCTCGGAGACGTAAACAACCTCGTAGATCTTGCCAGCCTCGAATCCCCTCTCCAAAAAGACCGCTCCCTCGTCGGGTACGAGTTTGCCGTCTTCCATCCGACCGAAGCTCCACTGATCTCGCGGGATGACGCGCCTCTTGCCTTGTGCTGCGTCTCGCACCGTCAGCACAGTCCCCGCCGCATCTGGATCGGCAACCGGGTACGGGATGTGATTTCGATCAGCGAGGGAATTCGAGTACACGCGGTCGCGCACTACGAAGTCACTACGGACCAGCCCCCTGATCGGCTTGCCGTCGTCGGTCGCTACCGGCGTGGTAAGTCGTAGCAGACCGGGCGTGCGAGGAGGGTCGAACTGCCATCCAAGCCAGAGGAGGGTGTAGCCCTCCGATAGAAGGAAGCCATCGCCGAAATGACCTTCTTCGCGTGGGTCGAGGCTGCCCGATGCGATGTTGAAGAAACTCAGCATGCCTTTGCGCCCGCGATTGGAGACCTCGTAGAGGACGGTGCCGTTGCCTCGGCTCGCGTCCCGAGGCTTGAGCATGTAGAACTGCGACGAGAATTCGACGTCGCCGTCGGCATTGCGCGGAGCGAGGTCGATGTCCGTGATGATGCGGTTCGCGGGATTGCTTGGATCGACGGCGAATCGGAGCGTTCCCGTGATCCGCTCGTAGGGTCCAGGGAGGCCGAAGGACTTCCCGGCCAGCACATCCTCCCGACTCTCGATCTCCACACTCACGACACGGGCCTGCGCGCCCGCGACGATGAGGATGGCGATGAATGCACCCAAGATCCTGCGTTGCATGCGCCTATTAGAGACGCAGTGACGCCCAAAGATCAAGAAGTGGACGTGGGTCGGATGCACGTCAAGATCTTGAGGCCACCTGCCTAGCACGAGATGCCCGAGGGAATCGGCGGCTGACCGTACATCGAGCGGGCTGGATCTCGTACAAACCGCATTCCGGATCGGACACATGGGATCTCTCGGCCACGAGACCCGGAAGCGTGTTGGGGCTGTGCGCAGTGTCGCAGGCGTTCCTCGTGAAGATCTGCCGTCGGTTTTGGGGGCATTCTGGATTCGCTGTACCACCCACGAGTCGGTCCAAGCCAATTCCGGCAGAATCTGCTGACACTCACAATCAACGATCAGACCTCCACCACGCGAGTGCGGCTCGTGGTGGTGCAACGCCTTGGCAATGCGTGCTCTCCCCAAACGTAACCACACTCATCCCAGAGGAGGACTGGAAGGTCTGGATACTCCTGTCGCAGCGAGGGCGCGGTGCAACTGGTAATCAGCTGCCACAGGTCTGGGCTCGGACCATAGAGGGGGCCGAAACATTGCCACGAACGCGAACATCACAGTACCGACTTGCGGAGGGGAGAGCATTGGCGAATCTAACCGTTCGATTCGTCAGACCAGTCTCCGATCTCGACAATCGAAGCAGAACGGTCGAGTAGCCGGAGCAACATGTGCTATCATCTCCTTGTCGAGGCTACTCGTCGGCAGCGGCGGGTTCCTTGGTCAGGGACTGCCCAGTTGCGAGTTTGTGTACCTGCCGACATGTCGCCTCGGACGCTGGGGCGCAGGAAGGGGTTCTGGGTCTACCAGCCGTGAAGGACTGCAGCGCACGGATTCTTGGGATGGTTCTGTCTGCGGCGTTACAGTCTGCAGGGAAGTTCCGCGTAAGGAGCACCTTGGTGGCGGGTTCCCGCGGCATCGCCTCGGAACCGCTTTACCGCGGTCAGCGGATTCTCTACTCCGCATGCGCAAAACTGTATCGAGACTTCATTCCTGCGGCTCGCACCACGCGCATCGAGCCGCGACTCGATGTGGTCCTATGCCGACCTAGTGTCACCCCGCAGGCAGCGTCGTGCCAATACGGTCGGCAGACCCACACGCTCGGCTGGCCCAACCAAATCATGACCGATGGCTCGGAGCTTCAGATCCCCGTCGCACCGGTCGCTACCGCATCACCCGAGGAGGTCACGTCGATCGCTCAACGCTACGCCGTGGGACACGCTGCCCAAACGGCACGACGTCGACACACCCTGAAGACTTGGCTGAACTCACCGCGAGACATCAGGAAAAACCAATGAGTTCCGACGTCACACTCCCAGAAATCGACGAGATCGAGGGTCTAGATCAAGAAGACAAGTCGTGGGGTGAGTACCCCATCGACGACATTCTTATCCGAACTGAGAGCCGAACTGTCTATGATGTAGTCCGCCGCATCAGCAAAGACATGTTCATCATGGATCCCGATTTCCAAAGGGACTTTATATGGCCTGAAGACAAACAGAGCAGATTGATCGAATCGGTCATAATGCGGATACCGTTGCCAGTATTCTACCTTGCCGAGGACGATGAGGGGAGGAGTATAGTTGTGGATGGATTGCAGCGCCTTTCCACGTTTCGAAGCTTTTTAAGTAACGACCTTAGGTTGCGACTCCCAGACCGCCCTGAATTGCATGGGAAGCGATTTGAGGACTTATCGTCGAAACTCGAGAATCGCATCGAAGACTGTAGTCTGACCCTTTATGTGATCGACTCAAAAGTTCCTGAGCGTGCTCGCTTAGATATTTTCGAACGAGTTAATGGCGGTGTACCTTTGACGCGCCAGCAGATGCGGAACAGCTTGTTCATGGGACCTGCCACGCGATTCTTGAAAGACGAATCGGAAACTGAAATTTTCAAGAAGGCGACTGGCGGAAGTCTCAGTCCAAAGACGATGAGAGATCGCGAATTTGTCAACCGTTTCTGTGCATTCCACATCATGGGTTTTGAAGACTACCGTGGCGACATGGATAAATTCTTGGCTGAATCCTTACGTATCATGAATAAGTTTCTGCCTAGCGAGTTGTCGAACCTCTCCAAAGATTTTCGACGAGGACTGGAAAACAATTTTCAACTCTTTGAGCGTCACGCATTCAGGAAATACACCGTCGGAGAAAGCCGCCGAAGTGTCCTTAACGCATCGGTCTGGGACGTGATGTCTACTGGACTGTCTCGGTACCCGACATTCCTAGTGGACAAGCACTCAGATCAATTCGTCCATAGAGTATCGCAACTTTTAGCTGACGACGAATTCGCTGCTGCGATCACACACAGCACTAACCAAACGAGACACGTTCAGTCTCGGTTCAAGATGGCCGAGGAAGCCTTCAAGGAGGTCCTAGGTGCTTACCCGTATTGACCTGCGACACTTCAAGTGTTTCGACGCATTGAAGCTCCCGCTCCGTCCGCTCACCGTTCTGTCGGGTACCAATGCGTCAGGGAAATCATCAGTACTTCAGGCGTTCGTACTGTTGCATCAGACCATGCGAGCGCATGAATGGTCGAAGTCTCTCGTGCTGAACGGAGACCTTGCACGGTTGGGCACTGCCGCAGATGTCATCGACCAAGTGGAGGGACGAAAGTCCTGTGAAATCGGGTTGCACGATGCCGACAAAGAGTACCTGTGGACATTCGCACGTGAGCATCGAGAAATGTCCCTAGCCGTTGAGAAGATTTGTATCGACGGTGAGGAGTGCTACACAGCCCAGCAACCGGCAGCATTGCAGTTCCTGTTGCCAGTAACTGACGGGACACCGGAGACACCGAACGATGACTTTACGCTTCGAATGCGGCGCCTGTCCTTTCTGACCGCAGAGAGGATCGGCCCTCGTGAGGTGTATCCTTTGGAGCACTTCGAGTTTTCCCCCGTGGTCGGAGCCAAAGGAGAGCATACTGTAAGTGTGCTCGTCTCTTCCAGTGATGAGGCTGTATTGGAGAGACTGGCACTCAGTGGCATACCTCGGAATTGCTTGCGCCAAGTCGAGGCCCGCATGAAAAAGTTCTTTCCTGGCTTTGAACTGGCAGTCTCTCCGATCGCATTGGCGAATGCAGTCACGCTTGGGTTGCGGACTTCAAAAAGTACCGAGCACCATCGGCCCATCAACACTGGGTTTGGCTTAACTCAGGTACTTCCCATTGTTGTTGCAGCCCTATGCACAAAGGCTCGCGACCTACTCTTAATTGAGAATCCGGAAGTGCATCTACATCCATCTGGCCAAGCTTCGATGGGTGAATTTCTGGCTGAGGTTGCAGCTGCAGACGTTCAGGTTATGCTTGAGACCCACAGTGATCATGTCTTGAATGGCATTCGAAGAGCTGTGAAAAAAGGCATCCTGTCCGCAGATAATGCGGCTTTGCACTTCTTCAGGCCACGGGTCGAGGAATCGCTTGAAGGGACCCCTCAGGTGCAAAGCCCATTGCTGGACTCGAACGGCAATATAGACTATTGGCCAGAGGGTTTCTTCGACCAGTTTGACAAGGACATGAATTTCTTCGCTGATTGGGGGTAAGATGGAACTCATTACAAACGAATTGTCGCTTCACGGGCAGTTCCCAGATGTATTGAGTTTCCGTCGCGCCCTTGGGCAGGTGATGGCTATGCGTGTTGCCGCGCAACGATACGGATTCGTTGTTTCCTGCAGTAGTACGTTACTTAATCGCCAACCAGTCAGGGAGTTCGACATGCGCCAAGTACTCAAGAAAATTCCCGAAAGCGAGCGACGATCCTTGATGCTTTGGCTAACGCGTCAAGGCCCATTCTGGGATGTGTATCCAATGCATCCTACATCAGAGTGGTTCGAGTGTCGAGGATATCCAATCACTGGCACAGGTCTTGGAGAAGCCGCTTTTCGTAAGGTGAACGGCATTACCTGCGGAGTAGTCAGCTTTATTCCATCGGACTGGCAAGATTCACCTATACAATTCATTTGGAGACTTGGCAACGATGAAGCTGAGCAAGAAACGGGAACTATTGAGAATTGGTGTACCACCTCTGATTTGGAATCCAGTCTCAAACGCTTAGTTCCTGAAATCGGATCGTGGACGCAACTGCGAGAAGTCTCAACCCTTCGTTTTCCAGCCCTAATGTTCTCCTCAACATGCTTTGACGGACTGACAGGAGTTCCGTTCGTGAAGCGGTCTGCAGATCAAGTTCTGAATCTCTTGGAGGTGCTGGATAGACTTGCCCGGGGATTTGCTGAAGACGGACGACGGACGACTGAAGCTCAAGAAATTTATGAAGATCATTTCACTGGTGACCAAGCATGGTTCTCCGATTCTTCGAGGACTGAGAAGAACAAATTCAAGAAAAGGCTGACATTCAAGGATCCACGTCAACCTGATTGCAAGTCTGTTTTCGGGTGGCATGGAAAAGAGAGACACTCGTTGATCAGGTTGCATTTTTCGTGGCCTATTCTGCATAAGGAGTCAGTTGCCATTGTTTACATTGGTCCGAAATTGACAAAGAAATAGTCCACATACGTCTTATTTCTGCTAAGGATACTGGGTTTGCACTTTGGTGTTCAATATACTACTGAGTCTCAGACAAGTCTGGTTTCTCAGTTTGAGTGGACATTGGGAATAGGAATCTGACCACAGAGAGATCTCGATATCCGTCAGAATTCCGACATACCACAGAATGCACTAGACCCACAGCGGCCACATTTGCCAATCGATACCACGCGACATTCACTTGATTTATCGTGCCCATATTGTCCCAGATCTATTGAAACTGTTGAATGGGTTGCTCTCTTCGACCAGATGATCGACTAGAATTGTGGAACAGTTGTATTTCCCTATCTCAGACTGCTTCCGCGGCGTGAAGTCGACTCCCATCCGACGGCGATCGCCGCTCCGAGCAAGCACAGCCACCAAGCCCATTCCCCGAACCGCACGAAACCCGTCAGCGTGGACCTGAAGTCAAATCTCACATCCAAGGAGCCTTCTCCGTATGAGGGGAGAGATGCTGCGACACGACCCGCCGGGCTGATGGCAGATGTTATGCCATCATTGGTCGAGCGCAGGATCCAGCGGCCGTTCTCGACTGCTCGCATCCTAGCAATCAGCAGGTGTTGCTCCCGTGCCGCGCTCCGTCCATACCAACTGTCATTGGAGATGTTGACCAGGAGTTCGGCTCCGGCGGCGGTGAACTTGCGTATCGAACGGGCGAAGACCGACTCGTAGCAAATGAACGTGCTCACGCCGCGGCCGTCGACCGCGGCAACCGTAATCTCGTTGCCGGGGCGAAACATGCCCGCGTGCAAGGTGATCTTTTCCACGAAGTAGTGAAAGGGCCACGGCACGAACTCGCCGAACGGCACCAAGTGGATTTTCGAATACTCGGACAGCAGCCTCCCGTTCCTGTCCAGCGTGGCAGATGAGTTCCGTGGACGCTGCCGGTCCCCATTCTGATACGAGATCGTGTTGAACACGAACGCGGCACCTGATTCGCGAGCCACGCGTTCCAGAAACGCTCTCGAAGCATCATCGTCGAAGTAGTACGCCGAGACTGGATACTCCGGCCAGACCACCAAGGACGGACGCTGACCCTGTGATCGCGCCTTCGACATTTCGAGCATTCTCGCTAGATGAGCGGTTCCGTTCTCGGCCAGCCACCCTGTCTTGACAAGGTCCGGATGCACATTCGGTTGGAGGAGTCGGGCGGTCTGTTCTCCCGGCCCTGCGGGCGGCAGTGGCGGCAGGACGAACAAACAGAGCAATGGCGTGAGTGCCAGCAACGGTCGCGCTGAACGCCGCAATATCGCGACCGCGATCGCGGCATTGACGAGCGCGAAAACGACTGATGGGCCATAGATCCCCGTCCAGGGCGCGAGTCGCAGTACCTGCGTCAGCGGGAAATCGAGAGCTGTGTTACCGAGCTGAGTCCACGTGAAGAACATGTACTGGTGACTGCCCTCGATGGCTACCCAGAGGGCTGCCACGGCCGGTACTGCCCAACTGCGAGAGAGCATGGGACCGGCCACTAGGGCGAACACGCCCGCATGCAGCGCCTTGACCAAGAAGAAGCCCACGAACAACAGCGCTGCCACGGGAGCGGCGATGCTCGCGTAGTCTCGCATCACCGGATAGATCCAGTAGCAGGTACCACCCCAGAAAACCATCCCGGACAGCCAGCCGAGCAGGAACCGGCGCCTAGCGGGTGCCTCTCGCAACGACACGAGAAGCGGCACAAGGCACAGGGGAGCGAGCCAACTCCACGAGAATCGGGGAAAGACTAGAACCTGCGCGAGGCCCGACACGAGCGCGGCCCCGACCGCCACGGCGGTGGCGCGGTCAAGCGACAGCCCGGGCATCATGTCCGCAGCAGGGCTTGAGCTTCGACCGACTCCGCCATGTAGGAACTCCGCACTAAGGGGCCGCTGAACACGGCCCGGAAGCCGATAGACTCGCCGTACCCTCGATACCGGTCGAATTGGTCCGGATGGATGAAATCAGTGACGGGCAATCGGCGCAGCCGAGGCTGCAGGTACTGGCCGATCGTGGCGATATCGACATCGGCAGACCGGAGATCTCGAAGCAGGACATGGACCTCTTCCGCCGTCTCGCCCAGCCCCACCATGAGGCCTGACTTCGTCAGCACCTGCGGAGCGCAAGACTTGGCGAACCGCAGCACTTCAAGCGACCTGCGATAAGCGGCCTGCGGCCGCACCCTCCTGTACAGTCGCTCTACAGTCTCCATGTTGTGATTGAAAACATCGCACCCGGACTCGAGAACCCGCGCAACCGCTTCGAGATCGCCCAGAAAGTCCGGGACCAATACCTCGATGCGGGCTGTCGGAAGCATCCTCCTGACTGCCCTTACTGTGTCGGCGAAATGCTGCGATCCCCCGTCAGGGAGGTCGTCGCGATTCACGCTCGTAATGACCACGTGGCGGAGACCCATGCGCTGCGCCATGCGGGCCACCTGCTCGGGTTCATCCGGATCCAACAGGCCCGGCACTCCCTGCGGGACCGCGCAAAAGCCGCAAGTGCGGGTGCATGTGTTGCCTAGGATCATGAACGTCGCGGCCTTGCGCGAAAAGCACTCATGGATGTTGGGGCACCGAGCCGACTCGCAGACCGTGTGCAGGTGCCGACCGCGCAACTCCACCTTGAGATCGTGCAGCGCCCCGAAGTTCGTCTGCGGCTTCCGCAGCCATTCTGGAAGCCGCGGTGGGCGGTGCAGGTTCGATACACCCTCGATTTGCACCAAGTCCATCGCCGCACTTAGTCTACTGCGACACGGTGGGTCAGCCGATTCCGCTGAACAGTGCGCTACTGAGGTATCGCTCGCCCGCATCCGGGAGGATGGCCACGATCGTCTTGCCCTCAAACTCCGGACTCCGCGCTAGCCGGCACGCAACGGCGGCGGCGGCTCCGCAGGAGATGCCGCTCAGCAACCCCTCCTCTCGGGCCAGGCGCTGTGCAAAATCGGTCGCTTCCTCGTCTGACACGCTTTCGATGCGGTCCACCATATCCAGATCGAGCGTATCCGGAATGAAGCCAGCACCGATGCCTTGAATCGCGGTTATCCCTGGCGTGAGTTCTT
The DNA here is from genome assembly GCA_965242625.1 of Bryobacterales bacterium. GTDB lineage: Bacteria > Acidobacteriota > Terriglobia > Bryobacterales > UBA6623 > VXMF01. Next base: position 3,489,626 of record CBDEST010000005.1, on the reverse strand, counting down.
CACCAGCGAGATGCTGACGAATCACTGGACTGCACGCCGGCTCGACGCCGACGCTGACGATGTCCTTCCCGCGTGAGCGTTTGAAGTACTTGGAGATGCCTGAGATGGTTCCGCCGGTGCCGATCCCCGAGACGAGTACGTCAACGTCGCCATCGGTGTCGTCCCAGATTTCCGGGCCGGTCGTCTCGAAGTGGATGCGGGGATTCGCCGGATTCTGAAACTGCTGGAGCGAAACGTAGCGTCCCGGATTCTCGCGAACCAACCCCTCTGCTCTCTCAACAGCACCGTACATGCCTTCGTCTTCAGGCGTAAGTTCCAAATCGGCGCCCAGCAACTTGAGGACACGTCGGCGCTCGATGCTGTAATTCGAGGGCATGGCGATCATCAGCTTGTAGCCGCGGGAGGCCGCCACGAAGGCCAACGCGATCCCGGTGTTTCCACTCGTGGCCTCGACGATCTCGACACCCGGTTTCAGCAAGCCGCGTCGCTCGGCGTCCCAAATCATCGAGGCACCGATCCGGCACTTCACGGAATAGGCCGGATTGCGAGCCTCGACCTTGCCCAAGACGGTCGCCTGGGCTCCGTCAACGATGCGATTCAGACGGACTAGCGGCGTGCCGCCGATTGCCATCGAGTTGTCGGTGAAAATACGGGCCATCGTCAGATCTGCCAATTGAGCACGCGCTTGGCCCGCTTCTGGTTCCAGCGCTCTACCAAGTCCGCGAAGGTGGTCCGGTCGATCACGCAGGAGAGCGCTCGTTCCACACGATCCCACATCTCGGGAAAAGGCGAATCGACCGGCTCGTCCTCGAACGGACGCTTGGAAGGCTGGAACGGGCCGTCGATCTGGCGGAGGATGTCCCCGACAGTGATCTGGTCTGGCGGTCGCGCTAGGAAGTACCCGCCATCGGCTCCGCGCCGAGACCCTAGATACCCGCCCTGCCGGAGCTGCGCCAGAATCATCTCCAAGAACTTCTGCGGGATCTTCTGGCTCTCGGCGATCTTGGCGATCTTGACGGGCTCCGGGTCGCCGTGACGCGACAGTTCAAAGACCGCTCGGAGGGCGTACTCGCCTTTGACAGAAACGTCCATGAGCAATCTCTACTATCCTACTAGAGATTGCGGACATTGAGGTGCTGATCTGGCACGGGCTGATCGCCTCAGCTCGATCCCACGTGCGAGGTCGCTCGTCCTTACTGCCATCCGACCGGAACTCTGCCGCCATCGCGAGATCAAGCCGGCGTGCTTCCTCCACACGTTGACCGGCCCTCGTTCACGAACCGTTGCAGCATGGCCGCAATACCTCAAGGCAATCGCTCGCCGGGAACGAGCCCTCGCAGTAGTTCGACGACCGGCAGGCATAGAACGCCGTTGATCATCAGTCGTTCAGTGCCGAGATATGCCAGTCGGCAGCGCGCTTCCGGGTAGTCCTCGCGGAACGCTAGGAGCGGCCTCAGATCCGCCTGTCGCACGCGTCCAGAGTGCTTGACCTCCACGGCCCACAATCCCTCCGGCCCGTACAGGACGAAGTCGACCTCGCTGCCTCCCCGAGTACGCCAAAAATACGCCTTCGCTCGATTTCCGCCATAATCTGCCCAAGCTCGTATGTGCTGAGCGACCAAGCCTTCCAGTGCAGCCCCGCGAAGCTCTTCGGGGCGATCCAGCGAACCGCTCGGACGTAGCGCACGGAACAGTCCCGCATCCGCCCAGTAGAACTTGGGATGCACCGTCACTCGCCTGCGTGCCCGCTTGGCGAAGACCGGCAGTCGATATGCAAGCAAGAGGTCCTCGACGATCCCGACGAAGCCTTCGACCGTCTTACGCCCTACAGCGCATTCCCTCGCTACCTCGGTGACGTTGAGCGGGGCGGCATGCGAGAAGCTGACCGCCTCGAGAAATCGATGGAACGCGCCTAGGTTGCGGATCAATCCTTCGCTCTGGACTTCTTGGTGTACGTAGAGGTCGACATACGCATTCAACGTGTCGGCGGGATCCGATGAATCCCAAACCAACGGAATCAAACCGTACGACAGTGCGTTCTCAAGATCGAATCGCCGTCCGAGTTCCGGCGCCGTGAACGGATGCAACGCGCGTACCACGGCGCGGCCTGCAAGCAGATCGACTCCCGCAGACTTGAGTTTCCGGGCACTCGATCCGGTGAGGATGAATCGCGGGCTGTTCGGCTCTTCCATAATTTGGTGAACGACCACGAGCAGCTCAGGTGCCCTCTGGATCTCATCAATCACTATGTCGGCATCGCTAGGTGCCGCCGCCACGATTTCCCGCAGCCGTTCGGGCCGCGCAAGGTAGCTGCGGTGCTCTGCCGGGGAAAGTAGGTTCACCCAGAGCGCGTTGGGGAACGCACTCCGCAGCAGTGTGCTTTTTCCGGTCCCTCGCGGCCCGAAGAGGAAGAAGTGCCCGGCAGGGATGTCGAAAAAAGTCCTCTCTACTTCCATTTTGCGACCCATTCTGGCAATTCAGCAACCAAAAGTCAAACTGGACTCAGCCCATCCCTCTTGAAATCACTGTCCTCGAGATCCGTACTCGTCGTCACCCTCCCTGAAGTCCTTGACTTCGCTGGCGCCATGGCTGGAGTTCCGACCAAGGACGATACAAGACAGTCGGTTGCACGAACATCTCGCGACTCCATCGCGAGCGCGGAGTGACCTCGTTCGATGAGGCAGTACGCCGAATCGGCAGGCTGATTTCGCCGATCCGTACCGACCGAGGCGTCCCGATCGAGCCAATCTGCCCTGAACCTGATTCCACAGCATTCGGCGATCAGCGTGGCGGGTCCACGTGGAGCACGCCATAGCCGGGCTTCAACAGGCTGTCGCAAGCCGGAGGAACCGATTGCGTCGGGCCAGCATGCATCGCAAGGACGAAATTCGTCTCCTACGCAGCAGGCGAGACGCTGGCGGCCTCGGTGCCTTGTCAATCGCTGCCGGAAGTCGGCGGAAGCGAGCCGGATGGACTGTGTGCCGACTCTGGCGGTGGGAGTCCCTAGTTCCGTCGGCAGAGCGCAGTGCCGCGTCTAGAACGCATTCCCACCTGCTGGGGCGTACTGGAGACCGCCGCCATTTGGCGGGATGGAACATCGCGAGGCGAAATCAACCGGAGCAACCGATGTAGTCCACCCTAGGACGTGGCCTCCTTGGCCGCCGAGTACTCTCTCCAGATTCGGACTGACTCCTCGATCATCTCTCGGTTCTCGCGCAAATTGCGATGCATCGGCTTGAGGATGAATCCGGCCACCGAGCGTCCCTCTGAGAAAAGTTCCTCCGAGCGCCGGTTCGAATCACAGATGTACTTCGCCCTGTCGATGGCTTTGGGCGAGATCGAGTCGAGAAACTCGCTGTGGGCGGTGGCCCATATGTCGCGCGCGAAATGCCTGTCCAGAGAAGTCTGCGCCGACAAGTCGATGAAGATCTTGACTCCGACGTAGACCGAACTCACGTAATACGTCAGTTCCAAGAACAAAAACTTCAGGAACAACAGGGTGGGACTGACTCCAGGGGGGAACCACACGACTTGATTGTACCATCAACCACGCACACGGTGCGCGTACTCGAGGCGCGTACCAGCGCAAGGTCGTTGCGCTACCGCCAAGGATGCCCCCGGTCTCAGGGATAGACTTGCTTCGCTACACGCTTGGTGCATGGGTGTTGCGAGTGTCCCGCATCGCAAGTCAGGCGAGGCGTGGGCTGAAGCTCGAGTTGCGCCATCCAGTGATTCACGTCTCACGGGGCTGCAGCCCCGGATCGGACCGCCTCCCCCCTGACCGTCCGCACGTTGAAGTGCGAATGCCGCTGTTGCGAGGCGGTCGCTGAACATTGAGAGCCGCTAGTCCGGCCCCAATCTGGCACCGCACTTGCGACACTCGCTGCGGCGCTTCACGTTGAGCGCCTTGCAGTCCGCGCACTGGTTGTATGCGAATCGGCAGTAGATGTTGGTGGCCCAGACACCGCTCGCGAGAATCAGGATGAAGAAGCCAATGAATACGAGAACATCCAGCACGGAACTCTCAGGATGCCACATCGCAGGAGCTAGGCCCGAGATTGCCGACATGCCCAAGGACACGAGTCGATTCAGGATTCATTGGCTCAGTTGTTTGCGACTCGTTGCGCCCTGCCTTGGTCGAATCTCAGCTACACATCTGAAGGCAGGCGCGCGAGGTGGCGCGAAGACTGCGGCACAGCCGTGGCTCCGAGGTGGAATCCCAGTTCGTGGATGCAGGGGTGCATGACCCCGGCAAGCGACCTCGGGCCTCTCCAATCGGACTGCGCGGAATGAGGAATCACGCGTGAGGCGGGTACGTCCAGCAGGTTAACCTGAATTCGTGTCGTACGCAATGCGGTTCATGTTTGCAGTCTTCGCCTCGGGGACGCTCATCTCCCAGGCTCAGACGCTCAGCATCGAAGAGTGGGAGCCGCGATCAACTCTGGTAGCCGAGGAACACATTGCCAAGCGAGCGAAGTTCCCCGTCATCGATGTCCATAGCCATCACAGACGCACGACCGCGCCAGACCGCCTTGACGTGATCGTCACAGAGATGGACGCGCTGAATCTCGCTGTTCTGGTCAACCTCAGCGGAGGGTACGGCGAGGAGCTACGAGCAACGGTGCGCAACTTCCGAGGACGGCATCCCAGTCGATTCGCGGTCTTCGCGAATCCAGATTTCCGTGGCATCGGCACTCCGGGCTGGCCGGAGCGCGCTGCTCGGCAATTGGCGGCCGATGCAGAGTCGGGGGCCCAAGGCCTCAAGTTCTTCAAGAACTTCGGGATGACCGTCCGCGACGCAGCGGGCCAGCGCGTCCCGGTGGACGACCCCGCGCTAGACCCCTTGTTCAAGAAATGCGGCGAACTGGGTCTCCCCGTACTGATCCACGTGGCGGAACCATCCGAATTCTGGGCACCTCACGACCGCTTCAACGAGCGCTGGCTGGAACTCAAGCTGCGCCCGCGCAGGCGGAGAGTGGCCCCGCCGAGCTTCGAGGACTTGATCGCGGAGCGAGATCGCTTGGTCGCGAGGCATCCGAAAGTCAATTTCATCCTTGCTCACATGGGATGGCACGGGAACGACCTGAAGCGCCTCGGCGCGCTGTTCGACCGGTTCCCGAATGTGTACGTCGACATCTCAGCCGTCCTCTACGAATTGGGACGGGTCCCGTTCAGCGGACGCGAATTCCTGATCCGCTACAAGGATCGCGTGCTGTTCGGCAAGGACTCGTACGCACCAGATGAATTCCCTTACTACTGGCGGGTGCTGGAGACGCGGGACGAGTACTTCGAGTACTACCGGAAATACCACGCCCACTGGCGACTCTACGGATTGGACCTGCCCGACGATGTGCTCAAGCGGATCTATTTCCAGAACGCCCTTCGGCTGATCCCGGGCATCGATCCCTCCTTGTTCGAGTAGTTCAGATCCCGGCGCATCTACGGACGGCGGGGCCTTGTCTTGGTCGTCCGCATCAGTGGGACGGTACGCGGCAGTCAGTTGCAGATCGCAACGCGAACCTGACCGGGGCAGGTCTCGATGGCCCGAGACCCCCGATCAAATACAGCCGCCCGTCGCAGAGTCACCTCCAGCGCAGGGCTAGCTGATCGCAGGAATCGGGCCCGTGTTGCGCACGGGCAATCTGACCCGCCGATCGGTCAGCCCCACCACGTCTCGCCGGAAGCGAGATGGTCCTTGACGACATCGGGATCGAGTTCGATTCCCAGCCCGGGCCGATCCGGCACTGTCACGAAGCCCCCTTGCGAGAGCGGACCGTCATGCACGATGACATCGTCCATCCAGCCGCCGTCGAAAAACACCGTCTCGCAGGCGAAGTAATCCCGGATCGTCGAGGCCCAATGGATCGATGCCATGCCGTTTACGATGCTGCCGGTGTTGTGATTGGCCATCGGCAGGAAGTAGAGGTCGGCGAGGTCCGCCATGCGCTTGTTCTCAAGGAAGCCGCCCGAGTTGCGCAGATCGGGGTGCAGGATATCGATGGCCGCGTTCGTCACGAACGGGAGGGCCTCGGCTCTGCGCATCCAGTTCTCTCCAGTGCAGATCGGCACCGGCGACATCTGGGCCAGTCTCTTCCAGCTCTCCGAATAGGCGACAGGCAAGGGGTCTTCGAGGAACATAGGCTTGACATCCTCTAGGGCGACGGCCATATCGATCGCGCTCCGGAGGTCGAACTCCCAGTGGCAGCCGATCAGGATGTCGTGCTCGAATCCCAGAGCCTCGCGACAGTTTTCGAAGCCCTGGCGGAAGCGGCGCAGCTCGTCGCTCGACATCATCCGGTTAGCCGGGTCGCGACCGAAGTCCTTCGCCGGAGTGTTGCGCAACGGTCCGAACTTGTGCATATTGATCCCGAACGGGCTCTCCTTGACTTGCTGGGCCCAATCGCGCAGCACGGACTTGTCGAAGAAGTCGCTCGGATGCGAGTGGTCGTAGAGGCGTACCTTGTCGCGAAACTTGCCTCCAAGCAGCTTGTAAGTCGGTACGTCGAGAAGCTTCCCGGCGAGGTCCCAGAGTGCCATCTCGATCCCGCTCATAGCCCTTTGCTGAGCGTGCGCGCTGCCATCGGTATAGCGTGGCACCGTGTACAGGACGTCAATCTGCAGCGGGTCCTTGCCGACGAAGAATTCCCTCAGACCATGGATCGCTTCCTCGATGCCCAGTCCAGGCGATCCGTAAGCCTCGGCGAAGCCCTGAACGCCCGCATCGGTGTCTACCCGAACCAGCGTGTAGGTGCGCGGGCCCTGCAAGATCATCGTCCTGATGTCCGTGATCCTTGCCTGATTCCGGTTGGCCGCGCTGAGCTTCTGGAAGCTCGCGAGCCAAGGCGGAACCGACAGGCCGACAAGCGAAGCGATGAACGAACGACGGGATGAAGCTTCCATACTCGGCGGATATTGTAGTTGAACGTGGCGGGCTCGACGCAATCGTGGAAGACCCCGCGAATCACGCGAAGCGACTATGTGGCCTCGTGACGAATGGGAACCCATCACGCCGTGCAACTCCGACCCGACCAACCCACACGAGTGCGACTGCAGATAATGATCCCTCTGCTGCGAGCCTGATACATCGATCCTAGATCCGTGGAGTTCCCTCTCGAATTAGCCGGGAACGACCTTGAATCGTTCTAGGGGTGGCCTTCGCGAACTCGAGAGGTCCAAGGCAAGTCGACTAACGTCACGCCTGAACCAAAATCGGCACCAAGCCCGTGGCCATTGATTCAGGATCAGCTCGGGATGGTACCTGCGCCGCTGACGACAGTGCGGTAGCGCATCCCTACGGGTGTGCCGCCACGCCAGACGTCAAGCGGGCCGATATATGATTCACAGCGAATCCGAGGGTAGGCACATAGGTTGTCTCAACCAAGCTCATGTAGCCCTCATTGACGCGTTGGCATTCCGATGTCTCGGTCCATTGTTGCCGGCCACCGGCCACAGTGTCGATCAGCCGCCTCAGATGCCAATGCGTCAAGATCCACAGTGGAGTGGGGAACACCAGCCACACCTGCCGTCTAGGCGCACACCCAAAAGACGGGAACGCTCGCTCGCTGTCTGCGGGTGTCAGTAGCTCCAGCGCCAGAGCGACACGCCCGCGGTGAAGCCCGCTCCTACCGCCGCCATCAGCACCAGATCACCCTTCTTGAGGCGGCCCTCGTTAATCGCGTCACGCGTTGCCAGGGGAATCGTTCCGCCGGTGGTGTTGCCATACCGGTCGATATTGATCACGGTCTTCTCGTCCGGCAAGCCCATCCGGTCAGCGACCGCAGTGATAATGCGCTTGTTCGCTTGGTGCGGGATCAGCAGGTCGACATCCTCGGCCGTATACCCGTTGCGCTCGAGCACGGCCTCGCATAGCTCGTACATCTTGCTGACCGCGTACTTGTATACCTGCCGCCCTTCCTGATGCACGTAGTGCAGGCGGGCGTCCACGGTCTCGCGCGTCGCCGGCTTGGCGCTGCCGCCGGCGGGCATGCATAAATGCTTACCGCCCGAACCGTCCACTTCGTTGATGAAATCAATCAGCCCACCATCGCCGTTGGTCGCGGGCTCCAACAGAAACGCTCCCGCACCGTCCCCGAACAGCACGCAAGTCGCGCGATCCTCGTAATCCACGATGCGCGACATAGCGTCCGCTCCGATCACTAGCACCTGCTCGTGGCTGCCCGCTGCGACAAACTGCGAGGCGGTCGTGAGACCGTACAACAGCCCGGAACACGCCGCGACGAGATCGAAGCCCCAAGCTCCCTTGGCACCGATCCGATCCTGGACCAAGCACGCCGTGGACGGGAAGAACATGTCCGGCGTGACCGTGCAGACCAAGATCGCGTCCAAGTCGGACGCGTCGACACCGGTCTGCTCCAGCACCTCTCGTGCCGCTCCGGTCGCGAGATCGGAAGTGGCCTTCCCGTCTTCGAGGATGTGACGCTGCTTGATCCCGGTCCGGGTCAGGATCCACTCGTCGGTGGTGTGGACCATCCGTTCCAGATCCTGGTTGTTCAGGATCTGCGGAGGCACATAGCACCCGACCCCGGAAATCTTGGCACACGGCGGCTGTGGCGGCAAAGGGGGTAGCTCCAGTCGGGAATACCGGCGCCACACGGCGCCAACTACTATGATACTTTCGCTGGATCATCCATTGCGGCGATTCAGATTCTCCCGGTCATCGCAGGCCAGTGTGGGTTCCGAAGTGGCAGCGCGACCGCGCGCGGGGCGTAGACTCGCCAATCCCGACCCAAGTTGTTTCCAACGAGGAGATCTGGCCTAGGCCACAGCATCGGCTCCAAGCGCAGTGGGAACACCGTATCGGAGAGCTCGCGTCCGCCAACGCAAAGCGGGTGGGCTTGGACCGGCGGGCGTTCATGCGGACAAGCATGGGGCTCGCGACAGCGTTCTGGGCCTCGAACGAAGTCCACGGCCAGCGTTACTGGGACGTGGATCGGGAGGAAATGTTCGAGCCAGTCGCGAACGAAGAGAAACGGCCCGAGGGCGAGTACTTCATCTTCGACGTGCAGGCGCATTTCACGAACGGGTATCCAATGAGCTTCCGGGCGTCGGAATTCATGAGGAGCATGGGTTTCGACCTTTCCGACGACGCTGACTCGTACAGCTTCAACACCTTCGTCAAGGAGATGTACCTCGACTCGGAAACCGACATGCTCGTGATCTCGGGCGTGCCGGGACGCGAGCGGAATCCGACCGAGGAGCGCGCCGAACTCGCGGCGAACGCCGCGGAAGGCAAAGCGGTCGATCCCCTCGTCGTGCGCGGGGGCGGCGCCTTGCCGAGCTGGCTCATGGCCGCCAGACGAGACGACATCAATCGGATCGCCGGTGGCGTGCGCGCCCTTTCCCAAAGCAACTGCGCTCCCAACCACTACTGGAACCGAGTGACCGGCAAGCAGGATCGCGTGGCGCTGAAGGAGCAGATGGAGCGCGAGGTCCGCGAGTACAAGACCGCTTCGTGGAAGCTCTATTGCCACTTCGATCCGGGCCGCTCCGGCTGGGGCTTCCAACTCGACGACGAAGCGACGGCGTACTTTTACGCGGTCGCTCGCGAACTAGGCCAGACCATCGTCAGCGTGCATAAGGGCTACGCCGCGCAGTCGCGACGCTTCGGACATCTCGCGAACCCCAAGGATGTCGAGCGCGCCGCGCTCGAGAATCCTGACTTCACGTTCGTCGTGTACCACTCAGCGCTCAAGCACGGCCCGACCGAACCCGCGTTTCAAGACCCCGCCTACTTCGATCCGACGACCGGCGACTTCGCCTGGCACGAGATACTGATGGACATCAAGCGGCGCAACCCGGAGATGAACAACGTCTACTGCGAGATCGGCAGCGCCTTCGGAACGCTAGCGATCGCTCACCCGGTGATGTGTATGCACCTAATGGGCAAGAACATCAAGCACTACGGCGTCGACCGGGTGCTGTGGGGCACGGACTGCATTTGGTGGGGCTCCCCGCAGTGGTGCATCGACGCGTTCAAGCGCTTCCAGATCTCCGACGAGCTCTGCGAGAAATTCGGCTACGCGAAGGTCACCAAGGCGGACAAGGCCCGCATTTTCGGCCTGAACGCCGCGGAACTCTACAGCATCGACCCTTCCGCAGCCCGCAAGGCCCTACGCAGGGACGACCTTGCCGCGCTCAAGGCAGGCTACGCGGATCGCGGCATCGAACCCGACAACGCCGCCCACGGCTGGGTGCGCGCGGAATCCTGAGTAACGACCGCCGCTGCCGCGTCACTGCGCGTCGGCAGACTTGGGGATCACGCCGAGCTTCTCCCAATCGAGCAGCTTGCGCTTGATCTGCTTGACGTTCTGGGACTCGGGCTCGTTTGAAATCTCGACGAACGTGCGGTACTGGTCGGCCGCCTTCTCGAAATCCGCCCGCTTCTCGTGGATCAAGCCCATGATCTGGTAACTTTGCGGGAACCGCTGGCCGGAGTCGTTCGCCCGCATGGCGAGCACCATTTCCTCGGCTTGGTCGTGGTTGCCGGAGTTGAGCGCAGCCACGGCCGTCAAGAATCGCACGTTGCCCGCGTTCGGATTGAGCTTCAAGTACGCGTTACCCAAGGTCTCCATGCCCGCCCAGTCCTTGTCTTCGACAGCCATCCGAATCAGCGGCTCGTAGGGCTTCAAGTAGTCCGGGTCCGCATCGACCGCCTTGGCGAACGCGTCCCGCGCACCGGCCTGATCGTCGATACCTAGCTTGGCGTCACCCATTGCAGCCCACGCCGCCGCGAACTGCGGGTACGCCTGAACGGCCTTCTCCAACTGCGTGATGCTCTTCTTGTAGTTGGGCTTCTTCTTGCGCATCTCCCGCACCCCGTTCTGGTACGCCTTCTGCGCGTTCTTGGGAGCTTGGAGCGTCAGAGCGCTGACCACGTTTCCCACCAAACCGTCCAGCCGGTACAGCGTGATCACCCCGACATCGTTGTTGCCCATCACGCTGTACATGCCCAGTTGCAGGTCGTCCGACCGGTAACCGGAGAGCTCGGCGCGCAAGATGCAGGCGCTGAGATCGAACCGACCGGGCCCTACCTGCCGAATTCCCTCGGTCGTGTAAGTCCCGCCGGGACCGATCCCGCCGCTTAACCCGGCTCCGGAGACGCTGGCGTCCGTCGTCAGCATGGCGATGTCACCGCCCACCTGGAAGCTGAACCGGCCCTTCGTATCGGTGTAGCCCTCGGGGTATGTGTTCCCCATGCATACCCGCTGGACGACCACGGGTTCTTGGGGAGGCAGGCCGTCGTTGGTGACCACCTTCCCATGCACGTACAGCGGGCGCTGCTGCTGGACCCCGAAGGGGTTTTGGTTCTGGCCGAACGGATCGTTGCTCTGACGCTGGTTCCCGAACGTCCCTTGGGACTGCCCTTGGTTGCCCGATCCGCCGGATCCTTGCGTCGAACCGCTGCCCCCGCCGGTCGTGCCGCGCGTGGAACCGCCACCCCCGCCGCCGCCGCCCTGACCTTGCGCCCAAACCGCGACCGCGCCCATCAACAGGCACGCAAGCAAGACCATCCAACTCGAAAATCGCACGGTAGACCCCCTATTCACCCGTTCGGGTGAAGACTCGCTGAACGCAGACTACCACAAAGGGACAGCGAAGTCGTGGCTCGTCACGGCGCATTCTTCGCATCCGTGGGCCGGACTGCGCCAAGGCCGCCTCAAGATTCCGCTATTCGAAGGCCGCGACGGGCCCGCTCCCCCGCCAATCCGAATCACGAGCGCCCGCGACGATTGACGGCTTCCGGTACCCGCCCTCTCCAATACGGACAGCCCGCGTAGCCCCTCCCGACTGTAGAATGGGCTTGGGGCCGCATGAAACTCCGTGGCATTTACGCCCCGCTAACCACCCCGTTCGATCACCAAGGTCGGATCTACTGGTCCAAGTTCGACCACAACCTCGCCCAGTTGCGCCGCACCACCCTGCCTGGCTTCGTGGTTGCGGGCCCGTGGGGCGAGGGACCACTGCTCTCGGAGTCGGAAAAGGCGAGTCTTTGGAAGCGTGCCGTCGCCCAAGTCGAAGGGGAGGCGACCGTTCTGGCATGGATAGCGGGTTGCGGTGTCGCCACGGCGCGCGACCTGCTCGCAACCGCGACCGAGGCGGGATGTGCGGCGGCGGTGATCAATGCCCTGGACACGGAGGAACTCGCGCGAGGGACCTCCAACGAGGAAGTCTTCTTCCAATCTGTCGCCGACGAATCCGCGATCCCGTTGCTCTTGAACATTGACGCGTTCGGGGCGCTATGGATCGAACCGACCGCCTTGGCTCGACTATCGAACCATCCGGCAATCGCGGGAGCTGTCGTGGGCCACTGCTACCCCGATTACCTGAAGAGGACCGCGCCGGTTTGCAGCGGCCAGTTCAACCTGATCGTCCGCGACTTTGAATCTGTAGTTCCCTGCTTCGCGTCGGGAGCGAGCGCGGCGATTCTGCCCATCGCGTCCGCGGTGCCGTTCCACGTTCTCTCCATCGACGAAGCGGTTCGCACGAGGGAACTTGACGCGGCCCGTGACCTCGTGATGCGGGCGCTTGACTTCGATCTCTTGCTTGGGTCGCACGGCGTACCGGCATTGAAGCGAGCGCTCGACGAGCGCAGCTACTTCGGCGGACGGCCTCGCCTGCCGCTCCTGGAGGTGAACCCGGGCACGGCGGAAGCGATCTCGCGCTCCCTTTACGAGCTAGCGAGCTAACCGCGGCGGCCTCAGACCTGCAGCAACTGATGGTCCGGCGAGCCAGGTCGGATCGCTTCGCCCACCCGATTGACGAATGACGGTCCGCATTGGGCCAGAAACGGGAGCACTCCGTACGCCCTCTCCTGGAGCTTGTCATGCGGGCACAGAGCGTTCGACAGCCGGGCGGCATGGCGCTGGGCCGTCTCGGCGCGACGCAACGCCTCGCGCGAGACCTTGGCTTGCACCTTCGCGAGCTGGTAGTCGATCTTGTTCCGCGACAACGCGAAGCTCGTCGCTAGCGTCGGGTCGAATTCCCGCAGGGCGGATTCGATTCGTCCCAAGGAGCCGCCCACTTCCTCGCGGCTGGACTGAACGATCGCCTGGAGCGGCGCAGGCACGACCGCCGAAGCGATCACGGATTCCAACTCCCGTTTCGGAACCAAACAGTCCGTCCAAGACAATCCGTATTTCCGCAGCAGCTTGTCCGAGGCGGAATCGAGCACCGTGAAACTCGCCCTCGGCAGCACGGCCGGCATGCGTCCCAAGAGTTCCGCGTAAAGCACCGAAGCCTGAGCGAGATACGCCGCCTCGGACGGACCGGCGACGAGCGCGGCCGTGGGCAACAGGTAGTCCTGCATCACCGGCCGCAGCAACGCGCTGGGAGAGATATCGAGCGGCGACGCTTCAAGGCGACCGAGGAGTTCGTCGCGCGAGTAGGATCGCGCCTTCGTCCAATAGGCGCCGTTCTTGCGCTTCAAAGCCACACGCGCATCGTTTTCGAAAAGCAGGACCAACGAGGTGTTCCCCTGAAAGTGGACTTGCTGGTGATAACCCGCCGCCGAGAGAGCCGTTCCGCGACGCAACAACGCGTCGGTGAGTTCGGGAACCCTTTCGATCACGCTGCGCACCAAGGGCGCTGCCAGTGCGCGGATGCCCGCTTCCATCGGGCACAGAAAGACAATACCGGTGTCGGCGAGCAGCGATTCGTACAACGCACGGAAGCCATGCCCGAATCCGCGCGGCTCTCCGTAAGCGCCGCGGGCGAGCGCGCTCGCTTCGGCCCCGAAGGGCATGCCGGCGAACAGCGTCTCGACCGTGTCGAGCCGGGCGTCCTCGATCTGGATCTCGCCGACCGCGGCATCGCTCACCCCGGATGTAACGGCTTCGACCCGACAAGGCTCGCCCGACTTTCCGAAGAGCCAGTTGTGGTTGACCTCCGCGAGGTCATGGTCCTCGGTAGCCAGCCAGAATACGGGCACCGCCGCAGTGCCGCGGCGTGTTAATTCCTCGGCGCAACGCACCGCCGTAAGCGCCTTGTAAAGCGTGAAGGCGGGACCGCCGAGCAGGCCCACCTGCTGGCCCGTCGCGACGACGACCGTTCCGGGCGCCGAGAGCCGATCGAGGTTCTCGAGCGCGGCCGGGCTCCCCTCGTGATTCTGCCGGCTCAATGCGTCGACGAGTGCCTGCCGGTGACTAGGGGCGAGTCGAATGTCTCGCGACGCGACGCTGGCCGCCTCCAACGAAGGCGCGTGCGGATAGAACCCGCTCACGCTTGAAAAGTCGCGAAGCAGGTCGGCGTACAGGGGCCGAGTGCCCGGTAAATCGGCTTGACTAAGCGCGGCGGGATGCATCGTCGCTCAGAGATGGCCCCGCGCGTCGATCTTCCAAACCTGCTGGACGCGATCCCCCCGCACGCAGTACATCCGGTCGTACAGGTTGACGTTCGGGTCGCAGTGGGGAACGACGAGTTCGATCTTGGCGCCTAGCGTCACTTCGCTCTGACTGTCGGCGAAGGTGAGCGCGCCGTGCTCGTCCCCCCGGAACGCGTACGTCAATCCGGCGGGGCGAGCCACCTCCGGTCCGAACTCGCGATCCGTGGCGAAGGCCTTCAAGCCAGCGTCGACCGTCGCGATGTCGTCGTGATTCCTGCTGATGACCGTCGCCAGCACGTGCAGAGCGTTCTTGAAGTCGTCGTAGACTTCCCCGCTCCGACCGCCGATCACCCGGTAATCGATGTCCATCAAGGCATACGAGCCGACTTGCAGCTCGGTCATGCCGTCGAGTTCCGAGTCGATGTTGTACGTGCCCGTGCTGGCCCCGGACATGATCTCGACCGGCAAGCCCTTCCCGAGCATCTTCGCGCGGGTCTCGAGCACGGGCCTCATGTACTGCTCCGAGTGCTCCTTGCGCTCCTCGAATCCATTGACGTGCGAGGACGCGCCGCAGTAACCGTGAACGCCCATCAAGTCGAGATTCGGCAGCCGGTCGACTGTTTCGGCCAAAGCGACCGCGCGCGGGCCGGGCGGCACGCCGGTTCGGCGGCCGAGCGGGTCGACATCGATCAGGACTTTGAGGCGGACGCCGGCGGCACCTGACGCTTGGTCCAACTGGTCCGCGTTGTCCGGATGGTCCACCACCGCCATCGTGTCCGGCCTGCGTTGCGAGAGGCGCAGCAACCTGTGGATCTTGTTCGGTCCGACGGATTCGGAAGTCAGCAGCAAGCCTCCGATGCCAGCTGCCGCCATCGCCTCCGCCTCGCGAATCGTGGCCACGCAAGCACCGACCGCGCCCGCCCCGATCTGGCGCTTGGCAATCTCCGAGCACTTGTGCGTCTTGGCGTGAGGACGCAGTTCCAAGCCGTTCGCGCGAGCGTGCTCGGCCATGCGCGCGATGTTGGTTTCAAACGCATCCAGGTCGAGCAACAGCGAAGGTGTCGGCAGGTCGTCCTTCGTGACACCCTCGATGCCCGAACCACGGGCAAGTTTGGATTCGATCTCCTGAAGGCTGTAAGCGCGCACGGGGGGAACGGGGAGCGTGGGGGCTACGGCGGCACCCAAGCCGACTCGCAGCAGATCTCGACGGGACGGGCTCAACACGAGAAAGCCTCCCTACCCTGATGATACCCCCATCGGCCAGATGAACCGCCCGATTCGACCGACGCGCGGCTCGCAGCATGTGTGATCCGGGCGGATGGGCTACACATCCACCGGAGCTGATCGGCACCGCGGCCAGGATGACTTGGAAGTTAACCGGATCGGTGGAGGAGTCCAAGAAACGCAGAGAGGACTGTCTGGCTGTGGCCGTCTGGACGCAGCAGGATTGAGCCGGACGTACGGGATCAGCCGCAAGACGGATCACAAGTGGTTTCGGCGTTTCCAAGCGGATCGGACGTACACGAGCCGGTGCTGCTCGGGACGCGGGCCGGCGGAATCGGAGGTGTGACTTCGACGGCCGCCGACCGCTGACTGGCAGCCATCGAAGCCGACTTGGAGGCTGCCAACGTCTAACCCATCGGCTCGGTCAAACAGTAATCGAGCGATGGTGTTCCCCGTCGGGCTCCCGGCACACATCCACGTGAGGATGGACACGCCTTTACTCAATTGAAATCAAAGAATCCGCAATTCCAGCGGCTTGTGGCAAAGCTCTCAACGACGTGATGCATTACCACTTTCGACGAGCCAGACTTCACGCCATCCGCTCCTTCTCCGCACCGGTCGCATGGCCCGTAGTGAACCCGTCTCTGACCAGCATTCACCTGCAATCCGTCTTCCGAACGACTGACCCGATCCGTTCCATCAGAATTCTCGCATTCTTGCTGTCGGGCACGTTGCCGCCGACTCCAGCGAGCACGCTCCAGCCCATGTCCGCCGCACTTCGGGCCAAGGCTTGATCTATGCGCCCGGTGTTCCGTACCCCCACGGTGTTCGACACGTCGCCGACCGCTTCTGGAATCACTGATCGCGCTTGGCTTCACGGATTTCGTCGCGCAGTTGCTGCTCAACCTTCGGCCGGAGTTCCGCCCGAAGTTCCGCCCGGAGTTCCGCTTCAACCTCTAAGCGCAACTCCGCCTTGACCGCGGACTCCAGTTCCGGGCGCAACTCCGCTTTGACCGCAGGCTCCAGTTCGGTTCTCAACTCCGTCCAAACCTCCTCCTTCCAGTTGGGGCGCATCTGCGTCATCCATTTCTCAGGCCATGTCATCGCATCCCCCTTCAAGAGTCGCACCATCGCCGCCAGATTCCCGCACTGATCCCAATCGAGTCCCGGCCACTTCTCCTTCGCTTGGGCCCGCACCAACTCGAACATGTCCTGCTCCAGCAGCTTGTCGCCTCCCTCGGCCAGCTCTCGCGCCAATGCCTCCGTCGACTCCGTCAGACTCTCGAGCGTGTCCCCGCGCACCACCCCCGCTAGGAGCACGGCCAAGTTCTTCGTTCCCGGCCCCGCCTTCAGCCGCTGCAGATCCACCAAGTCGTGCAGCACCCGCGGCCGCGTATCCACCAACACGTTGGCGAACGACTTCCCGGCATCCAAGTGCGCATACCACGGCGTCTCCCCAGTGTAGAGCACGATCGTCTTGATCCGAGGCACCGGCTCCTGGCCCTGCACCATCTGCCGGGCGCGCATCGCTTCGTACTGCATCACCCGGAACGGCATCGCCCACTGCACCGTCCACTGCACCTCGATGACCACGATCACCCGCTCGCCGCCCGCCGAGCCGTCCTGGAACTCCGGAGGCACCGATGCACTCCATGCGATGTCGTTAATGCCCTTCTCTTGGCGGGCTCCAGTCACCTCCGTCAACTCGAGCTCCAAGTCTTCCGGCCGGATCGCACCCAGCCAACCGTCGCGGAAAGCGAGAGCCATCACGTCGCACACGAAGCGGCGGTGCGAGCCGACCCTGCGGTAATACCGATCACGCCATTCTCGTGGCAGACCGTGTTCAGCGACTGTCGCGTCCGGTGTCTCGGTCGGGTCAGTTGGGTCGTCCTCAAAGTCGTGCATCCCTACAGTTTGCACCCTGCGAGCCGCCCGCCGCCACCCAGAGCATCCAAGATCCTTGGGTAAGTCTGCTATGTCCGATTCCGGCACTCTTGAACGGCTCCACAAGGAAGAGGGGGCGGAGCGAACCACGAACCCCTGTCCGAATACAGCCGGAACCGGAATGCCCACTCCGTGAGGGATCGCGCCGGTGGTACCGGGACAGTTCGCCGATGTTCCACTTCCGACTGCCCGGCCTCAGTGGGGCATTCCCCGGGGAGTGGTCGTCCCCATCGAGGCCGAAGAGGAACCGCGGCGGATCTGGCACCGTGACTGCAGGGTTATGGAACTGGATGCAGCCCGAAGGGAGTCTGGGGCGTCGTCTGCCCCGGTTGCCGCCCAGCGGCCATCTATCTCTCCCGCACCTCGCCAACAGTGGGGGTCGGTCAAACAAGCACGGGCGCGGTTCCTCCTACGGAGCTTCGTGCAGCGCACGACGGAGTCTCTCCACCCGCGCCCGATTCACGCCCAAGTCGTAATACCCGACACGGGATGCGGAACGCATGTGGATCACGCCTTCGGACACCGAGAGGCGCGCCTCGAGGTCATCGACGAAGCCCATGAGCGTGCGACACGCCGCGTGAACGTAATCGTCCGTTTCGGCGATGATCTCGGTTCGCGGCTGGTTGGCTAGGACACGCTTCAAGCGACCGAAGTACGCTTCTGGATTCCCGCGCACCCGAATCGGAGCGACACGGTTCCCGGGGAGTGCGTCGCGACGGCTGCAAACGCAATTCGGACGATTCGGACAGGGATCGATCTCGGCGGGCATGCGGCCGTCCCGCAATCTAGCACGGCGTGCGGACTTCGGCACCCAGTGCTGGTCGCTAGCGGAACCCCCGCCGACTGCTAGCATTCATTCGTGCGCGTGGTTTGTGCCATCCTGCTCGCTGTCGCATCCGCCGGGGCGGTGGAACCGCTGCCCTACGAGGAGGGCACCGTTGGAACGCGCCTAGCGATTCGAAGTCTGTCCAATCCGTACCGGGTGCTGCATGTGATCGCCCACCCTGACGACGAGGACAGCGCGACGCTCACCTACTTGAGCCGAGGACTTGGCGCGGACGTCACGATCGCTTCAATTACCCGCGGAGAGTCCGGCGCCAACTTGATCACCGGCGATTTCTTCGACGGCCTCGGGGTGCTGCGGACGCTAGAGTTTCGCGCGGCCGCCCGCCACTACGGCGCACGGCTGCGCTTTACGAGATTCGCGGATTTCGGATACTCCAAGACCCTCGCGGAGACGCTCCGAAACTGGGATCGAGATGCGGTCGTACGCGATCTAGTGCGGATCATCCGGGAGGAGCGGCCCCATCTGGTCCTGTCGCGATTCCAGGGCAATCCGCAAGACGGGCACGGCCACCACCAAGCGGCCGGGTTGCTGGCACGGGATGCGTATCGGGCAGCCGGCGACTCGGCGCTGTATCCCGATGCGGGAGCACCGTGGCAACCGCTCAAGCTCTATGCGAATGTCCGGAACCCGGACGGCGATTGGACGGTGCGGATCGATTCCGGCCAGTACGACCCCTTGCTAGGCATGACCTATGCCGAGCTAGCACGCAAGGGGTTGCGGAATCACCGATCGCAGGGGGCCGGGTCGGCAATCGCCACACCCGGACCGTCAGTGCGCCACTACCAACTGGTGGCGTCGCAAGTGGGATCGGCGGCTCGGGAAGAATCGTTTTTCGAGCGGATCGAGAACCCGTTGCCAGAGGAGGTCTCCGAAGCTGTATCGGACGCGGCGAACCAATTCAGTGACGAGAACCCGTCCGCGGCAATCCCGGCCCTGCTGCGCGGGCTGCAAGCGACGCGGGCCTTGCGCCTTGAAGTGTCGTCATTGATGCTGGAGCGGCTGGAGGAGGGACTCCAATCCGCAATCCATTTGGCGGCTGGACTGCGCCTTTCGTTTCTGGTGGAACCAGAGGGCGGTGCCGATGGGCCGTATTCGTCGTTCATGCCTTACGAAACGCTCGACGTGGCAACGCCCGGCTCGAGCTTCACGGCGGTCGCGCGCCTTTACGCGGGAAGCATCGAACCGCAGGCCGTGGACATCGAGGTGGGGGCCCCGCAAGGATGGTCGGCCGAACCGATCGGCGAAGGGCGCTTTAGGATCACCGTCCCCGAACAAGGCGTTCGGGACAGCTCCGTGCATTGGAAGCGCAACAGCGTGTGGGACCTCCGCTATAGGGTCACCGATGCTGGACGCTGGAGCAAGCCCCTGCCTGCTGTACAGCTTCGAGCTAGAGCTAGGTTTGAAATCGACGGAGTCGAACTGCGGGTCTCCGCGCCGGCCCAAGCATCTTTCATCGACGAGCGCAGGATCCAGCGCCGCAGGCGACTCGCAGTCGGCCCCACCGTGGCTGTATCGATTCCCACCGATGCGGGCGTCCTTCCGGTTGGCGCGAAGCAGTACGCACTCAGCGTGAACCTCAGCAACAACTCGAGCCGCGCTGTCGAAGGCACCCTGCGCCTAGACATTCCCAACGACTGGTCTGCATCCCCGGAGCGAGCTCGTTTCGCACTCGCCAAGGAGGGCGCGGCGACCACGCAACGGTTCACGGTACGACCGCCAGCAAGTCCGATGCCGGGGACTTACCCCATCCGCGCAGTTGCGGAATACGATGGCGGGCAATCCGATGCGAGCTTCCAGCGCATCCGCGCTCATGGGTTGGAAACGGCATACCTGTCGCGACCGGCGCGACACGAGGTTCGCGTAGTGGACGTCGCGACTGTGCCGGGCCTGCAGGTCGGCTACGTCGAGGGCACCGGTGACGACGTTCCGCAAGCCATCGTCCAACTCGGAGCGCAGGTCACTCTCTTGGACTCGGCGGCACTGGCATCGGGCGACCTCTCGCGGTTCGATGCCATCCTGCTTGGCATCCGGGCCTACGCGGTGCGCGAGGACCTCAAGGCGCACAACGACCGCCTGCTGGAGTACGTGGATGGGGGAGGCGTGGTAATCGTCCAATACAACACGCCGGAATTCGATAACAACTACGGTCCGTATCCGTACACGATGACGAGGCGGCCCGAAGAGGTCAGCGAAGAAGACTCGCCGGTCACGATCCTGGCGGAGAACGATCCGGTCTTCCAGTGGCCGAATCGAATCGGCCCGGGCGATTTCGAAGGCTGGGTCGAGCAACGGGGATCGAAGTTCCTCGTCGAGTGGGATTCCCGCTACACGGCACTGCTCGAGACTCATGACACGGGGCAGGCCCCGCAACGAGGAGGCTGGCTGTCGGCGCGCTACGGCGATGGCCTATACGTGTACTGCGCTTATGCTTGGTACCGACAACTGCCGTACGCCGTGCCCGGAGCCGTGAGGATTTTCGCGAACTTGCTGGCACTCGGAGCACCCGACGCTCCATGGCGCAACTAATGCCTGCTGAGTTCGACGCCGACGTTGTCGTCATCGGCAGCGGCGCGTCCGGCGGGATGGCCGCGTGGAACCTGACGCGCAAGGGCGTCAAAGTACTGCTACTGGAGGCCGGTTCCAAGTTCGAGCGCAAGGACTTCTGGACGCATGTCAAGCCGTGGGAGCGTCGGGCGCGACTCCGTCGCGGCGAGCGCCCGCCACCGTTCGTGCTTGACACGAAGGAACAGCCCTACTCCACTGTGCCCGAGCGTCCGTTCTCGCTGACGCGCGTTTGGGGAGTCGGCGGGAAGACTAACATCTGGGGCCGCCTCGCGCTCCGCTATTCGGACCTCAACCTGACCGAACCCGAGCGAGACGGATGGGAGATCCCCTGGCCGGTCAGCTATGACGATCTCGCCCCGTATTACGATCACGTCGAGCGCCTGATCGGAGTCTGCGGAGGCTCCGAGGATTTGCCCTGGCTTCCGGGCAGCAAGTACTACCAGCCTCCGCCCGCGATGCGCTGCGGGGAGCAGCTGATTAAGAAGGCTGCGCGGAAAGCGGAGCGACCGGGCGTGCCGACGCGCTTGGCAGTAAGAACGCGCACCTCTGACGGTTGGGCGCAATGCCACTATTGCGGAGCTTGCGGCGAGGGCTGCGACACCGCGAGTTTTTTCAATTCAGCCGATCACCTCATTCCGCAAGCCTCGGCCACCGGCAATCTACGTCTCGTGGAGAACGCTGTCGCGGCGCGCATATTCGTTGACGACGAAGGGCTGGCAAGCGGGGTGCAGTACTTCGACCGTCATACCGGCGAAGAACGCGTGGTGCCGGCGAAAAGGGTGGTAGTCGGCGCGGGGTGCGTGGATTCGACCCGGATTCTGTTGAACTCCACTTCCCGCCATTTCCCGGACGGTCTCGGCAATTCCTCCGACACGTTGGGGCGCTACCTCTGCGAGCAAGTCCGCGTGAACGTCCATGGGTTCGCTCCGCAACTGTACGGAGCGGCTTCGCGGAACGACGACGGGATCAGCGGCGGGCACGTGTATTTCCCGCGAAACGACGATCCCGCAGGCCAGCGAGACTATCTGCGAGGCTTCGGAATCGAGCTGTGGGACATCGGGTGCCAGCCCAACGCGTCATGGGCCCGGCACCTGCCCGGATTCGGAACGGGGCTCAAGCGCGCGATCAAGGAACGCTACCCCGCTCGCATCGAATTGCACCCGTTCGGAGAGGTGTTGCCTCGCGCGAGCAACCGCATCACCGTCGACAAGGGCCAGCTAGATCGATACGGCGTGCCGGTGGCCCACATTGACTTCGATATTGGTGACAACGAACGGAAGATGGTCGAGGCGATGTACGACAAGGTCGAGGAGATCCTGCACGCTTTGCGAGCGGAGGTGCTGCCGTACAAGCGAGGGTCCATCGACGCCTTCGGTAGCGCGATTCACGAGCACGGCGCTTGCCGCATGGGCGATCTGCCCGAGCGATCCATGCTCAACGGATTCAATCAGATGCACGATGTGCCGAACGTATTCGTCGTAGACGGGTCGGCGTTCCCGACCGCATCCGAGAAGAACCCCACGCTGACGATCATGGCACTCGCCTGGCGTGCGACGGACCGACTCGTGGAACTCATGAGGCGCAGTGCGGTTTAGCCTTCGGCTCTCGATTCGGCTTACGCGTGACGCTTGGCGATACATGCGACACGGGTGAATTGGAAACCAGTCTCAGACTACATGGCGTGTACGAGCTGTCGCAGCAGGGGCTTTGCGATTTGGCCCCGTGAAACGAGGACTTCAGGGTGAGCGGGCGGCGTGCGTGGGTGGCAGCCAGCCAAGCGGTCTTGTTCTTGAGTCGGGCGGTTGCGACCCGGTGCTGGCGGAGTCGCGGCGGGACTCAGCGGGAGTTGTGAATGGAAGTGTGCGTTCCATTTCTACTCTGCTGTGCCAATATCGTCAACATCTAACTCATCTATGCGTTTCTGAATATACGCTCTGAATGCTGAATTCATTGACAATTCCCAAGCCTCTATAGTGTCCTCAAGTACATCCAGAATTTCCGTGCACTTCGGTAGAATGCAGCAAGACCATGGCCGTGATGTAATTCCGATTCGGTCGTACTTGGCTATGCTCGAACGATTAGAATTATACAATCTTGCCAGTTGATCACACATTTTTCGCCGCGTGGATTCGTCAGCACTCTCAAAGATTCTAAACAGTCTGCCACCCTTGATCTGGCGAATGATGGATCTGCTCGTAATGATGTTCATGAGCATCAAGAGACTCACGACAGCGACTAGAACGGCGACTGCCGACAACGGAATGTTCAAGCTGTCGTGAACATTAAGAGTCGCAATGCGATATAGCACAACCAGAAGCACCATCGGTATAGTTGCCGTGAGTGATTTGCACAAGATCGAACGGAACTTCATCGAGACCTCGAGCGCATGCACTCCCGAAATGCCGAACGGAAGTCTTCGCTCGACGGTCTTTGCCTCAACAGGCCAAGGACATCTAGACCTAGACGCCGTCATTCGGTTAAACTGCACCGAGAGGTTTCGGCACACGTTCCTGACACGATTAGCCATGGCTTGTCTCGGCCCTATTCTCTTCTTGTAGCACATGCAGACGGGGGCTAAGCAGTCTTGGAGGACGAGTGGGACGTGACCTCGGCAAGTGGTCGCGACAGCCGCTTTGCAGTCAGCCCCAGTGAAACAATGCCTTTGGGTTGACCTAGACCTTCAGCGAAGGGTGGCACTTGGCCAGCGACCGGGCTAACGACTTGACCTGACGACCGCGGGCACCGGCCCAGCAAGGGGTCCAGCGGCAGGTCGGCTCTAGCAAGCGCGTGGCACCGACGTAACGCGGGATGCACACAATCGGTTTCCAAGGCGTTTCGTGGTGGTCAGTCGGTGGCAGTCACGATTCCAAGCCTAGCGCACGGCATTCGGGAAGATGGCACGCGCCGACAGTCGATGTACGTGTCCCCCTGCATCCGCGCATGCGATCCGGTCTGCCCTGGCGAAACGGTCCGATCGAGTCTGGTCAGGGAATGTGAAAGCGTCTGCACCCGTGCTCACGAATCAATAATTCCGTAACGTTCCCAAGTTGCCAGAGGTCGTGCGCTGGGAGCCTCGGGATGAATTCGACAGGCCCGTAGCGGCCGTGCGCGACCGTATTGCTACGATTTTCGATTGAACAGCGCAACCCCAGCTGACAAACTCCCGTGGGAGCAGATCGCAACTGCGCAGGCCACGATTCCCTCCATCTTGCGCGACGCCGCCAGAGCGTACGAATCCAAGGACTTCATCGTAGACGCCGACGGGCGAGTTCTCACGTTCGCCGAGAACTTCCGTCGAGCGAACCAGTTCGCTAACGCACTCCGCGCTGCGGGCATCGGCGCGGGCGACGTAGCGGGCGTATTCAGCCCGAACTCGCTCGATTTCGTCACAGCTGGATACGGGATCCTCTCGAGCGGAGCGGTCTTCACGCCGTTCAACTCCAGCTACAAGCAACGGGAGCTCGTCCACCAGATCACGAATTCCAAGGCATCGGTGGTCTTCGTCTCGCCGAGCCTGATGTCACGCCTCGACGAGTGTCGCGACAGCATTCAAGACTGTCGCTTGATCCCGCTGGATCCTAGCTTCTGGCAGTCCGCGTCGGACTCTCCCCCGGAGATGGCTGGCGACAGAGAAAGGGATCTTGCGTTCCTCCCCTACTCCAGCGGAACCACCGGATTCTCGAAGGGGATCGAATTGACCCACGGAAGTTTGGTGGCGGCGATCCGGCAGATCTTGCTCTGCGACGACACGCGACACGGCCCCGGAAACCGCAGTTACGTGTTCCTGCCGCTCTATCACATCTACGGCTTCAACGTGGTCATGAACACCATTCTGGCCACGGGCAATACGCTGCATCTGCGCGCTCGGTTCGACATGGACGACTGCCTCGACTCAATTGAACGCGAGCGGATCACGCACCTCCCGATCGTGCCCCCGGTGCTGCTCAACATGCTGTCGCGGGAGGATCTCGGCCAACGCGACCTCGCCACCCTCCAACTGGTTACGATCGGCGCTGCTCCGGTACCGGTGCCCGCGGTCAATCGCTTCGTGGACATCACCGGCATCAGGGTTAGCCAAGGCTACGGAATGACCGAGACATCGGGCATCGCGACGCTGAATCCGCGCTGGTCAAAATGGAATCTATTCGAGTGCGCGGGGGTTCCCGTAGCGGGTCTGGATGCGGCCATCTTCGACACGGAAACCGGCAACCAACGGCTGCCCGAGGGGGAGACCGGTGAGTTAGCGCTGCGCGGCCCGAACATCATGAGGGGATACCATGACGCGCCAGCCGAGAACGTCGCGGCTATGCGGAACGGTTGGTTCTACACGGGAGATATCGGACACATCGACAAGCTAGGCCGCGTCCATCTGGTCGACCGCAAGCGCGAAATGATCAAGTACAAGGGCTTCCAAGTCCTGCCCGCGGAACTCGAGTCGGTGATCTTGGAACTTGATGCCGTGCAAGACGTGGCAGTCGTGGGCGTACGGGACTCACACGGCGCGGAGAGCCCCAAGGCGTATGTCTCGCTACACACCGGCCGATCACTGACAGCGGATCAGATCCAGAGGCACGTCAGGTCGCAGGTCGCCGGGTACAAGCAAGTGCGCGAGGTCGAGTTCGTTAGCGAGATTCCGCGGTCGTCGGCGGGCAAGATCCTGAGGCGACTGTTGTAGTTGGTCGATCCGACAGGGGCGGTTCCGGGGTACGAAACAAGTGCGTTGACCACGCAGTGCCTAGCAGGTCGCAGAGCCGGAAACTGCAGCAGAGACAGGAATTCACTCGCCGGTCGTGAACGGACAGGCCTTCGTGGAAGACTAGTGAAAGATGATCGGATACTACAAGTTTCGCGTCCAATCTCATTGAATTCAAATCACCTACCCGGCATATTATGACGGAATCTTGGTCTGCTGGAGGACGCCGTTGTCCTTGGAGTCCACTTCCTCAACGACCGTTTGCTCGATAAAGCTCCTCGCCGCGTCGACCGAGGCCCCCGTCTCGCCAGACCCCGGCACGACCTTGGCGAACTTAACCATGTCAGCCTCTTGCAGGAACCGGCGTAGCAGTCGCTGATGGTCACCTCGTATCTCCGGCGAGTCGGTTAGCTCCGCAAGGAATTCCTCCGTTGTCCGCTCCGGAGCGTGCAAACCGAACCGATTCTCGATGTAGTGGCGCACGATGTCGGAGAGCCGCATGTAGAAGGATTTGAATTCGCCGCGAGCCAAGAGGTCTTCGCCAAGCAACGCATCCAATGCATTCAGCGCTGCCTCATGGGGTGGAACGATGCGGGGTTCCAACTGCCTCATTCGCCTACGGCGCAACCACCAGGCGGCACCCGCGAGAACCGCCACGAGGAGCGGCACTCCAACGGCCCACCACCACCAAGGCACCGGCACATCGATCGGATCGGCGATGTCGCGCAGGGCCGGACTCTCCGCATCCTCGATGACGCTCTCGACAACCACGGTCAATGGCTCGGAAGCGATTTCGTCGGTGCCATTGCGCACCACCGTCAGAGCGGGAATCTCGTAATCTCCCGGCAGGAACGGCTGCAGCACGTACTCGCGGCCGCGCACAGCGGTGCCGGCTTGTCCCAAGCGGTCAGGGAGCGACTGAGAGCGGATCACCGCGAATCCACCGACTCCCTCATCCAGATCAGGGAACTCCACGCTGTCCGTCTCGGCGCACTCCAACTCCAATCGGAGTAGCGCGCTTTCCGCTGTAGTCATGACCGCGCGGTCCAAACGCAGTTCCAATCGCGCACCGGAACTCTCGCTTACCTGCGTGACCGGAGGCGGCACCTGATCGCCGTTCCCGCCGCTTTCGACGCAGGATCCCGCCACCAACAGGAGCGAGAGAATGGACACCGCGAGTCCCCGCGGACCCCGTGCAACGCGGTTTTCGCTCATCGGCGACTGCCCCTCCGCTGGAAGAGCAAGCGCAAGTCCCTCACGTAGTCGTGCCCGGTCTGCACCTCGACGTCGTCGATCCCGGTCGCACGGAAAAACGTCCTGCGACTCTCGATCCGGTGCTTAGCATCGGCAGCGTACTCTCGCCTGACGGCCCGGCTGGACGTATCGATCAAGACCCACTCGCCCGTCTCGGCATCCTCCAACTCGATCAGACCGACATTCGGCAACTCATGTTCGCGCGGGTCGGATATCGCCACCGCGATGAGATCGTGCCTGCGAGCGAGGACCCCCAGTTGCTTGCCGCTCACTTCCTCGAGCGATTGCGCGGTCAGGAAGTCGGACACCAAGAAGACAACGCCGCGCCGGTGCGTGACCCTACCGAGGTATTCGAGTGCGCCGGCTAGATCGGTCCGGCGGCCGCGCGGCGCGAAGCGCAGCAATTCGCGGATCAGACGCAGGACATGGGTACGGCCCTTGCTCGGCGCGATCGACAGTTCGATCCGGTCGGTGAACGCGATCAGGCCGACATTGTCGTTGTTGCGGATCGCGGCGAAGGCCAGCAGAGCGCAGAATTCGGCGGCAGCCTCGTTCTTCAACTGACTGCGACTGCCGAACGATCCCGAAGCCGACATGTCGACCACGAGCCAAACCGTCAATTCCCGCTCTTCGACGTACCGCTTGACGAACGGCCGGCCCATCCGGGCCGTCACGTTCCAGTCGATGCTGCGGATCTCGTCTCCCGGGGCGTACTCACGCACCTCCTCGAATTCCATCCCGCTGCCCTTGAAGACGCTGTTGTACTCGCCAGCCAGCACCGAGTCGACAGCTTTATCGGTCTGGATCTCGATCAACCGGATCTTCTTGGCGATGCTCCGCGTGAAGTCCTTGATTTCCATGGAACCGCGCGCTCTCCCGCAACTCTCCGCACAGGCGGGGCTAGGGGACTTCGACGCCGTCCAGCACGCGCTGGACGATCTCCTCCGAGCTCAGCTCCTCAGCCTCGGCCTCGTACGAAACCATCACCCGGTGCCTCAATACGTCATGAGCCACCGATTTCACGTCCTGCGGGGTCACGTAGCCGCGCACTTGCAGCATGGCGCGGGCCCGCGCCGCCATCGCGAGAAAGATGGTCGCCCGGGGCGACGCTCCGTGCCGAATCCATTCCTCGATTTCCAAGCCGTACTCGCTTGGCGTGCGCGTGGCTTCGACGAGGTTCACGATGTACTCCTCGATCTTCGCGTCCATGTACACGGAGTCCGCGAGTTGCCGCAAGCGCACGATGTCCTGGGGTGCCAGCACGGGATCGACCTGATGCTCGACGCGCGAACGCGCCATGCGCCGCAGGATTTCCAACTCCTGGGCCTTGGTCGGGAACCCCACGCGGAGCTTGAACATGAAGCGGTCGACTTGCGCCTCAGGCAGCGGGTAAGTACCCTCTTGCTCGATAGGATTCTGAGTGGCCAAAACGAAAAACGGGTCTTCCAGCCCATAGCTCGTCTCGCCGATCGTGACCTGGCGCTCCTGCATCGCTTCCAGCAGTGCGCTCTGGACCTTCGCGGGCGCCCGATTGATCTCGTCCGCGAGGACGATGTTGGCGAAGATCGGTCCCTTCTTCGTCGAGAAGCCGCCATCCGCCGGCGAATAGATCATCGTGCCGATCAAGTCGGCCGGCAGCAGGTCGGGAGTGAACTGGATGCGGCTGAATGACAGCTGCACGACTCTGGCCAGCGTGGTGACCGATAGAGTCTTGGCCAAGCCGGGCACGCCTTCGATCAAGACGTGGTTGTTGCACAGCAACGCGAGCAAGAGGCCATCGACGAGATCTTCCTGGCCGACGATGACTCGCGCAATCTCCCGACGCGCGGTCGCGAGGACTGCCGATTCGGCTTCGATCTGACGCCCGATTTCGCGTACGTCCGCAGCTTGCGCGGATCCGCTCTCGCGAGCCTGAGAAGGAGCGCTAGGTGCCATTTCCGTCACTTCGCCCAATCTATCAAAGGCACAGATCGAAGTGGCACCCCGCAACGCGACGGGACGATTCGAGGCACCCGGAAGGCCCGCGACTGGCATGCTCATCTGATCGTCATGCAATTCCAGCCCGGCACGGACCTGGCCGGTTACCGGGTGACTGGAAACTGCTGTTGGCTGTCAGGGCATAGAAACCGTCCAATACCATGGGTGGGCCGAACTGCCGGCTGCTGCGATAGAGCTTGTACGGCCAATCAGCGGCATCAGCGGCGCGTTTCCCTTGGGCGGCCGGGGCCGCCGGGCCGTGGACTCCGCGATCCCGCCCGCTCCGACCGCAAAGCCGAAGGACGCCTTGAGCGCGGCCCACCGCAGCCCGTTCGTGCTGGACACGCAATCCCAGCCCATGCGTCACGCGCAACACACCCAAGCGTCCCGATCCTCAAGATCGATGCGTTCATCCTTTTTTTGCCTGCCTCGCCCACGGGCGGAACAACGAGGCGTAGCGCTCCCGTGTCGATTCGTGCAATCCGCGCGCCCTGAGATTCGCCAAGAACCGTTCGTGGGCCTCGGCCAGCGGCATGGCGCCTCCTTGCACGCCGACGCCGCCGGCCCATGATGTACGCGCTGATTCCAATGCACCGTTCGATCTCGCGGCGTTCCAGTGACCCCTCGCGCAGCAGCGCTTGCCGCGCTGCGCGCATGCCGTCGCGCGTGCGCTCGCGTTGATCCCCGACTCCATATCGGCGACCGCCGCGACGAGCGTGAATCAGGCCTTTCCGGCGGCACTTGAGGTGTCGATGCTGTCCTGCAGCGAGCGCAGCCCTCAGCCAGTTTCAGCAGGTACAGGACGATCCGCCCGAGCCGGTCGCGACGCCGACGCGCCGGGGTGCAACGTTGCAAGGTGCCTCCTCCGCGCGGCCTAGCGTTGTACACTGAACCCGACTCATGGACGACCTGACGCCCGAACCTCAGGTCTGACCCAGCGAGCAGCAAATGTTCGTGACCTTGCGCAAGCTGGGTGCCGCGGATAACGAGGCGTTCGCTTTCGTCCAAGGGACGGAGAGCATGGCTGGCCAGAACGTAATCGCCGAGATCCGCGTCCAGAACGCCAAGCTCGACTCCGCGATCGAAGTCCAGAACGCGAAGCTCGACGCCCAGCAGCGCGAGATCAATTCGCTGCGCTGGATGATCGGCCTGGGCTTCACCGGGCTGGCGATCCTGATCACGGTGCTATCGCTGTTGGACTGGCGAGATCGTGGCAGCCGACCGCGCGCGAGGTGCGCTTCTCCCGCTGGACGGCAACAGGCCCGGGACTGGCTGGAGCGGCCGCAGCCGAGCCGTTGCTCTGGAGTTGCTGAATCCGGTCCGGATTGGCGCACCGCGCTCCGCTCGGCTGTAGTGGTCAGGTGCGCCAACCGATGTTGCGCGTTACTTTCGCGCTAGCCATCTTGGCCGGCTTGCCAGCTCTACACGGCTCAGCGCGGGACACCTACGACCTACACTGCCGCGCCGACTCGGCCGCTGGATCCCCGGGCGCGACCGCGGGCTTCGGCTGGAAGGCGAAGCGGCTTTGCCTCGCCGGCGGGGGTTCGTGGTTCGGCATCGCGCATTGCGGCTGCCGCTGGCACGCCGATCTTCGAACGCGGCCGCCACCAGCTCGTGCCGGTGGCCATCGCGAGCTACAAGGGTGACAACTGGCAGACGGGCGCTGGACCCGTCTCGCGGCGCAGGATCTGCAACAAGATGCGAAGCTGACGAACGGTGTCTGCGCCACATGCGGCTGTCTGGACGAAAGGCGGACTCTGGCCGGGTGGAAGGTCCAACTGTTCCCTTCCGGTGAAGGTTCACTCGAACCGCTGCCGAATCTCGCTCCAAGTCTTGCAGCGCCATTCGCCAGCGCGCCGCTGGGCATCGGCGAGTTGCAAATCCGACATCTTCGCCGCTACCGAGTCGAGCATGGCCGCAAGCTCGCCATTGGCGTCCGAGGATTGAGCAGCGGCCAAGCTCAACCACATGTGCGCCGTTGGGTAGTCTTGACACACGCCCTCGCCTCGGGCATACATCAGTCCGAGCCTGTGCTGCGCCGACCCCTCACCCTGCTCCGCAGCGATCTGGAAGTAGTGCGCCGCCGCCGCGAAATCTTGGACGGCGGCTTCGCCCTTGTAATGGATCTCGCCAAGCATGTTGTGTGCCGAGCAATCACCCTGTTCGGCTGCGCGACGTAACCAGCGCAGGGCCTCGCCATGATTCTGCGGCACGCCGTCGCCGTCGTGATGCATCACGCCGAGATGGTATTGCGCCTCCGCGAACCCCTGCTCGGCTGCACGCCGATACCAGTGCGCTGCCTCGCTGTGATCCCGCGGCACCCCATCGCCTTGGTCGAACAGCGCGCCGAGGTTGAATTGCGCGTTCACACCGCCTTGCTCAGCAGCAAGGCGGAACCACCGCGCCGCCTCGGCACTATCCTGCGGCACACCGTGCCCCTGATAATGCATGAGGCCGATGCCGAATTGGGCGTGCGCGTCGCCCTGATCAGCGGCGAGACGAGACCAGCGCATCGCCTCGGCGTAATCTTGCGGCACCCCTTGGCCGTTGTAATGCATCATGCCGATATGGGCCTGTGCGCTCACTTCGCCCTGGGCCGCAGCGAGCCTGAACCAAGTCATCGCCTTGATCTGATCTTGCGGCAGACCTCGGCCGAGGTGGTACATCATGCCGAGTCTGCGTTGCGCTTCCGCGCTGCCCTGCTCGGCCGCGAGACGGTACCATCTCGCCCCCTCAACGAAATCTTGGGGTACGCCCGAGCCGCTGCAAAGCATCCAGCCGAGATTGATCTGCGCACTCACCCTGCCTTGCTCGGCTGCAAGCCGGTACCAGAGCGCGGCCTGAGCAGCCTCGACCGGCATGCCGTCGCCGAAATGAAACATGTCACCGAGCATCGATTGGGCAGCGGCGTGACCCTGCTCGGCGGCATTTCGGAACCAATGCGCCGCCTTCTTGAAGTCCTTCTCTACACCCGCACCGTGGAAGTACATCTCGCCAACGGTGTATTCCGCCACGGCCAAGCCTTGGTCAGCTGCGAGTAGGAACCAATGCGCGGCTTCGCTCTGATCCTGCGGCGTGCCTTGGCCGCGTTCATGCATGAGGCCGAGGTCGAACTGTGCCCGCGCATGGCCTTGGTCGGCCGCCATCCGGAACCAGCGCCTTGCTTCGGCGAAATCTTGGGCGACGCCTTCTCCCTCGCAGTACCTACGGCCCAAATCCGCTTGCGAATCGACATCGCCCTGCAGGGCCGTCGCGCGCAGGTCAAACAGTTCTTCGCTCTGCATTTCCAATGAGCCGCTCCCTTAACCAGCGTCCGGGGTGAATGCCGACGGGCACGCGATTCGGGAAGGGCAAAGACCGCCGACCTGCTGCATCGCATTCCAATGACGCTTGAGCATGGTTCGATGCAACAAGGCTGAGCCGAGACGCGTGCAAGCGAGTGCGCCTTGATCAGTTGCACTGTTGCACATGGCAGGCGATTGATCGAAACCCGCTTCAGGAGGTGTGATGCGGCACGGCAGTGATGGGATAGTACTTCAACTTCACCGACGTACGCAAAGCACCCGGCCACTTAGCCCCAACTCTCGATTCGAGGCTCGCTGAAGTGCGCAAAGTGCCGTGCGTCGGACATAACGGGAACCAATCCATGGGCGTCTGCGATCACCGCGACCTATCCATCGGCGAACGGCGACATACGTCCGATTTGGGACGATCTGCCGCGTTCCTGCGCGCGCCACTCGGATGCTTGCCTGTCGTACGCCAAGACCGGCAAGGTAGGGACTGTGAAATACTCCACTCGTCCGCGCCGAACCATCAGAACTGCACGTTACGGCCAGGCGACGCGTCTCTTGTGTCTCCGAACACTTCGTCTGGGTCGATTTGGAGTACCGACAGATCGACACTCTCACGGAACGCACGATACGCCTGCTCGAATGTAGGCTGCCTAGAGGTAAGCCATTCGAACTGACTCAAGCCGAGCAACACTGCGACTGGCATTCGGCGCCTAGTCAGCTGTGCTACGTTGCCGGTCTCCACAGCGCGAACCGACGCCGGCAAGTTGCACCTTGCGTCGGTGATCGAATTCCTCTTCGCTAACCGTCGCTGTCGTTCGCCCACAACGATCCGCATCATCGCAGAGTCAAGGGACCTTCAGCAATCCGGATCCTCGTGGCCTCATGACTTGATCTTGGGTCTCTTGGGTTTGGTCGGACGAATCGATCAGTCCACAACACCCGCGCTGACCGGTTCGCGAGCAATACCGCTCCAGACGCACGCCGTTGCGAGCACGCCATACCGCTACGGGGCAACGGTTTGCGAGCCACCCTCAACCACTTCCGCGAGGTAGCCCTGGGCCAAGATCGCTACGCCACCCTGTTGCTCGGTCACGAAGGCGAAGCCCTGCGCGTGCTGGAACGAGCAGTCCGCCACCAAATACCCTTGGAAGTCCGCGACGCCTTGAATGCCCTGCGCGACATTGCCGCTCGACAGGGTGAAGGCAAGGTTCTTGCCCGCCGGGACTTCGACGGTTCGCATGGGATCGAGCGCCGCCCGGTCGGCATCGCTAGAGCCCCGGTATCTCAAGTCGCAGAATCCCGGTTGATGCCTCGAACCGAGTGGGTCAGCCGAGGTGTTCGCGATGACGATCGCCGTGTCGAAGTTGCTGCGGTTGGTGACGAACGGAAAGAACAGGGAGGTGCCGCAACTACTCAATTCGAAGGTTGACCTAGGAAGCGGATTCGAGTCAACGAATCGTTGCGCCGGCACCCCGGATGCCGCATCCAGACCGGCACTCACAGGGGCCAATCGGAGAGCCACACGCACTTGCGCGGGCTGGAGCGGAGCGGATGACTGCTGGGGGCGCGAAATCTCGACCGGAATCCTGCAGGTCTCGGTGACCAAGGGATCCGCGCTCAGCACTTCGTACACGGCCACCGCCGCAGTACTTCCCGGGGAGCGGATGGTGGTCTGACCCGACTGGCCCGACGATGCGGTGCCGCCCTCGCCGCGGGCGTCAGCCCCAGTCACCAATCCCAGTTGCAATCGCCCGCGACCCGGCGCAGTCGAACACGCGAGGCCGTTCGGCACGGCCACCTGGACCGCCTCGGGTAGATTCGATAGCGAAAGGCGTATGCGTGTCGCCGGAACGGCACCGCCGTCTGCGGTGCCTGGATAGAACGCCGCCACCCATCCCGGATCACCGGTGCGTAACCGGGCACCGCCGCTCGCCTTGAACGCGGACGCGAAACCCTCCGACACCGTGACTTCGGCGGTGGTGTCTCCGTGCGAGCACAGCCTGCCCGCGTCGGGCGCAACGGCGGTCGCCAGAATCCCGGGGGCTGCTTGGGCGACTTGGAGCTGGCTGCCGTCGATTTGGACCGTCGCGTCAGCGGCTCGGATTGAAAGCGACGCCTCAATGGGTAGCGAGCCCGAGCCGGACTGCCCGACGACCCTAAGCTCGGCCACATTGGCCCGGAGATTCGTCAATCGGATGGTCGTGGTAGGCGGGTGACATCCGCCACGCTGCCCATACCGGCCCCTGCAATCCACCACGGGGCCCGCCGGTGTCGACAGACTCCCGACCGCGGCTCCTGGAATCGGCAGGGCGAAGCGCGTCCACTGAATCGTGCTTCGGTTCACCCGACGCCCGAAGGTGGGATCCTGCACCGTGGCGTTCCCTGTGCCGCACTCCGTGAAGCGCCGGGTGGCGCTGGGCTCCGAGCAATGCTTTTCGTTGACGACCAAGACTGCGTCAGTAACGTCCGTGCCCGCGCCGAAATCAACACGGTTCGAAGCACTGACGCCTAGCGTCAATTGCAAATCGGCTTCGACGAATCCACGGGGCTCGAATCCCGCGCTAGGCCTGGAATTGTGGCAGGTGATCAGAATGTCACCGACCAACTCGCTGGTGCCCTCGCTACGCACGATCGGAGCGACCGCCGTCGCGGTGCATCGGATCACGCCCAAGTCCGCACTCGGGACCGGGCCGCTTTGAGCGGTTGCGTTCAGCGCGAGGCACCAAGCTGTCGCGATGATCGCAAGGACACCCGTCCGGGAGAGCTTGTCGGTCATCGCGACCTTTCCGGTAACGCGAGCCGCCTGCCCCTCGGGTCGAGAGGAATAACAGGAGCGATATACCCCATCCCCAAGTCGGCGATGCCCCCGAACCCGTCGGAAATGAACGCGTAGCCGCGAGCATCGGGATATCCGCATTCGGCGACCAAGTAGCCTTGGTACTGTGGCGTGCCGAGAATGTTCTGCGTCGGATTCCCGCCGGACACCGTGAACACCAGCTGATGCCCCGGCTCGAGGTTCGTCGAGTGCTGGAGCAGCAGGATGTCCTGGCCCTCGGCGTTGGTCCCGTAGTAATTGATGTCGCAGGCCCCGCTCCGCGCCTCGCTCTGATCGGGCAGCGTCCCTCCAGAACCGTGGGTGATCACAACGCCCGTGTCGAATCCGCCTTGGTTCGAGACGAACGGAAACAGCAGCGCAGTGCCGCACGCAGCTAGGTCGACTTCAAGCTGAGTCAATGCGTTTGGCTGTGCGAATCGGGCGAGAGCGCCCATGGAAGTCGTCAGCTCCGAGACTCCGCGCGGGGCAAAGCCCGCGGACACTTTGGCTCGAGCACGCGAGATGCCGCCGCTCTCGGTCTCGAAGCGAACGGGAATGTGGCAGTCCTCGACCTGGCCGGGATCGTGCGCGAGAACCTCGTAGACCGCTTGGCCCCGACCTCCATTCAGAGTGACGGCGGCGGTGGGCTCGGAACTTCCGGATCCGGTGGTCGCGGTCCCTCCGCGGCCGCTCGTATCGTGACCCCGCACCAAGCCGATTGTCAGATTGTCGGCGGTCTCGCCGGCCACTTCCTCGAATTCGGGCTGGTAGCAGGCTAGGGACGGAGGCACCGACACAGTCATGTCTTCAGGGATGTCCTCGAAATCCAGCGCGAAACGTGTCGCTGACGCGGCATTCTCGGTAAGAGAGTCCGGCGACTGGGTGCGAAAGGCTCGTGCGAAGCCCTCCCGCAGATGAACGGTCGCCCGCCCGCGATCGGAACCCAGACACGCAGACGCGGGGGCCTCTCCGCGAAGACTCACACCGAGCCCCGGCAAAGGCTGCCCCACCCGCAGCACGCCATTCCGGAGCGCAACCCCGCCGGGCGAACGGAGGGATAGCGAAGCAGTGATCGGAGGGCTCGCCGCATGCCCGCCGGGCGCGACGCGGAGCTGAGAGGCATCTCCCCGCATGGCGCGGATACGGATGTCGGAAACAAGGCCGGCCGAGCGCTGGACGCGAAACGGCAGCGTGACGTTGGACCAGACGACAGTGTTGACGGATGAACGACGGCCGTATTGCGGGTCTTGGACGGATGCGTTCCCCGCTCCGCATTTCCCGAACGCAGAGCCTTCTTCGGCGGGGCTGTCGCAATCATTCCCGTTGACGACCAGCACCGCGTCGGCGATGTCGCCTACGGAACCGAAACCAACGCGATTCGCGACGCGGGTGTTCAGCGCCACGGCGACCTCGACTTCGAGGTCGAAGTCTGTGGCTACGAGGTGCGGCAGGTCGACCGCGCAACGGATCGAGATGTCAGCGAGCGGCTCCGCCATCCCGCTGGCGTATACCGGCGTGGGTGACGAAGCACCGGTGCAGCTGACCGACGGACCGAACTGTCCGAGGGCTTGGGAGCACAGGAACGCGCCTACGAATCCGCCGAAGCGGATGAAGCGGAATACCGCCAAACCCCCTCTCCCAGCCTCATTCTGGCACAGGGTCGACCGGACGGCGCGGCGCAATTCAACCGACCAGAGCGAAGGCTTTCCGGAGGGATTCGGAGGCAACGCGACTAGCCTGCTCGTCCTCCATCTCGTTGAGTCGCTGATTGAACGGCTCGGCCCGAATCGGGCCGTCATACCCGATCGTCACCAAGGCTTCCAAGAAATCCCGGACATTGATCACGCCCGTGTCCAGCGGAAGCTCGCGCCGGTTATCGTACTGATCTTCGCGCTCGATGCCGCGTGGCGCGTCATTGAGGTCGGCCGACACCACATCGTCGTTCGACAGGGTCCGGATGTCGTCAGCAGTCTCGCGGGAGGTCCACCAGTGCCACGAATCCAAGACGACACCTACGTTGGGCCCGCGGATCTCGGCGATGAGTTCCTTCGTGCCTGCCATCGTGTGGACGAACGAGTGTCGCGAACCAGTCCAGTTGCGCTTGGTGCCCACGTATTCGAGACCGAGTCGCATGTCTCGGTCGCGAAGTACATTCGCAACTTGCCGGAGTCGATTCGCTGTCCGCTTGAAATTCTGCAAGTACGTCAGCTCCTCGTGGGCGGGCGAGAGCCAGGTGCCGACGCGCGTAACTCCGGCTTCTTGCAAAGCGTCCGCATTCGCCGGCAGTTCCGCCATGTCCTCGGCGAACGCATCGTCATCGCTACGAAAGTTGACCGGCAACCCGGCGGCCGCCCACCGGAGCTGGTGTCGTTCCAGAGCTTCGAGATAGCGCTGCACACCATCGCGGCGCAGATCACCCGGAAACGGCTGGACAGAGTCGTAACCGTACTTGGCGGCGAGTTCGATGGCCTTGGCTTGGTCGGCCTTGACTCCCAAGCTGCCGGGAACGAACGCCGTATAGAACTTGCGCTGCTGCGCTGTCGAGCGGACCGTCGACAGACCCGCCAACCCCGCTAGGCAAGACCGCCCGAAGTACCTGCGGTTCATTTTGTTGGATCCGGCCGCGACGGTGAGCATTCCGGGGCAACTATACCAAGGTCGATCAAGTGGGTGTCACTTCGGCGAGGAGCGATCAGGCAACTCCAATGCTCAGGCCTGCCACTCTCGACAGGGCGTGAGCTGAAGCGTCCTGCTGCGTACGGGACAGCACCCGTTGAGGGTTCGCTTGAGTAGAGTCTCCGCTTTCTGCTCACGAACCCAAACGAAACCTTGATTGTCGCTGAAGAGGACCAAGGGACAGTTGCGGAGTGCCGCGGGGTGCATCTTGGTGTGCAGCCATCTCACTTCGATAACTCTTGGCGGAGGACCTACCGGATACAAGCAAGAGGCGTTTGAATGAAGGGGAATGCTCAACCTGCTGCGGGAGTGAGTCCACTGCGGGCGGAAGGTCTCGATGAGTCGCCCGGCAATGGTCTTGATCGTGTCGATCAGAGTTGCGATCCGTGCGGTCGCCGGGGAGTGTCTGTTCAAGCGCGGGGGCTTGCTGCCGCGCCTCGGGCGGGACGGCGGGGGTGCTTGGGATAGCGGGTGCAGTTGGGACGGCGCGAATCAGGAGGTCGATCTTGTCTTCGATCCTGTCGATGCGGTTTTCGATCCTGTCGATGCGTCCGTTAACTCCGCTCATCATCCAAACTTGCAGCGTGAAGGTCGCGCCCTGGCTGGCGATGATGATTCCGGCGAGGACGCCGATCGCGTTCCAGCTCAATCCATCAGTGCGGGCGGTCATGGTCTTTCTCGAGTCTCGCGGGGGTGTTGGCACATCCATTCTAGGTCGTCCGGGGTGGTGAAGTTTAGTCGATATCGACGGGATCCCTGCCACTGCGTCCTCATGCATCGCGCTGGAATTGCGTAGACGGTCGCGGGTCTCGCGTCCGGGCGCCCCCGTTCAGGGTAGGCCCTCTTCCGCGCATCATTGATCGTCCTCGATCTGCGGGGGTCTCATTCCAAGCGCAAGGGCCTGATTGCATGGGTGATCGTGCATGTCTTCCCGGACCTCTAGCGGGAAGCCGTGGGCTTGCGCGTCGCGGTGCAAGTCGTTCCTGCCCATGTCGGTTACGCTTGCAACCTCGTGTAAGACTCGGGCCGCCATTCGGGGCGTGATGTCCGCGATGCCGACGGTTGCGGATCCGTCGCCGGGGGTCGGTATCGCTGTCGGATAGAAGAGCGCGCGACCTTGGGCCGGTCCGATTCCAAGGTAGGCCTGAACGGTCTCGATGATGTTGCGGCAACGGTCGATTCGGACATCCGAGCCAAGATCGAGCCATCTCATTGCGCGAAGGGGCGAGCCTCCAGAGCCTCCCGAAGACCTATGAGTTTGTGCCGAAGGTCGACCCCATCCATCGCAAAGAGGTCGGACGACTGATCGGCAACGCCGTTCCGGTCAAGCTCGGGGAGTCGATTGGGGAGAGCATCGTGCGCCATGTCAAGGAGTGGCTCAACGCTAGGAATCGAGTCGCGTGACATCCCTTGGGTTCCGCTACCGAGCCGCACCTGTTCCTGTGTGGTCGATCTCAATACCGGAGACCGGCGGTCGGCGGCAGATGTCCATAGTGACGGGCGGGCGGACAGTCATGACATTTCTGCGAGAATGACATTGTGGGAATTCCGATCATGGGCGGCATGGAGTCTCCTGAACTTGGTTGAGGCTGTGAACAGTACGATTTCGCTGCGATGGGAATAGGGCCAGTGCATAACACTTACGAGATGGCGGTCGACCTCAATGTCCTCAACCACCTCGGCATCAACTTGTACAGCAACGTTGCTGCTGTTCTGACCGAAACAGTCGCCAATGCTTGGGACGCGGACGCGGGCACGGTTGACCTCGATATCTGTCGGGACAGGAAACGGATTCAGATCGTCGACGACGGCATCGGAATGTCGGTCGACGAAATGAACCGCAAGTATCTCCGCGTCGGCTACCGTCGGCGTGAGGACGATTCAGAACGCGGCAAGCTCACGGCCAGGGGCCGCAAGGTGATGGGCCGCAAGGGCCTCGGCAAGCTCTCGCTGTTCTCCATCGCGGAGATCATCGAAGTGCAGTCCGCGAAGAACGGTGAGAGCCATGGACTTCGCATGAGTGTCGACGGAATTCGCGAGTCGCTGGCAAACAAGGAGCGGGTCTATCGACCCGTCCCCTTGGCGGTCGAAGACATCACGGTGGAGAAGGGCACGAAGATCGTGCTGAGGGATATCAAGCACCAGAGGCTCGCGACCGGTGCTGCCGCGTTACGCAAGCGCTTGGCGCGGCGCTTCTCGATCATCGGCGAATCGGACGGTTTCAAGATCATGATCGATGGCAGGGAGATCACGCCGAACGACCGCGGCGACCTCCCCAGGGCGCAATTTCTCTGGACCTTCGGCGATTTCGATCCAGACGCCTCATCGTGCCCCAAAGTTCTAGA
Source organism: Bryobacterales bacterium (assembly GCA_965242625.1). GTDB lineage: Bacteria > Acidobacteriota > Terriglobia > Bryobacterales > UBA6623 > VXMF01. The sequence goes on along the minus strand of CBDEST010000005.1, from coordinate 3,449,652 downwards.
GCGGGAGCAGCTTCCGAATCGGTGCGGCGACTCGTCAACTGGATGGAGCGTGAAGGGCTGGATCGGGACGTCACGCCGCCCCAAGGAACTCGACAGCGCAGAGGCCAGGAACCTCAACGGCATCGTCGTCTTCGCGCGGGGACGGCTCTTCCACGAGAACATCCTCGACAAGGTCAACGACGGTCGACTCTACACCAAGTACCTGACAGGCCAGATCGAAGCTGACTTTCTTGATGACGACGATCTGCCCGACATCGCGACTAGCGATCGTCAGCGTGTCCAAGAGGATGACGAGCGCTACTCCGCACTCGTGTCGTTTCTGAGATCCAGCCTGACGAGAGTCGAGAGTCGCTGGACGCAGTGGAGGCGCGAGCACGAAGCCAAGAACGCCAAGAACACATACCCGGCTCTCGCCGAATGGTTTGAGACGCTACCGCAAGCGTTCGGCAAGCATGCGGAGGAACTGATCGCGATGCTAAGTGCCCTCCCGATCGACGACGAAGACAACCGGAAGCTTCTCTACCGTCATGGCATCGTCGCGTTCAAACGAATGAGGTTGAGCGGCTCGACACAGGAATTGATCGATGGCACCCACGATATCGACACGTTCTTGACCGTGCTAGCCGACAGGGACGCCTTGGAAGCCTCGCTGTACCGTGACATCGTCGAATCGCGCCTCGATGCGATCAGGCGACTTCAGGGCATCGTAGACAAGCACAGCAAGGAACGGGCTATGCAAGATTACTTTTTCGATCACCTCTGGCTTCTCGACCCAGCTTGGGAACGGGCTACCAAGAGCGAGGTCATGGAGTCACACTTGGCCCAGAAAGGGCTGACCGCGGACGGCTTGTCGGAAAAGCAAAAACTCGCGCGGGTCGACATCGCCTACCGGACCAACGCCGGCAAACACATCATTGTCGAGTTGAAGAGGGCGGACCGCACGATGAAACTCCTCGAGTTGCAGGAACAGGGACAGCGGTATTTCGACACGCTCAAGGAGATACTGCAAGCGCGAGGAGAAGCATCGCCGAACATCGAGGTCGTTTTCGTGCTCGGCAAGCCTGTGGCCGAGGAAAAGAGCAACCCCGCCCGTCTCAAGTTCTCCATGGCCGCCATTTCCCCGGGCAGTCGCATTGTTCATTACGACGCCCTCATTCAAGGAGCGGAGAATGCTTACCACGAATACCTCCAAGCGAGCAAGAAAATAGACAGGCTCGAAGGGATCGTGAACCGGATTTAGGAACCGCCGGTAGCGAACACTCTAGGCACTTGGAATGCGCTCGATCGAGGGCGGCCGCACCAATGCGGTCAAACCGCGGAAGGGGCAATGGAAGGTTCCGCGGGCCGAGCGACTCGCGGTCAGCGTCGCTGTTCCAGTGTCAAACGGCCGTAGTGCGGATTGGACTCCCAGTCGGGCGGATGCCCCAGGGCCCGTGGATCGGATGTGGTGAGCAGACGCTCGTCAAGGCGTTCAGCCAAGGATTTCTGCACTGTCGCGAGATTATCCGATCCAGCCGAATTGCTCATCTGGCTCGGACCGAGAGCGTTGTCATAGAGCTCTTCCGGCGGCCGTTTAGCGAACGCAGCTTGGAAGTACTGTCCGAAGTCGGCGGTCCCCTCCCCCTCCCGGACGAAGTCCTTGGTCGGGGACGGATCGACTTCTCCGAAGATCGGCGGGTCGCCCGCCGGCCAACGGTCAGGCTCGAGATTGCGGATGTATAGGTGCCCGTCGGTCCGAATGGCGCGCATGGGGTAACCGACCCGGCCGGCCCGCCACGGCGTGTGCCGCTCGCGGGCGAGGATGACGTGGTCTCGGGTGGGATCGACTCTGCCTTGATTTTCCGACGCAAGCACGTCGATGAGACTGCGACCGGTCATTTCAGGCAAAGGCAAGAGACCAGCGGCCTCAAGGATCGTCGGGGCGAGATCGACCAAGCTGACGAAATCGGTCACGACACGCTCCGAGGGCACGCGTTCGGGCCAGCGAACGGCGAGAGGCACGCGCGAGCCAAAATCGTACAGGTCGGCCTTGGCGCGGGGGAATGGCATGCCGTTGTCGCTTGTCACGATGACGACAGTGTTGTCCAACTGGTCGCGCTCCTCCAAGAACGAAACGATTTCCCCGAGTTCGCGGTCGAAGCGCTGGATTTCGAAGTAGTAATCCAGGATGTCGCTACGCACCTCGGGCACGTCAGGTAGGAAGTCGGGCACGATCACATCATCGAGACGCAAACCGCTCGCGAGACCGGAACCCTTTTCGTAGCCACGGTGCGGGTCCGAGCTGCCGAACCAGAAGCAAAACGGTGCGCCCTCGGGTAACGCGGCGTGGAATGCCTGAAAGTCGTCGAACCTCGGCCCGGCGGGATTGCGGGACCGACCGCTGGCCTCCAAACTCCCCGGACCCCACCCCTTGCGGGTATAGCCAACGTGGTAGCCAGCCGCCTCTAGCAAGTCAGGGTAGGTCTGAAACTTCGCCGGTAGCGAACTCCACAGATTGACGCCTTCCTCGAGTCGGTAGCACTCTTGTCCAGTGAGAATCGCGCCCCGGGACGGAGTGCAGGATGGCGAGTTGCAAAACGCGTGGGTGAATCGGACCCCTTCGGTGGCGATCCGATCAAAGGTCGGCGTGCGGACGACAGGGTCCCCGGCGGCACTCGTGTGCGCGAACGACTGATCGTCCGAAATCGCGAACAGGATGTTCGGAGGGGGCGACGAGTATTGGCTGCACTGCGCGAGCGCCATGGATGCGCTCGCAGCTAGGAATTCGCGTCTACGCATGGCAGTGAGTGTCGCGAGTAGGTGATGGATATCGACGCATGCGCCGAATGAGAGGGACGGAGTGTCTCTACCCCCTCACCCAAGCATGGCGCGCTGTCGGATCCTGAGCATCCGCTACTGGCTGACGATTTGCACCAATCCAGAGGACTTCGCCTCCGTCATGGTTGCGCCCACGGCCGCTGTCCGCTGGGTGAGATCGTCAATCGTCAGTTCTTCCGCGCCCTTCACGTCGCTGCGGAAGACGTTGGCGATCGGCTCCGTCCACTTGTCGGCGATCGCGCCGGGGCCGAGGATGACGCCCATGACCGGTCCGACATCGCCTGCATTCGTGTCGGTGTCCCAGCCGGCCATGACAGCGATGGAAATCGTCTTGTCGAAATCACCTTCGCCGTAGAGCAGCGCGAGAGCGTTCACCGCGTTATTCGGGAACACCCGGCGCTTCGTGCCGGCCACGGGAGCCCACTTGGCGTCGATCTGCTCGTGGGTCTTCTCCCAGTCGTCGGGCCATTGGGTGTACCACCCCATGACGTCACGGATGCAGAGGGCGTATTCGGAGTCTTCCGGAATCACGGAAAGACCTGCTTCCAGTAGCTTCACTGGATCCGACTCAAAGAATGCCTCAGCAACTAGACCCGCCATGAACATCTCGCCGTAGACTCCGTTCGTGTGAAAGGAAACTTCGGCGTCGATGCGACCGTATTCCGCTGCTGCCTCGGGGTTCCCCGGCAAAACGTAGCCCCAGAACTCGCCCTTCATCTGGCCGCCCATGAACTCCCCCATCTCATGCTTGCCGGATTCGGGCGGGCGGACGCCGTCCTTCAGGAGTTTCTCCGCCACCCTCACCGCCCGTCCGCAATTCTGGGCCTCGAAGACGGAGAACGACGCGAGCCACTTGTCGGCGATGTCCTGACTGGTGATCTCCGGGCCCTTTTCCTCGAGAAGCATGAGGTTCGCGATCTGGTAGAGCGAGTCGTCATCCGGACCGAATCCGGTCGGCCCCCAGTTGTCGGTCGTGTACCACTGCTTGCGCTTCGGATCGCGGTTGGACGGCAGCTTCTTGATGTAGTCGGTCAGTGGCCATTGCCCGAGCTCCGTCAGGAAGGGCTTGAGGTCCCGGTAGTGCATGCCCTCGACGCTCATCCCCAAGGCTCCCGCGACCGCCGCGCCGAGCCACGCGCCGCGAACCTTCTCCTCGTACTCGGCGGCGGACAGGGTACGGACTTGCTCGTCCTGCTCTTGCTCGGGAGCGACAGGCCCGCCGCCTCCGCACGCGAAGAGCATTGCAAGCGCAAGACTCGAAGTTAGAAGTGCTCTGAAAATGTGCATGACTGTTTCCCTCCTGGGAGCCGGCTCCGGCGAGACTGGCTGGCTACGGTCCGCGACGACGGAAGGGGCGCTCGGCTGCAACCAAGGAACACCCTCAACCGCCCCACGTACGAACCGCGGTGGCCGAGCATCGCCCTCGCCCTACTTTATATCAACAATGATCGAACCGCTCCATGGGCGCGTTTGGATCAAGCTGTCCATGGCGGAATCGGAACGGACCAACCGTCTGGCGTCGAGGGCCCTGTCCGGCGGCAGCGGATTGTCGAGCCCGGCGGGACCGTCCCATCGAGCTTCGTCGCTGCCTCCTCGTCCAACCAGAGTCGAGGTGGAGATGAGCACCAAGGAAGATGCACCTAGCTGATAGATCCTGTACGGACGAGCGAGCAGCCAAGGGCACTTGGCAGACTGGACCAGACTTCAGTAGGTCCAGGCCAGTGCTCGGTGTCGGCATTGCGCTGGTCTCTTTCGGGCGAGATCGACTGCGTCGACGCGTGTGTGCCGAACGTCAGTCTCCTCTAGTGGATGAGCCGATGGCACTCCATCATTCGTGGTATGGTGAAATCTATGGACCAAGATCGCTCTTCACCTTCCGAACCATCCCAGCAAGCTCAGGTAGACGAAACGTCATTGCGCCCTAGCACGGACGCCATGGAAGAGTCCCGACCCGAGGCGGATACCGGCCCCAACACTCCTTCGGAGCGGTGCAACCCCGCCCCTCCGGGCCTCGAATGCGGCGGGTGCCTACCGCCCGGAGCCTTCGTAACCCCGCTGTCGAAGACCTCCACACTCCCGATCGAAGTGGTTCAAGCACTGAGGGAACTCACGGCGTTGAGCGACGAGCGGGTGCTTGGCGCAATCCGTGCATTCCGAGCGGAAATCATGGCTCGCTTGGACACCATGGATGCGACGTCCAAAGCCCGCTTGGACGCTCACGACATCAATTCTGAGGCCCGCATGAACACTCACGAAGCCAAGTCCGACGCCCGCATGGTTGTCCACGAAGCGAAGTCCCAAGCTCGCATGGAGATCCACGAAGCCAGGACCGGGGCCCGCCGTAGGTGAGCTTGATGCGAAGTTTGGCTCGACCTGCCGAGAGATTCTGATCGTCCTCGCAGTGATTGCATTGGTGCTTGCCTTGCTCGCTCGCTCGCTGGGCTAGTCCACTTGGGTTCCGTGCCTTGATTCAGCCTGCGAATTGAGTCCACTCCGGCTACTCTGCAACCAGTACAAGCCCCAATTCCAGACTTGGAAGAAGACACGACCCCGACAAGCCATTCTGCACTAGGAACATCTTTCGCCGACGAGGATGTCGCACGGCCGAATGATGACCTGGCGGAAGCAGACGGACCAAGCCTCCCCACGGACCCGTGACGGGTTCTCGCCGCTAGGCACCCCGACAAGCTCATGGAGGTTTGGTCGGTCTCGCCTTGGCGTGCGTTCCACCGTCGTTGGTCACTAGGTGCAGACCGTGGCGTTTCGACATTGGGGGAGCAATGAGCTTACCTTGAACACAACCGGGCTTGTCGCGCCGGAACAAGTTTTGGTATCATGTTGCGGAGAGGAGAAGGTGCCTTGACCAACGAGACCTTTAACAACCGTCGCGCTGCGGTCGACAACCGGATGGGCGTGGAGCGCCAGCGGACATCGCCGTGGACAGTCTGGCTCTACGGGCTACCCGCAGTCGCCCTGCTCGGAGGACTTCTGCACGCCTTCGGCTACGGCCCGTTCCAACCAGTGGCCGAGTCCCTCGACAGGGAGGCCGAACTCGAGCAGTCGATCATCGAGCTGAAGGAGGAGAACGAGTCCCTGACAGAGGACGTCAACTCCTTGATGCCCGGAGAGTTCGGAATCGAGAAGCGGGCTCGGGAGCAGCTGGGCTGGTCCAAGAAGGGCGAGATCATCGTTCACATCCCGGATAAGCGCTAGCCACCCCGTGGGCGTGAACCCGCCAAGTCGTTGCGGGATGCTTACGCGATGACAGTCGGTTAGCCGGCGTTCTTTCGGTCAGTCGGATACAATGGCTCGGCGGTGAGACTGGGACTGGGAATCCGGCTGGATGACCCCAGCCAGGGCCACCTGCTTCAAAGACCACCCCTTCGACTGGGGCTCTTGCTGTCCGTTGCAACTCTCGCGGCTCCCGCAGTTTCCAGCGCGGCCACCGACTTCGCACGAGACATCCTTCCGATCCTCGAGGCCCGCTGCCAGACATGCCATCCAGCCAACGGCGGTCAAGCGAACCTCGCCTTGGTCAGCAGGGAGTCGATCCTAGCGGGTGGCAAGAGCGGTCCGGCGATCAATCCCGGGAATCCAGATAGCAGCTTGCTCATTGGCAAGGTATCCGGCTCCAAGCCGCTAATGCCGCCAGTGGGAGACCCGCTGTCGGCGGAGCAGGTTGACCTCCTGCGTAAGTGGATTGCCGAAGGAGCACCCGGAGACGGCGATCAGACCACCACGGATCGGACATGGTGGTCGTTCCGCCCCCTCGTACAACCGCCCGTGCCGGCTGGAGGCGGGGACAGGGCGGTAAACGCAATCGATCGCTTCGTCGCCGCGAAGCTGGCGGAGCACGGTCTCACGCCATCGCCCAGAGCCGACCGGGCGACATTGATTCGAAGGCTGACTTACGGCCTGCACGGATTGCCGCCTGAACCGAGTGCGATCAAGGCATTCCTTAGTGACTCGCGCCCAGATGCCTACGCTCGGCTCGTAGATCGCTTGCTCGCCTCTCCGCGTTACGGCGAGCGCTGGGGCCGTCACTGGCTAGATGTGGCCCATTACGGAGAGTCCCACGGATACGACAAGGACAAGGCGCGGCGGAACTCCTGGCCGTATCGCGACTACGTCGTCCGCAGTTTCAACGACGACAAGCCCTACCCTCGCTTCATCCGCGAGCAGCTCGCCGGGGACATCCTATGGCCGAGCGATTCCGAAGGTCTGATCGCAACTGGGTTCATCGCAGCCGGGCCTTGGGACTACGTCGGTCACGCCGAGTTACGCGAAGGCACGAAGGACAAGCGCTTGGCTCGCTTGCTGGATCGCGACGACATGGTGGCGGCCACGATGTCGACCTTCAACAGCCTCACGGTGCACTGCGCGCGCTGCCACGACCACAAGTTCGATCCGATTCGGCAGGCCGACTACTACGCGCTCCAGGCGGTGTTCGCCGGCGTGGATCGGGCCGAGCAGCCGTACTTCGACGATCCAGAGTTGCATGCGCAAGCGCGCAAGCTGTGGTTCGAGATGGGAGCGGTCGAGCAAGGCCTGCTCGTACACGCTTCCAAGATCGAGGAAGCGAAATCAGACGAGATCGAAGAGATCGACCGCCGGAAGTATTTACTCGGGGAGGAGAGTGCGGATCTGCTGCCCAAGGTGGGCGAGGTCGACACTCCCGAAACCATCGCCCGCCGGAAGGAGATTTCCGAGGAAATCAAGCGGTTGGATGAAGAGCGCCAGCAGCTAGCTCTGGAACTCCTAGACCCCGCCGACCGCGAACGCTACGAATCCCATTCGGCACGGCTCGATGGGTTGCGCTCCAAGTTCAAAGAGCTGCCCGAGCCTGGGTACGTCTATAGTGCCGCTCGCTACTTCAAGACCCATGGGCGCTTTACTCCAGCGTGGTCGGCGCGACCCGTGCATGTCCTCGCCAAGGGCAGCATCGAAGCACCGGGAGAGCCCGCCAGCCCGGGCGCGGTCGGTGCCGTGCCCGGCCTCGCGGCACGTTTCACATTGGATCCACGAGCGGACGAAGGGGCTGCACGCGTAGCACTCGCAGAGTGGCTCGCTCATCCATCGAATCCGCTCACTTGGCGCTCGATCGTCAATCGGGTCTGGCACTACCACTTCGGACGCGGGATCGTTGACAGCCCGAACGACTTCGGGCGCATGGGCTCCGAGCCCACTCATCCGGAGCTTTTGGAGTGGCTCGCGGCGGACTTTCGCGACAGCGGGGGTTCGCTGAAGAGTCTCCATCGCAAGATCTTGCTGAGCGCGACATACCGCCAGAGCTCGGCACCTGACCCGCAGCGAGCCAAGATCGACGCCAGCAACCGCTTCCTGTGGCGCATGAATCGCACGAGGCTCGACGCCGAAGCAGTGCGTGACGCGGTGCTGGCCGTTGCGGGCCAGCTAGACCTAGCGATGGGCGGTCCGTCAGCGGAACATTTCCGCTTCAAGGACGATCATTCCCCGGTCTACGACTACGCGCGCTTCGACGTCACCAGTCCCGCAGCACGACGTCGCAGCGTGTACCGCTTTCTCGTCCGGAGCGTGCAGGATCCATTCATGGAGAGCCTCGATTGCGCGGACCCTTCATTGCTGGTGCCGAAGCGGAGCAGCACGCTGACGGCGATCCAAGCGCTGGCCTTGCTCAACGACCCCCTGATGGTCGAGCAATCGCGCCGCTTCGCGGCCCGCCTGCAAGCGGCTGCCGAATCGGCGGAAGACCAAGTCGACTCGGCAATCTGGCTGGCCCTCGGTCGCCCCGCGGAAGCGGAAGAGAAGCAGGCACTCGCAAAGCATGCCGAGCGACACGGAATCGAGAACGCCGCGCGACTGTTGCTAAACAGCAACGAATTCATCTTCGTGGACTAGAACCATGGCCAATCGAATTGCCGTGCAACCGACAAGTCGCCGTCGCTTCCTCGAGCAGTGGGGCGGCGGGCTGGGCTCGATCGCGCTGATGCACCTGCTGGGCCGGGAATCGGACGCGGCTCGCCCCGACCTCAACGGCGGCCTGCACCATCGCGCCAAGGCCAAGCGCGTTGTGCAACTCTTCATGTCGGGGGCGGCGAGCCAGTGCGACATGTACGACTACAAGCCGCTGCTGATCCAGCGCAGCGGAGAGAAGTTCGACCCCGGCGGCAAGGTCGAGCTGTTCCAGAGCGATCCCGGCCCGGTGATGAGGAGTCCTTGGGGCTGGCGGCAGCACGGAGAATCCGGGAAGTGGATGAGCGGCTTGGTGCCGCACCTCGCCGAATGCGTCGACGAGATGGCGTTCTTCCCGTCGATGATCTCCAAGTCCAACGTCCACGGTCCGGCGACGTTCATGCAGAACACCGGATTCGTCCTGCCGGGCTTCCCCAGCATGGGCGCGTGGATTTCGTACGGCCTCGGAACGCTGACAGACGATCTCCCTTCCTTCGTGGTGCTGCCCGACTCGCGCGGATTCGCGCCGAACGGTCCGTCGAACCACTCGGCGGGCTTCTTGCCGGCCCAGCACCAAGGCACGATGATCCGGGCCGGCCGGGAGAACCCGATCCACGACCTGTTTCCGCCCTCGACAGCGGAATTCATATCGCCGGAGAGCGAGGCTGCAGGCCTCGAATTGCTGGAGAGGCTCAACCGCCGTCACATGGTCGGACGGGAGGGCGACACGCGCCTAGAGGCGCGCATTCAGTCTTACGAGATGGCGGCTCGCTTGCAGGTGACCGCCCCGCAAGTGATGGATCTGACCGGCGAGTCCGCAGCCACGAAAAAGCTGTACGGCTTGGATGATCCGGTGACCGAGGACTTCGGTTTGCGCTGTCTCGTCGCGCGACGCCTACTCGAGCGGGGCGTGCGCTTCGTGCAGGTCTGGAGCGGTGCCGACAACGGGTTCCCGCGTCGGAACTGGGACAGTCACGAGGATCTCAAGAAGGATCACGGCATGATGGGCAAGTCCATGGACAAGCCATCGGCGGCACTGATCCATGACTTGCGAGAGCGCGGCTTGCTCGAGGACACCGTCGTCTACTGGACCACCGAATTCGGGCGGATGCCATGCAGCCAAGGCAACAAGGGCCGCGACCACAACCCCTTTACGTTCACCTCATGGCTAGCCGGCGGTGGGATCCGGGGAGGCACCGTCTACGGTGCCAGCGACGAGTGGTCGTACAAGGCGGCGGACAAGCCGATTTATTGCTACGACCTGCACGCGACGGTATTGCACTTGCTGGGAATCGACCATACGCGCCTGACCTACCGGCACAACGGAATTGACCGACGGCTTACGGATGTCCACGGGCATGTGATTGAAGACGTGCTGGCGTGATTGACGAAACTCAATAGGCACACCTCACCCAGGCAGCCAGATCACTGAAGATCAGGTGTTCAGACCGGCGTTTGACACGCGGGCAGCGAGTCATCATTCGAGCGGCCCGCGAAGGGAATCGATCTCGTGACGGTCACCTCACTCGGGACTTGCAATCGCACCGCCTGATGCTACGAATGCACCGCCAGTTCGCATACTGAGCCGTGAATTGAGCCGAGAATGCGATTCAGCGCCGGGCATTGCGGAAGTCCATAGTATGGGCTCCGGGGACTTGGTTACAAGAGCTGGGAAGTACTTGGCTCACGTACCCGGCTCTAGTGCTTCCTTGTGCTACGCATGCGGAGGGCCAAGCTCTTCTTGATCGTCTGGACAGCCCGATTGAGGCGCGTCGCCGCGGCGGACTTCGAGATGCCAAGCCGGCTCGCGGTCTCGGCCGTGGAGAGCCTCTCTAGGTAGCGCATCTCGTAAACTTCTCGGAACTTGGAAGGCAGCTCGTCAATAACGGCGTGCAGCAGGGCCAGCAGTTCCCGTTCCCGTGCCTGCACCTCAGGATTCAGAGTGGGGTCCGCACCTTCCGCGAACGCCGGTGTGGCGGTTCGTTCGCGCTTCTCGCGGTCTCGATAGTCCTTCGCGCAATTGGCGACGATCATGCCGACCCATGAGCAAGCCGGAGAGCCTCCGCGGTACTCGCATGCGTGCGTCAACACGCGGATCCAGCTCTCCTGCAGCACTTCCTCGGCCAGGGCGTCGCCCCCGGACAGGCGCCGGGCCGTGCCGAGGAAGCGCCTCGTGCAGCATGCGACCCACGCCTCGCGGCTGGCTTGGTCATCTAGCAGAGGACAGGACCGGGCGGCTTGCTCCAAGTTCGGAGACTGCACAACATGGAGCGGCTCAGACACGCTACCACTACCCTACACGGTCGGGGACCGCGAGGGAGTTGCTGGAGTTGCTCTCCGATGGCGCCTCCAATACTCCCGCTCGGACGCACCGCTGTCTTTCGCGCAAGCCCATGGATTTCAAAGGAGTTGCGCACGGCGCGGCGGCGGGCGTCCAAGCGCGAATCGCCGCGCGGCAGCGGCCAAGTTGGAAAAAGTTCAAGAAAGCTGTGATCGTTTGCCGTCTCGGGGGTCTTACTAGGCAGGTAGGGAAATGCGGAAGCGGATCAAGCAGCCAAGCGCCTTGGGTGCGGTAACGGTGTTCAAGAATCAGCGCAGTCGGGAGCGGGCGGTCTATCGGCCCGCATGCCCTCCGGTGCGCGCCTTTTCGCATCCCCGCGTCAAGGCCGGGTCCACGCTGATTTACGACATCGAACTGATCGAGATCATGGAGGTTTCACGCTGACAGCAGCGGCGAAGCGTATTCTGGCGGTCCTAGTCCTCGGCATGGCCGGGGTCATGCTGCCGGTTTCCGGAGAGGGGCTCAGGGGCGAGCGCGACCGGACAGGCACGCTCGCGAGCCGGTTCTCGTTCGGCTTCCTCGGCGGAGTGAACCAGACACCCTATGAGGACCAAAGCATGCAGTTGGCGATCCAGACCCTCAGTTGGTGGAACCAGCCAGAAGGCTGGCTCGTCGGCGGGTTCGCAGAGATGGATCTTGGTGCGCGGTTCTCGGTACAGGCTGGTTTGTCATACGTGCATGCGTACATTTGGCAGACAGACGTGCTCAAGCAGGACGCACTTGAACTTCACTCCGATCCGTCGGAAATTACGTTCCGGGCACTCAAGAATTCCTTGGAACTGCCGGTGACACTGAATTACAGGCTGGGATCTGCGAAATGGCGCCCGGTGATCGGTGCCGGTCCGGCCTTTCGCGGCCAACTCTACGGCGGGAGCTATGGAGCGGTCGCTCTCTTCGGAGTGGAAGGGCGCATGGGTCGACGCTGGACGCTCGCGCCCCAGGTGCGTTACTTCCGGTGGACCCCCGGCGATGACTACCTGAGCGGGCCACGGAACCGGGTTCAAGCACTGGTCGTTGTTACGTTTTAACGCCAGGCGGCATCTGGATGGCTAGGCTCGTCTGAAGAGTGTGGGGCTCAGAAGTAGACCCACACAGAATCGACGCCAAGAAGGTTGACGCGGGATGAGGCGGAACGTCAGGAAGCCGAGCTCCGCTCAAGAAACCACTCGTAGGCGGGCTGCACTTCGACGCCGTCGGGAACTTCCTTCGGGATTTCGCTACGCGTGAGCGTCAGGAGGCGCTTACGCATCCGAGGGAACTGCCTTCCCGCCGCATCCAAGGCGCGAAACTCTCGAACGAACGTGCCGCTCTCGGAGAGGTCGGCGCAAACTTGGATCAGTTCCGATTCGCCGGTGTCGCTTCGCGCGAGGAAATCAATTTCGTACCCCTCGGCCGTCCTCACGTACGTCACCCTGAACTTGCGACGCTCGAGTTCCAACAGCACGGCAGTTTCAAGAGCGTGCCCCAGATTGGCTTTACCGGTACGGTCGAACACTGGGATCAAGCCCATGTCCGCCGGATAGGACTTGCGCGGGTTCACCATGCGCTGCCGCTCCGAACCGGATTCCATCCAGACCAAGCGCACGAGAAAGCAGTCCTCTACGTATCCGAGGATCTGATGCACCGTGTCCTTGGCGATCGCGATGCCTTGGGACTTGAGAGCGGCGTGGAATTTCTCGGCACTGAACCGAGAACCGGCATTGCCAAGCAGATTACGCACTAACCATCGCAGACCCACTACGTTGCTGACTTGGTGACGTTCGACGACATCGCGAAACATTGCTACATCGACGTAATCGCGAAGGAGTTGGCCACGCATCATCGGGTCGAGACCCTGCGCTTCCGGGTACCCACCGACCTGGAGCCAATCCAAGAACGCACGCTCCAAAGATAGGCGCTCCCGCGCACCCATCGCGCCCGGTTCGGCGGTCAAGGCGCGACCTTGGTGACGAAGCACTTCCTCAAAGCTGAACGGATGGATCAGAACCTGCCAAGCCCTCCCCCGCAACGCAGTCGCGATCTCGCTGGATAGAAGCGCAGCAGACGAACCAGTGACAGCAATCTCGGTCTGCCCCGAGTCCAAGAGCCTTCGAACGAATCGTTCCCACCCGCCAACAAGCTGAATTTCGTCGAAATGCCAAGCGACTGTCGTTCCGAGATCAGGATCCTGGGACCGCCGATAGTATTCGTCCAGGAGCAAGCCGAGTTGCCCAGCGACGAGGCCAGACAGCCGCTCGTCCTCAAACGAGACATACGGCAATCGCCGCAACGGCACGCCGCGCTCGACGCTCTCGCTACGCAGTTGATGCAGGAACGTGGTCTTCCCCGCCCGGCGCATCCCAACCACGGCCGTGACCTTTCCCGGGAAACGCACCGGCGGGGAGACGCTCCGGGCAGTGAAGCTCGGTAGCGGCCTGCGCTCGGACTCGGCGAGTTGCTCGGCGAACACCCGCCTCAAATTTGGGATCGATGGAGGCATGGACGGCAATCTCTCCTTGCCATAAGGATAAATTTCAAGACAATTCAACTTTTCAAAAGGAGAGTGTGACGGGGGATGCACTGGCGGAGACTCTCGAAGTGCTTAGAGAACACTTCTCTGACGTCGCGGAAGTCGGCCCTGGCATCATCGGCGAAGAATCCCGGCCCCGGCGGGACTTGACCATCCGGTGCGGTTTCCCACTGCGCTCTCGACCTAGATCAGCAGCGGGGCCCGAAGCATGGGGGCATTGGTGACCGCTGATCCGATGGTCGATTCCATCGCTGGTCGCGACCAACACATTTGGCTTGCGGAACAGCCCCGAGAACGCCTCGTAGAAGGCCAACGCGACTGGTCCCCGAGTGGCGACCTGCCGAACGGGTCCAGCAAAGAGCGGGGCGTGTCGATGGGACTGCCAACCTTGGCGTACAGCCCAACAGGATCTCGCAGGAGGCTGGTTCGATCAGTCGCGACTCGGCTTGACGCAAACTGTCGAAATCCACGGCTATGCTTCCGCTGAAATCCAGCAAGCTCAAAGTATCGGCGTGGCCGTGCTGAGGTCAAGGTTAGAAGGTAACTGCGACCAAGGCCTGAACCTGATTCCTAGGCCCGCTCCAAGGCGATGCATGCCGAGGGTCCGCCCATCGAAAGTAACGCACCTGAGGTGCCACAGTCCAGCGCCGACTCGCGCTGACTTCGATACCGAACAGTGCGACCGTTCCGTAGGGGGCGTCGCTATTCGTGCTCCCGCGAAAGGCCGCGCCGCCCCCAATCACAGGGTGCCATTTCCGATTGCCCAGCCTGTAGTTCACCGTCACCGGGAGTTCCAAGTAACCGTTGGGCTCAGGCCACTCGACCGTCCACCATTCCTCCGTTTCCTTCCAACCCGCCGGGAGGTTGGGTCCGAGAGGATCGAGAGGGGGATCAAATGCGTCCCGCCTGTAAAAGAAGTGTTGCCACATGTATGCAGGCACGTACGACAGACCTGCCGATACCGAGAACCTCGCGTTCAGATGCGTCTCGAATAGACCGCCGACGAGCCAGCCCGCTGGCTCGTGCCGCACCAATATGGACTCGGTCTCCTGCAGTACGCTTGCGGAGACGCTCGACGTTTGGTTTGCTCCGGCTAGGATGCCGAACGAGAACCGTTTCGAGCGCGTGCTGGTCTGGTCACTCTCGCGGTTGAGACCCTCTCCCGGAATCGGATTCGGGGTGATGACCGGATCCGGACTCTCGGTGGCTGTCCTGCTATCCCTGCTGTCAGCCTGAGGACTCGTTGGTTGTGCGGACACAGCCGTTGCTACCGCAAGCAGCAATGCAACTGCCAAAGCGAACTTCTGGATCATCGTTACCTCCCGTTGGGCGCTGTGGCTGCTTGATCCGCTTCCCAATCGCCCTGCCTGTCTAGTAAGACTCGCGAGACGACAAACGATCACAACTTTTCTTGAAGTTTTTGCAAGCCGCCCGGTGCCGCGCGGCAATTCGCGCCGGAATGCACGCCGCCGTGCCGCGCGCAGCCCCGTCGAAATCCGAATAAGCTAGCCTGCTCCGCATGGTTGGCTGGAATCGTCCGGGGTCGGCACCACGCGCCTGCAATGTGCGCTAAGATACCCATACAGTGATGACGGTCTTGGGGCATTACCCTAGCTATAGGGATTTGTCCGATGAGTTGAGAGCGCGGCACTTTGAGGTGACTTCCTCTGGTTGCCGGAAGCTTGGCCACTTCCAGTTGCAGTGGGTGGAGACCAAGTACTTTCTCGACCGGACTCTCTATCGAGGTGATCCGATCGTCCTTTCGACCTCGCCACGTTACGCTAGGCGCGGGAGTTCGTTCTCGATGGAACTGCAGTATCTTGCGTTGCAAGGCAAGCACACGTTGCGACCTGTCGACCTGCTCGGCTAGTCGTGAATGAGGAGGGAGACCGATGCTGACCAATCACCAAGCACCCGATTTCAGCGAGCATGACTGTGACACGTTTGAGGACACGGTCCGGGAAGCACTGGAGGGCCGGGGCTTTCGGGAGATACCTCGTCCGGCTGACGAGACATGGCTGTGGCAGCACGGCCAAGCCGAGATGACCGTGCTGGGCGTAACGAGAGACCGGGATCGATTGTCAGTGCCATCCGACGACCCAGTGGACGAAGCAGTGCTGCTTGTCGGCGGAGCCAGCACGAAAGATCAGATGTACTTGTTTGAAGACGCCATGTGGTACTGGTGCGACGAGTGGAATTCGCCCGGACTGCGCCAGCGACTCGCAATTTGTGCGGAGCGGGCGAATGATTGCGCGGACGGTCGTGACGTCCCTGAGCCGGAGCCGATCTCGTTTCGGGACATGTTGAGTTTGGCGGCGGACGCCCCGTCGAGATCCGATCTCGAGCGACGGTTCTCACCCGAGGCCGTAGAGTCAACGCTTCAAGAACTGTCCGCGGCACGAGATCAGTTTCTCGTTGACCTTCGCGGTTTAGGTGATGAGTCCCGACGCGAACCCCTGCGACGGGCAGCGCAGTCTGTGGAGCCGTGGACCCTGGAATAAGGAGCCGCAAGCGGCCGTACAGGACTCGACACGGGCATGCTGCCTATGCAAGTAGGCCACCGCCGCGATGATCGTGAAGCACATCTGGCCCGCGTGCTTCGATTTGTCGATGCCATCCTCCAGAGAGCGCAGCCCGACCCACCGCAGCATGTGGGTAACTGAGTGCCCAAGTTCATCGAAGTGCCAAGGCACGTATTCTGGCGAACGTGAACACTGTTCACGATCGATCATCGAAGCGTTGAGCATCGATCGGAGTAAGTGCTCACGATGAATCGGAATATGCACGTTTAAACGACCGTGCAGGAAAAACCTTCGAATCCGCCTTCGGATCATTCAGGAAAACAACACCTCGTCCCAGCGAGAGGCAGGCACCGAGGGTGACCGGTCTCCTGATACGGAGATCGCGCCGGCGCGCAAGGCAGCCTAGGCCGAGGCGGCGACCGGATCCGCGTCAGGACACGGAGACGCAACGGACTTCGGCAGGGATGCGTCGGCGTGCCGTGCCGCGCGTCTCCGCCGCTCGGCCGCGATATCGTGATCGACCTGCCACCGCAGCCAGCCCTCGGCCGTGTCCCACCCCGCGTCCTCCAAGCGCAGCGCGAGGTCGAGCGTGATCGGCTCCCGACACTCGAGCACGGCTGCCAAGTCCGCGGCCGCGACCCCGAGTTGCGCGGCGACCTCCGGGATTCCGAGCGACTTGCGCTCCCGCATCAGGTCGAGGGAGCGGCCGGGGTGCCGCGGGTTGCGGTCCAGCCACTGGGCGCGCGCCTCGAGCACGTCGGGCGGCACGGCACCGTCGATGCTGTACAGCTCTGGCGGCGGCTCGGGCTCGTAGCCCCGGGCAGTGCGCTCCGGAGCCTGCGTCTCCGGGGACTCCAGAGTCTCCGAATGAGCGTGGGCGCGCATGACTGTATCCATTCTAGCTCTTGTGGTAGTCGACCACCTCTACAGCATAGGCGTCGCCATCCTCGAAACGAAACACGAAGCGGTGGCTGCCCGAGAACTCGACGGCATAGGCACCCTTGCGATCACCCTTGAGTCGATGGATCTGGTAGGCGGCCTCCTCCAGCTCCCGAGGGCCGTCGCCGCGCTGCAGCCGATCGATCAGGTCGTCGATCTTGTCCTCGATCAGCTCGGGATAGAGTCCGCGCTTGCCCTTGGCGAATCGCTTGCTGCGCCGGCTTCCCCATGACTGGATGGCCACGGAGCGATGCTACCAAGCGGCACGCTCGCGCACCCGCCCGCAGGACAGCTCCCAAGATGCGTCACAGTGCCCCGTAGAGGCCCTAGGACGGCACGCCGCGTCTCTCCAGTGGATCTGGCCAAGTGCGCCATATTGTATATTCCGATTGGTCGTGAACAGGCGGAGCGAAGCCCGCACCTATAGGAGCCTGTTGAAAAAGTCCGTCGGCTCGCAAGATCCACGGTACCGGCAGTCGAGAGCCCCCTAGATTGGGGAAATCTGGCCTTCAGGGGGCGGAACAGCCCATGTTGGGGCCGTATCGACATCCAGAGGAGACCGTCGACTCTGCTGTTAACACGTTTGCAACAGGTTCCTAGCGTGGCGCGCAGGGGCCCCGAAACGGTCCGGCGGATCCCGTCGAGGGTGCCAAGACCGCCGATCCGCCCGCATTCGTGGTACCTTGGAATGCGGTTCCGCGGCTGGAGATGCTTGGACGGATCCGCTAGCGCAGACATCCACAAGTCTACCGGGAAAGTCCCCATGGGAGTGCGATTGGGGTACTGCAACTCCTGTATGTAAGCAAGCACTGACCAGTTGATCGTCCAAGGCGTGGCGAGCCGGGCCGCTGGGTGCAGGGTCGGTTCGCCAATCGTCCCCGCCCGGTGCTTTCCAAGTGCTACGAACCTCCATGGTTTGAGGCTCGCTTGCAAAGCGGCGACTTCGCCGCTATGATTGGATAGCGGATCGAAATGCCTGTTGCGACGCCATTTCCAGAGGAGACCTACCTACGACTGGAAAAGTTAGCGCTGGATGTCTGTCGCGCTGGCGGGGAGCCTCGGAACTTGGTTCCCTTGCTGGGGCTCTCAGAAGACCAGTGGCAGAGCTTCATGGATGCTGTCCACGAGCATGCACAACCGCGGAGACCGGTGGAGGGCCACCCAATCCTGATTCCGCCGACCAGTCCGACTTCGTATGTTTCTTTTCGACGTGCATTGAACCTCTGTCTGCCTAATGAGTGGACTGGCGGGCTGCATTTCGAAGAATACTTCTTCGGGTTCGTCGAGCCGACATTCACCCCTCTGGCAGGCCCTGGTGGGAGGGTCGACACTACTCCGAGCCTTGGCTCCAAGGGTGTGCGCGACATGGGCAGGATCATCGCTGACCACAAGATACAGCCCTACAATGGTCCTGTTTATGTTGCGAATCACTATCGAGCACTCGCGGACATAGCCATGAGTTCGCTGCTGAATCTATCGTTGGAGGACATGCGAGAGATTGAACCAGCATCTATCTTGTCGGCGTGGGACGTTAATGATACGCTCAATAACGAGGATTCCGAGATTAACCAATTGGTCGAAGAATACTTGAAACCGCTGCGTGGTCAGTTGAACGGTGTCCGTATGGAGGCTTACGATAGATGGCTACATACAATCGTTTGCACTTGACTGGTCGGCAGGCTTTCCTTGAGCGTGTGATGCGGTAAGTGGTCGTGCAGGTTCAAGATGCTGGATTCATCTTGAAGGGCGGGGGTGCATTGGTCTTTGTTTACGGGTCGATTCGACACACTACCGACTTGGATTTTGACGCCGGAGAGCAGATAGACATGCCACTGCGGATCCGTCGAGCAACTGAGTTGATCGGAGTCGAAATTGACGAAAACACATGGTGGTGGCCAAGAGGACGGAAAGGAGCTAGAAATTCCTTGCGTTACAGGGTTAGTTTGCTTGGCCATCAAGGTGAAAAGTACCGGCTCCAAGTCGATACTCGCTATCGACCTAAGCCTAATGCCGGTGAGAGTGTGATCGAAAACGGTATCCGTACGTACAAACCAGAGGCACTCTACAATCAAAAGCTTGCAGCACTACATGATCGTAAAGCGGCTAGGGATCTATTCGATTTGGCATTTCTGTGCATGAGGTATGGCGATACATTGACGGATGCTCGGATTCGGGAAGCGAAGTCCATCACTAGAGATACTAAGCGACTTGAGCGGGATTTCGGCAAGCAACTCCTGGACGATAGGATTCTGGCGCGAGTGACGACCGCCAAACAGACAGTTCTTGACTTCCGCGGGGCCGTGAACGAGCAGGTCCAGCGACGGGGGATGTCACGTCCTCAACAGAGCGTGCCAATCTCGCTGCCCATGAGCAACGAGATCATCGCGCTACGACGCTTGATCCACGGCGGAGAGATCGAGAAGTCTCAGACAACATGAATTCTGACTGTGGGATGAGTCAACGCACTGGAGAGAGCCCGTCGTTGGCAAGCCGCTTCGGACCAAGTGGGCGATCCATGGAGATTACCCCGGCATTCGAGCGCTGAGCCGTACGTGTGGAACTCCATCGAGCATTGCTGGGGGGCACTCAATCTACAGTTGCCCTTGCATCCATTGCTTCGAGCCTGCACACTCAAGATGTGGACGAGATCGAATCCCGTCGCCTGATTCCGCAAAGGCTAGACGCTGTCCTAGAGCGCATCGCAGCCGCCGAGGCCCGCGCCGGCCGATCCGCCGGGTCGGTGAAGCTCGTTGCCGTGTCCAAGCGCAAGCCGCCCGAGGACATCGTGGCGGCGTATGATGCGGGCCTGCGGGACTTCGGCGAGAACTACGTGCAGGAGTTCGAAGCGAAGAAGGCTTCCCTGCCCTTATTGCCTGAGGCCCGCTTCCACCTGATCGGCAGGCTCCAGAGCAACAAGGCCAAGCGCGCCGCTGATGTCTTCCACACGATTCAGACCGTCGACAGCGTCAAGCTAGCGAATCGACTGGATCGATTCGGCAAACCCTTGGACGTATTTCTCGAAGTCAAGCTCAGCCACGAGGAATCGAAGAGCGGCATGGCCGAGGCCAATCTAGACGCCGTCCTGCAAGCCGTCAGGGATGCATCGAATCTGAACCTCGTCGGCTTGATGACCATGCCGCCATGGCACGAGGATCCGGAACGCTCCCGTCCGTACTTTCGGAAGCTGAGAGCATTGGCCGAGTCGATGGGCGTTGAGGGCTTGTCGATGGGTATGAGCCGCGACTTGGAGGTGGCGATCGAGGAAGGCGCGACTCAAGTGCGGGTGGGCACGGCGATCTTGGGGGAGCGTCCTCCCAAGTAGCGCGGGGCTCAGCCCGTTAATTCCAAGCACCCCGCGCTGAGTGTTCAGAGCAGCAGTTCGACGTCCGCCGCCGACACCCAGCACTGGCTGCCGTCCGGCAGTTCCACGTGATACCAGTCCGGGCGCTGTTCGAGCACGCGGAATTCAGCGCCGGCATGCAGCGGCTCCCGAAAAGCGGAGTCATAGCTCTGGCCGTCTCCCAAGCGGGCGACCGTGTCGGTGGCGACAATGACCCCCTCGGGGTGGTTGGCGGTTGCCACGGCTTCGTATATCACCGATCCGATGAGGAGCGCGGACACGGCTCCGGCGCCCGCCGCGATCTCGCGAGGCACCCACCCTACACCGCACAACCTCAGCAACAACAACGCCCACAAGAGCACCCAAGCGCAGGCGAAGAGCCGGACGCGCGTGCTGGACGCGAACTCGAAGTGCCAGAAGAGCAATGTCCGCAAGGTCTGATTACCAGCAGCGGGATTGAACTTGTCCTGTCGGCGCGAGCGGGCCTGTTCCAAATTGCGGCGAACGTTCGCGTCCCCGGGATCAAGGCGTTCGGCTCGCCGATAGTTGACGATCGCGAATCCGATATCCCCCAGTTGGTGGTAGGCATTCGCGAGGTTGTAGTAGAGCTTGCTGTTCCGAATGCCGCGCTCCTCGATCAAGTGCTGGTACCGCAGGGCCGAACGTCGGTACAAGTCATCGGCGCTTGCGGGGTCGCTGGCTTGCGCCTGATTCCCTTGGCGGAACAGCTCGTTCGCTTCCGCGAATACGCTTAGCGGGTCTTCCTGGGCAGATACCACGCCGACACCCGCCAAGAGGCCAAAGGCGATCCAACATTGAGCGCACCTCATCGCAGGCTCTCCTCAATGCCGTCTACGGTCGCTTGCGCATCGCTCAACAGCCTCTTGCCCCAGTCGGCATCCTGCGCACCGCCGCCTGCGTAGCTTCCCGCTTCGCATCGCTCGAACACGTCGCGGAGTGCGGTCAAGCCTGCGTCCTCCACGATCGCGCCCTTCGCCTTTCCGCTCTGCACGAGTTGCCTCAGCATTCGCTCGGCATCACTGGATGTCCAGGCGGCCGCCGCGCTACGGGATCCCGCGAGCCGGATCCCAAGATATTCGCGGATCGCAACCAGAATCGCCGCCGCCACCTCCGGGCCGGCCATTCGATCGGGATGCACATTCGCGGCCGATTTCCGCCAATGGCTATAGGCGGATCTGGACCGCCATCGCAATCCGCCGCCGTATCGCCTCCCGGAGCGGACTACGACTAGAGCGAGGAACGCGATAGGGGGAACGAGAAGGATTGCGAGAGCGAGAGGAGTCGGGCCGAGGGCCCGGATCCACGAGCCCGCTCCGTAGTCCATTGGATCGAGAGCGGAGGCGTCTACGTAGTTGTGAGCGATTCCCTCGTCGGTTGATTCGACTGTGAACTGGCTCGGGACATTCCCGATGCCTTCCGCGTCTTCGGCGGTCACGATACGCGCCGCCGCCACCTCCAACGGGATGGGCTCGCTGCGAGCGATCCGGTATTCGCCTGCCTCTGGATCGAAGTAGGGAAGTTCAATCTCCGGGATCTCCGCAACGCGGTCATGCTTGGCCCGCAAAGTCTGGGTGAACTCCCACGAACCGCCCTGCTCTTCACCGGCTCCGATCTCTCGCGGCACTTGGAAGTCGCTGGTCAGTGCCGGTTGCTGGTCCAAGCGCGGCGGTCGCGAAGACAGCGGCATGCCAGTGCCCTTGACCTTGAGGCTCAGCGTGATCGGTTCGCCCACGTCCACCGCTGTCGGCTGCGCCTGCGCTTCGATCTCGAACTTGCCGATCCAGCCGTTGAAGCTCGCGGGGCGACCGGCCGAGGGGAGATCGAGCACGTCCAAGCGGGGTCGATTGGACGGAATCGCGAGGGTCTCCATAACGGGCCGACCTCCGAATGCACCGAAAAAGTCGTCGAAGAGGCTCCGGGACCTTGCCTGCCCTGGACGAGGGGTGATGAAAGTGACGGTCGCGGCGGCGATCTCGATTCTGCCGGATTCTCGCGGGACGAGCAGCTTTCGGAATCGCAGCACCGTGTAGGTCCGGCCATCGATCTGTTCCTGCTCCTGTCGCACGATGGCGGTGCGGTCGCCAATATGGATCTCCGTGACTTCGTTGCTGCCCTGCCCTCGCAAGGCGGTGTCGGACGATAGGTCCCGAATCTCGAATCGCCCGTCCTCCAGCACGGGCATCGTGAATCTGAAGTTGTTCTCCACCTCCCTGCCGATGTACCAAGTCGCCGTGAACGTGACTGGCTGTCCGACATAGGCGCGCGCCTCGGACAGCTCGAGCCGTAGCTTGAAGTCGTCGTTCTCTTGAGGCGGCTGGACGGCAAGCGCGATGGGCTTGGTGCTTGCGGTCTGCCCGTTCGCTGTAACGGTCAGCGAAGGGATCCTCAGATTCCCGGCACGCCTCGCGGCCAGGCGGTAGTTGAAGTTGTATCCCCTCTGCACCTGTCTGGTCATGCGTCCGTTCACGATGCTGACGGAGGTGCTATTGCTCGAACCCCCGCCTGCTTCGGTGACCGCGAAGTCGGCTTCCAACGGCGATATGTCGACCGGATCGGGTTGGTCGGTACCCTGCACTTGGACCTGCAGCACGAAGTGCTGCCCTACGTAGACGCGCTGGCTCTGCACGGCTGCCCGCGCGCTCAACGGGGGATCCTGAGCGCTCGCCGCCAAGGGCAATAGCAGTAAGCCGGCCGCCAGAGCGGCGCAGACCGTTCCGGGGTGCATTTACCAGTCCTTCTCGACCGCAACGATCCCGACGCGCTGGAGCTGCCGGTCGCGACGGTCCTGTTGCTCCTTGGCGAGGATCTCTTCCATCGTCATTGCCTGCTGCTGTTCCGCCTGCTCCTCGCCTTCATCCGCAGGCTGCGATGGTTGGGGCGACTGAGCGGTTTGCTCCTCTCCGGGATCGCCTCGCAGCGCTTGGGCGGCCGCTTGCTGGGACCTCGCCGCGTCCTCCATCCGATTTTCGTCCAGCGCTTGCTCGGCGTCTTGCTGGTGACGTTGGGCCTCATTGAACTGCTGCTGCGAGTCGGGCTGGGCGTCTTGGCTCAATTCCTCGGTGCGGTCGCTGAGTTCCTTCTGCCGATCGGCTAGCTCTTGCGCCTTCTGTTGCTGCCGCTGTCGCGACGCGGAGTCGCGATGCTCGTCTTGATCCCGAGCCAAATCCTGACTCTCCCGAGCGAGCTCTTCCTGCTCTTCAGCGGCTTGCTGCCTGGAGCCCTGAGCGTCCTCGCTCCCATCTTGCTCGGACTGCTGGCCCGACTCCGATTCCCCGCCGGATTGCTGCTGGCTGGCCTGTTCGCGCAGCTGCTGGATCAAGCGCCGCGCCATTTCCAGATTGTGGGCCGAGTCCACGCGGCCGGCATTGGCCCGCAGGGCGTCCGCATAGGAGCGCGCGGCCGGGGCCAGTAGGTCTAGGGCCCGACCGGGGTTCGACTGGGCGACCCCTTCGGCCTGCCGGTACAAGGCGTTGCCGAGGTTGTGCAAGCCCGCCGCCTCGAGTTGCGGGAGCTGTCGTTCCGCACTCCGCTGCACGGCTTCCGAGTACGCTTCGGCGGCCTCCTCGAACTGCCCGCTCCGATAGAGCGCGTTGGCCCGATTCAAGGACGCGTGCGGCGAGCTGGGATCGCGCTCCAAAGCCTCGTCATAGGACTGAATCGCGTCGCCGTACGATTCGGCTCGGTAGAGTTCGTTCCCTTCGTTCACCAGACCGCGCACGGAAGCGGCGGGAGCCGCGTAAGGCACGAATCCTAGGACCAGCACCAACGCCGCAGTGCGGCGAGTCGCCGAGTGCTCCCGCAACGCGATTTCCAAGGCAAGCAGCAGCAGGCAGATCGCGAGGAAGATTTGGAACTTCTCGTCCCGCGTGCCAATCGTCCGCGAACCGATTTCGCGGCCCTCTGCGGTCGCGATCAGACGCCGGTAGACGGTGCCGAAATCGATCGTTCCGGTGGCCACGTTCAAGTAGCGACCACCCGGCGTCGAGTCGGCCATCTTTCGCAGCGTGTCCGCGTCGAGCCGCGACCACACTTCTTGCCCTTGATGCTGGAGGAAGCTGCGCTGGCTGGCCGATGACCCGTCGCTCGCGTCGGTAGCGACGGGAATGCGGTGGCCCACGCGCTCGTCACCGAGACCGATCGCGATCAAGCGCACTCCCAGTTCTCCCGCTTCCGCTGCAGCCTCGACCGGAAAGCTCTCGTGATCCTCGCCATCCGTAATCAGGACCACGTCCCGATGGTTGCTGCGCTTGCCATCGAACACATCGTTGAGCACGGTGCGGAGACCGTCGCCGATCAACGAGCCGCCCCGCGTCACGCTCAGGGGCGTGGCGTCGTCGAGTGCCATGCGAAAGAACCCATAATCCAAGGTGAGCGGGCACTTAACAACGGTCGACCCGGCGAAGACAGCCAATGCGACTCGATCACCGTCCAAGCGATCCACGGCGTCAAGAATGGACAGCTTGGCTCGCTCCAAGCGGTTCGGCGGGAGATCCTCGGCCAACATGCTCCGGGAGACGTCGAGCAGAAAGACGACGTCGCGACCCCGCTGCGTGACTTCCCGAACGACCTCGTTCCAAGCGGGCCGCGCGAGCGCGATGACCAATAGTGCGACAGCTCCCAAGACGAGCGTTCCTTTCAAGACTCGTCTAGCAGGATCGGGTCTCGAGGTGCCTTGGACGCGGGCCAGCAACGCGTCGTGGACGAATCGCCGGAGGGCCTGCCGACGGCGGCGCGAAGCGTACAGCATCAGCAAGGCCAAGCCAGGTACGAGCCAGAGCGCGTGCAGCATCGTCACGTTGCCGAACTGGAAATCGGTCACGGTACGGCCCTCCATACGGTTTGACGCAGCAGAGCCTCTAGGGATAGCAAGGCCAGAGCGGCAAGCGCCCACGGCGCGAACGCTTCCCGGTAGTCGAGATAGCGCATGGCTTGGAACTCGCTCTTCTCGAGAGCGTCGATTTCCGCATGCACCGACCGCAATGCGTCCGCATCTGTCGCCAGCCAGTACTTGCCGCCGGTCGATTCCGCGATCTCCCGCAAGGCGCGATCATCGAATCCTCGCCGAATCGGCACGCTCAACCGCCCGAACGGGCTCTGCAGGCCGCGATCATCGCCGACGCCGATCGCGTATACCTTGATGCCCCACTGCTGGCACAGTTCCCCGGCCTCGCGCACGCTCCGGTCACCGGCATTGTTCTCCCCGTCGGTCAGGAGCACGATAATCTTGCTCTTGATTTCGTATGACGAGGCCTCGGTCTCCGCGGATTCCGCTTGCGTAGCCAGCGTCTCCTCGGCCTGCCGCAACCTAGCGGCCGCTAGCGCCACGGCATCGCCGATGGCAGTGCCATCCTCGCGTCGGTCATCGGCCAGTCGCACCGTGCCCAGCAATTCCACCAAGGTGTCGTGAGAAAGGGTCAACGGACAGACCGAGTCCGCGTACCGGGCGAACGTGGTCATGCCGATCAGATCGTTAGGGCGTCCCTCCAGTTCGCCCTCGGTCGGGTCGATGAACTCGCGGAAGACGCGCTTGACGCCTTCCAGCCGGGTCACGTTGCGACCGCCGAACCGCAGCATCTCTCCCATGCTGGAGGAGCGATCCACCACCATCCCGATAGCGACGCCGCGCGAAATATCTCGAACGCGTTCGGTCCCGTGCTGCGGCCGCGCGATGGCAACCACCAAAGCGATCAAGGCCAGCGCTCGCAACACAACCGGCAGCGGCGCGAGTTGCGAGCGCCACGACCGTCCGACCGCCTGCGCCGCGGCAGTCGACGAGAACGGCAGGCGCACTCGGTTCCGGCGACGCCACACGATCAGCGCCGCCAAAGGCACGAGCAGCAGTAACAACCAAGGCGACTCGAACCGGAACATGGGCCGCAGTCCCCTTATTTTCGCACCGTGGATAAGGCCGTCGGTAGCAACTCACCACCGCGAGCGGAGCCTCGAAGCTCGGACAGCTGCGGACGGTGCTAAAAGCAATCGCGGCACGGTATGTCGGGAGCGGTGAATTTCAGTCAGCCTCGAGAGGTCGATACCGCGAATGAATGGGTCTCGCGGACGCGCTGTCGGCCGCGTAGCCGACCGGATTGAACGGCGACCGGGGATTGCGGGAAGGGAGCGCCAAAGCGCAGTTCAGAGGGGCCGGGTTTCCGAGTCCACGTTCTGTCCACCATCGGGTCAAGTGCTGGTCGGTCGATCAACGCTCGGGCACCGCGATTCCCTGTTCGACCTCGCGCCACATAGTTGACATTTTGCATTCAAAATGCATAATGTCGACTTAGACTGCAATGTTGTCGCCACTCCATGCGATGCACCTCGATCACTCGCAACCGGAGCAGCGAGCCACAAGCGTGGCACCCGAGGCCAAGCACACCCTTAGCGCAGCCACAAGCGTCGGTAGCGGGCCGCCGCTACCGTTCCCGACACCACCGATAGATGCCTATCTCGAGCGATCCATTGAGCCGGTCCTCTCGAGATCTGCGGCCGAGTTCCCCGCCGTTGTCTTAACCGGCCCGCGACAGTCGGGCAAGACTACGCTGCTGCGCCACCTCTTCGGGGGCGCCTGCCGCTATGTTTCGCTGGATGCGCCCGACGTTCGGACAGCCGCCTTGCACGACCCTCGCGGCTTCCTCGAAACGCATCCGCCGCCGGTGATCATTGACGAGGTTCAGCGCGCTCCGACTGTATTGCCGTACATCAAGGAAAGAATCGACGCCAACCGTTCCGCGACGGGCCAATACTTTCTGATCGGATCTCAGAATCTCTCGATTTCAGAAACCGTGTCCGAGTCGCTTGCCGGCCGGGCGGCGACCTTGCGCCTGCTGCCGATGTCCAACCGCGAACTCCAACTCCGACCGCAAACGGCACTGCCTTGGGAAGACGGAGCGACGCCCGCACAGGTCCCGCGCCGATCATTCGGTGCCATCTGGGAGGACTTCCTGCGAGGCGGGTACCCGGAGATTGCGACACAGCCAGGCCGCGACGCCTGGCTGTGGCACTCCAGCTACGTGCAGACGTTCCTGGAGCGAGACGTGCGGACGCTACGGCAGGTAGGCGATCTATCGCGATATCAAGATTTCCTCCAAACACTGGTAGCGCGCACCGCCCAACTTCTGAATCTGAGCGATGTCGCCCGTGAACTCGGCGTTGCGGTGAACACGGTCAAGGCGTGGCTCTCGGTGCTGGAAGCCACATACCAAGTGGTCGTTGTGCGACCCTACTTCGCCAACCTCGGAAAGAGGCTGGTCAAGATGCCGAAGGTGTACTTCACGGATGTCGGGACGCTCTGCTATCTTGCTGGGCTCAAGGATCCCGACCACGCTACCGCCGGACCGCTGGGCGGCCCGATCATGGAGACAGCCGTTCTCGCCGAAATCCTTCGGACGCTGACGCACCGCGGAACCGAGCCGAGAGTGTATTTCTGGCGGACCATGGCGGGGTCTGAGGTGGACTTCGTTGTGGACACCGGCGAGAGGCTCGTGCCCATTGAAGTGAAACTTTCGGGCACGCCGCGACCGGCGATGGGGAATGCGATCAGACGGTTCCGGAGCGACGCGGGAAGCAAGGCGGGTCACGGCTATGTCGTGCATCCGGGATCGATGCGCCTTCCGCTCGGTTCGAACGTTTCGGCCCTCCCGTTCGGCGCCTTGTAACGCCAGCCCTTGGAACGCGGGCACGTACCCACTGCGCCGGGCGCCACGAATCGATCCCCGTTCTCGCTCGGCAGGTCGCTACATTCCCCGGACTCGGGATCCCGAGGCATCTCGAAGTCCTCCTCTGCCCGTCTTGGAGTCTCAGTCAGCGGAGCGTGTTGGCGAGGGGAGAATCGGCGGTCCCGGCTAGCAATCTGATCGGTCTGACGACCTACCCCGACGAACCATGGGCGTCCAGCGGCAAGATGCTTCGCGCCTTCTACGATTGCGGGCCCAACTGGTGCTTCGCGACGCTCTGGACCCACGCTGCGGGAGAACCTCACCTCCCTCGATCGGCACCGCTTGACACCGCTTGACACTGTCGCTACACTAGGGTCAACGGAACTTGATAGAGTCATCATCAAGTTTCATGAGCGGCGCGAAGTTCGATCCGCCGCTCGCCACTCCCAAACACCGCGTATGTAGGAGGATTCACGCGAAATGAGTCTAAGACCACTGCATGACCGCATTCTCGTCGAGCGGCTCGACGAGGCGGAGCAGAAGTCGAGCGGCGGGATCATCATCCCGGACTCGGCGAAGGAAAAGCCGCAGCAAGGGCGAGTCGTTGCCGTCGGCAACGGCAAGAAGAAGGACGACGGCACCGTCGTCCCCCTCGACGTCAAGGCCGGTGACACGATCCTGTTCGGCAAGTACGCCGGCAGCGAGGTCACCGTCGACGACAACGAGTACATGATCATGCGCGAGGACGAGGCCCTCGCCATCATCGGCTAACAGGAAGGAGCGAATCATCAGATGGCAGGAAAGATCATCGTTTACGGAGAGGACTGCCGGCAGGCCATCCTAAACGGCGTCAACAAGCTGGCCGACACCGTTCGCGTGACGCTGGGCCCGAAGGGTCGCAACGTCGTTCTCGAGAAGAAGTTCGGCGGGCCGAACGTGACCAAGGACGGCGTGACTGTCGCCAAGGAAATCGAACTCAAGGACAAGCTCGAGAACCTCGGCGCCCAAATGGTGCGCGAAGTCGCGTCCAAGACCTCGGACGTGGCCGGCGACGGCACGACCACCGCAACGATCCTCGCCCAAGCGATCTATCGCGACGGGCTGAAGAGCGTGGCCGCCGGGGCCAACCCGATGGCAATCAAGCGCGGAGTCGAGAAAGCGACCGAAGCGCTCTCTAACAGCCTGCACGGCATGGCGAAGCCCGTGGAGGGCGATGCGGTCGCGCAAGTAGCCGCGATCTCCGCCAACAACGACGGCGCGATCGGCAACATCATCGCCGAGGCCATGCAGAAGGTCGGCAAGGACGGCGTGATCACGGTCGAGGAAGGCAAGACGATCGAGACCGAGTTGGATGTGGTCGAAGGCATGCAGTTCGACCGGGGCTACGCCTCGCCGTACTTCGTGACCGACCAGGATTCCATGAAGTGCGTGCTCGAGAACGCCCGGATCCTGATCCACGAGAAGAAGATCAGCAGCATGAAGGATCTGCTGCCCGTGCTGGAAATGGTTTCGCGCGAGGGACGCCCCTTGCTGATCATCTCGGAGGAGACCGAGGGCGAGGCTCTCGCCACGCTGGTGGTGAACAAGCTGCGCGGCACGTTGAACGTCGCCGCGGTCAAGGCCCCCGGCTTCGGCGACCGCCGCAAGGCCATGCTCGAAGACATCGCCATCCTCACTGGCGGCCGTCACATCATGGAGGAGACCGGCATCAAGCTCGAGGGCGTCCAGCTCGACGATCTCGGCCAGGCCAGCCGCATCGTGATCGACAAGGACAACACCACCATCGTGGAGGGCGCCGGCGCCAAGGAAGCCATCGAGGGGCGCGTGAAGCAACTCCGCGCGCAGATCGAGGAGACCACCTCGGACTATGACCGCGAGAAGCTGCAGGAGCGGCTGGCCAAGCTGGTCGGTGGCGTCGCGGTGATCAAGGTCGGCGCGGCCACCGAGACCGAGATGAAGGAAAAGAAGGCGCGCGTGGAGGATGCCATGCACGCGACCCGCGCGGCGGTCGAGGAAGGCATCGTCCCGGGCGGCGGCGTGGCCCTGATCCGGGCCTCCGGCTCCTTGGATAGCATCAAGGGCTCCGACGAGGACGAGCAGATCGGCGTGGAGATCGTCCGCCGGGCGATCGAGTCCCCGTTGCGGTGGATCGCGCAGAACGCCGGCCAAGAGGGCGCCATCGTGGTCGAAAGGGTGCGCGCTGGCGACAGCGACACGTACGGCTACAACGCGGCGACCGACTCGTACTCCGACTTGGTGGCGGCGGGCGTCATCGACCCCGCCAAGGTGACGCGCACGGCGCTGCAGAACGCCGCGTCGATCTCCAGCCTGATGCTCACCACCGAGGCGACCGTGCACGAGGTTCCGGAGAAGACGCCTCCGCCGCCTCCCGACCCGCACGGCGGCGGCGAATTCTAGTCGTCCGTACCGTTCGAGACATCGAACCCAGCCCCGTCCGCTCCGCGCGGACGGGGCTTTTTCTGTGTCTCGCGGACCTGTGGGCTACGCTAAGGACTTGCAGCGATTCGCTTCATGGCGGCTGTCCGCCAAGCTGGCTTGGCGTGACCTCGGAGCCGCCAAAGCGAAGTTCGCCTTCGCCGTGCTGGCGGTCAGCGTGGGGGTCGCCGCGCTGAGCGGCGTGCGCGGATACTGCGCGGCATTTCAAGAGATGCTGCTGCGTGACGCGCGCTCGTTGCTAGCGGGGGATATCAGCGTCTCCATCAGCCACGAACCCGACGAGGACGAGCGAGCGGCGCTCGACAATCTCGCGGGGCGCGGGGTGGAAGTCGCACCTGTCACGGAATTGATGACCATGATGGGCGGGCCGACGCTGGCCCGACCGCTCGCCATCAACCTCAAGGCCGTCGATCCGGCCTCGTACCCGTTCTACGGCGAAGTGGAACTGGACCCGCCGATGCCGCTAGCGGAAGCGCTGGCCGATGACCGGGCGGTCCTCGCTTCCCAGGACTTGCTGATTCGCCTCGGAGCGGAGGTGGGCGACGAAGTGCGGCTGGGACGCGCGAACTTCCGCATCGCATCGATCCTCCGGGTCGAACCCGACCGCATGACCGGGGCGATGAACTTCGGACCGCGCGCGATGCTCTCGCGGGAAGCGCTGGCGAGGACGGATCTCGTTCAGTTCGGCAGTCGGGCGACGCGCCGGTTCCTGCTGAAGCTGCCGGAAAGCGGATTGGGAGTGGACGAAGCTCGTGCAGCGGTCGAGTCTGGCATTCCCGCCAGTCGCATTACGGACTTTCGCGAAACGAGCCCGCGCATTCGCCGCGGCTTGGAACGCACGACGAGCTTCCTGAGCCTAGTTGGCCTCCTAGCCATGGCCGTGGGTGGTCTCGGAGTGGCGATGATCGTGTACTCGCACCTCCAGCAGCGCCTCGACACGATCGCCATCATGAAGTGCTACGGTGCCACGGCAGGGGTGGTCACACGGGTGTTCTTGCTGCAGACGATCGCCATGGGCGCTCTTGGCAGCCTACTGGGCATCGGCATCGGATTCTTGTTGCAGGGTATCGCTCCGACGTTTGTCGCGAGCTACTTCCCGCAGGCTCCGACCTTCGATTGGCAGTTCCTGCCCGCTGCCCAGGCATTCGCTGTCGGGATGGCTACGGTGCTGGTGTTCTCGCTTCCCACGCTGCTAGGCATCCGACGCGTCGCGCCCGCACTGATCTTCCGCCGCGAAATGACGGACCGGTTCGAGCGGAGCGGCGCGGCGCGCCGGAAGGACCTGATCCAGCGCGTGAGCGGGGTGGTCGGGATCTCCGCAGGCGTGACTCTGATGGCGATGTGGCTGGGCGACGACGCCGAGCTCGGCGCTTGGTTCGGGGGCGGATTACTTGGAAGCCTAGCTGCACTCGCCTTGATCTCCGCGGGCTTGTTGCGTCTCTTGAAGGCCGCCCCGCACATCCTGCCCGTGAAGCTGCCGGTCGTGCTGCGCCACGGCATCGCCAATCTCCATCGTCCGGGGATGCACGCCGGCGTGATTCTAGTGGCACTCGGAATCGGAGTCACGTTCACGTTGACGGTGTACTTGTTGCAGACAACGGTCCTTTCCGAACTCGTGCGCAACGAGACAACGGACTTGCCGAACGTGTTCGTCAGCAACGTCACGGAGGAACAGCACGAAGCACTCGAATCCTTCCTGCGGGAGCAACCGGGCATCGAAGGCGAGGTCAGGCTGTTGCCCACGGTTTCAGGTCGACTGCTCTCCATTAACGGCGACGAACTCGGCGCGCGACAGCGCGGCGACGGAGATGGGGACAGGCAAGGCCGTCGCCGGCGGATACGGCGTTCAAGGGACATCACGTGGGCGGACCAGCCTCCCGAGGGATTGACACTCTTGAGCGGGAAGTGGTGGGAGCCAGCTTCCGGGGAATCATCCGTTTCGGTTCGTGATCGCTTGGCCGGATACCTCGAAATCGACATCGGCTCGCAAGTCCGCTGGCAGATCGGGGGACGCGAGGTGCTGGCTCGAGTCGTCGCGATTCACAGCTACGAAGGCATGCCCGACTGGATCTACGATTTCGTGTTCAACGAATCCGCCCTTCGCGGTGCTCCAGCCACGTACATCGGCGGCGCACGTGTCGACCCCGAACACAGCATCGACCTATCTCGCAACACGTTCGACGCGTTTCCGGCGGTGCTGTTCGTGAATGCCGTAGACTTCTTCGAGACCGTTCAAGAGGTAGTCGATCAAATCGCATTCGTGGTGCGGTTCGTCTCTGCGTTCGCCATCGTAGGCGGAATCATCGTCTTGGTCTCGGCGATCGCTGCGACACGCTTCCGACGGCTGCGGGAAGTGGCGATCTTGAAGACGCTCGGGGGCACGCGCAACCGCATCGCGCAGATCTTCTCGGTGGAGTTCTTGATTCTCGGCGGGGTCGCCGGCGCCGCGGGGAGCTTGCTGGCGGTCGCGTACACGGGATTGCTGACCCGCGACATCCTGGACTTGGATCTGGCGGTCGAACCTGTGGCGGTATTGTTGACAGTAGTCTTGACCGCCTTGGTCGCGACGAGCGCGGGCTGGGGTGCTAGCCTGCGGACGCTAGGGAGCAGACCTCAAGAGATCCTGCGCAACGAGTAGGGCACTGACCGCGGACGCCATGCGCGGAGTCGAAGCTTTCGCGATCACGGGGCACTGACCTGTAGGCGCACGCAAGTGTGCTGGAAGAGACGATCCCGAGCGACGCGCCGGTCATTCCTGTATACTGCGGGCGAGATTCCGGTCGATTCCGCGAGGTTCCGATGCCGCTCAAGGAGATCCACCAAGCTGCTCCCCAGCCATCACCAGTAGAGCCGACGCCGCCAAGGCCGCCCGAGGGCCTCAGTCCACATGTACCTGTGGCCCCTTCGCGGAGCGGACACTTGCCGTCGATTCCAGCACCGTTCCCCAAGGAAATCGACTACCCAAGCTACGACGGAGTTCCGATGGCCGACAACACCGATCAAGCGGAGGAGCTGACGAGTGACTTCCAGATTCTGCTGACGCACTTTGAGGGCCGCGACGATGTTTTCGTGGCGTCCAACCTGTTGGTGTACTACCGCGAGCGCGACAACGAGACGCGCATCACGCCGGACGTGATGGTGGCGTTCGGCCGCCCACCCGGGTACCGCGGATCGTACAAGATCTGGGAGGAGGGCAACCATCCTCCAGACTGGGT
This sequence comes from Bryobacterales bacterium, assembly GCA_965242625.1. Lineage (GTDB taxonomy): Bacteria > Acidobacteriota > Terriglobia > Bryobacterales > UBA6623 > VXMF01. The sequence goes on along the minus strand of CBDEST010000005.1, from coordinate 3,415,908 downwards.
GCTGGAGATCGCCTCGGAGGGCACCGCAAAGGTGGATACGGAAGAGAAGCCGGGCACGTACGCGGAGATCGGAGTGCGGGAGTACTGGCAGTACGATCCGACCGGGGGACTGCTAGTCAAGCGCTTGCAAGGATGGCGTCTGACAGAGCACGGGTACGCCGAGCTGCCGCAAGTTCCAGTCGCTGGTGCGGAGACCGCGATTTACAGCGAGGTTCTGGGTCTGAGACTGGACTTTGACGGCGAGGGACTTCGATTCTGGGACCCGGTTGGCAAGCGGTACTTGCACACGCTATCGGAATCCGAGCGGGCTCTTCGCAGATCCGAGCAAGCCCGGCGCGCGGAGGCCCAGGCCCGCCGCGAAGCGGAGCAAGCCCGGCGCGCGGAGGCCCAGGCCCGCCGCGAAGCGGAGCAGGGCCAGCGCGAGGAGGCCCAGGCCCGCCGCGAAGCGGAGCAGGGCCAGCGCGAGGAGGCCCAGGCCCGCCGCGAAGCGGAGCACCGGGCCGAGGCAGCGGAGCGGGGTCGGCGCGAGGAGGCCGAGGCCCGGCGCGCGGCGGAGCGCCGTGAGCAAGAACTGCGGGAGCTGATTGCGTCCGGGCGGACTGGTACCCAGCCGCCGGATAGCAGCGAAGACTGAGCTCCAAGGGTTGACGATCGGCGCGGAGAGTCCCGCCACGTTCGATTTCGCAGCGATTCAGAGTCCGTGCGTCACGCCGGCCTGGAGGGGAATGCTACTGCAGAAATCGATGTCCCGAACAGGCAGTGATAAGACAGTGCCGTACACTGGACCGCTGAGCCACGACATCTTGGATTTCGCCGTGGCGGTCAAGCGTTCGGCAGGATCGTGATCTTGACCGCCTTGGTCGCGACGAGTGCGGGCTGGAGTGCCAGCCTGCGGACGCTAGGGAGCAGACCTCAAGAAATCCTGCGCAACGAGTAGGGCGCTGACCGCGGACGTCGCGCTCGGAATCAAACCTAGCGCAAGCGCAGCACACCGAGTGGTTCGTACTCGCTTGTGTGTTAGAAGGTACCTTCCCGAGCGACGCGCGGGTCTTGGTCGTATACTGGAGGAGAATTGCTGATCGATCCCGTGAGGTTCCGATGCCGCCCAAAGAGATAGACCAAGCTGCTCCCCAGCCATCACCTGTAGAGTCGGCGGCGCCAAGGCCGTCTGCGGGATCCAGTCCACATGCACCCGTGCCCCAGCCAAAGGGCACACACTTTCCAGAAACCCCGGCGCCGCTCACCGAGGAAGTCGACTACCCGAGCTATGACGGAATCCCGTTTGCCGATAACACCGATCAAGCGGAGTGGATAGTGTTTGCGTTCAATGCTCTGCGGGCGTTCTTCTGGATCCGTAACGGTGTGTTCGTGGCCACCAATCTGCTGCTGTACTACCGCGAGGGCGACAACAAGACTCGAATCACACCGGACGTGATGGTGGCGGTCGGCCGCCCAAAGGGCTACCGCGGATCGTACAAGATCTGGGAGGAGGGCCACCATCCTCCAGACTGGGTGCTGGAGGTCGCCTCGGGGGAATCCGTAGAGGTGGATGTGGAAGAGAAGCCGGGCACCTACGCGGGGATCGGTGTGCGGGAATACTGGCAGTACGATCCGAGCGGGGGGCTGCTAAACCCGCGCTTGCAAGGAAGGCGGCTGAGCGGTCTCGAGTACACTGATTCTCCGCAGGATCGAGTCGCTGGAGCGGAGGTCGCGATCTACAGCGAGGTTTTGGGACTGAGACTGGAGTTTGACGGGGAGCGACTTCGGTTCTGGGACCCGGTCGACCAGCGGTACTTGTACACGCCACGGGAATCCGAGGTGGGCCGGCTCGAAGCCGAGCGCAGGATCGCGATAGCCGAGCGCAGGATCGCGATAGACAGGCGCGCGACCGAGGCAGCCAAGCGCAGGATCGAGGCAGCCAAGCGCAGGATCGCGATAGACAGGCGCGCGACCGAGGCAGCCAAGCGCAGGATCGAAGCGGCCAAGCGCGGAACGGAGATAGCCAAGCGCAGGGCCGAAGCAGCGGAGCGCCGTGTGGAAGAACTGCAGACACAAATTGCGTCCCTGCGCGCTGGGACAAAGCCGCCGGATGGATCTAAAGACTGAGTTCCAAACGTTGACGACATGCATGGAGGGTCCGTCCACCTCCGATCCCGCAGGGATTCACAGCACGTGTCTCACGCCGGTCCAAAGTGGATGCTACCGCAGAACTCGATGTCCAGGACAAGCTGTAACGAGACAGTGGCGTACACTGGACTGCTGACCCACGACATCTTGGATTTTGCCGTGGCAGGGGAAACGTTCGGCGGTCTTGACCGATGCACTTGACGAAGTTGGCCTCAATGACCGCAGGCTGGAAGGCCCGCCAGCGCACAGTCGGGAGCAGACCTCAAGAGATCCTGTGCAGCGACTCGAATCTCAGCGGCGGGCGGCGCGCATCGTGCTCCTCTCCGAGCGTGTCGCAAATGCAGGTTGACGAGCCAACCACACACGATCAGCTGATCGCATTTGACATTGCGCACGCAGTCTGGGAAGATGACAGAGGGCGAATGCTCCTCAGTAGCTCAATGGTAGAGCATCCGGCTGTTAACCGGAGGGTTGTAGGTTCGAGTCCTACCTGAGGAGCCATTCTTCCAAGGCGGCACTTAGGGGTCTCGTTAGTTGCCGTGGTGGCATGGAGGGTGACGTATCGCCTCCCTCGTTCCGTTACTGCGATCCGACTTCGTACGCCTGCCCTCGGCCAAGAATTTGCCGGCCCCGGGTTCGACGCACGCACTGCCCTGTCGAAGACCAAGATCGCGATGCTGCGCCGAAGGCTAACGGGAGCGAACTGGAGACGCTGTCCTTCCCGAAGAGGCAATCAAGGACCCTTGTGTCCTCGACTGGGGAGGCACCGGGCACCCGTAGCTTGTTGCCCAATCATCAGGCAACACGTCGGCATGCATAGCGATGCTTGAGGTTGGACTTGGCAACCTCACGTGCCAGCGGAATCGTCCGCCGGCTCGAAGACCACAGCGGCGAGCGGCGGGAGCGTCAAACGGATCGAGCAGGGATGTCCGTGACAAGGCTCGGCTTCGGCATCGACGTAGCCTGCGTTGCCGACATTCGACCCGCCGTAGTAGCTCGAATCGCTATTCAGGAGTTCCCTCCACCCTCCTAGCCTAGGCACTCCAAGCCGATACCCTTCCCGCACGACAGGCGTGAAGTGACAGACGACCAAGAGGGATTGGCCAGTGTCGGGGTCGTTTCGCAAGAAACTGATCACGCTCGAGTCCCTGTCTTCGCAATCCACCCACGAAAACCCCCGATCTTCGAAATCGGCACGGTGGAAGGCGGATCGGTCTCGGTACAACCGGTTCAAGTCGGCTACCAATCGCTGCACGCCCCGGTGCGCGCCGTGTTCCAGCAAATGCCAGTCCAAGCTGCGGTCGTGATTCCACTCGGAGCGCTGGGCGATCTCATTGCCCATGAACATCAGCTTCTTGCCCGGATGCGCGTACAGGTAGGTGTATAGCAACCGCAGGTTCGCGAACTTCTTCCAATCGTCGCCGGGCATCTTCTCGAGCATCGAGCGCTTCAGGTGGACCACCTCGTCATGGGAGAACGGGAGAACGAAGTTCTCGTGGTAGGCGTACAGCATGCTGAACGTGAGCTTGTTGTGATGGCTCTTGCGATGCACTGGATCGTGACCCATGTACGCGAGGATGTCGTGCATCCAGCCCATGTTCCACTTGAACCCGAAGCCGAGCCCGCCGTGCGAAGTGGGCCGCGAGACACCCGGCCAAGCGGTCGATTCCTCGGCGACCGTGAGCACGTCCGGGAACTGCGCGTAGATGCGCTCGTTGAGCTTCCGCAGGAAGTCGACCGCTTCGATATTCTCCTTGCCGCCGTAGCGATTGGGCGACCACTCTCCCTCTTCGCGGCCGTAGTCGCGGTAGAGCATGGATGCCACGGCGTCCACCCGAATCCCGTCGACGTGGTACTTGTCGAACCAGAAGAGCGCGCTCGAGCGCAAGAAATTCGCGACCTCCGTTCGTCCGTAGTTGAAGATCAAGGTGTTCCAGTCGGGGTGCCGCCCGAGGATCGGATCGTCGTGCTCGTAGAGCGCCGTGCCGTCGAATCGCGCCAAGCTGTGCGCATCGTCGGGAAAGTGCGCGGGCGCCCAATCGAGGATCACTCCGATTCCCCTGCGGTGGAGCGTATCGACAAACGCCATGAAGTCGCGAGGCTCGCCGAAACGATTCGTCGGAGCGAAATACCCTGTGGATTGGTAGCCCCATGACCCCCCGAACGGATGCTCGGTGATCGGCAACAGTTCGACATGGGTGAACCCCAACGCAGTGACGTAATCCGCGAGTCGATCTGCTGATTCGGCGTACGTCAGCCAACGCGCACCCTCCTCCACGCGGCGCATCCACGATCCGAGATGGACTTCGTAGATCGCAATCGGAGCGTCGTGCCGGTTCCTGCTGCCCCGCCCCGCCATCCACTCCCCGTCGCCCCACGCATAGGCGTCCACGTCGCACGTCTTGGACGCCGTGCCCGGCCCTGATTCGGACGCGAAGGCGTACGGATCGGCCTTGTCCGCACTGAACCCGTGGCGGCCGGATCGAATGAAGTACTTGTACAGGGATCCTTCGCCCATCCGCGGCACGAACGTCTCCCAGACCCCCGAATGCCCGCGACAGTGAAGAGGAGACCGGTCGCGATCCCAGTCGTTGAAGTCGCCGACGACCGATACGTAATCCGCGTTGGGTGCCCACACCGCGAATCGAGTTCCGCTCTCGCCGCGAAACTCGGCCGGATGGGCTCCGAGGCTCTCGTAACTTCGGTCGTGGTCACCGCTAGATAGCAGCCCCAGATCCCAGTCCGTCAGAAACACGGGATGCTTCGAGTCGTTCATGTTCCGTGCTGCCGCGACGACGGCGGTTCACCTGTTGCAGCGCTTCTCTCACACCCTCGTGTTGGAGCAACCGGTCGAGGCTCACGCTGGCCCGGCGCGTCCAGTTCGGACGCTCCCGATCCGTCCCGGGCGTGTTCTGCGGCAAATTCTCCGCCCAGAGGTCTTCTAAAGTCACAATGACACACTCGGCATCCGACACCGCCAGCTCCGCCAAGCAGGCCCTGAGGACAGCATCGCCGGAGCAGTCGCCGGCGTCCAGGATCCCGCGATCTCGAAAATGCCCCAGCAGTGCATTGCGCAAGTCCCGGCGGCGATCGCGAGCCTGCTCGGCATGCTCGTGATCGAGCAAGCCTAGCTCGACTTGGCTCTCAATGTCCTCCCCGTTCCAAAACGCCGCGAAGAGGGCCGTGTCGTGGGTGTTCACGCTCGCCACGGAGTCCTTGGACGGGGGCTTCATCGGTGCGCCCCGGTCGGCACGGAACTCGAATTGGGCAACATAGCTCCTCCGAAACCCGTGGTTCGCCATGCGGCTCCGTACGAATCTCGGCACGGTTCCCAGATCCTCGCCCACGATCGCGGTCCCATGTCGCTGGGCTTCCAAGCAAACGATGGCGTACAACTCGTCCGCCGGGTACTGCACGTACGCCCCTTGGCCACCATCGAAGCCGGACGGAATCCAATACAGCCGGTGCAGGCCCATCACATGGTCGATGCGCAGGACGCCCGCATGGCGCATGTGATGCCGAATGCAAGCGATGAAGTAATCGTGTCCCCGCTCGCGGGCAAGGCGTGGATGCACCGGGGTGAATCCCCAGTTCTGCCCCTTGCTGAAGAAGCGATCCGGCGGGGCCCCGCCGGCTACGGACTTGGCGAAGATTCCGGCGTGGCGGTGCAGATCGAATCCCTGAGGATGCACTCCTAGGGGAAGGTCGAGATAGAGGCCGGGACCGCCCTGCGTCGTGCGGCTGGCTAACGCTGCGATCTGAGCGTCCGCGAGCCACTGGACGTAACTGTGATAGCGGCACGCGGGATCGTCAATGTCGAACGGACCCGTGCCGCCTGCCCCGCGCTCCATGCTGGCGCGAAACGCCGCGTAGGCTCGCAGTTCGGGATCGCCGGCCACTGCAGCGAGGAACTCTGGCCGGTGCCTGGCCCTTGGATCGGCGGCGCACCGCTCTAGCGCCGATCGCTTTTCTCGCATCAGGTCGCGATAGTTCACGTGCCGCCCTGCTGGCGGCCCTCCGATTCCCCCGAAGTCCGGACGCCACTCCGGAACTTCCCGCAGGTCAAGATAAAACTCATTCCAAAAGCAGCGGCTCACTGGGGTGTACGGGCTGGGTGCGAAGGGTTCGTCCAAGTACGTGGCTAACAGGGGCAATGTGGCAACGATCCCGCCGCCCTGGTCACGGACCCAGTCCGTGAGGCAAGCGAGATCGGAGAACGTCCCGGCCGCGGGCGATTGCCGGGAATGCACCGCGTACAGGGGCATGAAGATGCCCCAAGTTCTCCGCAGGTCCGGGGCCCGGGGCGGGGCAGCGATCACAAGCGCGGTCGCGACCCGGCGACCGGCCTGGACTCGCAAGCGAAAATACCCGATTCCCGGCAATGCGCCGATCGACAGGCAGCAGGTGAGATAGCGGCAGCCCCCGACAACAGCCTCCCGTCTCGGAGCGAGCTGGTCGGTCGCAGCCCTCCATTCGATCTCTTCGCCGCGTTCATCGCTCAGGCAGATCGTGACGCCCGTATCTCGTTCGTTCGGAGTGAGTCGAATCCAGCATGTCGCAGGTCGATCCGCCCAGCAAACGATCACCGGCTCGACCAAACGGTTCCAGCGCTCTTGGCGCGCTCTCCTGATCTCGCCTTTGACATCTGCTCCCTGAGGGGCATCCACGCCGAACTCTGCCAAGATCGCCCGTAGCGACTCGTCGCTCGGCTCTCGCCACTCGCGGAATCCGTCTCTGTATCCCGGCGCGACGGAATGCAATCGAGCTAGGCGATGGAGATCGGTAAGACTCATCTGAGGGTCTGGGATCGCGGCGAAACGCCGTGATCCAATCGCGATTCCGGACGGGCTTCGCTCGATCAGTCTCCGCCCTTGCGTGCCACCCACGCCTCAACTTCGCCCTGATCCGCGCCGAGCCCTTTCACCGTGCTCGGATGGACGGGTCGATCGCCCCTTGTCCCAGGCCATGCCGGGGCCGGGTGCGCACTACGCCATATCTCCACCGCCTGCATCAATTCGTCGGCACGGGTGGCTTCGTCGCGGCCGATGTCGGACTTTTCCGAGATGTCGGTGTCGATTGCGTAGAGTTCCGGTTCGCGATCCAAGACGCGAACCAGCTTGTATCCCGCCTGCCGTACGGCGTGCTGGTCAGCCGCGTCGGTATGCCAGAAGAGTCGCTCGTGGGGCGCACCGCTCTCGGCTCCGGTCAGAAACGGGAGCAGGTCAACACCGTCAAGTCCCTCGGGCGGCTCGCCTCCGGCGACAGCGACCAAGGTTGGAAAGATATCGAGAGCGATCACCGGCAGGTCATAGGTTTCCCCTGCAGCAAGCTGACCCGGCCACGAGACGACGAAGGGAACCCGTACGCCGCCCTCGTATACCGTCCCTTTCGTCGCTCGCAAGGGCGTGTTGTCTGAAGCGTTCGCGGGTGTCGGTCCGCCGTTGTCACTCAAGAAAAACACCAATGTGTCGTTCGTCAGGCCTAGGTCGCCGAGCAATGAGACCAGTTGGCCTACGCCGTCATCAAGGGCCGTTACCATCGCCGCGTAAGTGCGGCGGCGCGTATCTGCGATAGAGTCCACGCGATCCAAGTACTCGTGCGGGGCCTGCAACGGTCCGTGCGGAGCGTTGTAAGCGAGGTAAAGGAAGAACGGCCGCGATGCATTGCGCCGCACGAAGTCGAGCGCGGCGGCCGTGAGCTGGTCGGTCAGGTAGCCCTCGACCGGAATCTCTTCCCCGTTCGCTTCGAGAGGAATCAAGTACTCCCCGGCGTCGCGGTCGGCCGACTCGAAGTAGTCGTGCCCTCCTCCGAGGAACCCGAAGAACTCGTCGAACCCGCGCTGCAGCGGATGGTATTCGGGCCCGTCGCCCAGATGCCACTTCCCTACCAGTGCGCTGACATATCCCTCGTCCGCGAGAACGTCCGGCAGCATGGATTCACTGATCGGCAGCCCCTCGCCCGCGCGGAATTTCGGATTGTGGACATGCCCGAAGCGGTGCTGGTAGCGACCGGTCAGCAGTCCCGCTCGAGAGGGGCTGCAGTAGGGATGGCTGACATAGCCGTTGGTGAAGCGGATGCCTGCCGCGGCCAAGGCGTCGATGCTGGGCGTCGCGAAGTCCCGCAAGCCCTGAAAGCCGACATCGGCGTAGCCCAAGTCGTCCGCAAGGATCACGACGAGGTTGGGCGGACGGCTTGCACCCTCCGTGGGATCCGCAGGCGGGCCCGTGCAATTGCAGAGCAGGACTAGCGGCGCGAGGAGGCTGGCTGCGATCCAGGCGGCGGACTTCGACCTTGGTTGCCTGCTCCGCGGTAGGTGCTCGTTCCGATCCGGCATCATCCCAAGTCCCCTCGTTTCGCTTGCTCCACGATGTATTCCGACGCCCGTCGCGCCAATGCCATCATGGTCAGCGTGGGGTTCACGCAGCCGGTCGACACGAACGCCGCGCCGTCGGTAACGAAGAGGTTCTTCAGGTCGTGGGCTTGGTTCCACTTGTTGAGTACCGACTTGCGCGGATCGTCGCCCATGCGAGCGCTGCCTACTTCGTGCGTCGCGCCGCCGGGCCAGCGCGGCGTGGTGATCTTGCGGATGTCTTCCGCTCCGCACGCTTGGAGCATCTCCGCGCCCTCGTCCGCCGAGTAATTGAAGAGCCGCATGTCGTTGTCGCCCCAAGTGACGTTCATGTGCAGGGCCGGAATCCCCCAAGCATCCTTGACGACAGGATCGAGTTCGACGTAGTTGTCGTACTGGGCCAGGCACTCGCTCGACGTGCCGATGCCGAACCGCCAGTAGTCCTCCGATTCGCGCACCGCTCGCTTGAAGTTCGCGCCGAAGCCAGGGATGCGGGCGATGGCCGCCGCCGAGTCGTAGTTAGAACCGTTGCGCATCTGCGCCCCGAATCCGCGGATCATGCCGTCCGTATGCGGGCGGTCCACGTTCAAGTACCGGGGCAGGTAGAGCCCATTGGGCCGTTTCGGCGGACCTGCCCATTTCTGGGCTTCCTTGATCGGCAGGACGCCCGAGACGCCGCCGTACATGTGATCCATCACATAGTGACCGAGCGTGCCCGACGAATCGCAGAAGCCCTTACCGGAGTTGAGCAGGATGCGGGTTGACTCCAGCGTCGAAGCCGATAGAACGACGATCTTGGCGCGGACTTCTCTGGGAACCCGCGTCAACCGCTCGATGTAAGCCACGCCGTTGGCGAGACCGGTGCTCCTGTCGGTGGTTACATGCGACACCACCGCGTCCGTGAGCACCTTGCAGTTCCCGGACTTTTCGGCATCCGCGACCGTCGTCCAGACGCTCGAGAAATAGGAGTGCGTGATGCATCCGTGCTCGCACGGTCCGCAGTAGTGGCACGGTTGCCTACCGTTCAGCGGCTTGGTCAGGATGGCGGTGCGACCGATCGTCACGTGGCGGTTGAAGCGAGCGTTGACCTTCGACTTGAAGTACTGCTCGCCGCAGGTCATCGCCATCGGAGGCTGCATGATGCTGTCGGGAAACGGCATTAAGCCGAGCGGCTCGCCGCTGATGCCGACATAGCGTTCCACGGCCTCGTAGTACGGGACCATCTCCTCGTAGGTCACGGGCCAGTCGTCCCCGTAGCCGTCATGGCTGGCAGCGGAGAAATCGAGTTTGGAGAGACGGTAGCTCTGCCGCGCCCAGGTCAGCGAGCGGCCTCCGAGCTGGCGGCCCCGGGTCCACTGGAAGGGCTTGTTCTTGGGATACGTGTACGGATTGCGGATGTCATCGACAAACCACTTGAAGTTCGATTCCCGGCAGGCATACTTCATGCTCTGGATGGGGCGGTTGCGACTGATCTCCGGAGAGTTGCCGCGGTACTTCAGGTCGAACGGGAGCAGGTGCTCGGTGAATTCAGACTCCGTGGTGCGGTGCCCCGCTTCGAGCAACGCGACACGCATGCCGGCTTCGGCCAAGGTCTTGGCGACCCAGCCACCGGTCGCCCCGGAGCCAACAACGACCGCGTCGTAGGTGTCGTTGTCCTTGGCGATGATCTGCATGAATGTTGGGGCGGCTGCTTCCAGCGTGAGTTCGCTTGAGTATAGGCTACCGGAGCGCCCGGTGATCCTCCGGTCCATGAACCGCCCTCGGCATGTCGAGCCGACCGGTGTACCGCCAGTCCCAGCAGCCTCGGATTGCTCTCGCTCGGCCGCCATCGCGTGGGGCGCGATGGTCGTGATCAAGGAACCAGGCAGCCGTGGCATCTGACACGATTTCGCCCCCGCTGCAGCCCTGCACTTGCAATGCATCGAGGGCGCGTCACAGAAGACCAACATAGTGACGCACCAAAAAGCAGTCGCACTTGCGTCTACAATCTGGGCCTGCTACTATGAGGTCTAGCGATGTTCTATGCGCTCGTCTGCCTGCAGATGCGCCGCTTGGAAGCGGTTCAGAACTGAGGTTTCTGGACGGGCTAGGCACTAGGACTCGAGGAGGAATAAACAATGCGAATCCTGATCACGATTCTCGTCTGGGCCATGCTTGGCTGTCTTGCCGCGGCCGGGCAGGGAGGCTCTTTCAACGTTTACGTGGAGAGCGCGGACCTAGCGGAGTTCGACGAGCACTCGATCTGGGGCCCGATGGATGCGACCGACTCGCTGACGGCCTCGATCCACAAGTTTGCGGACCGGCTGCAAGTGGTCGCTGATCGCGACCAAGCTTGCTTCACCATCGAGAGCAGTGCTCGAGCGAGGCGCAAGGCGCAGAGCACTGCTAGCAAGTACTTCATCGGACGCAAGGCCTCTGCGTACGTCAGCGTCAATGTTTTGGATTCCAACGGACTCACGGTTTTCGCAGACGAGGCCAAGGACACGTCGAAGTTGATGGGCGCACTGGTCGGCGACTTCAACAAGGCGGGGCTGTCCAAGGCAACCGATCGAATCGCAAAGCGCATGAACCAAGCTGCACGCAAGTGGGGCTTCTCCCGCTGTCGTGGAGCGTTGGTTCGACCGGGCGAGTCGTTCTGACGAACCCGAGACAGCTTGGATGACTACGGGGTGTCGGCCGACCAGCCGACACCCCCGAATCACACAAAGTAGGAATCATGAAACACATCATCACAACGATCAGCTTGCTGCTGACAGTCGGCGTTCAATCGGCGGTTAACCCGCTCCATGGCGAGACTGGCGACGCCCATGCTCGCTTGGCAGGGGCTCCGGTGCTGCTTGCCGGTCAGGGAGTTTTTCGCGTGGACACCGAGTCAGGCCACGGCTCGGGGTTCTTGGTCGACTCCAAGCGCGGCCTGATCGCTACGAACTACCACGTGGTTCGCTTGGGATCGGGCCTCTCGCGCTTCATCTCAGTAGCCATTCCGCATGAGGATGGCAAAGAGACTCGTATCGAAGCGATAGTCCTGTACGCCAACGCTCAGAAGGACATTGCAGTGCTGAAGGTTCACCCTGCGCGAACGGCGGACTTGCAGGCGATCCCCATCCCGGAGCAGGACACACTATCTGTCCTCGACCCGGTGGTTGCAATCGGCTCTCCGCTATCGCTAGGACTGCAATACACTCGCGGCTACATCTCCAATCTCGGATCGAGTTACGGCACCGGAGATTTTCTCGCGCAGCCTGGGAATTCAGGCGGGCCGTTGGTGCTTGCGGAGACCGGAGGACTCGCCGGAGTGGTTACGTTCGGATCAGGCGGCTCGTCTGGGTTCGTGCGCGTCAACATCGTTCGTGATGCATTGCATCCGATCAATTTCGACCGCTCGATCCGAGAGCCATCCCCGGATCCGCTTCCGAGCTATGCATTCCCCGGCCCGTACTCCGCGGAACTGCTCTTGGAAAGGACGCTGGCGGCTCACGACCAGCGCAAGAACCGGAAGTCCTGCGAAAGCGATTTCGGGAAGCACCCGTTCGACTGGTCCATGGAGTGGTGCAACGAGGTCGGCAACGACCGCTTCCGGATCAACGTCGACACGCCCGTTACGAGTTTCTACCATCACCTGACCGAAGGGCTGCATCGGGAGGAAAACCGCAGGCGCAGGCGCGGCAAGGACATCGAAGATGCCACTTACCGCGAATCCCTGCATTTCTACGAGTGGTTCAACACAACAACTCGGACGAACAGCGCCTTGGCTCCGGCCGTGTCCGTTCACGCTTACCCGAAGGTCGGACAGACGGGCGGCTCTATCGCCAAGCAAATTGCGGGAGCGGCCATCGCGGGGGCCATTAGCGGGGCTACGGGCGTCTACGTGCCTTCCCAAGTCGGGGCTAACTTGAAGTTCAAGGGCGAGTTTCACGCCTTGCGCGTAACGGCGGATGGGGAGGAGTTGATCCCAATTCGTCGTAGTCGACATCTCTATCAGGTACAGCAGGAAGGTTTTATCGAAATGCGCGACGAAGCCTACGCCGGAACGTACCAATACAACATGGAGGATTTCGTCAATGTGGAGGAGATCGTAATCGAGATCTTCGAAGCTCGCCGTCCAGACAAGCCTATGGACAAGAAGTTCAAGTTGGAATACGACGATCTCGTCATGAAGCAGATTCGGAGCGACCACGCCGCGCTCAAGGCGTTCCATGAAGATCGGAAGGAATCGAGGCACACTGGCACACACTAACGAGCAGATCGACAGTGTCCGGCTGCCATTGAGCATTGGACCAACCGGGTGCGGAGCTACGACGAACTCGAGGAAGCTTGGATGACTGCCGAGTCTCGACACGACGAGCCGACACACCCCAAATCACACAACGGAGCAACGATGAAACACATCGTCACGATCATCATCACGCTGCTTGCAACCGCCAGCAGCATCTACGGGCAGGCGTCGCCACGCCTAGGTCTCAAGCAGCGCACTTCAAGTGCTGTCATCACGCTGCCATGCAGTGATGGTAACGAGGCATACAAGATTCGCCACGTGCGGGAGTCGAAGTGGTCGAGGTTGCAAGATGCCTTCGAGGTACGGTTCCCCGACTCGACATACCGCTACGACTGCTCAGCTCATTCCCTTGCATGGATGGATGTCGAGATCGAGCGGCGCGGCGAGGATCGGTCTACGTTTCTCGTCGAATCATGCTCGGGCACCGCTGAGTGCCGCTGGGAGCAGCTGGGTGCCGTCACCTACATCGAGACACCGCCAAGGCCAGCGTCCAACTGCGAAACGAAGGTGTTCACGTGGACCAGCCCGGGAGGCGAGGCCCAAGGTGTGGGTCGTCATGACTGGATGCGGACCGAGATCACGCGCGAGGGGCGCATTTGGATGCGCGTGGTCTCCCCAGCGATCACAGAATCGGAGGCACTCAAAGTCGCTTACACAGACACGGACGAAGTGCAGATCAACAAGTGGCCGAAGTCCGCTGTCGAGCGGATGAATCCGTCGGATCGAATCCTGCCAACGGAGCGGTGGATTCGATTTGACGAGAGGACGACCAAGGCGATGCTGGACAGCGATGGACCATGGCGGATCGTGTTCGGGTATGTCGTCGACGACGGGCAGTTCGAGGGAAACTTCATTCCGCTCACGGGAGTGGCCTCGTGCGGTCCGCCGGATCAAGGGACGATGGAGTAGGTGCTTTGGCTACTTGTGAATACGATCCCCAAACTGACGTAACGCGTGACGACCGCGGCAGTTCCTGAATCCACCCCCTCCAAGCCATCGCGGGCAATCTCCGCGAGACACTCACGCTAGCGAGCCGTAAGCTCGCTGGGGCCGGAAAGGGCTCCACTGGCGACTCGGTGTCATGGTTGCCTTTGAACGAGATTCCCCATCGAATCGTCCTGCCCTGGCGGGCGCGAGTCAGGGAAACTGGACATCTCTGCCATAATCAATGAAGAGTTCCGGAAATGCTCCTAGACGATCTGCAGCGGGAATTCGAGTCCGTGCGCTCCCGCGCACGCGTGATCCGGGGGTATCTTTGACGCTGAAGACGGCCGCCGGGAACTCGACGAGATCGAGAAGCGCATCGCCAAGCCGGACTTTTGGACGAATGCGGAGCAAGGTCCGGCTGTTCTGCGCGATCGCAAGCGCCTGACGCGGATCATCGAGGCGGATCGTGAGATCGAGGGCGCGACCTCCGACATCGAGGCATTCCTCGAACTCGCCGCCGAGGGCGAGCCCGTGGAAGCCGAATGCGGGGAGGAGATCAAGAACCTCTCGGCTCGCTTGGATCAGATCGAATCCGAATCCTTGCTTTCGGGCGAGCACGACCCGGCCAACGCGATCGTGAGGCTGAACGCCGGCGCGGGCGGGACCGAGGCCCAGGACTGGACCCGGATGCTCCAGCGGATGTATCTGCGCTGGGCGGAACGCAGGGGGTTCAAGTCCGAAATCTCGGACTCGCAACCCGGCGAGGAGGCTGGCATCAAGTCGGCTTCCCTAATGATCAAGGGCGATTACGCGTACGGCTTGATGCGATCCGAGGTCGGTGTGCATCGCTTGGTGCGGATTTCCCCGTTCGATTCCAACGCTCGTCGGCACACCTCGTTCGCGTCCGTGTTCGTCTATCCCGAGATCGATGACGACATCGAGATCGAGATCCGCACGGACGACCTACGCATCGACACCTACCGCGCCAGCGGAGCGGGCGGGCAGCACGTGAACATGACGGATTCCGCCGTGCGGATCACACACCTGCCCACCAACATCGTGGTGCAGTGCCAGAACGAACGCTCGCAACACAAGAACAAGGCCACGGCCATGAAGATGCTGCGCGCCCGGCTCTACGATCTGGAACTGCGCAAGAAGCGCGCCGAATCGGACAAGATCGAGGCAGCCAAGATGGACATAGATTTCGGGAGCCAGATCCGGAACTACGTGCTGGCTCCGTACCGGCTGGTTAAGGACTTGCGGAGCCAGCTCGAGATGGGCGATGTCGACCGTGTGCTCGATGGCGACTTGGATCGGTTCATGCACTCGTTCCTCGTCTACGAGAAGACCGGGCGCGCGATCGGGCAGGCTGCATAACTCGGCTGCGGTCATCGGTCTGGCGCGACCATCGCGAATGACGGTCGGCGCTGGGATGGGATCGTATCCGCCGGGCGGCAACACTCGCGCATCGGATATCCGACCGTGAGGGGTAAGTGCCACCGTTGCGGAGGCCATCTGGGGAGGGCGCGATAACGCCGCAACGATTCGGTGAGTGGACCGGGCTCGCCAATGGCTTGTATTCCGATATAGACGCTGCTATACTCCTGAATGGACGTCGATTGATTCCGAATCGGACGCTCATGCATTCCGAATCAGACGGAACTGGATGCCGGACCAAACGATTGATCGCGGGCAATTTCTCGCACGCCATGCGGAGACCTTGGTTCGCGAAGCGATGACCGATACCCGGATCGTCGCCATCGTGGGTCCGCGCCAGTCCGGTAAGACCACCCTCGCGCGCCGGATCGCTGGCGACCGCAATCTGCCGTTCATCAGTCTGGACGACGAACAGTTCAGGGATTTCGCCATGAACGACCCGAACGGATTCGTGCGCGGGCACCGGACAGCGGTGGTCGATGAGATCCAGCGGGCGCCGGGCCTGATCCTTGCGATCAAGCGGGCTGTAGACGAGAGCCTCGAACCCGGACAGTTCTTGATCACCGGCTCTGTGGATCTGTTCAAGGGCTCCATCGCGCCGGACTCGCTGGCCGGACGCGTGCAGACAATCGAACTGCTGCCGCTTTCGCAGGCGGAGATCGAAGGCAAGCATTCGCCACGATTCGTCGAGCGAGCTTTCGCCGCGGACTTCCCGAGTCTCGAGAGCACCGGCCCTACCGCGGACTTGACCGGGCGCGTACTCGGCGGGGGGTTCCCTGAAGTGCTTGTTCGGGCCGCACCGGCGCGACGCCGAGCGTGGCTCCGCGCTTACGTGGACTCGCTCGCCGAGCGCGACATCTCCGAAATCGCCACGATCGGGAAACTTCGCGATCTGCGTCAATTGATCGACCACGCGGCGGTCGCGGCCGGGCAGTTGCTCAACGCATCCGAACTCGGATCTCGCCTGGGGGTCGACAGCAAGACAGTGGATCGCTGGCTGACCCTGCTCGAGCAGATGTTCCTGGTCCGTCGTATCCGCGCGTGGCATCGCAACGAATTGAAACGGCTTGTCAAAACACCGAAGTTGCAATTCCTGGACTCCGGATTGCTCGCGGCACTGCGACGGGTAAGCGAAGCCGGCGTCGCAAGGGATCGACAGAAGTTCGGGCCGCTCTTGGAGGGCTTCGCATATACGGAACTTGTCAAGGCGATCGCGGTGTCTGACGAGGAAACATCGGTGAGCCACTATCGAGACAAAGACCAAGTCGAGGTGGACATCGTCTTGGAACGCTCGCCGGGCGAGATCGTCGGTATCGAAGTGAAGGCGAGCGCGACCGTACGCCGCACCGACTTCCGCGGTCTGTCCCGCTTGAAGACTTCTGCAGGAGAACGGTTCGCCTGCGGCATCGTCCTGCATGACGGCGAACGCATCCAGTTGACCTCTCCCAAACTGTTTGCAATGCCCATCAAGATGCTTTGGGAGGCCTGAAGTCGTTGGATCACCGGAGATGTCGCTATCTGCCCGCCGACTTCAACCGGAGAGCCTGACTGTCTCTGGCTCCGTCGAAAAGCGCGACCGGCAGATCGGTCATCAGACCGTCAAGCCCTGCAGGACGTGCTGCGGGCCGTGACGAACAGGTTCGGGCGGAATCCCAAATGCGGGCTAGCAGGCCGGACGCGAGGCAATACAATCGTTTCACAGGATGCAGGGCTTGTACCGCTGGATCAAGAAGCTCCACATCTACGCCGGTCTTCTCAGCTTCACCGGGTTCACGGTCTGGGGAATCGTCGGGATCTGGGCGAGTTTCCTGCCCGCGCCAGCCGAGCGCGTGCGCCCCGACACGGAGGTGCGCATGATCGACTTCCAAGTCGACGGCGCGGCCACCGACCAGCAAGTCACGGACGCGATGATCGTCGCGTCCGGCTTGCCTTTCATCCAGACCGGACGCAAGCCGAGTCGCGACGCCCAAGGCCGTCTTCAAGTCCGCTATCTGACGCCTAACGGCACACGTCGGCTCATCCTGCTGGAGAACGAAGGGAAGCTCCGCGTCGAAGCGGTTCGCAGCCCGTTTGTGGGATTCCTGAACATCCTGCACTACCAGACGTTCACGTACCACAACCCCGGCTGGGAAGCGCAGATGTGGGGAGCGTACAACGAATTCTCGATGTGGGCCGTGATCTTCATGACGCTATCCGGCGGATACATGTGGCTGGCCACGCGGCCCCGGATTCACTGGGCGTGGTGGACTGTCGGACTCTCGGCCCTTGCGATGGTCGCGCTATACGCGGGACTGAGGTAACGCCATGTACCGTCTGATGCGGAACACCCATCTGATTCTGGGACTCGCATTCGTGCTCGCGCTGGGAGTCTACATGGTGAGTTCGGTGCGGCTCGCCCATCGAACTTGGTTCTCGGCGAGACCCACTGTCTCGGAACGCACTCTCACGGTTGATCCGGAGCGGGCGAGGACGCCCCGAGCGCTGGGGTCCTATTTGATCGAGGAACACGGACTGCGAGGGGAGATCGCCCGTGTCCAGCCAGCGGAAGACGGGGAGTTCAGCTTGCTGATTCGACGCCTCGGAACCGGATACCAGATCCGATACACCGAAGGCGCGACGGAAGCCCACGTTCGCGAGAACCGTCAGGCGTTCACCGGAATGCTGCTCGGGATGCATTTCGCGCACGGCTTCTGGCACGACCAAGCGCTGATCAACGTGTGGGGTGCCGTGCTCCTACTCACTTCGTGCGGACTCTTCCTGATCGGCGTAACCGGCATCTACCTGTGGTTCAAGACTTACGACGAGCGCCGCGTGGGAACCGTCCTGCTGGTCGCTGGACTGTCGTTCGCGTTCATCTCGATGTACTTAATTCGCAGTCAAGGCTAGAACTCTCGCCGGGGACAGGGGAATTAGGCGCCTTCGATCAGCAACACCGCCTTGCGTATCGATCGGCGGGAGCCTCGGTCATCGATCCCTCCTCGCCCTTGAACAACTTGGACGATTCGCTCGCGTCTCTGGGCAAGCTGCGATCGAGGGCCAGAGTCGTTCAAGTATTCCGATCCCATTGGATGCAAGGCTCAAGGCCTGTGAGCGGCCGCGGTCCGCGACCGACCGGTTGCAAGCCTTGGCGGCGGCTGGTTAGTCGACTAACGCCATCTCGGCGCGACAGGGACCGGGTGGTCGACCTAGCGGGCAGCGTAGGCTAAGGCGGCTTGGATGTCCTCTTCCTCGAGATACGGATAGTCTTCCAGAATCTCGGCGTGCGAAGCTCCAGCGTTCATGAGTTCCAGAATGTCCTGTACTCGAATCCGCATGCCCCGGATACAAGGACGGCCCCCGCACTTCCCCGGCTCCACGGTGATTCGCTTCATCAGGTCAGCAGACATGGGGCCTCGAGTCAGTGTACGCCCAGCGGGCCGTGTTGGTCACACACGGGCGTTCGGCGGAACACGAGACCGCGAAAGGTGATGAAGCATCTGCGACCGCAGGATGGATGGCGGGTCCGGGAGCCGTTCAACATCCGGCACCGGCGGTTGGGTGCAAGCCGACCGGTGATCCGCCCCGAGTTCGCTCCGTATCGGCATCCGGTCCGCCGACAGAGACGCGGTAACGCATCCGCGAGAGCGAGAACCCGCGAGTCAACCGTGAAGCTACGTGGGCTTCACTCTCTGCTCGATGTTGAAGCCTCGCACAACGACATTGGCGGAGCGCAGGCCAGCGATCAATTCGTCTGTCTCAGGTCCACCGGTGTCGAAATCGAAGAGGCCCAGTGCCTCGAATTGGTCGTCGAACGCCTTTTGGCGCTCGTATCCCGGCAGGTCGACAGCCATGTAGCGGGACTTCAAGTAGAGCAACTTGGGCATGCGTGGAGTATCCACTCGGAAGAAGTGAACATCTTGCTCCCGAAGATCGATCTTGACGCCGTCTCGGAGTCGCGGCATCGGCACCGCATCGTAGTGGTCGAATCGGAACAGGGTGAGCTTGCTCAACTGAATGAAGATCTTCACTAGGTCCACATCCTTGATTTCGCCGTATAGCTGCTCCCCGCACCCAATGAATGCGCGAAGCGGTCCAGAGAGTCGATCCAGCAGCCGTCCGTCCAGCTGCAACGAGTGCATTCCATTGAGAAAACCGACGCCCCGAGAGCTAGCCTCGAGAGCGGCGTCGTAGATGACTTTGGGGTCGCCGAGGGAGTAGAGCAGATCCTGGCCCGCTTCGTCGGCGCGGGCGTAGGAACCGAAAAACGCCTTGATGTCGCGTTGCAGTTCGAGAGGCAGCTCGCTATAGCGCCTGCGCTTGCTGAACAGGTTCAATCCGAAGTAGACCGCAAGATCCTCAATCCGGGACTTTCGCTGCTGTTCGAGCGCATCGGTGTCATACACCATCGCGGCAAGTCTTGCGGTCTTTCGAACCGACCCCAGTCGCTCGACGAGTTCGCGACGGACGGAGGGGTCGAGTTCGTCCAAGTGCGGAAGGCGGCCCAACTCCAGAGCCTTCGACCATGTCGCTTCGACCACTTCCCGATTCTGTTCAAGCAACTCTTCGCTGCGCGAAGTCCGGAGATCTGCTCGCAGCGGCGAGGCTCTGAGTAGATTCGAGACGTCTCGTGGTCGGTGATGCCGCTTCTCGAGAAACCGCTGCTCGACTATCTTGTCGCGGAACAGGAAAAACAAACCCGGACCGACGGCCACCGGCTCCTGCTGGGTGGCGCGTTCGATCAACCACCGGATCTCTTCCTGCGCGAAGTACTTCTGGAATGTCCCGGCTCCCGTCAGGAAGCCGTCTCGGTAGCGTCGCAACGTCGAAGTGTCCGCCTTGCCCACGACCAATACGGCGATGGCGAGGACTTGTTTCGTCAGACGGAACGCCGCCTGCAGAGTCTTGATCCGTTCGTCAGGGTCTTCAATCACGTTGAGCACGTAACCCAGGTTGACGACGTCTGATTCTTCGAGGCATTCCTCGACCGAGTAGTGGGGATCCCATCCCTTGGCTTGGACCCCCGCGTCGATCAGGATCGCTAGGTCGTCTCCGCGACCGCACCCGTAATCGAAGACCGAGTGGTCACCATCGAGGAAGCCGTGCCGGGCCAAGGCCTGCATCGGTACGGACAGAGTGTTGCGCGAGATCGCCGTGCGGTGGCGATTGACGCTTTGCTTCTGTTCGAGGCGGGACTGCGAGCTAGTCGGCTCGTCAGCGACGAAGTGGCCGCGGACGCTGATGTTGGCGTCCGCGAGACGCCGTTCCCACTGACGGCGGAATCCGATGAGGTGTGGGTTCTCGAACAGACCTCGCCGCTCAAGCTCTCCTGTCAGCCGTGCGAAAGTGTCACGCCGTGGGTCGTCTCCCGCGAGCAGCAGTTCCTTCCGATGCAGGATGGGCGGGTTGCCTGAGTTCCGGTAAGATCGGCGGACACTCCGCTGCTCCTTCAGATCGACCGTCCAGCCTTCAAGCAGGGCGGGAAACGGATTCTCATCGAAGTCTTCGTAAGCCAGCAGGGAGACCCGTGTCGGGGGCTTGCCCTGAATCTTGACTACGTTGAACGCGCCGTTCGCGAGGCCCGCCAGGCGCGCCGCTTCGGCGACTGCGCGCTTGCGGGTCGCTGACGCTGCGTCCAAGGCGGAGACATGCAGGTACAGCGCACCGCCGACCTGCTTGCCGGATCTGACGCTGCTTGCGGTCGGCTTATCTACTCTTGCGGCTCTTTCCACGCCCTCTTGATTGCGTCGGCCACGACGGCAATCTCATCTTCGCCGATGAAGGGCACCTGACCGTAGATTTTTTCGTCACTGCCCAGTTTGGCGATGATGTGTCCATTGCCCAGCGGTCGTTCTGCACCCTTATCGCCTACCAATCATAGATCATCCCTCGTCGCCGAGTTGCGGTCAACCTGTTGCTGGGAATCGTGTCCACCTGTATTGATGTGAATCGATCCCAGTCTTGGACAGTGAGCATCCGTGCTGAAGAAGACACATCACCGCAAACGCCCGCACATGGCTGACTGGTGATCCTAGCCCCAAGTACAAGTACATCTGCCTTCGGACGCCAGCGGAAGAACAACCGCAGAGGTCACGCTGTCGAGCTAGGGTTCATAACCCGGTCGACGAACAGATGCGTACGTTCATCTTGGACGCAGGGAATGCGTACCTTGCGCAGACCAATGCGGTCGAATCACTACCTCGTGCAACCGAAGCACCCGTGCGACCGATGACTTAGCGAGCGCCCGAATGACATTTTCTAGTAGCACTAACGAAAGTGAAGCGAATAGATCCTCGTCCCACGCCGGGAATGCGGTGGGAACAGACCTGACCAACGCCCCAACGCAACGGTCATAGAATCGCCGATGCGAACCAAGCGAAGTGCAGTGAAACTAACCACGCAAGCTCCCTAGGGACACTCGCATGCACCCCTTGAAGTTCCCCATAGATTCTACCCGCTATGCCGATTCCGCACATGATCACCATGCACAGCTTCATATCTGCCCTCCCCAATATGCCAAAGTGCAGACAACTGTGAAGCCCGAGCCTCTGCGGCACTATAACGCAACTAGACGAGCGTAACTACACACCTGCAAGCCGACTAAGAGAAACCATTCTGGAGAAACCAAATCCATCTATCGGGTGGTCGCTCACAGAACCCGTTGCGCACGCCGAAGTGTAAGTTCAGTACGTTCTTGAATCATCACTCTGTCAGGGAAAAAATATGCCATCCACTGAACGAACGAATGCCATCGATCCTCAACCGAAAACTGGTCATCTACATCCATCTTGAGAGCGGAGTAGGCTTCGGCTCGACTAACGAAACTATCCCTCGGTGACTCTAGAAATTGCCCTGCCATTGGAATTGAGTACAGAGCCGAACGGACAGCCTTCCGGAATTCACCTTCGTCGAGACCAGGCTGAAAACTAGCGAGATCAACGAGAAGTGTCCGCTCAGCCTTGCCTATGAATCCTGTCGGTGGAACCGAATAAAGTCGAAATGCATGCTGCGGTATTTTACTTTTTGGGATCCACAATGAGTTCGACTGGCCATCTGAGTCACATTCGTCCGCGATGACATCTGCAAGAAGTCGAGCGGACTCGGCGATTTCCTTAGTCGCAATTCTCTGCACTGAGGCGATTTCATCGAGTGTCGATACTATTCCCGGATTACGAATGTTGGTTTCCACGAGGACTTCGATGTTGCTCTGCTGCCCTCTTTCGCCCAAACCCGCCAACGTCAGATTCGCCGACCCGACCAGACACCTACTCCCAGCTATATACATCTTGGCATGTAGATTGTCAACCAACGACACCCTCGCATTACCACGCCTGAGTAACACCTCGAATACCTGCAGATCGGACACTCCAGCCGCTATCTCACGGGGAATCCAGCGCGTGACGCAGCGCAAATACGAACTCGAAGGAATGACGCTTAGGAGCGAGTGCAGGGCGTCCACCTTGATGAACGGGGCGATGATAGTTACGTCATCATCTACATTTTCGAAGAGCAGCCTGATCCGCTCTCCTTGGGTGCTGGTCTTGTGCGGCATCAACTATGGTACCTACTCGGCAGACTCGGGCGAGTCATCGTCCTCGTCAAAGAACTCCTCTGCGTACTTGCCCCACTCTAGGCGAGCATCTCGTACCGCACGGCGATCCCTAGTGCTTTGTTCTTCCTCGTAGCGTGCCCACGCATAGATGAGAACATGAAAAGCGGCGGCGGCATTCGCTAACCGCGTACGCAGTCCATCGTCATCAAGATCATCGAAGTCCCCATGCATCATCTCATACAAGTGTGCATGCACCGGATGATTCTGATTGAGCACGACTTGAATCACGTTGGGCAACGGCTCGACCTCGAAGAATGCGGGAATGTTTAGAGCGGCGCGAATCAACCGAACTCGACTGCCTGTACTATTCGTTTCGAGGATTCGTTGAAGAGCATCCTGAGGATCGAAGTGATGCCTTTCAACCAAAGAATTTACCTGCGCCTTCGTATGATCTTCTTCTGTGCCCACTTCCCCCTCTCGATCCGAAACTCCCCGATGGTCATCTCCGATACGACGCTTGATCGCAGCTGTCACTTTTGCATCAGCCTTTTTGTCTTTGTCGTCGACATGACGCGTACCGCGTCGCTTCCGAGCCTCTCGTACACGAAGCCGCATCAGCCCTATCGCATTCAAGATTTGCTTATTTAGGTCGAATAGGTAAGCAAGCGGATCACCGTCTGCTTGAAGCCTGCGACGTACATCACCAACTGAACTTTCATCGGGAAGAGCATAACGCTTCCAATCATCGTAGCCCGCCAATCGCTGAAGATTCACTGCTCCTTGCTTATTGTTTGTAACCCCGAACACTTCATCCAGTGCCGTCGGAAAGTCAATCTCTATCGTCCACCACCGCTCTCTCGCGTCGGCTCGATCAATCCAAGACTCATCGAGTTGAATCTCACGATGTGCTCGCATCATCGAAACACCGCTATTGGCATTCGCGTGCTTGCCCCACGGAGTGCTTCCGGACTCCCATCCGGAATACTTCTCAGGCCACTTGGCATCCTTGTCGGACGGATCACGAACATGGGATTTGGCATAGCTTGCCCTAATAGTCACACTGTGCTTTGTGCCATTGTAAATGACAGGTACACGAAAAGGACTTCCTTCTAATTCCTTAAACATCGGACCCACTCCAAAGTACTCTGGACAAGATGTCTCCGTCATCAAGTAAAGTGGATCATTCGGCCTTACTTCTACGATATCTTCATCCGCGACGTCGATAACTCCGTTGACATCTCGCACTGGAATACATGTGATACTACGCTGCTTTCCGAGCTGCTCCCCTCTCGGATCATCCGCGTGTAGTCGCTCAGTGATCTTTGCGAGATAACGTCGATATACCCTACCTAGAAGGGTTTCTATGTGTCGAAAAGTTGTTGAGGCCTGCTTCCACTCAACTCGGTCTAGGTCTGACCAGACTACAAGGGTACCAGAATCCTCAAATTTATTGCGACTAGCAACTCGATATGGCAGTGGAATCGTATCCATTGTCGGTTCGGGTATCTCGGATGCGCCACCTTTTACATCATCGATTGAGAGCCGAGTGTGGAGGGCGTTTGTCGCACCCGATTGCCACGACCATACGTCTACTTGCCTTGCCTGAGACATCGACGAGTTCGGAAGACCTAACCCGAAGCGACCGATACCACGTCGGTCGCGACGGGTTCCATGTCCGTAGCGCAGACTCCCGCGTAAGGTGATGGGATCCATCCCCTCGCCGTTGTCGAGCACTGCCAACTCTTGGAGAGTGAACCGTTGAGTGCGGATGTCTCGGCGAGACACGCCGAAGATCTCAATCATCGTCGCACCGCTCTCAATCGAGTTGTCGATCAACTCTGCAAGAGCATGAGTGGTCGACTTATAGCCGCTGTCGCGCATGGAGTTCACGGTCATCTGAGTATCGATGATCGAGAAGTTGAGTTGTTGTTGTTTGTTGGTCATGACCAAACGTCCTCCCAGTTTAGGAATGCCTCTGCGACACCCCGAAATCCCGGCAGGCCCGGATCCACAACCGTGAGGATGTCACAGGTTGCGGTCCCCCCCGCCTTTGGACCACGTATCGCACGACCAACCATTTGGCTATACAGCACCAACGATTGTGTCGGACGTGCGATTACAACGGCACTTGCCTTTGGTGCATCGAATCCGGTCGTCAACACACCAAAATTTACGACAACAGTTGCTGATCGATCACTCGACTTAAACACTCTCAATGCTCGTTCTCGTTGGTGCCGAGGTGTAGTAGCTGTAACGACAAAACTACGAACGCCTCGGGCTAATAGAATCGCTCCAATGATCTGTGCGTGGTCGACAGTTGCAGCGAACACCAAGATCCTAATGTGTCCACTCTCAATTAGTTGAAGGATTCCATCAGTCACGGCGGCAATGTACTGCTCACTCATCGATAGAGAGGCAATGATACCGCTTGGTATTTCTAACTGGCAAGAAATGCGATCCAGTTCCGAACGTTGTATCTCGATTCCTGGCTTGCTGAATAGAGTTCGGAAGTTAGGGCGTGCGAGATACCCGTTTTCGATCAAATATTCAATTGGATTGTCTCCCGGCACGTCCAACGTAACCTTATTTTCTGCGAAGAACTCCGACAGTTTCCGGTCTTCACTAATATCAGACCACGTTCGTCCAGGTGTCGCCGTGAGGCCCAGCAATGCACAGCGATAGTCTAGCAAAAACTCGTTGGCGATTTGTTGGTAAGTGTGTGCAATGCTCTGATGAGCCTCGTCAAATACCACGAGCCTGGTCATTGGGGCGAGACGGGCCGCCCAGCCGGGGTCTTGGCGAGAAAGCAGGGCCCACGCTTTGGCGAGCCCCACCGCAAGGAACCCATCCGTGAATGTGTCGAGATTGGGCCTACGGTCACCCCACATTGAACCTACCTTTACCGGTCTGGTCCCCAAGTGTTTCCAAGCTTCTTTGAATGCTACTACAGCCTGCTCTAGCAACTCTTGCCCAGATGCAAGCCAGATGACGACGGACGGATCGTTTGTGCGTAGTATAGTGGCTACTACGTGCATGGCTGTTCGCGTCTTTCCGACACCTGTCGGCAGATGCAGAACGGCACGGCGTTCGTCTTGAGTCAACAATGGCGTTAGCTGTTCGATCGCTCGGCGTTGGTGTTCAAATAGGCCGTATTCGGGTTCGACCACAACGGTATTGAATGGTCGTTCCTGAGTACCATCCTGTTCCATGAGCCCAAAGAATTCCCGCAACTGTCGGAGTTCGTGGTCGGTCCATTCTGCAGACGATGCAGTACGAGAGTCTCGTCCAATTCTATCTCGAAGCTCGTCCAGTTTGTGGCTTGGCATAAGCTCCAAGATCCGCTCTCGGTCTCGAGTGTTGGCAAGTAACGTATTGAAGTCGACGAGCACTCGAGTGACCTGCCGTAGTTTGGGCCCGGCGAGGTCGCTGCCGAGAATTGCGTCAAGTGTGGGTAGGATTGTCGGATCGAGGAATTGACGGAGATGGCGGTCACTGATCGACTCACAGAATTGAGTAGCAGTCAGTCCTAGTCCGACGTTCAGGTTGTCGCTTGCCATCTTTTCTCTCACTGCACACTAGGACGCACAACGAGTGCATCGTCGATTGCCCTGTTCTTCGTCGCGCGTGTCGGCTAGGTCATCGACCGATGGTGCCGCTAGCCTTGATTCGATTGCAAGATGAGCATGGCGCTCTAATCCGTTCAAGGATTTCGATTCACCACGCGAGGGGATCCGCGTACCTCGAGTCCGGGAACGCACCGGGGCCGTAGGTGCGTGTGAAACTGGGGAATGGGGATGCACAGTCATATCTCCAGTACCTCTACAGGTGGCAGATCGCGCATCCGTCCTCGTCCGACTTGCTCCGAACCTGACGCCGTGGCATGTGCTCTACATCCTCGAGTGATCGGCCGGCGACCCACGTGTAGTCGCGAGTCTCCGATTTCCGCTCGTATGCCCTCGCTTTCTCAAATAGTTCAGGGTGCCGTTCCTTCAAGCCCTGCCACTCAGCAATCTGCTGATAGAAGCAGAAGTAGCAGCCTGACCGCGAGCGCCATTCGTAGTACTCCGGAAGCCCGAGTCCGCTTTCGTCCAAGATGCGGTGAACATCTGCAATCGTCAATCCCTCGTCGCGAAACGGGTATACGGGCGTGATGTTCGGCTTCTCCGAGAGCAGCACGGGCTTGCTTCCGGTTCCTGTGTAGCCACGTCGCGATTCGTCAGCCCGAATCGCGATGTATGAGTAAGCCGGAGCGGATCCGATGAATTCTTCAAACGGACGGATCTTCAGCATCCGAGTACACCACCGAGAACTCGGGCTCGGTAGAAATCCCGAATAGTGTTCGTACAACACGATGTCGAAGGGTGTCCGGCCGGGCTTCTGCTCCACCTCTAGCAGTTCGAAGGCGGACACGCGTGTGACGTCCACGCCCAACACATGTTCCAAACGCTCGAAGTATCGGTAGGTCTCCGGAAGTTCCGCTCCTGTGTCCGAGAATACGAATTCGAACGGCAGATCAGGATATGTCTGGGACAGATAGACTGCCAGCGCAGTGCTGTCCTTGCCCCCCGATATGGGAACCACGTGACGGGCGTCACGATCAGAGGTCGCATCGCATGTATAGGAAGGAGTCATGGCTGAGCCCTCCCCTTCAACGCACTCTTCCGTTGCGGACTCACTCGGCTCACGCGGTCAAGGATGCCTTGCAGCGATTCGATCCTGGCCATCACAAGTGGTGCAATTGACGGAGGTGGCTTTGAGGACTCCAGTGCCGTGTCCTCGATTCGTTGCCTGCACTCCCTGAGCTGGCGGCGGAATTGGCCGACTGTGGCGTCGTGCCACTCGTCGATACGCCTCTGCAGGAGAATTGAACTGAGTCCCTCGGCCAGATCGTCGATTGTCGAACTCCCGTTGACCGCCTCGGTAGCATGGCGCAGGACAGCCTTGTCGGTACTCTTCAGTTCTGGTCGGTCAAGCAACCGCTTTAGGTCGAGGCAGCCCACCCATTCCCTTAAGGTCTCGGGAGCATCGGTTCCTGGTCTCACGGACAGCACGTCGCCAATGGCTTGCACCGCTTCGCGCCGGTAGGTCTTGGTCAAGGCCTCAACTCGGTCCACCGCTCTCGCGATTGCACTGATGGTCGCTGCGTACCGATCTGCATCGCCGTTGCCGAACCGTTGGGGAAGCGAACTGAGAAGCAGATTCGGAAGATCCTCCGCGCGTCCGATTTCGTACAGCAAGTCACGTCCTTCTTGGCCTAGGCGAGTGGACCGCCAGCCAACAGGCGGGACCTTCTCTTTCCACGCTGAGAGGGCGTCGCAGGCTCGTCGCAACCGCTCTTCATGAGTTCTGGGGGCGTTCCCGCAAAAAACCCGGGTTAGGTCTACGAGGTAGCGTTCAGTCTCCTCGTCGGCCTCATGCACGGTCACTGAGTGCCTGCTTGGTTCGGCGAACATGTTGCGTGACTCAAACCCAAGGATGTCGGGAACATACTCCCCATCCGTGCGCAAGCTCACGATCCGTGCGAACGCTCGATAACCAGCCATGACCATGATCGGAATCACTCCGTCCGGCAAGCCGATCGGAGCGTTCCGTAACCCGTCCACGATTTCCGAAAGCGGTTTCGGTGAGCCCTTGCGAGGATCCGTGAAGTACGTCCGCAGTCTGCTCCAAACCATGCGGAGGCCGGGGTCCTCGAGTTCATCTGGCTCTGCGAAACGACCTCTCCCACCTCGGGTTCGGTGCAGACCCGTTCGCTCCAGCACGGTCCGGTATAGCGAAGCTGCAGCTGATGTGTCGCCTTGGGCGTACCCAAGGTGCGCACGGTATCCGTGCTCCATGATCCGCAGAATCAAACGCACTTGAGCGCTCCGCATCTGAGCGGTGGGCGAATTGCGCATGAGTTGGTCGTTCGCAATCTTGGGCGTGTACTGAAACCTCTCGTCCAAGATCTTCGATAGGGCGATGCTTGCCGGCACGTCAGGATTAACGTTCAGTCTCGTGCCACCGTGCATCCAAACTGTCGTCGTTGGACGGTCCGATACAAGACCATGCAAGACCAAGTCCAAGTGCCTTCGGGCGACGGAATGGAGTTCCTCTAGGTCGCGGCCGACTAAGGGGTCCTCGCCGAGTAGTCCGTCGTCCTGGCGCAGTGCCGATATTGCCGCGACCTCAAGGGCGGCATCCGCTACCGGTATTGGAGACTCTGGAAGGACGAACACTAGAGGCTGGTGTGCCCGGGCACCATCGTTCTCCAGAAACTGCTTCGCCTTCGCTAGGTCTTCCGCCGTATCGGTGAGAACGAAGAAAACAGTGCCCCACTTGTCACCTTCCTGAACCGCCTCCAGAGCTTGGGCCGAGAGTAGCGACTGCGTATCGATGTACCGACCGACGAAGTACCGCGCCACACCACGCTCTGCGTTGTGGCGCGTCGGGTAAATGACGGGTGCCGGGCGGTGGTCGTTGAGATAGGCAACGAGCGAGAATTCGCTCTCTCGATTGCTTCGCTCGTCACGCACGCGCGTCGCAAGGTCGATGTCGGCACTATGCCAAATGGATATGTCGTCGTTTGATTTCCGGTGCAGCAGCAGCTTGTTATCAATGAGTGCGTCGACCGTCGCAGAAGCAGTACGGGCGTCGGTTCCCCGACTCTCCACAGCAAGCTCAAGGGCTGCTCTACCGAGGTGCTTCCGCTCCCCAGAAACCCCGAGTTGCAGGAGACATGCGGCGGTCAACGCCTCTCGCTGGAATTCGTCGGAAACCCGGGCAAGGGCATCTTCGGTTTCAATCCACCTGCGGTGCGTACCGCCGACACCGATGTCGGAACGCATCGCATTGGCGAACGCTTCGTAGACTTCAGTCGTGCCCACCGTGCTGCCAAGGTCCGCTTCTTGGACGAAGGCGAATAGGCTGCGCTCATTCTGACCAAGACGAGCTACGACATGGGGCAACGCATGGAGTGCCGCTGCCGTCACGGGACGGCAGTCACGCAACAGACGCGACACGTGCCGCGCATCCGCGCCGTCGAACCATCGCTCGTCCACGGCTCGCTCACTGACCGAGGACGGAGTTGACTGGATACGGTTCGCCTTCTTCGCTTTTGTCTGCTTCCGGAGGTCAGCGACGAATTCAGCGGCGAGGCTGTATATCTCTTGGCTGTCTTCAAGGAATCGAAGGGATCGGAACCGGCCTTCGATTTTCTTCCACTCACTCCGCGAGGTCTGGTTCAGGCTGCTTGCGTACGCAAGCAGGCTTTGATGCATCAGCAGAACGAGACTTGCGGGCGGGTCCTTGGCACGTTCGGTCCACTCCGCTAACTGCTGGACAGCGTGTAGATCGCGTGACCGGCCCTCTGCAGCGAGGCCTTCAAGGTGACGACCGAATTCGTCCCAGATTATGACGAGACGATTGCTACTCGCCCCCCCCCCCGACCGACCAGTTAGTTGACCCCAAACGGCAGCGAGGTCCCCATTGTCGAACTTCAGTTGGGAGGCATACGCCAATGCGGTCGCCACATCAGGGGTATGGCCGGTCAACACCACCGAGCGTCCCTTGGACCCCTGCCGCTCGTGTTCCAGAATCGTATGTCGAAGATCCGGATCGACGCCTTGCATGCGATCCAAGACCGGCGCGAGACCGTTTGCGGACGACGAGGGATCAGACGACAACAATGCACCTATCCCAGCGCACAAGGACTTGCCGCTACCGTACGGGGCAATCACCATCCACGCACCGCCGTCAAGTATCGCACGGACGAGCGGCAGCGATCGACGGGTAGGTCGGTAGTGCGCCAAGCGCTCGGGCGCTGCAAGGTCATCCTTCAAGTCGACCGCCCGCAAGAAAGCTGGTCCAGTCATCCCCTAGACCACCCGATCCGCCGGTAGTGCGCCTTTAGCCACTCGTTGGGAGGAGTATCCGGCAACTCGAGATGTCGCTCCGACCCCAATATGGTAACCCGAGCGCCACCCCCGCCGTAAAGTTCGACCGCTTGCTCGACTGCGCTCTCAACTTGATCGACGCCCAAGCCCAGGATTCTCCTAGGACCAAACCGACTCCGCACAAGTGCCGTGAACGAAGTGCTATCCGAACCTGTCCGCTTGGCTAGCCTCCCAGCACAGGCGAGGAACGCTTCTACCGGCACAGCATCGATCGGCTGAGTCTTCTCGAACCGGTCGACGTCAGTGTGCCGAACGACGAGTCGCAGGTCACGAAGTGGGCAGACCGTGGCATTCTCGGGATCTTCGGAAGCCACCCGCTGTTGGATCGAGTACGCTTGCAGCAAGACGCCGATCTCCCTCTGCGCCATTGCAAGACTTGGTACATTCGCAGCTTGATGCTCGGCGTGAGATTGAAATGCCCGAATGCAGTCGTCCCTAGTGAAGTAGCGTTCGGGATAGTCGTTGAAGAACCAACCCCACACGCTCCTCTCGCGCTGAGCGAGCATCAAGTGAAGGAAGTACCAACTAGCCGGGAGTTCGAGGAACGGATCGCGATCGAGAACGGTCTGCCCGAACTCCGTGATGCACCACTCCTTCCGTTTCCGGCCAGATCCGTGACGGTCAGTGTTCGATCGGTATGCGCTCTCAGCCAGTCCGGTCGCTTCTAACCAGAATTGCAGGGACTTGGCCATGTTGCTTCCGAGCCCCAAGGCGTCGGCAGTCTCCAAATCCCCCCGATAGAACCCGTCTTCGGACATCCGACGGAGGCCTTTCGTGAGCCACCCGTGGCGGACGGGAAACGTCTCGTGCCGACCGTATTCGAATCGGGCGCGAGACGCGTCAGGCGCGATCATGTCGACCTCCCGACAAGCTGGGCGATTGCCCGTGCCGCGTCCGCTACGTCTTCCTCAGTATTCAGGACCGAGAACGAGAACCGGACACTCGCATACGCTTCGTCCTCGGACAGACCCATGGCACGCAGCACGCGGGACGGTTCGGGTCGCCCGGACGAACACGCAGACCCCTGCGAACACCGGATGCCCTGCGCGTCGAGTCGAGCGACCAACGACATCCCATCAACGTCAGCGAAGCGGATGTTTGACGTGTTCGGCGTGCGAGGACACTGCTCTGCGTTGATCATGGCCCTAGGCACGCGCTCCAAGACCTGTGCCTCGAATGCGTCTCTCATCGCACGCAGCCTCGTGATGGCATCGTCCAACGCAGAAGCCCTCGCTTCCAAAGCAACAGCAAGGCCCGCAGCTCCGGCCACATTCTCCGTGCCGGACCGCTGGGAGCGTTCCTGACCACCACCCTCCAGCAATGCTGGAATCCTACCAAGGTCGTCCACACCGAATGCGAGGGCTCCCGTTCCCTGCGGACCATGAAGCTTGTGGCCCGAGAACGTAAGCGCGGATATGCCATCCGTGGGAGTGGGCAGCCGCCCGATCGATTGGGCCGCGTCAACATGGATGAACGAGTCGGGACGCGCCGAGCGCACTGCTTGGACGATTTCCTGAATCGGCTGAATCACGCCGGTCTCGCCGTTCGCCCACTGTATCGAAACCAAGACGTTGGGACTCGCTGATTTGGAAACAGCCCTCCCGAAATCGGCTGGGTCTGCCCGACCGTTCGCGTCCACCGGAATCACCACGAGACTCGCTCCAGCTTCGGCGGCCCGCTCCGCCGGAATCCTCGTAGCGGGATGTTCGACAGTGGAAATCACGATCGTCGTGTCGTTGCGTGCCGCTGACGAGAGGATCGCGTTACTTCCCTCCGTGCCGCCCGAGGTAAGCACCACGTTTTCGGGGTCGATGCCGGTCAGTAGAGTCGCCGTGGCATCGCGCGCGCGTTCCAACACGCGTCGCGCAGCCGGGCCGCACCTATGCGCGCTTGACGGGTTCCCCCATTCGTCGCGCATCGCTGTCGACACCGCCGAGACCACCGACTCCAATGGCCTGACGGTAGCGTTGGCGTCAAGGTAAATCTCTCGCATCGTTAGCTGGCCCGGCGATGCGGGCGCGCGGCACGGCCGAATCTCGCCCCAAGTGGTCGCATCCAAGCCGTGGTGAGATCCGCTAGGAAGAGTTCAGAAGTCAATTGTACGGCCAGGGGTTTCACGAGGCACTCACCAATAGCACGAGACTGCGGGTGCCAACTTCATATGCCGCGCCCGGCAGCGTATCGCTGGCAGCATCGGGGATCGAAGTGTCAAACAGCAATTTCCACCCAACGCCGGGCAACTGAAATCCGCAGGGCTCGGCAGTCGGGTTGCAGAGCATGAGATACCGCCGCCCGCGACTACCAGCGATATCCGCTCCGAAACATTCGTGCCCACCTGAGGACCATTCGGACGACAGAATTTCCGTGCCATCGGGGCGGAGCCAAGCGATGTCCCTGCGTCCGGTCTCGGAGTCCGCGGCACCCTCGAAGAAGGCTTCGCGCCGAAATGCGGGCTCCGTCGCGCGAATCCGCAGGAGTTTCCGTACGAACTCGGCCAACGGATGCTCCTTGGCTAGATTCCAGTCCACCCAGCTGGTTGCGTTGTCCTGGCAGTAGGCGTTGTTGTTCCCCGCTTGCGTGCGTCCGAACTCGTCACCAGCGACCAGCATCGGCACGCCTTGGGACAGCAACAGGGTCGCGAGCAGATTCCGGCGCACGCGCTCTCTCAATTCCAAGATCTCCGGACCCGCATTCGGGCCCTCCGCCCCGCAATTCCAGTTATGGTTCCAGTCCTCTCCGTCCCGACCGCTCTCACCATTCGCGTCGTTGCGCTTCTTTTCGTACGTCACCAAGTCCGCCAAGGTGAAGCCATCGTGAGACGTGACGAAGTTGATGCTCGCCTGGGGCCTGCGCCTGCGATGCCGGAACACATCGCTGCTGCCCGCCAGCCGTGTCGCGAGCGCCGACGCTCGGCGGTCGTGTCCCATCCAATAGCGCCGCACGTCGTCTCGAAAGCAGCGATTCCATTCGGACCACCCTCGGGGGAAGTTCCCGAGCTGGTCTCCATCTTCCGGCTTCAAGTCCCACGGCTCGGCGATCAGCTTGATGCCCTGCAAGGCGGGAGCCTGGCGTATCGCCGCGAAGAGCGGCGCCCAGCGGTCGAAGTGCTCGCTGGTCCGGCCCAGTGTCGCGGCCAAGTCGAAGCGGAAGCCATCGACACCCATCGTCTCGACCCAGTAGCGCAAGCTGTCGAGCACGAGCCTAAGCACGGCGGGATGGTGCGTGTTGAACGTGTTGCCGCAACCGGTGTAGTTGAGGTACTTGCGTTTGTCGGCAGGATCCAAGCGGTAGTAGGTGGCGTTGTCGATGCCGCGGAAGGAGAGCATCGGACCGTCATGACCTAGCTCGCCGGTGTGATTGAAGACGACATCAAGGATCACCTCGATCCCGGCACGGTGGAAGTTCCGTACCATCTCGCGGAACTCGTCCACGGCACCCAGCCCGCCGGCGACCGCGTACGCGGGCTCCGGAGCGAAGTACGCAAGCGGCTGGTAACCCCAGTAGTTGACCAGTCCCAACTTTCGCAGTCTGGGCTCCGTGACGAAATGCTGCACGGGCAGCAGTTCGACTGCGGTGACTCCCAAGCCTTGCAAGTACTCCAGTACGGGCTCCGACCCGAGGCCCTTGTACGTACCCCGCTCAACGGGCGGGAGGGCCGGATGCAGTTTGGTGAAGCCCCGTACGTGCAACTCGTAGATCACGGTGTCCCGCCACGCGGTGCGCGGGCGGTCAGCGCCATTGCTCTCGGTGGTCGGTCCTACCACAACTCCGAGCGGAGCGGAGCGGGCGCTGTCCAAGCCATTCAAGGCTTGCTCGACAGCCGAGGAATCCGGATATTCGTTCGCGCGATAGGCGTATAGGGACGGCTCCCAGCGAGCCTCGCGAGCGATCGCCCGGGCGTACGGATCCAGCAGCACTTTGCGGGAATCGAACCGGTGTCCCCGTCCGGGAGCCCAGGGACCCGCCACGCGATAGCCGTACACTTGGCCGTGGCGGATCCCAGGCACGAATCCGTGAAACACGCCTGCGGTCTGCCACTGCAGCGGGATCGTCTCGGAAGGAGACGGATCCCGCGCTGAACCGAAGAGACACAAGCTGACGCTGTCAGCGTGCTCGGAGAACAGGGAGAAGTTCGTGCCCGCGGCCTCTACCGTGGCACCTAGCGGGTACGGCGACCCCCGGGACACGTCTCGAGACATGGGTGTTTGTCGATTTCCCGAGCTAGCCAGATCGCTCAGGGCCGGATCGGACTCCGGTCAGGGCAGTTGGCGGGAACCGACACAAGGCTTGGAAGCACCCTGTGGAAGCGATCGAAGATCCTATCTTGACCGCCCTCTGCGGTAGGGATAGGATAAACGAATAGGGCTGCCCGTTTCGAGCGATTCGGGGCAGGGCTCGCTAAGCCTGCGTCCCATTCCTCGACACGCAGTTCGGAACGGCTCCGAGAAATCGGTGGCGTCTCGTGCTTCACCGCCGGCGGGCGTTGTGTTGGGTTTGCGACGAACAAACGTGTCCGAGGACTTCCGACCATGCCGCACGACAAGAGCAACGCCGGCTCCGTCCAGCCGTATATCGTTCACGTAGGGCGCGAGTGCGCCGAGATCGCCCCGGCCGGGGGCGTCGGCGACGTTGTGCTGCAACTCGCCATCGAGAGCGCTCGCACCGGATTCAAGACGGTGATCGTGCTGCCGCACTACGGTGCTTTCAGCCAGCGTCGACTGGAGCATGCGGCGGCCCGGATCTTGCAGGTGCTGCCGTGGGGCGGGGCGCAGGTGCATATTCCGAAACCGCTCGAGGTCGAGATCCCGATGGCTTACACCGACGCCCCTGAACGGGTCGAGGTGACGAGGCTGCAGAACGTGGAGTTCGAGGGTCGCGAGCGATTGA
This sequence comes from Bryobacterales bacterium, assembly GCA_965242625.1. Classification (GTDB taxonomy): domain Bacteria; phylum Acidobacteriota; class Terriglobia; order Bryobacterales; family UBA6623; genus VXMF01. The sequence goes on along the minus strand of CBDEST010000005.1, from coordinate 3,380,443 downwards.
CGCTGGTGTTCGTCATCGCGGATCGCTTCACGGAGAAGGAACGTCCGTACACCTACACGGCGGCCGAGGCCCGGTCCATCGTCTTGGCACCACCGGGCACGGCGAACGTCTGCGGCGCCGAACGCCCGCCCCCGGATTTCCCGGTAGACGAGGGGACCGGGCACTTCGACTACTTCGCGATGAACGTCTTGCTGCAGCGGGCGGCACTGGCTTGGATGGAGCGCCTCGACGCGAAGTCGCTCGTAGTGCATGCGCATGACGCTCACACGGCCATGCTGCCCATGATGGCGAAACTCGCCGAGCCGCCCTCCCCGCTCGCCGACAGCCGCTTCGTGGCGACCGCGCACAATTGCGGAATCGACTACCGGCAGCGCTGCGCCGATCTAGACTTCGTGTCGGCGATCACCGGTCTGCCAAGAGCCGCCATCGACCAGTGCTTGATCGAAGGCGAGTTCGATCCGTTCGGGGCCGCCGCCCTGTACGCGGATCACCTCTCAACCGTCAGCGAGGGCTACGCTTGGGAGGTGCAGTCGGCGTGGATGCCGACATCGGGCGGAGATCCCGAAGTCGTGGGCTTCTCCAGGTTCCTCCAGCGCAACGGCATTCGGATTTGCGGATTCGCGAACGGGGTGGATCCAAGCATCAAGGGACCGGACGCGTTGCGCGACGAGATCGGGCGGACGGCGCTGAAGTCGCCCGATTTCGGTTGGAAAGCCGACTTCCGCAGACTCTTCGCGGTACGGATTTCGCGGGCGAAGCTGCCGCCCAAGTGGGGCATTGCCGAGGACCGGCGGTTCGGCAACCTCAAGCGGCTTCCGCCGGAGGGGTGCCTGTTCACCTTCGTCGGACGCTGGACGGCCCAGAAGGGCGTGGACATCATCGTCCGGGCCGCCAAAGAGGTGCTGCGCATGGATCCCAACGCGGGTCTGTGCCTCTTCGGCGAAGGCAATCAGGCGATCCTAGCCGATGTTCTGGAACTGGTCGATGAATTCCCGGGCCGCGTCGTGGTGATCCACGGGTTCAGCGAGAGGCTGGCGGCGAGCGTCTACGCCGCCGGGGATTTCTTCCTCGTGCCATCGCGCTTCGAGCCGTGCGGCCTGATCGACATGATCGCCCAGCTGAACGGGAACATCCCGATCGTCAACCAAGTCGGCGGGCTAGCCAAGGTAGTCGACGGCTTGACCGGAATCGGCTACTTCGCGCTCAACGACCGCGAGAACATGTGGGCCTTGGTGCGTGCGATGCGCCGGGCGATCAAATTGGGGGCAGACCGCGAGAACCACCGTCGAATGCAGCGAGCGGCAAACGATGCCGTGCGGAGCATTTACTCTTGGAGCACTGTCTTCCGGCGCTACGCCGCGTTGTACGGAGTGAACGTGAAATCGAACTCGCGCGTTGCGAGGCAACGAATGGTCGAAGCCTGACGCGTAATCACCTACATCCCCCATGACTGCTCAATTGACCGCTTCGATGCGGGTTTCTCCGGCGAACCCGGTGTCTCCATCCCAGGCCGCTGCCCAAGCAACGTCCTCAGGGACCAACGGCCCAGTCTCGCCCCGCGTGGCCTACTTCTCGATGGAAATCGGACTGGAGTCGGATCTCCCCACCTACTCGGGCGGCCTCGGGGTGCTAGCCGGTGACACGCTGCGCTCCGCCGCGGATCTGGGCGTGCGGATGGTGGGGATAACCTTGCTCTATCGCAAGGGCTATTTCCGCCAAGCCATCAGCGTCGAGGGAGACCAAGTGGAACACCCCGCGGACTGGTCGCCCGAGAGCGTGCTCGAGCGCATGGACGCTGCAACGTCCGTGCAAATCGAGGGGCGCGATGTCGCGGTCGGGTGCTGGAAGTACTCCGTGCGCGGCGTCGGCGGTCACGTCATACCGGTCTACTTGCTCGACACCGACCTCGATTCGAACTCCGAGGGGGACCGGGCGCTCACGCATTACCTGTACGGAGGCGACGAGCGCTACCGGTTGTGCCAGGAAGCGATTCTCGGAATCGCCGGGCAGCAGATGCTCGAGGAGCTCGGTCACTCCGAAACCGACGTCTACCACATGAACGAGGGCCATTCCTCGCTGCTAGGGCTGTCGCTGCTGGAGCGGCACCTGGCGTCCCGCGACGCGAAGAGGGTCACGCAAAAGGACATCGCGGCCGTGCGCCAGCAATGCGTGTTCACGACTCACACGCCGGTTCCGGCGGGGCACGACAGGTTCCATCGGGCGCTGGTCGAGCGGGTCCTCGGCAAGGGACGCGCCGACTTGCTCGCCGCCGCGCGGATCCTCGACGGGCAGACGCTCAACATGACGAAGCTGGCCTTGGAATGCTCGCATTACGTCAACGGCGTGGCGCGTATCCACCAGCATGTCTCGCAAGACATGTTTCCCAATTACCGGATCCGCGCCGTGACGAACGGAGTGCATTCCCTGACCTGGGCCGCGCCGGCGATGCGCGACCTGTTCGACCGCCACATTCCCGAATGGCGCTCCGATAACGCGTACCTGCGCTACGCCAGCGACATTCCCCTGGACAGCCTGACCGCCGCCCACCGCTCCAACAAGCGCGCGTTGCTGAAGGCCGTCCGCGACCAGTCCGGGCAGTCGTTGGACGAAGACGTGTTCACGATCTGCTTCGCGCGACGCGCCACGCCCTACAAGCGCTGCCACCTACTCTTCCAGAATCCCGACCGGTTGAAGTGGATCGCGTCGAACATCGGCCCGTTCCAATTGGTGTTCGGCGGCAAGGCCCATCCACGGGACGAGGGCGGCAAGCGCATGATCCGCTTGATCCATGAAGCGGCGCGCGAACTGGAAGGCAAGATCCGCATCGTCTACCTCGAGAACTACGAGATGGACCAGGGGCGCCTGATGACAAGCGGCGCCGATGTCTGGCTGAACACACCGGAGAAGACGCGCGAGGCTTCCGGCACCAGCGGGATGAAGGCCGCCCTCAACGGGGTGCCCAGCCTGAGCGTGCTGGACGGCTGGTGGATCGAAGGCCATGTCGAAGGGGTGACCGGCTGGTCCGCGGCGAATTACCGCGGCGCCCTCGATGACGAGGCCAGCGTCGCGCACGCGCTGTACGACAAGCTGGAGCGCGTCGTGATCCCGCTGTTCTACGAGCGTCCGAGCGCCTACGCAGAGGTCATGCGGTCGGCGATCGCGCTGAACGGATCGTTCTTCAACACGCAGCGCATGGTCTCGCAATACGTGCATAACGCTTACGTTCGTCGCGAGGCGTGATCCCGCCTCGAGCCTCGGTAGCGCGGGGCGCTGACGGGCAAGTTCCGGCACGTCTCGACCTCTGATTCCAATGGGAGTCGGTATCGATCAGGGATGGGTTCTAGAGAGCGGAAGGCGCTGACCGCGGAGCCTTGATTGGCGACTTCCGTTCGCAGGCGGATTGGCCGGAATCTACGGACGGGGTGGTATTCTCATAGGCTCAATACCCCTTTGGGTTCCGGTTCATGCGCCTCCTCAAGTCCAGCGTCCTGATCGTTTCGCTTTGCCTGCCGCTGGCGCTGTGGGGCCAGTCTTCCACGCAGACGACCCTGCGGAATCCCCCCTCCGACGCGGACTACGCGCTACTGGTGACCCTCGGCATCGGCGATCGCGCCGAGACCAATTGGGACGGGGCCGTCTCGGTCAGCGGAGGCGAACTGGTCGAGTTGGTCGGATACGAGATGCGCATCGGCGACGTGATCCACCCGCCGAGGCGCTGGGAAGCGTCATCGAGACGTCCGTTCCCCTTCTCGCGCCGGAATCACGACGAGGGCATCCTCGAGGATTTGGCCTCCGACATTCATCTCGCGCCGCGATTCTACGTGTACTTGAACGGTTCGGCCGCGACCGAAGTCTCGTTCGAAACCGCGCAGGGGGACTTCGTTGCGCGGATGGGCGAGTTGGGGGATGTCGGTACCACCGGTTTCCTGGACGGACGCGCATCGGTGGGGCGCGTACCGGTGTCGACTCTGGTCGGGCGCGGCGGGTCGAGACCCGGCGGCGTGCGGCAAACCGACAACGACTTCCCATCGGTGGCAGTTGGATCCGACGACAGCATGTGGGTGGCGTACAGCGGCTTCGACGGCATGGCGGACCGTGTCTACGCGGAACGAATTCGCCCGGGCAGTACCTCCGACGTCGACAACCAGCCGTACGCCGTCAGCCCCGAGGACGGCGATGTCTACCGCACGGCCGTTGCCCATGACGCCGAGGGCAAGATCTGGGTGATTTGGTCCGAGCAAGTGGACGGGAACTGGGACCTGTACGCTCGGTCGTTCGACGGAGAGGGCTGGAGCGGGATCGAGCGGCTAACCGAGGCGGCGCAACCCGACATCCATCACAAGGCAGCGCGAGACGCGGAGGGTCGCATTCACGTGGTGTGGCAGGGCGCGCGCGCCGATCGCTTCGGGATCTTCCACAAGAGCTTCGACGCGAGCACCGGTTGGAGCGACACAACCCGGGTCAGCGCCGTCGCGGCGGGGAATTGCTGGGAGCCGTCGCTCGCAGTCGACAGCAACGGCGTAGTGTATGCGAGCTGGGACCAATACAGCGAGGCGACCGGTTACGACGTGTACCTAGCTCGCCGGACAGGCGGCAACTGGGATCCCCCGCTGGCGATCGCGGCCACAGGCAGATTCGAGGCGTACGCGACGGTCGCAGCTGACCGGCAGAATCGAATCTGGATGGCTTGGCACGAGTCAGGGATCAACTGGGGCAAGGACTGGGGCTACCCGTTCGACATCCAAGCCAACGGCACGGGCCTGTACAACTCCCGAAACATTCGCGTGGCCGTCTACGACCGCGGGCAGTTGCGGGCTCCCGTGCAGGACTTGGAGTCCGCGCTGCCCGATCCGGGTCCGGGCAACAACTACTACGAGTACCCGCAAGTGGCGGTGGATGGCGGCAACCGCGTGTGGGCGTTCTTCCGCTTGCGGCGGCCGATGCAGCACAACGTGTACTGGCGAACCCCGGCTCACCATGCCTTGTGGGAGGTCTACGCGAGCTATTACGACGGGGACTCGTGGTCACCGATGCTGCTGCTTCCATACTCGACCGGTCGCACGGATATGCGTACCGAGGTTGTGCGGGACTCGTCCGGACAACTGGTAGCCGCATATCCGACCGACCGGAGGAACTTTCGAGACTTCGTGAACATGATGCCGGATGTCTTCGCCGCCCGGCTGCCGTTTATTTCGGGCGACGCCACGTCGCATCGCTTGAAGGCCCTGCGACTGCCGCCCGTCGAACCGGCGCGGCAGCCTCCGAACAGGCCGCGCAGGGAGATGGCAGCGGACGAACCAGTACATCCGAACGACGCCCAGGACGTGGCCAGAATTCGGGGCTACGTCTACGATCTCGGCGACGCTCGGTACAAGGTCTTTCGCGGCGACATGCACCGGCACACGGAAATCTCGTGGGACGGGTACAACGACGGATCGACCGAAGACACCTATCGCTACGCGATCGATCCCGGCGCTCTCGATTTCCTCGCGATCACGGAGCACAACTTCGGCGTCGCCGACGAATACGACTGGTTCCGGAGCCAGAAGTACGCGGACATCTTCCGGGTCGGGTCGGCATTCGTCCCGCTGTACGGATACGAGCGATCCATCAAATACCCCAACGGGCACCGCAACGTGGTATTCCCCTCTCGCGGCGCGCCCATCCTCGACTACCAGCACTACGAGTGGCAGCTCTCGGCGAGCTACCTGCGCCAAGGCGCCGAGCGATTCTTCGCGTACCTGCGCAAGTACAACGCGGTAGCCATGCCGCACACGTCAGGAACTGACATGGGTACCGACTGGTCTGACTACGACCCCGAGGTGGAGCCGATCGTCGAGATTTACCAGAGCGACCGCAACAGCTACGAGTGCGAGGGCTGCTGGCGGTCGGCACCGGCCGACGAGAAGCGCAAGCAGTTCGGCGGCTACCGTCCGGAGGGCATGGTCTCCGTGGCTTGGGAGAAGGGTTACCGGCTCGGCGTGCAAGCCAGTTCGGACCATCTAGGCGTGCATACCGCGTACTCGATGCTGATCGCTCCCGACAACTCGCGGGAGAGCCTCGTCGACGCCATCCGCGCGCGCCGAACGTACGGCGCGACAGACAATATCATCGTGGACTTCAGGCTCGTCGAAGACGGCCGCGAGTACCTGATGGGCGAGGACGTATCGATCTCAGGCAGCCCGACTTTCCGCGTGCATATCGAAGGCACGGACAAGTTGGGAGAAGTCGAGATCGTCAAGAACAATTCACAGGTCTACCGCCAGACTCCGAACACCCAGACAGTCGACTTCGAGTATCGCGACAGCGGCGCGCCTGGAGAGGAAGCGGACTTCTATTACGTGCGCGTCCGTCAGACCGACCGTGACAAACAGGTCGCGTGGGGTTCGCCGATCTGGGTCACCGGTCGTTGAACCGGTCAGCGGAGCAGGTAGGCGGCCCGTTTCCCTGCGCCGACGGGCCAAAGCCAGTTAGCGCGTGAACGCCCACTGGATCCGCCGAACCTCTTCGCTGCCTCTGGCACCAGCATGGGGGACGCAGGGCAGCAGCATGTCCAGGACCGGACTGCAGACGCATCCTCTGATGACTTGAAGCGCATTTATGGACTGCACGCCGGAACACCTAGTCAGGCTTGCTCGGGTTGGATTCCCGACGGGTGCAGTGGGGTAGTCGCGATGTCGGCGCGAGCTCGCACCCACCTCGCCGACCCAAGTTCTTTGGTCTCGGGCGAAGCCCCGCTACTTCTGATTTCGCAATCGTTGCAACTCGTCTTCAAGAGCGGCGATCCTTGCATCTTTCTCACGCCGTGCGCGGGCCTCTGTCTCGGCACGCTGCTCCGCCGCTTGGCGCGCCAGCGATTCAACCTCGAGCTTCGCCTCAGCGATGTCGCCACGCCGTTCCGCCGCTTGGCGCGCACGGGTCTCTTCGCGTATCCTCGGCAAGTAGCCCGGTATCGCCGGGTCCCACGCCCGCAGATCCGACCCGTCAAAGTGCAACTCTAGAGCGAGTGCCTCGCTCCACAGCGCCACCGGCACTCCCGGACGCCCCAAGTCGGAAAGTTCCTGATAGCCCGCCGAACCCAGCACCCAGCCCCGCAGGCGCGGATCATGCATATCGCCTTGCGGGTCGTATACCCAGTACTCGCCCACCCCTATCTCTTCATACAAATCCTTCTTGTCCCCGACATCGTATTCAAAAGTCGTCGGCGAAGCCACCTCCAGCACCCAGTCCGGAGGCTTGCCTTCCTCTTCGATGCGATAGATATCGCGCACGTAGCTCGGCACGTCGAATGACACGAAGAGATCCGGCACCACACTCTTCGGCTCCTCGCCCTCGCGATAGTAAACGAGCATGTCCATGCCGACGAACACATCCTCGCGGGGCTCGTAGCGGAAGCGCACGGGGTACTCCAAATCCACCATCGTGCGCGCTTGGTGTAGATTCGATGCCATGGGCTGGCCATCCTCGCTGGGGTGCCTCGCGTCCGCCAGACCACGCAGCCGAGGTGGCTCGGGCACGGTCGGAGGCACGACCACTACCGGCGACGGACCGGGTTCGACCACCACCCGTGAGGGCAAGGCTTGATGCGCTTTCTTGGTCGGCACGGAGCGCGTCCCGAAGGGCTGTCCCTAGCCTCAGCAGTATACCCCTTCGTGCTTCGTCCCCAATGCCGCCGATCATCCGCTTTGCCAACCGACGATTGGCGGCGCGGCGAGACTCGGGCACGGCATGGGACGCCGAGGCGGAGGCTCTTCCGCTGCGCCTCCAGGCGTGTCTCGACTCGTGGTTGCTGAGCGGCTCACACTTTCCTGCCGAACTCAGGGGTGCCGATTATTCGGTACCGTTCCCCAAGAAAGTCGAATTGAGACTTTCAGTGCAATCGGCATCGTCAGGACGATGCCGGGTACTCTCCTTTACGACGGTATGGGTCCGAGCCTCGGTAGCCTTCGGAAGTCCTGCTCGCGAACGAGAGCTACACAGGCCGATGACCACCAGCCACAACAACTGTCTGTCCCCAACGCTGTTTCGATCCGGGAATTCGGCACCGACGCTAAACCCACGGTGCAGCACATCGCGCGGCGATGGCAACTCGCGGAGATGCTTGCATAGCTTCCTCGAGTACGCCGGACTCCCGGGTGAAGGTATCCCGACGGTCAGCACCGATACCCGACCTCCAGAGACCGCAAGGGTTTGAGTGCATATCTTTACAGCGGCGCAGCTCGTCACTTCATGCTGGTGCGCACGGTGTCTAGCTCTGATTTTGCAACCGGCGCAACTTTTCTTCAAGAGCGGCGTTTCGTGCTTCCAACTGACGCCGCGCACGGGCCTCCGTCTCGGCACGTCTACTCTCATCGTCCGCACGCTGCTCCGCCGCTGCCCGCGCCAGCGATTCAACCTCGAGCTTCGCCTCAGCGATGTCGCCACGCCGTTCCGCCGCTTGGCGCGCACGGGTCTCTTCGCGTATCCTCGGCAAGTAGCCCGGTATCGCCGGGTCCCACGCCCGCAGATCCGACCCGTCAAAGTGCAACTCTAGAGCGAGTGCCTCGCTCCACAGCGCCACCGGCACTCCCGGACGCCCCAAGTCGGAAAGTTCCTGATAGCCCGCCGAACCCAGCACCCAGCCCCGCAGGCGCGGATCATGCATATCGCCTTGCGGGTCGTATACCCAGTACTCGCCCACCCCTATCTCTTCATACAGATCCTTCTTGTCCCCGACATCGTATTCAAAAGTCGTCGGCGAAGCCACCTCCAGCACCCAGTCCGGAGGCTTGCCTTCCTCTTCGATGCGATAGATATCGCGCACGTAGCTCGGCACGTCGAATGACACGAAGAGATCCGGCACCACACTCTTCGGCTCCTCGCCCTCGCGATAGTAAACGAGCATGTCCATGCCGACGAACACATCCTCGCGGGGCTCGTAGCGGAAGCGCACGGGGTACTCCAAATCCACCATCGTGCGCGCTTGGTGTAGATTCGATGCCATGGGCTGGCCATCCTCGCTGGGGTGCCTCGCGTCCGCCAGACCACGCAGCCGCGACGGCTCGGGCATGGTCGGAGGCACGACCACTACCGGCGACGGACCGGGTTCGACCACCGCCCGCGAGGGCAAGGCTTGATGCGCTTTTTTGGTCGGCACGGAGCGCGTCCGGAAGGGCTGTCCCTAGCCTCAGCAGTATACCCTTTGCCATGTTTCAGGCCCCGGCCTGCGGCTCAACGTAGCACCGCCCCACGGTCGATTTGCTTCGATCAAGGCCTTAGCTTCCGGCCGGACTGCGATCCGAGGGATCCTCTGATTTGCGTCCAGACCTGTCTCGATACTCGGCCAACAGGTAGACACGGGCTGGTCCGGCTCACGGATTGGAATATCGAAATGCGCTATGCCTGCAGCGGTGCGGCGCGGCACACTCGCCTAGCAGTCACCGTCCAGTTTCCAACACTGGTCGACTCCATTTGCTGAATCCCGACCGCGGCCAATCACCTACGAACAACCGCTGGAGCGGATCGCTCCCCTCGCCTTTGTGTCAGCGACACTGCATGACAAGCCTCTTCCCGAGTGCCTCGCTGAGCCCGCCCCTCAACGGAGTCGATATCCTAGTGGGCAGGTGAAACGGGGAGGGAGTAGGTTCCGGACGGGGTTGCTCACCGTTGCGTGCAGCTTATCCATAGGGACTGGCGCGGCGTTCGGCCAAGGAGCCGCATCGACAGGGGCGTCGGCCCAGCCGAAGCGTCCGCTGCCCGAGGGCGTCGTCCCTCCTCGCATCGAGTACCGCGACATCGCCGGCGGTGCCGGCTTGCGCGGCGTGGCGGTGTCTGGATCGTCAACGGCCAAAGACTACATCGTCGAGTCGACGGGCACCGGCCTTGCGATCTTCGACTACGACAGCGACGGTCTCATGGACATATTGCTCGTAGGCGCCGACTATTTCGAGGATGAGAGCAACGAGCCGCGCCATTACCTGTACCGCAATCTCGGCGACCTCAAGTTCGCGGATGTCACCAACGAAGCGGGCATCACGCACACCGGCTGGGCGCAGGGCGCCTGCGTCGGAGACATGGACAACGACGGCCATGAAGACCTGTTCATTCCCCACTGGGGGCAAAACCGCCTGTTCCGCAATCAAGGCGATGGCACGTTTGAAGAGGAATCGAAGGAACGCGGCCTCGCCGAAGAGACCGGCCGGTGGAGCACTGGCTGCTCGTTCCTTGACTTCGACCGCGACGGCGACCTCGATCTCTTCGTCGCCAACTACGTGCGTTTCGACCCGTCCAAGACACCCAAGCCCGGCGAAGGGGCGCAGTGCAGGTGGAAAGGCATTCCGGTGCTGTGCGGACCGCGCGGGCTGCCCGGCGAATCGATGTCGCTGTACGAGAATTCCGGAGACGGGGCATTTCGCGACGTTTCCGCGACCGCGGGCATCGAGACCGAAAAGCTGTACTACGGATTCACCCCGCTGACCGGCGACTACGACAACGACGGCTGGACCGACGTTTACGTCTCTTGCGACTCCACCGCGAGCTTGTTCTTCCACAACAAAGGGGACGGCACGTTCGAAGAGATCGGCGTCATCTCCGGCACGGCCTACAACATGGACGGCCAAGAGCAAGCCGGGATGGGCGTCACCGCCGCCGATTTCGATCTGGACGGCGACCTCGATATCTTCAAGACCAACTTCTCGAACGACACCCATACGCTCTATCTGAACGAAGGCATGCAGATGTTCATCGACGAGACCGTCACAACCGGCCTCGCCGTGAACACGAAGTACCTCGGCTGGGGCACCGCCTTTGTGGATATCGACCACGATGGGCGGAAGGACATCTTCGTGGCCAACGGGCACGTGTACCCGGGCGTGGACCAAGCCGGCGTCGGCGAGACCTTCCTGCAGCGGCGACTCGTGTACTGGAACTATGGCAAGGGCCGATTCCACGACATGAGCGACGAAGCAGGATCCGGCGTTTCCGACCCGCATTCGACGCGCGGCATCGCAGTTGCCGACCTAGACGGAGACGGCACCTTGGAGATCGTCACGCTGAACATGCACGAAGACCCCTCGCTGCTCAAGCAGTACGCTCCCGTGGGGAACTCCATGATCGTCGACGCTAGGCTGCCGTCGGGGCGGGCGGCCATCGGAGCGCGCGTGGCAGTCACGGCAGGCGGGCAAACGCAGATCGATGACGTGCGCAGCGGCGGAAACCACATCTCGCAGAGTTCGTTCCGGGTGCATTTCGGGCTAGGCGCGGAATCAGAGGCCAGCCTGAAGGTCACTTGGCCGGATGGCACTGAAGAGTCGATCGGGAAGGTGCCAGCCAACCAGTTGGTGAAGGTCGAGCAGGGCAAGAGCGCCGTGGAAAGCGTCGCGTTCAAGCGCTGACCTCGCTCGCATGATGCATTCGCGCGATGCGCGCGGTCGGCGCCTATTGCGTCAGGAACGCTGGGCGGCCAGAATAGAGACAGTCCGATGACGCGTATCCTCTGCTCTCTGGTATTTGCAACCGCCACGCCGCTCGCGCTTGCCGCATCGGCAGTGCATCCCGTGGCGCAAGTCGACTTCCAGCGGGACGTGCGGCCGATTCTGGCCGACAATTGCTTCGCCTGCCACGGTCCTGACAGCGGCGCTCGCCAAGCGAACCTCCGGCTCGACACCCGGGAGGGCGCGTTCGCCGATCGCGGCGGATACCAAGTCATCGTCCCTGGCAACGCCGCGGACAGCAAGCTGTTCCAGCGCGTCAGCCATCCCCAAGAGATCGCGCGCATGCCGCCCGCGACCGCGGATCGTCATCCGACCCCGGAGCAGGTCGAAACGCTACGGCTCTGGATCGACCAAGGAGCGGAATGGAGTTCGCACTGGGCATTCGAGCCGCCGCGGCGGGCGGCACTGCCCGGCATCGAGGCGGATCGCGACTCGGTGAACGAAATCGATCTGTTCGTGCTCGAGCGGCTGCGGGAAGCCGACTTGGAGTTCGCGCCGGAGGCGGATCGACGCACGCTGCTGCGGCGGCTCAGCTTGGATCTGACCGGACTGCCGCCAGATCCCGTTGCAGTTGCGCGATTCGTCAACGACGACTCACCCGGCGCTTACGAGAGGCAGGTCGATCAGCTGCTCAATTCCCCGCATTACGGCGAGCGGATGGCGATGCAGTGGCTGGACCTCGCGCGCTACGCCGATACGCACGGATTCCATATCGACGGCCGCCGGGACATGTGGCAATGGCGGGACTGGGTGATCCAAGCGTTCAACGAGAACAAGCCCTTCGACGAGTTCACGATCGAGCAACTGGCGGGAGACCTGCTACCCAACCCGACCGTCGAGCAAAAGATCGCGACCGGTTTCAATCGCAACCACATGATCAATCACGAGGGCGGCGCAATCCCGGCCGAGTACCACACCGAATACGTCGTGGATCGGGTCGAGACGGTCTCGACCGTCTGGATGGCGATGACGATGGGCTGCGCGCGCTGCCACGACCACAAGTACGACCCGATCACGCAACGGGAATTCTACGAGTTCTTCGCGTTCTTCAACTCTGTCGACGAATTGGGTCTCGATGGCGTCAATGGCAACGCGGTTCCCATGCTGCAGTTGCCCGGCGAGTCGCAGCAGGACGCGTTGGACGGACTCGACGAGGCGATTCGGTCCGTGCAGGCGGATCTCCCTGAAGAGCGCATTCGGAAAGACATCGACGCATGGGAGCAAACCGCGCTGGCCACGATTCCGGACGCCGCGCGGGAGGGCCTGGTCGCCCATTACGAATTGGAAGGCGGGTTCGGGGACTCGTCCGGCAACTACCGGCACGGACGGGTCATGCGCGGCGAGCCGCTGTTCCGGACCGTCAAGGCGGGCAAGGGCGCATCCTTCGATGTCGACACGCATGTCGCGTTTCCCGAGACGCGGGACGTAGACCTTTCCAAGCCGTTCACGATCGCATTCTGGATGCGGCCGTCCGGCCTTGTCGAGATCGGCTTGCTGCACAAGCTGGACATGCCCGGCGCCGGGCGCGGATTGGCTACCGAACTGAGCCGTCCGGTCTCGATTCCGGACACGCTTCGGCGCGAGTACGACCTGACGGTGAGACTGTCCTCGGGCCCGGACGAAGCGCTTGCCGTGAAGCCCAGCTCGCCGCTGCGGGACGCGCGATTCGAGGATCCGACTTACCACGTGGCGATCTCCTACGACGGATCTGGCCGGGCGGCGGGCCTCCGGTTGCACCTGAACGGAGAGGCTGCCGCCTCCACGGTTCTGCAGGACAATCTCCAAGGCAGTCCGAGCAATGACGCTCCGTTCGAGATCGGCGCCGCGCGGTTCGCCGACCGCTACACCGGAGTCATCGACGATCTGCGTGTCTACTCGCGGGTGCTGGAGACCGCCGAAATCGAAACGATCATTACGCACGTGCCGGTCAGAGCGACATTGCGCGAGCCGTACGTGGACTGCGCTGCGGTGCTCGCGGACGCACCGCCCAAGGCCGCCGATGACATTTACGCCCCGAAGCCCGACACGAAGATCTCGCGGTGCCGGAATCGCGCCAGCCAACTGAAGGCGTACTACCTGACGCACGCCGCGCCCGAGACCGACCGGCGCTTGTACGCACGGCTCCAAGAACTGCGGCAAGAGCGCACGGAGGTCGCCACGACCGTGCCGAACGTCATGGTCATGCAGGAACTCGCACAGCCGAGAGACACCTTCATGCTAGGGCGGGGCGACTACCGCAACCGGGGCGACAAGGTCTCGCCCGCGACACCGAGCTGGCTATCGGAATTCCCGTCCGACGCGCCGAGGAACCGCCTCGGACTCGTACGCTGGATCGTGAGCCCGGACCACCCGCTGACCTCGCGGGTGGCGGTCAACCACTACTGGCAGAACTACTTCGGCAACGGCTTGGTGCGCACCGCCGAGGACTTTGGCTTGCAGGGCGAGTTGCCGACCCATCCGAAGCTATTGGACTGGCTTGCGCGCGAGTTCGTGGACAGCGGATGGGACATCAAGGCACTCCAGAAGAAGATCGTCATGTCCAGGACCTACCGGCAGGGGTCCCAACTCTCGGCGGAGTTGCTGGCGAGCGATCCGGAGAATCGGCTGCTGTCGCACGGCCCGCGTTACCGTCTGGCGGCCGAATCGGTGCGCGACGGCGCTCTCGCGGCGTCGGATCTGCTGGCTCGGCAGATTGGCGGACCCAGCGTGTTCCCGTACCAGCCTGCCGGGCTGTGGAAGGAAATGGCGTACGGCGACATGTTCACGGCGCAGGTCTACCGCCAGAGCACGGGCGTCGACTTATACCGCCGGAGCATGTACACGTTTTGGAAGCGGACGATTCCCCCGCCCTCGCTAGGGGTCTTCGACGCGCCGGATCGGGAAAAGTGCATCGCGCGGCGATCCAGAACCAACACGCCGCTGCAGGCGCTCGTGCTGATGAACGATCCCACGTACGTCGAGGCCGCCAGAACGCTGGCGGAAGACCTGCTGCAGGCCGAGCGCGATCCGCAGGCGAGGGTCAGCCTGGCCTACGAGCGAGCCTTGGCGCGACCGCCGAACGAGAGCGAGACCGAATTGCTGCTCGCGCTTGCCAGCGAGCAGGAGAGCAAGTTCCGCAGCGCGCCCGAGCAGGCGCGGGAGTTGATCGAAGTCGGCGAGAGCCCCGTCGCCGAGGATCTGGGCAGTGCCGAGCTGGCGGCTTGGACCGTCGTGGCAAGCAGCATCATGAATCTGGACGAAGCGATCAGCAAGGAGTGACATTGGCATGAATCCGCACCTCGAGCACGATCTGGCAGTCACGCGACGGCAATTCTTCGGTCGCACCGCAGCGGGTATCGGGCCGCTAGCCTTGGCGTGCCTGTTGCGAGGCGAAGGATACGGGGCCGGCCCGGAGTCGACCGAGGGCGCCGGCGGTCTCGCGGGCCTCCCGCACTTCGCCCCCAAGGCGAAGCGGGTGATCTACATGTTCCAGTCCGGCGCGCCGTCGCAAATCGACCTGTTCGATCACAAGCCGCTGCTGCGCCAATTTCACGGGGAGGACCTGCCGGATTCGGTCCGCAAGGGTCAGCGGATCACGGGCATGACTTCCGGCCAGGATCAGCTGCCGGTAGCCGCGTCGGTGTTCCAGTTCAGCAAGCACGGACAGTCCGGAACGGAACTCAGCGAACTCTTGCCGCACACGGGCAAGGTGGTGGACGACATCGCTCTCGTCAAGACCGTGCAGACCGATGCCATCAACCACGACCCGGCGATCACGTTCATTCAGAGCGGATTCCAGCAGCCCGGCCGCCCGTCGATGGGGTCTTGGGTGAGCTACGGGCTGGGCAGCGAGAATCACGACCTGCCCGGCTTCGTCGTACTCATCTCGCAGGGCAGCAACCTCAATCAATCCCAGCCGCTGTTCTCGCGCCTGTGGGGCTCTGGCTTCCTGCCTTCGCACTATCAAGGCGTCAAGTTTCGCTCGGGCAGCGACCCGGTGCTCTACCTGTCGAACCCGCGGGGAATCGATTCGTCCACGCGGCGGAGCATGCTCGACACAGTGGCGGAGATCAACCGCATGCGATCCCAGGAGTTCGGGGATCCGGAGATCGAGACGCGCATCTCCCAGTACGAAATGGCCTATCGCATGCAGACATCGGTGCCGGAACTGATGGACCTGTCCAAGGAGCCGGACCATGTGTTCGAGCGGTACGGCCCGGATGCGAGAACACCGGGCACGTACGCCGCGAACTGCATCTTGGCGCGCCGGCTGGCCGAGAGGGACGTGCGATTCGTGCAGCTGTTCCACCGGGGCTGGGACCAGCACCAAGACCTCCCCAGAGACATCCGGTTGCAGGCCCGCGACACCGACCAAGCTTCGGCCGCGCTGGTGGCAGACCTCAAGGAGCGCGGTCTCCTGGACGACACGCTCGTCATCTGGGGCGGCGAGTTCGGGCGCACCGTGTACTGCCAAGGCAAGCTCAGCGAATCCAACTATGGACGCGACCACCATCCGCGCTGCTTCACGATGTGGATGGCGGGCGGCGGGATCAAACCGGGCCTGACGCACGGGAAGACCGACGACTACTGCTACAACGTGGTCGAGGATCCGGTTCACGTGTACGACTTGCAGGCGACCGCGCTCCACTGCCTGGGCATCGACCACAAGAAGCTGACGTTCAAATACCAAGGACGACACTTCCGATTGACCGACGTGCATGGCAGCGTCGTGGACAGCCTGCTGGCCTGAAGACCGCGCTCTGTTCGGCGTGCGCCTTGGCCAGGCATCTCTCGGCCCAGCGGGCCTGAGTTGCGTCGAGAAGGGCGCCCGCCGGCATGCTGCCGGGGACGCCCGTTCGCGAGACGCGGCAGTCAGAAGTAGAGCTTCAAGCCCAGTTGCATCTCGCGATGCGAATTGCCGGCGTTGACAACGCCGAAACCGGACTGGCCTACCTGGTCCCGCGGGTTGTTGAAC
Organism: Bryobacterales bacterium; assembly: GCA_965242625.1. Taxonomy (GTDB): domain Bacteria; phylum Acidobacteriota; class Terriglobia; order Bryobacterales; family UBA6623; genus VXMF01. The sequence goes on along the minus strand of CBDEST010000005.1, from coordinate 3,364,018 downwards.
TCGGGCGTGTTGAAGCTATTGAAGGTCTCGAAGCGGAACTGCACGCGGAAGCGCTCGTTGATCTGCGTGTTCTTCGACAGGGCGATGTTGAAGATGTGCGGCGTCCCCGGTCCCAGCGTGCCCGGAACCTTGCGGCCGGCGTTGCCCAAGGTGAAGGGCGCTGGAGCCTCGAACGCGTCTTCGTTCGTCCAGAGCACGCCGCGCCGCCCGCCGACAGCGGGCGCTCCTCGATCCGGGTGGTTCGGGTCTCCGACCAAGTTGGCGTACAGGGTGGCATCAGCCGCGTTGTCGCCCTTTACGTCGCGCGCCCCGTTCAACACGGTCACACCGAAGGGAGACCCGCTCTGGAACGTGTAGATGCCGGAAATCTGCCAGCCGCCGAGGAGCTTGTCCGCAGCGCCTCGCAGATCCAGCCGGCGACCCCTGCCGACCGGCAGCTCGTAGACGGGGCTGAAGACGATGCGGTGCGGCGAGTGATTGCCCGATAGCGACCACTCGCTAGCGAAGTCGTGGACGTTCTGGAACCAGTCGTGATCGCCCAAGCTGGCCGCGTCCTCGCCGACGAATGGGGCGTTGTCGTACCACCGCGAGAAGGTGTAGAGGAAGATATAGCCCACGCCCTTGTTAAACCGTCGCTCCGTCTTGAACGTCACCCCCTGATAGTCGGACTTGAAGAAGTTCGGGTTGTTCATACGGATCTGGCCCGTGCCGCCGTACTGCGTGAACGGTTTCAGCAAGCGTTGCGTCTGGTTGCCGAACTCGTTGAGCCCCACCCGATGCAGGTTGTTCGGATGGATCTGATTCACGTTCATGCGCCGCAGGTTGACCTTCTTGGCGAACTTGGCGTAGTAGCGCACTTCAAAGAGCTGCTCGCCGGCTTGGTGCTGGAACGTGAGGTTCCAGTCGAACGCGTAAGGGGTGCGATGGTTGATGTCGACGTAGTCCACGCGGCCTTGGACGAAGCGCGTGCCCCGCGTCCCGAAGTTGTAGTTCAGTTCCGAGTCGTCCGGAATCTGCAGGAACGTCGAAGGCATGCCGTCCTTGAGCAGCGGAACCTGGCCGCCGCCGATGTTCCCGGCGCCGCCGAAGCCTTGGCTGCCTGTCTGCAGGACGTTGCCGTCGTAATTCCCGCCGTACATCACGGCGAATCCGCCGCGCACGACCGTACGGGCGGTTTGGCCCGGCTTGTAGGCGAATCCGAAGCGCGGCCCGAAGTTGTTCCGGTCCGGTCGAATCGGATTTCTGGGGTAGCCGTCACGCCCCGCGAAGTAGAACGCGCCCGTTTGCCCCGGGCGAATCCCGTTGGTTCCCGCCGCGGGCAACGGCAAGCCCGGATCCCAACCCGTCACGCGGTCGGCGACCTCGACGAACGGGCCCTCGAACTCGTACCGCAGCCCGAGGTTCAACGTGAGCTGGCCGTTGACTCGCCAATCGTCCTGAAAGAACCCGGCCACGTAGGAGGATCGACGCCCGAATGACGGATTGGCCTGCACCCGGGCGCGATCCGCTTGGCCGAGCAAGAACGAGGCCAGATCGGCGCCTGTTCCCGGAATGACGCTGCCATCGGGGTTGAGCCCGCGCGTGTCCGTATTGGCGAAGTCGAAAATCCCGGAGGCGGACTGCCTTCCGAGCTCGCTGCCTTGGTACTTGCGATAGTCCACCCCGAACTTGAACGTCTGCGCGCCGGTGACTTTGGTGAAGTGCGCCGTGTACTCGAAGTTCGTGAACGCGAAGAGCCGCTGCTGGGCCCCGCCCTGGCCCACGCTCGTGAAGCCCGGATTGCCGCCAATGTTGAAGCGGGGGAAGGCGTCAGGGCCCACGCCGGTGAGTCCGATCGAGGAAGCCAAGTCCTCGTCGAGGTTGAATCCTTGAATATGGTTGCGATAGCGGAAGAATCCGCCAGTCGCGGTCATGAAGAACGTCGGCGAGAACAGCTTGGTATAGGACAGCAGAATGTTCTGCTGCCGTTGCGGCCGCCGGATCGCATTGGGGTCGGCCGCGCCCCAATCCGGCGAGGGCTGGGAATCGTCGTTCACCGGCATGAAGAGGTTGTAGCGAAACGTCAGCTTGTTCGTCGGGTCGAACTCGTGATCGACGCGCATCGTGTGACTGGTCCGACGCAGTTCTCGCGGCAGGTTGCTGACCCAGTTGCCCTCGTTCGAAACATCGACAGCGGACCGGTTCGCATCGGGCACGAACGAGATCGCGCTATCGGCGACCGGGTCGACGCGGCTTCTGGGAATCACGTTATTCAGGAACGGGGTCTCGCCGCCGCGGCCCGAGGAGGTGAGCGGGTCGTAGACCAAGCGGAGTTGGCCGTTCGACTGGAGCATCGTCGAGAGATCCCCCGTGCGCCATGCGGGGAGCCCCACGCTCCGCACCCTGAGGTCTTCGAGGTTTTGAATCGTGATGTCGTAGTTGTAGAAGAAGAACGCCTTGTTCTTGGCGATCGGGCCGCCGATGGTGGCTCCGGGAACGTTGCGACGCAGCTTGGTCTTGCTGCGGGCGTCCCACCCGCGAGCGTTGAGACCGTCGTTCCGCAAGAACCAATAGACGGATCCATGGAACTCGTTCGTTCCGGACTTCGTCGTGGCGTTCATGAATCCCGCAGCGGAGCGGCCGTACTCGGCCGTGGGGGCGTTCGCCTCCACGCGCACTTCGGAAATCGCGTCCACCGGCGGACTGAGTTCGGTGATCGTGGCCCCGATCCCGGTGCGGCTGTTGACCACACCGTCGATGAAGACGCCGGCGGACCGCGTCCGGCCGCCGGCGATCGTGACATCGCCGCCGCCGGCGCGATTGCTGTTGCGCATCCTCTGAGCGCCAGGGGTCAAATCGATCAGGTCGAAGACCTCGCGATTGACGAGCGGCAGTTCCAAGACTCGCTTGTTCTCGACTACCGCCGCGAGAGACCCGCGCGAGGTTTCGACCAAGGGGCTGGCAGCTTCGACGGTCACGGTCTCGGTGACCGCCCCCACTTCGAGCACCGCGTCGTAGGTCATCACGCTGCCCACCTCCAATCGCAGGTTGCTGACGATGTGCGGGCGGAAGCCGTCGGACTCCACGCGAATCGTGTACGACCCGGGGCGCACGTTGGGCAGGTAGTAGGTGCCGTCGCCTTGGGTCGTGACAAGACTCGAAGTGCCCTGCTCCTCGTTGGTGATTTCGACTTCGGCGCCGGGGATGACGGCTCCGGTGTCATCGGTGACCGCTCCGAGTACCGTGCCCAGCGTTTGGGCTGGAGCGCGTACGATGAATGGCCCTGCAAGGAGGGTCGCGAGCGCGAATCGCGCCATCAATCGAACGGACATGGATGTACCTCCCTTGGGTTGCCAAGAAATGGAAACGGATTCTTGGCCATCCGCAGAGTATCGCAGTAGCGTCGGCTTGGGCAACAGGTCTACTAACCAGATTTTCCGGGATCTCGAGAATCCGCCTCTAGTCAGCGCGGGACGGCGGGGGGACGGGCGAGGGCCCGCGGGTGACGATCGACCGCGTCGGAGGCAGCGCGAGTGTCTGGGGTGGCGAGTCCACGAATGTCTCCGAACTCGAGGAGGCATCCGCCACGCTGCCGGACTGCCGGAATAGTTGCTGCCCCCAGCGATAGAATCCTGCTTCCGGTATGTTCACTCGCCTCGCGCACGTTGCGGGAAGCACCTGAAGCCCTGTGGCTGCATGGCATGGACAGTTGCAATGCCGACGCTGGGCACTTGTTGACCGTCGATCAGATTGAGGGATCGTCAATCGACACGCGGACTCTGGCGGGGGAGTCTATCAGGGACGCTCGGATTGACGTTTGGGGAATGTAGAACCGGAGACGCCATGCACGCGCATTACAGCGGCGACCTCGATTGGCATCACATACATGTGTCTTGGAGTGTGGGGCCCACGGCCGTCCTACTGGGTCTCCGTAAGCTGCGCCCCTCCCGGGGCCGCCCTCAACGGCACGGGCCTAGGCTACGCCTGCTTAGGGCCCCCTACTGCGGGACACCATGGTCGTGAGCTTTACAACTCTCTCGTACCGTCGCCCCCACATGTGGCAGGGAGCAGCGACAATTCAGCGCGGACGAATCGACATGCGCAGTTCCGCGCAGGGAATCCGCTGAGCGACGCTCGGCGATCCGCCTCGCGCAATGGTGTGGTACTATACTGGATACCTAGACCGATGGAACTGTGGCGGGGCGGCCTCGAGGCACCCATGCTGTTCATCGGAGTGGGTCCATCGTGCGGGATGCGGAGAACGGCGATTCGCGATCTGGTTCATGAACTGGACGATGACGCATGCTGCTTGCATGTCCGGACGGGATCACACTCCGCTCGGGGCTAGGGCGAGGCAACAGGAGAAGACACACACCCATGGCTATGGCAGGTGGAACAGAAACGACCAGTGCAGAGAGGCGTGTTGCTTCTGACACACCTCCAGAGATGGCCCCTAGCACCGACCGCTTGGGGGAGCCCGATGCTGTCGAGGACGATACCGAGGACGAAAGTGCTCCGACCACTCCATATCGGATCTTGAGCTATGGAGCGGACTATACCGTCGACTCCTTGGTGAATCGGTTGCAAAGTGGAGCCTTCTATATTCCGCCATTTCAACGCGCATACGTATGGGAACGTCGTCAGGCGTCGCGGTTCATCGAGTCCCTGTTGCTAGGTCTTCCCGTGCCTGGCGTGTTTGTGGCAAGAGAATCAGGCTCTTCAAAGCACTTGATCATTGACGGGCAGCAACGATTGAAGACGTTGCAGTACTTCTTTGAGAATAATTTTGGTGATAGTGACCGGAAGTTTCAGCTCACAGATGTCGCTTCCAACTGGAGTGGATTGACAATCAACGATCTAGATCCCGACGATAGGCAGAGACTCGAAGATTCAGTGTTACGCGTCACTATATTCAAGCAGGAACACCCTGAGGATAATCGAAGCATCTATTCAGTGTTTGAAAGGCTCAATACCGGTTCATCGAAGCTATATCCTCAAGAGATTAGAAATTGCGTGAGCCATGGAAAGTTCATTGACCTGCTGAATGAATTGAATACGAACGAGAGCTGGCGGCTGATATTTGGACCGTACAGTAAACGGCAAAAAGACCAGGAATTAGTTCTTCGTTTCTTAGCATTCTATTTCGAAGGAGAGAGATATCGAGGGCCAATACGTGAGTTCTTGAACCAATTTGCAGCTAAACATAGAAACCTAGGCGAGCCATTGTGGTCCCAATTTCGCGATGTATTTCTGGACTCTATTCAGACGGCATACGGTGCTCTCGGTGATCGCGCATTCCGCCCCAACTCCCTATTAAATGCCGCAGTGTTTGATTCGGTAATGGTTGGGATAGCAAAAAGAATTGAGCAGAAACCAGTTTCAAACCTTGAGCAGCTCAAAGATGCCTACGATGCGTTGCTCACCGACGAGAAATTTGTGTCTGGGTTCAAGGTAAGCACGTCAAATGCCGAGAACGTGAAGACGCGTTTTGCTTGCGCCCGTACAGCATTTAGGGATATAGAATGATGCTGAAATCCATCGAATACCGTATCCAAGAGGTCGAGTCTGTCTTTTCGATGGCCGAAAAATGCCCACCTGACTCGGCCGAGCTAGCGCACTGGACTCGGTACCTCTGTGTCTTGAGTTCGGCAACGCTTCAGTCTTCACTTCACTCCATCCTCAACGAACATGTTCGCTCCAGCAGCAATATTACGGTTCAACGGTTCGTGAGGATTCAACTGGACCGAACAAGGAACCCCTCACGCGACGAAATCGTCAGTTTACATGAGAGATTTGACGAGCAATGGGGCCGAGATATCCGTCGATTTGTAAAGGGTGAGAAGGCAGACGCGATCAACAGTATGGTCTACAATCGCAACAATGTTTCCCACGGAAGAACTTGTACTGCAACCATTCGCGATCTTCGTAATTGGTTCGATCATGCCCAGCAGGTCATATCATTTTGTCATGATTTAGTACTCGGAAAGCTAGGGAAGGATGAGGGTAAATCGACCTAAATTACTTGGACTTCTAGACTAGTATTGGCTGTTGACTACACATGTTTCCGGAAAACCCTCCAGGCAACTGATGATCTCCGACTAGGATTCGGGCCAGTATAGACTCCATCAATCCGGCGGGACATGCCATGCGGGAGCTTGCGGCCCCAAACGCCCAACCTTGGCGCTCGCGATACGGTTTCGTGGCTGATCGAGTCGACGATACCAATCGATCACGTGCCGTGCGAGCAGGCATGGCCCGTGTTCCTAGTCGCTGCCATCCTCCGCCTGCGCTCAATGGGTCAGCCTCTTCGTTTGACCGCTGCGAGGCTACCCGGCATTCGCTTCAGTCCATTTCGCTAGCCATATCGACCGCTCCAACCACCCCCTCTTCGGTCGACCGTTACCAGATGGGTTAACGTCGATGCTGTCCACTTAAGCTCTGGTCCACGCGATCCGGTATCTCGGGGGAGCCGACGCTTTGCATCCCGAAATCGACAGTTCGGCGGTCCAAGCCCTCAACAGGACAGTATCGGGGTTAGTCTCCAATTGTGTGTAGCACCTGAGTGCGCACAACATACGAGATCGCTTGGTGCGAGCCCAGCTTGATCCGATGCGTCCCTCGGGATCGATTGCGATCACGCTGTCGGCAGCGGGCTGTGGTTCGCGAGGGTGCGGCTGAGTGGTCTGGCCAAACACGCCTCGGCAATCAGCCCTGTTGCTCGCGTCACGACATCACTCTGCGGAAACGGACGAACGCTGCCCGATCCGCTATCCCTCGACTCATTAGGAGCCTTCCCGGCCCCAGCGACCGCGATTCGAAAAAAGTTGTGACAGCTTCAAGTGTTCGGGAGTCTTATTAAGTGGAAGGGAGGCAAACACATGCCGACACGCAAAATGAACATCCGATTCCTCCGGACGAGACTGGCGGCAGCCAGCGCTCGAAGAGCCGTGCAACGGTTCCAGCTGAGAGAGTTCGGGTGCGCCGAGAGAAGTTGTACCAACTGGTACTAGTGAGACATCGACCGACACGAAGAACGGAGGCAACCATGCTACGACTGCTGATTCTGAGCGTTGCGCTCTGCACTGCGGGTCTTCCGCTGAATTCCGACCAGCTCGTGCCGCACGGCCGGATCGAGAACCTGCCCCACAGGGATCTCGAGTATGCGCCGATGCCGCGCTTCCAAGCTGGTCACGTTTTCTCTCGCGACAGTTCGATGAGTTCGATCTGGATCGACCCGGTGAGTGGAAATGGTGGGGAGCCCGTCGACCACGCCATCAAGCTTCCGGACAGCATCCGCCTGAGCGTTAACGACATAGCGGTTTCCTACGATGGATCCGTGGCAGTCTGCTTGGGTGCCATGGACAGAGACGGTCGTCTTGTGTCTGTGATTGCATGGATCGGACCCGATGGATCGCCGACCAAGGTCGTGCGAACCTCACCCTTTTCGCCAACCGGCATCGGCTTTACGTCTGACGGATCGCTGTGGGCGGCAGGTATCGAAAAGGTGAATCGCTCGGACGCGCACCCGTCACACGACGTGGTGCAGCAGTACGATTCCGAAGGCAGGCTAGTTCGCTCGCTCCTGTCACGCGCGGAGTTCTCCAACGACCACTGGCATCCGGCCTATGAATCGTTTCTCGTCACGTCCAGACACTATGTCGCGTTCGTATCCGAATCGGCAGGTACTTGGACGCTGATCTCAATCGCTGGCGTAGTGGTCAGCCAGGGCGCGATAGGCGTGAGCCGGGAATTTAGGGTGGTTTCCGCAGCCGTGACGGATTCGGGGCGCTTGTTCGTGAGCGGTCGGAGGCCGGACGATAAGTATCTGACCTACTTCGAGGTCGGGAACGAGACAGTCCAAATCGACACTGACGAATTCTTGCCACTTGGACACTCCGGACCCATCGTGGGGTCTGACGGAGAGAGTTTGGTAGTCCTTTCGAATCAAGACCACGGGTTCGTTTGGGCAAACCTTAAGTGAGGATGCGCACATGGGAGTGTTCACCTGCAGTGTTGACCAGCTGCGGTTGGTCTCGGGATCCGAATCTCCGTGACGGGCTCTCAGAAGCTGTGATTCGGTCGATTCTAAGGCTTGGCACGAAGAGTCGAACGAAACACAACCTACTCCCCCCAGACAACATGACCCCGACGGTCAGTCGAGACTGTCGCTTCGCGAATAGTCCAAGTGAGACAAGGCCCTTCTTGGGGTGAGTTGGACGCTTGGCGACGAGCACCAGCCCAGCCGGCCAGCGACCGTGCTAATGATTTCGGCTGCCTACAGCGGGACCGGATCCAGCGAGGGGTGCCGTGGTGGATCGTTTCCTAGCATGCGCGTAGCACCGGAATACTGCGCCGGGGCCGTGCGAGCGGCTGCGTGGCGGTCAGTCGGCTGGGATCACGGCTCGCATCGGTAACGCATAGCCTTTGGCGTGGGCGCACTCACCGCGGCCGAGGTCCTGACGCCCCGAATCCTCCGCAAGCAGTCCCATCCGCCCGGACCGGACGATCCAATCAAGACTGCTCGGGGATTCCGATAGCATTCACACTCGCGGTCGGGAACTGGAAATCCTTAGCATTCTCAACTGGCCAGTGGTCATGGCCTCTGCATCCGGGAGGTGGAGGCTGTCTTCTCGATGGCCGAAAACTTCGCGATGGCGCCTCTTGGGCGCGAGCAGGACACCCGGCCCTAGAACGTGATTTTCGACAGCATTTGGAAGGTGCGCGGGAAACCTCGCGTACCCGGGATGCTGCCAAACGTACTGGACCCGAAGACCGTTTGCGGCCCGCGCCAGTTCACGCCATTGAAGAAGTTGATGAACTCGAACCGCAATTGCAGGTGGACACTCTCGGCGAGAGGCGTCGACTTCTCGAACGCCACGTCCCAGTTGATCAGTGCGGGGCTCCGCACCGCGTCGGTTGTGTGCGGTGCCGCGCTCAATTCCAGCCCGTGGGTCGGCTCGATGGATCCTGCCGTCAGGTAGCGGTCCGCTCGGCCCGCCGGGTCACCGCCGCCTTCGACAGCGCCGCTCTCCGGACGCTGGTGGCTGAATCCATACGCTCCGAGCGGGTTCTCGTTCTGCGTGATCACGAGCGGGAAGCCGCTCCGCAGGATGGTTGACAGCGATGCCGTCCAGCCGCCGAAAACTTTGTGCCTGCCGCCCAGCCGGTACATGAAGTTGAGGTTCGCTTGGTGCGGAATGTGCAGCCGCGAGAACGAATAATCGGCATCTAAGACCGGGCACTGCCGGAACGCGCATTCGTCGGGTGTGTTGTAGACCGCGTCGGTCGCGCTCTCCAGCAGCGTGTTGGCTTCGTACATGTTGTCGCGATGGGAGGTGAAGCCGTAATTCAATCGCGCACCCCAGCGACCGCTGAATCGTCTGTCCAGCTCGACCCGCAGAGCGTTGTAAACGGACTTGCCAACGCTCGCGTGCCGGGCGTACACGTTGCGGAAATGCGGATACGGGCGCAGCAACTGGCCAAGAGGCAGGGTGCGTTCCCCGCTAAACGATCCGAACCGCCCATCGCCGTAGAAGGGATTGGCGTAGTGCTGGTTCAATTGATTGCCCAAGGAAAAGTACGAATCGGGGAGCTGGTTGATGTTGATCGCCGAATCGAGGGTGCCTCCGATCGGGAGGTCGGATCCCCGACTGCCGACGTAACCGACCTTGACCGCCACGTCACGCCCGATGTCCTTCTGAATATCGGCCGACCACTTCTGGATGTACGGCGAGTCACGGTACTGCTCGTTGAAGTACACGTCGGCGCCAATGTTCTGGAATCGTCCGGCGGAGTTGCCGGCCGGCTCGAGGATTCCGTCCGGGAAAGGATTGGAAGCTGTGGCGCGGGGCGGCGTGACGCCGTCCACGCTCGTGGCCACGTTCGTTACGGCCGTGTAGCCGTAAGTCCCGACATGCGACGCGCTGGTGCCGGCTGGAATGGCGTACGGTGCCCAGAAGACCGCATATCCGCCGCGCAGCACGGTGTCGGCTCCAAGGGAGTAGGCGAATCCCAGCCGCGGCCCGAATTTTGCCGCTGGCGGATTCCACTGGTGCGTCGGATTCCCGTCCACGCCGGCGTACATGAGTCCGCCAGTCAGAGGGAAACCGGGCAAGTAGCCTTCCAGACGGGAACCCGGACCTGGCTGGACGGGAAACGGTCGGTTACGGTCCCAGCCCACCGCGAAGTCGTTGCCGTCCTCCTTCAGCCCTGTCTCGTGCTCCACCCGCAAACCGAGGTTGAGCACCAAGTTCGGCGCAACTCTCCAATCGTCATGCACGAAGGCTCCGAAGTAATCGAAGTACACATCCGCTGGACCGGCGAGAGTCGCTGTACCGCCATCCGGAATGCCGATCAACAAGTCGGCCAGCGCGCTGCCCGAACCCGTGTCCGGATCCGTGGGATCCGGCCCTTGGGTGAACTTCTTGGCGAAGTCCATCGTGAAGCCGTTTCCGAAGTTCACCGTGTGCAGGGCCAGACGCCTCCACTGCCCGCCGAACTTCAGGGTGTGAGCGCCGATGTATTGAGAGTAGGTCCCGCTCACTTCCCGGGAGCGCCACTGCACGTCATCGACACTCTCTGATCCATGCGTGTGCCCACCCTCGCCGAAGTCAGCCACGTTGATCAGCGGAAACTGCCCTTCGTAACCCTCCTGGCCGTAGATCTGGTCTAGGAAATCCCCTTGCACGCCCAATTGGTTGCGTAACTCGTCCTTGCCGAAGGCGAGGTTCTCCCAAGAATCGTTGAAGTAGGTTTGCCCGTACCGAAGCGTCAGCACGGATGTTGGCGTGGGTATGAACGTGTTGTTCAGCGCTAGGGCGTGGACATCCCGCCCGAGCATCGACGACCCGACTCCGAAGACTGGCCGGGTGTCCGCGTTCAGCAGGTCTTGATAGTGACCGAATATCGGCTCCTGAGACGTGTAGTAGAGATAGGTGCCCGACACGCGCCACGAGTCAGTCACCGCATGTTTCACGTTCCCGGTGGTTTGCAGTGCCCGGACTCGTTGCGAGCCGGATGCCGAAAGCTGCCCGCCCGGGCCAAGGCTTCCGAGAAGTTCCGTAAGCGCCGAACCGGTGGGGTCGACGCGCTGCGCCGGGATGCGATTGTTCGGGAACGGTCGGCGGTGGCCGTTTGCATCCCGATCGTGTGGATCGTAAACCGTGACACCGCTCTCGGAGAAGTCGGCGGAGCCTTCCGCCGGCGTCGGCACGATGACGGTCGAATCGCTGAATGCGTTGTCGGAGAAGCCCTCGGTCGCCAGCCAGAAGAAGGTGCGGTCGCGCTTGATCGGGCCTCCGAAAGACCCGCCGAAAACGTTGTAGGGAACACTGTTCAGATCCTCTTGACGAAGCGCTCCCTCGTCAAACGCCTGCTGCTGGAAGTACGGTAGCTTGCGCCAGAACGTATTCAACTCGCCGGGGCGGAACTGGTAAAGCGCGCTGCCCGCCCAGGTGTTCGAGCCGCTGCGATGAATCGTGTTGAATACGCCGCCGCCGGTGCGTCCCATCTCGGCATCGTAGGTGTTCGTCTGCACCTTCATCTCCTGGACTGCCTCGAATACCGGGATGATGACCGACCGATTCCGCATGTCTGTCATCGAGACTCCGTCCACTGTGTAGTTGTTGCCGCGAAGCGGTCCGCCACCCAGTGACAGCAGCGAGGAGTTGGTTTGGTCGGACTGCTTCACCCATACGGGGTTGCCGGTATGGACCACGTTCGGAGTGGTCACGGCCATGATGAATACGTTCCGGCCCGGAGTCGGCAGCACCTCGAGCTGGCTCCGATCGATCGTGGAAGCGAGCGAGGCGCTTCCCTTCTCGATCAAGGGAGCTTCCGCTGTAACGGTGACCGTCTCTTCGACCCCACCCACGCTGAGGGAGATGTCCACAACGAGGGCGTCCGAAATACCGACCGTCATACCCTTCCGCACGAACGGAGCGAAACCAAGCAGTTCGGCACGCAACGTGTAATTGCCTGGCTCGATGTTGGGGAAGGAATACTCGCCGACTTCGTTGGAAACGCTCGAACGAGTCGCGCCGGTGTCGTCGCTCGCCAAGACTAGTTCCGCTCCGACGATCACGGCACCATCGGCGTCACGCACGAGACCCCGCAGTCCGCCGTGAAACATTTGGGCGAAGATGCTTGGCGCTGCCACGCTAGCCGCCAGCGCCAAGAGGAGCACGGCAGAACGCGTCTTGGCAGCGACGAACGAAACATGCGAATTCATGGGTGATTGCCGTGCGCTGGCTACGATCTGGGAGACATTGACCAACAAAATCGAGTATACACAGGGCGATAGAAGACACTGGACGTGCCTGACCTACGCGAGCCTTGGAAGACGGGAACTTACGATCGGGAGCGGATGGCTCGAGGAGGTACAGCTACGGGGCTTTGGTAGCCCCGGCCGGAGATGAGAGTCACCTGTGGGGCGCATCCTCATATGCGTTTAGTTGTTACAGTTTCCACATGATATTGGGGACTGGCTCCACCGAAGCACCAAATCTTGTGTAGTTTGTTTCAGTGGCGCGAGATCTGTCGAGCCTGTGCAGGCGCGCATCGGACGGCCATCGCGGGCTAGTCGAAAAACGCAGCGAGTTGGGGCTTGCGCTGCCGTGACGGGTCGCGGAGTTCCGCGGAGATGGCGGGCCACTGGGCGAGGATGTCGGCTAGGGGCGCGGCGGGCTGGAGCACGTGCTGCACTTGGTGCAGCATGAACTGGAATTCGCGCCACGGACTAGGCGGGCGCCGGTGCTTCCAGCGGGCATCCCCAGGGGGAAATAGACCGGGCGTGGGCGAGCAGCTTCTCGACCAGCAACGCGACGAACAGCTTGCCGTACAGCCAAGCCCTGGCACTGTCGTCGGCGTGCTTGGGCAGGTGTCCGAGCTGCGCGAGCGACTTGAAGCGCTTGAACACCAGCTCGACTTGCCAGCGCGTGCGATACCACTCCAGCACGTCGGCGGCCGGAAACGCGTCCTCCGGGAAGGTGGTGAACAGGATCACGTACTTGGCGAACTCCAGCGTGCGCGGCTGCAACTGCTTGCCTTTCTTCGACGCCTGGCGGCGCAGGGCCTTGTGCGCGACGCGGATCGCCTCCGCCGTCTTGCGCAACGCGCACACGCGCCCGACCACGGGGTGCTCGCGCCCGTCGAGCGCCGCGACGGGCCAGCACCCGAGCTGTCCCGCGCGGCGCAGTCCGCGCACCGCCGCCAGCAGATCGAACGGCGCGCCTTGCGGCGTGCCGAGCGGCAGCGACCGGGTGTTCACCCGCACGGTCGCGAAGGCGCCGGCTTGGGCCACGTGGCGCAAGCCGGCGGCCGTGGAATAGCCGCGGTCCGCCAGCAAGTAGTCGCCTGCGCAGAGGGGAAACTGCCGGAAAGACTCGCCGGTCCCCGGGCCTTCGGTCGCGGTGAGGCGGAAGAAGTCGCACGCCAGCGACGGCAGTCGCACGCTGTAATGGATGCGCCACAGCGAGCCGCGGCCCGGCTCCTTGACGAGGGTCGCGTCCAGCGCCCGGATCTGCAAGCCCCCGGCCCCGGCCCGTTCCCAGCCGCGTTCGCGGAACAGTTCCACGCACAAGCCGCGCAGCCACGGAGCGGACTTCTGCAAGCGATTCCAGACCGCCGCGGCCGTCATCTCGGCGAGCTGCGCCTGCCGCGCCCGCACGGCCGTCTCTTGCAACGAGTGCCCGCAGCCGAGATGGAGCAGCAGCACGCGGAGCAGCTTCTCGGGAGACTTGTCCTTGCGCAAGCCCTTCAAGGCCCCTGTCGCTGTGGCGAGTTCCCTCCAGTTCGCGGGTAGGAACGATTTGAGCACGTCCCAATCCTCCGCCAAGCCCGGATGGTTCTTTGGCCGATCCATGCCTTGATTATACGTGATTTTTCCCGCAAACAACTAAACGCATATGGGGCGCATCCTCCCACCGATCACACGGGTGACCGGTGAGTCCGGCCGGGTGATCGAGGCAATCGGCGGCTGCCGCAGCGAATGGCGAGCCATGCGCTCCATGCGTCCGCCGGTGGCTTCGATTCGGAGAGAGTCGATTCGAGAGGCTGGTCTAATAGGAATCGCGCCCGCCCTGCAATAGACTCGTGGCGGTGCTCGCCCCGAGACAGTGCAGATACTTGAGAATCGAACGATGCGACTGGCACTTGCGCTACTGTCCATCTGTTGGGGCTTGCTCCAAGGCGGTTGCACCCGCGCTACGCCGGATCCGCCGAACATCCTGCTGATCGTCTCCGAGGACAACGGTCCGGAACTCGGTTCCTACGGCGACCCCTATGCCCGGACGCCTCATCTGGACGCACTGGCACGCGAGGGCGTTCGCTTTTCCCGAGCATACGTAGCCCAAGCCGGATGCAGTCAGTCGCGGGCGGCGTTCCTGATGGGGTTGTATCCGCATCAGAACGGGCAGATCGGATTGGCCACGTGGCGCTTCGGGCTCTTTCGGGAAGACACGCCAAACCTCGTCACAGCGTTGCAGCAGGCCGGCTACCGAACCGGCATCATCGGAAAGTTGCACGTGAACCCCGCCTCGGCGTTTCCGTTCGACTTTGAGCGAATTCCGGGAGCCAACTTCCAGCGCAAGGATCTCGAGGCTTACGCGGTCAACGCGAGGGAGTTCATCACGGGGTCCGACCAGCCGTTCTTCCTGTCGGTGAATTACCCCGATGCACATCGGCCGTTCCTCAATGAGGCCGGCAGTCTTCCGCAGCTTCCCTTGACTGGATCCGACGTGAAGCCGATGGCGTACATGGGGATCGACTTCCCTGCCCTGCGGAACGACACAGCGGGCTACTACAACTCGCTCAGCAGATTGGACAGCCTGATCGGTGACTTGCTCCAAGTCCTGCAACGGTCCGGAAAAGCGAATCGCACGCTGATCGTCTACCTCGGCGACCACGGTGCGGACTTATTCCGCGGCAAGCGAACAAGCTACGAAGGAGGCGTGCGCATCCCTTTGATCATCCAATGGGCCGGCAGCCAGCAGCCCGGCCAGGTTCGCGCGGAATTGGTCTCGACCGTTGATCTGTTGCCGACGCTGCTTGCCGCGGCGGGCGCAGAAGTGCCGCCCGGGCTGCCGGGCAGGTCGCTTTTGCCTCTGATCGCGGGAGAGTCGGTCGAGTGGCGCAAGAGACTCTTCACGGAATTCCACCTGCACTCGAATCACAACTACTACCCGCAGCGCACTGTGCGGGACGAACGCTACAAGCTGATCTGGAACTTGATGCCGGACCAAGTCAATCCGGGCTACGACTTCACGATGGGGCGGTTCTACAGCGCCGACGAACTGGGCAAGGCACTGGCCGAGTCTCCGGAACTCGTGCGCGAGGCGTACGAGCGGATGCGAAAGCCGCCGGAGTTCGAACTCTACGATCTCGAACGCGATCCATACGAGTTTGAGAACCTCGCCCCCGACCCAGATCACGAGCCGGTGCTTTCGGAACTCAAGGAGGCACTCCTCGCCTGGCGGCGCGAGACTGCCGACCCGTTTCTCGATGTCGAGAACGTCATGCGCCTGAAGGCCGAGGTCGACGCGACGTTCAAGGACGGGCAGTACGAGCGACCCGAGGGCTGGCAGTATCCGGAATACCTTGCGCCGGGGCATTCCCGCTAGCGGAGACCGAGGGGTCTTGCCCCGAGTGGAACGGTGGCGGACTGCCCTGCGTCATTCCAGCGGAGCAGGTCGTCTGTTAGACTAGAAGCACCAGCCACTTGCCCGGGCCGAGTCCGATCTCGGTTGCTGAACTGGTTCTCGTGCAGCAATGCTGTCCCTAATCATCGAATGGGTCTGAATGAGACATGGAGCATGTTCAGACTTGGCCGCAAAGACACGATGACCCCCATGATCTGTTCCTCCCCATCCAGTCCCGACCAGCCGCCGGAGGTCCCGAGGTGAGAGAGCCGAACGAATCGATACGAGCCGTCGATACGGCCACCGCCTACGTAGCGCCCGCAACGATCCCGTGTCCTGCAACCGGCGAGCGACCGACCATCTACGCTGACCGCGTGGGCGAGTGGTACGCCGCGAGGACAACCGACGAAGGCAAGCGCCGCCACGGCTTCTACCGCACGCCTGTTGCAGTCGCTGACTTCATGGCTTCACACGTTCAATTCGGGAAACATCGGATCAGGATTCTGGATCCTGCCGCAGGTGCTGGAATCCTGTGTTGTGCAACTATCGAAGCACTACTCTCCCACCACTCTAGGATTGACTCGATTGACTTGATTGCATATGAAATTGATGCCGATCTGAGCACTCCCTTGCAACACGTGGTGGATTACCTTTCAACGTGGTGTCGAGCAAGGTTCGGCGTGAAAATATCGATTTCCATAACACATGCAGATTTTGTCTTAGAGCATTCGCAATCCCTAATACAAAGTAATGGAAACCAATTCAGACGCTACCGAGAAAGTACGTTCGATCTGATAATTTCCAACCCTCCATACTTTAAGCTAAAAAAATCCGACCCTCGTGCAATAGCCACCCAGCAAATCGTGCATGGACAGCCAAACATTTACTCCTTGTTCATGGCGATCAGCGCCACACTCCTCGATGCAAATGGGATAGTCATCTACATTACGCCTCGTAGTTATACATCCGGTGCCTACTTTAGAAGATTTCGCGAGTTCTTTTTCGATATTGTTCAACCTCTCAACGTACATGTGTTTGAATCTCGAAAAGAAGCATTCAAAAGCGATGAAGTATTGCAGGAGAATGTAATAGTCGTCGCACGCCGAGATCCGCATTGGCATAGGCAGAGTCACAATCATCTAGTGACAATCTCTTCAAGTCATGGAATTCGAGATATCAGTCGCCCTTCGAGACGAGAGGTCGCGTTGACTTCTGTACTTGATTTGACATCGCATGACAGAGTTCTTCGTCTCCCAATCTCAGAACTTGATTCCCAATTAATGGAGATTGTGGATTCATGGCCATGTACTTTGAGCGCACTGGGCTTGGCAATCTCAACAGGCCCTGTCGTAGCATTCCGAGCAACCCGACTAATTGGACATCAAGGATTGGTGCCACATACACACGTCCCTCTGTTTTGGATGAACCACGTTCGTCCGATGGAAGTGAGGTGGCCAATACAGCGGCATAAGCCCGAATATATCAAACGGTCTGGTGCTAAATCTCTGCTTGTCAAAAACCAAAACTACGTTTTGTTACGACGATTCAGTGCTAAGGAAGAAATCCGAAGATTGACAGCAGCTCCATACATTGCGAACGCCTATGGAGCATCATATCCAGAGGTTGGCTTTGAAAACCATCTCAACTATATCTACCGTCCAGACGGTGAACTGTCTGAGGACGAGACTTGGGGACTTGCGGCCATTTATAGCAGTTGTTTTCTGGATAGGTGTTTTCGCTGCATTAATGGCAACACTCAGGTAAATGCAACAGAGTTGCGTTCGATGCGCCTCCCCTCTCACGACTCGATCATCAAACTTGGCAACCAAGTGAAGAACCAGTCGAAACCAGTTGATGAGCTGGACAGACTTGTTGATCAATTGGTTGCCTTACGCTCTAACCGTGAGGTGAATCGTGGCCACGGTAACTGAAGCTCAATCGATTCTGAGTGCGTTTGGCTTGCCGAACACTCAACAGAACCGTATGTCAGGCTTGACTCTGCTCGCGCTTAGTGGCCTTACACCCCAAATGCCTTGGGCGGACGCCGTACGACATCGATGTACGGTTACCAAGGGCATTATGGAGCACATTCGGCGACACTACGACGTTGAATACGCTCCCAACACCCGCGAGACGATTCGACGACAGGTCTTGCATCAATTCGTGCAGGCACGGGTCGCAGACTACAACCCATTCGATCCAGATCTTCCGACCAATAGCCCGCGGACGCACTATGCAGTTACAGAGGAATCACTTCGAGTCATACAGACTTTTGGTAGCAGTCGATGGGACGCCGAGTTGAAACAGTTTCTTGGCTCTCAAATCTCCCTTGCTAGACGATATGATCGCGACCGAGAGCGGCATATGGTTCCAGTCAAACTTCCAAACGGACAACGACTAGCCTTGTCTCCAGGTAGACACAACAGATTACAACGGGCCGTCATAGAAGAGTTTGCTCCACGCTTTGCCCCCGGTGCAAGACTGCTTTATCTCGGTGATACGGCAGAGAAACACTTGTTAATTGACCGCGTGGCACTTCGCAACATCGGAATCGAGATTACCGGTCACGACAAGTTACCTGATATCATACTTCATCAGGACAAACGACGTCGCCTGTTCCTAGTTGAGGTGGTCACCTCGCATGGGCCGATGTCGCCCAAGCGGGTTGTAGAACTCGAGAATTCTCTATCCAACTGTACGGAGAATATCGTTTATGTAAGTGCTTTTCACGACTTTGATGAATTTCGCAAGTACATTAAAGGGATTTCTTGGGATACTGAGGTTTGGATATCGGAGCGTCCTGATCATTTGATTCACTTCAATGGTGACCCTATCTTGGACTCCAAGTCACAAGTCTGAGTTGACTGTGGACTCACTGTTCTACGGTAGGGCGTTTTCAACCCACACTATAGATTTCAAGCCTTGTCGCACCCTACGATGTACTTCTGGGCGGCAGTGCGGTCATGCACGGACGTTCCATATCGACTCTATGTGATTGCTCAATCGACTAGGATATTGAAGGAACTGTTTCAAGAGGCTACGGTCAAGATTTCATGTGTGCAATGTGACTTGCTCTTGGTTGGCGACTGGGTCGCCGGTGCGATGACAACTGGAAAATTCAAGGCAGGTTCTGCGGTGGCGGAACTGCAGAAGGCGGCGGTCCGGACGGACTTGCATTTTTGTAAAAGCGCGACTCGAGTGTTCGCATGCGGGTCTTGTATAACTCCTTCTGTTCCGGAGCAGTTAAATCGAATGCGCGGACGAAGAACCGGCATCCTTTATCAACACTCCATTGAAACACCGGGCGGGTTTGGATCAAGAACTGGTTGGGATTGATGTTCTTGCCAATCGCCACGTCTTCAAGAGGAAGTGATTTTCGTTTCTCGCTGTGGTCAGGGGCGTGTGCCGGCTGGAGGAGAAAACCTTCATCGGTTAATGCGACATCGAACAAGTACGCAACAGTGCTATCCTCATCGTACCAGCAACTCGGGTGATCCGTGCCTGTGCCTCCTAGCTTTGATTTGAGTTCCGCAATCCTTGCATTCAATCGTTCTAACTCGGCCTCTGGATCTTCACCAACCTTATCTACAAGGTCGCGCCAGCGCTGGTTATTGCGGACCAATTCCTCGCGGCGGTGAGTGCTTACAGTCTCCCCGTTGTCGTCTTCCAATAATTGACTCAACTCATCACGCACGGAGCGAGCGTCATCCAATTGGGAAATGATCGCCTCAGGTGACGGGTCTGGTACCGAGTCGTTGAGGCTGCGGACTAACTCCCGCCAGTGTTCCGCGTCAGTCTGGTCAATTGTTGCAGTCTCAATCAACTCCGATATCTCCGCGACTGAGATGTCGCGTTGCTTGAGGGTCAACTGGATCTCTCGAAGTTGCTCAAGTTGCTCAAGCTCCTGCTCCACCGCCTGTCGCCGATCAGTCTCACGACCAAGCAGGACCGTCAGTGCCAAGAGAAGTACGAAGATGATTAGAATCGCGGTTTCCGCCATCGTCAGACCCAAGACGAGGCCTTGGGGAAACGCTCTTTTCTGCTCTGACATTGCTCCACTCCGCTAGTTGATCGACAGCCACGAATTTCTTGGACGTTGATCCCGTCGGGTTCATGTGTCCAATTTCTTCCTTCGCATTCCCAGAGAACGGGATTTAGTCCTTTCGACGCAACCATGATCGGATGCGATCTGCCCAACCGAGACTTCTTGAACTCTCGAATCCCCTCTCTCGTACTCCCGGATCAGATGTTAGTCCAAAGCCAACGTCATTTTGTCCACTGTGTCTACGTGGGCCGTCACCTCCGTTCCTTTGCTCTGTGATAGTTGCAAGAATGGAAGAAAAATCCTTCAACTGTGCATTCGTTTCCCCGATTCGTCTTGTAGACTCCGAGAGTAGTCCATGTACAGACGAGAGCTGGTTTGCAGTATCGCCTGCATTCTCACGAAGTTGCGACAGTTGCTCGGCGATGATGCCGAGTAATTGCGCGAAATCATGCGACTTGCTCTTACCCAATGCATCTCCAATTGCGTCCGCGAGTTCTTGCAACTTAGCCAAGGTTTGCTGCAAGGCAACTGTCGCTTTCTCGCCGCGCAAGAGTGCTCGCTCACGCAGTACGTCCGCTTGGCGCATCACATCTAGCAATTTCCTAAACTCAGTGGCCGCAGCCCGCAACTCGTTTGATGCAGGCTTGATCGCACCGTCAAACGCCTTTCGGAAATCGATTTCGCTAATCCCTTTCGCCTGCTCTGCGAGTGATTTGTGAACCTCTTCGGTACCACTTGCTAGTGCAAGTGAGTGTCTCGTGATCGTCTCGACTGTCTCGACGATGCGGGTATCGAGCCGCTGGACGGAATCCATGAACGACTTGATGGATGAGGTGCTTTCTCCCAACTCCTGAACTCGTGCGATGAGCGAAAGCGCGGCCTTAGTCGTTCCCTCCTCCACCCGCTCCATCGAACGCTCCACGGACTGCAAGCGATTCATCGTTTTGGAGTTGATCCCGCTCATCTCCTCAGCTTCTTGCGAGAGTCGCTCGCGATACTGCTTGAGATCCTGTTCCATCTGCTGCGTGAACGTTTCGACAGCGCGCGAAAAAGCCCTAAGGTCCTCTTCCATCGATTCGCGAAACGTGGCTACGATGTAGCTCATCTCCGCGCGGAGCTTCCGAGCGGTCGCCGCTAGTTCAAGTCGCGCGTCCTCCTCGATGCTCGCCGGATCGCCAACCACCGGCCGAGCCAAGAGGATGCGCAGGGCCATCCCGAGTATTGTGGTAGCAATCGCAATCCCAAAATTCGTGACGATGATCCCGGTGTCTTCTTCGTCCGCGCTAAACGCGTATAGAGAATACGCGAGGGACGTGAGCGTATAAAGGAAACCGAGGTAGTAAAGGTTGTCACCCGCGCTATCGTATCGTGGACGCGACTCGTCGGAATCCCACAGTAGCCTTGCGTACCAGAGCATGAGGGCGCATGGTATCGCGGTGACTAGAAGTTGGGAGTCGACCAGTACCTTTAGAGCCAGTATCACGACGACACCTGCGCCGAAGAACGCGAAGAACATCGCGCGATCCCTGTTGGGCGACCACCAGTCGGTACTCCCACGCTCTCTTCGGTTGAGCGGGCTGGTAGTCGATACTTTCAAGCGCATTTGCGGCCTCCTCAATGCAGTCATCTGCACGGACTGACAAGAATGTCAATCTAACCCATCGATCCTAGACACCCGTTCAATCTGTCCACCCTGCTCGTTGATCCAACGTTTCCAGAACTTGATCAAATTGATGGAGCTGCCAAATCGCGAATGAGCATCTCGCTGTACAAATAGAATCTCCACTACTACGTCATGCAAGTTGGTTCGTAGTGCCTTGGCACCCATCCCTCTTGCAAATTCATCGTAGTCGAGCGGTTCACGATACAGCGAAAGGTGCTTGGAGTTCTGCAATAAGTCTGAAACTAGGATCAGACGCTTAGGGATGTCCTCGTATGCGTCACGTGCATACACCCCCACCGAAATTGCTTGGATTGTTTCCATTACTGGCGAGACAGAAGCTTCGTCATCATCCAGCAAGTGTTGGAACATTCGCTTTAACGGTTCCCTGAACCGTTCCTCATATGCCTGTCGAATCCGTCCAGGGTTCTCGAACAGTGGATTGGCAGCGTCCGGATCGCCGGGATTGCAGACCTTGATCTGCGGCTTGATGGTGTTCGCCTGCGACTGCGAGGCTTCGTACACGATCATCATCTCGTCGGGACGGCTTTCGGAAACTAGGTCATCAAGGCGGCCGAGAATGTCGGCACGACTGATCGGAACGAGATCATCCGTCGTGTCCACCAAGATCGCGGTCACCTGACTCGGACCGACTTCAGGGCACATAGTGTTCGGGTCCCTCGCTGGACGGTCCACTGCGGTGCGCCACCACAATACAGCCACGATGACAACACCAGCAACAATCGCAAGTCCGATACCGCCCACAGCGTGCCAGTCGCGACCGGAGAGGCTTTTTCTGTGGCGTCGACTGTTAGGTCTACGTGTGTCCATGGTCGTTAGGTCGCAACCGAGCGCGTATCTCGGCCGGAATTCAGAGTCACTACCTGAGGTCGTACGCTAGCCTCTGTCTGTGGTGATGAAGCAGCTGGCGTTAGCGATGCCTTCATGGTCTTGCAAAGCTCGCCGATCTTGTCGGTCGCCGAGCGGTACTCGGATTCGATCTCCTTCAGTCGATTGTCGTCCGGAGCGGGGTTCTCTGTATCTCCGGGGACCACACGCTCGATGCGGGGTATCTTCATGCTCCAAGGGATTCTGTGGGCTGCCGGGACGATTCTGTCCTGTCGTGCAAGAAAGTTCGCCTGACGATACTCATCGATGAGGGTCGACCCGACTTGTTGCAGATGTGCGGCGTACTGATCGAACTCCCCGATCCAAGAACGGCAGGCCGCTGCTATGCGGCGCCGTTCCTCTGGCTGGTGACGGGCCTTGTGTACGATACGTCTGATTTCTTCAAGCGAATCCTCGCGGATCTCCTCCAATTCTTCTCGAGCGTCGTCCAGTACTCGAAGGTATTCCGCCCGAGCCTCCCGCATGCTTCGATCACGACGGCCGTACCCGGGATAGACGTCGTCAAACGTCCTGCCCTCATAGAAGGCTATGCCGGAGAACAGGACACCAAGGAGGAACAGCAACCACGATTCCGCATCCCGCAGTTCCAGTGGATTCTCCACCATGCGGCTAACCACCTCGAGCCCGGCCTCCCCGATCAGATTACCAGACACCTCGCGGTAATGAGCGACTCCGAGATTCACCCCGAGGGCGAGGAAGAGATAAAGGAACATGCCGAACCATGCGAGCCTGCGCCGCCAGTGGTCCACATGAACCAAGTAGCGACTCGTTGGTCCAAAGAACGCGAACGCCGAAGCGATGTTCACTGCGCTAATCCCAAACGCAACCACCCAAGCGCCGATGAGTCCAAGTTCGTGCCCTTCGGCCAAGAACGCGGAGTTTGCTCCGCTCTCGACGACGAAGAGGATCGCTAGGATCCCAAACATCAGAATCCGCTTGCTGCGAGCCGGGTAGTGCGGCTCCCGCTTGGTCAGATCGTGCACTCTCCTGAACCTGTCTAGATCCGTCTGGCGCCTCTCAGCTTCTTGGCGATGGTCATCGATATGCTGTCGCCTCGAATCTGCTACCAGTTCGAGTTTGCTCTCGGCCGACTGAATGGTCGCGTTCAAGTCGCCGACCGGGTCGTGGTCGCTTGATGCTTCGCCGTGCTCTCGGTTTGCCACCCTCAAGCGATCGTCAAGCATCTTGCTAGCGGCCAGAATTTTCTGGTCGATGGGGTTAGTAATTGGATGCTCATGCGGGTCCCGTTCAGCGTCGGGCGGCGGCAAGCCTTGTTGACCAGCTTGACGCCCAACGATCCCGGGCTCCACTTCGTCGCGGAGCGTTTCAACGTCGACGGGGTCGAATGTCATTTGGGTCGCGTCGGACACAATAGCGAACATTATGACATGAGTGCAGATCGACCGGTGCTCGGCTCGCGCTGAGCGCAGCGAGTATCAGCCTTCAGTGGAACTCTCCGAGACGCGCGGGAGGGGGCGTAGTCTTGCGTGGACAAGGCTCCCCCAAGGCGCGTGTGGCTCATTCGGGCCTCCGAACAACATCGAACATGGTGGGAGTCGCACACTGAGTGTTGCCTAGCGAGCGACAACCGACACTGCGGTTGGATACAGAACATGCATAAATCCTGAACCACGCCACCGCGCACACCGGTCATCGGGCTAGACTGGGGAATTCCATGCCCGAAACAGTCTCTCGCCGATCCTTTCTCGCCACCGCCTCAATGACAGCCGCCCTGCACGGCTGCGGCGGCGACAGTGAGTCAAGTCCGCCCAGTGCCAACTTCGAGCCGAACTGGGAGTCCATTCAGACGCACGAGGTTCCCAGTTGGTACCACGACGCGAAGCTCGGGATCTTCGTGCATTGGGGCCTGTACTCCGTGCCCGCCTGGGCCACGCCGCTCGGCGAACTCGGCGAGATCGAGTGGACCAAGTGGTTCCCGAACAACCCGTACTCCGAGTGGTACATGAACACCCTGCGGATCGACAGATCGCCAACCCAGGAGTACCACCGGAAGACCTACGGCGAGGCATTCGGCTACATGGACTTCGTGCCGCAGTTCAACCAAGCGGTGCAAGCCTGGTCGCCAGCGGACATGGCCGGTCTCTTCGCCGAAGCGGGCGCTCGGTATGTTGTCCTGACGACCAAGCACCACGACGGCTTCACGCTCTGGCCAAGCGAGATCGAGAATCCCAACTTGCCCGCAGACCGCCGCTCCGCCTCGCGGGACATCGTGGGCGAGCTGACGTCCGCGGTCAAAGCGGCGAACATGCGGATGGGCTTTTACTATTCGGGTGGACTGGACTGGAGCTTCAACCCCGAGCCGGTCGAAACGGTCGAGCAGGTGCATGGAACGATCATCCACACCCAAGAGTTCGCCGATTACGCGGATGCGCACTGGCGAGAGCTGATCCGGCGGTATGATCCTACGATCTTGTGGAACGACATCGGCTATCCAGAGCAAGCTGACCTTGCGAACATCGTGGCCGACTTCTACAACAGCCACCCGGACGGCTTGATCAACAACCGCTTCGAGATCGGCAAGGAGGGAGCGCCACGACGCCACCACGATTTCGAGACGCCCGAGTACGCCAAGATGGACGAGATCACCGACTACAAGTGGGAGACGTGTCGCGGACTCGGATTTTCGTTCGGCTACAACCGCGTGGAAACGGACGAGCATACGATCGGCGAAGCCGAACTGATTCACCTGCTAGTCGACATCGTGAGTAAGAACGGGAATCTCCTGCTGAACGCGGGACCGATGGCAGACGGAACGATTCCGCAGCTGCAGGCGAGCAGACTGAGGGCCTTGGGAGCGTGGCTCGGGACCAACGGCGAGGCGATCTACGGCACTCGGCCGTGGGAGCGACCGACGGGACAGACCGACGACGGACTTCCGGTTCGGTTCACTGCGAAGGACGACGCGGTCTACGCGATCGTGCTCGGCCAGCCAAAGAATGCATCCGTCACGCTGGCACTGGACGTGCAGGCGGCAAGTGCTGAGGTGGCGTTGCTGGGATCAAGTGGCAATGCGGACGCCAGCTACGCGGACGGGAAGCTGAACGTGACGTTCGCCGAGCCGCTTCCAGAGTCGCATGCCCACGTGTTACGAGTGCGTCTCGGATAGATTCAATGTTCCCAAGGGTCTAGGGTCTCGTGTCACAGATCCTTCAACAGTAATTCTTGATTGATCTGAGGATCTGGTTGGCCGAATTCGTCCAGACGAACGGCTTCGGCTACTCGTAGTGCATAGCCAGATTCTCCGCAAGTGCCGCCTCCAACTCTCGGGTGCTGCGATGCGTCCCCCGCCGGATCTACCACTCGGTCAGATTCGCGAACCAGCGCTCCACTTGATTGATCCACGGGGCCCTTGTCGGCGTGAAGTGCGGGGGCATCGACAGCCAGTCGTGGATCATCGTGATCTTATGCGTCCTGTAGTTGTCCAGCGCCAAGTGGACCTCAAGGTCCGGCGGCACGACTTCTTGTTACTGACCTTCAGGAATTCGCGGAACTCGACCCAGACGACATGACGCCGACGGTCGGTCGTGGCGGTCGCTTCGCGAAAAGGCTAGGTGAAACAAGGCCTTTGGGGTGAGTTGGACGCGCGCCGGAGAGTCGTAGCCGGCCAGCGACCGTGATAATGATTTCGGCCCCAAAGCGGACGGACGCGGATCCAGCGAGGAGCGCGGTGGCGGGCTGCCGCGCCGGTTGCGCGAGCCTTTGTCGAAGGGGCTGGTTCGTGGCGGACAGCTAGCTGGGATCACGATTTGCGTCGGTGAGGCGTGGCGTGCGGCGGGGGCGCACTCGCGCACGGTCCGGATCTTGGTGCTTCCGACCCGCGCAAGCAGTCCGATCCGCTCCATCGAATCGATCCGATCGAGACTGATCAAGGATTCCGACAGCTTCCGCTCTCCGGCTCAAGAGCTGGAAATCCTTAACATTCTTAACTGGCCAGAGGTCATGTTCTCTGCGACCGCTGCTGGATTCCACGATGTTTCGTAGTGCCCGTTTAGCATCGGGCCAGAGGGACGCTACCGCAAGAACGAAATGATCCGAAACAGTCCATGATCGGCATCGATGCAGTAAGGACTGCCTACACAGCGCGATAGACAAGGCCGTTCCACTTCACATCGCCGTGCGTCAACAGACGTGCGTGAAGAGTGGACCGGCTGCGTGTCAGGCACTGCGGTTCCAATCGCACGAAACAAATCGAATTGCAACTCCGTCACGCAGAGTAGAGGCAGATCGCTCAGATCACGGTCCAGGGCGCGACATCGCCCGCGGTCACTGGACACCCCCGAATGTTGAATGTGATGTCCCCCTGCGGCATCCTCTACGTGTCACGCGGCCGCCCTCGCGCCGTCTCCGTAGCCGCGGCCGGACGCGACCGGGAACGCCACCTCGAGGCCGATAGTCTCGCCATCGCGCAGGTCGCAACGCGTCCCGTCGGGGTACTCGGGCGGATCGGAACTCCAGAATTTGCACACCAGCTCGGCGTAGCCCTGGAGCACATCGTGGTCGACGCGCTCGCCCTCGGCCCAAACGCGGACGAGCCGGTGCCTGCCCTCTGCATCGATCTCCGCCTCGACGGTCACGGTGCCGGAGTTGTCGGACGGGATCGCGCAGCCCGGATCGTGGCGCGGGGTGTGGAGCATTCCGCGGATCCCGTGGCCCACAAGCCGCTCCGGGAGATCGATCCAGTACTGAGCTGGTCGGATGCCTCTGCCTTTCATCTGCGATGCCTCCTCTCCCTCTCGTTCCACTGGCTGTTGCGCACGGCGGCACCGATCATACCGGATACACGCATACCTGCGTCAGTCTCCCACCCGAGATGCAGATTTCTGGGTGGGTTGGGTGGATCGAGGTACCGCCCAGTCTTGGGCGCTACACTTAAGACAGTTATGGGTGAATTGCTCAAACTACTAGGCTCCTTGGACGGAGTTCAGGATGTCTTGCTGGGTGCCGGAATCGCATGGGTGCTATTTGAAGTGCGGTTGTTGAAGGCCCGCGCCAAAGAGGATCGACAAAAGAACGAAGCGGACCATGCGCGACTATTCAGCGTGGTCGGTGAGGTCAAGACCAAGGTTGAAATCCTGCTGGACCGCTCTAACCGCCCGGATGGCGATGGCGGGGCGGGTTGAGTCGATTCCACTTGCGATTGCCGATCGCTACCTGCCACGCGACCGCAGTTCGTCTACGCCTTCCTCGGAAGAACACGAGGATGTACTGGATGTCTGGCTCGCTGCCGGGGATGAGTGACCTCCTACGCGTTCCCGTCCTTGGCCGCGGAGGTGCGCTTGCGCTCACTCTCGAGTGCCTCGGAGGTGGTCGGCAGGCCGCGATTGCACACGCGCTGGAGCAGCGTGCCCATGGCCCTCTTGTGACGGTCGCGGATCGACTCGCGCTGGTCGGCGACCTCCTGAGTAGACGCATACCGAGTACTGCGCCGGGTAGCGCGACTGGTGCTGTCTCGTGCATGTACATGGTGGGCTCGCCGTAGGCATCGCGCAACGTGTCTGTATCGTCGACTCGGCGATCGGGGCGTGTCCAGCGATTGTCAATCGTGTCGGGATCGTCACCTAGACGAGGACGGTCGATCACGCTCCCTTGTCTCTCCCCACGTCTACCGCCCGGGTCCGTACTCCCTGTCGCTGTCGCGCTCACGGATCACTCGGAGAGCCCAGAGGACATGACCGCTGGCCAATTGACAATGTTGTGGAGCTTTTAGCTCCTGAACGCTGGCGTGGATGCTACCGGAAGCCCTTACCAGTCTCGATTGGATCGCTTGGTCGGGGCAGATCGTAGTGCTTGCGGCGGATTCGGGGCACCACGACCGCGCCCGCGGGCAAGTGCGCCCTCGCCGAGCGCGATGCGTCACCCATGCGCATGGCGATCCTAGCCGACTGACCGCTACGCATCCACCCTCTCGGTAACCGCTCGCGGGCCCCCAGCGTAGAAGTCCGGGACTACGCGCTACCTTGAATCGAAGCCTCCACGGACAAGCGGCGTTGAGAGCGGACGAGGGCTCGCTCGGCTTTGTTGGATCGAGTGGCTCTGAGTCCAGGTTGCAGCTCGTCGGATTCCCGAATACGATCAAGTGACAGGTCACGGATGCCGACTGCTGCACCACTCTCCGAGCGGACTTACCAGCGAGTGAAAAACCTCGGGCTCGACCTGTGGCGCGCCGGTGGGAGACCGAGGGACCTGATCCCGTTGCTGGGACTCTCCCAAGACCAGTGGGAGAGTTTCATGGACGCCGTTCACGAGCATGCCAAGCCGCGGAAGCGGGCGGAGGGCCACCCGATCATGATCCCTCCGACTAGTCCGACCTCGTACGTTTCCTTCCGCCGTGCCCTCAACCTGTGCCTTCCCGACGAGTGGACGGGCGGACTGCACTTTCAGGAATACTATTTCGGGTACGTCAAGCCCACGGTCACCCCGCTGGCCGGGCCCGGCGGGAGAGTGGACAGCACTCCGAGCCTCGGCTCCAAGGGCGTGCGCGACATGGGCAGGATCATCGCCGATCACAAGATCCAGCCATACAACGGTCCGGTCTACGTCGCCAATCACTACCGGGCCCTAGCGGATATCGCACTGAGTTCGTTGACGAACCGACCATTGCAGGATTTGCGGGAGATCGAGCCGAAGAGCGTTTTGTCGGCGTGGGAGGTAAACGACATGCTCAATAGCGACGATGACGAGATACAGCACTTGGTTGACGAATACTTGAAACCGTTACGGAGCCAGCTGAAGGGTCTCCGCAAGGAGACGTACGACAAGTGGCTACCGACAATCGTCGTTCACACCTGACTGGTCAGGAAGCTGACCTCGAGCGCGTGATGCGCGAAGTGGTCGCGCGGGTGCAGGATGCTGGCTTCGTGTTGAAGGGTGGAGGTGCATTGGTATTGGTCTATGGTTCGCATCGACACACGGCGGGTTTGGATTTCGACGCCGAGCGACCGACGGACGACGCTTGGCTTCACATCCCCCACACTTCGACCGGCGTGCCGTCGAACTCCTCGCTCCGCCGGAAGATCTTCTCCTTCCACGGCTTCGCGCTGCGATCGAAGATCACCAAGTGTCCCGCGTCCGCGCCGCACCGATCCATGTAGCCCGCCGTCTGCGGCAAGCCCTCCGCGAGCGTCCCTGCCAATTTGCCCCGCAGGATCTTGCACTCGATCACGAACCGTTGCATGCCCTGCGGGCCCGGCCACCGGATCAGCAGGTCGACCCGCCGCCGTCCCAGACCGTACTCCCGGGCGATGCGGCCGCCGCCGTTGAACACGCGCTGCAGGAACGCTTGCAGCAACAGCTGCGGCCCGGCCTCTTGGTACTCGAACTGCTGCAGCCAATGCTCCGAATTCTCGCGGAAGAACTGCTGGAACGCTTCCATCAGCTTGCCTACATTCAATGTGCCGTCGTCGTTGACGTACCAGGCAGGTTCCGCCCGGATGTGCTCCTGGACCCCGGAGGTCAGCTCCCGCGGCACCACTTCCGCGTAGATCGGATTGGCGATGCGGGGCGGCGGGTCCATCGCCACCAAGCCGAGGTCGCGGACATACTCCAAATCGCGCGTGGTGGAGCTGGGCTGCGAGGCTCCGCTCAGCATCGGCTCGATTACGCGCTGCACACGTTTCTCTCGGAGCTTGTGGGCGAGCTGGTCCAGATGCACCACCCGCCCTTGGATGAGGACTTCCTGGGCCGCCACGATCGCGTCCTCCGTGACCGCGCGGCTGCGATCCAGTCCGTGCGGACTTTTGAAGCAAGCCCTTGAGCACAGGGCGTTCACCAGCCACGGCTGCCCTTGTGTCTGCGTCCACACGCGTTCCAGCGCTGCGGGCTCGAACTCCTGGCCAGTCTCGGCGGTGTGCTGACCCAGCAGCGCTTCCACTTCCGCGCACTCGAAATCTCCGAGCCGCAACGACGCCGCGCTGATGTTGAACGCGCTACCGCCCGTCACGGGCTCGCCCGTCTTGCCCGAGTGAATCCGGTAGTCCCGTAGGTCTCGCACGCCGCACAAGACGACGCTCTGCGGATAGGCGGCAGGGCGCGTGTCGTAACCGGCGCGCAACTGGCGCAGCGCCGAAATCAACGTGTCCCCGACGAGTGCGTCGATCTCGTCGACTAGCAGCACCAGCGGCTGCGGGCTGGCCAAGGACCACTCGGTAAGCACCCTATAAAGTGCTCCCTCGGGCCCCTGCTTCCCCAAGATGTCGGGCCAGGTGTCGTCCACGAAGTTGTCCTTGAGCGCAAGCTGGGCCCGTGTAGCGATTTGGCCGAGAATCGCCCGCATCCCCCGGCCAACATCGTGGCCAGCGGTCGCGCCGCCCTCCAAATTGACATAGACGCAACGATAGCTGCCCACGGTGCCGCTGTTGAGTAGGTCTTGAAGTGCCTTCAGCGCCGAGGTCTTGCCGGTTTGCCGTGGGGCGTGCAGGATAAAGTATTCCTTGTCGCCGATCAGCTCGAGTACGTACTCCAAGTCGATGCGTTCCAACGGTGGAATGCAATAGTGTTCGGCCGGTACGACTGGCCCGGCGGTCTTGAACTTGCGCATCTCTCCATGATGACCGCTTCCTGTCGGTCATGGCAATGATGTCAATCAACGAACGACTATGAACCATGAAAGCAACGGCCTGCGGTCGACGGGCCGATCAAGATCGACGACACACGCTGCAAGCTCGATTCCTTCTACCCGAAGATCATGCTGTGACGCAACCCTAGATCCTCAAGTCACTAAAGGATGACTGTCAATGGATTTTTGAGCCCGGACACTAGCGGGATTCCGCAGACAACAGGGATGCGGTCACCGGAATCTTCCCGTGTGCTGTGCCCACCGGAAACGCACCTGCGATGCCCCGCGCTAGACTATGCGAGCTATGAGTGATCCACGGCCCCGCTTCGGCCATTGCGTACGGCTTCGAATCTTCGGCCTCGTGTCGCTTTTCGCGTCCGTGGGACTCTCACAGGACGTCAGCGTCCTTGTCGCGTTTCACTCGCAAACGGGCAATACCGAGGCGATGGCCGAAGCTGTCGCAGAGGGCGCGGGAGGAGATGGTGTCACCGTCACGGTCAAGCGAATCGGAGATGTCGAGAAGGAAGATCTCGATGCCGCTGATGCGGTCGCGCTGGGATCGCCAGTGCATATGGGCGACGTTGCCGTCGAAGTCAGGCAGGCACTGGTCGACTGGGCGTACGGGCTCGGGTTCTGGCGCAGTCGCGGACTCCGCGACAAGGCTTGTGCCGTGTTCGTCACGGGCGGTGCGCCGTCGAACGGCAAGGAATTCACGATGCTCAGCATGGCCCTTGGCATGTTGCAGTACGGGATGGTGCTGGTAACCCCCTACGGCGGGCTGGGCGCATCGGCCACAACCGGCGTCCCGGAGCACGAGAAGGGGGTCGGTGCGCACGAACTCGACGAGGCGCGCGAGTTGGGAGCAAGGCTCGTCGAGGTGGCGCGACTCCTGAAGGAGTGAACGGATCAAGTTCCCGAGCGCGGTTCCACGTTCGAGAACTCAATCTCGCCGCGGGCGCGCAGTTCGCCGGGCAGCAACGCTCCGTAGAGAGCGTCAAGGACCGGTGTGCGCAGGCCCTTCTGACGTCCGTACTGACGAATGCTTCCCAGTTGCTCCCGCAATTCGGATGGATCGCCTCGTTCGAGGTCCCGGTGCATCGACGCCGTAGTGTCTGGCGGGAGGCCGCCGTATCTGGCGATCTGCTGCGGGGCGTAATCAACATCGACCAAGGCCCCGTTCGCGCGCGCAACGCTCGCGATCTCCGATCCCGCGGATTCCAGCAAGCGGCGCGTTTCGGGGACGGTAAGCAAGACTCCTAGCGGAGCCCGGGACGCGGCACCGACGACTCCGATCGAACAGACCATCAGCAGCTTCTTCCACATGTCGGTCCAGATGTCCGAGGACGCATCGATCTTCATCCCGCTTACGTCGGACAGGAACGAGACCACTCGGTCGACCCGTTCGGACTCGCCTCCCTGTGCCTCGCCGAACGTGATCGACGGACGCATCCCCATATGCACGATCCGGCCGGGCGCGGCCCGTTCCGCGAAGATGCGGCTCAATCCGCCGCAAACGCGCTCGGGGCCGAATGCATCGCCGAGGGCGCTGGGCGCGTCCACGCCGTTCTGGAGCGGGACCAAGATCGTGCCGTCCCCGATGGCTGGACGCGCCGTTTCCGCCGCGCTCCGCACATGCTCCGCCTTGCAAGCGAAGAAGGCTACATCGGCTTTTGCAGGCGGGCTGTCCAGCCCCCACACATTGGGACGGTCGATCTCGACGTCGCCCAGCGGGCTCTGCACGCGCAGGCCGCGATCTTGAAGTTCACGCGCGCTCCCGGGCCGCAGGATGAACCATACGTCAAGCCCCGCCTGCGCCATCCGAGCGCCGAAATACCCGCCTACGGCACCGGCTCCAACGAAGGCGATCCTCATCGCTCCAGCCTCCGCCGGGAACCAAGCTGACGGTTAGGGCGTATAATCAACATAGAGCGTTCGCCTTCCCTGCTGGGAGGTGGTGTAACGGTAACACGGCAGACTCTGGATCTGTTTATCGGGGTTCGAATCCCTGCCTCCCAGCCAATCCGCACGGTACGCGCGGCCCGCATCCAAGCGTCGAAGTCGAGTGCTATGATGAGGGCGAGACTTGATCGAGCCGGTGTAGCTCAGTTGGTAGAGCATCTGACTTGTAATCAGACGGTCGGGGGTTCGAATCCTCTCGCCGGCTCCACAAGGTTCGCCGTCGACCGAGACCACTTGGCAACAGGAGAGCGGGGGTAACTCAATTGGTAGAGTCACAGCCTTCCAAGCTGTTGGTTGCGGGTTCGAGTCCCGTCTCCCGCTCCATCTCGCGAGGGTGAGCCTTTCGGAACGGCCGACGTAGCTCAGTTGGTAGAGCGCGTCCTTGGTAAGGACGAGGTCACGGGTTCGAGTCCCGTCGTCGGCTCCAGTTCGCTATGCGGTTGCAAGGCTCGCAAGTTCGTCGCGAGCGAAGCCCAGCACGATCTCGTCCCCTTGGACCGTCACCGGCCTCTTGATGAGGTTGGGATTCTCGGACATCAAACGCAGTGCGTCCGCGCGGGACGGCGGATTGCTCTTCATCCCCATCTCGCGGTAGAGCGCGTTGCGCGTGTTCAGAAAGGCCAAGTGGTCCCGCGTCCCGATCAACGCGTCCAAGGCCTCGACGCTCAACCCCTTGTTCAGGTCGACAAGTTCCATGTCGACCCCCTGCTCCGCTAGGAAACTCCTAGCCTTGCGGCAACTCGTTCAACTGGGTTTGTGATAGAAGCGGACTCCGGGCACGCAACGATTCTACCGCGCTAAGCTACGTTGAGTGAAGTGGTTCCTCCGAAGGGGCGCGCCGCCTATCGAGCGCCTGCTGCTGGTCGAGAGCGGGCCGCGAGCGGACGCGCAACGAGTCGTGCCGTACTTGCGCTCCGCCGTGTGCGGGGACGCGCCGATCGACCTGTTCACGTGCCTCCCGAGCGAGCCCACCGGGCTTGGCGAGGGTTCGCGCGCGTGGCGCTCCTATGACGCGAGCACCTACGCCGAGCGCTGGAAGATGCTGCTGGGCTTGCGGAAACAAGGTCACACGGCCGCCGCGATCCTGTGCGGAGAGAGCCCCTTGCTAGCGGGCTGGAAGCTGGTCCTGGCGTTCCTGCTGCCAGCGAAGATCCTCTTCATTGACGAAGTCGAAGGCAGCTTCTGGCTGGATCGCGAGCATTGGCGCAAGGCATTGCGCCTGGGCGTTCTGCGAAGCGGGCTTCGAAGCCCGGAAATGGCCCACCGCTTGCTGCAAGCGGCCGCATTCCCCTTCCACATCTGGTTGCTGCTAGGATTCGCGGCCAAGGTTCACATCGGTCGCGTGATGCGGGCCACGGCGCCCCCCGAAAGTCCGGAATCCGAACTCTAGGAAAGTCGAGTACGGGCAACTATGGCGGTGACGCGCCCTCGGCGCTGGCTACTGGCGCTGCTGCCGTTCCTTGCGACGGCTCCACTGGAAGCCTACGTGGGTCCGGGAGCGGGCTTTGCGTTTGTCGGTTCGCTGTTCAGCCTGCTGGCGGCGTTCGTAGCGGGCGCCGCCGCGCTACTGGTGTTTCCGTTCCGGCTGGCTTGGCGAGCGTTGCGCGGGGCGCAGGGATATCGCCGGGCGAAGATTCGCAAGCTGATCTTCCTGGGCTTGGACGGTCTGGAACCCGATCTGGTCGACAAGTACCTAGCCGAGGGCAAACTGCCGAATCTGGCCAAATTGCGCGACCAAGGTCGCTACAGCCGCTTGCGGACGACGTTCCCGCCGCTCTCCCCGGTGGCTTGGGCGACGTTCGCGACCGGCTCCAATCCGGGCAAGCACAACCTCTTCGATTTCCTGAACCGCAACCTGCGCTCCTACCTGCCGGAACTGTCTTCGTCGCGCGTCCATCAGCCCCACCGGGTGCTGCGCATCGGTCGATGGAGGCTGCCCCTGAGCAAGCCCAGCGTGGAAATGCGCCGCAAGAGCCGTCCGTTCTGGTCGCTGCTTGGGGACAACCTCGTCACTTCCACGATCTTGCGCGTGCCGATCACGTTCCCGCCAGAGCCGTTCGACGGCCGCCTGCTCTCGGCAATGTGTACTCCCGACCTGCTCGGAACCCAAGGCAGCTTCCAATTGTTCACGACGGCCACTGGCAAGACCGAGTTCGAGGAAGCGGGCAACTGCTACGCCCTGGAAGCCGACGGCGAGGCGCTTGTCGGCGAGGTGCGGGGTCCCAGCAACACGATTCGCGAAGAGGGCGGGCAGTTGCGGATCCCGTTCCGCCTGCACGTCGACCGGACGACGGGGACGGGGACGCTCGCGATTGACGGCGAGCGGCACAATCTCTCGATCGACAGCTACACGCCATGGATCCGGCTGACGTTCCGGGCAGGCATGGGGATCAAGGTGAAGGGCATCGCGCAGTTTCGCTTGGCGGCTGTCGACCCGGACGTGCGGTTGTATCTATCGCCGATCGCGATCGATCCGGAGAGTCCCGCTCTCCCCATCTCGCACCCGCCGTTCTACGCGCCGTATCTGGCCAAGTTGCTGGGAGATTTCTCGACCCTGGGCCTAGCCGAGGACACCTGGGCTTTGAACGAGCGCGTGATCGACGAAGACGCGTTCTTGGAGCAGGCCGGCCAACTCTGCGCGGAGCGCGAGGCGATGTTCGAGTCCGCATTGAAAAATACGCGCAAGGGCGTGGTGGCCTGCGTGTTCGACACGCCCGATCGCGTGCAGCACATGTTCTTCCGCTACCTGGATCCCAAGCATCCGGCCCACGCCGCGAATGGGAACTCGATCGGACGATACAAGGATGCAATCGAGAAGCTGTATGTCGAGATGGATCGGATCGTCGGCAAGACGATGCAACACGTCGATCAAGACACGGTGCTCTTCGTGCTGTCGGACCATGGCTTCAAGTCTTTCCAGCGAGGGGTCAACTTGAACGCATGGCTGGAACGAGAAGGGTATCTCGCAGTCAAGGACGGCGCTCGCGACGAGGGCTACTTGCGCGACGTGGACTGGTCTCGCACGCGAGCCTACAGCTTCGGGCTGACGGGGGTCTACCTGAACGTGAAGGGACGCGAGAGCGAGGGCATCGTGCCGCGCTCCGAAGCCGACAAACTGTCCGAAGAAATCGCGGCCAAGATCACGGGGCTGCCTGACGAAGAGCGCGGGAAGATCGCCGTCCGCAAGGGGTATGCGAAACGGTCGGTCTACCACGGCCCTTATGTCGAAGCGGCCCCCGACGTGGTAGTGGGCTATAACCCCGGCTACCGCAGTTCCTGGGGCGTCGCGCTCGGCAGGGTCTCGGGCCCGGTGGTCGAGGACAACACCAAGGCGTGGAGCGGGGACCACTGCGTGGATCCGCCATCGATTCCCGGTGTTCTTTTCTGCAACCGTGACTTCGCGGCGGAAGGACCTGGCATCGAAGACTTGGCCCCGACCGCCATGCGCCTGTTCGGATACGAACCGCCGAGCCACATGGACGGCAGCGACTTGCAAGTGCGCTCCCCTTCATGAGCGGAGCCTGCCCTTGAGGCGAACCCGCGCGGACCGCTGCCTCGGTGCGCTTGCACCCACGCTTC
The DNA here is from genome assembly GCA_965242625.1 of Bryobacterales bacterium. Classification (GTDB taxonomy): domain Bacteria; phylum Acidobacteriota; class Terriglobia; order Bryobacterales; family UBA6623; genus VXMF01. The sequence goes on along the minus strand of CBDEST010000005.1, from coordinate 3,327,677 downwards.
GACTTCTGGCGGTCGCGCTAGCGACCAACCGTGCTATCGCGGCTCTGCGGTCTGGGCAGAGGGATACCGGCCATGTCGTGGAGCGGGCGCAACGGCACGACGCATCCATTCGGATTGGTCTCGCCGCAATTCTCGAAGTAGCGGAAGACCTTGCCCGTGCGCTTGTTGTACAGGAACATCGTTCCGTACACCGGAGCGCCGGAAATGCCGACCGAATACGCCCCGCCGCCGGAACCGCCGGTGCCAGCGACTCTCTGGCTGACCATCTCCCACTCGTAGGTGTCGTCGGAGTCGGAGTCCGCCTGAGCGAAGACCAAGCCGACAGCGGCCAGACCCAGCGCGATGACCGTGAACAAAACGATGCGATTGGACATGATTTCTCTCCTCAGCCCTAGCAGGGCGAATCCAAGACTATACTGACACCGCCCTACGGCACTGCACGCGTCTGCGAAACGTGATTGTCAGGCAGCGCACCCTCGCGAGCGGTAGCCAAACCCGGTCTGGGAGCAGGTTCGGCATCGAACCGTGGATCGCTCTCCACGCCATGATTCCCGGTGCCGCCTTGGCAGCGAATCCCGCCGTTACGGTCTCGTTCCGCGCGCCTGTGGGAAAGTGCTCGTGTCGACCGGCGGGCATTGAGGCACCTATCGGAATTCATCCTTGACTTCCAACGCGGCTGCTGATCTCTCGTTAGAACACGCTCGCGCTTGACAAGTCCCGAAGGGCTGTGAGATCATGCGAGCGTGACCGCAGGGCGGGGGCTCGGAGGTTGCGAGGATCCTCTCGCAACGAGGAAATCCCCCCCCCCCTCCAGAAACCTGATGTGTGTTGGCAGCAACGCAAGGAGGGACGCGACGATGACGCGTATTCGAACTAGATTCTTCCAAGCCCAGAAACGGGGGGGGGCGGAGACTTCTCCCGCTAGGGCTGTGCGCGCTGCTGCTGGTCAGCGGCGTAGTGCTGTGGGCCCAATCCGAAGCGGTGGTGGTGACCTCCGCCACCGACAGTGAGATCGTAGTCGCCACCCTGACGCCCGCCGAGGGCGGCGGGTTCACGCTGGACGGCGAGCCGTTCAGCGGCGGACCGGTGACCCTCGACAGCGGAGCCACCTATGTCCTCGCGCTGTCCGAGGACGGCGCGTGGACGGCAACGTTCCAGCCCGCGGCGATGACGGTGCCGCTCGGCGACAGCAAGCTGACCGTCGAGATCGCGAGCGCCGAGGACGGCACGTGGTGGATCGGCGAGACGGCCGTGGCCTCGGGCGACACGCACATGGCCGGCACGAACGCCAGCGGTCGCGCCAACCGCTACCGGCTGACGCTGCAGGACGGGGAGTGGTCGGCGCTCTACCTGCCCGATTCGATTGCCGTGGCGGGCACGGATCTCGTCGCCACGCCACACGAGGATGGCAGCGGCTACGCGATCGGCACGGCTATGGTGGGCATCGACGGCATCGGCGACGTGACTGTCGACGGAGCCATGTACCACGTCCATCGGGAAGCCGGCGGCGGCCTGATCGGAGCGCGCTTCGCGCAGGAGATGGCCACCCGGCCGGACTACAAGGACGTCGTCGGGCGCGGCGGGCGGCCGCGGCTGAGTCTCGACGACCGCGCCACGGCAGCCAACGAGGCCGCCACGGCACTGGAAGCGGTGAGCGTGCAATTCCCGGTCGGCGACCTGCTCGGCTCCGGGCGCGCGACGGTGGAGGGCGACAACATCGTCGCCGCGGCGCGGGAGGCGATCGCCAAGCTCCGCGAGCAGGTGGTCGGGCTGGTGGCGTTGCACAAGGACGACGGGATCGACGCCGCCACGTTCGCGGACCAGCTCTACGACCCGGACGGGGACGGCGACACGGCCACCGGCAAGTGGCCCCAGGCCGAGGCGCAAATCAAGAAGATTTTCGGGAGCGCGCACGGGGACTTGGAGGAAGTGCTCCACGAGGACCGCGTGGTCGACGCCTTCGACGAGCTCGTGGCGGCCCTCAGCAGCGTGGAAGCCTTCGCCGCGGCCACCGACGCGGACGGCCCCGACTTCATCGCCGGTTTCCGCGGCCGCACGGCCGCGCAGGCGGCGGCCGCGTTCGGGCGCACAGCGTCTACGGCAACCGCCGCGCTGAGCGTGCTGGGCGACGTGCGCTACGGCGCGGCGACGTTCAACGAGACGGCTGTGGCGACGGACGGACTGGGTCCCGCCGAGCTGGCGCAAGCCTTCGCCTACTCCACGATTCCCGCCGTGCGGCGATCCTCTGACGTGCAGATGGCGGGCAGCGCGTTTTACAGCGGCGGGACGCACGCGGTCGACGCGGAGGGCAACCTGTACGCGGGCGACATCGACGTGGAGGTGCGCTTCTCGGAGTTGGAAGTCGGGGCGCTGGTGTCGGGCCTCACGGACGTGGCGACCGGGGCGCCGTGGCGGCACGGTTTCGGCGGCGCGGTGGCGCACGTCTGGCTGCCGGACGTGCCGCTGAGCCGGGCCGGCACGTGGAACGGCTGGAGCGGCGACGCGCGGCTGGGCTACGAGCTGCGCCCCGGCGGCTCGCTGGACGAGGTGTTGAGCGGGCAGGCCGAGTTCAGCGGGCGCTTGCTGGGCCGCGGCGAGGACGCCGGGGAGCAAGCGGTAGGAGTCTGGCGGCTCAACGACCCGGACAACGACCCCCTGCTGGCGGGCTCCTTCGGGGTCCAGCGCGGCCCGGAACGCATGCGCCCGACGCAGAAGCTGGCGGACGACCTGCTGAGGGTCAGCGCGTCCATGACGCTGGACAGCCTCGACGCGGCCGACAAGACGAGGAACGAGGCCAATCCGACGGAGGACCCGGTGAACCGCATCGCGCAGGCACTGGGCAGGGGCAACAACAACCTCAAGCTCACGTTCGAGGGCGGCGTGGAGTACACGCTGAACCGGGGCACGCTGCTGGACGGCGGCTTCGCGCCGACCTCGCTCGACGACGCGGCGCAAGCGGCGCGGCACGAGTCGCGCAAGGACACGCACCTGAAGGGGGTGCGCGAGGAGTTCGGCAAGGCGGCGCGGCAGCTGGCCAGCGTGGTGGCTCTGGACACCGATGACGCGGGCAGCTTGCGCACGACCCTGCGGGCGCAGCGGCAGCGGCTGTTCAACGCGCTGCAGACGGAACTGGAGAAGCTGTTCGGCGCGGACGTCCCGGCCCCGATCGACGACCCGGCCAATCCGCCGGACCCGCCGGACGATCCGCTGTGGGTCAATCCCGGGGTGCTGCAGACGACGGCGACGCCGGACCCTGCGCCGGCGTGGGCGACGGACGCGGCGGGCTGGAACGGCGCGCACGAGGACTACCCGGTCAACGGCGCCGGCGTGCCGCAGGACGGGCAACTGGCGGGGCGCATCGCGGACGTGCAAGCCGCGCTGGAGAACCGCGACTCGTTCTTGGCCGCCTTCGGCGAGGACGGGGTCTTCGACGCGTACGACAACGCGGGCACGCAGCGCCCGGATTCGGCGGGAGGCTTCGTGGGCGCGAACACGATGTGGGACCAGCCGGCGAGCCGCCTGCTGCTGTGGACGGAACGCACGGACTTCACGCGCTTCGGCGCGTGGAGCCTGCAGACCTCGGCGGACGGCTCGGCGGCGCTGGCCGAGCGCGCGACCGACCCGCAACGGGGCGTGTTCGCCTACAGCCCGCTGGCACAGACAGACGAGTACGCGTCGGCCGAGGCGGTGGGCTACCCGGGCCGGGAGCTGCCGAACGCCCAGGCGGGCAAGGTGCTGGCGACGTACCTCGGGCGCACGGCCGCAACGGGCGGCGGGATCTTCTACGAGGGCGACGCGGAGGTGCTCGTGGAATGGGACACCGCGGCGGTGTCCGGCAACCTGGCGCTGACAATATCCGACCTCGTGCCGACCGACCCGCGCTACGGGGCCCTGCGCCTCGGCCCGCCCGAGACGGTCGACCCGGACACGGGCGAGATCACCCCCAAGCTCGGCACGTACGACGTGCGGGCGCTCAAGTTCAGGGCGGCGATCGCGGAGACGGACGGCAAGCTGGGGTTCTCGAGCGAGGCCGTGCCGGAGATCACGATCGGCGGGACCCGGCCCGCCGAGCCCCCGCTGGCGGCGGGCTCGGTCGATAAACGGTGGGCCCAGGCGCTGCCGGTCACCTACGACGAGTCGGCGGAGGTCGGCATGGAAAGCATCGCCGACCAAGCGGCCGTGTTCCGCAGAGGCAGCCTGACGGAACTCCCGAACCCGTGGATCCGCGAGAGCGGCATCCAGACCAACCGATTCGACCTCATCACTCAGAAGGGCGATATGTTCATGACCAACAGAGGGGACGTCCCGGGTTCAAGCCCCCGGGATCAGGGTGGATTCCTGGTTCCCTCCGGTAACTTCCACGGCAGTATCAGCCGGAACTACGACGACATCGAGATGCCGAGCTACGTCCACTTTGAGGGAACTAACGATTGTGTCGGCGGTACCTGCCGGAAATACTTTCATATGCGCTACGCAGACGGCTCCGTGGCCAGTTGGCAATCCCACCCCCGCAGCCCATGGAACAGTCTTCATTTCCAAGGCCGTCCGGACGATCCCGACGAGTCGAGTTGGACCCCACACCCCAATTGGGGCCTGACCGCGGCCAGCGCGGCCACGATGTTCAAGTCCTGGCTGTACCGGACCAGCGCGGTGAACCTGTTCGGCTCTCCCGAGGCGCAGCTGGACGGGCAGTTCGTGGGCCAGGGCGCGGACGGGCCCACGGGCGTCATCGGCACCTGGGAGCTCCCGGCGGACTACTTCGGCGTCGGCGACCTGCGGGAGGGGATCCAAGGCTCGTTCGGCGCGGACTACGCTCCGTAGGACGCGGCCAAGGCGGATTCCGACCGCGCCCCGGGGGCGGGACGCCCGCCCCGCCCCCGGGCTTGGCCGACGCTTGGGCGTTCTGTCGCGGCGCGCACTCCACCTGCAAGTGCATTGACTCGCGGCATAGCTGGCCCCGCAGTTTCGCTAAGCGATTCTGCATGGCTTCCCGCATCATCTTGATGCCGACTTCAAAAGATGCGGTACGGAATCACGATCAACCCGACCGGCGTGCGCCGGACCCTGAGCGAGGTCGCTCCGGTTCTCGCCCGCGCTCACGTGCGCACACGGGTTTCCGTCACGCGAACAGCGGCCCGAAGGTCATCGTTTTGCACGTGGACTGGTCATGGCCAAGCGGAAGCCGAGGGCGTCGTTACGCGTGCGTGGCGTGGCGCTACGCCGGTCCGCCGCACGCACGCCCCCCGCAATGTCATGGATGCTGCCGCCACGGAACACCCGTAGCGAGCCCGTGCCCGGACCCGTGGGACTCACGGCCGCGAACCCGTTGTATGTCCGGTACGCCCCGTACCAGTCTGCGGTCCACTCCCAGACATTGCCCAGCATGTCGTGCAAGCCCCACGCGTTCGCCGGCAGCAATCCCACCGGAGACAGTCTGCCGCCGCTGTTGCCCGCGTACCACGCCACCTTGTCCAACTCGCCGTAGCGCACCCCGGTCGTGCCCGCGCGCGCCGCATACTCCCACTCCGCCTCCGTCGGCAAGCGGTAGTGCGTCCCCTGCCCGGACTCCTTCACGTGCAACTTGCGGATGAACTCCTGCGTGTCCGCCCAAGACACCGACCCCACCGGGCACTCGCGACCGCAATGCGGCTGGGACGGCGGGATGGACCCCGTCACCAGCCGCCACTCCCCGCGCGTGACCTCGTGCGTCCCCAGCCAATACCCAGTGCTGAACTGCACCGGGTGCTGAATCTCGTCTCGGCGACGCCCTGGCTCTTTCTCTGTAGACCCCATCTGGAATCTACCCGGCCGAATCCACGCGAACTCCATGCCCAGCGTGTTCGTCCATGTCGGCATGGTTCGGACCAAGCGGATGCCAATAAAGCACGATCCTACCCTAGCGCAATGTGAGATGCCTGGTCGTCCGCGCCACGCGGCCCGATTGGCCCCCCCCCCCGCTGTTTACGGCACCACCCCGAGTCACCCTCTTCGTGCCCGTGCTCGGGCCCGTGGGATCCGTTACTAGACCTGTCGGGTACGCCCCGTACCAATCCGCGGTCAACTCCTGGAAATTCCCCAGCATGTCGTGCAAGCCCCAAGCGTTCGCCTTCTTCAGTCCACCTATACGCGGGGACCCTCCTCCCCCCAAACCTGGGATCCACGGATGCCAAGCGATCCCGCCCAACTCGCCGTAGCGCGCCCCGGTCGTGCCTGCCCGCGCCGCGTACTCCCACTCCGCTTCGGTTGGCAGTCGGTACACATATCCCCGCCCGGACTCCCGCTCGTTCAACTTCCTGATGAATTCCTGCACATACTCCCATGAAGATACGTTCGTTGGATACTCAACGGCTTCGGGATATTTTTCCAAATGGGCAGCCGTCAGATCGTCCGTCCCCAACACCGCCAACCACTCCCGCAGAGTGACCTCGAGCTTACCCATCCAAAACCCCGCGCTGATCGTCACGCTGTGCTGCACCTCGTCGGCCGAACGCCCTTCCTCGTCGGCCGGAGACCCCATGGTGAACTTCCCCGCCGGAATCCACTTGAACTCCGCTCCCAGCGTGTTCGTCCACGTCGACCCCACGACGGGAGCCGGGTCGGGCATCCGCGCCGGCACCTTAGCTTGGGACCTGCCCGTGACCGGGCCGAAGCCGTTGGCGTACGCTTGCGCCGCCGCGGTTGCGTCCGGCCTCGCCGCGACAGGCGCGCACTCGGCCGCTACGCGGAAATCGGCGCGGTTGCGGACCGATTCGGACGTTACGTCGGCGCAGGAACCGTCTGCCCCGGCCAAGCCGGGCAGTGCAACACCGCCCAGTACCGCCCAGAGCGTGAATGGCGTGGTCGTGGCGCGCACCTGCGCGGCCACCCACGCCACAGATCGGATGTTCATGCTGAGTCTCATGATTGGTTGTCCTTTCTCACTGAGGGGCGACAGTGGAATGTCGCCCCGAACCCAAACGGCGGATCCTGCTGCGGAGGCCCTCGAAGGTGCCGAGAGCGAGACGCGCTGAGCAAGCGACCTCCCGCGAGGCTTTCTGGAATTGCGTCGGCTCCCGCACCCGGCCGCTGCGCGGAATCGAATTCCGGTACCCGCGACCGAGGCCGCCTGCGACTCGGCTCGCTGCCGCTTGCGGCGTGCGACCGATGTGCCGCGACGGGTTTTGCCTTGCTGCGCGACACGGTCTCGACGATTCCAATCAATGGCCCCGCCTCCCTCGCTCTTGCGATTGAGCCGGGGCGGGCGCGGGACGGTCTGCCAGGACGCACCTCCCGGTCGTTGATTCGCTGGACCACCGTCAAGGCGATTCTGTCCCCCTCTCCAGTGTCAAGCACTTTTTCTTGAACACTGTAAATGATTGAACAAAGGACTTACAGACCGAGTGATCCGTTCCTTGCTGAGTCTCCCCTCGACTTCGACCCTGCAACAGGCTCGCAAGGAAGCAGCACTCGTGCTCCGAACGGTGCTTTCGAGTACCGCCGCAACTGCCGTCGAGACTCCCAAAACGGTGGCCTGCCGCGTACCCCCGCGTGGCTTGGCAGTGCTTGGATGGCATCTCCTCAAGTAGCTGCCCCGCACTGTCCGTCGCGATCGAGCGCGGTCCAGATCCGTCGTGACCCCGGCTTCTCGACCGGCGGGCAGATCCGTGCGGCGTCACCTGCGACATGCTCGATCGAAGAGGCCGTACGCGGACGCATGGACATCCTCTGGCGGCTCCGGAATCGATCTCCGCCGAACGCAGTCTCGACTTCGCCCAACGGCAACGCAGGTCAGCGTGTCAGATCGTGCCCTAGCGACTCACCCCATCTGCGCTCAATCTCGGAGGCATCCAGCAGACTGGGACGATGGGATCGCTGGCAGCTTTGGATTGGCAGGGAATCCGAGCTCGCGAGAGCGGGTATCGGCGGTATCGGCATCCTCGATCAGGTTCAATCGGATGGCTTGGTTGGGGCAATTCGGACTGATTGCTCGAATGCTATGGATCAGCGGTTCGCGCACGGGGCCGTGACTAGGATCGACTGTCCATCACCAAACAACCGACTTCGGAATCCAAATTCGCCCGCCGTGTGCCGTGTGTTAGACCGACCCTTTCTGTTGGAAGAGTGCCGGAGAGAGGGATGGCCGCGACTATCTTGGTCCCCTCCCCGTGTGCCGCTGGGGGCCGAGCGGGTACCACACGGTGCGTGCGTCAACCGCGCGGCAGCGCTGATCGTGGTTGCGTTCGCGCTCCCCGACTCCCAGAGAATTCCGAGACGGGCGGTGCGAGTGCTGGCGACTCCAATCACTACGCCCGGGCTAGCGGCTCCCGCCACTAATCTCGAGCGGGCACGACCGGCTTCACATCCCCCACACTTCGACCGGCGTGCCTTCAAATTCCTCGCTCCGCCGGAAGATCTTCTCCTCCCACGGCTTCTCACTGCGATCGAAGATCACCAAGTGACCCGCATCCGCGCCGCACCGGTCCATGTAGCCCGCCGTCTGCGGCAAGCCCTTCGCGAGCGTCCCTTCCAATTTGCCCCGCAGGATCTTGCACTCGATCACGAACCGTTGCATGCCCTGCGGGCCCGGCCACCGGACTAACAGGTCCACCCGCTGCCGGCCCAGACCGTACTCCCGGGCGATGCGGCCGCCGCCGTTGAACACGCGCTGCAGGAACGCTTGCAGCAACAGCTGCGGCCCGGCCTCCTGGTACTCGAACTGCTGCAGCCAATGCTCCGAATTCTCGCGGAAGAACTGCTGGAACGCTTCCAGCAGCTTGCCTACATTCAACGTGCCGTCGTCATTGACGTACCAGGCAGGTTCCACCGGGATGTGCTCCTGGACCCCGGCGGTCAGCTCCCGCGGCACCACTTCCGCGTAAATCGGATTGGCGATGCGCGGCGGCGGGTCCATCGCCACCAAGCCGAGGTCGCGGACATACTCCATATCGCGTGCTGTGGAGCTGGGCTGCGAGGCTCCGCTCAGCATCGGCTCCACCACGCGCTGCACGCGTTCCTCCTGCAACTTGTCGGCAATCTGGTCCAGATGCACCACCCGGCCTTGGATGAGGACCTCCTGGGCGGCGAGGATGTCGTCCTCGGTGATGACACGGCCGCGGTCGCGCCCCAGCGGGCTCTTGAAGCAGGCTTCGTAGCACAAGGCGTTCACCAGCCACGGCTGCCCTTGGGTCTGCGTCCACACGCGTTCCAGCGCCTCGGGGGCGAACTTCTGACCGGTCTCGCCGGTGTGCTGGCCGACCAGAGCCTCCACTTCCGCTCGCCCGAAGTCCCCCAGCCGCAACGAATCGGCGCTGATGTTGAAGGCGCTGCCGCCCACGATAATCTTGCCCGTCGATGAGCGAATCCGGTAGTCGCGCAGGTCGCGCACGCCGCAGAGCACGACGCTGTGCGGGAACCCGTCCGGCCTTTCGTCGTAGCCGGAGCGCAGCTGGCGCAGTACCGACAGCAGCGTGTCGCCCACCAAAGAGTCGATCTCGTCGATCAGCAGCACCAAGGGGCGCGGGTCGGCCCGCGACCACTGCCGCAGAGCATCCCACAGCGCCACGCCGACACTGCGCCTTGCAAGCACTCTACGCTGAATGCCATCCAGTGAATCGTCCCCGAGCACCGTCTGCGCGCGCCCAGCAAGCACTCGGAGAATCCCCGCCATCGCTTCCCGAATGTCCTCGCGCCACGCTTCGCCGGCCTCGATGTTGACGTACAAGCAACGATAGTCACCCTCGGCCCCGCTGTTGAGTAGGTCTTGGAGGGCCTTCAGCGTCGAGGTCTTGCCGGTCTGCCTAGGCGCATGCAGGATGAAGTATTCGTTGTCACGGATCAGCTCGAGGATGTACTCCAAGTCGATGCGTTCCAACGGTGGAATGCAATAGTGTTTGGCCGGTACGACCGGCCCGGAGGTCTTGAACTTGCGCATATTCTCTATGGTGACCGATTCCCGTCGGTCATGGCAATGATTTCGACCTACGACCGAGCATGAACCATGGAGTCGCTACCGCGCGGTCGACTGGCCGATCAAGGTCGATGGCACGCGTCGCATGCTCGGGTCCATCTACTCAAGGATCATGCTGCGCCGGATCACTAGCTATTCTGCTCGGACTCGTTCGCAGCCATGGGGTGATGGATACTGAGACATAGATCTCGGATGGTGCTCCGGGCGTGGCTCGGGGAGCGGACCACCGGAAGTTTCACGCCTGTCTGCCCAGGGAGCTGGTGAGGCCCCTAGCAGCCGCGTCGATGCGAGACTGGTGGGTCACCAGCGGAGACCGCGCTGGCGAGCGAGCGCGGTCAAGGTCCGTCGAGACCCCGGCTCGTCAATGTGCGGTCGGACCCGTGCGGAGTCACTTGCGACAGGTCGGCGGATTGGCCACGGCGAGGACGCACGGACAGACTCGATCAGTTCCGGAGGCGATCGATGTCCAACGCGGTCTCGCCATCGCCCAACATCAACAAGGGTCAGCCTGTCCACATGCAGCCCTGGCGACCCGCCCGATCTGCGTTCAATCCCCGTAGCGTCCAGCGGACTAGGACGACATGATCGCTGGCAGTTGGAGACCGCCGGGGAATCCTAGCTCGTGCGAGCGAGTGTCCGTGGTATCGGAATTGTCGATCGGTTTCGATCAGATGGTTGGTTGGGACAATTCAGACTGATTGCGCGGAGGCTGTGGATAAGCGCTTCGGGCGGGTGGCTTCGCCGTCGCCGAGTGCTAGCCGTGGCAATTGGAGGTAGTGACCGCGGTCGATTGGCCGTCATGGAACAACCCCTTCGGAATCCGTTCGCGCACCGTGTGCTGTATGTCACCTCGGCCGCTTTGCGACACGTGGCCCGGCGCGGGTTCGTGCGGCTGCCCGTGGCGAACTCCACTCAGAACTACGCCAAGGCATCGCTCCGCGACTGCACGACGCGTTCAAGATCGGGCTTGGTTCGGGCAGTCGTAGCCGCATCCAGCGACCGAACTTGGAGCGCACGGCATCCACCTTAGCGCGCGGTCTCACCTTGATCGCCAAGTAGTAGAGTCGAGTCCAAGTGCGCTTGGCGCGGGTGGAGGGAGCAGCAATTCGCGGACAGTTTTCGGCACGGTGCCGGTGCCCCAAACTCCACCCTGACCACGCTTCCGCTCCGCGCTCGTAAAACACCGGGGCGTGGATTTCCCGCACTGCGCTCGATCCAAGATTGGAATGAACTCTGCCTGCCACGACCGGAACCTATCCTCCGCGTGTACCAGTCTGGCGGTGAATCCCGACATAGCGGCTTGGCTCCGACAGACTCCAACTCGCACGCCGGGGCGCACCGCAAGATTTGATGTGCAGATCCCGCGGATCTGGACTATGCTACAATCGAACCGTGACCATCTGGCGGGGCCCGTAGGTTGCGTGGACATTCCCGCAACGCCGAATCCCCCGCACTCTCCAGAAACCTGATGTGTGTTGGCAAAGACGCAGGGAGGGACGCGACGATGACGCGTATTCGTACTAGATTCTTCCAGGCCCAGAAACGGGGGGGGGGGGGGCGGAGACTTCTCCCGCTAGGGCTGTGCGCGCTGCTGCTGGTCAGCGGCATGGCGCTGTGGGCCCAATCCGAAGCGGTGGTGGTGACCTCCGCCACCGACAGTGAGATCGTCGTCGCCACCCTGACGCCCGCCGAGGGCGGCGGGTTCACGCTGGACGGCGAGCCGTTCGCCGGCGGCGCGGTGACCCTCGACAGCGGAGCCACCTACCTCCTCGCGATGGCCGAGGACGGCGCGTGGACGGCAACGTTCCAGCCCGCGGCGATGACGGTGCCGCTCGGCGACAGCAAGCTGTCTGTCGAGATCGCGAGCGCCGAGGACGGCACGTGGTGGATCGGCGAGACGGCCGTGGCCTCGGGCGACACGCACATGGCCGGCACGAACGCCAGCGGTCGCGCCAACCGCTACCGGCTGACGCTGCAGGACGGGGAGTGGTCGGCGCGCTACCTGCCCGACTCGATTGCCGTGGCGGGCACGGATCTCGTCGCCACGCCGCACGAGGACGGCAGCGGCTACGCGATCGGCACGGCCATGCTCGGCATCGACGGCATCGGCGACGTGACCGTGGACGGTGCCATGTATCACGTGCATCGGGAAGCCGGCGGCGGCTTGGTCGGAGCGCGCTTCGCGCAGGACATGGCCACCCGACCGGACTACAAGGACGTCGTCGGGCGCAGCGGGCGGCCGCGCTTGAGTCCCGACGACCGCGCCACGGCAGCCAACGAGGCCGCCACGGCCTTGGAAGCGGTCAGCGTGCAGTTCCCGGTCGGCGACCTGCTCGGCTCCGGGCGCGCGACGGTGGAGGGCGACAACATCGTCGCCGCGGCGCGCGCGGAGATCGCCAAGCTCCGCGGGCAGGTGGTCCAGCTGGTGGCGTTGCACAAGGACGACGGGATCGACGCCGCCACGTTCGCGGACCAGCTCTACGACCCCGACGGGGACGGCGACACGGCCACCGGCAAGTGGCCCCAGGCCGAGGCGCAGATCAAGAAGATCTTCGGGAGCGCGCACGGGGACTTGGAGGAAGTGCTCCACGAGGACCGCGTGGTGGACGCCTTCGACGAACTCGTGGCGGCCCTCAGCAGCGTGGAAGCCTTCACCGCGGCCACCGACGCGGACGGCCCCGACTTCATCGCCGGTTTCCGCGGCCGCACGGCCGCGCAGGCGGCGGCCGCGTTCGGGCGCACCGCTTCTACGGCCGCGGCGGCGCTGAGCGTGCTGGGCGACGTGCGCTACGGCGCGGCGACGTTCAACGAGACGGCCGTGGCGACTGACGGACTGGGCCCCGCCGAGCTGGCCCAAGCCTTCGCGTACTCCACGATTCCGGCCGTGCGGCGGTCCTCGGACGTGCAAGTGGCGGGCAGCGCGTTCTACAGCGGCGGGACGCACGCGGTCGACGCGGAGGGCAACCTGTACGCAGGCGACATCGACGTGGAGGTGCGCTTCTCGGAGTTGGAAGTCGGGGCGCTGGTGTCGGGCCTCACGGACGTGGCGACCGGGGACCCGTGGCGGCACGGTTTCGGCGGTGCCGTGGCGCACGTGTGGCTGCCGGACGTGCCGCTGAGCCGGGCCGGCACGTGGAACGGCTGGAGCGGCGACGCGCGGCTGGGCTACGAGCTGCGCCCGGGCGGGTCGCTGGACGAGGTGTTGAGCGGGCAGGCCGAGTTCAGCGGGCGCTTGCTGGGCCGGGGCGAGGACGCCGGGGAGCAAGCCGTGGGGGTCTGGCGGCTCAACGACCCGGACAACGACCCCATGCTGGCGGGCTCCTTCGGGGTCCAGCGCGGCCCGGACCGCCTGCGCCCGACCCAGAAGCTGGCCGACGATCTGCTGAAGGTCAGCGCGGTGATGACGCTGGACAGCCTCGACGCAGACGACGCGCAGACGAACGAGGACAACCCGACGGAGGACCCGGTGAACCGCATCACGCAGGCGTTGGGCAGCGGCAACAACAACCTCAAGCTCACGTTCGAGGGCGGCGTGGAGTACACGCTGAACCGAGGCACGCTGCTGGACGGCGGCTTCGCGCCGACCTCGCTCGACGCCACGGCGCAGGCGGCGCGGCACGAGTCGCGCAAGGACACGCACCGCGAGGGGGTGCGCGAGGAGTTCGGCAAGGCGGCGCGGCAGCTGGCCAGCGTGGTGGCTCTGGACACCGATGACGCGGGCAGCCTGCGCCCGACCCTCCGGGCGCAGCGGCAGCGGCTGTTCGACGCGCTGCAGTCGGAACTGGAGAAGCTGTTCGGCGCGGACGTGCCGGCCCCGATCGCCGACCCGGCCAACCCGCCGGACCCGCCGCTCGCTCCGCTGTGGGTCAATCCCGGGGTGCTGCAGACGACGGCGACGCCGGACCCGGCGCCGGCGTGGGCGACGGACGCGGCGGGTTGGAACGGTGCGCACGAGGACTATCCGGTCAACGGCGCCGGCGTGCCGCAGGACGGGCAACTGGCGGGGCGCATCGCGGACGTGCAGGCCGCGCTGGCGGACCGCGACGCGTTCCTGGCCGCCTTCGGCGAGGACGGGGTCTTCGACGCGTACGACAACGCGGACACGCAGCGCCCGGACGCGGCGGGCGGCTTCGTGGGCGCGAGCGCGATGTGGGACCTGCCGGCGAGCCGCCTGCTGCTGTGGACCGAGCGCACGGACTTCACGCGCTTCGGCGCGTGGAGCCTGCAGGCTTCGGCGGACGGCTCGGCGGCGCTCGCCGAGCGCGCGACCGACCCGCAGTTCGGCGTGTTCGCCTACAGCCCGCTGGCGCAGACGGAGAAGTACGCGTCGGCCGAGGCGGTGGGCTACCCGGGCCGGGAGCTGCCGAACGCCCAGGCGGGCAAGGTGCTGGCGACGTACCTCGGGCGCACGGCCGCGACGGGCGGCGGGATCTTCTACGAGGGCGACGTGGAGGTCCTCGTGGAATGGGACACCGCGACGGTGTCCGGCAACCTCGCGCTGACAATTTCCGACCTCGTGCCGACGGACCCGCGCTACGCGGCCCTGCGGGTCGGCCAGCCCGACGTAATGGACGAAGGCACGGGCGAGTTCACCCCCAGACTCGGCACGTACGACGTGCGGGCGCTCAAGTTCACGACGGCGATCGCGGAGACGGACGGCAAGCTGGGCTTCTCGGTGGAAGCCCTGCCGGAGATCACGATCGGCGGGTCCCGGCTCGCCGAGCCCCCGCTGGCGGAGGGCTCGGTCGATAAACGGTGGGCCCAGGCACTGCCGGTCACCTACGACGAGACCGCGGAGGTCGGCATGGAAGCCATCGCCGACCAAGTGGCCAGGTTCCGGCCCGGCAGACTCAACGCGCTCCCGAACCCCTGGACCGGCGAGGACGGCATCCAGTCTACCGTCTTCCACGTGATTACTCAGAAGGGCCAGATGTGGCTTTGGAACCGAAACAATGTCCCGGGGTCCAGCGGCTTGGGTACTGGGGGATTCCTGGCTCCCGCCAACGGATTCAACTCCGCCATCAGCACGGACTACGACGACATCGAGATGCCGACCTACATAAGGAATTACCCTGTCCCAGGCGGTGTTCAGGCCAGGCACTGGGATTTCCGGTTCGCCGACGGCTCGATCGCAAGGTGGTGGAACCAACAGGCCGCCAACCCTTGGAATCGCATCGACGGCTTGATCGCGCGAGCGGCCGATCCCGACGTGCCCAACGCCGACGACCCGCACTCCGGGTCGGGCCTGACCGCGGCGACGATGTCGGTCATGCTCAAGTCCTGGTTTTTCCGGACGGGCTCGATCAACCTGTTTGAGGGCGATCTCGAGAACGCGCAGCTGGACGGGCAGTTCGTGGGCCAGGGCGCGGACGGCCCCACGGGCATGATCGGCACTTGGGAGCTGCCGGCGGGCGTCTACGGCGTCGGCGACGTGCGGGAGGCGATCCAGGGCTCGTTCGGCGCGGAGTACGCTCCGTAGGGCGCGGCCAAGGCGGATTCCGGCCGCGACCGGAGGCGGGGCGTACGCCCCGTCTCCGGGCTTGGCCGACGCTTGGGCATTCTGTCGCCGCGTTCGCTCAACGGCACGGCAGCGGATCACTGTCCACGCGGGGTACAAGTCCCCCGCAAGAGTTGCTGAATCCGGCCCCCGCGATCCAACAAGCTCTCCAACTTGATTCAGAGCTAGCCCGTGGATAGACGGCTGAGGGCAACGCTGACAGTCGAAATGACGCCTTGGAACGGGTGATCGAGACCTTCTCGATGGCACTCGAGATCGATCTGGATGCAGCACGCGCCAGCTCCAGCCATTGAGCAGGATCGGTAGCGCACCTCCCATCGGTTCCGAAACACAGCTCGGCAGCGGTCCTCGCCCGATACCGGCTCGGCTTTGCCTTCCACGAGCTCGACGCCGTTCCCGGGGGCCATCGAACAATTCCGGCGCATGGTCGCACTGGATAGCGAACCGGTCCTGGCGCGCAGCAGCTTAGGTGCGCTGCTTGCCAATTCCGGCATCCGTGGCGGAGTTGCGCTAGGCGCTGCAGGGGGAACTGGAAGAGCTGCATGTCCGAATGCATCTCGGCACCCCGTGTCGAACTTGGAGGGCGAGGTTGCGGATTACGACGAGGCTCGTGCGCACGGTCTCGGGCGCTGCGTGTCCCAAGGGCCGCCAAACTCTTGCGACACGCGCGTAGGAGCGGATCAAGCGAGAGGCGCCGCGAAACAGCCGATCACGGGAGATCGCGTGCTCCGTATCGCTGACCGCGGGCATCGGCCCACATTGCGCTGGTATTATCCCGACTATGGAGACCGCCGGGCCTCCCCACCTCGTCATCGTCGGGCGCCAGAACGTGGGCAAGTCCACTTTGTTCAACCGGATAACCGCGTCCAGACGGTCGATCGTGGGCGACTATCCGGGCCTGACCCGAGACCGCGTGCGCATGGAGTCGCAGTGGAAGGGAAAGACCTTCGACGTCACCGATACCGGCGGCATGACGTTCTTCGAGCGGGAGGAAATGCCGGAGTTGGTCGGCGAGCAAGTCCGCGCGGCGGTGGACGCCGCCGACCACGTGATCTTCGTCGTCGACGGGCGCGCCGAACTGACGCAAGCCGATCTCGAATTGGCGGAATTGCTGCGACGGAGCGGCCGCGAAGTCAGCCTCGCCGTGAACAAGTGCGACACCACCGAACTGGACTCGCAGGTACACTCCTTCGGAGAACTAGGATTCGATACCGGATTCGCGATTTCAGCGGAGCATAACCGCGGCGTCGATCAGCTACTCAATGCGGTCACTCGCGATTTCGCGGTGCAGGAGTCGCCCGGCGAGGAGACTGCCGATCGCCCGATCCAAGTCGCGATCCTCGGTCGCCCGAACGTCGGCAAGTCCACCCTGCTCAACCAACTCACGGGCGAGGGTCACTCGATCGTGTCCGCAATGCCCGGAACGACCCGAGACGCCGTCGACGCCGCTGTCGACCATCGCGGCCAGCGCTTCGTGTTCGTTGACACCGCCGGCATCCGGCGCAAGGGCAAGACCCGCGAGATGGCCGAGAAGCTCAGCGTCGTGATGGCGCAACGGCACTTGCGGCTAGCCGATGTCGCGTTGCTCCTCGTAGATCCCCGCGAGGGCGTCACGGCCCAGGATGCGCACATCGCGGGCTACGCGCACGAGTCGGGCAAGGCCTGCGTGATCGTGGCCAACAAATGGGATCTCGCGACGCAATCCCAAGCTGCCTTCCGCCGGCACGCGCGCGAGGAATTGAAGATGTTGTCGTACGCCCCTGTCGCCTTCGTCTCAGCGCTGACCGGCGAACGCGTGCCGAGCCTGTTCCCGCTCGTTCGGAAGGCGGCGCGGTGGGCGAAGACACGCATCCCGACCGCCGAACTGAATCGATTCCGGGAGGAGCTGGACATGGAGCGCGTCACGATCCCGGGGCGTCGGCCCAAGCTCTCCTACGTCACTCAAGTCGGAGTCGGCCCGCCGACATTCGTGTTCTTCAGCAACCTGTCGACGCCGTTTCACTTCGGCCTGGAGCGCTATCTGATCAACCAGATCAGGAAGCGCTTCGGATTCGAGGGCACACCCATCGTCGTCCGCTCCAAGGCACGGCGGCGCAAGCGGTAGGAACAGCTGACACGGCTCTCAAGCCGTGATTAAAGTGACGCCCGGCGCGGGACAGTCGTCAGGCGCTCTTGGCTATCTTCGGTCGCCTCGCGGAAGCGACCGCTTGCCGGTACCCCGTGCTCTCGGTGGCGCTCTGCACCGGCTTGCGCAGTACCTCCGGTTCTTCGATCCCTCGCTGGAGCGCGGACAGATTGAGCGCGGTGACCGGCAAGTCGGAGTCCAACACGATCTTGACGACACTCCGGGGGTTGTGCTCCAAGTACACGTCCTCTCCGTCGGTGAGCAAGTAAGCGTCCCCGGCCCGACCGCCATGGTTCACGGCCTCATGCACGTGATCCAAGCTCAGCTTGCCGAGGAGGGGCCGGATCTTCTGGAGCGAGATGCCCTTCTTGCGCAGGCCGTTGATCAACGAGACCTGAAGTACCTCGAACTTGGTGTACAGCCGCCGATGACCCGATTGCCGCGGCGACACCAAGCCTTGCTCGTCCCACCACTGCAGCTGTCGCAAGCTGACTTCCGTCACCTCCGAAACGTCCAGGCTGGTAAACCGCGGTTTCTCGTCGAACTTGTCCTTGCGCACGATCACGTCTCTTTGGTCTCCTTCTCCCCGCCAGACTCTGCAACGCGTCAGCCCCTCCAGCATACCAAGCCCGCCGCAACGGTCCCGAATGCCCGCGCCGGACGCCGGTATCGCCGATCGGCCGGTCTAACCGCCCCCTACGAACTGCACGACCTCGATCGCGTCGCCCGTCTGCAGGAAGGTCGCCGGCCACTGTCCCCGCACCACGATGTCTCGGTTCCGCTCGACAGCGACAGCATCTTCATCCAAGCTCAGCCTCCGCACAAGATCTCGAATCGAGACCGGCGCATCCAACGACCGTTGCTCGCCGTTCAACGTGACGAGCACCGTTCCTTCGTCCCGCAGGACGCTCTCGGAACGCCGCACCAAGGCATTATACCCGCTCGCATCCGGCGCAAGTATTCCGTATACGCAACAATTTGCGGTTTTGCATCGTTCCGTCGAGATTTTCTAGCGCATGCATGATCGCGCGGCTGGAGCGGGAGTCGCAGCCAGCCGGAAGGCTCGGGCGGAACCGAGAGGGTCTGGGCCGCAAGTACGAGTCCGCGAGACTGGCTTCGGCAACTCAGCTGCGCGCTCGGGCGGGTCCAGGAGTTGCACGGCGAGGTGAACCGGGCAGATCGCCGAAAAGCGCACTACGTGCGTCAAGACTCGAGTGTCGGTGCCGACGCGACGGGGATGGCACCGAGTAGGCCACCTGCACTGGAATCGCAATACGCCGGGCCCGGCATCTTGCGTCGCTCGAACACCGCGGGGTTGGATTCCAGACGCCTTTGTCCCGGCATGGTGCTGGTATGATGTCCGCTCCATCGCTCGCGAAAGAGAAAGAGGTGCCCATGACACTCCACTCAACGTTGAACTGCCTGTTGCGCGCTTGCGGTATATCGCGCAATGGCGCCTTGCGGGCAGCGGGTTCATCGAGCCAAAGTCGAAGTCTTCGGTGTGCTGCGGTCATGTGCGCGCTGTTTCTGGCAACAGCCGCGTTCGCCGGACCGCCACCTCGCTACTGGAGCGCAAGTCCGACACCGGCACTGTCCAAGCAAGAGCAGGCCGCCCTGCCAGCGCGAGCTTCGCATCGAGTGGGCGTACAAGTGACGCCGCTCCACTGGGCGGCTATCGAAGGCGACGCCGCGGACATCCAACGAGCGCTCGAGGCAGGAGCGGACGTGAACGCCACCGAAGACCTCTTCGGCGGGGAGCGTGCATTGCATTGGGCGGCGTACACCGGACGCGCCGCCGCGGTACGGGTGCTGCTCGATGCAGGCGCCGAGATCGATGCTCGCGACGATTCCGGGGAAACCGCCCTGCGCGAAGCGATCCGAGCTTCTGACAACGCATTCGTGGCGTTGGCTGCATTGCTTGTCGCGGGTGCCGATCCAGAGGCGAGGAGCTCGAGCGGAGAAACGGCCCTCCACGAAGCTGTCGCCGTCACCGTCCTGCGCCCTGACCTGGCCGTTCACTTCCTGCGACTCTTCGGCGCCGATCCCAACGCCACGGACAACCAAGGCGCGACTCCCTTGCACTACGCCGTCTTGCAGCCTTGGGATCGATTCACCGGCGGCACGTTGACGGCATCGCCCATCGATCCCCACGGTCGCGCCACTCCGCTGGAGGTGGCGCGCCTCGACGTGCAAGACAACGATGGACAGACGCCGTTGCATTGGATCGTTTCGAAGCTCTCCTCCGCTGGGGACCGACGCGTGATGAGGTGGCTCCTGAGTCAAGGGGTTGATGTCAACGCCATCGATGAGAACGGATCGACAGCGCTGGACTGGGCCGAGTTCTCCGGCCTCGATGACCTTGCAGGCATCTTGCGAGGAGCAGGTGGTGAGACTATGCAGCGGCCCCCTGAAAACGCTCCGTAGCACCGGCAGAGACCGATCACCCTCGGCGGATGTGCCGCGGAGGCGAGCAGCCTCGGAATTCGCTCGGATCTGTCGTTGTCGCCAGACTTGGAGACGCCCTCGGCTGGCCAGCAACTTCTCCTGTCTACCGGTTCGCGACCGTGGCCAAGCGGTTCACGCTCGCGGTAGCAGCGATTCAGGCGCCATTTCGCGTGGGCGGCGCACGTCGACATCGCCCGTTGCGTCCGGCATGGGAATAAACTGCTAACTTGAAGACATTGCAGATTCGAATGCAGGAGACTTAGTTCATGATCAATTTTCGCGGTGTGTTCCGCCGTGATTCATAGCGATTGTGATCCTCGAATTCTCGCCACATCGGCACTGCCAGGCAATTTGCCCGCGACAGATCTGCCATCGCGGTGGCTACCTCCGGTTCGTCAACTCGTTGAGCATCTTGCACACGTCATCGGGTCCCAGTCCGACCGACGCTCCAGCCCGTCCTCAATCGCTCGGTTGCCCTCCCGCGCCGCTACGAGAAGATCGCACTCGAGGAACAGTCGAAGTACGTCCTTGCTGGCCTTGTAGACACCAAGCACTGCGGCGGCAAGGCCATTCCCGCTCGGTTACGGGGGTCGCGTAAGTCCCAACGCCCACAGGGGCTCCGACCGCTGGCGCGCGCCGCGATTCGACTCCATCGCCGTCGTCAACGGTCAGCTGGGGACTGGGACTGGTTGCGAAACGCTACGCAGAACGGTCATGATCGAGATATGCGCTCATTCAACACGACTGGTCCTGTGGTCGCCGAGGATCACTACTGTATTCCACCCTTGGAACGTTTCGACTTGGAGTACGTACTAGAGCTGATCCACGATCAGCGCTACTTCTTCCTGCACGCGCCGCATCAAACTGGCAAGACTTCGACACTAGCTGCACTCGCGAACCTCCTCAATAGCGGCGCCGTCGGAAACTATCGCTGCCTGCACGCCAACATCGAAGCGGCCCAGATTTGGGGCGAGGACATCGATCAAGCGATGTCAGCGATTCTCGAGACTCTCGCCGACGCTGCTTCCCGCGAGCTTCATGACGATTCTCTGCACGAGATTCGGAGCGAGGTGTTGGCGAACCGGAGTTCGGCCCTGTCGTTCCAGGTTGCCATGCATCGATGGACGCGGGCCGATCCGCGACCGTTGGTGCTGCTGCTCGAGGGAGCCGATGCGTTGGTCGGCTATTCGCTGCTTTCCCTGTTACGCCAAGTGCGCACAGGCCACATGGACAGGCCGACCTGGTTCCCGCACAGCATCGCGCTCTGCGGCGTGCGCAACGTGAGGAACATTCGGTTTCGCCCGGGCCCGACAGGCGAACCCCTCGGAGGCGGCAGCCCGTTCAGCTTCGCCTCCGTGTCGTTGCGGCTCAAAGATTTTACGCGAGCGCAGGTAGAGCTGCTGCTGGGCCAGCATACGGCGGAAACCGGCCAAGAGTTCGAGCCGGCGGCTCGGGACCGTCTGTGGACACAGACCGTGGGCCAGCCGTGGTTGGTGAATGCATTGTGCTCGCATGCCTGTTTCGAGAGCCCGCGCGGACGGGACCGCAGCCGGCCGATCACGGACGATGACATCCTCGAGGCCCAAGAGACTCTCATCCAACGGCCGGTGGAGCATCTGGACCGATTCGCGATCGCTTTGCGAGAAGAGCAGGTCCAACGGGTGATCGAACCGATGTTGAGCGGAACGATCGGAGGCTACGAATTGCCCGATCTCGAGTACGTGCAAGACATCGGCTTGGTCGCGCATGACGCGCCGACCCGCATCGCCAATCCGATCTATGCGGATCTGGTACCTCGGGCACTGACATGCGAGGCGCAGCAAGACCTGCACCTGGACGGCACTCGGTATACCGACCAAGATGGCGAATTGAATCCAAGCAAGCTGGTGGCGGCGTTTCAAGAGTACTTCCGCGAGAATTCGGAGCATTGGCTGCAACGGTTCCAATATCGCGAGGCCGGGCCGCAACTGCTGCTGCAAGCATTCCTGCAGCGGGCCGTGAAGGGAGTCGGACGCATCGAGCGGGAGTACGCTTTGGACTGGCTGCAGACGGAACTGCTCGTAGTCTGGCCGCGTTCCGGGCGCACCTCGAAGTTCGTGGTCGAATGCAGGATCCTGCGAGACAGCTTGGAGTGGACGCTCGGCAAGGGCTTGCCGCAGATAGCGGACTGCATGGAGCGGTGTAACGCCGAGGAAGGCCACTTGGTGATCTTCGATCGCGGCGGGAAGCCATGGAGCGAGAAGGCGTTCCGGCGAAGTGAATCGTTCAACGGCAAGCGGATCGAAGTGTGGGGCGTGTGAAGCCTCGCATCGACGCTTGAGCACACCACCGCACGGCAGGATTCAAATGCCGCTGCGGAACAGTAAGCCGCACCTGACCGAACCTTGGGGACTGGCTAGGCTTGGAGCGAGTCCGCGATTCCGAAACCGGCGCGGCGCTCACTCTCGCCACGGCGATTCCATCCGTAGCGTTGGGTCGATCACCCGCTCCGGTGGCAACGGGCCGAGACGACAGTGCCTGGGCGAGCTTGCCACCTGCTCGGGCGCGGCGCGTTTGCATGGCGCACGCAATTGGACTTGCCTAGATTCTTTGTCTGCCGCTAAGCGTTACATTTGAGTCAAGTTTGGGCACCGTTGGACCCGCCCTCCGATTGAGGCTGGACTTTGTGATCCAAGCGATCACGCAGAGGTGCCATGGCGTAGCGGCTGGGACCTGCGTTCGCTTCGTCGTCCCGAGCTTTTTGGTCTGAGGCAAAGCCTCGCTAGTGCATAGTCACGGCAACATTCGTGGGTGGGATGCACGCTGAGCCGACAGCGGGATCACCGAGAGCCAAGCGGGTCGCGCACGGCACGTGCTCCAATCGCGCGGTGACAGTCCACCGCGCGCCAGCACTGATCGCGGTTGCGTTCGCGCCCCCAAGGATTTCCGAGCCGCTCCGTGCGTATACCGGCCGGTTTCGGAGCCACGCCCGGAATTGCGGCTCCCCGCCGCTCATCGCGCGGCAAATACCGGCTTCACATGCCCCACACTTCGACCGGCGCGCCGTCGAAGTCCTCGCTCCGGTGGAACACTTTCTCCTTCCACGGCTTCGAGCTACCGTCGAAAATCACGAGGTGGCCGGCGTCCGCGCCGCACCGGTCCATGTATCCGGCGGTCTGCTCTACGCCCTCCGCGATCGTCCGCTCCAACTTCCCCCTGCGGACCTTGCACTCGATCACGAACCGCTGCATGCCCTGCGGGCGCGGCCACCGGATCAAGATGTCGACCCGATGGAACCCCAAGCCGTACTCCCGGTCGACGTACCCCCCGCCGTTCAACACGCGCTGCAGGAAAGCCTGCAGCAGCAGTTGCGGGCCCGCCTCCTTATAGGCGAACCGCTCCATCCACGACTCCGCCTCCTCGCGGAAGAACTG
The DNA here is from genome assembly GCA_965242625.1 of Bryobacterales bacterium. Classification (GTDB taxonomy): domain Bacteria; phylum Acidobacteriota; class Terriglobia; order Bryobacterales; family UBA6623; genus VXMF01. Next base: position 3,304,230 of record CBDEST010000005.1, on the reverse strand, counting down.
CTGGAACGCCTCCAGCAGCTTGCCGCTTGCGAGGCCGCCCGCCCCGTCCACGTACCACGCGGCCTCCTGGCGCAGGTGTTTCTGCACCATGAATGTCAGCTCCCGCGGAATGACTTCCGCGTAGATCGGATTGGCGATCCGGATCTCGTTGCCCGGCGCGATCAGCCCCAAATCCCGCACGTACTCGTAATCATGGGTGGAGATATCGCGTCCCGAAGTCCCGCTCAGCATCGGCTCGATCACCCGCTGCACGCGCTCCTCGCGCAGCTTGTGGGCGAGCTGGTCCAGATGCACCACCCGCCCTTGGATGAGGACTTCCTGGGCCGCGAGAATGTCGTCATCCGTGATGACACGGCTGCGGTCGAGCCCCTGCGGGCTCTTGAAGCAGGCTTCCGCGCAGAGTGCGTTCACCAGCCACGGCTGCCCTTGGGTCTGCGTCCACACGCGTTCCAGCGCCGCGGACTCGAACTCCTGCCCCGTCTCGTCGGTGTGCTGACCCAGCAGCGCCTCCACTTCCCCACGCTCGAAATCTCCCAAGCGCAATGAGGCCGCGCTGATGTTGAACGGGCTGCCGCCCGTCACGGGTTCGCCCTTCGACGCCGAGTGAATGCGATAGTCCCGTAGGTCTCGGACGCCGCACAAAACCACGCTTTGCGGATAGCGGATGGGTCGTCTGTCGTAACCGGAGCGCAACTGCCGCAGCACGGAAATCAATGAGTCCCCGACGAGTGCGTCGATCTCGTCGACCAGCAGCACCAGCGGTTTCGTGCTGGCCGCGGACCACTTCGAGAGCACCCGTTTGAGTGCTCCGTGGGGCCCCACAGTCTCGAGGATGTCGGGCCACGCGTCGTCCACAAAGTCGTCGTCGAGAGCATCCTGGGCGCGCATAGCGATTTCATCAAGGATCGACGGCATTGCCTGGCTCACGTCTTGTTTAGCGGTCGCGGCGCCCTCCAAATTGACATAGACGCAACGATAGCTGCCCACCGTGCCGCTGTTGAGTAGGTCTTGGAGGGCCTTCAGCGTCGAGGTCTTGCCAGTCTGCCTAGGCGCGTGCAGGATAAAGTACTTCCGTCCGCGGATGAGCTTCAGCACCAGCTCCAGATCCATGCGCTCTAACGGCGGAATGCAATAGTGTTCGGCCGGTTCGACGGGGCCTTCGTTTGTGAACTCGCGCATCTCCCTATGATGACTGTTCCGAGTCGATCATGTCGACGATTTCGATCAGCGGCCGCCGATGGACCCTGGCAGTCCCGGCCTGCGGTCGACGGGCCGATCAAGATCAGCGACACACGCTGCAAGCTCGAGTCCGTCTACCCGACGATCATGCCGTGACGCCGCGCTAGCCCCTTACCCGACCCTTGGTGGCGGCAGCTCGTGCGCGGTATTCGGCGCCGGGTAAACCTTCTATTCGCCACGTGCGGATTCGACCCGCTAGACCTTTCTTGGCCGCAAGTCGCGGCTATGGAAGCCGCGCCCCGTAGCCAACTTCCATGCGGTCGCGTCGCGAGGGACGAACGCCCTGAAACCGCCAAGCCACGCCCACACGATTTCGGCCTCGGTCGGCGGAGCACTTTCCCGGGACATGACCGGCTGACAGGCTACAATGGTTATTACCTCGGCGGTCGGGGGCGTCACGATGTCCTGCGGATCGCCTCCCGCTCGGCGTCTCCCCGCAAAGGGTAGTCTCCCTCTTCCACCACCATCCTAGGGCGCACAGCCGAAGAGCAAGAGGGATTCACGATGCGGTCGGGAAGTTGCTTGATGCGCTGGAGTCGGCGGGAACGGACGGCTAATGGGAATTCATAGGATTCGCCGGGGTCTGGATCTGCCCATCCAAGGCCATCCCTCCCAGACGTGCGAGCAAGCGCAGGCCCCCGGTCGCGTCGGTCTGCTAGCCGAGGACTATGCCGGCATGAAGCCGACGATGTTCGTCGCCGTGGGCGACTCCGTGCGGCGCGGCCAGGTGTTGTTCGAGGACAAGAAAGCCCCCGGCGTGCGCTACACCGCTCCGGCTGGCGGCACGGTGACCGGCATTCACAGAGGGGATCGACGCGCCCTCCAGTCCGTCGTCATCCAACTCGACGCGACCGAGCTCGCGGGCGGGGAGGATTGCGTGTCCTTCGACGCGTACGCCGGGCGCCACCCTTCCGAGTTGACGCCTGACCAAGTGCGAGCGCTGTTGCTCGAGTCGGGGCTCTGGACCGCCTTGCGGGCAAGGCCCTTCGGCAAGGTGCCGCTGGCGGACGCGACCCCGCATTCGCTGTTCGTCACGGCTGCGGACAGCAATCCGCACGCGCCGGATGTGGATGTCGTGATCAGCGGCAGCGAAGACCACTTCGCACGGGGCGTCGCCGCCCTCTCGAAGCTCGCCAACGGATCGCCGGTTTACGTCTGCCGCGCTAAGGGCAGCGCGGTCGGCTCCTCGCTCGACGACACTGCCCGCATCGAGGAATTCGAGGGACCGCACCCCAGCGGCACGGCCGGACTGCACATCCACCTGCTGGATCCCGTGGACCGCAACAAGCAAGTCTGGCACGCCGACTACCAAGACGTGATCGCGATCGGCAAGCTCTTCGGAAACGGGAAGCTGCCGGTGGATCGCGTCGTCTCGCTGGCCGGGCCGTCCGTGCGCAACCCGCGCCTGCTGCGGACGCGCATCGGAGCCGCTACGGAGACGCTGACGAACCGGGAGTTGCACGACGGCGACCATCGCATCGTGTCCGGATCGGTCTTGTCCGGTCGCCGTGCGGAAGGCGACGTGTTCGGGTATCTGGGGCGCTATCACTCGCAAGTCAGCGTGCTCTGGGAGGACTCGAAGCGCAAGTTGCTCGGATGGCTCGCTCCGGGGTCGGATGTCTTCTCGGTGACCCGCGTGTATCTGGCCAAGTGGCTGCCGGGCCGGAAGTACGGGTTCACCACGACGACGAACGGATCCGTGCGCGCCATGGTGCCCCTCGGAATGTACGAAAAGGTCATGCCCATGGACATCCTGCCCGCACCGCTGCTGCGCAGCCTGCTAATCGCCAACCCGGAGCGCGCCGAGGAACTCGGCGCTCTCGAACTGATCGAGGAAGACCTGGCGCTTTGCTCGTTCGTCTCGCCCGAGAAAGCCGAATTCGGCGCGCTGCTGCGCGAGGTACTGACGACGCTCGAGAAGGAAGGCTAGCCGCTCCGCCCGTTCAAGCGGATTGTTCCCAACACCATGCGCGCGATTCTCGACTCACTGGAGAAGTACGTCAAGCCGGGCGGTCGGCTGGAGCTTCTCTACCCGCTCTACGAGGCCGCGGACACGTTCCTCTACACGCCGGGTTCCACTACCAAGGGCGCCTCGCACGTGCGCGACGGGCTCGATGTCAAGCGGATGATGGTCACGGTCGTCATCGCCCTGCTCCCCTGCGTGGCGATGGCGGTGTACAACACCGGCTACCAAGCGAACTTGGCGATTTCCAAGGGCGCGCTGCCCTTGGACACGTGGCAAACGACGCTGTACGAATACCTCGGCTACGGAGCGTTCGACCCGACCGACATCGTTGCGTGCGCCATTCACGGAACCCTGTACTACCTGCCCGTTCTGCTGGTTACGTTCATCGTCGGCGGGAATCTCGAAGGGCTGTTCGCAGTCGTCCGCAAGCACGAGATCAACGAAGGGTTCCTTGTCACGGGCATGCTCTTCCCCCTCGTGCTGCCGCCCACGATCCCCCTGTGGCAGGTCGCTCTCGGTATCGCGTTCGGCGTGATCATCGGCAAGGAGATCTTCGGCGGAACGGGTATGAACATCTTCAATCCGGCGCTGATGTCCCGGGCGTTCCTGTTCTTCGCCTATCCGGTCCAGATCACCGGCAACAAGGTTTGGATCGCGGCCGACACGAGCGTCGACGGAACCAGCGGCGCGACCTGGCTTCTGGAAGCCGCGGCAGACGGACCGGCCGCCCTTGAAAGCGGCGCGGTGACGTGGACCCAGGCGTTCCTCGGTTTGATTCCCGGATCGATGGGCGAGACCTCGACCCTGGCCTGCCTGATCGGGGCGGTGATCCTGCTGCTGACAGGAATCGGTTCATGGCGCATTATGGTATCGGTGGTCGCGGGTTCGTTCGCGATGGTCCAATTGCTGAATGCCGTGGGTTCGACCACGAACCCACTGATGAACGTGCCGTTCGAGTGGCAGGTGGTGCTCGGAGGCTGGGCCTTCGGGTTGGTGTTCATGGCCACCGACCCTGTCTCGGCGGCCCATACCAACAAGGGCCGCTACGTTTACGGCTTCGGGATCGGCGTGCTCGCGATCCTGATCCGCGTGATCAATCCCGCGTATCCCGAAGGGATGATGCTGTCCATCCTGTTCATGAACATGTTCGCCGCGCTGATCGATCACTTCGTGATCCGGGCCAACGTCAAGCGCAGGAAGGCTCGCTATGCGACATAGCGCTCTGTACACGATCTTGTTTTCGGGGGCGGTCTGCGTCGTCTGCGCGGTCCTGATCTCGTCGGCGGCCGTGTCCCTCAAGGACTTGCAGGTGCGCAACGCTCTCCTGGACAAGCAGCGCAACGTGCTGCTGGCGGCGGGCTTGGCGGAAGCGGGTGAGAAGCTGACTCGCGACGAGTTGCAGCGTCGCTTCGAGGACGCCGTGCGGCCGGTGGTGATCGACTTGCAGACCGGCGAACCGACGGATATCGACCCGGCCACGTTCGACCAAGCGAAGGCCGCTTCGAATCCGGGCACGAGCCGCCCGGCCCCCGAGAACCGCTCCTCGATCAAGCGGCTCCCTAATAGCGCGCTGATCTACGAAGTGCTACGCGACGGCCAGCACGCGATGACCGTGCTCCCGATCGAAGGGTACGGTCTGTGGTCCACTCTCTACGGCTTCCTCGCGGTCGATACGGACGGGGAGACGATCCGGGGGATCGCCTACTACCAGCACGGGGAAACTCCGGGGCTGGGCGGCGAGGTCGACAATCCGAAATGGAAAGCGCTCTGGCCGGGTCGCAAGATTTACGGCGGGGCGAACGCCCCCGCGATCCGGGTGGTCAAGGGATCCGCCGGTCCGGTGGATCAGGCTCCCCACGAAGTCGACGGGCTCTCGGGGGCGACGATCACTAGCAACGGCGTCACTTCGATGCTGCGATTCTGGCTCGGCGAGGCGGGCTTCCGGAACTACCTGCAAACGCTCCAGGAGGGGCAGTCCTAATGGCGGCAAGCCGTACCAAGACCCTGCTCGATCCGCTGTTCGAGAGCAACCCGATCGCCTTGCAGGTGCTCGGCATCTGCTCGGCGCTAGCGGTCACCACGAAGCTCGAGACAGCGCTGGTGATGTGCCTCGCCGTCATCAGCGTGCTGGCCTTGTCGAACCTCTCGATCAGCGTGCTGCGGCATTTCATACCGAGCAACGTGCGCATCATCGTGCAACTCACGATCATCGCGTCGCTGGTGATCATGACGGATCAAGTGCTGAAGGCCTACGTGTACGAGATCAGCAAGCAGCTGTCCGTATTCGTCGGGCTGATCATCACCAACTGCATCATCATGGGCCGCGCCGAGGCGTATGCCATGCAGAACGGCCCGCTGGACAGCCTGCTGGACGGCGTTGGCAACGGGCTCGGCTACAGCGCCGTGCTGATGGCGACCGCGTTCCTGCGGGAGCTGCTGGCCCAGGGATCCGTGTTCGGGGTCGTCGTGCTGCCGAAGACCTTGGACGGCGGCTGGTACAACCCGAACGGACTGCTGGGTCTCTCGGCCGGCGCGTTCTTCCTGATCGGACTGTTCATCTGGGCGTTGCGCAGTTGGAAGTCGGACCAAGTCGAGGCGGAGGGCTAGGGCCATGGAAGAGTACCTGAATCTGGCGATCAAGGCGATCTTCGTCGAGAATCTCGCCCTCGCGTTCTTCCTCGGGATGTGCTCGTTCCTCGCGTGCTCAAAGAAGGTCGACACGGCCCTCGGACTCGGCGCGGCGGTGATCTTCGTGCAGACCGTCACCGTGCCGGCCAACAACCTGATCTACAACTACCTCCTCAGCGACGGGGCGCTGGATTGGATCGCGCCCGCCTTGGGCGCGTACGACCTGTCGTTCCTCGGGTTCCTGTGCTATATCGGCGTGATCGCCGCGATGGTGCAAATCGTCGAGATGACCTTGGATCGCTACGCGCCCGCGCTGTACGCGGCGCTGGGCGTGTTCCTGCCCCTGATCGCGGTCAACTGCGCGATCCTGGGCGGTTCGCTGCTGATGGTCGAGCGGACTTACACGTTCGGCGAGAGCGTGGTCTTCGGGGTCGGCTCGGGAATCGGCTGGGCCATGGCGATCGTCGCGCTGGCCTCGATCCGCGAGCGCTTGCAGTACAGCAACGTCCCGATTGGCCTGCGGGGACTCGGCATGACCTTCATCCTGTCGGGCCTGATGGCGATCGGCTTCATGGCCTTCGGCGGAATCCAACTCTAGGACGCGCCGCGCTCAAGCATTCGGAGACACGATGATTACCGTCCTGCTCGGCGTCGCAATGTTCACCGGCGTCATCCTGTCGCTCGTCGCCCTCTTGATGGTGGCCAAGAACAAGCTCGTTGCCGGCGGCGAGGTCCAGATTGGCATCAACGGCGACCCCGCTAACACCCTGACGGTGCGCTCGGGCGGGACGCTGCTGAACACGCTCGCGGACCAGAAGATCTTCATCGCCTCGGCGTGCGGCGGCAAGGGCAGTTGCGGCGTCTGCAAGGTGACGGTGTGCGATGGCGGCGGCGCGATGCTGCCTACCGAGGCCAGCCACGTATCGCGCGGCGAGGCCCGCGAGGGCGTGCGGCTGTCGTGCCAGGTGAAGATCAAGCACGACATGGAAATCCGCGTGCCGGACGAGGTCTTCTCGGTGCGCCGCTGGAATTGCAAGGTGCGTTCCAACCACAACGTCGCGACCTTCATCAAGGAACTCGTGCTGGAACTCCCCGAGGGCGAGTCCGTGCCCTTCCGCGCTGGCGGCTACATCCAGATCAGCTGCCCGCCGCACACGGTCAACTACAAGGACTTCGAAATCGAGGAAGAGTATCGGCCGGACTGGGACAAGTTCAACCTGTGGCGCTACACCTCGACGGTCGCCGAACCGGTGGAGCGCGCGTACTCGATGGCGAACTATCCCGAAGAGCTGGGGATGATCATGCTCAACGTGCGCGTCGCCTCCCCGCCCCCGCGCGCGCCGGAAGGCACCCCGCCGGGCAAGATGTCGTCATACATCTTCGATTTGAAACCTGGCGACGAGGTCGAGATCGCCGGACCGTTCGGCGAGTTCTTCGCCAGAGACACCCCTGCCGAGATGGTGTTCATCGGCGGCGGCGCCGGCATGGCGCCGATGCGATCGCACATTTTCGACCAGTTCCGCCGTCTAGCTTGCAAGCGCGACGTGACGTTCTGGTACGGGGCGCGTAGCTTGCGGGAGGCGTTCTACTTGGACGACTTCAACATGATCCAGCGCGAGAACCCGAACTTCAAGTGGCACCTCGCCCTGTCGGATCCGCTCGACGAGGACAACTGGACCGGCTACACGGGATTCATCCACCAGGTGCTCTACGACAACTATCTGAAGGATCACCCGGCGCCCGAGGACTGCGAGTACTACATCTGCGGTCCGCCGCCCATGATGACGGCGTGCTTCAAAATGCTAGACAGCTTGGGCGTGGAGCCCGAGAACATCCTCTTTGACGACTTCGGCGGCTGAGCCTCGGCGTCACGCCCGACAGAATCGACTCCGGCTGGCAGCGGTCGCGCTTGCATCTCTGCTGGCCGCATGCGTCGCAGAAGATCCCGAAGAGCGCGCCCTGACGCTCGATGGAGCGGCCATGGGCACGGTGTACCGCGTGACGGTGCCCCGGCCGCTGCCAGTTGCAGCGGGTGAATTGTCATCCGCGGTAGCGGCGCAACTCGAGCAAGTGGACGCCCTGATGTCCACCTACCGCGAAGACTCCGAACTGTCAGCTCTGAATCGCCACGACTCGTCAGACGGGTTTCCGCTATCACCGGATACGTTCGCCGTGCTGGCCGAAGCACAAGAGGTCAGTCGAGCCACTTCGGGAGCGTTCGATGTCACCGTGGGCCCCTTGGTCGATGCGTGGGGTTTCGGCCCTGTCGCGACTGCGGGACCGCCAGTTCCGGAGGTGCTCGCGCAGCTGAAACGAAACACGGGGTGGCAGAAGCTGACGTTGGACGAATCCACCCAAACAGTGCGGAAGTCCTCGCAGGCCATCCGCTGCGATCTCTCCGCAATCGCCAAGGGCTATGCCGTCGACCGAATCGCGAGTGCAATCGAAGATCTAGGTTGCCGAGACTACATGGTGGATGTCGGCGGGGAGGTACGCGTCGCGGGGCTGAACGCGGCTGGCGAGCCTTGGCGCATCGGCATTGAACGGCCCGACGCTGCCGGGCGCGTCGTGCATCGCATTCTGCAGGTCACAGACACCGGAGTCGCGACATCCGGCGATTACCGGAACTTCCGCATGGAAGGCGAAAGGCGGCTCAGCCATGTCTTGGATCCTCGCATCGGAGAGCCCGTAGCGACCGGAGTGGCATCGGCGACGGTTCTGCACGACAGCACCATGCGCGCAGATGCGTTCGCGACAGCGTTGCTCGTGCTGGGAGAGCGGGAGGGTATCGCGGTGGCGGAACGGGAGGGACTGGGCGTGCTGTTGCTGCTCCGCGACGGGGATGGTGGGATTCGCGAAGTAACGTCCAGTCGCTTTCAAGAGAGGTAATCGGCCGCCGGGCTGGAAACATAACTGACCGTCAGGCCCCTAGGCCGTGCCAATGGCAGGGGTTTCCAGCGAATCTCACACTAGCCCTGCAGCTCGCGACCCTGCTCTCGATGCCCGCTAGGATCCGCACTAGGTTCCCTGTGACCAGAGGGATCGACAGCGAATGGAACGCTTGAACTGCGCAAATGAAGGTCGCGCTGAGGGAACGGTATTTCGATGTCTTCACGTTTGAATGCGGCAAACACCTTAAAGTAGATGTCGCTCGTGATGATCCTCGGTGTCGTTACTTGCCTGCTCGTCCAGATTCTGAGTTCAAAGTCCAATGAACTCTCTCCGAAACTAGTGAATATCACGTCAGGAGCGGGATCCTCGAGGACATCAGGGTGGTCACTCGCCACCTCCAGCAGCACTTCACGCACCCGTTCTGGATCGCTGTCATAAGAAACACCGAGCGGAATATTGATCCTAACCTTACGGTCATTAGCAGTCCAGTTGGTCACTCTTCCCTCAATAAACTCTGTATTGGGAACAATGATCACAACGTTTTCGTTCGTCCGAACCCACGTTCCCCGCGATCCGATAAATACGATGTCTCCCTGTAATCCTTCGATTTCGATGCGATCACCAACTTTGACAGAACTCTCGATCAGCAGAACCAATCCAGACGCGAAATTCTTCGCAATGTTTTGAAATCCAAGTCCGATTCCAATACCGATTGCACCAGTAAATAGAGCGAAACTTGTCAAATCGAGACCGATGAAATGCAGACCCATCAATACTCCTAGACTTATCATGAAGATTGATACACCGCGCTGAAACGAAAACTTTTTCCCTTCATCAAGCGCAGTCTTGTCTAGTATGTGGGTCGTGAAGAAACGCGTAATGTGATTGGTGCAGAATACAATGATTGCCATATATATTGCGATCTTGAAAATTGACGATATCGTGAACCGCACCCCGCCTATGTCAAATAGTGCTTGCGTCCAGATGGCATCCGCCCTAGCACCGAGATCCGGGGAGATCGCGGAGAGCGACAGGCGAACGAGTTGCCACAGTGCCAAGGCGGCAACGACTATTCCTGCGAGGGCCAGATACCGTTTCGCTTTAGTCATCGATGTGCCTGCTACTCGCCACGGGACGACGCGTCGCTTCGGTCTTGAGCAAGTGGCCGCCTGACCTCGCTAGTGCGGTTGCCACGGTTCGCCGGGGAGGGGCGAATCCGACCCGGAAAGACCAATGGCCCCTTCCGTCGCACCGATAGGTGCATGCTGCACCCATTCGCCGTGCGACCGGACTCCCGGTGGATGCAATCGACTCCGCTGGTTGGCGACACCACTCGGTTCGGTGGCCTTCCCCGCTACGCAGTCTAGCACTGTCATACGACTCTCGAGGGAGCGTATCGTCGTGGTCGAGACCCCCGCTGATCGGCGTCAATGGAGACACGTTGGAACGACATGTTCTCAATTGCGTCCGGATCGCGATGCGTCACGACGCAGGAGCGACGATCTTCGCCCGTCGCTGCGTCCTTCCCCGCGACACCACCATCCAATGCGACATGAGGCGGTGGCGCACTTCCACGCACCCTGGGCATGCTCGGGTCGCACGTCTCCCGATACCGGCAAGATAGACAGCGACATGCGAACAGTCGCCGCTGGCAAGACACCTCCAGCACCGCCGCCGAGGGGAATAAATCCCCGGCGGGATTGCTTGCGCCCTCGCCCCTACGAGAACTGGCGTCGGAGTTTCGCCCCGGGGACGCCGGAATTCTCGGAGCACATGCCTCGCTATCCGATCCGCGTGCCCATCAAGACGTGACTTTCATCCGCTTTCGTGCAAGAATTCAAGAGTACCGCGCCCATGGCAATCACGACTGTACTCCTAGCGGCGGGATTCATCGGCCTGACGATGGGCATCATGGCTATAGGACTGCTCTCCAAGAAGCGCTGCTTGCGCGGCTCGTGCGGAGGCCCTGACGTGCTGGACGCGCGAGGCGAGTCGTTGCGCTGCGGGGCGTGCCCGCAACGCGAGGGCTCGGAAGATTCCTGTTAACGGCGCGTCGGGAATCACTTCGGCTCCGATCAACGACCGGACGTTCCCGCAAGTGCCGATTCGACTCAAGTCCCGACGACGCTGCCGCCGGTCACCAAGACCACTGAACCGGTGACGTAATCGGACAGCGAAGAGGCCAAGAACAGCACCGGTCCCGCTGCGTCTTCCGGAGTGCCCAAGCGGTGCAGCGGAATATGGTTGACCGCTGCGTCCCGCTGCGTCTGCGGGATTCCCAAGGCGACCCCGCTAGAGGTGGTCTCACCGAGTTCCTTGGCTTGCGTGAGACGCGATTCGATGAAGCCGTAAGCCACGGCGTTGCAGCAGACGTTGAAGCGGCCCCACTCCTTGGCGATCGTCTTGGTCATGCCCACGATCCCCATCTTGCCGGCGGCGTAGTTGATCTGCCCAGCGTTTCCGGCCACGCCGGATGTGGAACTGACGTTCACGATCTTCCGGCACGGTGGCTTCCGGCCCGCCTCCAGGTCTGACTTGGCGGAGTCGCGCAGGAACGGCGCGGCGGCCCGCACCATCCGGAACGGAGCCTTGAGATGGACATCCAGCATGGCGTCGAACTGTTCGTCGCTCATCTTGTGGATCACGCCGTCCCACGTGTAACCGGCGTTGTTCACGATCACATCGATCGAGCCGAACGCGTCGAGTGCGGTTCGCATGATCCTCGCCGGAAGTGCAGGATCGGTGACGCTTCCGATACAGGTGGCCACCTCGCCGCCTTCCGCACGGATTTCGGCGGCGGTCTCTTCCGCGGGATCAGGATCGAGGTCGTTGACCACTACGCGCGCGCCGTTCTGGGCCAACAGTTTGGCGACCGCCTTGCCAATGCTGCGGCCCGAGCCCGTGACGATGGCGGTCTTGCCAAGAAGCAAATCCATGGTCTAGCCATCATAAGACTTCCGCTCGAAGCTGATCGCACCGCAACAGATTCGGCCATGCACAGGGGCTCAATCCGTTCGCGCCCATCCAAGCAGGTCGGTCCCTGTCTCCATCTCCAAGTGCCCCAGTGCGGTGCATCTGCATGTGCATGTTGCGCCAAGGGCGGGCAATGGCGACCGAGAGTTGAGTCCCTGCAGGTGCATTCGCCTACGTCTCGTTCGATGTTGAGTCTTCCGAATCCGCGGTTTCGACCAAGACCTTGCCGATGCGGTTCCCTTCCATTGCGATCACCGTGTACGTTCTCCCTTCGTAGGTCAGCGTCTCGCCTGCCTCGGGCAGGTGCCCGAATCGACTCAGCAGGAATCCCGCCAGGGTCTCGAATCCGGTGTCGTAGGGAAGCTCGATCCCGAAACGCGTGTTGAGGTCAACGACATTCGTGATGCCGTCTAGCTCGATCGTCCCATCCACCGCGACAACCTCGGGCGGTTCGTGCTTGTCCCGAATCTCACCGACGATCTGTTCGACTGCGTCCTCGGCCGTGACCACCCCGACCACCGTGCCGAACTCGTCCACCACCGCCGCCATCTGGTAGTGGCGTCCTTGGAATTCGGTGAGCAATTCGTACAGGTCCTTGGTTTCGGGAACGAATTCCAAGTTGCTCACGAACGACTTCAGGCGAAACGGCGGGGCCGGCCGATCCAGCAGCTGCCAGCGACGCCGCTGCTGGACGTGAGACCAAACGTCCTTCGCGTACAGCACCCCGACAACGTGCTCCGGGGACCCCTCGTACACCGGCAGCCGCGAATGCCGATGCCGGACGAGAGCCTCCACAACTTGGTCGAAGGTCGCATTGGACGGAATGGAGTTGACATCCTTGCGCGGCACCATGATCTCGCGCACCGTCAGCTCGTAGAAGTCGATCGCCCGCGCGAGGAGATCTCGTCGCTGGGCTCCGGCCTTGTCCGGGTGCGCGATCGCCGACAGGACGTGCTTCAGCTCGTCAACCGAGTAAGGGGACTTCGCGCCGGGCGTCCGCAAACCGATCAGGCGCGAAATCCTCCAAGCCGATCCCTTGACCAGAGAAACGAACAAGCCGGTCGAACGCGCGAACAACTCGAGCGGAGGGGCGACCGCGAGTGCCAAGCGCTCGGACTTGACGATCGCGAAATTCTTCGGAACCACTTCGCCGAGCACCATGTGTAGGAACGTGATGCAGGAAAAAGCCAGACCGAAAGCGAGAACATGGACCGTGCCCTCGCCCGGAGCCACAGGCAACCGGGCAAGGAGCGAGTCGAGTGGACCGTATAGCGTCGACTCGCCCGCCCAGCCCAGTGCCAAGCTGGCTAATGTGACGCCGAGCTGCGTCGCGGAAAGCATGCGACCGGGGGACTCCACCAAGTCCAAGGCCAGCCGTGCCGGACGGCTCCCGGACTCGGCGAGCTGGCGCAGTCGCGTCTTGCGAACGGAAACGAGCGCGACTTCCGCCGCCGCGAAAAAGCTGTTCACGCCGAGCAACGCGAACAGGAACAGGACTCGTAGTCCCGCGGGCAAGTCTTCCATGGAAGCAACCGAGCGGCTTGGCCGCTACTGCCCGTGGCCTCGATCCAGCACGAAGTCGTTTTCGTACATGTGAAACACGGCCGGCGAGAATCCTAACCGAAGGTAGGCATCTTGGGCGGCGCGATTGCCCTGCTCCACGTACAGCCGCACCCCGCACACGCCGCGTGCGCGGGCCAGTTCCAGCACGTGGTCGTAGAGTGCTCTCAAGACCCCGCTCCGTCTGTGCTCGGCAACAACGTAGACGCTTTGCAACCACCAGAACATACCGTTCCGCCAGTCGCTCCACTCGAACGTGAGAGCCAGTTGCCCGATCGGCACACCGTCTTGTTCGGCAATGAAATAGAAGCCGAGAGACTCGTCTTCCAGAACAGCCGCGACACCGGATTGGAGGCGGTCCCGATCCAATTGCAGACCTTCCGACTCTTCGGCGAGCCTCGCGTTGAAATCGACGACTGTTTCGAGATCCGTCAATGTGGCGCGTCGGATGTGCATTCCACCATCATAGGCACGGCTGTCCGCCCGCGGTCTCCGGCAGTGCCGACCGCTGCCGAGAAGCTGGGGCGAGGGTTATACTTCCCTGAGCCGACGCCATGAAGAGTCTGGTCGCCACGCTGGTCCTCATCGTTACCAGCGGCTCGGCCCTGGCCAAGCCCGAGTTCCTCGCGCCTGCCATCGCGTTCGGTGCGAAGGACTGTCTGTTCTGCCATTTGGAGCCGGGCGGCGGCCGGGAATGGAATGCCCGCGGGCATTGGTTGCTCGCAGAGAAGCAACGCCGCGGCTCCGAGCAGGTGGACCCAGCCTGGCTCAGCGGATACACGCCTAGCCCGGAGATCGAAGGACTCTCGGAAGGGCGCGCCACGGTCGCGCAAGGTGATCGTAAAATCCCTGAGACGTTCCATCGCGGGCCGTTCTTCCAACCCAACGCGAGTGCCGAGTCCCTAGCGCGATGGATCGAATCGCGCGGGTCGTATACGACTGCCGAAGGCGAATGGCCGCAGTACGCCGGTGACATCGCCGCGTCGAAGTACGCTCCGCTCGACCGCATCGACGAATCCAATGTTGCCGACTTGGAGGTCGCTTGGGTGTGGGATGCGTTCGACAACTCCAATTACATCGATCCGGACGCCGACCCGGGCAAGCCGCCTTCACGGGCCGCACGAGGGAGGTTCCCGGACGGGTTCAAGGCATCGCCCCTGATGGTGGACGGCAAGCTCTACATCCGCACCAACTTCAGCGGTGTCGCAGCCATCGATCCCGCTTCGGGAGAGACGCTCTGGACGTACGATCCCGGAACCGTGAAGTGGGGCCGACCGGGAATCTTCGGCTTCGCGACGCGCGGCCTCGGCTACTGGTCGGACGGCACGGAAAGCCGCATCCTGCTTTGCACGGGAGACAGCTACTTGGTGGCCTTGGACCCGGGAACTGGCGAACCGATTCAGAGCTTCGGTGACAACGGACGGACAGACCTGACCCAGGGCTCGCGACGCCCGCTCATTCGCCGACTTATCAACTGCAGCGCGCCGCCAACGATCATCGGCAATGTCGCGGTTGTCGGAAACCAGATCGCTGACGGTCCGCCGGGACGCAGCGCGCGGTCCGGCGGACCGAAGTGGAAGGAAAACTGGCCAGTCGGAGACGTGCGCGGCTACGACGTTCGCACGGGCAAACGGATTTGGACGTTTCACACCGTCCCGCAGGAAGGCGAATTCGGAAACGACACCTGGGAGGGCGATTCGTGGAAGTGGATGGGCAACACGAATGTCTGGTCCATGATGAGCGCCGACGAGGAGCTGGGCTACGTGTACTTGCCCGTCACGAGCCCGACATTCAATTTCGCCGGAGGGTTCCGGGGCGGCGACAACCTGTTCTCGAACAGCATCGTTTGCCTCAACGCCGAGACTGGCGAACGGGTGTGGCATTTCCAGACCATTCGACACGATGTCTGGGACTGGGATCTGCCGGCCGCCCCGAACCTAATCGACATCGAGGTGGAGGGGCGCAAGATTCCGGCGCTCGTGCAAGTCACGAAGACGGGATTCCTCTATGTGTTCGATCGACGGACAGGGGAGCCCGTTTGGCCGATCGAGGACCGGCCGGTTCCGTCCAGCGAATTCGAATCCGTCGCCGAGACCCAGCCGTTTCCTACGAAGCCGCCGCCGTTTGAGATGCAAGGCATCTCGGAAGACGACTTGATCGATTTCACGCCCGAACTCCGAGCGCAGGCACTTGAAGCGGTGAAACCGCATCGCCTCGGACCGCTGTTCACCCCACCATCGAAGCACGGCACGATTCAAGTGCCCGGATGGGGCGGCGGCGCGAATTGGGGCGGTGCCGGATACGACCCCGAAACCGGTTATTTATACCTCTCGTCCAGGCGGCAGTACATCGTGGTTGGCATGCAACCGGTGGAGGATCCAGTCGCGCGCGGATACGAGTACGAGCACAAGTTCCATCAGGTCGGGATCGGAGGATTGCCGGTAGTCAAGCCGCCCTACGGCACCCTCACCGCTTACGACATGAACCGGGGCGAAATCGCGTGGCAGACGCCGCATGGCAACGGACCTCGCGAACGAGGGGCCTTCAAGGGACTGGGCCTGCCGCCGCTAGGCAACCCCAACGCCGCTGGGGTCCTCGTGACGCGCACGCTGCTGTTCGCGGGAGACCGCGGCGATCGAAGCGAGCCAGCATATATCCGGGCGTACGACAAGGCGACCGGCGAGACGCTCTGGGAGCACGAGCTACCTGGACGTCATCACAACGCGCCTCCGATCACTTACCTTGCGAACGGCGGGCAACTCGTGGTCATCGGCGTCGGGGGCGCTGCCGAGCCCGCTCGGCTCGTGGCGTTTCGGCTGCGCCGCAGGTAGCAGGGTTCACGCCTGTAACGCGACCGCGTACCGCCGATTGCTGAAGTAGAGCGGCGAATCAAGTTGCCGCCTCCAAATCCGTGCGGCCACCGGCGCCAGGTCAAGGGCGTGTGAACAGGTACCTTGGATCATCGGCAGAGCACCTGCGGGAGAAACTCCGTTCTCAGCGGACTACACTTGCTGAAGGTGGAATCGGTTCAAGGTCCATCACGGCTCTTGAGTCTCCGAGTCGCATGGGAATTCGTTCCGATCAGGGTACTGCCGCTTATCGAGAAGTGCTAGACATGACAGGGCTGACCCAGAATGACACCCGCAGGAGTACCGCTCGCTTGGGAGCAAAGGAACTCTCCGACTGGTATCTCCTAAGCTCTGTGCGCGGGGTAGGCCCCGTTGCCGCCGCGGCCATTCACTCCGCAGGGCTGACGGCCGCCGAAGTGATTGAAGATCCGAGCCAGTTCCCGTTCCAAGGGAAGAGGGCAGTGAGCATCGTGAATTCCATCCGGGCCCTGACCCGCCGCGATCACGAAACTTCGCTAAGGTTCGCCGAGAATCAGTTATTGCGATCTGCGGATTGTGGAGTGACCATCATGGGCTACGAGGATGCCGACTATCCGCCACTCGTCCGCGACAGCAATAATCCGATTCCCATCCTCTGGGCGCGCGGCAATCTCTCGATCCTCCGATCGAGAAGAGCTATCGCCTGCGTTGGCTCCCGTCGCATCCGGAGGCCCTACTCCGATCTACAGGAGGCATTTGTGGAAGCGGCGGTGCAAGAGGACTTCGTCATCGTCTCTGGATTTGCAATGGGAGCGGACACCGTCGGCCACCAGCGCGCTATTCAAGCGGGCGGCTCGACGATCTGCGTGCTGCCTTGCGGTGCGGATCGCGTGTTCCCCCCGGAAAACAGGGACGTATGGCAACAGCTCATGGACTCGGGGCGGGCCGTGTTCGTCTCGGAGTTTGCGCTGGGGCGCGGGGCGGACCAGCTGTCGCTTCGCAAACGCAACAAGTTGATCGTGGCGGCGTCCCAAGGAGTCTTGGTGGCCCAAAGCGGCCGCCCAGGAGGTGCCCTGAATGCATACAGAGCAGGGCTGGAGCAGGAGAAGCCGATCGCAACGTTCGACCCCGATGGGACGGACGAAACATCCGGGAACGAGGCAATCAGATCAGCCAACGGGCGCGGTACTTCCGTGTTTCCAGTGAAGCCCGCCGTACGGGAGTATCGGCAATGGCTAACCGCCCTTTCTTCTGGGACCTAGATGGAGCCATCTGGCGTGGCCATGAGTGGTGCGGGGCTGTCTTGGCTGACTTGACGTGCCTGCGCAGGACATCAGTCATGGCGGCCGCGCCGATGGCAGAAACATCTTCCGGCTATCCGAGCAGGCCGGGCTCTCAACGAATCGTCTCGTCACTGCTTGCCATGCCCGTATCGATCTACTCACACTCTACGCCGATGTCCGCTCGAGCCTCAAAGAGCTCTCAGAGGCCGATCACAAGCTGGGAGTCGTGACGAGTCTGCCGAAGCGGCTCGCCGACCCCGCCCTGTCCATGCTCGGACTCGACCAGTACTTCAAGGCCAAGATCTTTGCCGCTAGGAAGCCGAGTCCAAGACCCTTGCTGAAGGCCCTCGAGAATCTGAACGAGGCGGCGGACGAACACCACCTCTATGTTGGAGACACGGCCCGTGATGCCCAGTGCGCGTCGAGGGCTGGGATTTCGTTCGCATGGGCATCCTATGGGTACGGCAAGATGGAATTGACGAAACCGCACCGCATCCTTCGCAGGTTTTCTGACATCTTGAAGCTATGAGACCTTGAAGCGACGTCGAGTCCGGCGGTCGGAGGATGACAGTCAGGTGAAAGCCGTCAGCCCTCATCGGGTTCACTTCGTGTCACCGACCACGCGGAAGGCGTGCGTTGTCGTGACATCGAGTGATTCAATACGCCGGTCGACCGACGCGTTTGCACATGGATGCGCACGACTCTCGGCGGGGGCGTGTACACTTTGATCGTATGGGACGCTTGCTAGCACTCTTGGCCCTCTGTGCAGTGACTCTGGCGGGTGAATCTGAGGGTCGCAACAAGCTCGGCCTGCCGAATCCGGCAAAACAGGACATCCCGTACTTGATTCAGGCCAGCGAAATCCACGAGCTCGAGCAGACGGAAGCGACGCCCGAGGAAGTCAAGAATCAGATGCGCTACTGGATGGCGGGCACGGCGTCCGCAGTCAAGACGCCGCTGGCGTCGCCGGAGTTCCTGTTTGACTCCAAGGACATCGATCCGCGAGACCTGAGGCTGTATCGTTTCGAGGTGGTCAAGGGCAGGCGCGAACTGCTGTTTCGAAAGAAGAAGAAAATCGTGGCGAGGCCATTCTTCGTGCATCTCGAAGGCGTCGAAGACCGGGTCGTCCGCATCCGCGTCAACTCCAGCTTGGATCCGGGCGAATACGGGCTTACCCCGGATGGACGCGACACGGTGTTCATGTTCGCGGTCTTCTAGCCCGCGAGAGCGATGCGGACGACCGACGCGAGTGGGCTTCAACTGACCCCATTCGGATCCCGGCTCAGTTGCGATTGGAGCGTCTGGTCGGTGCATCTCGGACTGCCTGCGCGGATACGGAGGACAAGGATCTCGGCCGCGTGCTGGTGCGCCGAATGTGACGCGATACGCAGGGAATTGTGAACCCGGCCGACGGATCGCCACGCAACAACCCTCGCGGAGCCCGCTTGCGTTCACCTGGCACGGTACGCCGGTACCGCGCACTTGCCCGGCACGGATCTGCCCCTGCACTCCTCGGCGGGCCCGGATCCGCCGCCGACAGCCGCGAACATTAGCGCGGTCGCTGGCCGACTAGCACCCTTCGCCGAGCGTCCAACTCACTCCTAAGGCCTTGTTTCAGCGAGCCTTGGCGCGAAGCGACCACCTCACCCGCTCGCCTCGGCCCCGGCGTCTGGCGACTGGCTGCGGGGCCGAGACGGCAGGCGTCCCGCAGTCGATCCGCTCTCGGGAGCGCAGCACGCTCAGAACCGGGGATTTCCCTTGTTCTGCGAAAAATTTCGAAATTCCAACCGATCCGCTTGACAGGACTTTCCAGTGTGTTACTGTGAAAGAGACGCAAGAACTGGACGACCGTCTTTCATGACCAGAATCGATCACGATGGCTCCTTGCGCTTGGTCTTCAGCCAACCGCGCGCCTTCAAGGACTTCATCCAGGGCTTCGTGGATGGCGATGACGCCCTCCAGCTCGACTGGACCACCCTCAAGCAGGTGGCCACACGGCACACGGACGAGAGCCTCAAGCAGCTCGAGAACGACATGATCTGGGAAGTGTCCGCGCTCGGGGATCCCGAGCGGGTGCTGTTTCTGATGGTCGAATTCCAGTCGCGACCGGACTGGACGATGGCCCTGCGGATGTGGAATTACTTCGGGCAGTTGCAGGCGACGCTGGCCAAGCGGGACGACTGCCAGAAGGGGCGCAAGCTGCGTTGGGTGCTGCCGATCGTGCTGTACAACGGCGAGGGGGATTGGACGGAGGCGCGGGACCTGGCGGACCTGGCCGAGGGCGCGCCGGCGGACTGGCAGGGGCCGGAGCCGCAATTGCACCACGAGCTGGTGGACGTGTTTCACGGCCCGGAGCTGGACCGGGGCCGGCTGAACGTAGCGGACGCGCTGTTCCGCCTGCACCGGGTGGGGTCGTACGAGGCGGCCCTAGCCGAGGTGCGCTGGCTCGAGGGGTGGCTGAGCGGCGAGCGCTGGGCGAGCTTGCGGCGGGCGCTGATCGCGTGGATAATGAACGTGCTCGTGCCGTGGCGCTTGCCGGGAGTGAGCGCTGCGGATCTGAGAGACTTGACGGAGTGGGGCGACGTGGAGGAGGCCATGAACACATGGAGTGAGCAACTGAGAGCCGAGGGACTCGCTGCAGGGCGGGCCGAGGTACTCGCCGAAGGGCGCGCGGAGGGACGTACCGAAGGACTCGCCGAAGGGCGGGCCGAAGGACGCACTGAGGGGCGGGCCGAGGGACTCGCCGAAGGCAAGATCGGCCTGCTCGTCAGCATGGCGCGCCAGCGGTTCGGAGAGGCTGTGGCCAGCACGATGTCTGCCCTGCTCGGATCCGTCCGGACGGAGTCGGCACTGGAAGAGGTCGGGGCCTGGCTGCTGACCTGCGAGACCGGCGATGCACTGATCGCCAAGATTCAGCAGATCTAGAGCGGTTGGGCACCGTTCGCGGGCCGCGGCAAGCGGCAAAGCGGTGAACATGACCGCTGGCGCTTTGGGAACGGGAAGGAGTTCTCGCTGGCGAGCGCGGGAGCGGCTGCTCCCGCAATCCTGAGTCGGTTTCGACCAGATCGTCCTTGCGGGACGGATCGGACTGCATGCGCGCATGAGGGCGCAACGATCTCGACCGCGGGCGAGGGCGCCCTTGCCGCATGCCACGCGTTGCACATGGAATCGACATCCTTGCCAACCGACCGTCACGAAACGAACCTCTCGCTAACCGTTAGCGGACACTTGGCGCGGTGCGTCGGCACGAAGTGCTTGCCCACCCGACCCGCCACGGCAAGTCTTGACAGGTCCGCGCCCGGCGGCGCTAGCCGGGATCATTAACGCGGTCGCTGGCCGGCCACGACTCTCCGGCGAGTGTCCAGCTCACCCCAAAGGCCTTGTTTCACTTGGTCTTTTCGCGAGGCGACCGTGAAGACCAGCCGAGGGCATCCTGTCGTCCGTCCCCGGCGTTTCCGAACCGCGATCCGGGCTCAGTGGCTCGCGCCATGCGCCGAACCGTCCTCGGCAAACTACCGCTGGTCTTCAAGGAGGATGCGGGTGCGTCACTCGAGTCGCTGGGATCGACCCTCGCTCGGTTGGGTGCGGTGCCCGCCTGAAAATGACCTGAAATCCAATGGGGACCGCTCTAGTTGCTCAGTGCCAAGATCTCCGACCGCAAGTAGTGGATTGACTCGTTGACGATGGTCTCGGCTCCCGGCGTGAAGTCGAAGGCTTCCAGCGACACCCAGCCATCGTAGTGGCGGTTTTTTGCAACCTGCAGCACGGGCTTGAAGTCGTACCCCCCTCCCGGGCGAGGATGGGAGCCGTCTAGCTCGTTGACATGGATGTGGCGGATCTTGTGCCAGTGCCGCCTCACAAGGCTCTCGTGCGGTTCGGTCTCGTCAACGGCGTTGTGCGAATCGAACATCGTCTGCACCATCGGGCTCCGAATCTCGTCCACGATCTCAGCGGCACGATCGAGCGAAACGATCACGTCGCACTGATCGAGGGGCAGCGCCTCCACGCAGAGCGTAACGCCGCTGTCTTCAAGCTCCGGCACGATCGACCGCACGCCATCGATGTAGTTCTGCTCCGCTTCCTCACGGGTCAGCCCGCCCGTGATGCGCCGCTGCACGGGGGATCCAAACACCATGACGCCCCCGGTCTCCCCCGACGGGCGGAGTTCGGCACAGAGTTCGACCAGCCCGCGAACGTAGTCCCAGCTGCGTTCGCGCACCGCTCGGTCTGGAGTAGTCACGTGCAGGCCCTCCGGGCCAACTGTCAGCCAGTGCAAGCCAACGAACGCCAACCCCTCGGAGAGCATGATGTCGCGCACTTCGTGCCGGCGCGACACGGGCAGGCGTGTCGCGTCCTGCATCAATGTGAAGGGCGCGATCTCGATACCATCCCATCCGGCTCTCTTGATCGAGCGGCAAGCCGCAGCGAAGTCCGTTTCGCCGAACACTTCGTTGCACGTCGAGAGTTTGAACGGTGCTAGATCTGCCATATGTCCAATGTATCGCAGGCCTGAATCTGTCAATGGGCCGTTCGCAACCAAGGCGTCGGGCGTATCCCGGAAACAACAGCGCAGGTGCTAGACTGCCCATCAGGCGGGGTTTCCGCGATCAGCAATCATGTACTCGCCAATCACACCTAAACGAACTCTCCTGATCATCGGAGCGATCAGCACCACGCTCGCATTCGCGGGTCAGCCGCCCGCCCCGCCAGCTGGCTGGACTGACAGCTTCGTGATCGCGAACGGCATTCGCATGCATTACTGGCGCACCGGAGGAGACAAACCGGTGCTGCTCATGGCTCACGGATCGTCAGATGACGGCCTCTGCTGGACCAGCCTCGCCTCGGATCTGGCCGACGACTACGACATCGTGCTACCGGACGCAAGAGGGCACGGCCTGTCCGATCCAGCCAAGACTGACGACCCGGCGGATGTCCAAGCCGAAGACATTGCGGCGCTCATCCGCGAACTGAAGCTCGAGGAACCGATCATCATGGGGCATTCGATGGGCGCGTCCTCCGCAGCATGGTTCGCGGCCAAGTATCCGAAAGTCCCTCGGGCAATCGTGCTCGAAGATCCCGGCTTGCTTCCACGTCCGGGGAGGCGATCTGGAAACGCAGACGAGATTCGTGACCGGATCCTCAAACGGAACCAAACGAGCTACGACGAGCTCGTGCGCGGATGCGTGGAGCGATCCCCGAGCTGGGGGCTGGACGAGTGCCGGATCTGGGCACCCTCCAAGAGGTTGCACCACCCGAGCAACGCTTACCGCTACCGCCTGTTCGGCGAGCGCCCTGCAATGTCGGAGTTGTTCAAGAAGATCAAGGTTCCGACCTTGATCCTGAAGGCGGATGCCGATGCCGAGACTCGCGCCAAGAACGAGGGGGTCGCCGCCGCACTCGCGCAGGGCAAGATCGTACATATCGACGGGGCTGGACACAATGTCCGGCGCGAGCGAAAGGCAGCCCTGTTAGCGGCTCTGAGGGACTTTCTCGGGAGCTTGTGATCCCGCGACTGGCGCGTGGCAGTCGCGAATCTCCCTGTCGAAATCGGTTCGCTTGCCACCTCTCGTCTAATACGCTTGGCTGTCCGAGCGGTCGCCAGGCGGGCTACTGCCGAGTGCCTCCGAGGAGAGCGCGAATCTGTTCGAGTCCAGACCGAGCCGCCCCGTGATTCGGATCGATCTCAAAAGCCCTCTCGAATGACCGGATGGCCTCGTCGGTTCTCCCGAGGTAGTACTGGGTGGCGGCGAGATTCGAGATAGCCTGCACATTGTCGGGCTCAATCTCGAGCATCCGTTGGTACAGGCGGTGTGCATCTTCGTACCGCCGTTGTTCGTAGTGCAGCAAGGCGAGGCGGTCGATGGGGTCCGTGTCGTGCGGATCGAGTTCAATGGCGCGCTGGAAATGCTCGACAGCAGCGTCGAGGCGTCCCGTCTGCTTCGACGCCCGGCCGATGAGCACATGCAGGAATGCGGCCATAGGCAAGTCCTCGCGGAGCGAGATCGCAGTGGCCATCGCCTCGGCAGCTTCCTCGTACCGTCCCGAGTCGAAAAGAGTATGTCCCATTCCGCCGTGGGCGAAGGCATAGTCGGGATCTAGCTCGAGCACGGCGCGATAGGCCGCAAGAGCTTCCTCCCGCAGTCCCTGCTTGCGCAGTTCCTCGGCGACGCGCTGCAACGCCGTTGTCTCGCTCGGCAATAATTCCCGCGCTCTTCGCAAGTAATCTTCCGCTTCCTCGGGGCGCTGCTGCTCGCGCCGCAATCTGGACAACTCAAACAACGGCGCCGCATCCTGCGGTTCAAGCTCCATGGCGCTGCGAAAGTGGCGCTCCGCAGCTTCGAACCGCTCGAGCGCCCGATGCGAGCGGCCGAGGAGCCGATGCAAGGCACCGCGGATCCGGGCGGCGGGCCGCAAGTCGAGTGCTGTCCTAGCGGCTGCGATCGCTTCTTCGTGCCGCTCCAAAGCGAATAGGGCCTCGCCCAGACCGCCGTGCGCCATTGCGAAGTCAGGGGCAACCGCGAGCGTTTCGCGATACTGGTCGACCGCCTTGCCGTAGTCACCGCGTTGCATCAGGAGCACGGCGGTGTTTTGCAGCGCGATCCTGTGCTTCGGATCGATTTCCAACGCCCGCCGCAAGGATCCGCCAGCCTCGTCATAACGTCCGAGCCGGATCAAGGCGAGACCGGAATTCGCGTGGACCGACGGAACCTCGGGACGCTGATCTTTCGCGACGAGACACGCGTCAAGACCCTCCTGGGCCCTGCCGACCTCGATCAATTCGGCGCAAAGGTTCAGATGAGCATCCCTGGCTAGCGGATTGAGAGACACGATGTGGCTGAAGAACGTGACCGGATCGCGATAGATTCCCGCTTGGCGCCAAGTCAGACTGGCGAGCAGCGCCAAAATGATTGCTGCCACGCCCCCCAAGCCGATACGGAGATTGGACGGCGCCTTGCCGGCACCATAGACCGCGACCCCAACCACGAGCGCGATCACGCCGATGCCGCCCAAGTACTGGTACCGGTCGGCCACGAACGAAAACTGCATGTATCCGTAGTCCACGAATCCGAGCACTGGCGCCAAGGTCACCGCGAAGTACGAGAGGCCCGCTAGCGGACCCCGACCGATCCGGTGCCGACATAGCCAGAGCGTTCCCGCCAAGGCGCACGCAGCTATTGGCCAAGCCCACCCCGCGAGGCTCCCGGCGCGGACCTCCCAATGCGGGTAAATCACGGCCAAGTCGGTCGGCCAGATCAACTTCCCCGCATAGAACCAGAGCGCGCGTGACGCAATGAGCACTTGCTCGGCGAGGGAGTAGCCGAGCGACACTTCTTCGCGCCCTTGATAGAACTGCAGGTCGGCAAGTGCGATGAACGCGGCGACCCCGAAGAACGGAGCGAGCCGCCGAGCATCGGTCCATGTCAGCATTCCGCGCTTCCACCAGACCAAGATGGCGAGAGCCACCGGCAGGGTCACGGCAATCGACTTCGAGAGCATCGCGGCCCCGAACAAGCCCAGCGCAAGGAAATAGCGTCGGGCGTTGGGGTCATCCGTGAATCGAAGCCAGACCCGGATGGCTGCGAGGTAGAACAATCCCGACAGCAAGTCCTTGCGCTCGATCACCCAAGCCACCGATTCGACGTGCAGCGGGTGGACCGCGAACACAGCGGCGATAAGCCACGCGCCCGGCACTGCCAACATCAGCATGACCCGCCAGAGCAGCACGCAGATCAGCGCGTGCAGGAGCACGTTCACGACGTGGTAGCCCATCGGGGCGAATCCCCAGAGCTTGTGCTCCAGCCAGAAGCTGGAGTAGACGAGAGGCCAGTAGTGCCCTTCGTTCTTGATTTCGCCGGGCGATATCCAGATCTTCCAGATCCCGTCCCAGTCGCGAACTAGCGGCTCTTCAGTGAAAACCGTGTCGTCCCATACGAATCCACCCAACATCGCCGGGACGTAGCTCCCGACTACCATCACTCCCAAGAGGAGCGCAGCGATGACCTCCTTGCGCGAGAACCGGGAGGGTTGCGGAAGGGGCTCGGGCCTTGACTGACGGCTGTTGGCTTCGCCGACGGATGCGCCAGTAGCAGTCGCCCGCTGCTCCGCCCTGCGCGCCGATCCTGCTTGGCGGAACCTCTTTGCTCTCTTGGACACCGCCACCTTCTCCTACGCTCGCCCGCCGCCGAATAGCACCAAGCAGCGCGAACCCTTCGATTTCAACATTCTAAGAGCGGGTCACCCACTGAGCGATCGCGGACTCGCCCCACGGGCCGAACATTTCTGGGGAGCGGTCGCGAGCCTGTAAGCTGACGAACGGTCCATCTAGCACCCGGATTGGTGCCGACCCAACGTGCTCGGACGAAACCCGGTCGGTCGATCAAGCGGATCAATCACCTTGGCACGGGATCCACTTCGACGACATCAGCCGTGGAGCTTGGCTCGGGCACTGGCTCGCCATACTCGCGCAAGCATTGAATGTGGGATTGCAACGCTTGACGGATCTCACGTACGACTTACTCCCGGGTGTCTGCGGTGGCGATGCAATCAGGCACGTCGGGGACGTAGGCTGCGTAGTTCTCCGGTGCGCGTTCGATTACGATTGTGTACCGCACGATTGACTTTTCCTATCTTGGCCCGGCCCGACGGATGGTGCTAGCCCGTGTCCGTTGCAGAAGCTGCTGGCTACGCTTACCTGCGATTGTCACCAAGCCGGGCTTCTCGGCGTGCTTGTGGTGACGGTGGCTGCCCTTGGTACGAGCCAAGGGCCAGCCGTCTCGCTCCATCCTGCGCATTGCGTCCCTGACTTTTTGCCTTTCCCGTCACGGTTGAGCATCTGGGCCCCGCCTCGGGCACGGACCCAACTTCTCACGACCCGCTGCGACGGGTGCGCCAAGCCCTGCGACATTGCCCGCTGTGCTTGCAGTCTGCGACCGGTAGCAATAGTCTCCCCGTCAGACGACCCGCGATCAAGCACTTTGCGAGGCCATTCCACGTAGGGGCCAGGCAGTTACTCACTCGATGGGGATCCGCGTGCAGGAATGCACGAACAGCACGTCCTTAGCCTGTTCGAACCGTCCCAAGAAGTGGGTCGGCGTGTCCGAGAACAACTGGGCGGCGGTGACGCTCGCGATCAGCAAGTCCGCGGAATCCGAGCGGCGGCCCACTTCGCGCTCGACAGTCTCGTCGTCCTTGCACTCCACGGCTTCTACGTTTTGCTTGGTGATGGGTAACCGGCCGCGCTCGAGCAATTGCGCGAGCCGCTCCGACTCGGCATGCCCTTCCTGCAGGCCGAAACATGCGTAGAGTCGAATCTCGGCGTTTTTCCATTCCGGATGTCCCACGATGATGTAAGCGAGCAACAGCATCAACGGCGTATGGGTGAGGTCGTAGTCGGTCAACCAGAGATGGATCTTGGCATGGTAGCCGAATCGGTGCTTGCTGGAACGCAAGATCAAGACGTTGAATTGCGACGAGGCCGCTTCCTGCGCCCCGCGCACGACCTCTTCCAAGTCGTCCCGCTCCCCCGCGTCGAATTCCAGCAAGATCGTGTTGTTCGGCAGTCCGGAGATGCCGGGCATCTGGAGCATTTGGTCGATCGCAAGCTGGAAACTCGGGCTGATGCACGTATCGACGAAGATCCCCGCATGGCTCACTTCGGAGCGATCAATCAGGCGGTCGACTTGGGTGCGCGCCTCGAGTTCCACCGCGAACGAGTAATCGCCTTGAATGTATTGGATGTAATGACCGAATCCGTGACGGTGGCAAATCCAGCGCAGCAGGTCGAACTGTCCCAGTCCGGACCTCTGCGACCGCGTGATGGCGACGACGGACGGCCGCCACTGCGCGTCAGACGAAACCGTGCGGTTCTTTTGGATCGCGATCTGCAGTCGACGCGTGAGCTGAAACATCGTCCCTTGCAGGATGGCGGTCAGATCGCGCTCGTTCCGGCGAGACCGCCGCAGTCCGGCATAGATCGCGGCCATGACCAATACAGCAAGCAGTGCCTGAAATGGATTCATGTCGATCATCATGATCGCGCACATGACAGCGCCGATCAGCGAGAAATACCACCTTGTATTGAACGTGGGTCTGTAGGACGGGTCGCCCGAGAAGTACTCGAGAAACGAGACCGCGCACAAGACACCGTAGGTCACCATGAAGAACATGCTGAGCAAGCGGGCGATGAAATCAATGTCTCCCATCAGGACGAAGATCACAGCCAAGCCCCCCGAAACGTACGTTGCGTAGACGGGCTCTTCGGATCCGCCGCGGCCCGAGGCCAGCCATTCGTTGAGCTTCGGAAATGGGAACACCTCGTCTTTCGCTAGTGCTTGGAGCGTGCGCGGAGCGACGAGGATCGACCCGAGGGCCGAGGACAGAGCGGCGGAGGCGAGGCCCACGTAAATGGCCGGACCCCACAGCGCGATCTCGGACATGATGAAGACGTCGGCTGCCAGCGCCTCGGGAGTGGCGCTTTGGGCCAGCTTCACGGCAACGAGCAGGTAGATGACCATGCCCGCGATCGTGGCGCCGATGGTGCCGACCGGGATCGACCGCTGCGGTCGCTTCAGATCGCCGGAAAGACCGAGCCCCGCGATCATTCCGGTGAACGCCGGGAAGCATGTCGCGAAGACCGTACCGAAAGCGTCGGGGTCCTGGATCGTCGCCGTCAGGTTGATGCCGTCGGGCCGGATTGACTCGGGTCCCTGTCCGAACAGGAACGCCACGATGGACAGTCCGAGCGCGACGCAAACCACGTAGAGCCCCCGCACCCCGATGTCGGCGCCCTTGCTTAACATGGCGAAGACCAGGATGGCCGTGGCAGGCACGCTCAGCCAGCGCGCGTCGGGGTCGAAGCCGTATGCCTGGGAGATCCAACCGAACACGGGATCGAAGGCCGCGGCAAACGCGACCAGGTAGAAGGCAACCGATATCGCTTGCGACAGGTAGAGCGCGATGCCGATGGAACCGCCGATGGTGGGTCCGAACGAGCGGCTGATGATGAAATACGCGCCCCCTCCCGCGACGCGGCGGTTGGTGGCGATCTCCGACACGGCCAGCACCGTGGGGATGGTGACGAGGTGCGCCAAGGCGATGATCCCGAGCGTTCCCCACAAGCCGACGTTCGCCACGGCGTAGCCGAACCGAAGGAAGAGAATCGCGCCGAGGATCGTGCTCAGGGAGGTGAGGAATACGGGTGCCGTGCCGAACCCGTACCCTTGCTTGGAGCGGCTCGGAGTCTCTTGGGGCGCCACTGCGGTTGAGTCTCCCGGCAGAGGATGGCGACATAGCTCGCGCCGCCGATCCTTCAATCTCTGTCCTATCGTATTGGACTTCGGGATGCATCGCGCGTTCAAGCAGGTAACGGAAGGGTTAATACGTGCAAGGGTCGCCGAACACCCGAGGCCTGAGGGCGCACCTTGACTGCTACTTGCCAAGGCGTTATGCTTCGCTTACCGCGTAGGGGTCGCGGTTGCACTAGGAGGTAGAGGCTATGCGTTGCAGGGGCATTTCTTGCGTTGCGCTGGGAGCTCTGTTGAGCTGTTTCTCGGCCGGGGCCCAGACGTTCGGAGAATTCACGGGACGGGTCGCCGACTCCACGGGCGCCGTGATCGCTGGAGCGAAAGTCACCATCACCAACGTCGCGACGAACGTTTCGCGAGTGACCGAGACGAACGAGGCGGGCAACTACACGGTTCCGTTCGTCAGTCCCGGCGTGTACGACCTGCAAGCCGAAACCGAAGGCTTCAAAACCGCCCTCCAAGAAGACTGGACGCTGCAAGTGGGAGATGTCGCGCGCGTCGACTTCAGCTTGGAGATCGGCGTCGTCACCGAGGTCATCGAGGTGGAGGCGGGCGCCCAGATGCTGCAGACATCATCGACAGCGCTGGGCGCTGTAATCGAGCAACGCCGCATCGTGGACCTGCCGATTAACGGGCGCAACTACCTGAATCTCGTCAAGCTCAGCACCAACGTGTCGGCTGAGATGGGATCGGGCGGACAGGCCAATTCGCGCCAGGGCGGGGAGCGGGCCAACCAGCCGATCTCCGTGAGCGGCCAGCGGCAGCAATACAACCGCTTCACGCTGGACGGCATCGAGAACACCGACCCGAACTTCAACACGTTCGTCGTGCGTCCGTCGGTTGACGCCTTGCAGGAATTCAAGGTCCAGACCGGTGTGTACTCGGCCGAGTTCGGCAAGTCCACCGCGCAAATCAACGTCACCACGCGAGCCGGGACGAACGAATTCCATGGCACCGTCTTCGAATTCCTGCGCAACGACGCGATCCAAGCTCGTCCGTGGCTGCGGGAGGGCGACAAGAATCCCTTCCGACGCAATCAGTTCGGGTTCACCGTGGCAGGTCCGGTGTTGAAGAACAAGTTGTTCTTCATGGCCAACTACGAGGCGTTCCGGCAGCGGATCCAACGGATCCGCCGGACCACCGTGGCCGATGCCGCCATGCGCGGCGGCGACTTCTCGAATCCCAATCTCTTCCCGATCTACGATCCGGACACGATCCGGGATGACGCCGCGGGCGGAACGGCCGCCCCGTTCCCTAACCGCAGGGTGCCGCAGGCGCGGTTCAAGCAGCCGTTCGTGCAGATGTTCGAGTTCTATCCCGAGCCCAACGTGGCCAACGCCGTCGTTGGCGGAACCAATCCCGCGTGGAACTACGTCCGCAACGCCCCGGACCCGCTGGACTGGGACCAGTTCACGTCTCGCATCGATTTCAGCGAAAGCGATGCCTCGCAGTGGTTCGGGCGCTTGAGCTGGGGTGACGAGAGGCTCACGAGCGGGCAGAACTTCGAATTCCGTGACCTGCGCACGACCACCAAGGTCTACCAGTTCATGCTCTCCAACACGCGCACGATCTCGCCCACCTTGGTGAACGAACTGAGGCTAGGCACCAATCTGTTCGACAACGACCGCCTCACCTATCACAACGGCATCCGGGACGTGACTGCGGAGTTGGGCATCCCGGGCTTGGACTCGCCGATCGAGGCGGCATGGGGCTCTCCGCAGATCAGCTTCAACGGCAACAACGAAGTCGCGGGATGGGGCGAGCAGACCGGAGGACCGTTCATCAACCGCAATCGCACCTACCAGATCGTGAATAACACGAGCTGGATTCGCGGCACTCACTCGATCCGATTCGGCGGCGACATCGTGAATCGCCGGTACAACCAGATCGGCAATCAGTTTCCCCGGGGCCACTTCGAGTTCCCGAGCCAGTACACCGCGGATCCTTCGGCGCTGACGCGGACGGGCGATGCATTCGCCACCGGTCTGCTGGGCTGGACGCGCCAAGCGACGCGGGCCCCCGGCATCGCTAACGTCCAATTCCGCTCGACGGCGCTGTCGCTGTACCTCGAGGACTCGTGGAAGGTGACGCCGAAACTCACGGTGAACCTCGGTCTGCGATACGAGTTGACGCCGCCGTTCAGCGATCGCTATCGCGGCATCATGAACGTCCAGTTGTTCTGCCCGGGCGCTACCGAGCGGGCCCTCGACCCGGACTGCCAGACGCCGGTACTGGTCCGGCCCGGCGAGGGAGACTTCCACGAGGGCTTGGGATTTCGCATCGCCGACGCCGTGCCGAAAGCGACCGGGGATGACGTGCTGCACAACCACGCCACTCAAGTGCTCGATAGGAACGATTTCGCGCCGCGCTTCGGCGTCGCGTACCGTTTCGACGACAAGACGACCGTGCGCACCGGATACGGCATCTACTACGCACAGGACACGGGCAACCCGGTCTTCGACATGGGGCGTAACTTCGGGGTCCGCCAGACCGCTCGCTCGCAAGACCTGTTCCCGCTGGACAACCTCGACGACCCGTGGGCCAACCAGCGCTCCAGCGGGTGCGGCGATTACACCGGGCCCTGCTTCGTCCGCCTGTACACGTTCGCCAACGACGCGAACCGCAGGACGCCCTACGTCCACCAGTACCTGTTCAACATCCAGCGTCAGGTCACCGACTCGCTGCTCTTGGAGGTCGGCTACTCCGGCAGCGCGGGGCACAAGTTGCAGCGCATGTACGGCTTCAACACGCCGATCGAGCGCAGCGGGCCGCTGGATCGCACTTCGACTCGCGAACGGCGCCCGTTCGGCGACGTCTTCGGTCGGATCCAGACCATCGGCAATGTCGTCAATTCCAACTACAACGCCCTCGGCGTCAAGGTGCAGCAGCGGTTCAGCAAGGGACTCACGTACCTGATCGGATACACGTGGGCCAAGTCCATCGACAATGGATCGGCGATCCGCACGAACTCCGGCGACGTTCTGTTCCCGACGAACAACTACAACCTGCGCAAGGAGCGCGGTCTGTCACAGTTCAACACGCCGCATCGATTCACCGCTTCGATCCTGTACCAAATCCCGACCAAGTTCAGCAGTCGCGCGCTCGAAACGATCATTGGCGGATGGCAGCTCGGATCCATCGTCACCTTGTCGACCGGTACACCGATTTACGGGGGGCACTGCAGCGATCTCAACGGCACGGGCCAGAACAACCGCGGCGACTCGACCGGCAATCCGCACGCCGACAACCCGACACCGCAGGAGTTCTGGAAGAAGAACGCCGACGGGCGGGCGGCAACGATCGCCTGCAACGTTCCTGACAGTGCCGGCTTCAATCAGCTGACCTACCGGGACGGGGACCGCGGGCGCAACACCTTGCAGCGGCCGGGATTCCGGAACTGGGACTTCTCGGTAATGAAGGACTTCGCGCTGACTGAGAAGTATCGGCTGCAGTTCCGCTTCGAGTCGTTCAACTTCGCGAACCATCCGAACTGGAACAACCCCAACAGCAATCCGCGGTCAAGGAACTTCGGCGTGATCACAAGCGCCCGCGAGATGCGGACGAATCAGTTCGCACTCAAGCTGATCTTCTAGTCGTCCCGAGGCTTGAAGGCCTGAGACGTCGATCACCTACGGGCAATCGACCGCTGGGCTGATACGCCTCGGCACGATCAGTCGGTGCCGGCAGACCGTGCATGACCTGTTGCCTCAGGGCTGTCCCCGCGATCATGGCCCGCCCTACCCGACCGCCCGGTCCGACTCGCCATCCGTGAGGGCCGGTTCCGATTCCAACGCGCTCCCGATCGGGGCGCGGTCGGTCAACGAAGGGGATCGTGCGAGACCTTGGATCGAACTGGGTTCGGGGAATCGGAACGCGTCCGTATCCTGTGGCACAATAGGGGGTTAGGGGCACTGCATGTATCCAAAACAAACCCGTCGGGAATTCACCCGTTCCTTGGTGGCCGCAGGCACGGGCATCGGCTTCGCGCGAGCCGCGCGTGGCCATGGACAGATCGATTCGACTTTCGGAGGGGTCACAATCGGCGCCCAGAGCTACAGCTTCCGCGACCGCTCGCTCGACGATGCGATCAAGGCCATGGAAGCCATCGGAATCGGTTCGTGCGAACTCTGGAGCGGCCACACCGAGCCGTTGCGGGAGCTTCGCGGAGACCGCGAGAAGCTGCGTACGTACCGCTTGGAGACGCCTCTGAGCAAGTACGAGGAGATCGGGACGCAGTTCCACGAGGCGGGCATTCAACTGAACGCCTTCAACTACAGCTTCCGTGACCACTTCACGGATGTGGAGATCGCCAGAGGCTTTGAAATGGCCAAGGCCATGGGCGCGAAGTCACTCACGGCATCCGGAACAGTGAGCGTGGCGTCCCGTGTCAACGCATTCGCCAAGCGCTACAACTTGCTCGTGGGGATGCACAACCACTCGAAGATTCGCGAGAACGAATTCGCCACTCCCGCGGATTTCGACGCGGCCTCGAAGGGGAACAGTCATATCGTGGTCAATCTGGACATCGGTCATTTCGTGGCGGCCGGATTCGACCCGATCGACTACATTTCCAAGTATCACGGCACGATCAACACCCTGCACATCAAGGATCGCAAGGCTGACCAGGGCCCGAACGTGCCATTCGGCGAGGGCGACACGCCAATCCGCGAGGTCCTAGCACTGCTCCGCGACAAGGGGTACGCCATCCCCGCCAACATCGAGTACGAGTACAAGGGCGGCGACACGGTCGAGGAAGTCGGCAAGTGCTTCGCGTACTGCAGACAGGCGCTCGATTCCTAGCTCGCGTCCATCTCCGCTAGCCGGTCGCTGATCCGAGTTCCCGATCCAGCGGCCCGCGAACGCTCCTTGTCTGCCGCCGAGCGTTACGTTTGAGTCGAGGTTAGAAAATGCGGTTTAGGCCTCTCGTAGGCACTGGGGTTCGCGGCCCAAGCGATCAGGGAGACACTCACTGGCAGCAGCGTCAGAACCTCACACGCGCATCGTCGAATTAGGCTCGCCGGGCTAGGGCGAAGCCTCGCTAGAAGCCCGCGGAGGCCAGCCACCGGATCCGCAAGGAGAGCGCGCCAATGGGTCGACGGACAGTCGCGAAGGGTCGCCGGCAGGCCAAGCGACGGATGCTGGCGCGGCTCATCCGCTGGTGGAAAATGCCGGCACGAAAGGAGTTCGTGCAGGTGAGCGGCGGCTTGGATAAACGCCATCTGGAGGCGTTCGGGCCTCGACTGATGCTCCATGGCGGGTCGGGAGATGCGTTCTTGAAGCCACCTGTATACGTATAGTTTCTTGGCGTGGGCTGCAAGGACTTGTCGGAAAGCCCAGATTGAATTAGTAGAGCCAAGCACTTGAATTGCGCTCCGACTCGAGCTCGGCGGCCAGTGAAGCGGAACGTGGTACGCTGATTGTGTCGTGTGGACGGGAATTCTCAAAGTGTTGGAAATCATCGGGGGGCCGCCGGTGATCCTGGTACTAGCCGTGCTGGCATATGCGACCGGGTTGCTGCGGAGTGTGTTGCGGGACCAGCGAGACGCCAACGCTCGGGCCAAGGAAGACCGCGAGGCATCTGAACGGCGGGACAAGGAATTCCGCGAGGCATCCGAACGGCGGGCCATGGATGACCGCGAGGCATCCGAACGGCGGGACAAGGAAGACCGCGAGGCATCCGAACGGCGAGACAAGGAAGACCGCGAGGAAGCAATGGCGCGATCCGACCGCGACCGCGCCGAGTTCAAGGCGCAGCTCGATCGTGAGCGTGAGGAGTTCAAGGCAGAGCTTGATCGTGAGCGTGAGGAGTCCAGCGCGCGGTCCGACCGCGACCGTGCCGAGTTCAAGGCAGAGCTTGATCGTGAGCGTGGGGAGTCCAGCGCGCGGTCCGACCGCGACCGTGCCGAGTTCAAGGCGCAGCTCGATCGTGAGCGTGGGGAGTCCAGCGCGCGGTCCGACCGCGACCGCGCCGAGTTCAAGGCGCAGCTCGATCGTGAGCGTGAGGAGTCCAGCGCGCGGTCCGACCGCGACCGCGCCGAGTCAAGAGAGCAATCAAAGGAAGACCGTGCGCTCTACATGCGC
Organism: Bryobacterales bacterium; assembly: GCA_965242625.1. Taxonomy (GTDB): domain Bacteria; phylum Acidobacteriota; class Terriglobia; order Bryobacterales; family UBA6623; genus VXMF01. Next base: position 3,269,477 of record CBDEST010000005.1, on the reverse strand, counting down.
GAGAATGCGCAGCTGTCCAAGGAGATCGCTGCGCTGTCCAAGGTCGTTGCTGAGCAATCCAAGCTGATCGCCGAGCAATCCAAGCAGATCGCGGTGCTGTCCAAGACGGCTGATCAGCAATCCGAGGCGATCGCTGCGCTTTCCAAGACGATTGCTCAGCAATCCGAGGCGGTTGCTGAGCAATTGAAAATGATCGCTGCGGTACAGGGGGACGTGCAAGTCCTGCTGGATCGATCTGATCGCTCTTTGGGCGGCAGAGTCGGCCCGGGCCAGCCCGCTCCCAGATACGAGATCGCCCGTCAGGCGACCCCTGCACCGCGCGAGGAGGAGGGCGAGAAGGACGAGTAGTGGTAGCCGATCGACCGATTCCGAGTGCTCCGGGCGGTTAGGGAACTTCGCTGATTTACGGCGGGCGGCAGACGCCTCCGTCCGCACGTTGAGCAAAGCGGTCCAGAGCGTCGACGCTAATGGACACATCGCAGGATGATCGACACGACGTCCTGCGCGCTAGAAAAAGGCGATTGGCGCGCCGTAACGAGGTAGCGGTGAACGATTCCGCTTCCCTTCCCTGCTCCGGTTGGTTGCATTCGACTAGGCACCTGCGGGTTGGGCGATAATCTGCGAAGGCATGAAGGTAGCGGTTATCCTACCCGCAGCTGGTCACGGCACCCGGATGGGGCGGGTCGCCAGCGGGATCTACGGCAGCGACCGGAAGCAGTTCATGCGCTTGGGCGGAGTGCCCATCCTCGCCCTCACGGTTCGCAAGTTCCTTGCGGTCGAATGCATCGAGGAGATCTTGGTGGCAGTGCCCGATGGCAGCCAGGAAGCGGTGCAGGAGATGCTCGCCCAATCGGCGCAGTGCCCGAACCTGCGCGTTATCGGGGGCGGACGCAATCGCCAGGAATCGGTCGGGGCGTGCCTCGATGCCGTCTCGGCAGACTGCGAGATCGTCGCGGTCCATGACGCCGTGCGACCGTTCGTGCCTGTCAGATTGATTGAGGAGTCGATCACCGAAGCAGCCACCCGCCAAGCGGTGATCCTCGGCATGCCCGCCGAGGAAACGGTGAAGCAAGTCAGTCGCGAGGTGGTCCAAGCGACTCTGTCACGCGAGCGGATCATGCTGGTGCAAACCCCCCAAGTGTTCCGGACAGACCTGTTGCAGCGCGCATTCGCCAAGGCCCGCCGGGACGGGTTCGTAGGCACCGACGAAGCGAGCCTGATCGAGCACCTCAACGAGGATGTCTACGTGATGCGCGGCAGCGAGCGCAACATCAAGATCACGAGGCCCCACGACCTAGCGCTGGCCGAGTTCTACTACCAAGAAGAGAATCGTGAAGCCGCCGCCGATCATTAGCTTCGACCCTCCGGAATTCCGCGCGGGGATCGGCTTCGACTCCCACCGCTTGGCAAACGGTCGCAAGCTGATTCTCGGGGGCGTCGAGATTCCAAGCGAACAGGGGCTAGACGGGCATTCCGACGCGGACGTGCTGCTGCACGCGATTACCGATGCGCTGCTCGGCGCGGCGGCGCAGGGCGATATCGGGGAACTCTTCCCGCCCAGCGACCCGCAGTGGAAGGACGCTGACAGTAGCATCTTCGCCCGTCACGCCGTGGAGTTGCTGGAGAGTTACGGCTGGAGCGTAGTGAACGTAGACGCGGTGGTCGTGATCGAGCGGCCGAAGCTGCTGCCGTTTCGGGATCGCATGCGCGAGAACATCGCCTCCATCCTGAAGGTGCCGGTTAACGCTGTGGGCCTGAAGGCGAAGTCAGGCGAGGGGATGGGCCCCGTGGGGAAGGGTCGACTGGCGGAAGCCCACGCGGTGGTATCGATCAAGCGCGATGGCAGCGCAAAGGTTATGTGAGCTGTCCAAGACCCGGCATCCTCCGTCGAACTTCTCGAAGATACCGCCGTGAACGGCTGCATCAGGATTGCTGAAAGCCTTACAATTGACGCTGTGATGGGACGGTTCAGATTCGGCTACTTGCTTGCGGCGACGTTCTTCTGGACATCGGCTGTGCATGCCGATGCCCAAGTGCTCTTCAACCGCGACATCCGCCCGATTCTGTCCGAGAACTGCTTCGCGTGCCACGGGCCCGACGAGTCCAAGCGGATGACGAGCCTGCGGCTCGATTCCGAACCGGGGACAGCGACAGCCCTTTCTAACGGACGCCGGGCCCTCGTTCCCGGCAGCCCTCAGGAAAGCGAGATCTTCCGGCGCATCTCGACCGATGACACGGCGCGGCGGATGCCGCCCGCGGCCTTCGGGCACGAGCCTCTGTCCACACGGGAAATCGAGCTTGTACGGCTCTGGATCGAGCAAGGCGCGGAGTGGCAGGGGCACTGGGCCTACCTGCCTCCCCGGCGACCGGCGGTTCCCGGCTCGCGGTATCCGGGCTGGCCCGCCAATCCCATCGACAGCTTCGTGCTCCGGAAATTGCAGGACGAACGGCTGGAGCCGTCGCCGCCCGCTTCCCGCGAGACCTTGATCCGCCGCGTGACGCTCGACCTGACGGGCGAGCCGCCCCAACTCTCCGACTTGGACGAGTTCCTCGCAGACGCTTCACCCAAGGCGTACCAGATCGTCGTGGATCGGCTGCTGTCGTCGCCGGGCTACGCGGAGCGCATGGCGATCCGCTGGCTCGACGCGGCGCGCTACGCGGATACGAACGGTTACCAGACCGATGCCGCCCGCGACATGTGGCGCTGGCGCGACTGGGTGATCGACGCGTTCGCCGCGAACAAACCGTTCGACGAGTTCACGATCGAGCAGATCGCCGGGGACATGCTCCCGGACGCGCGTTTGGATCAGGTGATCGCGACCGGATTCAACCGGAACCACCGGGGCAACGGGGAGGGCGGGATCATCGACGCCGAGTACGCGGTCGAGTATGTCGTCGATCGCATCGACACCACCTCCACGGTCTGGCTCGGTCTCACCGTGGGATGCGCGCGGTGCCATGACCACAAGTACGACCCGATCACGCAGAAGGAGTACTACGAGCTCTTCGCCTACTTCAACAACATTCCCGAACGGGGCAAGGCCTTCAAGTACGGGAATTCACCGCCGATGGTCAAGGCCCCCACCTTCGAGCAGAAAGAGCGGTTGCAGAAACTCCACTCCGAGCTAGCGGCCTTGCAGGCAAGACAATCCGAATTGGTTCGGAAGACCTCGGGAAGGCGCAGCCGATGGGAGAGGAACGTGGCCAATAACCCCGCCGACTGGGTGGACGAGGTGGGGCTGACGGTTGCATTTCCGGAGGAATTTCGCGGACCGCGGCCGGCGGAGAGGACCTTCGCGAGCGGGGAGTTCGCGGAGCTTGGAGACCAAGCCGACTTCAGCTTCACCGGGCGGTTCAGCGCTGCCGCGTGGATCCGCCCCGCGCGCGCCGACGGCGCGATCGTGGCGAGAACCCGTCATGTCGATCCCGAGGAGGCAACGGATGCGAACCCGGGATGGGGCATGTACTTGGTCGACGGGAAGGTCCAAGTGAATCTCATCAGCCGCTGGCTCGATGACTGCATTCGCATCGAAAGCGTCGATCCCGTGCCGTTGAACGAGTGGACCCACGTGGCCTTCACCTACGACGGCTCGAAGTACGCCAAGGGCCTCCGAATCTTTATCGATGGCAGTCCCGTCAAGGTCAAGGTGAACCGTGACGAGATGAACCAAGAGATCAAGTCCAAAGAGCCGTTGCGCGTGGGGAGAGGGCTAGGACTGGAGTACGAAGGCGCGATCCGCCGCCTGACGCTGTACGAACGCACGCTGACCGCGGAGGAGGTCGCGGTCTCAGCAGTGGCGGGCAGTTTGGACGCCATCGCGAGGCGCCCCGCGCACAAGCGCACCGCTGCCGAGAGCCGCAAGCTCGATCTCGCATTCACGGGCGAGCTCGGCCCGAAGTCCCTGACGGACTTGACTGCGGAAGTCCGCGACCTCGAAGGTCGCCTCCGGGAGTACGACGACGCCTTGCCGACCGTGATGGTGATGCAGGAGATGTCGCCGCGGCGCAAGACTCACCTGTTGGACCGAGGCGCGTACGATGCACCGGCTCAGGAAGTGCTCCCCGGACTGCCGAAGGCGCTCTCAGCGACCGATCCCGCGAGTCGGCTCGATTTCGCCCGCTGGCTGGTTTCGCGGGACAACCCGCTCACGGCCCGCGTGATCGTCAATCGGGTCTGGCAGATGTTCTGGGGAACGGGAATCGTCGAGACCGTCGAGGACTTCGGCTCACAAGGCGAGTGGCCCACTCATCCAGATTTGTTGGATTGGCTCGCGGTCGAATTCATGGAGTCGGGCTGGGATCTGAAGGCTCTGGTGAAGACCATCGTCACCAGCGCGACGTACCAGCAGTCCTCGCGGGCTCGCGAGACGCTTTTGGAACGCGATCCAGACAACCGCATCTTCGCCCGCGGACCGCGGCTGCGGCTGCCCGCGGAAGCGGTGCGAGACCTGACGCTCTCGGTCTCCGGCATGCTCGTTCCTGTGGTCGGCGGACCATCGGTCAAGCCGTACCAGCCCGCGGGGATGTGGACGGAACTGGCTGGCGGCAAGGACTACGCCATGGACAGCGGCGGCGACCTGTACCGTCGCAGCGTCTACACGTTCTGGAAGCGAGCCGTGCCGCCGCCCTCGATGTCCCTGTTCGATTCGGCCGGGCGCGAGGCTTGCACGGTGCGAAGCGTCCGGACCAACACCCCGTTGCAAGCTCTCAATCGCATGAACGACGCCTCCTACATGGAGGCATCCCGCGCCTTGGCGCGCCGGGCGATCCGGGAGGCCGGCGAGAACGCGGACGAGCGGTTGGACCGCCTGTTCCGCCTGGTGACATCTCGTCACCCAAGCGCGGACGAGCGGGCGGTTCTGGCGTCTGGGCTGGAATACCACCTCGATCGGTTCCGCAACGACTCGGAAGCCGCCGGGGCGCTGCTCGGCGAGAATGATTCCCCGAACGGGGGAATTCCTAGCCCGGAGATGGCTGCATACTCGATGATGGCTAGCTTGGTGCTCAACCTGGACGAGACAATCACGCGCGAATAAGCGGGCTCGGCGGCCGAGCACGCTCGTTGCCAGAAATCGGTCGCGCCAACTGCCCCGCGCGTCAGCAGCGCGGCAGAGGCTGGCGTGTCGAAATGCGGCATTGCCCGAACGTAGCGGCTTCTTGCAGACTCCGCGGTATTGCAGAATGCAAGCGCGTTCTATAATGGGCACGGTTCAAGTGGCTATGGAACTCGCGTCGTCTCTGGCACTCCAAGGCACCCGACGCCACTTCTTCGGCAGGAGTGCGTTCGGCTTGGGAGCCATAGCGCTTACCAAGCTCTTGGGTGACGAACTGCCTCGGGGCGGCTTGCCCGGGTTGCCGCACTTCGCGCCCAAGGCCAAGCGCGTCATTTACCTGTTCCAGTCCGGGGCGCCATCGCAAATCGAGCTCTTCGACTACAAGCCGAAGCTGCAGCAACTGCGCGGGACGGACCTCCCCGACTCCGTGCGGCAGGGACAGCGGCTGACCGCGATGACGGCCTCGCAAGCGTCGTTCCCCATCGTCCCGTCGATGTTCTCGTTCCGCCAGCGCGGACAATCCGGCGCGTGGGTCAGCGAACTGCTGCCCCACACGGCCGAGATCGCCGACAAGCTGTGCTTCGTCAAGTCGATGCACACCGAGGCGATCAATCACGACCCCGCCGTGACGTTCTTCCAAACGGGTGCCCAACTCGCCGGAAGGCCCTCGATCGGCGCTTGGATCTCCTACGGACTGGGCAGCGAGAACCGCGACCTGCCGGCATTCGTCGTGATGGTGTCTTCAGGCTCGGGGCGCAGCGGCCAGCCGCTGTACGACAGGCTCTGGGGAAGCGGCTTCCTGCCGACTCGCTACCAAGGCGTCAAGTTCCGCTCGATCGGAGACCCCGTGCTGTTCCTCACGGACCCGGACGGCATCGACCGCAACGCACGGCGGCGGTACCTCGACGATCTCGGCAAGCTCAACACGATCAAGTACGAGGACTTCGGCGACCCCGAAATCCTGACGCGGGTGGCGCAGTACGAAATGGCGTTCCGCATGCAGGCTTCCGTCCCGGAACTGACAGATCTTTCCAACGAACCCGAATCCACGTTCGAGTTGTACGGCGACGACGCGCGCAAGCCCGGCACTTACGCAGCCAACTGCTTGCTCGCCCGCAGGCTGCTGGAACGCGATGTCCGCTTCGTGCAGCTGTTCCATCGCGGGTGGGACCAGCATCGCAACCTCCCGGACCAGATTCGCAAGCAGTGCGCGGATACCGATCGCGGCTCCGCCGCGCTCGTGAAGGACTTGGAGCAGCGCGGTCTACTCGAAGACACGTTGGTGGTGTGGGGAGGCGAGTTCGGCCGGAGCGTGTACAGCCAAGGCGCGATGACCGCGGACAACTACGGGCGAGACCATCACCCCCGGTGCTTCACGATCTGGATGGCAGGAGCGGGGATCAAGCCCGGCCTCACGATCGGAGCGACCGACGACTTCAGTTTCAACGTGACGTCCGACCCCGCGCACGTCCACGACCTGCACGCGACGATCCTGCACCTGCTCGGCATTGACCATGAGAAGCTCACATTCAAGTACCAAGGCCGCAACTTCCGCCTTACCGACGTCCACGGACAGCTGATCCAAAAGTCACTGGCGTAACGCTCCGCCCAACGGACCTGCCAGTCGAATCACCGCTCGATGAGATCCATGCTTGTATTGCTAGCGGTATTGCTGCTAGGCGCGCTGCATCAGGACTTCTGGCTCTGGAGGGACGCGACCCTGGTGCTCGGTTTCATTCCGTCCGGGCTGGCGTATCACGTCGCATTCTCGATTGTCACGGCAGGGCTCTGGGTTGTCGTGGTTCGAACCGCTTGGCCAAGCGCATCCCACGCTGACGACGACTGCCCTTCGGATGCCCAAGGGCCAACGCGGTGACGCAACTCGTCATCATCTGCGGATACCTCGCGGTTCTCATCGGAATCGGGGCTTTAAGCAAGCGGTCGTTCCGGGGCACGGCGCAGGACTTCTTTCTCGCCAGCCGGTCGATCGGACCGATGCTGCTCATGCTGTCGGTCTTCGGCACGTCGATGACCGCGTTCTCTCTGGTGGGCAGTGCCGGAGAAGCATATCGCAGCGGCATCGGCGTTTACGGATTGATGGCCTCCTGGTCGGGCCTGATTCATGCAGCGGTGTTCTATTTCGCAGGCATCCGGCTTTGGTCGATCGGCAAGCGACACGGCTATACAACTCAAATCCAGTTCTTCCGCGACCGATTTCAAAGTCGGGCTCTGGGATTGCTGCTGTTCCCGGTACTCGTAGCTCTGGTCGTTCCATACGTCTTGATCGGCTTGCTCGGAGCCGGGGGCGTGGTCCAAGCACTTACCCAGGGCGCGTTTCCGACCGCGTTCGCCTCGACGGACGGGGGCATCCCCTCATCGCTGACTGGTCTAGCGATTTCGGCGGTCGTGCTGGTCTACGTGTTCGTTGGAGGCCTGCGGGCCGCGGCTTGGGCGAACGCACTGCAAGCCGCGGTCTTCATGGTGACGGGCGTCGCGACTTTCCTCGTGATCTCTTCCAAGTTGGGCGGGGTCCAGGCCGCAACTGAGATGGTGCAGGGCGCGCACCCCGAAAAACTGATCCGGGACGGCGCGATCAGTCCTCTCCACTTCTTCAGCTACTGCTTCATTCCGCTGTCAATCGGCATGTTCCCCCATGTCCACCAGCACTGGCTTACGGCGAAATCAGCGTCGTCATTCAAGCCGCTTCTGGTGCTCCACCCGCTCTGCATGCTCGTGGTGTGGTTCCCCTGCGTCCTTATCGGCGTCTGGGCGACCTCAGCCGTCATGCCGGACGGTTCGCTAGTCGTGGCCGCGGGATCCCCGGTGAATAGCGAACTGGCCACGATGGTCCAGCGCCTGACATCCCCGATCGTGGGAGGGATCCTCGGGGCGGGAATCCTGGCCGCGATCATGTCATCGCTCGATTCACAGTTCCTCGCGATCGGCTCGATGTTCACGAACGACATCGTGCTGCAGATGGTCGGCAAGGATCGCTTGCAGGAATCCGACAGTGTGCGGCTCGGTCGCCTGTTCGTCGTGGCAGTCGCGATGCTCGCGTACCTCGCCTCGCTGAGCAACCCCCGAAGCGTATTCACTCTCGGCGTGTGGTGTTTCAGCGGCTACGCGGCACTCTTCCCGATCGCGCTTGCCGCGCTCTACTGGAAGCGCGCCACGGCGAGCGGCGCCATTGCATCCGTACTAGCGACCGTTGTCTGCGGCTGGGCGTTTTTCCGAGACAGCGGATACGGAAGCAATCCCGGGTACCTGTTCCTAGACATGCTGCCCGCGGCGACGATGGTGGCGATTTCAACCGTTACGCTGATCGGGGTTTCCCTACTCACCAGACCTCCCTCACCGGCGGCTCTGACCAAATTCTTCCCCGCCAAGGAATCGGCAATTTGAGAATCGCATACATCACCGCCGGAGCCGCCGGCACGATCTGCGGAAATTGCTTGCAGGACAACGCGCTCGCGGCGGCACTCAAGTCCAAGGGGCACGATGTGGTGTTGTTGCCCGCCTACACGCCGCTGCTGACGGACGAGGGGGATGTCAGCGACAGCCGAGTCGTGTTCAGCGGCATCAACCTCTATTTGCAGGGAAAGTACAAGTTCTTCCGATCCAGCGGGATTCTGGACAGCTTGCTTGACAGCCCGCGCATGCTGCGCTGGGCATCCAGCTTCGCGGTGGACACGGATCCGGCCAACCTCGGAGCGATGACCCAAGAGACGTTCCGCGGCGAGAAGGGCGCGTACCGGCGCGAGATGGACAAGCTGGTGGATGTCTTGCGCGGGATCCGCCCCGAGGTCGTCCACCTGACGAATTCGATGCTGGCGAGCATGGCGGAGCCGATCCAGCGCGAGCTGGGCGTGCCAGTGGTTTGCTCGCTGCAGGGAGAGGCCGATTTTCTGGCGGGCCTGCGGGAGCCTTACCGCTCCGCATGCCACGATCTGCTTCGCGGGCACGCGAAGCGGATCGATCGGTTCGTCGCTCCATGCGACGACCAAATCGAAGCCATGCGGCCGATCATGAGCGATTCGCTGGGCGAAGTCGAGACGATTCGTCCCGGAATCTCGATGGATGGCATTCGGGAGCGTCAGAAGTCAGACGCCGGGCGATTCGCGGTTGGCTTCCTCGCCCGCGTCTCGAAGGAAAAGGGACTCCACTTGCTAGCGGATGCCGTGCAGGTCCTGCGCGACAGGCATCCCGACACGAAGATTGAGTTGCGCGTGGCCGGCTGGCGCAACGAACAAGGTGCCGAGTACGTGAAGCAAGTCTCCAACTCCTGCGAGCTAGAAGACTGCGGATACCTAGCACGAGAGGACAAGTTCGGTTTCCTGTCCGGAATCGATGTCCTGTCGGTGCCGACTACCTACCGGGCATCGAAAGGGCTGTACGTGCTCGAAGCGCTCGCAACAGGCGTGCCGGTCGTGCTGCCCCGCATCGGGGCCTTTCCCGAGTTGGTGGATGCGACGGGCGGGGGCTTGCTGTGCGTACCGGATGACAGCGCCGACTTAGCTAGGAGATTGGAAGAGCTCGTGCTGGAACCCGACCGGGCGACCAGCCTAGGCCAAGCGGGAAGAAGCGCGGTGAAGCGTCAGTTCCACGTGCAGCGCATGGCAGACGAGGCACTCGCACTCTACGAGGAAGTCGTCCATTGACGGCGTGCGTCGGGCGTTGCAATCCGGCAGCCGTCGACAGCGGCTCAAAATATCGACGCCAAGTCTCGAAAGCGCTCCACGACTCGAAACCGATCGCTAGGCTCGGGCAGCGGGCGGACCTCGAGACTCCAAGTGCTCGGATGGGGCACGAAGACCGCGCCGAGCCCCGCCTCCAGAGCCGGATGGATGTCAGACTTCGGGCTGTTCCCGATCATCCACGCCTGGTCTGCATCGATCCCGATCTCGCGGACGATGGACCGGTAGCGGGCCGCATCCTTCTCGTGGACTACGTAGTAGTGTTCAAAGCACTTCTTCAGGCCGGAACGATCCAGCTTGTCGATTTGCTCGGCGCGGTCGCCCTTCGACACCAACGCCAGATGGTGGCGGTCGCCGAGCTCGGCGAGGGTCTCCAGCACGTCCGGCATCAGGCGGATCGGATGCTTGCGAATCCGGTCGGTCATGGCATGGAGCCGAATCCTCTCGTCCGACGTCGCAGGTCGCCCACGCAGGTTCTCGAAGCACTCGATTAGGTTGTTGGTGAAGTTCTCCGAGCCGTAACCGTTCTTCTTGATATTGCGAGCCTCGACTTGATCCAGTGCCTCCCGCACTTCAGCGGGCGACAGTTCGCTGTGGTCGACGAAAGCGATGAACTCCTCGATCGTCTCTTCGAAGAAGATGTTGTTCTCCCAGAGGGTGTCGTCGGCGTCGAGAAGCAGCCAGAGCGGTGCGGCCATCACTTCAGTATCCAACAAGGCATCGCGTGGCCAACCGGGGCGGTCCAGAGCCTCCTCTTGGCGCGGGGAGACTTGGCACGTCGATCCGTCCCGAGAGGGAGGCCGTAGTGTGGGGACGTAAAGTCCCCAATGTGTTCATGCAGGCTTGTCCGGTGATCCCTTGCCTGTGATCTCCTCAAACTTCCTCACGATGTCCTGCACTTGATCAGCCGCGTCTCGAATCACATCATCTCGCTCGACGCCCGTCCGGAGCCGTATAGGGAGGTACTTTGCATTGCCTCGTTCTTGAATATCCCTGAAAGATTCATCCAGCCTGTGGTAGTGCTCGCCAAGATTTGAGAACGGGGTGGGATGCACTCTTAACCACAGTGGAGTGATGCCGGTATCCCTCCAAGGCACAAGTGCTACGCCAAGCCAGCAGCCGAACGCGTGCGACGCGCTAAAGTAGCGGCCGATGTGATACCAGTCATGCGTGGGCCGTAGGCCCTTCGTCCGCGCGACCCCACGAGACTGGAGTTCCGAAACGATGGGCCTGACTAACCTGCAGTAGTTGATCGTCCGACTGGGTATCCTGACATCGGACAGTTCCTCGCCACGCAATGGTGGAAATCCATCCGCCTCGCCGAATCTTGCTAATTCGCGAAGCTGCGACACATCACGCCTTTGTTCATCGCTTGGGCAGACTCGCTCCAACAGGTCCAATACGTGCCGCCAGCTTGTGGCGCACAGCGTCCGCGTTCCTAGCTGGAGTCGCGTCACATTGTCAGAGGACGATTCGTTCCCCAAGTCAAGTGAATCGCGACTCCTCCACTTCAATTCGTTCCAAATGGCCGGGATTCGCTTCATGGGAACGATGAACACCAAGCCTGAGGGCACGTCATCAGGGAGGGCAGCGAGATACTGGACTGGTTGTGCATCGGTTAGCCCGGCCCAGAACTTGTTCTCAACGAAGATCCGATGCCGACCGTCGCTGTCGAAGATCGTTAGGTCCGGCCGGACATCCGCGAAGCTCCGCTCGCTCTCGACATGTCCGACCTCAAACCCAACATCGGGCCACAGGAGATCGGCGAGACTCGCGGCCAACTCAGATGATGACCGCAGGATGTACGCGAGCGACTGGGTGGCAGTCGGCTCCGGTACGAGATTCTGCGAAACGATGTGTGCAAACAGGCTCATCGCGAACGACTCCATCATGTCACACTCGGCCACCCATCGACCGATCCCTTGGGTCTGGATTTCGCCGGAGCTGAGTGCTTGCGAGGCCTGCAGGCCAATCGACGGATGCTACCGCCAGCTAGATGGAAGGTTGCATGTCTTCGGGGTGCGCGAACCGCGCAATGGACTTAGCCCGACTTTGCCAAAATCGGCCTGACAGGCACTGAAAACCCGCTTTTTTGAGTCGATTGCGGCGATTCGACCGTATGCGCGTCCCGGGAAAGTCCTTTCATATCAATGGCTGGACTGTTTGTTGTGCGCTCGCTGGGGGTCTCTGTAGTGCCATAAGTTCTGGCGACCCCTTGCGCTTGCGCCTATTGTCCGTATCCGTGCCTGCTATACTGGTTGCACTGGGTTCAGACGCAATGCCTGCAGCACCTGTCCCGAGTTGACGATCAATCACTCGTTTTTGAAAATAATGTAGTGCCTTAATGACATTTCCGTATCTCGTATCTTACTCTAACTAAACAACTTAGAGCTGGACGATCCAAGAAAATGGCAAAGTCGGGTTAGGATCCAATCGCACGGGAACGATACCACCGCCTCGCGCACAGGCAGTCACCCCCTCGCGCGACAGGAGACCACCAGAATGCACGCGCTTGAGGCACCCACGAGAGCAGCGCCTCTGGTGCCGCACGACATCTGTGTCTTCATTGGGTTAGTCGCGACTTCCCGCCAAGAGTTGTAGTCTGATCCAGACAGCCGTGCCGCATCGGCTGCGAGTCTGGAAGAACTCATGCGCTCGACATTGCAAACCGCAAACTAATCCAAGGGCTCCCTCACGTCATCGCTGCGGTCGACGAAGGCAATGATCTCCCCAATGGTCTCCTCGCAAGAGATGTCGTTCCCTCAGGAGGTGCTGTCGGCTTCAAGAAGTAGCCACGGCGGTCTGTCCATCGATTCAGAATCCATGAGACATCGCTGGCCCGGAAGCGGCAATGACCAACACTCGCCTGCCTCGCGTTCCGAGACAGTAAGCCACCCGTGAGAACCCCTTGGCCCTCATTAATCTCATGCGTCCCCTGCCGCTTCCCCCGCAGCCCCGACAATCTCATTGAATTTCTCCGCGATGCGCTGGACTTGATCTGCAGCATCTCGAATCACTTCATCTCGCTCTACTCCCGTCAGCAGCCGTATGGGGAGATATTTTGCTTCTTCGCGTTCTTGCACCTCTTCATCTTCAAAGTATTCTTCCAGCCGATAGTAGTGCTCGCCAAGATTGCCATAATCTTCGGATTTCTTGTTCGGTGCATGGACTCTGAGCCAGAGCGGTGAAATGCCTGTCTTTCGCCAAGGCACGAGTGCCACGCCCAGCCAGAGGCCAAACTTCTCCAACGCATTGAAGTAACGGCCAGTGTCGTACCAAGTGTGCGTTGGCAGCAGACCCTTCGTCTCGACGAAACCACGCGACTTCAGTTCTGCAACGACTGACTCCACCAAGTCACAGTAGTTGATAGCCCGGCTGGGCATGTTCACGTCCGAGAGTTCTTCTCCACGCAACGGTGGAAATCCAACCAACTCCCCGAACTTCGCTAGTCCGCCAAGCTGCAGCACATCACGTCTAACTTCATCGTCTGGAGAGGCTTGTTCCAGCAAACGCAAGACGTGCCGCCAACTTGTCACGCACATGGTGCGGGTTCCCATCCGTAGCCGGGTCGTCCTGTCAGAAGACGATTCGTCCCCGAACTCGAAAGAACCGCGACTTCGTCTCTTCAATTCGCTCCAAACGGCCGGGATTCGCTGCTCGGGCACGATAAAGACCAAGCCCGTCGGCAAGTCATCTGGGAGGGCTGCGAGATACTGGACTGGCTGCCCATCAGTCAGGCCCGCCCAGAATTTGTTTTCGACAAAGACCCGATGCTGTCCGTCGCTGTCGAAGATCGCTAGGTCGGGACGGACCTCCCCGAAGGATTGCTCACTCTCGACGTGCCCAAGTTCGAATCCGGCTTCGGCGTCGGGCCAAACGAGGTCGCTCACGCCCCGCGCAAGTTTTGAGGAAGAGCGCAGGATGTACGCGAGCGACTGGGTGGCTGTCGGCTCAGGTGCAAGCCTCCGAGAAACGATGTGCGCAAGCAAGCTCATGGCAGATCGCTCCATCCTGCCACACGGGGTCAACCGTGCCGAATCCAGTCGCGCTCCCTATCCGTTCCGGACCGCTGGCCGCATCCGGTCATCGTTGATCCATGATGCCTCCGTCGGCTTGCTGGACTAGCGCACGGTGGGCTCGAGCTTGTGAGTCGTGGTAGGCTCCGCGTCCAACGCTTCGACAGCCGCCGCTGCCAACGAGATGGATAGCTACCCGTCCGTCCGACGGTCCGCCATCAGAAGAACAGGTACTTGCGCCAGTTCTCCTGCTGGCTGCCCATTTGCCGCATCAAGTTGCGACTGGTGTGCAGGTTGAACGGCTTGGGCTGCTGACGCAAGGTCATGCGGGCCTCGTTCGGCAGTCGATCACCCTTGCGGTTGTTGCATCGCAGGCAGCACGCCACGAGGTTCTCCCAGGTGTTGGCCCCGCCCCGCGAGCGCGGCACGACATGATCGAGCGTCAACTCGCCGGCCCCGAACTTCTGGTCGCAGTACTGGCAGGTGTACTGGTCGCGGATGAGGATGTTCTTCCGAGAGATCGCGCGCATCTGACGGGGGATGCGTCGGTACTCGACCAAGCGAATAACCGAGGGAATCGCGAGGGACCGCGACGGTGAATGAACCCGACCCTCGCCAGCCTCTTCAGTGTGCGCGACACCCTTGACCACCATCACCAAGGCGCGCCGCACCGCGCAAACATGGATCGGCTCGTAGCTCGCGTTCAACACAAGCACGGGCTTGTGCAAAGTGTTCGCGTGTGGGATGGAGGCGATCATCGCGGATACCCCCACATCCCGGAACGCCGAGTGGCGGGTTGTACGGCTGCTACATACTTAGCATCGCACGAATCCGCAGATTGGCAAGTCGGGGCAATCCGCGACGCCCCGCGGCTTGCGCGGGCACCGGTCGGTGTCGGCACGAACTCGGATCGCTGTGAGCGGGTACTAGGGAAAACTCACCTCGCAAACGGGGCTCGGCCCTTGCTCTCGACTTCTTCCTGACAGTCCCGGCAGTTCGGAGTCCAAGGAACCGCGTCGAGTCGCTTCATGCCGATCGAACGCCCGCACTCCTCACAAATACCAAATTCACCGTCTTCAATGCGACCCAATGCTTCCTCCACGTGCTTCAGCAGCGTGTGGCCAGTGTCGCTCTGTGAATAAAGCATGTCTCTGTTGTATGCGAGCGTTGCCTCCTCGCCTTGGTCGCCGCTGTCTTCCGCTCCCATCGCCCGGCTCTCGTCCCGGGCCTTCGACAAGAACGAAGCCAGCTCTTGTCGCTTTGCCTCGAGCCGCTTGCGAAATGCGGCAACACGTCTCTTGTCCATACTCGATCAACGGTGAAGCGCACTCGCGCCCGCCAGAAGTGGTGCCGTCATATTAGTAGCGCAGCCGTCGACTGTCAAGACATGCCGGAGTACCGGCGGTTCCCGCCAGCATCGACTGGAGAGAATGCGGAGCGGCTTCTGTTGAGAAACCGCCGGCACATAGGGAGACGATCTATCTGCGAGGCGAACTCCGAGCAACCGGGAGCTCCAGCCTGACCGGAATCGGAATCGCCATGCAGCACCGGCACGGGCTCTGTCCGCGCTTCACTTTGCCGGCCCGTGGCGAGGTCGGCTCCAGTTGCAACGGGAGCCTCGCCGGTCTGGATGACTCCGCTTCAGATCCCTGTCGAACCTTCGCGCTCCTTGAGTGACCCTTGCCTGCGATGCAAGGTTCGACAATGCCACGGGTGTCCCGGGCCTGCGCTCCAAGAGACCGCTGCATGGCTGGACCCAACGGCTCGATCGGCAGTCGGCTGGGCGCGGCCTTGCGATAGACTACAGGCAGTGACACAGCCCCGCACGTTATTCGAGAAGGTCTGGGAGTCGCATGTCGTGACGCACGAAGCGGGCGCGCCCGCCGTGCTGTATATCGACCTGCACTTGGTCCACGAAGTCACGTCCCCGCAGGCGTTCCAGGGTCTGCGGGACCGCGGCATCGGCGTCCGGCGTCCGGATCGCACGATGGCCACTATGGATCACAGCATCCCGACCCGCGACCAAGCGCTGCCCATCGTGGATCCCATCGCAGCCAAGCAAGTGCAGCAGTTGCGGACCAATTGCCAGGAATTCGGCGTGCCGCTGGCCGATGTCGGCGACGAATCGCTGGGCATCGTCCACGTGATCGGACCTGAACTCGGTCTCACGCGACCCGGTATCACCGTCGTTTGCGGCGACAGCCACACCTCCACGCACGGGGCGTTCGGTGCCTTGGCATTCGGCATCGGCACCACTGAAGTAGAGCACGTGCTTGCGACGCAGTGCCTGCTCCAGAATCGCTCGCAGACCTGCGAGGTGAGGTTCGCAGGGATCCCGGCGGACGGCATCGTCGCCAAGGACCTGATCTTGGCGCTCATCGCCAAGATCGGAATCGGCGGCGGGACCGGGTACGTGTTCGAATACACCGGCGAGGCGATCCGGTCGCTGTCCATGGAAGGACGCATGACCGTCTGCAACATGTCGATCGAGGGCGGCGCTCGGGCGGGTATGGTGGCACCGGACGACACCACGTACGAGTACCTCCACGACAAGCCGGCTGTTCCGAAGGGCGCGGACTGGGATGCCGCCGTGGCACGGTGGAACCAACTTCCGACCGATGAGGGGGCGCCCTACGACAGGACCGTGACGGTGGATGCCGCCACTCTCGAGCCGATGATTACGTGGGGCACCAATCCCGGCATGGGCGTGCCGGTCACGCAGCCCGTGCCGCGCCCGAACGGCAGCGCGAGCCTGCGGAAGGCGCTCGAGTACATGCAGCTCGAACCGGGCAAGCCGCTGCTAGGGAGGCCGGTCGATGTCGTGTTCATCGGGAGTTGCACGAACTCGAGAATCTCGGACCTGCGCCAAGCGGCCGACTTGCTGAAGGGCCGCAAGGTCAACCCCAAGGTTCGGATGCTGGTTGTGCCGGGTTCGGAGAAGGTGCGGGCGCAAGCTGAAGCGGAGGGCTTGGCAGACGTATTCCGAGCCGCGGGCGCCGATTGGCGAGAGGCCGGCTGCAGCATGTGCATCGCGATGAACGGCGACCAGCTGAACAACGGCGAGTATTGCGTGTCCACGAGCAACCGGAATTTCGAGGGCCGGCAAGGCAAGGGCGGGCGCACGTTCCTAGCCAGCCCGCTGACCGCGGCCGCCTCGGCGATCGAAGGCGCCGTGGCGGATGCGCGCAGCTACCTTTAGGCACGGAGGCTCCACCGGTTCATGCAACCCGTCACAACGATTCGCGGCAAGGTCGTGCCGCTCCGCATCAACGATATCGACACCGACCAGATCATCCCGGCCCGCTTCCTCAAGACCATCGAGAAGCTCGGCTTGGGCGACAACCTGTTCAACGACTGGCGCTACCTGCCGGACGGCAGTCCCAATCCGGACTTCGTGCTCAACCAGTCCCGAGCTGCCGGCGCGTCCGTCCTGCTGGCAGGCGACAACTTCGGGTGCGGCAGTTCGCGGGAGCACGCGCCGTGGGCTCTGCTGGGATTCGGATTCCGAGCCGTGATCAGCACCTCGTTCGCCGACATCTTTCGCAACAACTGCCTGAAGAACGGCTTGCTACCGATCATCGTGGACGAAGCGACGCACGCCGAACTTTTCGACGCGACCTCCGCGCAGGTCGACTACGCGGTGGAAATCGATCTGGAAGCTCAGACGCTGAATCTGCCGAGCGGCAGGCAGGCCTCGTTTCCTGTCGACGCGTTTTCCAAGCAGTGCCTCCTCGAGGGCGGAGACCAGCTCAGCTACATCCAGCAGCGGATGGCGGCCATCACCGCTTACGAACGGGAATCGCCGAACGCCGTGAACACCATCGGTTGACCCGCGCCTGGACCGGAATCGGTCAGGACCGCTGCGGGGCGGTTCGCAGCAGCCAGACCCCGACAATGGCGAGCCCGATCGCCACGCATTGCGTCGAGCTGACGGCGCCGCCGACCATGAGCGTGCGAGAGCCCTCGTCACGGAAAAACTCGACGCCGAACCGGAAGAGCGAGTACAGCACTAGGTAGCTGCCCAGAATCGTGCCGGCGGAGTGGGGCCGGCCATACCGCCACAGCAAGAACACGCCGATGATCGCGGTTCCGGCAGCTTCGTAAAGTTGCGTCGGATGCAACGGGAGATGCAGCGGTACGCCGGTAGCGCTATGCGCGATCGGGTTGCGGAAGATAACGGCCCAGGCGACATGTGTTTCGTGCCCCCAGCAGCACCCTGCCGCGAAGCAGCCCAGCCGCCCGATGGCATGGCCGATCGCGAGGCCGGGAGCCAGGACATCAGCGGTGGCCAGCCATGGCATGCGATGTCGCCGCGTGTAGTAGTAGGCCACGCCGAGCGCGGCCAGCAGGCCTCCGTAGAAGACCCCTCCCGAACGGAGCGCCGAGAGCGAAAAGAGCCGCGAAGGATTCGCCGAATAGACTGACCAGTCGTCAAAGACCATGAAGACCTTCGCGCCGACTAGCGCGGATAGCATGAGCGCGACGCCTAGGTTCGAGATCTGCTCGTGATCGAGCCCTCTCGCGCCGTTCCGGGCGAGGCGCGACGCCAGGGAAATGCCGGCGAGAAAGCCAACCGCAGCCACGGGACCGTAGGTGGGAAAGCCGAACGACCCGATTTTGAAGAGTTCCGGCCACATCGGAAGAACTGCCCTCTACGCGCTCGGTGACGCTTGCTCTTGGCGCCGGTCCGCGAACGAATCCAAGACGAGCAGTATGGCACCGACAGTCAGCGCGCTGTCAGCCACGTTGAAGGCCGGCCAGTGGTAGCTCCCGACATAGAAGTCTAGGAAGTCCGTCACGTAGCCGTAAAGCAAGCGGTCATAGAGATTCCCGGCGGCCCCGGCCAAGATGAGTGCTAGCGCGATCCTTGAGAGCGGGTGCAACATGGCGCGTTGGCGCAAAGTCGCCACGATCACAACGATTGCAACAACCGACACGACGGGCAGCGCGATGTCGCGAAACCACGGCGCCGCGTCCGCGAACATGCTGAACGCAATGCCGCGATTACGGACATGCACGAGGTTGAAGACACCGTCGATCACGCTCTCCGAAGCCCTGTAGGGCATCGTTTCCGCGATTGCGATCTTCGTAACTCGGTCTAACGCGAGAATCGCAGCAATGATCAAGCCCGACGCGAGCCATCCGGACCCCATCCATGCACAGCACTGGCCGCTACGGCTCCGGGACGACTTCAGCGGGGACATCGGCGAACCATCGGTTGCCCTGCATCCAGTCTATCGGATCGCGTCATTCGCGATGCTCGGGCGACAGTGGCAACCCGCCCGCGTTCGCACGGTCGGGGAGGCAGGTTCGCGATACCACGGAGAGCGTTCAGTCACAGGCGTCGGCGGGGCCCGTGCTAGTATGGCGATGGGAAGAAGGATTCTGTGCCAGACCTAGCGGAACAGTCTTGCGTACCGTGTCGCGGGGGCGTCCCGCCGCTGGCGGGCCCGGAACTCTCAAGGCTCGCGGAGCAGGTCCCGGAGTGGAGCGTGGTGGACGGGCATCACGTGGAGCGCGAGTTCAGCTTCCCGAATTTCGTGCAGGCACTGGCCTTCACCAACAAAGTTGGCGAGCTAGCCGAAACCGAAGGTCACCACCCTGACATCTACCTTGCGTGGGGCAAGGTCGGCATCAAGATCTGGACGCACAAGATCGATGGCCTGACCGAGTCCGACTTCGTGCTAGCCGCCAAGATCGACCGGTTGTAAGCGTCCCGGTCCGCACCCAAGACGCTCGCCAATCGCCTGCGACCGCCCCTAGCCGATGAGAACCGCTCGCACACTGCTGACCGTCTCCGCCATCGTGATGACATGCAGCCTCGTCGGAGGCCTCTACGGACTCCGCATCGGCACCAACGGAAACCTGATCCGGATGGCGCCGCTGAACGATCAAGTGCGTCAGGCTTACCAAGTCACGCGCCTCATCGAGCGGCGGTTCGCCGACGCAGTCGATTGGGAGACGGCCATGTACGAGGGGGCCATACCGACGATGCTGTCCTCGTTGGACCCCCACTCGGCGTTCCTCCATCCGCAGGCTTTCAGCAGGATGCGCGAGCAGGAACGCGGCAGCTACGCGGGGGTCGGCATCCAGCTCGTGAGCTTCCGGGGCGACACGATCGTGGATTTTCCGTTTCCGGAGTCGCCGGCTCACGAGGCCGGGATCCTGCCGAACGACAGGATCGAGATGGTCGGCGGACTGGCGGTCGGAGGCATGGACCTGGATCAGATCGCGAAGCTGATCAAGGGCGTCCCGGGCACGAAGGTCCAGTTGAGCCTTTCTCGCGAAGGCCTCGATCAGTGGATCGAAGTGGAGTTGGCCCGCCGCGTGATCGTGCGCCCAACAATTCCGATCCGCTTGGTGTTCGACGACGGCACGGGCTACTTGCGGATGAGCAGTTTCGGGGAAAAGACGGCGGACGAGCTAGATGAAGCGCTCGAGGAGATGCGGGAGCAAGGGATGACCGGCTTGCTCCTCGACTTGCGCGAGAACAAGGGCGGCCTGCTTTCGGCGGGCGTCCGCGTAGCCAGCAAGTTCCTCGAACGCGGCCAGAGCGTCGTGTCGCATCGCGGCCGGGCGTCCAAGGAGCGGAGCTACCAGTCGCGTACGGTGGATCCGAACTTGGACTTTCCGATCGTCGTCCTTGTCAACTGCAATTCGGCTTCCGCGTCCGAGATCGTCGCGGGAGCGTTCCAGGACCATGACCGAGCCTTGATCGCCGGCACCAACACGTTCGGCAAGGGGCTGGTGCAGTCCGTGTTCTCGCTGCCCGAATCAACTGGCATGGTACTCTCCACCGCCCGCTACTACTCGCCGAGCGGGCGCTTGATCCAACGGCCCTACAACAACGTCGACGCACGGGAGTACTTCACCGAGCCCTGCAGCGGGCGGTACAGCCAGCAGCAAGGCCCGGTGCGACTGACCGACAGCGGCCGCAAGGTGTACGAGCTTGGCGGGATCGCGCCGGACGTGCATATCGGGGAGCCCCGCGCGTCGCTGTTCCGGCGCGTCGTGGAGCGACAGCGCGCCGTGGAGCGCTTCGTCTCCCGCTTGCGAGCCGAGGGCTACACCCTGCTGCGGGGCGAGAGTCCGTCACCGCGCATGCTGGCCCGGCTGCTCGACTTCATGGCCGACTTGGGCATCGTGTCCAGATCGGCCTCGGCGGGGGCCGAGCGCCAGTACCTGATGCGCGCCTTGGCGACCCATTTGCACACTTCGTATTTCGACTACGACGAAGGCCTGCGCATCCGTGCCACGTACGACCCGGTGGTGCTCCGCGCCCGATCCCTGCTCGGTCAAGCGGCGCGCCTGATGAACGGCGCGACTGGCGCTGCGTCTTGACCGGGACGGCTCAGCGAGGATCGTAGTCGCGACTGAAGCCGTTGCGCGAGTTGATTACCGTGAAACGGCCATCGGGCCGAACCCTGGCTTCGATCCAGAATCCCTGGCAGTCCTCCGTCTCGCCCAGGTTGGCGATAAACTCCTCGCTGGAATTGTGTTCGGGACCGCTTTGGACCGCGCGGTGAACCTGCCATAGATCCTGCAGCGCGGGCGTTCCGGTCAGCGCCTCGTAGGTGGCCGGACTGCCGCCCTTGCGCGGGCCGTTGTTCATCACCGCGACCATCGGACGGATGCCTTGGATGTGCGCCGGGGCGCCGGAGGTGTGCAGGCCGTGGTGGGTGACTTGGTACAGGTCGACTTCTCCGAAGAGATTCTCGGGGCAAGCGGTCTCGATCTCGTAGTTCCACGTCAAGTCCCCCAAGTCGAGAAACTCGAACTTTCCCATCCGCACGAGAAAGCCGACGCTCTTGCCGTTCTCGCCGCGGTCGACGGCTTTCAGCGTCGCGTCGCGGCAAGCCGGGTTCGGACCCGCGGGGGCTAGCGGCTGCTGGAGGAACTTGCTGCGCGCGGCAACGAAAAGAAAGTCCGTACCGTTCAGCGGCAGACGGTCGCCAGGTGCGGCCCGCATGCGCCGGTCTCCAGCGGTCTCGACGTAGCTCTGCCACAACTCGTCGGCACGCTCGTTCCATCCGATCTCGACACTGTCGCCGTGATCGACGAAGCGCGTGATCGGAACTCTCGCCGCCAAGGCGGCGACGCCGCCGGTATGGTCGCGATGAAAGTGCGAGGCGACGAAGTAGTCCAGTTCCTTGCGCCCGACCTCCTGCTCCAGCACCCGGACGATGCGCTCGGCGTCCCGCCCGTCAAAACCCGGCCAGCCGGCGTCCATCAGTACCGTCTCGGACGCGGGCGTGACGATCAGTGTCGCGGCGCCTCCCTCGACATCGATCCAGAAGATCCGCAGGTCCTCGGCAATCAGCGGGCAGATGGCGAAGATCGCTAGCAGCGCCCCTCGACGAACGTGCATGGCGAGAGTATTGTAAGCTGAAAGCGGGCACGGGGCGGCTACGGCCCGCGCCCGCCCTCATCTGCGATAGACTGAAGCGGGAGGCAATTGAGTCGAATGATTCGAGTACTTCTATCCGGCGTTGCGACGCTTTGCTTGGTGGCGGTTGCGGCCGCGGCCGAGATCCCCGACGGGGATGCGGAGAAGGGCGAACTGGCGTTCCAGGGCCGGTGCTTGCCGTGCCACTTCCACGACAGCGCGGAAAAGAAGATCGGGCCGGGGCTGGCCGGCATCAAGGACGGCAAATTGCCGAGCGGCAAGGAGTCGACCCGCGAGAACCTGCTCGAGAACATCAACAAGGGCGGGAACGGGATGCCGGCGATGGAGGCGATGATGGAGGACACTGAGAAGTACGACATCATCGCCTACGTGCTGACTCTCTGACACGGGCCGGCGTATCCACCGCGGCACCAAGTCGACCTGCGACGGCTTCCCAGAGATTCCGCCCGCGGGCATTCGCAATCGAGACCACCATGAACATTGAGAAGAAGATCACAGAAATCATTTGCGAGCAGCTGAGCGTCGAGGAGTCGCAAGTCACTCGCGACGCCTCGTTCCAGGAATCGTTGAACGCCGATTCACTCGACATCGTCGAGTTGATCATGGCCTTCGAAGAAGGCTTCGACATCGAGATTCCTGACGACGACGCGGAGAAGATCCGCACCGTGGGCGACGCGATCGACTACATCACGGCGAAGCAGGCGAGCTCGTAGCGAGACCCCCTTTTGCAGCGAAGAGTTGTCGTCACGGGAGTCGGCCTCGTCTCTCCGGTTGGAGTCGGCACGGAAGAGTGCTGGGCGGCCCTGCTTGCCGGGAAGAACGGCATAGCGCCGATCACGCACTTCGACGCGACCGGGTTCTCGAGCCGGTTCGCCGGCGAGGTCACGGACTTCGATCCGCTGGACTTCGTGTCCGCCAAGGACGTCCGCAAGATGGGCCGGTTCATCTTCTTCGCACTCGCCGCGAGCGAGTACGCGATGAAGATGGCGGGCTTGGAGGTCACGCCGGCGATCGCTCCGCGGGTCGGAGCGTATGTCGGCAGCGGAATCGGCGGATTCGACGTGATCGAGCGGGAGCACAAGAAACTGCTCAGTGCGGGCCCGCGGAGAGTCACGCCGTTCTTCATCCCGTCGGCGATCGTGAATCTGGCATCCGGACACGTATCGATTCGCTGGAACGCCAAGGGCCCGAACTCGGCCACGGCAACAGCCTGCACAAGCGGAGCGCACGCGGTGGGCGACTCCTATCGGCTCATTCAGCACGGCTACGCCGACGCGATGATCTGCGGGGGAGCCGAAGCGGCCATCACGCCGATGAGCGTGGCCGGATTCGGCGCGATGAAGGCACTCTCCACGCGCAACGACGATCCCGAGCATGCCTCCCGTCCGTGGGACAAGGACCGCGACGGCTTCGTCGTCGGGGAGGGAGCGGGGATCCTGATTCTGGAAGACCTCGAGTTCGCCCGGCGGCGCAACGCGCCGATCCTAGCCGAGATCTCCGGCTACGGGATGAGCAGCGACGCGTTTCACATCACGTCCCCGGCCGATGACGGTGACGGAGCGATCCGGGTCATGCGCAATGCCCTGGGCGACGCCGGCATCGGGCCGGAAGACATCGATTACGTGAACGCTCATGGCACGTCGACGCCGGTAGGCGATGTGATCGAGTCCCGGGCCATGGAGCGGGTCTTCGGCGACCACTCGCGGAATCTCGCGGTCAGTTCGACGAAATCCATGACCGGTCATCTGCTAGGAGGGGCTGGCGGCCTCGAAGCGGGAATCGTCGTGCTGGCGGTGCGCGATCAAGTCGCGCCGCCCACCATCAACGTCGACCAGCCGGGCGAGGACTGCAATCTCGACTACGTCCCGGGCGTTTCGCGCAAGATGCCGATCAACTACAGTCTCAGTAACTCGTTCGGTTTCGGCGGAACGAACGGCACGTTGGTATTCGCCTGCTACAGAGACAACTGAGAGGCGCTGCTCGCGCCATCGCGGCAAGCGGTCAGTTCCACCAGCGGCCGCCGGCAGGTTGTGACGACGGACACCCTATCTTCTTGCGAGGGTCTCGGATTCGTAGGCGCGAGACGAGTATTGACAGTGACGGTCGCCGCGCCTCAGCGAGATGCCGCCCATCAACGACCGAGCCTCGTGGCGGCGAGGCACCAGCGCGGGCATTGAGGCTGGTCGGAACGGGATACCGATCTTCCGTTGGACGGGTCTCGCGCAACCGAGGACTCCCGCTAGCGGGTGGCCGGCTCGCTGCTGATAAGATCGTTGGTTGCCGCGATGTTCACGTCGCGCCATCCCTTCCCCGCCCGATGAATATCTTTGTTTGCGTGAAGCAAGTCGTGGCGCGTGACTCCTTGCTCCGCCGCAACGATGACGAGACATGGATTCTCGACGACGGCCTGTCGTTCGAAATGAACGAGCCCGACACTTTCGCCCTCGAGGAAGGCCTGCGGCTCAAGGAAAAGCACGGCGGCGAGGTGATCGCGATCACGGCGGGTCCGCCACGCTCGGCTTCGACCGTGCGGGAAGCCCTCGCCAAGGGGGCCGACCGCGGCATCCACATCGAGGATGACCGCTACGCCCAAGCCGACACCTTCGCCACGGCCCAGGCGTTGGCGGCCGCGATCCGTCGCGAGCCGCACGACGTGATCCTGACCGGTCTGCAATCGGACGATGCGGGCTTCGGCCAGACCGGCGTCGTACTGGCCGAATCGCTGGGATTGCCTCATGCGACGATCATCATGGAAATCGACGCAACCGACGGACACCTGCGCTGCAAGCGAGAACTGGAAGCCGGCTGGTTCCAGACCGTCACCTTGCCGCAACCAGCGCTGCTCACGATTCAAAGCGGGATCAACAAAGTGCGCTACGCAACGTTGATGGGGATCAAGCGGGCCCGTCGCAAGCCGTTCACGAGGTATTCCCCCGAAGACCTCGGCATCGAAGTCTCGGTGCAGCAGGGCGTGCAACGGCTCTACCCTCCGCAGCAATCCAAGCAGACGGAATTCCTCGAGGGCGGGAGCCGCGAGGTCGCGGAGCAACTGATTTCCAAACTGCGATTCGAGGCTCGAGTGCTGTGAGTGTCCTAGTCGTAACCGAGCAACAGGCCGGCAAGTGGCACCGCATGTCCTTCGAGGCTCTGGCCGCGGGCCAGCAAGCCGCCCGGGATCTCCAATTCAACCTGCAAGTGGCAGTCGTGGGATCCGACGTGGCGCATCTAGCGACGGAAGTCGCCGCCACCGCGGTCGACGAAGTCGTCCGGATTGACCATGCCGCCCTGAAGGATTACACCGCGGACGGATTCACGAGTGCCCTGC
The DNA here is from genome assembly GCA_965242625.1 of Bryobacterales bacterium. Lineage (GTDB taxonomy): Bacteria > Acidobacteriota > Terriglobia > Bryobacterales > UBA6623 > VXMF01. The sequence goes on along the minus strand of CBDEST010000005.1, from coordinate 3,243,981 downwards.
GCCAAGCCGTTTCGATGCTGGATCCGACACTGGTCCTGTTCCCTCACACCTACCAAGTGCGCGATGTCGTCCCCAAACTCGCGGCGTCGATGGGCAAGCCCTTCGTCAGCGATGCTATCGCCTTGCGCGTCGACGACGGGAAACCCGTGTTCGTGCGGCAGATGTTCCAAGGCAAGCTCAATGCCGATGTCACAGTCGATGGCGACGCACCGTGGTTCGCCTCGGTGCAGTCGGGCGCGTATCGAGCCGATGCCGTCCAAAAGGCGGACTCCCCCGCCCCGGTTCGTCAGCTAGAGATTGACTTGGACGACGCGACGATTCGCGCGGATCCCGAGGCTCCGTTTCAAGATGCCAAGGACGCGGTCGATCTCACCGCAGCGGACATCATCGTCTCGGTGGGACGCGGCATTCAGGAACCCGGGAACATTCCGCAAGCCGAGGCCTTGGCCAAAGCTCTCGGCGGCGAGCTCGCCGCCTCGCGGCCGATCTGCGACAACGGATGGCTCCCGCTCGAGCGCCAGATCGGCAGTTCCGGCCAGACGGTTTCGCCGAACCTGTACCTCGCCTTGGGAATCTCCGGCGCGATCCAGCACGTGGTCGGCATGAAGGGCGCGAAGACGATCGTCGCGATCAACAAGGACTCCGGGGCGCCGATCTTCGAGATCGCTGACTACGGAATCGTCGCCGACCTGTTCGAGGTCGTGCCGGCGCTAATCGAAGCCCTCGAAAACCAAGGCTAGAGCCAAGCGCGTCAAGCGTGCCTGGATGGCCAACTCTCCCGGTACGTGGGAAGATAGCGGGGCAATGCCGCGAGTGCTGTATGGTTTGGCCGCCGCCGTGCTATTCGCTTCGGTGCAAGCGTGCTCCTCTAGCGAGCAGACGAGGCGCGCACCCGAGGATCGACCGAACTTCATCGTCATCTTTATCGACGACCTAGGCTACGGAGATATCGGGGCGTTTGGATCGACGCTGAACCGCACACCCGCAATCGACGCGATGGCGCGTGAGGGAATGAAGCTCACGAGCTTCTACGCCCACCCGGTCTGCACACCCTCGCGGGCGGCCCTGATGACGGGCAGCTATCCCATCCGTAACGGACTGCAAACCGGATTCTGGCACCCGGTTCTGATGCCGGCCGACCCGCAAGGCATCCACCCCGACGAGATCACCGTCGCGGAAGTGCTCAAGGAACGCGGGTATGCCACGGGGATCGTCGGGAAGTGGCACTTGGGCGACCAGCCCGAGTTCCTGCCCAACAATCACGGCTTCGACTATCACTTCGGACTGCCCTACTCGAACGACATGAGTCCGTTCATGCCGCTCAATCCCCGCAATCACCCGCCCTTGCCGCTGCTGCGCAACGGCGAGGTGCTGCGCGAAGTGCCCGAGGACCAGTCCTTTCTCACGGGAGGCTATACGGAGGAGGCGCTCGGCTTCATCGAGCGCAATCACGAGCGCCCGTTCTTTCTCTACATTCCCCACTCGATGGTTCACGTACCGCTGTGGGCGGGCGAGGACTTCAAGGGCACCTCAGGCAACAAGATCCTCGGCGACTGCATCGAGGAAATCGACTGGGGCGTGGGTCAGATCCGCAGGAAGCTCAAAGAGCGCGGGATCGCGGAGAACACGCTGGTGCTGTTCACTTCCGATAACGGGCCCGCGCGCGGCAGCGCCGGTCCGTTGCGCGGGCGCAAGGGCTCGACGTACGAGGGCGGCTTGCGGGTGCCGACGGTGGCATGGTGGCCAGGCACGATCCCTGCAGGGTCGAGTTACGGCGACACCGCGACGACGATGGACATCCTGCCCACATTCGCAACGCTCGCCGGGGCGACAGTTCCCGCAGAGCGCATCGACGGCTTCGACATTTCGCCGATCCTCAGAGGCGACACGGAGCGCAAGTCGCCCTATAGCGCGTTTTACTTCTACCGCGGCTACGAATTGCGAGCTGTGCGGAGCGGTCGCTGGAAGCTGCACACCGATGGCACGCTTTTCGACCTCGAGGCCGACATTGCCGAGAGCCGCGACATGGCACCGGAGCGGCCGGAAGTAGTCGAACGCCTCAACGGACTCCTGGAAGACGCCCGCCGGAACCTCGGCGACGGCCCGGTATGGCCGACGGATGACGGGATCCAACTTCCTTCCACGGCGCGCCCGATCGGCAAGATCGACCGGCGACCGGCGCTCCTGATCCCGCGTCACGGCGCGGACGGCGACGCGGCGCACGAGCCGCCTGTCCGGACCAAGACAGTCGAGACCGATCCGCCGCCCGGTTACCAGCGACCGGAGAATTGGTAGCGGCCAAGTGCCCGCTACTGCGCACCGGCATCCGCCATGCGCTCGTTGTCCTTGAAGATTCCGATCACCCGCCCGAACAACCCGCGTTTCGGCGGGCGGTTCTCGAGCCTCTCGGCTTCCCTGGCGGCGTGTCGGCGAGCGGCCAAATAGCTCGCCATGTCGGCCGAAGTGGGCTGCGTGCCCGCGATGTAGACCTCCTCCTTGCAGCCTTCGCAATGGTTTTCCGTCATCGCCTTCTGCAAGGGATCCACCGGAACCCGCACGATGCCCTCCGGCTGCGGGAACGGCCCCGGGTTGGCGTAGATCGCCAGTTCGTGGGCCTTCTTCATGAACATGGCCCAGATGGGCAACGCCGAGTGGGCGCCCTCGAGCCCGAGGTCGGTGTTGTCATCGAACCCGACCCAAACCACGCAGACTAGATTGTTCGTGAAGCCGGCGAACCACCCGTCGTCGTCCGTACCGGTCTTGCCGGCGGCATCCGTGATGCCGTAGGTGAAGCGAGCCCGGACGCCGGACCCGTGCCGGACGACGTCCTTCATCATGTCCGTCACGATGTACGCCACGCGAGTGTCCATCACCTCGCGCTGCTGGACCTCGCCCTTGAACAGCACTTGGCCTTGATCGGCCCGCACGTAGCGGATGAAGCGCGGCTCGACGCGCAAGCCCTTGTTCACGAATGTCGAATACGCAGCGGCGATATCCAAGGGCGACGCCTCGAACGCGCCCAGCATCAGCGACGGGTACGGCTTGATGTCGACGCCCATCCCAGCCCGCCTAGCGACATCGGCGACGCGCTCGTATCCAGCCATCTGGCCGACTTTGACCGTCGCTACGTTGACTGACTTCATCAACGCGAATCGCAAGCTGATGCGCCCGAAAAACTTGTCCAAGTGGTTCGACGGCGCGTAGGGCGGCTGGGTCTCCGCATACACGAACTCGGTCGGCTCGTCGTTGACGATCGTGCTCGCGGTCAGAATGCCGGGGGGCGCTTCGTAAGCCACGCGGGCGTACTCGGGCAGCGAACCCGAGTAGCCTTGGCGGATCATCAATTCCCGCTCCCGATCCAACGCGGTATCGATGGCCGCGGCGAAGACGAACGGCTTGAACGTGGATCCGGGCTGGCGCTTGGCCAGCGCGCGATTGAGTTGGCTTCCGCCGTAATCGCGGCCCCCGACGACTGCCTTGACTTCGCCCGTGCGCGGGTCCAGGGCGACCAAGGCCGCCTGCGCGCGGGGCGCCTCCTTGTCGCGGAAGCGCCTCTGCCTGGCAACGAGTTTGTCGACCAGCTGCATGCCCTCGCGCACGGCCTCGACGGCGAATTCCTGGAGTTGCTTGTCAAGCGTCGTGAAGACCCAGTAGTTCTGCGTGATCAGTTCCTGCTTGGGAAATTCCTGTTGCAAGCCCTTGTTGACGAGATCGACGAAATAGGGCGCGTCGCGGGACTCCATGTGCCCCGTTGCGAGCACGATCTCGGCAGCGGCCGCTAGGTCATGCATGTCCTTGCCAATGAACCCTTCCCGCAACATGGCCGCCAGGACTTGGTTCCGCCTGCGCTTGGTCCTGTCGGGATAGCGGTACGGGTTGAGATAGCTGGGGCCTTGCGGCAAGCCGGCCAGCATGGCGGCCTCGGCCAAGGTCACGTCGCGCATGTCCTTGTCGAAGTACCCCCGCGATGCCTCGCCGAATCCGTGGACGTTAAAGCTGCCCAAGCGGCCGAGGAAGACTTGGTTGCCGTAATTCTCGAAGATCTCTTCCTTGGTCAGGCGGTTCTCGAGTTGCACGGCGATCATCGCCTCGGCCAGTTTGCGCGACAAGGTGGACTCGCGAGTGAGGAAGAAGTTGCGCGCGAGTTGCTGTGTCAGCGAAGACGTGCCGCGCGGCTTCTGCCAAGCCAAGAGGCCGTCGAGCGCCGCGCGCGTGGTCCGGATGTAGTCGATGCCGCCATGCCGGAAGAACCGGTGATCCTCGATGGCGATGATGGCATCGACGAGGTGCTGCGGGTAGTCCGTGTACTTGAACAGGCGCCGCTTGGAGCGTTCCGCGTCGAACAGGTTCGTGACCAGTTCGGGCTCCGTCTGGTAGGCCTCCAGCGAATTGAACGTGTCCAGAGCGATGATTTGCTCGACGCGCCCGTCGGCGATCGTGATCTGGGCCGGCTGCGGGGCGAAGTGCGACAGCGGGCCGGGATGGATCCGGACGCTGTCCGCGGTTGCGGTGTACCAGCCGACTTGATTGTCCTTGTCCAGCGAGTAGCCCGCGGCCCGCAGGTTCCTCGCGATGGCATTGACCGAGCCGGGGTCGCCGAGCGACAGCGTCCGGGGAACCGCTAGCAGTCGCGCGGTCCGATCGAACGCCCCGCCCGCCAAGCGGTCGTCGATGATCGCGCTGAATTTCCAATAATAGTGGTTGTAGGCAACTCCGGCCGCGACACCGAGGATCAAGAAGGCAGCGAGAAACGCCTTGCCGACCGGAGTCCACAGCAGACCTAATGCCCGCCCGAGAATGCCTAAGCGCAAATGCACGCTACGACCCTTCCGATGACCCTTGGTGCTGCTCTCGGTTTGCATTGAACCCCTTGCGATTGAAAGGCGTGAATCGCCCGTCCGAAGCGCCTAGTGATCCGCCCCTGCGGTGGGCATCGCCTCGGCGATGCGCTGTTGCAGCGAAGCCACTATATCTTCGATCCTAACATCCTTAGATGCATTTGTCTTGCGATCCGTTACCTCGACGATGCCGTCGCCGATTTTGCGGCCCACCGTTACGCGAAACGGCACGCCAATCAGGTCGGCATCCTTGAACTTCACTCCCGCTCTCAGGGAGCGGTCGTCCAGGAGCACATCCACTCCGGCAGCCTGCAACTGCGCGTAAATCGCATCGGCGGCTGCGCGCTGCTCGTCCTGCTTGATATTGACCGGGGTGACGACCGCTTGGAAGGGAGCGATCGACACCGGCAGGACGATTCCCGACTGGTCGTGGTTCTGCTCGATCGCGCCGGTCAGAATGCGCTCGATCCCGATTCCGTACGAGCCCATGATCGGGGTCACGGCCTTGCCATCCTCGTCCAGCACGCTCAACCCCAACGACCGCGAATACTTGTAGCCGAGCTTGAAGATGTGCCCGACTTCGATCGCTTTGCGCCGCCGCACGGGCTCACCCGAAGCAATGTCGAGATCGCCGTCCTCCGCTTCCCGGAGGTCGGCGAACCGCGCTTGGAAGTCGCGCCCCGGCGTGACGTTCCGCAAGTGGAAGCCAGACCTGTTCGCCCCGGCAATCATGTTGCGACGCCCTTCCAAGGCCGAGTCGGCAAGCAATTCAATGCTGTCGACACCCACTGGCCCTACGAAGCCGGCCTCGGCGCCTAGCCACTGCTCGATCTCTTCCGGATGGGCAGGCCGGAGTTCGTTCGCGTCGGTCTGGGCCGCAAGTTTCGTCTCGCTGAGCTGATGGTCTCCGCGCAGCAGCACTAGGTGCGGACGGCCATCGATGGCCATCGCAAGAGCCTTGATGTGCGACGTGGCAGGCAGCCCGTCGAACGCGGCCACTTCCTCGATGGTCTTCTTGCCCGGCGTGGCGAAGACCTCCGGCGGGGCATCGCCGGCCGGGTCGGGGACTTCCGGCGGCCTCGGTTGCGTAACTGCCTTTTCCAAATTGGCTCGGTAGCCGGAGGCGGGACACTCGATCAGCCAGTCCTCGCCGGCCGGCGACGGCACCATGAATTCGCACGACTCGCTCCCGCCCATCGCGCCGGAATGGGCGTCGACCGGCAGGTACTCGAGTCCGCTGCGATCGAATATCCGGCAATACGCCTCGTAGTGCAGGGTGTACGCGTGATCCAGTCCCGCGGCGTCCATGTCGAACGTATAGGAGTCCTTCATGGTGAAGCGCCGCACGCGCATCAGACCGGACTTGGGGCGCGGCTCGTCCCGGAATTTGGCTTGGATCTGATACCAGATCTGCGGCAGTTGCTTGTAACTCCGCAATTCGCCGAGGGCGAGGTTCGTGACGACTTCCTCCTCGGTCATGCCGAGGCACAGCTCCCGGCCCCAGCGATCCTTGAGGCGGAACATATCGCCCCCGATGGCGTCCCAGCGGCCGCTTTTCTTCCAGACTTCGGCCGGATGGAGTTCGGGGGTGTAAATCTCCTGCGCCCCGATCGCGTCCATTTCCTCGCGGACGATGCGCTCGATCTTCTGCAGCGATCGCTGGGCTAGGTAGAGGTAACAGAACAAGCCTGCCGATAACTGGCGGACATAGCCCGCCCGCAGGAGGAGTTTGTGGCTTGCGACCTCCGCTTCCGAGGGGTCGTCCCGCAAGGTCGGGATGTGAAGGCGGCTCCAGCGCATGGGAAGGAATCCCGGGAATCGGCCGGTGGGCCGTCAACGCGTCGAAATTTCATCGTAGCACCGCTGTTTGCGAGGCCATGCGGCGTCGCTCCGCACGTGCGACCGGAGACCGATTCGATCCCGTAGCGGGCCTGTCCGCACCACGATCCCGCACTCCGACCAGACCCCGGCTTCCGGGCGAGTCAGCGGTCTACCAAGCGAGGGCGTAAGACTTGTCGCGACGAGGACCCGCCGCTCCGTAGAGCACTCCGCGCTCGCGATCCACCCTGAGCGCGGTGGCATCGCCGATGCTCCATTCGCCGGCGGACTGCACGGTGTGGCCCAAGGCTTCCAATTCGGCGATCGTCTCGTCGTCCAAGCGACTCTCGATCCGCATGGTTCCCGGCTGTACCTCGCGCGGGAAGAACGAAGGCGGGAAGTCGAGGATTTGCATCAGCGGCGCGTCGAGTGCCGACTGGATGTCCATGCCGAACTCCACGACATTCAGCAGGAACTGCAGGTTCACTTGATCCTGGGCGTCGCCGCCGGGCGTGCCCCACGCCATGAACGGCTCGCCGTCACGCAGGGCGAGCGTGGGCGTGAGGGTCGTTCGCGGCTGCTTGCCCGGCTCCAAGCCGTTCGCCCGCGACTCGTCGAGGAAAAACGCCTGGCACCGAGTTCCGAGCACGAATCCCAAGCCTTCGATGATCGGTGACGTATGGAACCATCCGCCGCTGGGCGTGGCCGAGAACACGTTGCCCGCGGCGTCAGCGACGCGCGTGCCGGTGGTCCCCGGAGGATCGGGCCGGAAGGGCACGGTTTCGGGAATCGGGGCATGCGCCATGACCTGCTCTTGGAACGGATACGGATCGCCGGGCCGGAGCTGCAGCGACGGCTTGGAGCGGTCGATGAGCTTGCGCCGCTCGGCGGCGTAGTCCTTGGACAGCAATCCGCGTTCCGGCACTCCCACGAAATCCGGATCGCCGTAGTACCACTCCCGATCGGCGTACGCCAGTTTCATCGCCTCCGCCAAGAGGTGCAGGTACGGCGCTGTGTTGTGGCCGAGCGCCTGCAGGTCGTAAGCCTCCAAGAGGTTCAGGGACTGGAGCAAGACCGGGCCTTGCGACCAGAATCCGATTTTGTACACCTCCACGTCGCGATACGTGGTCCGCACGGCGTCCTCGACGCGCGGCCGGAACGCCCGGAAGTCCTCGGTCTCGAGCAGTCCGGTCGACGTGATACCGTTCGCGTCGGTGCAGCGAAAGTTCTTTTGGAACGCGACGATCTCGTCGGCAATCGCACCCTTGTAGAACAGGTCGTGCGCGGCGCGCAGCCCGGCGACCCGGCCCTCCGCCGACGCTTCCGACTCAGCGGCTACGAGACGCTTGTACATGGACGCCAAGTCTCGCTGGATCAAGAGGTCGCCAACCTCGGGCAGTGCCCCGTCGGGCAGGAATATCTTTGCCGAGGAAGGCCATTCCGCTTCAAAGCGATCCGCCGCTCCGCCTAGGTTTTCCAAGTAGGTCGGAAATACCGCGAAGCCAGTCTCGGCGATGCTGATAGCCGGTGCGAGAACCTCGCCCAGCGTCTTCGTGCCGAACCGCTCAAGCGCGAGGATCAGGGACCCGACGGCGGCAGGTACCGGAGCCGCGAGAAAGCAGTCCCCGGGGATGGCTTGGATGCCCTTGTCCCGGAACCACTCGACGGTCGCATTGCGCGGGGCCTGGCCTTGCCCGTTAATCGCAACAACACGCCCTTGCTCGGCGCTGTAGATGAGGATCGGCACCTCCCCGCCGATTCCAAACCTGTCGAATTCGACGACGGCTTGAGCGAATACCGTCGCGACGCCCGCGTCGACTGCGTTGCCCCCGGCCTTAAGGATGTCCAGCCCGGCGTCGCTGGCTTGGTGATGACCTGATACGACGACCCCGCGCGTGCCCATGACGAACGGTCGGGTTCCGGCTGACAGGCACATGGCTAGGGCTAACACTGCAAAGCCGAGCCGCACAGGATGGATAGACGGGAATCGGCGGCGCATCACAGGCTTGCACCGTATTGTACCGACCGCCTGGGACACTCGGAATTGACTCCATCGCGATCTAGTTCTGGGACCGTCCGTTCCCTCTGCTACAGCGACGGACTCCCTCAGTCCACGCACATGACGCACCGGACGCTCGGGGCGCGATCGGCGGGATTTACGCGGGCAGCCAAGCCGCGCTAAGCTAAAGCCTAAATTCGCCATGAATCATTCGAGTCGCAGAGCGTTCTTGGGAGCCGGGGCATTCGCCGGAGCCGCTTGGCTCACAGCATGCCAAGCACCGGAAACCATACCCGAGGAAGAGGCGGGCGGTCCCAGCGCTCTCGGTGCCCCGGTGCGCCGCTACGGCGAGCGCAGCCCCTTCGAGAAGGCCGCGCGGGGCGTTCGCGACACGAAGACGCCGGAAGCGGCTTCGTCGCGCACGCCGTTGGACCAGACCTACGGAATCATTACCCCGTCGGCGCTGCACTTCGAGCGACATCACGCCGGCGTGCCGACCATCGAGCCGGCGTCCCACGAACTGCGCGTTCACGGCTTGGTGGATCGCCCGCTCGCCTTCGCGGTCGACGATTTGAAGCGGCTGCCGTCCGTCTCTCGCGTTCACTTCGTGGAGTGCTCGGGAAACAGCGGCGGCGAGTGGAGCCCGAAGGGCGCGCCCACCGTCCAGCTCAGCCACGGGCTCGCGAGCTGCAGCGAGTGGACCGGCGTTCCGCTGCGCACCCTCTTGGAAGAGGCGGGTGTCCAGCCCGAAGCGAAGTGGATCCTCGCCGAAGGTGCCGACGCCTGCCGCATGCAGCGCAGCGTTCCGCTCGAGAAGGCCTTGGACGATTGCATCGTTGCCTACGGCCAGAACGGCGAGGCACTGCGGCCGGAGCAAGGCTATCCGATCCGTCTCGTCATCCCCGGGTGGGAAGGCAACACGAACGTGAAATGGCTTCGGCGAATCAAGCTGACCGAGGGGCCGCAATACGTCAAGGACGAAACATCCAAGTACACCGAGTTCATGGAAGACGGCAAGGCTTGGATTTTCACCTTCGAGATGGATGCGAAGTCCGTGATCACAGCCCCTTCGGGCGGGCAGTCCCTGAACGGTCCGGGGTTCCGCGAAATCACAGGCCTAGCTTGGTCGGGACGCGGGAAGATCACCGCTGTGGATGTGTCCGCGGATGGCGGGGCGACGTGGACGGAGGCCGCCCTCCAAGAGCCGGTCTACTCCATGGCATTCACGCGTTTCCGCCTCCCGTGGACATGGGACGGTGCCGAGTGCGTGCTGTTGTCGCGGTGCCGGGACGAATCCGGGTACATGCAGCCGTCAAGGGAGGAGTTGATCGCGGAGCGCGGCAGCTACTCCCTGTACCACTGCAATCGCATCAAGGGCTGGCGCATCGCGGCCGACGGGAGCGTGACCAATGCGGAAGCCTAACTGGATCCTCGTCTGCGCCCTCGCTATCCAGCCGCTCTGCGCCCAGCAATTCGGTTTGGGCCGGGAGGCTGCACCGGACGAGGTCGCGAATTGGGACATGACCATCGGGCCCGAGGGCGAGGAACTGCCAGAGGGCAGCGGTTCGGTCCAAGACGGAGCGCAAGTCTACGAGGTTCGCTGCAAGGAATGTCACGGGGAGGCTGGCGCAGGCGGCGATCAAGCAGCTCTCGTGGGCGGTCCGGAAGACCTGAAGCAAGCACCTCCCATCAAGACCGTAGGGAGCTACTGGCCGTATGCCACGACCCTGTTCGACTACACCAGGCGGGCCATGCCGTTCGAGGAACCGGGCACACTGAACGCTGACCAGCTCTACGCCGTGACCGCGTACGTGCTTTCCCTCAGCGGGATCGTCGACGAGAACGCTACCCTGGACCGCGCATCTCTACCCAAAGTGGTGATGCCAAATCGCGAAGGGTTCGTGCGCGACCCGCGGGGCAAGCCGTAGGCTTGCGAGACGGGTAGAACCCCGCCCGGTCAGCCGTGGCGAAAAACCAGCACGTCGCCGTCTTGCACGACGTAATCCTTGCCCTCGAGTCGCAAGTGGCCGAGCTGGCGGGCTTGGGCGTAGCCTCCGTCTTCGACTAGTGCTTGCCACTGGATCGTCTCGGCGCGAATGAACCGCTTGGCGAAATCCGTATGGACGGTGCCGGCCGCGGTGACTGCCGTGGAATCGCGCTTCACTGTCCATGCTCGGCATTCGGTCTCTCCGGCGGTGAGGAAGGACATCAGGCCAAGCAACGAGTATGTCGCGGCTACCAGCCGCTCGATACCCGACTCGACCAAACCGTAGCTGTCGAGGTATTCCCGGCGGTCAGCCTCTTCGAGGTCCACGAGTTCCGACTCCAAGCTGCCGCAGACAGCGGCTAGCGCCACGTTCTTGCGGTCTCCGACCAAGTCGCTTTCGTACCGCCGAGCGATGGCTTCGAGATCTGCGGCATGCTCGTCCCCAAGGTTGAGCACCATCAGCATCGGCTTCTCCGATAGGAACTGGAAGCCCTTGAGCTGCTTTGACTGCTCGGGGTTCAGGTCCAGCTCGCGTAGCGGACGCTCCCCCTCCAAGCACGTCCGGCATCGCTCGAGCAGATCCATCTCGCTGGCGAGCCCGGAATCCTTGATCCGCTTGAGGTCCTTGGCGACCCGAGCGATGCGCTTCTCGACGACTTGCAGATCGTTCAAGATCAGTTCGAGGTCGATGTTGCCCGCGTCGCGACACGGATCCAGCGATCCGTCCACGTGCATTACCGTCTCGTCATCGAACAATCGGAGCACGTGAGCGAACGCGTCGACGGTGCGCAGGCTGCCGATGTAGCTGGCCTCCCGCAACGCGTCGCGCGACAGGCCGGGCATGTCGGCGTATTCGATCGTCGCGGCAACGACTTTGGGCGGCTGGAAGAGCTCGGCGAGCGCGTCCAAGCGCCTGTCCGGCACCTTGGCTATGCCGAGTTGGACCTTGGTCGCTCCGATCCGGCTCTCCGATGCCGTGCCGGTGAGAATCTTGAACAGGCTGGTCTTGCCGACCTGCGGCAACCCGATGATGGCGGTCTTCATGCCGACGTGATGACTCCATCTTGGCACGGAGACCGGGGATTCGACCTCGTTGCACGCCCATCTTGATTCCGACACTGCCATCACGATCGTTGTCCGAGCGCTCCAGCGCACTATCCTGAGAGTCGATGCCAACCGCCGCCGAACACGCCACCGCGCAACGCAACCGTTACGAATCCGAACTCTTCGACTTCATCAGGATCCCCAGCGTCAGCACGCTGCCGGACCACAAGCCCGATATCGAGCGCGCGGCCGCATACGTCCGCGCTCAGATGGAGCAGGCCGGCCTCGAGTCGGTCGAGGTGATTCGGGGAGACGGGCATCCGCTTGTCTACGGCGAATGGCTGGGCGCTCCGGGCAAGCCGACGGTGCTGCTGTACGGACACTACGACGTGCAGCCGGTCGATCCGCTCGACGAATGGATCTCGCCACCCTTCGAGCCCACTGTCCGGGACGGCCAGGTCTACGCCCGCGGAGCCTCCGACGACAAGGGGCAGGTGCTCGCGAACATCAAGGCTTTGGAGTCTCTGCGCCAAGCGCGCGGCCAGCTGCCAGTCAACATCAAGTTCTTGGTAGAGGGCGAGGAAGAAGTCGGCGGCGAGGTGATATCCAATTTCGTGGCTTCAAACCGAGAGCGGCTCGCCGCGGACGTGGCACTGGTGTCGGACTCGGCGATGTACAAGCCGGACACCCCGACGATCTGCACGGGGCTTCGCGGCATGGTGTACACCGAGTGGTTCGCGCGAAGCGCAGCAAAGGACCTCCACTCGGGCTTGTTCGGAGGAGTGGCCCCGAACGCGGTTTTCGGATTGATCGAGTTGCTTGCCAAGTGCAAGGACGCCGAGGGGCGCATACTGATTCCCGGCTTCTACGACGCAGTCGAGGCACCCTCCCAACAGGAGCTGGAGAGCTGGGCCAGCATCGACTTTGACGAAGACGAATTCCGGCGCGAAGAGGTCGGTGCGTCGGTGCTGACAGGCGAGCCCGGCTACAGCGTGTTCGAACGTGTCGGCGCACGGCCCACGTTCGAGGTCCACGGAATGCCGGGAGGCTTCACGGGGCCGGGCGCCAAGACGGTGATCCCGGCAACGGCATCGGCGAAGGTCAGTGCTCGCTTGGTAGCGAACCAAGATCCTGAATCAATTCTGGAGGCAATGAGAGAATTCGTCTCGCGCAACACTCCGGCCGGCGTGTCAGTCGATGTAACGGTTATCCATTCGGCTGCCGCCACCTTGACTCCTACCGACCACCCTGCGGTCCAGACGGCGTCGCGAGCGCTGGAAGACGTATGGGGACGGAAGACGGTCTTTATCCGCATGGGAGGCTCGATTCCGGTAGTGGGCGACTTCCAGCAGCACTTGGGCATTCCGACTGTCTTGATGGGCTACGGACTGCCAGACGACTCGCTGCATGCCCCGAATGAGAAATTCAGTCTTCGGAACTTCCACATGGGCATCGCGTCTTCGGCGCGATTCCTCGAGTTGCTCGCGAATTCGGACTCCAACTAGGAGCGTCTGGGATCCCTGCCTGCGGCTACCCGCTCCGTCTGCGTTCTTTTCAAACACCACCGGACCGCCCCTCCTGCAGGTGCCGAAGTTCGTAGTCCATGCAGTCGGGGGAGAGGCACGGCAGTGCCGTAGCAGTATCGCCCGAAGCTCGCACTCGCTTCACCGGCTTGGAGTTGTTGGGCTGAAACGGAGCCTCGCTAGAAGCAGGACTTGCGTGGAGCTTGAACGAATGCTGGTTGCCGTTCGAATTGGGCAGTTCTCGTAGCCCTGAACGATCATCTTTCCCTGGACAGCTTGGTGCCCTGCAACGGTTGCAACTTGCATGGTCACATCGACTGCAGCGGGGGGATACATCCATTGGGAGTCACCCTGCCGCACCCATAGGCGGGTTCTCTTGGGCTGTCTGCGACATCAAGAACTCGCGTCCGGTCTTCGAGAGACGATAGCGTTGATTCTTGCTGCGCGGCTTGCCCGGAATCGTCATTTCGAGCAGACCAGACCGGAGGGCGGGAATCAAGTAGGCCTTACGGAAATGGTCAGCGTTCTTCAAGCAGAGGGCTCGGCGGAGATGCCGGCTGGTCATCTCTCCCGAGACCACTTGAAGCAGACGATCCACCGTAGCGACACGGGTATCGACATCTGTGCGGGGTTCCGTGGCGGTCCGATCTGTCGCGCCGACATCCCGCACCGCAGGGTTGGGCCGCAAAGTCGCGACAAAGAATCCGTCCATAGCGAACTCGGGCTCTGGGCAGCCTTGGGCACGCATCTCATTCCGCATTCGCTGGATGCCATTTCCTGCATTCTCAATGAAATTGATTCGGTGAAAGAGATCAGCAATTAACGGATTCCTGCGTACGCTCCTGCGCCCGAGATCACCAAGTGAGAGGATCTGCGGCAAACCGGCCGGATTCGAGATTTCAATTCGATCAGAGTATATTTCAACAAAGACATTAGCACCTTCGATAAACCAATCGCGATGCATCACTGCATTTGTAATTGCTTCACGCAATACATCGGGCGGATACTCGGGAATGTTCTTTCGAATCAGACTCTTGATTTCATAAGCCGTTCGAGTGTTGCGGCTGATGAATCTAAGTGCATCTTCAATGTCGGCCACGAGACCGCCTTCAAAATCCTTCCGATCAAGGATGTCTGCTTTATCCGTGGCCCTTGCCAACAAGCAAGTAATATACGACTGCGGCAAGAAGTGACGCACATTTTTCGCAAACAACAGTACACCGGCGTTCCGAAACTGCAAGCGACGATTAGCCCATTCAGCCGCTCCGATGTTTACCAAGATTTCTTCGACAGTGGTCTCTCGCGAGATACTAGAGAGCCTCAGCCAAGTCTCGAATTTCTGGTGATCGAAGTCCTCTGGATAGTTGAATCGAGGGCAAATCGACAGATCGAATCGAATTGCTCCTTCTTGCCGGAAGAAATCACGGAGTTCGTCGCGATTCAGTTTCTGAGTTACAGCACCTTGTCGCCGGAAGTATCCATCGCTGCACTGCACCGGCTTGGAATCGCTCTCGCTCACGTGAACGACGAGTATCCCGGCGATCGGCTCCACCAGGATACGCACCGGGGGGGCGCAGTTACTGGCAACATCCTGAATGCGAGCCCGCAATGTGTTGGAATCCCCCGCCCCGATCATCTTGCCGCCATCGTTCACACCAACGAGAACTTTGCCACCGATGGTATTGGCTAGAGCCACAACTTCCCGTGCGAAACTGGCCGAGAAGTTTTCCTTGAACTCAAGCGTCGTGCTCTCGCCCTGTTCAATCAGGATGCGTAGGCTCTCGTGCGTCATGAAGTCGTAGCAGAGTTGGAGATGTGTCCTGTGACCCGAGCGCGTTGCGCGTACAACGTGAATCCGAACTCTTGGCCGGGGTTGAGTCTTCGACCTTGAATCAGGCAATCAGAACGGTGGCGCGCTCACCGATCGGCACTGGAACGACTTTGAACACGGAACCGAAAGGGCAATGCATCGTCTCACATTGATCCTCTATCCACTATAGCCGTATACTGGCACGGGCGTCAAGAGGACACTCAAGGCTGGCGCGTCGACCGGGCATCGGCCACACCACGCTAACTATTCCGGCACCTCGGGCAAGCGAGCTCGGACCGAACTGAGTCTGGAGTCGAGTGCTGTCACGAGTTCCTTGACCTTACTCGGGTTTGAAGTAGCGAGGTCGGTCTTCTCGCCGAGATCCGCAGCTAGGTTGAAGAGTTCGGTCTTCGGCGGATCGTAGAACCGAATCAGCTTCCAGTCGCCTTTCCGAATGGCCGAGTACGGATCGTGCCCCGCGCCGTGCCGGTAGTGCGGGAAGTGCCAAACCAAGGGCCGCTCGGGCAAATTCCCTCCCCGTAGTGCCGGGCCGAGGTCCATCCCATCGATCACTCGGTCGACTGGCGGCCTAGTGCCGACCGCGGCAGCTACTGTCGGCATCAAGTCGATGCTCGCGATCGGCTCGCCGGAGACCGAGCCTGGCTCGGTGACGCCGGGCCACCGGATGATCCAAGGCGTCCGCAAGCCTCCCTCGTACGCATAGCCCTTGCCACTCCGCAGGGGAGCGTTCTCCGTCGGGCGGCCCTGGCGGTCCAAGCCGCCGTTGTCGCCCGTGAACACGATCATCGTGCGCTCAGCCACCCCTGTCCGCTCCAATGTGTCCAGCATCCGTCCCATGGCGTCGTCGACGCTGTGAACCATTGCCGCGTAGACCGGATCGTCCTGCCCCTGCCCGTCTTGCAAGCGCTTGTAATCGGCGATCAGCTCCCCCTTGGCCTGGATCGGCGTATGGACGGCATAGTGCGCAACGTACAGGAAGAAGGGCCTCTCACTGTTGCGCTCGATGAATCGAACAGCCTCGTCTGCCTCTCGATCCGTCAAGTACTCGCCCTTGTTCCTCGGAGCCAGTGTCGGTATCCCCATCGGCAAGCGCGGCAACTCCACGAATGGATCGAAGTAGGACGGCGGCTGGCCGTAGTCCCAGCCACCGTAATTCTCGTCAAACCCCTGATCCACGGGGAGATAGCCTCGTCCGCCAAGATGCCACTTCCCGATATAGGCACTCGTGTATCCCAGCGGCTTGAGCATCTCAGCCAATGTGATCTCGCTGTGCGGCAGAACCAACTCGTTGACCGGAGTGAGCAGTCGTCTACTGCTGTCGGAGGATCGGTGATAGCCGAACTTGCCGCGAATATTGGGCCACTGGCGAGCACTCAGTTGGAACTCGGCCCGAATCCAATCAGTGATGCCGAGCCGCGCGGGGGAGCGGCCCGTCATAAGCGCCGCCCGCGTGGGCGAGCAGACCGCGCATGAGGCGTAGCCGTCCGTGAAGCGCATCCCCGTGGCTGCGAGACGGTCGATGTTGGGGGTTCGATAGAAGTCCGATCCCTGGCAGCCGAGGTCCATCCAGCCCAAGTCATCGACCAAGACCACGACAACGTTGGGAGGGTGGGTCGCGGGGAAACAGAGGCTGACGAATAGCGCCGCAAGGATTGCAATTCGGATTCTACGATTCATGGCACACAGTCTACAGGCAGCGACGCGGCGGGATGCAAGGGGAACCGATTGACCGACCGCTTGGGCTGTGGTCGTTGAAACAGCCCTCGCCACCGATTGATGCGTCGCGGCAGTTGGCGAGTTAACCGACTGGACGAAGCGGATGGACTGTCGGATCGCAGGACTCAAACCACCGCCTACCGTTCTTCCTCGGCTGCTCGGACTGATGGTCCGCCTTCGATGCAACCGAGATCCTCGCGCACTTCGGTAACTCTGTCGATCTGCAGATCACTGACCTCGCTGGACGACCCACTCGGCCAGTTCACCTCCAAACGGATGCCTTCGGTATCGGGACCAACGCCGAAGAACGCTCGCGGGTCGCGGGACGAGAGGTAGCTCCCCGCCCGAGTCACGGTTCGATACTGATTCGGGCCAGAAGGCCGCCTGAGCACGAGGTGCGCTCCGATGCCATCGCGGTTGCTAGCACATCCCCTCAGGCGAATGCCGACCCAATGGCCGGCATCCGCGGTCACATTCCTCGCGAGGTACGGCTTGGAATCCAAGTTCGAAACAACGATGTCAGGGAGCCCATCACCGTCCAGCTCGCCAACAGCGGCCCCTCTGCTCGTCCATGTCTCTTCGAACAGATCTCCAGCTGAGCCGGAGATGTCGGACATCTGCCTTCCGGTCATCTTCATCAAGAGCGGTGGCTGTCGATAGCTCACGTGCGGCTGCGACTGGCCGATGTTGTCCATGACATGGCTGTTCGCGAAGAACACCTCACGCCGTCCGTCTGCGTCGGCATCCAGCGTCGCAAGCCCCCACCCGGCCAAGAGCGCGGTTGCCCTGCCCAATCCGGACCGCCCGGTGTAGTAGTCGAATCGGCCGGACCGGGCGTTATAGAAGAGTGCGTATCGCTCTTGGGAAAGCGTCGTCACAAGGAGATCCGGCAAGGCATCGCCGTCGAGATCTTCAAACAAAATGCCCATGCCAGCGAACTCTTCGCCATGGTCGTTGTAAGCCATTCCCGCGATCAGGCCATCTTCGGCGAAAGTGCCATCACCGAGATTCCGGAAGAGGTGCTGCGGATAGGAATCGTTGGCAACCGCGACATCGATCCAGCCATCTTGGTCGTAGTCGGCAAACGCTAGCCCCAGTCCCTTGCCGGGATGGTCAGCAATGCCGGCAGCCTCGCTGACGTCCGCAAACGTGCCGTCACCGTCGTTGCGGTAGAAGACTGCGGTCTCGGGAGCGAACAGGTCCGGGTGGCAGTACGAGCGCCCGTAGCTCGCTTCCATCCCGCAAGCGCGATCGATGTCGAATCGCCATCGCATGTAGCGCGATACGAACAGATCGAGGTCACCGTCATTGTCGGCGTCGAAGAATCCCGCGCTGGTGGCCCAGCCGCGGATTCCGATCCCGGCTTCTTGCGTCACATCGGAGAATCTAATCCCATCCTCGTTGCGGTAAAGGATCGCGGCCGGGACATCACCGGTCGCAGCGTTGGTGACCAAGAGGTCGGGGTCCCCGTCATTGTCGTAGTCGCCGACAGCGGCTCCCATCCCATACCCCCGGCCTTGCAGCCGGTAGCGTTCGGTAGCGTCCTCAAATCGCAAACGACCTCGATTGAGGTACAAGCGGTTCCAAAAGCGCGCTGCTGACTTGTCCGGTTCAACGCCTTGCGAATGCGGGAAATCCAGCTTGGCCCCGTTTACGAAGAACACGTCCATCTGGCCGTCTAGGTTCGCGTCGAAGATCGCCACGCCGCCGCCCATCGTTTCAGGCAGGTATTTGCGTGGCGTCTTGGAGGCTTCGTGCCGAAACGCGATGCCAGAATGCGGAATCGCGTCCTCAAATCGCTGCGCCGCCACCGGCGCGACTGCCACCACGATCAGACAGAGGATGGGCCGCACCCGCAGCACAGTTCCCCAGTATGATGGCGGCATGACGCTGCGGTTGATCCTCGTAGCGGCACTCTGCACGGTTCCCGCGGTCAGTACGACCATTCGCGGTCGCATGATCACGGATGACGGCAACCCGCTCCCGGAACGGACGGAGATCGCCCTGCGATGCGGCGATAGAGTGCAAACGGCCCGCGTCGACTCGGACGGGGAATTTACCTTCGGCGCCGACGGGGATTCGGCGGACTGCTCGTTACGAATTGACGCTCCCGGCTATCGGCAGGTCGAGGATTCGGTCGCGAGTCTGCCAAGGGATCCGGGAATACCAGCATTCGTCTTGCACCGCTTGGATCGGAACCAGGGCGAGACCATCAGCGTGAGCCACCTAGCGGCTCCGCGGGAAGCGATCCGGCACTACCACTCCGCTGTCCGCATGATGACTCGTCCCGAGGCGGACACGGCCGCAGTGCTGGTCCGCCTCGCTGACACCGTGCGAATCCATCCCGGATACGCGCAGGCTTGGTTCGAGACCGGTCGCCTGCAACTTGGACTCGGGCAGCCGGACGAAGCCATCCAGGCGTTCCAGAACGCACTGAGGGCTGACCCTTGGTACGTCAGTCCGTATCAGCCGCTGATCCTCTTGCTGCGTGCCCAAGGAGACTCCAAGGCGGCAAGCAATGCCTGCCAAGGGCTGCGGCGGATCAATCCTGAATTGCCGCCCGACTGCGCGGAGTGATCGCGTGACCGACCCACGGCGCAGTCTGAGCTTGACCGTGCGAGTCGTTGGCGCGATCACCATTTCTGTCGCCTCCCTATGCAGTGCCGACGCGACAGATGTGAACTTGGATCCAGACCGCCTCGGCCTGTCGCAGAGTGACGCCGCCGCGCTGCAGTCGGCCATTGTGGCGGGAGAGTGGGCCCTTGCGGAAAGCGTACTGTACGGTGCCTCGGATGCCAATCCAAGAAGTTCGGAGTTGCACCGAGCGCTGGGTCTCGCCCACTACCAAGCGGGTCGCGTGTTCTTGGCTGCTAAAGAACTGAAGAGGTCAGATGCGATCGCAGCACTCGACTCGCCGACTCGTTTCCTTCTCGCCAGCGCGTACATCAAGCTGGGCCGTTCGCACTGGGCTCGACCCGAACTGGAACGATTGATCGAGGCTCAACCGCAGGAGCCTCGGTATCGCTACACGCGTGCCCGCGTCCGTTACGACCAGCAGCGCTTCCAGTCAAGTCTGGAGGACATCCGCGAAGCGATTCGCTTGAACCCCGAATCGGCAGAGGCGCACGACCTGCTGGGCCAATGCTTGGAGGGCCTCGGAGACTTCAAGGGTGCGATCAAGGCGTACGAACGCGCGATCGCACTCGATGGCGAAGCAGGAACAGAATCGCCTTGGCCGGGATACCACCTCGGAAGTCTCTGGCATGACCTCGGCAACTTGGAGGAAGCCGAAGCGGCGCTTCGCTCCGCTGTCGCCTCAGATCCTAAACACGCGGCGGCCTACGCTGAACTCGGACTGGTGTTACGCAAAGCAAATCGGTTGGCCGAGGCAGCAGATGCACTTGAGACGGCCGCGAGGCTCTCGCCGGCGGACGAGAACGTCCAGTACGCGTTGGTCGGGATTTACCGTGAGCTGGGTCAGACAGAGCGCACCGCGAAGTCGCTGGAGAGGTTCCGGCGAATCAGGAACGGTCATCGGTAGACTAACGAGGCTGGCGAGAACCGACGGCCCAACTCGGGACGCAGTTGACGGGATGTCGGGGCGGGTCTCCAAAGGCCAAGGAGCCTTGCCTCAATAGGAGATGGCGAGTACCGCAGCATGGAGCCTGCGCCACCGTCTTGACGCTGGCACAAAAAATGGGTACTATCGTGGCGGGCACGATACCGCTCTCGATGGAGCGAAGTTGGAGCGTGCCGAGGGGGACTGGGGGTAACAACTATGCGAACCGTGACTCGCCTGCTGCTTGTGGGGATGGCGCTGGCTGCGCTGGCTCTGGGCCAGACAAGCGGAACAATTCAAGGAACCGTGACCGATGACACCGGCGCGGTCATCCCGGGCGCAAACGTCGTCGTGGCCAACATCGAGACCGGCGTCGAAATCGCGGCCTCCACAAACGAAGTGGGGTTCTTCACCGTGCCGGGCCTCAACCAGGGCCTGTACTCGCTTACCTGCTCCTCGGAGGGGTTCGCTAACCAGGAGTATCCCGAGGTGCGGCTGGAGGTGCAGCAGACGATGCGTCTGGACTGTGCGCTGTCGGTCGGCTCGGTGACCGAGACCGTCGAGGTCAGCGCAGCGGCCATCCTGATCCAGTCCGAGAAGACCGAAGTCGGACAGGTGATCGACTCGAAGCGCATTCTCGAGATGCCGCTGAACGGTCGCAACTACTTGGAACTCGCGAAATTCTCGGTCGGTGTCCTGCCTTCGCGCGAGATGGGCAAAGGCACCCGTCACGACGGCGTACGAGGCGGAGAGGGCGGCATCCTCGCGGTCGGCATGCACGCAGCTCAGACGAACGTGCTGCTTGACGGTGCGGACAATTCGTCCCGCAACTCCGGTGGCGCCTTGGGCTTCCAAGCGCAGGCGACCAAACCGTCGGTCGATGCTGTCGGAGAATTCAAGGTCGTGACCAACAACATGTCGGCTGAGTACGGCTACCGCATGGGTGCCAAGGTGCTGGTCAGCACCAAGTCAGGGACAAACCAGTACCACGGCTCGCTGTACGAATTCATTCGTAACGACAAGTTGGACGGGACGAACTTCTTCGCCAACCGCGTGGGCGCGGACAAACCGACGCTGCGACGGAACCAGTACGGCGGAACCATCGGTGGACCGATCGTCAAGAACACGCTGTTCGGGTTCTTCAGCTTCCAAGGAACGAAGGACCGGGCTGGACAGAGCTTCACATCCTCCATCCCTAGCCGGGAAGCCTTGGGAGGCGATTTCTCGAATCAGCCCGACCCTGACCGTCTGATCTACGATCCGCTCACGAACTCGGACGGAGTGCGTCAGCAGTTCCCGCAACTCCAGATTCCGGCTAGTCGTTTCGACCCCGTCGCTACGGCCTTGCTGGCGAACTATCCTGCCCCCAACATTCCGGGCCGCGAGCATCAGCGCAACAATTTCTTCTTTTCGCCGGCGGACACCATTGACCACAACCAGTACGACATGCGATTCGACTACAACATCAATGACAGCAACCGCTGGTTCGCTCGCTACTCGATACGCGACGAATTCGTCCTGCAGAATGGCAACCTGCCCCTGCCGGCGAACGGCGGCAACGGGCAGACGATTGACCTCCCGGGCCAGAACTGGGCATCAGCTCTCAATACGACGTTGGGACCCACGATGTTCAACGAGCTGCGCTTCGGATACACGTTCTTCCCGACACGATTCGATATACCGTTTACAGAGGCGCTGAATCCGACGTTCGGAGTCCTCGGTGCTCCCGGAGATTCACTCGACGACGGTCTCGACCACGGATACGCCCTTTCGACACTGAGCGGTTTCCAGTCGGTCGGTCCTCGCGCCTTCTGGCCGAATGTGAACAAGATGGACAACCTGCAGATCTCCGACAACTTCACATGGGTAAGGGGGGCCCATACGCTGAAGGTCGGTGTCGAGTACCGCAGGACGCAGATTCCGAGGTCGCCATCGCGCTTCAGGCGGGGACGCTTCCAGTACACCGGGGAGTATACCGCCGAGATTCCCAATAGTGCCGCCAGCCGAGGCACTACCGGAAGCAGCCTCGCGGACGCCCTGATGGGCTGGAACAGGAATGGTCGCTGGGGCTGGCCGAATGGAGAGGAGCAGGTGGTCCCGTACTGGGGGGCCTTCATTCAGGACGACTGGAAGTTGACCTCGAGACTGACCCTGAACCTCGGTCTTCGATACGAACTCTTCTTGACGCCCACATTCCCGGACCCCCAGAGCCACACCTTGAACAGTACGGTTGTGCGTTTTCTGGGCGAAGTGAACGGCCGAGCGATCGATCCTGGCGAACGACTCCCTGTATCGCAGGGTGGATGGGGCGAAGCGGAGTACCTTCCGCATTTTCGAACCCCTACGAGCGGTTCGGACTGCGCTTGTATGAACGACAAGAATAACTTCGCCCCAAGGATCGGAATGGCGTATCGAATCAATGACAGCACCGTGGTGCGAGCGGGCGTGGGTCTGTTTTACGGTGAGCATGACAACACCGGCGGCGAGTCCGCCAGATTCAATACGGGGGCACCGCAATCGAACGAATTCGCCAACAATCAGCCGCGCGACTTCACGACGTTCTTCACCAAGGACGGGTTCCCCGCTTCGACCCGGGCCGGCTTGCCACGCGCTGGCTTGAACGTGAACATCAAGAAGGACGGTGTCTGGCCGAGTTTCTACGCTGCTCAGTGGTTCTTCGACCTGCAACGCGAGCTTCCGGGCGACACGCTCCTGACTATCGGCTACAACGGCTCGTCGACTTCGCAAATCCATGGCAACGTCGACGTTAATCGACCGCTGGCCCCGCACCCGACGATACGCTGGGAAGCGCGTAAAATCCGCCCCTTCTTCCAATCAGTCAACCAGCGGGGAACGTTATTCCTGAACCAAAACTATAATTCCCTGACAGTGAAGGGAGAAAAGCGATTCACCGGTGGATTCACGTTCCTCAGTTCATTCACCTGGGCGCACAACATCGACGTGGTGAACGAGAACCTGACGACCGGCACAACTTCGCAACAGAGATACACCTACAATGCTGCAATCGAACGCGGCAACGCCTCACTCGACCGGCGCTTGGCGTGGGTGACGAGTGTCGTGTACGAACTCCCATTCGGTCCTGGCAAGAATATGCTCACTGCCGGTCCCGGGGCGTGGATTCTTGGCGGCTGGCAAATTGGCGGCATCCTAAATCTCCTTGGCGGCACCCCAGATAGCCACTCGTTCAATCAGGACACGACTAACGTGCGCGGCGCGAACCGCGGCAACGTGATTGGCGAGATCAACCTGCCTGCATCGCAGCGAACGATCGATCGCTGGTTCAATACGGACGCGATCGGCCCGGGTGACCCTGGAGTCCTCGACAACGCCGGTCGCAACCTGATTTGGGGGCCGGGAACGAAAGCGTTGGACTTCTCGGTTTCGCGGCGCTTCAACCTCCCATGGGAGGGCGATTACGTGCAGTTCCGGTTCGAGTCGTTCAACTTCACGAACACTCCGGTCTTCGGGCGTCCGAACACCTCAGTCGGCAGGCCCGCCGCCGGTCGTATCGTTACGGCTTCCGAGCCTCGACGCATCCAGTTCGGGCTTAAGTGGGTCTTCTAGGCAAACCAAGCAGCCAAGTGGCGGCGGGTGGTATCCCGCCGCCACGGAACGACTTGCAACTACAACTCAATCGTCAGCGTTGGATGAGGCGGCACTTGACGCTCCCATAGATCTACTAGATCGAAGCGCAGACTCAGACCAATCGAATATCGACACCACGAAACGGTTGGCATGGAAAGCCCGGCCTGCCTAAAGTCGCGCCCCAAGCCCAGCGACAGGCAGAAGGTCGTCGGAAGATCCGCAGACCACGTGACCTCGGCGGGCGGGACGGGGCCAGCCAAGGTGTGTAGTGGCAGATTAGTGTCGGACAGGCGCGTAGTGCCGGGGGATCGCGCCGGATCGTGCAACCGGGTTCCGAGCTGGCTGTTCCGCGACGGTCGGCCAACCGGGATCACGCTTCCATGCATAGGGTCCATCATCCATGCTGTCAGCTCAAGCACGGAGCCGGCCGAGTCGCGCTACGAGACCCGAGAGTATCGTTCCCACAGATTTCTCGAAAAAGCGCGACTTGAGATAAGAGCAATGAAATCAGTTGCTTATGCCTTTCAATCAAAGCAACCGGAGTCGTCGCAGACTTTGACTTCCAATAGGGAATTTGACATGCGAAGAATTGTGGTTGAGGATTGCCATTGGAGGCACTCATGACTTACAGATTCCTCATCGCTCTGGCGACCCTCACAGTGCTGGTTGCGACTCCGTTGACGGCCGACTGCTGGCTGGACTGCGACGCAGCCGAGGAGGAAGCCATCGCAGCCTGTGACGCGTTCCGCGATCCAGTTGAGTACGCACAGTGCGTCCGGTGGGCCATGGACGATTACTATGTCTGCTTGGATGCCTGCGAGATTGGCGACGAGCACAGCCCGAGCCCCGGCCCTTGGTGGCCGGTCGACTGGAATCAAGGTCGCTGTTCCGTCAAGGCTCCCGGCGGTCTACAAACCAATGCGTCAGTCAGGAGCAGCTTCACTGGTGCTTCTGACAGCTCGGGCATGTCGGTTGCACTCCCCAGCGATCAGCCCGATGCTCTAGCAACGCTCGCGAGTGAGAGTCTGCCCGAAGCCCTCCGCAGCCAAGTGAGTGCAATGGTTCGCTCAGTACAGGTTGAAGCCTTCCGGGCGCCGAAGCAGGAACGGTCGGACCAGCCAGCAGGCGACACTGGACTGCGGCGGGTCGCAACTGTCGAAAATCTCTTGGAGAAGCCAGCTCCACGCTGAGATTCTCCGAGCATTCAGACGGTTGGGATTGACTAGGCGTCCGTTCGGCGTGCCGTCGCCCATCCCAACCGTCGCGCCAGCATTCGCTCGGACGATCACGTTACTGCGAATCGGTGACCGGACTTGATTCGCGGCTGCGCGAACCGCTCGTGGCGGTCGAATCCCGCGACCGGCACACTCTTGGAGAGAGTCGCCTGTGCGGCCGTGAACTTAGCCCGAATCTGCCATTCACGTGGAGCCGCTAGCTCTAAGTTGTTTGTTTATAGTGGTTTCAGCCCACGAGCGGTCGAATCGATCATGCTGTACGACGTTCAACGCGCAAGTCGCGTCTCATCGCAGTCGACCTTCGTCGACGGAATAGAGATGTTTGGCCAAGGCTGCGGAATTGAACAGTCAGGGCGCATCGGGTACAGTCAGGACAGGAAGGAATTGAGGGTGCTTGGGGTTTTTCGATCAGCAGGCTCAGCCGCAAAAAAGCGGAAGAGCGAGCAAGCATCCGGCCGGAAAGCAAAGGACCGCCCGGGCCGGGTGAAAGGCTCATGGTGGTTCGTGCCTGTTCAGTCGACACCCCCGAAGACTGTCCGAGTGCGGCTGAACCGTACCGTGCTGGACGAGATGGCTGCGATCAGTGCCACGCCGATCGGCGTGGAGGACATCGAAGTCGCAGTAGGTGTAGAAGGATTGCGGCAGGACTGGAGTCGAGTTGGTGGATACCTCCGGAATGCGATGGATGGACTTGATGTCGATTTCCCCGATCCCCAATCGTGATTAGTCGATGAGAATGTCGATTCAGGAAGTCGACTCCACCGCAGAACCGCAGTCAGCGGCAGCAAGCACCGATTCGAGAGCGGTTCAGCAAGCTCCTGTCAAGCATCCCTTGGGAGGCATCTCTCAGTGGCTCCGACCTGATGCCCCGGAACCTATCCGAAGGCTTGTTCGTGAGATGGAGCATGGCGAAAGCCGACTCCGTTTCGTGGCTGCACATTACGAAGGGCCTCTGCCGCCGGCAGCTGAGTTCGCCAGATACGAAACGACGCACTCCGGCGCGGCGTATCGCATCCTACGGATTGCCGAAACCGAACAAGAATCGCGCGGGAAGCTAATCAATCGCAGTCATGCAACTGGAATCTGGCGGGTAGTCGCCGCGACGATCATTCCGCTGTCCGGTCTGGCGGTGTCAGCATATGGATACTACTTGGGCCATCCCGGATTCGCACTGCCTCTGGGATCGGTAGGATTCTTGGGGGTTGTTTACAAGTTGCTGCGAGCTGCGGTCGGCGACGAAGAGAGACCGTAAGCCGCGTATTCGACAAGATCCATCGGAGATCCCCTTCGGAAGTTTCAAGTGTCCCCGGCAGCACGCCTTGGAGGGCTGGGTTCGAAGCCCACAACGGGTACTCGGGAGCCATCCCCCGTCGAATCGTGGCAGCGCGTTCGAGCCTTGCCACAAGTCCGCGCTTCGTCACGGCGCACCAACCGCGAGAGGCTCCGGTACCCAGCTTGGGACCCGGATGCCTCCGATTGCCGTGTTCGCTCGCATCTTGGCCGGGATCCGCTCCAGTGCTGCAAGCCTGCCGTACGAGGGACCGGGCGGACTACGCTGGGTCCAAGCAGCGGATTGACTATTGGGGACCTCGGATCGAGACGGTAGGCTATTATTTGATCTCAGAAGTGTGTTGACGCGAGAATCCCATCAACCGTAGATCTCCTCGACACCGAAGCAACCCATGCAAGGACACCCCAAGGTCGTGGAGGCGTTGCGACGCCTCCTCAAATTCGAACTCACCGAGATCAACCAGTCGTTCCTCCACGCCCGGATGTGTCTGGACTGGGGCTACGAGGGCATCGCCGCGCACATTCGCAAGAACTCCATCGCCAACATGGTCTTCGCCGAGCAGCTCATCGACCGGATCCTCTTCTTGGAGGGGATGCCGAGCCTCCGCGACACGTTCCAACTCCGTATCGGAGCGGACGTAGGCAAGATCCACTCCAACGACTGCACCCTCGCGAAGAAGACCGTCGCCTGCGCCAACGACGGCGTCGAGATCTGCACCCGCCACGAAGACGACGCCTCCAGAGAGCTGATCGAGAGCATCCTCGCCAAGGAGGAAGAGGTGGTCGACTGGCTGGAATCCCAACTGCAAGTCATCGACGATACCGGGCTGGGTCTGTATCTCGCCCGGCACATGCGGAAGGACTGAGACCATGCCGTTCAGGTCGGGAGCGCATACCGCCGAACGTTGTTGATCGTCCCGAGTCGGGCGATCATCACGAGTTCGCCCGACAGCGCTTCGGTTATCCTTGGTTGCACCTTGCCCGTGGACACGGCTTACGATCTGGCCCGCGAACGGTACGCGAGCCTAGGCGTCGACTGCGACGACGCCCTAGCCGGGTTGGCAACCATCCCGCTCTCCCTGCACTGCTGGCAGGGCGACGATATCCGAGGGTTCGAGGACTCGGCCGACCAAGTCGGCGGAGGGCTGGCCGTTACAGGTAGCTATCCCGGCCGGGCGCGAACACCGCAAGAACTCCGGATGGATTTCCGCAAGGCCCTGTCACTCATTCCTGGAACTCATCGGCTGAACCTGCATGCGAACTATGCCGAGGCCGGCGGCACGGCTGTCGATCGAGACGCGCTGCTGCCGGAGCACTTCTCCGGGTGGGTCGACTGGGCTTCGGACAATGGCTTGGGCCTAGACTTCAATCCCACCTTTTTCGCACATCCAAGAGCGGACGACGGTTTCACGCTCGCGCACGCCGACCCGGGCACCAGGCAGTTCTGGATCGAGCATGGAAAGGCCTGCCGTCGCATCGGGGCATCTTTCGGAAGGGCGCTCGGTTCGCCATGCATCACGAACCTCTGGATACCGGACGGTTACAAGGACCTGCCGGCTGACAGGAAGGCGCCGCGCGAGCGGTTGGTCGAATCGCTGGACGAGGTGTTCAGCGAAACGATGGACGAGCGGCACCAACTCGACGCTGTGGAATGCAAGCTCTTCGGCCTCGGCTCGGAGAGCTATGTGGTCGGCTCGCACGAATTCTACTTCGGTTACGCGATTTCTCGGCGGAAGGTGCTCTGCTTGGACGCGGGTCACTTTCATCCCACCGAGGTCATCTCCGACAAGATCTCATCTGTCCTGCTGTGGGTGGACCGGTTGCTGCTGCATGTCAGTCGGGGAGTGCGCTGGGACAGTGACCACGTGGTGATCCTCTCAGACGAAGTGCGCGAAATCGCGAAGGAACTCGTGCGCGGTGAATTCCTTTCGCGAGTGCATATCGGCTTGGATTTTTTCGATGCCAGCATCAACCGCGTCGCAGCATGGGTCATCGGTGCGCGCGCAGTCCTGAAGGCACTGCTCTTGGCACTGCTCGAACCGAGCCAAACGCTCCGAGACATGGAACTCGGCGGCGACTACACTGGCAGGCTGGCCTTGACCGAACAGCTCCTGACGATGCCGTTCGGCGACGTGTGGAACCATTACTGCGCGTCTCACGGGGTTCCCGACGAGTCGGTTTGGATGGCCGAGATTCGCGCCTACGAGCGAAGCGTGCCGAGCCGCAGGCAGACATAGATCCATGAACGATTCATCCGCAACGGCATCCGCCGGACAAGAACCCGCCGCGCTCTACGAATTCGATCGCGAGCCTATCCCCAAGTCCCGCCTGCTCGGCCCGCGCTATTTCGCCGGGGCGTACGCTGGCGAGCATGTCGCCGCGACCGAGTTCGTCATCGGCGTCACCTTCGTCAACTGGGGCGCGAGCGTTCAGGACATCTTCCTTGGACTCGTTGTCGGCAACCTGCTGGCAGTCCTCACGTGGACGCTGGTATGCGCCCCTATCGCCGTCGACACGCGGCTCACCCTGTACTGGTATCTCCGCAAGGTTGGCGGCCCGCGGCTGACCTCGATCTACAACGTGATCAACGCTCTCCTGTACTCGATCATGGCGGGCTGCATGATCACGGTTTCCGCATCCGCGATCCGAATTCCGTTCGGCATCCCGGCCCAACTCAACTGGTATCCCACCGATTTCCGATTTGTGCTCGTCGTCCTCGCGGTCGGTGCGGTCGTGGTGACCTTGGCGATCCTAGCCCGACTTTGCCAAAATGGGCCAGACCGGCCCTGAAAACCCGCCTTTTCGGGTGTTTTTTGGCGGTTCGACCGCATGCGAATTTCTCATAAGTCCTTTATTATCAACAACTTAATAGTTTTTGGTGAGGTCTCTGTAGTGCCTTAACGCGGGCGGGACCCGGTATTTCCGCCTTCCGGCCTGCCATACTGGTTCCCATGTACATTCGCAGGGTCGAGACCGGTCGCCGCCGCAAGGCCCCCGGCCAGAAGTACCACACCTTCCGCCTCGCGCATTCCGTGCGCACCGGCCAGCACGTCCGCCAAGTCCCCCTGCTCACCCTCGGCTCCAAGTTCCCCGTGCCCGAGCGCGACTGGCCCGCCCTCCTCGCGCTCGTCGACGACCTGCGCGCCCACCAGCCGCCGCTGCTGCCCCCGGATCCCGCGCTGATCCCCTGGGCCCGGCGCATCGTCGCGCACCTCAAAGCCATCGACTTCGACCCCGACGCCGCCCCCGACCACGACCTGGCCACCGTGCATCTCGACTCGGTCCGCAACAGCGGCGCCCGCTCGGTCGGCGGCGAGCGCTTGGCGTTGCACGCCTGCGAGCGGCTCGGCCTGCCGGACGCCTTGCGCGGCTGCGGGCTCAGCGACCGCGACGCGCGCATCGCCCTCTCGCTGCTGGTCGCCCGCATGCTCAAGCCCGGCAGCGAGCACGCCACGCATCTGTGGCTGTCCGGCACCAGTGCCGCTTGGGAACTGCTCGACCTGAACGGCCGCCCGCCCTCGCTGCAGAAGCTGTACCGCGTCGGCGACCAACTCTGGAAGCATCGCGAGCAACTCGAAGGGGCCCTCTTCGCGCGCGAGCGCGAGCTGCTCGGGCTGCCGCGCACGATCGTCTTCTACGATTTGACCAACGTGCATTACCACGGGCCGGCGCGCGGCGACCTGCAGCGCGGACGCTCCAAGCAGAAGCGTCACGACTGCCCGCTGATGACCTTGGCGCTGAGCTTGGACGGGGCCGGCTTCCCGCGGCGCAGCCAAGTGCTGCCGGGCAACGTGTCCGAACCGGGCACGTTGCAAGCGGCCCTGCGGCAGTTGGAGGCCTTGCCGGGAGCGGATGCGGAGCGCCCCACGGTGGTCATGGACGCGGGGCTGTCGACCGCGGCGAACATCGCCTGGCTGCGGGCGCAAGGCTACGCGTGGATCACGGTGCAGCGCGGGCGCGCCGAGCGCCCGGAACGGGAGCCGGACATGCGGGTGCAAACCGCGCACGGCCAGACGGTGCTGGGCTGGCAGCAGGCGGCGGAGACGGACGGGGAGAGCGAGCTGTGCCTGTGGAGCGCGGAGCGCCAAGCCAAGGACGACGCGATCGTGGAGCGCCAGCGGAAGCTCTTCGAGGAAGGCTTGGAGGCGTTGCACGCGGGGCTGTCGAAGAAGGGCTGCACCAAGGACTGGGCGAAGGTCGTCGAGCGCGTCGGGAAGCTGCGCAAGAGCTGCCCGCGCGTGTCCGGGCAGTACCAAGTGGACGTGCTCCAGGCCGCCGCGCCGGAGCCCGCCAAGGGCCGAGCCAAGACCCCGGCGCAAGCGCAAGCGAAGGCCAAGCCGCGGGCGCAGGCGGTGCGCTGGGAACGCACGGCGCAACACGCGGCCAGCGACTTGCGGGCGGGCACGTACGTGCTGCGCACGAGCCATGCCGACTGGGACGCGCCGCGCCTCGCGGAAACCTACTGGCGGCTGAGCGAGGTCGAGGCGACCTTCCGCAGCCTGAAGGGCGAGATCGGCCTGCGCCCGATCTGGCACGTGAAGCAGGACCGCATCCGGGCGCACCTGTTCCTCGCCGTGCTGGCCTATCACGGCGTGCATCTGCTGCGCACGCTGCTGCAGCGCCAGGGCATCCACACCAGCTGGGCCGGGATCCGCAACCGGTTGGCCGGCTGGATGCGGGTGACCACGACGATGCAAACGAACGCGGGGGAGCTGGTCAGCATCCGCCAGGACACGCTCGCCGATGCCGAGGAGGCGGCACTCGCCCGGGCCGTCGGCATGGAGCCGCAGCTGCACCGCCAGCGGCGGCGGACGCGGCTCCGGCAACTGCCGGAGAGCTGACGCCCGCGCGGTCGCTTCTTCAAAGAATGTAGTGCCTTAACGCCCTTGGTGCGTCTCGTATGTCACTGAAAAGAAACCACTTGTATCTTTCCATTCGGGCAAAATGGCAAAGTCGGGCTAGGGTTTCGGCGGCTCGCGACATTCGCCACGGTCTGCTCGCCATGGATGTTCCTGATGTTCATCGTGGGCGCGATGGCGGTGTTGCCTACGCTCTTCAGCGAATCATCGGGAGATGGATTCCTAGCGATGGCCCGCGAAACGGTCTGGACTGGGATGACTCTGGATGGCAGCGAGCCGCTCGGGTTCTGGAAGGTGGCGGCATTCGCTTGGATCTGCAACCTAGGCATGCACGGGGCGCTCTCCGACATGGCCTTGTTCCGCTTTGCGCGCAAGGCTTCATACGGTCTCTACTCCTCGTTCGGCATGTTCCTCGGGCACTACTTGGCGTGGATCTGCGCAGGCCTGATGGGCGCGGGCGCGGCGATCCTGATCAATCGCCCACTAGTCGAGTTGGATGCCGGTGACGTGGGGTATCAGGCACTGGGATGGGCGGGAGCGCTGGCAGTAGTCATCGCCGGCTGGACGACCTCGAATCCTACGCTCTATCGAGTGGGCTTGGCATTGCAAGCCGTAACGCCGAATTGGTCCCGGGCCAAGGTCACGCTCGTGGCGGGAATCGCGACCACGGCGGTCGCGTGTTTCCCATTCGTATTCACGGGGCTACTCGACTATGTCGCCATCTACGGACTGCTCATATCCCCGATCGGAGCGATCATCGTCACGGAGCACTGGATCTTTCCGCGCACCGGGTTGCACAGCCACTGGGCAACCCGCAAGGGCCATTCGCTCAATTGGGCGGCTCTGCTGGCTTGGGGCATGGCCGTGGCACTAGCCATCGGCCTCGAGCGTGGCGGGGTGTTGCACCTGTTTTATGTCTTCCTTCCGGTCTACGCCTTCGCGATGGTTGCGTACTGGCTGCTCGCCAAGGCGATGGGAGCTGGCCAAGACGGGTTGCCGGATCCGGACGCTCCCGTCGAAACGGGCGCCAGTGGGCAGGTTCCGGCAAGGGATGAGCGACGAGCGGCTAACCCTTGGGCGTATCGCGCATCGGGCGCAATCGCCGCTTTGGCACTTGCCACCTGCCTGTGGCTCGGCTATTGCGCCATGCTCGCGCCCGATACCGGGCGATCATCGGCGCTCGCCGATCTGCATGCACAGCTTCCGATTCCGACGCTGATCTACTTCGTTGCTGGCACGGTGTTCTTCACATTGCGAGAGCGAGGCAAAGCACAGTAGCCTCGGGGCGACTCGCCCGCTTCTGCAGATGCGTCACCAAGTAGTCCCCCAGATATCGCAGACAGCTCCGCAGCTGATGCAACAGAGGTCCCTCGAAGACTCGCTCTTCCAGAACGTCTCCGGCGCGATCCGCTACAAACTGCGCGACCTCGATCTTCGCCCCGCGAATCCACTGCGTGGGATCGTTGGCAAAGAGTAGAAGGCCGACATTCCGTGGCACCGCTCGATCATTCACCTTGGCCGTTAGCCGCATGCGTCGATAGACTTGCTCATCGTCCGGCTCGTCGAGCAGGCCGCTCCGGACTGCGCGCAGGTACTCGCGAACAAGGGTGCTGCTCAGATCCTCCGTTCTAGCGCCGCGTGCCGGGCGATCATCCCAAGGAACGCTGACCGTTTGCTGCATCAGCGCTGGCAGGAGGTGGTCGTGTCGCGCCGCGTCGACGGTCTCCGCGCCCAATCGCACCCAATACCGGTGAGGCTCGCCCGCCCCGCCGGGCGTTCGGTGCGGCCTCGTTTCGCTTGCCGTGGCCCATACGACCAAGAGCTTGCGACCATCGACGGCCGCTGATGACAGAATCGGTGAATAGGGCGTGTCAAGCCGCTCGCAACTGCCTCGAATCCACCTCTCCGCGGCCGCTAGAGTCTCGGCTGAAAGCCCCTTTGCCGACGGGTACGGACGACCGATACGCTCTCCAGCGCCGATGACAAGGTAACCGCCATTAAGGTTGTGGTAATCATTGGCGAATGCACAGATCGTGCGCAGCACCTGGGGCCCGATGCGGTCGGGATCCCACGATTCCTGGAATTCGACCCTCTCCGGCTCGATTCCGCCACGGTACAGAATGCTGTCAAAATCAATTGGCAGGATCTTGCTCATACCGAAGCACCACCATCCGCGAACCGTCCACCATCGACTCGCGACAACTGAACAGCCTAGTTCCCATGGTATTCCCTCTTTGTGAATCGAGCGGTTCGTCACCAACATCGCATGTCTGCGCTACCGTCCGATCCAAAGGTCTCGGAGCGTCACCCGCTTGGCGTAGTCAGCGACCTCTACGACCAATCGACCTCGTCGACCGGGCATCGACACTTCTGGATGCATCTCCCGGCGGTTGAGATTCAATCGAGGTCGACATGAAGGTCACGAGAATCAGCGCTTACCAAGTCGACCTCCCCTTGGTGGAAGGGCCGTACAACTGGTCCGGCGGAAACACCGTCTCGGTGTTCGACAGCACGATCGTGCGCGTCGAGACCGATACCGGCATCGCTGGATACGGAGAGGTCTGTCCGCTCGGCCCGGCCTACCTGCCTGCTTACGCCGAAGGCGCCCGTACCGGCATCGCCGAGATCGGACCGAGTCTTCTGGGCTTGGACCCGACGCAGTTGAGCGTGCTCAACGGGGCGATGGATGCTGCGCTCAAGGGCCACCCTTACGTGAAGTCTCCGATCGATGTTGCGTGCTGGGACATTCTCGGCAAAGTCGCCGGAATTCCGGTTTGCGAACTGCTCGGGGGACGCTTCGGATCGGACTTTGTGCTCTATCGTGCGATTTCGCAGGAGCCGCCGGACCGGATGGCAGAACTGGTCCGCACGCACCGGTCCGCCGGCTACACCCGCTTCCAACTCAAGGTGGGTGGCGACCCGGGCGAAGACATCAGCCGGATTCGCGCGGCCGCAGCAGTCGTGGGGCCGCTAGACCGATTGGTCGCGGATGCAAACACAGGGTGGCTGATGCACGACGCCATGCGCGTGGCACGCTCCGTACAAGATATCGATGTCTACATCGAGCAGCCCTGCTTGTCATACGAGGAATGCCTGTCTGTTCGGAGACAGACGAACCATCCATTCGTACTGGACGAGTCGATCGACAGCGTACATGCACTCCTGAGAGCGAACGCCGACGGGGCCATGGATGTGATCAACCTCAAGATCAGCAAACTCGGCGGCCTGACCAAGGCACGCCAAGTGCGCGACTTATGCGTCTCGCTCGGAATCGGCATGACGATCGAGGACACGTGGGGCGGTGATTTCACGACAGCTGCCATCGCCCACTTGGCGCATAGCACCCCGCCTAGGTTCCTGTTCACGTCAACGGACTTCAACAGCTATCTCTCGGTCAGCACCGCGGAGAATCCGCCATGCCGCGTCAACGGTCGTCTCGCGGCACCGCTGGAGCCGGGCATCGGGCTTCGGCCGCGAATGGATGTGCTCGGCGAGCCGGTCGTCGTCATCGATTAGCACTACCAATCAATCCTGTCTCCGAGCCCCAGTCTCTCGGCGGCGCTCAGTACCGCTTGCGCCGCGAACACGTCTTGAGCGGCGATCCCGACCGACTTGAAGAACGTCACTTGGGAAGGATTCGAGCGCCCACCGAGGATGCCGAGGACAAGCCCTCCCAGATCCGCATGTATCGACTCGCGCGAGAACAGCCCTTCCTCGATCGCGATCAAGAGGTCGCCGGCCTCCTCCATCGCGGAGTCCAAATCGTCGACCACGACCAGAGACCGTCCGACAGTCGCGCCGGGAACCTCCCTGTCTTCAGGCTTGAACGCGCCGATAGCGTTGATGTGGATCCCTTCCGGGACATCGCTGTCCTGAAACACCGGCACCCGTGAAGTGGTGGCCATGCAAGCGATGTCCGCTCCATCCAGTGCTTCTGCGGGTGAACCGACGCCATGCACGCCGTCCAGACCGGAATCCGACCTCGTGAGTTCTTCGGCCATCGCCGCGGCCGAGCGCGTGTTCGGGTTGTAGATCCGGACCTCGGTGATCGGTCGCACCGCACGCATCGCCTCAACCTGCGTGCGAGCGTGGACTCCGCTGCCAAAGACAGCCAAGACAGTGCTCTCCGGGCGAGCTAGCAGGTCTGTCGCCAAGCCGCAGGCAGCGGCAGTGCGAATCGCTGTGAGCGCGACTCCGTCGAGCAAGGCCCGCGGCACTCCGGTCTCGGCATCCGACACCAGTACGGTTCCGTGAATCGCAGGCAAGCCGCGCCTTGGATTCTCCGGGAATACTGAAACGACCTTCACCGCAAGTAGGTCGGAGTCGCCGGCCCGTGTCGCCGCAGGCATGACCAATGTCGCGCCGCGCCCCTTCCCTGTTCTCAGGACCGTGCGCGGCGGGGCTTGCACCCGTTGGCGGGCGTGCGCGGCGAATGCCTCGCGCATGACCTCCACCGCCGTCGCCATCGGCAAGGAGCGCGTAATCGCGGACGGTCCGAGGAGCGTCACTGCGCAGTCATGCCCTTGCGAACCATGGCAGCCAGCTTCTTGTTGCACAGCAACAAGACCACGACTAGGAGGCCAACTTGAAAGAGGACCGTCCCGACATTGAAGATATTGCCGGGATCAATCGGGAGCCACCAGCCCTCGGGGCTCTCGCGCCAAGCTTGGTACAGCAACCAAGCGATCAGGGCAATCGCCTCAAACGGAACTACATAGCGAATCGCGAAGTCCCACCAACGTCCGACATGGATGTCTGAATGCTCTTGGTTGAGAGTCTCGTGCCGGAACTTCCGAACCCCGTAGCGACCAACCACGAGGGCGAACAGCAATCCCGTCAAGACCAAGGCCACGCTCCACACCCAATCCTGATTCTCCAAGACGCTCATGTTCAGCGCCGACGGCAGCCCGACCAAGAAGCCAACTGCCGCCACCGCGCGCACGGCGTTGCCACGCACGAATCCGAGGTCCTCCAGCGTGCGGGTCGCGACCTCGACCATCGCTACGAGACTGGTGAACGCCGCCATGGCCAGAGCCGCGAAGAACAGCAGCATGAAGAAGCTCCCGCCGGGCATGGTCTTGAACAGCTCGGGCATCCAGATAAACGTGATGCCTGCATTGCCCTCCGAGAAAATCGTGTTCTGTAGGAGCTGCTCGGAGAACGGCACTCCGGCCAGGACCGCCTCCTCCAAGGATCCGAGGCCGCGCAACTGGCTGGGATTCGTAGCTGCTTGCTCGAGAAGCGGCGGCAGCGCGGAGAACACCGTGGATACGACCATGATGCCTGCCAAGAGCGAAATGGCGTTGTTGGCAGCGGGGATGATGCATCCGTTCAGCGCCGTGTCTTCCCGCTCTCGCTGGTAGGCTGCGTAGCACAGTGCCAAGCCCCAGCCTGCGCCAGTGTCCCAAGCGTTCTGCGTCAGGGCTTCGATCCAGATCCGGGCGTCTGCCAAGGCACCCCAGTCGATGTCAAACAGGTACGCGATCCCGTCGGAGGCACCTGGGAGCGTTACAGCCCACGCCGCCATCACCACGATCACCACGATGAGCGCGGGCATGAGCACTCTGGCAGCCGCCTCGATCGCCTTGACACCGTTCAAGACGACGAACGCAGCCAACGCGATCATCAATGCATGTGTCACCACGGGCCATCCCGATGAAGTGAACTCGATCCAGAACCCACCTGGGACCGGCGAGTCCAAGGCCCCGGTCAAGGCCGCCAGCGCGTAGCGGGCCGTCCAGCCCGCAACGACGGAGTAGTAGCACATGATGGCCGCGGCCACGCACACTGCGAACGCGCCGGCCCATGCCCATTTCGGACCCGCGACTTGAACGAATGCGCGGATCGGTCCGGACCGCGTCTTGCGTCCGAGGCCAAGTTCCAACATGATCAGCGGGATCGACCAGAGCGCTAGAAAGACAATCCAGGCAACCAGGAACTCCCCGCCGCCGTAGTGCGCGGCGATGCGCGGGAAACGCCAGACATTGCCGGTGCCCACGGCCATGCCAAGCATGGCGAGCATCATGGCCCACCTCGACCCGAATCGCGCCGCAGGCATTCATTGATCGTATCAGCGGCGCACCATTGAACCCACAAACTGCACGGTTCAAGCGGGCTAGTGTCAGGATTGCTGCCGAGCCTATTGCTTCGCGAAATAGCAGCTAGCCAAATTGTCCAGTTTGCAGGTGGAAGCTGGAAGCCTCCTCCCAACTGCTGGACAACGGGTTCATGGTGCGCTGGATTGGAATCGGGCACGCGGAGCACCGCTCCGGCTCGCTCGGCGTTCGCAGATCGCGGAATTGCCGCAGTTGCGGCCCGACGCTCAATTGAGTCATTGATTCGCGACGGCGGCCGTAGACGGAAAGCGCGCCCTCGTCGGGAGTGACCATGCGCCTCGGCAGGCTAGGATTTGCGCATGCATGGTCAAGATGCTGTTCAGACCTTGCCTTGGGGACGACCTACGCGGAGTGATGGTATACAATCTTGCAGGCAAGTTCCGGACTGCTCCTGAGCAGTGGGACGGATTGGAGGCGCAAGCGTGACGATACCCGTCAGCATCACGATCAACGGCCGCCGCTACGACCGCGAAGTCGAGCCCCGGCAGCTCTTGGTGCATTTCATTCGCGACTCGCTCGGACTCACCGGCACGAAGGTGGGTTGCGACACGAGTCAGTGCGGCTCCTGTACCGTCCTCCTCGACGGCGTCTCCGCCAAGTCCTGCACCTGCCTCGCCGTGCAGGCTGACGGGGCATCGATCACCACGATCGAAGGCCTAGGCGGCGAGGGCACGCTGCACCCGTTGCAGGAGTCGTTCTGGAACAAGCACGGCCTGCAATGCGGGTTCTGCACGCCCGGCATGATCATGGCGTCGCACGAATTGCTCCGCTGCAACGCGAATCCCTCGGACGAGGAGATTCGGCACGGCCTGGAAGGCAATCTCTGTCGCTGCACCGGCTACCAGAACATCGTGCGCGCGGTTCGCGACGCCGCTGGGGCCGTGGAAGGGGGTTCCCAATGAGCGCGTCGACCTTCGGTTCCGGCATTCGCCGCCGGGAAGACCCGCGGCTGATTACCGGCGCCGCGACGTACACGGACGACATCGTCTTGCCGGGCATGCTCCACGCCGCGATGCTGCGGAGCCCGTACGCCCATGCCAAGATCGCCGGCATCGACACATCGGCGGCCGCCGACGCTCCCGGCGTCGTCGCGGTCTACACCGCAGCTGACCTCGAGGGCGAATTGGGAGCCGCGCCATGCGCGTGGCTGCTGCCGAACGCCGACCTGAAGATCGCCGACTACCCCTGCATCGCCAAGGACACCGTGCGCTACGTCGGCGACATCGTGGCGGTGGTCGTCGCCGAGTCCCAGTATCAGGCCAGCGACGCCCTCGAACGGATCGATGTGGACTACGAGCCGCTCGATGCGGTCGTGGATCCCAAGGCGGCGGTGGATGACGGAGCGCCTCAGCTGCACGAGGATGTACAGAACAACCAAGCGTTCCATTGGACCGTGACCGGAGGCGGAGACGTCGAAGAGGCCTTCTACAGCGCCCACGTGGTCGTCAAGGAAACCATCGTCCAGCAGCGACTCATCCCGAACGCGATGGAGCCGCGCGGCGCTTTGGCGAGCTACAAGAAGGCCACCGGCGAACTCACGCTCTGGAACACCACGCAGAACCCCCACATCGTGCGCTTCCTGTGTTCGTTGGTGTGCGGCGTGCCCGAGGATCGGTTGCGAGTGATCGCCCCGGAGGTGGGAGGCGGCTTCGGCAGCAAGATCGCCGTCTATCCGGGCGACTTCGTCACGGTCTTCTGCTCCAAGAAGCTCGGCGTTCCTGTGAAGTGGATCGAGTCTCGGAGCGAGAACTATCAAGCCACCACCCACGGACGTGACCATATTCAGGAAATCGAGATGGCCGCAACGGAGGATGGCAGAATCACCGGGTTGCGCGCCACGGTCTGGGCTGGCATGGGCGCGTACCTGTCGACGGCGGCGCCGGGGATCCCGACGATCCTGCACGGTTTGATGCTCTCCGGCGTGTACGACATTCCCGCGATTCACGAGGATGTCTACGGGGTCTACACAAACACGACGCCAGTCGAGGCGTATCGCGGCGCCGGGCGCCCCGAGGCGACCTTCATGGTCGAACGCCTCATCGACCAGCTGGCCGTCAAAATCGAGAAGGATCCGGCCGAGGTTCGACGCCTGAACTTCATTCCGAAATTCGACGACGGCCATGACGTGGTCACTGGCTTGACCTACGACAGCGGCGATTACGACGGGGCGCTGTCCAAGCTGCTGGACGAATCCGGCTACGACCAGTTGCGGTCCGATCAAGCTGCCGCGAGAAAGATGGGGCGGTACATCGGACTCGGACTCTCGACGTACGTCGAAATCTGCGGGCTCGGACCGTCGCAGGTGGCCGGGGCGATCGGGTTCCAAGGCGGTCTCTGGGAAAGCGCGATCATCCGCTTCCACCCGAGCGGCAAGGTCCACGTGATGATCGGCGCCTCGCCGCACGGCCAAGGCGAGGAAACCACGTTCGCCCAGATCGTCGCTAGAGAGCTGGGCGTGTCACCGGATGACGTCAAGGTCATGCACGGCGACACGGACAACACCCCGATGGGGTGGGGCACGTACGGCAGCCGGACCACGGCCGTGGGCGGCGCCGCGCTGGCCCTCGCCGCGCGCAAGATCCGCGACAAGGCCAAGATCATTGCCGCGCACCTGCTCGAGGCGGCTGTGGAGGACATGGAGTACGCCGATGGCAACTTCTTCGTCAAGGGCGCGCCCGACTCCGGCAAGTCCATTCAAGACATCGCCTTGATGGCCAACGTCGCCTGGAACATGCCGGAGGGCGTGGAGGCCGGCCTCGAAGCCACTTCCTTCTACGACCCGCCGAACTTCGTGTTCCCCTACGGCGCCCACCTAGCAGTGGTCGAGGTCGATTCCGAGACCGGCCACGTCGACCTCAAGCGCTACGTGGCCGTGGACGACTGCGGCCCGCAGATCAATCCCATGATCGTCGAGGGCCAGGTGCATGGCGGCATCGTGCAGGGCATCGGTCAGGCCTTGTGGGAAGAGGGCGTCTATGACGACGACGGCCAATTGCTCACGGGCAGCTTGCTCGATTACGCCATCCCGCGAGCGGATCGCCTGCCGCCCATCGAAGTCCACTCCACGGTCACGCCCTCGCCCCATCACCCGCTGGGCGTGAAGGGCATCGGCGAGGCAGGCACGATCGCGTCGACCGCCGCCGTCTACAACGCGGTCATCGACGCTCTCAAGCCGCTCGGCGTGGAGAACGTGAGAATGCCGCTCACCCCCGAGCGGGTGTGGCAGTCCATCAAGGAAGCGGACGAGAGGAGTTGAGACATGTTCCCACCCGAAATCGATTACTACCGAGCCGGCTCCGTGATCGAGGCTGCGCAGCTCCTCGGCCGACACTCCGACTCCAAGGTGCTAGCCGGAGGGCACAGCCTGATCCCCGTCTTGAAGCTGCGCCTCGCGGCGCCTTCGGCGCTTATCGACATCGGCCGGATCAGCGAGCTTCGCGGTATCGCGGCCGATACGTCGATCATCCGCATCGGGGCCCTGACGACGCATTCCGAGATCGCCAGTTCCGCGGTCGTCGGTCAGCAGGCACCGGCCCTGGCGGAAGCCGCCGGCATGATCGGCGACCCCGCCGTGCGCAACCGAGGCACGATCGGGGGCAATGTCGCTCACGCGGACCCCGCCTCCGATCTACCGCAAGTGCTGGTTTGCCTCGGAGCGCGGTTCGTCGTTACCAACAGCACCGCGCGGCGCGTCGTCCCAGCAAGCGAGTTCTTCGAGGGGCTGATGACGACATCTCTGGGCGACACGGATATCCTCACCGCGATTGAAGTACCTGCCGCGGTTCCCGGCGAAAGTTCCGCCTACGTCAAGTTCGCTCATCCGGCGTCACGGTACGCGGTGGTCGGTGTGGCGGCGAAAGTCTCCGCCGAGGGATCGAGATGCACTGCAGCGAGCGTGGTTGTCGGAGGCGTTTGCCCCGCGCCTGTTCGACTTGCGGCGGTCGAGGCGGCGTTAGTCGGTGGCGACATGACAGAGCACGCCATCGAAGTCGCCGGCGCGCGGACTACCGATTGCTTGGACGACGACGAAGTGCTCGGGGACATCTACGCTTCGGCCGGATACAGAAAGTCGGTCGCGCGCGTGTGGGTGCGCCGGGCGCTGACAGCGGCCATCGGACGGTTGAGCTAGGCGTTCGCTCGCGTACATGTCCGATTCCCATCCGATACCGGATTCCATCGACGAATTGCAGTGCTTGCTGGCCGGGGAGGAGTACGTTTGCGACCGGCCCCTCGCCATGGCGCTCTATCTCTCGTTGCGGCTAGGCCGGCCGTTGCTGCTGGAGGGCGAAGCGGGGGTGGGCAAGACCGAGGTCGCCAAGGCCGTGTCGACCGGCATGGACCGGGAACTGATCCGAATGCAGTGCTACGAGGGGTTGGACATTCACCACGCGGTCTATGAATGGAATTACGCCCGCCAAGTCCTCGAGATTCAAATGATGCGCGGCGACGGAGGGCTGGATCGCTCCGCGGCCGCGAAGGAGCTATTCCGTCGCGAGTTCCTGATCGAGCGACCGTTGCTGCGGGCGCTCGAGCACGACGGCATGCCGCCAGTGCTCCTGATCGATGAGCTGGACCGGGCAGACGAGGAGTTCGAGGGATACCTGCTCGAATTCTTGTCCGAGTTTCAGTTGACCATCCCGGAACTCGGCACGATTCGCGCGAAGCGGCCTCCGGTCGTGGTCATCACGTCTAACCGCACGCGGGAATTGCATGACGCGTTGAAGCGGCGCTGCGTCTATTGCTGGATCGACTATCCGGACTTCGAGAAGGAATTGCGCATCGTGGAGACCAAGGTGCCCGGAGCGGGTCGCGCGTTGAGCGAGCAGGCCACGGCGTTCGTCCAGGAACTGCGACAAGCCGACCTGTACAAGAAAGCCGGAATCTCGGAGACGCTTGACTGGGTTGCCGCGCTCGCGGCACTGAACGACGAACGCGTGGAGGCGAGCCGCATCGATGAGACCTTGGGCATCCTGCTCAAGAACCAAGAGGACATCCAGACCGTGCGCGGCGATCCTGTGAGAGCGATGCTGGATCGAGCGCGTCACCGCGGCGTGCGCACGAGCTTCGCCGGGCAAGCGCCGACTACCGCATGGGCCACCTCCTAGAGAACCTGTTGCGATTCGCGCATTTGCTGCGCGCTCTGGGTCTAGAGATTCCGGCCAGCAACACCATCGACGCCAGTCGCGCTGCTCGGTGGATCGAGATCGGACGGAAGGACGAGTTCCGCTTGGCCCTGCGGGCGGTCATGGTCAGACGTCCCGAAGACCTGCAGCTATTCGACCAAGCATTCCGAGTGTTTTGGAGCCGACCGTCCGGAACTAGCACGAAGCTGGATCTGCGGCCGCTGGGTAGCGACCGGAAATTCGGGAATCCGACGGTCGAGATGGAATCGCTCACCGCTGTCGCGCAGGACGGGTCCAGCGAGAGCCCGGCGCATCTCGAGCGCATCCAGATCAAAACCTACAGCGCGAGCGAAACGCTCCGCCAGAAGGACTTCAAGAACCTCACGCCCGACGAGGAGGCTCAAGCCATTCGCCTGCTCAAGCGGCTCCGCTGGCGGCCGTCTCCGAAGCGGACGAAACGCTGGGTGCCCGGAATAGGCACGTCACCGGACTTCCGCAAG
Organism: Bryobacterales bacterium; assembly: GCA_965242625.1. Classification (GTDB taxonomy): domain Bacteria; phylum Acidobacteriota; class Terriglobia; order Bryobacterales; family UBA6623; genus VXMF01. The sequence continues at coordinate 3,200,937 of CBDEST010000005.1, read as the reverse complement.
CTCCTGACGCGATTCGCGAAGCGCGACGCCGACCCCAGCCCGCCGCCCACGCGGGTACGCCGGTTCGCGCACCGCAATCTAGTGCTCCTCTGCGACATCAGCGGATCGATGGAGCGCTACACGCGGATGCTGCTGTGGTTCGCAAGCTGCGTGACAGTGAACGTATCCAAGGTGGAGTCATTCGTCTTCGCTACACGCCTCACTCGTATCACGCCGAAGCTGCGCAGACAGCGCGGCGGCAATCCATTGCGCGAAATCGGCCGCTTGGTTCCCGACTGGTCAGGAGGCACCTGCATCGGCGACGCGATGCGCTCTTTCAATACGAACTGGGCCCGCCGAGTGGCTCAAAACGGCGCGGTCGTCCTAGTCGTCTCGGACGGCTGGGACCGGGGCGACCCGGAAGTCTTGCGGACGGAGATCGCTCGCCTCCAACGCTCCTGCCACCGCCTGATCTGGCTCACCCCGTTGCTAGGCGACCCGCGCTACGAACCGCTAACGCGCGGACTGCAAGCCGCCTTGCCGCATGTCGACGACTTCCTGCCGGTTCACAACCTAGCCAGCTTGGATCGCTTGGCGGAGCACCTCAACGACCTCTCAGACGAGTCGCGCCACGGCGCGGCACCTCCCCGGCGCAGCGCGAACCGGAGCGTCTGCTAGGCTTGCGACTGCGAGAAACTCGATGCTGTTCAAGAGCCGCCACGAATTCGCCGCGCCACCGGAAGCGGTCTTCGACGCGATGACAGACCCGGGCGTGGTGGCCGCCTGCCTGCCGGGATGCGAAGGGCTCGATCCGGTTGGCGAGAACCGGTACGAAGCGACCCTGACAGCGGGTGTCGCCGCGATCAAGGGCCGCTTCCGCGGCACGGTCGAACTGTGCGACCTGCAACGTCCCTCGTCCTATGCACTGCGCGTCAACGGTCGCGGCACGATCGGCTTCGCGAAGGGAGAGGCTCGCATTGAGATCGAGGCCCAAGGGAACGGCAGCTTGGTTTCCGTCGAGGCCAAAGCGCAGGTCGGCGGCGCCGTGGCGCGCGTCGGCCAGCGCTTGCTAGCCGGCACGGCAAAGACCATGGCAGACAAGTTCTTCGCGGCCCTGCGCGAGCGCACAACGGCCAAGACGAGCGACACCGCGTAGGGCGAACACTTGCCGAGGCCGGGCTGCTAACCCGCGCCCCCGGCAGGAGATCTCTCGGTAGGAGGGATCGATTGCCCGGACCCCTGAGCGTTTAGAACGACAGGCGGGCTCCCAACTGGATCTGCCGGGCCGGGAAGGTCGAAGTCACCCGGCCGAACGTCGAACTCGCCATGTTCCCGTTGACGTTACGCAGATTGACGCGGTTGAGCACGTTGAAGAACTCGAATCGCAATTGGAGGTCTACAGTCTCGGTGAGCTGGTTGTTCTTGACCACCGAGAAGTCGACGTTGATCATCCCCGGCCCGCGCAGCGAATGCCGCTGGAAGTTGCCCAGCGTGCCGGGGGCCGGCAACGGGAAATCCGACCGCGAGAACAGTCCGCTCAGAAATTGAGCGCGACTGGGAGACGACGGAAGGCTCGTGGACGCCGCGTTCGGGAAATCGAAGTTCACGCCGTCCGCGTTGAAGTCGCCGCTCGTCGGAAGAAAGCCGGTCACGTTCCCGTCCGCATCTCTCGTGGGCTGGAACGGGGCGGTGCTCAGCACGTTGTAGGGCGGGCCGCTCTGCAGGATGGTGATCGAGCTGAGTTGCCAGCCGCCGAGGACATGCTTGCCGAACGCGCCCATGCCCTGCGGGGTGCCCAGCTCGTACAGGCCAGCGAACGAGAACCGGTTCCGGAAGTCCCAGTCGGCCGGCCCTTTGAATCGTTCCAGTCCATGCTGGGAGGGCGTGGCGAAGCCGGGGTCGCGGTTCACGCGAGAGCCCGCCTGGCCGAAGTCCTCCGTCTTCGAGAACGTATAGGAAGTCTGGAACGACCCGCGACTGCCGAACCGCCCGCGTAACGACAGGATCATCGCGTTGTAGTCGATGCTGTTGCCGTTCCACTCGTAGAAGATCTGGCCGAAGCTCGGATTGAGACGGTCAAGGTTGCCGTCAAGCCAGTCGCCGCTGAAGCGGTTGAAGTCGCTCCCCAGCAGCCCGCCACGTGTCTGGGACCCGCTGTACATTGCCCCAGCCACCATGTCTCCAGCTAGGCGCGTCTCGACCCCGATGTTGTAGTTGTAGGTGTCGTTCGACCGAATGTTCCGGTCGATAGCCCCCACGGCGGCTCGCGCGCCGCGCAGCCCCCCGCGCTCGTCCAATTCCAACACGGAGAACTGCGGCAGGGCCCAGCCGTACGGGAATTCCAACTGCTTGGCGCGAGAAAAGATCGGTTCGGGAGAGCTCGGGTCACCCCTGATCGCCGACAGGGCGATCAAGCCCGGCGGATTGCCGCGCACACGATTCGCCTCGCCCAGCGGGATCCAATCGTGATACATCCCGAATCCGCCACGGATCGTCCACGAGCCGTTACCCGAGGGATCCCATGCAAAGCCCGCCCTGGGCGAGATGTTGTTCGTGACCCGGCCTGCATAGATGCCGCCATCCGTGAATTCCACGCGCGCCTGCGCGAAGGCCGCGTTGATGTCGTCCACGGAATTCAGCGAGGAGAATTGCTGCGGCAGGAACAGGTTGCCGAGGGGGACGCCCTTGGCTTGGTTGCGCGTGATGTTCCCGAAGTCGTCCCAGCGGATGCCGTACGTCAGGGTCAACCGCTGCGTGACCTTCCATTCGTCCTGCACGAAGAAGCCCCACGTGTTCAGCAGATGCTCGTAACCGCCGGGACCCTCCACTCCGGTCAATGGATCGATTCTCGGACCGCTCTGCGTGAACGGTTGATCGGTGACGAGGTCGACCAAGTTGTTAAAGCCCAGCGCGACGCGGCCGTAAGTGTCGTTGAACCGCGCGTCGTCATCGCCCCACCAACCGCTCACACCGAATTTCAGAGAGTGTCTGCCCTTGAGCACCGTGACGACGTTGCGCCAGTTGAAGTTGTTCTGAATGAACACCGCCGGCCCCCAGGCCGGGCTGATGCCCAAGCTCTGTCCCTGCACGCTGATGTTGGGGATGTCGACCGGAATGGGCCCGCCATCGGTCGACTCGTTGAATCCGCGCCAGCCATCGACATAGCCCCAGCCGAAGCTGAACTCGTTGAGCACCGTCGGCGAGAACGTGTGCGTCCAGCTGCCCTGAAAGGCGTTCATGTTGCCGTCGTCCGTGGTGCTGAACCCCCGGCGATTGACCTGCGTCTCGATGTCGTACTTCATCTTGTAGAAGTTGAAGTAGAGCCGATCCGCCGAGTCGTTCAAGTACTGATCGACGCGGCCGTTGTACTGGTTCCCGTTGCGGAACGGGCTGCTCACGAAGCGTCCTTCGTTAATCATCGGCAGGCTGCACGGGATGAAGCGGGTCGCCTCGGATTCGCAGCCGGACTCGCCCATGCCGAACACGTCGGCAGCGGATCGGGACGCCCCCGAGATGATGGCGTTTTCCGGCGGCCGCTCCGCGAGGATCTGCGTGCCGAGTGTGTTGGGGAATCGCTGCTGGGCCCAGCCGAGAAACTCGCGCGACTCGAACGTGCGCACCGAGTCAGCCAAGGACTGCTGGGATCGCAGTCCCTCGTACGAGGTGAAGAAGAATGTCGAGTTCTTGACGATCGGGCCGCCGATCGTCCCGTTGAGGATGTGCTTCTTGAACTTCTGCTTCTCGCCCGGCGAGAACACCGAGCGCGCGGTCAATTGCTGGTTGGTGAAAAACCAGCTGCCCGTGCCGTGGAATTCGTTGGATCCGCTCTTGGTCGTGATCGCGATCTGCACCGAGCTCGCATTGGTTTGCTCGACGCTGAACGTGTTGGTCTGAATCGAGACCTCTTCGACCGATTCGACGTTCGGCGTGACGTTGGGCCGGCCTTGAATGATGTTGCTCGTCATGTTCAGGCCGTCGAGCGTGTACAAGTTGCCGCTGGAGTTGCGACCGTTGCCGCTGGCCTCGATCGCGACTTCCGTATTGAAGTTGTCCGGCGGGCCGGTCGCGCTGCCTCCCGCCAGCAGTCCGTATCCGGTGATGCCGGGCGCGACAGCCGCTAATCCGAGCATGTTGCGAGACCCAAAGGGCAAATCGTCCAAGGCCTCTTCCTCGATCGTCGACTGCAAGCGCGAATCGGCAGTGTCCAGCACCGGTGCCTGAGCTGTCACGACAACCCGCTCGGCGGCGGCTTGAACATCAAGTTGCGCGTTGGCTTCGCCGATCTGATTCGTGAGCAGGTCGACCGGGATCACCATTGCCGTGAAGCCCTCGGCTTCGACGCGCACTTCGTACTCGCCGGCGCCGAGGCTGGGGAACCGATAGACCCCCGCCGCGCTAGTCTCGGTCTGGCGCTCGATCCCCGTCGCTTGGTCGGTGAGCAGCACGCGAGCACCGGGAATCACAGCGCCGGACTGGTCGACGACGGTTCCTTGGATGCTGCTGCCAAACTGGGCGAAGCCCACCGTGGCAAACAGGAGAATCCCTCCGAGCAGAGACAACAAGCGCGATCTGAAGCCCATACGTACCTTTCGAGACGGAATGCGAGCCCGGCGGAGTCCGGTGATCCGTCTTGCGTTGGCAAAGTGTAGCACGCGATGAGACGGGGACATGGATGCTGCCGGGTGGACCTGCGGCGCAGACACGCGAACCATCACCGCAGCCTCAATAGAGGGCAGGCCCACACCTTTGATCGCCGAGACCGAATCCGCAGGCAGGACGCCCCAGGCAATCTCAACGCGATTCACTGCCATCCGCCGAGGTCTGGCTTCCGCGCGGTCCCTGAATTCATTCGACTCGGCCAGAGCCTTCGGTCTTCACCAGCCGAAAGCGATTGCGCTGGACCTCCTCGCCCTTCGCTCGCTCGAGTTGCTCTCGCATGCGGGAAGCCATGGCAGACGCTTCGTCGCCGCGCCCTGCGCGACGCAACGCGATCATCAAGTTGTACGTGGCCTGCCTGTCGGCGGGCGCAAGCTCCACCGCTTGCTCCAAGATCGGAATCGCCCGCTCTGGCTGCCCGGCCTTGAGGTAGAGCTTGCCCAGTTCGACGCGGGGAGGCGCTTCGCGCGGCAGGTTCTTCGTCGCGACCGACAAGGCTTCCAAGGCCTCGTCGAACGCGGGGCTCCCCGCCGTGACGCCCCTCTTGATCAGGGCCTGGGCAAAGAAGAAGCGCGCAACCGCATCGCTCGGGTTGCGCTCAGCGCGCTCGCGCAAGACCTCGAGCGACTCGTCGGCACGTCCGGTCTTTTCCAGCGTGAGCGACAGGCCGACCGTAGCGGACTGCGCGTCCGGATCGTTGGCGATAGCAGACTCGAAGGCTGCCTCGGCCTCTTCGTACCGACCCAACTCGGCCAGCAGGATGCCTTGCATCGTCAAGATCCCGTGAGAGTCGGAGACGTTGCGGGTTCCGATGTCAGTGATTTCGAGTCCGAGATCGTACGCGCCGTGCTCGATGCACACTTCGGCGAGCTGCAGATATAGACCCTCGTTGCGGGGATAGATCCCGATCCCGCGTTGGAGGGTTTCCAAGGCACCTTCCGGATCCAACGCCCCTCTCTGCGCCTCGGCCAGCAGCCGCAGCGCGTCGATGTCCGGCACGGTGGCCAATTCGACTGCAACCTGCAGGACCTCGACCGCCTCGGCGTGACGCCCGGCCTCGTTCAGCGCCAAGCCGAGGTTGTGACGGCCGTGCGGGCCGCCGGAACCGCTGTCCAGCAATCGACGGAAATCAGCTGCGGCGGCAGCGTGCCGCCCGGCATCGAAATTGCATTCGGCCCTCTGTCGCAACGTCTCCGGATCCGCTTCCACCGCCGCCGATCCACGCTCGAAATGCCCGAGCGCCTTGATGCAATCGCGTGCGGCGTAAGCCAGCACGCCGAGCATGGCGTGGGCCGTTGGATTCCTAGGCTGCAGGGCCACGATCCTCTCCAATCGCGGTCGGGCTGTCGGACGCCCGAGTCGGAACTCGATTTCGGCGACCCCCTGAAGTGCCGGCAGGTAGGAAGGCTGCACCGCGAGAGCGGATTCGAAGGCGAGAATCGCGTCCGCGGGCCTGTCCAACTGCGACAGGGCGATTCCCTTGAGCGTCCCTGGGCGCGGGTCCGCGGGATCCGCATCGATCCACTGCTCGGCAAGCCGGACCGCTTCCTCCGAACGACCTGTTCGCAACGCCTCGGAGATGAGCGCCGCTGGAGACGACTCTTGCGCAACGCCGGACCCAGTCAATATCGTCGCGGCAAGGCCGTAACGCGCGATGCGCGCCAAGGCGGCCGAGGCTCTGCGCGTCACTCGACGATGCCCTTCCCTTCTTCGACGACGTAGAGTTTGCCCGCGGCGAGCCCGGTAATTTCTTCCTCCTCTCCGGAGGGCCAGCGCACGATCAGATCCGCACGATCCGCGATACCGAGTCCAAAGTGCAGCCGAGAGTCGTCCACCGAGTAGAAGCTGGACTGCGCTGTGACGGGCCGCACCTGAATGCGATTGCCGTAACGCAACTCCACTTGAGCGCCGATCGCGGAACGGTTCGAGCGACCGGGCGCGCCGCGGGCGAGGACCTTGATCCAGCCACCTGTTCCAGAGTATTCGTTCCGCAGCAGAGACGGCGCTGCGTTCATGTTGACCACGAGGATGTCCAAGTCGCCGTCGTTGTCGTAGTCTCCGAATGCGGCGCCGCGACTGGAGTGCGCGGCGGCCAAGCCGGGGCCTGCCTCGTCGATCAATTCCTCGAAGCGCCCGTCCCCCAGATTGCGGAAGACCACGTTGGGGGTCTCGTACGGGTAGTGCGGCAGCTTGGCCTCGACTTCCGGGTAAACGCTCCCGGTCACGTACGTCAGGTCCGGCATGCCGTCATTGTCGAGATCGGCGATCGCCGCACCCCAGCCTACGAACCGCGTCTCGACGCCCAGTCCGGCCTCTACCGTCTCGTCGTCGAACACCCCTGAGCCGTCATTGCGATAGAGCACGTTCGTGTCGTCGGAGAAATGCGTCTTGAACAGATCCAAGTCTCCATCGAGATCGTAATCGCCGATCCCGACGCCCATGCCGGCTTGCTCGAAAGCGTCCTCGCTCAGGGCGACCCCCCGTTCAAGGCCTTCCTCTTGAAACGTCCCGTCGCCGAGGTTGCGAAACAGCAGGCTCGGAGTGCCGTCGCAGGCTAGGTAGAGATCCACCCATCCATCGCCGTCAAGATCGGCGGCCACCGCGGTCATGCCGTACCCGGGATCGGTCCGGTCGATTCCGGTGGCCGCGGTGACATCCTCGAAAGTGCCATCTCCCCGATTGCGGTACAGGCTGTGGCGACCCGGAGGAAGCCCGCGAGGGCCGCAGTTGACGGGTACCCCCTTCCATGTGCAATTCGCGCCCGAGCCCTTGCTTGGCGTCGTGGCGGGATCGAAGTGAAGGTAGTTCGCGACGAACAAGTCCAGCAGTCCGTCGCGGTCGTAGTCCAAAAATGTGGCGCCGGCCCCCCAGCGAACATCCGGTTCCGACAGGCCGGACGCTTGCGTGACGTCATCGAAGGTGCCGTCCCCGCCATTGCGATAGAGGACATTGCTCCCCCAAAACGTGACGTACACATCCTCGTCGCCGTCGTTGTCGTAATCCCCCACGGTCGCGCTGGACGCCCAGCCCACGCGGGCCAAGCCCGCTTCCGCGGTCGTCTCTTCGAACTTTCCGTTGCCGAGATTGCGATGCAGTTGCAGGGAACTCTGCGCTGGCGGGTCATCGAAGCGCGTGCCGCCCATGACGAGCGCGTCCAGCCAGCCATCCCGGTCGTAGTCGAACCAAGCCGCTCCTCCGCCGATGGTTTCGACGATGAAGTCCTTGCGGTCGGTCTCCCCGTAGATCGTGGGCCGCGTCAGGCCGGCACTCGCGGCCACGTCTACCAAGCGGGCGCGAAAGGGTATCCCCGAAGGACTGCCTCGCGGGGTGGGACGGACTCCCCTCGACGCAACGCCTTGCGCCGAGAGGGTCGCGGCGAAGTGCGCGGCGAGCAGAAGCGCGAGCGCCGCAACCATGCCCGCGCCATGGCGATGAGTGCTACTCCGACTGCTGACACCAGCCATCGACAAAATGACAGTTAAGCAAATCGAGAAAGGGAGATCTTGCGATGGTCGAGCAGCACTACCAAGGCCGGCGCTAGCGACGCGATCCAGGAATGCAGCATCCCTGACGGCGCGGTACGAGCAGGCCTCGCTTCCCGCCGGGAACTGGACACCGGATGACTGGGAGACACCCGTCGCACGCGTTGATCTCGTCAAGCTGGAGATGCCTCGTGCGGGGCCAGCTGCCGCGCAGGCTCGCTGCACACCGCAAACCTGAGTGGACGGGACTTGAGTACAATCTGACAGTCATGCTCAACCGCAGGGAATTCGGACTGTCCGCAGCGGCGCTGCTCAGCGCCTGCGGCACGGCCGAAAACGAAGATGCCGCGCAAACCGCCGAATCCGCGGGCGGCCCGCTCTACTTCGACCTCCATATCGACACGCCGTCGCGGATGGTGGCCGAGGGCCTGAATCTCGCCGAGAGTCCCGAGTACAGCCAGGTCGACATTCCGAAGATGCGCCAGGGCGGCTTCCACGCGGGCTTCTTCGCGGTCTTCAGCTCGGCCCGCAACAAGACCCCCTTGGAATCGGTCAAGGACGCGCTCAAGATCACCGACGTCATCGTCGAGGAGGTCAAGCGGCATCCGGACGACCTGTTCCTAGCCACCACCTCCGATGACGTGCTGCGCGCGCAGCGCGAGAGTAGGATGGGCGTGCTGATCGGCGTCGAGGGCGGTCATATGATCGATTCGAGCATCGAGGTGCTGCGCCAGCTCTATCGGCTAGGCGCTCGGTACCTCGGTCTGACCCATAGCGGCAACACGCCCTGGGTGGGTGCCGCGGAATACGACGACGGACCGGAGGGCCTTACCGAAGACGGCAAGAACATCGTTCGTGAAATGAACCGTCTCGGCATGATGGCCGATCTCTCGCACGCCTCCGACCAGGCGTTTTACGACACGCTCGAAGTCACTTCGGCACCGATCCTCAACACACACGCTGCCTGCCGAGCGGTCGCGAACCATCCCCGCAACCTGACCGACGAGATGCTCAAGGCCCTCGGCCAGAATCGCGGCGTGCTCGGGGTGGCGTACTACGCGGGCATGCTCGATGACGAGTACCGGGCGCGCTTTCCGGAGTTGCGCGAGATCGGCAAGCAGCGCGGGGAGGTCCGCAAGACCCACGCCGGCGATCTCAAGAAGCTCTCGCAAGAGCTTTGGAAGCTCAATCTCGCCGAGGTCGACCTGATCGGAGCGCCGCCCCTCAGCCGCTTGGTGGATCACATCGAGCACGCCGCGACCGTCGCGGGAATCGACAGCGTGGGTCTCGGTTCGGACTACGACAGCGTCGGCTTGAAGCTACCCGCCGGCCTGGAGCACATCGGCAAGACCCCGAACTTGATCACGGCGCTCAAGGACCGCGGGTTCTCCGACGAGGATGTAGGGAAAGTGATGGGCGGCAACGCACTTCGCGCGATGCGAGAGGCGGAGGAGGCAGCGGCTTGACAAGCCGCTGCCTGTAACTGGTCAACCCCGCGGAGCGGCGGAGAGTCACGACCGCATCCGCAACCTAGTTAGCCGACAGGGACTTGAAGTCGATGAATGGCACGGACCCGCCCGTGACTTGGGGCAGCACCCCGTTCCACTTCTCGATCGCCCGCAACTGCAGGATGGTCGAGGTGATGGTTTCGCGCTGCAGGCGCTGCGACTCGGCTTCGGCTTGGGCCTCGGTCACTTTCTGCTCGGCTTCGATCTTGATGCGTTCCAAGTCGCGCTGGGCTTTGAGAGCTTCCTGCTCGGCCGTTTGCTTCGCCTCGATCGCCTGATTGAAGACAGTCGAGAAATTGAAGTCGACGATGTTGAATTCGTCAACCATGATGTTGCGCGGCATCAGCCGCGCGGTCAGCATCTCCTTGATCAGCACGGAGACTTCGGCCCGGCGCGTGATCAGTTCCTCCGCAGTGAACTGCGCCGTGGCCGCCTTGACCGCCTCTTGCACGGACGGGTCGATCAAGCGCTCCTTGTAGAGCGTGCCGACATCCTGATAGATCTGCGAAGCTTCGTCCGGCGCGATGTGATAGTTGACCGCGATGCGCGAATGCACGGTTTGCAGGTCCTTGGACGAGGCGGATGCGTCCGTTTCGGACTTCTGGATGCGCACGTCCACCGGAATGATCGTCTGGACGAAAGGCACCTTGAACTGCAAGCCCTCCCCGCGGACGCCCTCTTGGACGCCTCCGAACTTCGAGAAGACAACGCCGCGTTCCCCGGCGCCAACGACCTCGAAGCAGTTGTAGGCCAGCAGCAGCAAAGCGATGATGGCTACGATCGGGCCAACACCGCCGCCAAGCAGGCGACCAACGAGGTCGCGCAACGACCCGAATTCCATGTCTGATTGCATAATTTGATTCCTCCTTGCGGTCGCAGGATTCGTCGCGGGCCGACAGAATGGGCACGCTATCCGCGAACTCGCTATCAACGAGTGTAGCGAATTTTTCCGACACGTCCCAAAGCCTGCTCCAGATTCCATGTCCGCGGGCCGCAGATCTGTACGGTACGGCCCATATAGGCGCGACACTCCGCTGTGGCCCCGAGCGCTTGATCCATCGCCCGGAATCGAGCGAACCCGCCATGACGAGGCCGCATTCCCGAAGCGCGTCAACGTGCTGTACTATCTTCAAGGTGCCGCCGAGCGGTTCGACCGGAAGGCGTGGGCCGATCAGCGGGCCTCGCTGACGCAAGTTCGAGTCGAACAGCTGAGGCAGCCTAGGCGTTAGAGCCGGGCATCTGTAGGCGCTGTGAGCTATTGGCAATGGCTGCGCCTCTCTCTGCAACCATCGGGGGCGGCCGTGCGCCATCTTGAAATAGGAGACCGTCCATGAATCACTACCTTGCGACCATAGCCGCTGCCCTGCTGCTCGCGTCAGCGAGCCCACTTGCAGCGCAGCCCAGCGCGGCCACCAAGCGCCTGACCGAGCGCAACAAGATGTTCGTGCCGAACGTCGTGCAGGTTGCCGAGAACGTGTACACCGCCATCGGGTACCAGGTCTCGGCGAATTCGATGATCGTCGGGGACGGCGGCGTGATCATCGTCGACCCCGGCCAGATGCCGAGCGCGGCCGCCAAGGTTCGCGCGGCGTTCGAGGAGATCAGCCCTCTGCCGGTCCGGGCGATCATCTACACCCATGGCCACGGCGACCACACCAACGGCGCGCCAGCCTTCTACGAGCCCGATCGCGGCATTCAGGTCTGGGCCAGAGACAACTTCGGATCGGAGGTCGATGCGGTTCAGCGCAAGGGTCTCGCCGGAGGGCTGCGGCCTTCTAACTCTCAAGGCTTCGACCTGCCCCTTGAGCAGCGACTCGGGATTGGGATCGCGATACCTCCCGAGCGTCGGCCCGCCGGAAGCATGATGCAGGACGGCGGCCAGCGTCGTCCCCGGGCAGCCGCCGGTCCCGGGCGCGCCCCGGTCCAGCCGACGCACCGCTTTTCCGGCCAGCGCGAGACGCTCGAGATCGCCGGCGTCCGCTTGGAACTCGTCGCGGCTCCCGGAGAGACCGCCGACCAGCTCTATGTCTGGCTGCCGGACCAGCGCGTCGTGTTCGCTGGCGACAACTTCTACCAATCGTGGCCGAACGTCTACCCCCTGCGCGGTACCGCCCGCCGTTCCTTCCGGGACTGGATCTCCAGTATCGGCATGATGATCGACGAGGATCCGCTGCACGTGGTGGGCGGCCACACCGCGCCAGTTGTCGGCGACGCAGCCGAGGTGCTGACCAACTACCGCGACGCGATGCAGTGGGTGTTGGACCGCACCCTGGAGGGCTTGCGCAAATTCATGACCCCGGACGAGCTGGTCGAGTTCGCCCGGCTTCCGGAGCGTTTCGCCAGCCTTGATTACCTAGGCGACTACTACGGCACGGTGGAGGGAACGATCCGCGACATGTACGCTCAGGATTTGGGCTGGTTCGACGGAGACCCGCTCTCGTTGCATCGCGAGAGTCCCCGCAAGCAATCGCAGCGCATGGCCGATATCGCCGGCGGAGTCGAAGTCTTGATGCGCAAAGCGCGGGAGTCGATGCAGGGCGACGATCCGCTCGGCGCGGCCCAGCTCTTGCGGCACGTGATCCGCCTCGCGCCCGAAAATCGCGAAGCGAAGCTCTTGATGGCGGACGCGCTGGCTATCGTCGGCGAACGAACGTTCAACGCCCCCGTGCGCAACTACACGCTGTCCTCCTCCAATCGCTACCGTCGGCAAGCCGCCGGGGAGCAGTGATCGGCCAGCGGAATTCCGAAGTTTGCCGGGCCCGGCGTCGAGGACAAAGCGTCGCGGTGTTGCGATGGTCTTCGCAGCGAGCATCGTGCAGGAATGCGCAGGAACTCCGCGGGGCTGGCTTCCTTGGCACAATCTCATGCAAAGAATTCCGTCCTACACCGGCCGGCGTCCGGGCAACGAAGCGTAGCGCGGCCGCCCTCACTCAATCTTCGACGACTAGTGGAGCGTCACAGTTAGGGCGATATCCGATTCCCCGGTCGTGGCCAGTTCGGTACTCAGGTTGGGGGACTATGCGAATACCGTCGCGTAAACTGACGGAATCGGCAGTCGGGTTCCTACGAGCAGTGGTGCGCATCAGTCGGATCCCCCGTCTACACATGGTCAACCCTGCCCATCCTGGCAACAGCATCCTCTTCGGTTGCTTGGGAATCGTGGGCGAGGACGAGGATGCGCTCGGAGTTCCCGAGGCAGCTGCGAAGCTGGGCATGCCTCGCGAGGCCCTCCAGCGAGTTCTCGACGGTAATGCACCGGTCACGCCCGACCTAGCGCGTCGGTTGGAAGCGGCTGGTTGGTCCACGGCGGAGTTCTGGCTCAGCCGCCAAGCATCCTATGACGCGGCGCAGGCGAGGCGCAAGCACCGTGCTGCCGCAACCTCAAGGCACCGCGATTAGACGCTTGCTTCGGCGGGTTCGATTTGCTTCGTCAGGAAGGGGATCGTTCTCAGACGCTGTAGGTTCCCATGGACTTGCGACCCAATTGGTCGCTCCGACACGGGTTCCAACTCGGTGGTGCGACAGCATGGTGCGACCCGCACCGGTACGTCGCGCTGTTGAGCAGTACCCGCGCTGTCCGCAATCGGCGAGTGGCCACCCGGGTACTGCGGCTGGATAGAAGGCTGCTGCCAGTCAGCTAGCGAATCGGGGGCTTGATTTGAGTCGCACGGCGGCTGAGAATCGCTCCGCGGCCGCCGGCGGGAATCGCTGCACCCGGCCCGACCGAGCGGTGTGCGAAACGGCTCGGACGCCGCTCTCAGGAACCGCGGGGCCGGTCCAAACCTTCTCGTCCGTCCGTGACGCAGGGCGACAAACCTCTTGGCAAGTCCAGCCGACACTGCTCGGTCCGAGCATCGAAGTGGCCCGAAGTTGCGGTCGGCACAGCCAATCGCGGTAATCACGTGCGAGATAATGGGCGCGCCCGTGACACGCCTAGCTCTCATCATTTCGACTCTGTCTCTCGTAGCGGTCGCATCCGCTCAGGAGCTTCCGCTACGCGCGGTCAACATCGAATTCGGCATCAAGGACAACGAACCCACGAAGTGGGATGGTTCGCTCTCGCTTGACAAGGGAGAGGTCATCGACCTACGCGGGCATCGATTCAAGGAAGGCGAATCGATCGGCCCCGAGAATTCCTGGGTCGCCCGGACCGACCCGTGGGTCCCTTCGTCCGGCGGAATGCACCCGCACGAGTTGCCCTACCCGCACGTCACCAAATTCCAGACCGTGGGCGTGACGCTGTATTACCGGGCTCCGGACGACGCCACCGTCTCCGTGACGACCGTCAACGGCGACTTCAGCTTCAAGCCGGCCGATTTGCCGCCGTCGGATGTCATGCACACCCTGTCCACGAAGGTGGAGCTGCGTCGGGTTCCACCAGTCGAGGCGGTCACGACCGACGAATTCGAGGACGATTACTCGGTCATGACCCTATCGGCGGACAACACGCTCTCATTGGCTTGGATCGGCTACAAGGACGAGAACGACCAAGTATTCGTCCGCGACAGGTCGGGCGACGAGTGGAGCGAAATCGACTCCGTTCAAGGCGCGTCCGGAGACCTGCAGGGGCTCGGCGCGGCCTACGACCGTAACGGCTCTCTCAACTTGGTTTGGTCGCAACGGTTCGGCGCAGGCTGGCGCTTGATGCACGCGAAGCACTCGGACGGCACCTGGAGCGCACCGCAGTCGATCGTGTCCAAACCGGGCAACAACCTTTTCCCCGCTCTCGCAAGCGACCGTGACGGCCGCTTGCATCTTGCATGGCAATCGGCGCGGCTCGGATTCTCCGCTGTCTATTACGCGTTCCTCGAGGGGGAGAGATGGTCCGCGGAAGTGCCGCTGAGCGACGCTGGCGCAGCTGCCAACGAGTGGTATCCGAGCATCGCGACGGATTCGAATGGTGCCGCGTGGGTTACTTGGGACAGTTACGAGGGCGGCAGCTACAACATCCGCCTGCGGTCAATCAGCCAAGGGCGGCCCGGCAGGCTGATGCGCGTCACCGATACGCCGCGCTATCACGGCAGTCCGAGCATCGCAGTCGATGCGGAAGACCGCGTGTGGATCGCTTACGACGAGTCGGAAGAGAACTGGGGCAAGGACACCGGTTTCCTGCTGCGAGGGGGCTCCGGGATCTACCAGTCGCGGACCAACCGAATCGCCATCTGGAACGGATCCGAGTGGCTGGAGCCGCTGGAGGATGTCAACCGGCGCTTTCGCCCGGGGATTCGCAGATACGTGCAGACGCCGAAACTCGTGCCGGATACGAAGGGACGCATGTGGCTGCTCCTTCGCCCGCGAGTGCGTGCCGTCAAGCCGGAGTCGTTGTGGGCGGCGGGTGGCAAGTGGGCGGTGATGGCCACCTACTACCAAGGTGGCACGTGGGCCCAGCCGTTCAGCATCCCGGAGAGCGTGGGCCGCAACGAGGGGCCGTTCGACGCGGTCGCGGGTCGCAACGGCAAGCTGTTCGCGTCGTGGACGACGGACCAGAAGCTCTGGGGCGGGCCGACCTTCGGCCACTACCCCAAGGACAATCAGATCTTTTTCGCGGAACTCTCCAAGCAATTCGACAGCGAACCGGTGGCTGCGGCGATCCTTGGACCGCGCGGCTCGGAGCCTCCGGCCATGCTACCGGTCGAGCCTCGGGAAGCCGAGCAGGTCGCCGCCATTCGCAACTACACGATCCACTCCGGAGGGAAGTCCTTCAAGATCTATCGCGGGGACATGCACCGGCACACCGATATCTCGCTGGACGGCAGCGGAGACGGATCGCTCTACGACTCGTTCCGCTACATGATGGACTCCGCCGCGATGG
Source organism: Bryobacterales bacterium (assembly GCA_965242625.1). Lineage (GTDB taxonomy): Bacteria > Acidobacteriota > Terriglobia > Bryobacterales > UBA6623 > VXMF01. The sequence goes on along the minus strand of CBDEST010000005.1, from coordinate 3,185,500 downwards.
ACTTCTACCTCGTAACCGACCACAAGGGTACGCGGGACACGGAATACAGTTGGTGGCGCACCGAGAAAGCGGAGGACATGTTTCATGTCCCGGGTCGATTCGTGACTCTATTCGGCTACGAGCGCAGCCTCAGTTACCCCAACGGCCATCGGAATATCATCTACGCCGAACGGGGCAACCGGCCCATTCCGATCACGCGGGAAGAACGGGATTCGAGTTCGGGACCGTTCCTCTACGATGCGTTGCGCGCTCAGGGAGGGATCGCGACCTCGCACACGTCTCACACGACCATGGGCACCGACTGGCGTGACAACGACCCCGAGCTGGAGCCGATCGTCGAGATCTTCCAAGGTGCTCGCACCTCGGTGGAGCATGAGGGGGCTCCGCTCGCATCGTCGGCAGACCGCCTAGATCTGTGGGCGGGCGGATACCGTCCGAAGGGCTTCGTGTGGCTCGCGTGGGAGAAGGGCTACAAGCTCGGCGTGCAAGCAAGTTCCGACCATGTCTCCACGCACACTTCCTACGCAATGGTCCTGTCAGACGACTATTCGCGGCAAGGCTTGGTCGACGCCATGCGGCTACGGCACACGTACGCCGCCACGAGCAACATCATCCTCGACTACCGCATGCGAGCCGGTGACGGGGAATGGATCCAAGGCGACGCGTTCTCGACAAACGAGATCCCGACCCTGCGGACAGTGATCCGCGGGACGAACGACATCAAGGAAGTCGCTGTGGTCCGTGACAACAATTACGTTCACACGCGACCGGGAGACGGAGAGCGGATGGACTTCGAGTTTCGGGAGCGTTCGCTGACGCGCGGGGAGCACTACTATTACGTGCGCGTTGAGCAGGTCGACGGCAATGTCGCTTGGTCCAGTCCGATCTGGGTGACGAAGCGATAACGTACCTATCGCGAGTGCCTCAGACGCCATGGTTTCTCGCAGTTGAAAGTTTCGGTGAGTTCTGGCCAATGGGCGCGGGTGTGGATGCTATCGGAATCCTTGACCGGCCTCGATTGGATAGCTTGGCTGGGGCAGATCGGAGTGACTGCCCGGATTTGGACACTTGTGATCTCGTCCGCGGGCAATTGTGCCCACGCCGAAGGCTACGCGTCACAATTCGCATTGTGATCTCAGTCGACCAACCGAGCCGAAACGACCCTCAGGGAAACCGCCAATACAAAACCGGCGCGCTAGTCCAGTACTACGCGCTTGGCCAGAATCAATCCCCCGTCGCACTCCACACTGGGCATCCTTCCGACTGCACGCACCGTCCGCAACTGAAATCATCTACACCGTCACTAGCGGTATGCCACTCTCCACCAAGCATCCAACTAACACCCCGATCTTGTTTCACTTGGTCTTTTCGCGCAGCGACCGTCGCGACCGACCGTAGTAGAGTCGAGGAGAGGCGCGCCGGTCGAGCGGTGGAGGGAGCACGGATTCCGGCGTCCAGCGCCATCCCACCTGTGCCTCGCACTCCACTTCGACTACGTTTCCTCTCCCCGCTCATCGAACCCAGCGTGCGGATTTCCCGCACTGGGCTCTCGTTCGAGATCATGCGCTCGCACACGCGAAGCCGCGCCGTCCGCCCCGTCCGGCGTTCCCGACCGCGCTGCGGCCAGCCGCCCGGAAAGCGCACGTCTTCCCGGACTCCGCCTCGGGCTTCCGACCCAGCCACCGACGCGGCCTCTGTATCGCCCGCGCCCGTGCTCCCTACCGCCGCCCAGCGGCGGCCCGGAACTCGCTTCACTTCCGCATGCCACGCCTTCCGGATTTTCCGAACCTCAATCGGGGCTTGTAGGCTCGCGCCAGTCCCCTCGGTCCCTGCCTCCTTTCCGCGTCACTCTCGAACCAAGGCCCCTTCCCTCCGCAGGCATTACCCCGCTTCCTCGGTACTACGGGCCTCTCCGCCACCCTGCCGGCCCAAACTGGCCCTCGCGGGTTTTCGGTTGGCGCGTGCGCGCCACCGACAGGGCTTCCCGTGTTGCTTCCACATCCCCTGCGCGTGCATGCTGTCGCCATTACCCCGGCGGAGACGACCGGCCATTTTCGTTCACGCCTCACTTGGCGGTACCGGTCGCTGGCAGCCTTCCCCGTGACTCCGGCGGGTCGGCCTCCGCATTGACGTTTTCGAGGCCTGCTCGGCGTTCACTCACGTTACGGCCTGCACGCTCGCTGAGCCGCCCGAGGCGGCCCTTTTTCACCGAAGTGCTTCAGTCCATTTCGTTACCTCCACGAACCGCTCCGATTGCTACCGGCTGGAACGAACAACTTGCCGGGCGGGTCTACCCCCCGCTGGGGTGCGGTGCCTTAGCACGGCGCACGGCGTCATGTCGTCTGATCGTCACTTGCCATCCAAAACACGTCGACTCACAGCGGTGTAAATGGCTGTACGCAGCCACAAACTCTAGTCGACGGAAATTCACACAGCGGACCTCAGTCACGGCTCTATGACGTTGTACGCCACGAATCGAAGACTACATGTTCCGCTCTACCAGCGCGATACAGTGCCTTGTCGAAAGTGACCAACTCACAATCCTCGCGAACTGCCGCCTCCAAGTATTCAGTGTCGTAGCCCGAAAGCTGATGGCGACGGGAAAGGCTAAGAATGCGCCTCTCGTCAGAGCCATCAACTGTAACCAAGGGCAAACCTCGAAGATCGTACAGATGCTGCTCTACCGATCCAACCTCGATCTCGCCTCTCCGCTCAACCCGCAGAAGGACACTACGAACTTCGATCCAAAAGTAGCGAGGTACGACACCAGTCTGCCGCTCCAAGTACGAAATCACGACGTCGACATCGGGAATGAACTCCTCCTGCCGAAGGCACCAAGCCAAAGCTACTGATGCATCAAGTAGGACACGCTTCACCTTCGAACCTCCTCCCTGATGGAACGAATCATCTCCAATGAGACAGCCCCGGGCTGCTTCGCCCTACGGCGAAACATCCGATTGGCAATGAGCCTGACAGACAATGACCGGAACGTCGAGTGCTGAGATGAAAATTCAGACTGATTAACTCGAAGGTACTTCCAAGAGTCACCAGTGAGCTTCGTGACCTGCATACACCACTCTCGTATAGCGGCATCCTTTTCTTCAGTGCCAGCCCATACGCGTCCTTTCGTCTCAATGATCCAGTTCACGATACCTACATCAGACTCTTGAACCGCAACCCAGTCTGGATAGTAGAAGCCTATTGCGCCGCCGGGCTTAACGTAGTCAACCCGAAACGTTGTGCCCGATGAACCTTGCTCGGTCGTGCCAAGAGCTGCGAATCGCGAAATATCACTACACGAATCAAGGAACTTCGCAAATTCACGCTCAAAGCCGTTATAGGTCGCCACAAAGTTAAAGACCGTTTTCGTGGCCTGCAACGGCGGAAGATCGCGACGCCACGAAAACGGCCTCGTTGCCGAAAGATGGTATCCAGTATTGACGAGTTCAATCTGATGGCGTTCAATCGTGAGACTCGAAACTGCTAAGGAGAGATACTGTGCGATCGCCACGCGAACTTCGAGTTGTGAAAGAAACTGCCGCACTCGATGATCACCAAGTGAAACCACACTACCAAAGCAACTATATCTAATGTACTTGGAAACAATAGGATACAAGATAGAGAACTGGCGAGTGATTCCCGTATACTCACCCAACAGCTTGGTGATGCCCGTAACAAGTTCCTCAAGTGGCAGTTCCTGAGCAGCGACTACCGTACGTCCGACTTCGGTTTCAGTCGTCGCAAACTTCATTCGAAGTTCAAGACGCAATGGTTCATCGAGCAATTCCTGACTATATATCGCGTCTAATCCGGAAACGTCAAGGTCCGCCAACCGTCTAGCCACGTGCTCTAAGCTTGGTCTCGAAATCGGGATCTCAATATCGAATCCGATTCGATCTTTAAGAGGCTGGATGATTACAGGCAACGACGGGGGCTCCCTCGTTACCCCAATGCCTACACCTTCTGCCTCAAGTTCATTTTGAAGTGATCGAAGCAAGTTTGGCGTGCCAAGCACCTCGAGGGTCTGAGTACGGTCCGGAGCGATCTTGGGGATCTGTCGCAGTCCTCGACCAATGACTTGCTCGGGAAGTATATCCGCCTGCGCCGAGAATGGCCGCAGACCCAGAACAACCGTCACGTTTCGAACGTCCCAACCTTCTCGCAACATCATCACACTCACTATAACCTTAATACGATTTGCAGGCGAATCGATATCACGTGCAGCCCTCCTCGCAATCTCCAAGTCTCCTCTTCTGATTTCCCCAGAAGCATAGGTATGAATCACGAGGACTTCAGACTGGTCGAGATTGAATTCTGATGTCCGCACCAAGTATTCTCCGACTTTATCAGCATAGATGCTTTTTTCGGTCATAATGAACAATACCGGCTTTACACCAAGTGGTGCATAAACCTCGGTGTGTCGCGCTAAACGTTCCATCCCTGCCACAATCAATGCCCGATATTTGTCCACTACATTCGCTGAAGTAATTCTCTCATCCGCGGAGTCAGCACCGACCATACTCCCGTTACTTTCGAAAATGATCGGAGCCTTTACGATTCGATCTTCGACTGCTTGAGCGAGTGGATAATCGCATACGATCCATGGAAAATAGAACCCATGTTGGTCCTTTGGAGTCGCTGAAAAGTCGAGCCACAAAGCCAGATCATTCGGTAGTTTCTCAGATATCGAAGAAAGCGACTTGCTCCATTGCAGCCTTTCATCATGAACATGATGCGCTTCGTCATTGAATACAACTAGGTCGCCTCCAGCTACGATTCGATCAATAAGCGATGTTCTTGAAGTGTCGAACAGGGAACTCTGGGGTTTAGGCTTAGGGCCGAGTAGCGCATCGGCGGCGTTGATTGGTTCTTCGTCGGAAGACATCGTTGGATAGAGTTGGTGGATGTTTGTCAGGAAAAGATTTCCTCGAACATCTGGCGAAAAAGATTCATCACGGAGAATTACATTTAGCAGGAACTCATGCCGCCACTCAGATGGGACCAATGGGAGCCTCGCAAAGATCTTACTGTCCGCGAAGTCCTTAGCGAGTCGCTGATACACTATTACGTTCGGAGCAACTATCAAGAAGTTTGTAGATAGCGTTGAATTTGGTACCTTTATCTTGTGAAAATATGACCACACTATGGCCATCGCCATCACCCATGTCTTGCCAGAGCCAGTCGCCATCTTGAACGCAAATCGTCTGAGACCCTCTGGGGGAAGTGCCTGTACTTTAGGAGACGTGCTATCGGGACCATAGGTCAACAACTGTCGCCGACCGTCGATGGTAGTTTGAAAGTTTACATTGCTGGACAGCAGGTCTCGTGAAACGATATGAGCAAAACTCTTGATGAGATGCCGAGAGCCCTTAATTCCTGCGACTTCGACGAGCCAGATGAGAGACTCAATGGCTTCACGCTGACAAAAGTAGTATCGAAATGGAACGTCAAACCCGTCCACTTCGTGGTCCTGTTCGAACCAGTGGTCGAATAGGCGCAAGGAAACCTCAGACGCGCCTGGATAACCACCGTCGCGCCATGTATCAACGGACTGACGGATCTTGTCGATGAGTAGAAGGTCACTTGGTCGTCTACCGGAGTCGTCAACCCGCCAGTGCGAGTTCGCAGAGGTATCCTTCACCAGACGCGAGGTGGGCTTGGTCCACGGGTAACGGCCGGGAATCTCGGGAAGGTCGCGCTCGTAGGCGATTACTGATTGTGCCATGACTAGTTTACCTCCAGAGTCAGGACTTGCGAAGTATCGTTACCGAAGATATCGATGACCTTCACAAGGATGTTGTAGTTTCCTGGAACTTCATACTCGTGAGGGTCGCTCACTAATGTCAGATGGCGATCCTTTCGTGTACGATATGTCACCCATCCCTGCATAAAAGTGTCATTTTGAAAGCTCCAGTCAACCGCCCAGTAATCGATATAGTCAGACCATTGAGTGACTCTATCCCGCACATTAGTAGGGATGTCTTGAGGATTTGGGATAACAAAGTTATTGAGCCGCACCTCGACACTATGAGGAGCAACGATAGCAGCATTCGCATCTAGATAAGCTAGTTCGTAGAACCTGATTTCTTCAGACATACTGTCGGTTGCCTCCATAACCTCTCTTGGTATATCAAATAAGCGAAGAGCAATTTTGCGCTTTTTTCCGAGATCTTTGACTAAATCATTGAGGCCCATTTCCCATTCCCATCCTAGGACATGCAGTTCAACCTGATCCAGTTTAATGCACTCGCTGATGGCCGAATCGACATCTCTGATCGTTACGGGCGCATCTACTGGTCCAACATGTACCATTGCGGTCGCCTTTCGTCCGTGTAACGATACCAAACCAGACACTGCATGTGCACCGTATAGCCTTAGAATGAATGCAATGTATTCATAAATCGCCTGTTTGTAGTTTGATGCATCTTGCTTGGGATTCCCGAACGTTACTCCCTGCCAGTATTGTCGTTCATAGCTGCCAAGATTGAGAAGCTCGAACGGTTTGCAGTCAGCTATGCCGAGCATTCTTTTGCGCGTTACGTGGATCGCCCAGCGACCGAGATCGCAGCCAATCCAACGGCGCTTGAGCTTCTCTGCAACCGCAAGAGTTGTGCCTGAACCGCAGAAGAAATCTGCGACGAGATCACCCGGATCACTTGATATTGAGATAATGCGCTCGACTAATCGTTCTGGCTTTTGCGTTGCATATCCGGTTATTTCGGATTGCGTGCCGATCTTGTAAGCACGTGGGTCGGCATATGCTTGCTGGATATCACTCCATACTGTAGACGCGGGAACACCCTTGCTTTCGTCGAGATACTGTCTTTCCCAATATGTTTCTCCAGTCACTGGATCTTTACGCTGTCGTTTTCGGTACTTTCGGCCCTTATCGTCCTCGTACTTGAACCAGTCTTTCACATATTTTTCAGAGTAAGGGAGGTAGGCGATTTTGTATTTATGTTGTCCGTATGACTTAGCATAAATGTAGATGAATTCGTGGGATTTTACGAGTTTAGATCCCGACACCCGGCCACCTGATGGTGATCCGTATGCCCAGACTATCTCCCCGAGGGAACAGCTCTCGCCGAAGATTTCGTCCAGTACGGGTCTGACGTGGTGGCCAACGTACCAGTCGAGATGGATGTAGATTGTGCCAGATTCAGACAGGAGTTGACGCATCAACTTAAGCCTATGGAAGATCATATTAAACCATGACTCGCGACCGCGTCCCCACGTGTCACGGTATGCTTTTTCTTCGATGATCGACTGCTGTTTTTCTATGACTGTCCCAGCATTTCCTACCGGCGTTTTGAAATTGAAGTTTGCGCCTGTCGCAAAGGGCGGATCTATATAGATGAGGTCGATCTTGCCAGCAAAGCGTTCCATGAGGGACCCCATGACGTGAAGATTGTCGCCCCAGATGAGCTTGTTCTTCCATCCAGATTCGAATGTCTCGCCCTCAGTGCCCTGATATGTGGCAAAGAGCGTATCTTGGCGTTGGAGCTTCTTCGCATCTCTGGTAGCACGGCTTTCGTTGATGGTCTCAATCACCTGAAACGGCAATTGAATCCGTTGAGGCTCTCGGAGGGCTCCATCTTCATTGTACTTGTCAGGCCAGACGAGTTCGGTGTTGGTGGCGGTCAGCGGCGGCATGAGTGGTCGAGTCGGAAATCTGAAGTGTGGACGGAAAGGTAGGCGCAACACGCATCGGGAGTGCAGTGCCGATCTCGCCGTGGTGGGCTGTCGTGATGCTGAAGGAGAGAGGGCACGACGACGGTCATGGCTGGGCCTCGTGGAGCATGGCGGAGGCGGTGAAATCGCTGTGGTGCGCGTCGATGGGGAGACGTGGAGGATGGGGCCCCTGCTGGTACGGTTGAGGTTCGGATCGAAGTACGAGTCGGGACTACGCAGTGACGTTTCAGAGCAACGAAGGGCTGACCTTGGCGACACGTCGCATTCCGATTGGGTGTTGCAATCATCGGCTCGAAACCAGCTTGTACATCCGCCCGCACCATCGGGGGCACCCGACCGGAGTCAGATGATAGCACATCGGAGTGGCAGCTTCGACTTGGAGGGGCCGCGATCACTGGTCGGAGACCCACGAGATTAGGGCAGTGTTCCGGCTGGCAGCCCGCCAACGCCGTCCCGCAGTGTAGTTGATCCGTCCCTTCCTCGCCCTGGATCGCCGCGTTGCCCGATTGATACAGGAGGTCGAGCATGCCACTGGTGTGGGACTCAACCGCCGAGGAGGACTGTCGCTACCACGCCTACGGCCGGACTGGGCCTATCACGAGGATAATCGGGCCGTCACGATATGCACGGTCTATGCGCCGAGCGGACGCGCAAGTCCACTTGGTTGACCACTGTGCGATCTTCCCCAGCAGCATTGCTGTTGCCAGTGCCTCGAGCAGCCGCTCGGTGGATGCGGCGTCGGCACCATTCTTGGACAACTTGATCTCTGTCCATTAAGGACGTTATGGGACTTCTAGCTCTTGCGTGCGGGGCTGGAGGTTATCGGAATCCCTGCTCGCTTGCGATTGAATCGGTCGGTCTGGTCATATCGGTCTGCTTGCGCGAATTTGGTGCGTGCGAACCTGGACGGCAGGCGAATGCGCTGTCGCGGAGTGCTATGCGCTACGTGGCATCGGGGTTCCGGCTGACTGACCGCCGCGAAACAACCCTCGTGGAAGCGCCGCACCTGCATCCGGCACGGTACACCGGCGCTACTCGCTCACCCGACACCGATTGGCCGCCGCCCTCGCCGGGACCGGTCCCACGCCGTTGGCAGCCGAAATCATAAACACGGTCACTGGCCGGCTGCTCCGCCGGGCCCAACTCACCCCAAGAGCCTCGGTTCACTGGGCTTTATCGCCAGGCGTGCGACGCGACCGCCCGCCTAGGTCAGGTCGCGAAAGCCTGTTACGACGGATCGCGCTATACCGATCAGGTCGGGGCGTTCCACTCGGAGCCTACGGCTGGGATGTAGAGTCTCGCGCTGGCGCGGCTGTTGTCCATCTCAATCGATACCCGCACGGCGAACTCGCTGCTGCAGAAGCGCGGTTGAACGATCGGTCGCCCATTCGTCCATCCGAGAGCACTAGCAAAAACGGCCGAGGGCGCGTACGCCCTCGGCCGCGTGAATGACTCTCTCGCGGGGAGAGAGCGCGACTAGATGTCGTAGTACAGCGAGAACTCGTACGGATGGGGCCGCTGACGCACTTCGTCAACTTCCGCCGTCCGCTTGTAGTCGATGTAGCTGGCGATCAACTCCTCGGTGAACACGTCGTTCTGGGTGAGGAATTCGTGATCCCGCTCCAGCGCGTTCAAGGAACCCGCGAGTTCCTCAGGGAGCGCCGGCACGCTGGCGAGTTCTTCGGGGGAGAGATCGTAGATGTCCTTGTCCAGGGCCTCCCCGGGATCGATGCGATTGACGATGCCGTCGAGACCGGCCATCAGGCAAGCGGAGAACGCGAGGTACGGGTTGCAGGACGGATCCGGGTAACGCAGTTCGACGCGCTTGGACTTCGGGTTGGGCGAGTACATCGGAATGCGGCAGGCCGCGGACCGGTTGCGACGGGAGTACGCCAGGCTAACCGGCGCCTCGAAGCCCGGGACCAACCGCTTGTAGCTGTTCGTGGTCGGCGCCACGATCGCGGCCAGCGCGGGCGAGTGCTTGAGCAGTCCGCCGATGTAATACAACGCGGTCTCGCTGAGGCCTGCGTAACCGTCACCGGCGAACGTCGGCTCGCCGTCCTTCCAAATCGATTGGTGCGTGTGCATGCCGGAACCGTTGTCGTTCCAGATGGGCTTCGGCATAAACGTCGCTGACTTGTCGTACTGGAACGCGACCTGGCGGACGATGTACTTGTACAGCATCATGTTGTCCGCCGAGAGCACTAGCGTGTCGAAGCGCTGGTCGATCTCGCACTGCCCGCCGGATGCCACTTCGTGGTGGTGGCACTCGATGTTGAGCCCGCAGCTCTCCATCATCTCGACCATTTCGGAACGGATGTCCTGCAGGTGATCGGTAGGGGGCACGGGGAAGTAGCCTTCCTTGTAGCGCGGGCGATACCCGAGGTTGTTGTCCGGTCGACCGGAGTTCCAGCGACCTTCCTCGGAATCGACCTTGTAGAAGCCGAAGTTGTACGACGAGTCGTAGCTGACGTTGTCGAACAGGAAGAACTCGGCCTCGGCCCCGAAGAAGGCTGTGTCGCCGACGCCGACGTACTGCAGGTACTTCTCGGCCTTCCTGGCGATCCAGCGCGGGTCGCGCTCGTAGTGCTGCTTCGTGATCGGGTCCACGATGTTGCAGACCATGCAAAGCGTAGTGGACTCCATGAATGGATCGATGAACGCGGTGTTCGGATCGGGCTGGATCAGCATGTCCGACTCGCTGATCGACTGCCATCCGCGGATCGACGATCCGTCAAAGCCGAAACCGTCCTCGAAGCTGTCTTCGCTGAGCATCGAGATCGGGTACGAGACGTGCTGCCAGATCCCGGGCAAGTCGGCAAACCGCAGGTCTAGCATCCTGACATCGTTGTCCTTGGCGTACTCAAGGACTTCGGCAGGGGTTCGGTGTGTAGGCATAGGCTTCTCCTAGAGGGGACGCTCGTTCGAGCTGGGGAACGCACACACGCAGGGCCGGTACGGAGACGCGGGCCACGCGCCGTGCAGAACTGGCAGTATAGCAGGATTCGGCTAGGTGTCGCATCCCGTGCTGTAGGCAAATCAGAATTTTCGATGCTGACGGCCGACGTGAGCGACACCATGGCGATGCAGCGACCGCAGGCATGGATCGGTGTTGCGAGCGAACGCGGCTTCCCGCCCAGTCTTCGTGAACCATTGAGCGAAGGTTGTGCGCCGCGCCCTCCTGTCGAGTAACGATCAAGAGGCCAGCGTCAGATCCACCGTGATCAGCGGGGCTTCCTCGGAAACCGCTTCCTTGAGTGCAGACTCGGTCAGGACGAGCCTCTCATCCAAGGGGTTTCGGACGGCGTCTACGCTCTTGACGACGATCTCGCAACTGGGCTCGAGGGTCACCCTGAGCGAGCGAGGAAGCGTGAGCGTTGGGGGATCCCGGTGTTGTCCAATTCGGTCCGACGCCTCCGTGAGCACGTTGGGCGTGACGCATATGGGTTCGCGTCGATGAAATCCGCTCTGGAGGAGCCATCACTCAGACGAACTCCGGGAAGGCACGATGTTTGATGGAAACCACGGATCCTGTGAGATCGCGAATGCGGACTACCTTGTACGCCCGGCGCTTCCAAGGGGCTGACGGCGAACCTCCCACCTTGTCCCAACCACGGTAGAACCCAATGGTCACATCCCAGCAATCACCCTCGTAGACGATCTCTTCCAACCCTACGTCCCTAATGCCTTCCTCGTCGTAGAGGGCCTTGATGTGTTCCGTAGCCCTTCGGACAGCCTCCTTGACCTCCATCTGGGCTCCTCCTTCCATCGTCAACGACATGAACTTCCCTCCGATGCGTTTCCCGTGGAGTCGACATGTGATTCCTCAACGAACCCCGAGCGCTGACTTCAACGCACGGACCCGCTCCTATCCACATGTCCTAGTCCAAGGGACATCATCGCAGGAGCGCCCGAGCGTCCGGGTTGTCGGGACCGAAATGCTTGAGCATGACCAAGTTCTCCTCTGCGCTCGCGTTTGTGATCCGCACCCCCGCCTTGGCGGCGCGGGCGGTCACGAAGTACTCGTCAGCTGTCGTTTCGCCGTAACGGATCATCGCCGGCGTGTGCGCATCCCAGACACCGATAGAACCCCGGCCTTGAGTCAGGATCATCCCGTAGGCCGCAGCATCCGTGATCGTCACACTCCGTCCCGGGAACACGGTCAGTTCCTTCGCGGAGTAATCGGCGGTGGAGTAGGTCACCCATGACTCGCGGTACCCCGCTTCCGCCATTTCATCAATGTCCCCTACCGGGTGGGGCTCGAAGTGGCGGTGCTGCATGAAGTACGGATCGACGTTGGCCTCCCAGTCCAGCATGCCGATGATGTACTCCAAGTCGAGGTGGTGCTCTGGCGGAACGTCCTTGACCAGCAGGTCCCAAGGGACATAGCGTCCTTCGACCATCGACTGAAACATGCCGAACACATCGGAGTTCACTTGGGGCTCGTAGGTCACTGCCGAACCCGGCGCGTGCAGGACTCCCGCCGGGATCTGCCAGCCGGTGCCGGGCTTGAGCTTGTACGCCTTGGAGTGATACAGGATGCCGTTGTCACCCTCGTTCCAGCGCTCCAAGCAACGGCGCACGTCGTCCTGCGTAGTCCCGGGCTCAAGGCCCATGAAGGTATACGCGAAGTTGTTCTCCTTGTAGTTGAACTGCGGCGGAAAGTAGTAAGCCTCGGGCTTGCCCCGGCGCCCGACACGTGCGGCGGCTTCCTCGTCCTGATGCATGTGATGCGGGATGGGGCCGAGATTGTCGAAGAACTTGCAGAGGACGTTCCAGCCGCCCTTCTCGCTCATCACGTCCTGGCCGAGAAACTCGTCGCCGAGATCCTCGATGCCGTCCCGGAGCAAGACCTTGTGTGGCGTGCCGGAACCATTCGCGACCACGATGTAACTGAGGCCCTCGTCGTCGGGCGTCCCGGGGCCGTTGTCAGCCTGCGTTGTGGATGAAAACCATCGTTCGTCGATTCCCCCGCGATGAGCGCCTAGCGCGTAGATGTCGGAAGGGTGGAGCTTGAGCCGCCCACCGGGCATGAGGAACGAGCGGGGAACCCAGCAAGGGGCGAGGCGTACGACGCCCTCCCCTGCGGAGAGTGCGGTTCGCAGAAGTTCGGTGCGTTCAGACATGCAGGATATGATACTCAACCAATCGCGGGTCAGTCCTCTTGCGAGGGGAGCGAAGACCGCGACCTTTGGACGCGGGCCAGCCGGGTAAGGGGCAAATCCCTTGACCGCGGGGCCTGATTCCTAGCCCGAGTCAACGTCGTCATGGTCGCTTCCTTGAGCGGTCGATTACTATGAACATAAGTGCCCTCGTGAGCGGATGCGAGCGTGCGAACGTGGCGAAATTGGCAGACGCGCTAGATTTAGGATCTAGTGGGGCAACCCGTGGGAGTTCGAGTCTCCCCGTTCGCACCAGCTCGCGCAAACTGTGGCCTAGCCCTACCCCGGTTTGCGCTAACCGAGTCAACGTCTGGTAGGGTCAAGCGAGAGTCCAGTGCTGTCTCTGTTCGACCTAGCGGACCTGCTCCTCGCACTGAGCCGCTGGCCGAAAGCCAAACCCGTGACGCTCGCGATCGGCGTCGCGGTGTTGTGCCTCGCGATCATCGTCGCACTGTTCCTGCTGTTCCTCCACTCGACCTCGTAAGCGGAACCCGATCGGCCTCTCGATCACGGATCGGCGGCGCTCGACTTACGCCAAGATTTCGGCGAGCGGCCCGGTGCTGTCCGCAAAGCTGTCGGCTTGAACGCCCAGCCGCTGCAGGACAGTCACGAAGAGGTTCGACATAGGCGTGGACTCCCCGAACCGGAGATACCGGCCATGCCGCATGCCCATTCCCTGCCCGCCCGCAAGGACCAGCGGGTAATTCAGATTCACGTGAGTCTGACTGTTGCTGCTGCCGTACAGCACCAGGACGCTGTCCAAGAGCGTGCCATCCCCTTCGGGCGTGTCCCTCAGGCGACCGAGGAAGTATGCGAACTGCTCCGTCAGGAATCGGTCCCACGATCCCAGCGGTTCCGCGCCGTCGTCGCCCTTGCGGGCACCGTGCGCGAGGCTATGCATGTTGTCGGACAGACCGAGCAACTGCGGGAATTTCCCGGCGATCGAGGTCGCGCCGTTCATGTTGCCGAGCTGGTAGGTCGCGACACGCGTGGAATCCGTCTGGAACGCTAGGTAGATCAGGTCGTACATCGTCTTGACCAACTCCGCCGGCGTGGTGTCGTCGGCATCCAAGTTCAAGCCCGTCGCGTCGACGCTTGGCTTGGGAACGTCCAACCAGCGTTGCGACCGCTGGACCCGTTCCTCGATCTGCCTGACTGACTGGAGATACTCGTCCAGCTTGGAGCGATCGGCCGTGCCGAGCCGGGTTCGCAAGTGCTTCGAATCGTCGAGCACCAAGTCGAGCATGCTGCGAGACGCTTCCAAGCTTCGCCGCTGGGCCCCGATCGAGCGCGGATCCACGCCGAACAGTCGATTGAACACGACGCGCGGATTGTTGTCGGCCGCGACGGGCTGGCCCGTCTTGCCGAAAGACAGCGTGCTCGCCCGAGTGGGTTCGCCTACCCCTCCATCAGTGGACAGGACGAGCGACGGGAATCGAGTCTGGCCGCTCCAGCGCGCCGCGGCGACTTGGTCCATCGAAACCGTGTTTTCGAGGTGGCCTTCCTTCATCAAGGCCCCGGTCAGCCACGTGTCCGCCGTATCGTGGCCGCCCATCACGCGACCGTGCGGATGGGACAGCCCGCCCAGTACCGTAAGTTCGGAGCGATGCCGCTCCAACGAGACCATGCTCCGGTTGAACCGAAAATCGCTGCCGGTTTCAGCGGGAAACCAATTCCACTCGGAGGCCTCGGTACCAAGCTGGCGGTCGACGATCCCGTAGGGGAAATACACCGCGCAGAGCCGCTTCGGTCGCTGCCGGTTCGCGGCACCGGCTTCCATGCACTCCAGAAACGGCAGCGCGAGCGCAACGCCCGATCCGTGCAGGAACGAGCGGCGACTCAGATGCCGGGAGTCTTGGGTCACTCGAACGCGATCCACTATCGACTGCGAAACAGTTCGCTAGTCACGATGATTGTACAAAGTTCCCGCAGCCGATATCCCGATTTCTCGAAACGGGCCACGATTTCGGCCATGGACCTCTGGTCGGCAAGGACGAGACTGCGGCCCAAAGCGTAGGAGGCCAGCTTGGATGCCAAGGCCTTGGCGAACTGGTCCCCTCGCTCGTTGACGAGGTGCTGTGCCAGACCGTCGACGCCCTCCACTTCCGAGCCATCCGGGAGGATCGTGCGTGCGTCGACCGGATGGGTCGCGACGCGCTCGCCGGACCTCCGCGTGATACTGGCCCGTCGCAATCCGACCGCATCGAATTCCTCGAGCGCGATGCCCCATGGATCGATCCCTTGATGGCACCGCGCACAAGCCGCATTGTCTTGATGCGATTCGAGCTGGCGCTTTACGGGCAACAACTCGAAGTCGGGATCCCCGGTCTCCAGGTTCGGCACGGCCGGCGGCGGCGGGGCCGGCGGGTCCCCGAGCAGCGCGCGCCGAATCCACACACCTCGCTCGACCGGATGAGAGTCTTCACCGGTCGAGTTCGACAGCAGCACGCTGGCATGCGTGAGCAACCCGCCCGGTCTCCTCGCATCGTGAAGCGTCACGCGCTGGAAATCTCCGCCGCGCGGGCCGGGTACGCCGTAGTGAGCTGCCATGGGCTGGTTCAGCACGGCGAAGTCCGAGCGCAAGAATCTCATCGCGGAGGCGTTCTCGCGCAAGACCTCGGCAAAGAAGTGTTGCGTCTCCCGGCGCATGTCCTCCTTCAGCAGCGCATCGAATCCGGGGTAGTAGTTGGGATTGATCGCGATCCGATGCACGCCGCCCAGATCCAGCCATTCGTCGCTGAAGCGCTCGACGAACGCCCACGCGCGGGGATCGTCAAGCATCCGCTCTGTTTGCTTCCGCAAGGCGACCGGATCGGACAGGAGCCCTCGGTCAGCTAAGCCCATCAACCGCTCGTCCGGCATCGTGCTCCAGAGGAAGTAGGACAGCCTGGACGCCAGCTGATGATCGTCCAAGGGAGAGCCGATTCCGGCATCCTCGATCCGATACAGGAAGTCCGGCGAGATCAACGCCATGGACAGAACTTCGCGCAACGCCTCCTCGAACGTCCCAACTGTCGGCCGGACCTCGGTGAAGAACCGCAGCGCCCGGCTGACCTCCTCATCGCTGACGGGCCTCCGGTAGGCACGGCGCAGGAACTTCCGCAACGACTCCCGCGCGGCCCGCTCCTCCTCGGCTGGGGAGTCCGGCTGGATCGGTACGAGGCGCTTGTGGTGCGCCGGAGGCCAGCTCTCGTAAACCGGGGCGCGGAACTCCAGCGACTCCACGACGACCTTCGGAAAGTCCGGATCCTCGGTCCACACCAACTCTTCCTTGAGCTTTCCGTTCTCCTCAAACGGCACCTTTTCCGGCGGAGGCGGCGGCTGGCCGTCGCTGTACGCGTTCCGCACCCAGACCAGCAGGCCGGGATACTTGCTCTGGGTGCGACTCTGAAGCGGAAACTCCTCGATGCGGGCGCGGAACTCGAACACTCTCGCGGGACCTTCCGGCACGTCGACCTCGGCCACGGTGCGTGACGGAGTTTGGGTGTCCGCGCGATAGCCCAGCGAGACATGCATGCGCGGATGAGGCGCACCGGCTGGACCTTCGGCACGCGCCCGGATGCGCAAGACGAATTCGCCCTCGTCCGGGAATTCCGGCACGCGAGCGGCGAATCTGCCAGTGCGCCCCAAGCGGTTCGACCAATTCACGGTCTTGACCTTGTCGATGACCGTTTCCTCGGCGCGATGCTCGAAGACCGGGGGCGCGGGACCGGTGACGATCGCCCGGCTGAGTCCGTCGCGCGCGGCTCTCAAGTAGTGCTCCACGAGCAGCGCCGACATGCGCAAGGCCGCTCCGTTGTTGGTGAAGCCGTCGCGGCTGGCCTCGTCGGCGGGTAGGTTCTTGACGTAGTCGATATCCAGACCCAGCAGGTCCCGCATCGTGTTTTGGTACTCGACACGGTTCAGGCGACGCATCACCGTGCCCGTGGACTCGCGGCCTTCCTCGGAATCGGCGAGCGCGAAGTCCAGCCAATCGAGCAGTGTCGTCCGGTCTTCGGTGGAAAGATTGGCGGCGTCGCGGGGAGGCATTTTTCCGCTGTTCAAGGCGTTGCGGACGTCATGCCACGTCTCGGCAGCCCTGCGGTCGTCAGCGAAGTCCACCGGTAGATTGTCGAGACGCACTCCGGCATTCTGCGCTGACGGACCATGGCAAGCCACGCAGTGGGCTCCGATAATGCCCGATACGGATGCGACGCCGGGTGCCGCTGTCGCGAGGGGCCCGCACAGCAACGCCCAAAGGGCGGCCAAGACTGGGCTGTGGACGAGTCGGCCCATCCCGATTCGAGACATCACGGTTCTCCAAACGCTGTTGAACCGGAACGTAACAACAGTGTAGTCGGAGATGCGTCCTACAATGTTCTGGCCGTTGCGGCAGCCCGCTCGGTTGAGGGCCTGCTATGCCCAGCTACCACCTCGACATCTCTTCGGCAAGGGCGGGGATACGCGGCACGGCACTCTCGCTCTCAATCACCGCGAGCCTTTTCGCGGTGGCCCCGACGGGAGAGCAAGTTTACCGCGAAGCGTGCGCGGGCTGCCACGAAAGCGGGCAGAATCGAGCGCCCTCGTACGAGGCCCTGCGACATCTGTCCGCGGACGCCATTCGCGCCTCGCTGGAGTCCGGCACCATGGCCACCGTCGGAGCGACGCTGCCGGAGGGATACGCGGAAGCGGTCGCGACTTTCCTCGGCAAGAAATCCGTAGCGACCGGGAACAGGTCTCAGGCAGCGTGTCCCGACTCGCCAGCCTTAGATCCGTTCGCGGGCCCGCGGTGGATCGGATGGGGTGGGGACCTGTCGAATTCGCGCTACCAACGCGGAGACCTCGCCGGCATGAACGCCGATTCCGTGCCGCGCTTGCGCCTCCGCTGGGCCTTCGGAGTACCCGACGCCGATCGGGCGCGAGGCCACCCCACGGTGGCAGGAGGTCGGGTGTTCTTCGGAGCTCGCAACGGTCGGGTCTACGCGCTGGAAGCGAAGTCCGGTTGCACGGTTTGGGAGTTTCAGGCTCGCTCGGAAGTGCGCACTGCCATCGATGTTGCGCCCATAGCCGAAGGAGCCCGCTTCGCGTTGTACTTCGGGGATACCAAGGCCAACCTTTACGCAGTCGATGCCGCGACCGGCAAGCAGATTTGGCGGACCAAGGTCGACGAGCATTCGGGAGCCACCCTCACGGGTTCGCCCGTCGTCCATGACGGGCGAGTATATGCGGGCGTCAGTTCGATCGAGGAATTCACTGGAGCGTTTGCCCGGTACCCCTGCTGCACGTTTCGGGGCAGTGTCGTCGCCATCGACGCGGCGAACGGCGAACGGATCTGGAAGACCTATACGATTCCCGAGCCGCCCGGCCCGCGCAAGCGCAACCGGCAGGGCGTGATGCAACACGGGCCGTCCGGGGCGGGCATCTGGGCCGCTCCGACGATCGACGAAGACCTTGGACGGGTGTACGTCACGACGGGTGACAACTATTCCGACCCGCCGACAGACGACAGCGACGCCATCATCGCCTTCGACCTCGCGTCGGGCCGACGCCTTTGGTCGCGCCAGTTCACGGAAGGCGACGCTTACAACATGGCCTGTAACGCACGGGCGGACAAAATCAACTGCCCCGAAGCAGACGGACCGGACTTCGATTTCGGCGGATCCGCGATCCTCGCTGCCCTGCCCAACGGAAACCGACTGCTGGTCGCCGGCCAGAAATCGGGGATGGTCCACGCCTTGGATCCGGATCGCGACGGCGCCATCGTCTGGCAGCGGCGCGCAGGCGAGGGCGGCAAGCTTGGCGGCATCCAGTTCGGCCCGGCTGCGGACGGGCGCAACGTGTACGTGGCTATATCGGATTATCGAGGTCCGGGTGCCAACCAAGCAGGCGGGCTGACGGCCTATCGACTCGCGGATGGCGAACGGCTCTGGCACGTCCCGGGCTTTCCCTGCCCGAGCGCTCGCAAGGGCTGCTCCCCGGCGCAGTCGGCCGCGGTCACCGCAATTCCAGGAGTCGTTTTCTCCGGTGCCTTGGACGGGTTCCTGCGCGCGTACTCGTCGGTCGACGGATCCGTTTTGTGGAGTTACGACACCATCCGGGCGTACCCGCAATCGGTGAACGGCGTACCAGCACGGGGCGGGTCGATCAACGGTCCGGGGCCTGCCGTGGTCGACGGCATGCTCTTCGTCAATTCGGGTTACGGGCAGTTCGGCTCGATTCCCGGGAACGCGATCCTCGCGTTCGACATCGAAGGCAGTCCGGGCACTCCCTGACAAGTCGTCGCTACGGTGGCGAGCCGACCGGTGCCGACCGAGGCGAGACCGGCTGCCGATCAAGCGGCGCGTGGCGCACGCAGCGCTGCCATGCGCTCGTCGACCCAAGCCCGAGCCTGTTCGATGGAACCGCGCTTGACGCCTTCGTAGCCGCGGATGGACCGCGGTGCGTCCGCGATCTCGATCGCGGCCTCGAGCGACTCCGCGTCCAGACCGTCCAGCAGATCGCGCAACAACGCGCGATACCACTCGATCAAGTCGCGCTCCTCGCGACGGGACGCCAGCCAGCCGAACGGGTCCAAGACCGTGCCACGCACCCGTTTGCCGCTGGCCAGCACCCGGAGAAACGGTCGCATCCAAGGGCCGAAACCGATCTTCTTCGAGAATCCCAACTTCCGCAGCAGCGGCGGATGCAGGTGGTACACCAGCCTGCGGGGGCGCTCGAACGTGTCCGCGACCTGCCTGTCGAAGGCGGGGTCGGTCAGCAGGCGCGCCACTTCGTACTCGTCCTTGTACGCCATCAACTTGTGGAGGTTCCAAGCGACCGTCCACGCCAGTCGCTCGCTACCGTGGCAGGCACGAGCCTCGATCTTGCGGACATGCTCCACGTCCCGGCGATAGGCCGCCGCGTACGCCGGACTCTGGTAAGCGGCGAGCTCCGATTCCCGTTGTTCGACAAGCGCCTCTAGCGACTGGGGGACGACAGCGGTCTGGCGAGACGGGAGATAGGGCTCCATCGCCGCGGGATCGCACGCGTACTGGCGGCCCCACGCGAACACTTCCAGATTGCGACTCACGGCCACGCCGTTCAAGCGGATGGCTTCCTGGATGGATTCCGCCGATATCGGCAAGAGACCGCGCTGGAAGGCGATTCCAAGCAACAGCATGTTGCTGAAGATGTGACTGCCGAACAGCGTCTCGGCCAGCGCGGAAGCATTGACGAACTCGCAGGCATCCTCGCGCGTGCCTCTTCTCACGGAGTCCAGATAGCCGCCGTCAGGGGACAGCACGGTCAGGCGTTGGCGAATGGCCTCACCCGTCGGGATCTCCTTCGAATTGACCAGAGCCGCGGTACGTTCGGGATCGCAACATTCCAAGTTCTTCGAAAACGCCGCGCCGACGAGGTCGAAGCCAAGGAGCAGATCCGCCGAACCCTGCGGGATCCGTTGCGACGAGACGATGGGCGTTGCGCTGATCGTGACGTGAGCCACCACCGCGCCGCCCTTCTGGGCCACGCCGGTCTGGTCCAGCGTGATCGCGCGCAACCCGTCCATGTGGGCGGCCGTGGCCAGCAGCGCGTTGATCGTGACCACTCCTGTCCCGCCGATGCCCGGCATCAGGATGCGATACCCGTCCCCGGCAGCGGGCTGCCTCGGCGGCGCCGGGATGTCGAGCGCGGGCAGGTCCGGCAGCGGCATGCGACGCAAGCCGCTGCCGGACTCGATCTCCACGGAGACGAATGCCGGGCAATCGCCCCACGTGCAGGTGTAATCGGCGTTGCACGACGACTGGTGGACGCGGGTCTTCGGGCCGTATTCCGTTTCGACGGGCAGCAGCGACACGCAGTTCGCTTCCTTGACGCAATCCCCGCACCCTTCGCAGACGCGCTCGTTGATCAGGATCCGGCGGGTCGGCTGCGGCATTTGCCCGCGATTGCGCCGGCGGCGTTTCTCAGCCGCGCACAGTTGGTCGTAGACCATGACCGAAACGCCCTTCACGCCTTCGAGTTCCGCAAGCACCTCCTCGAGCTCTTCGCGAGGGCGCAATTCCGCGGAGGCCGCCAATCGAGACGCGCCGGCGTACTTGCCCGGTTCGTCGCTCAGCACTACGATCTTGCGAATGCCTTGGGCCTCGAGTTCGCGCGTCAAGGCGGGCACGGGCAGAGCTCCGGCCGCGTGCTGGCCGCCGGTCATGGCAACGGCGTCGTTGTAGAGAATCTTGAACGTGATGTCGATGCCCGCGGCCACGGCCGCCTGCACGGCCAAGCGGCCGGAATGGAAGTACGTGCCGTCACCGAGGTTCTGGAAGATGTGCTTCGTGCCGCTGAAGGGCTCGGCACCGATCCACGCGGCGCCTTCGGCGCCCATCTGAAACAGGTATTCGATGCCGCGGCCCACTTCGCGCATCAAGCCGCCCATGCCGTGGCAGCCGATTCCGCCGCCCGCGATCTGGCCCTCGAGCAACAGCGTGGAGCGATTGTGCGGGCAGCCGGAGCAGTAGCTTGGCGTCCTCGCGCGCCGGGCCGGCGGATCCTCGCCCGAAGAGCGATCGGCTTCCACCGCCGCTGTCAACGGCAGCTTCGCGTAAGGCGCGAGGTAGCGGCTCAGCGCGAGCGCGATCATGCCCGCGTCGAGTTCGCCGGGCGAGGGCAGCAACACCCTGCCCTCGGCGTCCCGCTTGCCGAAGATGGCCGGCCGCGCGGCGCGATTGAAGAGCAGCTCGCGCAGTTGCAACTCGACGAAAGACCGCTTCTCTTCGACCACGATGACCGTCTCGAGACCTTGCACGAACTCGTCCACCACGCGAGGTTCGAGGGGGTACGCCATGCCGAGCTTGAGGATGCGCACGCCGGCTGCCCGGAGTTCCGCCTCGCCGATGCCGAGCAACCGCAAGGCGGACATCAGGTCGGAGTGGCTCTTGCCGGTCGTCGCGATCCCGATGCGATCCGCGTCGTGCCGCGCCGTGATCCGGTTCAGTCCGTTCGCTCGCGCGAATTCGCGCGCCGCGTGCAAGCGATGCTCATGTACCTCGGCTTCCAAATTGAGGCTGTAGGGAACCACGAGCATCATGCCCAGCGCCTTCCGATACGGCTGCCCGTCGATCAGCACCTCGGGAATCTGTACCGGACATCGCTCCGGGCCGAACTCGACAATCCCGCCTCCGTCGCAAATGTCCGTCGCCAGCTTGAGGCCGCACCAAGAGCCGCCAAATCGTGACAGGGCGATGCCGTAGAGCCCGTAATCGAGAACCTCCTGGGTGTTGGAAGGGCTGAGCACGGGGACCGCGGCGTTATAGAACGACAGCTCGCTCTGATGGGGGATCGAGGAACTCTTCGAAACGTGGTCGTCGCCGGCCAGAGCCAGTGCCCCGCAATTCTGGCCGATGCCCGCGAAGTTCGCGTGCCGCATCGCGTCGCCGCTACGGTCCAGTCCGGGACCCTTGCCGTACCAAATGCCGACCGCGCCATCGAATTTCGGCTCGGGAAACTCTTGGAACAGCTGGCTGCCCATGACCGACGCGAGAGCCAGCTCTTCGTTGACGCCGGGCACGAAATGGATCCGATGTTCCTCGAGAAAGTCACTCGCCCGGGCCAAGGCGATGTCGTACCCGCCGAGCGGAGACCCCTCGTACCCGGAAATCAGGCATCCGGTCCTGATGCCCGCGCGCCGATCCCGTCGCATCTGCTCGATCGGCAAGCGCACCAACGCTTGGATGCCGGACATGTATGCCGCGCCGGCTTCCAGCGCGTACTTGTCGTCAAGCGATACGTTTCGAACGGGCATAGGGCGGAATTCGCGTGCCCCGCAGTCTGTTCAGGCGGGCTGCGCTCCTGGCCGGCCGTCCTCGACCACCATTTCCGCCAGCGTGCGTTGCGGGGCACCCCGTCGCGTTACGGAGTCGAGGACGCGATAGAGCGCCGTGCAACGTCGCGGCGTCAGTTCGCAGAGTACGTAGCCGCGCTGCGCATTGTGCAGTTTGACGAACGGATTATCGCGCATCACGCCCTCGGCATACTCTGAGTTCGGACTGCCATCCCCGCCCGAGCTGATCGAAGAGCCCACGAACTCGGTGGCCACGACCGGGGATGACAGGTCGTCGAAGTTCGCATGCAGGTCGTTCACCCAGTGGCTATGGATGTCCCCGGTCAGAACCACGGGATTCCGCACCGGGCCGTCCCGCAGGAACCCGAGCAGCCTGTCGCGGGAAGCCTCGTAGCCGGGCCACTGGTCCATGCTGTACCGAACCTCTTCCCCCGGGGAGCGGTCGACGCGCGCCAGCATGACTTGCTGGGGGATCACGTTCCAAGTCGCCGAAGATCCGCGAAGCGACTCGAACAACCACTTTTCCTGCTCGTCGCCCAGCAGCGTTGCCGCCGTTGCGGCCATGCCCGGGCATGGGGCCTTGGTGCGGTCACCGCACGGCTGATCCGTCCGGTACTGGCGGGTATCGAGCACCGTGAACTGGGCCAGGCGCCCGTGGGATCCCTTGCGATACAACCGCATCGCGGCACCGCTGGGCACTTGGGGCGACCGTAACGGCATGTGCTCGTAATAGGCCTGATACGCCCCCGCGCGCCGCTCCAGGAATGCCGCGCGATCCACCTCCGCTTCCTCCGAGAAATGGGCCGCGTAGTTGTTGTCGACCTCGTGATCGTCCCACGTCACGACCCATGGGCAAGCAGCGTGGGCAGTTTGGAGGTCCGCATCGGTGCGGTAGAGCGCGTAGCGCTCGCGGTAGTCCGCGAGCTGCAGCAGTTCCCCTCCCCGATGCGAGCGGACGCGAGGAGACGCCTTCCCCTCGTAAATGTAGTCGCCGAGGTGGAAGACGATGTCCGGGGTCTCGGCCGCCAAGTGCTCGTAGGCGGTGTAGTACCCGGTCTCGTAGTGCTGGCAGGAGGCGAACGCGAACTTGAAGCGATCCGGCTCCGCAGCGGGCGAGGCCATGGTGCGCGCACGCCCCGTCCCGCTCTCGTCGTCCCCGGCGGCAAAGCGATACCAGTACCAGCGATCCGGTTCCAAGCCGTCGACTTCGACATGCACCGAGTGCGCCAAGCGCGGGTCCGCAACCGCCCAGCCCGAACGTACGACGCGGCGGAAGGAGTCGTCGGCAGCGACCTCCCATCGCACGTCGAACTCCTCATCCGGCAGCCCGCCTCCGGAGAGCGGCTCGGTCGCGAGCCGCGTCCACAAGACGAAGCCGTCCGGGTGCGGGTCGCCCGAAGCCACGCCGAGCGTGAAGGGGTTATCCTTGAAACGCGCCGGGCGCCGCTGGGCGCCTGCCCGCGTCGCCACCGCATGCATAGTTGCGAGCGAAAGGAACTGGCGACGGTCAACGGTCATGTTGCTATGCTACCCGCACGGCCGATCCGAAACGGGCTCGAATGTTGTACCGAGCCCCGAGGGTAAGCTATATTCACTTGATGGAGGTTCGTAGATGATCTTTCGAGCATTCTTCTTCGCGCTGGCGCTGGCGGGGGCGTTCCTCGCGGGCACGCTGGTTCCGTCCGGGGAGACCCAGTCCAACAAGCGGCACTACCTGCGAGTCGACTACATGAAGATCCCGGCCGCGCAGGCCCTTCGCTACCGCACGCTGGAGGAAGACCTCTGGAAGCCGGTCCACCAGTTGCGCGTGGACAAGGGCTACATCACTCGCTGGAGCCTCTACGGGCACCATTTCCCGGGCGGCGCCGGTGGCTCCCGCGATTACCAATACGTCACCGTGACGGAGTTCCCGTCGCTCTCCGCGATGGACGATCTGCACTACCCGGAACTCTTCCAGGAGGTCCACGGTGCCGACTACAACACGGAGATCACGAAAGAGACGGTCGAGTCCCGCACGCTCACGCACACGGACATCTGGGCTCTGATTTCGCGTGTCGACGAAGGCACGGTGGGACAATAGCGATCGGCTTGCAGGACACGGGAAGGATTCTAGGCGCTTCCGGACAATGCATGGGTTGCAATCCAAGGGACATCGAAGGTTCGAGATGAAGTTTCCGCACAACTCCAAGACGGTCGCGGCGATGGTCGCAGCAGCGGTCTTGACCGCATCGCACTGCACGGTCGGCAAGTATCCGCCTGACGAGCACAACAAGGTCGCCAAGCCGTTCATCTCCAACAGCGCATCCAACGATCCGCTCGGTGTCTTGATGGCGGGCGCGACAAGCGTGACGACGGGACAGGTCTTCAACCTGTCGGACGGCGTGCTCGAAGGCGGAGAGGAACAGCAGTTGCTGAGTGCGCTCCCCGACTACAGTTCCGGAGCGCTCTCGGAGCAGGAGGCGCTCTACGACGCCCTCGTCGAGCCGTTCACGGCGCCGCCGGATTCGGAGATCGGTTTCGACAGTTCGAAGCTCCCGCCGGTGCTCTGGACCGAGCACGGCACCCTGTTGAATCGAGCGGAGCGCATGCTGTTCCGCTCGCGCACCGAAAACGCGTTCGAGTCGAACCCCTTGGCTTATGTCGAGCAACTGGGGTTGCTGCTCTACGCCCCGCTGCAACTGAACTACGCTCCGGCCAACGACCGTTACGCGGCGGTCATTCAGCGGCTGACCAAGACACCCGATTTCCTGAACACGGCGCGATCGAACTTGCGCTCCTCGTCCGAAATGAACATCAACGCGGCGCGGGAAGCCACGCAAGGCGTGATCAGCTTGATTCGGAACGACATCGCGGATGCCATGCCCGCCGGCTTGAAGAGCAGTCTCGGGCCCGCATCGGAGCAAGCGATCAGCGCACTAGAAGCGTTTTGGTCGTTCTTGGGCGATCTCGACTCCGGGAAGGCCTGGCGCGTCGGCTCCGAGGTACTGCGTCGCAAGCTCGAACTCGACACCGGGAGACCGATCGACCCGCTCAACACGTTGATCGAAGCGGCGACGGAGGACTTCGACAGCGCTCACGGCGCTCTCGTCAGCGCGGCGGAGCCCATCAATCGGAGGATTTACGGCGGAAGCCGGCCGCGCGACGACTACCGCTTGATCCACGACGTGCTCGGGGTGCTGGAGGGCGAGAACCGCGCCCGCAACAACCAAGGCATGATGGACCAGATGGTGAAGGACACCGACGAGGCACGCAAGATCTGCAACGACGAAGAGATCGCGCCGGTACCGGAAGCACTGACGTTGCGCGTGGTCGAAACGCCGGAGTTCATGCGCGTCTCGGTGCCGCTCGCCGGAGGCATCGGGCCGAGCGCCGCCACCTCGGACAACACGGCGGTCGTGTGGCTGACGCCCGCCCCGCCGGACGCGTCGCGCGCCGAGTTGCGCGACCGCCTGACGACGAACAACATCTACCAGTTGAAGCTGCTCGCGTTGCGGTACGGCATCCCGGGCTACGCGCTGATCGGCGCGCTCGCTTCGGACATGGAAACGGACCAGAAGAAGCTGACGCACATGGTGGAACCACTGCCCGGCTTCATCGACGGCTGGCCGATCTACATCACCGAGACCACCGTCGGCACGGCGTACACGGGCGACGTGGACTTCATCTGGCGGAAGTACAAGCTGCAAACCATCGGCGCTGCGCTGGTAGATCTCCAGTTGCATGCCCAAGACATGGAGCCGGCCGACGCGGTCCAGTTCCTGACGCGACGCGCCTACATGGAGAGCAGCTCGGCGCGGGCGGTGGTCCGGGCGATGCAAGTCAATCCCGGGCAGGCAGCAACCACGTACCTCGGCTGGCTGGGCTGGCAGCAATTGCGAGCCCACTACCAAGAGACGACGCAGGACTTCAGCCTGACATCCTTCCATGGCAAGGCGTTGCGGACGGGGGCGATGCCCTTGGTCGAGTTCTCGTACGCCGTGAGCGAGGCGAAGGGACGCTTGGATTTCGGGAACGGCGAAGCAGAAGGGGAAGGGGAAGGCGGCCACTAGCCGGGCTCGCTACAGCACGCGATTGCAAGCGACTGCTCGGCACCCTGCCGAGGATCCTTGGGATACCCTGCAGTCGATCTGGGTTGCAGGTACTTGGCCGCGGGGCTTACGCCACCAGTGGAATCAAGTCGGGGTCGCCCATCGGGGCGTGAGATCCCCAGTTCCCATTCAATTCGATCAGCAGACGTTGCGTTGACGGAGCAGGCTGCGGGTTGAGTCGCACGACCCGTGCGCGGAGGGTGTGCGGATCGTTGCTCAGGACCGCTGCCAAGTCTCGGACCAGGTATCGTGGCGTCCAGCCGATCCTCACCCCATCCTGATCTTCGTTCTCGCGGGTGCAGATCGCGATCGCCGGCTTGTCGACCGGATTCTTCTCATCAAGCGACAGATCCAGTTCCTCGTCCTGCACGAGCCGGTCAGTCCGTGAGCGAGCCTGCTCGGACACGTATCTCCAACCGTGCAGGAAGAACCGACAGGAGAACGTTCCATCGCTGCACTTCTTCAACATGGGGAACACCTCGAAAGAGTCTGTCACTCGAGAACCACCGTTGACA
This sequence comes from Bryobacterales bacterium, assembly GCA_965242625.1. GTDB lineage: Bacteria > Acidobacteriota > Terriglobia > Bryobacterales > UBA6623 > VXMF01. Next base: position 3,158,250 of record CBDEST010000005.1, on the reverse strand, counting down.
GATAGGATTTCAAACGGATCAGCATCTGTGTCAAGATCGAGGTTGCGCAAATAGTTCGGACGGTCCGCCCTCTTCGGAGCGATGATGCGGTTCCTGAAGAATGCGAAGAGCGTTGCTGAACGATAGGCGGTGTCGAGGTTCGGGAATTCATGGAACTCCGCAAAATCCATCTCCTTTTTTGCTCGCTCTGCTCCTTTTGTGTAGCGAAAGCAAAATCGGGAACGATCCACGTCCACATCTAGGCGTCCCACCGGGAACCAGAGTCGACTCGTGGCCTTGTCTTGCCACGCTACATAGAGGGTTCTCGCGCCGGTCACAATAGCTTTCTCAACTCGCTCATACAGTAGCATATCATGGTAGTGGCGAACTCCCTAGCTGAGCCCGTCATCCAATCGCTAGGTACGCGACTGACGATATCGCTAACAGCGATGTCGTTCAGTGCCTTCACGCGAGCGATGGCAGGGAGGAGGTCTTCGGGGTAGGCTCGAGCAGCCCGACGCACGAGTTCAAGTGGGCTAGGCGCGGATGAAGAATCTCGAGGCCAGTGAATGCCACCGCGACCTCTCTCCACGTAGCGACCCACACCTCCTGTCGCTAGCCGAGTATCGCGCTTGGCATCTAACAATTCTCGTCCCAACGCTGATGCATGGTCATACGAAGGCGCAATGATCGGTTCCAAACGGTCATTTACTCTCCTTTCTAGTACACCCCAGTTCTCGTGATGTCGATCAGTGTTTCCAATCAAAGCATCCAGTACGAGACACTCACTAATCCGCAGCTTGGCTTTTTTGATTTGCTGTGGATTCTCGAACACACTCTCAATAGTGTCCCAAATATTATCCAATGAATGATCGGTTTGATTGAAAGTTCCTCTGGCATCGTATCCTTCGAGATTGCGCTCAAGCAATTGATTACCATGTGTCATTCGGCCACCTGCATTAACAAATGATTTAGACGCTGAACCACGCTTTCCTTGGAATGAAGCTAATTCTGTTGTAGCGTGTTCGATGCCAAGCAGTTCTGCTAATTCGCTCGAAATTTTCTCTGCCCAGTGCTCTCCGGTGCCGTCTCTCGGACACTTGAACAGCCACTCTGGACCGCACCTCGAAACTTGGTACCAGAATTTGTCTCTGCTGCCCATCTCCTCGGCTCTGACAATCCAAGACTGCTTGACGTCCACGACTAGATAATGCTTGCTCATGGGAATCCCACTTCAAGTACGCTTTCGACCATCCGTTGGGTCGATTCGAGTCGGCGGCCAGCGAACCAACCGCCACACATCAGTTTACACCGGCGGCCACCTTTACCGAGGTGTCCCCATCGGATACCGGCGCCCCGCCATTGCCGGGCCACCGCCTCGCTTTCGATACGACACAAGCGGAGCAAGCCGCCTTAGCGTCTTTGTAGGGCGTGGCCACGGCATCCCGGTACCCTGCTCTTCCCCGTCCATGTTCTGGCATGTGACAACACCTTGGCCGGGCAGTCGCGTGAGGTTGCAGAACAAACCCGTAGCCGAGGGTACATGGGTGCGTTGAGATTGTCGACGATCTCGTCGCGCCGGAATACCTTGTCCTTCGAGAGGCGCTTGTCGCGGTCGAGGATGACCAAGTGACCCTCGTCTGCGGAGCCGCGGGCGATGTACGCCGCCCCCTGGACCAGTCCGCTCTTGATCGCTGTTTCCAAGGTCCCCCGCAACAGCTTACATGCCCCCACGAACCGTTGCAACCGTGCTGCCATCAGTTGTCGGAGCAATCCTTAAATGTCCGCTTTTTGGCAAACCTTAAATGTCCGGTTCGCCGGGCGGGCTCCGGGCTGTCCCTTCCGTTGCGGCCGCTTCTTCCAGCGGGACCGCGTCATGCCCAAGGGAAGCCTCGCGGGGCGGAGGACAGAGGCACCCCCGTATTCCTTTCTGCAGTAGCGGCCTTCAAGCTGGCTGCGGCCCAACCAGCCGGTGTTCTACAAGACATACAGACATTCAACAGCAGGCCTCGGCCGCTCAACGCGTACGCGGCCCCGCCAGGCACCTCGGCGCGCTCGCCGTAACGCTGCCCACCGGCTGCTTGCAGCCGGTGGGCTTGGCCCCAGCCCTTGTGGCACGGGGTCCGGCATGCTGCTCCGCTACTTCGAAAAAGCGGACATTTAAGGTTTGCGGGAACCGGACATTTAAGGTTTGCGCTAACACCGTGCTGCCATCAGTTGGTCCGTGCGACCTAACGCAAAATTGCATCACTGGCGCGGTCGGCTCAATGATCTCCAAACGTGCAGAATGCACCTTCAGCCAAGGTCCTGAATACGGCACCCATGCCGCCGTCCACGTCTTCCGGTGCAGTCTGCCCGCCCTCGGCATTCAGGTAGAGGCACCGGGAGGGACCGTGAGCACCTGAGGGAAGCAGGTCTTGGATCGCCCTCAGTGCCGAAGTCTTGCCAGTCTGGCAAGGAGCATTCAGGATGGGGTACTTGCGCGATGCCGCCGAAGGAACGGCGTGTCCGTATGCCTGACGGCTGACGGCTCCGCGACACGAAGATCCATGTGTAAGGGCACGCGACAGATGCTGCCTAGCACTCGTCGCAACATGCCCGTTCCCGCAGCGCGATGCCGCTCAGTTCGCGCTGACGGAATGACCCTTTGGCAAGCACCCAGCGAGGTTGATTGCCGAAGCCGCGCCCAACCGGGCACATAGACGATCTGGTCAGCGCTCAGCGTCGCGACACCGGGCGCGAAGCGTAGCGCAATCACGAATCAGCATGCATTTCGGCCCGGCTCCTCGAACGCGAACCGAGTGTGCGCACGCGACGAGGCTACGGCCCCAAAGCGAGCGAGTGGTAAGATGGAGTAAGATGGATTGGTCGGGCGCAGGCTCATTCCGCGCCCGTTTGATCGCGCTCGCCCTACTGCACTCGGATTGATCGAGACGCGTGGCGGCGGCAGGCCCCGATCCGGAGAGACACGAACCGTGCCCAAACTCAAGTCCCATCGCGGCGCCGCGAAGCGTTTCCGCTTGACAGGCACCGGCAAGGTTCGGCGTCGCCACGCCCTCAAGAACCATATCCTGACGAAGAAGACCACCAAGCGGAAGCGCCATCTGCGCAAGGACGCCGCCGTGAGTCCGGCGTTCGCGAAGAGTGTGCGTCGCATGATCGAGACCTAGTCCGGATCCCGGCGGTTCGACGATCCGCGGGCCGTAGCGCGGCAACATCAAGGAGGCAACTGTGCCGAGAGTCAAGAGAGGGAACCATCGCCTCAAGAAGCGCAAGCGCGTACTGTCCAAGGCGAAAGGCTACTTCCTCGGGAAGAGCAAGCTGTACAGGTATGCCCGCGAAGCGGTCAACCGCGCCGATCAATTCGCGTACATCGGACGCAAGCTCAAGAAGCGCGACTTCCGAGCCCTCTGGATCACCCGCATCAGCGCCGCGTCGCGAGCCCAAGGGCTGAACTACAGCCGCTTCATGCATGGTCTCAAGGACGCGGGCATCGACCTCAATCGCAAGATGCTCGCCGACATCGCGGTCCGCGACCCGGAAGGATTCGCCCAACTCGTCGCCAAGGCGAAAGAGGCGCTTGGCGAGCAGCAACCGGAGACCGCTTAGGACCGACCGCAGCCGCAGGGGATCGTGTCGATCGAGGAGAAGACGGGGCGGCCGATCGGCGATCTGCTCGCGGATGGCGATTCTCCCGAAACCCTTTACGCGGATCTGCGCACCGCGTTCGCTGCGGACCTGCGCGAGTCCGAGACCGCGCAACAGGTTCAAGCGATTCGCGACCGCTGGCTGGGGCGTCGCAACGGCCTGTTAACCGCAACGAACGACCGCTGGTTAAAGGCTGCACCGCGCGAACTCAAGCCGACCATCGGCAAACTCCAGAACTCGCTCAAGAGGGATCTCGAGGCAGCCGTCAAGCAGGCGACGCAGAGCGCGGCCTCGCCGAGGCGATCGGCTCCGGGCGTGGATCCCACGTTGCCAGGGCCGGATCGCACCTTGGGCGCGACACACCCGGTCCGCCTCGCGCTCGAGGAGGTCTTGGAGATCTTCCGGCCGCTCGGCTACACCGTTGCGGAAGGACCGGAAATCGAGACCTACTTCTACAATTTCGAGGCCCTCAACTTTCCTCCCGACCACCCGGCGGTCGACGAGATGGACACGCTCTTCCTCGAAGGTTCGGACCAAGCTCTCCTGCGCACGCACACCTCGCCATGCCAGATCCGCGTCATGGAAGCCGAGACCCCTCCGTTGCGCTACGTCGTGCATGGCAAGGTCTACCGCAACGACACGCCCGATGCGACGCACAGCCCGATGTTCCACCAGCTCGAGATGTTCGCGGTGGACACGGGCATCACCCTAGGTGATTTGAAGGGCACCTTGGAGTACTTCGTGCAGCGGTACTTCGGACCGTCTACGAAGGCGCGCTTCCGCCCGAGCTACTTTCCGTTCACCGAGCCGAGCGCCGAGGTGGATATCACCTGCCCGTTCTGCCCGGACAGCGGCTGCAGGATCTGCAAGCAGACCGGGTTTATCGAGGTCCTGGGTTGCGGCATGATCGATCCCAACGTGCTGCGCAACGCGGGTCTGGATCCCGACCGCTTCCAAGGCTTCGCGGCGGGGTTCGGTTTGGATCGCTTCGCGATGCTGAAGTACGGCATAGACGACATCTTGCTGATGTACCAAGGTGACACGCGGTTCCTAGGGCAGTTTCGATAGATGCGTATTCTACTGAGCTGGCTGCGGGACTTCGTGGAGATCAAGGAATCTCCCCGCGACCTCGCGCATGCCCTGACGATGGCCGGCATGGCTGTCGACGCCGTGGAAGACGCGGACGGCGACACGGTCTTCGAGTTCGATATCACCAGCAACCGACCGGATGCGATGAATCACTTCGGCATGGCGCGCGAAGTGGCCTCGATCTTCGGCAGGCCCCTGCATCGCCCGTCGTGCGATTTCGACGAGTCCGCGCAACCGGCGGAGAGCGTCGCGCGAGTGGACATCGAGGACCAAGATTCGTGCGCGCGTTACGTCGGCAGGGTGTTCTCGGGAGTGCAGGTGCGGCCCTCGCCCGACTGGATGCGCCGACGGCTGGAACTCTGCGGCGTGCGGTCGATCAACAACTTGGCGGACCTGACCAACTACGTGCTGCTGGAGATAGGCCAGCCCACGCACGCATTCGACCTGGAGACCTTGGCAGAGCGGCGCATCGTGGTGCGCCGGGCGCGGCCCGGCGAGTCGCTGGTCACGCTCGACGGCCAAGAGCGAGAACTGTCGGCCGAGCACCTCGCGATCTGCGACGCGGACAAGCCCGTCGCTCTCGCCGGCGTCATGGGCGGGGCGGCGACGGAGATCACTGCCGAAACTCGCACCATGCTGTTGGAGGCCGCGTGGTTCAAGCCGTCTCGGGTGCGAGCTGCTTCACGGCATTTCAAGCTGTTCACCGAAGCCTCGCATCGCTTCGAGCGCGGCGCCGATTGGGAAGCGGCTGTTTGGGCGACCGACAGGATCGCTTCCCTGATGTCCCAGCTCGGCGCCGGCACTGTTCTCAAGGGCCGCGTTGACTGCTATCCGCACCCTCGCGAGCTAGGGACCATGCGGTTGGAGCGTGATCGCATTCGACGGCATCTGGGCGTTGTTGTCGAGGATTCTCAGGTCGAGGCCATCCTCAGGTCTCTCGGATTCGACCCGGTCGCCGACAGCAGCGGATGGACGGTCGATCGGCGGAGTCACAGGCTGGACGTCGAGCGCGAAATCGATCTGATCGAAGAGGTCGCCCGCGTGTACGGGTTCGACCGCATCCCTTCGACTCTCCCGGCGGTCGGAGTGGCTCCGAAACCAACGCCCCATGCGACCGAGGACGCGCGGATGCGCTCCGCGGTGCGGGGCCTCGGCTATGACGAGACCATCGGCTTCTCGTTCTTGGCATCCGCAGATGCCCGCCAGTTCGGATGCCCGCCAGGCGTCGCCTTGCGCAACCCCCTTTCGAAGCTTTGGGACGTGATGCGCACGAGCGCGGTGCCGACCATCGTGCGGGCGATCGAACGCAACCTGAGGCGCAATCAGCAGCGGGTACGCCTAGCAGAGTTCGGCCGGGTCTACGAGCGCACCCCGGACGGCTATGCCGAACCGAATGTCCTCGCGCTGGGAGCGAGCGGAATGGTCCGCCAGCTCGCTTGGAGCGAACCGGCTCGCCCGACCGGCTTCTACGACCTCAAGGCCGACATCTCGGCCCTCCTCGCCCCGTTCGCGACTGGCGCGCTGCGATTCGACGCGAACGACTTGCCGCCCTATTACAGCGACGACCATGCGGCTGCGGTGCGCGCCAACGGGGCGCTGCTCGCTAGATTCGGCGCGATCAACTCGAAGATCACGCAAGAGCGCAAGATTCGACAGCCCGTGTGGGTCGCCGAGATCTTCTTGGATCGAGTCTACGCTCTCGGTCTGCGAGCCCCGAGCCATCGCCGACTGCCGAAGGTGCCGGCCGTCAGCCGCGACTTCTCGCTCTTGGTTCCCGAAACCGTGGAATTCGCCGCCGTCCGGGATGCGGTGGGCCGGATGCCAGACCTTGTCAGCTTGGAACCGGTCGAGGTCTTTCGCGGAAAGAACGTCCCGACCGGCTGCTACAGCCTCTTGCTGAGAGCTGCGTGGCAGCGATTGGACGAGAGCCTGACAGACGAGGAAGTGAATGCGTTCGCCGACGCCCTCCGCAACGCCCTCAAGACGAAACTCGGCATTGAAGCGCGAACGTGACCCAACTCACCGGAGCCTGTAGACGCGATAGTCGCGTCGGCGGGGCTCGTCACCCCATTTCCAGACACTCCTGAATTCGCTGTAACCGTATTCCCACGCGAGTTCGTAGCGCTCGTCCATTTGCTTGGGCGTCCTGTCTTTCGGGTCCCACACCACGAACCAGTCCGGATTCGGGGAATCGTCGAACTGATCCAAGGGCAGCTTGTCGCGGAACCGCTGGTTGTAAGCGACCTCGGAGTCCAGCAAGTTGACCCAGCGTCGATCCGGCAGGTAGTAGTTCGCCACCATGCCCTTGACGTTTCGGAAATAAGCGATGCGATCCCCGGGAGCGGTATGCACCGACAGGAAGTCGAGCAACGGGCCGTTATGCTCGTCGTACCGCAGATACTGGCGCGGTACGACCTGCTCCGTCCCGCCTCCCGCGAAGTCCAGATTCGGCCACAGCGTGGCCACGGCGAAGCATGCGATGGCGGCTCCCCGACGGCGCTGCAAGTCCAATCCGGCGGCCGCCAAGCCGATCAGCACGACGACAGCGGGGCAAGTCTGGTAGTAGTAGCGTGGCAGAGTGGCGCGACCCGCGACGGCGATCGTGAACAGCGGGCAGACGGTGACGATCAAGCCCGCGAGCAGGGCCATCTTGGCTAGACTGCCCGGACGATCCAAGCGGGACCACAGGAGGCACCCCAGAGCGGGCACGGCGAGGAACACCAAGCCGAAGAGCACGAACACGGGGTCGGGCGTCCTCCGAAACCACGACTCGCGTAGCACGAGCCCGAGCAACGGAACGGCCGCGGCCAATGCGATGCACGCTGCGGGAATAGCGAGCCCGCCCCGGCGTTCGCGGGAAAGCAGCAGCGCTGCCGCGGGTGCCAAGGCCACAAACGGCACCCAGCGCCAGTAATCGGCGCCCCGCCGCGAGACCACGTACCGGAAGTTCTCCCAGAAGGAGTTGTCGCTTCCGGGCTGCCACTCGGTCAGGTACTCCGCGTGGAGCAGCCAGAACTCGGCTCCGAGGATCGCCGCGAGCACTGCCGACGCGCCGCACAACCGCATCAGGGCGGATCGATCAGTCAGCAGCAGGAACAGTCCCAAAGCGAGCCATGTAGCGGCGAAGCTCAGGTAATTCGACAGGTATAGCAGGCAGCCGATCAAGCAGAGCTGGACATGGAACATCCATCGCTTGCCGAGCGCGGGATCCCGCAGATAGCGGGCGACCTGCACCAGCAGGAGCACCGTGGCGAACACTACCAGGATGTAATAGCGCCCTTGGCGGGCCGCGTGCAGGAAGTAAATCGATGCGCTCGCGGCAATCGGCAGCGCCAGCGGCAGCCACCGGGGGCCTCCGAGCAGCACACCGAGCCTGTACAGCAGCAGCAGGCTCCCGAGCCCGACCAGCGCGAAGGGCAGTCGCGCTTGAAGCGTGCCATTGCCGAGCAGCTTGTGCCCAGCGGCGGACACATAGAACTGCAAGTAGCTCTGCATGGCCGGCAGCAGGCGGGAGTTCACGTCGTGCCCGTCGTCGTCTTGGACCAGGAGCTGCCCCGCATCGCGGTCGAAGGCGTACGGGAGGAAACTCCCGGACTCGGCCATCAGGCGACCCCATACGGCGGTGGTTGCCTCGTCGCGCCACAAGGGAACGCCGTCGAGGCGCCAGAACAGGGCCGCGGCGCACAAGCCGAGCGCGGCGATGGCAAGGAGGCGTCTCATCACGGGAATGCGCCTCCGCTCCCCATGTGCGAGTCGGTGCGCTAGGCGGAGTGTCGGATCGCCCCTACGAGGACCAAGTCGTCCGGAATTCTGGAAACAGGGTCAAGCCGCCGCAGGCGAAGAGCGTCTGGCCGGTGATGTACGAAGCGTCTTCGGACGCCAAGAAGGCGAACACCGCGGCGATCTCTTCGGATTCCCCGGCCCGCCCCATCGGGATGTGGGACTCCACCTCGCCCTTGGCGACCGGATCGTTGATCCAGTTCATGTTGATAGGCGTGACGATGGCACCCGGGCCGACCGCGTTCACACGGATCTGCCGGTCGGCGTATTCGAGCGCGAGGGTCTTGGTGAGGTTTTCCATGCCCCCCTTGGAGATCGAATACGAAAGGTACTGCGGCTTCGGGATGATCTCGTGGACGCTCGAATTGTTCACGATCGACCCGCCTCCGGGTCTCGCGAGGAAGTGCTTGATCGCTTCGCGGCTGCATATGTAGCAGCCGCGCAGGTTCACGCCCAGCACGCGGTCGAAGTCTTCCGTCAAGCTCTCCTCGCTCGGAGCGGGCCGCTGAATGCCGGCGTTGTTGATCAGCACGTCGAGGCGACCGAAAGCGCCCAGCACCGCCTCGAACATCGACTTCACGGAAGTCTCGTCGGCGACATCAGCCTTATGCACGAACACTTGGGCTTGATCGAACCCGCCTTCGCGATGGGCCCGCCTGACCTGATCGGCCGTGTCCGCGGCACCGGCGTCGTTCCGGCTGTAGTTGATCGCCACGCTCGCGCCCTCTTGGGCGAATCGCACCGCGATGGCCTCTCCGATGCCGGCGGACGCGCCGGTGACGAGAACATACTTTCCGCTGAATCGATGCTGCATGCTAGACAGGGCGATCAGTCGTCGCCGAGTTGATTCCCAATTGTACATGGCGTTCCCCTTACACTGGATTCTTCGGGCTGCGGCGAGGCGGTCTCTAGCTTGAAGATCCTCATTTCGGCAGGCGAGGCGTCCGGGGACCGCTACGCCGCTGATCTAGTGCGCGCGTTGCGCGAGGCGCTGCCGCACGCTCGCTTCTTCGGATGCGGGGGACCGCGCCTGCGCGAGACCGGCGTGGATGCGGTGGTACGAACCGAGGAACTGGCGGTGGTCGGGTTGTTCGAGGTCATCCGCCATATCCCCCGCATTCACGGCCTCTACCGCCGGCTGGACTCCGTTGCGAGGCGCGAGCGACCGGATCTGGCGATTCTCACGGATGCTCCGGACTTTCATCTCAGGCTGGCCGAACGGCTGCGCCGGATGGGCGTACCGGTGGTGTATTACGTGGCGCCGCAGGTCTGGGCCTGGCGCAAGTGGCGAGTCCGCGCAATTCGGCGCCGAGTCGACCAGCTCCTCGTGATCTTTCCGTTTGAAGAGGAGTACTTCAGATCGCGTGGCGTCGAGGCACGGTTTGTCGGGCACCCCCTGATCGACCTAGCCCGAACCGAGGTTTCGGTGGACGAGTACCGTCAGCAGCTTGGATTCGACGCTGCGAAACCGACCGTGGCTATACTGCCTGGCAGCAGGCAGGGAGAGGCACTCCGCCACTTCCCCGCTCTGCAAGATGCCGCGGCGAGGCTGCTGGCCGAGGGCGTGGACCAATTGGTGATGCCGACAGCCGCGACCACGGGCGCGGAATTCGTGAAGGCTCATTGGAAAGGCCCGCCGCTACGAATTCTCGAGGGGCAGACCGCCGAGGCCATCGCCTACGCCGAGGTGGCGCTTGTGGCCAGCGGCACGGCGACGGTGGAAACGGCGATCCTCGGCACCCCCATGGTCACGTACTACAAGCTCGCGTGGCCTAGCTACTACCTCGCCCGCTTGCTAGTCGCCCTGCCGTTCTACAGCATGGTCAATCTGCTCGCCGGGGAGCGCGTAGTCCCCGAGCTGATCCAACAGGATTGCACGGGAGCGAAACTAGCGAGCGAGGCGATACGTCTCCTTGAGAAGGAGCAAGATCGATGTCGAATGATCGAACAACTAAAGCGCGTTCGCGCCACGCTACTTACGGAGGTGCCTGCATCGACATGCGCCGCGAACGCGATCTGTCAACGCTTCGGGTTGCGCGCATCCTGACGTGGTGCGCGGCGCTTGCCGCGTTGCTGGCCGCCATCATCGGCGCGGCTCCGGCTGCCGCCCAAGGCCTGACGGGCGAGCCTCTCCTGAACGTCGAGCACTACGAGATCGACGCACGGATCAACTTCGGCACCGGGGTCATCGAGGCCACGGCCGAAGTGCATTTCACGCCGCTCGATCCAGCGGCCACGGGTCGCTTCGAGTTGCACAACGCACTGGTGGTCGACGAGGCCACGATGGCCGACGGTGCGAGCTTGAATCCGCTTCGCTACCGGCAGGACTCGAGTATCCAAGTCAGTTTTCCGGAGACACTGGAGGTCGGCGAAAAGCAAGTGATCCGCTTCCGTTACGGCGGCAGCTTGCAGGGCTACGAGAATTCGCCCGTCACCGGATACACGGTGGCGGACATCAGTGCGGACCGCGCGATTCTCCTGTACGCCGGCCGCTGGTTCCCGGTGAACGGCTACGGCGCCGACCGCTTCACAGCCAATATTCGGGTCACGGTCCCGGACGGGGTATCCGTGCTCGGCAGCGGCATCGGGGCGAGAGTCGAGGCCCTGGAGGGAGTCGAACACTCCTTCGAGTTCGGCTACCCGTCGTTCCCGGGAACGATTGTCGCGCTCTCCGAAGACCCGGTTCAGACCAGCGTCGACGGCGTGTCCGTGAGTGTCTACATGCCCGAGGCTTCCGAAGAGCTTGCGCTGAATTACGGCGAGGCCGCTGCCGAAACGATGAGCTTCTACACCGAACTCTACGGCGCCCCGTATTCGAAGTCGCTCGCGATCATCGAGATGGGCGAGTACGCTCCGAACGGCTACTGGGCACCCGGCATGGTCTTCCTGAGTCCGTACGGGCGCGGCGAACAGGTCAATCGAAAGCTCTTGGGACAGCTGGTGGCGAATCAGTGGTGGGGGTCGATGGTGGGCGCGGGCAATCGCAACCACCTGTGGCTGGTGGACGGTCCCGCCCATTACTCCTCGTTGCTATTCATCAACGAGCAGGAGGGCGAGGACGCGTTCGCGGAAGAACTCGGCAAGACCAGAGTCGAGGCGCTGACGTTCGACCAAGTGCCGTTGCGGGAATCCGCGGAGCTTGGCGACTTCTCGCCGCAGATGCACGCCCTCGCGGCCTCGCGCGGCGCGATGGTCCTGCACATGTTGCGCTGGCGCGTAGGGGACGAAGCGTTCTTCGACGTGCTCAGGGAAATCGTCAGCAGCCATACCTGGGGCACGCTGACGACGGACAACTTCCGCGAACTGCTCGAGGATGTCACGGGCCGCGATCTGGACGGATTCTTCCTGCAGTGGACCGAATCCAACTTGACTCCGGAATTCAAGCAGGAGTACACGATCTACCGCTTGGGCGGCAACGAGGGGTTCCGGGTGATCGGCAAGATCAATCAGGACATGGACACCTTCAGCATGCCTGTCGAATTGAAGGTCGAGACTGAGGGCGAGCCGGAGTTCCACATCGTCGAGGTGTCCGGCACTGCCGCGGACTTCTCGCTGGAAACGTTTGGCAAGCCGCGCGAGGTCGTCCTGGACCCGAACCATCGCATCCTGCGCCTCGATGACGACACCCGGGTGCGCGTATCGATTCGGCGCGGGGAGCAGTTGGCTGAACTCGGCTACAACCCAGAGGCTCTGATCGAGTACCAGCAAGCGTTGGACATCAACAAATTCAGTTCCCTGGCACACTATCGAACGGGCGAGATCTTCCTCCGCCAAAGCAACTTCCAGTCAGCGGCGAACGAGTTTCGCGAGGCGCTCAACGGGGATCAGGATCCCGCCTGGGTCGAGGTCTGGTCGCACATCAACCTCGGCAAGATCTTCGATATCACCGGCCAGCGCGAGCGGGCCGTGAACGAGTACCAGCTCGCGATCCGGACGCGGGACAACACGCAGAACGCGCAAGACGTCGCGAGCCAGTATCTGTCCAGCCCTTACCGGAGACCGCGCACCAAGGAGCGCACGTACTGAGATGCGCGGCCGGCCAGGCCGCGCATCCGATCAGTACTTTGGAACGCTGGAATCGACCTCGTCGCTCCAGCGCAGGATGCCGCCCGTCAGGTTGGTGACGCGGCTGAAGCCCATGTCCTTGAGCAATCGCTGCGCCTTGCCGCTACGCACTCCGCTCTTGCAATGAACCACGATATCGGCGGTCGCGTCCAACTCATGGACATGCTGGGGCAATGTGCCGAGCGGAATCAGGGTCGTGTCGGGGATCCGGGCGATTTCGAATTCGTGCGGCTCGCGCACATCCAGCACGAAGACGTCGTCTCCATCATCGATGCGCGCCTTGAGATCGAGCGGTGCGATCTCCGGCAGTCGCTCTTCGGCAGCTTCCTGCGCCGCCTGCTGGGGAATGCCGCAAAACTGCTGGTAGTCGATCAGTTCCCGTACGGTCGGGTTGTCGCCGCATAACGGGCACTCCGGGTTCCGACGCAGCCGCAACTCGCGGAAGCGCATGTTGAGGGCGTCGTATAGCAACAGCCGTCCGCTCAGCGAATCTCCCTTGCCGAGCACGATCTTGACGGCCTCGGTCGCTTGGATGCTGCCGATGACCGCCGGCAAGATGCCGAGCACGCCCCCCTCGGCGCAGCTGGGGACGAGGCCCGGAGGCGGCGGTTCCGGATACAGGCAGCGATAGCACGGGCCGTCCTGATGATGAAACACGGTGGCCTGCCCTTCGAATCGAAAGATCGAACCGTAAGCGTTCGGCTTGCCGAGTAGCACGCAAGCATCGTTAACCAAGTAGCGCGTCGGAAAGTTGTCGGTTCCATCGACAACCACGTCGTATTCGGAAATGATCTCCAAGGCGTTGTCGCTGGAGAGGGCCACTTCGTGCTTGTCGATTTCCAAGCGCGGATTTATGTCCTGCATGGTCTCGGCGGCAGAGTCGATCTTCGGCCGACCGACATCCTTGGATCCGTGGATCACCTGTCTCTGGAGGTTGGTCTCGTCTACGACATCGAAATCAACGATGCCGATCCGCCCAACGCCCGCCGCAGCGAGGTACAGGCCGAGAGGCGCACCGAGACCGCCAGTCCCGACCATCAGGATCTTGGCCCCTTTGAGGCGACGCTGACCGGTCAGACCCACCTCTGGAAGGATCAAGTGGCGGCTGTAACGCAGGATCTCCTGATTGGACAGCGGCGGTAGCGGATCTGGCTCGACGCTGACTCGCGGCTCCTCGGCCATCACTGCCGCGGAGCCACCGGCGATCGAAGGCACGATGCTGATCGTGCTGCCTTCCTTGAGAGGCGTTTCGTCCCGCTCCAAGTACCGGATGTCCTCGTCGTCTACGTAGACATTCACGAAGCTCCGCAGGCGACCCTGCTCGTTGAACAGATTGCGCTCGATCTGGGGGTGCTGCTCCACCAGTTGGCGCAGAGCCTCGCCGACCGTTGCGGCATCGACCGCGACGGTGTCGCTGCCTCCGGCGAACTGGCGCAAGGGGGTCGGAATCAGGATGTTTGGCATGGCTGCCCTACCGGTTGATCTTAGCAATTACCCTAATCTCTGTCAACAAACTAGGGATTCGCTTCAGGCGGCGGTCGATTGGCTGAGGTGGTGCATCCAGTGGATCGCTAGGGAAGGGCGCGAGGGGTGGCAGGGCAGTGCGAATTCGGCACGGTCTGGAGCCGGAGCGGCAACGTCAGGGCGAATCCCGCGTCACGTTCGTTGATCCCTTGAGGTCTGCCATGAGTTCCTCACTTGTCTCGTCTCCGGGCCACAACCCGATGAGGTCTGTGAACTTGGTACGACGCTCGTTCGTCGTCACTGCAAGAATGAGTTCTTGCACATCTGCGAAATCGCCCTTGGGCACTTCTTCAAAGAATGCATCGCGCTCAGTGTATTTTCTAATTTTCCGCGTTTCGATAACCCGAGCCTCTCGGTTGATCTTGAAGCTCACAATGCCTTCCAGTGTAACTTTCTCGCCCTGAAGTGATCGAAGCACTTCAAGATGAGAAGAAGGATTACTTAGTCGCCCAACAATGGCGCTATCGTCTTTCAAGATGAGTCTGAAGTAACTGTTGAGATCTTGGACTTGGGTTAGGCGTCCGCACACGATGAATGCTTTTGATGGGGGAAACTTCTTCCTTTTTTTTGCAAGATCTTGAACAAGTCGGCTATCAAGTACAAATCCACTGTACTTAGATTCAGCCGAAATTAACTCGACTCCAACTTCAGAATTACAGCCAGCCTTTACGAGCTTCAGGATCGACCCGAGTACTGCATCGTCAAAGTAGTTGCCCGCAGGCTTGGCTGTTGCGGCTTCGTTGATCGCGACTGTCGCGAGGTCTAGCCCGGTGTCGTCCAGTTCGGGCTTTTCGCCCCATAGCGAAAACTGCGAAAACTGGTCGCAGGCTGTCGTTCCGAGACAGGGAGCCGCGATCCCAACCGTTGTAGACCCCGCGGCGATAGAGGTCACCGTAAAATCGGTCGTCGACTTGATCCAGTTCGGTGTCGACTTGGTGATCCGGCCACTTCCGGTTGCCCTCAATTGGATGGATCGAGCAGCGGTCGCAGCCAATCCCCGGAGTACGCCTACGAGTCGTCTCGTCCTGATCTCGCCACGAGATTCCTTGAGCCCGGTGAAGCGTAACTGGTAGCGTCGCGAAGTCATTGCTCGGTTCACTGCCCGCAGTCTAGCGACCCCGGCCGGAGCGTAGCACCACTGCGAGTTATAGGCTAGCTTCAATCATAGCAATGACCGGGTCGGCGGCCCACTCAAGCATCCGCGGGAAGCCCGACTCGATTCGTCACCATTGCAACGCCACCGAGGGCAACTGGCACACGACAAAACGTCCCGCGCTGCTTCTGTACGCGGAGGATCGTGCTTCGGCGGACCTCTCAGCCAGCGATCGACCCCGTGCTTCCGTATGACGAGTCTGCCCACCGGTATCGGAGGGACCGGCCGACGCACCTCTGTGGAATCGCCAGCCAGTTGGGAGCGTCGTTCGCCGCGCTTGAGAATGCGTGGGAAGCACTACCAAACGGATTCGCACGCGATACACTATGTGAACCAACTGGTCAGGTCTCGCAGAATGTACTTCTGGCGCGCAATGTTGGCAGTCGGGCTCTTAGTCGGCCTAGCGGCCTCGGCCGCATTCGGTCAGGGATTCTCCGCAGGAGAGATTCAGTTCTTCGAGACCTCGATTCGGCCGGTGCTCCAGACTTCCTGCTCAAAGTGCCACAACGAGTCGCTCCGGACAAGCGGCCTCTCGGTCGAGTCTCGCGAAGCCTTGCTGCAAGGAGGTAACCGAGGCGAGGCCATCTCGCTTGACCGCCCGGCGGACAGCCTGATCTTGAGTGCATTGCGACAGGACGGCGAGCTCAAGATGCCTGTCGGAGGCAAGCTGCCGTCGCAGAAGATCCGAGACATCGAGCGGTGGATCGGTCTCGGGGCCCCGTGGCCAGAGGGGCGTCCCGGAGATCGCTTGATCGAACCCGCGACGCACTGGTCGTTTCGGCCGGTCGATCAGACAGTCCCACCCGATATCTCCGATCAGGCTTGGGTGCGGAATCCGATTGACAGCTTCGTCCTCGCGCGTCTCGACGAAGCGGGACTGTCCCCTTCCGCCGATGCGTCGAGGGCCACCCTGATTCGCCGCGCGTACCTGGACCTGATCGGCTTGCCACCATCACCCGAGGCAATCCGAGAGTTCGTAGAGGACTCTCGTCCTGACGCGTACGAGCGTCTCGTCGACCGATTGCTTGACTCGCCTCGGTACGGAGAACGATGGGGACGGCACTGGCTAGACCTGGCTCGCTACGCCGATTCCAATGGCTACAACGCCGACGCGGAGCGCGAGATCTGGATGTATCGAGACTGGGTCATCCACGCCCTGAATCGCGACATGCCGTTCGACCGATTCGTGATCGAGCAAATCGCCGGGGACTTGCTCCCCGATCCTTCCAACGAACAGTTGATCGCGACAGGGTTCCACCGCAACACCTTGCTCAATCTCGAGGGCGGAGTCGACTTCGAGCAGTACCGTGTGGAGGCGGTCGTAGACCGGGTCGACGTCACCGGGATTGCCTTCCTCGGCATGACACTGGGCTGCGCACGGTGCCACGACCACAAGTACGATCCGATCTCCCAGCGCGAGTTCTACGAGTTTTACGCCTTCTTCAACAACATCGACGAACTGAGCGGCGATTTCAGCAATTCCGCCGGGCGCGCCCGCGCCTACGAACCGTTGCTTGAATTCGGCACCGCGGAGCAGTACGCCCGACGGGAGGCAATCCAGGCCCAACTCAAGGTGATGCGGGACGAGCAGAAGCGTTACCAGCGGGAACTGTTGGAACGCCAACCGGAATGGGAAGCGAATCTGACCGCGGAGGACCTTGCCGAGCTGCCGGTCGGTGTGCAACGGATTCTGCAGAAGCCTCCAGACGAGCGGGTCGAGGGACGACTCGTGTTCGTGAGAAACGCCTTCCTCAATCAAGACTCGGGCATGCAGGAACGCCGGCGCGCGATCACCGCGGTCACGAAACTGCTGCCCAAGATTCCGAGCACCCTGATCATGCGGGAACTTCCCGAGCAGCGCGCGACGCACATCATGGAGCAAGGGGATTTCCTGCGCAAGGGCGCGCGGGTCGAGCCGGGCACCCCGAAGGTGCTTCCTCCCCTGCGAGCGGAGCGGCCTGATCGCCTCGCCCTTGCGCGATGGATCGTGGATCCGAGCAACCCGCTGACCCCGCGCGTTACTGTGAACCGGATCTGGCAGCGGTATTTCGGGCGCGGCATCGTGCCGACGGAAAACGACTTTGGCACGCAAGGCGAGCCGCCCAGCCATCCCCGGCTGCTCGACTGGTTGGCGTCTTCGTTCGTCGACAGCGGATGGAGCCTGAAGCAAGTCCACCGGCTGATCTTGACATCCTCCACATACCGCCAAGACTCTGGATTCCGAGATGACATTGACTCCGAAGACCCGACGAACCGGCTGCTCGGCCGGCAGAATCGGCTGAGGGTCGAGTCCGAAGTCGTGCGCGACTTGGCTCTGTCGGCCAGCGGACTGCTCGTGGACGAGATCGGCGGTCCGAGCGTCTTCCCGTCGCAGCCGCCCGGGGTGATGATCCGCAAGCCATGGCCCGAGAGCAAGGGCCGGAATCGGTACCGGCGAGGCCTCTACACCCACTTCTGGCGGACGAGCCCGCACCCGGGCCTGATGGTCTTCGACAGCCCGGACGCACTGACCATCGCCACGAAGCGCAACCGCTCCAACACGCCTCTCCAAGCCCTGACGCTCCTCAACGACACCGGCTTCCACGAGTTCGCGCAAGGCTTGGGGCAACGGATCCTGCGGGGAACTCCGGGGACCGCTACGACGCGCCGCATCAAGCGCGCGTTCGAGATCTGCCTTGCCCGTCCACCATCCGAAATCGAGTTGGAAACGATGGGGAGATTCGCGGTGACGCAGCAAGACGAGTTCGAGACCGACCCGCAACAGATCGATCCCGTACTTACACTGGATCTGTCATCCGACAGCAACCGTTCCGAGCTCGCCACTTGGACGGCGGTGGCCGGAGTGGTGCTCAACCTCGACGAATTCGTCACGCGGGAGTGAACGCCATGAATCCCCAAGACCGCATCCTGCTCGACGCTACGCGCCGACACTTCTTCAGCCGATGCTTCGTCGGCCTCGGCAACCTCGCCTTAGGGACACTGCTCGCCGACCAGGGCGGCCGCCTCGCCGCAGAAACGACCCCGCTCCGCGACCCGCTCGCTGCAAAGCCACCGCACTTCGCGCCGAAGGTCAAGCGGGTCGTCTACTTGTTCATGGCAGGTGCTCCCAGCCAGTTCGAGACTTGGCTCTGGCGGCCGAAGCTCCGCGAGTTGGATGGGCAAGCGACGCCGGATTCCTTCCTCGACGGCAAGCGGTTCGCTTTCATGGAATCCTTCACGAAGGAGCCTCCAAAGCTCCTCGGGCCGCAACGCAACTTCGGGCGGCACGGCGAATCAGGGACTTGGGTGTCGGACGTCTTCCCGCACATGGCGTCCATCGTCGACGACCTCGCGGTGATCCATACGGTGCGCACCGAGAACTTCAATCACGCCCCGGCCAAGCTCTTCCTGAACACCGGCTCGCCTCGCTTCGGGCGGCCCAGTATGGGTTCGTGGATCACTTACGGTCTCGGGAGCGAAGCCGAGGACCTGCCAGCTTTCGTGGTGCTGCGCTCGGGGGAGCGGAACCTCATGGGAGGGGCGAATATCTGGGGCAGCGGATTCTTGCCCACGTCCTACCAAGGCGTCGAGTTCCTGCGCTCAGCCGATCCGATCCCGAACCTTTCGCGCTTGCCGGGGTACACCGAGAAGCGCCAAGCAGCGCGAGTCGACACCATTCGCGAACTCAACCTGGCCCATCTCACGGAAGTCGGCGACCCGGAAATCGCAACTCGGATCGCTGCCTACGAAATGGCGCACCGGATGCAGACCAGCGGTCCCGAACTGATGAACCTGTCCGAGGAGAGTCCCGCTACGCTGGCCGCGTACGGAGCCAAGCCGGGCGAATCCACATTCGCAAACAACTGCTTGATCGCGCGAAGGTTGCTGGAGCGCGGCACTCGATTCGTCCAGCTCTACCACACGGGATGGGACCACCATGGCAACCGCGAAAACAACCTAGCGGAAAAGCTCGACGAAGTCGCGCTGGACGTGGATCGGGCTTCGGCTGCCCTGATTCGCGACCTCAAGCAGCGCGGCTTGCTAGACGACACGCTGGTGATCTGGGGCGGCGAATTCGGCAGGACTCCAATGGGAGAGATCAAGGAACTCCCGGGACGCAATCACCACATCGAGAACTTCCCGATGTGGTTTGCAGGTGGTGGCATCAAGCCCGGGCAGACCATCGGCGAAGTCGACGATCTCGGATTCTTCATCACGAAGGATCCGGTTGAGGTGCATGACATACAGGCAACGATCCTGCACCTGCTCGGACTCGACCATACGAAGCTGACGTTCCGGTACCAAGGGCGGGACTTCCGGCTTACCGATGTGGGGGGCAGAGTGCTTGAAAAGTTGCTTGCCTAGTGCTGCGCACGGGGAATACGATTCCCGACTAACTGGTGCGTTGGAGCGCGCCAGCCGAAAAGACCCGAGGCTTCGCCACTCGCACGCGGAGGATCGGGCTTGGACTGCTACTCTACGCTTATGCAAGGCGCGTCCTCTTGGCTCGGAAGAGGTCGCCCTCGTTGATCGAGCCCCTGTCCTGCCCCACCGATCTGCAATAGAACGGCGGTGACTGGTCGGCATAGATTTCGCCAAGCGTGAGAAAGAGAAAGCGCAGGGCCAGTGCGAACAGGCGCCCGCCGACTCCACCAGTTCGCCCCGTCGAGCACGCGAAAGGATCCGGCCGACGATGGGTAGCTGTCGCAACCGGTGCTGCGGTGGTTGGCTTGATCGCATGGTTCGCCCTGCGAGAGCAGCCAACGCAGTCGATTCCCGCGGTCGATTCCCAGCGCAGCATCACCTTTGTCGACCGAGGCGCGGATATCGATTTCGTGCTGAACAACGGCACGACCGAAGACAAGCTCATTCCGGACTCGGTCCTAGGCGGCGTCGCCGTACTGGATTGCGATAACGACGGCCTCCTCGACATCTTCTTCACCAACGGAGCCCGCTTCCCCGACCTCGTCAAGGCCGACGAGACGTTTCACAATCGGCTGTATCGGAATCGCGGCAGCCGAACGTTCGAGGACATCACCGGACCAGCGGGGGTCGAAGGCACCGGGTACAGCATGGGGGTCGCGACCGCGGATTACGACAACGACGGCTTGACCGATTTGTTCGTCGCCTCGGTGAACCGCAACATCCTCTACCGCAACGAAGGCGAATGCCGCTTCGCGGATGTCACGGAATCAGCGGGATTGGAGATACCAGAGAACCAGCCTTGGTCGGTGGCGGCCGCGTGGCTGGACTACGACAACGACGGATGGCTGGATCTGTTTGTCGTCAACTACCTGGATTGGTCGGTGGACACGAATCGCGTTTGCGGAGACCCCGGTCGGCGGCTGTCCTGCTCGCCCGCGGGTTACGAGGGGCTGCCGAACTTGTTCTACCGCAACAGTGGAGACGGAACGTTCGCCGATGCCAGCGAGGAAACGGGGATCAGCGGGCATGTCGGCAAGGGGATGAGCGCAGGGATTGCCGACTACGACAATGACGGTTTTCCGGACGTCGTCGTGACGAACGACACCACGCGAAACTTCCTCTTCCGCAACGCGCAGGGGCGCGGGTTTGAAGAATTCGGGGTCCAAGCGGGCATTGCATTCACAGCCGACGGAATTCCGGTCTCGAGCATGGGCTTGGACTTCCGCGACCTGACCGGGGACGGTCTCCCGGACGCGGTCATCACTGCACTCTACACAGAGACCTATCCCCTGTTTGTGAACAAGGGAAACGGCGTCTTCGCGGACTCGACGTACGCGACGCGGATCGGCCTCGCTTCATTCAATATGGCCGGATGGAGCATAGGTGCCGCGGACTTCGACAACGACGGCACTTTGGAGCTGTTCTCCGCGAACTCGCACGTCAGCGAGAATATCGAATTCTACAAACAGCAGGCGTACCGGCTACCCAACGCTATTTTCCGCAAGTCTTCCGACGGCATGTACGAGGATGTCGCCACAGAGGCGGGGCCGGCTCTGGAGCGCTCCGAGGCGCATCGGGGAGCGGCGTTCGGGGACCTCGACAACGACGGCCGGATTGACGTCGTGGTCTCCGCGATCGGAGTTCGGGCAGCCATCCTATTCAATGAATCCGAAGCCGGACACTGGATGTCGCTAGACCTCGAGGGTACGGCAAGCAACCGGTCGGCGATCGGAGCACGCGTCAAGCTCACCGACGAAAACGGTCGCTGGCAATACAACCACGTAACGACAGCGGTCGGATACGCAAGTGCGTCGGACAGTCGCGTCCATTTCGGACTCGGCCCAAGCAAGACAGCCTCCGAGATCGAAATCCGGTGGCCCAGCGGCAAGGTTCAGACTCTCGCCAACGTGTCAGCGGACCAGATGCTCGCGGTGCAAGAGCCACGGCGATAGCCTGAGTCCGGCGTGGCACAACAATCAATAGTCGTCTGAACCGCGCCGTCGCGCCGTGACGGGGCATCCGTCGGTGTAGTCGAAGACCGCAACCGGTCGGCGGCTCGAGCCAGCAGGCCCTCGAGTCGACGCACTGTCCCAAACTCGGTCGGGGGCGTCAGGCGAAGAGTGATGGGCCGATCAGCACCCGAAAGGCGAGCATGGGAGCAAACGCTCCCGATAAATGCCTACCCGCTCTTCGCATCTGCGTCCCGAACAGCGGCGAGTGAATCCGCGTTTTCGGCGGAACACGAAGGTTCGCCGACACCACTGGCGACCACCTCCGGGCAGGAGACGCAGGTCGTCAGTCCCACGGAGAATTGACTTCGATCGGATCGGCAGATGGGTGATCCGTTCCGACTTTCGGAGTCCATTTCTTAGCCAGAAACGACTCAACTCCGTCTCGCGACGATTCAGGGATCTCCGCCCACGTCACATAGAGACCGTGCGGTTCAAACCGCTGGATTGCAGGATCGCTCCGATGGTCCTGTATCCGGGCCTTGATGTCGCCTTGGCCTACATATACCACTCTTGGATCCCGGCCTCCATGCCAGATGATGTACACGCCTCGGCAGTGGTCGAAGTGTGCGTGCTCAAGGTTCACATTGTTGAGCTTGCACCAAAACTCGCCTAGGCATTTCGTCCAGTTCAGGTACATTTGATCACCTCTTAGTGGTACGGAGCGCATGTATGAACCCGTCGTATCTGACTCGTTTTTGGACTCCTCCAATGGCCTGATGCCGTTTGATTCCCTGATGATATGATCGGGTGTACATTGCCTAGATAGCCCCCTCAATGTCACTAGAATTGACGAGCACACTTGGCCAACCCCCTCAAACGCCCTCTGAACATCCGGCCTATCTGACGCTCCCTCGTGTTCGTTCACGACCTTGGCAATCTGCAACATTTTCCGGTTCACACTGCTGATCTGTCTCCGAATATTACCTCTAAATAGATCCATATGAAATTCTGGAGACAAGCTAATCAAGGCCTGCCCTAATTTGAAGAGCATTATTTCGGAGCACTCACCTACTCGAATGATCGGGTCTGCTGGATATTTATCAAAATATGTCGGCCGATATAGTTCGTGATTCACATACTCACGTAGTGATCCAACATGAGATTCCATCGTGCCCACTATATCTTCTATACTTCGAATCATTTCCATTTTACACTCGACACTTCTATCCCCATTCATGCGCTCATATCTCCTAGAGTATGACGACCCCCACCATTCAATTCTGTCGGAAATTCTCTCAAAGTCTTTCGACATGTTCTCTAGGAAATTCCGTGGATATGACCTACAGAGATGGGAAACATGAAGCGAAATCATGCGGGCCACAATCTTCGCAACCAAGACCCCAGAATGGATCATGTCCATAAGGGAATCAATGCAAGCAATTGCGTTTGATGATCGTTCTGGAGGCATGTCACAATCCACCCAAGGAAGAAACAGTCACTAGACTGAGTGGCGCGATGGGCTCGCCCATGCGCTCCACAAGAAGCTCGACTCGTTGGAATGTCCGCGTGAGCCAAGATGTCATGCTGCGTGACTCGAAGTAACCCTGAACCTATCGTAGCACAGCGCGGCCGAGACCGATTCGGCCAACGGACTTCCGGAGCGCTCCTTCACCATCGATGATCCAGATAGACGAGTTGCAGCACGACACCCATCAGGAGCCGCGGCGCCCGCCGGGAGCCGCGGATGTCTCTCCGCGCGATCAGACTCTTCGCCTTCATGCTCCACACTGCCGTCGCTTGCTGGACTGCCCACACCGGATGCTGGACGAGGGGTGCGGGCGTGAACGGATTCACCTCATCGAGTGGATTCCTTACGTCACTTTGCGGGGGTTGGGACAATGCTACACCAGCGATATGTAGTGGGTGGCCGTCTGCGACGACGAATCGTGACGGCATGCATACCGTGGCCAAGGTCGTTGCTCAAGGATCCGGACTGTTCCCACCGATGACATCAAGAGCGAGTTCGCTGTTGCTAATTGGGCACAGGCAAGATCCGACCTCGGTGTCTGGTCAGAACCCCATCCGGGACCGCAACGCTGGGCCTTCAAACAGCCCGCCCGGCGTACGTCGCATCAGTTCAACGCCCCTAGCGTCGGCGCGCCCGCATCGGTATCTCCCCTTGCTGGCTGAGCGCCGTGAACTTTGCGGCAAGCTCGCTCTCGCCTAGAGCGCGGTAAATCCGCGAAAGCAGGTAATGCACCTGCATCTCGAGGATCACTTCGCCAGGGTCGGGGAGCCTCAGCGACTCTTCTGCGTGCTTCCGGGCACTTTCCAGATCGCCGAGCCGCTCAGCGAGCTTGGCTCTCTCGTAGTGAACCGCCCGTACGGTGGGCACCAACGAAATCGCTCGGTCAAGCTGCTCCCGCGCTTCGGGGAGGCGGCTGTGCATGAGCAGGTAGCGGCCGTAGTTGTAGTGGAGCATGGGATCGAATCGCGGTCCGGAGTTACGGGCCAGGCCCATGCGGTAGGCTGCCTCGGCCTTCCCGAATTCCCCGAGTTTCTCGAGGCTCAACCCTAGGTAGTCATAGGCTTGGGGATCGTCCGGGGTCAAGCTCAGAACTTTTCGAAACTTCTCGGCGGCTCTCGCGTGCTGCTGCCGATTGGAGTACATGACAGCTAGCTGGAAGTGCGGATCGGCATCGGAGGGGGCAAGTTCGCACGCCCGCAGAAAGGCCTGCTCGGCTTCTTGATACTCGCCTCGACTCGCATGCGCTTGCGCACCCAAGAGCACCACCTGAACGCAATCCGGATGGCTTGCGGCCAAAGCGGCGTGCCGTTCCACGACGGCTTGGAAGCGACCCTGCTCCACCAGTGCGGAGATAGTCGAGAGTTCCCGTTCCGCCCCGTCGCACGAGGCCTTCGCCGGGCATGGGACGATCCCCCATAGCGCGAGGACAGCTACTACGCCACTGAGAATGCGAGCCATGGTTCGCCGCTCACGAAAAATCTAGCATATAGCCGCCAATTGACAGTCCTGAGCTGTCCGAGCGGATGTTGCAGACCGAGGTTTCACTGCGAGCCAAGCGGAGCGCGTTAGAAACCCAAGACCTTGGACGGCATGCCTACAGAACGATGCTGGGGTGGAACATGCGGGGGCCGATCGCCTTACCGATGCATAGCAGCGTTCCCTCGTGGTCGACAGCCTTGACCAGCCTTGCATCGCTGCAGGGCCCGAACGGGCTTACCCGGAACTCCTGTCCGTGCCTAATCCTCACGGCCTGCTCGATGTCCACGTGCTCGACCGGGAACTCGGGCAGGAGCTCCGCAGCTGGGATCGAGCCTTCTTCCAAGCGACCCTCCTCGCCGAGGGCCTCGAGTTCGTCAATCGTCCGTGCTTCTTCAAGAGTGAAGTCTCCGACCCGCGTCCGGCGCAAGGTCGCTACATGCGCTCCGCATCCCATTTCGGCACCGATGTCATGTGCCAGCGATCGCACGTACGTGCCGGTGGAGCAAGAACAGCGCAACGTAGCGCAAGCCCCTTCAGTCCCCATCAATTCGAGTTCGTAAATCTCGACATCGACTGGTTGCGGAGCTACAGGCTGCTTCTTTCGAGCTAGCTTGTAAGCCCTTACTCCATCGATCTTCTTCGCGGAGACAGGTGGCGGGACTTGGCGGATCACGCCACGGAATCGATCGAGGCGGGACTCCAATTCAAGGGGATCCAACTCGACCTCGACAGGTTCACCTACGCGCTCGCCATCCGCGTCGTAGCTTGTCGTCGCCCAGCCGAAGCGAATCGTCGCAACGTATTCGCGGTCGTGGCCGGTGTAGAACTGTGCGAATCGTGTCGCCCGCCCGACGAGCAACGGCAACACGCCGGTGCCAAGCGGATCCAAGGTCCCGATGTGCCCGACCTTTTCGCCGTCGAGCAGATTCCGCACCCGTCGTATCGCGCCGAACGAAGTGATCCCGGCGGGCTTGTCTAAGACGATTGCACCGTTCACTCAATTCATTCTACGAACCGCGCTGGAATCCTTGGTCACCTTGACTGATCAAGGACCGGGCCGCGGTCACAACGCGCTCTGCACTCACGCCCGTCATGCACGGATGGCCGGGCACCACGCATTCCCGCAGGAGGCAGGGAGAGCACTCTACGGGTTCGCTGACGACTCGCGCCCAAGCAGCCGCCGGGCCCGTTGCCTCAACGTCCGTCGCGCCGAAGATCGCAACGGTCGGCAATCCGAGCGCCGCGGCTACATGCATCGAGCCGGAATCGTTGGTGAGGTAGACGCGGCACGTCGCGGCGAGTTCCAAGTACTCGGCCAGAGTCGTCTCGCCGGCCAGAGACCGGGCTCGGTCACCCGCCAGCGCTGCCACTTCGGAAGCAAGCGCGGCCTCGGATTTGGACCCGAACACCGCGATGCGCGCATCCATCTCCAGCGCCAACTCGCGAGCGGCGGATGCGAAGCGGTCGGGCAGCCAGCGCTTCGCGGAACCGAACGCAGCGCCGGGGCTGACGCCGACCCACGCACCGCTCGGCAGTCCCCGACGAGCCCATTGGTCCAGACCTCGCTCCCGCAAATCAGCAGTGCGTTCAAGAGAAGCATCGGCCGTGGTCGGGAGAGTCGCAAGCAAGCCCGCCCGGCGAAGCAATTCCAAGTAGTAGAACCGCTGGTGCGCGGGTATCTCGCCGGACTCGGGGCGGCGGACGCGCTGGGTCAGCAGCAATCCGCGACCGTCCCGGTCGTATCCGATCCGTTCGGGGATTCCTGAACGCCACGTCAGCCATGCGGCGTCGAAAGCGTTCTGCAAGAGGATCGCGCGATCGAAGCCGCGAGACCGGAGGCTTCGAGCGAGCCGCTCGCGCCTGAGCAGACCCCGATGCTCGGCGTTCTTTCGGTACAGCACGATTTCGTCGCAGAACGTTTCGCCCGCATAGAGATCCGCTACCCACGGAACCGCGAGAATCGCGATATGCCAATCCTCGTGGGCTTGTCGGATCGCGCGGAGAGCCGGGATCGACATCACAGCGTCTCCTAGCCAATTCGTCGCGCGGACAAGTAGTCGCTGCATGCGGCCCTGCCCCTAGAGTAGCGACGCGCTCGCGAATTCTCGGTCGAGGTTGGGCGCGTCGCGAAGTGCCAGTAGAATCCTATTACGTATGGTTCGCTACCTTGTCGCCGCAGCGCTGCTCGCAACAAGCTCGGCTGCCCAGGACATGCCGCAGGCGTTTGTCGGGGCGCGCGTGCTTCCGATCACTTCCCCGCCCCTCACGAACGGCGCCGTGGTGATACATGAAGGCAAAATCGTGGCCGTTGGCGAGGCATCCGCCGTTGAGATTCCAGCGGATGCCGTGCGACACGATCTCACGGGCAAGGTGGTCATGCCCGGATTGGTCGACACGCACAGCCACGCCGGCGATGTGGAGGGCGGTGACGGGAGTGCCCCGATGCAACCCGATGTGCGCGTGCTGGACTCGATCAACGTGCGCGACCCGCGCCTCCAAAAGGCACAGGCTGGCGGCATCACCACATCGAACATCATGTCGGGCTCGGGCCACCTGCTCAGCGGGCAGACTCTGTACGTCAAGCACCGGGACGCGAAGTCCATCGACGAGCTGTACATCTATCGCGACGACGGCGCCCTGGCGTACGGCGTCAAGATGGCCAACGGCACGAATTCCCGCAAGGATCCTCCCTTCCCGGGCACGCGAGCGAAGTCCGCGGCGCTCATCCGCGAGCGGTTCTTGCAAGCTGGCGAGTACCGCGACAAACTCGCGCGGGCGGGCGGGGATCCCAGCAAGGCCCCGTCGCGAGATCTCGGCCTGGAGACATTGATCGAGGTGCTGGAGGGCAAGCGGGTGGTCCACTTCCACACGCATCGCCACGACGACATCGTCACGATCCTGCGCTTGGCTCGCGAATTCGACTTCAAGGTCGTGCTGCAGCACGTTAGCGACGGCTGGCTCGTCGCGGATCGGATCGCTGCGTCTCCCCATGTCCTCGGAGCGTCGCTGATCCTCATCGACAGCCCCGGAGGCAAGATAGAGGCCAAAGACAACCGCTTCGAGACCGCCGGAATTCTGGACGCGGCTGGCGTCGTGACAGGCTTCCACACGGACGATTCGATCACCGATTCCAGACTGTTCCTGCGGATGGCCGCTCTCGGCGTGCGGGCCGGAATGTCCCGCGAGCGGGCCCTCTACGGTCTGACGATGGCCGGTGCGATCATGCTGGAAATGGAAGACAGCGTCGGTTCGCTGGATCCGGGCAAGGACGCGGATCTGGTATTGCTCTCGGGCGACCCGCTCAGCGTGTACACCCAAGTTCTCGAGACGTGGGTGGACGGGCAGAAGGTCTTCGACCGGTCGGATCCGCAGGACCGGCTGTACGCCGAAGGCGGCTACGGGGCGGGTCAGGAACGCTTGAGCGAGAGCACCCTCCGATCCATCGTGGAAGGGGAGTACCGATGAGAAGCGCGACCCGCGCCGCGGCCTGCCTGGCGTGCCTTGCCCTGGCAGGAACGAGTGTCGCTCAAGTCGCGGTGCGAGGAGGCACCGTTCACACGGTTTCCGGTGCGCCGATCCAAGACGGCGTCGTGATCGTCGAGGACGGCAAGATCTCATTCGTCGGCCCGCAAGCGAGCACGTCGATCCCCGCCGGACTGCGCGTCCTCAGCGCCGCGGTCGTGGTGCCGGGATTGATCGACTCTCGATCCACGATCGGCGTGAGCGGTTACCTCAACCAGAGGCACGATCAAGATCAAGTCGAAGGATCGGGGCCGATCCAGCCGGAGTTGAGGGCCATCGACGCCTACAACCCGCTGGAGACATTGGTCGGGTGGGCGCGATCCTACGGGGTAACGACGATCCACACCGGGCATGCGCCCCTCGCCCTGGTGAGCGGGCAAACGGCGATCGTGAAGACAAGAGGCGGGACGCTCGAGGAAGCCTTGGTCAAGCCGCTGGCCATGATCTCCGCGACCCTCGGCGAAGGTGCCCGGGCGGGTCGCGACAAGTCTCCCGGCACGAGGGCGAAGATGGCGGCGATGCTGCGATCCGAACTGGTCAAGGCATCGGAGTATGCCGAGAAGCGCGGAACGGACGACACCGAGAAACGGCCGGAACGCGACCTGCGGTTGGAAGCCCTGGCGCAAGTGCTGTCCGGGGAAGTGCCTTTGCTCGTGACCGCGCATCGAGCGCAAGACATCCTGACCGCCCTCCGCATTCGCGAAGAATTCGACATCCCGGTGGTGCTCGATGGCGTTGCGGAGGCATACGAGGTCTTGGATCGCATCCAAGCTGCCGAGGTGCCCGTCATCGTGCATGCAACCATGCTGCGCTCGAGAGGCGAGACGGAGAACCTCAGCTTCGAAACCGCGTCGAAACTCGTCGAGGCCGGAATCTTGACAGCCATCCAAGGCGGTTACGAGGCGTACGTTCCCAAGAGCCGCTTGGTGCTGTTCGAAGCGGGCGTCGCCGCCGCTCACGGCCTGGGCTTCGCGAACGCGTTGCGGAGCATCACGCTCGACGCTGCCCGCATCCTGGGAATCGCGGAGCGAGTCGGGTCGCTCGAGGTAGGCAAGGACGGCGATCTGGCGCTTTACGACGGGGATCCGTTCGAGTACACGACGCACTGCATCGGCGTGGTCATCGAGGGTGACGTAGTGAGCGAACAAGTCCGATGAAGCTGGTACTTTACCCCGAGGTCGAACCCCCTCGCTTGGAGCGAGTGCGGGAAGCCTGCGGCCGGATGCGGGTCGCGAATTGCGCGAGCGAATCGGACGCCGTGCAGGAGATTGCCGATGCCGATTGCTTTTTCGGCAAGCTCACTCCCGAGATGCTGGCGGCCGCTGAGAAACTGGCTTGGGTGCAATCTCCGACCGCGAGCTTGGAACATTACATCTTCCCGGAACTCGTAGCGCACCCGCTCCAGCTCACCAATATGCGCGGGCTGTTCCACGACAACATCGCGGATCAGGTCTTCGGCTGCATGCTGTGCTTCGCGCGCAACCTCCACGTCTACATTCGCCAGCAGCAGCGCGCCGAGTGGAGGCCACACGGCGGGGAGAAGCAGGGCCAGTCATTCCGTAGCGGGCCAGCGGTCACGACGGCGGTCGACCGCGCCCACACAACCCTAGCCGGGGCCACGCTAGGCGTCATCGGGATGGGATCGATCGGATCCGAGGTCGCGCGACGCGGCGTGTGCTTCGGAATGCGCGTGATCGGGTTGGACAGCGACCCCCGCACGGTTCCGGAGGGTGTCGAGGGGCCGTGGCAGGCGGAGCGGCTGGACGAACTGCTTGGCATCAGCGACTACGTCGTCATCGCCGCGCCACACACGCCGCAGACGGAAAAGCTATTCGACGCCCGCAGGTTCGCTTGCATGAAGTCCACGGCGGTGCTGATCAACATCGGAAGGGGCGTGATCGTGGACTTGAGCGATCTGACCGCGGCCTTGGCATCCGGGCAGATCGGGGGCGCGGCCTTGGACGTGTACGAGACCGAGCCGCTGCCTCCGGACCATCCGTTGTGGGGCTTCGACAACGTCATCTTGACACCGCATGTCGCGGGACATTCGCCCGCGATCGCCGAGCGCCATCTCGGCGTGCTGCTGGAGAATATCCGGCGCTTCGTCGACGGCAGGACGCTGACGAATGTCGTTGACAAGCGGCGCTGGTTCTGAACGAGGGCCGTCGCGCGGCCCGGGGCCGTTCCGCTAGCTCACCAAGCCCGAGGAGCGGTGCGCGTAGTTGCGCTCGTAATATTGCAGGTATTCGCCGGATCGCACGCCGTCGACCCAAGCCCGGTTTGCGACGTACCACTCGAAGGTGGATCGCAAGCCCGCATTGAACTCGATTGCCGGCGTCCACCCGGTCTCATCGCAGAGCTTTTCGGACGTCAGTGCGTAACGGCGGTCGTGACCCGGCCGGTCCGGCACGAACTGGATGAGGGATTCGGGCCTGGCGCAGAGCTTCAGTACCTCGCGAACCACTTCCAAGTTCGACAGCAGGGATTGTCCGGCGACATTGTAGATCTGGCCGGGGCGGCCGCGCTCGATCAAGGCTTCCAGCGCACGGCAGTGGTCGTCGACATGCAGCCAAGTGCGCTGGTGCAGGCCGTCACCGTACACCGGTAGGGGCTTTCCATCCAGCGCGTTAGCGATCATCAGCGGAATCAGCTTTTCGGGAAACTGGTACGGACCGTACGTGTTGGATCCACGCGAGACGATGACCGGCAGGGAGTAGGTCGCGCCGTACGCCAGCACCAAGCAGTCCGCCCCGGCCTTGGAAGCTGAGTACGGGCTGGTCGGTCGCAGGGGGGCATCTTCGGACGCGAGACCCGGCGCGTCGACGCTGCCGTAGACTTCGTCGGTAGAGACTTGCAGGAAGACCTTCGGAGGGCGTTCCCGCGCCGCCTCCAGCAGGACTGCGGTGCCTTGGACGTTCGTCGACACGCTGTCGAGCGGCGACAGGATGCTGCGATCGACGTGCGATTCGGCCGCGCAATGCACGACAGCGTCGGGGCGGAATCGACGGAACGCGGCGCGCACGGCGGTCGCGTCCCGGATGTCCGTCCGCTCAAACTCGAATTCCGGCGATTGGGCGACAGGCGCAAGATTCTCCAGATTGCCCGCGTATGTCAGGCTGTCGAGTGCCAGAATCCGAGTGCCGCCCGCGCGTCCCAATCGAGCGCGAACGAAGGCGGAGCCGATGAATCCGGCCGCGCCCGTTACCAGCAGATTCACTTTCGCTGCGTCTCCCAGTCGTACGCGATCAATGCATCGTCGAATGGCAGGCGACCCTCGTCGCTGGGATCGTAGAACCGGTCCGTGACATATACCAACACGGCCGGCTCGCCGCCGATGACCTTGTAGCCGTGGGCCACTCCAGGCGGGATCAGCAGTTGCCACGGGCGCAACGCGCCGACATAGAACGTGTTGCGGCGACCGAACGTAGGCGAGCCGTCACGCAGGTCAACGAGCGCGGCTTGGAGCATGCCCTGGCAGGGCACCCAGAGATCCGACTGGTGGACGTGATAGTGAAACGCCTTGATCGTCCCTGGGTAGCTTGCCGAGGCCGAGACTTGCGTCGACGCGGAGCCGAACTCCGATGCCAAGCCCCGGCCGAGCCGGGCCACTTCGAGGAAATGCCCGCGGTCGTCGGGCCAGAGGTCGCATGGCGACACGCGCACGCCATCGATCAGGCGCGGGGATTGGGGGGCCGAGATTACGTCGCCGATTCCGGTCTCGCATGCCGGCAGCCGGAGCCGAAGGCCCCCGGCCTCCTTCAGGACACCGCTACGCGCATCGACCAAACGGCACCACCTCTACGCGGTGGCGAGCGCCATTCCCATTCTGCTGGCCTTCCAGAGCTCGACGTACGGCTCGATCTCGCCCATGATGCTCGCGAACTGATCGAACGTCAGGGACTGCGCCCCGTCGCTCCAGGCCCGCTCGGGATCCGGATGGATTTCGACCATCGCGCCGTCCGCGCCCACGGCCACGGACGCCCGCACGAGCGGGGGGATCAAGTCGCGCTTGCCCGTGGCGTGCGCCGGATCCAAGATCACCGGCAGATGCGTGAGCTGATTCAGCACGGGAACGGCATTGATGTCCAAGGTGTTGCGCGTGGCGGTCTCGAACGTGCGGATGCCGCGCTCGCACAGGATCACGTTGGGATTGCCGTTGGTCACGATGTACTCGGCGGAGAGCAGGAATTCCTGAATCGTGGCGCTCTGGCCGCGCTTCAGCATCACGGGCCGCGTCGTGGTCGACCCGATCTCCTTGAGCAGCGGGAAGTTCTGCACGTTGCGCGCGCCGATCTGGAGCACGTCCGCGTAGCTCGCCACGAGTTGCACGTTCGTGACGGTCATGACCTCGGTCACGACGTAGAGTCCGTAAGCGTCGGCGGCCTTGCGCAGCAACCGCAGCCCTTCCTCTTCCAAGCCTTGGAAGCTGTACGGACTCGTGCGCGGCTTGTAAGCGCCGCCCCGCAGAAAGCGCCCGCCCGCGGCGGCAACCGCGGCGGCGCAAGACATGATCTGCTCCTCGGTTTCCACCGAGCACGGTCCCGCGACCACGGCGAATTCGTCCCCGCCAACCGAGGCGGCGCCGACTTCCACGACTGTCCGGTCGTTCTTGACCTGCCTGCTGACCAGCTTGTACGGGGCGCTGATCGGCACTCCGTTCTCCACCCCGTCGACCGAGCGCAGCGCTTCGATGGCATGCGTGACGTTGCCCAACCCGACAGCGGCGATGACCACACGCTCGTCGCCTTGAATGGAGCGGACATCGAAGTCCATCTCTTGGATCCGTTCGCAGACCCGCTCGATCTGCTCGCGCGTCGCTCCCGGCTTCATCGAAATGATCATGACCCTACCTTCGGATTCGAGACCCCGCTACCCCCGCGCACCCGAGCGCGCTCCCTGTGCGGGACCGGATTCCGCAACGATTCTAACTGGAATCCCTGCTGCTTGGAGAAAAGTGTACCCATCGCGGGCCGCAACCGCGACCGCAACGACCCGAGGTCGACTCCAAACGGAAGTCTCAATCTACCACATCCGCTAGAAAGCGGTAGATGTTTCCGCCGCGATTCCAAGCGTGATTCCGTCGAACTCCCGCCCCGCCACCGGCCGCTTCCAGACATGCCCGTGCCAGAAGCGCCGACCCGCAACAGAACGACTACGCAAACCGACCCGAGCGGGGTTCAACGCGGTTCGGGGCAAGCGGTTCGCAAGCGTTCCAACTGGCCGCGTCCGACCTGGGCTAGGGCTGGCGAATCTGCTGGTAATCTGAGAACCGACTCAGGGTGGCAGCAATTGGCTGGAACGACCATCGAGAAGACGAAGATCCCAGCGGACGGCATGACCTGCGGCCACTGCGTGGATTCCGTGGAGCAGGCACTGCTGGGCGTCGCGGGCGTCCGGCTCGCGTCCGCGGATTTGGCATCGCAGTCAGCGACGGTCGAGTACGACCCCGAGGCGACCGATTTCGCCGCGATGCAATCCGCGGTGGCCGCAGTCGGCTACGGACCGCGCGAAGCGACTGGGTTGGTGACACTGGAACCGGCCGCTAGCGCAGCGCCTAGCGGTCCGCAGGGCGAGTCGAGCCCAAGTCCGGCCGCCGCCCCCGAGACCGAGGAATTCGTCGCTCGGATCGACGGCATGACGTGCGCGAGTTGCGTGCGCTCGGTCGAGGAAGCCGCCCTGCAGGTGACCGGGGTGAGGGCTTGCAGCGTGAACCTCACCGAGGCCACGGCAAGGGTGGTCCTGGAGGCGGGCGGAAACCGCGTCGAGGATGTGCTCCAAGCGATCAACGATATCGGCTACCGGGCGACGCTCGAGGGGCATGGTTCTGCCGAGGGAGAGTTCGATACGGCGGCTGCGGGCCTAGTGCGGCGACTCGCTGTCTCGGCGACTTTCACCGTGCCGCTGCTCGTCCTGGCCATGTCCCACGGGCGCTTGAATTTCCCGGGATCGCATTGGGTGCAGCTTGGATTGGCATTGCCGGTAATGGTCTACGGAGGGACGCCTATCTTCAGGGCAGCCTGGACTGCGGCCATGCATCTCCGCAGCGACATGAACACACTGATCGCTGTCGGAACCGGCACGTCGTTCCTGTACAGCGTCGTGGCCCTCCTTGCTCCCCATGGAGCTGCGCGGGCCGATTCGATGCCAGTCTATTTCGAGACAGCGGCTGCGATTCTGACGCTGGTCCTGCTCGGCCGACACCTCGAGTCCAAAGCCCGGAGCAAGACCTCGGCCTCGATTCGGAAACTACTGGCCCTGCAACCGCCGACCGTCCGCGTCCGGCGAGAGAACGCGGAAACCGAGGTCCCGCTCGCATCGGTTCTCGTCGGTGACGAAGTGCTGATCCGCCCGGGAGAGAGGATCCCCGTTGACGGGACTGTCGTCAGCGGAGCAGGGGCGGTCGACGAATCGCCGATCACGGGCGAGAGCGTGCCCGCAGACAAGGAACCGGGCTCCGCCGTAGTGAGCGGGTCTCTGAACCTGGACGGTTTCCTCGTCTTCCGGGCGGAGAGCGTGGGCATCGAGACCGCGTTATCGCGCATCATCGAATTCGTCCGCAGGGCCCAGGGGTCCAAGGCGCCCGCCGCTCGCCTAGCCGACAGAATCGCGGCCGTATTCGTGCCCGTCATTCTGGCCGCCGCCCTAGCGACGTTCTTGGCGTGGGCGTTACTCGGGCCTTCCGAGAACGGCTGGAGCATGGCGGTGAGCAACGCTGTGAGCGTGCTGATCATCGCTTGCCCGTGCGCCCTAGGTCTCGCGACACCGGCGGCACTGGCTGTGGGCATTGGACGCGCCGCCGAGAAGGGCATCTTGATCCGGGACGGGAACGCCTTGGAAGCGGCCCGCAACGTAGACATGGTGGTATTCGACAAGACCGGGACGCTTACCTTGGGGAAGTTCGCAGTCACCGATATCGCGACATGCGGGGAGATGGCCGCTGAAGCACTAGTTGCGAAAGCGAGCGCGATCGAGGCACTCAGCGAGCATCCGATCGCGAAGGCCATCGCGGAGCGAGGAACCGCCGGGGAGCATGCGGTGGCCGATTACCGGGCACTGCCAGGTGCCGGGGCGAGTGCGCGGATTGACGACGAAGACTGGTTGCTCGGTAAGCAGGATTTGGTGGCCGGACGGGGAATCGACACCTCGGCGGCCGAGTCCGTGCTGAAACGCCTGGCAGACGAGGGCAAGTCCGTCGTGCTGGCGGCGCGGGACGGAAAACTGGAAGGCGTCTTCGGACTCCGCGACACGCTTCGACCGGAAGCTCCACAGGCAGCGGCGGCCCTGCGAACTCTCGGCGCGCGAACCCACCTGCTTAGCGGCGATAGCGCGGAAGCGACCCGAGCGATTGCCGCGGAAGCCGGCATCGACGAAGTGCTCGCACCGGTCATGCCCGTGGAAAAGTCAGCGGCAATCTCGAAGCTGCAAGCCACCGGCCGCGTGGTCGCGATGGTCGGCGACGGTATCAACGACGCCCCTGCCCTGACTCAAGCGGATCTGGGATTCGCGATCAGCAGCGGGACGGACATCGCGGTCGAGTCTGCCGGAATCGTCTTGGTGCGGAACGACCCCCGTGACGTGGGCCGGGCCATCCAACTGGCCTCCCGCACCCAGAGGGCCATCGTGCAGAACTACTGCTGGGCTTTCGGCTACAACTTGCTTGGCGTCCCGGTCGCGGCAGGCGCTCTCTATCCTTGGACAGGCCTCTTGCTGTCCCCGATCATCGCCTCGGCGGCCATGGCGCTTTCGAGCCTGTCGGTGCTCGCGAACAGCCTGAGGTTGCGTCACGCCCTCGGAAAAGATTGAGGCCTACGCCGGCACTCGGGGCGTCGCTCCTCAAGTCCGAGACTCAGCGCTCCGCTGACGAGTCGATCCGAACTCCCGGTCAGAGCCACTCCCCGGAACGCGACAGGCTCGGCCCGCGAACGTCATCAGCGGCAATCAAGAAGCCGTGCAGTAAACTTGGAATCTGGTGGCGGCCGTCCGTGTAGGCATCGTTGGTCTCGGCAACGTGGGCGGCGGCACGCTTAGGCTGCTCCGCGACAACGCAGACCAAATCGAACGCAAGCTGGGCTTCCCGTTGGAGGTCTCGGCTGTCTGCTCGCGAGGGGTCGTCGACGATCCCGGCCCCGCTGTCGCTCTGCACCCGGACGCGTTTCGAACGCGAGACTGGCGCGATCTCGTCACGCGGCCCGATGTGGATGTCGTAGCGGAACTGGTCGGCGGTACAGGCGCGGCGCGCGAAATCGTCGAGGCCTCGATCGACGCCGGAAAGCCAGTCGTCACTGCCAACAAGGAACTGCTCGCAGCGCACGGCGCGGCGCTGCTCAGCCGCAGGAACGACACCAAGCTTTGGCTCGAGGCATCGGTAGCGGGAGGCATTCCGGTGATCGCCGCCCTGCGAGACGGCATTGCCGGAGACGGGATCGACACGCTGATCGGAATTTTGAACGGCACGTCGAATTACATCCTCACCGAGGTGGATCGCACTGGCGCGGCGTTTGACGACGTGCTGCGCGAGGCGCAAGAACTCGGCTATGCCGAGGCGGATCCCAGCGCCGATATCGATGGCCACGACGCACGATCGAAACTGGCCATTCTCGCCGCCCTTGCATTCGGCGTACAAGCAGCGCCCGGCCAGATCCCGGTCGAAGGCATCCGGCGCATCCTGCCGATCGACTTCGCGTACGCGGGACGCCTCGGACATACGATACGATCCCTCGCCACGGCGCGTCGCGACCCCGAGGGTCTACGTCTGGCCGTGCGTCCCGCCCTCGTCGGGAAGGACACGATCCTCGCCGGAGTGACGGGTTCCTACAACGCTCTTTGGGTACACGGTCAGGGCGGGGACACGTTCTACTACGGAAAGGGCGCCGGCCCGGAGCCGACCGGAGTTGCCGTGGTGAGCGACTTGATGGCTGCGGCCCGCGCCCTGCGCAACGCCGGCGCGCAAAGCGCTCCGGCGCTTGGATACGCGAGCATGCGACCGCACGAGCCGGTCGACAGCGGCAGCGAGATGCACCAGTTCTACCTACGATTCCGCGTCCGCGACCGCCCGGGAATCCTGGCGAGCATCGCGACCGCGCTGGCAGAGCAAGGCGTCAGCATCGAAGCGGTCTTGCAGGAGCCGCACTTCGACAAAGAGCAACTGCCCTTCGTGACGACGCTCGAACCCACCACCAAGCGAGCTCTGGACGCAGCCCTGAAGGCGATGCAAGGACTGGATTTCCTCGTCGACGAACCGCTGGCCATGCCCCTCGAGCCGACGCTGACTTCGGCATGACGCGGAGCGCATCGTCGCGAATCGGTACTTCCGGCGGCTGACGCCAATATCCAAGAAGGAGAAACATGCCGACCCAATTCCTCGGAAAGTCCCTGCGCTTGCGGCGCATCCTGCGCAACGGTCGCGCCGCTGTCGTCGCGATGGATCACGGCAACGCCGCCGGTGCGGTACGCGGCCTCGAGCATCCGGCAGAGGTGGTGCAGGCAGTCGCGGCGGCTGGCGCGGATGCCATCCTCGTCACGCCCGGCATTCTCGAACAGGTCTGCGAGCATGTCGGCGACCTTGCCATCCTGCTGCGCATCGACGGGTGCGTGAGCTCGCTGGGGTCAGGCCCCATGCAACTGTACTCGGATGTCGAGGAGGCGGTCGCGTTGGGTGTGGATGCGGTGGTGATGAACGCGACGCTGGGTGCCGACTGGGAATCCGAAGAACTCGAGAAGGTCGGCACGATCGCCAGCGACGGCCGTCGCTGGGGCATGCCCGTGGTCGCGGAGATCCTCAGCCAGCGCATGATGGCGAACCACATGGACATGGCGGGGAGCGGCACCGACAGCCTCCCCGAGAGCATCGGCGATGACATCACGCTAGCTTGCCGGATCGGCGCGGAACTCGGCGCCGATCTGATCAAGACCCGCTACTCAGGTGACGTTGCCGAGTTCCGCCGGAGCGTGGAAGCCTGCGGCCAGCCGGTGCTCGTCGCGGGCGGACCGCGACGGGCCGCCGGCCTCGGCGGCACCTTGGATACCGTCAGCGAAGTGTTAGAGGCCGGCGCGTCAGGCGTCATCTTCGGTCGCCAAGTCTGGCAGCACGACGATCCCGCCGAAGCCGTGCGCGCGATCTCGGCACTCGTTCACAGCAACGCGCTACCGGCGACCGCGTGACTTCGCCCGAAGGTCGAATCCCGCCGAAGGATTCGGCAAGCACCGTGCGGATCGCGCCCATCACTCGACGCGAGCTGGCGACCCTGGCGATCGCCGGCAGCGTCCACCGCGCCCAAGGCCGGACCGCTTTCGGCACGATGCTGTGGGACTACTTCCGCGAGTATCTGCGCGTGCTCGACGAGCGCCGTGCCGAGCGCTTGGCCGCGCTGGAGTCGCCCGAGGATTTCGACCGGCTGCGCCAGCGGGTTCGAAGGGAACTTGGGCGCATGTGGGGGGCCTTCCCGGAACGCACTCCCCTGAACCCGGAGACGATCGGCACGCTCGACCGCGCCGATCACTGGGTGGAGAGGATTGTCTTCGAGAGCCGCCCGGATTTTCCGGTCACGGCCAACCTGTACCGCCCGAAGGCGGACGCTCCCGTTCCGGCCGTGATCTTCCCGTGCGGTCACGCGGCGGCGGGCAAGGCGGCGGAACCTTACCAACGGTTCGCGATCCTCATGGCGCGCAACGGGCTGGCCGTCCTGACCTGGGATCCCGTGGGCCAAGGGGAGCGACTGCAGTTCTGGAGCCCGGAGAAGGACGGCTCGGAAGTCAAGCCCGGGACCCCCGAGCACCGCATTCTGGGCAATCAGTGCTATCTGCTCGGCGACAACCTCATGCAGTACCGAGCATGGGACGCGACCCGGGCGCTGGACTATCTCGAATCCCGACCGGAAATCGATTCCGCGCGGTTGGGTATCGCGGGCCAGTCGGGCGGCGGCATGGTTGCGCTGCAATTCGCATGCTTCGACGACCGCATCAAGGCCGCGTTCTCGAGTTGCGCGGTAGCCAGTCTCAAGGCCAAGACCGAGGCTTTGCTGATCGCAGATCCGGAGCAGATCCTAGCGGGCACGTTGCGGGCGCTGATCGATCATCCCGAACTGCTGGCAGCCTTCGCTCCGAAGCCGCTGCTGATTGGCTCGGCCCTGCGGGACTACGTGCCCATCGCGGGCGCGCGACGAACTTGGGAGGAATTGCGCGCGGTCTATAGCAAGCTGGGCGCCTCCGACGCCCTCGGGATGGTCGAGACCGACGCGCCGCACGGCCTGAACAGCGAATTGCGGGAGGCTGGCGCGGCGTTCTTCTTGGACGCCTTGGCTGGCCGGCAGGAGCGGGTTTCGGAAGGACCCGCCGAGATTCTCTCGGAGAGGGAGCTGGCCTGCACCTCGACAGGGCAGGTGTCGACCGCGCTGCATGCGAAGAGCGTCGCGCAATTCAATGTCGAGCGCCTCGCAGCCATCAGGCCGAAACTGCCTCCGGCCCGGAACGCCAGCGAATTCGAGGTCTACCGCAGCGATGTCGCTCACCGGGTCCGAGCGGTCACCAAGGTCGGCGCCTTCAAGTCGGAATTCGGCATCGAAGTGCCGAGCCGGTTTCTCGATGCCGGCGTCTACGCGAAGGGCGCGGTCTTCCTCGTCGCCGAGCAGGGCAAGGACCACCCCGTGGTCAGGCGGTACTGCATCGACGCGGTCATCGCGGCCAACCACGGCGCGTACGGCCTCGATCTGCGCGGCTGGGGAGCGACCGATCCGTCCCTGCCTTCGCTGGACGTGGACTTCGATTGGGACGACTTCTTCGCTTACCGCTCGCTGGAACTGGGCCGACCGCTCTTCGGCCAGCGACTCAAGGATCTGCTGGCGTCGGCACCGCAGCAAACCAAGTGGCGGGACTGGATCGTCGTGGGCATCGGCATCGGCGGATTGATCGCCGCCCACGCCGCAGCCCTTGACGAGCGCATCGCGGGCGTGGCGAGCATCGAAGCCCCGCTGTCGTACGCATCGATGGTCAAGGATCCGGGCGCAGAACAGCCGGTGAGCGCCATCCTGCCCGGCGTCCTCGCCGCTTACGAAATTCGCGACGTGTACGCGGCCCTCGCGCCGCGTCCGCTGCTGATCGTCAATCCACAAGACGCGCGGCGTCGCGGCGTGACGGAAGCGGAGGCGCGGAGCGAACTGGCATCGGCCATGGACACTTACGACATGCTGGAAGCTCGCGATTCCATGCAGGTCGTGACCGGTCTCGGGCGCTCGGGCCTGCGCTCGCAACTCGAAGGCTGGCTAAGCGGTCTGGCCGCTTGAAGGGAATGCCGTACCGACGGCTTCACTCCCACTCGATGGTGGATGGCGGCTTGTGCGACACGTCGAAGAGCACCGCATCGACACCTTCGAGCGCATGCAGCCGTTGCGCAAGTTCGACGAGCCCCTCCGCCGGGAGTCTCGCGACCGCCGCGGTCATGCCATCCACGGAGGTAATCGGTCGCAACGCGACCGTTTCGCCGCCCTCGCAACCC
The DNA here is from genome assembly GCA_965242625.1 of Bryobacterales bacterium. Taxonomy (GTDB): domain Bacteria; phylum Acidobacteriota; class Terriglobia; order Bryobacterales; family UBA6623; genus VXMF01. The sequence goes on along the minus strand of CBDEST010000005.1, from coordinate 3,117,637 downwards.
CAAGGGAGCAGCACTACCGGACACTGCCAGACTTCGTCGTAGAGGCCCGAGTCTCTCAGGTAGTCAGTGACTAGTCGGTCCGCGCTCTGGAGCAGCCCGACCCTCTCGCGCGTCAAGCTCGCGGGTCTAACGCTCCATTCTTCGGCGCGCAGGTTGCGAGGTGTCAGGGCGAACACGATACGGTTCGTGTCGCGGCAGTCGTTCGTGATGGCGGTCGATAAAGCTAGGAGGCGGTCGTAGTCGAACGCTCCCCCATGCAGGACGGTGACCTGCGCGTAGCTGCGGCTGTCGCCCTGCACCCCGACACTCCGCAGGGGAAGCAGGAACGCCCCGTACCCGTCCTGCCGGGCCAGTCCCGCGATTTGATCGCTTGGAATCGAAGCGGCGGGATCGGATACGCACAAGCACCGGATCGCCAAGCCGGGCCCGGGAAACGGATGCCGGGCGACGAGTGCCTCGGGGAGTCCGGCGGCGCGTCCTAATTCGCGCACCTCGTCCTTGTAGAACTCGCTGAGCGGCTCCAAGACCCGCCCTTGGTCCAGCAGTTCTTGGATGCGCCGGACGCGATTGTGGTGGGTCTTGATCACGTCGGACGAGTGCGTGCCTCCCGACTCGATCGTGTCGGGATAGATCGTGCCCTGACCGAGCACCCAGTCGTGGCCCGCATAGCGCGGGGCGGCGAGGATCTGGTCTTGCACGTCGACGAAGGCCTCGCCGATGATCACACGCTTGCGCTCCGGGTCGACCACTCCGCGCAACTGGCCCATGAAGCGGTCCGCGGCATCGATCGTTCGCAGTCCGCCGAGGTTCAATGCATTGAACGCGCTCTCGATCTCGGCCGTCTCGCCACCGCGCATGAAGCCGGTATCGACATAGACCCCCTCGACGCGCTCGGGGCCGATGGCACGGGTCGTCAAGGCGAACGCGACCGTGGAGTCGACGCCGCCGCTCAGGAAAAACAGCACCTTGCGATCCGCCACCTCTTTGGCAATGTCAGCGACGACGCGATCCACCCGGTCCCTCGGGTGCCAGTCCATGGCGCAACCGCATGCGTTTCCTAAGAAGTTGCTCAGGATCTCGGTGCCGCCAGGCGTATGCACGACTTCTGGATGGAACTGGAGGCCGTAAACTCCCTGCTCCGGATTCCCCATCGCGGCTACATCGCAATCGTCGGTTTCGCCGAGAATCTCGAATCCCGGCGGGACGCGGCCAACGTGATCGCCGTGGCTCATCCAGACTTGAAGCTGCCGGGCCATGCCGTCGAAGAGTCCGCCGTCGGCGCGCACCCTCAGGGTCGCGCTGCCGAACTCCTGGGATTCGCCGCGGTCCACGGTGCCCCCGAGGTAGTGGGCGATGATCTGGTGCCCGTAGCAGATCCCGAGCATCGGCATGCCGAGCGCGAACAGGCCGAGATCCGGCATGGGAGCCCGCGGGTCGAAAACGCTGGACGGCCCGCCGGATAGAATCACGCCCCGATGCGATCGAAGGTCGGGCGACGGTACGTCGATGGGCAGAATCTCGGAATAGACCCCTAGCTCGCGAACCTTGCGAGCGATCAAATGGCAGTACTGGCCGCCGGAATCGAGGACCGCGATTCTATCCATTCACAGGATCTGCATCACCCGGAACCGGGCGCAATCAGAGTGCGGGACGGGTCCAGGATCCGATCCCCATCGTACCCCACGGTCGCTCCAGCGCCGAGCGCTGGCTGCGGCACATCCGCGGGCGGCACTCGACCGGCACGCTCGATCCGGAAGATTTTCGGCGCCACGGCGGTCGACACGCTTGCCGAAGGCGCGGGAAGTATGTCATACTGGGGAACCGGACGATTCCTCGCGGGGCATGCAACTGAGAGGATGTCGTTATCGGTTCGCGCCCGGCTCGGCCCTGACGCGTCGAGTGGGCGTTCCATTCTGTCCCAGCCGGAGATGGGCCCCGCACCGCTGGCTGCAATCCATCGAAGAGGAGGAACCTTAGCCATATGGCAATCCAGCCCTTAGGCAACCGCGTCGTTGCCGAGCGCATCGAGCAAGCAGAGCAAGTGTCGGGCGGCATCATCATTCCCGACTCGGCCAAGGAAAAGGGTCAGACCGCCAAGATCATCGCCGCCGGTCCCGGATCCAAGAAGGACGATGGCACCGTGGTGCCGTTGGACGTCAACGTCGGCGACACGGTGATGATCGGCAAGTACTCGGGCAACGACATCACCGTCGACGGAGAGGACTACGTCATCCTTACGGAGGACGACATCCTCGGGGTGATCGAGGACTAGCCGGGAAGACCCGCTACAGAGCACAGACTCAGGAGGAACTCAACTCTCATGCCAGACAAGGAAATCGTCTACGGAGAAGACTCGCGGCAGGCCATCCTAGCAGGGGTCAACACGCTGGCGAACACCGTCAAGGTGACACTCGGCCCGAAGGGGCGGAACGTCATCTTGGAGAAGAAGTTCGGCGGACCCACGGTGACCAAGGACGGCGTTACCGTGGCCAAGGAAATCGAACTCGAGAACAAGATCGAGAACATGGGGGCCCAGATGGTGCGCGAAGTCGCATCGAAGACCTCCGACGTAGCCGGCGACGGAACGACGACCGCGACGGTCCTGGCGCAAGCCATCTACAGCGCGGGCGTCAAGAGCGTGGCGGCCGGCGCCAACCCGATGGCTGTCAAGCGCGGCATCGATGCGGCGACCGCGGCGGTCGTGGAGTCCATCCACGGGATGGCCATGCCCGTGGAAAGCAGTTCCGTCTCGCAGGTCGCGTCGATCTCGGCGAACAACGACCACGCCATCGGCGACATCATCGCCGAGGCGATGCAGAAGGTCGGCAAGGACGGCGTGATCACCGTCGAGGAAGGCAAGTCGATGGCCACCGAGTTGGACGTGGTCGAAGGCATGCAGTTCGACCGCGGCTACCTCTCGCCGTACTTCGTCACCGATCAGGATTCGATGGAATGCGTGCTGGAAAACGCGCTCCTGCTGATCAACGAGAAGAAGATCAGCAGCATGAAGGACCTCCTGCCGGTGCTCGAGCAAGTCTCGCGCCAAGGTCGTCCGTTGCTGATCGTCGCCGAGGACGTCGAGGGCGAAGCGCTGGCCACGCTCGTGGTGAACAAGTTGCGCGGCACGCTGCGCGTCGCTGCTGTCAAGGCCCCGGGGTTCGGCGACCGGCGCAAGGCCATGCTCGAGGACATCGCCATCCTGACCGGCGGTCGCGCCCTGATGGAAGAGACCGGCATCAAGCTCGAGGGCGTGCAGTTGGAAGACCTCGGCCAAGCCAGCCGCGTGGTCATCGACAAGGACAACACCACGATCGTCGAGGGCGCCGGCGAGTCGGCCGCGATCGAGGGACGGGTCAAGCAACTGCGGGACCAGATCGAGGAAACCACCTCGGACTACGACCGCGAGAAGCTGCAGGAGCGCTTGGCGAAGTTGGTCGGCGGCGTCGCCGTCATCAAGGTCGGCGCGGCAACCGAGACCGAGATGAAGGAAAAGAAGGCGCGCGTGGAAGACGCCATGCACGCGACCCGGGCGGCGGTCGAGGAAGGCATCGTGCCGGGTGGCGGAGTGACCTTGGTGCGCGCCTCGGCAGCGCTCGACGACGTGAAGCGCGATGACGATGACGAGCAGACCGGCGTCAACATCGTGCGCCGCTCGCTAGAGGCGCCGTTGCGCTGGATCGCCCAGAACGCGGGCCAGGAAGGCGCGATCGTTGCCGAGCGGGTGCGCAACTCGGAAGGCAACAGCGGTTACGACGCGCAGGCCGATCGCTACGGCGACTTGGTCGAAGCGGGCATCATCGATCCCGCGAAGGTCACGCGGAACGCGCTGCAGAACGCGGCGTCGATCGCGGGCCTGATGCTCACCACCGAAGCCACCGTGCACGAGGTCCCCGAGGACAAGCCGGCGGCGGCACCCCCGGATCACGACTACTAGTCGCTGGGGCCAATGGCGCGGGAGGGGCTCGCCGCCCCTTCCGCGCCGTATCGTCACGCATCTGCGGCCGAGTTGGTCAGACAGGCGGCTCTCGCTCCTTGCGAGCGGCTATCTGCCTCGGCCTGTCCCGGGCCATTCGATCGTCTTGCGATCCGCTTCGACGCGATCGAACCATGCTTCAAGGCTGCCCAGCATGCGTCTGACGCGCTCGGGGTGCTGAACGGCGACATCCTCCGATTCGCCGGGATCCGCGGCCAGATCGAAGAGTTGGGGAGGTTCGGGATCCTGCCGCCGGAGGCGCGGCACAGGCAGTGTGTTTCGCACGGCCGCGGGATTCTCCTTGTGCTTCAGATCCGCCTCGATGAAGGCGGCGGTCCTCGCGCGGTCCTCCGGCGACTCGCAGAGTTCGTCCCGGAAGAATCGCGTGCCTTGGATCAACGGGCGGACGAGCTTCCAATTCCCTTCCCGGACGGCCGCGTTCGTGCCAACATCGGGCCAATAGAAGTTCCACTGCCAAAAGCGCCGAGGCTCCTCGGACAAGGATCGCCCGGCGAGAATCGGGGACAGATCGTAGCCGTCCAGTGGCGGGCCGGCCGGTCTCGGCACGCGAGCGAGCGCGAGTAGCGTCGGCATCCAATCCGTGAAATGCGCGAGGTCGTCCGCCATGGAGTCGGCGGGGATCGATCCCGGCCGGCGGAGGATCATCGGCACCCGTATGCCGCCCTCGTAGATCCATCCCTTGCTCCCGCGGAGGCCGGCGTTGAAGCGCTCGTTGAACGTGGGTTCCCCCTCCTCGAGCATGTACGGGGGATTGAAGAACGCAGGTCCGTTGTCGCTGGTGAACGCGACGATGGTGTTGTCGGCCAGGCCGCGACGGTCCAGTGTCTCCAAGACCCGTCCGATGCCCGCGTCCATCCGTTCGATCATGGCGTACGTTGTCGCGACGATCCGGTTGAGGCCTCGGTCGCGATAGCGCGCGATCTCTTCGTCCGGCGCTTGGAACGGCGAGTGCGGAGCGCTGAACGGCAGGTACAGGAAGAACGGTCGCTGCGCGTTGCGTTCGACGAATTCCACGGCTTCGGTCGCGAGGAGGTCGGTGAGGTACCGGCCATCGGAAGGAGTCGAAGTGTCGTTGCGACGCAGGTGGTAGCGGTAGTAGTCGGACCAGCCGCCGCAGAATCCCGTGAATTCTTCGAAGCCCCGCGCATTGGGCTCGAAGAGACGGTCGAAAGTTCCGTTGTGCCATTTCCCGACCAAGCTCGTGGCGTACCCCGCCGCTTGAAACGCATCGGCAATAGTCACCTCGCGCAAGGCGATGCGATCCAGTCCGTGAATCTCGTGCTGCGTGATCGCCCCCGTGCGATGTGGGTAGCGGCCCGTCAGGAGGGCCGCCCGGGCGGGAGCGCAAATCGGCGAGGCTGAATAGTGCTGGCGGAAGCAGCAGCCCTCCCGGACGAGCCTGTCCAGATGCGGCGTGCGCACTACGCCGTCGCTGAAGCACGCGAGATCGCCGTAGCCCATGTCGTCGGCCACGATCAGAATCACGTTCGGGCGTCGGGTGATCACGGAACCGCTAGCGTCCCCGCGCACGCGGCCGGGGATAGCAGGTATGATACAGAAGCTGATCTGAGGGACTTAGACCATGCCGAACGCTCTCACTGACCGTCGCAAGTTCATGGGCGCTGCGGCCAGCAGCTTGCTGCTGGTGCCGGGTGCCCGACCCGCCGCCGCTCCCCGCAAGGTAGGGGTCGTAGGGCCGGGCTGGTACGGCAAGATCGACCTCTTCCGGTTGATTCAGGTCGACCCGGTCGAGGTCGTGGGGCTGTGCGACGTGGACAGTCGCTCGCTCAAGGCGGCAGCCGAACTGACGGCTACGCGCCAGAAGTCGGGCAAGGAGCCGCGGCTGTACTCCGACTACCGCGAGATGCTGAAGCAAGAGGAACTCGATCTCGTCCTAGTCGCCACGCCGGATCACTGGCACGCGCTGCCGATGATCGCCGCGTGCCAAGCGGGCGCCGACGTCTACTGCCAGAAGCCGATCGGCGTTGACATCCTGGAATGCCAAGCCATGCTCGCGGCGGCGCGCAAGTACGACCGCGTGGTGCAGATCGGCTTGCAGCGGCGCTCGACCCCTCACTTGGTCGAGGCCAAGAAGCGCATCGTGGAGGACGGCCTGCTCGGGGAGATCGGGCACGCCGAAGTCTGCTGCTACTACCACATGCGGGCGGAAGCCAACCCGCCCGACGCGGAGCCCCCGGAGTACCTCGACTACGACTTCTGGACAGGTCCCGCGCCCATGCGGCCGTACAACGAGCTCAAGCACCCTCGCCGGTGGAGGGCTTTCATGGAGTACGGCAACGGGATCATGGGCGACATGTGCGTGCATATGCTGGACGCCGTGCGCTGGATGCTGGACCTCGGGTGGCCGCAGAAGGTTTGGTCGACCGGCGGAATCCGTATCCAAAGGGACGCCAAGGCGAATACGGCGGACTCGCAGGTTGCGACCTTCGAGTTCGAGAAGTTTCCCGTGGTCTGGACCCACCGGAGCTGGGGCACGCCGCCAGACCCCGACTACCCTTGGGCGTTCTTCATTTACGGTTCGAAGGGCACCTTGAAGGGGAGTGTCCACCGTTGGGACTTCGTTCCGACCGACAAGAACGCCAAGCCGATGCAAGGCAAGAACGTCCTAGAAGTCGACAAGTATCCCGAGGACAAGACCGAGAAGGACTTGGAACTGCATTCGGCGCACGCGGTTCGCTACCACATGAAGAACTGGCTCAAGGCGGTCGACGAGCGATCCAGGCCGGTCGCCGATATCGAAGAGGGTCATATTTCGACGACCGCTTGCATCCTGGCGAACATGTCGATGCGGCTGAAGCGACCGTTGGAGTGGGACACCGACAGGGGTGAGGTGCGGGACGACCGGGAGGCGAACCGGCTGCTGGCGCGGCCTTACCGCGCACCGTGGAAGCATCCGTCGCCGAAGCAGGTCTAGTCCCAGCGAAGCGCGTTCCGTTCGATTCAGTCCGTACTCTCGCTCGTCTACCAAGTTTCGAACCGCTGTCGATCGGCTAGGAGCCGATTGCAGCGTGTCTTTGCATCGGCGCGTGGCCATTGGATTCGCCCGCGCGGCCGCGCCCGTCTGCATCTCAAGACGATCTCATCGGCGTTTTCGGGTCGTCAGCGCCGCGCGCTGTCTCTCCATCCGCGACGACTCTTGACGCGACTTCTGCCTCTGCGACATAGCCTCGAGTCCACGGCCGCGGCGGCACCTCCAGCACGTGGAAGCCGGTGCCGCTCCGATTCGAATCGCGATCCGTATCTCGTCGATCCCATCGTCCGGTTCGGCGCACAGACATGCGATGAGCGGGCGTCAATGTGATTCCAGCGGGACATAAATGGCTGCGAACGGCACGATCCTGCTAGAATCGGTACGGATCGGCGTTGTCGCTCTGGCTGTCGCCAGCTAGCGGCCGTCGTAGGAGGACACCGGCAATGAGACTTCCATTCGCCATCGCATGCATCGCGTTGCTCGTCACCGCAGGTGCATTCACGCACATCGCCGCTCAGGACACAGGCCTGAGTTTCTTCATCACGAGCGTCGGCTCCGGGGACGGAGCCAACCTCGGGGGTCTCAAGGGTGCCGACGCGCATTGCGAGAAGCTCGCCGCCGCCGCTGGCGCCGGGAGCAAGACATGGCGCGCGTACCTGAGCACCGGGGGCGGGTCGCCCGTCAACGCGCGCGACCGCATTGGCTCGGGACCTTGGTACAACGCCAAGGGCGTGCGAGTCGCCATGAACGTCGATGACCTCCACTCGGACAACAACAAGCTCAGCAAGGAGAACTCGCTGACCGAGAAGGGCGAGATGGTGAACGGTCGCGGCGACAGTCCCAATCGACACGACATCCTCACCGGGTCGCGCTTGGACGGAACGTCGTTCAGCGACGATGACGACCACACTTGCAGCGACTGGGCCAGCAACGGCGAGGATGGCAGCGCGGCGGTCGGCCATCACGACCGTCAGGGCGGCGGCCAGAATCCGACCTCTTGGAACGCTGCCCACGGGTCACGGGGTTGCAGCCAGGCGAACCTCGAAGCGACCGGTGGATTCGGGCTGTTCTACTGCTTCGCTGCCAACTAGGCTATAGAAGGCTCCCAGCTTGCGCTCCGCCGGAGGGCGGAGCGCATTCGTTCGACGAGTGATCTCGCGCTGCAATTCCACTCTGCGCCGCATTGCGTTCCTCGGCGCTCTCGCGGTTCCTCTTCTTCCCGGCCAAGAATGGCGGCACTACGGGAATGACCCGGGGGGCATGCGCTACTCGCCCCTGAAGCAGATCAACCGAAGCAACGTCGGCCTGCTGGAAGTCGCGTGGGAACTTGATTCGAGCGATTACTCGGACGGCCGTTCAGGCACGCCCATCCGCTCCGCCTTCGAAGCGACTCCACTGATGCTAGGGGGCACGTTGTACGTGCCCACGCCGTTCGACAGGGCCTTGGCGCTGAACGCCGCCACGGGCGAGTTGCTCTGGCAGTTCGACCCGGAACTGGATCTGCGACGGACCGCGAACCTGTTCATCAATCGCGGCGTCAGTTACTGGAAGCTCGGAAGCAAAGAACGCATCGTGCTTGGAGGACAGACCGGCAAGGTCTTTTCGCTTCATCCACGAACCGGCCGGTTGGATCCCGATTTCGGGAACAGAGGCGTGCTGGACGCCAGTTCGCTAGCATTCACCGAGGATGTCGAAGGCAAGTTCGGTCTGACGTCGCCGATTCCGCAGTGCCGGGGCAGCCTGATCGTCGGAGGACGGGTTTCGGACGGGCTGCCAGAGGGTCCGAGCGGCGACATACGCGCTTACGACATCCATTCCGGCCAGCTCAGGTGGCGATTCCACACCGTCCCGCGTCCGGGCGAGTTCGGCAACGACACATGGGGCGGTGAATCCTGGGACAGGCGCGGCGGAGCGAACCTGTGGACTGCCGCAAGCGTCGACGAGGAACTCGGTCTGGTCTACGCTCCGCTCGGATCCCCTTCGTACGACTACTACGGCGGCGACCGCCCGGGAGCCAACCTCTTCGGCACCAGCCTCGTGGCCTTGGATTGCCAGACGGGCAGCCGCCGCTGGCATTTCCAAGCGATCCATCACGACATCTGGGACTGGGACCTGCCGTCGCAACCATCGCTGGTCGAGGTGGTGCGAGACGGCCGCCCGGTCAAGGCGGTCGCGCTCGCCACCAAGACCGGATTCCTGTTCCTGTTCGACCGCGCTACTGGCGACCCGCTGTTCGAGATCGAGGAGCATCCGGTGCCCGCCGGCGACATTCCCGGCGAATACTACCATCCGACGCAGCCGAGGCCGGTCCTGCCCAAGCCCTTCATCCGCCAGTCCATGCGCGCTGACGAGGTCACGACCGTGACCCCCGCATCGCGTGCCGAGTGCTTGGAGATGTTGGAAGGAGCCTCGATAGAGGGGCCGCTCTTTCGACCGCGTCTTCGGCAGCGCACGGTCTTCTTTCCCGGCACTAACGGCGGGTCGAACTGGGGCGGCGGTGCCTTCGATCCTGAAACCGATACGTTCTATATCAATTCGATGGATGTCGGTTCGCTGGCCTCGATGGTGCCGCGCGGCGATGAGGCGGTGGTCCCTTGGCGCAGCCGGGGCATCCCGCAGGGGCGCTTTTGGGACTCCAACATGTACCCGTGCCAAGAGCCGCCTTGGGGGCAATTGACGGCGATCGACCTGAACACGGGCGAGTTCCGCTGGCAAGCTGTGCTCGGTGAGTACGACGAACTCACCGCGCGGGGCGTCGCTCCCACCGGGGCATCCAATCTCGGCGGCCCGATAGTCACTGCAGGGGGGCTGGTATTCATCGCCGCGACGAATGACAGCCGGTTTCGCGCGTTCGACAAGGACACCGGCGATTTGGTCTGGGAATACCGGCTGCCGGCCAGCGCCCATGCCACGCCGATGACATACATGGTCGATGGCACGCAGTTCATCGCGCTGACCGTGGGCGGCGGCAACAAGTACAACCCTGACAGTTTCATGGCCAAGGTTATGGCGTTCCGCTTGGCCGAAGCCCGGTGACCGTCTCGGGTGGCCGCGGCAGTTCAACCTCGGTCGGCGAGCGGAGCGTTACCGACTCCCGGCCACACGCGCGCCGTGCCCGCAACTGCACGCACGGCGACCCAGAGCGCGAAAGACCACCATACGAATTCCAAGGCAAGTGGCGAGTTCACATCGACCGCCCACATCAGGGCGAGACCCGCGACGAGTGCGGAAAGAACCGCGTTGCGCAGATAGGCGAAGTCCGCCGTGCCGAACTGCACGCCGTCAGTACCGAAGCTCAATCCGCTCACGGGTTGCGTCCATGCCGCGATCCTCCACGGCGCGGCGAATAGTGGCGCGGCGGCAAGCGGAATGTACAGCTTCCGTGCCCAGGATTCCACTAGCAGCATGCCGAGTCCGAGTGCCGCGCCGGACGCCAGCGACCACAGGCAAACGGCGCGTGCCACGCGCCGGGCTCCGCGACGGTCGCCAGCACCCACGAAATGCGCTACGAGACTCTGTCCCGATATCGCGAACGAGTCCATAAATAGCGCGTTGAAGAACCAAGTGCTCCGCACCACTTGATGGACGGCGCCGGCCCCCGCTCCGATCAACGTGGCCCGGCGCGTGCCGAGGATCAGGAAGGCGTTCAGTGACGCGGCTCGCAAACCGAGGTCGATTCCGGCCGAGAGCAACTTTCGCGCCTGCCTCCAGTCGAATCGGTCGGGCCGGCCAAAGCAGTTCAAGGTGGCCGCTGTTGCCCACGCAGCTCCGGTCCATTGGCTGATCGCGCTAGCTACCGCCGCGCCGACCAGCCCCATCGCAGGCAAGCGGCCGATCCCGAAAATGAGCACGGGATCCAATACGAGGTTTACGACATTCATGCCGATGGCGATCCAAAGCGGCGTGCGCATGTCGTGAGCACCGCGCAACGCACCGAACGCAGCCAGGCACATGAGCATTGCTGGGAGTCCGATCAACCGGTATCTCAGGTAATCCGTGGCCAGCGCAGCCACAGGTCCGCGGGCACCCATCGCTCGGGCGGCTTGGCCGGAGAGCAATGCGCCGGCAACCGCAATAACCGCGCCGGCGATCAGAGCGATGGTCATCGCTACCAAGCACATGCGGGCGGCGCTTTGATCGACGACCCCCTCGCCGCGCAGGGTGGCGACATTCGTCTGCGTGGCAACGCCGAGAAAGCTGAGGGCCCAGGTCACCGCTGACAGCAGCATGGCGCTCGCGCCGAGCGCGGCCAGCGAATCGACGCCGAGACGGGCGACGAACGCGGTGTCGACCAATCCAGTCAAGGGCTCGGCGACGAGAGAGCCGAGAATGGGCACGCTCAGAGCGACCAGCGTCCGATGCGGATGCTTGTCGAAGCTGCTAGGAGAGTCCAACTTTCATTTTCCGACGAACCCAACGGTTCCTGTGGGCCGGCGAGCGATTCGCACGGTCGCGCGGGCAGGCCGGCCTCGGATCTCCAGTTGAAGGTGAAGTTTTAACTCAGCTTCGCGGGAACTCAAGCCTGCGGAAATGGTGGATCCTAGCGAACCGAAGGAAGCGCGAGCAAGTCGGATTGGGTTCGTGTAACTCATTATAGTTCAATTGGTTACGAACATGTAGAGTACCTTGGGACGGCATTTCTCGGCATCTTGAAATTATTCTCTTTTCTGCCGTGAAAATCGGTGGCCAAGAGTTTCCGCGCACTTCGCCGGTATCGGGCGGACGATTCGATCTGAGACCAGCTGCGGCGCGACCCGGTGCCTGGGCCGGGGATTTGCCCCGCAGGCTCGATGCACAAGCCCTGTGTCTGGCCAACCGGCGCGACAATGGGAACCGCCAATGCGTAATGTTCTCTATCTGCACGGTTTCTGCTCAAGCTCGGGCTCTGCGAAGGGTGTCTGGCTAGCGCAGCGCTTCAAGGATCTCGGAGTCCATGTCGAGCTGCCGGATCTCGACGGAGGCGACTTCGAGCATTCGACAATCACCCGGCAGCTAGCACTCGTCGATCGCTTGGTGGAGGAACTGCGTCCTTCGATGGTGATCGGTTCCAGTCTGGGAGGGTATCTCGCCGCACTGCACGCCGCACGCCACCCGGGCGCGGTGTCCGCAATAGCTCTACTGGCTCCGGCGTTCGACTTTGCGAACAGGTTGAGCGCGGCACTCGGGACGGAAGCGGGGCGTTGGCAGAGGGATGGCGCACGCGCCTTCTATCACTACCGCGCGAGGAGCGACCTGAACCTTGCCTACTCGTTCTTGGAAGATGCCCGCGGCCTAGAGCCATTCCCGGACGTTAGGATCCCCACGAAGGTATTGCACGGGACCAACGACGAATCGGTAGCCCCCGAATTGTCGGTTCGGTTCGCGCAGGGCAAACCAAACGTCTCCGTAGAGTGGTACGACACCGACCATCAAATGCTGGACGTGATCGACCAGTTGTGGATCAGCATTCGGGACTTCTACGAGAGCACCTGTCCACGGGAATCGTGAGGCACGAGCGGCCGGCCGCTGCTCAGGCACGCCCGCCGAATTTGATCCGCCGGGCGCGGTGCGCGACCACCCCGCCCGCTATCGCCAGTACCGCCCCGCCTACCGCCCACAACAACGTTTCCGAGTCCAGCAGCCAGCCCCAATCGAATGCGGACAGGACCGCACTCCGCTCTTCGGTCCAGTGCCATGCGGCGTGCGCGGCGAGAGCGGAAAGTATGATCGCGCCCGCCCTCTCCGGGAAGCCCAGCCGGAACAGGCCGACCAAAGCCGGCACGAGCAGGGCCAGCACGAAGAGCTGGCCGAGCTCGACTCCGGCATTGAATGCGAACAGCGACGTGAGCATGTGCGAGCCCGCGAATTGAAGGGTCTCGCGCAAGGCGAACGAGAATCCGAATCCGTGGACCAATCCGAATCCGAAAGCGAACGCCCAGCGGCGGCGCGTCGTGCCGATGATGTTCTCCAGCGCCATGTACAGAATGGATATCGCGATCAAGGTCTCGACCAACGGCGGGAACCAGAGGGTGTCCGGGGCCAGTCCGAACGCGCTCGCGACGAGCGTGATCGAATGCGCGATCGTGAAAGCCGTCACAATCCAGACGAGCGGACGCAGTTCCCGCAACGGGATGACGAGGCAGAACAGGAACAGCAGGTGGTCGGTGCCGTCGAGGATGTGCAGGAATCCGAGCTGCACGAACCGCCAGACTGCCTGCCACCAGCTCGGGTCGAGTGGCAGCGTGCCGGGATCGTCGCTGAACTGATAGACCCGGACCGCGCCGCTGCCGGTCGTGAATTGCAAGGACGTAACGACAGTCGCCCCGAGATGGTTCAGCCTCGATCGCAACGCGAAGGCGGATTCACCCGAGCGGATCGGATACTCGAGCAGCACATCGAATAGCACCTGGTCCCATACCAAGTACTCGTCGTTCTCCGGGAGCGGCTCGCGCACCCGCGCGAGGGCCGTTGCGAAGGCGGAGAACGAATCGTCTGAGGGAAGCGAGATCTGCGTGGCCGCGGGTGAGGACACCGGCAACGGCACCCCGTCCTCGCTGACGATGACGAACGGCGTGATCCACTGCGTGGCGATGTCCGCGAGCTGCGGCGCAAGGGCTTCGATGTCCAGGTATCCCGCTCCGAATTCCGGGACCTCGACATCGCGCATCGATCGCAGCGGGACGCGCACAAGGACTCGAAACCGCTCCGCGTCCGCTCTTGCCAGCATCCGGACCACTACGTCGCTCGGGATTTCGTGCGCTAGAACTGGTTCGACCGCGAATATTCCCAGCGCAAGCGCAGGAACCAACCAAGCGAGAGAAAGCTTCCTTGCTCCCGCATAGGCAGAGAGAGTATGATGGCGGCAGCCTAAGCGGCGGAATATACTCATGAAGCTCAGATACAGCATTGTCGCCCTTCTCGCGGTGGCACTCATCCTGCTGGCGGTGTGCTCGTCGCCGTCAGAGGTGGAACCCGAGGCATCGGGCGACGCGGTCATGGCGCCACGTTTCGAGGTGGATCCGTTCTGGCCCCAGCCGCTGCCCAACCACTGGCTGCTGGGGGCCACGATCGGTCTGGACGTGGACGATGAGGATAACGTCTGGATCGTCCATCGCGGTAGCTCGCTGGAAGCCAAGGAACTCTACCCGACATGGGATCCGCCGGCTTCCTACTGCTGCTTCGCAGCGCCGCCGGTGCTCGCGTTCAACCAGGCCGGGGAAGTCGTCAAGCACTGGGGCGGCCCCGGCGAAGGCTACGATTGGCCCGTTTCGAACCACGGCGTGGACGTGGACCACAAGGGCAACGTGTGGATCGGGGGGAACGGTCGCGGCTCGTCACAAGCAGCCGCATCGCTCCCGCACGACGAGAGCGCCATGGGACAGGGCCGCGTACATGACAGCATGGTACTCAAGTTCTCGGGCACCGGCGATCTCCTGCTGCAGATCGGCAAGCCGTTCATGGGCGAGGGCAGCAATGACCTGAAGAATTTCAAGATGCCCGCCAAGACGCTGGTCGACCCGAAGACCAACGAACTCTACGTGGCGGATGGCTACGGGAATCGGCGCGTCATTGTCTTGGACGCGGATACCGGGGAGTACAAGCGGCACTGGGGGGCGTACGGGAACAAGCCCGACGACACGCAATTGCCTGCCTACAAGCCCGGAGACAAGCCAGACCAGTTCCGCACGCCGGTCCACGGAGTCGCGCTCGCGGATGACGGCATGGTCTACGTGTGCGACCGCACGAACGACCGGATCCAGGTGTTTCAAGCCGATGGCACCTACGTCAAGGAAGCCTGGGTGGAACCGGACACGCTTGGCGACGGATCGACTTTCGACGTAGCGCTGTCCCGTGACCCGGATCAGAAGTTCCTCTACGTAGCGGACGGCACGAATCAACGCATCCACATCTTGGACAGGGAATCGCTGGAAGTCCTGACGAGTTTCGGGGACGGCGGCCGCCAGCCCGGGCAGTTCTACGGGGTTCACAGCATCGCGACGGACTCCAAAGGCAATGTCTACACGACGGAGACCTACCGCGGGCAGCGGGTGCAGCGCTTCCTCTACAAGGGCCTCGCGCCAGTCTCGAAGAAGCAGCAGGGCCCGCCTTGGCCTAGCGACTGAGAGACTCGCGGTCCACTCGCGGCCGAGGGAGGAGCGATGCTCGGGCATGGGTTCGCTTGGGCAGCGACCCGCGATAACTCGTCGAAGGAGCGAGAGTGCGGGAAATTCCGCATCGCGATTCCTCGCTTCGGGATACCGCGGACGCATGCGGTGACCGTAAGGGCCTGCGGCTGATGCTTGTGCGCCGGAACACAGCGGCTCTCGTCGCGACGCTAATTCTGCTGGCAGCGTGCTCCGCTCCGGAGGGCGGCGACGACGGCGAAGTGGTCATGGCACCGCGCTTCGAGGTCGACCCGTTCTGGCCCAAGCCGCTCCCGCAGCACTGGCTGCTCGGCTCGACCGTCGGAGTCGACGTAGATGACGACGACAACGTCTGGATCGTCCACCGCGCGGACTCTCTCGAACCGAAGGAAGTCTACCCGACTTGGGATCCGCCAGCGTCGTATTGCTGCCTTCCCGCTCCGCCGGTACTGGCCTTCAATCCATCCGGCGAGCTGATCCGGCATTGGGGCGGCGTCGGCGATACGTACGATTGGCCTTCCTCGACTCACGGCGTCGATGTCGACCACAAGGGCAACGTGTGGATCGGCGGGAACGGTCGCGTCTCGGCGCAGGCGGCGCTCTCGCTCGACGAAAGCGCCATGGGCGAGGGCCGGGTGCATGACAGCATGGTGCTGAAATTCACCGGCAGCGGGAAGTTCCTGATGCAATTCGGCAAGCCGTTCATGGGCAGCGGCAGCGACGACCTTGAAAACTTCAAGCTGCCCGCCAAGACGGTGGTTGACGCGAGCACCAACGAACTCTTCGTCGCGGACGGCTACGGGAATCGACGCGTGATCGTGGTGGATGCGGACACGGGCGAATACAAGCGCCATTGGGGTGCCTACGGCAACGAACCCGACGATACGCAACTGCCCGCGTACGAGCCCGGGGAGAAGCCCGACCAATTCCGCACGCCGGTTCACGCCGTCGCGCTCTCGGACGACGGGATGCTCTACGTGTGCGACCGCACGAACGACCGCATCCAGGTTTTCAAGACCGACGGGTCCTACGTCACGGAAGGCTGGGTGGAACCGCGGACGCTCGGAAGCGGCTCGACTTGGGATGTCGCCCTGTCCCGCGATGCGGAGCAGCGGTTCCTGTACGTCGCGGACGGCGCGAACCAGAGAGTCCACGTCTTGGACCGTCAGTCGCTCGAGCACTTGACGAGCTTTGGGGACGGCGGGCGCCAGCCGGGGCAGTTCTACGGCGCGCATAGCATCGCCACCGATTCCAAGGGCAACGTCTACACGACCGAGACGTATCGCGGGCAACGCGTGCAGCGCTTCCTCTACAAGGGCCTCGCGCCGGTCGCCAAGCAGCAGGGCGTGCCGTGGCCGAGTGACTGACTGAATTAGCGTCTCGATCCAAGCGCGGCCCGGTCATTCCCATCCGCTTCTCGCGCCGCACTCTCCGCCGAATTGAACCCAAACGCGCCTCGGATGCGTATCATCAATTCGAGGGCGTGTGCGGCCGTAGCGACGAGGGGCCGCGCGAAGCGAGCGATGACCGAGATTCGACGCGAGTTGCTAGACGCAGCGCTTGCCGACCGGCAGGCGTTCGCCGCCTTGGTCAAGATGAGCGAGTCGATGGTCTTCGGCTTGGCGTTCGGGTTCTTCCGCAATCGGGCCACCGCCGAGGATCTGGCCCAAGAAGCGTATCTGGAACTCTTCCGCAATTTGCACAAGCTCGATTCCGACCAGCATGTCGTGAACTGGCTGCGACAGACCGTCACGCGGAAATGCATCGACCGTTCCCGGCGCAAGAAGTTCCAACCGCACCTTGACCTCGACGCTATCCCGGAGCCGCGAGCGGCGCCGGTGTCCCGAGACCCGATGCTCGCGGACGAACTCGCGAGCAAGGTGGCCGAACTCCCGTTCAAGATGCGGATGGTCGTAGTGCTGCGATTCCAAGAGGACCTGCGCCTCGGCGAAATCGCCGAGGCGATGGACATCCCTGTCAACACGGTCAAGACCTTGCTACGTCGCGCGCTCATCCGGCTGAAGCCGGAAGTCGCCCACTTGAAGACGGAGATTTGCTATGCGCCCGCTGGAAGATAGCAGCATCCTTGAGAGCGAACTGCGCCGGACGCTGATCCGACCGCTGGTTCCGAGCAACTTGTGCAGCCGGGTCATGGCGCGCATGCATGTCGAATCGATCTCGACAGCGGGAACCGTGCCGGCGCGACGATCGTTTTTCCGACTACCGCGACGCAAGCGAACGGGTTGGGCCTTGGCAGCGGCGGCATGCGCCGCAGTGATCTTCGTCGCGCTCGCGGTTCCCAGCTGGCAGGAGCGTCGCTCAGCCGAAAGGTACGCGATGCAAACCGCGGAGCAGGATCTCGCCGAAGCGTTGCACCTAGCGAGCACCAAGTGGAACCTAGCCCAACAGGCGGCATTCGCTCCGACAGAGGACAACGATCATGAATCATTCTGAGATTCTCAAATTCTCGATCCGGGCAGCCTTGGCTCTGCTCGTCTTGACCGTCGTCGCGATGGCGCAGGCGCAAGACGCCGAAGGGGAGGCTGCCTTGGAGTTCGCCACCTTGGAGGACAGGGCGGACGAGGTGGTCAAGGTCAATCTGTGGGGACGACCGCTCGAGCACGCCAAGAAACTGCTGGGCTTGCGGAAGAATGTCACCGACTCGGTGCGCGGCTTCATGAACGGTCTCACAGCGGTCTACCGACGCACGTACCGGTTCCGCGGCAAGGACGCAAGCAAGGACGATGTCGAACCCGTTCACCGACAACTCGCCAGGGATGGCTGGGTACCGCTAATCGAGACCGAGGATCGGCAGAAGCCCGAATCGCTATCGGTCTATTCGTACTCGCGCGACGACGAAATGGCTGGCATGACGGTAGTGTCCAGGGGGCCGGACGAAATCACGGTGCTCAAGATCATGGGCCCGATGGACTTGGAAGCACTCTCGGCGATCGGATCGGGACTCGGAATGCCCGTGATGAATCTCGCGACGACTGAACTCAAGAAGGCGGCGAAAACCAAGTAGTGCCGATTTTCACGGCAGATGGAGGCCCTGATTCCGACCGGGCCAAGACTCGACTCAAAGGCTCACGAGAGATACGTAAGTAACCTAATCATAAGGATTTACGAGACTTGCAGCGAACGACCGCATGCTGCCTTCCTAGGGTCGGAATTCTGGGCATTACGCAGGTTAGCGACCCCGCGAGGCGAACCTTAAACATGGAGTCGTCGCCCCCGCGCATCGCCGCATCGACCGAATCTCGCCGACGTCTGGTGACCTGTTCACGAGTCCTAGGCACAGGTGATTTCCGTTGGATCCCCTCGACGTAAGTGCTCGCCTAGGTGCGCGGCGGATCGGTGGCAAGCACGGGCTGGCCGAGACATGTTCGCGGCACTGGCAGCAACGTGCTTGACGCTCGAGGGTGACAGCATCCTAACGCCGGCCGTGGCACGGGCCGCCGCATGACCGGTTCGGCCGCATTCGACCGGCGCTCCCTGCACCGCCCTGCCATCGATCTGGGGTGTAGGGGAGAATGGCCCCTCGACAGCCTCCTGTCAGATGCATCTTGTGTCTAACATGAAGGGTCGCCGTGCCACGCCCTGACCCCGCCGACTTTTTCAACCGCCCCACCCATCCCGACCATCGCCGATACGAGATCGTGCGCACCTTCTATCTCGAGGGGCTTACCGCCGAGGAGGTCGCGCGCCGCTTCCAAATCGCTCCCGGGACCGTCTACGCCATCATCCGCGACTTCCGTGCTCTCGAAGATCCCGCCGCAGACATATTCCGGCCTCCCGATCGCCGCGGGCGTCCACCCCAAGAGGTCAGCCCGGCTCTGCGCGAGCGCATCCTGACCCTCCGGGATTACCAGCTCTCGGTGCCGGATATCAAGGCCCAGCTCGATGCCGAAGGCATCGGTGTCCTCGGCGAAACAGCTATTCGGCGAGTCCTCCGAAAGGCCGGGCGACCGCGCCTCCCGCGTCGGACGCGAGCCCAGCGAGCCGCCGCCGTTGCGGCTGCAGCTGCCGACGGAAATCAGAGCCGTTCGGGTCGCAAGTGAGGAGTCGGCACGAAGCGACGCTAGCCCCTACTGGATCCCGCCCCGTCCTCAGACTTCGGGGCGCTTGTGCGTTGTGAACCCCGGTGGGCGCCCCTTAGTTCAGCAGTTCTCCTTCGGGACTCAGCCGCTGCACCTTTCCGAAGCCCAGTTCGCGCACACCGGCTTCGATCTCGGCCAGATCCCCGACCACGACCCAGACCATGCTGTCCGGCTTCACGATGGACGCTGCCGCCCGTCCGATATCGTCGAGTTCCAAGTCCCGCACCTTCCCTGCGAAGGTTTCGTAATAGTCTTCGGGCAGGCCGTATGTGAGAATCGTGCGCAGAGCACCCAGTACCGAGCCCTTGGTCTCGTACTGGCCGGGCAAGCGCAGGGTCCGGTTCCGCTGGGCCTTGAGCAGTTCGTCCGCCTCCGGCGGCCGATCCGCGAGGATTCCCCGCAACTCGCGGTCGATCTCGATCATGGCTTCCTTGGTCTTGTCGCTCTGGACCGGGGAATACGCGAGGAACATCCGCGGACCCCGAGCATTGGGCAGCGTGCTCCGGGCGCCGTAACTCCAGTGCTTGTCTTCGCGGAGGTTCATGTTGATGCGCGACGTGAAGCTGCCGCCGAGGATGGCGTTCATGGTCCCGATGGCGATCTCGTCCGGATTGTCGGTGGGCGGCGCGGGCAGCCCGGCGATGATGACGGACTGCAACGCGCCCGGTTTGTCGACGACATAGACGGTGCGCGTCTCGGGCACGGGAACAGGAGCGATGTTCACGACCGGAAGGTCCCCCGCTCCCGACCAGCCGCCGAACCGTTTCTCCAGCATCGGCAGGATCGTTTGGAGCGGAACGTCGCCGACGACCACCAGCGTGGCGTTGTCCGGCCGGTACCAGTCGCGATGGAATTCCGCGACATCGTCCCGGCTGATCGCCGCGACCGACTCGACACTGCCGCTTCCCGTCATCGGTGCTGAGTAGGCGTGGGCGGAACCGAATACCAACGCGGGAAGGAGCCGCAAGGCGGACGTGAAGGGCTCCGACATTTCCTGGCGGATGCCGGCGGACTGCGTACGCTTCAGACGCTCGAGTTCCGCTTCGGGAAACGTCGGCCGCAGGATGACTTCGGCGTACAGATCCAGCGATGGCTCCAGCATTTCGGACAAGGCGGACAACGAGACCGTCGCGGTGTCCAACCCGGCGGAAGCCGAGAGGCGCGCACCTAGGCGGGCGGCTTCGGCGCTGATCTCCAGCGCTGTGCGGTCGGCGGTGCCCTCGTCCAGCATCTCGGCGGTCATCTTCGCGAGACCCTGGATCCCGCCGTGATCCGACACGTACCCCGCATTCACAACGAGCGACATTTCCACGGTGGGCACGGAAGCGCGAGAGGCGTGAACGATCTGCAGACCGTTCGAGAGCTTGGCTTCGCTGGTCGCGGGAAACGAGAACTCGGGGAACCCCTCGGAGTCCGGAACAGACGACCGGTCGACACGGCTCTCGGTCACTGTCCGCTCCGGCACCGGATGAATCTCGAGCACGTACACGCCATCCGCGAGGTACTCGGCCGCGACCGAGCGAATGTCCTCAACCGACGCCGAGGCGACCCAAGCGAGGACCTTCTTGTAGTGGGCTGGATCGCCGACATAGACCTGATTGCGCGCGAGGATGTCCGATTTCCCGCCGAAACCTCCGATTCGCTCCATGCCGCGAATGAAGCGCGCCTTGTACGCGGTCTGGACGCGCTCAAGTTCCTCCGCGGTCGGACCGTCCCGCAGGAACATCGCGAGTTCCTCGTCCAGTGCGGCTTCGACCGCACTCAGGTCGCCGTTCGGCTGTGCGGTGGACTGAACGATGAACTGGCCGGCGATTTCGCGAGCGTAGACGTATGCGGCCGCGCTCGTGGCGATCTGGTCTTCGTAGACCAGCCGCTTGAAGAGCCGCGAGTTCTTCCCGGTTGCGAGCACGTCGCTGGCGAGGTCCAGCAGGGTCGACTCCCGCGTGCCCCATTGCGGCGTGTTCCACACCTTCATCACGCGGGCCTGCGGCACGCGATCTTCCACGGTCTGCCTTTGCTCGCCGGTCCGTCGCGCGATCCAAGCCTCGTAGCGCGCCACGGGCGGCCCGGCCGGAATGCTCCCGAAGTACTCCTCGACCTTGGTCAAGGCCTGCTTCGGGGAAATGTCGCCGGCGACCGAAATCACCGCGTTGGCCGCGCCATAGTATGTCCGGAACCATTCATGCACGTCTTCCAGCGTGGCGGCGTCGAGGTCCTCCATCTCTCCGATCACGGTCCAGGAATACGGATGGCCTTGCGGATACGTGCCCTTCGTGACCAGTTCGTATGCAATCGCGTAGGGCTGGTTCTCGCCCTGCCGCTTCTCGTTTTGCACCACACCGCGCTGCTCGTCGAGCTTGGCTTGGTCCACCGCCCCGAGCATGTGTCCCATGCGGTCGGATTCCATCCAGAGAGCGAGGTCCAATGCCGGTGTCGGCACGTTTTGGAAGTAATTGGTGCGGTCCTGGTTCGTGGTGCCGTTGAGATTGGTCGCGCCGACACGTTCCATCGCTTGGAAGTAGTCGTCGTTGAAGTGCTCGGAGCCGTTGAACATCAGATGCTCGAACAAGTGCGCGAAGCCTGTCTTGCCGAGCTTTTCGTTCTTGGAGCCGACGTGGTACCACACGTTGACCGAGACGATGGGAGCCTTGCGGTCCTCATGCACGAGAAGCGTGAGTCCGTTGTCCAGAACGAACTTCTTGAACGGAATATCGATCTGGCCAGCGAGCGGCAAGGCAAGCGTCAGAACGAGGCTCGCGGCTGCGACAACGAACGCGGGGCCGAGCTTGAAGGGGATTTCGAAGAGCATGAAGACAGGGATGCGGTACCAGCGATCACTTGACGGACCGCAACAAGAGGAGGGGGATTGGCAAACCGCGACGGTGGCCGTCGAGCCTCAGTATGGCACACGCTACCCAGAACGCGAGGCAGGAGCCGCGCTCTCTAAACCGATACGCTACAAGCATGCTCCGTTCATTGGGGCATTCCTTATCCCGCGGCGGAACGTTGAGTGACTAATCGCGGCACCGACGATACAATTGACATGAAAGGACAGGTGCAGGTTGCGGAAGGAGCAGGTCTACGCAGAGACATCGGTTGTCGGCTACCTGACTGCACGTCCGGTGTCACTTTGAGGAATCAGCTCGCTACGCGCGAGTGGTGGCGAAACGCTCCAAGCCGGTTTGACCTAGCCGTGTCTGGATTGGTGCTTGAAGAAGCGGGCGCAGGAGATCCTGTGGCGGCACGGGGCAGGGGCAACGGCCCTGTGTTGATCTGAGTTCCAAATCAACTGAAGGAGGCATGAAGTGACAGACTCAGAACGCGATCCGATCATGGCGGAGTTGCGAGAAATCCGCGCCAAGATGGTGGCCAAGGTCGGGAACGATCCGGGAGCGATCTTGGAGTACGTCGAGAGGAAGAGAAGTGCCACCGCCACCGACGGCGGTGGACAGACTCCGCCTCGCGACGATGCATCGGCGGTAGACGAGCGCTCGGAAGAGTGACCGGTTGAAACGCCTGCCTCCACCGTGTCTGTGCGTAGGGAAGCGCATCTCCGCAGACCGGCAGAGGGCGTTATATCCGCTCTGAACAGCGGACGTGCCGTGGAGTTGTCCGCCTGCGCCGCCGCATGATCGGCGCTGTCGTGCGCCATGCTCGCCGGGACGGTTACGCGCTGCGTTGCTAGCTCTCGACTTGGTAGTTGGGAGCTTCAGTCGTGATCAAGACGTCATGCACGTGAGCCTCTCGCAGGCCCGCCGGAGAGATCTTCACGAAGCGCGTCTTGGTGCGCATCTCGTTGATCGTGGCGCACCCGCAATAGCCCATCCCGGCCCGCAAGCCGCCGACCAGTTGGTGAATCAGGTCCCCGAGCTGACCCTTGTGCGGAACGCGCCCTTCGACGCCTTCCGGAACCAGCTTCCCGTCCTGCCCGCTCTGGTCGTAGCGGTCGCTGCCCTGGTTCATCGCGCCAATCGAACCCATGCCGCGATAGGTCTTGTACGTGCGGCCTTGATACAGCACCGTCTGGCCCGGGCTCTCTTCAGTGCCGGCGAGAAGGCTGCCGACCATGACCGACTGAGCGCCGGCGGCAATCGCCTTGGAGATGTCTCCGGAGTATTTGATCCCGCCGTCAGAGATGATCGGGACGCCGGAATCGTCGGCAGCCTTGACGCATTCCGCAACGGCGGAAATCTGCGGCACCCCGGCACCGGACACGATGCGGGTAGTGCAGATCGATCCGGGGCCAATGCCGACTTTGACGCCGTCCACGCCAAGGTTGATCAGATCCCGCGTCGCGTCCCCGGTGGCCACGTTGCCGGCGACCAGCTGCACGTCCGGCAGCGCGCGACGCAGGTTCTTGACGGCGTCGAAGACACCTTGAGTATGGCCATGCGCCGTGTCGACGATGATCACGTCAGCTTTTCGATCGTATAGCTCCTGCGCTCGCTCCAAGTAGTCTCCCTTGGCACCAACCGCGGCACCGACACGCAGCCGGCCCTGGCTGTCCTTGGATGCGTTCGGATAAATTCGCTTCTTCTGGATGTCCTTGACCGTGATGAGCCCCTTCAACTCGTTCCGTTCGTTGACGACCAAGAGCTTTTCGATCCGATTCTTGTGGAGCAGTTTCTCGGCCTCCTCGAACGTCGTGCCCACGGGCACCGTGACCAGATTCTCCTTGGTCATGACTTCGCTGACGGGCATGTCGCGGCGTTTCTCGAACCGCAGGTCGCGATTCGTCAGGATTCCGACGAGCATGCTGTCGCGGGTAACCGGCACGCCCGAAATCCGGTAGTTCGCCATCAACTCCAGAGCGTCCCTGATCTTGGCATCGGGACTGATCGTGATCGGGTCGACGATCATCCCCGACTCGCTACGCTTCACGCGATCCACCTCTTCGGCTTGCCGCTCGATCGACATGTTGCGATGCACGATCCCGAGGCCTCCGTGACGGGCAACCGAGACCGCCAGCCTGGACTCGGTGACCGTGTCCATGGCGGCGCTGAGGATCGGGATCTTGATGGCCACGTCGCGAGTCGCTTGCGTAGTCGTGTCGACTTCGGACGGCAGCACGTCGCTGTAAGCGGGAAGCAGGAGTACGTCGTCGAAGGTAAGTGCGAGCGGTAGAGAATCCGTGACCATGCAACATTCTAACTTGGGCGAGGGCAGTTGAATTGCGTGGACTCGTCGCGCCGTGTCGCGGCAGTCTCTCAATGCTCGGCCGGGAGGAAGCGGCCGCCAAGACCTAGGTGGGATTCGCCGGCTGCGCGGGAAGGAACCACGGTTCTGGCAGAATGATGAGCGTGCTAAGAGCTTGGTTCCTGAAGGGCGTCCTCCGCCCGTCGATGCTTTTGATTTGCGGCCTGGTCGCTGGGCAGGCGTTGGCGGAGACCGCCAAGATCGGTTTCATCGGGCTGCGGCACGGCCACAGTTGGCGACAGCTGCGAGACGTCACGAGAATCGCGGAGGCCGAGTTCGTGGGCGTGGCGGAATCCATTCCGGAACTGGTCGAAGCCGCGCGGGACATCCAGCCGGACGCTCACTTCTCCGCGGACTACCGCGAGTTCGTGACGGCCCGAGACCCCGATATCGTGTGGGCCTTCGTGGAGAACAATCGGCATGTGGAGATCGTCGAGTTCCTCGCGCCGCTCGGCATCCACGTGATCTTCGAGAAGCCGCTGGCCGGAACGTACCGCGACGCGGCGCGGATCGGCGAGCTGGCCCGCGAGCACGGGATCAAGGTCATGACGAACTACCAGATGGCATGGTGGTCGTCGAACCACGAACTCCGTCGGCTGGCATCCGAGGGCCGGATCGGAAGGCCGTGGAGGTTGCACGGGGTTGTCGGCAACGGCGGCCCGTCTCCGCGTGACTTCCGGCGCAAGGTGTTCTTCGAATGGCTGACGGATCCCGAACGGAACGGCGCGGGCGCTCTGGTGGACTTCGGTATCTACAACGCCGTCTGGGCGGTTTGGCACCTCGGTCTGCCCCAGAGCGTATCCGCTACCGCGCACCAGTTGCAGCCGGACCGCTTTCCCGAGGTGGACGACAACGCCGTTCTCGTGCTGTCCTACCCGAACGCGGTCGGAGTGTTCGAGGCGAGTTGGAACCTGCCGCGCGGGTTCCAGCAACTCGAAGTCCTCGGCACGACCGGCAGCCTCGCGATGAATCGGCAGCAGCTCGCGCACCAAGCCAAGGGCAAGCAATCCGTGCAGGTAGAACTCGCAAACCTCGACGAGGTCGCAAGCCATCCGGTGCGATACATGATCGACCGCGTGACCAGCGGCAAGCCGCTGGGACATATCGTGGCACTCGATCTCAATATCGCCGCGGTCCAAGTGCTTGAAGCCGCGAAGCTCTCGGTGCAAGAGAAGCGGTCAATCGCGCTGCCTCTGGAGATGCCCTGAGTGCTAGCTTCGAAGGTGACTCGTCAGAGAATGCCTCCCATGATCGCTACCTCCAGCATGGCCCTCGGCCTCAGGTCCGTAGCAGGCATCTTGTTCGCGATCGCTGGGTTCCTCTACCCGGTGCATGCGGCTGACGGCGGTGCGAATCTGGTGCTGATCGTCTCCGACGACCAAGGCTACGCCGACATCAGCTGCTACCCGCACCCCGCGGAGGTGTCGACTCCCAATCTCGACCGACTCGCCGCGGCGGGCGTTCGCCTCACCGATGGGTACGCCAGTTGCCCGGTGTGCGCTCCGACTCGCGCCGGCATCCTCACGGGCCGCTACCAGCAGCGATTCGGTTTCTACACAGCCGCCGACTCCCGCGCCGGCCTGCCCCTGACCGAGGTCACGCTCCCGGAATTGCTCCGTGACGCGGGCTACGCGACCGGCGTGTTCGGCAAGTGGCATCTCGGCTACAACCCGCCGTTCCGCCCGCTCGAGCGAGGATTCGACACCTTCTACGGCTTCCTTGGGCACGGCGGCCACGACTACTTCGACCTCGCGATCACCGATGAGATCAGGTCCATCTACCGCAACCGCGCCCCGATCGACGACACGGGCTATCTCACGCGGAGGATCACCCGCGAAGCCGTTGCGTTCATCGAGGAAAACCGAGACCGTCCATTCTTCGCCTACGTTCCCTACAACGCCGTCCACAACCCCATCCAAGCTCCCGAGGACTATGTGCGCCGCTTCTCCAGCGCGGACCCCAAGCGCAATACGTACCTCGCCATGCTCGCCATCATGGACGAGGGTGTCGGCGAGATCCTCGACGCCTTGGACCGTTTTGAACTCGCTGCCAATACGCTGGTGATCTTCTTCTCCGACAACGGAGGAGCGCGCGGCACGAGTGCAGACAACGGCGCGCTACGAGCTTACAAGCACAGCGTTTACGAAGGCGGCATCCGGGTGCCGTTCCTTTTGCGCTGGCCGGGGAGGATCCCGCCGGGCTCCGTGTCGGACGAGCCGGTCATCTCCATCGACGCGTTCGCGACGATGCTTGCCGCAGCGGGAGTGAAGCCGCCGGATGATCGGGTAATCGACAGCCGGGACATCCTGCCCGCAGTCCTCGGGTCTGCCGAGGGTCCCCTCCACGAAGCGCTCTATTGGAATTGGATCGAGAAAGGCTCGGACCATGGCTGGGCGATCCGCATGGGGCGCTGGAAGCTGCTGAACGACAAGGACGCAGTCGAACTCTATGACTTGGAAGCGGATCTTTCGGAATCCCGGGATCTCGCCAACGAGGAGCCTGCAGTCGTCCGAGAGCTTCTAGCCTCCTACCGCTCATGGCAAGAGGGCACGGTGCCGAGGATTCGTCGCAACCGGCAATAGGCGCGGCGGAGACCGAGACTACCGGGACACCCGCCTACTCGGATGGTGCCGATTCCGCAGCGACCCGGGCTTGGTAGGCTTCGATCCGGGAACGCAGCTCGGCGACGATCTCCGGTTGGTCGGCGGCTACATTGAAACGCTCGGCAGGGTCCAAGTCGAGTTGGAACAACTCGTCTCCGTCCACGGTGCGGAGCTTCCATGGCCCGACCCTGACGCCTTGGACCCGAGTTCCCCGGTGATAGAGGAATTCCCGACGCGGGGACTGCTTCGTGTTCCCAGCCCACAGCGCAGCGAGGTCGAATCCATCCCCGCCATCGGGTATCTCCGCGCCACCGGCCGCGAGCAGCGTCGCGTAAATGTCTACGGTCGCAGCCATCTCGGCGGTGACCGTGCCTTCTGGCACGGTCGCGGGCCAGCGCACGATGAACGGAACGCGCACCCCGCCCTCGTAGGTCGTGTGCTTGTAGCCCCGCAACGGTCCGGGGGATCCGGCGTGCCACGGCTTGACGCCACCGGATAGCATGCGATCCGGCAAGTTGAGCCACGGCCCGTTGTCGCTGGTGAAGATCAGGATCGTGTCGTCGTCGGCCCCGCTCTCGTCGAGAGCGCGCATGATCTCCCCGGCGGACCAGTCGATGGCCTCGATCACATCCCCGTAGAGACCCGCTCGAGACGTTCCCCGGAACTTGCCTGCGGTCCGCAACGGCAAGTGCGGCATGTTGTACGCCAGATACGCAAAGAACGGCTTGTCCGACTTTTCCCGGATGAATTCCGTGATCTCGGCCGTGTACCGGCTAGTCAAGGTGTCCTGATCGACTGGGTGCTCGGCCTTCTCGGCATCGCGATACAACCAGAGCGGCTCGTCAGTCTGCACCCATGGTTTGATCATGTCGTTCGAGTACGGCAGGCCGAACCACCGGTCGAATCCCCTGCCTACCGGCAGGAATTCCTCCCTCGCGTACCCGAGGTGCCACTTGCCCGCCATCGCGGTGCGATAGCCCGCCGATCGCAGGCCTTCCGCAAGGGTCGGCAGGTCGGCAGGCATCCCACCGTCCCCGCCCACGCTCGTCCGGCCCACGCGGGCGCGGCTCGGGTACCGCCCCAGCATGAGCTGCGCCCGAGCGGGCACGCAGGACGGGGCGGAATAAAACGCAGTCATGCGCAGCCCTTGCGTGGCGAGCCGGTCCAAGTTGGGGGTGCGGATGGTGGGATTCCCGTAACTCCCGAGGTCGCCGTACCCGAGGTCGTCCGCGAAGAGCACGACGATATTGGGAACCGCGGTCAATTGGATCAGGCTGCCGGTCAGCAGCACTGCTATCGGGAGTGCGAGAAAGCGCATTGGCGCCATTATCGCGCCTCGGGAGGACGGGCGGGTAAGTTGTCGATGAGGCGTGTAGTCCCGGCGTGGGCCGCCCCGACGATCCGCACCGGCCCAGTCACTCGGTCCACGGATTGAAGCGTATCGGGATCCACGATCTCGAGGTACTCAAGGCGCAGCAGCGGCTCGCAGTTGAACAGTTCCCGTCCCCGCTGGCGGAGCGCCCGCGCATCAGTCTCGCCACGCTTGATAGCGAGCTGCGCATTACGCAGGGACCGCGCCAGCAACGGTGCCGCCGCCCTCTCGTCGGGGGCCAGATGCACGTTCCGCGAACTGACCGCCAAACCGTCCGGCTCGCGCACGGTTTCGACGCTCTCGATACGCACGGGCAGGTTCGTGTCCGCGACGATCCTCCGAACGATCACAAGCTGCTGGAAGTCCTTTTCCCCGAACCACGCGATATCGGGCTGCACGATGTTCAGCAGCTTCAAGACGACGGTCGCGACGCCCTGGAAGTGCCCGGGGCGGTGCGCTCCGCACAGGCCGTCAGCCAAACCCTCGATATTGAGCGTGATCGTCGGGCTCCGAGGGTACATATCTTCCCGGCGCGGGGCGAACAGAACGTCCGCGCCGAGGCGAGAACAAACTCGCAGGTCGGTCTCGAGGTTCCTCGGGTAGCCGAGCAGGTCGTCCTGTCGGTCGAATTGGAGCGGGTTGACGAATAGCGTGGCCACGAGCAGGTCGCAGCAAGGCCTGGCCGCGTCAAGGAGGGCTTCGTGGCCGGCGTGGAGAGCGCCCATCGTGGGGACGCAGCCGATCCGCAACCCGGATCGCCTCGCGTCGCCGATTCGCTCCCGTAACGCCGAGATGGCCGCGATGCACTCCGTGGCCATGAACTCTATCGAGACGGGGTAGCGCTCGCGACGCTCTTGCGCGCTACAGGGAATACGCCATCCCGGACCTCGCGGGCGTAGACCTCCGCCGCCGCGGTCATCTGCTCGCCTAGATTGGCGAACTGCTTGGCGAATGCGGGCACGTGCTCGTCGTAGAGGCCGAAGACATCGTGACTCACGAGTACCTGACCGTCACAACTCGGCCCCGCCCCGATGCCGATCGTCGGGATATCCAGCAAGGCCGTAGCCTCGGCAGCTACATCGTCCGGAATCGACTCCAGCACGACCGCGAAGGCTCCGGCGGCTTGCAGGGCTTGTGCGCTTTCGAGCAGCTTCAGCGCCTCATCGCGAGTCTTCGCTTGCTTGCGAAATCCACCGAGTTGATGCACCGATTGGGGCGTCAGCCCGAGATGGCCCATCACCGGAATCCCCGCTTCCACCAATCGCTGGCAGACCTCTAGTACGGCGTACCCGCCCTCAATCTTGACCGCTTTGGCACCGCCCTCGCGCACCATGCGGCCGGCTGCCAGCACGGCGTCACGCACACCGGCGTGACAACTCAGGAACGGCATGTCGGCAACGACCAACGCCCGGCTAACGCCTCGCGAGACCGCGGCCGTGTGATGGACGATGGCATCGACCGTGACCGGCAAGGTGTTTTCGTGTCCGAGCACGACCATGCCTAGGGAATCGCCTACGAGCAGTACATCGATGCCAGCCCGGTCGAGGAGCCGGGACATCGTGAAGTCGTAAGCCGTCAGCATCGCGATCCGCTCGCCGCGACGCTTCATTTCCGCTAGGTCGGTGACTCGCACCGCTTGGTCAACGGATCGCAATTCAGAATTCCTCGTTCAACTGATCCATCCACGACGGCCACTTCAGCGCGAATCCTCTCGACAGTCTCGATGCGGACAGGGGCGCGTGGGTCAGGAGGAAGGTCTCCGCAGAGTGGCAATGGCGCACGCTGGCGATTTAGCAGGGTGCTACATGCAGTGTGTCAAATCTTCCAAGCCCATTGTAATTCCTTCGCATTGGATGGGAACCTGCTCCCTCGCGATCCGCCACGAGCATATCGATTCGCGTTGCGCACCCGTGCCCCGCGCGACGTTCGTCTGCTTAACCGGGAACGAAGCGATTTGAGTCCACGGGAGATGACGGGTGGCGGCTTGGGGAAAGCGTTCACTCGGAAGTTCCCGACCGCCTACCTGCACTTCAGGGCACTTGGAAGAGCGCATGACCGGCAGGTTCGTCAATTCCTATGCGCAATCGGCGTTCGTGACTGCGAAGGGGAGCTTGGCAGGGGCGGATTTCGAGTCCGGGGCAGCGGACAGGAGCAATCTTCGATTTCGCGAGTTCGCAAGCGCGGGTAAATCTTGGCGCGTCGACGGACCTCGCCGCCGCAACGCTATGTGACAGGTTCGGATGCCGGTCGTGCGCCTAGGCCACAACGACCGCCTGTGCCTAGCGTCGATCAACGTGATGGACTGAATCGGATGCGTTGCCTGCCGGTCACACGAAGTTGTTGCTCGCAAATATCTATAGTTTTCACCTTGTATGCTATAATTCAAGAAATCTTCTAGTTGCCACGTGCATCAAACTTAGAGAGAGGAGAACCGATCATGCCAACAAGCAACACCCAACTCATCGACCCCGAGGGCCAAGCCGTGATGGACGGCTTCATCTCGGCTGGCGCTGACCCAGAAACAGCGTATAATGCGACGCAGGGCGTCCGAAAGATGTCGGGAGATCAGGTCATCGCCGAGATTCGCGATTTCCGAAGCGAGTTCCAAGCACATGTCGGCGAGTTCCAGACGCTCACCGCCGATGTCGAGACACTCACCGCCGATGTCGAGACGATCAAGGTGGATGTCGCGACGATCACCGCCAATGTCCAGACGCTCACCGCCGAACTCCGAGCACATGAGGCAGCTAGCTCAGCACAGCTGGCAGCGATGGATGATCGGATCAACGGTTCTTCCACTCAGCTCGATATCGTGAGTTGGGCGGTGATTGCGGCCTTCGCGATCGTCACGCTCTTCACCGCAACAGGGATGCTGCACATGCTTGGGTTGACGCCGCGGCGTCGGAAGTCCAAGAAGCGTGGAAGGCCAAGGGGCGATGTCCAGAAGGGTTCCGAGCCGACATCCTGAAGCTTGATGTGACCGGTTCGGGTATAGCTCATCATGCGCTCCCGGTCGGTCGGGGTAGGTAGCAGGCCCATACCGACTCCGACGACGAAGCTCTCGAATCGACACCGGGAGACCAGAGCGATTCTCAAGAATCACTACCGCTACGTCAACGTCGATTCAATATCCCCGCTTGGATGAATCGCTACCCTTGGCGCGACTGCGCGACAAGACCAAGCAGTCGGCGGGGTTTCGAGGTTGCAAACCTACCTGCTAGCCGGACTGTCGGTCAGGCCGGTGGGCTTGCAGGTACTTGACGATCAGCTCCAGCGAAGTGCCGGTTTGAAACACCTGTGCCACGCCCTTGGCTTGAAGCGCCGGGATATCGGCGTCCGGGATGATTCCACCCACGATCACCTGAATGTCCTTCGCGTCGGCGGCCTCCAGCAAGTCGAGCACCTTGGGCACGATGGCCATGTGCGCCCCGGAAAGAATGGAGAGCCCGATGAACTCGACATCCTCTTGGAGCGCCGCGTTCACAATCATTTCAGGGGTCTGACGTAACCCGGTGTAGATGACCTCCATCCCTGCATCCCGCAAGGCGCGGGCGATCACTTTGACACCGCGATCATGCCCGTCGAGACCCGGCTTGGCGACCAGCACGCGGATAGGTGGAGGGGACAAATCGAGATTCTCCGCGCCCCTCCATCCTACCAGTGCATTGCGGTGCCGCGGGGAGTTGCTTGCCGATGATTTCCCCGTAACCAGCACCCCTGTGGTTCCCGTTCGCTGCCGGATCCGGTCACTTGGCAACTTCAAGCGTCCCACCCGCGCCCCGCACGGTCCTTGTGGCGATAGCTGCTGCTACAATACCGACAGTTCCCGCGACCAAACGGCAGGTCGTCAAGATGCGAGCGCAAAAGACCCCGTCGCGAGCCATTGCGCTCGCCCTGTTCCTAGCTTCCGCCGTGCTCACGATGCCCGCCGAGGCATCCTCGTGGGCCTCCTGGCGCGGAGCGGACGCCACCGGAGCGGCACCGGATACCGGCCTGCCTGCACAATGGTCGCCCGAGGGGGAGAATCTCCTCTGGAAGGCCCCCTACGGCGGACGCTCGGCACCTGTCGTGATCGACGGGCGGGTTTGCGTGATCCGGCTGGCCGAGCCTGACGACGTGCAGAGATGGCAAGAGCAGATCGCCTGCCTGGACTCGGCATCTGGCGACTTGATCTGGGAGTATCGATACAGCATCTTCCAAACCGATATCCCGCACCACCGAGTCGGGTGGGCGAGCTTGGTAGCGGACCCGGCCACGGGCAACATCTTCGCGCATGGGGTGGAGGGCATGGTCATTGCCTTTGATCCCGCCGGGGAAGTGCTCTGGAAGAGGTCCACGAAAGAGGATGTCGGCCGCATTTCCGGGTTCGGCGGGCGCACCGCCACGCCCACGCTCGACGGGGACTTGCTGATCGTCAACTTTCTCTCCGCAGGCTGGGGTGACAGATTCATTCCGCGTCACCGCTTCTACGCTCTGGACAAGCGCACGGGAGAGACCGTCTGGATCTCGACACCCGGGAAGGCCCCGTACGACACGACGTATACCGTCGCGGTCGTCCGCGAGATCGCCGGCGACCGCTTGCTCATCTCTGGAAACGGAGACGGCGGCATTTACGCGATGCAAGTCGCGACAGGCCGGAAAGTCTGGGAATTCCCGCTCT
Source organism: Bryobacterales bacterium (assembly GCA_965242625.1). Lineage (GTDB taxonomy): Bacteria > Acidobacteriota > Terriglobia > Bryobacterales > UBA6623 > VXMF01. Next base: position 3,084,597 of record CBDEST010000005.1, on the reverse strand, counting down.
CGAAACGCGGTATCAATTCTTCCGTAGTCGTCAATGGCAACATCGTGCTGGCCTCCCACAGCGAAGAGAACGTGGACGGGAGCACCGCGATGGGTCGCTTGGTCGCCTTGGACGCCGCGCAAGTGGCCGACGGCAAGCCGAAGCAGGTCTGGATGGTCGACGGATTCGCCGGGGGGTACGCCTCGCCGGTGATCCACGAAGGCATTCTCTACCACGTGGACAACTCAGCCAATCTCGTCGCGTTCGACGCATCCGGCGGCGACGAACTCTGGAAAGTCAATCTGGGCATTGCCCAGCGGGCATCGCCAGTCGTTGCGGACGGGAAGTTGTACGTTTCCGACGTGGACGGCAAGCTCCACATCCTGCGGTTGGCGGGGCGCCAAGCGCCCGAGACGACCGATGTCGACGAGTTCAAGAACGCTGACGGGAGCGCGACGCAGATCAACGGGTCTCCGGCGGTGGCCAACGGGCGGGTCTACTTCATCACGAACAACACGCTTTACTGCATCGGCAATTCCGACGGGCGCGCAGCCGGAGACCGCCCTGGCGACGGGGGCACCCCTCGCGCACCTGCCGGAGCGGTCGCGACGCACGTGCAGGTCACGCCGTTCGAGATCAATCTCGCGCCCAGCGAGACGGCACGATTCACCGCTCGGCTCTTCGATGCCAAGGGCCGTCTGATCGGCGAACGCCCGGCGCAGTGGTCCCTGGCCGGTTCCTTGGCCGGAGAACTCAAACCGAACGGCGAGTTCACGGCCAGCGGCGACTCTCCCCAAGGCGGTCAGATCGTTGCCACGGTCGGCAAGCTAAAGGGCCAGGCGCATGTCGCCGTGCGCCCGCTCGGCGCCTTCCGCGAGGATTTCGAGCGGTACCCCGCTGACAGCGTGCCCCCGGGCTGGCCGGCTGCACGCGGTCGATTCAAAGTGGTCGAAGCGGATGGCGGCAAGGAACTCATGAAGCCGTCCGGGAACCCGCGCAGTTGGCGCACGACCGTGTATGTCGGCGACCCGCGCCAAAGCGGCTACGAAATCGCGGCGGACCTGAAATCCACCGAGCAGAGGCGGCGCCTAGCCGACATGGGCTTGGTATCGCACCGCTACACGCTCGCGCTGATGGGCAACGCCCAGTCGCTCATGGTCCGCACCTGGCTCTCGGAACTCGAGCGATTCTCGAAGGAAGTCCCGTTCGATTGGGATCCGGATCGCTGGTACCGCGTCAAGCTGCAGGTGGAGGCCGGCGACGGCGACGCGACGACGATTCGCGGCAAGGTCTGGCCGCGGGATGCCGAAGAACCCGCGGAATGGTCGATCGAAGCGGTCGACCCGCTCGGGCACGACAGCGGCAGTCCGGGCATCTACGGTTACTCGTCAGCCGACATCTACTACGACAACCTGCAGGTCACGCCTTCCGGCCGTTGACACCCGCCCCACTGGAGATTCCCATGATTCCTCGTCAGGTTCATAGCCTCTGCCTCGCATCCGCTCTCGCTCTGGCCGGAGCCCTGCCCGCTACAGGCGCCGACTGGCCTATGTGGGGAGCGAACGGATCCCGCAACATGGTTTCCTTGGAATCCGGCATTCCGAGCACTTGGGATCTCAAGACCAAGGCCAATATCAAGTGGGTGGCCGAAGTCGGCTCACAATCGTACGGAAACCCGGTGGTTGCCGATGGCAAGGTTTTCGTCGGGACGAACAACGAGCTGCTGCGCGACCCGGACAAGGGCGGAGACCGCGGCGTGCTGATGGTCTTCAACGAGGAGGACGGAGCGTTCCTGTGGCAAATGACCCACACGAAGCTCGAAGCGGGGCGTGTCAACGACTGGCCCGAGCAGGGCGTGTGCTCGTCCCCGGCGGTAGTCGACGGAGTCGTCTACTACGTGTCGAATCGGGCGGAAGTCCTGGCCTTGGACGTCGAGGGTTTTCGCGATGGAGAGAACGACGGCGCCGTGCAAGACGAGGAGCACCAAGGCGAAGCCGACGGGGACGTGCTCTGGGCGGTCGATATGTACAACGACCTCGGCGTATTCCCGCACAACATGGCTGCCACCTCGCCGCTCGTGGTCGGGGACTTGCTCTTCGTCAACACGTCTAACGGCGTGGACGAGAGCCACATCAATATCCCCTCGCCGCGCAGTCCGAGCTTCCTCGCGGTAAATCGGCATACCGGGGAGATCGTCTGGGAGGACAGTTCCCCGGGGCGCAACATCCTGCACGGTCAGTGGTCGTCTCCCGCATACGGCGAAGCCGGCGGCAAGAACCAAGTCGTTTTCGCGGGAGGGGACGGCTGGGTTTACAGTTTCGTGCCCGAGACCGGCGACTTGATTTGGAAATTCGACGCGAACCCCAAGGACTCCGAATGGAAGCAAGGCCGCGGCGACCGCAATAACATCATCGCGACGCCCGTGTTCCTCGACGGGATCGTGTACATCGCGGTGGGCCAGGATCCCGAGCACGGCGAAGGGGTGGGCCACTTCTGGGCGGTGGACGCGGACGGGGAAGGCGAGATCACGACGAGCAACGTCGTCTGGCACCATCCCTTCCGCAGGACCATCTCGACCGCCGCGATCCATGACGGCATCGTGTACGTGCCGAATTTCTCCGGGTTCTTTCACGCGCTGGATCGCGAGACCGGCAAGCTGCTGTGGGAATACGACATGCTCGCGGCGGTGTGGGGGTCGCCGTATGTCGTGGACGGCAAGGTCCTGCTCGGCGACGAAGACGGCGACCTGACCGTCCTGCAGACGGGCACCGAGATGGAAGTGCTGTCCGAGATCGGCTTCGGGAACGTGATCTATTCCACGCCGATCGCAGCGAACGGCGTGCTGTACATCATGACCCGCTCGCACCTGTACGCGATCGCGGCCGAGTGATTCGATGTCGATGCCCGATCTGCAAGCCAAGATCGAAGCCGCCCGGGGCGCGCTCGACGCGCAAGTCCGCGAGATCGTGGCTTGGCATTTCGATCCCGCGACGGGCTGCCCGTTCTGGCTCGAATTCGCTAAGGAGCGGCTGGACTGGGATCCACGCGATCGGATCGGCGGCTTCAAGGACCTGCAGAAACTCCCGCCTTTCGAGGACGAGTGGCTGCGCGGCGGCCCGGTCCGGCGCTGGGTACCGAAGGGCCTAGCCGACAAGCCGGTTTATGTCTTCGAGACCGGCGGCACGACCGGCGTGCCGAAATCACGCATCAACGTAGAGGACTTCCGGACGGACTACGCCGATTTCTCGAAGACGCTACCGGACGAGTTCTTCCCGCCGGGAGCCGACTGGCTGCATCTGGGGCCGAGCGGCCCGCGGCGGCTGCGGCTGGCGGTCGAATACCTCGCCCAGGTGCGGGGCGGAATCTGCTTTTCCGTCGACTTGGATCCGCGCTGGGTAGTCAAGCTGCTCAAGCGAGGGCACTACGAGGAAGCCGAACGGTACAAGCAGCACTGCTTGGACCAAGCCTTGACGATCCTCAAGGCGCATCCAGGGGTGCAGTGCCTGTTCGCGACACCGAAATTGCTCGAGGGGCTGTGCGAGCGCACCTCGCTCAAGAAGTTCGGCATCACGGGCGTGTTCTGCGGCGGCACCGAGATGACTCCCGAGTTCCATCGGTTCGCCCGCGAGGAGCTTCTGGAAGGCGCCTATTTCGCGGCGACGTACGGCAACACGCTGATGGGGCTGGCCTGCCACAAGCCCTTCGATCCGGCGGACGACTACGCCATCATCTACTATCCGCCGCAACCGCGGGCGGCTCTGGAGGTGTGCCATCCGGAGAACCTGAACGAGACGGTCGGATACATGGAAACCGGTCGGTCGGTACTGACGACGCTAACCAAGGAATTCTTCATGCCGCGCTTTCCGGAGCGCGACATGTGCGAGCGCGAGCCGCCTACGGAGATGTATCCATGGGACGGCGTGCGCAACGTGCGGCCGTACCAAGACGCGAAGACCGGCACTGTAACGGTCGGAGTGTACTGAGGCAGCATGTCCGCGATGCGCCTCGTCGGCTTGGTTACCGTACTGATCCTCGGGGTCGGTATTTCGGCACTGAGTCCGCATGCGATCGCAACAGGCAGCCAAGACGAGCTGTCGATCAAGGACCTGGTAGCGGCCTACGCGGCCGCACGGGAGTCCCGCGATCCCGCGGCGATCCGCAAGCTGTTCACGGATGACGCGGACCAACTGGTCTCTTCGGGTGTCTGGCGGCGGGGGCGAGAGGCCCTTGTCGAAGGCATGCTGGGAAGTTCTCAGCGCAATCCGGGAGCCCGTACGCTGACAGTTGAAACGGTGCGCTTCCCTGCCCCCGACGTGGCGGTGGCAGACGCACGCTATGTCATCCAGGGCACGGGCGGAGCGCAAGACCGCCGCATGTGGAGCACGTTCCTGTGCCTGCGCTCTCCGACCGGCTGGCGGATCTCTGCGATTCGCAACATGCTGCCCGCTCCGCGCTGACGATTGGCGCAACCCGATTCCCCAGATCGTTCGGCAGCGCTTCTCACTGACGAATCGAGCGGGATGGCGGACGATGGGGTGTCTGGGGTCCACGAGTAACCCGGTTCGCCGTGTTAGAGTGGCGGTTTAAGGTTCGGTCTCCAGCGAGCGCAGATTGCAACTTCAAGGCAAGACCGTCCTCGTAACGGGCGCCTCGTCCGGTATCGGACGGGCGTGCGCCGTGCGATTCGCGAGACACGGCGCGAAGCTTGTGCTAACGGGGCGGAATCCGGACGCCCTCGAAGAGACCTCACTGGCGTGCGGCGGCGGACTGACGATTGCCGCCGATCTGACGCAGCCGGATTCTCTGTCGCGCTTCTGCACTCAAGTGCTGGAAGAAGCACCCGCGCTCGATGTGCTCGTCCATAACGCGGGTGTCGGAATCTATGCTCCGGCACACGCGACGGATCCGGAATCGGCGAAGCGACTGGTGGAGCTGAACTTTCTGGCTCCCGTTGAAATCACTCGGCTCCTGCTGCCGAAGATGCAAACCGGCGGTTCCATCGTCTTGGTCAATTCGATCGCAGGAAAGACCAGACTGCCCGGACTCGGGGTGTACGGAGCTTCGAAGCACGCCCTGCTCGCGTGGGCCGACATCCTCCGGATGGACTTGCTCGATCGCGACATCCACGTGATGAACTTCTGTCCGGGCTACGTAGCGACGCCGTTCGGCGACAACATGCTGCAATCCGCGGTGGAGCGGCCGCGGGTGAGTCCGCGGATCGCGCTCACGGCGGAGCAGTGCGCGAAGGCTATCCACCGGGGGCTGGTCAAGCGCAAGCGGACGGTCGTCATTCCACGGGTAGCCTGGGCTTTCGTCGCTACGGAGCGGCTCGTCCCCGGAGTGCTGTACCGCCTGCTGCCCCGGCTGATACCTCGTGCCGCGAAGTGCTGAACGGAAACATGCTGTCCGAACCCACGGAGGGGAGCTACTGGCCGGATCCGGTTGCCGTATTCCTCACTGGATTCATGGGCGTCGGCAAGACCACCGTTGGCCAGACCTTGGCGCGGAAACTGGAATGGCCGTTCCATGATCTCGATGCCTCGATCGAGATACTCGCCAACCAAGAGATTCCATTGATTTTCAAGCTGCGCGGAGAGGATGTGTTCCGTGACTTCGAACACGCCGCGGTCGTCCAACATGTCGAGGAGGTGCTGGCCGGCCAACCGATGGTTCTGGCACTCGGCGGCGGCACCTTCGCATACGCTCGAAACCGCGACAAGCTCCGCAGCGCGGGAGTCACGGTCTGGCTCGAGGTCAGCCCGGACACCCTCTGGCAAAGAGTGCGAAAGGACACCTACCGGCCGCTTGCAGTCGACCGCGAGGAGTTCTTCCGGTTGTACTCCGCTCGCGAGCGATCCTACGAACTCGCCAACGAGCGAATCGATGCAACGGGCACTCCCGAAGAGGTGGGCAACCGCATCATGGCGTTACGATGTGTGCAGGAACTTCGCAAACGTGACTGAGCCCGTGATCCGCGCCGAGGGGCTCGGCAAGACGTTTCGTAGCGGCGATCATTCCCTGACGGTCTTCGGCGGGCTGACATTCGATGTCTCCCATGGCGAGAGCGTCGCTCTCGTCGGCGAGTCGGGTACCGGCAAGTCGACGCTGTTGCACATCCTAGGAGCGCTGGACGAACCGTCGGCCGGAGCGGTGTTCTTCCGAGGCACGAGCCTCGGCTCGCTCGACGAGACCGGACTCGCTCGCTACCGAAACAGCAGCATCGGCTATGTCTGGCAGAACTGCCACCTCCTGCCCGAATTCACCGCTCTCGAGAACGCCGCCCTGCCCTTGCGCATAGATGGGCAAGCGGAGGCTCCGAGCATCGAAAAAGCGCGGCACTGGCTCGAACGCGTCGGATTGGGCGAACGACTGCACCATCAGTCGGGAGAGCTTTCCGGGGGGGAGCAGCAACGCGTCGCGATCGCCCGCGCCCTAGTCTCGGAACCCAAGCTGCTGCTCGCGGACGAGCCGACCGGCAACCTCGACGAGGCCACCGGCGAAGGGGTCATGAAGATCCTGCTCAGCCTCGTGCGGGAGGAGGGTCTGGCAATCCTCGTCGCAACGCACAATCTAACGTTCGCCGCGCTCTGCGACCGCACGTTTCGCTTCCAGCACGGCAGGTTGCGACAGGCCGGAGGGCAACGGCCCGCGACGTAGCGGACGCCCCGGAGCGGCCGCGAAAGCGACCGTCTCGCTCCCGGCCGCCTGCAAAATCCATTCCCTTAGCTTCGAGCAACGTCGCGCATCGGAGTCGGTGTCCACGGCGCGCTTGACGGCTTGCCGCTGGCCCACCAGCACGACGAGCCGCTTTCCGCGCGTGATCGCGGTGTAGATCAGATTGCGCTGCAGCATGACGAAGTGGGCGCTGAGAACCGGTATGACGACCGCGGGATACTCCGAGCCCTGGCTCTTGTGGATCGTGATCGCGTAGGCCGGCAACAGCGCGTCGATCTCGCGGAGAGTGTACTCGACGACCCGACCGTCGAAGTTGACCTCCAAGACGCCTTCGTCCTGATCCACCAAGGTGATGAACCCGATGTCTCCGTTGTAGACATCCTTGTCGTAATCGTTCTCGGTCTGCATCACCTTGTCGCCCGTGGCGAAGATCCTGCCGAAACGCTCCACCCTAGCTGTCGCGTCCGGATTGAGGGCGGCTTGCAGTTCCACGTTGATCGCTCGCGCTCCCATCGCGCCGCGATTCATGGGGCTGAGCACTTGGACTTCCCGCAGCGGATCCAAGCCGAACGCCTTCGGGATGCGGTTTCGCACGAGTTCCAGCGTCTTGCGAGTAGCAGCGGCCGGATCCTCTGCCGGCACGAAATAGAAGTCGCTCAGACCTTCCGGTTTCCCGAGATCCGGCAAATCCCCCGCATTGACCCGGTGGGCGTTGACAACGATCTTGCTGCGCGCGGCTTGGCGGAAGACCTCGACCAGTCGCACGACGGGGAAGGCCCCGCTGTTAATCAAATCGCCGAGCACTTGGCCGGGCCCCACCGACGGAAGTTGATCCACGTCTCCCACCAACAGCAGTGACGTTTCCTCGCGTAGCGCCTTCAGGAGCGAGTTCATCAACGGCACGTCGACCATCGACATCTCGTCGACCACCAGCAGAGCGCACTCCAGCGGATTGCCGGAGTCGCGCCGGAACTGTCGCCGGCCCGGATCGAATTCCAGCAGTCGATGAATCGTCTTGGCCTCTTTGCCGGTGGTCTCGCCCAGGCGTTTGGCGGCCCGCCCGGTCGGAGCTGCCAGCGCGATCTCGATGTTCTTCGATTCCAAGATCCGCAAGATCGCGTTGACGATCGTGGTCTTGCCTACTCCCGGCCCTCCCGTGATCACGGTGACCTTCGAGCGGAGCGCCGTGCGAACCGCTTCGAGCTGGCTGGGCGCCAGCGTCAGGCCGAGCGACCGCTCGACCCCGTTCAATGCGTGGTCGCTTTCGACCGGAGGCCACGGCGGGTCGCCGCGGGCGAGCCCGACCAACGCAGTGGCGATACTCTCCTCGGCTCGGTACAAGCCCCTGAGAAACACGCACGGCCGACCCTCCGAATGATCCGCGATCACGCTGCCCTCTTCCAATTCGGCTTCCAAGGCGGGATTCACGAGTTCGACCGGCACGTCGAGGAGTTTCTGCGTGCGCTCCAGAAGCTCCTCGCGCGGCACACCGCAATGCCCGTCGTTGGTTGCCTCGCGCAATGCGAACCCGATTCCGGCCCGGATCCGAACTTCTGCATCCTTCTTGATCCCGGTCCGCATCGCAATGCCGTCGGCGACGGTGAATCCGATGCCGTGGATGTCCCGTGCGAGCCGATACGGGTTTTCCGACATCACGCGCACGGCATCAGCACCGTACTTCTTGAAAATGCGATAAGCGCGCGCCGCGCCGACCCCGTGGCTGTGCAGGAACACCATGATTTCACGCACGACCTTCTGCTCGCTCCAAGCGGCGAGGATGCGACTGGCCCGCACCGGGCCGATGCCCGGAACGTCCTGCAGGCGCTCGGGCTCGTGGTCGATGACATCGAAGACTTTGTCGGCGAACGCCCGGACCAGCTTTTTCGCGTAGGCCGGGCCGATCCCGGGCAGTGCGCCGGAGCCTAGGTACTTTTCGATGCCGTCGACCGAACTCGGCTCCGAGACCTTGATGTACCGAGCGGAGAACTGCGGCCCGTGGGCCCGGTCGTTCTCCCACTGGCCGGAAGCCGTGATCCACTGGCCCGCGGCGACCGCAGGCGCTCGGCCGACAACGGCTTGCAGGTCGCGATGCCCTCGCGCCTGCACCCGCAACACGCAGAAGCCGTTCTCGGAATTATGGAATACGACATGCTCGATTGATCCCGACAGCACTTCCCCATCGGATGGTTGAGGTCCTTGCGCCACGCGATTAGGGTAAGCGGAACTGGCGACGGCAGCGGGCACCGCCGAGCGTGCCAATTGACACTACCGCACAAATCGTAACGGATGGGCAACCCTCGGCATTGTTCTCGAGCGCTGGCGGGCGTCGCGAGAGTCCGGAATCCTTCGTGACATGCAAGGGCTTGCAGGTTTGCTACGCTTCATTTTTCGGCATGGCTGCCCGCATTCTCGACGGCAATCGAATTCGCGATGCGATCTTGACGGAGCTTGGCGCGACGGTTGCGGCGATGGCGGGCCAGGGCGTCCGGCCCGGCCTTGCGGCCGTCCTCGTCGGGGAAAACCCCGCTTCCAAGATATACGTCCGCAACAAGATCCGGGCCTGCGACCGGATCGGCGCGTTCTCCGAGACGATCCGGCTGGGGGCCGACGCGACTACGGAGGACCTGCTGGCGGTCGTGGATCGATTGAACCGCCGAGAGGACATCGACGGCATCCTCGTGCAGCTGCCGCTGCCAGGTGACGTCGACGAGCGCGCGGTGCTGTCGGCAGTGTCGCCCGACAAGGACGTCGATGGCTTCCATCCCGTCAATGTCGGCAAGCTGGCCAGCGGTCAGGCTTGTCTCGCGCCCTGCACGCCGCGCGGGTTGATCGAAATCCTCAAGCGCAGCGAGATTCCGGTCAAGGGGCGCCACGCCGTGGTCGTGGGTCGCAGCAACATCGTGGGCAAACCCGCCGCCCTGCTGCTGCTCGCCGAGCACGCGACAGTGACGATCTGCCACTCGCGCACGCCGGATCTCGGGGCCGAGTGCCGTCGCGCGGACATTCTGGTGGCGGCTGTCGGAAGGCCGGCCATGCTGACTCGCGAGCACATCCGCGAAGGGTCGGTCGTCTTGGATGTCGGGATCAACCGCTTGACGGATCCAAGCGAGGTCGAACCGCTGCTCGCGCACGCACCGGGCCGTCTGGACCGATTCCGCGAGAGAGGCAGCGCGATCATCGGGGACGTGCATCCCGGCGACGTAGCGCGCTTGGCGGCCGCCTATACTCCCGTGCCCGGCGGCGTGGGCCCGCTGACGATCGCGATGCTGATGTCGAACACGCTCGAGTCCGCGCGCCGGCGGCTGCGCACCCCTCTCGACAGCGGGATGGCATGAGCCTCTCCGATTACGGCTGGGACTCGTACTTCGAGAAGCAGCTGACCTCGCCGGACAGCGTTGCGGGGCGGGTCCGATTGGCAACGGCTCGGCGCGCCCAGCTCTACACGGAGGGCGGTGCCGTCGATGTCAGCTTGCGGAGGAACCGCGGCCAAGTGAGCGTTGGCGACTGGCTGCTGTTCGACCCTGCCGAGAACATCGCGATCCGGACCTTGGAACGCCGCAATTGCCTCGCCCGCCGGCGTCCGGGAACCGTGCCGAAAAGACAGATCCTCGCCTCCAACGTGGACGCCGTGCTGGTCGTGTCGAGCTTGGAACGAGTCGTGAGCCTGAGGCAGATCGAGCGGTACCTGCTGTGCGTGGCGGAGAGCGGGGCCCTGGCGGTGATCGTTCTGAACAAAGCCGATACGAACCCCGACGCCAAGGGCGCTATTGCGGCGGTACGCGAGGCCAATCCCGGTTTCCAGGCGGTCCTCACCAGCGCGGAGACGGGAGACGGCTTGGAGGCGCTGAGCGACCATTTGCCGGCAGGCGGCACGGTCGCCCTAGCCGGGCCTTCGGGCACCGGAAAGTCGTCCTTGGTCAACGCGCTACTGGACGAGGAGCTCCTGCGCGTCGGCTCGGTTCGCGATCGCGACCGGCGCGGCCGGCACACGACTACGAGACGCGAACTGGTGATGCACCCGCGCGGCTGGATGCTGATGGATTTGCCCGGTATCCGCGAACTCACTCCGTGGAGCGAGCCTTCCACGGTCGACACCGTGTTCCCGGAGATCGCGACATTGGCCCCGGACTGCTATTACCGGGACTGCCGGCACGCTAACGAACCGGGTTGCGCGCTCCACGCGGGAGTGGAAGCCGGAGCCGTGGACAGCGAGCGCCTAGCCAGCTATTTGGAACTGCGCCGCGAGCAAGCGGAACTCGAGCGGTTGCGAGACGAGAGCCCGCGCGGGCCCTAGCCCGACTTTGCCAAAATGGGCCAGACCGGCCCTGAAAACCCGCCTTTTCGGGTGTTTTTTGGCGGTTCGACCGCATGCGAATTTCTCATAAGTCCTTTATTATCAACAACTTAATAGTTTTTGGTGAGGTCTCTGTAGTGCCTTAACGCGGGCGGGACCCGGCATTTTCGCCTTCCGGCCTGCCATACTGGTTCCCATGTACATTCGCAGGGTCGAGACCGGTCGCCGCCGCAAGGCCCCCGGCCAGAAGTACCACACCTTCCGCCTCGCGCATACCGTGCGCACCGGCAAGCACGTCCGCCAAGTCCCCCTGCTCACCCTCGGCTCCAAGTTCCCCGTGCCCGAGCGCGACTGGCCCGCCCTCCTCGCGCTCGTCGACGACCTGCGCGCCCACCAGCCGCCGCTGCTGCCCCCGGATCCCGCGCTGATCCCCTGGGCCCGGCGCATCGTCGCGCACCTCAAAGCCATCGACTTCGACCCCGACGCCGCCCCCGACCACGACCTGGCCACCGTGCATCTCGACTCGGTCCGCAACAGCGGCGCCCGCTCGGTCGGCGGCGAGCGCTTGGCGTTGCACGCCTGCGAGCGGCTCGGCCTGCCGGACGCCTTGCGCGGCTGCGGGCTCAGCGACCGCGACGCGCGCATCGCCCTCTCGCTGCTGGTCGCCCGCATGCTCAAGCCCGGCAGCGAGCACGCCACGCATCTGTGGCTGTCCGGCACCAGCGCCGCTTGGGAACTGCTCGACCTGAACGGCCGCCCGCCCTCGCTGCAGAAGCTGTACCGCGTCGGCGACCAACTCTGGAAGCATCGCGAGCAACTCGAAGGGGCCCTCTTCGCGCGCGAGCGCGAGCTGCTCGGGCTGCCGCGCACGATCGTCTTCTACGATTTGACCAACGTGCATTACCACGGGCCGGCGCGCGGCGACCTGCAGCGCGGACGCTCCAAGCAGAAGCGTCACGACTGCCCGCTGATGACCTTGGCGCTGAGCTTGGACGGGGCCGGCTTCCCGCGGCGCAGCCAAGTGCTGCCGGGCAACGTGTCCGAACCGGGCACGTTGCAAGCGGCCCTGCGGCAGTTGGAGGCCTTGCCGGGAGCGGATGCGGAGCGCCCCACGGTGGTCATGGACGCGGGGCTGTCGACCGCGGCGAACATCGCCTGGCTGCGGGCGCAAGGCTACGCGTGGATCACGGTGCAGCGCGGGCGCGCCGAGCGCCCGGAACGGGAGCCGGACATGCGGGTGCAAACCGCGCACGGCCAGACGGTGCTGGGCTGGCAGCAGGCGGCGGAGACGGACGGGGAGAGCGAGCTGTGCCTGTGGAGCGCGGAGCGCCAAGCCAAGGACGACGCGATCGTGGCGCGCCAGCGGAAGCTCTTCGAGGAAGGCTTGGAGGCGTTGCACGCGGGGCTGTCGAAGAAGGGCTGCACCAAGGACTGGGCGAAGGTCGTCGAGCGCGTCGGGAAGCTGCGCAAGAGCTGCCCGCGCGTGTCCGGGCAGTACCAAGTGGACGTGCTCCAGGCCGCCGCGCCGGAGCCCGCCAAGGGCCGAGCCAAGACCCCGGCGCAAGCGCAAGCGAAGGCCAAGCCGCGGGCGCAGGCGGTGCGCTGGGAACGCACGGCGCAACACGCGGCCAGCGACTTGCGGGCGGGCACGTACGTGCTGCGCACGAGCCATGCCGACTGGGACGCGCCGCGCCTCGCGGAAACCTACTGGCGGCTGAGCGAGGTCGAGGCGACCTTCCGCAGCCTGAAGGGCGAGATCGGCCTGCGCCCGATCTGGCACGTGAAGCAGGACCGCATCCGGGCGCACCTGTTCCTCGCCGTGCTGGCCTATCACGGCGTGCATCTGCTGCGCACGCTGCTGCAGCGCCAGGGCATCCACACCAGCTGGGCCGGGATCCGCAACCGGTTGGCCGGCTGGATGCGGGTGACCACGACGATGCAAACGAACGCGGGGGAGCTGGTCAGCATCCGCCAGGACACGCTCGCCGATGCCGAGGAGGCGGCACTCGCCCGGGCCGTCGGCATGGAGCCGCAGCTGCACCGCCAGCGGCGGCGGACGCGGCTCCGGCAACTGCCGGAGAGCTGACGCCCGCGCGGTCGCTTTTTCAAAGAATGTAGTGCCTTAACGCCCTTGGTGTGTCTCGTATGTCACTGAAAAGAAACCACTTGTATCTTTCCATTCGGGCAAAATGGCAAAGTCGGGCTAGAGGGCTCGCGGCATGGGCTTGAATCCATCCTTGGATAGGCGCGCCCGAGCTGTCGCCGCGTCGGCGTCACTGCGAAACGGCCCGACGACGACTCGGAAGAGCCCTTGGTCGTTCGCGGGCTGGATCGCGGCCGGGAACCCTTCGCTGCGCAGCCAGTCGACAAGTTGCTTCGCGTTGTCGCGTACTTTCAACGCCGCCACCTGATAGTGAATTCGTCGCTTCGGCTTGGCGGCGGGGGGCTTCGCCACAGGAGCGGTAGGAGCGGGCGCGGCTCGCGGGACCGCGGGCGCCGACGCGGTCTCCGGGCTCGGCGCACCGGGACTCGGCTTGACGCGATCCTCCGCGACCGGCGCGCGACCGGGAGCGGGGGGCGTGCCGCTCGGTTGGCTCGGCGGATTCGCTTCTGCCGCGTCCGCCGGAGATCGGGCAGCCGGGCTGTCATCGACCTGCTTCAGCAGAATGTCGGGAATCGGAACCGGCGCGGAGTGCGGATCCGCCTCCTTTTCCAAGAACGCGAACGGTCCGGGCTCGCCCCGCAGGGCGCGCTTGTGACCGGCGGCAAAGCCCCAGAAGAAGGTTCCGCTAAGGACCAGCGCCGTCAACAGCGCCAAGCCGACTACCTGCTTGAAGCCGAAGACGAATTCGAGTTCCTCCGCGCCCTTCCGTTTGGGATTCGATTTGCGGGCCATTCTCCAAGCATACAACAAAGACAAACACGACAACTAGTCTTTGTTTTGATCAGAATCGTTATCGCCCTGGACGCTCTCCGCCCACGAGGCGAGACCCCGGAAGAGGTCGACCGGCAACGGCAGCACTACGGTCGTGTTCTTCTCCGCTCCGATTTCGGTGAGCGTCTGCAGGTAGCGCAAAGTGATCGAGGTGGGCTGCGTGCTCAGCATGCGGGCGGCCGCGGTCAGCTTCTCGGAGGCTTGCATCTCGCCATCGGCATGAATGACCTTGGCGCGCCGCTCGCGCTCGGCTTCCGCCTGGCGGGCGATGGCGCGAATCATTTGCTCGGGCAGGTCGACATGCTTGACTTCGACAGCCTGCACCTTGATGCCCCAGTGACCGGTCTGCTCGTCGAGCGTCGACTGCAGGCGCGAGTTCAGCTTCTCCCGCTGGCTCAGCAACTCGTCGAGATCGGCCTCGCCGAGCACGGAACGCAGGCGCGTCTGCGCCAGTTGCGAGGTGGCATGCACGTAGTGCTTGACCTCCACGACCGCCCGGGCCGGCTCGAGGACCCGGAAGAACACCACCGCGCTGACCTTGACGGTGACGTTGTCGCGCGTGACGACGTCCTGCGACGGCACCTCCAAGGTTTCCACGCGCAACGGAATGCGGACCATGCGGTCAATCGGACGGAAGACCAGAATGATCCCAGGGCCCTTGGGTTTCGGCAGCAGGCGGCCCAGTCGAAAGATCACTCCCCGCTCGTATTCGGTGAGGATCTTGATGCTATTCAGCAGGTACAGGCCGACGATGGCCAAGAGGAACAGGGTGATGTTCACGTGGGGACTCCTCCGCTCTTGGAAACGCCGCTTCCGAACCGATCGCTTCCCGCATTGATCAGCGTAGCCGCCCGGCACGGTGAACGCAAGAACGGCCCGCCCGGAAACGCGCGGCGTCAGTCGGCAGGAACCCCCTCCACGCGCTCGGGACGCGGTTCCACGACCAAGTCCATGCCGTTCACCGCACGCACCTGAACCTCATCACCCGCCGCGACAGCGGCATCGGACCGCGCGTTCCACAACTCGCCGTGGACGAACACCGTGCCGTGCGGATCCAGCGCGGTCCGCGCTTGCCCGATTTCGCCGACCATCGCTTCCGCCCCGGTCGAGACCTTGTAGCGAAACGACCGAATCGCTAGATGCAGCAGAAAGACGGTTATCGCGGCGAACGGCAGCGTGATGCCGATCGCCTGCCACACGCCAATCTGCAGTTCGGGAACGTCCGTGTCAACGAGAATCACGATGCCGAGCACCATGGCAACGACACCGCCCGCGGCGAGGATACCGTTCAGAGGCGTCACGGCCTCGATGACGAAGAAGGTCAGCGCCAGCACGATGAGCACGACTCCCGCGACATTGATCGGCAGGAGCGAGAGCGCCATTAATCCGAGGACCGCTAGGATACCCCCGACGACTCCGGGAACGATCAGTCCGGGATTCGTGAATTCGATGTAAATTCCGGCGATGCCGAGCGCGAGGACGAGTAACGCCAGCGCGGGGCTGATCAACGGGAGCAGGATGCGCTGGCGCAAGTTCGGGACGTACTCGTAAAACTCGGCGCCAGCGAGTTCCAGGCGCTGTTCCTGTCCGTCGAAGCGCGTGATCGTGCGTCCGTCGAGTTGCTTGAGCAAGTCGTCCAGATCCGGGGCGATCACCTCGATCAGGTTGGATTCCAAGGCGTCCTCCTCGGTGAACGACTTGCTCTCGCGGACAGCGGCCACGGCAAGCTCGCTGTTGCGCCCGCGCTTGTCGGTTACCGCTCGCAACGAGGCCGCCGTGTCGTTCGTGATCTTTTCCTTCATCGCGCCCTCGATCTCCCCGCCCATGGCCAAGACCGGATGGGCGGCCCCGGTATTGGTGCCGGGGGCCATGGCGGCGATGTCCGCCGAGACGAGAATGATGAAGCCGGCGGAGGCGGCATGGCCTCCGCTGGGCGTCACGTACGCGACGACCGGCACGTCCGAAGCGAGGATCGCTTGCACGATCTCGTTCGTGGCGGCCAGCAGTCCGCCGGGAGTGTTGATCCTGAGCACTACGGCCGCGTCGCCCGCCGTAGCCGCCTGCTCCAGCGCCGCCGCGACGATTTCTTCGGTCAGCGGGTGGATGATCGTGTCCAAATCAAGGACGAGAACCGCCTTCGCGCTTGCAAGACTCGGAACCGCCAGGAGGGCACTCGAGATCGCCAGCACCGACAGGATCCGCCTAAGGATGCTCTCTTTGCTCTGCGCATGCATGCTACGGACAGTGTAGTGCAGCCCTCGACGAGAGTTTCGGCAATGGCGCTCCGAGGCCCGCGGAGGGCCTTCGCGGCACTAGTTCGGCTCTAGAATGGTTGATTCGGATGGCGTGGCTCGACGTCGGCCCTGACAGGCGCACCAAGGTTCTAGGCGGCATCGCGCTGGCCACGCTCGCACTGGCGCTGGCGAGATGGGCCTTCGGACCGTGGCATGCGCTCGCCGAGTTTGCCCTGGCCGCGTTGCTCCTCGTTTGGGGGATGGCCGGGGCCTACGGCGTTGCAAAGCTGGCCCTGGCGGCCGCACGGCACGCGTTGTGGAGGGTTCGCCACCGGATGGTCGCCGTGTTTTTCTTCGTCGGCGTGCTGCCCCTAGGCCTCACCGCAGTCTTGGTCGTAATGGTCATTCAGTTACTGCTAGCCCCCCTGACTGCATACGTGACTTCTTCGCGGTTCGTCGACTACGGCGAACGGGTGCAAGCGGCCGCCTACGCCCTGCTGTGGCAACTGGACGAAACCGACGCTGCAGACATGCTTCCCGCACTCGAGCGGTTTCGGGACGATGCGTCTGGCACGTTCCCGGGGGCGGCCTTCCTATTCCAGCGCCATGACACCTATTGGGCGTTCCCCGAGGGAGAACTTGCAGGTCCGGTGCCGTCGAACCTGCCCGAAACCGGCGCCGTCGTGCTTACGCAGGGACGGCTGTTCGTGGCTGCGATGGGCCAGAACGAAGCCGACAGCACCAGGCTCGTGATCGCCGTGCCGATCACGGTAGAACTGACGGCGCGCCTGGCACCGGGGATCGGTATCCTAGCGGTGGATGCCGACGGGCCGAGCGCGCCACCGGTCGCGAGTGCCACGAACCCGGACGGCTTCACGGCAAGCGACGTCCTTCCGCCTCCGCAACACCCCTTCGACTGGGATCTCACGTGGCGAGTCGATACGCAACAGTTGATCTGGGAGACCGACCGCTTCGTGGACGCGGACTACTGGCTGCACACGCGACTGTCCGCGCTTCTCGACACGGTCTTCGCGCGGCAAGGCGAGGGGGCCTCGCTGTTCTTCTCGTTCGCCATGCTCTCGCTGCTAGCGGCGCTCGGCTCGAGCCTGATCATTTCCCTCGTTATCGCCGCCTCCTTGACGCGCACCCTGACGGCCGCGGTGAACGACCTCTACGTCGGAACGACGCACGTCAATCGCGGCGACTTCGGCTATCGGATCCCCGTGCGGGGCTCGGACCAGATCAGCCACCTCTCCCGGTCGTTCAACGCGATGACGGGTTCGATCGAGAAATCGATCGAAGATACCAAGCGACGCCAGCAACTGGAAGCCGAACTCGATGTGGCGCGCGAGGTCCAAGCGCGGCTGTTCCCCGCCCGGCCGCCCGCCCTCGACGGTTTGGAAGTGCTGGGAGTTTGCCGGCCGGCGCAATCGGTTTCGGGGGATTTCTTCGACTACGTCACCTTGGAGCGGGACGTGCTGGCAATCAGCTTCGGCGACGTTTCCGGCAAGGGCATCTCGGCGGCGCTCGTGATGGCATCGCTGCACTCTATCGTGCGCTCGCAACTCGCCCTGCTACGGCCGGACGATGCCAGCGCGATGGATTCGTCCGTCGCCCGCGTGGTCGCAGAGGCGAACCGACAGCTCTGCGACGGAACCAGCCCGGAAAAGTACTCGACGCTGCTTTTCGGCGCGTACGACGCTCGATCCGGCACGCTGGCATATTCGAACGCCGGTCATCTGCCGCCCTTGCTCGTCCGCGACGGGCGCATCACGCCGCTCGAAGTGACCGGGATGGTAGTGGGCCTGTTTCCCGAAGCGCCTTACACCGCGTCGACGGTGCAGTTGAAGCCGGGGGACCTGCTGGTCGCCTTCACCGACGGGGTCACCGAGCCGGAGAACGCCGCGAGCGACGAGTACGGCGAGGAACGACTGCGGAACGTGTTGCAACGAGCCAACGGTAGACCGGTGAACGAAATCATTGCGGAAGTCATGGACGATGTCCTCGCGTGGACGGGACAAGCCACGCTGCAAGACGACATGACCATGCTGGCGGTGCGCAGGCAATGAAGTGGGCGTCGTCCGCTCCCCGTCGGGCACTAGTCCAGGTACTACTGCTCGTTTGCTTGCTGACTGCCGTGATCGTGGTCGGCACGCTCGGATTCCACTGGATCGAGGGCGAGAGCCTGTTCGACAGCTTCTACATGGCCTTGATCACCCTGACCACGGTGGGGTACCAAGAAACGATCACCCTGAGCCAAGAGGGCCGCTACTTCAACGCGTTCCTGATTCTAGCCGGATTCAGCGTGGTATTCGTGGTACTTGGCATCCTGACCCAAACGCTGCCCCGACTCGAGCTTCCCGACTACTTGGGGCGGAGAAGGACAGGCCGCATGATCCACAAGCTTTCCAAACACTACATCGTCTGCGGTCTCGGGCGCGTGGGTCGCGGAGTGATCCGCCAGCTCCAGCGCGACGGCGGCAAGGTAGTCGCGATTGACAAGGACCCCCGGTTCGCACACTGGGCGCGAAGCCACGACGTCATGCTGATCACGGCGGACGCGACGACGGACGAGACCTTGGAGCGCGCGGGGGCGGATCGGGCCAAGGGCTTGGTCGCGGCCCTCAGCAGCGACGCCGAGAACATGTACGTCACCCTGTCGGCGCACGATCTGAACCCCGACTTGCGCATCGTGGCGCGAGCAGCCGAGGATACCGCGCGCGGCAAGCTGTTGCGCGCCGGCGCGCAGGTCGTGTTCTCCCCCTACGTGTTCACCGGTTTCCGCTTGGCCCAAGCGCTGCTGCGGCCGCAGGTCTCGAGTTTCTTGGATGTCGCGGCAGCGTACGACGGCTCGGATGTCGATATTGAAATCGAGGAGTATCGGGTCGAGACCGACGCACCGTACGCCAACACAACGGTCGCGGACACCCAGCTGACCAAGAAACTCGACGTGATCCTGCTGGCGATTGCTAAGGAGGATGGATCGCTCGACTTCAACCCGGACGAATCGGCGGTCCTGAAACCGGGTGACGCCTTGATCGTGATGGGTAGGCACCTTACGCTCAGCACGTTGCGGGACGCGCTGGGCCACTGATGCAACGCGTCCTCTCCGCGGCGGAAATGCGGGCCATCGATCGAGCGACGATCGAGGGGCGCCGGGTACCCGGCATCGTGCTGATGGAATCGGCGGCCCGCGCCGTGACCGACAGCTTGCGCGCGCGTTTTCCGAACTTACAGGACGAGCGCGTGTTGGTGCTGTGCGGCAAGGGAAACAACGGCGGGGACGGTCTGGCGGTGGCTCGCCAGTTGCTGCTGCACGCGCCGCGCCTGCGCCTGCGCACGGCGCTGCTCGCGGATCCCGCTGCCCTAACGCCCGACGCGGCTGCCAATCGGGCCATGCTCGCGGCACAGGACCATGTAGCGGATGTCGTGCCCACGGAGTCCGCTTGGGAGGCGCTGCTCCCGGCAGTCTCGGACGCGACCATCGTGGTGGACGCGCTGCTCGGCACGGGAATCAGCGGGGTGCCGCGCGGTCTGGTCGCCAAGGTAATCGCCGACGTGAACTCCGGCTTTCGCGGCGCGAGTGTGGTGGCGGTGGACATGCCGTCCGGGCTCGGGAGCGACGCGGGCGCGCTCCTCGGCGACTGCATGCGCGCGGACTGGACGGTGACGTTTACGGCTCCCAAGATCGGCCAAGTGCTCGCCCCCGCTTGCGAGCGCGCGGGGGAATTGATCGTAGCCCGCATCGGCACGGCGGACTCGGTCCTCGGGGAACTGCCCGGCCCGCGCCTGCTGCTCGCGGAGAAGGCCGACGCAGGGCCATTCGCAACCCCTCGCGACCGGTCCGGTCACAAGGGAACCTACGGACATGTCCTCGCGGTGGGCGGGTCGCGGTCGAAACCGGGAGCCATCCTGATGACGGGCAAGTCGGCCCTGCGGGCCGGCGCCGGACTCTCCACCGTCGCGACGGCAAGCAGCGCGGCGGAAGCCCTGCTGGCGACAGCTCCGGAACTGATGCTGGAGCCGACGGGCGAGCTGCCCGACGGAACGCTGGGGCCGGAGCAATTCGACGAATTCTGGTTCACCGGGAAATCAGTGGTCGCGGTCGGGCCGGGCCTAGGCACATCGGCGGCCAGCGCCGCGCTGGTGCAGCGGATCGCAGTGGCTTGTCCGCTGCCGTTGGTGATAGACGCGGACGGGCTCGCAGCGGTCTCGGCCGATCTGCTGCGCAAGCGCGACGCGCCAACCGTGCTGACACCGCATCCGGGCGAGATGGGCCGGATGATCGGGACGGACGCGGCCAGCGTGCAGCGAGATCGCGTGCGCGCGGCGCGGGAATTCGCCGCGCATGCGGGGGCCTATGTCGTCTTGAAGGGCAATCGCACGTTGACTGCCTCGCCGGACGGCGATGTCATCGTCAATCCCACCGGCACTCCGGGCATGGCCACGGCGGGCTCGGGAGACGTGCTGACAGGAATGATCGCGGCCTTTCTGGCGCAATTTCCGGATCGCCAGGTGCGCGAAACGGTCGCTGCCGCCGTGTATCTGCACGGCGCGGCGGGCGAACTCGCCGCGGCGGAGCGCGGCGAGCAGGGCATGCTGGCGACGGATATCTCCCATCACCTCCCCGAAGCGATCAGGGAAGCGGCCGCGTGACGGTGCGGACGGAATCGGCGGAGGAAACCGCGGCGCTCGGAGCGCGGATCGCCGCGCGCCTGCACCCCCCGGCGGTCGTCATGCTGATCGGCGATCTCGGCGCCGGAAAGACGACCTTGACGAAAGGGATCGTGGAGGCGCTGGGCACGGCTCCCGCGGAGGAAGTGCTCAGCCCGACTTTCTGCCTCGTTCAAGAGTACGCCGGCGATCCGAAGGTCTACCACATCGACCTGTACCGGTTGGACACGATTCCCGAAGTCGAGACACTCGGCTTGGACGACCTTTGGGAGGAGCGCGCCGTAGTGATCGTGGAATGGGGGGAGAAGTTCGACCTGGAGCTGCCGGGCCAGCGCGTCGAAGTCCGCTTGGAGCACTTGGGCGGCGACGCGCGAAGGATTCGCTGGAGCGAGTGAACGCGCGGGCGCGGCGGCGGATCGGGACCGAAACCCCTCCAGCAACCGCCAGCGGCCCTCGCTGGTTCGTAGTATGGAAAGTGGTACGCTGAATGCACCTCGGACGGCTGGTTGCGGGATCTAACTGCCGTTGCGGGTGCATTACCGGCAAATCGGGCCGATCCTGCCCTGCGTCCGATGCGCGAGCGGGAGATCATCAGTGCAGGGCGGATTGCACCGGAGCGACATGCTGAGCGTCCCGTGCTAAATCAAGCGCGCAACCCCGGCTGTCCCGTCGTCACGCTTGCCAAGTAAGCTCTCCCCGAAGTTGCGGAAGTCCCTGTTTACACGCCCGCCGAGCTGCTCGCCATGATTGCCCACCTGCGCGGTACCGTGATCGAGAAGCTGGCCGACCGCGTCGTGATCGACGCAGGCGGTGTCGGATACGACGTGTCGATCTCGGTCGAAACGCACGGGAACGTCGGGCAGCCCGGGGAGCAAGCCGCCTTGCATGTCCACACGCACGTGCGGGAGAACGTGATCGCCCTGTTCGGATTCCACGACCGTCGGGACAAGGACTTGTTCGAGAAGTTCCTCGACGTGAGCGGGGTCGGCCCGCGCCTGGCCTTGGCGTTGCTGTCCGGGCTGCCGACCGCCGACTTGCTGAACGCGATTCGCAAGGGCGACGCGAAGCGGCTGGTCGGGATCCCGGGCGTCGGCAAGCGGACCGGTGAACGCATCGTCGTAGAACTGAAGGACAAGCTCGGGGCATTCGAAGTCGGCGAGGGCGACTCCGAGACCTTCGCGATCGAAGAGGATGTCATCACCGTGCTGGTGAATCTCGGCTGCTCGCGGGAGGCCGCCGGCCGAGCCGTGCGGAAGGCACGGGATGATGGCGCGCCCGCCGAATTCGAGACGCTGTTTCGGCAGGCGATGGATTCGATCAAGCGATAGCGTCCGCCGCCATGGCCAGAAAAGCCCTGATCAGCCCCGAGTCATCGGACGACGATCGCAGATCGGATGTCGCGCTACGACCGAAGACGCTGGACGAATTCATCGGCCAGAGCGCGCTCAAGGAGAACCTGTCGATCGCCATCGAAGCGGCCCGCGAGCGGGGCGACGCTCTCGATCACGTGCTGCTGTACGGACCGCCGGGCCTCGGCAAGACGACCTTGGCGACCATCATCGCGAACGAGTTGGAAGTGGAGGCGGATTACACCTCGGGTCCGGTGCTGCAGAAGAAGCTGGATCTGACCGGGCTGCTCACTACCGTGCAGGACCGCCAAGTGGTGTTCATCGACGAGATCCACCGGCTGCTGGCGGATGTCGAGGAGATGCTGTACTCGTCGTTGGAAGACTTCCGCGTCGATCTAATCGTCGGCAGCGGGCCGGGCGCCCGCATGCACTCCATTCCCATCAAGCCGTTCACGGCGATCGGCGCCACCACGCGGCAGGGCCTGATCAGCGCCCCCTTGCGGGCGCGATTCGGCATTACGTTACGCATCAACCCCTACGACCCCACGGACTTGCGTCGGATCGTGTTCCGCTCGGCCGAGCTGCTCTCCATCGACTTGGACGAGGGCGCGGCGGAGGAAATCGCGCGCCGGGCCCGCGGCACGCCCCGCATCGCCAACCGTCTCCTGCGCAGAGTCCGCGACTACGCCCAAGTGCGCGCGGACGGCCGAGTTGACCAAGAAATCGCTTGCATCGCGCTGGATATGCTAGAAGTTGACCCACTCGGCTTGGACGAGGTCGACCGCAAGATCATGGAAACGATCCTCGCCAAGTATTCCGGTGGACCGGTCGGCTTGAATACGATCTCGGCGTCCGTCGGGGAGGATCCCAGCACGATCGAGGAGGTCTACGAGCCGTACCTGATGCAGCTCGGGTTCCTGGATCGCACCAGCCGCGGCCGCATGGGAACGCAACTGGCCTTCGCGCACTTCAACCTGCGGCCCAAGACCGACCAGCAAGAGATGCTGGGATTCTGAGGATCCAGGTGAAGAAGGCGCCGCACTATATTGCGATCGAAGGGCCGTTTCGCGTCGGCAAGACCAAGCTGGCGCGGGCGCTGGCCGAGCATATCCGCGGTCGGGAGATTCTGGACCCTCCCAGCAACCCGCATCTCGAGTGCTTCTACCGCGGCCGCCCGGGAGCGGCCTTTCGCGCCCAGATGCATTTCCTCGTCGGCCGCTACCGCCAGTTGTCCGAGGCGGGCATCGAGCAGTCCCGCGGGCCGGTCGTCGCGGACTTCATGATCGAGAAGGACAAGTTGTACGCGTACCTCAATCTGGACGATGGAGAGGTCGGCATCTACGACTCGTACTATCGCTACTTCAAGGATCGCCTGCCCGTCCCGGACCTGACCGTCTACCTGAAGGCCACTGCGGAGACGCTCCGCAACCAGCTAGCAACGGATCCCGGCATCCTGGAGGCGAAGGTCTCGGACGCCTACCTCGAGGGCGCTGTCCGGGCGTACGATCACTTCTTCGAACGCTACAAGGCCGGGGACGTGCTGGTCGTGGACTCGGCGCAAACGGACATCACCAACCGGCCGGAAGATCTCCGCAGCTTGCTCGAGGAATTGACGAAACCGGTCACGGGAACGCAGTTCTTCCTGCCGTTAGGAACCTGAGGCCCGCCGGAGTTTCGGCGGGCACTGCCCGCAGCGCGGACACCTCGCCCTGAACATGCCATTCGATTGGATCACCATGTGCGCCGCTTTCGGCGGCGGCGTCTTCGGCGCCGCGATCGGCACGCTGCCCGCATTCATCTTCACGGGCCTGTTGGTGCTGGCGGGAGTCGCTGTCGCGATGGCCGGCGGAGGCACGGACCTGCTGAGCCAAGTCGCGTTCGGCCCCGTCTTCGGACCGCATATCGCGTTCGGCGGAGGAGCTGCCGCCACGGCTTACGCCTACAGGCGCGGCCTGGTTCCGAGCGGTCGGGACATATCCGTGCCGCTGATGGGCCTGAACCGACCGGGCGTGCTGGTCGTCGGCGGATGCTTCGGCGCGATGGGCTACCTCCTGCACGTGGTCTGGCAGTTCGCGGGTCTCGGTCCGCGCACCGATACGATCGCGATGACGGTGGTCGTCTCGGCCATGATCGCCCGCCTCGCATTCGGGCGGACCGGCCTCGCCAGCACGCGGTTCCGCCCGGACGCAAGCGCGCATTGGGTCCGGCACCAAGAGCGGCCGCTGCAATGCGCGACGATCGGGCTGGGCGTCGGCTTGATCTCGGCCTTCATGGCGCTTGCCTTTGGAGCGGAAGGCGGCGGGGACGTGCTGGGATTCGGGATTGCGGCCGCCTCGCTCGTCTTCGCCCAGTTCGGCCTGAAGGTCCCGGTCACCCATCACATGGCCTTGCCTGCGGCTGTGGCGACTCTCGCGTCCGGAGACTTTCTCGTCGGCACGGCGTTCGGGATCGCGGGAGGGTTCGCAGGGGAGGGCTTCTCGCGGGTCTTCCACCAGCATGGCGACACGCATGTCGATCCGCCCGCGGCGGGCATCGCTATCACGGTGGCCGTCGTGCGCCTGATTTGGCCGGTCTAGGGAACTTGGCGCAGGTCGCTGTCGAGCAGGCGAAGCGGGCGCGGCTCGGAATCGAGAAGGAGACCTCCGGTGTATGATGAGAGGCGTCCCATGGGTCCACGGTTCAAATTCAGCCTGATCTGCAGCTCTTTCCTGATCACGATCCTGCTGGTCATCGGCGCCGTCCTCGGCAAGAGCCAGCAGCAGGACAGCGCGTACCGGCCGCTGGCGGTCTACACGGAGATCCTGGCGAGGATCAAGAGCGACTACGTCGAGGAGCCCGACATCCCCAAGGTCACGCAAGGGGCGATGCAGGGATTGGTCGAGTACCTGGACCCGATGTCCAGCTATCTCTCGGCCGAGCAGTTCAGCGAGTATCAGGAGCGCATCGGCAACCCGGACGGGGGTAGCGGACTGTCCACGGGCATGGTCGTGCAAAAGCAGGGCAATTACACCTCCGTGCTGGCAGTCCTGCCGGGGTCGCCAGCCGACCAAGTCGGCATCCGCAAAGACGACTTGCTCGACGCGATCGACGACGTGAGCACGAGAGTCATGCCGCCAGCCTACTTGCTCGCGTTGCTCAGCGGCGAACCCGGCACCGAAGTGACCGTGATGGTGCGGCCGTCCTCGGATTACGACACCCCGGTCGAGCACGCGCTGGTTCGAGCCGAGCCCGTGCTGCCCGGCATCGAGTACCGGATGCTGCCCGACGGCTACGGTTACGTGGACGCCAACGTGCTGGGATCCGAGCAAGTGCAGCAGATCGCGGCGGCCTTGAGGCAGCTTGACGCGGACGGAGCCCAGAAGCTGATCTTGGATTTGCGGGGCAACGCGCTCGGTACGGCTGACCAAGGCATCGCGCTCGCGAACCTGCTGCTCAGCGAAGGCACGATCACCACCCTCAAGGGACAGAGCTACGCGGAGCAAGCCTTCGTGGCCGACGCCGAGACGACCGCCACGGACCTGCCGCTGGCGGTGATCGTGGACCGGCCGACAGCGGGAGGCGCGGAGATCGCGGCGGCGGCGATTCAGGACAACGGTCGGGGGAGCGTGGTCGGCGAGAACAGTTCCGGCTTGGCCGCAGTGCAGGAGACGATCCCGCTCGATGACGGCGCGGCCCTCATCCTGTCCGTGGCCAAGTACTACGGTCCGGACGGGAACGCGATTCACAGGGACGGCGTGAAACCGGACTTGCCGGTGTCCCAACGCGACCTGCGACGCTACCGCGAAGTCGAGCGCCGGATCTTCGACACGCCGGAGGCGCGGCGCGAGGCCGAAGAGGAGATCGGCGACCCGTTCCTGCGCAAGGCGTTCGAGGCGCTGGACGAAAGCGCGTAGCGGAAGACCGTCCTATTGGACGAGTTCGCCGCGCGCCTCCGGATCGCCTTGGGGATTGTCGATCTGGATCTTGCCGAACGTGGACTCGTATTGGGCGACGTTCTGAGCAAGCACGAGGTGGAGTGCCTTGGCCTGCTGGGGGCTCATGTAGACCCCGTGGAACGAAGCGAAGGTCACCTCGCCGCCGGGATCCATCTTGAGTCGCCCGAACTGCAAGAAGAAGTCCCAGACGCTGACGTTGACTTGGACGCTGTTGGCGTAGTCCTCGCGGTACTCCTCCTGCTGCACGACTTGGACCTTGTCGGGTTGGATGCGGTCCGGCGCGGCAGCGGCGGGCGGTTTCGTGTCCATATCATCATTATGTACCCCCGCTCGGGGCGCGGACCGTTCTGATACCGTTGGGAGGATCGCGTGTTCCACCGGCACAAGCAACGCGCGGTGCTCCTCTTCACCGCGGTAGACGCGGTCTTCGTGCTGCTGGCTTTCGAAGCCGCCTACCGGATCCGCGCGGCCCTGCCGATGCGGGAGTTCTATCTGGATTCGAGCGCAAAGGCGCTCGCACTGGTCGCAATCCTCGCGGCTGTCCTGGGAGCGGGCCGCGCAACCGGCGCCTATGCCCGGGTCGCCAGCGCACACGGCCCGCGCGCGATCACCGACACCGCCCGCCAGACCCTGGCGGCCTCGGTGGCTCTGCTGGCGTTCCTCTACCTGCTCAATCTGGACGTGCCGGTCAGCCGCATGTTCCTGGGGCTGTTCTTCGGCTGCCTGTCTGCGCTCCAGCTGGCTCTCCGTGTCTTGCTCCGCAGGTTTCCGACCTTGGTGCGCCAGGCCGCCGGGGCGCTGACCGCGGCAGTCGTGGTCGGCGACGGCGAGAAGGCTTTGGCATTGGCCGCTGAATTGGATTCCTCCGGTCGCCACGGCATGCGGCTGCTGGCGATCCTGGACTGCGGAGGCGCCATGGGACCGAGCGTCGAGCTGTCGAAGACCTTCCCGGTTAGGTCGTTGGACGCCTTGCCCGGGCTCTTGGTGAACGAAGCGATCGACGAGGTGGTGTTCGTCGTTTCCGGAGAGCGGCTGCCGGCCCTTCGGGACATGTTCGCGCTCTGCGACGAGCACGGGGTGCGGACGCGCGTGGCGGCGGACTTTTTCCCGCACGTGCATAGCCGCGTGGACTTCGATCGCTTCGGCGACCGCCCGCTGCTGACTTTCTCAGTGGTGCCCGCGGACGAGTTCCGCCTGCTGGTCAAGCGAGTCCTGGACGCCGTCTTCGCCGCGGCGGCCTTGGTCGCGCTGTGCCTGCCGATGCTCGCGGTGGCCCTGCTGGTCAAGCTGACCTCCAAGGGCCCGGTGCTGTTCCGGCAGCAGCGCTGCGGCCTGAACGGCCGTCTGTTCGCCTGTTACAAGTTCCGGTCGATGATCGCGGACGCCGAGTCGCGGAAGGCCGAATTCGAGCACCTCAACGAGAAGAGCGGGCCGGCGTTCAAGATCCCTGACGACCCGCGGCTCACGCGGATCGGACAGTTCCTGAGACGGTTCTCGATCGACGAGTGGCCTCAGTTCTGGAACGTGCTGCGCGGCGAGATGTCGTTCGTCGGTCCGCGACCGGCGATTCCGTCGGAGGTCGAGCGATACGCGATCTGGCAGCGCAGGCGCTTGCGGATGCGGCCGGGCTTGACTTGCCTGTGGGCGATCCGCGGGCGGGATCGCTTGGATTTCGAGAGCTGGATGCAGATGGATCTGGAGTACATCGACAACTGGTCGCTATGGATGGACCTGCGGATCCTAGCCCTGACAGTGCCGGTGGTGCTAGGCGGCCGCGGCGCGCACTGAGAGCGGGCGCTCGGCACCTGACCGCGAAACGCAACTCGCAGTCAGTCTGCGGGGAGCTTTACGAATGTCACTTCGACCGTGGCGAGAACGGCGGCCGGGCCCGCGGCATCGCCGGAAGGGGCAGCTTTGGTAGTGACCCCTTGCGAGGTGACCATTAGCTTGCCCGTGTAATGGCCGGACTGCAGCCCGGGGGATCGAGGGGCGATTTCGATCGCGACGGATTCGCCACCCCGGACGGTGCCGAGCCTCGGCTCGGCACCTAGCCATGTCGTGTTCGTACCGAGGGAGAACCGCAGCTCGTCGTGTCCGGTGTTAACCAGTTCGATCCGTTGCGGCTGCGGGTCGGCATTCGCCGGAGCGACAAAGGTCAGCGCCCGCGGGTGCGCACTGATATCCGGCGGCTCGCGACCGCTTCCCTCGACACGAGCCGAGAGCCGGCCCTTCATCGCAGTGAACGGAGTGCGCGAAACAAGCGCGATGAAGTACGGTCCGGGGCGCAGCGGCGGGTCGGACCGGCGCGTGATCACGACCTCCCTGCGTGAACCGTCTCCATCGTCTCTAAAGTCAGCGCTACGTTCGAAGTCTCTCCCCAGTTCCACGCCTCGGCGCACGTACAAGTCAAGATCCACCGATGGGGTTGAGATTTCGGCGCTCAGGGCGAGTTCCGTGGCCCCCGGAGGCACATCAACGTAGAACGCTTGCTCGTCTAGGTATGGGAAATAATTTGTGTAATTTGTTGCGTCGAGGTCGAACGAGAGCGACCTGCCTGGCCACAATCGACGCGCCTGCGTGAAAACGGCCTCAACTTGACGAAACCGGTCCATCGGGAAAGCATGGTTCGGGTACGAGCCCTCGAGATCGCGGTTCCAGCGTACGAACTTCCATCCGTCCGCCGGGGAGGCTTGGAGATTGACGCGGGTGCCATCCGCGTAATACCCGTCCTCCGAAGCTGGCGTGATCTCGATCGAGCCTTCTCCCACGGTTCTTGTGGTCAGTTCAAACTCCTTGCCAACATGCAGCTTGAGCTCGACACCGCTAGCCGGCACGCCGACAGGGACAAAGTACGCATGGGACATTGCTTCGCCATCGCTCCATCGCTGAAAGCGATAGCGGATCCCGCTCCGGATACGGTCAGCTTGCAACTCCGGGGCACTGACCTCGATGGTTCCTCCAGCGGAGATCGGGCAGCCGGTCCACCCCCCGGTGCAAATGTAAACGTCCATGGGCAATTGTTGATTCCTGCTACCAACCTTCGCCTCGACGGGGAGGTCTACATTGGTGGTGAGGCGAAGAGTCGGGATCCGGGCGAACGTGGCTTGGATGGACGAGGTATCGCGGGATACCAAGAAACGGATCGGATTTGAAGACGGTCCCCCATTCTTGATGAACCTACCGGTGAACCAGCTCGAAAATCTGAGGCCGAGTGCATCGCGGCCTCCAGCTGAGGGGTCTGCCCACACTTCAATCGGGGAGCGCCATGTGTAGTATCCGTCCACCGATGGTGGCCGAACGCCCACAATTTCGCTTTCCGGGGCAGATCCTCCGACCACTGCAACCTGCGGGTCTACCTTCTGCTGGACAATGAAGTTCGCCTCGTACCAAGTCTCGTCAGGACCAGCCGTGATCGTATGCGAGCGATTCCCGCCGTCGCTCCACCGACCGAACACGTAACGGATTCCGGAACGCTGCGCTTGCTGCACCACAGGCGCTTCGATGATGTGGCGACTCCCTTGCGCCCATTGGTACCTGCGCGGGGAGGTCACGCGGGTGCCGTCCACTACGAGGGCCAGACCGGGTGGATTGGTTGAGAGCGTGATCTCGGTCGGTGGCACACCGTAAAGTCGAGCAACTGCGTCGATATCGCCGGCCGACAGGCCCTGCTCGTGCTCGGGCAGGTCCCCTTGCCCGATCAGCATCCCAGGAGGGATGGCTTCGAGTACCGCCTCTCGATTCTTGGTGCTAGCAAACGCCTCGTAGTGCATGACCGATGCGTAGTTGTACGGCCCGAAACTCGGACTCGAGAGTGTGTAAGCGGAGTTCCGACCGATTTTGAGGTTTTCCGGGGAGTACATCAGGTACTGGTTCCGGTCTACACGTTCATGCTCGTGATACAGCCCAATAGCGTGTCCGATTTCGTGGATCACCGCCTGCCGGTCGCAAGTCTCCCTGAGCCACACTCCCTGTTCGCCACCTCGCTTTCCAACCGTCGCACGGCACAAACCCACATCCGTCATCTGGAAACGGACGAAGTCCTCCTGCGACGCTCGAGGCGTCAGAGTGTTAGCGCAAAGCTGAAATGTCCGGTTCTGGCAATTCTGAAATGTCCGCTTTTGCGAGGGAGCGGCATGCTGGATCCAGTGCTACGACGTCCTGGGCCAAGCCCACCGGCTGCAAGCAGCCGGTGGGCACCCTTACGGCGAGCGCGCCGAGGTGCCTGGCGGGGCCGGGTCCGCGCTGAGCGGCCGAGGCCTGCTGTTGAATGCCTGTTTGTCTTGTGAGAACACTGGCTGGCTCGGCCGCAGCCAGCTTGAAGGCCGCTCTTGCAGAAAGGAATACGGGGGTGCCTCCGTCCTCCGCCCCGCGAGGTTTCCCTTAGGCATGGCGTGGCCCCGATGGAAGGGTCGACCGCAGCGGAAGGGACGGCTTGGAGGCCGCCCGGCGAACCGGACATTTCAGCTTTGCAGAAAAGCGGACATTTCAGCTTTGCTCCGACACTCGAGGCGTCAGAGTCAGAACGGTCCGATCGTTCCAGTGAGTGATCGCGTCCGCGATGCGCTGCCTGACACTGGCGGGCACATTGGCGTCAATGGTGTAGGGAATCGTCCGGTCGGGCCAGAGTCGGTCCTGTTCGACAGCGGAGGCATGGCGAGGCGCAAGCGGATCCCGACTTGGAGACTGATTCGCTAGCTCCAATCCGATTGACCAGCTGGCTGCCTCTTCAGCAGTTCCGAGAACCATGTCGCCACCGTGTACCGCCATGCCGTCAACGATTTCGTACGGGAGAAGACGACCGTTGAAGAGCGTGACCCGGGCCCCGCCCTGAGGGACGACCTCCAGCCGTGTCTCCGGCAAAGATTCCTGCGGTGGTGGCTCACCAAGCGTCTCACCAGACGATTCGATTGCGCTCCCGAACAGGCATGCACCTAGGATTGCGACCAAGAAACGCATCTAGCCCCACCAAGTTCGCAAGATCGAATCCGAATCCGAAGGAGCCGAACCGTGCTTGCAGACTTATTCATGATGCCAGAGTGCGGCGGCGTTCCGTCGAACCCACTGTTTGGGGCCGTTCCGGTGCGGGTGGTGCCGATCCCTGGAGGACGGAGAACACGGGACGAGCTACGGTCCGTCCCGGGGTCTCGTGGGAGTGCCACACGACCAAGTCAGCGCACGAGGACTTACCAACGCGGGCCCAAGAAGCCAACTCCCTCGGTGTTTGGGACGACGCAGTGCAATCCGCATCGAAGGACATGCTTCACGGTCAGAAGTTGCAGTAATCAATACCCATCATCGGCAAGCCGACCACCGTTGGGAATCGTGGTGTTGGCACTAGATACCCGACCCACTACGGATGCTTGTCTCGAAAGACCTCCTGTCGATGCCACTTCAGAAACTTCGGGTCGGGAGCGTCTGCGTCCTTGCGGGGAGGTCGAATGCGCACTCCCTCGAAATCAAGGAACTGCGGATTGACCTCGTCGTAACCATGTAGTTCGGATGCAACGAGGAGCTTCAGCTCGTCATCTAGACTGATCCCTCCGCGATCCAATGCAATGTGGTGGATTGCGCACAGCGCCAGCCCGTTGGGAACCTCGTCGGGACCTCCCTTGTTACGCCATTGGATGTGGGCCGCACCCAAGCCGAGAACATCGTTGGACATCTTCGCCCCGTACCCGCAGACCGCGCAGCGAAACTGATACGCCTGAATGACTTTCTTGAAGAAGTACGGATCGCGGGACACACGCTCGCCCCCAAGTGTCTCGTGGTCGTCGATCGGCAGGGTCAACCCTACAGCCTCCAAGATCGTATCGTGGCAGCTCTCTTCGAATTCACTCTCCAAGAGCAGGTTCGCTGCACGCGCAACCAATGCCGAGTCCCTCTTCAAGAGACGTGCAACGGATTCCGGAAAGCCACCCGTGCGTTGACGTAGTTCCCCAACCTTGAGACCAACCCGTTGCTCCGGCTCGACCCCGGAGACCTCCCACAACTCAGCTTCCAAGCGGGTAAACGGGGCCTCGGGATGTGGGGTGTGGCGCGGAGGCCCGAATCTGCCCAGTAATTGCTTGAGTTCCTCTTCGATCTGCTTATAGGGCTGAAGTCGGGCCTCGCCTCGGCTGAGGCTACCGAGTGCCTGGAGCAACAGGAGGGCCTTGTGCGGCGCGCGTTGCGTACCCTTCTTCCAGACCTTGAGGCGCTTCAATGCCTCGATGAATTGGTCAGGTGTCACACCTTGGACTCCAAGGTACCCGGCCCGTTATGCATCGCATAGCACCCAACACACCGATTCAGTGCCCGGCTGGCGGAGCAAGCCCCGAACGTCCTAGACCGCGAACCCGTGCTGCCGCCGATGGTGCGCGCCATCGAAAGACTGCGTGGACTTGAATCGCTCGTGCCGACCGTCACCAGCCACATCGGCAACCTTCGAGACCAAGACCGCCTTGCTGTCGTCGTCCATCGGCCTGAAGTTGCGGCCGATCTTGATCTCGGCCTTGAGTTCCTCCATCGACTGAATGCCGACGACTAGCGTCGACACGGGAAGGCTCAGGGCGTATCGACGGCATTCCTCGTGGGTGAGAGAGGTCTTGGTCGGGAACTCGCCCGGGGAGCCGCCCCCGAGGCTCTTCATGCCTACGACGCCGACATCGCGGGCCAAGCAGACCGGGACGACCTCCCGCTGGAAGCTGCGGTAGTGGGCGTCCATGACGTTGACCGGCATTTGCGCGGCGTCCCAGTCGTACGGCTTGTTGAGCATCTTCACGTGGATGCTCGGATCCTTGTGCCCGGTGAAGCCGATGTACCGCACCTTCCCGGCTTTCTGAGCCTCGAGAGCCGCCTTCAGCCCGCCCTTGTCGAATACCCAGTCGGGATCCGAGTCATAGACCATCTCGTGGAACTGCCAGAGATCGATGCGATCCGTGCGCATCCGTCGCAGGCTGTCGTCGAGATTGCTCATCGAGCCCTTGTAGTCGCGCTCGCAGTTCTTGGTCATCAAGAAGACCTTGTCGCGCTTGCCGGGCTCGGCGAGCGCGCGACCCATGATCTCCTCAGATCCGCCATCGTGGTAGTCCCAGGCGTTGTCGAAGAAGGTCATGCCCTCGTCGATGGCGGCATGCATCATCCGCACCGCTTCGCTCTTGTCCGTGACTGCGCCGATGTGCCAGCCTCCGAGGCACATGATCGAGACCTGCTCGTCGGTACGCCCGAGCCTGCGCGTAGGCAGACCGTTGGGGCTGTCCTGCTGGGCGAGGGCTTGCTGGGCAGCGGCCGCCATGGCGGCGCCTCCGAACATGCCTTGGAAGAACGAGCGACGTGTTGCGCCTTGCGACATGAGGGTCCCCTCCAGCGCCGGAACGGCGATGGACTAATCATAACGGATCGGCCCGTTCATGGGGAACGTATTCTGCACCGCGCCGAATTCCGGCGCACTCCTCGCGCAGCACCCGGGGCCCAGGAAGCATGATGTCTGGCCAGTTGAGAAGGTTAGGTCGAATTGATAGGTCGAATGCGTCGCGACGAATCACTGACCTCACGGATTCTCTTACTTCAATAGATCGTAACTGCCCAGATACCCCCTGACGCCCAGCCAATCCTGAAGGCTCAGGCAACCTGATGTCTGGCTAGTCGAGAAAGTTCTGGCAGGATGTGGTCGAGGGCGTCGCGACCAAGCACCGGCATCCCGGATGCCCTGATTTCAATTGCACGGATACGGCCCCCTCACCTTGACGGGCCCCGGGCTCGATGTTCATGCGCAACGCTCCAAGGCCAGCGTGGTTGCCGCTGACGACATACCCGTCTCGCAGCACTTCGCCCAGCACGGCCGCCCCGCATGCTCGGGGGCGGACTAGCGCAAGACATCCTCGCCTCCCATGCGGCGGCGGGGCGCACCGCCGCCCGGTCCCGGCGGGGCCGGACCAGCGGGGCGGGTGCCGGGCTCGCGCTAGCAGCGCAGGCCGTCGAGCAGCACGGCCGGCCCTTGCATGAGCGCCTCGATGCGGTTCCGCCCTTGCTTCTGCGCGGTCGACAGCACGCTGCGCAACGTGGCGAAATCCGCGGCCCCCTGCGCCGAGCGGAACGCGCCCGAGATCTTCATGCGCAGCTTCATCATGCGCAGATCCCGCTCCGCTTGGTTGTTCGTGAACGGCACCCCGGGCTCGTGCAGGAAGCGCAGCGTCTCCGTCTTGAAGTCCCGGAACCGCAACGCCAGGTTGTGCCCCGGGCGCCGCTTCGGGCGCCCCTTCCGGCCCTTGCCCGCCGGGCGCAACGGCTCCAGCCCCTCGTGGTACTCCAGCGCCTCCGCCACGAAGCGGTCGTAGCGCTGCTCGAACCATGCCACCAGATCCGGCGGCAGGGTCCAGCCCTCCTCGGTCGCGATCCCCGCCGCGCGGCTCGCCATTCGCAGCAAGTCCTGCATGGGCCGCGCCCACGCCTCCCCGTCGAGCTCCGCCAGCGCTTCCAACTCGCGCAGGTGATGCGCGTTGCACAGCGCGTGCTGCACGTCCGGCACCGTGAAGTACGGCTTCCAGTGATCGTGCACCAAGCAGCCGCGCAAGCCTTCCAGCAGGCTGCCGCGCCGCTCGCTCGTGCGGTAGAACGTCAGCCACCGCGTGCAGATCACGTGCAGCCACTGCCCGCACGCCGTGATCCGGAACCCCGTCTCGTCCAAGTGCTTCGTGCCGTCCGCGGCCACCAGCAGATCCCGGATCCGCTCGCTGCACGCCCGCCAGCCGTCCGCCGCCTGGCGCGTGATGTTCGCCAGCGTGGCCGCGCTGATGTCGACGCCGTGCAGGTCCAGGAACAGCTCCGCCAGGCGCTCCTCGGGCAGCAAGTGCCAGTTCTGCAGGTACACCGTCATGGCCTTAATCCGCGGGCCGTATTGCACCGGCCCGCGCACGTTCTCCGGGAACTCCGCCCGCGTCCGGTGCCCGCAGGCTGGGCACTGGCAGGTGTGCGCTCGGTGCTCGGTGACTTCGACGCGCGGCGGCGGCGGCAGGTCGAACACTTGCCGCCGCGCGTAGCTCACGCTGTCGGCCGCCGTCAGCGCTGCGCCGCAATCGGCGCAACGCGCCGGCCGGTGCGTCTCGATGTGATCCGGGTCGGCGGTTTGCTTCAGCGTCGTGCCCGGATGGCCGGGCTGGCCGCCCGAAGGCTTGCCGGAACCGCCCCGGGTGCTCTGGCTGCGCCGCGGCTTGCGCGGCTTGCGCTGCCCGTCGCTGGAGGGCGGCTTGCCGCTGTTGGAGCTGTTCAAGCCCACCTGCCGCTCCAACGCCTCCACGCGCTGCTGCAAACTCGCCTTGGCGGCCCGCAAGCTCTCGTTCTCGGCTTGCAGGCCCTCGATCTCGGCTCGCAAGCTCGCGTTGTCGGCCCGCAGCCGGATCAGTTCGGCGGGCTCGCCGACCGCCCCGAGCTGTTGCTCGGTCGTTGGGAACGCTGCCGCCATGACTTGCCCGAGTGCCCGCGCCCTCAGAACAATTCCTACGTTACATGTAAGTGCACGCCCCTGTCAACTACCTCCTCGACGTGTCAGAGCAAAATTTAAATGTCCGCTTTTCTGCAAGTCTTAAATGTCCGGTTCCGGGGCGGCCTCCGGGCCGTCCCTACCCCTGCGGTCACTCCTTCCAGCGGGGCCGCGTCAGGCCCAAGGGAAGCCTCGCGGGGCGGAGGACAGAGGCACCCCCGTACTCCTTTCTGCAGTAGCGGCCTTCAAGCTGGCTGCGGCCGAACCAGCCAGCGTTCTACAAGACAAACAGGCATTCAACAGCAGGCCTCGGCCGCTCAACGCGCACCCGGTCCCGCCAGGCACCTCGGCGCGCTCGCCGTAAGGGTGCCCACCGGCTGCTTGCAGCCGGTGGGCTTGGCCCCAGCCCTTGTGGCACGGGGTTCGGCATGCTGCTCAGCTGCTCCGAAAAGGCGGACATTTAAAAATTGCCAGAACCGGACATTTAATAATTGCGCTAACACTACCTCCTCGACAGCACCCCCGATCCGCTCCGAGCCGCACCTCGTACGACATCCGCCCGCGATGTCCCGCTACCCATCGCTGCAACCAAGCCCGATCAGGGTATCTGGGCAGTTACAATAGATCAAGAGAGATCCGTCCTCATCTTGCCGAGCCAGTGTGTCGACGGGCAGGACCAGCGATCGCTTGCCAGCATGGTCGACGCTGACAATCCACCTGTCTCGAAACTCCTTGCCAACAATGGGTGCTCCCCAAGCTCATGGTGAAGTCGGGCAACAGTCGAGTCGGGGAGAGGTGCGCCGGGCGAGGTCGACCCCAGGATCGGGCCGCACGGCGCCGGCAACGCCGCGCGACCGATTGCAACTTGACCGGCGGATGGGAAGTCGCGGCAGCTCCGGTGACCTTGCTGAAGGGCACCCGTTGCTGGGATGCACTCCGCGGCCATCCGCACGAAGGAGCATGCGGGCTCGCTTGGCGGCGGGCCGGAAGCATGGACATCGGGCAGCCCCATGTGGCACACTATTCCGTTCATGGCCTCCAAACCGCGAGTCAACCCCGAACACAGGGCACCGCTCGGTCGCTTGCCCAGGGGGTGGAAACAGCGCGCGATGTGGCGCGATCCCGCGTACATCAAAGTGATGGCGAATCCCGAAATGGTCGACGCTGTCGCGGATCTATTCGAGGATGAAGCCTGGGCCCGGGACATCGACCCGAAGAAGCTGCAGATCCAGCCCGGGAGGCACGTGGGCCCCCAATTCGAGCAGCACTATGACGATCTGCTGCTGCGCGTAGGATACAAGCGACCCGCGCGGGGCGGGAAGCGCCGCCCGGACACCTACATCCTGATGGAATTCCAGTCCACGGTGGATCCGTTCATGGCGGTGCGGCTGGCGAGTCAAATCTGCTTGGTGTACCGCGAGCTGACCAGCGTCCGCCGCTCGCTGGGCAGCAAGCCCTTGCCGGCGGTCGTGCCGATCGTGATTTACACTGGGAAGCGGAAGTGGACGGCACGCCGGGATATTGCCGAGACGATCGAGTCGAACGTGACTCGCTGCCGACCGATCTGGCCTTACGAGTTGCTGGACGCGTGGCGGGAGGGCACCCGGCCGGCGGGGGGCAACTTGTTCTTGCTGCTGTGCCAGTTGGAGCGGGGGACGACCCCGCAGGCCTTGCTGGAGGCGACCAAGGCGTTGCGGCGGCGCGTGACCGAGCTGGGCAGCAAGCGCTTGGAGGAGACGTGCGCGCTGTGGCTGCGGGGATTGTTCGGGGAGCGCGTGCCCGGGGAGAATTGGGAGGAGTACGAAACCATGGCAAAGATCGAAGGTGCGTTGCAGGGCGTCGCCAAGATTTGGACCGATCAGTGGCAGGCAAACGCCCGCAAGGAAGGCCGCCGCGAAGGCCGCCGCACGGGTCGCCGGGAAGGCCGTCGTGAAGGCCGGATCGCAGGCCAGCGCGAAGGCCGGATTGAAGGCCGGATCGCAGGCCAGCGCGAAGGCCGACAGGAGGAGCGGGCGCAGATGAATGCCTCGCTCCGGGCGAACTTGCAGGAAGAGGTGCGCGACCGATTTGGGGAGGTGGTAGCAGCGGCCTTCGCCAATGCGATCGAGAACGTCGAACTCCCCAAGAAGCTCGTTCAGGTGACCTTGCGCATCGCCGCGAGCGAGAGCGGAGACGAGTTGCTGGAGAGCGTCCAGCGCGTTTGACGTCGTACGCTCGAGCAGTTGCGAGGTCGGGGACCAGACGGGATCGCGAGGCTCCCGGTCGCTGGGGATTGGGATCATGCTCCTCCCGAGCGCGTTCGGGTTCCACGACGCGTGACCGCACTGGGCAGCAAGTGCTTGGAAGAGACGTGCGGGCTGTGGCTGCGGGGATTGTTCGGGGAGCGCGTGCCCGGGGAGAATTGGGAGGACTACGAAACCATGGCAAAGATCGAAGGTGCGTTGCAGGGCGTCGCCAAGATTTGGACCGATCAGTGGCAGGCGAACGCCCGCAAGGAAGGCCGCCGGGAAGGCCGGCGCACGGGTCGCCGGGAAGGTCGGCGGGAAGGCCGGATCGCGGGCCAGCGCGAAGGCCGGATTGAAGGCCAGCGCGAGGGCCGGCGGGAAGGCCAGCGCGAAGGCCGACAGGAGGAGCGTGCGCGGATGAATGCCTCGCTCCGAGCGAACTTGCAGGAGAGGGTGCGCGACCGGTTCGGACAAGCGGTGGCGGTGGCCTTCGCCGCAGCGATCACGACGGTCGAGAGCCACGAGAAACTCGTCGATTTGGCCGTGCACATCGCCGCGAGCGAGAGCGGAGACGAGTTGCTGGAGAGTGTCCAGCGCGTTTGACGTCGTACGCTCGAGCAGCTGCGAGGTCAGGGACCAGACGGGATCGCGAGGCTCCCGGTCACTGGGGATTGGGATCATGCTCCGCCCGAGCGTGTTCGGGTTCCACGAGGCGTGACCGCACTGGGCGGCAAGCGCTTGGAGGAGACATGCGCGCTGTGGCTGCGGGGATTGTTCGGGGAGCGCGTGCCCGGGGAGAATCGGGAGGACTACGAAACCATGGCAAAGATCGAAGGTGCGTTGCAGGGCGTCGCCAAGATTTGGACCGATCAGTGGCAGGCAAACGCCCGCAAGGAAGGCCGCCGCGAAGGCCGCCGCACGGGTCGCCGGGAGGGCCGGAGGGAAGGCCGGATCGCGGGCCAGCGCGAAGGCCGACAGGAAGAGCGTGCGCAGATGAATGCTTCGCTCCGAGCGAACTTGCGGGAAGAGGTGCGCGACCGATTTGGGGAGGTGGTAGCAGCGGCCTTCGCCAATGCGATCGCGAACGTCGAGCTCCCCAAGAAGCTCGTTCAGGTGACCTTGCGCATCGCCGCGAGCGAGAGCGGAGACGAGTTGCTGGAGAGCGTCCAGCGCGTTTGACGTCGTACGCTCGAGCAGTTGCGAGGTCGGGAACCAGACGGGATCGCGAGGCTCCCGGTCACTGGGGATTGGGATCATGCTCCGCCCGAGCGTGTTCGGGTTCCACGACGCGTGACCGCACTGGCGAGCAAGCGCTTGGAAGAGACGTGCGGGCTGTGGCTGCGGGGATTGTTCGGGGAGCGCGTGCCCCGGGGAGAATCGGGAGGACTACGAGACCATGGCAAAGATCGAAGGTGCATTGGAGGGCATCTCCAAGGATTGGACGGATCAGTGGCAGGCAAACGCCCGCAAGGAAGTCCGCCGCGAAGGCCGCCGCACGGGTCGCCGGGAGGGCCGGAGGGAAGGCCGGAGGGAAGGCCGGATCGCGGGCCAGCGCGAAGGCCGGATTCAAGGCCGACAGGAGGAGAGTGCGCGGATGAATGCTTCGCTCCGGTCGAACTTGCAGGAAGAGGTGCGCGACCGGTTCGGACAAGCGGTGGCGGTGGCCTTCGGTGCAGCCATCATGACGGTCGAGATTCACGAGAAGCTCGTCGATTTGGCCGTGCGTATCGGCACGAGCGAGACCGGAGACGAGTTGCTAGAGAGCGTCAGGAACGTTTGACGCTGTTGCATCTCACATCGATCCGGAGCACCTGACTCGCATTGGGCTGAAGGAGCACCACTGGAAGTACGAACTGATCCTGAACGGCCATGATGAACTGCGATTCCGTAAGTGCCATAGCGACGTAAGGCTTATATCCGTAGGCTTTCTTAGGTGCCAGTTTCGCCTCGCCGGCTAAGCCCTCCGCCGCACGCGGCGGATGCGGCTTGCCGCAGCGGAACTAGTTCGGCAGCAGCTACCAGCGGCGACGCTCTGCGAGCGTCGATTCGCCGCTGGAGCGATTTGGTGAATCGCTACACGCGTTGGCACTCCATTGCGTCCGCTCGCTATGCAGTGCTCTAATCGAATCCATGGTATGCAGTCCACGCGCATTCGGCCCGGGCGCGACAACGGAGCGAATGCGATGAAAGTCTCCCGCGCGATAGCGAAGGCCCTCAAGCAGGAGGGCGTGGATCGACTGTACGCCTACCCGGTCAACCCTGTCATCGAGAGCTGTGCCGAAGAGGACATCCGTCCCGTGATCGTGCGCCAAGAGCGGACGGGCCTCCATATGGCGGAGGCCGTGGGCCGCCTGGGCTCGGGTCGCAAGGTCGGGGTCTTTGCCATGCAGCACGGACCGGGCGTTGAGAACTCGTTCGGCGGCGTGGCCCAAGCCTATAGCGAATCCGTCCCGCTGGTGGTGCTTCCGGCGGGTTACGGGCGGGCGCGGACGAACGTGAACCCCAATTTCAGTTCCTTGGTGAACTTCCGCAACGTCACCAAGTCGATTGAACAGGTGACAGTCCCAGCGGAGATCCCCAACGCGCTGCGCCGGGCCTTCACTCAAGCCAGGAACGGCCGACCGGGGCCATGCATGGTCGAGATTCCCTGGGATCTGTACAACGAGGAGGTCCCTGACGACCTCGCCTACCGGCCCTCGATTCAAACGCTCTCGGCACCGGACCCCGCTGCCGTTCGCGAAGCGGCCAAGATGCTCGTAGCAGCCGACCACCCGGTGCTTTACGCCGGGCAGGGCGTTCATTACGGCCGGGCGTGGTCCGAACTGCACGAACTGGCCGAATTGCTGGAGGCCCCGGTGACGACGAGCATCGAGGGCAAGAGCGCGTTTCCAGAGACCCACCCGCTGTCTCTGCAATCCGGAGGGCGATCCTATTCCGGCGAACTGCATGCGTTCCTCGAGCGGGCGGACTTGATCTTCGGGATCGGCGCGAGCTTCACGCAAACGGCTTTCGGCATTCCATGGCCTCGGTACTTGGGCAAGGCTGCGGTCCTTCAAGCGACCGTCGATGCCGCCGACCTGCACAAGGACGTTCCCATCGATCTCGGATTGGTCGGTGACGCGCGCCTCGCGCTCGCCTCGTTGGTGGAAGAAGTGCGGAGAGTCCTTCCCAATCCCCGCGGGCGGGGCCCGCAGGTTGCCAAGGAGATCGCGACGCTGCACGCCGAGTGGATGGACCACTGGCGGGCGAAGCTCGAGTGTCCGGATGCTCCCATCAATCCGTACCGGGTGATCCGGGACCTTGCCCGAACGGTGGATGTGAAGAACACGATCATCACTCACGACGCCGGCAGCCCGCGCGACCAGCTCACGCCGTTCTGGCAGGCCGTGACTCCACTGAGCTACATCGGCTGGGGCAAGACCACCCAGCTCGGCATGGGTTTGGGACTGGCCATGGGAGCCAAGCTAGAACGTCCGGACAAGCTGTGCATCAACTGGTGGGGTGACGCCGCCATCGGCTTCACCGGGATGGACTTCGAGACCGCCGTGCGCGAGCGGATACCGATCCTATCCGTGCTTTCCAACAACTTCTGCATGGCTATCGAGCTGCCCGTGATGAAGGTGGCGACCGAGAAGTATCGCGGAACGGACATCTCCGGCAACTACGCGGAATTCGCCACGGCGCTAGGAGGCTACGGCGAACGCATCACGGATCCGGGGGAGATCGTACCTGCCATACGGCGAGGCGTGGCCAAGACCGAATCCGGCGTACCGGTGCTCTTGGAGTTCATCACGTCCAAGGAGCAACAGATTTCCAAGTTCTGACCCCGGTCTCGCTTGCGTTCGGCAGCGGAGGTCAACGCCGCATTGAGTCCATGTCATCCATGCAGCGGGCATTCACGCGGATCGACTCGCAGCCGACCCGCCTGCTGAACGCAAGGAATCCCGTCGGGAAGCGGGAGATGTCGAATACACGGCGACCGGCAGTTCAGCGGGACCGCACGCCCTCTATCGATTGAAGATCTTGACCCGGAAGTAGGGCTTTTCCCGCTCCGCTGGATCCATTCGAAAATCTTGGTAGGTCTTCATTGGATCGTAGTCCCGCCACAGCCAGGCCATCGCTTGCGGCAATTCGGCGTCGCCATACGCCGTGCTGTGCTGGGCGTTGCCGAAACTGAACTTGAAGTCGTACTCCTTCATCTTGAGCGAGTTCGCCAGCTGGATGTTCTGCAACGGCCAACTGCCGTGCGCGTTTTCCAAATCGTAGCTGCCGTCCTCCAGCCAGATGCGGATGTTGCGCTTGTCGCGCTTGCGGATGAGGAACGGCCAGATGTTCCCTCCGTCCAAGATCTCGGCCGGGTCCCGGTCGCCGAACCGT
Organism: Bryobacterales bacterium; assembly: GCA_965242625.1. GTDB lineage: Bacteria > Acidobacteriota > Terriglobia > Bryobacterales > UBA6623 > VXMF01. The sequence continues at coordinate 3,042,463 of CBDEST010000005.1, read as the reverse complement.
CCCAGCGGATAGTCTCCGAACGGGTTGTCCTGACCGTAGCGCCACTGGATGCTGGCGTAGCTGCCGATGCGCGAGAGCACGCGGCTCATCGCGTGCGGACGGAACCAAGCGGAATTCAGGGAGCAGATCCCTCCGGAAGACTGGCCCCCTATCGCCCGGCTGTAGCCGTCGGTACGCAACCGGTACGTCTGATCGACCTTCGGGAAGATCTCGTCGAGGACCATCTTGTTGTAGTCATCGTTGAACGTGTCGTACAGCAAGCTACGCATGTGCCCGATCGCTTGAGGCGCGTAGGACCGCTCGTTGTCAAAGGAACCGATGTAGCCCGGCGCGATCAAGACCAAGACAATCGGCGGGACCCTCCTCTTGTGAACGAGGTTCTCGACGACCGTCATGATGCGGGAGCGCTGGTCCCGCTCGAGAAACCGGTGCCCGTCCTGCCACACCATGACGGGCGAGGGCGTGCGGGGATCGACTCCGGGCGATGCGTAGACCCAATAGGAGACCTTCCATCCGCGGTAGGTCGGACTTTCGTGGAAGAGTTCTGCGGAGAGCTTGCCTTGCGGCACGCCCTCCTGCGCGTACGAGTCCTCCCCGTAGGCTCGCGTGTCGAATCGCTTGCCGCCGAGGACGCTCCCGTGGACGCGATAGAAGTGGGCATGCGACGTTCCGGTGCGGAGTCGCTGGCCATGCACCCAGAGGTCGCTGGGAAGCCGGCGCATTGGGGGTGCAGGCTCGTCATCGATGTAAAGGTGCGGGCGGCTGGAAGACTGAATCGTCCATACGAAGTTGCCGCGCAGCGCGGCTACCGCAGCGCCGCTCCGCAGATCGCCCGAGGGAAAGCGCGACTGGAGTTCCGAGGCTTGCTGGTCGTCGGTGGTGTCCGATCGCAGCAGGTCGAGCAGTTCGCGTGTTTGTTGGTCAGTCATCGTGAATGGCGTCAGTGGTTCGCGTTCATGCAGGATACCAGCCCACGCGCACCTACCCAGATGGATCGTCGCACGGCGGGGAAACGCTGGGTATACTTGGTTCGTTCATGGCGTGGCGATGCGTGATCCTGGCCTTGGGTGCCGCCCTCGCGGCAGGGGGCCAAACTGCCGCCGACGAGAACTGGGTCCAGCTATTCAACGGGAAGGATCTCGCAGGCTGGACCCCGAAGATCCGGGGCTATGAGGCAGGCGAGAACTTCGGAAACACGTTTCGCGTGCGCGACGGGGCGATGCAAGTCGGCTACGAGGCTTACGGTCCCTTCAACGAGCGCTTCGGACATATCTTCTACGAGCAGGCGTTCTCGCATTACATCCTCGGAGTCGAATACCGATTCGTGGGCGAGCAGTCCGACGGCGGACCGGGCTGGGCAGTCCGGAACAGCGGCATCATGGTGCATTCGCCGGCGCCCGAGACCATGGGCTTGGACCAGAACTTTCCGATCTCGATCGAGATCCAGTTGCTAGGCGGCACGGGAGAGGGAGAACGCACGACGATGAACCTCTGCACGCCTGGCACGAACGTCGTGTTCGACGGGAAGCTCGTGACGAGGCACTGCACGAAATCAACGTCCAAGACGTATCACGGCGAGCAGTGGGTACGAGCGGAAGTCATGGTGCTCGGTAGCTCGGTAATCCGGCACATCGCGGAGGGCGAGGTCGTGCTGGAGTACGAGATGCCGCAGATCGGCGGACGGAACGTGGAGGGCCACGACCCGGCGTTCATGGAGCATGGCAAGCTCCTCGAGAGCGGCTACATCTCCCTGCAAAGCGAGAGCCATCCGGTGGAGTTCCGCAAGGTCGAGTTGTTGAACCTAGCCGGATGCATGGATGCCGAGGCAAGGAACTACAAGAGCTACTACGTGAAGTCGGAACGGGCGGATTGTCGGTACTAGGGTCCTGTCCGATAAGCTCTCAGGCGGTATGTGCAAGGGCGAGGCCATCGGCTAACCGGAGGAGGGCTGATGGCGAACCATCACACGCGCCGGATTCCGAAGCTCACGGCGGACGACCGCAAGGCACTCGAGTACTGGGCGCAGCATTCCACGACCGGCGAGGCCATGGCCCTACGGGCCCGGATCGTGCTGGGCACCGCGGCCGGCCGTAGCGATGCGGCGCTGGCCGAGGAACTCGGTTCCACCCGCGCAACTGTCGGCAAGTGGCGCAGGCGCTTTCTCGATCGGGGCATGGAGGGCCTGCTGGACGAGCCCCGCTCGGGCGCGCCGCGCCAGATCGGGGATGCCAAGGTTGAGTTCGTGGTGCGGGAAACGCTCGAGGCGTCTCGGCCTGGCACCATGCATTGGAGCACGCGCTCGATGGCGTCCCGCTGCGGAACGAGCCCGTCCACCGTCGCGCGCATCTGGCAGGACTTCGCGCTCCAGCCGCAGCGGGACGAGACGTTCAAGCTGCACTTGGAGCCGGTATTCGAGCCCCAAGTGCAAGACATCTTGGGGCTGTATCTAGATCCGCCGGAGCGGGCAGTGGTAGTGTGTGCAGTCGAACAGTCGCAGACCGATGCCATGGATTCCACCCAGCCGATGCCGACCGCGCGGCCGGGTCTGCCGGAAGGACGGACTGAGGACCGCCGGAGACTCCAGGCGTCTTCGCAGATCGGAGAGCTGGATATCGCAGCGAGTCGGGTTACCGTCCAGTGGTCCAAGCGCCATCGCAGGGTCGAATTCCATAAGTTCCTGAACGCCATCGGCACGACGGTTCCGCCGGGGCTTGAGTTCCATCTGGTGCTGGACAACTTCGGGACGCACAAGGCCGCGATGATTCATGACTGGCTTGCAGCGTATCCGCGTTTCCACCTGCACCTCACGGCGACTAGCGGCGCGTGGATCAGCAAAGTGGAGTACTGGTACGCGAATCTGCCCGAGCAAGAGGCCCGACACGAGACGCCTCGCAACGCGCAGGGACTGGAGGAGGCAATTGAAGAATACCTGGCAGTACAGAGTGGGACCTCTCATCCGTTTATCTGGACCAAGTCCGTTGAACAGATCGTCGATTCACTCGGAAACTGATGTGCGCAAATACCGATTTGGGAAGCCAAGTGTATTCCAAATGCAGGTGGTGACACGGGTTAAAGCTGTGCTGGAAAGAACTCGAAGCGTTCAATTGATCTCTTAATACACCAGTGTATGAGCAGGTTGTTCTTCCAATATGAGTGCCAAGATGCAATAATTTGAAACAAACATGCAAGTGCTTTATTCCGGATGCCTATCAGTCAAGAAATCCACTCTAATGCGAGCAATTGATAGCAACAGATCGCAAATTGACCGGCTACGTCTGGGACACGACTAGGGTCGATCTCTGGGGATTAGCGATTCATAGCGTGACTGATAGTTTCGCGTTACTAGCCCTCACCCTATCATCGTCGATACGACAGCTGCTGAGTTGAGCAAGGATCGGCACAGCAGATCGCATGACCCTTGATCGTCACATGTCCCACTAAGTGCTTGCGTCAAATTCAAAGTTCTGTTGCTGTCCTTCGGGAGGAAGCGGTAACTGACTTGACTGTATTACCGGAATCTCAATCCGCTTTGCAATTTTCATCACGTTTTCATCATCCGAATAGAGAGTAGGTAAGTCGGAACAATAAGCAATCGCGACAATAAGTTTGTCAAACTTAAGTCTTGAACGCGATCCAACGAACTCTGATCTAGATACTCTTGGAGACTTAAGCTTTCGCTCTATCCGAGCTAATGCAGCTGCAACGACTTCGTCGAATATCCCGAATGTGACTCTAGGTATCTTCAGGAGTTCGGATTCGATCACACCCGCGTCAGAATTGGAATACAAGAAAAGCTCGGCCAGTACAGGTGCCGGCACGACAATATCTACACGGATTTCGTCCAACCGTCGGAGCAGGTACGTAACTCTCTCAGCGGTTCGCTCCGTGCGGGAAGGGGCGTCTGGCTGCAGAAAGCAAATGAGCATGTTTGTGTCAAGAATGGCTGTCATTCCGAATCTTCATATCCTCTCAGTCGCCTAATCTCGTCCATCGGATCGTCGAATTGCTTCCACCGTTCAAGCCCAAGCATGCGCAAACGTCCAAGGGCTTCCACCAAGGACACGTCTTCAGTCTCACGGTAGTCCAGAATTCGGAATCGCTTCAAGTGCAATCCACCTGTGGCAACCCGCTGCCACGTTCCACGACCGCTGACACGAAGCGGTTGACCGAAAATGTAGGGAGCCATCTCGCGTGCAGTATCACGACTGGTTTCGCACTGATGGATCTTCTCACCCGACTGAAGTTGCACCCGAACGATTCGACCCTTTCCGCCAATGCGAATCAGAACTCCATCCAGCGTACCCACGCGGGTAAAGGGAATTGATTCCTCGTCTGTCTGCGCACTGGCAGCCAAGTGCAGCATCTGTTCGCCGTTCGGAGAGAAGAGGCTACCGGTTGCACCGTCTTTAGCGAGGCAATCCTTCAGCGCATCCAAGGATCGCCTTGCGTCCAGAGGAACATCCCCGCGGGCAATCTCGAGAATGCGTTCTTCAACCTTCTCGACCGCCTCGGCATCTACGCTGTGTACCACTGAGACACTTCCAATCTCGAGGCGCTCGAAATGCACGTGCTCGGTCTCACCTAGGACGCGGGCTAGGTGGTCCAAGTACGTTGCTAACCGGGCCATCGGCAAGGTTCTTGGAACTAGCGACCCAAGGACGAACCTATATTCTCTCTGAGTGTTGCTCATGGGAGATGCAGCCCCGAGACTTTCAGAATCGCGGCACCAGTTCTGATGGTACCCCAAGGATGCGTGATTTGCAAATGGAGGGCAGGTCCGTCCAAGGTACCGACCTTGGCGTCCGGGTCCGTGGCCCCTCGGTGTACAGCCTGCTCGCTGCGCCCGATCTGATGCTGTCGGTCACGATCATGCCGATCACCGTCGCAGACGCCTGTGGACTCAGATATCAGTTTGAGCGACCGCACTTGAACACCCTACAACCTCTCGGCCGCCTAGCGGCCAGAGAGGTGCCGGAGGGGTTTGGTTGGGGAGGTGCATCGGCTGGGGACTGCCGTGCGTTGGTGGGATAGCCCCTCCGGCACTCACTACCCTACAGGTTTCCGCCGACTTTAGCAAGTGGATTTTGCAAATTCCGCGCAACATCCGCACCGAGGTGACGATGTTGCTGCATGACGGCGCGGATTTGGCCGAGACCGACTCATAAGGCCGAACTGCCCTGCACGATGCCGCCGGCAGCGCGGATGCCGGAATCACCGGTCTGCTGCCGAGAGGAGCGACGGAGCCCGTCGCCACGGATTTCCCGGGAACCGCAGTCTACACCCTGCTGCCGCAAGGAATCCCAGGTACTTGGTCGTCGAGGCTCTCGGTCGGTGCGATGCGGACATTGCGATTCCTAACGCATCCGGTCGCACTCCCTTCGGAATTCTTGGCGTGACGACCGCTTCCGATCACAACTCCTCAGTGCCCGGCGGAAGCTAGCGACTGCACGCTCCGCATGGAGTAGCCCCCAAGCCCGACCCCGCTCGAGTACGTAAACACTTGGACCGTGAAGTTCGGCAGATCGTAACGGGGGGAGTCGTGCAAGCGGTGTTGCATGATGTCGCTAGGAAGTGGAGCCCGACGATGGCGGCACCGGGCCTGGATGCACCCCACCGGTTCAGACTTCACGCCCGGTAGGTCGTCGGGGCATCTGGGCAGTTACCTCTCAGGAACTCGCTCCGTGCGGGAATGAGGGGCTGACGGATGAAACAAATGACGATGTTGGTGTCAAGTACGACTGTCATTCTGAATCTTCATGTCCTCTCAGTCGTCTGATCTCATCCATTGGATCCTCAAACTGCTTCCATCCTTCAAGTCCAAGCCTACGCAACCGGCCGACTGCTTCCACCAAGGAAGCATTCTCCATCTCGCGAAAGTCCAAGATTCGAAAACGCTTCAGTAGCCATCCCCTCACAGCAAGCCGCTGCCAAGTCCCATCGCCGCTCACGCGGAGGGGATTCCCGTAAATGTGTGGAGCCATCTTTCGAGCTGTCTCGCGACTAGCTTCGCATTGACGAATTCTCTTGCCTACCTGAAGATGCACAGGTACGACCGTACCCTTTCCACCAATGCGAATCAGTACTCCATCCAGTGTACCGGACTGCTTGACGATAGGACTTTCCCCGGCCGCCGACATGCTAGCGGCCAAGTGCAGGATCCGGTCGCCATTTGGAGATAAGAGGCTGCCTGTTGCCCCGTCCGTAGCAAGGCACCGCTTCAGCGCATTCAAGGGTCCTCTAGCATCCATTGGAACGTTCCCAATGGCAATCGACTGAACGCGACCCTCAACCCTCTCGACCGCCTCGGCATCCACACGGTGAACCACGGCGACGATTCCAAACTCCAGGCGCTCGAAATGCACATGCTCGGTCTCACCTAGAACGCGGGCTAGGTGCTCCAAGTAATTTGCTAGTCGGGCCATCGGCAAGGTTCTTGGAGCTAGCGAACCAAGGACGAACCGATATTCTCTCTGAGTGTTGCTCATGGGTGATGAAGCTCCGAGACTTTCAGAACTGCCGCACCTAGCCTGATGGTACCCCAAGAATGCATGATTTGCAAATGGAGGGCAGGTCGGTCCAAGGTACCGACCTTGCCTCACTGGCCCGTGATCCTCTATGTGTGCAATTTGTTCACGGCGGCCGATCGGACACTGTCCGTGACGACCGTGCCGATCACCGCCGCGGACGCCAGGGAACTCAGCTAGCAGCCTGAGCGACCGCACATGAACACCCGACAGCCCATGGGCCGCCGGGCGGCTAGAGAGGTGCCGGAGGGGTTTGGTTGGGGAGGTGCATCGGCTGGGGGCTGCCGTGCGTTGGTGGGATAGCCCCTCCAGCACACACTACCCTACAGGTTTCCGCCGACTTTGGTGTCAGTGCAAAATTTAAATGTCCGCTTTTCTGCAATTTTTAAATGTCCGCTTTTGGGGCGGCCCGTGGTGCTGTTGGGACAGTGTCATACAAGCCAGTGGGCAGGGGTGTGCAGAGGGTACTGCCAGTAGGGGTATGCTAGGAGAGCAGCCGAAGCGGACGCGCGGCTCTGCCGAGGGGCAACCGCGCTAGGAATAGGTTGCCGTGGTGACCGATGGTTGCCCCGGGGCGGTTCCGGACGGGGGCCACCCCACCCGCGCAGCCAGCCCCTTCCATCGGGGCCACGTCATGCCTAAGGAAAACCTTGGGGGGTTCGGGGGCAAAGCCCACCTTCGGCAAACAAGGCTGCGCCCGCAGGGCGCAGACCGCTTACCCCGTCGGCGGACTTGGCCGCCGACGGGGCCGCACGCCGGCACGGGTGCCGGTCACACCGATCCGTCCCGGCGTGCCTCGGCCAGCTCCGCCGCGGCGCGCGCTTGCTGCCGCCATGGATGGCTGGCAGCCGGCTTGCGCGCACCGCCCCCGCGCTGCTTCCCCAAGGCCAGATCCACGGTACGGTTGACGCCCTTCTCGTCGTCCACCGGGATCGGCGCGGCGCCTTCCGCCAGCAGCCGGTAGCGCAGCTCCTGGCCGTTCCGCAGCACCACCAGCTCCCCGGCGTAGCACTCGCAGACCGTCACCTTGGCGCCCCGCAAGCGGTAGCCCTTGCCGTACCCGGTCAGCCCGAATTGCCGGTTGCCGTGCTGGAAAGTCAGGTTCTTGCTCAGCGTCCGCTCGTACTGCGGGCACAGGATCCGCTCCAGCTCGGCCGCCTCCCGCCCCATCGGCCGGTGCGCGTCCTCGGCGTTGCGCGGCAACTTGCCGAAGCGCCGGTTGTAGTCCTCCAAGTACTCCGGCAGGCACGCGTTGGCCGCTTCCAAGCTGTCCGCGCCGCGCAAGCGCAACTCGCGCGTCAGGCACTCCTGCAACGTGCCGAACGCGCGCTCCACGCGCCCCTTGGCCTGCGGGCTGTGCGCGTGGATCGGCTGGATGTCGAGCTCCTCCAACGTGCGCGTGAATTGCGTCCGCTGGCTCTCGCAGCCCGGCCGGTTCACCCGGAACACGCTGTAGCGGTCCGAGTACAGCGCCACCGGCCGCCCGTAGCGCGGCAGGTAGTCCTCGCCCAGCGTGCGCATGTACGCCTCGGTCGTCTCGCTCGGCCAGAAGTGCGCCGCCAGCACCATGCTGGTCGCGTCGTCGACGAACGCCACCAAACTGCTCTGCGGTCCGCGCTCTTCCAGCCACGCGTGCGGCGACCCGTCGATCTGCACCAGCTCGCCCGTGCAGGGCCGCCGCTCCCGCGTCTGATGCACTTGCGCCTTCTTCTGCCGCTTGGCTTGCCAGAGGCCCTCCTCCACCATCCACCGGCGCACGGTCTCCCGGCTGACCCGGAAGCCGTCGGCCTCGACCAGCTTCTCGTGCGCCAGCGTCGGCGGGAAGTCCGCGTACCGCTCGCGTATCCGCGCGAGCACCGCGACCCTCGTTCCCGGCGGCAAGACATGCCCCGGCGCGCACCTGGCGCGTCGTCAGCCCCAGCTGCCGCGCCGCCTCGACTTGTTTCAGCCGCCGCTCGGCGACCGCTTGGATTACCGCCGCGCGCTCCGCTTCCGCTACGCTCAGCGTCTGATTCCGATCCATGCAACTCCTTCCGCCCGCTTCGAAAAAGCGGACATTTAAGAATTGCGCTAACAGCAGTGAACTTGATGCCGGTGTACGACACTATATTGATGTTTCGGTGGTTTCGGCCCGTTGTGCCCAGCAATCCTCGTAGCCTCCGCTGAGCACGGAGCAGCGCAATGCAATGATGGCGTTGGCTCCGGCAACGGTCCAGCGCATGCGGGACTGCTTCAGCCGCGCGCCGACCACGGTCTTGCAGCCCGCCTCGACCACCCCGGACCCGACCATCAGGCCTTGGGCGCGGAATTCGGCGTAGCGCATGGCTGTTGTGTGCCGCATTGATCCGTTGAGATCTTGCGGTTTTGATCGGGATTGCACCGTGGCGAATCGGTAGGGCACACGATTCAACCCGGTGCCGCAAGTCCTGTCTGGATAGCGAGCCGTGGGTCGCGGTTCCGCTTCGCATTCGGTGAGCCAGCGAACGTGCGCGAGCAATGAACCGCATGTGCGTCAGGCACAAGCTGATCCTGCTCGCACGAAACGCTCCACATGAGGACCCTTGGGACAACGCGCCAAGCGTGCAGTACCGGTGCCGAGAGGCGCCGGTACTGGACCTCGTGGAGGCTATGGAACTGAAGGAGCGGGACTGGCGCGCTACCCTGCACTGCCTAATGCGGACGAGGCCGTTGCGCGTCCTCGAATTGCCTCCGAGACAGCGGCATGCGAGCCCCGAATACCTTCGGGGCGTCCACGACACGCAGAAGCCGACTTGGCAACAGCCCGGTACGGGAAATCCTAGGATCACCAGAATCAAGCGGAGATCTGGGCGATTGAAGGCGTGCTGCCCGACACCGCGACACCCCGCGGCCGCAGGCGCGAGTTGTTCCTCGAGAGTCCCGCAGGCGCTCGACGAACCCTCTGGACGCGACGCTGGTATACGGACGCAATCCCGAATAACACCCTCCAGCGCCGTCGCTTCCTGTCCAAGCAGCAGCCGTCCGGGGCCACCCGTTTCGAGCCGGACTTGGCGGTCACCGAGTCACCACGCGAGCTCGGACAGGCACTGACGCGCTTGGAGGGAATCGATGTGACTGACATGCGCCACCATGCTGCCCACCGAACGCGCCAACTCGTCCTCTCCGATCAATCCGAGCGCGTGTGCCGCTTCGCGGCGCCGCACGCGCCGACGCATCCGCGCCCACTTCCTCCCGTCCAGCCGCATCACGCCGGGGAAAACCCGGAAGCCCAGCCAAGGCAGTCCCTGCGTGACCGGCAGCAGGCGGGTCCGTTCCGGCCGCAATTGCAAGCAGAGGCGCGTACCGAGGAACTCCGTGACCGTCGCTAGGGCGTCGTGCAAGCGAGCCTTGCTGTCGGCCAGCACGACCATGTCGTCCATGTAGCGGACATAGCCGGGCAACCGTAACCTGTCCTTGATCAAGTGATCCAGCTCGCCGAGATACAGGTTGGCGAAATACTGGCTGGTCAAGTTGCCGATCGGCACCCCCTTGCCCGCCGGGGGACCGGGCAGCGGATGATCGACGATGCCATCGAGAAGTGCCAGCAGAGCCCGATCCTTGAGCTTGCGCCGGTACATCTGTTTGAGTATCCCGTGGTCGATCGTCTCGAAGTAGCGCTTGACGTCGCAGAGCAGTGCGTACGGCCACTTGCGCGCCAAGTCCTGCAGGCGCCGCGCAGCCGCGTGGACACCCTTGCCCCGGCGACACGCGAAGGTGTCGGCGATCAGCCCACCGTCTAACACCGGATCGAGCACGGCGCACACCGCGTGATGCACCACGCGGTCCCGGTACGCGGCCGCGAAGATCCGCCGCAATTTCGGCTCGCGCACGAGAAACGTCCGGTAGGGCTGCATCCGGTAGCTCCCGGCACGCAACTCGGACTCCAGATCCAGCAGGTTCGCTTCCAGATGGAACACGAAGCGAGCGACTTCCGGGCGGCCCTGCTTCCCGCGCCGCGCACGGCGCTCGGCAGCCAAGAGGGCATTGAAGCTCGCGACGCCCTCGAACAGGTGGCCATGCCGTCTCACCGGGCAGCCTGCTGCTTGCGCCACCCGCCGAGCATCGCCCCGACCGCGTTGACCCGGCGCGAAGCGTGCTCGTAGGCGGCATGCGGGAGGTAACCGACCGCGTTGCATACCCGCAGCAGCACGCGCAGCTTCTCGAGGCGCAGGTTGACGCGCGCCAGTACGGCGCCCTTGCTGCGGCTGTAGCGCGCCTCGACGAGATCCTCCGCGATATCCAGGGCGAGATTGTCGATGCGATTCACGAAGGTGAACCGCACGTGCTTCGGGAGTTTGGCGGTGGTGGGCAGCAGCCAAGCGAGGAAATCCTGCCAGGCAACGAAGATCGTCGGAGCGTCGGAGACGCGGTCAGCCATCTTGCGAGCCTCCCATGACCCCGGCATCCGCTTCGTCAGGTATCGCGGCTTGCGCGGGGGCAGGCGCGGCACCGTCGCGCGGAGACTCCGCCGGAGCGGTGGTCGCGACTCGCGGCCACGCGAGCAAGGCCAAGATTTCCTGGCCGTACTTCTCCAGCTTCGCCTTGCCGATCCCGTCGATGGATCCGAGCTTCGTCAGGCTCTGCGGGCGGGCCTTAATCATGGCCGCTAGCTGCTGGTTCGTGCAGATCAGGTACGGTGGCACGCCATCGCGACGCGCACGTTCGGCCCTCCAGTCGCGCAACGCATCGAAGAGCGGCAGGTCGGGTTCCGCGACTTGCGCGCGCCAGTTGACACTCCTGCCACCTTGGGCGGCGTCGCGAGGCGCTGAATTCGGGGTAGCCGGTTCCAATGCATATGTGACCATCACCGCCATGTACGGGACGTGGTTGCATTGGAAGAAGTGCTCGCGCACGGCGAGCACTTCTCGTTGCGCGAGGAACTCCCGTAGCGGCTGGTCGTCGAACGCCTCCATCCGCTGGTCGAAGCGCAAGGTCAGCACGCGGGCGAGCATGTTGGTTTCCGATTCAGGAAAATCGCGGGGCCGCTGACGCTCCAGCTACGCCGCTTAGGGCAAATAGGTAAGGAGGCCAAGCGTTACTCCGTCCTGAGCAAGCGGAATCCGACGTTGGGGCCGTCGAGGCCGGGAGCGCTCCTCGCGCGAGCCGCAGACCGAACGTTCACCGCGTGGTAGAACCAGCTGCCGCCCCGAATCACCCGGGCCGAACCCGCGCTAGGACCTTGGGGATCCCTCACCGGATCCCGCGGATACTCCCCGTACCAGTCCGCCGTCCACTCCGCCACGTTCCCCAGCATGTCGTGCAACCCCCATCCGTTCGCCCGCTTCTGACCTACTGGATGCGTCCCGCACGATTCCGCCGGATACTGCTTCTCTCCCCAACTCGAGCAGGGATGTCCCCGCTCGTGCGACACCCCGCTGTTCCCTCCGTACCACGCCTGCCCGTCCAACACCGGCACGTTCCGCTCCCCAAGGATCCGCAACTCCCCCTCCGGCGTCGCGCCCAGGCTCCCCGCCCGCGCCGCGTACTCCCCCTCCGCTTCCGTGGGCAACCGATACCGATACCCCCGTCCCGACTCCCGCGCGTTCAGGCTCCTGATGAACTCCTGGACTTCATCCCAACTCACAAACTCTACCGGGCACCGCGACCCGCACATATGGAAATAGGAAGGATTACTGCCCATCACTGCCTCCCACTCCCCCTGCGTCACCTCGTACCTCCCCATCCAGAATCCCTGACTGATCGTCACCTCGTGCTGCGGACCCTCGTTGCCTTGCCGGCCCGCCTCGCCCTCCGGCGAACCCATCGCGAACGTCCCCGCCGGTATCCACACGAACTCCATCTCCGATGGGCTCCGCCACGCGCTCCCCGGCCACGGCTCCGCTTGCAGCGGCCGATCGGCAACAAGGGCCGCTAGCAACGCCGCGCCCGCAAGCCAGCGGCCCCGGCGCACGCCCTGCGGCGCGGCTCGGTCGCTCACGCTCCGGCCTGCGCCGCCCGGCGCGCGCCGCCTCCCGCTGCGCGGCCAAAGGTGAGAGGGTATGAGTGCCATGCGTCACTCCGTCCTGACCAAGCGGAAGCCGAAGAGGAAGAGCGTGTCGTCAGGCCTCCAAGAGGCTCGGAACGCAGACCGAGCGCCCTCTGCGGGGAAGGCCCAGCTACCGCCTCGGATTACCCGGGACGAGCCCGTGCGAGGGCCCTGCGGATCCGCCGCCGCACCCGACGCATACTCCCCGTACCAGTCTCCGACCCACTCCATCACGTTCCCCAGCATGTCGTGCAAGCCCCACGCGTTCGCCCGCTTCAAGCCCACCCGATGCAACTTTTCTTGGCTGTTCGCGTCATACCATGCGATCTCCCCCAACGGCCCGTAACGCGCCCCGGCCGTCCCCGCCCGCGCCGCGTACTCCCACTCCGCCTCGGTTGGCAGCCGATACCAGTACCCGCTCCCAGCCTCCCGCTCGTTCAGCCTCCCGATGAACTCCTGCACTTCCTCCCACGACACGGAGTTCGCCGGACAGTCGGGACCGCACTCCGTGCCCTCCCGCGGATGCGCACCCATCACCGCTTCCCACTGCCCCCGCGTCACTTCGTACCTGCCCATCCAATACCCCCGACTGATCCGCACCTCGTGCTGCCGCTCGCGCGCATGTCGCCCGGCTTCGCCCTCCGGCGACCCCATCACGAAACGCCCCGGCGGCACCCACGCGAACTCCATGCCCAGCGGACCGCTGATCGCGGATCCAGCCGCGGGACGGACGTGCAGCCTGTACCGCCCGTCTGCATTGGGTGCGGACCCACGGACTCGCACGTTGATGTTGGGAGTGTCCGGGGAGACCTCCGCCCGGATCAGGAAATTGCGGCCGTCGCCGCCGTTGTCGTCTTCCGCAACGTCGCCAATGGCGTGCGTGCCGTTCGCGTAGAGCCAACCGATCGTATCGGTTTCGCCGGTGGTGTAGACCTCCACCGCCGCCGGAGCGCTCGATCCCGTTTCAACGCGGAACCAGTCCTCGTCGCCTGGATAGATGGTTCCCGAAGTCGACGAACCGAACCGCACTGCGGTCGCGAAACCTTGCGTGTCCGCGTGATCGTCCGTCCATCTGCCCCCTCCAAGCGTCAGTGGATAAGGCTGGGCGCATTCCAGGGCATCGCTCCGGACCACTCGGAAGCCCCTATAGCTGTGACGGGCGTCCGGAGTTTCGACACCGCGGGTCGCAACCCGAACGTAGCTTGCATAGCTGTTGAAGTCACCACCCCGATACACCCGCTTCGAGCCCGTGCCGGGACCCTGCGGATCTGTCTCCGAATCCGTCGGATACCACCCGTACCAGTCCGCCGTCCATTCCGACACGTTCCCCAGCATGTCGTGCAACCCCCAGCCGTTAGCCCGCTTCATGCCTACCGGATGCGTGCCGCACCGCTCCGCCTCGTACTGCCGCTCCTCCCACTGACTACAACCCCAAGCACCCGGGTACGACACCCCGCTGTTCCCTCCGTACCAAGCCTGCCCATCCAGTACCGGCGCGTTGAGCTTCCCAAGGATCCGCAAGTCCCCCTCCGGCGTCGCCGCAGTCGTCCCCGCCCGCGCCGCGTATTCCCACTCCGCCTCGGTCGGCAACCGGTACCGGTTGCCCGTCCCGGTCTCTCGCTCGTTCAGCCTCCGGATGAACTCCTCCGCGTCTTCCCAAGATACGCTCTCCACCGGGCACCGCGCGCCGCAGCCCTTGAAATACGACGGATTCGAGCCCATCACCGCCTCCCACTGCCCCTGCGTCACCTCGTGCTTGCCCATCCAGAACGCTTGACTGATTCGCACGGCGCGCTGAACCTCGCCGATCCACCGGCCGGCCTCGCCCTCCGGCGATCCCATCACGAAGTCCCCCGCCCCAACGCAGGCGAACTCCATGCCCAGCGCGTTCTCGCTGAACAGCGACCGGACATGCAGCGAATAACTGCCCGTGGCGCTTCCCGCTCCGGCAACCCTCACGTAATGCGTACCCCCGGAGACCGTCGTCCGAATCGAGAAGTTCGAACTCTCGCCGCCATTGTCATCTTCCGCGCCATTGACTGCGCCGACCGTATCCATGCCGCCCGTCGTGTAGACCTCCACCGTCCTCGGCCCGGTTGTCTCGAATCGGAACCAATCCACGTCCCCAGCGGTCCCGATCAAGCCCCCGGTCGACGAACCGAGCGCGACCGCCGTCGCGGCACTCCGACTGTTCCCGTGTACGTCCGCGTAGCGGACATGCAAGGTGTACTCGCCCTGCGCGAGGCCCTCGGGGTCCGAACCGGAAACCATCACGTAATGAACGCCGGCCGGAACTGACACTTGCATCCAGAAGTTCGTGCCCTCACCGCTGTTGTCGTCTTCCCTTTCCGTGCCGCCGTGGACTGCACCGACCGTATCCGCGGCGCCCGTCGTGTAGACCTCCACCGTCGTCGGCTCCGTTGCCTCGAATCGGAACCAGTCCACGTCCCGGGGAGTGTCGATCGATCCCTGCGCCGCGGAGCCGACCGAGATGCCGGTCGCACCCTTCCGCGTGTTCCCGTGGACATCGACCAAGCGCACGTTCCACCGACCGTCCTGCCGTTCGACAACGAAGCTGGCACCCCCCTGAGCGAACGTGTCTCCGCTCTCGACGACGCGCTTGTTATTGAGCACCCATCCCTGCAGGAAGTTGGATTCGTAGAAGGTGAACCAGTGCGTGTCAGAACCCATCCGATACGACACCCGCTGGGTGCTCGGTCCGACATGGCGGAGGTGCCTGAAGTCGCCGCGGACGGAGCCGAACTTATGCACCACCCACTCCCTGCTCTGAAATAATGACTCGCTGGTGCCCCTCAAGATCCCCAGCAGCCGACCGTCTTCGGCCAACCTGCCGAACACGGGAGAACCGGACGTGCCGGGCCCGCTGCGGCCGTAGTCCGCGCCCACCCCGAACGAAGGCGAATAGAACAGCCAGCTCCCCTCGTCCGGATCGTCCACATCCCCTACCGCTAGCCGCAACGGTTCGCCCCAGGGATGACCGAGCGTGTAGACGTCCTCGCCGCGAACTACATCTGCGGTCGTCCAGCCCGCACGGTAGACGTCGCTAGGCAATTCGTCGCGCGGCACCAGCAGCAAGGCGTAATCCTCGACTGTCCCGAACGCGCTCTCCGTCCATTTCCTGTCCCACAGCCGGGCGCCTCGAGTAACCTCCAAGGAACCAAGGCTCGGGGGCGGTCCGTCACACGTGCTCGTGCGGTATTTCCAATAGAATGTCGCGTCAACCGCCTCGCGCTGGTTGCGGATGCAGTTACCGCTCGTGAACACCGCATCGTAATACGAGGGAAGGGTCGTTCCGTCGCCTTCCCTTAGATTCCTGAGTACGAATGCCGTGCATTGGTACGAGCCAGTCTCTCGCCGCGAGAGCATCATGGCCACCGCGTCGACCAACCGCTCTTGGTCGTGGCCGCCGCGCCGCAGAAACTCTGCGCTGCAGGTTGCATCCTTGTAGGGGCTCAGGGAACTCCGTTCCGAGTCGCCGGGTGTCTCCGAGCGTCTCGGAACCAGCGGGGACGCGACCGACTTGCGCGGCTCCAATCGCGCATGATGCGAGATCTCGGGTATCCGGAACGGAGGCATCGTTTCCCCGATCCCGCGCCGGCGGGGGAAGTACTCGACCGTCACCGTGTCCGCAGGCAGCGGATCCGACCAGAACGCGCTGTTGCCGCGCGGCCCGCGGCCGGAGTACGGACCGGCAAAGGCCTCGCCGTCATGCGTGTAGACCCACACCTCCCCGTCCACGTCGAACGTCTCGAACCGGATCGCGACAGCTGCAGCCTGGGGCGAGCGAATGGTCACGCGCCAGATCGGCTCGCCAGCGCTGGTCAAGCCCCACGTGCCGGGTAGTTCCGCCGCTGCGGACTCGGGCAGCGTCCGGTGGGGCCCGAGCCAGTCCGGCCCGTGCTGCAGCCGCATGGTGCGGATCGTCGCGGCGTCGAGCGCGGGCAGGTCGATGCCGACATGCATATAGAGCGCGTCGCCGAGGCCGCGGGGCCGGGCGTCGCTCGGAGGGGACGGGGCGCCTTCGTGCATTGCGCCGGATTCGCGGTCGATGGGGAGCGAGACCGACTCCACGTGCTCCTTGGCGGGCCCCTCGCCCTCCGCGCCGTGCGCGAACCGAGGCGCGACGACGCCGAGGAGGACGGCGGCGAGCAGAAGAATCCTCGTTGGCGGGCAGTCGATCCGACACGAAGCCTTCGACTGGCACCGGAAGGGTGGCTTTCCGCGCCATGGGCGGACCGCCCCAAGCCCCGTCGACAGCAGACCGGCGATCGACCCTGCCGTCACGACAGCCCAGCCAACCACGGTGCGATGTTTCGGGCTCCCTCCGGCACACGAGCGTGCGAGGGCCGGCACCCCGGCGGGATCGGCTCGCAACCCTCTGACGACTCCGGCGAGCCACGTCCGAATTGCAGCCAGTTCGAATCTATTCATTCCCAACCTCCCTCGGGACGCGCCAGCAGCAATCGCAGTGACAGCGTTAGAAGACTCCCGCCGTTAGCACTGGAATTCCGGCTCGGCTCGATAACCGCATCGTGACTCGATCCCCCCATTGCGCTACCGCAAGGCCTCGGCGGTGTGCGCGTGCCGCGCGTTCCACAACAGAAAGGCCCCGTGCGCCTCGCCCCGGGGCTTCGCGGGTCGCTGCGAGCTGCGCCCCGACCATCGCGGCGTCGTAGCGCGTCCCGAGATCGAAATCCTGCAACCAAGGCCTTCGCCGCCAACGGATGCTGCACCACATCGCACGGGTGCTCCGCCGGCTTGCGAAATCCCCGAAAGCCCCGCGCGTAGTGCGACGGGTAGACCATCGGGCACAGAAAATCGAAGTACGGCGCCGCGTCCTCCAGCACTTGGCCGATGCCTAGGTCGTCTCGCGCCACGGATACCAGTCCGCGCGGATCGGCCGAGAGGCACTGGTCGGGGAACTTCCGGCGGAAATAGGCGAAGAACGCGCACAGAACTTCCCGCCGGGACGTCGCGGCCCGGCGCACCGCGAAATGCATGTCATGCAGATCCCCGTCCGTCGGGAAGCGGATGTAATCGCGATTCACCTCGTCGACGCCCGCGCGGAAGTCCTCCGCCGCGATCGCCGCGTTGCACGCCCACTCGTCCACGGCTGCAGGATCCAACCCTGCTTGCTGCCGCTTGTCGCGCCAGAGCGCGCCGCCGGAGAGGAACGGCGGCCCGACCGCGGGCTGGGCCCGCCGACTGCGGATGCCGACTTGTGGCCGGGCTTCCGCCAGCTTTGCGTCCTTGAACACGGCCATCCGGGCGATCTCGTAGAGACCGGCCTCGCGCAACGTGCAGACCAGCGCGTTCAGGTCGGCGATCATGCGCGGGCGGGCCCCGTGCCCCGCAGCTTCCGGCACCCTGATGTCGTAGCCGACCCGGCCGAGGATGTCCTTGACGTCAATCGCGACAGCGTTGATCAAGCCGTTTGCGGCGAGCTTCGTCGCCGCCCCGACGCCCCGCTCCGAAGAAGCGGACCGGAACGACAAGTAGATCCCCTTGAGGACGCCCGGCGGCCACGCGATCCCCGCCTCCGGAGGTGCCTCGACTGCGGCGGCAGCCGTTCGTCGCGAGTCGCGTTGCGCCAACTGCTGCATGGGGCCGCTAGGACCCCTCTCCGGGACCAACGGGGTCAGGTACGCTGCAGCCATGCCTCCCAGGACGGAGCTCAGCCATAACAGAACCGCGAACCGGGAACTTCCCAGCCGACACCTTGGTGCGCTATACGCCATGGATCATTCCGTCCTGACCAAGCGGAAGCCGACATGAGCGCTGCGGTCGCCGCGATAGCCGCCATCGCGTGCCGCAGTTCGAACGCTCCTGGCGCTAGCTCCCCAGCCGCCGCCCCGAATCACCCGGCGATCCGAGAACAAAACATGATGGTCGTAGCCGGGCATACGATCCCACGTCCACTCCCACACGTTCCCCAGCATGTCGTGCAGCCCCCACCCGTTCGCCCGCTTCTCGCCGACCGGATGCGGCCTGCCGCCGCTGTTGCCCTCGTACCAAGCGATCTCGTCCAACTCCCCGTAGCGCGTCCCGACCGTCCCCGCCCGCGCCGCGTACTCCCACTCCGCCTCGGTCGGCAGCCGGTACTCGTACCCGCTCCCCGACTCCATCGCGTTCAGCGTCCGGATCCACGATTGCACCTCGTTCCACGTCACGCCCTCCACCGGGCACCGCGACCCCCACGCTCGGAGTTCGGAAGGGTTCGCTCCCATCACCGCCTCCCACTCCCCCTGCGTCACCTCGTACTTCCCCATGTAGAACCCTTGACCGATCCGCACCTCGCGCTGCCGCTCGTCGTCAAACCGATCCGCCTCGCCCTCCGGCGATCCAATCACGAACATCCCCGCCGGAATCCACACGAACTCCATCCCCGCCGGGCTCCGCCATGCGCTCCCCGCCCCCAACTCCGCTTGCTGGGGTGGTTCGGCAACAACGCCCGCTACCAACGCCCTGACCAAGCGGAAGCCGATGAGATTGAAGCGGTAGCCGGGAGCGTTGCCGTTGCGATACGCAGACCGAACGTGCCTCGCGGCGTGGCGCCAGCCGCCGCCCCGATTCACCCGGGCCGAGCCCGTGCGCGGACCGGCAGGATCCGTCACCGACACCGACGGATACTCCCCGTACCAATCCCCCGTCCACTCCCGCACATTCCCCAGCATGTCGTGCAACCCCCACGCATTCGCCCGCTTCCGGCCCACTGGATGCGTCCCGCACTGCGCCGCCGCGTGCTGCCTCTCTGGCCACCGCGAGCAGTCCCAAGCCCCCGCGTAGTCCACCCCGCTGTTCCCCCCGTACCACGCCTGCCCGTCCAACTCCGACGCGTTATGCTCCCCAAGGATCCGCAACTCCCCCTCCGGCGTCGCCCCGGTCGTCCCCGCCCGGGCCGCGTACTCCCACTCCGCCTCCGTCGGCAATCGATACTCGTAGCCGCTCCCGGATTCCTTCGCGTTCAGCTTCCGGATGAACTCCTGCACGTCATCCCAACTCACCCACTCCACCGGGCACCGGGCACCGCACGCTCGGAATTCGGAAGGGTTCTCCCCCGTCACCGCCTCCCACTCCCCTTGCGTCACCTCGTACTTTCCCAGCCAGAACCCTTGACTGATCGTGACCGCGCGCTGAAGCTCGTCGTCATCCCGGCCCGCCTCGCCCTCCGGCGATCCCATCAGGAACGTTCCCGCCGGAATCCACACGAAGTCCATCCCCGCCGGACTCCGCCACGCGCTCCCCGCCACCAACTCGGCTTGCAGCGGCCGATCGGCAACGAGGCCCGCCAGCAACCCCAAGACTGTCGCCAACACCTCCCAGGTGCTCCCCGCGGGAGGCTCGCCGCCGGACCTCCGTCTGCGCAGCCCCAAGGTGATCCTCGCATCAAACCCGGTTCTCATGCCTGTCGCCCTTCCCGTCACGGTTCAGCCTGCTGTTCTCCCGCCCGCGCACGCGGCCGCCCCGGAACCGAGGTAGCGGGGCGCGGGAATCGATCCGCCCCTCGCAGCGGTCTCCGCCAAATCGCGGTGCCGCTGGCTTGCCAGCGGCACCGGCGCACGCCCTGCGACGCGGCTCGGTCGCTACCGCTCCGGCCTGCGCCGATAGGCGCGCGCCATCTCCCGCTGCGCGGCCAAGGGTAAGAGGGTAAATGTGCCAAGCGTCAATCCGTCCTGACCAAGCGGAAGCCGATGTCGTCGCTCCGGATGCCTGGCGAGCCGTTGCCGCGAAACGCCGACCGCCGCCCCGATCCACCCGGCGCGAGCCCGTGCGAGGGCCCGCGGGATCCGTCACCGCACCAGACGGATACGCCCCGTACCAGTCCGCCGTCCATTCCCACACGCCCCCCAGCATGGCGTGCAACCCCCACGCGTTAGGCCGCTTCTCCCCGACCGGATGAATCTCGAGCCCGCTGTTTCCCCCGTACCACGCGATCTCGTCCAACGCCGGCGCGTTAAACTCCCCAAGGATCCGCAAGTCTCCCTCCGGCGTCGCCGCAGTCGTCCCCGCCAGCGCCGCGTACTCCCACTCCGCCTCCGTCGGCAACCGATACTCGTAGCCGCTCCCGGCTTCCTTCGCGTTCAGCTTCCGGATGAACTCCTGCACGTCCTCCCAACTCACCCACTCCACCGGGCACCGGGCACCGCACGCTCGGAATTCGGAAGGGTTCCCTCCCATCACCGCCTCCCACTCCCCCTGCGTCACCTCGTACCTCCCCATCCAGAAGCCTTGGCTGAGAGTCACCTCGTGCTGGCGCTCGTCGGGATACCGACCAGCCTCGCCCTCCGGCGAGCCGATCGCGAACCTCCCCGCCGGAATCCACACGAACTCCATCCCCGACGGACTCCGCCACGCGCTCCCCGCCACCAACTCGGCTTGCAGCGGCCGATCGGCAACGAGGCCCGCTAGCAACCCCAAGACTGTCGCCAACACCCCCCACGTGCTCCCCGCGGGAGGCTCGCCGCCGGACCTCCGTCTGCGCAGCCCCATGGTGATCCTCGCATCAAACCCGGTTCTCATGTCTGTCTCCCTTCCCGTCACGTTTTAGCCTGCCGTTCTCCCGCCCGCGCACACAGCCACCCCGGAACCGAGGTAGCGGGGCGCGGAAATTGATCCGCCCCTCGCAGCGGTCCCCGCCAAGTCGCGGTGCCGCTGGCTTGCCAGCGGCACCGCGCACGCCCCGCGGCACGGCCCGGTCGCTACCGCTCCGGCCTGCGCCGGTAGGCGCGCGCCATCTCCCGCTACGCGGCCAAGGGTAAGAGGGTAAAAGTGCCAAGCGTCAATCCGTCCTGACCAGGCGGAAACCGATGTAGCTGTGGCGGGCGCCGGGCGAGCGGTAGCCGCGATACGCCGACCGAACGTCCCCCGCGCCGCCGCCGTTGAGGTTCCAGCTGCCGCCCCGATCCACCCGGCCCGAGCCCGTGCGAGGGCCCGCGGGATCCGTCACCGCACCAGACGGATACGCCCCGTACCAGTCCGCCGTCCATTCCCACACGCTCCCCAGCATGTCGTGCAACCCCCACGCGTTCGGCCGCTTGAGGCCCACCGGATGCAGCCGGTTTCCGCTGTTCCCAGACCACCACGCGATCTCGTCCAACTCCCCGTACCGCGCCCCGGTCGTCCCCGCCCGCGCCGCGTACTCCCACTCCGCCTCACTCGGCAACCGGTACTCGTAGCCGCTCCCGGATTCCTTCGCGTTCAGCTGCCGGATGAACGCGTTCAGCCGCCGGATGAACTCCCGTACATCCTCCCAACTCACCCCCTCCACCGGGCACCGCGCTCCGCACTGAATGAAATAGGAAATATTACTGCCCATCACCGCCTCCCACCACCCCTGCGTCACCTCGTACCTCCCCATCCAGAATCCTTGACTGATCGTGACCTCGTGCTGGCGCTCGTCGCCATCCCGGCCCGCCTCGCCATCCGGCGAGCCCATCACGAACGTCCCCGCCGGAATCCACACGAACTCCATCCCCAGCGGACTCTCCCACACGTCCCCCGGCCGCGGCGCTCGCGCACCCCCGCCCGTCACGCCCGCTCCAGCCCCCGACACCACCGGCGGGGACGGCGGCTTCGCCATGGTCCGCTCGATCCATTCCCGGTACTGCGATACCCGCGTGTAGACATCCGGCTTCGCGTCCGGATCTCCGTAACTCCCCTCCCCCCAACTGACAACGCCCACCAGCCAGCGCGGCCGGTTAGGCGACCCGCCTACCGTCAGCGCCCCTCCGCCATCGCCTGGCATCGCGACCGCCGCTCGGGGCCCTCCCGCGCAGATCTCCCCCTCGGAAATCAGGCTTTCGCCGTACGCCGCCCGACACTCTTCCCGGCTCAGAATCACTGCGTTCGCGACCTGCAATCGGTATGGGTGGATTGACGGACTTGACCCCGACTGCTGCCCGTAGCCCGTTACGACCGCACAGTTCCCCGGTCGCTCGAGCGCGCGAGTCTCGTCCTTGTCCGGCAGGTTGGCGTAGCTGTTGCGAGCGTTGATCGCACCCGCGAGCCGCAGCAGCGCGATATCGTTCTTGAAGTTCGCTGGATCGCGCTCCGGATGGACCTGAACCTCGCTCACGCCGAGGTCCGTCACTCCGTACCCGACTGCCAAAGTCCGCGGTCTTGCGTCAGCCACGCAATAGCCCCCGGTCAGCACCCATTCGGCACCGAGCAGGATCCCGCCGCAGATACCACGGCCGTCCGCCGAGAGGGTCACTTGCCAGGGATGGTCCGCGTTATGGGCGGGCCCGCGGCTTGCGGACACCTCCGCCGTCCGTCCGCCGACCTTGCAGGCGAACGACGGCGCCGCCTCATCCGACGGCACGGCCACCGCGCTCAACGTGCGTTGCGCCTTGGAATGCGCTTCGTCCTCGGCACCCGCGGCGACCAGCGAGAGCGAGGCGACAGCCAAGACCAAGCTGGTGACCCGGCCGCAAGTGCGGCACCGCCGGCGACGCCGGCGGTGCTCCGGGCCATACGGTCCGGATGCGAATGGTTGATCGTGATTCATGATTCCTCCTGTTCCGTTCCAAGCGGCGGATGCCGCCGGCAAGCCAGCGGCACCGGCGCACGCCCTGCGGCGCGGCTCGGTCGCAACCGTTCCGGCCTGCGCCGATAGGCGCGCGCCATCTACCGCTGCGCGGCCAAGGGTAAGAGGGTAAAAGTGCCAAGCGTCAATCCGTCCTGACCAAGCGGAAGCCGATGAGGCTGCTGCGGCTGCCGGGCGAGTGGAAGTTGCGAAACGCCGACCGAACGATCCTCGCGCCGTAGCTCCAGCTGCCGCCCCGATTCACCCGGTACGAGCCCGTGCGAGGGCCCGCGGGATCCGTCACCGATCCCGACGGATACTCCCCGTGCCAGTCCCCCACCCACTCCCACACGTTCCCCAGCATGTCGTGCAACCCCCACGCGTTGGGCAGCTTCATGCCTACCGGATGCGTGCCGCACCGCTCCGCCTCGTACTGCCGCTCTTCCCATCCCGGGCAGTCCCCAGCCCCCTCGTACGTCACCCCGCTGTTCCCTAGGTACCACGCCTGCCCGTCCAACACCGGCGCGTTATACTCCCCAAGGATCCGCAAGTCTCCCTCCGGCGTCGCCGCAGTCGTCCCCGCCCGCGCCGCGTACTCCCACTCCGCCTCCGTCGGCAACCGATACTCGTAGCCGCTCCCGGCTTCCTTCGCATTCAGCTTCCGGATGAACTCCCGCACGTCATACCAACTCACCCGCTCCACCGGGCACTGCGGACCGCAGAGATGGAATTCGGAAAGATTACTGCCAACGCCCATCACTGCCTCCCACTCCCCCTGCGTCACCTCGTACCTCCCCATCCAGAAGCCTTGGCTGAGGGTCACCTCGTGCTGGCGCTCGTCGGGATACCGACCAGCCTCGCCCTCCGGCGAACCCATCACGAACCTCCCCGCCGGAATCCACACGAACTCCATCCCCGACGGACTCCGCCACGCGCTCCCCGCCACCAACTCGGCTTGCAGCGGCCAATCGGCAACGAGGCCCGCTAGCAACCCCAAGACTGTCGCCAACACCCCCCACGTGCTCCCCGCGGGAGGCTCGCCGCCGGACCTCCGACTGCGCAGCCCCAAGGTGATCCTCGCATCAAACCCGGTTCTCATGTCTGTCTCCCTTCCCGTCACGTTTTAGCCTGCCGTTCTCCCGCCCGCGCACACAGCCACCCCGGAACCGAGGTAGCGGGGCGCGGGAATTGATCCGCCCCTCGCAGCGGTCTCCGCCAAGTCGCGGTGCCGCTGGCTTGCCAGCGGCACCGGCGCACGCCCTGCGGCACGGCTCGGTCGCTACCGCTCCGGCCTGCGCCGGTAGGCGCGCGCCATCTCCCGCTGCGCGGCCAAGGGTAAGAGGGTAAAAGTGCCAAGCGTCAATCCGTCCTAACCAGGCGGAAGCCGACGGAGTTGAAGCGGTAGCCGGGCGAGTCGTAGTGGCGATACGCCGACCGAACGAGCCTCGCGTAGGCGTTCCAGCCGCCGCCCCGATACACCCGGTACGAGCCCGTGCGAGGGCCCGCGGGATCCGTCATCGCACCAGACGGATACGCCCCGTACCAGTCCCCCACCCACTCCCACACGTTCCCCAGCATGTCGTGCAACCCCCACGCGTTAGGCCGCTTCTCCCCGACCGGATGAGTCTTGAATCCGCTGTTTCCACTGTCCCACGCGATCTCGTCCAACTCCCCGTACCGCGCCCCGGTCGTCCCCGCCCGCGCCGCGTACTCCCACTCCGCCTCACTCGGCAACCGATACTCGTAGCCGCTCCCGGATTCCTTCGCGTTCAGCTTCCGGATGAACTCCTGTACGGCCTCCCAACTCACCCACTCCACCGGGCACCGCGCTCCGCACGCCTTGAAGTTCGAAGGGTTCGAACCCATCACCTCCTCCCACTCCCCTTGCGTCACCTCGTACTTTCCCAGCCAGAACCCTTGACTGATCGTGACCGCGCGCTGACGCTCGTCGTCAAACCGGCCCGCCTCGCCCTCCGGCGAGCCCATCACGAACGTCCCCGCCGGCACCCACACGAAGTCGATCCCCAACGGACTCCGCCACGCGCTCCCCGCCACCAACTCCGCTTGCAGCGGCCGATCGGCAACGAGGCCCGCTAGCAACCCCACGACTGTCGCCAACACCCCCCAGGTGCTCCCCGCGGGAGGCTCGCCGCCGGACCTCCGACTGCGCAGCCCCAAGGTGATCCTCGCATCAAACCTGGTTCTCATGTCTGTCTCCCTTCCCTTCACGTTTTGGCCTGCTGTTCTCCCGCCCGCGCACTCGGCCACCCCGGAACCGAGGTAGCGGGGCGCGGGAATTGATCCGCCCCTCGCAACGGTCTCCGCCAAGTCGCGGTGCCGCTGGCTTGCCAGCGGCCCCGGCGCACGCCCTGCGGCGCGGCGCGGTCGCTACCGCTCCGGCCTGCGCCGATAGGCGCACGCCATCTCCCGCTACGCGGCCAAGGGTAAGAGGGTAAAAGTGCCAAGCGTCAATCCGTCCTGACCAAGCGGCAGCCGATGAGGTAGGCGCGGTGGCCGGGCGAGGGGTTGCCGCGATACGCCGACCGAACGTTCCTCGCGAGGCTGCCCCAGCTGCCGCCCCGATTCACCCGGCTCGAGCCCGTGCGAGGGCCCGCGGGATCCGTCACCGCACCAGACGGATACGCCCCGTACCAGTCCGCCGTCCATTCCCACACGTTCCCCAGCATGTCGTGCAACCCCCACGCGTTCGGCCGCTTCTCCCCGACCGGATGAGTCTCGGGCTCGGGTCCGCTGTTTCCCCCGTACCACGCGATCTCGTCCAACTCCCCGTACCGCGCCCCGGTCGTCCCCGCCCGCGCCGCGTACTCCCACTCCGCCTCACTCGGCAACCGGTACGCGTAGCCGCTCCCGGATTCCTTCGCGTTCAGTTTCCAGATGAACTCCTGTACCTCCTCCCAACTCACCCACTCCACCGGGCACCGCGCTCCGCACTCAACGAAATAGGAAGGATTACTGCCCATCACCGCCTCCCACTCCCCCTGCGTCACCTCGTACTTCCCCAGCCAGAACCCTTGACTGATCGTGACCGCGCGCTGACGCTCGTCGTCATCCCGGCCCGCCTCGCCCTCCGGCGATCCCATCACGAACGTCCCCGCCGGCACCCACACGAAGTCGATCCCCAACGGACTCCGCCACGCGCTCCCCGCCACCGACTCCGCTCGCAGCGGCCGATCGGCAACGAGGCCCGCTAGCAAGCCCAAGACTGTCACCAACACCCCCCACGTGCTCCCCGCGGGAGGCTCGCCGCCGGACCTCCGACTGCACAGCCCCATGGTGATCCTCGCATCAAACCCGGTTCTCATGTCTGTCTCCCTTCCCGTCACGTTTCGGTCTGCTGTTCTCCGGCCCGCGCACACCGCGACCCCGGAACCGAGGTAGCGGGGCGCAGGAATCGAACCGCCCCTTGCAGCGGTCTCCGCCAAATCGCGGGGCCGCCGGCAAGCCAGCGGCCCCGGCGCACGCCCCGCGGCGCGGCTCGGTCGCTGACGCTCCGGCCTGCGCCGACAGGCGCGCGCCGTCTCCCGCTGTGCGGCCAATGGTAAGGGGGTAAGAGTGCCAAGCGTCATTTTGTCCTGACCAGGCGGAAGCCGAGGGTGTCGTAGCGGCGGCCGGGCGGGTAGGAGTCGCGATACGCCGACCGAACGTGCCTCGCGTTGGTGTACCAGCTGCCGCCCCGTATCACCCGGTACGAGCCCGCGCTAGGTCCCGTGGGATCCGTCACCGACCCCGACGGATACTCCCCGTAATAGTCCGCTGTCCACTCATACACGTTCCCCAGCATGTCGTGCAGCCCCCATCCGTTCGCCCGGTTCAGGCCCACTACGCGCGTACCGCACCGCTCCGCATCGTCCGCCTTTTCTGCCCAGTCCGGGCAATCCGAGCCGCCTGCGTACGTCACCCCGCGATCCGCTCCGTACCACGCCTGCCCGTCCAGCACCGGCGCACTGTAGCCCCCCACGATTTGCAAGTCTCCCTCCGGCGTCGCCCCCTTGCTCCCCGCCCGCGCCGCGTACTCCCACTCCGCCTCCGTCGGCAACCGGTACTCGTACCCGCTCCCTGATTCCAGTTGATTCAGCCTCTCAATGAACGACTGAGCGCCGTCCCAAGACACGGTCTCCACAGGGCACCGCGAACCGCACCCCTTGAATTGGGCAGGGTTCCTCCCCATCACCGCCTCCCACTCCCCCTGCGTCACTTCGTACTTACCCAGCCAGTACCCTTGACTGATCGTCACCTCGTGCTGACGCTCCACACCCCACCAGCGCGCCTCGCTCCCCGGCGAGCCCATCACGAACGTCCCCGCCGGAATCCACACGAAGTCCATCCCCAGCGAGTTAGTCCACTCCCGCTTGATCCATGCATCGTCGCCCTGATCAATAGAGTGCCGAATGCGTGAACAACCAGACTCCACGCTCGCCACCAGCAGCGCTAAGCCCACTACCCATGCCCGCAGGGCACACGTCAAAGCGGGCTTCGCGGATGCGCGCGAACGGCGGGGCGGCTGAATTCCTTCCGTCGACCCATCGGCAGTTGACCTGTGTTGCATGCGTATCTCCTAGCCCGAATTCCTCGTTCCCGATCCCGTCGTCATGCTGGCGCCGACCGTGACGACTCGGTAAGCCGTCGATGCCGACCGCCCGAAGTTGTCGACGGCGACCAAGCGATGCTCGCCCGGTCGCAACGGCACGAACAATCGGTCACCGACCGCGACAGCCCCGACCAGGACGCCGTCCTGGTACCAATACAGCCGGTCCGCACGGGAATCGGCCTCCGCGGTCAGCGGAACTTTCTGGTAACGTGCCGGCGCATCGGTCCGCAGCACGTACGGCGTGCCCGCTTGGGGCGACACGATGCGCGGCGCCGTGCCCGCCTGCACGCCGCCGCAATCCGCGCTGACGGGCGGAAGCGGAGCGACGGCCTGCCTTCCGGCGCGCCACCAAGCCTGCAGCTCGGGAGGGTAAACCGTCAGCCCTCGCCGCTCGTACGGTCTCCCATCCAAGCAGTCCCCGCTCAGGATGTGGCCGCTGCTGCGATCGACGAAGGCCGCTCGATGCCAGTCGCACCGCGTCAAGCGGCTCCGCCCGGGAACGTACTCGGCCTGAATCGTCGCGCGGCAATACTCGCCCGGCAGGTCGCGGCTTGCCGCGCATAGCGCCACGCTCCCCAACTGCAAGCCCCGGGGCTCGCGCCATTCCCCGCCGTCGCCCTCCAGCGCCCGAAACAGCTCGAAGAGCAGGGGACCGGCATGCTCGGCTCCGGAAATTCCGCGTACCGCGCTCCCGTCAAAGTTCCCGACCCACACGCCAATCGTTAGTCGGCTGGAAAACCCGACCGCCCACGCGTCGCGATGCCCGAAGGAGGTGCCGGTCTTCCACGCGACCCTCGGCACGTCCCGGGTCAACGCCCAGGACCCCGGCAGGTCCGGCCGCGAGACCTCCGTGAGGATTTCGCCAACCAAGTGGGCCGCTTCCCGCGAGACGATGCGCACACCCCTATCCGGGCGGCCGGGCACGAACTGCACGGGCCGACAGACACCGTCCATCCGTAGACTGCAATACAAGTTGGTCAAGTCGAGCAAGGTGGTCTCGCAAGCTCCCAGTGCAAGGGCCAGCCCGTAGTGAGAACTCGACTTGTCTAGCGTCGAGAGACCACCCCGCTGCAGCAGGCTCAGAAACCTGCCGGGCCCCGCCCGCGCCAGCAGCCGCACCGCCGGTAAGTTGAGGGAGGCAGCCAAGGCTTCCGCGACGGTCACTTGCCCGCGGTAGGTCGAGTCGAAGTTCTCCGGTACGTATCCGCCGAAGTCGGTGGGCACATCGAGCAAGCGGGACTCGGGAATCACCAGCCCGGAGTCGATCGCCATCGCGTAGAGCAGCGGCTTGAGCGTGGAGCCGGGCGACCGCCGCGCGATGGCGCCGTTGACCTGGCCCAGGTACGGAGCCTCAAAGTAACCGGCCGAACCGACCATCGCCCGTAGCGCGCGCGTTTCGTTGTCGATGACAACCGCCGCGACATTCTCGATCCCCCTGTCCCGGAGGTTCTTGGCGAACCATGCCGCCCGCTCCTCCGCGACCCGCTGCAAGCTTCCGTCTATTGTCGTGACGATGTCCCCGGCACCGCCCGCGCGGGCGACCATGTGTCGCGCGAAGTGCGGCGCGCGAAAGGGAATCCGACGGAGTCGCTCCGGCAGTGCCTCGCGCTGGGCCAAGGCCACGGTCGCCTCGTCAAAGGCCCCCCGCCTCTCCAGCGTGTGCAGCAATTCGTTTCGCGCTGCCAGCGCGGCATCCGCGTTGCGCGTGGGATCGTAGCTCGCTGGCGACCGGGGCAGCACGGCCAGCAGCGCGGCCTCGGCCAGCGAGAGTCGCTGCGGCCGCTTGCCGAAATAGAAATAGGCCCCGGCGCCGACTCCCTGTCGATTGCCGCCCTGCGGCAGCAGGTTCAGGTAAATCTCCAGCAACTCGTCCTTGCCGAAGTGCCAGTCCAGTTGCAAGGCGCGGAACATCTCCGCAGCCTTCGCGAGCAGGGTTCTTTCCTTCGGCTCGGCCATCCGCGCGATTTGCATCGGAATCGTCGAGGCTCCGGAAACGACCCGACCCGACGTCCAGTTGCTCCACGCGGCACGCGCGACGGA
Organism: Bryobacterales bacterium; assembly: GCA_965242625.1. Taxonomy (GTDB): domain Bacteria; phylum Acidobacteriota; class Terriglobia; order Bryobacterales; family UBA6623; genus VXMF01. The sequence continues at coordinate 3,012,740 of CBDEST010000005.1, read as the reverse complement.
GAGCGGATTCACGCCGACATGCCAGTAGTACCATCGGTCCTCCGACTCGAGAATCGCATTCCTGAGCACCGGTTCGACCTCGTTCAAGGCCACCGGGAACCGCCACTGCTCGTCGCTCGCGATGAACGCCCGCAGCACCTCGCCGTGCCGGTCGCGCACGACTGCCGAACGCGGCTCGTGCAACCGGTGGTAAGGGAATGGAAAGAGGCAGTCCAAGCCGAGGAAACCGACAAGTCCGCCCGCCGTGACGGCCAGAAGGGCCCGCCGGATCGTGATGCGACCGTTCGGCCCCGTCCACATGCCCGGCTCCTCCGGATTCTCAATGCCCGGGCTCGACATGTAGCGTCTCCCGTCCGCCCGTCGCTCGCAGCTCGCGGTCGTACATCGCTTCCACCGCTACCGGCGGCACGCGGAAGGTGCCCACGGTCACCGCGCGCAAGAGCGAATACTGGCTCTTCCACTCCTCGCCCGCGCGGGTGTACGCCAGCACCCGGTCATCGCGGAGATCCAAGTGCTCCGGACGCATGCCGGACGACTTCATCCACGGCAGCCGCTCCGTGCCCTGCAGCCGCGGGTTCTCGACTTCCAGACCGGCCGGCAGCAGGCTCTCGACGACGACATTGTCGATGCGCCCCGCCAAGCTGCGCACCTCGGTCTGCATGACCACGAGTTGACCCTGCCCGACTGCATCCAGATCCAGCGGCTCGCCTTCCCGGTCCATGAACTTCCGCCGCACGGCCATGCCGCGCTGCTCCGGCTCGTAGGCGTCATCGGCCGGAATGCCGCGCACCGTCTCCAAGTAGTAGCTCGGGCCTTCCGACGTACTCTCGACCTCGATGCGCAGGTCGCCGGTAGCGGGGAGCCCCGCGAACGTCTTCGTCTCCGCGCCGAACGTTCCTGCCGCTTGGCCGTCGACGGACACGCGCCCCGCATAGGCCGTCCGCACCTGTTGCTTCCGGAAGAACTGCCCGAGCGCCAGGAACGCGAAGCCACTCTCCTGCGTGCTCCACCAATCGGATTCCGCCTCCCCCATCAAGCGCTCTACTAACTGCGGAACAGCGGGATGCTGCGGGTTGGCATCGAGAAATGCCAGCAACAGCAGGGCACGGTTGCGCACGGTGGAATTCAGATCCCCGCCCGTCTCGCGGCCCGTCGGATCCACATCGACAACGCCCTTGGCCATTTCATCCAGCACGCCCCTGTTCCCAGTCGCCGCGTATGCGGCACCGAACAGGGCCCGCACGTCGGGACTCATCCCGTCGACCGGGAACTGCCGGCGGACCGTCTCCATCACGCCTTGCTCGGGCGCCCCGGCGCGCGCTAGGACGTAGAGCGCGTATACGGTCCTTCGCAGGCGATCAGGGCGAGGGGACCCTGTCGACCTCACGGATCGAGCCAAGTAGGCAATCGCTTCGTCAATGAACGCGCTGTTCACGGAGTGGCCTGCGCGCCGCGCCTCGACCAAGAAGTGGGTCGCGTAGACCGTGCCCCACTGGTAAACGTTCTCGCCGCCCGGCCAAAGCGCGAAGCCCCCGTTGGCTAGCTGCATGGTCGCGATCCTCTGCACGCCCTGCTGGACCAGCGCGGCCGGATCCTTGCCGCCGAAGAACTCGGCACCGAGTTCCCCCGCCAAGTCCGTCAGGGAGAGCAAAGGGAACGCCCGCGATGTAGTCTGTTCCAAGCAGCCGTGCGGATACCGCAGCAGTCGTCGCAGCTTGCCTTGGAAGCGGACCAGCGGCAGGCCGCTGATGCGCAGCGTTCGCACGAGGCTGCCGGGGCGGAAGGCCGCGAGATCCGGCGCTTGCAAGGTGGTAGTGCCTTCCCCGAGCCGTCCCGCGGCCGTGACGGTGAGTTCCGGCAGATCGGGGCGCAACGGCAGCACCGCGGACGCTGTCGACACCTCGCCGTTGCCAACGGCCCGGACCTGCAAGCCGATCTCCCCTTGGCGGTCGCCGCTCTCCAAGTCGAAATAGATCGTGGCCTGCGCGCCATCCGCGAGGTCAACCGAGCGCGCGGCCTCGCCCGCGTTGGTGACCGGTCCGGCCGTGCGGAGCGAAACCCGGAAGCTTCCGGCCCTGCCCGTGGCGTTGCGCACCGCGACCGGCATGCGGAAAGGCTCGGCGAAGGAAACGAAGCGAGGCGCCGTGGGCAACACCACCAGCGGGCTCCGGACCTGCGCGAACCCTTCGGCCGCGCCGAAGCGATCTCCGGCGTGGGCCACCGCCATGAGCCGTAGCGTCCCTTGGAACTCGGGGACCTCAAACGACGCCGCGGCCCGTCCGCTGGCGTCCGCTTTCAGCGGTCCGGACCAGAAACTCACCGGCTTGGCCCGGCGGATGCCCGCGGTGTTCGGGGACTCCGCCAGAGGTCCCCGGGGGAGGCCGCCCCCCGCTAGCGTGTCGCCTTCGGTGGGCTTGCTTTCGGGCATGAGCCATGCGAATGTGTCGTAACTCTTGACGCCTAGAGCGATCTGTCGGTAGAAGAACGGAAACGGGTCGGGTGTCGCTTGGTCGACCAGCTGGAGAATTCCCTCGTCGACGGCGGCGACCGTGACCACGGCATGCGGCGCGGTCCGGACATTCACCGCTAGCCGGGATTCCGGCCGAATCTCCTCGGCGGCCTCGACCCGCACGTCCAAGCGGTTCCGGTCGAAGTCGACCTTGAGGGGAATCGCGCCGAAGGCCCGCGCCGGCTGGCCCGGGGGCAGCTCGTCCGTCGCGCGGATCAACGTGGCCGTCACGTAAACGTGCGGCCGCCATTCAGGTCGAACAGGCAGTTGCACGCTGGCCGTGTTCCCCGCGAGATCGAACATCCGCGAGTAATGGATCGCGTCGCGTTCGACCGTCAGCCACACCCGCCCGGGGAACGGGGCCCGGATCTGCAACTCCGCGCCCGTGCCCGACGCGTACTCGTCGCGATCCAGTTCCAATTCCAAGCGGGACGGATTGCGGATCGCCCAAGGCGAGAACCCCCGGCCGCTAGCCGTGAATGCCAGCTCCGTCGAAGCCTCCGTCGCGGTGTCGGTGAGGACGACCCGGTAGCTGCCGCTCGCGGGGGGCGCGAATCCGAAGCTGCCGCGCTCCGTGCCGGACGGCAGGGTCCGACTGTCGACCAGGTCCGGGGCTCGGTAGGACTCCCACCGATAGCCGCCAGACGACGTCTCCCTCCAGACGGTATGCCACCGGTCACGGTAGAACTCGGCCTGCAATTGGCCGGCGGCCGTCTGAGCGTCCGCCGGGGTTACCGCCACGTATTGCAGTTCGACTTCGCTGCCCGGCGTCGCGTACCCCTCGCCGACCCGTTTCAGACCCACGTAGTACGGGTACGGATGGACCCGCACGTACTGCGTTGCGGTGACGCCCCTCCCGCCATCCTCTTGGATACGTGAAGTGATGACGGCTTCCAATGACGACGGGACCTTGGTGCCGGGCGGGAGCATCGCGGTAAACGCCCGCTTGCCCCCCTCGTCGGTAACACCTCGCTCCCGGAACACTTCGACCTCGTCGAATTCCCTGCTGGCGTTGCGAAACACATAGCCGGGATGCAGTGCCGAGGAGAAGACCGCAGCGCGTAGCGACACGCGGCTCTCGGCCGCCAAGCCCGCGGCCGGGGCCCCGAACAAGTACGTCCCGGCGCTCTCGAAGCCCAGCTCCTCGCCCAGCCGGAAGTCCTGCGCGGCCGTCGATATCTCCACCTTGATCCGATCCGGCACGAATTCTTCCACTTGGAAGGCATAGGTGCCGACCGCCGCCTCGGCGATGACAAGTTGGAGCTTGTGATTCCCGGTGCGCGCGAAGGACGGGATCGAGAGGGTCAATTCCGCTCCGCCATCCCCGTCCAACTGCAGCGTCTCGATGTCGCGGCGACGGCCCGTAGGATCGATGTGTCGGACCAGCACGGGCATCGAGGGCGGGATCCGATTCTTCGCGTCCCGCACGACCGCCAATCCCCGGAGTGTCTCGCCCGGGCGGTACAGGTCGCGCTCGCCGTAAAGGAAGGCCCGGTACCCGTCTTTTTGCACACGGATGCCCTCGACATCCAAACCCGCCGTGTTGATGGCGTGCCGCTGGAAGGCTAGGAAACTGTAGTCGCGGCCCTTGGCAACGTCCAGCAGGTAGGGCGTGTCCTCGCGCAGCAGCTGGTCCAGATCCCCGGTGCGCCAGATCCCGTTAGCGTCCGTGAAGCCCGAGGCGAGCACTTGCCGCTCGTGGCTCAGTAGCCGGACGCGTGCGGAGCGGATGGGCCGCAGGTTGGTGAACGAGGACACCCAGACCAGGAATTCGTCGCCGCTGCGCTTGGCCACCACGCCGAGATCCGTGACCATGAGCCAGCGGCTGGGGTCGTCCACCCTGGCGTCATGCTTCAATGAGATCCGGTAAACGCCGGGGTCCTCTCCTTGGATGAACCGGTCCAAATCGATGGCCGTGCGGATCATCTCATTTGCCGCCCCGCCCAGATTCAGTTCCTCGTCGACGATCCGGTCGCCATACCATTCCACATTCCGCCAAGCGGACCCGAAGCTGCCGGTCACGAACATCGCGTGCAAGTTGTTTCGGTAGACCCGGTCGATATGCAGGCGAGCCGCGGGGATGTTGCGGCTCTCAATGACAACTGTGCGATCTCCGCTGGCGGCAATGAATTCCCCGTCTTCCTTGAAATCGATGTACGACGGCAGGTCGCCGAACCGCACTTGATTCGCGTGGCTCTCGCGGAGCGAGGCACCGTCCAAGGCGGTAAGGCCCTCCGATACAACCAAGCGGAGTTGCGTACCCGGCTTGAATCCGCCCGCGAGCGTCAAGGTGTTGCCCGTAGAAGATAGGCGGTAATCCTCGGTCGGCTCAAGTTCGATGTACTCCCGAGCTGTATTGGGATCCACCGGAGACGAAAAACGAAGATGGATGCGCGACTCCTCCGCGCCGGAAACAGGGTCGACGTCGCGCAGGACCAGATTGTCGATCGATCCGATGCTGACAGTGTGGTACCACGGGCGGGTCAAGGAAACGTTGCCGACAGCCGGCTGCAGGTCCGGTGCCACCTCGAGTCGCACGCCCCGTGCGCTCTTCGCCTTGACCAGGGGCTCCGTGCGAAAGCCGATGACTCGAGCCGAAACGGCGGTCAGAAAGGTCAATCCTACCGGTTCGCGTTCCCCTTTCAGGGGATCGACCAAGCGCATATGCTGGTCAAGTTCCGCGGCGGAAACCGGGTAGTTGAATCGAATCTCGCCCCGCAGGGCTACATGGCCGAATTTGCCCGCGAGGGCCTCTTCCTCCAATTCCAGGTCTACCACCCGGAATCGATCCGTGCTGACGGACAGGCGTTCCGTCCCCTGCAAGTACGTTCCCGGCACGAGGAAGCGATCCGGCAGGAGTCGAATGTCGTAGCGCGTCGCCACCGCCAGTGCCTCGGTTGGCTCGAAGCGCAGCACGCTCGGCTCTGTCCAGTACCATCGCCCGTCGGTTTCGGGGCTCACGGTCGCGGGAACAAGACTCAAGTCCTGCCCGATCCGTTCTAGTTCCGGCACGACCAAGCGATCGAAGAAGATGTCGACCGAGCGCCGGTCTTGCCGATCCAGCTTCACATCCAGTACCTGAACCGGGTCTCCGTCCGGCGGTGCGAATAGCCTTGACAGGAGCGAGTACTTGCCTTCAAGCAGGCCGGCTATTGACACGGCCGCCACGATCGCCAAGACGGCAATCGCGCGGTAGTTCCTGCCGTCACCCGAGCGCACGAGACCACGCGCCCAAGCGGGAACTGCTCGCAACCCCCCGATGGTTCCGACGATTCTGGACCGCACAGCATCAAGATCGAATTGTTTCATTCCCATCCCCCTTCTGGCAGGGTGCCAAGCAATGGCAACTGCAACGAGTGGAATCTCCCTCTGACCGGATACCTAGCCCGCCTTTGCTCAATGACCGCATCGTCTCTCGCTCCCGAGGAAGCCCTACTTCAAGGCCTCGGCGGTGTACACGTTCCGCGCGTTCCACAACAGAAAGCCCCCGTACTCCTCGCAAAGGGCTTCGCGGGTCGCTTCGATCTGGTCTCTGACCATCTCGGCGTCGTAGAGCGCCCCGAGATGGAAATCCTGCAACCAAGGCCTCAGCCTTGCTGAGTTCGAACTGTCGGCACCGAATGCCTCCAAGCGCTCCCGGGCCGCCGCCAGCGCGTGATGCACCACCTCGTACGGGTGCTCCGCCGGCTTGCGAAATCCCCGAAAGCCCCGCGCGTAGTGCGACGGGTAGACCATCGGGCACAGAAAATCGAAGTAAGGCGCCGCGTCCTCCAGCACTTGGCCGATGCCTAGGTCGTCTCGCGCCACGGTGACCAGTCCGAACAGATCGGCCGAGAGGCACTGGCCGGGGAACTGCCGGCGGAAATAGGCGAAGAACGCGCGCAGAACTTCCCGCCGGGACATCGCGGCCCGGCGCACCGCGAAATGCATGTCATGCAGATCCCCGTCCGTCGGGAAGCGGATGTAATCGAGATTCACCTCGTCGACGCCTGCTCGGAACACGTCCGCCGTGATCGCCGCGTTATACGCCCATACATCCTCCGCCGCGGGATCCATCCATGCCCGCTGGGCTTTGTCCCGCCACAACGTGTCGACGGACAAGAAGGGCGGCCCGACCGCAGGCTGCGCCCGCCGACTGTGGATCGCGAGATCCGTTCGCGCTTCGGCCAGCCTCGTGTCCTTGAACACGGCTAACCGGGCAACCACGTACATCCAGAATCCTTGACTGATCCGCACCTCGTGCTGACGATCGTCGCGACCGAGGCCCTCCGGCGAGCCCATCACGAACCTCCCCGCCGGCACCCACGCGAACTCCATCCCCAATGGACTCTCCCACACGGACCCCGGCCGCGGCGCTCGCGCACCCCCGCCCGGCACGCCCGTTCCCCCTCCCGTCGCTCCTGGCGGCTCCGGGTCCACTCCGGCTGGTCCCCCGCCGGCCGTCGCCACGCCGCCGTTGCCAAACTGTGGGAGGGGCGGCTTCGCCAGCTCCTCCAGCTTGTCCGCCAGCTCCCTCGCAATCGCCACCCACCTCGCAGCCCGAGGCTCGCCCCTGTACTCCCGGATGTACGCACGCACCTGATCGACCTTCGCCGGATCCTGTATGCCCTCTACCTGCTCCCAGGCACTCTCCCAATCCGGCACGGAAGGCATCCCCGGCACGAAATAGAACGGTGCGCCCAGCGATCCGCTTCGCCACGGCTTCTGCTCCCTATCGGTCGCCCCTTGCACCGTGTTCCGCACCCTCATCAACATGTCCGCCAGCCGCAGCCCCGGCACCACCATGTGCTCCGCCAATGCCGCCGCGTACGGCGAATTGCCGCCCTTCTCGCCATCCAGTGCCGGGTTCTTCGGCGGCGCCGCGTAAGAAATCAGGATGTCGTCGTCGGTCTCCCGCCGGAGTGCCACGGCCGCCAGCCCTCGCCGTAACGGCGAATCCGAGTCCCCTCGCAACCCGCGCCCCGGCGGTGTCCGACACGCATCCAGGAACACCAAGTTCCGCTGCCCCTGCATCGCCCCGATCACCTCGCCCAGCTCCACGGCGTCGTGAGTTGCCTTCGGGCTCTCCATGTCCACGGGGATCAGGTAGTTCACACCTCCCTCCTCCATCCCGTGCCCCGCGTAGTAGAACGCCGCGGTCGCCGCCCGTCGCGACTTCTCCCGAAACGCTTTCAGCGCATTGTGGAATGCACCTTCCGCCAGATTCCGCTCAACTTCCACGTCGAAACCCACCCGATCCAGTGCCTGCGCCACGCTCTTCGCATCGCGCTCCGGGTTCTCCAAGCGCCCGATCGACGACGACTTGTACCTCGCGTTCCCGATCACCAGCGCCACCCGCGGACCCGCGTCGCGGGTCGACTCGACACCGCTCGTCCGGTCGTCCGCAACGCTGTCGTCGTCGGTCCCCGCAACGCACCCCGCCAGTAGCACCGCGGCGAGTAGCGCTGCGCCCAGTGCCATCCGCGCAGCCGCCCCTCCTCCGCCAACGGCGCCTCCATCCCGCCGGCATTGGCTCGGGCACCCGATCCCGTCGATCATCCCGCGCGTTCCGCTGAATCCGATCAACCCACGCGCGACAGTCCGCCCCTGCAGTGTTTCTGCGTGCATGGTTCCTCCCAATTTCTCTTCGGATGTCACGTTAGAGCAAGCTGAAATTCACGCCTATCTTCACGGTCGTCCGCACCGGCTCGCCGTCCTTCATGGCCGGCCGGAATGTCCACTTCTCGAGCATCTCGATAGCCTTCTCGTCCAAACCAAGGCCCGCACTCTCCAGCACACGGATGTTATGCGCTAGGCCATCCTCCCAGACTTCAAACCCCAGCAACACGGTTCCCTGGTGCTTTGCCTTGCGGGCCTCCTCGGGGTATTCGGGCTCGACCCTGCGGACGACGCGGACCATGGAGACGCCGCCACCGATGCCGCCGCCCGAACTCAGGCCGCCTCCGGAACCCGACACGTCCAGCGGATCCACCTTGGTCAGAAGGTCCAAGCGCACCTCCGCAGCTGCCACGAACGTCGCCGCCTCGGGATTGCCCTTGAACTTGCCGATGTACGCCCGCACCAAGCCCGGATCCTCGATCTCCTTCAGCAGCTCCCACTCCCGCTCCCACGGCGGCAGCGGCGGGATCACCACTACTGAATCCTTCTTGTCCAGTGGATCTCCCGACACGACCGGCGGGCCATCTACGACCGGCTCCCCGCCACCCGACGTCTCGTCATCGGGCTTGACATTGGGCGAGGGTGGCACCACGAACTTTTCCCGGACCAAGCGGAAGCCGATGCGCAGGGATCTCCAGCCAGGGGAAGTTTGTGAGGCATCCGAGCCGTGGGCCCGAACCGCCGACCGAATGTCCACTGCGTCGGCGTCCCAACTGCCTCCCCGCTTCACCCGGAGACTGCCAACGGTGGTCGAGCCGTGGCCGTACTGCACGAAATGCGGATCCGTCACCGAACCGCGCGGATACTCAGCGTATGCATCGCTAACCCATTCCCACACGTTTCCCAGCATGTCGTGCAACCACCACCCGTTCGCCTGCTTCAGCCCCACCGGATGCGTCTTCCCCGCACTGTTGCCAACGTGCCAAGCGATCGCGTCCAACACCCCATACCGCGCCCCCGGCGTCCCCGCCCGCGCCGCGTACTCCCACTCCGCCTCCGTCGGCAACCGGTACTCATACCCCTTTGGACGCTCCTTCATATTCAACTCCCAGATGAAGCGCCGCACATCATTCCAAGAGACCTGTTCCACGGGACACCGCGGGCCGCAATCCTTGAAATGGGAGGGGTTCTCCCCCATCACCGCCTCCCACTCGCTCTGCGTCACCTCGTATCTCCCCATCCAAAACCCCCGACTGATCCGCACTTCGTGTTGGGGGTCCTCGTCCTCCAACCGGCCCGCCTCGCCGACAGGCGACCCCATCACGAAATTCCCCGCCGGAATCCAAACGAACTCCATCCCCAACGGACTGCGCCATGTGCTCGGCGGATCCACCTTGGTCAGAAGATCCAAGCGCACCTCCGCAGCTGCCACGAATGTCGCCGCCTCGGGATTGCCCTTGAACTTGCCGATGTACGCCCGCACCAAGCCCGGATCCTCGATCTCCATCAGCAGCTTCCACTCCCGCTCCCACGGCGGCAGCGGCGGGATCACCACTACTGAATCCTCCTTGTCCAGTGGATCTCCCGACACGACCGGCGGGCCATCTACGACCGGCTCCCCGCCACCCGACGTCTCGTCATCGGGCTTGACATTGGGCGAGGGTGGCACCACGAAATAGAACTTCTCACGCATCTTCCCGCTATCCCACGGCACCTGTTCCCCTTCGGTCGAGTCTTCCACCGCGTTTCCCACCCTCATCAGCAGGTCCACCAGCCGCAGCCCCGGTGTCTCCAAATGTGCCGCCAGCGCCGCCGCGTACGGCGAGTTGCCCCCCGCCTTCCCGTCCAGCGCCGGCTTCCCCGACTCCGCCGCGTACCCGATCTTGATTTGCCTCCCCGAAGTCTCCACTGCCACCAAGCCCCGGCTCAGCAACTCCGATGCCCCCCGCACCCCGCGCCCCGGCTCCGTCCGGCACGCGTCCAAGAACACCACGTTCTGCCGCCCCTGCATCGACTCGATCACCTCCGCCACATCGATCGCGTCGTTCAGATACTTCGGCTTCTCCATGTCCACGGGCAGTAGGTAATTCTTGCCGTCCTGCTCGATCCCGTGTCCCGCGTAGTAGAACACCGCGGCTGTAGCAAACCGCGCGTCCTTCCCGAATTGATCGAGCGCATCGTGAAACTGGTTTTCCTTCTGGTCACCCAGAATGGTCACCGTGAAGCCTGCCCGCTCGAGTGCCTGCCCCACCTTCTCCGCGTCGCGCCCCGGGTTTCGCAAATCCGCGATCTCCGCGGATTCGTACGCTGCGTTCCCGATCACCAGTGCCACTCGCGCACCCGCTCGCTGAGCCGACATCCGTGCGCTCCCCTGCCCGCGCGCATCGCTGCAAATGAGAAGGGCCGCTGCCAGCAGCCCTGCTGCCAGTGCCATCCGTGCGCCAACTCCGCTCCACGCAGCCGCCCCTCCTCCGCCAACAGCACCTCTGTCAGGCTGGCATCGGCTCGGACGCACGATCCCGTCGAGCGTCCCGCGCGTCCCGCTGAGAACGATCAACCCAGTCGCGACCGTCCGCTCCTGCAGTGTTTCTGAGTGCATGATTCCTCCTGATCCCAGTCGGCCAACGCCGACAACTCGCAGCCGGATCGAATGCGGTGAGATTGCCATCCCTCACTCCTCCCGGACCAATACAGCCGGTCCGCGCGGGAATGGGCCTCCGCGCTCAGCGGAACTTTCTGGTAACGTGCCGGCGCATCGGTCCGCAATCAAGACCGCCGGCACGCCCCCTCCGCACCGACCGCGCCTCGTATGTCGCGTGGATCCGTCCAGACTGTGCGGATTGGGATCGGATCGCACCGTGGCGAATCGGCAGGGTGCAGGAATGGATCCGCTCCGCGCAGCGGTCTCTGCCAAATCGCGGGGCCGCCGGCAAGCCAGCGGCCCCGGCGCACGCCCGGCGGCGCGCCTCGGTCGCTGACGCTCCGGCCTGCGCCGACAGGCGCGCGCCGTCTCCCGCTGTGCGGCCGATGGTAAGGGGGTAAGAGTGCCAAGCGTCATTTTGTCCTGACCAGGCGGAAGCCGATGGTGAAGTCGCGGGTGCCGGGCGAGTAGCTGTCGCGATCCGCCGACCGAACGTACCTCGCGTAGTCGTACCAGCCGCCGCCCCGAACCACCCGGGACGAGCCCGTGCGAGGGCCCGTGGGTTCCGTCACCGACTCCGACGGATACTTTCCGTAATAGTCCCCAACCCACTCCCACACGTTCCCCAGCATTTCGTGCAACCCCCATCCGTTCGCCCGGTTCAAGCCCACCACGCGCGGACCGCACCGCTCCGCCTCGTCCTCCTTCTCTGCCCAGTCCGGGCAATGCCAGCCGCCTGCGTACGTCACCCCGGGATCCGCTCCGTACCACGCCTGCCCGTCCAGCACCGGCGCGCTGTTGCCCCCCACGATTTCCAAGTCTCCGTCCGGCGTCGCCCCCATGCTCCCCGCCCGCGCGAGGGGACCCTGTCGACCTCACGGATCGAGCCAAGTAGGCAATCGCATCGTCAATGAGCGCGCTGTTCACCGAGTGGCCTGCGCGCCGCGCCTCGACCAAGAAGTGGGTCGCGTAGACCGTGCCCCACCGGTAAACGTTCTCGCCGCCCGGCCAAAGCGCGAAGCCCCCGTTGGCTAGCTGCATGGTCGCGATCCTCTGCACGCCCTGCTGGACCAGCGCGGCCGGATCCTTGCCGCCGAAGAACTCGGCACCGAGTTCCCCCGCCAAGTCCGTCAGGGAGAGCAAAGGGAACGCCCGCGATACCTGAACCGGGTCTCCGTCCGGCGGTGCGAATAGCCTTGACAGGAGCGAGTACTTGCCTTCAAGCAGGCCGGCTATTGACACGGCCGCCACGATCGCCAAGACGGCAATCGCGCGGTAGTTCCTGCCGTCACCCGAGCGCACGAGACCACGCGCCCAAGCGGGAACTGCTCGCAACCCCCCGATGGTTCCGACGATTCTGGACCGCACAGCATCAAGATCGAATTGTTTCATTCCCATCCCCCTTCTGGCAGGGTGCCAAGCAATGGCAACTGCAACGAGTGGAATCTCCCTCTGACCGGATACCTAGCCCGCCTTTGCTCAATGACCGCATCGTCTCTCGCTCCCGAGGAAGCCCTACTTCAAGGCCTCGGCGGTGTACACGTTCCGCGCGTTCCACAACAGAAAGCCCCCGTACTCCTCGCAAAGGGCTTCGCGGGTCGCTTCGATCTGGTCTCTGACCATCTCGGCGTCGTAGAGCGCCCCGAGATGGAAATCCTGCAACCAAGGCCTCAGCCTTGCTGAGTTCGAACTGTCGGCACCGAATGCCTCCAAGCGCTCCCGGGCCGCCGCCAGCGCGTGATGCACCACCTCGTACGGGTGCTCCGCCGGCTTGCGAAATCCCCGAAAGCCCCGCGCGTAGTGCGACGGGTAGACCATCGGGCACAGAAAATCGAAGTAAGGCGCCGCGTCCTCCAGCACTTGGCCGATGCCTAGGTCGTCTCGCGCCACGGTGACCAGTCCGAACAGATCGGCCGAGAGGCACTGGCCGGGGAACTGCCGGCGGAAATAGGCGAAGAACGCGCGCAGAACTTCCCGCCGGGACATCGCGGCCCGGCGCACCGCGAAATGCATGTCATGCAGATCCCCGTCCGTCGGGAAGCGGATGTAATCGAGATTCACCTCGTCGACGCCTGCTCGGAACACGTCCGCCGTGATCGCCGCGTTATACGCCCATACATCCTCCGCCGCGGGATCCATCCATGCCCGCTGGGCTTTGTCCCGCCACAACGTGTCGACGGACAAGAAGGGCGGCCCGACCGCAGGCTGCGCCCGCCGACTGTGGATCGCGAGGCGCGGTCGCGCTTCGGCCAGCTTCGTATCCTTGAACACAGCTAACCGGGCAATCACGTAGAGACCAGCTTGGTGGAGCGTGCAGACGAGCGATTCGAGATCGGCGATAACGCGCATGCGGGCCCCGTGCGCCGCGGCCTCCGGCACATTGGCGTCGTAGCCAACCCGACCCAGAACGTCTTTGACATCGATCACGACGGCATTGATCAAGCCATCTCCGGCGAGTTTGGTCACCGCTCCAATGCGTCGGTCCGAGGAAGCGGACCAGAATGACAGGTAGATCCCCTTGAGAACGGCTGGCGGCCAAGCGGTCGCCACCCATGGAGGAGTCTCGGCGGCGGCGGTCGTTCCTGGCAATTCGCGTTGCGATAGCTGCTGCGCGGAGCCGCTAGGGACCCCCTCCACAACCAGCGCAGCCGGGTACGCTGGGACCAAGCCTCCCGGTACGCAGCCCAGCCCACACAGAGCCACGATCAGAGAGGTTCCCAGCTGGAGTTTGGTATGCATGAGGCGATCGATCACTCCGTCCTGACCAAGCGGAAGCCGATGTAACGGCTACGAGTGCGTGGCGAGTTGCGGTTGCGATACGCACACCGTGCGCTCCACGCATGGCTGCCCCAGCTGGCACCGCGATTCACTAGACAGAGATCACTGAATTTGCGATCAGCTCCGAGATAGGACCGGTACCAATCCGCCGTCCACTCCCAGACGTTTCCCAGCATGTCGTGCAGTCCCCAAGCGTTCGGCCGCTTCCGACCCACTGGATGCGTCCGGCCCGCGCTATTCCCAGACCACCACGCGATCTCGTCCAACTCCCCGTACCGCGCCCCGGTCGTCCCCGCCCGCGCCGCGTACTCCCACTCCGCTTCGGTCGGTAACCGGTATCTGCATCCATCCTCTGATTCAAGTTCGTTCAACCTCGCGATGAACTCCTGCACATCGTCCCGGCTCACAGATTCCACGGGATAGTCTGCGCCACGATCCGAGAATCGAGACGGGTTGGAACCCATCACCGCCTCCCACTGTCCCTGCGTCACCTCGTGTTTCCCCATCCAGAACTGACCCACAGCCCGCTCGTGCCGGTGCTCGTCATCCGATCGGCCCACTTCTCCCTCGGCCGAGCCCATCCAGAAGCTCCCCGCCGGAATCCGTACGAATTCCACTCCGATCGGTGCCCCTTCCATTGCATCGTCCGACTCGGGCGTTCGGGGTTCCTCTTCCGCGCTTCCCAATCGGGGCCCAATGCAATAGCGTGCCAACGCTCCCCCCTCCCTGACCAAGCGAAAACCGAATTCCGGGATATTGCCGAGATCGGGATCCCAGTGGACCCGATGCGCAAGCCGCACATCCTCCGCATCATCCCAGTAGCAGCCGCCACGAAGCACCAACCTGTCCGAGTGAGAATCGAATTCGCGGGCATCTCCACTGTGAAAGAGACCACGCGGGCCATTGCGGCCGGCGCGGGCGGGGACGACCGGGGCGCTGGAGGACCAGTCGCGATTCTCATAGCCGGGATACGGTCGATACGAATCAGCTGTCCACTCCCAGACGTTTCCCAGCATGTCGTGCAGTCCCCACGCGTTCGCCCGCTTGCGACCCACCGGATGCGTCCGGCCTGCGCTATTCCCAGACCACCACGCGATCTCGTCCAACTCCCCGAACCGCGCCCCGGTCGTCCCCGCCCGCGCCGCGTACTCCCACTCCGCCTCCGTCGGTAAGCGGTATCGGTATCCAGTTTCAGCTTCTCGCTCGTTCAACTTTCCGATGAACGCCTGCACTTGATTCCCGACACACTCCACGGGACAGTCGACCTCGCAGTCCGAGAATCCAGACGGATTGGAACGCATCACGGCCTCCCACTGCCCCTGCGTGACCTCGTATTTCCCGATCCAGAACTGATCCACAAACCGCTGGTGCTGGTGCTCGTCGTCCCGCCGGCCATTCTCTCCCTTGGGCGACCCCATCCAGAAGCTCCCCGCCGGAATCTCGACGAACTCCATCTGGATGCGGGGTTCCTTTTTCGCGATCCCCATCCAAGGGTGAAGAGGTAAGAGTGCCAACTCTTCCCTCGTCTTGACCACGCGAAATCCTATGTTGTAGGGAGAAAGGAATTCCTGTCCCCGATCCGCCACCCGATCACCCCCGCCGCGAATTACTCGAATCTCGCCCGTAGCGTCAAACTCACGGTCAGCACCGGGATAGGATCGGTACCAATCTGAAGTCCACTCCCAGACGTTCCCCAGCACGTCGTGCAGCCCCCACGGGTTCGCCCGCTTGAGGCCCACCGGATGCGGCCGGCCTGCGCTGTTCCCAGGCCACCACGCGATCTCGTCCAACTCCCCGTACCGCGCCCCGGTCGTTCCCGCCCGCGCCGCGTACTCCCACTCCGCCTCTGTCGGCAGCCGGTAAGAGAAGCCAGAATCGCGTTCCCGCTCGTTCAACCTTGCGATGAACTCCTGTATGTCGTCCCAACGCCTCAGCTCCACTGGACAGTTGACTCCGCAGCCCGAGGAATAAGGCGGCTCCGCACCCATCACGGCCTCCCACTGCCCCTGCGTGACCTCGTATTTTCCGATCCAGAACTGATCCACATAGCGCTCGTGCTGGACCTCGTCGGCCGATCGGCCACTCTCTCCCTCGGGCGACCCCATCCAGAAGCTCCCCGCCGGAATCTCGACGAGCTCCATCTGGATCGGCACTCGCTGCGCTGAGTCGTCCCGCCCAGGGGTGCGGAACACCTTCTTTGCGCGTAGCATCCACGTGAAAAAGGGCGAGAGGGCCAAGCTGTCACCCTGTCCTGACCAAGCGAAAACCGATGTGCGGTGGGTGGCGGGAGTAGTGGGGGATGGTGCTAAATGGGACGGAATCGCTGTGCGCCTTGTTGGCAGGGCAACTCCAACGAAGTGCAGATCGCGGGTGCCACGGAATGTGATAGATGGAACCGCCGCGAATGACCCGCTCCTCGGCCTCCTCAAACCCTTCAGCACCGGGATAGGATCGGTACCGGTCTGAAGTCCACTCCCAGACGTTCCCCAGCATGTCGTGCAGCCCCCACGGGTTCGCCCGCTTGAGGCCCACCGGATGCGGCCGGCCCCCGCTGTTCCCAGACCACCACGCGATCTCGTCCAACTCCCCGTACCGCGCCCCGGTCGTCCCCGCCCGCGCCGCGTACTCCCACTCCGCTTCTGTCGGCAGCCGGTACCGGGCCGAACTCCCGTTCGCCGCTTCCCGCCCGTCCAGCCTCCCGATGAACTCTTGCACGTCGTGCCAACTCACGCACTCCACCGGACAGTCGACCCCACAATTCGAGAAATGAGACGGATTCGACCCCATGACTGCCTCCCACTGCCCTTGCGTCACCTCGAATTTCCCCATCCAGAACTGATCCACAAACCGCTCGTGCTGAACCTCGTCGAACAACCGGCCTGACTCTCCCTCGGGGGACCCCATCTGGAAGCTCCCCGCCGGAATCTCTACGAACTCCACCGAGATCTCCTCTCTCTGCGATGCATCGTCTGGCCCGGATGTGCGGATTTCCTCAGTTCCCGTACTCCCGCATGCTCGATAAATCTTCCGCGCCAGTTGCGAAAATCGCGAGGGCCGATGCACACGAAGCGCAGTACCATCCACAGTGTCCGGTGCGACATCACATTCCCTCCCGTGGACGTTCTCGGCTACCACTCATCGTTCGCTCGATCCATCCTCGGTAATGCGCTACCCGCATATAGACGTCTGGTTTCGGGTCCGGCTTTCCCCATTCTCCAGCACTCCAGCTTGCGACACCCACCAGCCAGCGCAACCCATTCGATGACTCACGCACCGTCAGCGCACCTCCGGAATCGCCGTAGGTTGTTACCGACGCCCAGGGCACTCCCGCGCAGATATCGCCGAAGGAAATCCGACTTCCGCCGTACGCCGACCGGCACTCCTCCCGGCTCATGATCCGCGCGTTCGCAACATTCAGGCGGGAAATACGTGACCCCGTTGGAGCACCCCAGCCCGTTACGACAGCACAGGTTCCCGCTCGCTCGAGCGCACGGGTCTCGCCCTTCGGCAAGTTCGCGTGGCTGTCACGAGCATCTACGACGGGAACGGCAAGCCGCAGCAGCGCAATATCGTTCTTGAGGATCGTCCGATCAAACTCCGGATGGACGCGAACCTCACGCACTGGATGTCGCGAAAGTCGCGCCACCGTCCCCGGCTCGCTGAGATCTGTCAATCCGTGCCCGACTGCCAGCGACTGAGAACTGTTGCCAGCCACGCATGCGCCCGTAGCGAGCACCCATTCGGTATCGATCAGGATCCCGCTACAAGCAAAGCGGCCGTCACGAAAGAGGGCCACTTGCCAGGGATGCTCCTCGTGGTGGGTGGGCTCGCGGCTCACGGGCACATCCTCCGACCGACCGCTGACCTCGCAGGCAAAGGTCTCGACTGACCGCGACTGCAGAGGCGGGTTCGCCAACAAGGCAGTTAGAAGTACCCACCTCGTCCCGAGCACCCCGCATGTGCGCCTTCCGACAAGCACCCGACTGGCGGCTCCAGCTGCAGACCCGCCAACCGATCCTGCATCAGATTTGATTCTCATGTCTGTCTCCCTTCCTGGTAGCCACACACACAACGGAAGTTGCCGCCTAAACGAAGCACCCGCCAGTCAACCTCAACGCTCCACTTGCCGAACAACACGAAATCCGACATCGTCGGCCCTCGTTTCGGGAAGTTCCGACGTACGGAACGCCGAATCCAGAAAAGCTTCCTCCGTTCTCCAAGATCCGCCCCTCAGGACTCTCTCGTTGCAACCCGGCATCTCCCGCGCACGAGCGTGTCGCCCTACGTGACCATCGGTCCAGCAATCCTGCACCCATTCCCAAACGCTGCCGGGCAAGTCGTGCAGCCCCCACGGATTCGCTACGTACGATCCCACCGGCCTTGTCCTGCGTTCATATTCGGTTCCACTATTCAAATGATTTGCGCGTTCCGCTTCCATCGAATTGCCCCACCAGTACGGACTTTCCGTACCCGCACGAGCCACATACTCCCACTCGGCTTCGCTCAACAGGCGGTACTGCTCCCCGGTCCTTGTGCCAAGCCACTTCACGTACTGCACTGCATCGCTCCAACGAACACCCCTCACTGGACGCTTACCCCGCCCCAGTCCCCAGTCCCTCGGCATGGTGATGCACCCTTTCGCCTCGACACACGCGTCCCATTCCTCAAATGTCACCTCGTAGACACCCACCGCTAGGCGGTACGGGATATTCACCTCTAAGCTTTCGTCTGAAATCGAACCACCCTCGGCCGACACTCGCCGATATGCACCTTCGGGCACTACGACTACCAGTGGACAATCCGGAGGGTCGCAGTCCCGAAACCGATACCCCGGCTGCAACAGCAACGCGTCCACTGCTTCGCGCGCCAACTCGACATAGATCGACGCATCCGGAATATCCCGGAACTTGTCAATGAACGTCTCCAGCACCGCTCGCGATTTCGAACCCTTCACGGCCTGCCATGCTCGCGCGGCTCGATCAAGGTCTCCGCCCTGTATCCCCGGGACGAGCATGAATGCCCCTTCCCGCGCAATCGAACTTCGCAGCCAAGGCTCCTGCCGACCAGTTGTCTCCAGCTTCACATCCCGTACAACCGCTCGAAACATGATCGACACGTCCACACCCGGCGAGCCGATTCGTTGTTGCAGCGCCGCCGTGAACGGCGAATTCCCGCCTGCCTTGCCATCTTCCGCGACTGTTCCGGGAGCCGCAGCGTACCCGATCCACATGTCCCTGTCTTGCGGGCGTTCCACTCTCGCCAAGCCTTGGCTCCGCTGGCTGGAACGGGTACGGGGGGCGGGGGGGACCAAGTTCTCGGGAGGAGTCCTACAGGCATCAAGAAAAACGAGATTCCGTTGGGCCCGCATCCCATCCATCACGCCTTGCAGGTCCACCGTGACTTCGTCCAACTTCAGGTTCTCCTCATCCCCCCTTGGTTTGATATCAACCGGAACCAAGTAATTCCGGTCGCGGAATTGCACTCCATGGCCAGCAAAGAAAAACAAGGCGACCTCCGCCTGTTCCGAGCGCGCACCAAAATCTTCCACGAGGTCGCGAAATTCCTCGAGTTTCACGTCGTCCTGATGCACGACATCAAACCCAATGACCCGCAGCCTCTTGGCCATCGAGTCCGAGTCGTTTCTGGGATTAGGCAGAATCCCAATTCGCTGATCATACGCACCGATCCCGATTACCAAGGCGATGCGGTCCCTCACTGATTCCGCACGCTCTACGCCAAGGTTGCGAGCCCGATCAAGAGATCGGTCACACGACGTCGTTAAGGGAACGAGATTCATCGAACAGATAACAATGGCAATGTTTGCACACGACATGATCACCTCCTGATTGAGTGCCAGACGCTTTCTGGAAGCGCACGAATATCCCCACCCCGAATGGAACCATCAAGGTCCTCCCAGCGTACCTGTGTCTCACGACGCTCCGGTACATTCAAGTCGATCTCTTCAATGTATCCTTCGTCACCAACATAGGCACTTCCGACCCAGTCGGCAGTCGAGAACATCCTTAGGATGTCTCCATCCACCAATTCTAGCTTCCTAGCCCAGCCAGTCCCGAATGCACCATATCTATGGTTTTCTGAATTGACCACACAGAACCATGTATCCGAACCCACACGGCGCACAAATACAATTTGCCTGTCCGGTGACGTATTACCATCGGGATCCCCTTCCAAATAGGCTTCAAGGAATTCATGTTGTCCCATCCCATAGTAGAATAATGATGAGTCCTTCCTAAAGCCAGATCTCTTCCAAGAGTGATTGATTCGTTGCACAACATCTACAATTCTCCAATCCTCCGTTCGCGGAATCATTGCGCCAATTTCGCTAGGATCTTTACTCTGACCGTAGTCGCATAATCCGAATAATTCCTCCCAATGCAATTCGATTGATGCAGCTGCCTGCTGAGTCTCATAATCTACACAAAAGGGATGTTTGAAGTCATTCTCCGGATTGAGTTCCCATCGAATCTCTCGCAAGCGTCGGTCAAAATAGATGACACTAATTCGTGTGGTTTCGAACTGTCCGTTATAAATCTCTTCCCACACCCAAAGATGCAAGCGCTTCTGGTCGGTCGAAAAGCAGACATCGAACCGTATAGATGAGCGCCCGTTTTCCTCAAAAACTGGATGCATGTCGTGAATTCTCTTTCGATTAAAATACACGCCTTCGCGGTTTGCCCAACCGCCGCCCCATTTGAACTCAATTTCATCTGGGGAGCCAATTCGAGCGAACGGACCTATAGCTGTCATCCCCCACCGGGTATCCCTCCACGGGATATCTTTGCGCTCATAATTACTTTCCTCGTCGTCATCAAAACGCCAATCGCCGCCCTCAAGTGGGAGTGAACCCCTCGCCCCCAAGAAATCCTCCTTCTCTCCGAAATACTCGATCCTTGCCTCTATGGCTCGCTCTTGAGTGCCATCATGGAACGAAACAGAAAGCCCTGTACTCCGAGATTTGCCCGTATCCGACTCGGCACTGGTCAATTGAAACGCACACGCAACGATCCCTAGGAACACCCGGAGAATCGCCTCCGCTGCACGACTCGAATTTTTCCGTTCCGCTCGCTTCGCCATCATCATTCTCCGCCACTTGGTTCTTGTCTACTGCCTCTCGCGTTGCTTCGGCTGCGCACCACCTGCGGCTGGCCAATTCGCCGTGATCAGCGGCTTCAGTTCACCAGTCGCCACCCGGTCCGCCCAGTCCGCATCGGTCAATCGCTCCCGGAGCGTTTGCTTGAACTGATGCACGCTGAACAACCCGCCCCGGCTGCCGCCGCCCGCGTCGGTGTCCACGACCTGCGGCCTGCCAATCGCCGCCTGCACCACCAAGCCCGAATTCACGTCCGTGTGGAAGTCGATCGTCACCGGACCGTCCTCGCGCTCGGTCAGGGCTCGCAACGCGCGGTCCAACCCGTTCAAGAACTCGACCTCGTCAGCCCCCAGCCGCCGACCGGCCAGCTCGCGCTGCGAGATTTCCGCGCAACGCTCGGCCAAATCCGCGTACGCCGCTAGGCGCCCGCTCTCCAAATGCCCGGTGACCGAGCGGGCCGCCGCCGCCAGGTCCCCGTAGAATCTCGGGGCCGGCTCGAGCCACGCCGAACGGCGCTCGGGCGGGGCCGAGCGCGTGGCCACCGTGTAGGACTGCTTCGCGTACGCCGCCGCGCCATGGCGCTGCAATGTCCAGAAGCCCAGCGCCGTATTCAGTCGCCGCTCCGGATCCGCTCGCCGACCCGACCCGCGCAGCCAGGCACTCAGCAACGCGAAGTGGTCTGCGGGAAGCCCCGTCGCTCCCGAAGCCCAAGCCTTGCCCGCCCGTTGGTACGCTCGCTTGTACCCTGCGTACTGCGTGTCGCCTTCTTTGTCCAAGCGCTGCCGCGCGCTCGGCGACCCCAGCAGCGCTCCGAGTTCCCACATCGTCGGGAACGCCTTGACCAGCTCCCCTCCGGCCACGCCCACGGTGAACGGCTCGCCACGACCTCGGTACGGACCGACCCGATCATGCACCAGCTCCTGGAACGCCGCCGATTCCCCCGTTAGCCGGGCCGGCAGCAACTGCCAGCCCGCCAAGGCGTCCGCCGCGCTCACCCCCGGCTCTAGGAGAGCGGTCTCGACCGCCCCGCCCAGTACCTGCGGACGCACGCCCTCGGCCAGCAGAACCTGTCGCAATTCGCGCAATTGCGGACTCCCCGGTTCCACGCCGAACCCGTTTCGTGCCGCGACCCGTGCGTACTGCGGAGCCGTCATGGCATCCGTACGCCCGAAGAGATAGTCTTGCGGCGCGGTCGCTTTCCGGTAGAGTTCGCCCAGCCTCCCGTCTTCGTCCACCGCCCGCGACATGAGGAGGGCCGCTCCCGTCAGAATGTCCGCGCCCTCTTCGCTCACGCCCGTGGCCCGGCTAGCCTGCAGGGGAAACAGCGCCACGCCCGCGTAGCGCACGGCGCGGAAGTATCGCGCCAGCGTCTCGTCGCGGGTGTACTTGCCCCGGACCCGGAACTGGCTGTAGTCCAGCGACTGCCGCAGCAACTCGGACCCGCCGATGCCATCTGCGGCAAGCACTGCTCGCAATTCGCGGTTCACCAAGTCGTCCTCCGACGACTGCTCGACCCCGCGCAGCAGCGCCTCCAACACCGCTAGGAACGCGCGGGCTGTCCGATGCGGTTCGCTCGGTCCATCGATCACCTCCGCCAGACCCCGCACCAGTTCGTCGAGTGCTGGCGACGCCGTGTTCCGCTCGAAGTCCGTCACCGCCTCGTCGAGCACCATCAGGTACCCAGTCGCCAAGAAGTCCTCGGTGATGTAATTGGGAATCCCGCGGGCCCGGTTCTCCGCGTACAGCGCGAAGAAGCCCGACGGCGCCAGCACCCTTAGGTCGGCTGGCAAGGGTGCTTGAGCGACCACGCCCGCCAGCAGCACCAGACCGAACGCGCCCACCACCAAGCCTTGCGCCCGTCGGCCGAGCCGTGCATTCAGTCCGCCACTCACTCTGTTCTCGTTCATCTGACTCTCCTTCCCTTGGGGTCTCCCGCAGCCCACTCACGTTCCAGCAACCGCGCCCGCTCCGGGGCATGGAATGCGGGCGTCCTGCCTTGGGGAGCAACTGCTGCGAACCTTCGTTCAGCTCGCACTCCGCGGCCATCAGCACCCGGCCTGCAGCAATCGGGATTCCCCGGTAACGGCACTCCGGAGTGGACTCGGCAACTTGCCACCGACCACTTTCCGCGCGTTGCCTGAGCCCGACCGCCGAAAACTCGCAGGCACGCGCCGCGGTGACGACCGTCGGCCCTGACCGTTGCTGCATGCCGGATCTCGAATTGATCCGGGGGCAGAAGCTGCGGCGAAAGTTCGTAGGTCACGCAGTGCGCGGCAGTCAGCACCCACTCGGCGGCGATCAGGCTCCCGCCGCAAAGCGAGCCGCCTTCGCCGAGCAACGCGACTTCCCACGGATACGTCTCGTGAGCGGCGTCCTGTCCGCCGATCACCCTGTACACGGATGTTCTCTCCGGTCCCTTCGTGACCCGCTCCCAGGAGGCCCAGCGCTTGCCGCGCTGTCGCTGTCGCTCCATCTCAATTCCCTCCCACCGTGCGCAGGATCCACGGCATGTAGTGCGAGACCCGGGCGTACACGCCGGGCTTGCCCGCTTGACCGCACCCTGCGCCCCAGCTGACCACGCCGGCGAGCACGTACTGCCCCGTGCCGAGCCCTTCGACCACCAACGGGCCGCCGCTGTCCCCTTGGCACGAGTCGCGACCGCCGCCGGGCAGCCCGGCGCAGACCTCGCCGGCCGAGATCCTGCTCGCCCCGTAAGCCTGCCGACACTCCCGCTGCGCCGTGATCGCCAAGCTCGCCGCCTGCAACCGCTTCGCTACGGAGGAACTGTCTCCGTCCCGGGTTCGACCCCACCCGGTCACCACCGCGCAGGCCCCCGCAAAAACAAGCTTCGGGGCGTCGCTGGGCTTCAGTAGCAGGCCGGCGTAGCTCTGCTTCGAGTCGATCGGCCGGGACAGGTGCAACAGCGCGATGTCGTTCCCGTGCGTGACGTTCCCGTCGTACCCCGGATGCATATGGATCTCCGCCACCTCGCGCACGGTTGCTCCCGCAGCTTCCCGCCAGTACGTCGTTCCATGCCGGATCTCGAATTGATCCCGAGGCCACAGGCGCTTGGTGGAGGAATCCAGCACACAGTGCGCGGCCGTCAGCACCCACTCGGCGCCGACCAAGCTCCCGCCGCACAGGAAGACCCGATCCGGCTGCACCCTGTTGATCACGACCACTTGCCACGGGTACGTCTCGTGCGCGGCGTCCTGTCCGCCGATCACCCTCTGCACGAATTTTCTCTCCGGTCCCTTCGGTACCTCGCACGTGAAGGTCTGCTGGCCGCTCGCCGGCAGCACCGTGACCAGTGCCAGCAGCCAGCCGCCCACGCATCCCGGCCCGCCGCGCCGGAAACTGGCTTGGCCCCCCGTGATTCGCTTCCAAGAAGCCCGGCGCTTGCCGCGCCGTCGCTGTCGATCCATCTCATTTCCCTCCCACTGTGCGCCGAATCCACGGCATGTAGTGCGAGACCCGGGCGTACACGCCGGGCTTGCCTCGCTGCCCGCAGTCCCCCTGGCCCCAACTCGTCACCCCGGCGAGCACGTACTGCCCCTTGCCGAGCCCCTCGACCACCAGCGGCCCGCCGCTGTCCCCCGAGCAAGTGTCGCGCCCGCCTGCCGGCCAGCCCGCGCAGAGTTCGCCTTCGGAAATCACATTCCCGGGTTCGGAAAGCTGCGAGCGGCAAGTTCGTTCATCGACGACCAAGAGACTGGCTGCACGGAGGTGCTTGGAAGCCGAGCTGTGCGGCGAAAGATCCCCCCATCCGCTCACCAACGCGCACACTCCCGGTCGGACAACCTTCGCCGCATCGTGAGCGGTGACCAAGAGGCCGGCGTATGCCTTCTGGACATTGTTTATCGGCGCGCCGAGCTGCAATAGAGCCACATCGCCATCCGGGCCGACGCGGGCTACCTCGCCGTTGTAGCGCGGGTGGACATGAACCGCCGCCACTGACCGCCAAGTCCCACCTTGCGCCCCGCGTTCCGTCGCGCCATGCAAGACCCGCAAGGCCGCCGGACGAATTGGCTGCACCCCGGGGGCCTCCGAGCCGTCGACGCAGTGCGCCGCGGTGAGAACCCAGTGGGCGCCGACCAAGGTGCCCCCGCATACGAATGAGCCCCCTTGGTGCAGAGCGACCTGCCACGGAAAGTCCCGGTGCTGGACCGGCTTTCCGCCCATGATTCTGCTCCCGTCCGGCAGCCTGCATTGAGCCCGAGCCACCGGAGTATTCATCGCGACGAGCAAGAGCGCGGCCGCCGCCCAGCGCCCCACCTTCAGCGGAGAGCCCCAATCAATGCCAACCCGGTTGCGGTCGGTCACGTGGTTCACCATCTCTCGTTCTCCCCGGAAATACGTCCGCTAGCAGCCCGGTCACGACCCGTCCGTGTCTACCGCGCCACTTCGTATCTGATCGTCAAGTTTCTTCGTGAGGCCGGTGACCCGCGGCTGTGCGCCGAACGCAACGCCTTGCCGAAGGCATCCAGATCCACGAAGGCATCCTCAGTCAAATGCTCCTGCGCCGACTCGGCCCAACGCAGGAAGACCTCGGCCATTCCATACGGCTCTTTGACCGTCAACTGCCACTCCTCCGTTTGTGGCAATTCACTGCCATCCTCGAACAGGCCGCGGCCACTGGCCCGATACTTGGCCCCGGCCCGTACCCGCAAGGCGTTGTCGGTGGTCTTCATGAACTTGTTGGGCACGAGGCGTGACGGCTTGCCATTTGCATCCCGCGACCAAATGCTGACGAAACCGTCGCGCTTTGCATCGAACTCGAGTGTCGCAACACCGCCCGGACGGAATCGGCCCACGGAACCGGCACGCGATGTCTTCTTGCCATCCACGCTAGCGAGACGGAAGTTCTCGACGTAGCCTTCGGCCTTGGACTCAAGAGCTTCAGGAACGATGTTCCTTGCCCTTTCGCTGCCTCTCACGACGCCCCCCGGCTGGACCCGCTTGATGTCCTCTCGAACATCGTCTTGAACGACATCCAAGTCGAGAAAGCTATCCGGCTGTGTCGACGACACCTGCGCTTGGCCCTGCCCAAGCAGCACCGCAAGCAGCATTGCAGTTCCGATCAACAAAAAACCCGCTACGATTGGTGTACGCATGACTGATCCTTCCTTTCCCTTCCCTGTCGCCGATGCTCTCGGCCTCGACGAACTCATTCACTCTCCAGCGACCGTGCGTAGGATCCAAGGCATGTGGTACGAGACGCGGGCGTACACGCCGGGCTTGCCCGCTTGACCGCACCCATCGCCCCAACTGACCACGCCGGCAAGCACGTAATGCCCCCGGCCCAGCCCCTCGACCACCAATGGGCCACCGCTGTCCCCTTTGCATGCGTCGCGGCCGCCGCCGGGCAGCCCCGCGCAAACCTCGCCGTCTGAAATCCTGGCCGTCTCCCGATAGGAATAATCCTGCCGGCAGGCCCGCTGATCCATGATCGGCACGCTCGCAGCTTGCAGGTGCTCTGCGCCGGAGGACTTGTCTCCTTCCCGTGTATAGCCCCACCCGGTCACCACCGCGCAGGCCCCCGGGAAGACGAATTTCGATGCCTGGCTTGGCTTCACCAGCAGGCTGGCGTAGCTCTTCCGGGAGTTCTCGATCGGCCGGGAGAGACGCAACAACGCGATATCGCTGCCGTGCTGCGGATGTCCGTCGTACTCCGGATGGACATGGATTTCCGCCACGCCACGCACTGTCGCTTCGCCAGAGTCTTTCCAGACATCTGTCCCATGCCGGATTTCGATTCGATCCACGGGGAGCCGGGCGAGACCGTACCTCGCACGTTCCATCACGCAGTGCGCGGCCGTCAGCACCCAGCCTTTGTGGATTAGGCTCCCCCCGCAGAATTGGAACGGCTCCTTCCCGTTCCTGACCTCGTCCTCCGTATACCGCCAAATCATGGCGACTTGCCATGGATACGACTCGTGCTTGGCGTCCTTGCCCAGTAGCACCCTCGCCACGGTCCGCCGGCCTTCTGCTGTCAGGGCCTCGCACGTAAACTCTCCCTGTCCGCTCGCCGACAACGCCGAAACCAGCGCGAGCGCAACCGTAACCCATCCGCGGGCAAATTCCGTCCATCCCAGATCGCCGTCCTCAAGCCGCAGCTGGGGCTGACGCCGAAATGGGTTGCTGTCGAGCCACACCCGAGACATCGACCCCATCCCACAGTGGGTCAATAGCCCTGCTAGTCTGCTGAGAAGCGTCACGGGCGCACCACTTCGTATCCGATCACAACGCTGTGAACCTTCCGGTTCTCGCTGGATATGGGTTCGAGCGCACGGCCGAATGATTCCAGATCTACGAACGTATCCTCGGCCTCCGGCAGGTGCGAACTTTCCGCCTCGGACCAACGCAGGTAGACCTCGGCGCTTCCATACGGCTCACGAACCCTTATGTGCCACGGCTTGCCGGTTCTTCCAACCGCTTCGCCGCCCTTGACGAGCCTGCCGTCGCTGGCGATTCGGTAAGGCTCCCCGCTCCGTACATGCACGGCATTGCCGACGGCGCCTGACATGTGCTTGTTGGGAACTACGCGCTTGACTTCGTTCTCCGCGGACTTCGACCAGATACTGACGAAGCCGTCGCGTTTCACTCCGAATTCGATCTCCACTGTGTCGCCCGGGCGCAACGACTCTCCGAAGCCCACGACCTCCAAGTTGCGAGCTGCGCCCGACCTCGATATACGAAAGTGCGTAATCGCGGAGTCTGCATTAGCTGCAACTGCTTCGGCCGCCGCGACTAGACTTGTCCTGCCGACATTCGGCAACAACACATCTCCGCGAACGATGTCCAACTCGAGGAAACTCTGCCGCTTCGTCTCCTCACTCTGCCCACGTGTCGCCAAGGACACCACCAGAAGAGGCATTGCCACTGCGAAACTCGCGGTCAGCCGCAAGC
Source organism: Bryobacterales bacterium (assembly GCA_965242625.1). Classification (GTDB taxonomy): domain Bacteria; phylum Acidobacteriota; class Terriglobia; order Bryobacterales; family UBA6623; genus VXMF01. Next base: position 2,985,194 of record CBDEST010000005.1, on the reverse strand, counting down.
GTCGAAGAATTGAGATGCGCATGTCGATGAATGCCTCCGTTATTGGCCCATCTCGGCCTCAGTGCATCCTGACCACTTCGACTCTTCGGTTCCTCGGGTCGTACGGGTCCACACCTGGTAGCGTTTCTCGCTCGCCGTACGCCTTTACGCTCAAGCGACCCAACGCAACACCTCTGAGAACCAGAAAGTCGAAAACGCTCTCCACTCTCTGCTCGGAAAGCTTCAGGTTGTAAGCATCCGACCCGCTGGCGTCCGTATGCCCCTCCAGCACAAAGCGAGTGCCTACAAGCGATTCGTGCAGCATCGCCTCCGCCAAGCGCCCCAGCAACGCTTGCGCCGACGTCGTCAGGGCGGCGGAACCGAGCCGGAACGGAACCGGGGCCACCAAGCTGACTTCCGTGCCCGGTCCCGTTGGCACGGTCAGGATTTGGCGCATGTGCTCGGCCGTCGCCGTGCGGGGTATCGCAGTCCGAGACCGGGCGGTCTCACCCGACTGCCCCGTTGCTACCATCACGCAACAAGCCCACAGCACGACCCCAGCCAGCACTCTCACGGCGAGTCTCCCTCTTCGGCAATTTCCGGTCATCATCGTGCTCTCCGCACCTGATAACCGGCCGCCGACCGGGCCACAAGCTCTGCGGGCTGTCTGCCGAGCTCGGCTAGCATCGTTTCCAAGTCGGTCTCGCCCAGCACGGCGACAGCCGCACGACTAGCCGAACGACCTTTCTCGCGGCCACCGCCGAACAGTTGGCTCCAAAAGCCGCCCGGTTTGTCGGGTTTGTCGGGCCTCTTTACATCCAGGCAGAAACCCGCCAGTGCCTGCCGACCTTCGCCTTGGACACGGTATTGCAGTCGACTCTGGGAACCCGGCAGAAACTGCACCACCCCTGCCTTCAGCGAACGCTTAGGCTCGATCCGATTCGGCACGAGAACCGTCGCGCGACCGCGTTCATCGACGTTTACCAGCGTGAGATCACAATCCCGCTCCGCAACGACCGTGAGCGACAGCCCTTCACCCGCCTCGTAGCTGGAGCGGGATAGATCCATCTGCAACCCGAAACCACCCGGAGCGGCAAGCAACGCGTCCAACGCCGGAACCCCGCTTGCCGTCGGCTGCACCGGCAATACCGAGACCGATGGGCCGGGCGTCGCAGCGGACGCGGCGACACTGAAAGATAGTTGCGCGGCTCCCCAACCCGCGCGCGGTCGCTCCTTCGCCGTGACTTGTATCTGTCGCGACAATGCCGCCGCGCCGCCCTGGACGGACCGGAAAACGCCGCCTTGGACCACCCTCGATGCATCCAGCAACGATACCGGCTCCTTCGTCGCCAGCACTTTGATCAGGTTGCTCCCGAACGGCCGACTCAGGCGCAAGTCGAACTTCGCCTCGGCTCCCGGCACACTCAGCACTCGGTTGCCGCGCACGAAGTTCTGCGCCCGGTACTTGTTCGGATACACGACGGTGGTCTCGCCGCGCGCATTGACGTTGAAAACCGTCACGTACGCCGATTCGCTCGGTCGCACGAAGATCTTCATCGACTCGCCCTCGCCGTACACGCCGTCCGGCCTGTCGATCCAGAGGTCGACACGCAGGTCGGACGAGGGCAGCGCAACGACCGATACCTGCCTCTGCACAACTGTCAACCCCTCGTCGGGGTCGAGCGGGTTCTCGACCTGAAGCGGTTCGGCCGACCCGGCGACAGCACCGATAAGTGCCAACAACCAAGCAGCTAGGCTCGCAACGATCCGGTTGACCGGAATCGGTTTCTCGTTCATGGTTTCCTCCTGTTGTGTGTTGTTTGCCCGTGAGCAGGTTCGTGCAACGGCACAGACTTCCGCATCAACGCACTACGACCGCATTTGCATTCCCTGATGCTCGCATCGGTTCGATGACCTGCTAGGGGAAGACTCCAAGACCTCTTCCTCTAGCAGCACATCGCTCCTGCCATGGCCTGTTCCAAGTCAACATCCCTCCAATCAAGGGAGCGCCTTGACCACCACCTCCACTTGGGCTCTGCCGACAATGCCTAGTTCTTCAGCCGCCTTTCTTGACAAACAGATGATGTTTTTTGTCCAATCCTGCTCGCTACCAGCACTTTCCCAGACTATCACGTCTATCTGCTTCTTGTTTACAAAATTTCTCACTTGCAACTCTGTCCCACATCCAAACTTATAGTGTGCAGCGAAAACATCATCGTCGTCGAATCTAGTACCGCATTTTGTCGTTCCCTTGCTATGTCTGGAGATCACGGCATAACCCTTCTGCCTGTCACCTACATGCACATCCAATTTGCCAATGGGTTGGGGAATACCGAGGGTAGCTGAAAGTCCATCAACCGAAGGCAAGCCACCCAGCCTTGGGGGTGTTCCGACACTATCCGACGGGAACTCACTGATTATACGGGTAAGTTCTTCGAAACTGCTCTTGCTATACTCGCGAGACTTCTTTACTTCAGCCTCAATGGACTTTACTTCAGCCTCTATAGAATCTTGACGTGCCTCAAACCTATACCATGCCAATGCCAAAATAGATATCGCAATTACTGACAAGAGTATCGTTCGGATACGCAGAAGAAAAAGCACCAGTGGATTACCGAGCAGCACGGCAGCGCCCCCTATTGCTAGCACGAATCTAATTCCCGCATCGAATGCTTCTTGAAAACTCACTCCATTTTCTGCCATACTGAAACCTTTTTCGGCTGCGATAATTCTCTCGTGTGGTGTACCATGATGGTCATCTCTATCAAAGGCATAATCGCCAATTGATACAATGTGCTCCCCGGCAATCTGCAGATTGATATTCGGCAAGCGCCGTTTTTGCAACCCAAGATAATAGCCCGCTAACAAGTCAGCGTGAAGTTCAAGTCTCTTTGTTTTCGATCCCGGCCTTAGAACACGATAGGCTCTCGGAGTAAAGAACTGTTTAATATGTGCAAATTCGTGTGCAAGAACTGCAAGAATGGTGATTCCTTCGTCTGGCTTCTGCATTAGTTCATCAAACAGAACATCTCCAAATACCACTGTACCTTTAGTTCTTGAGGCCTGAGTGCGGGGGATCGCGAATGCGTTTCGTCGGTACTGCTCGTTCTCGAATCTGCTATCAATCGAGAATCCCGGAGTAACCCCGAAAGTTCGAGACAATCGCACCAAGGCCCTTCCGAGCTGAGAATCAAGTTCCGAGTCACCGGTTGTGTTTTCCCTTCGCCCCTCGCGGGGCGGACGTTTGCCACCCTCCTCTGGGACTAACTGCGGCATAGCCCTCAGGCATCCACCCTCCCCGGGCATCAGCAACTGTGCCGACAGCTCCATCGAGCCGGATACTCCGAAAAGTGTTGCGAATGCTACAAGGAGCCACCGCAGTAGCGTTCTTACTGTTGGTGACATGTGTATCTCCCTCCTAGCCGAGCTTGATCCGTTGTCGTTCGCCGGCCTAGCGCCGCCGCTCTCGCACGATTTGACCGTAGTATGTGTACCATCCGAACTGGCACCAGCATGGAGCGCCGACCAGTCCCTTGGCGTACATCTCGCACGGCCCCGCCGTTGACCGGCAGATCGCAGACCGCTCGATCCGACCATCATCGTCATCGTCATCGTCGTCGTCGCCTTCGCCGAAATACCTCCGGCCGCCGCCCTCTACGCGCCTGTTGCCGATTGCGCCGGTGATGTCGATGATGTCGGTGGCGGTTCCCGGCTTCCACGGGAGTTCGCGGATGCCGGCCATGAAGTCGCGCGGCCGCGCCTCCTCGTGCTCTTTGCGAAACGCTTCCGCTTCTTGCTCCGATCGACGCGCGAAGCACAGACTCTCCGGGGACCCGACGCCCCCTTCCTCCCGAAGATACTCATCAAAGCTCTTCGGATACTTCGACCTCGAGCTAGATTCGCCCTCGAAGACGGCACTGTAGAAGTGCGTTGTCTTGCCTGCTGGGCCCACGTCCGAGGCCCAGCAGAAGGCGAACAAGTCCGCTGCCCTGGCCGCTTGCGGGACGGCCGTGCAAACAAGCAGCAAGACCGACCCCCAGCCCGTCCACCGCCGAAGCGCGCTCGCGGTTGCGCGACGTGCCGACTTCGTTCTCTTCATGGTCATTCCTCCTTCCGCTTCCCGTTCTCGGGATCTTTCCACCAGTCGCTCAGCGGTTTTCTTCGATGGTCGTTCGGACCCAGTCCAAGTAGCTAGACACCTTGGTCCCTAGAACTCTGATTCGCCTTTCGATGAGCATCTTGACTGTCTCCTTTCCTTGCGTGCCATCGTCTCGCGAATCCAGTGCAAGTGACTAGACACCCGCGCATACACGCCGTAAAGTTCGGGCATGGCACAGCCGTCACCCTAGCTCACGACACCAGCTAGGAGCCAGCGCCTGTCGCGCCCGCTCTGAACCACCAATGGACCCCCGCTATCACCCTTGCATGAGTCCTTACCCCCTTTCGGATAACCCGCGCAAATCATATCCTTTGTGATGTTCTTTCGCGGATTTGCCTTCGCGTACGCTTGCTTGCATACCTCGTGGCTCACGATCGGCACGGTGACTTGCTGTAGATGGTCCGAAGCATTGATCTGCCTCGAATCCGGTTCCAGCTTGAGCGTGCTTCCCCAGCCGCTCACCACCGCACAGGATCCGGGGCTCACCGACTCTTCAGGGAACTTAGCGGGTAGCAAGTCATAACTCTTGCTAGCTCCTGTGAACGGTGCGCTCAGCCGCAGCAGCGCGATGTCGTGGTTGAGAGTCGAACTGTCATAGCGCTCATGGCAATGGAACGAGTCCACCGAACGCCGCTCGGCCTCCTGAGCCTTACTCGCTAGCGTCGCCCCATGCACGACATTCAAGTCACCCGGGCGTTGCGATTCGACACAGTGCGCGGCCGTCAGTACCCACTCGTCGTCAATGAGGGTTCCCCCACACGAAAAGCCAGGACCCCGCAGCAGAACCTGCCACGGAACCTTGTCGTGCGAAACGTCCTCGCCCCCGACGATTAGTGGGGCTTCGCACGTTGGCTCGTACGGCTGTGCATGGGCTGTCCCGAGCCCTTCGCCGAGGGCTCCGATCACGAGCGCGATGGCAATTGCACCGCGCCCGCACACGTACCCTACCAGCGCCCATCGGCCGGGAGCCCTTTCCTTCGAACTCTCAAAGTTCATGCTGTTTCCTCCTGATTGATCACGACACCTTGCGGGTTCTCCGTGGCGCACACCGCTGACCGCTCCGCGGCTAGGCGCGATAGCGGAAGCAACGCGCCCATGCCAATGGCCACGCGGCCCAGCCACCCTGGCCTCCGGAGCGGTCTGCACGCGGGTGCCTCGCCGTTGGCTCTCCGGCGAGTCGCGAAACCGGATTGACGCTGCCGCCCATGCACGAATGGGGACGCCGGCACTGAACCCGAAAGCACCGCACACCATCTGCGCGTAGGGCCGGAGCAGACCTCCCGGGCCCACCCTGGTGATCCGCGTAACGGCGTTTCCACCTGTTCCGATCCGACAGTCGACCGCGGCAGCACCAAGCCATCCGCGGAATGCGCGAGCTTGGTACCTCGAAGGCGGCGCGGCAGCACCCGGTCCCGTGTGAGCACCACCGGGCTCACAACACGCGACGATCAGTGCCTGATGGCCCGCGAGACTCGGACGCCGAACCGCAGGATCCAAACTCGCGACAATTGGAATTCGTGCGTCCGACCCCAGATGGGAGGGGTTGCCGGAATGCCGCGAAATCGCCAGTGGTCTCGGACGAAACCCGTCGCAGGTGTCGTAACTACTTGATAAACAAGGGTTTACGCCCAGTTGGGGGGGGGGGCGAGGATTACTACCGTCGTCCCGGCCACGCGATATTTCGTGGTTTCCCCGGCCACGTGATGATGGTAGACGCACTGATGAGGATATGTCAAGCCCCTACGGAAGATTTTTTTCACGACCTAGATTCGCCTGACGCCCTGCGCGAACCAAGGCGAGGTTGGATGCGGGTCGGCCGCCAAATGGAGTGCTGCGGAAACGCGGCCAACGCGGGCAGTCGACGCCGGTTAGGATTGGCGTCCGGCAAGCAGCACGATCGGCCCTTGCTGGAGTGCGTCGAGGCACTTGCGTCTTTGCTTCCGGACTGTCGACAGCCCACTGCACATCGCGGCGAATCCTCCACCATCCGCTCCGACTGGAACCCGCCAGCGAGCTTCGTACCCAGCTTGGTCGTTTTCAGGTTCCGATCGGACGTGTTGTTTCGTGAACGGGCCGTCAGGATCGGGGGACAGACGTACAGCACCGCCTCGTTGCGCTCACTCGGCCGAACCGCCTGACCATGTCCAGAGAGTCCCTTGTCGCATCCCCTCCGACCTTGACGCCGCGCTCGCAGCAAGGTGCGGAACAAGAGTAGATACGGCTCCCGAAGGATCTCGCACGACACACGGGCTATGTGTGCCCTCTGATCGATACCCGGTATCGCAAGATCCACTCGAACGCTGGACGACAACGTTACGGTCGTGTGGCAACCCAACGGTCCGCCCAGCAATCCCCGGTCAAGGGGGAACAGCTACCGACTTGTACGAACCCAGCACCGCGAGGAATTCCGTCATCTCCTCCAAGTGCCTGAGGGCGTTCGCGCAGTTGAGCTCACTGGACACGCCGAGGACGTCGACATAGAACCGGTACTCGTATGGACGCCCCTTCAACGGCCGCGACTCGACCTTCGTGAAGCTGGTGTCGCGCACAGCGAATGCGCTCATGCACTTCGTGAGTCACCAATATTGGGGTCGACGATTCCAAGTCGTCCGTGACCATCACCATCAAGTTCGGAACAGGCTTGCATCGGAAGGAGTACGCGAGCACCGCGAGCACTTTCGGTGTCGCGAGGATCTCCCGTGAGGGCACTGGTCGTCAAACGGCTCCCGACGCTGGTCGAAATGCTAGGCCAGCACCCGCGCTAGCACGTTCGCTACCGCGACGGAATGATCGCGGGTCCACTACCAACCCTGTGGCCCCGGCGGACGCGTTGCGTCGCGGCTCGGTCAAACAGTCCGAGGCCTCGGAAATGTCTCTGGGAACGCACCCCCGCACGACGGGAAGGCGCGTCACGGCTGGCTCGCTTCCGGCGCTGGAACCGACCCACGCGATCACGGTTCCGCCCGCGTGCTACAGTCAGATCAGTGCATGGATGCAAGAGTCGGATCGGTCGATTCGACAGGGATTGCGAGCAGCAGGGAACATGGACGCAGGTGGCAGTTCGCGCATCGGCACGGGCAGCCTTGACTTGAGCGGCATTTAAGGAAACTGGATCTGGCGGCTTGCGAAAGGGGAGGCTCGGATGCTGAGCGATGCATTCTTGAAGGAACTCGACGAGGCGGTTCCCGGTGCGCGGGTGACTGGTGTTATCAGTTGGCAAGCACCTTGGACGACGGGCAGTGCTGAGACCGTCTTGGCTGCGATCACGGAAGCGAAGCAACCGCTGCTCGACGCGGCGCGGGCGTACCCGGATGTGCGCGTCAACCCTTTGGATGGGGTGCCCCACTCGATTCTGGACGCTCCGGCGGAATGCTGGCGGAGACTCCGGAGCGACAATCCCGGACTGCTCGAGGACGAGGCGCTGACCGTGGACGCCAATTCGGAGGTGTTCCACGTACTACCCGCGCATTGATCCCGATGCCTTCCGGATTGCCATGCGTGGACTGGCCTAGGCGACACTCTGGTTGAGAGCGAGTCTCTGTGCCGTTGCCGGTCGCACTGTTGGCGAAGCATCGGGCATGTCGATTAGATCACTGACGGAATCGCGTGGACATCTTCCAACGTAACGCCCTCCTGCGTGCTTGGAGCGGATTCTGAATGCACCGGCGAGCAACCGGTCTCCATTCAGCCATCGTCTCAACCGGGGATCGCTTCGCTCGCGGCCCAGCAACGGATTACAATCCGGCGGTCAACTAGCAGAATCGAACTCTCTTGCAACTGACTACTGGCCCTAGCTTGCCAGAAGGCTGAACGGCCCCGATTCATCCACATCGACTTGGAATTCCCCGATCCGGTCCGGTAGGCGGCCCCGAACGGTCGCACCACTCACGTACACCCGCAAGCGTCCCTCGCCGGCCAGCCCGACTCCTTCAACTCCCTCGATCGCCAGTAACGCATCGCGCACCGCCTTCGGAACCGGGGACTCGGGGGCACTAGGTGTGTAGTCTACGCCGCAACTCTGGTCGCCCTGCACGGGTGCCTGCCTCTCGCTCATGATTCCTCCTCCCGGCATCGCATCCATCCTCTCTTTAGCGAGGCGATGCCCAATGCGCTAGCCACCGAGCTCCGCTTCGCTGTCGTCCCAATCTTCCCAAGCAACCCACCTCACGATAGTACCCCAGCACGCAGCCATTTCATACGAGACGTAAGCATCCACCCTGAAAGTCATGGGTGTGGTTCAGAGATTCCAAGACTCCCCAGCTTACGCCCGTGGACTCCGACTTGGCACCGGCGCTATGTGGATCCTCTGATCAATCCTTCGCCACGCAAGATCCACTCGAACGCCGGACGACACTCTACGGTTGCACAGCACCCCAACCGTCTGCTCGCCAATCCCCGTTCAGGAAGGCACTGCTGCCGACTTGTACGAACCCAGCACCGCTAGGAATTCCGTCATCTCCTCCAAGTGCCTGAGCGCGTTCGCGCAATTGAGTTCACTGGGCACGCCGAGGATGTCGACATAGAACCGGTACTCGTAGGGACGCCCCTTCAACGGGCGCGACTCGATCTTTGTGAGGCTGATGTCGCGCAGGGCGAACGCACTCATGCACTTGTAGAGAGCCCCCGGTACGTTGCGCGTCACGAAGACCAAGGAGGTCTTGTCGGGCCGCTCCGATTCCTCTTCCGAGGCACCCGCGTCACCGAGCAGGAAAAAGCGCGTGTAGTTCTCGGGATCGTCCTCGATGGACGCTTCCAGAATCTTCCCGCCGTAATACCGTGCGGCGGCTTCCGAAGCGACTGCGGCAAGGCTGGGATCCCCGCCCTCCATCACCGTCTTCACGCTGCCGCCCGTGTCGTAGTGGCTCTCGGCCCGAATGCCAGGGTTGCGGCGAAAGAACTCGAGGCACTGCGCCAGCGCTACCGGATGCGAGATCGCGCTTCGCACTGCCCCAAGCGTCGCCTCGGGACGCCCGATCAGGTTGTGTACGATCCGCACGTGCGTCTCGGCCAGTATGGTCGGCTTGAAATTGAGCAGGTGGTCGTAGTTCTCGTGGACCGAACCGTGCAAGGTGTTCTCGATCGGGATCACCGCGTAGTCGACAACCCGATCCCGCAACGCCGCAAAGGCATCGAAGAACCTCTCGCGAGGTTCGTACTCCAGCTCCCGGTCCGGCAGTATCCGCTCGCAGGCACCCTCGCTGAACGCGCCGCGCGCACCTTGGAACGCTACCTTCACCGTAGGCATCATCTCTGCGGGCGGACACTGTGAATGCCCGGCGAGACTTGATTATAGGTAGCGGTCCCAGGGCGACGTTCCGCGCAGCGTCTCGCGGAACGGAACGTGCTCACGCTCCGATGGCTAGGGGAGAGGTCTCCGGACTCTTCAACGCGCGGGCCGCGGGACGGCTTTCCGCCATGCTCACCGACACGAGCTTGGAAATCCCCGCTTCCCCCATCGTCACGCCATACAAGGTCTCGGCGACCTCCATGGTCGACTTGGAGTGCGTGATCACCACGAACTGCGTTTCCGGGGCCATCGCCTGCAGCAAACGTCGCAGGCGCACGGTGTTGGCCTCGTCGAGTTGCGAGTCCACCTCGTCCAAGACACAGAACGGGCTCGGCTGGTAGCGGAAAGTCGCCATCAGCAACGCCATCACCGTCAAGGACTTCTCGCCGCCCGACAGCAACGCGACGTTCTGGAGCCGCTTCCCGGGAGGCTGGGCGACGATCTCGATCCCCGACTCCTCCCGGTTATCGGGGTCGGTGAGCCGCATCTCTCCCACGCCCCCCTCGAAGAGCGTGGCGAAGACGTTCCGGAAGTGCTCGTTAATCCCCTCGAACGCCGCGTCGAATTTCTCCCGGCTCGCGATATCGATCTCCTGGATCGCCTCGCGCGCGTTCGCGATCGACTCCAGCAAGTCCTGCTGCTGCGATTCCAAGAAGTCGCGCCGTTGCGACACCTCTTCGTATTCCTGGCGAGCCAGGATGTTGACCGGGCCGAGACGCTCTATCTTCTCCTTGATCGACCGATACTGCTCCTCGGCTTCTTGGAGCGCTTCGGGCGCGATCTCCGCCGGCGCATGCTCCGCGATAGCGGAGATCGGCTCGCCCAGCTCCGACTCGCAGTCCGCGGCGAGATGATCGCGGTCCGCCTGCAGGCGCGCGAGCTCGATCTCTTTTGCTGAGCAGGCTTGGCGAGCGGATTCCACTTGCGCTCTGCGATCGCGGACTGCGCGGATCAGCGCTTCCGTCTGCGTCCGCGCCTCTTGCAGCGTCTGGACGGACTTTTCGATCTCGACCCGCAACTTCGCTTGGCGCTCGGAGGCCTCCGCAAGGCTGCTCGCTAGCCGTTCGTTGTCCGCCCGCAGTCGCTCGCTCTCTTCCCCCCACTGCTGGATCTGCCGCTCCACAAGCTGGTGTCGATCTCGCTGGTCGACAAGTTGCGATTCCAAGCGCCGCAAGGACGCTTGCGAGGCTCGCTCGCGCTCGTCCAGCGTCGCCACTTCCGTGCGGAGCGCCGTGCGCTCTTCGTGCAGGGTGTCCAGCGACGCCTGAGCCTCCCGTTCTTCGGCCTCCAGTTCCGCCGAGCGCGCCTCCGATTCCGCGTATACGGTTTCCAGCTTCTTCCGCTGCTCGAGGACTTGCTCGCGTCGGCTCGCGCACTGCGCTCGCTCGGAGACCAGACGCTCGCTCTCGCCGGCAGCCTCGGCACTCGTGGCCTTTAACTCTGCCACGACCCGCTCCGCTTGGCGCAGGTCGTGGTCCGCGGCTAGGGCTGCCTTTTCAAGTTCTTGGAGCCTCCCCCGGGCCGATTCGAGTTGCTCGGTCTGCCGACGCACCGTTTCGTCGGCGCGCTCAACGCCTTCTTCCAATCTGCCCAGCTCCTGCTCAGCCGCTTGGAGTTGCGGGGCGAGATCCCGCACTTGCTGTTTCAGCACGAGCGGACCGCTGGACACGTTCCGCCCGGCCCGCACGGTGTTGCCGCTGTACCAATCGCCGTTCGGCAGCAAGAAGTACGCATCGGGATGCAGTCGTGCGAGTTTCTCCGCGACGGTTGCGTCGGGGACGAAATAGCTGTCGCGCAGCTTGCGCAACGGGGCGGGCGCGGGTTGGCCCTCGCGACCGACGAACCGCACGTAGTCCATCACGGACTCCGCTTCGTCCATCCCGTTCCCTTCCGCCGCGGGCACCGCAGGCACTCCGGACTGGACGATGAAGGCGGCCCGGCCGCCGAGTTCCTCGCGGACCAGCTGCACGCCGGAACCGGCTTGCTCCCAATCGCCGACCACGACCATCTCCAAGTCCTCGCCGAGGAACTGCTCGACCGCGTTCTCGCGACCGCTGTCGACTTCCAGGAAGTCCGCCAGAATGCCGAGCGGCCGGAAGCCCGGTCTCGGGGACTCTTCCAACGCCTCGAAGATGTCCTTGACCGCGTCGGTGGTGTATGCGCGGTGATCCAGCATCTGTTGCAAGGAGTCCCGTCGCGCCTTCAACCGGGAGACCTCGGCACGGCATTCCTCGACAGCCTTGCGCGACGCTTCCAATTCGCTGGCGGATAGGGCCACCGCGTCACGGAGACCGTCCATGCGAGCGGCCTGATCTCCGACTTGGGCGGCAAGTCCCGCCGCCCGCTCGGCGCATTCCGCCTGGCGCGCGGCAGCCTGTTCCGTTTCCTGCGAGACGCGCTCCACCCGCTCGCGTGCCTCGTCCAGCTGCCGGTCGTAACTGGCCAAGGTCTCGTCGAGCTTGCCCAGATGCCCGCGGGCGTGGGAAATCGCGTTCAGCGTCTCGATCAACCTGTTGCGGCATGCCTGCTGGGCGGCTTGCACCTCGGCCATGGCCCCTCCCCGGACGGCGCACTCCAACTCTTTTTGTTCCAAGCTCTGGCGCAAGTCGCTCAGCGCTTTCGCGAGTTGCGCCGCGTCGCTGCGCTCGCCGCTCAAACTCTCCTCCAGGGTTTCCACGCGTTGCGCGATTACCCTCAATTCCTCGGCGGCTTGCCGCTGGCGCACGGCGTTGTCGGAAATCGTGCCGGCCTGGTGCTCGCGCCGCTCCCGCATGCGCTCCTCGTCGATACGCAGTCCGGACAATTCCTCGCGCTGGGTCTCGAGCTTCTGGGCCCGGCTCTGCTCGAGTTCGCGCGAAGCGGCGAACTCGGTTTCCATCGCCGCAGTCGACTCCGTGATGTCAGCCAGTGACGCTCGGGCCGCTTGCACCTCGGCCTCGAGGCGCGTCCGCTCGGATTCGATGCGCCGGAAGCGGCTGCCGAACACGGTTCGTTGCGCCGCTCGCAGTTGCTCGCGATACCGCTCGTATCGCTCGGCGCGCTCCGCTTGCCGCTTCAGCGAGTTCGACTGGCGCTGGACCTCTTGCAGGATGTCATGCACCCGCTCGAGATTGAGCGAGGCGTTCGCCAGCTTCAGCTCGGCCAGCCTGCGCCGGGCCTTGAAGCGCGTGACGCCCGCCGCCTCTTCGACGAACGCCCGGCGTTCGACGGGACGCGCGCTCAATAGCTGGCCGATGCGCCCCTGCTCGATGATCGCGTAGTGATTGGGACCGAGGCCCGTGCCAAGGAACAAGTCCTGCACGTCCCGCAGGCGCACGACCTTGCCGTTGAGGATGTATTGGCTCTGGCCGTTGCTGAACAGCTTGCGCGTGACCGCGATTTCGCCCCGCTTCTTGCTCGGCGGCAGATTGGCTACGAAGCCCTGCTGCCCGTCAGCCGCCCTGCGCTCCAGCGTCCGGTCGGCATCGTGCAAGGTGAGCGTGACGGTCGCCAAGCCGGCCGGGGCGCGGTTGCGCGTGCCGGCGAAGATCACGTCATGCATGCGGGACCCGCGCAGCGACTTGGCCGACTGCTCGCCGAGCACCCAGTTGATGGAGTCGCAAATATTGGACTTGCCGCAGCCGTTGGGCCCGACGACGGCCGCGATGCCCGTGCCGGGGAACCGCAGCCGCTCGCGGTTGGCGAACGACTTGAAGCCGACGATCTCGATCTGCTTTAGCCTCAGCATGAATGTGGCCCGCTCAGGGAAACTGCACCGACCCGTCCCGTGCAGTGGATGCCTCTTTGGATTCTCCGCGCCACTCGCAAGATAGCATATAGCATGCTCGGGCAAGTTGGCAACTATTTTTAGCGCACGAATTCAAGGCAACCTCAAGATATGGGGCATGGGTAGCTCATCAATGGCCAACATGATCGCGAAGTGAGCCGTGGTGTCGATGCCGGAATCTGACGAGAGGCACTTGGCCGGATCAGTTTACCCCTCCTCGCGACCGCCCTTGGCCGTGAATCAACGGCGTCGGGTCCGAATCGACCGGCCGCTCCCCGGCACGTGGCGAGGAGTGTCGCTGAACGGACAGCCGGTCGGAACGCGCTCGCTCACGGGCGAGCGCCAGGCTTCGGGTTCGATGCTCGCACCGCGACGACCATCCGATGGAGAGGCGGTGTCTCCTACTCTGGTTGCCTGCGGACGTGTGCATCCGAAGTGTCTCTCCTATACCATCGACTTAAGGCTCTCTATGCGACCGCATGCCATCGCCGTTCTCGCCCTCGTGCTGCCCTTCGGATGCGGCCCAACTTCCGAGGCCGAACCGGAGGCTCCGGTCGAAGCCGCGAGCGACTACCTCGCGAACATCCGGCAACTGACTTTCGGCGGCCAGAACGCCGAGGCCTACTGGTCTCCGGACGGCAGCAAGCTGGTGTTCCAGTCGACGCGCGGGGATGCGTCCTGTGACCAAATCTACGTCATGAACGCGGACGTCTCGGAGCAACGCATGGTCTCGACCGGCAAGGGGGTGACCACGTGCGGCTATTTCCTGCCCGACGGTCACCGCATCGTTTACGCCTCGACCCATTTGGCGGGCGACGAGTGCCCTCCCCGCCCGGATCGCAGCAAGGGATACGTGTGGCCGGTGCATGCCAGCTACGACCTGTTTCTCACCGATATCGACGGCTCGAGTCCCAAGAGGCTCACCGACGCCGACGGCTACGACGCGGAAGGGACCGTGAACTGGGAGACCGGGAAGATCGTCTTCACTTCGATGGCGTCCGGCGACCTGGACATCTGGAGCATGAACCTAGACGGCAGCGGGAAGACGCGACTCTCCACATCCCTGGGATACGACGGAGGGGCGTTCTTCTCGCGCGACGGCAAGAGCCTCGTCCTGCGCGCGAACCACCCGGCGGCGGGCGAGGACACGGACCGCTACAAGGAACTCCTCGCGCAAAGCCTGACCGCGCCCATGAAGATGGAGTTGTTCGTAGCGGACGCTGCCGGCGACGGACTACGCCAGCTAACCGACTTCGGGTGCGCCAGCTTCGCGCCGCAGTTCACGCCGGATGGCGCCCAAGTGATTTTCTCGTCCAACAAGAACGATTGCGACAGCCGGAACTTCGACCTGTTCTTGATCGGGACCGACGGCACGGGTCTGCGCCAAGTCACCGACTTCGGCGGCTTCACCTCGTTCGCCGAATTCTCGCCCGACGGCACCGAGGTCGTGTTCTCGTCCGACCGGAACGCGACCTCGCGCTACGAATTCAATATCTTCGTGGCCGATTGGGTCGCGGCTGCCGACGGGCGCTGAGCGGACGCTGGTCAGGAATGCACCGCGCGCGCCAATCCAGCTAGCACGTCCTCGATTTCTCGGCTGGGTTCCGCCGCCGCATTCCCCAAACCCGACCCCGCCTTGGAATCGAGTGCCTGCGAGCGGGTCGGGGACCCTGCCGGACAGGGATCGCTGACCGGGCGATGGTATGCTTGACTTGGTGGTCGCAGACAGTACGCTGACACGACGATGGCGATATCGCAAGCAGTAGCGGAACGTCACCAGAAGGTGCTGATCACAGTTGATCTCTCCAGCGACACGAAGGATGCTCAGGTGGCAGCCGAGGTGATCGGAGTGCCGATCGCGGCGCTCGATCAGGAGTTCGGTGTGCTCTTATTGAATCCCGCCATTCACCGGCATGTCGCCCGGGTGGACCTGTCCGCATTCGAGCGTCGCGAAAACACCCGGTTCGCAGTGGCGGGCCCGTACGCCGATCCAATAATCGCTTCATGCTAGGCTATTCGCGCGATGTTCGGGCGGGCCCCCGACACCCACCGGCCGATGCCTGACATTTCGCACCTGAGTGCGCTTGTATGTTGGAAATCGTGCTACCCAGAGCGATTTCCGGCTTGGTTCCGGAATCGACTTCCGCTCCAGCGAGCCCACTTCAGCTGCGCCCGCCTCGCGCGACGAGTGCGCGGTCTCCGCGGTGAACCGCACCCAGGTCGCTGGGGGGCACAGAGAGGCCCCCGATCAGGGCTCGACTTCGCGCGCCATGGCGGCCAGCTCGTCCACGATCTGTTGCGCTTGGCGCCGCAAACTGGCTAGGCGCTGGGCCATCGTGCGCACTCTCGTCCCGGATGGCTGCTCGTCCGACCCCTCCGGCAAGGCCTGCGCGCGGAGCAACTCGGCCTCTTCGCGCTCCAAGTCGCCGAGTTCCGCCAGAGCGAGCTCGAAGTTGTCCTGGTAGACCAGCTTGTCTCCCATCGCGAGCACTACCTTGCGCAACTGCGGCATGCGCGCGGTGTCCGCTTGGATGTAGATCGATTCGACGTAGAGGAAGTTGTCATCGACGGGCAGGGCGATCATCTCGCCGCGCAGCACGCGCGAACCCTGCTGGTTCCAGAGGGTGATGTCCGGAGCGATCTGCTGGTCCTGGTCGATCTGCGCCTCGATCTGGTTCGGGCCGAAGACCAGCTGCTGCTTGGAAAGCTGGTAGAAGATCAAGTCGCCGAGCTGGTCGCCGTCGCAACGCGCCGCCATCCAGCCGTTCAGGTTGTCCTTGTTGCGCGGAGTGAACGGCAGCATCAATAGGAATTCGGGCTCCGTCTCGCCGGGGAGGGTGGCGACGATGTAGGTCGGCTGCATGCGCTCGGCCATACCCGTGTCCCCGGCAAGGCTCTTCGCCACGTCCCAGATGTCCTCCTTGTTGTAGAAGACGGTCGGGTCGCGCATGTGGAAGCTGCGGTAAATCTCCGCTTGGATGTTGAAGATCAGTTCCGGGTACCGGGCGTGCGCGCGGATCGACGGCGGCATCGACTCCATGTCCTTGAATAGGTCGGGGAACAGATTCCTGTATGCCTGAATGATCGGGTCGCTCCCGTCGAACACGTACAGGGTGGTGGTGCCGTGATAGGCGTCGACCGTGGCCTTGACGGCGTTGCGAATGTAGTTGACGCTCGAGTTGAACTCGCCCACGCGCACGGGCTGGGAATACGGGTGCGCGGCGGAAGTCGTGTAGCCGTCCAGGATCCAAACCAGCCGGCCCTCGTCTGTGATCACCAAGTACGGGTCCGGATCCCACTTGATGAACGGCGCCAAGTGCTCGAGTCGCTCGCTGACATTGCGATAGATCATCATCCGGCTGTCCTCGTTGGTCAGGCCGGTGAAGAGGATGTTGTAGTCCCCCTCGCGGATGGCCACGGCCAGCCGCGTCAGGATCGAATGCACGGGGAACCCGCCCTGCCCCGCGTAGTGCGAGGTGACGTTCTGATCCTCCTTCGGATAGTCGAACTCCTCTTGGTCCGTGTTCACGAACGCGGAGATTCCCGTCAGCTCGCCGTAGTAGATCTCGGGCTGCTCGATGCGAATGTCGGGGATCTTGATCACGGGCGGCGCGTCCTGGATCAGCAGCACGGGCAGACCCTCCGGGGTGGTGCGGTTGACTTCCGAAGTCACGACCCCGTACCCGTGCGTGTACACCCAGTGCCGGTTGATCCAGGTCCGGGCCTCGGCCGACAGCGAGTCGATGTCGATCTCGCGCGGCGACAGCAGCAGCTGCTTGACCTTGCCGTCGATCTGGTAGCGATCGATGTCCATGTCGGCGAACCGGTAGTACAGCCGGAGCGCTTGGATCTGCGTGATCGTGTCGGTGTAGGCTTGCTCGTCCCACAGCCGGATGTTATCGATCAGCGTGGAGTGCGCCTCCACGTCCAGCTTCGGGGTCTCGCTGAGCGAGAGGAACTGCTCCTTGCCGGTGTTGATCGCGTAGGCTTGGCGGGTGGCTTGGATGTGGCGCTCGATGTACTCGCTCTCGAGGGTGAGTTCGTTGGGACTGACGTACAGGACCTGGATCGCTATCGGCAAGCCCGCGTGCAGCGCGATCGCGCCGCCGACGATGTACGCCATGGCCTTGTACCGGGAAGTGGCGACTAGCGGAATCGCCAGCAGCAGCGCCACGACCACGAGCCAGCGCAAGGGCAGGCGCCAGACTTCGTCCAAGTAGTCCATGCCCACCATGAACGAGTGGTCGGACAGCAGGAGCGTGAACTGACCCAAGTAGAACCACGCCGCGGCGCCCGCCAAGGCGATGCAGGCCAGGACCTTGGCGAAATTCGTCTTGGTGGCGCCGGGGAGCAGCAACGGCTGCGGGCCGAGGTCGAATTCCTCGAGGTTGCCACCGTCCTGCCGGAAGCGGCGGAATTGATGGAAGACCTGCCAGCCGCGCCCGGAGATCCAGAACACCACGGCGCCCACGAACGCCAGCGTGAAGAGGTACTTGACGAGGAGGCTGAGGAACGGCAGGTCGAAGAGGTAGAACGCGAGGCTCTTGCCGAAGATGGGATCCGCCCATTGGTCGGGCGCCATGGCGATGCCGCGAGAGCCGGCGAAGGCCATCACCACCCAAGACTCGACTTGCGACCCGATGAAGACCACGGCCAGCACGAGCAGGGCCAAGGGGACGATCTTGCGGTACAGGGAGTGCGCGGACGTGTCCGCGCCTGCGAAAGCCGTTCCGCGTCGATGGGCCCAGAGCAGCGCCGCCCAGGCGAGCAGCGACGCGAGGATCAGCGGGACGATCTTGTAGAGCAGGATGCTGAACCAAGTCGGGATCTGGTCCAGCTCGGACCACCACAGGAACTCGATAGCGAAGTCAGCGATGCCGCGGGCGCTGCCGAGCACCAGGAACAGCGCAAGCGCGATCAGGATCATTCGCAGCTGACGAACGGGCATAGTCCTAGGATAGTCCGCTTCGGCATCGAGGGGCGCGCGGCACCCGCGAGCCAGCGCGCAACTGGAACAGAGCGAGCGTCCTCGGCGGGCCTGACATCGAACGCGCCGCGCAGCCGAATCTGCCCGAGCGGTGCTGTCTCAAAGCAGCAGCAGGGCGTTCCGGGTCTCCGACCCGGACTGCCAAGCCCTCGCGCTCGCCGAGGCTCGTACCCATGCCGTGCAGGCGATGCGTTCTCACATACCCCAGATGTGCATCGTCATTCCGTTCACTTCTTCCTGCTGGCGAAACGCCTTGTCCTTCCAGAGCCGCTTCTCGCGATCGAATATCACGAGGTGCCCCTCCGTGCCCGCGCACCGATCCATGTATTCCGCAGCCTGCTCCAGGCCGGACCGGATGGTCCGCTCCAGCCCCCGTCGCAGGATCTTGCACTCGATCACGATCCGTTGCTCTCCAGACTGGCGCGGCCAGGTGAGCAGGATGTCCGTGCGCCCCCGGCCCAAGCCGTACTCCCGCACGACCCGGCCGCCCCCGTTGGCGATGCGCTGCAGAAACGCCTGGAGCAGCAACTGCGCGCCGGCCTCCTCGTAGTCGAAGCGCTTAAGCCAGTGCTCCGAATGCTGGCGATAGAAGTCCTGGAAGGCGGCCAGCAACTTCGGCGCGTTCAAGCCGTTTTCACCGTCTACGTACCAAGCGGATTGGTAAAGCAAGTCTCCTTGAGCCGCGGCCGTCAATTCCCTCGGCGCGACCTCCGTATAGATGGGGTTCGCGATGCGGGGCGGGGCGTCGCGGGCGATCAGACCCAAGTCGCGGACATACTCCAAGTCCCGGAGACGATCGAGGTCCTTCGACGGCTCACGCTGCCCTTCGTCGCCGCTCAGCAAGGGCTCGATCACGCGCCGCACGCGCGGCTCCCGCAACTTGTCGGCGAGCTGGTCCAGATGCACGACGCGATCCAGGATGAGTTGCTCTTGGGCTCTCCAAACGTCATCCTCGGTGACCGGCCTGTCTCCGGCTCCGTCCTGGCGAAAGCAGGTGCGGTCGCAGAGCGCGTTCACCAGCCACGGCTGGCCGCGAGTCTGGGTCCAAACGCGCTGGAAGGCCTCGGGCAGGAAGGCTTGGCCCGTTTCCGCCGTATGCTGCTCCAGCAACTGTCCCACCTCGACTTGGGTGAAGTCGTCCAGTCGAAACGAACCCGCGCTGATATTGAACACGCCGCCTCCCGAGATGTGCTCGTTCGGGGACGCAGAGTGAATGCGATAGTCTCGTATGTCTCGCACTCCGCACAAGACGACGCTTTGCGGATAGCTGTCGGGTCTCCTGTCGTAACCGGAACGCAACTGCCGCAGAACCGAAATCAGCGTGTCCCCGCCAAGCGAGTCGATCTCGTCGACCAGCAGCACCAGCGGCTGCGGGCTGGCCAAGGACCACTCGGTAAGCACCCGCGTGAGCGCACCGTAGGGCCCCTCCATCTTGAGGATGTCAGGCCACGCGTCGTTCACAAAGTCGTCCTCGAGAACATCCTGGGCCCGCAGAGCGATCTCATCAAGAATTGACTGCATAGCCTCGCCAACATCTTGGCGAGCCGCTTCGGCGCCCTCCAAGTTGACATAGACGCAACGATAGTCACCCACCGTGCCGCTATTGAGGAGGTCTTGTAGCGCGAGCAATACCGAGGTCTTGCCTGTCTGCCGCGGGGCGTGCAGGATAAAGTACTTCTCATCGCGGATCAGTTCGAGCACGTACTCCAAGTCAATGCGTTCCAACGGAGGAATGCAATAATGCATCTGCGATACGACAGGGCCTTCGGTGTTGAACGAGCGCATACTCCTATCATGCTAGCGGAACTGACCTCGCTGTTCCGGTCCGGACTGCTGCAGTCGGCCACGATGTCGGACGGCGACAGACATTCACGGACAGACGCCGGCCTTGGCGGGACCAAGGTCATTGAGACCGGTTCGCCATGGCTGTCAATGGCCAGGCACTTTCTGCCTATCGAGGACCGAGCGGCCCGTCTGCCTACCACCGGAGGGCCCATTGCGAAAGTCCCGCGGCTCGCTAGACCCGCCGTATCGGCACTCGCCAGCCCTCGAAACGACGGAAATCCGGCCTCCAAGGGGCGCGACAGCCTTTGTTGAATCCGCATTGACGTCCAGAGCAGGCCTTCGACACCGGAGTGGAAACTTTCGCAACAAGCTCCGGGCGATCCTACTCTCAACCAGCCGAATCGTTTGCCAACGAGGATTGACCGGGGAATTCACTGCCATCGTGACCGTGAACGACGACGGAACTAAGCCATCCAGCCAGTGGCGAACCTATCTCGAAGCACTGACGCCGCTCTCGTCCGCACGCGGCCTCGTCAGCCTTCGCCCGCAATTCGCGGAAGCGAGCCGAGAGGCACCCACAGTGACGGAGCGGTTCTCGGTCTACTCCACGAGCCCTTCCGGCGGTTGGGTATCGGTTGACTCAGCAACCGCTGCAGGAGGCGGAGCTGCCGGGGTGGCTGACTGCTGCACAGTCTCCGTCGCCGCTGATTGAGCCTCAAGCACGACGACCCGCGGACCAAACCAACCCAAGGCGGCCGCGGCCAGCAAGAAAGTCCAAAGTGCGAAGAACACGATCAGCATCCATCGGAGAAGTCGGACCTCGCGCGACAGGTTTTCGAAATCCCCCCGGAGGCCTTCGAGCTTCGCATTGAACTCCGCCCCGAGGCTCTCGAGTTTGGTGTCCTACCCGATCTGCCTAGTCTCAACGTTCTTCTGGAAGCTGGTCAAGGATTCCCTTAGGTTCCAGCCCGCCAAGTCTTGGATCGCATCCGTCGCCTTCCGTGACTTCTCCTCGTCGACGCCAGCGACGCGTAACGCTTCATAGACGGGCCCGGTGTCAACGGGGGTCGATTGCTCTGCCTTGCTTGCCATGGTCACCTCCGTTCCAAGCATGGCGCATGAAGAAAGGTCATCCTCGTCGCGCCGACGAAACGGGAGGATGCGCACCCCTAGCGGATTGGTCGCCTTGCGGGATCGTTTCGCATCCCGACGCTTGCCCCGGGTCTGGCCAGCCCAGTCGCCTAGACCGTGGGGCCTCTACTCGCGGCACACCGCGATCCGCCACGCGCCACGCGCGTTGGGAAAGGGCTTGCGCGAGCCGCGCGGATCGAACCATCCCCGGGGCTACTCCACCCAGATCGGCGAACTCCAAGCGACTTGGCCGTCATTCTGCACCGCGCGGATGTAGTAGTAATTCGACCCCGCTTCAAACTCCCTGTCGCGATACTCGAACGAGTACTGCTCCTGGTTCGGGTAGCTCGTGTACACGATCGCCTCGTTCTTGACGATGACGAACTGCTTGATTCGATCCGTGCCGATCACGCGGACGAGCAGTCTCGGGGCGCGATCCGATCGCAGGATGTCACCCATGATGAAGCGGTTCCCTGCGCTGTCCAGCGCTTGGAAATCGAGCACGATGTTGTCAGTAGCCGCGTACGCGTGCCGCGCCTTCAACGCCGCGAACATCGACTCCCGCGTGAACTCCTCCGCGAGGATCATGGCGTACGACATGTGCGTGGACCAATGGTCCGAGGAAGCCTGAACGCCGATCTTGTAGCCCTTGCGCAGCGCGTCCCACCAGTACCCGCTCGAATTGAATCCCGAGCGCTGCTCGCGCAACTTCTGGGGCGACGCCGCCAGCGGCGCGCCCATGTATTCGTAACTCGCCCGGTAGCCTTGGAAGATCTCCATCAACGGCTCGACTTCGGGGTCGTTGTCGAACCAGTCCGTGCCCTGGGCCGTGCCGGAACTGTGCGGCATGGAGATCCCGTCGTTCTCGCGGAGATAGGCGAACAGTTTCGCCGCGCGCTCGTCGCCGCGCCGCTCGGCGTCGGGAATCGGGAGCGTGCGCGTCCCCCGCTTGCCGAAGATGACGTTGCGGTGCCCGTTCGGGTACGGGAGCGAACGCTCGTAGCCGAACATCGGAACGAAGGATCCGGGGACATGGAAGAGATCCGCTAGCTTCTCGTCCTGCCACCACGTGAATTCCTGGTCGTAGCCGAGCTGGTGATCCGTAGGCACGATGTAGTCGAAGGCCGCCGCGTCGAGCGCGTAGCGGTAGACCTCGATCAGCGAGCCGTCGTACTTGAAGTCCTGCGAGACATCGGTGTGCCGGTGCATGTCGCCGCGATAGATCTTGAACTCGCGGTCTTCCGCGTCGATCACGTACTCTCGAATCGTCGCGACATTGCGCTCCTCGAACGGGTGGACCGGCACCGCCTCGGCGAACGGCTCGACATACGCCTCGAAATTGCCATCCGAATAATCGGGCGGACTCGGCGCGGCGCCAAGGTCGGCAGCGTAGATCTCGGCGTTGCGGGGCACGGCGTCGGAGAACGCGCGATTGTCCGTCATCCAAGCGGCTACCAAGCCGTCCCCGGCAGCTGCGATGGCCGGGCGTTTCTCGATCGATCCCTGGCTGTGGGCAAGCGGCACGGGAACGGACCAACCTTGGCCGTCAAACCAAGTTTGAAACGTCTCCCAGACCATGCGCGAGCCGATGCTGTGGGCGCGCTGCCGGGTCCAATGACGGAAGAGCATCACGAGCGTGCCGCTGGCATCGAACGCCAATTGGGGATTCTCGAAGTTGGGATAGAGCCGGTACACGTAAAACGGCTCCAGCACGGCTTTCGGAGTCACCCACGCCCCTCCGGAACGGCGCACGACTTGGATCGACCGCTCTTGGTGCAGCGGAACCGCCAGCGGCGGGGTGATCAGATACCCGTGGTCCTTGCCCCAGTTGGTGCCGGACTCGTCCCAAGCGAGCCAAGGCGCCCCGTCAGGGGCGACAGCCACGTTGGCATGGGCTTGGAACCGCGGACTGCTGGTGACCTGCTCGATTTCGCCGAGCTTGCTGTCGGCATACGGCCGATAGAAGATGTCGTAATTGCCGTTGGCGTAGCTGTCCCAGACGACATGCGCCTGTCCATCGGGGCCGCCCGCGACTTGCGGCTCCCAGTCGTTTGCCGACGAGTCGCTGACCCGCATCGGATCGCTCCACGCACCGTCCCAGACTCGCATCCAGATGTCGAACTGACCTTCGCCCGCCGCTCCCTGCGCGCTCTGCCAAACCACGAACACTTTGCCGTCCCGCGAAGACGCGGCGCGGTGGAAGGTGTTCGATCCCATGGCGCTGATCTTCTGCGGGGATCCCCATGTTCCATTAGCGTGGAGTCGGCCCCACAGATCCCATGCCCTTCCGTCGCGCTGGCTCCAGAACACCCACAAGCGTCCTTGCTCGTCCGCGGCAGCGGAGGCACGCCACAGGTCGCCAGGTTCGGGCGTGACCTCCTGGGTTTCGCCCCACTCGCCACCGCTCCGGATGCGCAACATCACGCGATCGCCCCTGTCTCGATACGCGACCCATGCCACCGCGACCTCCGTGTCGGAAACGCGAGTCGCGGCGGCCTCGTCATCCTCGTAGTCGGCACTCGAGAGACTCTCAACAGTCGGCGTCAAGCTGGCGGTCGCGCGACCGTCCAAGAACGACTGTGGGCCGCGCGCAAGGTCCGCGAGCCGGAACGCGAAGTTGCCCTGCTTGGTGCGCACGCGCACAGATGCCGAATCGCCGCCGGTTACCTGAGCGAAGAGCCCGACGGGCGAGTATTGGGTCGGCGGCAGTTCCGCCGGACTCATCTCGTTGTAGTTGACACGGGGAAACCCGCGGATCTGCTCTTCGCGCGTGGACGCCGTCCACGCGGTTGCGTCCCGCAGCTCGTCGGAGGGCATGAAATGGCGTTCCTCCAGACCCTCGAGCTGGCCTCCGGTGACGCGAATCGAACCGTCCCACGGTTCCACGGCCTCGGCCTTCTCTCCCAAGCTGATGTAAACGGTGGCTGGTTGAGACTGCGCCAGAACGGCACCGATGGACAGACTAGCGAGGATCACGAGACGAAGCATGATGACGCGATTATATCCGAGCCGTTGAGGGTGCTTTCAGGCGCACGCGAAATAATCGGTTCAAGAGGTTCGGGAGGATCGCGGTTCGACTGGCCGAGCGGCTGGCCGCACCTTGGTGACTGCGCCTTCGCATGGATCTCGAAAGTGATAACGATTCGGAACTGCAGTGAGGCCGGTCGATCGAGACATTTCAATGCCGCTTGTTCAGATGGTGCCTGTCGGCCACTCGCAGCGGTCTCGTCAATTCGCCGTCCCGCACGTCCACCCATTGCAACTCGCGCACGATTGCGGTACGCCGTGGCTTGGGCCCGGTCAGTGTGGCGCTCATCAGACACGCGACATCTGAACTGTCGGAGGATCCGCTGTTCGTCCTACGAGTGCTAGACAGTGTGGGCTGGAGCTGCGCCCCTGTCTGGAGTGGCGGTAGCGCGGCGTGTCGACGAGCAACCGCACCTCCGGGTCTGGACCCGCACGCGGCTGATGCAGCCAATGCGCCAAGTTGTGCGTGAACTGGGCTACCAGCACCGGCAGCACGGCACGACCGCGCTGTTCTCGGTGCCGGGCCTCGAGATCCACTCTGCGTCGTCTCGGAGTGCAGTCTTTGCCCTCATGGATGATTTCATGAAGATGGATGCTGTTGCATTCGAAGAGCCTATCAAGTAGGCTTAGGCTAGCTCCCAAACGACGTGCTGGCAGCGATAATCATCATCAGCACCACTATGGAACCAGTATAGAGGGGAATCGAAATTACCGATAAAGTACACTTGATCGGGAGACTTTTGGGCTTCATGTGGTCACAGATGCTCCCTTAAATGGTCACCAATACTTCGAGTTCATTCTTCATTTTCATCTTGAAATTCGCCAAGTACTAGATCATGGCAAAATCTTATGACCTCCTCTATGTCCTTAAACCAATTCCTGAGATCACCCATGGTAGCTGTGCAAGTTCCTCCGTGGGAGACTGCGTTGCGATTGTTCACGACGCTTGTGATTGCGGCAGCCTTCTCGTCTGTCACAAAGCCTTTGATTTTTTGCCCCCACTGCGTATCGAATTTGTTGTGAATTCCGATTATCTCACCTCGGGATGGATTCCTCGTGCGATCCAGTTGATTCGAAACGAACCTCTGGACCGAGGCAGAGCTCCCGGTAGAGCGAACATGCTCTCTGAGGATCGCTTGAATCGCTGATTGGAGAGTTGCCGAGATCAAGACACACAGATACCTTACCCAGTGAACCAGCTCATCCGAGTCGTCAGAACATCTGCCAGCTATCTTGAAGACAGATTCTACGTCTTGAAGTCGACTTTCGATGGATTCGAGCATCACGCTATGTCCTGAAACGCAGATTGGGCACATGTGAAGCGGGACTTCACGTTTCCGACATTTGAAGTATCGCTACTATATCCAGACACGAATTCGTCAACAGTAAGCAACTTCTCGTACGCATTGTTGAGTTGCTTCAAGTCTGAAATCGGTCTGCAATCAATTCTCTTCGCAACCGCTACCATGACGGAATCAAATACGGCGGCATTCAATGTCGCAGACTTAGGACGAAACGCATTCGGACCAATAGCGCAATGAATTGTCTTGATTGTCTTCTCAAATACCTTGCGAAAATCTGAGGTTATGGGACCGTCCGCATTTCTATACTTGCCCGTGAACATGTTTAGGAATTTACGCATTGGACTCTTGTAGCCTTCTCCTTCAAAGTAAAAAGCCAAAAAACGCAGGATCAATTCTTGGTCCTTCTGTCGCTTGCTAGGAGCCCCGAATATTGAACGCCAACTCTCATTCTGGTTCAGTTCCTTCAACAATTCAATGAATGCACCGTGACTCACACAATTCCTGATCTCTTGGGGGTACAACTTTGTCCCACCGGTATTGAGCCGTTCGAATACAGAATAAATGCTTTGATCATCATCAGGATGGTCTTGCTTGAAAATCGTAACGCGGACAATTGAGTCTTCGAGCCGCAACTTATCGTCTGCGTTGAGATCATTGATCGTCTTTCCAGCCCATTCGGGCGCAACATCCTTTAGTTGGAATCTCCGATTCTGATCGATGAAATAGTTCTCGAAGAAATATTGTAACGTCTTGAGCCGTTGCTGGCCATCAATAATCAGGTGCTTCGAGGACTGCAATTCCCTTGCCACAAACACATTGGGAACTGGAAGACCTAGCAGCAATGACTCGACGAACCTTGATGCCTGGGGCTGTGTCCACACAAACTCGCGCTGGAATGGAGGAACATAGAATGCCCCGCTGTTAAGTCTCTTCACCAACGAATCAACAGTGTAATCCGCCCCGTAGCTCGAGATTCGAAATCGAACGGTCTGCGAGCCCTCGCGCTCCGTCTCATCCTCCACGCCGTCATCGTCGTAAGCGACGACCACCTGCGGTTCGCCGACGCTTGCGGACAGGTCGGAGGGTGTGCCTGTATCAACTTGGCTCTCGATCGTGGTCATCTCACTCGTACCTGTCAGTGGCAAGCATGGAGCTGGCCGGTTTGCCTTACGCACGCCGCCATGCAGAGGGAGATTCTGGAATCCCGTCATGCCGCCCGCGAGGTTGGGTAGCCAGATCCAACTTCAGATCTCTCATATGCACAGCTTGTCCGACGACATCCTGCACTGCTTCCCAAGAGTGGGAATCAGAAGCCCTTGCCCCGCGGAGGCACAAACCATCCGCGGCGGCTCCATTGTAGCAGGTCATGCCGTCTACAGTATCGCTCGAGGAACGGATGGCGAAGGAAGGGTCTGCACGTCAGCTCCCCATGGCGGTCTTGGGATTCGACCGCACGCGAGCTTGCAGCCTGCGCATTCCCCGCAGCCACCGGTCGTAGTCCGAAGTCTTGCGCCGCATGTACTCGGCGACTTCCGGATGCGGCAGGATCAAGAACCGCTCGGCGTCCAAGCCTTCGATCACCGCATCGGCCACGTCCGCCGGCTCGATGGCTCCCGGAGTCAGGAAGTTGTCCCGCTCTCCGCGCTCCCCGAGGAGCAACCGAGTGCGGACCCCTTGAGGGCACAAGACGGAGACCTTCAGCCCCTCGTCACCGTGCGTGACAGCCAGCCACTCGGCCAAGGCCACCGCTGCGTGCTTGCTCACCGCGTAGGCCAGCGAACCGATCTGGGTGAGGACGCCCGCTGCCGAAGCGGTATTCAGCAAGTAGCCTCCGCCACGGGCAACCATGCGCGGGACTAGCGCTCGCGCGGCATAGAGCTGCGACCGGTAGTTTACGTCCAAGACTCGCTCCAGATCGGCGTTCGCCGACTCGGTGCCTCCCGGATGCGAGATTCCAGCGTTCGAGCAGAAGAGATCGATCGGTCCGAAGCGGTCTTCGGTCGCGGAAACAAGCTCGCCGACAGCACTCTCGGACGCTACGTCCGCCGGATGGGCGAAGGCCCCGATCTCAGAAGCCGTCACCTCGAGGGCGGTGGAATCGATATCCGATACGACAACCGTCTTCGCCCCGCCCCGAACGAACCGGTCCGCGAGGGCCCGGCCGATACCGCGCGCCGCACCTGTGACCACGACGACCTTACTCTCTACCCGCATGAACACCTCCGTTGGGTACGACCCATCCCCGTCTGCCGCAGACTCCGCGCTCAGCCCGACACAGAGTGCCGCAGCCGCACGCCCGCTCGCTCGGTTGCGTAAAGCGTACACGAATCGGATCCAACGGCACCGTGGCGGGTAAGTGGGCTATACTGACAGCACTATGCAACATCTCCTTCGCTCCCTCGCGTTTTCATGCGCGTTCGCGCTTGCTCTCGCCCTCATCGCCACGCCCCTCGCTGCTGGCGAAATGGGCGACAGCATGGCCAAGAACATCGAAGATGTCGAGGGCAAGATCATCCAACTGGCTGAAGCCATCCCGCAGGCGAAGTACGACTGGGCCCCGTCCGAGGGCGTGCGTTCAGTCAGTCAAGTGCTGATGCACGTCGCCGGTGCGAACCACTTCTTCGCGTCCCGCATGGGCGGCGCCAAGCCCCCGGCGGAGGCTCGGGAGTGGGAGAATACGACCGCGACCCAGAAGGATGCGGTCATGCGGTTGAAGGCATCGTTCGCCGTGGTCAAGGACGCTGTCAAGGCCGCCGATTTGTCCAAGGCTACGAAGCTGTTCGGCGGGCGTGACGGCACGGTCGGCGACTTCGGCCTGATTGCTGTCGGGCACTGCCATGAGCATCTGGGACAACTGATCGCTTACGCGCGCTCCAACGGCGTGACGCCGCCTTGGTCCGAGTGACCTAGCTCAGCGGCTCTATCGTGCCGGGTCGCCGGCCCGGCGGGAGCCCTCCACTCGCGGATCGCACCCGTGGCGCAGTTCGACTGCATCACGGGTGTGGTTCAGTGTCTCGTCGGCACGTCAGGGTCTTGGCGCGGCCGAGTCCCAACGTTCCGTCCGCTGCATCTCGCCACAGGCGCGAGCGAATCGAGTCGGGGTTAGCCCTGATCGAGCTACGGCCGAATCGTCATCTGCCTCCGGCGCGATAGTCGACCCAGATCGGTGACGACCAAGCGATCTGGCCGTCTTCCTGCACGATCCTCACGTGGTAGTGTCTGGCACCTTGCTCCGGTGCGTCGGCATCGCGGAATGTCAGATTGACTTGGGCCACGCCCGGCTCGGCACTGTAGACAACCTCGCCGCTCCGGATGATCTCTACCGACGCGACCGGAGCGGGCGCAACCGCTTGCAACCGGAATGCGGGAGACCGGACCGCCGCCAGTTCCCGCCCCATCTTGAACGGCGCGGGCCCCGGGCCCCGGGCTTCGAAACGCAATACGACGTTATCGCTCGCCGCGTAGGTGCGCCGTTGCTTGATGGCGTCCAAGATCGCTTCGTTGGTCAGTTCGGGGGCCCAGACGCAGGCGTACGACTGGTGCGTGGACTCGTGATCCGAATTCGCTAGAAGGCCGATGCGCCAGCCCTTCTTCCAAGCGTTCCAGACAAACCCGGCGGGCTGCGAAGTGCCCGCCTTGGCGGGGGAGTTCTCTTCCTCGTACGATCCGCGCAAGGCTTGGAAGATCTCGACGACCGGCTCGGCGCGCGGATCGTTGTCCCGCCAGTCCGTGCCTCCGCCGCCAGCGGTGGTGTGGGCGATGGCGATGTCGCCGTGCTTTAACAAGTTTGGGTAAAGGCGCTCGGCCCAGCTCTCGTTGCCGGTGAATTCCTCGTCCGAGATCGGAACGGGCTGCACGTCTCTGCGGGTCGAAATGATGTTGCGATGGCCGCCCGGGAACGTGATGGTGCGTTCGTAGCCGAAGAACGTGGCGAAGCGGCCGGGCCGGTTGAACATGGTCGCGATCTGGCGCGTCTTCCACCACTGGTACTTGTAGTAGTGCAGGCGCTCGGCTCCCGAATGGTCCGTCACGGCTAGGAAATCCAACGCCCCCGCATCAAGCGCGTAGCGGTACGCGAATAGGATGTCCCCGTCTTGCTGGCTGTCGGCAGACAGATCCGTGTGCCGGTGCAAGTCGCCGCGAAAGAGACGCAAGGGCTCTTTGGCTGCCCAGCGAGCCGCGCGCACGCGCGCGAGGTCCGCCGACTCGGTAGGAGCGGCGTCCACGAACCCTTCGTCATCGGGTTCATAGGGCTTGAGCCGTTCGCTTTCGGCGTACGGCGCATGCAGTTCGAGCGCAGCGTAGCGGATCTGCGACGTCCGTGCATGCGGATCTTCGTAGGTGCGGCTGTCAGTCGGCCATACCGCCACGGTATCGTTGCCGACACGGGCGAGAGCGAGTTGCGCGTAAGCTGTACCGGTGGTGAGCGGCAGGTCGCTCACGGGCAGCCAGCGGGCCCCGTCGAAGCCTGTGATCTGAACCTCCGACATGCCGCGGATCGTGTCGTACCACGGCTGCAGGAGCCTCTCGTCGTCCCCGATCTGGAGCTGCAGCGCGTGCTCCAAAACCGGCAGCCGAAAGAGCATCTTGCGAAAGAACACATACGGAACGTCGTTCGTCCCGATAGCGAGGGTCGGATACTCGTGCATGTCCGACATCCAAGCGGGAACGGCATCCAGCAGAGACTCTTCGGGTTCCGTCCAGCGACCGTTCGCAAAACAGGCGAGCCGCACCTGGCTGGTCGCTCGCACCTGAGTCCCGGGGCGTCCCAAGACGCCCCAGTCCTTGCCCCAGTTGAACCCGCTCTCCGCCCACGCAACCCACACGCGGTTGCGGCTGTCGACCGCCACGGATGGCTCGATCGCACGGTTCGGATCGGAGGGAACGGCGATTACCGGATCGACTCGATCCGGTAGCAGGCGCCTGAGGTAGATCCCGTAACTGCCGGTTTCGTAACTGTCCCAGGCGGCCCACACGGAACCGTCGGGCGCAGCCGCTAGATCGGGTGCCCAGTCGTTCGCATCCGACTCGCTCACCCGAATCGGCTGGGACCACTTGCCATCGGCATGCCGCGCCGCAACGATGTCGAGGTTGTCACTGGTGAAGTCCTGCCACACCGCCCACACACTCCCATCCGTTGCTTGAACTGCTACAGGGAAGTACTGTCGATCCCCGGAGGGTGCGACATACACTTCTTCGGCCCATGTTTCGGTGCTTGGATCGAAGGCTCGGCTGACCAGACGCCAGCGGTCATGTCGATATTCGCTCCAGAGGACATGGACATTCCCCGAGCCGTCGGCAGCCAAGGCGGTGCCGAAGTAATCCCCCCAAGCTGGGGTTACGCGGTACGTCCTCCAGACGTCGCCACGTCGATGGCCAAGATAAAGAACGTTGGCTTCGTTGTGAAACGTGGTCCAAGCCACGAAGAGACCAGCATCTGTCGCCACGGCAGCGGGATAGTCGTGCTGGCTGGCTTCGCCTCTGGTCAGCGGCCGCACGGCCGGTGCATCGATAGCGACTGCATCGCCGTTTAGGAATTCGATCCGGCGACGCTCAGCCAAGTCGGCGAGCTGGAACGCGAAATCGCCGCGATTCGTCGTGACCGAGACCGTGGAGGATGGCAGGGCTTCAATACTCAGATAGACGCCATTCGGAAGAATGGCGATGCCGCCGGGAAGCTGCGTGCGGAAGCGATACGGCGCCCCATCCGGGTTGAACGCGCGGACGCCCAGATCCCATGCGTCCGAACCGATAATTCGGTCGGGGCGGTTGAACTGCCACCCCCACGCGGAATGAATCGTGCCGGCAGACACGCTGGCCTGTCCGGTCCAGCGAGCGGGCTCGGTGGACCGCAAGCCGAACTCGAGCTTCACGACACGACTGGCCGTCACGTGATCGATCACCGAGCGGGGAGTCTCAATGCCCTGCCCTGCCAGAGGTTGGGCCAGCAGGACACCCATTGCTGCCATTGCGACAATCGGACGCGCTCTCATCGTTGTGCAGATTAGCAAGCTCAGCTCGCAGTACCGAACTCCGCAGGCATGGACTTCGGAGTCGTGTTGCCCGTGGACTCAACACAAGTGACGGCATTCGACACCTGCTCGCATTGGGTCTCACGCCGATCAGGCGGAGGGACTCGCTACTGCTCGGGTGATCTCAGTACATCGGCCCCATAGACTGACCCAAGCGGAGGTCGGACGCGATGACAGTCCACTCACGGCGTATCTATCGGATCCAGCCCCTACGCTTGATCAGACCGTCGATGTGCGCAAGATGATGACGTCCGTGCCAAGCATATGCACCAACCGTCACCGCCAGCGTCGCTGGGCCCGAGACTGGATGCACGAACTCGCGCTGCAACTGCGACCAATCCAAGCCGCGCAACAAACTCGCCCAGCGCTGGTGTAGCGCGTCGAGAAAGTCAAGGGAACTCGCGACCGGCTCCCGGGAGTCCGGCAGCTCCGCCCAGAGTTGTTCGTCGTAGGCCTTGATCACCGGTCGGTCTTCCGTCAGAGCCCATTTGAAGCGAACGAGGCTGTTCATGTGGCTGTCGGCAAGGTGGTGGACGACTTGCCGTACCGTCCAGCCACTAGGACGGTACGGGGTGTCAAGTTGCTCGTCGGTCAATGCGGAGACGGTTTTCCGGAGACTGGCGGGCAGCGCGGCAATGTCTTCGATCCATGCGTCAACCTGGACCTGCGTCACCTGATCAGAGGGCTCAAACCGACCGATTGGATACTTGAGGTCATCCAAAGTCAGGGACATGGCGAGTTCCTCGCAATCTGCATCGAAGACTTCGCCTCTCAAGGCATGCTGGACGCGAGTTCAATGAGCTTCCACCGCATACTCTTGATCCAATCGCGATCTCGCCTGCTTCGCTGGTAGATGCATCACTTCCAACGGGCTGTCGCGAGCCTGCCGGTGGTCGCGACACATTCCAAGTCGAAGTGGACCGCCGACCGCGCTCCAAGAGCACAGGCAGGTTCCAATGCGGCAAGGCATCGCCTGGGGTCAAGGCCGTCAACGGCCTACCCGAACGCCTCGTCCAGGAGTTCTGCAATTGACTCGCGTGACCCAGGTCCGTTTGGACGGCGCTCTTCGTTTGGACGAGTCTTGTACGTTCCCCGCATGTACTCTCTCCGGAGTCTCATGTACTCCGATGTCTCGTTCATCTTCTCGATCTCGATCTCCCGGATCGACTTCGTCCGCTTCCGAATCTTGATGTCCACGGTCTCCTCCTGCTTTCGGCTCTCCCTGCGATTGTAGCGCAGGAACTGCACTTGGTCGAGTGGGTGGCACGCGAGTTCACCCAGTGCATCAACGAGCAGCAGCTCCGCCGGCTCGGGGGACGCAACCGTGGAAACCAGCTACCCCATCGCTTCGTCCCGGTCCATTACGAAATAACGAGGGGTAATCGGCGACAAGCCGCTGGAGCACCCCGCCATGGAGATGCTTCGCTGGCAAACACCCCATGCTCAGCGGGCGGTAGCAAGCTTGCCGGCGGTCGCGGCACGTTTCGAGTCCGAGGAGGCCCCGGGGCCGCTCCGGGGGGCTGGCGCCTCAGAGCGGCAAGGCATCGCCCGGGCCGAGGCCATCACCGGCCTACCCGAACGCCTCGTCCAGGAAGGCCTCAATTGACTTGCGTGACCCGGGTCTGTTTGGACCGCGCCTTTGGCTTGGACGGGGCCGGTGGATTCCCCGCATAGCCTCTCCCCGACGTCTCAGGTACTCCGAGGTCTTGTTCATGTTCTCGATCTTGAAATCCTGAACCGACCTCGTTCGCTTCCGAATCTTGATGTCCACGGTCTCCTCCTTCTTTCGCCTCCCCGCTAAGAGTATAGCGGCGAAACCGCACTGGGTCGAGTGGGCGGTATGCGAGTTCACCCAGTGCATCAACGAGCAGTCGTTCCGCTGGCTCGGGGGACGCAACCGTCGAAACTAGCTGCCCCTTCGCTTCGTCCCGGTCGATCACGAGCTAATGAGTGGTAATCGGCTACCCGCCGTTGGAGACCCTCGTTGCGAAGATTCCTCGCTGGTAGACGACTCGTGCCCCGGGCAGTAGAGAGCTTGCCGGTGATCAGGACACGTCTCGAATCCGAGCAGGCCCCGAGCCCCTCTCGGGAGGCTAATGCCTCAAAGCAGCAGCAAGGCGTCGGCCGGATCCGAGGCCGTCACCGGCCTACCCGAAAGCCGCCTTCAAGAAGGCCTCAATTGACTCGCGTGACCCGGGTCCGTTTGGACGGCGCTCTTTCTTCGGACGGGTCCGGCGGATTCCCCGCATAGTCTCCCGCCGACTGCTCCGATACTTCGAATACTTCTTCATGTTCTCGATCTCGATTGCCCGAATCGCCTTCATCCGCTTCCGAATCTTGATGTCCACGGTCTCCTCCTTCTTTCGCCTCTCCCTACGAGTGTAGCGCAGCAACCGCACTTCGTCGAGCGGGTGGCATGCGAGTTCACCCAGTGCATCGACGAGCAGTTGTTCCGCTGGCTCGGGGGGCGCAACGTTCTTGAACAACCCGTCCCTCGCTTCGTCCCAGTCGATCACGAACTGATGGGTGGCGTAGTTGCCTACCAGCCGCTGGAGCCCCTCGTTGCGGAGATTCCTGGCTGGCAGACGACTCGTGCCCCGGGGCAGTCGCGCGTCTGCCGACGCTCGCGGCACGTCTCGAGCCAGAGCAACCCCGAGCCCGCTCTGGGGAGGCTAGTGCCTCAACGCAGCAAGGCGTCGCCCGCGTCCGAGGCACTCACCGGCCTACCCGAACGCTTCCTTCAGGAAGGCCTCAATTGACTTGCGTGATCTGGGTCCGTTTGGACCGCGCCTTTGGCTTGGACGGGTCCGGTGGATTCGCCGCATAGCCGCCCGCCGACGTTTCAGGTGCTCCAAGGTCTTCTTCAGGTTCTTGATCTCGTATTCCCGGAGCGACCTCGTTCGATTGCGTATCT
The DNA here is from genome assembly GCA_965242625.1 of Bryobacterales bacterium. GTDB lineage: Bacteria > Acidobacteriota > Terriglobia > Bryobacterales > UBA6623 > VXMF01. The sequence goes on along the minus strand of CBDEST010000005.1, from coordinate 2,950,823 downwards.
TGATGTCCACGGTCTCCTCCTTCTGTCGCCAGCCCCCTAGGAGTATAGCGCAGTAACCGCACTTCGTCGAGTGGCTCGTCCGCGAGTTCACCCAGTGCATCGACGAGCAGTTGTTCCGCTGGCTCGGGGGGCGCAACGTTCTTGAACAACGATTCCCTCGCTTCGTCCCGGTCGATCACGAACTGATGGGAGGGATACTTCGCAACCAGCTTGTCGAGTGCCTGATCGCGGAGATTCTTTGCTGACAGACGACTCGTGCCCCGGGAATGTCGCGAGCCTGCCGGTGGTCGCGACACATTCCAAGTCGCAGTGGGCCGCCGACCGCGCTCCAAGGGAACAGGCAGGTTCCAAAGCGGCAAGGCATCGCCCGGGGCCAAGGCCATCGGCGGCCTACCCGAACGCCTCGTCCAGGAATTCGTCAATTGACTTGCTTGACCTGAGTCCGTTTGGACCGCGCCTTTGGCTTGAACGGGGCCGGTCGATTCCCCGCATCGCCTCTCCCCGACGTCTCAGGTACTCCGAGGTCTTGTTCATGTTCTCGATCTCGAAATCCTGAACCGACCTCTTTCGTTTCCGAATCTTGGTATCCACGCTCTCCTCCTTTCGCCTCTCCCCAACGAGTGTAGCGCAGGAACCGCACTTCGTCGAGCGGGTGGTATGCGAGTTCACCCAGTGCATCAACGAGCAGTCGTTCCGCTGGCTCGGGGGACGCAACCGTCGAAACTAGCTGCCCCTTCGCTTCGTCCCGGTCGATCACGAGCTAATGAGTGGTAATCGGCAACCAGCCTCTGGAGCACCTCGTCGCGGAGATTCCTCGCTGGTAGACGACTCGTGCCCCGGGCAGTCGAGAGCTTGCCGGTGATCAGGACACGTCTCGAGTCGCAGTGGACCGCCGACCGTGCTCCAAGGGAACAGGCAGGTTCCAAAGCGGCAAGGCATCGCCCGGGGCCAAGGCCGTCAACGGCCTACCCGAACGCCTCGTCCAAGAGTTCTTCAATTGACTCGCGTGATCCGGGTCCGTTTGGACGGCGCTCTTCGTTTCGACGAGTCCTGTGCGTTCCCCGCATGTACTCTCTCCGGAGTCTCATATACTCGGAGGTCTCTTTCCTGTGCTCCCTCTCGATTTCCCGGATCGACTTCGTCCGCTTCCGAATCTTGATGTCCACGGTCTCCTCCTTCTTTCGGCCCCCCACTGGAAGTACAGCGCAGGAACCGCACTTCGTCGAGCGGGCGGTATGCAAGTTCACACAGCGCATCAACGAGCGGCTGTTCCGCTGGCTCGAGCGCCGCAACATTCTTGAACAATCGCTCGCTCGCTTCGTCCCGATCGATTACGAACTGGTGGGAGGGGTACTTTACAACTAGGCTTTCGAGTGCCCCGTCGCGGAGATTCCCGCTCCTCGATTGCAATCGTTTCCCGTACTCCTCCACAATCCGCTTCGATCTCTCGTCTTCGGCAAGCCGTGACGGATCCACTTGCCCGAAGAGCGGTCCATAGAGCCCCTTCGTCAGGGCTGTGGCCGTCTCCAACGCCGTCTTCAGTGTGACCTGTCCAGCAGTCTCAACCTTGAGACCGAAAAGGTTGTCGCGAAACATGTCCCAAGCCCCGGATTGAAGCGTCGACAGCGACTGCATGCTGACAAGACCGGACTGCGACTCGAAGAGCTCGTCAGACCTTGGAACCTGAATGTCGAGCGGTCCGAGCCACCCCGAGTCCGTCATGATCAGTTCATGGGCAGCAACGTCCCGGCGCTAACGCACGGGCCCGGCACACACACGGTTACTCGCTCGAAGCCTCTTTGCAGTGCTCGCGCGATTTTGTAGGCGATGTGGGGATCGCCCCCGAACGTCACGAGTATCAGGAACGCGTTCCGACGCCAGCCCTCCATGGTGGAGAACTCTGTCATCAACCTCTCTTGGGGTGACTCGATCCGCCCGGAATACAGAAACACTTCGGCGTCGCGAGCATCAGCGACAGTTTCTGCCGCACGCTTGAACGACTCGGGATCGAATCTGCTATCCATAGCGTTCAAGTCGGTTTGCAATCGACCGCACTCCTATCGCCTACGATAGCACACTCGCTGCGGTCGGCCCGGACGCGAGCAAGCATGCAAGCACGGCAGGGCAGGGCCCAAGCGACGCTCGCTTCCGGGTCCGAGCAACTTCGAGTGACGAACTTCGGCGGGCCGACCTCGGGCGGCGACGACGCTGCTGTTGGGTGGACTCGCGACTCGAGCGGGCGGCGCACCACGATGGGCCTACAGCTGGATGGCTTTCGCACGATCGGGACTACGCCGCGCTAGTCGCGAATTGGAACTCGACCTGAGACGATGTGGCACGGGCGAGATGCACTCACGCCGCGACCCGTCTGCACGTCGTAACTCAGTAGTGATACACTCTGCGGCGTTGGGAGGAATCCAATCCACATGAAACGCATCTGCATCCTGCTCCTTGCGTTCGCGACGCTCGGCGTTGCGGCCGACAAGAAAATCGTGATCCGCGCACTCTCCAGCGGGTTCGCTACCGACGACAACGCGATGAAGCGCTACGAGCGAGCCGCGGGCAAGGACGCGGACGTGGTGGCCGCGCGCTCGGCGGCGGCTTTCGAGAGGGAGCTCGTTGACGCGGACGGCATCGTCGGCGGCATCAGCAAGGAGCAATTCGACAAGGCCAAGAAGCTGAAGTGGGTCCAGTCCGTCAGCGCCGGCGTCGAAGCGTACGCCTTCTGGCCGGAGTTCATGGCAAGCGATGTCGCCTTGACGAATTGCAAGGTGGTGCAAGGCCCGACGATCGGAGACCACGCCTTCGCGCTGCTTCTTTCGATGACCCGCGGCATGTACTCCTACATCCCCAACCGGCGGGAGTGGAAGTCACGGTCCGACGCTCCCGCAGGGATTACGGAGCTGCCGGGCAAGACCGCCGTGATTGTCGGCGTAGGCGGCATCGGCATGCAAATCGCGCAACGGGCGCACGGCTTCGGCATGCAGGTTATCGGCGTCGATCCCAAGGACATCCCCGTCAACAACTACGTCCCGACCATCGTCAAACCAGACCAGCTCGAAGAGGTGCTGCCTCGCGCGGACGTTGTGTTCATCGCCGCGCCGTTAACCCCCGAGAGCGAAAAGATGATCAGCACGAAGCAGTTCGACGCGATGAAGCGCGGAGCTTTCTTCATCGCCGTCTCGCGCGGTCGGCTCTATGACAAGGGTGCATTGATCAAGGCCATCGACAGCAAGAAGCTGGCCGGTGCCGGCTTGGACGTGACCGATCCCGAACCGCTGCCGGCGGACGACCCGCTCTGGGAGTTCGACAACATCGTGATCACGCCGCATGTCGCCTCTCACGCCAGGGGCTCTGACGTGCGCCGGTTGGAAGTGATCGTCGGGAACATCGGTCGCTTCGCGCGCGGCGAGCCGTTGACGAACCTGGTCGACAAGTCCGTCGGGTACTAGCCGGCTCGCCGCCAGCCCCGCCGGGCCTTGATGCCTGGCGAATGTTGAGACACATCGCGACTGCGAATGACGAGCCCGGTGACCTAGGCGAAGCGCACCCGGAACAAGACCGCTGGCCGTGACGGAGATGGCAGGCCTCGGGGCTGCCCCGCATCCAACCGGGCACGCCGAGCAGGCGATGGACCACCCGTTAGCGGAACGGAGGCAAGTCCAAGGCACGCCGCTAGCGAACGTGCCCTCCCGCGCCAGCGAGCTGCGGGAAGGACCGCGCTAGAAGATCAGTTTCAGGCCCATCTGGAATTGCCGCGCCCGGCGCTGCGTCGATGTGACGACGCCGAAATTCGTCCGACTGAGGTTCTGGACCGGGATGTTGAAGTCCGCGTGGTTGAAGGCGTTGAACGCTTCCGCCCGGAACTGCAACCGCATCCCTTCCCTTCCGGGAATATCGAAGTCCCGGAACAGCGACAAGTCGAAGTTGGTAACTCCATCCGAGCGCAGGGCGTGCCGCCCGGAATTGCCGAAAGTGAACGGGGCCGGCGCCTGGAATGCTTCGGTGTTGAACCAGCGCTCGGGGGTCGGAGACCCCAAGTGCGGGTCGCCCACCTGGTCGGCGCGCATGTAGCCGTTGCGGTTGCGGGTGTTGGCGATGTCCCCGCTGACATTGATGTGGTAAGGGCGCCCCGAGTGCAGGTTGGCGATGCCGTTCAGCTGCCAGTTCCCGACGATCTGGTCCACGAGCTTGCTGCCGGTCGTAGCCATGCCGGGCCCGATCGGCAGCCGGTAGACCCAATTGAAGTTGAAGATGTGGGTCAGGTCGTGACCCGCCACGCCCTTGTCCCTGACGTGGTCGTAAGGCGTTTGCGTCGAGCAGCCTTCGACGTTGTACCAGCCGTCGCAGGCGAGGTTGATCGTCTTGGCCCACGTGTAGTTGACCATGTAGGTCAGGCTGCGGTGACGCTTCGTCATCTGGAACTGGAACGCGTTGTAGTTGGCGCGGCCCACGCTGCGCTGCCAGAACGTCGGCACGATGAACGGATACGGGCTGCGTTCGGCCGGGTCGCCCGGACCGGGCGTCACGGCCGTGTTGTAGAAGTGATCCAGCGGCGCCCGGCGATTGGCCGACCCGACGTAGTTCGCGGAAATCAGCGTGTCAGCGGCGAGCTGGTGCTGCAGCCCGAAGTTCCACTGCATCGAGTACTGGTTCTTGACGCGCGGGTCGGCGTACCAAGCGACGCGGTCGAAAGGCGTCGGGCCGGGTAGCAAGCCGGCCGGGAAAGGACTCTTCGCCGACAGGCCCGGCACCGGACGGCCGCTGGTCGGAGTGTTGAGATTCCCGGATTGCTGCTGGCCGACATCGGGCCACGTGTGGCCTTGCGCCTGCATCATCTGATTCATGCCGGCCCAGCTGTCGTAGAAGATGCCGCCCGAGGCGCGGATCGCCGTCCGCTCGCTGAGCCGGTAGGCGATGCCGATGCGCGGCTGCCAGTTGTCGGTCCAGTCGTTGATGAGCCTCTGGGTGGGCGACACGCTGATGTCCGCGGGCAGGCTCCCGTCCGGCGTGGGGATGCAGGGTGCCACGCCCAAGCTGGCGCACGAGTCGGGCTTGGCCTGAACCACGTACAAGCCTCCGTACGTCCTCTCGAAGTCGGGCGTGCCGGCGAAGATGCCCTTGTCGTCGAAAGAGCCGACGCGGGGACTCCACGTGCGGTCGTAGCGCAAGCCGAGATTGACCGTTAGCTTCGGCGTGACCTTCCAGTTGTCTTGCACGTAGAAGCCGCCGATGGCCCCGCGATGCAACCGCTTGAAGAAGTCGCGGCGCCCGGCGGTGTTCGGCACGTTCAAGAGCCACGACGCAAGCGGGCTGCCACCCGTGTTGGTTTGCGGGTCGGCCGTGTTCGCGGGGACGAAGACCACGTTGTGGTCGTTCGTCACCCCGAAGTGGCGGTTGGTACTGTACTCGAGGCCGAACTTGAACTGGTGGTTCCCGGCGATTTTCGTGAGGCTCCCCTTGAACGAATAGATGTCCGAGGCCCGCGTGTTGGCGACGCGCTCGCCCCCGCCGAAGAACTGGTTGACGCGCACGTCGGGCATCAAGGCCAGTCCGCTGCGGAAGCTGCAGCAGAACAACGACTCGAAGCCGAAGCTGGTCGGATCGACATCGCTGGCGAACGAGCTGCCCGTGTCACGGTCGATGATCGTGCGCCCGAACTGGACTTGCATGACCGTCGTCGGGTTGAATGTATGCACCCAGCTACCGCCGATGTTCCATGTCTTGATGTTGACGAAACTGCCGAGACCTTGGCGTCCCGCGGACCCGGTCTGCCCCATGTCCGACCAACTCACGCGCCCCCACACGATGTCGTTCTCTCCGAAGTTGTGATCTCCCCGGACATTGAACTCGTCCTGGTTCAACGCCACGTTGGTCGTGTCGAGCTGGTTGCGATCGGCGACACCGGTGGAGATCGGCTTGGGGATGGTGGTCTGGGCGAGGCTGACGAAGCCCGGATCGAGGCGGCTCTGCGGAATCCTGTTGTTGTCGAACGGATTCCTGACGAACGTGCCCGTGGCCGCGTCTTCGCGCGTCGACTGCGGGTCGTAGATCGGCACCGGCCAGTCGCTGTGGTCACCAGCGAGATTGGCATCCGTGGGCACTCGATAGAGTCGATTCGCCGGGGTGCGGCGCGTGAAGCCCTGCCAAGCGAAGAAGAAGAAGGTCTTGTTGCGGATCGCCGGACCGCCGACCGTCGCGCCGTACATGTTCTGCGACAGCGGCACCACCTCCTTGCGGAAGAAGTTGCGCGAGTCCAGATTGTCGTTGCGCAGGAATTCCCACAGGCTGCCGTGGATCTGGTTCGTGCCGGACTTGGTGACGACATTGACGATCCCGCCCGCGCCTTGGCCGAACTCGGCTTGGTCGTTATGCGTTTGGACCTTGAATTCCTGGATGGCGTCGATGATCGGAGGCGTCGCGTAGGTGCTCACCATCGAGCCTTGGTTGATGACGCCGTCGGTGAGGAAGAAGTTGCTGCGATTGCTCTGGCCGTTCATGGCCGGATACGCGAACTCCCCGATCGCCGCGCTGCCGAAGCCGCCTCGGTTCTGCGCCGTGCTGATGGGCGAGGCGCCCGGAGTGAGGGTCAGCAGCTGCGTGAAGTTGCGGCCGTTGAGCGGCAAATCGACGACTTGGTTCTCGTTCATCACGGAGCCCAATTCCGCCGTCGAACTCTGGACCTCCGCACCGACAGCTTCGACCGTCACCGTTTCGGCGACAGCGCCGATCTCCAAGGCGAGGTCCAGCGTCGCGGTTTGGTTGACGACCAAGGTGAATGGCTGCAGCGAACTAGTCCGGAAACCGTCCTTGCTAGCCGCCAGGATGTAGGTCCCGGGCGTGATGCTGACGAACGTGTAGACACCGACGGAGTTGGTGACGCTGCGACGCTCGACGCCGGTCTCCACGCTCTGCAAGACAAGGTCCGCTTCGGGCACGACAGCGCCGGTGCCGTCCCGAATCGTGCCGTTGATCGATGCTGTCGACAGCTGGGCTGTCGCCGGACCGGGGAGCAGCGCCAAGGCACAGGCTAGTGCCAAGACGCCGCCGAGGCTCTTGGATAAGCGGTAGCGTGACATGAATCGACCTCCTCGCACAACGTTCCCGCAAGCGGGAACCCACGAAGCACCGACGACCGAGGGCCAGCGATTCAAGCCGCTCCCACCGCTTGCCGAAAAGCCGCTTCCGAGAGACTCTCCGGCAACATAGAGATACCACGCGTGCATCCAGTGGTCAACCTTTTCCCCGATCAAAGCGAAATTCGCCGCAACGATTCTCCCAGCGCAATCAAGCCATCCATCGGGCAGGCGAGACACCGTCGTCCGGCGACACGATCTGTGCGTGGAGCGAGGCCTCGGGATCTGGACCGGGGCGCATGAGCGACAGAACCGCGCCTCCGATACAGGCTGCGGGGTTCCCTCGGAGCGATCGCAAGTGCGTGTCCGAGCACGGACCATCCCGAAGTGCCGCGTCGAAGGGCAGGTAGCTCGAGCCAGCCATTCACGCCCCATGCGGTTTGCGGTGCGTGAAGATGTCTTCGGCACTTGGGTAGCATAGGGCGATGCAGCCCCTATCGAGACGCAAGTTCATGGGTAGCGTTGGCGCGATGTGCGCTTCCGGCAGAATCGCGGCCCAGCAGCGCAAGCCCAACGTCGTCATCGTGTACACCGACGACCAAGGCACTCTCGACGCGGGCTGCTACGGATCGGACGACATCCAAACACCCAACATCGACGCGCTCGCCAAGCGGGGCGTCCGATTCACGCAAGCCTACGCCCATACGGTCTGCTGCCCTTCCCGCTCGCAGCTCCTGACGGGACGCGTGCCCCAGCGTTCCGGCGTGGTCAACTGGCTCTCGAACAACCCGCTGGACGAGAACAGCCGGAACATGGCCGTCGGCGAGATCACGCTCGCCGAGGTACTCCGTCAGAACGGGTACCGGACGGGCCTGTCAGGCAAGTGGCATCTCGGGGCGAAGCCCGGGCACCAGCCGCTTGACCAGGGATTCGACGAGGCGTACGGCCATCTCGGCGGCTTCATCGACAACTACAAGCACATGTTCCTGCACTCGAATCCGCGGCGGCCGCCGTTCCACGACCTGTACCGGAACGGGGAGGCCGTGGACGAGACGGGCCGCTACTTCCCCGATCTGGTGGTGCGCGAGGCGAATCGGTTCATCGTCGAGAACAAAGACCGCCCGTTCTTCCTGTATTGCGCGTTCAACGTGCCGCACTACCCCGAGCAGTCGGACCCGAAGTTCCGCAAGATGTACGCCGACATGCCCATGCCGCGCCGTTCGTGCGCTTCGATGATCACGACCACCGACGACCGCATCGGACAGGTCCTGCGGACGTTGGACCTGTGGGGTTTGCGCGACAACACGATCGTGCTGTTCATGAGCGACAACGGACACTCGACCGAGGAATTCCGGAACTGGGACGTAAACTACGGCGCGAACGGGGGCGGCGGAAACACGGGCGAGTGGCGCGGAGCCAAGGCCAGCATGTTCGAGGGCGGCATTCGCGTGCCATCGATCCTGAGCTTCCCCGGCCGGATCCCGGAGGGCGAGGCTCGCGATCAGGCGATCTCCAACATGGACTTCCTCCCGACGATCCTCGAACTCTGCGACATCCCGCTCCCGGCCTACGAGATCGACGGGAAGAGCCTCGGGCCGGTCCTGCAATCAAAGTCCGCTCCGTCGCCGCACCGCGCGTTTCATTGGATGTGGCAGGAGCAGTGGGCGATCCGCGAGGGCGACTGGAAACTGATCGGAAACGGGCGGGACACGACCGGGCTCGGCTCGAAGCACGCGCCGCGCAAGGACATGGGCGAACTGTATCTCGCGAATCTGGCCGACGATCCGCCGGAATCCGTCAATCACGCCGCCAAGCGGCCGCAGATCGTCGCGCGATTGAAAAAGCAACACGAGGACTGGTTGGAGCGGGTCACGCCATAGGCAGCGCAAGGGGCCTGGCAAGAGAGGACTCGGGAAGGTTCGAGGAGCGCATCGCAATGAGAGGGAGAAGATTGGCGGCGAGCGCCCTGCTGCTGGCGCTCGGCTGCGCTCCCGCACCTGACGCTTCGGAGCCCCGAGCGGCGCCGGAAAAGGAGTTTCTCAACCTTCCGTATCGTTCCAAGCCGAACGGATTCACGCATGTGGTCACTTCGCCGTCAGGCAAGACGGTCTTTCTCTCGGGCGCGGGCGGAACGGACCGCGACGGTAACATGCCGGACGACTTCTCGACCCAGGCCAGCAACACGTTCCAGAACCTGCAAGCCGGGCTGGAACTGGCTGGCGCGACGTTCGACGACGTGGTCAAGATCAACTACTACCTCGAGGACATGGCCGATCTTGCCGCCTTGCGAGAGGTGCGAGCCGACTACTTGAATATGGACGCTCCGCCCGCCGCGACCGCCGTGGAGATCGGGCTGGGCGGCAGGATGCTGCTCGAAATCGACTTGATTGCGGTCGTCCCCGAATAGAGGGTCGGCTCGGTTGGGCTCAAAGCCCTGCCCGCAGGTACGCGATCACATCCGCCAATTCCTGATCGGTAGCGGCGTCTTCAAGACCGTCCGGCATCAGCGATACGGAAGACTGTCGCAAGTCGGCGATGTCGCTCTTCAAGACCGTCACGTCCTCGACCTCGCCGCGCAGGGTCACGGAGACTTCGGTCTCGGCGACCAGTATGCCGTCGTAGAACCTGCCGTCAACAGTCTCGAGCAGGTGGTTCCGGTAGCGATCCTCAATGGCATAACTGGGATCCAGAATGCTCGTCAGCAGAGCTTCGCGGCTGCGATTGCTGACGCCGGCGAGATCCGGGCCGATCCGCCCGCGCGAGGCTCGGCGCAGATGGCAACTGGAACACTCCCGCTCGAATACGGACTGGCCGCGCCGGGGATCGCCGTCCAAGTCGAGCACGCCGAGATGGTCCGCCACTACGCCGTCCCTGCCGCCCTCGCCAAGCTTGAGCCGCCCCGCGATGCGGGCCCGGACTTCCGCATCAGGGTGCTGGGCGAACCGGATGCGCGTAATGGCGGGAATGTCGTCGGGGTCAATGCGGCCAGCCAGAATCGCAGCGGCCAGTTCGCCTGCGCGGTCGCGCTGGCGGATCAAGAGTTCCGCCACGACTTCGCGAATCGCTAGGGGGTATCCGGTCCAGCCGGCCAGCAAGGTCTCGGAGACTTGCGGATCCGCAAACGACGCCAAAGACCGGGCGGCGGCAGTACGCAAGGCTATTTCAGCGTCACCGTGAAGGATTGCTTCCAATACCTCGGCCACCTCGTCGAATGCCCCGCCCTGGAGGCTCCGCGCGGCGAGGATGCGCCGTTCCAATCCGAGACTTCCGTCGAGTGCCTCGCGCCGGGCGCGTTCCAAGTGGTCTCCGAGGTGAACATACGGGGAGAGATCCGCAGCCGCGGCCCGGACCCCCTCCGAATCATCCGTCAACAGAAGCTGCAGCCTGTCCGCCGCCGCGGGGTCGGCCAAGCGGCGGCCCTGTCGAAGCTCGAGTCCGTCCGCCGTTCCCCGAAGAACCGCGGTCTTCCAAGCAGGGTCGCCGAGGAGCCCCTCGGTCGTGGTCAACGTGAGCAGCCGCGACACTGCCGCGGTTCCGTGCAGCGCGGAGATCACTCGCGCGAAGTCCCGCAGCAGCGCCCTCCGGTGCGCCGACGGCGATGTCTCGAAGATCGCGGTCTCGCCCGCGATCACTTCAAGGAGCGGCATCGCGAAAGCCGGCGGCGCACTCAACGCCGCAACGCGGAACCACGGATCCTCCGGATGCCTGGCCAGGACGCGCCCGAGGGCTGCAATGACCGACTCCGAGGGGATCAGGTTGCCGGCAGTCAGCGTCGCTTGGAAGGCAACGCGCGGATTCTCGTCTTCAGTCGCCGCCAATACGTGCGGGCCCAGCCGGTCGAGATGCTCTTCAGCCAGTCTCACAGCGTTCTCGCGAATCGCGGGGTGGTCGTCCGTTAGAGCCTCCTGGACGAGGTCGGCATCGAGCGCCTCCAAGCCTTCGAGGATCCACATGGCATGCAAGCGCGCCGTCGCCTCGGCCGCTTCCCTCGCAAGGTCTTGCAATGGTTCGACTACGCTGCGGTCCTGCCGCTCGACCAGCAAGCGATGAGCCGTGCGCCGGTGCCAGCCGTTCGGATGAGTCAGGAATCTGACAAGCTCGCGGCTGGAAGCGGAGCCGATGGTGGCCCGCAGCGGCCGCTGACCTTGCGTCGCTTCCGGCACGATGCGGTAGATGCGACCCAACGTGTCGCCGGCTCGAAAGTCCATGTTCAGCCGGCGCTGGACCGAGTCGGGAATGAAGTCCGGATGCTCGAGGAATTGGCGGTAGTAGTCGACCACGTAGAGGTTCCCGTCGGGCGCGTTCGCGAAGTTGACCGGCCGGAACCAGTTGTCGGTGGAGGCGAGGAATTCCGCGTCGGACGGCCAGCGGCTCGCGACGTAGGTCGCTCCGTCCGGCATGACAAGATCGCAGTGGATTAAGTTCCCGGCGCCCTCGCCGACGAAAACGCTCCCTCGGAGCTTCTCGGGGAAGGCGTCGCCGAGATAGACCGTCGCGCCGCTCGAGGCGGTGAAATAGCCTTCCAATCGCTCGATCTGTCCGGGGCGCGTCTCGGCGTACCGCCTGTTCCGGGCGGCAGTGCGGTCGATTCTCCATTGCTGCGGCGGACTGATCGAATAGACCGCCGCGGCGGGTTGCCCGTGATCCGAGATGTCTTGCACCGCCCCTTCCACGACGAGGTACGGATTTCGCTGCAGATAGCCCGGAGGGATGACGGTGTGCCGCAAGTGGACCGTGTTGTGGGAGATGAACCAGTGACCCCATTGGTTGTAGGATTGCCCGAATTGCGCGTTGCCCGTGGACGCGCCGGCCCGATTCCGCAACGGATGGAATCGGAATTCGCGCTTGCGGACGCTGACCGGCGGATCCCCCGGTCGCTTCGGAGACGTGACTTCGCCCGGGTAGCCGTGGTTCACGACGTAAAACCAGTTGTCCAGACCGAGGCGGGGGTTGCTCAAGCGGCCCTCCACGTGCCCGAGCGCGAATCCGGTGTAGAGAACCTCACGCACGTCGGCTCTGTGATCGCCGTCCAAATCCTTGAGGTAGAGGATGTCGGGAGCGGCAGTCGCGATCAGCCCTCCCTTCCACGGGGCGATGCCCTCGACGGCCAGCAGTTGATCCGCGAACACCGTGTGTCGATCAACGACACCGTCTCCGTCGGAGTCTTCCAAGTACTTGATTCGGCTCAGCGGCGGGCTCCCGCTCGGCGGATCTTCGGGATTGTCCAGAAGTTCCGCCACGTAGATGCCCCCGTGCTCGTCGAAAGCGATTTCGACGGGGTCGACGACATGCGGTTCGGACGCGAACAGTTCGACTCGGAATCCATCGGCGACGCGAAACGAACGTAGAGCGGATTCGGGCGAAAGCGGCCTGGAAGCGTCGAACCCGCAAGACACCAAGCCAACGCAGGTTCCGACGACGCTGGCCGCGAAGCGGCGATCAAGGTTCATTCTGTGTGGGTCACCGAATGACACAAATCACCTCTCACGATGCACCTGTCCGGCGGTGGGGCGCGACCCGGCCATCGATTGCCTGAATCGTAGCGAAGCTACCGTGCCACTACCCGACCGAAGGACAATTGAGTGTGCAGGCGGCTGCCCACGCAAGATATTCTCAACGTCGAGTCCTAGAGCTAGTTGCAACAGCCGAAGATGCCCCGACACGCACCCGTGGAACCTCTCCGACGGCGATCCGCTTGATCGAACTGTGCGCGCCCAACACTTCTCGCTAGGGGTTTTGTGAATGACTGTCACGCGTCGCACGATCCCACTGTTGAGACTTCCCTCGTCCCTTGGGGGGAGATGTCGCATCGCCGTCTACTGGATGACGAATTGGGAGCCTACCTTGCACACAGTGTTACCGCTGTCGGGTCCAAGCCGTCGTAACTGCACGTCAGGCGGCTCTGCGATGAGTGTTTGGTCGATATATCGGTGGATGGGATTGGAGGAGTGTCCTATTGGTCACATCGAGCCCTCTTCTGCGACGATTCGCCAACCTCTGCCATGCTACGGGGTGTCAACTCGAACGCAACCTCTGCGGGCTCCGTGATGTCTAACTCAAGGTCGGAATACACTGGACTTGAGATGGCCCCGCCTTTCCGCTGTGGGTGACCCGCATCTCTCTTATCCACCCGCAATCGTAATGTCGAGGTCTGATCCAATACGCCGCGACGCCTTGCTCGCAGGAACGTCGCTACGCGAGTACACGCTCGATAGGGTCGTGGGGCATGGCGGATTCGGCATCGTCTACCAAGCGAGGCACAAGGAGCTAGCAGTCGTCGCTGCCATCAAGGAGTACCTCCCGATTGAACTGGCTATACGGGAGGGCACGGCGGTTCGTCCACGGAGTGGATCCGACAGACTCGACTACGAGGATGGCTTGAGACGCTTCCGGGACGAGGCGCGTGCGTTGATGCAGTTCTGCAATCACCCCACGATCGTCACGTGCCGGGAGTTCTTCCAAGAGAACGGCACCGCGTACTTGGTGATGGAGTACGAGGAGGGACTCCCGCTCGCGGCAGTGCTCGCGACTCGCGAATCTGAAGGGCGGCCGTTCGAGGAGGCCGACCTATTGTCCGTAATGGTGCCGCTGCTTGAGGGATTGCGAGACGTCCATGAAGCAGGGCTGCTGCACCGTGACATCAAACCTTCCAACATCCTCATACGAAGTCGGGACGAGAGCCCAGTGCTGATTGACTTTGGCACAGCCAAGCAACTGATGGCGAAACAAAGCAAGTCGATGGCACCATTCACGGAAGGATACGCAGCGTTGGAGCAGGTAGCTGATGCGGGTGAGCTTGGCCCCTGGACGGACCTATATGGAGTGGGTGCAGTCATGTGGCGGATGGTAGCCGGAGGCCAACGACCATGGGAGCCTCCACACCCAGTCCGAGTCGAACGTCGATCGCACGCGGCTGTGGCGAATGCAGATGATCCATTGCCTCCAGCCCGCCTCCTTGGAAGGAACAGATTCTCTCGAGATGTGCTGGACGCGATAGACGCGTGTCTGCGCTTGCGAGAAAACGAACGCATACAGAGTTGTCGGGATCTGCTACGCACGCTACAGACCGCAAGATCCGTTTCCCTCGAGATTATGCCGAATCAAGCATCACGAAATCTGTCCGCGGTAAACGCACAACGGCCGTCGCGACAACGAACTCACCCGAAACTCTGGGGTTTCCTGAGTTCAAAGCGGATTCCTCTACTCTTCCGCCTAGCCTTGGGCTGGCCGCTAGCCAGAATATGCGGCTTGCCTGTCTCGCTACGAATAATCTGTGATCTGAAATCGACAGATGCACAACTTGTCAAGGTAGTTTCTAATGCAATTCTGAATGACCCCCAAGGACAGTTTTCCCTCGCAAAGATGTATTATTCCGGGAGTGGCATTACGGAGAATCACGCTCAATCGACAAAGTGGTATCGAAAAGCAGCAAAACAGGGACATCTTCAAGCTCAGCATCAACTGGCTAGGTTATATTACTACAATGTCGGAGAAAATAAGGACGCTATCTCAGCAATTCAGTGGTGGCATATGTCAGCAACACATGGCAATTTGGCGTCTCAACATGCTCTCGGAAACTTTTATCAATCTGAAGGGGTTCGGCAGGATTATTCACAATCTACAATGTGGTACAGCAAGGCCGCTGCACAGGGTCATCCAGTGGCTCAGTATGAGCTAGCAAACCACTACTCCTTTGGAAAAGGGGTGATATCGAATGACCACAGGGCACTAAAGTGGTATCGAAGAGCGGCGAATATGGGTCACAAGCATTCTCAATATCAGCTCGGATATGCATATTATCACGGGAGACAAGTATCGGAGAACCGCACGGAGGCTGCGCGGTGGTATCGAAGGGCTGCTGAGCAAGGAGAAGAGTTGTCTCAGCTTATGCTTGGATTGCAATACTTTCATGGATACGGTGTCGAGCAGAGCGCAACAATGGCTGCATACTGGCTGAAGAAAGCTGTCGATGGCCTTCGAATTGATGAGGCATATTTTGGGGAAACCTTACCGGACGAAATTGGAGAGTGCTACTTCATCTTGGGTGAACTATACGAGATCGGAAAAGGTGTGAAAAGAGACGAGGTTGCTGCCTATAAGTGGTATCAGCTCTCAGCAGACCGTCCATTTGATGACTCAGACATGGATAGGGAAGAATTGAGCTTAGAAGACCAACTTTCTTCCGAAGACATCGAAGATCTAATTTTGGAGTCAGAATATGGATATGATGAAGATCATGAAGACCATGAAGACCAGTATTACACCCATGCCAAAGCCGTCAAACGCCGAGATAGAGTCGCCAATATCCTTACCAAAGGGCAGGTCAATCAAGCGAGAAAGATGGTCTTAGATCACCGAACAAAACCAACCTATCTCGACTTATGGAGAGAGGAATTCGCTATTTCCAAGGAAGAAAAAGAGAGGTTTCCGATTCAACCAGATGAGAGAGTGGTGCCTCACTCGGTTCCATTGTTTCAATCACTTGAGTTGGACCCGACTTGGTACAACTTGCCTACTCGTAAGAGAATTCAATTTCTTATTCGAATCAGCAAGACTCCTAGGTTTTTGCGTGCATTGCTTTGCTGGCCTTTGCATAGGATGATTGGATTGGATACTTCAATGAGGTTAATTCGTGACTTGAATTCGCGTGACGCTGGATTCTCCAAAAAAGCTTTAGCAGCCGTGCTAGGTGACGCCTCTAGCCAGTTCCAAATCGGCCTGATGTACGCCGCAGGGGAGGCAGTGATGCTGAATCCTTGGGAAGCTTCTAATTGGATTCGTCGTTCCGCTACACAAGATCATGCGGGAGCTCAATTCTTCCTTGGGTTCCTGTACTACTTCGGATATGGTGTAGTCAAGGATTCCGATCAGGCGACCAAGTGGTACCGGAAGGCAGTGAGACAGGGTTGCACAGCTTCACATTTCGTACTATGTGATGTTTCGTGTGTCGGACGAAGTATCGAAGAGGATCAAGAGGAAGCAACTAGGTGGTACAAATGCATCGCAAATCGAGGACACTTGCCACCTCACGAGCCGGAGTTTTTGCCGCTAGAAATCGGCTCAGTGTTTCCAGAAGCGACGAAGTGGTATCAAAAAATCGCAGTACAGCGTGATCCGTGGACACAATATGGATTTGCCGCCCAATGTGCTAGTAGCAAGGGAGCGGAACCGAACTACCGAGTCGCGGCTAAGTGGTATCGGTTAGCGGCGGAGCAAGGTCACTCGGAAGCGCAATATCAGCTCGGCAGACTGTACGACCTCGGAAAGGGCATAAAGCAAGACCATCTTGTGGCAGCGTTGTGGTACCAGAGGGCCGCAGAACAGGGGGATGAACTGGCGCAATACAGACTCGGAGCAATGTACTGCTTTGGGGAAGGAGTGGAGCAGAATCACTCGCAAGCGATTAGATGGTTTCGGAAAGCTGGAAAAGAAGGGGACGAATCGGCCAAGGCTTGCTTGATCGCACTACAGGGTGGTCCTTCGGCACAATATAGCCTCGCTGCACAATACGATAGTGCGAAAATGGGATACGACGAGGGGGAAGCGATAAAGTGGTATGAACTGGCCGCAACTGGTGGAGACTTGAAGTCTCAGGTCATACTTGGTTGGTGGTACTATGTTGGGCACTACGTGAAGAGGAATTACGCTGTAGCAGCGAAGTGGTATCGGAGGGCTGCGGAACTGGGGCATCCGAATGCCCAATACTCGATTGGCAGGATGTACGCAATAGGAGAGGGCGTTTCGAGGGACGACAATGTAGCCTTCAAGTGGTATGGGATGGCCGCAGAGCAAGGCAATGCAGAAGCTCAATCAGCCCTTGGCACCTCATATCAATTCGGAATAGGGGTGGAGAAAGATGTCGTTGAAGCGACGCTGTGGTATCGAACGTCCGCAGAACAAGGGAACATGCATGCACAATACGAGCTTGGGATGCTTTTCTTTAGTGAGGATGGTGTTACATCAGATCTTGAAGAAGCAGCTATTTGGTTTAGGAAGGCGGCAATACAGGGTGAGGATCGGGCCCAGTATATGCTTGGAATGATGTATTGTTACGGCCAAGGAGTCAAACGGAGTTATTCTGAAGCAGTCCCTTGGCTCAAGAAATCTGCGGAGCAAGGGGATTCTATCTCTCAATACATATTGGGCACCTTGTACCAAAAAGGTAGAGGCGTCAAGCCCGACTGCATCGAGGCGGCAAGGTGGTACACTTGTTCTGCATCACACGACATTTCTGAAGCTCAGTATGCCTTGGGTAAAATGCATGAATGTGGTAATGGCGTTATACAGGATTATATGGTTGCATACATATGGTACAGCCTTGCCGCTTCTGGCGAGCTAACCGATTGTCCAGAATGGGGTGACAGTGCGAATTCTATTGCAGGTCCAGACTTTAGTCTCGTCAACGCCGCTGACGGTCGAGATCGTGTGGACACGCTAATGTCAAGTACGGAACGTCGGCGTGCTCACGAATTGATGAAGAGTCGTCAGAAGACAATTGAATCCGATCGAGTCAGCACTGAGGATCTACTTGCAAGATTGGACGAGTGTAAGGACTAGGACGGGGGTCCAAGACCCTAGGCACATGCAGGATCCCCGCATCCGTACAAGCGGTCTAACACGTAATGCGATATGAAGTCTCTCGTTTGCCTACGGGGGGGCGTGATCGGCAAGGCAGTTCGGCCCGAGTCGATTGTGAGCGGATTCCGCGGCGACAATCGAGCGATGTCAAAGTCCGCGGAGGCTCCGCTTCGTGAAGGTCTCGATGGGCATGCTCTTGCTCAACAGCAATCAAGGATTCCGCGATATCGATGGTTCGTCGGGACGCACTCAACCACAGGGCTCCTTGATGCTTTCAACTAGCCCGACATCTTGTTCGCGTGGCCTAGTACAGGATGTCCCCACCAACTCGCACGAATCCAACCAAATCCGTGGCTCAGGCAGGATAGCTCTCGGCGTGCGGGAGTCCCGAATATTGTTCCGATACGAATACACTCGTCGGCTAGCATCGTGGCCCAGCAAGCACCTAGTGGCCTCGTCTAATTCTCATCCTATCGGAAGATGCACGGTACGGAGCGACTGGTTCCTGAATTCGGTCGACACACACTTGGCTGCGAAAACCTTGGGTGCAGCCTTGAAAGAACAGTCTTCACGTTCTTGTCGCCTGCTGCCACTGTCACGAACGAAGCACTTGAACATGCTCTGATTATGGATCTCGTGCCCATACCCACTCACGTTGCAGTGCCGGTCGATGAACCAGTGATGTCGGAACGAACCTGTAGCCAGTGATAGTACGACGAAAGGTGACCAACCTCTTCGCATCCTAGCTGACACTTGGAACCTGCATTCTTCAAGAGCATCCGGGATTGATCTGAGTCGAGAGCGCGATTGGACTGATCCGCCGCTTCCAACGCGTCCTCGGGCACAGCTAGTTGATGCCGTGCCAACGGCCGGCCGGCCATCGTGCGATGATGGTGTTTCAGCCGGGTGCCTTGCTCTTGCGCCCGCAGGTCATGAGCCTCGCCACGTTTTGGCGCAATGCCGTAGCGGATTTCAACGGCACGGCGGCCATCGCTCCGAGTTCCCGCTACCTCGCGCGTTCGATGGTCGAGCCGGTCCGGTGCGACAACCTCCGTGTGGTCGTTGAATTCGGTCCCGGAACCGGCAAGATGACCCGGGAGATCTTGCGGCTGATGCCGCGTGACAGCATCCTCGTGGCGTTCGAGATCAGCGAGCGGTTCGTGTCGCACCTCGGAGAGGCCATTCCGGACAGGCGGCTGCAGGTCGTTCGTGCCGGCGCCGAAACGGCGGCGGAAGAACTCCAGGCACGAGGTATCGGACACATCGACGGAGTCGTTTCGTCGCTCGGCATCTCACTGATGGGCGAGGATGCCGTGAGCGCGATCTACCGCCCCCTGCTGCCGCACCTAGGCGACACGGGGGTCCTAACGCAATTCCAGTACGTTCACCGCACACGCATGCATGACGGCCGCTTGGAGTACTTCGACGCGGCACCCCTGCTACGGCGCTATTTCCATTCGGTCGAGTCCAGCTGCGTACTGCGGAATTTGCCTCCCGCTTACGTCCTGACCTGCCGCGGGGCGCGAACGAATCCCCACCAGCGGCGGGGCGGCGCCGGCGAGACAGCCGGTCGCGACACACGCGGATAGGCACCGAGTCTGGCAGGGATGCACACGTGGCCTTCAACGGACTCGATCTAGTTCTCGGAATCATCCTGCTCGTCTCTGTGTTCGGAGCAGCGCGGAACGGGGTGACGAAAGAGCTGATCCGTATCGCGTCGCTCGTGGTGGGCGTGATTCTGGCCATGTGGGGCCATGGTTTGGTCGGCCAGCAATTGCAGGCTTGGATCCCGAATCCCCGGATCGCTTCCTCGCTGGGCTTCGCCCTAGTCTTGTTCGGCTGCATATTGGCGGGCGCCCTAGCCGCCCACCTGCTGAAAGTCGTCTGGAAGTTCACTGGCCTCGAATGGCTCGACATGCTGCTAGGCGGCGCGTTCGGCCTTGCACGAGGCCTGCTGGTGTGCGCGATCATCCTCGTCGGCTTGATCGCTTTCCAGCCCATCGCCGATACCACGACGGTCGTGGCCGGTTCGGCGGTCGCGCCTTGGGTTCTGGACGTATCTCGCACTGTCGCGGCAGCGGCTCCCGGAAGCATGCGCGCGGCCTTCCGGCAAGGGGTCGAACTCATCGAAGCGGATCGGGACGATGGAACTGCCGCTCCGATCGAGGAGGACGCTTCCCACGAGGGCGGAAACGCACCTGCGACAAAGCCTGAGGAACCCCCCGAAGACGAGTCGGACGATGGGTAGGCCGGTCACTCGAGGCGCAGCTGGGGCACGCCGCTCCGAGGCTTTCGGAAACCGAACCGCTGGCGGTTCCGTCTCTCGAATCAGGATGAGGTTGTACGCGCTTTGTTTCGCGCTGCTCGCGGTGCTCGCTCAGCTGGCAGCCCAAGGCGAAGATTCCGCAGTGGTCGACGGCGAGCCCACCTTCACGCTCGACGTCAAGGTCGTGAATGTCCTGGCTACGGTCAGGGATCGCGGCGGTCGCTTGGTCAGCACGCTCGGCAAGGACGACTTCATCCTCTCGGAGGACGGGGTTCGCCAGGATATCCGATACTTCGCCCACCAGACCGACCTGCCGCTGACAATGGGCCTGCTGATCGACACGAGCGGAAGCCAGAAGAACCTGATTCCCGAGGAGCGCAGCGCGGGTGCGCTGTTCTTGCGATCAGTACTGCGACCGGACAAGGATCTGGGATTCTTGATGAGCTTCGATCGCAACGTGGAACTGCTGCAGGACTTCACAAGCTCGATGACGCTGCTCCAGCGCGGGCTGAACGAACTGCATGTCGAAGTCCCGCTGGGCGGCGTTCACCCGAACCCGACCGGAACCAAGAAGCAGACCAGCACGGCCCTGTATGACGCCGTCTTCCTGGCAGCGGACGAGATGTTCCGCAATCAAGTCGGGCGCAAGGCCGTGATCGTCATTTCGGACGGTTTCGATGTCGGCAGCAAAGTGAACTTGAAGGGAGCGATCGAGGCGGCTCAGCGGAGCGATGTCGTCGTCTACGCGATCCAGTACCTCGACAGGCATTTCGCGGCGTTCGGATACATGTCCCCGGGGACGGGAATGGGAGCGCTGAAGCGCATGGCCAGGGAAACCGGAGGCAGCTTCTTCAGCATTTATCGGAGCAGGAGCCTCGGGGCCATCTTCCAGCAGATCGAAGACGAGATGCGCAGCCAGTACAGCATCGGATACACCCCGAAGCGCGAGCTGTCGGGATCCAGCTTTCGCAAGATCAACCTCAAGAGCACCCGCAAGGGCGTCAAGATCCAAGCTCGCAACGGATACTATCCCGACGCAATCTAGCTTGCCCCGTCGGGCCGGCTGGATCTCCGCGCCGCATCGCGCGGACGTGCAGCCGTCAGTCAGGCGGAGAATTCGGCTCACCCGACGCTGGCGAGTCCTCCGAATCGAATTCATGACCCGCGTAGCGGAAGAAGACATCTTCGAGGCTGGGCCTCGAGACCCTGACGGACTCGATGCGCGTTCCGAAGCGGTCCATGAGCCGCACCGCCCACTGCGAACCGTCGCCATGGGCGAAGCGGATTTGTCGGTCTTCGACCCACGGATCGCTGATAGCGAATTCATCGGCCAAGACCGCCGACACCTCGTCGGGGGCGCTCGTATCGAGAGTGACGACCTCCCCTCCGATCGCCGCCTTCAGGTCGGACGGGGTGCCTTCGCGGATCAACTTGCCTCGATCGAGGATCGCCAAGCGGTCGCAACGGTCCGCCTCGTCCAGCAGATGCGTCGTCAGCAGAACCGTCACGCCTTCGGAGCGTCGCAATTCCAGCAGGAATCCCCAGAACGAGCGTCTGGCGACGGGATCGATACCCGTGCTTGGCTCGTCCAGCAGCAGCAACCGCGGGCCGTGCAAGACGCCCTTGGCAAGATCGGCCCGGCGCCGCAGGCCGCCCGAGAGGATCTCCACGCGATCCTTACGACGGTCGGCTAGACCGACCAGTTCAAGCACCTGCCTCACACGCTCCTTCAATGCCGCCCCGCGCATTCCGTGCAGGTGTCCATGGTGAGCTAGGTTCTCCTCCACGGAGAGCCGCCGGTCGAGGCTCTGGGACTGGAAGACGACGCCCACCTGGCGCCGCGCCTCGGTCGGCCGCTCGGTGACATTGACTCCGAACAACTTGGCTGCGCCGTGGCTAGGCGCGAGCAACGTGGACAGAATCCGAAATAGGGTGGTCTTGCCGCTGCCGTTCGGGCCGAGCAGGCCGAACACCGAACCCTGCAGCACGCTGAAGCTGACGCGGTCCAAGGCGGCCCGGCCGTTAGAGGCGGCCTTTGGGTAGGCGAAACTGCACTCCGAAACCTCGACTGCCGGTACGGCGGACATCTGATCGGCTCTCGATTCGACGGTAACACAGGGGATCAGACCCCCGATGACTGTCCGCAGTCGGGACTAAACTGCCTCGCTCGGGCCCGCTGGATCGGAACTAGCTGATTGGCATGCGGCGAAGCCGCTCATCCAGCGTCCCGCAACGTCTGCAAGATTCCGTTGATGTAGCCGAATCCGTACGCGAAGGCCTGCCTGCCGTTGGGGTCGTCCGGATGCCGCGGCATGTGATCCGGCATCAGCATGTAAGGGTAGTCGACTTCCCGCAATGTCCGCGCCACTTCCACCATGTTCATGTCCCCTTCGTCCGGGTAGACCTCTTGGAAGTCGTCCCGTCGGCCGCGGATGTTGCGGAAGTGAATATTGAAGATCTTCCGCTCGCCCCCGATCCTTCGAACCACGTCATGGATCTCCGTAGCCGGATCTTGGAGCATCTCGGCGGTCGTCCCTAGGCAGAGGTTGAATCCGTGATACGGGCTCTCCTGAATGCTCATGAAGCGGTACAGGCCCTCCGGCGTGCCGAGCACGCGATAAACCCCCTGATAGCCCTCCGGCGGAACGCCGGGATCGTGGGGATGGCAAGCCGCGCGGATCTTGTACTCGTTCGCGACCGGGATCACGCGCTCCAAGAAGTAGGTGATCCGTTCCCAAGCGGCGTCGGCATCGACCGCGCCGGCGCGCGTCCGAGGCGGATCGGGCGTGGCCTCGGCTAGTCGCCATGTCGAATAGCTCGATCCGCCGCGCCCGGGAGTGCGCTCGGTACGGAGCACTCCCAAGATGCTCATGTTGTACTTGAACGCCGGGATGCCGACCGCCGCGCAGCCCTCGATCATCTTCTGGATGTGCTCGATATCGCGGTCGCGCTCGGGCGATTCGCCCAGCATGATCGCTCCGCGCTTCTCGCGGTCGATATGCGAGGAAGCAAGGAACGGCAACGCCACCATGTCCAGCGCGACGCCGTGCGATTCGCACAGGTCCTTGGTCTGCTCGAGGTCCTCCTGCAACCAGTAGCCGCGCTCGCCGGGATCGGGCGGGTATCCGCAACAGTGATTGACTCCGTGTCGCTTGAGGAACTGCAGGATCTCCCTGTCGGTCGGACTCCGCTGGGCCCCGGCATGCATCTTCATTGGCGGATACGAGGGCGGGGATTCGACCGGTTCCTGACTGCAAGCGGCAGCGGCCCCGCTCAGACCGGCAGAGGCGAGAAACGTTCTTCGATGCATTGTGGTGTAGACTTCCGGCTGTTCATTCTAGCCATGATCGAGAGGGGGCGTCGCTCGGTCGCGGCAATTGAGCGGCGGCGCTTGGTTCCGGTCATTCGTTCCGCCCCGCATCGCGCTCGCGGGGGCTCGGCGGGTTAGGCTGAAAGTGCAGTGGCCCGTTGCGTCAGCGGTCCGCGCCGAGGCCCCGATGCTGCTAGTCATCGACAACTACGATTCGTTCACCTTCAACCTCGTGCAGTTCCTCGGCGAACTGGGCGCCGATCTCGAGGTACGGCGCAACGACGAAATCGATCTCGAGGGCGTGCGCTCGTTGCAACCGGACCGGATCGTGATCTCTCCCGGACCCTGCACTCCGAAGGAGGCTGGCATCTCGGTCGAACTGGTGCGAGGCATGGCCGGCGTCGTGCCGATTCTCGGGGTGTGCCTCGGCCACCAATCCATCGCCGAGGCGTTCGGAGGCAACGTGATCCGAGCTCCGTATCTCATGCACGGCAAGACCAGCTTGGTGCAGCACGACGGTCGCACCGTGTTCGCGGGACTGCCTCAGGACTTCGTCGCCACGCGCTACCACTCGCTCGTCGTGGAACGCCGATCCCTGCCGGAATCCTTGCGCGTGACCGCTTGGACCGAGGACGGCATAGTCATGGGCATCCGCCACCGCGAATGGCCCGTCGAGGGCGTGCAGTTCCATCCGGAATCGATCCTCACCGACCAAGGCAAGGTCCTGCTCGGGAACTTCCTGCGAAGCTGACTTCCCCCCTGTGTCGCGGTCCAGCCAAGGCGACACGGTTGCCCACGTCAATCCCATGGCACCTTCGACGAACGAACCGCCGCTCCTGGACTTTCGCAACATCACGGTCTACCGCGGCGACACGCTTGCGCTCGACGGGATCTCGCTCTCGATCCCCTGCGGGCAGCACGTGGCCATCATCGGGCCGAACGGATCCGGCAAGTCGACGCTGATCCGCACGATGATGCGGTACGACCATCCGGTGCGTCGATTCAAGCCCGTGATGCAGCTCTTCGGCCGGTCGAACTGGCACGTGCAAGACATGCGTGCGCTGCTGGCGATCGTTTCCAACGAAATGGTGCAAGCCTGCTCCAAGAGCGCCACCGGCCGCAGCGTGGTGCTGTCGGGATACTATTCGAGCTTCGAGTTGTGGCCCCAACATCCGGTGACGCCGGCGATGGAGGCTCGCGGCGCGGAAGTGCTAGAGCTGATGCAGGCCCGGCACCTGCGCGACAAGCCCGTGAACGCGATGTCAACCGGCGAGGCCAAACGCGTCGTGATCGGCAGGGCCTTGGTCAACAAGCCTCGGGCCCTGCTCCTCGACGAACCCTCGAACGGCTTGGATATCCGCGCCGCCATGGAGTTGCGCGAGACCCTGCGCGAAATCGCCGCGCTCGGCACCAGCCTCATCTACGTCACGCATCACCTGCCGGACAT
Source organism: Bryobacterales bacterium (assembly GCA_965242625.1). Taxonomy (GTDB): domain Bacteria; phylum Acidobacteriota; class Terriglobia; order Bryobacterales; family UBA6623; genus VXMF01. The sequence goes on along the minus strand of CBDEST010000005.1, from coordinate 2,926,146 downwards.
CGTGCCCGAAGTCTCGCGCGTCATCTTGCTCAACGAAGGCAAGGTCCATGCGGACGGTCCGAAGGAGGAATTGCTGTCCACCGAGGTGCTGTCCGGGATCTACGGCTTGCGAGTCGAAGTGACCGAAAAGGACGGCTACTACAATTGCTGGGCCTGAGCTGCGGCCTGCCCCTGAAAGTAAGTGCGGAGAGCTGCCGCCCGGCTGGCGCCGACAGTGGACCTGAGCGCCGCGTCTTCCGCCTCGCGGATGCCTTGGACGCTCCCGAATTCCTGCAATAGCTTGCGCACGGTCGATTCCCCGATCCCCGGAATGTGCAGCAGTTCCGACCGCAAGGTGCTCTTGGCGCGCCGCTGGCGATGAAACGTGATCGCGAAGCGGTGGGCTTCGTCCCGGATCTGCTGAATCGACTGCAGGATGGGGTTGAACCGGTCTAGGCGGACCGGCTCGTGTTCGTGTCCCCGCACGTACACCAGTTCCTCGCGCTTGGCGATCGCCGCCAAGGGCTGCGCCGCCAGCCCCAGCTCCTCCAGCGACTCGGCCGCCGCGTGCAGCTGGCCGACGCCGCCGTCGATCAGCACCAGCGCGGGAAACGGTTTCTCTTCCGCTTGCAGTCGCGCGTAGCGCCGCCGCACGACCTCCCGCATGGCGGCGAAGTCATCGTTGGCCTGGCGGCTGACGATGAACTTGCGGTACTCGCCCTTGCGCATGGCGCCGTTCTCCCAGACGACCATCGAAGCCACCACCTCGGTGCCCTGCATGTGCGAAATATCGAAGCACTCGATCCGCGAGCCGGACTGTGCCGCGTCTTCGGGAAGCGGCAGGTCCAGCGCGTCGTACCACGCTTCCATGACCTTGGAAGCGGAGGGCTTGCGGATCCGGAAGCGTTGCTCGAAGCACTGCTTGGCGTTCGTGTTGACCAAGTCCAGCAACGCCTTGCCCGACCCGCGCTGCGGGACGCTGATCTCGACCTTGGAACGGCGCTTCTCGGCAAGCAACTCGGCCAGTGCATCAATACCCTCGAAGCGCATCGGGACCTTGATCGCGGAAGGGGCTTGCCGCGTGCCGAGGTACAGTTGCGGCAACAAGCTTCCGAGGAAACTGGATTCGTCGTACGTGACGATGTCCTCCCAGTAGAATTCCCGCCGGTCCACCACGCGGCCGTTCCGCACGTGAAAGACGTTGACCGCGACCAGCGGTGACTCGGCGTGGACGCCGACGAAGTCGATGTCGCGACCCTCCGCCGCCGCCATGCGCTGCTTCTCGGTAACTTCCTCTACCGTCGCCGCCAGGTCGCGCAAGCCGGCCGCTTTCTCGAACTCGAGAGCCCCCGACGCTTCCAGCATGCGCTTCCGCAAATCGCGCACCAGCGTCTGGCGGCGCCCCCCGAGAAACGCCCGCACATCTTCCACGGCCTTTGCGTACGTCTCGTCGGCCACGAGTCCCTTGACGCACGGCCCGTGGCAGCGGTGGATGTGGTACTCCAAGCACGGCCGGGGGTGATCCCGCGACAGGTCGACGCTGCACGACGGAATCTTGAAGTGCCGGTGGATGAAATGCACCAGCCGATGCGCGAGATTCCCGGGGAAGTAGGGTCCGAAATACGTCGAACCGTCCCTCTTCAAGCGCCTCGTGACGTAGACCCGGGGATACTCTTCGCGGGTCAGCTTGATGTAGGGATAGGTCTTGTCGTCCCGCAGGAGGATGTTGTACTTCGGCTTGTGCTCCTTGATGAGGTTATCTTCTAGTGCGAGCGCCTCTTTCTCGTTGTGGACAAGGATGGTGCCGATGGAGCGCGCGTCGGACACCAGCCCGCTCCGCTTCGGATCCGCTTGGGCCTCGCCGACGAAATAGCTGCGGACGCGATCTCGCAGGCTCTTGGCCTTTCCGATGTAAAGGACCTGCCCCTTCCCGTCGAGGAACTGATAGATTCCCGGGGACGAGGGCAGTTCGCCGGCGGCCCGCTTGAGGTCGCTCCAGTGCGGCGGGGGAGGCATGGCAGCGGTCGCGGCGGGAGAGCGTGATGCCGGGACGGACGGTGCGGATCGCACCGTCCTTCCGACCGGCGCCCGGCAGTTCTAGAACGCCAGGCGCACGCCGAATTGCATCTGCCGAGGGGTGGTGATCGTGCTGCGAATGGTGCCCGCCGCGGGTGACTGCACGTTCCGGTTCGGAGTCCCGTAACTCGGGTGATTGGTCACGTTGAACACGTCCCAGCGGAAGCGGACTTCCAAGCGCTCGGTCGGGTCGAATGTCTTCTGCAAGCCGACATCCCAGTTGAAGATTCCCGGCTCCTGCATGCTGTTGCGCCCGACATCGCCGAAATCCGCCACCCCGTTCGCATCGCGCGGGATCACGAACGCGGCCGGGTCGTACCACCCATCGGGACCCGGATTCGAGAGACGGTGCTCGGCGACGACGCTCGGGCGCCAGGTTCCGACGCGAGTGCCGAGGTTGCTGAAAGCGTTCGGCAGGGTGACGTTGTAGTACTGGCCGGTCTGCACCTGCATCATGCCGTTGAACTGCCAGCCGCCAAGGATGGCATGCAACACCCCGCCCCGGTCCAGGAACCGCCGACCGCGCCCGAACGGGAGATCCACGAGGTACCCGGTCGACAGCCGCTGGCGCACGTCGGTGGAATTCGATCCGCGCTGGCACGAGAAGCAGGTCGGATCCTGAACGCCCGTCTCGCCGCCGACGAATTGCTCGGGAGTGTTGCCGATTCCATGCGACCACGTGTACGCAACCGTCCACATCACGCCGCTGGAAAAGCGCTTGCTGAGCGTGGTGTTCAGGCCGTGGTAGTTCGCCGAACCGTACGGGGTCCGGTACACGAGGTTGCCGACATCCATGAAGTGCTTGCGACGGGACCGTTCAGTGCCGGAGTCGCCTCGCGTGGCGGCGTTCTCGTTGTACGCGCTCAACAGGAAATTCGAGGACGACCCCACGTAGGCGACGGTCCAGCCGAGATTCTCCGCCAGTTGCCGCTGCAGGCTGAAGTTCCACTGGTAGGTGGTTGGCATGGGGAATTCGGTCGACCAGTGCTGCAGGTTAAGATCCCGGGGACGATTGTCCGCGTCGCTCAAGTCGCCGAGGAAATCGGCGGGAAATCCGTCGCGTAACAGGAAGGCCGGGGCCGCCCGTCCGGAAGTGCGCTGGACCTGCGCGACGAACGGGAAGTTGGCCAGCATCCTGCCCGACGCGCCCAAGCTCTGCTGCCCGCCGTAGAAGACGCCCGCGCCGCCCCGGAAGGTCCACTTGGGAGCGGGTTGCCAAGCGAAGCCCACGCGCGGAGCCCAGTTGTTGAAATCCGTGTTGACCAAGCCGCGGTCGGACCAGCTGCTCCCGTTCTGGCCGGCTTGAATCGTCTGGCCGAACGTCCCGGATTCGAACGACAGCTTGTTCATCCGGTTGTCCTCGGCGTACCAAGGCGAGGTGAGCTCGTAGCGAAGGCCTAGATTGAGCGTCAAGGTCGGCGTGACCTTCCAGTCGTCCTGCGCGAAGAACATGTAGCTGCGGAAGAGCTGGTCGCTCAGCACCTGCGTGCTCTTGGTCGCGTTGTTGATCCAGCCCAGCAGGAAGTCGGCCATGCTGATCCCGGTGAACTTGCCGTTGAAGTTGTGGATGCCGCGCGAGTTCTGCGAGCCGACGATGTTCGTGCGGTCGTACCGGATGTCCGCCCCGAACTTCAAGCTGTGATTGCCGCGGATGACCGTGAGATTGTTCATCCATTGGTATGTCCACGTGTCCTTGATGTTGGGCTGGAAGCCGGACCCGCCGAGACCGATGAACGAGAGGTTGCCGGCCATGACGAAGCGCGGCAGGCCCTTGAGATTGTCGGACGTGTCCAGACCCTGCAAGCCGAATTGGGCGGCGGCCTCTTGGAGCGGCACGTCGGAATCGATGTCCTTGTTGACGCCAAGGAACTTGCGCCCGAACCGGAACTCGTTGATCACGTTCGGCGAGAACACGTGCGTCTCCGAGATCACGATGTGGCTCCCGCCGTTGTCGTCCCGGGCTCGGTCGTTGCCGACTCCGCCGCGGGCCAGGCCGGGCAGCGGAGCCCCGCGATTCTGGTCGAAGGTGTAGGTGCTGTAGCGCACGAACAAGCTGTCCTTGGTCGAGAAGGTCTGGTCGTACCGGAAGTCGTACGCCACCCGGTCCGTCATCCAAGGCTCGCCGCTGGTGAAGTTGTTGCGCGTCGCCGGGTCGCTAAGGTTCGGCTCCGGATACAACTGGGCCAGCGCCACGCCGGCCGCGTCGCGCAAGGCGTAGTTGGCAGGGATGGTCTTGTTGGCGAATTCCGTGCGGTCGCCGGGCACCGCAGACGAATTGGGATCCAGCAACCTGCTCAGCCCGCGAGTCTGGCTGAAGTCGCCGGCCCGCTCCAAGCTCGTCGGCACGACGACCAAGTCGCTCTGCGCGCGACGGACGTTCCAGGTCTCGACGCTGCCGAAGAAGAACGCTTTGTTCCTGACGATCGGACCGCCGAACGTGCCGCCCCACTGGTTCTGCCTCAGGACGGCGGGATCCGCCTTGCCGTCGCCATCGCGGTCGTTGCGACCGAACGTGGGACGGGCATCGAAGACGTCGTTGCGGAGGAACTCATACGCGCTGCCGTGAAAGTCGTTCGTGCCTCCGCGAATGGAGACCATGATCACGCCCCCCGCGTTACGTCCGTATTCAGCCGAGTAGTTGGAGGTCTGGATCTTCATCTCCTGGACGGCATCGAGTGACGGGACGACGGCCTGCGACTTGCGATCCTGCAGCCCCATGACAGTCGAGTTGTTGTCGACTCCGTCGATGAGATAGTTGTTCTGCAGCGCCGGCTGGCCGTTGATGCTCAAGCCGTTACCGAAGGATGTCGTGCCAAGCGGCCCGCGGTCCCGGCCGCCGATCTCCGGCGCGACGCCCGCGCTCAGCAGTCCCAAGGATTGGTAACTGCGGCCGTTCAGGGGGAGTTCGTCGAGCTGCTTGCGCTCGACGGTGTAGTCGAGCGTCGCGTTCTCCGTCTTCAAGACCGGGGTGGTGCCCTCGACAGTCACGACCTCCACGAGGTCGCCAACTTCGAGTTGGAAGTTGATCCCGAGGCGGTCGCCGCCGTGGATCTCCACGCCGGTGCGGACCGACTTCTTGAATCCGTCCGTCTCGACCGAGATCTCGTACGTGCCGATCTTCAGCGGGCCGACTACGTACACGCCGCCCTCGTTGGTCGACGCAACGAGGGTGACGTTCGTGCTTGTCTCGCGAGCGTTCACGCTCGCGCCGGGAATCACCGCTCCGGTGGAGTCCGTGACCGTTCCGGTGATGGTGCCCTGATCTTGCTGTCCGAGCGCCGGCAGGCATGCCATGGCGGCGACGATCAGGAAGGTCAGGAAAGTGCTGTGATTTCGCATAGCTCGTCCTCTCCGTCAGAATGGCTTGCAACTCCCCGGCGGACCGCCCACACGCCCCGCCGGAGCACACCATTGCTGTCGCTTAAAGAATACAACCCGAACAGGAAGATCGCTGTACGATACTGAATCCCACAGGGCCTGCTCGTGAAGCGGGAGCGCGTTGCGGGGACGCGGGGATTGACCACGGGGCTGATCGAGACACCGTTCGACGAGCCTGACCCGCGGGCTGTCGCGTCCGCCGCCCAAGCGATTCGAGACGGCGAGGTGGTCGCGGTGGCGAGCGACGCGCTCTACGTCCTGGTAGCGGATCCGTTCAACTTGAACGCGGTTGCCAAGGTCTTCGAGGCCAAACGGCGCGAGGTGCGCAGGGCGCTCCCGCTTCTCGTCGACGGCATCTCGATGGCCGAGACCTACGCCGACCGACTTTCCTCCACCTTCTACTTGCTAGCCCGCCGATTCTGGCCGGGGCCCCTGACGGTGATCGTGCAAGCGTCTTCGCGCGTGCCGTTACGGGTGACAGGCAATACCGGCCGTCTGGCGTTGCGCCATTCGTCCGCGCCCCTTGTACAGAGCTTGATCGGAACCATCGGAACGCCGCTGATCGCTACGAGCGCGAATGTCTCCGGACGGCCGACTTGCCGCAGCGGGTTCGAGGTGCTGGGAACGATGGACGGCCGGATTCGATTGATTCTGGATAGCGGGATCTTGGCGGGGGCTGCCGCCACAACCGTCGATATCACGCCGACCCGGTGGGATTTGATCAAGGCCGGGGCCGTGCCGAGAGACGAGATCGACGCCTGCTTGGGATCCTGAGGGCTGGAACGGAGGGGAACCCTGAGCGGGTGTTCCGGCCTCGCCGCCCTTGCTAGACTGTTCGTCACAGTCGCAATCGCGAGGAGGTTCCCATCGCTATGTCCGATTACGCTCACCCCGAGGTACTGGTCTCCACGGATTGGGTCAGCCAGCACGCTGGCGACGCGAGCGTGCGTGTCGTCGAGGTCGACGTCAATAAGGGCTCCTATGCGGAAGGCCACGTCCCGGGCGCGGTCGGATGGTCATGGGACACCCAGCTTTGCGACACCGTGCTGCGCGATATCGTCCCCCGGGAGGAGTTCGAGGAATTGATGTCCACCAGCGGCATCGGCAATGGCACGACAGTTGTCCTGTACGGAGACAACAACAACTGGTTCGCCGCTTGGGCGTTCTGGCAGATGAAGATCTACGGGCACGCCGATGTCCGCTTGATGAACGGCGGACGCACCAAGTGGCTCGCCGAGGGTCGGGAAGTCTCGGTAAGAGAGCCCTCTCCGGTTCACACCAGGTATGTCGCGACAGTTCCAGATACGTCCCTGCGGGCCATGTTGCCTGAGGTCTTGGACGCGGTGAGTTCCAGCGGCGCCGACTTGGTGGACGTGAGGAGCCCGGCCGAGTTCAGCGGCGAGATCCTGTCGCCTGCCGGCCTGCCCGAGACCTGCCAGCGCGGCGGCCACATCCCCGGAGCGAGCAACATCCCGTGGGGCAAGGCGTGCGCCGATGACGGCACGTTCAAGACTGCCGACGAGCTTCGCAAACTGTACAGCGAAGCGGGCATCAGCGGCGACAAGCCCGTGATTGCGTATTGCCGGATCGGCGAGCGGTCCAGTCACTCGTGGTTCGTGCTGAAGTACCTGCTCGGTCTCGACAACGTGACGAACTACGACGGATCGTGGACCGAGTGGGGGAACTTGGTTGGGGCTCCCCTAGAGCGAGGCTAATGAAGGCCGAGCATTACGCTGTCCGCGAGCTCGAGCTGAGCGGCTGGCCGGTTCGGATCACCTCGTACCGGATCGGTGAGACGTGGTACGCCAAGGCGGACAACGTATCGCCCGGTGCGAACATCGCCAAGGCGAAAGCGGCGTCGTTGGAGCAGGCGACCGAGCAAGTTCTGGAAAAGGCGCGCGGGCGGCTGGCCGCTACGCGGCGAATTCCATTGGCGGACTGAAAATGCGAGTACAGATCTTCTCGGACATCCACGGCGACATCGACAGCTTGCGGAAGGCTGTCGCAGTCGAAGCGGACATCTACATCGCGGCGGGCGACTTGGTGACATGGCCCGCTCCCCTGACACCATGCGCAGAGGTGCTGGCTCCGCTCGGCGACCGCCTGTGGGTGCAGCCGGGCAACAACGAGACCGCCAGCCAGGTGAGCGACTTTTGCTCGCGGCACGGCTTCCGCGCGTTTCACGAGGTCGTCTACGAGGTCGAGGGAACCCACTTCGCCGGACTGGGGTATTCGAATCCCACGCCCTTCGACACGCCGGGCGAATACACCGAGGAGGAGCTGGCGGAGCGTCTAGCTCGATTCGCTGGCAAGCATCCGCAAGTCTTGGTCTGCCACGCGCCGCCGCACGATACGCCAGCCGACGAGGCAGGGCCGGGCCTGCACTTCGGAAGCACGGCCGTGCGACAGTACATCGACGAGCAGCAGCCGAAATACTGCTTCTGTGGCCACATCCACGAGGGGGCGGGAACCAAGGGGAACGTTGGCGAGACGACCGTGGTCAACGTGGGGAAGCCGGGCTATTTGCTAGAACTGTAGTGACGCACTCAGATTCAGAGATCGAGTTTGATCATGCTTGTACGTCTCCGAAATAAACGTGAAGATCTAAAGTTCATTTTAATGGATAGCACTATGCTGTCTGCATCAAATCGCGACGATCATGGTCCCTTTGGATTAACATTTGGAGGAATCAGGTTTTCCGGAAGATTTGCATCTTCTTGGCCCTGAAACACCCAGCACTCAACTCCAGCCTGCAAACACTTGGCAGCTTCGGCAGTGGTGTTCTGTGGATTCGCTGGTTCAACTCTGAGGTAGAATTCGTCGCTAGACAAGAAAGAACCGAGTTTCCTCGTTTCGAGGACTTTCAATTCCAAGCCTTTCTCGAATTGAGCGACTTGCGCTCCCATCGTTAGAAAGAGTCCAGCAGGGGACCGCTCCCAAGCTTGGATCTTTCCTCTTGGAACGAGTATTTCTCCATGCGACGGTTCCAAGTACTTTCCCCAGTCTCGCACAGGATACTCTACCTTGTCTGCTTGTTGACCCGTGTCTGAGCGCGGCTCGCTCCCCTCGCGATCCTGACTGGCTTCTAGGTACACAACATCGCTCGTCGCGATGAAACACGCCGCGAGCGTGACGATGCAGAACCACCCACAGCCGGGCAGGCTGGACCGGAGCCTGCCAAGGCGATACCGCCGTTTGAGCATTGACTGCGATCTGCCCATCTGTCGGTACCGTACATCCAAGCGACACACACCTCGCCCGCTCCATACTGGAAGCGTATCGCTTGATTCCACGGTTAGTATAGCATCCCGCAGGATGTCGTGGTATTGAATGGGACGGGATCACTGTCCAGTCGCACGTACGAGGAGCCGGTCTCTGTCTAGAGGCTCTGCATTACCGCGTCGCTTTTGGAACCCAAGTCGAGCAGGATCTGATCTCCGATCGCGACTGCACCAAGAATGTCGCCATGACCTCGTCATGTCGCGAAGCGCAATCCAATTCGGTTGATTCGCGCCGCGGATCCGGGATCCCCGGACGACATGACCGTAGATGGCGTGCGAGACGGGCACTTCGCGATAGGACCTTGTGAAACAAGGACTCTATGTTGAAATGGGTGCTTGGTGAGGCCGGCAGCTAGCCAGCGAGCGTGTTACTGAAGTTTTGGGAGGTCTTTGCACCGGGCAAGCGCGTGGTGCCGGCGAACCGCGGTAGATGCGTGCAAGCGGCTTCCGCACGGGGCGTTCCGCGACGGTCTGTCGGCCGGGTCGCGACTGCAAGCGCAACGCACGGTATTCGGCAGAGGAGCACCCACCAACAGGTGAGATCCATGTCCCACGCATCCGTGCAAGCAGTCCAATCTGCCCCGACGCAACGGCCCGTTCAAGCCCAATCAGGGACTCCCAAGCACCTGCCCCACATTACTCTGATGGTCTCTGAATGATCGACCGTGTGAGGTCCCGTAGCGAGCTCGTGGCATTCCGAATATCGTACAGTTGTTATTCTGCTTCATGCCTCATAAACCGGCGTCCTTGTCGATTCGACCGATCGAAGGAAATAGGGATTCTTGATGGCACTGCCCACCACAAGGTCCACAGGGGTCTTGAAGAGATCCTGTAGCGATTCCAACAATCCAAAGTAGGCGTCTGCGTAGTCTCCTGGTTCCATCTTCCGAAACTCGACTACGAAGTCCAGGTCGCTCTTCCCGGCATCGTGGCATCCAGTTGCAGCCGAGCCGAACAACGCGAGGTGCTGGACGCCGTAGCGAAGGCAGAGGCCCTCGAGTTCTTCCCTGCGATCAGCAACCAAAGGAATCATCGATCCAACTCCCAACTCTCGGCCAGCCATTCCGTCCCAGGCTCACGTCCCGCAGTTCGTCCCGCGCTAGGCACTTAGGGGACGCGTCAAAATAACGTTCTATTCTCTATATAAATAAATGGATTTCCTCTCTTTTCGAACGTGGCAACGGCGACCTGTCCCGCCTGCCTGGCCTTCATACAGTGATCATTCCGGCAGCACCGGTCTGTCGATATGAAATAGATTATTTCATCCTGACATAATGGGTCCATGCGTCCCGTTACCTTCCCCGCCGACTCCGTCGCCGAGACCTTGGACAGCCTGCAAGTGGCCTCCATGAACGAACTCGTCGCCGCCCTCGGCAGCCCCTCCACGCGGACTGTCCTCCGCAAGCTCAAGCAGCTCGACACCCTCTCCAGCTACTCCCACGGCGGGCAGTACTACACCCTCCGCGCCACGGCCCGTTTCGACGCCGACGGCTTGTGGGACCATGGCGGGGTCCGCTTCTCGACCCGCGGCACGCTACGCGCCACCATCGCGGAGTTGACCGAGGCCGCGCCGCGCGGCTGGTACGCGCGCGAACTCGACGCGCTGGTCGGCGTCGGCTCGCTGGTCACGTTGCGCCGGCTGGTGCAGGACGAGGACCTAGCCTGCGTCAAGCTCGACGGACGCTCCCTGTACTGCTCGGCCGACCCGGAACGGCAGCGCCGGCAGGTCGCCGCCCGGCACGGCGGCGGGCCCCTGCTGCTGCTGCTCGCGCCCCTGCGACCGGAGCACCTGGCGGCCGCCGCGCACCGTTTCTGGCGCGCGCTCGACGAGCGCCAGCGCCGCCTGTACGCCGGCCTGACCTCGCTGCAGTGCGGCGAAGGCGGCGACCACCGCGCCGCCGCGTTGTGCGGCCTGCATGCCAAGACCGTCGCCAAGGGCCGCCGCGAATTGGTCCTGGGGCGCATCCTGCCCGGGCGCGTGCGCCGACCGGGCGGCGGGCGCAAAGCCTTGGTAAAAAAAACCCTGCCCTAAGCGAGCACCTGCACACGCTGCTCGCAAGCGACACCGCCGGCAGCCCCATGGGCGGCTTGCGCTGGATGCACCGCTCCGTCGCCAAGCTGGCCGCCCAACTGACCTCCGACGGCTTCGCCATCAGCCCCTCGACCGTGCGCCGCTGGCTTAAAAGCAACGGCTTCTCCTTGCGCGTCAACCGCAAATGCCTCGCCACCACCCAGCATCCCGACCGCGACCCCCAGTTCCAGCGCATCGCCGCCTTGCGCGAAGAGTACGCCGACTGCCCCGTGATCAGCGTCGACACGAAGAAAAAGGAACTCATCGGCCTGTTCCGCAACGCCGGCGCCACGTGGCAGCAAGACGACACCAAAGTCCTCGACCATGACTTCCGCTCCCTCGCCGACGGCCGCGCCGTGCCCTACGGCATCTACGACCTCCACGCCAACCTCGGCACTGTCTGCGTCGGCGATTCCGCCGACACCCCGATCTTCGCCGTCGACTGCATCGAACTCTGGTGGCGCCTCGAGGGCCGCTACCTCTACCCCGGCGCCACGACGCTGCTGATCCTCGCCGACAGCGGCGGCAGCAACGGCTGCCGCCCGCGCGCCTGGAAGCACGCCCTGCAGTACGAGCTGTGCAACCGCCACGGCCTGCGCGTGCGCGTGGCCCACTACCCCAGCGGCTGCTCCAAGTGGAACCCGATCGAGCATCGCCTGTTCAGCTTCCTCAGCACCAACTGGCAGGGCAAGCCCTTGGACTCTTTCGAGACCGTCCTGAACTACATCCGCACCACGACCACCCGCGCCGGCCTCCAGGTGACCGCCCACCGGATCACCCGCCAGTACGCTAAGGGGGTTCACATCAGTGACGCGCAGATGGACGCGTTGAACCTGCACCCCGACGCCGAGCGGCCGCGTTGGAACTACGAGATCCGGCCCCACGCGACGGACCGTTCCGCGCCGTCGGCGGCGGCCGCCGCCGGCGAGACCGCGGGCATCTCTGCCGAACCGGCACCCGCCACCGCATGACCAGCGGACATGCGTCCGGCTACCGACAACTGTCCAAGAATCGACCTCAACCAAGGAAAGTTATTTTGCACTGTCCCCTTAGCACCTGTCGACCTTAACGAGCCAGCGACCTAGAACACCTCCCGTCGCAGACTCCATCATGGCACATCCACGAAGCAGGCTATCCGAACGCAGGATGTACGTATCCGCGGGGTGTGAGCCACGCTCCACTAGGTTGTCCAGATTCCGCAGCCGCGGCTCGCTCGGGTTCTCCGATCCCTCCAGTGGCGGAGGTCCTTCCAAGATGGATGCTTGTCGCCCCGACTCTTCAATGCGAAGCCGGCGTCCAGCACCCGCGCGACCACCTCGCGCATCACACGCTCGAGGTCAGCTCCCTGACCGGTCCGGTGGGAACGACGATTGCCGGTAACCACTTGTCGTACCTCTCCTTGCGGAGACACTTCTTCGGGAAGGCAGAGGTTGAGGACACGAGGGAAGGAATCGTACGGGGTCGGGCTGGTCGGCGGGATGAGGATAGGGTGGCCCTCTGCCCGTTTCCGCGGCTTGGCGTGCTCGTGAACGGCGGTCGTGAAGTCCTCCCACTGGTGTTGGGAGAGCTCCGGCAAGGGGATCAGATCCCTCGGTCTCCCGCGGGAACGCCACAGGTCGAGACCGATGTTCTTCACTCGCTGGCAAGTCCGCTCGGAGAGTGGTGCAGGAGTCAACAACCGTGACCTGTCAATTGATCGTACCCGCGAATCCGAAGAGCCACGAACCAGCCCGACCCAACTCCATCCCGGGAAACCACGCGCTCCCGCGTACGCTCGCAACGCCGCGCTGATCGACCTCGTAGCTGAGGTCTCAACTCACAACGCCGTGGCAGTCCGTCCGAATGGTTTTGGTGGCCCTCAGGACCAGAGACTGACTAGACCTCACTTCGCGAGTTCGAGTAGGGACGCAGCGGGACTGCTTGATGCAGATTTACGCGGCCTCGCCTGACGCCCCGAATGCCCGGCTGAGAATTGAACGCGCCTACGCCTGCCACCCCGGTCTCGGGAATCCCCGCCCACGATGTTACGATGATCCATCAGCGTGGAGTCTGGCTGATTCACGGGCGCATGCAGTTCGGCCATGATTCGATTTCGAAAGCGATTGCCCATGGTTTCCAGAGAACCGCCAATTGCATCTGAATCAATTCGCCGGAGCGGCAAACATCCCGTCCACAGACGACATCAGCATGGGGGAGTGACCTGAAGGAGGCCAGCGTGACTCGAGCGATCTCAATCTCAATCTACCAAGTCGTAGGGCATCACCTGTGCGTCATGCCCGAAGATGGGGAGAAGGTCTTCAAGCGGATCCATCAGGCCCTCGTGGCAAAGAGATCCGTCAACCTCTCGTTCGAGAACGTCACCGCTCTCACAGGGGCGTTCCTTAACGTGGCCATCGGTCAGTTGTACGGAAACTTCGACGAGGACACGATTCGGTCTCACATCAACATCACCCATATCGAAAAGCATGATCTGGGACTACTGGCCGGAGTCATCAAGAATGCGAAGGTCTACTTCAAGAACAAGAAGAGTTCCCACCCAACAATTCGCGAAGAGCGATGAGAAAACAAGAGTGGTGGATAGTCTGGCAACGATAGAAAGAGGTCATTCTCAGAGTCTATGGACTGTTCTGGACTTCGGTATATGTGTCGTTCAAGCGGACCAATTATAGATATACATCAAGACATTTGTAGTTCATTGGATGCAGTGACAGTCTAGGGAACTTGAATGGGACTCGCCAGATGCGATGATCTCGTCCCCTTGAGGAACGGGTGCCGCCACGGTAAGTCCCATCGGGTACAATACAGGTTCCGCCCGGCTCCACCCGGTCGCGGAGACCGTCCACAGATGTCCAGTGCGCCTTCAGGAGCCGCGGCAACCATCCCGGCGGCAGGTGCCTCTTCCGCCGCCGCACCCAGCTTCTGGCTAGCTGCGGGCACGCTGTGGCTGCGGGAGTTGCGAGGCTTCTACCGCCAGCGCAGCAGGATCATCGGCACGCTGTCCACCCCGCTCCTGTTCTGGTTCGTGCTCGGCTCGGGCTTCGGCTCGTCACTCGTTGCAAGCGAAGGCGGGTACCTGCAGTTCTTCTTCCCCGGAACGCTCGCGCTCTCCGTACTGTTCACTTCGATCTTTGCCAACATCTCGCTCATCGAGGACCGTCGCGAAGGCTTCCTGCTCGGCGTACTCGTCGCTCCGGTCTCGCGGTTGGCGCTGGTGCTGGGCAAGGTGTGCGGAGCCACCACGCTCGGAGCGATTCAAGGGGCGCTGCTGCTCCCGCTCGCCCTCCTAGTCGGCCTGTCGCTCGATCTCGCGACTCTGCCCGCCATCCTCGGCGTGCTGTTCGCAATGGCGGGCGGCCTGACGGCGTTGGGATTCCTGTGCGCTTGGTGGCTGAACTCCGTCCAGGGCTTTCATTCGATCATGAACCTCGTGCTCATGCCGATGTGGCTCATGTCCGGCGGGGTCTTCCCCATGGACGGCTCGTCGACTTGGGTGCGCTGGCTGACCGTCGCGAACCCGCTCTCGTACGGCGTTGCCGAACTCCGGCGGTTGCTTGGCGCGCCCGTGTCCGCAACCGCTCCCTCCTCGACTGTCTGCTGGCTCGTGCTGGCGGGTTTCGGAATCGCGATGCTCGGCGCGGCATGGTTCCGTGCCTCCCGAACGCAAGCCTCGCAACTCGCTTGACCTAGGTGCGCGCCGGCGCCGGTAAATGCATATGGACGTCACGGATCTTCCAAAGCTCAACGTGACCCTCAACCTGATCGTGACGTTCTTGTTGACGGCCGGATACGTTCAGATTCGTCGCGGTGACATGAGACGGCACAAGGCCTGCATGGTCGCTGCGTGCGTCGGTTCGGCCGCGTTCCTCGCCAGCTACTTGATCTACCACTGGCAGGTCGGCTCGGTGCCTTTCGAGAAGCAGGGCTGGATCCGTCCGGTGTACTTCACGATTCTGATCAGTCACATCGTCCTCGCGATCACGATCGTGCCGCTGGTGGTCATCACGTTGACCCGTGCATTCGGCGGCGCTTTCGAGCGACATCGGCGGATCGCTGTCTGGACCTGGCCGCTGTGGATGTACGTCTCGGTGACCGGCGTCCTCGTCTATTGCATGCTTTACGTCTTGTAGGCCGGCCTTGCTATCGACTATCGGAACGCTCAAGCCCTACGTCTTGCGCTACCGCTGGAGGTATGCCAGCGGACTGACCGCGCTGTTCTTTCGGGGGGCCTTGGCCACGGCCCTGCCCTACCTGCTGGGGCTGTCCATCGACGCGCTCGCAGCGGGCGAGATAGACGCCGCACGCCAGCTAGCGATTCTCTTGCTGGCTGTGGCGGCGTGCAAGGGAGTCGCCCAATACGCGATGCGCTGGGTATTGATCACGATTTCCCGCGATATCGAATACGACTTGCGAGGAGATCTGACCGCGCACCTGGTCGGTCTGGACCGACGGTTCTACGCCCGCTACCGGACCGGCGACTTGATGGCCCGGGCGACGAACGACCTAGCCCAGGTGCGCTCGCTGCTCGGTCCCGGACTGATGTACACGGCCGAAATCGGCATCGTCTTCATCGCGGTGCTCTCGGTCATGGCTTGGACGGACTGGGCGTTGACGGTGCTCGTCTTCGCTCCCATGCCGTTCGTCTCGCTGGCGGCCGGGTATTTCGGTCGCAGGACGCATGCGCAATTCCAGACCGTGCAGCAGCGCTTCTCGAGTATCAGCAACCGCGTGCAGGAATACCTCACCGGCTTGCGCATGCTGCGGGCCTACAACCAAGCCCAGCACGAGATCCGCCGCTTCGGGGAATCGAACGAAGCCTACATGGAGGCGAGCTTCGACCTAGTCCGCATCTGGCGCTCGTTCTACCCCACGCTCGAGTTGCTCGTCGGGTTCACCGGCATCGCCGTGCTCGGCTTCGGCGGCTGGAGGGTGTTGGAGGGCGGCATCACGGTGGGCACGTTCACGATGTTCCTGTACTTCCTAGTGATGCTCACGTGGCCGTTGATCGGCATGGGAGTGGTCGTGAACATCACGCAGCGAGGCGTGGCGTCGCTCGGGCGCTTGAACGAGCTGTTGCGGTACCAGCCGGAAATCGCCGACAGCCCGGTCCAATCGGAACCCCCTTCGCACTTGCGCGGGGAAATCGAGTGGCGGAACGTCACCGTGCAGTACCCGGGGGCCCGGGAACCGGCGTTGAGCGAGGTGAACCTCCGCGTCCCTGCGGGGCAGTCCATCGCCTTGATCGGCCCGGTCGGCAGCGGCAAGTCCACGCTCGCGAACCTCGTGCCGCGGCTGCTGGACGCGACCGAAGGCGAGGTGCTAGTGGACGGATTCCCGGTGCGGCACCTGCCGCTGACCATGCTGCGAGAACTCGTGGGCCACGTGCCACAAGAGTCGTTCCTGTTCAGTCGCACGATCGCGGCGAACATCCGTCTGGGCCGCCCGGAGGCCACCAACAGGGCGGTGCGGTCGGCAGCCCGCGACGCCTTGCTGAACACCCCTGGGGACGCATTCCCGAAAGGCTTGGAGACACTCGTCGGCGAGCGCGGCATCACGCTCTCCGGGGGGCAGAAGCAGCGCGTTTCGATCGCACGGGCCTTGCTGAAGGACCCAGGCATCCTCGTGCTCGACGACGCGACTTCAAGCGTTGACGCCCAAACCGAGCACGCGCTCTGGAGGCGCCTGCAGCACGGCATGCGCAACCGCACGGTCCTGATCGTCACGCACCGGGTGTCGTCAGCGCGACTGGCCGACCGCATCGCGCTGCTGGACAACGGCAGGGTGGTCGACGAAGGCACGCACGCCGAACTGATCGAGCGCGGCGGCCTCTACGCACGGCTGCACGAGCGCGAGCGGATCGAGGAGGAACTCGCCAAGCAATGAGCACGGGCAGGTCCATCGGGGGCGAGGCGGTGCGGTCGGAGACTCCGGCCGCGGGCGCGATTTACGATTTCGCGCTCCTCAAACGCCTGTGGCAGTACCTGCGGCCGTACTCCGGGGCCGCGGGCTGCTCGCTGGCCCTGCTCATGCTGCACTCGGCGCTCGGGGCGTGCTGGCCGTTTCTGACGCAAGTCGCCGTAGACCGGTACTTGAAGCCGGATCCGTCCGGCACCTCGTTCTTGGATCCCTACCTCCCGAGCGAGCCGCTCGAGGGCGTCTTGTGGGTCGTGGGCCTGTACGCGCTCATCCTCGTGCTGTCCGGAGCGGCGCGCGCGGCGCAAATCCACACGATGAACTTCACCGGGCAGCGCGTGATGCGCGACATCCGGCGGGAGATCTTCGGGCACTTGCAACAGCTCCCGGTGCCGTATTTCGACCGCACGCCGAGCGGTCGCTTGATCACGCGGGCGACGACGGACGTGGACGTGCTCAACGAAGTCTTCACTTCGGGTCTCGTGGCCGTGGCGGGAGACATCCTGACCTTGGTTTGCGCCTTCGCGGCCATGATGTACCTGAGTCCGCAGCTGACGCTGGTCTACCTCGCGGTCGGCCCCTTGGTGCTGCTCGTCAGCGTGGTGTTTCGGAAGTACGCGCGAGCGAGCTTCCGGGACGTGCGGGCGGCGGTGGCCAAGCTGGCTTCGTTCCTGCAGGAGTGCTTCACCGGCATCACCGAAATCCAGCTCTTCAACCACCAGCCCCGGGCGGTGCAGGACTTTGCCGCGATCAACGACGAGCACCGGCTGGCCAACTACCGCGCCGTGCGGGCGCACTCGCTGTTCTTCCCGGTGATCGACTGGCTGAACATGTTCGGCCTCGCGCTGCTGATCTGGTTCGGCGGGAACTGGGTGGTCGAAGGCACCGTCACGCTGGGCATCTTGCTGGCTTTCTTGCAGTACGGCACCAAGGTCTTCCGGCCGATCCAAGATCTGGCCGAGAAATACAACGTGCTGCAAGCGGCGATGGCCGGAGCCGAGCGGATCTTCGAGTTGCTGGACACGGATCCGCCCATCCCGACGCGACGGGAGAAGAAGCGCAGGCTGACGAGACCGAGCATCGAGTTCCGCAACGTGTGGTTCGCGTACAAGGGCGAGGACTGGGTGCTGCGAGACGTCAGCTTCTACGTGGCGGCGGGCAACATGCTGGCCATCGTGGGGCACACGGGCGCGGGCAAGAGCACCTTGGTCAACCTCGTCCTGCGCTACTACGAGATCCAGAAAGGCAGCATCCTGGTGGGCGGGCGCGACATCCGGGACTGGACCAAGGAATCCCTGCGGGCGCAATTCGGAGTGGTGCTCCAAGACCCGTGCTTGCTGTCCGGCACGATCGCCGAGAACATCGGCTTGAGCGACAAAGGCGTGCCCAAGGCGGAGATTCGCCGAGCGGCAGCGAACGCTCACTTGGCGCAGCACATCGAAGCGTTGCCGAAGCGTTACGAGGAACCGCTGCTGGAGCGCGGCGCGGGACTGTCCACTGGCCAGAAGCAGCTCGTGGCATTCGCAAGAGCCCTGGCCCATGACCGGCCGTTCCTGATCCTCGACGAGGCGACGTCGAGCGTCGACCCGGAGACGGAGAGGGACATTCGGGACGCGGTGACGTACCTGCTGGCAGGACGCACGTCGATCGTAATCGCGCACCGCCTGTCGACGATCCGGCAAGCGGGACGGATCCTCGTGTTCCACAAGGGGAGCATCGTGGAGAACGGGACGCACGAGACGCTCATTGCCAAGGGCGGGGTGTACTCGCGACTGCACGCCCTGCAGTCGCTAGAGGAACTGGACGAGGCGAGTTGAGCGCAACGGGTCGCGCGCTTCAACCGATTGCGTAACGGCTGCAACTCACTGCCCCGCCATGGTGGTCGTTTCGGGGGCGTGATCGGCGTCCTGTCATGTCCTAGGAGCCTGTTGCAAAAGTCCGATCCGTCGCGAGGGCCCGCCGTGTCAACGCTCAAGTACCTCAAAATGACGGAAAACCGCCGCCTGAAAGGCGCAATAGACCCCATTGGGGCTCGCTCAACGTCCAGAAACGTCCAGAATCGACTCTCGACACCGAGGCCGGCACTTTTGCAACAGGCTCCTAGGGGCGTCGGTGCATTCCGCGCCAGAACCAGCACTATACGCCTGAAAGCTTCGTCACGCGTGCTGAGAGAGCGGCAATGTCCTCGAGGCCGATACCGCAGCAGCCTCCCAGAAGCGTCGCGCCCTTGTCGATGCAGCGAACTGCCGACTGCACGAACTGATCGGTCGCGAAATCCGCGCGGGGCTGGACCACCAATTCGTTGTCGAGAGTCCAGTTCGCGGGCACGTCGAAGCGATTGGGGTAGCCGCCGGTGGGCTTGGACGTGAAACCGACGATCTCTTCGATGCCGGCCTCGATGGCGTCCGGGTGGGTGCAGTTGAACAAGAATCCGTCAATGTCCAAGTCACTGACCCCGCGGTACGCGTCGGCGACGCTCTCACCACTCCGCAGCCCGGCACCAGGCTCCTCGTGCAATGTCCAGGCCACATAGACAGGAAGGCCACGCTTCGCCGCGACAGCCCTTGCGGCGATAGTGGCGTTCCGCGACTCGCGAACGCTGGACATCGTCTCGCAGAGAAAAAGGTCGACGAACGGCTCAAGTGCCGCGGCCAGAGACTCGTAAATCGGACGGGCATCGGCGTCCTCGACCACCATGTCCGGCCGATAGCTTTCCGACAAAGGAGGAAGTCCTCCCGCCACCAAGACGGGGACATCGGCTTGGTCGGCGGCGTCCCGTGCAAGGCAGCCAGCGAGAGCCGCCAATTCCGTATACCGGTCCTCGGCGCCGGCCTTGGACAGGTAGCTTGGCACGCAGGAGTAACTGTTTGTAGTGATCATCCTGGCACCCGCCGCGATGTAGTCGCGGTGCGTCTCGATCACCACTTGGGGAGCATCGATCAGGGCTTGCGCGGACCAGAGATTGCTTCGCGTCGCGACGCCCCTGCGAATGAGTTCGCGGCCCATGCCGCCATCCATCACGGTTAGCATTGAAGACTCCTCATCCCCGGCGCGGTTCGATCGGATCCAACGCCTCAACTGGCCAGTCCGGACGAAACCAAGAAATCGTAGTTGGCGCGGGCATCGTCGAAGGCAGACTGCACGCTGAGCGGCCCGCGGTCCTGTTCGACAGTCAGCCAGTCCGCATACCCAACCTCTTGCAGAGCGGTGTTGAGTTCCGCGAAGTCCATCGAGCCCCGGCCCAAGTTGCAGAACACGCCGCGAGCGCAGGACTCGTAAAAGCCGACCCGCTCTGCGATAGCGCGGCTCAGGATCGACTTGTCCAGATCCTTGACGTGGACATACCGGACTCGAGCGGAGTACCGCCGAAGCAGGGCGATCGGATCGAACCCGGCATAGAGACTGTGGCCAGTGTCCAGGCCGACCGCGAGCAAGTCCTCGTCAATGGCGTCCAAGGCATGTTCGAGTTCATCGAGGAATTCGATGCAGCCCCCGGCATGGGCGTGCAAACACGCCTGCAGTCCGTACTCGTCGCGCGCGATTCGGGCTGCGGTCCGCACCCTTTCGTGCAGGGCCGCTAGCTCCGTCGAATCGAGGCGCGGCGCGGCATCGGAATCCCCGGCACACGGCGACCGGGCCGGGGAGAGGCTGTCGATGAAGACTACGTGCTTGGCGCCGAGCGGCTGGAGCAAACGGGCGGTACGGTGCAGCGCGTCGACTAGTTCGTCCCAAGCGCCTGCGTCGTGAAACGGGCGGAACAGGACTCCGGAAATCAGGGCGAGACCACGAGCTTCGAGGCTGTCTCGCAAGAGCGAGGGATCCTCGGGGAGGAAGCCCACCGGTCCCAGTTCGGTGCCGCTGAATCCGGCTTTACGGGTCTCGTCAAGCACCTGCTCCCATGGCGGGTTCGACGGGGCGTCGGCGAACTCGACTCCCCATGAGCAAGGTGCGTTGCCAGCGGCGCATCGCATAGCGCAATCAAGCATCATAAGGCAATCGGGGCAGGAGAGCGGACGCGGGCCAGAGTCTCCAAGGGAGAATGATCAAGGAGCGATGGGTGCGCTTCCGCAGGCAAGGACGCCGCGAGCTTCAACGGCGATACTAAACCGATACAGGGGCGAGCGTCGCCAGTGGAACCACGGGCAGATGCACTCGGCAGAGAAGTCCGGTTGTAGCGGCAGCGCAAAGGCCCAAGGAACGACCTACGCTCTGCTCCCGCAGGATTTGCCGCGAAGAGCAATCCCCTACGCAGCGCTATGCAAGCACCAGATCCGAGAAATGAAGAAATCTTGGTCCATGTCGACGGCGAGTTGAAGCCGAGGCACGAAGCGAAGGTCTCCGTTTTCGACAGCTCCGTGCAAGGCGGCGACGCGGTTTGGGAGGGCCTGCGGGTCTACCAGGGCCAAGTCGCGGATCTGGAGAGGCACTTGGACCGGCTCTTCGCATCGGCGCACGCCATGGCGTTCGCGGGAATCCCGACCCGTGACGAAGTGAAGTGCGCACTGTTTGAGACGCTACGGGCCAATGGCATGACGGACGGCGCGCACGTGCGCCTTACCCTTACGCGCGGCGCGAAGGTGACCTCGGGCATGAGTCCCCATTGGAACCAGTCCGGATGCACGCTGATCGTCCTGGCCGAGTGGAAGGATCTGGTCTACGACCCCGAGGGAATCACCCTGATCACGTCTTCGGTCCGTCGGAACAACCCGCAGTGCATCGACTCCAAGATCCACCACAACAACCTGATCAACAACATTCTGGCCAAGATCGAAGCGAACCACGCGGGAGCGGACGATGCGATCATGCTGGACTTGCAAGGCTTCGTATCGGAAACGAACGCAACGAACATCTTCGTGGTCAAGCAAGGCGTACTGTACACACCGCACGCGGACAGTTGCCTGCCCGGCATCACCCGAGGGACGGTGATCGAGGTCGCGCGGGAGCGAGGGAGCGAGGTCGTCGAGAAGAATCTGTCGATGACGGAGGTGTACACGGCCGACGAAGCGTTCACGACAGGCACGATGGGTGGATTGGCGCCTGTGCTTGAAGTGGACGGCAGGCGCATCGGCGACGGGAAGAAGGGATCTGTGACGTCGGATTTGCAGCGGCTTCATGCAGCGTGGGTGATCGCGAACGGTCATCCGATCAAGTGAAACTCGCTAGGGGCCCGGCTAACGCCAAGGCGCAAACTGCCGCTTCGTTGTCCAAGGCCGGCAGATGGCCGGGGTAGGCACGCCGAGCGACGCGGGAGATCTTGCGGTCGTCGGCAGCGGGCCGGTCCCGACGGGTCAACCGGTGCCGGATCAAAGACGGGGCGGCTCTAACCAGTCGCGAACCGAACCCATTGGATCGTGTACGGAGTTCCGCATCGCTAAGATGAGGCCTTCTTGACGGCATCGCGAGGACGGAGACACGGCATTCCGCGCAACTCCAGCAAAAAATCTTCAGGATCCCGTACAGGGACGTTCGGCTTGAGGTTGCACGGAATTCGGAAAGTGTTGAGGCACCGCCTCCTCCTCTGATCCTGCTTGACCATCAGCTATGGCTCGTCGGGACGCGAACTCGCGCTTCGCGAGCTATACCGATCTCGTCAATCAACACTCTTAAAGTCAATAAAATCAATAGTGTACGTGGATTGACCGCAACGCTCCCCAGAGTGACTGTAGCATCGAGATCGAGAGCTAGGCTTTGCCGAGGCTGCGCCAGTGACAATGCTTTCTTGGGAGCGGGAGCTGCGGAGATCGCTCGTTCGCGATTGACTTGACATCATCGGACTCTTCTGTGCTACAGTGCTCGCAGGCGCACCTCCCGTTCAGCTCCTTCCCCGCGACCTCCTTTGCCCTCCCATGGCATCGCGGGGTGACGGTTGAGCGTGCGCCAACCTCTCGGCGGCTTGATGAGCGGTGTGAGCTACTCGCGAACCGGCTGGAAGACGCTGATCACAGGGTGCGAAAATCCGTGACGAAACCGAAATTTCCTACAGATCGCGAACTAGTGTGGGCAGTCCTAGACGTCCTGAAGGACCGTCGCGGCGGGCCCGTGCCGACTCCCGGAATTCCACCGCTGGTTGCAAGGAAACTGTCACTGCCTCCCGAAGTCGTTGATTGGCCGCACGGGACTGGAACTGAGACTGAACTCTATTATCGAGTCAGGTGGATACTTAAGAAATTGAAGGATATCGGTGCTGTAGATAACGTGGAAAGGGGGTATTGGTCCCTCACCAAAACTAGAGAGGAATTCCGTTATCGTGGAGATTTGTATGGGACATTGATCGCTCAATACGGCCCGGAAATTGTTTTTGAACGGAATGAATCTAGACGGGAAAGCAAGCAATTTCCACTTAATCGTCTTCGGGGGATGGACCGGAATTCATTCGAGAATATTTGTCGGGAATTTCTCGTCAAAGCTGGATTCCTGCTCATTAATGTGACGAAGCAAACTCCCCATGGCTTTGAAGGAACTGGAACTCTCCGAATTAATCTCATTTCATTTCGTGTCATTTTTCGATGCCAAAATTCCGCCGAATATATCGACTATGCTAAAATCAGGGCATTCAGACAGTCGATTGCAGGTCGTGCCGAAAAAGGGCTATTCATCACTACGAATTCGTTTGGTAAGTCAGCCATTAGAGAAGCGAATCGAGACATAGTTCCAGCCTTGGATCTCATCAACGGAACTGAATTATGTGATCACTTGGAGAGTTTAGGGGTTCGAGTATAGAATCCGACATGGTCCTTTATTCAATCCGATCTAGGATACCACGTGTGGAAATTGACACTTAGTCAGGAACCGTTTCTGCTGCTGCTTTGGAACAAGACTCGGTTCTCGGTGTCGATCTGGATAGTCGCGAATACCCCCCAGCCGCCGGTCGTGGCTGGCTCGTGGATACACGATGAGGCCGATCAGGGGCTCAGCGGCGGGGCCGTCCGGCCCGAGTTGGCGAAGCATGTGGATTCTGACTTCGAGGAGAGCACCGACTCGCGTCGGCACATCGCTAGTGGAGAGTGGCCTGCTCGGACCTAGACTGATCTCGGGGCATGCTCGCCAACGAATGGATGAGGCTTGACTGCCAGACACCCCGGCCTCCCTGTATGGGTCCGGTAGGACTGCTCCGCTCGACAGCGATTGCTCAAGAAACGACTTCGCGTTCACACCGACAAGGCCGGAAGCACCGCTGCTAGGCGGCTCGGCGAGGTGGCCCAGCGGCGGTCAGACTCCTCGATCCCTGTTTTCGGCACACGACGCGCAGACTTAGGCATGGGAACTGGTTAGACTAAAAATTAGGACTTCCCGCCGATCTTCTCAACTCGTGGGGACGATCCTACGCAACAGGAGACCATATCAACCAGATGGGACGACCAGCCCAGCATTTCTTGCTCGTACCGGACGGTAGTGCCGCCCGCCGGCTTCGTCGTACGCTCGCGCAGGCATCGGCTCGATCCGGCGTGATCGTAGGCACATGGCCCGAGCTCCTCGCTCTAGCGCAGCGCGAGTACTTCATATCGCATCCGAGAGGTCTGCACGAAGCGTTTGAACAGGCCCTGCAAGCACCCGAGGAGGCGTTCTGGAGCAAGAGCTACGCGTCAGCTCCCGACGAAACCGAGCGAGCGGTCAGCTACGCGCTGATCAGCCTGTTGGCGGCGACGGATCCACAGCAACCAACTTCGGTGACAGGGGTAGACAGCCTAGCCGATTACCCCCGTCGGATCGTCACGGAACTTTTCGAACTCGCGAGATCGCTAGGCGACAAGCTGCCTGGCGACCTCGCGGCGATCCAAGGCCTGCTGCAAGCGGACCCCGGATCGGTCCCGCAGTTCATTCGGGTCTATCGGAGCGCTGTATCACCGGTTACCACGCGCTGGCAGGATGCCGTAATCGAGAAGCTCAATCGGGACGCGCAACTCGGCGACATCCCGTCAGACCCGCAGCTGGCCAAGATCCTGGCAAATCAATTCCAAGACAATGCGCGCGCCAGCAGTCAATCAGCCCTCGGAGTGCTCCAACGCCGCATGTTCGAGACCGGCGAGTCCTCCGCCACGCTGGACGATTCGGTTCAGTGGGTCGGCGTCCGCGACTTCTACCAAGAAGCCGAAGTCGCCGCCGGCATGGTCCAAACCCTGCTGGACGAGCAACCGGGCACAGCACCAGCGGAAATCGGCCTGCTCGTTCCCGACCAATTCGAGTACTCCATTGCGCTGGAGGACGCCTTCAAGCTCGCGGGAATCCCGCTATCGGGACTGCCGGGCGAGCGGTGGAAGCGAGATCTCGGCGCCGAGGCGGTGTATCACTTCCTCTACTGCCGCCAGAAACCCGCCCCGCGCATGGCTCTTGCGATCTGCCTCTCCTCGGTCCTGATGCCTTGGACGGTCGCCGAGGGCGCGGTCATGGCCCAAGCCGTCATGGACGGCAATTACGACCCGCGTCCACCCCAGGGCGCGAGCCCCGAGGCTCTCGGCATGATCGCCTTGCTCAAGGGTCTCCAAGGCGGCGACAGCGAACCGCATCGTCTGGCGGGTGCCTTGCGCGAATACATCTCGCTGCTCGACGGTGGCGAATCGTACACGATCCACGAAAGGCGCGCCCGAGAGATCGCCTATCGGTTGATCGACCAGCTCGGAGACGCGAAGAACATTGATTGGAGCGAATTGCGGCGCGAGTCCATACCCCGCACGCTGCCAGCCAGCGAGACTCCCGACTACAACATCGAGGGCATCACCGTATGGCGCGAGATGCACGAACCTTGGAGACCCGTGCGACACCTGTTCGTGCTGGGATTCGAACAGGGACGCTATCCGCGCAGGGTGATGTCCTCGCCTGTTTTCGCGAACGAGGACATCGTCGCGATCCGCGAGGCGCTCGGCCTGCGAATCGACTCGCCCGGCGACGTGCAGCACAGACTGAGGCACCTGTTCAGACGCCAGCTTTCC
Source organism: Bryobacterales bacterium (assembly GCA_965242625.1). GTDB lineage: Bacteria > Acidobacteriota > Terriglobia > Bryobacterales > UBA6623 > VXMF01. Next base: position 2,900,524 of record CBDEST010000005.1, on the reverse strand, counting down.
GCGGCGTCGGACTCGGTGACGTTTCTAATCCCGCGCCGGAAGCCGGACGGAACCGCGCAGTTGCCCGCGGAGAGCCTCGTGTTCATGCGACAGCTCGTCGCTGCGCCCGAGTCTGGACGAGACTTGATCGCGGAACTGGATTCGGGCGATGACCTCGGTCGCATCCGGCATCTCGCCCTGGCCGAACCGGACCAATCCCAGCCGCCTCACGAATTTCGCAAGGAGCCGCTACGCTTCAATCGCAATCTGCTCGCGCTGCGCACGGACGAAGACGGCAAGCCGAAGCCCGAATCGCCCTCGGGCTTGGAAATGCCCCTCGTCTCGTCGCTGGGATGGTTGCTGAGCAGACTCGGTGCGGTGCCGCTGCAATGGGAGCCCGAATCGGGTGACAACCGCGTCGTGGGCAGCTTGGCGCACAAAGTGTTCGAGGACCTCTTCCGGCCGGGAAGCGAGTTGCCCGCCGCCGACCAGATCCCCGGCCGGACCCGCGAGGTGCTGGACGGAGCGATCCAGCAGCAGGCCCCCTTCTTCCGATCCGCGCAGTGGCAGTTCGAGCGGATGCATCTAGCGGAGCAGGCGGCCCGCTCCGCAGAAGCTTGGCGACAGATCGTCGAGCAACTCGGGGCGCGGGTGCTGGGCAGCGAGCAGTGGCTGCAAGGCAGCTGGGCCGGCATCGATATCCATGGCCAAGCGGATCTGATTCTCGGGCTGGGCGAAGGCGAGCTGCTGGTTGTCGACTACAAGTGGTCGGTGTCGAGGGGCCGCAGGAAGCGCATGGAACGGGGCTACGACAGCCAAGCGAGCCTGTACCGCGCCATGCTCAAGACGGGCGGACTGAAGCCCCCGCGCGACGGTGACGCGCCCGACCCCAACGCCGAAAAGCTCGCGGCGGAGATCAAGGCCGCGAAGTGGATCGGGATCGTCTACTACACCATGCGCGACCAGACGTGCCTGTCGGATTCGGACCGGTCGACGTTCGACTCGGTACCGCGCTGGATCGGGATGCAAAACGGAGTGGCGGATAACGCTTCGGAGGTCATCCAGTCCCGCTTGCGCGAGCTGCGCGACGGGATCGTGCGCCTCAACTTCAGGGGGGACAGGGAGTACTTTGACAAGCACGGCGGAGTGCCGGGATACGCGCTGGAGGTCAGCCCGCTGATCTCGTTGTACTCGGTCGAGCAACCGGAATCGGAAGGGGAGTTCGATCCTTGGGCTTACCGCCTCCCGGAGGACGACGAGGAAGAGGACCTGGTATGAGCGATCTGGCCCCCCTGCAGATCATTCCCGCCGGCGCGGGATCCGGCAAGACCCATACCATCCAGCAGCAGCTCGGCGAATGGGTCGCAAGCGGCAAAGTGGCTCCGGAGCGGATCGTGGCCGTGACCTACACGGAGGCGGCCGCCGCGGAACTCCGCGAACGGATCGGCGCGGGCCTGCTCGAGTCGGGACGGACGGAGGACGCGTTGCGCCTGTCGCAGGCGTATATCTCGACCATCCACGGGTTCGGACTGCGGATCCTGACGGAGTTCGCGTTGCGAGCGGGAACCTCGCCCCAACCCCGGCTGCTGAGCGCGGACGAGGAGAACGCCCTGCTGCGGCAGTCGCTGGCGCGCACGGACAAAGCGAACGACATCATCGCCGACCTGGGCGGCTACGGGTACAAGTTCCACTACAGCGGCAGCATGGGACCGGAAGACATGTTCCGGGCGCGCTTGCTGGAAGTCACGCAGATCCTGCGATCCATCAATTTGAGAACTGCGGCCGAAGCGCGGGCGTTGGTCGCCGGGTCGAAGGAGATCCTGGCCGCGAAGTACGGCAAGACCGGCAAGGCCGAATCCATGGCGCGGAACCTGCAGACCTGCGTAAAGGCGCTCTTGGATGCCTTTCCGACGGGCCTGGCCCAGTCCCACGGCGTGAGCAAGGCCGCCCGCGAAGACTTCATCCGGGATCACGGCAATCTCGCCGGGACGGCGAACGGCTCCAGACTCGAGACCGACTGGAAGGTGTGGCAAGAGCTGCGGATGCTACGGACGAAAGCGCGCGGCACGGCGTTGCCCCCGGGCTATGCCGGGATGGCCGAGGACGTAACGGAGGCGGCGGACGGTCTGATCCGGCATCCCGGCCCGTTGAGCGACGCGCAGGCCCACATCGAAGCGCTGCTCATGGCGGGCCAGGAAGCGCTGGGCCATTACCAAGACGCCAAGAGAAACGCGGGGCTGGTCGATTACACGGACATGATCGCGACGGCGGAGCGCTTGCTGCGGGAGCGGCCCGACATCCTCGCATCGCTGACCAGTCGGATCGACTGCTTGGTAGTGGACGAGTTCCAAGACACGAACCCCTTGCAGTTCGCCCTGCTGTGGAGGCTGCGGGAGGCAGGCGTGCCGACCCTCGTAGTCGGCGATCTGAAACAGGCCATCATGGGCTTCCAAGGCGCGGACCCACGGTTGTTCGACGCCTTGCAGGAAAACCATCCGGACGAGTCGAAGCCGCTCACGCGCAACTGGCGGTCGCAACCGAAATTGATGCGCATAGCCAACGCCTTGGGAACCGTGCTCTTCAACCAGAAGTACGTGCCTTTGGAGCCGCAGCGCGCGGACGATCCGCTGGGGCCATTGGAAATCGTCACATTCGAGAAGGCGGCGAGGACCCAGCAGCACTACGTGCGGGCAGGCGCGGTGGGCCTCCGCTTGCGCGACCTCCTCACCGACGGGAGCCGGATCGTCGATCGCCATACCAAGCGGGAGAGATCCCTGCGCGGCGGCGACATCGCCGTGCTATGCCCCACCCACACGATGCTGACCGAGTACGCGGACATGCTGATCTCGCTGGGGTTGCGGGTCAGCTACGAAACGGACGGCTGGCTAGATAGCCGCGCTGTGCAGATCGCGTGGCACGCGCTGGCGTACATCGCCAATCCCGCGGACCGGCACGCCGCGCTGTACCTCGCGGTGACGGAACTGGGTTCCCTCTCGCTCGAGGACGGGCTGAAACAGCTCATGGACGAGTCGCGGATCGCAGATCCGATCTTGAAGAGGCTGGACGCGTTGGCCGAGGGCGTGGCGGATCGAACGGTCTACGCGCTGGTAGCTGACACGCTCAACGCTCTCGATCTGTTCAACATCGTCCAGCACTGGCCGGACGGCGGCCAGGCCCGCGCGAACCTGCTGCGGCTGCTGGGCGAGGCGGGCGCGTTCATGGACTCCAGCCGCGAGGCGCTGGCGCATGGCGGCTACTACGGGTCGGGAGTCCAGACGTTTCTGGCGTGGCTGGCGGCCCGTTGCGAAGAAGATGACAACCAGCCGGCCGAGAGGGTGATCGACGAGGATGCGATCACGCTTCGGACATGGCACAGTTCCAAGGGCTTGGAATGGCCGGTGGTCGCGGTCTGCGGCCTCGACCGGAGAATCAGCGCGCAGCTGCCGAATCTGGAACTGACCTATCGGTCGTTCGGCGACCTGTCCAAGGTATTGGAAAACGTCGGCATCGATTTCTCGCCGCAGTACGCCGCGCCGGAGCAAAACGAAGAAGAGGAGAACCGCCTGCACAGCCAGCTGGTGGTAGAGGCTCGCCGCTTGCTCTACGTGGCCGCCACGCGCGCTCGCGAGAAGCTGATCCTCGAATGGCCGGAATTCATCGCGAAACGGAAGAGAACCTTCGAGGTCGATCGCATGCCGAGGCATCCATGGTCGATCCTCGAGGATCGCTGCAGGGTGGACGAGGACCGTAGCGAGTTCGTCATCGACGGACGCGGGTTTCGGTGCAAGGTCATTCAAGGCGGAAACGAGCCCCCCTACGACGACTTTGCCAGCTATTCGGACGAGCAACCCTTGCCGCGGACAGGTCGCAGAGCGATCAAAGTTCGCGAGGTTTCGTCCGCACTGACGCCGGACATCGTCGGGGCTTCCGAATTGGGCGGCCCGCGCGGCGACAAGGAGAGCTTGGCACTGCAGGTCGAACGGTACGGAGAGGGCTTGGACCCGGAGGTCGGATTGAGCGGGATGGCCCTGGGCACATACCTGCATCGGTGCTTCGAGGTGCTGGGACCGCGGCCTGACCTATCGGACCGCTTGCACGAACTGACGGGTTTGAATGCGCCGGGCGAGGAAGCCGACAAGATCGCGGCGGCGGTCACGCAGTTCGAGGCGTGGCTGAGGAAGCAATTCGCGGTGCAGAGCGTGCAGCGCGAGTGGCCCGTGCTGGCGATGAACGCCGACGGATCGGTATTGGCGGGACTGGTCGACTTGCTCGTGCATACGGCGGAAGGGGCGTGGGTGCTGGACCACAAGTCAGACCGAGCGGAGGACGTGCAAGAAGGCTTCCGCATGTACCTGCCGCAATTGCAGGCCTACGAACGAGCGCTCGCGGCTGCGGGGGAGAAAATCCTCGGAGTCGGGATCCATTGGATCCGGCGCGGGGAGGTGACGTGGAGGGAATCCGGCGCCGACCGCGTCTGAACAGGCGGGCGGCCGCTAGAGCACGGGCTCGTAACGAGCCATGAGCGACTCGATTTCCTTGACCTCTTCGGGCCGCAACTCCGGCAGCGGGGGGCGCACCGGGCCGGCGGGCTTGCCCAGGATCTCCATCGCCTTCTTCATCACGGTGACTTCGTAGCCCTTGCGGCGCGCGCGGATGGCATAGAGCGGCAGGACGTAGTTGCGCATCAAGCGACCAAGACTGGGGTAGTCCAGCATCGAGGCGCGCTCGTGCAGCTGCAGCGACAGGCGCGGGGCGATGGTGGCGATGCTGGACGTGTAGGTGCGGACTCCGATCGAGTAGTACCCGGGCACCATGTCGTCACCGATGCCTCCGATCCAATGCAGGCGGTCGCCGCAGCGCTCCATGATGCGCTGGTAGTTGCGAATGTCTCCCTGCCCTTCCTTGAGGGCGACGAGGTTCGGGACCTCCTGGGACAGGCGGAAGACTTGCGACGGGGTGAGATTGACGGTGTCGCGGGAATAGATGAAGAGTCCGCAGTTCACAGCAGCGCCGATCGACTTGTAGTAGCGGAGCAGGCCTTCGAAGTCGGCGTTCGGATAGTAGGGCGGGAACATCAGGATGCCGTCCGCGCCGGCGGCCTCGGCTTGCTTGGCAAGTTCGGCGGAGAGGCCGCCGCCGAAACCGACACCGGCGATGACCGCGGTCTTCCCGCCGGCCTCTGCGACGGTGGCTTCGACGAGCTGGCGGTGTTCTTCAGTGGTCAGGGAGTAGAGTTCGCCGGTCCCGCCGGCCGCGACGACCGCGCAGAGAGGGTAGTGAACCATCTCGGCGATGTTGGTGCAACAAGCGTCGATATCGAGCGAGAGGTCGGGTTTGAAGTTGGTGACCGGGAAGGCGATCACGCCTCCCAGCCGGCCGCGTAGCTCGGACGGCGTCATGTCGTCCATTGTCGCACCGGACGTGCTGGCCCTTGACCGGACTCGAATCGGTTTCTGCGATGCCGCGGGCCACATGGCGAACGGAGTCCCGAGCCTGCGAGGCCAGGGTCGTAACCGGTACGAACCGCATTGATGCAATCCTGCGCGGCGATGCGCTAAGATTCTATTGGTTAGGTTCGGACGTACTCATGTCTCGGAAAATCCGTCAAGATCGCAGGCAGTTCCTCCGGGGCGCCAGTTACGCACTGGCGCTGCCGTTCCTGCCGTCCCTGCCCGGAGCCGCTCGTGTCGAGCCATCCGCCTCCGGCCCGAAGCCGAAGCGCTTGGTGTGCGCCGGCACGCAACTCGGGTTCTACAAGCCGGAGTTCTTTGCCACCGGCGAGACACCGACACTGATGCAGCCGTTCGAGGACGCCGGGCTGGGCGGCCTCTACACGACCGTCTCCGGCTTGGACCACAAGGGGCCGACCGGCAACGGCCACGAGTTGGTCTACACCTTGTATACCGGCCATGTCGTCCGCAGCATCTCGCTGGATCAATACGTGGCGCCGACTCTCGGCAGCGACACGCGGTACGAGTCCTTGCAGCTTTGCTGCGGCGAAGCGCAGCAGAAGGCATCGCTCGCCTTCACGCCCACGGGCGTGCCGTTGCCCGTGACTTTGCGGCCCAGCGCCCTGTACGCCAAGGTGTTCGGGGCCGGTTCCGTCGAACTCCAGCGACAAACCTATCTCATCGAATCCGGGCAGAGCCTGCTGGACGAGCTGACCGGCGAGGCCAGGATCGTCAGCGGCCGCGCCAGCGCGGCGGACCGCCGGAAGCTGGACGAGTACATGACGTCCATCCGCGCCGTGGAGGGCCGACTCGCCCGTCGGCGCGACTGGCTTGACCAGCCCTTCCCCGAGGCCCCGGCCGAGTTGCAGCTTCCCGAAGAGGAGAACACCGACGGCTCGTTCCTGCTCGACAACGAGGACCTGATGTGGGACTTGATGGCTCTGGCCGTGCAGAACGATTCCACGCGCGTGATCTCGTTGACGATCCCGATCACGGATCGGGCCATGTTCGTGAACGGCAGGTTCATGAGCGAGGGCTACCACCGCCTTTCGCACCACGGCAACAAGCCAGAGAAGATCGACGGCCTGCTGACCATCGAGCAGCGCCACATGCTGGGCGCCGCCCGGTTCCTGAAGGCCCTGCACGACACGCCCGACCCCGAGGGCGGAACCATGCTCGATTCCACCATCACGCTGATCGGCAGCGCGATGGGCGACGCGGCCGCCCACCGCCGCACCAATTTCCCGCTCTTTGTCGCGGGCGGCGGATTGAAGCACAAGCACCACGTGTCGTGCGGCGAGGACGCTGTGACGAATACCATGGCGTGCGACCTGTACGTGACCGTGCTGCAACAACTCGGCTTCGAGGTCGACCGGTTCAGCACGAGCGAATCCGATCTCAACAGCGTCCTGACATGACCCCGGCGGCACGGATCGGGCTGGCGGCGGGCTTGCTCGCCGCCGTGCAAGCAGCTATCGCGGCCCCGATGGCGGGGTTCGGCACCGAATTCACCGGGGAGTACTGCGCGGCCTGTCACAGCGGCCCGGCACCCAAGGGCGGATTCCGGGTGGACAGCGTGGATCGGGCGGCTGATGCGGAATCGCGCCAGCAGTGGCAACGGGCCGCCGATTACGTTTCCAAGGGCGTGATGCCGCCAGCGGATGCGCCGCAGCCGTCGCGCACGGAGCGGGATGAGTTCGCGGAAAGGCTAATCGCAGCCCTCGCTGGAGAGGACACGAGCGGATCCGAGAGCGTCCTGGTGAGACGCATGAACCGCATCGAGTTCCTCAACACGGTTAGAGACCTGTTCGGAATCCGCGAGATTCGGTTGCCGGTGACGTTTCCCGACGACAGCACCGACCAGCGCTTCGACACCATGACCGAAGGCACGTATCTGACACCCGGTCACTTGGATGCCTACCAAGAAGTCGCGATCGACGTCGCTGACCGCATGGTGCCGCTACCCTCGGTCCAGCAACGAACTTACTCCGCGGATCGCACGGGCATCGGTATCGATCCGAGCCGCACCAAGTTCTGGCTACGAGAGGGCGACGAGACAGGTCTCTACTTCACTGGCATCAACATCGCCGGCTGGTCTGGCGCCTTGTGGAACAAGGCGTTCGTGGCGCATGAATCCGGGGTCTACCGGGTTCGACTGAAGGTCAGCGCGGAAGCTGCGGCGGGAGCGGACGGCAAGCCGCTGCGCTTGGGTTTCTACGCCTTCAACCCAGTGGATTACAACCTGCCGAAGCGAGCACTCCGCGTCGACCTGCCGCGCGTGGGCGAGGTCGAAGTCACCAACTCCGAGCCAGTTCAGGTCGATGCGGAACTGACACTCGAACGGGGCGAGACTTTTCACTTCTACTGCGAGAACCGGCTCGCGAAGAAGTACCCAGCGGCACTGCTCCGCCAACCAGGGAATACCCTCGATCTCCGCAGGCTGCTGGGGACGTACCTGACCGAGTCTCAGGATTCCCCGGAGCCGACGATTCGGTGGGAGCGGATGGAGATTACCGGGCCGGTCCGGGAACTGCCGAGACAGCGCGAGTTTCTAAACGGCGAGCCCCAGCGCGACCGTGCGTACGCGGGATCGATCCTCCTGCCCGTGGCGGAACGGGCATTCCGGAGGCCACTGACGGAGGACGAGCGAACGGAATTGATTGCAAGCGTGCTGGGCCACATGGATCAAGCATCGGATCCGGCATACGGCATCCACTACGGCATCCGCCGCATCCTGCTATCGCCGCAGTTCCTGTACCGGGAGACAGGTGGCGGCGAACTGGACGATTACGGCTTGGCCAGCCGGTTGGCTTACTTCCTGTGGAGCACCATGCCGGACGCGGAACTCACAGCACTGGCACGGGACGAGCGGCTGTCGAACCCGGAAACACTGCGCTCTCAGATCCGACGGATGTCCGCGGATGCGAAGGCGCAAGAGTTCGTCAAGCACTTCTCCGGACAATGGCTGGGCGGTCGCAAAGCAGCATCTGTGATGGTCTGCGATGTGCGGCACGTGTGGAGCGAACTGATCCGGCACGGGATCGTGCGATCCACCCAGATGTTCTTCGACGAGATCCTGAAGGAGAACCGCTCGATCCGCGAGTTCATCGACTCGGACTTCACGTATGCGAACGAACCCATGCGGATCGCTTGGGGCATTCCGGGCAACGAGGTCGATCTGCGACGGCTGGAGGCCGACCAGCGACAGAGCCTGCTGTGGCCGGAACCGGAGCGCATGGATCTGACGCAGCTGAGTGCGGAAGTGCCCGCTCACGTGGCCTCGCGGGGAGGTGTGCTCGGACTATCCAGCGTGATGGCCGCTACAGGTGACGGAGTTGAATCGTCACCGATTCTGCGGGGCGTGTGGGTGCTTGAGAACCTATTCGGGACGCCGCCACCCCCGCCGCCGGCGGACGTACCTGCGCTGGTAGCGGACACTTCGGAGGCGAAGACGGTGCGGGAGATCCTCGCTGCCCATCAGAGCGTCGGCTCCTGCATGGTGTGCCACAACAAGATCGATCCGCTGGGACTGGCACTAGAGAACTATGACGCGTCGGGCGGATGGCGGACAGCCTACTATCTGGAAGAGGGCGCGGAGGGTCCCGCGAACACGGTGACGACCGCAAGCACGATGGAGGACGGGACGCGGCTAGACGCGGCGCAGGACATCAAGGACTACTTGATGGGGAGTCCGGAACGGTTCACGCAGACGCTGGCGAGTCTGTTGCTGGAGTACGCGACCGGCCGAGAGCTGGATGCGGCGGACCGGCGGGCCGTGGTCGGGATCGTGGAGAGCGAACCGGAAGGCGGATATGGATTTCAGGAGTTGATCGCGGGCGTGGTCGGAAGCGAGGCGTTCTCAAGGAAGTGACCGAAACATGTGAGTGTCGAGTCTTCATCGCGGGGCGTGCGCCCCGCAGTATCCGTCTCTGGTTGCGATTCCCCTGACCCCCTCAATCGTTGCGCTGGGTAAGTCGGTGCTTCGAGTCTGCGGCAACACGCTGACGGCTCCTCATGGTGGCGAACTCCGGCGAGTCGCCGAGATTGTTCGGAAATGTAGCGTCCAATGCATGCGCAGCTGCCCATGGCCGCTGGTACAATCATTGCTTCGAGCCCGCTTCCACCATGAAACGCATCATCTGCCTCGCCAACTCCGGCAAGCACTCGAGTAGGTGCGTCGCGGGCAAAGAAGTCGCAGGGGGTCAGTTGTGGATCCGTCCGGTGAGCGGTCGCGGAAGGGGAGAAGTCTCGTTGGAGGAGCGACGTTGCGAGGACGGAGGCGAGCCTCAGCTTCTTGACATCATTGACATTCCGCTGGTGGAAGCCCGACCCGACGGGTGTCAGCAGGAGAACTGGCTGCTTGATCCCAACACCCGCTGGACCAGAGTCAGGCGGTTCCCCGAATCAGACTTGGATCAACTCCTGGATCCGGTCGAGAGCCTCTGGATTGACAGAACTAGCGCAAGGAGATCCCTGAACGACAGGGTGCCTCAGTCTCAGGAGCACAAATTTCGAACTTCGTTGCGGTTCATCCGTGTGGACGAGTTAGTTCTCTCTGTCTCGTACTCTCGTTACAAGGGGAGCCGACAGGTTCGAGGTCAATTTCGCCATGCAGGCGAATCATACGATCTTGTAGTGACGGACCCTGTGGTGAAGGACTCCTACCGGAACGAGCCCAAAGGAGAGTATCCGTATGGCCCGGCCTATATGACAGTCAGCCTGACAGGACTCTTCCAGTCTAGAAGAGCTCGATTCAAGCTGATTGCTGCGGTCATTCCCGTAGCCGGTTCATTGGCATGAACGATGGGCGGCTCTCTGTCCTCACGATTGGGCACTCTACGCACTCTCTGGAGGCATTCGTCAAATTGCTGAAGGCTCACAGCGTCGGAGCGGTCGCCGACATCCGCTCGACCCCCTACAGCCGATACTCGCCACACTTCAACCGAGAGTCGCTACGGGGGGCCCTCCAGCGGCATCAGATCCGATATGTGTTCCTCGGTCGCGAACTGGGTGCCCGTTCCGACGACCCCTCCTGTTACGAGAACGGGCGGGTTCGGTATAGGCTCCTTGCGCAGACGGAGTTGTTCCAGAGGGGGATTGAGCGTGTAGAGTCGGGGTCGAACACCTATCGGATCGCATTGATGTGCGCGGAAAAGGATCCCTTGGACTGTCACCGAGCGATCCTTGTCGCTCCGGCCCTATGTCGGAACGGGACAACCGTCCAACACATCCTGGCAGACGGTCGACTCGAGGACCACGAGGACTCGATCTCGAGGTTGCTGGATTCTCTAGGATTCGGGACTGACGATACGTTCCCCCAGTTGAAGGCCGATCTCGTCGAGCGGGCACTGGCGAAGCGCGAAGACCGAATCGCCTTCGCCGCAAAGCAGGAAAGCCACCCCAAGGAGACAAACGAATGAAGATTTACACGATCGGCTTCACGAAGAAGTCGGCGAGCTCGTTCTTCGGGGCGCTGAAGACCTCCGGCGCGAAGCGCTTAGTGGATGTCCGGCTCAACAACAAATCGCAGTTGGCGGGCTTCGCGAAGAAGGAGGATCTCTCCTACTTCTTGAGGGAACTGCGCGGTGTCAATCTCGAGTACCGTCACGTTCCCGAGCTCGCGCCGACGCAGGAGCTGCTGAGCGACTACCGCAAGGGCAAGATCAGTTGGAACACTTACGAGCGCAAGTTCCTAAAGCTGATGGAGGAGCGACGAATCGAGGAGACGGTGCCCAAGGAGTTGCTGGTGGACAGTTGCTTGCTGTGCAGCGAGCACGAGCCTGACCACTGCCACCGACGCCTGGTCGTGAAGTACCTGCAGAAACGATGGGGAGGTATCGAAGTCGGCCACCTCGGCTTGGACGCAACCGAGTCCAAGCAGCGAACCTCAGGCAAGCACCGAACCCGCGATTCCAGTCGAAAGCCAAGGAAACAGCGGGTGACATCCAGCAGTTCACAACCTGCCGACTAACCCTCACTTCGTTGGGAGCCACAGATCGTCGACCCGTCGGTTTCAGATTCCTTGGTTTCATCCGCAGGTAGCGGGCGCTGCTCTTGCGTGCTTCGTGCACTCACCCTGAGCGACCAACGCTTGCACGGCACGGACGCCTGCCGACTCTCGTTCGTGAACCTGAGATCGCAACGAGCGACGGGTAGTGTTGAATCGCGGCCCGGAACCGAATGTCCGTCATGATAGTGATGAGTCCTGTAAATGTGCTATGATTGCGCCCGACTTGGCGCGGGACTTGGTTGCCGATGACCGTGACCTTGAACTCGCGCCGGTAGCAGCGCCTCGTCAGCGGGTTCCAGAAGCTGGCAAACGCGAATCAAGCTATGGACACCAGATTCAAGGAATGCGTGGAGGCACTGCAGGAGTTTGAGACCAAGCTCCAAAACAGCATAGCGGCAGTCGGGGCTCCCCCCTTCATCGGGCTCCTGGATGTCGGCGAAGGTGACCGGGACCGGATACGAAGTTTAGTGAGCAGAGCCCTCTCGGGCAGCGATGTACTGCTACGTGTCTTGTTTAGCAGGACACCCCTGTCCGCAGCTTGGAGCGTTGCGAGTGCTCTCGCCGAGAATTACGGGGAAGCGGATGCGGCAGTCTACCGCGTGATCGAGAAGGCACTCGGAATCTCGCTGCCTGCAACGGGTTCCTCGCGACATGTCCTTCATGATCGCTTCGCCAAGGTCTGCGCCAACTTCGGCTTGGCCATCGGCACGGGCGATCGTGGCGGACGGCTGGTGGATGCCTATCTTGCACAGGCCGGTGTTTCGCGACATCAATTGCACCATGTGGTTGAGGCATTCCTGCGAAGGCAGCGCTCGTTCGGTCCTCCTCCACCACACTCCTCGGCACTGCTCAATCAGTGGGAGGACGATTCTCTCGATTTCCTGTCGCCGGGCATCAGGGTGCCTCGACGGATTCTGGAGACCGACGACACCGGATTCCATGCGGCAGTGTTCGCCCGGTGCCGAAATCAAGAAATTCCGAATACCGACTTCGAGAGGAACTTCCAACAAATCTATCGGAACCTACAGCGTGATCGCAAGGGACGCCGAGAGCGGAGTCGATCAGTCCCGGCCCCCAAGATCACGTTTCTTGACAATGAGCTGGCACTAGCGATTCCTCAGGTCGAGGGGAGGCTCCGCCTCGGTTTCGATGGCCAAAGCAGGTTGGTGCGCGGGGGGACTCGATGGCCAATTCCACGACCATGGCCCAATCGGATCGATTGGTCTGCCGACGAGGCTACAGGGACGATCCATGTGCTAGAAGAGAGGCTCGTAGCTGTCGCCTTCGACGCGGACTCAGGCAGGCGCGTTGCAGAAATCAGGAGTGGATCAACAGACTGCGAGGTCGACACCAGTCGGGCGGCACTCGTCTCGCGATCAGCCTTCCAGATCGATGGTTTCGATGCCATCACGAATGGCCCTTCCGCATTCGTAGGAGTGATTTCGCTGAGTGGCACGCCAGCAAGGCTTGTCGCGGGTGGCCGAACATATCTACTCAAGAAGCGTCCACGCCCGCGAGTCATAGTCGAGAGCGGCAAAATGGCAACGGGTCAGAATGGCGATCTCCTATCGCGGCACGCGGAGATCTCGGTTGATAACGGCTTAGGTACCAGTCAGCAGCGGTCAGTCAGCGTATCGGTCGGTAGCCGGGTGCGTGTGTTCCCCTTGGAACTCGACGATGGCGGCTGCGGGCGGTTTCGCTTGACGGAATTCATCGCTGCGGAAGGGGCTCTAGCAAGAATCCGTATCGGGTTGCTCCCTGAAGCCACCGGCTCTGAATCTTCTGATCAGCGTTCCGTGGCCGATGTCACCGCTTGGGTGTGGCCGATCTTGGAAGGCGTCGATGATGGCGTGCTGTTGGGCACCGCAGGTCTCACGAATGGAATCGTGTGGGACCGTTGCCGACACCTAGTGAGGGATCCCGAGGGGCCAATTCGGCTCGACCCTGAGGGCGGCTACAGGCACGCGAGGATCACGTTCGACGCAGACGAAGGCCGGATGGGGTTCGATATTCCCTGGACAGGCGTCCTGGTCATTCGAACGTCTGCTGAGGGCGAGGTGCAGGTGCTTCCAATCGGGACGAACTTGGTCATCACCGAGTCTGACCTCGACTCATCAATTAGAATCTCCTCGCCCGATCCACAGGCTGTCCTGAAAGTGAGGGGCCGCCTCGAGAAGAGTCCGTTCATATACGGCAGCAGAGTGCTCGCGCTTCGCGACCTAGCTGGCCCAGCTGACGATGACCAAGTATGCCTGCTTGATCCGGACGGTGGTTCTCAGGTCCTGCTGAGGATTTCTCACGCCACGACTCCCGAGGGCTTCGACCCTCGCTTGGAGGGCGGCAGACTTACAGTCCGAGTCAGGATGCCTCAGCCAATCGATGCGATTCGCCTTGCGACTGAGTCCGAGACAGGAATCTCGGAAACTGTGGAACTCGCCGTGACGAGTCGTCCGGTCGACAATGCGACACCTGCATGGCTGCGGGCGGCTATGGACAGCGACGACTTGCAGTCACTAGAGATTCAAATCGATCTGGACGCGTTCGACGATGGCATGGTACTCGCTCTGATCGACGCGCGGCCATTGCAGGGAGATCGCTTCCACCCTCTCCGAGCGAACAACGGCACCATTTACGCGTTGGCGCTGGCCGCACACTCGTCGGAGATCATGCACCACATCGAAGAGGTTCCGGAAGTCCACAAGCGCTTCCTGACCCTATCGAGGTGGCTCTCGATGCGGCTCGCCGAAGACAGTTGGAAGCAAGTGTCTCAAACGCTCCCCGGGCGGTGGGAGGATCTCGGTCGTGCATTAGAAGGCAAAGCACCCGGAGTCGGGGCATTGATCAAGGCGAGCTACGTAGAGGCTGTCACCGATGCGGCGACAGATTGGATCCCGACCTATCATCCACTCATGATCGACCCGAAGCTCTACCAGGCTCCGGCGGTCGAGTTCCAGGCACTGAACGAATCCGAGGAGCCGGGAGCCCGCGAACTCTCGCTGGTAGCCGACCTGCAGCCCAGCGAGATGCCAGAACGCAGGGAGTTCGGACTTGCGGCTCTGATGGGCTTCGAAAACGCGCTCGTCGCGAGCAACCAAGGAGTTCCACTTAAGCGGTTCTCGATCAATCGATACTTGGATGCACTTGATGATTGCGACGTCGACCCCTCGGCTGGCCTCTACTGGCGCGGCGAGGACTTGCTGAATCCAGGTCACTGGCGGGCGGCCCATGAAGCCCTCCGGGACCGCTTGGAGGAAGTGGATCGCGGTGACTCGGAAATACACTCGCACCGCTTCGGCGACCTCATGCGCCTGATTCGACCGGACCGCCGGAGCAATGCATTCGAGTTTCCCGTGCCGGAGGTCGACCACGACGAGGGCCAGCCAGCCAATCAGCGTGAACGGTGGTGCTCATCGTTGCTGCACCGATTCGCGAATGCCAGCCGACGCGGTGAATTCTCTGATTTGCTGAAAGACCTCGCACGGAGCCAAGGCCGCCCTGAGAATGAGCTTCTCAGGGATTTCGGATACCTCTTGCGTCTCGGCCCGGAACTCTTCGCGTACCACATGCTACTGAGCGAACTCGAAGTCGCTCACGGTGAGTAGAATGCCCGTTCATTTCGATCCAATTCAGTTTCGAGACGACCTGAAACAGACCATCAGCCGCTTCATCAGCACGGCGGCACCGGTGTCGTCGCTCCGTGCCCCGCGGCTCGCCCAAGAGCTTGGCACGCGCCTGGATAGGGCACCGCTTGTCACGGGACCGTATGTTGAGAGCCTGCCGGATTTCAAGAAGGGCGATTCCCTGCAGGGGCTCGTCGATGCGGGGCGGCTAGATTCGCGCTGGAACCATCTCTCCACGACCGATGGCGGACGCGAGATCTTCGCCCGGCACTTGCACTTGCACCAACACCGTGCTCTCGCCTGCAAGACCAACTACTTGGTAGCGACGGGAACCGGCTCGGGCAAGACCGAGGCCTTTCTGTATCCGCTGGTGGACGAGCTGTTGCAGGACTGCGGTTCCCTCCGTCCGGGTGTGCGCGCCATTCTCGTCTATCCATTGAACGCGCTGGCGAACGATCAAGTGTATCGAATCGCACGGCTGCTGTTCCGCGACCTCGGCGATCCGGGCATCACGCTAGGACGGTTCACCGGTCAGGTTCGGGCCGCGGCTTCGCGCTCGCAAGAAGAAGGCCGGCTAGTGTCCATGCCTAGGTTCCAGAACGATTTCGACGGGGAGGTGCATGCACCAGCGAACTGGCTTCTGAGTCGCGAGGAGATGCTACGTCGGCCACCGAACATCTTGGTGACGAACTACGCGATGCTCGAACACATCCTCTTGCTCCCGCGCAACCGCCCGTTACTGGAGAGTGCCGATGTGCGCTGGCTAGTCCTGGATGAAATCCATACCTATTCCGGTGCCCAAGCGATTGAAGTGGCGTTCTTGCTCCGCAAGCTCAAGACGCGCTTGCAAGTGCCGCGGGGGAAGATCCGTTGCGTGGGAACCTCCGCGAGCCTCGACGCCTCTCGGAAGCACGAACTGGCACAGTTCGCGACGAACCTCTTTGGCGAGGAGTTCCCGGCCGACGACTCCGCCGTGATTATGGGAGAGCGCCTGTTGCATTCGGCACTCCGGAAGGGAGTTGCGGAACCAGCGGTCTCGGTTGCGGCGTGGACCGCCGTTGGCAGCGTTGTGCGCGAATTGCATGCGGACCAGGAGTTGGACGACTCTTTTGAAGTCGAAGACTGGAACGAAAGGATTGATACCGAAGGCTGCACCGAGTTTCGACTCGAAGGCGCCCAATCGTTCGGTACTGCGCTGCTCGAGCGCCTCGCCCGAATGCGGGAAATTCGTCACGCTGCCGAATTCCTCCACTCTTGCTCGCGACCGTTTGAGGAACTGGCCTCGATGGTGTTCGAGGACGCTGACGAATATGAAGCGCAACGGGCATTGGCGGCCCTGATCTCGATCGGTGTCCTCGCAAAGCCCTCCGTGCCAGGTGCGTTTCCCTTGCTTCCAGCTCGATACCACTTGGCGGCGTCAGGAGTTGAGGGCGTAGCCTTACGGCTGGGAGCGAATGGGCCAGAACCGTGGTCAGAATTGCTCTTTGGTCGGCATGCTATCGCGTCAGAAGAAAGTGGCGACGCTCCGGCCTACCCACTGCTTGTATGTCGCAACTGCGGGGAGCCATACGTCGAGACCTGGGACGACGGCATGCGGCTCTGGCCAAGGCGAGAAGGGAATGCCGATCGTTTGGTCCTTCGACTCTGCGACGGAGGTGCCAGCAGTGAGGACGCAGATTGGGAGGACTACGCCGACGAGCTGCCAACTCTCGACAAGACTTGGTTCAATCCTCAGACCGGCGCGATCGCCGAGGGTCCGGATGAAGGGACTCTGGCCCTCGTACAAGCCCCGATGAAGGAGGACGAAGAGGAGCGCCGGATGTACGTGCGCACATGCTTGGCGTGCGGACAGCGCGGAGGTCGGCATCCAGAACCTGTTTCGCCGATCCATCCGGGAGACGATGCCATGGCGGCGGTCGTCGCGCAATCGTTGATCGAAGCACTGCCCGAAAGGGCGCAAAGTACTGACAACCTTCCGATGCAGGGCCGCAATCTGCTGGTCTTTGCCGACAATCGGCAAGATGCGGCGTTTTTCGCTCCGTTCTTTGAACGCACTTCGCGCGACCAAGCGATTCGGGCGGCTGTCCACCGAGTCCTAGAGGATTCGGTCGAACCCGTCGACCTTCGCAATCTGCAGCAACACGCCTGGCGACTCTTGCAGCGGGACGGTTTCCGGCTCTTTGACCGTCGGGGCCTCGACCCGCTACCAACGGAACTCGCGAAAGACAGGCTACTGGCCTTGATCGTGGCGGAGTTCTGCACGGGCGGCCTTTCGAGAATCTCCCTTGAAGGACTTGGTCTGGCGGCAGTCGACTATGAAAACTTGAACCAAGTCGAGGGAGCGATGGTCGCCGCCGCGCCAGCGTATGCGTCGGTCATGCCCGGGGTTTGCCGGTTTCTGCTGCAGATCATTCGCAAGAATCGGGCAATCGACAACCTCGGCAACCTCTTGGACCTTACCGATGCGTCCATATGGGGCGAGGGGCAAGCAAGCAGTGCGATTGCATGGGCTCTGACACGCACCGACACCTCGCGGCGCTTGCGAACGCTGCTGCCCCAAGGACAGGCCAGGCCAACCCGGGCGCTGGAGTTCCTGACGCAACGAATCGGCTGCAACGATGCCGAGGCACGCGAGGTGCTGAGCGCGTTCTGGAGTGCAGCGATCCGCCCACGCAACAAGCTGATGAAGCGTAACGGTCCCGGTTGGGTTCTTGATTTGACGGCACTCCGATTCTCGCGGGCGGGAGACAAGCCCTTGTATCGGTGTGGCACCTGCGGCTCCCGCAACCAAATCGATTTGGACAACAGGTGCATGGTTCACGGATGCCAGGGGCGCACGCTCCCGATCTGCGAAGCGGAACGGGCGGAGCTGCGGAAGCGGCATCACTATGTGATTCGCTACACGGGTCACCCTCAGGCCGGCGTCGCTCGAGAGCACACCGCAGCCATTGGGCATGGCGAGCGTAGTCGCATTGAGGACGACTTTCGCCAAGGCCAAGTCAACCTCTTGAGTTGCACGACAACCATGGAACTCGGCGTTGACATCGGAGGCCTTGAGGCAGTGCTCTGCCGCAACGTCCCGCCCGGCATTGCCAACTATCAGCAACGTGCGGGGCGTGCGGGACGCCGCGCGCAAGCAGCTCCGATCGCCTTGACCTTGGCCCGGAACAGCCGCTACGACCAAGTTAGCTTTGACAACTTCAATCGCTACCTCGTTGAACCGCCGGCCGCGCCGTACCTGTCGCTCGACAATGCCAGCTTTTTCCGTCGACACCAATGTTCCTGTGTGTTGTCTGGATGGCTTGAGACGCGCTTGGCAGGTCGGATCAGACTGGGTGCCCCGAAGTTGCGAGATATCTTGGGCGAGCGGCTAGCTGAAAGCGACCTAACCGCTCTAAACGGTGAATTCGATCACTGGCTATCAAGCGAGAGCGGCAAAGCCTCAATCGACACGGCGGCGGCGATGGTCGATACGCTTCCACAAGGCCTGCAGGCCATCGGACTCGCGGGTGCTGAGTTGGTCGCTCATGTCCGGGACGTCTTTCGAGCTTGGTTACAAGACATTGCCGAGCGATGGCAAACGATGGACCAAGTGGCTCAAGCCGAGGCTGCGTTGACCCACAGCGAAGAAGCGTCGGAGGCTGAAAAGACGCGCGCTGCATTTCGGCAGGCGTCCCGACGGTCTGACATCAAGCGATTCTTGGATCAGTTTGTCGTCAGCGCGCTTTCGCGAGCCGCGGTCATACCGACCTATAGCTTTCCAGTGCATTCAGCTCGTCTGGAGATCACGACGTCTCGGGGCACTCAGAATTCCTTCGACGACAATCTGCAGTTGGATCGCAATGCGGCACTAGCGATCGGGGAGTACGCGCCAGGAGCCGAGGTCGTGGCCGGCGGTCGAATTTGGACAAGTCGGGGAATCGTGCGTCGAGGGCTCGTGACAGGGACCGACGCATGGGTGCCCAAAAGGTGGCACCGGATTTGCAAGGCGTGCGGCCATCCAGAGATTCACGACGAGTACGAGGAGTTTGGAGCACTTTGCGAACAGTGTAATGAACCCCCGGTGAACCCCCGGCGACCGTTCATCGAACCCATCGGGTTCCTGACTTCCTATGCGGAGAGAGCCGGTCGGGATCCAGGCAGCTCGCGACTGCGGATGCGTCCGGTAGAAGAGGCGCGCTTGCTCACTCGGGCGCAACTCTCCGATTTCCAAGCAACGGAGGTGGTGGGAGTCGCGACGTTCTTTGCCGCAGCTGTCCCTCGGGATGGCGGGCCCGAAGGTCGGATGTTCGTTGTGAACAAGGGCCCGGTCGGCGCGGGCTACTTGTGGTGCCAAAAGTGCGAATACGCAGAGCCGGCTCCCTACTCGGCAATGTTCGGCAGCACAGAGCTCAAGATCCCACACAAGAATCCCCGCACCGGTGACCCCTGCCCGGTCGAAGTGCTGTCCCGCCCTATCGACTTGGGTCACGTCTTCGAAACTGACATTCGGGCGATCCACTTCGCTCGCCCTATCTCTGGCGGCGAGGCCCGCGAGGGGTTTTGCCGGACACTGGCAGAAGCCGTGAAGATTGCTTGCTGCCGCCTGCTGGAGACCGACAGCAGGGATCTGCGCACGGGAACCGAAACCAAGTCCAGCGGCGTGACGGTTATCTTGTCAGACACGGTTGCGGGAGGAGCAGGTTACTGCAGGCGCTTGGTCGATGATCAACGATTCCGGGTGTCGGCTATCATCGCCGCGACTGGCGAAGTCTTGGATTGCTCAAACAAGGCCTGCGTCACAAGTTGCTCGCGTTGCCTGAACGAGTATTCCAACCAGCGACACTGGGACGATTTCGGGCGGCAGCCGTGCCTGCACTGGATTCGAGCACTTCAGGATAGCTATCGGTAAGCCGCCCCTGCGAGGCACCGAATCGAGCAGCAAGCCCTTAGAGAGAATCTGGGGCGTCGGTCGATAGCGTCACCGGGGAACGGCCTGCATGCCTGCGCTGCACACATTGACAGATTATTTGGGCGAGACGTAAAGTAAATTTAGGCGTGCCTAAAAATGGGTAGCGAAGCCATCGACGACTACCTGAAGGCCATCTATCAGATTGCCGGGGAACGCTCCCGCGCCTCGACCGCGGAACTCGCCACCAAGCTCTCGGTGGCGCCCGCTTCGGTTACCGGCATGCTCCGCAAGCTCTCGGAAGCCGACCCGCCGCTGATTGAGTACCAGAAGCACCACGGCGCGCGCCTGACCGATCAGGGCCAGTCCCGGGCCTTGGAGATCATTCGCCATCACAGGCTGATCGAACTCTTCCTGCACACGATGCTCGGCTATAGCTGGGACGAGGTCCACGCGGAGGCGGAAAAGCTCGAGCACGCCATTTCCGAAACGCTCGAGGATCGCATCGCCAAGGTGCTCGGCGAGCCTGAGTTCGACCCGCACGGCCATCCGATCCCGCGCAAGGACGGCTCGTTACCGGATCGCGTGGATAGCGGACTTGTGCATATGGAAGCCGGCACCGAAGCCGTGGTTTCGCGAGTGTCCGATAACGACTCCGAGATGCTGACCTATCTATCCGATATCGGCATCAAGCCCGGAGTCCGCATTCGCTTGCTCGAGCGCGGTCCGTTCGACGGACCGTTGATGATCCGCGTAGCGGGGTCCCATAGAGTGCATGCGTTCGGCAGGCAGCTCGCCGCAGCGATCCGAGTGCGGATGCCCGAGGAGCCGACATCGTGACGGGCCTAGCGATTCTGCTCGTCATCGCGCTGACGGCGTTGGTCCTAGCGATCCCTCGTTTCGGCATCTTGGCCGCCGTGCGACGGTTTCGGGCGTATCGGGCCCGGGAGCGGTCCGAGGATGGGCTCAAGCACATTCTGGCTTGCCAGCATGAATCGAAGACAGCCAGCTTGGAATCCCTCGCCGGTGCCCTGCGGTTATCCGCGAACTCGGCTCTGCGCCTGACGAACCGTCTGCAAGCGGCCGGCTGGATCCGTAGCGGAGCTTCGGGAATCGCACTGACTCCGCGAGGCGAGCGTCGGGCGCTAGAGATAGTCCGGGCGCACCGGCTCTGGGAGCGCCATCTCTCCGACGACGCCAACATGCCCATGGCCCGACTGCATCACGCCGCGGAACACGCCGAACACACGCTGACGACTGAACAAGTCGAGCAGCTGGACGCGCATCTCGGCCACCCCCAGCACGATCCGCACGGAGATCCGATTCCCAGCGCCGACGGGCGCGTCGCGCCTCTCGACGCGCAGAGCCTCACGGATTGGCCTGTTGGCACGCCCTGTCGCATCGCGCACATCGAGGACGAACCCGAGGCCGTGTTCCGGCGCATCCTAGCAGCCGGACTGCGCCCGGCGCAGATCGTGCGGATCCGCAACGCCGGGCCGGACGGCATGACCGTGGAGTCCGAGGGGACGGAGCACCATCTGGACGCCGCTGTGGCCGCCAATGTCCAAGTGACGCGCGTGGCCGAAGGCGACCTCCCGCCTGCCGACGCACTCCGTCTCTCGGACCTGCCGCGTGGTGCCCGGGGCGAAGTCATCGAACTCGGTCCCGCGTGTCAAGGCTTTTCGAGACGCCGCCTGCTTGACCTCGGGCTGACCCCCGGCGCCCGCGTGGAAGTCGCCTTGGAGACGGCATTCGGCGACCCGCGCGGATTCAGGATCCGGGGCACCACGATCGCGTTGCGAAACCAGCAAGCGCGCCAGGTCTGGATCCGTCCGCTCGCTCTCGAATTGGAACCGCAACAATGAGTGCGCACAACTGCGAGACTTGCGCCGACCACGCTCAGCTGGCGCAGATGGGGATCGAGGTCGGGCGTTGCGACCACGTCGTCGCCCTGGCCGGAAACCCCAACACCGGAAAGTCGTCTGTATTTAACGCCCTCACCGGCCTCCGGCAGCATGTCGGGAACTGGACGGGCAAGACCGTAACCCGCGCCGAGGGTGCTTTCGCCTTCGGTGGCAAGCGCTTCAAACTTGTCGACCTGCCCGGAACCTACTCGCTCCTCTCCGCTTCGCAGGACGAGGAGATCAGCCGGAACTTTCTGCTGTTCGGCAAGCCCGACTGCACGGTCGTAGTCACTGACGCCACGGCACTGGAACGGAACCTGAACCTCGTGCTGCAAGTACTCGAGATCACGGATCGCGCCGTCGTCTGCGTGAACCTGATGGACGAAGCGGCGCGCAAGGGCTTGGATGTGGATGTCCGCAGCCTTTCGCGCGACCTCGGCGTTCCGGCCGTGGCAACCGTGGCCCGCACGAAGCAGGGCTTGCGCGACTTGGTGTCGACCGTCGCCGGCGTGATCAGCGGGGACATCCACACTGCCCCGCTCCGCCTGGACGCCCCTGCAGAAGTTCGCGAGGCGATTAGCAGCCTCGTGCCGCACATCGAGGCCGCCGCGCCGGGCGTGCCCAACGCGCGGTGGATCGCGTTACGCCTGCTGGACGGCGATCACCGCGTGCGGGAAGCCTTGCTGTCCGGCGAATTGTCTGCCCTTGCTAGCAGCCAGCTTGACCACGCGCCGGCGGAGTCCAGCCGCGTCAAGGCTGTCGCCGGGGCGCTCTGAAGCACGATGCCCGCACCCGCGCAAGTCGTACTGGATCACAGCGACCGGCTCCGTAAGGAGCTTGGGAGCGATTTCCGCGACCGGATGGTCACGGCGGTCTACGAGCAAGCTCACTCGGTCGTCGCTCGCTCGGTGCGGGAGACGGCCGCCCCCAAGTGGGACTTCGACCAGCGGATCGACCGCTTGGTCACTTCGCGCTGGCTCGGGCTGCCCGTGATGACCCTGCTGCTGGGCTTGGTCTTCTGGGTCACGATCATCGGCGCGAACGCGCCCTCCCAGATGCTGGCCAACTCATTCTTCGCGATCGAGGATGTCGGCGCGGGCTGGTTCGAAAGACTCGGGTCGCCTTGGTGGCTGACCGGTATTGTCTGGCACGGCGTGTTTCGCGGGCTGGCGTGGGTCGTCAGCGTGATGCTGCCGCCGATGGCGATCTTCTTCCCCGTCTTCACGATCTTGGAGGATCTCGGCTACCTGCCGCGCGTGGCGTTCAATCTCGACTGGCTGTTCCGGAGAGCCGGCGCCCACGGCAAGCAGGCCCTGACGATGGCCATGGGCTTCGGCTGCAACGCCGCCGGCATTACCTCGACCCGTATCATCGATTCGCCGCGCGAGCGGCTGCTCGCCATCCTGACGAACAACTTCGTCCCGTGCAACGGGCGCTTCCCCGCGCTGATCATGCTGGCAGTGATCTTCGTGGCCGCCGCGTTCCCTCCCGCCCTGGCCTCCATCGCCGCCGCCGGTTCGGTGCTCGCGGTGGTGCTGCTCGGAGTCGCGTTCACGCTCGCGGTCTCCTGGGCCCTGTCGCGTACCGTGCTGTCCGGAGAGGCCTCGGCATTCACCTTGGAACTGCCGCCGTACCGCCGCCCGAGCATCCTGCGCATCCTCTACACGTCACTGATCGATCGGACGGTTTTCGTGCTCGGCCGGGCCATGCTGACGGCCGCCCCGGCCGGGGCTGTCATCTGGATCCTGGCGAACGTCCGCGCCGGCGACAGCAGTCTGGCGGATCACGCCATCGCCGCGCTCGGGCCGCTGGGCAACGCGATCGGCTTGGACGGGGTGATCCTGCTCGCCTACATCATCGCGATACCCGCGAACGAGATCGTCGTCCCGACCATGCTGATGTGCTACTTGGGAGCGGGTATGATGATGGATATCACGGGCTACGACGCGATCCGCGCCGTGCTGGTCGACCAGCACGGCTGGACGCTACTTACGGCAATAAACCTCATGCTGTTCTCCCTGCTGCACAACCCGTGTGCCACGACGGTCCTCACGATTTGGAAGGAGACCCGTAGCCGCAAGTGGACTGCGCTGGGGGGCTTGATGCCGCTAGCGATCGCCTTCGCGGTTTGTTTCGTCACGGCGCAAGCGGGCCGGCTGCTGGGCTGATGCAGGATCTCGCCACACTGAGTCGGCCCGGCGAAGCCGCGCTCGATCAATTCAACCAACTGGCCCGCCTGCGGGCGATGCTCACGGAAGTGCTCGCGCGCAACCCGTTCTGGCGCGGTCGGCTCGGGGACCGCCCGTTGCCGGGCGCTGTCGAGGACTTTCGCCGCTTGCCGCTGATGTCGAACCAGGAGCTGTCGACCGACATTCGCGACCATCCGCCGTTCGGCTCGAACCTGACGTACTCGCTCGAGGCTTACTCCCGATATCACCAGACATCCGGATCGACCGGCGCTCCGCTGCCCGTGCTCGACACGGATCGCTGCTGGGAATGGTGGTGCGACTGCTGGGACGCGGTCTTGGACGCGTGCGGCGTGCATAGCGGCGACCGGGCCTTCTTCGCGTTCTCGTTCGCTCCGTTCATCGGCTTCTGGTCAGCCCATGCAGCGGTGGTCCGGCGCCATCTCCTAGCGGTGCCCGGCGGCGGGGCCAGCACGCTGCGCCGACTGCATCTGCTGCGCGACACCGGTTGCACGGTGCTGTTCAGCACGCCCACCTACGCCATGCACATGGTGGAGGTCGCGGAGCGCGAGAGTATCGACATCGCGGCCAGTTCGATCCGCTGCCTGATCTTGGCGGGAGAGCCGGGCGGCAGCATGCCGACCGTGCGCAAGCGCCTTCGAGACGCTTGGAACGCGGAGGTATTCGATCACGGCGGCGCGACCGAGATCGGCGCCTACGGCATCCCGTGCCCGCAGGGCCGCGGCTTGTTCCTCAACGAGCGGGAATTCATCGCCGAAGTACTGGCCTTGGACGACGACCACCCGGTGGAGGAAGGTCACACAGGCGAATTGGTGCTGACCAATCTCGGTCGCTGGGGGTATCCGGTGATCCGCTACCGCACCGGCGACTTGGTGCGACCCGAGCGGCTGGACGAGGGCTTGCTGCTCGCGGGCGGCATTCTGGGACGCGTCGATCAAATGATGGTGGTGCGCGGGGTGAACCTGCATCCGAGCGCGATCGAGGAGGCCGTGCGCCGGTCGGCGGGTGAATCGGAGTTCCGGATCTCCGTGACCCGCCAAGGTGCCATGGACGAGGCCGAGATCGAGGTCGAAGCGGCTCCCCCGTCCTGCCGGCACATCGCGGAGGACGTCCGCAGCACGTACGGCGTGCGGGTGGAGGTAAAGAGCGTGCCGCGGAATAGCTTGCCACGCTGGCAAGCCAAGGCGAAACGCTTCCGCGACCTCCGGGAATAGCCGCATGGCACCGGCCGATGGATTCCGGGAACGCGGCCAACGGACAGCCGGCTCGCCGGTGACTCGGGCGTTTCTTCTGGCGGTTTTGGCCGCATGCATCTGGAGCCCCTGCGCCTGGGCGGAACGCAATGCGCCGAACTTCGTCGTGATCGTCGCCGACGACCTCGGGCGCGGTGACTTGGGATCGTACGGCGGCACGAGTATGCGCACGCCCGGGCTGGACCGGATGGCCTCGGAGGGCGTGCGGCTGACCGAGTTCTACACTCCGGCACCGACCTGCTCGCCGGCGCGGGCCGCTCTCCTGACCGGGCGCCATCCTCTGCGGACGGGCGTGACACGGGTCTTCGTCCCGAAGGAAATGCAGGGCCTGCCAGCGTCTGAGATCACATTGGCGGAGCACTTGAAGGGAGTCGGCTACCAGACCGCGTGCATCGGCAAGTGGCATCTGGGCGGCCGGGCACCGTACCGGCCGGGAAAGCACGGTTTCGACGAGTTCTTCGGCGTGTTGTACAGCAACAACATGGTCTGGCTGCGACGCTTGAGTTGGCCGCGGCTGGAGTTGTTCGACGGGCGGCAGTCGATCGAATCCCCGGCAGACACTTCCCTGCTCACGCGGAGGTACACGCACAGGGCGATCCAGTTCCTCGAGCGGAGTGCCGGGGAGCCGTTCTTCCTGTATCTGGCGTACACGATGCCCCACATTCCGCTGGCGGCATCTCGGAAATTCTCGGGACGCTCGGCACACGGACCGTACGGAGACGTGGTGGAAGAAATCGATGCCAGCGTGGCGCACTTGCTCGCCGCGCTCGAGACGGCCGGGTTAGCGGAACGAACCTACGTCTTCTTCACGAGCGACAACGGTCCTTGGCCTGGCGACGCGGTCACGCGAGGCGGCTCAACCGGAGGACTGCGCGGGTTCAAGGGGACGACTTGGGACGGAGGCTTGCGTATCCCGATGATCGTCTGGGCACCCAGCCGACTCCCGGCCGGAGGGGTTCGCCAAGGTGCCACGACGCTGCTGGACCTGTTTCCCACGATCAGCGCCTTGGCCGCAGCGGAA
This sequence comes from Bryobacterales bacterium, assembly GCA_965242625.1. Taxonomy (GTDB): domain Bacteria; phylum Acidobacteriota; class Terriglobia; order Bryobacterales; family UBA6623; genus VXMF01. The sequence continues at coordinate 2,874,192 of CBDEST010000005.1, read as the reverse complement.
CTCCCCGTGGATCGCGAGTACGACGGGAGCGATATCCTGCCGCTGTTGAAAGGCAGAGCTCCCGCTCCCGAGAGAGACCTGTACTTCAGTAACCGCAGCAAGGTCCATGCCGTGCGTTCGGGAGCGTGGAAGGTGCATCTCCGGGAGCGGGCACTGGGGCGAGAGGGGCGTCCGCGCAAGCCGCGCGCGTTGGACCCGCCTCAGCTATACCATCTGGGCCGGGATCCGCGCGAAGAGATCGATGTTGCCGAATCGCACCCCGACGTGGTCAGCCGCCTCAAGGCCAGCGCGGAACAGTTCCAGGAAGGCATCGAGCCCACCATCAAGCTGCAACCGATCGGGCTGGCAATCGCACGTGGACTGCTCTTCCCGGTACGCTGATCGCCCTTGGGAGGATCCAGACGATGACGGCGGCCGGGGGGTTGAAGAACAGACCTCTCAACGGCTACAGCGGCATGGCACGAATGCTTCGCTCCCGCACCGACTTGCGGCCCTAGTCAGCCCCCGAGACCGGAGACTCCGTCGGGGGCGAGAGAGTCTCGGTGTCCAGCGTAGATCCAGCCCGTTGCGGTCCTCCCGACACTACGGGCGACTCCGGTTCCGACAGAGAATCGGCCGGTACCCGAACCACGTAGGTCTTCGCGATCTTGTCGTGCCACGCCTGCCGTCTCGGATCCCAGAGAATCCACAGCCATCCCAATCCAATGACCGCAGCCGAGAAGATGCTCGCGAGCCCTCGCACCAAGGCGTCCGTGAATTGCAGCCGGGCCCCGTCGGAGCGCACGACGCGGATCCGGCAGATTATGCCCCCAACGGTAGTGGACTGCCAAGCCCACAGAGCGATGTGATACGCCACCATGATCAGGATCACCACACCGAAATCGTCCAGATCCACCAAATTCGCGACGATCATGACGAGGATGAAATCGAGCGCGACGGCACCCAGCCGGCTCCCGAATCCAGCTAGCGCACGGGAGTCCATGCGCGGAGCACCGTAGTCGGGATGATCGCTTGGAGCGGGACTGGCCGGGAAGCTGATTGAAGGATCCGTTCGCGCAGGTCCAACAGCGGCTGGACGCTCCCGGCGAATCCCATCGATCACGGTGGCGGCGGCGGCTCCGAGACCGAGAATCCCTATCACGGCCCAAGCCGCGAAGCCTACGAGCGGCACCATGTAGGCGAGGCAAATCACCGCCACGCCAAGCGCCACGGAGCGCGTGGCCTCCAGCCTGTCGCCCGCCGACACTTCGGCCATGATTCTTCCGCCCAGCCAGCGGGCTACGGCAACCCTTCCGAAGACTCCCAAGAGCAGCAGCGAAAGCCATAGGAACGGCACGACAGGAATGCCAATCACGGAGATGGCTAGAACCAGCGAAATCGGTCCCACCAAGAGCAGCACGAGGATTCCGGACAGGCCCGCTGTCAGTGGCTTTCTCGATAGAACGTCGGCGCACGAGCGTACCGGCTCTTCGAACACGAAATTGATTCCGAGGTACAGCAGTGCTGCCAAGGCAACGACTACCCATATCCACGGCAGACTCGGCACGATCGGTCGCGCAAGCAATAAGCCGTCGGTGAACCACGGCACCACTCCGCCCAACTTTTGGAACGGCAGGCCGGGGCCCAGAACGACTTGATCGCCACCCGGAGAGAATGTTGCGGGAATGTCTCCCGAGCCGCCAATCACAGCGAGGTCTCCTCCTACGACCGCTCCGGCATCAACAACTAAGTCGCCGCCGATGAGGGCCACGTCGCCGCCCACGTCCGCCGTGCCAGCAAGATGCAAGGTGCCGAGAATGACCGCTACGTCGCGAGCCACCGTCCCTTCAATCGTGGCGTCGCCGAAGACTACGACAAGTTCGCGAACACGCTCCCCCGACGCCACGTGGACATCCGTGCCCACCCGTTCAATGCTGGCCGGGCGCTCGGGAACTTCCTCGGCAGCGGAAGCTTGATCAGCGGCCGGTGGCTCGTCCGGGGACGCAGGTTCGACAGGATCCTGGGCACGGGCGGTACCGATGGCCATCGATAACAGGACGGCTAGGATCGGAAGCCAGATTCTAGATTCGATTCTCACGTGATACCTCGTTTCCCTTGAGCATGTACGAAAGCGCTGTCAAGTAGAGCGCGCTCAACACACTCATCGCCCCTACCAACACGGCCAGCGGCTGGAGGTTGGGTTCAATGAACGCTCGCCACAACAGGCTCGCGGCACTTGCCAGCACGTTGAACTCCGTGGCGGTCTCGACAGCAGGAGAAGCGCGTACGAGCCAAACCACCCCAACGACGATGGCGAGCCACCCCGCGGCCGCAATCCAGATTGGAACCGGCCAACTACGGGCATCGCTCGGCTGGGGCCTGCGGACGTGAATTTCGGCGAGGATGCTTGGCAGCAACGACTCGGGTGCCCGCGGCAGGGGTAACCGAGCCAACTTCCCCGAGACCAGCGCTTCCAGTTCTTCCGGAGTCATCGCTCCCCCTCGATGATGCGACGCAACGCTTGCCGTCCCCGGTGGATATCGGACTTGACCTTGGCCAGGGAGATGCCCAGCTGCTTCGCGATCTCGCTGTAACTGCGATCCTCGAAGTGAAACAGCACCAACGGGATCCGCTGGTGGTCTGGAAGGCTGCGGACGCTGCGCTCCAGCAGCGCATTCTCCTCGGCCCGTTCCAAATCCGCAGCCGGCGAGTCTGACGATGCGAGCGTCTCTTCCAAGCTTGGAGCGGCTAGCGAGTGCTCCCCGGTTCCAAGCCGCGCGAACTGCCGCCATCGCCGCCGGAAGCGCGTCAAGTGGTTCAGGCTGAGATTCGTCGTCACGGTCTTGAGCCAGCCCGCCGCAGCGGGGCTCGTTCCGATCGCTTCGAACCGCTCAAACGCCTTGAGGAACACGCTTTGCGAGATGTCCTCCGCCTCGCTGGGATCGGCGACGAGCCGAACTGCAGTGCCGTACACCATGTCCTGATATCTCCGGACGAACTCCTCAAAAGCGCTTGGGTCGGTCATTCCTCTCGCGCCGTCGCGAGGCCATCGTCAATAAAACACGGCGTGGGGCCAAAGGTTGCGCGGTGCCGGAAAAATTCTCCGTACTGAGCCGTCTTGAACGGTCCGGAACAGACGGAGACCGATCAGGCTTGCCGATCGAGATGCAGCGAAGTCGCGGCATCTTGAAGAGCGGCCTGTTGCGGACGGGATCGAATCGCGGAGGGTAGCAAGCTACGGCCTCAGACAACATGATCACTGGCCAGTAGAAGATGTTGTCCGAGTCAAAGGCCAAGTAGCGATGGGTAGGCCCTGAAGTCCATAATCCGACGGCAGTGAACCCTGGGTCCGATGGCGAGCGAACACATCGTCGTGTGGCACTAGGAACTGCTTCCGGCTCGCGTCTGCCGTACGCCTCCCAATGACCGCCGTTGAATCGCAAGTGCCGCCAGCGGCTGTCCCGGAAGCACTCGCGGACCATGTCGCGCGCCGGCTGCACGTCCGGGGTTCAGTCAATTGAGCCCTCCCCAGCTTCCGCTCTGAACGAAAGGCTACAGCGTCCCAGGGCGAGGCGGACCTTTTGGCAAGTTGCGCTGGGCATACGTTCAACAGATATCCATTTGACTAGGCACTGGATACGGCGACCACCGCTGACCAGCATGTGCCCAGCCCGCTCCCATGATCCCTTGGGCTCGGTGTCGGCGCACAGGCGCTGCGTTGATGCTGCTTGGGGGCAGTCTCCTGAGGCAGACTAGGCTGCATTCGGAAGTCTCGTCGCTTGAACGGCGATTCCGCGCTGGAGAGCCATCGGCTGAAGAACCGTGGAGAGATTGACTTGCTCAACGTGCTGTGACAGGATAGAGGAGCGAGGCATGAGATTGATGAATCCCGAGAACAAGCCAAACGAGGACCTGAACAGCGTCGATCCTGACTACGTTCGTCGAGTGAACGAACTCGCGCGTATCTGTGACGGGACGCCGTTCTACAACGCATCTCTGGGGCATGCTGCGGTCATCGTTGAGCGGATGATGGCTGACGCATGCAACTCAGTGTCGATCCTTAGCCGGAGCCTTGAGCCGCGAGTCTATCGACGGAGCCGCGTTCTCCGGGAGACGATGCGGTTCTTGGACCACCGACACTGCGAGATGCGAATCATTCTCGAGGGAAAGTATCCTGATGTCTTGAAAGGTAACGACTTCTTGGAACGATTCACGGATCATGCTAGCGTATCTGTCAGGTTCATGCCCGAACGAGAACAGGGTCGCTACAAGTTTCATTTCTTGGTTGCTGATGGCGAATCGTACCGAATTGAAGCTGACAAGTCCAAGTCATCGGCGATCGTTGCTTTCGGCCATTACGAGGGAGCTGATAATCTCGAGAGGATTTTCGAAACCCTTTGGAACCTCGCTCGCCCCTGCCCAAGCAGTGTTGTTCAGCAACATTGAGAGTGCTCACCAATTCGGCTGCCACACGGGCCGCCGACTGATGGAACATTCGTTGCTATCGGAACTGGCCGGGCGTCCAACTCACCAAAGGTGTTGTTTCACTTAGCCTCGCTGCGAAGCGACCGTCTCGCCCGCCCGTTGAGGTCATCTGATTTGAGACTGTTGAAGAATTTCGACAGATCAGCGTTCGGCTGCGGCTCTTCCCAGTCGAGCGCACCCAGCTTCCGAAGTGACGCGAGCCCTTGCGAGGCATCTTGAGAGACTCGCACAAAAACTCGACCTGGACGAGGCCCTCGCAACCGCTCGGCTACAGTGTTCCACGGATAGTCCTGCTCCGATTCGGCCTCCACCACCAGAACCGCGTCTGCCAGCAGCGGAACCAGCCGAGAGTCTGGATCGCCGTAACCGACCTCTCTATTAAGGGTCGGGTCTCGGTCGGATACTGTCGCGAGACTCATCTGATTGTTGATGCTTGGAATAGCCTGCGGAATCTTCGTAGACTTCAAGACATCACGAGAGTGGGTCACAACACTGCCACCAGCTTCTTGGGCACCTTGTAGTGCAGCTCTTTCAATCCGTGTGAAACCTCCGCTCACAAGTACCCGCCCGCCATCTACCGTCAAACGCCCCGTTTCTTGTGCAAAGTTAATCAAGTCAGCATTCGCAGTTCTAGATCCAATGATCGCGAGGCATCCACGACTTAGGAGATTGACCTCGCCCGAACCAAACAGCAATGGCGGGCAATCGCGGCGCAGCCTGTCCTTAAGCCGCATGGGATAACCTTGGTCTGCTCGACATATCACCCAGACGCATCTGTGCCGCCAGCGGCGACAAGCTGCCACCAGTGCAGATTGTCGACTTAGCAGTCTCTCGATACGGCTTGGATCGAGCGAATGCGGGCCCCTAATGAGGGTGCCTCTAGCGAGTCCAAGCAGGTCAGAAGGACTACGGCCTGACGCTTGAAGATAGCTCGTGAACTGATTGTATTCAACCAAATCCAGAAGATCTGGGTTCCTAGGATTCGATTCATTCGTAAGCGGATGCATGAGCAACAAGAGTGCCTTGGCAATTTGCGAAACCCCAAACTCCATCTCGATTGGATCAGTCACTGAACTATCTGTTGCATTTAGATTAATCTTTGTAGATCTCTTGACATATATAGTCTGCCCATCGTTTGTCCGTAAATGCCAAGTTCTAACCTCCGCATTTTTCCACTTGCTGATTTGCGTGCTCGATTCCAACACCGTTGCAGTTCTCACCCCATCAAGGTCTACTGAAGCATCAATGGCAGTTGAGAGCGTACGCTTCAACCTATCAATGTCCTTTCTTATTACAGGTCTGGGCACAACAGAAGGAGATGGAGTAACGGTGGATGTACGAGCAATCTTTGTGGCAATGGATAATATATATTCCCGGTCTTGTACGGACCGATGACTCAGGGGAATCCTTTCAACTCCGGCTAGAGATCCTAAGAGACACCCCGTCATGGCAGCGATTGTGTCGGTATCAGAACCACTGGCGAACGCTCCCGATAGGAGCCCCCGGTGCGGTTGAGCAGCATAGCGCGAACAGAGATAAATCGCTGCTGCTGCACTGACAGTACCAGCCCCTTTTGCATGGCCAAAGCAACCGATGTCATTCAACACCTGATTGTCATCTGCCGTGACTCCGTGATCGATACCTGATTTTATAACCGCCAGTAATTCCCGCATCTCGTTTACAACTTCCTTCCAACTCGTCTCGTATCCTCCTCTGTGGATGCTCTTGCCTACCTCTAGCCACCCAAGACTGGAGTCGCTCAATGCATCCGATCCACCCCACGCATCCGCACCGTTCAGCGCAACCCGAATCAACTCGCCAAACTCGAGCGTTCGGTCGAGCCTCAGCAGCCACCACGTCACGTACGCGAATAGTGCCGCCCCGACCAGCGCACGGGGGTGACCGTGCGTGGCGGTACCGTCTAGGATGACTTGGCCGACCAACTGGGCGGAATCGTTACTGCCCACGTGACAGACCGCATGCGGGAGGATGCGCATTGCCACGCCGTTGCCGCCGGCGTCGAAGTAGCGCCGTACACTATCCGGTTTCTGATCCCATGGTGCTGTAGAGTTCAACCAACTCGCGGCAGCTCGCTTGGACGCACCCCCTCCGCCTCGTTCATAGAGCATCCACAGAGGAAGTTCGGTCCGGGTGAAAAACTGCCACCAATCATCGTCGCCTAGCAGCCTAGACCGAGCCACTGCGAGCGTCAGCTGCGTATCGTCGCTATACTCGCCAGCACGGACTGTATCCCGATGGGCGTAAAACCGACCACCCGCGTTTCGCGTCCACTGCTTGAGTTCTGAAGAGACCGCAGCTGGTCGCTGTAGACGAGAGGACTTGGGGTGGAATTCCTGTGGCCAACCCAAGGCATCACCATAGGCCAAGCCAATGAACGCCCCTTGAACCTTGCTCAAGAGACGCGGACCGACCGACTTGTGTGACATGAGAGTGGAGTCAGGCATCCTCGCTCCCCTCACAGTAAACTATCTCTTCCGGTGATTTGCCAGATCTCAGCATCTGGCTCAGTGCTCTCGGACGGAATAGATCTGGCGCGATCAGAGTCTTGAGCGTGGGAAGATTGCGCTTCTTGAGACGCTTCAACTCTCGCTCGGCCTGCTCTGCGCTACGGACCACGAGACCGGTGATCGTGTCCCGACGAACTCGATGCGGAATCAAGACTTCGGCTTGGTCATCCGTCGGCACACAAGCTAGCTTGCTAGCTCGAGTATAGATCGCAGACTGACCAGGTACTGCTACTTCATCAGCGAAAAGGCCTTTAAACCCCTTGAGGCCAGTTCGTACTCGCCCGCCGCATTCGACAGCGGCATTCGTGTCACAGAACTTCGTGCCGTCCATCCACAGGTGCGATGGGCACAGTAACAGCACTACCCAGTCGCCAGTGTGATCGTCTCGCTCCGTCGCTTTCCGAAGATACCAGCAATTCGGGTACTGGATCGAGCAGCATACGTGGTTGGTGTAACGGTCCAATCGCTTGGTGTCGGTTGGACTGTATTTCTTCTCCAGGTCGCGGAGTAGCTCCGTAGAGAGCAGACCGCTCCGAGATTTAAGGATACGGCGCAGATTACGGGATTGAGTGAAGTGACACAATCTGGTTATCTTGCGCTTAACGACTTGCTTGCGAATCTTGTGGTTCATGCACACGCCTGTAAGCAGAGGGAACTCGCCCGCCAGTGGCATGGCTACGTTCTTCCAGAGAGTCCTGACCAGAGCTGACCCAGTACGTCTCACCATGCTACAGCACGCTCAGGTTCAAACCAAGGTCCACTCCACCAGGATGGAAGTATCCGCACCAGAATAGACCGAAGACGCAGTACACCCTCGAACAAGTCCCTTGATACCTGCTTGACCTGGCACTCAGGCCGCACTGAGCAACGGACCGAGTGCCTAGCAAGGGAGTCGATCACGGCCGGGGTGGGTTTCGCGTACCTGACGGCGCGTAGCGGTTGATTCCGCTGCTCGCACGAGACCCGGTCCTCGCCTGCACGAACGAACTGCGACGCAGCCGATTCGCGGCTAGCTCGTGCCGGTGCGAGGATCAGGGTTGCGTTGCCCGGCCCCTCGATCCTAGCCGCCCTCGCCCAACCTGACCTAGAACCTCGGCGGTTCGCTATAGTGATACGTGCGGCAAGCCCCTATGTCGTCTAACCGATACCGCCCCACTGGCCTCGCGACCTGGGCCCTCGCAGCGTGTTCGTTGCTCAGCGTTCCCGGCTTCGCCGCTGCCGCCGACCACGAGGCGTTGGAGTACTTCGAGAAGCACGTTCGCCCGCTGCTGGCCGCCAAGTGCCAAGCGTGCCACAACGCCCAGCTCAAGAGCGGGAACATCGATTTCTCCGGTGTCGAGGGCTTCGTCAAGGCTCGGGACGAAGCCGCGCTGATCTCTGCCGAGGATCCGGCCGCGAGCCGCTTGCTCGCCATCGTCAACTACGACTCGCGGATCAAGATGCCTCCCGGCGGCAAGCTCCCGGACGCGGAGATCGAGATCCTCGGAGACTGGGTTCGGATGGGGGCCCCGTGGCCCGGCGCGGAACAGCGGGAGGCGATGATCCCGAAGGGCCAGCAGGGAGCATTCACCGCCGAGCAGCGGAACTACTGGGCGTTCCAGCCAGTTTCGGATCCGGAGCTTCCAGAGGTGGGCGCACCCGATTGGGCCGTCAAGCCGATCGACCGGTTCGTGCTGGCCAATCTCGAGGAGCGCGGACTGTCTCCCGCGCCGCCGGCCGCGAAACTGACGTGGTTGCGCCGCGCCACGTTCGACCTCACCGGCGTGCCGCCTACGGCACAAGAGGCCGCGGCGTTCGTCGACGATGATTCGCCGAAGGCTTACGAACGAGTGGTCGAGCACCTCCTTTCCTCCCCGCTCTACGGCGAGCGCTGGGGCCGGCACTGGCTGGATGTCGCCCGCTACGCCGACTCGACCGGCAACGACGAGGATCACCGGTACCCCTACGCGTGGAAATACCGCGACTACGTCATCGACGCGTTCAACGACGACATGCCCTACGACCGGTTCGTCCGGGAGCAGCTCGCCGGCGACCTGCTCCCGTCCGACGATCCGAATGGCGTGAACCGCCAAGGCATCGTCGCTACCGGCTTTCTCGCGCTCGGCCCCAAGGCAATCGCTCAGCAGGACAAGACGCGCATGCTCTACGACGTGTACGACGAGCAGATTGAAGTGGTCTCGAAGGCCATGCTCGGCCTGACCATCGCTTGCGCTCGCTGCCACGACCACAAGTTCGATCCGATCCTGACCAAGGACTACTACTCGCTGGCTGGCATGTTCGCTTCCACCCGCAGTTTCAGAGACCCCCGCGCGCATGTGTCGCGAATGCTCTTGAAACCGCTGGTGCCTCAAGAGGAATACGATCGCTACACCGCGGAGCAGGACGTCATCAAGAACAAGCAGATCGAGTTGGACAACCTCGCGGATGTGGAGATCGAGGAGTACATCGACTCCATCGTCGATCGGGTCAGCAACTACATGCTGGCGGCGAGGGAGGTTTACGAGGACGGCGCCGAAGCATCGGCGGTCGCGTCGAAGCGAGATTTGGACGAGACGCAGCTCGTCGCTTGGGCGTCCTATCTGGAGCCGCGGGATCCGCCCCGCGCCCAGCTAGCCGATTGGCACGTGGCGATGGCCGACCGCCGAGCCGAGGCGGCCGAAGCCTTCGAGGCGCGCTATGCCAAGACCCTGAAGGAGTGGCACCACACGATTCGCCGCTGGCGGGCGAGCGCGATCGAGTTGATCAAGACGGGCACGATGCCGCCGCCGCCCAAGCCCAAGTTCCGTGCGGGTCGCGACCGGTTCTTTTTCGATGTGTATCACGCCAAGGGCGGGCCGATGAATTTCGATTCCGAGCAACGCAACCGGATCCTCAAGGCCGAAACGGTCGAAACGATCGCCAAGCTCAAGGTGGAACTCAAGGACTTGAAGGCTGACGCCATGCCCGAGCCGCCGATGGCTAACGCCGTCGAGGACGGCGCGATCATCGAGCAACGGGTTTTCGTCCGGGGCGATCACCACACGGAGGGCGAGCCAGCTGCGAAAGTCTTCCCCGCGATCATCTCCGGATTCGATCAAGAGCCCGTGACTACGGGAAGCGGTCGCTTGGAACTCGCCGACTGGATAGCGTCCCCGGAGAACCCGCTCACCGCCCGCGTAATGGTCAACCGCATCTGGCAGAAGCACTTCGGCGAGGGCATCGTGCGCACGCCCAGCAACTTCGGCAAGCTGGGGACGCCTCCAACGCATCCGGAACTGCTCGACTGGCTCGCCTCTCAGTTCGTCCAGGACGGGTGGTCGGTCAAAGACATGCATCGCAGGATCATGCTCTCGAACACCTACCGCATGAGCAGCGAGCGCAGCGAAACCGCGGCCCGCATCGATCCGGCCAACCAGTGGCTCTCGAGCTTCAATCGCCGCCGGCTGGACGTGGAGGAGCTGCGCGACGGCATGCTCGCGATCGACCGAACGCTTGATTACACGATGGGCGGCACGCTGCAGTCCGGCTTCGGGACGGATCGCGAGAACTCGAACTCCCGCCTGAGCATCGATCCGACCACCACCGTCCGGCGCATGGTGTACCTGCCCTTGCGACGGGCCAATCTTCCGACGCTGCTCAACTTGTTCGACTTCGGCGACGCGGTGACCTCTCTGGGCAAGCGTCCGGTGACGAACGTCGCTCCCCAGGCTCTCTTCATGATGAACAGCGAATTCGTCGCCGAGCGCGCCGCCAACATCGCCGAGCAACTGCTCGCGGACGAAGCGGCCACCGAAGCGGATCGCGTGCGGGAGGCCTACATGGGAATTCTCACGCGCCGTCCGGAACCAGCGGAGGTCGATGGCGCCTTGTCGTATATCGGCGGCTTCGGGTCGCGATTCGAGGACCGCACGCCGCAGGAAGCGTGGCAGAGCTACTGCCGCGTCCTGCTGGCATCGAACGACTTCATCTACGTGGATTGATGCCGGCAGGGCGGACAAGCTTGATTCGAGAGCGTAGGGCCGAACGATGAATTACCAGCAGATGGTCGAACACATGAACGCGGTGCAGCCCGTGTCGCGGCGCGGCATGCTGCGAGACGCCGCGTGCGGATTCGGAATGCTGGCCCTCGCGGGCCTGTTCGAGCGCAACGCGGCGGCGGCCGACATCGCATTCGACCCCGCCAATCCGCTCGCCGTGCGACCGCCGCACTTCGAGCCCAAGGCGAAGCGAGTCATCTTCCTCTTCATGCATGGCGGCCCGTCGTCCGTCGACACGTTCGAGCACAAGCCGTATCTCGTCGAGAACGACGGCAAGCCGCTGCCGATCAAGCGCCCGCTAGCGTTCGACGACGAGGAGCCGGGGCCGCTGATGAAGCCCCTGTGGGACTTCAAGCCCGGCGGCGAGAGCGGGATCCTCGTCAGCGATCTCTTCCCCCATGTCCGCGAGTGCGTGGACGACCTTTGCTTCGTGCATTCGATGGTGGGCGAGGGCGTCGATCACGGGGCGGCGCTGCTGCAGACCTTCACCGGATCCAGCACGTTCACGCGGCCCAGCCTCGGGTCGTGGGTGGTTTACGGTCTGGGGACGGAGAATCAGAACCTTCCGGGCTACGTCACGATCAAGCCCGCACTCTCGCACGGCGGCGCCAAGAACTGGTCCTCGGCCTTCCTGCCGGGATCGTTCCAGGGCACGCCGATCGGGCACGCGGGGCTGAACGTCTCCGACGTGCAGGGCGAGCCCATCGAGTACCTCACCAACAAGGGCCTCTCGCAGGAGCAGCAGCGGTACGAACTCGACATGCTCCGCAACGTCAACCGGAGGCACGCGGAGATGCGGAAGTTCGATCCGCGCCTGGAAGCGCGGATCCAGTCGTTCGAGCTGGCGTTCCGGATGCAAGCGCAAGCACCGGAGGCGTTCGAGGTCGAGAAGGAATCCGAGGCGACCAAGAAACTCTACGGCTTGGACGATCCGGTCACTTCCGATTTCGGATGGCAGTGCCTGCTGGCCCGGCGGCTGAGCGAGCGCAACGTGCGCTTCGTGCAATGCACGCATTCCTACAAATGGGACCAGCACAGCGACCTGTTCAACAAGCACAACACGAACGCCGCCGAAGTGGACAAGCCCATCGCGGGCTTGCTGAAGGACTTGAAGTCACGGGGGATGCTCGACGAGACGCTCGTGGTCTGGGCAGGCGAGTTCGGTCGGACGCCGGTGAGCCAAGGCGGCGACGGCCGGGATCATAACCCCTACGGCTACACCATCTGGATGGCTGGCGCGGGCGTCAAGAAGGGATTCCAGTACGGCGCGACAGACGATATCGGTTACCACGCGGCGGTCAACAGGATGCATGTCCACGACTTCCACGCCACCCTGCTGCACATCCTCGGCATGAATCACGAGCAGCTGACGTACCGGTTCTCGGGCCGCGACTTCCGCCTGACGGACGTGGCCGGCTTGGTCCACAAGGACATCCTCGCGTGAGATCCGGGCTTCGGCCGGGTTGAGCCCGATGGCAGTTCCAGTCGAAGCGCCGCAAGAAGCGGATCTGCGCAAGTGCGTGCATTGCGGGCTGTGCCTGAACGCCTGCCCGACGTATCGAGAGCTGGGCGTCGAGATGGATTCGCCGCGCGGGCGAATTTATCAAATGGTGGAAGTCTCCGAGGGCCGGACCGGGATCTCGGCCGATTACGTCGAACACATCGAACTATGCCTGGCGTGCCGCGCCTGCGAGACCGCCTGCCCGTCCGGAGTGCAATACGGACGCTTGATCGAAGGCGCTCTGGCGCAGATCGAGAACTCGATCCGTAGGCCGCCCTTGCAGCGATTGCTGCGGTGGCTGGTATACAGCCACGTACTGCGAAGCCCGCTGCTCCTGAAGGCAGCTGGCCTGGGCCTGCTTTTCTTTCAGCGCAGCGGCTTGGAATCGATGATGCGGGAGACCGGATTCTTCGACAGCATGGGCCGCCTGGGAGATCTCGCCAAGCTCGCGCCCGAAGCCGAGGCACCGTTTTTCTTCTCGAACCTGGGCAAGGTGTTTCCCGCCGACGGGGAAACGCGATACCGGGTGGCCTTGATGGCCGGATGCATGCAAAACGTATTCTTCAGCCGGCTGAACGAGGCGACGGTGCGCGTGCTGCGCAAGAACGGTTGCGAAGTGACCGTCCCGGCCGAGCAAGAGTGCTGCGGTGCCCTGCAGGTTCACGCCGGACTGCGAGGGATCGGCCGCGAGCAGGCGATGAGGAATATCAAGGCCCTCGAGTCGGGCGAGTACGATGCGATCATCACCAACACAGCGGGTTGCGGATCGGTGCTCAAGGAGTATCCCGATCTCTTCGAGCACGATCCGGAGTGGCATGGCAGGGCCAAGGCGTTCGCCGACAAGATGCGGGACGTGAGCGAGTTCCTGGCTTCGATTCCGCTGAACACGGAGTTCGGCCAAGTCGAGCGCACCGTGACGTACCAGGACTCGTGTCATTTGCTGCACGGCCAGAAGATCAGCGAGCCTCCGCGGAAGGCGATCCGGGCCATCCCGGGGGTCACGCTGCACGAGCTGCCGTTCAGTGAGATCTGTTGCGGGTCGGCCGGCGTTTACAACGTGGAGCACACCGACATATCGATGGCATTGCTCGAGGACAAGATGCGGATGGTCGAATCCACCAAGGCCGACACGCTCGTGACGGCGAACCCGGGATGCATGCTGCAACTCAAGGCCGGGACCCGGTGGCTACGGAAACCGATACCGGTGATGCACGTCGTCGAACTCCTAGACGAGGCCTACGCGGCATCGACCCGGTGACGGGCGGCTGGACGCACAAGTCGCTGGCGCTACACATGCGGCCCGGCAGAAAGCTGATCCGTAGCCTGAGCTACTTTGAGCGGTTGCAACGCGGGCGATTTCCGGGCAATCACCCTACCAGTACTTCATGATCTGATTCGACCCCCTCTCGGAACCCGTCTGGCATGGAGTCCCAATCGCATAGATCGACACGAAACGGCAGATCGCTTTCATCGAACGCCTCTTGGAGTTCCACGACTTGATCACGTTGCTCCCGCGTAGAGAACGCCACGAGGTCGAGATCGGATCGATGTGTCGATGATCGCTTCACGCGCGAGCCGTACGCCCATACGCGTGTGTCGGGCAAATGCGTCCGGAGTAGCTTGCAGACAAGTGCCCGCTGCTGATCGGTGATATCAATCATTGCTCTGCTTCCAGCGGTTGCCGGTGAGAATCTCGTAGAGTCCGATGGCGTCTCCAACGAATTCACCCATCATGCAGATGCAGTTCCCGGCCTTCTCGCCGCTGTAGTCGTGGGCAGTATCGATTCTGCTATTCGCGTAGGACAGCCAGCGTTCGACCGGCGACGGGAGCAAGTCGTTCTCGTTAGCGACGCGGAAGACAGGCTTCGGGCTGTTGGGCACGTTGGTGTTGCCCAAGATGACTACGAGATGCCTCCGCAGTGTCCGCCAGAGCATTTCGTAGCAAGTCTCGAAACGTTTGATGACGGACTCCTTGATCGCGTCCCGCATGATCTCGGCCAACGCCGCGTCGGCGCTTTGATAGTTCAGGTGCTGTCGCTCGAGGCGACTGAGGGCCAGTCGGAACTGCTCGTATCGAATCATGGCTGTTGCCTTCAGCATGTGCGCGACGCCCATCAATCTCGACGCGAGCGGTCCAGTAGATGATCCCCCTGTCGCGACGATCGAATAGCGCGTGGTACTCGATCATCCTCCGGATTGTCCATCCCGGCCGGTTGGCGTCCTGAATGTCACGCGTCACGAAACCTACTCGGAATCCGCTAGCGCCTTCCCAGCCGGGGGCCCTGGGCTGCTCGGGACCGAAGCGGGGATGATGAGACCGTGGCTCGAATCAACCTTGATCGCATTGCGTGGGACGCCAGTTCCGGGGACCCCTTGGAGACGGCGAATACAACGCCAATCGAATGCTCACATGCATGTTCTCGGTGGACTGATCGGGTTAGTGTCTCAAGGGTTCATTCTAGCATCTCGGCCGGCGGACTCGTAGTCAGAAGCGACACGGATGCGAGCGGGTCGTTGGTACTTGCCCACTCAACAAGGTCCGTCGCGCCGTTGTCGCACACGTTCGCGACCTGCGGGCGCACCTCCCCTCTCTGTGCGAATTTGCATGCCCGTGCGCCTTCCTCTTGCCTGAGCCACTACCCAGTGAAACTGCAACGTCGTTCGTGCGCTCGGTCAGGCGGGCTGGGGCGGCTGACAAGTGCGGCTGGGCGGGGCGGGAATCGGGTCCGAAATGGTACTTGCAGGACTCGCAGGACGCCGTTCAAAGCGGTTCCAGACGCTTCTCCGGCCCCTGCCGCTTCGCGCCGCACTTGCCCCTGCCGGAACGCACTAGGCGCGCCAAGCCACGTACGTCCGGGAAGTCCGCGTACGTCAAGCCCTCGGCGACTTCGCCCCTGCGAGTCTCGATGGGCTCGCGGTTGAGTCCGGTCTGCGTCTTGCCCTCCAGACACTGCCAATCTCGGGCATTCGACTGCGGCAGTAGGCTTGGCTGTTTGCCATTGACCGCGCGGAGGTAGTCACCGCCGCGCTCCAAAATCGGTTCTGCCATCTTGCGCTGGGTGTGCAGGGCGTCTTCCATCTCGTCGCGCTCCAGCGTCATCCAACACCGGAGTTGCGCGGAGATCAAGGCGTTCGTCGGGAACACCGCAGACGCTGACCCGCGCTTCAGGCGTTCGGATGCCTGATATCCAGTTCACGCAAGAAGCGCGACGGATCGCGGGTGCGCCCTCCGTACCGGTTCGCATAGGAGAGCGCGAGTCGCTTCCGGGTGCAAGTGATCGCATCGAAGAGACTCCGTCGCTCTTGCTCTAACTGAATCGGACTCGCAGCCGGTGTCAAGCTCTGCCACGACGGCAAGATAGAGTCCGCCACGCCCATCACCCAGACGTAATCGAACTCCAGTCCCTTGCCGCCGTGAATCGTGGAGAGGCAAACTGAACTAGGATCACGCGACGGCTCCTTAGATCTGAGGGAGACAGATTGCAAGAATTCGTCAAGCTCAATCTGACCACCGAACTGTCTGTGAATCTCTCCTTCCGCGTTCTGCCAGGCCAATCGATCCTCGTCTAAGTCGCGATCACCTCCACCGTTGCTCGAAACAGTACTTGGGAGCCACTCAACGGCTTCACGCACGATCTCTCTCCAATCCCGCCGCGAGTTGATCAGGCACTTGGCAAACCGCGCCAGTTGGACCAAAGTCGGGTCGCCCGAGCGCACCGCCAAGTACGCCCAGGATTCCAAGAAGCTTTTGTCCGTAGCAATCGCTTCGATGCTGACCTCCTCTGCGTCGAATGGGTCATCGCTACCAGCAATACGATTCCCAGCGGCCACGAGAGAAGCGAGTGCTCGACGACTCATCTGAAGGACGCTCAAGCGCAAGCAGCTCTCCAGCCACACAAACTGGGGCGAAGCAAACTGATCTCGACCACCGACGAAATTTGACTTCACTCCAACGGCACCGAGACTTTCCTCAACGAGATCCAATAACCATCTCTGGCGTGCTAGAATCGCCGTTTGACCCCAAGTCTCGCGGCGATCATCCAGCGTCTTCGCAATGGCCTCAGCCTCCTCGCGGTCAGTCGCGAAACGCCTTACGGTAATCGACTTGCGTGTGTCTGACGGCTCGGCAGAGAGGACTGGTATCGCACACGTCAAGTGGAAATTATGGGAGATCAAATTGTTCGAAGCTTCAACGATATCCGCTGGACAGCGTGAATCCTCGACCAACTGGATCAAGTGTGGTGAAAACATCCTACAGAAATCAAGCATCTGCTGATAACGGGCTCCCGCACACTGATAGATAAGCTGATCATCATCGGCAACAACGAAAACATTCTTGAAGTTATCTTTAGCAAGAGAACGGATTAACGCAAACTGAGCAGGCGTTGTGTCTTGGAATGCATCCATCATCCAGTATCGGTACGAACGTTGAATGCGATTCGCAAGCGCAGGCAACTTTGTAACGAGACGATGAGTATTGAATATCAATTCATCGGGGTCCATCGCGTTGCATTCTCGCAGTGCATGTCCGTACACACGATACACACGAGCGACGTGTTTGCCAGTCTCGCGATCAGAAAACTTGGCGGCCGCATCCTGTGGTGAAACTAGGCTTCTCCGAAGCCTGTCAATCATTTTCAGCCATCGAACATCTTCGTGCGAAACGTTTACACCATGCGCAGACTGCGCCCGAAGTGCATCCCTGAAAATTTCTTCACGGTCGGAATCCTGGCTATAGATCCGAAAATCGGACTTGAATCCCAAGTGAGTGCCATGCAATCTCAGCAATCTCTCGCAAAAGCTGTGAAATGTACCGATGACCGCGCGGTCTATCAAGTCCGGAACGAGTTGCTCGACATAGTCCCTCATTACATCGCCGGTCCTATTCGTATAGGTCAGTGCGAGGACTCGAAAACGCTTGTCAGGAGTGCTTCTCAGTATACGTGCGATGCGCTCAGTCAAGACCCGAGTCTTGTCGACACCGGGGCTGGCGAGAACAAGCGCAGCCCCGTCGTCCCAGTTCACTGCTTGGGATTGAATTTCGCTCAAGCGATTCGTTGTCGGTTGGGATTCTGACATCATGAATTTTCCTTTCCAAGTCGAATTACGAGGTCGACAATCGCCTTTGGCATGCTTGGTGCATGGTTGCGAAATCTAGCGACTTTTTGGCGACAACACACTCGTCTCCTGAATCCCGGCGACCGAACGTCCGAATGGATTTCTTGATTCGCTGGTTGGGTTCTTGTCTCGCAGGTTCATCTTAGCATCTCCGGCGGCGGATGTGCAGTTCGATACGAGACGAACGCATGTGGGTCGTCGGTCTCTCCGCGCTCAACAGATCCGGCAGGGCCGTTCCCGTGTGCGGTCGGGATCCGTGCGGAGCACATCGACTCTCGGCGCACCTGCCTTTTGGCCGGGTTGCCACCCAGTGAACTCGCGGAATCGTTCGCGTGCAAGAGCGGGTTGGCTGGTGCGGCTGGGAAGCAAGTCCAGAGGCAGGGTGGCACGCGCACAATCTAGATTGCCAGTTCGCCAGCGCTTGGCTGCGCGGCAAGTGGAAGCCCTAGCGCAGAATGTGTCAAGTCTCCGCCAAGCCATCCGCCGAAGTTCCAGAATCCCGACGTACACGCCGGTGTGCAGCCGCGCTATCCGTCGCCGAGGCGCCCCTGACACGCCAGCAGCATTCGACACGCCCCCGGCACCTGTGGGCCGCGCCCAATGGACATTCCCGGTCGTCTTGGCAAACTGCAACCAAGACGCGCTGGGCGGGATGTCCATTGGGGTGGATCGCAACGGGAACGGGCTTCCACGGCTCTCGTCAGCCAAGTTCATCGGCACATCCGTCGGTCAACCTTGATTGTACGATATCCGATCCACTAATCCCATTTTTCTTGATTTACTGGTTTGATAATCTTACAAATCATGGTACAATCCTTGCGTCTCCCCAGAGACGGGGTAGGTTCTATGGAAATGATTGATCTCTGTCGTCGGCTTCGCGATGCGCGCGTGGCTTGCGGTCTCAGCCAGCGGGCGGTTGCGGAGGCTGTTGGCGTACCTCGAAGTGCGATCACGCAGATGGAGGCAGGCAAGCGATCCGTTTCCACACTCGAACTCGCGAGCCTGGCTTCCTGCTATCGCCGCCCCGCCACAAGCTTCCTTGCTGACGACGGGGATCAAGAGGACATCATGGTCGCCTTGCACCGCGTAGTTCCCGGCTTGGAAGCGGACCCGGAAGTGCGCCATCAAGTGGATCGTTGCGTGGATTTGTGTCGGGATGGCGTCACGCTCGAGAGCCTCTTGGGCTGGGATCGAAGATCCGGGCCGCCACGGCGTGACCTACGTGTGCCCCGCTCGACAGGAGAGGCGATCACTCAGGCGGGGAGAATCGCCGACGAGGAGCGCTTACGTCTCAACATCGGCCACACGCCCGTGGGGGACATTACGGAACTCATCGCAACGCAAGGCATCTGGGCGTCTGCGGTTGAGTTGCCCGACCAGACTTCCGGCCTATTCCTCCGCCACCCGTCTATCGGCATGGCGATTTTGGTCAACGCCACGCACCTGCATGTCCGCAAGCGATTTTCGTTCGCCCACGAGTACGCGCACGCGCTCTTCGATCGAGACCGAACCATGAGGGTCTCCAGCACCGACAACTCGGCGGATCAGGTGGAGAAGCGTGCGAGCGCCTTTGCCGCGGCGTTCCTAATGCCGAGGGGTGGTGTGTACGAGGTGTTACAGAGGTTGGGCAAGCGGTCTCGAGGCAGTCCACAGCAGTTGATTTACGACGCCGCTAGCGATAGCTCGATTGAATCTGAGATGCGATCCTCGCCGCGCACTCTGCGCGTCACATGCAAGGATGTCGTAATCGTAGCCCGAAGATTCGGAGTGAGCTATCGGGCGGCGGTCTATCGACTCAGGAGCCTGCAGTATGTATCCCAAGCCGAGTGCGCCGATCTGCTTGAACGAGAGGATCTCGGTAGACATTGCCTCCGTGTCCTAGGAATGCACGAAGAACAGCATCAGGCGGTTCGTGCAGAAGATTCAAGAACTCGTTACCGTGAACTGCGGATCGAGATTGCAAACCTAGCCGTGGAAGCGTACCGTCGCGAAAAGATCTCGCGCGGCCGACTGCTTGAACTGAGCGAGCTTTCGGGAACTGATGGCAGGGAATTGCTAGACCTCGGGGAAACCCTGTGTTTGCAGTGACATAAATGTATGGACACTAACGATGCAACCGTCGCAGCGGTACATACATCGGTACTGATCAACCTCCTCTGCATCAACAACATGGACTTGATCGACTTCCCCATCCATACGTTCGCAGTCACCAAACATGTGGCGGAAGAAGTCGAGAACTACAATGCACGAGCGAAGGTGCCTTGATACCGCGATCCAATCGGGCGTACTGCACGAAGAGCGCGTCGATGCCCGAATTCTAGCCGCTGTCTCCGCGTCGTCAGATGCATCGAGGCGATTGGGCTTGGCCTGCTGGAACCGTCCGGCTATGGGTCGAGAACGAATGGGTGGACGCGCTGGAGCGGCAGGTGGGCTTCACCAGTTCCAACAGCGAAACGCTGCCCTCTAACGGCGGGCCCCGCAAGCAGCCTGCGCCATCTCGTGGCCCCGTTGCGACCTCGCTGGCCAAACATGCTTGGCTTGCCACTCGATACAAGCAGCCTGCGCCATGCCGTGGCACCGTTGCGATGGCCTCCGCCGCGGCTCGGTCCGCAGCCAGCCCAGCCGGTAACGGCACCTCCCGAACAGCAGCGTCGGGCTCGGTCCGCTCTTCTACAGGCTCCCCGTGTCGGGCACGTATGCGGCCGCCAAGATATCAGATGCTGATGCCGTCAGGAACCACTTGCATCGATACGGAGCGATGGGAGCGTCAGCCTAGCGGCGGCGTCGGCACGAACCCTTCGTACAGCTCGGGGTCCGGCTCGATTTCCACAACCTCGCCGTCGCGCATGACGATCACGCCCGTACCGGTCTGATGGGCAATCAGGTGAGCGCGTCTAAGTGCCCTCATCAGCGCGGCCGGCACGGCCTGCATGTCTGGGTCGGGCAGCTTCGACACCGGGATCTTGTATTCCCTCTTCTTCATTGCCAGCTGCCTCCTTCGGATTCCAAGACCAACTCCGGCCCGCTAGCGTTGAACCGCTGCCAGTAGTCGACCTCTTGACGATACACGTTACGGAAGTTTCGCAAACCCGCGTCGAATCTGCGGCGTATCACCGCTTCCGGCACGGCGTGCCCGCCTTGGCTCACACGCACCCTGACCCTCTCGATTGCCTCTGCCGGACTTGCCAGGGCCAAGAATATGAGCTTGACACGATACCCCGCCGCATGCCACTCGCGGATCCTCCGGACGTGGGTGCGTCCAGCCAGAGTGGTCTCAAAGGCGAAGTTCCGGCCCAGACGCGCGTGGGTGTCGATCTCCCGCAGCATCAGCCGACCGGCTCGAATCGCAGCCGAAGCGGGGTGGAACGGCGAAAGACCGGCGGCAATCAGGTCGGCGTTGACGAAGACATCGCAGGCGGCCTCGTTGGGCAGGTATTCCCGTGCGAACGTCGTCTTTCCGGCACCGTTCGGCCCTGCGATGACCAGGATCTTGCTAGACATCGCTAGATGGGTGGGATTGGAGTGGTCGGCCCGCGACGGATTCGATTCCGGTCGGCCTAGGGTCGTGTTCCTGCATTCCGCCACGACCGATTGACTTGGCCATCGACCTAACCCCATTAAACCGTATTGCGGTGCGAGCTCGAGATTCCTCGGGTGGCACGAGCAGCCGACAAAGGAGGCCAATGACGAAACCACAGGTGCAGACCCTGTGGTGCGAACTCGAAACGGTTGCCGGAGTCCAATGCAAGTCCATCCCTGGCTGGACACGATTCCCAATCATTCGTCAGGTCGAATCGGGGACTAGGACTAGCATGGCACAGTCGATGCTGCCTGCTACGACGCCAAGGCCTTCGCGTAGGCAAGTCGCAAACGCTCCGAGGCTCTCTTGGCGGCCCGGAGTTCCTGCCGGAGGGCCACCTCCGGGAGACCGCAACGCATGACCTCGGTGAGTGCTGTCTCCGCACAGGTAAGCGGCTCAGCGGAGTTGTCCGCCGAGCGCAGGTTCGAAGCTAGTCCGGCGGCCCCTTCCGCTTTATTGCGGTAGTAGCGCAGCTCATCGTCCAAGCGTACTCGGAACCTCTTCCAGACCGCAGTCCCAACGCTCCCCTTGAGTACAAGGTGCGACTCCATGATCTCGCCCTTTCGCTCGATCTCCGTACGCTTCGCCGAGGTCAGTTCCGCTGTGCGGAGCATCAAGTCTCGATAGGTTCTGTCGACTGCTGCCTCTTCGCCCGCGCAGAAGATCCTCCGCTTCAAGCGTCTGGTCGAGACCAAGCCCTGCCGAGCCCCCACAACCGACCCGAGGACCCCACCCACAACAGCTCCGTAGGGTCCCAGCGCGAGCCCCGCAAAGCTCAAGGCGGTTGATCCCAGCCAGCCGCCCGCGGCCATGCCGGCCGTGTCGACCAATGCCGCCGGAACGGCGGAGCCGAAATTGGACTGCTTGCGCACGACCGCCAAGGCGGCGCGTCCAAGTCCGACGGCTACGGCGATGGCCGGAATCTCCAGATCCCGAATCTCGATACCCAATTGCAGAGATGCCCGCGTCTCCTGCATCACCTGCGCGTGGCTCAATGGGACCGCGAAGACATCCGGGTTGGCCGAGAACTCCTCGGCCAGCTCGGAATTTACGATAACGGGGATGTCCGGATAGCGGTTGAGGTGTTCGTACACCCCGGCGGGGCTCTCGAGATTCTTGACTTGATGAGGGATACCGCCAACGAGGAGATCGAAACCGGGCTGATTCGCGCTTGCCGGGAATTCGACCTCGAACCCCTGCGACTGCAAGCTCTGAGCGAACAACCGTTCCGCGACATAGCCCTCCAGATGCGCCAAGTGGCCCGCCCTCGCCGCTTCGTCGAGTCCGGCGACGCGAGTGGCGAACGCTCCGAAGCGGATCGGGTCGGCAAGGTCCGCCGCAGATGAGAAGTCGCTGGCCTGCAGGACTAACGGGTCGACTCGAGCAACGTCGTAGAGCAGGTCAGCGACGGTGAGGCCGGCGTAGACTCCGGCAGTAGCAGCGGTAGGGTGCGAAACCGATTTCCGGCGCTGCTGAGCTTGCTCGGGATCGGCTGTGAGGATGCGTGTCAAGCGGCTCGCGGGACGAGCTTCATGCAAGGAGCCGTCCAATGTCGCTTCAAGGCCGTTTGGACTCAGGCTAATGATGCGGTCAGCAAGATTCACTGGTCACCGTCCCAGACCCCAAAAGAAGTTACTGACCTCCTGCAACATGCCGGTACGCCGCCTTTCGGGAAGTCGATAGATCGATTCGAGCATTTTGAACATGTCGTAAGCCGCGTCTCTCTGGTGTTGATCCCGCTTCCACTTCCGACGATGCCGCGAATTGAACGTCCTCCATTCCTGATCCACTTGCTGCCACTGAAGCTCGTCCAGGAGTGGTTGCGGATCGAGTGCCGTGTCAATCGCGGCATCCGAGACGATCAGTGCTGTGACGATGCTCGCAGCGAGGCTGTCCCGCAGCTTCCGGTCTCCACGCTTCTTTTGCCAGAACATGAACGCTCCGAGCGCGGGGACCATCAGGAACGGATTCGCGAAGAAGGCCATGAAAGACGTAAGCGTCGTGTAGAAGCCGAATGGCAGGGTGATCCCGACGACACCAGCTATCGAAGCCAAAGCCGATGTAGCGAAGGTGTAGGCTGAGAATCCAGCAATTTCCACTGCGACGACGAATGCCGGACCGAGCGTGCCACTCAAGGCGGCTTTTCGCACGATCTCTGCGGTGATCTGGTCGGTGCCGAGTTTCTTCAACACAGCTCGCCGCTGACTGGATGGCATTGACCGAATCGAGTCAACCAGCTTCTGAACCAGTGCTTCCTGTTCGTCCTCGGGCAGATCACCTAGCTTCGATGCCAAGCCACGGAACCAGCCATCCATCGAGAATCGCACCATGTCTTCAACGGTGTTGCCCTTGAACTTCTTGTTCGTGCGCCGCAGAGCCGAGACCGCGCTTTCTGAGATCTGTGTGCATACCTGATCCAGTTCCGCGGCACTGGCGTGCATCGGGATCACGACATCCAAGTGCCTTGCGATCACCGTAAGCAGTTTGACTCGGTTCGCTTCCGGCGACTGGGAGGCGTATTCACGAGCGTACGGCTCTATCTGCGCAGCGATCGCGGACTCCGCATCGTAGGTACGTCGCCGGATCAGCGACCGGAGCTTGGTGAACAGGACCCGCAGGGTCTTCAATCGATGCCAGAGAGCCAACTGGTAGGCGATCGCATCGGGCTTCTGGCCGACAAGACCTCGTGCAAGCTCGCTCCGCAACATATGCGCACCCGAAGAATCAAGCGTACGACATAGCGACAGGCCCAATCACGCTGCGTAGCGGAGTTCCCAGATTGCCGTACCCCGCCTTGCGGACGAACGGGAATTGAAGTTGGCACTGCGCCTGATGCGCCGGCAACGGAGGGTTTCGGGCAATGTCCTGCTGGCGGCTCTCCACGGTGACCTCGGTGTGAGTCGGCGGGACGGGGCGCTGCGCTTGAACGTTGGCGTCATGGACTTGCCACCGCTGCTGTCCCAGCGGTCGCCGAGCGGTCGGGGATCCAGAGGTCAGGTCCTCTGGCAGCTGTCTCGCAGGGTGCGACAGCTCCGTCCCATGCTGTGAATAACGGGCTCAAGCGGTTGACGAGTTCAGACAGGGGGCGGTGCTAGTCGTCTGGTTCGGAGCATCGTGGCCACCCAACATGCTAGGGGCCATTGATCATTTCGGCCTAGACGACACGGCCTACGATATGGACTGTACATGAGATGTTGACAGCATGTATCTCAGTGTGTATCATGAAATGGATGCCAACGCTCTCCGAGATCATCCAAGATTCTGAGTCCACCCTGTCTGAGCTCGCCCGCCGATCCGGCGTCAGCCGGGTTACGTTGTCGCGCATCGTAAACGGACGGCAGGCCATGAGCCGCGCAACCGCAGCGAAGCTCGCACCCATCCTGGGAGCGTCTGCAGAGGAGCTGATTCAGCCGTCACCGACTCGACCGGCAGCACCCGAGATTCTTCGGATTTCCGCGCTGCAGCTCCGTCAGTGGGGGGAGACACGACATGCAGAGGAGGAACTTCCGGAGCTAGTCGGTCGTCTGATCCGAAGCGAGTTGCCCGCCCCGGGCTCCATCCGGGCACCCAGTGACGAGCGGATCATCGAACCTGGACCAGACATCGCAGTGGAAGCGCCACGACCCACACGGCACATCCCGGGGGGACAATCCGTCTGGGAGGTAAGCACCGCAGCAAAGGTGCAGGAGAAGGCGACGAATGACCTGAACCGCCACCGAGTGCCAGCCGGGTGGCGCTGTGATGAGACATCCTGGGTCTTCGTCACGACCGCCACTTGGGTCGGAAAGGACGAATGGGCCTTTCAGCAACGAGCCGAGCATCCTTGGAGATCCATCAAGGTATTTGATGCGACTGACCTCAAGAGTTGGATCGACGAATCACTTGGCGTGCAGATCTGGCTGATGGGCCGGATGGGACTGAAACCCCCAGGATTCCATTGGCTACGTGAAGAGGTTCGGGAATGGTGTTCGGTCGCCGCGCCGCCTCTGAACGCCACGCTCCTCGACTCGAGCGTAGACAAGTACCTAACGGCGTGGTGCGACTGGGTCCGCTCCGGGCCCGACAGACCGCTGACGATCATCGGGGAGTCAAGCGGCGAAGCACTCCTTTTACTCCAAGCCCTGATCCAGCGCAGTGGTTCCCATCCATCGCATCCGCCTATTGAAGGGCTTTGCGTGAACACCGAGGAAGGGCTACGTCAGCTGTTGGGGTCGCCGCCGAGCGACGTAGTCATAGTCCCTATGAATGAGTCCGTCCGAGAGCTGGCCATCGCGCACTGCGGAAGGATTCCCGTCCTATTGCCGGAGACAGGCCGACCGCGGGTGTCAGATCCCTTGAGGGTTGTTCCGGTGGGACTAAGGGCCGTGCGGGATTTCTTGGTCGCGAACGGCATCGACAGCGGTCAGGCAGCCCAGCTTGCCCACTCGTCCGGCGGATCCGTCACTGTACTGCGGCGTCTGACACACAAAGGTGGGGCCCAAGCGCTAGCCCCCCAACTATCTACTCGACAACCACGGATTCTTGCGGCCGCAGGGCTCTTCGGCGTCTGGGATGCAGGCTCACAGTCCGACCGCAAGGTTGTCCTCCGGCTGACGGGACAACAATGCGACGAAGACATTGATGCGGCGTGGACGGAACTGCTCAACCTACCCGAATCGCCGGTATGGATGGACGGTGAACGTCGAGGGGTGAATTCGCAGCTGGACACGTGGCAACGCTTCACCGAGGACAAGATCACGCCACAGGCAATCGACCGATTCTTTGACACAGTCACGACCGCGCTCAAGCAGGCGCCTCTCCACCGACCGGGAGAACGCCTGCTGCTGCCCAAGGAATACCAAGCACTTCGCGATTCACAGGTGTCAGCAGAACTGCTCCGGGGTCTCGCTCAAGGTCTTGTTCTGCTGGCAGAGTTTGGCGACCGCATTGACCGACGGCTGGTGGGGTCCCGTGTTGCCGTACGGGTTGAGGATGCGGTGTCTGCCGCACTCAACGACATGACCGTAGATCGCCTGCGAGCCTTGAGCGAGATCCTGCCCCTGCTGGCGGAATCAGCGCCAGAGGCATTCCTAGAGGCAATGGAAGCCGACCTAGGGCGGACGGACTCGGCCCAGAAGGCACTCCTGAACTTTCGTTGGGACCCGAGTGAATCGGTGCTCCCGCCGCACCTCCTGCACGGCACAGAGGCGATGCACTACCGGTCGCCCCTGATGTGGGCCTACGAGACCTTGGCATGGTTTCCAGAATACGCGGAGCGAGCCATCGAGCTACTCGGACAGTTAGCGGATGAAGATGTCCGCGACCACCATGTAGGACAACCGCGACAGAGCTTGGCGAAGCTCCTCAAGCCTTGGAATCATGGAAGTGTGCTCGACTCCGAACGACATTGCGCAGTGTTGCGGAAGTTGGCGCAGGATCATCCTGTGTGGGCGTTCGACCTTGCTCGCAACTGCCTCCCTCTGGACTACGACACAGCAGACCAAGCCAATCTGCCGCTCTGGCGCGGCCGATCGGATGGGGCCGACTCGGAACAGTCCGAAGAACACCGAACGGCGGTGTACAGGACGGCAGCGGACATTCTGGTCCAGCATGCCGGGACATCGGGGAGGACGATCCATGCCGTGATTGACGCGATGGAAGACCTGCCCGAAACAGAGGCTGCGCGGATCTGGCCGAACATCGCTTCCTGGGCTGGCTCGGAAAGCTGTAGCAGGGAGGAACGCGCGCGCCTTGTGCGCTACCTGACAGCATTTGCGGATGGTGCGATCTCAAGGGACTGTCGCGAAGGAGATATCAAGGGAGCGCGTCGTGTACTGGAGGAACTGTCGGCGTTTCCAGTCACAGCTCCAGACCTCTGGCTCTTCGAGGACGACGCAGTGATCTGGGAGCGTTGTCCCGAGGATGGAGGGTGGGAAGACACCGAGTATCGTTTGGACCGGAAACGGCGTTCGGCACTCCGGAGAGACTGGGAATCAGGTGGGATCGAGGCCATCCTCTCACTTGTCCCCGAAGTTAGGAACACCCGCTTCCTTGGTGCCATGGCGGCTAGCATACTGCCCCAGGACGAGATTAACCTAGCGACCTTGCGCGCACTTCAGACCGGCGGCGATGCTATCCAGTCACCGATGCGAGGGTTCATCCAAGGACTCTTGGAAGGGATGGACGATCTAGATGCGGATGCCCTCGTGGGCGTAATCCGCACCAGCGCGTTCGCGGACGAGAATCCTAACTGGCTGCCCTGCCTCCTAGCGCGGTTTCCCTTCAGAATCGGAACGGTAGGGACTGACAGACTGTCCCATGAAGAACTCACCTTTTACTGGCAACAGTTCGAACCGGAGTGGCAGGCAATTCCCTCTGAGCAGAAGGACTGGTTGATTGCCGGCCTCTGCTCCGTGAATCGGCCGCGGGCCGCACTCTCGGCGCTACGGAGCAAGTTCGATGGGGCGCGGACCGAATCGCTTCAACAACTGATCGACACCTTGCCCGGATCGAGGGAGCAACAGTCGAAGGACGTGGAGCGCTTGGAACACAACTTGGTGACGGCCATCCGGGCTCGCCCTGACCTCAGTGCCGTTGACGCCGCAGGCATCGAGTTCATGTTCTTCGACATTCTCAAGCCCGACGAGATGCCAGCTTTGGCGGGAGCTGTGGCGAACAACCCGTCGTGGTTTCAAGAAGCACTCATGCTATGCATGGACAGACGGGATGGCGAGAAGGATCCCCCTGCATGGGAAGAGCGCAAGGAAAACGCGCCCGAAGGGCTGCGGAGACGTGCCTATCGGCTCTTCCGATGGCTTCCAAGGCTCCCCGGTACAACATCGAACGGGTACGAGGTCGATCCTGGCCATGCTTGGACCACTGCGATTCTATCGTTTGCAGATCAGCACGACCGTCGCGAGGTAGCGGAGACGCTCCTCGGCGAAGCGTTTGGGAGGGCTGGATTCCACAAAGACGGCTCTCCCACAGACGAGCTGACCGATCTCCTCGAGCGGGTTAGGTGCCCCGGTATCGAGCGCGGCGTCGCGACGGCCGTAGGCAACCAGCTGGGTCCGGTCGTGATCCCGAGCGACGATGCTGGACGCCCTTACCGGAGCCGAGCGGAATTCTATCGGGAGTTGGAAGGACGATACCGCGATACGAAACCGCGCACGGCTCGGGTGATGCGGTTCCTGCGACGTCGCTTCGGCGAACAGGGGCGGTGGGCCGACGACCACCGACGGCTGGATGACCATCTGAACGCCTCGTGATGGAGTTCGCTATGTCGCCAGAGCTACTCTTCAACTGCTTTGAGTGCATTGGGGCGTGTCATGGGTTGCTCTCTCGCTGGTCCCACCATTCGGTTCGGCAGCGGTCGATTCGATGGAACTCGGATGCTCAGTTCTCGCTGGAGAAAACCAAGACCGCAGGCGCATCCAACAGGATGCTAAGATGAACCTTGGCAGACACGACTTCCGTGGTGGCCGGTGTGTCTTGGTGGTTCGCGACCTCATTGACCGCAACATGATGCCGATGGTGGACGTCAACATGGCTTGGGATACGGACACCCCGACTTCTGCGGCGGGAGCTTTCCTTGAATTCGACATTCGTTGGTTCATAGAGTCGACTGAGGCGGACGATCAGGACATGCACCTTCGAATCACGGAGCGACGGGCCGTTCTGGTCACCTCGGACGAGGGAGTTCACGCAGTTACGAGATTCCGTTGCTTGATGGTCACCGGTAGCGTCTCACTCGCCCGGCACGACGCTCTGGGGCCGGGCAGGATCAATCCTCGGCGGCAAGTGGCTCGGCGCACTTGCATGCTGCCCGTAAGGTCCAACGGGATTCCTGACGTTGACATGCGCCTGAGCTTGGCGGCGTCCAACGGAGGGTTCTTCGGGACAAACGGCTCCGACTTGGACCAGCACTTGACGAAGATGCTCAACGCTCGTGGGGCGAAGCAGGTCATTGCGAAGGTCTGGGGCCAAGCTTCGACTGCGAGGGCCAGTCACACGTCGCACTCAAAAGATTCTTGCCCGTCGATCGGATCCGATGGACGCCAAAACTGCAACGTAGCTACAAATCGACAGGACTCAAACAGCCATGTCCTTTGATCTCAACTTTCCGACTCAGCACGGTGGAGTTTCGCAACTTAAGCTTGGCACCGGTGAAATGCTGTTTGTTCTAGGTGCCAATGGGACCGGAAAGTCCAGCCTGATGCACCATTTTGCTAGGATCAATGCAGGAACTGCTCGCACGATCTCGGCTCATCGACAAACATGGATGCAGACTGACGCACTGGACATGACTCCTGCAAATAAGTTGTCAACAGAGCGGAGTATCCGAAGCGACGATCAGGGATATCACTCTAGGTATCTCGATCAATATGCGGCAAAACGTGCTAGCATAACAATATACGAACTCATCGACGCGGAAAATGTCCGCGCACGCAAAATCGCCGCATGTGTCGACAATGGTGACATAAATGGGGCCACCATCCGTTCAAAAACTCCGGCGCCGATTACGATTAGTAATGAAATGCTTATGCAATCGAATTTGCCTATTGAAATTGAAATCCGTGAAAATCAACGTGTAATGGCAAGAAAATACGATGGTCCCGAATACAGCGCGGCAGAACTTTCCGATGGCGAAAGAAATGTCTTGCTATTAGCTGGCAATGTGTTGACTGCGCCAAGTGGCTCGCTATTTGTTATTGATGAGCCAGAGCGACATTTGCACCGTTCGATAATTTCACCCCTACTTAAGCAATTGTTCGAACATCGGCTAGATTGTGGCTTCTTAGTATCCACCCACGACCACGATTTGCCTTTGCAAATGCCAACTGCACGAATTCTTCTGCTTCGATCATGTAATTTCAGCGGCAAGAACGTGGAGAGTTGGGATGCTGACGAACTCCCTGTCAACATGCCAGTTAAAGACGATACTAAGCGCGATCTACTTGGCGGAAGACGGAAAATCCTATTTGTGGAGGGTGCAGAGCATAGCTTGGATAAGTCTCTCTACAGTTTGATTTTTCCGATGGTGTCAGTCATTCCAAAAGGCAGTTGCCGTAATGTAGAACATGCTGTGGAGGGTGCAAGAGGGGCGGAATCATTCCATTGGATTCGGGCCTTTGGAATCATTGATGGCGATGGATACCAGCCAGAACAAGTTGAGAAGAAGAGAGAGAAAGGAGTGTACGCACTTCCGTTGTATTCAGTCGAGTCCATCTACTATCACCCGATTGTCATCAAATATGTCGCGCGACGGCAGGCTAAGGTCACTGGTGCGGACGCTCCTGCAATGACCGAGAAGGCACTCGAAGCAGCGGTCGAGTCCATTAGTGGACATACCGAGCGCCTAAGCCAAAAAGTTGTCCGGAGATTGATTCGGAAGTTGATTACCGAACAATTGCCTAACGATGATGTCCTTTTGTCGGGCCAAGACGTTATGCTCAAGAATAATGCTGTAGATATTCTTGCAGAGCGAAAAAATGAGCTTGATGACGCAGTCGCAAACCACAACTGGGAATCAATTCTGAAGATGTGCTCGGTTCGGGAGACAGCATCGCGAGACCGGATTTCAGAGTCCCTCCGATTCCCCACAAGGCGGGATTATGAGGACGCAGTTCGACAACTTATCATGACAGATGAAAGTGCAGTCGCGTCAGTGAGGGCACTATTTGGTGACTTATTCGAACGGTTGAGTGAGACCTAGAAAGGGAAGGATTATTCCGCTAGATTTGCGGGCTAGGACATCTCCAGTGTCTCCTCGCGCTCGGTGTGCATAATCCGTTGGCCGAACTGATCTATCGGACCGTGACCTGTCTAACCAAGGCCGACTACAGGCCTAGGTCGTAGCGGGTGCTGGTGCTCAATGTGGCGCACATGTTCCGCAGGCATTGGCCGCTGCTGCTAAACCAGTTCTACTCCGAAAAGGCAAACTCATCTATCCCGAGCGTCAACTCGCCTGTACCATGTCGACAAAGACGTGCTTGCTTCGTATGTTGTTGGACGGGTCTTGCTCTAGATTCCCCTCATAGACACCGAGGGCAGTCGGCGGTTGCGCTACGGCTACTCGCAAACCCGCGTCTGGTCCGTAGGCCTTGGCGAGCCGTCTGTCGATGTCATCCTCAACCTCATCG
The DNA here is from genome assembly GCA_965242625.1 of Bryobacterales bacterium. GTDB lineage: Bacteria > Acidobacteriota > Terriglobia > Bryobacterales > UBA6623 > VXMF01. The sequence goes on along the minus strand of CBDEST010000005.1, from coordinate 2,842,864 downwards.
ACAGGTAGAACGAGCACGTAACCCAACATGATCGCCCACTTGTGCCCCTTCGAGTATTTTCCGATCACGAACCGCTTTCCACCCTTACGCACATATAGCCGATTGAGCGTAGCATTGCCCGCCGCCACCAGTTTGCACTCCACGGCTAGGTATTCTCCTTCATCTCCTTCATCTCCGAACTGCGTGGAAAACTGAATCATCAGGTCCAAGCGTCCTTGAATCCTTCCCTGCGGTGTCGATGTGTCATCTAATTCGACTTCGCCGAGGATCTGGACCCCGGCAAGTCGACGCCGCTGCTTTACCCGCAGCACTGAGCGACGCACGGTCTGTGTGATCTTGGCCTCCTTCATGTGGTGTGCGAAGTGTTTACGAACTTCGTCCGCCCGGCAACACAATAACTCAATCACCATGACCACTTGATACTCCGACAATACGACGGGAGTCTCACCAAGAGTGAGGTCATTCGTATGCATCGGAATTGTCCTTCGATTCCCAGTGATCCGCGAGAATCTTGTCTGCGTCGTTCAGTCCGGAGGTGCGGTTCCAGTGCCGCCATTGCGCCGGTTTCATAATCGTTACGTCGGCGGGACCGTAGACCCGCAACTGACGGCTCTCGCTGAGGTACCGTGGTGGTCGTGAGGTCAGCATTCCTTGAATTCTCTCAGCGACGGTCTGCAATCCTCGATGGTCTCCCTCTCTGATGTCGGGTTCTGGACTTGGATATCCCCGCACAGTGGCGAACCGAATGGCGATGCTACTGTCGAGGCCAGTTCCGGTCGGAAATCCCCCAAGGCCGTCACGGTAGATTATTGCCCTAACGTGGTATGCACCGCGAGCCTCTAGATAAGCGTTGATGGTCTGTACGATCTCGCTTCCGTAATCGCGCAACTCGTCATAAGTTGGAGGAAGAAGCAGCCGCTCGTAGTCGGATTTGCGCTGACACGAAAGGTGACGTGTACGCTCAACAGCCTCACTGGCGAGTACACGCTCTTCCACATCAAGGCCGTACAAGTCGAATACTGCTTCATCTAGGGCTCTGAGTCGATCAGGTCTGCCGCTGCTCTCGGCGTTGCGCTTCTCCGCCGCCACAACAGCGGCGACTTGGTGCTCCGGCGCTCCAGTGAGCGACGGGATCCTCAATGATCGGATGGTTTGCGGCTTGATGGCCGTTTGTTCCAAGCCTATGTTCGGCCCACCTAACGCGAGTTGGAATGTCGTCAGGCTCGAATTGAGCACGGCCGACAGCAAGTGAAGCGAGTCTTCATCTGCAGGGGAAAGTGAAATGCCGAAAAAGCTCGAGCTGTAAAGCAGATCATTCCGGCTGACAGCGACGCAGTACCTACCACGCAACGCTTTAGGAGCAGTTCGCATTGCTTCCGGACAAATGAGCATTGGCCCTCGAAAGATTGCTGCTTCCCGAGGCCAATGCAGGACTTTTTGCGTAAATGTACCCTGCTGGGATGGCAAGCGGAATGGTGCGAACCTTGTCAAGACTGGTAGACCGCTATATTCCTTGGGACAAGCCATGCGACCGGATTCGCCCGCCACGAAGCCGGCACCAGAAGAGATCCGAGGTTGGATTTTCGGATCCTCCATAACCTGCTGGAGTGTGGGAAATCCACGCTGGAGCCGCTCCAAGAGCCATTCGTCGCGCGCAGTTCCAAAAACTGCCGCCTTCAGGATGGATGGCACCGAGAGCACCCGCTTGAGGGCCACCGGTCGAATCTCTCCCGGATCTACTTGAAGGGTTCCGGACCGGCGGAATGACGGGGACCACGGAATCGATCCAGCCAGCAACTGTTCTGGGCCTCGAGCTAGCCTGCAACGCGCGAAAAATACCAAGCCCGGGTCAGTCACGTTCGGAAACAGTTCTTCGTGCCGTAGCAGTGAGAGATTAATGATCGCACATGGTTTCAATTGCTCGAAGATCTCATTCCGTGTATTTATCGCGATTGGGTCAATAGAAAAGAAAGGCGTAGCCTTCATGATCATTCCGACACGACCTGCTGGACTCGTAATCTTTTGTGCAAGTCGCAGAAACGCCTGATCGGGACTGCGTCGAGGACTTAGCATATCGTTGGTGCTGCTGGCAGTGCTAGGTCCCTTGCCAACGTACGTCCACGGTGAGTTCCCAACAACAACCTCAAACTTCCTGTCTATTATGCGCGGTGGCAAACGGGCCCTGATCGCGTCTACTTTGAAGAGCGTACGTCCGATTAGTTCTTCGAACCGAAGTTCTCGAACATCATGAACCGGCTGCTCTGCCAGTTCCATTGCGGCGAGATACAGGCTGAATGCCGTTATGCGAAGGGCGGCCGGGTTGCAGTCGATACCAAACAACTGCTCGTAGAGAATGCGACGGACTAGAGCGCGGCTTGGAGGCTGGTCTTTCGCTTCGCTCCAAACTAGACGCCGGAACGCCTCCACGAGGAAAGTGCCAGAACCACACGCTGGATCGATCACGCTCGAACCGGGCGGTAGGCCCTCGAAGACCGGGTCGAGTACGAAGTCCACGATTTCGAGCGGCGTGTAGTGAAGGCTTTGAGGCTTGGCTTCCTCTGCTGCACTTGACCGTGCGAACTGTTCGTAGATGGAGCTAATCAGATTGATCGGAATCGCGTCGAATCGAAATCGGAATAGCCGATGTTGCACCTCTTTGCCTGCCACCAAGCTGTGGCTGTCGATGAAATCCCGGATGAGCTCGAGATGGCTCGCGGTGAGGTCATTGCGTTCGGCATCGAGATCGTCAATCGGGAACAGATCCCCGTTAAACGTGGAGCCGAGCCAGCCAAACAGACTGAGGGCACTCTCCGCGGTCTCAAACATGGTCCCGAGGTCTTGGCCCAACTCGTGCGGGAGGAACGGTTGCGCCAATCCGCGGTCCAGCAAGTACCAAGTGAAGATGCACCGACCGATGAGACGTTGGGCAAAGTCGACTGCAGGGCCCGGTTGCTTGCCGTTCTCGCTCTGCGATACCTCGGTCAATCGCTTTTCGAGCGCGTCGATCTCAGCCAACAGCTTGCGGTCGACCCGGTGACGTCGATCAATGCGGCGACCCACAGGTCCAGTCCAAAAGGCACCGGACTCGGTGGCGAGGCGTCCGCAAGCCTTGTCTAGCCGAGAGTCCGGTTGGACTTGATCCAGCGCGAAAGTTTCCAAAGCTTGGGTGGGGGTGGATTGCAATGGGTCGGCTACGACCGGCGACTTGTAGCAATCGTAGAGACGGACCTCGGTTGGCGTGATCACCCAGAGGAGCGGGGCAACACCGACGTTCCAAGCCATCTCATGCCACTCACGAACCTCCTGATCGCTAGGCGCCTCGGCACCTGCATCCTTGAAGATCGATACTGGTCGCTTCTGGTCGACGAACGCTGCGTCCGCGTGCAGACCAATCCGCCGTGCATCGAGAACCGAGCGAAGCCCCGTCGACATCTCCTGCCCGGCGAATTTGAGGCCGTGCGCCGGCTCTCCGGATGCCAGAATGTAGCCTGTGCCCTTCAGCGCGGCTTGGAACGCAGGGCTGTTCATCAATTGCGTGGCGATGGTAGGTGACGCGAGTCAGGGGTGCGAATCGATAAACTATCCAACTCGCGGGAACTTCGCAGGCACAGGTGGTGTGACATCACCATCGTTCAAGCCATCATCCTACATTGGCGAGTCCTGCGTGTCGCCCGAGTCTCGGAGGGGTTCGACCCGCTTCGCGAATTCGGTAGAGGGACAAGGCTCGGGAGACGTGACTGAACTTGTCCAGGCGGTCGAGCGGTACGTGCGCGGTGACCCTGTGGCGGATCGCTCAAAGCATCCACGGAGCAGTTCGTACATGCCATCCAAGGCATTCAGAGCACCGTCATCTACAATCCATCGTAATGAACAGACTCTCGCAACTGGCGCTGCTGCTGATCGGCTCTCAGCTGATCTCCGCTCAGGTGTCGGCTACGCCGAACATCGTATTCGTGTTGGTCGACGATCTGGGATGGTCGGATCTCGGCGTTTACGGCTCGGACCTGCACGAGACGCCCAGAATCGACGGCTTTGCCTCGGAATCGATGCGCTTCTCGAACGCTTACGCAGCGTCTCCGGTGTGCAGCCCGACTCGCGCTTCGATCATGACCGGCAAGCACCCCGCGAAGCTCCATATGACTGTCTGGCGGGAAGCTGCGAGGAATCCGCCACTGCAACGACGACTCCTTCCTCCCATCGCGGTTGACAGTCTGCCGCACGAGGAAGTCACCGTCGCGGAGGTGCTCCGGGCTGCAGGCTATGTCACGGCACACGTGGGAAAGTGGCATCTCGGCACCGCCGAGTACTACCCCCAGACCCAAGGATTCGACTACAACGTCGGCGGCACCCTGTGGGGTGCCCCTCAGACCTTCTTTTTTCCCTACGCTGGCGACCGGCCCTTCTCAGGACTGCGGTACGTGCCTCACCTCGGAGGGGGCAAGTCGGGCGAGTACTTGACCGACCGCCTGACTGACGAGGCGATCCGGATTCTGCGGCGCGAACGCGGCAAGCCGATTTTCCTGCACTTGGCCTGTCACACCGTGCATACCCCCATCGAGGGCAAGCCGGAGATAGCTGAACGCTATCGCGAAAGGATCCACGACAGTTTGAGGCACCGGAACCCTCACCTAGCGGCCATGGTCCATTCCCTCGACGAGAATTTCGGGCGCCTGCTCGACACGCTGGACGAGTTGGGCATCGCGGATGACACGGCCGTCTTTCTCACATCCGACAATGGCGGGTTCGTCAACAAGTACGATGGCATGCAAGTCACCGACAACTCGCCGTTGCGGTCCGGCAAGGGTTCTCTCTACGAAGGCGGGATCCGCGTTCCAACCATCGTCCGCTGGCCAAGCGTCACGGAGCCGGGCAGCATATCGGACGCTCCCATCAGCAGTGTCGACTACTACCGGACGATCCTTGCGATCGCCGAAGCGGATGGCGACCGAGACCACAACCGCGCTGTGGACGGGATTGACCTATCTCCGGTACTGCAGGACGCGACGCACGTGCCGGACCGGGCGGCACTCTTCTTCCACTATCCGCACTACTACCAAACGACCTCGCCGGTTAGCGCTACGAGGGTGGGCCATTGGAAGTTGCTCCGATACTACGAGGACTCGCGTATCGAGCTATACAACCTCGCAGACGACATCGGGGAGGCTCGCGACCTTGGCTCGACCGAGCCGGACATGGCCGCGGCATTGCTAGAACGGCTGGAGACCTGGCTCGACCAAGTCAGAGCCCAGCATCCGACCCCTCGAAACGGCCCAAGTAATTGAGTAGCCGTTCGCCAATGCCGTGGATCAAGATGCTATCGGCAACGCGCGGCGCACGTCCGATCCAGATCGTCGAGATTTCAGCGCGGCAGGGCGCTCCGCGCGCTGCCGCCAGCTGACTCGGCCTTCGAGCGGGTTAGGAAGCCTGCCCGTCGAGCACGCCCCGCATGTACGAGAACGACTTCGCCATCCCAAGCTGCGGGTGGTCGGCGATCACTTCGTACTCCAAGCCCACGACGCCCTTGTAGTTGCGTTCCTTGAGCATGGTGAAGATCGCGGCGACCGGCATCTTGCCATCCCCGACATCGACCCGGCTCTCCTTCTTGCTGAAGTCGGTGAGATCCTTGATGTGGAAGTCGTAGACGCGATCCCAGGCCAAGTCGATCTCTTCCAGGATGTCCGCCCCGGTACGAACCGTGTGGCCGACATCCACGCACAGGCCCATGCGCGGATCCATGTCCTTGACGCGCTTGATCACGTCGCTCGGCGCCGGGTAGAACTTGTCTTCCGGGCCGTGGTTGTGGATCGCCATCTTGCGGTCGTACTTGATCGCCAGCTTCTCGATGTGCCCGAGGTTGGAGTGGGTCGGGGCGCAGACCATGATCGGTATGCCCGCCGCGACGGCGTACTTGAAGTAGTGCTCGAGTTCGGCCGGGTCGTCGCTCTTCAACGAGATGTTGCCGCCCGCCACGATCTCGAGACCCGCCTTCTCGAACTCCCGCCGGCCGGCCTTCAGGTCCGCTGCGGAAAGGTAGTACGGCAGGTGGAAGGACTTGACGTTGACGTACTTGATGCCAAGGCCCTTGACGATGTCGATCGCCGCCGAGCGGCTGAACTTGCGTAGCGAGTAGGTAGCGACCGCGAGCTTGAGGTCGCTCCAGTGGTGTGGATCGGATCCATTCGGGGCGGGCGCGGCCGCGCCTGCGGCGGCCACCGCGGGGAGCGCGGCTGTGGCGCCCAGAAACGAACGGCGGGTGGGAGAGGGCATGGATTCGAAGCCTCCTTGCGGGGTTTGTAACCACTGCGATTCTAACAGGTCGTCTAAGGATCGTCACTCGCGCGCACTCTCACCGCCCGGCGAACGAGCGAATCGATGCGATTCTCGCGGGGGTCCACAACCTCGACGTACGGATCCTCCGCCTGGATGCGTAGCGGCGGGAAGCCGTTTCCATGGCGGTTGCTACTCGCGTCCGGGCACAGCGAGCGGATTCCGGTCGCAAGGAAGCGAGCCGTCGGCCCGCGCTGACTACGGAGGCACCCGCAATGAACTCGTTGCGCAGGAACGCTTCACCTGAGAGAGCTGGTTAGAAACACGGTTTCAAGAAGCGGAAGGCAGGCTAGGCATTCCGCTTGGATTCATCCAGCCCCTAACACGCCGATGAACTGAAGAGCACCATTGTCCTGATAAGGAAACTTCTCTCTTGAACTCCCCAACCCTAGACGATAGCGCGATGCATCTCACACGATTCAAGACACTTGGTTCTTGAGACTTGGTTGCAGATCGAGTCTCGGACAGGCTTGCTAGCACGACCGTTCCTTGTCTTATGACGGAACCGCAACCCTCAACCAGCCATCCAAGAACGACGCTAGCAACGCCCGAAGGCAAGATCTCCGCGCCGCCGGCGTGAACCTTATGCTACGATCAGTCCATGCAAGGCGACGCCAAGATCATCGACCACCTCAACCGCGTCCTCAAGGGCGAGTTCACCGCCATCCACCAGTACATCGTGCATGCGGAGATGTGCGACAACTGGGGCTACACCAAGCTCGGCGGCTTCATCAAGCAGCAGGCCATCGGCGAGATGCGCCACGCGGAGATCCTCATCGAGCGCATCCTGTTCCTCGACGGGGTCCCCGGGATGGGCGAGCTGAGCCCCCTGCACGTGGGCCAGAACGTGAAGGAGCAGTTGCAGAACGACCTCAACCTCGAGTACGACGCCGTCAAGATCCTCAACACCGCGATTCCGGACGCGGTGGCAGCCGGGGACAACGGCTCGCGCGAACTCTTTGAGACCATCCTCAAGGACGAAGAAGAGCACGTGGACTGGCTGGAGGCCCAGCTCCAGATGATCGGAGACATGGGCTTGGGAATGTACCTGTCCCAGCAGCTCGACCCCGGCGCGGCTCCGGCCGGCTAGTCGACCACGACTTCCAGAAGCTGGCTGAGCAACGGGTAGTACTGCACCCGCACCTTGGTCCCCGCTTGGAGTTCCTCCAAGCGCAAGCGGCTCTTGCCCACGCGCTTGATCGCGCGCTTGCCCGCCTTGATCTGCTCGCGGCCCGCGGGTTGCGAGAAGGCCAGCGTCAGTGGCCCGCCCTTGCCTAGGGCGAACAGCACGGTGCGCTTCTCGAGGTCCACGCTCTGCACCGTGCCCTTGGCCTTGACGACCTGCAGGACCTTTTCCGGGCGCGCTCCCTCCAGAGCGCCGTCGGCGTTGTCATTCACACCGGGACGCGTGCTGGAGCTAACCGTCTTCTGCTGCGCCGTCGCGACGCACGCGACGACGGCCAGCGCTAGAACCAGACGCAACGCCATAGTGCCTCCCCGAGTATTCTGAAGCCATCGGGCGACCGCGTCAATTCCCCGCCCCGGCACTAGAGCACGGAGCGCAGGTAGTTCGCGATCTCCGGCCGACTCCAATCCTCCGGCCCGACGTACTTGCGCAGGACCCTGCGGCCGCGCGAGATCAAGTAGGATTCCGGATACTTCATCGTCCCATACCGCGTGCTCACGGTGCGCTCCGGGTCGCGCACGGTGGGAAACGTCACTCCCGCGGTTCGCAGGAAGTCGCTGTACTCGTCGGCGTCCTCGTCGACGCTGATGCCGAGCACGACCAAGCCGTCCTCGCGGAAGCGCTCGTACGTCGCGTTCAGCGAAGGCATTTCCTGTATGCAGGGCGGGCACCACGTGGCCCAGAAGTTGAGCAGGACCACCTTGCCCTCGTAATCGTCCAAGCTCACTCCGATGCCTTGATCGTTGACCAAGCTGAACCCGGGGGCGCGATCGTTGGGCTGCACGTCGTACTCCCGCAGGTAGCCTTGGACGCGGTAGACCATCACGCACAGCAGCGCGAGCGCCAAGCCATATACGAGCGGTTCCCTGCCGATCCGTGGCATAATGAGCGATTACGCTTTCACTGTAGCCCCTGAGAGGCCGACCCGCCAAGTTCCAGGCGATGTTAATCACCCGCAAGGCCGAATTCTCGGCATCCCATGTCTGCGCGAACCCGCTGCTCTCGCCGGAAGAGAACGGGCGGCTGTACGGCGACGAGAGCCGTCCGCACGGCCACGGGCACAACTACGTGCTGGAGGTGACGGTACGCGGGGATGTCGATCCGGTGCATGGCATGGTCCTGGACCTCAAGGCGCTCAAGGAGATCATTCGCGAGCAAGTGCTGGACGTGTACGACCACCGGTTCCTGAACCGCGAGGTGCCGCCGTTCGACAGCGTCGTGCCAACCGCGGAGAATATCGCGCGCGACATTTGGAAGCGGTTGCGCGACCCGATCGGGCGGCTGGGTCCCGCGCTGCACTCGATCCGGTTGCACGAGAGCGACGACCTGTTCGTGGATTACAGCGAAGCGCGAGGGCCTTCATGACCACCCTGACCCGCCGGTACCGGTTCAGCGCTTCGCATCGCCTGTGCGCTCCCGGGCTGAGCGACGAGCGCAATCGCGAGATCTTCGGCAAGTGCGCCAACCCGTTCGGACACGGTCACAACTACTATTTGGAAGTCAGCGTCGAAGGGGAGCCGGATCCGGTCACGGGCATGCTCGTGCGGCGCGACGCGCTGGATCGCTGGGTTCGCGAGACGGTCCTGGACCGGCTCGACCACCGGCATCTGAACGCCGAATTGGCCGAGTTTCGGACGCTAGTGCCCACTTCGGAGAACGTCCTGATCGTCGCGGAGGCCTGGTTGAGGGAATCGTGGTCCGAGCATTTCTCGGGGCGAGCCGCGCGCCTGGCCGCCCTGCGCTTGGAAGAGACGCCGCGCAATAGTTTCCGCGTCGCGCCCGGGGAGCAAGAAAGCATCTCATGAACACACTGAAAGCTGGCCGCTACTTGGAGGAACTCGAAGCGGAGTTAGAAGACGGCCAACCCGCCGACCCGATCCAGAGCTATGTCAAGGAGATGCTCACGAGTCTCGGGGAAGACGTGAACCGGGATGGCTTGCAAGCCACCCCGGCCCGAGTCGCCAAAGCGTTGCGACAGTTGACCTGCGGCTACGATCAAGACCCGCAGGACGTCCTGCGCTCGGCGATGTTCGACGTGACCTACGACGAGATGGTCATCGTCAAGGACATCGAGGTCTTCTCGCTGTGCGAGCACCACATGCTGCCGTTCTTCGGCTCGCTGCACATCGCTTACATTCCGCGCGACAAGGTGATCGGACTGAGCAAGACCGCGCGCCTCGTGGACATTTTCGCCAAGCGGTTGCAGATCCAAGAACGCCTCACCCAACAAGTCGCCGACACGATCCAGGAGGCGATCAACCCTGCCGGCGTGGGCGTGATCTGCCAAGCCCAGCATCTCTGCATGATGATGCGGGGAGTGGAGAAGCAGCATTCGTCTACGATCACGAGCGCCATGCTGGGAGTGTTTCGGGACAACCCCAAGACGCGCGAGGAGTTCCTGTCACTGGTGGCTCCGCAAAGGCGTCCGTAGCCGCGACTTCTGCTGAGTCCATCGATTAAGGGCCGAGCCGCACGTTGATCGGGGTTTGCGGCCGATGCGCCGGCGTCCGGCCATCGCGAACGGGATCTCCCTGCGGATGACGCTTGCACGACAGGGTGGGCTGCGCCACCATGAGAATCCATGGGCCAGCCGTTCAGCCGCCGCTCCTTCAATCGCCGGATCGGCGCGGCGATAGCCGGCGGCGCCCTGGCCGGCTGCGGCGCGAGCGAGTCCCGCACGAGGCACGAGTGGCGGGAGTGGGGCCGCGACCCGGGCGGCAATCGATTCAGCCCTCTCGCTCAGATCAACCGCGACAACGTCGCCGAACTGCGCCCGGCATGGACGCACCATTGCGGCGAGGTCAGCGATGGCTCGCGCAACCCAACCCGCACGGCTTACGAATGCACGCCGCTGATGGCGGACGGCACGCTATACGTCACGACTCCGTTCAATCGAGTGCTCGCTCTCGACCCGGAGACGGGCGCGGAGCGCTGGGCGTTCGATCCGGGACTGGATCTGAGCAGACGCTACAACCTGTGGGCGAATCGCGGAGTCGCCCTTTGGCAGCGAGGCTCGCAGAAGCGCCTGCTGCACGGCACCCTGGACGGTCGACTGATCGCGCTGGATGCCGCGACCGGCAAGCCGTGCCAGGACTTTGGCACTGGCGGGGCTGTCGACGTCGGATCTAGGCTGACCTCTCCTCCCGCGATCTATGGCGACTTGGCGATCATCGGCGGGAACGCGCCGACCTTGCGAGCGTTCGACGTGCATAGCGGCAAGCTGGTGTGGACCCGCCACAAGGTGCCCGCCGATGACGACTTCGCGAAGGCCACTTGGAACCGCGACTCGTGGAGCAACCGGCGCGGCGGGGTCGCGTGGGCTCCGCTGAGCGTGGACACGGAGCGCGGGCTGGTGTACGTGCCGAGCGATTCGCCCACGTACGACTATTACGGAGGCGACCGGGTTGGCGACAACCTGTACGCGAACTGCCTGCTCGCGCTGGACGCGGATACGGGCGAGCTCGCATGGCATTTCCAAGCGACGCGCCATGACATCTGGGACTACGACCTTTGCGCGCAACCCGTCCTGTGCGACTTGAAGCAACGCTCGGCCCCCGTGCCGGGTCAACCGCAGGCAACTCGGGACGGTCAAGGAATTTTTGTCGATTCCCGGACCGCCCGCGACCTGGCGCAGACGGTCCCCGCAGTCGCTCAAGTCAGCAAGCAGGGCTTCCTGTACGTGCTCAATCGCGAGACGGGCAAGCCCCTCTTCGACATCGAAGAACGCGCTGTTCCGCAGACCTGCGCTCCGGGAGAATACCCAGCGCAAACCCAGCCGATGCCCAGCAAGCCGGCACCGTTCGTCCGGCAGTCGATGGCTCCCGACGAGCTCTCGACGGTCACGCCCGAGCACCATGCGTGGGCCCAGGCACTCGCCGAACGCTTCCAAATCGCTCCGCTGTACCATCCCGGCACGGAGAGTGGCGTGATCATCTTTCCGTGCAATCAAGGCGGCGGCGAATGGGGCGGCGGCTGCTACGACCCGCGGGGGCGGTTCTTCGTGAACGGCACGAACCTAGCCGACATCGTGGTCATGGAGGCCCGCGACGCGAAGGCGCCCGGCAGGGCCGTGGGTCGCGAAATCGTGACCCGGGAAGGGCTGCACCGAGACGTAACGTACCGACGCAAGCGGATTGACGTGCGCCAGAACAAGTTCTGGGATCCCGACAAGCTATGGCCGTGCCAGCAGCCGCCGTGGGGCGTGCTGAGTTCCATCGATCTCTGCACCGGGGAATATGACTGGCAAGTGCCGCTCGGCGAGGTTCCGGAATTGACCGCCCGCGGGATCCCGCCCACGGGCACGATCAATCTGGGAGGCCCGCTGGCCACCGCCGGGGACCTGGTGTTCATCGGGGCCAGCAACGACCGGCGCTTCCGCGCTTTCGACTCGGAAACCGGTGCGATCCTCTGGGAGGCCGAACTCGAGGGCAGCGGGCACGCCAACCCCATGACCTACGCCGGGCCGGAATCCGGTCGGCAATTCGTGGTGATCGCAGCTGGTGGCGGCAACAAGCTCAGCCACAAGTTCGCGGACGCCTTGCAGGCGTTCGCGCTGCCAGCGTGAAGCTCGCTGGGACGCCGCCTCAGGACTTGGCGGATTTCTTGGAATCGGACGACGAGCTGCCGTTCTTCGTGGCGGAAGAGTCGGATTTGGACTCCGACGACTTGGCGGACTTCTTCTCGCCGGACTCGGCGCTTTCGGAAGGCGGCTTCTTCCCGCCCTTGCCGTAGTCGGTGACGTACCAGCCCGACCCCTTGAATTGGATGGCGGGGGCGGCCAGCAGCTTGCGCACAGAGCCGTCGCACGAAGACCCTCCGTTCTCGCTATGCACGCGGACGGGGTCGTCCGAGAATTTCTGGATGACCTCGAAGCGGTCACCGCACTTCGAACATTCGTACTCGTACAGGGGCATGCAACGAACCTCTGCGTCGGGGATGCGGAGCGCTGCCCAGGCACTGGACCCCGCCAGCAGCACTCCTATCGTAGCAACCAAGCTCCCTTTCGCGTCATCGGGTCGCGGTATCGGAATCCGTGAAACGGACGGGCGATTTCGTTCGTATAACTAATCAGGAGCGGCAGGCACCGGTCCACGAGTCGGAGTCGACGCCTGCCCGAAGGAGCAGTCATGAAACGCATCCTTTGCATTGCCATCGCCGGAGCGCTCTGCACGGGCGCGGCCGGGGCGGCGGATCTGGATGGCAAGCCGGATTCCGTCCCCGCGGATTCCGTGGTCGCCGAAGTGGCCGACGGGGCTGTTGTCGTGCCGGCGGGCACCACCGTGCCGCTGGTCATGATCAACAGCGTCAGTTCCAAGCACTCTCAACCCGGGGACCCGGTGTATCTCGAGAGCGTGTACCCCGTTGTCGTGGGCGGGCGCATCCTGATTCCCGCGGGCACCAACGTGTCGGGCAGCGTGATTCGCTCGAAGAGGCCGGGACGCGTGAAGGGTCGCGGTCGCTTGGAGGTGCGTCTCGAGCAGATGATTCTGCCCAACGGCGTGATTCGCGACTTGGCCGGGCGGCCGGGCGCGCTGGACGGCCGCTCCCCTGACAGCTTCGACCGCGAGACCGGAGAGATCAAGTCCGAAGGCACGAAGGGCGAAGATGCGCAGGATATCGCCACGACCACGGCGGCCGGCGCATCGATTGGCACCATCGCCGGAGCGGTCGGCGGCCGGACCGGCGCCGGCGTCGCAGGGGGCGCGATCGCAGGCGCGGCCGTAGGCGTGGCCAAGGTGCTGCTCACGCGGGGTCCCGACGCGATGCTGGATCGCGGGACGCACATTGAGATGCTCTTGGAGCGGGACCTGCGCTTCGCGGAAGACGAGCTGGACTTCGAGAATCCGGTCGGGCGACCGACGAGCGGCAACGGGCAGGGACCGGATCCACGCAGAAACGCCCGCCGCGATGCCCGGATCGGGCGGTTTCCGCTGTAAGTCTCCTAGACGAGCTCGGGTTCGCAGCGCGGCAAGCACCCGGGGCGAGGGGCGCGGCTACCGCTCCAAGTCCATGAAGTGGTAGCAAACCATGTGGCACACGAAGAAGTGGGCGTCTTCGACGCGGCCCATGTGATTCGCCGGCACGTGGACGCTCAAGTCGACGCTGGGTCGCAAGCGCCCGCCTGACATGCCGCTCAAACCGACCGTGTAGCAGCCGATCGAGTTCGCGTATTCGATGGCGCGAATGACGTTCTCCGAGTTGCCGCTCCCACTGATCGCCATGGCGATGTCGCCGGGCCGGGCAAAATTCTTGAGCGGCTCGACAAATACCGATTCGTAGCCGACATCGTTGGAGTAGGCCGTCATCGTCGCGACCTGCTCGCTCAGCGCCATGATCCGGAAGCGCTTGTCCCGGCCGTAGCTGGCCCCCTTGACGATGTCGCAGGCGAAGTGATTGGCCGTGGCCGCACTACCGCCGTTGCCGAAGACGAAGATCTGGCGGTCCTCGGCCCGCGCCTTGCGGAACACCTCGATCAAGTCCTCGACGCGATCCAGGTCGACCGTGTCCAGGGCGGCCACCAACTCCTGCTTGTAGTCCGACGCAAAAGCCACGACTCACCTCCTCCGCTGCGATTCGTCCGCCAGCGCTAGCACCTCGTCCGGCGTGGCCGTGCCCGTGCCCGCCTTGCCGACCGTGACGCCTGCAACGATCATGCCAAACCGGATCGCGGATTCGATATCGGCACCTCCGGCAAGCGCCAATGCGAGACCCGCCGCCAGGCTATCCCCCGCTCCGCACGTGTCGACCGGGTTTGCATGCGGGTGCGTGCCGATCAAGCGCTCGCCGGCAGCATCGACAAGCCAAGCACCGCGCGACCCGGCGGTCACGACTAGCGCCGGACCATCGATGAGCTTGTGCAGTCGATGGTAGTCCATGTCTCCGCCAGCCCGCTTCAAGGCGTTGGCCGCCTCGAGTTCGTTCGGCGTCGCGATCACGTTTCGGAACAAGTGAATCCGCTCCCGCGAATCGGCGACGAACACCTGGGAGCGACGCGCGCCGGCAGCTTGGCACAACGCCTCCCGCACTCGAGGCGTGACCACACCGCCCTGCTGGGTCTCGGCTTGGTCGCAGATAACGATGGCATCGAATGCCGACAAGGACGCGTGCAACCTGTCCAGAACGCATCCCTCGATGTCCGGGGGCAAGGGCCGCGTGTTGACGAAATCGACTCTGGGCAGATCCTCGATTCCCGACTCGCCGTTGATGAGCTTCGTGTAAGTGAATGTCCGGACCGAGTCCGATTCGACGAGCAGGTCATCCGCGATCCCGCGGGCTCCAAGCGCCTCGCGCAACTCGTACCCGAAGCCGTCGCGACCGATGACTCCCAAGACCCCGACACGCTGCGCGCCAAGGGAGGCGAGATTCGCTGCCACCGTCCCGCCGGCACCCGGGGTGACGGCTGTCTCGGTAACCGCGCAACGCGGGATGCCGGTTTCTCGCGAAGGCTCCGCAAGGGACGGGCTATAACGGCACCAGCGGTCGAGACAGATATCGCCGACGACGAGCACGCTCACCTGACGCGCTGTCGAGAGCGCTTCAGCGCAATTCATGGGGCGGCGGGCAGTCTGTCGAGCAAGCCTCTCCGCAGGGCAGGAACGGTAACGCGGTGGTCTCCGCATACATAGACGCTCCGACCTCCGTCTGCCACGGTTCGGACGAGGATGGTCTTGTGCGGCCGGAAGTAGTATCCGGGATCGCTCTTGGGCAGCTCGCGATGCACGTTGCCTTGGATCGGCACTAGGTCGAAAACGGCGGTCAGGAAGTCTGCGATCTGGCGGCCTTCCTGACGCGCGACATTGCGGGCCATCGATAGTGCTTTGAGGTAGACCTCGGGGCCCATGATGGCTGATCCGAGACTAACCATCACTCCGCCCTCGAGTTGCTCGATCGCCTTGGCGTAGATCAGGAAATCCCGGTAGCTGGCCTTTCCGTACGCGCCGCCATCGCAGTTGGGGTGCTCGTGCGTGATGTCGTACCCGACGCCGACATGCAGCGTCACGGGAATATCGAGTTCGTACGCATTCGCGAGAATGCTGACATCGCGGTGCGGAAAGCGCTCCGCGAGAATCCGGCGGCCGAAATTCTCGCCCAAGCCGAGTCCGCGCTTGGCGGCATCCAAGGCCCAGTCGTTGAGAATGGCGGTGTCATCCCACAGTCCGAACTCGCCGGTGCGGATGTAGCGGGCGACGCTCTCGGTCGTGGCTCCGATCCGCGCCAGCTCGAAGTCGTGGATGCCCCCGGCACCGTTCATCGCGACATGCGTGAACACGCCGCGGCGCAGCAGGTCGATCACCTGCCGAGACACTCCGGACTTGATCACGTGCGCCCCCATCATCAGGATGCGGGCAGCGGAACATGGAGTGGAGAGTTCCTCGGCAACGGCTGCGAGCGCCTCGCGGTACGGCTCTTCGACACACTCCCCGGGATCATCCAGATGGAGGAGGTGGCCGAGGTCCATGTCGTGATCCCGCTCCGCAAGCGGGCGGACATGCAAGCGGCTGCGGTCGAACAATTGATATTTCGAGGGCATGGCGTGTCGCTTTCGGGAATGTGCAACCTGCTGGCGAGTCGCTCAGGTCGTCGGGAACATCGCAGCCAGCAATTCGTGATGCGGGTTGAAGTTGGGGACGATCCAATCCGCGCCGACCGCGGCCAGTCGCTCCCGCTTGACCGGATCTACGTCGATGCAATCGGGCTCGTCGGTGGCGACGCCTACGGCGCGGCCGCCGACCGTCTTGACCGCTTCGATCTCCACGAACCCGTCGCCGAATCCGAGGAAGTCGGATCCGTGAAAGTCGCTCTCGCGGATGATGCGCTCCACTAGTATCTTCTTGGAGAAATTCTTGTAGTCGTCGAGCGCACCGTACATGCCCCCGTCGAAGTAGGAATCAACCTGCAACAGCCGCGCTTCCTCGCGCATGAACGGCTGGTCAGTGCCGCTGGCCAGGTACAAGGTCAAGCCGCGATCCTTGAGTGCATCCAGCAGGCGGCGGGCACCGGGCACCATCATCTCGTCAGGGTCGACGCGGCCGTCGCACAATGCCTCGCGCCGGTCGCGGATCTTGTCCATGAGTCGATCCAGATAGATGTGCTTGTACTCGAGCGGATCCTTCGGCGCACCGCCGCGCTTGCGAATCTGATCGGCGAACTCGATCATCTGGTAGATCGTCTGACGGCCGGTGAGCCTGCCGACGTACTCTTCGACCAGCGCGGTCAGGTCCCGCTCGGATTCGCCCGTGCCGAGGTCGAGGAGCGATTCGACCATCATCGGAACCATCACGTCGAACCACCCGGCCCGGATCAGGGAGAGGGTCCCATCGAAGTCGAACAGCCCCACGCGTGCCGCGGCGGCAGTTGCGGCGGGATTGAGAATTTCCAAGTCGCTGGCAGGCAAGTCTCAGTTTGGCAGACTCCGGGTTGGCACCTCGGTCGGGGCGGCTCGGTGGGTGAATCGCCATGCGATCCTGCTGCGGTTCACGCTCGCTCTGGTAAGGTCGCGCTGGCGAATCAATGTCTGCTGAACATTCGTCCCGCTTGCGTCAACGCGATGTGCCAGCATTGAGCAGAATGCTCGCCCTGAGGGCAGCCGGAGAAGGCAGCTAGGCGGGACAGTCGTGAGCGGGAGGGACCGGAAAGTCTTTCAGAGAGTCTTGCCATACGACGAGGATGTCTGTCAACTCCATAGCGCGTCCGCAACCGCTCGAGCGCTCTCGTCGCGAAAAACAGGCCAACCAGAAGTACCGGCTAGGCGATTCCCAGCCGACACAGCGGCAAGAACTCGGACTCTTCTTTTTCGACTGGCGACGCACGATCTCGCGCACGGGATGGATAGCTTCGGCGGTCGTACCCGCGCCGCCGCCGAGTTGTCGACATACCTTGAGCGAACTGTCCGGTGGCACCGTAGGTGATGGTAAAGGCAACGCCCCCAGCGGACATCACCCAGCGCGCGCAGTCCACACGGTCACTTCAAGGCGAGTGGTCGACCGAAATCACGCCTCCGCTTGTAGCGCTTAGCATTCGGCGAGAGCAGCATCCACGCCTGCGTCCGAAATGCTCGTTCCCCGCATCGGCGCAGGCACTGCGATCAAATCTGGCTGACACACGCATCGACGGAGAGGACGCGAGAATCCCTACCATGAGATTTCCCCCCTCCATAGGAATCCCATCATCGGGATTGAGCCGGACAGAAGAACAGTTCCAGCAGAAGATGACAGGTTCTTCGCTCTCGCCCTGCTTATACGAGCCCAAATGTTACCGACATACAATCTCAGACCAACAGAGCTTTTGGGTGACATAGCGCGACACCACCGCAACAACACATATCGAGAATCAAGAGTACAACACACTATATGTGACACTGAAATGCCACCCAAACAGCCAACTAAACTTCGATCGACATCAATTGCAAGCTCTGCAATTGCTGAGACTGATTAAGAACTATATGGACGAACTTGGTTCTACTTCTGTACTAACTTTAGCGACGATGCTTGAGATTTCAGCATGGAGATCAACCGACTGATCCTCGGTCATGAGCGATAGTATAAGAGCGTACCGTGCCCTATCGTTATACCTATGGTGGTTCTTACGCTCGCGCCACCAGCCACTAACTGGATAAACCCAAAGCAAGTGTCGAGAACCAAGTTCTACGGCCGTACCAGTCCAAATGTCGCAATGAATGGATCCCGAAGATATATTCTTTTCTCCGAATAACCAGCCTTTATCTCGTACGGGACGGGGAGTCTTTTCCCCTTTCTTCCGCTCTCTCATGTTGCGCCTTTTTAGAAATTGATCTCGCGTTTCTTGGGCTCTCTTTAGATCGAATCGCAATCCGAACGATTGGTACCGCATCGGATCTATTGAGGAAGAATAGCTGGGATTTGGCTCTACAAAATATGATAACGTCACCTTCAATCGAACTCGAGTCTCACCAAGGCGCTCAAGAACCGTGGAAGGCCATGGAAGTTCATACATATGAGCCTCGTTTAATTTCACCGTTGACTTTTCTATCCTATAGGGTTGAATCGATTGTTGAGACACCAAGGCCAAATCATTTTGAGCGGACGCCAATGCACGGTCAAGACTAGGAATTCCATAACCAAACCGACGCAGCCAGTTTGCACGATCACCAGCCGATTCTGAACTATCCAACTTATTCCGCATTGATCGACTCCAGTCTGCACTGTGAATCATGATGGCGCGCACTGTCTCCGGCCAGTAGTGGGGAAGACTCGCTGAGATCCGTGCCGCCATTCGGGAACACTGGGCTGCTGCTGCACTGGTCCCCCAAAAGGCTTCGAGCGGGGATCGGTCAATTTCGGCTCCCGTGGATAGCAGTGAAAGCGACGGAAGCCCGGCAATGATCTCCTCTCCGTTAGGACTCTTGGCGCGGTTGCCCGCCTCAAACAGGAGATCTGGTTTGAATGGAGATTGCCGATTCTGCCAAAGATACGATGTGCGACTATATGGACTAAGTTCACCTGGACCGCTCAAAGGCGAATACTTATCATATCCCTCGTCTTGAATCTGGGTATTATCAGTATACCCGCCCGCGGCAATTGCGTTCCACGCCTGTGACGGATCCTCGGCAGGAAACGCATCTCGATCTAGAAGAGCGAATTCAGCCTCATGGTCTCGAATATTGCCAACAGCAGTTACAATCAACCGTTTCGGTTCACCTCGAGGAGTGTCGCCTTTCATCACACCGGAAGCAGCTTGATCTATTGCAGCACTCCACGCACTGGCCTCGGCACCTGTGCGGTCTCGGTTGGTAACGCTATGACAATACACACGAAACCTTACAGTTGGGTCGTTGATCTCGGCAAGCGAAACAGCCGCTTGGGTAATGGGACTATACGCGTTGGGTTTGTTCGCGTCGAAGTTCTTAGGAGGTAGAATCTTGACCGATTCCACTCTATGGCTGAGCCTCCGCTTACCGGCGTCGCCAAGCGCTGCTGTTAAATCACCATGCAGAGAAAGCCCCGCAAGTGCAGTTCCGTGGCCAAGATGGTCGCCCTCTCCCCAGGCCTTGTTGACAGTATCGACGGATTCTTTGATTGTTGCTTGTCTCAATAATGGATGGGCTCGATTAAGACCTGAGTCCAAAATACACACAGCAGGTGAATTACGCTTAGGCCAAATTATCCTCTCGAGATAATCGTCAATCCACGGGCGTTCATCTCCTCTGATTTCGTCCGTATAAAAGGTCGGAGAGTCCGTCGCACGCCTCAGTTCTGCGATACCTACGGTCCCGAACAGCAATACCTCGATCGCAAGCTTTGAGCCATAGACGGGTACGACTCGGATGTCGGGGAAGTACAGGTATGTATCTGGATCAGCCACTCGACATCCGATTTTTTGTGCGGTTTCGATAACGCTATCTACACGGTCTTGAAAGCACCAAAGTGCCCACCATATACATTCGTGTGAGTCCTGCGGCATGCTATCAGGGTCATCGCGCCAAAATGATTCCATTGTTCCACTTCTAATTCGCTCGATTTTCTCGACACGTGAAGCATTTGGAGGTTTCTTGACTTTTGCTCTCGTTTCCTTTAATTCGCCTGTCGAATACTCGTGAAGGATCCTGCTGAGAACTTCACGCTTGTTGTCCGGTACGATTAACACAACCTTCCGCACACCATGACGATCAACCCGAACAGCACCTTCACGTGTGTTCTCCGTGGCGCGGGAGAGTTGAGCGGGACCCGAATGACTCGAGAGTTCGATTTCGAGTACTACTTCCTCTAATGGACCTACGTCGCCAGATGTGCCCTTGCGACGCCCAAGGGCTCCATCAAATGCCCGCTCGTAGTCTTCGACCAAGAGTGGTCCGTGTGTTTCGCGAATCCGGTGGAGTCGCTCTTCTCTTGTAGTACCCCTAGACGTGTAGGGACGACTCTGCGCTAACTTCGACACATCCAAGTGTCGAAGTCTATATCGTTTCATCGCTCTCCTCCTTGGTTCGATTGGATGCATGGAATGCACTAGTCATTTCCTGTCTCTGGCGCAATCGTCCTGCCAAGTCATCCGTAGATACGTCCGGAGATTCGGATAAGATCGCTAACTTGACTGCCTCTTCGGTTGCCCTAGCAATTTCAGATTGGCTAAGTCCAACCGCAGACTCGATTATGACATTCCACTTCATTTTCGGGTACTTGAGGGGGCGGAGATAGGATTTTATTATTCTACGTATATCTTCCCTTGATGGATGTGGAAACTCCAAAATCTCGTCAAATCTTCGTGTCAATGCCGGGTCAAGCAATTCACTATGATTCGTCGCACTGATGATCAAACTGTCGACAGCAGTTTGCTCTTCCAAGAAAATCAAGAACGAATTCAACACACGTCGCATTTCCCCGACATCGTTTGTTGCAGTTCGTTTGCTTCCGATCGCATCGAACTCGTCGAAAAAATAGACAGCACGTCGCTTTAGCGTTTCGTTGAAGACCAACCTCAACTTCGCTGCGGTCTCGCCCATATATCTGGTAATTAAGGATTCTAATCGGATAATGTAGAAAGGAATGTGAAGGTCGCCGGCAAGTGCTTCAGCAGTCATCGTCTTTCCAGTACCCGACGGACCGACAAAGAGAACGCGTCGATTCGGCGTTTTGCCATGCTCTCTCAGTCGATCCCGGCAGCGCTGTTGCAGTACGAGAGTACCCAGCCGATCGGAAATCCTCTCGGACAGAACGACATCGGAAAGGCGCACACGGGCTTGCCGAAGTTCAAGTAGGCCCTCAAGGGCCACTCGGGGCGCAGAAAATGGAACGACTACAGAGGAATGAGATCCAGGTGCGGAACGGGCCTCATCGACTGCCGATCGAATGTCTTCAGCGGTCTGGCGGTGGCCTTGGCGTGCTGCGGAGGCTGCCACTTGGAGCGCTATGGAATAGAACTGCTCGTCGTCCCCCTCAGCTCGACTACGTAACATTGCTACGATTTGCCTTGTGTTGGACATGGCTGGTACAAATCCGGTGCCTCACGGGACCCGCTGTTCAGGGTGGTTTGGCAGCTAGGAGCACTTGCCCCCGGACGCCCATCAGCCATAGATACTAGCAGATCTTGGAACCCTTCGCTGGCAGCCGACACTTTCGCGACCCACCATGCGGCTGAAGGAGAACCGCGATGCGATGTGGCCGTAGCGGAATTTGGGTGCCGTAGCGAATCTGGGCTCAGGCAACCAAGCCGTGGCAGGCACTCGAGACGAGTTGCTTCGCCTCAAGGCATTGAAAACAAGGCCATAGGGTTGAGTTGGACGATCAGTGGAGAGCAGGAACTTGCCAGTGACCGTGTCGGTGATCTCGGCTGGCGACAGTGGGCGCCCGCCCCACGAGGGGTGCCATGGCAGATTAGTGACGGGCGACCGAGTGACCCGGGCGGGTCGCCCAATCGGGGTGAAAGCAGTTGCTGAGGTGCGTCCCATTCGAACTCCCAAGTGCGTTTCCCAGCCAAGTGGCAGGGTTTCTCCCCTAGCGGGACGATACTAGCATCTCCGGCAGCGGATCCGCAATTCCAGTGCGACGCGAATGGGCACGGATCGTCGGTCCATTCACATTCAACCGTCCCCGCAGGATGGTTCCGGTACGCCTGCCCGGCACGCTAGGCGCAGTCCCTCTTCCCTCTCTCAGCGCACCAACGTGCCCGAGTCCCCGGTAGCACTATGGTGCCCGGCACCAGCTCGAAAGTGATGCTGGCGAGCCGGCGCTCTCGCTTGCGTGGCGGCACGGCGCATGGGAACCGACTCGCCCGGTAGCACTTCGATACGGAGGGAGGCACAGCGCAGAGTCAGTGTCCTCATGCCGAACCGCGAACGCCCTACCCCTTGGTTGCGTCCGCCGCGGTCACACGGGCAAGGCACGCGGGGAATGTCCGGTGAGCCGTATACTTGGGACTGTAGCTGGATTCTTTGTTCACTCGAAAGACCCTAGGTGGTGCAGTCGTTGCGAGCGCGTCAAGCTGTTCTTGACTTCTGGCGTTGGTCGGGTCAACCGAAATCGGATTCGCCGGACGCCAGCGAGGGCCTTCCAGAATTGCTTTTCGAGCGGACTGCCAAGTGAGCAAGGTCATGTTGATGGGAGACTCTGAAAAGCAGATCTACAGCTTCACTGTCCTGCGCTATGTGCATGACGTTGTAGCAGGGGAGTTCCTCAACGTCGGCATCGTCATGTACGTGCCGACATCTGGGGAACTAAGGGTTAGGACGAACAAGTCCGTCAGTCGACTGAGCAGTACTTTTTCTGACATCGAAGCACCGGCGTTCTGGAAAGCGATGCGGGCCATTGATCGAGGGATCACACGGCTTGGTGAAGAAGCCTCGCTCTTGTTGCCCCCCGACACGCAGCCGGATGCACGCCGCCATGCCCTGAGGGTGTTGCCCGAAGACGACAGTTCCCTCCAATGGTCTCCATCAGGCGGTGGGCTGTCTGCAGATCTGGATGCCACGTTTGACAGACTCTACAAGCGGTTCGTGACGCAGCATGAAGCCACGTCGCCCGAGCGGCTGACGAACGAGGCTCTTTGGGGGCGGGTGACGACGAAGCTGGCCGAGCGGAACCTGAAAATACCGTTCCAGCAAAAGGTTCTCAGAGGTGAGATCGACAGCATCCAGTTCGAGAACGCGTGGAGGAACGGTTCATGGCACGCATACCAACCGTTGTCACTAGACTTGGCAAGCGATGATGCAGTCAAACAGAAGGCGCGTCGATGGCGCGGTCATCTTGCAGCAGTCCACGAGGGGTGCAACGAAGACCTGCACCTGCATTTTCTACTCGGCACGCCAAGGCACCAATCACTCGCCCCGGCATACGAAGATGCAAAGCGGATCGTTCAAGGATCACCGTTTGCACATCGGGTCATGGATGAAACGCAGGCTGACGAATTCGTAGACTTGATCGAGCGCGAGTATCGTGCGTCACCTGACGAGCCGCCACAATCGTAACCGCCCGCTCGGACGACAGGACGTGCGCACGGGAAGTTGACCCAGAATCAGACCCACGCCTGCGCTACCGGCGGAGGCAAACGCTTAGCTGGTCGACAGAAAGTGCTTGGAAGCGAAATCCCGGAATCTCTGCTGTTCGCGCCGTGCCGCGAAACACCCACTTCCGGTGACCTAGCGTCAGTCGGCACTTGATCCCGATGTCTCCCAGTCCCTCGATTGTCGAAATCGACTACTGGCCTCAGCGAAACTCGGCACGCTGGCTTGGATCGCGGCACACTCCTGCCTCGCCAACTGCGAACGACCACGCCCAGTCCAGATCCTCCATGCGTCTTGGCGAGCGTGCTTGACGCATGCAGCCGTGCGTCGCTAGGCTACTTAGTCGAAAGGCACTTTCCTAGATGTCCAGAGAACTCCGCATCGGAATGATCGGCTACGGCTTCATGGGCCGGGCCCACTCCAACGCTTACAAGCGTCTCAACGACTTCTTCCCTGTCGAGCATCGTCCCGTGCTCAAGGCGGTCGCGGCTCGCAACCGCGAGAACGCGCAAGCCTTCGCCGACACCTGGGGCTACGAGCGCGTCGAGACAGACTGGCGCAAAGTCGCCACCGCGGACGACGTGGACTTGGTCGACGTCTGCACGCCCAACCACCTCCACCTCGACATCGTGCTTGCGGCGGCCGAAGCGGGCAAGATGATCTGCTGCGAGAAGCCCCTGGCCATGAGCGTTGCCGAGGCCGAGCAGATGGTGGAAGCCGTGGAGAAAGCCGGCGTGCCGAACATGGTCTGGTACAACTACCGGCGCGTGCCCTCGATCGCGCTCGCGAAGCAAATCATCGACGAAGGCAGGATCGGCAAGGCGTTCCACTACCGGGCGACGTACCTCCAGGATTGGACGATTTCCGAGAACGTGCCGCAAGGCGGAGCCGGGACGTGGCGCCTGGACGTCGCGGTCGCCGGATCTGGCGTCACTGGCGACCTGCTGGCCCACTCGATCGATAGCGCGATGTGGCTCAACGGCCCGATCGAGCGGGTGGTGGCCAGCACGCGGACTTTCGTCACCGAGCGCACCCACGCCGATACGGGCAAGGTCCAGCCAGTCGGTATCGACGACGCTTGCATGTTCCTTGCCGAGTTCGCCAACGGGTCGATGGGGACTTTCGAGTCCACCCGGTACGCGCGGGGGCGCAAGAACTACAACACGCTAGAACTCAACGGCGCGGACGGTTCGGTCTTTTTCGACCTCGAGGATCCCGAGTACCTGCATTTCTTCGAGTACACGCAGAAGCAGTCCGGGAAGAAGGTGGAGGACCACCTCACCGGGTGGCGCAAGATTCACGTCACGAACCCCGAGCACCCCTACATGGACAAGTACTGGGTACCCGGCACTTGCATCGGATACGAGCACACGTTCCTGAACGCCATCGCCGACTTCGTCGCGGGCGTCGAATCCGGCAAACCGACGCAGCCCGACTTCGCCTGCGCGTTGCAAACGCAGAGGGTTTGCGACGCGGTGATCGAATCCGGCAAGACGCGGAACTGGGTTGCTACGGGCGCACGGTAGGCAAGGCCTCAGATCCTCACGATTTCAGTCTGGACCGCACCGGTAGCGCGCGCTCCGCGCGCATCGACATAACAGTCGATTTCCGTGCGGACACCGAATTCTGGCAGATAGATGCCAGGCTCGATCGAGAAGCACGTAGAGGGGATCACGGGCCGGTCGTCGCGCATCTCGAGGTTGTCCATGTTGGCTCCGTTGCCGTGGACTTCCTCGCCAATGGAATGGCCCGTTCGATGGACGAAGTCGTCGCCGTGTCCGGCGGCGGCGATATAGCCGCGAGCTACGTCGTCGACCTCCCAGCCATGGATCGATTGACCGTCGCGCATCGCGGTATCGACTGCGGATAACGCACGGTCCCGGGCCCCTTTGACGATCTCGAAGACATGCTGGATGCGATCCGGCGGCCGCTCCCCGCAGTAACCGGTCCAAGTGATGTCGTAATACACCGAGCCCGTCTCGGCGAGCTTGGCCCATAGGTCGATCAGCACGAAGTCGCCTTCACGGATTGGAAGCGACCGCTCGGGAAGCGGTGCGTAGTGTGGGTCGCCGCTGTTCGCATTGACGGCGACAATGGGGCCGTCGTCGGCATGCATTCCCTGCGCGGCGAAGGAGTCGGCGATGAATCGCGCGATTTCGTACTCGGAAGCGTGTCCTCGCGAGTCTATGGCCGAGCGAATCTCTCGGAAGGCAGCTCGGAGAACGGAATCGACGCGTCGACCGGCTTCGAAATGCCCGGCGCGCTGCTCTTCCGTCCAACGAGCCTCGAAGTACTGCACGAGCGCAGCGGAGGAGACCACTTCGGCACCCAATGAGCGCACCAGATCGACGGTGCCCGCGTCCACGAGCGAAATGACCGGAACCATGCACTGGGGCGAATACTGCATCGCGACGCGCCCGGCTCCGTCAAGGATGGTGCCCAACAGCCGATGCTGGGATTGCCAGCTCGAATACACGTGCTTGGCACCGGGAAGGCTGTCGAGGCGAGCGTCTTCGATGGCATGCACGAGCTTGGCCGGGGAGCCCTCGGCGGGAATCCAGTAGTACCAGCGCCGGGAGACATGGCCGGAGGAGTCCAGGCCGAGAACCCGGTACGCGATCGGGTCGCGCACGTGGTGATCGAACAGCAGCCAACCATCCAAGGCCTGCTCGCGGAGTTGTTGGCGAATCGACTCGAGATCCATCGCTTCGATTCTAGCGAGCGAGTCCCTGCGGCCGCTGTATCTGCAACTGTCCCGGAGAT
Organism: Bryobacterales bacterium; assembly: GCA_965242625.1. Classification (GTDB taxonomy): domain Bacteria; phylum Acidobacteriota; class Terriglobia; order Bryobacterales; family UBA6623; genus VXMF01. The sequence goes on along the minus strand of CBDEST010000005.1, from coordinate 2,816,618 downwards.
GGGTTACGAAGTCGGCCTCGCCGGCGAGCTACGCTCGGTTCCGCGAGCCGATGCGGCTGGTGCGCGACGCTCGGGAGCGGCTAGCGTAACGCGCGAATACACACCCACTGCCCGCATAGGGCCGAACCAGGCAGGGAACGCAACGGATGTTCACGCGCTGGAGACGGATCGCACGCTTCGGGTGCAGCTATACGCGGGGCCGCGCACCCATGTCGAGAGCCGGTACGCAGGGCTACCACTCGCTCTGGCCCACCACCGTACACCGGCGTTTCGCTACCCGTCTCTATCTGCTCCGAACCCGTACTCTCGGAGGGGCTGCACGAAAAGAACGAGTATCGTTCCCAAGAATTTTTGGCACGATACTTGCATAGTCGCAGAACCCCTGTTACAATAAACAGCGAAGAAAGGAGAAATCATGTTTCTCACCAAACGCCAAAAGGACGTGCTGGACTTCGTCGCGGAGTTCATCGCCGAAAACCACTACAGCCCGAGCTTCGAGGAGATCGCGCAGAGCCTGAATCTCGCCTCTGTCGCGACCATCCACAAGCACCTGAAGGTCCTTCAGGACAAGGGCTACATCGAGCGCCGGTTCAACCGCAGCCGGGCCCTCGAGGTCACTCCGAAGTACTACGAGGAGATGCGGAACAACCGGCGCAAGCTGGTCTCGTTCCACAAGCCTGTCGAACTCGCCACGCCGCTGCTGGGATCGATCGCCGCGGGCCAGCCCGTCGAGACTTTCGACGACCCCCAGCACCTGTCGTTCGCGCCGTTGCTCAGTTCGGACAAGGTGTTCGCCTTGGAGGTCAGCGGCCAGTCGATGGTCGACGACCACATCCTCGACGGGGACTACGTCCTGATCGAGAAGGCCGAGCGAGCGCAGAACGGCGAGATCGTGGTCGCCTTGGTGGATCGCGCGGAGACAACCTTGAAGCGCTTCTACCGCGAGGGCAACATGGTGCGCTTGCAGCCGGCCAACGTGGAGATGGATCCGATCATCGTCCCGGCCGAGAAGGTCGAGATCCAAGGCCGCTTGCTGGCCGTGCATCGGCGCTATCACTAGGGCCCGGCAACGTTCGTCGGTCTCGAGCCGCAGGCCGCCGCCCTCGCGGCGGCCTGCGGGAAGCGTGCGTCAGGACGCGCCCACGTAGAAGAAATGGAGCGACGACAAGTAGATCGCCAGCAACGCCCCGGAGTACAGGAAGACTGTCAGAAACCTTCGATCCAGCATGATCTCTAGCGGAGTCAGGCCCTCGCGATGACACCGCCAAGCAAACCACGCGACGAACGCGGCCGCGCAGGCCATCGGCACCCAGACCAGCACGATTTCGGCAACCGGACTCATCACGTCACCATGCGGAATTCACTCGGCACTGCCGAGCATCGTCTGCAACTCGCCCCAGTCGATCACCCGCACCCCATGCTTGCGAGCCTTCTCGAGCTTTGATCCCGGTTTCTCCCCGGCGAGCAGGAAATCTATCTTGCTGCTGACGGATGCGCTCACCTTCCCGCCTGATCGCTGGATTAGCTTCTTCGCCTCGTCGCGGGAGACCTCCGGCAGGGCTCCCGTAAGGACGAAGGACTTGCCGCCCAGGGAGTCATCGCCGCTCGCTTCCTCGGCGGGTCCTTGGAAGTTGAGGCCACTCGCGCGCAGCCTCTCGATGAGCTCTTGATTATCCTTGTCGTCGAAGAACCGTCGGATCGATTCGGCGATCTCGGAACCGACCTCTTCCACCTCTGCCAGCTCGTCTACACTCGCACGGCTGATCTCATCCAGGCTCCCGAAGTTCGCCACCAGCAGTTCGGCCGTACGCGCCCCGACATGGCGGATTCCCAGACCGAATACGAGAGACGCCAGCGGTGCCTTCGTCGACTCTTCGATGCTCTTGATAATCTTCGCGGCGTTCTTCTTCCCAAGGAGCCTGACACCGCGACCAACGAGTTGCTCCGGGGTGAGCTCGAATATGCCGTCCGGACCCTGCAGGACTCTCGCACCGAAGAGTTCGTCGATCACTCTCGGCGCGAGCCTGGGTTTCTTCGGCGCTGAATCGGTGTCTCCCCGGACAGCCAGCCAAAACGCCTTGGTTGACTCCTTGACTTGCTCGGATTCGGCACTAGCCGAATCGGCACACTCATCATCAGTCTTCTCTGCTGTATTCCAAGGAGCCTGCGGACTCCCCGGCACAGCGACCACGCCTCCTGCGCGAAACCTTCGCAGCAAGTGCGGGTTTCGCGAATCTCCGAAATACTCCCGGATCGAAGCTGCGGCCCCGGCACTCACTCCTTTGATCTTGGAAAGGTCTGCGACCGAGGCCCCAGCCAAGCCTCCCAGACTGTCGTAGTGCATACGCAGAATGTCGACGGTCCCCCCCACCCGTTGAATCGACAGGCCCTTGCGAATCTTCCGCCACTCAGTATTGTTCCGACGATCCCGGATGTCTTCGATCGCCCCGAAGTCTTCCGCCAGCAGCTTGGCCGCACGGGCCCCGATGTGGCGGTTTCCCGAGCGAAATCCGGGTGACCTTAGCGGTGCCCTCTTAGACTCTTCGATGCTATCGATGATTTTCCCCGCGTTCGTCTCTCCGAGGTGCCTGATACCGCGACCAACAAGCTGATCCGGTGTGGACTCAAATATACCGTCCGGACCGTGAAGGGCTCTCGCACCGAAGAGTTCGTCGATCGCGCTCGGCGCGGGCCTCGGTTTCTGCGACGCTGAACCAGTGTCTACCTGGACAGCCAGCAAATACACCTTGGTTGACTTCTTAACTCGCTCGGGACCAGCACCAGTAGTGCCAGCATCCTCAGCATCGGACTTCTCTGGCGCACTCCAAGGATCTAGCGGACTCCCCTGCACACCGACGACGCCAATTTCGTTAAACCTTCGCAGCAGGCGCAGGTTTCGCGAATCTCCGAAATACTCCTGGATTGAGGTCGCAGCCTTGGTGCTCACTCCCTTGATCTTGGACAGGTCTTCAACAGAGGCCCCAGCCAAGCCTCCCAGACTGTCGTAGTGCGTACGCAGAATTTCGATGGTCTTGCCCCCCACCAGCGGAATCGACAGGCCCTTGAGAATCTTCCACCACTCAGCATTGTCCCGACGATCCCGGATTTCTTCGATCAGCTTGGCCGCATCGTCCGGTGTCATGGGCGTGCCCGTGTCCAGACCGGCCAGGGCCTCGACCGTAAGTCCATACAGATCTGCGATGTCACCGACCAAACCTCGCTTCACGAGTTCGCGAACGACTACCTCCCCAATCCCATCAATATCCATTGCGGAGCGATGACCGTAGTGCTCGATGGCTGCACGCAGACGCCCGCGGCAGGCCGATTCGACGCACCGCACGACCGCCTCCTCGTTCGGGCGAACGACCTTGGAACCGCACTCCGGGCATTCCTCGGGCATCTCGAACGGACGACGGTCCTCGCCTTCCTTGACGACCCGTACGACCTTGGGTATCACGTCCCCGCTCCGTTCCAAGAGGACGCGGTCGCCCACCTGCAGGCCGAGGCGGGCGATCTCGTCTTGGTTGTGCAATGTCGCCCGGGACACGGTGACACCGCCCACTTCAACGGGCCTTAGGAGTGCCCGCGGCGTTATCGCGCCCGTCCGGCCGACCTGGACATCGATGTCCTCGACGACGGTCTCCACTTGCTCTGCCAACGGCTTGCAAGCAACGGCCCAGCGCGGGGCCTTCGACGTGGATCCCAGTTGTCTCCTTAGCTCCCGGTCATTGACCTTGAAGACGACACCGTCGATCTCGTACGGGAGTGACTCCCGTTGCGCAAGGCACGAGTCGCGAAATTCGATCAGCTCGCTTACGCCACGCAGAATCCTCCGTTGCCTATCGACGCGAAATCCAAGCAACTCCAGCACGCGAAGGGCCTCCGACTGAGTTGTGAAGTGGTCAGCTCCCTCAACGAGCAGCATGTAGCCGAGGAAGTCGAGGCGTCTCTTGGCGGTCTCCTTGGCGTCTAGCATGCGTAACGCTCCGGCGGCGGCGTTCCTAGGATTCTTGAACAGCGTCTGCTCCTCTTTATGTCTAGCGGCGTTCAGTTTCTCGAAGGAAGCCTTGGGCATGACCACTTCGCCACGCACCTCGAGGGTGGCGGGAAGGCCGAATTTCGCGACAACGTCCCGAGGCAGCGAAAGCGGCACGGACCTGATCGTGCGGACATTCGGCGTGACGACCTCGCCTTCGTGGCCGTCGCCCCGCGTCAGGGCGAGTTCCACGGTTCCGTCCGCATATCGGACGGCCATCGAGACCCCGTCGAACTTGTACTCGCCGACGTACTCGATCACCTTGGGTTCGAGGAGTTCCCGCGCGCGTCGGTCGAAGTCGCGCAATTCGCCGTCGTTGAACGCGTTGTCCAGACTGAGCAGGACAGAGGAGTGCTCGGCTGTCTCGACGCCTTCGCGAGGTGCCCCGCCAACCCGCTGGCTGGGAGAATCGGGCGTGACAAGATCGGGATGCCGCTCTTCGATCTCGATCAGCTTGCGCAGGAGCTTGTCGAATTCGGCGTCTGTGATCTCCGGATTGTCGTCGCCGTAGTAGAGCCGCTCGTGACGCCGGATTTCCGCCCGCCTCCTAGTCAAATCCTTACGCAGCTCGGTCGGTTCCTGCTCCGCCGCATCAGCGAGTAACGGCGTTGCAGACTCCGCTGCCATTTGCCCCATTATAGAGATGGATGCCGTACAGACGGGCGGTATTGATTTTCAACCCTGTCTCGGGGCCGGGATCTCGAGACGGGCAGCTCGAGCGCATCAGCCGCAGCCTGCGCGAGGGAGCCCGAGCGTTGACGCTGGTCCCGACGGAGGGCCCGGATCACGCGACCGAACTCGCCCGAGACGCCGCCGCCAGCGGTTGCGACCTCGTTGCTGTCCTCGGGGGAGACGGGACGGTAAACGAAGTCGTGCAGGGTTTGGCGGGCCGCAGCGAAACATCGTTGCTGGTACTGCCCGGGGGCACGGCGAACGTCTTGGTTCGCGAGCTGGGACTGCCGACCAGTCCGCACGCGGTCGCTGGCTTGCTCCCCATCCTGCAGCAGCGCACAATCCGATTGGGGCTGGCCGAATCTACCGGCGGATACAAGCGCTACTTCCTATTGATGTGCGGCGCCGGCTTGGACGCCGCGATCGCCGCCCGAACGACCCCGCCGATGAAACGCAAGTTCGGCCAAGCGGCCTTCTGGTGGTGCGGGGCGCAGCAAGCCGTTCGCCCGTTCCCGACAGTCCGGGTCGTGGTTGGAGACCGGGAACCGGCCGATGGCCCATCCAGCCTCGTGGTGGTCTCGAAGAGCCGCACGTACGGAGGCGGCCTCGTGTTCACTCCCAAGGCGAACCTCCTAGCCGAGCAACTGGAGGTCGCTCGGTTCACAGGAACGAACCCGGTACGGTATTGCGGTTACTTGGTCGCTGGCATTTGCGCGGCGACATCTTGGTGGCCGGGCATCTTCCATGACGCCTGCGTGGACCTGCGACTCGAGTCAACTGACGATGCCCGCGTGCCCTTCCAGTTGGACGGGGAGGTCGCGGGGGAGCTGCCGGTCCGGGTGTCGGCGAGCTCTGTGTCACTGCGGCTGTTGCTGCCAGCCGCTTATGGCGAGAAACTGCCTGTGGGGATTGAATCGCGAGTGGAAATGCCGGTTCCCGCTGTCTCTTGACAGGGGAGGCCCCCGGGGTTGACGGGCGCTGCGTTCGGGGAGTCTCATGAAGGTCGTGCGGATTCTTCGCTATGTGTATCGGGCGTCATTTGTCGTGCTCGCGGCCTGCTCGGGCCTGCCACCCTCGGAAGTGCAGGATACGGATCCAGAGGTCGTGATGTACGTCGGCACGTACACCAAGGAGACGAGCGCCGGGATCTACGCTTTTCGGTTCGATCCGTCGGCCGGCCGAGCGGAGCCGCTAGGACTAGCGGCCGAGGTCCGCGAGCCCTCGTTTCTGGCACTCCATCCCAACGGTGACCATCTCTACGCGGTGAGCGAGACGGACGACTTCGACAGCGCCGGGAGCGGGTCGGTTCTCTCGTTCGCGATCGATTCCGAGTCGGCGCGGTTGACCAAGCTGAACGAGGTCTCTTCGGGCGGCGGCTGGCCGTGTCACCTGAGTATCGATTCGGGCGGCAGGATGCTGATCGTCGCCAATTACAAGGGCGGCAACATCGCGTCCTTTCCGATCGACAGCGATGGCACCTTGGGAGAGGCCGCTTCGTTCGTTCAGCATGTCGGCAGCAGCGTGCATAGCCGCCAAGAGCAGGCGCACGCGCACTCGGCGGACTTTTCGGCCGACGACCGGTTCGCGTTCTTTTCCGACCTCGGGATCGACCAGGTCAAGGTCTATCGAGCCGATACCGCGACAGCGATGCTGACGCCGCACGATCCGCCGCATGTCGATGTCGCGCCGGGTTCGGGCCCCCGTCACTTCGCGCTGCATCCATCCGCACGCTTCGCGTACGGCATCAACGAACTGGCGTCCACCGTCACGGCCTATGCCTTCGACGCGGAAGCCGGCGTCCTGGATCCGGTCCAAACCGCATCGACCCTGCCAGCGGAGTTCCAAGGGGAGAACTACACCGCGGAGATTCGAGTCCATCCTTCCGGGCGCTTCGTGTATGCCACGAACCGGGGGCATGACTCCATCGCGGTGTTCGCCGTGGATGAAGCGAGCGGACGGCTTGAATCAAGGGGTCAGGTGTCGAGCGGCGGGAACTGGCCGCGCAGCTTCGTGATCGAACCCAACGGAGCCTACTTGCTCGCGGCCAACCAGAACTCGGACAACATCGTCATCTTGCGCATCGATCAGGAATCCGGCGGGTTGGCAGCCACGGGCGCGGAACTCGAGATCGACGCACCTGTCTGCATTGTGTTCCGAGAGGCGTGAGTCGGGCGCTTGGTGGACACTCGCGGAAGCTTCTGGATTCGCTCGCGATGACGTGCCTCGGAGACGGGCATGATTGCCGGCCTCTCGGGAACCGATCAACCGTCTGATCGAAGCGGGGCGGGCTCGAGCCTGCGACCCGGTGCGTTCAGATCGAGACTCCGACGATCCGGGCGAGTTCGGGGATGGTTGGATTGCCGTAGTAGGCACCGTCGACTTCGAAGGTGGGTACCCGCCGCTTGCCGTCGTTCTTCGCCATGACGAGTTCCACCGCTTCGTCGTCCTGCTCGATGTCGATTTCGGAGAATTCGACACCCTTCTCCCGCAGGAACTGCTTGGCCCGCCAGCAGTCTGAGCACCATTGGGTGGTGTAGACCCGCACACTCATTTCCAATTCCTAGATTAACAGAGGAACCGGCCGCCCATCCGGGCGTCAAGCCCAGCGCCCGAGCGCCGGCAGCCAGCCCTTGCGGGCCACGAGTTCGATCAGGTTCAGCAGGATCGCTAACGCCAGCAGCAACGGCCATAGGTCCATCCATCGCTCGACCGTTCGTCCGCCTGACGCAAACAGATCCTGCGGTGGCGGATTCGAACGACCGCCGGTAGCCGCGGCGATCGACCGCAGCAGTTCCGGGTCAGACCCGAACGACCGCAGTTCGGCGTTCTCCCGGTAGAACGCCGTCTCGGGAAACTCCCGCGAAGCCTCGGCCGGCCGGAAGCGGAACAGACCGTACAAGCCCGCAGCGGGGAACCGCGCCTCGAAGCCCCCTTCGACCGGGCGCGGCTGCGCGACGTATCGGTAGCCGTCCGGACCATTGGCATAGATGTCCGGCAAGGCGTCGACATCCAGCGCCTCCGACACCTGGAACCGCGCGACGATTTCGTCGGTGGCCGGATCGAACTCGGCTTGCGTCTCGGTGGCGGCGCTACGCGGCAAGAGGTCCCGCAACGCGTTGGCCCAGAACACGTCGAAGCCGTCCCATGCGACCCAGTTCGTCGCCCAGCGATCTTTGGCATCCGAGGTGAATACCGCGGACTTGCCCAAGCCGTACTGCCAGCGGACGTAAAGAGGGTCTTCCTCGGCGGCCGAGAGGACGGTCTCGGCTTCCTCCTTGGCTTCGAACTTCACCCAGCCGAGCAACGGGCCGGGCTCGGCCAAGTCCAGCCCGTCGAGGATTTCAAAGTCCCGTGCGGCGACCGGCACGAACTCGCGCTCGGTCACGGACGTGCCTGTGTGTTCCATGACGTCCTTGAGCACGATCTGCTCCAGCGCGGAAATGTCGATCAAGAAATACGACTGCCCCTCGGCGCTTCGGGCGACCCGCTCGAGATAGGAGCGATTCACGTCCTGTCCCAGACCGATCGTCGAGATGGTCACGTCGTTCGCCGCCGCCTCGCGAGCGAGCGCGATGCTGTCGCCTTCTTCCGATATGCCGTCGGTCAGCAGCAGGATGTGCTTGTAGACGGCATCCTGGGGACGGATGAGCCGGTAGGCTTCTCCCAGCGCTGGCGCGATCTGGGTGCCGCCGTCCGCGACGATGCTGCTGATCAGCCGCTTGGTCTCGTCCGGAAACTGATTGCGCTGCAACGGAGCGGCCCACTCGAACGAGTTGTCGAAGGCCAGCACGCCGACGCTATCGATAGGGCGCAGGTTCTCGACGACGCCCAGAGCGGATTGCCGCGCCAGTTGCATCTTCTTGCCTTCCATCGACGACGATTTGTCGACCACCAAGACCACCGCCGTGCCCTCGGGCGTGCGGGGCGGAGCCAGCGTCGCCGGCAGCATTCCCTGCAGGGCGTCCTCCCGCGCCTCGGTCGGCTCCCGATACAGGTTCCGTTCCCCGGCGATCAGCAGGAGACCTCCTCCATCCCGGACGAACTCCGCCAAGCGTTCCTTGACGGCCGGCGGCCAAGCCTCGAAGTCTTCGTTCGAACACAGCAGCAAGTCGTAATCGGCCCGCCGGACGGAATGCAGAGCGGCCGAACCGCTGGTTCGATCCAGATCGAAACCGGCCGCCTGCAGGACGTTCGCGAGGGGGGCGTTTTGCGATTCGGTATCCGGCGAGACGAGCAGCGCGCGCGGCTGCCGGATCGCCAGCGCCCCGGTAAACCGGGCCTCTCCGCGATCCCCGGCGTCCAGCACGCCCTCGATCAACGTCGCACCGGGAGAGTCGAGCCGTGCGCGCACGGTCACGGTACTCCTCCCGGAAGGCAGGCGTAACGACCGACCGTCGATCGAGCGCCCCTCCGCGCGCAAGTCCAGTTCAGCTGCCGCGGGCGCGGGACTGTCCACCTCGAACTCGATCGGAAAGCGCTCGCCGACAAACGCTTCGTGGGGGATGCGAACCGTCCCGATGTCAAAGCCCGGCTCGGCCCTCCCTTCCAGCGCGACGGTGTCGACCGGCACGCCGCGGCGCCACGCTTGGTAAACGGCGCGCTCGACCGCGCCCTCGTTCGCGAGACCGTCGCTGAGCAGCACGAGGCGCGGGATCCGATCCGCCGGCAGGGCGCTCATGGCATTGCGGATGGCGGCCTCGAGATTCGTCGACCGGCTCGGTTCGGCATCCCGGAGCTCCCGCAACGGGAAGGCTCCGAATTCGAGCGAGCGAAAGGTGTGCCCGCCAGCGGCCGCCCGGGCCCGCTCGGCATACGCGCGCTGCTGGCTTCGCTGCGCTTCCGGAACGCTCCGCGAGGCGTCGCCGAGCATGGCCACGGCGGCATAGGTTTCGCGGATGCGCCATTGCGGGCTTGCCAATGCCAAGCACACCGCCGCCAGCGCCAAGACCTTCAGCAAGAGGCCAATGCGACGCGGACTGTGGGGCCACCCCCACGCGCACCACGCGGCAAGGGGAATCAGCAGCAGCAACGGCCAGACAGACTGAATCGTCACGACGCCCGGCCTTCCGCTGCCCCAGTGGGGACCGCCCCGGTGGCCAGGCGCCGCCCGCGTCCGAACCGGGTCCAGTCGTAGAGCAAGAGCAATGCGCCAAGCGCCGCCAGCCAAGGCCAAACCGCCCACGGCTCCCCGGTGCCCGGCCTCGCGGGCGGCAAGCCGCGCAGCGCGTCGCCCGGATCCCAGTTCTGGCCGGCGATGCGCGGCTGATCGAGGTGGAGCGTGACGTCACGATCCGCTGTCGTCACGCGGTACGTGCCGGGCTGTCCTGCGTAAAACCGCACCCGCCCTTGGGACAGGATCCACGGCACGGGAACGCCGCCTTCCGTACTCACGACAACATCCTCGAGCGAGGAATTCGGGGCGTCGATCGCGACCGCCCCGGGCGCCCGCGCCTCGATGGTTTCCGGACGGAAGGCGGCGGCATCGAGCCAAGTCACGGCGTTGGCGAACAGCAACGGAGCCGCCAGCCTTCCGCGGACCGAGTTCCCCGCCAAGTCGAATCCGAACGCCACCATGCGGCGGCCCTCTTCGGAGCGAGCCAGAATGACGGGGCCGCCATCCGTCGCGGCGACGATTTCATCTCCCGCCGCGGGCTCGAATAGGCGCGCCCGGTCCGGCACGAAGTCTTGATCGCGGACGCCCCGGGCCAAGGGATGCGCAACAGACCAACTCGCGATCGGCCGCTCGCGAACGGATCCCGCTTCGCCGGCGGGAGAGACCGTGCCGGGGGGAGCCAGCAGGATGGCGCGGCGCGAAGCCTTGGCATCGCCGCCGCGCGCCCACACGTGAATGGCGTCATCGGAGAGTTGATCTAGCGCATCGACGAAAGTGGGATCCACACGCGCGCCTGCGGCGAGAAGCGGTGCGAACGACTCGGGGGTAGCTCCCAAGACCTGCAACTGCGTGCGGCGCGTCCCGGGAATCCTCACCGAAGCATGGTTATTGGCGGAGTACTCGTCTTGGACCGTCGACCGGGCTTCCAAGAGTCCGGCTCTCTGCGTGCGCAGAGTGAATCCGAGCGAGGCGTCCTGCCCCGCCGGAATGTCTAGCTCGCGGTGACCGAGCCGCTTGCCATCGAAGAAGAATTCGAAGGGCACGGAGGCAGGCGCGGACGCGTAGTTGCGAGCGCGTAGCTCGACCTCCCACTGCCCGCGGTCAGCGGGGTCGGCGGAAGCCCGCAACGCGAGGACTCCCAGCGCGTCGCGCGGCGTGCCGGTCTCCAAGTACCGCAGGCGGGGAACGGATCCAGGCCGGGCGGGCTGCCCGGCGTAGCGGCCGGGCCCGATGTAGACGGTCTCCCCGAATTCGGCGCGCGCCGGAAGCGTCTCGCCGCCGGAGTCCAGCGCCAAGCGCAAAGTACCGACAGCCAAGTCCAGAGCGGCCCTTAGATCCAAGGCGGTACGGCCCGCCGCGGCTTCGAGGATCGCTTCGCGCAAGAGCATCCGGTCGGTGCTGAACGGCACGCTGACGCGCGGCGCACCGTCAGCTTCGATCAGGAGAATCCGGTCACGGCTCGGGATCCGCTCGAGGTAGGCCATGGCGAGCGCTCGCGCCTGAGGCATGATCGGGTTCCCGGCATTGTCGGACAAAGCCATCGCGGCGGAGGTATCGAGGACGATTACGACATGCTTGGAGGGAGCGCCGAGCGCCTCCGGACGCGGGTCGGCGATCGCGAGCAGCAAGAGCAGCAACGCGACGACCTGCAGCAACAGGGAGAGCGGGTGCTGGATGCGTTTGTGCCTCTGGCGGACAGCGGGCGCCAGACGGCGCGGCCAGAAGCGCAGCGTGGACACGACCGCCCTCCGCCGCGACCGGTCGTAGAAATACAGGGCCACCAAGAAACCGGCGATCGGCAAGAACAGCCCGAGCAGCTGCCCCAGGGCGAGATTGAGCAGACCCATGAATTACGCTCGCAACGCTTCCATGGCCTTGATCGCATCCGGACTGGTCGCTGGTAACTGCCGGAATAGCACCTGCTCGAGCGGTTCGGTCGTCGAAAGGTGCGCGTAGTGCGCGCGGGAGCGCTGGGCGTGCCGCTCCAGCGAGCGGCAGAACTCGTCGTAGGCCTCGCGATATTCCCTAGCGGAGTCGTCGTCCAGGCTCACGACCAGCGTCTCGTCGGATTCCGCATCGAAAAGCTCGAGCTCTCCGCGCCAAGAAGGCTCGCGGTCCGCCGGTCCCGCTAGGTGCAGCAGGTGAACCTCGTGCCCTTCTCCCGCCAAGTGCTCCAGCGGAAGTGCGTGTCCGCCCGGATCAAGGAAATCGCTGAGCACGAATGTGAGGCCGGGCACCCGGTATTTCATCAGGTAGTCGCGCACCGGCCGCTGGAAGGCCGTGAGGCCCCCGGTTCTCAAGGACGATATGTATTCGGCCGCCTGCGCGTACCGCAAGCGGCCGCCGTGCGCCCGGAACGAGTCGGCGAGGGTCTCCGAGAACGGCTGCAGGACGATCGTCTCGAGGCGCACCAAGCCTACGTAGCAGAGCGCGGCCGCCAACCGGCAGGCGTAGGCGAACTTGGATTCATCGACCGACGCTCCGCCGCACGCCATCGACTCGCTAGTGTCGATCAGGATGCGTACAGGGATGCGCGGCTCCGACCGAAACAGCTTGAGGAACATGCGCTCGAGACGCATGTACGCCCGCCAGTTCACGGCGCGGAGATCGTCGCCGCTCTGGAAGTGTCGATGATCGAGGAATTCGTGCCCCACTCCCGCGTAGCGCGAAACGATGTCACCGCCGATCCGTCCGCGAAAGGACTGGCTCCAGCGGATCGTGAGGCGCTCGAGCCGCTCGAGCATGTCCCGGCTCAGCAACTCCGGCGGGGCTCGCATGGCCACAGCGTAGCAGTACGAAATGGATCACACGGCGCGCAACCCGTCGCCGTTCCCTTGCCAGTTCCGGATGCATGTCCTTCGCGGCGGATCAGACCGGGCTGCAACGACGCTGACCGATTACGCTCGGGATTCGCCGTTACCTCGGGGACCGCGATGAGGGAAACGGCAACTGTCCCAGTACCCCGGCGATCTGCCGAGATTCAACGCAGACCAAGCAGTCCTCGCCCGAATCCACGCAGCGCGGGGACGGGGAGCATCGCGACACGACGCGGCCCGCAGGGGCATCGTCGGCCTCGGGCCAAGTCGAGCAAAGTGTCGCTGCAGTGCAGGGGGTCGAGGCCCCGGAGAGTCGTTACCAACCCGGGCTGGCAGGCATCCTGTCCCAAGTGACATCGGATCCCGTAGAGGTTAATCATGCGGCGAAGGACCTGCGGGGCTGATCGAGGCGACCGTGCGACGCGAGATCGGGGTTTTTCGCAGGGAGGTGAACGTGATGTTCGAGTCCCTGTGCAGGAAGATGGATGGCAAGTTCGAGTCGCTACGCACGGAGATGAACGGCAAGTTCGAGGCTATGGAGGCTCGGTTCAAGGCTATCGAATCCCAACTGAGGATGATCCGCTGGATGCTGGGTGCGATGATCACGCTGCTGGTGGCACTGTTCATCGTCGTGTTCGACATGGCACGCTCCGATGACCGTTCAGGCACTCCGCTCCCGCAACCGCAGAGTGTGAAGGTGCAGGCACCGACCAAGACTGAGACAGTGGCACCGACCGGTGCCGCGCCTAGCAGCGAGGCTTCGACACTCGGCGCGCCCGGCGACCCGTCTGTCACGGAGGATGTGCCTGCAGACCAACCCGCACCTTGACAAGCGCTCGGCGGCGGGCACCAGCAGAACCCGGCTGCATTTCGCGTTGGGAGGCACCGCAAGGTCTTGAATGCCTCCGACTGCCAGCGCATTCGGTCTCGTCGAGAGTCTTGGCAATCCACTCCGCAAGGGCCGGGACGCGCACCGGAACGGTGGGGCTAAGGCGAGAGCGGTGCCCCCGGGGGTTGTTGCCGGACCTTCCTCCAGCTTGAATCGTGCATCGCGAACCGCCGGCACGTCTCGGCAGCCACGACTGGGTCAAAGTGTTTCGGCACCGCGAACGGTGCGCCTTCCTCGTCGAGCTTCCGGTGCCGCCGATGCGGTCCGTGATAGCCTGAAGGCGCGCGGCGATGAAGATCAGTCAGATGTTGGCTGCCGGTTCGCCGACGGTCTCGTTCGAGTTCTTCCCGCCAAAAGACGACGCCGGCTTCGAGCGCCTCTTCTCGGCCATCGAGGCGTTGCGTCCACTCACGCCCAGCTTCGTTTCGGTGACCTACGGCGCTGGCGGCACGACCCGCCGGAAGACGGTCGAGTTGGTGCAGCGCATCAGGCGCGATATCGGCATCGAGGCGATGGCGCACCTGACCTGCGTGGGCGCGGACCGCGCCGAGATCACCCAAGTACTCGAGTCTCTCGAGACTGGCGGCATCGACAACGTGCTCCCCCTGCGAGGGGATCCGCCGCCCGGCCAGAGCCGCTTCGCACCCGTCCCGGGTGGGTTTCGATACGCTAGCGAACTCGTGACGTTCATTCGCGATCGGTACGACTTCTGCCTCGGCGGCGCCTGCTACCCCGAGACCCATCCCGAAGCCCCGTCGGCCGAGATCGATCTCGCCAACCTCAAACGCAAGGTAGACGCGGGAGCCGAATTCCTGATCACCCAGCTATTCTTCGACAACCGCGACTTCCTGCACTTCCGGGACCGTGCCCTGGAAGCTGGAATCGCCGCGCCAATCGTGGCGGGGATCATGCCGATCCTCAGTTTGGATCAGACCAAGCGCTTCGCGAGCATGTGCGGAGCGAGCATCCCGAGCGCGCTCATGGAGCGCATGGAGGCGGTCAGCGACGACTCCCAGTCGATTCGAGCCATAGGCATCGAACACGCGACCGACCAGTGCCGCGAGCTCCTGCGGGAAGGCGTGGCCGGACTGCACTTCTACACGCTGAACCGGTCCCCCGCGACACGTGCGATCTGTCGCGAGATCCGTTCGCTGCTCTAAGCTGCGGGCGGATCGACTCAAGCGTCGGGATACTCCATCGTCAGCGGATCCGGCAACTGGATCGAGCGAATGCCTCCATCGCCCGCCAGCGATTCGAAGCTGAACTCGGGCTTGTCCGGATTGCCCTGCAGCATCGCTTCCCTGGCCCCCACCGCCAGGATGACGAGCTTTTCCGGGTGCAGGTGCTTCTGCGCGGCGTCGAGCACGTCGTCCGCGCTGACGTCCGCGATGCGCTGGCGGTAGCGCTGCCAATAGTCCTTTGCGCGGCCGGTGAACTCGTCGCTCGCAAAGGTGCCGGCAACTTGGCCAGCGGTGGCGAAGAAGCGCGGGAAGATCTCGATCAGGTAGTTCTTCGCCGTGTCCAGTTCTTCCACGGTGACCTTGCTTGCGCGGATGCGCTCGATCTCCTCGATCACGATCGCGGCGGCCTGCGCGCAGGTCGCGTTGCGGGACTGGAAGCCTGCTTGGAAAGTGCCGGGGTAGTACGTGCCGGGCACGTAGCGCGAGTAGGCGCTGTAAGCCAAGCCTTCGTCGGAGCGCACGCGCACCATGATCCGAGAAGTGAAGCCTCCGCCCCCGAGGACCGAATTCATGATGCGCACCTTGAACGCATCCGGATGGTCCCGCTGAATCCCGAGATGGCCGATCGCCACGTGCGACTGGTTGACGTCGCGGCTCGTCTTGTCAACCAGGTAGACGCCGGGCACCGGCTCGTGGGTCGGCGCGGGGATGTCACCGGGAGCGACAGTCTCGCCGGGCCAGCCGTCGGCGAGCGCCGCGTTCAGCCGGCGCACCATGTCCGCCGTGTCGAAGTCCCCCGAGACGGAAAAGAACATGCCATGCGGGTCGAATCGCTGCGCGTGAAAGCCCTGCATGCGCTCGCGAGTGACGGCTTGGATCGAGGCCTGCGTGGACTGGACGGTGGTGAAGTGCCGGTCCCGCAACAAGCGGGCGAACTCGCGCGAAAGGATGCGGTCCAGGCGATCGTTGCGGCGGGCGAGGCCTTGCAGCGTCCGCGCTCGGGCCACCTCCAGCCGCTCCTCGTCGAAGCCCGGCGACTTGAGCATCTCGAAGTACATGTCCAAGGAGGCATCGAGGTTTTGCTTCAGGCAGTTCACCGATGCCGACGCCGAGGTGCTGCCGATGCTCGCGCCGATCTGCGTGGCGAGGAACGCGGCCTCCTCGTCGAATTCCCGGGCGCTGCGCACGGTGGTCCCGCCGGAGCGCAACTGGCTGCCCGTGAAGGAAGCCAATCCGGCGGATTCCGGGCCAAGTTGGTACGAGCCGGCGCGCAACGTCAGCGACACGTCGACCAGCGGCAGCTGATGGTCTTCGACCAAGTACGCCACCGCTCCCGAGTCGAGTTCGTGGCGGTAGGCGGAGGGATCCGGGGGCTCGAACGACAGCGGCGGGAACTCGAGGTCGCGGGGGTGCGAGGGCAATGCGTCCTGTGCTCGCGCGACGGCCCCCAGCAAGCCGCCGGTAGCGGTCTTGAGCCAATCGCGGCGCTTCATCGCGGGCCTCCTTGCGGCGGACTGCCGGGGCCGGGCCCCGGACGCCCCGGCGAACCCGTACCCTCCCTCGTGTAGTACATGGCCACCGATCGATTGGTCGGCGTGAAATAGCGCTTGGCGACGCGCTGGATGTCGTCGGGCGTCACGGCTTGGATCCGGTCCGAGAAGGCGTTGACGTTGCTCCAATCGCCGAGTGCCTCGTACGTCAACAGCTGCAACATCAGGCCGAACTTGGACTGCAGCTTGCGGAAGTCCCCGGCGAGCTGCTGGTTCTTCACTTTCTGCAACTCGCGGTCCCCGACGGGCTCGCTGGCCAGCAGCTCGAGTTCGGCCAGCAGCGCTGCCTCGACATCCTCGGGCGTCGACCCGGGCGCGGCGACGCCGCTGATTTCGAACGAGCCGTCGTACTTGCGCCCGTTCACGCCCGCACCCGCTTGCACGGCGACCTTCTGCTCGAGCACCAAGGACTTGTACAACCGCCCGGTGCGTCCATTGAGCACGGCGGAAAGCACGATCAGCGGCGGTTCGTCGACATGGGCGTCCGGAACGGTGTGGAACCGGATCGTCGCCTGCGGCCGCGTTTCGGCATGGCCCGCCAAGCGCTGCTCGGCCTGCTGCTCGACCTCCCTCGTGCGCACCGGGCCGGGTTCGCGTGCCCCGCGCTCCAAGCGGCCGAAGTACTTGCGCGCGAGAGCCTTGACCACGTTCGGATCGAAATCGCCGACTAACGCGGCAACTAGATTGTTCGGCGCGTAATACAGGTCGAAGAACTCCATGGCCTCGGCGCGCGTGATGGCGTCCAAGTCGCTCGGCCAGCCGATCACGGGCCAGCCGTACGGGGACGCTTGCCAGAACATCGACTCGAACTGCTCGTTGAGTTTCCCCGTGGGCGTCGAATCGGTACGCAGCCGCCGCTCTTCCCGGACCACGTCCCGTTCGGCGTAGAATTCCCGGAACACAGGGTCGGCCAGCCGATCCGACTCCATCCAGAACCACAGTTCAAGCTTGTTCGCGGGCACGTTGATGAAGTAGATCGTGAAATCGCTCGTCGTCCCGGCGTTCATGCCCGAACCGCCGTTGGTCGTGTAGATCCTCGAGAACTCGTCCTTGACGAGCAGCGCGTGCTGTTCTGCGATCAGCGCTTCGAAGCGCTCGAGCAGCGCCGTGTGCGCGGGGCTCCGATTGGCGGGGTCGCTTGGATCCTCGATCAGCCCGCGCCGCTGCTTCTCGAGCAGGACAGCCCGCTCGGATTCGATCTCCGCCCGCAGCGCATCGAGCTCGTCGATGATGGCGAGGTCGCGGTCGATGTCCTTGGTCCCGATCGTGCGGGTGCCTTTGAACATCATGTGCTCGAAGAGGTGCGCGACGCCGGTGACACCGGGCCGCTCGTTGACCGAACCGAACTTCGAGACCCAGCCCGCAGCGACGTTAGGGTCGCCGGAGCGGGGCAGCAAGAGAAACTGCATCCCGTTTTCGAGCGTGAACTCCTCCACCTCGACGCGCTGCGCCGCCAAGGTAGCGACCAGCAAGGAAATGCCCAGCAGCGCGCCCAGGATTCGTGTCGCCATCGTGCTCTAGTCAGTATGGCGTATCCCGCCGGTGCCCGGGCGCGCAAGCAGATCGACATGCCGCACCTCCCGCAATCCCGCGCGCATCTGCGCCGGCGTCAGTTCCGACCCCCACGCGACCCGCGCCCGCCGGTGCGGATGTTGCAGCAGAGTCGGGCCGCCGCGCTAGCGCGGGTTATTCAAAGAGAAACAGGCGGCCCAGGGTAGGATAGTCGCGGCGCGCGGCGGCGGCAGTTAAGCCCCCCTATTCATTGGTGCGCATGCCCCAAGCAGAGTTTGGGCCCGGCAGGCTGTTGTTCATTGGCGAGGCTTCCCCGGAGGCTCTCCCCCACGGTAGATTCCATTCAATCGCCACCCCGGGCCGCGGCCGCGCGACCCGAGGAGGATACCCATGAAGAACGCATCCAAGCGTCCCGCGGATCAAGACGCCCGCGAGCGGGCGCGCAAGAGCCGCCGCCGCGCGGGCCGCAAGGCGCGCGCGGCGGCCGGCTTGCACGAGCTGCCCGCCTTCCGCCCGCACGCCGCGGGCATCGACCTGGCCAGCCGCGAGCACTGGGTCTGCTGCCCGGCCGCGGAGGGCGCGGGGCCCAACGTGCAGAAGTTCGGCACGACCACGCCCGAGCTGGAGCGGCTGGTCGCCTGGCTGCAAGCGGAGGGCATCGAGACGGTGGCCATGGAGAGCACCCACGTGTACTGGATCCCGCTCTACGAGCTGCTCGAGTCGCGGGGCATCGAGCCGTGCCTGGTCAACGCCCGCCAGATGCATCACGTGCCGGGGCGCAAGACCGACATGGCGGACTGCCAGTGGCTGCAGGTGCTGCACAGCCGCGGCCTGCTGCGCGGCTCGTTCCGCCCGGACGAGACGATCACGCGCTTGCGCGCGCTGCACCGGCAGCTGGCCAACCTGGTCGAGGAGCGCTCGCGGTTCGTGCAGTGGATGCAGCAGGCTCTGGATCAGATGAACGTGCAGGTGCATCACGCGGTCAGCGACCTGACCGGGGAGAGCGGCATGCGCATCGTGCGCGCGATCGTGGCCGGCGAGCGCGACCCGGGCAAGCTGGCGGCGTTGCGGCACCGCGGCTGCCGGAAGAACGCGGCGGAGTTCACGGCGTGCCTGACCGGGACGTGGCGGGTGGAGCACCTGTTCAACCTGGACCGGGCGCTGCGCATGTACGACGCGGTGCAGGTGCAGATCGACGCCTACGAGCGGCAGCTGCTGAAGGAGATGGAGGCGCTGCAGCCGGAGGAGCGGCGCGATGCGGAGCCGCCGCCGCATCCGAATCCGCGCAAGGAGGCGTCCCTGAAGGCGAAGGGACAGCAAGCCGAGCGCACGGCCCTGTGGCGCGTGACGGGTGTCGACCTGACGCGCATCGACGGGATCGGCACGGGGGCCGCGCGCACGATCCTGACCGAGGTGGGAGCGGATCTGAGCGCGTTCCCGGACGAGAAGCGTTTCGCCAGCTGGCTGCGGCTGACGCCGCGCACGGCGATTTCGGGGGGCAAGCCGCTCCGCGGCAAGCAGGCCAACGGCAAGGGCGCGTCGCGGGTCGCCGGAGCGTTGCGCATGGCGGCGCTCTCGCTGCAGCGCTCCGACTCGGCGCTGGGGGCGCACTTCCGCCGCATCGCCCGCCGCAAGGGGTTCACGGTGGCGGTGTTCGCCCTTGCGCGCAAGCTCGCGACGCTGGTCTACCGCGCGCTGCGCTACGGGCAGGAGTACTTCGACATCGGCGCGGACCAGTACGAGGAGCTATACCGCGAGCAGACCGTTTCCAACCTCAAGGCGTGCGCCGCTTCCCTCGGCTACAACCTGACTCCCCAAACCACAGCCGAAGCCGCTGCTTAAGCAGGTCCCGAGGCACCGGCCCAAGGAGTTGTTTCACGGTAGCAGGTCCCGAGGCACCGGCCCAAGGAGTTGTTTCACGGTAGTCGGGCCGCCGCGCTAGCGCGGGTTATTCAAAGAGAAACAGGCGGCCCAGGGTAGGATAGTCGCGGCGCGCGGCGGCGGCAGTTAAGCCCCCCTATTCATTGGTGCGCATGCCCCAAGCAGAGTTTGGGCCCGGCAGGCTGTTGTTCATTGGCGAGGCTTCCCCGGAGGCTCTCCCCCACGGTAGATTCCATTCAATCGCCACCCCGGGCCGCGGCCGCGCGACCCGAGGAGGATACCCATGAAGAACGCATCCAAGCGTCCCGCGGATCAAGACGCCCGCGAGCGGGCGCGCAAGAGCCGCCGCCGCGCGGGCCGCAAGGCGCGCGCGGCGGCCGGCTTGCACGAGCTGCCCGCCTTCCGCCCGCACGCCGCGGGCATCGACCTGGCCAGCCGCGAGCACTGGGTCTGCTGCCCGGCCGCGGAGGGCGCGGGGCCCAACGTGCAGAAGTTCGGCACGACCACGCCCGAGCTGGAGCGGCTGGTCGCCTGGCTGCAAGCGGAGGGCATCGAGACGGTGGCCATGGAGAGCACCCACGTGTACTGGATCCCGCTCTACGAGCTGCTCGAGTCGCGGGGCATCGAGCCGTGCCTGGTCAACGCCCGCCAGATGCATCACGTGCCGGGGCGCAAGACCGACATGGCGGACTGCCAGTGGCTGCAGGTGCTGCACAGCCGCGGCCTGCTGCGCGGCTCGTTCCGCCCGGACGAGACGATCACGCGCTTGCGCGCGCTGCACCGGCAGCTGGCCAACCTGGTCGAGGAGCGCTCGCGGTTCGTGCAGTGGATGCAGCAGGCTCTGGATCAGATGAACGTGCAGGTGCATCACGCGGTCAGCGACCTGACCGGGGAGAGCGGCATGCGCATCGTGCGCGCGATCGTGGCCGGCGAGCGCGACCCGGGCAAGCTGGCGGCGTTGCGGCACCGCGGCTGCCGGAAGAACGCGGCGGAGTTCACGGCGTGCCTGACCGGGACGTGGCGGGTGGAGCACCTGTTCAACCTGGACCGGGCGCTGCGCATGTACGACGCGGTGCAGGTGCAGATCGACGCCTACGAGCGGCAGCTGCTGAAGGAGATGGAGGCGCTGCAGCCGGAGGAGCGGCGCGATGCGGAGCCGCCGCCGCATCCGAATCCGCGCAAGGAGGCGTCCCTGAAGGCGAAGGGACAGCAAGCCGAGCGCACGGCCCTGTGGCGCGTGACGGGTGTCGACCTGACGCGCATCGACGGGATCGGCACGGGGGCCGCGCGCACGATCCTGACCGAGGTGGGAGCGGATCTGAGCGCGTTCCCGGACGAGAAGCGTTTCGCCAGCTGGCTGCGGCTGACGCCGCGCACGGCGATTTCGGGGGGCAAGCCGCTCCGCGGCAAGCAGGCCAACGGCAAGGGCGCGTCGCGGGTCGCCGGAGCGTTGCGCATGGCGGCGCTCTCGCTGCAGCGCTCCGACTCGGCGCTGGGGGCGCACTTCCGCCGCATCGCCCGCCGCAAGGGGTTCACGGTGGCGGTGTTCGCCCTTGCGCGCAAGCTCGCGACGCTGGTCTACCGCGCGCTGCGCTACGGGCAGGAGTACTTCGACATCGGCGCGGACCAGTACGAGGAGCTATACCGCGAGCAGACCGTTTCCAACCTCAAGGCGTGCGCCGCTTCCCTCGGCTACAACCTGACTCCCCAAACCACAGCCGAAGCCGCTGCTTAAGCAGGTCCCGAGGCACCGGCCCAAGGAGTTGTTTCACGGTAGCAGGTCCCGAGGCACCGGCCCAAGGAGTTGTTTCACGGTAGACACACCTGGGATGCAGCAGAACGCATGCACCTTCAGATTGCTGCTCGATCCATCGGCAGGCCGCGCCATTTCAACCACCGAGACCACCCGTTCCACGTGCTGCAGCTGGCCGTACACTGCGACCACCTCGGCCACGCTACCGACGGCCCGGTTGGTGACTAGCACAATGCGCCCCAAGCACTCCCAGTACATCTGCAGCAACGCGTACGGATCGCTCTGGAATCTGAGTTACCAGCGGTCGTCGCGAGCCGTCATCCCGTGCTGCGCTAAGTCCGGCACGCAGTTGCGTCCCAGTACCCTCCGCACACGCGGTCGCACACGCTACGCGCTCGGCACGTGCGGCTGGGGCGTGTCGTCCAGAACTGTCGATGCCTTGGGCGGGGTCAGGATGCCGGTGTCGAGCGAGATGCCTATCCGGTCGAGGCGGCCCGCGATGCCCCCGGAAGCCTCCGGCCGTTCGCCGCCGTCGCTGAGGTTGCCGGTATAGACATGGTGCATCGGGCCCAAGCCGTGCGCGGCATCAACCATGTAGGCGAGGCTGAGCGACGGTGAGTCGTGGCACTTGTGCTTGTTTCTGAGGCCGCGGAAAGTGATCTCGCAGCGGAGCCAGATTCGAGGCGTTGCCGCTCGGACCCGGAGGATGTTCGCCGAATAGACGTTCCGCGACTTCTGCATCTGAACGGCACTTACGGCATCGATGCTCATTCTTGCCGGATCCGGGGCGATCCGTGCTGGCAGTGGCATCCGTCCGCCCCAGTGTCCGGCGCCGACGAAGAATCAGGGCGCGGCCCGGACCGACTCGGCGACGTGGCGACTCGGTTCCTGCCCTTGTCCAATGCCTTCGCGCGCTGAGACGAGACCGGGCGCGGCCGCCTGCCTGATGCGGTATAGTAAGCGACTCGGGCGTAGGCGCTCTTGCAGACGCATGCCGGTCAAGAAAGTCCAGCAAAGCGTGCCCGCGGGCGCGGTTGCGCCGCAGCCGGTGCGCCCGCCGCCGCCATGGGTGCCGCCGCGCCCGGCACCGCCGCCGGTTCCCGCCGAGGATTCGGTCGAGTATCCCAGCGAGGACGGAATTCCGATGGCGTCAAGCTTTAAGCATGCCCTGTGGATGATCGCGTGCTTCCGCATGCTGATGCATTGGTTTCGGGGCCAGTTGGACGTCTTCGTCGGCATCGACTTGCTGGTGTACTACGAGCGCGGGAAGAAGAAGGCGTCCGTCGCTCCGGACGTGTTCGTGAGCTTCGGCGTGCCGAAGCGGGCGCTACCGAGTTACAAGGTCTGGGAGGCGGGCAAGCCGCCGGACGTGGTGTGGGAGTTCGGCTCGCAGTCGACGGTCAAGGGGGACGCCGGGGAGAAGAAGGAGAAGTACCGGCGGATGGGGGTGCGCGAGTACTGGCTGGTGGATCTGGATGGAGAGTATCACAACCGGCCCTTGAAGGGCTTCGAGCTGGTTGACGGAAAGTACGTGGAGATGCCTTGGGAGGAGCGTCCCGACGGCACGTTGGCGGTATGGAGTCCGGCATTGCAATTGGAGCAGCACTGCACGGAGGGGCAGCTGCGGTTCTGGGATCCGAAGACGGAGGAGTATCTCGAGCTGCCCGAAGAGCAAGCCGAGTCGCGCGCCGAGCGCGAGGCGCAGGCGCGCAAGCAAGAGGCGCAGGCGCGCAAGCAAGCCGAATCCCGCGCCGATAGCGAGGCGCAGGCGCGGAGGGAAGCGGATCGGGCGCGCGAGCAAGCCGAATCCCGCGCCGATAGCGAGGCACTGGCGCGGAGGAGAGCGGATCAGGGGCGCGAGGAGGAGATACGCAAGCGGAAGGCTGTGGAAGCGCGGCTTGCAGAACTGGAGGCTAGGGAGAGAGGCCCTCGCAATCCAGCCTAGGCAGGTCCGGGCTGAAGATGGCGAAAACCGCACCGACGACATCCTTGCGCTGGTACCCCATCGCCACGCGAGAAACCCGCCATTGAGGAACAATTCTCCTCGTTCCTCGTGGCGGACGGCGCGTCCGCCTCCCGCCCAAGACCGTCGCCGTTCGAGGAAGTGTGGAGGGACCGTAGCGGAACCGCGATTCCGGTCTTGCCGCTGAGATTGCAGAGAGCGATCACGCAGGGGGGGTCAGATTCGAGGCGTTACCGTAGATGCCTGCAGGATGTTCGCCGAAAAGACGTTCCGCGACCTCTGCATCTGAACGGCACTTACGGCATCGATGCTCATCCTTGCCGGTTCCGAGACGATCCGAGCTTGCCGTGGCCGAACACCCCAATCCCCGTCGACAACAGTCAACGCGTAGCACGATCCGACACGGCAGCGCGCACTGCCGCCGGTCAATGCCTTCGCACCCTTCGACGCGACCGGGCAGGTCCGCCCGCTAGTGCGGTATAGTGAGCGACACGGGCGTAGGGTCTCCTGCAGACGCATGGCGGTCAAGAAAGCTAAGCAAAGCGAGCCAAGGGGCGCGGTCGCGCCGCCATGGGTGCCACCTCGCCCGGCGGAGCCACCCGTTCCCGCCGAGGATCCGGTCGAATATCCCAGCGAGGACGGAATTCCAATGGGGGCAAGCCAAAAGCAAATCCTGTGGATGATCGAGTGCTACCGCATCCTGGCGCATTGGTTTCGAGCCCGGATGGACATGTACATCGCCATCGACTTGCTGGTGTACTACGAGCGCGGGAATCCCGATGTATCCGTCGTCCCGGACGTGTTCGTGAGCTTCGGCGTGCCGATGCGGGACCTAGAGAGCTACAAGGTCTGGGCGGCGGGCAAGCCGCCGGACGTGGTTTGGGAGTTCGGTCCGCCCTCGTCAATCAAGGGGGACGCCAGGGAAAAGAAGGAGAAGTTCCGGCAGGTGGGGGTGCGGGAGTATTGGCTGGTGGATCCATTGGGCGAGCACCACGACCCGCGGCTACAGGGCTTCGAGCTGGTCGACGGCAAGTACGTGCGGATGCCTTGGGAAGAACATCCCGACGGCACGGTGGCAGTATGGAGTCCGGTGTTGCAGTTGGAGCAGCACTTCACCGACGAGCGGCTCCGATTCTGGGATCGAAAGACTGGGAAATATCTCGAGTTGCCCGAAGAGGAGGCGGAGCGACTATGGCTGGAGGCGCAGAGGGCGCGCTGGGAAGCCACGTCGCAGGCGGAACGCGCCGCGCAGGCACGCTGGGAAGCCACGTCGCGCGCCGAAAGCGCGGCTCAGGCGCGCTGGGAAGCCGCGTCGCGGGTGGAGCGCACGACTCAGGCACGTAGGGAAGCAACGTCGCGGGCGGAACGCGCCGCGCAGGCACGCAAGGAAGCCGCGTCGCGCGCTGAAAGCGCGGCTCAGGCGCACGAGGTGGCACTACGCAAGACAAAGGCTGTGGAGGCGGAGCTTGCAGAATTGCAAGCCGACGCGAGGGGCCCTCGCAATCCAGTCTAGGTATGTCCGGGCAGTAGATGGCGAGTACCGACGACCTCTTCCCGCTAGCACCGCATCTCCACGCACGAAGCCCGCCTTTGAAGAACAATTCTCCGCGTTCGCGGATTGGGCCTGCCACGGCGGCGAGCACCGTGCGCGAACGCGAACAGCGTTGGCCCAACACGAAGGCCGTGCCCGTTCCGAAACTGCGGTGGACTACCGAGGTATCCCGCTGAATTCAACCAAGGAACGCCGGCAGCCCCACCCCGACGCGGAGTGCGCTACGACGTATCGGGATCCGCAGCTGGGCATTGGCACGGGTGGGGCGCGGAGTGCTCGACTCCGCGCCCCTCGATGCAGCGCGAGAACGGTTCGGGGTAGCGCCCTACGCACCGATACGGTACGGCGCAGTCGTGCGGGTGACCGCCACAACCGTCGGCCGATTCACGACCGGCCCGCCGAAGTTCGAGGTTCGCGCCATGCGGGTGCCACCCTCGCCGGGGTGTTGAATCGACACCAGCATCAGTTCTTGACTCGAGTTCAGGATCACCGAGGCACACTCGGCTCCCGCGACGCCGCTGAAGATCTGGCGATTGAAACCGCGTTCGGGTCCCTCGGTTGGCACGAAGAAGATACCGTCGTTGATGGCAATCCTGCGCGGCTGGCCATCGGTGGCGATCAGCATGTTGCCCGCCTTGTCAAAGGCCAAGTTGTCGGGATTCGCGATCTTGCTCACACGGCTCGTGTCGAATCCAGCGAAGTACGCGCCTTGCCCCGGGTCGGTCGGGTCGCCGCATAGCATGAAAATCTCCCATCGGAAACTGGTCGCGCCGCTGTCGTCGCCGTCCTCGGTGATCTCCACGATGTGTCCCATCGGATTCGGACCGCGCGGATTGGCGGCGTTCTCGTCACCGGCCTCCCTGCGGGTGTTGTTGGTCAGAGCGACATAGGCCTTGTTGGTCCGCGGATTCACTTCGATGTCCTCGGGCCGGTCCATCTGGGTCGCTCCGAGCAGGTCGGCCGCTTGTCGCGGGAACAGCAGGACATCGGCCTGGCTCGTGAAGCCGTTCGAATCGTCGAGCGGTCCGCTGTTGTAAACCAGCGGCATCCAATCGCCGGTCCCGTCATCGTTGAACTTTGCGACGAACAGTGTGCCGCTGTCCAGCAGCTTCATGGCGCTCGTGCGATCCGACCGGTTGTAGACGCCCTGCGAGACGAATTTGTAGACGTATTCGAATCGTGCGTCGTCACCTGAGTACACCACCGCGTTGCCTGCGACGGAGAGCGTCGTTGCAGCGGCCTCGTGCTTGAACCGACCGATCGCGGTACGCTTGCGCGGCATCCAGGAGGGGTTGTACGGATCGACTTCGACCACCCAGCCGAAGCGGTTGATCTCGTTCGGTTCTTGATTGAGATCGAATCGGCGGTGGAACCGTGACCAAGGCCGCCGACCGCCTTCCTCGGGGACACCGAACCGCTCGTTCGCGGTCTTGGCCAGCTCGTGGGTCACGCCGGCGTTGTTGGCGAAGTACTGGTCGAAGTTCTCCTCTGCGGCCAGATAGGTGCCCCAAGGCGTGACGCCTCCGCCGCAGTTGTTGAACGTGCCTTTCACCAAGGTTCCGGTGCGATCGGTCGACGTGACGAGGAGCGGATGCCCGGCGACCGGTCCCGAGATGCGGAGCGGTGTCTCGCCATGGACGCGACGATTCATCGCGCTGGAGCGATCATGCTCGTAGGCCGGGCCGTTGGCGCCGAGGCGCCGCCTCACGAGCAGCATCGAGACGCCGTGAGCGGCGATCTCGTAGTCCACCGTGCCGCGGTCGGTGGTCTCCGCGTCGTAGTCGGGGAACATCAGTTCCGGGTTGGTGTACTCGTGATTGACGCCCACGATGCCGGATCCCGGCGGGAGGGGCGGGCGGAGTTCAAACCAAGCGAGGAAGTCGCAGTTGTAGCCCACTTGCTGGCGTTGCGCGACCGGGTCGAGGTCGTTCGGGTCGAATTCGGGAGCGCTGGCCGTGAGCGGCTGGCCCCATGAGGCGAGAGGCTGCCACGTGTAGTTTTCGGGCACCGCGATCTCGTCGTCGGTGCTGCCGCTGATGGGTGCGAACGTCAGTCCGGAACTGGCTTGCTGCCCCTGCAGATTGGCGATCTGCCCGAGGTGGAACAGCGGTGCGAGGGATCCGGTCTTGAGCAGGGAGCGGCGCCGGATGCGTCGCGAGAGCACCTCGTCGAACGTGTCGCTGCAGTCGCGACGGGGTTCGGTGCCTTCGAATCCGGTGTCTCCGGACGGGAAAGGGGAGTGATTCTTCATAAGTCTCCTTCGGGTCGCCGAGATCAATGCGGAGCGGCTTAAGAATCATAGCTATCGAGGAGGCGTTACGATCCATCAACAAGCTGGCGACGAGGGCGTCATCATTGCGTGACGGCTTCGTTATCTTTAGGTGACAGACTTGTGAAGATGCGTTGCGGAACGTTGCGATCGTTCCCGTAAGGCTATTGGAATCAGTTAGATGCGGATTACCGCGAAGCGCGTTCGACAGGCGCTCGGGAGCGGCCGGAACGGTCGCCGCCGAAGCGGCGAAGGTCACCGAAAGCTGGGCCGCTTACCGGCTCTCGGGGCGGATGCGGGCATTGCACGAATCGGGCCCCGGCATGATGGTCGTCCATCTCCCGCTCGACGCTGGAAGCGGCGATATCGGTACGGCTGAATCCGATCCGCTGCCGGCCAAGGCAACCGTCGAACGGTTGTCGCTAGCGCCCCTTCACGCGCGGCCTGCGGGAACTCGCGACCGGTGCGGATCCGTTCGCGACGCACGCGCAGAGGCATGGGATCGCCTGCACAGGGCAGCGAGACGAGCTGCATCCAGTGTTCATGCGCGGGGAACCGCGACGCCCGAGCAGCGGCCAGCAACGGAATGCCCGGCGGTGCTCGCAGGGTTCGAGCCGCCGTAGTGCCTCCGTCGGAAGGGCAGCGCGCAGCACCGGCTAGTCCCGCAGTCGAAGGCCGGCCGCTCGCAGCGGTGATATCCTTGCGCAACGATGGACTGGAGCCGCATCAAGCACGGCGCGGCCGCTTTCGCGCCGGGCATCTTCATCATCGGATACGTCATCGGAACGGGCAGCGTGACGACGATGAGCGTGGCTGGTGCCAGCTACGGCATGACCCTGCTATGGACGCTGGCACTGGCCTCGCTGTTCACGCACTTGATGATTGTCGGCATCAGCCGCGTCACCATCCTTTCCGGCGAGACGCTGCTGCATCTGTTCCGGAAGCACTTCGGCGTACCGGTCACCGCGCTGATGATCGTCTCGCTGGCGGCGACCCAAGTCACTTCCATCATCGGGGTGATGGCGATTGTCGTGGACGTGCTGCGCGCGTGGGGCGCAGCCGCCCTCGGATTATCAGTGAATCCCGTCGGCGCGGCCGCATTCCTGACGCTCGTGCTGGTGTCACTCTACTGGGTTGGACGCCACGCCTTCTTCCTCAAGGTTCTGGCTTGCCTAGTGGGAGTGATGGGTCTTGCGTTCTTCTTCACCGCCGGGACGGTTCTGCCGGACGCCCGCGACTTGGCAGCGGGCTTGGTGCCCGGAATTCCGGAGACCGGCAACCCTCGCCTGCTGATCGCAGGGATGGTCGGGACGACCATGGCATCGGTGGTGCTCTTTACGCGCAGCGTGCTGGTCCAGGAGGAAGGCTGGCAGGCCAGCCAACTCCCGCTCGTGACGCGGGACTCCGCGGTTTCGATGACGATTCTGTTCTTCATCAACGCAGCGATCATGGCCTGCGCGGCAGGCACGCTGCATCGGCAGGGCATGGAAGTCGAAGCGGCGATCGACATGGTGAAGACCTTGGAGCCGCTGGCCGGTGGGTTGGCGACGGGCGGCTTCGTGATCGGCATCGTAGCGGCGGGACTGTCGTCGCTTTTCCCGAACTACCTGCTCGGCCCGTGGATCGCGGCTGATTTCCTCGGACTACCGCGCGACATGGGCCGCGCGGCGTTTCGAGCCATGGTCGTGGCGGCGTCGCTATGCGGCTTGGTGGTACCGGTCTTGGGCGGCCGGCCGGTCAACATCATGATCGCCTCGCAAGCCGTGAGTCCCGTGGCGATGCCGTTGCTGGCGCTGTTCGTGCTCATCCTGCTCAACAAGAAGAGCGTTGCCGGAGACCGTCCACCATCCCGCGCGCTGAATGCGGGCCTGGCGGTGACCGTGGCCTTCTCCTTCTACATGTGCTTCGTAGCGCTGTCCGGATTCTTGGGATTCTGAACGGTACCTGCGGAACGCCCGTCAATCCCGCTCAGACGGACGCTTGCGCTCGACGTGCGCCAGCGCGAGACGGGCGGTTTCGCCATCTACCGTGCCACGCTCGCAGTAGTAGGCCACGATGTCGCTGATGCGGTACAGGGAATGGACGGCAAAGCCTTGCTCGCGCAGGACTCGGTCTCCTCCCTGCTCGCGGTCGACCACGACCAAGATCCGCTTCACGGCGAGGCCGGCATCCTGCAAGAATCGGGCGGACCAGATTTTCGTCGCCCCGGAAGCGATCACGTCGTCCAAGAGGGTGATCTCGCGGCGCGGGTCGCAGGTTCCCATGTAAGCGCTGGTGCCCGCCTTGCCGCCGGGGTAGGCGGCCGGTTTCTTGCGGAGTTGTCCATAAGCGAGCGGGTGCGAGGTCGCCCGCGACGCGAAAGCGGCGGCGAGGGCCAGCGGCGTGGCGGTATCCGGTATGCCCACGACTTGCTGCATCTGGTCGGAGCCAGCAGCGAGATCCATGATCTTCCGGTGCAACGCCGTGCCAAGTTGCCAGAGCAGGTCGAGATCGTCGTACAGGCTGTGCCTGAGGTCGATGAAGATCGGCGTGTTGAGGGCGTATTGCTCCCGGACACGCTCGCCGAGGAGGATGAGCCCGCGCTGCCAGAATGCGTCCAGAATCGGATCCGGAGTCATGGGTAGTGGATCCCCGCTGCTGCAGGATCGCGACGGACGAATCTAAGGGGCCTCCTGAATCGGCGGCATGTTGTCGACGAAGCCGGCGCCGTCTTCGCGCAGTTCGGCAATAGCCAATTCGCGCATGCGCACGAGTGTCTGGCGGTGCTCCGGCTTGATCGCTAGGTTGTCGAGTTCCTCGGGGTCGTTGCGCAGGTCGTAGAGTTCTTCCAGGTCGCGGATGAGCGGGCGGACGTACTTGTACCGTCCCTCGACTAGCATCACGTACCACGGGATGCCGCTATGCACGACGTCATCCCCGGTCGGGATGCGATCCGTATCGGAACCGTAGCGTCGACCTGTCGCGGCCAGCAAGACGGGATGCGGCCAGTCTCTCGCCGGGTCCATGACGAGCGGCATCAAGTCCTCCCCGTGCATGGGCCACGGCAGGTCGATACCGGCGAAACTGAAGATCGTGGGGACCAGATCTACGCCGGCCACCGGCCGCGGACTGACGGCTCCCTCGGGAACACGTCCGGGCATGGAGATCACCAGCGGCGAACGAATCGTCGCGTCGTAGGCCGCGACCTTGTTCTGGAAGCCGTGCTGGCCCCAGGCGAAGCCTTGGTCGGAAGTCCAGATCACCAGCGTGTTCTCGCGCTGGCCGGTCTCTTCGAGGGTCCGGAGCAGCCGGTCGATGCCCTCGTCGAGCGCCAGCACGCCTTGGTGGTACTGGCGCACCCATTGGTTGAGAGAGCGTCCCCGCAGCATGGGCGTGTCGTTGGGCCCGCGCTCCCAGCGGCCGGGTCCCTGCATCCATTCCGGCTTGCCGGGTCGCGGCGGGAAGATGTCGGCGGGCGTATCGAAGTCAATCCCGGGGTACGCATCCAGATGGCGGTCCGCAGGCGTGAAGGGGCCGTGAACCGCTCCGTAGCAGAGCCACAGGTACCACGGCTTGTCCGGGTCGCGTCCGTTGCCCTCGATCAAGTCCACGGCCCAATCGGTGTATTGATCCGACGAGTACCGCTCGAGAATCTCGGTCTTGCCGCCTTGGTAGGTGATGGGCTGGTTGTAGTAGTAGTTGCCAGACGTGTCGGTGTACCGCGGGCGGTTCCAGACGATCTGGAAGTCCCAGTCGCGACCGTACCCGGTGTCGGTGCCGGTGTGCCACTTGCCGATCTGGGCGGTGAAGTAGCCCTTCTCGCGAAACACCTTGGGCCAGAACGGAAGCCGCTCGGGATCGTAGGTGCTGCCGGGATAATCGCCGACCATGCGCATGGATTCGACCCCGAATTGATGGAAGCCCGTGAGCAGCGTGGCGCGCGAGGGCATGCACCACGTGCCGATATAGGCGTACTCGAATCGCACGCCGCTCGCGGCGAGCCGGTCCATGGCCGGCGTGCGGACCCAAGGGTAGGACTGGGGATAGGCTCCGACGGTCCGGTAGGAGTGGTCGTCGGTGTAGATGAACAGGATGTTCGGCCGCTCGGGCGTAGCGGTTGCCGCGCCGAGGGCGACAGTCAAGTACAGTCCAAGCACGGTCGCAACCGCGATTCGCGTAGCATCGCGCAGTCTCACGAGATCCTCCTGCGGGATTCGTCCCGTAACCGCTAGATTGTAACGCTCAGCAGGCTAGCTGCTCAGGGCCTATGCTCAATCCGCCGAGATTGCCGAGCACGCTCAGAGCGATCCTGGGCTGGTCGAACCACTCGTTGGCGAGCGCCTGCACTTGTGCGGCGGTGACGGATTCGACCGCCTCGCTGACTTCGTCCAAGGAGCGCACGCGCCCGTAGTACAAGTCTTGGCGGGCGAGGTTGGCCATGCGGCTGCCGGGCGACTCCAGGCTCAGCATGAGGCTACCTTTCAGGTGATCCTTGGCGCGGCGCAACTCGTCCGCCGGCACCGGTCGCTCCTTGAGATCCCGGAACTCGCGCATGGTGTATTCCAAGACAGCGGGCACGGCCTCGACCGCCGTGCCCGCGCCGATCGCGAGGCAGCCCGCATCGGCGAAGACGGCCAAGTCGGAGTAAACCGAATATGCCAAGCCGGCCTCTTCGCGGATCTTCTGGAAGAGCCGCGAACTAAACCCGCCGCCCAGCAGGGTGCTCAGCACGAAGCCCGCAAAGCGCCTCGGATCCTTGGCGGAAACCGCGTCGACTCCGAGGGTGAGATGCGCTTGCTCGAGCGACGGCTTGTCGTGCAGCACGGTGGAGGGACTGGCGGTCGGCGCAGGGGCATCGGCGTCCGCCGACGCGCCGTTCAAGTCGCCGAAGCACTTGCGCGTCTCGCCTGCGAGCGATTCGTGATCGATATTGCCGGCCGCGGTCACCAGCAGGTTCCTCGCGTGGAAGGTGGCGCTGAAGAACTGGCGCAACCGGTCCTGATCGAACGCGCCGATCGTGTCGCGGTTGCCGATCACCGGGCGGCCCATGCCGTGATCCGGCCAGAAGCTGCCGGCGAAGATCGTGCTGAGCAGGTAGTCGGGATTGTCCTCGTCCATCTTCAGCTCTTCCCAGACGACCCCCTTCTCGCGCTCGATATCGTCAGACGCGAATTGCGGGTGGCGCACCATATCCCCGAGGACATCGAGGGCCCGCGGCCAGTGCTCGTCGAGCACCTTGGCGGTGAAGGCGGTGGTTTCCTTCGAAGTGAAGGCGTCGAGGTTGCCGCCCAGGCCGTCGATCGCGTACGCGATATCGCGTGCCGAGTACCGGTCCGTCCCCTTGAACACCATGTGCTCGACGAAGTGCGTGATGCCGCTGTCGGCGTCGGTCTCGTGGCGCGACCCCTTGCGCAGCCAGACGCCGATCGCGACGGAGCGCACGGACGGGATGAACTCGCTGAGGACGGTGAGGCCGTTGGGCAGGACCGTCTTGTGGACGTTATCCGGCAAGGGGAATTCGTTCATCGTTCCTCACAATCCAGAGCGGCAGCGGGATTGCGCGTCCGGAGCGCCCCGGCAAGGCCGGGGCGATAGTCGCAACTTGTTCGAAGCTACCGGCCCCAGCGGCGCGTCACAAGGCTGGAAATCGGCCGATCCGCTACCTGACTCCATGGTAGACCGCTGCGCACGCCGACGCTATTCCGCGACGCGCCTGCACGAGAAACCGCGATGAATGCTCGCGAGCGACGTCGGCAACAGGAACCGGCCGATGATCCTGCGATCAGTCCAGCACCTCCGGCATCGCAACGGATCGGCAGATTGCACCGCGGGCAGTTGCCTCCAACAACTAGCTCGCGGACTGCTCATTGGAACCGCCTGCTTCATCGACCTTTCGCGCGTGACGCCAGTCGCTGAACCACCTGAGGATACCCGTGCCTACCAATGCGGTAAGCAGAACGACCAACAGGGTCATCATCGAGCTTGAGGCATCTGCCTGAGCCGCTTGCCCTTGGACCTGCGCGGTTAGAGCGGCGACCTGCGCCGCGAGCCCGCTTGTCGGAGATACGAGTGGTTCCACCTGCGTCACGAGGGACTGCATCTGAGCAGAGTCGGGCCGCCGCGCTAGCGCGGGTTATTCAAAGAGAAACAGGCGGCCCAGGGTAGGATAGTCGCGGCGCGCGGCGGCGGCAGTTAAGCCCCCCTATTCATTGGTGCGCATGCCCCAAGCAGAGTTTGGGCCCGGCAGGCTGTTGTTCATTGGCGAGGCTTCCCCGGAGGCTCTCCCCCACGGTAGATTCCATTCAATCGCCACCCCGGGCCGCGGCCGCGCGACCCGAGGAGGATACCCATGAAGAACGCATCCAAGCGTCCCGCGGATCAAGACGCCCGCGAGCGGGCGCGCAAGAGCCGCCGCCGCGCGGGCCGCAAGGCGCGCGCGGCGGCCGGCTTGCACGAGCTGCCCGCCTTCCGCCCGCACGCCGCGGGCATCGACCTGGCCAGCCGCGAGCACTGGGTCTGCTGCCCGGCCGCGGAGGGCGCGGGGCCCAACGTGCAGAAGTTCGGCACGACCACGCCCGAGCTGGAGCGGCTGGTCGCCTGGCTGCAAGCGGAGGGCATCGAGACGGTGGCCATGGAGAGCACCCACGTGTACTGGATCCCGCTCTACGAGCTGCTCGAGTCGCGGGGCATCGAGCCGTGCCTGGTCAACGCCCGCCAGATGCATCACGTGCCGGGGCGCAAGACCGACATGGCGGACTGCCAGTGGCTGCAGGTGCTGCACAGCCGCGGCCTGCTGCGCGGCTCGTTCCGCCCGGACGAGACGATCACGCGCTTGCGCGCGCTGCACCGGCAGCTGGCCAACCTGGTCGAGGAGCGCTCGCGGTTCGTGCAGTGGATGCAGCAGGCTCTGGATCAGATGAACGTGCAGGTGCATCACGCGGTCAGCGACCTGACCGGGGAGAGCGGCATGCGCATCGTGCGCGCGATCGTGGCCGGCGAGCGCGACCCGGGCAAGCTGGCGGCGTTGCGGCACCGCGGCTGCCGGAAGAACGCGGCGGAGTTCACGGCGTGCCTGACCGGGACGTGGCGGGTGGAGCACCTGTTCAACCTGGACCGGGCGCTGCGCATGTACGACGCGGTGCAGGTGCAGATCGACGCCTACGAGCGGCAGCTGCTGAAGGAGATGGAGGCGCTGCAGCCGGAGGAGCGGCGCGATGCGGAGCCGCCGCCGCATCCGAATCCGCGCAAGGAGGCGTCCCTGAAGGCGAAGGGACAGCAAGCCGAGCGCACGGCCCTGTGGCGCGTGACGGGTGTCGACCTGACGCGCATCGACGGGATCGGCACGGGGGCCGCGCGCACGATCCTGACCGAGGTGGGAGCGGATCTGAGCGCGTTCCCGGACGAGAAGCGTTTCGCCAGCTGGCTGCGGCTGACGCCGCGCACGGCGATTTCGGGGGGCAAGCCGCTCCGCGGCAAGCAGGCCAACGGCAAGGGCGCGTCGCGGGTCGCCGGAGCGTTGCGCATGGCGGCGCTCTCGCTGCAG
This sequence comes from Bryobacterales bacterium, assembly GCA_965242625.1. GTDB lineage: Bacteria > Acidobacteriota > Terriglobia > Bryobacterales > UBA6623 > VXMF01. Next base: position 2,781,909 of record CBDEST010000005.1, on the reverse strand, counting down.
CGCTCCGACTCGGCGCTGGGGGCGCACTTCCGCCGCATCGCCCGCCGCAAGGGGTTCACGGTGGCGGTGTTCGCCCTTGCGCGCAAGCTCGCGACGCTGGTCTACCGCGCGCTGCGCTACGGGCAGGAGTACTTCGACATCGGCGCGGACCAGTACGAGGAGCTATACCGCGAGCAGACCGTTTCCAACCTCAAGGCGTGCGCCGCTTCCCTCGGCTACAACCTGACTCCCCAAACCACAGCCGAAGCCGCTGCTTAAGCAGGTCCCGAGGCACCGGCCCAAGGAGTTGTTTCACGGTAGACCGTTTCCAACCTCAAGGCGTGCGCCGCTTCCCTCGGCTACAACCTGACTCCCCAAACCACAGCCGAAGCCGCTGCTTAAGCAGGTCCCGAGGCACCGGCCCAAGGAGTTGTTTCACGGTAGCAGGTCCCGAGGCACCGGCCCAAGGAGTTGTTTCACGGTAGTCGGGCCGCCGCGCTAGCGCGGGTTATTCAAAGAGAAACAGGCGGCCCAGGGTAGGATAGTCGCGGCGCGCGGCGGCGGCAGTTAAGCCCCCCTATTCATTGGTGCGCATGCCCCAAGCAGAGTTTGGGCCCGGCAGGCTGTTGTTCATTGGCGAGGCTTCCCCGGAGGCTCTCCCCCACGGTAGATTCCATTCAATCGCCACCCCGGGCCGCGGCCGCGCGACCCGAGGAGGATACCCATGAAGAACGCATCCAAGCGTCCCGCGGATCAAGACGCCCGCGAGCGGGCGCGCAAGAGCCGCCGCCGCGCGGGCCGCAAGGCGCGCGCGGCGGCCGGCTTGCACGAGCTGCCCGCCTTCCGCCCGCACGCCGCGGGCATCGACCTGGCCAGCCGCGAGCACTGGGTCTGCTGCCCGGCCGCGGAGGGCGCGGGGCCCAACGTGCAGAAGTTCGGCACGACCACGCCCGAGCTGGAGCGGCTGGTCGCCTGGCTGCAAGCGGAGGGCATCGAGACGGTGGCCATGGAGAGCACCCACGTGTACTGGATCCCGCTCTACGAGCTGCTCGAGTCGCGGGGCATCGAGCCGTGCCTGGTCAACGCCCGCCAGATGCATCACGTGCCGGGGCGCAAGACCGACATGGCGGACTGCCAGTGGCTGCAGGTGCTGCACAGCCGCGGCCTGCTGCGCGGCTCGTTCCGCCCGGACGAGACGATCACGCGCTTGCGCGCGCTGCACCGGCAGCTGGCCAACCTGGTCGAGGAGCGCTCGCGGTTCGTGCAGTGGATGCAGCAGGCTCTGGATCAGATGAACGTGCAGGTGCATCACGCGGTCAGCGACCTGACCGGGGAGAGCGGCATGCGCATCGTGCGCGCGATCGTGGCCGGCGAGCGCGACCCGGGCAAGCTGGCGGCGTTGCGGCACCGCGGCTGCCGGAAGAACGCGGCGGAGTTCACGGCGTGCCTGACCGGGACGTGGCGGGTGGAGCACCTGTTCAACCTGGACCGGGCGCTGCGCATGTACGACGCGGTGCAGGTGCAGATCGACGCCTACGAGCGGCAGCTGCTGAAGGAGATGGAGGCGCTGCAGCCGGAGGAGCGGCGCGATGCGGAGCCGCCGCCGCATCCGAATCCGCGCAAGGAGGCGTCCCTGAAGGCGAAGGGACAGCAAGCCGAGCGCACGGCCCTGTGGCGCGTGACGGGTGTCGACCTGACGCGCATCGACGGGATCGGCACGGGGGCCGCGCGCACGATCCTGACCGAGGTGGGAGCGGATCTGAGCGCGTTCCCGGACGAGAAGCGTTTCGCCAGCTGGCTGCGGCTGACGCCGCGCACGGCGATTTCGGGGGGCAAGCCGCTCCGCGGCAAGCAGGCCAACGGCAAGGGCGCGTCGCGGGTCGCCGGAGCGTTGCGCATGGCGGCGCTCTCGCTGCAGCGCTCCGACTCGGCGCTGGGGGCGCACTTCCGCCGCATCGCCCGCCGCAAGGGGTTCACGGTGGCGGTGTTCGCCCTTGCGCGCAAGCTCGCGACGCTGGTCTACCGCGCGCTGCGCTACGGGCAGGAGTACTTCGACATCGGCGCGGACCAGTACGAGGAGCTATACCGCGAGCAGACCGTTTCCAACCTCAAGGCGTGCGCCGCTTCCCTCGGCTACAACCTGACTCCCCAAACCACAGCCGAAGCCGCTGCTTAAGCAGGTCCCGAGGCACCGGCCCAAGGAGTTGTTTCACGGTAGCAGGTCCCGAGGCACCGGCCCAAGGAGTTGTTTCACGGTAGAGCACATCCGTCTTCGACACGAGCACCGCCATCCGGGAACCCAGGTCCTGCACGGTTGAGGTCAGGGTCTGCAGTTGCGTCCCCTGCGACTCCATCTGGGACGTGAGCGACTGCAACTGGAACCCGTGCGACTCTACCTGCGAGGTGAGCGACTGCACTTGGGAGGTCAGAGCATCCACTTGCGAGGCTGGGGCTAGCCCTTCGACCGCGCCCTCCAAGCGGTCTACCTTCGCACTCAGGCTTCCGATCTCAGTGCGAATCTCAGCCCCGAAGGACTCGATCTTCGCTTCGAGCCGGGCCGTGACGTTCTGACTGGCCATGTTGCGTACGCCCTGAGTCGCATTATACGCGTCCCCAGGGGGTGCTCCCAAGTCGGTGAGCACCTTCATCAAGGCCTGACCGTCAGGATCGGTTTGTGGTGTGGCAGCGTATTGCATCGCATGTACCTCCTTTATATGATACGACGAGTTTCCAGACTGCATGGTTACGCATATGGTGATTTTGTTTCGTGTTTTATTCTGAATGTTTCCCTGTCGATTCGTTTGCAACGCGCTGGAAGCACTGCCGCACGGATGTGCTCGGGGTCTTGGACTCGCCTATTTGCCACAGGCTCGATGCAGTCATTGGGGGGTTTTGGATCGCGATCCTCGCTAGTCCACCAGACGCCAGCCTGGGCTTGCCTCGATGCCACAGCCGGTAAGGGCCTGTTGCAGAAGTGACAACAGCAGTGATTTCAGGGGCTCTCGACTGCCGACACGGTGGAGTCTGGCAAGCCACTGGACTCTTGCAACAGGCTTGTATGATGGAAATAGTGCTGCACAGAGCGATTCCAAGCTTGATTCCGGCAGCATCCTCCACAGTTGCAATCTCCCACCCCGCGTCAGCGGGTAGGTGCCGTGCCGGAGCTTGGGCGGCCCGGCGCGACCACTGCGCAGTCATAGACCTCTAGCGGGATGCCCGCCTTCGTCGCCGGTATTGATGTCGGCCAGCACTGGCTCGACGCACATCTCGAGCCCGGCGGGCAAGCCCGTCGCTTCCCCAACGACAGGCTCGGTTGCGGTGTTCGAGCCCACCGCCCGTTGCACCAGTGCTTGGCGGCGGACCGCGTGGAGACCGTGGCCGTGCGCCTGAACTGCGCACGGCACTTCGCGGAGGCTCGCGGACGGCAGGTCAGGCCCGACCGGGTCGCCGACATCCTCTGTAGGCACTTGGAAGGACGATCCTCTTAGGTTCTCAGCAATTCGCAAACGTCGCGCCAGAGCTTATCGAACGATGGTACGGTCCTTGCGGCATCGAGATCGAATGTCCTAGCGAATCGCGCTTGATCCCTCGTCGGCTTGTATGGCCGATTGCGCGGCATCACATGGCTCAACCAGCCCTTCGCATCCCGGATCGCCTCCGGATCGACGGGCCGGCTCACGTTGGCGGCAACGCCGTGCCGTCCTGCGAGCGATCCGATCGACGCTAAGAACCAAGCTTCAAATTCCGACTTCGCAAGGACAACCCTAATCTCTCGATCACTGCGCACCGCTTGGGCTCGACGCAACAGGGCAGGACCGACCTCTCTGGGGCAGTCGTCGTCTGCATCGAGCAGGACGAGAATCCTCGGTACTTCGCCAGATGTCTGTGCGACGGTTTCGATTGTGCGTTCGAGTACGTTGGCCTTGACGATCCTATTTCTAGGCACCCTCAGCGTCCGAACATTCAAGACTACACCCGGTGCCACCAAAGCGGAAATCCGCACCGGCAAGACAGGCACCGCCTCTGTCTCACCGTGCCCTTCAACGATCGCGACAATTCTCAGCATCAGTCTAGGTATCAAAGTCGAACAACTGCGAGGATGGTGGCCCCTGCTGGAACGCGGGGGAAGGGAGCTGCAACAGGTTCATGCGAATCAACTCGCCAGGCGTGTGGACTTGATTCCGAATGACCCGGATCTCGCTGTCGTCAAGCGGTCCGATGTGCGTGATACCACGCCTGTTCTCACAGGCAAGGATTGAATCCGCTGGAAGTTCAGTGCGATCAAGAAGGTCACTGCTGTGGCAAGCGATGACCAGCTGCGTATGGATCGCAGCCTCGTCAAGGACATCGGCGAGGATTTCGATGGCGTTGGGGTGCAGGGCGAGTTCCGGTTCCTCTATGCCGATCAGTCTTGGCGTCGTGGCATCTTCTCCGGCGCACTGAAACACCGCTAGCAGGAGTCCCAAGGCCCTGAGCACTCCATCCGACATGTTCGCGGCATGGAACACAACGGGGGTGTCGATGGCTTCAGGGTTCTGATGGAACTCGATTGTCTCCATGTTGCCAAGGATCTTGTGACTGACGCTTCCGATCCCCGGTGCGATCACCCCGAGATACTCATCCAACCTGCGCTTAAGTTCCGGTGCTCGATTCCCTAGCGCGTGCAAGACCGTCGTAGCGTTACCCCCATCGCGGCCAAGGACCGAATCTAGCCCCGGCGGCTGCATCTTCCGCATCTCGGTGGGATTGAAGTTGTAGAACCGCATCCCGGCGACCGCGTCGAAGAGCGGACGGAATTCCGCAATGGCGGCGGCACGGATCAGATAAAGTTGATGCGGGCTCGCAACGGGAGGGAATTGAATGTTGCTCCGCGCCATTCGCCCCCCCCTTGACCGAGTAGAAGGTCTCTTGCCGCGTTGGTCCAGCACTGGTTGCGCTGCAGTCCTCGCGCAGCACCCGCACGTCACCCGATCCAGCCTGCCCGATTGTGAAGGCGTAACGGAAACTGTCGCCCCCGAGACTGGCATCAAGGCGAACGCCAACGCGTTCGGCGTCGCGAGTTCGGCAGCGGATCTCAGCGAACCCGCCACGGCACCGCAATGCGTACTCCAGCGACACCCGGAGTGAGTCCGCTAGAAATCCGAGGCCGTCCAGAAAATTGCTCTTGCCCGAGTCGTTCGGACCAACCAAGATGGTTCGCGGGCGGGCTAGCGAGACATCACAGTGCCCGATGCTCTTGAAGTCCGTAAGCACGACGCGATTCAAGAAGTGCGATTCCGACACAGAGAAGATGTCTCCAATATCCATGCGTGACCGTCACCAATCGATCGTGACCATTGCGGTTCAGTTCATCATATCGAGAATTCGAGAGACCGCCCGGCATCGCGGTACGGAAGCGTCGAAGGAACGGAGGCATGAACACCTAGGCGTATGACACTATTTTGAGATTGCGAATTCGATACAAGAGAATCCAAGCCCCATTGAACCCTCACTTTCATCGGGTCCGGCCTTGGCGTCCCGGCAGGCGCGGGCCCGGTCGTGGATGTCGGCTGGGAGCGACGTGGAGATCTCACGGGAGTGGTCCTTCGTCTGCTTGGTCTTGGCTGGTGTCGATGATCATCTGGCCATGGTGGCGTCCTCCTCTTTATCTGTCTCGGGGGCGGGTCGCACGGTCGCCTCGAGCGCGTTCATGACTAGCCTTCCGGCGGGCGTCACGGCCACCGCGGCAGGCCCATCCTCCGCGACGGTGATCGCGACCCACTCGCGATCCTCGAGTGCCAACCAAGTGCGCGGGAATCCGCGAGCCGGAGCGCGCGGATGTAGCTCGGCGTAGTTGGCTCGGATGTGGGTGGGGCTCGCCTAGAGAACCGCGGAGAGCAAGACATCAGCCTCGGGCGGCGTGGGCGTGGGATCAATCGCAATGCCCCTGCCTCGCCGTGCTCGGGCCAAGGTCTACCAGCCTATCCCTCGCGTGGCGCCTCGGGTTCGTCGCAGGCGGGTCACGGCGAAGCCGGCGCGTGGACGAAGTGGTGCCCCACACCGGCCGCCGCGTCCGCGTCCTCGAGCGGGATTGTTACTACCAGCCGCGGCCGGGACCCAGCTCTGCGCGCCGATCTCGGCACGCGGATGTCCGATCGCCACAGCATGGTCACAAGGTCCTTGCAGTAGGCGATCGCATCCAGCGGGATGCGCTCCCCGGTGGCGGTCGACTGGACATGCTCATGGCGGCCCGTCCGCAGGTCGATCTCCACCTCCACCTGGATCTTCCCCCGGCAGCCGACAGGGAGCGACACCTCGTCGTCGCTGGGATACCTCGGCGTCTGGAGCGCACGCTTGGCGCCCGGCGGCACCGAGATAGCGAAGCTACACGTCCCGAATCGCGTCAACGTTGATCCTCTCTCTCGTCTCCAATCGGCTGCCGCCCTATGGGCGTAGACGTCTTGGAGCGCGGTGTCTTGGGTCACTTGTGGCGGATGAATACGCGCACAGTCTTCCAGAGCCGCCTCGAGGCGGCCCCGCCCGCGATGGCGCGTTCGCGCCCTCTCCCCTCGCTGTCGGCAAGACGGGTGAACGTGGCGAGATTGTACCCGCTACGCGCGCGGGCCCTTCCGGAGACATAGGTAGCGCCGCAGGATCGGCAGGTTGTCGACCGTGAACAACGGTCGGTTGCTGCGCCCTGTCATGTAGCACCTCCGTTGCATCCATACGCCCGGGCGGGTCTCAGCCGCCGCGGTACGCCTGCTTGGGATCAAGATACCATTGCCACGCCCGTCGAGCAAGTCCACTGAGTACGCCAAGCGGCGGCCCGGACGTTCGAAGACGCGCTTGAACCTCGACATGACGCCGGAGGAAGCGGCCCGCGCGATCTTCCGCGCCGCGAAGCCGCCGCGCCGGAAGTAGCCAGATCGGTAGCTTTGGTGCTTTTGTAGTTGGTTTTCTTTGATGGTGCGCGGGTTTCGGCTCGTTGGACACAGTCATCCTCGTAGCCTCCGCTGAGTACGCTGCAGCGCAGGGCCATGGCGGCGTAGGCTCCGGCGACGGTCCGGCGCAACGTGGGTGGCTGCAGCCGTGCGCCGACGACGGTGTTGCAGCCCGCCTCGACCGCACCGGACCTGACTATAAGGCCTTGGGCGCTGGATGCGGCGTAGCGCATGCGGTCGCGGGGGTGCTGTTGCATTCCACTTTAGGTCGGCAAGATTTTTCCCATTCGCCCGTGCGGGCCGAGAGCGCTCAGACTGCTACCAGCGACACGAGCGGGAGCCGTGGATGCGACCATCGCCCAAGGTAACTGCCCAGATACCCTGATCGGGCTTGGTTGCAGCGATGGGTAGCGGGACATCGCGGGCGGATGTCGTACGAGGTGCGGCTCGGAGCGGATCGGGGGTGCTGTCGAGGAGGTAGTTGACAGGGGCGTGCACTTACATGTAAGGTAGGAATTGTTCTGAGGGCGCGGGCACTCGGGCAAGTCATGGCGGCAGCGTTCCCAACGACCGAGCAACAGCTCGGGGCGGTCGGCGAGCCCGCCGAACTGATCCGGCTGCGGGCCGCCAACGCGAGCTTGCGAGCCGAGATCGAGGGCCTGCAAGCCGAGAACGAGAGCTTGCGGGCCGCCAAGGCGAGTTTGCAGCAGCGCGTGGAGGCGTTGGAGCGGCAGGTGGGCTTGAACAGCTCCAACAGCGGCAAGCCGCCCTCCAGCGACGGGCAGCGCAAGCCGCGCAAGCCGCGGCGCAGCCAGAGCACCCGGGGCGGTTCCGGCAAGCCTTCGGGCGGCCAGCCCGGCCATCCGGGCACGACGCTGAAGCAAACCGCCGACCCGGATCACATCGAGACGCACCGGCCGGCGCGTTGCGCCGATTGCGGCGCAGCACTGACGGCGGCCGACAGCGTGAGCTACGCGCGGCGGCAAGTGTTCGACCTGCCGCCGCCGCCGCGCGTCGAAGTCACCGAGCACCGAGCGCACACCTGCCAGTGCCCAGCCTGCGGGCACCGGACGCGGGCCGAGTTCCCGGAGAACGTGCGCGGGCCGGTGCAATACGGCCCGCGGATTAAGGCCATGACGGTGTACCTGCAGAACTGGCACTTGCTGCCCGAGGAGCGCCTGGCGGAGCTGTTCCTGGACCTGCACGGCGTCGACATCAGCGCGGCCACGCTGGCGAACATCACGCGCCAGGCGGCGGAGGGCTGGCGGGCGTGCAGCGAGCGGATCCGGGATCTGCTGGTGGCCGCGGACGGCACGAAGCACTTGGACGAGACGGGGTTCCGGATCACGGCGTGCGGGCAGTGGCTGCACGTGATCTGCACGCGGTGGCTGACGTTCTACCGCACGAGCGAGCGGCGCGGCAGCCTGCTGGAAGGCTTGCGCGGCTGCTTGGTGCACGATCACTGGAAGCCGTACTTCACGGTGCCGGACGTGCAGCACGCGCTGTGCAACGCGCATCACCTGCGCGAGTTGGAAGCGCTGGCGGAGCTCGACGGGGAGGCGTGGGCGCGCCCCATGCAGGACTTGCTGCGAATGGCGAGCCGCGCGGCGGGGATCGCGGCCGAGGAGGGCTGGACCCTGCCGCCGGATCTGGTGGCATGGTTCGAGCAGCGCTACGACCGCTTCGTGGCGGAGGCGCTGGAGTACCACGAGGGGCTGGAGCCGTTGCGCCCGGCAGGCAAGGGCCGGAAGGGGCGCCCGAAGCGGCGCCCGGGGCACAACCTGGCGTTGCGGTTCCGGGACTGCAAGACGGAGACGCTGCGCTTCCTGCACGAGCCCGGGGTGCCGTTCACGAACAACCAAGCGGAGCGGGACCTGCGCATGATGAAGCTGCGCATGAAGATCTCGGGCGCGTTCCGCTCGGCGCAGGGGGCCGCGGATTTCGCCACGTTGCGCAGCGTGCTGTCGACCGCGCAGAAGCAAGGGCGGAACCGCATCGAGGCGCTCATGCAAGGGCCGGCCGTGCTGCTCGACGGCCTGCGCTGCTAGCGCGAGCCCGGCACCCGCCCCGCTGGTCCGGCCCCGCCGGGACCGGGCTGCGGTGCGTCCCGCCGCCGCATGGGAGGCGAGGATGTCTTGCGCTAGTCCGCCCCCAAGCATGCGGAGTGGCCGTGGACGGCGAAGTGCTGCGAGACGGGTATGTCGTCAGCGGCAACCACGCTGGCCTTGGAGCGTTGCGCATGAACATCGAGCCCGGGGCCCGTCAAGGTGAGGGGGCCGTATCCGTGCAATTGAAATCAGGGCATCCGGGATGCCGGTGCTTGGTCGCGACGCCCTCGACCACATCCTGCCAGAACTTTCTCAACTAGCCAGACATCAGGTTGCCTGAGCCTTCAGGATTGGCTGGGCGTCAGGGGTATCTGGGCAGTTACCGCCCAAGGAAGACAACACTCCTGCTTTTTCGCACAATTCCTGCGTGAACGGATTCGTCTAGCCTAGAGAATGATCGGAGGTGCCGCAGTGCATGAATCGAAGATTTCGAAGAGGGGGCAGACAACTCTGCCGAAAGCGGTGCGTGAGGCACTCGGCCTGCAGCCTGGTGATCGCGTTCGTTACTTCATCCATGACGGCGATGTCAAGATACTGCCAGTCCGTCCGGTCACGCAGCTGTACGGGATTCTCAAGTACGACGGTCCGGCTGTCTCAGTGGAGGAAATGAACGATGCCATCGCTGCGGCCGCTTGCGCGAAATGATAGCGAAACAGGGGCTCGTCGTAGAGGCCGACCTCGATATAGCCCGTGCTGCAAATCGCTACAGGGGAGGCGCGTCCGACTTCTGTGACGTGATGATTCGCTTCGCAACGGAGCGATCTGGAGCGGAGCCCTTGTACACTCTTGATCGCAAAGCGGCACGGCTTTGGGGGGAGGTGGACACTCGGCGGAGGGTGCCTGCTGGCCACCGACCGCGTTAACGATTGCGGCTGATCGTGGCGGTCCGTCAACCGGTGTCACGATTCCATGCATCGCGCGTGGCATTCGGAGGGGGCGCCTCGATCCGCGGCCGAGATCTGCGGCCGCCGCATCCGCGCAGGCAGTCCGAGATGCCCCGACCAGCCGATCCGGCTGAGGCTGAGTACGGATTTCAATCGCATCCCCGCCCGTGCCCCAAAGCTGCAATTCCTTGACGTTCCCAAGCTGCTAGGGGCTATGTTCTCAGCGGCTAGGGTGGGTCCTGCCGAGCGAGCGTGGAGCGAGGACACTGGCGGAGTGACCGCCGACGGAAACCGGCTCTTCGGCAGAGTCTACAGGGCTGGAGGCTAGTGGATGGTTGACTTCCCCGCGCAAGTGCCCAAGCGGCACCACCGAATCAGACTTCGGGCGGCACGGCATCGCGGGCACCTGAGCAGTTACAACCGGACTGGACAATGGCCCTGCGGATGCGGAACTACTTCGGGCAGTTCCACGCGATGCTGGCCAAACGGCACGACTGCCAGCAGCAGCGAAAGCTGCCGCGGGCGCTGCCGATCATGCGGTACAACGGTGAGCGGCGTGGACAGCGAGGGCTAGCCTGTTCCGGAGCCACGCCCGGGATTGCGGCTTGACGCTCATCGTGCGCGGTAACGACCGGCCTTACATGCCCCACACTTCGACCGGCGTGCCGTCGTACTCCTCGCTCCGCCGGAAGATCTTCTCCTTCCACGGCTTCGCGCTGCGGTCGAAGATCACTAGGTGGCCGGCGTCCGCGCCGCACCGGTCCATGTAGCCCGCTGTCTGCGGCAAGCCCTCCGCGAGCGTCCCTGCCAATTTGCCCCGCAGGATCTTGCACTCGATCACGAACCGTTGCATGCCCTGCGGACCCGGCCACCGGACCAGCAGGTCGACCCGCTGCCGTCCCAGACCGTACTCCCGGACGATGCGGCCGCCCCCGTTGAACACGCGCTGCAGGAACGCTTGCAGCAGCAGTTGCGGCCCGGCCTCTTGGTACTCGAACTGCTGCAGCCAATGCTCCGAATTCTCGCGGAAGAACTGCTGGAACGCTTCCAGCAGCTTGCCTACGTTCAACGTACCGTCGTCGTTGACGTACCAAGCAGGTTCCACCCGGATGTGCTCTTGGACCGCGGCGGTCAGCTCCCGCGGCACCACTTCCGCGTAAATCGGATTGGCGATCCGGGGCGGCGGGTCCATCGCCACCAGGCCGAGGTCGCGGACATACTCCAAGTCGTCCGCGGTGTAGGTGGGCTTCGAGGCTCCGCTCAGCATCGGCTCGATCACGCGTTGCACGCGTTTCTCGCGCAACTTGTCGGCGAGCTGGTCCAGATGCACCACCCGCCCTTGGATGAGGACTTCCTGGGCCGCCACGATCGCGTCCTCCGTGATCGCGCGACTGCGATCCAGCCCGTGCGGGCTCTTGAAGCAGGCTTCCGCGCAGAGTGCGTTCACCAGCCACGGCTGACCTTGGGTCTGCGTCCACACGCGTTCCAGCGCCGCCGGCTCGAACTCCTGCCCCGTCTCAGCGGTGTGCTGGCCCAGCAGCGCCTCCACTTCCGCTCGCCCGAAGTCCCCCAGCCGCAACGAATCGGCGCTGATATTGAACGCACTGCCGCCTGTCACGGGCTCGCCCGTCGAGGCCGAGTGAATGCGATAGTCCCGGATGTCTTGCACGCCGCACAACACGACGCTTTGCGGATAGGCGGCGGGGCGCGTGTCGTATCCGGAGCGTAACTGGCGCAGCACCGAAATCAACGTGTCCCCGACAAGTGCGTCGATCTCGTCGATCAGCAGCACCAGCGGCTGCGGGCTGGCCAAGGACCATTCGGTAAGCACCCAATGGAGCACTCCAAAGGGCCCCTCCATTTCCAAGGCTTCGCGCCTATTCTCGCGCACGAATTCGTCGTTGAGCTCGAGCCGGGCCCGTGTAGCGATTTGGCCGAGAATCGCCCGCATCCCCCGGCCAACGTCGTGTTTAGCGGTCGCGCCGCCCTCCAAATTGACATAGACGCAACGATAGCTGCCCACCGTGCCGCTGTTGAGTAGGTCTTGGAGGGCCTTCAGCACCGATGTCTTGCCGGTCTGCCTAGGCGCGTGCAGGATAAAGTACTCCTGATCGCGGATCAGCTCGAGCACGTACTCCAATTCGATGCGTTCCAGCGGTGGAATGCAATAGTGATTCGCCGGTACGACCGGCCCCGTGATCTTGAATTTGCGCATTTCTCTACGATGACCGGCCCCGTCTATCGTAGCGAAGACTTCGATTTACGACCGAGCATGAGCCATGGAGTCGTCGGTGTGCTGGCGACCGGTCGATCAAGGACGACACACGCTGCAAGCTCGAGTCCATCTATCCGAAGGTCATGCTGTGACGCAACACTCGCTCGGTTTGGCACCGTTTGCGGACCGAGGCAAACGGCTGGGTGTTGCATGACGCATTGATTCGTTGAGATCTTGCGGCTTTGATCCGGACTGCACCGTGGCGAATCGGCAGGGCGCACGATTTAATCCGGTGCCGCCGACGGTCTCCCAGGGCGGCTGCCGTGCGGGCCGGGCCGGGACAGGGGGGCCGCTGCACGGCCCTGTTGTCGCTCGCAGCTCGGCCCGGGTGCCGCGACTATCTCATGCGGCGCTCGCGGGACAAGCGGATTGCGGCACGGGGGCGGAGGTCTCACGGGGCGGCGGCGCCGAGCGTCTCGCCGTCGGCCAGCGCGACCGGGGTCGGCGCGGCGGCCTGCGGATGCTCGTGCATCTTGCCCACCGCGATCTCCAGGAGTGACCGCACGCTGTCCAGCTCGCGGAGGGTGGCGGCGTGAGTGCTATCGATCTTGTCCTCGAGCCGCTGCACCGTCTGCCAGAACCCCCAGCTGACCAGCACCAGCAGCAGCCCGAGGACATACAGCCCAATCGTGATCTTGGCGTCGGTGCTCAAGTATAGATTGTATACACGTGTGCCTCGGTTCCATCCAATCTCGATCAGCGGCTACCACATCCGCGAAGCGGGCGCCACGGCTCCGCAGGGACTCGCCTACTCCCTCGGCACTGGTATCGCCAATGTCGAATGGATTTTTTGGTCCGGTCTTGCTGTTGACAAATTCGACCCGAGGCTCGTAAGGCTGGTTTGCACCGGCCGACCAATGTCCGTGGCGGAGGAGGGCGCCGCCACTCAGAGGACGCGGGTGGGAATCCGATTCGCGAACGCACGAATCTAGCCAGCGGGGTCGATCAGACGCGGTCGTGGCAACGGCATCCTAGCCGTTACCAAGATCGGCTAGAACCCATTGGAAATTAGGCGCAATAGTTGCCAAGACCACCTGAACGCTCACGAAACGAGGATTCCTTCTCGCCGCAGTTTGGCGAGCAGTTCGACCATCGTTCCGGTACCCTTCCGCAGGTTGCATCCCGAGCACAGCATCTGGAGATTGCCATAGTCGTCGTTGCCGCCCTTGGCTTGCGGGATGCGGTGATCGACCTGCATGACGCGGAACGGGAAGTGCGTCCGGCATCCGGCGCACACGCCTTCCTGCTCGCCGTATAACCGGTGCGCGTGGCTCCGTGGCGGAGGCAGCTTCCCTTGGTCGGTGCGCTTGGGGATGTCGGTGCGGTGGTGGACTTCGAAGAGCAGGCCGCCCAACTCACGCGTGATCCGCTGCTTGACGAGCTTGACTGCGAGTTCAGATAGATCGCCCCCCCCCCAATTTCTGGACAGTTTCTCCGCCGCGACGAGTGTGGTGGCACAGCCGCAGAACGGGTCGAACACGAAATCACCCTCGTTGGAGGATGCGCGGATGATGCGCTCGAGCAAGGCCAGCGGCTTCTGTGTGGGGTAGCCTGTGCGCTCTGGCCTATCAGGGGCGTCGATATCGTCCCAGATAGACGCCCGATAGATGCCTGCCCTCGGACGCACCTTACGAGCCTGTTGAAAAAGTGCTCATTTCAGCGGGTGCCTGAAAGTGGCATGAGCGGGCGTTAGGCCTCGCTCAACCCGGCCCCCCACTCCCGTCGCAGCCGAAATCGCGCCGACAGGCCGCCACAGGCCCTCAGAAGCCGTTCCAAGGCCCCCAGAAGGGCGTTTTGGACGCTTTTTCGCGCCAAAACGCTCGCCGTGCGCTGACCTTGCAGGCTGCGAGGCGTACCAACCCCCGTCCGCGCCCTCATCAGCACCCCCAGGTTGAACCCGCAGGCATGCACCAGCAGTCGCTTCAGAATGTTGTTGTGCCCCCGCAGGTACACCCGCCGCAGCCCGCCCGTCTCGTACATGTGGGCCATCGACCGCTCCACCTTCTCCGCCCGCTGCCGCAGCAGGTCCCGGCCGGCCTCGCTGGCCACGCGCTCGCGCGTGCTCTCCACCGCCGCCCGCTCCGCTTCCTGCCCGTCCTTCCACTTCCGTTCCGCCCGCTTCGGCTCCGGAATCACGGCCTCCTGACCGTTCTCCTCCAGCCGCTGCACCGTCGCCCCGCTGTGGTAGCCCTTGTCCGCCACCACCGTCTCCGGCGCCTTGCCCAGCGCCTGCTCGGTCGCTTCCAGCGTCTCGACGACCGTCGTCGTGTCGCCCTGATCCGCCGCTTGCACGGTGACTCCCACCAACGCCCCGCTCTCCAAATCGACCGCGTGCTCCGCTTTGTGGCACATGTCCGTCCCGCCGTTCTTCATCTTGCCGACCCGCGCGTCCGGGTCCACCGAGTGCTCCCACTCCTCGTTCGACAGCTTCTTCGGCTTGCGCTTGCGGTCGAAGTCGATCAATTCCTCGCGCGTCGGCGACTTCAGCCCCGAGGCCTCCGCCAAGCGCAGCACGAACGCTTCGTAGTCCTCTCCGCTGTCCTTGCGCTGCAAGGTGCTCAAGGACGCGTTCGCTTGCAGCGTGGTGGCGTCCACGCCCACCGTGGAGCCCTTCGCTAGCCCGGCTTCCTGCAACCGCTCCAGCACCCACCCGAAGACGTCGCTGTGCGCTTCCAGCGCGATGCGCTGGCGGGTGCGCGAGATCGTGGAGTGGTCGGGCGCGCTGTCCGTGAGCCCTAATCCGAGGAAGGCGCGAATGGAGAGGCTGTCGGAGATGCTCAGCGCGATCCCGCGCTCGGAGGTGAGGCCGAGCAGGTAGCCGAGCAGCAGGATGCGGAAGTAGGTGCCCGGGGGCAGCGAGGGGCGCCCGAGCCGCTCGTGGTAGTACTCGCTGCACGTGTCCTCGACGAACCGGTCGAAGCCGGCCTCGTCGAGCACCTCGTTGAGCTGCTCGTAGAAGGGCACGGTCGGCGCCTCTGGCAGGTCAACGACCGCGACAAAGGTGAAAGCCTGCACCGGTTTGCGCGTACCCATCGCCATATGAGCGATTCTAACACATATTCGTCGTGAATGGTGCTTATTTCTTGGCTAGCGCGGAAGGGCGGACTTTTGCAACAGGCTCTTACGCATCAGACGACCAGTCTCTCGAACGATGTCTCCCGCCGCATCTAGCTCCTTCATCCGCTCTAGTCCAGTCTTCCACCCCGATTCGTACGGTGGCCAGTAACCTTCGTACTCGTAGCAAAGATTTGGCCTGCTGGCCGCACTCGCTCGGTTGTGAGCGGTGTCCAGATAATACGGGCCTCGACCATCACGCAACTTGAATGATTTCAGGTTCTCCGCAGTGTACGGAGCCACCACAGCATCTGCATTAAACTGTGCTCGCTTGTCCGCATAGAACAGGATCGTGTCCCCGTTCGTCAGGAACTGCCTTGGGGCATACTGCGATCCTTTGAACTTTCGAGACGTGCGCTTCCAAGTGATCTCGTTTCGGAAGTTGGTGCGTCCGAACACGCAATCCATCAGTGCCTTGAGGTAATGGCTCGCCGTCGGATCGCAGTGCAGGTAGATGCTGCCTGTCGGCTTCAGGATTCTCTGCATCTCGATCAAGCGGATGCCCATCATAATGAGGTAGGCCTGCATGCCCTTGGAATGCGAGACCCCCGCAGCGTCAATGGTCTTGTACAGGCCGGGATGCTCGTCCGCGATCTGGCCGTGCCACTCGGCGTCCACGTCATCCAAGGTCCACGTGTCCTTGAAGGCTGCCCCGGCTGCTTCGCTCCCGATCGGGGCTGCGTAGTTGGCATTTGAGTTGAACGGCGGGTCGAGGTAGAACAGGTCGACTGACTCCGAGTTCATACCCCGCAAGATATACAGGTTGTCCCCGGTGAACAGTGTGCGGTTGGCGAGTGCCATGGTGGTTCCTCTCGCATCATGCCAGATCGGAGCGGGTCCGAGCTAGAACGGATCAGATTCGCCTGTCCCGCGGGTTGCTCGAGAACGAACGCTAGTCGGGAGCGACCAGTCCGTAGGTTCGGAACGCTTCGAATAGGCGTCCGGCACCATCCAGTCCAACCAAGCGAACCGAGAGCGTCGCCGGATAGCCGCTGGCCAATTCGCTCGGTATCAAGAACCTCCCGGACTGGCTGGTGCCCAAGACGCGCGGACCGCGCTTGGCTCCGGCAACCTCGCCCGTCCACAACCAGAGCATGCGCTTGGCGGCGATCGTGTTCTTCAGCAGGGTTCCATTGAACTCGTGCTCGCGGCCGGCCTGGAGTTGCGCGGCCTCGGGAAGCTGAATGGCGAAAGGCAACTCGGAGGGCGCGTGTTCCACGTCGCGGATGCGCGGGGCCTTGGACTCTAGGAAGTACGACTTGTTCAGGCCCTGCTTCTTGCCTTCGCGACGAACGTACAGCACCCAGTCTCTTTGGTCGTCCGGCGGGCGCGAGCGGTAGCGGTCGCCCTTGAATCTCTTCTTCTGGTCGAACCAAGTCCCCGTGGCTGGGTCGTACCAACTGACCTTGTACTCGTGCTTGACCATCAGCAACTCGATCAGGCCAGGCTCTTCCACGTAGACGATGTACTCGATGCCGATAGGGTTTTCGGCCCAGCGGGGAACTCTCTGCAGCGCGAGGGCTGCTCCGCCCACGACACGGTAGTGGGGCTGGAGATCGAAGTAGCGCGACTGGGCGAAGAATCGCTGCAAATGCGAGACTTGCTCGGCAACCGGGGAGTCCAGATCCCCGCTCTCTCCCGCCAAGTTCACGTAGTGACCTCGGACGGCCGCGGTCCACGCCTGCTTGCGAGCGGTCGCGGCATCCGCTCCGGAACCGATGCCAGTGTTCACGAAGGGAGCGGGATGGGTTTCGTATTCGATCGCGGCAAGCGACGCTTCGACCCGATTCTGGGTGATGTAGTCCTGCCACCCGTCGTCCGCTTCGAATAGCGGGGCCGACGTCACAGCCGCGCCTGTCGAGCGCGGATGCTTGTAGGGATCGTGCTTGGCCAGAGCCCTTCCGATCTGGCCGGCCAGCTTGCTGCCTTCCGGATGGCTCTCCCACTCCAGCAGCGCCTGCCAGGTGACGCTGTATGCGGCGTACCGAGCGCAGACATATCGGACATAACGATCCAGTTCGCGAATGCGGGGAAACATGCTCTCCAAGGAGTCACCGGAGTCCACGAGGACGAGATCCGTTACGAAGCCAGACGAGTGCAGGTAGCCTATGCGGCGGTCCAGTTCACGGAAGTGCTGGATCGAGGGTGATTCCGGTGAAGCGAAGACTTGGCGCGCGGTCTCGGCCTGCCCGAGAACGAGCGCACGCACATGCGTGAAGCCCTGCTCGGACCTGCGGTCCGCGAGTGCTTGGAAGGTTTCCCAAGGGGTGGTCGCCAAGTCCAGCACGCTGGTGCCGAGCCAGTAATGCGGCGAATTGGTCAACGGGTACTTGAAGTAGCGCTTGTTGAAGATCTCAATGAATCCGGGGGTTGTCGCCGGCGTGGCCTGAAAGCTGCCGGTCCGCTTGTCAAAGGCCGGGATGTTGGAGATGAGGCGGTAGTCCCAGCGTCCCTCGAAGTCCGGCGAGAACCGCAAAACAAAGTCCCTGCCGCCGTCCCAGAAAGCCGGCATGACCTTGGTCCGGCCGCCCTTCGGAGAGCGAAACTCGGCGCGGACCGAGACGCTGAGGTAGGGGTTCGGGTGCTGCGCGGCGTCCGCCTCCGGGATCTCGATCCGGATCTCGCACGGGTCGTAGACGGGCACGGATTCGCAGACAGCCAGATCCTGAGCTTGGGTGCCGGACGCTAGGATCAAGGCCAAGAGAATGACGAGCCACATACAGCTAAAGGATATACCCGCTGGCCGGTTGTCCGCCGACCGGTTCAACCCCGTATGCCCGGATCGTCAAGCCGTGACGTTGATCGGCCCATCATCGCGGACGGTGCCTCCCAGGCGGACAATCTCACCGTCCCATGCGACTTCGATGCGACAAGGGAAACCTACCTCGGCGCCTTGCGCGACGGTGAGCGCCCCGGAGATCTCGCCCTCCCACGCCAGCATCGAAGCCAGGGCGAACGCAGCGCTCCCCGTGGCCGGGTCCTCGTCCACGCCGTCGAATGGCGCGAAGAACCGGGCCCGAGCGCGGTCACCTGACCTTGCGAAGATGTACACGGCGTCGCACTGGGCAAGTGCGCCGAAGTCGGGGTCGGCTTCGGCTACCGCGCTCTCCGAGCCAACGTCCATCACGGTATATGGCTGGGGAACGTTGACCACCCAAGTCTGCACGGGATCCGGCAGGCGGCAGCGCGCGGCCAGTTCCGCACCGTCGACGCGCTTCACGTCGCCGGTGCGGTTGATCGATACGGATGCGGCGTCATCGTCCACGCGGTAAGGGACTTCGCCGATTTCGCACTCGAGCGCTCCCTCCTGCGGACCGCCCCCGGTCGCCAGATACCACGCGCAGCCGACCAAGGGATGGCCCGCGAACGGGAGTTCAGACGAAGGGGTGAATATCCGAACGATGGGAACAGGTCGCGCATCGCGGTTCAGGAAGATCGTCTCCGAGAAGCCGACTTCCCGTGCGATCGCTTGCATGGATTTCGAGTCCAAGCCAGACAGGTCGGTCACCACGCCGAGACGATTCCCGCCTTGGTCGCCGCGGGTGAAGACACGCAGGACAGTGCATGAACGCATCGCTTCCATCGTGCCATACGGAACCGATGCCAACGCGCGATGCTAGACGCCCGCACGGTTCGATGCGCACAATGGCGTTGATGGCGGCGCGCCTCGGAACGTTTGAAGAACTGCTCGGAATCGCGAAGGAACCGTTGCGACCGATCCTGTCGAGGCTTCGCGAAACGGTTCTGGCGATCCATCCGGAGGCGTGCGAAACAGTGCGGCTCGGGAACCGGGCGGCGACGTACGGCTTGGGTCCGCGCAAGATGATCGACGGCTACGCATACGTCATGCCGCACAGCGAGTGGGTCAATCTCGGATTCTTTCAAGGAGCGAGCCTGAACGATCCGGACGGGCTGCTGGAGGGCAGCGGAGCCAAGATGCGCCACGTGAAGATTCGTGCCATAGCCGACGCTGACCGGCCGGAGGTTCGTGAACTCCTCGCGGCTGCGGTAGCGGAGCGCAAGCAGGCCCTGCACAAGTAGCGGCGTTCAACCGCGCAAGCATCGAGCGCTTGGCATGCAGCCTATCGACGCGGCTGTTCTCCGACGAAGCTGGCGGCTTGCTCGGCGACGCTTTTGGGGTTGGCTGCGGTGGCAACCGGCCTCATCCTAGATCCTCTTGTTCGCTACAAGGGCGCTCCGGGCGTGCGCGACGCGGCGCACCTCAAGCCCGGACACACGAAATCCGAGGGGCGCGTCCGCGCCCCTCGGCCAAGTAGCGTCGGCAAGTCGTTTGCGACTACGGGTCGGGAACGAGTTCCACGCCGAACGTCCCGACGATGTGGCTCTTGTATTCCTCGGCCAGGAAGATGAACTTGTTCGTGCCCGTCAGCGCCCAGGTGCCGATCGCCCCCAGCGGTCCGTCGACCGTGCTGCCGACGAACTTCCCGTCGACGTCCGCGCTCAAATCCACGATGCCTTCAGCTACGTTCATCTTGCCCGCCCCGGCGCCCTGCGAGTAGAAGTGATCGAAGGCCTCGCGCACGGCTGATCCGGGCCAGTTGAACGCTCGGAACGGATTGCCCACTTCGGCGTAGTACGTTTTCGTTTCGATGGCCGTGCTCGTGATTTCGGCAGGATCGTCGTTCACCGAGAAGGCGTCGTCCGTGTTGTCGTAGAGCAACCGGCCGGTCGGCGCCCCCGCGTCGTCGAGCAACCTGATATCGAGGTCGGCGGGAGTCAACCACTGCGGCTGCCCCGTGAGGGACTCGACCACCACCTCCACGTTCTCCTGGCCGACTCCGTCGTTGGCGAACACGACCGCGTTGTCCTGGTCGCTATCGACGCGGATATTCGCGCGGAACACGAGCGCCCGCACGTCGAACGTGCCCGGCCGCGGTTCCTCGAAGTCACCGCTCGTCTCGGACCGGTAGTCCCGCAGGCCGAACCGCAAGCCGCCCCACTTCCCGCGCGACTCGATGTTGCTGATGGTCAGCTTCAACTCGCCGATCTTCGGATCGGTGTCCGCGGACCACACCTCCGACCACGACACCCGCGCCAGCGCATCCGCCGTCATGAAGTCCTCGGACATCACCGCCACGCTCCGGCCCCGGTAGGTGGCCTCCACCCCGGCCGGTGTCGCCGGGTCGTCGACCCCGCGGTACGCGACTTGGTCCAAGGGGCTGTACGCGAACGGTTCCGGGTCCACGGCCGCGTTGTAGAAACTCGCGTACCCTCGCCGGCCCTCGAGAGCCCCCTCTCCGGAATCCATCGCGAAATCGCTCGACTGCCCGCTCCACATCCCGAATCGCGTGAAGTCCGTGCTGTCGGTCACCAGCAGCGCCCGGGCCTTGGCTTTGGTCCAGATGTGGCTGATCGGCAGCGTGAATTCCGGCGACGCGACCGTCACTCTGCGGCTGCCGTGGTACGTTTCCTTCACATCGTCTTCGGTGAACGGGTCTAAACTGCGATCATCCAAGTACGTGCTCACGACGGTTCCCACCACGGTGTCGAAATTGTCGGCGCTGATCGTTACCGAGGTCACCTGCGGTTCGCCGTAGTTACTGCTGCTGAACGTACGGTCGTCGTTCTTTCCCGCGAAGACCCCCCCGGTGCGGAAGGCGCTCTCCAGCGCACGTTGGCTCGACAAGGCAGCGATCGCGGCATCGATGTCGCCCAGCAACTGCGCATCCTGCGGCTGGCCGGCGCCATTCACCGGATAGTCCACATGGGCGGTCCACAAATCGTGCGCGCCCAGTGCATCATCCTCCTCGCGGGAGCCGAAGATCCCTAGCTCCGCTACGGTGCCACCGAAGATTTCGCCCGTGAGTTGCTCCTGAATCTGCGTGAAGAGGCTCTGGCGGCGGTCGTTCGTGAATTTGCGGTCGGCGGCGCTCGCATCGGCGCTGTCCAGCGCGATCACGCTGCGCAGCACCCGCTGCAAGCGCGTGAGTTCCTTCCGGGCGCGTTCCACGTGGGTGTAGCCGCTCGGCACGAACAGGTCGGTGGCCTGATTCGTCAGTTGGTCGGTCGTCTCGGGCACGGCGTAGCCTTCGCCGAACAAAGTTCCGATGTCGAGGTTTAACTTGAAGTAATCATGCACGATAGCGTCACCCCGCCGCGGGTCGGGCATAGGGTCTCGTGAGGTCGGATGGTTACCGTAAGTTCCGCCGGCGACCAAAGGCCATATCCGCAAGGTGGTCGAGTCCTCGATGAACCAAGTGCGGGCCGTGCGGTCGGTCGGCTTGACCGTCGCGTCGAACGCCCGAACCATTGGTGCGTCGTTCCAAACCCAGCCAACGAAGTCTGCTTCTCTTCCGGCGAAGCTGGTAATGCCGTCGAGATCCTGCTGGTTCGAGGTTGCGACGATCAGATCGACTTCGGCATCGGTCAGAACCATGGGGCTCGCGAGCGACCGGAAGAACGCCCGGGCTTCTGTCAAACCATCGGCACCGCCCCCGATGCTGTCAGTGGTGTCCACGAGGTCCTGCCACGGCGCTGCGTCCACTTGAGCCTGCTCCGGGGTGATCACGTCACCGGTTCGCGCCAGTCGCGTGACCGTCGCCCCCGTCGTCGTCACGTCGTCGAGCAACGGTTGCGTCGGGTCCGCGCGGTCCGGTCCGCGCACCGCCCCGAACCCGCCGGCGATCAGCACGTCTTCTCGATTCCCGTCGGCCAGCTGCCACGTCCCGACCGCCTGCCCGCCGGCGTCGCTCCCCGTCCCCAGCAGCCGTCCCTGGAACGCCGCGCCGCCCAGCATGATGTCGCGCGAGCCGCCGGCCCGCCGCTCGTAGCTCAGCCGCGCTTCCCCCCGGCCCGTCCACTGGCCGCGCGTGTTCATCGTCGCGCTCGGCAGCGCGATGTTCACCACGTCGCCGCCCAAACCGTGATCGAATCGCTCCCCGTCCTCGGTCATCAGGTTCGAGACCACTCCCGACACACGCTGCCGCGTGAAGCGCACCTGCAACGCGATCTCCCCGCTGTACAGCGCCCCTTCCTTGTCCGCCGCCAAGGTCGATCCCGAATAGTACGCGTTGCCGCTCACCTCCACGTCGCTCGCCTGCCACGGCGAACCCGTCGTCGCCCACGCGAACGCTTGCACGTTCTGCGTCGCCGCGCTCGCCGCCGGCGCCGTCGCCCGCTCCTTCCGCACGACCGCTCCGTACCGCGTCTCTCCCAACGCTCCGAACACCGCCTCCGCCGACCATTCGCGCGCGCTGAACGCCCGCACCGCCGCGGCCTCGCCCAAGCCCGCGAACGCGTACACCCCGCCCTCGCTCGCCGCCGTCGCCTCGACGAACGCGTCTTCCGTCTCCAGCGCCTCCAGCAGCCCGTCGAACGCTCCGAGCACCCGCGTCGCGCTCAGCACCCGCTCCAAGCGGTTGTCCGGCTCGCTGTCGTCATTCTCGTCCGCCGCCCCGAACAAACGGTCCACCTGCCGGTCCGCCTCGTTCCACTTCCGGACCAGCTGGCTGCTCAGCGTCAACTGGTCGATCCCGTCGTTGTTCCGCAGATCCACCAACCCCTGCACTTGCGCGCGCAGCTTGCCCAGCTCCGTCCGCACCTGTTCCAACAGCGTCCGCTCCGGTTCCTCCGTCGCCCGACCGCCGTCCAGCAACTCGCCCAGCTCGAAATCCGACCCCGCGAGCTTCACTTGCGTCCGCAGCTCGTTCGCCGCCGTCGCCCGGTTGTCCGCGCTCAGGCTCGGCGCACCCGCGGTCCCCACCACGTTCGCCGTGTACACCGCTCCCTCGATGCGCTTGTCGAAGCGCGCCCCGGCCAGCCCGTCCTCCGTCGCCCACACGTGGTACATGTCCATCCCGCCGGGCGCGGCTAATGTCAGGTCGCCCCGTCCCGAAGCCGATAGCGTCGCCTCCCCGACTTGGTACCCGCGCCCGTCCTCGCGCGGTCGCGCCACCAGATCCGTACCCGCGATGGGCACCTCCGCGGCTTCGTACGTCGCTGTCCAGCGACCCTCCGCCAGCGTCAGCCGATACAGGTTCGCCTCGCCCGTGAGCGCGTTCTCGCGCCCCTCGTGCATATCCCCCGACGCCACCGCCCGGTCGCCGATCGCCCACGTCAGGTCCTCCCCGCGCGTCAGCTCCACGCTGCCGCGCGTGCCCAAGGGCACCGTCACCCGCAACGGCACGTACACCGGTCGCGGCAAGCCGTCCTCGCCGATCTCCACTCCGTACGTCCGCCCGCTGGCCGTCGTGTACCGCGTCGCCAGTGTCACCGGCTCGCCGTCCGGCAGCGCGAAACTGCCGTCCTCCAGCCGCGTCAGGGTCACGCTCTCCATCGCGTTCAGCGGCACCGGGAGGCTCACTTGCTGGTACGCAGCCGTCCACGTGCCGTCCGTCGCCAGCGTCACCAAGTACGCCGAACCGTTCTCCAACGTCACCAGCCCGCCCGCGAAGGGCTCGCCGTCCCGCGTGTAGCCGCCGCCCTCGGCCGGCTGCAGCGTCACCACGACGATGTCGCCGTTGGTGGATGAGGTCACCGTCACCGCCTCGGTCTGGCCGCGGGCTACCCCGCTAGTGACCAGAGCGAGCAGAACCGCCAAGCAGACGGCTAGGGTTGTCCGCTTGGGACTAGTCGCGTTGAACCCCTGCGTGTTTTGATCGCGCTGCATGAATACACCTCCAAGTGGGCTGTCCGCGGCATGCAATGCCGCAGCCATCACTAGCTACCGAATCCAACTCCGTCCGCGCGTCGTCCGCAATGCTTGACTCCCGAGCACGGGAGGGCAGCCGACCGGACTCGCTCGCACGATGTGCGCGCTGGCGAACAAGGTCCGCAACGGCGCTGGTGCCGAGCAGGTCAACACCCCGCCCCCTCGAAACTGTCCATGCATTGCCGATGCATCACGAATGCGCTTCTCCCGAACTTGGACGAATCCCTGTGGCACCCCGCTGCCGTACCACCTCAAGCGCCGCGCTCCGAAACGGATTGGGCGCTGAATGCCTAACGAAATTGTACTACTGCAATGTTAGCGTGATCGTAAAATGAGTGTCAAATGCCCTGATTGGCGGGACGGGCGGAACGTCGCTGCGGGCGTTTGAACCTGATGGGTACCGGCGCTGAAGCGCTCGGGCCTTGCGGAGAGCGGAGACCGCTCTTGAGTGGATCGCGTGGCAGATACGGGGGAAAAGCGTGGCCCAGCACGCACTCCGTCGGTGCGCGAGCCGTCAGATCGATGAGA
The DNA here is from genome assembly GCA_965242625.1 of Bryobacterales bacterium. Taxonomy (GTDB): domain Bacteria; phylum Acidobacteriota; class Terriglobia; order Bryobacterales; family UBA6623; genus VXMF01. The sequence continues at coordinate 2,757,430 of CBDEST010000005.1, read as the reverse complement.
CGCACAGCTTCGCACGCAGGCCGCGGCAAGACACGCACTGCGAACTGACCGAGGGGTGCATCCGCGCCCCTCGGCTACCGAGCGTCGGCAAGCCCGTCGCGACTACGGCTCGGGAACGAGTTCCACGCCAAACGTCCCGACGATGTGGCTCTTGTATTCCTCGGCGAGGAAGATGAACTTGTTCGCGCCCGTCAGCGCCCAGGTGCCGATCGCTCCCAGCGGTCCGTCGACCGTGCTGCCGACGAACTTCCCGGCGACGTCCGCGCTCAGGTCCACGATGCGCTCGGCCACGTTCATCTTGCCCGCCCCGGCGCCCTGCGAGTAGAAGTGATCGAAGGCCTCGCGCACGGCGTTCCCCGGCCAGTTGAAGGCTCGGAACGGATTGCCCACTTCGGCGTAGTACGCTTCCGTTTCGATCTCCGTGCTCGTGGGTGTAGCGGCGCTCACCGAAAAGGCGTCGTCCGTGTTGTCGTACAGCAACCTGCCGGTCGGCGCCCCCGAATCGTCGAGCAACCTGATATCGAGGTCGGCGGGGGCCAGCCACTGCGGCTGCCCCGTGAGGGACTCGATCACCACCTCCACGTTCTCCTGGCCGGTGCCGTCGTTGGCGAACACCACCGCGTTGTCCTGGTCGCTATCGACCCGGATGTTCGCGCGGAACACCAGCTCCCGCACGTCATACGTGCCCGGCCGCGGTTCCTCGAAGTCTCCGCTCGTCTCGGACCGGTAGTCCCGCAGGCCGAACCGCAAGCCGCCCCACTTCCCGCGGCTCTCGATATTGCTGATCGTCAGCTTCAACTCGCCGATCTTCGGATCGGTGTCCGCGGACCACACCTCCGACCACGACACCCGCGCCGTCGCATCCGCCGTCATGAAGTCCTCGGACATCACGGCCACGCTCCGACCCCGATACGTGGCCTCCACCCCGGCCGGCGTCGCCGGGTCGTCGACCCCGCGGTACGCGACTTGGTCCAACGGGCTGTACGCGAACGGTTCCGGGTCCACGGCCGCGCTGTAGAAACCCGCGTACCCGCGCCCGCCCCCGGTATCCATCGCGAAGTCGCTCGACTGCCCGCTCCACATCCCGAAGCGCGTGAAGTCCGTGCTGTCGGTCACCAGCAGCGCCCGGGCCTTGGTCTTGGTCCAGATGTGGCTGATCGGCAGCGTGAATTCCGACGCTGCGACCGTCAGCCTGCGGCTGTCGTGATACGTCTCCTTCACATCGTCGACAGTGAACATGTCTGTCGTGCGCGTGGTCAAATGCGTGGTCATGACGGTTGACACGATGTCGTCGATATTGCCGGAGGTGATCGTTTGCGAGGTCACCTGCGGTTCGCCGTAGGAACTGCTCTCAAACGTACGAGCGTCGTTCTTCCCCGCGAAGACCCCACCGCTGCGGAAGGCGCTCTCCAGCGCCCGTTGGCTCGACAAGGCTTCAATAGCCGCATCGATGTCGCCCAGCAACTGCGCATCCTGCGGCTGGCCGGCAGTGTTCGCCGGATAGTCGACGTGGTCGGTCCACAAGTCGTGCTCTTCCAGAGCGCTCTCGTTGCGGGAGCCGAAGATGTCTAGGTCCGCCACGGCGCCGCCGAAGATCTCGCCCGCGAGCTGCTCCTGGATCTGCGTGAACAGGGTCTGGCGGCGGTCGTTCGTGAACTTGCGGTCGGCGGCGCTCGCATCGGCGCTGTCCAACGCGATCACGCTGCGCAGCACCCGCTGCAGCCGCGTCAGTTCCTTGCGGGCGCGCTCCACATGGGTGAAACCGCTCGGCACGAACAGGTCGGTGGCCTGATTCGTCAGTTCGTCGGTCGTCTCGGGCACGGCGTAGCCCTCCCCGAACAGCGTTCCGAGGTCGAGATTGAACCTGAAGTAATCATGCACGATAGCGTCGTCCGCCCGGGGGTCGGGCAGGATGTCCCTGCTGGCCGGATGCCTCGCGTAAGTCGGGACGGGATCCAATGGCCATATCCGCAAGGTGTTCGAGTCCTCGATGAACCAAGTGCGCGCCGTGCGATCGACCTGCTTGATCGCCTCCTCGAACGCTCTCGCGGCTCCGCTGTCTTGCACGCGCCAGCCCACGAACGTGTCTCCTGTGAGGCGAAACGTTGCTGGATCGCCTCTGGATGTGAGTTGCAGGTTGCTGCGACCGATGATCCGATCGACCTCGGCATCGGTCAGGACCATGGGGCTCGCGGCCTCCCGCACGTCCGCCCGGGCCTCCGCCAAGCCCTCGGCTCCTGCGGCGAAAAGCGGTATCGTTTCGAATCCGGGAGCCTCCTGACGGAGTCGCAGGGCCCAGAACTTGGTTCCGTCCACTTGAGACTGCTCCGAGGTGATCACGCCGCCTGTCCGCGCCAAGCGCGTGACCGTCGCCCCCGTCGTCGTCACGTCGTCGAGCAGCGGCTGCGTCGGATCCGCGCGATCCGGCCCGCGCACCGCCCCGAAGCCCCCGGCGATCAGCACGTCCTCTCGGTTCCCGTCGCCCACCTGCCACGTCCCGACCGCTTGCCCGCCGGCGTCAGACCCCGTCCCCAGCAGCCGTCCCTGGAACGCCGCGCCGCCCAGCATGATGTCGCGTGAGCCACCAGCCCGCCGCTCGTAGCTCAGCCGCGCCTCCCCACGGCCCGTCCATTGGCCCCGCGTGTTCATCGTCGCGCTCGGCAGCGCGATGTTCACCACGTCGCCCCCCAAGCCGTGATCGAAGCGCTCCCCGTCCTCGGTCATCAGGTTCGACACCACTCCCGACACCCGCTGCCGCGTGAAGCGCACCTGCAACGCGATCTCCCCGCTGTACAGCGCCCCATCCTTGTCCGCCGCCAACGTCGAGCCCGAATAGTACGCGTTGCCGCGCACTTCCACGTCGCTCGCCTGCCACGGCGACCCCGTCGTCGCCCACGCGAACGCTTGCACGTTCTGCGTCGCCGCATTCGCCGCCGGAGCGGTCGCCCGCTGCTGCCGCACGACCGCTCCGTACCGCGTCTCGCCCAACGCTCCGAACACCGCCTCCGCCGTCCATTCGCGCGCGCTGAACGCCCGCACCGCCGCAGCCTCGCCCAAGCCCGCGAACGAGTACACCCCGCTCTCGCTCGCCGCCGTCGCCTCGACGAACGCGTCTTCCGTCTCCAGCGCCTCCAGCAGCCCGTCGAACGCTCCGAGCACCCGCGTCGCGCTCAGCACCCGCTCCAAGCGGTTGTCCGGCTCGTTGTCGTCATTCTCGTCCGCCGCCCCGAACAGCCGGTCCACCTGCCGGTCCGCCTCGTTCCATTTCCGGACCAGCTGGCTGCTCAGCGTCAACTGGTCGATCCCGTCGTTGTTCCGCAGCTCCACCAATCCCTGCACTTGCCCGCGCAGCTTGCCCAATTCCGTGCGCACCTGCTCCAGCAAAGTCCGCTCCGGCTCCTCCGTCGCCCGGCCGCCGTCCAGCAGCTCGCCCAGCTCGAAATCCGACCCCGCGAGCTTCGCCTGCGTCCGCAGCTCGTTCGCCGCCGTCGCCCGGTTGTCCGCGCTCAGGCTCGGCGCACCCGCGGTCCCCACCACGTTCGCCGTGTACACCGCTCCCTCGATGCGCTTGTCGAAGCGCGCCCCGGCCAGCCCGTCCTCCGTCGCCCACACGTGGTACATGTCCATCCCGCCGGGCGCGGCGAACGTCAGATCCCCCCGTCCCGATGCCGGCAGCGTCGCCTCCCCGACCAGGTATCCGCGCCCGTCCTCCCGCGGCCGCGCCACCAGATCGGTGCCCGCGATGGCTATCTCCGCGGCCTCGTACGTCGCCGTCCAGCGACCCTCCGCCAGCGTCAGCCGGTACAGGTTCGCCTCGCCCGTGAGCGCGTTCTCACGCCCCTCGTGCGTATCCCCTGACGCCACCGTGCGGTCGCCGATCGCCCATGTCAGATCCTCTCCGCGCGTCAGCTCCACGCTGCCGCGCGTGCCCAGGGGCACCGTCGCACGCAACGGCACGTACACCGGGCGCGGCAAGCCGTCCGCGCCGATCTCCACCCCGTACGTCCGCCCGCTGTCCGTCGTGTACCGCGTCGCCAGCGTCACCGGCTCGCCGTCCGGCAGCGCGAAAGTGCCGTCCTCCAGCCGCGTCAGGGTCACGCTCTCCATCGCGTTCAACGGCACCGGGAGGCTCACTTGCTGGTACGCGGCCGTCCACGTGCCGTCCGTCGCCAGCGTGACCAAGTACGCCGAACCGTTCTCCAGCGTCACCAGCCCGCCCGCGAAGGGCTCGCCGTCCCGCGTGTAGCCGCCGCCCTCAGCCGGCTGCAGCGTCACCACGACGATGTCGCCGTTGGTGGATGACGTCACCGTCACCGCCTCGGTCTGGCCGCGGGCCGCGCTGGCAGTGCCCAGCGCTAGCAGCGCCGTCAAGCAGAAGGCGAGTGCCGTCCGCTTGGGGCCAGTTGCATGGATACCGTGCGTGTCTTGATCTCGCTGCATGAATACACCTCCGATTGGGCTGCTCCGCGGCCTGACACACGCCGCGGTCATCGCTAACTCGGGAAAACAACTCCGGCCACTCGTCGTCCGCCACGGCCATGATCCGCGCCCGGGATTCCGCGATTCCACGTCACTGGCGCGTCCATGAAGAGCCTTCCCGGCCCTGCGTCACCGCCGCCCGCTACGGGCGGCAGGTTCGTTCCCACCGTGGACTGGAGGCGAAACAGGGTCCGCGCTAGCTCTTGTGCCGCGCAGCCCCCCCCCCCCGAAATTGGTCGTGTGTTGGCGGCGCGTCAGGAATGCATTCCTACCGAGCTTGGACATACCCCTGTCGCATCTCGCTCGATTACCGCTCAAAGCGCCATCCTCCAAGATGGACCGGGCGGTGAATGGCTGGCGAGATCGCACCCTTGGGAATCCTAGCGCATTCGCAAGACTACTGTCAATTTGTTTCAATCGGGTCCGAACCAGGCAGCGCGTCAATGAATCGCTTCCGCGCCGAGGGCGCATGCTATTGCCAGCAGCGAGGCTCGATGACGCGGCGTACCGAGTGCATTGTCGCAATGACCTTCGCGGGCAGGATGCATGCTGAGCCATCGGGGGAGCGTTGGGGGCCGAGCGTGTCGCGCACGGTACTTCCGTCAATCGCGTGAAGATGGGCACCCCGTAGCAGAGCTGATCGCGGTTGGGTTCGCGCTTCCAACGGATTCCGAGACGCGCGGTGCGAGCGCTGGCAGATTCCGGCACTACGCTCGGCTTCACATGCCCCACACTTCGACCGGCGTGCCGTCGAACTCCTCGCTCCGATGGAAGATCTTCTCCTTCCACGGTCTCGCGCTACGGTCGAAGATCACCAGGTGGCCGGCGTCCGCGCCGCACCGGTCCATGTAGCCCGCCGTCTGCGGCAAGCCCTCCGCGAGCGTCCCTGCCAGTTTGCCCCGCAGGATCTTGCATTCGATCACGAACCGTTGCATGCCCTGCGGGCCCGGCCACCGGACCAACAAGTCAATCCGCTGCCGTCCCGGTCCGTACTCCCGGGCGATGCGGCCGCCCCGTTAAACACGCGCTGCACGAACGCTTGCAGCAACAGCTGCGGCCCGGCCTCTTGGTACTCGAACTGCTGCAGCCAATGCTCCGAATTCTCGCGGAAGAACTGCTGGAACGCTTCCAGCAGCTTGTCTACGTTCAACGTGCCGTCGTCGTTGACGTACCAAGCAGGTTCCACCAAGATGTCCTCCTGGACCGCGACGGTCAGCTCCCGCGGCACCACTTCCGCGCAGATCGGATTGGCGATGCAAGGCTCCGCTCAGCATTGGCTCGATCACGCGTTGCACGCGTTTCTCGCGCAGCTTCTGGGCGAACTGGTCCAGATGCACCACCCGCCCTTGGATGAGGACTTCCTAGGCTGCCATGATTGCGTCCTCCGTGATCGCGTGGCTGCGGTCCAGCCCGTGCGGGCTCTTGAAGCAGGCCTCCGCGCGGAGTGCGTTCACCAGCCACGGCTGACCTTGGGTCTGCGTCCACAAGCGTTCCAACGCCTCGGGCTCGAACTCTTGCCCTGTCTCGGCGGTGTGCTGACCCAGCAGCGCCTCCACTTCCCCACGCCCGAAATCTCCTAACCGTAACGACGCCGCGCTGCTATTGAACGCGCTGCCGCCCGTCACGGGCTCGCCCTTCGACGCCGAATGAATGCGATAGCCCCGGATGTCTCGCACGCCGCACAACACGACGCTTTGCGGATAGGCGGCGGGGCGCGCGTCGTATCCGGAGCGCAATTGGCGCAGCACCGAAATCAACCTGTCCCCCACGAGGGCATCGATCTCGTCGATCAGCAACACCAGCGGCGGCGGCGAGGCCGGAATCGTCATCGACGCCGACAGATTCTTGGTTCGCCGGAAAGTGTGGACACCGGAGATGCGGACAACCTGACGTCCACGGAAGCAGCGGAATGCAACGAAGATCCGCTGCCTGCCAGTGCCGTTGAAACTCCTCGGGCGACGGATTGGCACACGCCAGAGCCGAGCGGGCACGGTTGGTGTGCATCGCAGCCTTTGGGTGATGGAGGATCCACGGAACGGGTGGTGACCTTTGTCGGAAGTGGTAGGACGCTTCCAACGGGTCCTTTTCGAACGGGCGTGGATGGTGCCGACAAATCCAGCCCTCGCTGCCGCTGACGCACTCAACGGCCCGCGAGCGGCTTAGCCCGCGTTCCGCAGTCGCTCGAGCAGTTCCTGGCCCGTGGCGCAGTCCGTGATCCAAGTGCCGACGTCGGACAGGAGTTCGGGATCCTCGGTGGCGGCCAGCAGCGGATCCAGTTGCTGCGCTGTCTCCGCGCCAAACCTCCGTTCCGCCATGCGACGCAAGAGATCGCGTCTTCCTTCCTCGCGGCCTTCCTCGCGGCCTTCCTCGCGGCCTTCCTCGCGACCTTCCTCGCGGCCCTTCTCGAGGCCCTTCTCGAGGCTCTCAGCCTTCATCCCGTCCAGCTGGGCCTGCAGGCGCTCTTCCACCAGCAGGCGCACCTCGCCAGCCTCTTCCCGTCTTGCAATCATTTCCTCGTCCTCCAAGAATTTCAGATCGATCCCGAGAGGCTCCGCCAGTTCCCGGAGCCACGGAATGAAGACCGTGCGCAGTTCGCGCCGCGGGCCAACCCGCATCACGCGCAACACCTCGTCCACGAGCGGGGGCACCTCCTCCACCTTCCGCAACCTGTGCGCCCGCACCAGCAGCGAGACGAGGTTGTCCTCGGGCAAGTCCGCGAGGTCGAGCCGGTGAAAGTCGAGCAGCACGTAACTCTCGCCAGTGAGGCTCGGCACCTCCGGTGGCACCGGCTCGGCCGGACGGATGCCCAGCGCCACTAGATCGCTCACGCCGAGCGCCGCCTTCCACGGGCGGCGCCCGGTGTACACCACGATGCCTAGGATCGGTGGGAGCCGGGACTTGCTGTTCGGGGTGCGGCCGGACCACATATCCTCGTAAATCCGCACGGCGTAGCTCTGCATGCGCAACGCCATGAACCAGTCCACCGTGGCTTGGAACTCCAGCAGCACGACTACGTGCATCCAGTGGATCGTGCCGTCCTCGTCGCGGATGCTGACCCTCCACAGCCGATCGGTGAAACGGCTCCGGAGCGCCTTGTCGATCAACTCGGTCGGCATCGCCTCCAACGTGCTGAAGTCGATCCGGTCGATCCAAGCGGCCGCATCGCGGTACACGAAACGGATGAAACCGACGATCACGTCCTGCACCGTGATCGGCTTGCCGAAGTAGGACTTGTGGGCTCGGTCGTGACGCAGGGCAGCGTCCGTCGGAACTCCCGCCGAGTGATCCTTGGATGCGGCCATCCCTGACATTCTCGCACATGAGGGCGCAGCATCCTACATTCGGCCTGTGCGCACGAGTCCCGCGCGAGCGCGGATGATTCGGATGTGAAACACGAGGTTTCGGCTCGACATCTGCAACTCTAGGGTACGGACAGTCGATCTTGAGTCGACAAGGGTGGGCTCCTGCGTCACCGGTCCGCGTTGCCTCGTCCCTGAGTTGACAGCATTGGGTTAGCGTCGGCCGTCACCGCCCGGTGCCCGCTCGACCGGCAACCTCCTCGCGAGAACTCGCGTGATCCGACTTGCTCTCCTTCTTGCGCGACCGTCCTGGGGTGCTGTCCGCCCCGGGTAGTTGCTTGGGCCGGCTGGATGGCGCGGGCACCGGAATCCACGCTCCATCCACCCCCGACAGATGCACTGACCCATGGCTCTGCCAAGGGGTTCGGGTAAGATGCAATCTGCATCGCGGAGGAGATCTCGCGGATCCGAGCGGGTTGCTTGCCGTGCGCTGGTCACCTGCGTCGAGGCCGGCAACCGCGCGGCTGCGACGATGATGGTCATGCGCCTGCTCATGGCCGGTTCACGAACGAAAGGTCCGATCGCCTGCGGATGCCGTCGCGACGCTCGTGCCATCGAGCCTCCAAGCGCCCCGTGAGGCAGCGCTGGACATTGGGTATCGGATGAAAGATCCCGTCTTCATCGTCGGCACGGGACGATGCGGGTCCACCATGCTCTCGAACATGGTGCGCCTGCATCCGGATCTGCTCAGCGTTTCGGAGTTCTTCACCTCGCTGACGAGCCGGGCGTTCCGACGGCGCGACGCGACCGGCGCGGACGTGTTCCGGTGGCTCGACACGCAGTCCCCGGGCGGACGGGCGCTCCTCACCAACGGATTCGTCGTCGACGAGTTCTTGTATCCGCTGGGACCCGGGGCGCGGTACCCGGCGGGCAAGGTGCCGCCGATCCTGTGCGCGACGCTGCCGCACTTGACCGCCGACCATGAGGCTCTCTGGGACGACCTTTCCCCGGAATTACGGGCGCGGGGGGACGCGCCCGTGGCGACGCACTACCGTTTCGTGTTCGAGTGGCTCGCGAACCGCTTCGGAAAGCAGGTCTGGATCGAACGTTCCGGACTCTCGCTGCCGTACGTTCCGGTGTTCGCCGAGCTGTTTCCCGACGCGCGCTTCGTCCACATCGCGCGGGACGGTCGCGACACCGCGCTGTCCATGTCCCGCCACCACTATTTCCGCCTGCGCGTGCAATCGGAGGAGCGGCTGCTCGCGGTCGGGATCGACCCGAGCCGACCGTTCAACTTGCTGGGCACCAGCCCTTGGGTACCGTACTCGGAGTGGCTGTGGTTCCGGTTCTTCAGCGCCAAGCGGTACCGGCGCACCGAGATCGCGCTCGACGCGTTCGGGCGCTTCTGGAGCCGCGTGATGGTCAACGGCTCGGCCGCGCTGGCCGCGCTGCCGCCGGAACGCGTCCTCTCGCTGCGCTACGAGACCGTGCTGGCGGAACCGCGGCGGGAACTGGAACGGTTCATTCGCTTCGTCGGGCCGGAATTCCAGAACGACCGCTGGCTGGAGGACTCCGTCGAGCTGGTGCGCCCGCTCGCGCCGCGCTGGCCGCGCCTCGGCGCGGAGGAACTCGAGCGGCTCGCCGCGTCCTGCCAGCCCGGCCAAGCGCTCTTGGGATACGACTGATGCGAACGAACCGTGATGACGCGACCATGCGCGCCCGAATGCGGGGACTAGCGGAGAGGGGGTGACGGTGTCGGTGCCAGCCAGTGAAACCGCGCAACGCCCGCCCGGCATGCGGGGGCGTTATGTCCGCAATATGATCGCGAGACTCCGGGACACGCTCGGGCTGTTCACGCGGTTGCATCGCGAGCACGGAGGCATCGCTCGGTATCGGATCCTCTTCCTCGAATTCTGCATCGTCTTCGATCCCGAACTGATCCGGTCCGTGGTCGACGAGAACCGGGACTCTTTCGAGAAGGGGTTCATTTACAAGCGCAACACCGTGCTGCACGGTCCCACGATCGTCACCGGGGACGGCGAGGACCACCGCCGGCGGCGGCGCATCATCCAGCCGTTCTTCCATCGCGACGCGCTGGCCGCCTACTTCGAGACCATGGCCGAGCGGGCGGTCGCGAAGCGCGACGAATGGCAGCACGGCCGGATCGTCAACGCCGATCAGGAGATGCGCGATCTGACCCTGTCGATCTCGTTGCGGGTCTTCTTCGAGAACCGCACGCGGATCGATGTGCAAATGGCTCGGGACCTTGTCGCCCTGCTGATCCTGGACTTCCAGCTGGCGCTGGTGCCCGGTCGCGAGGCGCTCAAGCGCGTGCTGCCACGCTACCGGCGCTTGCAGCGACTGAAGGTGCCGATGGACGACATCATCCTCGCCTCCATCCGGGACGCTCGCGATGCCCCGGAAGCCCGCCGCGACTTGGTTTCGTTTCTGGCCCGCGCGGTCGACGAGCGGGGCGCGCCCGCTTTCAGCGAGCTCGAAGTGCTGGACGAAGTGATCGAGATGCTGATGGCGTCCCACGAGACGACCGGGGCCACGCTAGCCTGGGCGTTCCACTTCCTCAGCCGGAACCCGGCGACGCGGGAGCGCCTGGAACAAGAAGTCGACGATGTGCTCGGAGCGCGTCCCGTGGCGATGCCGGACTACGATCGACTCGTCTTCACCCGCGCAGTGCTCGACGAGACGCTGCGCCTCGCGACACCGTCCTACTACATCGGCCGGCGGGCGATTGCCGACTGCACGGTCGGCGGCTATGCCATCCCGAAAGGCACCAACGCCCAGCTCTGCTGCTACGCCGCGCACCGGGACGCGCGGTACTTCCCGGAGCCTGATCGATTCCTGCCGGAGCGCTGGCTCGCTCCGCAGCCGGAGCGACCGAAATACGCCTACATGCCGTTCGGCGCCGGCTCCCGCGGTTGCGTCGGCGAGACGTTCGCGCGGATGAGCGCGGTCTGCGCGTTGGCCGCGGTGACGCAGAAATGGCGGCTCGAGGTGGTCTCGAACGAGCCGCCAGCCCTCAGCACGATGGTCGGCTACTTTTTGAAGAACGGCCTACCGGTGCGGGTTCTCGCCCGCTCCCGGGTCGGGGCCGGCGGACCAGTCGAACCATGAACCGTCCATGCCCTGCGCGCCCTTCTCGAGCCAGAACGCCACGCCCTTGTAGTTCTTGATCACGCGGGGAATCAGCCAAGGCACCTTCTCGGAGAGCCACACCATCGCGACGAAGGCTCTGCACAGCAGCACGCGCTTCTCGGGGGGATAGCCGAGCTGGTCGGCGAGCCGGTCGCCGAGGAGATACCGCGTCATGGGGTTGGCCATGCTGACGAATAACTTCGACTGCATGCGGTTCCGCTTGATCTGCATGACCGTCGGCCCGGCATCGATCAGGGCCCGGCAGAGCTGCTTGGCGACCTCGTCGGGATCGAATTCCAAGCTGAACGCGATGTCCAGGATCCGGTGCGCCTGTTCCTCGGACGTGTAGACCAGCTCGGGGTTCACGCCGAGCAGGTAGCCGATGTACCGCCAAGTCATCAGCACGCCTTCGACTTCCCGGCGGCTGAAGCGCATGCCCAGCCGCCGCATCCCTTCGACCACGTAGAACGAGAACAGAATCGTGCCCACCGCGGAGTGGGCTTGGTTCAGGGGCACCTGCGCGGGTTCCACGTCCCACTCTCCGGACTGCAGGATCTCCCGGCGCGCCTTGGCGTGCTGCATGCGTACCCAGATCACCATTCTGAAACCGTCCGCGTGGCGCCGCAGCCCGCCGGGCAGGAAGCTCTCGATGACGAAGTGCAGGGTTTGGGCATAGCGCCGCGGACTGTCGTGCAAGAGCGAGCTGGTGAAGGCCAGCGGCCGGTTGCCGGTGGCCAAGTAGGAATGCGGCAATGCGTAGGCAGCGAACGACAGGGTGGTCAGTAGACCGGAAGGCACGATCTTGCGGCTGGCCACAGCCATGAGGTCCCAGTCCACCCAGAACGGGACGTGATCCACCTCGTCGAACAACGCGACCATCGGCGCGGGCGGGTTGTCGATGGATTCGATTCCATTCCGAATCGCTTCCGCGAGCAATCGCGGGCCCGCGCCCGGAGGCATGTCCTCGAAGCAACGCACCAGATCGTCTGCCAACGGGTCGCCGTAATGCAGGTTCTCCAGATATTGGTCGACGGCGCCTCCGAACCGTTCCTGCGCCTTGGCGACCCGCTCGGGCGACAAGGGCGGGAACATCGAGTGACCCGGGCGGACCCGTTCCGAGTCATGGCTCGATCTCAAGAACATAGCTGCGGTGCGGGCGACACGAAGAGGGCGGGCGGCCGTCGCTCGAGCCGCCCTGTCGTGCCGTCGACTGCCGAGGGACGGGCATGCGCTGGCCTAGCGATCGGAGGACGGGCACTGGCCCGTTCCTATGGTTGCAAAGCAGCCGTATACGCTCCCGCGAGAGCACTGACGCACTTATCATAACTATCCGCAGCCGAGCCGAATCGTGCGTGTCAGAGCAAAAGTTAAATGTCCGCTTTTCTGCAAGTTCTAAATATCCGATTCCGGGGCGGCCTCCGGGCCGTCCCTACCCCTGCGGTCGATCCTTCCGGCGGAGCCGCGTCAGGCCCTAGGGAAGCCTCGCGGGGCGGAGGACAGAGGCACTCCCGTATTCCCTTCTGCAGTAGCGGCCTTCAAGCTGGCTGCGGCCGAACCAGCCAGTGTTCTACAAGACATACAGGCATTCAACAGCAGGCCTCGGCCGCTCAGCGCGTATCCGGCCCCGCCAGGCACCTCGGCGCGCTCGCCGTAAGGGTGCCCACCGGCTGCTTGCAGCCGGTGGGCTTGGCCCAGGATGTCGTAGCACTGGATCCGGCATGCCGCTCCCTCGCAAAAGCGGACAGTTCAGAATTGCCAGAACCGGACATTTCAGCTTTGCGCTATCAGACCCAAGTTCCGCATTCACCGCTGGATCTCCTCGACCTGATTGGATGCCGTGGGTGAGCGCGCCTGATCTGGTTCGACCAACTGGTTAGCGCACTCCTCCGGGTAGGTAACTGACAACGTGGGACTCAAGTTTGGCTGGATGACCGCAGCTGCCGACTGGAGGCACAGAGGCCCTCGGGCGCGACCTGCAGAGTGTCTAACGCAAAGGCCGTGCAGCCGCAGCGCTAATCCTGCTGCAGCGGGTCTTCAAGCGTCGCGCGAGCTGCTTGGTTGGCTGGTCAGCCCCGTGGCGGAGCGATGAGGCATTGGGGTGAGGTTGGTGGCAGCGTCTCTAGGCGCCGGCACCGATTCCGGTGGCATGGGTGCTCCCGATCCGCTAGCCGGACCGGGAATGCGCGGACGGTGGAGATCATGCGGAGAGGCAGGCTGCCGTCGCCTCCGCGAAACCGCCGTGCATGCGGTAATTGCACCCGGTCGATGGCGGATTGCGCGGCTGGATCCGGATCAGTCAGTCCCCAACGTTCGCCAGCGGCTGCGGAGCGTGCCGTGCGAGTGGGATAGCACGAGACAAACGGGATGCCGCTGTCATTGCGCGGGGACTCCAGAAGGACATGCCCGGAGGACGAAACCTGAGGATGCCCTGGTGAGCCCCGATTCCGCTTGTTGGCGTCGATCACAGCCAGTGGCTAGCGCCGACCTCCAGCCCCGGGCCGGGCTGATCGTCGCGATCGGGCATTCCAAGGGTCAGGCAGGCGCGACGTTCGGGTGCTGTATTCCACGATCTTTCGTCGTTCCTGTTTCACGCTGAACCGGAGGGAGTCGACCACGAGGAAGCATTGATCGGGAATCGTCCATGATCAGCATCGATGTCGACGGGGCCGCCTGTACAGCGACATAGGCATCGCCGTTCCGCTTCGCATCCCTGTGTGCCAACGAACGTGCGCGAAAGATGGATCGGCTCTGTGTCAGGCACGATGTGGTCCAGATCGCACGAAACAATCTGAAGTACAACAAGCCCTGCCACGGCGACCTCCGGCTTCGATGAATGCCTTGCGCCCTGCCACCGGCCCGTTGTCGCTGCAGTGCGTATTGGAAGCGTCAGCCATCAGGTCGGATAGATCCGTCAACGACCAGCTCGGATCATACGGTTACGAGGCAGATCGGCAGAGGGGCTGACTTCGTCTCTTGTGGGTACCGGTCGCTTGACGCTGCCGGTTTGGGACGGGGTGCCACCGACAGATGCGCGGGACGGTCGCAAGGACGGGGTCACCAAGCGACCGGCACCGCTATCTTCAGTTCGGGCGGAGCATGTCCAAGAGACTATCCTTCCCGTGAGCCTCGCGCACGACCCGCACCAAGCGATCCCGGCGGGTGCGGTTCCACGGCGCGTAGTAGCGTTCCGTGGTCTGGATGCTGGAGTGCCCGAGGAGGATCGAGACGTCCCCCATCGATACCCCGGCCAGCAGGAGTTCCACGGCGAAGGTGTCGCGCAGGCGGTGGCTGTGGAAATTCGCGACCTTCGCCGCGGTCGCGACGGATTTCAGCCGGTGGCGCCAGAGCTTCGCCGCAGTGGCGGGCGCGCTCTTGCCCGTCCAGAAGAAGTGCGGTCCGTCGACCGGCAGGCTGGCCAGCGCCGTCACGACCGGCGCGGGCAGATCCACCTGGACCAGTTCGCCGGACTTGCCGCGGCGCAGGGTGAGCAGGGTGCCATCGAGCCGCTCCCGCGCGAGGGTCGCCGCGTCTTGGATGGACAGCCCGGAATAGCGCATCAGCAGCACGAACGCGCGGTCCCGCGCGGAGATCGACTCGGCCGCTACCAGCAGCATCCGCATCTCCGGCACGCTCAGCGGCTGGGTCGGCGCGGCGTCCGCCTTGGGCGCCCGGAGGCGCTGGGCCGGGGACTCGGCGATCCAGCCCTCGTCGACCGCGAATGCGCAGAACGCCTTGATCCGGGAGAGTCGCAGACGGTGCGTGGCGGGGGCGCAGTCCCAGCCCTCGCGCCAGTCCCGCATCGCGGCCGTGTCCCAGTCGCCGAGGTCGGACCGGCCCGTGCGGGCGGCCTGTGCGCTCCAAGTCCGGAACAGCGCCGCGTAGCCGTGCAGCGTGGACTCGCGCAGACCGCGCGCCCGCCGGTCGGACAGGAATCGTTCGTGGGCCTCGGCCAGCGTCACGGTGCGCTCTCCGAGCGCGGTTCCGTGTGCTGGCCCGAGGTGGGAAGAGTGGCGTACACGATCAGCATGGCGATGCAAGCTGCTCTCGCCGGGGCATGCAGACCGGCACTATACCATGGGCCGCTTGGCGGGACTTGTGGGGTCAAGCCAGCGGTCCCGGCAGCGGGAAGGCCTCGCGAACGACCGGAAGCGGCGTTGATCGCTGTCCGGTTGGATACTAGATCCAGAGGTATTCCGGATAAGACGATCCAAGATATTGCGAGTTGGTCGTACGGCTCGTAGCGAGTACCGTCACAGACCATCTCTAACAGCAGCGCTCCGAAGCCCCGTGTAGAGCCCGCGTCCTGTTTCTACGAGTGGGCGGAACCCGCGCCAGCCATTCAAGCTAGAGTCCATCTCCCGGTGGCCGCACCTCAGGTCGAACCGTCGCCGCCCAGGCTGTAACGACCGGCATGAGCAGGAGGATGCGCCTCAGTCCGTTCCGCTACCGCTATCCGGACGGTTCGAGCGGTCCAACAGGACTTTGACATTGGTCTTGACCTCGTCCACCTTGGCATCGACCTTGTCCACCTTGGTATCGACCTTGTCGATTGCGGTGGACAGCCGAGCGTGTTCCGCTTTGTTCTGCGCGCTATATTCCTTAGCCCGCCGCTCGGTACCCTCGCTAAGCTCCCGGAACTGCCGCCGGGACTCCTCGCGATCTTCCTTGGCGCGCCGCTCGGCCTTCTCGCTAAGCTCCCGGAACTGCCGCCGGGACTCCTCGCGGTCTTCCTTGGCGCGCCGCTCGGTCGCCTCGCTATGCTCCCGGAACTGCCGCTGGGTCGTCTCGCGATATTCCTTGGCGCGGGCCTTCAACGAGCGCACTTCCAAGAAAACCCAAATGAAGGCGGCGCAGATGAGCACGGCCTGCCCGATGCCCGAAGCACTCAAGAATCTGAAGATCTCGATCATGACTCTCGTATGTGTAGCATCCCGGAGAATGTGATGCCAAGGTCTGTCGTTCCTGCTGTCAGAGCAAAGCTGAAATGTCCGGTTCGCCAAGCGGCCTCCAAGCCGTCCCTTCCGCTCCAGTCGACCCTTCCATCGGGGCCACGTCATGCCTAAGGGAAATCTCGCGGGGCGGATGACGGAGGCACCCCCGTATTCCTTTCTGCAGTAGCGGCCTTCAAGCTGGTTGCGGCCGCACCAGCCAGTGTTCTACAAGACAAACAGGCATTCAACAGCAGGCCTCGGCCGGGCAACGCGTACCCGGCCCCGCCAGGCACCTCGGCGCGCTCGCCGTAAGGGTGCCCACCGGCTGCTTGCAGCCGGTGGGCTTGGCCCCAGCCCTGGTGGCACGGGGTTCGGCACGCTGCTCAGCTGTTTCGAAAAGGCGAACATTCAAAAATTGCCAGAACCGGACATTTAGAAATTGCGCTAACACGAACCGAATCGTGCGAGAGCGCTGCCCGTCCGCAGCTGTCGGCAAGTTCCCCCGAGCCGGTCATCATCTTGCAGGCCTCCCCTAAAGTAAGTGTGTGCTTGCGAAGGTCGTAGCGCGCATCGAGCGCGACCGTATGCTGGCGGCGCACGGGTCTATCGGCGTCGCCGTCTCCGGCGGTCCGGACTCCATGGCCCTGCTATGCGCGCTCCGCGAGCTGCACGCATCGCGGCAATTCGCGGTCTTGCACGTGAATCACGGCTGGCGCGGCGCGGAGTCGGACGGGGACGAGCGCTTCGTGCGCTCCGTCGCCGCACAGTTCGACCTCCCGTGCCTCGTGCGGCGGATGAGCCCCGATCAAGCGAGCGCGGAAGCGGCGGGCAATCGCGAGCAGTGCGGGCGGATCTGGCGTTACAACTTCTTTCGCGAGATGATCGCTGACGGAACTTGCGGCGTCGTGGCGACCGGGCACACCCGCTCCGACCAAGCCGAGACCGTGCTATTCCGGCTGCTGCGCGGCGCCGCCGGAAGCGGCTTGAGCGGCATCTGGCCCGTCCGCGAAGGGCGGTTCATCCGCCCGCTGCTCGACGTGACGCGCGCCGAGGTGGTGGATTACTTGCGGCGTCGCGACATCGCTTGGCGCGAAGATTCCTCCAACCAAGACCGCTCCTTCGCGCGCAACCGGCTGCGACACGAGGTGCTGCCCGCCTTGCGCGAGGAATGGAACCCGAACATCGGAGCCGCCCTCGCCAACGTCGCCGACTGGGCGGTCGAGGAGGAACGCTTCTGGCAAGCGCGGACAGCGGAGCTCAGCGAGCGCCACGCCCGCGAAGAGCACGGTGGCCTGACCCTGGACACGAGCGTCGCGAGCGTTCTCTCGCCCGCGGAGCAGCGCCGCTTGCTCGCGTTCCTGTTGCGGCATCCTGCGGTTGCCGCCGGTACCGTTGGCTTCGGACACATCGAAGCGGTGCGCGGGCTGCTGCTGGCGCCGCACGGAACCGGCGGGGTCGACCTGCCCGGCGCCCGGGCCGAGCGCTCTTGCGAGAAGATCCTGCTCCGGGGTCGCCGCAATCCCGCGCCGCAACGGTACGACTGCACCCTCCCGGTTCCCGGATGCGTGGCCCTGCCGACGGGCCAGGATGCGAGCGTGCGCACGCGCTTGCTGTCACCCGCCGCAGACTTGGCGTATAATGATTTCCGATGTGCCTTGCTTGATTGGGATCTCGTATCGAGACCCTTGCGCCTGCGCAACTGGCGTCCCGGCGACCGTTACTGCCCGGCGGGCAGCTCGTCCGCGAAGAAGATCACCGATCTCTTCCAGCGCGACCGAGTGCCGGCATGGCGGCGCACCGCGTGGCCGGTCGTGACGTGCTCCGACCCCGCCGGAACGGATCGCATCCTCTGGGCGCGAGCGTTCGGCCCCGCGCGCGATTTCGTCGCGCGCTCGGACACCCGTCGCTTGCTCGCGGTGGACGAAGTTCGCGAGCCGAGCGCGGGATAGGTATCGGAATGCCTCCCCCGTGCGTCTTATGCATTAGCGGGTTCATCGCGAAAAAGGATTCACCGACGTGAACGCTACATTCAAGACCGTTGTCTTCTGGACCGTGATGCTCTGCACCGCCGTCCTCCTGTGGAAGGCGGTGAACGCCAAGAGCGGCGACAAGATCGAGACCTTGAGCTTCAGCGAGTTCATGAGCCAGGTCGAACAGGGCAACGTCCAGGAAGTCACCGCCGCCGGCCAGCAGATCGAGGGCGAGTCCACCTCCGGCAAGTTCAAGAGCACGATTCCGCTGGACTATCCGAAGGTGTTCGACCTGCTCACCTCGCAAGGCGTGAAAGTCAACGTCAACGACCAAGCCTCGCTCGGCTTCTGGTCGATCTTCTGGCGCGTCGCTCCGATCATCTTGATCGTCTTCTTCTGGATCTTCATGATGCGCCAGCTCCAAGCCGGCGGGAATCGCGCGCTGAGCTTCGGCAAGAGCCGCGCCCGCTTGCTGACCGCCCAGCAGAAGAAGGTGACCTTCAAGGACGTGGCCGGCGTCAACGAGGCCAAGGAGGAGCTGCAGGAGATCATCGAGTTCCTCAAGGAGCCCCAGAAGTTCCAGAAACTCGGCGGACGCATCCCCAAGGGCGTCCTCCTGATCGGCCCGCCGGGCACCGGCAAGACCCTGCTGGCCCGCGCCGTGGCCGGCGAGGCGAACGTCCCGTTCTTCTCGATTTCCGGCTCGGACTTCGTCGAGATGTTCGTCGGCGTCGGCGCGAGCCGCGTGCGCGACCTGTTCGAGCAGGGCAAGAAGAGCGCCCCGTGCATCGTGTTCATCGACGAGATCGACGCGGTCGGGCGGCATCGCGGCGCGGGCGTGGGCGGCGGCCACGACGAGCGCGAGCAGACGCTGAACCAGTTGCTCGTGGAGATGGACGGCTTCGACTCCAACGAGGGCGTCATCCTGATGGCCGCGACGAACCGGCCCGACGTGCTCGATCCCGCCCTGCTGCGGCCGGGCCGCTTCGACCGCCGCGTGGTGGTCTCGCGGCCGGACGTGCGCGGCCGCCAGGGCATCCTCCAGGTCCACACGACCAAGGTGCCCTTGGCGAAAGACGTCGACATGGCCGTGCTCGCGCGCGGCACGCCCGGCTTCTCGGGAGCCGACCTCGCGAACCTCGCGAACGAGGCGGCGCTGCTCGCCGCCCGCCAGAACCGCAAGGTCGTCACGATGGTGGACTTCGAGCTGGCCAAGGACAAGGTCATGATGGGCGCGGAGCGCCGCTCGATGATCCTGCGCGACGAAGAGAAGAAGAACACCGCGTACCACGAGGCGGGCCACGCGGTCGTCGCCTCCCTGCTGGAACAAGCGGATCCGCTGCACAAGGTGACGATCATCCCGCGCGGCCAGGCTTTGGGCGTCACCATGCAGCTCCCGCTGGACGACAAGCACACCTACACACAGGCCTATCTGCGCGACCGGCTGGCCATCCTCATGGGCGGCCGCATCGCGGAGGAACTGTTCATGGAGCACATGACGACCGGAGCGGGCAACGACCTCGAGCGAGCGACGGCCATGGCCCGGCAGATGGTGTGCGAATGGGGCATGAGCGGACTGGGCCCCGTCACCTTCGGCCGCCAGGGCGAGGAAGTCTTCCTGGGCCGCGAGATCACCCGCCACCGCAGCTATTCCGAAGCGACCGCGATCCGGATCGATTCGGAAGTGCAAGGATTGCTCTCCGAAGGCTACAGCCGCGCGCGGAAGCTGATCGAAGACAACGCGGACGGTCTGGCCCGCATCGCGGAGGCGCTCCTCGAGCGCGAGGTGCTGGACGGCAAGGAAGTCACGGCGCTCATCGAGGGCCGCGAGCTGGCTCCGCTCGCCGTCGAGCCGCCATCCGGCGACGGCCCGGACGAAGGCGGCGGATCCGACGCGGACGAAACCGCGGATCCCGAAACGCCGGCTCCCATGCCCGGCTTGGAGGACGGCCATCCGTCACCCGCGTGACCGCGGGCCGCTCGGCGATTCCGGCTAGAACGGAATGTCGTCGTCCTGCGCTCCGGAGTCGTACCCGCCGCCGCTGGGTTCGCTGTCCGGCGCGCCGCCCGTGTCCTGAGGCCGGGCCGGGGGGCCTTGGCTGCCGCCCTGGCTGTAACCCCCGGACGAGCCTTGCCCGTACCTGCCGGCATCGCCGCGGCCGGGACTGCCTTCCCCGTCGCGCCCGCCTAGCAGCATCAAGCCGAACGGATCGCAGATGACCTCGGTGCGGTAGCGCTTCTGCCCGTTCTGGTCTTCCCACGAGCGGGTCTGCAGACGACCCTCGACAAACACCTTCTTGCCCTTGAGCAAGTACGGGGCGACGCGCTCCCCGCGCCACAGCACGATGTCGTGCCAGTCGGTGCGATCGTTGAACTCGCCCGTCGATTGGTCCTTGATGCGATAGGTCGTCGCGAGCGAGAAGTTCGTGACGGACGTGCCGCCGGGCGTCTGGCGCGTCTCGGCATCCTTGCCGAGATTGCCGATCAGCAGGACCTTGTTCAGACTGGTGGCCATCGCATAACGATACAATCAACGGGTAGCGCAATTCAAGTGCGGGCGAAAAAGATGCAGGGTAACAGCACGCGATGGCTCGCCGCGGTTCTGTCGCTCGGCGCGCTGGCAGCCGCCGCGCTGGCAGCGGGAACGGCGGATCTGCTGGTCGTGGAAAAGAAGCGCGACACGGTCGGATTCTACGCGTCGTCGGGCGAGCGCGTGGCGGAAGTCAGGGTGGGGCGGACGCCTCACGAGGCGGCGCTCTCGCGCGACGGTCGCTACGCGTTCGTGTCGAACAACGGCGTGCTGTGGATGGACTACGACGGCCCGGGCGGCAACACCCTCGCGATCATCGATATCCCCGGCCAGCGGCTAGAGGCGACGCTCCCCCTGGGCAAGTTCCACCGGCCGCACGGTATCGCTCTCGACCCGCGCTCGGCCCGCGCGTTCGTGACAGCCGAAAACCCGGATCGCTTGGTCTTGGTCGATCTCGATGCCCGGGCCGTGATCGCGGACTTCGACAACGGCGGCGTGGATCCGCACATGGTCACGTTCGATCGAGACGGGCGCTGGGGGTACGTCTCCAACACGGGGAGCGGCACCGTCGGCGCCGTGCATGCCGTGACTGGCGAGCTGCGCTTGATCGCAGTCGGCAAGGGACCGCAAGGCAGCCTGCTGTCGCGCGACGGGAAGGTCCTCTGGGTCACCTGCCGCGACGAAGGGCGCATCGACATCATCGAGACCGCGACCAAGACCGTGGTCGGATCCATCGACACCGGCAAGGGGGTGAACCGCGTCGCGGCCACCCCGGACGAATCCCTGCTCGTGTATTCGCTGCAGTACGAGAACGCGGTCGGCATCGCCGACATCGCGCGGCGCGAGGAGCTGGCACGAGTGCCGCTCGGCGGCGCGCCGTTGTCGATCTCGCTGTCCCGGGACGGTCGTCACGCATTCGCCGGCGTGCAGGACAGCGACCAGATCTGGATCGTCTCCGTGCCCGAGCGCAAGGTGGTCCAAGTGATTGACACGCCGCCCGGGGCCGGACCGGATCCGGTGATCGAGACCGGCACCTACACGCCGCCGGGAATGCGCCCATGACCGACAAGCGCCTGCGCGCCCTGCTGGAAGAAGTGCAGCAAGGCCGTTGCGACGTCGACCGCGCGGTCGGCGAGCTGCGGCACATGCCCTACGAGGACCTCGGGTTCGCCAAGGTCGATCACCATCGCGAGCTGCGGCACGGCATGCCCGAAGTGGTGCTGGGACGCGGCAAGACGGTCGACGAGG
Organism: Bryobacterales bacterium; assembly: GCA_965242625.1. Classification (GTDB taxonomy): domain Bacteria; phylum Acidobacteriota; class Terriglobia; order Bryobacterales; family UBA6623; genus VXMF01. The sequence goes on along the minus strand of CBDEST010000005.1, from coordinate 2,735,823 downwards.
TCCGCGCGATCTCGGAGAAGCTGCTCGAGCGCTCGCCGAACCTGCTCGTCACGCGGGCCAGCGAGGACATGTACCGCGCCGTGCTGGAACTCTCCAGCGACACCGAGTTCTTCCCGCGGTCGGGCGTGGTGCGCGTGTGGGCGGCGCGCGAGATTCTGGGCAAGTCCAAGATCGCGGTCGTGTGCGCGGGCACCAGCGACATCCCCGTCGCGGAGGAAGCCCGCGTGACCGCCGAGGTGATGGGCAACGAAGTGGACGCGATCTACGACGTCGGCGTGGCGGGGATCCATCGCCTGTTTTCCAAGATCGACCGCATCGAGGCGGCCCGCGTGGTGATCTGCTGCGCGGGCATGGAAGGCGCCCTGCCCAGCGCGCTGGGCGGACTCGTCTCCGTGCCCGTCATCGCCGTCCCCACGAGCGTGGGCTACGGGGCCAGCTTCAACGGCCTGTCCGCGCTGCTCGGCATGCTCAATTCCTGCTCGAGCAACGTCTCCGTCGTGAACATCGACAACGGGTTCGGCGCGGCCTACGTGGCGACATTGATCAATCGACTGTAAGGCCGATTGTGCGAGACTTACGACTATGAACTTCGCACGCTTGGCCGCGGTAGCGGCGCTCGCCTTGGCAAGCCATGCGCTCGTGGCGCCCGCGAAGGCCCAATCCGACGAGAAGATGCACCTGCTGGTGCTCGGCGGATCGAGCTTCTTCGCCCACGACGCGGTGTCGCACGCCATGTTCACGATGGCCAAGATCGGCGAGCGGTCAGGGCTCTTCGACGTGCGCTTCCGCACCGACATGGAACTCGTCTCGAAGCGGAAGCTGCGCGGGAATCGCAAGAACCTCGACTATTTCGACGCGGTGCTGTTCTACACGCAAGGCGACATCGAGTTGACCGAGGAGCAGAGGGCCGACTTGCTCAGCTTCGTCAAGGAGGACGGCAAGGGCGTCTTGGTCGCGCACAGCGGGGTCGACTCGTTTCGCGAGACCTGGCCCGAGTACATCGACATGGTGGGCGGAGCCTTCATCAACCACCCTTGGCACCAAGAGGTGCGGGTGCGAGTAGAGGACGGCCGCCATCCGATCACGCGCCACTTTCCCAAGTCGTTCTCGATCACGGACGAGATCTACCAAGTCGATCGGTACGATCGCGACAAGGTGCGCGTGCTGATGAGCTTGGACCCCGGCAGCGTGGATCTCACCAAGAAGGGCGTCCGGCGGGCGGACCGGGATTTCGCGATCGCGTGGGTGCGGGAATTCGGCAAGGGGCGCGTCTTCACCTGCGTCCTCGGCCATCGCAACGAAGTCTGGGACCGGGCCGAGATGCAGAAGATGTGGCTCGAGGCCTTTCGCTGGGTCGTCGGGATCACGGACGGCGAAACCGCCGCGCTGCCGCTCCCGACAGACGACGACTGAGCGTCGGCTCGGGGCGGGCGACGAAGCGGTACCCCACGCCGCGCACCGTGAGCAGGTGGCAGGGCTTGGCCGGCACCGGCTCGATCATCCGTCGCAGGCGCACGATGAAATTGTCGATGGCCCTGGTGTCGGTGTCTTCCCGCAGGCCCCAGACATCCTCCAGCAGGCTCTTCCGCGTGACGTTGCGGCCTTCGTGCGCGATGAAGTAATGCAGCAGCTTGGCCTCGGTCAGCGTGAGGTCGCGCGCCTCGCCGCCAACCGTCAGCTGCCGCTTGGTGAAGTCGACGGTCCGGCCGCCGAATGCGTAGGTGCCGGAAACGCCGGTTCGCGGTTCCGTCCCGCTCCACTCCTGTCTCCGCAGCAATCCGCGCAGCCTGGCCAGCAGGACGGCGAGGTCGAACGGCTTGGAAACGTAATCGTCGGCTCCGGACGAAAGCCCTTCGACGACGTCTTCGGGGCGCTGGCGGGCGGTGAGCATCATGACCGGCACGAAGCATCCGTCCGCGCGCAGCTTGCGCACGAGCTCGAAGCCGTCGATGCCCGGCAGCATCACGTCCACGAGCAGCGCGTCGAACGGCTCTTGCTCGCGCACCGATTCCAAGGCGGCCTCGCCCGACTCGGCAACTTCCGTGGAGAATTCCTCGGCCTCGAGATTGAAACTCAGCCCGCGGGCGAGGTGGTGCTCGTCCTCGACGATCAAGACCCGCTTCATCCGCTCTCCGCCAGCGGCAGTTCGATCGTGAACGTGCTCCCGCGCCCCTTCCCGTCGCTTTCGCCGAAGACCCGGCCACCGTGCTTCTTGGCCACGGCGCGCACGATGTGCAGGCCCAGGCCCGTGCCCTTGGCCCGCAACGTCCCGGGGATGCGATAGAAGCGCCGGAAAACGCGCCGCAACTCGTCGCTGTCGATTCCGATCCCCTCGTCGCGAATCCGAATCGAGACTTCCGCCGCGCCGCGCTTGGCGACCTCGATCCAGACGCGCACGCGATCGTCCGAGTACTTGATCGAGTTGTCGATCAGGTTGGAGACTGCCGCGCGCAATTCCTCGCCGTTGCCCAGCACGACGGCGGATTCCCCGGCCGGGAGCTGCGCGCGAACGTGCAGCGTGTCCGCGCCGAGGTCGTAGGTGCGACGCAACCGGTCCGCGCACTCGCGCACAAGTTCCGGGATGTCCACGCGCGTCCTCTGCGCCTTGCGGCGCGACCCGAGCGCTCCCGCCAGCAGCACCTGCTCGATGGTGCCCTGCAAGCGATTCATGTCCAGCAGCATGGTGTCATAGAACTCCCGCTGCCGGGCCTCGTCCAAGTCCCTCGTCTTGAGCGTCTCGATGTAAAGCTTCAACGACGCCAGCGGGGTCTTGAGTTCGTGCGTGACGGCGTTGATGAAGGCGTCGTGCTTCTCGTTGCGGCGGATCTCGCGCACGAGAAACACGGTGTTCAGCACGAGGCCGGCGATGAGCAGGAGACCGAGGGCGGCCCCGAGCACGAGCAGCACGCCGCTGCGCCAGTTCGCGACGATCCAGCCGACATTGAGCGTGGCCGCGAGGGCGATCAAGCACACGCCGAAGATGATCCAGAAGATGACGGATCGCTTGCGGTGGCCGGTCAACTCCACGTTCCCATGATAGGCGCAGGGACGGCAGGGCCTTTGGCCGACGGATCACTCGAGAGAAGCCCCGGTTGGTCCTGGCCGCTCGGCATTCCCCGGGTCAGCTTGGTTCGAGGTGTAACTCCCACCGCAACGGCGGCTCCGCGCTGTAGCGACGCTTCTTGAAGATCGCGCTCGCCCGCCAGCCAAGAACTCGCGGCCGCGGGCCGCGCGCTGGAGCCGTCGATCAGGAACCGATTCAGAGCGCGCAACGGAATCGGTTCGTCCGCCTCAGCCCCAGTTATGCCGCGAGCGGACCCGGTAGTCCACTCCTTCCTCGCGACCCCGAAATCGCCGTGGACTACACTCCCCTGCACGCCCGACTATCGAAAGCCCGGCCGTTTCCTCCATGGCGTTTACCCACGCATTGAAGAACGGTCACCATAGGGCTGTGCGCTCGTTTAACACGGAGGGTCCAGTCGTTCCTCATAGGCACTACTGCATCCCTCCCTTGGATCGCTTCGATTCTGACAGGATCCTAGGGCTGATCAGGGATCAGAGATATTTCGCACTGCATGCTCCCCGCCAAACGGGGAAGACATCAACCCTTCTGGCGCTAGCGAATCTACGCAACTCCGGAGCGCACGGACCCTACCGATGCTTGTATCTGAACGTGGAAGGTGGGCTGACCGCCCGAGAGGATGTAAGCCGTGGCATGGGCGCCATCTTCGATGTCCTAGCCGAGTGCGCCTTCCAAGCGTTCGGCGACGAATCGGTCGAGCAACTGGGTGACCGGATCCTTGCCAAGGCTCGCCCCGACGTGGCGCTCTATCGGCTCCTGACTCGATGGGCGGCAGCAGACCCTCGCCCCCTCGTGCTGCTAGTCGACGAAATCGACGTCCTCGTCGGCGACACGCTCCTTTCGGTACTGCGGCAGCTCCGCTCGGGTTACGCGCAACGACCCGACAGATTCCCGCAAAGCGTCGTGCTGTGCGGCGTTCGGGACCTCCGGGAATATCGCATCCGCCCGGATTCCACGGGACACGAACTTGCCGGCGGTAGCGCGTTCAACATCAGCGCTGGCTCCCTTCGGCTCGGCGACTTCTCGCGATCCGAAGTGAATGAGCTGTTGGCTCAGCACACGGAGGAAACCGGTCAACGATTCGAACCCGAGGCGAGAGACCACATCTGGACGCAGACCTGTGGCCAACCGTGGCTCGTGAATGCGCTCTGCGCGAGGTCCTGTTTTCAAGATCCAGCGGGGCTTGACCGTGACAATGCGATCGGTCGAGACAACGTAGCGAACGCCCAAGAGCAACTCGTCCTGGAACGCGTCACGCACTTCGGTCAGCTCGGCAGCGTCCTGCGGGACGACCGCGTGCGCAACGTGATCGAGCCGATCCTTACCTGCGCGGACGATGCCGCCATTTCGAGCCACGACTACGATTATGTCCGCGACCTCGGCCTCATCGCGGCTGACGGGCCGCTCCGCATCGCCAATCCGATCTACAGGGAGGTCGTGCCTCGTGAACTCACCTATGTGAAGCAACGGACGCTTCCATTGCGGACTGCGTGGTACGTGGATGCCGACCAGCGCCTGCTAACGGGCAAGTTGCTCGGGGCGTTCCAAGCGTACTTCCGGCAGCACTCCGAACACGGGCTAGATCCCGACTACAAGGAAGCGGGCGCGCACCTGCTCCTCCACGCGTACTTGCAACGGATCATCAACGGCGGCGGCCTCGTCTACCGCGAGTACGCGCTGGGACGCGGACGAACCGACATCTTGGTGACTTGGCCACGGGGCCAGTCGGAGCAGCGGAACGTAATCGAGTGCAAACTATTGCGGGGGAACTTGGAAACCGCAATCAACCGCGGATTGGCGCAGACGGCAAGCTACATGGACCGGTGCTCCGCGGACGAGGGGCATTTGGTGATCTTCGACCGCGAGCGGCGACTGTGGAAAGACAAGGTGATTCATCGCAGCGAGGTAGTCGACAGCACTCCGATTGACATCTGGGGCATGTGAGTTGAGGTAGTGCGCATTGCTCGGACAGTTGGTCGGCGGTGCATCTCGGACTGCCTGCGCGGATACGGAGGACAAGCATCTCGACCGTGTGCGAGTGCGGCCGCGCCGCATGCTACGCGATACGCAGGGAATCGTAATCCCGGCCGACGGACCGCCACGAAACAACCCGCGCGGGACCCGCTTGCATGCACTTGGCGTGGTACGCCGGTACCGCGCACTTGCCCGGCACGGATCTGCCGCGGCACTCCTCGGCGAGCCCGGATCCGCCGTCGACAGCCGCGAACATGAGCACGGTCGCTGGCCGACGGGCACCCTCAGTCGAGCCTCCAGCTCACACCGAAGGCCTTGTTTCACCGAGCCTTGGCGTGAAGCGACCCTCGCGCCCGCTCGCCCGAGCCCCGTGGTCTGGCGACTGGCTGCGGGGCCGAGAGTGCAGGCCTCCCGCAGTCGATCCGCTCGCGGGAGCGCAGTCCGCCGGGAACCGGGAAATTCACTCTTGATTCGGAAAAGTTCGAAAATTCAACTGATCTGCTTGACAGGACTTTCTAGTGTGTTACTGTGAAAGAGACATAAGCACTGGACGACCTACTTTCATGACCAGAATCGATCACGATGGCTCCTTGCGCTTGGTCTTCAGCCAACCGCGCGCGTTCAAGGACTTCATCCAGGGCTTCGTGGATGTCGAGGACGCCCTGCAGCTCGACTGGACCACCCTCAAGCAGGTGGCCACGCGGCACACGGACGAGAGCCTCAAGCAGCTCGAGAACGACATGATCTGGGAAGTGTCCGCGCTCGGGGATCCCGAGCGGGTGATGTTCCTGATGGTCGAATTCCAGTCGCGACCGGACTGGACGATGGCCCTGCGGATGTGGAACTACTTCGGGCAGTTGCAGGCGACGCTGGCCAAGCGGGCAGACGCCGAGCAGGGGCGCAAGCTGCGTTGGGTGCTGCCGATCGTGCTGTACAACGGCAAGGGGGATTGGACGGAGGCGCGGGACCTGGCGGACCTGGCCGAGGGCGCGCCGCCGGACTGGCAGGGGCCGGGGCCGCAATTGCACCACGAGCTGGTGGACGTGTTTCACGGCCCGGAGCTGGACCGGGGCCGGCTGAACGTAGCGGACGCGCTGTTCCGCCTGCATCGGGTGGAGTCGATCGAGGCGGCCATAGGCGAGGTGCGCTGGCTCGAGGGCTGGCTGAGCGGCGAGCGATGGGCGAGCTTGCGGCGGGCGCTGATCGCGTGGATAATGAACGTGCTCGTGCCGTGGCGCTTGCCGGGAGTGAGTGCTGCGGATCTGAGAGACTTGACGAAGTGGGGCGAAGTGGAGGATGCCATGACCAATTGGAGTGAGCAACTGAGAGCCGAGGGACGCACCGAAGGACTCGCGAAAGGACGCATCGAGGGGCGCACTGAAGGACTCGCCGAAGGCAAGATCGGCCTGCTCGTCAGCATGGCGCGCCAGCGGTTCGGAGAGGCTGTGGCCAGCACGATGTCCGCCCTGCTCGGGTCAGTCCGGACGGAGTCGGCACTGGAAGAGATCGGGGCCTGGTTGCTGACCTGCGAGACCGGCGATGCCCTGATCGCCAAGATTCAGCAGATCTAGCGCGGCTTGGCACCGTGCGCGGGCCGCGGCAAGCGGCAAAGCGGGGAACCTGACCGCTGGCGCTTGGGGACCGCGAAGGAGTTCTCGCTGGCGAGCGCGGGAGCGGCTGCTCCCGGAATCCTGAGTCGGTTTCGATCAGATCGCCCTTGCGGGGCGGATCGGACTGCTTGCGCGCATGCGGGCGCAACGATCTCGACCGAGGGCGAAGGTGCCCTCGCCGCATGCCACGCGTTACGCATGGAATCGGCATCCTTGCCGACCGACCGCCGCGAAGACGAGCCTCCCGGTAATCGTTCGCGGACACTTGGCGCGGGGCGTCAGCACCAAGTGCTTGCCCAACCGACCCGCCACGGCAAGTCTTGACGGGCCCGCGCCCGTCGGCACTAGCCGGGATCAGCAACGCGGTCGCTGGCCGACTGCCACCCTCCGCCAAGCGTCGAACCCAACGCTGAGTCCTTGTTTCACCATGCACTATCCCGAAGCTCCCGTCTTGAACGCCCTATGGGGTCAGGTCGTCCGGTCGTCGAAACAGGGTCAGGAACACCGCGGCTGCCATCGCGATCTTAGCGATCGTGTAGCGCTCGGGTGACCGCTTGCTGCTATCGTCATCGCGTTCCGCAGATTTGCCCGCCATCGCCGATCGCGAACGCTCGAGCCAGTTCGCTCCCACTCCTTGGCATGTCTCCCCGCGACGGCAGCTAAACAAGGCCAGCCCCCGCAATGCCTCGGAGCTTGCCGTCCCCCTGACGAGCGTCCAGCAGAGCGTTGCCGCTGCCGTCAGGGTCACTGCCCACAGCCTGCTCCGCCAAACGCTCGTAATCCAGTCCGGCAGCGGCCATCCCAGTCGGTCACCCAGCATGGAGTCGACTCCGCACGATGCACCTGCGGCCGTCCCGGTCAGGCCCGATTGGACATGGCACCTCGCGAGAGGTCCCGTTACGAACACGGTGGCCAACGGAATCGCCGCCACGCTCGACAGCCGCAGGAAGAACGCGACCATGCCCTCCCCGAGAAATGGTACGTACGCGAAGGAAATCCCGATAGCGAGCGCCGCCACGACTGGTGATCCCGAACAGTGCCTTTGCCCGGACTTAGCGACGGAGTCAGCATCCCCTGCGAAGGTCTGCTAGGTTTAGAAGTAGTTCGATTCTTCGAACCGGGAGGACTGTCATGAAGCTGATGAAACTCGTACTTCACGTCGCGGCGATCACCTGTTTCGCGCTCGGAGCGTTGGCACAGAGCGACCTCTCGACTAACCAGCCCGCGGACAACCCCGCGAAGATCGATCCCCAAGCCAGACTGAAGGCTTGCTACCGCGCGTGCGGGGACACCGCAACTGAGTCCCGTAGCACGTGCCGATCGGAGGGTTCGCGCTGCTTCAACCAAGTCTTCGACTTGATGCTGGAGGTCCTGGCTCCGCGCTACGCACTGTGCCGCTCCATCGAAGACGAGAACGCTCGCCACACCTGCGAGCTGGCGGCGATAGGCTGGGCGATGTCCCAGACAGCGGATGCCCGGCAGGTATGCACCTCGGCAAGGACTACCTGCTTGAACGACGCCAATGCCGCAGAGGAGGCATGCAAATCCGCGTGCGACCAAATGTACCCGTCGGAGACTACGCAACCTTCGCAACCTTGATGGGGCGTTGAGTCCCTCCGGCTGTCCGAGTTCCTCGTCCGCTCGGCGCGCGCCGAGCGGACCGGACAGCGGGATCCGCAAGGGATACCGCCATCGCGCCTTGCGTGTCCTGCAGTCGACCGGAGAGCGCACTCCGCCGCGCTCTGCGTGGAAGAACTTGCCAAGAGCAGGCGGGCGCATGCAGAGCGCCCTGACGGCGGACTGCGGAGGATAGTTCGCGAGCGGCTTTGGAGTGTCGCCCCGAGGTGAAACCCGTGGGCACTGGCCGGACCTTCCGATCCATTGCACCAAGAGGACGTCCGGACAGTGCATGGACTCCTCGATCCGGGGATTCGGCCGACCGGCGGCCGGCGCTGGAATTCCTAGGTTCCGGCCCGGAATCGTACCATCCCTGCATGCTGACCTGCCGTGAACTCGCGCCGTTCGGCGCATTGCTTGCTGCCGCGAGCCGCGCCGCTCCCCCTAGTGTCGATGCGGGGCCCGCTCGCCTCAAGACCGCGTTCTGCGCCTATTCGTTCCGCAAAGCGCTGGCGGATGGCGGGCTGACGTATCTCGATCTCGTCGACATGGCGGTGGAGCACGAGATCGACGGCATCGATTCCACCGTCTACTGTTTCCGCGGGACGATCTGGAGGGCTTCCTCGCGGCGTACCGGCGCAAGGTCTACCTCGCCGCTGTCGAACTGCCGAGCATCGCGATCCGCAGGCGAATCCCGATAGTGAGCACCGTCGCGACCGGTGATCCCGAACAGTGCATTTGCCTGGATTTAGTGCTGGAGTCAGCATCCCCTGCGAAGGTCTGCTACGGTCAAAAGTAGTTCGATTCTTCAAACCGGGAGGACTGTCATGAAGCTCATGAAACTCGTACTTCACGTCGCGGCGATCACCTGTTTCGCCCTCGGAGCGTTGGCACAGACCGACGCAACTAACCAGCCGACGGAAGACCCCGCGCAGAAGACGACGCGGGCTGGACTGAAGGCCTGCTACGGCACGTGCGGGGACACCGCGACTGAGTCCCGTAGCACGTGCCGATCGGAGGGTTCGCGCTGCTTCAACCAAGTCTTCGACTTGATGCTGGAGGTCCTGGCTCCGCGCGACGCACTCTGTCGCTCCATCGCAGACGCGAACGCTCGCCACAGTTGCAAACTCGCGGCATTAGGCTGGGCGATGTCCCGGACAGCGGATGCCCGGCAGGTATGCACCTCGGCAAGGATTACCTGCCTGAACGACGCCAATAACGCAGAAGAGGCATGCAAAGCCACTTGCGACCAAACGTACCCGTCGGTAACTTCGCAACCTTGATGGGGCGTTGAGTCCCTCCCGCTGTCCGCGTTCCTCGTGCGCTCAGCGCGCGCCGAGCGTGCCGGCCAGCGGGATCCGTGACGGGGTACCGGCATCACGCCTTGCGCGTTCTAAACCCGGCCTGAGAGCGCACTCCGCACGGGGGAACTTGCCAAGAGCTGGCAGGCGCATGCAAAGCGCCCTGACGGCGGACTGCGGAGGATAGTGCGCGCGCGGCAGGGAGCACCGCCCCCAAGGTGAATCCCGTGGGCGCTGGCCGGACCTTCCGGTCCATCGCACCAAGAGGATGTCCGGACAGTGCGGGGACTCCTCGATCCGAGGACTCGTCCGTCCGGCGGCCGGCACTGGAATTCCCCGGTTCCGGCCCGGAATCGTATAATCCCTCCATGCTGACCCGCCGTGAACTCGCACCGTTCGGCGCATTGCTTGCTGCCGCCAGCCGCGCCGCTCCCCCTAGCGCCAATCCGGGGCCCGCTCGCCTCAAGACCGCGATCTGCGCCTATTCGTTCCGCAAAGCGCTGGCGGATGGCAGGCTGACGTATCTCGATCTCGTCGACATGGCGGTGGAGCACGAGGTCGACGGCATCGATTCCACCGTCTACTGGTTTCCGCGGGACGATCTGGAGGGCTTCCTGGCGGCGTTCCGGCGCAAGGCCTACCTCGCCGCTGTCGAACTGCCGAGCATCGCGATCCGTAGCGACCTGTGCCGTCAGGCGCGCAACGATCAAGAGCGCGAAGCCGCGTGGTTGCGGCATTGGGTCGACATCGCGCACAGGCTCGGGTCGAGCCACATCCGCGTCTTCGGAGGCACGGTGCCGGAAGGCAGCAGCGAGGACCAAGCAGCGCAATGGGTGGCCGAGATCCTCAAGCGTTCGGCGGAGTACGCCGCGCGACGGGGAGTGGTGCTGGGCTTGGAGAATCACGGGGGCATCACCTCGCGCGCCGAGCGCATCATCCAGATCGTCCGCGCGGTCGATCACCCGAATGTCGGCGTCAACCTCGACACCGGGAACTTTCGGACCGATCCCTACGCGCAGATCGAGATGTGCCTGCCGTACGCTGTCAACTCGCAGTTCAAGGTGGAGATTCGCGACGAGCAGGGCCGGCACACGCCTTCCGACTGGGAGCGCATCGTCCGCATGTTCGCCAAGGCGGGCTATCGGGGCTACATGGCGCTGGAGTACGAAGCCGCCGAAGATCCGTTTCAAGCGGTGCCGCGCCATCTGGCGCGCTTGCGGGAACTGGCCGAGCGCTACGGCCGGGGCTGAGGCGTCGGCTTCAATCGCGAAACGGCCGCGACTGCGCCGATTCGAGAAAGGCCGGATTCTGGCGTCTCAGGCGTAGCGAGATTTCCTTTTCCTCCCGGGCCTTGGTGCGCTCACGCAAGCGGAAGTAGACCTGCGAGAGAAGCAGATGCGGCTGGGGGTGACGGGGTTCAATGCGCTCGGCCGCCTGCAGGGCCGCGAGGGCCCGATCCCAGTCCTTGAGACCCATCAGCGCCCGCGCCAAGGAGATGTGCGCGGGCATGTAATCGGCGCGCACGGCGATGGCTCGTCGCAAGGGCTCCAGCGCCTCTTCGTACCGCGCTTGCTTGACCAGCCAGTCGCCGTAAAAGAAGTGCGGCTCTTCGTAGCTGGGATCCAAGTCAATCGCCTTGCGCAAGTGCGGCAGCGCTTCGTCGAACCGCCCGTCCCTCTGCAGGTGCCACCCGTATTCGAAATTGGCTCGAGCCGCCGCGGGATAGCGTTCCGCCGCCCGCTTCGATAGCTCGAGGCCGCTGCGCAGATCGCCGGCTTCCCGGCACGCGTGGATCGCCATGTAGTGCAGGTCATCCACTGTCGGCCGGAGTCTCAATGCCCGCATCGCGACATCGGCCGCTTCACGGAAGTAGCGACCCCTTCCGTATTCCACGGCCATGATCTGCATCAGTTCGACGTGATCGGGACGCAGTTCCAAGGCGCGTCGCCACGCAAGCAACGCCCTATCGGTCATGCCGAGCTTCTGCGCGACCGCGCCGTGCAGGTAGTGGGCATTGAAGTCCCGGGGCGAAACCTCGGCGGCCTGCTCGAAGAAGGGCTTGGCGCGCTCGAAGCGGCCGGCCGAATAATGCATGTAGCCGAGGTTGAACAAGGCGGGATGGTATTCCGGCTCGTACTCCAGTGCTTTCTCCCAGAGTTCGGCCGCCGCTTCGACTCGCCCGCCCTGCGCTAGCTCCAAGCCCCGGTCCGTCAGCGTGGCCGCGGTTTCCGCAGCTACGGCGATTCCGGCGAGTACCGGCCCGGCGAGACACCAAGCCGCGACGCGGGCGCGATGCGTCACGCCCCGTGTCACGGCATCTCCTCGGCGGAACCGGAGCCTTCGACTAGCAGCCAATCGCGGTTGGCGGCGATGCCGGGGAATTCTTCCGTCTCGCCGGTCGGCCAGCGAACGCTTACCCCGTCCAAGGACTCGGCGGCGCCGAGGCCGAAGTGCGCGCGGAGGTCGTTGTGCGACACATAGCTCGATTGGCTCATCACCGCGCGCGTCTGGCTCCTGCCCCCGGCCGTGATCGTTACGATCGCGCCGATCGCCGCCCGATTGGACCGCGTTCCGCGCAATTGCAGCCGCACCCAGCGCGAACCCGCGGGGAGTTCGTTGCGCAATAGCGAGACGCGCTCGCCCATGTTCATCACCAAGACGTCCACATCGCCGTCGTCGTCGAAGTCGCCGAAGGCTGCCCCGCGGCTGGACCGCTCCTGCCGGAGTCCTTCACCTGCCAGCTCGGTGACATCCTCGAACCGCTCTCCCTTGAGGTTGCGATAGACGAGATTGCGCTGCACGTAAGTTTCGGCAACCTCCCGCTGCCGATCCAACTTGGCGTAGACATGCCCGTTCGCTTGGAAGATGTCCTGCCAGCCGTCGTTGTCCAGATCGACGAATTCGACTCCCCAGCCGACGAATTGCGGGTTGGAGGCCAAGCCCGCTCGCACGCAAATGTCTTCGAAGAAGAGCCCCTCGTTGTTGCGATACAGGTTGGGATAGTCGTCGGCGAAGTTGGTCTTCACTAGGTCCAGCCAGCCGTCCCCGTCGAAATCGCCCACGCCGACGCCCATGCCGCCCTGCTCGAATCCGTGCTCGTTGAACGCGACGCCCGTCTCGGTGGCGTAGTCGGTGAACGTGCCGTCGCCATTGTTGACGAACAGGATGCTGGGCGTGGAGTCGCAAGCGATGTAGATGTCCTGCCAGCCGTCCCCGTCGAAGTCCGCGGCCGCAGCGGTGAAGGCATAGTATTCGCGCACGTCCCGAACGCCCGCGGAGTCGCTGACATCCTCGAAGCTCCCGTCCCCGCCATTGCGGTACAGCGTCACCCCGCCGAACGGGAGCCCGCGCGGCCCGCAATACACCGGCATGCCCTTCCACTCGCAGTTGGACGTCTCCCCGGGAGGAGGCGCAGTATCCGGATCGAATTGCTGGTACTGCGTGACGAGCAAGTCGAGGAAGCCGTCCCGGTCGTAGTCCACGAACGTGCAACCGGCACTCCACTGCGTTGCCGGACCGGCCACGCCAGCTGCTCTCGCGACATCGGCGAAGCCGCCATCGCCGTCATTGCGATACAGCGAGTCGACTCCCCAGTACGCGACGAAGAGATCAATGGCCCCGTTGTTGTCGTAGTCGCCCGCGCAAACCGCGCTGCCCCAGCCCGAGCGCCCGATGCCGCTGCTGGCCGTGACGTCCTCGAACCGTCCGCCGCCTAGGTTGCGATACAGCCGGCTCAGGGGTTCTTGGCCGGCAGCGAAGCCTTCCAACTGGGAGCCGTTCGCGAGGAAGGCATCGAGCTTGGAGTCCCCGTCGTAGTCAACGAACGCGACTCCCGAACCGTTGGATTCGATGATGTAGCTCTTCTCGTCCGGATCGCCGTAGGTGAATTCCAGATCCAGCCCGGCCTCTGCGGCCACGTCAGTGAAGGCCGCGTCCCAAGGCAAGCCGGATGCCTCCAAGGCCTTGACCGGCTGGGCGTTAGAACTCGCGACACCCTGCGACTGCAGCGCGCTTGGATTCAGTGCCGCAAGACAGAGCAGGAGCACTTGACGATGCATGGCAAGAGTCCGCACCTCTCGACTCCTGAGTATGCCACAGCGATTCCAGCCCTATTTCCCGCGACCGCGAGCAGCACCCAGGGGAACCAGCCAGTGACCTTCATGCACTGGTCCCGCTCCGCTTGATCGTTCGCGAAGCGCATGGCGAGATCGCGGACGAAGCGCAGCACCATCGGCCTGCAATCCCGAAGCCTCAACGCCAGGTTGTGCCTCGGGCGCCGCCACTCGCTCCCGTCCCGACTCGACCGCGGCGGCCGAAGCGGCGGCCGAGCCGGCGTAGAAATGCAGGTCGCAGGTGTTCCACGTCGCGCCGTGCAGCGCTGGCAAGCATGCCAAGCTGGCTAGCGCGATTGCCGTTCGCAACGTCGGTCGGTGCCCCTGACCATTACGGCCGAGCGGTTCGAATACGGCCGATCCGGCCAGTCTCAGGCCTCTGGCCGTCCAGCGTGCGGGGTAGATCCCGCACTCGTGCCGGCCGACTGGCACGGTGCCACTAGTCCAGCAGGGAAAGCACCGTGATCAGGATCGCCAGCCCGGTGAAGCCCAAGCCGATCAGCCAGAACAGGAAGTTAATCTGGCGCTGCTGGGATTCGAGCTGGGTGCCGAGCTTCGCGATCTCGGTTCGAATCTCGGCGAGTACGTTCTGGCCGGCCATTTGCTGTATCCATTGGACGAGAGTGAACGCCTCGTGATCGTCGGCGCCCAAGTTGCGCAATGTCAGGAAGATCTGCTTCTCCCTAGGCTGGATCGGGGCCTCGGGTGTGGAAACGGCCAGCAGTGGCGTTCATTGTACCACGGCTTAGCGCAAGGAGGATGCTCCGCGCAACGTTGCAAGCCCGTGCGCGGAAAGAGCCCCCGGAGGCACCGGACAGCGTTGCAGTGAACGTAGCGTGGTATCGAGCTAGTCACGGTGTGCCGCGAGCGGTGCTTGCAACTCCATGCTAATCGGGTATGCTCGGGTCTCGACATTGGACCAGAACACGGACTGGCAGATCAATGATTTGAGGGACGCAGGCGCGGAGTGCGTTTACGTGGAAAAGGCGCACGGCGCAGGCAATGCTGCGCGCGGGGGCTCTGAACCGCGTCGAAATCGCAGCGCAACTGGGAATCAGCGTGTACACGCTGTAGCGACGCTTCCCCTGGGGCGGTCCGGACGCGCCGGCACCGGCGAGGAAGGCGGCGGCGTGACGCTTTACGCGTTCCACGAACGGTTCCTAGCGGATCTAAGGCGCGCGGCTTGCGCGAGTCGACCCGGGAGGGTTGCGCGTCGCTGTTCCGCCAGTGGGCCAAGCGGGCGGGCGCGGACGATCTCGGCGACTGGGACGCGGCCGCGTGGCGCGAGGGCTGGGGCCGCTCCGTCGGCACGCACCGCGCACGGCTGGCCAGGATCAAGGCGTTCTTCTCTTTCGCGGTCGGCGAGGGCCGGGTCGCGAAGTCCCCGGCCCGGCGGCTCCGTCCGCCCAAGGAAAACGGGCCGACGATGGCGCTGAGTGTGACGGAGATGCGGATATCGGTGGTATCTGCCGAATCGACTTTCCCGCGCGACTCGGCGTTCGTGCTGCTAATGCGCTATTCCGGTCTGGCGATTCAGGACGCCGCCACCTTGGCGCGCGACAAGCTCGATGGCACGCTGCTCACCTTGCGCCGGGGCAAGTCCGAGGAGCTGGTCTAGGTGGCCCTTCCCGATCCGGTCATCGCGGCCTTGGAGGGCTTGCCCGCCGAGGGCCGGCACTACTTCTGGACCGGGAAGAGCACTCCGGTCACCGCGGCGCCGCCTGCTAGCGGTCGCGGCCAATGCCAAGGTCGAGAGTTTTCCGCAGCCACCGCTTGCGCGTCACGTTCGCGGTCGAGCTGCTGCTCGCCGGCGTGGTCATGCAGGACATCTGGGTCCTGCTCGAGCATTCGAGCATCCAGACCAGGGAGCGGTACTACGCGCCGTGGAACAAATCGCGACGGAACTCCTCGTGCGGGTCGTGCGCGAGGCCGCGGGCAGGATCGGCTCCTGGAGACGCTTCCCCCAAACAACAATGGCCGGACGGTGCTGCGAACACCGTCCGGCCGGTAGCCCGGGAGGAATTGCGTAGACCGAAATCCCCGACCTAGCTACAGGATGCCACATGCGGTAGTCAGTTACGTACCAAACCAGTCCATCAAGCTGATTGTAGCCAATGCCCCGAGAAAGAAAAATTGGAACGCAAACAGGGCTAGCAGCAGGCGCATCTGCTTTTCCAGTCCCTCGTGCAACTTGTGCAACGCGTCAATCTTGGCATCTTGGACATCACGCCAAGCTTCGGATCTCGTCTCCATCGCGTCCAGACGGACATCAATCGCATCCAGACGGATCTCGACCTCGCGACGGAACGAGCGAACCTCGCGGAGCACCCGCTCGCCGATCATCGCGCTGAGTTCCTCCAACGCTTGCAGGGCTTCGATCGGGTCCGCGGAGATCTTCAAGAACAGCCGACTCAAGGGCCCCGCTTGGACGCTCTGCTCCGGGCCGGGGTCGGCCGGGTCGGGAACGATCTGCTCCGGTACGGTCTCCGAACCGGCATGCGCTGTGGACCGGACTGCTTCCGGAGCGTCCGCACCGGCAGCGGCTGAAGCGTCGTCTCGGAAGCCATCCTTACGAGATGCGGTGTTGTCGTCGTCCATAAACTCCAGCATAGCAGCAGGGCGGAGAGCCGCTCGCGCTAGCACTCGCTTCCCGCGCCGATGCGAACCTACCCAAGTAACCCGAGCCCGGGGCGGGCGCGGAAGAGGGCCTGTCAGCCATCGTTGTCCAAGTCCACGAACTCGACTCCCCAGCCGACGAATTGCGGGTTGGAGGCCAGGCCCGCTCGTACGCAGATGTCTTTGAAAAGGAGCCCCTCGTTGTTGCGATACAGGTTGGGATAGTCGTCGGCGAAGTTGGTCTTCACTAGGTCCAGCCAGCCGTCCCCGTCGAAATCGACCACGCCGACGCCCATGCCGCCCTGCGACAGTATTGCGTCGGCGATCAGGAGCGCAAGCGCACTTGGCCGCTGGTGCGCGGCATCGTGCTCGACAATGTCAACCGAGAAACCCCGCACCTCACGCAGGTAGGGTTAGCGCAGTTGCGGTGGCAACGATTGAGACGAAGGATCCGCTTCGCTCGGAACTTGCCCAGTGCTTTGCAGCCTCTAGCGAGGGGGCCAGCTACGGCGCCCGCATGATTGCCGCAGCCACGCGCCTGTGCTACCCGGATCCCTACGGGGGGTCCGGGATGCCTGCGGAGTTCGCCGGATCGCTGAATGGCATCTCATGATCGTCTGCTATACTTGACTGGCTGGGATTTTCAGGCCCCAGCATGGAGGATTTATGCGAAGGACAGGTACATTTGCGTTCCTGCTGTCGGTTCTGGTCGCGGCTTTGGCGTTCTTGCCGATCGCGGCCAACGCCCAGACGTCGAACGCAGCCATCGTCGGTGACGTCACCGACGAAACCGGCGGTCTGGTTCCCGGTGCGGAAATCACCGTGACCAACTTGGCGACCGGCGTGCAGCGGTCGGCTTCGACCAACGAGCGCGGCGCTTACCGCGTCTACCCGGTGCAGCCGGGCACGTACGATGTCGCCGCCAGCAGCGACGGCTTCAAGACTCGGGTCATGAGCGACATCGCGGTCGCGGTTGCCGCAACCGTCAAAGTCGACATGGCCTTGGAACTCGGACAGGTCACCGAGACGGTCGAAGTGACCGGTCAAGTTCCGGTCCTGCAGACGCAGGACGCATCGGTGGGCGGCACGGTGACGACTTCCGAGATCGAGCGCATTCCGGTCAACGGCAGGAACTACACGCGCTTGATCTTGATGATGCCGGGTACCAGCGGCATGACCTACAGCCAGTCGCGTGGCACGCAGTCCGGAACGATGTTGATTTCCGTCAACGGCGCCCGCCCCCAAGACAACAACTTCACGATGGACGGCGTGGACAACAACATGATGATGATGAACTCCCCGGGCGGCTCGCCCCCGATGGATGCCATCCAGGAGTTCCGCGTCGCTACGAACAACAACGCCGAATTCGGTCGTTCCATGGGTGCCAACGTCAACATCGCCATCAAGTCGGGCACGCGGGATCTCCATGGATCGGCTTACTGGTACGTCCGCAACGACAACTTCGATGCGAACACCTTCTTCGCCAACCGAGAGGACACGGGCAGGGTCGACTTTCGCCAGAACCAGTACGGCGCCGCAATCGGCGGCCCGGTGCCTGGCCTGCGGGACAGCACGTTCTGGTTCGTGAACTACGAAGGCTTCCGCCGCGGTCGAGGCGGCAACGCACTTGCGAACTTCCCGACCCAGTTGCAGCGGCAAGGCGATTTTTCAGAACTCGCGCAGAAGATCTACAACCCGCTCACCGGCGTTGCAGACGGCGACTCGGTCGTCCGGGACCCTTTCCCGAACAACGCAATCCCGCAATCGCTTCACCATCCGGCGATCACGGCGTTTCTCGACATCATGATCCCGTTGCCGACGCGCCCGGGCCTGACACAGAACTACGTCAACACGGCCTCTTCATCGAATGACAGGGACTTCATCGTGGCGCGGGGCGACCACAGTGCAGGCGATAAGGACAGCTTCTCCGTGCGCTACTTGCATCAGAACGTCGGCGAGTACTCTCCAAGCTCGAACCCGCACCTATCGCGGGAGAACGACTTCGACGTCCGCAACTTCTCCGCGCAGTGGACGCGGCTGCTGGACCCGTCGTCGATCCTTGAAGTGCGGTTCGGGTACAACGGGCCGTGGAACCCGAACTGCACCCTGAACGACGCGATTGATCGTCCCACATTCTTGGACCGCACCGGCATCGAGATGTTCCAGCGAGACGTGCTTTGCTCGCCCATTCCGAACATGAGTTCCGAAGGCGAATTCAGCGCCGGGGGGGGGGGCACCGAGACCGGCGACAAGGTTTGGCAGTTCATCGGGAATTACAGCAAGAACGCCGGCAACCACTCCATCAAGGGCGGCGTAAACTTCAGCCGCCGGCACTTCTACACGAATACCTCGAACCCCATGAACGGGAACCTGTGGTTCAACGGCGAGCTCACTTCGCTGGCAACCGACCCCACATCAGGTTTCAGCACGGCGACGATGCTGCTCGGCCTGCCGCGGCAGTTCCGGAGGTCCACCGGCGAGACGATCACGAACGGGCGCATCAACGCTTGGCAGTTCTACTTGCAGGATGACTGGCGCGTCACTTCGAAGCTCACCGTGAATCTCGGGCTTCGCTACGAGTACAACAATCCGCCCTACGACACGTCCGATCAACTGGGCAACCTCTGGGTCGTCCCGAATCCGGTCACGGGTAACCTCGGGCGTCTCATGTGGGCGACTGTGAACCCAGAAGTCGATCCCGAGACAGGCGAACGGAATCAGCCAGCTCGCACGCTCGGAACCTCCCGTGCCCTGATGATCCCGGACCGCAATAACTTCGGGCCACGCGCCGGCATCGCATACCAGTTCGATCGCAAGACCGTCATCCGCACCGGCGTCGGAGCGTTCTACAACTCGACGTTCGTGCAGGAGCTGCAAGACCTGCGAAAATTCTGGCCGTACACGCCGCAGCAGGTGGCGACGGTGAACCAAGTTACCGCAGAGAGCCCGGTGCCGACGTTTTACGCCGACAATCCGGGCCCGTCCTACTCGTCGACCGCCGCCATCGGCGGCTGGCCGCAGAATCCGACCAACCGCTCGCCTTACGCCGTGCAGTGGAATTTCTCGATCCAGCGCGAGTTGATCGAAGACCTGTCGCTGAATGTCGGGTACGTGGGCTCTTCCAGCAAGAAGCAGATTGGCTACACAGCCATCAACACTCCGCTCACGCCGGGGCCCGGAGCCATCCAGCCGCGGCGGTACATGCCGAACTACGGCAACATCGATGGCGGCAACAACCGCTTCAGCGGCGAGTACAACGCGCTGCAGGTCGAATTGAACAAGCGGTTCGGACGCGGTCTCGGCTTCCGCATGAACTACACTTGGTCGAAGGCGATGGACGAGCAGTCGTCGCTGGCAGAGTGGAAGACACAGGATCCGTTCAACATCCGGGAAGACTGGTCCCGGTCGAGCTGGGATCTGCAACATGTCTTCCAAATCGCCTACCAGTGGGACGTTCCGATCGGACGCGGTAGAAAGTACGGGGCCAACTGGGGCGGCGCGGCTGACGCCATTCTCGGCGGTTGGGCTCTCGAGGGCTTCACGCGGTTCAACAGCGGGCCGCCGGTCAACGTACGAACCGGCCGGGACATCGCGAACGTGGGGCGTTCCTACCAGCGTCCGGACGTCACGTGCGATCCCAACACGGGTCCCAGAACGGCCGAGCAGTGGTACAACGTGAGCTGCTTCCAGTTGCCCGCCCAGTACACCTACGGCAACGCCGGAGCGTTCATCGTCGAGGCGCAAGGCATCAATTCGTGGGACGTCTCGGTCGCCAAGCAGTTCCCGATCACGGAAGGCCACCGGGTCATCTTGCGAGGGGAGTTCTTCAACGCGTTCAATAGGACTCACTTCCGCAAACCTGGAGACAACAGATACGACACTTTCACTGCGGGCAACGTGGGGAGAATCTCTCGGTTGCAAGTGGAGCCGCGTCAAATCCAATTCGTGCTGCGGTACGAGTTCTAGGTCTCGTCAACCGTTCCTAGCCCGGGTCTCCCCAGGAGGCCCGGGCTTTTACCTTTGCGCACTCACTCGGCCATGGTTCCGCCATCCATCGATCCGGTGCGAAACGGCGGCTACCTGCCACTGCTTCTCAAGCCTAGCCAGACCGGTTGCTCGTATCCGGTCATTTCGAGGTAGCCCACGCCGACGATACTCGCGTCATCCCTCTTGCCTGAGTACCGCACCGCCCCCTCCCAGTACGTCGGAGTGGATCCGCGCTCGCTGACAACCTCCTGACCGTCCATCAGCGGCTCGCAAGCGAAGCTGAATCCCAAGCTAGGAATCTCCACGTTCCAAGCGACCGGATAATCCGCTCCCGTCTCGCGACTCCGCCATTTCCGCCCGGGCACTAGCGAGAACTCGTCGGCGTCCAGATGCCGCGACCTTCCGTCGGCGTCAACGAACGTGCCGGACGAAAAGTCCCCGTGGCGCCCGTCGCGACCGCGCATGCCGTACAGCATCAATTCGGTGCCGTCATCCAGTTGCACGCTCATCCAGTCCCAGCCCACTTGGTCCGGACCCATGCTGTCCGTGGAGAACTCGTGGTCCATCCACGCGCTGCCCGTGACCGCGAACGTAGCGTCTTCTATCGCGACCGTGCCCGCCGCCTGCAATCGCGTGAGCGAGATGTAATGCGATGCCCTGCCCTTCCCAGCGGCCTTCCGGCTGATGCCGTCCACGCCATGCACTACCGGCGGCTTGGCGGATCGTAGCGAGAGATCGAGGGAGACCTCTTCAGTCAGCGCCATCAACCGCTGCGACGGATTCGCCGCGTCCGAGAAGTCCCATGCCGTGCTCCAGTTGCCGTTCCAAATGCGACTCTCCGAGCGAGACGCTCCGGCTAGGCCGGGACCGGCACGATTGACGCGCTCGGCTCGGTAGAAGCGCCCGGCAGCGATGTCGGTCACCGCGAAATGCGCGAGGTAGACCTGGCCGACATCCCAGGCGCTCTCCGGCGGGCTGTCACGCTCGACGGATACCCGGAAGAACGTCAGTTCGAATCCGAACCGGCGGCCTCCTCCGTCGTGAAGGTTGCCTGTGTAGTACCACCATTCGATCTCGAACTCCGGATGCTCGAAGTGGTCCCGGGGAAATTCGAACTCGTAACCGGGCAGCGCCAGCTCGAAGGCGTGCAAGCCCAGCGCGGCCGCCAAGGACGCGACGACGATCCACCGGAATTTCATTCTTCGTGCAACACTCCGACCGGATCCAAGGCCGCCGCCATCCGAGCGGGATAGACGCCGGCCACGAAACTAGCCGCCCAAATCGCTGCCAGGGCCGCGAGCAGGAACGCGATAGGCCAGTGGAACTGTATCGTCCACCCGAACGACTGCTTGTTGATGACCTTGATCAGGATTAGCGACAGCCCGCCTCCCAGCAAGCAGCCCGTCGCTGTCGAAATCAATCCCAGCATCCCGGCCTGCGCGAGCACGAGTCGACGCACTTGAGACCGCGAGGCTCCCAAGACGCGCAGCACGCCCAGATCCGCGCGCCGGTCGATCACCAGAATGATCAAAGCGCCCGCCATCCCCAAGATCGCCACGATCACGGCGATCGCTTCCAGCGCGTAGGTGATCGCGAACGTGCGGTCGAAGACGACCAGCGCCCGCTCCCGCAATTCGCGATTGCGCGTGACCTGCACGTTGCTTCCGGAGAGTGCGCGCCCGATGCTTTCACGGGCAGCCTCGGCGTCCGATCCCTCGCGCAGATAGACCGACAGGCTCGACAGCCGACGATCCGGCAAGTAGCGCAGGAGGCGCGAGCGATCTCCGATCAAGTAGCCTTGCTCTCCGGAGTAGTCGTAATAGACCCCTTCGACTTGGAACCGAACTCCGTCCGGGCCGAGCGGCAGCACGATGGTGTCGCCGGCATGCACGTCATGCTTGTTGCTGAACGGCTCGCTGACGATGAGGCTATCGCCCCTTGTCAGCCGATCCCAGACCGTCTCCGGTCGCGGGCCCTCCAAGAACCGAATTCCGGCGCGGCGTCCATGCACCCGCACGTCTCCTAAACCGAGCCGGGCCGGCAAGCCCCCGTATTCGATGGCGTGGACGCGAAACCGGTCCACCGCTGCCACGTCCGGGGACTGCTCGACGCGCCGTGCGATCTCCTCGGACATCGTCAGGGACTGGTCCGGGGTGGAGGGACCCTCGGGCCGCAGGTACAGATCCGCTTGCAACTGTCGATCCATCCACAGGCTGACGGTCTCCCGAAAGCTGCCGACCATGACACCCACGCTCACCATCATGGCCGTCGCGGTGCAAAGCGCCGCCACGATCACCGCCGTGCGAGCGAGCGACGCCGTCAGTCCCCGCGCCCCGAGCGTCCCGGCCACGCCGAACGCCTTCGCGAACATCCGCTCGACCAAGCGGAGCCCGCTAGCCGAAGCCTGCGGCGCCAGCAACGCCGCCGCCGCGATCAGCGCGAGTGCAGCTGCGTATCCCGCGACCGGTATCCGCTCCCAAGCGGGGACGGCGCAAAGAGCGACCGCAAGGCCGGCCAAGCCCAGCGCGATGCCCGCCCACCTCCGGCTACTCGAGCGTACGGCGTAATCTCGATGCGCCCTGGCCATCGCCTCCGTCGGCCGCACGGATGCCGCCTCGTGCGCCGGTCGCCAAGCGGACGCCAACGCCACCCCCACGCCGGTGATCACGGATAGGGCAACCGTCCATGGCCGGATCTCGACAGCCCCCGGGGCGCTGCTGACATACAGCGCCTCCACGGTCCGGCCCATGGCCTCGACCGCGGCGAACGCGAACAACTGACCCAGCGGCAGCCCCAGCGCAGCCCCGCAAATCCCCAGCAAGCCGCCTTCGACCAAGAATCCCCACCGGACCATCCGCTGCGAGGCCCCCAGCGCTCGCACGATGCCGATCTGCGGTCTCCTGCGCACGACCGAAACAGCGACGGCGTTATAAACCAAGAAGGCGCCGACCAGCAGCGCGATGTAGCTGAGCACCCGTACGTTCCAGCGGAATGCGCTGAGCATCTTGCGATTCTGGCGAGACTGGATTCCGGCTTCTGCGAGCACTGCGGACGGCGGCAGGTGCCGCCGTAGCAATTCGGCCCAGTCCTTGTCTCCCCCTTCGGGAGCCTGCACGTAGATCCTGTCCAGCCGGCCCGTCCGATCCAGTAAGCGCTGCGCCAGAGCCATGTCCGCGAGCACCATGCGCCCGAGGGAAACGCCTTGAAACTGCGTGTCTTGCAGCACGCCCTGCACGTCGAGCGCCTCGGCGTGGTCGTTGAAGATCAGCTCGATTCGATCTCCCGGGACAGCCTCGAGCGCGGGACTCACCCACACAGTCCGGGAGCCCGTCAAGGTCGACAGGTCGGCCGCATCGATTCCGCCCCACCCGCGCAGCATGGGGTCGCCAAGCAAGTCGATCCCGAAAACGGGCACCCGCTCGCCGGTTTCTGGCACCATCCCGTAGCCTTCCACGCGAGCCGAGAACCGCAGCGGCTCGGGCAGTCGCGCGAGTTCTCCGTAAAGCCGCTCCGGAATCCCGCCGACTTGGCGGATTTCGTAGCTCGCCGAACCCTGCAAGGTCTCCATCGACGAGCGGAACGATCCCGCGGAGGCCTCCCCCGCTAGGTCGATCGCCACGACTGTGGCCACGCCCAGAGCCACGGCGAGAACCGTGACCGAGGTTCGCCCGCGATCCCGGAACAGCGGTTGCCCGATCAGCCTGTGCAGCAACGACGCGAAGTGCTTCGCCCTACCGATTCGTTGCGTCATCGTGCTCCACGCGACCGTCGGTCAGTCTCAGGACCCGCTCGGCGCGAGCGGTCGAGGTCATGCTGTGGGTTGCCATCACGATGCTGGTGCCAAGGTCCCGGTTCACCCTCTGCATCAACTCGAGGATGCCTTCGGCAGTCTCGCTATCCAAGTTCCCCAGCGGTTCATCGGCCAACAGCAGTTTGGGCGCATGAACCAGCGCGCGGGCGATGGCGACGCGCTGCATCTGCCCGCCCGAGAGCTGATGGGGCAGGCGGTCGGCCAGCCCCGCGAGGCCGACCAAGTCCAACGCCTCAAGCGCCCGCTGCCGCGCGTCGGAGCGCGCGGCGAGCAGCAGCGGAAGTTCCACGTTCTCGACAGCGGCGAGCGTCGGAAGCAGTTGGAAGAATTGAAAGACGAACCCGACCTGCGCGCGCCGGACCGCGGTCAGCTCGCGGTCGTCCATCCCGCTCGTCGGCATGTCGCCGATGTGAACCTGCCCGCTGCTGGGCAGGTCCATCGCTCCGGCGAGGTTGAGGAGCGTGCTCTTGCCGCATCCGCTCCGGCCTACGAGCGCCACGAACTCGCCGTACTCAATCTCCAGCGAGATGTCGTGCAGCGCCGGAACGAGTCGATCGGCCACGGCGTAGTGCTTCGAGACGTTGACGAAGCGCAGGGCGGGCAATTCCTCAGATTAGCAGTCACCCGGACCCATCAATGACTGGATCCTTTGACCCGACCTGCCAACTCGATTCGCTACTCCTGGGCACGGCCAAGCAACCGCCGGAGATTCCCTCCGAAGATCAACTGGGCGTCATCCGACGACAGCCCGAGGGAATCGAGCGCCTCGCACTGCCGTTCGAAGACCGGCCGCTGCCAGCCTCGCGGGAAGAACGAGGAGTCCGATCCAAACAGCAGCCGCGACGGGCCCGCGACGTCCAATGCGCGGGCGAAGACTTCTTCCAACGTCGGTGGCGGCGTGAGGAATCTCGTCCAACTGTTGGAACTCGACGTGTCGAGGTACACGTTGGGCGCGAGGGCCGCCAGCATCAGCGTTTCCCGGAGGTAGCCCGCCCCGAAATGCGGGATCACGAAGTTGGTTCCGGGATGCTCCATCGCCACCCGATGCAGGTCCATCGGATTGGAATAGCGCATGTCGAACTTCGATGGGAGGCCGAGTTTCGCGCGGATCCCGACGGTCAACAAGCCCATGTGTACGAACACGACCCGACCCGCCGACGCGGCGGCCATCTCGTAGAGCGGAGCCAGCCGCTCGTCGTGAACCGGGAAGCGGAACATGGCCGGAAAGAGGCACAGCCCTTGCAAGTTGAACTCTTCGAACGCCCGCCGCACCCTCGACTCGATGCCGTTCGCGAGCGGGCCGAGCATGAAGTACCCGTAGAAGCGCTCGGGGTACGCTCGCACGGCATCTGCGGCCGCCCCTTCGTCGCCAGGCACGCTGGAGATCAGGACGGATCGCGAAACGCGATGGCGGTCCAGTTCTTGCACCCAGGTGGATACCAAGTCTTGGTTGCGCATCGGAGGCCGCGTCCAGCCGAGGCCGTCGATCATCCCGTCGACGTCTTCGGTTCCCTTCTGGCGCGCGAGCGCCTCGAAGAACGTCCGCGAGAACAGATGCGCGTGCGCGTCCTCGACCTCGATCTCACCCCAAGGCGTTCGCACCAAGCCCTCCCCGTCCGCCGGCGATTGCCGGGATGAAGTGAACCTCGGCATCGGTTCCGACCGCATCCAGCAGTCCCAGCGTACTCACCTCGCCGTCTATCGCCACCGAAATGTTGCTCCGCAGGCGGTCTCCGTCGAGCAGCCGCAGGGCGAGCTCGGGATAGGCCGCGGCCAGCTGGCGGACGAGCTCGCCGACCGTCGAGCCGCCTACGTCGAGCGTTTCGCGACCGTCCGCTAGCGGTCGCAGCATGGATGGAATGAACACTGTCGCCACGGAGACTCCATCATAGTGCGCCGGTGCATTCTTCCTGTACCAGCCTCTAGCCCAGAGCCCTGGTAACCGCCCACCACGCACCGGTCGCCGCGATCACCGCCGAGCACGGCACGATCACGTACCGCCGGTACCCCTCGAGGCTCTGGAAGCGCCCCACCAATGCGAAGGCGATGGCCAAGACGCCGAGCTGCCCCAATTCGACACCTAGGTTGAACGCGACAAGGGCCGCGAAAAAGCGTCCCTCCGGCATCCCGAGTTCGCCTAGCACGCCGGCGAAACCCAAGCCGTGCAACAGTCCGAATCCGAACACGATCGCTACGCGCCACGGCATGAGCTTCGATGTCGCGATGTTCTCTATCGCCACCCAACTGATCGAAAGCGCGATCAGCGTTTCCACGAATCGTTCCGGTAGCGCCACGATCCCTTGCATGGATAGAGCCAGCGTCACCGAGTGAGCCAAGGTGAAGGCGGTCACTTGGTAAAGCAGCGGCCGCCAGCCCGCCCCGAGCAGGAACAACCCGATCACGAAGAGGATGTGATCCAAGCCCTTGGGCAGGATGTGCGTGAATCCAAGGCGCAAGTAGGACACCGCGACTCCGGGCGGATTTGCCCGCTCGTCGCCGTCGAGCCGAAACGCCGGACTCGCCTCGCCCGGGGGCATCACTGCCGAGAGCGGGTCGTTTCGACTAGGCACGACGAGTTGGAAGGAAACCGTCTTGTAGCGTTCCGCGGCTTGAATGGCGACTTGGCGGGCGTCGCTCGGAACGCGACCGGTTAAACGGGCCAAGGTGCCCAAGACGGTGGGCGGATCCGCCGCCGTGGCCGCCGAGGTGCCGTGATGCGGGAACGACACCTCGAATTCCGCCGGGCGCTCGTCGAACAGAACGCGGATGTCCTCGCGCACGGCGGCGCGAGCCGAGTCGACGGCTTCGGGAAACCGCACTTCAGGGATTTCGCGCATGGCTTGCGCCACGTCCTCCGCCGGGGCTTCCAGTGGCAAACCCGCAACGAGAGCATCGGCATCCAATCCCAAATCGATCTGAAAGCTGCCGTCGCCGCGCACGACGAGCGTGGCAGGCGTGATCGTGAACTCGTGGGCAAGCGCGTTAGCGACCAGCAGGCCCGCCGCGAGGTGCAGACACGCGGTACCGAGGCGGCGCGTCAGGGCCGTCTGCGACTCACCCTGCGCGAGTGTCAAGGCGCGGACGCCTCTTCCAGCAAGGCCGCGACATCGCTATGACCGTTGCTTTGGGCGAAGTAGGCCGCCGATTCGCCATCGATATCCATCAAGCCGGGATCCGCACCGTTCCGAAGCAGCATTGTCACGATATCGGCGTGGCCCTCCGCGGCAGCGAACATGAGCGCGGACCATCCCTCGTCGCCGTCCGTGAGGTTGACTTGCGCTCCGTGGGCGAGCAGAATCTCCACCGCATGGGTGTTCGGGCCGGACGCCGCGTACATCAGCGCCGTGCGCCGATTCATGTCTCGTAGATTCGGGTCGGCGTCGTTCTCGCAAAGCAATCGCACAGTTGTCGAATGGCCCTCGTACGACGCCAGCATGAGCATCGTGCGCCCGGCTTCATCGCGCGCATCGACATCTACGCTTGGCAGCATGGCCTCCACGGCCGCCCGGTTCCCTTCGAAGGCGGCACTCGCGAGCCGCTCGGTCAGGAGCATGCCGGTTCCGACCCGGTCGGCAGCAACGGGCTGATCGGACCCTGAATCGCACCCGAATCCAGCCAGCGCGGCCGCGACGCATAGAAGGCCTTGGAATGCGCGTCGCACCGCTATTGGAGTCTAGCAAACGCCTTGGCCCGCTCAACGGGGTCGGGACGATTGGAGCGAATCCAAAGAACCGGGCCTCGGGCAGTCGGGCGGGCTGCGGCCTGAATCGCCCGTGGCGGTTCGGTCAGATGTTCTCACAGGGCCAAGATTTCCGAGTGCGTGTACGCCTCGTCGGGCAGGGACCCTCAAGACCTTGCGGTGTAGCTTAACGCGAACGCAGCCAAGTACCGCTAGTAGCTACGGCCGGACATTCGTCACGGCGCGGTCTGATCCGCAGGCGGGTCCGCCGTGACAGCGGCCCCGCCAGGTGTGGTGATCGCCGGATCTTCGCGATCCGGCACGGCACCGGTTGGCGGCACTGCCTCTGTTTTGGCCGGTGCCTGCACCGTCGCACTCGGCGGGGGCGGGGGCGGGGTGCCGGATCGGTCCAGGGACGCCATCAGGTTGATCAAGAGAACGATTAGCGCGACCGTTGTGGCCAAATTCGCCACCAGCAGAGTGATGACCGCACCCATGACCCAATGGAACGTCTTGAATTGGGATTCCAAGGACTCGATCCTGGACCCGACAACTTTGAACGCGGCGTTCGTCTCCTTGCGAAGGACCCCGATCTCGCGTCGAACGGCCTCCTCGATCAGCACCCGCAGGTCCGCCACCGCGTGATTGACCGCAACGGGATCGGATGTCACTTTGGCTAGAAGGGTTACCAGCCCGGTTTGGTAGCGACTCTCGGTGGACTCTAGCTCCGGTGCTACAGCGACACTTTGCTCGACCTGGACAGAGCCCGGCGATTCCCCGGCGGGCCGAGTCGCGTCGCGATTCTCGCCATCCTCGCGTTGCGTGGAGTCGCTCGAGGATCGCTCGGATGTGGAATTGGATCCAGACGCCGACATCCGCCTCAGCGTAACATGCTTCCTCGCGCGGTTTTCTCATTCACATTATCTCGAAGCGATTCGGCGCATACGCCCGTGCGGACAGGGCTCTCTTGGACTGCTACCGGCGATGCGCACCGCGGCCGTGGTTTGCGACGGTCGCTCGATTCACTACCGTCCCCACTTGGTTGCAGCCATGGGGTCGTATGGTGCCAAGACGAAATTGCAAGATGTCCCTCCAGATGCAGCTCGGAACTGCCTCGGTGGTGTTCGGAGGATTGTGTCGGCAGGCACTGCAAGCAGGGCGCGGGAAGGGTTTGGAAGATTCACCCCCGAAGTGAACAAATCAAGCGGGCACCTAACCCTGCAAACCATTGCCACAAGCATTTTCGGCCGACTGCAAACAATCCTTGTCGGGATGCAAGGAGCTTTACGAAATTGGGACGCCTGGAGCGGATCTAGAGAACCGGGTCTCGGGCAGTTGGGCGGGCTGCGTCCTGAACCGCCCGTAGCGATTCGGTCAGATGTTCTTGCGGGGCCAAGTTGCCCGAGCGCGCGTCCGTAGCGTCAGGCGGGGACGTTCAAGACCTTGCGGTGTCACCTAACGCGAACGGCAGCCGGGTACCGCTAGTAGCCACGGCCTGGCGTCCGTCACGGGGTGGTCTGATCCGCAGGCGGGTCCGCCGTGACAGCGGTCCCGCCAGGTGCGGCGACTGCCGAACTCTCGCGGCCCGGCACGGCACCGGTCGGCGGCACTGTCTCTGTTTTGGCGGGTGCCTGTACCGTCGCACTCGGCGGCGGCGGGAGCGGGGTGCCGGATCGGTCCACGGAGGACGCCAGATTGACCACGATAACGATTAGCGCGACCAGCGCGGCCAAGACCGCGGCCAGCATGGTGAAGACCGCACCGAGCATCCAACGGACCATCGTGAGTTGGGATTCGATGGCATTGAACCTAGCCTCGACAGCCTTGAACCCGGCATCCATCTCCTTGCGCAGGACCCCGACCTCGCGTCGCACGGTCTCCTCGATCATCGACCGCAGATCCTCCACCGCGTGATTGACCTCGAAGGGGTTCGATGTCACTCGGGACAGGATGCCGATCAGACCGTTCCGATAGCGACTCTCCGTGGCCTCGATTCCTGGTACGACTGCGACACTCTGCTCGACCTGGACCGAGCCCGGCGATTCCCCGGCGGGCCGAGTCGCGTCGCGATTCTCGCCATCCTCGCGCTGTGTGGCTTCGCTCGAGGATCGCTCGGACGTGGAACCGGATTCAGAAGCAGCCATCCGCTTCAGCGTAGCAAACCTCCTCGCGCCGTTTTCTCACTCACGTAATCTCGAAGCGATTCTGCGCGTACGGACAGGGTTCTCTCAGACTGCTCCCGGCGATGCGAACCACGGCCGTTGATTGCGGCAGTCGCTCGATTCACTACCGTCCCCGAATCTCAATCGCGAGGTTAGACGTGATGATCCAGATTCTCCTTTGAAGGAAACTGGCTTGACGCAACGGATGCCGCGGGGACCTTGAGAGGTGACCAAGTGACGGCGGCCGCCCTGTTTCGCTATGGATGGTCCGCGCTCGCGCGGGGGCGGGACGCAAATGTAACGTTTAGTGGCAGACAAGTCCACTAGGGCAGGTGTGCGGACTGCGGCCCGAACCGCCCGGCGCGATGCGGCCAGATGTGCTTGCTGGGCCAAGGTGCCCGAGCGCGAGTCCGCCGCGTCAGGCAGGGACCCTCAAGACCTCGCGGTGTCTCTGAAGACGAACGGCAGCCATGTACCGCTAGTCGCCGCCGGCCGTTCGTCACGGGGTGGATTCATCTGCAGGCTGATCCGCGGTCACGGCGGTCCCGCCAGGTGCGGCGATTGCCGGATCCTCGCGGCCCGGCACGGCACCGGTCGGCGGCACTGTCTCCGATTTAGCCGGCGCCTGCACCGTCGCACTCGGCGGTGGCGGGAGCGCGGTGCCTGATCGATCCTCGGACGCCATCAGATTGATCAGAAGAACGATTAGCGCGACCGTTGTGGCCAAATTCGCCACCAACAGAGTGATGACCGCACCCATGATCCAACGGAACGTGTTGAATTGAGATTCCAAGGACTCGATCCTAGACTCGAGCTTAGTCCCCATAGACTCGAGTTTGATCTCCATAGACCCGAACTTGGTCCCCATCGACGCGAACTTGGCCTCGACCACTTTGAACGCGGCCTCAACAGTCTTGAACGCAGCGTTCGTCTCCTTGCGAAGAATCCCGATCTCGCGTCGAACGGCCTCCTCGATCAGCGCCCGCAGATCCGCCACCGCGTGATTGACCGCAACGGGATCCGATGTCACTTTCGACAGTATGGTTACCAGCCCGGTCTGGAATTGACTCACGGTGGGCTCTAGCCCCGGCGCTACAGCGACACTTTGCTCGACTTGGACAGAGCCCGGCGATTCCCCGGCGGGCCGAATCGCGTCGCGATTCTCGCCATCCTCGCGCTGCGTGGCTTCGCTCGAGGATCGCTCGGAAGTGGAATTGGATTCAGATGGAGACATCACTCTCAGCCTAACATACTTCCTCGCGCGGTTTTCTTTTTGCGTTGAGTCGAAGCAGTCCTGCGCGTCCGCCCGTGCCCACGCAGACTGCGGTCGCGGTGTGCAACGGTCGCTGGATTGGCTACCGCACCTCGTTCTCGATCCGGAGGTCAATCGCGAGAGTCCCCGTTCTCCTTTGAAGGCACCCGCTTAGGTACTCTGCATGGGCTTGGTTGCAGCCGTGGGGTCGATGGGCACCGGAGCGCAGGTTTCGCAATTCTCTCAGGTCGCGACTCGGGACCGCCGAGGGGCAGTTGACGCGAGTTGTAGAAATCCATGTTTTGGCGGAATGATTCCCAATGAGAGCGTGCTCGGACACGCCGTGGCGGAGGCGTGCCAGAGGGCCGAGCAATAGCCAAGTGCTCCCGGCAAGACCTCCGCAATCCTCTGGCTACGAGCCGACCGCACGACTCGCTGGACTGCGCTGCTAGATTCCTTGTCTGCCGCTAAGCGTTACATTTGAGTCAAGTTTGGGCACCGTTGGACCTGCCCTCCGATTGAGGCTGGGCCTTGTAGTCCAAGCGATCACGCAGAGGTGCCATGGCGTAGCGGCTGGGACTCGCGCTCGCTTCGTCGCCCAGAGCTTGTTGGTCTGAGGCGAAGCCTCGCTAGGGTTTGCCTGGACAGTTCCGGCCCTTCGCACAATCGCTACGCGATCTACACGCCCAGCTTCGTACCGGCCATCAGCCCACCGTCGACTGCATGGACGGTGCCGGTGACCCACCGGGATTCGTCCGACGCGAGGAACAAGGCATAATCGGCGATGTCTTCGGGCTCGCCGATGCGACCGAGCGGGTACATCTCTCGCAGCTTGGCGTAGCCTGCTGGGAACCGCTCCCAGTAGTCCATCGAGACCTTGGTCGCGATGGTTCCCGGACAGATTACGTTGGAGCGGATGTTGCGATCCGCGTAGTCGGCAGCTACCAAGCGCATCATCGCGATCAGGCCTCCCTTGGCGGCGGTGTAGGCCGTTTCGCTCACAGCCCGCAGGGCGTTGACACTGGAAACGGACACGATGCTTCCGCTGGGCCGGGCCATCATCAGCGGGATAGCGTGCTTCGTGCAGAGGTACGGCCCCTTGAGGCTTGCCGTCAGCGTGCGATCCCAGTCTTCTTCAGCGAGATCAGCGATCGCGGTGTCGTTGAACGAGGCGAAGGCATTGTTCACCAAGATGTCCAATCCACCGAATCGCTTGCGGACCCAGTCCATCCCGCTCGCCACAGCGGCAGCGTCCGAGTGGTCGAAGATGCATTCGATCGCGCCTTCGCCAAGGCCTTCCACCGACGAGACGGTGTCGCGCAGGGCCGCCGCCGAAATGTCGTTTGCAACGACCGTCGCTCCTTCGGAAACGAACCGCTTGGTGATCGCCGCTCCGATCCCACCGCCTGCACCGGTGACGAGCGCGACCTTGCCAGCGAGTCTTCCGGGCATCGCTACGCAGGGTACACCAAGGCCCGTCCACGCTGCGGCAGGAAGCTGGTCGTAGCGAGCGGATGGCTTGCCAGCCGTTTAACTGCTAGGCTGAAACCACGCGGAGGAATGGCCGAGTGGTTGAAGGCGGCGGTCTTGAAAACCGCAAGGCCCGCGAGGGTCTCGGGGGTTCGAATCCCTCTTCCTCCGCCATCGCAGCGAGCGCGGGCCCACGCTGCACTGGCTGGTCCTTTCGAGATCCCGGGAAGTGAGCCTCGAGAGCCTGGTTGATTTCGCGCGTTGCGAGAAATCGCGCGGGATGATCGACTGTGCTTCAAATAGGCTCACCCGACTGCGTGCCGCCTCGATACTGTCGAGATCGAATTCTAGCGAGGCGCCTGCATCGCAGGATGTCCGCGAGGCGTCCTTCGCGGAACTGCGGGCGGCGGCTTGCTCCGCGCCCACCGCTTGGGGCAGGCTGCCCCGCCCGCTGCGGAGGCCTCTGCGTGGGTCACCTCACATTCCAGGGTTCCCGGATGACGCACTTGGCAGCCAATACGGATACTCGTTCCCGCGTTGGAATTGACCCATAGTCCCGCTTCGCGACCCGTTCGAAAGCTGGCCACCGGACCCGAGCGAGCGGTCTTCCGTACCACCGCCCCAGGGTCACGGTCAACTATCTCCAAGCTCGCTCTACTGCTGGACGAGGCGTTACGCTAGTAAGAGTAGCGGGGTGCTTCACAGCCCCGCCGACAGGAGCCCATGGACAAGATCGCCCGCCTGAGAATCGACCTGAAGGACATGCCGCGGCCGGTGTGGCGTCGGGTGGAAGTTCCAATGGGGATCTACCTCAGCGACCTGCACTTGGTCATCCAGAGCGCGATGGGCTGGATGAACTGCCACCTGTACCATTTCAGGCTCGGCTACAGCGTCTTCTTCAGCGAACTCGAACCGCTCGAGGGCGACCCCCCGATCGGCGAAGAGCGCTCGTCCGCCGAGACGACGCTCGCGGAACTCTACAAGGTGCTACCACTTAGCCGGAGGTTCAACTACACCTACGACTTCGGCGACGACTGGGACCACTCGATCGCAGTCGAAAGGATTGAACCGGCCGATCCCAACGCTGTTTATCCCCGGCTGCTCAAGGCCGTGCGCCGCTGCCCGCCCGAGGACTGCGGCGGCCCTTGGGGATATGTCGAGTACCTCGAGGCGATCTCGGATCCGAATCACGAGCAGCACGAAGAACTACTCGAATGGGGCGACCCCGATTTCGACCCGGAGAAGGTCGATACGGAGGCGTTACAAGCCGGGATGGCACACTTGGTTAGGGACTTGCGACTAGAGGATCGAGGTGGCCGGAAACCGATTCGATTCTGAGCCGTCGGAATGTGATCGCACGGCGGGAGCCAGATTTGACCCGTTTCTACTTGTTCCGGCACGATGACTGCTGAAGAGACTTTCCGAATACTCAGAAAGAGCCTGTCGGGAGTGCATCGTGTCACTTGCCACATCTACGGACAGTCCGTTGCGTGACCGATTTGGCGGGGCTGCCGACGCTTACACCAACGGTTCGACAGTCGGCCCGTCCAACGAACCCGAGCGCGACGGGGTCAAGGAAGCGACCCTGACGACCTTCGCTGACTTATTCTGCGGAATCGGGGGCTTCCATGTCGCTGCTTGCAATCTTGGACTCAAGTGTGTCTTCGCATCGGATATCGACGAGGATGCGTGCGATGCATACGAATGGAATTTTCAAACGAGGCCGAGCGGCGACATCGCCCGAATCGACGTTTCGCGGATTCCAGATCACGACATCCTCTTCGCGGGGCTGCCGTGCCAGCCGTTCAGCATCATTGGCAACCGGCAGGGGTTTGCCGACAGCCGGGGGAATCTGTTCCTCGAGGTTGCGCGCGTGATCGCGGTGAAGCGTCCCAACGCTGTGATCATCGAGAATGTGCGGCAGTTCAAGACGAATTCAGAGGGCAAGCCGTTTAAGTGCGTGGTGTCCACGCTGGAGGCCTTGGGCTACACGGTGAGCTGGAAGGTCCTCAACGCCCTGCACTTCGGACTACCGCAAAAGCGAGAGCGCATCTTGGTCGTCGCGCTGATCGGCGAACGGGAATTCGCATGGCCCGATGAAACCAAGCCCATGAGGCCGCTCGCGGAGATTCTGGAGTCGGACGTGGACAAGCGGTATTTCGCCTCTGATGTGATCCGGGCGTCGCGACTTGCGAAGCACACCGCCCCGATCAAGCCCGCGATCTGGCACGAGAATCGGGCAGGCAACGTCTCGAGCCATCCGTTCTCCTGCGCCCTGCGAGCCGGCGCATCCTACAACTACCTGCTGGTGGATGGCGAGCGACGGCTCACTCCTCGGGAAATGTTGCGATTGCAAGGATTTCCCGATGACTTTCGCATACCCGCACAAACCGCGGCGGTTGCGCGGAAGCTCACGGGTAACGCAGTACCCCCGCCCATGGTACAGCCAGTGATCAAGAGGGTTTTGAGTGGTGTCGGAGCAAAGCTGAAATGTCCGCTTTTCTGCAAAGCTGAAATGTCCGGTTCGCCGGGCGGCCTCCAAGCCGTCCCTTCCGCTGCGGTCGACCCTTCCATCGGGGCCACGCCATGCCTAAGGGAAACCTCGCGGGGCGGAGGACGGAGGCACCCCCGTATTCCTTTCTGCAAGAGCGGCCTTCAAGCTGGCTGCGGCCGAGCCAGCCAGTGTTCTCACAAGACAAACAGGCATTCAACAGCAGGCCTCGGCCGCTCAGCGCGGACCCGGCCCCGCCAGGCACCTCGGCGCGCTCGCCGTAAGGGTGCCCACCGGCTGCTTGCAGCCGGTGGGCTTGGCCCAGGACGTCGTAGCACTGGATCCAGCATGCCGCTCCCTCGCAAAAGCGGACATTTCAGAATTGCCAGAACCGGACATTTCAGCTTTGCGCTAACAGAGGGTTTTGAGTGCCTTTCGCTCGGGTCCGCGTTCAAGGCGGCGGAAGGGCCAGTCTTGATCCATGACCAGCGGAGCAGTGCCCGAGCAAGTGCTGATCATTATCGGCAAACTAGCTGGATGTAGGAAACCCGATCCCCGTAGTCCATCGATTGCAACTCGAAACACCGGGTCCGGAGCGTCTTGCTCCCGCTGAGAGTCGATGCTTGAGTGAGCGGTCGGGAGATCCTGCAGGACTTGTCCGCCATCGCGACCTTGGTTCTTGAACTGTTCGAGAAGGAGCGAAGTCTCGACATTACCCTTGCGTGGACAATCCTGCCAGTGGCGAAGGACGGTGTACGCAGAAGCGTCGCAGGAGGATTCAACGATACGCTATCTGCGAGCGACACTAGCACCTTCCACGCCGCCGACTCTGGCCGCGACTCTGGCCGTCACCCCGCGACTCCGGCCGCGACTCTGGCTGCGATCCCGCCGACTCTGGCTGCCACTCTGGCTGCGACCCCACTGACTCTGGCTGCGACTCTGGCCGTGACTCCACCGACTCTGGCTGCCACTCTGGCTCCTGGCTGTCTCGGTGTCGCAAGGCACGCCACTTCCGATCGCACCGATTGCCATCCGACATCGTCAACGCCTACTGCCAACCGCTGCGGTCTGAGCCCATGAGATACGATTCCTCGCCATGCGAGCACCGCTCTGGTTGCGGCTGTCACTTCTCCACCTATCCACGCGGCCGCCGCCTCGAGCGTCATGGACTCTATAGTGGGTGCTCTCGTTCGCAAAGCCCTGCTCGGACTTCTTGTCGCTGTATTGGCCTGCGGGACGGTATCGGGGCAATCCGCACAGGAACTCTTCCGCAAGGGGAACCGCGCCCGCCAGGCCGGAAGGCATATTGAGGCTTACATTTACTACAGTCGCGCACGGGCCCTAGACCCTGCCAATTCGACCTATTTGCGCGCCGCCCGCGGAGTGCGACGCGGAGCGGCCCAACTGCTCGCGGCGGCGGGCGAATACCGCACGGCAATCGAGATGGCCCCGGACTCCTGGGAGTTCGAGTCGCTGGCGAGCGCGCCCGATGCTCCTCCAGTGGCAGTTGACCCTGCCGCCCCGACCAAGCCCCGGCTGACGCAGCCGCCGACTTTGACCTACTCCGACCACGACGCGGCGTTTCGCTTCCGCGGCGAGATCGGAGCGGCATACCGGCAGGTCGCAACCGAATTCGGCTTCGAAGTCCTGTTCGAGGAAGAATTCGACACCAGCCGTCCGGTACGCGCCGACCTTGCCGAGTGCGATCTTCCCTGCGCCTTGCGAGCGCTCGGCGAGATCAGCAAATCGTTCGCCGTGCCGGTGAACAGCGAACTCCTGCTCGTCGCTCCTGACACCTCGGCCAAGCGAACCGATCTCCAGACCGCCGCGGTGGCGGCCATTCCGTTTACCGGCGCCTTGACGCCCGAAGAGGCGACCGAAGTCGGTCAAGCCGCGCAGCAAGTCCTCGAGATCAAGCGATTCCAAGCGTCCGCGGCGGGGCGCGCGATCATCCTGCGCGATTCCACATGGAAGGCCAAAATGGCTCGCGTGCTGATTGACAACCTGCTGCATCCGCGCGCGGAAGTCGTGATCGAGGTGCATATCCTCGGTGTCTCCAGCGGGCGGATCGTCAGGGCCGGAATTGGGTTGCCGACGAGCTTCCCTGTGACGCGCTTGACGACCTCGGCGGACTCGTCCGGCGCGGAGCGGCTGATCGGACTCGGCGGCGGGCAGTCGTCGTTCGGCATTGCATTGGGAGATGCCTCGGCACTTGCCACGTTGAACGCCAGCTCCTCGCAAGCCATCCATACCGCGCAACTGCGCGCCACCCACGGGATGCCGGTCGAATTCCATGTCGGCGAGCGCTACCCGATCGCGACCGGGCAATACTCGTCCGGGGGGCAGGACTCGCAACAACCCGGCTATGTGCAGCCGCCCCCCTCGATCACCTTCGAGGACCTAGGCCTCAACCTGACGGTCACTCCTTGGATCCACACAGCCCAAGAGACATCGCTGGACATCGAAGCGAATCTCCGCCTGCTTTCCGGAGGCGCGGTGAATGACGTACCGATCCTTTCGAATCGCGAGCTCAAGTCCCACGTGCGCTTGCAGAGCGGGGAGTTCGCGATCGTGTCTGGCATGGCTGTGTACGAGTTGCGCAAGTCCGGCCGGGGGCCGTGGGGCCTCGGTTCGATACCGGGACTCGGAAGCCTCTTCCTACCCGGGGAGCGCCGCTGGAATCAGAATGATTTGATCGTCCTCGTGCGGCCGCGCCTCACGCGATTGCCTCCGGGCGAGATCGCTGGATCGCTTGAATTCCTCTATGGCACCGAACAGCGCCCGCTTCCGGCGCTTTGATCGACCGCGACACGCCTTGCATCCATCGCGGTACGACATTCCCTGCCCGTCTTGACTTGAAGGTGGCTATAATGGCAGCGGCGGCGGGCAGCGTGAGAGCGTGGCCCCGTGAGTGAAGCCGCTTCTGACCGGATCGAAGGAGGATTCACCATGACCCGACTGATCGGCTCTCTGATCGTGGTACTCGCGCTTGCTGCGTGCGGCGGCGGTACCGAAGAAACTGCCGCCCCGGAACCGGCGGCGTGGCCCGAAATCGCCGGCTACGAGGCGATGGTCGTGCCAGCCGAAAACCCCATGGACGAGGCCAAGGTCGCACTCGGCAAGCAGCTCTACTACGATGAGCGCCTCAGCGGGGACGGCAATCGATCCTGCTACGGCTGCCATCTCAAGGAGAACGGCTTGACCGACGGGCGCGCGACAGCCTTGGGAGCGTTCGACAAGCCACTCACCAGAGCGGCTCCGACAATGTGGAACGTCGGCTATTACGACGCGCTCTACTGGGACGGTCGGTCCACCGCGCTGGAGAAGCAGGTGCAAGGCGCTTGGAGCGGCGGCAACATGGGCGCTTCGGGCAACGACGACGCTCCGTCGATGGATGACATTTGCGCGAAGCTCAACGAGATTCCCGGGTACGCGGAGCAGTTCCAAGCCGTGTTCGGCGGCCCCGCCACCCCGGATAACGTGGCGATGGCGGTCGCGTCATTCATGCGCACCATCGTCACCACAGCCGACAACTCCCGCTACATCGCGTTCCAAGCCGGTGACGAGGCCGCGCTCAACGAGCAGGAACTGCGCGGCTGGACGATCTTCTCCGAAAAGGCGAAATGCACCAACTGCCATGACGGTCGCCTGCTAGCGGACAAGCAGTTCCACAACGTGGGCATCGGCATGGACGCCGAGAACCCCGATGTCGGGCGCTCCAAGGTCAGCGGCGACGAGGCGGATACGGGAGCGTTCAAGACGCCCAGCCTCTTCGACATCTCCAAGTCCGGACCGTACTTCCATGACGGCAGCGTCGAGACGCTCGAGGAAGCCGTGGATTTGATGCTGAGCGGCGGGAAACCGAACCAATGGCTGGACGAGAAGAATCTCGCCGACGCCAAGAACGCCGATTTGTCGGACGAGGAAAAGGCTGATCTGATGGCCTTCTTGAAGGCCTTGGACGTGGACTACACGATCGAGGAACCGACGCTTCCGGAAGGCTAGGCCCAACTTTTTGATCGCTGGGGGGCGGAACCACCACCGCCCTCCAGTGTTCAGTTCTCGACGGTGACGGTCGGGCTCGGGGCGTACCCGAGTCTTTGGGCCACAGCTTCCAGCGTCTGCCCCGCCTCGAGGACGACGGCGTCGCTGTACAGCAACCAACGTTCCCCGCTAGCCGCGCCCTCGTCACCGGAGACGCGGTACGCGATCGAGGAGCCCTCTGTTCGCGCTTCGAGAGTCACGCGCAGGCCATCAGCGGATCGTGCGGTCGTCGCCGTGGGTGCCTCGGTCGTTGCGTCGCTCTCGTTCGCGTACATCCGTCGGTACAGTTCCGGTTCCGGCACCAAGCCTTTGTCGTCCATGCGACGCATCCATGCTTGGAGCTCGCTTCGCAAGCGCGTCAGCGTTTCCGCGTAACGGTTGTCCGAGGCGAGATTCCGCACTTGGTGCGGGTCTGAGATCACGTCGTATAGCTCTTCGGGCGGCTTGGTCCGCGCCATGAACGGAGCGGTCAGCGGTCCCAGGCCGCCTGCCAGCCTGAGACGCTCCAGCTCTTGGTAGATCGGTCCCTGGCTCGGCGTCCGCATGAACTGGACCCACGGCCGGTGCGACTCGAAATTGCGGAGGTACAGGTAGCGTCGGTCGCGCACGGCGCGGATCATGTCGTACCGCTCGTCCATGCGATCACGTCCGTGATAGAGGAACGCGGGCTCCGGGCCTTGGGTGTCACCGAGGATCACGCGCCCGTGGAGGTGGGCCGGAGGCTCGCCGCCGGCGACAGAAATCATCGTGGGGGCGAGATCCAGGAACTGCACGAAGTCCGCACGCAGCGTGTCTGGCTCGATCTTGCCCGGCCAGCGCATGATCAGCGGCACCTTGAGCCCGGAATCGTAAATCCAGCGCTTGGCACGCGCCAAGCCCGCCCCGTGATCCCCCCAGAAGACAACCAGCGTCTCGTCCGCGAGCCCGGCCTCTTGGAGCTCTCGGAGCATTTCCCCGATCGTGCGGTCGGTGACGGTGACGACGTCGTAGTACGCGGCCCATGCCTCCCGCACTTTCGGAGTGTCGGGATAGTACGGAGGCAGAGGCAGGCGGTAGGCGTCATGAATCGCCGCGCTGGGATCCTCGGTGCGAGCAGCGAACTGCCGACGCACCGAGCCCTCGTGGGAACTGCCGAAATTGAAGACCGCGAAGAATGGCTGGTCGGGATCCGGGCGGTTCTTCCAATGCGCGGTACGGCTCGAATCGTCCCAAGCGGTGAGCGGAACCTCGAAGTTGTAGTCCGTCTTCGAATTGTTCGTCGTGTAGTAGCCCAGTTCCCGCAAGTACTCCGGGAACGCGCGGATATGGGGCGGCGGCACCATGCGCGACCGCATGTGATGCGTGCCGATCGCTGTGGGGTACATCCCGGTGATGATTCCGGAGCGGGTCGGCGCGCACACTGGAGAGTGCGAGTAGGCCTCGAGAAACGTCACTCCTTCGCGCGCCAAGCGGGCGATGTTGGGGGTTCGGGCGTACGCGTCGTAGGGTTCGACTTGCTGGCCGGTGTCCTCGATTGACAGCCAGAGGATGTTCGGGGGCTTGGCGATCAGCGCGGGTGCCGCAACGACGGCAAGCAGCGTGGCAATCCGCAGCAGATCCTTGACTGTGGGCAACGGCCGCATTCCATTTACCTCACTGACAGGCCCGGTAGGGGCAAGGGCGTTCGCCCAGCGCCCAGAGGGCGTGGCGCGCCACGCGCTGGACATAGTCGAAGTCGTCTTCGACCGATTCGCGCAACGCGTCGGTCAGGGGACGGGCGCTCTCGCCCAGAGCGTCCGCGGCATGAACCGCTTGCAGGCGGACGCCGCGGTTCCTGTGCTGGAGCAGTTCCCCGAGCGTCGCCAAGGCTTCCGATTTCTCGCCGGACCGGATCAGGGCCAATGCCGCTTGCACCCGGTTCTCGGGAACGCTGTCCCGCAAGAGCCGTTCGAGCGCCTCGACACCAGCGCTGCCCGGTCGCTCCATTTCCGAGACCGCGACCAGTGCCCAGTACCTCACGGCAGCGTCGGCATGCTCCAGCGCCGCGACCACGCTGACCTCCGCCTCGAGATCCCGCGCGATCGCCATTTCACCGATCGCTCGCACGGCGAGCAGGCGTTCGATCTGCTCGGAGGAATCCAAGCCAGCTTGCCATTCGGCAAGCGTCTTGCCCGCGTGCGTGAGATTCTGCCCGCTGGCCGACACAGTGCAGACTGCGACTATGCCTAGGACGACGAGACAACGCATTGCGGTCGCGATTATACAACCGGCAGAGGAAGTCACCCGCCCCTCCACGCCCCTTGGCCTGCGATGCGCGCCGAAGCGCCTCTCGGCATCGACTGCATGGAGTCGTTCCACGCAGGACACTATCTGTCGGGCGGATCACGCGGCTGGGTCAATCGGGACCGGCAGGCCCGTGTTTACATTCCGAGGGCCGATGCATCCCTCCGCTCGTACCGCACTGAGCTCGGCGAGGACGCCGCGCGGGATTTCACTATCGGGACGCTGGCTGGTCACTCTCTGCGCCACCGAGCGTCTCCCCGAAAACGACGCTCGAAGAGGCAGTGAAGCGTTTGTAGTTCGTGTACTCGATCAGCAGCCGCACCCGCTGGTGCCCTGACGGGAACGGCAGGACGTCGTCTCCTTCGGTGCGTGTCGGGAACCAGTGCTCGCCATCCACGGGGTCGTACCGCGTGGTGAATGCCGGAAAGAGGTTGCTCTCCTCGATCCCATGTATCTGAGGCACGGGCCTCCCCGCGATGCGTATCACCTGCCCGTTCTCGGCGCCGACCCACACGAGTCCGTCGAAAAACCGCTGGCCGTACAGGATCTGCCTGGGCCGCAGTTGCAGCGTGTGGCATTGCGTCCCGTCGACCAGTTCGACTCCCTTGTAGCGAACCTTGTAGAACCGCAATGTCTCGAGCGTCAGCACGAACGGATTGACTTCCCGGACATCTCGAAAATCCTCTTCCGTCATCCGCAACCGTCGCAGTTGGATGATGGGAGGCGAGCGGAAGCTCTCATGCCGCCCGCCTTCCGGCGTGAAGGTGATGTCGCGCACCTCTTCGTAGCGCCCGGCCAGCCCGCCCTTGTGAATCTCGTGGAACTTGACAGACTGCGTGTAGGCATAGTGACTGCGTTCTTCGACGAGCTTGCTGCCCAGTTCGGCCACCCTGCGCACCAAGCCGTCGGGCAATTGGCCGGTGGCTTCGGGAACGCCCGCCGCCAGCACGGCTAGGATGAGTAGCTTGCCTCCCCCTAGCGCAACGGTCGACGCGCGGCAACTGCGTACGTTCGTCGCGGTCGCGGTCAGTGTCTGCGCGATCCTCGCTGTCACAGGCATCATTCTGGCACGGCGGTTCGACTTCCCCGCCGGGATCGCCGTGCCGGTCGTGGCCGCGTATTGCTGGCAAGCCGCGCTGTACTGCTGCGCGGTCTCAGGCGCAGCTCGTAACGCTATCGCACGCCGGATGCCAGGTGCGCGACTCGCCGCTTTCCTCGTGTTGGTATCTGCCGCGCCCTACGCGATTTACTCGATTCCCACCGGGAAGTTCGGAATGCTCGCGTTCTTGCAACTCCTGGCTCTCGGTGCCTGCATCGCGCTCCCCTACGCGCTGTTCCCGGCGAGAGGGCGCCGACTGACCTGGCAGGACATCGTGGTCTGCAGCGCGCTGGCCTATCCGATGATCAGCGGACTGAGCACGCTCTTCCGGGAGATCTATTTGGGTTTCGATGCGCCCGCCAACCGCTTGGATAGCTTGGGCAAACTGATGCTGATCCCGCTGGGGCTGTTCGTGTTCCTCGAGCTGCGCCACCTGCAGGGGACCGGATTCCGGCTGGTTCCGACGAAGAAGGACTGGAAACCGGCCCTCGAAAGCTCGGGCGTCGGGCTGCCGTGGATGCTGGGAGTCGGGCTGCTGACGGGATACTTGGTCTGGAATCCGCCTTGGGACGCTCCCCT
This sequence comes from Bryobacterales bacterium, assembly GCA_965242625.1. Lineage (GTDB taxonomy): Bacteria > Acidobacteriota > Terriglobia > Bryobacterales > UBA6623 > VXMF01. The sequence goes on along the minus strand of CBDEST010000005.1, from coordinate 2,692,675 downwards.
CGCGGCGATCGCTTCCGCGCTGGGCAAGCTAGCGGGAATCTATTTCACAACGGCGCTCGCCGAGGAATTCCTGCTCCGGGGCGTCGTCCAGAACCTGCTCACCGGCTCCACGGGTCGGCCCGCGCTTTCGCAAGCTGTCGCGGCGCTGATCTTCGGCGCGACGCATCTCGGTCGCGGCACGTTTCCGAACCTAGGCAACGCGGCTTCCGCCGCCGTGCTGGGATGGTTTTGCGGGCGAGCGTACGTCAAGGCCGGGACTGTGACCGCAGCCATGATCACGCACGCCTTGGCGGTCGCCTTCCAAGAACTCTTCTTCGCCTAGCTCGCGTTGCGAGGGGGTCAGGTGAGTGCTGTCAGCACCGGTTCGTCAGAAGCGCGCCGGACGACTCTCCCGATCAACGCCGAATCGGCATATCCAGAACTCCGCAAGGCGCGGAGACAGGCCTCGGCATTCTCACTAGGAATTCCTGCCAACAGCCCGCCGGCGGTCTGCGGGTCGAACAAGAGCGGAAATCCAGAATGCCCTTCCACGTCGTTGCCGGACGCCTCGCGCCAGACCTTGCGATTCTCGTCGTAGAGCGAACTGAAGATTCCGAGTTCAATGCAGTCATGGGCACCCATGAGGCCGGGCAGAGCGAGGAGATCGATTTCTGCTGCCACCTTAGAGGCATACAGCATCTCGAACAGGTGGCCCGCCAGGCCGAAGCCGGTCACGTCCGTGCATGCCACCGCGCCGTGGTCGCGGAGGATTGGCGCAGCCTCCCGCGAGGACTGCAACATGCACTCAATGGCGTCCTCGACCCAGCGCCCCTCGGTCTGCATCCGCATCTCCGCAGCGAACACCATGCCGGTGCCAAGACCCTTGGTCAGAATCAGCTGGTCACCCGCGCGCAATCCGCTCTTGCGCAGCATCGCGTCTCGATCCACGAGTCCGTTGACGACGAACCCCAGCGCCAGTTCGGGACACTCGCTGGTGTGCCCGCCCGCGAGATTGGTCTCGGCGTCGCGAAACACGGCATTCGCTCCCAGCAGCATTTGACGCAGCACTTCTTCTGACTTCCGGGACGCGCTGAACGGCACTCCGGCCACAGCCAGCGCCGACTGCGGCGTGGCGCCCATCGCATAAATGTCGCCCAAGGCGTGATTGGCGGCGATCCGTCCGAACAGGTAAGGATCGTCCACGATGGCCGGAAAGAAATCGACGGACTGCACCAGAACTTTGCCGGGCGGCACTTCGATGACGGCCGCATCGTCACGGGAATGCAATCCCTCCGGGACATCCTCGCGCCAAAACGGCTCGATGGATTCGAGGGCCCCGAGCAGGGCGCCGGCATCGATCTTCGAAGCGCAGCCCTTGCAGCGCATGTCCTTGGATGGCGGCTCGGGGTCGCCGGGAGCGGCGGCCGGCGGAGGCGGCTCGGGTTGCCTCATGGCGGGGAGCTTCTGGTACTTGTCCATGAAGCGCCGGTCGATCCAGTCCTTCCACTGCCAGACCCATGCCCCCTCGACCGACCAATTCGACTTCGACGCCACGGCATACCGATCGCCGGTGCTTACCAAGCTCAGAAACCGTTTCTGGGGACGGAACGGCTTGCACTCACGGCCCCACAGAGCCCGGCGCAGGTTCGCTTCGAGCGGCGGTCCCTGCCGCACGGCGAACACCCCGGCCTTTTCCCGCGGATGGGCGTCGACCGCCGCGACATCTCCCGCCGCGAAGACGTTGGGATGCGAGATCGATCGCAGGCACTCGTCCACGCGCACGCACTGACGTTCATTGGTCTCGAGTCGCGTGGCGCCGAGCCAAGCCGCCGCCGATGCATCGGTCACCCAAACCACTTCGTGAAACCGCCCCGACCATCCTCCGGCCGTGCGAAGACCGTCCGCCATGACTTCCGCGACGGGCGACCCGCAATGCACGCTAACTCCGCGTTCGGAGAGGATGCGTCCGAACTTGCCCCGGACGCGCTCATTATGCGTGGGCAGGATCCGATCCGCAGCACTGAATAGGTGCATCGCGATTGCGGGAGGCTTGCCGTGCTTGATGAGCAACTCCTCCACTCTGTGCTGCATGGCCAGAGTGAGCTCGACTCCCCCCGCACCCGCGCCAACTACGGCGATTCGCGGCATCTCGTCCAGTGCGCCGACCCGATCCAAGAGGTCGTTCCACCGTGGCAAGAACCGCGAAATCGGCTTGACCGGCACGGCGAATTCCTCCGCCCCGGGCACGCGCTGCACGCCCGGCGTCGAACCCGTGTTCAGCGAAAGCAGGTCGTACGGTATCGGAGGGCGGTCCGCGAAGCGCAGTTCCCGGATTTCAGGGTCCAGGCCCGTCACTTCGGCGCGGATGAAGCGCGCCGACGAGAAGACTGCCAGCTTCCGCAGATCGATGTGGGCTTCATCGTAGGTGTAGTGACCGGCAATCAACCCGGGCAGCATGCCGGAATACGGCGTGTGAACCTCGCGGCAGATCAAGGTCAGCCGCACTCCGGGCACGGGCCGCATCCCGAACTTCTTCAGGACGGCGATATGGCTATGTCCGCCGCCTACGAGGACGAGGTCCTTGACGATGGGAGTGGGTACGGCCTCCATGGACAGGCGTCGCGCGCGCCTCAGTCCATGGTACGGAACGGCCCGGCAGGCAGTCCGGCGGCATTGATCAGGTTCCCGGTGGGATCTGCGGCCCACGCGTAGCGCGCTTGGACAGGCATGTCCACGCTGGCGCTGGAGACGAGTACCGTGTTGCCCGAAATCTCGGCGTCAGCGACGACGAACCTGCCGTCGCTCCCGGCAACCTCGAACCCTTCTAGCGCACCGCCTCGCGCCGAGAGACCGGCGTTCGCGTGGTCGAACCAGAGCCGCAACGATCCGCCTTCGCGGGTCGCTTGCCGGAACACCGGACCCGAATAGTCCACTCCGCGCTCGCCGTAGGCGATGGCTCGAGCGGCCAGCGCGAGCCGCGCCCCGACATCCTGCTTGTTACGCGGATGGATGTCGGTCGAATTGCCGATATCGATCGTCACCGCCATGCCCGTGTTGACCAAGCCCAGCGCCATGGCCTGCGCTTCCCGCAATTCGGGCCATGTCGCGACCTCGGGAACGCGGCCGAAGTTCGCCAGCTGGACGAACAGGAACGGGAATGCGCCGAGGCCCCACTCGCGCCGCCAGTCCTCGATCATGGAGCGGAACAGCCTGCGATACAGCAAGCCTTGTCCGCGACTGCCGTTGTTCTCGCCCTGATACCAAATGACGCCGCGAATCGCGAATGGCGTGAGCGGCGCGATCATCGCGTTGAAGAGCGCCGAGGGCTTGTTCTGCAGGCGGAGGGCGCGCGGGGGAGGCGGCCTGCGCCGGACTTCCTTGCCGGCGGCCTTGGCCCTGGCGGCATCCTCTTCCCATCGCTTCAGCCTGGATTCGTACGCCGGACGGTCTCGCTCGGCCTCACTCCGAAACTCCTCAACCATCGCGGAGAGGGCTGGTTCGGCGGACATGGTGCGCGCGCTGGTCCAAGCTTCGGCTGGCGTGCCGCCCCATGCCGACTGGACGATGCCGAACGGCACATTGAGTTTCCCGTGCAAGTGCCGGGCGAAAAAGTATGCGACGCCGGACAGTTCCCCGGCGGTGTCGGGCGAGACCGCGCGCCATTCGCCCTTCACGTCGGTGGCGCGCTCGTCGGCGGTGTCCAACTCGACCTTGAAGTAACGGATGTTGGGATAGTTCGCGGCAGCGATCTCTTCCTCCGGGTTATTGGATCGCTGGAGCGGCCAGACCATGTTGGACTGGCCCGAGCCGACCCACACGTCACCAACCAAGATGTCGTTGACCTCGATCGTGTTGTCCCCGATCACGGAAAGCGAGAACGGTCCGCCAGCCTCGGCCGGCGCGAGGTAAACCTCCCACCGTCCGTTCGGGGCAGCGATCGAACTGGCCTCCCGCTCGCGAAACGTAACGGTGACCCGCTCGCCAGGATCCGCGGTTCCCCAGACATGCACGGGAACGTCACGCTGGATGACCATGCCATTGCCGAACAAGGCAGGCAGTGCGACATCCGCCTGTAAGGGGACAGCAATGGCGAGGTACAACGCGAGTGCTAGCACGTGTCTCATGGCGAGACTTATTATTCCAAATTGACAGTCCGCCGGGAAATCACAGTGCGGTCCAGCCCCCGTCGATAGCCATTATCGCCCCATGCACGAATTCCGCTTCGTCCGAGCACAAGTACAGCACCATGTGCGCGATCTCTTCGGGCTTGCCCAGCCGTCCCACCGGCTGGCGCGCGTCCAGTTGCTTGCGGACAGCGTCCTTCTCGTGCTTGTGGTACTTCTCCAGGTACGCTTCCACGAACGGGGTGTCGACGGTTCCTGGGCAAACGCAGTTCACCCGGATCCGCCCGGCGTAGTCCGCGGCCAGTGAGCGCGTCATGCTGACCACCGCGCCCTTTGATGCGCAGTAGGCGAAGCGTCGCTTGACTCCGACCAGTCCGGCGACCGAACCGATGTTGACGATGCACGGGCGGTTCGATGCCAGCAGGAGCGGCAACGCCGCTTGCGTGACTAAGAACGGACCGTCAACGTTAACACGCATGATCTTGCGCCATTCGTCTAGATCGCACTCCTCCACGGTCCCGACATGGCCGACCCCGGCGTTGTTCACAAGGATGTCGAGCGAATCGACTTGTCGCACTGCGGCAGCGATAGTGCCGGGGTCTCCTACATCGAGAGCCAGCACTTCCGTGTTCGGCACCTTGCCGGAGAGTGCGCTAGCCGCGGCTTCGTTGTAATCAGCAATCCAGACACGAGCCCCGGACGAGGCCAACGCCCGCACCGTGTGCTCGCCGATACCGCTAGCACCACCCGTCACGAGCGCGGTTCTCCCGTCTAACCGAAAGGGAGTGTCTCGCGGCATAGAGCAGCGATTATAGCGCGAGGTGGCAATATCCCCACGACTGCCCCGAGGTCACCCTTGGGCTTGGCAGAGCTCAGTTCGTGCCGCGGCTCGGCCTGCCCGCCTTCCTAGCCTCCGCCAAGTGCCGCGTGGACTGCCCGCACTGCTGCGAGCCAGTGGTCAAGAGCATGCTGACTGATCCCTCTCGTCACCATCTCTCGGACCTATTTCCGAATGATCGGGCGCAGAAGAGTCACCAAGCCTACGGTCCCGGCAAATAGCATTGCCGACCTCAAGCCGAATATCGGCTCCAGAACGAGCATTGCCACGATACAGCCCGCAAACAAGAGCCTCTCTTCATCAGCCATCCGAGTCGTCTCCGAAGCCTTCCAGCGATGCTAGACCGCTCGAGAACCCCACCGGTCGGACCCGGTTGGGATGGGCGGCACTTGCGAGGTCGAGTGTCGTTGGCGATGCCAGCAGTCGGCGCAAGCGTTTGGGCTTCTGTGCCATCGAAGATCAAGGCTCTGTCTAGTAAGACTCCCGGGAAGGCAAACGATCACAGATTTTTTCTGGTTTTCTGGTCAACCGTGGAATGCTGGCGGGTTAGTCGGAATCGTTCCGGCGGCATCCCGACGCTATGCAGATTGACAGGATCGTAGAGCCTGAAGCGCGGTCGAGGGATGGGATGGGATGCGCACGGCACTTCGTCGATTTGCGGAACAGCGGGCGCGGGAGCCAGTGGCCCCGTCCGGTCCGCTCGGCCAAGGGCCGGTACGGGGTGCCTCCGTGCAGCGTCAGCTGCAGGTCAACATCCACCTTCAAGGGCACTCCGGATAAGAGGGCCTTGAGATGGAAGAAGTCGAACATGTCGGCGATCACGTTCTCGAACAGCACGCGCCTAGGCGGAGCAATCAACCAGCTCGGCAACGGGCTCCTCGATGCAGTTGGCGGGCAGGAGGATCGGGCCGTGGGTAGCCGGGCTGGTTGAGCGTGCGCGGGTGCCGAAACTCGCGCCCGACGTCGGTCAGGCGCACGCACTGCCAGCCGACTTGCGCGGCCGCGCACAACTGCGCCAAAACACGCTTGGTGCGGCGGCTCTGGGACAGGAAGCCTATGCCGCGACGATCCGAGACGGCGAGGGCGAGCAGCGGGATTGTCGGTTCGCCCGCAATCCCTGACAGCACCCCGTCGGGGAGCCCTGGTATTCGGTCACCGTCACCATGATGCCGCCGCCCGGATCGGGAACGCCACGGTCAGTATGATTGATTCGCCTTGGAGTAGGTCCACCTGCGTCCCATCGGGAAAGCAAAGCGGATCGGAACTCCAGTAGTTGCAGACCAGCTTGGCGCAACTATCAAGCACAACTTGATTCACGCGCTCACCGCTCGCCCATGCCTCCACTAGGTGGTGCTTGCCGGTCGCGGGATCGACGGATGCCTCGACTGTCACCGTCCCTGAGTTGCTGTCCGGGATCTCGCACTCCAGATCGCGCTTGTGCGTGTGGAGCGTCCCCTCCAGCTTCCGCGAGAGCAGGCTCGGGGGGAAGTACAGCGCGAACCGTGCTTGTCCCATTCCCTTCATGTGTCTTGTCCGTCCTTTCTCCAGTGTCGGCTTACAGCGTCAATTGCGCCTTGTACTCCTGCATGTACCCGCGCATCACGATGCTTCTCCTCGTTCAGGTCTGCATCTCGGCGCGAGCGACTAGCATTAGCACGACTCGTCACGAACCTCTCGTACAGCATCGACACTCCAGTCAGTATCCAACAAGCAGCCATTGGATTCCAAACTCCAGTCCGTCCCCAATCACGGTAGTGAGACCATCTCTATCCTATGGGCCTGCTGCAAGAGTGTAAAGTGCGAAATGGCGAGCCCCCAGTTGACACAGAATTAATCGAAAGAGGCCCTGTTGCGACCACCCGGCGCTACATGCCCCTCGTTTCAAGCGTAGTCCGCCGCTGATTCGGTGGGCCCTGCGTCCTAGCGGATTTTCGGAACCGGCTCCTATGTCTGCCCCTGCGGATTCATCGGATAGCTTCGGGGAGCGGATCTGCATCGGCCGCTGCATCAGCATCAGGGTCGTCGTCGGCACCGCGGAGTGCCTCGGGTGATGTCGTTGTCTCGGCGTCCTCGGTCTCTGGCGGTGCCTGCGCCCTCATGCGGCTCGTGATCGCGCCAAAGAGGGCGTGGACCGGGACTGACCTGCCAAGGCAGCCGATTCCTGCGCTCTGCGGTACGTTGCCGGTGGGTACGTGATTCGGCAATACTCAAATCCATGGACACTTCCAAGTTCGACCGTCGCTCGTTCCTGCAGCTCGTTGGCGGCACGGCTCTGGCCGGGTGCGCTGGCGAGAACGCCGACAGCTCCGGCCGGCCCAACATCGTCATCGTCATGGCCGATGACTTGGGCTATTCCGACATCGGCTGCTACGGCAGCGAGATCGCCACTCCGAACCTGGACGCGCTCGCGGCGCAGGGACTGCGCTTCCGCCAGTTCTACAACGCGGCCCGCTGCTGCCCCACCAGAGCGTCGCTGCTTACCGGTCTCTATCCCCATCAAGCCGGAGTCGGGCACATGGTCGGTGACCGCGGTGTGCCGGCGTACCAAGGGTTCCTGAACGAGGACTGCGTCACGATCGCCGAAGTCCTCAAGGACGCGGGCTACACCACGCTGATGTCGGGCAAGTGGCATGTCGGCGAGGATCGCCCGCACTGGCCCTTGGACCGGGGCTTCGACGAGTACTTCGGCCTGATCAGCGGTGGCTCGAACTACTTCAAGCTGGATTCGGCCCGCACGATGGCCATGGGGAACGAGCCTTACACGCCCCCCGACGACGGTTCGTTCTACATGACGGACGCTTTCTCCGATCACGCCGTGCGATTCGTAGAAGAGCACGGCGGCAAGCCGGAACCGTTCTTCCTGTACCTGCCGTACACGGCGCCGCACTGGCCGCTGCACGCTAGGCAGTCCGACATCGATAAGTACAAGGGCAAGTACGCGATGGGCTGGGACGCACTGCGCGAGCAGCGCTTCGCCCGGCAGGCGGAGACGGGCATCCGCGACGATGCCTGGGTGCTCAGCGAGCGCGACCCCGACGTGCCCGCATGGGACGACGCGGAAGACAAGGCTCTCTGGGAGCGGCGCATGGAAGTCTACGCAGCGATGATCGAGTGCATGGACCGAGGCATTGGCAGGGTCGTCAGCGCAATCCGCGATCTCGGCAAGCTGGACAACACTCTGATCCTCTTCCTAGCCGACAACGGCGGTTGCCACGAGAGCGCCGATATCGAGCAAGGCACGCCCCGCAACACATGGGCGGATCCGAACGCGATGCCTGGCGGGCCGGACTCGTTCGACGGCTACGACCGCCCGTGGGCGAACGCCAGCAACACGCCGTTCCGCATGTTCAAGAGCTGGGTGCATGAGGGCGGGATCTCCTCGCCGCTGATCTGCCACTGGCCAAACGGAATCAAGCAGCCGGCGGGCTCGGTCACCGACGTGCCCGGTCATGTCGTCGACTTGCTCGCGACCTGTATCGATCTCGCCGGAGCGGAGTATCCGCAGGCTCGCGCCGGAAACGCCATCACCCCGCTGGAAGGCAAGAGCTTGCGCCCGATCTTCGAGACCGGTTCCAGAGACGGCCACGAGGCGATCTACTGGGAGCACCAAGGCAACCGCGCGGTTCGCATGGGCCGCTGGAAGCTGGTCTCGAAACGTAGGGGCGGCAATGCGGGTGCCGGGCCGTGGGAACTCTACGACTTGGAGACGGATCGTAGCGAACTCGACGATCTGGCCGGCGAAATGCCGGACCGCGTCAAGGAAATGGAAACGGCGTGGCTCGCGTGGGGCGCGAAGGTCGGCTGGGTGCCGTTCGATCAGCTCAGATCCTGACCGCCCGACCTTGTTCAGAGAGACGCCTTGATCTTTCTCACGATCGCGGCTTCGGGCAGCTTCCTGTATGCCGGGTCGAGCGGATAGCAACCGGACACCAAGCCGTTGCGAGGGCCGGTCGTGCAATCGCTGAACGTGCGACAGATCCTCTTCGCGTTCAGCTCCCCGCGCTCCAAGGTGTCACGGGGCAAAGTCGGATAGGCCAGCACCATCCGCCCCAAGCCAACAGCATCGGCACGTCCCGTGCGGACGACCCACTGGGCCACGTGCGGCAGGTACTCCTGCAGGTAGCTGTAGCCCGTGCCGATCACGAACATGTCCGGAAAGCGAGCCTTGACCGCAGCTGTCGCATGGATCTGCCGGGCGCACCCGGCCAAGGGGTCCTCCGGCGGCTGATACCCGTCGGAAGGCGGGAATAGCGCGGGTCGCTGGATGTGCGGGTTGTAGTAGGGACTGCCCGCCGTGACGTTAAGCAGGCGGATGTCGAGCTCGCGAAGCAATTCGACGAATCGGTACGTGTCCGAGAGATCGTACTCGACAGGCTTGTCCGCGCTGCCACCGAACGCGTGGCGGTACGGCAGCGAACTCGAGTAGTCTTCCGGAATCCCCGGACCCAATCGGGACCCCGCGCTCAAATCGGGATCCGGGCGGAAGGGGATGAAGTCGAAGGCGCTGAGCCGGACGCCGATCTCCAATCGGCCGGTTGTCGCCCGAATGCCCGCCACCACTTCGCGGAGGAAGCGGGTGCGGTTCTCGAACGAACCGCCGTACGGACCCGGTCGCGTGACAGCGCCCAGAAACTCATGGCCGAGATAGCCGTGGCAGTGCTTCACGTCGACGAAGTCCGCGCCGCACCGCTCGGCGATGCCAGCCGCGATGACAAATCGGTCGATGATCCGGCGAATGTCGTCGTCGCTCAGCACCGGGTGATCGTCAGCCAGACCGAACTTGCGGTCCAAGAACGGATGGCGGTACAGGATCTGCGGCTTCATGCCGCTCGCATCAGGCCGCGAAAAGCGACCCGAATGCGTCAGCTGGAAGCCGGTCAGGAGATCGCCGGTCGTCCCGAACTCCTTGCGATGCGTCTCGAGCAGTTCCGCATGCAATGCGCGCAGAGGGTCCTCGGTGGACTCTTGGATCACCAACTGCCTCGGGTTGGCGCGGCTCTCCGGCGTCACCGCCATGGCTTCGCCGCCCCACACGCACTTGGCGCCGCTCAGCGCGAAGTTGCGCCAGCGCCTGCGGACGAGGTCGCTGGGCTGGCCGTCCTCCTCGCCGTCCCACCCCTCCATGGGGTGGATCACGAAGCGATTGCCCAGAGTCTTGCCGCCGACTTCAACGGGATGCGCGAGCGGCGAACCAGGCGCGCGCTGCACGCTGTCCTCGGCTTCGATCAAGAGGCCGAGTTCGGCGCAACGCGCTCGGAACTCGCCCACCGAACCCATCCTGGCGATGCGCGGATATGCCATGAGCGACGGACGAACCAGTATAGGGCGGACGCGATGGTCCGATCATCGCGGAGGGGCGGTCGGACGAGCCCAGCCGTTATCGTATGTCGCATGCCGAAGCTCGCGAAGGGCATCCGAAGCTCGGCAGTCCGAGGGGTTCGCCGCTACTCGCAGACGACTCCGTCTCGGTCGCGGTCATACATCAAGGGATAAGCCGGATGCCCGCGGTGGACGGGCGCGATGCCGTGGCGTCGCGCTTCGGCGCACGTGATTCTGCCATTCCCGTTGTCGTCCCAGCGACGCAAGGCCTCTTCCCGATCATCTATGTCGCCCGGCGGGGCAGCCCAGCGCAGCAGGGCGAACACCGCCAAGACCAAAGCGACTCCTATCAACAGCCGTTTCCTCCCGCGCACTCTCGACCAGACCGTGCTGCGAATCTCCGTCAATCCTCTCCCTGCTGTCCGCCGATTCGGCTGCGAACTCGCTTCCCTCGCCAGTTGCAGCAATCGCAACACTTGCCCGCAGTCCGCCAGCCGCTCCGAATCCTGAAGTTGCAGGCAGCGGTCGACCATCGCGAGAAGGTCCCGCGAGAAGCGGCCCGCGCCGAGCTTGGCGGCCGAGGGGAGCGGATCGCTCTCCCCGCGCAATTGCGCGTTCGCCCGGCTCTCCACCTTCACGGGGTTCGGTGGGTCCCACGGCGGACTGCCCCCGGCCACCATGCGCCAAAGCGCGGCTCCGAATCCGTATACATCGGTCCACGGCCCGAGCCGCCCCTCGGCGACCTGCTCCAGCGCCGCGTAGCCTTCCGTGTACGGAGCAAAGGATCTCGTGCTTCCGGCAATCGTTTGCTTCGCCGCCCCGAAATCGATCAGCACCGGGCGCCCGTCTGCCCGACGGATCAGGATGTTCGCCGGCTTGACGTCGCGATGCAGCACCCCTGCCTCGTGGACATGGGCCAAGCCCTCCGCGAGCGGAACAGCGATCGCCAGCACGTCTTCCTCGGTAAAGGGCCGTCCCGAGGCTTCGCGGTTTCGCAGCACCTGCGAGAGCGGCAGGCCGTCCACGAACTCCATCACGAAGTAGGCCGTGCCGTTGCCGCGGAAGAAATCCCGGCAGGCGACTACATTCGGGTGATCTTGGAAGGCGATCAGAGCCTTCGCTTCCTCGAGGAATCGCCTCAGGCCGTCGGCGAACATGGCTTCGTACTCGCCGCCGCGCGGACGCACCACCGTCCCTTCGCGCAGGGCGAGCTCCGCCGGCAGGTACTCCTTGATCGCCACGAAATGACCGAGTTCTCGATGGCGCGCCTTGTACACGATTCCGAAGCCGCCATGGCCCAAGACCTCGCATACCGCGTAGTCGCGAACGAGAGTCCCGGTCGGCAGTGCGTCTCGTCGATCAGGCTGCCCGGTCGACATCTCCAACAGTGTGTCACGCGAACGGTATACCCGGCATCGCTGACACCGGGCACGGACTAGACGGTGATTACGAGATAGCGGCTCACGTTTCCACGCAAGTACCCGGCCGCGAAGCGGCGCACGACGGCTCGTCCCTCGCGATTCAACAGCGAAATCTATGAACCCTCGAGATGAAATCGACTCCGAGTCATGGAGCCGACTCCGCAGGCTGCGACGATTCAGGATCTTCGGCCTGCGGGCAGGGGTAGATATCCATCTCGAAAGACTGGCACTCCGACAGCACCCGCTCGAGTGCATCGGCTTCCCTGCGATCGATCGTCAGGCCGTGCTTCCGGCGAACCTGCACGATGCGGTCGGCGAACCAGCACTGATTCTCGTCCGGCATCCATTCGGCCGCGTCACGGTCGCGTTTGGCGACCCTGTTGACGTGGGGGCTGGCGAGGGTCAGGTTCAGCGGGTCGTTGGCAAACGCTTTCCGAGCCTCCAGAGCCTCCAGATTCTCCCCGCACATGCCGCTGTCATGAGCTTCGGAACGCGCCACGATGTGCTCGAGATCGGTCTCTTCCGCGCTGCTGAAGCAGCGACCGGTGTAAGGGCCGTAGATCTGCCCGATCTCGGCGACGATCTCGGCTTCGAGAGATCGCGAATTGCGGTAATCGTCCGGCAGGTACTCCGAGCAACGGTCTTCCGGGGCGACGACGATCCCCCTCCATGTCTCGGGGCGGACGCAAGAGAGATTCAGGGCCATGGCTAGGACCGACGCGACTCCGTAGATCCGGATGCGACGCGGCACTGGATTCAACCTCGTGTCCGAGAAGCGGCTCGTTGGCCCCCTCAGCGGCTTTTTCCGCTCGTTCGAATCCGCTTGAGCAGTTTCATCATGCGGGCCACCCGCTCCGGTTCCTCGGCATACAGGTTCCGCTGTTCGCCGAGGTCCTCTTCAAGGTTGTAGAGCTGCCCGTACGGAATCCGCCTGTCGTAGTCGTACGGATTCCAGCCTCCGCCGCCGATCGGACGACCTCCGCCGCCTTGGAACATCAGCAGCTTCCAATTCCGCACCCGGATGCCGAAGCCGCCCCGGTAGCTGTTGTGGACAAGGGACGTGCGTGCCGGAAGGCTCTGATCGCGACCCGCCAACGCTTCGAGAAAGCTGAAGCTGTCCGGGCCGGCGCCGTCGGGAAGCTCCTTGCCGAGCAGGTCGGCGAACGTGGCCATCGTGTCCGTCAATGCCACCAGCGCGTTCGATTCCGAACCCGCTGCGATTGCGGACGGCCATCGCGCCAGCAGCGGCACCCTCTGGCCGCCCTCGTAAGCCTCGGTTTTCTGGCCGCGCAACGGACCGTTCACGCGATGCCGGTTCCCTTCCCCGGACGACGAGGGTGCCGAACGGACGACGGCTCCGTTATCGCTGGAGAAGATGACCAAAGTGTTCTCGGCGAGTCCAAGCTCGTCGAGCGTATCGAGGATCCGGCCAACCGACCAATCCAGCTCCAGCACGAAATCCCCGTAAGCCCCGATCCCGCTCTTGCCGCGAAATCGCTCGTTGGGGATGATCGGGCCGTGCGTGTTGCGGTGCGCGAAGTACAGGAAGAAGGGATCCTCGGCTTGCTCGCGAATCCAGCCCGCCGCGCGCTCGGTCAACTTGATGGCGAGTTCGCTGTGGTCGTACAGGGCACCCTCCCCGCCGGTGAAGAAGTGCCGCGGCGGGAAGCCCATGCGCTCCAAGTACGACGTGCGGCCGATCCAGCGGTCGTCCCGGTGCAGTCGCAGGGGCGAGTCGGGACGCAGACCGACCACGCGGCGGTTCTCGATGAGCACGTGCGGCTGCTGCCCGACATGCGGGATGCCGAAGTAATAGTCGAACCCGACTTCGAGCGGCCCTGGCGCGATCACTCCGTTGTAGTCGACTCCGGCCTCCGTCCAATTCTCCTCGCCGGGGCGACCGTAACCGAGATGCCACTTTCCGATGATCGCGGTTCGGTAGCCCGCCGACCTGAGCAGCATGGGCAGCGTGTAACGACCTTCCTCGATCAGCAGCGGGTCGTCTGACCAGACGTTGGCCGAGCCAGCCCAGGTGCGCCAGCTGTACCGGCCCGTCATCAACCCGTACCGGGTCGGCGTGCAGACGGGGTGCGGCGAGTGGGCGTCCGTGAACCGACGGCCCTCGTTGGCGATGCGGTCGATGTTCGGGGTCTGGTAGTGCCGCGCCCCGTACGCGCTCAGGTCGCCGTAGCCCAAGTCATCAGCCAGGATGAAGACGATGTTCCGCGGGGATTCGGCCGCGAAGGACCACCCCGTCGCGCAGAAGACAAGCAGCGTGATCGCGGCGAATCTGCTACCGGTGGTTCGCAGCAAGGTATGCATGGGGACATGCCAAGCGCGGATGTGACCTGCTCGGCACGGACCCCGCCACGGCTTGGCGACCCGATTATAGATCGACGGATCGCCGGGCGGCCCGGCCTGCTTGCGCTATGCTTGATGCGTAGGGATCACCTCGATGGCCAATAAGTCCAACGTCTACGCCGCCGAGTATCACGGCAGCGGTACGTTTCACATCACGAAGCCGAAGCGCAAGAAGACCAAGCTCAAGGAGATTCGAGCCAAGCGCACCGCCAAGCGGTCGCGCCGGAGCTAGCTCCGGCCCCATTCCGCCGCGGGCAAGCGCGGCCTCGCTGCGGCGACCGGGCTCGGACTGACACGATTGGGTCATGGGCGAGGTCGCCCATCGTTCTGTGCGTCCCATGGATCTGGAGAACGGGTGCTTGGTCGCGGCTGGCGTTGCCGCGAGAAGCGTTCTGCTTCAGGTGAGGTACTCGCCGGGCCGACCGGGTCGACGGCTGTGCGCTCCTCCATCGGCATCGGCAGGAGAGCCGCCGCACGGCGGACGAGACGATGGCCGCGCCTCGCGATATGCCGGCGCCGGCGTTCCGATCGACTGCGGGTCCCGCCGACGGTCTACGAGCCGGTCCGCACCTCGCAGTTGACCGTTGCGGGAAGGCGTGCGCGGAATCGCGGAGCAGCCTTGAATCCCCGCCAGGCGCGCAACGCGCCGTTGCCCCCAGCTGTTGTCGCGGTAGCGCGACCCCTGCGCGTGGATTCGTTTCCCGCGCTCTGAGCGTGTTTGGGCTCAACGAATCGTGTCAATCTGTCATAATGACGGATTGCCCGCGCACGGTGCGGTCAGCGAAGCTGGGCGACCCGGAGCGCGGTTCAGGACAGGAGGGAGGACAAACCCTTGGCCAGTCGATCAAACACTAGATTCCAGAAGCGCCTCAAAGAACTCGCGCGTGCGAGCAAGCGGCGCGACAAAGAGGAGCGAAAGCAGCAGCGCAAGGCGGAGCGGGTGTCTGATGGCGGCGGACCTCCCGTCGAAGCTATCGACCCTACGGACTTGGGCCTGCCTCCGGTGGAGGAGGAGTCGAACACCGAAGCGGTGCCCGCCTGAAGTCGGCGAATCGCCGACCCGGCTAACGCCCATCTCGGCGGGCATGCGGAAGGGCGTGGACGCGATCCCGTAAGCGGGGTCGGGGCGTGCAAGCTATCCCGTCGGCAGGATCGTCGGGATGTCCGCTTCCCGGGAATTGGGCATCTTGACTTCCGCCTCGACTAGGGTGAGCCGCTCGTTCAGGTTCGCCAGCGTCTGACCCACGGGATCCGGCAGTTCCCCGTGCTCCAGCATCTGCCACTCGTCATGGCTGACGGCGACGCCCTTGACCGCCACCACTCGCCCCGGGATGCCGACCACGGTGGCATGCTCGGGCACGTCCTTGACGACTACCGAGCCGGCCCCCACCTTGACCCACTGCCCGAGCTCGATGTTTCCCAAGACCTTCGCGCCGGAACCGACCACGACATGGTTCCCGAGCGTGGGGTGACGCTTCGCCCGACCGTGGCCCGTGCCTCCGAGCGTGACGCCCTGGTAGAGCAGCACGTCGTCTCCGATCACCGTCGTTTCGCCGATCACGACGCCCATGCCGTGGTCAATGAAGAACCGCCTGCCGACGGTCGCGCCGGGGTGGATCTCGATCCCGGTCAGCATGCGCGAGAGATGGGACAGCAGCCGCGCGAGGACGAACAAGCGCCAGCGGTACATCCGGTGAGCAATCCGGTGCAGCAGAATCGCATGCACGCCGGGATAGCACAGCAGGACCTCGGCGCTGCTCTTCGCAGCGGGATCGTGCTTGAAGACGGTTTGGACTTGTTCTTTGATTCCGCGAAACACCTCATCCTCCGGGTGCGGTCTCGACGATCAGCGGCCGAGAAAGGTTTGGCTGGTCTAGGCCGGACTTACGCCGGCCCGGTACAGCAGCAGGCTGGGAACCGGAAGAGCGACATGCCGCGGAGAAGCGCCGCCTCCATCGAATCGTAGGGCAATCGGGCCGTTCCGTCAATGCCGCGAGCATCTGGAGAATGCTTCACCAGCCGCCCGCGAAACCACCCGCGCCAGCAGTTTCGGACTGTAGATCGTCGAAGCGTAGTGCCCGCACTCGTGGGTGCAGTAGCACCCGTCCGCGGCCTCCGCCGCGACGCGACGAGCGGTGTCGGCGAACCAAATCGACGGGAAGTCGTAGTTCGCCTGCCGCAGGTTGCCGAGCGGCGAATTCTTCGTCTCGCACTCGGTAACGTCGCCATCGCTGTAAATCACGCACGCCAGCCTCCCGGAGACGCACGAGAACTGGGGCGCTTGCTCTAGCACGGTGCGCTCGACGCTGGATCGCACCTCGTCGTCCAAGGCGTGGTTCAGCGCTCCGAACGCGCCCTCGCGCACGCGTCCCGAACGCCTGTCCGCTAGGACGCGGTCGGCCAGCTGGCGATAGATGGCAGAGTCGACCGCGGTCTGGCCCGGATCCAGCGGATTGCCTCGGCAGTAGTTGTACGAAGTCCCGTCGGGCTTGAACTGGCGCAGCAACTCCTCGTGAATCCGCAGGATCTCGCCTTGGTTCTCGCGCATGACCGTCGTCAGCGTGTGCAGGATCAGGTGCGGGTACTGGTCCCGTAGCGGCTGCACGGCGGCCGCGGTCTCCAAGACCCGCCGGTACGCGCCCTCCCGGCCCCGGATGCGGTCGTGCTGCTCGGGATCCACGTGATCCACGCTCAGGTTCAGGTGGAAGCGCATCGCGGGCGCAGCTTCCAAGACCTTCGACAGCGTGTCTACCGTGCGGGAAGCGTGCTGCCCGTTCGTCGGCACGTAGACGTTCGCGACGCGGTTGCGCTCGTGGGCAGCGAGCAGGATGTCACCCAGATCCTTGCGCAAGAACGGCTCGCCGCCTCCGATGAACAGGTTGAAGATCTCGCCCATGGACTCGAGCGAGCGGTCGAACTCGTCGAACGTGAAGTCGCGGTTGGGCTGCGGATTGAGTTCGTCCCAGTAGTAGCAGTGAATGCATTTCTCGTCGCATCGGGTCGTCACGTACAGGGTCACGAACGGGGGCGTGATCCGCCGCCGGAAGCGCGTGGACTGCTTCACGCGCAGCAAGTGAGGCAGGAAACCCCGAGTCCGACCGTTCGCTCGCATCGGTTGGCCGGGGAGGCGCTCGACCTGCCCGCACGATCGCAGCATACCAGCGTCCCGATTCCGTCCAAGGAATCCCGCAGCGATCGATTCCCACGCGAGCCTCGTGAACCTGCCGCCGATACCGCCCGACACTGTCAGCTCAAGGACCCGGACAGGGCGTTTGAGATTGCCGGCCGCGCGCCGCCCCGGACACGCGGCTAGCGAGATGCCCTCCAGCGGATTCGGACGAACCCCGCTCCGGAACCAACTAATCTGGATAGACGGTCGGCACCGCAGGTGCGTCCGCGCATCCCCGAAGGAGTTCTCGAATGCTTGTCGAAGAGCAGATCCAAGCCCGCCAGGAGCGGGCCAAGGAAGCCATCCAGAAAGTCTTGTCACGCCCCAAGGGGCAGCCGTACGGGGACTACCAGATCCAATCCACGAGCGGCAAGGAGTACCGCGTCGCGATGCGCGGGCCCGGACTGTTCGAGAACTACTGCGCGTGCCCCGATTTCGCCCGCAACACGCTGGGCACTTGCAAGCACATCGAGAGCCTGCTGGGGCGACTGCGCAAGAAGCATCGCTCGGCGGTCTTGCGGCAAGGCTACGCGAGGGACCGAGCCTCGCTGTCGCTCCAATACGGCGAAAGCCTGGAGGTTCGCTTGAGGTTGCCCGACGCTCCCTCCTTGGAACTGTCGGGCATCGCCGACCGGTACTTCGACAGGAGCGGGCTCCTGCGCCGAGAGCACTACGCCCGCTTCGGCGAGGTCATGGGCGAGATCCGCATGACCGACGCGAGCGCCGTCGTCTACAGCGATGTCCTCGAATACGTCGACCGGGTCAACGAACTCGCCGACGGGCTCGAATGGGAGCGGAAGCAGCTGCGCGCGATCGAGTCGGGCACCCACTCGCTCACCGATCTGGTGAAGGTGCCTCTGTTCCCCTACCAGTTGCGCGGCGCTCTCTTCGCGGCCTGCCGCGGCAGGGTCGTGCTGGCTGACGACATGGGCCTGGGCAAGACGATTCAAACCATCGCGGCCGCCGAGCTGCTGCGGCGCAGGCGGGGGATCCGGAAGGTGCTGGTGATCGCGCCCGCCTCTGTCAAGTACCAGTGGAAGACCGAAATCGAGCGCTTCAGCGATCTCTCGGTGCAGGTCGTGGACGGCAAGACCCGGAAACGCCAGAGGCTGTACGGCCAGCCCCAATTCTTCAACCTGATCAATTACGAGCTGGTGCCCAACGATCTGGAGCTGATCCAAGAGCTGGAACCCGACCTGATCGTCCTCGACGAGGCGCAGCGCATCCGGAACTGGGAGACCCGGACCGCCCGTTCCGTCAAGCAGCTCAAGAGCCGCTACGCGTTCGTGCTGACAGGCACTCCGTTGGAAAACAAGCTCGAGGAGCTGTATTCGGTGGTGGAGTTCGTCGACGGCCGCTTGCTCGGGCCGGCGTTCCGCTTCCTGCAAGACCACGTGGAAACCGACGACAAGGGCAAGTTGCTGGGATACCGCGGCCTGCACAGCATCCACGAGCGCTTGGACCCCGTGCTGCTGCGGCGCACGCGGGGCGAGGTCCTCAAGCAGTTGCCCGAGCGCACCGACCAAGTCTTCCGCGTGCCGATGACGCCCGAGCAGGCCGACCCGTACCGGGAGCAGAACGATATCCTCGCCGCGTTGATGCGCAAATGGGAGCGACAGGGCTGGCTCTCCGAAGTCGACACGCGCCGGGTCCTGTGCTGCATCCAGAACATGCGGATGCTGTGCAATTCGACGTTCCTGTTCGACAAGGAAACGAATCACTCTCCCAAGCTCGACGAGTTTCGCGAAATCATTCGAGAGCTGACTGTCGAAGAGGGCCGCAAGGTCGTGGTCTTCAGCGAATACGAGCGCATGACGCGGCTGGCCGGCGAGGCGTTGAACGATCTCGGCATCGAGTTCGCGTCCCTGCACGGCGGGGTGCCCACGCCGCAACGCGGGCCGCTGATGCAGCGGTTCCGCGAAGACCCCAAGTGCATGGTTTTCCTATCGACCGATGCGGGCGGCGTGGGTCTCAACCTGCAGGCGGCGTCGGCCGTGATCAACTTCGAGCCCCCTTGGAATCCCGCTCGGCTGGAGCAGCGGATCGGGCGCGTGCATCGCATGGGCCAAGCGCAGCCTGTGCAGGTCGTTCACATGCTCACCGAAGGCAGCATCGAGCTGCGGGTCTGGGACACGATGCGTCTCAAGCGGGCCTTGTTCAAGGGCATCTTCGATTCCGAGGCGGACGAGATCAGCTTCGAGAAGCTGGGCCGGAAGAGCATGCTCAAGGTCGTTCAGGAACTCTATAGCGACGAAGCGGACGGCACACCCCCGGATCCGCCGGAGCGGGATGCCGCTCCGGCGCCGGACGAGACTCCGGCGAGCGACGACATACCGGGCGGCACGGATGAACCCGCGGACACCCCGCCAAGCAAGCCGGCACCCCCGACTTCCATCGACGATGCGGTTGCGGGCTTGGTCGAGGCGGGAATGCGCTTCCTGGAGGCGTTCGCCGCTCCTCCTCAAGCCCAGCCGGAGCAGCGAACGCCGGCGGGGAAGAAAGCGTCCTCGCCCAAGCAGTCCAGCGGCGCCTCAGGTCTGTTCTCCAACTTGGTGCGCAACGACCCCCGGACGAACCGGCCCGTGATGTCCATTCCGTTGCCGGAGAACTTGGATGCGGAACGGATCGAACAGGCCGTCGGCGGCTTGCTGAGCAGATTCTCGCAACGGGGCTGAGCGGACGCGCCCGCATGCGCTGATTCGGCCTCGGCGCAGCTGGCGGGGCCTTGGCGGGCGCACCGAACGCGGTGCTAGCTTGCGATGGGATTCGCCAGCCAAGGGTGACGGAGCCCAGGTAGTGCCAATGTCTGCGTGGCTAGTCGCCGATCCGAAGAATCGGATCGTCTCCGGCGACGAGTCGCTAGATCGACCCCTCTAGGCGAGAGTGGTCGCGGTTCCTGCGCGCGGACACGGATGCCGCAAGGCGATCCAGTCCGAAATCGTGCCGGCAGGGCCCGCTCAGTTCAGCGGCCGGATCCGGATGTTCCGCCAAGCGACCTCGAAGGGCCCCGTTCCCTTCTGTATGCCGTGGACCTGCAGTCCGATAAAGCCGCCCGGATGGTTCTTGTAGCTTGGCTCGTCGGTGAGATCCTCGATCGGCTTTCCGTTGATCCAAGTCTGGATGCGCGGTCCCTTGGCCACGATCCGGTACGCGTTCCATTCGCCGTCACGCATCGTCTTGTGCGGGACGAGCCTTTCCTCCGGGGTGAGCCAGCCGCGTCCGGTCGCCTCGCCATAGACGTAACCCGCCTCGGCGCCCTTGGCCCCGCTCGCTTCGATTTCGACTTGAGGGCCGTACACCCGCCCGATGCGTTCGTTCCTGCCCTCTCCGGTGGACGCGGTCTTCTGGCTGGACCGGATCATCACGCCGGAATTCAGCTCGTCGGCGACCTTGACCTCGAACTCCAGCTCGAAGTCGCCGAAATGGGTCGCCGTGCAGAGGAACGAGTTCGGGCTGCCCTCGGAGGTGCGGCCGACGATCGTGCCGTCTGCGACTCGGTAGGTGGCGAATCCGTTGCGCTGGACCCAGCCGTTCAAGGTCTTGCCGTCGAATAGCTCGACCCAGCCGCCGGCGTCCAGCGGGACGGCTGCCGCCACGGTCAAAAGGAGAAGTGTCTTGAGCAAAGTGAATTTCATGGAAGTATCCGGGCCTGACGGCGCGCTCGCTGGAATCCGCGTCCGCCTCCCCGGCGGGCCCTGCGAAACCTGATCTCGGCGGCGCGCGTCGAATCAATAGAAGATGCCCGGCGGGAACCATTGTAAAATAGGTTTGCCGCTTGCGTCCACATTAGGAGGATTCGCAACCATGATCAAGCCATCCAATTCCCGGAGACTGCCTCGCAACGCGGGCGAGAGTTCCGTTCCGCCCGTAGTGATCGTGCTGCTCGTCGCGATCGTGGCCCTGGCGGGCACGAACGTCTACACGATCCTGCAGCTGAAGGAGTTCCGCAACGAGGTCGGGGCGGAATTCGAGGCCCGGGACGCCAAGATCGCCCAGCTCGAGGGCGGCGTGACCCAAGTGAGCAGCGAGCTGACCCAGCAAGTCGGCGAGGTCAAGGAGCAGGTGGCGTCGACCGAGGAGAAGATCGATGTCCGCACCAGGCAGGTGGAGAACAAGGCGCTCGGTCGCGCGGACTCGCTGCAGAAGGAACTGGTAGCGGCCCGCGAGTCCAGCGAGGCCAAGATTTCCGAAGTGGGCGGCAAGCTCGCGCAGTACCAGGAGCAGACTCAGACGAAGGTCGGCGCGCTGGGCGGCGAAGTCGAGGAAGTCAAAGAGCAGGTCGACCAGAACCGCGCGGAACTCGAGAAGACCATCGCGGATCTCACGAGCGTCAAGGGGGATCTAGGCGTCCAGAGCGGCTTGATCGCGACAAACGCCGACGAGCTCGCGGTGCTCAAGGAACTCGGCGAGCGCAACTACTACGAGTTCAACTTGAGCAAGACCAAGAAGCCCCAGCGCGTCGGGCCGGTCAGCATCAAGGTCAGCGGCACCGATCAGAAGCGGAATCGCTACTCGATCGAGCTGTGGGCCGATGACAAGCGCATCGTGAAGCGGCGCAAGACGCTGCTCGAACCCGTGCAATTCTACGTGGAGGGTGCGCGCATTCCGTTCGAGCTGGTCGTCAACCGGATCGCCAGCGGCTCGATCGGAGGCTACCTAGCCACGCCGAAGACGGAGCGCCGCGGCTCGTAGCCTGGCCGGCGGCGGCTCGGGCGCCTCACTCCAGCGGCAGGGCGGAAGCGGTCAGCTTCTCCTTGGCGCCTGGGGCGCCGCTCACGGCGACGGAGATGCGGTCACCTAGCGCGAAGACTCCGCTGACCGCGAGTTCGTAGGGACTGCGGACTGCTTCCATCACGCGCTTGGCGAGCGGTCGCGGATCCAGCTTGAGACGCTTGGCTCCGAAACTGGCCCCGCCCGCTCGCAACGCGAGGCGGCGCAGCAGGCTGCGCGCGTCGTTCCGCACGAAGACGGTGTGAATGGAAACGCGCTTCACGCGCGCTCGCTGGATCACCTCCGCCTCGGCCACCCCGCTCCGGGCGACCGCTCCGGCGGATAGCAGGATGATCGTCCGACGCCCGGAACTCGACTCGAATCCGCCATCGATGGCCGCGAACAGCGCGTCCTGCACGCGCGGCGTGTTGCCGTATTCGACGCGATCCAGCGCCATGTCGAGGAGCCGCTTCTCGGAAGTGAAATCCTGCAACAGCTCGGCACCCTCGTCAAAGCCCACCAGCGCCATGGTCTCGTCAGCCTGAAGCAGGTCGATCAGGGCCGACGCGATGGGCCGCACCGCGTCGCCCACGATGCTGGTGTCCACGAGCAGCAGGATGTCCAGCGGTTCGCGCGGCTCCCGCACGGATTCGACGCGGAGCGACGTGTTTCCGTCCCGGGCTTCGAAGCGCTCCGGTCCGAGCCCGGTCACCGTTTCGCCGGTCTTCTCGTCGACGACCGTGACCGCGAGGATCGCTTCCTGTGCCGCGACAGGCGCGACGAGGAGGCCAAGCGCGATGAGCGGGTGGAGCGCCACCGCGCAAGCACGGTGCCGAGGCGTCCGCACCTCGATGCTCTCGATTTCCACGGCACCCGCATAGTAGCAGTGCCAAGGCGACCTGGAAGGCCGCGGGTCGGACGCGACATAAGCTGGAGCAATTCGTGGCACACTCGAAATCAATGCGACACGCAGTGTCTTGCGCGCTGGCCATGGCTTTGGGCTGCGCGCCCCAACCGCCCGAAGGGCGGCAGGACATGCCCGGCGCGAATCAGTCGCTCTTCCGGGAGGCAGCGCGGGAGACGGGCTTGATTTTCCGGCATCTGCCGGACACGAGCGATCAGTTTCGATTGCCCGAGATTATGGGCTCGGGCGTCGCGCTGCTGGATTTCGATACCGACGACGACCTTGACGTGTATTTCCTCCAAGGGGCGCGTCTGGACGGTGGCTCGGACTCCGCGGACGACCTGCATCGAGGCAGCCGCCTGTTCGAGAATCGGATCGTCCCGGACGGAACGCTCTCTTTCGCAGACGCAACGGAACGCTCCGGTCTAGGCTTCGACGGATACGCCATGGGAGCGGCGGTCGGCGATTACGACGGTGACGGGGACCCCGATTTGTACGTGACGGCGCTCGGACCGAACGCTATGTTCCGCAACCGTGGCGACGGTACGTTCGAACGGATCGAGGGCCCGCAGGACCGGCGCTGGAGCGCTTCGGCGGCGTTCGTCGACTTCGACATGGACGGGGACCTCGACCTGACCTTCGCGAACTACGTCGACTTCACCGTTCGCAACAACAAGCAGTGCTTCTCGCCGACAGGCGCTCGAGACTATTGCAATCCGACCGTATACAACCCCGTGCCGGACCGGCTGTTTCGCAACGATGGCGGCCGCTTCGCGGACGTGTCGGGCGCGGCCGGACTGGGCGCGGCGTTCGGGAACGGCTTGGGCGTTGCCGCGTCCGACTTGAACAATGACGGCCTGCCCGACCTGTACGTCGCCAACGACGGGACGCCGAACCAGTTGTGGATCAATCGGGGCGACGGGAGTTTCGAGAACACGGCGATGCTAGCGGGTGCCGCGGTGAACGCTGACGGACGGGCCGAGGCGGGGATGGGCATAGCGGTCGCGGACTTTGACGCCGACGGTGACGACGACCTGCTGCTGACGCACAACACGCTGGAAACGAACACCCTCTACCTCAACAACGGCTCCGGGCTCTTCGTAGACGCCACGAATCGATTCGGATTGGGTAGTCACAGCATGCCCTTCACCGGTTTTGGGCTGGCGTGGGAGGACTTCGACCACGACGGCAACTTGGACGCGTTCATCGCGAACGGCGCGGTCACGGTCATGGAGACCTTGCGCGGCGAGCCGCATCCGTTTCTGCAGGAAGACCAGTACTTTAGCGGGCGACCGAACGGCTTCGACCCCTGGGATGGTAGGCGTGCATGGGGCGCTCTCGAACCGCTGGCCGGTCGCGGACTAGCCACGGGCGACCTCGACCTTGACGGCGACCTCGATGTCGTGGTCTCGAACAACAACGGCCCGGCCCGCCTGTACTTGAACCAAACGGACGGGAATCGCTGGATACGCATCAGGCTGGCCGCCCCTGGGGGGAATCCAAATGGAATCGGCGCTCGCGTCAAGCTGCGTTTCGCGGACGGCACGAGCGCGTCACGTTTCATGCACCGGGACGGAAGCTACCTGAGTTCAAGGGAAGTCGCAGTGCATTTCGGTTTGGGCGGTACGACCGACATCGCGTCGGTGGAGGTGCGGTGGCCGGACGGCACCTACGAGACCTTCGCGCCGCCGGAAGCGGCCACGACTGCAACGCTGCGCAAGGGAGAGGGATCACCCGTCCGCTAGAAGGGTCGGTGAACCTAGCCTGGCCGCGCTTCGGCACGGCGCTAGCGGATCAGCACGGTCTACTACATGCTGAAAGATCTGCTTCATGCCTGTAATGCACGGGCAGGCTTCTGAGCGATCATCGGCGCAGGTCTATGTAGGCAGTGACCAAAATTTACCGAAAGTTTGCAATTGAACTCAGACTTCAAAGCGGCCCGAGTTGACAACCGACTGTGCAATTCGCCTAAGATTGCAGATGTCGGGCTTGCAAGTCCTTCATAGGCTTGACTAGGAAAACACTGGGGATCCCCGCTTCCCTGCCTTTTCCAACCAGTTGCTACCACAGGCAGGTAGTTGGTCGACAGAGGTGTATTCGTGCATTCTTCAAAAGCTCCAATCACGACTTCCAGAGTAGTATCCGGGTTCTCGCGAGTGCTGTTCGCCCTGCTAGCGATCAGCTCGGCGGTGTGCGCTGGTGCCGAGTCAGGCCCGGTTGCAACCTCGCAAAATCCCCCCCCCCCCACTTTCCAGACGCGGACAGTAGAAGTCGCGCTAGGTGAGCACGGCGGCACAGTCACCCTGATGGCTGCCGAGGACGGCAGCTTCACACTTGCCGGCGAGACCTTCACGGGCGGCGCGGACAATCCCGTCGAGGGCGAAGGCGGCCGCATATACGTGCTGACCTTGGTCGACGGCACTTGGTCGGCCGCGTTCCAGTCGATGGAAGTCACGGTTCCGCTCGGCGCGAGCGGCGAATTGGTGACCCTGATGACCGTCGAGGATGGCAGCTTCACCCTCGGCGGCATGGACTTCGTTTCCGGGGGGACCGCGAGCAACTCCACTGGTGCCACCTACACCCTGACGCGGGGCGAGGACGGCACGTGGACAGCCGCCTTCCTGCCCATGTCCCAGACCGTCCCCCTCGGTACCAGTGGCAACGCTATCGAGTTGGTGACCAACGAGGCCGGGATGTGGACGATCAGCGGGAACGCGCTGGCCGGCGACGGCACCGATACCCACGCCGAAGGCAGCCTCGTCTACGCCCTCGCCATGGGCGAGGGCGGAGTGTGGGCGGCAACCTTCGTGCCCGCGACCCAGACCGTCCCGCTCGGCACCAGCGGCGACTCCGTGACCCTCTCGAGCACCGAGGCCGGCGGCTGGTCGCTCGATGGCGAGGCCGTGGTGGACGGCGCCGTGACGATGAACGCAGCCGGCGAGAGCTACGCGCTAGCGATGGCGGAGGACGGCACGTGGACCGCCGCGCACCGGCCCATGCAGGCGCCCGTGAGCCTTGGAGCCAGCGGCATCACCGTGACGCTGGTCACCAACGAGGACGGTCGGTGGACGCACGAAGGCCAGCCCCTCTCCTCCGGCGCCACCGTCGAGGGCGGCCTCAATGCCGCCACCGGCGTCGCGAACGAATACGAGCTGACGCTCGCCGAAGGCACTTGGACCGCCATCTACCGGCCGCTGACGATGACCGTTGCCGGCACGAGCATGCTAGCGATGGCGCGTGAAGACGGCAGCGGCTACACGGTCGGCGACGCGACCCTCCCGGCCTCCGGCACAGGGGAGGTGACCGACCCTCGCGGCGCCATGTACCGCGTCGCCAAGGACGCCGACGGCGGGCTCGCCGGCACCCGCTACGACCTGCCCATGGCGGGCGACGCCATGAGCGTCGACTCGATGACCGAGGCGGCGGACACCGCCAACGACGCGCCGACCCTGATCGCGGACGACCGCCAGACCGCGGCCGACGAATCCGGCACGATGCTGCGCGCCTTGGGCGCCGGATTCTCCATGGGCGAGTTGCTGGACCGCGGCGCGGCCGCGGCGAGCGGCCCGAACATCGTGGCCCGGGCGCACGAGGAGATCGCCAAGATCCGCGACCGCGTGGCGGCACTCGTCGAACTGCGCCGGGCCGACGGTATTTCCAGCGGGGTCTTCGACACGCAGGTGCATCTTCAATGGGGAAAGGCGGACGCCGCGGTGACGAACATCTTCGGCGACGCCGGTGGATCGCTCGAGCGCACGACTAGCGAGAGCCGCGTGGTGGACGCCTTCGACCGGCTCGTGGACGCGCTGAGCAGCGAAGAGGCCTTCGCCGCGGCCACGCTGGCGGGGGGGCCGGACAAGCTGCAGGGGTTCGCGAATCGCACCGCGACGCAGGCGACCGCGGCGTTCAACCGCGCCGAGTGGGTTGCTTCCGCCACGCTGGGGACACTGGGCTCGACGCGGTTCGGAGCGGCTGCGTACAACTCGACTGGAACCGCGACCGCGACCTTGGGGGACGCGGAGCGGGGGCAGGGATTCGCGTGGTCGACGGTGGAGTCTACCCGGCGGACGAGCGATGTGCAGACAGCGGGTAGCGCGTACTACACGGGTGCCACCCGGGCGGCGGACGAGGCAGGTCAACTATATGCGGGCGCGATCGAGGTGGAGGTGCGATTCGCGTCCAAGAAGGTGGACGGCTTGGTGATTGGCCTCGCGCACGCGGAGACGGGAAGGGCGTGGAGCTACGGCTTGGGCGGAGAGGTGACCGACATCGTGCTGCCGACCGCCACGCTGAACCGGAGAAGCACTTGGAGCGTCCGTGCGGGCGACGGCGAGGGCCGCCTCCGATACGCGCCGGACGCGGGCGGCAGCGAGGACTTCGACTTCAGCGGCGGCGCCTTCTCCGGCCGCCTGCTAGGCCAAGGCGAAGCGGCTGGCAAGGAGGCGCTCGGAACATGGAAGGTGGAGGTCGGCAACAGGGTGCTGGCGGGCGGTTTCGGAGTGCAGCGCACCAAGCCCCCTGCGCAGCAAGCGGCCGAGGAAAGGGCGAGGAATCGCTTCGAGACGGCCCTCTCGGAGGCCGGCCTGGAGGATGCCGGCGCGGTCGACCCGGAGGACTCGGAAGCCGTTGCCGCGGTCGTCAGCCAATTCCAGACAGCGCTGGAGGCTAGCGGCTACGGCACGACCGCGGTGACGAGGATCGTAGCCTCGTTCCGGGCCTCGCTGCTGCTAGGCGCCCCGGACCAGAATCCGTTGCGAGTGGCCTTGTCAGCGTTCAGCGCAGCCCAGACCGACGGCTCCCTGCCGTCGACGAGCGTGAGTCCGATAGACGCGCTCGTCGGTGATTACAGCGCCGGCACGGCGGTCGTGAGAAGGGATGGCGTGCAAGCCGCGGGGGCATCGGTGAAGACGACGGTGAATATCGAGAAGAACCGCCTCGACCTAGCCGCGACTCCCGACGACGACCCGCTCATCGTGGGTCTCTCGGCACCGGCCTTCGAGGTGCCGCTCGCCGGAATTTTCGGAGGCGAATACCCAGTCACCTCGAAGGACAACCTTGCCAAGTCCGCTACAAGCGAGGTCAAGAAAGCGACTCATGTCGCGGAAGCGCGGAAGGAAATCCAGCGGCTGTACAACGTCCTGACACGCGTCGTCGGCTTGGATGGCGGCGACGCGAGCGACCAGACGGTCCAGTTCGTCAATGATCGGAGACAGTCGGTATTCGACGAGATCCAAGCGCAGCTAACGGACGAATTGTTCGGCACTCCGGGCGGCGACGTGCTCACGAAGCGCGGTTCCGCGCTCGACGGGACGGCCGCCGCGCGCTGGACAGCCCACACGGACTACCCGACCAACGATCAAGGCGTGGCTCAAGACACCACCGTGCTAACCGAGATTCGAGACGTTCTCGAGGCGCTTGCGGACGCGGATGCATTCGAAGAGGCCTTCGAGTCGGGCGGGATCTTCGACGAGGTGAACCGGTACGCCGCCGACCATGACAGGGCGGGCGAGTTGATCGTGCCGCTCGACCACGTCTTCAACAAGGACACGGCACGTCTGCTGCTGACCACCGACACGACCGATTTCACCCGTTTCGGTGTCTGGCAGAAGCATTCGAGCCGGTACGCCGCCGACTACCAAGCCCTCAACGCCACCTGGCGGCTGCAGTACGACGGATACCGCCAGGAAATCGCCTTCGGCGAGCCGTTCGCATACAGTCCGCTGGACCAAGCGGTCGCCCGGGGCATCAACGACCCGGCGTATCCGGTCGGCGCGCGGGCGAAATACGAAGGCAAGTCAACCGCATACCAGCACAACATCTTCTACACGGGCGGACTGCGGGCCGCGGTTTTCTGGGACAGCGCCGAGGTCGGCGGCCAAATGCGGGTGGAGATTCTGGAACCGATGGCAACCGATCCGGGTTTCGGCCCGTTGCGCCATGGCTTGCACGACTACCGGTCCCGGTTCAAGCCCGGAACGCACGATGTCAGCGCACTGGTGTTCACCGCGGATATCACCGTAGACGGCACCGGCAAGCTGGGCTTCTCTGGCACCGACCTGGAGATCCGGTACGCCCGCGGCGACCTCAAGGGAGATCGGTCGGCAGCTCCCTTGGTCGCGCCGATCATCAACACGCTGAGCGTGGACCGGGGCAGGCTGCTCGTCCGGCATAGCGGGACCAACAACTCGGACTGGAGGCGACACTACGCCAACTCGACCGAACTGCGACTGGATCTCTTCGACACGAGCAATCCTCCCGCTATCGGCGAGACGGTCGTCCTCGGCCGGTCAGAAATCGATACGTTCAACAACACTTTCAATACTTCGACATCCAGCGCCTTGAAACTGATTGCGGGCCAGTACTCACGCTACGAGGAGTCCGCAGGAAGATTCGAGGATAGATCGGATCCGCGCGCCCACATCCTGCTCACGTTCGAGGACGGCACGACCATCCACAACTGGGTCCTGGGGTTGGATAACAACGGATCCGCGGACATCCAATCCCATTCGGGCGGTCGCGGTTCGAAGATCAGCGTCTCGTACCAAGGGGGACTGTTCGACGAGTTCTTCTCCACCGGCAACGGGAGGGGCTATCTGAACGTCGGCTACCCCAAGGGGCCGCCCGCCACTGCCTCGACCTTGTCCTCGGATGCGGATCAGAACACGGGCCGTGGCACCGGCTCGGGCGGAAGTCGGTACTATCCTCTCACGCAAGTCTTCGGCGAAGTGCTCTATGGGAGCCAAGTGGGTACCGCTAGCGCCTTCGCCATCCAAAACCTGCCGACCGATTCGGCCTTGGCCAAGCGAGGCATCGATGCACCCGCCGATCTATCGACTGCCGTGATCGACGGCAAGTTCGTCGGCCAGCATACGGATGGGCCGCTGGGGCTGATCGGTGTCTGGTCGCTGCCGGGAGAGGCCGTCAGCTTCAACGGTTCGTCCGACGGGGAGCGCTGGACCGACTTGTTCGAACGCTCGTATCGAGATCACTGGCTGGGAGTCGGCAACCAGCGGGGCGAGATCAGCGGAGCATTCGGGGCGGATATCGCACCCAGTCCTTGAGACCGCGCTCAGGATTCATGGCGCACATTTGGTCGCCTCCACGGGGCGGATGTGCGCTACAGGCCATGTCCCTCTATGCATGCAGGGATGCAAGGCGGGGCAGGATGCAGCCTAGGACTGCCCGATCCCGCCGGTATGCTTCGATTGAGGCGGCTTGAGCGGGAGCGGAGGCGCGAGTACCGACGGGAAGTGGTCCTTGGCTGGGAGTTGGCGTTGATTGGACGACGCAGCGGCGAATCGAGGATGAACGCGCGCTGCCGAGCGAGCTATTCTCCGAGCCATTCGGCGTTCGTTGTTGGGAATACTGAGTGCTCGGTTGGACAGCTCCGCAGCTCGCTCTTCTAGCTTTGCGAGGGTTCGCCCCGCATCGGTTCGATAGCTGTCATTCCACAGTGCTTCATAATCGATTCCGAGACGATGCCAAGACCAACGCAGTCCGACCGCTCCAACCCTCTTGCGACCTAGCGTGACATACAGTTCAGGCATTGTCACCATGCCCGCACCAACCGCGAAGTGACCGGCCAAGACACCAAGGTGCTCTCGGAATACCGAGAGTGCGGCGACGAAGCAACACATGCCGGAGACAACCCTGCAGGCTGCCTCGACCCGTCCGTGCCAGATCGCAAGGCACCCGAAGTAATCCGGTCGCACATGCGCCCCGATCATCGAATCCCATAGCCTGGGCCTCTGTTGCTCGTCAAGGCCTGTCGTTGGCGACATCGTGCTAGCACCCTCGTTCATTCCTAGCCTCGCATGGATCAAGCCAAGGTTTGGTGACTTGTATGCACCACAACGCTGGTTAGCGACGACGGGGCCGCATCGGAACGTCCGATCTGCGCTACCGCCAAGAGACTTGCTCGATCGAGGCGGCTGGCCGCGGATCGGGTCAAGCGAACCCGTGGCGCAAGGGACATCACCTCGTGGGCCGCGCTACGGCACCGCGTACCTGTGACGGAACGCTGGGTGTGCCTATGGGCGGCGTAGTTGCCCGCGAGTGGATGCTAGGCCGGTCTCGCGGGGGTCTCGCTGTCTACCCGCTGTGGCGGTCAGCCATGCTGAGCAGCGGGCATTTCAGGGCTTCTCTGGAAATTTTCGAGCTTTCAACCGATTCCCTTGACAGCATATTCTATTGTGCTACTCTGAGATCAGACGCAAGAATTGGACGGTTTTCTTTCATGACTAGAATCGATCACGATGGCTCCCTCCGCTTGGTGTTCGGCGAGCCCCGCGCCTTCAGGGACTTCATACAGGGGTTCGTGGATGTCGATGACTCCCTGCGACTCGACTGGTCGACCTTGAAGCAGGTGGCCACGCGGCACACTGACGAGAGCCTCAAGCAGATCGAAAACGACCTGATCTGGGAAGTGGGCGCCCTGGGGGATCCCGGGCGAGTGACGTATCTGATGGTCGAATTCCAGTCTCAACCCGACTGGACGATGGCCCTGCGGATGTGGAACTACTTCGGGCAGTTCCACGCCACGCTGGCCAAGCGGGACGGCTGCAAGCGGCGGCAGCAGCTGCCGCGGGTGCTGCCGATCGTGCTGTACAACGGGGAGCCGGCGTGGACACCCTCGCGAAACTTCGCGGAACTGGTCGAGGACGCGTCGGCGGACAGGGACGGTCACGGACCGCAACTGCCTTACGAGCTGGTGGAAGTGTTTCGCCGCCCGGAGCTGGACCGGGGCCGGCGGAACGTAGCGGACGCGGTGTTCCGCATGCACCGGGTGGAGTCGATGGACGCGGCCCGGGGCGAGGTGCGCTGGCTCAAGCAATGGCTGAGCGGCGAGGAATGGGCGAGCTTGCGGCGGGCGCTGATCGCATGGATAATCAAGGTACTCGTGCCGTGGCGCTTGCCGGGAGCGAGCGTTGCGGACGTGCGAGACTTGACGGAGTGGGACAAACTGGAGGCGGCAATGATCACATGGAGTGAGCAACTGAGGGCCGAGGGCAGGGTCGGCCTGCTGGTAAGCATGGCGCGCCAGCGGTTCGGCGAGGCCGTGGCGAGCACGATGTCGGCCCTGCTCGGGTCGGTCCGGACGGAGTCCGTGCTGGACGAGGTCGGAACCTGGCTGCTGACCTGCGAGACCGGCGATGCCCTGATCGCCAAGCTTCGGCAGATTTAGTGTTTCGCCACGGTCGATCTCAAGATCATCCTGTGATGATGCACTAGGGGCTCCGGCCGCACTCAGCTCTCGATGCCGAATGCCACGATTTCATCTCCGGAAGGCGTGTCACCCTTTCCGCCGCCCGCGACGATGACCACGAACTGCTTCCCATCCGCTTCGTAAGTGCAGGGTGTGGCGAAACCGCCCGCGCTGAGTTCGGTCTCCCAGAGCACCTCGCCGGTGTCTTGATCGAAGGCCCGGAAGCGCTTGTCGAATGTCCCGGCCATGAAGACCAAGCCGCCGGCCGTGGCGATCGACCCGCCGTGAGAGGGAGAGCCGGTCTTCGGTATGCCGCGAGCCCTCAGTGCGGGAAACTCGCCGTTGACCACGCGCCAAGCGAATTCCCCCGTTTCCAAGTCCACCGCCGTGACGTAACCCCAAGGCGGCTTGATCGCGGGATAGCCCTCCGCATCGAGAAACTCGCTGCGATCCGGCAACGCGTAGTCGAAGTCCTGGTCCGGAGCCAGTTCGAGCTCGATGCGGTTGGTGGTCTCGTCGGAACTGACAAACAGCCTGTTCATCGCGGGGTTGTAGCAGCACCCTCCCCACAGGCAGCCACCGCGAAATCCGGGATGCACCAGCGTTCCCCGCGTACTCGGCGGCGTGAACAGCGCTCCGGCGTCCGTGTTGCGCCAGACCTCAAGCGCCTCCGCGCGCGCCTCCGCGGAGACGTCGGTCACGTCGCTCTCGTAGAATCCCTGCCGCGAAACGGGCGGCGGCTTGGTCGGGAAGGGCTGGGTCGGCCACAGTTGCTCGCCACCCACGTCCGACATCGGGATCGGCCGCTCCTCGACCGGCCAGACCGGGTTGCCTGTCTCGCGCTCGAAGAAGAACAGGAAGCCCTGCTTCGTGGGCTGAACCAGCGCGTCGAAGGTCCGGCCTCCCTGGGTCATCCGGATCAACGCCGGTTGCGCCGGCAAGTCGTAGTCCCACACGTCGTGGTGGACCGTCTGGAAATGCCACTTGCGCTCCCCGGACCGGGCATCCAGTGCCAGCACGCAGTTGCCGAAGAGATTCGCTCCGATCCGATCGCCCCCGTAGAAATCGAAAGCCGGGGATCCGATGCCCGCGAAGACCATGCCCCGCTCTACGTCGAGGCTCATGCCGGCCCAGTTGTTCGTGCCGCCGACATGCTTGTAGGCGTTGGGCGGCCAGGTCTCGTACCCGAACTGGCCGGGGCGCGGGGTGGTATGGAAGATCCACCGTCGCTCACCCGTGGAGGTGTCGTAAGCCCGGATGTGGCCCGGTGCCTGGGGGTAAGGACCTTCGCCGCCGCCACCGCCGACGACAATGAGGTCTTGGTACGCCACGACCGGGCTCGTGCATTTGACCGAGACGCCCGGCACCTCGCTGTCCAGATCGTCGTTGAGATCGATCATGCCGTCCTTGCCGAACGCGTTGTCGGGACGCCCGGTGACGGCGTCCAAGCTGTAGAGTCGATTCTGCACCGTGCTGAATATGCGCTTGCGCGAGCCGTCCTCGTTCTGCCAGTAGCAAACGCCACGATTCACGCCCGCGCTACGCCTGGCTTGGCTCTCGTCGAGCGGGTCGAAGGTCCAGAGCGGCTTGCCGGTGGCGGCGTCAAGCGCCTGCACCTTGACTCGCGCGGTCGTGATGTACATCACCCCGTCGACGACGATCGGGGTGCATTCGATCGTGGTCTGGGGTCGCTGCATCGCGTCCCCGGTGCGATGGACCCAGACGGGTTTCAGGCGGCTGACGTTGGAGCGATTGACGCGATCCGCCGGAGAGTACCGGCTCGCTCCGGCTGTGCCGCCGTAGTGCCGCCACTCGCGGTCGGGATCGTCGCGCAGCCAAGGCCGCGGGCCGGGCAGCGACCACGCCCTCGTCGCGACGACCAACGCGCTGCCGGCTGATTGAAGAAAGGTTCTACGGTTGTTTTGCATGGGGTGAGCCTCGCCGCGGCCAAGTGCCGAAGAATGTTCCTGCGACGACAGCGGGGACATTTGGTCGCGCCCGCCCGCTCAAGCTGCTAGAAGCGGTGCAGCCAGCGCGCCTTGGCGACGACCTCCTCCTCGCTCGGCAAGAACGCCTTCTCGAGAGTCTCCGCGAACGGAACGGGCGTGTCCGGCGCCGCGACGCGCACGAGCGGCCCGTCAAGGTAGTCGAAGGCGTGCTCGCCGATGATGCCGGCCAGCTCGCCACCGAGTCCGCCGGTCAGGGTGTCCTCGTGCAAGAGGATGACCTTGCTGGTCTTCTTGGCCGTGCCCAGGATCGCGTCCCGGTCCAACGGCAAGAGCGTGCGCAAATCGAGGACTTCGATGTCGATGCCCTCCCCGGAGAGGCGTTCGGCGGCGGCGAGCGCGACATGCACCATCCAGCCGTAGGTCAGGATCGAGAGGTCGGTCCCCTCCCGCTGGACCTTGGCGCTGCCGAGAGGCACGGTGTAGTCCTCTTGCGGCAGTTCCTCCTTGACGGAGCGGTACAGGTACTTGTGCTCGAGGAAGATGACCGGATCGTTGTCGCGGATCGAGGCCTTGATCAGGCCCTTGGCGTCATGCGCCGTGGCCGGCTGCACGACCTTGAGACCCGGGGTGTGGACATAGGGCATCTCGACGTTCTGCGAGTGGAACGGCCCGCCGTGAATGTTGCCCCCCGCCGGGGCCCGGATCACCATCGGGATGGCTTGGCCCCACCGATAGCGGCACTTGGCCGCGAAATTCGTGATCTGGTCGAAGCCGCACGCCATGAAATCCGAGAACTGCATTTCCAAGACGGGCCGCAGTCCGTGAATCGCCGCGCCGGTGCCGGCCCCGACGATGGCGGACTCGGACAGGGGCGTGTCAATCACGCGCCGCTCCCCGAATTCCTCGAGCATGCCCTTGGTGATCTTGAACGCCCCGCCGTATTCGGCGATGTCCTCGCCCATGACGAAAACGCTGTCGTCACGGACCATCTCTTCCCAGATGCCCTCCCGAATCGCTTCGACGTACGTGGTCTCAGGCATGGTCGGCAGACTCTTGCACGGATCGCTCAGTGCGTTTCGTAGACGTCGTCTTCCACTGTCTTGGGGTCGGGAAAGGGTTGCGCCAGCGCCCATTCGAGCGCTTCGTCGATCTCTGCCAGCACTTGCTTGCGCAGGTCCACGAAGACCTGCTCGTCGGCGCCCATGTGATCCACCATGTGCTTCTGCAGCGTGAGGATGGGATCCCGGCGCGACCATTCCTCGCGCAACGCATCGGGCACGTAGCCAGCCGGATCGTGCGCGGAATGGCCGCTCATGCGAAACGTCTTGCACTCGATGAAATAGGGACCGCGACCGGAACGCGCGTGCTCCACCGCCCGCCCCGTCGCGGCGTGTATCGCCAGCACGTCATTGCCGTCGACGATCTCGGATGGGATCCCGTAACCCGACACCCGGTCGGCGATGTCGGCGATCTTCATCTGCTTCTCCAAGGGCGTCGAGTAAGCGTAGAGATTGTTGTTGCAGAGGTACACGATCGGCAGGTCCATAACCCCCGCCATGTTGAGGCCCTCGTGCCAGTCGCCCCGGCTGGAGGCCCCGTCCCCCGAATAGTTGAATACCACGCTGTCCAATCCTCGATACCGCATGGCCAGCGCCAGGCCGCCGGCCACGGGAATGCTCGCGCCGATGGACGAGATGATCGGCACGCAATGACGGCGCGGGCAGCCCATGTGCATGTTGCCGTCCCGCCCCTTGGTCAGGCCCGTCGCCCGGCCCATGTACTGGGCGAGGATCTCGCGCGGCGTGATGCCGCGGATGAGCAGCGCCGCCATGTCGCGATGCGAAGGCGTCAGCCAGTCCTCGGGGCGCGAGTGTAACGCGCTGCCCACCGGGATGGCTTCCTGACCGCGCCCGGTGTAGCAGCCGCCCTGGACCTTCCCCTGCCTGTACAGCTTCAGTTCGATGCGTTCTTCGAGCTCCCGCATCATGAGCATGTAGTACAGGCATTGCCCACAAAGCTCGCGATCTACCGCGCTTCGTAGAGGTGCGACTGCGGGGGCGCTCATAGCAGCATTCATGAACGATATACCATCGCACCGAGATTTGCAAGAAGGGGAGCGGCGCGCCGAGCGATTCCCGGCGCGCCGTCCATCCGAGCCGCGTTCTTGGTGCGCGAGCCGCGACCCAGCGCCATGGCCGCGACCCGTGTCGCGCGGGCGAGCGGCGGTGCGCTAGACCGTCCCCCGAGGCGCCGCTCCGAGCCGATCCTGCTGCCGGCGCGCGGCTGCCGCGGAACTCAAGTTCCGGGATCCGGCGCGCCGCGGGCACGGGGACACGCGCAGCCCGCGTCCGGCAAGCGCGAGAGCGCCCGGCCTGGATCGTGCGGGGATCCGACGCACGCGCCCGCTCTTGGAAACGCTCGCCGAAGCGCGCCGTCCCGAGCGCGGCGAGAGACTCGCAAGACTCTGCCTATACTCAAATTAGTGATGTCGAAATCGAATCGACCGGCCAGTCGGCGCGCGAGATCCGCGGACTTCGTGGCCGCCTCGAGCGCGAGCCTAGCCGCATTCGTGCGGTGCGCTGCCGCGCTCGCCCTCGTCCTAGCGCTGCTGCCCGCGGCATCCGGCCCCTTGCGCGCGCAGTTCGACGCCCATCTCGGGCGCGTGGTGGGGACCGTCACGGGTCCCGACGGCGCCGTGATCCCGGAGGCGGAAGTCACCGCGATGAGCGCCGAGACGGGCCAGCAGCGCACGACCACGACCGATGCCGTGGGCCGCTACCAAATCGGCGCCTTGCGACCGGGCGTGTACTCGGTGACGGCTGCCAGCCCGGACTTCGCGGCCAGCGAGATCGAGGGCGTGACCGTCAACGTCGGCCGGGCCGTGCGGGTCGATATCCCGATGGCTCTGGAAGTCACGTACTCCACGATCGATGTCTCCTCGGCGCTGGTGGACGCGATCCTGCCTGCGTCCAGCAGCGTCGTCACGGACGAAGTGTTCAGCGACCTGCCCATCAACGGCCGGCGCTTCCATGACTTCGCGCTGCTCACGCCGACCGTGCAGGTCTCGCGGGCAGCGGGCCACCTCTCGTTCGGCGCCCAGCGGGGGATCTACACGAACGTGACCGTGGACGGTTCGGATTACAACCAGTCGTTCTTCGGCGGCATCCAAGGCGGGGAGCGCGCGGGTTCGATCATCACCGTGCCCCAGAGCGCGATCCAGGAATTCCAAGCCGTGACTTCCGGATTCACGGCGGAGTACGGGCGCACGACCTCGGGCGTGGTCAACGTCTCCACGAAATCGGGCGGCAACGAGCTGCACGGCGACGCGTTCTACCAGATCCGCCATCCGGATCTCGGGGTCGCCGACCCGTTCGGGGCCCGCGTGCTCGAGAAGTTGCAGCAGTTCGGCGGATCGGCCGGCGGCGCGTTGCGCCCGAACAAGGCGTTCTGGTTCGTCGCGATCGAGCGGCAGCAAGCGAATTCCCCGCGCTACGTCGAATTCCCGCTGCTCGATGCCGCGGACCGCGACCGCGGCGCGGAGGCGTTCGATCACTACGCCGGGCTGGAGGAACCGTTCGACGCCACGAACGACGCCTGGGCCATGACGCCGCGCTTCGATTTCCAGCTCGACGGCCGCAACCAGCTCATGGTCCGCTACAACTACAGCACCGCGCAGGCCGTCAACTCGGTGAGTATCGGCGAGGGCCTCACGCCGCGCACGGCGGACGCGGTGAGCAACAACGGTACCGAGTCGGACTCGATCCACTTCCTCACCGCGCAGTGGACCGGGCTCCTGTCGCCCCGCGTCGTCAACCAGTTCCGCTTCACGTTCACGCGCGAGCAGCGCCCCCGCACGGCGAATGCGAGCATGCCGCTCGTGTCGACGGCGATCGGCAGTTTCGGAACGCGGAGCTTCCTGCCCACGATCGAAACGGACGCGCGACCGCTGGTCACCAACAGCCTGACCGTCACGACCGGGTCGCACAATCTGAAATTCGGCGGCGAATGGGACCGGATCTGGATCGAGGACATCTTCGGATATCACCAATTCGGCCAGTTCATCCTGTTCGGGTCGGATCCCGACCAGCTCCTCGACGCGCTCACTCCGGGCGGCCGGATCGCGAACCGGTTCGACGCCCCGGGGCTCTACCTCCGGCAGATCGGGAACACGATCGGAGAGCAGAGCCTGGGGCACGCGGCCTTGTACGCGCAGGATTCGTGGCGCGTGGCACCCGAGTGGACCTTGGACCTCGGCTTCCGCTGGTCCGCTCAACTCAACCAAGCGCCTTGGTCCGGCAACCAGACGCTCGTCGATCGCGTGCAAAGCGCGGACTTCCCGTTCGGGCGGCTGGACCCCGCCTTCATACCGGATTCGACACGCCAGTTCATGCCGCGGCTCGGATTCGCCTACAGTCCGCGGGGCCTGTCCGAGCGGATGGTGGTGCGGGGCAGCTTCGGCGTGTTCTACGCCACCACGCCGCCGGTGTTCGTGAACGGCGGCACGAAGGCCTTCCGGCAGCCGCCGTTCAACCTTTCGGTGACCCTGCCCACCGCCTTCCCGACCGTGTACCAGCAATTCCTGGCGGCGGGGATCGATTTGAACCAGTACCCGCTGGCCGAACTCCCGGTGCTGTCGGTGGAGGAAGTCACGCGCGCGCTCGACGGGGACCCGCTGCTCGGGGCCTCGCCGGGCGTCATCTCGCCCGACTTCCGCAACCCGCGCTCGGTGAAATACACCGTGGGGTTCGAGCACGCGCTGACCGCGCGCATGGTGGCGGGCATGGAGTTCATGCATCACCGGACCTCGCAACTGCACGGACGGCGCGAATACAACCTGCCGCAGTCAACGGTGCGGCCGGACGATCCGGCCGCGATCCCGTTCTACGACACGACCCGGCGCCCGGCGCCGCTGGTCGGGCCGATGGCCGTGACGGAGTCGATCGGCCGGGCGCGCTACACGGGCGTGACAAGTCACTGGAAGTATCGGGGCGAGCGCGTGCAGCTGGTCGCGCACTACACCTACGCTCGGGCCTTTTCCAGCGATGCCAACGAGGGCTTCTTCTGGGGTCCCATCTATACCGACAACGCCGTCCCCGACGCCGAGTACGGCCCGGCGAACCTGGACATGCGCCACCAGT
This sequence comes from Bryobacterales bacterium, assembly GCA_965242625.1. Classification (GTDB taxonomy): domain Bacteria; phylum Acidobacteriota; class Terriglobia; order Bryobacterales; family UBA6623; genus VXMF01. The sequence continues at coordinate 2,653,558 of CBDEST010000005.1, read as the reverse complement.
TGACGGCCCACGCCGTGTGGAACCTGCCGGGCGGCTTCACGTGGTCGGCGATCGTGCGCACCGCCAGCGCGCCGCCGATGAGCGCCGCCGCGGGTCTCGATCTGAACGGAGACTTGCACACGGCGGATCGCGCGTTGCGCGCGCCCGGGGAATTCTTCACCCGGAACACGTTCCGGAACCGCGGCATGCGCACCGTGGACTTTCGGTTGCTGCGGAATTTCCAGTTTTCCGACACGACGCGGGCCGAGGTGTCCTTGGAACTGTTCAACGCTTTGAACATCGACAACGTGGAATACGCGGGCATCAACACCGTGTACGGTCCCGGCGTGGACCTGGCGACCGGCGCGACGCTCGGGCCAAGCCCGACATTCCAGAAATTGCGCGGCCCGGACGGCGGGTACGACCGCAACAACAGCCAGATTCCGGGCTCCGGGCCGCTGCAGCTGCAGATCGGCGCGAGATTCTACTTCTAGCGCTCCCGGGCCGCGAGCCAGTCGGGAGGCTAGCCGCTCGGCGCTTGCAGTTGGTCGGCCAGATCGAGGAAATCCGCGGCGTTGATGTCGAAAGCGTCCTCGTAGGCGAGATCGATCTCGCGGTTGGGCCGTTCCTGCGGACGAGGCACGAAGGCCGTCTTCAGGCCGGCCCGGGCCGCCGCCCGGAGGTCGCCCTTGTGCGCGGCCACCATCATGACCTCCTCCGCGCGCAAGCCGAGCAGGTCCGCCGCTTTCAAGTAGACCTCTCGATCCGGCTTGTACCGCCCCGCCAGTTCCGCGGAGAGCACGGCATCCCATGGGATGCCCGCATGCTTGGCCATGTTGACCAGCAAGGCGACGTTGCCGTTCGAGAGCGAAGCGACGATGTACTTGCGCTTGAGCCGCCCGATGCCTTCCACCGTGTCGGGCCACGGATCCAAGCGATGCCAGACGCGATTGAAACGCGCCTTGGCGCCCTCGTCCAAGCCATCGATGCCGAAGCGTTCCAGCAACCCGTCCAAGATGATCCGATGCAATTCGTCGATCGTCTTCCACGGCAGGTCGCCGCTGCGGACACGGTTCATCGCCGGTCCGTAGCCGTCGCGCCAGGCGTCGGCGAACGCGGGCCAGTCCACTGCCAGGCCGTGCGCCCTCCCCAAGGCCTCGCCTTCGCGAATCACTGTGGAACGCCAGTCGACCACCGTTCCGAACACGTCGAAGGTCAGCGCTTTGACAGGGGGTACGGGCATGGCTTGGACCAAGGTGGCCGCGAAGGAGCCGATCGCGAATTCGCGCCGGGTCGGGGTGCTGCGCCTAGCGTCGCCCTGCGGCACGGAAATCGAGTATACGGGAATCCCGTGCGACTGCCCGAGATCCGCGCGCTTCGCAGGGGCGACGCTCGCCGGATCGGCCGACCCCGCGAAACGCGCTACGCTGAGGATATCGGGGAATGACGAGTCAGGATGGGCCGCATTCAAGTACTGACGGATCGTGTCGCTAACCAGATCGCGGCGGGGGAAGTGGTGGAGCGCCCTGCATCCGTGTGCAAGGAACTGATCGAGAACGCGCTTGACGCGGGCGCCACGCGGCTGCGCATCGAATTGAAGGGCGGCGGCCGCAATCTGATCGAGGTCAGCGACAACGGCGGGGGCATGGGCCGGGACGACGCGATGCTCGCGTTCGAGCGGCACGCGACCAGCAAGCTGCGCCAAGCCAGCGACCTGATGGAGATTTCGACGCTCGGGTTTCGCGGGGAGGCGCTACCCTCGATCGCCAGCGTCGCGCGCGTCGCGATGCGGACGCGACCGACCGGAGACGAGACCGGCACGGTCGTGGAAATCCACGGGGGGCGCCTCCGCGACGTGCGGGACGAGGCGCTGGCGCCCGGCACGACGGTCTCGGTGCGCAGCCTGTTCTACAACGTGCCGGCGCGCCGCAAGTTCCTGCGCACCGAGAAGACGGAACTCGCTCACGCCACGCGGATCACGACGCACTACAGCTTGGCGCACCTCGACAAGTCCATCGAATTGCGGAACGAACACGGTTCCCTGCTCTCGGTGACGCCAGTCGCCACGTTGCGGGAACGCGTGTACCAAGTGTTCGGGGCGGACACGCTGGACCGGCTGGTGGAACTGCAGGCGACGGAGCGGACCGTGGAGCCCGCGGATGGCGGGGGCGGATCGATGCGACTCGCGGGATTCGTCTCCGAACCCCAGTCGCAACGCTCGAATCGGAATTCGATCTACATCTTCATCAACCGGCGCCTCGTGCGAGACGGCCTGATCCAGCGCGCGCTGACCGAGGCGTACGAGAACTTGATGCCTCGGGATGTCTACCCTTTCGCGCTGCTGACGCTCGAGATCCCGCCGGCGCTGGTCGACGTGAACGTCCACCCGGCCAAGACCGAGGTGCGTTTCCGAGCGCCCTCGGCCGTCTTCCAGTTCGTCCGCGACACGGTGCGCGCGCAACTGATCGCGAGCAAGCCCGCGGCGGAGCTGCCGATCCCAACCCAGCCCGCGCAGAGCGCGCCCATGCCCGCGCCCGCGCCGCGAACCAGCGCGGGCTTGCCGGTGCCGCGCGTCGGGCCGGCGGAAGCCGGGCGGTCGCAGCCTTGGAGTCCGGGATCCTTCGGACTGCCTCCGAGCGCGCCGCGCGCATCCGTCCAGCCGGAGGAATCCGGCTCGCGCGACGCCGACGGTCTCCCGGAGACCTTCGGGACGGGGAGCGAGAGCCACGCCCGCGATCCACTGGACGATCACCGACCGGACAGTCTGGTGGACTTGAGCGGCCTGCAACTGCTGGGCCAGATCCACGACAGCTTCATCGTCGCGGCCGGCAGCGACGGCCTGTGGATCATCGACCAGCATGTCGCGCACGAGCGCATCCTGTTTGAGAAGGTGCTCGCGGACCGGTTGCACGGCCGGGCCGCGATGCAGCGCCTGCTCGTGCCCATCGTGGTCACGTTGACCCCGGGCCAGGCCGTGGCCTACGACGAGCTCGCCGAAGAACTGGCCGGGAACGGATTCGAGATCGAGCGGCTGGACGGCCGGGCGGTCGCCGTGCAGTCCTCCCCGGCCGAACTCTCGGCGACCCAGGTCGAAGCTCTATTGCAGGACTTGCTGGACGATTCCCACGAGCGCGACACGGGCCTCGGGCTGGCGGATCTCCGCAAGCGCATGGCGGCCACGATCGCCTGCCACGCCGCGATCAAGATCAACACGCCGCTGGCGACCGAGAAGATGACCTGGCTGCTCGACGAGCTGGCGCGGTCGGAGTGCCCGATGTCGTGCCCGCACGGCCGCCCCATCGCGCTCAAGTACGCCACGCGCGAGATCCTCAAGGCCTTCCATCGCGTGTAGCGCGCGCTGCGGTTCCCGGGCTCGGCCCGGCTCACCGGTGCGTTCCGAACACGTCGCGCAGAGCGTCCGAGATCTCTCCGAGGGTGGCGCGCGCCTCGACCGCTTGACGGATCGGCGGCAGCAGGCACGCGGTCCCGCGGGCGGCCGCGCGCACGCCGTCCAAGGCCGCTTCCCAGAGGCTCGGATCCCGCGCCGCGCGCAGCGCCGCGAGCTGGTCGGCGCGGTCGCCCTCGTGCGCGGCGTCGATCTGCAGCACGGGCACCGCTTCCGCTTCGGGAGAACGGTAGGCGTTCACCCCGACGATGGTCCGCTCGCCGCTTTCCACCTGCTGCTGGAAGGCGTAAGCCGCGTCGTGAATCTCGCGCTGCACGAAGCCCTGCTCGATCGCCGCGACCATCCCGCCGAGATCGTCGATGGACTTGAGGTACGCGAGCGCCGCTTCTTCCAGGTCGGATGTCAGGCACTCGATGCAGTAGGAGCCGCCCAGCGGATCGGCCGTGCTGGCGACACCCGACTCGAGCGCGATCACTTGCTGGGTACGCAGGGCGAGGGTGGCGGCTTGCTCGCTGGGCAGGGCGAGAGCCTCGTCCAGCGAGTTCGTGTGCAGCGACTGCGCTCCGCCCAGCACGGCGGCCAGCGCCTGGTAGGCGGTGCGGACCACGTTCACGCGCGGTTGCTGCGCGGTCAGGCTGGAGCCCGCGGTCTGGGCGTGGAAGCGCAGCTGCATCGAACGCGGATCGCGGGCTCCGAAGCGCTCCTTCATGATGCGCGCGTACATGCGGCGCGCGGCGCGGAACTTGGCGATCTCTTCGAGGAAGTCGCGATCCGAACTGAAGAAGAACGAGAGCCGGGGCGCGAACGCGTCCACCTCGAGACCGGCTCGCCCCGCGGCCTCGATATAGGCGATCGCGTTGCCCATCGTGAACGCGAGCTCTTGGACGGCCGTCCCGCCGGCTTCCCGCATGTGGTAGCCGCTGATCGAGACGGCGTTCCAGCGCGGCGCGTGGCGGGCCGTCCAAGCGAGCAGATCCGTGACGATGCGCATGGACGCTTGCGGCGGGTAGATGAAGGTGCCGCGCGCGATGTATTCCTTGAGGATGTCGTTCTGCACCGTGCCCCGCAGCGCCGCGACCGGCACGCCGGCACGCTCGCCCGTCGCGGCGTACATCGCGAGCAGGATGGCCGCGGTCGCGTTGATCGTCATCGAGGTGGACACCCTGTCCAGAGGAATCCCGTCCAGCAAGGTCTCCATGTCGGCGAGGCTGGACACGGCCACGCCCGCGCGACCGACTTCGCCCAGGGCGAGGCCGTGATCGGAGTCGTACCCCATCTGAGTGGGCAGGTCAAAGGCGACCGAGAGACCGGTGGTGCCGCGCTCGATCAGGTAGCGGTAGCGCGCGTTGGACTGGCGGGCGTTACCGTATCCCGCGTATTGCCGCATGGTCCAGAGGCGGTCGCGGTACATGCCGGGATGGATGCCGCGGGTGTACGGGTACTCCCCGGGCAGTTCGGGCCGCGCGGGGTCCGGGCGGTCGGCTTGGCGTGCGTACAGGGGCTTCATGGGCGCGGCGCGTCACGCTGGCGCTTGCGCGCGAGGCGCTTGGACCGGCGGAACGAATCGTATCCGAACCAGGCGAACATGATCGCGCCGGCGGCCGAGACGATCAGCCGCGTCATGCTCTCCGGAAGGCTCCGATAGGCTTGGACGAAGCCGAACGGGCCGAAGGCGAAAAACACGGCGAAGGCGAAAAAGAGGAAGCCGACGACCTCCAAGCTCAATTCCCGGGCGAGCGAAAGGAACCGGGGAATCGAATGGCGCACGGCGTACTTGCCCGCCTCGAACGCCTTGGCGACTCTCATACGGTGAATCCTACCAGCACGGGGCGGTCGGCTTGCACCGCCCCGGCCTTGTCGCGTCGCGCTCGACAGCGAGGTCGGGCCGAAAGCCCGAGGTCCGGGCCGACCGGTCGCGGATGCGGATAGCCTCGGCGCCCGCGCCGATCGCGCCGCACTCGCGAGACTGGGGTCGCCTGGGCTGCATCTACAATGATGGCGGGCGGACACACGATGGAAACGCGCTGCACCTGCGGAAGCCCGTTCCCGGACGGGGCCGCCTTCTGCATGCACTGCGGCAGGCCTCGCGACGGCCGCGCCGAGGAACCGCCCCGGACGGACAGCCCCAGCGAGGAAGTCGAGAGTGTCGTGGTGGTCGCGGAGTCGAAACCCAAGATCCAGACCTTGCTCTGGGCCACGGCGATACCCGCCCTGACTGCAACACTCCTGCGCTTCGTAATGGGATTCGTGGATCCGGGCCTAGGCTTGCTATCGCTGATCGTGATCGGCAGCGCAGGATTCTACGCTGTCCGGATCTACGAGAACCGCGTCGAGACGCGCCTGACAACCTCGCTGGGCTGCGGTCTGGGCGCGCTGACCGGGATGACTTGCGGGGTGGTCTCGCTCGTGGTCCAAGCGGCCGTGCTCGCGGCAGCCGGGGGTGTCGACGCGTTCGTCGAGCGCATCCACCGTGCCGTCGACACGCAGCCCTGGGCCTCCGAGGTATCGGGCCTCTTGGCGGATCCAGCCTTCATGTCGATCTTTTTCGCGGTCGGGCTCGTCGTTGAAGTGCTGTTCCTGGTCGCGTTCGCCACGGCCGGCGGCTTGATCGCCACGAAGGTCGGCCGGGCAAGAGTCGTCTGACCGCGCCCGGTCCAAGCGACTCCGCGACCGCCGGAACCTCGCCGCAACCGCCCCGCACGGGAGGAGCGAACGACAGGCCGTGTCCGCACGGGAACAGCGGCGCGCGCGTGTCCCGCGCGACGTCGGTCCGGCTGGCCCGGACGGCCTGCATGGACGAAGGGAGGTCCACCGGGAGTTGGCCTGTCGGGGCGAAAACTCCGAACACGGCATCCAACAGGACGGTGTCCTCGGCTCCGAAGGACGCGATCACGGCCGCGGCCTGCTCCGCGATTTCCGGAATCACGGCCGGACGGTCGAGGCGAATGTCCACGATCGTCGGCACAGGCGGACGATCCGCGCGAGATCGCGGGGCGTGAACGTTAGATCCCCTTGCGGGATGAAGTACTCCAAGACGCTGGCGCTCAAGCGGAAGCGCTTCGGGGACGCCAGTCGAATCACGGCCAGATCCGCTTTTCGCGGCGACTTCACCACATCGCCGTATTGGCGCGCAACGGTGCTGTCGACGCCTTGCACGTAGAGCCTGAGCGGACCCTTCGCGGGCCGAGCGGCGCGGACTCCGCCGCCGGCGGCAGACCGATTCGCGAGGAGGACGAGGCTCTTGCGCTGGGCGCTGATTCCGTCCCGGACGAGTTCCTCCAAGCCTCGGAGACCGGGCGGCGACCGCTCGTTGCCGAGAAGATTCCATGGTCGAGTCGATTCTGCAGCAGCTGAATGCGTCGGTGGCCCGAATACCCTACAAGATGTCCGGGGAACGAGACCGGAGCTGCCGCTATTGGGAATTCGACCCGCTAGCGCGCGCCGCGATCGGACTGGCACCGATTGCAGTTTCAAGTAACCGATTCATTGCGCGTTACGTATCACTAGACATGACGGCCGCGAGGAACTTCCGACCGCTTGCCGTCACGGCCTGCTCGATCCTCCTGGCTTTCGCTACGCCGCACGGTACTTGGGCTCAGAACCGCCCGCCGCCGCGCATCTACGTCTCGGCGAGCGAGACCTGGGCGGTGGAAATGGAGAAGGGCGGCTCCCGTCCCCAGACCGTCGAGATCATCAAGACGTTCCAGAAACGATGCGACTGCGTCGTGACGATGAAAGAGGAGACGGCTGACTATGTCGTGATGGTCGATCGGGAGGGCGGCAAGGACTTGCTGAGACGCGACAACAAGTTCGCGGTCTACTATCGCGAAGAGGGGGACATCCTGGGTAGCGGCTCGACCCGCACCATCGGCAACGCAGTCAAGGACGCGTGCGGGATTCTCTGGACGGACTGGAACACGCGATAGAGCGTGGCGACAGCGGCGCAGCAGCTGGAACGAGCGGGTGCCAGCGCCCTATCAGCATCGCGATCTGGACATGGAACCATCGGCTGTTATAAGAGAATCACTACCGCATCGGAGCCTGTCCGAACCGAACGGCGCAGGGGAGCCTACGCACCTCTGTGCGGTGCCGTGGATGGCCGTTCGCGAACAGCCTCAAGACGCGGTGCGGAGGGTGTCATGCCGGACAAGATTGATTTCAAGAAGCGATACAAGCCACTCTTTTCGGCGAAACCCGCACCCGGATTCGTGGACTCGCCGCAGCTCCAATACCTCTGGATCGAGGGCCGGGGAGCCCCCGAGGCTCCTGAGCTCGAAGGCGCGGTCCAAGCGCTGTACTCCACCGCTTACGCCGTCAAGTTCAGTTTGAAGCGTGCCAAACGGCAAGGCTTCGTCGTCCCGCCGCTGGAGGGCCTCTGGCACGCGGGCGACCCGAGCGGGTTCACGGAAGACCGGCGAGACGCCTGGCAGTGGGTCTTGATGCTGATGCAACCCCAGCACGTGACCGCGAGCGACATCGCGGAGGCGCTGGATACCCTGTCCCGCAAAGGCAGGCGAATTGACAGCCATGACCGATTGCAACTCCAGCAGTTGGAAGAGGGTCGGGCGGTCCAATGCCTGCACGTGGGACCGTACAGCGACGAGGGACGCTCGATTCGAGCCCTCCGCAAGTACGCTACGGAACAGGGTTACCGCCTAGCCGGCATGCATCACGAGATTTACCTGTCCGATCCGCGCCAAACCGCTCCAGAAAAGCTCAAGACGATCCTGCGACACCCGGTCGCGAGACAGGACTGAGCTGCCCGCGACACGGTTCGTCGGGCGCCACCCGGGCGGATGGCGACAACCTCGCCACGGACCGCGGCCGGACTCAGGCTGCCGTTCTGGCCCGTCGGCCGCCGCGACCCGACCGCCTGAGGTTTGACGAGCCGTCCGGGGCCAGCCAACCGGGATTCTCCTGGATGTTGACCCAGACATGGACATGGGGGGAACCCCGGAAGTACCAAACCATCGTGGGACTCTCGAGCTTCCAAACGTCCCACACGCCGTCATCGCCTAGATCCTCGTTCCGGTAGAACGCCATCTTCAGCTTGTCGGCTCCGCCATTGGAATCGATGAGCTTCATCGCTTCTTGGCGGTCACGCTCGCGGAAGGGTGACAGCAGGCCGTCAAGCGTGCGGTTGACGAGATCCCTCTGGTCCTTGGACATGTCCGCCACGCTCAACCCGTCCGGCTCGCGGGACGGCTCGACTGTATACACGCTGCGTTCGCGGGGCGCCCGCGCCTGGAGCGCTTGATCCCGTTGCCTGCCGTCGAGTGCTTGGAACACTTCGTTGGCAAGCTGGGCTTGGAACCAGTAGACGTTATTCGGGTGCGTGGGGCTTTCGTAGAACGACTCCCCTTCGTGCCCATAGAAGATCGGCCCGCCGAAGGCGGCCCCGTCGACCGAATCGCCGTCGCAACGGGCCGTGCAGTGCCGCCCCGTGATCACGAATTCGAACTTGCCCGTCCCCGGCTCGCCGAACAACCCTACCGAGAGGTTCCGGATGCTGCCGAAGTCATCGGAGACATGCCTCTTGAGCGAGTCGGTGAACTCGGGCGCATGCAAGTCCATGAAGATCTGCTCGATCATGGCCTGCTGGTCGAGATCGAAGAAGCGGCCCACGCGCGCTCGGGTGATGTGCCAGTTGTTCTCCACCCGCGAGCGCAACGGACTGTCGAACGGCATCGCGACGACGCGGCGCTGGCTTTCGGTGAGGGTTCGATAGAGTTCACCCACGAGCGTCTCCGCGGTGGACTGCGGGCCGAGGAGCGGCGCGGCCCCGGCCAAGACCGGAGTTGCCGCCACGGCGCTGAGGAACTCTCGACGGTGCATCCGAGACACGTTCATCATGCGTAAATTGGTGCGTACCGGGGGGTCAAGGTTACGCCCGGACCGGCTCCGCCGGACGCCGCCGGATTGCACGCTGCGTAGCGGCCGCCGGGGAACGCTCGAGTCATTTTTCCTAAGCGTGCGTCCCCGCGGTCCGAGCCCCGCGGGCAAGCCTTCGCGCCGCGTCGCGGCAACCCATCCAAGTTATCTTGAATGAGAGATCGTCATGGCCCCAATTCGCTTTGCCGCCGCCTCGCTGGCTGTCGCCCTCGCAACCTGCTCCTCCGGTTCCGGCGTTTCCAGTCCCGTCACTGTCGAGCCCAATCCGAATCCCGCCGTGCCCTTGGCCGCGGTTGTCAAGTTCGTCGCGGAAGCGCCGGTGGCGACCACGGTCACCGTCACTGACGGCGTGAACGAGTGGACCTTGGACTACGACGCGTCGCAGGATCCGCGGGACGGCCTGGCCGTCGTCGGCATGCGGCCCGACCGCCGCCACGAGATTCGCTTGACGGTGCGCGACAGCGGCGGGGCGGAAGAGCGGTTCGGGCCGTTCGAATTCTTCACGCCGGCCCTGCCCGCGGTAGGAGTGGAGTTCCCGCCGATCGACGTCACCGTGAGCAAGCCGGACAAGATGGAGCCCGGCGTAACGCTCTTCAACCCGCGCCGGAGGCGCGTCGGCCGCGGCCAGGAAGTGAATCGGTTCAATGCCGACTTCGGGATGCTGATGGCCTTGGACAGCGCCGGCGAAGTCGTCTGGTACTACAAGGTCGACTCCCGGATCAGCGACTTCGAGAAGGTTCGGAACGGGAACCTCATCTTCTGTACCGCTGACTACCGCTTGATCGAGATCGACTGGCTGGGCAACACGATCAACCAGTGGTACGCGCAGGGTCGGCCCGAGGGCCCTGCCGAGGGGATCGCGGTCGACACGCTCACCTTCCATCACGAGATCGACGAGCTGCCCGACGGCAACATCCTCGCGCTCTCCTCGGAGTGGAAGGAGATCGACAACTACTACACCAGCGAACTGGACGCGAACGCCCCTCGCAAGCGACAGAAGGTCATGGGCGACGTGATCGTCGAGTTCGATCGCGACACGGGCGAGATCGTCTGGAAATGGCATGCGTTCGAGCACATGGACCCGTTCCGCATCGGCTACGAAACGTTCTCGCCGTACTGGATCCGGCGTGGGTTCCCCGACATGGTCGACTGGAGCCATGCCAACAACCTGCTCTACGACGAGACCGACGACTCGGTCATCGTGAACTTCCGCTACCAAGCGGCCGCCATCAAGATCGACCGCGCTACGCAGCGGATCAAGTGGATCTTCGGCGAGCCGAGCGGTTGGGGCGACCTGTCGGACAAGGTGCTCAGGCCCGTGGGGGAAATCGAGTGGCCCTACCACCAGCATTCGCCCAGCCCCACGCCGCACGGGACGCTGCTGCTCTTCGACAACGGGAATTACCAAGCCCGCCCGTTCCGCAAGCGGGCCAAGATCGAAGACACCTATTCGAAGGCGGTCGAATTCGAGATCGACGAACAGGAGATGACCGTCAGCCAGATTTGGAAGTCCGAGGAGCGGACGGACGACAGCGTGATCGCCGTCGCGATGGGAGACGCCGACTGGCTGCCGGAATCGGAAAACGTGCTGGTGGCTTACGGAGCGCTGCTGCATCCCGACTCGATCGGCGAAGTCACTTGGGAACCGGCCTCGCGCCTCACGTTCAGCCAGTGGACGCGATTACGCGAGTTCGTCCGCAGCGACCCTCCCGAGGTCGTCTACGAAGTCGTGCTGAAGGCGGACGAGCCCGACATGGGCTGGACGCTGTTCGGAGCGGAGCGGATCGATTCCGTGGGTCGCTAGCGCGCCACTTTCGCCTCGAACCGGCCGGCTCTGTCGGGGAGCGAGCGGCCGCATCGGGCTCACTGCTCGAAATCCGGCCCTCGGGACCGTCTCGCCGCTGTACGGGAGAGTCGACCGGATCAGCTCGACGCAGCGGACTTTGAGATTCCCGGATCGGTCACGAGCTTGTGGAATCGATAGCGCCGCGCGTCGTGCGGTCGATTCCCGGTGGGCGCGGCGCGTTTCGATGGCGGTTGACGCACGGAGCTGGGACATTCTGGAAGGACGGGCGAGTAGCGTCCCGAGGACCGGCAGTTCAGTCCCGGGCGCCCGCTGCCATGCGGCGAAAGCTCTCTTCGACGCGTTCGGCCAGCCGTGCGTACGCTTCGCCCTCGAGGGCAAAGATGGGAGGTCCGAATTCAACTCGAACGGCACCCCGGCGCGGCCAGGAATCGTGGACGGACATGATCTCGAACAACCCCTCTATGTAAGCGGGGACGACAGGCACCTCGAGTTGCTGCGGCATGAGCCCGATCCCGGCCTGAAACCGTTGGAGGGTTCCGTCAGGGGTCAGCCGCCCCTCCGGGTAGACGAGCGGGCAGAACCCCGCGTCGACCAGTTCTCCGGTGTAGCGGAGGGATTCGCGCATCTGGCCCAGCTCCTGCGTCAGCGGATAGGCATTGAACAGGCCGCAGCAAAGGTAGTAGAGCGTCCGCATCCCGACTCTCCGGACCAGGCCGGGGGCCTCGCCGGACGGGAAGAAGTGCTGCTGGCTCGCGGCCGGGGCCAGCCGTCCCTGCCACTGGGAAGGCAAGGCGGCGGTCAAGGCAATGGTGTCGAGGTGACTGGAGTGGTTCGCCGCGAAAACGACCGGCGGCGCGACCCCGGCCAGGTTTTCCAGTCCGGCAACTTCCATCCGGACGTAGTGCCGGAACAGTGGCAGGAAGGCGCCCCGCCGCAATGCGGACCGGATCGCGGCGACAGGTCGGCTGCGCGCCCAGCGCGGCGCGGGGATGCGCGGCATGGTGACATTGGCTCCGCTTGCGCGGTCACGCGGCGGGGCGTTCCCGCGACCCGATTCCGGATCCGCGGCCCGCCCCTCCACCCACGCGCGAACCTGCCCGACAGTCTCGAGCGTCGCGAACGTTGCTTCGCTCAATTCGATCCCGTGGTGCTCTTCGAGGGCGGCCAGCATGTCCATGCGCTCGAGCGACGACAGCCCGAGGTCCTCCGCCAAGCGCCGGTCGTCGGAGAGGTCTTCCTCGCGGCGCTGGGTGAGGGACTGGAGGATTCCATCCAAGCCCCTTGCCTCGCTTGGATCCGGCGGGCCCGCCTCGGCTGACAGGCACTCGGCCACCTTCCGCCGCTGCGTCTTGAGGGTCGACGCGGTTCGCGGAAACTCGTCCTCCGGCCATTCGGAAGAGCTCTGGATGCGCTGATGCGCCTCGAGCCGACGATTCACCGTCTCGACGATCGCCAGCAGGTCCCTGCCGGACCCGTCGAGGATGAGCGCGGCGTGAACCCTCTGGGCGCTCGCTGGCCCGGCGGCCACCACGACCGCGTCCCGCACCCCGTCCTCGACCTTGAGCGCTCGCTCGATGTCTTCGGGGTAGACGTTCATGCCGTCGGAAGTGACGATGACATCCTTCTTCCGCCCTCGGTAGACGAGCCTTCCCTCGGCGTCGCGAGCACCGATGTCTCCCGTGTGAAACCAGCCGTCGACATCGACGGCGAGTGTGCGCCGGGTGCCGGATTCGAGGTACTCGCGCACGACACTATCTCCGCGGACGAGGATCTCGCCGTCAGCGGCGATTCGAATCTCCTGCCCCCCGATCACTTCGCCGAGCGTGCCGCGACGCACGCGGAACGGGTGATTCACCGAGACCACGGGACTCGTTTCGGTAAGACCGTAGCCTTGGATCACCAGCAGGCCGATCCGGGCCCAGAAGGCCTCGGTGTCGGGATCCAGCGCGGCGCCGCCGACGACGAAGGCCCAGAACTTGAGGCCGAACGCCCGGTGCGTGTCCCTGTGGCGCCACCATCGCCGCAACGGGCCGCCCAGCGACCCCGGATCGGCTCTCGCACGCGGGTGGTTGCGCTCGATGTCGGCTCGCAGGCTCTCGAGAATGCGCGGCACGCAGACCAGCACGGAGATCCGCTGCCGCCGCACCGCCTCGCGGATGGCGGCGGGGTGCAGTCCGTTCATGAACGCGGCCGCACCGCCGAGCAGCAGCGGGGCGAAGATGCCCAGCGACTGCCCGAACATGTGGCTTAGGGGCAGCAGGTCCAGGATGCGGATGGGCTGGAAGGGCGCGGCCCACTTCTTGTAGCGGTCGATCTCCTGCCGAACGGGGGCGAGATTGGCGCAGATGTTCCGGTGCAAGTGGATCACCCCCTTGGGCTCGGCGGTGGTTCCCGAGGTGTAGACGATCTCGACCACATCGCTACCGGAGACCGGGGACGGGCTGAAGTGGGGGCCGTCGGGCAGTTCGGCGAGCGAGTCGATCGCGAAGCATTCCAAGGCCGGGATCGGTCCGGACAGCGAGCCACTATGGACGAGCAGCCGCGCATCGGTTTGGGCAGCGATTCGACCGACGAATTCCAGTGTCGACTGATGGTCGAGCGGCACTAGCTGCACCCCCCGGGCTAGGCACGCCCAAAACACAGCCACCCATTCGGGCCGGTTCTCGGCCCAGAGGATCAAGCGGTCTCCCGATCCGATGCCGCGACCGTCCACGAAGGCGACGAAGCGACGGATCGCAGCGTCCAGATCGCTGTAGGACCACGACCGCGTGCGGTATCCGTTCCAGAATCGCAACGCCTCCCTGGTGCCGAGGCGTTCGATCCGCGGCAGGATTTCCAGCAGTGTCTCCATGCGAGGGAAGCTATCTCATGCCCGGGCCACCGGGCCGCATGGCGGCGCGATGCTCAGCCAGTTCGCACGGCCATCCTAGCCCACGACGGTCTAGCCCACGGAGCACCAAGAGGCGGCAAGCATCGAATCCGGCGAATCGGAGTCCGGGCCGCTGGAATCCCTCGGTCATGCCAGCTTCGCGATCGAGCGGCTGAAGTCCTGCTTCGACGCGACACGCGCCGGCACGGCACGAGGGTGCTCCGGGCATGCGCGGGCCACTCGCGCGAATGCCCCGAGTGCGCGGGCTACGGAATGGAGGCGCGGGTGGGAATCGAACCCACGAATAAAGGTTTTGCAGACCTCTGCCTTACCACTTGGCTACCGCGCCGCGGTTGTAAACACTCGTTAGTCCCGACAGGAAGCTGGAGCGGGAGACGGGATTCGAACCCGCGACATCGACCTTGGCAAGGTCGCACTCTACCAGCTGAGTTACTCCCGCTCGCGAATCCTTAGCATAGCACACCTACCGGCTCACGCAAGCCGCCACCGGGCTGGACGGCGTTGCGCGACGAGTTTCGGAGGGCCTCCAACCCAAGCGCGGCGGTCGCGGGCGCGCAACCCCGAGACGACCGTTCGACCCGGGCGCGAGCGGAGGGCAGTCAGCGCGGCATAGCAAGACCGCCATTCGCCTGCGGGGCAAGCGACGCGGCCCGAATCTTGCCGGCGGCGGTATACTTGGAGTTTCGGACGATTGAACTCCGAGGGGCTGGGTGCGCCTTGGTTGTCTGCCGTTGCGGAGATCGAGATGGCAAGCGCACGACTCGGCACTCGGTTGCGACGCAAGCTGCTGAGCTTGCAGCGCGGCCTACGCGAAGCGCGCATGATCGTCAGGGCGCTAGCCAGTACCGACCGTCCGGTCTTGGCGCACTTGATTCCGACGCGCCGCTGCAACATCGCCTGCGCTTACTGCAACGAATACGACGACCATTCGAGACCCGTGCCGATCGACGTGCTGCAGCGCCGCACGGATCGCCTGGCGGATTTGGGCGTCAGCATCGTGACGCTCAGCGGCGGCGAGCCGATGCTGCACCCGCAGCTTGACGACCTGATCCGGCATATCCGGGCGCGCGGCATGATCGCGGGGCTGATCACGAACGGCTACTTGATCGGGCCGGAGCGGGTCCAGCGGCTCAACGAGTCGGGCTTGGAATACCTCCAAATCAGCATCGACAACGTGGATCCCGACGAGACTTCGATGAAGAGCCTGCGGGTGCTGGACGGCAAGCTGCAGATCCTCGCCGAGCATGCCGAGTTCGACGTGAATATCAACTCGGTCGTCGGCTCGGGAATTCCCAATCCGGAAGACGCCTACACGGTCGCCCGGCGCGCCCAGGCGCTGGGCTTCACCAGCACGGTGGGCGTGATCCATGACGGGAGCGGCCAACTCAAGCCTCTAGAAAAGACGGAACGCAGGGTGTACGAACGGGTCAAGGCCCTGTCCAAGCGAGGCTACAGCCGCCTGACCTACTTCCAAGACAACTTGGTTGCCGGACGCACGAACAAGTGGTCTTGCCGCGCCGGCGCCCGCTACCTGTACATCTGCGAATTCGGCCTCGTCCACTACTGCTCGCAGCAGCGGGGCAAGCCGGGCATCCCGCTGGAGGAATACACGGTCGACCATATCCGCGCTGCGTACCGCACTCCCAAGGCGTGCGCCCCGGCCTGCACGGTTTCGTGCGTCCACAAGGCTTCCGCCGTGGACTTCTGGCGCGATCCGCAACGCCCTGCCGCTGCACCGAGCAGGACATCGACAGCGGCGGAAACCGCTTGATCGCGCGTCAACCGCGATTCACTCGTCCGCCAGCCAGCGGCAGCGACTCTCCGCTTCGCAGAGGAATACTCGCAAGCCGGGAAGCGGGTTGGCGCGCATCCAGTCCGCGCCGTTCACGAACAGCGCCGTCGACCAAGCCTCCGTGTCGAGCGTCCGCGCCGCGACCACCGAGACCGAGTCGATGCCCTCGGCCGGCCGCCCCGTGCGGGGATCGAGGATGTGGCTGTATCGCTTGCCGCCGTCCTCGAAGAACTTCTCGTACGATCCGGACGTCGAAACCGCCTCGTCGCGTAGCACGAGGGTTTCCGCAACCGCCCGAGGCGCAGATGGAGAGCGCAGGTCTACCGGCCAGCCCCTGGGGGCTGCGGGGGGCGAGCCGAGCGCGAAGACGCTGCTGGTTCCGGAACTCACCAAGGCTCTTTCGATTCCGTAATCGCGAAGTACGCTCACCGCGCGGTCGACAGCGTACCCCTTCCCGATGGCACCCGGATCCAGCCGGAGTCCTCGACGGCGGAACCGAATCGTGCGCCCGGCCAGATCTAGCTCGACATGACGAGAGCCGCTACTGCGCCGGCTCCACCACAGTTCGAACCGCGAGGGCTTACTGCCCTGCCCCTTGTAAAAGCCCCAGGCGTCAACCAACGCCCCCACGGCGATATCGAAAGCACCATGGCTGTCAGCGGTGTAGCGCTGGCAACGCGCCAGCAACTCGGCGAATTCGGCACTGATGGCAACAGCCCCGCGCGCGGCGTCGCGATTCACTCGACTCAGCTCGCTACCGGGCTTGTAGTGGCTGAGAAACGCGTCCACGCGCCTGACTTCGTCAAACGCTGCCGTGATCGCGCCAGCGGCCTGCTTCTTGCTCGGAGCGTAGCAAGCGATGCGGAACTCGCTGCCCATGATTTGGGCCGACGATTCCATGCGCTGCAAGTCCCCGTTCGCAAGTACAGGTTGGGCGGAAGGCAGGGCGAAGGCGCATAGCAAGACCGCCAAGCCTTTAGTGGATCGCTTCTTGATCCGCTCGAGCAGGGAGTCGATGCGTTGAGCGTGCCTCTCGCTAAGGTCGAATGCGAAGCGGAGTTCCGGCACGCGACGCATCCGGAGCGATCGGCCGAGAGCGCTGCGAATGGCCGGCGTTGCGCGCTCCAGAGCACGCAGGAGCGCCGGATCCGGTTCCGCTCCGCCAGCGGGTTCCGGCGGGGCGACCAAGACCTTCGCCGAGCGCTTGTCCGGGGCAAGCGAAACGGAGCTTACGTACAGGGAGGATAGGTCCGGATCGGCGATCTCTTGAGCGAGGATTCGACTGATCTCACGGCGCAGAGTGCTCGCAGCGCGGTCGTGACGGTGCGATGCCATCGCGGTCGTCCATGATGGCACACGCCCGCGATCCGCTTGCACAGGCTGTGTCACGGACTCTCGAGACCTAAGTGGAGTCGCATGCTTGCACACAGCAAGTTTTTTCGTCAAATTACGCCACCGTCACAAAACTATGGTATGCTGATGATATGGAAGGAGGCGAAACCAATGCCAACGAACATCACGAATCCGGCCGATCCCGACGGGCAGGCTGTCATGGAGGGGCTGACAGAACTCAAACTCCCGGCCGAGTCTGCGTATAATGTTACGCAAGGCATTCGCAACATGGCTGGGCAGAACATCCTCGCGAAACTCGAGTCGATGGAAGTCGGCACCAACGCACGCATCGACGCGCTCGAGGCCAGCACCAACGCACGCATCGACGCGCTCGAGGCCAGCATGAACGCACGCATCGACGCGCTCGAGGCCAGCATGAACGCACGCATCGACACGCTGGAGGCCAGTACCAACGCGCGTATCGACCAAGTGGATACACGCATCGACGCTCTGTCGACCCAAATCGACATCTTGGGTTGGGCGGTGATGGCCACGCTAGCGTTGGTCATGGCCCTGAGTGCCAAGGGATTCCTAGGACGGAGGAAGAAACGACGGTCCCGCAGGGGGAAACGTGACTCTCGCTCCGATCAATGACAACCCGGAAGGCCACTCTACAGCCCCAGCTGAAGGGCGAGCGGGAAGCAACGCACGCGCATCGACGCAGACACGCTCGGTCAATCAGGCTGTCTCGTCGTGATCCGACGGCTGACTGACTCGGTTGCGATACGACCGTGGGCGTCCGCCCACGAATTGCATCGCGACCGTTCGCGGTTGCTAACGTGGCCGTACTGCAATCCGGGTATTCCGAGCGCGATTCTTCGCCGGGCACTCCCTACAATGGGACGCAATGGCGCAACCTGCCGTGGCTCTGCTCTGCTTGACGCTGTATTCAACCTTGGCAGTCGCTCAGGAAGGCTACCGAACAAACGCCAGATTCGCGACAGAGACCGCTGCCGAGGCGCGCGGCGGAAATCGATGTCGGTAGCGCGAGGTTCATCGACGGACGCACCGCGACCGTAGGAAGCTACGGTTCTTTCGTCCTGCGCTTCACTGTCGGGCGGGCGGGCATATCGACAGGGGGTGGACTCCGCGTCGCAACGCAACACGACTTCGAGTGGGACATGTGGGGCGGCGTGCGATTGCAGGATACGAATCCCGCCGAAGCCAATTTCCTCACCTACAGCACCTCGACCGGCTCGCGGCTGCGCTGGCGGGCCTTCGTCCTGAGCCTCGAGTACTTCCCTTGGCAGCGAATCAATGAATTCATCCTGGAAGGCCCGCCTCTGCGGGCGGGCGACCACATCGACATAGTCTTCGGGGAGCGATCCGGCGGCTCGCCGGGCGTTGAAATCCAACCCATGGACGAGTCGGCGTTCGAGCAGCGGGTCTACGTGGACGCCGCTGGGGAGGGCGAGTTCCTGCCGCTCGCAGAGAGCCCCCGCTTGGAGTTCCTCGGAGCCGACGCTCGGGAGCTGGTCGTGCTCGCTCCGACCGACTGGGAAGTCGGCCAGCCTCGCTGGGTCAATGTGTGGCTCGATGACGGCCTTGGCAATCCCGCGACCGGATTTCGAGGCACCGTCACGCTGGCGGTGGCGGGCGGCGGCGCGCGGCTGCCGGGACCGCGAGCTTATCGAGCGGCCGACCGCGGAGCCTATCGCTTCGAGGGCGTGTCGTTCCAACGCCCCGGCACGTTCCGCGTGATTGCCCGCGACAGCGAGGGGCGCGAGAGACGGAGCAATCCGATCATCGTCCGGGAATCCTCTCCGGACCGCGGGATTTACTGGGGCGACTTGCACACGCACACGAAGTACTCCGACGGCCGCGGAACGCCCGCAGAGATGTTCGAATTCGGCCGCCGTTATGCCGCGCTCGATTTCTGCGCGATCAGCGACCACGCCTTCATCACGACGGACGCCATGTGGGAGGACATCAAGGAAGCCACGAAGAAGCACCATGCACCCGGCGAGTACGTGACATTCCTCGGCTACGAATGGAGCGGCCCGCGCGAGGTCGGCGGCGATCACAACGTCTACACCACGGCCGACGAAATGCCTTTGTTCCGGAGCAATCTGATGTACAACTACTCGAACCTGCGGCAATACCACGGTCCGGTCCGGCAGGCGGGCCACGTGGAGGAGCTTTTCCGGGCGCTCGGCGAGAACTTCCGCGACGAGAACTTGCTGACAATCCCTCACTTCGGCGGGCGGCCCGGCAATCCGGAATGGCACAACAACGCGCTCCAGCGCGGGATCGAAGTGTTTTCGGACCACCGCCGGTCCGAAGACTGGGTAGCGACGTTCCTGGAGCGCGGCCATCGCGTCGGCATCGTCGCCTCGACGGACAACCATTCCGGCAACGCCGGCTACGGGGTGCGGCGCAGGAACGTGACGCGGGGATCGACGGGCCCGGTGTTCTCGCGCTTCAGCCCGGCCGAGCGCGGCACCGCCTTGCTCGCGGTGCATGCCGAGGAGTTGACGCGGGAGTCCGTGTTCCAAGGGCTGTACCACCGCCGGACGTACGCGACGACTGGCGAGCGCATTTCCGTGCGGTTCGCCGTCGCTGGAGAGCCCATGGGCAGCGAGGTCCGGGCGACCGGACCGGTCAGCATTTCCGCCGAGGTGGCCGGCACGGCCCCGATCCGAACGATTCGGATCGTCAAGGACGGCAGGATTCTGTACGCGTTGGATCCGCGCGGGGACACGGCATCGTTCGAATTCGTCGATCCGGACGGTGCGCCGGATGGTTCGTACTTCTACCTTGACTTGGTCCAGGTCGACGGCGAGAAAGCGATCTCGAGCCCGGTTTGGGTGAATTGACGCAGCCGGACACTGTCCGCGGCCGACCGAGGCTGCCCGGCCGTCGCTCGGCACGCCAAGGGGCTGTGCCATTCTGAAAGCAGGCTGTGGGCCATGGAGCACGACGGAACGGAGCAGACTTTCGCGCTGGCGATTGAAGCGGACGGCGACGGGAGCGCGTTGCACAGCATCACGGAAGCCGTGGCGGCCGCTAGCGCCCGCATCACTTGGATCTCGATCTTGGATCCCCGCGCGACGGTCGAGACGGTCCTGATCGAGCTAGCCAGTCGCAGGAGCCCGGCCGACCTGGAGGCCGCGTTGCGCTCCCTGCCATGCGTGCGTTCGGTCACCGCGAAGCACACCTTGCATCACGTGTTCGGCAAACGCATCGTCATCATCGGGGGCGGTTCGCAGGTCGGCCAGGTCGCGGTCGGGGCGGTTTCGGAAGCCGACCGGCACAACCTGAGGGGCGAGCGCATCTCGGTCGACACGATTCCCTTGGTCGGCGAGCGGGCGATCGCGGAAGCCGTGCGCGCCACCGCCCGGCTGCCGCGCGTCGAAGCGGTAGTGCTGGCGGGCGCCTTGATGGGCGGCGAGATCGAGAGCGCCGTGCGCGAAGTCCAAGCCAGGAACCTGCTCGTGATTTCGCTCAACATGGCCGGTTCCGTGCCAGACGCCGCGGACTTGGTGGTGACCGATCCGGTCCAGGCGGGCGTGATGGCCGTCATGGCAGTGGCGCATACGGCGGCATTCGATGTCCGCCGCCTCGGCGCCAAGCGATTCTGAGATCTGGCGCAGGCCTTGGTACACTTTGCGCGTGCCGATGAACCGCAAGATCGTGCTGTCCTCGCGCCCCGTGGGCGTGCCCGCGGAATCCGATTTTCGCTTGGAACAGGAGCCCGTGCCGGAGCCGGGCCAGGGCGAATGCCTGATCCAGGTCTCGTTTCTCTCGGTCGACCCCTACATGCGGGGCCGCATCAGCGGTAGGAAATCCTACGCGGCGGCCGTCGAGATCGGGCAAACCATCGTCGGCGCGGCCGTGGGCAGGGTGATCGCGTCGAATACGGACGCGTACGCGGTCGGCGACTACGCCACCGGCCCTCTGGGCTGGCAAGAGTACGCTGTCGCGCCCGCCGACGCATTGCGAAGGGTCGACCCGGCCAAGGCACCCCTGTCGGCGTACCTCGGCGTGCTCGGCATGCCGGGCCTGACCGCCTTCTACGGGCTGCTCAAGGTCGCCGGCGTCAGTCCGGGCGAAACCGTTTGCGTGTCCGGCGCGGCGGGCGCCGTGGGATCCGCCGTGGGCCAGATCGCCCGGATCCAAGGATGCCGGGCGGTCGGCATCGCCGGCGGGCCGGAGAAGTGCGCTTGGGTCAGCAGCGAGCTCGGATTCGACGCCGCGATCGATTACAAGGCTCAAGACGTGGGCCGAGCTCTCGGCGATGCGTGCCCGAACGGGATCGACGTTTACTTCGACAACGTGGGCGGGCCGGTCACCGATGCGGTCTTCCCTCACTTGAACGTGCGGTCGCGCGTGGCGATTTGCGGTCAGATCTCCCAGTACAACGCTGTCGAGGCACCGGTCGGGCCGCGCCTCCTCTGGCACTTCATCGTCAAGCGCATCCGCGCCGAGGGCTTCTTGGTGTTCGACTTCAAGGCGCACGACGAGGCATCGCTGGCGCAAATGGCCGAGTGGGTGGCCAGCGGAAGGCTGCAATACAGGGAGACTTGCGCGGAAGGCATCGATAACGCGCCGCGGGCCTTTATCGGCATGCTAGCCGGTGCTAACATTGGAAAGCAGGTCGTCAAGCTCTCGGACGCTTGACGGCTGCGACGCACGAGGAGACCCCCTATGTCCAAGATCTTGCTGGCACTGCTGCCCGTCCTGCTGCTTCCGCTGTGCGCTGGAGCCGCCGGCCCCGCCGAGAGCGAGCGCGTTTTCGAGATGCGCATCTACACCGCGGCCGAAGGGAAGCTGCCGGACTTGCTGGCGCGCTTCCGGAACCACACCAACCACCTCTTCGTGAAGCACGGCATGAAGCTGATCGGCTACTGGACGCCCACGGAGGGCGACGAGGCCGGGAACACCTTGGTCTACATCCTGGCCCACGACAGCCGCGAGGCGGCGAAAAAGTCCTGGACGGCATTCGGGGCAGACCCCGCTTGGAAGAAAGCCGCCGCCGAGTCGCGCAAGAACGGAAGGCTGGTGGCGGGCATCGAGAACCAGTGGCTCAAGGCCACCGATTTCTCTCCCCTGCAGTAGCCCCAGCCTCGCCCGAGACCAGCCGTTTCGAGCCATGCAGGTCGGCAGCGAGGTCATCCGCGTCGCTCGCAAGGAGCTCGCGCAAGGCTGCGCGCGAGTCGCGACTTGCTTGGAGCAACTCGGGACGGACCAGATCTGGCACCGGGATCACGCCATCGAGAACTCGATCGGCAATCTGGTGCTCCATCTGCGGGGCAACGTCACGCAGTGGATCCTGAGCGGGATCGGCGGCGCCCCGGATCGTCGCGAGCGTGACTGGGAGTTCAGCACCCGCGACCCGTTGCCCGGGGAGGAACTCGCCAAGCGTCTCGCCGAGACGATCGCGGAGGCCGACGCCGTCCTCGCGAACCTGCCTCTCGAGCGACTGCTGGACAAGCGTCGGATCCAAGTCTACGAGGTGACCGTGATCCACGCCGTGATCCACGTCATGACGCACTTCGCGGGCCATGTCGGCCAGATCATCTGGGCGACCAAGCACCAGACCGGCCGCGACTTGGGCTTCTACGGGTACCTCCGGAAGGGAAGTCCCGCCCCGCCACGGGATCCCTGAACCGGGTTCCCGCGCCCGTCCGGCTCTCCGAAAGAGTAGGTGCGCCTACAATAAGACTGGGTGACCCGCACCCGATTCCCCCGATGCTCGAAAATTTGCTCGCCAAGGTCTTCGGCACGAAGCACGAGCGCGAAGTCAAGCGCCTCAAGCCTGTCGTCGCCGAGGTCAACGCCTGCGCGGACGAGATGCGGGCGCTGTCCGACGAGGCCTTAAAGGCGAAGACAGCCGAGTTCAAGGCCCGGCACCAAGCCGGGGAATCGTTGAACGATCTGCTGCCCGAGGCCTTCGCAGTCTGCCGCGAAGCGTCCCGTCGCGTGACCGGCATGCGGCATTTCGACGTGCAAGTCGTGGGCGGCATCGTGCTGCACGAGGGCAAGATCGCCGAGATGAAGACCGGCGAGGGCAAGACCCTGACCGCCACCCTAGCCGTGTATCTCAACGCGCTCGGGGGCAAGGGCGTGCATGTCGTCACCGTCAACGACTACCTCGCGCGGCGCGACGCCGAATGGATGGGGAGCATCTACCGCTGGCTAGGGCTGAGCGTCGGGGTCATCGTCCACGGCTTGACCGACATAGAGCGGCGCGACGCTTACGCGGCCGACATCACGTACGGGACCAACAACGAGTTCGGCTTCGATTTCCTGCGTGACAACATGCGGTTCGACGACGCCGAGAACGTGCAGCGCGGGCATCCGTTCGCGATCGTCGACGAGGTGGACTCGATCCTGGTCGACGAGGCGCGCACGCCGCTGATCATTTCCGGCCCGTCCGAGGTTTCTACCGACAAGTACTACGTGGCGAATCAAGTCATCCCCCGCTTGGAGCGCGGCGAGACCATCGAGGGCGACGAGCCCGGGCAGAAGACTTACACCGGGGATTACATCCTCGAAGAGAAGCACCGTTCCGCCTGGCTCACCGAGCAGGGCGAGGAGAAGGTCGAGCGCGCGCTGCGGATCGACAACATCAACGACCTGACGCATTACGCGGTCAAGCACGCCATCGAGCAGGCTCTCAAGGCGCATGTCGTGTTCCAGCGGGACAAGGACTACGTCGTCAAGGACGGCAAAGTGGTGATCGTCGACGAGTTCACGGGCAGGCTGATGCCCGGTCGCCGGTGGTCGGACGGCCTCCACCAAGCTGTCGAGGCGAAAGAGAAGGTGCGGATCGAGAAAGAGAACCAGACGCTCGCCACGGTGACCTTCCAGAACTACTTCCGGATGTACGACAAGCTGGCCGGGATGACCGGCACGGCGGACACGGAGGCGCCCGAATTCAGCAAGATCTACTCGCTCGAGGTTGTCGTGATCCCCACAAACCGCGCGTTGGTGCGCGCGGAGCACGAGGACATCGTGTACCGCACCGAAGAGGAGAAGTGGCGCAACGTCGCTTACGACATCAAGGAGTGCCAGGAACGCGGCCAGCCGGTACTCGTCGGCACGGTCTCGATCGAGAAGTCGGAACTGCTCGCCAAGCGGCTCAAGGGCCTGAAGGTGCCGCACGAAGTGCTCAACGCCAAGCACCACGAGCGCGAGGCGCGGATCATCGCGCAAGCCGGTCGCAAGGGCGCGGTCACGGTCTCCACGAACATGGCGGGGCGCGGCACGGACATCCTGCTGGGCGGGAATCCCGAATTCCTCGCCAGGGAATCGCTGCTCCGCAAGGGGATCGATCCCGACCACGCCGACAACAAGGAGACATGGCAGAAGACCTTGGAAAAGTTCACGGGCGAGACCGGAGCCGAGCACGACGAGGTCACGGCGCTGGGAGGCCTGTACGTCCTCGGAACGGAACGCCACGAGTCGCGCCGGATCGACAACCAGCTGCGCGGGCGCGCGGGTCGCCAGGGAGACCCCGGCGAGTCGCGCTTCTACCTTTCGCTCCAGGACGACCTGATGCGGGTTTTCGGCGGCGAGCGCATGCAGAGCCTCATGCTGAAGCTCGGCATGGAAGAAGACGTGCCGATCGAGTCGCGCCTGATTACCAAGCGCATCGAAGCGGCGCAGCAGGCCGTGGAGACCCAGCATTTCGAGTCGCGCAAGCACGTGCTCGAGTACGACGACGTGATGAACAAGCAGCGCGAAGCGGTTTACGGCTTGCGGCGCAGGATCCTGGGCGGCGAGGACCAGCGCGTGTACATCCTCGACATGGTCGGGGATGTCGTGGGGGAGTATGTCGAGATGCGCTGTCCCGAAAAGGCGCACCCGGACACGTACGACATCGCCGGGCTCAAGACCGACATCGCCGGGCACTTCGGCGTACAGTGCGACGACGTGGACAGCGACGGCCTGGACCCGCAAGGCATTGCCGACGCGTTCACCGAGGCACTCTGCAAGTCGTATTCGGAAAAGGCGACCGAGATCGGCGCAGCGCGCCTCGGGCACACCGAGCGCTTGATCCGGCTCAGCATCCTCGACCAGCAGTGGAAGGACCACTTGCTGTCGATGGACCATTTGAAGGAAGGCATCGGCCTGCGCGGGTACGGGCAGAAGGACCCGCTGGTCGAGTACAAGAAGGAGTCGTTCCACATCTTCCAGCGGATGATGGCCACGTTGCGCGACGAGACGCTCAAGGTCCTGTTCCATTTGAGCGTGAAGCCGCCCGCCGGGCAGCAGCCGCAGCGCGCCCAGGGCCGGGTGGAGGGTCAGACGAACGGCAATCGCAGCGCCGCCGAGGGCGCGGAGGACCTTGACGACTACACCGCGGAAGCCGTGCGTCAGAACCGCCGCCAGATGTCCCAAGCGCGCGCCACGGGCGGAGGTAGCGGGACGGCCGTCGCGCAAGTGGTCCGCGCGAAGAAGATCGGGCGCAACGAGCCGTGCTCTTGCGGGAGCGGCAAGAAGTACAAGAGGTGCTGTGGCGCGGTCAATTGACGGGATGCGCGCGGTCGGCTTCGCGGCGCAGCTGACGCTGATCCTGGCCTGGGCTTGCCTGCCTTCCGCCGGGGCCCTGCTGCACGAAGCGCTGGGGCCGTTCGAGCGCTTGGAACCGCAGGCTTACAGTCCGGAGGATGCCGAGCTGTTCGACGAATTCGGTCTGGAAGAAGCCGAGGAGGCCCGGTACCGGACCGCCGACGGTCGCAGCGTGCTGGTCAGGGCCTTGCAGTTCTACGACGACACGGGGGCCGTCGCCGCTTTCTCCTGGCTGCGCCCGGACGGAGCGAAGCGTGTCGAACGAGGCGAGCGGGCGGTGGAGAAGGACGATTCGATCCTGATTCACTTCGCCAACTACGTGGTGACGCTGACCGGGGACGCGCCGGACGAGGAAGACATCGAGGTGGCTCTGGCGTACCTGCCGCGGCCCAAGCCGACCTCGGACCCGCCAGTTTTCCGGTACGTGCCGCAGGACACGCTCGTGCCCGATACCGGACGGTTGATCCTCGGACCCGCCGGGCTGGAGCGGCTGGCCCCGGAACTCCCGCCGTCCGTGGTCGGGTTCCATTTCGGAGCGGAAGGCTACTTCGCGCGGTACGTCACGGCGGGCGACGAGACGCGGATGATCATCTGGGACTATCCGTCGAATCCGATCGCGCGCGGGCAGATCGAAGTCTTTCACGGGCACGCAGGCGTCGTGGCGAAGCATGACGGCTCGCTGATCGCGGTCGTCCTGGATCCCGGCTCCTTGGACGAGGCGCAACGCCTGCTGGCGCGCGTGCGCTACCGCGCCGAAGTCACGCAGCATGTCGAGCCTCCGGAACGGCACGACAATCTGAAGAACATCGTCCTCGACTCGTTTCTCCTCTGCGGGATCCTGGCTGCGCTGATGGTCCTGGGCGGGCTGCTAGTGGCCGGCGCGCGGCGCGTTGCCGGTCGGATCGCCCCGGATTCCATCCTGGCGCCGCCGCAGGGCTCGGGCATGCAGCGACTCGAACTGGGCGGTCGGGACGAGCGCAAGGAGTAGCGCCGCAACGTGCGGCGCCCCGCCCGGAATCAGGCTCCCGGCGCGGAGTCCAAGCGGCGCGACCCGCGCCGCATCGCGGCGTCGGAGGCGCGCAGGCGTCGCAACGAGACGGAAGCAACGGCATTCATCGCCATGCGACCGTACGAATACCCCGAATACAGAATCAGGGCCGCCGTGACCTGCATGAGCGTGGTGACGAACGAGGTGTCCAGATTCAGCAGGACAGTGGCCAGCAGGGCCGCGCACGCGCCATCGGTCAGCTTCCCGGGCACGTTCGGCAGCAACCGCACCCCGTACCGCTTGTAGACGAGCGACCAGCCCGCGATGATGGCCGCGTCGCGCGCGATCACCAAGAGCACGAACCACCCGAGGATCTGGTTCGTGAGCGCCAAGGTCACGAACGAGGCGCCGATGTAGAGCTTGTCGGCGATCGGGTCGATGACCTCGCCGAAATAGTTGCGCACCGCCAGCGTGCGGCTCCCGGTCCTGCCGAGATGCCCGTCCAGCGCATCGCCGAGCTGCAAGATAACGACCAGCCAGAACGCCGCGTACCGGGACGATTCCACCTGTTGCGACTGCCAAACCAGCCACACGAGCACAGGGGTAGACAGCAGCCGCGTGACACTGAGGCCGTTGGCTGCGGTTACCAGCATGGACGCCGAACGCTTCGACACAGGACCCTGACCTCATTTTACGACAGGGGCGGGATCCCGGCGGCCGGGCCGCGACCGATGGAGTCCGCGCACGTTCCGTAGCGGGACTGTCGCTACGTTTTCGGCGGCGCTGCCAGCCGATCGACACCGGAACGGCGCGCGAAGGGAACGAGGTCGCGGGCCGGATCTCCCGTCCGTGCCAGGCCGCGACCCGTCGCTACGACTGGCTCGGCCGCGTTCGACTTGCTGGCGGACCTCAACGGCCCGCATGCATCGCCCCTTCGCGGGCCGCCTGCTTGGCTAGCTCGTCGCAACGATTGTTGTCGGCATGATTGGCATGGCCCTTGATCCAGACCCACTCGACTTGGTGCTCGCCGACCGCCTTGTCCAGCGCTTCCCACAAATCTTGGTTCTTGACCGGCGTTCCGGTCCTGGTCTTCCAGCCCCGGCGCTTCCAAGCCTGAATCCATGTCGTGATGCCGTTCTTGACATACTCGGAATCGATCTCGACCGTCACCTGGCAAGGCTCGCGCAGCGCCAAGAGTCCGTTGAGCACGGCCATCATCTCCATGCGGTTGTTCGTGGTCTGGGGCTCCGCGCCCTTGAGTTCCCGGTGGTGCTTGCCGTAACGCAAGATGGCCGCCCAGCCGCCCGGGCCGGGATTGCCCAAGCACGATCCATCGGTGATGAGCTTGACACGCTTCATGCTGCGCCGAATTCTCGATTCTATCCCGGCATCCGGATCGGAGGTGGCCGGCCGGGAGGCGTTGCTCGAGATTCGCGCGCGGCGACCGCAGGCGCCTGCCCGCCCTCGCTATGGTAAGGGCATTGCTCGGGTCGCGAAGACTGTTCCTAGCTGCTTGCGCGGGATGCCGTTGCTTAGCCGGAACACCACATGACGACGCGGCGGTGTTCGCGGAGCGGCGGCGCAGGCTCGCGGACCGAATCGGACGGGGAGTCCTCGCCCTGCTCGGCTACACGGATGACGAGGGCCAGTCCGGGTACACGGGCTTTCGCCAAGAGAGCAACTTCTATTACTTGACGGGGCACCGCGAGCCGGGCGCGGCCCTGTTGATCGCCCCCGCGCGGGGAGAGCAACCGTACCGCGAAGTCTTGTTCTTGCCCGAACGCCCACGCATGGCGACCCTCTGGAACGGCCCGGCGCTGGATCCGGCCGACGGCAGCGAGACCGGGTTCGAGGATGTTCAGAAGTCGGCGGACTTTCCGCGAGCGCTACGCAGGTTCCTGAGAGATCGAAAGGAGTTGCACGGCCTGCGGCCCAGAGCTTCGATGACGGCCCACAGGCTTCCTTCCAAGGCGCTTTTCGACCGCCTTCAGAGCCTGGCCAAGACCGCGGACTTTCGGGACTTGCACGACCCGCTCGCAGCGCTGCGATGCATCAAGAGCCCGGGAGAAATCGCCGCGCTTCAAGCCGCGACGGATGCGACCGTGAGCGCGTTCCGGTCTGCTTGGAGAGCTGTGCGCGGCGGTGTCTCGGAGCACGCGGTAGCCGCCGAGCTGGTTGGCGAGGCACTACGCCAAAGCTGCGACCGGCTGGCGTTCCCGCCAATGGCCGGGTCGGGCGGCAACGCGACCGTGCTGCACTACACCCGGAACCGATCCGCGATGCAGGATGGACAGCTCTTGCTGGTCGACGCGGGGGCCGAGTGCGGACGCTACGCGGCGGACGTCGCCCGCACGGTTCCAGTGAGCGGTCGCTTCACTGCCCGCCAGCGCGACCTCTACGATGCGGTTCTCGGCGCACTGCGGGCGGTACTGGCAAGAGCGGGTCCGGGGATGGCGCTCAACGGTTCCGGCCCGGAGAGCTTGCAGACGGCAGCCGAGCGCGAAATGCGCCGACTGCTGCCACGAGGGATCGGGGCCAGCCTGCCCCACGCTCTAGGACACCATGTGGGCCTCGACGTGCATGACCCGGCGCCCCGTCGCGGCGTGCTGCGCAAGGGCATGGTGGTGGCGATCGAACCCGGGCTGTATCTGCCGAGCGAGAATCTCGGCATTCGGATTGAAGACATGGTGGAAATCACCGAAGGCGGATGCCGAGTCATGAGCGCGGCTCTGCCCAAGGGAGCCGAAGCCATAGAGAACGCCTTGGCCGAATCCGGGCCGCGAGCAGCGGTGCAGAGGCCGAATCCGCTCCCTACCGCTTCGGCGGCCTAGCGCGGAGGGCTTGCTCGTCAGGCTCCATGCCCCACCCGGGCGTGTCCGGCACCACGAGCCGCCCGTCCGCGATCGGCGGCGGGGTGAAGATCTCGCTGTCGGCGGGAATCCGGTCCACGTCGATCTCCATGATGCGGAGATTGGGGACGGCGGCGGCGAAGTGGGCGTTCATCATCGTCGCCAGGTGCCCGTAGAAGTTGTGCGGGGCGACGTTGACTTCGCAAGCCTCCGCGCACGCAGCGACTTTCATGCTCTGCCACACGCCGTTCCACACCGCGTCAACGATGGCGACGTCCACCGCTTCGCACTCGAAGTACGGCAGGAAGCTTCTCAGGCCCATGAGGGTCTCGCACGAGCTGATCGGATGGCGGCTCTGCTGGCGCACATGCGCCAAGGCACGCGGGTTCCTGCTGTCGATCTCGACCCAGAACAGGTCGAAATCGCCGAGCTCGCGGAGGATCTTCAGATAGCCTTCCGTCGCGCAATTGAAGTTCAGATCCAAGAGTATGTCGATGTCTGGACCGGCTCCCTCGCGGAGTGCCTGCAAATGAGCCCGCAAATCGCGCAACGTCGAGCGCTCGACATTGCGCCCGGGCTCGAACGGCGTGCCGAAGCCGGGACGCCAGCCCCGCGCCGTGCCATCGCCATACTCGAACACGTTGGTTTTCAATGCCGTGAAGCCGCGCTCGCGAACCTCCGCGCCGATCGCCCGCACGCCGCCCAAGTCGTTGATCGCCGGCTGGTAGTGCTCGGAATGATTGATCCGCCACGTGGCGCAATGCGACCAATAGAGGCGGATGCTGTCGCGCACCTTGCCGCCCAGCAACGCGTGGCACGGCACGCCCAGGGTCTTCGCCTTCGCGTCGAGCAGCGCGTTCTCGATCGCGCCGATCGCTTGCCCGACGACGCCCCCCGCCGCAGGCCGGGTGGCGCAGAAGAGATCGGCGTAGACTCGCTCGTGATTCGCGCCGTCCCGGCCCACGACGCGGGGTGCCAAATGCTCGATGGCGGCGCTGACTCCCGGGGACCCGAAGTCCTCGTCGTACTCGCTCCAGCCCGCTACGCCTGCCGCCGTAATGACCTTGACGAAATGGTAGTTCCGCCAGCCGGCGTCGCAATGCCGCGTTTCGATGCTCTCGACTCTCACGGGCGCTTATCGTAACAAGCTGGAACCGGCGTTCCGCAACGGTCTCACGACGACCTGCGAGCGGCCTGTTGACGGTTGCTTCGCAGTACGGGCCGGACGACGTAACTGCGGCGTATCGGACAGTGGCGGGTCGACTCCGGTAGGTCTGCCGTATCTTCGCTTCGGCCTTGCGCTGGAGCGTTCCGGTGTAGTGCGCTTGGCTTCACAGCGTGCAGCGCTGATAGTCGCTTATGCGAGTCGGGGCGTGATGCCGCACGGTGACTAGCAATTGTTACGGGAGGGCCATGGCAACCTAGATGCCGGATTTGTCGGCGGCGATCTCGTCCGGTGTCTGCCTGGCGAAGTGCGCCCGGGCTTGCTCGTGGGCAAGCCGGCGAGCGGCCGGGAGCGTGGCGGCCTTCTGTAGGACTCGCTCTAGCTCGCGTCTCTGCCGGCGGTATTCGTCGGGCTGGAGATTCTCGAGTGCCACGAGTTCGTCGGGCTCCAGTTCTCGGAGATGTTCGACGACGTATCGCTTGAGCGTGTCGGCGGGCTTCGAGTCGTCGGGGTGCCAGACGTGCGCGACATAGCGGGGGCGGCGCCCGAGCGCGGCTGTGAATTGCCAGCGGCGCTTTTCTTTACCGAGCTTCGGGACGGGGCCAAAGTGGGTATCCATCGCGGGCGCGGCCTCTGGCGGGGACTCCGATTCCGGCGGCGGGGATAGCAATGGGAGCCGTTCGGCTTGCGAGTTCATGGCTTGACGGTCTCCGTTCGATTCAATCATCGGGCGGCGGTGACGGGGCGGCGTCCCTCGCGATCTGCGTCTGGCGTCCGGCGACTCGCCGGGCCATGCCGCAGGCATTCCATGCTGACGTGGGCTTGGGGCTGTCTCGCTTCATGACTGGTCACGCGGCGTCTCTGTTTTCGCGCTCTCTGCTTCAGAGAGGTCGATCAGGGCCTGTTCCATGGCAAGCTCGGTCTCGCGGGATTCCATGGCCTCTTTGGTGAAAGCCTCGAGGGCCTTGTCATAGGGCGAGTCGGCAGACGTGGCCGCGCCATAGGCTTGGGCCATTCCGATAGCGAAGTCTGTGCGACGGCGCTGGATTTCGAGGTGAAGCTTTTGCTGACTCGCTGTCATGGGGATTCCTTCCTGCGCGGTGCGGACGGGGTCGAGTCGCGATAGGGACTAGTTCCGGGCGGACAGGCGGGCGCAGTGTCCGCGAGCTTGGCGTCGATCTCTTTGAGTCGGCAGGCGGATTGGGCCGCTGCTTTCGCGGATGCATCGCGGTATCGGGTGGCCATTTCGCGGTTGCGCTGAACGAGGGGGTGATCGTCGTTGCTCAGGTTCTCGATATCAAAGTTGGCCAGTCGGACAGCTTCGCGCTGGAGGTCATTGAGTTCGGCAATCAATGGCCGCAAGCGTCTGAGCGCCTCGTCGGTCTCGCCGTCCGGGCCGTCGCTGATACTGGCGGCGCGGGCGTGAAGCTCCTGTTGGCGGCGGTTGATCTGCGCAACTCGGGTGCTGATGGATTCGATTTGCTCGGCTTCGGCTCGGAAGTCGCGCTGGGTCACTCGGCCGCTTGCCAGCAGGCGCTTGCGCCCGGGGTTGCGGAATAGGGAGCGGGCGATCAGGATTGCGCGGCCAAGCATGGCGGGGTTCTCGATAGGCTTGTTTCCGGTTCGGAGGGGTCAGTGTCGATGCGGTCCAGCAGCCCCGCGGCCTCTCTGTCTCACTGGCGGAAGACTTCGTCCAAGATGCCGACAGCCTCGTCCACGTGCTCCCGCTCGATGACATAGGGGGGCAGGAACCTGAGGACGTTGCCCGCCGTGCAATTGGCGAGCAGGCCCTTTTCCTGGAAGCTGGACACGAACGACCCTCCGGGCATCGTCAGTTCCACGCCGACCATCAAGCCCCTTCCGCGCAAGCCCGCCACGAACTCGTAACGGTCGACGAGTTCGCCCAGGCGCGACCGGAAATACCGGGAAACATCCTCTACGTGCGGCAGCAATTCCGGGAGCATGTCCAGGAACTCCAGGGCCGCGCGACAGGCGAGCGCGCCGCCGCCGAAGGTGGACCCGTGCATGCCGCGGCCCAGCACGGACGCCGCGGAGTCGGTGCAGACAGTCGCGCCGATCGGCAGGCCCGCCGCCAGCGGCTTGGCCAGCGTGATCATGTCGGGCTTGAAGTCATCGCCCCAGTGCTGGAACGCGAACGCTTCCCCCGTGCGCCCCATGCCGGATTGGATCTCGTCGCAAATCAGCAATGCATCGTTCGCTGTGGCGAGATCCCGCGCCAAGGCACCGAACTCGCGGGTGAGCTCGACGATGCCGCCCTCCCCTTGGATCGGCTCGATAATGATGCCCGCGGTCCGTCGGCTGACAGCCGCCGAGAGCGCTTCGCAGTCGTTCGCCGGCACGAACCGAATCCCCGGGATCAGCGGCGCGAAGGGTTCGCTGTACGCAGGCTGTCCGGTCACCGAAATCGCGCCCAAGGTGCGCCCTCCGAACGAGTTTTCCAAGGCGACGATCTCGGTCTTATCGTCATAGAGCTTGCGGCCCCAGCCCTTCGCGATCTTCAAGGCGGCCTCGACCGCCTCGGATCCGCTGTTGCAGAAGAAGGTTCTCTGCAAGCCGCTGAGATCGGCCAGCCTCTCGGCCACGGCACCTTGGTTCGCGTGATAGTACAGGTTCGAGCAATGCACCAAGGTGCCGAGCTGATCCTGCAGGGCGCTGACGATGCGCGGATGGGAGTGGCCCAGGGCCATGACGCCGATTCCGGACATGAAGTCCAAGTACCGCCGGCCATGGGGGTCGTGCAGGTAGACGCCCTCGGCGCGTTTCACGACCAGCGGGTAGCGGCCGTAATTGCGGACCACGAACTGCAGGTCCCGCGAAGCTATCTGTTCCGCTTCGTGGACGGATTCGCTGATTTCCATGTCCTCAGCCTAGCACCGGAACCTGGATTCGATAGGTTGCATCCAGAGCGCAGTGCCCGCGGGTCGGCGTAGTGGTCGGTGCCGCTGCCGCTACCGGTGCGCGTGATTACGTGCGGGCGACAGTTGATGGCACGGTCGAGATCAAGCGCGGACTGATTGCCGCCGAGCAGGTCAGCGCAATTGACAGGCAACTACGTCGTCAGCACCAACGCCTTGCACTCGATCGAGAGCGTCCGGTCGTAGACTTGCCCTGAACGAAAGCGGCCCGGCGGTCATCACTCCGCCGGGCCTGGAGAAACAACCATGTTGTTTTTTCGACAGAGTAGCATACCTTCCGATCATGCCAGCGGGGACCCAGTGCAGCGGCTCACGGGTCTAGCCCCGTGACACTTGGCATCGCAGGGCTGATTTGCCGCGGAGCGCACTGCCGAAGGGTCAACAGGTATCGCTACGAGGCAAGCGATGGCGTCAATGCCAGCGGGCTGCGCAGGACGCGCCCCGGTCCATTCCTTGGTAAAGGACACCGCGCGCGATGCGATGGTCCGCGGCCGGGAAAAGCCAGGAGCGAGCATCCGGCGATAGCGGAATGACGCAGCGGAGTTCCCGAGTAGCGCGATTCAAACACGCAAGCTGCGGACTTCAGCGCCGATTCTCCCGGATTCGGGCAACCCCGTTAGATCGACCGTGCCGGAGCTAGGTGTCTCGGCTGCGTCTTCCAGAATCCCCATTCGATACGCTGAGTCATTGTGCCCGCAGCTAAGCCGCTCATCCTGATCACGAACGACGACGGTATCGACGCCCCCGGTATCCGGGCTTTGGAAGAGGCCCTCGAACCGCTCGGAGAGCTCTGCACCGTCGCTCCGCTCAGCGAGCAGAGCGCCTCGAGCAGGCGCATCACGTTACGGCGCCCGCTGCGCTACGAGCGACGCGGCGAGGGACGCTTCGGGATCGACGGGACGCCCGCCGACAGCGTGATGATGGCGGTTACCCTGCTGCTGGAGCGAGGTCCGGCACTCGTCGTTTCAGGCATCAACAGCGGGCCGAATCTGGGCGAGAACATCTACTATTCCGGCACGGTCGCCGCGGCCGCCGAAGGCGCCAAGTACGGCATACCGGCGCTGGCCGTCTCCGTGAACCAGCGCAGCAAGATCGATTTCCGCTGGCCCGCGACCGTCGCCCAGCGGCTGGCGGCCATCTACTTGGAGCGCGGCATGCCGCCCGGAGTCGCGATGAACGTCAACGTGCCGCAGGGCAAGCCGGAGCGCTTCGCCTTGACGCGGCAGTGCCGCAAGATCTCACGGAACCTCATGGTCGAGACGCTCGATCCCTACGGGCGCCCGTATTACTGGATGCACGAGGACGTGCCGCTGGATCGCGCCGAGGAGGGCAGCGACTACGCGGCCATCCGCGACGGACTGGTCTCGATAACGCCGCTGCACTTCGATCACACCGCGGTCGCGTACTGGAAGCCGATCCAAGAATCGATCCGCGACCTCGACCTCTCCTTGGACTGAGGCGCCGTCCGTTTCAGGTCAATAGGTCGCGCTGCACCCGGCCATGCACGTCGGTGAGACGGAAGCGACGGCCTTGGAACTTGAAGGTCAGCTTGGTGTGGTCGACGCCGAGCAGGTGCAGCATCGTGGCGTGCAGGTCATGCACGTCGACGGGATTCTCCGTGATGTTGTAGCTGAACTCGTCGGTGGCTCCGTAGGTAATTCCCGGCCGGACGCCGCCGCCCGCCATCCAGATGGCGAAGCAGCGCGGATGGTGGTCGCGACCGTACTCCAGTTCGGTCAGCGTCCCTTGGCAGTAGACCGTGCGCCCGAACTCGCCTCCCCACACGACCAAGGTGTCATCGAGCAGGCCGCGCCGCTTGAGATCGAGCACCAGGGCCGCGGAAGCTTGATCGGTCGCGCGGGCCTGCCGCTGGATGCCCGACTTCAGCGAGCCGTGCTGGTCCCAGCCGCGGTGATAGAGCTGGATGAAGCGCACGCCGCGCTCGGCAAGGCGCCGCGCGAGCAGGCAGTTATAGGCGAAGCTGCCGGGCCGGCGGGCGTCTTCGCCGTAGAGTTCGAAGACCGGATCCGGTTCCTTCGAGAGATCGGTCAGCTCGGGCACGGACCGCTGCATGCGGAACGCCATCTCGTACTGAGCCACCCGGGTCTCGATCTCCGGGTCGCCGTACGCATCGAACTGCATGCTGTTGAGCTTTCCCAAGGCGTCGAGGAACGCCCGGCGCTGCCCGCGATCCAAGCCGGCGGGATCGGAGAGGTAGAGCACCGGGTCTCCCACCGAGCGGAACTTGACGCCTTGATAGCGGGTCGGCAGGAAGCCGGATCCCCACAGCCGGTCGTAGAGCGGCTGCCCGCCGGTGCCTTGCGTGATCATCACGACGAATCCGGGCAGGTCGCTGCTCTCGCTGCCGAGTCCGTAGCTGAGCCACGCCCCGAAGCTCGGCCGGCCGGCGATCTGCGCTCCCGTCTGCAGGAACGTGACAGCCGGATCGTGATTGATGGCCTCGGTATGCATCGACCGCACGATGCAGATCTCGTCGGCGATCTTGGCCGTGTGCGGCAGAAGCTCGCTGAGCCACGCCCCGGACTCCCCGTGCTGCTGGAAAGAGAAGGCCGACTCGACCATGGGGAAGCTGCTTTGAGAAGCCGTCATGGTCGTCAGGCGCTGGCCCTTGCGCACGGACGGAGGAAGGTCCTGGCCGCGCAGCTCGGCGAGCCCCGGCTTGGGGTCGAAGGTCTCGAGCTGCGAAGGCCCGCCCGACTGGAACAGCCAGATGACGCGCTTCGCCTTGGGCGCGAAGTGCGGCAGGCCGGGCAAGCCGCCGTTCGCGGTCTGCATGTCGGCTGCGCCGCGCAGGTCACGACCCAGCAAGTGCGCCAGGGCCAGCGACCCCACTCCGGTCGCGGCCTTGCCGAAGAAATGGCGGCGCGTGGCGCGGGTGGCCAGGCTCGTTACGGGATTCATTGCTTCGTCACCGCCTCGTCGAGGTTCAGGACCAAGCTGGCGACGCCGGTGTAGGCGGCCAGTTCGCCGGGATCGTGCGTCGCGGCCCACGGCGACGCACCCACCGCGAGGAGGGACTCGGCGGCGTCAGGGTCGTCGCGGTACCGGTCCAGATAGGTTTGCAGCAGGTCTTGCAGCACGGCGATCTCCGCCTTGCGCGCCGGCCGGGAAAGCACTCTCCGATAGGCGGCATCGATGCGCTCGGCACTGCTGCGCGGCCCGTCCAGGAGCACGCTCTCGGCGAGATTGCGGGCAGCTTCGACGAATGTTGGATCGTTCATCAGGTTGAGCGCTTGGAGCGGCGTGTTGGTGCGCGTGACATGCACCGTGCAGACCTCCCGGTCCGAAGCGTCGAAGTTCATCATGGACGGCGGCGCGACCGTGCGCTTCCAATACGTGTAGAGGCCCCGGCGGTAGAGGCTCGCTCCCTCGTCGGCTTCGTAGACATTGCCGGAAACCTCTTCCCACAGCCCGGGCGGCTGGTACGGCTTGACGGACGGCCCGCCGAGGACGCCCTGCAGCTTTCCCGAAGCGGCGAGCGCCTGATCGCGGATCGTCGCGGCGGGCAGCCGGAAGCGCGCCCCGCGGGCCAGCAGCCTGTTCTCGGGATCCCGCTCCTCGAGTTCGCGGTCGAGCCGCGAGGACTGCCTGTAGGTCGCGCTCGACATGATGGTCTTGAACAAGCGCTTGACGTCCCACCCCGAGTCCACGAACTCGACAGCGAGCCAGTCCAGCAATGCCTGGTTGGCGGGAGCCTCGCCCTGCGACCCGAAATCGTCGACGGTCTTGACCAATCCGACGCCGAAGAGCATCTGCCAGAAGCGATTGACGATAACGCGCGCGGTGAGTGGATTCGAGGGGCTCGCGATCCAGCGGGCCATTGCCAAGCGATTAGGTGCTCTTGCATCAGCCGAGACCGCCCCCGGCAACGCGGGGTCGACAGGCTCGCCGTGCGCCGCGTAGTTCCCGCGCTCGAGGACGAAAGCCTGGCGGCGCGAACCCTCGCGCATGACCATCACCGAGGGAATCTCCTCGCGAAAGGCGGCGAGGCGCCGGGAGGCTTCCCGAGACGCCCGCAGCGCCTGCAGCAACGCGCGAGAGGCGCCGCTATCCAGATAGGCTTGCCGCAGCTTGTCCCGTTGCGGGCCGGTGCGTTCCGCAACGGGGATCGCCGCCAATTGCGCGAGGCTCTCGGCCACGGACAGGGAGCGCGCCTCCGCGCGCGAGAGTTCGCGACCGTAGACGCGAACGTCATCGATCCGCCCGACGAACCGGTTGTCGAGTCCCCCGCCGCCGCCGACCTTGAGCGTCGCGTTGCTCCGGCTGGGCCAGTCCAGATTGTTGAACAGGACATTGACCTCCTGCCGGACGCCATCGATGTACATCCGAACCCCGCGCGCCTTGCGCTTGCCGTCATAGGTCAGCAGGACATGCTGCCAGCGCCCGGGCGCAACGCCTCGCTCGGTTTCGATGCGCAGGCTCAGGTCGGTCCACCTTTGGGACATGTGCCACCAGAGCTTGCCGCCCCGCACGAAGAGGCCCCAGCCGCTACCGATCGGGCTCTCGCCCATGGAAGCCACGATGGACCCGTCACGGTCGGATTCCGGGAAGATCCACGCGGAGACGGAGACCGGATCCAAGTAGTTGAAGACTCCGACCTCGCCCAGATCCGCATACTTGGATCCATCGAACACGGCCGCGGAGCCCAACCGGCCCTCGCCGTACTCCGTTGGCACGGATACGGCCGGTCGGTCCCCGTCGATGGATCCGCCGGTGAAGGATGGAACCTGCAAGCGCGCGTCGAACGAAGCATGCGCCACGAGACCGCGTCGCGGGGCCCAGTCAGCCGCGGCGGACCCGCGCAGCTCGCGCTCCCAGCGAGCCTGATCGGCATGCGCCCGACTCGCGAGCGCCTCCCAGCGCCGGAGGGCCTCAGCTGCGGCAGACTCGAGCGCGGCGAGACGCTCCTCTTGCTCGGGCGTCGGTGCGGGAATCAGCGGGTCCTCGTTCCCGAAATTCCACACCATGCCCTTCTCCTGGACATTGTTGAAGTACGCGAAGAACTGGTAGTACTCCTTCTGCGAGAGCGGGTCGAACTTGTGATCGTGGCAACGGGCGCAGCCGAGCGTGAGACCGAGCCACACGGTAGCGGTGGTCTCTGCGCGGTCGGCTACGTACTCTACGCGGAACTCCTCGTTGACCGAGCCCCCTTCGGCGGTCGTCCGATGGTTCCGGTTGAATCCGGAGGCGATGATCTGGTCGCGAGTGGCGTCCGGCAGCATGTCCCCGGCGAGTTGCTCGATCGTGAACCGGTCGAATCCCAGGTTGCGGTTGAAGGCATCGATCACCCAATCGCGCCAGCGCCACATCGAGCGCGTACCGTCGGTCTGGTACCCGTTGGTGTCGGCGTAGCGGGCGGCATCGAGCCACATCGCCGCGAGGTGCTCGCCGTATCGAGGGGACGCGAGCAAGCGCTCCAGATACCGTTCGTACGCCTGCGCAGAGGTGTCCGCGACGAACGCCTCGACCGCGGCCGGAGCGGGCGGCAGACCGGTCAAGTCCAGGGCCGCGCGCCGGGCCAAGGTCCTGCGATCCGCGGCCGGAGCGAGACCCAAGCCCTCGTCGGCGAGTTTCCGCAACACGAGCGAGTCGATTGCATTCCGTGTCCGGTCGCGGTTGCCAAGATCCGGTACATCCGGTCTTCGCGGCGGCACGAACGCCCAATGTCGCTCCCATTCGGCGCCTTGCTCGATCCAGCGGCGCAAGACGCTGATTTCATGGGTCGGGAGAGCGGCGTGGCCCATGTAGGCCGGCGGCATGCGCTTCCCCGCGTCGTCGCTCGAAATCCGCGCGACGAGTTCGCTCGCGTCGGGCTCCCCGGCCGCGACCGCGCGACGCCCCGAGGCCAGCTGCGTGATCGCCCCGCTCTCGGTGTCCAGCCTCAGGCCTGCCTGCCGCTGGCCTTCATCCGGCCCGTGGCAGCTGTAGCAACGGTCGGACAGGATCGGCCGCACGTGGTCGTTGTAATCGACTCGGTCCGCGACGCGCGGCTCCCCCATGGCGGACGGGAGGGAGAGGCATGTCAGCAATACCGCGCCCAGTCTCAGCACGCCGTCATTGTATCAAGGGGGGTTCGCTATCTACACGCGAACGATAAGTCCGGACGGGCACTCGAGAGTCCGGGGAACGGGCACGACTTCTGCACGGGCGGAAGTGCAGTCTCGGTAACCGCCGGGTTGAAGGCAGATCCGCCTTATTCGTCGGTGCGGAGATGCAACTCGTCCAAGCCAGCGGGAGGCTCGGACGGATTC
The DNA here is from genome assembly GCA_965242625.1 of Bryobacterales bacterium. GTDB lineage: Bacteria > Acidobacteriota > Terriglobia > Bryobacterales > UBA6623 > VXMF01. The sequence continues at coordinate 2,613,673 of CBDEST010000005.1, read as the reverse complement.
ATTGCAAAGCGATCTCGAAACCCATGGAAGAGCTCGGCTCCGCATGAAATCCGCTGGTCGGGCCTTGAAACTCCCCTGCCCTGTGCGGGGCGTGATGCGAACCGCCGCCTGTGCCGGGCAGCCAGCTGCGACGCCGAGGCATGCGCGCGACGGAGCGGTTGCGCTAGGATCGCGCATCGGTCTTGCATGCGACGCATTGCGCAGAGATCGTTTGCGCGTCCCGCCATATGTGCTAGTGTTGATTGCAGTGAGCTGGCTCTCGCTAGGTGTTGGAGATATTCTCGTTCGCCACCGCTGGCACGGTGAGCAGAAACAGCCACTTCTAGAAAACGAGCGAATCTAATGCAGGAAATCGTAACTAGGGGCAGAGGCAGCCTCCGCTGGGGTGTGGAACAGCGGCTAGAGTTCATCGAGTTCCGACTCTTCTGGGAAGGACGCATGAACCGGAGCGACCTGATGAGGGTGTTCGGCGTCTCCGTGAACCAAGCCTCGGCAGACTTGAACCGTTACCTCAAGATGGCGCCGGAAAACATGATCTACAACCGCAGCGCACGGGCATACGCACGCAGTCCCGCGTTCGCGCCGCTGTTCCTGCGCCGTGACGCGGACGGGTTCCTCAATCAGCTACGTTCGGTGACCGACGGCGTCTTGGAACGGGAAGACGCTTGGATCAAGACCTACCCCGCGTTCGATTCCACGCCATTCCCCAAGCGCGCGGTGAACCCGGACACTCTGCAGCTCGTGCTCGAGGCGTTGCGCGAAGGGCTCTCGATCGAGGTTCGGTATCAGTCGCTGACATTTCCCGCTCCGCGCTGGCGTTGGATCGCGCCGCACGCGATCGGCCACGACGGTTACCGCTGGCACCTGCGGGCGCACTGCGACGAGAGCTCGGCATTCAAGGACTTCCTGCTAGCGAGAATCGTCGAGACGCGCTCGAGCCGTCGGCGCGAATGCGACCCGCGCGAGGACTACGACTGGCACGAGTTCGTCGACCTGCGGATCGGCCCGCATCCGAACCTTTCTGCCTCGCAACAGCAAGTGATCGAATTGGACTACGGCATGCAAGACGGTTCGGTGGAACTGCGGGTGCGACGCGCTTTGCTGCCCTATACGCTCAAGCACCTAGGCTTGGACCGCGATCCGTCGGAGTACCAAGGTGCGCGACAGCAAATCGTCCTGCTGAACCGCGACGCCATCCTCGCCGACCACATGCTGACCGATCGTCGCGAATCCGCCTAGGCGACCCCTCGGGATTCCGGTTCGACCGAATCTTTTCGGCATTTGCGAGCATGAATGTTGGCAGAGACGACGGTGGGGGACTAAGATAAGTCTGGGATCAAGCGATCCTAGCCCCACGCTCCATGCCACGTCCGCAGCCAGTACCTCTTCCGCAGGAGCCCGCAGGCGTACCGGTTCCAGGTCCGGTTCCCGTTCCGCCATCGCCCCGGTTGCCATCGGGCCCCGGTCCGCTACTCACGGCGGGGCTGTGCTTGATCGCTTCCGCGGCCACTGCGCTGGCGGTGTGGCTCGCGAGCGGATCGGGAGGTACCACCTCCTCGGGCCAGCCGACGATCCAAATGCGCACGGCCGTCGCCGAGAGCGGGGAGCTTGTCAAGGCCCTGCGCTTGGGCGGCACGGTCGAGACACTGCATTTCGCCGCGATACGCACCCCCAAGCTGCGGGGCCCGCGCGATGCCGGCCGCGCGGACCTGACCTTGGCCATGCTGGCCGAGCCGGGCACTATCGTGCCAGCGGGGGCGGTCATTGCCGAGTTCGAATTGAGATGGCTCGAAGATCACATCGAGGATCGCCAGTCCATTCGCGTCCAAGTCCACTCGAACATGCGCAAGCGCGAGTCGGAGATCCTGATCCTGAAGGAGACCGAACGTCAGTCCCGGCTTAACGCGAAGGCGGAGTACGAGAAAGCTCTGCTCGATCTGCGGACTGCGGAAGTGCGATCCGAGATCGAGGCCGAGGTGTTGCGCAACGTATCCAACGAAATGCGCGCCACCTGGAAGCAGTTGGAGCACGAAGGCACGCTCATGGAGCGTGTGCATGCGGCGGATATCGAGGGCGAGAAGCTGAAGGTCAAGGAAGAGGACTTGCACGTGGGCCGACATCTGCGGGACTACGAGCGCCTGCAGGTCCAAACGCCGATCCCAGGCATGGTCGTTCTGGAGACGATGTTCAACAAGAGCGGCCAGTTCGCTCAAGTCAAGCCGGGCGACCAAGTCTATCCTGGGGCGCTGTTCATGCGGATCGTCGATGTCTCCAAGATGGTGGTGAGCGCATCCGTCAATCAGGTCGACGCCCAGCTGATTCGCATCGGCAACCGAGCGGAAGTCGAACTCGACGCCTATCCGGGCGAGCGCTTTTCGGGGAGAGTGGTGGACATGGGCGCCGTGGCCAGCAGCAACGGCGGAGGTGCGAAGTTTTCCCGCGGCGGCATCGGAGCCTTTATCAAGCGGATCCCGGTGCGGGTGCTCATCGAAGACAGCGACGAGCGGGTCCTGCCCGATCTCTCGGCCAGCGCGGATGTCGTGATTTCGAGCGGTCAGTCCGGCGTGCTGGTTGCGCGGGAGGCTGTCCGCGCAGATCCGGATGGCGAGGGCGCCGACTTCGTAGTGCTGGTCGACGAGGAGGGATCCTATCGCAAGCAAGCGGTGAGCGTCCTCGATGCCAGCGACACGCACGCCCTCATCGGCTCGGGGCTTCAGCCCGGAGAAGAAGTGCTGCTCAGCGAGTTGGTGCAACCGCTGGGCGAGGTGCAGTGATCCACGATTTCCGGCCCGCGCCGAATTGCAGTATGGTTCCGCGCTTCCCTGCCATCGCCGAAGTTCCCGATGGCGATTCCATGGAGTCCCGTTGCGGAGACATAGCGGGATGCGATCTCGGATCGGCCGACCGCGCGAACGATGGGGGAGGCGCGCCGACGGGTAGATCCCAGCCAGTGGCTTCGCAGTGGTAGCGTACGCAATACATGCTTCGTGTGGTCGGAGCGTTGGTAGTGCTCTCGCTGACCCCTGTACCAGCGGCATCCAGCGACGACGTGAGACAAGATGCCCGGTCGGACTGGAGTCGATTAGAGACCATTTCCGCGGGAGTCCGTACCAAGGTTCGCTTCCATGAGGGCGGGGCCACCGAGGCCGTCATCGTTAAGGGGCACTTCAGTTCATTCAGTGAGACATCAATCGTACTGGTTCTGAAGGATGGTGTCACGCAGTCGATTCAGAAAGATTCTGTGCAATTCGTTCGAGTCAGGCGTCCATTCCTCAAGCGTAAGGTGGGATGGATTGTAGGTGCGGGTGCAGCCGCACTTGCTTGTGCTCTTGCGTCATGCGATGCGGATATCACTCCATCATTTATACCTATCTTCACTGCGTCATACGCTGGTCCTATTGGTTTGTTGGCGTGCTTCTTGTCGCGAACGCGCTTGGTATATCGATCAGATTTGAGCATCGATTAACCTTCATTAGAGCAATTATTTATTCCTCAGATTGCGTTTTTTCATCGCACAACCTGTGCGTATCCAATGGCTGAAACAACCAATATGGCCCCTTGGTGGACGACCTTTCGGGTGCAATTCATATAATGCATGCTACATTGGGACGCGGTGATCGCATCACCCGGCACGTTGAACCGCTTGAGCGAGCGCAGGTCTTGCTGGTTCGGCTCTGGCAGGTGGACCTTCGCGGGAACAGCCGTACTAGCGGCACGTACCGCTCGAAGTTGAAGCGGACTCGGGGTGTGGCCACTGATCCGTGACCCATTGATTCAGTTTGCCAGGTAACGCTTCCAAGATGCCGTGGAAGGCGGCTAGGTGTGAGGGAGACGACTCCAAGGCTCCAGACAACATGACGTCTGGGCACTGAGGTTCACGGACGCGGCGGCGAATCGCACACGAAGTTGCTACGTGCCGAACGTTGTGTCAGAGCGACGGACGAGGCACTGTAACGCGAGTCCGCAGTAGGCGACTAGGATTGGGCGCGGCATGACTGCGCCCGGGAGGGTGATTCCTCAAATGGGTGATGAATCGATGAGAAGCGACCGCGCCACAGGCCGAGAACACACGAAAAAAATTCTACCCCGGGCGCATACCACCAGCACTAGTGCCGATGGCAGAGGCGGCCCCGGGGGGTACGAATGTATGATACATGATTCACCGCCACCTGTCATGTCGCTGTCCAGCGAACCAGCAAACGCTAACTCCCCATCGGGGCCGGTCGGTTGGGAGGGATGTCCATGATTCGGTGAGACCGCTACACGAGCTGCGTAACCGGGTTGCGCACTACGATCCGATCTGCCACTTGGACTAGGCTCGGGAACATCAGCGGATCTTGGATGTAACAGGCTGGATATGCCCCCTGATGAGCGAGTGGATCAGTCAAAGGACGCAAGTTCCGACTCTATTGCAGCAACGTCCTAGTCCTGCTTGACGAGGTCGATGCTCCGTTCTCAGCTGGTCGTTGACGGGCGTACTGCGCCGCCTCCGGGCGGCGCAGGCCCCGATCAGTGAGTCGCATTGACCGAGCAGTTCTCTATGTTTCGAATCTCCTTGACAGGTCTCCAACGCCATGCCCCCTGCAACCGTCGCGCCCGCCCGCCGAGGTCATGTGATCTGAGGATCCAGCGAGGACTGGCAGCCCCAGCGAGCAACGTCGCAGATCCGTGCCGAACGCATGAACTGATCCGAGGACGGAGCGCAATTTGGTGCAGCACTTGCATTCGGAGAGCTGGCGAGTGCGGTACGGCAGCCTTGCCGGAGCACCCGCAACTTCGCCCATGCCTGCGTTCCCACGGCATACGGGACGCCGGTTCAGTCGAGACCGGCCACGGGCAGCGGGCGGTGGGATGGAATGCCGCTGATACGCGGAGCGTACAACTACATCAGCGGACTGGGCCAGCGAACGATTGGCTCGATGCGGCAAGATCCCTTGCCCAGGCCTCGAGCGTCAATCCGGCGGGCCGATCCAGAGAACGTGCTATGGTGAGTCTAGGAGTCGATGGCCGGTCGTCTAACGGTAGGACACGGGCCTTTGGAGCCCGTTGTGGAGGTTCGAATCCTCCCCGGCCAACCAAGCCGTAACAGCAACCGATCGGGCCGATGCTGAAAGTCGGTCTGACCGGGGGCTTGGCAAGCGGGAAGAGTTTCGCTGCTGCGGAATTCGAGCGGTTGGGTTGTCGGCTCTTGCACGCCGACGCGATTGGGCGCGGGATTCTATCGGACGATGCGGAAGCACGGGCGGAAGTCGTATCGGCCTTCGGATCCGGCATCTTGGACAGCGACGGCGGCATCGCTCGCAGGGAGCTCGCAAGTGTCGCTTTCGCGGATGAGCGCAGTTTGGAACGTCTCAACGCGATAATTCATCCTCGGGTGTTCCGGCGCATCGATGAGTTCTTTCGCGAAATCGAGTCCTCGCATCCATATGCCGTGGCGATGGTCGAAGCCGCAATCATGCTTGAGAGCGGAAGCTACCGGCGTTACGACCGGTTGGTCCTGGCTGCCTGCCCGCGCCGGACCCAGATTCAGCGATTCGTGGAGCGCGAGGGCGGCACGGCAGCAGAGGCGGAATCCCGCATGGCCCGCCAGATGCCGCTGGCAGACAAGCTGACCTATGCCGACTTCGTCATCGACACTAGCGGCACCGAGGAGCGGACCCTCGGTCAGGTGCGCGAAGTGTACGCAAAGCTCCGAGCGGCAGCCGAGCGGACGGATCCAGTGACCGCGGCGGCTCGTTAACCCCTATGCCTGTCTCGACAACATCGTTCTGGAGGCCGGTCGCGCTGGCAGGCGCCGTGCTGATCGCGATTGTCTGCTGGACCGCTTGGCCGGACCGGGCGGGGCATCCAGCCCCCACCGTCTTCGAAGAACCGTTCTGGACTGAGGCGGATTCCATCCTCACCGCCGAAGAACTCTCGAACATCGAGATCTACCGGCGCGCAAGTCCGGCGACGGTGCATATCACGAGCACCGTGCTGCACCGCGATTGGTTCCTGCAGGTTTATCCCAGCGAATCCACCGGATCCGGCTTTCTGATCGACGCCGAGGGCCGGATCCTGACCAACTTCCACGTGATTCAGGGCAGCGCGGAACTCGAGGTCACTCCGCTGGCGGAGTCCGACGAAGGCACTCGGTACATAGCCGAAGTGCTCGCGACGGATCCGGCCAACGATCTGGCCTTGATCCAAATCGAGCCGGCCGAGCCCATGCCGTATCTGTCTCTCGGAGACTCCGATAGCGTCCAAGTCGGCCAGAAGGTCCTCGCGATCGGCAATCCGTTCGGCTTGCAGGGCACGCTCACTACCGGCGTGGTCAGTTCTACCGGACGGTCGATCGAAGACCGTCGCGGCGTCCTTAAAGACCTCATACAGACCGACGCGGCGATCAATCCCGGCAACAGCGGGGGGCCGCTGCTGGATTCGAGCGGCAACGTGATCGGCGTGAATACCGCGATCTACGGGCCTAGCGGCAACATCGGCATCGGCTTTGCCATGCCGATCAGCCGCGCCAAAGCGCTGCTGCGATTCGTCAAGGGCGGAGCCCAGCCGCCCGAGGATCTAGGCATCGACGGGTTCTTCGTGACACGACGCTGGTCACGGATTCTGCGGCTTCCCGCGACAGGCTACCTTGTCACCGACGTCGACTCCGGATCTGCGGCCGAAGAGGCGGGCATGCGGGGCGCGCAACGCGACGTGATCATCGGAAACTACCGGATTCCATGGGGCGGGGACTTCATCATCGCTGTCGACGGCTTGGCGATAACGGATCGGGGGAAGATGCGCGATGCGCTCGGTCCCAAGCTAGCCGGGGACAGCGTCGTTCTCACCATCGTGCGCAACGGCAAGCAAGAGGAATTGACGGTCACGCTGCGCCCCCGAGGGATGGGAGTCCGTCTATGAGCCGGAAACCCGACTGGCGTCGGCATCGGCTGGATTCCGCTCCGTGAATCCGTCATCCGCCCATCGAACCCACCCAGTGCCTCGACGCCCGTAGTCAATCTTGCCGGGATGCACGATCTCGGCGAGGATCTGGAGCGCATCCACCACGCGCGGTCCCGGTCGGTTGAAGTACTGGTTGCCGTCGGCGACGAAGACATTGCCCGCTCGGACAGCACGCAGGCTCTCCCAGCCGGGCCGATCCTCCAACGCCGAGCGCTCTCGCAGGGTGCGCGCGATGTCGAACCCGCACGGGCTCACGACGATGACGTCGGGGTCTGCCTCGCGCAACGACTCGAACGAGATCTTTCCCGAGTGCTCCCCGCTACGGCCGAGCAGGTTGCGGCCGCCGACCATCTCGACAAGTTCGGGCGTCCAGTTGCCGGCAGCCATGAGCGGATCCATCCATTCGATCACGGCCACGCCGGGCTGGGCGCGACCCTCGGGCAGGCCATCGACGACAGCACGCATGTACCCGCGCACCCAATCGACGAGACGAGTTCCGGCTTTGCTGTCACCCAGTGCCGCCGCGACATCCGCGAACCCTTGGAGGACTTCCTCGAGCGAGTCCGGCTGCAGTGAGACGATCACTGGTTCGCAGCCGGATACCTGCGCGACCGCGCGCTCCACGTCCCGCTGGCTCACGGCGCATACCTGACATTGGACTTGCGTCACGATGTGCGTGGGTCGCAGGGACCGCAGCAGCGCGGTCGAAACACGGTAAACTCCCAACGCGTCTAGGGCGTCCGCATCCTGCACGAGCGACTTGATCCGGTCGTCGATACTGCGGCTCGATCCTGTTACGGCGAAGCGCGGCGAGGTGACTTGCGGCAGCGCCCGGACTTCAGGCGGATAGTCGCACTCGTGCGACCGCCCCACGATCCGCGAACCGAACCCCAAGGCATACACAATTTCGGTTCCGCTCGCCAGCAGGGAGAGGATGCGCAATTCGCCGTTATTGTCCAATCCACGATTCTACGCCCCCACCGCATCCGGAACCGCAGTAAGATTCAAACATGACCCGAAGCGCATTCCTCCGCCTCCTCATGGTCGGCGCGGCCGCTCCCCGCTACGCCTCGGCCGCCGAAGCCAAGAAGCTGGTGCTCATCGCGGGCAGTCCCAGCCACCCGCCCGGCATGCATGAATTCCGGGCCGGGACGCTGCTGCTAGAGAAGCGCCTGTCCCAGGTTCCCAATTTGACGGTGGAACGCTACGACGGAGGCTGGGTGGACGCCGACGCGACGCTGGACGACGCGGACGCGGTGGTGATCTATTCGGACGGCGGACGCAAGCATCCTCTGGCTGACCCCGGCCGACGGGCGCTGATGGCCCGGCAGATTCAACGAGGCGTCAGCCTCGGGTGCATGCACTACGGTGTCGAAGTCCTGAAGGACGACGCCGGCAAGGAATTCAAGGACTGGCTGGGCGGCTACTACGAGCACGAGTGGTCCTGCAATCCGATCTGGACTCCGTCTTTCGAGCGGTTCCCGGAGCACCCGGTCAGCAACGGCGTGCGACCGTTCGCTGTCGAAGACGAGTGGTACTTCAACATGCGCTTCCGAGACGGCCTCGACGCATCGGGTCCCAAGCGCATCGACGGGGCCACGTTCACGCCCGTCCTCGTAGCCAAGCCGAGCGACGAGACCCGTGACGGTCCCTACGTCCACCCCAAGGGTCCCTACTCCCACATCCAAGCGGCCAAGGGGCGTGCGGAGGCGATGCTCTGGACACTGGAACGGAGGGATGGCGGACGGGGCTTCGGGTTCACCGGCGGCCACTTCCATCGCAACTGGCAGAACGACGAGTACCGCAAAGTGGTGATGAACGCGATCTGCTGGCTGGCGGGGATCGATGTCCCCGAGCTCGGAGTCGGCTCATCCACGGTGTCCGACAGGGAACTCGAGCGCAACCTCGATCCGAAGCCGCCACGGAAGGCTTGACGAGCGAACCAATCCCCGCGCCAGCGGAGGCGGCGCGGGCGACTCGATCAGGGACAGAGTTGGTCGGGGCGGAGGGATTTGAACCCCCGACATCCTGCTCCCAAAGCAGGTGCGCTACCAGACTGCGCCACGCCCCGACGCCTAACCCCATTGTAGGGGTGCCGTCGCTCCGGCTAGTTGAAGCTCAGTTGGATGCCCCGCGCTTCGAGCAATTCCCCGGTCGACTGCAGCAAGGTGACCATGGCCTGCCGGTAACCGATCGACTCCTGCAGCAGGTCCGCCTGGCTCTGCACCAGATCGTCCTGGGCGTCCAAGACGATGAAGGCCGTGCTGACGCCGAGATCGTACTTCTTCTGCTCGGCGTCCAGGCGCTTCTGCGAATAGTCCAAGGCCACCGTCGCCTGCTGGATGGCCGCCTTGCTCAATTCGACGCCGGTGATGGCGTTGAGCACGTCGAGCCGGATGTCTTGCTCGATCGACCGCAGCTCGTACATGTCGCGCTTCTTCTGAATTAACGAATTGGCGAGGTCCACGGCCGCGCGCCGGTTCCGCAACGGCAGGTCGAGGGTCAGCCCCACGCTGTATGTCGGGAAGGCGAACTGGAATAGCTGGTTCATCGCTGTCGGGAAACCGCCCGCCGATAGCAACCGGGAAGCGCCGCCTCCGAGGATGGAGTTCTCGTAGAGGTTGCCGCCCAAGCCGGTCGCACTATAGGTAGCGTTAACGGAAAGATCCGGTCGCTGCGCGTTCGTGAAGCGCTTGATGTTGTAATCGTCGACCTCGAGGTTCTTGCGACGCGTGAGGATTTCGGGACGTAGCGCCAGCGCCTTGCGCAGGGTCTCTTCCGGCTCGTACGAGGCCATGTAGATCGGGGGCTCGGCCGACTCGGTGAGGACGAGCTGCAGGTTGCGAATCTCGGGATGCAGGTCCGCTCCGATCTGCCTCCGGACGCGGTCCTCGGCCTGCTGCAACCGGTACAGGGCGCGCGTCACGCTGACCTGGGCGTTCGCGAAATTCTGCTCGGGCTGGTAGATGTCCAGCTCGGAAATCGCCCCGAGTTCCAGCTCGCGTCGCGAGCGATTCAGGAACTGGCGCCGCAGGTCCAAGTTGTTCTCCTGGACGACGAGCGCCTCGCGGTTCGAGACGACCTGCCAGTACGTGTTCTCCGCTTGCGCGATCATCGCGATGATCCGGTTCCGCGCGTTGGCCTGGCTGATGTCGTATCGCGAGCGAGCGATCAGGATCGGTATGCGCTGGATGCCGCGGCCGCGATTGCGCAGCAGGGGCTGGGAGATGCGGAAGAAGAGCGTGTCCTGGATGGACGGATTGAACGTGCGGAACGAACTGCTGCTCGCGGTTTTCAGGCCGGTGAACTGGACTTGGTAATTGAATCCGGTGTCGAGCGTCTGCCGGTAGGTGAATCCGCCGTTCTGGCGCAGCGAACTGACCACGTCGCCGCCCTGCAGCACGTCCTGCGAAGGGTTCGTGGCTCGATTCGCGTTGAAATTCAGGGTCAGGTTGGGGTCGAACGGGCTGAACGCGCTCTGAATCGAATTCTCGGACTCCCGGACGTTGAGGACTTGGATCTGGATGTCCGGGTGGTTCGCCATCACGAGTTCGAGGTACTGGCGCAGGCTCAGTTCCAGCTTGCCATCGACCACCAGGTCCTCGAGCGTCGCGACGGTGTCGATCTCGACCTCGTACGGAGCCGCCTGCCATTGCTCGCGAAAGTACGCCCCGTCCGGAAACGTCGCGAACTGCGCCGCGGCCGGCGCGCCGAGAAGCAGCAGCAGCGAGGCCGGACGCAGCCGGCGCGCGAGAGCGGCGAAGGTCTTGGAAGCACTACTCATAGCGGATGGCCTCAATGGGGTCGAGTTTGGCCGCTTGCATGGCCGGATAGATGCCGAACAGCAGCCCGATGAATACCGAGACGCCGAACGACACGATGATCGAGATGATCGTCACGACGGTCGCCCAGCCGGCGATGGCGGCGATGACCTTGGAACCCCCGAATCCGGCCGCGATGCCGATCAGTCCGCCGAGGATCGAGATCATCACGGCCTCGATGAGGAACTGGCGGATGATGTCTCGCTGGCGCGCCCCGATGGCCCGGCGGATGCCGATCTCCCGGGTCCGCTCCAGCACGGTCGCCAGCATGATGTTCATGATGCCGATGCCGCCGACCAGCAGCGAAATGCCGGCAATGCAGATCATCACGATCTGGAACACGAGCTGCTGCTGCTCGCGCTGGGCCAGCAGGTCGGCCGGCACCAGCACGGAGAAGTCGCTCGCGCCGTTGTGGGTGGTGTTGAGGATCGCCCGCACGATCTGCGAGGTCTCGATGGGGTCGGCTCCCGACTCGACGCGCAGGAAGATCCCGTCGATTTCGTCCTTCAGGTAGCTGTTGTTGTCCTCGAAGCGCCGCATCACCGAATTCAGCGGCGCGAAGATGACGTTGCTGCGGTCGTCGGCTTCCAAGCCCTCCACGTCGGACTCCGCGGTGGCCTGCGGCGCCGCGACACCGATCACGTGCAGCCACACCTCGTTGACCTTGATGTAACTGCCGACTGCGGCGCCATAGCCGAGGACGCTGATCTTCGCGCGCTCGCCGAGGACGCAGACCGGCGACGAGCGGGCCTGCTCGTCCGCGGTGAAGAAGCGGCCCTCGATCAGGTGCAAGCTGTAGATGTCGGTGTAGTTGGGCTGGACGCCGATGACCGTGGGGAGGTCGCCGTCCATCGTCGGCAGCAAGCTGGTCGGCTGGAACGTCTTGCGTTCGGACTGGCTGGCGATGTTGGGCGTGTTGGCGGCGATCGCGCGGGCGTCGCGGAAGGTCAGGCCCGGCGAGACTTGCCGCACTTCGATCAGCGTGTCCCGGTCCGGGGCTTCGTTCGCTTCGACGACGATGTTGTTGACGCCCAGCAGGTCGATGTAGCGGATCATCTCTTGCCGGGCGCCCTCGGTAATCGAGAGCATCGCAACCACGGCGCCGACCCCGAAGATCATGCCGAGCATCGTCAGCAGGGTGCGCAGCTTGTGGGCCAGCAGGCTCCCGATCCCCATCTGGAGTTCGGGCAGGACGTTGGAGATCTGCATCGATTAGCGGCCTCTGCTCACGCCGCCGCCGGGGAATGACGGACCCGCTGACGGCTCCGCGGACTTCTTGCTCGCGGCCGGCGCCGAGTCCGGGCGGTACAGGGAGACCAACTCACCCTCGGACAGGCCCTCCACCACGGCAACCTGCGATTCGGACCGCCGGCCCAGCTGGACGCGACGGGCCTCCAGCCGACTGCCGTTCGCCACGTACACGACCGATTGCGCGCCTTCTTCGAACACGGCTTGATACGGAATGTACAAGGTGTTGGGGATGCTCTCCACGATGACTTCGGCATCCGCCAGCAAGCCGGGGCGCAGGAGCACCTCGACATCCGAGCCCTGCTGCGGCGGCTCGGGCAAGGACGCCGCGTCTCGCTCCGCTTCCGAGAACTCGGAACCCGAACCTGATCTCTCTTGCGGACTGGCTTGGCCGCCTCTGCCACCGCCAGCACGTTCCCCGCCGCCGCCGAAGCCGCCGCCGAAACTGCCACCGGCGACACCGAAACCGCCGCCAGCACCGAAACCGCCGCCACCCTGGGCACCGCCGCCCTGGGCACCGCCGCCGAAACCGCCTTGCGCTCCCCCGAAACCGCCGCGACCGCCCTGCTGCCCTCCGGCGCCTCCACGGGCAGCCGTCATGATCTGTCGGAACTGTTGCCGCTCCTCGTCGCTCAGATCCCTAGGCGAACGTCCCTTGAGCAATGCCTCGGCTTTCTTGCGCGCATCCTCGGGAAGCGCGCTCAACATCCGGGACGGATCGAAACCGCCTCGCTGCCCGCCGCGTCCCTGGGCACCCTGACCGCCACCGTCCTGGCCGTCACGCGGCTGACGGCCCTCGCCTTGACCGCGCCCCTGTTGTTGGCCCGGGCTGCCCTGGCCCCGACCTGGCTGGCCACCTTGGGCGAGCTGGGCGCCGCGCGGCTGGCCATCCCCGGCTTGACCGCGACGCTGCTGCCCGCCGCCAGCCTCGGCAGGGCCGCTTTGGGCACCGGCGCGCTGCCGGCGTCCTTGACGCTCGCCGGCGGCTTGCTGCTCGTTGCCGCCCCCGCGCGCCGGGCGTTCCTGCTGCACGGAGCCCTTGTCGTCCTTGGTCAACTGGCTCGGTTGCGGCCGCGTTTCGCGACGCGTGCTCCCGTACCCGACTTCGGCGTTCTGCCTGGCCGTCGCCATGATCCTCTCGATGCGCTCGGGCTCGGCACCGACGCTCTCCAGCAGCTGGCGCATGTCAATGCCGATCACGCATTCGAATTTCTTGGTCGCCTCGCCGGCGAAAATATTCGCCGAGGCCGTGTTGCCCAGCCGCTTGATCGTGCCCGACACGGTCTTGTCGGACATCGCATCCAAGCGGATGAAGACCTCCTGCCCTTCCTGCAGGTTGGCGCGCTCGGACTCTTCGACGCGCGCCAGCAGTTCCATCTCCGACAAGTCGAGCAACTGGGCCACCGACATGCCCGCCGGCACTTGGTCCCCTTCGCGGATTTCCGGCAAGGACTGGCCGAACCCGCCCCTGCCTCCGGAACGGTTCTGCAGGATGGAGACCAAGCCGGTCAGCGGCGAGAGCACGCGGGACTGGGCGATCCTGCGCTTGTCGCGGTCCACGTCCAACTGCGCCTTCTTCAACTGCTCGCGCAGCACGGCCAATTCCGCTTCCCGCTGCTGCAGGCGGTTCTTGATGTCCTCCTCCAGCTTCTGCTTGCGGCGCCGGGCCTCCTCGAGCGTGAGTTCGTTCTTGCGGGCGTCGATCGCCGCCAGCAACTCGTTGCGCTGGACCTCGAGTTCCGCGCGCCGCACCTGGAAGTCCGCTTGGACGATTTCCACCTCGTCCTGGCTCTTGCGGATCTCCAGCTCGGCTTCGGCCTTGAGCAGGTTCTGCTCGATCTGCTCCACCGAGAGCAGGCTGTCTTCGAGCGCGGCCACGCGCTCGGAGTCGTCGAGTTCGAAGATCAGGTCGCCGCGCTTGGCCAAGGCGCCGGTCGGCGCCAGCTGCGTGATCTGCGATTGCGTGCCGATGTTCGGCGCCGTGAGCGTGAGCGAGCGCACGGCTCGCAACTCGCCGCGCAGGTGAGTCTTCACCACCAAGTCGCCGCGCATCACCTCCGCGACGGCGAATTCCCGGTCTTGGTCCGGGATCTGCCGCAGCACGAAATACCCGCCGGCGACCAGCGCGGCGGCCATCAACACGATGGCGATTCGAATCATCAGCTTCGTCATGGGTAGGGTCCGCCTGCTTTACAAGTTCCGTGTGCCTCTCTCCAGCGCCGCCGGATTCTCCAAGGCGATCTCGTCGCCCTCGTCCAAGCCCTCCGCGACGACGATCTCCGTCCCGTTCGTGGCCGCGACTTCGATGGGCGTCTGCCGGTACCGCGCGCCGTCCTTGACGAAGACCGTCGGCTTGCCGTCGATCTGGGTCGATGCCTTGCTGGGGATCACCAGCACGTCGTGGATGCGCTGCACGACGACCTCCACCGTGGCGCTCATGCCCGGCCGGAGGCGCGCATCGATGTCGGCGATACCCGAGTATGCCGGGAAGTTTTTCTCAGGAGGCAGCCGGTTGAAGACCAAGGTCGCGATCGGGCTCAGCCAGTTCACGGCCCCGGAGAGCGTCGCGTCGGGCACCGCGTCGACGCGAATGCGCGTTTCCTGGCCTTCGGCCACCCGGCCGCGATCCACCTCGTCCACGCGAAATTCCACGCGCAACGACTCCAGGTCCGGGATTTCCGCGATCGAAGCGCCGGTCCACACCGTGTCCCCCTCTTGGAAGGGCGGGCGCGCCGTGCCGAAGGATCCCTGGGCCCGATTGTTGGGAAGGATATGCACGATCCCGGAGCGCGGGGCGCGCAGGACCATGCTGCCGAGATACGTGCGCGACAGATCCAGGTCGCGCACGGCCTTGCTCTTGCGCTCCATGAGCCGGTCGATATCCGCCTCTTGCGACATGTCGCTGGCATCGGCGTTCGTTTCCGTCTTCTTCAGCTCGCCCTCGGCGATCACCACGTCGATCTTCGCTTTCTCCGCTTCGATCTCCGCGAGGATCTCCTGCTTGCTCGCTTCCAAGCCGGCGCGTTCCAAGTTGTAGCGCGCCTGCATGACCATCATCTCGTTGCGCTCGTCCGTGATGGCGTGCTGCGCCTCGGCCTGCTTGATCTCGCTATCGACTTGGCGAACCTGCGTCTCGCGTTCGACCAGCGTGTCCTCCTGAGCGGACTCGTCGAATTGGACGACGACATCGCCTTCGTTGATCGGCTTGCCGTTCTCGGCCAGCATGACGATCTTCAGGTCAGGCGTCTGCGGCGCCGTGATCTGCACCGATTCCGCGCTCTTGAGTTCGCCGCGGCTGCTCACGGTGCGCAGGAAGTCCCGGCGCTCGACTAGCGCAGTGGGCACTTCGGGCGGCGCGGGACCGTACAGCAGGAGGGCGGCGGCGGTCACGGCGGCCGCGCCCGCTACGATCACGATCGAACGCACCCATGGAAGTTTCGGAATCTGCATCGTCATCGCTCCGCGTTCGCGAAGAGGCCTGCAACTAGCGCAGTTAACGAAATGACGCTAATTCTTGCCGATAGGTTATGCCTCCCGGTGCGCTCGCTCATCCAGCACCGATTGCAAGGCCTTGCGCAAGTTCCCGCCGCGACGCTCCAAGAGGCGCTCCGCGCGGTCTCGGTCGAGTTGCTGCCGTTGCATCAGGATCGCGAGGCGCACGTCATGGCCCGCCGCGACCAGCACGGCGCGCGCCTCCTCAGGGGCGCAGCCGGTGACCTCTCCCACGATCCGCTCCGCGCGGCGAGCGAGCTTCTCGTTCTTGACTTGGACGTTCACCATGAGATTCCCGAGAACGCAACCGGTGCGGATCATCAATCCGGTCGACAGCATGTTCAAGACCAGCTTCTGCGCCGTGCCGCTCTTCATGCGCGTCGAGCCCGTGACGACCTCGGGACCAACGTCTGGGGTGATGGGATAGTCGACGGCGCTCTCCAGAGCGGATCCCGGGCTGCAGCTCAATCCCACCGTGACGGCCTCGCATCCGTTCGCGTAGGCGACGGCACCTAGCACGTACGGAGTGCCTCCGCTCGCCGCGATGCCGACCAGCGCGTCCCCCGCGCCGAAATTCCGCGCCTCCAAATCCGCTTGCCCGTCAGCGGTGCGGTCCTCCGCCCCTTCGACCGATCGCACCAGCGCCTCGCTGCCGCCGGCGATCAGGGCCTGAACCCGGTCCGGGGGCGTGCCGAACGTGGGCTGGCATTCGACCGCGTCGAGCATGCCGAGCCGGCCGCTGGTGCCGGCGCCGACATAGAACAGCCGACCGCCGCGCTCCCAGCGCTCCTGGATGGCATTCAACGCGCGGGCGATGCGCGGGATTTGCTCGCGCACCGCGCCGGCCACGGCGGCGTCCTCGCCATTGATCGTGGCCAGGACCTCCTCCGTGGTCGCTTCATCGATGGCAGCCGAGCGCGGATTGCGTGTTTCCGTGGACGGCAGGGACATCGTCATGGCAGTGTCCGGGAGGCGGCGCGAAGCTGCTAAGCTGGCCTTTCCCGCACCATGCAGGGTAACGAATAGCATCCATGGAATACCGCACGCTGGGCAATACGGGCCTGGAAGTCTCCGTCCTCGGGTACGGCGCCTCGCCGCTGGGCAACGAATTCGAGGAAATCGATGTTCGCGAAGGCGACCGCGCCGTGCATATGGCGATCGACCACGGCGTCAACTTCTTCGACACCTCGCCGTACTACGGTCGGACGCTCTCGGAGGAGCGCCTTGGCCGCGCCTTGGGCGCCAAGCGCAAGCAAATCGTGCTCGCCACCAAGTGCGGGCGCTACGACATGGACGCGTTCGACTTCTCGGCCGAGCGGGTGCGAGCGAGCATCGACGAGTCGCTGCGCCGCCTTCGCACCGACTACGTGGACATCTACCAGATGCACGATATCGAGTTCGTGGACCGCGAGCAGGTGCTCGACGAGGCGCTGCCTGTCGCGCGCGAACTGCAACAGTCTGGCAAGTGTCGCTTCGTGGGCATCACGGGCCTGCCGCTCGGGATCCTGCGGGACGTGGCCGAGCGGGCTCCGGTCGACACGATCCTCTCGTACGCGCGCTACAACCTGATGGTCGATGACCTCGACACGGCACTGCGGCCGGTCTGCGCGGAGCGCGGGATCGGGCTGATCAACGCGTCGCCCCTGCACCTGCGCATCCTGACCGAGCGCGGGGCGCCTTCATGGCACTTGGCGTCGGACGAGGTCAAGCGCGTCGGGGAGCGGGTCGCGTCCCTGTGCCGCGAGCGCGGCGTCGATGTCGCGGCGGCGGCACTGAAGTTCTGCTACGACTACCCGCACACGGCGAGCGTCTTGGTCGGCATGTCCAAGACGCGGCACGTGGCGACGAATCTGGAAGCCTTCGCGTTCGAGGAGCCGCCGGGGTTGCTGGAGGAGATTCGCGCCTTAGTCGATCCCGTACGCAACCAGATCTGGCCCTCCGGCCTTCCCGAAAACCAAGATCCGCAATGATGGCTCGCAACGCGTGAGGATCGACGCCCATCAGCACTTCTGGCGCTACGACCCTGCCGAGTACGGTTGGATCTCGGATTCGATGCGGCTGCTCCGGCGCGACTTCCTGCCGCCCGACCTGCGCCGGGCCGCAACGGAAGCCGGCGTACAAGGCGCGGTGTCGGTGCAAGCCCGCCAAACCGTCCGCGAGACGCGCTTCCTGCTGGATCTAGCTCGAGACGACGGCTTCCTGCTGGCCGTCGTCGGCTGGGTGCCCTTGGTCGAGCCGGGGGTCGCCGGAATCCTGGAGGAATTCGCCGACGAGTCCAAGTTCAAGGGCTGCCGCCATGTCTTGCAAGACGAGGCCGACGACGATTTCATGCTGCGAGCGGATTTCAACGCCGGAATTCGCGCCGTAACGGCGGCTGGCTTGGTGTATGACGTGCTGATCTTCGAGCGGCACCTGCCGCAGACCTTGGAATTCGTCGACCGCCATCCAGACCAAGTCTTCGTGCTCGACCATATCGCCAAGCCCCGCATCCGGGAGGGATCGTTCGAGACATGGCGCGCGCGGATGCGCGAGCTGGCGAAACGGCCGCGCGTCTACTGCAAGATCTCAGGCATGGTGACGGAAGCGGACTGGAGCGCGTGGACCGAGGCTGACCTGCGCCTCTATCTCGATGTGGTGCTGGAAGCCTTCGGGCCGTCGCGGCTAATGTTCGGATCCGATTGGCCGGTATGCCTCGTGGCCACCAGTTACGAACGGTGGGCGCGCTTCGTGGCCGGGTTCGCCGCCGCTCTCGGTGAGGCGGAGCGGGATCGGATCCTCGGCGGCACGGCCGCGGAGGCCTACGGCTTGGAAGACGGGGCTTCGCCACAATAACGGTCAGCGCCAACGCCACGTGGCATTCAAGTGTGGGCGGCATCGTGATCTACAGGCGCGACCGTCCGGCGGCTCCGCACGGCGGCGAGATCATGCTCCAGCTGCCAGCGCAGCCAGCGCTCGGCCGTGTCCCAGCCCGCCACCTCGAGGCGGAGCGCCAGATCGAGCGTCACGGGCGCGCGGCACGCGACCACAGACTCGAGGTGCGCGGCCTCGACTCCGATCCGCGCTGCTGCCGCGGGGACGCTGGTCTCCGTCCGCTCGATGAATCCGAGGATGGCGTCGCCGGGGTGCGCAGGGTTGCGACGCAGCCACTCGGCGCGGACCTGGAGCACGCCGGGCGGCACGGCGCCGTCGATGCTGTACGACTCGGGCGGCGACTCGGGCTCGTACCCGCGGGCCGCGCGCTCGCCGCCGGCTGGTGGGGCGGTGGGCGGTGTCACGGTGGCGTACATCTCTCTAGCTCACTCTGTCCCTAGCTCTTGTCGTAGCCGAGTACGCCTACATCGTAGGCCTTGTCGTCCTCGAAGCGAAAGACGGGTGTTGTATGTCGCGTTGATCCTTTGAGACGTTGGGGTCTTGAATCGGGTTGCACTGTAGCGAATCGGCAGGGCGCACGATGTAATCCGGTGTCGCCAGCGGTCTCCATGGCCTGCGGCCCGCGGTGGCCGGAGAGGAACCGGATTCTCGGCGGCACGGCCCCGGAGGCCCGCGGCTTGGCAGTCGGGGGCTTCGCTACAATAACGGTCAGCGCGAACGCCACGTGGCATTCAAGCTCTACAACAGCCTGAGCCGCCAGGTCGAGGCGTTCGAGCCCGCCGACGGAAAGACCGTCCGCATGTACTCCTGCGGACCGACCGTCTACAACCACGTCCACATCGGCAACCTGCGCACGTTTGCATTTCAAGACGTCCTGCGACGGCACCTGCGGCAGTGCGGCTGGGAGTTGCGCCACGTGATGAACGTCACGGACGTGGACGACAAGATCATCGCCGGCGCGGCGAGGTCCGGCGTGTCGATCGAGGAGTACACGCAACCATTCGTCGACTATTTCTTCGAGGACTGCGAGAGATTGCGCCTCGAGCGGCCCGAGCACGTGCCGGCGGCGACTGCCCACATTCCCGAAATGATCCGCCTCGTCCAGCGGATCGAAGCTGCCGGATGCACCTACGAGAACGGCGGCTCAACCTACTTCCGCATCGCCAACTGGGCGGACTACGGCCGGTTGTCCCGGCTCGATCCGGGCGGAATCCGGGCGGGAGCGCGCATCGATGCGGACGAGTACGGCAAGGACGACGTGCGGGACTTCGTGCTGTGGAAGGCGGCCCGGGAGAGCGAGCCGTCATGGCCGAGCCCCTACGGACCCGGCCGGCCCGGATGGCACCTGGAGTGCTCGGCCATGGCGATGGCCTACCTAGGCGCGACGTTCGACATCCATACCGGTGGCGTGGACCTGCAGTTTCCGCACCACGAAAACGAGATCGCCCAGTCGGAAAGCGCGACGGGCAAGCCGTTCGCCCGCTTCTGGGTGCATGCCGAGCACCTCTTGGTCGAAGGCCGGAAAATGGCCAAGTCGGAGGGAAACTTCTTCACGTTGCGGGACCTCACGGCGCAGGGGCACGCCCCGGACGCGATTCGGTACTTGCTGGTTTCCACGCCGTATCGCAAGCAGCTCAATTTCACGTTCGACGGACTGCGCGCGGCCGCTGCCGCGATCGAGAGACTGCGGAATTTCGAGCGGCGCCTAGGCACGGTCGAGGCAAGCGCGGACAGCGTATCCGCATCGGAGACCTGGTCTCGGGCGCAGGCGGAGTTCTGCGAGGCGTTGGACGACGACCTCAACACCGCAGGCGCGCTCGGAGCGGTCTTCGAGTACGTTCGCATCGCGCATTCGGCAATGGACACGGGCGAGTTCGGGCCGGGCAACGCCGCCGAGGCACGAGAATTGCTGCATCTGTTCGACTCAATTTTCGATGTCTTGCGGGCGATGGAGGCCAATCGAGTCGCGCCGGAAGAGATCGCGGCGCTCATCGAGGAACGCACGGCCGCCCGCAAGGCGCGGGAATACGCGCGCGCCGACCGCATCCGCGAGGATCTGGCGAAGCGCGGGGTAGTGTTGCGGGACTCGCCCGCAGGCACCGAGTGGAACTACGCCAACTGAGCCAAGAGTCGATCCGCGGTCGTGAGCGTAGGGCAGCGGAGCTCCGTCGCACCATGAATCTTGGCGCTCGCGCGATCGCGGACGTCCGCGTGACGTAACCGGTGCCTTCCGAATCTGTCCAGGGCCTGGCTGCATCGACGCATTGCGGAGAGGCCTTTACTGGCAAGGCGCTTCGGGCTGTCGAGGGATCTTCACGCCTGTCAAGATCCGGCACGTCAAGCCGGAGGACAGACACGCCTCCGGCAACTGAACGCATCGAATCGGCAACACCGATGGCTAACGGCGATGCTCTCACCCTCGTGGGACTCGAAAAATCTCGATTCACCAAAGGTCATGGCCTCGGGACCACCCGTGCATCGGAAAACAGAACCGCTTGTCGTTTGAGTCCAGTGGGGAAATATCATGCATGAATCGAAGATATCCAAGAGGGGCCAAACCACGTTGCCGAAGGCGGTGCGCGACGCACTTGGACTTAAGCCCGGCGATCGTATTCGCTACTTCATCCACGACGGTGACGTACGGATTCTGCCAGTGCGCCCAATCGGACGCTTGTTCGGGATTCTCAAGTACGATGGTCTGCCAGTTTCAATCGAGGAGATGAACAACGCCATCGCGGACGGTGCCTGCGCCGAGTGATTGCACTGGACACCAACGCGCTCGTCCGTGACTTGGTTAGAGACGTGCCGTCGTGGGGCGGCTGGGTCTTGCGCTCACTTCGCCGACACTGGCTAATTGGTCTGAGGCGGAGCCTCGCTGGGCCTTGAGTTCCAGTAAACGCGAACCGAGCGCAGACGCTCCCTGCGGGCTCCGGACGCTTGGACCGATGCCTGCCGTTATGCGGCCCTAGTTGGGCCGCATGCTCGGGTCATCGGCATCGAACTCGTCGACTATCCTGCGACGTCCGGAGAAGCCTTCCTGCGTCGAATGCCACCATTCGATCTTCGACTCCCCGAGCCTCCAGCACAGGTAGACCTCGACTCCGTTGAGCAACGCCGGGAAATCGAGCAGCCCGACATCAAGATCCTTGACGACGCATCCGCTGCGCTGGATTTCCTCGACAGCTTCCTCCAGCGCTCTCATCAAGGCCACGCGCTCGAGCTTTTGGCGCGCGACGCGGTCGGGATGCACTTCCATCCCGCCAAGCATGAAGATCCTCGCGGAGAGAGAGCGCATCTCCCCGTCGATTGCCCCGATTCTCTCCTTGGCGATAATCGCCGCCTTCAAGCACTCCTGCAAGGCAGGAATCATGCCTTCGGCTTCGCGCAACGTGAAGTAACGTGACATAACAAGCGATTCGAGCGATCGCGACTTTAACCCTCTACGGCTACCAGCCCGACATCCGCGGAGGCCGCTGGCCCGAACTCTCCATCCAGTATATCAACACTTGATGCAAGAGTTGTAAAGCTGCGCCGCCGCGCGGCACGAGACTTCCCTGGCTGGCTTCACTCCGGCTGCCCGTCGAGAGCCGCCTGCATCGACTGCCGCACGCTGGCCATCAAGTCCAGCCGATCCTCCAAGCGCATGCCCGTCGTGCTGACCGGGGCATGAAACCTGACAGACATGGATCCGGGCCGCATGTAGATAGAGCCCTTCGGCATGCGCTCGGCCGCCCCGTGGATCGTGATCGGCACTACCGGGACGCCCGCTTCGATCGCCATCTGAAACGGCCCCGGACGGAACGGCAGCAAACTGCCGGTCTGGTTGCGCGTACCCTCGGGAAACACCAGCATCGAAACGCCCGAGCGCAACGTGCGGACCGCCGCGTCAAGGGCCTTCCGGCGCGAGTCCTTGGCCTTGCGGTCCACGCAAATGAAGCCTCCCAAGCGCATCGCGTAGCCCAGCAGCGGCAAGTGGCCGAGCGACTGCTTCATGATCACGGCGATCCTCGGAAGCGCGGCGAACAGGGCCGGCGCCTCGAGATTGCTGACATGATTCGCGACGAAGACGCAACACGGGTGCTGGGTGGCGCGATGCGCGTCGAGGTAGCGCGTCCGCACGCCTGCCAAGCGCAGCCCGATGCGACACCCTTGGCGCGCCATCCAGTAGATCGGGCGGATCGAGCCCGAGACCCACGTGATCGGCACGAAGAGCGGCACCACGACCGCGACGTAGGCCGCGGCGAACGGATAGGCAAGCAAAACGGATCGCCACATGGCGCGAATTGCATCCTAGCAACTGCGGCAAGACTCTGTCGGCAAGCCGCCCTCCCGGTCGCAACTCGTTCGCAATAGAAGAGTTACGACGCTGCTATAATGTGAGAGGGAAGGGCTGTCGAAGATGCAGATCGAAACCGTGGCTCCTGCCGCTCGCCTTTCGGCTCGCGAGCGTGACAAGCTCCAGCGGAAGCTGACGAAGATTCAGCGCATTCTGCCGAGGGGCGACAGCCTCCGAGCGCATGCCACGCTCTCGCGGCAACGCCACCTGTGCGAGGCGGAAGTGACGTTGCGAGCGTTGCGCCACACCTTGGTCGTGACCGGTCGGGGGACGACTGAATTCATCGCCCTGCAGACGGCTCTGGACAAGCTCGAGAAGCAGGCGATGCGCAACAAGCGCAAGATCATCGACACCCACCGCCCCGGACGCCAGCGAGACCGACCGTCGCCCGTAACCGCGGCCTCGATCGGGGTCTACTTGCCAGTCGAGCAATCCATCGAACCCCCGGCCCGCCCGCAGATCGTCCGCTCGCCCGGCGCCGAGCCCAAGCCGATGACAGCCGAGGGGGCGCTGCTCGCGCTGGAGGACGGTGACCGCGATTACGTGGCCTACCGCGACCTCGACACGAACCGCCTGAATGTCTTGATCCGCCGGCGCGACGGCAGCGTGGAACTGGTCGAGGGCGGCTAGCCGTGGCGCGCGCCGCCGCCGGTTACGAGCCGGCGACCGACGCCCGCCTCGTGCTCTTGACGGGCCTGAGCGGGTCGGGCAAGGGCACGGTGCTGCGTGCGCTCGAAGACGCCGGCTTCTACACGGTGGACAATCTGCCGATCGACTTGATCCGCCCGTTCGTCGACGGCCATCTGGCGGCGCAAGAGCGGGGCCGGGCGGCACTCGTGGTGGATATCCGGGAGGGCAGCGCGCTGAGCCGCTTCCCGCGGACGTTCCTGGAGGTCCGGGAGTCGCTGCCCACCGTGCTGATGTTCCTCGAGGCGTCGGACGACGCGATCAAGCGGCGCTTCAGCGAGACGCGCCGACCCCATCCGGCGGACGCGGGTACGCTCGCCGAGAGCATCGCCGCCGAACGCGCGCTCCTGCGACCGATCCGCCACCTCGCGGAAATCGAACTCGACACCAGCCGGTTCAACGTCCACGACCTCCGGCGGAAGGTCTTGGAGATCTTCCAAGGCCCGGGCGAGCGGCTGGAGCCCCGTCTGACGGTGGGCAGCTTCGGCTTCAAGTACGGCGCGCCGACCGACGGCGATCTGATCTTGGACGTGCGCTTCCTGCCCAACCCCCACTACGAGCCGGACTGCCGGGTACTAACCGGACAGGACCGACCCGTGATCGAATTCTTGGAAGCCTATTCGGAGACGGACGAATTTCTTGAACGCGCGATGGACCTGCTCGAATTCGTCGTGCCGCGCTACTCGGACGAGGGCAAGAGCTACTTGTCGATTTACTTCGGATGCACGGGAGGGCGGCACCGGTCGGTCTACATCACCGACAAGGTCGCGGCCCGCCTGACCGAGACCGGTCGGGAGGTGCGCGTGCAGCACCGAGATATCGACAAGGGGCACTGAGGCCCGGCCGGCATCACACCTCTTCGATATCGGCGCTGATCTCGATCGCGATCGAGTCTTGGACGCTGACCGCGGCGGGACACTTCGCTTGGTGCGTGTCCAGCGCCCGCTGCGCGCGATCCCGCGTGCCCTCGGGAATCTTCAGGTCGTAGTGGACGCGGATGCGCGTGATGCGGATCACCCCGTCAACGTTCTCGATGTCGCCTTCGACGGAACTGGAAACCCGGTCCGGGTGGTTCGGGATCTTGCGAACTGCCAGGGCCCCTGACAGAGTGCCGGTCAGTCAACCGCCGACCGCGGCGACCATGTGGTCCAGCGTCGCCGGGAGATCGCGGCGCGGCTCCATGCCGTAGAAGTGCTTGATGCCGCCGTGGACGCCGAACTCCAAGGGCTGGTCGAAGCCCTCCACGTAGGCGCGCCGTTCCGGGGGCTTGTCTTGAAAGATGCGGATCTTGGAGGTATGGATCACTTCAGCCATGCGGACATTGTAGCCGAGTGGATCGGGTGCCGGTGCCGCCAGCGCTCACTTCCCGGTGCGACCCTTGCGCCACGCTTCGGTGTCGGCGATGTTGCGACGCAGAATCTCCTTCTGCTCGTCCTCGCGCCCGCGCATGTAAACAGCCATGTCCGCCCCGTATTCGTCCGCCGTCTCGAAGGTCTGCCCCTTGTCGCCCGTGGTCTCGATCCAGCGCTTCAGAATCGAGCGCATTTCGGCGAGCTTTTCCGCGTACGCGGCGTCCCCCGCTAGATTGCGCATCTCCCACGGATCTTCCCGGAGGTCGTAGAGTTCCTCCTCGGGTCGCGGCTTGTAGAACAGCGTTTCCAGTTTGGGCGCGAGCTTGCCATCGGCGCGCAGCCGGTGCATCGCTTGGATGATCGCCTTGCCGTCCTTGTAGCGATTCGGCTGGAGGTGCGGGCGCTCGGGCACGAAGTTGCGGATGTACTTGAACCGGGCCATATGCACGCTGCGGATGCGGTCCACGGTCTCGTCGCACCGATCCCGGGCCGAGACGACGTAGTCGCGCGGCTCGGCGTCCGAGCCGAACAACGGTCGGCCCTCCATCCAGCCGGGAACCTCGATCCCGGCGAACGCCAGCGACGAAGCGGCGAGATCGATGTGCGCGACCAAGTCCTCGCGCACAGTGCCGGGCTCGATCCTACCCGGAGCGCGGACGACCAAGGGCACCTTGGCGCCCTCCTCGCTGAGAAACTGCTTGCCCCGAGCGTGGCTCACGCCGTGATCCGTCAGGAAGAACACGACGGTGCTGTCCGCGACTCCCTCCCGCTCCAGGCGGTCCAGAATCTGGCCGACTTCCCAGTCCACGTGCTCGATCGACTCCAAGTACTGGGCCCAGTCCTTGCGGATCTGCGGATCATCCGGATAGTAAGGAGGCAGCTTGACCTTGCTGGGATCGATGCCGTTGGTTTGGACGCCTTTGATCGGGTCCAGCGTCCGCTGGTTGCGAAACTTGCCCCCGCGCAACTGGATCTGCGCGAAGAACGGCTGCCCGTCGTCACGGCCCGCCCAGTCGGCGCCGTCGTAGAGATCGGCGGCGTACTCGAAGTTGTAGTCCGTCTTGCCCTTGGCAAGGGTCCCGTTCGGACGATAGCCTCCGTTCGTCACGTAGTAGCCCGCGCGGCGGAAGATGGCCGGAACCGGTTCCACGTCGCCGGGCAGGGTGATCTTGCGGGTACCGCGGCCGCTGCGATGATTGTGCGCTCCGATGGTCGTCTGGTACATGCCGGTGACCAGCGCGGACCGGGACGGGGAGCATACCGGCGCGGTCACGTAGGCGCGCGTGAAGAGCGCGCCTTCCTCCGCCATGCGGTCGATGTTCGGCGTCTTGGCGAGTTTCTCGCCGTAGGGCCCGTAGTCGTCGGACTGGTCTTCCGAAAAGATCCAAACGATGTTGGGCCGTTCGGCACCGGACTGGGCGAAGGCAGAGACTGTGGCGAGGGCTGCTACGAGCCAAAGGAAGGAGCGCATGACCATCCAATTATCGGCCCTCCGGGCCGTTCAACGCTAGCGGCGAACGCGGCCGGGCGGGAAAGACACTTGCCGAGCCGATACCGATGCACTGTGGAACTCGATGCATGATCCGAATGCGGAGAGTGGATTGATCGAGGGTGGAGGGATTTGCTGTTGCCGACGGCATTCGCCCTAGTGCCAGTGTCTCAGCCATGGTGACCACGCTTCCTCTCCGCGCGCGTCGAACCGAGCGTGCGAATTTCCCGCACTTGGCTCTCCTTCGAGATAATGCCTTCGATAGTGCGCAACTGCGGGTCCGCATACTCGGGTGTGCTGGGTTGTAGTCTGCCCGCAGCCTCTCTTCCGGGAAGCGCAGGTACCTCCCGGTCTGCACATTGTAGTTCCGACACAGCCGCTGGCGCACCCGGTTCCGTCGCGCTTAGATTGCTCGATAGGCCGGACTCGCCTGCGCCAGACAGAAGACTTCGCGCAGCCGAGCATGACTCGATTCATGCGATTCACCGGCTGCGGCGCGGGCAGCAGCCCGGATCGCGCTTGCGTCAGCGCACTGCCCTTGCGGCGCACACTGCGAACGCGCTCCGGGCGGGCGCGTGCCGATCAAGCCTGCGCCCTTGCACAGGTCGTAGTTTCCGGACGGAACTCAGATCCGGCGCAACGCAGTGCCTTGGCACGGCCCGCGACTGATGTGCTCATTGTCGAGCGATGGAGCCTTGGATATCTATTTCGGCATAGAGAGCCTTGACTAGCTTTTGAATTTCTGATGCGGATATGTTTGGCTGGTCCGACTTTGCGCATATTGTGATCGGATAGATGAGCAAACGAACCGAATCTACATAACAGATAGTCCGGTAACCTCCGCTCTGGCCTCTCTTTAGGTCAGTAGACTGACAGCGGTACTTCCACACTGACTGGCGAAAGTCAGGGACAGGTGCCGACCCGCATTACTGGCGATGATTCTCTTCTAATCGCGGAATAGAACTTTTGAATATCTTTCTCGATATTGCGAAATAGCTTAGCTAACTTCTTGACTTTCTTGCCAAAAGCACTGCTTGCATCAGGTTGAACTTTGTAATTAGAGCTGTGCATTTGTTTTCTCCTCAGTTGTGTCTACGTCGTCAACTGCCAACTCATCTATGCACTTCTGAACATACTTCCGAAATGCTGGATTCATTGACAACATCCAAGCCTCTAGAGTGTCTTCCAGTGCATTCTGTACCTCCCTAGAATTCGGCAGAATGCAGCAAAACCATGGCTCAGCGATAAACCCGACTCTGTCGTATTTAGCCAAGCGCATGTGATTAGAATTATACAAGCTTTCCAGTTCATCACACATTGCTCGTCGCATGGTGTCGTCAGCACTCTCAAAGATTTCCAACAATCTATCCCCCTTGATCTGGCGTATGATGGATTTGCTCGTGATGGTGTTCATAAGCATCAAAAGACTCACGGCTGCCACTAGGATCGCGATTGCCGACAACGGAATGTCCAACGCCGGGTGAATATCAGGAGTCGCTATGCGATACAGCACAATCAGAAACACCATCGGTATGGTGACTGTGAGTGACTTACGCCAGATTGAGTGGTACTTCATCGAAACCTTGATCGCCTGCAGTGCCGACGCACCAATCGGTGACCTGCGCTCAACAGGCGCGCTACGCCTAGACAACGCGATACGGTCGAACCACGCTGAGAGGTCTCGGCACAGGATCCTGACACGACTCACCATGGCTTGCCTCGGGCCTAGTATTTTCGTTGTAGCACGTGCAGACGGAGTCTTGTCCAACGAGAGATGAGCCCGAACGAGGCTCCGGAGGGGATGCGCGGATCATCGGAGGGTGATCTTGCGACTTGATCTGGCGACGCACCGAACCTTGGCGGAGGTGCGGCAGTTCCTGGAGGCGCTGGCGCCGTCGCGGGCGGAGGCATACGCGCACGTGGAGCGCACGGTGCGGCGGTTCTCGTACTGGAAGCTGCACAAGCGCGCGGAGCGGGGTCTGCTGCGGACCTACCTGCAGCGCACGACGGGGCTGTCGCGGGCGCAAGTGGCGCGGCTGATCGCGGCGTACATCGCGGAAAGCAAGCTGGCGGACGGGCGCAAGGGCGCGGCGCGGCCGTTCCGGCGGCGGTACACGCGGGACGACATCCTGCTGCTGGCGGAGACGGACGCGCTGCACGGCACGCTGTCGGGGCCGGGCACGAGCTTCGCGGAACTGGACCGGGAGGCGCACACGCAGACGGATCACGCGGCGGCGCGGGAGGCACTCTTCGCGGAGTTGCGGGAGGCAGCCTGAGCGCGGCAGCGTTCAGGTCCCCGCGTGAGCCTCCGGACTTTCTGGCATCCATGGAAATCACCTTTGACTTCCAACACGGATGCCCGTCTCTCGTTGGACAAGACTCTTGCGTGTGGTACTGTTTAAGTGTGGGGCCTTGAGAGGGGCCTCTCAAGATGCCGTGGGAAGAATCCATTCCCGAGTCGGGGACACTCGATGCTGTCGATAAGGACTTAATCTGGCAACGTCGGTATGAAGCACTTGTCTTCGCCCATTTCTATGCCACGCTTGCGAGTCGATACGCACGCTTCGTTTCGCGAGTGAGGTGGATCAACGGACTATTGTGCCTGGCCAGCGCATTGACACTAGCCTCCCGACACGAGCTAGCCGATATTCCAGCACTGTTGCTAGCAGCGTCCGCCGGAGCAGTCACCATGTGGGACATCCTGTGGCGAATCTCAGAGAAGGCAAGAGAGGCGACCAGCCTGCACCTGGCTTGGGATCGCTTGGCGAGCCGAAACTTGGATCTCTGGAGGTCAGTGCATGATCCGAATTCGGACGGTGCATTGCAAGACTTGGAGGATGGGAGGGCTGAGCTCGAACAACGCCAAACCTACCTTGATCACAGCAAGAGGTGGCACCACAGGCAAATGGAGACTTCCGCGCAGGATGTGCGGACTCGACTCTATCCGAATTCAGCTACCCATTCCACGGAGGAATCAAGATGAAGATCAAGATCCCGATTGCGCCGCCGCGGCCAACGGAGCCGACGAAGCCACCGCCGCCAAAGAAGCCCTAGGCTCAGCCAACGCCAAGTCTGGTACCTAGCTGCTGCCCGTAAGCCTGGCGAAGGTCCGTGCTGATCTCGATCAGCTCCGCGACCAACTCGCGCAGGCGCCGGCACTCGGCGACCTAGGCGCACGGGTCTGCCAGCGCGCCCGCGAGGACCGAGCGAGTGTAGGTTTTGCCGCCGACGGTATAGGTAAGGGCCCGTGGCGGTGGTCGCCGCCTTGGGGGCGGTAGCAGTTGGGCTTGGCGCAAGTCACGTAGGTCAAGGTAAGGGAGCCCGGGCGCAAATCCCCGAGCGCGGCCATGCCTAGGACCAGCGGCGTCCGCCCGGCCTCCATTTCATCAAGGGTGGCGGTCGTGGTCAGCAACACACCTCCTCTTCGGGAGCATCACACTGAAAGCGTAGGTTCCGCCGCTCCTTGCTGGACATGCCGCTTTCGGGCGCCACTCTCAAAGAGGTCACAATTCTGACGAAGACCCATCCCGCTCCCTCGCACGGCCGCGCACGATAGCAGGCAGCATGTCCTCCAAGGCGCGACTGAACTCTTGCGGCAGGGTCACGCTGTAGGTCTTGAGGCCGTGCGGGCGTAAGGCGGCCTCAATGGCTCCTGGCCAAGGATAGCTGCGGGGGTTGGTGGTGAACGAGAGTTGGAACAGGGGCGGCGGCGCGGCGGGCAAGTCGAGAAGCTCTTCCGAAAGTCGCATTTCGCGGTCGACCTTGGGCCCGAGCAGGACAACAGCGTCAGGCAAGCTGCCCGCGGGTCTCAGCCCATCGTTTAGGACTTGGGCGAGGAAAGTGCTCTCGCCGTCCGGATCGGCGAGGGATTCCGCCGAGACTACTCCCGGCTCCATCGCCCGCACCGCCGCGCCGAGCGACTCGAAGTCGAGCCGGGTCTGGCGCTCGGACGCATACACCACTTGCCGGTCGATACCGGTGAAGGCAGTCAGGCTGAAAATGCCGATGTCGGGTTCGCGGTGCAGCGAGCGGAGCATGCCGATCACGCTCTCCAGTTCGTAGTCGTTGAGCTTGAACCTCTCGCGGTCGCGGGGCGCGAGATTGAGCAGGATCGAAATGTGTCGACCGCTGGCCGCGTCGTCGGCGCGGACGACGGGCGGCTCCGCGACAAAGACCTCCTCCCGGTAGGGGGCGATGAGATTCGCGGTGGCGGCGGCGGCGAGCCGACCGGTGTGCCCCGGCGTTGGAGCACGGGTCTCCCAATGCGCCGAGCACACGTTGCCGCGACGGTTCCGCATCAGCCAGTCGACCTTGTAGCGTCCCGGTCCGAGCACGTAGCGAGCCGGGAACGAAGCTGTCCCGCCGCCAGTCGCGCTGCGCGGCGAAATCGGGAACTCCTGCCGGAAATGCACCGGCTCGCCTCCCGAAGGGCTGATGCGGAACAGTACGCGCAGGTGGTCTCCATCCGCCGCCACGTCATCGGCCGAAACGTGGACCGCGTACCCCGCGGTGTACTTGAGGTCGAATCCCAAGCGCGGCCGCAACGGCTCCACGCGACAATCAATGTCGCGCCGGTTTGAACTCCCGGACAGGATCGCGGTGTCGCTGGAATGAAAGTGCAAGGGCCGGCCCGGCGCGGAATCGAAGAGTTGCTGGCACAAGAGCGGCGCAGGCACTAGCGCGACCAGCGCGAGCAGATAAAGGCGCGGCACACGGACCTCGCTACCCGCGAGCGGTCGACGAGCAGGCACGTGCTACCGCCGCGACGGCTCGTTCGATGTCCGCCCGGTCGAGGTCTTGGTGCGTGACCATGCGGACGCGAGTCGGGCCGAGGTTGAGTGCCAGAACGCCATCGGCTCGCAACGCACCGAGGAATGCGGCAGCATCCACGCCGGTGCCGGCGATGTCGAAAAAGACGATGTTGGTCTCTACGTCAGTGGGATTGATTGCGATGCCCGGAATCTCGGCGAGCGTTTCCGCGAGGAAACGCGCGTCGGCATGGACATCGGGAATGTTGGCCGGGCTGCGTTCAAGCGCCACCAAACCTGCGGCGGCTAGCACCCCCGCCTGGCGCATCGCACCCCCCAGCGCCTTGCGGGCCAGCCGAGCCTCGGCAATGAATTCGCGACTGCCGCACACCAGTGACCCCACCGGAGCTCCGAGGCCCTTGGAAAGGCAAAACGAAACGGAGTCGACCGGACCAGCCACTTCATGCACCGGCACTCCAAGGGCAGCTGCGGCGTGGAATACGCGCGCTCCGTCAAGGTGAACCGGAATGCCCCGCTCCCGGGCCCGCGCACCGATCTCTTGGAGCGATTCCAACGAATACACTCGCCCGCCTGCGTAGTTGTGCGTGTTCTCGACAGCGATCAAGCCCGTGCCGCGATAGTGGTCCGATGAACCGCGGATCGTGGACTGGATTCCATTCCACGAGAGACGCCCGTCGTCAGTTGGGATGGCTCGCGCCAGGCACCCCGAGAACCGCGCCAGCATGCCCATCTCGTACATCACGATGTGCGAGTGCGAGTCGCATACGACCTCGTGACCGGGAGACGTATGCACGGCGATCGAGACTTGGTTGCCCATCGTGCCCGAGGGCACGAACACGGACGCTTGCTTGCCGGCCATCTCGGCGGCCCGCTCCTCCAAGGCGTTGACGGTAGGATCCTCGCCGAATACGTCGTCGCCGACCTCGGACCGGTACATGGCCTCGCGCATCTCCGGGGTCGGCTGCGTGACCGTGTCACTGCGCAAATCAACGGGTCGCATCACCAATTCCCTGCCACTGACAAGACGCTCACAGTTTGAACGTCCATTCTCGCACCGCCTCCGGCTGGACCCACTCGCGGATCCCGCGGATTTGACATTCGGTCCAGTACGTCGGCCAATCGATGCTCTCGGGATCCCACGGCAGCGCCGCTCGATCAGCCGCCGAGAGACCCGCGTACGTGTCCCGGATGTTGCCGGCCTCGAAGATATAGCGGTTCTCCAAGATGAATGGCAGGTACTGGCGAAACGTCTCGTCGTGGAAGCCCATCTGGAGTTCCAACACGCGCAGGCGCCGGACTTGGGCGGAAGCACCGAAGCGCTCCAAGAGCGCGCGAACTCGTTCTACGCGATTCCGGCGGCGACGACGGATTCTCGCGGCTTGGACGCTGTCCAAGAAACGCAACCGCGGCCACGGATCGAGCCAGAGCGGCAGGCGGGCCGGGCGCCTTCCGTTCGCCCGCGCCTGCTCACAGAGGAGGGAGATCAGATCTTCCAACGGATAGGGATTTACGTCGGCCGAAGCAAGGTGGTAGACCTCCCGGGCACGACCCGCCAGCAATTCGCCGGCCACGGCGAGCGTGGCGGCGGCAACCAGATCCACCGGGACGATCTCGAGCGGGATGTCACGGCGCGCAGGCCAGTCGAGCAGTCCGCCCAATGCCATCAGCGCAAGCGGCGCAGCGGTACGCCCGCCCTCGATCCAGCCGGGGAACGGATAGCGCAACGCGCTCTCGACGATCGCGGGCCGGACAATCGCGTAGGGAACGTCACTCTGGCCAGCGAGAATCTGCTCGCCAATGCTCTTAGCGTAGGTGTATGTGTTGACCCAGCCCCAGCGGGCCGCCCGGGCGCGGCCGAGTTCTACGAGCGCCTCGGTACGCTTCGCGCCAGACAGTCCGAGGGCAACCTGATGCGCGGCTTCCCGGCACT
Source organism: Bryobacterales bacterium (assembly GCA_965242625.1). Classification (GTDB taxonomy): domain Bacteria; phylum Acidobacteriota; class Terriglobia; order Bryobacterales; family UBA6623; genus VXMF01. Next base: position 2,580,736 of record CBDEST010000005.1, on the reverse strand, counting down.
CGGATAGCTCGTCTCGGGCGCGAAAGCGCGTATCGGAAGAGTCTCGCCGACGGGGATAGTACCCAAGAATCGGCTCGGTCTCCTCGATCAGTCCGTCGGCTTCCCCAGCCACATAGCAAGTCGATACGTGCAACAGCTTGGCGTCCAGCCGCTTGCAGAGGCCCACGAGCTGCTCTACCGAGGTGACGTTGGCCTGCAAGGAGAGGTCGACCGGCGGCAAGAATTCGACAAGGCCGGCGCAGTTCAAGACCAGCCCGACGGATGAGGCCAGATCGTCGACCCGCTCGGGTTCAAGACCTGCTAGCGATTCCGACGCGTCACCGGAAAGGAGGCTGACGCGCTGACGGACAGTTTCCCTTCCCTGGCTATCGACAAGTGGCCGCAAGGGAGGGCTGTCTAGAACCTCCCTCTCGAAGCGGTCGCGAGCCGACTGTCCGGCGCGGGGCCGAACGAGCACGTGGACACGCCGCACCTCGGGGAAGCGATCCAAGAGCATGGCGAGGACGACCTTGCCCAAGAAGCCGCTGGCCCCGGTCAGCAGGATCTCGTCGGCTTGAAATCTGGCGGCTAAGTCGCCCACAGCCCGGAGCTTTAACGGTATCTGCGGGCGGTATTGCTGTCAAGCGTGGCGGTGGACGAGATGCAAGCACTGGGGCGGAGTGCAAGGTGCGATCACGGGCTTGCGACAGAATTCGCGAATCGGTTCCGGACAGCGGAGACTCAGTGCCGGACTCCTACGCCGGGTACGCACGAGCGGTTTCCGGGTGCCGCTTCGCGGCGGTCAGGATCCATGGGTTGGTTCGACCGTAGCTACGGCTTGAGCCGGCACGGGTGGACGAGGGCCAACCTCCGATGCTCGAGGCACGGTTTTCTATGCTGAAGTCAAATAAGGCGTAACGCGATGCACGGTCAACAGAAAGCCGCAACGAGTGCCTGTCCGTTCGACCCAACACCCGGACGCCTGCCTCCATACCTTGCAGGGCGGGAACAAGAGCAACGCTCCATCGCGCAGTACCTCGATCTCCTGCAGCATGGTGAGCAGGCTCCGTTTGCGGCGGTCGTCGTCGGCCCTCGCGGCAACGGCAAGACTGCGCTTCTAGAGTGGGCCCAGTGCCTAGCAATCGAGAAACGCGTCGATGCGATCAACGTGGCGTCCAGCATGATCGATACCGACGACGACTTGCTGCGAAAGCTCTCAGCGCGGCCGTGGTGGAGCGGCATCGCCGAGGCAGTCTCGGGGTTCGGATTGCATCTTCGTCTCAACAAGCATCGAGCGAAGCCAGTTGAGGAGATACTTGTGAAGCGACTCCAGCGGGGTCCGCTGCTCTTCCTGATAGACGAAGCCCATACCATCGCCCCCGGTGTTGGACGGAGACTCGTGCAAGCTGCACAGCAGGTGAACGGCACGGGGGCCGGAATGCTCCTGATGCTGGCTGGCACACCTGACTTACGTAGTCACTTACAAAAGATACATTCAACATTCTGGGAACGATGTCCCATCTTGCCGATATCACGCCTCAACGCAAGTGCCTCGGCTGACGCGGTGCGAATACCCTTGGAGGCAAGGAACCGGCCCATTAGCGCAGAGGCTCTCCAGCAAGTCGTTCACGAGAGCCACGGTTATCCGTTCTTTCTGCAACTCTGGGGCCGCGCTCTGTGGAACAAGGCTGAGACCGCGGGGAGCGCCATCGGAATCGACGACGTAAACCGTGCTCGCCCTGAATTTGAAAAGTCGAGGGATCTGTTTTACGGACTCCGGTACCAGGAGCTTCGCGACCAGCAGCTGGTCACCCCGGCGGCGGCTTTGGCGGGGGTCTTCGGTACCCGCGAAGAACTCTCTGAATCAGAAGTTGGTGGAGCCCTGAAGGCGGCCTTGGTTGGCGAGAACCTGCCGTCAGGCCCAGACGACATCACGGATTTGCTAAACAGGCTCCACAACCTCGGTTATATCTGGTCGCCCGGCGGAAACCTCGCCAACCGGTACTTCTCCGGCATCCCGAGCTTGATGACGTTCGTGGCTAGGATGGCTTCAACCTGAGAGCCTGCTCCAAGAGTGTCCTGAACGGTGTCAAGAATCCACCTTGGACCGCAACGCCGCAATGCCAGACGACATGGCTTCAGTGAGCGGGCGAGACGGACGCATCGCGATAAGGTTGGGTAAAGCAAGGCCTTCGGGGCGAGTCGGGCGCTCGGCGGAGAACTGCAGCCGGCCAGCGACCGAGTTATTGAACTCGGCGACCGACAGCGGGAGCGGATCCAGCGAGGAGGGCCGAGGCGGCTTGGTTTCCAGCGCGTTCCCACGCGGTTGACGCGGGGGCCGTGCGCCACCCGCTTGTACCCAGAGGGGCTCAGTTTCTTGATGGTAACCAACGTTGCGCTCGACACGCCAGAACCAGTAGGTGGTGGCTACGAACGGTAACCCGCTCGACTCTCTCCCCTCGCTCCTGTCTGGTAACGACGAACCGGAGCTTCCTTGGAATTGGCGCGACGCCGGCTTCCGCGACATGCTTGCGAAATTTGGCAATTTGACTTTGCACGTTTATCGCGTTGCGCCACGCAAGGGTAGGGTCTCGGCGATCAATGCCGGCAGCTGGACCCGGTAGGGATCGATGCCCTGCTGGACTCAGTCGAATCAACGGTTTCGTCCGGTTGACTCCGAGGAGCGACTGAATCGGATCGGCGGTGTACGTTTGCGGTGCGAGAGATCAAGGGCATGATTGATCCGTCGCAATTCCTCGCAGACCGGCAGCATCTGCCATATCGGCTGGGCGGTGGTCATCCATTCAGTGATGCGAGACTCTATATCGGCAGCGGGTCGAACGGTCTAGAGGTCGTAGTAGCTCGAGGCGTATCAACTCCGGTCAGATCCGAACTCCTCGATGCTTGGAAATCACGCCGGGCGCAGAGGGCGTCTCCGGTGGTTTTCGTTGTGCTGCACCCCACAGGTGCGGCACTGTGCGGTGCGACAGGTGAGAAGCCCCCAATCTACGAGGGCTTGGACATCGGTCAATCGGAACGCCTCTGCCACGAGGCTCTCGCTCAGCCGGACCGACACGCGGCTCTCCGATTCCTGGCGCAGGCACTGCCCTCCCTAGAAACTGCGCTGCCCGGACTCAACAATGAGGGTCTACTGGCCCTCCATGAACTGCAACAAGGCGTACCGAGTCGAGGAGACTGGCCAGAAGCCCGACGGAAGGCCGAGCACGCGGTGGGCAAGCGAGATCAGGAGCTGTTGAGAGCCCTTGGCTTCAGGATCGAGAGGCTCGACAACCTCACCAGCCTCCTCAGAAGCGGGGGCACTCGCACGGCCTTGGCAGTAATGCTTCGGGAAACCGAATCACCCGAATCCGGGAGCGATCGCTTCAACAGCCTGTCTCCAATCAGCTATGCGTTCAAGAAGGCGGACGATGAAGATCTGTCGTGGGTCGTAGTGGTGCAAGGCAACCGCTTGCGCCTCTACGCGACCGCGGTGGACGCGGGGGTAGGCAGGCGAGGACGCACGGAGACGTACGTGGAGTGCCAGCCGACGCTTCTGTCGGATGAGCATCTGCCTTACCTCTGGTTGCTCTATTCCGCGGACGCTCTCGCGCGGAACGGAAGCCTCCACGAGATTCTCGAAGGCTCCCAGAGATTCTCCGGCGATCTGGCCGAGCGCCTGCGAGAGCGGATCTACGATTATGTCGTACCTCAGCTAGCACAGGGAGTGGCGACGGAGCAAGGACTCGATAGACCGACACCCGAACAGCTTCGGCAGACCTACGAGATGGCGCTCACGATTCTCTTCCGCCTCCTGTTCATCGCCTATGCAGAGGATAGGGATCTGCTACCGTATCGGACCAACGAGGCTTACCGACGTCGGTCGCTGAAGCAGAAGGCTCAGGAACTCGCCAAACACGTAGCCGACAAGACTCCGATCAGCGTGGGCACCTCTCATTGGGACGAGGTGAAACTGCTCTGGCAGGCAGTGGCAGCGGGCAATTCGGAATGGGGTGTTCCAGCTTACGATGGTGGTCTATTCACCGAAGATCTCGAAGTATCCGAATGCGGGGCGGCACTGGCAGAGATCGCCTTGCCGAATCGAGTGTTTGAAGAGGCTCTGCGCTGGCTCTTGGTAATCGAGACACCCGAGGGTCGTCCAGGGCCGGTGGACTTTCGCTCACTCGGCGTCCGGGAGTTCGGCACGATTTACGAGGGCCTGCTCGAATCCGAGTTGGGCCTGGCAGAGACGAATCTCATTCTCAAGAAACAGAAGAACGGCTCCGTATACCTCCCTGCCCGAGCGAAGGACACGCCGGGCGTGATGGCTGGACAAGTCTACTTGCACAACCGATCCGGGGCGCGCAAGTCGTCGGGAAGCTATTACACCAAATCATTCGCGGTCGAGCACCTCTTGAGCGGAGCGCTTGAACCCGCACTTGAGGATCACCTCCGACGGCTTGATGAAATGGACGAGACAGATGCAGCCGAAGCGTTCTTCGACTTCCGGGTCGCCGACATTGCTATGGGTTCTGGCCATTTTCTGGTTGGCGCGATCGACCAGATCGAAAAACGGATGGCCGACTACCTTGCCAAGCGCCAACTGCCCCAAGTTCGGAGGCAACTGGAGGCACTACGGGATGCCGCCTGCAAGGAACTCGGCGATGCCACTGATCGAGATGCCATCGAGGACAGTAGACTGCTTCGCCGACTCATCGCCCGCCGGTGCATTTACGGCGTTGATATCAATGGACTGTCTGTGCAACTTGCGCGTCTAGCCGTGTGGATTCACACTTTCGTTCCGGGTCTACCGCTATCGTTCCTCGACCATAGTTTGGTTCACGGAAATTCCCTCGTAGGGATCGGTAGCATAGAAGACATCAAGAGTGCATTTGCAAAGACCGAGGGAACACTCTTTCGTGTAGACGCGGAGTCATTGCTCGGCACGGCCAAGAAATCACTTAGGCGGCTCGCGAACTGCAATGACGCGACGCTACGAGACGTGGGCGAGGCAAGAGCCGCAGCATTGGATGCAAGGACAGCAATCTCAGATACCGAAAATCTTTGCAACCTTATTGTGGCAGAGCAGATTACGGGTGAAACTACCGATGTCGCACTTATTCTCGATGATTGGCCAAAACAAGCTCGCGATCCGGAGACATTGGCATTGGCGGATAGAGCTCGGAAGGACTTGGCCGGACTGCATGCACTTCACTTTCCTGTAAGGTTTCCAGAGGTGTTCTTACGCAGGTGTGCGGGCTTCGATGTGATCGTAGGCAATCCGCCGTGGCAAGAGGCCACAATCGAAGAACATGCATTCTGGGCCCGTCACTTTCCGGGACTTCGAGGGCATAGGCAATGGAAGCAAGAACTTGAAAAGAAATCCCTTCGGCATACACGACCAGACTTAGTGGAACTCTATGAGTCAGAACTAAATACTATGGACCGGATCCGTCAAGCTTTGGTTAGTGGAAATTATCCCGGAATGGGAACCGGTGACCCAGATCTATACAAAGCGTTTTGTTGGCGATTTTGGCACCTGTGTTCACCCGAACACGGGCACATCGGTGTGGTGTTACCTCGCAGTGCTCTAGCCGCCAAGGGCTCGACACAGTTTCGGCATAGGATTCTTTCAGAGTCCTTGCGAGTTGATATGACGTTTCTGCTTAATCGAGCCGGGTGGGTCTTCGACGAAGCTGAACATAGGTACACTATTGGACTCATTTGCATCGCCCGGGGCACTCCGGACGAAAGGTCCATCTCACTACGGGGTCCGTTCTCATCCAAACAATCGTTTCTTGAACAACGCAATGAGCCGTCGATCGCATTCGATCCAGATGAAGTTTTATCTTGGAACGACACTGCCTCGCTTCCGCTATTGCCGAATCAAGATTCCGTTGGAGTCTTCGCACGAATACGAAGGGCTCCTAGACTCGACAGCACCCCCCCCCCCCGAAACTGGTTGGATGCGAAAATGTACTGGCGGGCTCGTCCAGATCGCGAGATGGACGCTACTCTCCAGAAGCACCTCATGGTCTTCGACCAGCCGCGTCAGGCTGGCGAGCCCGACCGGACACCGAACTCCACGCCACGGCGCAGAAGGGGCTAATGATGTTCGTGCGAGGGGTCGATTCGGACGGACTCTGGCCAGTCTACAAGGGGGAATCCTTCGACCTATGGAATCCCGACACCGGGATTTACTACGCCTACGCTGATCCCCAACCTGCTCTCGACTGGCTACAAGCAAAGCGAGTCAGGGCAGGAAAGCGCCGTGGCAGCAGCCCTCATCGCGAGTTCCCGATGAAGCACCTGCGTGATCGTTCTACATTGCCGTGCTTTGCACCTAGGATCGCATTCCGCGACATTACGAACCGAACTAACCAGCGCACTCTAATTGTCTCGCTCTTACCACCCAATATTTTCATCACTAATGCAGCACCGTATTTTGTTTGGCCCCATGGGAACGAAAAGGATCAAGCATTTCTACTAGGTGTATTATCTTCGATTCCACTGGATTGGTATGCTCGACGGTTTGTGGAAACACACGTGAATTTCTTCATCATTAACCCATTCCCAGTCCCGCGTCCAGAGCGGACAAATATAGGATGGAAACGCGTGGTCGAACTGGCCGGACGCCTAGGCAGTCCGGACGAAAGATTTGCCAAGTGGGCATCTGCAGTCGGTGTCGATTGCGGACCGCTTGTGCCAGAAAAAAAGGACGCCATGATCCATGAGCTTGACGCCGTTGTCGCTCATCTGTATGGTCTAAGCGAAGCGCAACTCATTCATATTTTCGAGACGTTTCACGTAGGGTGGGATTTCCATAGCCGGTTGGATTCTGTGCTCCGACATTTTCGTGCATGGAATGGAAAGATATCCGGCCCGTGCTGAGAAGCACCAAGGCCGGAATCTGCGACTCACTCTAGGAGCGACATCATGAAGATGCACCTCGACCTAATCGACAACCGTGAAGGCAACACGATGGTGGAAGCTCTGGGCACCTTGCTGAGCGGGAGTGAGGAGGATCGGTCTCGTGTCCCTCCGGCGATCGTTCGTATCGCCACGGCCTTCTTCACCCCTGCCGGCTTCGGACGAATCGCCGATGGATTGTCTCGGGCCCGTGAGGTTCGGCTACTGCTGGGCGCGGACTTCGCAGCGGTCGGCAGGCTCGTCGAACCCAAGCAGCTTGATGAGAGTCAGCCGCATTTCGAACAGCGCAGGATGCGAGCGAGCCTCCGGCAGATGGACGAGACGCTACGCCGGGAGCGTGACCACCTCCCGTTCAGTCGCTCCAGTCGCGCGGCGCTTGTCAAACTGATCGAAGCTCTGCAATCCGGTAACCTCGAAGTCAGGCGGTATGAAGAAACATTCATGCATGCCAAAGCCTATTTGGTCACTCCCGCCGAGGGTGGCCCAGACGAGCAAGAGGGCGTCATTGTGGGCTCCTCGAATCTGACGGCAGCAGGTCTATCTGAGAATCTCGAACTCAACATGGGCAGATACGACAGCGCCGTCGTAGAGCGCGCGCGTCATTGGTTCGATGATCTTTGGGAAGATGCCGAGCCCTACGAGATCGACCTGATCTTTGAGGATGCGCTAAGGCCCCGCACTCCATGGGAGATCTTCATACGTGTGCTCTGGCAACTCTACGGTGGAGAGGTCGAAGAAGACGCGCACTCCGACAAGAACCTGCCGCTGACGAGCTTTCAGAAGCATGGCGTTGCCCGCGCACTGCGACTCATCCGGGAATGCGGCGGCGCCGTGGTGGCAGACGAGGTGGGTCTGGGCAAGACCTTCATCGCCGGCGAGATTCTGCAGATGTATCAGGAAAAGCGCCAGCGCGCTCTTCTGATCTGCCCGGCCGCGCTGAGGGACTCCACTTGGAAGAAGTTTCGGTCCCGCTTCATGATGCATGTCGAGTGCCTGTCCTACGAACAGCTTGCGATGGACAAACAGCTTCAAGATGCGAGGCGGCCAAACGCGAACCAAACCGAACTGCAGCGCCCGCTAGACGAGTATCAGCTAATCGTCATTGACGAAGCGCACAACTACCGCAACCCGGACGCTCCGACACGTGCCGCCGCGCTTCGCAGGCTGCTCTTCGGGCGAAGACGAGATCTCCTGCTGCTCACTGCAACGCCTGTCAACAACTCGCTGTGGGATCTCTATCACCTGCTGCGATTCTTTCTGCGTCAAGATGCGCACTTCGCGAATCGAGGGGTCCTCTCGATTCGACGAAGGTTTGAAACGGCGATGAGACAGGACCCGTCGAGCCTGAGTCCGGACGTGCTGTATCCCATCATCGATGCGACGACTGTGAAGCGTACGCGCCAGTTTGTGAAGAAGCACTACGCGGGAGATTCAATCACCGGCGCCGAGGGCAAGTCCCTTCCGATCGTCTTCCCCAAGCCCATCGCGATCAGTGTCCACTACAACTTGGAAGAACGGTTGCCAGGGTTCTTCGACAGTCTGGAGAAGGCACTTGATCCAGACGACGAGGACGCCATCCGATTCGCGCGATACCAGCCAGATGCCTATCGACTGGAGGGACAAGATGAAGAATCGGACTGGCAGGCGTACACGCCCGTCGGACTGCTGAGGTCCGGGCTCCTGAAGCGATTCGAGTCATCAGCCCTAGCTTTTCATCGGACCGTCGAAATGATGGTCAGGAACCACGACTGGTTTCTCGAAGCTCTCGATCAGGGCTGGGTGGTAACCACGGCCTTCATGGACGAACTCTCGGCTGACGATGAGTCCGCGTTTGAGGCCGTGCTGAATGAAACCGAGCACCGCACGCCAGTCTCGCTCTACGACGAGAGAACTCTACGCGCCGCAGTCAAACGCGACCGTGACATCCTCCAAAGCCTCGCCGACGAGGCCGGAAAGATCACCCCGGACCGTGACCCCAAGCTCCAGGCACTGTCACGTAGCTTGGTCGAGATCGTTCGGCAAGCCGAGCACGAAGCAACCGACGGTATCGACGAGGCTCAGAAGCGCAAGGTCGTGGTCTTCTCGTCGTTTGCCGATACGGTCGAGTGGATCAAGGGATTCATGGAACGGGAGTTGCGTACCAACCGGGACCTAGCAGGCTACGAGGATCGCATCGTCTCGGTCAGTGGTTCCGACGCGCAATTCAAGATCTCCAAAGAGAAGGCGGCTTTGGGTTTCGCTCCGCAGTCCATGGAAGCACAGCCTGGCTCGGATGACGATCTCTACGACCTCATGATTTCAACCGACGTGCTGGCCGAGGGAGTCAATCTCCAGCAATGCCGGCACATCATCAATTTCGACATGCCGTGGAATCCGATGCGGTTGGTTCAACGGCACGGCCGTATCGACCGCATCGGCAGTCCCCATAGCCGTGTGTTCATGAGGACGATCTTTCCGGTGGACCGGCTCGACCGGCTCCTGAAGCTGGAGCAGGTGATCCTTGCGAAGCTCGCCATGGCAGCTGCAAGCATCGGCGTCGCAACGCCGATCGAGGGCGGGTCGCACGGGTCGCAGGTGTTTTCCGAGACCCGCGAAGAGATCGAAAAGCTGTTGCGCGAGGACCCCTCGCTCTACGAGCGCGGCGGCACCGCCGGCGCGGCGCAGACCGGCGAGGAGTATCGGCAGACTCTCCGCAAAGCGCTCGACACAGACCGCGACCGCTTCGTCAACATGCCTTGGAAGGTCGGCTCGGGCATGGTGCGAGGCTCGCGCCGAGGCATATTCTTCTGCGCGGTCGTTGGACGGGAGAGCAAGTTCGAGAGAACGTACCTGCGATTCGTTCCCGCGAGCGAAGCTTGGCAGCAATCAGTAGACAGCCACGTCGAGCGCGAGATTGGAACTTGTCTGCGCCTGATCGAATGCACTGAAGACACGCCGACGTGGCACCCCGACAGACTCCAGGAAGTCGTCTACGACTTCTGGGACACTGCTCGCTCTGACGTCCTGGAAGAGTGGATGGAGCAAACGGACCCCGCCAATCTGCAGCCCGCTATCCGTCCTCTGAATCATCGCGTCGCCGAGTTCATTCGTGCGAATCCACCTCCTGACGTTGCCGACGATCGACTGAGGCGTGCGTTGGAGACGCTCGAATCCCCGTGGCCCAGGCGAGAAGAGGTCATGTTGCGGCAATGGTTCAACGAGAGCGAGTTGGAGGGCGCAGCGTTCTCGCGATCCTTGGTGGAGCAGATTCTCTCTACGGGACTGGAACCGGTTGTGCCCCCACCGCCTCTGCCGCCGATTGGCGTGGAAGACATCGAACTACTTTGCTGGATGGGCATAGAGCCGCAACCCAAGGAGTCTGATTCCTAATGTGCGGGCAACTTACGTATCTCACCTCGTCGTCGAACGGCTCGATGGGAAATCCCAATCCCGTCGCGCACGGTCATGGAGGCTGAGCCTGCGATGCCGATCGCAGGCCAGCACCCAGCGATTGCCTCTGCTACGCACCTTGACGTTCGCTCCAGTGCGCATCTTCAGTTCCTCTCCAACACGGGAATGCCGACATGTGGCGTCGCCCCGAACATGGTGCACACTGTAGGGATAGACGATTTCGCACCGCCGGGCGCGACGGATCCTGAACAGTCCCTGCCACAGGACTGGCGTGATGTGCGTTTCCGCAGACTCGGCCAGCACCTCCGGTTCGTGGCCGACGTGCTCGAAATCGCCTTCGCCGAGGGCTGGGTCGGCTCGACCCGACCCGCTGACATGCGGCTCGAGCCGACGCAGACATCCGGGGCCGGCCACGCGAAGGGCTTCAATGACATCGCGTGCAGCACGACCCTGCTTCCGGAGTGGCAGGACGGGACTCGGGGCCGCAAGCGGATCCATGTGGTAATCGAGGTGCAGTGGACCGTGCAAGCGTCGATGCCGTTCCGCGTCATGCAGTACGAAGCGATGCGGTACCAGCAGTTGCAGCGGGGGCAGGAGCCGGCACCCCGGATCCAAACGATCGTGCTATACATTGGGGACGACCAATGGAACGTGCGTACGGATGCAGGGGAGGCAATCGCCGACGTGCTGGTGGAAACGCGGCCTCGGGTGCCGTACACGCTGGTGGAATTGCAGCGGCTGGAATTCGAGCCGGGGAGCAAGAACTTGCTGGTGCTGCTGTCAGGGGTCATGCGCGGGGAGACGCTGAAGAGTTTGACGGTCGCGGCGGAAGCGTTGGCGGACCTGGCGGACGAGCTGGACGACCTGGGGTTGGAGCAGGATCTGTTCAAGTTTGTGCAGGCACAGGGGAAGGTGAAGTGGCCGGAACTCGATTGGTCCGGGTGCAAGAGCCTTGCGGGGTTGGTGCGACTCTTGAAGGAGGACGAGATGACGTGGCCTGAGAAGTGGATGACACAGATGCGCCCGAACTGGCGCGAGGAGGTCTGGGAGGAACTGCGCACGGAGGTGCTCCCGGAGGTGCGCACGGAACTGCGCACGGAGGTGCGCAAAGCGTTGGCTGACGAGCTACGGCCGGAAGTCCGGACGCAATTGGTCGCCGAATTGCGGCCAGAGGTGGTGGCCAAGCTAGAGGCTGAGGTCAAAGCCGAGCTGCGAACCGAGATGAAGGCCGCTCTGCGGGCCGAGGCTGAAGGAAAGGGACGAGCGTAGCCGCGGTCCGAGGTTTAAGACGGACTGCTCGAGTCCCTTGGCGCAGGGGTGCTGGATCGCGGCTCCCCGAAGTGACCCGCAGCTAGTTCCACCTCGTCGAACACAAGGAGTCCATGGTAGGGGGTGCTCGGCATAGGGTCAGGACAACAGTCTTCGCATTCGCCAGCAACCCGCCCACTCATGCGCGGCTCGGAATCCCGATTATCGGAGCGTCGGGCCGCGGCCGACCGACCGGCCTGCCAGTTACGGATCAGCTACTTCGAGAAATCGCCCACACCAAAACCGATGGCGACATTGTGCCGCCCCCGACGCTCACTGTGGACTAACGAAATCTCCTCGGCCGCGAGGTCGTAGGCGTTGCTGCCCGGCCAGCCGAGTGGCCTCCCGTTCTCAACAGGGGCCAGATCTGGATTGGAGTCGGATCAAGCCTTGCAGTCGCCACGGCCCAAGACGAGCGCATCCTGACGAAGAAACGTGGCGCCCCCGACAATCACTTCGGCTCGACACCACTTCGCTTCTCGACGACCAGAGACGTGAACCCAAGACGGTGCAAGGCCGAGGACCTTCCCCAAGCGGTTAGCGCGGACGATCTCGCGGAGAACGATCAGACGCCTCTGGAGCGACTCGCGGCTACGGAGATGCTTGCCTGTGTCGATGACCCGACGCCGGCTGTCGGCGGCATGCTGGTACTCGGCAAGCGGCTCCAAGACTTTCTGCCCGGGGCTTACATCCAGTCTCTTCGAATTGCTGGAACCTCGGAGTCACGAATGTATACTGTGAAGAGATCAACTTCGCGGCAAGGGACGAGTCTGTCGACCTACGTAGCCGCCGTGCTTGAAGGCTAAAGATTTCCGACGGGCCGAGACTGTTGGGACGGACCAAGAGCAACGACCATGGCATCCTACTCGGACAGGGAACTTGAGACTATGATGACGGATCTGGAATCCGACCTCGTAGAGCGCAAGGAGTCCATGAAAGGGGACGCTCCGCGTAAGGTCAGGGCAACTGTCTGCGCTTTCGCCAACGACCTGCCCAATCATTCGCGTCTAGGCGTCGTGTTTATCGGAGCGTCCGATAAAGGCCAACCGACCGGTCTGCCCATCACGGATCAGCTACTCCTAGAACTCTCCCAGATCAAGGCTGATGGCAACATTGTGCCCCCCCCCACCTTCACGGTGAACAAACGCAACCTCCTCGGCAGCGAGGTCGCAGTGGTTTCTGTCCAGCCAGCCGACTCACCTCCAGTCCGCTACAGGGGCCGGATCTGGATTCGAGTCGGACCAAGCCTCGCAATCGCTACCGCCCAAGACGAACGAATCCTGAACGAGAAGCGTCGCACCCATGACAAGCATTTCGACTCGACACCGCTTCGCTCCTCCACGATCAGAGACTTAGACTGGAGACGGTTCGAGGAAGATTACCTTCCCCTAGCAGTTAGCGAGGCCGACTTGGCGAGGAATGATCGAACATCCGAGGAGCGTCTCGCGGCCGCGAAAATGATTGCCTCAGTCGATGACCCATCGCCGACCGTCGGAGGCATGCTGATACTCGGCAAGCGGCCTCAGGATTTTCTACCTGGCGCTTACATCCAGTTTCTTCGAATTGCCGGAATCCGATCGCATGACGAAGTAGTCGACAATGAGACCTGCTACGGTTCGATCACAGAGGTGGTACGACGGATTGAGGAAAAGCTCGTAGCATACAATCGGACTGCCGTCGACTTCATGTCGGCCCCGCGAGAAATCCGTAGTTCGACATACCCATTGGATGCGTTGCAGCAACTGGTTCGGAACGCCGTCATGCATCGCAATTACGAGGGAACCAATGCACCCGTTCGCGTGCTATGGCTCGAGGATCGGATCGAGATCATCAGCCCAGGTGGACCGTACGGCTCCGTGACCTACGAAGATTTCGGGCTACCCGGAATCGTCGACTACCGCAATCCGTTCCTAGCTGAGGCCATGCGCGTACTGGGTCTCGTTCAGCGATTCGGATTGGGCATTCAAGCAGCCAAGCGTGCGTTGCTCCAAAACGGTAATCCTGAACTCGAATTCCAGCTCAAGCCGAATTGGGTGCATTGCACTGTGAGGGCCCGGTCGTGAATATACCTGTCCTGACATTCTTCAACAGCAAAGGCAACGTTGGTACGACTGCTTTGGTTTACCACGTCGCTTGGATGTTGGCTGAACTAGACTGCCCGGTGCTTGTAGCCGACCTCGACCCTCAGGCGGATCTCACGGAGGCGTTTCTTGACGAGAATGCGCTTGAGGACATTTGGGGTAGCCCGCCAGGACCCCGGCCTCGGACGATCTACGATTGCGTCCATCCGCTGACCGATATCAGCGACCGCGCAACGCCCGAACTTCGCTCCATCGCGCCCGGGCTAGACCTCCTCCCGGGATCCCTCTCCCTATCCGCTCTTGAGGATCACTTATCTTCGGAATGGACGCACTGCCTCGGGAGCGCCAGCCTGTATCGGCCGTTTCGGGGCGTCACGGCGTTTTGGCGGGTTGTGCAGCGGTCCGCCGTGCAGTGCGGCGCGAGAGTCGTACTTGTCGACACCGGCCCGAGTCTAGGTGCCGTCAATCGTTCGGCTCTGATCGCCACGGATTTCGTCGTAGTTCCGCTAGCAGCCGATCTTCTTTCGCGACAGGGCTTGCGGAACCTTGGACCGACCCTACGTCGCTGGCGGAAGGATTGGCGACAACGGCGTAAGAACTGGAACGAACGGCACAAGGACTTGCACCAGTCGGTCTTTTCGCTGCCCAAGGGCGGCATGAAGCCGGTCGGCTACCTCATTCAGCAGCACGGCATCCGACTGACCCGCCCGATTGAGGCTAATGACCGCTGGGCAAAACAGATGCCGAACGAATACAAGCGGCACGTCCTAGGCCAGCTTACAGACGAGGAGTCAGAGACGTCAGACTGCATTGCAACAATGAAGCCCTATCTGAGCCTGACTTCGCTAGGCCAAGATGCTCGCAAACCAATCTTCAAACTATCGGTCGCTGACGGTGCCTTCGGCAGTCACGCAGCCGCGCGGCGCGAAGCATTCCACGATTTCAAAGGGCTCGCAGAGGAAATCTTGCGCCGAGCAGGCATTCCACTATCGGACGCGGAATGATCGCACCGAGTGGAATCCGCGTCACCGATCCTCAACCGACTGGGCCGAGTTCGTTATAGGACGGAGACTCTACCTTCCTCGGCGAGTGTGCTGGACCGGTCTGGATTTCGATTGCTCGGTACCGGCAGGCTCGAGCCGCAGCCCTAGCGACCGGTGGGGATCGAACCTCCTCTCCACATGCGGACCGGTCTCGTGCCCGCGGTCCGATTGAATTACAGGTCGACCCGTGACGGTTCGGGTGGATCCGTGCTCGCACTCCTGTAAATTGGTATCCGCATGCCGCTCCCGACCATTTCCCGCCGAGCAGTTCTCCAGTCCGGCTTGCTGGGCTTCCCGGCTATCGTTCCGGCCCGCGTGCTGGGGGCGAACGCTCCCAGCAACCAGCTCACGATCGGTTTCATCGGAACGGGCAACAACGGCACGAACTGGATGCGCCGGTTCCTGGTGGACCGGCGCGTGCGCGTTCTCGCCGTTTGCGATGTAAATCGCGAAGGCGGCGGTTACTGGGACGGTTCCGTACGTGGTCGCGAGCCTGCGCGACGCCTCGTGAACGAACACTACGACGACACCTCCTGCCTCGCAATCGAGGACTTTCGCGAGGTGATCGGACGGGATGACATCGACAGCATCTACATCGGAACGCCGGACCACTGGCATGCGCTGATCGCTATCGCTGCCGCGCGGGCCGGCAAGCACATCTACGGGCAGAAGCCGCTCTCCCTCACAGTGCGCGAGGGGCGGGCGATGGCCAACGCCGTCAATTCATCGGGCAAGGCTTGGCAGACAGGCAGCCAGCAGCGTTCCGACAGGAACTTCCGCAAGGTCTGCGAACTCGTCCGCAACGGTCGGCTCGGCAAACTCCACACCGTCCGGGTCGGCCTCCCTGCGGGCCGCCCGGACTACGGCAAGACGGCCCACCTGACGGAGGCACAACCCGTTCCGGACGGATTTGACTTCGACATGTGGCTCGGTCCCGCTCCCGAGGAGCCATTCGCCCCCGCCCGGGTGGGCGTGAACTTCCGCTGGGTGTCGGACTATTCGGGGGGACAGGTCACGGACTGGGGAGCGCATCACTTAGACATTGCCCAGTGGGGACTCGGCATGGACGCGTCCGGGCCGATCGCCATCGAATCGCCGCGGGCGAGATTCGAGGAGCACCCAATCTACGACACCGCGACCGAGTTCCGGTTCGATTGCCGCTACGCCAACGGCGTGCGCTTGCTCTGTTCCACGGACGAGCGCCCCGGAGTGCGCTTCGAGGGAAGGGACGGCTGGGCTTGGGCGAACCGCGGCACTCACGAAGTCAGTGGGCGAGACTTGGTTTCCGAACCGCTGGGAGAGGACGATGCGCGGCTCTACCGCAGCGACGACCACGTGAAGGACTTCATCGACAGTTGCTTCACGGGCGAACCGACCGTGGCACCCATCGAAGCCGCGCACCGCTCGGTGTCGATCGCGCATCTGGCGAACATCGCCCTGCGGACTGGGCGCGCCCTGCGGTGGGATCCGCGGACCGAGCGCGTGATTGGAGATCCAACCGCCGATTCGATGCTGGAGCGACCGTATCGAGGGCCTTGGAGCCTGACCTAATCGGCGGGCACAGTCGGTAGCTACCGAAAGTGCAAGAGTGGCACCGGACTCGCCGGGAGCCTTGCAAGCCCCGGACGACATGATCTCTGGCGGGTTGAGAGCGTTGAGGATTGGGGCCTCGAGAGCGCGGAGGTGGCCGCTATCGGAATCCTTGATGAGTCTTCATCGGTTCGCTTGGTCGGAGCGAGTCGGAACGGTTGATCGGATGCGAGGGCAAACTTTCCCACCGCTGGCGACTGCGCTCTCGCAGAGCGCCAGGCGTTGCGGATGCGGTCGTGATTCAGACTGCCTGACCGTCGCGTAGCGACCGTCTCGCCGGCCCGCACGGGTCACGTCCTCTGAGCCCGGTCAGCCGCGGCAAGCGATTGTCTACGCGAATCGATCCCAGTTTCTGCAGTAGCCGGGTTCGGTCCTTGCATCGAAGGGCGCCATCGGACAAGAACGCTGCACGGTCGCCTGCTGGAGCCCCGTTTCCCTGCGCGAGCCGGTCGACCTGATGAAACGCGCAGGGCGCAACGGTGGGTAAAGCCTGGGGGCCGCCGCCAAGTGCAACGCGGTCTGGTCGCCGGGTAGTCTTCACGTGCGGCACCGTGCTCCCGCGCGGCTGTCAGCACCATGCCGACCGCATGGCGTGGTACACTCGTTGTTACGCTTGATCGATCGCGAGTGCGGGTCTGACCGGGCTACGCTCGGCTGTCGTCACGCAAGAGTTGGAGCAGGAACGATGGAAACTGACACAACTTACCAGATGACCGTGGACCTGAATGTCCTGAATCATCTGGGCATCAACCTCTACAGCAACATTCCGGCTGTTCTCGCGGAGGTTGTCGCGAATGCATGGGACGCCGATGCAGAGACTGTACGGGTAGACATCTCGGAAGATCCTACATCCATCACGATCAGCGATGACGGCCATGGAATGTCTCGCAACGAAATCAATGCAAGGTTCCTGAAAGTGGGCTATCGGCGTCGCGAGCATGCGGGCCCGATAACGCCCAAGCACGGGCGGCTTGTCATGGGTCGCAAGGGAATTGGCAAGCTCTCGCTTTTCTCGATCGCAAACTCAATTGAAGTGCAAACAGCGAGAAACGGGCGTGTCAACGGATTCACAATGTCATTAAAGGACGTCGAGCGAGCGATCGGGCATGGGACAGATAGCAATGCATATCACCCGGTTCCACTCAGTGAGGAAAAGCTCGTGGTCAAGCGAGGAACCCGAATCGTTCTCACGGATCTTCGAAGACGATTGACCCGCGTTCAACCTGCGTTAAGGCGTCGCTTGGCTCGCCGATTTAGCGTGATCGGCCCGGCCACTTCCTTCTCCGTCAGTGTCAACAGAAAACCAATTGATATTGCCGATAGAGACTATTTCAAGAGCCTTCAATACGTTTGGCATTACGGAGAGCATGGAAATCGCTGCCGACAGCTTTGGACAAGGTCCGTGCATTCCGAAGAGCGGCCACGTACGCTCTTTGAGGGCTGGATCGGGACGACATTCGAATCCGGACAGTTGAAGGATGCAAACGAGAGCCTAAACAAGATCGTAGTTATGGTGCGTGGGAAAGTAGCGAAAGAGGACATTCTGTCTGACTTGGACGAGACTGGTCTATACTCGAAATATGTGATTGGCGAGATTCATGCCGATTTCCTCGACGAGGACGACGAAGTGGACATCGCCACGACGAGTCGCCAGTCGATTATCGAAGATGACGAGCGATACATTCAATTGAAGAACTCCGTGAGCAGCGAATTGAGGCATATCCGGAACCAATGGACTCGCCTCCGAAACAAAGAAGGGCGGAAGACAGCCGAGCAGATTGAAGCTATTCGCAGGTGGTTCTCTGACCTTGGTCGTGACGACAAAAGACGGGCTGAAGTCGTGTTTGGCAAGATTAATCAGATTGCGATCGACGATCCCTTGAGTCGGGCAACTCTATTCAAGTACGGAGTGCTCGCATTCGAAAGCTTGAAATCTAAGCAGAACCTAGATGCGATCACCAGCGTGAGTGGTGAGAGCATCATAGAGTTTGGGAAAGTGTTCGGGACACTGGATGAGTTGGAGTCGTCACTCTACCATCAGATCGTTTCGGGAAGGGTAGGCGTCGTACGAGCCTTGATGGAACAGGTTGATCAAAACGCAAAGGAGCGCGTAATTCAAGAGCACTTATTCGATCACTTGTGGCTACTAGATCCGTCTTGGGAGCGGGCCAGTTCTACCGCGTTCATGGAAGCGAGAGTGGGAAAGGAATTCGCAAAGATCAGCAGAAAACTCACTGCAGAGGAGAAGAGTGGCAGGATTGATATCCAGTACAGAACGGCTGCTGGTCGACATGTAATCGTTGAACTGAAGCGTCCTAATGTTACGACAAATACGGTTTCGATTATGCGTCAAGTTGTTCAATACACAAATGCGATTCGGGCTATTTTGCAGGAATTAGACGATGAGCATGCCCAAGTTGAGATGGTATGTGTACTAGGACGAATTCCGTCAGATTGGTCTATCCCGAACAGCCGGACAATGTCCGAGACGTCACTTAGTGCTTATGGTGCTAGAGTCGTGTTTTACAGTCATTTGATCGAAAATGCACTGAAAGCGTATCAGGCATTTCTGAGCAAGAGCAAAGAGGCCGGGCGTATCGTTCGGCTGCTTGACGAGATCGATGAAAGCCTAGAACCGTAGAATCGGAACCGGGTCGGATCGACTGACCTACGTACCAGAAAGCGTGACCTCTGGAAACTTGGCATTGTTCAGGGGTTTCCGGCTCTGGAGTGCGATTGGTAGTACGAGGAGACTGCCCCCTGATGGACATTTCTTACTTGGAATACCTAGGAAATACCGCGGAAGCCCCTAGCGCGTCTCTATGGCGGTACGCAGTCCATTTCGCGTGACACCCGCGTAGCAGGGCGGGCTGTGTCGAGTCCTGTAACGGCCTCTAGCGCACACGGTCCTGGGCCGAGGGAACCGTTGCGGGAACGATTCCGCGCTGGTGCCGCGCACTTCGCCGGCTCTGTTCTGCGACCGCACCCCTCACTGAGGCTACGCCCACCCAAGGCAGCCAGAATCATTGCTGAGATTTGGGAAAGCGAGTGTGCGAAGGAAACCGTGGCCGGCGTGTTTCTGCACGGTGTTTGCTGAAGAGACGCTCCGAAAACTCGGCAACGCGCTCGCCGGGCGACTGGTACACTGCGCCGAGCGTCCGAGACACGCCAAGGGTCTTGCTTTCACTGAGCCTGATCGCGAAGTGATCGCGCTGACCGTCGGCCGAGCTCATTTCTTTCTGAGATCGGTTGCTGCCATGTCCCCCCAGCGACCGTGCCTCTGCCCTATACTCTGACTGTGCCGAGCGAACCGGAATCTGCGGCAGCCCCGAAGGCTGCTGCGATCAGGTAAGGTCGTTCC
The DNA here is from genome assembly GCA_965242625.1 of Bryobacterales bacterium. Lineage (GTDB taxonomy): Bacteria > Acidobacteriota > Terriglobia > Bryobacterales > UBA6623 > VXMF01. The sequence continues at coordinate 2,561,057 of CBDEST010000005.1, read as the reverse complement.
ACCCCGGCGTACCACAGCACCTCGTTGGCCATTCTTGAGGACTGAGTCGGCGCGTTCGGAGGTTCCCGCAAACATGACACGAAGATCGTTCCTGCAAAGCTCGCTTGCGCTCGGAGCCAGCACGGCTTCAAGAGTTTACGCAGCTCCGACAACGCAGGTCGAACCGGACGGATTTTTCACGCTTGACCGCGGCCAGGATCGCTGGTGGCTGATTACGCCCGCAGGGAAACGGTTTTTCTCGATCGGCTTGAATCACATCGACCCTGCGAGCCTGCGCTACCCGGAGAACATCCGCATCTGGCGCGACAGGTACGGAGGGAGCACGACTAGGTGGATCCAAGAGTCGGTCGTCCCGAATCTCAAGCGATGGGGATTCAACACGGTCGGTTGGGTCCAAGAGGTGACTGTTCGAAAGTGGAGGCACTCCCGCGGATTCACGGTCGACGAGTATCGGACGCTCGAGATGCCGTTCTGCCACCTGCTCCCATTCATCGAATCGCACCAGTGGGAGCAGCACACTCGCCACTTCGACTTCCGTAGCCAGCAATGGGAGGAGTGGACGGACTACGTGGCGCGATCTCACTGCGCCGCTCTCAGTGAAGATCGCAACCTGATCGGCTATTTCTACAGCGATTGCCCGACTTGGGTGCATTCCCGACCGGATAACGAATGGCGCGGCCCGATATTCGATCCCGACCGGCTGCAGACTCCCGCCGGGCGGAGGGAGCTAGCCGATCTGGCCCGCCGGTACTACAAGACGACTCGCGACGCCATTCGCCGGCACGACCCCCATCACTTGATTTTGGGCGATCGGTACGAGGCCAATGCGCCCCTTCCGATGGAAATCGTCGAAGCGGCTCTGCCGCACGTGGATGTGCTGTCGTTCCAAGACTTCCGGGATCCGATCCCCCACTTGGACGAGTGGCACGGGACGACCGGTAAACCGGTCCTCCTAGCCGACGCCGCCGGACTACTCCCGGTGGGAGAGGACGGGTTCGTTCCCAACAACGGCAAATGGTACGCGGAGGTCCTCGGCGGCATGTTCCGCAATCCAGGCTGCGTCGGCTTTCATCTGTGCGGAGCCTACCAGCGCAACAAGGCTCGCCGGAGAGGCTTGCTCGACGAAATGGAAAGACCCGATCAACCGAACATCAGACTGATGCAGGCTGCCATCGCGAGAGTCATTCGCCTGATCGACAGCGAGTCCTGAGGAACGGCCGGGGGCGCTGGCGAATCGCGTGCTGCCGCGCCCGCCGCGGCTGATCACGTTCCGCACACTGGCTCGCATCCTGCGCCTACGGCTTGCTTCGCGGTCGTTCCCCGGATGTCGGCTCCAACCGAGATTTCCCGTCAACGCCGGAGCATCGGTCGGAGACACGGTTGTCAGCGGCGGATATCCTGTCCGGGTCACGTTCTACCACTACAGAATCTTCGGAAAGTCTTTGCAGCAAGCATCGTGGATGAATGAGCCACGATGATATGATGATGTCAATGATTCCTCCCTTCGACTGTCGTACTGGATATCTTCCCCTTGGAGTCCACCTCGCATCCCGAAGGCGACATACTCAGGTGAGCTGTTCCCTTCAAGCCTCGAAACTCGACCCGGCGTCCCGTCCGCCGAGTGCTTCCTAGCGGATCGAGGTGATGCGCCCATAGGGATCGTCCAGATCGGTCTGCAAGTACAGCCATGATCACGAACGAGCGTCAGTACCGGATCACACGTGCCCATGTGGCGCGCTTCGAAGCGGCATTGTCTGAGCCCGCGACAGTTGCTCACCAACGCACGGACATGCGCTTAGTGGCTGCTGAACGCGACGCTCTCTCTAGTCAGATTGGTGACTTGCGAGAGGAACTCTCAGAATACGAGCACTGGAAGTCATCCGATATCTCCATGATCAAAGTGTCGTCTTTCAATGAACTGCCTCTTGGCCTCATCCGAGCGCGGATCGCATCTGGCCTGACGCAACGGGACCTAGCGGATCGCATTGACCTCACAGAACAGCAGATCGAAAAGTATGAGTCGGCGTTCTACCGCACTGCCGACTATCAGTGCTTATGCGATGTGGCAGACGCTCTCGGCGTACGCATAGCGAGTGATATACTACTTCCGGCCGCTCCGGTGAGCTTCAGTGAATTGGTGTCAAAGCTCCAGCGAGTTGGTATTAACCGCTCATTCTTGGTTCAGCGACTGATGTCAACGGTCGATGTGGCTCGCACCAAGGGTGAAGTATCGACGGGAGACGAAGAGTCGGCACTAGCAAGTATAGCGGCAAATTTAAGTCGTGTCTTCGGGTGGTATCCTGCGACTATACTTGGACATAAACCGCTCGATCCACCCCAACTTACGGATGTTCACACCACCTCAACAATCCCTTCCTATTGTAATGATACTGAAGTTCGGGCTTACATTACATATGCAATCTATCTGGCTAGAGTGGTCGCTCATGGGACGTCGAAACTGCGGATTCTGTCCCATTCCTTTGATGCACGGAGATTCCGGACGGCATTGCTTGGGCGGTACGATGAGATTTGCTTCAGGAATGTCCTTGGTTTCGCATGGGATCTCGGTATTCCCGTTCTGCCTTTACGTGACTCTGGAAAATTTCACGGTGCCTGCTGGAGATTTAACGGTCGCAATGTGATCGTTCTCAAGCAACGATCAAGTTCGGAATCACGATGGATGTTTGATCTATTGCTCGAATTGTATCGTGCAAGACAACAACCGAATGAACCTTACTTTGGCGTGATCTCGGCACCGGAGACTTCTGCTGAGCGACGCGGCTCCGAAGAAGAAATTTCGGCGAGTCGATTCGCAGCAGATGTCATTCTGAATGCAAATGCCGAGGAACTTGCTCAGCAGTGTCTTAGAATGGCGTATGGAAGCGTCGAACGGTTGCGGGATGCCGTCCGTCGGATCTCCGCTGCAAACAACGTTGACGTTGGAACACTTGCCGATTACATGGCTTTCCGACTCTCTTGGCAGGGCATGGACTGGTGGGGTGCTGCACAAAATCTTCAAGAGGCATGTGCAGATCCATGGGAGACGGCGCGGGACGTTTTTCTTGAACGATTCCCGTTCACCCTGCACGATGAAGTCGACCGTTGTCTCCTACGCCAAGCGTTGAGGGGCTACGAGTATGATCAGCTTGAATTCAATCCCACCCACTCCTCCTTTTGAGATTTCCGGCGACCGTTTTCGGGCGTTGACCCCTGACATCTTCACGCAACTGCTTTGACGCTCTCTGCGGGCGGAAGGAATGGCACACAGCGTCTCCTTGGACAGCATCCTTGTGGCAAGCGGCAGGAGTGAACCCGCTGCGGTCGATGTTGGCACGAGCGCACGGTTTGCAAGAAGTTCGCCATGTGGACCCGGTCGTGGATGACGCGTTGCGCGTGATGCGCGGCGGGCTGCGGGGCGCGAAGTCTTCCTCCCGGGGTTCGGGGAGCTAGCGGAGCGCTATGGGATCGATCTGAAACTCTTGGAGGTCAGGGAGATGCTTGCAAGCTCGGATCGTTGCAATACTGGCGGTACCGGACACCGAGCACCAGCGACTGTAACAGCACGCGATTGCCGGATTCCAACCTCCCGCCTGTTTCACCCATGTCCTCAGAGGACATGACCTCTGGCCAGTTGAGAATGATAAGGATTCTTGGCTCTTGAGCGCGAGGGCGGATGCTATTGGAATCCCTGATCAGCCTTGATCGGATCGTTCGGTCGCGGCGGATCGGACTGCTGGCGGCAGATTCGGGGCACCAAGACCTCGGTCGCGGGCGAGTGCGCCCTCGCCGAACGCTATGCCTTACCTATGCGAATCGTGATCCCAGCCGACTGACCGTCACGAAGCCACCCGCGCGGACACCGCTTGCGCATACCCGGCGCGGTAGCCCGGAGGTGCGCGCTTGCCCGGCACCGATCCCCTACTGCACTCCGCGGTGGCCCCATCCTAGCTCTCGGCAGCCGAAATCATTAACACGGTCGCTGGCCGCCTGTCGCACTCCGCCGGATGTCCAACTCATCCCAAAGGCCTTGTTTCACATAGTCTTTTCGCGCAGCGGCTGTCTCGACCGCCTCTCGGCGTCATGTTGTCTCGAGGTGCAGTGCCGTATCGAGAGTGATGGTTCGGAATCTGGGAACTAGTGCATTGCTACAGCAATGTCCGTGGGTAGGATGCACGCTGAGTCGACGGCCGGAGCACTGGGCGCCGATCGTGGTTACATGCGTGCTGCCAGAGGTTTCCGAGGCGCTCTGTGCTAGTGGTTGCAGATTCTGGAGCCTCGCCCGGGATTGCGGCTCCCCGCCGCTATTCTCCCGCGAGCGCGTGACCGGCTTCACATGCCCCACACCTCGACCGGCGTGCCGTCGAACTCCTCGCTCCGGTGGAACACTTTCTCCTTCCAAGGCTTCTCGCTGTGATCGAAGATCACCAAGTGACCCGCGTCTGCGCCGCACCGGTCCATGTATCCAGCCGTCTGCTCCAAGCCCTCCGCGATCGTCCGCTCCAATTTCTTCCTGCGCACCTTGCACTCGATCACAAATCGCTGCATGCCCTGCGGGCGCGGCCACCGGATCAAGATGTCCACCCGCTGGAACCCCAAGCCGTACTCCCGGCCCACGTACCCCCCGCCGTTCAACACACGCTGCAGGAAAGCCTGCAGCAGCAGCTGCGGGCCCGCCTCCTTGTAACCGAACCGCTCCAGCCAGTGTTCCGAATGCTCGCGGAAGAACTGCTGGAACGCCGCCAGCAGCTTGCCGCTCGCGAGGCCGCCCTCCCCGTCCACGTACCACGCCGCCTGCTGGCGCAGGTGCTTCTGCACCATGAACGTCAGCTCCCGCGGAATGACTTCCGCGTAGATCGGATTGGCGATCCGGATCTCGTCGCCCAGCGCGATCAGCCCGAGGTCGCGCACGTACTCGTAATCATCGGTGGAGATATCGCCGCCCGGCGTTCCGCTCAGCATCGGCTCGATCACCCGTTGCACGCGCTCCTCGCGCAGCTTGTGTGTGAGCTGGTCCAGATGCACCACCCGCCCTTGGATGAGGACTTCTTGGGCCGCGAGAATGTCGTCATCCGTGATGACACGGCTGCGGTCGAGCCCCTGCGGGCTCTTGAAGCAAGCTTCCGAGCAGAGTGCGTTCACCAGCCACGGCTGCCCTTGCGTCTGCGTCCACACGCGTTCCAGCGCCGCGGGCTCGAACTCCTGGCCCGTCTCGGCGGTGTGCTGCCCCAGCAGCGCCTCCACTTCCGCGCGTCCGAAGTCACCCAGCCGCAACGACGCCGCGCTGATATTGAACGCGCTGCCGCCCGTCACGGGCTGCCCCGTCGACTCCGAGTGGATCCGATAGTCCCGAATGTCGCGCACACCGCAGAGCACGATGCTGTGCGGGAACCCATGCGGTCGCAATTCGTACCCGGAACGGAGCTGGCGCAGAACGGACAACAGCGTGTCACCGAGTAATGAATCGATCTCATCGATCAGCAGCACCAAGGGTCGCGGGTCGGCCCGCGCCCAACGCCGCAGCGCATCCCAGAGCACGGCGCCGGAACTGCCATCTGCGAGCGCGGCGCGCCGGATTTCATACAGCGAGTCGTCCCCGAGCACAGTCTGCGCGGTTCCGGCCAGCACTTGGAGAATCACCTCCATCGCATGCCGAATGTCCCCCTTCGGCGCTTGGCCGGCCTCGACATTGACGTGCAAGCAACGATAGTCGCCCTCCGCACCGCTGTTCAGCAGGTCTTGGAGGGCCTTCAGCGTCGAGGTCTTGCCGGTCTGCCTAGGCGCGTGCAGGATAAAGTATTTCCGTCGGCGGATGAGCTTCAGCACCAGCTCCAGATCCATGCGCTGTAACGGCGGAATGCAGTAGTGTTCGGTCGGTTCGACAGGGCCTTCGTTGGTGAACTCGCGCATTTCCCTATGATGACTGTTTCCCGTCGGTCATAGCAATGGGATCGATCTACGACAGAGCATGAGCCACGGAGTCGCTAGCGTGCGGTCGACTGGCCGATCAAGGTCGGCGACACACCCTGCAAGCTCGCCTCCAGCTATCCGAGGAGCATCCAGTGACACAGCACTAGCCGCTGATTGATCCCATTCTTCTCTGGCTAGCGCCCCCTGGGCCCGGACCGACCTCTCCGCATGTTATGTTGAGCTACACATAACATGCGGAAGTGAAGCGAGTTCCCGGTCGCCGCAGGGCGGCGGTCGGGGGCACGGGCGCGGGCGGCACAGCGGCCGCGTCGGTAGCTAGGTCGGAGGCCCGAGGCGGAGTCCGGGAAGACGTGCGCTTTCCGGGCGGCTGGCCGCAGAGCGGTCGGGAACGCCGGAGCGGGCGGACGGCGCGGCTTCGCGTGTGCGAGCGCATGATCTCGAACGAGAGCCCAGTGCGGGAAATCCGCACGCTGGGTTCGATGAGCGGGGAGAGGAAACGTAGTCGAAGTGGAGTGCGAGGCACAGGTGGGATGGCGCTGGACGCCGGAATCCGTGCTCCCTCCACCGCTCGACCGGCGCGCCTCTCCTCGACTCTACTGACCAGTTGAGAATGATAAGGATTTTCAGTTCATGAGCCCGGGTGCGGAAGCTGTCAGACTCCTTGATCAGCCTCGATCGGATCGTTTCTTTGGGGCAGATCGGACTGCTTGCGCGGGTTGGGAGCCCCGAGATCGGGATCGTGCGCCAGTGCGCCCTCGCCGAACGCTACGCCTTGCCAATGCAAATCGTGATCCCAGCTAGCTGTCCGCCGCGAAAGAGTCCCTTCGACAAAGACTCGCGCAACCGGCACGGTAGTACGCCACTGCGCTCCTCGATGTGTCCGCATCCGGCCGCCGTGGGGCCGAAATCATTATCACGGTCGCTGGCCGGCTACGACTCTCCGGCGAGAGTCCAGCTCACCCCAAAGGCATTGTTTCACTTGGTCTTTTCGCGAAGCGACCGTCGCGATCGACTGTAGGCGTCATGTCGTCTGGTCCTACTGATGGTTCCGCGCTATACTTGAACAGGTGCTGAGAGGAACTTTGATGACGTGTGCAATCGTTGTGGTTGCAGCGTTGGCCATGGGTAGCCTGTCTTCGGTTGCAGGTGACGATACTTCGGAATTTCGCGGCAGCGGCATCTATCGGCCGTTCAACTTGATGCGACAGGTCAAGCTCTCGACGGCCTATTTCGTAGATCCTTCGTTGCCGGAACGAGTGGACGTTGCACATGCGTACCGGCTCAGCGACGTAATGCGAGGACTGCTTGTGAGGGATGTTGCCGATGCGTTGGAGAGCGGTGAGATGCGGCTGGCAGTGCCGGTCGACGAGTCCAGCGGCTACCTGACCCCCATCCGTGCCCCGTGTCAGACACAAGCCGGTTCTCAGGAGTGCCTCGAATTGCCCGAATGCGTGGATTGGCTGGACGCTTTGCGAAAGGCGCGTCCTGAGGCTATGCACGAATTCCATGTGTTCGTGGAGAAGGAACTGACCGTGACCGGCAGGGGTCGGGTCGTGACATGGGACCCCCACGAGGTTGTTGAGGGTCGGTGCAACCTGCCGCTCTCCTCCGCCGCCAACCAACTCCGTTGACTCCGCGCCTTGGCTCCCTTCCAGACCGAGCGATCCTTGGCCAGCGGCCTTGGTGCTGCATGGATGTAGCCGTTGGGAACCTCCGCCGTTCCGCTGCCTGGTCAGTCGCGATGTTGGCTCCAGTCGACAGCGGTCGTGGAATATCGTGATCCGAGTCTTGTGGGGCCGTACCGTTCGCAATGCTTGGAATCGCGTGCGCCCGCTGGATCCGCGACTGAGCGATCGCGATGGTATCAACCGTGAGTCGGAACGAGCCGACGCGGCCGGATTCCTTCTGATCGACCGACCACTGGCGCGGCCGTACCCGTGCGGGGCAGTGGTGGAGGATGGAGCCGAAGCCCGATCAACCCATGCACCGGGCGGAGACACATGCACTGTCCGAGGCCGCCGGTTGCAAACTCAAGCCATTTCATCCTCGAATCGTGCTGTGACAAAGCACTAGACTTCGAGCTTCCAAGGCTTGCGGTACTCGCGCTTGTACATGATGTCTGAGGCCTCGGGGTCATCGACAACCCGTTCGTTCTCGACATCCCAGTACACCCGCCTGCCGGTCCGCACGGCGGCGTTGCCCAAGTGGCAGCCGATCATCGAATCGTGGCTGATCTCGACATCCGACCGCGGCCGCTCTCGAGTGCGCATGCATTCGAGGAAGTTCTTGACGTGATCCAGATGCATGTTCTCGCGATCCGGCCGGTAGGCCTGCCAAGGGACGCCGGCCCCCTTGTACTCGCGAACGCGCTTGTCGATGCGATCGGTCTCCGGCAGGACCTCCCAGCCTTGCCGGTCGACGATCAGAATGCCCTTCTCGCCGTGGAGCATGACGCCGTGCTCCCGATCCGCCGGACCTCTGCCGACACCCAGGGCGTGCTCCCAAACCATCGAGAACTCCGGGAACTCGTAGAGCACCTGCTGGGTGTCCGGCGTCTGCATCGCGTCCTGCGGGTAGGCGAACTTCCCGCCGACCGACATGGCGGAAGTCGGTGACTTGATCCCCATGTACCAGTTCGCGATGTCGATCATGTGCGCACCCCAATCGGTCATCAGCCCGCCTGAGTAGTCCCAGTACCAGCGGAAGCTGAAGTGGAACCGATTGCGGTTGTACGGCCTTTCGGGAGCGGGTCCGAGCCACATGTCGTAATCGACGCCATCCGGGGCGGGACCGTCTTCCAGGTGCGGCGTCTCGCCCTTCCAGTCCAAGTAAGCCCAACACCGGACCAAGCGCACGCGACCCAGCTTGCCGCTGTCGATGTACTCCTTGGCGGCGAGGTACTGGGCACCCGAACGCTGCTGAGTGCCCATTTGGACAACCCGCTCGTACTTGCGAGCCGCGTCCACCATCTGGCGCCCTTCCCAGACCGTGATTGCCAAGGGTTTCTCGACATACACGTCCTTGCCCGCCTTGCAAGCCTCGACGGTGGGCAAGGCATGCCAGTGATCGGGCGTGGCCACGATGACGGCATCGATGTCGTTGCGGTCCAAGACGCGTCGGAAGTCCTGGGTCTGCAGTTCCGCTTCTTGATCGAACGGAGCGACCACCTTCTCTTGGGTCTTGGCCATTTGGGCCGAGTCCACGTCGCACAAGGCCACGGCTTCCGTCTTCCCAGCGCGGAGCATGTCGGTGAGATCACCCCGGCCCATGCCGCCGCAGCCGATCAGGCCGAGGCGTATGCGGTCGTTGGCTCCCAGGATTCGGCTCGCGGAGGCTGCTGACATGGGCACGGCGGTGCCAGCAGCGGCGGACGCCAAGAACGAACGGCGAGAAGTGGTCATCGAGTCTTTTCTCCAGATGGTGGCAAGCGGACGGACTGCCACTCGTAACCATAATGCAATATCCGGCCGCACTCCGTCTGCAGGCCGAGATTGCCGAGGGCTTCGCGCGAACTCGCAATGGGATCGGACTCGATGCCCTCAGTTGCGCTTTCGAGGAGTTCACAAGCTCTCGAGCTGGGAGCGGCAGGACTCGATTCCATTCCGACTCGCGCTGCCGAACTGCTTGTTCCGAGCCGAAGCTGGACTTGCGGTAGCTGCCCGGATACCCCGACGATCTGCCAAGCCTGCAGTCTCTATCGGTGGGGCGCACCTCGCCCGGACGCGACAGTGCCGGGCCAGCCGCATGTGGCCCCCGCTGTCGGCTGCCGACTGCGCCGCAGCTCGGCGGCAAGAGTGTCGCCACGTGATCCGGGTCGTGGGTCTGCCGCAGCGTCGAATCCGGGTGCCCCGACTGTCCGCCTGATCGCTGGCCGGAGCGACATTCGACCTCTACGTCCCGGCACCCATCGACCCATGGCTGCGACCCGAGCCGAGCAGCGTACCAAGACAGTTTCAAAAAAATCCGAGACCCCCCTTGCGTTTACACCGATGCTGCTGTAGGCTAAAAAGGAACCCGCCGGCAGCGTGCTGTCGGCTCAGGAGCCACCCGTCAGGGTGGCTCCTGCTTTATGGCTGGCTAGATGATTGGTACGTATGTGTGTGTTGGTGGTCTCGCCCTGTTTTAGGGGGCGGTCAAGCAGACTGAGTTCAAGTGGCTAGATCTTGGCAAGCTAGCGCATCAGGTGCTTCCATCCGGTCACACTGTCGAGCGATTGAAGTACTTCACCGCTAGCGTCTCAGGAGCTAGGGACACTGGCGCTCCAAGGCGCCAGCAGATATACCTCAACGCCCTCGAGACTCTCCCTGGGGTAGAGATCCATTTCGGGAGATTCCTACCCACAGCGATAGGTCGACCGCTCCTTAATCTGCCGGTCGCAGACTGCGAGATCGATGCAACGCCCACCGTCGCGATCCGCGAAGGGGAGCATCCTGTCGCCTTGTCAGAAACCGACGATCCGATCCTGCCCGTCGGACACTATCCGAAGCGGCAGACTGGAAGCGCGAAGGACCGGGAGCGAAGCGCGCGGCCGGTCAGCAACGCGGTGATTGCCGAGGCGCACGCGATGGAAGTAAAAAGGGGTTGGATGTGAACTTGGCTGTCCATCTCTTGAACGATGCCTGGAAGGATTGCTTTGATGTCGCTGCGGTAGTGTCGAACGATACTGACCTCGTCGAACCGATCCGCATGGTCGCCGAAGAACGTGGCAAGACTGTGATCGCAGTTTGCCCGGGTCGCTGGTCAGCCGCTCCGACGTTGCGGAACGCTGCCACTCACGTGCGGCGCATTCGCGAGGACATGCTCCGAGTCTCGCAACTCCCGGACCGTATACCAGGCACTTCGCTCGTGCGACCCGATGGCTGGTAGCCACGGAAGCACCAGTGCAGGCGTACAGGCGTTTATCTCGGACTAGCGCTGCCTCCGTAGCCGATTCCGGCTCGCGCTGCCGAACTGGTTGTTCCGAGCCGAAGCTGGACTTACGGTAGCTGTCCGGATGCGCCGACGATCTGCCGAGCCTGCAGGCTCGATCGGCGGGGCGCACCTCGCCCGGACGCAACGGTGCAGAGCGAACCGCATATGGCCTACGCTGCCGGCAGCGGTGCGCCGCAGCTCGGCGGCAGAAGTGTCGTCACGTGATTGGGGTCGTGGGTCTGCCGCAATGTCGAGCCCGGGTGAGCGACTGACCTCCTGAGCACTTGCCAGAGGGACATCCGACCTCTACGCCCGGCACCCATCGCCCCATGGCTGCAATCCGGTCCGAGCAGAGTACCAGGGCAGTTACAAAAAAATCCGAGACCCCCCTTGCGTTTACGCCAGGGCTGCTGTAAGCTAGAAACGTAATCCACCGGCAGCGTGCTGTCGGCTCAGGGGTCACCCGTCAGGGTGGCCCCTGCTTTATCGTTGGCTAGATGATTCGTACATACGTGTATGTTGATGGTCTCAACCTATATTACGGGGCGGTCAAGCAGACTGAGTTCAAGTGGCTAGATCTTGTCAAGCTAGCGCATCAGGTGCTTCCATCCGGTCACGCTGTCGAGCGATTGAAGTACTTCACCGCTAGCGTCTCAGGGGCTAGGGACTCTGGTGCTCCAAGGCGCCAGCAGATATACCTCAACGCCCTCGAGACTCTGCCTGAGGTGGAGATCCATTTGGGGAGATTCCTACCCAAACCTCATGAGCTAGCGCTCACCCCGAAAGCATGAAATGGACCTAGAGCGCCGCGCTGAGCGGTGCCCGGCAGCGACAGCTGTGCTGCAATGCCTGGCAGCGGAAGCGGGGTATGGTCGTACTCTCTATCGGCGGATCATTCCCCGGAATCCAAACTGACCCGGATGCCTTCCCGGATCAAGCCCCGAATAGCACCGGCTTCCCGTCCCGGGCGCCTGGGCGCGCAGCAAATCGAGCACCGTTCGCAGAGCGGTTGCAACGTATCGGGAACGCTCCCCCGCTTCCGCCACGAAAGGAGCCTAGCAGATGGCACATCCCTCCCCTCCCTCCCCTCCGGCCACCGCGCCGCCCGGTCCGGCGCCGCCGGCCCTGAGCGCGGACGGCCTGCACGTGGCCGTGGCGCGCGCCGCGGGCCTCGACATCCACAAGATGCAGATCACCGCCAGCGTCCGCTTGTGCGAGCCCGGCGCGCCGCAGCCGCTCAGCGCCACGGCCGAGTACCCCACGCACCCGCAAGGCCTCGCCGCGCTCGTCGCCTGGCTGCGCGGGCACGGCGTGACCGCGGCCACGATGGAGTCGACCGGCGTGTACTGGTACGCGCCCTACCAAGCCTTGCAGGGCGCCGGCATCCGCGCCGAGCTGGTGCATGCCCAGCACGTCAAGCAGATCCGCGGCCGCAAGACGGACGTGCAAGACAGCCACTGGCTGGCGCGCATCTGCCAGCTCGGCCTGGCGCGGCCGAGCTACGTGCCGCCGGCGTCCTTCGGCGCGCTGCGGCAGCAATGCCGCTACCGGCGCAAGGTCGTCGGCGACCGCTCCCGGGTGCGCCAGCGCCTGCAGAAGACGCTGGACCACGAGGGGCTGCGCCTGGGCGGCGTGCTGACCGACATCCTCGGCACCAACGGGCGGCGGATTCTGGACGGCTTGCGCCAAGGGCACGCGCCGGAGCGCATCCTGACGGGCCTCACGCGGCACGTGCAAGCCAAGCGCGACGACCTGCGCCTGGCCCTGGCCGCGCCGCTCGACCCGGCCGCGCTGTGGCGGCTCGAGTGCCTGCTCGACGATTTCGACGCGGCCACGGCGCGGCTGGCGGACATCGACGCGCGCACCGAGGCGGCCCTGGCGCCGTACGAGCGGCAGCTGAACCTGCTGGTGACGATCCCGGGCATCGCCCGGGTCAGCGCGCACGCCGTGCTGGCCGAACTCGGGCCGGAGCCGGCGCACGTGTTCGGCTCGGCCGCAGCCTGCGCGGCGTGGGCCGGGGTCTGCCCCGGCAACAACGAGAGCGCCGGCAAGCGCCGCAGCGGGCGCCTGCGCCCAGGCAACCCCACGTTGCGGGCGACCCTGGCCGAGTGCGCCCACGGCGCGGCGCGCTCGCAAGGCTCGCAGTTCCACGGCTACCACGGCGCGCTGCACGCGCGCCTCGGCTACAAGAAGGCGATCCTGGCCGTGACCCACAAGCTGCTGCGCGTGGTCTACGCCGTGCTGCGTGACGGCGAGCCGTACCGCGACCCGGGCATCGACTACACCAAGCTGGTCGTCGATCGCAACGCGCCGCGCTGGCTGCGCGACCTCAAGCGCTACGTCTGGCTCCCGCAGGCCTAGCCGCGGCCTCAGTATCGACGCGCCGCGCGCGGTGGCACATTTCCGACTGCGCATCCTCGCAGGGGCGCGGTAACGCCCGAGGTGTGTGCCGGATCCTGACCTTATTTCACAGCAAAGCGATATGGCGACCGCTCCTTAATCTGCCGGTCGCAGACTGCGAGATCGATGCAACGCCCACCGTCACGATTCGCGAAGGGGCGCACTCTGTCGCCATGTCAGATACCGACGATCCGGTCCTGCCCGTCGGACACTATCCGAAGCGGCAGCCTAGTAGCGCGAAGTACCGGAAGCGAAACGCACCGCCAGTCCGCAACTCGGTGATTGCCGAGGCGCACACACTGGAGGAAAAGGGGTCAGATGTGAACTTGGCTGTCCATCTCTTGAACGATGCTTGGAAGGATTGCTTTGATGTCGCTGCGGTAGTGTCGAATGATACTGACCTCGTCGAACCGATCCGCATGGTCGCCGAAGAACGTGGCAAGACAGTGATCGCAGTTTGTCCGAGTCGCTGGACAATCGCTCCGACGTTGCGGAGCGCTGCCACTCACGTGCGGCACATTCGTGAGAACATGCTCCGAGTCTCGCAACTCCCGGATCGTATACCAAGCACTTCGATCGTGCGACCCGATGGCTGGTAGCCGAAGCACCAGTCCAGGCGTACAGGCGTTTATCTCGGACTAGCGCTGCCTCCGTAGCCGATTCCGACTCGCGCTGCCGAACTGGTTGTTCCAAGCCGAAGCTGGACTTACGGTAGCTGTCCGGATGCGCCGACGATCTGCCGAGCCTGAGGGCTCAATCGGTGGGGCGCACCTCGCCCGGACGCAACAGTGCTGGGCCAGTCGCATGTGGCCCCCGCTGCCGGCAGCGGTGCGCCGCAGCTCGACGGCAGAAGTGTCGCCACGTGATCCGGGTCGTGGGTCTGCCGCAACGTCGAGCCCGGGTGCCCCGACTGACCGCCTGAGCACTTGCCGGAGCGACATCCGACCTCTACGCCCCGGCACCCATCGCCCCATGGCTGCAACCCGGACCGAGCAGAGTACCAAGGCAGTTACAAAAAAATCTGAGACCCCCCTTGCGTTTACGCCAGAGCTGCTGTAGGATAAGAAATACCCGCCGGCAGCGTGCTGTCGGCTCAAGAGCCACCCCGACGGGTGGCTCTTGCTTTATGGACGGGTGCCATCGCGTGACGCCCTCAATGTCGGCGCCAACCCGTAGCAACGCCACGATTCGTCGGGCCACACCGCTAAAGCGCGGGGCCTCGCGTTCGGTCAACGGACGCCCCATGCTTTCGCGTTCGCGGTAGGACACCAGCTTCTTGAGCACCTGATAGCCTCCGAGCTTGTAAGTCCGAACGGCGGCAGGTGCGTTTCTCGGAACCGGGCGCGAGTTCAGATTGCCTCGAATCGCGCAGTCTCAGGCTTCGGGGGAGTCGTCGCCGTCGCCAGTGACACGGCGAACCAGCGCGTGAGAGCACCACCCTCGCCGGCCGTGGAACACGCTACCTCGAAGAGGAAGACGAGACACCTGACAGGTTGTGGGCGGCAGGCCTGCGCTCGATCGCGCTACGCGCACCGGAACGTCCGTAAGCAACTCTCGCTGGCCAAGGCAACGCCCGCCTACGGAACCGCCGAAGCGCGGCGCTCCGCGACAACCACGGCGAGGGCGGGCCGATCGTCACGATCCCGGTCGGGCCGTTCTCCGCGATGGCCCTCAAGAGGGATGACCGGGCCGTCGCAAGAGATGGTATGATCGCGCTATGGAACTCGACAAGAATTTGAAGGACAGCTTGGTCGGACTCGCAAGTGCCGCCGTGCGGAAGGACATTGAAGATGTCCTTGAATGCACTGCCTATATTGCGAGACGACTGGAAGGTCATGGCGAGCAAGGCTGCGCAGACAGATTGCGATGGATTTGGTCCGGTTCCATGAACGATCTGCGGCCCCGCCTACACTGGGGGGCCGATTGGTCCGATCTCGATGACGATGATCGACTCTATTTTATCTACGAGACCGATCAGCTTCAGGACGTATATGAACCGCCGTCAGTCCTCACACCCGAACAGCGCGCGATGGTCAAAGAGATCCTGTGCGTAGCGGGGCCTCGCTTGCGGCAAGACGAGCCCCTTCCGACTTGCGTGTTCACATCGGGCACCGCTATCCAAGAACCCTTCGACTTGGCGCGCTACATTGCGGGAGAGCTGGAGATCGAGTGTTTCTTGGTTGAGTTCCGCGATGAGATTGAATCCCGCGCTGGCCGTTGGTCAGATCAATTGGAGAGGCTGCGCGAGTTTGCTGCCGAGACACCCTGTGTGTTGGTTCTGCGGAAGGTCGAACGAATTTGCGACTCGACTTACGTCTATGACGGCTGGCGGGTCGAAGAACTGAAGTGCGTTCGCGAAAGTTTCTTGAACGATCTCTTGGAACTCGAGAGCCCAACCGTGGTAGTTGCTTGCACCAACCTAGAAATGAGACTTGACGCCGGGGCTTGGGAGCGATTCGACTACCGGATGGAATTGAACGTCGCAGAGCCGGATCCCGGTTTGATGGTATTCCGCAGCATCTCGCTGGGGGATCCGGAAGGATTCCGTAAGGCGGTTGAATCCTTGCCTGCCAAGGACAAAAGGTCGATACCATCGACTTAAGGGTGCGGACAGTCAGTTTTGGGCCAATACTGTCAACTTAGGCGTGCAGACGGTCGATTTTGGGCCGACAAGTGTAGGCTCCTGCGTTACTGGATTGAGTTGCCTCGTGCTTAAGTTGACAGCATTGTGGCTAGATGATGATTCGTACGCATGCGTATGTTGATGGTTTCTGTAGCCATGACACGGCCCCGGTGGAGGGCTGACCGCAACGGAAGGGACAGACCCGCGCGGGCCGCCGGGCGGACCGGACATTTGAATCTCGCTCCAACACACGTGACGGTTCGGCCCTTGTTAGACTGACTTGGTAGGTTACACTTTAATCCGACCTGACGGGTTACGCTTCAGGGGTCTCCATGGCGGCTTGGATGGCCGCTGGGCGGCGACCGGCGGAACCGACTCCCCAGAGCTTCCCTTGGGCTGCATCCAGGACGGCAACCTTGTAATCGCAGAACCAGATCTGCCACAGCTGCTCCTCGACCTCGACCAACCCGACCTCCTCCCCGGCCAACGCTTCGCTGAGATGGGGCTGCCGCCCTTGGAACTTCAGCGAGCCGTCCCGGCGCACCCGTCGCCGCTCCCAGTGCGCCGGGTACTCCGGGTCCGGTACGCGTTCCGGGTATGCCCGGGCCGAGCGCGCGAACAACTCCGCGGGCCGTCGCTGGCCCAGCGCTTCGTGCGGCCGCACTTGGTTGTACTCGTCGCGGAACCGGTCGAAGCGCGCCTGCTGCTGGCGGCGGTTGGCCGCCGGCGGCCGCGCCGTCTCCGCCTTCAGCACCCGGTGCATGCGCTCGTGCCGCCCGTTCTGCTGCGGCCGGCCGGGCCGGATCCGCTCCCACTCGATGCCCAGCTTCAACCACCACGCGGCCAGCTTGCTCAGGCGACCGGCCCCGGTCGAGGCGAACGGGCTGCCGTTGTCGCTGCGCAAGCGCTCCGGCAAGCCATGCTCCCGGAACACTGCTTGCAGCGTCGCCCGCGTGGCCGGGCCCGACACCTGGCCGTGCCCCGCGCACGCGAGCAGGTAGCGGCTGTGCGCGTCCATCACCGTCAGCGGGTACAGCCACAGCCCGTCCGCGGTCCGGAACTGCCCCTTGTAATCGATCGTCCAGAGCGCGTTCGGAGCGTCCGCCCTGGCGCGCGGGACGCCCGTCGGGGCGGCTCGCCGCGGACGCTTCCGCGGCTGCGTCAAGCCCGCTCGCCGCAGCACCTCGCCGATCGTCGACTCCGCCGGCCACGCCGTGCCCGGCTCCGTCTCCCCCAGCCACGCCCGCAGCTTCTTCGGACCCCACGTCGGATGCGCGCGGCGCGCCGCCGCCAGCCGCCGCTCCATCTCCGCCGGAACGCGCCCCGCGCGATCCCGGCGCGCGTGCGAGCGCTCCGCCAGGCCCTCCACGCCGCCGTCCAGGAAACGCCGGATCCACTGGTGCGCCGTCTTGCGGCTGATGCCGTACGTGCGGCTCAAGCCCGCCACGTCCCGGCACCCTCCCGCCAGCCAGTCCTCGATGAATCTCTCGCGCTCCGCCGCCGGCCCGCTGTCCTTCCGAGGCATCTTGGCAGTGTTACCTATCCGCTCGGATAGATGTGCAACCCATCAGGCCGGATCATACACCCTTCGCTCAGCCTTTAGGCCGAACTCGGTTGCGAACGGGCAAAAGGATTCCACGGCGCGCCGTTACACGCTGCACGGTTCCTGTCGCGGAGCGTCTCTACATGCGTATGCCCAAGACCTTGCCGGAACGCGGAGTGTCGCCGAGCGCGATGCCGTCGGGCGTGCTCGGGCTGGGGCTGAGCGGCCAGCTGGCCGAGGGACTCTCGGGGCAAGCGTCCGAGTGCTCCTTGGATCCAATCGGCCGAAGAGATCGCACGGCACCCAGTTGCTAGAACCGGTATCGACCAAACGCGCAACGCCAAGGAGGTTCGACATCATGACCAACTGGATTCCGCTGCTTGCACTGGCGGCCGGACTCGTTTCGATTCCGACTCGCGCCGCCGAGTTGCTCGTTCCGAGCCGCAGCGAGACGTACGCCTACCGGGACTTCGGCGGCCTGCCCTTGCCGGGTTACCAATCCGGGCACGTGGCTTCGGTGAACCAATCGATGTCCGCGTACCGGATCGACCATGTGACCGAAGGGCCCAAGCTGCAGCAGTCGCTCGACCTTCCAAAGACGTTCCAGTACCAAGTGGACGCGGTCACGGTGTCGTTCGACCGGCGCGTCGCCGTCAGCGCCGGGGCCGTGGACCGGGAGGGGCGGCTCACGTCAGTGCTGGCGTGGTTCCGCATGGACGGGTCGCTGATTCGCTTCGTGCGCACGTGGCCGTTCACCGCCGGCGAGATCGGATTCACTGCGGACGGGAGCCTGTGGGCGATCGGGATCGAGAAGTTGGAAGACTTGACCGAGAAGCCGGTCCATGACGTCATGCGGCAGTACGACCTGGGCGGCAACTTGGTTCGGTCCCTCCTGCCGCGGACGGGTCTGTCGACCGGACTCCGGCACCCGACCGAGGGCGCCCTGCTGCTGACCTCGCGGCACCATGCTGCCGTGATCTCTCCCTCGGCTGGAACTTGGACGGTGGTCTCGACCCAAGGCACCGTGGTTTCGGGAGGATCGCTGGCACTCCGGCCAGGTTTCCAGATCGTGCTCGGAGGGGTCACCGACTCGGGTCGGCTGTTCGTGGAAGGGCCGTGGGAAAACGCGGTGCTGCGCGGGTCATTTCCCCCGATCACGGTCTTCGAAGTCCAGCAGGACAGCGGTGACTTGGAGTGGGTGGAGACCGGTTCTGCGCTGCCGACGGGAGCGTTCGGGATGCTGCTGGGATCGGAAGGCGAGGAGCTGGTGTTTCACGTTTCGGCGCGGGGCCAAGATTCCCGGCTTGTCTGGACGCGAGCCCGCTGAGCGCGGTGGTCGCTCGATTGCACTCGCGACCGTACGCGCTGGCTCAGCATGATGAGCGTGCGCTGTCCGCCGAACCCGGTCCGAGTGCTCTGCAATCTGTCGTTAGCCGGACCGAGGACCACCCCGAAGCGGCCGCTCGAATCACCTGAATTCACCCATTCCCTCTCTGCCGACCGCCTTCCCGCGAGGTGACGATACCCGCGAGCTGGCTGGCGAGTTCCGGTAAGCCTTCCGCGGTGATCCGGGCCGAAGCGGCGTCAATGCAGCGCAACTGAGGGCTTAAGTAGGCGTGATACTTCTCGCGTTCCAAGTCGCGCATCAGCGCGACCAAGGCAACTGGATCCGGGGACCGGCCTCCGGCAATCTGCCGCAACGCCCGGCGCACGGTCACTTCCCCGCTATCGACTTCGACGACGATGTGATTCCGGGCGGCCGCCTTCAGCCCCTGCCCGACCAAAGCCAGTGCCAGCGTCTCGGTGGCCACGGTGCCGCGCCACGGCAGGACCAGCGTCTGTCGGGATCCGATCTGCAGGATGGGCGTCGTGTCCAAGCTGAGATATCTGTAATTCCGGCGCGCTTCGGCGAGCAGCGATCGCGCGGTCGCATCGAGGTACGGCGGGACGGTCTCGCTGGTGTAGACCTCGCGCATGCGCTCGGCGACCCGGTCGTGCAGCAAGCCGGGACTCCCGGAGAACTTGGGCGGCTTGCCCGACGGATCCGGCACGACATCGATAACCTTGGACGACGAGTCCACGGCGGTCACGCGCCAGCGCTTGCCCGCGAGGATGATCGTGGAGTCGACCACGACCGCGAACGCGACCGGGAGCGTGCCGAGCACCCGGCCTTCAGACGTGACGCGATACTCCTCGGGCGTGCCGAACACGGCGTAGAAGGTGTAGTGCTCCACGAGCGTCTCGCCCCGCGCCGCCAACAGAATGGTCCCGTCAGGGGCTTGCTCGATAAGCGGGTGGTCTCCCGTGCCCAGCGAACGGAGCACCTGCGCGAACAACTCGGAAGTGACGGTCGCGAACGCCCCGCGACGGCAGAGCGCGTCGAACAGTGTCCGAGCTGTCGCGCCGCCGCGCTCGGCAATCACGGAGAGGCATTGCTGCACGAGCGTCGACAAGTGCAGCGCGGTCGTCCCCGGCGGCTCGCACCATCCCTTTATCAGCAGTTCGATGATGGCGATCGACCGGACCAGGCGGATCCTTAAGGCGTCCACCGGATGGCTGAGCGAGTCCAGCGAGGATTCTTGGACATAGGTGCGCATGATCGCGGCCTTGCCCTCCCTGCGCCCGGAACGTCCCAGCCGCTGGCGGGTGCTCGAGACGGAGAACGGCGGACCGATCTGGGCGATGCTCTCCACCTCTCCGATATCGATGCCCAGTTCCAGCGTGGAGGTGCAAACGGCGGTCGTCGGCTCCGTCGCCCTGCGCAGACGGGCTTCCACGAACTCGCGATGCTGGCGCGCGAGGTTCGCGTGATGGGCGTAAAACTCGTTCGGCAGGTGCGCCCGCTCGGAGAGCTCGCGCAAGCGGTCGGCGTACACTTCGACCTGTTCGCGCGAGTCGGCGAACACCAGATTCTGGCGCCCGCGCAGGCTCTTGAACAGATGCGCGGCGATGGAGCGCTGGCTCGCTAGCTGCTGCTGATCTTCGATGGCCTCGCCGCTCCCCTCCGCGCTGCCGTGTTCCGGGGGCGCTCCGCCCACGACGTATCCCTTGACGAGGAGCCTGATTTCCTGACCGCCCGATTCGCTCTTGATGAGGTCGACCTCGTCCGCAGCGCGCGGACGCAAGTACGCTTTGGCGAGATGCATGTCGCCCAGCGTGGCGGAGAGGCCGACCCGGCGCACCCGGCGACGCACGGCGAGCTCGATGCGATCCAGCAGGGAGCGCAGGTGCATGCCGCGCTCCGTGTCGAGCATGGCGTGCAACTCATCGACCACGACGCTCGAGACGCCGGCGAAGAGGCGCGGGATCTCGCTCCCGCGTCGCACGAACATCGCTTCGAGCGACTCCGGCGTGATCAGGAGGACGCCCCGCGGATCACGGATGGCACGGGCCTTCGCGGTTCCGGACACGTCCCCGTGCCACTTGTGAACCGGGATCTCGAGTGCCTCGCAAAGCTCGTCCAGGCGCCGGAATTGGTCGTTGATCAACGCTTTGAGCGGACTGACGTAGACGAGGGCGAAGCCCGCTCGGCCGGAATCGCTTCCAACGACCTTGGAGAGCAGCGGCACGAACGCCGCCTCGGTCTTGCCGGACGCGGTCGGAGCGGCGATTACGAGATCCCGGTCGCCCTGCAGCAGCAGCGGAATCGCGCTCTCCTGGATGTCGCGCAGCTCGGACCAGCCGCTCTTCCAGATCCACTGCTGCACCGGTCGGGCGAGCAGCCCGAATTCCGGCGACTCGCCGATCCCGGCGCCAGCGATGTCAGAGGGTGAAACTGGCGAGCTCGTCATCGGCCCCGTCCGCGGACTCGGGCGCGTCCTCGCGGGCATCCCCGCGGTCCGCGGCGATGTCCACGCCGCCCAGCAGCTTGCGCCAATCGGCTCCGGGATTCTGCTCGAGCACCGAGAGCAAGCTCACGAACGCCTTGACGGTGTTGCGCGGCGTGCGGAAGTAGGCGTCGCCGATGCGCTTGGAGCAGTGCTGCATGAAGGCCCGCAACGCACCGTTCGGGACGAGTTCCCTGCCGTTCGGTCCGGAGGCGAAGACCGTGCGGATGTTGTCGAGCAGCACGAACAGGTCTTCCGGAGAGAGATTCTGGAGTTGGACGACGGGCCCGGACAGGTCCACCAGGCCGTCGCGGGCGAAGGTGTTCTCGGCCAGCCGCGATTGCAACGCAGGATAGCTGAACAGCCCGCGCCGCGTGTCCATCAGAAACTCGGGCGTGCCGCCCATCAAGAAGCCGATGTGCGTGGCGCTGCCTTGGAGGACGTCGTTGAGGATTCTGAGGATCTGCTCGTAATTGACGTTCCGCGCCCGGCTGTTGGTGAGCTTGTAGAGGTTGACCATCTCGTCGAGCACGATCACCAGGCCGCCGTAGCCGGCCTCGCGCACGAACGCCGAGAAGAGCTTCAGGTGGTCGTACACGCTGGCGTCGTCGATGAACGTCCGCACGCCGAGCGCCTTGCGGGCGTCGGTGCGCGTGGCGAATTCCGCGCGCAGCCAGCGCAATGCGTCGGACTTGAGCTGGTCGTTACCTTCCTCGTGGCCCTCCCAGTAGCGGGCCACGACCGTGGCGAAATCGTAACCGCCGACGTACTCCTCCAAGTGCGCGAGGCGCGACCGGATGAGGGCATGGACGTCGCCGCCGTCCCCGGCATCCCTGACGGCGCGCGACACGAAGCGCTCGACGACGCTCGGCAACGCCCCGCCATCCGGCTTGGTGCGGGTGGAGAGGTTGTGCGTCATTTCGGCGAACAGCGACCGCGCCTGCCCGCCCGAGGCGTGAAGCCGGCGATCCGGGGCTAGGTCGGCAGACATCGTGACGAGGCCCTTCTCCAGCGCCACCAAGCGCACGAGATTGAGGAAGAACGTCTTGCCCGAGCCGTACTCGCCGACGATGAACCGAATCGAGGAGCCGCCCTCCTCGATGCGCTCGATGTCCCGCAGCATCTCCTCGATCTCGCGGGTCCGCCCGACCTGGATATGCTGCAGACCGAGGCGCGGCACGACGCCCGCGCGCAGAGCTTGCACGATCACGTCGCGTTCGCGACGGCGGATACTAGGCTGCTGCATTGGACGAGGCTGCGGAGTCTCTGCGCAGGGTTTCCGCGACTTCTTGATTCACGACAAGTTCGGAGTCTTCTTCTAGCAAAGCATCTCCGAACCGCTCGAACGACCACTCGTTGATCGCCTCCAGCGCCCCGCCGGGCAGCAATCCGCAACCCTGGACCAAGGCCGCGAATTCGCCCTCACTCCACGAGGAGCGCTGCAACAGCATGGCGACGAGCTGGCCATGGGCCCCGTCCAGCCCGTCGAACGTGACGCTCGCGGCGGATCGGGCCGACATGCGGGAGCCCGCCTCCCGGCCGCTCTCCTCGGCGAAGACATCGGAAAGGACCGCCGATACCTTGCGGGTGTCCGCGACGATCTCGGAGATCCGTTCGCTATCGAGAGCCACGCCCTCCGAAGATTTCTTCGGGCGGGCGCGCGGCGCGTTGCGGAACTGGCGGTCCGCGCCCTCGTCCTCGGTCTGGAAGGCGGTGACCGACTGCCCGACCGCGCCGCCGGACATGCGATGGAGCCCGGAGAAAGCATCGTCCGCAGGCAGGCCCATGACGCCGTAGAGCTTCTGCGTGGCTTGCACCTGGGCGGGGCGCGCCAAGCCGTCGGCGGACACGACGGCGGCGGCCAGTTCCCGGATCTCCTGGAGCAGTCCCGGCGAGTAGCTTTCGCAACGCCGGCGAATGGCTAGGAGGCTAGGCTTCCTGACGACCAGCCAGTTCAAGTCGACATGGAGCATCGCGCGATCCCGGTCCATCAAGCGCGGGCATTCGTCGATATAGGTCTCGAGCACGGCACGCTCGGCGGCGGAGATCGATCCGTGGGCTTGCGCGCCGTAAATCGCGCCACGCAAGGCAGTCAGCACGGGTTGGTACGCGGGCGAAACCGGTTCCTGGCCCTTGGCCGGATCGGGCAAGCGATACAGAGCAATCGGGTCGCCGATCTTGAGGATGTGGTCGCCGAACTCTTGATGCGGGGCGAGGCCGATCCCCGCCAAGCGGAGCGCGTCCACGACTTGCGCGACGGCCCTGGGTCGCGCCCTAGCCGGGCGCACCCCCTCGACGGTCTCCAAGGCTTCGTCGATCCAAGCCGCGCCCCCGCGTTGCCGCAGGCATTCCTCGGCCCACTCCACGAGCTGCCGGTACCCGTGGTTCGCACGGCTTTCGGCGAGGTCGTCGGGCAAGAGCAGCTGGGCTTGGACCGAGTTCTTCTCGCGCGGCCTGCGCTGCACGAAGCGCCCGTAGGCTTCGAGGTCGTCCGCGCACTCCTGCGCCATGCGATCTGCCAGTTTGACCGGACGCGCGAGTTTCGAAACGTCGTCGCAGTCCTGGAGTTCCTTGCGAAACGCCTTGCCGAAGTGGGGATTCGCGGGCAGGTATTCGCAGGCTAGCTTGCGATGGGGACTGCGGATCGTGAAACCGTTCGGGTACTCCTTGGCGAGACGGATCGCGAACAGTTCCGAGAACTCGTCAAAGCACTTGCGGACGATGGGCCGAGGCTTGGTCGCAAGGCTGGCCAGCCACCAGCTCAGGAGCCAGTTCCATTCGACCGCGTCGCCGCGGTCCAGCCGCCTGCCCAAGCCGATCTTGAGGGGCAGGGGCAAGTCTCGCCGGCGAGACTCGAGGAAGTCTCCCGGGTCGGCGACAAACGCCTCGGGGTCGAAGACCGGACCGAATTCCAGCAGGCCGCCCAGTTCGTCGTCCAGATCCGGGTCCTCGGAGTAGATTTCGCGAAGCCTGCGAACCTCCGCCAGCAGCGCCATGCACTCGTCGGCGTCCGGGTCGCCGGTCAGCAAGCGGTACTCCAAGCCGTGGAAGTACAGCCGCACGCAGGGAGTCGGGACATGGGGATCCGAGCGCCCCGCCGCGAGCCAGCGCAGGTAGGTCCTGCGCTCGCTGGGGGTGAGGTCGCGATAGGGCGTGAAGAAGTCGAAGAACGACGCCGTGTCGGACGGAGCGCCGGACGCCACGGCGCATTGCGGATCGATCAGGCAGCCCTCGAGCGGGCCCTCGCTGTCGGCATCCGGCGACTTGCCGACATAGACCATGCCGCCAATGTTCAGTCCGGCAATCTCCGCGGATTCTCCGGCGGGGATCCAAAGCGAATCACGCTTTCGAGGGGGCGCGGGCACGGTGGCGGCGATGATCGAGTGGCCCGTGCCTTCGGCGGTGCCGGTGACGCTGCTGGTCACCGGCGGCAACTGAGCCGGATCTTGCTGCAGTCCATTCATAGGTAGCCTCATGAAGCTGGTGAGGGAGTTGGTGACGCCTCACGGCCAGACACCACCGCTCGCGGAACGGCACGCACGAGCGGCCGCAACGTTGCACCAATCGCAGGGACGGGCATGGGCATCTGGGTTAGTAGAACGAATCGCCGCCCGGAGAGAAATGCCAAGGGGCAACGTACGGTCGATCTAGCTACGTGTTCAAGCAGCCGCAGTCTAGCGTTTCCTATAGCGCTATCAAGCGGACAGCTTCCCCATAAGCGAGGATCACTATGACGATGATACTACGATCTATGGGGCATAGCGCAACTATCATTTTTCTGCGGCCCGGACAACCCCGACGATGTGCCACGACCGAAGGCTGAATCGACGGGCGCACTCGGGCAGTTGCGAGGGAAGCCAACCGTCCGATAGCCTCCGTCTTCGGAAGCTCTGCCGGTGAGTCGGTGTCCGTCAGCGGTCACTCCGAGAACGCCCGTGCGCCGCAGTCGCTCGGAGCGATCCAGTCCGGTCTCACCTTGGCGCCTTGAGCGCGCACGGACAGAACCTTCAGAATCCCGGGCCGCCACTCCGCGAGCGCCGGGCGCGGGCGCTGTGCCATAATGGCTAGGCATGGCAGAGACAGGCAAGGCGGCGACCGCCGAAGCGACGGGGCAGGGTCAGCCCCGGATGCGGCACGACGAGGCCTACAAGGCGGTGTACAGAGTATTGAGCGCCTTTCAGCAGCTGATGTACGGGTACGTGACCGATTCGTTCGCGGGCGCCAAGGAGTGGTTCAAGTACTTGGATTTCGAACGCGCCGAGCTGGTGCCGACCGAGCAGATCACGCCGGATCTGGCCCGGCGGTACGTCGACGTGCTCTGGCGGGTGCCGATCGTCAAGGGCCGTCTGGCCGGCCGGCATATTTACGTGGTGGTGCTGGTCGAATTCCAGTCGCGGGTGGACCGCTACATGGCCTTGCGGGTGCAGAGCGCGGCGATCCGGATCTACGAGCACCTGTTGACAGACCCGAACTTCAGGCGGACCCGCTACCTCGCGCCGATCCTGCCGATCGTGTTGTACAACGGCTCCCGGCGGTGGACCGCGCCGACGCGGCTGCGCGATCTGGTGCGGAAGGGGACGCTGCCGACAGCGAGCGAGCGGGCGTGGGCGCCGGGGTACACGGGGGACAGCTACGTGGTGCTCGACATGGGGGCGTACGCGGGGCGGGAGCTGCCGGCGGGCAACATCATGTCGCTGATGATCCAGACGGAGACCATGCAGGAGTTGGACGAGGCCATCCCGATGCTGGAAGAGGCCATGCGGCAGCTGGAGACGCCGGAGTTGGATGGTCTGCAGCAGCAGTTCCTGAACTGGTTCTACTCGGTCATGGAACGGCAGGGAGTAGACTGTGATGTGTTGAAGGAGGTAGAGACGGTGCAGAATCTGGCGAAAGAGGGCAAGATCCACACGTTACTGGACGCGCGCATCCAAGCAGCCAAAGCGAAGCTGAAGGCCGAGGCCCTCGAGGAAGCCCTCGAGGAAGCCCTCGAGAAGAGCCTCGAACAGCAGCGGAAACTGCTGCAATCGCTGGCCGAGCAACGGTTCGGTGCTGCAACGGCTGACCGGCTGGCGACGCGCCTCGCGGAGGTAGTCGACCATGACCGCTTGCTGGCCATCGGCAGCTGGCTCCTGGATTGCGCGAGCGGCAGCGAACTGCTGGACCGCGTGGAAGGCCGCGCGTAGCGCCCGTCCACTCGAAGATTCGTCGACGCGTGCGGTCAACTCGGTGCGCGGCTGCAAGGCCCGTCGCGGGCGGGTTCGTTGATTCCCGTGCGTGATCGCGACGACGGAGCGTTACGCGGTGATCGCCGCGGGGACGAACCCATGACGCCGTGAGCGGCCGGTACCGGCAGAGTCCGGCGAGCGTGGTTTCTCCGCTTCGGAACGTACCGACAGTCACGGCGGAAGGCGATGTGACGGCAGGGAGTAGACTGTAAGGTGTTGAGGAACGTAGAGACGATGCGGAGACTGGCGAAAGAGGGCAAGGTCCGTACGTTGCTGGACGCGAGCCTCCAAGCAGCCAACGCCAAGTTGGAGGCAAGGGGTTTCGAACAAGGCTACCGGGAAGGCTTCAGGCGAGGCCTCGAGGAAGTGCGGCAGGAACGCCTCGAGAAAGGCCTCAAGGGGGTACGGGAACAGCTGCTAGTGCAGGCCGAGCAACGGTTCGGTGCTACGACGGCTGAGCGGCTGGCGGTGTGCCTCGCGGAGGTTCGCGAGTATGACCGCTTGCTGGCCATCGGCGTCTGGCTCGTGGATTGCGCGAGCGGCGCCGAACTGCTGGATCGCGTGGAAGGCCGCGCGTAGCGCCCGTCCACTCGAAGATTCGTCGACCCGCGCGGTCGACTCGGCGCACGGCTGCAAGCGCTGTCGCGGGCGGGTTCGTTGGTTGGCGCACACAATCGCGACGACGGAGTGTTACGTGGTGATCAACGTCGGTACGGACCCATGACGGCTTGAGCGTCCGCTACCGGCAGAGTGCGGCAAGCTTGGTGCTTCCGTTGCGGGACATACCGACAGTCACGGCCGAGCGCCCTTGGAGCCGTTCGTCACGCGTCGGCTTGTGCAACAAAGCGAAATGTACGAAGTCACATTTCTTGGCGTGACCCAAGAGAGACCGCGCGTAACTGGCTCGCACGACCCGATACCGAGTGCCGTTCACCGTCGCGAGTCCTTGGGCATCCAGCGGCTGGAGCTGACTGACGTGGCGCGTTCACGAAAAGATGCTCCCTTCAAGCGATGCTACGAAGGCGTCCAAGAACCTGCGTCGTTCGGCGCAGGCCAGGTATTCCCTTGGGCGCTGGTCGTTAAATGCTGGATTCGCGCGATCGAGCCATGCGTTGACACCTTCAAGTGCTTCGGTTTCGTCAAGCGGAGACGCTTCGGGGAATCGAACCACGAACCCGTTCGGCGAGGATTCCGCTTCGAGTTTTGAACAGATCCTTTGGAGTTGCTCCGCGTCGTCCAAGGTGCTCCAAGTGATCGTTAGCTCGGTGGATTGCTGGACTTCACTTCCGCCCTCCTCGCAGCGACCTCCGCTGTCCTCACGGAGCAGGCGAACCAGCCGCTTGACGAGTTCATCTTCGTCGCGAGAGCACCGTCCCGGTTTCTCTTCGTCCGGTTCGCCCATCGGTCTCACCATGGTTGGAGTATACCCTGCGACACGTATCCGCTCAGGGAATCCACGTCCTGAGGCGCGGTCGGGACGCATCAGTTCGACTTGGACCCGATAACGCCGCCAAGTGCCGTGCGACGGACGGCGGCGTCTACGCGGAACGCTGGTCAGCGGTTCCCCGCCGACGCCGGAACGGAGTATCGAGGGTTGGGTCGGCGTCGGCCCGGACCGTCCAAAGCGAAGCCGGCCGTCCCCGCAGGGGCGTCTCCTGCTCGCTACGCCTCGGCCGGACCAGATCGAAGACGCTGTTGTAGCGAATCTTGCGCTGGAAGTTGCCGGCATCGAGGGTCGTGTTCCAGACCGTCTCGTAAACCCTGCGCAAGTCGGTAATCGTGAACTCCGTCGGGCAGAATCGCGCCGCCAGCGGGGTGGTCTCGAGCTTCGTGCGCACGCACTCGACAGCGTCACGGACGATCTTGCCGTGATCGAACGCGAGGCGAATGCCCCCGCTTTCGAGCTTGGACACCGGAACGAGATCCGCGCTCGCGGCGTCACCTCCGGGGAGCGGCGTCGGCAGCTCTGAGCAGACAGCCCAATACGCGATCGTGATCACGCGCATGCGGGGATCCCGGTGCGGATCGCCATAGCAGCCGAGCTGTTCCAAGTGCGCGGACTCGGGACGGACGCCGGTTTCTTCGGCGAGTTCGCGAGCCGCGGCCCCGGCGGGATCCTCGTCGGGTCGCACGAAGCCGCCAGGCAGAGCCCAAGTCCCCCGGAACGGCTCCTCGCCGCGCTCGATCAGGAGCATCTGGAGATCGTTGCTGCGAATCGTCATGACCGCGATGTCGACCGTGACCGCCACGGGCGGGAAGGCGCGCGGGTCGTACTCGCTCGGCCGCTCGGGGAGGGTCACGAATTTATTTTCGCAGATTTCTTGACACTTTGACAATTAAGCCGTATTATTGTCAGTAAGACAAATTTGTGCCGCCCGCGGCACGGAAGGAGACACTCATGCAATTCAACAATCTCGCAATCGCCTCGGTCGGAACCCCGATCACGAGGCTGAACGTTTCGCTCTTCCCCATCTACCTGAAGTCCAACGGCTTGCCGGAAATCGCGACCGGGCCCGACGCGGGCCTGCTCGTTGACGAGCTGCCGGAGGCCTCGGTGCCCACGCTGCTGGCGCACAACCCGACCGATAGGCCGATCCTCGTCGTGGAGGGCGAGCACTTCCACGGCGGAAAGCAGAATCGCACCGTCAATGTGGACGTGCTCATGCCCGCACGTACCAAGCTGGAACTGCCGGTCTCGTGCCTGGAGCGCGGCCGCTGGGGTCGCAAGGAGGCGTACCGACAGGGGCAAGCGTTCGCCAATCGCAATGTCCGGAAGGCCGTCGTGCAGCACGTCGCCCATTCCGTCCGGAGCGCCGGCACCCGCCATGGGCACCAAGGCCAAGTCTGGGCCGCCGTGGACGAGAACCTCAACATGAATCAAGTTCGATCCCGGACGAGCGCGGCAGCGGCGGTCGAGCATGCGTACGAGCGCAAGAGCGGCTGGTCGGCAACGGCCCAGGAACTGCGCAACCGGGGCCCGCTGCCCGGGCAGTGCGGCATCGCGGTCACCCATGGCGAATGGGTGGTCGCAGTCGACGTGTTCGGTGCGCCGAACCTGCTGACCGCCCACTGGAACGCTCTGATTCGGTCGTACCTCATGGAGGAACCGAGGGTGCAAGGCGCACCGTCGGCGGAGAAAGTCCTGTGGTTCATCCGGCGCTTCGCGGAGCGGAAGGCGAGCGAGATTCCGGGGGTGGCGCTCGGGACCGAGCGACGGGTGAGTGACAACGTGTTGGTCGGACAGGCGCTGACCTTGGAGGGCCAAGCCGTCCACGCCAGCTTCTTCGCGCAGAACTGAACCGGGCCCGCGCCGACGCGCGGCACTGAAACGGGGGAGCCGGTCGCGAGGCCGGCTCCCGCCAATGCGAGCGCACTCGGGACTGACTTCTCGGTTTATGATCGGCTCGGCCGAATGATGGCTCGGAACCCGTCGAACAGCAGTCCCACCACCGGGCTGCGCCCGGATCCTCCAAGAACGAAACAAGGAGCACCGACCGTGGTAGAGTCGGGGCGGCGGGGGTGTCCGGCAGTCAAGCCCCTCCATTCATTGGTGCGCATGCCCCAACAGCAGTCTGGGTCCGAGCAGGCCATCCTTCACTAGCGAGAGGCCGGCGCGAGTCGGTGCTCTCCTCCAAAGCAGAATCCACATTCGTCGCCAACTCGGGCCGGACGCCCCCGCCGCCGAGCCCCGGCTCGGCCATGGCTGGAAATCGCGGAGCCAGCCGCGACCGGCGGCTGGGTGGGGGGAGGTGTATTCGCAACAGTCGAAATCGACCTCCAGAGCGGTGTTTTGTTTCAATGCAGCAGCAGTTCAGTGTGGGCCGAGAGGGCTCAGAGTAACGTATGCCGGCTGGCGTTTCATTGCGACAGGACGCGGAGGCACGACTTTAGAGTCTCCACTCCTCTGAAAGGGATTCTGGCAAGTGTCTCGCTGTGCGAGCGGTTGTCAGACAGGCTGGTCCGGGCGGGGCTGAGATTGATCACGAAATGCCGCCAACTGACGCCCGACACGTTGGCGGTTGAGTGTGCGGCCTAGGCCGCAGAAAGGAAAGACACTCATGAAGAACGTGGTAACGATTCTCGCGATGTTTGCAGCGATGCAAGGAACGGTGAAGGCCGGAGAGGTACTGTTGTACGGCGTTCACGCGCCCACACAAGCGACCCGCGGTCGCAGTGCTGCGGCGTACCCCGGAAGCGACCGCGTCCACCTCAAGGAGGCCGGTAATTTCGGCGGGTTGGGTGTTGGCGGTGTATGGCACGGATTCCTCTTGGGATTCGAGTGGAACCGCATCGCGGGCGGGCAGAGCAAGGAGATCCTCGAGGGCTTCACTGACAGTATTTCGAGACACGGAGTTTCGATGCCCATCGGATACCTTCCGTGGCGACATGACCGCGTGGCGATCATACCCGTTGGTGTTGTCGGATACGCTTCCACGGATCACAGTTGGGAGTCGAGCGATTGCGGCCTGCTCGATAGCTACTGTCCATCGCATACGCAACGCCGTTATGACTCCAACGTGATCCTAGGTTACGGTATCCAGTCCGTGGTCAAGGTGACACGCGGATTCGGATTCGCATTCGGAGTGCGATATTCCGACGAACAGCGTTGGCATTATACGATTGGTATCGCTTTCGGGCAACGCTGAAAGCGGAATCCAAGTAACACCAGCACAGGATCGAGCGGCCGGCAGACTCGGGGGTGACGCCGGCGCACATTCTGGCGCCGCATCGCACGGAGCGCGCGGGACATGCGCGGGCAGCCAACAGTGCTCTGCCTCTAGGACGGCAGCGACCTGAACTTCGCAACGCGCCCGGGCTGCGCCGGCCTGTAAGTGGTCGGGCGCAACCAGATCGGCACGGGCACGCTGGGGCTGCATCTGCATCTGACGCTGGCGGTGACCGCGCAGGGGCCGCCGCTGGGCATGCTGCGGTGCGGGTTCGGCACGCCGGCGCGGGCCCGGGGCACGAAGACTCGCCGCTGATTCGACGGCTACGCAGGCATCGCGGAAGCGGTGCGCTGGTTACCGCGCCGGACGCGGGTGATCGCGATGATGGACCGGGAAGCCGACTGCTTCGAGCTGGTCGACGCGCAGCGTCGCCACGGCAGGTGGACCTGCTGGTGCGTAGGCAGCACGACTGCAACTTGGAGGGTCAGGGTCGGAGGCTCTTCGCCGCACTAGCCGAGGGGCCGGCCGCCGACTGCGTGGAGGTCGAGATCGCACGCCGGAAGTGCTTGGCGGTCTGCGAGCTGCGGTTCCGGAGGCTTTCGCTGCCCGCGACCCGCGCGGACTCCGCGCCGGTCGACCTGTACAGGGTGTATCTCGTCGAGTGCTCGCCGCCGGGCGACGAGTAGGCCGTGCAGTGGAACCTGCTGAAGTCGGTGAACGTGGCGGAGGTGGCGGACGCCATCCAAATCGTCAAATACGACTCGCAGCGCTGGCTATCAACAGCGTAATCAACTGGCGCCTGATGGTGATGACGCTGCTGTGGCGGCAGGTGCCCGTATTCGCCGCGGTGTTGCTGTTCGACGACGAGCCGGGTTTCCTCGGCGTCCAAGCGCGTCAGTTCGGCTTGCGCGGTCCAATGCCCTCGGGCGGCGGTGCGCTTTGTGGCCCACCTCGGCGGCCATCGGAACCGCAAGCATGACGCGGAGCCGGGCCAACAGCTCAGGTGGCGCGGCTACGAAACGCTGACCAAAGCCATCTTGGAACACTCGGCTGGCTTGGAAATGGCCCGTCAGCAGGATCCCGTAACGCGATCCGCAACCTGCTGTTCAGCAGCACTTGTGGCTACTAGGCAGCGCTAGCCCTCCAACCGCACCCACCCGCAATACAACGACGCCCGGCGGCCGACGAACGACCGTAGAGCGCACGTCGATCAACGGATGACTTCGCGCCGAGACGTGCACTCGCTCCCGGGACGAAGGCCAAGCCACCTGCCCTGACTACGAGGGGATGCCATGCCATCCTCGCGGGCTTCGTGGACGCGGGAAGGTCAGTCCGTCACGGCTTCGAGCGCTCGCCTAACGCCGATGCACTCTCGCCACGCGGGGGCTGTCCGCCGCTGCCTGCGGCGGCCGCCTTCGTCCACTTGACGTACTCCATGATCGCCCTTGGATCGTTGCCGACCTCGGCCACCACTTGGGCGCGGATTTCCCGCAGTTCCGCCATGATGGGATCGCGTTCTGTGTCTTCCACGTCATGCCCCTGGAGCTGAACTGGGGTGCAGATCACCGCAGGAGCATAGCCCCTGTCCCGACACGACTTGTCGATCAGCGGGATCAGTCGCGGATTAGCGATGTGCCGGAGATTCCATGTCGCAAGGTAATCCACTCCGCTTACCGCTGCGATGGCAACGTGCGCGGCGTGCTGTTCTGCACCCGACGGGATAGCGTGACTCTGGATCGAGTGACGGCCGAGATCAGCGGACTCCTTGTCGAACGCCAGCACCGGGAGCGACGCTACCGCAGTTCGGCGGGCTCGTGCCTCCGTAGGATCTCCCGCGGCAACCTCGTCAAGCACTAATTCGGAAACGACGAGGTCAAAGCGGTTCGGAACATCTGGCCACCACGCGCGCGTCGCGAGTTGATTGCCCAACATCACGACATCGCGTGCGGGACGTGCAGTCAGGTAGCCGACGACCGACGTCTCGACATAGACTCGCGGGTTCACCCCGCCTGCACCTGCCCTTTCCACAGATTCGATTGTACCCTTCGCGAGGTTCTCAGCTAGCCTGAATTCCCAAGGAGGAAAATCAGCGAGAGATCGTGTGCAGATTCCAGTCGATCACGGGCGTCAGGCGAAGCGGAGCGGCGGGTCACCGAGCCACGGGCGCGGTACGCCGGACGAGAGTCTGTGGAGATGAAGGAGGTCAATTGATCGCGAGTGCCGAAACCCGCGCCCGACATCGGTCAGGCGAGGACTCTGGCAGTTTGCTCCTGCAAGCGTACGGCGTTGATGCGGGTGAAGGCGCGGAAAATCGCGCGGGCCGCTTCCCCCGGTTTCATGTCGAGCTTCAAGCGGGCTTCAGCACGGCCGGGCCGCCGCTTGGCGGACTGAGTGGAGCTGCGTGACGGGCGTGGCGATGGTATCGTGATCCGAGACAGGCGCGCTCGCGACGGCTGAGATCCGCCCGGGCACATGGGAGCAACGGAGGTGCTACATGACAGGGCATAGCGACCGAACGTTGTTCACGGGCGACAACCTGCCGGTCCCGAGGAACCCC
Source organism: Bryobacterales bacterium (assembly GCA_965242625.1). Taxonomy (GTDB): domain Bacteria; phylum Acidobacteriota; class Terriglobia; order Bryobacterales; family UBA6623; genus VXMF01. The sequence goes on along the minus strand of CBDEST010000005.1, from coordinate 2,527,376 downwards.
CTATGTCTTCGGATGGGGCGGCAGCCGATGACGGACGAGAGCGAGGATCAACGTTGACGAGATTCGGGACATGTAGCTTCGCTATCTCGGTGCCGCCGGGCACCAAGGGCGCGCTCCAGACGCCCAGGTATCCCAGCGACGCCGAGGTGTCGCTCCCTGACGGCTGCCGGGGGAGATCCAAGTGGAGGTGGAGATCGATCTGCGGACGGGCCGCCATGAGCATGTCCAGTCGACCGCCACCGGGGAGTGCATCCCGCTGAATGCGATCGCCTACTGCAAGGACCTCGTGACCATGCTGTGGCGATCGGACATCCGCGTGCCGAGATCGGCGCGCAGATCCGGGGCCCGGCCGCGGCTGGTAGTGACAATCCCGCTCGAGGACGCGGCCGCTGACGTGCCGCGGCAGGCACCGGTGGACGCGGCCGGGGCGGCCGGTGGGGGGCACGACTTCGTGGACGCGCCAGTAGACCCGCAGGGCCGCTAATCGCCCTGTTCCCACATCCCATCCCTCGACCACGCTTCAGGCTCGTTTTCGGATTGGAATGAACTCGGAGAACACTACGACGGAAGCGGCCGAGCCAGTCGGGAGCAGGCCAATTCGTCCGGGCAGGCCGGGGAGTCGCACGAAAGCTCGATGCTCGCGAAGGGCCGTTAACGGGGCGGGGGCCAAGTACAGCAGCGGGTATTGGCCCGTGCCCGCACTATAGCGGCTCGGCGTTGCGGGTGTGTGGGCGAAGCCCAACGGGTTGCTCAGATACTGCGTCTGCACCGCTCGAAACCAAGTGCTGGAAACAGGGCTTGCGTTCATGAATGCACACCACACTCGATGCCCGCGATCAATCCGAAGAGATAGTCCAGTAGCGCCTGGTCTCCCTCGCGCAGGATGTCATCGGGACTGCGTCTCCCCAACGCGGGATTCGGCTCCCGAAGCCATTCATTCACCCGGTCCTCAGCCGCCGCTCGATCCGTGCAGGACCGATCCTCGAAGGTCACTTGGAACGGGGCTTGCTCATCGATGGCTCCGCGTCCACTCACAAGTGCTTCGAAGTCGATGGACGGCGGGCCCTTCGGACCATCCGGGCAATGCGGCTCAGCTAAGCCGGGCGGCAGCGCGCCCGCGGGAATCCCTTCGTTGGCGTCAGGCACTAGCAACCTGACCAACCGTGAGCGGAGCTGCTCGCGGGTGGGTGAATATCGGTTGGACAGTTCTTCGAGCGTTGACTCTATCTTCCCGGGAGAGAATCGTTCCTCGAGATCGGATCGATGCCGTTCAAGCGACTCCAGCATCTCCCGAAACGGGATCGATGCAGGCATACCGACATCACCACCGTCCATGCAGTCGCTCGCTTGCTTTGCACGGGCATCAAGTTTCCGAAGCAGGCCGTCCTCCTTCCACTCTTCCCCCCAGCACCGGATGGCGTACTCGTACATGTAGAGCCGCTCTCGTCTGCTCGCTCCGCCCACGAGCAGGACAGCTTCGTCCAGCGGGTCGTGCGCAGCCCCGAACCGTTGGCCGCGGTCTCTCCTTACGCCCAGCACGGTCTGTTTGGCCTGCTTGTGCTTCCACAGCCGCCGCTTGTCGGTCCGACGAGTGACATCGAGGAATCCATGACGGCCCAGTTCTTGACGAACCGCAACTACAAAACCGTCGCGGGCATCCCCAGTGGCAGCGCTAGCTAGGCGATAGGTCGCCATCGAACTCTCTTCCTGCCGTGATTACTGGAGCGGCTGGACTTGTCGCGTGGTGCGCCTTCCCTGCGCGCGAAAAACCGCAGCTCCATTGAGAACGAAGTTCCGCGCTTGCACTTCATCGGGCAGAACCAGATAGCGAACTGCATGGCCCAGAACGGTCATCCACCGTACTTTACACAATGCCTTCCCTCCGGGACAGGCACGGAACTGTCACAGGACCGGGACAGCCACGAGCGTCAGCTTCGAGATGGGTTCGGGGGCACATAGCCGCGGTGCGCCGCTTCCAGCGGGATTCGCAGGACGCGCCAAGCGGGCGGGAGCGCGGGGCCGGGCTGATGTCGGCGACGCGGCCTTGAGCGCGCTTCCGTTCCTCGTTCGTAGCCGGCCGAGTGCGGAATTCCCGCACTGCGCGGGTAGGCTGGAGACTAGGCTACGCGGCGAGCACCGGAATGCAACCCGAACGCGGCCTGCCGCGAGCCGAGAGGCCAACCAAGGGCCGTTGCGGCAGCCCGGCCGGCCCTCTGCACGGGTGCCAGCACAGGCCCCTGGCTTTGCCGGATGGCGTGCAGACCATCTTCGGCTGCCAACACGGAAGCTCACTTCTCGTTGGACAAGACTGCGGCATCCACGTTGCGTCGCGGCGTCGTACACTGAACGCGACTCATGGACGCCCCCACGCCCGACACCCCGATCCAGCCCAGCGAGCAGCAAATGTTCGTGACCCTGCGCAAGCTGGGCGCCGCCGATGACGAGGCGTACGCTTTCGTCCGAGGGACGGAGAGCATGGCCGGCCAGAACGTAATCGCGGAGATCCGCGTCCAGAACGCAAAGATCGACGCCGCGCTCGAAACTCGGGGCGCGAAGATCGACGCCCAGAGCGCGAGAATCAACGCCGCGCTGGACGATCATCCTAGGCTTCACCGCGCTGGCGATCCTGATCACAGTGCTTGCGCTGCTGGCCTAGCGGAACCGTGACAGCCGACCAGCACGAGCGCGGGATCCGCCTCGCACGGTGGACGGCCAGAGGCCTGAGACTGGCCGGAGGGGCCGCGGCCGAACTGCGCACAGCGCTGTCGTGCTGGAGTTGCTGAAACCGGCGCGGCTTGACGCGCCGCGCGGACGTAATGGTTCAGATGCGCAAATCGAACTTGCGAGCGGCTGGCACGCTCGCTTCTCTGGCGTGATTGCCCGCGCAGCATGGCGCGGCGTGGGAGACATGCTCCTTTACAACAGCTCGGCCGTCGGGGGCGCGGTCAGAGGCGATACCAGAAGCGACAGCGACTGCGGACGCGGACCCCGCTGCGGGCTGACCTGCCATTAGCAACCGATCTACGACCGACGGTGCGAGAGATTGCTTCGGTTCGCTTGCAATGATCGCTGCCGTCGGTTGTAGTATTAGGCGACCGATAGGATCGCCAGTTCCATGCGACTGACGGTTCCGTCCAATACCAAGGGACCTGTGACGCGAGTACCGAGCAATAACACTCGATCACTGGTGCGGCCGGCTGTAGCGATCTTGGCGACACTCGCGTTGGGGACGCTATCCGGAGAAGCACTAGGCGCGGAACCCTCGGCTGAAGACATCGAGTTCTTCGAGCGCGAGGTGCGCCCGCTACTTGCGGAGCAGTGTTTCACATGCCACAGCGGAAGGGTCGAAACCCCCTTCGCAGGGCTGCGCTTGGACAGCCGGGAAGCGGTGCTCGCGGGCGGCGACTCCGGCGCGGCGATCCTGCCGGGCAACCCCGAGCAAAGTCGCCTGATGCAGATGCTGCGAGGCGCGCCGGTGATCATGCCGCCGACGGGCAAGCTGCCCGAGGAGCGGATCGACGTGATCGCGGAATGGATTCGCATGGGCGCACCTTGGCCGGACGACCCGGCCGAAGACGCAGCTTCCGGGGAAGGATTCAACCTAGCGGAGCGACGCGACGCCCATTGGGCTTGGCAGCCTGTCCAAGAGATGACCCCGCCGGATGTCCGCAGCGCGGATTGGCCCGCCAATCCCGTGGATAACTTCGTGCTGGCACGACTTGACCAGGAGGGCATGAAACCCGCGGCGCCCGCGGACCGGCGAACGCTCATCCGCCGGCTGACATTCGACATCACCGGCCTGCCGCCCACGCCGGGCGAAATTTCGGCCTTTCTCTCTGACGAGCGACCGGATGCGTACGGGAGACTGGTGCGGAGACTGCTGGCTTCCGAGCGATTCGGAGAGCGCTGGGCGCGCCATTGGATGGACTGGATCCGCTACGCCGATTCCCACGGGAGCGAGGGCGATCCTTCCACTCCCAACGCATGGCGGTACCGGGACTACTTGGTCCGAGCGCTAAACGCAGACATCCCCTATGACCAGCTCGTGCGCGAGCATGTCGCGGGCGATCTGTTGGAGCGCCCGCGGCTCAGCGCCGACGGCAAGATCAACGAATCGATTCTCGGCACCGCCCACCTCCGACTCGTGGAGCTTGGCTACCAGCCTGTCGACCCGTGGGAGGAACGCGTCAAGTGGACTGACAACCAAATCGACGTCCTGTCCAAGACCTTCCAAGGCCTGACGGTGTCTTGCGCGCGCTGTCACGACCATAAGTTCGACGCCATCAGCCAGCGCGACTACTATGCGCTGTTCGGAACGCTGTACGGCGCGCGGCCGACGATGCGGGCCGCGGATTCCCCGACAGAGCTGAGCCTGCACGTGGAAGAGTTGCAAGGTTTGAAACGCGGCATCCGCGACGCGTTGGCGGAGGCATGGATTGCCTCGGCGGACGCTCTGGCAGAGCGGCTCGTCGCGGTCTCCGACGACGCGGTTCGCGACGCGCTCGAGGAGGCCGCCTGCGATCTCGAGAGCCCGCTGAACGCCTTCGTGGAACTCGGCGGTCAGGCCGACTCGGAATTGGAAGAGTCATGGCAGGAGCTGCGAAGCAGCTGGCGCCGCGAAATCGATTCCCGCGAGGCATTCAACGCCGAACGCTTCGAGCGGCTATGGGACTTGAGCGGAGAGGATTACGCAAATTGGCTGCATCACGGCACCGGAGCGAGTGGGTCCCCGTCGGTACCCGGGGAATTCGCGGTGCTGCCCAAGGGCGACGACGCTATCCAAGGGATCTACCCGGGCGGCGCGTACACGCACCTCCTCTCGACCAAGCACGCCGGCGTCATGCAATCTCCGCGCTTCGAGGTCGATACGAACTACGTCAGCGTCAAGGCGCTGGGCGGGGACATGAGCTTCGCTCGGCTCATTGTCGAGAACTATCCGCTGCCGGGAGGAGGCATCTACCAGCAGCGCTACAGCCCGAAGAGCGACGAGATGCGCTGGTGGAGCTGGGACACTCGCTACTGGAAGGGCTTCACTGCATACGTCGAATTCACTACCCGCGAGGATTCGACGAACTTCTCCTACGATCCGGTCGACGGGGCCAAGAAGCCGCGCCCCGAGCGCCCCCGGCACGCGCGGTCGGCGATCGGGGCCGCGGCGGTGGCGTTCCACAACGACAAGGCTCAACCGAAAGAGACTTCCTTGCCGATCCTCTACCTGCTGGACGGAGACGCTCCAGCAACGGGAGGAGATATCCCCGCTCTCATCGCGCGGCGGTTGGTCGCCACGATCGAAGCGTGGCGCGAGGGTCGTGTCGACGAGCTGCAGGCAGCGTACCTGGATTACTTCGTGCGGCGCGGGCTGCTACCGACTACGTTGGAAGCACTCGAGCGGGCCCGTCCGCTGGTGACCGAGTATCGCCGGCTGGAAGCCGAGATACCGGTCCCGCAACGATTCCCAAGCATCCTCGAGGAGGGTGCGGCGGACCAGCCGCTGTTGGTGCGCGGCGACCCGCGCAAGCCGGGGTCGCCGGTTCCGAGGCAGTACCTCTCAGCCATCGGGGGCGAGCGGTACGCGAACCCGGGCTTGGTGCGCCTCGCGCTGGCTGAGGATATTGCCAGCCCGTCCAATCCGCTCACCGCGCGGGTGATGTCGAACCGCGTCTGGCAGTACGTCTTCGGCCGCGGGCTCGTCGCGACACCCGATAACTTCGGCGTGCTGGGCGAGCGGCCGTCGCATCCCGAATTGCTCGACTATCTCGCCGCGCATTTCGTCGAGAGCGGGTGGTCGATCAAGGGCTTGATCGAGCTGCTGGTCTCGTCTCGCGTGTACCGGACGAGCAGCGCTGCCTCGGCTCGAGCGTTGGAGACAGACCCGTCCAACGCCTGGTTGCAACACATGCCCGTGCGCAGGCTCGAAGCCGAAGCCATCCGCGACTCGTTGCTCGCGGTATCCGGACAGCTCGACGCGACCATGTACGGCGGATTCCAGCAAGAGCGCGATATGTACGGCGCCGACAAGGGTCCGGACTCGGCAACTTACGGAACCAATCGGAGGAGCGTCTACCAAGAGATCCGGCGCAACCGGACGAATCCATTCCTGGAAGTCTTCGACCGGCCGATCCCGTCGACGACTCGCGGCCGCCGCGACGTGACCAATGTCCCCGCGCAGTCGCTGGCGCTGATGAACAGTCCCTTCGTGGTTGCCGCGGCGAGGGCGTGGGGACGGCGCCTGGCAGCGGGCGCGGGTCACAGCGCGGAGACACGGGTGGACTACATGTACGTCAAGGCGTTGGGCCGCGCTCCGCGCCCGGCGGAACGCTCGGACGCGATCGCGTTCGTGCAGGGGCTCGCCGAAGAAGAAGGCGTCCTGCAGCTTGATCTGTTAGGTGCTTCCGAGGTGTGGAGCCGGATGGCGCACGCGCTGTTCAATTTCAAGGAGTTTCTCTATGTCCGCTAAACGGCCGCTAGGAGTTCCGCGGCGCTTCAGCCGGCGGGAGATGCTCGGCGCCACGTCGACCGGATTCGGCATGCTGGCCGCCGCCGCGCTGATGGCGGAGGAAGCGCGCGCCGCCAGGGAGGATTCCGACCCCGGCCAGCAGCCCGGGACGAGGCGTCCGCATTTCGACCCCAAGGTCCGGAACGTCATCTTCTGCTACATGTCGGGCGGCCTGTCGCACGTCGATTCGTTCGATCCCAAGCCGCGCCTCGCCCGGGAAGCCGGCCAGCCGATGCCGTTCAAGACCGAGCGGACCATGTTCAACCAGGACGGCACGATCTTCCCGAGCCCGTGGGAGTTCAAGCCGCGCGGCGAGAGCGGGATCCCCGTCAGCGATCTCTTCCCGCGCATCGGCGAGATCGCCGACGAGCTATGCGTGATCCGCTCCATGTCCGCCAAGTTCATGGAGCACGCCCAAGGCAACTATTACTTCCATTGCGGCCTGCCGTTTGCGGGCTTCCCGAGCATGGGGGCGTGGGTCACCTACGGACTGGGCAGCGAGAACCGGAACCTGCCGGGCTTCGTGGTCACGGGCGGCGGTGGCATTCCGCACGGCGGCATCGCCATGATGGGCAACGGGTTCTTGCCGTCGATCCATCAAGCCTCGCTGATCCATCCGGGACAGGCCGAGCCGCTCCGCAACATCGTGCCGTCGGGGCCGGACGGCCGCCAGCGCCGGCAGCTCGATTTCGTCCGGCGCATGGACGAGGGATTCCTGGAGACGATCGGCGACAACGAACCGGTCGAAGCCGCGATCGCCAACTACGAAACGGCCTACCGCATGCAAGCCGCGGTACCAGAACTGGTCGACCTCGCCAGCGAAACCGAAGCGACCCGGAAGCTGTACGGCGTCGATTCCTCCAATCCATCCACGGCAGCCTACGCCAAGCAGTGCCTACTGGCGCGCCGCTTGGTGGAGCGGGGCGTGCGCTTCGTCGAACTCACGATGGTCAACACGCCCGGGAAGTCCGACGGCATGGGCAACCCGTGGGACCAGCACAACAAGCTGGAGATCGGGCACGGCGCGAACGCGCTGACGGTGGACCAGCCGGTCGCCGCGTTGGTGAAGGATCTGAAGGCGCGCGGCCTGCTCGACCACACGCTGGTGATCTTCTCGGGCGAGTTCGGTCGCACGCCGTTCGCGCAAGGGACGATCGGCCGCGATCACAACCCGTACGGATTCAGCATGTGGCTGGCGGGCGGGGGGCTCAAGAAGGGCATCGTCTACGGTCAAACCGACGAGTACGGCTACCGCGTCGTGGAAAACCAATGCACGGTTCACGACCTGCACGCGACCGTGCTCCACCTGCTCGGTCTGGACCACGAGAACTTGAGCTATCGGTTCGGCGGACGGGACTACCGCCTGACGGACGTGCACGGTCACGTCATCCGGGGTGTCCTGGCTGCGTAGGCATCCGGGATGCCAAGTCCGGTCTTGGCGGCGGAGGGAAGCGGCTTTGCCCGCGGAGGCGCGGTGCCGACCGGATGGCGGCTTGACTCTCGGTGAACCGTCAGGTGGAATGTCTTGGCTGGCTTGCGACTTCCGTAGCGGATGACTGCGGCGCGACAACTGAAGTCGCCGCAGGCGGCCGGTGGCCGATCGCGCATGCGCGGTCGGCAGACGTAACCGAGCAGGCTCGTCTTCCCGCACGGTCGGGCCTTGCCGCGAAAGGCGACGAATCGGAGCGCGGGACTGGCTCGGCGCGCGCTTCCGTGCGAGCCGCAACGCACGATTGCGCCGATCCGCGGGGACGCTCGGAGGCGCGCTAACACGCTGCTCGGAGGCGCGACAGGCTGTCCGCGGCGGCGGGAAAGAGCACGCCCGTTGTCGAATTGACTGGAAATTTACATGCTGTCGCAGGAGTCTAGGCTGCTAGGCTTGACAACCCTAGGTGCGGATAGTTTACAATCGGCTTGACTAGGGTCGTGAGCCCTTCGTAGCCTTGGTTCGGGATGGTGTGTACATCGAGTCACTCCCCACCGGCCAGTCTCTGGCACAGAACGGTATTCGAACGATAGGGGTGCATTGCGTGCTTTCTTCCAAGCCTTCAACCACAGATTTCAGAACTGGACGCGGGGCCGTGCTCGCGCTGTGCGCCTTGGTGGCGCTCGGCTGGGCCGGTTGCGGCGGCGACGAACCCGCGCCCGTCGCGACTCCGCCAGCTCCGGCGCCCGCCCCGCCTCCGGCGTTCCAGCCGGAGGCGGTCGAGGTCGCGCTTGGCGACAGCGGCGGCACGTTGACGCTGATGACCACCGAGGCCGGCGGCTTCACGCTCGATGGAGAGGCCTTCACGGGCGGGGCCGAGAGCCCCGTCGAGGGCGAGGGCGGCCGGACGTACGTGCTGACGCTGGCCGACGGGACTTGGTCGGCTGCGTTCCAGCCGATGGAGGTCATGGTCCCCCTCGGCGCAAGCGGCGAGTCCGCCACGCTGATGACCACCGAGGCCGGCGGCTTCTCGATGGACGGCGCCGCGTTCGAGGCCGGCGGCCTGGCAACCAGTACCGAGGGCGCCCGCTACACCTTGACGATGGACGACGACGGCATGTGGATGGCGACATTCATGCCGATGACGCAGACCGTGACGCTCGGCAAGAGCGACAACACGGTCGAGCTGATGACCAACGAGGCGGGCGTGTGGATGCTCGGCGAGATGGAACTGGCCGGCGACGGCACCGATACCCACATGGTGGGCACTCTCAGCTACACCTTGACGATGGACGACGACGGCATGTGGATGGCGATGTTCATGCCGATGACGCAGAGCGTGACGCTCGGCACGAGCGGCGACACCGTCATGCTGACGAGTACCGAAGCCGGCGGCTGGGCGCTGGGTGACAGCGTAGTGCTCGAGGGCTACGTGGCAACCGCGGAGAACGACAACCGGTACCGCCTGACGATGGACGACGACGGCATGTGGATGGCGGCGTTCATCGCGACGCCCCGGGTCGTGGACCTGGGCGGCAGCCAAGAGACGGTGCGGCTGATGACGACCGAGGCCGGCGGGTGGTCCTTCGAGGACGGCACCGCTGTCGAGGACGGCGGGGTCACGCAGAATTCCTTCGGGCAGACCTACCGGCTGAGCATGCGCGACGCCGGCGAGTGGTCGGCCATGCACGAGCCCACGCGGCAGTCCGTGAGGTTGGGTACCAGCGGCATGAGCGTCGAACTGGCGACCGACGAGCAGGGTCGCTGGATGCAGGGCGAGGCATCGGTCGCGTCCGGCGACCGGGTGGAGGGTGCCGAGAACGACGCCACCGGCGCCGCCAACGAGTACGAGCTGACGCTGACCGGCGGCACGTGGGCGGCGGCATACCGGCCCATGACGATGGTCATCGCGGGCACGGGCTTGACCGCCTCGGCGCGGGAGGACGGCAGCGGATACGACGTGGGCGATGCGAATCTGCCGGCGTCCGGCATGGGGGAGATCACCGGACCGGACGGGGCTATGTTCCGCGTGTCCAAGGACGACGAAGGCATGCTGGCCGGCACGCGCTTCGACGTGCCGATCGTCGGCACGGCGATGCACACGAACGCGGTCGACACGCACGGTCGGCCGAGCCTGAGCACGGACGACCCCGAGACGGCCGCCGACGAGACCGGCACCATGCTGAACGCGCTGGGCGCGACCCTCTCGATGGACGACCTACTGGGCAGCGGCCGAGCCGTGGCGACGGGACCGAACTTGGTCGCCGAGGCGCGCGACGACATGATAAAGATTCGCGACCGGGTGGAGGGCCTCGTCGAGTTGCGAGAGGCCGACGGCATCAGTTCCACGGCGTTCGACACGCAGGTGGGCCTGCAATGGGACGCTGCGGATAAGTTGGTGGCCGGGCTCTTCGGCTTGGATTTGATTCAGAGGGACGCCGATGGAGACCCGGTGCTGGAGAATGGAAACCAGGTGATAGTGGAGTTGCTCGAGCGCATCGTGTCCCAGAACCGCGTGCTGGAGGCGTTCGACGGGGTCATCGCAGCGCTGAGCACCGAAGAAGCCTTGGTGGCGGCGACGAAAGAGAACGGACCCGACCGCTTGCTGGGATTCCCGGAGCGCACGGAAGCGCAGGCGAAAGCCGCGTTCAACCGCGTGAAGTGGACCGCTACGAGCACGCTGGGAGTCCTGGGCTCGACGCGGTTCGGGGCGGCGGTGTACAACGAGACGGATCACGCGGCCGCGGGCCCCGGAGGCGCGGACAGGGCGCAGGGATTCGCGTGGTCGACGATGGAGCCGACCATGCGGGCGAGCGACGTCCAGACCGCGGGCAACGGGTACTACGCGGGCGTCACGCACGCCGCGGACCAGGAGGGCACCCTCTACCAAGGCACGATGGAAATCACGGTGAACTTCGCAGCGCGAGACGTGGACGGCTTGGTGCGGGGGCTCGCCGACTCGAACACGGGCGAGGCGTGGAGCTTCGGCTTGGGCGGCGACGTGTCCCACTTCGTGCTTCCGAGGGCCTCGCTGGAGAGGCGCGGCTCGTGGCGAGTCCGGACCGGCACCGGCGAGGGGCGCATCTCCTACATGCCGGGGGTCGGGAGCAGAACGGACACCGTCTTCGAAGGCGGGCGCTTCTCGGGCCGGCTGCTGGGCCGGGGCGACGAGGCAGGAACCGAGGCGATCGGCACGTGGCGACTGGCCGTGGACGAGGAGATCCTGGCCGGCGGGTTCGGCGTGGAACGCGTCGAACGGCTCGACCCGAACGCGGCTCTGAAAAATGACCTGAGCAAGGTGGGCGGGTCGGCGGCGAACCCCGCCAGCGTGTGGCTCACCGACAGCAGCGCGCCCCCGGAAATCAAGCCGGGCGACACGAAGCTCGAGATTTCGTCGGACAGCCTGGGCGGGAGCGCCGTGGAGCAGTACGAGGTGGAACTCACGCTGCCCGAAACAACCACGACGCAATTGGGCTATCGGGTTAGATGGATCCCTTGGTCGACATACGGAATCGAGGGCGCCGTGGACTCGTTCGCGTGTCCCGGCGGTGCCGGTACGTGTCCCAATCCTAATGTAGGTCGAGGAACAGCCGAGGGCATTAACGCTTTAGTGCCGGTTTCCGTTCGAGACACGACAAGACCTATAGTCATAACCACACCAGGGGGTGATGTCGGCCCGGACGCGGATGTCGGCGAAGTCCGGATCCGGACGCGCGACGGGTTCGTGAATTTCGATGCCCAGACCGTGTTCGAACTGGACCGGGCCAAGCTCTTCGCACTCGAGTATCCCGTCACCTCGACCGACGAGGTGGCCCTAGCCGCGCAGCAGGAGGTGATCAAGGCCACGCACGTGAGCGAGGTCCGGGCGGAGGTCATCAAGCAGCGGGCCCGGCTCCAGCAGCTGATCAATCTGGGCGATGTCGACGCCACGTTCGCGAACGACCGACGGCAGGAAGTCTTCTCGGCGATCCAAGCGGAGATGCGCAAGATCTTCGGCCCGGATATCCCGGAGATTCGTGCTGCCCGCGTTGAAGACGGGGTAACTACGCCCGGTGCCGGACCGGTGGTGGTCCCCGGGTTCAACACCGGCGTCCTGACGCCGGACAGCGGCGCGGTCGAGACACCGCAGGCTATCGAGGGCAAGTGGACCGCCTGGCTCAACTACCCCGTCAACTCCAGCAACGACCCGCAGGACAGGGAGGTGCTGGCGGAAATCGACGACATCGTCGCGGCGCTGGAAAACATGGAAGCGTTCGAGGCGGCGTTCGACAGCGGCGGTGTCTTCGCGGGCCAGAGCACGAATCCGGTGGTCGCGAGCGCGTCGCTCAGCGCTATCTACAGCCGACCCAAATCGAGGCTCTTGCTCCAGACCGGCAAGACCGACTTCACCCGTTTCGGGGCTTGGCGCAAGCAGGAGTCCCCGTTCGCGGGCGCCGGATTGATCGATAGCTCCGACCCGGATTCCCGACCCTTCGGCGGGATCGGGGCGTTCGCGTACAGTCCAGTGGCTCCGACGCGAGCCTATGAAGCCGCGGATCAGCCGCAATACCCGGCGAGCGGCTCCACCAACGTGCTAGCCCGCTACGTGGGCAGCACGGTGGCGGCCCAGAACAACCAGTTCTACAGGGGCAGCGTCGAAGCGCGGGTGGAGTGGAACGCGGCCGAGGTTGGCGGCCAAGTGCGCGTCAAGGTCAGCGATCTCCGCTCGACCAACCCGGCGTTCGGCGCGCTGCAGTTCGGGCGGGCGGACTTGGTCAATTCGGCCGTGCTGCCGGAAGTCAAGTCGGTGACTTTCGCGGGAGAGATCGCCAATTACGGCGACGATCGCAGCGTTCTCGGGTTCAGCAGCGACCTCGACGACGTGTCGGTGGAACTGGACACGGTGGACGGCCGGTTGGTGCAAGGGGGAGCTAGCCCCCTTCAACGCTCGTATAATGCCTCGAACGGGAGATTTTTCTTCAAGCCAGCTGAAGACGGGGCGGAGGATCTAGTCGTCACTTGGGCTCCCCGTTTCAGTGGATTCGACGTAGCCGAACTCAACGACGTCGAACTCTACGCGGACGTTCCGCTGATCTCGGCTCCGGCAAGCCCGGAGGGGAACTTGGCGCGCCTGCACAGAGCGCAGTTGAACTTGGAAGTCCCTGTCGCCATGAACAACTACGGGGGCGGCGAGCTATCCTTCCTCTATCTCGATGGCTCGGAGGAATTCTGGACTATCACCAGCAATCCAACCCCGCCTTCGTCTGTAAGTCACAGCGACCTCACGGGCGAGCTGTCAGGCCGGTTTATCGGCAACACTCCCAGCGGTCCTATCGGCATGCTGGGGACGTGGCAACTCAACGTCTTCAGCGAACTCTTCGGCGTCGGCGAGGAGAGAGGCCCCATCCAGGGAGCATTCGGAGCGGAACTGGCTCCCTAGCTGCATCGCGCATGCATCGGGTTCCAGCGGCGGGCGGCACTCGGAGAGTGCCGCCCGCATGTAAATTGCCGGAAGTCGAGAGTCTATCCCAGCCGCCCGCAGTCCAGAACGAGTCGGTCGGGCTCTGTGTTCGTCCGGCGGTCGCAGCGAAGCCGCGTCCCATGCCAGCGTGTCTACCGCGTCGCAAGCGCGGTTGACACGCATCGCAGGACCATCTCCGACCGTTCCATGGACCTGCGCGGGACGCTTCGGTCGCATGCGTGTTCCAGCGACTGACAGCCTTCGACCTGCAGGATCTCGGACAGTTCCCAACCGAGCTTCGCGGATCGTCCAGACAGGCTTGCTAGTGCGAGCTTGCATCCGATTCTCGGAATTCGCGCACATCGGGATCCGCGTAATCGGCCGGGGCGGGCGTGGCGTGGATGACACCGCCCTCATACCCGCGCCTGACGCCTATCCCGGTTTGGCCACGCACCCTCCCGGCCCATAGAAGCCTGTTGCAACAGTGTCAGCTCCGAGTGCATTCCAGTCCGACAACGAGCCTGCAGCGCAGCCGAGGGATGGGATGCGGGAACGAGGTGCTTACAGACCCTCGGGAGGGTGTGCTGCAAGACATGCCCAACCGCCTCTGGTGGCCTTCCATCGAGTCCGCGTTGTACCTGAGGAAGACATCGGAGGTCGGGGACCAGAGCCACCCGGATCTACACGCACGGGTGCAGGCGACGGCCGCACAACGCCCTAGCCCCGCCCGTCGCAGCCGCGTGATCGCCATAGATGTTCCCACCGACTCCTTGCAGCCCATGGGCTTGGCCCAGGGCTTTGTGGCATTGGGTCCAGCATGCTGCTCCGCTGCTCCGAAAAGGCGGACAACAAGGGACTGCCAGCACCGGACGCTTAAGCCTTGGGCTAACACGCAATCGCAGTGTCGTTGCGATCCTATTCGTGGGGCTGGATCATATTCAGGAGCTGGTGGATGGTGATGACAGAAGTGCCCGCCTTCCCGGCCTTGGCGAGCTTGGATCCAGCCCGCTCTCCAGCGACCAAGTAATCAGTCTTGCGACTTATGTGGTTCGTCACCTCTCCGCCATGGTCTGAGATCAATGTCTGGACTTCGCGGCGGGAGAACTCCGCAAACACTCCAGTTATGGCGAGCCGCTTGCCTGCAAGCGCAGTACCGCGGCACTCCGGTTGCTCATACCCTCTGAAGTTGGCCGGATTGATCGGCGGACGCTTTACGTTTTCTCTGACCGTGCCCACCGGCACCGGTTCATCATGCACGGTATCAGTCTTGACCTCATGGGAACCAAGCATCTTCAGTACCTCGGCAATGCCGATGACTCTTACATCGTGCTCGTTCGCGCCCCTCGTCTTGGTCTTGCCGGGGCTGTTGCCACGAACCAAGTAATCAGTGCGTGGGCTGACAGATTGAGTGACACTGCCGCCGCCGCTCTGGATCAAACCTACCAGTACGGATCGAGACATTTTGGCGAACTTGCCGGTGATGGCGAACTGCTTGCCTTCCGCTCGCCTCGACGTCGGCGGTGTGTAGCGGGGAGCGGTGGAAAGTTCGACAGTCCGCGAGCAACCAGCTTCGCGGTAGTGCCTTGCCATGACGCGCATGACCGCGAGCGTCGCCAGACAATCGGGGAGTGCTCGGTGCTCATCCGAAGGTTCCTCGCCGGTTAGAGCGGTGTAGGCTTCGGACAGATTATTGGATGAAGGAAGTTCGAGGTCGGTCAGGCCGAGGCGGACAAACCGCTTGTACTCGCGCAGGATGCAGCAGTTCGACGGCATCTTGATGTACGGATCGAATCCGGTGCGGTGCTTCTGATTGGTCTGCTCGATCATCCGCCGGTCAAAGGCGAAGTTGTACGCGGCGAGTACTTGCGCGCCTCCGAGGACCGCTTGGACTTTCTTGAATACGTCTGTCCACTGCGGGGCGTCCATCTCGGCTAGCCGCTCCTTGGTGAGGCCGTGGACCTTGACCACGTCCTCCAGCACGGTGCCACGGGGCATGACAACAGTGTTGAGTCGCACATCGCCCCGTGTGTCGATGATCGAAATCTCGACGATCTCGGACCACTTGGCGAACCCCGTGGTCTCGGTATCGAAGATCAGGACATCCTCCCGATCCAGCATCTCGGCAATGGTCATGGCGGTTCCTCGCATGTCTCCAATGGTTCGATGGGGAAGTACGGAGCGTTCTTGAGTCGGGCTGGGTTGGTGTCCGGCACGGGGCTTGGGCTTCCGACCTTGCCCTCTGGCCAGAGTTCCGGTGCAGGCCAGTCGCCGCGGGAGTAAATCGAGAGCGGGTAGCTATCAGTTCTCGCGTCGTACATACGCAACAAGTACCTGCTCCGTAGCCTGTACGTTGATACGTTGATCGGTCCTGCATGTCGGTGTCGTCCGGTTCGTCGCCCCGCCGAGAATCGTCGAGTGCAAATCCTCGAGACTGATTCCGTTGGCATGGCGGCAGAGGCCGCCGATAACAGCACCGTCCCAGATCCCCTTGCAGGCTTCCCGCAGCGTGGGCGAGGCGTCCTCATTGACTGGCTGCCACGGTTCCCGAGGCAGTGCACGGGTGAGTCGATCAATCTCATCGACGTTCCGAAGCCGCCTGTCCAGCTCACGACCCCCTGGAGTCAGTGAGACTATGCTGCAGTGCGTGTCCAGAGGCTCGCGGACGCTGACCAGACCTCGCTCTTCTAGGGCGGCAAGTGCGACGAAGGTCTCGCTCTCCCGCGAATCCAACCCAGCCGGTGAGAGAGCCGCGTCCTTGGCCACATCAATCTGCTTCTGCTGGTCGTGGTATCGCAGCGCAATGACGATGAATCCATGTCGCTCGTTCAACTTCTCGGGCATGGCTAGCCAGACTCCAGCGTTCCTTGCTCGTCTGCGGCCATGGACTTGCGTCGAGGACGCTTGTCGAAGATCGACTCGTCCGCCCAATCGCGGTCTCGCAGCCACTCAACGTTCTCGTCTCGCGGGGCGGTGCTAGTGTCCTGTCTCAGAAATCCCTGCACAGTAATTCTTGAGTGATTCGACTTACGGCCGAAGGTGCCACACGCCGCATCTACTGGTTAGGGGCTTGCGAGACAGGACACTAGTGGACGGTGCCCAGTGCGGGTCGAGGTTCGCCCATATCCAGCAAGTCAAGGCGAGCGGGTGATTGCGATGGACCGGTTCGCCATCCCTGTATGCGGTGGACGGCTTGCGGACCCCGTGCTTGCGATAGAGGACACCATAGCCCCAAAGGACATCCGCGCGGGAACTGATGTCGCGGGGCGAGTCAGGGTTGATTCGGGCAAGGATCCAACGCTGCTCGGCGGTGGGCGAGAATGCGGTGTCTCTCATGGGACGCAAACCTTCCATTGTGAGACCTCGGCGAGCACGATGCTGCGGTCGCAATCGCTGATTGAGGAGAACCGTACCGTGAGCTCGAACCGATCTCGATTGCCGAGCACTTCACGCTCACGAAGCGAATACCCCAGCAGTTCACGACTCATCGTGCAAGTCGCTTGTCGCTGTTCATGGGTCAAATTGATTTGATCGCGAGATGTATCGCTCGACCGCACGTGGTTCTCAACAGGAATCATATACCAAAGTAGCCAAGCCCTTGTGCCATAATGGATTTTTCCGATCTTGACACCCGTGCCGCGACGCTGGTATCATGATTCCGAATCGAAGTCGCGTCGGCGACGGCCGCAACCGCCCCGGCGCATGGCAGCATGTAGGAGGTGCTACATGACTATCTTGCTCATCATCGCCGTGCTGGTGTGCGGCATCGCCGCTCCGGCGCAACCCGTCCAGACGATCTACAATCTGGACGCATCGATTGGTATATAACACCCATTGGATGCGGGGCGGTGATTAGGATGAGACAGAATACACATTGGCAACTAAATGCTAGGAAGCATTACTCCATCAAGGCCAGCAGGCGCGATAGTGTCGGGGCTGTCGTGGCCCTAATGACAATCTGTGTGTCGCTATATGCAGTTCTATGCGGTAGTGTCAATCTATCTGCCGTGCTAATTCTATGGAATCTGATCGTCGGGCAATGGGCTATGTCTAGGGGGTATGCATGGCTAAGTGAGTTCGTAGCCCGACACACTAGCTATGATGAAAATATTTCTTGGTCACTAAATGACGATGCGCGCCGATATCGAATAAAACCACTTCAAGCGGTGTCTAACGTCATAACAAGTTGGATAGCTGGTGGCAGGAATAAGCACCGAGGGTGTCTGACGCGACGATCTATGCGTATGTTTATCATGTGTGAAATATACCGACTTAGGTGGATTGTCTGCATATGGATTCAGATGATATTTGAAGCAATAGATGATTTCAACACGACTGGCGATAAGGAGTGGATAGACGACTCAGGGGAATATGGATGTATTGATAAAATTCAACGGACATACGTGCAGATACTACAAATTGGTGACAATCTATTCTTACGGTCTAACATGTCCGGCGGACTGATGTACGGGGACGCTCTACAGGATTTGCTATATGATGGACATGCCTATCAGCGCAAGTTTTTTGACGGGGGCAGATTTCCTACAGCCACGATTGAGGAACGTAAGTCTAGCAGGGTAGCACACTTTTATCTTATAGTTACGGGCGTATCCTTGCGTGATAGACGTGAGGTTCGTAGGTCTCTATTTATAGGTCAGCACGTTAGGATGAGAAGTCTATTTAGAGACGCTGACGATAGTAGACAGTGGCGTGAGGATGGCTTTCTCGGATGGTACGACGGGCCGTATGATGGTGTTGTCGTGAAGGTGCGGTCGTTGATGGGGTTCGTCTTAAGCGTTAGCGTCGGAGAGACTCACGTGTCCGCCCCACCCTCAGAGTGACGCCTAGCGAGCGTCTGCCGCTTGACACAGAGCACATGCCCCCTAGCCAATTAAGAATGTTAGTAACTGCCCAGATACCCCTGACGCCCAGCCAATCCTGAAGGCTCAGGCAACCTGATGTCTGGCTAGTCGAGAAAGTTATGGCAGGATGTGGTCGAGGGCGTCGCGACCAAGCACCGGCATCCTGGATGCCCTGAATTCAATTGCACGGATACGGCCCCCTCACCTTGACGGGCCCCGGGCTCAATGTTCATCCGCAACGCTCCATGGCCAGCGTGGCTGCCGCTGACGACAGACCCGTCTCGCAGCACTTCGCCCAACGGCCGCCCCGCATGCTTGGGGGCGGACTAGCGCAAGACATCCTCGCCTCCCATCCGGCGGCGGGGCGCACCGCCGCCCGGTACCGGCGGGGCCGGACCAGCGGGGCGGGTGCCGGGCGCGCGCTAGCAGCGCAGGCCTTCGAGCAGCACGGCCGGACCTTGCATGAGCGCCTCGATGCGGTTCCGACCTTGCTTCCGCGCGGTCGACAGCACGCCGCGCAACGTGGCGAAATCCGCGGCACCCTGCGCCGAGCGGAACGCGCCCGAGATCTTCATGCGCAGCTTCATCATGCGCAGGTCCCGCTCCGCTTGGTTGTTCGTGAACGGCACCCCGGGCTCGTGCAGGAAGCGCAGCGTCTCCGTCTTGAAGTCCCGGAACCGCAACGCCAGATTGTGCCCCGGGCACCGCTTCGGGCGTCCCTTCCGGCCCTTGCCCGCCGGGCGCAACGGCTCCAGCCCCTCGTGGTACTCCAGCGCCCCCGCCACCAAGCGGTCGTAGCGCTGCTCGAACCATCCCACCAGATCCGGCGGCAGGGTCCAGCCCTCCTCGGTCGCGATCCCCGCCGCGCGGCTCGCCATCCGCAGCAAGTCCTGCATGGGGCGCGCCCACGCCTCCCCGTCGATCTCCGCCAGCACTTCCAACTCGCGCAGGTGATGCGCGTTGCACAGCGCGTGCTGCACGTCCGGCACCGTGAAATACAGCTTCCAGTGATCGTGCGCCAAGCAGCCGCGCAAGCCGGCCAGCAGGCTGCCGCGCCGCTCGCTCGTGCGGTAGAACGTCAGCCACCGCGTGCAGACCACGTGCAGCCACTGCCCGCACGCCGTGATCCGGAAACCCGTCTCGTCCAAGTGCTTCGGGCCGTCCGCGGCCACCAGCAGATCCCGGATCCGCTCGCTGCACGCCCGCCAGCCATCCGCCGCCTGGCGCGTGATGTTCGCCAGCGTCCCCGCGCTGATGCCGACGCCGTGCAGGTCCCGGAACAGCTCCGCCAGGCGATCCTCGGGCAGCAAGTGCCAGTTCTGCAGGTACACCGCCATGGCCTGGATCCGCGGGCCGTATTGCACCGGGACGCGTACGCTGTCGGGGAATTCCGCCCGCGTCCGGTGCCCGCAGGCTGGGCACTGGCAGGGGTACGCTTGGTGCTCGGTGACTTCGACGCGCGGCGGCGGCAAGTCGAACACTTGCCGCCGCGCGTAGCTCACGCTGTCGGCCGCCGTCAGCGGCGCGCCGCAGCCGGCACAGTGCGCCGGCCGGTGCGTCTCGATGTGATCCGGGTCGGCGGTTTGCTTCAGCGTCGTGCCCGGATGGCCGGGCTGGCCGCCCGAAGGCTTGCCGGAACCGCCCCGGGTGCTCTGGCTGCGCCGCGGCTTGCGCAGCCCGTCGCTGGAGGGCGGCTTGCCGCTGTTGGAGCTGTTCAAGCCCACCTGCCGCCCCCGGCTGTTGCTCCGCCGTTGGGAACGCTGCCGCCATGACTTGCCCGAGTGCCCGCGCCCTCAGAACAATTCCTACGTTACATGTGCTTGCACGCCCCTGTCAACTACCTCCTCGACAGCACCCCCGCTCCGCTCCGAGCCGCACCTAGTACGACATCCGCCAGCCATGCCCGCTACCCATCGCTGCAACCAAGCCCGATCAGGGTATCTGGGCAGTTACACGTCTGCTACACTGAGAAGCGGCTCAGGAGGTCTGTCGCATGCAGTCCATTGCTATCAAATTCAAGAGGATCGTTCTCGGCGAGCACGTAAGTTCCGACATCGTCGGACGCGATGATGCGGAGCGGGCAGTACGAGCGCTCCTGCGTGATGACACAGCGGACTCCCTGCGGAGACTCAATTTCACGCCCGCGCACATTGAGACGCTCCAGAAGCTGGTGTTCATGTCGCACAAGACGGGCGACTCAGCCGCGGAGCGCGTGGCAAGGTACATTTCTTCCATGCACAAAGTAGCGGTGTACATGGCCGAATGGGACGGCACGATCACGGATCCAGGTTCCCCTGCCTTGCCGGACCACATCATGCAGGCAATCCGCGTGAGCCGGGGTTTCTTGGTTCACGTGATTGCTCGGATCGCGGATTCCATGTGGATCGGCTACGAGGTTGGCGGAGCGCATGTGCTCGACAAGCCCCGAGCTCGGATCATGTACAACGCCGGGGCACCTGCGCCCCCCTTGCCAGCCGTGGTCGGTGCTCTGAAGGGTTTGCACAACCAAGCTGCATTGGACAGTTGGATTAAGGCACTATGGTCCACGCGGCTTGTGTAGGCGTGAGGGTCGCTTCGCTCCGACCGTGCCCGGATTCGCGGGAACCTGCAGGTTGGGATCGAATAGCGTAGACCGAGGGCCATGGGCATGACGAGCCATACGAAGTCGACTTTCGCGCTCCATCTCGTCTGGCACGCGCGATACAGCGAAGGCGAGGCACTCGCAGGCTGGCTGCACGAGCAGTTCGATGCAGACCGGTTCCGTAATGTCACGGCCGGGGCCCGTGTTCAGATCTCGTATCGCGCCCTGTCCAGCGAGGGGAGCGGTCCCGGGCCTGTGGACTGGGAGCGAGCGGACACCACGGCCGTAGTCGTCTTCCTCAACCGCGACTTGGTGCAAGACTCCCGAGCGGTCAGATATCTCAAAGAGCTCGAGCAGAGCGCGGCGCGGCGTTCGCCCGGCGCCGGCGTGTTTCCTGTCTTGATCGATGGCTCCCTGCCCGTGGGTGGGCTTGGGGTGCAAGGGATCAGGTGGGATAGATGGCGTCTTGAGTGCGACATGCACAGGGAAAAGCTCGTCCGCGACTTGGTTCATGCATTCATTCGCATGCTCAGGCAGCGGTATGCAAAATCGAGTGACCGTGAGGACAGGGGGCAGCGGGATGCCGCTCGCCAGAAGGTCAAAGTGTTCTTGAGCCATTCAAAGCGTGACGAATATGGAGAGTTCATTGCGAATCGGATTCGCAATTGGATCCACGAGGATGCCGCTCTCGCAAGCTTCATGGACACCGCAGACGTTGCTCCCGGCTCCTCGTTCGAACAGGTCATTTTGGATTCCATTCCGAATAGTGTCTTGCTGGCGATCCGCACGGACACTTACTCCTCGCGTGAGTGGTGCTGTCGCGAAGTGCTTCAAGCCAAGCAGAATTGTGTGCCCATGGTCGTCGTCGATTGCGTGAGATCTAAAGACGAACGAGCGTTTCCATATCTCGGAAACGTGCCCGCGATCCGCATGGATCCATCCGACACGGGCTGTATCGCAAGCGTTATCAGGTGCCTTCTTGACGAAACAATGCTCCACTATCTATGGCTATGTCGTACGAAAGAACTGCAGGAGGACAACCCTGGAACGCTATTTCTTTCCCGCGCACCGGAACTGGCTTCGCTCTCGATACGGAGCCTGCGGGGCGAGCGGGACTGGACGGAGATCGTGTATCCGGATCCACCTATGCTGGGGGACGAGGTAAAGTTGTTCGGCGCAGTTCGAAGTGACGTCGCGTTACATGCATTCAGCGAATGGGAAGGGGGTCAACCATCATGACAGTCCGGAGTCCCGATCGTCCGGAAGTTGTCGCGATTTCTGTTTCGGAGAGCCCCGACATGGCGGCCCTCGGTCTGCGCGAGCGACACCTGAAGGATGCGATCGCCGATCTGGCGACGTTCATGCTCGCTCAGGGCGCGGATCTCGCTTACGGCGGCGACCTGAGGAAATACGGCTTCACGAGGCTGCTATTCCAACTCGCCCAGCGGTACGCTCGCGGCGAAGATCCCGACGAGATCCGAATCGTCAACTACTTGGCGTGGCCCGTCCACATACGGACCCCGTTCCAGGATCTGCAGGAGACTGCCAAGGAGTTGTCCGGGGTGGGCAGGCTCGCCCTTCTCGGCATAGACGGCAGTGCCGTGTCAATGCTAGATCGCGGTGTCGCCAGCCGCTCGGAACCGACTGACGACCAGTGGGCCGAAGGTCTCACGGCCATGCGCCGGGTGATGCGCGAGGCGACGGACTGCCGGATTCTCCTGGGCGGGAGGGTGAAGGGCTACAAGGGCATCATGCCGGGCATCGCGGAAGAGGCGTTGTGCAGCCTCTCGGCGCGCCAGGCGCTGTTTCTCGTGGGCAGTTTCGGGGGCTGCGCTCACGACATCGCCGCCACGCTCGGCCTTGTCACACCATTCGCGCGCTCCGAGCCCGCATGGGAAGGTAAGTGCCAATTCGAGGGCTACGGGGCGGCGGACCTGAATAATGGATTGACCGAGGAAGAGAATCGGTACCTCGCCGACACACCGTACCTTGATCGGGCCCTCGTCTTACTGCTGCGAGGGCTCTATCGACTCAGGGAACAGAAAGCAGTCAAGGGGGTAACTGCCTAGGGGCCGGTGCGGGAAATCCGTGCGCCGGGTTTGCTGAGGAGGCGCGGAAGCGCGGTCGGAGTGGAGTGAGAGGCACGGGCGGGATGGTGCTGGACGCCGGAATCCGTGCTCCCTCCATCGTCGGCCGGCGCCCCTTCCCTCCACTCTGCGACTGCGGATTGGTAACTGCCCAGATACCCCTGACGCCCAGCCAATCCTGAAGGCTCAGGTAACCTGATGTCTGGCTAGTTGAGAAAGTTTCGGCAGGATGTGGTCGAGGGCGTCGCGACCAAGCACCGGCATCCCGGATGCCCTGATTTCAATTGCACGGATACGGCCTCCTCACCTTGACGAGCCCCAAGCTCGATGTTCATGCGCAACGCTCCATGGCCAGCGTGGTTGCCGCTGACGAGTCGCAGTTGCGTGATCGGTGGAGCGGTGCCCACCGGTTGCTTGCGGCTGGTGGACTGGGCCCGGGACATTGTGGCACTGGGCCCGGCACGGTGCCTCGCTGCTTCGACGAAGCGGACATTTCAGCTTTGCCCTAAGAGGGTCAGGGCGCGATCCGGGGTCGGGACTGCAATGTAATGCGGATCTGCGTCAGCATCCTCCGGGCGGCCTGGGCTTTCCCGCACTTGATGCCCCGATGACTTCAGGCCGCAGGGTCACTGCCAGACATTGTGCGATCAAGTAGGGCGATAGTGTCGTCTCTCCGAACGGTTGCCCCGATTTACGCTGCGTCGCAGCACGGCTCGGGGCGGGCCGGTCAGTGTGTTAGTCAGGCGACTTCCGCAGGTTGACCAGTGTAGTCGGATCCTTCTGCAACATAACCCGCAAGCTCTCGTGCGTGCCGGGAGGCCACGACTTGTCGTCACCGTAATGTTTGAGAAAGAGATCCATCAACCGATCCTTGCGACGCTCTTCGCGTATCATTCTGTGATACCGAAGAGCTGCGAAGGACGTAAAGATGATCAGCCACAGCATTCGCTCGAAGTGGTCGGGAGCCAAGAACTCTAGGAAATCCGTCATAACGAATCTTTCTCCTGAGTTCTGACCGGAGCACTACTAGCGTTGGAAACTGAAGAAGACACCCTCTGCGTGGAACCGACCCTCTCGGAGACTTCTCCCGTTAACGGATCTATCTCTCTTTCAGGTGCCGTCCCCCCGATCTGGACTGGAGGCATAAGTGCTCCGCCACGAGGTTGACCCGTCTTAACGACCAAGTCAACCTGCTCCTGAGCATTACTAACGCCCAGCCTCGACAAGTAGGTTCTTGCTCCAGCGTGATCTGCAATCAAGCCGATCTTGATGGACACTCGATCTTCCGCATCGACGGATTCGATCAAGTAGTTCTCGAATTCTGTCATAACTCTCGCCTCCTTCCTGCCCGATTTCGTGATGTCGGCACGGGCGTTTGCCCGACATCGGAATTCTGCCCCGAGTGATCCAACCATACCACAACGTATCGCCCGTTGTCAAGTGTGTTGGAGCTCGTCGGAGCAATCCTTAAATGTCCGGTTCGCCGGGCGGCCTCCAAGCCGTCCCTTCCGCTGCGGTCGGCCCTTCCATCGGGGCCACGTCATGCCCAAGGGAAGCCTCGCGGGGCGGAGGACGGAGGCACCCCCGTATTCCTTTCTGCAGTAGCGGCCTTCAAGCTGGCTGCGGCCGAACCAGCCAGTGTTCTACAAGACAAACAGGCATTCAACAGCAGGCCTCGGCCGCGCAACGCGTACCCGGCCCCGCCAGGCACCTCGGCACGTTCGCCGGAAGAGTGCCCACCGGCTGCGTGCAGCCGGTGGGCTTGGCCCGGGACGTCGTAGCACTGGATCCGGCATGCCGCTCCGCTCCCTCGAAAAAGCGGACATTTCAGAATTGCCAGAACCGGACATTTCAGCTTTGCGCTAACAGGAGCGGCGAAATCCGGTGTCGGAGAAATGTCGGAGCAAGTATGTGAGACAGCGGTCATGCGGATTCCCCGCGGACCCGCAGGTGCGCCCGGCCAACTCACCTTCAGCCTAGGGTCCGCGCCGCAGATCACCTCATTGACAACCCCAGCGGAGACATCATGGACGACCTGATCCTCGACCCTGTTCTGGGCGGTTCTCACACCCTCAGCGTATAGCAATCCCTCCGAGCAGCAGTGGCGCTGGCAAATCGTTCTGGAGAGCGTACGCGATCCCACCACCGACCCTCTCCCTAATCGGAGCTTTGAAGATCGCCATCCATGCCTGACGACCATCCCTGTTTGGCCACGCACCCTCCAATCCTTCAACCCACGGCGCACACCTACTCCGGATTGGCACTTGCCTCTCGAAACCTCGGCTGTTGCGTGGCATCGGCCGGTGTCAGGCTCCCTCCTCCAACGAACGTCAATAGACCACATTCCGCTCTAGGCTCCACGACTCGACCGCTGGATCACCGGTCTGCTCGTACCGAGGCATCCTCTCCTGACTCCGCCTGTCTCGTCTTTCCTTCGTTCCCGAGTTCCTCCAACGCCCTCAACGTCCCCCGCTGTCGGGCGACGCGCGAGCCGCGATGCTTGGCCTTCGAAGTACAGGTCTACGCATGGGATCCTGCTGCTGTGCATAGATTGCTCCCTGAACTCGCCGCATCCGGGTATCGGCACGTACCTTCCGTCCGCCACTCGGGGCCTCGAAACGGAGAGCCTATCTCACAGTTCCCTCGCGGGAGGGTTGGTGCGCCGCTCCAGCAGCGACACTCGCAACGATCCTGTCGGCTTGCCGTGGACCTGGGTACTCAACCTCGATGGCGGGATCTTGGGCGTCGGCGAGGATAGAGGACCCATCCAAGGAGCGTTGGGTGCGGCACTCACCGAGCGACCCGCGTGATCGGGAATCGTAGGAATCTAGGCACGCACCTAACTGCAGTAGACACCGTGCTCGTTTCCGCGCCAAGTCCATATGGATACTCACGCTTGCAGTATCCCGTCCGCTCGCAGATGAGCGAGCAGCTGCTCGTGCGTACCGGTGCCCTTGCGAGCATTGCAACCGGAGCACAGCATCTGGAGGTTGGCGAATTCATCGCCGCCGCCCTGAGACTTTGGCACGATGTGATCGACATGCATGACTCGGAACGGGAAGTGCGTCCCGCAAGCCTTGCAGTGCCCCTCCTGCTCGCCGTAGAGTCGATGGGCGTGACTGCGATAGTGGGGCAGCTTCCCTTGATCCGTGCGCTTGGGGATGTCCGTCCGATGGATGACATCGAAGAGCAGTCCGCCCAACTCGCGCTTGATCCGCTGCTTGACGAGCTTGACCGCGAGGTCGGAGAGGTCGGCCCCCCCCCATTTTCTGGACAGTCTCTCCGCAGCGACTAGCGTGGTGGCACAGCCGCAGAACGGGTCGAAGACGTAATCCCCCTCGTTGCTACTGGCCGTGATGATGCGCTCCAACAGCGATAGGGGCTTCTGGGTTGGATACCCGCACCGCTCCTTCGCGACTGGAGCAATGACGCCGATGCTCCAGACATCGCGCATAGGTGCGCCGGGTGACTCTTTCGCTGTAGTGCTGGGCTTCCGGTGCCCGCTCGAGAAATCGGCGACTTGGCGCTTGGTGCCAAAGGTCTTGCGCGTGGAGTCCGCGAGCGGTTCGTACTGCTGATTCCATGTCGCTCCCTCGCCTGCATACCGCAGGATGGTGTCGTGCATCCGCTGAAAGTTGGGATGCTTGGCAGGCCAGCGGCGATAGCTCCAGACGACCTCGTTGCGGAACTGCTTGCGCCCGAACACGGCGTCCATGAGCGTCTTGAGATAGGCCCCGGCGGTCGGGTCGCAATGCAGGTAGATCGAGCCTGTAGGTCGCAAGATGCGCTCCATCTCGATCATCCGCACGCCCATCATGATCAGATAGGCTTGCATCCCCTTTGAGTGCGCCGCGCCCGCGCCGTCGATGATCTTGTACAGGGCCGGATGCTCGTCGGCGATCTGGCCGTGCCATTCGGCGTCCACATCATCCAGCGTCCACGAATCCTTGAATGCCGCTCCGGCGGCCGCGCTGCCCACGGGAGCGGAGTAGGTCGCGTTCGAGTTGAACGGAGGATCCAGATAGATCAGGTCTACGGAATCGCTATTCATGCCGCGCAAGATGGGCAGGTTGTCGCCCGTGAACAGCGTCCGGTTGCAAAGCTGTGTCATGTAGCGCCTCCATTGCTACCACGCTCCGGGGCGGTCGCAGCCGTCGCCGGAGCATTCTAGTTCGGCTCACGATACCAGTGTCTCGCCGCGAGTGCCAATCCACTGCGAGAATCAACATGTTGTGGTGTTTTCCGGTCTACTGTAGCCAAGTACATGCCTAGATCGTCGGAATTCGAGAGCGTGTCCTGCGGGCTTGCGACCTAGCGCGAGTACATTCGCCGTAGCTTCCGATTCCCAGTCAAGCGCTTCCGCTGCTCTCAGCAGGCACAGCCGCGCCTCCGGCGATTCCTCCGTCCCCAGAAGCCGGTCCAAGCACCGCGTCCCGTTTCGCCATGACTTCCGCGATCATCTGCCGAGTCTTCCTCGCTCGCGCGGCAGCTTCACGATCTCCGCGCTCCGCCGCTTCCTTCAGTGCCTGCAGTTCCCGCATGTTCTCCAAACTCTGGTACACCCGGCCGGTACTGGGATCCTTCACTTGGAGTCGCTCGCTGTGCCATCGGAAGTCCAAGCCCAGGACTTCACTGCGGATCGTCAACTCTCCGCCTTCCTCAGCCGAGGGCAATGCCACGTATTCCCCGCGTTCTAAGCGGAATCCTTGCAGGCGCGGGCTCAGGCACTCGCCGGTCATGTCGAACCGCCAGCATTCGCGCATGCCCACGGCCGCGTAGCGCTTGGCCAGTCTTCTCCAACGAGAGATGAGCATCCGTGCGGCAGGTCAATGGCGATTTCCACGAACACTTGGGAGTGCTGGCGATCCATGCGGGACTTTCGGCGGGAGTTGCTGGACGCAGGGCTCGGCGCTGCCTCAAGCTGGCGGGTCTCGCGACATCGACCGTGAGCCGGTCGCGCGCGGGTCAGCGCAAGGTCCCCGGCTTCTCCGTTGCCGAGGAGTGTCTACCGGCGGCAGGTCGAGACGGGAATCGACAACGATGGGAATGAATTCGTGATTCGCGGGAAGGCGAGGCACCGGCGATACGAATCCTGGAGCGACCGCGGTGTCCGCGGAACGTAGCGGAGACGCCCGAGTGTCGGAATGGCAAGTGCTCGAGCCCCGCCCGCCCGCGCGGTGTGTATCGCAAATTCTGCGAATCGACGGACGCGCGGAACGGGCGGCGACCTTCGACAGGGGGCGGGAAGGTTGGAATGAGTCCTACTCCAATGGGCGTGGATGGCACCGGTGAATCCGGCTTGCGTTGCCTTCGACGCGCATTCGGAGGGGTGCTACCGTCGGCGACCTCCACAGGCTCCTAAGGAATCGGGCCAGCCTGCGCCAAGATGTTGGCGCGATCCTCCCACAGTTCGTCTGCCAACATTGTTGCGGGGTCTGTGTCGAGCGTATCAAACTCTGTTGGGACACCGATGTCACGTGCCCTGAGTTTAGCTTCGATGTCGGGCGGCGCCAACGCCAGCAGAGCGTCGGCGGCACTCACGGGGTCGCCATACCTGGTCTCCTCGCCAGAGGCGGCGAAGCGCCTAGCAAGATCCGAGCGAAGCCGCTGCCTCTCCTCAATCCTTGCCACCTGTACTTGAAGATCGTTGACCGTGCCAACCAAGGCGACATGGTTCTCACGCGAAATGCGAACCTCCTCCTTGAGATCGCCATGCAGGTAGAGAACCTCCTCCTTGAGATCGCCATGCAGGTAGAAGACCACCGTCACGGTTGGAACAGCAGACAGCAGGAGCTTGAACACTCCCTTGCCCACACCTTTCAATCTATCGAGAGTTGCCGCCACGCCACTCACCTCCATTCGGATAGTACCAGACCAGCAGGGCTTTGTCGTGTGCAATGTCGGATTGTCGGATTGTCGGAGCAAAGCTGAAACGTCCGGTTCTGGGGCGGCCTCCGGGCCGTCCCTACCGTTGCGGTCACTCCTTCCAGCGGGGCCGCTGCATGCCCGAGGAAAACCTCGCGGCGGCGGCGGGCAGAGCCAGCCCCACATTCCTTTCTGCAGTAGCGGCCTTCAAGCTGGCTGGGGACGTATCTGACAGTGTTCTACGAGACAAAGAGGTATTCAACAGCAGGCCTCGGCCGCTCAACGCGTACCCGGCCCCGCCAGGCACAGCCGCGTGATCGCCGTAGCGGTGCCCACCGGCTGCTTGCAGCCGGTGGGCTTGGTCCAGGACTTGGTGGCACTGGGTCCGGCATGTTGCTCAGCTGCTTCGAAAAAGCGGACATTTAAAAATTGCCAGAACCGGACATTTAAGGCTTGCGCTACCACTTGGACTGAACAGCGGGCCTAAAAGTTGCTTTCGGGGAAAGTGTATATGGAATAAGGACAAGTCAGATCCTAGTTCGCAACGAGGGCAGAAAAAATGTTGGGAACCTAGCTGAAACGGGAAGGTCGGCGCGTGTTTTGGCGCGTTTCCGGTCGATTCCGTCCGCTCTCGGGCGTGTCGGCCTTGTGACCGGGGGAGGGGAGCGGGAGCGTTCTCGCGGGCAACCTACCGCTGCCTGATGAGTGCGAGGACTTCATCGAGCTTGGCATCGAGCGCCTTGATGTCCTCGCGTAGTTGGGCGTCCCGCTGCTCGGCCCGGGCATCGACTCTGGTGATTCGCTCGCCAACCGCTTCAATCCGCGCCTCGGCCCGACCATCAAGCCAAGTGAGGGCGGCGAGGAATAGTCCGATGAACGCGAACGCGATGGCGCCGCCCGTTCGGATGGCAGTCCAATTGACGCTGCTGCCCGATCTCGTCATTGTCTGCTCCCCCGCCCTCTCGTTGTGATCTGCTTGGACGGTCGGCCTGCCAGCTGACTGCTGGAGCATTGGCGAATTCATGATAGACCCTCTCGCGGGCGGCTGCCAACAGTCTGTCAACAATTTGTCGGAGCAATCCTTAAATGTCCGCTTTTTGGCAAACCTTAAATGTCCGGTTCGCCGGGCGGGCTCCGGGCTGTCCCTTCCGTTGCGGCCGCTTCTTCCAGCGGGGCCGCGTCATGCCCAAGGGAAGCCTCGCGGGGCGGAGGACAGAGGCACCCCCGTATTCCTTTCTGCAGTAGCGGCCTTCAAGCTGGCTGCGGCCCAACCAGCCGGTGTTCTACAAGACAAACAGACATTCAACAGCAGGCCTCGGCCGCTCAACGCGTACCCGGCCCCGCCAGGCACCTCGGCGCGCTCGCCGTAACGCTGCCCACCGGCTGCTTGCAGCCGGTGGGCTTGGCCCCAGCCCTTGTGGCACGGGGTCCGGCATGCTGCTCCGCTACATCGAAAAAGCGGACATTTAAGGTTTGCGCTAACAGGCGCAATCCACTGTGTGTCGGAGCAAGTGTGTGAGACAGCGGTCATGCGGATTCCCCGCGGACCCGCAGGTTCGCCCGGCCAACTCAACTTCAGCCTGGGGTCCACGCCGCAGATCACGTCAGTGACCCCCCCAGCGGAGACATCATGGACGACCTGATCCTCGACCCTGTTCTGAGCGGTACTCACACCCTCAGCGTATAGCAATCCCCCCGAGCAGCAGCAGCACTGGCAAATGGTTCTGGAGAGCGCACGCGATCCCACCACCGACCCCCTCCCTAGTCGACGCTTTGGAGGTCGTCATCGATGCCTGTCGACTATCCCTGTTTGGCTACGCACCCTCCGATCCTTCAATCCACGGCGCACACCTACTCCGGATTGGCACTTGCCTCTCGAAACCTCGGCTGTTGCGTGGCACTGGTCAGACTCAGCCTCCCTCCTCCAACGAGCGTCAATGGACCACCTTCCGCTTTGGGGTTCGCGACTCGACCGCTGGGTCACCGGTCTGCTCGTGCCGAGGCATCCTCTCCTGACTCCGACTGTCTCGTCCTTCCTTCGTTCCCAAATTCCTCCAATGCACTCAGCGTCACCACATCTCCGGCTGTCGCGGGACTCGCGAGCCGCGATGCTTGGCCTTCGAAGTACAGGTCTACGCATAGGATCCTGTTGTGCATAGATTGCTCCTTGAACTCGCCGCATCCGGGTATCGGCACGTACCTTCCTCCGCCACTCGGTGCCTCGAAACGGAGAGCCTATCTCACAGTTCCCTCGCGGGAGGGTTGGTGCGCCGCTCTAGCGGCGACACTCGCAACGATCTTGTCGGCTTGCTGGAGGCGTGGGTACTCAACCTCGATGGCGGGATCTTCGGCGGCGGCGAGGATAGAGGACCCATCCAAGGAGCGTTGGGAGCGGCACTCACCGAGCGACCCGCGTAATCGGGAATCGTCGGAATCTAGGTACGCACTCAACTACAGTAGACACCATATGTTGTGGTACAGCTCGTTTCCGCTCCAAGTCCATATGGACACTCACTCTTGCAGTATCCCGTCCGCTCGCAGATGAGCGAGCAGCAGCTCGTGCGTACCGGTGCCCTTGCGAGCATTGCAGCCGGAGCGCAGCATCTGGAGGTTGGCGACCCGGCGCTAACCGCGCGACTGCAACTAGCCACGAGCCGCACGGCGGCCAAGGGGTTCAGTGCGCCTGTGCGCGGGAATCGGCACGCCGAGCCGGAAGGCCCCCCAAGGGGTGCCGACACCTCGTTCCGGCACCGCGCAGCCACTCTGGATCGACATTTCCGTGGGCGACGGAGGTCGAAAATCCCGCTAGCAAGCCCAGCCAAGCCTGGCGATCCCGAACATTGAATTTGCCTGTGCTCACCGCCAGTTGTGCCTCGACCCACCACTGCTTGGCACCGATCCGCCGCTACCCTAGGTGAGCAGTTACAGCGAAGCTACTGTTAAGTCAGTCTATCCGCAAATCGCGACCTGACTCAACAGTAGGAGCCTGTTACAAGAGTGTCAACGGCGATTTCAATGGTCTGCCCTGGACATCGATACGGCCACAAAACAGGCCGCGGTGGCCTCGAAGTGCCAGAGCGCCGTCGTTTCGCGGGCACTCACAGCCGATACCGTGGACCTCGCCAGCCGACGAAGCATTGCAACACGCTGCTAGCGGCGGATCAGCCCGCAACGGCGGGAACCGCGTCCGTAGTCGCAGTCGCTTACGGCGACACCGCCGCCGAACCCGCCGCCTCGGAGACGGTGGTACTGTCGCGGCGCAGCCGCTCTTGGGCGAGGTCGTAAATCGACTGCATCCGCAGCCAGTAAGCCGCGCTGGAGATCCCGGCATCCTCCAGCGCGATGGCCACGCTGGCGGTCAGGGGAGCCTCGCCATTGAGCACAGGGTCGATCTCGGCGCGGTCGAGTCCGATCCGCTCGATCATCTCCGAGCGCTGGGTGCCCTCGGTAAAACCAAGGTCCTGGACCACGAGACCCGGGTGGGGCGGGTTGCGCATGGGCTTGAGTGTGGGCTTGGGCATGTCGATGTAACGAAAGCCTGGATAGTCGACGTCGTGCGCAGCGCCGTCCTCCTAGCGAAACACGACCCTCCGGTGACGATCTACGCGTGCGGACCAGTAGCCGTCAAGATCGCCGCGCAGCCGATGAATGCCACGGAGGCGCTGGAGGTCGCGTCGCTCGGCGGCCGCGTGGAGGCCCAGTAGGATCGTGCGCAGTCGTCGGATGTCCTTGGGCGGCAGGCCGCTCGCATCGTCGTCCTCCCAGAGCTGTCGCAGAGCAGCGCTCCGGATCGAGCGGATAGCCACGCCGCGATTTTACCAGTCTTGTCCAACGAGAAGTGAGCCCGAACGAGGCTCCGGTGGGGATGCGCGGATCATCGGAGGGTGATCTTGCAACTCGATCTGGCGACGCACCGAACCTTGGCGGAGGCGTACGCGCACGTGAGGCGGATGTTGCGGCCGTTCTCGTACTGAAAGCTGCACAAGCGCGCGGAGCGGGGCTTGCTGCGGACGTACCTGCAGCGCACGACGGGGCTGTCGCGGGCGCAAGTGGCGCGGCTGATCGCGGCGTACATCGCGGAAGGCAAGCTGGCGGACGGGCGCAAGGGCGCGGCGCGACCGTTCCGGCGGCGCTACACGCGGGACGACATCCTACTGCTGGCGGAGACGGACGCGCTGCACGGTACGCTGTTGGGGCTGTCCACGATGGCCTCGCTGCGGCGCGCTTTCGAGGTCTTCGGCGACGAGCGCTACGAGCGGCTGGCGGGGCTCTCCCACGGCCATCTGTACAACCTGCGGCGCTCCCAGGCGTACGTGCGCGTGCTCGGCAGCCTGGACGCCACGCGCCCCGCGACGGTGCCGATCAGCGAGCGGCGCCAGCCGCGCCCGGAGGGCCGCCCGGGCTGGGTGCGGGTGGACTCGGTGCATCAGGGCGACCTCGACAAGGTCAAGGGGGTGTACCACGTCAACGCGGTCGACGAGGTCACCCAGTACCAGTTCACGGGCTGCGTGGAGCGCATCTCGGAGCGCTACCTGATCCCGGTGCTGGAGCGGCTGCTGGCGTCGTTCCCCTTTGTCGTGCATGGGTTTCACTCCGACAACGGATCCGAGTACATCAACTACCAGGTGGCCGCGCTGCTGGAGAAGCTGCGCGTGGAGGAGTTCACCAAGTCGCGCCTGCGGCGCAGCAACGACAAGGCCCTGGCGGAGAGCAAGAACGGCAGCGTGATCCGCAAGCAGTTCGGGTACGGGCACATCCCGGGGCGCCGCGCGGAGCGCTTGGACCGGTTCCACCGGGAGTGGCTAGACCCGTACCTGAATTACCACCGGCCGTGCCTGTTCCCGCGCGTGGAGACGGAAGACAAGGGGAAGCGGCGCAAGGCGCACGCGCAGACGGAACACTCGACGGCGCGCACGCTGCAAGAGGCGCGCGAGGCGCTCTTCGCGGAGCTGCGGGAGGCGGCCTGAGCGCGGCCGCGTTCACGCTTGTATGTTGGAAATGATGCTGCGCAGAGCGATTCCTGGCTTGGCTCCGGAAGCGCCTTTCGCAGCTGCGATCTCCCTCCCCGCGTCAGCGGGGAGGTGCCGTGCCGGAGCTTGGCCAAGCTCCGGCACCTTGGAAGTGTCAACCATCAGGTCGGATAGATCTGCCACCTATCAGTCTGGATCATCCGGGACCGACGCCCGGGCTAACGCTCCCCGCCGCTCCTCCCGCGCGAGCGCGACCGGCTTCACATGCCCCACACCTCGACCGGCGTGCCGTCGAACTCCTCGCTCCGGTGGAACACTTTCTCCTTCCAAGGCTTCTCGCCGCGCTCGAAGATCACCAGGTGACCCGCGTCCGCGCCGCACCGGTCCATGTATCCAGCGGTCTGCTCCAAGCCCTCCGCGATCGTCCGCTCCAGCTTCCCCCTGCGGACCTTGCACTCGATCACGAATCGCTGCATGCCCTGCGGGCGCGGCCACCGGATCAAGATGTCCACCCGCTGGAACCCCAAGCCGTACTCCCGCTCGATGCGCCCCCCGCCGTTCAAGACGCGCTGCAAGAAAGCCTGGAGCAGCAATTGCGGGCCCGCCTCCTTGTAAGCGAACCGCTCCAGCCGTGACTCCGCTTGCTCGCGAAAGAACTGCTGGAACGCTGCCAGCAGCTTGCCGCTCTCGAGGCCGCCCTCCCCGCTCACGTCCCACGCCACCTGCTGGCGCAAGAGCTTCTCCAGGATGAATGTCAGCTCGCGTGGAATGAACTCCGCGTAGATTGGATTGGCGATCCGCATCTCGCCGCCGGCGGCGATCAGTCCCAAGTCGCGCACGTACTCGTAATCATGGGTGGAGATATCGTGCCCTAGCGATCCGCTCAGCATCGGCTCGATCACTCGTTGCACGCGCTCCTCGCGCAGCTTGTGGGCGAGCTGGCGCAGACGCCCCACCCGCCCTTGGATGAGGACTTCCTGAGCATCGAGGATGTCGTCCTCCGTGATGGCACGGCTGCGGTCGCGCCCCTGCGGGCTCTTGAAGCAGGCTTCCGTGCAGAGTGCGTTCACCAGCCACGGCTGCCCTTGCGTCTGCGTCCACACGCGTTCCAGCGCCGCGGGCTCGAACTCCTGCCCCGTCTCGGCCGTGTGCTGACCCAGCAGCACCTCCACTTCCGCGCGCCCGAAATCTCCCAGCTGCAACGACGCCGCGCTGATATTGAACCCGCTGCCGCCCGTCACGGCCTCGCCCGTCGTACCCAAGTGAATCCCGTAGTCCCGCACCTCTCGCACTCCGCACAAGACGACGCTTTGCGGATAGCTATCGGGTCTTCTGTCGTAACCGGAGCGCAACTGCCGCAGCACCGAATTCAGCGTGTCCCCTACTAGGGCGTCGATCTCGTCGAATAGCAGCACCAGCGGCTCTGGGCTGGCCAGGGACCACTTCGTAAGCACACGTGTGAGCGCTCCGTAGGGCCCCGCCCTCTCCAGCGAGTCGCTCCAAGTCTCTTGCACGAATTGGTCCTTGAGTGCAAGCCGGGCCCGCAGGGCGATTCCACCGAGGATCGATTGCATCGCCCGGCCGACATCTTGGCCAGCTGTCTGGGTGCCTTCCAAGTGGACATAGACGCAACGATAGCTGCCCACGGCGCCGCTATTGAGTAGGTCTTGGAGGGCTTTCAGCAGAGAAGTCTTGCCGGTTTGCCGAGGGGCGTGCACGGTGAAGTACTCCTGATCGCGGACTAGACTCAACACGCAATCCAAGTCCACGCGCTCCAATGGCGGTATGCAGTAGTGATCCTGCTCGACCATTGGTCCCGTTGTGTTGAATGAGCGCATTGCTCCATGATGACCGATCCGTGTCGATCATGGCAACGAGTGTGTCAGAGCAAAGCTGAAATGTCCGCTTTTCTGCCGAGCTGAAATGTCCGGTTTGCCGGGCGGCCTCCAAGCCATCCCTTCCGCTGCGGTCGACCCTTCCATCGGGGCCGCGTCATGCCCAAGGGAAACCTCGCGGGGCGGAGGACGGAGGCACCCCCGTATTCCTTTCTGCAGTAGCGGCCTTCAAGCTGGCTGCGGCCGAACCAGCCAGTGTCCGACAAGACAAACAGGAGTTCAACAGCAGACCTCGGCCGCACAACGCGTACCCGGCCCCGCTAGGCACCTTGGCCCAGGATGTCGTAGCACTGGATCCGGCATGCCGCTGCGCTCCCTCCAAAAAGCGGACATTTGAGAATTGCCAGAACCGGACATTTCAGCTTTGCGCTAACACGATTCCGATCCCCGACTCAGCACGAAACATGGAGCCCCCAGCGCGCGCTCGACAGGCCGATCAACTTCGACGACGCACGCTGCAAGCTCGAGTCCATCTACCCGAAGATCATGCTGTGACGCAACACTGGCTT
Source organism: Bryobacterales bacterium (assembly GCA_965242625.1). Taxonomy (GTDB): domain Bacteria; phylum Acidobacteriota; class Terriglobia; order Bryobacterales; family UBA6623; genus VXMF01. Next base: position 2,491,248 of record CBDEST010000005.1, on the reverse strand, counting down.
CTAACTTCCAGTCAAGCGCTTCCGCTGCTCTCAGCAGGCACAGCCGCGCCTCCGGCGATTCCTCCGTCCCCGGAAACCGCTCCCAACACCGCGTCCCGTTTCGCCATGACTTCCGCAATCATCTCCCGAGTCTTCTTCGCTCGCGCCGCAGTTCCTCGGTCTCCGCACTCGGCCGCTTCCTCCGGTGCCTGCAGCTCCCGCACGTTCTCCAAACTCTGGTACACCCGGCCGGTGCTGGGATCCTTCACCTGGAGCCGCTCGCTGCGCCATCGGAAGTCCAAGCTCAAGACTTCGATGCGGATCGTAAACTCTCCGCCGTCCCTATTTGAAGGCAACGCCACGTATTCCCCGCCCTCCAAGCGGAATTCTTGCCAGCGAGGATGCAAACACTCGCCGGTCATGTCGAACCGTCAGCATTCGCGCATCCCCACAGCTGCGTAGCACTCGGCCTTCTCTGGCCAGTCCCGCCACGGGTCTTGCACCGACCCGACGACGTCCAGCGCGAAATCCGGCGGTCGCCCGGCGGTGCGTACGCAGCAGTAGTTCCGTAGCCGCCGAGGGATTCCAACCGTGACCAATCAGTCCGCGTCCACTCGAACATCTCCTCGCAGTACTGGGACCTCGGAGTCGAGATAAACGTCCGTCCGATCCCGCTCGAGGCGATCATGAATTTCGACCTCATCACACACGTATATGTGACCGCAGTCATGCGGATTCCCCGCGGGTCCGTAGGTGCGCCTAGCCATTCTGAGCGGCGCTTACGCCCTCAGCACATAGCAATCCCCGCAGCAGCACCGCCACTGGCACATAGTTCCGCAGGCGACTCCAATGTTCTGGCCCGCCAGTCTCGACTGGCTTGCTAGAGGGTTTTCGACCTCCAGCACTAACGGCATCGTCGATCCAGAGTGGCTGCGGGGCACTGCAACGCCGTGGAAGCCCCTGCGTAGCGCGTCCAGCACACCTCGGCGTGTCCGATTCCCGCGCACGAGCGGACCGCAGTCCCTCGCTGCAGGCCGTCCTGCCGAGTATCCGCAGCACGGAAATGCTGCGATTGGCGCACGGCGACGTGTCGCACACGAATGGCACCCGGCTCTCGAAACGTCCCGTCCAGGCACGCCCCGCGCCGGTCTTCTCGTTTGATCGCCATGCATACCACGTGCGTGGCGAAGCACTCGCCGAGCACGGCGACATGCCATAGACGGGACTCGCCGAATTCGCGGGAGCCAAGGTCGTGGCGCCCACGCGGCAGCGGGTTGAAGCGCGGCTCCCCATCGGGCCGCGCCACGCGCACCGCACGCCATGGAACCGGTTCGTCGGCCGCTGCCCGCCCGACTGAGTCTGCGGAAAGTGACCGTGCCGAGAAAACCGGATTAGCGGCGTTGTATTCCGGTACCGGCGCGATGCTTGCTGAAACGCACTGCAGAGAGTTCTGTCAGCCACGCACGGATCCCGTTGTGTCCAAGCCGGACTCCCGACCGCGAAACGGCCTTGGACTACACGTCCGAACAGCGAAAAATCCCAAGCCGTGAGGATCGCTTTCGAGCCACTCCGCCCGCTGTGCTACACTGGTCGGAGCGGCAACGAACGATTGCAGCGGCCGAGTCGGAGAAGGAAGCGAATCGCATGGATCAAGGCATCTTCATCAGTTCCCTAGTGTTGTGGATTTTCGGCGTGCTTGTGAGCTTGCTCCTGGGACTGGGGGGCATTGCCGTGAAGGTTCACTTCCGCCGGCAGGAGCGCGACAAGGCAGAACTGCTGGCAATGTACAAGCAGACCCAGGAGCAGATTGCGGAGCTCCATCGGGCAATCGTCGACCAGCAGGCTCGCTACAAGGCGGAACTGCTGGCAGCGTACAAGCAGTCCGACGAGCGGAGCGAGGAGCGCCATCGGGCAACCGTCGACCAGCGGGCTCGTTACAAGGCGGAACTGCTGGCAGCGTACAAGCAGACCCAGGAGCAGATCGCAGAACGCCATCGGGCAACCGTCGACCAGCGGGCTCGTTACAAGGCGGAACTGCTGGCAGCGTACAAGCAGACCCAGGAGCAGATCGCAGAACGCCATCGGTCAATCGTCGACCAGCGGGCTCGCGACAAGGCGGAACTGCTGGCAGCGTACAAGCAGACCCAGGAGCAGATCGCAGAACGCCATCGGTCAATCGTCGACCAGCGGGCTCGCGACAAGGCGGAACTGCTGGCAATGTACAAGCAGTCCGACGAGCGGAACGAGGAGCGCCACCGCGACACCCAAACTGGGCTACGCGACATCCAATCCGCGCTCCGCGACCTGAGCTACCGCGTGGGCAGGGCGGAGGGCGCTGGCAGTGTCCCCGAGGATGCGGCACCGCGATCAGGACGGCACTCTCAGCGACGGGGTCATGATCCGTCGCCGGGGATTGACGGCGAGCCGGGTCCGGCGCAGGTGGTCGAGCGCTACGCCGGATCGATGGGTCCCTTGGCGGGCGGGCGGGCGGAGGCGGCGCACGCAACCGGCTTGGCGCGCCAAGCGGTCCCCGACCAAGAGCAGGCCGGTCAACGGGACGGCGAGACCGGGCCGGATCCGAGTGCGGAGGAATCCCCTGATCCGGCAGGCTGAGTGCCCTTGGCAGGAACTCCGACGCTGGGGCGCGAGACCGGTAGTCGGGTTCCCTCGAATTCGCAAACGGAGCCGGACGGGCGGCAAGTGATCGCCCTTCCACGAGGCGATCGCGGGGGAGTATCCGCGCACCGCCGGTCATCCGGGTTGCCTTGGCGGTACGCCGTCCAGCGCATCTTGGTGCACAGCCGCGCCGCGCCGGAGGCGGCGCTCCACGTCAAGGCGTTGATGCCTGTCGCGCAGTCGCAACTCGACAGTTCCGTCGGCTCGAGCTGCGAGTCGGCCGGCCGGGGCGAGTCCACCTAGGCGTCGAGTGCAGCGAGTACTGTCGCACGGGCCACGAAGCGGGCAAGCGCAACCGACCGTGAAATCGCCCTCGGGTTCTTGATTACGTGCCCGAAGGTTGAAAAATCCTCCATGGTTCCGCAGAGCGCACGCGATCCCACCACCGACCCTCTCCCTAATCGGCGCTTTGAAGATCGCCGTCCATGCCTGACGACTATCCCTGTTTGGTCACGCACCCTCCAGTCCTTGGATCCACCGGGCACAACTACTACAGATTGGCACCCGACTCTCGAAACCTCGGCTGTGGCGTGACACTGGCCAGTCTCAGCCTCCCCCCGCCAACAAAGGTCGATGGACCACCTTCCCCTTTGGGTTCCGCGACTCGACCGCTAGATCACCGATCTGCTCATGCAGGGGCATCCCCTCCTGACTCCGACTGTCTCGTCTTGCTCTCGCTCCAGCATTCCTCCAATGCACTCAGAATCGCTACATCCCCGGCTGTCGCGGGACGTGCGAGCCGCGATGGCGGGCCCTCCAAGTACAGGTCTATGCGTGGGATCCCGCTACGCACAGATTGCTCAGTGGACTCGCCAGATCCAGGTATGGGCACGTACCCTCCGTCCGCCCCTCGGAGGCCTCGAAGCGGAGAGCCTGTTTCCAGTTCCCTCGCGGGAGGGCTGGAGGGCCGCTTTATCGGCAACGCTTCCGGCGATCCTGTCGGCCGGCTGGCCACGTGGGAACTCAACTGCGATGGCGGGCTCTTCGGCGTCGGCGAGGATACTGGGCCCATCCAAGAAGCATTCGGAACGGCACGCTCCGAGCGACCGCCACGTACGAGAATCGTCGGAAGTCGAGAGCCTGTCCCGCGGGCTTGCGACCTAGCGCGAGTGCATTCGCCGTAGCTTCCGATTCCCGGTCAAGCACTTCCGCTGCTCTCAGCAGGCACAGCCGCGCCTCCGGCGATTCCTCCGTCCCCGGAAACCGCTCCCAGCACCGCATCCCGTTTCGCCATGACTCTCGCGATCATCTGCCGAGTCTTCTTGGCTCGCGCCCCGGCTTCTCGGTCTCCGCGCTCCGCCGCCGCCTCCAGTGCCTGCAACTCCCGCACGTTCTCGAAACTCTGGTACACCCGGCCGGTGCTGGGATCCTTCACTTGGAGCCGCTCGCTGCACCATCGGAAGTCCAAGCCCAGGACTTCACTGCGGATCGTCAACTCCCCGCCTTCCCCAGCCGAGGGTAATGCCAGGTATTCCCCGCGCTCCAAACGGAATCCTTGCAGGCGAGGATGCAAACACTCCCCTGTCATGTCGAACCGCCAGCATTCGCGCACCCCTACAGCCGCATAGCGCTCGGCCTTCTCTGGCCAGTCCCGCCACGGGTCTTGCACCGACCCGACGACGTCCAGCGCGAAATCCGGCGGTCGCCCTTCGGTGCGTACGCAGTAGAAGTTCCTTAACCGCCGAGGAATTCCAACGGTGACCAGCAAGTCCGTGGCCACTCGAACATCGCCTAGACAGACCCGGACCTCCGAGTCGAGATAAATGTCTGTCCGGTCCCGCTCAATGCTGTAGTGGATTTCGACCGCATCGCACACGTATGAGACAGCGGTCATGCGCACTCCCCGCGGGCTCGGTGGTGCGCCTAGCCAGTTCACCTTCACGCTGGGGTCCACGCCGCAGACCACCTCGGTGGCGACCCCGTCGGAGACATCGCGCATGGACTGGTTCTCAACCTTGTTCTGAGCGGTGCCCACGCCCTCATCATATACCAATCTCCTTACCAGCACCGGCACCGGCACGGAGTTCTGTAGAGCACACGCGATCCCACCACCGACCTTGCTCCCAATTGCGGACAGGCCATTGACGATCTGGAGATCGTCACCCATGCAAGACGACTATCCCCGCTCGGCCACGCACCCTACCGTCTTTAGACCCACGGCGCACACCTACTCCACCTTGGCACTCGCTTCTCGAAGACTCGGCTGTTGCGTGGCACTGGCCGATCTCAGCCCCACTCCTCCGACGAAGATGGATGAATGGCCTTCCGCTTTGGGTTCCGCGAATCGACCACTGACTCACCGCTCTCCTCCCGCAGGCGCATCCTCCCCTGACCCCGACTCCCTCGCCTTACTTTCTTTCCAGCATTCCTCCAATGCACTCGATGTCGGCACCTCCTCTGCTGTCGCAGGATTCGCTAGCCGCAATGTTTGGCCATCCAAGTAAAGGTCCATGGATAGGACCATGCTATGCACAGCTTGCTCCTTGGACTCGCCGCTTCCGGGTATGGGCACGTACTTGCCGTCCGCCAATCGGAAGCCCCGCAGACGAGTGACTTGCAACTTCCCGGTCGGGTCGAACAGCCAGTACTCGGCCGCCCCCATCTCGGCGTAACTGAGCATCTTCGTCGATTTGTCGATCTCATGGGTGCTCGGCGACAACACTTCAACGACGAACATGCGCAAGTCCCGGTCATTCGGTACGCGGAACGACGATGCCAAGTACTCGGCTGCTCCGAACGCCACGAAGATATCGGGAATAATGCGCGCCGAGTTGTCCGCTGAGTCGAAGAGCACCAACAAGTTGGACGCGATGATGGCCTCAGGGATTTCGGCCATTCGGACATGGCGGGTCACGATGTCCCGTATCTGGAAGATCGCGGCCGAGTGGTCCGGTGCCTCCTGCATCACGAGAGAAGCGGGAAACTGGTGCTTGATGCCGGGATCGTTCACAACTGGACTGGGGTCTGGCTTGGCGAGTGGCGGGCCCGTTCGCCACATGCCGTCGAGACCAATCAGCGTAGCAACTGTTTAGTGATTCCTGTCAGGAGGGGCGAATGCGTGGTCGCGACATGACAAGGCTTCGACATAGAGGAACGGATCGACCAACAGAGCCTGTCTCACAGTTCCCTCGCGGGAGGGCCGGAGGGCCGCTCTTTCGGCAACACTCCCGGCGGTCCTGGCGGCCGGCTGGGAACGTGGGAACTCGACCTCGATGGCGGGATCTTCGGCGTCGGCGAGGATAGATGTCCCATCCAAGGTGCATTCGGAACTGCACCCACCGAGCGGCCTGTACGCACGAGAATCGTCGGATGTCGACAGCATGTCCCGCGGGCTTGCGACCTGGGACGATGCATTTGCCCTAGTGTCCTGTCTCAGAAATCCTTGCACAGTAATTCTTGAGTGATTCGACTTACGGCCGAAGGTGCCACGCGCCGCATCTACTGGTCAAGGGCTTGCGAGACAGGACACTAGCTTCCAATTCCCGGTCAAGCGCTTCCCCTGCTCTCAGCAGGCACAGCCGCGCCTCCGGCGATTGCTCCGTTCCCGGAAACCGCTTGCAGCACCGCGTCCCGTTTCGCCATCACTTCCGCAATCATCTGCCGAGTCTTCTTCGCTCGCGCCGCAGCTCCTCGGTCTCCGCGCTCCGCCGCTTCCTCCAGCGCCTGCAGCTCCCGCACGTTCTCCAAACTCTGGTACACCCGCCCGGTGCTGGGATCCTTCACCTGGAGCCGCTCGCTGCACCATCGGAATTCCAAGCCCAGGACTTCACTGCGAATCGTCAACTCTCCGCCTTCCCCAGTTGCAGGCAACGCCACGTATTCCCCGCGCTCCAAACGGAATCCTTGCAGGCGCGGCCTCAGGCACTCGCCAGTCATGTCGAACCGCCAGCATTCGCGCATCCCTACGGTTGCGTAGCACTCGGCCTTCTTTGGCCAGTCCCGCCACGGGTCTTGCACCGACCCGACAACGTCTAGCGCGAAATCCGGCGGTCGCCCTTCGGTGCTAACGCAGTAGAAGTTCCGTAACCGCCGAGGTACTCCAACCGTGACCAAACAGTCTGCGTCCACTCGAACATCGCCTTGAAAGACTGGAACATTGCGATCAAGATAGATGTCCGTCCGGCCCCGCTCGAGGCGATAGTGAATCTCGACCGCATCGCGCACGTATCGGACAGCGGTCATGCGCACACCCCACGCGCGTGCGGGGTCACATAGCCAATCCGCCTTCAGTCTGGGGTCCACGCCGCAGATCACTTCGGTGGCAACCCCGGCGGATCCAGCAGAGAAACCATGGATGAACTGGTTCTCACCCTGATTCTGAGCGATGCTCACGCCCTCATCATATACCAATCTCCATACCAGCACCAACACTGGCGGAAAGTTCAGCAGAGCGCATACGATCCCACCACCGCCGTTCCTCCCAACTGCGGCTAGGCCGCTTACGCTTTGCAGATCGCCATACATGCCTGACGACTATCCCTGTTTAGCCACGCACCCCCCGGTCCTTCGACCCACGGCGCACTACCGCTCCAGATTGGCACTCGCCTCTCGAAACCTCGGCCGTTGCGTGGCACTGACCAGACCCAGTCTCCGCTCCGCTCATGCAGGATCATCCTCTCCCGACTCCCGCTGTCTCGTCAATCTATCCTTCCACAATGCTTCCAATGCACTCAGCGTCGGCACTTCCGGGGCCGCCGCAGGACTCTCGAGCCGCAATGCTTGACCATCGAGGTAGAGGTCTGTGCCAAGGACCTCGCTATGCACGGCATGCTCCTTGGACTCGCCGCGGCCAGGAATGGGCAGATACTTGCCTTCTGCCAATCGGAATCCCTTCAGGCGAGGGACCTGCAACTTTCCGGTCGGGTCAAACAGCCAGTACTCCTGCGCCCCCATCTCGGCATAGCTGAGCATCTTCTTCGACTTGTCGGTCCTATGGGTGCTGGGCGACAACACTTCAAGGACGAGCATGCGGAGATTTCGGTCTCTCGGCACGCGGAACGACGATTCCAGATACTCGGCTGCCGCGAACGCCACGAAGATATCCGGCACGAGGCGTGCTGTGGTCCCCGCCGAGTCGAAGGACACCAATAAGTTGGATGCGATGATCGGCTCAGGAATGCGGAGCAATTCGACGTAGCGGCTCAAAATGTCCCGTATCTGGAAGACCGCGGCCGAGTGGTACGGCGCCTCCTGCATCACGAGCGGCCGAGGGGACTGGTTCCTGATGTCGGGACCGTTCACAAGTGGACTGGGATCTCGGTTGGCGAGTGGCGGGACCGTTAACCACACGCCATCGAGACCCATCAGCGTAGCAACTGCTTGGTGATTCCTGTCAGGAGGGGCGAACAAGTGGTCGTACCTTGACAAGGCTTCGACTTTGAGCAACGGATCGACTCACGGAGAGCCTATCTCACAGGTCCCGCGCGGGAGGGCTGGAGGGCCGCTCTTTCGACAACACTCCCGGCGGTCCTGGCGGCCGGCTGGGAACGTGGGAATTCAACCTCACTAGCGAGCTCGTCGGCGTCGACGAGGATAGAGGATCCATCCAAGGGGCATTCGGAACTGCACCAACCGAGCGGCCTGTACGCACGAGAATCGTCGGAAGGCGAGAGCCTGTCCCGCGGGCTTGCGACCTAGAACGAGTGCATTCGCCCTAGCTTCCGATTCCCGGTCAAGCGCTTCCGCTGCTCCCGGCAGGCACAGCCGGGCCTCGGACGATTCTTCCGTTCCCGGATATCGTGCGCAGCACTGCGTCCCGTTTCTCCATGACTCTCGCGATCATCTGCCGAGTCTTCTTCGCTCGCGCCGTAGCTCCTCGGTCTCCGCGCTCGGCCGCTTCCTCCAGCGCCTGCAGCTCCCGCACGTTCTCCAAACTCTGGTACACCCGGCCGGTACTGGGATCCTTCACTTGGAGCCGCTCGCTGCACCATCGGAATTCCAAGCCCAGGACTTCGCTGCGGATCGCCACATCTCCGCCTTCCCCGGTTGAGGGCAATGCCACGTATTCCCCGCGCTCCAAACGGAATCCTTGCAGGCGAGGTCTCAGGCACTCGCCGGTCATGTCGAACCGCCAGCATTCGCGCATTCCTACAGCTGCGTAGCGCTCGGCCTTCGCTGGCCAGTCCCGCCACGGATCTTGCACCGACCCAACGACGTCTAGCGCAAAATCCGGCGGGCGCCCTTCGGTGCTAACGCAGTAGAAGTTCCTTAACCGCCGAGGGATTCCAACCGTGACCAAACAGTCCGCGTCCACTCGAACATCGCCTCGACAGACCGGAACATCGTTGTCAAGATAGATGTCCGTCCGGCCCCGCTCGAGGCGATAGTGGATTTCGACCGCATCGCACACGTATGAGACAGCGGTCATGCGCACACCCCACGCGCGTGCGGGGTCACGTAGCCAATTCGCCTTCAGTCTAGGATCCACGCCGCAGATCACCTCAGTGACAATCCCAGCGGATCCATCATGGGTGAATTGCTCCTCGATGCTATCCTGAGCGGCGCTCACGCCCTCATGATATACCAATCTCCAATCCAGCACTGGCACGTAGTTCTGAATAACGCATGCGATCCCGCCGCCGACCGTCCCCATAACTCCAGCCAGTCCTTTGACGCATAGAAGATCGTCATCCATGTCTGACGACTATCCCTTTGGCCACACACCCTTCGGCTCCTAGACGCACCACGCACAACTACTACAAACTGGCACTCGCGTCTCGAAACCTCCGCTGCTGCCTGGCACTGCCCGGTCTCGGCCTCCCCCTCCAACGAAGATGGATGGACCACCTTCCGCTTCGGGTTCCGCGACTCGATCACTGGGTCACGAATCTGTTCATGCCGAGGTGTCGATTCCTGACTCCGCCTGTCTCGTCTTGCTTTCCTTCCAGAATTCCTCCAATGCACTCATCGTCGGCACTTCCTGGCCTGTCGCGAGAGCAAGCCGCAATGCTTGGTCCTATAGGTACAGGTCTGTGCATAGGACCTCGCTATGCACGGCATGCTCCTTGGACTCGCCGCTGCCAGGTATGGGCACGTACTTGCCATCTGCCAATCGGAAGCCCTTGAGCCGAGGGGCTTGCAACTCGCCGGTCGGGTCGAACAGCCAATACTCCTGAGCCCCCATCTCGGCGTAGCTGAGCATCTTCTTCGACTTGTCTGTCCTATGGGTGCTCGGCGACAACACTTCAAGGACGAACATGCGCAAGTCCCGGTTCCTCGGCACGCGGAACGACGATACCGGATGCTCGACAGACCCGTACGCCACAAAGATATCCGGAACAATGCGCCCCGAGCTGTCCGCCGAGTCGAAGAGCACCAACACGTTGGATGCGATGATGGCCTCGGGGATGCCGACCATTCGGACATGGCGGGTCACGATGTCCCGTATCTGGAAGATCGCGTCCAAGTGGTACGGTGCCTCGTGCATCACGAGAGAAGCAGGGAACTGGTTCGTGATGTCGGGATCGTTCACAACTGAACCGGGGTCTCGGTTGGCGAGGGGCGGGACCGTTCACCACAGGCCGTCGAGACCAATCAGCGTAGCAACTGCCTAGTGATTCTTGTCAGGGAGGACGAACCCGTGGTCACGCCATGACAAGGCTTCGACATAGAGGAACGGATCGACTAACAGAGCCCGTCTCACAGGTTCCTCGCGGGAGGGCTGGAGGGCCGCTTTAGCGGCTACTCTCCCGGCGATCCTGTCGGCCCGCCGGAATCGTGGGAACTCAACCGCACTGGCGAGCTCGTCGGCGTCGGCGCGGATGGAGGATCCGTCCGGTCAGCATTGGGAGCGGCACTCTCCAAGCGACCGCCACGTACGAGCATCGTCGGAAGTCGAGAGCGTGGCCTGAGGCCTTGCGACCTAGAACGAGTGCGTTCGCCCTGGCTTCCGATTCCCGGTCAAGCGCTTCCGCTGTTCCCGACAGGCACAGACGGGCCTCGGACGATTCTTCCGTTCCCGGATACTGTGCGCAGCACTGCGTCCCGTTTCGCCATGACTCTCGCGATCATCTGCCGAGTCTTCTTCGCTCGCGTCGCAGCTTCCCGGTCTCCGCGCTCCGCCGCTGCCTCCAGTGCCTGCAACTCCCGCACGTTCTCGCAACTCTGGTATACCCGCCCGGTGCTGGGATCCTTCACTTGGAGCCTCTCACTGCACCATTGGAAGTCCAAGCCCAGGGCTTCACTGCGGATCGTCAACTCTCCGCCTTCCCCAGTTGAAGGCAACGCCACGTATTCCCCGCGCTCCAAGCGGAATCCCTGCAGGCGAGGATGCAAACACTCGCCGGTCATGTCGAACCGCCAGCATTCGCGCACCCCTACAGCCGCGTAGCGCTCGGCCTTCTCTGGCCAGTCCCGCCAAGGGTCTTGCACCGACCCGACGACGTCCAGCGCGAAATCGGGCGGTCGCCCTTCGGTGCGTACGCAGTAGAAGCCCCCATGCTGTCGAGGACTTCCAACCGCAACCAGCAGGTCCGCGTCCACTCGAACATCGCCTCGATGGACTCGGACCTCGGAATTAAGATAAACATCATTCCGGTCCCGCTCGTGGCGATAGTGAATTTCGACCGCATCGCAGACGTATGTGACAGCGGTCATGCGGATTCTCCGCGGGCCCGCAGGTTCGCCCAGCCACTTCACCTTCAGCCTCGGATCCACGCCGCAGATCACCTCTGTGGCAATCCCTGCAGGGCCAGCCGACACATCATGTATGGACAGGTTCTCTGCCGTATTTTGAGCGGTGCTCACGCCTTCATCATATACCAATCTCCATGCCGGCACCGGCACGGGCACTTTGGCCACGGGCCCACCAATCCGTCGATCCACCGCGCACATCCAACCCCAGATATGCGCTCGCCTCTCGAAGCCTCGCCTGTTGCGTGGCACCGACCGGTCTCAGTCTCCGCTCTGCTCATGCAGGGTCATCCTCCCCTGACTCCGCCTGCCTCGTCTCTCTGGTTCCAGAATTCCTCCGATTCACTCGACGCAAGCACATCCTGGGCTGTCGCGGGATCAAGCCGCAATGCTCTGCCGTCTAGGTACAGGTTTGTGCATAGGACCTCGCTATGTACAGCATGCTCCTTGGACTCGCCGCTCCCGGGAATGCGCACGTACCTGCCGCCTGCCAATCGGAAGCCCTTCAGCCGAGGGACTTGCAACTGCCCGGTCGGGTCAAACAGCCAGTACTCGGCCGCCCCCATCTCGGCGTAGCTGAGCATCTTCGTCGATTGGTCGGTCTCGTAGGTGCTCGGCGACAACACTTCAAGGACGAGCATGCGCAAATTGCGGTCTCTCGGCACGCGGAACGATGCCGGGGGCTGGTCGACCCCGAACGCCACGAAGATATCGGGAGCAATGCGCCCCGAGCTGGCCATCGAGTCGAAGAGCACCAACAAGTTGGATTCGACTATCGGTTTGCTTCCCTTTAGGGTCCGGACATGGCGGCCGAGGATGTCCCGTATCTGGAAGACCGCGGCCGCGTGGTACGGTGCCTCGTGCATCACGAGAGAAGCGGGGAACTGGTTCATGAGGCCGGGATCGTCCACGACTGGACCGGGATCTCGGTTGGCGAGGGGCGGGACCGTTCACCGCACGCCGTCGAGACCAATCAGCGTAGCAACTGCTTTGTGATTCCTGTCCAGAGGGGCGAACGCGTGGTCATGCCAAGACAAGGCTTCGACATAGAGGAACGGATCGACTAACAGAGACTGTCTCACGGGCCCGTCGCGGTTGGGTTGGAGAGCCGCGATAGCGACAACACTCCCGGCGATCCTGTCGGCCCGCGGGAATCGTGCGAACTCAACCGCGATGGCGAGCTCGTCGGCGTCGACGAGGATAGAGGATCCGTCCAAGATGCACTCGGAGCGTCACCAGCCGAGCGAACCGCGCGAGCGGGAATCGTCGGAAGTCGAGAGCGTGGCCTGCGGACTTGCGACCTAGAACGAGCGCATTCGCCCTGGCCTCCAATTCCCGGTCAAGCGCTTCCGCAGCTCGCGGCAGGCACAGCCGGGCCGCGGACGATTCTTCCGTTCCCGGAAACCGCTCGCAGCACCGCGTCCCGTTTCGCCATGACTTCCGCAATCATCTGCCGAGTCTTCGTCGCTCGCGCCGCAGCTTCCCGGTCTCCGCGCTCCGCTGCTGCCTCCAGCGCCTGCAACTCCCGCACGTTCTCCAAACTCTGGTACACCCGGCCGGTGCTCGGATCTTTCACTTGGAGCCTCTCGCTGCACCATCGGAAGTCCAAGCCCAGGACTTCACTGCGGATCGTCAACTCTCCACCTTCCCCGGCTGAGGGCAATGGCACGTATTCCCCGCGCTCCAAGCGGAACCCTTGCAGCCGTGGATGCAGGCACTCGCCTGTCATGTCGAACCGCCAGCATTCGGGAATCCCTACAACTGCATAACGCTCGGCCTTCGCTGGCCAGTCCTGCCACGGGTCTTGCGCGGACCCGACGACGTCTAGCGCGAAATCCGGCGGTCGACGTTCGGTGCGCACGCAATAGAAGCGCCCGTACTGTCGAGGTATTCCAACTGCAACCAGCAGGTCCGCGTCCACTAGAACATCGCCTCGCCGGACTCGGACCTCGTAGTCGAGATAGACGTCTGTCCGGTCCCGCTCAAGGCGATAGTGAATTTCGACCGCATCGCTGACGTATGAGACTGCGGTCATGCGGATTCCCCGCGGACCCGCGGGTGCGCCCAGCCAATTCACCTTCAGTCTGGGATCGATACCGCAGGTCACCTCAGTGACAACCCCACCTGAGCCAGCGGAGACATCATGGACGAACTGTCCCTCGACCCTGTTCTGAGCGATGCTCACGCCTTCATGATATACCAAATTCCAATCCAGCACCGGCACTGGCACATAGGTCTGAAGAGCGCATGCGATCCCACCACCGACCCGCCCCCTGACTGCGGCCAGGGCTCTGACGCTTTGAAGTTCGTCATCCATGCCTAACGACTACCCCTGTTTGGCCACGAGCACTCCAGTCATTCGACCCACGGCGCACACCTACTCCAGATTGGCACTCGCCTCTCGAAACCTCGGCTGTTGCGTGGCACTGCCGGTCTCGAATCCCCTTCGGCCAACGAAGGTGGATGGACCACCTTCCGCTCTGGGTTCCGCGAATCGACCGCTAGATCACCGCTCTGCTTGTGCAGGGGCGTCCTCTCCCGACTCCGGCTGTCTCGTCATTCTTTCGTTCCACGATTCCTCCGATTCACTCGACGTACGCACATCCTGGGCTGTCGCGGGAGCAAGCCGCAATGCTCGGCCGTCTAGGTACAGGTCTGTGCATAGGACCTCGCTATGTACAGCATGCTCCCTGGACTCGCCGCTCCCAGGAACGCGCACGTACCTGCCGTCTGCCAATCGGAAGCCTTGCAGCCGAGGGACTTGCAACTTCCCGATCGGGTCAAACAACCAGTACTCGGCCGCCCCCATCTCGGCATAGCTGAGCATCTTCGTCGATTGGTCTTTCTTGTAGGTGCTCCTAGACAGCACTTCAAGGACGAGCATGCGCAAACTGCGGTCACTCGGCACACGGAACGATGCCGGGGGCTGGACAACCCCGAATGCAACGAAGATATCGGGAGCAATGCGCACCGACCTGCCCGCCGAGTCAAAGCGCACCAACAAGTTGGATTCGACTATCGGTGCGCTTCCCTCAAGGGACCGTCCATGTCGGCCGAATATGTCCCGGATCTGGAAGACCGCGGCCGCGTGGTACGGTGCCTCATGCATCACGAGAGAAGCAGCAACCTGGTTCGTGATGTCGGGATCGTTCACAACTGGACCGGGGGTCTCGGTTGGCGAGTGGCGGACCGGACCGTTCACCACACGCCTTCGAGACCAATCAGCGTAGCAACTGCCTAGTGATTCTTGTCAGGGAGGACGAACCCGTGGTCACGCCATGACAAGGCTTCGACATAGAGGAACGGATCGACTAACAGAGCCCGTCTCACAGGTCCCTCGCGGGAAGGCTGGAGGGCCGCTTTAGCGGCTACTCTCCCAGCGGTCCTGTCGGCCCGCTGGAAACGTGGGAACTCAACCTCGCAAGCGAGCTCGTCGGCGTCGACGAGGATAGAGAGAGCCCCTCCAAGGAGCATTCGGAGCGGCGCTCTCCGAGCGGCCCGCGAGAACGAGAATCGTCGGAACTCGAAAGCGTGGCCTGCGGACTTGCGACCTAGAACGAGCGCATTCGCCCTAGCTTCCAATTCCCGGTCAAGAGCTTCCGCTGCTCCCAGCAGGCACAGCCGGGACTCGGACGATTCTTCCGTTCCCGGAAACCGCTCGCAGCACCGCGTCCCGTTTCGCCATGACTCTCGCGATCATCTGCCGAGTCTTCTTCGCTCTCGCCGCAGCTCCTCGGTCTCCGCGCTCCGCCGCTTCCTCCAACGCCTGCAGCTCCCGCACGTTTAACCAACTCTGGTACACCCGCCCGGTACTCGGATCCTTCACTTGGAGCCGCTCGCTGCACCATCGGAGGTCCAAGCCCAGGACTTCGCTGCGGATCGTGAACTCTCCGCCTTCCCCAGTTGAAGGCAACGCCACGTACTCCCCGCGCTCCAAGCGGAATCCCTGCAGGCGAGGATGCAAACACTCGCCGGTCATGTCGAACCGCCAGCATTCGCGCACCCCTACAGCGGCGTACCGCTCGGCCTTCGCTGGCCAGTCCCGCCAAGGGTCTTGCACCGACCCGACGACGTCGAGCGCGAAATCCGGCGGTAGACCTTCGGCGCCTGCGCAGTAGAAGTGCCGCAATCGTCGAGATATTCCGACCGTAACCAGCAGGTCCGCTTCCACTCGAACGTCGCCTCGACGGACTCGGACATCAGGAGCGGGACAGACGTCTGTCCGGCCCCGCTCGAGGCGATAGTGAATCTCGACCGCATCGCTGACGTATGAGACAGCAGTCATGCGGATTCCCCGCGCGTCCGTAGGTTCGCCCAGCCAATTCACCTTCAGTCTGGGATCCACGCCGCAGATCACCTCAGTGACGACCCCAGTGGATTCATCATGGATGGACTGATCCTCGACCCTCTTCTGCACGACGCTCACGCTTTGATCATATACCAATCTCCATGCCTGCACCGGTGCTGGCAGATAGTTCCGTTGAGCGCACGCGGTCCCACCGCCGACGTTCCCCTTGGGTGCGGCCAGGCCTTTGACACTATCACGATCAGCATCCATTCCTGATGCCTGTCCCTGCTTGGCCACGCGCTCTCAAATCCTCCGACCCGCCGCTCACAAGCACTCCAGATTGGCACTCGCCTCTCGAAACCTCGACCGTTGCGCGGCACGGACCGATCTCAGTCTCCGCTCTGCTCATGCAGAATCATCCTCTCCCTACTCCCGCTGTCTCATCTTGCTTTCGTTCCAGAACTCCTCCAATGCACTCATCGTCGGCACAACCTGGCCCGTCACGGGAGCAAGCCGCACTGCTTGGTCCTCAAACTACAGGTCTATGCACAGGATCCGGCTAGGCAAAGATTGCTCCTTGAACTCGCCACATCCGGGTATGGGTACGCACCTTCAATCCGCCACTCGGGGCCTCGAAACGGAGAGCCTATCTCGCAATGCCCTCGCGGGAAGGCTGGAGGGCCGCTTTAGCGGCTACTCTCCCAGCGGTCCTGTCGGCCCGCTGGAAACGTGGGAACTCAACCTCGCAAGCGAGCTCGTCGGCGTCGACGAGGATAGAGAGGGCCCCTCCAAGGAGCACTCGGAGCGTCACCCTCCGACCGACCGCCACGTACGAGAATCGTCGGAAGGCGAGAGCCTGTCCCGCGCACTTGCGACCTAGAACGAGTGCATTCGCCCTAGCTTCCAATTCCCGATCAAGCGCCTCCGCTGCTCGCGGCAGGCACAGCCGGGCCTCGGACGATTCTTCCGTTCCCGGAAACCGCTCGCAGCACTGCGTCCCGTTTCGCATTGACTTCCGCAATCATCTGCCGAGTCTTCTTCGCTCGCGCCGCAGCTCCTCGGTCTCCGCGCTCCGCAGCTTCCTCCAGCGCCTGCAACTCCCGCACGTTTAACCAACTCTGGTACACCCGTCCGGTACTGGGATCCTTCACTTGGAACCTCTCTCGACACCATCGGAAGTCCAAGCCCAGAACTTCACTGCGGATCGTCAACCCACCGCCTTCCCCATTTGAGGTCAACGCCACGTACTCCCCGCACTCCAAGCGAAATCCTTGCAGGCGAGGATGCAAACACTCGCCGGTCATGTCGAACCGCCAGCATTCGCGCACCCCAACAGCGGCGTACCGCTCGGCCTTCGCTGGCCAGTCCTGCCACGGGTCTTGCACCGACCCGACGACGTCTAGCGCGAAGTCCGGCGGTCGACCTTCGGTGCGTACGCAGTAGAAGCCCCCATACTGTCGAGGTGTTCCAACCGCAACCAGCAGGTCCGGGTCCACTCGGACATCGCCTCGCTGGACTCGGACCTCGGAGTTGAGATAAACGTCTGTCCGGTCCCGCTCGAGGCGATAGTGAATCTCGACCGCATCGCTGACGTATGAGACAGCAGTCATGCGGATTCCCCGCGCGTCCGTAGGTTCGCCCAGCCAATTCACCTTCAGTCTGGGATCCACGCCGCAGATCACCTCAGTGACGACCCCGGTGGATTCATCATGGATGAACTGATCCTCGACCGTCTTCTGCACGACGCTCACGCCTTCATCATATACCAATCCCATGCCTGCACCGGTACGGGCAGACAGCTGTATGGGGCGCACTCGATCCCACTGCCGACCCTCCTCCGAGGTGCGGCTAGGCCGTTGGCACTATCACGATCATCATCCATTCCTAACGACTGTCTCTGCATGGCCACGCGCTCTCAAATCCTCCGACCCGCCGCTCACAACCACTCCAGATTGGCACTTGCCTCTCGAAACCTCGACCGTTGCGCGGCACGGACCAATCTCAGTCTCCGCTCTGCTCATGCAGAATCATCCTCTCCCTACTCCCGCTGTCTCATCTTGCTTTCGTTCCAGAACCCCTCCAATGCACTCATCGTCAGCACATCCTGGCCTGTCGCGGGAGCAAGCCCCAATGCTTGGTCCTCAAACTACAGGTCTATGCACAGGATCCGGCTACGCAAAGATTGCTCCTTGGACTCGCCACATCCGGGTATGGGTACGCACCTTCAATCCGCCACTCGGGGCCTCGAAACGGAGAGCCTATCTCGCAATGCCCTCGCGGGAAGGCTGGAGGGCCGCTTTAGCTGCTACTCTCCCAGCGGTCCTGTCGGCCCGCTGGAAACGTGGGAACTCAACCTCGCAAGCGAGCTCGTCGGCGTCGACGAGGATAGAGAGAGCCCCTCCAAGGAGCATTCGGAGCGGCGCTCTCCGAGCGACCCGCGAGAACGAGAATCGTCGGAACTCGAAAGCGTGGCCTGCGGACTTGCGACCTAGAACGAGCGCATTCGCCCTAGCTTCCAATTCCCGGTCAAGAGCTTCCGCTGCTCCCAGCAGGCACAGCCGGGACTCGGACGATTCTTCCGTTCCCGGAAACCGCTCGCAGCACCGCGTCCCGTTTCGCCATGACTCTCGCGATCATCTGCCGAGTCTTCTTCGCTCTCGCCGCAGCTCCTCGGTCTCCGCGCTCCGCCGCTTCCTCCAACGCCTGCAGCTCCCGCACGTTTAACCAACTCTGGTACACCCGCCCGGTACTCGGATCCTTCACTTGGAGCCGCTCGCTGCACCATCGGAGGTCCAAGCCCAGGACTTCGCTGCGGATCGTGAACTCTCCGCCTTCCCCAGTTGAAGGCAACGCCACGTACTCCCCGCACTCCAAGCGAAATCCTTGCAGGCGAGGATGCAAACACTCGCCGGTCATGTCGAACCGCCAGCATTCGCGCACCCCTACAGCGGCGTACCGCTCGGCCTTCGCTGGCCAGTCCCGCCAAGGGTCTTGCACCGACCCGACGACGTCTAGCGCGAAGTCCGGCGGTCGACCTTCGGTGCGTACGCAGTAGAAGCGCCCGTACTGTCGCGGTGTTCCAACCGCAACCAGCAGGTCCGCGTCCACTCGAACATCGCCCCGACGGACTCGGACCTCGTAGTCGAGATAAACGTCTTTCCGATCCCGCTCGAGGCGATAGTGAATTTCGATCGCATCGCTGACGTATGAGACAGCATTCATGCGGATTCCCCGCGGGCCCGCAGGTTCGCCCAGCCCATTCACCTTCAGTCTCGGATCCACGCCGCAGATCACCTCAGTGACACCCCCAGCGGATTCATCATGGATGAACTGTTCCTCGATCCCCTTCCGAACGATGCTCACGCCTCCATCATATACCAATCTCCATGCCGGCATCGGTACGGGCAGATAGTTCTGTTAAGGGCACTCGATCCCACCGCCGACCTTCCTCCTAAGTGCGGCCACGCCATTGAAGCAATCACGATCATCATCCATGCCTAACGACTGTCCCTGTTTGGCCACGCGCCCTCAAGTCCTCCGACTCACCGCTCACAACCACTCCAGACTGGCGCTCGCCTCTCGAAAGGTCGGCTGTTGCGCGGCGCTGACCGGTCCCAGCCCCCGCTCTGTTCATGCAGGGGCATCCTCCCCCGACTCCGGCTGTCTCGTCATTCTTTCCTTCCACAATTCCTCCAATGCACTCATCGTCGGCACATCCTGGCCTGTCGACGGAGCAAGCCGCAATGCTCGGCCGTCTAGGTACAGGTCTGCGCTGAGGACCTCGCTATGCACAGCATGCTCCTTGGACTCGCCGCTGCCAGGAATGGGCACGTACCTGCCGTCTGCCAATCGGAAGCCCCGCAACCGAGGGACTTGCAGCTTGCCAGTCGGGTCAAACAGCCAGTACTCGGCCGCCCTCATCTCGGCGTAACTGAGCATCTTGGTCGATTGGTCGGTCTCGTAGGTGCTCGGCGACAACACTTCGAGGACGAGCATGCTCAGATTCCGGTCCCTCGGCACGCGGAACGATGCCGGGGGCTGGTCGACGCCGAATGCCACGAAGATATCGGGAACAATGCGTGCCGACCTACCTGCCGAGTCGAAGAGCACCAACAAGTTGGATGCAACGAGCGGTGCGCTTCCCTCAAGGAACCGGCCATGGCGACCGAAAATGTCCCGTATCTGGAAGATCGCGGCCGAGTGGTACGGTGCCTCCTGCATCACGAGAGAAGCAGGGAACTGGTGCTTGATGCCGGGATCGTTCACAACTGGACTGGGGTCTCGACTGGCGAGTGGCAGCCCCGCCCGCGACCGGCCGTCGAGCCCATTCAGCGTAGCAACTGCCTGTTGCGATGGAACTTGCGACGGGCTGCACGGCTCGCCCGGCCACCTTCAGCCTGTCGGGACACTTGCATACCATTTTCTTCTATGTATAATGCTATTAGGTATCCTGCACTGCCGATACCCCCGGGTGGCGGATAGCAACACCATGCAGATCGGCAAGGACTTGGTGGCGGCCTCGGCTACTTCGCTCGTGCTCGCCATCGTGGCGGAGGGCGAGAGCCACGGCTACGCCATTCTCAAGCGCGTCGCCGCGTTGTCCAGCGGCAACCTGCAGTGGACCGACGGCATGCTGTACCCCCTGCTGCACCGCCTCGAGAAGCTCGGGTACATCGCTGGACGGTGGGGAGTTCCGGTCCAAGGCAGGAAGCGCAAGTACTACCGCATCACCGACCCCGGGAGGACCGAACTCGCGGTGCAACGACGCCAATGGCTGGAGGTGGACGCCACGCTCCGCCGGGCGTGGCTGCTGGAGGCGGCGTCGGGCAGTTAGTGGTGCCGGTCGGGAGGGACGCAAGCATGGAGACTCCAAGTCAAGGCTTTGATCTGGAGGAACGGATCGCCGAATGGAGGGCCTACCTCCTCGGCCGGAAGGCGATTCACGACACCGACGCCGACGAACTCGAGGATCATCTGCGCAGCCAGATCGACGCGCTCTCCGAAGTGGGCCTCGCCCCGGACGAAGCGTTCCTCGTCGCCGTCAAGCGGATCGGCGGGCAAGACAAAGTGACCCGCGAATTCGCTCGCGAGCACTCGGATCGGCTCTGGAAGCAACTCGTAACGCAACCGGACGCCGACGAACAGCCGGCCAAGTCGTCTCGCACCGAGGCGCTGGTCGTCATCGGCTTGGCGATCGTCGCGGCCCTGGCGATGAAGTCCAGCGACCTGCTCGGCCTCGAGGAGGAAGCCAAGGAGCGCTACATCTTCCGGAACGTGAGCTTCTTCGCGCTGCCCTGCTTGATCGGCTACTTCGGATGGAAGCGCAAGTTGCAGCCCGTTCGATGCCTCTGGGTGGCGGCGGCCTTCGTCGGGGCGATCGCCTGCGCGAACTTGTTCCCGTTCGCGCCGACAGGAGCAACCGAAATCCTCGTCGGGCTGCACTTGCCCATCGCGCTGTGGCTGCCCGTGGGCTTCGCCTATACGGGCGGCCGCTGGAACTCCTCGGCCGAGCGGATGAACTTCGTTCGATTCTCCGGCGAGCTGGTCATCTACTACGTGCTCATCGCGCTGGGCGGCGGGGCCCTGACCGGGCTCTCCGCCGGCTTGTTCAACGTCATCGGGATCGATATCGAGCAGTTCGCGGTGAACTGGATCATCATGTGCGGAAGCATGGGCGCGATCATCGTAGCGGCGTCGCTAGTGGAATTGAAGAAGAGCGTTGTCGAGAACATGGCTCCCGTACTGACTCGCCTGTTCGCGCCCATGCTCGCGATCCTCCTGCTCGCGCTGCTCGCCACGATGGCTTGGACCGGCAACGCCCTGGACCTGGAGCGCGAGGTGCTGATTTCGTTCAACGTGGTGCTGATGCTCGTGGTGGTGTTGCTGCTCTACGCGCTGTCCGCGCGCGAGCCGCTGGCCGAGCCCGGCGCGTTCGACATCGTCTTGCTGGTCCTGATCTTCAGCGCGCTCGTCTTGGACGCGGTGCTGCTGACGGCGATCTCCGCGCGCATCATCGAATACGGCACGAGCGCGAACAAGCTGGCCGCGCTAGGCGCGAATCTCATCCTCCTGGTCAACCTCGCTTGGTCGGCGCGACTCTACTTCCAGTTCGTTCGGCGACGCGGCTCGTTCGCCGCGCTAGAGCACTGGCAGACCTCTTACTTGCCGGTCTACTCGATGTGGGCCGGGATCCTGATCGTCGTCTTCCCGCCGTTGTTCGGGTTCGTGTAGATCGGCAACTCAGGGACCCAGTTCGGCCTCGATCCTCTTCGCGAGGTCGCTCTGCCCTCGGGCGCGTGCTGCCCGGAGGGCATGCTGCAGGCTGCTCCGCGCCTCCTCGCGCCGTCCCAGTTCCCGATAAACGAGCGCTAGCAGATAGGCATGCAGCCCGGATCCCTTGGTGTCCGATGCGACCGCTTTCTCCAAGTGCGGCAGGGATTCGCGATACCGACCTTGATCAGCCAGCCGCTTGCCCAGGTGAAAGCTCGCCATCGGATGGGAGGGGTTGTGCTCCAGAGCCAAGCGGTAGTGGCGGAGCGCGCCATCGGGACGCCCGAGTTGTTCGAGCGTCGTGCCCAGGTTGCTGTGGGCGTCCGCGTCTTGAGGATTGATTTCCAAAGCCTTGCGATAGGCTTCGGCCGCCCCGGCGAAGTCCCCGGCCACATGCCGCGTCACGCCGAAGTTGTAATGCGCTTCGGAAACGGAGGGATTCAGCGCGAGCGACAGCCGATAGTGTCGTTCCGCCTGTTCGTAGTTACCCAGCTGCCCGTGAATCGCCACGAGGTTCACGTGAGCTTGGACATGCTCGGGATCGATTTCCAACGTCGCGTCGTAGGCTGCTCGGGCACCCTCTAGATCCCCTTCGGCTTGGAGCGCCTGCCCTCGGTTGAAGGCCTTCTGGGAGCTGCCGGTCTTGATCGAATTCAGGGCGTCCAGCAGCGGGTCCGCGTAATGCCGGCGCGGCGTTGGGTCGAGCTCCCGATACAAGTCGAGTTGCTTGGCAGCCTCGTCGACGTGTCCTGCCAGCCGGTAGGCATTCGCTAGGGCATACCGGGCCTCTCGGTACTCCGGCTCGAGATCTACGGCCCTTTCGAGATGCGTGCGAGCCGCACCGAGATCACTCGCGGATTCCAAGCGCCCCAGTCGGTAGTGAACCGCCGCGCTACGCGGGGCGAAGCTGGCGGCCGACTGCAAGATCTCGCGCGCCTGGCCTAGTTCTCCGGATTGTTCCAGCAAGTCCGCCAGTCTCAACGCGGTGGGCAGGTCCCGAGACCGGAGCGACGATGCCTCGCGCAAGGCAGCCAGCGCGGCGTCCGAGTCCCCGAGGTCTGCGCGTGCTACCCCTAGCAGGTAAGCCCATTCGAATGAACTTGGATCCAGCGCCCGATTGCGGGCGAAGCACTGTGCGGCGCCGCGAAGCTGGCCGAAGACATAAAGTTCGCGACCGAGCTGGCCGACCGCCGATGTGCTGTCCTGATCGGCGACGGCCCGAGCGTGCGTGGCCGCCAGCTGTTCTTGAACGGTTGAAGCGAATCCGTCCAAGACAAGGTCCGGCAGCGGCTCCAGGACGGACTCCGACTGGGAACACGAGAGCGCGAGAGCCGCCATGACGGCACACAACCCAGCGGACGAGCGGAGGGCTTCGCTGTGCGGCGACCGTGGGACGTTCGTGAGACCGAACCCCATCGTTCTATCCAGTTTCGCTCAGTAGACCAGCGGGTGGGAGCGGGAGGACCCGCGGTTCGCCTAGACAGCCGTGGATCCAAGCGGTCACGCGACTATACGCCGAAAGGTCCTGTGCATAGGACCTAGTGCTCAAGCGCATGTCTACGGAGCATTGGAAACGGACAACCCCGCAGATGGCTTGGTGCTGAATGGATCGGAACGGACGGAGCCGCGATCCGCGATTGCGGAGGGGTCTCGCGGGGCAGGTGGATTCGGCCAAGGCGGATCGACCCCGTGCCAACCAGCCAGCACCGTGTCAATCGTCTTTGTCGGAGCGATTCGTGAGCAAGTAACTCAGAATCTGGTCTAGTTTGCGATCAGTCGAGTCGAAGCGGCGATCAATCGAGTCGAAGCGGCGATCAGTCGATTCTCGTTGACGGTCCATCTCCTGCCGTACACCGGCGAGCTCCTTCGCTTGACCAGCAATCTCCTGCCGTGCACCGGCGAGTTCCTTCGCTTGACCGGCAAGCTCGTGCCGTACATCGGCGATCTCCTCCAATTGACGGCTGCTGGCCGCTCGCAACTCGGCATGCTCCCCAGCGTTCTGCTTGGATTCTAGATGAACCTTCGTAACAAGATGGACCAAGAGCACTAGGATCAAGACAACGAGTGCCGCCACCGTCTCGGTACTCAACAACCCTGTGAACCACGGGCCCATGTCCATAGCCTCGCACGAATCATCCTGCCGGGCCTAGTCGTGCTGGTCCGCCGATGTCAGTCGGGGCTTGTCTGCGGGAATGCTCCTAGTGCATCGTCGCAGCAACGTTCGCAGGTAAGACGCATGCCGAGCCGACGGGCGATCGCCGGGGGCCGCGCGGGTAGCGCACGGCTCCGGCGTCAACCGCTTGGAGACAGGCAACCGCGCGGCAGCGCTGGTCGTGATTGCGTTCGCGCTCCCGGACTCCCAGAGGGTTCCGAGGCGGGCGGTGCGAGTGCTGGCAGATTCCGGCGTCACGCCCGGGCTAGCGGCTCCCGCCGCTAGTCTCGAGCGGGCACGACCGGCTTCACATGCCCCACGCTTCACTGAAGACTTTCCGCACCGCAACTAACGCCTAGTCGCCATTCCCTTCGGCCGCAACGGTGTTCGCGCTGGCTACGGCCGAGTCTACCAACGACTCACGGAATGAATAGACACGCAACCCTCGCGCGGAACGGACGGAGCCGCGATCCGCCATTGCGGCAGGGGCCTCGCGGGGCAGGGGGACTCGGCTATGGCGGATCGACCCTCTGCTAACCAGCCAGCACCGTGTCAATCGTCTTTGTCGGAGCGATTCCTGAGCAAGTAACTCACAATCTGGTCTAGTTTGCGATCAATCGAGTCGAAGCGGCGATCAGTCGATTCTCGTTGACGGTCAATCTCCTGCCGCACACCGGCGAGTTCCTGCCGCACACCGGCGAGCTCCTTCGCTTGACCGGCGAGCTCCTGCCGTGCCTCGCCGAGCTCCCGCCTCACATCGGCGAGCTCCTCCGCTTGACGGCTGCTGGCCGCTCGCAACTCGGCATGCTCCCCAGTGTTCTGCTTGGATTCTAGATGAACCTTCGTAACAAGATGGACCAAGAGCACTAGGATCAAGACAACGAGCGCCGCCACCGTCTCGGTACTCAACAATCCTGTGAACCACGGGCCCATGCCCACAGTCTAGCAAGAAACGTCCTGCCGGGTCTGTCCAGCTGGTCCGCCGATGTCAGTCGGGGCTTGTCGGCGGGTATGCTCCTAGCGCATCGTCACAGCAACGTTCGCAGGTAAGACGCATGCCGAGCCGACGGGCGATCGCCGGGGGCCGCGCGGGTAGCGCACGGTTCGGGCGTCAACCGCTTGGAGACGGGCAACCGCGCGGCAGCGCTGATCGTGGTTGCGTTCGCGCTCCCAGACTTCCGGAGGGTTCCGAGGCGGGCGGTGCGAGTGCTGGCAGCTCCCGGTGCCACGCCCGAGCTCGCGGTCTCGCGGGCCAGGTGGATTCGGCCGAGGCGGACCTACCCGGTGCCGACCCGCCAGCCCCGTGTCAATCGTCTTTGTCGGAGCGATTCCTGAGCAAGTAACCCATGATCTGGTCTAGTTTGCGATCAGTCGATTCTCGTTGACGGTCAATCTCCTGCCGCAGTCCGGCGATCTCCTCCGCCTGACGGTTGATGGCCGTTCGCAACTCGGCATGCTCCCCAGCGTTCTGCTTGGACTCTAGATGAAGCTTCGTAACAAGATGGACCAAGAGCACTAGGATCAAGACAACGAGCGCCGCCACCGTCTCGGCACTCAGCAACCCTGTGAACCACGGGCCCATGTCCATAGCCTCGCACGAATCATCCTGCCGGGCCTAGTCGTGCTGGTCCGCCGATGTCAGTCGGGGCTTGTCTGCGGGAATGCTCCTAGTGCATCGTCGCAGCAACGTTCCCAGGTAAGACGCATGCCGAGCCGACGGGCGATCGCCGGGGGCCGCGCGGGTAGCGCACGGCTCCGGCGTCAACCGCTTGGAGACAGGCAACCGCGCGGCAGCGCTGGTCGTGATTGCGTTCGCGCTCCCGGACTCCCAGAGGGTTCCGAGGCGGGCGGTGCGAGTGCTGGCAGATTCCGGCGTCACGCCCGGGCTAGCGGCTCCCGCCGCTAGTCTCGAGCGGGCACGACCGGCTTCACATGCCCCACACTTCGACCGGCGTGCCTTCAAACTCCTCGCTCCGATGGAAGATTTTCTCCTTCCACGGCTTCTCGCCGCGATCGAAGATGACGAGGTGCCCCGCGTCCGCGCCGCACCGGTCCATGTATCCAGCAGTCTGCTCCATGCCCTCCGCGATCGTCCGTTCCAACTGCTTCCTGCGGACCTTGCATTCGATCACGAACCGCTGCATGCCCTGCGGCCGCGGCCAGCGGATCAAGATGTCGACCCGCTGGAACCCCAAGCCGTACTCCCGGTCGATGTGCCCCCCGCCGTTCAAGACCCGCTGCAGGAATGCCTGCAGCAGCAGCTGCGGGCCCGCCTCCTTGTAGGCGAACCGCTCCATCCACGACTCCGAACTCTCGCGGAAGAATTGGCTGGAACGCCTCCAGCAGCTTGCCGCTTGCGAGACCGCCCTCTCCGTCCAGGTACCATGCCGCCTGCTGGGGCAGGCGCTTCTGCACCATGAACGTCAGCTCCCGCGGCACGACTTCCGCGTAGATCGGATTGGCGATCCGGATCTCATCGCCTTGCGCGATCAGGCCGAGGTCGCGCACGTACTCGTAATCATGGGTGGAGATATCATGTCCCGGCGCTCCGCTCAGCATGGGCTCGACTACGCGCTGCACGCGTTCCTCCTGCAACTTGTCGGCTAGCTGGTCCAGATGCACCACCCGGCCTTGGATGAGGACTTCCTGTGCGGCGAGAATGTCGTCATCCGTGATGACAGGGCAGCGGTCGCGCCCCTGCGGGCTCTTGAAGCAGGCTTCGTAGCACAAGGCGTTCACCAGCCACGGCTGCCCTTGGGTCTGCGTCCACACGCGTTCCAGCGCCTCGGGGGCGAACTTCTGGCCGGTCTCGCCGGTGTGCTGGCCGACCAGAGCCTCCACTTCCGATTTCCCGAAGTCCCCCAGCCGCAACGAATCGGCGCTGATGTTGAACGCGCTGCCGCCCGCGATCATCTTTCCCGTCGAACCCGAGCGAATGCGATAGTCCCGCAGGTCGCGCACGCCGCACAGAACGACGCTGTGCGGGAACCCGTCTGGACGCAAGTCGTAGCCGGAGCGCAGCTGGCGCAGTACCGACAGCAGCGAGTCACCCACCAAGGCGTCGATCTCGTCGATCAGCAGCACCAATGGACGCGGGTCGGCCCGCGCCCAGCGCGTCAGCGATTTCCAAAGCGCCGTCGCTGGCCTCCCGCCTGCAAGCACTTCGCTCACTATGCCCTCCAACGAGTCGTCTCCGAGTACGCTCGGCCAACGCATCGAGAATCCCCGCCATCGCTTCCCGAATGTCCTCGGGCCACGCTTGGCCGGCCTCGATGTTGACGTACAAGCAACGATAGTCACCCTCGGCGCCGCTATTGAGCAGGTCTTGGAGGGCCTTTAGCACTGAGGTCTTGCCGGTTTGCCGCGGAGCGTGCAGGGTGAAGTACTCCTGATCGCGGACTAGATTCAACACGTAATCCAAATCCACACGTGCCAATGGGGGTATGCAGTAGTGATCCTGCGCTACCACAGGCCCCGTTGTGTTGAACTTACGCATATTCTCGATGATGACCGTTTCCCGCTGGTCATGGCAATGATGCCAATCTACCACCGAGCATGAACCATCGAGTCGCTAGCGCGTGGGCGACTGGCCGATCAAGGACACATGCTGCAAACTCGAGTCCATCTATCCGAAAATCATGCTGTAAAGCATCGCGAGTGATTTCTCACAGCGAGCACTTGGGTGTCTGCCATGGCACCTCATGTTCCTGCGGGCCGCGTCCACGAGCCAATCGACGGACAGGAACGCCTCGCGCGGTGAGCTCGGAGACCGGCTCGGTCCGACCTTCCAACGATGGCTAAGCTAGGTACGTAGTCCGTGCGACGGCAGCGCTCCGCTCGGACCCTGCAATGACGAGCTGAGCGGCAGCCGTCTGGAGCGTCTAGTCTGGTGCGTGCCGACATTCGGTGAGGATCCGGGCCGTGGCGAACTCCCCTGCAGCGGCGTCAGTTCTAGCGACCGCCCTGCTCTTCCAAGCGGCGTGCGGCGGTTCCAAGGTCGGCGAGATCGCGGACGATCCGCTCTTCCGAGAGGCGGCCCGGGAGACTGGACTCGATTTCGAGCATTTCGCGGGGGCGTCGGACGCGTTCTTCCTTCCGGAAATCATGGGTTCCGGCGTCGCTCTCTTGGATTTCGATCTGGATGGCGACCTAGACGTTTACTTGCTCCAAGGACAGGCGCTTGCGGGAAGGGCCGATGGCACGAATGCGAGTCCCGGCAATCGGCTCTTCAAGAACGCAATCATCCCGCGCGGCGAG
Organism: Bryobacterales bacterium; assembly: GCA_965242625.1. GTDB lineage: Bacteria > Acidobacteriota > Terriglobia > Bryobacterales > UBA6623 > VXMF01. The sequence continues at coordinate 2,462,995 of CBDEST010000005.1, read as the reverse complement.
CTGTCGTTCTCGGATGTCACGGATGGGAGCGGGCTGGGATTCCGCGACGTGGCGATGGGCGTCGCGGTCGGTGACTACGACTCTGACCGTTTCCCTGATCTCTATCTCACGAACCTAGGACCGAACCGCTTGCTCCGCAACAACGGCGACGGGAGCTTCGCCGAGGTCAGCGGGCCGCAGGACGCCCGCTGGAGCACCTCGGGGACGTTCTTCGACTATGACCTTGACGGGGATCTGGACCTGTTCTTCGCGAACTTCGTGGACTTCTCCGTATCCAACAACAAGGAGTGCCTCTCGGACGCCGGCGAGCGGGACTACTGCGTTCCGACGATGTACAACCCGGTGCCGGACCGGCTGTTTCGCAACGACGCCGGGCGGTTCACGGATGTCACTGCCGCATCGGGGCTGGATGCTGCGTTCGGGAACGGACTCGGCGTGACGGCGGCCGATCTCAATGGCGACGGTCGCGCCGACCTATACGTAGCGAACGACACGATGGAGAACCAACTGTGGGTGAATGCGGGTAACGGGCGCTTCGATGATCGTGCCATGGCCAGCGGTGCAGCGGTGAACGGTGACGGCAGGGTCGAAGCGGGCATGGGTGTCGCGGCCGAGGACTTCGATGGCGACGGCGATCTGGACCTGTTCATGACGCACAACGCGCAGGAAACGAACACGCTCTATCTCAACGACGGAAGCGCGGGGTTTGCCGACGCGACGAATCGCTTCGGACTCGGCATCGCGAGCCTGCCGCACACGGGATTCGGGCTGGCTTGGTCCGATTTCGATGTGGACGGGGCGCTGGACATCTTCGTGGCCAACGGGGCCGTGGCAATCATGGAGGCCCAGAGGGGGGCTCCGTTTCCGTTCCTGCAAGCGAACCAGTTCTACCGTGGCGGCGCGGGAGGGTTCGAGCCAGCGGACAGTCGCGAGACATGGGGAACGCTCGCGGATCTAGTGAGTCGGGGCGTCGCCCGAGGGGACATCGATCTCGATGGCGATCTCGATTTGATCGTGACGAACAACCACGGTCCGGTCCGCCTGTACTTGAATCAGTCCGATCCCGACCGTTTCTTGCGGGTCAAGTTGGAAGGACCCGACGGGAACCGTCACGGCATCGGAGCGCGAGTGGGGCTGTGCCAAGAAGACGGCACTTGCCTGTGGCGACGACTGCATCGCGACGGCAGCTACCTCAGTTCCAGCGAGGCCACAGTGTACTTCTACCCGTCGCTGCGCCAGGCACCGAGCCACTTGGAAGTGCGCTGGCCGACCGGGCGTCACGAGCGCTACCCGATTCCCCTAGACAGCACCGCCGTCCGTCTGCAAGCAGGGGCGGGAGAACCGCTGGATCGCTAGGCCCGCGATCAGGCCCGAAGGCTGTCGCTTCGCGACCCGTAGAGACCGCGGTCGATTCGGAAAGCGGGGCCGGGTCGCGACGGGATTCCGAGCGAACCCTGACTTGGTCGGCTTTTTGCAGCGGATACGGTGCCGCCAGCGTGCAAGTCATACACCGGACTGGACGCAGGCGCAGGCACGAAAAAGCCCGCCGGCATCCGGTGGGGATGCCGGCGGGCGGAAAGTCACCCAGAGGTGGCTCGGCTAGAAGATGAACTTGATCCCTAGCTGCAGGTTGCGCGGGTTCTGGGCACCGCTGATGATGCCGAAGTTCGCGTTGCCCACGCGCGTGTTCGGCGCGTTGAACTGGGGCGTGTTGGTGAAGTTGAAGGCCTCGAAACGGAACTGGGCCGAGTACTTCTCGGTGAACTTGAACGACTTGTAAGCCGAGAAGTCCCACTGGGCGCGTCCGGGGATCCGCAGGATGCCCTTCCCGGCGTCGCCGAATGTGAGCGGCTGGTTCGCGACGAAGACGGCCGGATTCCACCACAAGCTCGGATCTTGATTGGCCGGATTCACGCTCTGGCCCGAAACAACGTCCGGACGGTCGAGGTGATTGAGGTCGTTCACGTTCGACTTGCTCGCGCCCTGCACGCCGGGGGTCGCCGGCGTGCCGGTCGTGAACGTCAGGATCGATCCGATCGACCATCCGCCGAGCAGGGTCCGCTTGACGCCCGTGGCTCCCTTGAGGAACGGCAGCTCGTAGACGATGCTGCCGATCAGTCGATGCCGAATGTCCTGCGGGGTCGGCCCCCGCTCGTGGCTCAAGTCCAGCACGTCCTTGACGATGCGAGCGTTCTCGCCCGGCGCGCCTCCCGAACCGGGAATCGACCGCCAGTCACCGATGGCGTGCGACCACGAGTACGACACGATGTAGGTCATGCCCTGCGAATAGCGCTTCTCGAGCTTCGTCTGCAGCCCGTGATAGAGCGAGTTCCAGCGGAACGAATGCATGTTGGAACGCCCGAGCGTGATGAATCCGCCGGGCGGGCTGCCCGGAAACTCCACGTCACCGCGTCGCGCGGTCGGCACGAATGCCGTCCGCCAAGGGCGGCGCTCGTTGATGGGGCCGTCCGGCGGAATGACCTTCTGCGTGACCGGATCGTAAACCGACTCGCCCGGCCGGGGCACGTTCTCGTCCCAGCGACCCATCATGTGATTCATCTTGTTCCCGAAGTACCCGACCTCCCAGAGCGTGTCGCCCGGGAGCGAGTACTGGAGATTGAAGTTCCAGTTCTGCGCCATCGGCCAGTCCGGTTCCGGCTCCCAGCCGGACATCTCGACCGCGACGGCGTTCTCGGCGCTGATCGTGTTCGGCGGCATCCCGCTGGAGAGCGGGAACTGGCTCGGGTTCGCCGGATCTGCCGAAAGACCGACCTTGAAGTGGAACGGCGGCTGCGTCTCCTTGTACTCGCCGCCTCCCGTGTTCGAGAACGTACCGTAGAAGATGCCGTACGCTAGGCGGAACACTGTCTTTTCGGTGATCTTGTACGCGATTCCCAAGCGGGGCCCGAAATTCATAGCGTCAGGCTTGGTGAGCCGACGCGGCACGCCATCCAGTCCGGCAACCTTGATCTCGCCGGGCGAGCCGCGCGGCCCGGGATCGAAGTAGCCGATGCCGTCACGGGTTTCCAAGAACGGAGGGTTGTACTCGTAACGCACGCCCAGGTTCATGGTCAGCCTGTCGTTGACCTTCCAATCGTCCTGCACGTACGCATGCTGGTACGGCGCCCGCATGTTCATGTAGATCGTGTTCGACCCGCGCACGCCGTTTGACGTGCCGATCAGGAAGTCGGCGAATCCGTCTCCCCCGGAGCCGAATGCCATGTCTCTGGTGAACTGGCGGGGGAATGCCATTCTCCCGAGCGCCAGCTGCGGGTTGACGATGCCGGTCTGCATGAAGAAGATCTGCGCCCCGAACTTGATCGCGTGATTTCCCTTCGTCCACGTGTTATCGGCCGACACTTGGCGAGTCTGCGACTGGATGAGATTGGGAGCCCAGTTCGAGTTGCCCAGCTGCTGATAGCCGCCGATTTCCATGATCGCGAGTCCGCGTAGCTCGGTATCGAATCCAGGCAGCCCGACCTCCTTGTTGATATTGCCCGGTACATCGGCGTGAATCTCCGCATCGGTATCGAGGTAGTTCCATCCCAGGCGGATGTTCGAGATCAGCGAGGGGCTCCAAATGCGGTTCCAACCGAACGCCGCGTTGTTGCTGGTCACGTCGAGAGAGTTCCCGCCCGGGAAGATCGAACCGTAACTGGAGTGGGCGGGCAGTCTTGGCGTGCTGCCGCGCAGTTGCTGCTGGGCGCTCCAGCGCGCGAACAAATTGTCCTGGTCCGAGAGGTTGTGGTCCCATCGGATGTCCCACTTGCTGAAGTCTTGGTTGCGGGGGGTCTGGTGGGTGTAATTCCTCGTCAGGTCATCGTTCTGGGGATCCGGATAAGCGTCCTTGAGCAACCGGGCGATCGGGTCGAACCGAGATTCCGGAATGGTCTGGTTGGGAAATGGCGACCGCGGATCGGCAATGTCCCCCGTGGCCGTGAACGGATCATAGATCGTGTTCGAGATCTGATTGAAGTCACCCTGCCGCATCCGCGCAGTCGGAATGGTCCCCACGAACGTCGATGTCTCGCGGATGTCTGTCAGCTCCATGTCACCGAAGAGGAAGGACTTGTTCCGCTTGATCGGGCCGCCGACGGCGAAGCCGTACTGCTGGCGGCCGAACTGCGCCTTCTCGCCCGGCGCGAAGTACGGCTTGGCATCCATGGTCTCGTCGCGCATGAAGTAGAAGCCCGTGCCGTGGACCTCGTTCGTGCCGGACTTGATTGCCAGCGACACGATGCCCGACGAAGACTTCCCGTACTCAGCCGAGAAGCCGTTCGTGATGACCTTGAACTCCGCCACGGCGTCAACCGACGGCTTCACCGTCTCCTTCTGAGCGCCTTGCGAGGCAATCGACTGGTTGTTGTTGTCCACCCCGTCGATCATGAAGTTGATTTCGGTGCCGCGCTGGCCGCCAATGGAAATGCCCTGCCCGCGCGACACGACCGTGCCGGCCGAAATCACGGCCAGCTGCAAGTAGTCGCGTCCGTTGAGCGGAAGGTCTACGATCTGTCGGTTCTCGATCACCGTGCCGGCCGAACTCTCGGTCGTCTGCAGCAGCGGCGCCGCGGCCTCGACCTCGATGACCTCCGTGACCGCGCCGACCTCGAGCGCGACGTTCAACTCGCGCACGTCGCCGATCGATAGGTTGACGCCCGACCCCGAGTAGGTCTTGAACCCGTCCGATTCGACGACCACGATGTAGGTGCCGATGCGCAACGGGTTGGAGCGGTAGTTGCCGGTCTCGTTCGTCGACGTAGTCGATTCCGTTCCGGTCTCGACATGACTGAACGTGACGTTGACGCCGGGGATGACGGCACCCGTCGTGTCGGTGACGGTACCGACGATCAGCGCCGTGTCAGCCTGCTGCGCCACGGCTGCCGGTACCAAGGCAAGCAGCACGACGAGGGACACAGCGAGACAGCGAAGACTTTTCATGGGAACACTCCCTCCTTCGAATTGGAAGATACGTGCGACAAATCTGCCGCGACTAATGTCGGGACGGGCCGACCCCTGTTTTGAAGGCCTGTCCCATCCGAGACCGTACCAAGGCGCGCGGACTGGTGTCAAGCAAGAATTACGCATACGCAATACTTTTCTGGCTCCCGGTCACGACAACAGGGCTTCCGCGCCTGGAGGAAGGCGCTCTGCTTCGCATGCACAGGGGAAGCGGTTGGGCCGATCCGCGCTATCTTTCCGCAGCCCACACCTGTCGTTCGCTCTGGAATCGGAGTTCGGCGCCACGCTCCGCACCGGGAGCCGGGAGTGCGTCGACCAAGCGACAGTTCCCCGCGCAAGGTATCGGTAGGTCCTATTGGCAACGAGGCGCCCGGCCAGCACGCCTTCACGGACCCGCGGGCCGCGGCCGTGCATCGTCAGTGCCCCGACAGGTCGTCGCACACTTTCGCCGATCGCTGCGCTACCTGTAGCTGCGGCGATCAAGAGCTTGGACTGGCGTGGACTCTCGAGCAGATAGGCCCGCTGCCGGCTAACCGGCAGCGGGCCTTGGGTTCCTTGGTCGAAGACCGGTTAGAAGATGAACTTGAGTCCGATCTGCAGGTTGCGTGGTCGGCCCGCTCCCGAAATGATCCCGTAGTTTCGGTTGCCCACTTGCGTGTTGGGGAAGTTGAACTGCGGGGTGTTCGTGAAGTTGAACGCCTCGAGGCGGAACTGGGCCGTGTACTTCTCGGTGAAGCGGAACTGCTTGTAAGCCGAGAAGTCCCACACCGCTCGCCCCGGTCCCCGCAGGATGCCCTTGCCGGCATTGCCGAACGTGTGGGTAGGATTCGGCTCCAAGGCACCCGAGTTCCACCAGCCCGCCGGATCTTGATTGGACACGTTGACCGCCTGCCCCGAGACCACGTTCGGGCGGTCACCGCCGCCGATGTTGGCCGGGTTGCCGCGAACGGTCGGCGTGGCCGGCGTACCGCTGGAGAACGTCAGGATCGTACCCGCCGACCAGCCGCCGAGGAGCGCGTCCGCCAGACCGCCCCAGCCGCTGCCGAATTTCTTGCCACGGCCCCAAGGCAGTTCGTAAACGACGCTGCCGACGAAGCGATGGCGTTGGTCGGTGGGGTTGTTGCCGCGCTCGCGCGTCAGGTCCAGCACGTCGAGCACGAGGCGGGCGCTCTCGCCAGGCGACCCGCCCGACCCTGGAATCCCCCGGATGTCGCCGATCGCGTGCGACCACTGGTAGGACACGATGTAGGTCATGCCCTGCGAATAACGCTTCTCCAGCTTCGTGTGGAAGCCGTGGTACAGCGTGTTCCAGCGATTCGAGTGCGTGTTCTGACGCCCCAAGGTGATGAAGCAGAGGCATCCGGGAGCGAAGTCGCCTTGGTACGGGTTGCCCGGGAACTGCATGTCGCCGCGCTGGGCGCTGGGCACGAACACCCGCTTCCACGGCCGGCGTTCGTTTGGGGAACTGCCCGGCCCGAAGGTTTGGCCGAGGACAGGATCGTAGACCGATTCGCCCGGGCGCGGAGCGCTCTCGTCCCAACGGCCCATGACGTGGTTCATCTTGTTGCCGAAGTACCCGAACTCCCACAGCACGTCCGTGAAGACCGTGCGCTGGATGTTCAGGTTCCAGTTCTGCGCCATCGGCCACGGCGGGTCCTCGTCCCAAGCCGACATTTCCACGCCGCGAGCGTTTTCGGCCGTGATCGTCCCTGGAGGCAGCCCCTCCCGCATCTTGAGGTACGGATCCGCGCGGCCCGTCGTCAGCGTCGCCTTGAAGTGGAACGGCGGCATCGTTTCCATGAACTCGCCGCCGCCGGTGTTCGTGATGTTCCCGTAGAAGACTCCGTACGCGCCCCGGATCACCGTCTTCTCGTCGATTCTGTACGCCCAGCCGAGGCGGGGCGCGAAATTGTTGTTGTCGCGGTCGATCATGGCGCGACTCTCTCGACCCGAGCCGACCTGACCCGCGACCCGAATGGCTCCTTGGGATCCCCGATGGCCGCCGCGCTGGAAGAGGCCGATGCCGTCCCGCGTCTCGATCCACGGCGCGTTGTTCTCGTAGCGCACTCCCAGATTGAGGGTCAGCTTATCCGTGACCTTCCAGTCATCTTGAGCGTAAAAATGGAGGAACGGAGCACGCATGTTCATGTAGACCGTGTTGGACCCGAACATCTCGCGGGGGTAGCCCAGCAGGAAGTCGGCCAAGGCGTCTCCCCCGCCTCGATCAGTCGGCGACTCTTCGCTGAACCGACCGTCGAAGACGATCGTTCCCATCGTGCGCTGCGGATTGTCGATGAAACTCTGCAACCAGAACATTTGGGCGCCGAACTTGATCGCGTGGTTGCCCTTTGTGAGGGTGTTGTCCGAAGAGAACTGCCGGGTTTGCGACTGGATCAGATTCGGCCGAAACGTGTTGGTGCCGATCCGGCGCCATGGATTCATGGTCATCTCCGAGACTCCCCGCAAGTCTTGGTTGAATCCCATGAGCCCGATCTGTGAATTGATATTGCCGGGTATGTCCAAGTGCGTCTCGATATCGCTGTCGATGTAGTTCCAGCCGACACGGAAGTTCGAGACCAGAGCCGCACTCCAGACGCGGTTCCAGCCGACCACCGCGTTGTTGCTGGTCACGTCGTAAGGTCCGCCCCGCGTCAGGGAGCCGAATTCAGTCGGCGGCAGCTCCGGCGGGTTGTTGACGACCTGCTGCTGGTTGCTCCAGCGGGCGAACAAGTTGTCGGTGCTCGTCACGTTGTGGTCCCAGCGCATATCCCACTTGTAGAAGTCCTGATTTCGCGGGGGCTGGAAGGTGTAGTTGTTGGTGAGGCCCTCCCGTTGCGGATCGGGCCACCAATTCCGCATGATGTTGGTGACCGGATCGAACCGGCTCGCCGGAATCCTGTTCCCTGGGAATTGCGTACGCACGCCGTTCGCCAGCGTGTCGGGGTCGTAGATGTTCCTGTCGAACGCGCTGAAGTCGCCGCCGCGCATCGCCGCCGTCGGCACGTTACTCACGCGCGTCGCTGTCTCGCGGATGTCCGTCCATTCCGCGTCACCGAACAGGAAAGAGCGATTGCGTTTGAGCGGCCCTCCGATCGCGAAACCGTACTGCTTGCGCCCGAACTGCGGCTTCTCGGCGGCCGGGTTGGCGAAGTAGTTGCGGGCGTCAATGATCTCGTCGCGCATGAACCAGAAGCCCGTGCCGTGGAGATCGTTCGTGCCGGACTTGATCGCGAGGGAGATGATGCCCGCCGACGAGCGTCCGTACTCAGCCGAGAAGCCGTTCGTGATGACCTTGAATTCGGAAATGGCATCGACATTGGGCTTGACGACTTCCTTCTGGCGACCCTGGGAAGCGATGGACTGGTTGTTGTTGTCCATCCCGTCCATCATGAATCCGACCTCGGAGCCGCGCTGGCCTCCGATCGACACGCCTTGGCCGCGCGACGGGGCGACGCCGGCTGAAATCAAGGCCAGCTGGAGGTAGTCGCGACCGTTCAGCGGCAAGTCCACGATCTGCCGGTTCTCGATGACAGTGCCCGCCGAGGCTTCCGTTGTCTGGAGCAGCGGAGCCGCCGCTTCGACCTCGATGACCTCGGTCACGGCACCGATCTCGAGCGTGATGTCCAGTTGCCGGGTGTCTCCGATGGACAGCGTCACACCGCTGCCGGAGTACTGCTTGAAGCCTTCCGACTCGGCGATGACGATGTACTCGCCAATCCGCAACGGCGGCGAGCGGAAGCTGCCAGTCTCGTTCGACTGCGCGGTGTACTCGGTGCCCGTCGCCAAGTGGGCGAAGGTGACATTCGTGCCAGGCACGACTGCACCGGTCGCGTCAGTGACGCTTCCGACGATCAGGGCGGTGTCGGCGGCTTGGCCGAAGAGGGGAGCGCTGCAGAGCGCGAAGACGAGCACGGTTGTTGCTAACCGCTTACACAAGTTCATTGGATACAGTCTTCCTTCTTGCTGAGTTGTTCCTACGGGCAAGATCCGCCGACATGCCTGCCGACGACCGACCCGTTATACCGAAACACGTTACCAATACCGTCGCTCCCGCGTCAAGATCTGTGAGCAGAGCACTGGAAACGACCGACTCACAACGCAGTCATCGGATCGACCTGCGAGAGGCGCAGGCCAGCGAGGCTCGCTCGGCTTCCGCACGCCACTTGCTGTGAGCGCCGGCAAGCAAGGCAGCTTCCCCGTCAACCGACCGTGGACCGCAACGTAGCGCGGACCGTAACGCGAGGTCACACCGGAGTCGCCGAGCATCTTCCGCCCGACCACGCCACTGGCTGTCCGGTTGACGGCTCGCGTACGGGATGACACCGTTCCGAAGACCGGCGACCGGCAGAACCGCCGTCTGAGCCGTCACTGGTCGTGGTCAAACTGCAATCACCGTCGTCCGATCCTGACTTGAGCTTTGCTATTCTTATATGCTACTCGCAGATGCTACTAGCCTCGCACCGGGGGTCTCGGCGACGTTCTGTCGCTTGCCGGACATTGATCGGAGCGTAGCTGTCCGCCGCGTCCGAAGCTCCTAGGGAGCACCGCGGCGGATATGACGTTGATGTACCGCGAAAGGACGACATCGTGACGACCAAGCATGTCCGCCCCTTGTTCGCCGCGAACCGCTTCAGGTCCGCGGTGGAAGTGTGCGAGATCGCGGCGTGACGCGCGTCCGCGCAGAAAGGAACACAGCATGGAAGGAATGGACTTCGTTGACCGGATCAAGGAGATGGTTACGCGGCTGCGCAAGCGCGTCCCGCATTGCCAGACGGAGGAGGCCACGAAGATGTCGTTGATCCTCCCGTTCATTGAGAAGGTCTTGGGGTGGAACCCCTACGATCCGCACCAACTCGTCCCCGAGTACGCCGCCGACATCGGAACTAAGCGCGGCGAGAAGGTGGACTACGCCATCATGGTGGACGACCAACCGGCGATCCTCATCGAAGCCAAGAAGGTCGGCACGGCCTTGGGACGGGAGCCGAAGAACCAACTCTACCGGTACTTCGCATGCACCTCCGCGCACTTCGCGATCCTGACGGATGGCATCCAGTACCTGTTCTTCGCGGACTTGGATGACGAGAACCGGATGGATCCTCAACCGTTCTTCACGATCAACCTGTTCGAGATCGACGCTAGCTCGGTCGCGCCGTTGCGGGCGTTCTCGCGTACAGGGTTCGATGTCGAAGGGAATCTGGAGCTCGCACGCGACCTACGGTGCATTGGGGAGGTCGAGAACCTGCTACGCAAGGTGTGGGCACAACCGTCCGAGAGCTTCATCAAGTGGATCATGGGTGAAGTCCATGATGGGCCGCGCACGAAGCGCGTCAAGGAACGTTACGAACGGACGTGCAAGGCCGCCTTGCATGCGTTCATTGCCCGTGAGTCCGACCTGAACGTGAAGGACACGAATAGCGCACCGTGTCAGCAGGAAGCGAAACCCGAACCGGAACCCGCACCCGAACCAAAACCGGCTCCCGCAAAGAGAGCCACGAGCAAGCGCGTCTCTACGACCGTGACCATCGGCGACTGGACTGAGTCGTTCAAGTACTTCCGCGGGGCGGTCTTCGGGGCGTGGAAGCGACTGGACGACGTGCAGCCGGGGTTCATGCAGAGGTGGGCGGATTCGCCGCAAGGAAACGGGCGAAACGGGCCGCTTGTCTCGCTGGACCAACACGCGGTGTCGAATAACAACGGGCCGCTAGAGTGCGCGTCCGGCACGTGGCACGTACCGTCCAACTGTAGCCGCAAGGCGCTCACGTACTACCTGCGCATTTCGTGCGAAGCGAACGGCTTGGAGTTGGGCAAGGACGTGATCCTTGCCGACGCGGACGACGCATAGCTTCAGACAACTGGAAGTCTCTCGCCAGTCTGCACCAAGGAATCCGAGGGGTGCCCTTCATTGGCAAGGCGTCTCGTGACGGTCCGGTCGTCAGAGCAGACCACGATGGCAGTCGGGCGATATTGATGTCCGTCGACATCGTGGCTGGTCCGGGTTAGGACAGACACGAGGTTGCTTCCGTGCAACAGATCGTTGCGCGGAGGCTCCGCGGGGTGCCGGGGCGTCGGCACGGTGCCGGGTGCGCAATGTACCTCGTCGCGGCAATCGCGTGTCCTGATTCTGGAGCCGCTCCGACACCGGCCGCCTGGCCTCACGAGTGGTCGGGCCGAGCCTCTGGCGGCCGTCGGCGCGTCAGGGCACAACAGCCCGCAAGGCTTCAACCCCAGACACGCGTCGGGGGCAGTCGAAATTGCCCCCGGATGTCCTCTTCGCAGCCCACTAGGTGCCCTTTTCCGGACGCGCCGTGCCAAGGCGGATCGATTGCGAATGCGCCGTGATTCGCCCAGCAACTCAGGCAAACCGCAGCCATCTCCACCACTAGCGCGGCCAGCCGCGGAAGTGCCCGAACTCGCTCCTGTGCGAAGACTCCACTGGCGTCCCGATTGACGGCCAGACCGGCCGCCGCGTCCTGCGGTAGCGACGCACCAGATCCGCGGTGCGGAGCGTACCGATCAAAGCTCCACGTGCCCTCGCGATGCCGCGCGCATGGGGTCTTCCGAGGGCAGAGATCCCTTCGGACGGTTTCAATCAGCGGGGTCTTTCGACCCCGAAGCACTTGGAGGTGGTGCGGCCGGTTCGTCACTACTCGTCTTCGCGTCGTCCTCGCACTGATCCGGGAGCGCTTGATGAGCAACTCCATCGAAGGGACTGGGTTGGCCGCTGGGTTCACCGCCCGAAGAGCGATTGGAGCGATCCAGCAGAACCTTCACGTCTCCCTGCAGCGCAGCAACAGCAGTGGCCAACCGCGCATATGCGCGCGCGAACCGCTCGTACTGCTCCTTAGACTCCGCACGGAGGCGCTCGTACTGCTCCTTAGACTCCGCACGGTCGCGCTCAGCCTGCTTCTCACGTGCCCTGAGGTCATTCTCAAGGCGCTGGACTTGCCACCGCCACGCCCAGAACACGGCGAAAACGATCAGACCGATGATCAGGAAACCGAGAGATCCACCCAAGGCCTCCCATAACTTGAGAAGTGCTTGCCCCATGACCACTCAGTTTACCACGCCCCGCTCTCCATCGCCGCCGATGCTGCAGTGCTTCCAAGGCCATGAACTCACTTGCCTGCCCGCACCAAAGATCCGGGGAGTGCCGTTTCTTGTCACGGCGTCTCGTGACGGTCGGATCATCGGGGGAGACCGCGATAGCAAACGGGCGATATAGAGAGTCCGTCGACACCGGGGCGCGTCTGGGATGAGGACAGACACGGGTTTGCTGCGGTGCGGTGCTCGCCTCGCGAATTGCCCACCGCTGGCCTCGTTTCAGCCCAATAAGCGCCCTTTTCCGGACTCGCCGCGCCAAGGCGGATCGCATGTGCCGAGATTCGCCCAGCCGCGGAAGTGCCCGCACTCGCTCCTGTGCGAAAACTCCACTGGCGGCCCGGTTGACGGCCAGACCGGCCGCCGCGTCCTGCGGTAGCGACGCACCAGATTCACGGTGCGGAGCGTACCGATCAAACCTCCACGTGCCCTCGCGATGCCGCGCGCATGGGGTCTTCCAAGGGCAGAGATCCCTTCGCGCGGTTTTAATCGGCGGGGTCTTCGGCCGCCGAAGCGCTTGGAGGCGGAGCGACCGGTTCGTCACTACTCGTCTTCGCGTCGTCCTCGCACTGATCAGGGAGCGCTTGATGAGCAACTCCATCGAAGGGACTGGGTTGGCCGCTGGGTTCACCGCCCGAAGAGCGGTTGGAGCGATCCAGCAGAACCTTCACGTCTCCCTGCAGCGCAGCAACAGCAGTGGCCAACCGCGCATATGCGCACTCGTACTGCTCCTTGGACTCCGTGCGAATGCGATCAATCCGCTCCTTGGACTCCGCGCGAATGCGATCAATCCGCTCCTTGGACTCCGCGCGAATGCGATCAATCCGCTCCTTGGACTCCGCGCGAATGCGATCAATCCGCTCCTTGGACTCCGCGCGAATGCGCTCGTCCCACGCCTCAAACGCCTTGGGCTCGCGGTCGGCCTGCTCCTTATACTCTGCTCGCTCGCGCTCATCTTGCTCCCTAGACTCCTCACGGTCGCGCTCAGCCTGCTTCTCACGTGCCTCGCGCTCGCTATCCACACGTGCCCAGAACGCCTTGCTGTCATTCTCACGGCGCTGGAAATCCCGCCGCCACGCCCAGAACATGACGCAATACAGTAGACCGACGATCAGGACTCCGAGAGATTCACCCAAGGCCTCCCATAGCTCGAGAAGTGCTGTCCCCATGACCACTCAGTTTAGCACGCCCCGTTCTCCATTGCCGCCGATGCTGCGGGCGATTCGGATCGGCTCTCCGCTGCATGGGTGCCTCGATGTCAGCCGACCGCCCATCGCTCAACGCGACATCCTCCGAAATCTCCTCGTGCATGATCGAGGTGCCGAACGCGGTGCTCCGGGTATACAACTCGGGCGGAGCGAATCTGCGGGTACGGAGAGCTGCGAGCAATTGCAAAGGAAGTTCCACGAAATCAATGGCTTGCGTTTCGCCAAGGCACGATTGCCCGTGACGCTCGCAGCCTGCCCAGGTCCGATCCAGACGGGCGGATCGCATGGACAGCGGCGAGTGGAGCGTCCGTTGCCCGTGACCGAGCGGCGGCGTGGGCCGGCCAGCCGCCCTGGACCAGATCGATCACCGGGAGCGCCGTCCCCGCGACAGCATAGGAGATTCAAGGGGCAAGGCCGGACACCGCGCCTGTCGCTCGGTCTCCGCCGCTACCGACCGGCCAAATCGCCGCAGTGCAAAGCTGATCACATAGATCGTGCTGGAGTGTTCGGAGAGTCATCGCACCAAATATCGTGCAGGAACGAGCAGACACTCCCCGAATCGAGCTTCCTCGCTGCAATCGTGTTCCGAAAACTCAAAACGGCCCGCGACCTGCCGCGCTGGCACAACTGGAGAATGAGTGCTGGAGACATCGTGGACTCTCTCGGAGGAATGCGGAGCACTCCACAGCACCCTCGCGAGACGCGGACTTCCGGGACCGTACTGGCCGACTGGTCCGACGAACCGGATTGTCCCGGCAAATCGGATCCTCCGTGAGGGGCGTCAGCACGATGGGCCGCTATCGGTTCAGAGCCTGGGCCAAGGCCGCCATCGGACGCGGACTGCTCGCACGTCCGATGGGCCGGGCGAGTTGCCGCGGGATCGGGAATCGATTGGCTCAGTCCTTGAAGAGGTTGTGAAACGCGGCCCGGGCGTCGATTCTGCGGCTGCTCCGCCCCTGCGAGGTGAGATTCACAGCCGTTCGCGCCTCGAAGTACTCGCAGAAGTTGGACTTCTCCTTGTCACTGACCCACTCGGCCTGGGGTTCGACGCACTGGTTGCTGCGACTTGGATCGAAATGGCGGCAATGCACGCACGCATGGAGATCGGCTCCGCACGCGGTGCAAGTGTCGCGACGCCCGATCATGTCGCCGGGCATCAGTGGCAGTGCATGGCCGCAACTGTGGCAGTTGAGGCAAACGTCGGGCACGGGGATCGGCCAAGAGAGTAGCACGTTTGCCGGAATGGCCGAGGGCACGCCGAAGCCTCGGACGACGGATACGAGCGACAGCCGCTTCAGACTGTCCGAGCCAGTCATTCTGACCGGTGAATCGGTCCGTCAGGATCACCGGTACCTTGTGCAATGAGTCGCTTGGCATGGTAACTCGCCGCAGCTTGCAACGCCTGCGACTTGGAGGTGCTGGTATCGCGAGACCGTTGCATCGCGATTACGTTTCGAGGCCGAGGGCGAACGCGCTCTCCGCTGTTCGAGGAGGCAGCATCCCGCTCGACACGGCACTCATCAAGGCTCTCCGGAACACCGTCGTCCATGTTGGATGTCCCAGCGTGAAGCTGTCGACTGGCTTGAGTCCCATGCGTCGCATGTAGTCCAGATAGCGGTCGGCCCAGCTTGGATCTGTCCGAAACTCCTCGAGCGCAGACGCAATCCTTTCGGGGCTAGTGCCGCCTGTGGCGAAAGCGATCTCCTGTAAGCGCTCTGCTTCCGAACCCCTGAGAAACGAAGAAACCATTGCGATGTCATGCAGGTGACGCACGAGATCTGGGTAGCTTCCTTGCGAACCAGGGATCCGCTCGCCCAATGCACACCATTTGCCCGCAGCGATTTCGACGATATCCACTACTGGCATCCAGTGCTCCTTTCGAAGCTGCTGCTGGGATGGCATGCGCATGGGGATGTCTGCCACCTCGAACTTGATACCGTGCTTCACCGCTTCGGACCGATTCCGGCCATCGTAGTTGTAGATGAACACCTGCAGAACGCCGTCCTTGCGGATGCGTCCTTTGCGCGTGCGCGTTAGCCAAGGCAGAGTCTGTGCGATGTAGGTCGCGAATCGCTCTCCTAGAGACTTGACGAAGTCAATGCGCTCTGCGTCTGCCTTCCGCGGCGGTCTCCCGGGACCCACAAGGTTCAGCGGGAGCACGATTCGCAGATCGATATCTTCCGAAAATCTCGTTAGGACTCGGTGATATGCGGTCAGTGCGGTTCCGCCATCGATTGCCAGAGATGCCTCGGCATCCTCGAATCGTTCCATGGCGTCCAGTGCTTTGTTGACCAAGAGATCCTTTTCGGCCCTAGCTAGGGACTCGCAGTAGTCGAAGCGGTGGTAGTGGTCTTCGATCTCGTTTGCCGAAGGCATCTTCGAGAGTTCCGTCATCGAGTCATTCCTCATGCTGGCCATTTTGCCGGTCGGCGTCTCCCATGTCAGCCAGACGCCCCGTCCACGAATCTTGCGCCTGCAACGCTTGTTCAAACGTAGCACGGTGCCGTTCGGCCTTTCGCTGTATCCTTGCACGGGTCGGCCCGGTAGCACCTCGTACCCGAGTGCCGCCAGTGCTTGTGGCGCCGCCTCGAACACTTTGGCGCGACCGACCCCGTAAATCCCGGCTCCGAAGCGACAGATGCGGCCGCCATCCCGCAACTCGCGCAGCGCCCGGTCGCAAGCGCTGGCGGAGTGTCCCGTAGTCAGGACCTCCTTGCGAGTCAGCGCTTTCCGACCCGGCTCGGCGAGCAAGCCCTCGATCGCGGTCAAGGCCCGCGCCGTCGATGAATCCTTCCGTTCCTGCGGGACTCCCATTCTTCGCTCCCAACTCCTGCGGCCGACCGAGATCAAGCTACCGCTGCGCCTTGCGCATCACGGGAAGGTGGCACGTATCCGACGCGACGACCACGGCTGCGCTTGCCGAGACTTGCCTTGTCTCACTGTAATTCACCAGTTCTTTTCAAGGCACCGTCAATGGCTGCAAGTCAGGATTCTAGAATTTCGGAGATTGGCTCGACGTGATGGCGATGGCGAGTCTCTTCCACTCCATGGCCGACCATCGGAACCGATGAGCAAGCCCTCTACGCAGAGTGCCTCCCACCGCGCCCCTCACGGTCCGCCGCTGCACGGACCGCGAATTCCAAGTCAGGCGAATGGGACGCTCCAGCGCCCCGAACCCGCTACCGCCCTTGGAGAGGCCCGGTTACCCTGCTACCCAAGAACCGGTACAGACGCCGTGCCATTGAAGGAATGGGTAGTGGAGCGCATCCCGCAACGCCCCGGATCGCGCTTCGCGGCAATCGCCATCCCATCGGACCGACAGCACTCAGGACCTTGATCCCTCGCGACCCAGATTCTTCAGCGCGTTCCTTCCCGGGGACGCGAGCCGATACTTCTGGGGTCGGCTGCGAGGCCTGTCTGGAACGGTCTCCTCGATCAGCCCACCTGCCAAGAGCAACCGCACCGCCTGCTGCAGATTGCGAGTGGCGGAGTTCAAGTCCAGTTGCTTCACGAGTTCGGCTTCCGACATCGGTTTGCTTGCCATGAGGCCAAGGATGATCGCTTCGAGCCCCTCCAGCCGCAGTTCCTTCCTTCGCTTGGCCCGGCTTGCCGCAACCCGATACTCGACTAGCGCCGACCTGCCTGCAACGTCAGCGAAGTGAGCCAGCAGCTCGTTGCCATCGGTATCCGCGAGGTGGCATTCTTCGCCAAGGCCAATTCGAACCGGTTGCGGCAGGCGGTCGTTGATGTCGATGTTGGACGCATAGAGACTAATTCGATCACCGGCATCCTTCACTGGATTCAGTATTCCATTGAGCCCCGGGAGTCTGCCAGTTCCCCCGTGAAGGATCACAGACCCGCCGTGAGCGGATCGCCGCAGTTCTAGAGTCAGGGGACCCTCCGCGGGGGTCCAATTGCGTTCGACACTAGCGGCGAATCCGTCGGCCGCGGCGAACACCGTCAATGGCAGGGCCCTGACACTCGAACCGATGCGGGCTTCCCCTTGACTGTCGGTTGTTGATCGCTCAACGGTTCCTTCCGCGGATGTCGCATGCACATCGACTCCAGCGACGGGAGTTCCATCGCAGATCGCCTTCACGACACACGCCCGCCATACAGTCGTGACGAACTCTCCGGTGTCGGAATACCCAGGTTCGGGTAGACCCGCCTCGATGCACCTGCGAATCATGTCCAAGGTGCCCGTTCCCATGCGCTCGATGTACTCGGCTAGGTAGAGAGGCTCGGCAAGCAACGGATTCCCCGGTATCGAGGCATGTGGCTCGCGCAGCTTTTCAGGCGTCAGCGGTCGTGGCAGTCGCCCGGGGTTGCGTATCTCGAGGCGGTCGGAGAAGAGCATCACTTGGACGCTACCGTTGCTCGTGTAGTCGCGATGCACAACAGCGTTGACAATCGCCTCCTGAATGACTTCCATCGGAATCTCGTAGCTCACCGGAGCTTGGACGCTCTGCGCCCTCGTGCCCACCGAGAGCGCGATCTTGCCCAGCACGAAGTCCACCGCCTGATCGACCAACTCGAACGCCGTGCCCTTGTAGACCTGATACGACGGAATCGGTTTGTAGACCTCGGTCCCGTGGAAGTGGGCGCACTTGATCTCAGACGACATCAGAAATCGTTGCGGCGTCTTGCCGAACAGGAGTACCGCCGCGTTGGTCGGCCGGTCGTTGTTCAGCAACTTCAGATGTTCCAGCAACTCGTTGGGATTCGCGCCCTCTGGCAACGGGAGACCTCTGCCCTGGCGCACGGATCGGACGAATCGAGCCATCCGCTCCGAGTCAAGGTCGGTCAGTGCTGCACTTGAGCAGGCCGCTGCATCGAACGGCACCAGTCGGATCAATTCCGCGGCTTCCATGTATTCCACCAGCGCCGCGTATAGCCCAGCCCGCAACTCTTCGACCGTGTTGAATCGCTTGCGGATTAGCCCTGCCTGAGACTTGCCGATCAACGCTCGCATCTTCGGATGCCGGTCATCGTCGTCTCGTCCCTTCACAAAGATCAATCGATGCGCGCCGACCTCGGTTGCACGGTCAAACTCTCGCTCCGTTCGTGAACGTCCCTGCTTGTCCTCAGCGCCGTAGTCGCTGCCGAACAACCCCAAGTACAAATCGCACTGTTCCAATTCGTCCGCATGAAGTTCATCGACCCGCCGATCCGACGCGGGTAGGTCCTCGAATAGAAACACATCGAAGAACCTTCGCATTAGGGGGTCGCCGTTGAGATTCTCACGCAATGCTTCGCGTTCCCGTGCGAACTCACTTTCCACGCTGCTGATGAGAATGCGGTGACGTGCCATCGGCCTTTGCCTCGGTTGCTACAGCGCCGATCGAACTCCGCTCGCATTTTCTCGGTCGATCGATCAGATTCAGTTCCAGAGCATCCAGCCTAACAACTCTCGGCGGATGCGGAGGCCGATAGGCCCCGAGCGCAGGCGGCTCGGAGGGTTCTCCCCCACAACGGATTCCTCGTCGCACATTCCTTCCAAGCGTCCCAGCCTGCCCGCGCATCGCTCGTCCCGCCTGCTTGGATTATTCCCCGACCACGGCTCGGCGGTCTCGAGAGCGCCTCGGAAGAAGACGCTGCTATGCACGGGGCGGCCTCGGGTACGCTGGAATCAGGCCTCGCCGCCCGGGGCTGGATGCCGGATGCAACGCCCCACCATCATTCCCTGCATTGACCTCATGGACGGGATGGTCGTGCAACTCGTGCAGGGCCGGGACAAAGCGCTCGAAGGAGAGTCTCCCGAAACCATGCTGGACCGCTTCGCGGCCTTCCCGGTGGTCCAGGTCATCGACCTCGACCTAGCGATCGGCCGCGGCTCCAACCTGCCGATCGTGCGGCGCGTCGCGGGCAAGACCCGCACGTGGGTGGGCGGCGGCGTCCGTACCGTCGAGCGCGCCGCCGAGTTGGCGGCGGCCGGCGCGGAACGCGTCATCGTCGGCACGGCGGCGGTCGGCGCGGAGGGCCCGCGCGAAGACTTTCTCCAGCGGCTCGGCGCGGAGATCGGGACTCGGAACGTGATCGTCGCGCTCGACTCCAAGGCAGGCAAGATCGTCGTCAAGGGGTGGCGCGAGTCGACTCGCCTCTCCGCCGAAGACGTCATTTCCCGTTTCGAGCCGTACTGCGGTGGATTCCTTTGCACCTATGTCGACAAGGAAGGCACGATGCAAGGCACGGATCTGGAGTGGTATCGGCGCCTGCGGGCGGCGACGGATCGCGAGATCACGGCCGCCGGAGGCATCGCGACCCTCGCCGAAGTGTCGGCGCTGCTTGAACTTGGCACCCACGTGGCGCTCGGGATGGCGGTCTACACGGGGCGCTTGAATCTTGATGAACTCGCTGCCCTGCAGCGGAGCGCGGACAGCGGGCGAGTCGAAAGTGTCGTAACCTGAGTTGCTACGGATGCGCCTAGATGTCTGGAGGACATGAACAGGTGCGACCGCTCAGGCTGCTCCTGAATGCTGGTTGAAGTCGAGATCATCGAACGGGCGCAACAGGGAGACGAACAGGCTTTCACCGCGATCATCCGAGCGTACCGGAGGCGCATCCTCGGCACGGTCTACCGCATGATCAATCGCGGCGACGACGTCGAGGATGTCGGACAGGAAGTCTTCTCTCGCTTGTACGACTCTCTCGGCCAGCTCAGGACCCCCCAGGTGTTCGAGCCGTGGCTGTACCGGCTGACGATGAACGCATGCTACGACTACCTGCGGCGCAAGCGCCGCGAGGTGGACGTGAGGATGGCCGATCTCAGCGAGGAGCAGGTCATGGCCGTGGACGCGGCCCTGAGCGGGAAGAAGGCGCTGGAAGACGACGAGAAGGAAAGTGCAAGGGAACTGCTGGACGTCTTGCTGGACCGCGTTTCCGAAGAAGACCGGGTACTCCTCGTTCTCAAGGAAATCGAAGGCTTGACCCTGAAGGAATTGAGCGATGTCTACAAGGTCAACACGAACGCGCTCAAGGTCCGGCTGTTCCGCGCGCGAAAGCGCGTCTTGCGCGCCTACGACGAAATGATGGAGGAGAGCGGGATCCCGCAGGAGGATGAAGACGATGAGACGCAAGGGAAATGATCGCGACGCCTTCCTGGACAGGCTGTTCGCCACCTATCGGAGCCTAGTCGGCGACTTCGAGCCGTCCCCCGCCTTCATCGCGATGGTCTGGCGCAGGATCGAAGCCCGGCGCGAGGAGCGGGGAGGCTGGGCGTCCTACTTGGTCGCTTGGACCCCGCGACTCTTGTACGGGTCTCTGGCGTTGGCGCTGATCCTGATCGCCTCCCAGTGGCTGCCGATCAATGACCGGCGCGAGGACGCCCTGATCGAGTCGTCGTATGTCGACGTGCTGACCGAGAATTCGCTCGACGAGCAGGACGGCGCGCTTTGGGCGCTAGCGGAGTACCGCTGATGACCAAGGTTCCGGACAAGCGACGCGCCGCCCTCGCGATGGGGCTGGTCTTCGCGGCCGGTGCTGTCCTAGGCGCGGCCGTAGCGCTTGTGGTGGACGAACGGCTGGGGCGCGGAGGCCATCGACTCTCGCCGGAAGAGTATCGCGGATGGCTGCTCGAAGAGCTCACGGAGGATCTCGATCTCGATGCGGACCAGCAGGCGAACGTCGAAATCGTGCTCGATGAGATCGGAGAGCGGGTCCGAGAAGTGCGCGAGGCGATCGAGCCGGAGTTCGAGGCGATTCGCCGAGAGCGGGCGGACCGGATCATGGCCCTTTGCGACGAGAGGCAGAAAGAGCTTTACCGGAAGATCTTGGAGGAGCGCAAGAAGCGCCGCGAAGCGCTTTCGTGGCGACACATTCGCCACGGTGGGCGACACTGAAGGACGCGAGTCCGTTCGCCCGGCCCTGCTAGAGACTCGCTCGTCGCGGATCGCTATTCCGCAGCGGATCGGAACTTCCTCACTAGATCGCGATCCCCGTCGTGCGTCAGCAGCCGATCGGCATCGGCCGGGGACAGCCAGCGGACTTCCCGAACCTCCGGGGAGGGCCGGAACGGGAACTCCTCGAGCGCGACCATCTCGAAGTACACGACGACTTTGGGGCGGTCGCCGACATAGTAGTGCAGCAGTCCTCCGAACCCGAGGACCCCGGCTTGGCAACAGGTCTCTTCCAGCACTTCGCGCACCGCGGCCTGCTCCCAGTCCTCGCCGCGGTCCAACTTGCCCTTCGGGAGGCAGCATTCGTCCTGCCGGTGCCGGTCGCGAAAAATCACCGCTAGCTCGCGACGCTCGCGATCCCGCCAGACCAAGCCGCCTGCGGCGCGGATGAACCTCGGGCGCGCGGTCACAGGTCCTCGCGCAAGTCCCGGCCCGTCATCTCGCTAGGTTGCTCGGCGCCCAAGCAGCCTAGGATCGTCGGCGCGATATCGCGCAAGGAGCCGCCCTCGGCCAGCGCACCGCGGTAGTCACTGACCAGTACCAGCGGTACGGGAAACGTGGTGTGGTACGTGTGCGGTGCCCCCGTCTTGGGGTCGACCATCAGGTCCGCGTTCCCGTGGTCGGCCGTGACGATCCACTGGCCTCCGCGCGCCCGGATCGACTCCTCGATGCGTCCCAGGCACTGGTCGACGGTCTCGCAGGCCTGCACCGCCGCGCTGATCACGCCCGTGTGTCCCACCATGTCGCCGTTGGCGAAGTTCACGACGATCAAGTCGAACGATCCCTTTTGGATGCCGTTGACGACAGCGTCGCACACGCTCGCCGCGCTCATTTCGGGCTGCAAGTCGTACGTGGCGACCTTGGGTGACGGAATCAGCTCCCGTTCCTCGCCGGGATACGGATCCTCGCGGCCGCCGTTGAAAAAGTAAGTCACATGGGGATACTTCTCGGTCTCGGCCACGCGGAGGTTGCGCCAGCCCCGCTCAGCGCACACCTCCCCGAGGATGCGCTCGGGGAACTGGCGCGGCACGATCACCGGGTAAGGATAGGTGCGGTCATATTCGGTCATCGTCACGTAGTGCAAGCCGCGCGGCATGATGGACCGGTCGACTCCCTCCAAGTTCGGATCGTTGAGCGCGAGCGTCAATTCGCGGGCCCGGTCCGCGCGAAAGTTGAAGAAGACGATGGCATCGCCGGCGCGGATCGTTCCCACCGGCGCACCTTCGGCGTCCTCAATCACGACCGGTTCGATGAACTCGTCGGTGACGCCATCCGCGTAGGACGCGTGCAGAGCTTCCACCGGGTCCCGAGCGCGCCTGCCTTCGCCCGATACGATCGCCCGGAACGCTCTCTCGACGCGATCCCAGCGACGGTCGCGATCCATTGCGTAGTACCGCCCGCAGACCGTCGCAACGCGGCCGCACCCGATCTGCTCGATCCGCCGCTGCAATCTCTCCAAGTGCCCCGAGCCGCTCGTGGGAGGCGTGTCTCGACCGTCGGTGAATGCATGCACGCATACGTCGCGCAGCCCGGCCGCGCCGGCGGCCTCCAACAGAGCGTACAGGTGAGACGCGTCGGAGTGGACACCGCCGTCGCTCACGAGCCCGAGCAAGTGCAGCGTGCTATTCCGGGCGTGCTCCAGAGCCCCGCGCAACGCCGGATTCGCCGCCAGCCCGCCACTGTTTGTCAGTGCGTCGATACGCGTGATGTCCATCTGGACGATCCGGCCCGAACCGATGTTCAGGTGGCCCACCTCGCTGTTGCCCATCTGGCCCGGAGGCAATCCGACGAATGGTCCGTCGGTTCGAATCAACGTGTGCGGATAGTCCCGCCACAGGCGGTCGAAATGGGGCGTGCGGGCCATCGCGACCGCGTTGTTGGCGGGGTCCGGATTGTGGCCCCAGCCATCCATGATGGTGAGCACGACGGGCGTAGTGTGCATGCGACGCCTCTAGTTCGATTATCACGCAGGCGGCTGGTGACCGTGGCGGCCCGCGCAGCGAATGGGTCGCTGTCTCAACGGGCCAAGCGAGCTATTCGGGAGCGAGCCGGTCCCCGACCGCCCGCATGCGGGCGACCAATCGAGCGTGCAGGCGCTCGACCGCCGGACCAACTTTCGGGTGCCGGATCATGTTGGTCGTTTCCTCGGGGTCGGCGGCCAGATCGTAGAGTTCGTCGCGCTCCGGATTCAAGAAATCGCGGACGAGTTTCCAGCGCGGCGTTCGCAGCATCCGCATGTGGGTCCGGGACTGGTGGTGGGTCGAGTACTCGCCGTACATTGCGTTGTCCCACTCGTCAGCCGCGCCGAGCAGCACGGGGGTCAGGTCACGTCCGCGAACCACGGTGCCGGCGGGAATCTCCGCTCCCGCGATGGCTGCCAGCGTAGGGAACCAATCGAGATTCGTGACAGTCTCTTCGATCACGGCGCCCGCGTCGATCCGGCCTGGCCAGACCACCGCGGTCGGGACCCGAATCGACCGATCCCACATGTTGGGGCGCTGGCCGTCCGGGATGTTCGCTGTCGCCGGCGGATTGCGCGTCAGCACGTAATGCCCGTTGCCCTTGTGCCAGACCCCGCTGTGGCCCATGTTGTAGCCGTGATCGCTGGAGTAGACGATCACCGTCGTCTCGGCCAACCCCAATTCATCGAGTTTCGCGAGCAGCAATCCCACGTTGCGATCCACGCTCTTGGTGCTGGCCAGGTACTCTCGCGTCATGCGCTGCACGCGCTGGACATGGAGGTACGGGAAGTCCGGATTCGGAATGATCGGGTTCAGGCCCTCGAACGGAGCCCAGTCCGCGGGGGCGACCGGCAACCAGCGCGTGTGCGGGGCGCGGTAGTGCAA
The DNA here is from genome assembly GCA_965242625.1 of Bryobacterales bacterium. GTDB lineage: Bacteria > Acidobacteriota > Terriglobia > Bryobacterales > UBA6623 > VXMF01. The sequence continues at coordinate 2,438,989 of CBDEST010000005.1, read as the reverse complement.
CGAAAGCGCGAACGTACTCTCCCGCTCGCGATCCAAGTACGCCAGCGCGTCCGCAGTGAGGATGTCCGCCGTCAGGCCTTGGAACTGCCGCTCCTCGCCGTCCTTCTCCAGCACGGGATCGGAGGGCGTCGTCCCTCCGCCGCGGAATCCCATGAAGTACCCGTAACCGTGACGGGTAGGGTGGTGCTCGTCGAGCAGGCCAAGGTGCCATTTGCCGACCAGCCCGGTCCGATAGCCCGCCGTTTGGAGCACTTCGGGCCAAGTGACGACGCTCTCGTCCAGGCCGCGGAATGGTTCGCGCCTCGGATTGAGCCAATCCGTGAGTCCGAGTTCGCTGCCGTATCGACTCGTCATCAGGCTCGTCCGCGAGGGCGTGCAGACGGGCGTGACGGTGAATGAATTCGGCAGGTACGCGCCACGCCGGAAGAGCTTGTCCATGTTCGGCGTGGAGGCGTGCGGATGGCCCGACAAGCCAAGCGCCCAGCCCGCTTGGTCATCGGTGAATACGAACAGAATGTTGGGCTTCTCGGCGGCCCGAACGACTATCGCTAGAGCCAGCAAGAGGAGAATGCGCGGCACGAAGGCTAGTTTAGCCCGAGCGCGAGCGCAGGCAGGGGCCGGTGACTGGTGGCTCGCTCGGCATCGAAGCCGCGCGGGCTGCTCGGGCAGCGCGAATTGCCTACCTGCGCGACATTGATCCGCTCATAGGCTATGATGCGTTACATGAAACGTTTCGCACTCCTCCCCATCGCCCTCCTCGCGGCCCTCGCGCTGCTTCCAGCAAGCACTTCGGCGGGCGAGAAGGCCCTCATGCACTGCTTCGCATTCACGACCATCGACGGTGCCAGCCAAAGCGACTGGGATGCGTTCACCAAGGCAACCGACGAGTTGCCGAGCAAGATCGATGGGCTGAACAAGGTGTGGCTTGGCAAGCTGCGCCGTCCGCTCAACCAGTTCGGGCGCAACCAAGATCAACCCAAGCAGCGCCAGTGGGGCGTCTGCATGGAGATGACCGACGAAGCGGCCCTGCAGACCTACGCTGACCACCCGGCGCATACCGAGTGGGTCAAGGTGTACCAGAAGGTTCGGGTGCCGGGCACGACCACGTTCGACATCATCGGACAGTAACGGAACCGCGACAGCGGTGATTCGGTTCGGTTTCGCGCCGGGACGGAAACAGCCGGTCGGCGCCGGCCTCGTCTATTCGTATGCGCTTCCTCGGTGCCAGTCAGCGCACTGGGCGTGGATCGCGGACACTCACATTCGCGGAGGCATCGCAACCACGCATCCGGGCTCCGCTCCAGCACAACGTTTGGAACGCATCGTAAGGGAGATCACGGAGGTACGTCCGAACGGGGTGCTTGTGAACGGCGATCTCGCTTGGTCAGAGGGCACGCAGGCGGACTACTCTCGATTCGGCAGAATCATCCAATCGCTTCCCGAAGGCACTCCAGTCGTCCTCGGCGTTGGCAATCATGACCACCGAGGGAATCTGCTGTCTGTTCTGGGCGGGATGCCGGACGCCCAAGCCGAGTGGCTCGCAGCGGTGGTTGAGCAGCCGCCGTTCCGGTTCGTGCAACTGGACTCGCAATTCGCTCCTGGCGAGGTCGGAGGGGAGATCGGTATCGAGCAACTCGAGTGGCTGGAAGGCATCCTGGACTCAGAAGCTAGGCTGGCGACGATCCTCTTCGTGCATCACCCGGGCGAATCGAGCAGCATGGGCTGCCGCGACTTCGATGCGTTGGTCGACCTCACGGAACGATTCCCCGCAGTCAGGGCGATCGTCACCGGGCACGACCACGCCTACGGCGTTCGACGCATCGGGAGCGTGGACCACATCATGCTCCCTGCGGCCGGATTCTCGTTCGAGGCGGGAGCGGACTGCGGCTGGATCGAGGCCACTCTCGGTCCCCACACGCAGGAGATCGGGTTTCACGGATCGAGGTCCTACCAATACCACTTGTTCGCTTGGAGACTACAGTTCTCCTGAAGGGCTTGCTCTCACGGACACGTTGAGGGATAATCGAATTGGTCATTTTTGAATCCTGCACGGCGAGTTGCAACCGAGGTGCTCGGTTGCGGGTACGTCTCGTGCATGTGGAGGACGAGGATTCGAGACGGTGAGAGTTGCCATCAGACCTGAACTCTTGCGGTGGGCCCGCGAACGCGAGGGCATCGATGTCCCGACCCTCTGTAGACGCTTTCCAAAGTACGGCGAGTGGGAGAGCGGTGAGACCCTCCCGACCCTAAAGCAGCTGGAGCGGTTCGCGACGTTCGTTCATGCGCCCGTGGGTACCCTATTCCTCCCGAAACCGCCTGCTGAGCCGTTCCCCATTCCTGACTTTCGCACTGTTCGGGGCGCGGGTGTAAAGAAGCCGAGCCCGAACCTTCGCGACATCATCTACCTCTGCAAGAAACGGCAGGAGTGGTATCGCGAGTATTCCATCATGGAACGTGATGAGCCGTTGCCGTTCATTGGCGTAGCGAATCTCGGCGACAGTGTCGAGGGGACTGCGGGGAGTATTCGGACGGCATTGGGTCTTGACATGGAGGAGCGTTACCACCTACGAGAGTGGCGAGACGCGCTGCGCCAGTTCATCAAGAAGGCAGACGGTCTGGGCATTCTAGTGATGGTGAGTGGCGTTGTTGGAAACGACAGTACTCGAAAGCTCGACCCCGACGAGTTCCGAGGATTCGCTCTGTCGGACGAATTGGCACCGTTGGTTTTCATCAACGGACGCGACACAAAGGCCGCACAGATGTTCACGCTCGCTCACGAGTTGGCCCATTTGTGGTTAGGCGAGTCCGCACTGTCGAATTGTGCCGCTAATTCCGTCCCTCAACAGCGGGTCGAGAAATGGTGCAACAAAGTGGCAGCCGAACTGTTGGTGCCTCTAGTCACTCTTCGTGAGGAATTTACCTCTGGTGAAAGACTGGCAGTTGAGGTGAAACGGCTTGCACAAAAGTTCAAGGTCAGTACGCTTGTGATACTCCGCCGAATTGCGGACGCAGGAGGTCTCACTCAAGTCGAATTTCGTCAAGCATACAATATTGAACTTCGTCGCTTGAAATCGTTCAAGCACTCCGGAGGTGGGGATTTCTATGCAACCCAGATCGCTAGGGTCGGCCACCGGTTTGCCGAAGCGGTGATTGGCACGACCCTAGAAGGGCATACCTTGTATCGCGATGCTTGCCGTCTGCTTGGTTTTTCCAAGACAGACGTGGTTCATAAGCTCGCTGAGCGGCTGGCAGCGGATCGATGGCATACTTAATTGATTCTAACGTTCTTATCGAAGCAAAGAACCGCCACTACGGGTTTGACTTCTGTCCTGCTTTCTGGACATGGTTCAGACAACACGACCTCTGGCCAGTTGAGAATGATAAGGATTTCCAGTTCATGAGCCCGGGTGCGGAAGCTGTCAGACTCCTCGATCAGCCTTGATCGGATCGTTTCTTCGGGGCGGATCGGACTGCTTGCGCGGGTTGGGAGCCCCGAGATCGGGATCGTGCGCCAGTGCGCCCTCGCCGAACGCTACGCCTTGCCAATGCAAATCGTGATCCCAGCTAGCTGTCCGCCGCGAAAGAGTCCCTTCGACAAAGACTCGCGCAACCGGCACGGTAGTCCGCCACTGCGCTCCTCGCTGGGTCCGCATCCTTCCGCTGTGGGGCCGAAATCATTATCACGGGCGCTGGCCGGCTACGACTCTCCGGCGAGCGTCCAGCTCACCCCAAAGGCCTTGTTTCACTTGGTCTTTTCGCGAAGCGACCGTCGCGATCGACCGTAGGCGTCATGTCGTCTGTGGTTAGTGGATAGCAACTTGAGAGGCCGTGTCTTCAGCATCGAGCGTGTCAAGCACGAGCTTGTTAAGGGGGATGATGAATTGGCTAGCTGGGCTCAACAACTCGGTGAGCGGTTCTTCCTGTATCCCACAAGCGAAGCAATTGACATTCTCAAGACCATTGGAGAATGGGCAGATGAGGGAGGGTTCAAATGGCCGGTTATCGAGGAGTTCATGCAGGGAGCTGATTGCTACCTAGTTGCTCAAGCACTCGCAGGCGGATTCGACGTTGTCACGCACGAAACATACTCGTCGGGAAAGCGGAGAATCAAAATTCCAAATGTGTGCGAGGCTGTCGGCGTAAAGTATCTAACATCGTTTGAAATGTTGCGACGTGAGGGAGTTCGATTCATACTCGATATAGATAAGGATTGATCGTGTTGAATAGCAACATGAGGTGGGCTGTGATGCGCGAGAGCTTAGGCGTTACGACTGATCCGAAGCCATTATTGCTAGGTCTTATGCTGGACCCGACCCGTTTCGAACCGACATTTCGCCAGAGTGACTTGACTTCAACTCTGTTGATGCAGTGATCAATTTGGTGCGACTCACTTAAAGTCTACATCCAACTAAGGGAACTTACCTATGATCACCTGCCCCACTGAGGGTGATATCACGAACCTTCTGGACAATTCTTCCTCCAAGTGCCAGTCTCCATACGGAGCTTTAGTCTCAACATATTCTTCCACATTGACAACCAAATACCTGTTATTACTGACTTCGAATAGTTCGATTTTCCTAGTCTTACGTTGATCCCAATGCAATCCCATAAGTCCGTACTTCTTGTCGGTCTTTCCCAAGCATACAATGGAAAGAATGGACTTTCTTTGGCCATCGATCACGCGATCTATTTCCGGATCGTCGACATTGAGTTCGGCCTTCATGTCCTTGAGTAGTTTGTTCCATCTGATCACTTCAAATTCGTGCTGGCTATAAGTTCGGATCGCAGAGTGCGAGCTACTCCCCGTACCCGTCTTCCGTCTGTCATGGATCGTATTGTCTTGTGCTCCGAGGTGCAACATACCCACAACCGGCGCAACGACCGCTAGCACCCGTAGTCGCATGCTCCAATCCCGTGCGCTCGTCATTCCGACACCCCAGATTTCCCGTCCAAGCTCGAGACAGGAACCAATCTTGATTCGATGGTATCAGTCCGCTAGTGGATTGTCAAGGGATGTATCTGCGTGTCGGAGCAATCCTTATATCTCCGCTCTTCAGCAAAGCTGAAGCGTCCGGTTCGTCGGACAGCCCGTTCCGCTGCTCAGGCAGCCCTTTCAGCATCATTGCTGATCATGGCCTGTTCCCAGACCACATGACCTCGGCAGGCAGTGGAGACGGTCGCATCGCGACAAGCCTTGGTGAATCAACGTCTTTCGGGCGAGTCGGACGCTCGGCAGAGCGCGGCAGCCGGCCAGCGACCGTGTTAATGATTCCGGCTGCCGACAGCCAGAGTGGGGCCTGCGCGGAGTGCAACGGGCGATCGGTTCCGGGCAAGCGCGCAACGCCGGGCGACCGAGCCAGGTGCGCGCGAGCGGTGTCCGAGCGGGTGGCTTCGTGGCGGTCGGTCGGCTGGGGTCATGATTCGCATGGGTAACGCATAGCGTTCGGAGAGCGCACACTCGCCCGCAGCCGAGGTCTCGGTGTCCCGAATCCGCCGCCAGCAGTCCGATCCGATCCAAGCTGGTCCAAGATTCCGATAGCGTCCACACTCGCGCTCAAGATCCAGAAATCCTTATCATTCTCAACTAGCCAGAGGTCATGTCCTCTGGTTCCGAGTCATTTCTGGCTTGCGGTAGCGTCTCCCCAGTCCGGTGTGAGGCCGGGACAATGACGGATTGTGGAATACAACATAGGCGTCAGCCGCACAACGCTCACGGGGCCCGGTCCGTCACAGCAGCGTGATCCTCACGGCAGTGCCCACCGGCTGCTTGCAGCCGGTGGGCATGGCCCGGGACTTTGCCGTACTCGGTTCGGCATGCTGGATCGCTCGTTCGAGAAAGCGGACACTTCAGCTTTGCGCTAACAGGGATGTATCTGCCCGAACACCCCCGATGATTGGCCGAGCGTGAAGGCTGAACCGGAGCGGTGCGCCTAGGCACAGTTCCGGCGTTGCGGGGCGAGCGGCACGGCCGACGCTTGCAGGAGCATCGCGATTCGGCTGCAACCAGGCGATAGCAGAGTTCCCAAGCGGTTGCCTCCAGACGACATGACGCCTACGGTCGATCGCGACGGTCGCTTCGCGAAAAGACCAAGTGAAACAAGGCCTTTGGGGTGAGCTGGACGCTCGCCGGAGAGTCGTACCCGGCCAGCGCCCGTGATAATGATTTCGGCCCCATAGCGGCCGGATGCGGACCCAGCGAGGAGCGCAGTGGCGGACTACCGTGCCGGTTGCGCGAATCTTTGTCGAACGGACTCTTTCGCGGCGGACAGCTAGCTGGGATCACGATTTGCATTGGCAAGGCGTAGCGTTCGGCGAGGGCGCACTGGCGCACGATCCCGATCTCGGGGCTCCCAACCCGCGCAAGCAGTCCGATCTGCCCCAAAGAAACGATCCGATCGAGGCTGATCAAGGAGTCTGCCAGCTTCCGCACCCGGGCTCATGAACTGGAAATCCTTATCATTCTCAACTGGCCAGAGGTCATGTCGTCTGTGCCTCGGAGACTCGCGGATGGATCCTAGTGTCCTGTGCCTCAAATAAATTTAGGTTTGAGCGGCACCCGCCAAGGCCTCCCTCGCGCGCTGGATCTTCGCCAGAATTTTGGCCCCATCCGCTTTCCAGCGGTATGGCTTCGGCTGTTCGTTGCGTACTGCCATGTACGACTCGATGGCCCGCGTCAACTGCGGCACGCTACAGAAGCTCCCGGCCCGGACGCACTCCTGCGTGATGTCGGCGAAGAAACGCTCCACGAGGTTCATCCAGGAACTCGAGGTCGGCGTGAAATGCATGTGGAACCGCGGGCGCCGCGCCAGCCAGGCCTTGACCTTGGTCTGCTTGTGCGTGGCGTAATTGTCTGCAATCAAATGCACATCCAGCTCCTTGGGCGTTGCGCGATCCAATTGCTTGAGGAAGCGCAGCCACTCCACGTGCGTGTGCTTCCGCTCGGTCCGGTAGATCAGTTTCCCGTCCAGGTAGTTCAGCGCGGCGAACAGCGTGATCGTGCCGTGACGGACGTAATCGTGCGTCTCGGTGCGGATGTGCCCGTGCCCCAGCGGGAGGCTGGGCTGCGTGCGTTCCAAGGCTTGGCACTGCGTTTTCTCGTCGCAGCAGAGCATCAGGGACTTCTCGGGCGGGTCGAGGTACAAGCCGATGACATCCCAGAACTTGGCTTCAAACTTGGGATCGTTGGAGAGTTTGCAGGTGCGCTCGAGGTGGGGTTTGAGGTTCTGGCTGCGCCAGATGCGGGCCACGCTGCCGTGCGAGAGGCCGAGATGGGCGGCCAAGGTGCGGGTGCTCCAGCGAGCGCGGCCGGGCGGGGCCTGGCTGGCGGCTTCGATGACGCGCTGTACCGTGGCGGCGGGCAGGGCGGCCTTGCGGCCCCGGCCGGGCCGGTCCCGCAGGCCGTCCAAGCCTTCCCGTTAAAAGCGTTGCGACCATTTGCAGACGCAGGGCACACTGACTTGCAGGCGCTGGGCGACATCTTGCAGCGTGCGGCCTTCGGCGCGCAGGAGGACGATCCGCGCCCGCAGGCCATCGCGCTGGGATGTGGTCGAGGCGCGGACGCGTTGCTCGAGGATCAGTTTTTCTTCGGCGGTGATTTCGGGACTGGAGATGGGACGGGCCATCGCTAGACTCCTTCAAGGCCAGCCCAGCAGGTGCTCGATCAAATTTCAACTTATTTTCTGGGCATTACACTAGACAGTGCATTGGCGAGATTGGATGCGCCAATTTCCAAGATCACGACTGCGGTCTGGCGACTCCAAGAATTTCGCGTCGCACAGGCAGCCGCCGCTGTAACCGTGTCGATCAATGTCCGCCGGGACGGACCCCATGGCGTTGACGGTCATATCGATGTCTTATACTGAGCAGACCCTCGGGGACGCCATGTCGTACCCTGCCCGGCGAAATCCTCATCCTGAGCGAATCGCGGAGGAGGTGGACACGGCTAGTGTGGACACGGCTAGTGTAGCGTGCAAGCTTACAAGAGGTGCCAAGTGTCCGTGAATCGGGTCCCCGTCAAGCCCGCTCTCCTGCGGTGGGCACGCGAGCGCGCGCGCTACGGTCGTGAAGGACTGTCTAAGCGTTTTCCCAAGATCGAGGCTTGGGAGCGTGGGGAGGTGCAGCCAACGCTCAAGCAACTCAAAGCCTTCGCCAAGGCGACTCACGCTCCGTTCGGGTATTTCTTCCTCACCGAGCCGCCAGTCGAATCGATTCCCATACCGGATTTCCGTACCGTCGCGAACCTCCCCTTGGATCGACCCAGCCTTGACCTCATCGATACGATCGATCTCTGTGAAGAGCGCCAGGATTGGTACCGCGATTTCGCACAGGCAGAGCAGGAGCCCCAGCTTGAGTTTGTCGGTTCGGCTCGAGTCAGCGATGACATCGTCGAGACAGCTGCCCAGATGCGCCACGCTCTAGGGATCGATTTAGGGGAGCGGGCGGGCCTCGCCACTTGGACAGACGCATTGCGACGCTTGATTGAGCAGGCAGAGGCTTGCGGCATCTTGGTTATGATCAGCGGAGTTGTTGGTAGCAACAATCGGCGCAGACTGGATCCTCAGGAGTTCCGAGGCTTTGCGCTCGCCGACCCTTGGGCTCCCTTGGTCTTCGTCAATGGGGCGGATACCAAGGCAGCTCAGATGTTCACTCTCGCGCACGAGTTCGCACACCTCTGGTTGGGTAGGTCCGGCATCTCCGACACTGACGCGAGAAGAATTCCTAGCCAAGAGTCCGAACGGTGGTGTAATCGCGTCGCGGCCGAACTGTTAGTGCCGTCAGCCGTGTTGCGCGACGAGCTTGATCCTAGTGCCAGCCTCAAACGCGAGTTGAATCGTCTGGCACGCCGCTACAAGGTGAGCACCTTGGTCATCCTTCGGCGCATCCATGACGCAGGTCGGATCTCTCGGAAAGAGTTGGGTGCAGCATACGATGCAGAAGTCAGTCGGTTGCAGTTGATGCAGAAAGATGGTTGCGGAAACCCTTATTCGACGTTGCATGTTCGTGTCAGCAAGCGTTTCGCACGGGCCTTGATGGTGCGCGTGCTGGAAGGCGGCACTTCGTTCACAGAGGCCTTCCGTATGCTCGGCCTGAAGAAAATGGCCTCGTTCGAAAAGCTGAGGCGCTACCTTGCCCAAATTCCCGCTTGATTCTGGCCATCCTGGGGGTTTCGCGGAGCTTGCTTTCGACAAATCCATTTCTATGCGTTTTGGATGCCTCAAATGATCTCCGGGAGTTTGCATGTCGGTGTCTCGGAGGCCGTCCGAGACCTCGTGGCACCCCCGCACGCATCTCGACACGCTACTCAGGCACACCGCTCCCCGCCGACTACCCCGTCAGCTCCCCGGGCTACCTCTGGTTCCGTTCCGGCGGCACCCGCCGCCCCCCAGCCCGGTCCGATGCGCCCCGCCAGGAGTAGCCACCCCAAGCGGTAGTTGCACCTCCCGAACAGCAGCTTCCGGCCCCGCCCGCGATTCTGCAACTGGCCCACGCTGCGCACGAAGTGCCGAATCAGCGGCACCGGCCCATGCTGCCACGCCTTCTCCGGCAGCACTTGGTGTTGCAGTAGCAGCAACTGCGCGATCTGCCCGCACCAGTAGTACTCTTGGTTGACCTTGTAAGACTGGCACGGCGGATGGTGCAAGCCCTGCTCCAGCGGCCATTGAACACGTTCTCCTAACCCTGCTTGGCGCGGGTCCACCGCACCAACTCGCCCATCCGCAACACCGGTGCCCTCTTGTTCGGATCAGTTACGCTCACCGAGTAGTCCCAGCCGCGCCGGTCGCACTCCTTCACGAATGCCTCGCAGCGGTACGCCGCGTCCGCCCGCGCCCACACCGGATACTCGCCGGGGACCAGTTGGTCGATGTCCGCCGCCAGTTGCTCCGCGAAGTCCCCGTTTACGTCCATGCCGCCCGCGTTCAGCCGCGCACTGGCCCACGCCCGCCCCACGAACAGCGAAAGCAGCCAGTACTGCCGCTACCCGTTGTAACCCGCCGCGCCGCGCTCGAACTGCTTGACCTGCATCTCGATGCCCATGCCATTGATGAATACCCGCAAGTAGCCCTGTTCTCTTCCGGAGGCCGCGGCGATCGGCGGCGCGACTTGCGCGCTGACTGGCCGCACGGAGGATTGCAATCCGTCCTAGGCATTGGTGCTGAAGTGCGCCAGATACTCCCCGCGGCGGCAGTCGGGCACGGAACCCTAGAGCCCGGCACACTCGCAGGCCGCCTCGTCCGCGGCCAGTGCGTCGATCGTGTCAAGGTCCCCGCCGCCGATGCAGTGCGTGAAAATCAAGTTCAGCAGGTTCTGGGCGTAGCTGCAGCTCCGGTGGCGGCCCTTGATCCAGACCTATTTCTGCAGGATCTAAGGCAGGCCGAGGATCCGCGAGAGCGCGGCGACCGCCGACAGCTCGGCAAGGCCGGTCAGCAGATTGTCGCAGACGCCATAAAGGAATTCGAAGGCTTTGTCGGCAAGCATGGCAATCCAAGCTCGGGAAGGGTTTGGAACTTTCACCCCCGAGGTGAAAAACTCGAGCGCGAGCACAGCACGAAGGATCGTGCTATCGTACGCTTTGAGTGCTGAGCGCGCTCTGTCTTGCCCGAGGCGGGTCGATTCGATGCGGAGGCGGCGGTTCAACCCGAATAGACGTATCGACTCAACCCGTAGCGAAGGTGAACTGGCAGTTCTCGCGGGTCGCGTGAAGTACGGAGGTAACCCTGAGCACAAGGCGAACCCTGGCAACTATGGGCTCGTTCCTCCGTCGAGACACCGGCCCAACAAGTCGATGTGCGATGCTGTCGGCGTGTTCGATTCGAGAGTGGCACTACGCCTGTTGCGGGAGGGGATCAAGCGTGGTCTCGTGAGTGTGCAGGTTAGGGGAGGTTTCCCTCAGACCGTCTGGTCCGTCACCGAGAGCGGGGTTCCGGTCGAGGGGCAATTGGAAAATCAGGCCCAAGGCATCTATCACGGCTACCCCATGCCGACGAATGATCCACTCACCAAGGATGTGCTCAAGATATGGAAGGATTATGAAACCCGGGTTTCGGATTGACTTGAAATGGGTCGAGGCTGGAGGGGCTCGATCCATGGGGCGTCACTTCCTCGCCGAAATCGGCGTCGAGGCAGCTGGAGTCACGCTTACCTCCAATTCGTCGACTGAAGGAAGCCGACAGCGACTGCGAACCCGAATTCGCGTGTCTGCGTACCATTTGGCAGCTTGGTTCGTGGCGAACTGGTGGCGACTGCGATGGGAATCGGAAGGAGCCGGCCTCGCATGGGAGATGGGGCATCGCATGGGAGCGGTGGGCAATGGCTATCTCTGGCCGGATATCGAAATCCGTGGCGGACATGACGCTGTCAGGATCCAAGCGAGACCGTTCGTTGCCGAACCGGTCTCGCAGTTCCGCTTCCTTCATGCTCTTGACCGATCAGTGCCTGCTGCAGAATTCGAAGACGCTGTAAAGGGGCTGGTCGACAGTGTTGTAAAGCGGTTGAACGGCCCGATTCTCGACTGCCCCGACGACGTCCGGGAACTCTCGACGGCTTGGAAGGAAGTCGAACGGGAAATGGAGGATCAAGACGCCTCACTCCTGAGGTCTCTCGAGGCCCGCATGGGATTCGACCCCGAAGAAGCGGATGCCGCCCTACTGAACGGACTCAAGGAAGCAACTCGCGAGGTGGGCACCGGTGCCATCGAGGAAATGGCGACAGCCTCCAAGGATTTCGCACTCGAGGATCTCCGCACGCTGTTGGAGACGATTCCCACAGGTGGTACGCCGCTGGCGCTAAGTACGTCCGACGTCCTCTCTGAGGCTGCAGCGGATTCCGAGCGAACACAGGCGCAGCCTTGGAGACGTGGCGTCGACTTGGCCCGGGCCGCCCGGCGCGAGTGGCACGCCGGAGATGGCGGTCTAGATAACAAGCGGCTTGCGGAGATTTGCGGTGTCCAAGGAAAATGGATCCGCCAGGGCGCGGATGTCTCGGGCCCAATGCCCGCCGGTATTCGCGGTTCGAGTCGACCCAGCGAACTGATGGTCTCGCTCACGAGACGCCATCCGACTAGCAGACGCTTCGCGTTAGCGCGGATCATCGGAGACCACATCATGGCGAAGGACACCGAACGACTGCTTCCGATTACCGAATCGCACACTCCGCGCCAGCAATTCCAGAGGGCCTTCGCCACTGAGTTCCTCTGCCCGGTCGAGTCATTGAAGGAGTTCGTCGGCAACCGTCCACCGGACGCCGATCTCGTGGTTGAAGCAGCATCGCGGTATCAGGTGTCAACTGTGCTCATCGAGCGGGCTCTGACCGACAACGGTCTATTGCCGAAGGGTTCGTGGCCTGTCTGACCTGCGTTCGAGTGGTTCGGTGTGACTCAGCACTAGGTTGGCGCGCGAGCGAGGTGAAACCTCTTCGGCCAACCTTGATGCGTCGGTGAAGGGTCGCGCGACTTGCAGCTTATGTGAACCGAGCTAGCTGACCCGGCACTTCACCCGAATCCGTGCAGTCCCCCGCTAGACACCCGACTTGGAAGCCGCTGTCGAGCGTACCCTCACCCGAGTCGGGCCCAGGGTTGTGCGGCACGGCGGTTGCGTCTGTATCTGCGAAGACGGACGGAGGCGCTCCCGACCCGTTCGTCGCTGCGTCGGCAGGAATCATGAATCGGGAGCACGCCCGTGCCGCGCTTTCAAGAAACGCTGTTGCGCTGCCCGTTCAGAAGCGACCTCGAGAACTCGAATCCGTCAGCGGGAGCGGTGGTCTCGCTTCGTCGATCTTGATTCCACGGCCCTGACCTGACTATGATGGGGGTTCTTCGGAGATCCGCGATGAAACACCTACTCGTGCTCGCCCTTGCTGCCCTGCTTTGCGCGTCGGCGGCAATCGGCCAACCCGCCTTGGAGATTCGCGATGTCGAGATCGACTCGCAGTCCCCCGAGGGGGCTGTCCTGACCGAAGCGGGCATCGCCGAAGAAGCGGCGGAACGGATCGGCATCCTCGAGGGATTCTTGAACGACTATCCCGAGAGCACTTACCTCGGCTACGTGCTGATGCAGCTGCAAGGGCTGTACACGCAGCAGCAGAACTGGACGCAAGCAGGGGAAGTCGGCAAGCGGCTCCTCCAGTACGTGCCGAACGATCTGGAGGTGCGGCACAACTACAACCAAGCCCTGCTGAACTCGCAGCAGTGGGCCGAACTTCGCCAAGCACTCGCGACCACCAAGCCGCTGGCCGTCGCGGAGGCCGCCAAACCGGCTCCGGACGATCCCACGGAAGACGAGGAGATGCTGCATCAGAGCGCGGTCGACTATGCCAACGGCGTCATCCAGTACACCGAGTGGGCCATCAACGTGGGCATGACGCAGAGTCCCCCCGCGGAGCAGGTCGAGTTCATGGACACCTTGCTCGAGTTGTATCCCGAGAGCGAGTACGCGGCCGGCCTCGACGACAAGCGCGTCATCGCCTACCAGCAGGCCGGGGACGTGGCTTCCATGGTCCTCGCGATGGAACGCGCTCTAGTCAACAACCCCGGCAACGAGCAATACTTGCTCACGCTCGGGCAGCATGCCCTCAACGGGAACCCAGACAACGCCATCGCTCGTGGCGAGGAATTGGTCAAGCTGATGGAAGAGAAGGCGGCTCCCGAGGGGACTTCGGAAGAAGCGTGGGAAGCGCACCAAAAGAAATTCGCCGCGCTTGGCAACTACATCATCGGCAACGCGCACTTCCAGAAGGGCGCTTGGCGCACCTCGCGCCGGCACCTGCTCCAAGCGGCCGACGCGATCAAGGCCGAAGGCGGCGAGCAGTACGGCTTGCTCGCCTACATGCTCGGGTTCTGCTACGTGAAGCTCGATATTGCCGGGGACAACATCCCGCAGGCCACGCGCTGGATGACCGAAGCATCGAGAGTGCCGAACTCGATGCAGGCCCAAGCGACGCAAACGCTCAAGGCGATTCAGGAAGCCCAGTAGGGCGGGCCGATCCCAAGGCGATCCGCACGCGGCCGCAGGCCTCGTCCACCGCAGTCGGCGGGGCGCGGATCAGGTCGAGCGCGAACCGACGCACGGCGTTCCGATCCGCATCGGTAGTGAGGTACTCCACCGGCGATTTGCCGTCGACCCGCGCGAGCATCAGGAACCCGAGATGCCGCAAGGCGGAGGCCTCGAACCATTCCAAGCCGCCGGCAGGCAGCATCCCCAGCGTCCATGCCATCGCCGTCCGGGCCAGGCTCAAGTAGCTTGCGGAGAGTTCCGGTCGGCGGAAGGCCTTCAAGATGAGGTGGTTCAAGAGGAATCCCGCGTCATAGCTGGGGTCGCCGAAATGCGCGCATTCGAAGTCGATACAGACCAGCCCATCCGACGTGACGAGCAAGTTCTTGGGACTCCAGTCCCCATGCACCATCGCGACCTGTCTCCGCGACGATGCGGCGACCCAGTCCTCGACAAGCGCTGCGAGCCGCGGATGACGGACAGCCACCGTGCGGTAGTAGGGATCGGTCCGCAACTGATCGAACGCCGTCCGATCGGAGAACCTGGCCCTGAGGGCCGGATGCTCCCATGTGGACCGGATGATCGAACCGAGCGTTGCGCCCGCTTGGCGGGCGGTCGCCCGGTCACAGGTCCCGGCGAGTAGTTCCGTCTTCCAGTCGACAGACTCGTCCGGTGCGGCGCGCATCGCGTACAGGAAGCGTTCCTCGTCCCGAAACAGCAACTGCGGGAGCCTGCCCCTGGGGAGCAACTCGGCCAGCGCCTGTATGACCTCCCATTCGCGAGCGATCCGCCCGCGATCGGCGAGCCACCGGTCGCGGACGCGCAAGCGCGGGAGGGACTGCTTCAAGACGATGCGCTGCGCGCCGTCTTCGACGAGCGCCACGACATTGGAGACGCCGCCGCCCAGCAGCCGCGCGGTCGCTCGCGGGGAAAGCTCGACTCGTCCAGAGAGGATTGCCAGCGCACTCTCGGCGGTCAGCTCATCCGGCTGAGCCATCAGCGTCGGGACGCGCCGGAACCGGTTCCGACGGGCACCTGCCGGTCCGGCTTCGGCTTCGACCGCAACAGCGTCCAAGGTCGCTGGCGCAATTCGGCGCTCAGCTCCGCGATATCCTCCGACGCGCGACGGAAATTGTCAAGAATCTCTTCGACGTTGCCTTCGTTGACCAGCACGAGCGCCCGTGCGTCCTGCAACACCAGTTGGGCATCGACCAGCGTGCGCTCGAGCTGGACGAGGCTGTCCGTCAGCGGGGCGCGCGTCTCGTCCACGGTCCGATTCAAATTGTTCACGGTCGTGTCCGCGGACCGCGCGACTACCCGGAAGTCCTCCGCGAGCGCCTCGAATTCCTCCATCGTCGCGCCGAGCTGCGTGAGGACGCGATCGATCTTCGGCGTCTGCGTCTCGAGCAACACGTTGCTGTTCTCCAGCATCTTGGCGATATTGCGCTGGTTCTCCTCTCCGCTGAGTTCCTGCAGATTCGCCATGAGCACGCTCAAGTCATCGACCACCACGTTCATCTTGGCGTCGATGTTCGCCATCAAGTCGACCGCCGTGTCGGCAACCTCGGCCACTTTTTGAGTCAGGTCGCCGATGGTGAGCGGTTCCACCGCCCGGACGACGCCACCGGGCGCGATCCGAGCGGCCTCGATCGTGCCCGGCTTGATCTCCAGATAGTTCTGACCCAGCGCACTGAGACTGGCGATGGTCGCGACGGTGTCCTCGGTTACGGGCAGTTCCGCGCGCAGGCGGAACACGACCTCGGACTTGGTCATGTCCTCGCGCCACGGTCGGACAGCGTGGACGATGCCCGCCTTGCGCCCCCCGAAACGCACGACGCTGCCTGCGTCCAAGCCTCCGATGTACGCGAAGTAAGTCCGGTAGGTATGCGTCTCGCCGGTGAGCTGGAAGTTCGCGACCGCGAGGAACGCCGTGACCGAGATGCCCAGCACGACCACCACGAGCAATCCGACCTTCGCTTCGTTGCTCATTCGAAACCCGTGATGTAACTGGAAGACCCGCGCTCGACGGCGTCCGGTACCCGCTTGACGAATTGCTGGATCCTAGGATGCGGGTGGTTCAGGATGTGCTCGGCCGGGCCCACGGCCAGCACGCGCCCTTGATCGAGAACGCAGATCCGATCCGCGATCAGGAACGCGCTCTGCAGCTCGTGCGTCACAACGATGATTGTAATGGTGTAGGTCTGCTTCAGCCCGATGATCAGCTGATCGATGCCCGTCGCGATGATCGGGTCGAGCCCGGCCGACGGCTCGTCGAACAGGAGGATTTGCGGATCCATCGCCAAGGCGCGTGCCAGCGAAGCGCGCTTGCGCATGCCCCCGGACAGCTCGGTCGGGTACAGATCCTCCGCTCCCTCGAGTCCGACCTGCTGCAACTTCATCTTCGTCATGACCCGGATCGTGGACTCGGCCAGGTCGGTGTGCTCGAGCAGCGGCAAGGCGATATTCTCGCCAACCGTCATGGAGCCGAACAGGGCCGCGCTTTGGAACGAGACTCCGAGGAGCCGGCGCACCTCCTCCATCTTTTCGCGCGAAGCGGTCACGATGTCGACGCCCGCGATCCGAATCGAGCCTCGGTCCGGCTTCTCCAGCCCCTCCAGCCGTCTCAGCAGGGTCGTCTTGCCGCAGCCGGAAGCGCCGAGGATCACCATAGTCTCGCCCTTGTAGATATCCAGATCGACTCCGTCGAGCACCCGCCGCTCCCTGAAACTGACCTGGACGCCCCGCACCGAAATCAGCGGCTCGCCGCCCGCCTCGTGGGGCAGTTGCCGCTTCGGTCCGTGGGTCTGGGGCCCGGTCATCGCCAGAAGAAGTAGAAGAACGTCGTGCAGAGCAGGTCCGCGATCACAACCAAGAAGATCGACTTGACCACCGCGTTGGTCGTGGAATGCCCCACTCCTTCCGGTCCGCCAGTCACTCGGAAGCCCTCCAGGCAACCGACGTGGACGATGATCGATCCGAAGACGACGGCCTTGACCAAGCCGCTCACGATGTCCCGCATCAGAAGGATCTCGGCCGTGCGGCTGAGGTACATGCCCAAGGTCATCTCCAGCGTGAAGTACGTGAAGAGTCCGCCCGCCAGAATGCCGGAGAAGATTCCCATCACGGTCAGCGCAGGCATCATCACCAACATCGCCAAGTACTTGGGAACGACCACGAAATCGATCGGGTCGATCGCCATCGTGCGCAGCGCGTCGACCTCCTCGGTGACCACCATCGTCGCGACCTCGGCCGAAATCGCCGAGCCGGACCGGCCAATCACCACGATCGCCGCGATCAGCGGCCCGAGTTCGCGCGTCATGCTCGTGCCGACTAGGTTGATCACGGCATCCATGGCGCCGAACCGGCGCAGTTCGGCACCCGATTGCAGGGCCATGATCAGTCCCGTCGCACCGGAAATCAGGCACAGGACCGGCAAGGCGCGCACGCCGATCTCCGCCATCTGCGCCACGGTTTGTTTCCAGCGCAGCCGCCGACCCGTAAACGGGTTGACGCGCAGGGAGAGCCGCGCCCCGCGCCAGAACTGGATGGCGAGGCCGCCGACGTACTCGAGCTGCCGGATGGTGTAGCGGCCGGCGGCCTCGAAAATGCGCATCCGACGCCCCGATCCGCGATGTCAGCCTTCGAGCGCGTCCGCCTCCGTGGCGTAGACCTCGAAGACGTCCAGCAACCGCGTCAGCTCCAGCGCGTGCCGGGGGCCTTCCTTGAGGCATGCCAACCCGAACCGGGCCTTGCGCTTGCGAGCGGACTGCAGGCCCTCGACCAAGCTGGCGATCCCGGAGCTGTCGATATACGACACGCGCTCCAGGTTCACAACGACCCTCGCCTCCGAGCGCTCCGTGAGGAGTTCCAGAATCGCCTCTCGCAGCCGTGGCGAACTCGACTTGTCCACATCGCCCGAAACTTGCACGGACGAACCCGAGGGCGTGTGCAGGACATTGATTTCCATGGCTCTCGATTCGCTTCCCTTTACTGGTCGACCGCGCTCGTCGCCAAGTGCTTGCGCATCCGGATGCGGTTCCACCCGTCCACGCGGTCGTATTCGCACTCGTCCATGACGGCGCGCATGAGGAATATGCCCCGCCCTCCGGAACGGAGTTCGTCGGGCGGCAGCAGTTCCTGAGCGAATGGATCGAACTCCAATCCATCGTCGCAGATTTCGGTTTCGACTCCCGATGCCACCAAGCGCAACGCGACATGCACGGAGCGTTGCGCGTTGCCGCCATAGGCGTGCCGCATGACGTTGCTGACCGCTTCGTCAACCGCCAGCTTGATGTCGAGCATGACGGATTTCTCGACTTCGAACTCCTGGCAGCACTGCTCTACGACGAGACGTGCCAGATGCAGCCAGCGAGTGTCGCCAGGGATCCTGACCTCGACGAGTGTGCTGCTTGATCGATCCACCCGGTACGGCGACGCGTCTGCGCGACCGTCGCTAGGCGAATCCTAGCACGCGGGCAGTCCGCGCGCCGCGTGGCACGCCCGCGAGTCCTTTGGTATCGTGACACGGCATGGCGGCCTCGGCGGCAAGGCGAACCGCCTTCGAGGTGCTCCGGCGCATCGACCGGGACGGCGCTCATGCCGACGAACTGCTCCATGCGAAGCGCTTGGACGCCTTGGACGAGCGAGAGCGTCGCTTCGTCACCGAACTCGTCATGGGCTGCCTCCGGTACCGCGGCGCGCTCGATCACCTAGTCGCAAGCAAGCTGAACAGGCCGTTGCAGAAAGTCGATCCGGAAGTGCTGGCCGTGCTGCGGATCGGGGCCTACCAGCTGCGATTCATGGACGGCGTGCCTCCGCACGCCGCCGTGTCCGAGGCCGTGGAACTGGCCAGCTTCGCTCGGAAGCGATCGGCTGGCGGTCTCGTCAATGCCGTGCTGCGGCGCCTGCCGCCGGCTCCAAGCGCAGCCGCGACGGCGCGGCTGTGCCATCCCTGGTGGCTGGCCGACCGCTGGGAGGCCGCTCTGGGCAAGGCGGCCTGCGACGCCCTCCTCGAGGCCAATCTGCGACCTCCGGTAAAGTACTTCAGGATTCCCGCCCCGACCGCCCCGGGGACGGTGCTGCGCGCGCTGCGGGAAGCCGGCTTGGAGGTCGCGGAGACGCCGGTTCCGAGAGCCTACGCGCTGCGGGCCGGCTCGGCCGCGCGCATTCGGGCCTTGGCAGGAGCGAAGATCCGCTTCCAAGACCTCAATTCCCAGCGCGCCGGGATGCTGCTCGACGCGCGGCCCGGCTCCGTAGTGCTCGATCTGTGCGCCGCCCCGGGCGGCAAGGCGCGCCTGCTGGCCGAGACCGCGCCGGTCGTGGCCTGCGACCGCAACCTGCGTCGCTTGCGGACGATGCGACGGCTCGGCACGACCGGCATTGGCTTGCTCGCGCTGGACGCCGAGCGCCCCCTGCCCTTCGCTCGATCGTTCGAGCGGATCCTCGTGGACGCGCCGTGCTCCGGAACCGGCACGCTTGCCCGGAATCCGGAAATCACATGGCGCCTGAGACCGGACGACCTCGTCGACCTCCAACGCAGGCAGGTACGCATTCTAGGCAACGCGATGGCGGCTCTGGCTCCCGGGGGAACGCTGATCTACGCCACGTGCTCGCTGGAATCGGAGGAGAACGAAGATGTGGTCGAAGCCGCGATCGGCGGCCGACCGGAATGGAAGGCGGAACGCGTGCTCTCGACCGTTCCGGGCCGCGATCCGGGAGATGGCTTCCAAGCTTGGCGCATGGAACGGCTGGCGCAGTGACGGGCGGATGCACGGCTTGGCCGTGCTCGCCTTCGCTGCGGCGGTCTTTCTCGGCACGGTTTCGAGCCCGCCGTCGCTGCTCGACGACGTCGACGCGACGTACGCCCGAATCGCCCAGACGATGCTCGAGTCCGGCGACTGGGCGACGGCGCGACTCAACGGCGTGGTGTACTTCGACAAGCCGCCGGGCCAGGTCTGGGCGATCGCGGTCTCCTACGCGCTGTTCGGGGTGCATGACTGGGCCGCGCGGCTGCCGCTGGCCCTGGCCGCGATCGCGTTTTGCTGGCTGGGGTGGCGAACCGGTCGGTGGGCCTTCGGCGACCTCGCCGGACTGTACGCCGGAATCGGCCTGGCGACCTGCTTGGGCCTGTTCCTATTCACGCGGGCGCGCATGCCGGACATCTATGTCGGCTGCGCGTCGCTCGTCGCGCTGGACTGCTTTCTGCGAGCGCGCGAAGGCAGCGAGCGAAATGCGCGCGCGCTCATGCTCTGGGCCGGTGTCGCCATCGGCTGCGGACTGCTGTGCAAGGGCCTCGTAGCGGCCGTCCTGCCGGCCGGCGCCATCGCCGCGTACTTGCTCTGGAGTGGCGAGTGGCGCTCGCGCTCGTCGTGGCGCCGCATGGGCCTGCCCGGGGCGATCGGCGCCGCGCTCCTCGTGGCCGCGCCGTGGCACCTCGTCGAGATTGCCCGTCATCCGCCCTACTTCGCATGGGGACTCGACAGCGGGCCGGGCCAGTACCGCGGATTCTTCTGGCGGTACTTCGTGAACGAACACGTGCTGCGCTATCTCGGGTTGCGGTTCCCGGCGGACTACGACCGAGTCCCTCTGCTATGGCTCTGGGCCGGACATGTGGCGTGGCTGTTTCCGTGGAGCGGCCTGCTCGCGGCGCTTCCGAAGCTGGCGTTCGGCATTGCCGATCGTGCTCGCCGCACCCGCACGCTCATGCTCTGCTACTGCGGTTTCTGCCTGCTGTTCTTCTCTGCATCGACCAGCCAGGAGTACTACACGCTCCCGCTGTACGGGCCCGCCATGCTGCTGCTCGCCAGCGCGGCAAGCCATGCGCCCCGGCGCCTGTTCGTCGCCTGCCGATTCGCAGCTGCGATCTTCGCTCTCGCGCTCGTCGCCGGAGTGGCCGTCTTGGCCCTCGCCGGGCAGCCGCCGTCCGACGGTGACATCGCCCGCTCGCTAGAGAGCAACCCCGAAGCATACACGCTGGCCCTGGGGCACTTCCAAGACTTGACGCTCGGGACGTTCGCATACCTGCGAGGCCCGCTATCCGTGGCGGTCGCGGCAGCCGCCCTAGGGGCTTTCGGAGGATGGTTCCTAGCCGGCAACCGAGCGGCGCTCGCGCTCGCCTGCGCCTCCGCGCTCGTGCTGCATGCGGCTCACTCCGCCATGGCGACCTTCGATCCGTACCTGTCGTCGCGACCCATCGCCGATGCCTATCTGGCTTCGCCGCCTGGCACGCTGGTCTTGGATGACGAATACTACGCGTTCTCCTCGGTCGCGTACTACGCGAATCAACAGGTCTTGCTCCTGAACGGGCGCCGGAACAACATCGAGTACGGCTCGAACGCGCCCGGCGCACCGGATGTGTTCGTTGATGACCGGGAGCTGGGCGCCCTGTGGCACCGCGATGTTCCGACGTACTTGGTGACCCATGCCGAGGAGCGGCCGCGTTTCGAGGCGCTGCTCGGCCGGCAGCGCACGCATACGGTAGCCGAAAGCGGCGGCAAGCTGCTGCTTTGCAACAGGCCCGGCGGAGTGCGCGAATCCGCCGCGCTCCCGAGCGATTCGCGCTGACGATTCGCTATAGTGGAAGCACACGGCCCGACCGCGATGTCGGGCGGAGTGCCGCGGCTTCTTGACGGCTGTGGCTACGGGCAGAGCAGCGATGAAACCTGACATCCATCCGGACAACTATCGCGAGGTGGTCTTCCGCGACATCACCACGAACACCGAGTGGATCACCCGCTCCGCGGCCAAGACGGACAAGACGACCGAGATCGATGGCAAGACCTTTCCGCTCTACGATCTCGCCATCTCCTCTCATTCGCACCCGTTCTACACAGGCAAGCGCAAGCTCGTCGATGCCGAAGGGCGGATCGAGCGGTTCAACAAGAAGTATCGCCGCAACGTCGCCAAGTAGGCACTGCGGCTACCAGGTCGTCGAGAATCCCAGCGTCACGGCGCGGCCCGGTTCCGGAACGCGCTGGCGCGTGAACGGATTGAGCGAGTTCAGGTGCTCGTAGTAGCGCCGGTTCCCGGCGTTCTCCAAGCCTAGGTACATCGTCGCTCCCGTCCAGAGATTCGCGCCGAAGCGGAATCCGTGCAGCGCGAAGCCGGGCGACGGTGTCTCTTGGCGCGCGCCCGAGACGCGTCGCTGGTCCCAGACATTGCGCACGGCGTACTGGCCGTAAAGCCTGCGATCACGCGTGACGAACCGGATCGAGGAGGTGACCTCGAGCGGTGGAATGCCGAGTACCGGCTGCATCAGCTCGCGGTCGTCCGCGATTGTCTTGGCAGCCTGCACGCGAAGTTCGACGCGATCCGCCACGCGGCTCAAGCCGAAGTGCCATCCCCGGAACAGGGCGCTCTCGCCGTTGATATAGCGAAACACCGTGGGCGGACTCAGCGGCAAGCGCTTCTTCAAGGTCGGATCGGCCATGACAGTGATGTAGTCCCCGATCCGCCGCACGAATCCGCCGGCATGGAATCGCAAGGCGCCCCGCGTCCACGCGAGGCTCAAATCTCCCTGCACGCTCGATTCCGGGCGGATCGCCGGATCCCCCATGAATTCCGCCGCGACTTGGAAGCGGGTGCTCGGAAAGCGATCCGCGTAGCGCTCCAAGGCATTGGCGGTCCGCACGACCCGCCCGAATCCGCCCGCGACAGCCAGTCCCCCGCCAAGGTCCAAGCGCCCCGCCAGACTCGCGCTCGCGTTGGTCTCCCGACGCTCCAAGTCGCTCCCGGAATGCGCCCGAAAGTAGTCGCTCGGGTACCCGGCGGCGCTTGCGACGGAATCCAGGCGGACCGTGCCGCGCACCTCGCCGCGGTCGAAGCTTCTGCCCACGAAGGCGTATGTTCCAAGATTGCTTAACGAAGTGCCGGCCCAGACCCGGTCGTCGAAGAGGAGCTTGCGATCCCTGGCGCGAGCGATGAAGCGCTGAGCGTCCTGCTCCAACCGGAACACGTCGAACCCGGCATGGATCCGCCAAGCGTCGCCGGGCACCAGCTCGACTCGACCCGCGCCTCCGACCGTGTCGGACTCGGCGGGCAGCGAAACGTCGAGCGCGAATGGCGGCATCCGCATCGGCATGTCCATCGCCGTCGGCTTCTCGCGGTTGCTCATGCGATGGCTCTTCTTGTGCAGGTAAGCGTTCAGCCGCAAAGCGCGTAGGATCTTCTCGGGTCTCTCCACGCGGTACCGCGACTCCCACGCCCGGAGCAGGAAGTGCTCGGCTGTCAGCAGCCGGCCAGGGTAATCGACGCCCGTCTGCTCGTCGTAGTAGCCGCCCAAGAGAAATTCTTGATTTGCGTCCGGCTGGAAGCGCAGCTTCGTCCCGAGCTGGTGCGCGGAGGCATCGCTCGGCACGAGAGCCGCGGTCTGCCCGCCGCCCCCGGGACGGTAGTCGTCGAGCAGGTCCCCGCTGGCCCGCAAGTCGAATCCGAAGCCGGAATTCCCGGCATGCACGCGCACCTGCCCCAAGCGGCCGTTGCCATTGCTGCGCCAACCCAAGCCCAGACGGCCGTTGACCCGCCATTCGGAGGGCAGAGGGATTTCGGATGACTTCACGATGATCGCGGCCATCGCTCCCGCGCCCTCCTCCAAGGCGTACGGACCCGTGACAACCTCCACGGTGTCGATGCTGCCGGGATCGACATGACTCAGCTCGGAATCCATGCGCGCCGGACCCGCGGCGAAGGTGCGCGTCCCGTCCACGACCATCGCGAGCTGCGTCTCGCGCAGGCCCTGCACGACGGGCTCGAAATTCGTGCCGCCGCGTCGAATCACGCTGACCTGGGGCGTCTCCCGCAAGCTTGCGACCAAGTCGGCGCCGCTGACGCGATCCGGCTCGACCGCTTCGGCAGCCACTGGCGCGACCGCCTCGAGCGGAGCCTCGACGCGCAACTCGCGATCCAGACTCGGAAGTTCCAAGCTGACCGTTACGGCGATCCTCCCCTCGAGCGCGAGCGTGGCGTCGCGGAAGCCCGGGACCTGCACCGCCACCGAGTCGCCGTCCTCCCGGAACGCGATCTCGCCATCTATCGCTGTCGTGCCGCGCGCGACGACGACACCGGCGGCATCGCGCAGTGAGACCGCCGCATCCGGTATCCGCGCGCCTGACGGGTCCTCCACGCGGACGGTGATCTCCGCCTCCATCGCCGTGGCGCAGGCGAGCAGGCAAGCCACCTGCATGAAACGCATGACGAATCCTCCCCGAAATGTCCCGAATCCAGCCAGTCCGCCCCGCGACGGGCCGCTGACCGTACCGGTCGCAATCGGAGTGACCGGAGACGATGCGCGCGGCCTCGGACGAGGCCTGTTCTACTGAAGGGCGATCGGGTGTCTAGGGGGAGGCAAGGGCGGCGGCAAATCGATAGGGGTCGGGAGCGCGGACGGCGTGACCGCCAGATGCACTCCGCCCGGGGGCGAATTTACCGACGCAACGGATGCGAATACGTAAGGGGGCTCCGGCACCCAGTGGTGGGATCCCTCGGGTCCCGGGCAGCGGCGCGCTACCAAGCACGCACGCACGTTCGCCGACGCCTCGCTGGCATCCTGCACGCGATGGCAGGACGGTACGGAGGGTTTCGGTTGCGCCGGCTGCGACCGGTGGCAAGCCATCCGGCATTCGCTCGCGACCCTGTTGCGCGGGCAGACATGGGTCGGAGGCGCCGCCAGCAGCGCGAAAGCCTGCCACGGCAGCAACGCGCTGGCTAGGGCCAGCGCGGCCGCGCGCGCATGCAAGCATGTGAACACTGAATTCACGAGTTGCCGCTCTCAGCTTACGACAGATCCCGCGACGCGCCGGTTTCGCGTGGACCGGAGATCGGTTTCGTGCGAAACTCTGAGCGGATGGCTTGGCCTCGCAACCTCGGGCGACGCGGCGTGCTGCGCCTCGCAGCCCCGTTCGCGCTCCTCGGGAGCGTGAGCCAGGGTGCCGACCAGACAGCGCTCCTCTTCGGAACGGTGTTCAAGGGTTCCTACCTCGCCCTGCCCGGCGCCAGGATCGTCGCCTACGACGAATCCAACCCCCGCAAGAAGTACCGGGCGGTGACGAACTATCGCGGCGAATACCGCATCCACCTCCCGGCGGGGGACGCGACGTACGTGATCACCGCGTCAGCCTCCGGATTCGAATCGGCGACCCGCACGGCCGCTGTCTACGGGATGGACAAGACGACCGCGAATCTGATCTTGCGCTCGCGCAAGGAGGCGCGGGCGGCGAAACGCCGCGTGGAGGAAGAGTAGGATAGGAGCAGCCATGTATCGTACGCGACGCCACCTGTTCCTCCTTGCCGCGGCACTGGCCGCGCCGGCGGCTCGCGCGCAGTTTCCCGGCTTCGGCAAGAAGGGCAAGAAGGAGCCTCCGACGCGCACGGTCAAGGGCCAGGTGACCGACGAGGCGGAGGATGGCGTCCAAGCGGTCGTGCAACTCAAGAACTCCCGGACGCAAGAGGTCAAGTCGTTCCACACCAAGGCGACCGGGGAGTACTACTTCAAGGGGCTCGACCTTAACATCGACTACGAGCTCAAGGCGATGGCGGAGAACCTCCAAAGCCGGACGCGAACCGTCTCGAGCTTCGACAGCCGCACGGAGTTGATTTACAACTTCAAGCTGAAACCCGCCAACTGACCGGAACCCATATCCGCGAGATCAGTCGCATGGCACGGCCTTCGGCAGGGTTTACCATAAGGGCACTGCCGCTGGCGGCCGGAGCCAGAGCACGGCAGTCGGATTGAAGAGCCCATCATGGAAAACGCACGCCACGCCCTCCGCCCGATCGGGCTTCTTGCGCTCGCGGCGGCCGTGCTAGTCGCGGGATTGACGGTGTGGGCTCAGGCACCGGGTCCGCTAGGGGATCGCCCGCGACGGCCGCTGCCCGACGCCCCGCGTCGCCCGGGCACGTTGCCCGGCCCGGGCGCCCCCCCGGACGCACCTACGCGTCCGCCCGTCGAAACGCGCGCCCCGCAACGCATTCCGCAAGACCAGCCGCTGTTCACGGCGGACGCCAACGCCGTCACGGTCGACATCTCGGTACTCGACAACAACGGCATGCCCATCCAGAACATCCCGCCAGGTAACTTCCAAGTGCTGGAGGACGGCGCTCCGCAGAAGCTGATCAGCGTGAGCGCGACGGAAGCCCCCGCCACGGTCGCCTTGCTGATCGAATTCAGCAATCGCTGGCAGTCGTACTGGTCGGAGACGTGGTACCAGACCTTGACGGCAACTTACGGCTTCGTCTCGACCCTGCGGCCGGAGGACTGGATCGCAGTGATCGCGTACGACTTGCGGCCGGAGATCCTCGCCGACTTCACGCAGGACCGTCGCGAGATCAACAACGCCTTGCAACGACTACGCATCGCCGCTTACAGAGAGTCGAACCTGTTCGACGCGCTGGCCGACACCGTCCAGCGCATGTCCGGCATCGAAGGGCGCAAGTCCATCGTCGTGCTGTCGAGCGGCGACGACACCTTCAGCCGCCTCAACTTCAACCAGACGCGCAAGATCGTGCAAGAGGGCGGCGTCACGATTCACGCCGTCGGCCTCGCGCAGATGCTCAAGGAGATCCTCGATTCGCGCGGCTACGTGGGCGGCATCACCAGGATCGGCTGGCTCCAGTCGGAGAACCAGTTGCGCACGTTCGCGCGGGAAAGCGGGGGCTTCGCCTTCTTCCCGCGCTTCTACGGCCAGTTCCCGACAATCTTCCAAACGCTGAACTTCCTGATGCGCAATCAGTACACGGCGGTCTACGTCCCGTCCAACACGAAACGCGACGGCACGTTCCGCAAGATCACGGTCCGCCTCGTCGATCCCCAGACCAACAAGGAACTCCGGATCACGGGCAAGAAGAACAAGCGGATCAAGTACCAGATCGTCGCGCGCAAGGGCTACACGGCCCCGCGCGAGGTCGAGTGACCCTTCTCAAGGCGCGTTTCGGAACCGGACGTATCGTGACTCTGACGGATTGGCGATGGACAGCGTTCGCGGCCGGGCCGACGCCCCGCGTTGGGAGGCCTGACGATGGTCGATAGCAGCGGTCCCGCGAAGATCCTGCTGATCGACGACAACCCCCAAGGCCTGCTGGCAAGGAAGATCATCCTGCAGGACATCGGCTACGCCGTCACGACCGCTGGCAGCGGAGAGGAGGGCCTCGAGCTGTTTCAAGAGGCGCTCGAGACCGTGCCGTACAGCTTGGTGGTCACCGACTACCGGATGCCGGGCATCAGCGGCGGAGAGGTCGTGCAGCGCATCCGCGCCATCGCCCGTGACACCCCGGTAGTGATCCTGTCCGGGTATGCCGAGGTGGGCGCGCTCGCACCGGAATCGACGGGAGCCGACGAAGTCCTGGCCAAGGGACCGCGCGAGCAATTCGACCTTGCCGACACCGTGCAGCGATTGGTTCCCCGCGGGGCGTTCCAGCACGGCAAGCCGCCGACTTCGGAGTTCCTCTCCGCGTCCGGCAGGGGGACTCGGCGGCGCCGGCGCAAGCGGGCCGGGTGATCGAATGCCCTACCTTCAAACCCTAAAGGAGGCTGATCGGAGATGACTCGATTCACGTGGCTGGGCCACGCCACGTTCCACGTGCAGCCGGAGAACGGGCCGGCGATCCTGATCGACCCGTGGATCGAAGGCAACCCGAGCTTTCCCGAAGGCTACGAGTTGCAACGCGTCGATCTGGTGCTGCTGACCCACGGGCATCCCGACCACATCGGAGGAGCGCTGTCCGTCGCGGAGAAATTCCGTCCCGAAATCGTGTGCAACTACGAAATCGGGCTCTGGCTCGGGTCCAAGGGCGTTCAGAACGTGATGGGCATGAACAAGGGGGGTTGCTACGAAACGCAGGGCGTGCGCGTCTCGATGACCCAAGCGCAGCACAGCAGTTCCATCGAGGAAGGCGGCAAGCTGATCTACGCGGGCGAACCGGCGGGCTTCGTCGTGCGCCAGCCCGACGGCCGGGCGTTCTACGATGCCGGCGACACGAACGTGTTCAGCGACATGCAGCTCGTGCGCCGGATATACGAACCGGAACTGGCCCTGCTGCCGATCGGCGACCTGTTCACCATGGGACCCAAGGAGGCCGCGCTCGCTTGCGAGTTCCTGCAGCCGCGCGTCGTGATCCCCACGCACTACGGGACGTTCCCGGTCCTGACCGGAACGCCCGCGAAACTGCGCGCGAACCTCGGCGAAGACTCCGAGATCGACGTGGCGACGCTGGAGCCGGGCGAAGTCTACGAGTGGTAGGCGCCGCGCGTACGCGGCTCAGCCCTTGGACAGCCCCGCGTAGGTCTGCTCCTCGCTCGCTTCCGTCGTGACGGGCAGCCCGCGCGGGGCCCATCCCTCGTAGGTTAGGTTCCCCATCGCGTCGGACTCTCCGTGGAAGCCGCCGCGCATGTCGACGACATTCGCGAACCCGTGGTCAAGGAGCGTCTGGGCGGCCCGCAGCGAGCGCCCGCCCTTCAGGCATGCGGTGATGATTTTCGTGTCCTTGCCGATCGCGCGCTCGCAGACCGCGACGAAGTCCTGATTGAATTGCATGCCGGCGGGAGTCCGGTGCAGGAGGGGGACGTTCTTGGCGCCCGGAGCGTGGCCGGCCTCGAATTCGGGAATGGACCGCACGTCCAGATAGACGTAGCCCTCGTCGGACTCGAGCAGGTCGCGTGCCTCTTCAGGGGAAATGCGCTTGAGTTGCATTGGCTAAACGCCTACGGTCGCGCAATCCGGGCGCGGTTGTCAATGCCCCCCGCATTCGCCGGTCGCGAGCGTCTTCTAGAATGGCAGCGCGGGCTCTTCCACGCATGCATCGTTCTCCCCTACTGCTCTTGGCCCTGGCGCTCTGCGCACCGGGCTGGGCGTTCGCGTCCGCGCCGAATATTCTGTGGATCGTCTTCGAGGACATTAGTCCGAACCTCGGCGCCTACGGAGACGAGTACGCCGCAACCCCGAACCTCGATCGATTCGCCCGCGAGAGCGTGAGATTCACGCGGGCGTTTTCCAACAGCGGCGTGTGCGCTCCCGCGCGCTCCACCCTGATCACGGGGATGTATCCACCCGCCATCGGCACCCACCACATGCGTTCCTCGGGCGTGCCTCCGCAATACGTCCGGGGATTCACCGAGTACTTGCGCGACGCAGGCTACTACGTCTCGAACCACTCCAAGACCGACTACAACTGGATCCCTCCAGATTCCACGTGGGACGTGATCAGCCCCGATTGGCGCGAACAGGGCTGGAGGCGTCGCGAAGACAAGCCCTTCTTCACCGTTATCAACATCACGGACACGCACTCCAGCCAGATGTACCACCCCTGGTTCGGATGGCCCGAACGATACGAGAGCTTGCCGGTCGAGCAGCGCCACGACCCTGCCCAAGCACAGGTCGCACCGTACTACCCGGACACGCCTGCCGTGCGCCAGGCTCACGCGCGCTACGCCGACAACATCAGCTTCGCCGACGGCATTGTCGGGCGGATCCTTGACCAGTTGGCGGCGGACGGACTGAAGGACTCGACGATCGTCTTCTTCTACTCCGACCACGGAGCGGGCATGCCGCGCAGCAAGTCGTTCCTGTTCGAGTCCTCGATGCATGTCCCGCTGCTGATCCGATTCCCGGAGGCCTTCGCGGAGTGGGCTCCGGCCCTACCCGGTGGGGTTACCGATCGCCTCGTCTCGTTCGTCGACTTCGCGCCCACCGTGCTCAGCTTGGCGGGCCTCGCCGCCCCGGAGCACTTCCACGGGACAGCGTTCCTTGGCGCCCGCGCCGGCCCGGACCGAGACTTCGTTTTCGGCTACCGGGATCGGGTCGACGAGCGCTACGAATTCATTCGCTCGGTGCGCGGGCGCCGCTTCAAGTACATTCGCAACTACTTTCCGCACCTGCCTTGGTTCCACGAGCAGACGCGCCTCTACCCAAGCACGCACCCGGTCACCAAAGCGCTGCACGCAAGGGCCGCCAGCGGCTCGCTACGCCCTCCGGCCGCCCTCTACATGACTCGCACGAAGCCACGCGAGCAACTCTTCGACTTGCGGCGAGACCCCCACGAGATTCGCGATCTCGCGGGTCACGCCGACTACCGATCCGAGTTGGAGAGGATGCGGGCGACACTGCGCGCTTGGACGTTGCGCTACCGCGATCTCGGCTTCCTGCCGGAGTCGGACATGTGGCTGCGGTTCGACGGCGCCGCCGCGACCGCGTTCGATCGCGATGCGCTCCTGTATCCGATCGAACGGATCCTCGAAACGGCGGATTGGGTCGGACAAGGCCCGCAGTTCGTCGCCAGGCAGAAGGAACGCTTGGCCGACACCGACCCCACGGTGCGCTTCTGGGCGGCGGTGGGGTTGCTGGCGAACGGCGAGGCGGCGAGGGCGGCGTCCGAGGTCCTGCAACGAGCCCTCTCCGATCCGTCAGAGGCAGTCGCGACGATCGCGGCCCAAGTCCTGTGCCGCCTTGGGGACTCGGAAGAGCCGCTCGCCGCGCTCCTCCGGCAGCTGCGTCACGAAGATGAACGCGTCGCGCTCCGCGCGGCGAACGCGATCCATCAGCTCGGTCCGCGCACTGCATCGATTCGCGATCAGCTGATCGACTACCACGCTTCCGCCTCCGGTCTCGCCGGTCGGGAGTTCTTTCGCAACGCGGAGTATCCGCATTGGGTGCTGCGCGCAATGCTCGGGGCGACCGATTGACGCATCGAGCGGACGTATTCGTTTCTACGCAGGCCCGGGCTGAGTAGCTATTATCGGCAATGCTCCCGCCATGTCCGCGCCACCAGACGTTTCGGTCGTAATTCCGGTTCGCAACGAAGAAGGGACGGTCGAGGAACTGGCCCGCCGCTTGCAGCAAGCGTTGCCGGCGGAGCACGAAATCTTGTTCGTCGACGACGGGAGCAGCGACTCCACGTGGAGCCGCCTCGACCAGCTGCACGATCCGGACCGTGTGCGACTGGTCAAGCTGCGGGCGCCTTCCGGCAAGTCGGCGGCCTTGATGGCGGGTTTCGCTCGCACGCGCGCTCCGATCGTCTTCACGATGGACGGCGACCTACAGGACGATCCCGACGAGATACCGAAGTTCCTAGCCAAGCTGGAGGAAGGGTACGACCTCGTATCGGGCTGGAAACGCGTGCGCCGCGACCCGTGGCACAAAGTGCTTCCCTCGCGCATCTTCAACGCCGTGATGCGCCGCGCGACCGGAATTCGCCTGCACGACATGAACTGCGGCTTCAAGTGCTACCGCGGCGAACTCGCGCGCTCGCTGCGGATCTACGGAGACCAGCACCGCTTCGTTCCAGTCTTCGCCGCGCATCGCGGCTATCGCGTGGCAGAAGTCGAGATCCGGCATCATCCGCGGCGCCACGGCCGGTCCAAGTACGGTGTCAGCCGATTGGCCAAGGGCTTCCTCGACCTCGGCACCGTGCTGCTGCGCACCCGCTACCGAGGCCGACCCGCTCACTTTTTCGGAGGGGTAGCACTGGCTTGCGCGCTCGCGGCCGGAGTATTGGCGGTTCCCGCGCTGGCAAGGCTCGTTCCCCGACCGGCCGCGCTCCCCGCCCTGCTGGCTGCGGGCGCATTTGCGATCACGGGAATCGTGTTTCTGGCCACCGGCTGGCTCGCCGAAGCGCAGTTGGACAGGGGCGCACCGGATCCCGAACTTGTCCTTCCCGACATCGAGATCGCCCGTGACTAGATGGGCGATCCCCGCACTCAAGACCGCCGTTCCGCTGGTCCTCGCCTTCTTCATCGGCCGGATGATCCACGGCAGCTGGCAGCAGGTTCGCGCCGAGCCCTGGCAGGTCGATCCGGTCCTGCTGTCGATCTCGTTCGCGGGCGCGGCGGCTTGGTACCTCGTCCGTCCGCTTGGCTGGACCCGACTCATCGGCGGATTCGGGCACGGCCTCCCGTACTGGGACATCTACCGCGTTTACCGCAAGTCGGAATTGAGTCGGTACGTGCCCGGGGGGATCTGGCAATTCGCAAGTCGCGTCTATCTGACGCGCCGCTACGGCGTGGACGCATCCACCTGCCTAGCCGCAACGATGCTCGACATGGTACTGGCGGCACTCGCTTCGATCGTGCCGGCGGCATGGCTGGCGGGATCGGCCGCCACGACCCTCGCTGTCTGGCAGCGGGGCATCTTGATCGCCTTTCCGGTTCTGGCATGCGGAATCGTCTATCCGCCCGCACTCAATTGGTGGGGGGAACGGCTTGCCCGAGCCCTCGGCCGGCCCTTTCGACGGCTGGAGATCGGCGCCATGCAGATGCTCGGCATCTGGGCGTCGTATGTCGCGACGTGGGTTTTGCTGGCGTTCGCCATGGCTTGCTTCGCTCGGGCGCTACTGCCGCACATCAGCGGTCAGCAGTTCGCGTTCATCGCTGGCTGCTACGCCTTGGCATGGCTCGCCGCGCTGCTGACGATGATCGCCCCCGCCGGCATCGGGGTTCGCGAGGGAATCCTCGGACTGCTGCTCGCTCAGGCCGTTGCCGCCGGAACCGCGATGACGCTCGCCGTCGCCATGCGCCTTTGGATCGTCGCGATGGAACTGGTGTGGTTCGCGGTCGGAACCGCGATGCCGAGCCAACGGGCCAACGTAACCCGCTAGAGCCGTTTCACCGCTAGATTCCGGAAGCGGTGCTCCAGCCCGGGCTGGCAGCGATCACCGCCATGCACTTGCAAGGCGATGCTCCCATCCGTCGCGCCACCTGGGAGCCGGTTCTCGGTGTCTTGGAATTGGACGATCTGCTTCCCGTTCAGCCAGACATCGATGCGGGGAGCGACGCCACGAATGCGAACCCGAAGGGCATTCCATGCATCCTTCTCCCACGCCTTCTCCCAGCCCTCGGACTCCTTGGTTTCGAGGCCGGTCAGCCCTTCGCCGTACACACCGCCAACGTTGCCACCCGCCAGATAGTCAAGCATGACTTGGTAGGCTTGCCCGCTGCCGTTGGAGCGCAGGAACAGGCCGCCGTCGCATCCGAAGTCGGGATTGATCTCCAAGGAAATCTCGAAGTCCTCAAAGGCTTCGTCAGTCAGCAGAATCCCGCCGTTGCCCTCGCGATCCTGTTGGCCGATGATCGCGCCCTCGACCACGCGCCACTCGTTGGTGTCGCCGTGGTGACTGGTCAGGCTGGTGTGCCAGCCGGCCAAGTTGCGGCCATTGAAAATCGAGTCGAACCCATCCGGAACCTGCGCGAGCAGAAGGCCGGGAGCGAGAAACGGCACTAGACGCAAAAGACCCTTCGCCGATGCTGTCATTGGGCGTAGAGTACCACGGTTTCCGGCATGTTCAGACCGCGCTCTCCCTGCACCTGGGCGAGATCAGTGTCTAGAGCCGCCGTTGTCGATGGCGGCTCCACTACATGGCTGCCACCCAGCCGTTCGTAGGCCGGTCCTCGTCTGGAACTCCTGCGGTGGCAACCATCGCATCATTCGTATGATGAAGGCCAATGCCCGGGAACGTGAAAAATACGAGCCTAGACTTCGATCCAGATGACGCCCCCGATCTTTCCAAAGGTGACTGGCCGGAGAGGTTCGCGAGGGCACCAGTCTGCGTGGGTCGACCTGAGGCACCAAGAGATTCAGGAGTCGCGGAGGTGACTCCGATCTCCACGGGGCCTACCGAACCCGCCGTGAGAAGTACTCGATCACCTCAGGCTAGCGGGGCGCCCGTGGTACGCCCGGGCCGACAGGGTCCTTCCTGAGTGGATTCGAGAGCACCGCGTTCCGCAGCACCGCCGTTCTAGGTTTGAGTTGCGCCACGCGCCCATGGCTGGGCGACCTCTGACTCGCCCGCGACGGCTTACAACGCGATTGTAGTGGCGACTGCGCGGGCACCCATGCGTAGAGAACCGAGTCCGATCCAGCGTTGGACAGCCTCTTGCGAGGGGGGTGGCTGGTCGACTGACGAAGCGACTGCTGACAGAATCCTGTGCCGCGCGAAACACCGTGCATACCGTAGCTCGCAAGAGCGGGCGTTCCGCTGTTGTGCGTATGCCGCGCCATAGCTGGCTTGTAGACTAATGGCAGGACTCGGACGATGCCGTACGAACCGGTCGCAGTCACCGAGGATTTGCTGCAGCAAGCAGTGCGGACAATCCGTGAGGAGGTCGATCCGGAGATGATCATCCTGTTCGGCTCCCATGCACGAGGGGACGCCCGCCCGGATTCGGACTTGGACCTGCTCGTGGTCGAGTCGGAGGCGTTCGGCAAGGAACGTTCCCAACGCTTGGAGGCGGTGCGCCTCTACCGAGCCCTTCGCGGCCTAGGC
This sequence comes from Bryobacterales bacterium, assembly GCA_965242625.1. Taxonomy (GTDB): domain Bacteria; phylum Acidobacteriota; class Terriglobia; order Bryobacterales; family UBA6623; genus VXMF01. The sequence continues at coordinate 2,404,760 of CBDEST010000005.1, read as the reverse complement.
GTACCGAAGGACATCTTGGTCTTCACCAGGGCGGAGGTCGAATACTGGCGCGACTCCTTGAATCACGTCGTCGCTCGCGCCTTGCGCGAGGGGAGGGTGCTGTATGAGCGACCTTAAGTGCGCACGGTCCTTGGTCTCGCTGGCAGAGAGGGACATACGTAACCTCCAACTCGTAGAGGATATAGTGCTGTTTGGAGACGAGGCGGTCGGGAACTTCGCGCAGCAGGCGACCGAAAAGCTACTGAAGGCATGGATCGCCTGCATGGGAGAGGTTTTCCCTCTGACCCACAATCTGGAAGCTCTGCTAGACATCATCGAGAAACGCGACTCCGACGCCTCCCAGTTTCGCGACCTAGAGGCCTTCCGCCCCTTCGCTGTCGAGTACCGTTACAAATTCCTGCCCAAAGACGCCAAGCCGCTTGATCGCGAAGGAATAGCGTCGCGGCTGAACGCACTCCTCGAGCGAGTCCGCGCTGAGATAGCAGCCGCTGAGCCTCGCGTCGATCGCCAGTCCTGAATCGGGAGAGTTCGAACGGACAGTGCGGTTCGCGTCGAAGACCGAGTGTCGCTAGCCCTCGACTGGACGGCTCTCCGCCAACCACCTATGCCGCTTGGATAGGGATGCCTGTCGGAACCGAGGAGGTACCGCCCGAACAGAAAGGTGATGCTCTAACGCCTACGTGTGCACAGGGACATTGGGCAGTGGAACGGTTCGCGAGATTCTGTTGAGGCGAGCCCCGCGACCTTGGAACCCGCCAGCGTGTGGCCCTTGCTGCGTCTCTCACGTATCTCGAGGTCAGTCACGCCACGGTTGCCTAGTAGGCTAAGAGCAGGACTCGGGCGATGCCGTACGAACCAGTCCCCGTCACAGAGGAACTACTCCAAGATGTAGTGCGGACGATCCTCGGGGAAGTCGATCCGGAGATGATCATCCTGTTCGGCTCCCATGCGCGGGGGGACGCCCGGGCGGATTCGGACTTGGACCTGCTCGTGGTAGAGTCGGGCGCATTCGGCAAGGAACGCAGCCGACGCCAAGAGTCTCTACGGCTCCACGACGCACTCGGCGGGCTTTGTGTGCCGAAGGACATCTTGGTGGCTACCACAGCGGAAGTCGAGTACTGGCGCGATTCGCTGAATCATGTCCTTGCTCGCGCATTGCGCGAGGGACGGGTGCTGTATGAGCGACCTTAAGTACGCGCGTTACTTGGTATCGCTGGCTGAGAGAGATATCCGTAGCTTCCGGAACATGAGCGATTTCCTGTTGTTCGAAGAGGAGACGGCCGGGTTCCACGCACAGCAGGCGGCCGAAAAGTTGCTGAAGGCATGGATCGCCTGCATGGGCGAGGTTTTCCCCCTGACGCATGATTTGAAGACACTGCTGGACATTGTGGAGAAACGCATGAGCGACGCCTCCCAGTTTCGGGACTTGAAGGCACTGTCACCCTTCGCTGTCCAATTCCGTTACGAATTCCTGCCCGAAGACGCCGAACCGCTTGATCGCCACGGAATAGCGTTGCGGCTGAATGCGCTCCTCGAGCGAGTCCGCGCCGAAATAGCAGCCGCTGACGGCGGCTGAGCGCCTTCGTCACCGGCGTTGAACTGCGAGGGCTAGAACCGACCGCAGGATCCTGATCGCAGCCCGGAGCCACCACACCGCGTCATCGCTCAGGGATGAGGGACGGCGGTGGCGCTCACTCGCGTCTTTGTTCTCGAGGCAGGGAGCGAGCCACGACCCCTCGGCATAGATGTTCGTATACTCGGCGGTCGCGGCCGCAACTGCGGAATTGCCAGAAAGGAGGCCAGCCTTGGCCGAATACTACCGCCCGGAAGATCTCCCGCGCTTCGCGGAGATGGGCACCGACGCGCCGGAACTGTGGGAGAAGTTCAACGCTTGGTACAGCACCGTGTTCGCCCCGGGCGCTCTCAGCGAGCGCGAGAAATGCCTGATCGCCTTGGCCGTGTCCCACGCCGTGCAGTGTCCCTACTGCATCGACGCCTACACGCAGGGCTGCCTCGAGAAGGGCTCGAATCTGGAGCAGATGACCGAAGCCGTCCACGTGGCGGCGGCGATCAAGGGGGGCTCTGCCCTGGTGCATGGGCTCCAAATGCGGAACACCGCTGAAGCACTTAGCATGTAAGGGATCGTGCCCGGCAACGATTCAGCGGCAGCAGGAGCCCGAGAGCGGCAACGAGTGCCGTTTCAGATTCTCAACAACGGGCACGGACCGGCCGAAATCAAGCCGTTCGGCTCCGCGCTCGAGGAGGCGAGCCTCGGCCCGCTGACCGCCACGGGTATCCAAACGGTCCAGATCAATGTCGGCAAGCTCTGCAACCAGACATGCAAGCATTGCCATGTCGACGCAGGGCCTGATCGAACCGAAGAGAACATGTCCCGGCCGACGTTCGAACTGTGCCTCGAGGCGATCCGCAGACTCGGCCGCCCCAGTGTCGACTTGACCGGCGGGGCGCCCGAACTCAATCCGCACTTCCGCTGGTTCGTAGGCCGGGTCCGCGACCTTGGATGCCGCGTCATCGATCGCTGCAACCTGACGGTCCTGCTGATGCGCTCCCAGCGCGGGCTAGCGGAATTCCTCGCTCGCCATCAAGTCGAAATCGTCGCGAGCTTGCCGTATTTCCTGGAGCGGCGCACGGACGCCCAGCGAGGCGACGGCGTGTTCCAAAAGTCGATCGAGGCGTTGCGCCTGCTGAACGGACTGGGTTACGGACTGCCCGGCAGCGGCTTGACCCTCAACCTGGTCTATAACCCGACCGGTGCGTTCCTGCCGCCCGATCAAGCCGCGGTGGAGGCGGACTTCAAGCGCGAACTGCGAAGTCGACACGGGATCGAGTTCAACGCGCTCTACACGATGACGAATATGCCCATCAGCCGCTATCTGGACTTCCTCGTCCGCAGTTCCAACTACGAGCGCTACATGCAACGCCTGATCAACGCCTTCAATCCCGCTGCCGTGGCGGGCGTAATGTGCCGCTCGATGATTTCGATCGGCTGGGACGGGCGCATCCATGACTGCGACTTCAACCAGTTGCTTGATCTTGAGGTCGGCTACGGCGCTCCGAGGCACATCCGGGACTTCGATCCGGCCAAGCTGGCCCGCCGCCGAATCGTCACGGCCGACCACTGCTACGGATGCACGGCGGGCAGCGGGTCAAGTTGCGGCGGCACGACCGTGGGCGGGCGCGAACTCTAGCGCACGGCCCGTCCGAACAAGGATCGGCGCATCTTGGGAACGTGGTGTAAACTTATGAGGACTCGAGTGCCGTCAATCGTTTCGGCCCCGGGGGAATGCCATGTCGATCAAGATGCTCCCTGCTCTGTTGGCCTGTCTAGCCGTCGGCCTTCTCTCAAACTGCGGAGAACCGGAAGCACCGAGTGAGTCCGCTCCGACCGAGCCTCCCGAGGTTGTCGAAGAGGCCCCTGCACCCCCCGAGGAAGAACCCGCGGCCAAGACCGAGCCAGAACCCGTGACCACACCTGAACCCACCACGCCACCCAAGGTACGCATGGAGACCAGCATGGGGACGATTGTCCTCGAGCTGTATCCGGACAGAGCCCCCGAGACTGTGAAGAACTTCCTGCAGTACGTCGACGACGGGTTCTACGACAGTACGATCTTCCATCGCGTCATTCCCGGATTCATGATCCAAGGCGGCGGCTTCACCTCGCAGATGCAAGAGAAGAACACCCGGGATCCCATCCAGAACGAGGCCGGCTCTCTCTCGAACCTGCGTTACACGATCGCCATGGCCCGCACCCCGGATCCGCATAGCGCCTCGGCGCAGTTCTTCATCAATCACCGCACGAATCGAGGCTTGGACAAGGACCAAGCGCAGGATGGCTGGGGTTACTGCGTGTTCGGGAAGGTCGTGGAGGGCGGCGAAGTCGTCGATGAGATCGCCCAAGTGCAGACCGGCAGCAATCGAGGGCATCAGAACGTGCCCACGACCCCCGTGGTGATCCGCAACGCAGAGCGGGCTGGCTAACAGCCCCGCCCGTTCACCGCTCCGTCGCTTGCAGTCTCGGAGAGGCTTGGACGCGACTCGCTGGCGTCGGATCCACGCAGATCCTTCGGCGGACCGCAGAGCTTCTGAGGCTGCGTTGCCTCCGCCAAGTGGCAACGGCATCGCGCGGCCCGCGCGAGCCCTGGCGTTCGGAAGCCTCGGCTAGCTGCTGTGGCGGGGGTGACGGGGCAGCAACGCGATCGCGAGCGCCCCTAGCGCGGCCAAGCCGAAGACCGCCCAGAGCGCCGTACCGTATCCCGCCAAGTACGTTGCGAGCGAGGCAATGGCGAACGGCGTCCAGAACTGCCCGATCGTATCGGTCGGCAAGATCACGGACATTGCCTTGCCGAGCGACCGCAAGCCGAATTGGTCCGCCGCCATGAGCGGGATCAACATGTAGTCGGCGCCCATCGCGAAGCCGAACACGATCGCGAACACGTAGACCATGCCGGGCTGCGCGGGCGTCACCAGGAACAGCAGCGGGATCGCCAGCGAAACGATGGCGTAGGTAGCCAGCATCACGTACTTGCGCGGGAGGTGGTCCGACAGCCAGCCAGCGGCTAACCGCCCTAGGATGCTGGACATCAAGTACGTGAACGAGGCGTCCGACCAAACTTGGTCGCGAGCGCTTTGCTCGGTAAAGCCCTGCTCCTCGTATACGAACTTCATCAAGAAGTTCACCGCCGCGATCGACCCGATGGAAAGCGCGCTGCCGACGAGGAGCAACCAGAACGCGCTGTGGCTCATCAACTCGCCGAACGCCCGCGGCTGCTCATCGCTCTGCTCCGATCGCTCGGAAGCTGCGGCATCGGGTGCCGGTAGGCTCGCGGCGCCGTCGGGCAGCTGCCCCATGTCCTCCGGCTTGTCGCGAATCACCCATATCGCCAAGGGCCAAGCGATCACCATCAGGAAGCCGAGGCGCTGCAGGGCTATCGTGTAGTCCTCCGAAATCGCGGTGACCCACGGGGTCAGCTTGCTGCCTAGCGCACCGATTACGGCGACCCCCACGTATGTGATGCCCATCGCGGTGCCGCGGCGGCGCTTGTACCAGTTGGAAATGATGATCTGGTGCGGGATCGGACCGGACAGGAAGTAGCCCGCCATGTACAAGCACCATGCCGCGTAGTACTCGTACTGGCTTCCGCCGAGACGACCGAACCACTGGAACGCCAGGAACGTGAGGAACGTCCCGATCAGGATCAGCTTGCGCGGAGACACCTTGGGGACGATCACCGGTCCCATCCACAGCGTCAGCAGGACCGCGATCGGAGCGCCGAGGGTTACCAGTTCCTGGCTCCAGGAATTCCCCTGAGCGAGATAGTCGAAGAAGAACGCGATGTTGTAGTACGGGAAGCCCGTCGAGAGACCGAAGGTGATGAAGCAACTGGCGATGATCCAAGGCCCGTGAAAGGGTTTGCGCGAAGATTCCATGTGTGCAGAGCCTGCCTGACCGAGTAGCCAGTTTAGCGAACCCGCGAGGGGTATGCTGAAACAAGGGCGATGTCTATAAGCTTCACCGGACAAGGCGCCAGTCATCCGCGGGACGCGAGCCTGCAATCACCCGTCGTGGTCCTCGCCGCTCTGGTGGTCGTACTGGCGGGCGTGAAACTGGCCGCGGATGTCGTGGCGCCGTTCCTGCTGTCGATCTTCCTAGCCGTGCTGACCTGGCCGATCGTGTATTGGCTGCACCAGCATCGCGTGCCCAAGTTCGCCGCGATCCTGGTCGTGGTCGCCGGAGTCATCGGCTTCTTCTCCCTGATCGGGGTGATCGGGGTGAACGCCCTGACCGGGTTCAATCAGAACCTGCCCGTATACCAGCAGCGATTGCAATCCGTGTTCGCGCCCATGGTGACTTGGATCGAGGGCATGCTGGGTCCCTTCGACTTGGAAAGCCCGGTCAATGAGGACACGTGGCGCGACGCATTGAGCTTCGTGGCGAATACGTTGCTGCAGTTCGGCAGCGCGATGAGCAAGGGGCTCCTGGCTGTCTTGACGGTGCTGTTCATGCTGCTGGAAGCGTTCCGGATGCCGGCCAAGCTCACGCAAGCGCTCGGGGCCGGGGAGAAGACTTGGGCCGGTTTCCGCACCTTCGCGATCTCGATTCAGAAGTACCTGGCCATCAAGACGGCGACCAGCCTCGCTACCGGGCTCTTGGCGGGCTCGTGGGTCTGGGTTCTCGGCATCGACTACGCCATCTTCTGGGGCCTGCTCGCGTTCCTGCTGAACTACATTCCGAACATCGGATCCGTCATCGCGGGTACGCCCGCCGTGCTCATGGCTCTGGTGCAATACGGGGTCGGCCCCGCGCTGCTGGTCGCCATCGGGTACTTGGTCATCAACGTGGTCATCGGCGGGGTTCTGGAACCCCAGACGATGGGCTCCGAGATCGGGCTTTCGCCCTTGGTCGTGCTGATGTCGTTGGTGATCTGGGGCTGGCTGCTCGGCGCCGTGGGCATGGTGCTCTCGACGCCCCTGACGATGAGCGCGAAGATCGCCTTGGACAGCTTCTCGGATACGCGCTGGATGAGCATTCTGATAGGCTCCGGGAAGCGGTAGCCGCCTGTCCATCCCAGCACTCGATCCGTGCTCTGGGTTACAATCGACGCGGTTGATCGGAAAGTGCTCAGACTCGCGATCCGCATGATTCCCGCGCTCGTGCTCGGGATCGGCACCGCGTTCCCCGCCGAGTACTCCGAGCGGGAGCGCGGGTACTGGGCGTTCCAGCCGCGGGCCGCGGTCACGCCCCCGACCGGACAGTCGGAGTGGGTTCGGAGCCCGGTAGACGCGTTCGTGTGGCAGCGCCTCCAGGCTGCGGGACTGGCCCCGGCTCCGGAAGCGGACCGGCGGACGCTGGTCCGACGCGTCTACTTCGACGTCACCGGCTTGCCGCCCTCTCCGGTGGAAATCGAGGCTTTCGTCAGCGACAATGCGCCCGACGCATGGGAGCGACTGGTGGAGCGACTCCTGGCGAGCCCGCGCTTCGGCGAGCATGCTTCCGGACGGTGGCTGGACGTCGTCCGCTACGCGGAAACCGAGGGTTTCGAATACGACCGATACCTGCCGGGATTGTGGCGCTATCGCGACTACGTGATCGACTCCCTGAATCGCGACAAGCCGTACGACCGGTTCGTGAAGGAGCAGCTCGCGGGCGACGAATTGGCCCGCGGGGATCCGGCGCGCGCGTCGAACCGAGAGTTGCTGGCCGCCGCCGGACTGCATCGGCTGGGCCCGGTGCGCCGCAACGCCGGCAATCAGGCTGTCGCGTCCAGCCGCAACGAAGTGCTGACAGAGCGGACGGATATCGTCGGCACGGCGTTTCTGGGACTGACGGTGGGCTGCGCGCGGTGCCACGACCACATGTTCGACCCGATCCGGCAGATCGACTACTACCGGCTGCAGGCCTACTTCGGTCCGTCCAAGGAAACGAACGTCGTGTTCCAAGGCGATGGGTCCGTCGACGAGTGGCGCGAGCAGACCAAGAGGATCGCCGGCGAGATGAAGTCCCTGCGGGGCAAGATCAAGCTGGCCGCGGGGGCCGAGCGCGAAGCGCTGCAGGCCGAGCACGACAGGCTCGAGGCGAGCCTGCCGGAACCGCCCGCCTCGCTGGCCACGGTGCGCAACGACCGCGAGGACCCGACTCGCGTGCGGGTGCTGGACCGCGGCGATCACACCAAGCCGCTGCAACCCGTGGACCCGCGGCCGCCCGGCGTCCTCCTGCCCGAAGACCATCCGACGCTGCCTCCCGACATCGAGCAGCCCAGGACGCGCTTGGCGGACTGGATCGCCAATCCTGACAATCCGTTGACCGCGAGGGTCTTGGTGAACCGCCTCTGGCAGTCGTACTTCGGTCGCGGCATCGTGGACACGCCCAACGATTTCGGGGTCATGGGCGGCGACCCCAGCCATCCGGAATTGCTGGACTTCCTCGCCAACGAGCTGGTCGCCGGCGGCTGGCGGACCAAGCCCATCCACCGCATGATCCTCGCCAGCAGCGCCTACCGGCAGGCGTCACGGCCTCGCGACGGACAGCGCTTGGGCATGGACCGCGACGCCGACAACCGCCTGCTGTGGCACGGGCCGAGACGGCGGCTCAGCGCCGAGGAGGTGCGCGACGCGATGCTCTCCGTTGCCGGCGAGCTGAATCTGGCCTACGGCGGCAAGAGCGTCATGCTGCCGGTCGAAGCGGCCTTGGTGGACCTGCTCTACGATCCCACCCAGTGGCAAGTCCCGGAGAACCCTGCGGAACATCGCCGACGCTCGGCCTACCTGATCGCCAAGCGCAACCTGCAAATCCCGTTCATGGAGGTGTTCGACAAGCCCCCGCTGCTCACCAGCTGCGCCCGGCGCGAGTCCAGCACGCACGCTCCCCAGTCGCTGGAACTGCTGAATGGCGACACCGCGAACGAGCTGGCGGCGCGCTTCGCCGCGCGCCTGCGGAAGGACGCCGGGAGCGACCCGGCCCGCATTGTCGAGCGCGCCTACAGCCTCGTCGCCGGGCGGTCCCCGGAGCCCGACGAGCTGCGGCTGGGCCGCACCTACCTCGCAGCCGGCCCGTTGCGCGAGTTCGCGCTCGCCATGTTCAATCTGAACGCTTTCCTCTATGTGAATTGAGCGGCTGATCGGCCCTGGCCAACGCCGATGGCACTGCTACAATCGCGCAACGCTTCGTGTTCCGGAAGATTCTCGTAGCCAATCGAGGCGAGATCGCGGTGCGCGTCATTCGCGCCTGCCGCGAACTCGATATCGCGGCTGTCGCGGTCTATTCGGAGGCGGACCGGGAAGCCAAGCACGTGCGGCTCGCCGACGCTGCGTGCGCCATCGGGCCCGCTCCCGCCGCGGAGAGCTACCTGGACATCGATCGCGTCCTTGACGCGGCGCGACGAACCGGTGCCGACGGGATTCACCCGGGATACGGGTTCTTGAGCGAGAACGCCGATTTCGCCGAGGCTTGCCGCGACCGGGGAGTCAAGTTCATCGGGCCGTCCGCCGCGGCGATTCGCTCGATGGGAGTCAAGACCCGTGCGCGCGAACTGATGGATGCCGCCGGCGTGCCGGTGGTCCCCGGCTCGCCCGGCCCTGTCGCGGATGCCGCCGATGCCGCGGCGGTTGGGGAATCCATCGGCTTTCCCGTCATGCTCAAGGCGGCGGCGGGCGGCGGCGGCAAGGGAATGCGGCTCGTGGACAACGCCGCAGACCTGTGGGCCGCATGGAGCGAGGCCCGGGGCGAGGCGCGCCAAGCGTTCGGGGACGACACGATCTACTTGGAGAAAGCGATCGTTCGGCCCCGGCACATCGAAGTCCAAGTGGTGGCTGACGAGCACGGACGGATCGTGCATCTGGGCGAAAGGGAGTGCAGCTTGCAGCGGCGGCACCAGAAGGTGCTGGAAGAGACTCCGTCGCCGTTCGTTCTGTTGCACCCCGAAATCCGCGCGCCGCTGTGCGACGCGGCGATCAGGGCGGCGAAGGCTGTCGGATACACGAACGCCGGAACGGTCGAATTCCTCGTGGATCCCGGAGGCCGGTTCTACTTTCTCGAAATGAATACCCGGCTGCAGGTCGAGCACCCCGTCACCGAGTTGGTTACCGGCACGGATCTCGTTCGCGAACAGATCGCGGTGGCTGCCGGATTCCCCCTGGCTTGGACCCAGCAGGGAGTGCAGTCGCGTGGCCACGCCATGGAGTGCCGGATCTACGCGGAGGATCCGGAAGCGAACTTCATGCCCGCGCCGGGACGCATTGAGCGCTTGCGGTGGCCGCAAGGGCCGGGGATTCGGGTCGATTCCGGCGCGGACGAGGGCTGGACCGTTCCGGTGGAATACGATGCGCTGATCGCGAAGCTTTGCGCCTGGGCTCCTACGCGCGGGGCGGTCATCCAGAAGCTGCGCCAAGCGCTGCGGGAATCTACCATAGCCGGCATCGCGACGACGCTCGGCTTCTTCCGCGACCTGCTTGCTGACTCGCGCTTCCTGCGGGGAGCGTTCGACACGAGGTTCCTAGAGCGGGGACTCGAGACGAAAGCCGAACTTTCGGAGGAAGCGCAGGTCGCTGCCATGCTGGCAGCCGTCTCGGCGTGGGGCGGCCGCGCCGCTACCCGGACAGCGCCGCCGGGCGAGCCCTCTCGCTGGAAGGCCCGTGGCCGCGCCGCGATGCTCGACAGACGAGGTGCGGTCTAGTGAAGCGATTCGAGCTGCTAGTCGATGACGAACGGCAGACCTTGGAATTCGACAGAGATGTCGTTTCCCGAAACGGTCGCAGGACAAAGGCGCGCGTCTCCGCGCTAGGACCGGAGGAATTCGCCATCGAACTGGATGGATCGCGTCACGTGGTGCAGGTCTGCGCGCTCGGTAACGGGCGGTTCGAGACTTGGCAGGACGGTTCGCGACTGATCGTAGAGGTGCTGGACCCGCGCAGACTCTCGCGGCAGGCGCGCGACACGGGCGGCGGAGGGTCGAGCGAGATTCGCGTTCCGATGCCAGGCAAGGTGGTGGCGGTGCATGTGACCGAGGGGGAGGCCGTGCGGCGCGGGCAGGGGCTGGTCGTGGTAGAGGCGATGAAGATGCAGAACGAACTCCGTGCGCCGCGTGACGGCGTAGTCGCTTCCGTGCGGGCGCAGGCCGGCGATTCTGTCGCCGCCGGCACCACGCTTGCCGTCATCGCATAAGATAGTTGAATCGGGGAGGGCGAGCGGTGACCGATGCCTCGGAATGCCCGCGGTGCGAAGGCACGGGGCTCGTCAAAGTCGAGGCCCCCGATGGCCGCGACTCCTACAAGCGCTGCACGTGCTATTTCCAAGCCCAGCGGGATTCGGTGAACTTCGGCGTCCCGGCCCGCTTTGCGGATAAGACTCTCGACAATTTCAGGGCGGGCCGGTACCGCGAGAACAGGGCCGCCTACAACACCCTGACGCGGGCCCTGCGGTCGGCCGAGCAATTCGCCGACGGGTATCCGGTTGTCGATCACAAGGGGCTCCTGCTTCATGGCGGGGCGATCGGCAAGATGACGCACCTAGCTGTCGGGATGCTGAAAATCCTCATGGCGCGAGGGTTCAGCTGCCTGTTCTGCGGGTATCCCGAATTGCTTCGCAAGATCCAAGACCAACGGTTCGCGGAAAGCGGCGCCGAAGATCGCGGCCGGAGCCTGGACCAGCACTTGCGGAGCGTCGACGTGCTCTTGGTGGACTCGCTCGGAGAGCACCGGCGAACCCCTTGGGTGGTCGATGCTGTCAGCGAGGTGATCAAGCATCGCTACGACAACGACAAGGGCTTGATCGTGACCACCACCCTGCCGCTAGCGGGAATCCTGCACCCGGAACCCGCCGAAGTGGAGCAACGGGCATACCACCCGATTCGGGACACGCTGGCGGACCGCATCGGCCAGGAATGCGCCGCTCGGCTGCTCGAACACTGCGCGGCAGTTTCCATGGCCGAGCCCGAGCCGGTTCCGGCCAAGGGGCGCGCCGCTGCCGGCTATCCGCTACGCGCGGGCACGCGCACTACCACGCCCTAACATGCGCGCGATAGCAGGCCGGGATGCGCCGCAGCTATCAGGCTACCGGCTTCGACGGGCTCCAAGTTCCCGGCCTCGGCTCGCAACCCGACCGCCCGGGCCGCCGCGCCGAGCACCTCCGCCGGGGCCATTCCCGCTTCCCGCAATGCGCGGATCGGCGTGGCCCGCTGCTTCTTGCTGAGCTTGACTCCGCCGGAGTCGCCCACCAAGGGATGGTGGAAGAAAATTGGCGGAATCTCCCGTCCGAGCATGCGTCCCAACCGGATCTGGCGGCCCGTGGAAGCCAGCAGGTCGCTTCCTCGCACTACCACGTTCACCCCGTGGCGCCAGTCGTCCACTGTCACGGCGAACTGGTAGGTCCAGTTCCCGAACCTGTCCTTGATGAGCAGGTCGCCGCATTGCCGCTCCGGCCGTTGGCATTGGGGTCCCAGCATGCCGTCGTCGAATTCTTCGGGTGGCGCGGCCGCCGGCCACGCGATGCGCAAGCCGTGCGGAGCGTCGGCGGCGTGTCGCGCGTCTCGACAGGTGCCGGGATAGACCCGCTCGCCACCGGCGGAAACTTCCGCGCTCGCAGCTAGCTGCTTGCGGCTGCACCGACAGCGATAGACCTGATGGCCTCGCCGGATGGTGTCGGCCGCTTCCTCGTACGCGGCGTCGGCATCGCTCTGCCGGTAGCTGCTGCTAGGGGCCGCTAGGCGATTCGCGGCACGGAAGCCGAGCCACTCCATATCGACCAGCAGCGCTTCCTCGAAATGAGCTTGGCAACGCTGCCGGTCATGGTCCTCGATCCGCAGCAAGACCTCGCCTTGCAACAGGTCGGCGATGCCCCACACGTACAGCATGTGGGCCGCATGGCCCACATGCAGCCAGCCGGTCGGACTCGGGGCGAACCGCGTCACGACCGAGCCTGGCGACAGGTCGGACACGCGCCGGGGCGAGCCGCGCGAAAGGCCCGGTCAGTTCAAGTCCAGCGTGACCGCATTGGAAGTGCCGTCGCTGTTCGCGGCGGTGACCGTGACCCGGGCCACGTCCTCGAACACGCCTTCGTCCAGCGAGAATTGCACGGTGGCGGTGAACTGGCTGCCGAAGCTCGCCGACTGGTTGCTGCCGTAGAACGTGCTGAAGGCTTGCGCGACGTCGGTTTCCAACTGCTGAGTGCGCAAGAGGGAATCGGGAGTTCCGCCGAACGCGAAGGACATCGATTCGACAGAGCGAGTCGTGGCGTACCCGGTGATCTGCAAGTTGAACCGCCCCTGACCTGTCGTACCGAGGTCGATCCGGCTCAAGACGGGCGCGGACTCCATGACGCGGAACCGCACTTGCGGCGCTGTGGATGGCGTGATGTCCGCGGCCACTGTCTGCGCTTGGGCGAGCGACGTGATGGCCAGCACGTCAGGCACCGAGAAGAGCTGCGCCGTGACCACGATGTCTCCCGCCACGGTGCCGGTCTGGAACGCGTTGGTCGCGCCGAGATCCAAGTACGCGGCCGCCGTCGACCCGGCCGGGATGCTGAACGCCGCGAGCCGCCCGCCGCTGGCCCACTGAATCGCAGGGTCGTTAGTGAAGGCGCGCGTCTCGAAACGCAATTCCAAGAATCCGGCGATGTCTGTCGGATACGGCTCGGCCAGGGTCAATCCCAATTCGACTTGACCGCCCCCGCTGGCTGTCCCGCCGGCTTCGGAGAACATCACCTCCGGCAAGGGGTCGAGCTCCACCGTGAACCGCAGTTCCGGAGCGCTGGCCGGAGTGACGTCGACTCGCGCCGGCTCGGTCGAGAACCGCGCCCGGACCGCAGCCCAGCCCGCGACGCGGCCCGTGCGGAACGTGGCTTCGCTCGCGTCCCCGGAAAAGACCGCCGCGGTCCTGCCCGCGGGGATCGTGAACTGCATTTGGGTGCCGCCCGCCACCCATGCGACTCCCGCCCCCGCCGGGGAGCTCAGCTGGAGCGTCCCGGAAAGTTCCGTGCCGTACGGCTCGGCTAGGCTCAGGCCGAGAGAGAGTTCCTGGCCGGCGCGCACCGCGCCGCCCGCGCGGGAGAATCTGACCTCCGGCAACGGAGTCAAGTCCACCGTGAAACGCAGTTCCGGCGGGGTGGCCGGCGTGATGTCCACGCGGGGATTGTCCGTGGAGAAGCGCGCGCGCACCACGACCTCCCCCGCGGATCCTCCGGAATTGAACGACATGGTTGTCGAGCCGCCGGCGAAGGTCGCCCCGCGCGTTCCCGCCGCGATGCGGAACATCGCTTCGCGTCCGCCCGTCGACCACGCGACGCCCGGGTCGTTGGCCGACGAGGACAGCACCAGCGTGCCGACGAGGTCCGCGCCGTACGGCGCCGCCAGGCTCAGCCCCAGCGAGACGCTCTCGCCCGCTCCGACCGTCCCGCCCGCGCGCGAGAACTGCACCGATGGCAAGGTGTCGGCGTCGACCGTGAACTTCAGTTCCGGAACGCTGATCGGGGTAATGTCGATACCCCACGGATCGGCGGCGAACCGGGCCCGCACGGAAATCTCCCCGGCCACCGCGCCGGATTGGAACGCAAGCGCGTTCGCGCCGCCCGGGAACGTGGCGGCGAGCTGTCCGGCCGGAATCGTGAATTCCGCCGCGCGACCGCCCGTCGACCAAGCGACGCCGCCCGCGGCTTGCATCGCTCCGCGGAAATCGAGGGACAGCGTTCCCGAAATATCGACCGGGTACGGGGCCGTCAAGGTCAGCCCCAGCGCAATGTCTTGCGCCTGGCTCACCACGCCGCCCTGGCGCGAATAGCGCACGGCGGGCATGGCCGGCACGTCCAGCGACAGCGGGAAGATCGCGTCACCGATCGTCAGCGTGCCCGTGTCGCTTCCGCGCGCCGTCGCCAGCGGGGAGATCTGCACGACGAATTCCTCTCGGGGACCCAGCGTCACCGGCAGGCTCGGCCGCACGGTGAAGGTGAAGGGTCCGCTAACCCGCGCCGCTTCCACGGCTTGGGCGTTCGCATAGCCGTTGCGCCCGATCAGTTCGATCGCGGTCGCGTTCTGGCCGAAGACGATGGGCGTGCCCGACTGGACGCTCCGCGGCGCTCCCGTTGCGGATCCGCGGGCGTAAGTGACGACGCTGTAGCTCAGCAAGTCCCCGCCGATGCCGGCGATGTCGACCTGTCGCGGCGTACCGCCCCAGTCGAGCGTCATCTGGCCGCTGTACGCGCGGGTGGCGGTGGGCGTGAATGCGAGTTGCAGCACCTGCTCCTGTCCGGCCGCCAAGCGGAAGGGAATCGAGGGCGGACTGACCAGTCGGAACCCGCCGCCAGTCAAGCGCACACTCTGCACTGTGCCGGCTACGCTGCCCACGTTGGCGACCACCAAGGTCGCCTCGGTGGCGATGTCGGTCGGCTTGCGCCCGAAGTCGATAATGCCTCCGGTCGGGACCGGAATCGGGGCGCCGCCGGGCAGCGAGTAGCGGATCGAGAAGTCCGGCACCCTGCCGACGAGGTTCACGCTGGAAAGCTTCGTCACGACGCCCGTGGCGTCGTCCTCGCGCTCGGTGGTCACCTGCAACTGGCCGTAGGCCGGACCCGGACCGGACGGTTCGTAATGGACGAGGATCGCGTAGCGGAACTGGTTGCGCAGCGTGACCGGCAGCGTGTCGTCTAGTTCCACGGAGAACTGGTTCGTGCCCACGACCTGGATGCGGTCGAGGACGACTGTGCGGCTGCCCCCCGCGTCGAACCGCAGGTGCAAGCGCTTGGTGGCCCGCTGGCCGACAGCCACCGAATCGAACGTGACCGTCTGCCGGGCGGCCTCGGGCACGCTGACGTCTTCCACTGTGACCGACAGTTGGGCGGCGGCCGGGAGGGTCGCGGCAGCCGCGAGGAACAGGATTGCGAGCGCCTTCGAAAACGTGTTCATGTCCCTACCTTGATGGTGAATCCTACGAGAGCCCACGTTGCATCGACTCCCTAGCGGGGAGCTCCTACGGAAACCGTCCCGATCCGTATGGAAGTGGGCGAGGCCGTTTCGGACTCGCCGCGCAACGCCGTCGCGACCACCCCGACCGTGGCGGCCGCGCTAATGGCGGCGATCATCCGCCAGCCGATGCCCCGGCGCTTGGGTTTCGGCTCGCCCGGCGCCACGGCGTTGGATTGCGTGATCGCGGTGGCCGCCGTCATGTTGTTGTACTCGGCCTCCACCTCGATCCGGAACGTCCCCTGCTGCGTGTTCGGCAGCATTCCCGAAACGCGCACGCGACCTTGATCGTCGGCGGTCATCGTCGCCACGCGGGAAGCCCCGAAGAACGTCACGCTGGGCCCGGTGCCGGGCGCGCGCAGGACCACGGTCGCCTTGGGCAGCGGCTTGCCCGATGCATCGACGATCTCGATCACCGGCTCGACAGCGACGTTGCTATTGATGTTGTTGATCCCTCCGTCGCCCGCGAGCACGCGGATCTGGATCGCCCCGCTCTGAGCGAACGAGGCAGGCACGAACAACAGGACGCTCAGCCAGACGGCCAGAACTTGGAAGAAGAGGTGAGCCATGAAACCTCCAGCCTAGCAATACCGCGCCCGCTGGACACGATCTCGAATTTCAGGTGTATCGACCGGCCGCTCGGGCCTTGCAGTGCTGAAACTATAGAGACGCTATGGCGACGGGGCGGGTTACAGTCGCGGATGCGTTCACGCGCTGGCGACAGCCTCTTGCGGAACGCGCCGATACCCGAGTCCTTCGAGAAGGTCGACGATATCGTCGTCCGTCAGGCCCTTGCGCGTGTCCGCGAGACGGGTGAACGCCTCGTACACCTGCCGGGTTTCCGCGCGGCCCAAGTCCCCGTAGCCGAGATCGGCCACCCGCTGGTGCAGGGCATGCCGCCCGCTGTGCTTGCCGAGGATTAGCTGGGAGCTCGGCACGCCCACCGATTCGGGCGTCATGATCTCGTAAGTGGAGCGGTGCTTCAGGTAGCCGTCTTGGTGGATCCCCGCCTCGTGGGCGAAGGCGTTCCGCCCGACGATGGCCTTGTTGGGCTGGGGGCCGAAGGTGATGCACTCGCTGAGCACCCGGCTGGCGCCGTACAGCTTCCGCGCGTCGACTCCGCACTGGAACGGCACGCGGTCGGAGCGCACGTTCAGGATCGCCACGACTTCCTCCAACGCGCAGTTCCCCGCCCGCTCGCCGATGCCGTTGATCGCGCACTCGACTTGGCGCGCGCCCACGTACAGGGCCGCGATGGCATTGGCCACCGCGAGGCCGAGGTCGTCATGCGTATGCACGCTGACCTCCGCCCGGCCGTCCACGGCCGCGACCACTCCGCCGATGCGCTCGGCGTAGTCGTCGGGCGTCATGAATCCGACGGTGTCGGGAATGTTGACGACCGTGGCGCCGGCGTCCACCGCCGCCACGCAAACGCGGCACAGGTAGTCCAAGTCCGTGCGGGTCGCGTCCTCCGCGGAAAACTCGACGTCGTCGACGAAGCTCTTGGCCATCTCGACCGCTTGGACAGCCTCGTCGAGGATCTCGTCCTGGCTCTTGTTGAACTTGTAGCGCAGGTGGATCTCGCTCGTGGCGATGAAGCAGTGGATGCGCGGGCGGCGATGCCCGTCGAGGGAAGCCGCGGCGCGCTCGATGTCCACCGGCACGGCTCGCGCCAAGGCCGCGATGTGGGCGTCGGGATGCTCGCGGCAGACAGCCCGCACCGCTTCGAAGTCGCCCTCGGACGCGATCGGGAACCCGGCCTCGATGACGTCTACCCCCAGGTCGACGATGGACGCGGCCATGCGCAGCTTCTCCGGGGTCGTCATGCTGCAGCCGGGCGATTGCTCTCCATCGCGCAGGGTGGTGTCGAAAATGTGGACGCGCTCGGACATCGGTGCCAAACCTATTTCCTAGTAAACCGCAGGCTAGAAGATAAAGCAAATTTATTCTTTTTCGAGTTGGCATAAGATTTCTATATGGATCTTGCCTTGCTGAAAGTGTTCGAGACCGTTGCCGAGGAGGGCAGCTTCTCCCGCGCGGGACAGAGGCTCTATCGTTCGCAACCCGCCATCTCGCTGGCCGTGAAGCGGCTGGAGGCGGACCTCGGCGCCCGTCTCATCGACAGGTCGTCGCGAGCGCTGCGCGTGACCGATGCGGGCAGGGAGGTGCTCCGGCACGCCAAGCGGTTCCGGGAGACCGAGGGCAAGTTGCGGGTCGCGCTCGAGGAACTTACCGACTTGCGGGCGGGCAAGCTGACGATCGGAGCCAACGAATCGACCGCGCTGTACCTGCTCGGCCACGTGGAGGCGTTCCGGCGGCGACACGCGGGCATCCAGGTCGAATTGCGACGGAGCCTCTCCAGCGGCATGCCCGACTCCGTGCTGGACGGCTCGCTCGAGCTCGGGGCGATCAGCTACGACCCGGGCGACCCCCGGCTGCGCATCTTCCGCTTGTACGAGGACCGGCTGGCCTTTGTCGTCTCTCCCTCGCACCGGCTCGCCGGCCGCGAGGAGATCAGCATTGCCGAACTGGGCGAGGAAACGTTCATCGCGCACAACGTCGTCTCGCCGTACCGCGCCCGCGTGATCGAAACCTTCCGGCGCCATCAGGTCCCGCTCAACATGCGGATCGAGATGCCGACGATCGAGACGATGCGGCGACTCGTGCAGAACAACCTCGGCGTTACGTTCCTGCCGAAGATGTGCGTCGAGCAGCAGCTTCGGGACGGCTCGCTACGCGAAGTCCGCGTGCGCGAAATCGGCATGGAGCGCACGATTCGCTTGATCTACCCGGCGCGGCGGGCGCTGTCGCACGCATCCGAGGCGTTCCTGGCGCTTGCCAAGGAGCGAGCGCCGCGCCTGTCCGCGCCAAGCGCTGAGCGGCCGGAAGAGCAAGGCTCCATGGTAGGATAGGCGCCGACGCCGGTACGTCCGAACCGCTGCCCTCCCTGTGAAGATCTGCTACTTGGATTGCTTCTCCGGGATTGCCGGCGACATGCTGCTCGGGGCCTTGGTCGACGCCGGTCTGGATGTCGGGGTCCTGGCGAGCGCGGTCGACTGCCTCGGCTTGGCCGGCGTGTCGATCCGCGCGGAGAAGGTGCGACGGGCCGGCCTTGCGGCCACCAAGGTCCACGTCGAGACCGCCCGCGACCACGCCCACCGTTCGCTCTCCAAGATCGAGGGCATGATCGCGGAAGCGGATCTCGAAGCCGAGGTCAAAGACGCGAGCCTCCGTGTCTTCCGTCGCCTCGGCGAGGTCGAGGCGCTGGCGCACGGGATCCCGATCGAGCGGGTCCATTTCCACGAGGTCGGCGCACTGGACGCCATCGCGGACATCGTGGGGTCCTGCGCGGGCCTGCATGCCATGGGCATCGAGCGCGTCCACTGCTCGCCCCTCAACCTCGGGAGCGGCACCGTGACCGCGGCCCACGGGACGCTGCCCGTGCCCGCTCCGGCGACCGCGCGACTCGTGGAGGGCCTGCCGACCTACGCGGAAGGTCCCAGAGTCGAACTGACCACGCCGACGGGCGCGGCTCTCGCGGCGACGCTGAGCGACGCGTTCGGCCCGCTGCCCGCCATGCGGATCGCGGCGAGCGGCTACGGAGCTGGCACGGGCGATTTCCCGGGTCACGCCAACTTGCTCCGGGTGCTCGTAGGAGAGGGCGCGGAGACCGATGCGGCGGCCGAGCAGATCTGGGTACTCGAGGCGAATATCGACGACATGACCCCCGAGATGGCCGGTTACGCCATGGAGCGGTTGCTCGCGGCCGGGGCGCTGGATGTCACGCTGACGCCGACCCAGATGAAGAAGAACCGGCCCGGATTCACCTTGTCGGTGCTCGCCGCGCCGGAAGACCGCGCCGCCTTGGGAGCGTTGATGCTCGCGGAGACTTCGACGATGGGCATCCGGGAGTCGGCGGCTCGGCGCCGCACGCTCCGGCGGTCGTGGACGACGGTGAGCACTCCGTACGGAGCGGTTCGCGTCAAGTCCGCGGATGACGAGTCGGCCGCGGGCACTTTCGCTCCCGAGTACGAGGATTGCCGCAAGCTGGCGAAGGAGTACGCCGTGCCGTTCCAGCGGGTCTGGGATCACGCTCGCAGCGAGTACTTGCGCATGAGCAAATCCTAGGAGGCTCGGCCGCGCGCTGGCCCGCCGGAGCATCGTGCGAGACTGGTTACTTGGGATTCGATGTCTAGGTTCTACCTCTCGACGCCGATCTACTACGTGAACGCGGCCCCGCACATCGGGCACGCGTACACCACGATCGTGGCCGACACGATCAAGCGCATCCGGCGCATGCTCGGAGACGAGGCGTACCTGACCACGGGCACCGACGAGCACGGGCAAAAGGTCGAGCGCTCGGCGCACCAAGCCGGTCTCGAGCCGAAGGAATTCACCGATCGGGTGTCGGCCGCGTTTCGCAACGAGTGGGACGAACTCGGCCTAGCGTACGACTTCTTCCGGCGCACGACCGACCCGCGGCATGCCAAGGCGGTCCAAGCGATCTTTCGGCGCTGCCAAGAGAACGGAGCGATTTACAAGGGTTCGTTCACCGGCAAGTACCACCTCGGGGACGAAGCTTTCGTCACCGAGGAAGAGGCGGCCCAGGCGGACGAATCGATGATCGTGGAACTGACCGAGGAGAATTATTTCTTCCGGCTCTCCGACTACCAGCAGCGCCTCATCGACCTGTACGAATCCCGGCCCGACTTCCTCCAGCCGGCGGCGCGGCGCAATGAAATGCTCGCGTTCATCCGCGGCGGCCTCAAGGACCTGTCGATCAGCCGCTCGAGCCTGCGCTGGGGCATCCCGCTACCCGACGATCCGGAGCACGTGTTCTACGTGTGG
Organism: Bryobacterales bacterium; assembly: GCA_965242625.1. GTDB lineage: Bacteria > Acidobacteriota > Terriglobia > Bryobacterales > UBA6623 > VXMF01. The sequence goes on along the minus strand of CBDEST010000005.1, from coordinate 2,384,445 downwards.
TTCGACGCGCTGACGACCTACATGAGCGCCATCGGCTACGCCGACAAGGATTCCAGCGAGAACCACTTCGAGCACCTCTGGCCGATCGACGTGCATCTGGTGGGCAAGGAGATCGTGCGCTTCCATGCCGTGTACTGGCCAGCGTTCCTGATGGCCGCGAACCTGCCGCTGCCCAAGCAGGTCTGGGCGCACGGGTGGCTGATTTTCCAAGGCGGAAAGATGTCCAAGTCGAAGGGCAACATCGTCCGCGCCTTGCCGATCAAGGAAGTCGTGGGCGCGGATGGCCTGCGCTATTACCTGTTGCGCGAAATCGTCTTCGGTCAAGACGGCAATTTCTCGCAGGAGGCCTTGGCCGAGCGGTACAACGCCGACCTAGCCAACGGCATCGGCAACATCGCCAGCCGCACCGCGGCCATGCTGCATCGCTATTGCGGCGGGGAAGTACCGGCGCCGGACGACGGAGACGATGGCGGACTGCCCGCATTGGCCCGGCAAGCTGTCGGCGAGGCTGTCGAGCACTATCGCAAGTTCGCGTTTTCGCGGGCGCTCGAAGCGGTGTGGTCGGTGCTCAACAGAATCGACAAGTACATCGTCGAGCACAAGCCGTGGGTGCTGGCCAAGTCCGCCGAACCAACGGACCGGAGACAGCTCGAGGCGACTCTCTACAATGCCGCCGAAGCGCTCCGCGTGACCGCTGTGCTGCTAGCGCCCGTGATTCCGGACGGGGCCCAGAAGGTATGGGAACTGCTGGGACAGGCGGGGGATGTCGCTGGCCAGCACCTCGACTGCTTGCAGTGGGGCGGTCTGCGCCCCGCGACGCGCGTGGGGAAGCAAGCGGCGCTATACCCGCGCCTGGACGTGGCTAAGGCGGTGGCGCGCATGGAGCAGCTCGAAGACGAAGCCCTCGAGCGTCAAAGCCGGTTGATGGGCAAGGCGCAAGCCGCCCCGCCGATTTCGATCGACACCCCGGAGATCGAAATCGGCGACTTCGCGCGAGTGGACATGCGGGTCGGTCTGGTGCAAAAGGCCGCCAAGGTGCCCAAGTCCAAGAAACTCTTGGAATTGCAGGTAGACATCGGCGAAGCCGCGCCGCGGACGATCCTCGCCGGCATCGCCGAAGCGTACAGCCCGGAAGACATGCTGAACCGACGGGTGGCGGTTGTCGCCAACCTGAAGCCGCGCAAGATGATGGGGCGGCAGTCCCAGGGCATGATCGTGGCGGCGTCCGCCGAAGACGGCGCGCCCTATCTCGCGAGCTTCGCGGACGACACTCCGATCGGGGCGCGGCTAGGGTAATTCCCGCGCCCGGCGCCGTCACGGCTGCTCCCGCATGGTTGTCGACTCGCATTGCCATTTGGACGGAGCGGTGTTCGACCGCGACCGTGACGAGGTCATCGGGCGCGCACGCGCCGCCGGGGTGTCCTTCATGCTGGCCATCGGCACGGGCGACGGGCCGCCCGATTTGAAGGCAGGCGTGAGGGTGGCGGAAGCGCATGCGGACATCGCTGCCACGGTGGGCGTGCATCCGCACGACGCGGGCAATTTCGACGATGCCGTGGCTGCGCGCGTGGACGGGCTCTGCGAGCACCCGAAAGTGGTCGCGGTCGGCGAAATCGGACTCGACTACCACTACGACAATTCACCCCGCGAGGCCCAGCGTCGCGCCTTCGTGGAGCAGATGGAGATCGCCAAGGGGCGGCGCAAGCCGATCTCGATCCACACGCGAGACGCTTGGAACGATACCTTGGAACTGCTGGCCGAGCATTGGGCGGGGAACGGTCTGGGCGGGGTCATGCATTGCTTCACGGGCGATTCCGAGCAGGCGCTGCAATGCTTGGAAATGGGCTTCCTGCTGTCCTTCTCGGGCGTGCTGACATTCGCGCGATCCGCCGACCTGCGAGCGACCGCGCGGTGGGTTCCGGACGACCGCGTGCTGGTGGAAACGGACGCGCCGTACCTCACCCCCGCCCCGCACCGGAAGATCCGACGGAACGAGCCGCGATTCGTGGTCGAGGTCGCCCGCGCCTTGGCGGTCGCGAGGGGCGTTCCGTACGAAGACGTAGCCGAGCGCACGAGCGCCAATTTCTACCGGTTGTTCGGATTGAGCGATCCGGTGCGGACATAGCCTGACGCGCGGTCAGCGGAGCGCTTCAGTTCGCGGACATCTCGGCGACGTATACCTGCGTGCATCCAGTCCTGTCACTGGCGAAGACGGCCATCGTCTCGTCGCGCGAGAACGACGGGTGCGGGTGCGTCCACTGCGGGCCGTAGACCGTGTCGGCCGCCATCTCCATCCAGCTCAGGGAGCGGTTCTTGTCCCTCGCTTGACGAGCCCTTTCCCAATCCTCGGCAACCGCGTATCGCGAGAGCTTCCACTGACTGCCGCCGGAACTCGCCCCGGAGAGGCACACCGTGCTCCGCTCGCCACTGGCGACGTCAACCAATTGCAACCCGATATCCGGATGCACCGTATCGCATAGAATCTTGGTCCCGTCCCGATTCGGCGCGATATGCCAAGCGTTGAACGCGCTGATGGCAGTGACTTCCCGCGTGTGCCAATCCAAGCGTCGCAAGGCGAACGGCCAGACGCAGAACGCTAGGTCCTGGCTCGCCCCGAGGAACGTCTCGTGAACGATGAACTCGTCGTTGCCGTGCGCGTGGAGGCATTCCAGCCCGGTCCCGTCCCACCGCACCCGATGCATTCGTGGCGCGGGGTCACCCGCGAATTCGATCCAATCCGGGTCCACGGGATTGAATTGCGGATGGATCACGGTGCGCGGGAAGTCGATGAAGCCTGCCTCGCGCCCGTCAACCGTGCCGACGACCAAGCCCCAGCCATGTTCCCGCTTGCAAGCCGCGACGAATCGATCACCGGCGGCGCTCAACGAGCATTCGCCTAGCTGCCCGCCGCTGTCCGCGATCCGCGTCTCTTCGAGATTGTCCCGATCAACCCTCCAAACGCTGCCGGCCCGCACGAAGAGCACCGAGCCGTCGGGTGCGATCACGGCGGAATACGGATGAATCGGTTCCCCGTCGGTGAGCTGTCGAATCTCGCCGTCGGGGTAGCCCGCTTCAAAGAGCTGCGCCGCGCCGGCCCGATAGCTCGTGAAGAGGAGATGACGCTGATCGGCGGTGAACGCGCACTGCAAGAAGTAAGGCGGATGGCTGATCGACGCGTGGCTCGTCATCCGATGCACCCGCGCTTCGGATGCGGGATCGATGCTCGAGACCCGCTCGCAAGGGCCTCGTACGCCCTTGCGCCACTGGATCGAAGCCGCCATGCCAGCCTATTGCAGGGCTTCCTCGAGGATTCTCGTGTCGTGTTCTAGCGGCACGTCCAGGCCCAGGATGCGGCCGAGCGTCGGGGCGATGTCTTCGGGTCCAGCCTCCCCGGGGAACCGCCCGGGAGCGATGCCCGGCCCGGAGAACAGGACGGGAACGCGTCGGTCGTAATCGTGCGCGCTGCCATGCCCGGTCCCCGCCGCTCCACCGGGATAGTGGCGCGCTCGAAGATGCAGTTGGACGTGCGGGGAACGATCCGGGTAGTACGCGTTCCGGAAGAGCGCGCTCACCCCCGTGGCATCCTCCGTGGCGAGCCGTTCCGCCGTCAGGACTTCTTCGACTCCGTCCTGCCGCTCGAGCCAGTCCGCGAGGCACGCGCTCGCGGCGCCACGCTCGACACCTCGTTCCTTCAGCGCCGATTCGTCCCAATGCAAAGCCGTGCCGGCACTGTCGGTGACGGTTTCCTCGGCGGGACCCGCCCCGCAGCTGTCGATTGCCTTGCGCGCCTCCTGCCATAGGGAGCCCGCGTCGAAGCGCCTAGCCTCGTGGCCTTCCTCCACCAAGTACTCGACAAGCGGAAGCGCGCCATGATCGGCCGTCAGCGCAAACACGGACCCAGCCAATCCGACTGTCTCGTCCACGACTTTCAGGAACCGACCCAGTGCCTGATCGAGCCGGAGGTGGTTGTCCATCGACTCCTGGCTGAACGGTCCGTACCGATGACCGATGGGATCCGTGGCCGAAAGGCCCAGCAAGATCAAGTCGGGACTGCTGTCCGCGCCGATCTCGCCGGAACGCAGCAAGGCCGCGGCCGCGGCAAGCGTGATCTCGTCCGCGAACGGCGTCGCCCTGAGCGCGGACTCGAATCCATCGGCGGGCAGGAGATGGGGAAACGCGATGCCGTCGACGTCTCGCTCGGTTGGAAACCGATCCCGGCGAGCCAGGTGCTCGTACAGAGCCTCGTCGTCGATTAATCTGGTCCACTCGCGCCCGGCGTAGTGAGCCGCCGTGGCAGCGGGCCCGGCTTGGGTCAGCCAATCTGGAAGCGCGTTCCCGTAGTAGGTGGAGGAGACCACGCAACCGCATGCGTCGCTGAACCAGTACGCGCCGTTGGCTCGCGACCCGCCGAGCAGGGCGGCGGATCGATCCTTGGTTGAAAAGGCGTACACCGCGGAGCCCGGCCACGCGCGCTTGATCCGATCACCCAGGGTTTCAGCGCGCAACGCGCGGGGAGAGATGCCTTCGCCCGGGGCGCCGACCGCTGCGTAGCCATCGTCCGCCACGGAGTAGACCCGTTGACCGTCCTTCCGCCAATAATTGCCGACGATGCCGTGCGACGACGGATGCATGCCCGTAGCGACCGTGGCATGCCCGGGAGCGGTGCTCGTAGAAGAGTGCCGGTACGCAGCCTCGGGGAAGTACGCTCCGTTGTCGAGCAGCCAGCGCAAGCCGCCTTGGTAGTGCTCTTCGAATCGCTCGATGTAGTCCGTCCGCAACTGGTCGACGACGATTACGAATACGGTCGGCGCTCCGGGCGTCGCGCAGCTTGCAAGCGCGACACCGAGTGCGGCCGCCACTGCAATCGGGCGTCGTCCAAGACCAAGTTCGGATCCCATCAAGCTCCCTCTGCCGAAGCCGCTTGCTCCGCGTCCCGCAACAGTGCCTTGGCGTCTTCGGCTTGCGAAGCGAGCACCTTCACCAGCACGTTGCCTACCGGCTGTTGAATCACGTTCTCGCGGGCCAGCCAGCAGTCGATGCCGGCGGATCCCAGCAGCGACTGGATAACTTCCGCTTCCACGTTCGCCAAATGGCTCCGGGATTCGAAGATGGTGACGAGCGGCTCATCGCTGGGCTGGGCCTGCATAGCGGATGTCCGCAGTCTAGCAAACGGGCGATGCAAAAGGATCCCGGCAACCGTGTGCCCCGGCAGGAGCGGGCCTTGTCGGGGCGCGGCGAGTCGGCCCGTAATCGATGGACATGAACGGGGAGCGGCGAAGACTGGACCGGCAGATGCAAGTCTAACCACATGCGCCGCGCTTGCGATCCTCAACTTGGCTGGATTCCCGATGCGGCAGCCTTGGGGGCGTTGGAGCCCGCCGCGCGGTTCCGATTGTGGAATACTATCCGGGAGGTAACCACGATGTTCCGAGCCCCCTTCGCAGTGGCTTTGCTGGCGCTGGCCGTCTCGGCGCCGCAGTTGTTCGCTGCCGACCAAAAGACCTACCCGACCGGCTACACCGATACGCCGTACCTGCCCGGCGACCGGTGGCGTGTTCATGACGACGCCCGGCCGCGACCGCGGATCGTGGAACCCGGCACGGCCGGCACGCCGACCATGCCGGGCAAGCCGCCCTCCGACGCCGTTGTCCTGTTCGATGGATCCGATCTATCCCAGTGGGTGCAGCGCGGTCGGGGCGGGAAGCTTCTCGAGCCGGCTTGGAAAGTCGAGAACGGCTACATCGAAATCGCGCCGGGTACCGGGAGCCTCCTGACGAAGCAGCGGTTCGGCGATGTGCAGCTCCACATCGAGTGGGCCACGCCCGCCAACCCGCGCGCGGCCAGCCAAGGCCGCGGCAACAGCGGCGTGATGCTGATGGCGCGGTACGAGATCCAAGTCCTGGACTCCTACGACAACATCAGCTACGCGGACGGCCAGGCGGGTGCGATTTACGGCCAGTACCCGCCGCTGGTCAACGCGTCTCGCAAGCCCGGCGCATGGCAGAGCTACGACATCGTTTTCGAGGCGCCGCGCTTCGCAGATGGCAAGCTGGCGAAGCCCGCCTTCGTAACCGTCTTTCACAACGGCGTCCTCCTGCATCATCGCAAGGAGATGATGGGGCCGATGCGCCACCGGGCGCCGAGCGAGTACAAGCCCCACGAGGCCGAGCTGCCGCTGCTGCTGCAAGGGCACGGCAACCCGGTGCGCTATCGCAATATCTGGGTCCGTCCGCTCGACCTAGAGTATCCGTAGCGCCAGCACCAGCAACGGCAGCGCCGCGCCCAGCGTGATTTCGCGCGCGCAGGGCCGGGTTGCGCTCAAGCGCGGGAACTCGCCATGGAAACCGCGCGCCACCATGGCCTGCGCGACCCGGTCCGCCCGTTCCCAGCCGCGCACGAATACCATCGCCGCTTGGTTCGCCCGAATCCGGACGCGGCCCGCCCTGACACGCCCTCCGGTGCGGCATTCGCGGGCGCGGTCGATGCTGCGCCATTCGTCAAGCAAGACGAACAGGTAGCGATGCATCAGAATCGCGGTCAGGGCCAAGCCGCTCGGCGCTCCGAGCCGGCGCAGGGACTCGACCACGTGCTCGATCGGCGTGGTCGCAGCCAGCAGGGACAGGACCAAGACGGCGGAATAGGCTTTCCAAGCGACCGCGGCCGCGATCGCAGCGCCCCCGGCGGCGGCGGACACGAGCGGCATGGCCGTCGCCAGCGCGATGAACGGCGTCGCCACGAGACACCGTCGCAAGAGGAACCGCAACGGCACGCGAACCCCCGGCGCAAGTGCCGCCAGCACGCCCAGCAGCGCCGGAAAGCGCCAGCCAGCCTCGGACGGCAACACCGAGATCGCGACGACCGTGCCGAGCGCGGCGCACAGCTTGACCGTGGGATGCGTTTCGGCAAGCGGCGAACGGGGTGCCGCGATCGATCCGTCGAACGCCCTCATGCCCGCAACTGGCGCGTTCGCCAGAACCAAGCCGCGACGAGCGCGAGCAGCGCAGCCGCCCCGAGGTAGCGCAACAGTTGCGGTCGCCAAGCGCCGGTCGCGGGAGCCGGCGCGCCGAGTTCCGTGATCGGAACGTCCAGGAACGTGCGATGCCCCATCCCGTCATCAGCGACCACCCGCCAGTCGCCCGGCGCGTCGGGAACGAAACTCGCGAACCCCCGCAGGTCCGTGCGCAGCATTTGGAAAATGCGATCCGGCTCGGCCGGCGAATAGACGAGCACCTCGGCTTCCGCTGGCTCGCCGCTGGTGAACACGCAACGCACCACCACCGCTTCGGCGGAGGCCTCCATGTCGATCCGCAGGCCGTGCGCCAGGACAAGCGCCGGCAGGCCCAGGCAAAGCGCGCAGAGCAGCAACCGGATCAAGCCGCGGCCGGCCGCAGCATGTCGGGCTTGGCGCGGCTCAGGAAGCCCACCACGAGAGCCGTCACCGCTCCCTCGAGGGCCGCCACCGCCGCGTAGAGCGACGCCACTGCGTAGAATCCGCGACCGTAGTCGGCCAGCTCGAACTCCCAGGCCAGCAACAACGCCGGCAAGAGCGTTCCCAACGCGCCCGCCAGAGCGGCTCGCAAGGGCAGGGGCGTCGGCACCAGTCTCCAGATCCCCCACGCCGCGAACACCCCCAAGCCCATGTTCACCGCGTTCACGCCCAGCGCGACGAGCCCGCCGTACTGCAGCAGCAGCGTCTGGAAAAGCAAGCATACGTAAAGGGCCGTGAACGAGCGCTTCCCGAGCAAGATCCCCAGCAGGCCGTAAAGTCCGAAATGCACGGGCAGGCCGGCGATCGGAAACTGAATCGTCGACACGACGAAGGCCGCGGCCGCTCCCAGCCCCATCTTCGAGGCTTCCGCAACCTGCACGTCGCGGGAAGTGGAATACAGACAACCGAGACTCGCCAGATGCGCCGCGAAGCATCCCGCGACGGGGAAGATGCCGTCCGCGACATGCACCGGATTCGGAGTATATCACGCGCCGGGGCGGGTCACCGCGCCACGCCGTGCCTAGCGGCGATCCCCTCCGCCAAGTAATTGCGGATCCGGGCGGCGTTGCGCTGGATCTCGTAGAACGCGGAGCGGAGCAGCTGCTCCTGGCGATTCGCCAGGACCTCGCGAATCGCCTCCCGGACGGCCGGGTCGTCGAACGAGCGCTGCCCGGCCGGCTCGATCGCGATCAGGCGCAGAATCCGGAACTCGCCGCGCGTCTCGATGATCGCGGAGTGCTCGCCCGGCTCCAGGTCCACCAGCGCCCGCCGCAAGCCCGTGTCCGCTTGCTCGAGCGCGGACAGCGGGATGAATCCCATGTCCCCGCCGTTCGCGGCATACACGGGATCCTCCGAATAGTGCAGCGCCAGCTGCTCGAAATCCGCCCCGTCCTCCAACTCGTCAAGGATGCGCTGAATCTTGCGCCGCGCGAGCGTGCGATCGGTCGCGTCGTCATTGCGCAGGTTCGGGATGCGCGAGAGCTGCGACTCCCCGACCAGGATCTGCGCCAGGTGCAGGCGCTGCTCGGGGACGCTGAAGGCGGCGAGGTTCGCGTCGTAGTACGCGTGCATCTCGGTCTCGTCGACCTCGACCTTGGACGCGATTTCGCGCACGATGAGCCGCTCGACCGTCAACTGCCGCCGGGTCTGCTGCCGCAGGCCGTGCAGATCCATGCCGAGCGCTCCGAGGTGCTGCGCGAACGCCTCCGCGGTCGCGTAAGGCAGGCGGTGACGAGCCACCACCGCCTCGACTTCCTCGTCGGACGCCGAGAGCCCGCGCCGGCTGGCAACTTGCAGCAAGAGGCGGCGATCAATCAGCTCGCGCAGATGGTTCAGCTGCTGCAGCTGCTCCTGGGCCGGATCGAGGACGCCGCCGGCGCCGCGCTCGTCCAGCGCGCGCCACGCCGTGTAACCGTCCAGGTCCGCCCGGGTGATCCGCTCGTCGTTGACCGTCGCGAGCAGCGGGGCGTCCACCGAGTCCCCGCAACCCACGGCTCCCGCGCAGAGAACCGCGATCACCGCGCAACGGTGCCCGAGCACGGCGCCGCGTCTCGGCACGGGCAAGGCCCTCTACGACGCCTCTTCGTCCGCGACGGACCGTTCCTGCTCCTGGCGCATGCGCTCTTCCCGGCGCCGCTTCTTGTCCTCGACGCGCTTGGCCAGGCGCGTGCCGAGCAATTCCAGAATCGCGGTCTCGGCCCCGTCCCCGGACCGCGGCCCGAGGCGCACGATACGCGTGTAGCCGCCGACACGGTCGGCGAAGCGCGGCCCGATGGTCTCGAACAGCTTGCGCACCGCGTCCTTGCCGTACAGGTACGCGGCAGCCTGCCGGCGCGCGTGCAGGGTGTCGCGCTTGGCCAAGGTGATCGCGCGCTCGACTTGCGGCCGCACCGCCTTGGCCTTCGTCACGGTCGTCTGGATCCGCTCGTGCAGGATCACACTCGTCGTCAGGCCCCGCAGCAACGCCTTGCGTGCGGAGGGGTCGCGCTGCAGCTTGAAGCCGCCTTTCCTGTGCCTCATTCCCGTGGCCCCCGCTAGGCGTGGTCGCTCCCGCCCTGCGGCGGGATCAAGCGACCCTGCTCGTCTTGGCGCATGCCGAACTGCAGGCCCATCGATTCCAGGATCGTGCTGATCTCGGTCAGGGACTTGGTGCCGAAGTTCTTGACCTTCTTCATGTCGCCCTCGGTCTTGGTCACCAAGTCGCCGATGGTCTGGATGTTGGCGTTCTTCAAGCAATTGTACGAACGCACCGACAGATCGAGATCGTCGACGGACTTGTTGAGATGCTCGGTGTACCGATCGCCGGGCATCTCGGAAGGCAGGTCGTCCCGGCTGATCTCCTCTTCGAAGTTGATGAAGATCTGCATGTGCTCCTTCAACAGCTTCGCCGCCAGGCCGATGGCATCCTGCGGCGTCACGGCGCCGTTCGTCCACAGCTCGAGATTCAGCTTCTCGTAATCCGTGGTCTGCTGGATGCGCGCCGGCTCGACCTCGTACTTCACCCGCTGCACCGGCGAATGCACCGAGTCGATCGGGATGTAGCCCACGGCCAGATCCTCGTCGAAGTTGTTCTGGGCCGACACGTACCCGCGCCCCAGCTTGACGCGCATCTCGATATCGAGAATGCCGTCGTCGCTGACCGTGGCGATGTACACGTCCGGGTTCAGAATCACCACGTCCGAGTCGGCCTCGATCGCGTTGCTGTACACCTCGCCCGGCTCGGTGGCCCGCAAGCGAATGATCCGCGACCCGTCGCCGTGCAACTGGAGCGGGATCTGCTTCAGGTTCAGGATGATGTCCGTGACGTCCTCGACCACCCGCGGGATCGGGCTGAACTCGTGCGAGATGCCCTCGATCCGAATCGCCGTGATCGCCGCGCCCTCGATCGAGCTGAGCAGGGCGCGACGCAAGGAGTTCCCGATCGTCGTGCCGAAACCGCGCTCGAACGGCTGCGCGCTGAAACTGCCGTGCTTGTCGTCCAGCGTGTCCGCGTTCACCGCCAGCCGCTTGGGTTTCTGGAATCCCTTCCACATGCGCTATCCACCTCTTTCCGCACCTGAGTGCCGGTCCGGCCGGGGCCTGCCCGGAACTACCTCGAATACAGCTCGACGATCAACTGCGCGTTGATCTGCGTGCTCTCGAGATCCTCCGCGGACGGCTCGCTCAGAACCCGCCCGCGACGCTCCTCGGCATGCTGTTCCAGCCAGCCCGGGGGCGCTGTCTGCACCGGAGCGTCCAATGCCATCCGGATCCCCCCGTGCTCGCGACTCTTCTCGCGAATCTCGATGACATCCCCAGCATGTACCAAATAGGAAGGTATGTCGACCTTCCCGCCGTTGACCTGCACGTGACCGTGGTTGACGATCTGGCGCGCCTGCCGTCGCGAAACGGCAAACCCCAGCCGGAACACGACGTTGTCGAGACGCCGCTCCAGCAAGCCCAGCAGGTTGTCCCCCACCACTCCCGGCATGCGCGACGCACGCTGGTAGTAGAGCCGGAACTGACGCTCTAATACATCATACATGAAGCGCGCCCGCTGCTTCTCCTGCACCTGCAGGGCGTAGCCGACCATCTTCTTCGGCCGCTGCGTCTTGCCGTGCTGCCCCGGCGCGAACGGCCGGTGATCGAGCAAGCGCTCCGACTTGGGGTCGAGCGCCAAGCCCAGCCGGCGCGAGCGCCGCAGTACGGGTCCTCGGTTTCTCGCCATGACTTCCTCCCGTGCCTCAGACCCGGCGCTTCTTCGGGGGCCGGCACCCGTTGTGCGGCAGGGGCGTGACGTCCTTGATGTGCGTCACTTGGATCCCGGCCACGGCCAGCGCCCGGATGGCCGACTCGCGACCGCCCCCGGGCCCCTTCACCCGCACGGCCACGCGCTGGACGCCGTGCTCCTTGGCGGCGTTCGCGGCCGTCAGGCTGGCTTGCTGCGCCGCGAACGGCGTGCCCTTCTGCGAACCGCGGAACCCCAGCGAACCCGCGCTCGACCACGAGATCGCCCGGCCCTCCAAGTCGGTGAACGTGACGATCGTGTTGTTGAACGAAGCGCGCACGTGCACGATGCCCACCGGCACGTTCTTCTTCTGGCGGCTCTTGAACCGCTTCTTGCCGCTTTTCTGCTTGGCCATCCCCTCGCTCCTCCGCGCCTACTTGGTCGCCTTCTTCTTGTTCGCGATCTGCCCGCGTCGCGCACCCTTGCGGCTGCGGGCGTTGGTGTGCGTCCGCTGGCCCCGCACGGGCAAGCCGCGCCGGTGCCGCAAGCCGCGGTAGCACCCGATTTCCATCAGGCGGCGCACGTTCATGGCGACTTCCTTGCGCAAGTCGCCCTCCACGGCCCGCTCCTCGTCGAGCAAGCTGCGCAGGGCGGTGATCTCGTGGTCGTCGAGCTCCCCCATGCGCTTGTCGAAATCGATGCCCGCGCGGTGCAGCAGCGAGCGGGCGCGCGTCACGCCGATGCCGTAGAGGTAGGTCAGCGACACTTCCGCCCGCTTGCGGTCCGGTATGTCGACGCCTTCGAATCTCGCCATGTCAACTCCTCGTCCAGCGCGCCTAGCCCTGGCGCTGCTTGTGCTTCGGATTCACGCAGATCACCCGCACGACGCCGCGCCGCCGGATCACCCTGCAGTGATTGCAAAGCTTCTTCACCGATGCTCGCACTTTCATCGTTCCACCCGTCCTAGAATCCTCGCCCGCGTCGCGTCGCGCGGCGCGAGCCGCACGCGCACCCGGTCCCCCGGCCGCAGCCGGAGGAAGTCCAGCGCGTGCCTGCCCGTGGCCGTCGCGAGCACGAAGTGCCCGCTGTCCAGCCGCACGCGAAACAGCTGGCTGGGCCGCTCCTCCACCACCGTGCCCGCCGTCTCCGCGCCGGGAGTCGCGCGCTCGGTGCCCATTCGCGTGCCGCTTCCATGCTTCAAATCGCCGTCAGCAGCCGCGGCCCGGCCTGCGTGATCGCCACGCAATGCTCGAAATGCGCCGCCGGCGAGCCGTCCTCGGTCACGATCGTGAAGCGGTCCCGCAACACGCGCGTCTTGGGCCGCCCCGTCACGACCATCGGCTCGATCGCGAGGACCATGCCGACGCGCAAGCGCACGTTGCGGGCGGTGCGATCCACGAAATTCGGCACGGCCGGGTCCTCGTGCAGCCGGCGCCCGATCCCGTGCCCGGCGAATTCCCTCACGACCGCCATCCCGTTGCCTTCGACATGCCGCTGGACAGCGCCGCTGAGATCGTAAAGCCGCCGCCCGACTTCCGCTTGCTGGATGCCGAGTTCCAAGGCCTCGCGCGCCACGCGCAGCAAGCGCTCGGTGGGGGCGGGCACGCGCCCCACCGGGATCGTCGTCGCCGAGTCGCCGTAGTAGCCGTCCAGCTGCACCCCGCAATCCACCTTCACGATGTCGCCCTCGCGCAGGACGCACCGGCGCGAGGGAATCCCGTGCACCACCTCGTCGTTGACCGACGTGCACAGCGTCGCCGGAAAGCGCCGCTTGATATGCGGGACCATGTACCCCTTGAAGGCCGCCTTGGCCCCGGCCTCCCGGATCATGCGGTCGGCGACGTGCTCGAGATCCATGGTCGTGATCCCCGGCGCGACCATGTCGCGCAAGGCCGCGAGAATGCGGGCGACCAGCTGGCCGCTCGCGTGCATCCTCTCGATCTCGATGGGCGTCTTGCGTACGATCATGACACTTGCCGAAGGCCTCGCCGGCGGGCTGCACCGCCGCGCTAGGCGAACGAATGGCGCCCCCGAATCCGTCCCGCGCGCGGGGTGAACCCCTCGTAGTGGCGCATCAGAAGTTGGGACTCGATCTGGTTGACGAAGTCCATCGCCACGCCCACCACGATGAGCAGCGACGTCCCGCCAAAGTAGAAGCTAACGTTCAATCCGTCCAAGAGCCAGCGCGGCAAATTGGCATCGGCCCAATCCCCTACCAGCGGCAGGTGATGCACCTTGGCGCCGTTGATCATCAGGTCCGGGATGAGCGAAATCGTCGCGAGGTACAGGCCCCCCACGAGCGTCAGCTTGGTCAGGATGTCGTTGATGTGCTCGGCGCTGGGCTTGCCCGAACGGATGCCGGGAATGAACCCGCCGTACTTGCGCATGTTGTCGGCCACTTCGTTGGGATTGAAGATGATCGACACGTAGAAGAAGCAGAAGAACACGATCCCCAGCACGTAGATCAGCTCGTACAGCGGCTCGCCCGGACGCACGGCCTCGAGCAGCCGCGATAGCAGCGGGCTGTCCGTGAACATCAGGGTGAGCGTCTGCGGCAGCGAGAGAATCGACGAGGCGAAGATCACCGGGATCACGCCGCCGGCGTTGACCTTGAGCGGCAGGTGCGTCGACTGCCCGCCCATCATGCGGCGCCCGACGACCCGCCGCGCGTACTGCACCGGAATCCGGCGCTCGCCGCGCTCCACGAACACGATGAACGCGACGATCAGGACCATCGCGACGAGAATCACGATCGCGGCGATCACGTTCCATTGCTGGGTCACGAACACGTTCTCGTAGACGTTCTGGATCGCTCCCGGCAGCCCGACCACGATGCCCGCGAAGATGATCAGCGACATGCCGTTGCCGATCCCGCGCTCGGTGATCTGCTCGCCGAGCCACATGATGAAGGCCGTGCCCGTGGTCAGCGTCAGGATCGTCATCAGCCGGAAGCCCCAGCCGGGGTCGTACGCCAGACCCTGCTGCACGACCAGCTGGGCGTACGCGAAGGACTGCACGATGCTGATGCCGATCGTGAGGTAGCGCGTCCACTGCGTGATCTTGCGGCGACCGAGCTCCCCCTCCTTCTGCAGGCGCTCCAAGGTGGGCACCGCGACCGTCAGCAACTGCAAGATGATCGACGCCGTGATGTACGGCATGATGCCCAGCGCGAAGATCGTCAGCTGGCTCAGCTGCCCGCCCGAGAAGAGGTCCAGGAAGCCCAGCGCCGTGCCGCGCGCGGCTTCGAACATGCGCTGCAACTCCTCCGTGTTCACCCCGGGCGTCGGGATGTGCCCGCCGACGCGGTACACCGCCAGCATGGCGAGCGTGAACAGCAACCGCTTGCGCAAGTCCGGCACGCGGAACGCGTTCACGCAGGCATCGAGCCACTTCATGACGCTGCACCCGCCTGCCCGGCGCCGACCACGACGGCGCGCCCGCCCGCCCGCTCGATCTTCTCGCGCGCCGCCGCCGAGAACTTGTGCGCGGTCACGCTGACCGGTCGGGTGATCTCGCCGTTCCCCAAGATCTTCAGCCCGTCGCGCAGGGCGCTCACGACGCCGGCGGCCAGCAAGCTCTCGGGCGTGAACTCCTCGCCCGCGAGTTCCTCGAGCCGCGACACGTTCAGCACGGCGTACTCGGTGCGCCCGGGATTGTGGAACCCGCGCTTCGGCACCCGTCGCACCAAGGGCATCTGGCCGCCCTCGAACCCGCGCTTGCGGCTGTAGCCCGAGCGGGACTTCTGGCCCTTCTCGCCGCGCCCGGCGGTGACCCCCAAGCCCGAGCCCGGGCCCCGGCCGCGCCGCTTGCGCGCGCGACGGGAACCGGCCGCCGGATGCAATTCACTGAGATTCATCGCTCCACCCGCCTACTCGACGATCTCCACCAAGTGCGGCACTTTCGCCACCATGCCGCGCGTCGCCGGACCGTCCGGGCGCTCCACGACCTGATCGATGCGGCGCAAGCCGAGCCCGCGCACCACCTTCTTCAGCTTGGACGACGCCCCGATGGTGCTCCGCTTCAAGCGAATCTTGATCGTCGCTGCCATCAGCCACCGCCTCGAATCTCTTCGACGGACTTGCCGCGCAAGCGCGCGATCTCTTCATGATGGCGCAACTGCCGCAGACCGTCGAAGGTCGCCTTGATCACGTTGTGCGGGTTCTTCGACCCGATCGACTTGGTGAGCACGTTCTTGATGCCCGCCGCCTCGACCACGTAGCGCACCGCGCCGCCGGCGATCATGCCCTTGCCTTCGCGGGCCGGCTTGAGGAGCACGCGCCCGGCGCCGAACACGCCCAGGACCTCGTGCGGGATCGTGTGACCCAGCACATGCACCTGGACGAGATTCTTCTTGGCCTTCTCCACCGCCTTGCGAATGGCCGAAGGCACCTCCTTGGCCTTGCCCTTGGCAAAGCCGACCACGTGGCGCTCGGGGTCGCCGACGACCACGAGCGCCGAAAAGCTCAGATTCTTGCCGCCCTTGACGACCTTGGTCACGCGGTTGATCGCAACCACCTGATCGGTGAGCTGCAGTTCCGCTTGCTCGATGCCCTGGCTCGCTTCCATGCCTACCTACTCCCCTTGCTCGCGCGGCGTCCGCTCCCGCGTCGGCGGCAGGAGGCCGGCGCGCTGGATCGCCTCGGCCAAGGCCTTGACGCGGCCTGTGAAATTGTGCCCGCCGCGGTCGAAGACGACCTGCGTGACGCCGGCCGACCGGGCGCGTTCGGCGATCAGCTCGCCCACCGCGGCCGCCGCGGCGACGTTCCCGCCGGAGCCGGAGAAGCCGGAGCCGACCGTCGATGCCGCGGCCAGCGTCCGCTGGGCGTCGTCGTCAATCACTTGGGCGTAAATGTGCTTCAAGGAACGGAACACCGCCAGTCGCGGACGCGCGGCGGTGCCGCGCACCTTCCGGCGAATGCGCGCATGCACGTGCTCGCGGCGCTTGTTCCGATTGGGTCGGGAAACCATGGTTGCCTCGCTCCGTCCGCGGTCGTCTCTAGCTGACGCCGCTCTTGCCTTCCTTGCTGCGCAGCCGCTCGCCCGCGTAGCGGACGCCCTTCTGCTTGTACGGGTCGGGCTTGCGCAGGGCGCGGATGTTGGCCGCCGTCTGCCCGACTAGCTGCTTGTCGATGCCCGTCACGGCGATCTTCGTATTGCCTTCCACGGTGGCGTCGACGCCCTCGGGCAGCAGGACCTCGATCGGATGCGAATAGCCGAGGTTGAGCACGAGCACGCGCCCGGCCTTCTGCGCCCGGTACCCGACGCCCGAGATCTCGAGGCGCTTGGTGAAACCGGCGGTCACGCCGGTCACGCAATTGCTGGCCAGCGAGCGCGTCAAGCCTTGCAGCGCCCGGCTGGCCGGCGTCTCGCAGGTGATCCGCAGGCTGTCGCCGTCCACGACCGCGCCGACGCCGTCCGGGACGCCGACGGACAGCTCGCCCTTGGGCCCCTGCACGGTGATGCACCGGTCCGCGACGGCCACCTTGGCACCGGCGGGCACCCCGATGGGCTGGTTCCCTACGCGCGACATCGACAGCCTCCCGGCATCGCGAGCCAAGTCAGTAGACCGTGCATAGCACCTCGCCTCCCAAGCCCTTCTCGCGCGCTTCCTTGCCGGTCATGACCCCCTTGGACGTGGTCAGCACGGCCACGCCCATGCCGCCGATCACGAGCGGCACGCTGCGCCGGTCCACGTAGACCCTGCGGCTCGGCTTGGAAACCCGTGTCAGGCGCGTGATCACGGGCTTCCGGTCGGTCCGGTACTTGAGGTAGACCTTGAGGACTTTCTTGTTGCCGTGATCGGCCACGCGGTAGTTGGATACGTAGCCCTCCTCCTTGAGGATCCGGGCCAGCTCGATCTTCAAGCGGGAACCCGGGATTTCGACTTTCTGATGCTGGGCGGACTGCCCGTTGCGAATTCGCGTGAGCATGTCGGCGATGGGGTCGCTATGCATTTCGCCTCCTACCAGCTGCTCTTGACCACGCCCGGGAGCTCGCCGCTCAGCGCCAGGTTCCGGAAGCAGATGCGGCACAGCTCGAACTTGCGCAGGTACCCGCGCGGACGCCCGCACCGCCGGCAGCGATTGCGGTACCTCACCTTGAACGGCAGCTTCTTGCGCTCGCGCGCGATCTTGGCCTTGGTCGCCATGGTCTCTCCCTGCTTCCCTCGCCCCTAGGTCCGGAACGGCATGCCCAGCAGCTTGAGCAGCGCGTGACCCTCGCGGTCGGTGCGGGCCGTCGTCATCACGGTCACGTTCAAGCCCTTGACGACCTCGATCTTGGTGTAGTCGATCTCCGGGAAGATCGTGTGCTCCCGGATGCCCAGCGTGTAATTCCCCCGGCCGTCGAGCTTCGGCGACACGCCTTGGAAGTCGCGCACGCGCGGGAGCGAGATCGCGATCAGGCGGTCGAGGAACTCCCACATGCGCACGCCCCGCAAGGTCACCGTGATCCCGACCGGCATGCCCTCGCGCAGGTTGAACCCGGCGATCGGGCGCTTGGAACGCGCGATCACCGGCTTCTGGCCGGCGATCAGGGCCAGTTCCTGAGCCGCGCTGTCGACGATGCTCTGGTTGACGGCCGTCTTGCGCCCGCCGGCCTTGCCGCCCGCGGCCCGCGGGTCCTTCTTGGCGGTCTTCTTGACCCCCTTGCGGCCGCCGGCGTCCTTCTGGAGCACGCGCTTGCCGATGCCCATGTTGAGCTTGATCGCGACGATCCTGGGTACCGCCATGGGCGAGGTGTAGCCGAACTCGCTCTTCAGCGCGGGCACGACCTCTCCCGTGTACTTGTCTTTCAAGCGGAGGGCTGCCATCACTCGTCCACCAATTTCACGTTCGAAAAGTCCAGCGGGGACTCCCGCTCGGCGATCCCGCCCTTGATCTGCTTCTGCGGGTTCGGGCGCACGTGCTTCTTGACCATGTTCGCGCCTTCGACGAGCAGCCGCCCGCGCTTGCGGTCGACCTCCAGCACACGGCCTTGCAGGCCCTTGCTGCGACCCGCGACCACTTCCACGGTGTCGTTCCGCTTGATCTTCGTCTTGCGCATCGCCACGGGCTTGCGCTGCTTGCGCATCTGCGGCATCACAGCACCTCCGGGGCCAGCGAGACGATGCGCATGAACCGCTTGTCGCGCAATTCGCGGGCCACCGGCCCGAAGACGCGCGTGCCGATGGGCTCGCCGGCCTCGTTCACCAGCACGGCCGCGTTCTCGTCAAAGCGGATGTACGTGCCGTCGCGCCGCCGGGTCTCCTTGCGCATGCGCACGATCACCGCCCGCACGACGGAACCCTTCTTGACGTTCGAATCCGGCACGGCTTCCTTCACCGAGGCCATCACGACATCGCCCAGCCCCGCCTTGCGGCCGGTCGAGCCGCCCCGCGGCAGGATGCACATCAGGCGCCGCGCGCCGGAGTTGTCGGCGACCGTCAGCCGCGTTTGCATGCCGATCATGCTGTCCGTCCCCCTCGCTAGTCGCCCTGCGACTTGCGCCTCCGCCGCACGGTGATCTCCACTTGCGTGGAGCGCAGCACGATCTCGTCGAGCCGCCAGCGCTTGCGCTTCGAGAGCGGGCGGCTCTCGACGATCCGCACGCGGTCGCCGCGATTGGCCCGGCCGTCCTCGTCGTGCGCCATGAACTTCTTCTTGCGGGTGATGTAGCGGCGGTACAGCGGATGCTGCACGCGGCGGCTGACTTCGACCACGATGGTCTTGTCGGGCTTCGTGGAGACCACGACGCCGACCTTGCGGTTCTTGTGACCCGAGCGCTCAGGCATCGGCCTCCTCCTGCGCGGCGCGCGCCGCCTCGCGGCGCTTCGCCCCGGCCACGGTCAGGATCCGGGCCAGGTCCTTGCGGGTCGCCCGGTACTTGCGAATGCCTTCGGACTGCCCCATCGATATCTGGAAGCGCAGCTTGAACATCTGCTCGCGCGCCTCCGCCTCCTTGGCGGCCAGTTCCGCCAGCGTCATGTCGCGGAAGTCGGCGGCCTTCACAGCAAGCCTCCCGAGAACCGGCTGACGAACTTGACGGGGATCGGCAGCTTCTGCGCGGCCAGTTGCATGGCGCGCCGGGCCACCTCTTCCTCCACGCCCTCGACCTCGAACATCATGCGGCCGGGCTTGACCACCGCCACCCATTGCTCGGGCGCGCCCTTGCCCTTGCCCATGCGGGTCTCGGCGGGCTTCTTGCTGATCGCCTTGTCCGGGAACACGCGGATCCACAGCTTGCCGCCGCGCTTCACCCGCCGGCTGATGGCGATCCGGGCCGCCTCGATCTGGCGGTCCGTGATCCAAGCCGCTTCCAACGCCTTCAAGCCGAAGTCGCCGAAGTCCAGCCCGGAGCCGCGCCACGCCTTGCCGCGCCGCTTGCCGCGCTGCATCTTGCGATAGCGAGTCTTCTTGGGCATCAGCATGACGCTATTCCTCCTTGCTCTCCTCGGCGGCCGGGGCGGCCACCTCCGGGGCGGCCACGGGCGGCCGGAACGGGGCCTCTTCGCCCTCCGGCGGAGCGGCCACGGGCTCGGCGGTCGGGGCGGGCGCCGCTTCCACCGCGGCTTCCGGCGCGGTCTCCGTGGGCCGGCGCAAGCGCTCGCGCTCGCGCTCGGCCTGCGTGCGCGCCTCGCGCCGGCGCGCCGGCTCGGGCTCCTCGCGCCCGGCCTTGCGCAGCGCGGCACCCCGCGGGTCGATGATCTCGCCCGCGTAAATCCAGCACTTGACGCCGATCACGCCGTAGGTCGTGTTCGCCTCGCAGAAGCCGTAATTGATATCGGCCCGCAACGTCTGCAGCGGCAGCCGCCCGTGCAGGTGCCACTCGCTGCGGGCGATCATCTTCCCGTTCAGCCGCCCGGCGACCCAGATCTTGATCCCCTTGCAGCCGAAGCGCTGGGCGAACTCGACCGCCTTGCGCATGGCGCGCCGGAAGCTCACCCGCTTCTCGATCTGAATCGCGACCGATTCGGCGACGAGCTGGGCGTCGAGCTCGGGACGATGCACCTCCTGGATGTCGATGTAGATCTCGCGCTTCGTCTTCTCCTGCAACTCGGCCTTGAGCTTCTCGATCTCCGAACCGCGCTTGCCGATGATGATGCCCGGCCGCGCCGCGCGGATCGTGATGCGCAGCTTGTTGCCGGGGCGATCCAGCTCGATCGAGCTGATGCCCGCCGCCCGCAGCCGCAGCCGCAGGTCGCGCTTGAGATCGAGATCCTCGTTCATCAAGTCGGCGTAGCCCTTCTCGGCGTACCAGCGCGAGCGCCACACCTTGGTGTACCCAAGGCGGAATCCGTAGGGGTGAACTTTCTGACCCATGCCGTCTCCTTCGCGGTTTCTCCGGCGAGGCTACTCCCCGGCGAGCTCCTCGTCGTCCGCCGCCTCGCTCTCGTCGTCCGAGAGCGTGATGACGATGTGCGCCATGCGGTGCCGGTACGGCGCCGAACGTCCCCGGGCGGCGGCGCGCATGCGTCTCATGCGCGGGCCCTCGTTGACGACGATGGACTCGACCACCAGCTCGTCGACGTTCGCGTCCCGGTTGTCCGCGTTGGCGACCGCCGCGTCCAGCACCTTGATCACCTGCCGGGCCGCGCGCTTGTTCGTGCGTCTCAGCAGGGCCAAGGCCTCCTCGGCGGGCAGGCCGCGTACGAGGTCGGCGACCAAGCGCACCTTCTGCGGCGAGGCCCGCACGTAATTCCACTTCGCCAGCACCTGCATCGGCTAGGCCCCCCGCCCCGACCGAGCGCTGCCGGCGTGCCCGCGGAAAGTCCGCGTCATCGCGAATTCCCCGAGCTTGTGGCCCACCATGTTCTCGGTGATGAACACGGGAATGAACTTGCGCCCGTTATGCACGGCGATGGTGTGGCTGACCCATTCCGGCAGCACCGTGGAGCGTCGCGACCACGTCTTGATCACGCGCTTGGTGCCGGATTCGTTCATCGCCTCGACCTTGCGATGCAGGTGCTCGTCGTAAAACGGACCTTTTTTCAGGGAACGTCCCATCGCGATGCCCTCTAGCCCTTCTTCTTCCGCCCGCGCCGCGACACGATGTAGCGATCGGTGCGCGGGTTGCTGCGGGTCTTGTAGCCGCGCGTGGGCCGCCCCCACGGCGTGACCGGGTGCCGGCCGCCGGAACTGCGCCCCTCGCCGCCGCCGTGCGGGTGGTCGACCGGGTTCATCGTCACGCCGCGATTGTGCGGGCGCCGGCCCAGCCAGCGGCTGCGGCCGGCCTTGCCCAGGGAGACGTTGCCGTGATCCACGTTGCCGACCCGGCCGATCGTGGCCATGCAGTCCTCCAGGACGCGCCGCACCTCGCCCGAGGGCAGCCGCAAGAGAGCGTAGCCGCTTTCGCGCGAAATCAAGCGGATCTCCGCGCCCGCCGCGCGGGCCATCTGCCCGCCCTTGCCGGGGCGCAACTCCACGTTATGCACCAGCGTGCCCGGCGGGATGCGCCGGAGCGGCAGCGCGTTCCCGACGAGGATGTCGGCGTCCTCGCCGGAGACGATCTGCATGCCGACCTGCAGTCCGACCGGCTGGAGGATGTAACGCTTCTCGCCGTCCGCGTAGTGCAGCAGCGCGATGTTCGCGGAGCGGTTGGGATCGTACTCGACGGCCGCCACCTTGGCGGGGATGCCGTGCTTCTGGCGCTTGAAATCGATCTCGCGATACTTGCGCTTCGCGCCGCCGCCCCGAAAGCGGATGCACACGCGCCCCTTGTTGTTGCGCCCGCCGTGCTTGCGCTTGCCCTTGACGAGCGCCTTCTCCGGCCGGCCGCGCGAGAGCTCGTCCCGCACGACGGTGGTCTGGAAGCGCCGCGTCGGCGTGGTCGGCCTGTACGTCTTGATCGGCATCGCTCGCTGCTCCCGCCCGGCCCTAGACCTGCGTGTACTCCACCTGCTTCTGATCCTGCTTGATTCTCACGTACGCCTTCTTCCAGTTCGGGCGGCGGCCTTGGAAGCGGCCCTGGCGGCGCATCTTGCCGATATAGCGCACCGTGCGCACGGAGTCCACCTCGACTTGGAAGATGGCGCGCACGGCGTTCTTCACGTCCGTCTTGGTCGCGTTGCGATGCACGCGGAAGCAGAGCGTCTGCTCGTTCACCCGACCGGCTTCGGCCTTCTCGGTGACCACCGGGGCCAGAATCACTTCGTAAGGACTCATGCGAGCACCTCGCAACACGCGCGCGCGGCCTGCGCGGACATCAGGATGCGCTCGTGGCCCAGCACGTTGTAAGGGTGGAGGCCGGCGACCGAGACCAAGTCCACGCCGGGCAGGTTGCGGCTCGAGAGTTCCAAGTTCCGGGAAGCGGCGGTTTCCACCACCAGCACGCTGCCGTCGGCGCCCAAGGCGTCCAGCGCGCTGCGAAATTCCTTGGTCTTGTGGCTGCCGAGATCGAAGTCGCTGACCACCGTCAGCCGGCTGTCGCGCACCTGCGCCGACAGCGCCGAGCGCAAGGCCGCCAGCAGCATCTTGCGCGGCAGCTTCTGGGCGTAGCTGCGCGGACGGGGCCCGTGGGTCACGCCGCCGCCGCGCCAGATCGGCGAGCGCCGCGAACCGACCCGGGCGCGCCCGGTGCCCTTCTGGCGCCAGAGCTTGCGTCCCGATCCGGCCACCTCGCCGCGCCGCTTGGTGTTGTGCGTGCCGGCGCGCTGGTTCGCGCGATACGCCACGACCGCCTGGTGGATCAGGCTCTCGTTGACCGGCGCGGCGAACACGCTGTCCGCCAGTTCCAGATCCTCGACCTTGCGGTTCTGGAGATCGACTACTTCGACCGTCGGCATGCTCTCGCTACCTCGCTCGGCGGATCGCCACGTGCCCGCCCTTGGCTCCGGGCACGGCGCCGCGCACCAAGATGAGGTTGTCGTCGGGCTGCACGGCGACGATTTCCAAGCCGCGCACCGTGACGCGGTCGCCGCCCATGCGGCCCGGCAGGCGCACGCCTTTGAAAACCCGGGCGGGGTAGGCACTCTGGCCGATCGACCCCGGTGCCCGGTGGAACATCGAGCCGTGCGTCGCGCGCCCGCCCCGGAAGCCGTGCCGCTTCACGACGCCTTGAAAACCCTTGCCCTTGCTCAGCCCGATCACGTCGACGCGCTCCCGCGGGCGGAACTCGTCGGCGAGGATGCGGTCGCCCGCCTGCAATCCCGCGTCCGCCTCCACGCGGAACTCGCGCAACCGCCGCACCGGCTCCACGCCGGCCTTCTGGAAGTGCCCGCGAGCGGGCTTGTTCACCAAGCTCTCCCGCAGGAAATCCACCAGGCCGACC
The DNA here is from genome assembly GCA_965242625.1 of Bryobacterales bacterium. Taxonomy (GTDB): domain Bacteria; phylum Acidobacteriota; class Terriglobia; order Bryobacterales; family UBA6623; genus VXMF01. The sequence goes on along the minus strand of CBDEST010000005.1, from coordinate 2,361,004 downwards.
TGCACGGCGTCGTATCCGTCGCGCTCGGCGGTCTTGCGCTGCACGACGACGCAAGGCCCCGCCTGCAGCACCGTGACCGGAACGACCTGACCCTCGTCGTCGAAGATCTGGGTCATGCCGATCTTCTTGCCTAGAATGCCGGGCGCCATGACGTATCGCTCCTCCGCCCCGGCTAGCCGCCGAAGGCCTTGATCTCCACATCGACCCCGGCGGGCAGGTCCAGGCGCATCAGCGCGTCGACCGTGTCCTGGGTGGGTTCCAGGATGTCCAGCAACCGCTTGTGCGTGCGGATCTCGAACTGCTCCCGCGAGCGCTTGTCGGTATGCACCGAGCGCAGCACGGTGAATTTCTTCTTGGCGGTCGGCAAGGGGATCGGGCCGGCGATTTCCGCCCCGGTCCGCAACGCCGTGCCGACGATGTCGCCGGTGGACTGGTCGAGCACTCGGGAATCGTACGCCTTGAGGCGGATCCGGATTCTTTCCTTCGGCATCGCTGTCGGTGTCCTTCGATTCCCGCGGTCGCGCGACCGGTCACTCCACGATGGAGGCGACAGTGCCGGAACCGATCGTGCGGCCGCCCTCGCGGATCGCGAAGCGCAGACCCTGCTCCATCGCGATCGGCACGATCAGCTCCACCTCCAGCTCCACGTTGTCCCCCGGCATCACCATCTCCGTGCCCGCCGGCAGCTGCGCCACCCCCGTCACGTCCGTCGTCCGGAAGTAGAACTGCGGCCGGTACCCGTTGAAGAACGGCGTGTGCCGCCCCCCCTCGTCCTTCTTCAGCACGTACACCTGGCCCTTGAACTTCGTGTGCGGCGTGATCGACCCCGGCTTGGCCACCACCTGCCCCCGCTCCACCGCGTCCTTGTCCAGCCCCCGCACCAAGAGCCCGACGTTGTCCCCCGCCTCGCCCCGGTCCAGCAGCTTCTTGAACATCTCCACCCCCGTGATCACCTTCTTGTGCGTCGGCCGGATCCCCAGGAACTCCATCTCCGTCCCCACCGTCACCGTGCCCCGCTCCACGCGCCCCGTGACCACCGTCCCGCGCCCCGAGATCGAGAAGATGTCCTCGATCGGCATCAGGAACGGCCGGTCCACGTCGCGCGCCGGCGTCGGGATGTAATCGTCCACCGCCTGCATCAGCTCCTCGATCCCCGGCTCGGCGTCCGCCGCCCCGTCCAAGGCCCGCAGCGCCGACACGCGCACCACCGGCACGTCGTCCCCCGGGAAGTCGTACTCGTCGAGCAGCTCGCGCACCTCCATCTCGACCAGCTCCAGCAGCTCCTCGTCGTCCACCGCGTCGACCTTGTTCAAGGCCACCACGATGTACGGCACGCCCACCTGCCGCGCCAAGAGGATGTGCTCGCGCGTCTGCGGCATCGGCCCGTCCGTGGCCGACACGACCAGGATCGCCCCGTCCATCTGGGCCGCCCCGGTGATCATGTTCTTGATGTAGTCGGCGTGCCCCGGGCAGTCCACGTGCGCGTAGTGCCGGTTGGCCGTCTGGTACTCCACGTGCGCCGTGGCGATCGTGATGCCCCGCTCGCGCTCCTCGGGGGCGTTGTCGATCGAGTCGAACGAGCGCACCTCGTTGGACGGGTCGTGCTTGGCCAGCACGCGCGTGATCGCCGCCGTCAGCGTCGTCTTGCCGTGGTCGATGTGCCCGATCGTGCCCACGTTCACGTGCGGCTTCGACCGGTCGAACTTTTCCTTTGCCATCGTCGTCTGTCCTCGTTGAGATGGGAACCCTTCCAGCTCCTAGCGAACTACCTTGCCGCGCATGCGGCTCACGATTTCCTCCTGCACGGCCTGCGGCGCTTGCTCGTACGCGTGCAGGTGCATGGTGTAGCTGCCCCGGCCCTGCGTCCGCGAACGGAGGTCCGTGGCGTACCCGAACATCTCCGCCAGCGGCACGAAGCCCTTGATCACTTGCGTCGAGCCGCGCAAGTCCATGCCCTCGATGCGCCCGCGCCGCGTGCCGACGTCGGCCAGCACGTCCCCCATGTACTCCTCGGGCACGACGACCTCGATCGCCATGACCGGCTCGAGCAGCACGGGCCGGGCGCGGGTCACCGCGTCCTTCCAAGCCATCGAGCCCGCCACCTTGAAGGCGACCTCGGAACTGTCGACATCGTGGTAGCTGCCGTCGTGCAGGGACACCTTGACCCCGACCGTCTCGTAGCCGGCGAGCGCTCCGTTGGCGAGGGCTTCGCGCACGCCTTTCTCGACCGACGGAATGAACTCCCGGGGGATGGCGCCGCCGAAGATCTCGTCTTCGAACTCCACTTCGCCGCCGGCGAGCGGCTCCACGCGGATCTTGCAGTGGCCGTACTGCCCGCGGCCGCCGCTCTGCCGCACGAACCGGCCCTCGCCGGAGGCAGCCTTGCGGATCGTTTCGCGATAGGCCACCTGCGGGCGCCCGATGTCGGCGGCGACCTGAAACTCGCGCAGGAGCCGGTCGACGAGGATCTCGAGGTGCAACTCGCCCATGCCCGACAGGATCGTCTGGCCGGTCTCGGCATCCGATTCCACGACGAACGTCGGATCTTCCTGGGACAGCTTCGTCAGGGCCATCCCGATCTTCTGCTGGTCGGCCTTGGTCTTGGGTTCGACCGCGAGCGACAGCACCGGGTCGGGAAACTCGATCTGCTCGAGCACGATCGGGTCGGCGGCGTCGCAAATCGTGTCGCCGGTCTGGACGGTCTTGAGACCGACCACCGCGAGGATCTCCCCGGCGTGGGCGGCTTGCAAGTCCTCGCGCTTGTTGGCGTGCATGCGCAATAGGCGTCCGACGCGCTCCTTGCGGCGCTTCGACACGTTGAACACGCTGCCGCCGGCCCGGAACGAGCCCGAGTACACCCGCAGGAAGGCCAGCTGCCCGACGAACGGGTCCGTCAGGATCTTGAACACGAGCGCGGAGAAAGGCGCCCCGTCGCTGGCCTCGCGCGTCAGGGACGCGTGGCCGTCCAGTTCGGCGCCTTGCACGGGAGGCACGTCGACGGGCGCGGGCAGGTAGTCCACGACCGCGTCGAGCAGGCGCTGCACGCCCTTGTACTTGAAGGCCGAGCCGCACAGCACGGGAGTGATGTGCATGGCGATCGTGGCGCGCCGGATGGCGGCCCGCAACGCTTCCAGCCCGATCTCGCCGCCCTCGACGTACAGCTCGAAGAGCTCGTCGTCGACTTCGGCGACCTTCTCGATCATTTTCTCGCGCCGGTCGAGCGCCTCCTCGCGCAGATCGTCCGGAATTTCGCCGACCTCGTACTGGGCGCCCAAGGTCTCGTCCTTCCAGAAGATCCCGCGCATCTCGACCAAGTCGACGACGCCGCGCAAGCGGTCCTCGCTGCCGATCGGCAACTGGATCGGAACCGGATTGGCCTTGAGCCGCCCGACCATGGTCTGGATCGCGTAATCGAAATTCGCGCCGACGCGATCCATCTTGTTGATGAAGGCGAGGCGCGGGACGCGGTACTTGTCCGCCTGCCGCCAGACCGTCTCGGACTGCGGCTGGACACCGGCGACCGCGTCGAAGAGAGCGATCGCCCCGTCGAGCACGCGTAGCGAGCGCTCCACCTCGGCGGTGAAGTCGACGTGCCCGGGGGTGTCGATGATGTTGATCTGATGATCCCGCCAGTAGCAGGTCGTGGCGGCGGAGGTGATCGTGATGCCGCGTTCCTGCTCCTGCTCCATGTAATCCATGGTCGCGGTGCCGTCATGCACCTCGCCCATGCGGTGCAGGCGACCGGTGTAGTACAGGATCCGCTCGGTCGTGGTCGTCTTGCCGGCGTCGATGTGCGCGGCAATGCCGATGTTGCGGTAGCGGGCAAGCTGAACCGTGCGGGCCATGGCGCGTCTCGCTCTCGTTTCGACCGACCGGTTACCAGCGGAAATGGGCGAACGCTTTGTTCGCTTCCGCCATCCGATGCACGTCGTCCTTCTTCTTGATCGTGGTCCCGCGACCCTGCGCGGCCTCGAGCAGCTCGGTGCCGAGGCGCTCGGTCATGGAGTGCTCGCTGCGATGGCGGGCGTTGCCGATGAGCCAGCGCAGCGCCAGCGACTGGCGGCGGCTGGGCCGGACTTCGATCGGCACTTGGTAGTTCGCGCCGCCCACGCGGCGCGACTTGACCTCGACGACCGGCTTGGCGTTCTCGACGGCGCGCTTGAAGACGGGCAGGGGATCCTCCCCCGTCCGGTCGCGGATGCGGTCCATCGCGCCGTAGAAGATGCGCTCGGAGACGGACTTCTTGCCGTCCCACATCATGCAGTTGATGAACTTCGAGACCAAGGTCGAGTTGTACACCGGGTCGGGAACCGGCTCGCGGTGCGGGACTTCTCTTCGGCGCGGCATGGCTGGTGCTCCTGGGACTCCGCTACTTCTTCGGCCGCTTGGTGCCGTACTTGCTGCGCGCCTGGCGGCGATCCTCGACGCCGGACGCGTCCAAGGCGCCCCGCACGACGTGATAGCGCACGCCCGGCAGATCCTTGACGCGACCACCGCGGATCAGGACGATCGAGTGCTCTTGGAGGTTGTGCCCGACGCCCGGGATGTAGGTCGTCACTTCAATGCTGTTGGTGAGCCGGACGCGCGCGACCTTGCGGAGCGCGGAGTTCGGCTTCTTCGGCGTCACCGTGTAGACGCGCGTGCAGACGCCGCGCTTCTGGGGGCATTTCTGCAAGGCCGGGGAGGACGTCTTGCCCTTGGGGGCCTTGCGACCCTTGCGCACCAATTGGTTGAACGTCGGCAAGATCCTACTCCTCTCTGTCCGGCCGCGATTCGCACCGCCGCCGACAGCGGGACACGCAACGGAGAGCGCGCGCATGGGCGCACACTCGCCTTGTCCAAGTCCCTAACCACGTTGAGCCCCGCGCCCTCCGCCATAACGAGCCCCCCAAGGGCCTTTTCGGCTTCGGACCGCCTAGGGCAGCGACCCCCCGGAACCCGTTTCAGGATTCCGTTCAACTCCCCGCGCCCAAGCTGGACGCGGGAACGCCACACACGATAACCCGCCTTGCCTCCGACCGACTGCTCGGAGGCCCGACAGGCCAGCGAATCAATTCTCAACCCATCATAAGCTGTCCCCGCAACGCTGTCAAGCGTCTCGGGAGATTTTTCTCGGCGCCTCGCGTTCCGGCCCGGCCGCTACTCCTCGGCGTGACCCTCGACGACGATCCCCACGAACGTGTCGGCGACAGCGATGTCGAGGATCCAGTGCTCGTAATCGTTTTCCCAGAGGTTCGGCCCGGCATCGGCTTCGGGAAGCTCCAGCCGCGCCACGGTCGGATGCGGATTGCCCACGTCGGCGCTCAGCTGCACGGCGCTGTCGAAGTCGTAGTTCTTGGCGACCTCGAGATCCTTGGCCACCGGCGCGAGGAGCGCGAAGTCCCGGCTCGGGGCCACTCCCATGTGATTGCCGTCTTCCGGGTGCAAGCCGAAACGAATCGTGTAGAGGCCGGGCGGCACCGCCTGCTCGCGGAAGTCCGACCCCCGGTCGGGAAACTCGACCACGCCGAGGAACGCGCCCTCGGGAATGTTGTCGAAGCGCACGCCGAACCCGCTGGCGGGATCGCCGTCGAACGGGGCCGTGCGCATCCAGAAGCGCACCACGGCCGCGTCCCCGGACTGCACCGACACGCCTTCCTGCGCCACCATGCCGCGCGTCGCCTCCGGCACGGACTCGGGGAGCGGCGCCCCGGGAAGCACCGCAAAATCCGCAGCGCCGGCATGCGCCAGTGCCAGAAACGCCGCCAAGGCGATCAACGCTGCTCGCGAAACGCGCATTCGATTCCCTCTCCGAGCCCTGCCGAGCACTTACAAAACTACCCGCCCGCGCAGGCAGGCTGCCTGCGCGGCGGGACTGACCTTGATCCGGACGCGCTTAGCTGCCGCGAACCGCGAAGGTTCCCAGGTACGCGCTGGAGCGCCGGTACTCGTGCATCTTGTGCCCGAGACCGTCGCCGCGGAACGACTGCTCGATGGCGAATGCCGGCATGGCATGATCGAGACTGACCAGCGGCTGGTAGTAGATGTCGTCCAAGTGGCAGAGCGAGTCGCTACCGCGAATCTCGCGCGTCTCGAGCGAAACGATCTCGCCCGCGCGCAACGTCGCCACGCGATCGTGCAGGTTGCCGTGGAAGTCGATCTCGATCGGAGCCACGTCCGTGTGGACGACGTTTGCAGCCAGCGCGCCGGTCTGCTCCTTGACGAAGGACTCCAAGGCGCCGCGCTGCAGAACCGAGGTCCTCTCGTCAAAGATCAGCATGGCCTTGGACGGCAGCGGATCCCCGAACGGATTGCCGATGGTCGAGGAAGCGTTGACGACCGCCACCACCTTCGTCCCGGCCAGCGAAACTCCCTTGTAGGAGCCCCGGTCGATGTTCCAGGCCATCACCGCCAGATCGCCCGTGATCCCGACCTCGCTGTTCGCGAAGCAGTGCGAAGCGTAGATCTCGGCGTTGCGGGATTCGATGTACGTCCCGCGGATCTCGGATCCGGTCAGGGTCGCGGCCGAGAGGCTGCCGACCAGCAGCAGCGCGCATAGCAGGGCGCAGGCCGCAAAGCGGATGTTCTTCATAACTGGTACTCCTCGGGGGCTTGCTACGGAAGCGGGCAAACCCATCAGCAAATCATCGTAACAGAGACGCACTACGGAATCAATACCCGATTGGGGGCGGTCAGGCAAATTTTTCCGGTTTTCGAGGCACGACAGCACGCGTAACGAGCCGAATCGCACGCTCCGCGCACCCGAGGGGAGGTGCGGTCCCGGCCAGGCGGCGCGGCACGAGCGACCCCATGGGCACGGTGGCGGGCGCAATCGGTAGAATGCAGGATGGCTGGGCTCAGCGTGATGCGGGGCCGGGGATGCGAGACGAGCGAGCGGAGACCGATGCGTAGGATGCGGCGATTACTGGCACTCGCGTTGTTTGGAATCGTCGGCGCGTCCTGGGTGGCCGCCGAGGTTCCGCGCGCGCCGTCCGGCCGCCCGGACTTGTCGGGCACTTACGACATCAAGACCCTAACCCCACTGGAACGCCCCGCACAGTACGGTGACCGACTGGTCTTGGCCGACGAGGAAGCGGTCGCCCTCGCTCGCACGGCGCAAGAGGGGCGCGCTCGCCTGAACTCGCCCTCGGACCCCGACCGCGAAGCCCCGCCGCAGGGCGGGGACGGCTCGACCGGCTCCAAGGGAAACGTCGGCGGATACAACTCGTTCTGGCTCGACAAGGGAACCGGCGCGTTCCAGATCGAGGGGGAATGGCGCACGTCGATCATCACGGATCCGAGTTCCGGACAACGGCCGCCGATGACTGCCGCAGCGGCGCGTAGGGCCGAGCAGCGCAAGCTGCTGTCCCGGCCGAACACCGGTTCGGCGTGGTGGATTGAAGAAGGCGTCGAACCGGGGCCTTACGACGACCCCGAGCTGCGGCCGCTCGAGGAGCGCTGCCTGATCGGTTTCGGATCCACTGGCGGGCCGCCGATGCTGCCGGTCTCGTACAACAATGTCAAGCGGATCGTCCAAACGGAGGACCATGTCCTGATCCTGACCGAGATGGTGCATGACGCGCGCATCATTCGCATGAACGCCGAGCATGCCCCAACTGATGTTCGGCATTGGTTCGGTGACTCGGTGGGGCGCTGGGACGGCGACACGCTGGTGGTGGATACGACGAACTTCAACGACACCCCCGCGCTGGCCGACGCCTCGCGAGACTTGCACGTGGTGGAACGCTTCACGCGACTCGACGACAACTCGCTCCTCTACCAATTCAACGTCGAGGATCCGAGCGTATGGACTCGCCCGTGGAGCGGAGAGTACATCTGGCCCGCGACCGACCAGCGGCCCTACGAATACGCTTGCCACGAGGCGAATTACTCGTTCGGAGGAATCCTTCGCGGCGCGCGGATCCTAGAGCGCGAGACGCTCGAGCGGTTAGGAAGGGACTGACTCGGGGCGGCCAAGTCCGATCGCCGGCCACGGTCTTTGGAACATTCGAACTCTTCTCGGGACGTGTCTGCCTTGCCGCCCGAACGGTTCGCTTGAGAGTCCGGCGGGCGGCATTGAAGACGCTGTCGACGGCGGAGAAAACGGATGGCGCACCGCACGACGCAAGGGCGGCATTCAGTCGGCGAACCGAGGCGATAACCAATTCGTGCGCGATTCGTGCTAGAGTTTCGCTTGACGGGCGGGTATCAATCTCGCCTGTGCGGATTGCGGACGTTCGGCTGCAGACGCCTTCAATGCCCGACCGGCAGAGCAGCCCATGAACATCCTCCTGTACAACCCCGACAACCAAGTCACCAAGAACTACATGCCGCACCTGTGGATGTTCGTCCTGCAGGCTGTGACGCCGCCCGGGCACAAGGTCTTCCTGATCGACGGCAATGCCCAGCGCATGACCGAGGCGGGCATCGCGAAGTTCGTTCGCGACAACGACATCGAGCTGGCCGGCATCGGGGCAATGACTCGCATGGCCGCGCGCGCCTACCGCATGGCCGATGCCATCCGCGCCGCGGGCGCGAAGGTCGTGATGGGCGGTCCGCATGTCACGGAGGTCCCGGACGAGCCGATCGGGCGTGATGGCGAGCCGCGCCATGCAGACTCGGTAGCCCTGGGCGAAGCGGACGAGCTTTGGCCGCGCATCGTTAACGACGCGGCTGCCGGCCAGTTGCAAGAGGTCTACAAGCCTGTCGACGAGACCACCGGCCAGGAGATCAAGCCCTCGCTGGAAGACTACCCGGCGATCCCTTGGGAGTCGATGGACCTGCGGCAATTCGATTTGATCGACAAGCTCCCGTCCTGGGCGCGCTACATGCTCAACCGGACCACCAGCGAGTGGAAGAGCCTGTACCTGGTCCCGATCGAGTCCGGTCGCGGGTGCCCGTACGGTTGCGACTTCTGCACGGTGACCGGATTCTTCGGGGACTCGATCCGATTCCGCACCAACGAGAGCGTGGTGGACGAGATCTTGCGGCTCAAGGACCGCGCGAAGGCGGAGCACGGCAAAGTGGGCGTGTTCTTCATCGACGACAACTTCGCGATCAACGTCAAGCGCACGAAATCCTTGCTCCGCGCCATGATCGACAACGACGCCTGCGTGCCGTGGGTGGCGCAGATCAGCATGAACCTGCTCAAGGACGAGGAATTGGTCGACCTGATCAAGCAGAGCGGAGGCCGCTGGATCTTCATGGGCTTGGAATCGATCGACGCGGGCAACCTCAAGGAAGTCAACAAGGGGTTCAACAAGCCCGCCAAGTACGGGGAAGTCCTGGATCGCTTGGCCAAGCGCGGAATCTACTCGATCACCTCGTTCATCTTCGGCATGGACGGAGACCGTACGGGCGTCGCACGCGAGACACTCGATGCAATCAAGACCTGGCCGCCGGGACTACCGGTCTACGGACTCCTCACGCCTTACCCGGCCACCCCGCTCTACGACCGCCTGCTGGAGCAAGGACGCCTGACGCGACCGAAGCACTGGCTGGACTTCCGCCCGTTCCGGATGGCCTTCAGTCCCGAGAACGTGAGCATCGAGCAGGCCGAGGCGGAAGTCCACGAAGCGTGGAGCGAGTCGTACGCAGCCGAGACCACCGAGCGCGCGCTCCAGCAGATAGAGAACCGCCCGTTCCACGAGCGCGCCGTGATGCTCGGAGCGCGGCTTGCGTTCCGCGGAATCTATTTCCCGCAGATGACGAAGCGCGATTGGATGGGTGTCGTCTGGCAGAACCGCGCCAGCCTCTTCAAGGTCATCTCCGACGGCTTCCGGGAGCATCGCAAGGCCCAGCGAGCGAAGGCCGCGAGGGTCGCGCCCCTAGGCCAGTCAACCTAGATCGCTCCCTACTCGAGACGGCATCCTCCGGCGGTCCACTTGGCCGCTCGGAAGCGGCAGGGGAGCGCGTTCCGGCACGTTCGCCATCCCTGTGCGTTCGGTGTCCGCCGAGGCCTTCTGCGTGTCGCCGAGCAAGGCGTCCACTTGGTAGTTCGCCAGCCCCGCCCAACTGACCGCGGCATAGCCGGTCGAGGATGAGTCCGGCACGGTCGCTCCGGAGACAGCGTCACCCGTGGCGGCCTATTTCCTCGTTTCGACCTGAATCGGGCAGGAGATTGGGCAGAATCAGAAATTTTTTCGGCCGGGGGCTTGCGCTTTCGAAATTCACAGGTATACTTACAGGTGCTGACAAAAACTTGGCTTCTGGTAGCGAAGCCCCAGTTACCTCGTCGTCTCGACTTGGAAACTACCTCGCCCATCGAGTCAACCAGCAACGGAGCACAGCAATGAACGAGAGACTCACCGAAGATCGCCAAGTCTTCTTCCCGGTCACGATGGCCAACGTGTACACCAAGTTGCCCAACGGCAACTTTCGCAGGGTGCCCGGGAAGCGAGCGGTCGTCAACCTAGACACGCACCGGCCAGTCTCCGTCGTCGGCGAGCAGTATCAGCTCGTGACCAACGAAGAGGCCGCGGAACTCGCACGTGAATGCTGCAAGACAGCGTTTCCCGAGATTCGCACCGGCGAGTGGAAGGTGGGCTCGGTCGACGCCCCGAGCACTGGAGGCCACTGCCGAATCGACCTGCGCCACAGCACGAACGACCTTGAATTCGAGTACGAAGGCGATGTCCGTCCGAATGACAAGCCCGATGTCTACGGACCGTTCGTCCGCGTTACGAACAGTTACAACGGACGCTACGCTCTGCGACTGGTCATCGGCTTCATGAGAAAGGTCTGCTCGAACGGCCTGATCCTACCCCAAGCGGCGGTTGACATTCGTTTCGATCACAGCACCAGAGGAATCGGCGACAGGATCAGAACGGAAATCGAAGGAGGACACTACCAGCATCTGCGAAAGCAGTTTCTGGACTTCCTCAATCCTCTTCGGGAGTGCGACGTTCCCCGGCCGTACTTCGACCCGATCCTACGCTCTGCACTCAAGATCTCGGAGCCAAAGGTACTCCATCGCGCCAACGCCGCAGCGATGGTCGGACTTGACGCCAGTATCCACTCCATTTGCAGCAAGTACGCACGGACTCTAGGCGAGGACGGCTATGGCTTGATGAATGCAGTGACGGAGTTTGCGACGAATCCGCCATCAAACCGCTTAATTCGCCGGGAGCGACACGGTCTGCAGACGCTGGCCGGAACATGGCTGTCCGAGTTCTGCAAAGAGTGTCGGAAGCAGGATTTCGAACCTGCACGCTACGTCAACAGACTGACAGCGTCACCGACCGGCAACGGCAGCTCTGGCGAACGAGAGGCTTGGAATCCAGCCCATCCAAGGTAGGCAGACCGGTCTCGAGAAGTTGATTGGGGACGTCCATACCTAAACAGGCAATCCCAATCAAATAGAGACAATCAGAACCGCATGCCGGTGAAGCCGCCGTCAACGAACACTTCGGTACCGGTGACGAAGCTGCCCGCCCGTCGAGCCACGAGCAACAGGGCAGCGCCCACCAGTTCCGGCGGCTCGCCGAAGCGCGCCATCGGCGTCCGCTCCATGATCTTCTGCACGCGTTCGGGCTGCAGGATCTTGCGGTTCTGCTCGGCGGGGAAAAATCCCGGATTCAGCGAATTGACGCGCACGCCGCGCGGAGCGTACTCCCGAGCCAGGTTCTTGGTCAGGTTGTTGACAGCCGCCTTGGACGCGGAGTAGGCGAAGACCCGCGACAGCGGCAGGTGGGCCGTGACACTGCCGATGTTGAGGATCGACCCGCCCCGCTCTTGAGCCGCCATGAGCGGCGCGAACAACTGGCAGCCGAGGTGGGTCGCCTTCAGGTTGGTATCGAGCACCCTCTGCCAGTCGTCGTCGCGAATCTCTTCGTACGGAACGGCGGAGTTCACTCCCGCGCAGTTCACGAGGATGTCCACGCGACCGTGCTCGGAATGCACCAAGTCGCGCAACGCTTGGAACGAGTCACGCGAAGTGACGTCGACAGCGGCGAATTGAGCCGAGCCGCCAGCTGCGCGAATGGCCTTTGCGCGGTCCTCTCCGCGTTCGGCGGACCGACCGGCCACGACGACATGCGCCCCGGCAGCCGCGAGACCGTCGCAGAGCGCTCCGCCCAAGACGCCGGTCCCTCCGACTACGACGGAGACATCGGAATCGAGTCCGAAAAGCTGGTGGAGGAAATCCGCGGATGTGGGCATTCTCCCGTTACCTTGTCATGACCGCAGGGGCGAGCGCAAACCCGGCCACGGCGCGGCTTGGACGATGCGAGGGTAGTCAGCCACGATCTCGCCTCCCTCGATCCGAGCCAAGCGTCCGCGCACCTCGCCTTCGATCAGCTCGGTGCATACGCCGTCCCAGTCCGGGAGGTAGTCGTGGATCTTCTTCAATCCCTTGCGCAGTTGCCTCGTCGCGCCCTTCGGGTTACCGCACTCGTGGTGGTAAAAGCCGACAGCGAAGTGGATCAGCGCCTGCAAAAAGCGCCGGTCGGGCGCTTGCGAATCCGTCCAGAGCTCCTCGAGCACTTCGTGGCAATCGTAGAAGTCGCCGGCATTGAAGAGATCGACTCCTCGCCGAAACAAATCTCGCTGCTCCGCTACGCCCACGGCTCTGCTACCTAGAATAGGACTGAGCGGCCATCGGCCTCGCAAGCTCCATGCGGCGACTACTAGCGATCTGCGCCTGTCTTGTTTCCAGCCAGCTATGCATGCAGGCCCAGCCGACGCCGCTGCAAGGTTCCGCAGAACTGCACGAGTTGCTCGACCGGCTCAACACCGTCGGCACCGTGCTAATGCTTGGCGCGCACCCCGACGACGAGAACACTGCTGTCTTGGCGTACTTCGCTCGCGGCCGTCACCTGCGTACCGTTTACTTTTCCGCGACGCGCGGGGAGGGCGGGCAGAACCTGATCGGGACCGAACAGGGCGAGCTGATGGGCGTCATCCGCACCCACGAATTGCTGGAGGCGCGCCGGATCGATGGCGGCGAGCAAGCATTCGCGAGCGTGGTGGACTTCGGCTACTCCAAGACGCCCGAAGAGACGCTGAGCATCTGGGGCAAGGAACGGCTCTTGCGCGACATGGTACGAGTCATCCGCAACGTGCGGCCGGACGTGATCGTGTCTCGCTTTCCGCCTCGGCCGGGCAGCGGCGGGCACGGCCAGCATACGGCTGTGGGTTGGACCGGCCCGCTGGCTTTCGAGGCCGCGGCGAACGCCGAGCGCTTTCCAGATCTCGGACTGCCGCCGTGGAGCACGCACCGATACTACTTCAACGTCCCGACGTTTAATCGGCGCATGGAGCAAGCGGCTGGCCGCGAGGCCGGGAGGCTCCGCGTAGAGCTCGGGCAATACGATCCAGTCCTAGGCAAGTCGTTCGCGGAAATCGCGGGCGAGAGCCGCAGCATGCACCGCAGCCAAGGCATGGGCACCGGCCAGCGCAAGGGCAGCGTGCCCGCGTACTTCGAATACGTCGCGGGCGAACGCGCACCGAGGGACCTGTTCGATGGCATCGATACAAGCTGGCACCGGGTTCCGGGCGGCGGTCGCGTCGGCAAGAGCCTGCTGCAGGCTCGCGCGAGCTACGATCCACGCAATCCAGTGGCAATCCTTCCACACCTTCTGAGCGCGTACGCAGCCCTGAAGGAACTTGTCGGCCCCGAACAGGACTACAAACGTGCCGAATTGGAAAGAGCGATTGAACTGGCATCAGGCATCTGGGTCGACGCGACCGCGGATCGCTGGAACGCGGTTCCGGGCGGTCGCTTGGAGGTTGAGTTGCAGGCGTTGCGACGCACTCCTCCGGCTTGGCAATGGCTCGCGACGAAGCTGGAAGGCGTCGCCGAGGCTGCGGTGAGCGGCAGCGGGGCTTTGGAACGGAACGACGTGGCCGCTAAGTCGACGACCGTAGCGATCCCCGACCGCCCGTGCTACTCCCAACCGCACTGGCTGAGGGACGAGACATCGGGGCACGCTCGTTGCGGCGACATTCCGGATTCGCCCGGTCCCAGCCCGTTGCTGACGGCCGTCTTCAAGTTCGGCACGCCGGAAGGCGTGGAGGTCGAGATCCGGAAGCCGGTGCTCTACCGCTGGGTGGACCGCTCGTTCGGCGAGCGATCCCGCCCGCTCGCCGTGGTGCCGGCGGTGACCGTGGCGTTCACTCGCGAGAACCGGATCTTCCCCAAGCGAGAGCCCGCCGAGATCCGGGTCCGCCTCGCGTCGCATGTGGCCGACGCGGTCGCTGGCGTGCGCCTTGACGCCCCCGCAGGGTGGCAAGTCGAACCGGCATCGCAAGACGTGGCGTTCGAACGCAGCGGCCAGGAACGGACGGCAACTTTCCAAGTCACGCCGCCGAGCCTCGCTTCAAGCGGCGAATTGACCGCGACCGTGACCGTAGGCGGCACGGAAATCAGGCACGGCCTCCGGACGATCGAATACGACCACGTGCCGGTGACTCCGGTATTCCCGCCCGCCACGATGCGCGTCGAACGCTTCGATGTCGAGTTGCTCGCCAGCGAGATCGGCTACGTCATGGGCGCTGGGGACAAGGTTCCGGACGCCCTCGGGCAACTCGGAGCCACGATTACCTTGCTCGCCCCCGAAGACTTGGCGAGCGGCGATCTCGGGCGGTTCGACGCCGTGGTCACTGGCGTCCGGGCGTTGAACACTCGCCCGGACCTGATCGCGGCGAGAGAGCGCGTCTTGGAATACGTCGAGAACGGGGGCACGCTGGTGGTGCAGTACAACACCAGCTCGTTCCGCCGCGGGCCGGGACCCGGGACCTCGACGACCCTCGGACCCTACCCGATGACCGCGTCCCGCTTGCGCGTCACCGACGAGCGCGCGGAGATTCGCTTCATCTCGGAAGGGCACCCGTTGCTCAGCCGGCCGAACAAGATCGCCGCTGCGGACTTCGATGGCTGGGTGCAGGAGCGGGGTCTCTACTTCATGTCCGAGTGGGACGAACGCTATGACGCGGTTCTCGAGTGCGCCGATCCCAGGGAGGATCCCCTGCGCGGCGGGCTGCTGTACGCGCGATACGGCAAAGGGGCGTACGTGTTTACCGGGTACTCGTGGTTCCGGCAGCTCCCGGCCGGCGTGCCGGGAGCCTATCGGATCTTCGCGAACCTGATCAGCGCCGGGAAGGCCGCGCTCGCGGAATAACTCCCGCGGCTAGGCTCGCTCGCGGTCGATGAGTCGCTGCGTGAAGTCCCTCATCCGGCGATCCATGTCCTCGGCGCGTTCCGGCTCGGCGGCGGCGAGATTGCGCTGTTCGGCGGGATCCTCGCGCAGGTTGTACAGTTCCGGACCGTCCTTGGTGATCGCGCTCCCCTCGCGGAACCGCGCGCGGGAATTCTCGACGAACCAGTGATAGCTCCATTCGTCGTGACGAATCGAGATGCTCGCGTCGTAGTGGCAGCAAACCGCCTCGTCCCGGATCTGCTCCCGCTCTCCGCGGATCAAGGGCAACAGGCTCTCCGAGGTCATGTGCGCGGGCCTGTCGATCTGGAGCCAATCCAGCACGGTCGCCGTGAGGTCGGTCTGCTGCGTGTACGAATCGACGCGCGGCACGCCGTCGACCGAGGGATCCCGGATCATCAGGAACGTGCGCGCAAGCTCTTCGTACCCCCAGGGCCGGGCCTTGCGTACGATGCCGTGGTCGCCGAAGGGCTCGCCGTGGTCGGTGAGCACCGCGATCAACGTGTTCTCGTACATGCCCATGCGCTTGACTTCATCGAGGAAGTAACCCACCCAAGCGTCCACGAATCGAATCGCTCCGCCGTACAGCGCCATCAGCTGCCGCATTTCCTCGGCGTCAAGGTATCCCTCGACATCGCCGGGCGACGGACAAACGTGCCGGATCGGCCAGTCCGCGAAATCCGGGGCGACCAGCTTCAGGTAGCTGTCCGGCGGATCCCAGGGCTCGTGCGGGCAAAAGCTGTCGATCCACAGGAATAGGTTTTCCTTGCGCGGCTGCGCCGCGAGCCAATCGACCGCCGACCGCATGACCCGCGGCGTGAAGTGATCCTCGTCCGTCTTCCACGCGTGTCGATTGGCGAGGTAGGTGCGCGTCTCCCGGTCCTCGTTGGGCCGGACGCCGCGAGGCTTGAACCGGGCGGAGACGTCCACCGCCGCGAGTATCGCCGGATCCCTCACGTACGGATCCTGCTCCTGCCCTCGAATCCATTTCACGTCGTCGAACCCGCGGCAGAACCCGTACGACGGCTTGTGCAAGTGGTAGGTGTCGCTGACCAGCGACGTGCGGAAGCCCTCACTCCACAGAATCTCCGGCAAGAGGGGGTGGTCTTCCGGATACAGAACCTGCCACCGGCGGAACGGATACGTGAAGCGGCCGGTCAGCAGGCTGGTGCGCACCGGCACAGTCGGCAGCCCCTCGGGGTAGGAGTGCGTGAAGAACGTGGACTCCGCAGCGAACCGGTCCAAGTTCGGAGTGGGAACCCTGGAGTTGCCGAACGCGCCGAGATGGTCCCAGCGGAAGCTGTCGAGCATGAGCACGATGACGTTCTTGCCGTCCCACTGCCTGCGGCTGGCGGTGCCCCAATTCGGCGGGACGAATACGCCTTCGCGCTCCGGCAGGGCGTAACCGGCGTGGTCGTAGTCGGAGACCCGCTCGGGCCCGACGGTTGCGGACGTGCTGTCGCGGCAGCCCCATAGAGCGGGGGACGAAGCGAGTAGCGCCGCGGCCGAACTCTTGGCAAGCTGGCGGCGGGTGATCGGATCCTCACGAGCCATGGCAGTTAGGACTATACACGGCCGCCCGCTTCGATGCATGCCCGTTCCGCGCCGCCATGGCAGAATGGGCTATGGACTCGTCCGCGCGATCCACGGGCGGCCGCATGCCCGGGGCGGGCCTGTGGCTGGGCCTCGCGGCCTTCGCGCTCCTGATCCTTTTCCCCGTCGACCCTGCCAACGCACCTGCCAGCCGCCTTGCCGCCGTAGCGGCGTTGATGGCGATCTGGTGGATGACGGAGGCGGTGCCCCTGTTCGCGACGGCGCTGATGCCGCTAGCCTTGTTCCCCCTGCTCGGGATCATGCCGGGGCGGGTCACGGCGCCGATCTACCTCAACAGCACGATCATCCTCTTTATCGGAGGGTTCATGATCGCGCTGACCATGCAGAAGTGGAACCTGCACCGGCGGATCGCGCTCGGCATCATTCACTGCGTCGGAGGCGGACCCGCGCGGATCGTGCTGGGATTCATGGCCGCGTCGGCATTCCTGTCGATGTGGATATCGAACACCGCGACCGCCGTGATGACCGTCCCGATCGGTCTCGCGATCATCCTCCAAGTGGAGGAGCGGGCGGGCGAGAAAGCGCACAAGTTCACGGTGGGTCTCCTGCTAGGCATCGCCTACGGCTGCTCCGTGGGCGGACTGACCACCTTGGTCGGCACGCCGCCGAATCTGTCGTTCCAGCGCATCTACGAGATCCTCTTCCCGGCCGCGCCGCACATCGCCTTCGGCCAATGGATGGTCGTCGCGCTGCCAGTGGGGTTGGTGATGCTCTTCGCGGCGTGGCTGCTCATCACGCAAGTCCTGTACCGCGCGCCGCGCGAGGCGACCGCGGATCGCGGCGTGATCGAGCGAGAGCGCGCCAAGCTCGGGCCGATCACCTTCGAGGAGCGCGCCGTGCTCGGGGTGTTCGTCGCGACCGCCCTGCTGTGGGTGTTTCGCGTGGACTTGAACCTCGGGACGTTCACGATTCCGGGGTGGTCTCGGCTGCTGCCTTGGCCACAGTTCGTCGATGACGGCACGGTGGCCATCGCGATGGCCTCCACGATGTTCTTCATCCCGGCGCGACGCCAAGAGGACGGCCGGAGCCGCTTGATGGGCAGCGAGTTGATTCCGCGCCTGCCGTGGAACGTCGTGTTGCTGATCGGGGGCGGCCTGGCGCTGGCATCCGGGTTCCAGCAGACCGGTCTCGCCGAGCTGGTCGGCAGCCGCTTCGAAGGCGCGGGGCATTTGCCGCCGTTCGCGCTGATCCTGCTGGTCTGCGTCGCGCTCACGTTCCTCACGGAACTGACCAGCAACACGGCCTCCACGGAAATGATCCTGCCTATCCTCGCCTCGGTGGCCGTGGTGACGGAGACCCATCCGCTCGTCCTGATGATCCCGGCGACGATGTCCGCGTCCTGCGCGTTCATGATGCCCGTGGCGACGCCGCCGAACGCGATCGTCTTCGGGAGCAACCGGCTTTCGATCGCGGAGATGGCCCGCGCCGGGGTCGTCCTGAACGTGTTCGGCGCATTCGTCATCGCGGCCATCGTCTATACGCTGGGCTTGGTCGTGTTCGACATCGATCCCTCGGTCATTCCGGACTGGGCGACATCCATCTCCGGCAACGCCATCGAATAGCGGGATCCGCTATCGCCGGGCAGTCGCTCGCGCCGGACGCGGACGGCTCGTGGGGCAACTCCCGACGCCGAGAGAATTGGCGTGCAACGAAGCCCTCTGTAGAATGGTGCCGTGAGTCGTGCAGTCCTCGTTGGGTTGCTGGCGGCCGCGTCGCTGGCGACGGCCGCGACCGAGGCCGAGTTCTTCGAGTCGAGGGTGCGCCCCGCCCTCGCTCGCTGCTTCGGCTGCCACGCGGAAAACGCAACCGCCGGTTTGCGCGTGGATTCGCGCGAGGGACTATTGAAGGGCGGCCGGTCCGGACCCGCCATCCAGCCCGGCGATCCGGGCGAGAGCATTCTGCTGCACGCGGTCCAGGGCATTCGCGGCCGCATGGAAATGCCGCCGGCCGGGAAGCGCTTGGAAGCCCATCAAATCGAGGCGCTCACCCAGTGGGTCGAGATGGGCGCGCCGTGGCCCCTGTCGCCGCGCGAATTCTTCGTGGCGCGCGTGCAGCCGGTGCTCCAGAACAAGTGCCTGGGGTGTCACGCGAGCGAGCCTCAGGGGGGCTTGCGCATGGACTCGCGCGACGCGCTGCTGCAGGGCGGCAAGTCCGGACCCGCGCTCGTCCCCGGCGACCCGGAAGCGAGCTTGCTCGTGCGGGCAGTGCGCCAGCAGCACGATCTGAAGATGCCGCCGGACGGGAAGCTGCCTGAACGGGAAGTGGATGCCTTGGCGCGATGGGTCGCCGACGGCGCGGTGTGGGACCGCCGGGCGACGCCCGCGATCCGGACTTACGAAATCTCCGCGGAGCACCGCGCTCACTGGGCGTTCCAACCCCTGTCGAACGCTCCCGTGCCGGATCTGGGCGGCAGCGACCCGTCGGCGAACGCCATTGATCGGTTCCTGCTGGCGAGGCTCGCCGAGGCGAACCTCCGTCCGGTTCCGCTGGCGGACAAGCGGACGCTCGTCCGGCGCGTGACGTACGACTTGACGGGCTTGCCGCCGACCCCCGAGGAGATCGAGGTCTTCTTGGAAGATTCCTCCCCGGACGCGTACGGCGAATTGGTCGAGCGGCTGCTGGAATCCCCGCGGTACGGCGAGCGCTGGGGGCGCCACTGGCTGGATGTCGTCAGGTATGCGGACACGGCGGGCGACTCCGGCGACTTCCCCGTGCCCGAGGCGTTCAAATACCGCAACTACGTGATCGATTCCTTTCAGGAGGACAAGCCGTACGACCGCTTCATCCGCGAGCAAATCGCCGGCGACCTCCTGGAATTCCAGACTGAGCACGAGAAGTGGGAACAGACCGTCGCCACGGGCTACTTGGCGATCTCGAGGCGTATCGGCGTCAGCCCCCACCGGCTCCGCCACATCACTCTCGAAGACGCGATCGACAATCTCGGCAAAACGTTCCTCGGACTGAGCGTCCAATGCGCGCGCTGCCACGATCACAAATTCGATCCCATCCCCACCGCCGACTACTATGCCCTGTACGGCATCTTGGACAGTTCCGTGTACCCGCACCCAGGGGCCGAGCACCTGCCCAAGCGCGGCAATTTCGTCTATCGCGTCGGGGAGCAAGAAGCGCGGCAGATCATGGCCGGCTACGAGCAGGGCATCACGTTCTGGAACGATCTGGAACGCGAGAAGTTCAGAGAGTACCAGTCATTTCAGGACAAGCTGATCACAACGCCGGGGCGCTCGCGCGAGGTCGTCTGGGCAGAGTTGCAGCACCTCCGGTCCGAGCGCGCGCATTACGCGCGCACCGGGCCGAACCTCGAAACGGCTTACGCGGTACGCGAGGGCGAGCCGAAGGACTCCCCGATCCACCAAGCGGGAGATCCGCGTTCACCCGGCCCGATCGTGCGCCGGGGATTCCTGCAGATCCTCGGCGGAGCGACATTGCCGCCGGGTTACGAAGGGAGCGGGCGGCGGCTGCTGGCTGACTGGATCGCTTCCGCCGACAACCCGCTCACCGCGCGTGTCATGGCCAATCGCGTCTGGCACCACCACTTCGGAACCGGGCTGGTTGGCACGACGAGCGATTTCGGGGTGCGCGGGTCGCCGCCGACACACCCGCAACTGCTGGATTACCTCGCCCGCTACTTCATCGACAGCGGCTGGTCGGTGAAGGCCCTGCATCGACTGATCCTGCATTCGCGCGCTTATCGGCTCTCGAGTTCCGATAGCGACGAGAACTTCGATCAAGACCCCCAGAATCAGTTGCTCTGGCGCGCGAACCGCCGCAGGCTGGATGCGGAGCAGATCCGCGACTCGATCCTGTCGTTCAGCGGCGAGTTGGATCTCGCGCCCGGGGGGCGCCACCCGTTCCCGCACCGGCGCACCTACTTCTACCGCCAGCACGAGCCGTTCTCCGACCACTTCCCGACGAACAAGCGCTCGGTCTACATCATGCAAGGGCGCATCCAGAAGCACCCGTACCTGGACTTGTTCGACGGGCCCGACGGGAACATTCCGGTGAGCGAGCGCAAATCGACCACGACCACGCTCCAAGCGCTGTACCTGATGAATTCGACGTTCGTCCACGAGCAGTCCCAAGCGATGGCGGAGCGATGGAGCGCCGACACCGAGGATCGGGATGGTTTTCTGAACCGAGCCTCGCTGACCGTGCTCGGTCACCCGCGCCAAGCCGCCGATGCCGAACGCGCGACGGCGTATTTCGCTGCGGCAGTCGGCACCGAGGAGCAAAAGCGGGCAGGTTTCCTGCGGGCGATGCTGTCGAGCAACGCGTTCCTCTTCGTCGACTGAATGGTGCAGGGCGGGTCGGTAAGCGTCGGATGATTAAGGAGATTGCCATGAACTTTCGCAAAGGCTTGATGGTCACAACCACCTGCGCGTTTCTGTGCGGCTTGCCGCTGTCGGGCCAGTCGCCGATCCGCTGGAAGATCCACGACATGACCAGGCCGGCTCCGCCCAAGGTCGTGTCGCAGATGAAGCTTCCGGTCGCGCCGCCATCGGACGCCATCGTGCTGTTCGACGGCACGGACATCTCCCAGTGGCGCGCGGCCGACGGCAGCGCCGCCAAGTGGATCATCAAGGACGGCAGCCTCGCCGCTGTCCCGGGCGGCGGGGCGGTCTTCACCAAGAGGGGTTTCGGAGACATCCAGCTGCACATCGAGTGGGCCGCGCCCACCCCGGCCCGCGGCAAGGGGCAGGGTCGCGGGAACAGCGGCGTCTTCCTGATGAGCAAGTACGAAATCCAAGTCCTGGATTCGTACGAAAACGTCACCTACACCGACGGGCAGGCCGCCGCGCTGTACGGCCAGTCGCCGCCCTTGGTCAATGCCAGCCGCCCCGCCGGCGAGTGGCAGGCATACGACATCGTGTTCCGCAGGCCCCGCTTCCGGCCGGACGGCTCGGTCGCGCGCCCGGCGCGGGTGACCGTCCTCCACAACGGCGTGCTGGTGCAGGACAACACCGCGGCGTGGGGGCCGACCTCGTGGTTGCAGCACCTGCCCTACGAGTCCCATCCGGATCGCCTGCCCTTGCAATTGCAAGACCACGGCAACCCGGTGCTGTATCGAAACATCTGGGTCCGCGAACTCGCCGAGGAGCCGCGGCCCGGGCCCGGCCGGCATCAGACCAAGCCGCTCGTGACGCTCGCTCCAGAGGTGCTGGACAAGTACGTGGGAAACTACGGCGAAGCCGAGGTGCAGCCGGTCGCAATCACTCGAAAGGACTCCACTCTGTACGTGAAATTCGGCTTGCTGCCGCCGCTAGAGATGCTGCCTCATTCCAAGAAGGAGTTCTCGCTGCGCTGGACGGCGGCGACGGTGATGTTCGACCTCGACAGCGACGGCAAGCCGACCTCGCTGACGTTCCACATCGGAGGCGAAGCGCGACCGGCGGCAAGGATGCCGTGAGTGAATCCATCCACGTGTGAACGGGCGGCATGCGCCGACGGCGCGGGTCTGACGGTCAAGAACCTGACCGGGGGAGTTGCAGGCGACGGATCGCGCTGACAGGGCCGCGAGATCTGAATCCGCGAGCCTATTCGGCGGCGCCATTCGACGGCAGCGCGGCACCCTCCCAGCGCGCCACGATCGCGGGCGCGGCGCAGTGGCTCGCGACATTGACACTCGTGCGGATCGGATCGATCAACGCGTCGATCCCGAGCAGCACGGCCAGCCCCTCCATGGGCAATCCGTGTCCCTCAAACAGGGCCGCGAGGATTACGAAGTTAGCGCGGGGGACACCGGCCACGCCCTTGCTCGTCAACTTCAGCGTCACCAACATGACGACCTGCTGCTCCAAGGAGAGTTCGATGCCGCTGGCCTGCGCGATGAATACGGTGGCCATGGCTAAGTGAATCGTGCTGCCGTTCAGGTTCAGGCTCAGACTCAGCGGGGCAACGACGCCGAGCACGCGTCGCGGCACACCGAATCGTTGCAGGTTCTCTAACGTCTGCGGCAGGGCGGCGGCGCTCGAAGTCGTGGCGAAACCGATCAAGAACGGCTCCCGAGCGTATTGCGCGAACGCGCGCAAGGGCACGCCGCACGCCGCGAGCCCTCCCAGCAAGATAACGAGGAGGAACAGACCTTGCGCGAACCACGCCAAGCCGGCGAACGCGAGGAGTCCCTCCAAGGCGTCCGATCCGCCCCCTGCCACCGTGTTGGCAGCCGCAGCGAAGACGGCGGCCGGAGCTAGCCACATCACATATCCGGCGTAACGAAACGCGATCTCTGCCAGAGAGTCCGCGAACTCGACCACCGGCCTCGCCTTCCGACCAACCGAGAGACAGGCGATGCCGAACAGAAAGCAGAACACGACGATCTGCAGCATGTCGCCGCGGGCAAGCGCGTCGACGATGCTGGTCGGCACGGCGGACTCGAGCACCTCTGCCAAGCCCGCTGGCGCGGGGCGGGCGAGATCGGGGTCGGACTGCAGTGCCAGGCCGTCCCCGGGGCGCGCGATCACGACCGCGAACCACCCCAGCAGCAGTGCGACGGTCGTCGCTGTCTCGAAGCAGATGACCGATTTCCAGCCGAGCCGGCCGAGAGCGCCCATGCTGCCGGCCCCGGCAACCGCGCGAATCAGGACGCCGACGAGCACGGGCGCGATGATCGAGCGAATCAATCGCAGGAAGAGCGTGCTCAGAATCTCGAATCGTTCGGCGGCCTGCGGTGCGAGCAGCCCGAGGGCCACGCCTCCCGCCATCGAAACCAGAATCCAGCTCGCAAGCGATAGATGTGGAATGCGCAACGGATTCGGCTCCGATTCGGTTCGCGCACGCGGGCACTCAGGGCACGCGTCCGTCTCCCTGGTCCGTACCCTCGTCGCCGGGCTGAGGCTCGCTGTCGAGCCCAACCGGTCCGCTTTCCAGTTCCCGGCGGCATTCGGCAATGGTCTTGCGACTCATGCGGAGGCACTTGGCTGCGATGCGATCGCCCGCGGGCCCGTACATCAGCGAGACCATCCCGGCGAACATGCGCTGTTGGGGCTCGTCGAGCACGCGCATGAAATTCCTCGTCGCGACAGCAATCAGGGGATTCGGCTTGCGCAGCAGCTTCGGAAAGGTCTCCTTCTCGGCGTGCCGGGCCGCGACCTGCCGCTGCTGTCTGTCCGGGTCCACCGCGCAGTACAGGGAGCGGCCGTCGACGTCGACGCAGCTGAGCCGACCGGTACGCACGAGATCCCGCAACACGCCCGCCGAGCGAACCCCGACGAGTTCGTCGAGTTCGGAGGCGTACCAGCCGCGGGGTGCTTCCTCGGTCAGCGATTCCACGGTGGCGCGCAAGGTGCCATGCACGGAGAAGCGAATCTCGCCATGGACCCATATCCCGACCCCGTCGAAAGATGCACTGTCGCGCAGGGTGTAGTACCGTCCGCTGTGGGTATAGCTGGATAGGGCGTCCAATTCGCGCAGCTTGCGGTAGACGGTGCGCTTGGACGGGGCGCCGAGGGCCTCGACGAGTTGCGGCATGGTGGCGACGCGCAGGCGCCGCAAGACATCCTCAACGGCGGCGGCGGAGAAAGCGATGGGGCGCATTGGTAAATCGTGTCACAATCGATCGCCAGATTCGTAGACCAACACGAAGGCGGTGGTGAGAACCGCCGGTCGGAATCTATGCAGCGTGACCGGGGCCATCGCAGCACCGCCAGTTGCAGGTCATCGCGTCCATCTGGATTCTCTCTGCAATCGCCGCTGGCACGCTCCATGGTTTTGCAAACAGAGCAAGCGCGACACCGTTCGGCTCGCTCGGCGAACCACATATCGCACAGCCAACGTGCTACCGATCACCGCGTCCCATCGGTCGAAGCCCCCAGGGTCCATGTGTCTCGCCTCTTCGCGGCATCCTCCAACTGTCACCGCCTGCGCTATACTTCGGCCCGGCTAACGCTGCCGATCGGGTAGCGCATACGGATGAGCACTGGGCCGATTCGAATGATGGCAGCGAGCCGAGTCATTCGCCTGCTAGCGGCCTCGAGCGCGATTTGGGCCGGATTAACCCTCGCGGCACAAGACCGGGCAAGCTCCTCCCCGGCTGGCCTAGTGGACGACGAGCGCATCGACCGCATCGACGAAGACGAACCCGGAGCGTGGCTGGCTTACGGACGCGGCTTCGAGGCGCACCGGTTCTCCCCCTTGGCGCAAGTCAACCGAGAGACGGTCGAGGGGCTTGGCCTAGCTTGGTCCCGACCCATCGAGGTCCGGCACCGGCTGCAATCGTCCCCGATGGTCGTGGACGGAGTGATCTACTACACGGATAGTTGGAGCGTGGTCTCGGCCGTGGACGGAGACACCGGGGAAACGATCTGGACCTTCGATCCCGAGACCCGCCGTCGATACGCGCGCTGGTCCTGCTGCGGCGGGCCCATCAATCGCGGCGTGGCGGTGTACGCAGGACGGGTTTACACGGCTACGTTTGACGCCCGCTTAGTCGCGATCGATGCCGGCACGGGCGAGAAGGTCTGGGATGTCGACACGGCGGACTACCCTTCGCGCGTGCCCTACACGATTTCCGGGGCACCCCTCGCAGCGGCAGGCAAGATCTTCATCGGCAACAGCGGCTCCGAGTGGGACCATCGGGGCTACGTCACCGCGTACGACGCGGCTACCGGCGAAAAGGAGTGGCGATTCTTCACCGTGCCGGGAGACCCGTCCGAGCCGTTCGAGCACCCGGAGTTGGAAGCCGCCGCCGAAACGTGGAACGGCGAGTGGTGGAAGCTGGGCGGCGGCGGGACGGTGTGGAACAGCATGGCGTACGACGCCGACCTGCACACGGTCTACATCGGCACGGGAAACGGCACCCCGTGGACCCGCGATATCCGCTCGCCCGGCGGCGGGGACAACCTCTACCTCTCGTCGATCATCGCGCTCCATCCCGACACGGGGCGCATGAAGTGGTACTACCAAACGACCCCGGGAGACAACTGGGACTACACGGCCACGCAGGACATCGTGCTCGCCGAAATGGAGGTCGACGGCGAACGGCGCAAGGTCTTGATGCAAGCTCCCAAGAACGGATTCTTCTACGTGATCGACCGTCGTGACGGCACGTTGCTCCGGGCCCATCCGTTCGGAGCGATGACGTGGGCTACGCATGTCGACATGGCTACCGGGAGACCGGTCGAGAACCCGGCCGCCGTCTGGGAAAAGGAGCCGCAGTGGATGCTGCCGGGCAACACCGGAGCGCACAACTGGGAGCCGATGGCCTTCGATGCGGGGAAGGGTTTGGCGTACATCCCGACCCACGACACGCCGTACTTTTTCGGGTTGCCCGAGGACTACGCGAAGACCGGGGTCTACACGCCGCGGGAGCGCACGATGAACCTCGGTATCGCCAGGGGAGCGTATCGCAACAAGCTGGTCGAGGCGGCGGACGATCCGCCGGAAGCCAAGGGTTTCCTCAAGGCGTTCGATCCGCTCACCGGTGAGACGGTCTGGAAGGTGCGCAACAAGTCCGCTCACATCGGCGGCGTGCTGGCCACGGCGGGCGGTCTCGTCTTTCAGGGCGACACGAGCGGGATTTTCGCGGCCTACGACAGTGACACCGGGAGCCTCCTATGGGACTTCGAGACCTACGGATCGGTCATCGCCCCGCCCGTGACTTACCGGATCGGCAACACGCAGTACGTCGCGGTCGTGGTCGGGTCGAGCTTCGCCTATTACGACTTCGGCAAGCTCTTGGTGTTCTCCCTCTCTGGGAACACGGAACTCGCCGTTCCGCCCGCGCGCGACCGGGCGATTCCCGAGCAACCTCCTCTAACGGCGTCGGTCGAGGAACTCGCGGAAGGGGACCGGCTGTACCACCGGTTCTGCGCATCTTGTCACGGCTCCGGGGCGCGGGGATACCGCAACGCCGACCTGCGGATCATGAGCCGGGCCATGCACGATTCCTTCCAAGCGGTCGTGCGCGAGGGTCTCCTGCTGGATCTCGGCATGGACAGCTTCGCCGGAGACCTTGACGAGGCCCAAGCGGAACTCATCCGGCAATACATCATCTCCCGGGCGAACATCGACCGCGAGGCGACGATGGCGCAGTGAAGCGGCGCGCGGCGGCCGGGCCGAGGTTCTTGACCCGTCGGCTTGCGGCTCGCCGCGCAGTGCCGATTCGGATTACACTAAGCAAGCCGCTCACGCCGCCACGGAGTTGGAGCCATGATTCGACAAATCGCCAGTGCCTTGCTCTTGACAGCCTTGCTCGCCGCTGTCCCGTGCGCCTACGCGCACCATGCGTTTTCCGCCGAGTTCGATGCGAATCTGCCCATCCGCCTGACGGGCAAGGTCGTCCAGGTCGAGTGGATCAATCCGCATGCGTGGGTCCATGTGGAAATCGAGCGAGCAGACGGCGCCAAGCTCGTCTGGGAACTGGAGGCCGGGACTCCCAACACCCTGCTGCGACGCGGGCTGACCAAGAAGATCTTGCTGCCGGGCACTGCGGTGACCGTGCGCGGCTACCAGAGCAAGGATCGGTCCTGCGATCCGAATTGCAAGGGCAGCGGTCGGGATATCACGTTCAGCGACGGCCGGACCCTGTTCATGGGCTCGTCCGGCACGGGCGCTCCGCGCGACGGAGCCGATCCCAGCGAGCCGAAGTTGCCCTGATCACGGCTCGGGGTCGGACGGTTCCTCTTCCAGCCGCTCTTGGGCGGCCTTGGCCGCCTTCGCGCCGCCGTACCACGAGGCAAGCCAGTCGTCCGCGGACTCGCCCTCCCTCTCGCGCTGGCGAGCGCCGGACAGCATCAGCGTCATCGCGCGATTGCCTTCGTGGCAGGCGTACTCGAGCAACGGGTCGTCGCTGCGCTTCATCTCCACGGCGACGGACCACGGCCGCTCGAACGATTCCGGATCGGTGATCGTGTACTCGTAGAGCAGGGTGTCCGGCGCGGTCCTCGTGAACCGCTCTTCGAGTACCATGCCGGGGCCGGATCCCCGGAAGTTGGTGTGATCCGTGAAGTGCTTGGTCGTCACGACCAACGTATTGCCTTCCCACCTGCCGACCGAGTCGCCCTTCCACGTCCGGATGCTCTCCGGCCCGTGCCCGCGACCGTCCAGCGGGATGATCCGGTGGTCGTTGATCATCTCGTTGAGAATCGCGACGTACTTGGGAGTCTGGAAGATCTCGGCGAAATTGTTGTACGCGCCCGGGTTCATCGGCGGTCCCGAATTGAAGCCCACGATGCAGCGCTCGAGCGGATTGCGATCCTCGGGACCGTTCGGCACGGCGCCCCAGCGCGCGTACCGCTCGTCCGAGCGACGCTTGGCCTCCGCGGTCAAGGCCGGCACGCGCCCGTTCGGCGGGTCGACGACCAGAGACGTTCGCATCGTGCCGGTCATCTGCTCTCCGCGGTCGAGCCAGAAGGCGTTGTAGCCGCCATCCACGTCTCCCTGCCCTTGCACCGGCGCCCGCTCCGCGCGGGCGGCACGGGCCTTGCGCGTCTTCTCTTCCCAAGCAGCGATTTCTTCGGCCGTGAGGAACTCCTTGTCGCCGAACTCCTGCGGGCGCTCGAAGGGCGTGATAGAACGAAAGTCCCACGTGCCTTGCAGGTCGGGGGCGCCCCAGCTCGTCGTGGGCGGAGCGTCTTCCGCGGCGACAGCCGCCGCGCCGGCAAGCGAAAGCACCAGCACGGCGACAGCCGCGGGCGACAGCTTCGTGACAGAAAAAGTTCGATTGGCCATGTCTCGCTCCCTCGCTAGTTGCCTTCCCCGGTACCGGTCTGAGTCTCTGCGGCCGGCGCGGCCTTGCGACTCAGGTGACCGTACATCGCGCCCTCGGCGAACGGCACGCACTTGAACTCCATGATGCGCGCGTTGGGTTCCACGCGGCGATAGAGCGGCAGGCTCAGCTTCCACGGTCGCGTGAACACCTTCGGATCCTCGATCGTCGCTTCGTAGCGCAGGAGGTTGGGACCGATCGGCGTGTAGCGCTCCTCCACGCGCAGCTCGTCGCTATGGAAGTTGCCCGAGCTGTCGAACCACGTGTCGGCGACTTGCGCCGTGACGTCCACCACGAGCGTCTCGCCCTCCCACCGTCCGAGCCCGTATCCCATCCACGAGGGCGCCAAGGCTTCCGTGCCCGGGCGATCCAAGCGCACCACGCGGCTCGTGCTCGCGAACTCGTAGGCGAACAGGATCTTCGTGGAGGTCTGCACGATTTGGAACGGAAACGGCATGTAGGTCGCGCGCGGGATGCCGGGCATGAAGCACTTCACCGCCGGATCGAGCTTGACCCAGTTCGCCAGGTTCTTCGCCCGCTGCTCGGCGGCCCACGGCTGGTACGGAATCGCGCCGCCTTCCACCACGCTCAATCCAGCCGGAATCGCGCCCAAAGCGCCCAGCACTTCGGCCGGTCCGGGGCGGGCGGCGTGATCCTCGAGATCCCAGTGGGCCGAGCCCAGCGCCTGCCAGATGCCGTTCAGATCCGGGTCGCCGTCGGGGGTTCGCGCTGCCGCGTACTGAGCGGAGGCGGGGCCCACTGCGATGCCGGCCAGCAAGACTCCGGCCAATGTCTGCGCTAGAAGGTGATCTCTCATCGATTGAGCGGGCGGGCCGCCCCGCGCGAATCGCAGCAGGATCCGCAACGGTTGGCCCTCGGGCCCATTGAGTATACAACCGGCCCAGGAATGTCGCCGTCACGCGCGACAGCGCCCCGACTCCGGCTAGAACGACAGGCGCATGGTGAGATTGAACGTCCGCCCGTCGTTCAGCGTGTTGGTGATCTGGCCGAAGTTCCCGCCTGAGAGATCGTTGCCCGGGAACGCGAACTGGGGAGTGTTGAAAAGGTTGATCGCTTCCGCCCGGAACATGATCGTGCTCTCGCCGGGTATCTTCCAACTCCGCGCCATCGCTAGATTGACATTCTGGATGCCGTCCTTGCGGTGTACGTTGCGGCCGAGGTCGCCCCGCAGATCACCCGGGCGCAAGAATCCGAAAGCCGCGCGCGGCAGGAGTTGTCGCGAGGTGTCCGGATGATTGATCGTCCGCCCGAGCACGGACGGATCCAATAGCCGCGGCCGGTCTCCCGCGACACCGTCGACGTTGCCGAAGCCCGGTCCGTCGGAGCCCGTTTGGATGATGAACGGCGTGCCGGTCTTCAGCAGCACGATCGAGTGCAGGTCCCACCTGCCGAAAACCTTGTCGAAGGCCGTGCCCGGGCCGCGCAACGCGGGGGTCCGGTAGGTAAGCCTGGCCAGCGCGGCGTGCGACTGGTCGAAGCTGCTCAGGCCCTTGACGTCGCCGTGGACGTCGTACTCCGTCTGGCTGCGTCCCATGAAGGCGTCGCGCGTCGATCCGTTGTTCGCGTAGTGAGCCCCGAGGTCGATAGCCTTGCTCATCCAATAGGAAAAATCGACCGTCAGGCCGCCGGTCCCGCGGAGGCCTACCGTCGCCTTTCCGGCGTCGAAATACGCGCGGGAGCCGTTGAGAATCCGCCGAATATCGAAGTAGCGCTGGTCGGGACGCCGCTGGTTGACAGTCTTGGTCGCCTGCGCGATGCCCTCGACGGCGGGAGCCCGATTCAGGACCCAGCCGGCAATCAGCTTGTGCGACCGGCTGCCGACGTAGCCGAGTTGCATGAACAATCCGCTGGAGGCCGCCAGGTCCCAACTGAAGTTGTACTGGTGCGAATACGGCGACACCATGTCCGGCGCCATCCGGAGGATCGTGCTCCGGGCGTTGGGATCCAGCGTGTCGGAAGCGAAGCCCTTGAGCGGGTCTCGCAAGTCCGGCGCGACGATGCTCAAGCGTAGATTCCCGGGCGGGTTGAATCGGTACTGGCTGTATGTCGCGGTGAAAATCTCGCCGAAGTGAGTGCCGTAGGCCCCGCGCAGAACACCGACCGGCGTGCGGTACGCGAAGCCGAACGTGGGAGCGTAGTTGTTGCAGTCGCAACCGTAAGGGATGTCCGAGAGCGCGTTCACCTCGCCCGGTCGCCCGAGGAGTTCGTAGCGGAACCCGAAATTCAAGGTCAGATTGGGCAGCGCGCTCCACTTGTCTCCGATGAAGTGCTGCGCCCGCCAGCGACGGAATCCGCGGCGCGGGTTGCCGATGGCTTGCGATATCCGGCTCGGCGTCCCGTAGCGCAGGTTGGTGATCAAGTCGCGGCCGAAATCGGCAGCGAACATCACCAGCCCGACATGGCCGCTGCTCTCGATTCCGTTGAGTTGCTCGCGGACCCAGTTGAATCCGGCAAAGATCTGATGATTGCCCTTGGTCGTGTTCAGCGCGCCGGCATAGCCGTAGAAGTTCTGGACGCGATCGTACGGGATGCTCGTCGATCCCCCGATCGTCTCCAGCTGGCGACCCATCCACACGGCCGGGCCGATGGCAGTCTCGTCCTGGACGATAAGCGACCTGACCCGGCGGAATTCCACCGACAAATCGCCGGTGGTCACGGGCGACCAAGCGCGGTTCCATGTCATGCGACCGGCGTGCGAACCCGTCGTGGT
This sequence comes from Bryobacterales bacterium, assembly GCA_965242625.1. Taxonomy (GTDB): domain Bacteria; phylum Acidobacteriota; class Terriglobia; order Bryobacterales; family UBA6623; genus VXMF01. The sequence continues at coordinate 2,329,803 of CBDEST010000005.1, read as the reverse complement.
GTTGGGGTTCTGCCCCTTGATGAGTTGGAAGGCCTCGACATGCTGCTTGCGGAAGCGGTAGTCGGCCACGAGGTGGTTGTCGCCTCCGAAGGGCAGATCGATGCGACCGCCGAGAACGTCGTTGTCGATCTCTTGGGGGGCGTTCGTGTTGTGCGCTCGCGGATTGATATCAGACCGATTCGGCGGTTCGTTCGGGAACACGCCTAGGATGCTCGAAACGATGCCACGCAACGCGGGGTCGGTAGCCAGCGGAACGCGCTCCTCGGGCAGGGGAATCAACACGTTGCCGTTGACGTTGCCCCGGTTGCGCTGCTGGCTGACATCCAGCGTCAGGGCCGCGGCGGATCGCAAGGGGACCGAGACCTGGGCGCCGTAATCGTTCTTGCGCGCCGGTTGCACGTCGCCCACTTGGAAGAACGAGCGCGCCGAGAAGAGGCTGTTGCCGTGGGACTCGTACAACGATCCGTGGAAGTCGCGGCGCCCGAGGGGCTTGACGTGAATCTGGCGTTGCGGCGGGTTGCCGAACTCGGTGCCGAAGTAGCCGTGATCGGCCTTGAACTCCCGGGTGATCGTCGCGCTGGTGCCCATGCGGATATTGAGTTCCTTCAGGACGTTGTTGTCCACGAGGGTCAGCTGGACGTTCTCGTTGCGGCGGCTCTCGCCGGACTCGGTGTCGACCTCGCCGAGCAGGTTGAGTTCCGTGCGGGCATTGGGAGCGTCTTCCCCCTCGTCCGCTGCACCACCGGCGCCGCCCTCGGAGACAGGCTCGGAGAGCAGGGCCGCCACGGGCGGCACGCCATTGGCGCCCGCCTCGATGTCCACCGGATTCTGCTCCGCGACCGCGAGAGGCGGACCCGCTACGAATGCCGCCAAGAGCCAAGCTAGCGCAGTGGCCGACCGCGACAAGCGGTTTGCTCCTTGACTAGACCGGATCGGTCTCATGGTTGCCCCGCGGAGGGTGTGGACCTGAGGGCGGGAGGCGCCGACAGCCGCCCCAAGTGTCCACTTAATAGGATAGCTTGCCCGGGGAACCTGTATTTGAGTGCGAGAAACTAAGGCAATGATCGACCGTTACACACGACCCGGAATGGCCCGCATTTGGTCCGACGAAAACAAGTACCGACAGTGGCTAGAGGTGGAGCTGTGCGCTTCGGAAGCGCTCGCCGAACTAGGCGTGGTGCCGGTAGAGGCCGCCCGGGCGCTACGCAAGCATGCCGATTTCGAGGTCGCCCGCATCGAAGCGATCGAAGCGGAGGTGCGACACGACGTGATTGCGTTCCTCACGTCCGTGTCCGAGAAGATGGCAGCGGCGGGCGTGGCCGAGCACTCGCGCTGGCTGCACTACGGCCTGACCTCGAACGATGTCGTGGACACGGCCCAGGCGCTGCTGCTGAAGCAGTCCTCGGAACCGATCGGCGCGCAGCTTGAGGAGTTGCACGGAATCCTGCGGGAGCGGGCGCACGAATTCAAGGACACCGTGATGGTGGGGCGCACGCACGGCGTCCACGCGGAACCGACGACGTTCGGATTGAAGCTGGCGAACTGGTTCAGCGAAGTCGGACGGCACATCGAGCGCTTCGCAGCGGCGCGGGAACAGATGCGCGTGGGCAAGCTATCGGGCGCGGTCGGGACGCTGGCCCATATCAGCCCGGAAGCGGAAGCCCTCATTTGCGCCAAGCTGGGGCTGCAGCCGGTAGCGGTCTCGACGCAGGTCATCCAGCGCGACCGGCACGCACACTATGTCGCGACTCTGGCCAATATCGCGGCGACGATCGAGAAGATCGCTGTCGAAGTCCGTCATCTGCAGCGCACGGAGGTGCGCGAGGCGCAAGAGTACTTTTCGAAGACGCAGAAGGGCAGCTCCGCAATGCCGCACAAGAAGAATCCGATCGTCTCGGAGCAACTCAGCGGCTTGGCTCGGGTGGTGCGCGGGAATGTAGTGGCAGCGCTGGAAAACGTGGCGCTTTGGCACGAGCGCGACATCTCGCACAGTTCCGTGGAGCGCGTTATCCTTGCCGACTCAACGACGCTGGCGGACTACATTCTGGCCAAGGCGTGCGACTTGGTACGGAGACTCGTGGTCTATCCCGAGCGCATGGCGAAAAATCTGGACTCGAACGGGGGGCTGGTGTTTTCCGGCCAGCTCTTGCTCGAGATCGCGGCCAAGGGCGTCCTGCGGGAGGAAGCGTACCGATGGGTCCAGCGGAACGCCCTCAGGGCTTGGGACGAGGACGGGAACTTCCGGGACCTCGTGGAGCGCGACGAGGAGATCCGGGCGGTACTGGATCCCGAGGATTACGACCGGGCGTTCTCGCTGGATCGCCAGCTCAAGAACGTAGGGGCCATTTTCGAGCGCGTGTTCGAGCCGACCCGCTGATCGCGTCAGGCGGGGCCGGCACTGCCCGCTGCAGATCGCGAATTCCGCGAAGACTCGGTCGGCTCCCTACGAGTCGCCGTCGGACTCGACCACGACGCCCGCCAGTTCCTCGAATAACTTGATCGCGGCGATGATGTCCTCGTCCCCGTGTCCCTTGGCGACACCGGCACTGAACAGTTCGTGGACCAAGCCCGTCGAAGGAAGCGGCACGCCGAGTTCCCGGCCGGACTCGAGCATCAGCCCGATGTCCTTGCGCATCCACTTCAGCGGGAACGCGGCGTCGAAGTCGCGCTTGAACACGTAGGGCGCCTTGAACGCGATCAACCCGGACTTGGCGGCCGAGTTGTCCAAGATCTCGAACATCAACTGGGGCGACACCCCGGCCTTCGTCGCGAGCACCATGCCCTCGATGAAACCCTGCAGCATGTTCGCGAGCACGAGGTTCTGGGAGAGCTTCGCATGCAAGCCCATGCCCTGCCCACCGCAGTAGTACAGGTTCTTGCCCATGCATTCGAAGTAGGGCCGGACGCTCGCGAATACCTGCTCGTCGCCGCCGATCATGAAGGTCAGGGTGCCGCCCCGGGCACCAGGCGTGGACCCCGTGCAGGGGCTGTCCAAGTAGTGGCAGCCCTTGGACTCGAACTGCGCGGCAATGCGCCGCGCCGTGCTCGGACCGATAGTCGAGCAATCCGCGGCGACGGTGCCCGGCTTCGCGCAGCACAGCACGCCGTGCTCTCCCGTGAGGACTTCCTCGGACATCGCCGAGTCTCCGACACACAGGAACGCGCAATCCGCGAACTGGCCAACTTCCGCTGGCGTTTCGCAAAAGTGACCGCCGTCATGCTCAGCGGCCAGATCCTTGGCCTTGGAGCTAGTGTGGCTCCAGAGGGCGACTTCGTGCCCCGCCGCGAGAAGGTGCTCCGCCATGGGCTTGCCCATGAGACCGAGGCCGAGAAAACCGAGTTTCGCCATAAGTCGAAATTGTATCCAAACCACCGGCCATGCTGCGGCTGGCGCATCCGGATCGGCAGTGGTTGCGCCGCGGCCATCTCGTGGCGGGCCGCGAACCCTGTGCGAGAATACTCAGTCCATGGCGCATTCCGTACTGATCAGCAAGCACATTTACCAACAAGCCGTCGATTTTCTTTCCGGTCGCGTCCAATTGGACTATCACGACTCGGACGAGGGACTGCCGGCAGGCGACCTGCGCGAGCGGCTCGCGGACAAGGACGGGTTGATCTGCCAATTGACAGATCGGATCGACGCGAACCTGATGGACGCGGTGCCCAACGTGAAGGTGGTCTCCAACGTGGCGGTCGGATTCGACAACATCGACATCCCGGCGGCGACCGAGCGAGGAGTCATCGTCACGAACACGCCTGGCGTGCTGACCGATACGACCGCGGATCTGGCGTTCGCCTTGATCTTGGGCGCCGGGAGGCGGTTGGGCGAGGCCGAGCGCTACCTCCGGGCTGGCCGTTTCAAGCAGTGGCGAATCAATCTGCTCACGGGCTGGGACATCTGGGGATCGACACTCGGGGTCTTCGGCATGGGGCGCATCGGCCAAGCGGTAGCCCGCAGGGGCCGTGGATTCAATATGCGCGTGCTCTACTACGATCCCTTCAGGCAAAGCCCCGAAGTGGAGCGAGAACTCGGCGTGGAGTACGCATCGAAGGAAGAGGTTCTCGCGAGTGCGGACTTCGTCTCGCTGCACTGCGCGCTGACACCGGAGACACGCCATCTGATCGGTGCCGAAGAGTTGCAGTCCATGAAACCGACCGCCGTGCTGGTGAACACATCCCGTGGGCCGGTAGTCGACGAGGCCGCCCTTGCGGACGCGTTGGAGTCAGGGACTATTGCAGCGGCGGGACTCGATGTGTTCGAGAAAGAACCGGAAGTGCATCCCAAGCTGCTCAACCTCGAGAACGCCTTGATCGTGCCGCATATCGCGAGCGCTTCCGTGGCAACCCGCACGCGCATGTGCGTGATGGCAGCGGAAAACATGGTGGCGGGCCTCGGTGGGGACCGCCCGCCGAATATCGTCAATCCCGAAGTCCTTGGCTAGGTCTGCCCGCCGTGAAGGACAGACTGCTCCAGCTGTTCCTAGAGACTCTGGGGGAGACCTCCCTAGCCAGCGTGATGACCACGGCAGTGGAACGTCGCGGCGACGCGCTGGCCGTGCAAGGCGAACGAATCCCGCTTCCTCGGGCTGGTCGGGTTCTCGTGGCTGGCATTGGCAAGGCAGCACAGCCCATGTGCAGCGCACTGGTGCCGCTCCTGCAACCGGATTGCGAAGTGCAAGCATTGATCGTTTCCTCGGGAGGCAGCGAGGGAGGACCGGACGGTAGCGACACCATCCTCGGCGGGCATCCGTACCCCAACCAAGAGAGCGTCCGTGCCGCTAGGCAGGCAGTTGCGATGGCCGACCGATTGGGTCGCGACGACCTGCTCGTATGCCTGCTCTCCGGAGGGGGCTCCGCTATCTGCGAAGAACCGCTCCATCCGGAGATATCGCTTGACGATCTGCGCGCCTTCTACGAAGTCCTCGTGACTTGCGGCGCGAATATCGTCGAGATGAACATCCTGCGCAAGCACCTGTCCCGCATCAAGGGCGGGCGCTTGGCCCAAGCTGCTGCGCCGGCGCAGCAGCTGACGCTCTATGTCTCCGACGTACCGCCGGGAGAGCCGTCGACCGTCGCTTCGGGTCCGACCATGCCCGACGAGTCGACCTGCGAGGACGCCTACGCGACAGCGGAAAATCTGGGAATCGTGCCGCGGCTGCCGAATTCCGTGCTGCGGCGATTCGAGGATCGTACGCTTGTGGAAACGCCGAAGGCGGGCGATCCGGCGTTCGGGCGAAGCCAGTGGCTTTGCTTGCTCGACAACTTGGCTGCCTTGGATCGTCTCGAGAATCGCGCTCGGGAATTTGGCTGGGTGGTGGAACGTGATCTAAGCGTGGACGACCAACCGGTGAGAGACGCCGCTGTAGCGCTGGTCGATCGGCTGCAAGCTCTCCGGTCGAAGAGTCCGCAACGCACAGTCGCTGTGACGACTGGCGGCGAGCTGAGCAGCCCCGTGACCGGCGACGGCATGGGTGGGCGCAACCAAGCCTTCGTGCTGTGGGCGGCCCGCGTGCTAGCTGAGCGCGGCATGCGCGCCACGGTGCTTAGCGCGGGAACGGATGGTATAGACGGGAACTCTCCTGCAGCAGGCGCGATCGCGGACGAAACGACGATCCATCGAGCGGAGGCATGCGGGATGGACGCGGCGGACTTCGATCGGAGATCCGACGCCTACCGATTCTTTGACCGATTGGGCGATCTGATCGTGACGGGTCCGACAGGCAACAACGTGCGGGACATCCGCATGCTGGTTGCGGGGCCGTAGCGGTCCGCTGAACAGAATTGTAGGGTTCGTCTGAAATCGACTGCGGATGCCGCTATCTTTCAATTTGCCGTGCTGTTAGTTTTCAGTCTGCCGAGCATGGTGCTTTCAATCTGCCGAAGGCGGAATTTACAGTTAGTCCAAGCGAGCCTGATGGGTTGAGAACGACCGCTAGGCCCGATGCGGAAGTGCGTGAGAGATTCGTTTAAATGCTTTATTATCAATTATTTACAAGAGTTTCTACGGAAACTTGTCTGCATCCTTGAAGATCTAGTCATGCCTTCAAGCCAGCATCAAGACATGTCGATCCGAGGGACTCGACACTAGGATTTTTCAATCTGCCGTACCGTTTTCTTTCAATCTGCCGAGCACGTGCCTTTCAATTTGCCGAGATGTGACGCTAGATGGATTTCATGCCAGCGGAGTTGCTCTATCCCCGTTTCGTCAAGCGAGCGGGAGGGCAACTCCGTGCACTTGGTCTGGGGCCACGAGCGGATGCTCGGGCTTTCCGGGGGGCGTTCTTTCGGCACTGCGAGCGCATTCGGGCGCCGACTTGGTGAGCCTTGCGAGCCACGGGACTTTTTCAACGGGATCCCAAGCGATCTCTGGACCCCGCTCGCTGGATCGTCGAGCCCCCTCCGGTGCGCCCCCGGATGCAGTTTCTTTCGAGTTGCCGAGCCATTCTCTTTCAATCTGCCGTGGGTATAGCTTTCAATCTGCCGAATACCGATCTTGCAGTTGGCCGAAGTAATTCTGGCTCTTTGAAGGTCTTGGAAACGCACAGACTCAGGATGTGCCAGCATCGCGTTAACTATATGATTTTAAACTATTTATGGCGATCTCTGTGGGCAGAAACCTAATTCCCATGAAGGTCCCCCGTGCCTTCGGACCAGAATCGAGACACAGCGGGCCAAGGGATTCGACACAGGATTGTTTCGATTAGCCGCACCAGTATCTTTCAATCTGCCGAGCATGAAACTTTCAATCTGCCGAACGCTGGTGGTAGAGTGGAAACATGGCAACGCAGTCGCTCTATCCGCGATTCGTCAAGCGGCACCTGTCGGAGGCACTGGCTTACTCCCCAGCCGTTCTGATCCAAGGCTCGCGCCAGTGCGGAAAGACCACCCTCGCCTTGATGGAGACCGCGCCAGACGAGCTGCCTCCAGGCATCGCTCAGGCGACTCCATCGAGGGACTGGCTCCAAGGGCTGGCATACGTCAGCTTTGACGACGAGGCCGTTCGCACGAGTGCCGAGGCGGATCCGATGGGCTTCGTAGCCGACCTTCGCGAGCGGGTGATCCTAGACGAAGTCCAGCGCGTGCCGAGACTGTTCAGCGCGCTCAAGCAAGCAATTGATCGGCGACGCTTGGCCGGCCGGTTCATTTTGGTTGGATCGTCGAACTTGACGCAGATCGCTGAACTCACAAACTCTCTCGTCGGCCGGTTGGCGACGGTAGACCTGTACCCGCTAGCGCAATGCGAATTGGAGCGAGCAGTGCCTGATTTTCTTGACACGCTCTTCGGCGGTCGATTCGGTGTCGCGCGAAGCGAACGCCTCGGAGCAAGCCTCACCGAGCGAGTCGAAGCGGGCGGCTACCCGGCTGCGTTGCAGCGTCCGGCCGGTAAATTCCGGATCGCATGGTACCGGGACCACCTCAATTCCGTGGTGGACCGAGATGTGCCCGACCTTGGCAGGCGTGGACTGCGCAAAGTCTTGCCCGGACTGCTTGAGGTAGCCGCAGGTCAGACCGCGCGGCTCTTCAATGCCAGCGATCTGGCCGGCCCGTTCGAAGTGAGTCGACCGACGATCCGCGAATACGCGATGCTCCTCGAGCGGGCGTTTCTTGTCGACCGGCTCCGGCCGTGGCATAACGATCGGCTCAGCCGACTGATCAAGACCCCGAAGTTGCATATGGCCGACACGGGCTTGGCCTGCGTGGCACTCAACGCAAACGCGAGTCGACTCATGGCGGACCGTTCGTTGCTAGGTCAACTGCTGGAGACATTCGTCTTTCAAGAGTTGCGTCGACAGGCAAGTTGGAATGACCAGCATATGGAGTTCTTCCACTACCGCGACAGGGACGACGCGGAAGTGGACATTGTCATTGAGCGCGAGTCCGGTGACATCGCGGGAGTCGAGGTCAAGGCATCCAGTACGGTGAGGTTATCGGACTTTCGCGGCTTGAGAAAACTGGCTAGAGCCGCGGGCGAGCGCTTCGCTGGCGGTGTCGTGCTGTACGACGGGGAGATGTCGGTGACCTTTGGAGACGGAATGTACGCGGTTCCGGTTAGGCGGCTTTGGGAGTGCAACGGTCCTCGCTCTCAGACCGGCCGCTGAAGCAGCGGGACAGCACTAAGCGGCAGACCCGCTAGTCCTACCCGAGACAGCCGGAATTCCTCATCTCAGCTCCGCTGGCGGTCGAACTCGCAACGGCGCGAATTAGCCGAGTCTCGATGCGATCTGACCCTCTGCTGCTACGATCATTCGCTAGGGATCTGCCGAAGGGACGAATCCAGTTCCGCCACAGACTCCAGTTCCGGGCATTTCCCCTTTACTCGCTTAATCGGAGATCCACTCCAAACCAGACCGACCGTGCCCCGTCGCACCATACGGAGCAGCCTCATGTTCAGAATCCTCCTTTCCCTTCTACTTGGCGTCGCAGGCATCGCAACAGCAGCCGACAAGCCCAACTTCATCCTGATCTTCGTCGACGACCTCGGTTACGCCGACATCGGACCGTTCGGCTCGCAGCTGCACCGGACGCCGAATCTGGACCGGATGGCGGTTGAAGGCCGCAAGCTGACCAGCTTCTACGTAACGGCGAACGTCTGCACGCCCTCGCGCAGCTCCCTGATGACCGGGAGCTACCCTCGTCGCGTAGGCATGGACGAGAACGAGAAGGGCGGGTGGGTGCTGTTCCCGCGCAACCAAGAGGGCTTGCATCCGGACGAGATCACAGTCGCCGAAGTCCTCAAGGATGTGGGCTACAAGACCGCCATCGTCGGGAAGTGGCACCTTGGCGACCAGCGCGAATTCCTGCCCACTCGGCAGGGCTTCGACTACTACTTCGGAATCCCGTTCTCGAACGACATGGGTCATGACTCACGCCGCCAGCCCTACAGGTACCCGCCGCTTCCGCTCCTGCGGATGGAGGAGGTCATCGAGGAGGAGCCCGACCAGCGGCTGATCACGCAACGCTATACCGAAGAGGCCTTGCAGTTCATCGAGCGGAGCAAGGACGAGCCGTTCTTCCTGTACCTGCCGCATACGATGCCGCACTGGCCGCAGTACGCCTCGGAGAATTTCGCCGGCAAGTCCAAAAACGGGAAATGGGGCGACACGGTGGAAGAAATCGATTGGTCCACCGGGCAGATCTTCGCCAAACTCAAGGAACTCGGAATCGACGAGAACACGCTGGTCATCTTCACTTCGGACAATGGCGGCGCGGTGCGCCACGGAGCGAGCAACGCGCCACTGCGCGGCGGCAAGGGCGAGACATGGGAGGGCGGCCACCGGGTTTGCTTCCTGGCGCGCTGGCCCGGTCGGATTCCAGCGGGGACGACAAGCGACGCGATGGCGATATCGCTTGACATATTGCCTACCTTCGCGGCTTTGGCGGGCGGCAAGGTGCCGGTAGATCGCGTGATCGACGGGAAAGACATTCGTCCGCTGCTGTTCGGCGACGGGTCGGAGCCCACCCCGCATCTGGCGTACTACTACTACTTCATGACCCACTTGAACGCGGTGCGCAGCGGCCGCTGGAAGTTGCACGTGGCAAGGAAGGGCGGTCGCTACCCGGATTACGACCGCAATCCGGTCTTGGAACTCTACGACCTGCACACCGATATCGGAGAGAGCCGCAATGTCGCAGATGCGAATCCGCAAGTGGTCGCAAGGCTGAGGGCACTGCTGGATGTGGCGCGGTCGGACCTCGGAGACGGATCGCTTCCCGGCAAGAATGTCCGGCCCGCGGGCGAAGTCGCAACGCCGGTGGGCTTGACGTTGAATTGATGCCGGCGAGGGATTCTAGTCGCGGGGGAACCACTCGGGCCCTTGCGCCGCAACTCGAGAAGGCTGGTTCACGGCCACCCTTTGAAAGCGGACGCAGGCATCCTAATCGGCACGTCCAAGGCAGACATGCATTCCTTGGATCAATTCGCCGCACGGCCGGAGACAGTTGGCTCGGCCGCGATCATGCGTCGCCATTCGGCCAACTGGGTCGGATCCATGTCGAGAGCTACGGCAGCGGCTCTGTCGATTCTGGCTCGGGCAGGACACTCGGGCTCTCGCATCGGTAGAATCTCCGTCTCACAGACTTCCCTGTATGCCGCGGCTAGCTCGTCCCAAGCCGAATCGCCCGGCTTGGGAATTCGGATTTCCCGCCAATGTGCCACCTGCCACACGGGATAGGTCAGTTTCCTAGCGCGTCGGTTCAAGAGCATCAGGCGGACTGGAGTGGAATTGAACCAAGCCGCCAGTGCCTGTCCTTCCGGCTCGCTGGCAATCTCGACTGGCATCCACCATCCGAATGATGGCTCGGATGCCCAAACACCAGTCAGGCGTCCCGAGATCGTGTCAAACCGCATGGGAACTAGCAGCCGACCTCGTTGCCCGGCGTACCCAGCGGCTACACTCGCTTTTCCTGGCCTGGGCACGTACCAAGCCTCAGGCTCGGCTTGCAATGTCCGGCGAAGGTCTGCACTGATGGAATGGAACCCCCGTACGGCACCGGTCTTGTGCTGCATGTCTTCCCGATGATTGGTGTAGACATCTTGGATTCCCCGCCCATTCGGCCCGATTTCGTGCCGCTCACCCAACCGTTCAAGACGCAATGACGCCTCAATGGCCTGTGCGGTCTCGGCCAAGCTGGGGTCGTACCACTGCACGGGAGTCCAGTCCCCGGCAAGCATCCGCTCACGCGGCCACTCGCAGGCGGTTCCGACCGCGTCGATCTTCCGTTCCCTGATCGCTGTCACGACTTCGCGAACAGCCTCTGTTGTTTGAGGAAAGGAGCGCAGGTTGACGAATAAGGTCGGATCGTCGTTGCGGGCGCTTCGGCGCGAGGCGACAAACAAGCATTCGTGAATACTTGTGTGTTCCGAAAGGTTGCCGTTATTCGGGTCATGACAACAGAGCACGAGGTCGATATGGAACCTCGACGCCAAGAATGATCGCTCAGCCACGCCCGCAACTGCCGTGAGTGCTGTAACGGGAACGACCTTTGCCAACACGCCCTTCTCGCGATCCAGGATCCTCTCGGCCAGCGGCGTGAACATCGTGCTGATACTGTTCGCATCGAAGACTTGGCCAGCCTCGGCGTCAATCGAGCGCAGGTGGTCACGCAATCCGACCTCCCTAGCACCCATCTGCTTCTTGGCTTCTGGACCGAGTCTTACTGCTCGTTGCTTGTTGGAGCTGAAGGGCGGGTTCATCAGGACAGTCCGGATGCCGACCACGTCCTGCAGCAGATCCGGGCCAATCGTCGACTCAGGGAACAGTTGCGTGGATCCTTGGGTCGGCCCTGTCAGATCTTCGTCAGTCAGCAGCTCGAGCGAACCTGTCCGCACTCCACCGGATTCCACGGCTCCGTACGGCATGCTGTGGAGCCGCATCTTTTGGTACTTCACGTCGAGATTGCCCAAAGTCAGACGTGCCCCGGCCAGTTGGAGCGAGACTGGATTGATATCAAGTCCAGTGATCAACCGTTCGACGGCGTACTTATGGAATGCGCGAACTTGGACTTCCGTGCCCCCTGCCCGCCGGATCCGATCCTTCGCGACCTCGATCCACGCGTTCAGGAGAGTGCCGCTCCCGCAGGCCAGATCGGCCACCGAGAGTTCTTTCCAAGTTCGGCGGTCGGTCCAGTGGTCTAGTTCCATGGCGTCCAGAGCGAGTTCGGCAATCAGCCTAGCTGACATCTGGCGAGTGAAGTAGGCCCCGTCGGACGACTGCCCGCCCATCACGCGGCTGAAGAGCTCGCCAGCGTATTCCATGCCCATTGATGCGTAGGTCTCGGCGTTCTGCCGCGACCACGCGGCGACCGTGCGCAGCGCACCCGAGACGCCGCTGCGCGCATCAGTCCGGACGAGCGACCGTAGGAGGTGCAGGGCCGGCTCGAATATCGGCTTGTAATCATGCTGCAGGATCGCCATCCACGCGGTCTCCAAGGCGTCGGCCGGTTCCGCATCGGTTTCGACTTTACGGAGCGAGTGCCCTTCAGGCACAACTGCCGATCCTGCCGTTGTTCCTTCAAGGCGGGCCTGGAGGATCGCAGCATTTAGGAGCAACACAGCCGCAACCTTGCAAGCATCCGTTCTGGGACTCGTTGGATCCTGACGATCCTGTGTCGCTATTCCGAGCACTTCGGCCAGTCGCGACTCCAACCCTTCGTCCCGCAACTGCGCCGCAGCTTGCGAAACCGGCTCCATCAGCAGGTTGAAATCCCGGGTGGAGTTCCCTCGCAGTCCGGATTTCTCCATGACCTCGACACGGAAGTCGCGACCGAAGCCATCCTCGTTGAGTGGCTCGAGCAAGGGCCCGATCCTGTCTTTTCTGTCCCCCGATGTTCTGCGCCGAGTCCTCCGCCTCGGACGCCGTGGCAATGGCTTCCTCCACTCGTTGACACGAGCGATGGCGGCATCAGCGGTCGCGCGGGAGTCCACGAGGCCATCCGAAGAAAGCTTGGGCGAGAACGTCTCGCACCGAAGGCCATCCCGTTCTCGGCGAGCCACAAAAACGGCTTGGTGCGCCTCAAAGACCTTCCGGTCAGCCGATTCGCCCTCACCGGTAAAGCCGCCGCTCCCCTGTTCCGGCACAGCGGCGTCGTGCCATTCAAACCCCAACTCCTCGGTCAGAATCTCCGTGATCGGACTAGCGTCATCGTTCCATGCAGGCACCTCGGCCTTGGCGATGGCGTCCTCGGCGTAGCCGGGAGGTCCGTACCACGTGCCAATTTTCGCCCCCCCCCCTCCACTTTCTCGGACGGCGATGGCGTGACGCACTTTCTCCTGCGCTTCGGGAGGCACATAGATCTGCAGCAACGACGAGATCGCGGTCTCGATGCGTCCGTCGTGCGCACGCAGCGCACGCAACACGTCTCCAAGCGTCTTCCACTCTTCCCCGAGCTTGCCCATGGCGAGGCTGGTTTCGGCATCGATCCCGCGCGGCAGCGGCAGCGGGACGATCACAAACCCGGTGGTCTTGCCCGGGAACCGCCGCATGCATCGTCCGACGATCTGGATGACCTCCACTGGGCTGCGGCGGGGGGCCAGCAATGCGACAGCATCCAGCGTCGGGCAATCTGTGCCCTCTCCGAAAATCGCGACATTGGAAATCCCCCGGGGGCTATCTGCATCGGCACTGGCCAGATCCCGTAGGGCCTCCTTCCGGGCGGCAACCGTATGGTTCGCGTCGAGATGTTCGACCTCGTACTTGAGCGTCTCGACATCTCGCTCACCTCGCCCGAGGTAGGTCGACACCGCCTTGCGGCCATCCGGGCCGGATAGCCACTTCTTCATCTCGTTCGACTTGGCTACCCGGTCCAAGAAGGCGAGGGATCTGGAGATAGCAAGGGGTGCAGCGCCGGTGGCCCTGACAGTTCCTCCGCCGAGCACAGCTCCATAGACCAGCCACGAAACCGCGTCTCGCGTGGTGATCCCGCGGGTTGACGGATCTTCCTGCAGCTTTTTCACGGTCTTGTCCGCCGTGTCCCACGCCGACTTGTCCACCGCGATCGCGATGATCCGGTAATCGCAGAGCAGCCCCTTCTCGACCGCTTTGGAATACGCCAAGCGGTAGGCGACTGGGCCGAATACCGACTGGTCGTCCATGCTGCTTACTGCCCATTGCGCAGCCTTGGCCTTCTTGATCTTCTCGTTATCCGCGCTGTACACCCTTGGTGTGGCTGTCTGATACAGGCGGTAGCGGGCGGGAATCGCGTCTTGGTCGTGGCAGAGGGTGAATGCCCGCAACCTGTCCTGCCTACGCTTGCCCTTGGCAGGGCGCAGTTGGGCCGTGCGATGCGCCTCGTCGCACACAAGCATGCCGACGGTCTTCCTCGCCATTGCCAGTGCCTCCGAGACTTCGTGAGCGGACTGGTACGTGGAAAAGATGATCGAGAGCATCCCTTCGTTGCGCTGTCCCTCAAGGATCCACTCGGATATCTTGCTCGCATCCTGCTCGACTCGGCAGCCTAAGTCGGAGGCGCGGACATGGCCGGTGTCAAGTGTGGGATCTGCATCAAGGGAGGGCTCTTTGTCGCTGCTGACATGACCGGCGGTCTTGTCGCTGCAAACCGCCAGTGCCCGCGCGGGTCGCGCCATGTTTGCGAGATACTCCTGCCGGACTTGCGCGACTAGGGCGATGCTCGGTACCAGCACCAGCCCGAGATCGGTGGCGGAGCACAGTGCCTCCATCACGCGCATCGAGACGCGGGTCTTGCCCGTGCCGCACGGGAGCACCAGCATGGCTCGGCTCGCCTCGGCGGGCATCCATTCTGCCCGCTTCCCCAGCCAGGCATCGCGGTGTTCCGGCAATCCCTGCCGCAGTATTCTCACGCAGTCGGCGACCGCTTCGTCCTGCATTGGCAGACGAGGATCGTCGTCGTCACTCTTGGCCTGCGACTCGATCAGGCTTGCGCATGCCTCGTCGACATTGGGAAATCGCACGCCGAGGCGATCCGCCTCCTTGCGTACCGATTCAGAAGGATCGACTTTGGCGATGAACCATCGTTCGGAAAACACATCGTCGCTTGCGACACCTGCGAATTCCCGTACCTGCTTCGGGGTAATCGACGCATTCTTGTAGAACTTGCACTGGATCGCCGCGAGCGAGCCATCCGTCTTCGTCGCTACGAGGTCGATGGGGGACTGCCCGGAGGGCCACTCCGGGAAACTGTCTCGGTTGCGGTCTGGCCAGTCATCCCAGAGCCAGCACTCGGCCACCTCCCACTCCGGGAACGCGTGCGCGTGGTCGCGCACCCAAAGCTCAAAGCCTCGGCCATCTCCGGCCTCCAAGGCCTTCAGCCGGCGGACAACTTCCATGGGCGTGCTCGTCTCGGATGCCACAATGCCTACCGCCTTCCTCCCTGACCCTTGAATCTGCCCGTCACGCCCATCCTTCGTGGACCAGCGTCCGAAGGGTCGTGAATCGTGGAAATCAGGGCGATTTCAACCGCAGCAGGTGGACTACTCCGATCCGCTGGGGACGGCGAGGGGTGACAAACAGTGTACTCGCCTACGAGCCAGGTACCACGGCACGACGGTTCGCAAGGCCCCCTATCAACATTTGAAGACCTTCGAAAGAACGGAAAACCGCCCTCCAGAGAGTGCAATAGTCCCATTTGGAATTTGAAGAACGTCCCGAATCGACTCTTGTCGAGTGATGTGTGTCCCTCTCGACGCACCCGGGATACCGATCACGGAGTTTGTCATCCGGGATCTTGAGTCCGGCGATGCCCAGCAAGGAGCCGGGCACCGCCGTCAAATCTAGCCGTGGATCGGGTCGGCTCGCTGCTAGGCAGGCTCCGGCGTCGCTCCGGCCGCAGCCAGGCGAGTCGCGGTTTCACGCGCCACCGCTGCTTCGTCCGCCTCGGAGAAGCGCACCGCGAACGCTAGGAAGGAAGTCAAGGTCACTACCGCGCCGAGGATCAGCAGAGCTTGAGGCCAGCTCAATCCCTCCGCCCGGAACAGGAATCCCGCGGCCACCGCTCCGGCGTTGCCTCCCGCGCCGACGATGCCGGCCACGGCACCCAGGGCCCGCTTGTTGATGAATGGAACGACCGAGTAGGTGGCGCCTTCGGACATCTGGACGCAGAGGCTGAACAGGATCAAGGTGGCGATCGCGAGCGGCAGGACTTCTTGCTGCGAGAAGAGCATCAGCGCCAGCCCCTCAACGAAGAGGATCAGGCCGAGGAACCATGCGCGACCGCGCAGGCCCCACTTGAGGCCCCATTTATCGCCAATCACGCCTCCGAGCGTACGGGCGAAGATGTTCATCAGGCCGAACAGACCCGCCACCAATCCGGCGGTCGCCATGCCGAGTTCGAAATAGTCGTGGAAGTACAGCGCCGCGATGTTGTTGATCGTCAACTCGATCCCGAAGCAGGCTCCGTATATCACGAAAAGCGCCCACACGCGGATGTCCGTGCAGGCCCTGAGGAAGGCGCCGTTGACGCGCTTCGCGCTCTCGAGGCGTCCTTGCGCACGCAATTCCTTGTAACTGCCGTCCGGCGAGTCCTGCGTGAGGTTCCAGTACAGGAATGCGGTGCCGAGCAAGGCGATGCCCGGAATCACCATCGCGACTCTCCAGCCCAAGGCTGGCTCGGCAACGAAGATCATCGCCCCTGCGAAGATCAAGGGCATCACCATCTGGGTCACCCCGCCGCCGAGATTGCCCCATCCGGCCGTGGTCGCATTCGCCGTGCCGACGGTATTCGGAGCGAACATCACGGATGTGTGGTACTGGGTGATCACGAATGACGCGCCTATGGCTCCGATCGCCAGCCGGAACAGCAAGAACGTCTCGTAGCTGTCCGCCAAGCCGATCGTCATGACGGGAATCGATCCCAGCGCGAGCAGCCAGGTGTAGGCACGGCGCGGGCCGATCTTGTCGCACAGCCAGCCGATCACCAGCCTCGCGATCACCGTGATCGCGACCGACGCGATGATCGTGTTGCCGATCTGCTCCTTGCTCAGCCCGAGGTCCTCGCGAACCAGCGCCATGAGCGGTGCGATGCCGAACCAGCCGAAGAAGCACAGGAAGAACGCGATCCACGTCATGTGGAACGTGCGCATCGGGATCGTGCTGAAGCTGAAGAGCTTGATTCTCGTCGCTTTGCCTTGGAATTCCATGTCTCTCTTTCCCCTCTCTGCCGGGCCTGCTCGGCCGGCTCAGCCTGCGGTGCGAGTCCCGCACGACAGGTGTCCCCTTGACTGCTGAGTGACCGGACATCTGGGTCCGGAAACGCCCCGATCGGACTGGGAGGGGCTGGTTGCCTAAGTTCTGGCGGTTCGCGGGCCGCTCTTCTCGACGCGTACCGCCGCTTGCTTGTAGTTCGGTTCCCGCGAGATCGGGTCGAACGCGCTCTGCGTGAGCAGATTGGAGTTCTTCTCCTCGTAATGGAACGGCATAAACACCTGGCCGGGAGCCACGATCTCCGTGATTCTCAATTCCAGGTGCTCGATGCGGCTGCGAGGCGACACGACGGTCACGAGGTCGTGCGGTCGCAGACCGAGGCGCTTGGCGTCACGCGGATTCATCTCCAGCCATGCCGCCGGCGACATGCGTTCCAGAATCCCAACTTCCTTCGTCTTCGTGCGAGTGTGCCAGTGCTCCACCGTGCGGCCGGTGTTGAACACCAGCGGGAAATCCTTGCTGGGCTGCTCCGGGTACGGCTCCCACTCGATCGCAAACAACTGGGCCCGCCCGTCCGGCGCAGGAAACTTCCCGTCGGCATAGAGCCTGCTGGTCGGCGGGGCCACGCCGTTCGTGCGTTCGGCATCGGCCTTCGTGAACGGCCACTGGATCGCGTGATGCTCGTCGAGCAATGCGTAGCTCAGGCCCGAGTAATCGCACAACCGGCCTTCCGACACGCGTCGCCACTCGTTGAATGCGTCTTCCGGACCGCTCCAGCCCGGGTACAACTCCTCGCGGATCCCAAGCTCCTCCGCTACCGCGAGGAAGATGTCGAAGTCCGACCGCGCCGCGCCGGGCGGCTCGACAGCCGCGTTGACCTTGCTGACGCGTCGCTCGGAGTTTGTGTACGTGCCCGTCTTTTCGCCCCAGATGGCGGCCGGCAGCACCAAGTCGGCGAGTTCGGTGGTGGGTGTCGGGTGAAACCCGTCTTGGACGACTAGGAAGTCCAGATTCTCCAGCCCCTGGCGCAAGACTTCGACGTTGGGGAACGAGACCAGCGGATTCGTGGCGATGATCCACAGCGCCCGAATCTTGCCTTTGACGCAGGCTTCGATGATGTCGGGGTACGCATGACCGCGCTGGCGCGGCAGCGCGTCGGGTTCGATATTCCACAGTCGCGCCAGTTCGTTCCGATCGCGCTCGTCCTCAAACTTGCGATAGCCCGGCATGGAGGCGGTGAAGCCGGTCTCGCGGGTGCCCATGGCATTGCATTGCCCGGTGATCGAGAACGGCGACGCCCCGGCCCGGCCCAGCTTGCCGGTCAGGAGCGCGAGGTTGTTGATCGCGTTGACCGTTTCGGTGCCCTTGGTCGAGTGGTTCACGCCCATGGTCCAAGCCAGGAGCGGAGCCTTGGCGCGACCGTAGAGCAGCGCGGCCCGGTAGATCTGCTCCTCGCCCAGCCCCGTCACGAGCGCGGCGCGTTCCGGCGTGTACTTGTCCAAGTGCTGCTTGAGCTCGGCGAATCCAGTCGTGTGCGCGTCAATGTAGTCCTTGTCGATCAGTCCGGCGCGGATCAGGATGTGCGCCATGGCGTTGAGCAGGGCGATATCCGAGCGCGGCTTCAAGGGCAGGTACAGATCCGCCATGCGGGCCGTCTTGCTGACGCGCGGGTCGGCGACCACGACCGTCTTGTCGGGGTTCTGTTCCAGCCGGTAGCACAGAATCGGGTGGTTGTCGGCGATATTCGCACCAATCAGGAAAACGACATCGGACTGTTCAAAGTCGTCGTACGCGCCGGGCGGGCCGTCGCTCCCGAAGGAGCGCTTGTAACCCGAGACCGCGCTGGCCATGCAAAGCGTCGTGTTGCCGTCGTAGTGATTGGTGCGAAAGCCCAGCTGCACGAGCTTGCCCAGCGCGTAGAACTCCTCGGTGACCAGCTGGCCCGTGCTGACCACGCCCAGCGCCGAAGGGCCGTGCGCGGCTTGCACCCTGCGGAACTCGCCCGCGAGCGTCTGGATCGCTCGATCCCAGCCGATTCGCTCGAAGCGCCCCTTGGGTCCCTTCAGCAGCGGGTGCTTGGCACGACTTGCGGCCGACAGGATGTCGTGCTCGGCAAGTCCCTTGGGGCAGAGCTTGCCGCGATTCACGGGGTGGTCTTCGTTGCCGCGGGCGGCGACAGCCCGGCCGTCCTTGACCCCGATCTGCATGCCGCAGCCAACCGAGCAGTAGCCGCAGGTGGTGGGCACCCAGCGATCCGGGATCTTGGCCGCGGAAGTGTAGCCGTAGCGCGGGTCGCGCCCGTAGGCGTACTCGTCCGCGCGGATGTCGAAGCCGAGCAGCCGCTTGAGATTCACGCCGCCGCCCTCCGCTGCAAGAAGGGCATGGCCATGTTCTTGGGGACCACGCTGACGAAGAACAGGTAGCGGCCCACCAGTGCGCCCGCGGCCGCAAGGCCGATGCCGACACCCGGATAGCCGAGCGCAGGCAGGGCCAGAGCGCCGAGTGCCAGCAACCCGAGACGCAGGAGGAAAAGCCGCGCGTACCGCCCGGAGAGCTGGCGGGCCGTGGCCTGCCGCTCGTATTCCTCGGAACGCACCAAGGCGAGAAAGCGCCCGATCTCGAGCAGGATGTGCGCGATCGCAGCCACGGCGCAAGCCGTGAGCAACGCTTGGTCCTGCGGCACTCCGGCTGCCGCCAGCATCAGCGGCCCGAGCACCGCACCGGTCAAGTAGAAGTCCGCGATGGTGAACCGGCTGTTCCAAGCCGGCCGACCGGGCACGAGATAGATGCGCGAGGTCGCGTACAGGGCGAACAAGCCGACAGCCGACGCGACGCCGCCGACCGCGGCCGCTCCGGGCAGGTGCAGCAGTAGCAGCACCGCGTAAGCGGTCGCGACGGCGCCGAACGACGTGAGAGCGAGGATTTCGCGACTGAGCCACGAACTGCGCAGGTTGCGAATCGCGAGCGGAGCGAAGGCCGGGCGGCCGAGGTGGAGCGGCGAAGCCGTGAACGACGCCAGGCCGAGCGCCAGCGTCAGCAGCGCCACGGACTTCAAGGTCTCCGAGTCGCCGAAGAGGCTCAACAGCCAAGCCGATGCGAAGCCTGCGACGGACAGCTGCGTCAAGACAGTCATCAGCACGAGCGAAAAGTGCGGCTTGGCAGGACGGACCTGATGGAAGTCGGCCCGTTCCGCGTTCGACGGAAGATCGTCTGGCAGCGTCACGCGGGTGGTCGAGATGGTGTCCTCCGCGCTGGGCAGGCCCGGCGCGTTGGCCTCGTCGCGATACCGTTGGCGCCACTCGCCGATATCGACGATCTCGATCTCGAGCGCCTCGGAAGGGCAGGCGTTCACGCAGGCGGGGGCGTCGCCTTCGGCCAGCCGCCCGTGGCACATGTCGCACTTGCCCACCACCCCGCGTTCCGGATTGAACGCCGGCACGCTGTACGGGCAGTTCCAAATGCAGTACTCGCATCCGATGCAGATGTCGGGATTGTGCGCGACGATCCCGGTGACCGGATCCTTGGAGTAGGCCGCCGTCGGGCAGCCGGTCATGCAGGACGGATCCAAGCAGTGGTTGCAGCCCATGGAGAGATGCATGCGCTGCGTTTGCGGATACATGCCGCCCTCGATCTCTCCGACGCGCCGCCACGAAACCTCGGGGGGATTGTTGTTCTGCTCGGCGCAGGCGACCTCGCAGCACTTGCAGCCGACGCACTTGGACATGTCGAAGTGGAAGCGGTACTGCTGGCCGTCCTCGAGCGGAATGCTGGGAATCAGGGACGAACGCCCTTCCAATCCGCGCTCCGCCCGGGTCGGTTCCACCGACGGCAGGATCGTGAACGGGTTTGCCGCGGTTGGCTCGTGAGTGGCTGTCATTGCCATGGGGCGGGCTTGTCTCCTTCCTCAGCCGTGCTGGCGCACTACGCTCCGGCACCGCAAGCGCAGCGACTCGCGCTCCTTGGCGGGAGCGGCTTGCACTGCCGACTGGGAACGGGCTGTTCCCCGATCGGCTCGGAAACGAGCCGAGCGCTCGGGTGCGCTCAGAATCTACGGGGATCAAGCCCTGGGACGGCCCTGGTCCGAGGGCGGCGGCACGGCGGTCGCTTTCGCGAATCCGCCGGCCAGAATTCAAACCTAGCACCGGAGGTCGGAGGGAGTGAAGCAATTTTTTCTTATCACGCCTATAACCGTTGGGCACTACTCGAGCGCGTTCCTACACTGGAGTCGTAGCCAGCGTTCGCTCCGCACGAGCGAACCCCGATCCCGCCGAGCACCCTGTCGTTGCCGCGGATTCCGGATGTCGCCCAGGCGGCGCGGAATACGCGCGGGGAAGATCTGCGACGCAAGGAGGGCATGCTCATGGCCGGGACTCGGAAAACAGTTGTCGTCATCGGCAACGGCTTGGTTGGCCATCGCTTCTGCGAGCGACTCGTCGAGTTCGATGCCTCCCGAGAGCACCGGGTCGTCACGTTCTGCGAGGAACCCCGACCCGCGTACGACCGGGTGCATCTGACGTCCTATTTCGGACACCGCGATCCCGCCAAGCTCGCGGTCGCGCGCATCGAGTGGTACCGGGAGAACGGCATCGAGATCCATGTCGGCGACCGCGCCCGCGAAATCGACCGGACCCGCAAGACGGTCATCTCCGAGGCCGGCGTCGAGGTTCCCTACGACCGGGTGGTCTTGGCCACCGGGTCCACTCCGTTCGTGCCGCCGATCCCCGGCGTCGACAAGCGCGGCGTGTTCGTCTACCGCACGATCGAGGATCTTGACGCGATCATCGAATATGCCAAGGGCGTGAGCAGTTGCGCTGTCATCGGCGGCGGGCTGCTGGGTCTCGAGGCGGCCAAGGCGGCGTACGACCTCGGCTTGGAAACGCACGTGATCGAATTCGCGCCCCGGCTCATGCCCAGGCAGATCGACGATGCCGGATCGCGATTGCTGGTGCGCAAGATCGAGGAACTGGGCGTCCGGGTGCATCTGGGCAAGGCCACGGAAAAGGTGCTGGGCAACGGGCGGGTCGGCAGCATGGCCTTCGCGGACGGCGGGAGCTTGGAAGTCGGCATGATCATCGTCTCGGCCGGCATTCGCCCGCGCGATGAACTCGCCCGCGCCGCCGGTCTCGCCGTAGGCCGCCGCGGCGGCATCGTCGTGGACGACGAGCTGCGCACGTCCGATCAAGACATCTACGCGATCGGGGAGGCGGCCGTGCATCGCGGCAGCGTGTACGGGCTGATCGGACCGGGCTGGGCCATGGCCGATGTCGCTGCGGGCCGGTTCGTCGGGCGTGACGAGAAGTTCTCAGGCGCCGATCTGTCGACGCAACTCAAGCTCATGGGCGTCGACGTGGCCAGTTTCGGCGACTACGAAGCCGGGCCGGAAGTAGCCGTCCCGCTGGTGGTCGACGAGCCCTTTTCCGGCGTGTACAAGAAACTGCTGTTCAGCCGTGACGGCAAGCGGCTGCTCGGCGGAGTGCTCGTGGGGGACGCCTCCGACTACCTCGCGCTCTCCGCGCTAGCCAAGACCGGCGAGCAACTCACTGCCGAGCCCGCCCAACTGGTCGGTGTCGGCGGCGAGAGTCCGGCGGCCGGATCGAGCGACCTCCCGGACGGCGCGCAGGTCTGCTCGTGCAACAACGTCACCAAAGGCGAGATTTGCGCGGCGATCCGCGAGCGGCAGCTCACCGATCTCGGAGCCGTGAAGGAATGCACCGCGGCCGGCACGGGCTGCGGCGGTTGCGTGCCGCTCGTGACCAGTCTGCTCAACGCCGAG
Organism: Bryobacterales bacterium; assembly: GCA_965242625.1. Classification (GTDB taxonomy): domain Bacteria; phylum Acidobacteriota; class Terriglobia; order Bryobacterales; family UBA6623; genus VXMF01. Next base: position 2,307,414 of record CBDEST010000005.1, on the reverse strand, counting down.
CTCAAGGCCGCGGGGAGATCTGTCAAGAGCAATCTCTGCGAGCACTTCGCGCACACCCGCCAGGACTTGTTCGAGATCGTCAAGATCAAGGGCATTCGCACCTTCGAGGAACTCATCCGCGACCACGGCCGCGGCTACGGTTGCGAGATCTGCAAGCCAGCGGCGGCATCGATTTTCGCTTCCCTCTGGAACGAGAGCGTCACGGCATCCAGTCACCACACCCTGCAGGACACCAATGACCGATTCCTAGCCAACATGCAGCGCGGCGGTCTCTACAGCATCGTGCCGCGGGTGCCCGGCGGCGAGATCACGCCCGACAAGCTGATCGCGCTCGGAACGATCGCGAAGAAGTACGGCCTGTACACCAAGATCACCGGTGGTCAGCGGGTCGATCTCTTCGGCGCGCAGGTGCATCAACTCCCGGATATCTGGGAGGAGCTGATCGCGGCCGGCTTCGAGAGCGGGCATGCCTACGGCAAGGCGCTGCGCACGATCAAGAGCTGCGTCGGGACCACTTGGTGCCGGTACGGAATGCAGGACTCGGTCGGCTTCGCGATCCGGATCGAGGAGCGCTACCGGGGCATCCGCGCCCCGCACAAGGTCAAGGGCGCGGTATCGGGTTGCGTGCGCGAATGCGCGGAGGCGCAATCCAAGGACATCGGCTTGATCGCTACCGAAACCGGCTACAACCTCTACGTCTGCGGCAACGGCGGAGCCAAGCCGCGCCATGCCGACCTGCTGGCCACTTCGCTTGACGAGGAAACGGCGCTTCGCTACATCGACCGCTTCTTCATGTACTACATCTCGACGGCCGACAAGCTGACCCGCACGGCCGTTTGGATCGAGCAGATGGAGGGCGGCATCGAACGTCTCAAGGACGTCATCCTGCGCGACAGCCTAGGCATCTGCGACGAACTGGAGCGGCGGATGCAGTTCCTCGTGGACAGCTACCGATGCGAGTGGAAAGAGGTGGTCGAGAATCCGGAGCGGCGCAAGCTGTTCCGGCAGTTCGTGAACACCGACGAGACAGCGACGGGGATCGAGATCGTCCCCGAACGCGGACAGTCCCGGCCCGCCGACTGGCCTAGCGACAGCGTCCCGCTGGAGCAGATCAAACTCGCGAACGGGCACACCCTAGGCGAGCAGTCGCGGAACGGGTCGCCAAACGGATCCCGCAAGCTGCACTGGGTGCGGGTCGGAAACGTCGACGACTTTCCAATGAACGGCGGCGCGGCGGTGAAATACGGAGAAACGCAAATCGCGGTCTTCCGCCTAGCCGATCAAGGCGAATGGCGCGCCTGCCAGAACATGTGCCCGCACAAGAACGCCTTCGTGCTGGCCCGCGGCATCGCGGGCAGTTCCGGACCGACGCCCAAGGTGACTTGCCCGCTGCACAAGACGCCGTTCTCGCTCGATACGGGCGAGTGCCTGTCGGGCGCGCCGTACGCGCTGAAAGTTTTCCCGGTTCGGGTTGCCGGCTGCGGCGTCTACCTCTTGCTGCCGCCGCAACGGCAGGTCGACGCCCTGCTCGGGACGGAGATGCACATGATTCAACGGGGAGACGCTACGGCCGCGCGAGTTTGCGCCGCTTGTGGCTGAATCGCGGGCGATGCGCTCGCCAGGAGGGACTCGAATGAGCACTTTAACGTTGGAAAGGACTCTTGCGATGGTCTCAGCTTCACCGATGGACGGTTCCGAGAAGCCGCTTTCCAGACGCCTCTCGGACGAGGGGGACACCCATCTGGAATTCCTGCATTCCATTAGCGGGCGGCTCGCAGTGGCCGACCCGTTGCACGAGGTTCTCGACCAGATCGTCGAGTTCCTCAACGAAGTCGTCGGTGCCGATTCTTGCTTCGTTTATGTCTTGGAGGGCAGCGAACTCGTGCTGCGCGCCTCGAAGAACCCGCACCCGGAATCGGTTGACAACCTGCGCATTCCCGTTGGCCAAGGCATCACCGGGTGGGTAGCGGAGAATCGCGAGTCCGTCGCGATCGCGGAGGCGGCGATGCGCGACCCGCGCTTCCGCGCCTTCCGGCAGCTCCCGGAGGACAGCTTTCAAGCGTTCCTGTCGGTGCCCATCCTGGCTGGCGGGAGGCTCGTCGGAGTGGTCAACCTGCAGCACCGCATGGGCCACGAACACACTCCGTACGAGATCAAGCTGGTCTCGATGATCGGCCACTTGGTGGGCGCCGAGGTGGAACGTGCCCGGCTGGACTCGGAGGTCACGAAGCTGACCGGGCAGCTAGAGACCCGGAAGCTGCTCGAACGCGCGAAGGGCATTCTGCAGCGGGACCTGTCCTTGACCGAGGAGCAGGCTTATCTCAAACTCCAGCAGGAGAGCCGCAGACGGCGCATACCGATGAAGCAAGTGGCGGAAGCTGTCGTGCTGTCAGACGACTTGCGGCGGTTGCAAGGCGGCCCGGCGTAGGCGCATTTAAGTCCGTAGGACGGCTCGCCATCGAGCGCGATCAACGCAGGGGCGATTCGATACCGTCCGGAGAGTGCGATCGAAGGAGTCTAGGTCTGGAGGCAGGGGTGTGTCGACGGGAACGTATCCGACCGAGGCGGCCCGCGATGCAGCTAGCGAGCGGGCGTGTCCTTGACGAACGACATCAGACTTGGGATCCCGGAATAGTACTTCTTCCCTGAAGCACCGCCTGGAGCCCAGATGTAGCCTAGGTCGTGTAGCTTATTGCGGACCGCGGCTACATCGACTGGCTCGGAAGTGCCGCTCTTGACCTCCAAGCCATGTATCAGAGCATCGTCCACCTCGGAGTCTTCTAGGCAGTCCCTACCTTCAAACGCTTCGGCCAGCACGACGGCAGGAGCTAAGAGCCCGCACCCTTTGAGTTCTTGGTACCGAAACAAGTAGAACCGATCCCTAGTGTCTACGAATTCTGGGTGGAGGTTGTTCACGTCATCCATGCCGAGTGGCCTAGCTGTCGCACCTGCAACCTCCCACAGCAACTCGCCCCAGATCTGAAGGAAATACGGGTACCCGTTACTCTCTTGGACAACCCGCTCCAAGGCGTCGCCTGCAATGGGTCGCCTTCCCGATTCGAGAGGTATTCGTATCGCATCCGCTGCCTCCCGTGGATCCAGCCTCCTGATCGGCAAGACTAAGCTTCGTTCCCAGAATGTCGCCCCCATGGCACTCAGATGGCTTCGAAGGTTTGGCGTTCCAGCGAGTACGATGTGAAACGGCTTGCCAGCCGCAATCAATGACAACGTCGCTTGAAGCAAGTGTTTTCCCACGGCTGGTTCAAGCGTGTGCGCCTCATCGACGAGGAGGATCGCTGGGCCCTTCTTGACCAACTTTGCCAAGGCCTCGCTAAGGGGCTTCGCGGCGCGTTCCCGCAATCGAACCGCTGTGCCCCGAACCGAGATGGACTCAATCATCGACCTCCACCACGAAGTCGGCGAGATCCTGTTGACGAACTCCTCCTCCGTGCAAACCTCGGCCGTCAGCAGTTCAAGTGCATTGATGCCCCGCTTCAGGGCCTGTTGACGCGTCCATTGCACTAGGGTGGTCTTGCCATTTCCCCTAGGCCCAAAGAGAATCGAGGGCTGAGGAGGAGCCGTGCCACGACCGAGGCGGTCAAGCTGCTTCTCCAGTGCCGCTTGCTGTCGTTCCCTTCCCGCTAGGTAAGGCGAACCCCCTGCGATTCCGGGCAAGAACGGGGACTCGGCGTTCGCACCCGCGTCACGCTCCCAAGCTGCGCCGACCAATGACATCCGCTTTAAGGATTGTACTAGTGTCAGTGGCTATGGCCGGATGGCACACCGCGAGGCGCATGGCTGCGTAGTCACACCACTGGTGGGTTCGGGCTCAGGCAGGGCTGCCGGGGAACGCGTGGCACACCTTGGTGCAGGCGAGGCAATACACAGCGGCCGACACGGGGCGGGATGTGAAGTCCCCGCGAGTGCGGAATCGTCGATAGGAGGGACCCTCGGCAGGCAACGCTCTTGGCAAGCATCAGGGCTCGTGCAACCCGCTGTGGTCCGAGCCATCGCTCATGGTCGGGAAGCGCACGCATGAGCTGCCCCTCGCTACGATGCGCTGAGCCGTGCCTCACGCGGACGAACCGACCACCTCGCCCCCTCCAGTGGTTCAATCGAGCAAAGTCCTTGTTGGATTGTCTAGAATGGCATCATGATCTCGACTCTGCCCGCTGAGCATACGGGTGGTGAGTAGCGGGACAAGTGAACTCATGACGCGCACTGAGATCTTGCTCGCCTTAATGGCTGCTGGTGGCAAGGGAGCGAGCTTCAGCGTGGTTCAGATACAAAAGTTGGCGTTTCTCATTGACCAAGAGGCGTCCAATCTCATTGGGGAACACCATTTCCAATTCTCTCCCGGAGCTTTGGGGCCGAGCGACGCTCGCATCCACGAGGAACTGGTTGCACTCATCAAGGGCGGTGAGATTCTCGTTGATCAACGCCGTTCAGTCTTGGCCCTCTCGCTGACGCCCCAAGGCCTGCAGTGCGGAATCCAAGGCCTGCAGAATCTCTCAGGGGAGGCTAGGCAAGCCATCACGGACCGGGCACGCTGGTTGCTGTCCTCGTCGCTGGCAGGACTTCTTGGCGCCATTTTCGATCGATATCCCGAAATGGCCGCGAACAGCAAGATCCGCGTTCACAGATCGAGATATCCGCGACCAGTCGATCAATACTCCAAACGACCGTTCCTGCGTGGCATGGCACGGGCTCTTGACTTCACAGGAGCCCTGCGCAAGGACTTCTCCAAGTGGACTGAAGTCGAGTACGAGGCCGCCGGCATCGGGAGCGACTGGGAAGCCGTGGGGGCTGCGTTCCGGGCTGTCCTGCCCTCGGCCGCCGGCAAGCGAATTACCTCGTGATGTCGAACGGCCCAAATCGCGACTCCCGGGCATCGGGCTCCGACGTGAATCGGTCGGAGGCCCGCACAGATGCCTCCGTACGGTCAATCGAGACCGTTGGGTCCGAGAGCGTGGGAGAGTTGGTGATCATACCCGAGGAGGCTCCCGTTAGCTTTTCTGGCCACCTACCGCCTCCACCCTTGCTTGCCGCTTACGAAGGTGTCGGTGAGGGTTTCGCCGGGCGCATCCTTCGGCAGGCTGCAGCAGTCAGTGAACACCGCCACAGTCTGGAATCCGTAGTCGTTTCAGCCGACCTGCGTCTTCAAGAGCGAGCACAGTGGTTTGCGTTCGTGGCCGCCATGACCGCGCTTGTAGGAGGAATCGGGCTGATCGCGTTCGGCAAGCCCATATCCGGAATGTCGACTGCGATCATTGCGGTTGGCATATGGGCAGGAATGTTCGTGTGGACGATGCGGAAGGAGGGACGCGATGCACCAAGGGGCTCAGCGGCCGGCCGAGAAAGGGTTCTGGGCGACCTTCACCGATCGGACAAGGAGCCGATTCCACTGCCCAAACCACATGACGGCGGGCCTGGCTGAGATTCTTGATCTAGCTTCTGGACAAGCGTGAGAACCTGACCTTGAGTCCTTGCTTTGACCGACCCCGGTTTGCAACCACCCTGAATCGCGGCCGAGAGTGCAGCCCAGTCGCTGGCTCCTCGAACTGAGTTTGGACACACGCTCCCGATCTGAAGTGCAGGCTTCGCAGGAATGTGCTCGGGGCAGCCTCAGTAGTACTGAACGAAAAACGGAGATGTCCAAGCGATCTCGGGGTCGCCATCCGGCTTCTCGGGGTCGCGCTGGAACACTCTGACGTAGTAGTAGGAATCCCCAGCTTTCGCATCAGCGTCCCGGTAGCTGAGCGTCACCTTCCGACCGCCCGGGCGTTGCGTAAAAACGTACTCGCCGTTCTTGACCACGTCCACCCTCAGAATCTCGTCGCGGGCTTCCACGTCAACAAGGATTTCCGGCGGCGTTGCGGCGCTGACAGCGAATTCTTCGCCTACCATCCGATCATCCGCCTTGGTCCTGACGTAGATCTCGTCGCTCGCAGCGAACGTGCGGCGGGCCAGCATCGCGTCGAACAGCGCCTCGCGGGTGGGCTCGGCCGCCCACACCGCCGCCCATGAATTGTGCGTCGAGCCGTGGTCGCTGAACGACACGAATCCGTACCGATGCCCTTTGTTCAAGGCGTCGATGGCGAAGTGTCCGGGGTCATCGGTCTGCGTGCCGCCCCGCTTTTCCCCGTCGGGAGCGTTCCATCCTTCGTAACTGCCGCGCGCCCCCTGATAAATCTCCAACAGGCAATCGATGGGCGCGGGGTTCCAGTTCCAGTCCGCGATCGGGCCGGCCGCGAACGTGTGCGGCACGACGACAGCTTTTTGGCCGGATTGCTTCAAGACGTTATTGCGCATCCACTCCCAAAGCACGGGCGGGGCGTTATCAGGGGACCCTCGGCCTTTCTCGCGGTCGATCGGACGCAGTGGACCGCCCCGCCGCAGGTAAAGGACGTTGCGGTGGCCGCCGGGACGGCTCATCGAGTGCTCGTACGAGTAGATGCCCCAGAACTTCGGCGCGTGCGTGTAGACATCCACCATCTTCTGGGCGTACCACCACTGGTAGTCGCGCAATGAGTCCGGCCAGCGCGAACCGAGTACCTCGTTGTGATCGCTCGGGCCGACGAAATCCAGTTGGGCGGCATCGATCGCATAGCGGTACGTGTCTTCGATGGAACCATCCACGTTGCTGTGCCCGCGGACATCAGTGTGCCGATGACAGTCCCCGAGCAGTAACGTGTAGGTCTTTCCGTCGGCTCGCATGCGAGCCCGGACTCGGGGCTCAAAGCCCGCCTCCGGAGCGGCTACTGGCACCTCGCGAAGCTCGCGGGCCACCGCCTGAGCCTTATCCAACGAGGTCGCGAACACGTTGTAGTGCAACGCATGCATCTGGTGCTTCGGCAAATTCTCCGGAGAACGCAGGTCACTCGAAAAGGCGGCGTGAAGCTTGCCGTCGCCGGCGGTCGCCACTGCCGTTCTTTGCGTGTTCCGTCCCGCGCTGTTCTGCAGCAGGACCGGCTTGGTCCACCCCTCCGCGTCTAGCCGTGACGCGTAGACGTGATACATCTCGTGCGGCTTGCGAATCGTCCAGTGGCGGAAGATCATCCAGAGCGACCCGCCACCGTCGAACGCCACCGTGGGCAATTCGGCGAAACGACTCATCCGACCGGTCAGCACGTCATGGATCGCAGCGGCAGGTTCGAACACGCGGCCGTTCGCGAAGGCCCGCAATCCCAAGCCCCTCCGTGCATGCAGACCTTCGCTGCCTTCGGCTGCGCTCGATGTCGAGTAGTCCTTGCCCCAGTTCTCGCGAGCGGTGTCGTAAGCGACCCACACGCGATCCGACGAATCCACCGCGACGCTCGAGTGAAACTCCGCTTCCGGGCTCGACGTGATCGCGATCGGGGTGCTTGCGACCCGGCCATCGAACGAGGCGAGCAGCACGTCGTAGTTGCCAGCGTGGTAGGTGTCCCAAGAGATCCAAGCCTTGCCAGCGCTGTCGAGAGCCACCGAAGGCTCCCAATCGCTCGCGGGGGAGTCTGAAATCCTCACGGCGGGTCCCCACCCGTCGGCGGTGAGTCGACGGGCGAACACATCCGCCTGCAAGTTCCGGAACGACTGCCACGCGACGGTGATGTTTCCGTTCGCGTCAGCGGCGGCGCGGACATGGACATCGCCATGGTCCCCCGAAGCCACGCGCTCCACCGGGCCGACCGCGCCATCTCCGTCGATGCGCGCTCCAAAGACATCGAAGTCGCCCTCGTCCTTGCCCGACCAGAAGACCATGGCCCCCTCGGGCAGGCCAACGATGGCTGGCAGGTAGTGGTCCCAGTTGCCATCCGCCACTTCGATGGCGGGCCCCCAGTCGCCGCTCGGGCTTCTTCGGCGGACGACGACGCGGTCGGAGTCCGCGCCATCCCACTCCACGTAGGCCGTCCAGAGGCTGCCGTCAGCGCCAGCGGCGAGCGCAGGCCAATCCGCGGTGATCTCCTCCGGCGAAACGCGCTGGGAAGGGATTTCGCCGGCGACCTCAGCGGGCGGAAGTTCGTTCGCGGGAGTCTCGGCTTCCTGGGCAACGAGGGGAACGGCGATCAAGAGCCCTACCAAGAGGCGTAACGACATGCATCCGATTATAGGAAGCCTGCCTCTATCGCGAGTTCCGCACAGGAATTCCCGAATCGCGGCCGCTGGTCGCGGATTCGAACCTTCGCCCTTGGTCAACGACATCGCCGCAGCACGGAGGCGATCGCGATCCAGCTGCTCCGTATTACACTTGCATTCGCCATGACGATTCGGCTCTCCCGCGCGGTACTGGCGTTGGCAGTCCTCGGCTGCCTGTCCGCCGACGCTCAAACGCTACCCAACTTCGTGCTGATCTTCGCGGACGATCTGGGCTACGGCGACCTCTCGTCCTACGGAGCGACCGCGCACCGTACTCCGCACCTCGACCGCATGGCCGAGGAAGGTATCCGGTTCACGGACTTCTATGTCCCGATGCCGTTCTGCGGGCCGTCCCGGGGCACGCTGCTAACCGGTCGGTATCCGTTCCGCACAGGCTTGGTCTGGAACCCGTCACCCGACATCGGTCGCAACGATATCGGCCTTCCGCCCTCGGAGATCACGATCGCCGAGGCGCTGAAGCCTCGCGGTTACTCCACGGCCGCGATCGGCAAGTGGCATCTCGGCCATATCGAGAAGTACCTGCCCCGGAAACAGGGATTCGACGAGTACTACGGCATTCTCTACTCCAACGACATGCGCCCGGTGCAGATGGTCGCGAACGAGACGGTGGTCCAGTACCCAGTCGTGCAAACGGAACTGACCAAGGATTACACCGAGCGCGCCATCGACTTCATCGAGCGCAACCGCACCAAGCCGTTCTTCCTTTACCTGCCTCATGCGATGCCTCACAAGCCGCTGGCAGCGTCCAACGACTTCTACACCCCCGAAACGCCTGGCGACCTCTATAGCGACGTGATGCGGGAACTGGATTGGTCGGTCGGCCAGATCCTCGCCAAGTTGCGCTCGAGCGGCCTCGACAAGAACACGCTGGTGTTCTTCACCTCGGACAACGGAGCTACGTTCGGGGGCTACAACGGCGGCCTGCGAGCCATGAAGGCCTCGTCGTTCGACGGCGGCGTCCGGGTTCCGGCGATCGCTCGCTGGCCCGGCAAGATCCCTCCGGGGCAAGTCTCGCGGGAAGTGGTTGCCTCGATCGACGTGTTCCCCACGATTCTCGGCGCGGCTGGAGCCGACCTCCCAGCGGATCGCGTGATCGACGGTCGCGACTTGTTGCCGTTGCTGTCGGGACAGGTTTCCGAGTCTCCGCACGAAGCGGTCTACGCCATGGCGAACGAGAAGCTGCGGATGATCCGGTCAGGAAGGTGGAAACTGCATGTGCGGCAGCCCACACCGGGCTTCCGCTGCCTGGACGACGCCAGCGGGTGGAAGGACCTTCGGGGACCCGACGGCTGGACGATCATCGCCCAGTTCGAGCAAGCGAACCCGACCCAATGTCCGGGAGTCCAGACCGGACCGGCCCCGCAGCCGCTCATGCTATTCGACATGCTGGCGGACAAAGCCGAGCAGCGCGACGTGGCGGCGGATAATCCAGAAGTGGTTGCCCGATTGCGAGCACTCTTCGAACGCCTTGACGAGCAGGCCCCGGACGAGTACCCGGCCGTGTCGCGATTGCCGCAAGTGGTCCGCCTGCATGGCGGCGAACTGCGCTACGACCGGATCATCGAGCCGTTGCCGATCGAGTGAGCCATTCAGCGCCGGGAGTCTGATGGATTCGGGGTCCTCCCCAGAATGAGGAGCGTCCGGACCGGAATGTAGAACTCCCCGTCTTCCGACCACACTCCGAGTCTCGACCGGAGGGAGGCGCTCGCGCTGTGCAGCGCTTGGCGGATCTGCCGTTCGGCGGCTGCTCCGGACGAGGCGATCTCGCACCACTGCTTGATCGAAAGGCCGGACGGCAGTTCGGACAGTTTTTCCTCGCAATGCTCAACGGTCATTCCAGCGTCGCGAATAAGCTCGAGCCAGCGGTCCCTCTTGTAGCTGCGGACATGCGTCGGGTCGTGGAGTAGCTCCAAGCGGTGGTTGAATGCGTCTGCCTCGGGATCGTCGTCGCCGTGGTGATCGATGATCGCGACGTATCCGCCCGGGCGCGCGATACGGGCCATTTGGGCGACGGAGGCGCCGATGTCGCTGAAGTGGTGTGCCGCCAGACGGGAACAGACGAGGTCGAATTGGCCAGCGGCGAGTGGAATTTCCTCCGCCTGGGACTGGCAGGTTTCAATCTGGACTTTCCTCTCCGCGGCGAGCTGCCGCGCAGCGGCGAGCATGTTCGGAGCCGGGTCGACCAAGACGATCCGTCGGGCGCGACCGGCGAACGACAGCCCGAAGTGCCCCGCACCGCAGCCGACATCGCAGACAGCGTCAACCGTCTCCCCGGCCAGCAGCGCGTGGAGCCGGTCGATGGTCGGGCTTCGCTGATGGACCGCGCTCGTGGCGTAGTTTTGGCTGTTCGAGTTGAAGCGGGCGCTCGCGCTCGAGGTGGAAGGCATGCCTTCAGCGTCGCAAAGGTCGGTAGCCTATACGATTGGGAGTACAGATGGACATCCCTGCCCGCATCGGCGTCGCTGAACTGAGCCGCTTGTACGAATCCGGGGCCCTATCGCCCGTCGAAGTGGTCGAGCATACGCTTCAGCGCATCGACCGGCTGGATCCGCAAGTCAACTCGTATGTCACGGTGACCGCCGAGCACGCCCTCGCCCAAGCCAAGCGGGCGGAAGAAGAGATCCACGCCGGGCGCAAGCGCGGTCCGTTGCACGGGGTGCCGTACGCAGCCAAGGATTTGCTGGACACGCGCGGCATCCGCACCACGATCGGCTCCCAACTCATGGTCGACAACGTGCCCGAGCGCGACGCCGCTATCATCCGCAGGCTGTCGGACGCCGGTGCGGTGATGGTGGGCAAGGCGGGTCTGCACGAGTGGGTGTATGGCATCACCAGCACGAACCCTCACTTCGGCGCGATTCACAATCCATGGAACTTGGAGCGCATCCCCGGAGGGTCCAGCGGAGGGTCCACGGCGGCACTTGCCGCAGGGCTCTGCTCGTTCTCGATCGGCTCGGACACAGGAGGTTCGATCCGGATCCCGGCAGCCTTGTGCGGGGTCGCGGGGCTGAAGCCTACGTTCGGCACCGTGAACCGCGAGGGCGCCTATCCGCTCGCCGACACGCTCGATACGCTGGGGCCGTTCGGCTTGTGCGTGGAAGACCTCGCGCTCGTCCACGCGGTGATCGCGGACGAAGTGCCTAACAGAGTTGAATTCGCTGGCGGGGAACCGCGTTTGGCGGGCGTCACCGTGGGCGTGCCAAACAGGTTCTACTGGGAAAACCTCGTCCCGGACGTCGACCGCGCGACGCGGGACGCCCTGAACGTGCTTGAGTCCCTAGGGGCGGAGTTGCGAGAGGTCCCAGTACCCGATATCGGATACATGAATCGCGTGCAACTGCTCATTCTTCAGGCCGAAGCGAGTTCGGTCCACCTAGGCTTGCTAAACGAACACCCCGAGGAAATCGGCAAGGACGTGAAGATGCTGCTCGAGCAGGGCCGCTACGTGCTCGCCAGCGAGTATCTCGAAGCCCAGCGCGAGCGACGCGCCCTGTGCCGTGAATTCGAGGCAGCCTTCGACCAAGCCGATGTGCTTGCGATGCCCGCCGTGCCGATTCCGACAGCCCAGATCGGGCAGAACGAAATTCGCGTCCTTGGCAATCTCGAGAACGTGCGGATGGCGACTACGCGCAATATTCGCGCCATGAATCTCCCCGGTGTTCCGGTCGTCTCGGTGCCCTGCGGCTTCCACGGCGACGGCTTGCCGATCGGGCTGCAGATTGCGGGGCGGCGACTTGGAGAGGCTATTGCGCTCAAAGTCGCGCATGCGTACGAGCAGGCGACGGACTGGCACACCCGAGTCCCGCCGATGGCTCGGTGATCCAGCGAATGGATGCGCGGCATCACCGCGTGTGTGCGGTCGAGACGGTTGCTTCGCTATAGGGCTCAGAGAAACAAGGGCATTGGGGTGGACTGGACGCTCGGCGGAGGGGGCCAGCCGGCCAGCGACCGCGTAATTGATTGCGGATGTCGACGGCCGGTCCAGGCGAGGCGAGGAATGCCTGCCAGGGGGCGTATCCTCTGAGGGTCGGAAGTGGGTGTCGCATGCGCGTAACCATCCGAGCATCCACCGCGGGTCCCGCTGTCATCCGGACTGAGTGTTGTGGGACAATGAAAGTGTTGGGAGAAGCGACTGGAACCGACTGAACGAGCAGGGATCTGGGATGGGCATCTTGCGCCGACCCGACAGCCTTGGAACGGCATACGACATTCGCAGGCGTCGAACTGGCATTAGGGCGGTGCGAAGATCAGATGTGGATTTCCGAATTCCAATTTCCAGTTTGGAACGCCCTGCGCGACTGCAGTGTCGATCAAAGTAGAACTGTGTGCCCAATGGCTTGCCCGCAAGCGAATGTCGATCGAGTTGCACGAGCTGGCTTGGCGCAAGGAACGATCGCCATCCACCCGGCAGGGACTGGTTTGAAGCAGATGCGGGCAATGCACTATGGACGGAGGTCCTGGACTTCTAGCGGAGCGTGCGATCAACCACGGGCGAGGCCATTCACGGCATGAACGAACCGCGCAACACGGAGACCCAGGCGAACGGCGAACTGGCTCGTGTGCTACGACGGCGGAATCCTGACTGGAACGCCAAGACCGTCCACGCCGAGCGGACCCAAGTGATTCATCAGTCCACGCCTGGCTCCGGTACCGGCGCGGGCATGCGGCCGGACATCCTGATCGACTCGCCGTACCGGCAGCCGGTGATCGTGGAGACGGAGTTCGATCCTGCCCCGAGCGTCGAAAAAGACGCGACCGCTCGGCTGGGAACAACGTTGAAAAGCGGCGGAGCGGGAATCGAAGGGGTCTTGGCCGTCATCTTGCCGAAGAGCCTGCGGACAGGCGATCTCGAAGCCATCGAGAACGCACCGTTCCGCTATGCGACGTATTCCTTGGATTCCGGCGGAATCGGCACGCGCTGGCCGCCCGGTCGCGAGTGGCTCGACGGAGGGGTGGACTACCTCGCCGACGCCATCGAGTATTTGTCCATCTCGGAACGCCAACTGGCGCACGGGACGGAGGTTCTGGAACGTGTCGTGAGTCAGGCGGCGCACCGGTTGGCCGAGCGGGCCGGCGACCGCGCTTTGGGAGCAATCGCGGCGACTCTGCACCAGGAGCCCGGCAAGCAGACCGAGCGGATGGCCGCTGCCATTTGCGTCTCGGCGTTCGTCTTTCACGCGGCGATCGAACGCCAGGACGGCATTCCGCCCCTGCCGCTCAAGACGCCTGTCAGCAAACTCGCCCTGCTGGAGGCCTGGGAAGACATCCTTGAAGTGAACTACTATCCGATCTTCGGCATCGCTCGGGAAGTGGTGGCGCACTTGCCGTACGAGACCGTCTCGTGGGTCATGGACCTCGTCGCGGCAGCCATCCCCGAACTAGCGAAGCTCGGAGCGACCAGCTACCACGACTTGACGGGACGAATGTTCCAGACCCTGATCGCGGACCGCAAGTTTCTCGCCACCTTCTACACCTTGCCGCCATCCGCGTGCCTGCTCGCGGAACTAGCGGTCGACCGGCTGGGCCGGGACTGGGCCGACCGAGCCGCAATCGAGAAGCTACGCATCGCAGACTTCGCCTGCGGTACCGGGGCCTTGCTCTCCGCCACGCAACGCGCTCTCTACCGGCGCTACCGCCGGGCGGGCGGCGACGACAAGCTCTTGCACAAGGCCATGATGGAGCGCGTCTTGGTCGGTCTGGACATCATGCCCGTCGCGACCCACCTGACCTGCTCGATGCTGTCCAGCACCCACCCCTCAGTAGTCTACGGTGAATCACGGATTCAGAAGATGCCCTACGGCATCAACGGCGGCCGGACGCACATCGGGGCCTTGGATTTTCTCGATTCCGACCATTCCTTCTCCCTGTTCGCAACGGGCGAGTCGCTCGGCGGTCGTACAGCCGACAGCCGTAGCGAGCACACCGTCACGATCAAGGACGCATCCTGCGACTTGGTCATCATGAATCCCCCTTTCACCCGACCCACGAACCACGAGACGCATCATGCCAACATACCTGTTCCCTCCTTTGCGGGCTTCAATACATCGCACGACGAGCAAGCCGCGATGCAACGCAAGCTCAAGCAAGCTGGCGGCAGGTTTGGAAGCGGCCATGCCGGTCTTGCATCGAATTTCATGGACTTGGCGCATCGCAAGCTGAAGGATGGGGGCGTACTCGCTACAGTGCTCCCGTTCGCGTTCGTCCGCGGCAAGGCCTGGGAGGGGGCTCGCGAGACGCTCGCGGAGTGCTACAGCGAAATCCATGTCACATCGATTGCCACCGCTGGAGGGACTACTCGTGCATTCTCGTCCGACACGGGCATGGCGGAGTGCCTTGTCGTAGCGACGAAGCAGAGACGCGGTTCCTTCAGCACGATGTACTCCAACCTCGCTGCAAGGCCCTCGACACTCCTTGCTGCCACCGTGGAAGCGAGAACAACATGGCAACGCGCCGTGCGTGGCGACGTTCTCGACGCGGGTCCGACGGGCGTCCGATCCAATAGCATCATCAAGGCAGCTCGCGACCTCACCGCCGGGCAACTGCGCCTGCCTCGGCAGTCGCAAGCGACCGGTTTGCCCATCGTATTGCTGGGCGCGGTCGCAGAGCGGGGCCTCGTCGATCGCGATATCAGCGGCGGACCGACAGACCCTCAAAAAACAGGCCCCCCGCAAGGCCCGTTCGTGCTACGTTCCACCCACCCTGGCGAGGTACCGACTTACCCGGTGCTCTGGGCTCATTCCGCCAAGGGGGAGCGAACGTTCATGGTTCAACCTGACCGTTGCGGAGAACCCCGTGAGGGGGACGAGACGCGCGCCGCCGAGCGCTGGAATCGCGCGGCCTCTCGTTTGCATTCAAGCAGGGACTTCCAGTTGAACTCCCAGAGCCTTGCCATGTGCCTGACACCGGACAAGTGCTTGGGCGGCAGGGCTTGGCCAAACGTGCTTCCCCACGAACAGCGATTCGAGATGCCTCTGCTGCTCTGGTCCAACTCGACGCTAGGACTGATTCTGTTTTGGTGGCTCGGGACTAGGCAGCAGCAAGGACGGGCGTGCGTCACCGTCACCAAACTGCCGGAGATTCCCGTGCTCGACCCCCGCACGTTGAGGGGAGAACAAACGGACCGCTGTCGCGCGATATTCGAGGAGTTCAAAGACAGGCCGTTCCTGCCCGCGAACGAGGCTTACCGTGACCAAGTGCGCAAGGACCTCGACAGCGCCCTGTACTTCGGGAGCGCGAGCCTTCTGCAACTCGACCCCGGCATGGCGGAAGGGCTTGATCTGCTGCGGAATCAATGGTGCGCCGAACCATCGGTCCACGGCGGGAAGAGCACCCGGATCGATCGGCAGTGATCCGTATCGGGACGGATCGATACCGCAATAGAAGCCGCACTGGACGTAAGGTGCAGGCAAGTCTGCGCGGTGCGGATAGCATCGACTTTGCGAAGCGACCGCGGTAAGGTGGCCGGAAATGCGGCCTCGCGCCGACCGTTCCCAGAGGACATGACTTCTGGCCAGTTGAGACTGTTAAGGATTTCCAGATCCCGAGCGCAAGCGTGGATGCTATCGGAATCCCTGAGCGGTCTTGATTGGATCGTCCGGTCGGGGCGGATCGGACTGCTTGCGGAGGATTCGCGGCAGCAGGACCTCGGCCGCGGTGAGTGCGCCCTTGCCAAAGGCTATGCGTTACCGATGCGAACGGTGATCCCGGCCGACTGACCACCGCGCAGCCGCCCGCTCGGAAGCCGCTCGCAGGGCCCCGCGCAGTATGCCGGTGCTACGCGCATGCCGGGAAACGATCCACCACGGCACTCCTCGCTGGATCCGGTCCCGCTGCAGGCAGCCGAAATCATGAACATGGTCGCTGGCCGGCTGGTGCTCTTCGCCGAGCGTCCAACTCACACTAAGGCCCTTGTTTCACTTGGACTAGTCGCGAAGCGACCGTCTCGACCGACCGCTGGGGCCATGTTGCTTGGGGACGGTGCTATTTGAGGCCTGCCAATCTAGTTTCGAGGTCACGCACCCGTTGCTCGGATGCGATGCGCTTATCGCGTTCCTCCAGGCGTCTGGTGCGTTCCTCCAAGCGTCCGGCACGCTCCTTGATGCGTCCGGCACGCTCCTTGATGCGCCCGGAACGCTCCTTGATGCGCCCGGAACGCTCCTTGATGCGCCCGGAACGCTCCTTGATGCGCCCGGAACGCTCCTTGATGCGCCCGGAACGCTCCTTGATACGCCCGGTGCGTTCCTTGATGCGCCCGGCATGCTCTTCTTGGTGTTCCAGCAGGTATTCCTGAACCGCCGGATCCCACAGGCGCAAGCGGTCGTCCTCAAACCGCAATTCCAAGCCAAGCGTCTGACTCGTCACCGCCAGCGGACCGTCTGGATCACCCCGCCCGCTCACCCGGTCGTAGACGCCTCCCTCCAAGCGGAACAACTGCAGGCGCGGACGGTGCATGCCGCCATTCGGGTCGAATACGCAGTACTCGCGCACCCCCATCCACTCGTACTTGTCCTTCTTGCTCCCCAAGTCATTCCGAAAAGTCCCCTTCGAGGCCACCTCCAGCACGAAGTCCGGCACCTTCCCTTCCTTCCGAACATCGTAGCTGTCGCGTTTCTCGCCTGGAACCCCGAATACCACCATTAGATCGGGTGCCACCACCTCTTTGCGCTGAGCGTCCTTGTAGGACAGCAGCAGGTCGGTGCCCACGAAGGTGTCGGGAGCACCCACGTAGCGTGTCGCCAGCATGTCGCGCTGCTCATGCACCGTGTCCGCTTGCGAACTGTTCTCTGGCATTGGCTTGCAATCCGCGGTGGAGCACTAGACCCGAGCTAGCGGGCCATCCATCTTCTCCCAAGCCAACTCGGCTGGAGAGGCGTTTGAGGAACAGAACGCTAAGGGTGTTTGCGACGCCGTTTCTCGATGTCTGCCAATTCGATTTCAAGTTCGCGCACCCTTTGCTCGGCCGCGACGCGCCCGGCATGCTCCTGCAGGCGTCCGTCGCGCTCCTGCAAGCGTCCGTCGCGCTCCTGCAAGCGTCCGTCGCGCTCCTGCAAGCGTCCGTCGCGCTCCTGCAAGCGTCCGTCGCGCTCCTGCAAGCGTCCGGCGCGTTCCTGCAAGCGTCCGGCGCGTTCCTGCAAGCGTCCGGCGCGTTCCTGCAAGCGTCCGGCGCGTTCCTGCAAGCGTCCAGCATGCTCCTCCGCGTATTCCAGCAGGTACTCTTGGGCCGCCGGGTCCCACAAGCGCAAGCGGTCATCCTCAAACCGCAATTCCAATCCCAGCGACCCGCACGGCACCGCTAGCGAACCGTCTGAACCCTCGCTCCACTTCACGCGCTCGTAGACCCCCGTCCCCCCTTCCGACAGCCGGAACAGCTGCAGGCGCGGAAAGTGCAGCCCTCCCATCGGATCGTACACGCAGTACTCGGATATGCCAATCCGCGCGTAGGTCTCCATGTTGCGCCCCAGATTGTCCTCGGCGGTCTGTTCCGAGGACACCTCGAGCGCGAAGTCCGGTGCCTTCCCCTCCTCCCAGACCTTGTACCAATCGCGGTGCTGGTTCGGAACCCCGTGCGAGACGAACACGTCCGGGGCCGCCACGTCCGCGGGCTCGCCCTCGGTGTAGTACAGCAGCAGGGCCATGGCCACGCAGGTGTTCGGGTCGTTCGCGTAGCGCGCGCGCAGCATGCCGTACTGCGCGTGAATCCTGTCCGCTTGCCAAGAGTTATCCGCCATCGGCTTGCCGTCCGAACTGGGGTAGAAGACTTCCTTGGGTGCCGGTGCGGGTTCCGGAAAGGGCGGCGGGGGTGCTGGCCGCGGCTGGGGACGGACTTGCGCGGCCGGGGGCGGGGCTTGAAACGCTTTCTTGTTCGCCATGGGCCACAAGCAGACGCGCCGGGACTGCTGGGAGTAGTCTAGCGCAGTCACTTCGCAGGGAGGGCGGAGACTCCACACGGCTTGAGGGCGAGTTGGAATGGTGACGAGACCATCGGGGGGTTTCGGAGAACCTCCTCAGCGGGACTCCTCAAGCCTGTTCGATATGGATTCGGAACCGGAAGCGCGGTTCTCGGCCGAAGGATGCGGGCCATCCAATTTCGTCCTATCCAACTCGGATGGAGAGACTTTGGCGGGGAAGGACACGAGGGTTTCCGGGACGGTGCTACTTGAGACTTGCCAATTTAGTCTTGAGGTCACGCACCTGTTGCTCGGATGCGATGCGCTTATCGCGTTCCTCCAAGCGTCCGGCGTGTTCTACTTGCTGGTCCAGCAGGTATTCGTGAGCCTCTGGATCCCACAGGCGCAAGCGGTCGTCCTCAAACCGCAATTCCAATCCCAGCGACTCGCACGGCACCGCTAGCGAACCGTCTGAACCCTCGCTCCACTTCACGCGCTCGTAGACCCCCGTCCCCCCTTCCGACAGCCGGAACAGCTGCAGGCGCGGAAAGTGCAACCCTCCCATCGGATCGTACACGCAGTACTCGGATATGCCAATCCGCGCGTAGGTCTCCATGTTGCGCCCCAGATTGTCCTCGACGGTCTGTTCCGAGGACACCTCGAGCGCGAAGTCCGGGGCCTTCCCCTCCTCCCAGACCTTGTACCAATCGCGGTGCTGTTTCGGAACCGCGCGCGAGACGAACACGTCCGGGGGACGCCACGTCCGCGGGCTCGCCCTCGGTGTAGTACAGCAGCAGGGCCATCGCCACGAAGGTGTTCGGGGCGTTCACGTAGCGCGTGCGCAGCATGCCGTACTGCGCGTGAATCCTGTCCGCTTGCCAAGAGTTATCCGCCATCGGCTTGCCGTCCGAACTGGGGTAGAAGACCTCCTTGGGAGCCGGTGCCGGTTCCGGAAAGGGCGGCGGGGGTGCTGGCCGTGGCTGGGAACGGACTTGCGCGGCCGGGGGCGGGGCTTGAAACGCTTTCTTGTTCGCCATGGGCCGCAAGCAGGTGCGCCGGCGACTGCTGGGAGTAGTCTAGCTCCGGATTCACTGACTGCGGTTCTCCGTACGATATGCATAGGAGCGATCCATTTCAGCGATTAAATGGGATCTACTACAGAATACTGGCGTCACCGACGCTTTATATCTTCCATTAGCTCCCGAAGTTCTCGAGCTATTTCGATCGGTACGTTTTCACCAGCCAACGCAGATGCAACCAATCGCTCGGCTTCACGAAGTTCATCACACCTGCAAGCAAGAGTGGCTGCACTACGGTAAAGTACTGATCGCGAAGGTTCTAAGTCGTAGCATTCAGCAATGGCATTCGCGGCTTGCCGCTCTTCCTCAAGAGCCTGCAGGTTATATTCCCGTTCCTTCTGAACGTCCCCGCTCCGTCTGGCTAGGAACGCGGCATCGACGAATTCCATGGCTCGACGATGCGCTGATTCTGCAACTTGAACAGAATCATGATCTGCTGGCGTGTTGGGGCTCATGGTTCCGCGATCCACGATGGGGGGCTCTCCAGATGCTGGATTGAGTTTCATTCTACCAGTCTCGTGGGGCGTTCCACAAGGCTCGCGATCACGCTGTCGTGACCATCCCGAACGGTTCAAATCTTGGTAGATTCCGCAAGAATCATCGGACCGACTCGCTCGTCTTCGAAATCTCCGCTACGGAGTCCCGTATCGGATCGTGTAGCCGTCAGGCTCGCCTGTGAGCGCTACGGCCAGCGCGCGCAGGGGAGCCCGCGCCTTGAGGACCATCTCGTCGAACTCGTCGCGCGGGTTCGACATCGCCACGATGCCCCCTCCCGAAGCCACGCAGACTCGCGACGGTTCCATGACGATCGTGCGGATCACGATATTGAGATCCATCACATCCCCGTGCGACAGGAATCCGAGAGCACCCGAGTACACCCCCCTAGCGCGCTTCTCGAGACCATCGATGATCGCCATGGTTCTGAGCTTGGGAGCCCCGGTCATGGACCCTCCAGGAAACGCCGCTGAGAGGCAATCCAAGCAATCTCTGTCCGTATGCAAGCGCCCGGTCACGGTGCTCACGAGCTGATGCACCGTGGCGTAGCTCTCCAGATCGTTCAGGTTCGGCACGTTCACGGTGCCGATGTCGGCGACTCTCCCGATATCGTTCCGCAACAAGTCCGTAATCATCAGATTCTCGGAGCGGGACTTTTCGTCGTTCCGTAGCCACCGCGCCAGCCTTGCGTCTGCTGTTGGATCGGCGCTCCTCGCGGCCGTGCCCTTGATCGGCTTCGCCGAGATGGTCCGGTCTCGCGCCACCTTCAAGAATCGCTCCGGCGACGAACTCAGAACTGCCGAATCGTCGAAACGCAGGAAGGCTGCGTAGGGTGCTGGATTCAGCTTGCGCAGGATCCGATAGGTTTCGAATGGCAACGGGCCGCTAGGAATTGCGAATTCACTGCTCAGGCAAATCTGGTACGACTCGCCAGCCGCTAGCTGTTCCTGACAGAGGCGGATCTTCCTCATGTAGGATTCAGGCCCATCCGCTAGTCGAGCTACGAGGGTTGGGTTGTTCAGACGAGATCGCAGAGACTGCGGAGCGGCTGCAGTCAGCGCAGTCGACATCCGATCAAACCAGCGCTTCGCCGCAGAACTCGAGGCCGCCGCGCGGCTAACGAGGAACACCTGTCGATCAAGGTGGTCGAACACGATGCAGCGGTCAACATCGAAGAACGTCGCATCAGGCAGGGACGACGCCCGCTCGGTCGGCGAACCGAGTTCATTGCGCAACTCGTACCCGAAGTAGCCAACGAGTCCAGTCTGGAAGTCGAATGGCAGCGACTCCTCCCGCTGCACCGATACCGATAGACGCTCTCTCACCTCAGCCAGCAACGACGGAACCTGCTTGGAACGAGTCCGGCCGCCTTCCAAGATTTCGATGGTGCGGTCGCGCGCTCTGTATCGAAGCACCTCGCCGCAGCCGTCCGACACGTCACCCATCGCGCTGAACCGCGAATAGCCCGGCACGACCGCCGCACTGTCCAGCCAGAAGGCGTTCCGGGAGCGAGCGTAGAGGACCTCGAACGCATCTACTGGATCGACCCATTGATCCAGCACCCGAAATACAACCCGCTGCTTGAGTGAGCTGATCCTTGGCTGCGTCAACTTCGGATGCACGGTGCATGCCACTTGGTGGCCTTGGCAAGAGGCCATGCCCAAGAAATTCCGGACCAAGCGTTCGCTATGCCCAGCAAGTACCGATTCCGGGTGAAACTGGACCCCGAACTGGGCGCGCTCGACGTGACGTACCGCCATGACGACGCCGTCATCAGACGTAGCTGCGATTCGCAAGCAGCTTGGAATCGTCCCCTTGTCGAGGCAGAGCGAGTGGTAGCGGACAGCCTCGAATGAACGCGGGATACCGGCGAACAGAGCACTCCCGTCATGGGTGACACCCGACACGCGCCCGTGCATCGGCACCGGCGCTCGGACTACTCGCGCTCCGTAGGCATGCCCGAGGCCCTGATGCCCGAGGCATACCCCTAGCAAAGGGACCCCGGAGTCCCGAATGATTTCGCTGCAGATTCCGAAATCGTCCGGTTGTTCGGGCGACCCCGGACCCGGTGACACTACCACCGCGGCGACGCCTTGGCCCTCGATCAGTTCCCGCCAGCGCGGCTCGGTGTTCGGAATGACGAGCGGCTCGCGCGCGGTCAGCTTCCCGACCAGTTGGCACAGGTTGTACGTGAACGAGTCCCTGTTATCGACAATCAGCACCCGCATCGAAACCAAGTGGCAGCCGCCGCTCCCGGGGGCTCTCGGAGGCAAGCTAACCCTTCTAGCATCCGCGATGCACACGCCATGGCGGCGACGGCAGGGTTCGCGGGTTAACAGGAACCGTGTGATAGCCTACTCAAGTCGCTACCGACTCGATGGCGAGACTGCCCGACCTGCCCAAGATCTGTGTCGCCATCGGGCATAGCCACGGTCTCGTCGCCGAAGCGCATGCCTTGGCGCATTCCGGCCAGGCCAAGTCCTTTGTTGAGTTGCGGATCGATCAGCTCGCAACCCCGGCATCCGGGCCGCTACTTGTCAAGAGCGTCCGGCGCGAGCATCCGGAAGCGCCGATCCTAGCGACCTGCCGCCGGTCCGGCAACGGAGGCCACTTCCAAGGGTCCATTGAAGACCAGATCGCACTCCTACGGGCGGCGGTGGAGGCGGGATCTGATCTAGTCGATATCGAAATCGAGACGATCGAGGCATTCCCCGCCGCCTTGGAGCCTTTCCGGGGAAAAGCATCCACGATCGCTTCCTATCACAACTTCCAAGAGACCCCTGACCTCCCGCCCATCCTCCGGAAGATGGAAGCTACGGGCGCTGACATCTTCAAAGTGGCGACGGCGATCTGCCGTCCGAATGACAACCTCAAGCTCTTGGAACTCTGCCGGCAGCGCCCCAACATGGTCGTGGCCGGCATGGGCGAGACCGGCGCTCCGACCCGCCTGCTCGCGCCGATGCACGGCGCATTGTTCACGTACGCGGCGCCGGACCGGCATCCTGTCTCAGGCAGCGATGCTTCCTCTTCCAAAGTGCTCCCCACGGCTCCGGGACAGATTCCAGCGCGTGCGCTAGGAGACCTGTATCGCGTGGCGGAGGCAACGAGCGAGACCAAGATCTTCGCGGTCATCGCCAAGCCCGTCGCTCACTCCAAATCGCCGCGCATCCACAACCTCGCGTTCCAGTCCACCGGTTTCGACGGCATGTACTTGCCATTGCTGGTCGAGCCCGATCAACTCGGGGACTTCTTCCGCTTCATGCGCGAGCTGCCGCTGTCGGGCGCGAGCGTCACGATTCCTCACAAGCAGAGCGTCCTGCAACACCTGGACGCGGTCGACTCGACCGCTGAATCCATCGGTGCCGTGAATACCCTCTACTGGAAGAACGGGCGCCTGCTGGGCACCAACACGGATGCGCTCGGAATCGCGAAACCACTGGGCAAGCGCGGCAAGTTCCAGGATGCTACGGCCCTTGTTGTCGGTACCGGAGGCGCCGCCAAGGCCGCCATTGTCGCCCTGCAGCAGCTGGGGGCGAACGTCTGGATTAGCGGGCGCGACCGCCAAAAGGCCAGTCGGCTAGCGGACGCGCTCCGCGCGCTCTCGACATCCCTCCCGGAGGCGGCGGACCGCCAATTCGACGTGATGGTAAACGCGACGCCGGTGGGCATGTGGCCCGATGTCGAAGGCAACCTCTTCCCGGGGCGGGTGCCGGCCGAGATCGTGTTCGACTTGGTCTACAACCCCGTCGAGACGGCTCTGCTCAAGCACGCCGCCGCCCAAGGCAAGACCGTGATCAGCGGCATCGAAATGTTCATCGAGCAGGCCGCCGAGCAGTTCCGGCTCTGGACCGGCACCGACGCCCCGCGCGAGGTCATGCGCGAGGCCGTGCTGGAACGTACAGTGAAAGAAGCGGGACAGCGCGGCTGACCATGGCGGAACCCGACTTCCAGACGTTTCAGAAATTCGCGGCCGAGGGCAACTTGGTTCCGGTTTGGAAGGTCCTGACTGCGGATCTCGAGACTCCGGTCTCGGCCTATCTGAAACTCTCTCGCTCCCAGAAGCACGCGTTTCTGCTGGAGAGCGTCGAGGGCGGCAAGCGGGTCGCCCGGCACACCTACGTGGGAGCGGATCCGTGCATCCTGCTGACGGCTCGAGACGGCCACGTCGAGATTCGCGAGGGCGCCGAGGTCGAGCGTCGCCAAGGGGACTTTTTCGCGACGCTGAAGGAAGTCGCCCGGCGCTTTCGTCCGGCGGGCACCGACGGTCTGCCGCCCTTCAGCGCGGGTGCCGTCGGATATGCCGGCTTCGACCTCGTGCGCGAGATCGAGCCGCGCGTGCCGCCGTTCCGCGAGGACGACGTGGGCGCTCCCGACGCGGTCTTCATGTTCTTCACGTCGGTGCTCGTGTTCGACCATGTCCGGCACCAGATTTACGTGATCGCGAACGCTCGCACGGACGAGGGAAGGCCGCTTGCAGAGTGCTACCGCGACGCCATGGCCGAAGTCGAAGCCCTCGAGCGATGTCTCGAGCGGCCCGTCACCCTGCCCGCCTCGGCCAGCGATCAAGGTCCCGGCGAACTGCGCTCGAACATTGGCAAGGAGGCTTACTGCGCCGCGGTCGAGAAGGCCCGCGAGTACATCCTGGCGGGAGACATATTCCAGGTCGTCCTCTCGCAACGCCTCGAAATGCGACCCGGAGTCCATCCGTTCCAGATCTATCGGGCCTTGCGGACCGTGAACCCTTCGCCGTACATGTTCTATCTGCAAATGGACGATACGGCCGTCATCGGAGCCTCGCCCGAGATGCTGGTCAAGGTGGAAGGGCGCACGATCGAATACCGCCCGATCGCCGGCACCCGACCGCGCGGGAAGACGCCCGAGGAGGATCGCGCCCTCGCCGAAGACCTGCTGGCCGACGAGAAGGAACTGGCCGAGCACGTGATGCTGGTCGACCTTGGACGGAACGACGTGGGCAGGGTTTCTGAATACGGTTCCGTGCGCGTTCCGGAGTTCAAGATCGTCGAGCACTACTCGCACGTGATGCATATCGTCTCGAGCGTGTTCGGGACGTTGCGCGAAGGTTGCGACGCGTTCGACACGCTCAAGGCGTGCTTCCCCGCGGGCACGGTCACGGGAGCGCCGAAAGTGCGGGCCATGGAGATCATTGCCGAACTCGAGCCCGCCAAGCGGGGAGTCTATTCGGGTAGCGTGATGTACTTGGACTTTTCCGAGACGCTGACGTCGGCGATCGCGATCCGCACCATGGTCGTGCGCGGCGACAAGGCGTACCTGCAGGCCGGCGCGGGCATCGTGGCCGATTCCGTGCCCGAGCGCGAGTGGGAAGAGACCATGAACAAGGCCGGGGCCCTGCTCAAGGCGGTGGAGCTGGCGCGACAGCTTTGACGTCAGTCCCGTCGCAGGCTGGCCAGCAGGGGATCGCGCAGGGTCAGCCAGACCGCGGCCGTCCCCGCTAGCAATCCCAGGACGACGATCGCGACCAAGGTCAGCCCTACCGACATCCATGGCGGGTCCGCGGCGGTACCGGCCAAATGCGGGGCGACGACCAACAGCGCCGCGAAAGTGCCGATCCCGACACCCAGAACCAGGAGGAGAGCGTTCTCCGAGAGGATCAGCCTCGAGATCGAGGCTTGATTGAAACCCAAGGCCTCCAGCAGGGCCAGCTCTCCCCGGCGCTCGAGCACGCTGCGGACCATGACCACGGCCAAGCCGAGCGTCCCGAGGAGCAGCCCGAGCCCTCCCAGGGTGCGAAAGGTGCTCAGATACGTGTTCTCCACGACGAGGAACCCGGCCACGCGGTCCGCCGTGCGCACGGCGTCAAGGCCCTCGTCGGCGAATGCCGATTCCAACGCCGCCCCGACATCGGGCGCGGCGGCCTCCACCAGCAGGGTCTGGTACCCGCTGTGGTCCGGAAAGAGTTCCAAGAACCGCCGTTCGGACAGCAGCAATTCGGATTGAAAAATGCTCCGCGAGAGCAAGCCTGCCAGAATCAAGCGTCGGGGCTGGCCCGCGCTGTCCTGGACGACCAATTCGTCGCCCAGCCCTAGGTGCAAGATCCACATGACCGAATTCATGTCACCGAAGACGGGCGTCGCGCCGTCGAAATCCTTCTCGAGCAGCAGCCAAGGGTTGGCCTGCTCCTCAGCGGACTCCGCCAAGGTCTGCTGAAAGGCGAAGCCGCCGCGCGCGATGAGACTGTCGGGCACCCCCGCTAGGGACGGCTGTGCCGGCCGGTACAGGTTGAGGCAGCTAGCGTCCTCGCCGGCCCGCACTCGCAACGGAACGACCTGAGCGGCGTCTCCAAGCTCGTTGCGAACCTCGTCGATCCTGTCCAGGAAGAGGGGCGCGTCAGCGTCGGCGATCAGGCGGAACCCCCCGTCCCCCGAGGCGAGCGACGGTTCTTGGGCAGTCACGTCTTGACGGTTCATCGCGACCGTCACGATCATGAACGAAGCGCAGGCGACCAAGGCCGCGGAGAGGACACTCCGCGTCGGGTTGCGACCGCCGTTGCGCGCGCCGAGCCGGAATACGCTGGAAACCGCACCGTCGCCGCGCGGCGGCGCCAGCAAGGACGAGCGGAAGAAAATCAAGCCTCCGGCCAAGACCAGAGTCCCGACCCCGAAGAACGCGCCCATGCGCGAGGCGGGATCAGCGCCTAGCGAAACGCCCAAGAGCGCGATGGCGCCAGCGCCGGCGCCGATGGCAACGCGCCGGAGCTTTCGCGCCCTGCGTTCGCGGTCGGCAGTCCCCGCGACAGGTTCCACGCTGCCAGCGAGCAACGCGCGCGGCGACAGTCGCACGAGCCTCCGCACCGCAAGCCAAATGGATCCGAGCATGATCGCCAAGGCGAAGGCTCCGCCCGCGATCAAATCCGTGGCCTGCACGTGCAGCCCGAGGAGTGACGTCCCGACAGCACCGCTCCACCACGTGTTCAGGCCGTAAATCATGAGAGCGGAGTAAGCCACCGCGCCGGGGATTCCGATCAAGCACCCGCAAGCGGCCAGCACCGCGCCCTCGGCGAGGAGCGTCCTGCGGACCCAACCGGGCGAATGGCCCACTGCCAGCAGAGTGCCGATCTCGCGGGAGCGCCGCTCCACGCCAAGCCGGAACAACAGGGCGACAAGGATCGCGGCGGAAGCGATCAGGAACATGCTGAATCCCACGAAAAGGCCGGAGAAGTCGGTCGCGCCCGCGGACGCATCCAAGCCGATCCGCTTGACGGGTTGCAGGGCAAGCCCGAAGTCCGCCGGGTCCAGACGATCTCGGAGATTGGCGCGGAGGCTCTCCGCGCGCGGATCCGCGGAAGCCCCTGATTCCGGCGCGAGTCGCAGGGAGGTCAACTGCCCGAAGCGGCTGGTCCACAATTCCTTGGCGGTGGGCAAAGCGACGAACGCCTTGGGTGCCGCCCGGTAGCGATCCCAGTAGCGTTCGTCCTTGGGTCGAATCAAGCGCAAGTCGATCGGGAACGGCGGATCCCAGTCCGCCATCCGGGCTTGGTCCGTCATGCCCTTGTAGGTCGGGGCGTAATCCCTGTCCAAGGCCGCTCCCGCCATCCGCAGGATCCCTGCAAGCCGGAATTCATGGGTCGCGGTTTCGAGCCGACTGCCCTCTCCGACCACGTAGTAGGTGAGGGTGACCGGCTCGCCGAGCCGCGCCCCGAGATCGCTCGCCGCCCACTCGTTCAGCAGGATTTCGTCACCCTCGAGATCAGGGGCTTTGCTGCCGTCGGCCAAGCGCAGCGAATCCGGGTTCTCCTGCAGCGCGGTCACTGTCGAGTACGGCACGCTACGGCGGTTCGCCGTGATCGAATTCGCTAGGTAGGTCAGGACCTCGCTCGCGGCCAGACCGCTTGCCTGCGCGGATTCGCGAACGGCGACGACTGCGTTCCGATCCAGCACGATGCGTTCCGACTCGACCAGCTGCGAAGCGGAATCCGGGAGCGCGCGCATCGACAGTCGAGCGTCTTCCGGGCCGAACGCCGCGCGCCAATCGGCGGTTGCGGATTCCAACGTCCCGCCTGCCACGAACAGCGCGTTGGCCCGGCCGGGCACTTCCATCGTGCGCTGGAGCGTCTCGCGGTGGACGTAGGCGTTGTACGGCAGTTGCTGCTGCGGGGAAAGCCCGAATCGGCCGGGCCCCGAGTTCGCGAGCACGGCAGCGACTCGCAACCTCACGAGGCGGATGGTGTCGGTCTTGCGACCCATGACCGATTCGGCCGGGATGAGCGCACCCGAATTCAAACGCAACAGTACGGACTCGCCCTCCGCTGCACCTAGCTCGTCCGCGAGCCGCCGGTTCAGGGCGATCTCCCGCGACCCCAATTCCAGAGCCTCGGTGTCGAAGAACCTCCAGAACGCCTCGTCCACGCCATGGACTCGCACCCTGGAAGCGCGTGCGCCAGTGTCGGCGTGCTCCGCGCTACCGCGCAGGAGAATGCCCGCGGACGCGGATCCCGCGCCCCCGAGCGCCGCGGCCGAAGACGCACGAAAGTAGCGCTCGCCCACCGCCGCGAAATCGATCGCTCCCAGTCGGTCCAGCGTGAGATCCCGCAAGCTGCCGCGCACCGAGGTGCCCACGATCAAGGCACCGGCGAGCACGGCCGTGCCAACGCCCACTCCCACGGCCACCGCGCCATGGATCGCCCGGTAGTGCAGCAGACTACGCGCCAGCAAGCCTCGAAACGTCATTGATGGTCACCTGCGGGCGGAGAGGGATGTCGGTCTCGCCGGTAGCGAGTCACTCGCTGGCCGCTCCGGACGTCGCCTGCCGGGCGGAGGCTTCCAGTTTCGCGAGTCGCTTGCGCGCTTGCCGTGCCCGCTTGCCCTGCGGCTGGAGATCCAAGTACCGGCCGAAAGCCTCTGCCGCCCCTTCGTCCTGACCGAGTTCTTGCCGGGCCATCCCGAGTCGCCAGTACGCTTCGCCGGATGTCGCGTCCCACTTGGTCGCTGCCAGAAAGCGGCCGACAGCGGCCCGGTGATTGCCCTTCTTGGCATAGTAGATGCCGACCTTCACTTCGTTGCGAGCTTGCACCGGGTTGAATGCGTAGACCTGCTCTCGGGGCGCGTACTCCTCGTCTTCGTCGACGAGACCCTCGTGCTCGGAACTGCGCTCGGCAAAGCCCTCGCGATCCTCTTGGGCGAGCAGCGCCAAGCCGCAGAGGAGCACCACCGGTAGCGCCAGCGCCCTCACGGCTGTTAGTATAGCTATGCGCGGTTTAGCGAGGTTCTCCGCTCTTCCCGAGTTGGCTTCGGGCGGCCCCGAGCATGTGCAAGGATCGCAACTGAAGCCGTAAGTCATTGGGAATGAGCGCTTTACAGGCCGCAGGGATCGTCGGTGCGCGCATCAGTGGGGCCGGGACTACCGAAAAGTGGCCTCACATAGGTACGATGGGAGTCTCGGGCGCCTCGCGTCGAGAATCGGAGCGGGAAGCAATTGCCGGATAGAGATGCATTAGCTTTGGGCCTAGACTTCGGCACGGAGTCGGTTCGAGCGCTGTTCGTGGACTTGGACGGGACCGAGCGGGGCTCGGCGTACTCGAATTACGCCCACGGCCAGATCACCGGGCGGCTGCCCGGCTCCGAAGAGGACCTCCCGCCGGACTTCGCGCTGCAGCACCCGGCGGACTGGCTCGATGCCGCCGTGCGCGCGGTGCGCAACGCCTGGAGGCGCGTCGGGACGCCGGGCGCCCGCTTGGTAGGCATCGGCGTTGACTTCACGAGCTGCACGATGCTGCCGTCGCTGGGCGACGGCACGCCGCTCTGCACGCTCCCCGAATTCCAAGAGAATCCCATGGCTTGGCCCAAGCTGTGGAAGCACCACGGCGCGAAGAGCCAGACCGAGCGCATCGATCGACTCGCCCGAGAGCGGCGAGAGCGATTCCTCGAGCAGTACGGCGGAATCATCGGCTTGGAGTGGTTCTTCCCCAAGTTGCTGGAGACCTTGGAAGAAGCGCCCGAGGTGTACGAGGCCGCCGATGTCTGGACGGAGGCCGGGGATTGGGTGGTGTGGCAGCTCGTGGGTTGCGAGGCCGACGAGATGGCGCGGTCGACCTGCCAGGCCGGCTACAAGGGCATGTGGACCGCCAGCGACGGATTCCCCTCCAAGCCCTTCCTGCGCTCCGTGCATCCGCGCATGGTCGACGTGGTCCGCGAGAAGATGCCGGGCCGCATGAAAGCGCCGGGCCAGCTCGCGGGGCGCCTGTCGGCCCCGATGGCCAAGCGCTTCGGTTTCGAGGCCGGCATCCCGGTGAGCACGGCGATCATCGATGCCCACGCGGGCGTCCCGGGCGTGGGCGCGGCAGATCCGGGGATCTTGGTGATGGTGTGCGGCACCAGCTCGTGCCACATGCTCAACTCCGTCGAGTATCACACCGTGCCGGGAGTCGCGGGGGTCGTCAAGGACGGCATCCTGCCCGGCATGTTCGGCTACGAGACCGGACAGGCAGCGGTGGGCGACGCCTTCGACTGGTTGCGCCGTCTCGCGCGCCAGAAGAACTTCGACGATTTGGCTGAAGCCGCGGCGCCGATGGAGCCGGGCGCCGACGGCGTGCTCTGCATGGATTGGTTCAACGGCTGCCGGACCCCGCTGATGGACGGGCGCCTGAGCGGCGCCTTCACCGGCCTGACGTTGCGACACGGTCCGGAGCACATGTATCGCGCCATGCTGGAAGCGAACGCGTTCGGTCTGCGCTGGATCGTCGACCTCTTGCGGGAGCGCGGCGTCCCGGTCAAGAAGTTCATCGCTACCGGAGGACTTCCGCACAGCAGTCCGCTCTTCGTCCAGGTCGCGGCCGACGTGCTCGGCGAGAACATCCTTATCCATCCTTCGCAGCAGGGGCCGGCGCTCGGCGCCGCCATCCTCGGCGCGGTTGCGGCCGGGAAGCGCGCGGGCGGCTTCAGCTCGGTGCGCTCGGCCGTGCGCACGATCGGCGGCGTGCGCAAGGACGTCGAGGGACGCCGAGGGACGTTGGTCAACCCTGACCGGCGCTGCACGAAGCTGTACGAGCCCCTGTATCGCCGCTACCGGGACACCGCGGACTTCCTGCAGCGGAACGGTACCGGAACTTGAGCTGTTCAGACCGTCGGCTTGGCCCGCGGCTGTGCTAGCTTGAGGCAGTAGCTGATGCGACCGGCGTTGCTATCCTGCTGGGCTTCTGCGGTCGCGCTCGCCTCGCTTGGCAGCGCGTGGGCCAACTCGTCCGGCGGCCCCCCGATGACGACGGGCGGACCGTTCCCGGGCGAGACGCTTTGCACCCGTTGCCACCAAGGCAGCGAAGCGAATTCCGGGGCTGGCACGCTGGCACTGCTCATCGAGGGGAATCCGGCGTCCGAGTACGCCTACACGCCCGGCGAGACAGTGTCCATGATCGTGGAATTCAGCGACCCGGACGCCGCGCGGGTCGGATTCCAATTGACCGTGCGCTCGGATGACGGGTGCGGCCAGCCCGGCAGCCTGGCGGCCGGATCGTCGACGGCCGGATCGCGGGTCAGGGTCGTCGCGGGAGATTGCAGTTCCAGCGCGAACGAGGTCGCTTGGGCCACGCACCGGCGACCGCAGAACGGCAGCAGCGCAAGGTTCGAAGTGGCTTGGACCGCCCCTGCGGAAAGCGCAGGACCGGTTACGGTGGCCGTGGCGGTGAACGGAGCCAACGGCGACGCCTCACTGCAGGGCGACAAGATCTACTCGCTCCAAACGACGCTCCAGCACAGCGTGGCGCCGACCGACCCACCGACGATTTCATCCGGGCGAGTGATCCTCGCTGACTTGTTCAGCGGCACGACCACGGGGGCTCCGGGAGCGATCGCGTCCGCCTCGGGGACGGACTTCACATCGCAAGGGACGAACGCGACCGGGACCTTGGATGTCGAGGGCAGGCTCGCGACCGTCTTGGACGGTTCCTGTCTCGAGGTGAACTCCAAGAGAGCGCCCCTGTTCCAAGTCACGGCAGAAAGGGTCACCTTCCAGATCCCCCACAGTGCGGGGCTGGGGGATTCGACGGTGCAATTCCTGCGCGGATGCGACAGTGCCGACGCCGTGCGAAGCAATGCCGCCGCATTCGATATTGCCGCCGTGCAACCGGTTTTCTTCCTGTTCACGGACGATCCCCCCGCTATCGCCGCGCTGCACACGGACATGGCCTTGGTCGGCGAGGAAGGGGCGATTCCCGGAAGAGAGTCGCGGCCGGCTGTAGCGGGCGACGTGGTGACTCTGTTCGGGACGGGATTCGGTCTGGTCGCGCCGCATCTCGCGACCGGCGAATTCGCGTGGGAGGCGGCCCCGGTGGCGACGCCCAGCGTCCGGGCGCTGATCGGCGAGATCGAAGTGCCCCAAGAGAACATCCTCTACGCGGGCGCAGCGCCGTCCGCCGCGGGTCTCTACCAACTCAGCGTGCAGGTACCGGACAACGTGGCGGCCGGCACGCATGGGTTCACGCTGATGCTCGACGGAGTCTCCTCGCCGAGCGGGCCGAAACTGACGGTCGCGGTGCCGGAAGCGGAACCGGCCGAGATCGTTCCCTGCGAGGTGGACATGGTCGTCGGTCCGGGCGGCAGTTGCAAGGCCTCGGTGGCGGGTAACGAGGCAATCCTCACGGTCGACGAGGAGGGCCAAGCCTGCATCGCCGTGCTCGGGTTCAACCTGTGCGGAAACACGGCCTCCGAGATCAACGCGAGGATCACCGTGTACGGCGGGCAACTGGCGAAGAACGCAGACGGGACCTGGACGATCGTGAAGCTGCCGTAAGGTCTCGGCGGCGCACCCTGAAGCTGGCAGCGCTCGAGACGGGCTCCCTCAAAGCCCACCGCGTGCCGTGAGGACTCTTCCGGGGCGGCTTGCCAAGGATCACGCCGCAGCTTGCGCCTTGGTGAGTTCGGCTCGAACGCGGCGACCGACGATGCGCTCTTCCCCGGGTTCCAGCATCCACACGGCGATCTCCAAGCCCTCGTCGAACTGCGGACGCACCTCGATGCTGGGGTCGCCTTCCCGCAACCGCGCCGCGGCCGCTTTGGGATCGAGATCGAACCTTTCGTAATCCCAGCGGATGCGCAAGTGCGGCACGGCATTCGCGATCTCCGGAACGAACACCTCGGCCGAGACGCTGGGAATTCCGGATACCGCCCGCTCGATGCGCTTGCAGCGTCGCGTCCACTCCTTCCAGACCTGATCGTGGTCGCGCTCGAGGAACAGTTCCAGCGCCACGAGCATGCCGACGATCTCTTCCTTGTTGACCTTGTTCGTGCGGCCCACCGAGTCGGAATGCGGGCTGTTGTTGAGCCTCGCCGCTGCGATGAGGTCGCGCCGCCCGAGAAGCAGGCCCGCCGATTGAGGGCCGCGCAGGCCCTTCCCGCCGGAGAACGCGACCAAGTCATAGCCCATCCGCTGGAATCGCAAGAGGTTGTCCGCGGGCGGCACGTCGGCAGCGGCGTCGTTCAGCGTGGGAATGCCGTGCCGCTTGCCGAGGCGCACGAATTCCTCGTGCCCGATCTGCCCGTCCAGCTCGGCGTGATTGAGGAAAAAGAGCATTGCCGTGCGCTCGTTGACCGCCGCCTCCAACTCCTCCGCGGTCTCGACTTCGACGAGTTTCGCGCCCGCGTTCCGCACGGCATGGTCGTAACTGTTGCGATGCGCCTTCTGTATCACGACCTCGTTCCGCATGCCCTCCGTCTCGGGGAGGAGCTTGATGCTCTCCGGGTCGGCGCCCGCGATGCACGCGGCTGTCGCGAGGGTCAAGGCCGAAGCGCAGCCGGCAGTGACGAGGGCCGCCTCGCAATCCAAGAGCTCGGCGATCCGGTCCCCGGCTTTCTCGTGCAGCTCGTCCAAGTCCACGTACCGCGTCGAAGACCGTTGCATCGCGCTGAGAACCTCGGGCGGCATCTTGGATGCCGTCAGCCGGGTATACGTCCCCGCGGCGTTCAGGAACGTGCGAACTCCCAGTTCCCCGATCACATCGCGAGCCGCTCGCACGGCGCCCTTGGGCGCGGCTGCTGCCGAACTGGAGGCGGCCGCGGCGGCGGGAAGAGTCAGGATCGACCGCATGAAGCCGCGACGGTCTCGCGCCAGCCAACTAAACATCAGAATCTCCGATACGCCTCGTTCCAAGGATACCCGCCGTCAGTGATGCTCTGGCTGGCCGCTCAACGCAATCGCTTGACGGAGATATTTCGAAACTCCACGGGTTCGTTGTGGCCGAGGAATCCGATGTGCCCGCTGTCGCGCTTCAGGCCGGGATGGCGGGCGAGCGTCGCGCGGTCGGTAACCTCGCTGGTATCGAAATCCAAGATCGTGATGCCGTTGAGGACAACCTGCACCCGCGTCCCCTGCACGGTCACCTCTTGGCTGTTCCACTCGCCGACCGGCTTGAGGGCGCCGGTCTTGGCAGGCGCGACATTGTAGAGCGAGCCGTGCTTCTGCCACGACTTAATGTTCTTGTAGCGCTCGGCGCTGTTGTCGATGATCTGCAGTTCGTTCCCCTCGTACGCAAGCCGGCGGGAAACGAGCGGGCAGCGGATGCACAAGCCGTTGTTGGACCCGGATTCGAGCTTGAACTCGAAACGGAACACGAAGTCGTCGTACTCGGCGGCGGTCATCAGGTTGCCGCCGCTGTTGCGCGTGGCGACGAGGTTCCCGTCCTTCGCCTGGTATCCCGCGCCCTGCCGGTCGAGCAGCACCCAGCCGTCGAGCGACTTGCCATCGAACAGGGATTCGAATTCAGCGGCTCCGAGAGTGGCCGGAGCAAGCGTCACGCCCGCCCAGAGAATCGCACGAACTATCTTGGAAGCCATCGCGTTACAACAGCATACTAGCAACCAAGTCGACGCGGCGCCCGCCTTGGCCGACGGCCTAGCACCTATGCCGTGGCGTCGTCAGCGCTCTCCTCGCCCTCGATACGTGCGGTGATGCTCTTGTTGAGCATCTTGACCGCTCGGTGCAAGCGGCTGGCCGCCGTGGAACGAGGGATGCCCAGCCGTTCGGCTGCCTCCTCCGTAGAGAGATGCTCGTCCAAGCGCAGCTCGACAATCTGCCGATAGATCTCGGGCAGCACCGCCACCATCTCTCGAAGCAGTTGCAGCATCTCCTGCTCCTGAATGCGGGTCTCGGCCGTCGGCACCACGGATGGATCCTGAAAGGGATCCAGCGAGACTTCTCGCCGGCGGTTCTGCCGGCGCAAGGCATCCTTGGCGCTGTTCGCGACCACCGCGGCCACCCACGGGCAGGCTTTCGGCCCACCAAGTCCCACGTTGGCCGCCTGCAGCACCTTGATCCAACTGATCTGCAGCACGTCCATCGCTAGATCGTCGTTACCCGCGATGCGCTTGGCCAGAGGGAAGAAGCGGCGCGAGCAGCAGGAGATCCATTCGCCCTTGGCCTTCTCGGTCTCCAGCAGGGGGCAAGCCTTGGCCGCCCGGTCCAAGTCCGGGGAGGGGAGGACGGTGAAGTCCGCGCTGGCATCGGGCGTCAAAGCCTTCCTAGGCTAGTACAGTCGTAAAGGCTGTCCTCAAGCCGAGTGTCCATAGCGCGGCGGCCCAGCGATCCGCGCGCCTTGCCGCTCCGACCGCAAGGCGCCGAAGATAGAACCAAGGTGTCTCTCACGCTATTCGACATCCTCGGGGAGGATGGATTCGATCGCCTCACGCGGGCCTTCTACGAACAGGTTCCCGGCGACGAAGTCCTAGGCCCGATGTACCCGGCAGAGGAACTGGAAGCCGCCCGGGTGCGCTTGCGCGATTTTCTCGTAGGTCGCTTCGGCGGGCCTCAGCGGTACATCCAGCAACGGGGACATCCGCGGCTCCGCATGCGCCACATGCCGTTCCCCATCGACAAGCGCGCTCGCGACCGCTGGATGGATCTCATGTCCAAGGCCTTGGAGGATTGCGGATTCCAGCCGGAGGTGACCGCGTACCTGCATCGGTTCTTCGCGGACACGGCGACGTTCATGATCAACCGCGCGAGCGGGTAGCCCTCACTGCCGGGCGACGGCCTCGAAAGCGTCCGCTACCTGGCGGGCTACGACTCGGTTTCCCTCGGCGTTCGGATGGATCCCGTCCGCTTGGTTCAATTCCCGCACCATCGCCACGTTTTCCAGCAAGAACGGAATCAGGGGCAGGTCGAATTCCTGGGCCAGCCGCGGGTAGACCGCCTCGAATTCGCGCACGTACTCGGGGCCGTAGTTGCGCGGAAGCATCATCCCGGCCAGCAGCACGCGCGCACCGCCGTCCTCGAACCGCTGGATCATCGTCTCGAGATTCGCTTCCATCACGTCGATCGGCAGGCCTCGCAAGCCGTCGTTCGCGCCGATACCCAGAATCACCCACGCCGGGGCATGGGCCAGCGCCACGTCGACGCGAGCCATGGCTCTCGCCGTAGTGTCGCCGCTGACCCCCTCGTTCACCACCCGAAATGCGAGCCCGCGCCGGTCCAGCTCGCGCTGCAGGAAGCCGGGATAGGTCTCGGCGCGGCTCACCCGGACGCCGGCTGTCAGGCTGTCTCCGAAAGCGACCACGACCGGGCGAGGATCCGCCTCCGGCGCGACGGGAGCTTGTTCCGTGAGCTGCTCCGCAGCCCGCGGCGGCTCCCCAGATTCCGGCTGGCTGCAGCCGACTAGGAGCGACATCACCGCGCAGGCGATGCCGAACGCTCGATTTAGTAACACAGGGGCTCCTCGCCAAGTCTTGTCATGATAGGGAACGTCCCGTTGCCCATGTCGAATGCAGACCCGGTGCTGGAAGTGCGCGGACTCGCGAAGTCCATTTCCAGCGGCTCGCGCGTGGTGCAGATCCTTCGCGGCATAGACTTCGCCATCGAGGCGCGCACGTTCACGGTGATCCGGGGCCCGTCGGGAAGCGGCAAGAGCACACTGCTCGGCTTGCTAGCGGGTCTGGACAGGCCGACCGCGGGGGAGATCCTGCTCGACGGGGAATCGCTGGCCGCGCTGGCCGAAGACGAGCTGGCACTCTTGCGCGGTCGCAAGATCGGCTTCGTGTTCCAGGCTTACCAGCTCGTGCCCACGCTGACCGCCTTGGAAAACGTCATGCTGCCTCTCGAACTCACGGGGTATCAGGACGCGGAATCGAGGCGCCGCGCCGTGGACTTGCTGGGCCAAGTGGGGCTCGGAGAGCGGGTCCACCACTACCCCGTGCAACTGTCCGGCGGCGAACAGCAGAGGGTAGCCTTGGCGCGGGCGTTCGTGACGACCCCGCCGATCGTGCTCGCCGACGAGCCGACCGGCAACCTGGACAGTCGCAACGGCGCGATCGTGCTGGAGCTGCTCCTGAAGCTGAACCGGGACACGGGGACCACCTTGGTGATGGTCACCCACGACGAGCAACTGGCAGCCAAGGCGCATCGCCGCATTGAACTCGTCGACGGCCGCATCGCCTCGGATCGCGCCTCGCAGCCGCTGCCCGAGTCCGTCCCGGCGTGATTTCACGGATCCGGCGCGGCGGGCCTCGGGACATCTCGCGACGCGACAGGCTCGCGGCCTCGAACTAGGTGCTAGACTTACTTTGGGCTTCGGACCCGTGCAGCGGGATGCTGCGAACCCCGCCAGGTCCGGGAGGAAGCAACGGTAGCGGCCTCTGCCGCGTGCCGCGGTTGTATCCGGAGCCCAACTCCCCAGCCGCTCGGAGCCGCTCGCATGTACCAAGTCATCGCGCGCAAGTACCGGCCGCAGACGTTTGACGAGGTCGTAGGCCAGGCGCACATCAAGCAGACCCTGCGCAACGCGATCGATCAGCAGCGAACCGCTCACGGCTACATCTTCTCGGGGCCGCGCGGCACCGGCAAGACGACCATGGCGCGCATCCTGTCGATGGCTCTGAACTGCGAGGACGGGCCGAGTTCATCCCCGGATCCGCAATCGCCGGTCTGCCAGGAAATCGCCATCGGCTCGGCGTTGGACGTGGTGGAGATCGACGCCGCTTCGAACCGGCGCATCGACGACATCCGGGAACTCCGCGAGAGCGTCAAGTTCCGGCCTGTCCGGGACCGCTACAAGGTCTTCATCATCGACGAGGCCCACCAGATCACGAGCGACGCGTTCAACGCATTGCTCAAGACTTTGGAAGAGCCGCCGGATTGGACCGTCTTCGTATTCTGCACGACCGAGCCGCAGGCGATTCCGGCCACGATCGTGTCCCGCTGCCAGAGCTTCGCGTTTCGCACGGTGGACCTGCCGGAAGTGCTGGGACACTTGCAGAAGATTTGCGGTCAGGAAGGCATCGAGGCCGACGACGACGCGCTGCTGGCGATCGCCTTGGCCGGGGACGGATCGATCCGGGATTCGCTTTCCACGCTGGACCAGGCGATCGCGGCTTGCGGCCGCCGCTTGGAGGTGCAAGAGGTGCGCGACCTGCTGGGAGCGATCCCCAGCGAGATGACGGATCGCATCCTCGCCGCCATCCGCGACGCCGACCCGGCGGCGATGATCGCGGTCGCGGACGGCCTGGTCCGCGAAGGGCGGCATCCGCAGCACTTCTGCGGGGAACTCATCCGCCAGTTTCGCAACCTGATGGTGATGAAGGTCGCGGGAGCGGAATCCAAGCTGGTGGCGGCCACGACGCACGAGCGCACGGCGGCGGAAACGTGGCTCAAGGAGTACTCCAACGAAGACCTCGTCCGGTATGTCCAGATCCTGCTCGCGCTGTACCAAGACCTGCAGAACGCCACGCAGCAGAGATTCCGCCTTGAAATCGGCTTGCTCAAGCTGGTCTATGCCGGTCGCCTGCGTCCGATCGAAGAAGTCCTGTCGGGGCTCGCCCCCAAGGGAGCCAAGCCGCGCGGCGGTCCCGCGCCGAAAGCAGCGTCGGCGGCACCCGTCCAAGCCGCGCCCCGAGCTTCGGATCCTCCGGCGGCTGGCGCGACGGAATCGCCGAAGCCTACGCCGGCCACCCCTGCTCCGCCGACGGCACCTCCCCCCAGTGCCGCGCCCCCGAGCGCCGCTCCCTCCAAGGCCGAGCCCTCGGCGAAGCCTCCTAGCGATCCTCCAGCCGCCGCAGCCGCTCCCAACCCGGATTCCAAGCCGGATCCGCCCCCAAGCGCCGAGGACGAGTTCGGGCCGCAAGTGATCGACGTGCTCAAGGAATCGGACGCTGCGTTCCTGGTCGACGCCCTGCGCGCATCCCGGGTGACCCGGAAGGGGCGGGTGGTGACCATCCGCACCACCGACGAATGGGAGACGATGATCGAACTGAACCTGACGACCTTGGAGGCAGCCTTGTTCGGGCTTGTTGGCGGTCGGCCTGATGTTAGAATCGTTCGAGACAATGGCGAATCGTCCGGACAGGGCGGGAGCGAGGCAGAATCAGCACCCCCGGCCCGGCCTTCCGCTCCAGCCGACGACGATAACGAACTCCATCAACGCGCTCTGTCGGACCCGGGCGTGCTGGAATTCCAGAATCGCTTCGAAGGCAAAGTTACCAACGTGCTGGACCTAAGGAATCAATCGTAGTGAACCTCCCAAGCGACCCGCAGAAGATGCTGGAGCAGTTCAAGGAGACGCAGCAGCGTCTCCAAGAGGAGGTATCGGCGGTGCGCGCGGAAGCCTCGACGGGCGGCGGCATGGTAACCGTGGAAGTTGACGGTAACAAGAAGATCACCAGAATCTCCATCTCTGCGGAAGCCACGGAAGACGTGGAGATGCTCGAGGACATGGTGCGCGGCGCATGCAACGAAGCCATGCGGCGCGCCGACGAGCAGGTGCAGCAGAAAATCGCCGGCTTGGTTGGCCCCGTCATGGGCGGCATGGGCCTGCCGCTCGGCCGGAGTTGATCGTCGCTCGGGACGAGCAGCCTAGGACCCGCCCATGCCGGCAAACGATCTCGCGGGGCCGATGTCCCGACTGGTTGACGAGATCAAGCGCCTTCCCGGCCTCGGGACCAAGACCGCTCAGAAGCTGGCCTTCCACCTGCTCGGTGTCGAACGAGACCAAGCCGAGAGACTGGCCAAGGCGATCCTCGAAATGCGCGAGCGGATCCAGCTCTGCGAGCGTTGCAACAACATCGCCGAGGGAGCGCTGTGCCCGATCTGCAAGGATCCGAAGCGGGATCAAGGCTTGGTGCTGGTGCTCGAGCAGCCGAATAACATCATCGTGGTGGAACGCACCCGAACCTATAGCGGGGTCTATCACATCCTGCACGGCGCCCTTTCTCCGTTGCGCAATGTCGGGCCGAGCGATCTGAAGATCCGCAGCCTGTTGGAGCGGATGCGCTCGCATCCGATCCGGGAGGTCATCCTTGCCACGAGCCCGACTACCGAGGGCCAAGCCACTTCGGCTTACCTGAGCAGGCTGCTCAAGCCGATCGATGTCAAAGTCAGCCGCATCGGTCTCGGAATCCCGATCGGCAGCGAACTCGAATTCGTGGACGAAGCCACGATGATCGAGTCGATCGAAGGCCGGCGCGAACTCTGAGCGGGCGCGCCCGCCGATCCGTCATGCCAGTTGCATGAACATTTCGATGAGGGCCACGATCTCGGGCGCGGCGTCCTCTTGGCAGAAGTGACCCGCCTCGCGCAATTTGACGACCGGGCCGTTCGGGAACAGGGCCCGAAAGTCGGAGATCGCTAGCGCCGGCGGAATCGCCCGGTCCCGCATGCCCTCCGCGAGCATGGCCGGCTTGGACCGCAGTTCCGGGACGCCGCTCGCGCCGGCCTTGACGTAGCCGCCGATACGATTGAGCGCTACATCCAGCGGAAACTCGATCGCTCCCTTGCACTCGTCGGGATTGCCGAAGGGTGCCGCGTAGGCGCGCAATTCGGTCTCCCCCAAGCCGGACGCACGGCCGAGCCTGCCCATCAGGTCTCCAACGTGGTCGCCGAGATGCCGCATCGTCTCGTAGTAGGTTCCGTCGCGCTCCGCGGACATTACCCATCGGAACCAATCGGATTCGTGCAGCTTGGGAGGCTTGGAGCCGTCACGGGGAGCGACCATGCCGCCGTAGCCGCACAGACTGTTGAGCAGGCAGATTCGCTTCACGCGTTCCGGGTGCCGGACCGTATACGCGGCGAGGATCGGACCGCCCCAATCCTGTCCGACGAACGTGATCCCCTCCAGATCGAGTTCGTCGACGAGCGCGGCGAGATTCTCGACGTGGGTTTCGAGCGTGTAAGCGCGATCCTGCGGCGTCTCGCTCTTTCCGAATCCCATGTGGTCGGGCACGATGACCCGCCAGTTTTCCGCAAGCGCCGGAATGAACTTGCGGTAGATGTAGCCCCAAGTCGGCTCGCCATGGAGGCAGATGATCGGCTCCCCTGAGCCTTCGTCCACGTAGTGCATCCGAAAGCCCGCGGCCGTGCTGAATCGCGGCTGGAAGGGAAAGGTTCCGTCGAAGGTTTCGTCAGCAGGGATCATGCTGGCACCATCATAGGCTGATCCGCGGGGTCGGACTCTTCGGGACTCTCGATCCGGCCGATGCGGGTGATACACTCTTGCCCACCAACACTGCGATGCGCCCGATTCGTGCCTGCTTTCTGTTTCTCGCTGCGACCGTCCCGACGCTTGCCCAGGCGCCGGAGCAGCCCAACTTCATCGTTCTCTTCGCCGACGACCAAGGCTGGGGCGATCTGGGCGTTTACGGGCATCCCGATATCCGCACGCCGCATATCGACCGCATGGCGGCCGAGGGCATGCGGTTCACGAGCTTCTACGCGGCACCTTTCTGCGGACCGTCGCGGGCGGCTCTGATGACAGGATCCTACCCCCTAGTTCCCGGATAAGAAATGTTTTGGACATGCTGAACACGCTTGTGTTGTAATGGTTTGCAGGGTTCCCCACGCCGCTCGTTTTTTCACCTCCGGGGTGAATTTTCCGCGCCGGTCCGGAGCCCCGCTCACGATGCCTGCTGACAAAGCTCCCAAACTCTCTTACGGTATCTGCGACGGTCTGCTGACCGGCCTCGCCGGGCTGCCGGCGCTCGCCCGCTTGGCGCGGTCCCTCGGCCTGCCGTGGTTGCTGCAACAGTACGTCCAGATCAAGGTCCGGCAGCGCGGCTGCAGCGACGCCCAGAACCTGCTGAGCTTGATCTTCGGGCTCGCCACCGGCGGCGGGCACCTCAACACCGTCGACGCCCTGGCCGCGGACGAGGCCGCCTGCGAGGGCGCGGGGCTCGCGGGCGCCGTGCCCGACAGCCGCCGCCTCGGGGAGTACTTGACGCGCTTCAGCGCCAAGGCCCTGGACGGGTTGCAAGCCTGCGTGCGGGCGGTCAGCGCGCAAGTCGTGCCGCCGATCGCCGCCGCCTGCGGGAAGGAGCTGGGCTACGTGCCGGTGTTCATCGACGGCACGGGCATCGAGGTGCAGGGCAAGCAGTTCGAGGGCGCCGCGGTGGGCTACAACGGGGAGCGGCAGTACTGGCTGCATTCGGTGTTCGTGGGGCGGGCATGGGTCAGCGCGCGGCTGAACGAGGGCGGCACGGACGTGAAAGGGGACTTCGCCGAGCAACTGGCGGCGGACGTGGACCCGTTGGAGCTGGGGCCGGATCCGGTGTGGGCGCGTGCGGACGCGGCGTACTACTGCTGGGAGTTCG
The DNA here is from genome assembly GCA_965242625.1 of Bryobacterales bacterium. Lineage (GTDB taxonomy): Bacteria > Acidobacteriota > Terriglobia > Bryobacterales > UBA6623 > VXMF01. The sequence continues at coordinate 2,265,285 of CBDEST010000005.1, read as the reverse complement.
TGAAGGCCTGCACGGATCGCGGCTGGGACTACTCGGTGAGCGTGACGGACCGGAACAAGAAGGCGCCGGTGCTGCGGATCGTGGAAGCCAAGAAGTTCGCGGAAGCGGACTGGGAGCCGGTGGACGAGCGGGGCGTCGAGCGCGCGGTGACGGTCAAGTACCAGCCGAGCAAGTGGGAGGAGAAGCAAGTCTACGTGGTGATCCGGCGGGACCGGGACGGGGCGCAGGAGCTGCTGGAGCCGGTGTACACGGTGATCCTGGTCAGCCGGGACGACTTGCCGGCGGGCGAGCTGGTGCGGCGGCACCGGGCCAAGCAGGGCCAGGAGAACGCGTTCAAGGGCCCGCTGACGGAACTGGGGCTGCACCATCCGCCGTGCCACTCGTACACGGCCAACCAAGCGTTCTACTGGTGCGGGCAGATCGCGCAGTTGCTGCTGCTGATGCTGCAATACCAGGTGCTGCCGGAGAAGGCGCGCCGGCACGGGCTGGGGCCGCTGATCCGGGACTTCGTGCGCAGCGTGGGGCTGTTGCAGAAGCGCGGGCGGGGTCGGAAGCTGCTGTTCGGGACGTGCAACTGCCGCCTGGGCTGGCTGCTGCAGGCGGCGCAGATGGAACCGGGCTGAGGGGGCGGCGGCGGGAGCCGCCGCCACGGAACGACAGGGTAGCCCGGGCAGCTGACAGGGGAGTCGGCGGGGAGCGGTGCGCCTGCGTGGCAGGGCGGAGTGCGTGCATGGAGGCAACGAGGTCTCGAACAGCCTCCGAGACACCGGCAACCGAGTGCCGGAGACCATCCGGGGAGCCTCTCGCGCTCAGAAACTGGATCGTATACGGCCGGAGACCGGCTTGGTTAGAGCCAGATACCGGAAAATCCCGGATTGGCCAGAATTAAGCGGGGATTTGGGGATCCTACCCGCCCCGCGCCAGCCTCGGTTTCAATCACGGGCCCAAGGCGACGACGGGGATCCATCCCGACGAGATCACGATCGCGGAGATGCTCGGACAGCGGGGCTACGTCACGCGGATGATCGGCAAGTGGCACTTGGGTGACGCCCCGGAATTCATGCCCCACCGCCATGGATTCGACAGTTGGTTCGGAATCCCGTTCTCGAACGACATGTGGCGCTACCACCCGGTGATGCCGATTCGCGAGCCAGAGAACGAGCGGATGATCTCGGCCCGCGAGCGCGCCGACATGACAGGCTTCGCGGGCCAAGGCATGTACTACGACCTTGAGAGGGGCCAGGGCTTTCCGCATCCCTTGCCGCTGATGAGGGACGACGAGGTCTTGGAGGAGGATTCGGACCAGCGTCAGTTGACGACGCTCTACACCTCGCTCGCGCTCGAATTCATCGAAACGAATCGAGACCAGCCGTTCTTCCTCTACCTGCCGTACGCGATGCCCCACGTGCCCCTCTTCGTCGCGAACGAGCGCTGGGGGAAGTCGCTGCGCGGCCGGTACGGCGACGTGATCGAGGAACTGGACTGGTCCGTAGGCGAGATCCTCGGCAAGCTGCGCGATCTCGGCCTCGACCGGCGCACACTCGTCGTGTACACCTCCGACAACGGACCTTGGCTCCAATACGGCATCGACGCAGGGTCGGCCGGTCCCTTCAAGTTGGGCAAGGGGACGACATGGGAGGGCGGGATGCGCGTTCCTGGAATCTTCTGGATGCCGGGATCCGTTCCAAGTGGGCGCGTGAGTTCGGCCGTCGCCGCGAACATGGACCTGTTCCCGACATTCGGTGACTTGGCTGGGGCGGAACTTCCGCAGGATCGCGTGCTAGACGGCCGCAACCTTTGGCCTCTGCTGAGCGGTCAAACAGATGACTCTCCGCACGAGTACTTCTACTTCTTCGCGGGCAGCCCCCCGGGCAAGCCGACCCGGCTGCAAGCGATTCGGAAGGGCCGTCACAAGCTGCGCCTGGAGCGTGCCGCGGGCGGAGCGTTCAAGGCAATCGCGCTGCACGACCTGCTGGCTGACGCGAGCGAGAGGTTCGATATCGCCGAACGGCACCCCGGTCTGATCAAGGAACTACTGGCGGAGGCGCGGAGGTTTGTGGAGGAGCTGGAAGCGGATGTCCGCCCGCTCGGACGATCCTGATCGCCCCCGCCAAGAATCAAAACGAGTGCTTCGGAAGCCCGCTCTTCTACATCACGGAACTCAATGTGCCTGCTAGCGCCCGCAAGTGGCAGGAAGGCGCAATGGAGACGGGATGGAGTCCATGGATTCCGTCGAGACGATTCTCAGGCCTCCGAGTGAGGCCTGATGCTGCCGCGCCAACGCTGATGATCGCGAGGCGGTGCGGAGACTGGGCGGGATTCCGCCTTGGCAGGGTCGGGCGTGAGCGCCGGCTGGAATCCCGGACCGCCTCGTGTCCGCAGACTCGGCTTCAGTCAAGGGCGAGCACTTCGGGTCAGGCATGAAACCTTTATCTCGGCTTGGCTGCTAGCGCGGCGAGTGCCGACTCGGACGCGACGGGGATGGCATTTGGACTGGCTGGCAGACATTGGGTCTTCTACTCCAGACAGCTATGGAGCAGTCCTCTGAGCACGGGCGACGGCTCCGTCGCGGCGGCCCTGCGATGACAGGCTGACCGATGGGCATCTTGGAACCGCAATCCTTGTTAGCACTCAAGATCAGCAGACTTTAGTCTTTTTCAGATTCTCGGATTTCGTAGACTTGTGTGGAGCGTCCGAGTGTCCAGAGGCAATCCACGCGGGGAGGAACATGGACCATGATGCCTCCGACCACTGATCGCGACTTGGGTGCGCTAGCGGCGGCCTTGAGCGATTCCAGACCCGCTCTAACCGCCACCGAGCAAACGTATGCACCAGGTGGGCAGGTTGCGTCGCCCGATCAAATAGCAAGCGTTCGGGACTCGGTGCTTCGGGGCGAAGACCCGCTCGGAAGCACCTATTGCCAATTACGCGATCCTGCGGTGCGCCGCAAATCTGGTGCCGTCTATACGCCACGGCCGATCGTGGACACCATGGTTCAGTGGGCTGCTAGCTCTGGAGCACCTAAGCGGGTAGTCGACCCGGGAGCGGGGTCGGGGCGCTTCCTTCTGGCTGCCGGAAAAGTCTTCCCTGACGCCGAGTTGGTGGCAGTCGAGACCGACCCGCTCGCCGTGCTCATGATTCGCGCCAACGCCTCCACACTTGGCTTCGTCAACCGGCTGACAATCTTGGCCGCCGATTACCGAACTGTCCAGCTTCCCGCTATAGATGGCTCGACGCTTTTTCTCGGCAATCCGCCATACGTACGCCACCATGACATCGAACCCGCTTGGAAGACTTGGTTTTCCGAGACGGCCTCCGAGTACGGTTTCAAAGCGAGCAAGCTCGCGGGCCTGCACGCGCACTTCTTCCTGAAGACCCGCCAGTTGGCTCGGCCAGGTGACTACGGCGCGTTCATCACGGCGGCGGAGTGGATGGATGTGAACTACGGCTCGGTCGTGCGGAAGCTGCTGGTGAACGGCTTGGGCGGCGAGGCACTCCATGTTGTCGCGCCAACGGGCATGCCCTTTTCTGATACGGCTACGACGAGCGCTATCACGTGCTTTCGCGTCGGTGCCAGCACGGCCAGCATGCGGTTGCGGCGTGTCGATACTGCTTCTGGGCTAGGCACGCTTTCGGGAGGCCGAGAGATTGCCCTAGACCGCCTCGACACCGCGTCTCGCTGGTCAACATTTATGCTGACGCGGACGCGTCGAGTGCCCGCCGATCACATTGAGCTCGGGGATGTTTGCCGAGTTCATCGGGGCCAAGTCACCGGCTGCAATGCGGCTTGGATTGCAGGTGCCCACGCCGAGGACCTTCCCGAGGCCTTCCTGATCCCGACTGTCACAAAGGCTCGAGAGCTGCTGCGAGCAGGACCGGCACTCCGAGACGCAGGCGATTTGCGCAGGGTCGTGGACTTGCCTGTCGACCTCGATTCGCTCAGCCGGGCGGAGCGGAGGCAGGTCGATCAGTTCCTGCGTTGGACTCGAGCGCTAGGTGCCGACGAATCGTATATCGCGCGAAACAGACGGGCATGGTGGTCGGTGGGATTAAAGACCCCCGCGCCCATCCTATGTACGTATATGGCCCGCCGACCGCCGGCCTTTGTCCGCAATCTGTGCGGAGCGAGGCATCTGAACATCGCTCATGGCCTTTATCCACGCGTTCCCATGAGCGCGGCGACACTCGACAGGCTTGCCGCGTGGCTCCAGCACGAAGTCTGCGTGTCCGACGGGCGTACCTATGCGGGCGGGCTCACCAAGTTTGAGCCCAAGGAACTCGAGCGCATTGCAATCCCTCCGCTGGAGGGACTGCATGACTGAACCGAAGTGCTGGACGCTGCCAGAGCTGACGCAAGACGGTGAGGCAGCTAAGTCCCAATACTGTCAACTTAAGTGTGCAGACGGTCGATTTTGGGCCGACAAATGTAGGCTCCTGCGGTACTGAATTGCATTGCCTCGTGCTTAACTTGACAGCATTGCGCTAAGTCCCGCTTTCGAAAGCGTCGGCTCGAAGAACCCCTCCAGCTCGATTTGGAATACTTCGAGAGTTTCAAAGAGATACTCGACGTTCTCATCGATTAACTTCCGGCTCGCGCGAACGACCCTCTCGATTCCTACGCTGTAGCAAGCGTGACCCAAGACGCCGATAAGCGCACTGCATTTCGTTACGTGGCGGCCCGGCCAGTCTCCGAAGACGACTTAGAGACACTGGCGAAACGACGCAATCGTCAGCCGCTCCGCACAGCGACCCGATTGAGGCGCAGCGAGTGCGAAATACGATCCTGCGAATGATCGATCCGTTCAGGCATCCTTGGATAGCGGAACAGCGAAGTCCAACGGAAGAGGAGCGCTCTCAGGCGATCATCGCGCCAGCATCGCAAGTCGCCATCCGCAAGGTACAGACCGCACGTCGATCAAACGCCCAACGTCCAGGCTCTCCGAACCCAGCCCGCCGCGCGGCAATCAGACAAGTCTCTAGGTATCCACTTCGGATCTTCGGGAAAGCCGCTGACGCAAGTGGCAGTTCACTAGCACCCGCGGGACTCCCATCACTTACGCACCACCTAGGCTGGAGGCCACTCACACGGTCGGCACCGGATACGTTGGACAGGATTGCTCAGTGCTTTCACTTAGTCACTCTGAGTCGGGCACAACGCCAGCCATGATTTCATTGTAACTTGCTTGCAACTGCTTCAGTGATGATTCGTAATCTGCAGAGTATTTGAGTTTCTCTTGAAAAATCGGTTCGCGAGCCACGGGAGCGTTCCGACCGGCATCGGACGTGGACTTGGTACTGTTCGGAGACAGTCTGACGCTGCGTGATCAATTCGATCTCGCAGTCGCGATTGAAGAGTTGACAGTGCCGCAGCGGATCGACCTGCGCCGACATCGCGACATTGTCGATAGCCGCGTTCTCGAGGAGATCGCCCGGCACGGAGTCGAGTGGTACACGCGCTCCCCTCAAGCAGAGACCGTCCGAGAATGTCCGTCTGCGGAGACGTAGCCATCCTTGGGCTTGGTTCCAACGCTGTCATCTGAAATGCGCTGCAGTGGATATCGGGTTGCGTTTCACCCCGCGTAATCCTTCGGCCAGAGGGGACTCGCGCCAAGCGAGGACATCGATGTCATTCCGCCATGCTGCGGTCGCTCGGCCCTCCTGCCGCCCGGCACCGCATTCGGTCTCGCGGTCGGCCGCTCGGCAGCGGCAGTCACCTTCCGGGTGAGAGAGGGATGGTCGGGTACGACAAAACTACAGGGAAGGTACGCCAAACAGCACGCCACCGAACAGCAGCCATGCGATCAACAGCGTCCAAAACACGTTGACGGACTGAGCCAGCAGGAACGCGATCGCTGGACGCCCCTCGTCCATCGCGACTAGGTCTCGAAAGCGGGTTTCCAGGCCGATGCATACGAACGCCAGGGCGAACCACCAGGTGCGGAGACCCTTCATCAGGCCCTTGGAGGAATCTACGAAGTCCGGGTTCAGCGCGAACGAGAACAGCACGGACGCGGCGATGAACCCCAGCACGAACTTCGGGAAGCGCTCCCAGATGATCTTGACGGAGGGCTTCTCCCCCGTCGCGGCACCCGTGCGGAACGTCCACCAAACCGAGAGCGCGAACGCCGCCAGCCCGAGCATGGCGTTCTGAGAGAACTTGACGATCACCGCGGCGTTCATGGCAGATTCACCGACCAGTTCGCCCGCCGCGACCACGGCACCGGAGGTGTCGATCGTGCCGCCCAGCCAAGCGCCGCCGACCAGTGGCGGGATCTCGAATTTAGCAATGATCCACGGCATGACGATCATCATCGGAATGGCTACGACGAGCACCAGGGACGTAACGTACGAGAGCTTCTTGCGATCCCCTTGGACCGCGCCGCACGCCGCGATCGCCGCCGAAACCCCGCAGATCGACACGGCGGTCGCCAGCATTGCCGAGAATTCGTCGTCCACCCGCATCTTCCGCGCGATCCAGAAACAGACGTACCAGATCGCCAGAATAACTGCGAACGCCTGCGCCACGCCCAGCATGCCGGCCTGCAGGATCTCCCCGATCAGGATGTTGGATCCGAGGATGACCAAGCCGGTCTTGATGTAGTACTCGGTGCGCACCGCGTCTCGCATCCAACGCGGGATTCGCAGCACGTTCGAGATGAACAGACCCAAAGCCAAGCCCGTAATCACGTAGGTGAGGCCCCAAGCCTTCATCTGGACCTGTCCGGCCATGAACTGCGCGAGCCAGCCGAGCAAGAACACTACCGGAAAGGCAAGGGCAAAGGATCGGGTGCTGCCGCCCATCAAGCGGATGCCGATGGCAGCGGTGACGAGGAACAGCGCGCCCAACGCAACGGTCGCTGCGAGATTGCCCGGGGCGAACACGGCCGCGATAGTGCCGCTATCCCAGGAGAACGCCGGCAGGGTCGGCTGCACGCCGACCAAGGCCAGTAGAATCAGCGCGAAACCAAGCCCGCAAGCGATCCAGTCTTCGGAGGCGAGCGAACTCTTTGCGGCGGGAGCGGCGTCGGGCATGGCGGAGGATTCTCGCAAGGATAGTAACGCAGCCTAAACGGACCCCGCCGACCGCCTGATTCCTAGGTGGCCCGTTCCGCTCCAAGCCCGGTGTTCGCCCTCACGGTCAATTCCACGTACTTCTCCTCCGCGTCCGGCTCGCGCGAGGAGATCGATCCCAAATACGCTGCCAGGAAGCCCAAGGGAATGCTCACGATGCCGGGATTCTTGAGCGGGTACCAAGCTTCGGCTTGGATGATTCGTCGAGCGCTCTCGGCAACCTCGGGACCGTCGATTCCCATGAAGCTCGGACTCACCAGAATCAGGCCGACGGAGGAAAAGAGACCCGCCGCCAATCCGCAGACCGCTCCGCGCGTCGTGAATCGCTTCCAATACAGCGAGAAGAGGATCACGGGGAGGTTGGCCGAGGCGGCGACGGCGAATGCCAGCCCCACGAGAAACGCCACGTTCGCGTTCGGTCCCAGACCGATCGCGATCAGGATCGAGAGCGCGCCCACGACGAACGCGGTCCAGCGCGCGACGCGCACCTCTTCACCCGGCGCCCGCTCTCGGCCGTGGTGGAGCACATTCGAATAGAAGTCGTGAGCGAATGAAGTCGAGGCGCTAATAGTCAGGCCGGCGACGACCGCCAGAATCGTGGCGAACGCCACCGCGGAGATGAACGCGAAAAAGACATCCCCCGCCAAGGCTTGGGCCAGCAGCGGCGCGCTCATGTTGGTGCCGCCGTTGGCCGAGATGAAGTCCGGACCCACGATCGTCGCGGCTCCGAATCCCAGAAACGTGGTCATGATGTAGAACGCGCCGATCAGGAGCATCGCCCAGAACACGCTCACCCGGGCCGTCTTGCCGTCCGGAACGGTGTAGAACCGAATCAAGATATGCGGCAGGCCGGCCGTGCCGAAAATCAGCGCCAAACCCAGCGAGATCAAGTCCAAGGCACCGTAGGGCGGCTTGAAGTACAGTCCGGGAGTCATGAAGTCCCTGGTAACCGACGCACCGTCCACCTGCATGCTGACGCTGGAAGCGGCTTCGAATAAACCGCCGATGTCGAATCCGAATCGCGCCAGCACGAGCACGCTGAGCAAGAGCGTCCCGCTCATCAGCAGGACTGCCTTGACGATTTGCACCCAAGTGGTCGCCAGCATCCCGCCGAAGACCACGTAGACGATCATCAAGATGCCAACCCCCGTGACAGCTTCCGAGTAACCGATTCCGGATCCTGCGAGCAATAGACTGACGAGCGCACCGGCCCCGACCATCTGGGCAATCATGTAGAACGTGGAGACGGTCAGCGTGCTCAAGGCCGCCCAAGCGCGCACCGGCCGCGCCCGGAGCCGGTAAGCGAGGACATCCGCCATCGTGTACTTGCCGGCATTGCGCAACGGTTCGGCCACGACCAGCAAGACCGTGAGATACGCGACCAAGAACCCGACCGAGTACATGAATCCGTCGTACCCATAGAAAGCGATCAGCCCGGCGATCCCGAGGAACGAGGCCGCGCTCATGTAGTCGCCCGAGATCGCGAGTCCGTTTTGCCACCCGGTGATCCTGCGTCCGGCCGCGAAGTACGCGCTCTCGCCGGCGGACCGGCCAGCGGCCCAGTATGTGATGCCGAGCGTCGCGACGACGAAGGCGAGAAACATTACGAGCGGCAGCGACATTTCACTCGCCCTCGCCTGTGTCCCCCGGCTCCGCGACGCTCGCGGTATCGGCGAGGATCCTCTGCGTCGTGCGGTCGAACCGTCCTGCGTATCGCATGTACACGTAGGCGACCGCCCAGGTCATGATGAACTGGGAGAAAGCGAAGAGGTACGCCCAGTTGACCTTGCCCCACACCCTCCTGGCCATCAAGTCGGGCCAGTAGCCCACCAGCACCGGCAGCGCGAAGTAGTAGGCGACGAAGAACACTGTCATCGCGACGACAGTGACCGTCTTCTCGCGGATCATGCGCCGGTAGGTCCCGAATGCGTAGATGCGATCCCAGTGATTCATCGCGGGGAATTCAACAGCATACACGTTTGTCGCGCTGGCCCGTCGCACTCGGCGGCGTTGCGAAAACGATTTCTCGGTCACCAGGCCGGGAAGAGAGCCGCCTGCCCCGCCATCTCCGGTGGACCTACTGCCCGGAATTGGATCCAGCGGAACTCGTCATCGCGTGCTGGAGCGCATCGACGGCAATCTCGACACCGAGGGGCTCGGCGGTCGCATCCCCCCGGAAAGTGCCTGTCGTGGGGGCAGCGCGGCTAGCCACTGCGGCGGAAGCGACCGCGATGTGACTGTCAGCGACAGCCAGCCCCAGAGACGGATCGTACCCGCGCCAGCCACCGCCCGGGAGGTACACCTCGGCCCAGGCATGCATGTGGTGATCGTCGGCACGCGACTCGCTGGCCGTGTAGCCGCTCACGAAGCGGGAGGCGATACCAACCGACCGACAGCAATCCGCGAAAAGCACGGCTAGGTCCCGGCAGGCGACTTGCTCAGTGGCAAGCGTTTCGCTGGGAGGAAACGGGTCGCCGTGCTCCCGCACGACCACCCGATGGCGATCATGGAGCTCCTCGGTGAGCAGTGTCAAGAACTGGGCCGTTCGCCTTCCGGACCGTTCCGCGATCCGATTCGCGAATGCGTCGACCGCTGGCGCACCAAGCTCGGATCGAGCCAGCGTGCTCGCCAATGATGCCCGCAACTCCTGCGGGTACTCGACAGGAACGCGCATGGACCCTTCGTCGAGCAGCAAGTAGTCGAATGGATTGACCCGCAATGTCTCCACCTCGAACTCCGTGCGGATCACGAGCGAATCCGTGAGGTCCGAGAACCAAGCGTGCGCCACGGAGTTGCCTTCGCTGTCCAGTGCCTCGCTCAGCAGGGATGGCTCCGGCTCGACCGCTATCCGGTAGCGCTCAAGCCTCTGCGAGCTGTCGCTTCGCGGGCGCAACCGGATCGCATGAGGTTCGAGATAGACCGGCGCGGTGTAGCGAAACCGGGTGATATGACGTGCGAGGAACCGCATTCTCTGAGCGAAACGCCGTCACGACCCGCCGGGGGCGGGCTCGGTCGGGGGCGGGAACTTGGAGAAGATGGCATCGCACCAGCCTCCGGGGAGTTTGCGCATGGCGGCCCGCAGCTGCTCTTGCCACCACTCCGAGACCTCGGCCAAGTCTTCCTTCTGGAAGCGCTGCTCGACGATCCGGAACGTGTTCGGCGCGTAGAGCAACGCGTCGATCGGAAAGTCCACGTCCGCCGCGCTGATGCGCGTCGAGTCGAATGCCAGACAGCCGGTCTTGAACGCATGCTGCAGCGAATCGTCGTAATTCAGGGTCCGGTCGAGAATGGGCTTGCCGTACCCGGTGGATCCGATGACGTGGTAGGGCGTGCCGCGGCCGGTGTCCACCCAGTTGCCCTCGGGATACAGCATGTACAGCTTGTGCGTCTCGTCCGCGCGCATCTGCCCGCCGACCAGCGCCTTGATGTTGAACTGCAACCCGCTCTTCTCCAGGAAAGCCTTGTCCTCGCGGGAAACCCGCCGCACTTGGTCGCTGAACAGATTGACGGCTTGGTAGAGCCGACTGAACGGCTCATCACCGGTCGCGAGAGCCTCCTCGAAGTAGGTCAGCGCCTTGTCCCGGATCGAGCGCAGGCCCGAGGTCATGACGAACATCGCGCCGCCGTCCCGCTCGTAGGTCGTGACCTTCCGGGCGGTCAAGCACTCGTTGCCGGACGTGATGCGGGTGTCGGCAATGCCCACCAGCCCCTCTTGAACGTTGATTCCCAAGCAAAATGTCATACGTTCGCGGATACCGCCGCGCCACCGGACTGACGGTGCTGCCGCGGCGAGAAGAAAGTGTCCTGCAAGGCTGCGCCGACGCCGTTCAGTTTGACTTGGGTGTCGTCGAGGAACTCGTGCAGCCCCTCGCCGAGCACCTCCCCAATCGCAGTATAGTCAAGGTCGGCCACCAGCCTGCCCAAGCGCCGCTCCACTTCGTTGCCATAGGTTCCGGGCGGTGTGCGCGAGATGGAGTGCAGCGAATTGTTCGCGCGCCGCAGGCAGTTGCGGACGGACCGCGGGAAGTAGGCGTCGAGAATCAGAAAGTCAGCCACGCTGTCCACGCGCACGGTGCCGTGACGCTGGCGGTACATTTCGAGGGCGCTCACCGACTGCAGGACGGCGGTCCAGTGCAAGTCTTCGGCCGGACTGCCCACGTCGTTCGGGGAGGGCAGCAGGACGAAGTAGCGGATGTCGACGACGCGCGTGGTCTTGTCCGCGCGTTCCAAGAGGCGGCCGATGCGCCCGAAATGCCAAGGGGCACCGTGCGACAGCGTGGCGTAACTGGCGCCTTCGATGCCATGGCTGGCGCGGATTACATGCTGGAGGAAGTCGTGCTGCGGCGACGCCCGCTGCGCCGCGTGGTGCTCGACGTACAGGTACAACTCGTTGATCTCGCGCCACACCGCGGACGAAATAATCTCGCGGATCGAACGGGCGTTCTCGCGCGCCGCGCGTAGCGACGAGAGAATCGAGTTCGGATTCTCCGAGTCGAACGTCAGAAACCAGCCGACCTCCTCCTGATCCGCCGCCCGGTAACGAGCCGAGAACTCGGCGGAGTCCCCGGTGATCTTGACGAGCGGGTCCCACTGCGTCGGCAGGCCGGGCGGCAGGTCCAGCATCAGATGCTCGTTGACATCCACGAAGCGCGCCACGTTCTCGGCGCGCTCCACGTACCGGCACATCCAATAGATCGCGTCTGCAACTCGGCTCAGCATGGTGGATTTCCTGCCGCTTGGTCCGCTCTCGGCACCTTCAGGAGGGATCCTGCCCCGCGGCCGCCCCGCGGGCTGGATCCGCGAGCACCCAGGTGTCCTTGCTGCCGCCGCCCTGAGAGGAATTCACCACCAGCGAGCCCTCGCGCAACGCGACGCGCGTGAGACCGCCCGGCAGGACGAAGATCTCCCGGCCGTACAGGATGAACGGACGCAGGTCGACATGGCGCCCCTCGAAATGGTCTTCGATCAGCGTCGGCACGCGAGAGAGCGACAGCGTGGGCTGCGCGATGTAGTTGCGGCTGTCGTCGCGGATCCGCTGCCGGAATTCGTCCCGCTCCGCCTCGGTGGCATGCGGGCCGATCAGCAATCCGTACCCTCCCGATTCGTTCGCCGGCTTGACGACCAACTGGTCGATGTTCTCCAGCACGTGCTGGCGCTGCTTGTCGTCCCAGCACATGTAGGTCGGCACGTTCGGGACAATCATGTCCTCGCCGAGGTAGTAGCGCACGATCTGCGGCACGTACGCGTAAAGCACCTTGTCGTCCGCCACGCCCGTACCCGGGGCGTTGACCAAGGTGACGCGCCCGCGCCGGTAGGCCCGCATGAGACCGGGCACGCCGAGCATCGAGTCGGGACGGAAAACCTCGGGATCGAGGAAGTCGTCGTCGATCCGCCGGTAAATCACATGCACCCGCTCCAAGCCGGTGGTCGTCCGCATGAAGACGGTGTCGTCCTCGACGACCAAATCGCGGCCCTCAACGAGTTCGACACCCATTTGCTGCGCGAGGAACGAGTGCTCGAAGTAGGCCGAGTTGTAGGGGCCGGGCGTCAGCACGACCACCTCCAAGCTCTCCGCGCTGCGCGGGGCGACATCCTCCAGCATGGCGAGCAGGCGACCCGGATAGTCCACCACCGGGCGGACTCCCAAACCGCGGAACACCTTGGGGAACGTCCGCTTCATCATGGCGCGATTCTGGAGCACGTAAGAGACTCCCGACGGCACGCGCAGGTTGTCCTCGAGCACGTAGACCTGGCCGTCCCCGTCGCGGACGATATCGGTGCCCGTGACGTGGCACCAGACCCCTTGCGGGGGATTCAGTCCGATGCACTCGCGGCGCAGCCCCTCCGCCGACTCGATGATTTCCGCGGGGACGATCCCGTCCTTGACGATCTTTTGATCGTGGTAGACGTCGTCGCAAAAGAGGTTCAAGGCGCGGATGCGCTGCTGCAGCCCCCGCTCGATCCGATCCCAGTCGTCGGCCGCGACCAAGCGGGGGACCAAGTCGAATGGGAAGATACGCTCCGCGCCGGTATCCTCGCCGTAGACATTAAACGTGATGCCCATGCGCATCAGGTTCCGCTCGGCGGCCTGCTGGCGCGCGAGCAGGTCACCTAGCGGCAACGATTCAATGCGGTCGACGAGGCTGCGAAATTCGGGCCGTGGCGTTCCGTCAGCTTGAAAGAGCTCGTCGTAGAATCCGCCAGTCTCGTAGGAATCGAACCGCATGGACGAGCCGCGCCGGATTCATGCGAGTGACTGGCGATCCGCCCGGAAGTCACGCGATCGCGGCCGTTTCGTCCAGTCTATCGCAAGCACCGAACCTAGATGCCGGGGCAGGCCTCGTTCCGCAGCGGTCGGGGAGGTTCTGCCCGCGCCGCGACCCTACCAGATTCCCAGCAACTTCCACCACGCGCTGCCGACCGAGCACCACACCAACACGTTCCAGAGCGCGACTGCGAAGCCCACTTTCCACCACTGCTGGAAGCTCACGTAGCCTTGCGAGTAGAAGATCGGGGACGGCACGGTCCCGTAGTGGGTCAGTCCGGCGGAAAGGTTCCCCAGCGTAACCAAGAGGAAGACCGTTAGGCCAGTCGGGGCGCCTTGCGCGAGAAGCAATAGCAGGAAGACTGGCAAGAGCGTCAGGAAGTGCATCGTGATGCTGGCCAGTCCGTAATGGGCGAAGAAGTAAATCGGCAACGCCAAGGCCAGCATCGGCAGCCAAGGGAGGTGGCCGATAACGGCGCTGATCGAATCCGTCAGCGCGCTTGGCACGCCAGCGTCGCTGAGTGCCCGGCCGAGCGTGATGACGCCGCCGTACCAGACCATGATGTCCCAGACCGCGTGCTGGCGCATGGCCTCGCGCCAGTTCAGGATGCCGGTCAACAGCAGCGCGCACGTGCCCGACACCGACGCCAACGCCACCGGGATCGAGTGCAGGCCGGAGGTGATCCACAACCCGCAAACCGCGCTGACAATCGCGACCGTCAACCAGTCGCGCGATCCCATGCCGCCGAGCTTGCGCAACTCTTCCGCGGCGAATTCCCGGGCCCGCGGCGTGCGGCGGATCTCGGGAGGCAGCAGCTTGCTCACGATCCAGACCAGACCCCCGACGCTCACTAGGGCCGGCACGATGCCGGCAGCCGCCCAATTCGCCCAGTTGAGTTCGAATCCGGCCAAGCTCTCGGCGAGATCCACGGCAATGAAATTCCCCGCCTGGCCGGTCAGGAACGTGGCCGTGGCGACGATCTCGCCTTGGTAGACGGCGGCCATCAGAAAGGTTCCCAGGAGCTTGGCCGTCGCGCCCGGATGAGAGCCGTACAGTTCGGCCAAGCTGCGCGTGATCGGCATGATCACGCCGCCCGCTCGGGAGGTGTTGGAAGGAATCATCGTGGCCAGCGACAGATCGCTGGCGATCAGGGCCAGAGCGACGCCGTTCGAACTGGCGCCGAAGAATCGCACGAAGACCAGCGCCACGCGCTTGGCCAGCCCGGTCTCGATCATCGCGTGGGCGATCAGCAGCGCTCCGACCACCAGCCAGACCGCCGGCGTGGCGAAGCCGGAGAGGGCCTGCTCGATGGGCATCGCGCCGAGCCAGACAGCTGCAACGAGCGCTACGAAGATCACGGCCCCGCCGGGCAGCGGCCGCAGGATCAAGCCACCGATGGCGGCGCTGAACACCCCGAGGAGCTTCCAGCCCTCGTCGGCCACGCTGGCGGGCCGCGGCAGCAGCCAGTAAACGGCGAGGCCGACAAGCACAACGGCTCCCAAGCGTCGCCAGTCCGGCATCGATATCGGGTGCTCGTTCGCTGCCATGGGCGGATACGGTGGCGGCTAAGCGCGCGCTTGGGCTGACGCTAGATCGCGGTCAGCGTCTCGGCGTCCCAGCCGATCTTGCGCCCTTCCCGAATGGAGAGGTTGGCGAGCTGGACGATCAAGGCCGCCTGAAACCCTTTCTCCATCGTGGCGCGGGGCGTCTCGCGGGTCCGGACGCAGTGCAGGAAGTTGGCCACGTGATCGATGGTGGCTTGCGCGAACCCGCCCGGTTGCTCCTTGGCGAACGAAGTCGTCTCGGGTGCTTCGCGATCGAAGATGCGCAGGAACTCGCGCCCGATGTCCATCCGCGCCAAGGCGCCGTCATAGGCGTTGAGCTGGTCCGCCCGCGCGGCGTACTGCATGGCGTTGTAATTGATCGTGAACACCGCTAGCAAGCCTTCGGGATACTCGGCCGCGACGACCACCGACTCGGGCTGGTCCATGCCTTCGACATGCGGCTCCAACGCCGTCGCGTTCACCGACACGGGAAAGCCCGCGTCCATGATGAGGTGGATCGAATCGAAGATGTGGCACCCTTGGTCTTGCGCGATGCCGCCCGAATACGCTGACAGGCTGCGCCAGTTGAAAAAAGTCAGCGGATCCTCGGGAACGGCAGGTGCCGGGCCGAGCCACGCCGGCCAGTTGATCGGCCCGGTGAACGGCGCACGACGCGGTTCGGTGCGCGAATTCAGCCAATACGTCCTCACCATGCGCACCGTGCCCAAGCGTCCCGCGCGACGCATGTCGCGCGCTTCGAGGTAGAGGTTGTAGCTGCGCCTTTGCATGCCGACTTGCACGACGCGATCCGAGGCGCGCTGGGCCTCCACCAGTTCCTTGCCCTCCGCCGGCGTGTGGCACAGGGGCTTCTCGACGTACACATCCTTGCCGGCGCTCATGGCGTCCAGCGTCATGCGGTGGTGCCAGTGCTCCGGGGTCGCGATGAGGACAGCATCGACTGCGGGATTGTCGAGCACCTGGCGGTAATCCCGATACGCTTGCGTGCCGGGTCCGGCTGCGGACAGCCCGCGTTCCAAGTTGGGCTCGTATACATCGCAGACGCCCTGAACCTCGAGTTGCGGGTCGCGTTGGAACTCCGACATGACCCGCCGACCGCGCCCTCCGGATCCGATCAAGGCCAGACGGATAGTCTCGTTGGGGGACTGCGCCAGCGCGGCTCCGGCGGACGAGAGGAAGAAGATGCGTCGGTTCATGGCTGGGAGAATTCTCGCACAGGGTACTGACGGGAGTGCCGACGAACGGCGGAAGCAGATCCGGACACCCGTTCGGGCGGCACAGCGGACGCATGGCGGACAATGAATGCATGGCGTCCGAGAGCGAGCCCCGCGACCCCTTCGTGTCGCGCAAGGCCGCGCTGCTGGCCACGGTCGTGGCCATCGCGAGCATCGTGATTCCGTTCTGGTTTTGGATGGACACGTGGTTCGGCAAGCCGCTCAGCGACGAGCAGATCGCGGAGTACTTGAGCGATTCCGAGCGACCGCGCCGAGCGCAGCACGCGATGGCGCAGATCTCGGCCCGGATCACGGCGGGCGACGAGTCCGCCAAGACTTGGTATCCGCAGCTCTTGGAACTCGCCCGGCACGAACTGCCCGAGATCCGCTTGACGCTGGCGTGGCTGATGGGTGATGACCCTTCGAGCGAGGAGTTCCATCGCGCTCTGGCCGAGTTGATCGAGGACCCGCATCCGATGGTGCGACGCAATGCCGCCCTGGCCCTAGCGAGATTCGGCGACCCGCGGGGGCGGCCAGAGATGCGTTCGATGCTGGAGCCGCACCGGCTGGCCAGCGACCACGCGGGAACGGTCATCAATCGTCTGCAGCCCGGGGATAGCTTCGATGCCGGAGCGCTGCTGGTGAGGATCCAACCGGATGCCGACGGAGAGCCTTTGGACGTGCGGGCCGAGCTGCCGGGTATCGTCGACCGCCAACTGCATGCCGACGGGGATCGCATCGCACGCGGAGAAGAAGTCACTGTGGTGCGACCCGAATCCACGCATGTCTTGCAAGCGCTGCTCGGGCTTTACCTAGTCGGCACGCCCGAGGACATCCCAGTCATCCAGCCCTTCGAGCGGCCTCGCGCAGGCTTGACCGCTCAAGTCGCGCAACAGGCGGCGCTCACGCTGGCAAGCATTCGCGACCGGGCCGCCGACTAGGCTGCCGCCTGCAGCCGATCGAGGGTCAGGATCTCGTAGCAGTCGGGTTCCCGCATGATGCGGTCAACCAGCGCGACATGCATGGCATGTCCCGCGCGCACCGCAACCACCTTCCCGATCAAGGGATGTCCCAGCAAGGCTAGATCGCCGATCAAGTCTAGGAATTTGTGACGGCAAGGCTCGTCGGGATAGCGCAAGCCGCCGGCGTTGAGCACGCCATCCGCTCCGAAGCAAACCGCGTTCTCGAGCGTGGCACCGCGAATCAGCCCCATGTCGCGCATCGCGGCCAGATCGCGTTCGAAGCCGAAAGTGCGCGCGGACGCGACCCCCTCCAAGTAGGCGCGCGGGGTGACCTCGAGCTGCAGCTTCTGTTGGCCGACCGAGGGATGCGCGTAGTGCGTCTCGCATTGAACCTCGAATCGCTCGGACGGTTCGATCGAGATCCGCTTGCCGTTCTCCCGGACCTCGATCCGCTTCCGCATGCACAGGTAGCGTCGCTTGCGACGCTGGCGCTTCAGCCCGGCACGCTGCAGGAGCTCGGCGAAGGGCTGGGCGCTTCCGTCCAGGATCGGCACCTCGAGGTTGTCGATTTCGACGCGCACGTTGTCGATGCCGAGCGAGTGCAAGACGCTCAGCAGGTGCTCGGTGGTCGAGAGCAGCACGCCCTGGCGCATCAAGCTCGTGGCGTAGCTCACCTTGGCCACGTACCGCCAACTGGCGGGTATCTCGAAGCCGTCCAAGTCCGTGCGGACGAATACGATGCCTGAGCCCGAAGCTGCGGGTAGGAGGCGGATCGAAACCGGAGCGCCGCTGTGCAGTCCCACGCCGCTGGCTCGAACGACGCTCTCGAGCGTGTGCTCGAACAGCGAAGTGCCGTTCTCGGAGGGGCCCGGCATGCGCTCTACGGCTTCCAATATACATTGATACCAGTTTGCAGCCCGATTTCCAAGTGCTTGGGATACAAGGACTTTGACACACTCATATGTGTCGGTTCCGACACTCTTCTCGCCGATAGGGAATCCTGCAGTCGACGGGAATTCGATTGGATGGTGATGGTTCGACTGGCACCGATCACCGTGTGCGTCTTCTAGCCCGGGACTGAAGAGTTCCGACCTTGCTCGGGGCCTCCACTGAGGTGCTTGGTGTGACCCTTGGCTTTCGTCTCGGCGTCTGCGGTGACTACGTGACAGGCATCGCCCGTTTGGTGTCCAAGGTCGGTGCTCGATTGGCGTTTGCCGCCATACTTCACTGGATCGCCGGTCTGGGCTTCACAGCCCTTCTCAGCGACGTAATCGGGTACGCCTAGGGCAGGACAATTCCGATGGGAGACGCTCTTGACTCCTCGTTCATGGCGAAGACGTGTCGTAGACCACCACATGCGATGTCTTCAGGATTGTGATCCCCCATACGGGAAGATAAACCAAGATACCGACGAGAGTGGTTGCGCCGCCCCATCGCCAGTCGTCCCCGACCATAGGTCGCACGACCAATGCTTGCATCAGCCCGGCGACGACCCCTGTCGTGATCCAAGCCGAGCGACGCTTGAGAAGAGGCCGTCTTACAGCCACTCGGCGAACAGCCAACCTCTCAAGCGTTCTCGTCGACCCGTCGGTGAGCACTGCGGAGATACAGGACTCGTCAGCAGATGCAAAGACGCCCTTGAGGCGGCGCGATTCCCGCGGAATCTGCCTGTCGAGCAACGTAATCCGAACATGCCTGCCGGGGGCGATGTTCTGGACGTTGGACCAGTCCGATCGATTCAGACGTTCCTTCCCAAAGCAGTGGGGTGGGAAGGTCAGCATGGCCCCGATCAGGACTAGTGCTTGGAACGAGTGCGTGATCTTCGTACGCATAGCAGCCTCTACTGGAGATCCAAAGCGATCTCCAAGATCTGTTTCTCATCCACACGGGTCTCCGTCCATGCTTGGCCCAGTGGAGACATGGCGTGCAATCGAATGCGCCCTGGTGGCACTCCGGTGAACCGCACGTTGCCGAATCGCGACGTCGTCTCTTGCTGGTGGAACGCGCGGCTTAGGAGAAGTGATCCTCGTTCCTCCGTTCGATAGCCTGCGGGATCCGCTAGGAGCGCCACTTGGATGGCAGGAGCCGGAGAACCGGACATGTCATGCACCCTGACCAGCACCGTGCCTCCCTCGTCCACCAGAGCGATATCCTCGAGGTGCGTCTCCCCGGCTGCTTGCATGGTCCTCGGGGAAACTCGCGGACGATAGTCCTGTGCGAAAACATCGACATAGAACGGTACGCCGATACCGACATCGCTCAACATGAAGTAGCCATCGCCATCCGTCGAATGCAATTCGTGGAAAGCAGTTCTTCGCTGCGGGCGGTCCGGTTCGTGGTAGCGAACTTGTACTGTAGCGTCAGCGACGCCTTGACCCCGTGAATCGACGCCCCTGCCTTCGACATCTTGGGCCATGGGGAATACGAAGTCGAGTCGAACCGCCCCAGATGCCCCAGGCTGGATGTACCTTTCGTCGGGAGGGTGGTCTTCTGCGGAAGCATAGACCAAGACGCCGGTCCCCGAATCGGCGCTGATGTTGAAGTGCCCGTCGTCCTCGACTATGTAACTAGTCACCCTCAGATCCGGGCCGTCCTTGATGATGTCGACCGTTCCACCCAATGGGTTCCCGATCACGTTCTGAAGGCTCCCGAAGATCTCGACCGATTGCCCGGCGGCCGCCAAGGCGGTGCAAATTGCAGCCGCCAGAAGGTTCCGTGCGATCTTGTCATGCATTGTCTTTCTCCTTTCGTGATTTGATTGCAAGCAAGCAACGTCCTTACCACGGCCCGCATCCGAAAGCGTATTTTGAGGATGCCTTCATACGCAGTTCGGCACTGACTCTTGTGCTAGGATCGGTGGATCGCGAATCGTTCACCCACTCCGATGTTCTTTCCGAACATCCGCTGTAGGTGCAGTTGCTGAATCGGACACTCGTGGACGGAAAGTACAACGTGGTGACTAGCTGATCGAAATCCCGCGAGTCTAGTTCGTACAGCGATGCAAAGTTATTAGTCTGGGTGACGGAACTAGGGATTGTGTCATCCAAGCATCCATGCGCACTAGCACTTCGCATGGGTGGCCAGAAAGTCCATTGGCAGGGCATACTGTACGTGATTGTCCTAGACCCGAGTTGCGTCACACCGGCTCTGGATTTCTGAGCAGTGTGATTGAGGTAGTTGTAGAGATCCGGATTCGGCGGGAGATAGGGGGCCCTAATCGTGCATGAATTCCACTGCCACTTTCCGTCCTCGCGCTTCCAACCAGCGAATTGGTCTGTATCCTGCTTGTGTCCGTAGTTTGAGGTCGCACCCCAATTCCCAAGTGGGGGGCTGTGGCCATGACCGGGGTAGCTTGATTGACCGCATTCAGTACTGATGCGGGCGCCCGGTCCCACGATCCGATTGCGCGTCTCTCCCGTGTAGGTCACCACGCAGGTGTCGTGCTGGCCAACAGCAGGCAGGGCGACGACAAGCATCGTGATCAGGAAGAACAGTGTGGTGCGAAGTAAGTAGGTCATGGAGTGCCTCTCTAGCAGGTACAACGCGCGGGGAGGCAGGTTTGTCCCAATTTTCTTGAAAAATTCCGCAGATTCCTCCTTTCGCCTTCATCTGGACTGTAGCCTCGGCGGGCAGTTGCCGAGTGTGCCAATAGCAATTCCAGACGACAAGATCAATGAAATCAATGACTTACAATTCCCCATGAAGACCATTGTGGCTGGCGGCGCGTGGTCCGGGTTGGAACGTGGCCACCCGAGTCGCGTAATCCGGGACGCAGCCGAGCATGGCAACTATCGGCGAAGTCGGAAGGGAGCTGTTCGGTTGCGTAAGGCTTGGTGTACCGGCTGGGCCGATGAGTAATTCTAGAAGGCGATCGAGATGCCAGCATGACAAACCTTGGACGCAATTCCAAGGACCCAACAAGCCACCGGACTAGCACCCACCCAGCTCGCCCAACGCAGCCCACCCCCAAGGTCGCTGGGATTCACCGGAGACTGCGGATGGAGCCGTGTCAGTTTAGATCGCGCCGTACAGGCGACCGCGGTTCAGCAGTTGGAGCGGATCGAAGTCGGCCTTGATCCTCTGCATGACCTCGAACTCTCCATCCCCTACAACCCAAGCATCCGATCCGCTCTTCACTTCGTTGCTGGCGGCTTCGAGCGTCGCGCGGAATCCTTCCTCGCGCAGACTTGCCAAGGCGAGTCGCGTGGTGTCCGGGTCTGGCGCTAGCAAGTGGCCCGTGGCGTTAGCCGCGCGCAGCACCGCGCCGCAACCTCCAGCGCCCGCCAAGCGAACCAAATCGCCCAAGCGGGTCGCCACGGTGGAGGTTCGGATCGCTGCCCCGTCAGGATGATCAGCGAGCCACCGCGGAACCGTCTCACGGACACCCTCCCATATCGCGGCTTCGGGCATGTCGACTTCGGCGCCCTCTCGCAATGCCAGCTCTTTGAAGGCGTCCTCGAATCGCTTCGTCGCCGCGACATTGCCCGAGGCCTCGACCAACAGCACGTGAGCTGCGCCGCATCCGGCGGACGCCGCTGCTTGTGGATCGAGCCAGTCCAAGGCCACAGGCTGCAAGACCCCCTTCAGGATCGCGTTGCGGATACCGAGGAGGGTTTCGCTTGAAGGCGAACGAAATCGAAACGTAACGCTGGCTTCGGGTCTTGGGAAAATCTTGAAGTTGGCCGAGGCAATCACCGCCAGGGTGCCGAACGATCCAATCATGAGCTTGCCCATGTCGAGACCAGTCACGTTCTTGACAACCATGCCGCCGGAACTGACAAGCCGCCCTTCCAGCGTCGCGAACCGCATGCCGATCGTCATGTCCCGAGCCGTGCCATAGCGCCGGCGCCGAGGGCCGCTGGCGTTCGCCGCGAGCACGCCGCCGATCGTGGAATCCGCTCCGAACGGCGGGTCAAGCGGAAGGAACTGATTGTTCTCCGCGAGGATTCTAGTGAGTTCGCTGAATCGCATACCCGCTTCGACGCTGACGGTGAGATCCGCCGGTTCGTAGGCAAGAAGTCGATTCAACCGCTGCGTCGACAGGCGGTATTTCGCTTCAGCTACGGGGCCGCCGAACAGCCGCTTGGAGAACGAGCCACCCGATTCGATGCTCGCCTGCTCGCGTCCGCAACGGCGCAACGCCTCCTGCAATTCCTCGGCGGTGGCCGGCGCGAGCGATTCAGTCATCGAAGAGAGCTGCGCAAAACATCGAGTGAGGCGGGTGCGGACGCGGGATCTGCACCCAACGAGCGAACGCGGACGCTCGCCTACATGACTTGCTCGAGGATCGCGAAGTCGCCGGGATTCCACGCCTGAGCGATCACGTACAGCTTTCCGTTGACCTTGTGCAGAACGGCGTTATGCACGTGCTGGAAGTTCTCGAGACCCAGATCGGCCTTGGGCATGATCGTCGAGACGAGCTTGTCGTCCTCCAGAATGTAAATCGGCGCTCCGGCCGCACGGTCCGCGCCGTGCAAGGCTCCCACGATCCCTAGATTGTCGAGATAGTCGACGTCGCACGGGAACGCTCCAAGCGGGAGCTTCAGCGTGGACAGATACTGCCCGTGTCGGCTGAAGCGGTCGATCTCCGCGTTGGGCCGATCCGCGATATCGATGCGCGCGGAACCGCCCGGCACCGTGATCCCGTGCCCCGTTCCGAACTGGCCGGGCCCGCTGCCCTTGCCGCCGAACGAAAGGTCATACCAAGACATCTTGAGCGGCGCGGCGCTCTCGATCTTCGCCGTCAGCACGTAGTCCAGTGACGAGTAGCCTGTGGCGACGTAGAGCAGGCTCCCGAGCTGGTCGACATCGGTGGGGACGAAGTTCCCGCGACCCCTGAAATAGTCGGTGGCAGTGGGGGTTCCCAGATCCTTCGCACCGTCGGGTGGGGAGAGCGTGTGCTGGAGCTTGCCTTCAAGATCGGTCGTGTAGACGGCTGCGCTGCCGTTCCCGGGGAACGAAAGGTGCGCCCCGCCGCTCGCGTCGTACCAGATCGTCGCGTTGTGCATGTTGTGCGGCTTCATCGCGTCGTCGGTCGCCAGCATGCGGGTCGAGCCGAGATCCTTGCTGATTTGAATGATGCCGGCCCCGGGCAGCGCGAAGTAGGTCTCGCCGCGCCCGTCGCGACGGTCGACAGCGAAGCCCCCGTGGGCCTTCTCCAGCACCGCTTGCGCGGCGGACGGCAGGTGACTGCCCTTGTAGGCCACCTTGAACGTGTACTTGCCTTGACCGCTAGTTGAGTGGTTGTCGGCTAGGGTGGACAGCGGATCGAGGGCGGCGTTCCACCCGATCAAGAGGAGCGCGGCGAAGACCGCGAAGCAAACGGCACGTTTCATGACGAGGAACCTCGCCACTACTCTACACGAATCGGCCCCGGAGCGGCGCCGCGGGCCGGGACGGTCGCGGGTGGTGCTACGATTGCGTTAGCTCTCCGTCACTGGAGTTAGGGCCTCGCCTCGGATGACGGCTGGCGGAGCGTCTATACGGTCGTCGAGTAAAACGCATGCCCGCACCGTCCGTCGCACCAGTCGATACCAGCGCCGAGTGGGGCCACTTGCCCCCGGATCTTCGACAGGAAATCGACATCTTCGAGACCGAGCTACGCCGTGTGCAAGCAGGCTTGGTCGACGAGAAGGTCTTCACGGAATTCCGTTTGCGCCACGGCGTCTACGGGCAGCGTCAGGATCGGGTCCAGATGCAGCGCATCAAGATCCCGATGGGACGGCTGAACGCGGACCAACTGGTCGCGCTGGCAGACATTGCCGAAGAGTACGCCGTGGGCGTATTGCATGTTACGACGCGTCAAGACTTCCAGTGCCATTTCGTGGATATCAACGACACGCCGAACCTGATGCGACGTTTGGCGGAAGTCGGCATCACTACCCGCGAGGCGTGCGGAAACGTCATCCGCAACGTCACCTGCTGCCCGCATGCGGGCGTCTGCCAGGACGAGACCTTTGACGTGGCTCCGCACGCCCAGGCGATGGCGTACTTCATGCTGCGGCATCCGGATGCGCAGAACTTCGGCCGGAAGTTCAAGATCTCTTTCTCCGGATGCGCCGATCACGCCTGCGGCTTGGGCCGGATGCACGACATCGGGGCCATCGCGCGGGTGCGCGACGGAGTCGAAGGATTCGAGGTGCTAGTGGGCGGAGGTCTTGGTTCCCTGCCCCACCAAGCGAAGGTCTATAGCGATTTCGTGCCGGCGGACGAGATGCTGCCCTTGGCCCAAGCGATCGCGAGGGTCTTCGCCAAGCTGGGCGAGAAGAAGAATCGCGCGAAGGCGCGCATGAAGTTCCTGATCGCCAAGCAGGGCATCGACGAGTTCCGGCGCTTGGTCGAGGAGGAGCGCGGTCGGCTGTCGGCGGATCCGCGCTGGCAAGAGGAGCTAAAGAGCGCTCTCGGGACGCTGCACGACAGGCCCTTGAAGGCACCGTCGGACCTCGAAGTGCCTGCCGATGCGGACGCTAGCCTAGCCACATGGCTGGACCAGAACGTTCAGCCCCAACGGCAAGATGGCTACTCGATGGTCAGCGTCTTCCTGCCGCTGGGAGATATCACTTCGGAACAAGCGCGCCAGTTCGCGGAGCTGTCGCGTCGTTACGTCGACGGCACGTTGCGAACGACGGTCGACCAGAACCTGCTGATGCAGTGGGTGTCGAACGGCGACCTTCCGGCACTCTATGACGATCTGGCGCGCATCGGTCTGGCTGAGACCGGCGCTGGACGACTGCGGGACGTGGTGGCGTGCCCGGGCACCGATTCGTGCAAGCTGGGCATCACGGCGTCGCGGGGCCTGGCCGCGCACCTGCACAAGGAGTTCGCGAACGGCATGAGCGACATCGCCAGCCGATCGGACCTCAAGATCAAGATCAGCGGCTGCTTCAATTCCTGCGGTCAGCACCATATCGCCGATATCGGCTTCTTCGGCTCCGTGCAGCGCAAGCAGAACGACACGGCTCCGGTATTCCAAGTCACCCTAGGCGGCTCGACCCGGAGCAATGCCGAATCGTACGGGTTGGCGGTAGGCAAGATCCCATCGCAAAACGTGGATCGGGCGATCACGAAGATCAGCGCGTTCTACAACCGCGAGAAGCGGGGCGACGAAACGTTGAGCGATGTCGTGTCACGGCTCGGCAAGACACGGGTCAAGGCCGAACTGGCAGAGTTCATGGTCTTGCCGACGTTCGACGACGATCCCGGCTTCTACAAGGACATCCGGCAGCCGTGGCAGTACAAGCGGTCGATCGGGGTCGGGGAGTGCGCCGGCGAGGTGGTGGACCAAGCCGAATTCCTGCTCGAGGACGCCGATCGGATTCATTTCGAATCGACGCTCGACCTAGAGAGCGAGCGCTTCGACGCGGCTGCCGACAAGGCGTTCCAAGCCTGCATCAAGGCGGCGGACGCCCTGCTCTTCACCAAGGGCTTGTGGCTGTCCGACAATTACGACACGGTCGACGAATTTCGCAAGCACTTCCATGAGACGGGCATCTTCTACAAGCCGTTCGCCGACAACTTCTTGCGCAGCGCGGACGAAGGCCCGAGCGGCGATCCGGAACGTGCGCGCCTGCGCGTCGAAGAGGCCACGCTATTCATCGAGGCCGCCCAAGGCGTCTACTCGCAAGCCACGGCGTTCTAGGCACGGACACTCTGGATGAAGCACGACTTACAGCGGATCGACGTTAAGCTGCTGCTGGACACGCCACCCGAACCCGACATAGATGTCTTCTTGGTGATCTTCGATCGCTGGCGCCAGCGCAAGGATCATCCTTGCGACTGGGTCGACCTCGCCGATTACGCGCACATGCCGTCCGGACCCGGGATCCTGATCGCGGGGAAGCAGGATCGGTTCTCGATTGATCTGAATCCGCCCGGGCCGGGCCTGCTGACGAGTACGCGGGCAGGCTTGGGAGGTACGCTGGAGGATCGCATTCGCGAAGCTTTCCGTCGGGCACGGGAGCTGAACCGCAGCGTGCTGTCGGAGCCGGAGTTTCCCGAAACGTTCTCGGTCAGTGCCGAGGGGTGGGTGATCCACATCAACGACCGGTTGGCATTTCCAGACTCGGACGCGAGCGACGCCTTGATCCGTCCGGCTCTGGCGTCCGCTCTCGGCGCGGATCCAGACGCGATCATCCGGCGCAGCACCCGCTCCGGCCAGTTGGGGTACACCGCCCGAATCGCCCAATAGGTTCGGGGTGGCTGGCGAAAGCCTGCGGCTCGGTTCAGGTCCTTGCAGTCGATGGGGGAGCGGGTTTGGCGGCGTCGATGGGCTCACATAGATCGCGCAGAGTCGATACTCGCTAGCAACGGGGCAGCCCACGGAGACGGCAGTTGCGCTATCGCAGCGTGCAAGCCATTGATTCCAATGGATTTATTCGCAAGAGTTAGGAGCACGCTCGATTGGTTCGCTCGCGGTTTTGGTAAATTGAGATTGGTCGGGGCACTTGCCCGGTACAGGCCGAACCTCCGTCGAGTGCATAGAACGTCTCGCAGATCCCACTACCATCACTCGGTGTCCAGGCAGTTGGCCGGCTATTCTTTTGTGCCGCTCCTTGTCGCTCTCTTGCCGTGCATGGTCCTGGCTGTCAGCGCAACGGCGCAGCCACTGGACTCGTATGGGTGTCAGACCTGTAGCCCGCAGGCACAGCAATTCCGCAACGGAGACTATAGTTCGTTGCAAGGAGCGCTTACCGACCCCTCTTGCGACTGTCCGTTCCCGAACAACGTCATTCCTCGTTCGCGCCTCCTTCCGAACGGTGCCTGGCCGCGGGACATCTACCGCGAGAACCTACGGGCGTTCCGCGGTTCGGTCGGCAGGGTGGTGCAAGCTGTCGCCCGAGGGATCACTCCGGTCCTTGAAGCCCTCCATTCCGGGAGCGGTCGCCACCCCCGCGGGCACCTGCATCCCGAGGAATTGGAAAGGCTATTGGCGACACTCTCCCAAGCAGAGACCCGAGCGCAGCTTGGAGAGTATGAATACATCGCCGGCAGGACGCCCCTGCACTACGGCGCTTTCGGGAGGGGGCCGGGGATCATCCGGATTCTGCTCGATAACGGGTCGAGTGTCGACGCGAAGGACGACGACGGTCGGACACCCTTGCTGCATGCGGCGTCGTTGGAGAGTTTCACGACGCTGCAAGCGGCCGGCTCGGACGTCCGCACGCAGGCGGACAGCGGCTACACAGTCCTGCATCGGGCGGCACACGTCACGGATGCGGCCACGGTCGAGGCGCTGATCGCGTCCGGATTGGATCCGCAAGCCCGGACAGCCAGCGGCTGGCGACCGCTGCATTCCGCGGGCTCGCCGGGAACGTTCGAGGCATTGCGGAAGGCCGGCGCCGATATACACGCCCGAACAGACAGCGGTTACACCGTCCTGCACCGAGCGGCCTTGTCGTTGGATGCCGCCTCCGTGGATGCGTTGATAGCCGGTGGCTTGGATCCCAACGCCGAGATGAGCGACGGGCTGACTCCCTCGCTGAACGCCGGGTCGCGGGAAACATTCAATGCACTGCTGGCGGGCGGGGCCAATCTCGCTCGGATCGAAGCAGTATTCGCATCCGGCGGACTGGAAGCTGTTCAGGGCGGGAAGATCAGCCCACGCGTGCTGGACCGCGCTGTACACAGGGTCGGTCGGTTCGCCAGCGCGTCCCTGGTCGCACGGTTGCGAGCGATCGACCCCGATTTCGCCGAAGTGCCCGACAGCGTCTGGTCAACCTTCCCCTTGTATCCGCTGCACTATGCTGCTTGGCGGAATGACGATCCTGCGATGATCGCAGCGCTATCGACTTCAAACGTGACTGCGACCACGCGGTCCGGGGCCGGCGCTCCATTGCACCTCGCGGCGCTGTCGAACGCCAATCCGGCGGTCATCGAGGCACTGCTCGCTGCGGGGGCGAACGTCGATGTGAACTCCCGGCAGTACGGAAGTTTTGGCCCGACTCCGCTGTACCTTGCTGCGGTCAACGCAAGCTCGGGAGCTGCGGAGATTGTGAGCGTACTGCTTGAGGCAGGGTCGGATGTGAACGGTAGGGACGAGAATGGCGAGGACACTGGTTTCGCCCCGCTCTACGGGGCCGCGATGGCTCAGAACCAAGACGCGATGGAACTGCTGCTCGCGGAGGGAGCGGATGTCGACGTGACGGGATCCTCCGATCACCAGTCCTTGTTCGCTGACGTGCTTGGGCGAGGGCGCTACGACTGCGGCTACGGCCCTGTGGCCGATGGGTTGCGTGCGGCCGGTGCGGTCTCGTGGCGCACGGTGGGCGAGGAGCGCATGCCATACGTACCTGGTTCACCGGTCGTGGAATGCGAGACTGTCTCCGCTGAAGTCCAGGGGTTGATCGATTCGGGCGCGGACCTTGACGCGATGGACAGCCAGGGCTTCACCGCCTTGCACCGGGCCGCTGCGGAGGGCAAAGCTCTCGATGTCGCGGCTCTGGCCACGGCCGGTGCCAATGTCAACGCAACGACTAGCGGAGGGCGGCTAACGCCGCTGCACGTCGCGCTCTGGAGGGGTGCGAGTCTCGCAACCGTCCGCGCACTGATCGCCGCCGAAGCCGATGTTGACGCGACTGACTGGACAGGCCAGACCGCGTTGCATCGTGCCGCACGTGACAGCCGCACGGATCCGGCTGTCGTCGCAGCGTTGCTCGCGGCCGGAGCCGATGCCAATGCCCGAGACAATCTCTGGCGCACACCCTTGGACTACGCAACCCGCGTGGACGTGAACAACGCAGCGGTAGCCGATCTTCTGCGCAGGGCCGGGGGCACTTGTCGCTCTTGCGTCGCACCGTAGGCGGTCGGTGGCGGCCGCACGAGCCAGAGCGAGCTTCCGAGCGGGATAGGAGCACGAGCAAGGTCCACTGACGCGGTGGGCCTCGCTGACTACAGACCGGGCCAGATCTGCGGCACGGTCAGGTCGTACAGGGCGGGAATGTTGGATCTCGCTGCCAGTGCAGCATCGCGTCCACTGGTAGCAGGGCTCGAATTCATCGGTGGGAGCGGCGGACGCTTTCGACAGGCTCGTCGGCAAATCATGCTTGTGGACGAGTTCTACTAGCCATGGAAAAAACTCGTCCAGATTGAAATGCCTAGTGAGTCTTGATATAGTGGGTAAAGTGACTAGAGTGGACGAATCAAGAGATCGGGACGAGAAACTCTTCCACCTTGCCAGAGTCGCCCTGAAGGGTGGGCACCAAGACGTTGCGCTGCTAGTGCGAAAGTACGCGCGGCAGTACCGCTCCAGCGTCCCGAACCTCGCCGACCGGCTAGTTGCCTTGCTCCGGGAATCATCCGTGCGCGGCAACCCCATGCGTGGCTCCGAATCCGTCGGCTTGCCAGTCGACGGCGACTCCCGCCTGCCCCTCATGCGGATGATTGAGGTTCCTGTCCTGGAATTCGATCCGGTCTATGACGCCCGGACATCGGCCGCCTTGAATCAAGTCGTGCGGGAGCGCCAAGCCCAGGAGCGCTTGGCGGGCCTCGGCGTCAACCCCGCTCGCTCGGTGCTCTTGACAGGCCCGCCCGGTGTCGGCAAGACACTTTCGGCCAAGTGGATCGCTCGCGAACTCGGGCGACCCCTCGCAATCCTCGACCTTTCGGCCGTGATGAGTTCGTTCCTCGGCCGCACGGGTGGCAATCTGCGAGCGGTCTTGGACTACGCCCGTGACAGCGAGTGCATCTTGCTCATGGACGAACTCGATGCCATCGCCAAGCGCCGCGACGATACGAGCGAGATCGGAGAGCTCAAGCGGCTGGTGGCCGTGCTGCTGCAAGAGATCGATGAATGGCCGCCCAGCGGCCTGCTGCTGGCTGCCACGAAC
Source organism: Bryobacterales bacterium (assembly GCA_965242625.1). Taxonomy (GTDB): domain Bacteria; phylum Acidobacteriota; class Terriglobia; order Bryobacterales; family UBA6623; genus VXMF01. Next base: position 2,235,386 of record CBDEST010000005.1, on the reverse strand, counting down.
CATTCCCAACTCCTGGATCCAGCGGTTTGGAGAAGGTTCGAGGTTGTTGTTGAGTTTCCATTGCCCGACAGAGAGAGCCTGGAAGCGCTAGTCCAGCCGCAGCTGCAGTTGGGACCGCGTTCGCCATGGCCCGCGATCCTGAGCGTAGCCTTGGCGGGATCGTCGCACAGCGACGCGGTTCAAGCCGTGTCGTACGCACGGCGAGTGGCGGCCGTTGAGGATTGCGCGATCGAAGTCAGCTTGAAACGGATGCTCGCTGACACCGCCAAGTCGCTACCTCGAACGCAGTGTCAGCGACTCGCGATTGCCTTGGTGCGGGATGGAATCGTGTCGCAGCGCCTAGCGACGCAGATTACAGGTGTCAGTCGGGACACGATCCGTAAACGTCTCGAATCGGTACGCGAAGAGAGCGAGTAGATGGCAGCACAGCGCAACTACCTCCTTGGTTACGGAGAGCGTCTGACGACTCGGGTGGAGCTCTCGGGGGGAGGTGGCCCGAAGGCGGCGCCGTACGGCTTCGAGGAAGCTCGGGACCGTCTCGCGCCGATGGTGCAGCGCGTGGCATCTGCTCTTGCGGGATTGCCCGCGAAGGCCTGTCCGGATGGACAGGCCGTCGCTTCGCTGACGCTCCATCCTGAGTATTACGCAAAGAGCCACTTTCCTTCATAGGTGTTGCGAACCGCCAACCTTCGAGCCGTCGGCAGCCGTCCTTGCATGTTGACGCCCGATCGATGCAGTCGCGAACGCGAGCCCGAGGAGACCGTCACAACCGAGTACTTCGTGGCTGGCGAACGATCGTCATTCTCGCGCCTAGCCGATCGATTGGGGAACTGGAGAGCTGATTCCGCCGGGTCGTCGCAACTCGCGGCGATCGAGCGAGTCTCGGTGCCTGATGCTGCGGGACGCATCCGACGCATGGAGGAGCGGGATGGCCACGTACCGCTTGAGTTGGTGGTTCACGCTAGCGAGCACACCCAGGATCGCTTCATTCTCCGGGGATTGCAGGAGTATCTCCGAGAAATGGGCCTTGCCCTCGACCTCGAGCGCACCTTTTTTCGGGGAACCTCTGCTTTCTCCGTCTCCGGGCAGAACATCGTCAGTTGGTCGAGACCGCTCGCTTTTCGTTCTTGCGGGTGTTGCGCGAGATGCCCAAGCTGCGGCTGGATGCGCTCCCCCTGCCTCGAGCTTCGCGTTCATCGAGCGTCGTTTCGTGGCCGTCCCAAGACGTGCTTAATCCGAACTTGCGCGTAGCGGTGCTGGACAGCGGTCTACCCGCAATGAGTCCACTGAGATCCTAGACGCAAGTATTCGACGCTCGCGGCGTGGCCCAGTCGGTTCCAGCACAGCTCAACCACGGCGAGCGAGTGACTCCTGCCACTCGCCGTAGGACCTAGCCGGCACGAGGCTTGGCTAGCTCACAGGCGGAACGGGCCGGCGGCAACGTCCCGTTCCCGCGCAGGGTTCGGCCGAGCCGGAATGGGCCGATCGTTTTGACCGCGCACGAGCGCACGATGAGTCTCGATGTACAGGGGGCATCCCGATGCCCTTCCCCAAAGATCAGTCGTCGCAGGAAAGGAACGGCTGGTATCCTTGAGCGGCCGCTCGGTTCCGACGATGTCGGCCGCACTGGGATCCGACCTCCCGACAGTGCGCGCGAGACACCCTCTCGCCAGCAGCCACGCCGCTGCCCTCGGCTTGGAAGTCGGACACGACACCTATCCCCATGATCTGCTCCACCACGATCCGCGCCCTTGCGAGTGTGTTGCTCCCGTTCGCCTTGGCATCTGCTTCGTTCGCCGCTCCGCTTCTCTTGCGGATACTCCCGGTCGAAAGCGAAACGTCCGCTGCGGTCACTGAAGTGGAGCCATCCGCAAGTCCGGACGCTACAGAAGAAGCGTCATCGATCGAGGCCTCGCCACCGCCTGCCGCAGAGAGCATCGACGAGCTGTCAACGCTCAGCCGCCAGCCAGCCTACGAGGTGCGAACGTTCGCCGGCATGCGACCGGCGAGTTCCGAGCAAGTCGATCCGCAACCCCAAGTCGTCGCTCTCGTCCTCGCGGATACGCTGCTGGACGACGACTGGGCCCGCGTCGAATCGGAGTTGAAGCGACTCCGAAGAGGGCTCCCGCGCAACACGGCGTTCCGACTCGCCGCGGTGAGCGAGTTGGGCTTGCAATTGCGTAGCGGAATTCGAAACGACCGCGGATTGACTGCGGCCCTGCGCGCTATGCGCCCCGCAGCACCTGAAGAGGAAGTGGACATCGCGGCGACCGTCAGCGGAGCTTACGACCGAATCGGTGCCGCGGCTCCGGTGATTGGTTGCGAGTGGAACGCCATCTTGGCTATAGGGAGGCTGCCAAGTCTGCAATCTGACCTCGGAATGCAGGCGGAAGCCTTCCTGAGCCACCAGATGCGGACGCACAAAGTGCGCTTCAGCTTCCTCCCGCTGGACGGATTCGTGCCGACCGCAGCCGATCAAGCTAGCCGGTCGACCGGTGGAGTTGCGATAGCGAGCGTTTCCCAATATTTGGACCACCTTCGCGAGGAGGCGCAATTCCACGAGGTGACTTGGAGCGTGCCTCCACTCGAGGAGGGGTTCCACCTGTACACGGCCGAAGTCCGCGAGTCCGTGTCTGGAGAGTTGCGAACTGTTCCATCTGCTGCGGTTGCCCCCAACTGGCTGCTGCCGGGACCCCTCCAAATCAAGGGCTTTCGCCAGCGAGTCCGAGCGCTGTCGGCCCGCGCTTCAGGGGGTGACCTTGCTCCGGCGCAATTGGAACGACTCCGTGCGGAATTCGCCTCCTTGCAGAAGATCAACCCCCGGGACGAGGCTCTGCTGCGGACGACGGCCGTCCTTTACGCCGCACGTCAGGAATGGGCCCCGCTGGCCGACGCGCTCGCGGGCCTTGCCGAGATCTCCCCTGCGGATCCGCAGGTGTTCATGCGATTCGGTTTGGCAGCTATCCGAGCGAAGCAATGGGCGCGCGCCGAGCGAGCACTCGTCCGCCTCCGGGGGATGACGCCGCAGGACACGCGGGTTCACGAAACACTCGCCCGAGTCTACTTGCAGCGCGAAAAGCCGGCCATGGCTCTGAGACTGCTGGACGACGGGGTCAGAATTGATTCTGGCCATCAGGCACTCTGGTTCTTGCGTGCCGACGCGGCGCGCGAGGTGGGCGAGCTAGACACGACTGCCGACTCGCTGGAAAAGGGAATCGCCCTCCCCGACCCTCCTCTGCAACGCAGGACGGAACTGATTCGCCTGTACTTGTCAAACGCGCAAGTCGCGCGAGCGCTGCCCCATCTGGAAGCAGCACTCGCAATTCTCCCCGAAACCGGAGAAGCGCTCGCCACCTATGCCGAACTGTCCGAGGCCGCGGGGCGTCCGGAGCAGGCACTGGGCCTCTGGGAGCGCACTTCTCGCGCCGACCCGGAGCATGAGCCCGCTCCGGCGGCGCTGGCCCGGATCCATCTCGAGTTGGATCGACCTGACCGTTCTGCCGCAGCCGCGCGGGCGGGCCTCGGTCGCTTTCCCCAGTCCGCCGAGCTCCACCATGCGCTGGCCCGAGCCTTGGAAGCCGGGCAACGACCGTACGATCTCCGGAACGCCCTGCGAAACGCCGTGGAGAGCGTTCCTGACGAAGAGCGCCTGCTTCTGCAATGGGCGCGTTCGGAGGACCTGTTCGGCCGGCAAGCCCCCGCCGCCTATCGGAAGCTCGCGGAGCGACTCGCGCTAGATGGCGGCGGCGACCTCGCGAGCGTGCTCGACAGAGGCTTCCGCACCGCGTTGCGAGAGCGCGACATGCAGCTAGCCGCGTGGTTCGCCGAGCAGGCTGCCGATTCCCGACCGCGTTGGGGTGAACTGATCCGCGCCGCCAATCCAGACGAGGCCGCGACGGTGGACGTGCTTGGTGGCCTGCGCGCCTTGGCATTCTTCGCCGGCGCGAACCAGACTGACTCGCCCACCCTGTTCTTCCAAGAGCACTGCCGCCGCGTCACGGCCAAGTTCTCGAGTGCCAGCGAGCAGGTCTACGAGGAGTTTCTGCGACGCATGACGCTCTACTTCGGGACGGTCCGGGATCTCGGTGCGTTCCAGGACGACCGCTCGGAGGGCGGATTCGTGATCCATCTCTCGGCACAGGACAAGCGCGCCTTGCGGAAGACGCGCAGAGTCCTGACCCTGCTCGGCTGGAAGCTCAGGGGGAACGCCAAGAAGGGATACGAGGTCGTCCCGGTCTCGAGCGTCGCGGGCACGGATCGACAAGAGGTGGCCTCTGCTCTGGGTGTCGAAGTGCTCGACCTGCAAGACGCTTTGGCACGTAAGGAAGGCTACACGCTCCAGGTAGTGAGCGAGCCCGCCACGGTCGTCTTGGGAGAATCGACTTGGCGCCAGACGCTGTACGCGGACAAGATCCTGCCGGGCGGCTTTGCCGAGGCAGTCGTTCAGGACCCGCGCATCGGTGCGCTGTACCTCGGCATCAGCCGCATGCATCCCGCCGCGGCCGAAGCCTTGGTGTCCAGCGTCGGGCTCAAGCGCCTCCTGAATCGCTATGCGGAAGTTCTGCGCATGCACGGTTCGGCGCTTGCCGTCGAGAACGGAGCGGTGGTCGTGCCGGGCGGGGCGGACGCGGGGACATCTTGGACGAACCTGGTCGGAGCCCGGCCCCAAGAACCGAGTGCTTTCTTCCCTGCTCTCCTCAAGAAGGACGAAGGCCGCCTGCTCGGTTACTTTGCGGCGCTAGGGAATCTCGACCCCGCTCGCCAGCAGTTCCTGCTGCGCAACGCGGGCCGGTTGCGAGGGTTCTACGAACTCTACAAGCAGGCGCCGGAATTCAGCGAGGGCGGCCGCACGAAGGTGCGCGAGAGCCCGTTCTCGGAGTTGCTGCGCGAACTGCCCTTGAACGCGGATGGCACCGTGGCGTTCCCGGGCGGGGCCGAAGTCTGGACGGTGATCAAGAGGGACGCTTCCGCCAGGCGCTTGGAACGCCGTTTCCGCAAAGCCGTCGCTCCCGAAGTGGAAGACCAAATCCTGGCGCGTCTAGCGAAGACGAAGTTCCCAACCCGCACGGGGCCAAGGTCGCAGGTTGACAAGTTCTTGGCGCTCGCGCGCATGGACTTGCTGCGACCCGAACCGATGGATGCGAAAACCGCGCTGTACTTCGCTCAAGCCTTCGTCGATTACGAGGAGGTGTTCCCGTACTTCGCGACGCTCACCGGATTGCAGGTCGATCAACTCCAAGGCTTCCTGGCTCTGGCGCGCAGCTTGGGACCGCTTGATGTCATCCGGCGCAATCGGATGCTCGGTCTGTTTCACGGTATCGCGGAGATCCTGAGCGTCGGACAGAGTCGGGGTCTCCTCGACGCTGAGCGCGCCGCGCAACTGTTCCAGCTCGCTTGCGAGAGCCTCGCCCGAGCGCAGGCTCCGGGCTCCTCGACCGATGCCGCGCTAGCACTCGTGGACGAACTGGTAGCGGAACAGTCACAGGACGGTTCCGCTACCAGCGCGGACGCCGTCGTGCGGGAGTTGCTGCTGGGAGCGGAAGCCAGCGAAGAGCGGCGCGCGGACTACGCGCGGGTGCTCGAATTGCAGAGCGTTCCCGCCTTGGAGACACTCCTGCAGGCGCGTCGAGCCAGCCTCGGAGTCGCTTCGGGTGTAGTCGGTCCGCAAGATGCGCTGGCTTCGCTAGAGGCGGCGATCAGTGCCGTTCCCACCGTCGTCGTGCCGAAGGAAACGAAGGTGGAAGGCGACGTCAAACAGGTGCTTGCTAGCTTCGACACGCGGGCGCTCTTGCAGGCGCAACGCCGGCTCGTGCGAGCGGCGTCTCGCACGAAGCCCCGCCAGCCGGAACTGGAGCGTTTGGCGAGGCGCGTGCGAGACGAACTGGCCCCGCATGTCGCGGCCGCACTCGTCGGAGCGGTCTACGGAGCGTACTTTAGGCCGGAAGACTTGCCGGTGCAGGACCCGCTGTTCTTGCGCAAGCATCAATTCTTCCGCTTAGACACGACGTTCAACGACAACTTCTTCCCTAGGTCCCAGTTGAGCGTGAGTTCCGAGGGCGCCGGGAGCTTCGCTTCCGGAGGCTTTGCGAAGTTCGCTTCCGTGGCCGGACATGTGGCGGCATTCGGCTTGCGCACACTGGACCCCGATGCCGAGGCGCTGGCGAGAATGCAGCTGGGCTCGTTGCGCGTGGCTCGCTGGCGTGACTTGCACGTGCGCGACATGCGGCGCTTTGCCCTGACGGTCCGGCTCGGGCGCGAATGGATCGTGGCAGCCGCGCTAGACGGAAATGCAAGGGCCGCGTTGCTGCGTCGCACCGGCGGCATCCTGCCAGTCAGTCGCACGCAGCAGTTGCTCGGGGCGCTAGACGAGCGCGCGTGGGACGCGATCTGGGATTCGGTTTCGCTCGCCGACCTGCACGCGCTCGGCGAGACGTGCTTGGAAGCATCGGCCGAACTCGGCATGCAGAGCCCCGTGCTGGAAGAACTGCTGGCGTCCCGCTCCGGCGCCGAAGGAGCGAACCGCTTGCACTCCGTTGGCGCGGTGCGCCCGGCAACCTTCAACTACGCCCGACCGCGGAGGTGGAAGGACGGTCCGTACGAAGAGTACGAGCGGTACTATTCGGCGGACAAGATCGCCGAGCGCACGGCGGAATTGAGTCTGTATTTCTTGCAGGCGGGCGATAGCCTCGGGGTGTCCGTCGAACAGCTTGCAGCGTTCACCGAAATTGCCGCGCGCGACGTGCTCGCGGAAGTCCAGATGGGCGATATCTGGGACTGGCGGTCGGTCTTGAAGACTTTCTCCGCCCGTGCAAGGTCAGCCTTGGCGGACGCACTCCGAGGGAGGGAGGAGTCGGCTCTGTGAATCTCTGTCACTTTACCCAGCTCGCCGCGTTCGCGCTGCTGGCCGGTTGGTTTGGAAATCCGCTTGCCGAAGGACAGGTCCTTTTCGAGACCGAGGTGCGCTTGGTCGAAGTGCCGGTCTCCGTTCAGGACGGCAAGCGCCGTTACGTGGCGGGACTGACCCAGGACCAGTTCGATGTGTACGAAGGCGGGGAGAGCCAGCCGATCGTCGCCTTCGAAGCCGATTCGGCGGGTTTCTCCTGCGTACTGCTGATCGACACGACCGGGAGCATGCAGAAGACGCTGGCGGTGCTGAAGCGCTCCATTCTGAGCTTCATCGACGAACTGCGTCCGAACGACTCGGTCGCGGTGTACGCCTTCAGCACGCAACTCCAGTTGGTGCAGCCCCTGACCACCGACAAGGAGGCCGCCAAGCGGGCCGTATTGCGAACGCGAGCAGCGGGCAGCACGGCGCTGTTCGATTCGGTGTTCCGGGTCGCGAACGACCTGAACTCGGTGTCGGGGAAGAAGGCCTTGCTGGTGTTTACGGACGGTGACGACAACTCCAGCGTGCTGAACGCCCAATCGGCGGTGCGGCGAGCGCGCAACGTAGGCATGCCCGTCTTCGTGGCGGCACAGGGCCAAGCCTTGGAAAGCAAGCCGCTGCTCAATCAACTCTGGGACCTGGCGCGATCAACCGGGGGCCTCGCCTTCGAGATTCGCAAGAGCAAGGACGCGGAGAAGGCCTTCCAGGCGATCGTCCGGGACCTGAAGTTCGGCTATTTGCTAGCGTTCCGACCGCCCGACGGGCCAAATGGAGATTGGCGGACCATCCGGGTGAGCGTGTCGGGCGTCAAGCGGGCGCGGGTGCGCGCGAAGACTGGCTACCTGTCACGATGAAACCGCACGGTCGGCAGGAGTCTCGATTTGGCGGAATGCGATCCAACGCCGTAGCGCGGGCATCCAGATCAGCATTGGGTTTCCGTGATCGTGTCCGAAACAATCGTTGCGTGGAAACAGTTGAGCATCGCGAACCCGTAGCGGGTACGCCAGTAACCTGTCTGACTCCACCCGCAACGCGAGACACACCTCTTGAAGTCCGCACGGCTCGCAACCGACCTCACCAAGGTGGTGGTGGGCGACAATCCCGGACTGTCCGAGCAGCACTGTGTCCCCGATGCAGATCCTCGGTCGACAGACACTCCGTACGTGTGACAGAATATACTTGGAACAGCCGAGCGTTCAGTGACCACCCACAACGTGCAGTCTCAGAGACACAACCGAAGGTAGTAAGCGTCGCGAAGACCCGCGGGGTCTAGCTCTGCCTAGTAGCCATAAGTGCTGCCGGACAGCGGGCTGCGGGTCACTCTGCGAGGTCCTGCGGACGGGCATGTTTCAAGGTAATCCGGCGTCCCAAAGTGGCTTTGGTCAGCGTGTCGTAGCCTTCCCACATGGTCTGGTGGCCCGGCTCCGGGTCGTGCTTGCGGTCCCGGTAGCCGCCGAGGTGGGCCACCAAGCGCACCGCCGCCCCCAAGTGCTCCGGGCCGCGCAAGCCGAATTCGCGCGCGTAGTGGCCGAGGAAGCCCAGCTCGTCGTCGGTGAACAGCAACGTCGCGGCGCACGTGGGCACCTGCCGGCCCAGCAGCGTCATCACCATCAGCCGCCAGGCGATCACGCTGTTGATCGCCAGCGCCCGCTGCAGCCGGTCCACCGTGCGGAACGCCAGATGCTCCACCCGGCAGCCGGACTTGAGCACCCGGAAAAAATCCTCCACGCGCCAGCGCTGCACGTAGTGGCGGACGACCTCGGCGGCGGTCGCCGCGTCCGCCACCGGCACGGTCGTCAGCAAGCGCCACTGCACGGCTTCCTCGCCGGCCGGCGGCTCGCGCTCGACGAGATGCACGCCGTACACGGGCACCGGCGCGGCGTCCCCGCGCGTCGCGGGCAGCGTCAGCCGCCGGTACCGCAGCTCGCAGACCGCCATGCGCTTGCGGCGCGCGGGGCGGGCCGCTTGGCGGCTCGCCTTGGGCCGCGCCGTCAGACCCGCGATCTCGACCTTCACGCAGCCGGCCGCGGAGCCCGCCGCCAGCGTGGCGAAGAGCTTCCGGCCCGCGCCCTCCAGGTTGCGGTCGTGCTGCGCGCGCACCAGCAGCTCCACCCGGCCGTGGCGGCGCTGCGCGTCGAATAGCTCGAAGCAGTCGGCTTCCCGGTCCATCACCGCGATCACCCGCGTCCGCCGCGGTAACCCGCGCGCCGCTTCCGCGATGTCTGCCAAGCCGTCCAGCCAGCGGCGCGTCTTCCCGCCCCGGGCCTTCGCCGGCGTGCCGAACCCGCACCGCAGCACGCCCAGCGGCAGACCCTGCGCGGTCACCGCCAGCGTCAGGTGCAGATGCAAGCCCAGCGTCCCCGTGCCGGTCTGGTTGCGCCCGATCACTTCCAGCCCGGCGCAGCCCGGGCGCGTCGCGAAATTCAGGTCGCTGCCGTCCTGGATGCAGAGCACGGTCGGCTGCCCGCGCATGCGCTGCACGCTCCGCGCGCGGTGCGGCTCCAGAATGCGCTCCGGCGTCACTTCCGTCTCCGCCGGCTGCTCGATCAGGCGGTAGTACCCGTCCACGGCCGCGGCGTCGTGCGCGGCCGCGCTGATGGCCCGGCCCGGGTACTCGGCCAGCAACTCCGCGCTCTGCACCAGCCGGGCCGTCAAGCGCTTGTCTCCCAATTCCGCACCTCCGAATTCCTGCGCCGCCCAGGTCGCGCTGGCCAGCCCCTGCCCGGGCTCCAAGCGCAGCGCGGGCTCCTCCGCCGGCACGCCCAGCCGCCGCCGCCAGTCCGGCCGCAACGCGTACATGTAGACCGCCTTGACCCCGACCGCCCGGCGGTGGGCATGATCCTGCCGCCCGCGCCCCGCGGTGACCCCGATCGGCCGGAAGTTGGCCGCGCGCAAGCTGGCCCCGTCGTGCTCCGGCAAGACGAACGTCTCCACCAGCCACGGACTGTAACCGTAGCGCGCGCGGAAATCGCGCGGCAAGCGCCGCAGCACCCGGCCCAGCACGTGGCTGGCCAGGTTCGCGCAGCCCGGCCGGATCAGGAAGCGGCTCAAGCCCACCACCAAGTCCAGATGCGCCCGCCGTTGCGCGTCGCTCCAGCCCATCCAGCGCTCGCGCGCCGCCAGCCGCAAGGCCGCGGCCGCGAAGCCCACGGCGCCCAGCCAGCCGTGCGCCGAGTCCACCAAGTAGCGCATCTGGGCCCCCGCGAAGGTCGTTAGCCCTTGGCGGTGCTCGCCCGCGATGAGTGTGTTCCAGACCTGCCGCTGGGCGCGCGTGGCCACGGGCACGATGTCCAGTTCGCGCACGCCCTCCAGGCGCTCCGGAACCTGCGCCGCCAAAGCCACCGGCGTCGTCTGCCGGGCCGGCTGCCCGGCGCCGGGCACGGGCGGCCCGGCGGGCGGCAGCACGATCCGCTCGGAGCGTGCCGCCAAGGTGCCCAGCACCTGCAGGCAGCCCGCCACTTGCAGCCGCCCGCGGCGATCCCGAAACTCGAACTCCGCGCAAATCCGGCGCCCGGCCGCGCTGCGGCTGGCAAACTCCTCCGCGGACAGAATCTCCGCGACCCGCTCCAAGGCCGCAGCCTCACCGAGCGTGCGCTGGATCTGAGACTGCGCTCTCATTCTCCATGGTCTAACACAGCCCGAATCCAATTGTCCAGCACTTTTTTTGACTACACGGCAGGCCTAGCTTGCCACCTCGGTGTCTTCCATCACTTCGTTCCTACGGGCAGCCCGTTGCGAAGCGACAAAGTCCATGGAGCGTGGGCCTAGCAGCGAAGCGCCGAGACCACTCGTGGCAGAAGCATCCTCGGTTTGGAGTTAAGTTCATGAGAATAGATCGCAACAGGTACAGCGTAGCAGAACTCTTGGAAATGTTGGGTCGAAGAGACTTGAAGATCAATCGAGAGTATCAGCGAGGCTCTGGATTGTGGCCATCCGGAGCAAGGAGTTATTTCATCGATACTGTCATAGGGGGATTTCCATTCCCGAATCTATATATATATGAATTCATTCAGTCCGGAAGAGTCAAGAAGGAGTTGATTGACGGACAACAGAGACTACTGACTATCAGGGATTTCGTGTGTGGGAAATTTGCCTTGGGGAGCGAGACCCGGCACCCCGGCCTGCGTTACAGTAGCATGGAAGAGGATGTTCGGGAAAAATTCATAGCCTATCCAATCCCTGTCAATGTGGTTCGAAATGCGAGGAAAGACGAGATCATTCAAATGTTCAGAAGGATGAACGCCTATACCTTGCCTCTTAACTCTGCCGAAAAAAGACATTCTACATTCAATGGACACTTTAGGTGGTTTATCAATGAACTGAATGCTGAATTGAGCGAATTTTTCCTCGAATTTAATGTTTTCACGAAGAGACAGATGTTGCGAATGGCCGATGCCGAGTTTCTGAGCGACTGTGTACTAGCAATGGAGCGCGGAATCATCAGCACTAGCCCGGGGCATCTACGATCTCTTTACAAGAAATACGACGACCAATTCAGCAATGCGACATTGTATAAGCAGCGGATCAGATTTGCTTTTGAGTATGTGAGGGATCATTTCTCTGGTTTGCGTAAGTCGTATATGATGAAACCGTATTCATTGCTATCGTTATTGACGGCTATAATTCACGCTCGCTATGAAATACCTGCTCTATCGCGGCAAGTTGAAATTGGCAGAACGGGGGACGTTTCACCGGATGTCAATCAGGCTGCAAGACTGCTCCTAGCATTAGCAGAGGCTCATGAAATAGAGGATCCCAGCAGCGAGTATGTGCAATATATTTGGGGTTGCTTGGCAGCAACCAATCGGGCGGCTCGACGGCTCGCTCGAATTCTAGGGGTATTTCGGGCACTCGGTTATCGAAATCCAACGGTAATCAGCAATGACATCGCTAAGCTACTTCCCAACTAATCCATTTTGACGCCTCTCGATACTCGAAAATGCACACCGAAGGTTAATGCAAGGTCGACACGGGATTCGCAAGCTTGATCGCTTCTCCACACAAGTGGGTTTGATATCCACATTGTGGCAGGTTTGGCATGACGCTAGTAGGTCAGTAATGCGCCTGCTACCGGAGTTGGTCGTTGCGGGCTGCATGAACTACAGCTCTCCGGCACGCAATGGCGATTGGTGCGAGGATGCCGGTCGTCACTCGGTGCGGATCGGTACGTCCCGCGATGCGGCACGGGCCAGATCTCAACGAAGCGATGGACTTGCCCCGAAAGGTCTGGGCCGTTGTTTCGTTCACACCGACCAAGCCTGGCCCGATCGTTCCTATGCTTGGTAGCGGAATCGGGATTCCGTCAGGGTACGCTCATGGCCTTCCCCGACCGGCCTTGACGGGGGCTTCACCCACTCATGTTCGACTGCTAGGTCGGAGCCGAGACCATGTGGCTGGAGACGTTCCTCAGGATCCTCGGCCGGGCCGAAGCCGTACCGTGTCGCTTTCATTGATCCCAGTTGACGGGGGGCCGACGGTCGTTACGTTGAGCATCCGAATCGGCTGTATTGGCACATGCAGCAGATTACGATCCACAACACTGAGAGTCAGCCATCCTACATGCTCGGATCGACCACGCTGGTCAGGGTACAGTTGACATGAAGACCGGCTCGCCTGAATTCTGTTATGCTAGGTAGGCACTCGAGTGCGCCATTTCTCAAGGTCCCGAAGGAGGCTTGAGCAACGATGCGGATTGAGCAGATCGAAATCCGGAACTACCGTGTGTTCCGCAATGTGAAGCTGACCAAGCTCCCTTCAATGACAGTGGTGGTGGGTGCGAACGGAACGGGCAAGTCAACACTCTTCGATGTGTTCTCGTTTCTGAAGGACGCCGTTGTCGGAAACGCGACTTCCGCGGTTGCCGGACGCGGCGGATTCAAGGAGATCGTCAGTCGCAATCAGAGGGGTCCGGTTGGGATCACCATCAAGTTTCGAGAGAGCGGCGGACGCCTAGCCTCGTACATCCTCGACGTGGCACTCAAGAAGGGACGAGTGATCGTGAATCGAGAAGTGTTGCGCTACCAACATGGTGTTGGTAGCGGCCGCTCGGGGCACCTCGTCGATTTCTCTGCCGGAAGCGGCACGGCTATTGCGAATGAGTCGGTCTACGGCAAAGCGGGTGCAGTCGAGCATCGAGAGCCTTACGTGCTTGAAGATCCAAGCATTCTCGCCATAAAAGGGTTGGGACAGTTTCGTGAATTCCGCGTAGCCTCGGAGCTTCATAGCCTAATTGAGAACTGGCACACTTCGAACATTCATATCGCTGCCGCCCGACCAAGTGCCGAAGCTGATTGCGCCGAACACTTGTCTGCGCGAGGAGACAATGTTGCACAGGTTGCGCAATATCTTTACGAAAATCACCCCGAGCAATTTGGGAAGGTGTTAGCTAGTATGCGGTCACGCGTCCCGGATGTGGTTGACGTCAAAGCCATGCAGACCGAAGATGGCCGCTTGGTGCTGCGTTTCCAAGGCGGACGTTTCAAAGAGCCATTCACTGCTCGCTACGTGTCGGATGGTACGATGAAGATGTTTGCATACCTCATACTCCTCAATGACCCGAAACCTCACCCATTGCTTGCGGTTGAGCACCCAGAGAATCAGCTCTATCCAGCATTCCTCGGGGAACTCGTTGAAGAATTCAGGGACTACGCACGGCGGGGAGGACAGGCTTTCGTGTCAACGCATTCCTCAGATTTCTTGGATGGAGTGAAACTTGATGAAGTCTACTGGTTGGAAAAAGCGGAGGGATTCTCTACGATCCATCGCGCTCGGGACCAAGAACTGCTCAAGAGCCTCGTAGACTCCGGTGATTATCTCGGTGATCTCTGGAGAAGGCGTCTGTTTGGCAAGGTGGATCCAAGATGAATGGATTGTCATTCGTGGTCGAACAACCATCCATGGCGAACTTCTTGGAGTGACTCTTGCCACGCGTTGCGGACTCCGTCAACTGCCGCCCTCCAGTCCGCGACGGCGACTTGGGACACTCAGGGAGTCCGATCATCACCTGGTGCGAATCGGAGCCTTCCGAGGTCCAGGTCCGGGGCGGTGCCGGGGACACGATGGACCGGCTCGCCTAGGGCTCGGAGCGGCATCTCGTTCGCGCCGACCCAGCCTGGCCCGAACGTTGCTATACTTGGTAGCGGAATCGGGGTTCCGTCAGGGCACACCCGTGGCATGCCCTGATCAGCCTCGGCGGGAACTGTACCCGTACCTCCATGTTGACGTTCCAAGACGTAGTGATGCGGCTCAAGGACTATTGGGCTCGCCAAGGGTGCATCATTCAGGCGCCGTTCGACTGCGAGGTCGGAGCCGGCACCATGTGCCCGGAGACGTTCCTCAGGGTTCTCGGGCCGGAACCGTACCGCGTTGCGTACGTTCAGCCCAGCCGACGGCCGACCGACGGCCGCTACGGCGAGAACCCGAACCGGCTGTACAAACACATGCAGCTGCAGGTGATTCTCAAGCCCGCGCCCGACGACGTGGTCGAGCTGTACCTCAAGAGCTTGGAAGAAATCGGGATCGATCTGACCAAGCACGATTGCAAGCTCGAAGAGGATAACTGGGAGTCTCCCACGCTAGGCGCTTGGGGGGTCGGCTGGCAGGTCATGCTGGACGGCCTCGAAATCACGCAGTTCACATACTTCCAGCAGTGCGGGGGACAGGACCTGGATACCGCGCCCGCGGAGTTGACGTACGGGCTGGAAAGGCTCACCGCGTTCATTCAAGACGTCGAGAGCGTCTATGACATCCAGTGGAACGACCGCTGGACGTACGGTGATGTCCGGCTGGCCGACGAAGAGCAGTACTCGACGTACAACTTCGACGAGGCCGATGTCGACTTCGTGTGGCGAGAGTTCAAGCTCCACGAAGCCGAGTGCAAGCGCCTGATCGCCGCCTTCCACGAACGCGAAGACCCGCAGGCTCGACGTCGCTTCCCCTTGCTCGCGGCATTCGACCAGACGCTGAAATGCTCCCACTTGTTCAACACGTTGCAGGCGCGCGGGGCGATCAGCGTGACGGAGCGGGCTCAAGTGATTCAACGCGTGCGGAGCTTGGCGGTAGCGGTCGCGAACGCGTGGGTCGAGCAGCGAGAGGGACTCGCAGAGGTGACCGCATGAGCGATCTCCTGCTTGAAATCGGCACCGAGGAAATCCCGGCCCGCATGATTGACGGGGCGCGTCAGGACTTGCAGCGTCTCACGCTCGAGGCGCTGAAGCGGGTGGACCTCGAAGCTGGCGTTCAGATCGCCGTGGAGGCGACTCCCCGCAGACTTGCATTGATCGCCGAGAACCTGCCGCCCAAACAAGAGGACCGGACCCTGACGATCTACGGTCCGGCCCAGAACATCGCGTTCGACCCGGACGGCAACGCAACCCAGGCGGCGCTCGGCTTCGCGCAGAAGACGGGAACACCCGTCGACGAAATGAAGGTGAGCCCCGACGGCAAGCTCTGTGTCGAGCGTCCGCTGCTCGGTCGCTCCGCAGCGGATTTGCTGGCGGAAATCCTGCCCGAGGTGATCCTCGGCATCCATTTCCCCCGCAGCATGCATTGGACCGGTCGCAACGGACCGCGCTTCATCCGTCCGATCCGCTGGATCGTGGCCTTGCTGGACGGAGAGGTAGTGCCGTTCAAGATCGGCGGGGTCGCCTCTTCCAACGAGACTTGGGGTCACCGCAGGCTCGGTTCCAGAGCGCTTGCGGTAACCGGTGCCGACGATTACCGCAGCGCCCTCGCGGCGAACGGAGTGGTGCTCTCGACGGAGGAGCGCTGTCGCAGGATCGCGAGCGAATCGGAGGCTCTAGTCCCCGCGGGACTGCGCGTCCGCAGCAATCCCGGGCTCCTGCGGACACTCGCGTACGAGACCGAATTCCCTAGCGCCGTGCTGGGGTCCTTCGACCCGGAGTACCTGGACCTTCCCGACGAAGTGCTCGAGACGGTGATGCTGACCCATCAGAAGTACTTCGCGATCGAAACGGAGAGCGGCTCCTTGGCCAATAGCTTTGTCGCGATCGCGAACTCGGGCGGTGACCCGGACGGCGAAATCCGCCGGGGGCACGAGCGCGTGCTGCGCGCTCGCTTCAACGACGCTCGCTTCTTCTGGGAGTTCGACCAGCGCCTGTCGCTCACTGACCGCGTAGAGGAACTGAAGACCGTGACGTTCCAAGCTACGCTAGGCAGCTACTGGGACAAGACCGAGAGCAACTGGGCGATAGCGCGCGGCTTGGTCACTGACTTGGAGTTGGACGATCCAACCGTCGACGCAACGCTACGGGCCGTGAGACTCGCGAAGTCGGACCTGACTACCGAAATGGTGGGAGAGTTTCCGGAACTTCAAGGCAAGATCGGCGGGCTCTACGCTAAAGCGCAAGGCGAAGCTCAGGAAGTCGCCGATGCGATCTACGACCACTACCTGCCAGCGGGCGCCGCGGACTCGCTTCCCCGCTCCGTCGCGGGTCAAGTGGCATCCTTGGCGGACAAGCTCGCGACCTTGGGCGGCATGTTCAAGATTGGCTTGGTTCCGACTGGCTCCAAGGATCCCCTAGCTCTCCGCCGAGCCGCGTACGGCGTTATCCGGATCATTGTCGAATGCGACTTGCCCCTCCAACTGAGCAGTTTGGTGAAGGTAGCACGAGCGGGAGAGAACGCCTCCAGTCTGAGAGCGTTTTTCGTCGAGCGCCTGCGGCATTGGCTACAAGAATCTGGTGGCTTCACCCCGGATGTCGCGCAGGCGGTCCTAACTGCTTCGGACAATGTTCCTGTCGACGTAGCGGCGCGCGCTCGAGCCCTCGCGCACGTGCGATCCACGCCCGATTTCGCGTCACTGGCGGTGAGCTTCAAGCGCATTCGCAACATCCTCGAAAAAGCGGGAGGCACGGATGCGTTCGCAAGTGTTGTACCCGACACCTCGCTGTTCGATTCGGAAGCGGAAGTCGACCTGCACGAGGCACTGGAACGGGTCGAGGACGAGATCTTCAGTCACAACTCGAGTCGGGACTACGCCGCGTCGCTGACCGAGATTGCAACCTTGAGGCCACAGTTGGATCGGTATTTCGACGAGGTGCTCGTGATGGCCGAGGACGAGGCCGTCCGGCGCAACAGACTGGCCTTCCTAGCCCACATGCTGGTGCAACTCACGACGATCGCGGACTTCGCCGCTATCGCGCCCGAACCGTCGGGGAACCGACCCTGATCCGGCCGGCTTACGGAGCGACAGGCTCCGGGACGTACTGCCGCAGGAAGCGCGCGCTCTGTCGCAACGAGAGCTTGCGGGCCTCCAAGGATCCCTCGTACGCTCGATCCTCGACTTCCACGCAGACCGGCCCGTCGTAACCCGTCGATGTAAGCGTCGAGAAGAACTGCCCCCAATTCACGTCACCCAAGCCGGGGAGTTTGGGCGTGTGGAACTGCAAGGGGTAGGCCAAGATCCCCACGTCGTTCAAGAGGTGCCGATCGATCCGGACATCCTTGGCATGCACGTGGAAAACGCGGTCGCGGAATTCGCGCAGCGGGGCGACGGGGTCCATGTGCATCCACGTCGGGTGCGAAGGGTCGTAGTTCAGTCCGAACGATGCGCTGGGAATGTCTTCGAACATGCGCCGCCAGATCGCGGGCGAGAAGGCGAGATTCTTGCCGCCCGGCCACTCGTCGCGGGTGAACGTCATCGGGCAGTTCTCGATGCCGACCCGGACACCGCAATCCTCGGCGAACGCGATTAGCGGACGCCACACGCTCAGGAAGTTCGGCCAGTTCTCTTCGACGGAGAGAGTCCAGTCGCGTCCCACGAACGTGTTCACGGTCGCTAGGCCAAGGGCCTGCGCTCCGCGGATCACGCGGCGAATCTGATCCTGGGCGATCCGCGCCTCGTCTTCGTTCGGAGACAACGGATTCGGGTAGTATCCGAGAGCGCTGATCTGCACGCCGTGGCGTTCGACCGACTCGCGGATCTCCGCCATCAGGGCGTCATCGAGGCTGGCCACGTCGATGTGCGTGACCCCTGCGTAGCGACGCTCGGCCTTGCCGGGCGGCCAGCACATGACTTCGATGCAGTCGTAGCCCTCCTCCGCGCCCACCTCGCAGATCTGGTCGAAGGAGAGTTCCGGCAAGATGGCGCTGACGTAACCGAGTTGCATGCCAGCCCCAGATTAGAGGATTCGGGTCGCGTGTCCGGCTGGACCGTCGGTACGACCGCGGAGGCTGGCTCGTGAGCGAAGGTCCAAGCGCAAGTCGCTCGGGCACTGAACAGTCTGGCTCGTTCAGTGTCTGCACGGTTCGACCGACTCGATGTGCATGCCGTTTCGAAAAGTGAACGGCGGGGCTTGCGCCCCGCCGTTCGTTGCAAACACAAGTTCACAAGGAGAAGGTGTTTTGAATTGCAATCGTGCTTCGTTAACCATGACGAATGAGCGGCACGGGTTTACGGCAGGCCCCCGCGCAATCCCGGGCGGCGCGGCATGCTTTTACGAACCCTTTACATTGAATTCTCATCACGCATGACGAAACGCCCTCGATCCGACTTGCGGCTTACTCCGTTGGGAGGTCCAAGTCGCGGTACGCGAGTAGCTCGATGCCGTTGGCACCGACGGCGTCGAGCACGGCTGGATCGCACAGAGCCTGCATTTCGGCGTGCCGACTCTCCTTGAGCCTCGTGTTCGCGGCGGAGAGTTCGGGTCCGCAGTAGCCGGGGTGGCACACAAGCTCTCCCGTGCCATGCGGCAGTTCAGACAGCAAGCCGACGAGCCATGCAGCGTCCACGGTGCCGGTCGCCGCGAAGCCGGCGAAGTAATCGCTCGTGCCGCACTTGGCCCGGGCCAGTCGCGCTTCGAACGGGACCCGCAACGAGCCCACAGCGGTCGCGATCCAGCGGCGTCCCGAGCGGACCGTCCCGAACGGAATGTCGAAAGGCTTGCGAATCCACCGGATGCCGAATTCGCGCGCAACCTCGGTTACGGCATCGAGCACGGGCGGGAAGATATGCAGGTGCTTGTGGGTGTCCAAGTGATCGAGTCCGATGCCCCGCGCCAAGAGCTGTTCCACCTGGGATCGGAATTCGCGGATCGCGTCTTCGCGCGTCGGCGGATCGACCAGCAGTCTTCCCAGCGACGGGGGCAGGGTCGTGCCGGGGCGCGCGACGGACACCCCCTCGACGAGCGTCAGGTGGCAGCCGACCGCTAGCGTGGGGCACTGGAGCGCCAAGCTGACAGCGTGCTCCAGCGCGGAGCCGTTCGCCAGCAGCGAGGCGGAGCGGACGATCCCGTGCCGGTGGGAGTGCAAGATCCCTTCGTTGACGTCCCGGGTGTACCCGAAGTCGTCAGCATTGACGATCAGTCGCTTCACACGGGAAGCACGGTAGCAGGGGTTCCCTAAAAATAGAACGGCGAGGCTTGCGCCTCGCCGTTCGTGTCAACCACAGGTTCACAAGGAGAAGGTGTATTCGAACCGTAGTTTGTGTCAGCGTCTCTTAGACGAGCGAGCGGCGGACTTTTTCGGCAAGACTTGCGCACGAGCTGAAGAATATTCGCTCGTGCGGCCCGGCGCTGTCACCCTTGATAGGGAGTCGACTGGCGGCACGAGTCGGGCGAGTCGTCTTTTTCCCGCCACCCAGCGTCTTGCCTAGTGGGCGGATGAATCGTTCATGATCCCCGGATCCGAAGATCGCGCCCTTGTCCGGCGCGCGCGGCGCGGTGATGCCCGGGCCTACGCCGTTCTGGTATCGCGATGGGAGAAGAAGGTCTACAACTACCTGCTGCGTTCGCTAGGCAACCGCGAAGACGCCTTGGACGCATGCCAGGAGACGTTCTTGAAGGCGTATCGCGGCTTGCCGAGGCTCGCGGATACCGGACGATTCCCGCAATGGCTCTTTCGCATCGCCCACAACGAGGCCGCCTCCCTCCATCGTCGACCGCGGCCAGCTTCGGCAGTCGAAGACATCGAGACGACTGCGGATTTCGCGAGCCTGCCCGGGATTCGGGTCGGAGGATTCGGCTACGGCGATGCCGAACTCGCTTTCCTCGTGGAGCAGGCACTCGGCACGCTGCCGGTGCGCCAACGCGAAGCGGTGCTCCTCAAGGTGACGTATGGGTTCAAGTTTGACGAGATCGCGGAGATTCTGGACTGTCCGGCCTCGACGGTCAAATCACGTCTGTATGCGGCCTTCGACGCTTTGCGCGAAGTGCTGGAGCCGGTTACTAATGCGAAGGAGGTACGCACGTGAGCGTTTCACCGGAAGAAATCAGAGACTACCTGCTCGACGATTTGCCATCCCCGCGCAGGGCGGCTGTCGAAGCCGCGCTCAGGAGCGATCCGCAGGCCCGGAAGGAATTGGAAGTCCAGCGCAGGCTCTTGGGCGCGCTGCGTTCGCTGCCGGAAGCGGAGGTTCCAGAGCACTCCTCGTTCGTACCGGATCCGGTACCGGCGGTAACCGCCCGCCCGGCATCCTCGCTGTGGGGCGCAGGGTACGGATTCCGCCTAGCGGCCGTCTGCGCGGCAGTGCTGGTGGGACTCTTCGGAGCGGTCTGGCTCAGTCAACCTACCGTCCAGCGCCTTCCAGATGGATGGATCGTTTCGTTCGGAGATGCGCCGAAGGCGCCCGTTGCCCCCGGCCCGGCGCTCAGCGAGGAGCAACTCCGCGCTGCGATCCGGGAAGAAATCGAGCGGAGCTCTGCCCGTTGGGCGAGCGCGCTAATCGAAGTCTCAGCCTCGGCGGCGCGTACGGAAGGCGCCGAAGCGGAAGTCGCGGCGCTCAGGCGGGAGATCGCGGCAATGCATGCCGACTCCGTGGCCGCCTACCGATTCTTGAATGCCAAGCACGAACTTCTCAAGCGACAGCTCCTCGAATTCGATCTAGCCGCGATTCCGGAGACTCGGCCATGAAGATCTGTCTCGCTTTGGTGATGCTGTGGGTTCCGCTCGGCGCGGCGGGCATCGAGCTGCTGGAGCCGGACCTGGTCGGGCAGATCGAAGCGCTGGAACGCGCGGTCGACCGGCGCTTCCGGCGCGCCACGGATGGCGGAGCGACCGCGATCAGCGCGACCCGCGGCATCTATCTCCCGGGATACGGCGTCGTCTTCTCGATCGAGGTCAACCTCGAGCCCGCCGCGAACCTGAGCCCGTTCCGCCGCTCTTACACCGCCGACGAGATCCAGCAGTTCAACGTTCGCAAGCGGGACGGCTTGGAACCGTTGCGCCGAACCATGCGCATGGCTCTGGTCGACCTTGGCCCCCGCCTTACCGAACTCGCCCCGGACTTGCAGGTCGCCCTTGCGGTCTCGCTGTTCCACTTTCCGTGGGAGGATCGGACGGAACTTCCAAGTCAGATCGTGATCGCGGCGGCGCGGGGCGCTCTGTCGGGCGAGACCAGGCTGACCACGAGGTACTACTAGCTCCGCCCAACGGAGCATGGACGGCCGCGGAGATGTCGATGCAAGCAACGCACGCGGCCCCAGCCGAGCGGCCCGAGTGCCTCGGCACGGTGCTCGTCGAGAAGGGCCTGCTGCGGCAGAGCGATCTCGACCGGGCAACGCGCCTGCAAGCGGACCACGGGAGCTGTCTCAGCCGCACGCTCGTGGACTTGGGGCTGGTCAAGCCCCGCGATTTGCTGGAAGCCGAGTCCACGTATTTCGGAATCCCCTTGATCCACAAGGAGGACTTTCCGAGCGAACCGCCTTCTGTAGGTCATGTTCCGCCAGACTACCTGCGTCAGTTCCGGATGCTCCCCCTCGCGCTGGAGGGCGAGCACCTCGCAGTGGCAACGAGCGACCCGCTCGACTTGGAATCGCTCACCAGCATCAAGTCCCTGACCGGCCGACCCGTAAGAGTCGTCCTAGCCGCGGAGAGCGACATTCTTGCCGCGATTGACGAGCGCTACGGCTTGCCGGAGAAGCGCGAGATCGCCGAGGCGAGCGCCGACGACATCGAGCAATTGCGCGACATGGCCTCCGAGGCTCCGGTGATTCGATACGTGAACGCCATGATCGCGCAAGCCCTTGAAGAGCGCGCCAGCGACATTCACTTGGAGCCGCTCGAGGACGACTGCCAAGTGCGCTTTCGGATTGACGGCATCTTGGAACCCCGGAATGCCCCGCCCCGCCCGATGCGGGCGCCGGTCGTGTCGAGGCTGAAGCTGATGGCGGGACTGAACATCGCCGAACGCCGCTTGCCGCAGGACGGGCGCATCGAACTCCGCATACTCGGCCGGGATCTCGACGTGCGCGTCGCCACGCTCCCGACACTCCACGGGGAATCCGTGGCGCTGCGCTTGCTCGACCGCGCGACCTCCGGGGGCTTCAGTCTCGAATCGCTAGGCCTTGGAGGGGATCTGCTGGCGCGGGTGGCGCGTCTGGCCGCCGTGCCCCACGGCTTGCTGCTCGTGACGGGCCCGACCGGTAGCGGCAAGACGACCACGCTGCACGCCGCGCTGAAGAGCGTGAACTCCCCGACGCGCAAGATCGTGACGCTCGAGGACCCCGTCGAGTATCGACTCGAGGGCGTCACCCAGATTCATGTCAATCCCCCGATCGGACTGACCTTCGCATCCGGGCTGCGGCACATCGTGCGGCAAGACCCGGACGTGATCATGGTGGGCGAGATTCGCGACGCCGAGACCGCCGAGACCGCCGTGCGGGCGGCCCTGACCGGGCACGCCGTGTACTCGACCTTGCATACGAACGATTCCGCGAGCGCAATCACGCGACTGGCGGACATGGGTGTCGAACGCTATTTGCTGGCCTCCTCGGTCATCGCGGTCCTCGCCCAGCGGCTCGTGCGCCTGCTGTGCGCGCGCTGCAAGACACCAAGCCGACCCGCGACCGGCCCCGACGGGCGGCCCGTCCGCACGTGGCAGGCGCCGGGCTGCAAGGAATGCCGGGGCCAAGGGTACAGCGGCAGGATCGGGATCTTCGAGCTGCTGGAAATCACCGAGCCCATCCGGCAGACCGTCGCCAGCAACCACAGCGCGAGCGAACTCGGTGACGCGGCCCGGAAACAAGGCATGCGCACGCTTCAATGGGACGGGTGGCAGAAGATCGAGCGGGGACTGACAACCGTCGAGGAGGTGCTCGGCGCCACGCCGGAAGGGTGAGGCGCGAGACAGGGGCACATGCAGACATTTCGCTACAGGGCGGTCAACGCGGACGGGCATGCGCTGAGCGGTTCGCTCGCCGCCGAGGACGGGCGGATGGCCGCGCGCGAATTGCGGAAGCGGGGCTTGGTAGCAACCGACATTCAGGCCGAAGCACCCTCCCGTCGGAAACGGAGCGCCGGGCCGTCTTGGCGTCACCGGCGGGCCACGCTGCGGTTCACTGAAGAGGTCGCGACACTCTTGCAAGCGGAAGTCCCGCTGGAACGAGCGCTGGAGACTGTCGCGGAGGTTGCCGAATCCGAGCGCGACGCGCTCGCCATTCGTGCGATCTTGCGTGACGTGCGATCAGGGGAGTCGTTCGCCGGCGCACTTGGCCTCCAACCGGATCGCTTTTCCCGCCTCTACATCAACATGGTGCGGGCCGGCGAGGCGGCCGGTGCGCTGCCGGTCGTGATGGACCGGTTGGCTGCGTTCGAGCGCACTCGGGACGAAATGCGTAGCGAATTGTCCTCCGCGCTCGCCTATCCCGCACTGCTGCTGGCGGTCGGCTCCGCGTCGTTGCTGGTCATGCTGTGGTACGTGGCGCCGAGCTTGACCGAGACGTTGCGCAGTTCAGGCACCGAGCCGACCCTGGCCCTGCAACTCATGCTGAGCGGCGGCGAGGCGCTACGCCGCTGGTGGCTGGTCCTGACGCTGCTACCGACAGTTGCGGCGGGCGCGCTCGCTTGGTGGGCGCGCACGGCCTCGGGTCGCCGGCGCATGGACGCGGCACTGCTCCGCGTCCCCGTGATTGGACGCCTCGTGCGGCATGCCGTCACGGCGCGGTTCGCCCGGGCGATGGCGACCCTCCTCGGCGCGTCCGTGCCGATCCTTCCAGCGCTCGGCATCGCTCGGAGCGTGCTCGCGAACCGGGCGGTCGAAGCGGCATTGGAACCCGTCACGGAAGCGGTCAAGCGGGGCGAGACCGTCGCCCGATCCGTCGCTGGCGCCCAAGTGTTTTCGGCCCTTGTCGGCAGGCTCCTGGCCGTGGGCGAGGAAACCGGCCACTTGGACCGCATGTTCGACCAAGTGGCGACGATCTACGAGCGCCAGACGCGCGAGGCGCTCAAGCGATTCAACGCGCTTCTCGAACCGCTCGTGATCCTGCTGCTCGGCGGCTTGATCGCCATCATGGTGTTCGGAACGCTGCTCGCGCTGTCCGGCGTCCAGCGCATGGGGTTGTAAATGGCATCGAGAGAGCGACCCAGACCGAGCGCGGCGGGCATCACGCTGATCGAGATGCTCGTGACCGTGACGATCATCGCCTTGTTCGCGGCGGTTGCCTGGCAGCAACTCGCCCCGGTCGGGGACCAAGGCCGGCGGGCCGCGGCCCGTGCCCAGATCGAATCGTTCATGACGGCGCTGCAACGCTTCAATCTCGACGAAGCGCGCTTTCCGGCTGCATCGGAAGGGCTCGAGGCGATCCGCCCCTACCTCGACAAGGAGATCCCGCTCGATCCGTGGGGCAATCCCTACGTGTACCGCTTTCCCGGGGAACACGGGCCGGGACCGGAAGTCCTCTGCTTCGGGTCCGACGGCCAGCCGGGCGGCGAGGACGCCGCGGCGGACATCGTCAGCTGGCGGTGAGGGCAGGCGGCCATGCGCTACGAGCGGGCCGGAGTGACCTTGCTCGAGGTCTTGGTGGCGACGACGCTGGCGGGACTCGCCCTCGCCGTATCGTACCCGGGGTTGGATCGGGCGTTGGACGGCATTCGACTGCGCACCGCCTCGGACGCGGCAGGAACGTTGCTGCTCCAGTCGCAACAGCACGCGGACCGGAACCGGGTAGCCGTGGCGGTACGCATCGATCCGTCGGCAGGCCTGATCCAGGCAGGCACGGGCGACGGGGTTTGGCATCGGGAACTTGAATTCCAACCGCCTGTTCGCATCGTTTTGCCCGACCGCGAACTGACGGTCGTCTTGCGCCCGGGGGACATGCCCCCGAATCTAACCGTGGCGCTTGCCGCGCGCGGGAACGGTCGGGTCGGCTTCAGAGTGGACCCGCTGGACGGCACGCTCCGGGACTTGAGGGCCGACCGATGATCCGCAAGAACGGATTCTCGTTGCTGGAAGTTGCGGTCGCCACGCTGCTGCTCGGCGTCGCCGCCGTGGGCATCCTTAGCGCGATCGGTTCGTCGGTGTCAGCGGCGGGCGCCGCGCGCGATCACGGCGAAGCCGGACTCCTTGCCAGGAGTTGCATGAACGAACTGCTCTCTCGCCGGTCTCTCGAGCCCGGCGCAACTTTCAGGGGGCGGCATGGATCCGCTTCCGAATGGGAAGCGTTCGTGGAACCGCTCGATGGATTCGGTGCTGACGCGAAGGGCAGCCGCCTGGTGCGCGTCCGGCTGGAGTGGCGGTGGCAGCGCGGGGGCGAGCGGAGATCGATTCGTCTAGAGGGCTACCGGAGGCTGCGACTGCCATGAATCGACGCCGCGCACCCGCTTCCGGCATGGAGCGGTCAACGCAGGGCGCCACGCTCGTCGAGGCAGTGACCGCCCTGACGCTGCTGGCTCTCTTGGCTACCGGTCTGGTCGCGGTGACCGGGAACGGCTTGCGCGCTTGGGTCGAGACACGCGAAGCGCTGCGACAGGACCGGCGCCTCGGAATGGCGAGCTTGCGGCTTCACGAGGCCATCTCCTCTATCGTCCCGTTGGTCACGCCGCGACCGCGGGGAGAGTCGCCGCAACCGTTCTTTCAAGGGGAGGAGCGCACGGTGCGTTTCGTCACCGGGCATTCGCCCACGACGGGCGGGCGAGCGGGCCTGCGGTTCGTCACATTGGGGGCGATACCCGAATCGGGCGGTGTCCAGTTCGTCTTGACAGATGTCCCTTGCCCGAGTCTGCAGGAACTTGGCGCGCTTCTGGAGAGTCCCGCCTCGAACGCCGCGAGCCCCTTGGTAGGGGCGGAATCCTGGACTGTCGCGGAGGATCTGGTCGACTTTAGCCTCGAGTATTTGGAGATCCCTGCGGGGACTGACGAACCGGAACGCTGGGTGAGTCGCTGGCGCGACAAGAACAGAGTGCCTCGGGCAGTGCGCATCCGGTGGACCTCGGGCGTGTCGAGCGCCGGATCGCGCGACGGGCAACAACGTTGGGTTACGGCTTCAGTGCCTGCCGAGGCGGAAGCGCTTGGAGGGCTCGGCCGATGATCCCGAGAGCCGCAGAATGCTCGGGTCGTCGACGCTCCGCACAGCGCGGCTCGGCCCTGCTCGCCGTGCTGGGCGGCGTCGCGACGTTGAGCTGTATCGCTCTCGCTCTCTCCTCGTCGGCTCGGACCGCCTTGGATCGCGCCGCACTGCGAGCGGACAGCGCGCAGGCGTACTTGCTGGCGCGCGGGGGCATCGAAGCGGCGCTGCACGAACTCGCGAACGCAACGGTTCGGAGAGGCTTTCTGTCGGGAAGCGTCCAGCGCGATTACAGCTTCCCGGCGGGCACCGCCGATGTGCGAATCGTAGCCGAAGCCGGCAAAATCAACGTGAACCGGTGCGGTAGGCAAGCGCTGCGAATACTCATCGGCGGGGTGGCTTCCGCACCCGACAACGCGGGCTCTCTGGCCGACGGCATCGTGCAATACCGGCAAGGGTTGCTTGCGGGCCGCATCCGCCACTTCAATCCGTCGCGGCCCGGTTCTCCGGATTCGACCCAGCGGTCGTCTTTCGAGCGGCGATTCGCGTCTATACAAGTAGTTGAGGAACTCTTGACGGTTCCGGGCATCTCTCCAGACCTGCTTTACGGTACGTACCGACCGGTCGCGCCGGACAGCGGAAGGAAAGGGCTGCGAGAGATCGCGGGCCTGCGCCGCTACCTGCGAACGGAGGGATCCGCAAGTGTCGACATCAACGCGGCTCCCCGCGCCGTGCTCCTCGCTACCGGCCTGTCCGCAGCCCTAGCCGACGAAGTGCTCGCCGCTCGGGAGCAAGCCCCGCTTTCGCAGACCGGGGCGCTCTTCCGCCGAGCATCGCGAGCCGCCATGCACTTGCCGCTAAGCACCGGTGCCGGTGTCGGAGAGTGGACGATCACGGCAACGGGGAGGGAGCTTGCGCGGCTCGCCTCGCGCACCGTCGCCGCGACGGTCGAGGCAAACGAATCGACCGGCCGCTTGCGGATTCGCCGCTGGTACGAGCGACCGCTCTAGGGTCCTGGGATCGCACCGAACGCATGCTGGGAGGGGTTCTTGCCGGGTCGACTGGTTGCGGGATTGCCGTACGGGGCGCGGATCTCGTCGCCGTCGCGGTGCGCGTCGAGCGCGCCGGCGTCACCGTGCTCGGTCGGGTGCGTATTCCGGACTTCGCCGAGCGCCCGCCCCGAGAGTGGGGACGGGAGTACCGGGGATTCCTTCGCCAGTGCGGGATCAAGAAAGGAAACGCGACTCTCTGCATGCCGCGGCAAGACGTCGTCCTGCGGACTCTCGACCTGCCCCCGATGCCGACGCGAAAACTCGCGTCCTCGGTCACTTGGCAGGTGCCGGACCTGCACCCGTTCGGAGACGAGGAAGTCCTACATGACTGGGTGCGTCCGGAGGGTCAGGGTGGCGAACTCGCGCGGCGGAAGGTCCCGACGATAATTGCCCGTACCGCCACGATCAACGCCTATGAGGAGCGGTTCGCGGCGGCGGGGATCCACTTGTCCGCGTGCACGGTCGCGGCTTCGGCGCTAACCGCAGCCACGCGAATGCGCGCAACCCCGCCTCGCAAGCCGATTCTGATCGCGGACATCGAGGGAGAGCAACTCGAACTGTATGGCCGATCCGCTGGAAATCCGCTTTGGAGTGCTGCGATCGACCTCGGCGGCGTGACACTGGAGGGTGCCTTGCGCCTAGCACTCGAGGGCCTGCCGGGGCATGGCGAACGGTCGGCCGGGGTGGCATTCGCGGGTACGGAGATCCCCCCTGACCCGGTGACGGGTCTCGGCATCGTACCGCTCCGCGACATGCTGCCCGAACCGGTTCGCGCGGCCGAGGAGTTTGACTTGGTGCGCGACGCGGTGGCCTACGCGACAGCCATCGAGTCGGCCCGGCCCCGCGCCGGCTTGCGACTGAACTTGCTTCCTGCCCGCCGACGGACGCTCCTGTCGCTCCTCCCGTCCGGCCCTACCATCCTGCGAATAACCGCCCTAGCACTTATCGGCGGCGGAGATCTCACCTTTATGGTGTTGGAGGATCGCAGCTATGCCGAGAGGCTTCGGAAAGAGGCTGCACGGCTAGAAGCGGACGCGGATACGTTCGCTCCCGACAATGCCGAGGCCGCGGATCTTCAAGTCAGCGTGGACTGGCTGCGGCATCGCCGAAATCGGGCCGCGCGCGACCTCGTCACGCTACGCGAAATCTCCCGGATCCTTCCGCAATCCGCATGGCTGACTGGCCTGACGCTGGACGACTCGACAGCGACCCTCACAGGGGTCGCGACGAATGCGAACCCGCTGCTGGGAATCATCGACGCTTCCTCTACCCTCTCCGCCCCGCGATTCTCCAGGGCCCCGTCTAGAGGCGACCGTGGCGAGAACTTCCAAATCGAGGCGAGACGCCAATGAACGGCTTCAAGAATCTCTCGGAGCGGGACAGGCGAGCGCTGCGCATCCTCGCGGTCGCCCTTGCACTTGCCGTGCTCTGGCTGTTAGGTGGGGCCGTGCCGGTATCCAGGCAGGCTGCCGCCGAGGCAAGCCTCGAATCGCTCGAGCAGCGATACCTGCTCGCTCGGCAACTTGCGGCGCGGCAGCCCACCCGCGAGCGCGAGTCGCGCCAGATGACCCGCGCGATGGCGCAACTGGAAAACGGGCTCCTGCAATCGGCATCGCCGGCACTGGCACAAGCCGAAGTGAGGAGCGCGATGACGGGCTTGCTGGAGCGGGCGGGGATCGAACTGGAAGGATCGAGCTTCGCGCCGCCAGAGACGGCCGGACCGTATGACGCAGTCTCCTTGGGCGTCGAGTTCAGGTGCGAGATGGAGCAATTCGTGGATGTTCTGGCGTCGCTAGCGAATGCGGAGACGCTCCTCGCTCCGCGGAATGTCGAGTTGCGGCCTGACGGTTCCGAAGCGAACTCGATTCGCGTAAGGCTCACGGTCGAAGGCTACTTGCGGAAGAGTGCCGGGAACCGATCCGATGCGGAGGCCCTGCCATGAGGCTCGCTTCCCGCTGGTGGGACATTGCCCTGCTTGCGATCTTCTGTCTGACTTGCTTGCACCTCTGGCACTACTCCCGGGCGAAGAACGCGCGCAACGACATCTTCGACGGTGACGCTCGGCAGGACGATGTTGCCGGTCTGGCAGAGCTGTCCACGCCGCCCGCGCTCCAAGCGGGGGAATTCACCGAGATTGCAGAGAGCATGCTGTTCAGGCCCGGCCGGGGGACCGCGGTTCGAGTCTCTTCGACGCAGACTGCCCAACCGCCGATCGTCGCCCTGCCGAGGCTGTTCGGCGTCGCTGACTTGGGCGACGGCCCGGCCGCCCTGCTCGCGGCGCGGCCGGGCATGCGGGCCGAGTGGGTGCGTCCGGGCCAGCCGGTCGGCGAATTCGTCCTGCGGTCAGTCCGCTCGGACGCTTTGGTGTTCCTCCGATCCGGCAGCGTCTTCACGGCCACCCCCGACGAACTGCGCAATCCGGAGCGCACGGCCACTCGAGCCGTTCCGTCGAATCGCGTCAACGCGCCGTCACCGCCCGCGACTCGCATCGGCGACGAGCCCCCTGCAAGTAGGCCGCCCGGAGGTGGGTATCGCGTGGGCGCGGAGTTCCGTCCGGGTCGCTTCGCCGCGGATCCGAATGACGGCGCGACGGATGGCACCACCTCCGGCGGATACGTCCGCCGGGTACATCATTCTCCATTCGGTGCCCAGCACTGGTGGGAAAGAGAGGAACGGTAGAGGGCCATGACCGACACGGCATCGCAACTTGGCCGACAGGGCGGCCCGGCCACCTGTCTACACCCTTGGCATCGTTCGTTCGGCGCGGTGGCGGGCATCGCGCTGCTGCTGACAGGCATTACCGCCGATTCCGCGCGCGCACAAGGGCAGCCGGGGGAGGACGTGCCGGCGAACCTCTCGTTCAGCAACTTTCGCGACGCCAGCCTCTTGGATGTGGTCGATATTCTGGCGCGGCGCCTGCAACTCAATTACGTCGTCGATCCCGCGGTTCCGGACGGTTCCGTGACCGTGAATACGTACGGCCCGCTCGGAGAGGCCGATCTGCGCCCGTTGCTCGAGACCATCCTGCGGATGAACGGAGCGGCGGCCGTGCAGGTCGGGAACACGACCCGTATCGTGCGCTTGGACGACGCGCCGCGCATGCCGATCGATGCCCTCCCAGAGGGGGCGGACCTGCCCGAAGACGAGCGCCTCGTGCTCAACGCGATTCGCTTGCGCCACGCATCGGCCGCCGAGCTTTCCGAGATCCTCGAGCCGTTCCTCGGCCCGGGCGGCCGCTACGCGGTGGTCGACGGCGCGAACGCTCTGCTGGTGCTGGACAACAGCCGCAACATGCAAAGGACCATGGACTTGATCGCGTTGTTCGACACCGAGGAACTGGTCGACCAAAAGATGCGGCTGTTCATGATCGAGAACAGCTTGGCCACTACCTTGGCTTCCGAGGTCGAGGAGATCTTCCAGACGATCCCGGGCGCCGCGCGTACCGACGCGATCCGGTTCCTGCCGCTTCCGCGAATCGGGGCGCTACTGGCCGTGAGCACCAGCGACAAGTACATGGAGGAAGCCGCGTCTTGGATTCAGCAACTGGACCAAGCTACCGTTTCCGGCGGCAGGCGCAATTTCGTCTACCGCGCCCAGTACGGAGAGGCAGCGAATCTGGCGGCGACAGTCCAGCAACTCTACAGCGGCGCTCCGACGGCCCTCGGGGGTGCAAGCGGCCAAGACGCGCTAGCATCCTTGAACCCGGAAGCGCCGTTGATGGCGGAGCCGTCGCTGCGGATCGTAGCCGATACGATCAACAACCTCGTCCTGGTGCAAGCGACCAAGCAGGAATGGGAAGCTGTGCGCGGCACGCTCCTCGCGCTCGACACCGCTCCGCGACAGGTGCTCATCGACGCCAGGATTTACGAGGTGAGCCTTACCGATTCGCTCTCGAGCGGCGTGTCCGCCTACCTGCGCTCTCGATCCAAGGACCCCGCCGTGCGCAAGCTGGGCGTCGGCCTGAGGCCCAGCGGAGTGGCGAATCTCAGCATCGGCGCGCTCGTGAGCAACACGCGGGAATTGGCGATCTTCCTCGAAGGCAGCGCGGAGGAGGGCCGGACCAAGGTGATCTCGGCACCGTCGCTGATCGCGACGGACAACATCCCGGCCGAGATCGTGGTCGGACAGACCATTCCCACGCTGTCGTCCCAAGCCGTCGTGGGCGGCGCGTTCTCCGAGGGCTCGTCGCTCTTCACCAACACGGTGAGCAACGTGCAAACCGGCGTCCGGCTGTCCGTGACCGCGCGGGTCAACGCCTCGGGCATCGTGACGCTGCGGATCATGCAGGAGGTCTCCACGCCCACCGGGATCACCGGCACGATCCAGTCCCCGACGATCGATCGCCGGAATGTCAGCACGCAGGTGACCGTGAAGGACGGAGACACCGTCGCGATCGGCGGGATCATACAGGAGACGAGCATTTTCAACTCGAGCCGCGTGCCGATCCTCGGACGGATCCCGGTCCTGGGGAGAGCCTTCGGCAGTACGGAAGAGACTACGAGCAAGACCGAGTTGATCGTGCTGCTGGAGCCGCGCGTGATCTACGACCAGAACCAAATCGCGAGCGCTACGGACGAACTCATGGCCCGGCTCGAGTCGCTCCGGCGGGTGGTGCGGGCCTCAGAACCGGTCGGCGAAGACGACGTAGCTGAATAGGAGTCCGAGCAATCCCGCTGCGACCACGTAGTACAGCATCGGGTAGATCGTGCGTCGAATCAGCAGGCCTTCGCGCCCGACCAAGCCGACAGTGGCGCTGGCGGCCACCACGTTATGCACGGTGATCATGTTGCCGGCGGCCCCGCCCAGCGCCTGCAAGCCGAGCACGACTAGGTGCGAGACGCCGATCCGGTCGGCGACGCCGTACTGGAAGAGGCTGAACATCAAGTCGCTGACTGTGTTGGAACCGGCCACGAAGGCGCCCAAAGCCCCGATCATCGCCGCGAAGAACGGCCATGCCGCACCCGCGACCGCGGCGGCGAACCCGGCGAGTTCCAACGGCATGCTCTGGAGTCCCGAAGCATTCGCGTCGGAATCGATGAAGACCCGCACGAGGGCCACGGCGAACAGCAGGGCGAACGCCGGCCCGGCGAGCATGCGCGCGGATGCCGACCACGCGCTACGGACCTGGCGTCCCGACATGCCGTGCAGCGCGGCGGTCGCCAGCGAGACGATCAGGAAGATCGTGCCGGGCAAGTACAGCGGCTGGATGCCTTGGGACAGGCCCGTGCCTAGGATGTTGTCCCAGCCGACTTGAATGGATGCGAGCCAAGCCTTTAACGGCAGGGCGGGCAGGCGCGTGATCACGAGCAAGACCGCCACGAGCACGTAGGGCATCCATGCCCGGGCCAGAGGCATGGGATCGCCCTCGCTCTTGGGCTCGCCGCTGAACGTCCCGACCCACTCCGCGAGCCACGACTCGCGCGGCGGAAACTCCCACGGCTCGACACCGGAGAGCAGGAATCCGCGTTTGGCGGCCACCACGACGAGCCCCAGACCCAGCAGGCCCCCGAGCAGGGACGGAAATTCCGGCCCGAGGAAGACTGCGACCAAGATGTACGGCACCGTGAACGCCAAGCCCGCGAAGAGCGCGAACTTCCAGATGCCGAGCCCCTCGCGGAAGGACCGGTTGCTGCCGAAGAAGCGGGTCAGCATCCCGCAAATGATGAGCGGGATCAAGGTGCCGACGATGGCGTGGGGAATCGCCGCGAACACCCCGATCTGATAGATGAACTCCGAGTACTGCAACCCGGCCTGCGCGATCGCGGTCTCGACCGTTTCGACATTCAGGGATTCCGCCATGCCGACGAGGATCGGAGTGCCCACCGCTCCGAAGGTCACCGGGGTGCTCTGGATGATCAACGTACACATGACCGCGGCGAGCGCCGGGAATCCAAGGGCCAGCAGCAAGGGGCCGGCGACAGCCGCCGGAGTACCGAAACCCGAAGCCCCTTCGATAAAGGCGCCGAACATCCACGCCACGATGATGAGCTGTACCCGCCGGTCGCGAGAGACGTTCATGAACCCGTGGCGGATGGACAGCGCGGCACCGCTCTCGGACAAGGTCTGGAGCAACAGGATCGCTCCGAAGATGATCCACAGTAGCGACACGGCAATGAGCACGCCGCGAATCGACGCGGCGAGCACGTGGACGACCGACACCTGCCAGAAGAACAGCGCGAAGCAAGCGGTCATCGCGTACGCGACGGGCATGGCGCGCGTCGCGGGCCAGCGCAACGCGACGAGGAATACCATCACTGCCAGAATCGGCAGCAGGGCGATGAAGGCGTTAAGGGCGGAAACTTCGGGCACGGGCGGATTTCAAGCCTATGAAGCCGCCCGCCTCGCTGTCAAGCGGAACGCTAGCTTGGGTAACGCCATCTACGTGCCAAGTTCGGGTCGACCTGGTTCCGATTCACCCCGCGCGGCATCTCGACGGAGTCTGGCGAGTCGGCGACACGGCCAGCCGCTGAAACGCGTCGCGGGCGCCATCGGACAGAGCTTCAGCGAGGGTCTTGGAGACCGGCCTGACGGGAGCCCCCGATATCGATTCCCGGAACCCCAGGGTCCGCGGCATGCCCTGTCCCGGAATCCAAATAGTATCCAGAGCCGACGAAGACGGGCACGCCTTGCGCGAACACGCGCTTCACGAAAGCGACCTTCCGTTCGACTCGCCCGGTAGCTGGATTCATGGTGCGGTAGTACAGGTAGGCCTCTCCGAACGCGTCCACCACGCCCATTACGTCCCGGCCGCCGAACTGACCGGCCAGATCGCCCCATTCGTGCAGCGGCGCTCCATTCACTGAGATCTTCCGACCAGAGAGCCACTGCCCGCCCATCGCGTCCAATCCGAACACGTATGCCGGACCGTTCGCCCAGCGGGGGTCATCTTTGAACGCGCCGGCGCCGAAGTACCCCTTTTCCTCGACGATGAATGCCGCGCAACGGACGAATTCCTTGAGGGCTTGATTGGACGGCTCGGAGGCCAAGGCTGCTGCGTTGACAGTGTCGGCGGCGCACGACGCCGGGAGATCGCGCGGGTAGACCCCGGAACCGATCACCGCCTTGGTCCCGTTCCAGTCGATCGCCCGAATGAAGGCGATCTTGTGCGCCGGGATCATCGTCGCCGGGTCGGCGAACGAGTAGTACCAGAACCCGCTCCCGTAGTTCTGGACGATCTCGACGCCGTGGGCAAGGTAGTCACCACCGAACTGATCGGTCAGCAAGCCAAACGGGCGGCCCTCAAGGTCCTGGCGAATCGCATGCACGAAGAACCTTGCTTCGTAGCTGCTTGGAATCGCTTCGACCACGAACACATAGGTCGACCCGCTCTTCCAGCGCTCGTCGTTGTGGAACGCGCGATACGCCTCGTCCTCGCCCATTTCCATCGCGTACTCGTGAGCGCAGTTCACGAACGCCCGCGCGTCGTCAGGTGTCTGGACAGCGGCAGCGACGACGGAACGCTCGGCGCACGGCACTTCGTCAGCTCTCGCCGCATGCGTAGCACCGAGCAGCACTATGGAGACAAGGGCGACGCACGAAAAGGAGCCTCTCGGTGACATACTTCGATTCTAGCGTGAGCCGAGCACCGTCCCGGTGTCGACTTTCACTGGCGGCGAAGGCGCGCGGCTCTCTGACCGGAGTTCTTGGTTATCGGGCCATCGAGTGCGTCCGGGATCATCTCGGACACTCTACGACTGCTAGCCAAGATTCACTAGCATGGCCGTTCCCGCATGCGAATCAGGATGGGCGCAGACGCCCCACCGCGTCCCGTCTCTGGAACGTAAGATTCGACCGTCCTTGGACCTGCAAGGGGGATCACGGTCTCCGAGGGAGGCTTGCGAAATGATCCCGAACCAACTGTTTGGCTTCCGCGAACGTATGATCTCTGGGTTCTCCCGGAGCCCTGATCCCGGCTCGGAGTTTCGCCCATGGTCGACCTTGGTGAAACGTGTCCCACCAGCTGCGCGCCGTGTTCTGACGGTTTCTTCCTTGGTCGTGCTTCCCGAAACCCTCTAGGCAACTGTTCCAAACGGGCTGATACCGTGTGATCAAGGCGCGTTCAGCAAACACGATCCAAACGGGCTTGATTGGAAGCGCCCGGAACACGAAATCCTCAAGCGAGAGGTTGTCAGCTTGGTTGATCGACTTCTCGTGATCCCTGAGGCGGAACTGGAGCGCTGGCTTGGAAACATCCCCTTCTCCGCCCTTTCTCGCGCCGGGAGCAACAGCTTTCCCGACATAGATCGGAACCTCGGTGTTCGCGACCGCCTCGTACTCCGGTATCCCTCCCCTGTAGTAGAGCGCGTAGATACCTGGCCCTTCGACATCGTCACGGTCATCGATCGAACGACGTGGCTGCGACTCGAAGTGTGCGACCGTACCGGCCATCAGGTTTTCGTACGTGAGCGGGTCCCAGAGATCCGCCATCAGACCCTCCTCAGTTCAACGACAGACTCGTACAAGGCGCACCCGTTTGCTTTGCCCGCCCGGACGCTGGAATTGACGATACTGTTCCCGACCCGGGTGTCACGAGGCACGTGTATCTCGGCGATCTCGAAACCATGCGGTTCTGCGATCTTCGCCAGAAACTGGTCGGTCGGAATCGGGACGCCCTGCAAGACCGAGTTCCCTACGACTACCAAGGCAGTCCCGCCTCTACGCAAGCACCATGCGGCACCCTCTGCAAATCGAGCGCAATCATTAAAGTAGCGAGCCGCGTAGTTGGCCCATCCACTACCCCCGTAGAGACCCTTCTCGGGATTCTTCTCGCGCAGGCAGTCGATGGTTTCCCGAATCCCCTTGTCTGTGATGGACGGATCGAGATCGATGCGCTCCTGATCCCTTGCGTTCTGCCAGTAGGTCCCGAAGTTAAGCTCTTCCAACTGCTTCGCATCTCGGGGTGACGAACAGAATCCGAGCCAATATAGTTGGGGCCGGGTGTTGCGGTTGTAGTGGTAGTTATTCAGATACGGAGGTGATGTGACGAGCAGTTGCACGCTACCCTGCCGTACGTTTCTGTAGGCATCGAAGAACGACTGCCTGAAGACATTACCAGGCTTGCGGTCGCTGTTGAGGCGAGCATTGCGATACCACGCTGCGTCTTCCGCCATCTGGGCGACTTTGCCTCGGATCGTCTCTGCTACGTCGCAGTCATGCACCTCGGGCCGTCCCACTGTCACCTTGCGGCCCAAGCTTGGCTCGTACGAATAGTTTGAGTACTGCACCATGGTCGCGGCAAAGGCCAGCCGGTAGACGTCGGCAACCAGATCCGGGCAATCTGCGATGAAGTCCTGCGCGAGCAGCACTTTGCGTTCGACCCTAGGGCTGTAGAATGGGGCTCGTGTACGGAATGCGGGGGGGGGGGCTGACTTAGGGGAGGCGCCAGACTGCTCGCACGCATCCATGAAGTCCATGAATCGGTCAGCGGTCTTGCGAATGCTGTCCGGGTCGATTCGAAACGCCTTCAGCTTGGTGCGCGCGGCAAACGCGGCGAACGGATTGATTTCGAAGCCGATAGTCTGGTGTCCGGAAATGTCGGCCTCGACAAGGGTTGTCCCGACACCGGCGAATGGATCGAGAACGACGCATGGGCTGGATGTGAATCCACTGATCGCATCTTCAACGAAGTACTTGGAGTATCCGGCAATCCACGGAACCCATCGATGGACAGGAGCCTCTCGGTTGCCCATGAACGCGGGATCCCGAAAGGCACTGCCATTCGGACCGATGCCGTTCGTCGAAGCCGACTGGAAGGCCTCAGAGGTGGCCGCTGGTCGCTGGTCCGCTTGTGGGCTACTCGACGTCACTCTAGATACCGGCTTTGCGATACCGACTCTGACGAGGGGCCGAGACCGAGGGCTGCATACAACCAAGGGTTGCGGTGGTAGAGGTCGGCGCCTTCATCCCGTCGCGCCTCGGGCACGCAGCATCCGCGGTTGGCCATGCCGAGGACGGATTGAGAGTATCGTAACATGTCGCCTCGTCCGCGAGGCGCCAATCGTGCCCATGGAAGGTCGGCCGGACAGCGCAAATTCGATTCCTGCACTCAGGCCCGACTCTCTCGACAGGACCGTGCGGTATTTCAAGTCCAGCGGTCGCCTCCGGCGCGTTGGTGACGAGTTCCTCGCGCCTGCGGGCCTCGCCCTAACGATTGGGTACGCGGACAGCTGGGGCTTTGCATCGAATTCGTCATGAACTAAGGGCCTAGCTGCCTCAACCGCAATCCTCGGGCTCGCGACCGTCGAGGAGTTGGACCCTCAGCGACCAACCTGCAGGATTGGCACCACCTTCGGGATTGAAAACCTGCCTAGATCGCATCAGCACCCTCGATCGCATCCCAGCCGCGACCACCTGTCGGCAACTGCAACGGCGTTCAGCACAATCCGAATGCCGATCTCGGCCAGTTCGGCTAGCATAGCTAGGAAGCGGGAGCTGCGAGCGCGTCCCTGACCCAAGGTCTCGCAAGCTAGCCTAAGCCCGGGCCGAGTTTGCGGGTATGCCTGCACTCTCGAGTGACGCTGAGTCGACATGCGATTGATCTCCATCCAGAGCGTCTGCTTAGTCCTCGTTTCGTGGTTCTCCCTCCAAGCGAACGCCGGGGACGATTACTTCGAGACCAAGATCCGTCCGCTCCTCCATGCGAAGTGCTCGCAATGTCACGGCGAGCAGATGCAATCTGGCGGTATCGACTTCCGCGATGCATCGACAGTGCTGGGCACGGCGGTCGTGAGCGGAGATGACTCCAGCCCGCTGATCCGGGCCGTACGCTACGAGAGCTCGATCAAGATGCCCCCGGGCACGAAGCTCGAACGGGAGGAGATCGATCTGCTCGTCGGATGGGTGCGCATGGGCGCCCCGTGGCCGGGCTACGAACCCGTGCCCGAAAGCGCAGAGACCGACCAAGAATCCGTGCAGAGCGACCATTGGGCGTTCCAGCCGATAGCTGCCCCTGAGGTCCCTGAGATTGGTCCTTCAGGCTGGGCTCGCAACGAGATCGATAGGTTCATCCTCGCGAGGCTGAAGGAAGAGGGTGTAGACCCCTCGCCCGAGGCTTCCAAGCTCACGCTGCTGAGGCGGGCGAGCTTCGACCTGCTCGGCCTGCCACCGACTGAAGCGGACACACGGGCATTCCTATCCGATGACAGCGAACAAGCGTTCGCACGCCTTGTCGAGCGCCTGCTGGGTTCGCCCCATTACGGCGAACGCTGGGGCCGTCACTGGCTGGACGTGGCTCGGTACGCGGATTCCACTGGCGTCGACGAAGACCACCCCTTCGGGAATTCGTGGCGCTACCGCGACTACGTGATCGACGCATTCAACGACGACCTCCCATTCGATAAGTTCGTGCGGGAGCAGATCGCGGGCGACCTGCTCCCAGCTACCGGGGCGGGCACCGTCAACCGGCGCGGCATTATCGCGACCGGCTTCCTCGCGCTCGGGCCGATGGCTCTGGCGCAGCGCGACCCGATTCAAAAGAAGTACGACGTCGTCGACGAGCAGATCGACACCACGACGAAGGCGTTCTTGGGGTTGACCGTGGCCTGCGCGCGCTGTCACGACCACAAGTTCGATCCGGTTCTGACCTCCGATTACTACGCCCTAGCGGGAATCTTCGCAAGCACCCGGACATTCGATGACTGGCGCAAGAACGGCTCGCGCTACTACAAGCACCCGCTTGTAAAGCCGGCAGTCTACGAAGCCTACCGGGCGAAGGCCGACGCCTTGAAGAACTTGGAGCGCCTACGGGGGATCGCTCGGTCGATCGCTTCGCAACGCTATCAGGCAGAGGTCGAGGCTCCCAAGATCGCGGACTACATGCTGGCGAGCGCGGGCCTCGGTCCCGTCGCCGGATTGGAGAGCCGCACGGTTGCCTGGTGGCGCGAATACCTAGCCCCTCGAGCGAGCCGCCGGGCGCACCTGCAACGCTGGCACGAGTCTCCCGGGCCCGAGGCGGCCGCCGGGTACGCGGACGAGGTCGCAGTCGCCCTCCGCGAGCGAATCGGTCCTTTGGAAGAGTGGTTTGAGGAGGCGAGCCACGCAGTTGAAGCGGGCAAGGGCGGTCTGCCGGACTTTCCGCGAGAGCAACCTGACTCCTTGCTCTATCGGGACTTGCGAGACGAGGGCGGCCCGTTCGACATGGATCCGGACGACGTCGAGGAGGCCTTCGGAGCCAGTGACCGACAGCGGATCGGGCACTTGGAGGAGCGGATCAAGCAGGCCCGGTCGCGGGTGCCCGACGAGCCGCCAATGGCCAACGGAGTCTCCGAGGACGAACCCGTGCAGCAAAGGATCTTCAGACGCGGGCAACACAAGAATCCGGGACGATCCGTACCCAAGCGATTCCCGATCGTTCTGGCCGGGACCGACCAGCCCGAGATCGAGTCGGGCAGCGGGCGCCGCGAGCTGGCCGAATGGCTGGTCTCCGAAGAGAACCCCCTGACCGCCCGCGTGATCGTGAACCGAGTGTGGCTGTGGCACTTCGGAGAAGGGCTGGTCCGGACGCCGAACAACTACGGATTGCGCGGGGATCCCCCGACCCATCCCTTGCTGCTCGACTGGCTGGCGCGGCACTTCATCGACAGCGGCTGGTCGATCAAGAGCCTGCATCGGATCATCATGGACTCGGCGACCTACCGCATGAGTAGCTCGATTACAGCGCAGGCGTACGAGCGCGACCCCGAGAACCGTCTTTGGTCGCGATTCGAGAGGCGCAGGCTGACAATCGAGGAGGTGCGCGACAGCTACCTGATGATCAGCGGCAGGCTCGACCGGACGGTCGGCGGGGACACGGACCTAGGCTCGGGCGGGCTCCCGGAATTCGACCGCAACAATCGCAGGATCGACCCCGACGACTCGGCGCGGCGCAGCGTTTACTTGCCGCTAATGCGCAACAAGCTGCCCAACTTGCTCGGGCTCTTCGACTTCGGTGACGCGACGACCGCGAACGGCAAGCGTTCGGTGACGAACGTCGCGCCGCAGGCCTTGTACCTGATGAATAGCGACTTCGCTAACGAGACCGCCACTAGCACGGCTGCCGCGCTCGGGCGAACGGGCGGCGAGCGCATCGGGCTCGCCTACCGCCGCGTGCTGGGGCGACCGCCCACGGACGAAGAGAACGACTTGGCGAGTCGATATGTCGGGGCCAGCGCGGATCAAGGCGAGTCGTGGGCCAGCCTGTGCAAGATGCTGCTCGCGTCGAACGAATTCCACTATGTCGAATAGGCCGCACGAATTCCCCCGAGCCGGAAGGCAATCACGAACCACAGTGATAGGCTGAGCTAGCGATGCAGCCGCGAACGAGCACTTCCCGACGTGCGCTGCTGCGCCAGACCGCCTTGGGTTTCGGCGCGCTCGGGCTCTATTCGGTCCTCCAGGACGCGCGCATGCTCGCGGCGCCGTCCGTCGAGAACCCGCTCCAAGCCAAGCGACCGCACTTCGCGCCTCGCGCGAAACGCATGATCTTCCTGTTCATGCATGGCGGCGTGTCGCACTTGGACACCTTCGATCCCAAGCCACGCCTGGACAAGGATCACGGCAAGCCGCTACCCATCAAGCGCTCGCTGACCTTCAACGCCAGCGAGGCAGGCGGACTGATGCGCTCGCCGTGGAAGTTCGAGCGGCACGGCGAAAGCGGGATTCCGGTCAGCGAGTTGTTTCCGGAGGTAGCCAGTTGTGCGGATGACTTGTGCGTGATCCGGTCGATGGTCGGCGAGGGTGTCGACCACGGCGCGGCGATGCTGCAGCTCTTCACGGGCACGTTCTCGTTTTCGCGGCCGAGCATGGGCGCGTGGACGCTGTACGGGCTGGGAACGGAAAACCAAAACCTGCCGGGCTTCATCACCATCAAGCCGACGCAATGGCAGGGCGGCGACAAGCTCTTCGCCACCAGCTTCCTGCCGGGAGCCTACCAAGGGACTCCGATCGGCTCCTCGCCCATGGCGGTGGACGACCTCATCGAGAACCCGATCGACCACGTGCTGCCCCGCCGCGGGACTGGGGAAGAGCAGAAGCTCGAACTGGAGTTCTTGCGCAACATGAATCGGCGACACGCCGACGCCAGGCGCTTGGACCCGGATCTCGAGGCCCGGATCCAAGCCTTTGAACTCGCCTTCCGGATGCAGGCGGAAGCGCCGGAGGCTTTCGACGTGTCGCGGGAGACCGACGCGACGCGGAGGCTTTACGGACTGGACCAAGAGGTGACGCGAGACTTCGGTTGGCAGTGCTTGTTGGCGCGGAGACTGAGCGAGCGGGGCGTGCGCGTCGTGCAAGCGACCCACTCGGGAGCCGAGGAAAAGTGGGATCACCACGGAGACATCCTCCGGCTGCACCCGATTCGGTCCCGAGAGGTTGACCGGCCGATCGCCGGTCTGATCAAGGATCTGAAAGCGCGCGGTCAGCTTGACGAGACGCTCGTGGTCTGGGGCAGCGAATTCGGCCGGACGCCGTTCTCCGAAGGAGCGGACGGGCGGGATCACAACCCGTACGGATTCTCCATCTTCATGGCCGGCGGCGGAGTCAAGGCGGGTTCGATCTACGGCGCGACCGACGAATTCGGATACCACGCGATCGAAGACCGCATGCACATCCACGACTTGCATGCCACGCTGCTACACCTCTTGGGTCTGGATCACGAGCGCTTGACCTACCGGTACAGCGGCCGCGACTTTCGCCTCACGGATGTGGCCGGCACGGTAGCGACGAAGATCCTCGCGTGACGGGGCGCCTGCCGCCAGGCTACCGCTGGCTTCCGGGCATTAGCTCATCCGGTTGCGGGATCGCCGGACAGTTCGGCGATTAACGCGTCGCGGACCTTGCGCTTCGCGAACTTGCCCGTCGCGATGCGCGGCAGCGGAGACTCGCGAACCACGATCCGGGCAGGCACCTCGAAGTGCCCGACGTGCTGCTCCAGTTCGCGCCTGATCGCTTCGGCCTCGAGCCTTGCCCCGTCCTGCGGCACGACGACGGCCGCGAGTTCCTCGCCCATGCGCTCGTCCGGGATGCCGAAGGCGATCGCCTCGGAGACGCCCGCGCAATGGTGCAGGGCATCCTCGACCTTGAGACAGCTGATGTTCTCGCCGCCGCGAATGACGATGTCCTTGATGCGGTCGACGAAATGGACGAATTCCTCGCGGTCGATGTAGGCCAGATCACCCGTCTTGAACCAGCCATCGCGAAAGGCACTGGCCGTTTCTTCGGGTTTGTTCCAGTAGCCGCGCACGACCGGCGTACCGCGAATCAGCAACTCACCCGTCTCCCCCGCGGGCAGTTCCTCTTCGGACTCCGGGTCCACGATCTTGATGTCCATTAGTACGGAGCAGCGGCCGCTGCTCGTCGGTAGCCGCAGGTAGTCCTGAGCTGCGATCTGCGTACCGATCGCGTTCGTCTCGGTCATGCCCCACCCGGTGCTGGGCTGCGCTTGGTCCAACACTTCAGGGATGGCGGTGACTTGCCTGACCGGCCGGTGCGAGCCTCCTCCGCCCACGACCAAGAGGCTGGGCAGGGTGCGGCCGCGAGCGGCTGCCGTGCGCACGAGGTCACCGGTAACGGTGGGAACGGAAAGAAAGTGCGTGATCCGATCCCGGTCAATGATCTCCAGCGCTTCCTCGGCGTTCCACTTGTACATCACGGTCAAGCGCCGACCGAAGCGCAACGCGCTCAACATGCACGTGTGGCAAGCGGTGACATGGAAAAACGGAATGGTCACTAGCATGCGGCGCTGCACGGCGAAGGGTTCGTCCGGGACGGCTTCCCCGCGCAGTCGAGCTTGGGCACGATTCTCGATCTCCCAGCCCAGGATGGCGTGCCAGATGTTGCGGTGCGTCGAGACCGCCGCCTTCGGTCCCGCGGTCGACCCGGAGGTATACAGCATCAGGCAGTCGTCATCGGGGTAGTTGACGACCGGATAGAGTTCCGCGTCCTGGCCACCATCCTGCACTTGCTCCCAAGTGACCGCGCTACCGGCGCTCTCCGGGCTGCATCTGACTGCAATAGCCTGGACGCCCAACGCCGACAGGCCCTGGCGCACGCGCTCGAGGCGTTGCTGGTCCGCGATCAGGACAGTCGCTCCAGTGTCGTTCAGGCCGTATTCGATCTCTTCCCCGCTCCACCAACCGTTCAGCGACACGGTCACGGCGCCCAAGGCGATCGGGGCGAAGAAGGCCGCCGGCCACTCCGGACAGTTCCGCATGCAGACCGCGACGCGGTCGCCTCGCCGGACTCCCATCCGGTCCAGTGCCACGGCCAGGTTCGCAGTCTGCCGGATGATGTCGCCGAAGGTGTAGGTCTCGCCTTGGTACGCGATGTATTCCAGGTCGGCGAACCTATGGGTGCCCAGCAGGAGTTCGACAATGCTCGCGGGTGCGCGTTTGACGACCCTGCAGACATCCCCGGTCTGGATCCGCTGGGACACCAGCTCGAAATCGCCGCCCGGTTTCGTGAGTTGGTGGAGGGCCTCCTTGCGGGCTTCGGCGGACATCGCGGGAATTGAACATTCTGGCACGGGCGCGATTGAGTGGCTTCCTGGGCACCGTGAGCGCAGGGGCGGAACGGGGCGTATTTGAGCGAGCAGACTTCGAAATCACCGGACTTGAGGCACCTTTCCGAGCGGAAATCCGACCCGATTGGGGCAACAACATGACCACACGCGAGGCTCGGTACGAATGACCCGCACGCGGGATTCGCAGAGTCGCGAGAGGAAGCCGGCCAGAGTGTCGCCGGGGGGACTGATCCCCAACAACGATCAACCCAGTCGACGCGACTTGAGAAGAGGCCTTGAATCGTTGAGTCTACTGGTAGACGAAGATCGACCAGTCGCTCTTCAAGCTCGAGCCCATCGGCCCGAGATCCCACCATCACGAAGCGTTCGCTGTTTCGGTGAAGGGCTCGATGGGGACTGTGGATTCGTAAGCACGCGATCTCTCGTTGGCGGACGCGTCGATCACCGCTCGTTTAGCGAATCCTCATCCACGACGGGGTTCGACAGCGTTCCGATCCCGCTGACTCGAACCTCGATCCGGTCGCCGTGACGCAGGAACACGGGCGGCTTCCGGGCCCGGCCCACCCCTCCCGTCGTCCCTGTCGATACCACGTCGCCGGGCTGTAGCGGCATGACCGTCGAAAGGTACTCGACGAGGTACGGGATGTCGAACAGCAAGTCGCTAGTGGGGGCGCTTTGCATCACTCGACCGTTCACACGAGTCTCGAGTTGCAAGGCACTCGGGTCTACGATCTCGTCGGCCGTCACCATCCACGGACCGAACGCGCCCGAGTGCCAGAAGTTCTTGCCGACCGTGAACTGCGTAGTGTGCCTCTGGAAGTCGCGGATCGACCCGTCGTTGTAGCAGCTATACCCGGCGATGGCATCCAGCGCCCGCGACGCGGGGATGTGCCGCCCGCCGCGTCCGACAATGAATGCGAGCTCGCCCTCGAAATCGAATTCTTCCGATGCGGTCGGACGCACCATGGCTTCGCCGTG
This sequence comes from Bryobacterales bacterium, assembly GCA_965242625.1. GTDB lineage: Bacteria > Acidobacteriota > Terriglobia > Bryobacterales > UBA6623 > VXMF01. The sequence goes on along the minus strand of CBDEST010000005.1, from coordinate 2,190,737 downwards.
ACCCACGTGGGAGTCCGGGAAGCGGACGAAGATGGTCGGATACGCAGGTGTGGCGCGACCTGTCTCCTGGATGTGGGTCTTGTAGTTCAGTCCGACGCACAGGATCCTGCCCGGATCCAGGATCGGGGGCAGGAATCGGATCCCTTCCAAGCCATGATCCGCCGACAGTCCCGCTGTCTGGTTTCGCAATTCGTCGAGTCCGTCATCCCTGAGGACCGCGGCGAGCGTCGGCCACCGGCCAGCGAATCGCGCTCCGAGGTCCACGATTCCCGCGTCGGTCGCGACGCCGTAGCTGGCGGTGCCGTTTCGGCTGTACGTGAGCAAGCGCACTCTTTCCATTAGACTCCCTGCGAGCGCGGGCCGCGAGAACGAGACCGGGACGGGCTTGAAGCCCTGTACAGTGACTGCATGGAGCGCAGATTCAAGGCCGTGGCCATCGGGGCCGGCTACTTCTCGGGATTCCAGTACGAAGCTTGGAATCGGATCCCCGAGGTCGCGCTCGCAGCCATCTCGAACCGCACCGAATCGAAGGCCCGGAAGGTGATGGCCGACTACGGAATCCCGCGCTTCTATGCCGACTGGCGCGAGATGATCGATACCGAGCGGCCCGACTTCGTGGACATCATCACGCCGCCCGAGACGCACGAGGCGATCTGCTCGCACGCAGCGTCCCGCGGGGTGGCGATCGTTTGCCAGAAACCTCTCGCGCCGACGCTCGCAGAGAGCGCCCGCATCGTGCGGAACGCGACCGAAGCGGGCGTGCGATTCATGGTCCACGAGAACTTCCGCTGGCAGCCTTGGTATCGCGCAATCAAGCGCATTCTGGACGACGGGCGGATCGGCACGCCGATCCATTGCTACTTTCGAATGCGCACGGGCGACGGCTGGGGCGCAGACGCCTACTTGGCACGGCAGCCGTTCTTTCGGGAATACCCGCGCCTGCTGGTGTACGAGACCGCCGTCCACTTCATCGACACGTTCCGGTACTTGCTCGGCGAGATCGACGAGGTCTACGCGAAGCTGCGTCGCTTGAACCCCGTAATCCGGGGCGAGGACGCCGGTCAGATCTGCTTCTCGTTCGCGAGCGGGGCGACCGCGATCCTCGATGCGAACCGCTACAACGAAACCGAGGCCGACAACCCCCGGTACACGTTCGGCGAACTGCGACTCGACGCCATCGAAGGCCACTTGGTCATGGAGGCGGATTCGTCCATGCGAATCAAGCCCCTGGGCAAGGACGCGCAGGCAGTGGAGTATCAGCGGGAGAATCGCAACTTCGCCGGAGATTGCGTCTACCGCCTGCAGCGGCACTTCGTCGATTGCCTGCTCGCCGGAGCGCCGTTCGAGAGCCACGGGGAGGACTATCTCAAGACGCTCGCGGTCGTGGACGCAGTCTACGACTCGGCGGATTCCGGTCAAGCCGTCCGGCTCTGAACGCATGGCGGGCCGCGCCGAATTATGATTGTGGGCGCGTATGCATAGCTTGGTTTCCACGACTTCGCGCCTGACCGGATGGCCCGCCAAGGCGGCCGCTGCCTGCCTAGCGCTGGCGCCGCTCGTTTCGGCGGCTGACGGCCCGCCGAGAGGTTACTCCATCCCGACCATCGACCTCGCCGCCGAGACGCATCGCCAGGTCGTGGTCGACCGGGAGCCCGGCCAGTACCTCGGGCACCCCTCGACCCTGCTGCTACCCGACAACAAGACAATCCTGATCGCCTATCCCAAGGGGCACGGCAAGGGCGCCATCGTCTACAAGAAGAGCTTCGACAGCGGCCTCAGTTGGACGGACCGGCTGGAAACTCCCGCCAACTGGGCGACTTCGATGGAAGTGCCCACGCTGTTCCGCTTGGTCGACCCTGGAGGCGTTCCGCGAATCCTGATGTTCTCGGGGAAGGCCGGCGGCATCCGCGTGGCGTACTCGGAGGACGAGGGCGGCACGTGGTCGCCGCTGCAACCGATCCGCACGCCCGGCCCGAGCTACGGCGGAATCGTCGCCATGTCCTCGATGGTGGAACTCAAGGACGGCTCCTACATGGCGCTGTTCCATGACGACGGGCGCTGGCTCCGCAACCCTCCCGAGAATCCCGATCAGAGGCGGTTCGAGGTTTACAAGGTCGTCTCGACGGACGGCGGCTTGACTTGGTCGCAGCCGGAGATCATCGCCAAGCATCCTGACGCCCATCTCTGCGAACCCGGCGCGCTGCGCTCGCCCGACGGCAAGCAGATCGCGGTGCTGCTGCGCGAGAACAGCCGCAAGCTCAATTCCTTCGTGATCTTCTCCGACGACGAGGGCAAGACCTGGAGCGAGCCTCGGGAACTGCCGGGGGCGCTGACAGGCGATCGGCACACTGCGAAATACGCACCCGACGGCAGGCTGTTCATCAGCTTCCGGGATCGCACCCACGTCAGTCCCACCTCGGGAGACTGGGTCGGGTGGGTCGGCACCTACGAGGACATCGCGGAAGGGCGCGAGGGACAGTACCGCATTCGCTTGATGGACAACCATCGTCGCTCCGACACCGCTTATCCGGGTGTCGAGCTGCTGCCGGACGGGACCTTCGTAACGACCACCTACGGACACTGGACCCCGGGCGAGGAGCCGTACATCGTCTCCGTCCGGTTCAAGCTGGATGAGCTGGACGCTCGCGCCCGGTCCGCCAGCAACGAACCGACTTCGTCGGTGCGGGCCGCGGCCCGCCCGGCCGCACCGGTTCCAGACGCCGCGGGAAAGCCGAACGTACTGTTCATCGGCGTCGACGACCTCAACGACTGGGTCTTGGAACGCGACTCGCCGATCAAGATGCCGAATTTCTGGCGCCTAGCGCGGCGCGGCGCCCTGTTCCGGAGAGCGTACACGGCCTCTCCCGCGTGCAACCCCTCGCGCGTGGCCTTGCTTACGGGACTGAGTCCGGCGACCACGGGCGTCTACGGCAATCGATCCGATTGGCGCAAGGCCCTGCCGAACGCGGTGACCCTACCGCGCTATTTCATGAACCACGGCTACCGGGTCGAGGGTGCCGGCAAGATCTTTCACCATCACGACAACAGCGCCTACCACGACGACGAGTCGTTTCATCGCTTCCAGAAAATGCAGCTAGACCCGATGCCGGCGCGGAAGTTCAACGGCATCGGCGCCGTCCGGAGCGCGAATTTCGATTGGGGGCAGTGGCCGCTTGACGAGTCCGCGACGCCGGACGCGCGGTCGGTCGATTTCGGTATCGAGTTCCTCTCGCGCCCCTCGGAGCAGCCGTTCTTCCTCGCGATCGGCCTGTTCCGGCCGCACATGCCGTTTCACGCGCCGCCGAAGTACTTCGCGGAGTACCCGGCACGGAACGTAGCGATGCCCCGCACGCTGGCCGATGACTTGCTGGACCTGCCTGCGGGCGGCAAGGCGCTCCTGCGCCAGAAGGAGTATTTCTTCCGCGCCGTGCGCGAAGCGGACGCGCAGCGTCCCGGAACATGGCGCGCGGCAGTGCGCGCGTACCAAGCTAGCTGCACGTTCGCGGACCACCAGCTCGGAAGGCTGCTGGACGCGCTCGCACGGTCCGACCGCGCCGACTCGACGATCGTGGCGCTGTGGTCGGATCACGGCTATCACTTGGGCGAGAAGAATCACTGGGAGAAATTCGTGCTCTGGGAGAAGGCCACGCGCGTCCCGTTCGTGATCGTGGCCCCGGGCACCACCGAGCCCGGCACGGTGATCGAGACTCCCGTGTCGCTGCTGGACCTATACCCGACCCTGCTGGAACTGGCCGGCCTGCCGGCTGCGAAAGGTCTCGAAGGAGACAGCCTCGTGTCGCTATTCGCCGACACCGAGCGCGAGCGCACCGTGTCGATGACCTACCAGCGCGGCAATCACGCTGTCCGCTCGAAGCGGTGGCGCTACATCCGCTACGCGGACGGCACGGAGGAGTTGTACGACCACGCGAGCGACCCGGACGAATTGCGAAACCTAGCGTCTCTTGGCACCCACCGCGACGTCATGCGCGATCTGCGCGCGGGACTGCCGCGCAACTCGGCTCCTCCGGTTGCCGACCGGAAGTGAAACCGCGGCTGCCCGACATCGCGCGATGACCGCCACCTTCGGAGACCCGGCGTACCACTACTCCACGCTCGACACCACGATGCGGAGGGCGGCCGAGCTGGCTCGCGAGGGGGGCCCGGAAGGCCTGATCGTCACGGCCGACCAGCAGACCGCCGGCCGGGGACGGCTGGGACGGGCATGGATTTCGGAACCGGGCCAAGGCTTGTATCTTTCCTTGGTCCTCAGGCCGGGCTGCAAGCCGGACGCGGCGCCCATGCTGACCTTGGTCGCGGGCCTCGGGGTCAAGGAAGCCTTGGAAGGCATCGCCGGCGTACGCTGCGACATCCGCTGGCCGAACGACATCCTGATTGGCGAGCGCAAGTGCTGCGGGATACTCGTCGAAATGGAAACGGAGGGCCCCGCTGTCGCGCACGTGATCGTAGGGATCGGGATCAACCTCAACCACCTCGAGTTCCCTGCAGATTTAGGAGGCACCGCGACCTCGCTGCGGATCGAGACAGGGCGCCCGTGGACGCGGGAAGACATCTTGGCGCCACTCATGGATTCCCTAGAGACGTGCTATCGGTTGCACCGCGCATCCGGAGACCAACCGATCCTCACTGCTTTCCAGCAGGCATCGAGCTACGTGACCGGACGACGGGTCGTCATCGAGGGCGTTCCCGAAGGGGGATCGGCGCCCACCTCCGGGGTCACGGCGGGACTCGACGCCAAGGGCCTGCTGCTGCTCCGAGCGGACGACGGCACGGTGTCGCCAGTGCTCGCGGGCAGCGTACGGCCCGACCCGTGGACAATGGAAGGGCATGCTGCTGGCAGTTGATGTCGGGAACACGAACCTGACCATCGGGCTCTTCGACGGCGACCGGATGATGGCGCACTGGCGCCTCCGCACGGATCTGGAGCAGACGGTCGACGGCTGGGGCGCGCTCTTCCACAACCTCGTTTCGCTGGCCGAATTGAAGCTGGGCGACGTCGACGGATTCATCTTCTCGTCGGTCGTCCCCCAATTGGACGCGTCGCTATGCGAAATGGCGAGCCGGTACCTGAACTTGGAAGCTCTGCAAGTCAGCGCCGAAACAGACACCGGCCTCGCTGTCCTGGTGGACAAACCGGAGGAACTGGGCGCGGACCGCATCGTGAACGCGGTAGCCGCGGCGGAACGCTACGGGTGCCCCTGCATCGCGGTCGACTTCGGCACGGCGATCACGTTCGACGCGATTTCCGCGAATCGCGAGTACCTCGGAGGAGTGATCTGCCCGGGCATTCAGATTTCGTCCCAGGCACTGGCGCAACGCACCGCCAGACTGCCGCAGTTCGAGCTGCGACAGCCCGAGGCGGTCATCGGCACGAACACGGTAGGCAGTCTGCAGTCCGGCTTCTACTACGGCATGCTGGGCATGATCGACGGAATCTTGGAGCAACTGCTCGCGACGATGGGGTCGGATGTCACCGTCGTGGCCACGGGAGGCCAGGCCGCGATCCTAGCCCCGGCTTCCAAGTACATCCGCACCGTGGACGAGGGATTGACTCTCGAGGGCCTGCGGATGATCTGGGACATGCGACGGGCTTGAGACGCGCGCCATGCAAGCTCCCTACGGCCAGTCGCTGGCGCTCCTGACGGATCTGTACCAGCTCACGATGGCGTACGGCTACTGGCGCGAAGGGCTCGCCGACCGCGAAGCGGTGTTCCATCAACTGTTCCGAGCAACGCCGTTCGGAGGGGGCTTCGCGGTAGCGGCCGGACTAGCGACCGCACTGGACTGGCTGCGCGATCTCCGCTTCGCCAAGGACGATTTGGATTACATCGCAGGGGTGAGCGGGCGCGACGGCAAGCCGCTCTTCGATGACGATTTCCTCGAGTACCTCGGTCAACTCCAATTCGAGTGCAACGTGGAAGCGGTTCCCGAAGGCACGGTCGTGTTCGCCCATGAACCGCTGGTGCGCGTGCGCGGGCCTTTGCTGCAAGCGCAGCTCGCCGAGACAGCGCTGCTCAACATCGTCAACTTCCAGACCCTGATCGCGACCAAATCGGCGCGCGTGCGACTGGCAGCCGGTGACGACCCGGTGCTGGAGTTCGGGTTGCGCCGAGCGCACGGCATCGATGGCGGCCTCAGCGCGAGCAGGGCGGCCTACCTCGGCGGCTGCACGGCGACATCGAACGTGCTGGCCGGGAAGATCCACGGCATTCCCGTGCGGGGCACGCACGCGCACAGTTGGGTCATGGCCTTCGAGAGCGAGACCGAAGCATTCGAATCCTTCGCCAAGGCCATGTCACAGAATTGCGTGCTGCTCGTAGACACGTACGACACCCGCGAAGGCCTGCGCCGCGCGATCGCGGTAGCAAACCGGCTGCGTCGCCAAGGCGTCACGCTGGATGGCATCCGGCTGGATTCCGGGGACTTGGTCGCGCTCTCGATCGAAGCGCGACGGCAGCTCGATGAAGCGGAGCTGCATGACACCAAGGTGGTTGCGTCCAACGACTTGGACGAACACAGGATCGTGGAACTCAAGCAACGCGGCGCCCGGGTCGACACGTGGGGAATCGGGACCAGAATCGCGGCGGCCCACGGCCAAGCCGCGCTGGGCGGAGTCTACAAGCTGGGACTGCTCAAGGACGAGCGCGGAAACTGGCAACCCAAGGCCAAGCGCTCCGACGATCCGGCCAAGGCGTCCACCCCGGGAATGCTGCAGGTGCGTCGATTCGTCAAGGACGCCCGCATGTCGCGCGATCTGATCTATGACGAGCTGCGACCCCCTAGAGGCTGGCAGCCATCCAAGCCGGCGGATCCGGGTGGTACTCAGTCTGCAGGGAGCGCGGACGGGGCGGAGGAATTGCTGAGACCCGTGCTCAGGGACGGTCGACCGGTGGGGCCCGCGGATTCCTTGAGTGCCGCTCGCGAGCGCTGTCGCGCTCAACTCGCGTCTCTGCCCGACGCGCTCCGGAACCTGCAACCCGAGGAGACTTATCCGGTCGTTTTCGATGACGGCTTGCTTCGCCAGCGTCGGCGTCTCGCCGGTCCGGACGGATCCAACGGATCGGCGTGAGCCGGGCTGATCGCCCAGCTCATCCCAGCTCGGGCATGTTCTCGCGCAGGATCCCGATGTCCTTGTCGCCGCGTCCCGACAAGTTGACGATGAACGTCTGGCCCTTGGCCTGCGGCGCGCGACGGATGGCCTCGGCCACCGCGTGGGCGGACTCGAGCGCGGGGATGATGCCCTCCAAGTGCGAGAGCGTCTTGACGGCTTCGATGGCGTCCGCGTCCGAGCACGATGTGTACTCGACTCGCCCGCGGTCCCGCAACCAAGCGTGTTCCGGACCGACGGAAGCGTAGTCCAAGCCGGCGGAGACGGAGTGCGTCAAGGCGATCTGGCCGTCGTCGTCCTGCAGGATGTAGCTCTTGGTGCCTTGCAGGACACCCGGGACGCCGCCCGCGAACCGAGCCGCGTGCTCTCCCAGCTCAGCCCCTCGGCCGCCGGCCTCCACCCCCACCATGCTGACGCTCTCGTCGCCGAGAAACGGGTGGAACAAGCCGATCGCGTTGCTCCCGCCGCCGACGCAAGCGATCAGCAGGTCCGGAAGCGTCCCGCCGGAAACCTGCAGGAACTGCTCGCGCGCCTCGATGCCGATCACGCGCTGGAAGTCGCGGACGATCAATGGATACGGGTGGGGGCCAAGTGCCGAGCCGAGCATGTAGTGGGTCGTCTCGAAGCTCGCCGCCCAGTCGCGCATGGCCTCGGAGATCGCGTCCTTCAACGTGCAGCTTCCCGAATCGACGCCTACCACATCCGCGCCCAGCAACCGCATGCGGAATACATTGAGAGCCTGCCGCCGCATGTCTTCCGACCCCATGTAGACCACGCACTCCAAGCCGAACAATGCGCATACCGTGGCCGTGGCGACACCGTGCTGGCCCGCTCCCGTCTCGGCAATGATGCGGCTCTTGCCCATGCGGCGGGCCAGCAGCGCCTGGCCGAGGCAGTTGTTGATCTTGTGCGCCCCGGTGTGCAGCAGGTCCTCGCGCTTCAGGTAGATGGTGGCTCCGGCCAAGTGTTCGCTGAGTCGACGCGCATGGAACAGGGGAGTCGGGCGGCCGGCGTACTGCCGACATAGTTCCGCGAACTCCTCTTGGAAGCGCGGATCGGTCCGAGCCATCCGATACGTCGACTCCAAGCTGTCGAGCGGGGCCACGAGGATCTCGGGGGCGAAACGTCCGCCGAACTCACCGAAGTGGCCTAGAGCGTCTGGCAGCGCGGTCGGGGTCGCGGTCATACCTTCACAATATCGTTTGCCGACGGAGCGCGGAGGCGTACTTTCGAAGGCAGGGGGCTATGTCGCATAGCTCCCGCCCCGAAGCACTCCGTGCATTCCTGCCGGTTTCAAGGGATCCGGCTACCCTCGGCCAAGGCGCGACGCACGCGCTGGCCAAGGACTTGGGATGTCCTGGCACCAAACTGATTTAGAAGATCACCTTGAGCCCGAGCTGGATGATTCGCGCGTCCGCCGCCCCGCTGATGGTCCCGAACTGGCTGCTCGCCGAAACGTTCGTGCTGGGATTGTTGAGGTTCACGCTGTTGAAGGCGTTGAACATCTCGCACCGGAACTGGATCCTGGTCCCCTCGGTGATCTGGGTGTTCTTGAACACCGAGATGTCGAAGTTCACCCCGCCCGGCCCTATGATCACGCCTTCCCCGGCGTTGCCGTAGCGCGTGAAGGGCGGGTCCGCGAAAGCGTCGGTGTTGAACCACCGCGTGGTCGTGCGCTGGTCGCTCGGGAAGTTCGCGGCCTGCCCGGTAGCGTCCGCCTTGTTGCCGGCCCGGCTGCCGACTCCGTTGCTCACGCTGCTGCGTGTACCGAGGAAGTTCCCCGAGCGCATCGACGCAATGCCATTGACCTGCCATCCGCCGATGATCCGGCCGAGTGCCCCGCCGCTCCCGCTCAGGAACGCGCGGCCCGGACCGAACGGCAATTCGTAGACCCAGCTGATGACGGAGCGATGAGGAGCGCCTTCCGGGCCGTAATTGTGCCGGATGTTGTCGATCAGCATGACCGTGTAGTTGTCGTGACTGCGAATACCCAACTGCTTCATCCACGTGTACGTGCCTAGCAGGGACAGGCCTCCGGCGAACCGCCGTTCCAACCGGACGTCCATCCCGTTGTAGTTGGAATACGTCCGCGAAGTGTTGGCGCTGACGAACCCGACGCGCTGGTACGGCCGCCGCTCTTGGATCGTGCGGGGATTCGCCGGATCGAATTGCGAGGCTTGGTTCGCGTCGTAGCGGTTCGGCAGGTACGAGCCCTTGTTGCCGACGTAACCAACCTGGAGCATGAGGTTCCGCGCCAACTCCTGCTGGATGTTGAAGTTCCACTGATAGAACAGCGGCATGACCTTGTCCCGCAGGTAGTTGACTGTCGTGCCGCTGAAGTCCACCCCTTCCGTCTCGGTGATCGGCGGATCCCACAGATCGGCCGTCGTGAAACTCGGATTGGGCACGTCGTTGCCGAGGAAGTTCTCGTTGACGTACGGCGGATGAAAGTGCTGCAGGCCCGATTCGTACTGGCGGAAGTTGCCGTAGGCGATCCCGAATCCGCCCCGGAAGACGGTCTTCTTGGACCAAGACGGGTTGTAGGCAATGCCGACCCGCGGCCCGTAGTTGTTCATGTCCAGCGGCAGGATCCGGCGAGGGATGTCGACGCCCGCGAAGTCCATGGCGTGCCGCTCGAAGTTCCAGTTCGCGAACTCGTCGTTGACTTCGAACGGGAACTGGACGAGTTCGTAGCGGACGCCCGCGTTGAGGGTCACTTCGGGCGTGAGCTTGATGTCGTCCTGGACATAGAACGAGAACTCGCCGTGACGGGTGTCATAGCCGTACCGGCCCAATCCGCGTTGCGCGAAATGAATCCAGTTCGGGATGCCCAGCAGGAAGTCGGCCATCTGATTGCCGGTGTACTGGCCGTTGAACCGGTAATCGCCGTTCTGCGTCGCCCAGGCCAAGTCGTCGTACTGCAGCCAGCGCAGATCGGTACCGAACTTCAAGGTGTGGCGACCCCGCATGTAGGTCAGCTGCTCGGCGAACTGATCGTTCACGTCCGTCGCTCCGGACGGCTGCCAAGGCCGCACGCCGGCCCACGCGAATCCATTGATCGACATGCCGGGCGGTCCGTAGGCGATCGGCTCGGGCACCACGTTCCGCAGGCCGAATTCCTCGGCAGCCACGTTGCTGTCCGCGCTCTTCTCCTGCCCGCGGAATATGACCGAGTGATAGCGTCCGAATCGCAACGTGTTCAGGAGATTCGGCTTCAGCACGTGGGTGTACTGGATCGACATGGTGGGCTTGGTGTCCATCGTGGAAATGCGCCCGGCGTACTCGTTCGGATCGGGATTGTTGTCCTCGAGTTCGAACAAGGTGAAAAAGCCGTTGATCCGAACGTTGGCGTTGAAGTGATGGTCGATGCGCACGGTGTTCTGGTCGCTCGTTCGGGAAGCGCCGGTCAAGGCCGAATGGTTGCGGCCTAGGATGGGCGACCCGTTGGGCGTGGCGAAGTACGCGGCCCCGGCGCTGGCGAATTGCGAGATCCGCTGCGACGGCACGATGTTGCCGGGGAACGGAGCACCGGTGTCCGGATCGGTAGCGACCCGCGACATGTCCGAGAGATTCCCGCCAAGTTGGTCGCGAGTCGGCATGGTGACGTGGGCGATCGCGCTGCGCCGCCGTCTCCAGCCTTCGTAGTTGCCGAAGAAGAAGGTCTTGTCGCGGATGATCGGGCCGCCGACGCTGGCGCCGAACTGGTTCTGGCGTAGCGGGGTCTTGGAGGAACTGAAGTTGTACGAGTGGCGCGCGTCAAAGACATCGTTGCGGACGAACCAGAACATCGAACCGTGAAAATCGTTGGTGCCGGACTTCACCGTGCTGTTGACGATGGTCGTGCCCCGACCGTATTCGGCCGAGAAGGCGTTCTGCATGATCTTGAACTCGCCGATCGCGTCGACGGAGAGGCTCAGTCCGTAGGTCGAGTTCCGTTGCGTGCGCGTGTCAACACCGCCGACCAAGTAGCTGTTGCCATTGTGGCGGGACCCTTGGCTCACGAACCGCGGACCGGCGCTGTCACCTCCCGCCCCGCCGAACGTGACGACGCCGTTGGTCAGGCCGGCCAGTTGCAAGTAGCTGCGGCCGTTGAGCGGCAGATCGACGATCTCCCGGTTCGCCACCACGTTCCCCACGTCCGACGTGTCGGTGGCCAGTACGGGAGCCGAGGCGAGAACTTCGACGGTCTCGGTGACTTGACCGACCTCCATCGGCAGGTCGAAGCGCGCCGTTTGGTTGACCTGCAGCACGATCGAGCGGATATCGACCGGGCGGAAGCCGTCCGCCTCGGCCCGGATTGCATACGTGCCCGGGAACAGTGACGTGAACGAGTACGATCCCAGCTCGTTGGTGGTACGAGTCTGCGAGACGCCGGTCTCCTCGTTCGAGACCGTGACCTCGACGTTCGGGATGGACGCGCCGGTGGCGTCCGTGGCGGTGCCGACTAGTGCCCCGTACGTCGCCTGACCCCGAAGATCGGGCGCGAGACTGCCTACCAGCGCCGTTAGGGCCAGCAGGACCAACGCGCCAGAGATTCGTTCGATTCGATGCATGAGATTCCTCCCAAGACTGCTCCCTGTGAGCTTCGCTTCCAATGGCCGGAAACCCACCTATGCCAGTCAGGTCCCGTTTAGTCTGGCACATGACGCTGTTTGGTGGCTAGCAGGGTTTCGGAAAACGTGGATGTCGGGCCAGTTGGAGATGTCAATGACTCCTAGCTCGTGAGCGCGGGCGAGACTACCAACAGCGTGCTCGGCCCGCGATTCGAGTCGCTCGGAATGATCGTGATTGCTGAATCGAAATAGTTGCTCACCTGCGCCGGTCCATCCGCGGCGTTGCTACAACTGTAGAAACCGGCTCCGGGTCACGTCGCGGGGGTCGCTGCTGGAGCGACTCCATGCCACCGGCTTGGGCTCGCCCGGTTCCGCCGGCGGTCGTCAGGCCCAATCATTAACGTTGGCCGCATGGGCCGAGCTGCATCGTCAGCGGAGCACCGGCCTTGATGCGGTACCAGACATGTCACTCGCCCACATGGACTAGACGACCTGAGCCGAAGTCGCTTTGCATTCCGCCTAGCGGATCAGGAGAATCCGCAAGACGCATCGCGATAGTGAATTCGACGGCCATGTGATTGCGTCTCACTTGCGCCCTCATGTGAGACGCTGGCCCCGTTGTGTCTCATACGTGAGACGCAAAGTCCGTTGCGTCTCACTTGCGCCCTCATGTGAGACGCTAGCTCCGTTGTGTCTCATACGTGAGACGCAAAGTCCGTTGCGTCTCACTTGCGCCCTCATGTGAGACGCTAGCTCCGTTGTGTCTCATACGTGAGACGCAAAGTCCGTTGCGTCTCACTTGCGCCCTCATGTGAGACGCTAGCTCCGTTGTGTCTCATACGTGAGATGCAAAGTCCGTTGCGTCTCACTTGCGCCCTCATGTGAGACGCTAGCTCCGTTGTGTCTCATACGTGAGATGCAAAGTCCGTTGCGTCTCACTTGCGCCCTCATGTGAGACGCTAGCTCCGTTGTGTCTCATACGTGAGATGCAAAGTCCGTTGCGTCTCACTTGCGCCCTCATGTGAGACGCTAGCTCCGTTGTGTCTCATACGTGAGATGCAAAGTCCGTTGCGTCTCACTTGCGCCCTCATGTGAGACGCTAGCTCCGTTGTGTCTCATACGTGAGATGCAAAGTCCGTTGTGTCTCACTTGCGCTCCCTAGCGCGAGACAGTGTATACTAGCGGATGCGAGCCGCCCGTCAGTGGCGGTGGCCAAGCGAGTCGGCCTCCAGCGCGTCCAAGGACGACCGTGCGCGAGACGGACTTGGTTCGACCGTGTGCTGCCCAAGCGAGAAACTCCGAGCGGGGAGCAAGCTAGCATCGCACACGGAAGATCAAGCACTTGGAGGGTAGGTTCCGCCACTCAGCGACGACGATGACACCCGTTCACTATCACTCAGGAAAATTTCCGCCAGAAGAACGCTTGGACTGGTCGGCGATACGACCCCACACAGGTCCGGCCTTCGCGGCAATAGCTCGTTACGACGGCATGCTTGAAGCGGTACCCAACCCTGACCTCTTGCTCGCACCGATGGCCACCCAAGAAGCGGTTCTCTCATCCAGAATCGAGGGCACCCAAGCTACCATGGGAGATGTCTTGGAGTTTGAGGCAGGACACAATGCCGGACTGTCAGGGCGTGCTGACGAGATTCAAGAGATCATCAACTACCGTGCTGCGATGAAGAAGGCCGAAGAGATGCTTGAGGATCTGCCACTCTCGGGACGTGTGATCCGTGAGGCCCACAAGGTCTTACTTGCTGGCGCACGAGGAAGTGGCCGAGCACCGGGGAGCTATCGTCGCATACCCAACTGGATTGGTCCTCCCGGATCCACTATGGACACAGCCAGATACGTTCCTCCCCCATCTCAGGAACTTGCCGGGGCCATGAGCCGCTGGGAGCGTTACATCCACGAAGAGGGAGGGGATTTGCTGGTACGCACCGCCAACCTGCACGCTGAATTCGAAGCACTACATCCGTTTCTGGATGGAAACGGTCGCATGGGACGAATGATCGTACCACTTTTCCTGTGGAAAAGAAACCTTATCAGACGACCAACATTCTATATAAGTGCTCACCTTGAGGCCAATCGTGACATTTATTATGAGAAATTGCTCTCGATATCTAGGGACGATGACTGGACTGGTTGGTGTCAGTTTTTTCTGAATTCACTGCAGATTCAAGCCGAGAATAATTTGTCCAAGGCACGAAGTATCCTTAGCTTGTACGAACGCACAAAGCCTCGTATCGTGGAAGCTACGCGCTCGCAGTATGCGATCCATGCTCTCGATTGGATCTTCAGGCATCCAATTTTCAGCACCAGCAATTTCGTGACGCGAGCAGGAATTCCAAAACCTTCGGCTCACAGGATAAGCGCAAAGCTACTGCAACATGGCATCGTGAGCGAGTTACGGGCCTCGGTGGGTAGAAGATCACGTATTCTAGTGTTCTCAGAACTCTTGGACGTTGTGGAAAGCACTGACACGGATTAGAACGCACTGTTGAGCTACACTATTTCGTACTTGCCTGTGCCAAGGACTGGTTCGTGGCTCGCGAGGCCCAGAAGCCCCATCGCGGGCGATCCGAGCAAAAAGCGGCCGTTTCATCCGATGGCCACCGGGTGGGATCGTGAATGGTCAGCGCGTCGGGTTTTCGTACCAGACCACTCCCAGCAAGTCCGTTTCTTCGGTGGTAATTACGTCTAGGTCGCCATCGCCATCCAGATCCACCAACTCGACCCTGTCGAACTTGACGCCTTCCGGCCCGCCAATGTCCGCAGCCGTCCAAACACCTGCGGTCGGGTCTCCGCCGTGCTTCAACCACCCCACCCCCGAGAGTTCGTCCTGTGCGCCTTCGCAGGTGAAGACCACATCCGCCTTGCCATCCAAGTCCACGTCTCCGACCGCGACCGCCTTGCCGGTGCCGAAACCCTCTGGAATCTCGATCTCGTACGCTCTCCAGTTGGTTCCGCGGGGCGAGAGTCGCCGAAAGAACTGAATCGGCCCTCCCTTGACGGCAAGCACCACGTCCGTCCGGTCGTCCCCGTCCAGGTCGGCAATGTCAAGGAACATCGCTTCGTGCTCCGCTTCGGGCCCGATGCGATAAACCGGCCACGCGGCGCTTCCGGGCATGTTCTGGAACCACAGCACGCCGCTCCTGGGCCCCTTGCGGTCGCTCGCCACGATATCGACCGCGCCGTCACCGTTCATGTCGTGAGCGACAAGCGACATGACCCAGCCCGCTCCGTACCACCGGCTCCACGAGGCCTTGCCGCCGGGCGCTGTCGAGAACCTCCACGAGCCGATCGCGGCGAAGTCGTTCTTCGATCCGGCGACCAGATCCATCGAGCCGTTGCCGTCCACGTCCATGGGCTCGGCGTACATCCATTGCCCCCTGCCTTGCGAGCGCGCTACGGCCTGCGTGGTCCAACCCTCCGCATTCAAGTAGTCGTCCGCTGGGGCGATGTGAACGTAAACAGTCTTCCCCTCGCCCTCGGTCGAGGACACGACATCGGCGATGCCGTCTCCGTTCATGTCCGCGAAGACTGCATCTTCGGGCGACGCCACGTTCCCCACAGTGACGGCGGGCCAGGGATCGGCGACCTTTTCCGCGCCTGGATTCAGATAGGCGCGGACTGCTCCCGACTCCTCCCAACCCGTGGCGATGTCGAGCAGGCCGTCGCCGTTAGCGTCTGCAAGCCGCACACCGTCGGCCCCCTTCCCGGAGGCATCGATCTCGTGCCGCGCCCACGGGGCGGCGACGAGTGCAGCCGTCAAGAGCAAGTGTGCGAGTGCAACCCGTGCCATGTTGCCGAATTGTAGCGGAATGGCGGAATTCGATCAAGGTTCGGATCCGACTCCAAGCGACCTTCCGTCGGAAAGGGTGAATGGCAGCGGTGACGCCCAAGCGTCCCCCCTGCCCGTTGCCAACCGATCTTGAACGGCTTAGCTGAGGCGTGCGCGCGGCACGTCCCGGGGGCCGCTGACACATGGCCATCAGAGGCGCACACCAAGGCCGATGGCTGGATGCAAGTTAGAATACGATTCAGGCGCCGATGCTCCGCAAGATCGTCAAGTACGGCGACCCGGTTCTGGAAACCAAATGCGACCCCGTGCCGGATTCCGAGTTCGGCACGTCTTCGTTGCGAGATCTCATCGCCGACATGTTCGAGACGATGTACACGGCGCACGGCGTAGGCCTAGCCGCACCTCAGATCGCGATTCCTCGGCAGCTGACCGTCATCGACCCGACAGCTGGGGAGAAGAAAGGCAGGAAGCTGGTATTGATCAACCCGGAGATCGTCGAGCAGAGCGGCTCGCAGACCGGAATCGAGGGTTGCCTGTCGATTCCCGACTTCAAGGAAGATGTCACCCGGCCAAGCTTGATCGAGGTTCGCGCGCGGTCAGTCGACGGTTCCGAGCTGAACTTCCAAGCGGAGAACTTCCTCGCGCGCATCATCTGCCACGAATGCGATCATCTCGACGGCGTGCTTTTCCTGCAGCACATCAGCGCGCTCAAGCGGAACATCATCAAGCGCAAGATCCAAAAGCTCAAGAAGCGAGGAGAGTGGGACTGAGTTGCGGGCTGTCTTCATGGGCACGCCGGTATTCGCCGTGCAGTCGTTGAGCCTCCTCGCAGAGAGGCACGACGTCGTGGAGGTGTTCACGCAGCCGGACCGGCCCGCCGGCCGCGGCCGCAAGCTGCAAGCCCCTCCCGTCAAGCGCCGGGCGGAGGAACTCGGGCTTCCCGTGTTCCAGCCGACTAGCGTCCGTGACGAGGAGTCGCTATCGCGGCTCGCCGGGCATGCGCCTGAGGTGATCGCGGTCGTGGGTTACGGTCAGTTCATCCCCAAGCCCATTCGCGAACTAGCTCCCCATGGCTGCGTGAACGTGCATTCGTCGCTGCTGCCCAAGTACCGCGGGGCGGCACCGGTCAACTGGGCCATTGCCCGAGGGGAAACCCGCACCGGGGTAACGACGATCAGACTGGAGCGGGACCTAGACGCAGGAGACATCCTGCTGGCCCGCGAGACTGATATCGGCCGCCACGAGACGGCTTCGCAGCTGGAGGAGCGGTTGGCACCCATCGGCGCTGAGTTGCTCGTCGAGACGCTTGCGGGCTTGGAGTCAGGAACGCTGAGACCGCAGCCCCAGGACCATGCCGCCGCGACGCGGGCTCCGCTGCTCCGCCGAGAGGACGGATTGGTGGACTGGTCGCTGACCGCCGAGGAGATTCACAATCGCATGCGAGGCTTCGATCCTTGGCCCGGTATTTTCAGTTTCTTCCGAGGCCAGCGCCTCCGCATCCTAGATTCCCGTCCGCACTCCTTCGAGGGAATCGAGCCCGGGAGTATTCAACTCCATGGCAACCAGCTCCTCGTCGGCTGCGGAAAGGGCTGTCTCGTGCTCGAGCAAGTCCAATTGGAGGGACGAAATCGAATCGGAGCGTTAGACTTCGCCCGGGGGTCTCGCCTCGGATCGAACGAGGTGCTCGCTAATGCCTGAACCTACGAATCCAGACCAATTGCCCCTGGGATTTCGCTTCGCGGCTGGATTCGCAGGCGTGCGCAAGGCGCGGACCGACGATCTGGCACTCATGGTTTCGGACGGGCCTGCTGCCGCGGCTGGGGTCTTCACGCAGAACGCCGTGCGGGCCGCTCCGGTCGACATTAGCGCGGAATCCCTGAAGACGAGCGGGGGCATCGCACGCGTGGTCGTGGCGAATGCAGGGAACGCGAACTGCGCCACCCCGAACATGCAGAAGGTGTCTGCTGCGACCGCCGGGGCAATGGCCGAACTAGCTGGAATTCCGGAGTGCCAGGTGCTGCTGGCTTCGACCGGAGTGATCGGCGAGCCGTTCGACGAGGCCCTGATCCCCAAGGCCTTGCCGAACCTCTGGAAGACCTTGGATCGCGAGCAATTCGACGCTTGCGCGAGGGCGATCATGACCACCGACACCGTGCCGAAGGTGCGATGCGGACAGGTCGAGACGGCGGACGGCGTCGTGCGTATCGCCGGCATGGCCAAGGGCGCGGGGATGATCATGCCCGACATGGCGACGATGCTGTCATTCCTGTTCACCGATGCAGAGGTGGAGCCGGTACACCTGCAGGAGATGCTCCGTAGCACGGTGGACCGGAGTTTCAATTGCATTACCGTGGACTCCGACACCTCCACTAACGACACGGTGTTCGTGCTGGCCAACGGAGCGTCCGGCGTATGGTTCGATCAGACGAATTCCCAAGCCCTTCAGGAGGGACTGGATACCGTCGCTCGACAACTGGCGATCGACATCGCGCGGGACGGGGAGGGCGCTTCCAAACTCGCCGAGATCACAGTGGAAGGTGCGGCCACGGATCGCGACGCGAAGACCATTGCCATGGCGATCGCGAACTCTCCCCTGGTCAAGACCGCACTAGCGGGCGCCGATCCGAATTGGGGCAGAATCCTCGGGGCGGCGGGGAAGTGCGGCGTGGCATTCGATCCCGGCCGCGCCGACGTGCTCGTGAACGGCGTACGCGTCTGCGCGGGCGGCATGCGGGCCGCATTCGACGAGCCTGCTGTCCAGCGCACGATGGAAGAGGACGAGAGTTCGATCACGGTGCGGCTTGGCGAGGGCAACGGCACGGCGGTCGTCTGGACTTGCGACTTCACCGAGCGATACATCCGGATCAACGCCGACTACCGGACGTGACAGGGAAATCTCCCAGACGTGGGAGACAATGGGATGCATTGGAAGTAACCTGAAGGGAGAGCGTAGCGCTCCCGCGCGGGCCCTTAGCTCAATGGTTAGAGCAGCGGACTCATAATCCGTTGGTTGCAGGTTCGAGTCCTGCAGGGCCCACCAATCCTTGTCCGATCGATGGCCGGGTATCGTTCGGCCGCCGGACGACGACCTCGCGGCACTAGATGTTCTCGGGCGTAGGGTGGACCCAAGGCTTCCGGTAGGGTCGCGCTAGAAGGGTGTTGGCCTTGTCGTCGCCGACCACGCGATGCGAAGCGGGATCCCACTTCAGCGAACGGCCCAGTTCCAGCGACATGTTCGCGAGGATGCAGCAGGCTGTGGAAATGTGCCCCTGCTCAATGTCGGCCACCGGACGGGAGCGATTGTCGATGGCGCTCAAGAAGTCCTTCATGTGGGCGCGCAGCACGGGAAACTCGTGGGCGGGGAGGCGTGATTCGACATTATCTACCTTGTCGATGGCGAACTTGTCCAGCTCCGTGGGCGCATCCCGCCGAATGGCGGGCTGGGTGTCGCTGCTAGCACTGACGCGCTGTTTCGACGAGTCGACCGGAATGAACTCCCACTTGGAAGTCGACCCCTTGAAGACGCCCTTCTCGCCGTAGATGAAGTACGACCACGGGTATTCCGGATCGACCGGATGCCCCCAGTTGCGGTGAGTCCAGACCACGTTGAGGTCGGGGAACCTGAACGTAGCGGTCTGGGTGTCCGGCGTGTTCGCCTTGCTCGCCTTGTCGACGAAGATTCCGCCGGTCGAATAGATCTCCGAGGGCCAGCCGAGATCCAAGGTCCAGCGCACGAGGTCGAGCATGTGGATGCACATGTCCCCGATGACCCCGTTTCCGTACTCCATGAAGTAGCGCCAGCGCCGGGGATGCGTCCACTGGCAGAACGGTCGCATCGGAGCCGGGCCTGTCCACATTTCGTAATCCAAGTGCGCCGGCGGGTCGATGTCCGGCGGATTGCCGCGGGGACCGCGGTAGACGTAGCAGCAGACTTCGGCGTGCGAGATCTTGCCGAGCATGCCGCTCTGGATGCGATCGCGGGCCTCGATCAGGTGAGGGGCGGAGCGCCGCTGGGTACCGACTTGCACGACCCGGCCGTACTTGCGAGCCGCGGCCACCATCGACTGTCCCTCGATCACGTCCACCGAAATCGGCTTCTGCACGTAGACGTCGGCTCCCGACTGCATCGCGGCGATCGCGGGCAGGCAGTGCCAGTGGTCTGGCGCGGCGACCTCGACGATGTCGGGTTGCTCCTCCTTGAGCAGTTCGCGGAAGTCGCCGTAGCCCCTGGGCGTCTTGCCCGACTTGTGGCGCGTGGAGGCTGTCTTCTGATCCGCGGCGAGGCTCTTGCTGTCCGGGTCGCACAGCGCGACGATCTCGACGTCGTCCACTTGCACCAAGCGGAAGAGGTCGTTCTTGCCGTACCAGCCGGAGCCGACCAGCGCGACCCTGCGCTTGGGGTCGGCGGCTCTCGCACCCATCAGGGGGAGGCTGGCTGCAGTGGCACGGAAGAAGTTTCGGCGATTGAGGGGAGTGTCTGGCATGGGCCATCTCCTGACAGAGAAACACTACCACAACAGGTCGCACTGACGCCACGACCCACCCATCCAAACAATGGTGCAGTAGTCCGCCGACGGTCAACGGGGCGAGGTACGAGTGACGCATTGGACACCTTCGCGAACACTCAGGGTCCAACATAGTGTTCGATCCAGCAATGCGCGCTGCCAAGCGCAGAACCAGTTCAAGGCGGCGTGGAGCGGGTCACCACGAGAGTTTCCAAAGCTACATGGCATACCATTGCCAATGCTCCACCAGAAAAAATGGTGCCGATCCAAACACACACAACGGAATCGAAATTGTAAATCGGCATGAGTACTGACAAAACAAACCCTGAACTTGAATAACTCATTCAACACGAACAACTGCAACAGCAATATCCCTAGAGAAATGAGTGACATGACGTTGATCATTGATTTGCTCCCTTTGCTGTTTAATATTTTCAACTAAACTCTTTAACTTTCCCTTTTCTGCGGGGACCATCCTTACCTTACCGGACTGCTGATAGCCAAGTATTTTTTTGACGATAGGTGCTACTTGACGCTCAAAACGTGGTCGAAGGTTCTTCTCCAAAACGTCGGCCCTATCCGAATTGAGGGCTTCTTCACTGGAGACGAATTGATCATATCGACGTTCCAACTCTGTGAAGAGCACAGAATTTGCGATATCGTGTAGATCCAATAAGTCACAGTGTGAACTTGCCTCTGACCAACATGCACCCGATGTAACGCACGCAGACGCAAGCCTCTCGCCAAGTCCATTTCCAAGGAGAGTCCTTGGTTTGCTTACTTCAACCATCTCATAAGCGAGCCTCTCATGGTTACGAATACCTTCGATGGACCAAAGCGAAACTGCCAAGAGATAGGTTCCTATCTGAAACTCATCTGGTAGGTCAGAATGCAATACTGTGACGGCAACAGCTGGACGCAACTGGACTGTACCTTCTGAATACTTGTGTGTGATGAATCGGATCAGAGGATGGGTCTGCGAGATCGTCTCACGGTTGCCGACAACACTACCAGACGATCTATTGCTAAACCTACACCGAGTAGGAGTTACACTCTGATTGAGAATTGTCTTCCCCCTGAGTCTGTTCTTCTTTAAGAACTCCCAAAGTTGATGTCTTGCACTATGCGGGAGCAATAGCTTGTAATCGTCGTTTGAATCACGTTCACTAACAAGTTCGTAACCCGGGAAGTATTCGTCGAGACAACTGATCAGATAGAACCGCAGATCGGCACTACTGATCCAACGCTGCATTTCTCGGGTGGCGCGAACCTCCTTCAATATGTACTCCCCATACGCGACCAAGCTGGCGGCGTCACTCTCCAGCCTCTCTTGTTCGGCTCGCTGCTCCTCTAACGCAAGTGCTGTCTGGGAAATTCTTTCCTCTTGTTGCTTTGGGGTGAGCCGGTGCGTAAGCAATTCACGAGTGAGTCTTCCCAGGGTCTCGCCGATTATGGGCTCAAAGTCACCGAGTGCTTTCCGGCATAGGTCAAGTTTCTCGTATAGTCTACGATATATCCTTGAATCAATAGTGTCGTCATAGAGTAGATTCCAAATGAGCACCTTATCGGAAGGCTGTCCGAGCCGGTCAATGCGACCAATACGCTGCTCAAGGCGCATCGGATTCCACGGAATATCATAGTTAATGATTGCCCAACAAAACTGTAAGTCAAGGCCCTCACCACCGACCTCGGTAGAGAGGAGAACCTGCGGCCCATCGGGAGACTTGAACAGTCTGAGTATTTCGTACTTATCCATTCCGTCACCTCCTCGAAGCATTATTGTTGACAGTCCATCCGCAGTCAATCGACTTGACAAATATGCTACTGTTGCACGAAATGTAGAAAAGATAATTATCTTTGCACCGAGATATTCTGAAAAATACTGCTTCAATATCTCTCTAATTCGATCATACTTGCTATCAGAATCATATAACTTTTGATACTCGAAGAGTTGCGTGTGGGTCACTAATCTGGACATGAGAGGCCCTAGTTCAATTTCATCTTCATTTGGGTCATCTGACCAATGATCACACTTCTGTTCCATTGACGAACGCTTGTCTTGCCATGATTCGAGTGCGGCTGGCATACAACTTGCCATTTGTTGTTGAGGGGTTACCTGAAGGAACGACTCATTGAGATCTTGTTCGATGGCATAATCAGTTACGATCTCAGTTACCATTTCATAGAACTCCTCTTCTATCGGAGCCATTCGTACGAATTCAGAAAATGGCTCGCGAACCACCCTATTTTCCAGCACTTCACGTTTTCTAGTCCTCGTGATTGTATGACTCAAGAGGTTGATTGTCTCGATTCTATATGCCAGTTCTAGCCTTGTTGGATCGTTCTCTAGGTTCGATTTCTCAAACTGTTGTATAAGGCTCTTGAGTTGCTTGTTGTCACTCAAGAGATGATTTCGCTTGGCACGCTTCAGTGCGGCCGCTACTTTAACCCGAGATGGATTGCCGGAAAGCAGTCTATCGCGCGCTTCGATCAAGGGTTTATTCGCCTCTAGTATCTCACTTAAGGACTCTTCATCAGCGAACATATCGGGGTCAATTAGGCAAAGTAATGAATGAAGATCACGGTTGCAGTTATGCACGGGCGTAGCCGAAAGTAAAATGACATATGTCGACACACCGCGTAGCAGTTGACCTAGTTTGTGAGTTGCGGTCTTAGAATTTCTCATGTAATGTGCTTCGTCTACAATGAGTACATCAATTAGATCATGTTCGTTTTCCATGTCTTCCAGAAACTGATAGATCTGTGTTCTTGCTGGTTTATTTGTTCCTGATGAATTCATTTCGCGACGTGGACGTAGTCCTTGCATGCTAGATATGACCGCGAACTGCGCACTCTTGTCTCGGCTCTCACGGAGCACATTATCGACTTCTGCAAAGTTACAGATTTCTGCAGTGACCCCAATTTTCATCGCTAATTCGCTCTTCCATTTCTCACATAGGGATGCTGGACATACTACGAATAGACGGTTCAAGTTGAATCGAGTGCGAAGTTCGGTCCAGATTAAACCAGCCTCGATTGTCTTGCCTAACCCAACTTCGTCAGCAATCAACATTCCATTTGCTGGCGTCTGCAAAATCTTTAGGATGGGCTTAAATTGGTATGCGTAAAAGGTCGTATTCGTGGCCTCGATGCTGTATATTATATCCGCTAACCGACCGGTTAAGCGTACGTGGATTAGCGCACGTCGCAGGTCGTCGGGAGTACCTAGGATTCCTTCTTGAAGGAGGCCAAGGGGATCCATCGGTGAATCAGGCACTCTCTCGAGTTCCGGTCCCGGGATGCGCTCGACTATATCTGGAAACTGTATCTTGTAGAGGCACCGACCACGCCTAATGATCGGGTTCGCGTCGATTATCACGCCGATGCGCAACGGATCGTTCACAAGTCGGACTTGTGTCCCCACTGGAAATTGGTTGTTACCTGTGCCCATTGCTCTTGCTTTTTGTTCGATGGAGGATCGTGCTTGATGGAGTACGGTTAGTGCGATGCTGTTGAGATCCTGGTGGATCAATCGGTAGGGCCGACGATCGCGACAGAGAATATCTCAGGCCGCGGTGCATGTCATCAAGGTTGGAAGCACAACCATAGGTGATGGCGCGGCACCGCAAGACGTTCACCTCACAGGTCTGGCTGAGATTGATCACCCTCTTCCGCCCGCCATGTATCTGGCGCAAGTCCGTGACTCCACGTTTACGATCTTGCACTCCCGATCTTGTATCCAATGCCACCACCAACGGTGCGACGAGCACCGCGAGGACGATGTGACGGTTGTACGGACGCCTCCCCATGCACGATCCAGTATTGCCGCTGAGGTGCGGGACGCTACGTTCAGCGACGCTTCAGATCCCTCGATCAGTTTACTCTCCGATGGCATGCAGCGTCACGGTGCGACGGTGCCGGTGGCTCCGGTGCTCGAACAGGTAGATCCCTTGCCACGTCCCGAGCACGAGTCTACCAGACTCCATGGGAACCGAGAGTTGCGTCAGGGTCAGCGCGGAGCGAATGTGTGCCGGCATGTCATCGGGCCCCTCGGCGGTGTGACGATAGAGTCGATTGTCTTCGGGCACCAGCCGCTCGAAGAACGTCTCGAGGTCGCGGACCACGTCGGGGTCGGCGTTCTCCTGGATCGTCAGGGACGCTGAAGTGTGGCGAACGTATACCGTCACCAGTCCTGTCTTGAGTCCTAGGTCCTCCACCCAGCGAAGGATTGGGCGGGTGATCTCGGTAAGCCCCTTGCCGCGGGTCTCGATGTGCAGGTTGTGGGTAAACTGTTTCACAGGCAGGAAATCCCCTTGCGATCTTCTATGGTCGCCCAAGCGACGTTCACCGGTCGGCACTGATCTGAGCTGCCGGCAATCGGACCGAGTGGTTGAGCCGAGGCGGATTCCAGTGCGAAGTTGCAGGTGGTGCAGTCAATGTCAGTTCGAGCGAGCGTAATCGCGGCAGGTCTACTCGTGAGCCATGCGGTCACGACCGTACGCGCCGAAGACACGTTTGAGAGCGAGGTACGTCCCGTCCTCGTCCAGTACTGCCAGGAGTGCCACGGGCCGGAGGGCTCAACCGGCATCCGCTTCCTGTCAGCCGAGAAGAGTGCGGACATCGCCAGCGACCGAGCGATCTGGAGCAACGTGGCGATGCAGTTGCGGAATCGCACCATGCCGCCGACGGGTCCGCAGCCGTCGGAGGCGGACCGCCTGAGAATCGCTACGTGGGTCGAGGGTGCGCTGAGGAGTACAGCTTGTGATGTGGGCGAATTCGCCGGTCCAGTCACCGCTCGACGGCTGAACCGATCCGAATACCAGAACACTGTCCGCGACATCTTCGGCGTGCATTTCGAGACTGCGGAGTTGTTCCCCGTCGACGGGTCCGGCGGCGAAGGCTTCGACAACAACGGGGAGACGCTCTTTCTTTCGCCGCTGCTTGCCGAGCGATACCTCGAAGTCGCTCGGCAGATCCTGGACGACGTGATCGTCACGCCTCCGTTGGAGCGGTCGTTCGTTTCCAAGGACCTCCTGCCTGGCCGCGAAGCCGACGAGGACGATTCCATCGAAATGCTTCCCGGAGAAGCTGTCAGTCGTACAGTTTCGTTCTATGCGGATGGCGAGTACGAACTTGAGGCTTGGATCAAATCCCCTGGTCCGGAAGACCGTCCGGTTGCCGACATTCTTGTCGACGGTTCGGTCGCGAGGGAACTTCGGTACAACTGGTCACCCTCGGAAGCCACGCCGCGACGCGCGATTATCCCGATCAGCAGGGGCCAACACGAGATTTCGCTCGCGGTACAGGCCGATAGCCTGCCGCTTCGCTTGGTCACTGTCGATATCAGGCAGCGGACCGTCGAACCGACTCCAGCAAAGCGTTCCGCGCACTTTCGGTTGTTTGGCAGCGAGCCCGGCGACAAGGTGCTCTTGCCGAGGAAGGAGGGAATCCGCTTGCTCCGGGAAGTCCTGAACAAGGCCTTCCGGAGGCCGGTGACCGACGGGGATGTGGAACTCTTTCTCCGGCCGTTCGATCAGGCTCTGGAGCGCGGGGACCCATACGAGGAAGCCGTGCGAAGCGCACTGACTGCTGTGCTGGTCTCCCCAGACTTCTTGTTTCGGATTGAGGCGCAGCCCGAGGGTGCAGGTCCTGTGCCGCTTTCCGGTCACGAGTTGGCGACCCGTCTCTCGTACTTCCTCTGGGGCACGATGCCTGATCCGGAATTGAGGCACCTAGCGGACGCTGGGAGATTGGGATCGGAACAGGTCCTAACTGACCAAGTCGAGCGGTTGCTCGACCACCCGCGCTCCCGTTTCTTCGCGCGGACGTTCATCGGTCAGTGGCTGGGCACCAAGGACGTGGGCGGGCGCGTCGCGCCCACGCTCAATGAAATCCAGCACTTCTACTCGCCGAAGATCGCGGCAGACATGCGGGAGGAGCCGGTGTTGCTGTTCCAGCGAATGCTTACAGAGGATCGCAGCCTGCTGGAGTTTATCGACGCTGACTACACCTTCTTGACCGAGCGGCTCGCTCTGCACTACGGTATGCCCGGAGCTGTACAGGGGAACGAGT
This sequence comes from Bryobacterales bacterium, assembly GCA_965242625.1. Lineage (GTDB taxonomy): Bacteria > Acidobacteriota > Terriglobia > Bryobacterales > UBA6623 > VXMF01. Next base: position 2,164,676 of record CBDEST010000005.1, on the reverse strand, counting down.
TCCAGCTGGTCCAGATGCCTGACCGGAGGCGCGGGGGCTTGCTCGGTTTGGGGGCAATGCTTGCCATGAACGCTGACTACAAGCGATCAAGCCCGGTGTTGCGGGGCGTCTGGACGCACGAGACGCTTCTCGGCACCCGACTGCCTGCCCCACCGCCCGAAACGCCGCGGCTCCCGACCGATGAAGAGCATGCGGAAGAGAAGACCGCGCGAGCAATGCTCGAAGCGCATCGAGCGGATCGGGCGTGCGCGACCTGCCACGACATCATCGACCCGATCGGGTTCGCTCTCGAGAACTACGATTGGCTCGGTCGCTGGCGCGATGTGGACTCTGCGGGCCGACCCGTTGACGCCAAAGGCGCGCTGCCCTCCGGGCTGCAAATCGACGGGCCGGCGGAACTCCGCGAAGCCCTGCTCGGCAGAAAGGACGACTTGGTGTATCAAGTGACGCGCAAGGTGCTCGGGTACGCTCTCGGGCGGGGACTGACGGATCGAGACGATTGCACGATTCAGCGAATCGTCGGCAGGCTCGAGAAAGCAGATTACGGCACACGGACTTTGATACGCGAAGTGATCCTGAGCAAGCCGTTTAGGTACGTTGAGTCTGGAGAGGAATAGGAGCCAAAGAACAAGTGCATCCCCAAAAGTTGGAATCTCGATGACATTGAACTGCTTGCATTAACTCTTGGACAGGGAGCACAGTGTCAGAGCCACTTCTTCCTGATTGAGTAGTACCAAGCTATTCATACATAGCACTGCCATGGCCAATGCAAGAGAATACGAGCTAGCGAATAGGTGTCGATGCAATGTCATCAGCACCTGACTATGAGTGAATTTGATGCTCATCTATGCAATATCCTTCGAATTCAGGACTTCATTCTAGCAGCCCAATCTCCCAGAGACCCAGTCAACGTGGTCTCTTGCCTCTAACAGATCTGTCCACGGGCCACTAAGGATGAGGTCCATCAGTGATTTTCCTCCGAGTTTAGAGTCTGCCATATGCAACCATCTGATCTCATCTTCCTTGTCCCGGAGCATTGCCCCCAGAACGCAACGAATATAGTACAGATTCACGATCCTGTCTTCGGTCTCTGACCCCTGAATCAAGATTTCACGTCCGGCTAGTAGTCCTTCAACATACCGCTCGTCAGATTGACCGAATCCCATGAACCGAGCAGTATGTTCAGGACTAACCTGCCATCTGTCGAGTAGCTTCTTGACAGCTTGCATCGGAGCACTCAGCCGGTAGCGTGGACCGTCAGGAGTCTCTATTGGTTCTGGAATTCTGAGAATTGGCTTAATCTGATCCCAATCCTTGGCCTTCCAACGACTCGTACTTATCTCACAGTGACGTATCTGCGTCTCGCTCAAGAGATTCTGAATACTAGTCGACAGATTCTCGCATTCTTGACTAAGTTCACTCTGATTGGATCTTGCCAGCAGTGCCCACCTGTAAGCTTCAACATAATCCTTGCATACACCAAGGCCGCCGTAGTAGAATGAGGCGATCAGCCATTGGCTATCAGTGTGTCCTTGGTTTGCGGCATAACGAGTCCAACGGAATGACTCGATCATATTCAATGGAAGTCCATCACCTAAGCCGTATTTCGCGCCAAGCATATACTGAGACTCGGGAAGGCCTTGCTCGGCAGATTTGCGATACCATTGGATGGCTGATTCAATATCGAGGCTGACGCCGATTCCCTTCTCGTAGAATCCTCCCAAATTATACTGAGCAGTTACAATGCCCTGTTCTGCGGATCTGCGGAACCACTTCACTGCCTGCCCATCATCCTTGACTACGCCATTACCCATGAAGTAGAGTACAGCTAGGTTGAACTGGGCCTTGGCTAGTCCCTGTTCGGCTGCTGCTTGGTACCACTTGAAGGCCTGCGTTGGTTCTCGTTCTACGCCATCGCCTCTATCGTAGCTGACACCAAGGTCGAACTGCGCTTCGGCATCTCCATTGGGAGTGCTCTCGGGAATGGGGAGGTCCACCATTCTCTGTGCAGAATCGCAGGACGTGGATTCAGCGCTCGCTTGCGAGGATGCGGCTCGATGGGCCAAGTGATTCGCTTCGCAGTGTTCCTCCGATGCTATTTCGGGCCTAGCCTCTGCCAGCAGCTTGTTTGCCACCCACGAGGGATCAGTGGAAATCTCGGCACCATCCGTTGCAGTGTTTACCATTGATCGACCGTTCGCGCGAATCAGAACGCAACCGTCCCTATGGTAGCACTTCCTCAGATACGTCGCGAACCTAGACTCATGCGAGTGCCGGGCGAATGTTCTGCAAGGCTCTGGCCCCAGACCAAGGAGCCTGCCGTGGCGTGTCCCCTAGATTCGCGCGATACGACGGATTTCGAACTCAGCCGTGCGAAGTAGGGCCTGAGCGGTAACCAGCGGACCGGAGTTGGTACTTGCCGCCAACTGACCGAGGTTAAGCACTCCGCTCGTAAACCGTGCGGAACACACGCAATCGCGAGACTGAACTCGCCGGAGAGGATTAGGTGGCACCATGCAGCAACTGCTACGCACGGCTCGCCGGCGGCGCGGATCGCTGGCGAAGAGGGTTGGGTCCTGCCGACGGGACTGGTCGAGTGGTTCAAGCAAGCAGCGCAAGCGGGCCGCTTGGTGACGGAAGCACTGGAGTGCCACGTGGGGCTGGAAGACCTATGGTCGCCGGAGACGGGCCGGAAGGGGCGGTGTCGGGCACGCGACCCAGCCTTTCGACTGCTCGACATCAGGAAGGGGACTCTGCAGTTCCCGCAGCAGTTGTAACTGCCCAGATACCCCTGACGCCCAGCCAATCCTGAAGGCTCAGGCAACCTGATGTCTGGCTAGTTAAGAAAGTTATGGCAGGATGTGGTCGAGGGCGTCGCGACCAAGCACCGGCATCCCGGATGCCCTGATTTCAATTGCACGGATACGGCCCCCTCACCTTGACGGGCCCCGGGCTCGATGTTCATGCGCAACGCTCCTTGGCCAGCGTGGTTGCCGCTGACGACATACCCGTCTCGCAGCACTTCGCCCATCCCGGCCGCTCCGCATGCTCGGGGGCGGACTAGCGCAAGACATCCTCGCCTCCCCTGCGGCGGCGGGACGCGCCGCGGCCCGGTCCCGGCGGGGCCGGACCAGCGGGGCGGGTGCCGGGCGTGCGCTAGCAGCGCAGGCCTTCGAGCAGCACGGCCGGACCTTGCATGAGCGCCTCGATGCGGTTCCGACCTTGCTTCTGCGCGGTCGACAGCACGCTGCGCAACGTGGCGAAATCCGCGGCCCCCTGCGCCGAGCGGAACGCGCCCGAGATCTTCATGCGCAGCTTCATCATGCGCAGGTCCCGCTCCGCTTGGTTGTTCGTGAACGGCACCCCGGGCTCGTGCAGGAAGCGCAGCGTCTCCGTCTTGAAGTCCCGGAACCGCAACGCCAGGTTGTGCCCCGGGCGCCGCTTCGGGCGCCCCTTCCGGCCCTTGCCCGCCGGGCGCAACGGCTCCAGCCCCTCGTGGTACTCCAGCGCCTCCGCCACGAAGCGGTCGTAACGCTGCTCGAACCATCCCACCAGCTCCGGCGGCAGGGTCCAGCCTTCCTCGGCCGCGATCCCCGCCGCGCGGCTCGCCATCCGCAGCAAGTCCTGCATGGGGCGCGCCCACGCCTCCCCGTCGATCTCCGCCAGCGCTTCCAACTCGCGCAGGTGATGCGCGTTGCACAGCGCGTGCTGCACGTCCGGCACCGTGAAGTACGGCTTCCAGTGATCATGCACCAAGCAGCCGCGCAAGCCGGCCAGCAGGCTGCCGCGCCGCTCGCTCGTGCGGTAGAACGTCAGCCACCGCGTGCAGAGCACGTGCAGCCACTGCCCGCACGCCGTGATCCGGAACCCCGTCTCGTCCAAGTGCTTCGTGCCGTCCGCGGCCACCAGCAGATCCCGGATCCGCTCGCTGCACGCCCGCCAGCCGTCCGCCGCCTGGCGCGTGATGTTCGCCAGCGTGGCCGCGCTGATGTCGACGCCGTGCAGGTCCAGGAACAACTCCGCCAGGCGCTCCTCGGGCAGCAAGTGCCAGTTCTGCAGGTACACCGTCATGGCCTGGATCCGCGGGCCGTATTGCACCGGCCCGCGCACGTTCTCCGGGAACTCCGCCCGCGTCCGGTGCCCGCAGTCTGGGCACTGGCAGGTGTGCGCTCGGTGCTCGGTGACTTCGACGCGCGGCGGCGGCGGCAGGTCGAACACTTGCCGCCGCGCGTAGCTCACGCTGTCGTCCGCCGTCAGCGCCGCGCCGCAGTCGGCGCAACGCGCCGGCCGGTGCGTCTCGATGTGATCCGGGTCGGCGGTTTGCTTCAAAGTCGTGCCCGGATGGCCGGGCTGGCCGCCCGCAGGCTTGTCGGAACCGCCCCGGGTGCTCTGGCTGCGCCGCCGCTTGCGCGGCTTGCGCAGCCCGTCGCTGGAGGGCGGCTTGCTGCTGTTGGAGCTGTTCAAGCCCACCTGCCGCTCCAACGCCTCCACGCGCTGCTGCAAACTCGCGTTGGCGGCCCGCAAGCTCTCGTTGTCGGCTCGCAAGCTCTCGTTGTCGGCTCGCAGCCGGATCAGTTCGGCGAGCCCGCCGACCGCCTCCAGCTGTTGCTCGGCCGTTGGGAACGCTGCCGCCATGACTTGCCCGAGTGCCCGCGCCCTCAGAACAATTCCTACGTTACATGTGGCTGCACGCCCCTGTCAACTACCCCCTCGACAGCACCCCCGATCCGCTCCGCGCCGCACCTCGTACGACCTCCGCCCGCTACGTCCCGCTACCCATCGCTGCAACCAAGCCCGATCAGGGTATCTGGGCAGTTACCAGCAGTTCGGAATGCCCTCACCGATTCATCTGGCAGAACAGGTCTTACATATGATGAGACTGTGCATGAAGACCTCGGGCGTGTTCTGCTCGGTGCTCGGGGCGAGGGAATTCGCCACAGTGCGCCCCGCGGATTCAACTTCCAAGCTCGCCGAGACTTCGAGAGTGTCTTGATGGTTACGTGGTACAATCGGTCTTCAGTCAAGACATTGTCACTTCTACATCGTCGGAATCGGAATCTGTTGCAAACTTTACAAATTGTCTGTAGACCGGGGAGTGAAGGGAGTCTCGTGAGAAAACGGGTACATTCGTACCTCCCTTACGCCGTACCGAAGGAACCACTAATCCATCTAGTCCCGCACTCGATGCTTCAATGCCTAGCCCGTTGCAGAACTTGTAATCGTCCTCATGGACCAAATCGGGCCAAGCGTCTTCCATCTTTCTCAGGTCTTTTACTCTCCCGAGAAAAGAGCACTGAAACATGACATAATGTGTCGTGGGTAGCGGGTCGACTCCTGACCCGAGTCGAACCATCAACCAGTGCTTTACTTCAGTTCGGGCTGTCTCGACCTCCAACGATGCATAGAAGACCGAAAACGTGCCATCTGTATACCTGCTCTTGGACCGACGATCCAGATTGAATGGATCATCGAGAAGAGCTTTACCTTCCTCGGAATTGTACTGGCGCACGAGCGTAAACATGTTTTCCGAGTCTTCGATCTCAAGTGCGTCCTCTTTGATGACCTGCTCAATCTCCGGCTGAACTGCAAACCGGTACAAATCATACTCTCGGTCGACTGCGGGAATCTCCTCTAGCATCCTAACCTCCCAGAGACCCAGTCGACATGTTGTCTTGCAGCCAACAGATCAGTCCGCGGACCGCTCTGCATCAAGTCCATCGGGGACTTCCCGTCCAGTTCCGGATGTGGTCTACGCAACCATTCGTTCTCAACTCCTTTGTCTTGGAATAATGCCCCCAAAATGCATCGAATATAGTACAGGATCGCGATTCTCTCTTCAGCCTCTGATCCTTGGATGAGCATTCTGCGTCCCGCCAATAAATCCTCAATATACGCCTGCATAGACGATTCGAAACCCATAAAATTGGCCGTGTGTTCAGCACTGATCTGCCATCTCTCAAGCAACTTCTTGACAGCTTGGATTGGAGCATCTAGCCGGAATCTTGGACCGTCTGGAGTCTCAATTTTTTCAGGGTCTTTCCGCGTTGGTCTAATTTTGTCCCAATCCTTTACGCTCCACTGACTAGCATAGGTTTCGTCATATCGGGTTTTCTTTGATCCCAATGATTTTTCGATGTTACGAAACATGTCGGCACACATTGGATTAATGTTCTGGTCTCTATGTTTCGCTAGCAATGCCCACCTATAAGCTTCAACGGTATCTTGAAACACGCCCACTCCCTCAAAGTAGTATGCTGCGACGAGCCACTGGCTTGCAATGTGTCCTTGATTCGCAGCGTAACGAATCCAGCGGAAAGACTCGATTTGATCCAATTGCAGTCCGTATCCCCGTCCATACTTGACTCCGAGCATGTACTGGGATTCTCGGAGCCCTTGATCGGCAGCCTTGCGATACCATTGGATGGCCAATTCTATATTGGGTTCGACGCCGATTCCTTTCTCGTAAAATGCGCCTAAGTTATTCTGAGCAACTGGAACACCCTGTTCAGCTGCATTGCGAAACCACTTCACTGCCTGCCGATTATTCTTTACTACGCCTTCACCCGTGAGGTAAAGTACAGCTAGGTTGAATTGCGCCTTGTCCAGCCCTTGCCTTGCTGCCTTCCGATACCACTCGAAAGCCTTCGTCGAGTCTCTCTCGACGCCGTCACCGGTATCGTAAATGACACCAAGGTTAAACTGCGCTTCCGGGTTGCCCTGCTGTCCCGCTGGTTTCAGCCAGTGAAGTGCCTGTTCGATACTTCGTTCCACCTTCCAACCAGTCAAGTACCTACAGCCAAGATTGAACTGCGCCTCTGAATCCCCCTCGCGCGCCATTTCGAGGTGCTGCGCAACAGTGCGCTCTAGCTGCTGGTCTATGGCAGCAGGTCCGCTTTGTTCCGTGGCACCTCCGTCGGGGCGTGGTGGTACCGACTGCTGCACTCGATGAGTCTCGCGACCCTGCCTTGGAGTCGACTCAGATCGATCCGCATCTTCGATGCGTTGGCGTATCCAGCTAGGAAGGGTGTACTGGAGGATCCGCACCACCAATACGATGGCCTTCAAATCGGGAACGCTCGGAGTCGCCAACGGATACATTGAACTGTACTCGTCGAATCACGGATTCGCAGGTGCCTGTAGGCACCTAGTTGTATGCTACCACTTCGCCGGTCTCAGGCGTAGACTCGCGCTCTGGAGGGCTGCGACCGTAGGAGCGTCAGATTGTCGCGGAATCTTGGAGCCAACACGTGCCGGCGACACTTGCTTGGTCGCGCGTGCTAAGCTAGCATCGGACGATAGGTGATCTCGATGCGACAGCCCTTGTCACGACGAACGATTCTGCGCGGTGCGGGAGTCAGTCTCGCATTGCCATGGATGGAGGCGATCGTGCCCGCCGCCAGGCGCGGTACCAGAGTCCTTGCCGAACCGCCGCTGCGCACGGCGTTCCTCTTCATGCCGTGCGGCGTCCGGCCGGACCACTGGGAACCGGGCGGCAGCGGGGAGGACTACGGGATCACGCCCCACCTCAAGGCACTGGAACCGCTGAGGAGCGAGTTCCTGCTCTTGGAGAACCTCTGGAACGCCCAAGCCGTGGGACGCAACGGCCACTGGGCCAAGGTTCCCGCTTGGCTGTCGGGCGGTTACGTCGAGCGTTCGACGGGGAGAGATATCAACACGGGCGGCACATCGGTCGACCAAGTGATTGCCGGCAGGATCGGGACGCGAACGCCGCTCCCCGCGATCCAGCTGGGCGTCGACGCGCCACGCACGGGAGTGGACAACATCGGCGGGGGATTCGCGAGGATCGTGGGATCCTACATCTCGTGGCGTGACCCGCACACTCCGGCGGCCAAGGAGATCGTTCCGCGACTGGCCTTTGATCGGTTGTTCCGTACCGGCGCTCCGGGTGCCGACCCCGCTCAGGCGCAGTCGCGCTTCCGCGAAGAGGCCAGCATCCTCGACGCAGTCCTCGAGCAAGCCAGCGTGGTGCGCAAAAAGGGCAGCCGACGCGATCAGGTGAAGCTCGACGAGTACATGGAGTCCGTGCGTTCCGTCGAGCGACGCATCCAAGCTGCCATGAATCCCGAACCGCGCTGGGTGAACGAAGGTGACATCGGCGTCAAGCGACCGCCGGAGGGCATTCCCGAAGACCACGGGGAACACGTTCGGCTCATGCTGGACATCTTGCTGCTGGCGTTCTGGACGGACACCACGCGCGTCGCTACATTCATGTACGGCGATGCCCAGACTGGACGCGACTTCTCGTTCCTCGAGGGCGTCAACGGCAACTTTCACGGAATCTCGCATCATCGCGACGAACCCGAGCGGCGGGCGATGTACGAAACGATCATCAACTGGCATGTTGACCAGACCGCTTATTTCCTGTCCCGGATGCGCGACCTCGACGAAGGCGGCAGTTCACTGCTGGACAACTCGATGGTCATGTTCGGGTCAACGCTTCGAGATGGCAACACGCACGACCCCTCGAATCTGCCGCTGATCCTAGCGGGCCGCGGCAAGGGCACGCTCAAGCCTGGCAGGCGATTGCAAGCCCAGCCGGACACCCCGCTGTGCAATCTCTACCTTGCGATGATGCATCGCATGGGACTGGACGACACGAAACAGTTCGGCGACAGCACGGGGCCCCTCGCGGGGCTGGCCTGACGTCGCGATTGGTTTCCTATCGTTCAATCAGCAGTCTCGGGATTGGAGCGCACCGCACTGTCAGCTGCGTTCCAGGACCAATCTCGAACCCGATCCTGCTGCATTTGATCGGGCGCGGTGATAGCATCAAAGCGAGCAAACGGGTACTTGGCATGCGTCGTTTTCATTCGTATCCATTCGCAGCGGTCCTGCTTGCAGCGACGCTCGCCGGAGCCGCGGCCGAGGATCGTGCCGCAAAGCGGCTATTCGCTGTCGAAATCAAGCCGTTGCTCGCGGAACGCTGCTTCGCGTGTCACGGGAACGAGGCCGAAGCGATCCTCGGCGGTCTGGATCTGACCTCGAGGACCTCGATGCTCCGGGGCGGGGCGACGTCCGACCAAGTCGTCGTTCCGGGCAACGCCGGATCCAGCCTGCTCTACACCGCAATCCGTCGGACGGATCCCAAGCTGCAGATGCCTCCGAAGGAGAGCGACTACCTGACCGAGGAGCAGATTTGGAAGATCCGCGACTGGATCAACGCCGGCGCGCCCTGGCCCGACGAGGAGACCCAAAGACGGTTCGTCGCGGAGGACCTTGCCGCTGGAGAGACGGCCGGGGGCGTGGTCGTGCCCACAAGCGGAGGCCTGTCGGAGGGCTGGACTAACCGGCGATACAAGACGGAGGACTTGTGGGCGTTTCGCCCGCTCCGGAATCCGGGCGTGCCTGATTCGAACAACGCGCATCCCATCGACGCATTCGTGTCGCAGAAACTCGCAGAAGCCGGCATCGAACCGGCGTCGCGCGCGAGCAAGCGACTGCTGATCCGGCGGGCGACCTTCGATCTGACCGGGCTTCCGCCCACGCCGGGGGAAGTCGAACGCTTCCTGCGGGACGACTCGCCCGAAGCATGGAGCAACCTGATCGACCGCTTGCTCGAGAGCCCGCACTACGGCGAGCAGTGGGGTCGGCACTGGCTCGACGTCGTGCGCTACGCCGACACGGCCGGATACTCCAACGACTGGGAGCGCTCGAACGCCTGGCGCTACCGCGACTATGTCGTGCGCTCGCTGAACGCCGACAAGCCTTACAACCGCTTCGTCATCGAGCAGATCGCTGGCGACATCCTAGATCCCGACAATCCCGCAATGCGCGTCGCCACCGGGTACCTCCGCATGGGGCCGTGGGAGCACACGGGCATGATGCAGAAGGTCGCCTCGCGTCAGCTTTACCTGGACGACATCACCAACAACGTCGGAGAGGCGTTCCTGTCGCTGCCACTGCGCTGCGCCAAGTGCCACGACCACAAGTTCGATCCGATCCCGACCCGCGACTACTACCGGTTCTACTCGATTTTCGCGACGACGCAGCTGGCCGAGATGCAGGTGCCGTTCCTCGAATCGGAAAACCGGAACTACTTCGATCAAGAGCGCGGGCGCTTGGGGAAGCTGCTCGCGCTGGCGGAGGCCGATGTCGCCGAGATCAAGGCCAAGGAAGAGCGGGCCGCCCGCGCCTGGTGCGCGGAGCGCGGGATTCCGTACCAGCCGCGCGACAAGCTGAAGGACAAGCCGGAAGGCGAGAAGCCGCCCCGCCATGTCGGCTTGGATATCGAGGACCTCGGCTATCTCAAGGTCCGAACGAACGACGCGCGGATCTGGAGGCGGCGGCTGGAACGCTACCAGCCCATGGCGCATGGCGTCTACGAGGGTCCCGTCAAACACCAGAACTCGGAGAAGCTCCGCATGCCCGCGCCGGAGGACATGCAGGGGGCCCCGCCGGAGTCGTTCATTTTGAGCGGCGGATCCGTCTACGCGAAGGGAGACCCGGTATCGCCGGGCGTGCTGAGCGCGATACCGGTTCGGTATGACGGAACCGAGTCGGCGGCCAGTTACGAGGTCCCGGCGGAAATGTCTGGACGGCGGCTCGCACTGGCTCGCTGGATCGTCTCCGAAGGCAACCCGATCGCGAAACGGTCGATCGTCAATCGGATCTGGCAGTACCACTTCGGACGCGGACTCGCGGATACCGCGAACAACCTCGGCAAGATGGGCAAGAAGCCGACCCATCCCGACCTTCTCGACTGGCTGGCAGTGCGGTTTGTCGAGGAGGGCTGGTCGCTGAAGTCGATGCATCGGCTGATCATGACGTCGGAGGCTTACCAGCGCAGCGACAACCCGCCGGACCGGGAAGCCGCCGCTGCCAAGGATCCCAACAACGACCTCCTGAGCTACTTCCGGCCGAGGCGCCTGACGGCAGAGGAGATTCGGGATTCGATGCTGGCCGTGTCGGGCGAGCTGAATCCAGAAATCGGCGGGCTGCCGGTCTTCCCGGAGGTCAATGCGGAATTCGCCGAGCAACCGCGGATGAATCAAGTCACGCTGACGCCTGCCTACCAGCCGTCACGAACCTTGGAGCAGAGGAATCGCAGGTCGCTTTACGTGTACCGGATGCGGATGCAGATGTCGCCTATGTTCGAGGTGTTCAACCAGCCGAGCTACGACCTGTCGTGCGAGCGACGGGACAGTTCGACGGTGACGCCGCAAGCGTTCAACCTGCTCAACAGCTCCAGTTCCGTGGATCGGTCAATCGCCATGGCGCGACGGGTGCAGCAGGAGGGAGGATCGCTGAAAGAGCAAGTCGACCGCGCATTCCAACTCGCCCTCGGGCGAGCGGCATCGTCCCAAGAGCGGACCAAGCTAGCGGCGCACGTCACCGAGATGACGGCGTACCACGAGCGGCATCCGCCGGATCCCGTCTTCCCTCCCGAGGCATTGGATCGGACCGTGGTGGAGGAAATGACCGGGCTCGCCCTGAAGTACGTGGAGCCGCTGGACGTCTACGAGGACTACGTGCCCCACGTGAAGCCTTGGGACGTGGAGCCGTCAACGCGGGCCATGGCGGATCTGTGCCTGACCCTGTTCAACACCAACGAATTCGTCTACGTGTACTGAGCCGAGACGCAATCAGCAGGAGGCAGACCATGCAACCGAGAGACATCAATGGCGTGCGGGGGTCGCGCCGCAGTTTCCTGTACTCGCTCGGGGCGACGCTGGGCAGTGTCGCGTTCACGGACCTGCTGGCCAAGGAGTCGGCCGGTCCGCTGGCGCCGAAGACACCTCACCTCGCACCTCGGGCGAAGGCGTGCATATTCCTGGTGATGGAAGGCGGCCCGAGCCACATCGACACGTTCGACCCCAAGCCGAAGCTCGAAGAGCTGCACATGAAGCTCTTCAAGCGCGAAGGCGAGCAGTTCTCGCCGATGTCTTCGGGAGAGCGGTACTACGTGCAGAGTCCGTACGGGTTCCGCAAGGTCGGTCAATCCGGGATCGACATGTGCGAGCACTTCGTCCACCTGCCGGAGGTGGCGGACGAACTTTGCGTTTACAAGGGCTGCCAGTCGGAGTCGGTGGACCATCCCACAGCTCTGTATCACATGAATACCGGCAACAAGTTCGGCGGCGACCCGGCTGTCGGCTCGTGGGTAACGTACGGCTTGGGTAGCGAGAACCAAGACTTGCCGGGCTACATCGTGCTGGCCGAGGCGGGCTTCCCGCAAGGCGGCTCGGGCAACTGGACCAACGGGTTCCTGCCTGCCTACTACCAAGGCACCCCGTTGCGGGCGGAAGGGTCACCGATCCTGGACATCCACCCGCCAGCTTGGAAGACGCGGGAACACCAGCGGAAGAACCTAGACGTGCTGGCGGAATTGAATCGCGGGCACATGGCCGCGCATCCGGGGCATGACGAACTGGCCGCTCGCATGGCCAACTACGAACTCGCCTACCGCATGCAGACCGAGGTGCCCGGGGTCATCGATATCGAAAGCGAGCCTGAGTCGATCAAGGAAATGTACGGCCTCGAAGGCAAGGAGACGGGGCAATTCGCGAGACGCTGCCTGCTGGCCCGGCGCATGATCGAGAAGGGTGTGCGGTTCGTGCAGATCTTCTCGGGCGGGTGGGATTCGCACGACTACCTCGAGCGGTCCCACAAGGCGCGCATCTACAGCATCGACAAGCCGGTGACCGGGCTGATCAAGGATCTGAGGCAGCGGGGCCTGCTGGACGACACGCTGGTTGTCTGGCTGGGCGAGTTCGGCCGGAGTCCGGACAACCATCATCGCGGCGGCGGGGTCGCCATCGGGCGGGACCACAACGCGCACGCGCAATCGATGTTCTTCGCAGGCGGCGGCGTGAAGGCCGGGCACGTGGTGGGCGCAACGGACGAGATCGGAGACACGGCGGTTGAAGTCGTGCATCCGATCAAGGACCTGCACGTGACGCTGCTGCACATCCTCGGGTTGGACGACAACAAGCTCACGTACTTCCACGGCGGTCGATTCAAGCAGCTCTCCCAGACCGGCGGCCAGGTGATCAAGGAATTGCTCGCGTAGGGATCAGACGACATGGCCTCAGCGGTTGGGAGAGACGGTCGCTTCGCGATGCGGCATGGTGAAACATACTATTGGAGTGACTTGGACGCTCGGTGAAGAGCGGCGGCCGACCGGCAGGCACGTCAATGACTTTGGCTGCCGACAGGGGAGCTAGTGGGTTCGAGTCCAGAGAGGAGTGCCGTTGCGTATGGGCTCCGGTCGGGCGCGTAGCACCGAACGACTGCACAGGCTGCGTACGAGGGGTTTCCGCAAGGGTTGTTTCGTGGTGGCAAGGCAGCGGGGATCACCATTCGCATAACCAACTCGTCGATTTCGGCGAGGGCGCACTCGCCGGCAACCGAGGCGTTGGTACCCCGAATCCAGGCAAGCAATCCGGGCTCCCCCGTCCAAACGATCCAGTCGAAGCTGATCAAGGATTCCGATGGGAATTATGAAGCCAAGAAGCCAAGACCGCATCCGACCAGATCTGCCCGTGATCCATCGCGATCTGGCGTGATGTACGAAGCACGACCCGGCAACGGACGCAATTCACCAACCGCACCCTGTTCACCTGCGACATCCTGTATGGGATGTGGGGGATGGACTCCGAGTCCGTGGGCCCGATCTATCTCGATCCACCGTTCAACTCGGATCGCAGCTACAGCACACCTATCGGTAGCGAGGCCACCAAGGCTGCGTTTGTATATAATTCCCAAGACAGTACCGCCCGCGCCGTGCATTCGCCGCTGCACCGGGTTGAAAGGACTATCTTGAGGGACATCATCACCACCGTCATCGAAAACATGCCCGAGCAATTCGCTGACTATCCCATCCTCGGCGCCATCGCCGCGGCAGCAGTCGCCGTGGTCATCGCCTGCGTCTGTGATCTCGCACGAGACGGCATCCGCAAACTCCGGAGCATCGACACCAGTCGATAACCAGTCAGGACATTGCGCGGAGGCATACAAGGGCCTCTTCGAAACATTCGTGGCTGCTGCCGGTCTGCCGGCGCTTGGGGTCGCCTGCATCGGTTGCGCCCGTCAGCACCGATCATCCAGACACTGGAGATAGGGCGCATTTCTCATGCCGAGCAACTCCAAGCCCATCCCCCCGAGGATATCGCCACCATGGATGGCGAGTTAGACGCGATCAAAGTGGACACTCGAGAACTTGTCTGGAAACGACTCTACGGCGTGGCGGCCCGGGTGACGACCGGTGTGACGACTTGTCGGTATTGGCGAGCCCGTGAGAAGATGCTCACCGACGAGGCAATGCAAGCCAGCCTAGCTCGTGCTCGGCCCCGCCCTACGCGTGCATCGAGAGGGATCGCTCAGGTAGTTGCGTGCCGTCGCGAGCGGATCGACCTCCCTCCGGAGGTGCGTCGCATCGCGAGTGAGCTTACCAATCGCGAGGTCAGGATCACGATGCACAAGGCGGATCACCTCGCCGGGATATCCCAGTACCACAACTGAGGCGCGATCAGCGCAAGGATCCATCAAGCATAAGAGGCATCCTCTCCATCGCGCTGCTGCTGGCGGCGGCAGGCGGCACAGCGGGTGTATGATCCGGCCTTGTACGTTGGAGATCGCAGTTTTGGAAGGCACTTCTAGAACTAATTCGGAGATCGCTCTGCGTAGCACTATTTCCGACATACAAGGCTGTTGCAAACGTTCCAGTCGCGGTGTCGAGAGTCGGTTCTGGACGTCAAGCGAGACCCAATGGGGTCTATGCCCTTCAGGGGCCGGTTTCCAGTTATTTCGAGGTAAATGAGTGCCAACGCTGCAGGCCCTTGCGATGGATCGGTGTTCTACAATAGGTTTCTAGCGGGCCCATGTCAGATGCTGTGCTATGATGCCACAAACGCTATCGTTGTGCCAGTCAGCCGAGCAGGGTTCGGAGGAGTTCAATCATAAATCCTTTGATGAAATCGAGAATTCCTCCAAGAAATAGAGCAATTAACGCTATCGTGAATGCGACCCGAATTCTAGTGCCAGTAAGTTCACTTGTTGCAACAACTTCCAATACAAGGGTATAAAGTATCGACGTTAACCACCCGACGAATGGAATCTGAGCGATAATGCCACACCCTACGGTGATGAAACCTTGAACGCGGAACCAATGGCCGTATGTGGGTGCTTTGGAATTAAACCGCTTAGAAACGATCCAATACTTGACAGAAACGATCCAACACGTGAATGCAAAGCAAGCCACGCTGCCTAAAGTTGATGCCAGCAAACCCACAGCATAGAATACGATTTCGACCAACTTCCAACCGTCTGATGAGAAAGTCCAAGACGACCTGATAGGGAGCAAAAAACCCCATTGTACGGGGCCCCAGTGGAGGCTGAGCGTGTGAAGGATGCATGTTATGTACATGGATATCACCACCTGTCGAGTGGCACTTCGATCAGTTGCAATCTCGGAGAATATTCTGCGCGAACCTCGAAGTGTACCCTTCAATCGACTCCAGAAAGTCCCCACTTGCGTTCGGGAATCAGACGGATCTACTGCCCAGTAGGGTGCTCGGTCCGTGTGGTTTAATTTGGACTGTTGGGCCATGTCTGCCCGCATTTGACCGTCCCGGTGAACCTGACGCGTAGAGACGGGTACTTCGGACCGTCTATTGATTCTCACTTGTGGGGAATGGACTTCCTGTGCAGGTCGTGCGGCGTCGTTCAACATTCGCAACACTTCATTAAAATCTTGAGTCCGTTCTTCGGGATTCAACTTTAGACATTGATCGATCACCCGGATGACATGTGCCGAGAATCGTTCTCTCCCCAGTTCTCGGGCCGGAGGTAGAGGGTCGCTATCCCCGCGGATAAAGGCACTCATTCGACTCTCTACCTTGCTCGGATTCGATCGACTCCAATCACGGCTTCCCACAACCATCATACGCCACATCACGGCTCCAAAGCCATACAGGTCCGTCCAAGATCCCAGTTCTCCACCAGAAACTTGCTCCAAGGCTGCATACCCGTCTGTGTATGGAGCAAATGATCTTGTGTGTGCCGCAACACCCTGTTTCGCCGCACCAAAATCAATAAGGATAGGATGCCCGTCTGCTTGACGGATCAAAATGTTCGCTGGCTTGATGTCCCGATGAAGCACTTCCTGCCGATTCACGTGAGCCAGGCCTTCCGCGAGGGGGACAGCGATTGCTAGGAGTTCAGGCTCCTCAAACGGTCGTCCTTCCGCTTCGCGTCGGCGGACGACTTCCGATAGCGGACACCCGGCGACGAATTCCATCACCAGATAAGCTGTGCCATTGGCCCGGAAGAAGTCCATGCAAGTGACTATGCTCGGATGTCCGTTCAGCTTGATCAGAGCCCGCGCCTCGTCCCGGAAGCGGCGCAGGCCGTCTTCGTAATGCGCTTCACAGTCCTCGCTCCGTGGCGTGACCGTGTCACGCACACGAACTACCAGTTCGGCGGGCAGGAACTCCTTGATCGCAACGAAGTGGCCCACTTCGTTGTGACGGGCGCGATATACGATGCCGAAGCCACCCTGTCCCAAAACCGATTCAATCGTGTAGTCGCGAAGGACTGTTCCCTTCGCTAGCGCGTACCACTGGCCGCTCTGACTGGACGCCATAGCAACAGCGTATCACGCTCCCTGTCGAGCGGACGCAACCCATCAGCCGATCAAGGGTGCCCAGTGTGATCGCAACGGTGTTCCATGACACTCAGGGTCTACCAGCGACTAACGAATGCCGAACATGTCCTCCCGGGCATGCTCGTAGGTGAAGCGTTTCGGGTTCACGGCAGTGAGCCCCGGGGTATCGACTTCGATGATGGTGCCCGCGATGGGCTCGTAAGCGGCGCGGAACGCGACCGCCGCCTTCACGACCAGTATTCTCTGTCGCTCGGGCACGATTCCCGCGCTCGTAAGTTGCCCAAGACTGAAAGGCGTGTGCCGCTTGCTGTTGAGCAAGACTACGTTGGGCAGATCGGGAGTCGAGCCCTCGACGTGAATCACGGCCGACAGACCCTGATCCAAGTAGCGGCGTCCACCGTGGCGGACGGCCGTTTCGATGTACTTCCCGTCGTAGATCAGCTTGACCGTGCCCCGTATCCGGACAGGGGCGCCATGGAGGTCATCGTGCTTGCCTCCCACCTCCATGTCGAAATTTCCACCAACACCGACCGCCGTGGCATGCCGAACAGCTTCGGGGTCAAACATGGCGGACACGTATCCGCGAGCATTCTGGCGCACAAGTTCTTCAAGGATCGCCGTGCTGTCACCCGCCGATCCTCCCCCGATGTTGTCGCCCATCTCGACGAGGACGACCGGCGTGTTCGATTCGGCCATGGCCTGCGTCACCGCCGCAGTCGCGTCAGGCAGGTCCAACTTCATCACCTTCCGGTGCTCCCACATCAAGTCTGCGAGCCGCTTCGCTTCGGAACGGGCGAGGCCGCGATCGCCGTCCGTGACGACCACGACACTCGGTCCCATGTGAGGAACGTCAGCGTACTGGTAGCCGACCGGCACGCTGACTCCCAAGATTTTGGGATTCGTGTCCTCAAGGCGCCGCGCTTCCTGGACGAGCGGCAGCATGGGTTCGCGGTTCGTATTGTGGAAGAGGATGTTGTACAGAAGTGGCGGCTTCTCAATGGCTTGGGCGGGCTTGACCCCTTCGGTAACGATCCGCGCCATGATCCGCGCTGCGTGTTCACCGCGCTCGCGCTGATCCACGTGCGGCACTTCCTTGTAGAGGACCAACGCTGTCGAAAGTTCGATCTCCACGGGAGCAACGTTGGCGTGGGCATCGTGTGTGACCACGATCGGCAGTTCATTCCCGAAGGCGTCGCGGAGCCGACGGAGCACCTCGGCGTCGCCGGCGGGATGGCTCTCCACCACCATGGCACCGTGGAGAGCTAGCAGAATTCCATCGATCGGCCCAGCTCCCCTGAAGCGATCGATGAGTTCAGAAGTCAGCTCATCAAACGCGTGATCGGTTACGGGACCGGCGGGGGTAGCGTTGGCAACCAGCGTGAACACCAATTCCAAGCCATGAGTCTCCGCCCCTTCGATGAATCCGCCGACTTCGTGCTGCGAGTGTGCGAACTCCTCGGGAATCTCGTCACCTCGGCGCAACGCCCTACTCCCGAAATCCTGCAAGTCGGTCAGGTCGGAGGAGAAGGTGTTGGACTCGTGGAGAATCCCGCCCACGGCAATTCTTGGCTTACTAGATTGCCCGCCCACTGTGAGTGCTGTCGCGAACAGCGCGAGGAACATCGTGATGGTCATTCGCCGTGCGTGGACTGCCATGGTCGGAAAAGCGTTTAGCGTGATCGTTACGCTCGGAACAGGTGCATCCAAGAGCGCGGCACGTTTAGAGGGTAGGGGAATCGCGCGGCCTCCGCAATCGGATCCACTCTGAACCGGACGCTCATCCTGTTCCGCGAATGGGGGTGCTTCGGGAGCATTACGGCTCCCGACCGCTAGCGAGAGGGCCACCGAGGCGGACGCAAGGAAACCCCAATCTACGACACTCTGCCTAACTCCCTCAGCAGTTCATGGAACTGGACTTGCCCAAAGCCTTCGTGGCGGGGAACGCCTCAGACCAAAGCCGAAAAGGAGAGGCGGCCCAGAAACCGTGGCGGCGGTCACGCCGCGTTCGACCCCCATCGAATGCAGCACCGAGCTGAGGAACCGTGACGGTCGGGCTCAGGCGTGGACATTCCCTCATGCAACGGGTCGCGGACGGAGGCTTGAACGCGAGTCCGGCAGACATCGTCCCTGACGATGATCGACCGATCCACCAACCCACGGCTGAGAACTCCGAATCGTCCTTAGAGCCGGACGGAATCCGTGTCGCGAATCGGTGCTAGTGATGGTGTAGGATCTAGCTGGGGTCTAGAGTTCTGTGGCAGCAAAACAAGATGGCTGGACAGATTTGATCAGGCTCTTCGCCTTCAGTGCGGCGATTCTAGTGCCACTCGTGGGATCGATCCTGTACCAAGGTTCGATTCTTCGTAGCGAAATACGCGATCTGCGCACTGAGATGCACACCGAGTTCCAAAGCTCGCGCACCGAGGTTCGCACTGAGATTCGAAACCTGCGCTCGGAGACTCGCACCGAAGTCGGGGATCTGCGCTCGGAGAGTTCGCCTGAGTTGCGCGCCAAGGTTGGAGGCCTGCGCGGGAAGATCGAACACCTATGCGAATCGGTCGCTAGGCTTGAAGCTGCGGTTGCAAGGATTGAGGCGTGGCGTTCGCTTCGACTGATGCTTGCAATGCGCTTCGCCGCTTCTGGAGAAGGTGCAAGATATGGCGGGGCCACAATCGCCGCCGGTCTATTGTTGGTTCGAGCGTTACCCGAAATCCACGCCAAGCTGAGTACGATCGACCAAGATGCCCAAAGAGAGTTGGCGGAGGATCTGTGGGAGGACCGTGCCAACATCCTAGCGAGGGCAAACCCACTTCCATAGTCATGGCAACCGGTGATGTACCTCTGGGGACTTGACGGGCCTCCGGCACGTGACGAGTTCTGCTGATGTGTCGCGAACCGCAGTGGGCAGGTCGGGTGGAGCTAATCGGCGTTGCGGATTGCTGTGCGAAGTTGGATACGTCCTGAACTGGAGGCGACGCCCCGTCGTGGTTGCGTGACGCGATGCGGAGGCGTCGATCCAGTACCTCGCCGAACCATTGTCCGCCGGGCAAGAGACGCGGGCCGGACCTTCCAGAACAGCATCCGGTCAAGGATGCTCCATGGATGAATGGAGTGCTCGTCGATGCGCCGGGGCACTTCGATGCTCGGACGATCTAGCTGGCGCCATGCTGCAGAGTACGGAGCGCAGCCTCGTCAAAGGTCAAAGAATCCTTGTCGCGGCCAGCGTAGTCATCGCGGATTGAACCGTACCCAATTCAACAGCACCAACCGGTCGCGCCCACGATGCAGTTGAACTGAGAAGACGCACCAAGGCGAGGCGGCCAGCCAGCCACCGGGCCACGATTGCTGGGTCGGGTCAGCATTCCTTACCCATGTCTACGATGTTGATTAAATACTTCCTGACCGCGAAGCGGGCGATGTTCCCTGTGTGGACCTTCGCCCGGAATAGGCCACCGGGGCCGCCCTGAGTCGCTACGCGCGGGGTGATGGTGGCATTCTCAAACTCCCAGTGTGCATGTCCCGACGCCAGCGGCTCCAGGTCGGTGACATCGACTCCCGCGCCAGCAAAGAGCTTCCCGTCAAGGGCTTTCAGCTTGGACGGCAGGTCGTATGTCTTGCCCCGCGAGAGGGCAACGAAGTGACTGCCGCGCTTCATTGCTTGCGATTGCGATAGTCCGATCATGCCCTCGCTGTTCTTGGTGTGCGGGGCGCACCCGATTACGACATACTCCTTACGGATGGCGGATCCGCCTCCAAGGCTGACTCGCTGACACGCCCTCCTACAGCCGTACCACGAGAATGTCAGAATTGCCAGCACACCAGTGGTGTTGTAGGATTCAGTTGGCGGCAAGAGTTCTGTGGCGGCAAAACAAGACGGTTGGACAGATTTGGTCAAGCTCCTAGCCTTGAGTGCGACGATTCTCGTGCCACTCGTGGGGTTGATCTTGTACCAAGGTTCCGAACTCCGCGGCGAAATACGCGATCTGCGCACGGAGATGCGCACCGAGATCGGAGACCTGGGCACCGAGATCGGAGACCTGCGCGGAGAGGTCGGTGACTTGACCGAAAGGGTTGCCAAGCTCGAAGTCGCGGTGGCAAGGATGGAGGCTCGAGAATCGCTTCACCTGAGGCTAGCCGAACGCTTCGCCGCATCCGGCGAAGGTGCGAACTATGGCGGGCCCGGTATCGCCGCCGATCTCTTGCTGGCTCGAGCGTTACCCGAAATCGACGCCGTGCTGAGTACGATCGACCAAGATGCCCAAACGGAGTTGGCGGAGGATCTGTGGGAGGACCGTGCCAACATCCTAGCGAGGGCAAACCCACCTCCATAGGCATCGCAACAGGTGATGTGCCTCTGGGACCTTGACGGGCTCCGGCACGTGACGAGGTCTGCTGATGTGTCGCGAACCGCAGTGAGCAGGTCGGGTGGACCTAATCGGCGTGGCAGATTGGTGTGCGAAGTTGGATACGTCCTGAACTGGAGGCGACGCTCCGTCGTGGTTGCGTGACGCGATGCGGAGGCGTCGATCCAGTACCTCGCCGAACCATTGTCCGCCGGGCGAGAGTCGCGGGCCGGACCTTCCAGTACAGCATCCGGTCAAGGATGCTCCATGGACGAATGGAGTGCTCGTCGATGCGCCGGGGCACTTCGACACTCGGACGATCTAGTGCGCTATGCTAGAGCGTACGGAACTCAGCCTCGTAACAAGTCAAAGATTCCTTGTCGTGGCCTGCGCGCTCATAGAAGACCTACCGGTAGATCCCACGATGCCTCTGCCTCTGAACCGAGAAGACTCACCAAGGCGAGGCGGGCTGCCCGCCGCTGGGCCACGATTGCGGTATCGGGTCAGTATTCCTTACCCATGTCTACAATGTTGATCAGGTACTCCCTGATCGCGAAGGGGTCGATGTTCCCCGTGTAGACCTTTCTCCCGGAGCTGTCCGCCGAGCACACCCCGCGTCGTGACCCTCGCGGTGATGATGGCGTTCTCGCACTTCCAGAGCGCATACCCCCGCGTCAGCGGCTCCTACTCGGTGACTTCGACTCCCGCGCCAGCGAACAGCTTCCCGTCAAGGGCTTTCAGCCGGGACGGCCGGTCGTATGTCTTGCCCCGCGAGAGGGCAACGAAGCGGCTGCCGCGCTTCATCGCTTGCGATTGCGATGGTCCGATCATGCCCTCGCTGTCCGTGGTGTGCGGGGGCATACGATTACGACATCCTCCTTACGCATGGTGGATCCTCCTCGACGGCTGACTCGCTGACACGACCACCGAGAAGCGTTGGACACGAGAGTGTCAGAGTTGACGGGACACCAGTGGTGTTGCAGGATCTAGTTGACGGCTGGACTTCTGTGGCAAGGAAGCGTAATCGTGGGTTATTTCTGGACGACCCCGCGAGTAGTTTGCTCCTACTGGCACTCGTGGGATTGATCTGGTTCCAAGGTGAGAGTCTCCGCAAAGAGATACGCGATCTGCGCACCGAGGTCGGGGACCTGCGCACTGCGATGCGCACCGAGGTCGGGGATCTGCGCACTGAGGTGCATTCCGACGTCGGTGACCTACGGATCGAAGTGCGCACCGACATCGGGGACCTGCGCGGCGAGGTCGGTGACTTGAGCGA
The DNA here is from genome assembly GCA_965242625.1 of Bryobacterales bacterium. GTDB lineage: Bacteria > Acidobacteriota > Terriglobia > Bryobacterales > UBA6623 > VXMF01. The sequence continues at coordinate 2,142,433 of CBDEST010000005.1, read as the reverse complement.
AAGGGTTGCCAAGCGTGAGGTAACTGTTGCCAGGATTGAAGCGTGGCGTTCGCTTCACACAATGCTTGCCGAGCGTTTCGCTGTCTCCGGCGAGGGTGCGTCCTACGGCGGGCCCGCAATTGCCGCCGATCTTCTCATCGTGCGTGCATTACCCAAAATCGACTCTGTGCTCGGTACGAGTGACCAAGAAGTTCAATCAGAGTTGGCCGACGATCTGTGGGAGGATCGAGCCATCATCTTGGCGCGGGCTGACCCAATCCCTTAGACAAAGCAGTTGCCGACATGTCTCTGGGGTCTCGACTGTCCTCGGGCCGGGGTGGGGTTCGCTGCTGAGTCGGGAACCGGAGGGGACAAGTCGGGGGGATCTAATCGGCGTGGCCGATTGCTGTGCGAAGTTGGATCGATCCAGACTTGGAGTCGACGCCCTGCCGTGTTTTCCTGACACGATGCGGAGGTCGGTCCAGAACCCCGCCGAGCACTGATCCGCTAGGCGAGAGACGCGGACTGGGACTCACGGAACTGATTCCAGGCAAGAATGCTCCTTACGCGAATGGAGTGCTCGTCGATCCCTTGGGGCACTTCGATGCTCGGACGGTCTAGCTAGTACCATGCTGCAGAGCACGGAATAGTAAGCTCAAGCCGGGGCGAGCGGTGAGCGGCCAGTCGCTCTGACACAGCTGCCGAGAAGAGTCAGTACTCCTTACGCATATCCACCACGTTCATCAGGCGCTCCCCGGCCGCGAATCGGGCGATGTTCTCCTTGTAGACCTTCGCTCTGAGCAGACCGCCGAGCACGCCCTGCGTGGCGACGTGCGGAGTGATGATGGCGTTCTCGAACTTCCAGAGCGCATGCCCGGGCGGTAGCGGCTCCGGGTCGGTGACATCGACCCCCGCGCCAGCCAACTGCTTGCTGTCAAGGGCTTTCACCAAGGACGGCATGTCGTAAAGCGTGCCCCGCGACAGGGCAATGAAGTAACTGCCGCGCTTCATCGCTTGGAATTGCGAGGGTCCGATCATGCCCTCGCTGTCCGTCGTGTGCGGTGCGCAAACGAATACGACATCGGCCTCGGGAATCACCTCGTCCAGTCGGTCCGGGTATACCATCCGGTCGAAGATCTGCCTCGGCGGAAACTCCTCCGGGTCGACCCCGATCACGCGCATGCCGAAGCCCTTGGCGCGTCGGGCCACGTTGGACCCGATGCCGCCGGTGCCGATTACCAAGGCAGTCATGTTCTCGAGTTCGACCAAGCCGTAATTGCCACCCTTCCACGACTCCTTGGGGCGCTCGACGATGAACTGGGTGAGATTCCGGGTCAGCGCCAGAAGCATCGCGAATCCGTGATCCGCGATTGCGGCCGACGAGAGCGTCTGGGCGTTCGTCATCACCACGTCGCTGTTGACGAGTTCGGGGTACAGGTACGGCTTCACGCCGGCGCTCGTGATCTGGACCCAGTCGAGGTTCTTCGCCGCTCTGACTACCGCGAGCGGCGGGCTTCCGATGATCGCGTGGGCGTCCGCGACCTCGCGCAGCAAGTTGGCATCCCCCGCTCCGCGATCAGTGACATGAACGATCTCCACGCCGTTCGGGCTGCCTTGGCGGAGTTCGGACACCATGTCGGCGGACTGTCCGATAACGACAACCTTCTTGGTTTGGGCATGCAGCGGCGCAAGGACGAGCGCAAGCAGGAGCAGGATCTTCATGGAACTCTCCAAGTGTCCGGTGACGGACACTCAAGAATACCCCATTCGGCTCTGGACGCGGCCATCCGCCTTGGTCTGCGGAGGGGGCTCGGGAGATGCTGGCCGACGAGTGACCGCGGTCGCGTTCGGGTCAGATGGCGAGCCGATGGATGGATTCAACGCGACCACGCACGGAGACGAATCGACTCGGATGGGAGGACTCGGGCCAGTCCAATCGAGCGTGCGTCAATAAAGTATGCTTGGGTGAGGGTAGGGACGACCGGCGGTCGGGAGGCACTGGATTGAGCGAGGGATTCGAACGAACGCTGGATCACCTGCGCTCCCTTTCCGACTCGGAGGCCAAGAAGGGCCGCTTGTTCGAGCGGCTGATGAAGAAGTTCTTCGCCGCGGATCCGATCTACAAGGAACGCTTCTCGGACGTCTGGCTCTGGTCGGAGTGGGCGGATCGGAGAGCGGACTTTGACGGGACTGACATCGGCATCGATCTGGTTGCCGAGGAACGTGATGGCGGATTCTGCGCCATCCAGTGCAAGTGCTACTCCGAGAGCACGAGAATCTCCAAGGCGCATCTGGACTCGTTTATCTCGGCGTCGGCTCGCAAGCCGTTCGTATCGCGCATTTTCGTCGATACGGGTGCCGAGTGGGGACCCAACGCCAAGAGGACGATCAACAACCTCGAGCCCCGCTGCGCGGTCTTGCGGTTCAGCGATCTGGCTGATCGTCCGATCGACTGGCCTGACCTGACAAGCGCCGATCCGGAAGATCTATCCCTCAAGGGCGAGCCGTTCAGCCTGAGGCCGCACCAACAGGATGCCCTCGAGGCCGTATCGAAGGGCTTCGAAGATGGCGACCGCGGCAAGCTGATCATGGCTTGCGGGACCGGCAAGACATTCGCCGCGCTGCGGATCGCCGAAACTATCGCCGGCGCGGGCGGCCGGGCACTCTATTTGGTGCCATCGATTTCGCTGTTCGTGCAGTCCATGCGCGAGTGGGCGACTCAGAAGTCGGTGCCTCACCGGTATGTGGGAATTTGCTCCGACACCCGGGCAGGAAGGAACGACGAGGACTCGTCGCTGCAGGAGTTGGAGATTCCGGTCACGACCGACCCGGAGGCGATCTCGGCGGCACTGCAAGAGCCGCACGGCGAGGCCCTGACGGTCGTGTTCTGCACGTACCACTCGATCCGCTTGGTGGAACAGGCTCAGGATGAGGGTGCGCCGGCTTTCGACCTGGTGCTGTGCGACGAGGCGCATAGGACCACGGGCATTGACCGCCCCGAAGACAAGACGTCTCCTTTCGTACTGATTCATGACGCCGAGAGAATTCGGTCTCGGAAGCGGCTGTACATGACCGCGACCCCGAGACTCTACACGGAAGCCACGAAGACGAAGGCTGCGGACCATGCCGTCGAGGTGTTTTCGATGGACGATGTCGACACCTACGGGCCGGAGTTCTATCGGCTGCCGTTCTCTAGAGCAGTCGAACAGAACCTGCTGTCCGATTACAAGGTCGTGGTGCTGGCGATGTCCGAGGAGCGTGTCGACGGCGCGGTCCAAAGGCATCTCAAGGACGGCGACAGCGAAATCAACATCACTGACGCGGCGAAGATCGTGGGGTGCTGGCGGGCCCTTCAGAATCCGGAGAACGATGCCACTGGGAACGGCCACAGTTTCCGGCTGCGGCGTGCGATCGCATTCACGAACACAATCACGTCGTCCAAGCGTCTGGAAACCTATTGGGATGACTTGGTGGGCCAAGCCATCGAGCTCCTGCCCGAAGACCAGCGTGCGAACGCATTCCGATGCGAGACGCGCCACGTCGACGGCCAGCACCACGCGCTAGACCGCAAGGCGCGGATCGAGTGGCTCAAGGGCACGACACCGGGATCGTGTCGCATCCTCTCGAACGCGCGGTGTCTCTCCGAGGGAATCGACGTGCCGGCGCTGGACGCGGTGCTGTTCATGAGCCCGCGGAATTCGCATGTCGACATCGTGCAGGGTGTCGGCCGGGCGATGCGCAAGGCCGCGGGCAAGGAGTACGGGTATATCGTCCTGCCGATCGCGGTGCCGGCGGGCACGGATCCCGCAACGATCTTGAACGACAACAAGCGCTTCGCGGGGGTCTGGGGAGTGCTTCGTGCGCTGCGCTCGCACGATGATCGGTTCGATGCCGAGATCAACAAGATCGACCTGAACAAGAAGCCCGGAGGGCGAATCATCATCATTGATGGGAACGGCGGTGGGGACGGAGGACCAACAACCGGGGTCCTGCCGTTTCCGCCGATGGATCTGCCACCGGACGCGCTTTACGCGAAGGTGGTTGAGAAGTGCGGGGACAGGCGGTACTGGGAGACTTGGGCGAAGGATGTCGCGGACATCTTCTCGCGACTCGTGCATCGCATCGAGGGTCTCTTGACGAATCCCGACAATGGCACGCTGCGCGAGTGGTTCGGCGCCTTCCAAGGGGAGTTGAAGGCATCTATCAACGATTCGATCACTCGGGAGAACGCCATAGACATGATGGCGCAGCACATCCTGACGCGCCCGGTGTTCGAGGCACTGTTCGAGCGCTACGACTTCGCTGCGGGGAATCCAGTGGCACGGGCGTTGGACGAGCTGCACCGAGACTTCGGGGAGTTCGGACTGGAGAACGAGGTCAGAGACCTGGAGCGATTCTACGAGAGCGTCCGCATGCGAGCGCGGGGCCTCGACAACAGCGCGGCGCGTCAGCGCGTGCTGATGGAGCTGTACGAAAAGTTCTTCGCCACGGCGCTCAAGAAGGAAGCCGAGCGGTTGGGCATCGTGTACACGCCAGTCGAGGTGGTCGACTTCATTCTCAACAGTGCCGACCACGTGCTGCGCAAGGAATTCGGGCGGGGCCTGACCGATGAAGGCGTGCATGTCCTGGACCCGTTCACTGGCACGGGGATCTTCCTCGTGCGCCTGCTTCAATCGGGCTTGATCCGAGAAGGCGACTTGGAGCGGAAGTATCGGGAAGAGTTGCACGCGAACGAAATCGTGTTGCTTGCGTACTACATCGCGGCGGTTCACATCGAGGAGGCGTATCGAGGGCAACGCGGATCGGACAGCGGTTACGAACCCTTCAAGGGGATCGTCCTCACCGACACATTCAATCTGCGTCAGGACAGAACCGGTTTCCCAAGGGAGTGGCTGCCGGACAACAGCGAGCGGGTCGAACGACAGCAGGCCTCGCCGATCCAGGTCATCGTGGGCAATCCGCCGTGGTCGGCATGGCAGAAGAGCTCGGCTGACGAGAATCCCAACGTCGACTACCCGGAGTTGGAACGACGCATCGCCGAGACCTACGCTGAGCGATCTAGCGCGACAAACAAGAATAGTCTCTACGATACATACAAGATGGCCATACGGTGGGCATCGGACAGAATCGAAAAGGAGGGAGTAGTCGCTTTCGTGACGAACGGATCGTGGATCGATGGCCATGTCGACTCGGGCGTACGGGCCTGTCTTGCGGAAGAGTTCAGTTCGGTGTACGTCTTGAATCTACGGGGTAACGCACGCACTTCCGGAGAGTTGCGTCGTAGAGAGGGTGACAATGCATTTGGTCAAGGCTCGAGAGCACCGGTTGCGATCACTCTCCTAGTACGCAAGCAGGGTACCGATCAAGGTGATTGCCAGATCTACTACCACGACATCGGTGACTACCTCAAGCGCGAAGAAAAGCTGAACATTCTAGAAGACGCTAAGTCGATATCTGGAATCGGTGATTGGGCGGAGATTGCTCCTGATCGGCATCACGACTGGATCGGCCAGCGTAGCGAGGAGTTCGTCAAGTTTTACGCACTTGGATCGAAGAATGCGAAGGCCGAAAAGGCTGAGGACGCAATATTTAGGCTGTACAGTAACGGATACAAGTCTGGAAGAGATGCATACACTTACAACTACTCTCATCAACAATGTGCCGAACATGCGTCAGAGATGGTCAACAGTTACCAAAGTGCTTTGCGGGTTGTACGACAAACCACGAACGCCCTGCAAAGTGTAGATTCAGTCATCAAGGATCACTCATCGAACATACGATGGGATCCAGAGTTGCGAGACAGTCTGCTGAGGTTTAAGGATGTCACATTCGACGAGAACAAGGTTAGACGAGTTTCTTACCGCCCATTTGTACCGGTAAACTGTTATATGGATTACACACTGGCCAGCAGGAAGTACCGCCTTGATGAGATCTTTCCAGAATCTTGTAGCGAAAACCTAGTAATTTGCGTTCCCGGAATGGGGTCCAATAGACCGTTTTCTACGCTGATAGTTGATCGAGTTCCGGACCTTCACTTTCTGGAATTTGGCCAATGTTTTCCACGCTACCGATTTCGCAAGGCTGACACACGCCAAGGCGAATTGGGCGATGATGCATCAAGCTCTGAACGCATCGACAACATAACTTACACCGCGCACTGGAACTTTGCGATATGCTACGTGGATCTATCGGTCACCAAGGACGATATTTTTTATTACATATATGGATTGCTACATGCGCCTAGTTATCGAGAACGGTTCGCAGTTGACTTGACGAAGGAGATCCCTCGTATCCCCTTGGATCCGGAATTTCGTGCGTTTTCCAGAGCTGGCCGGAAACTCGCTGATCTTCATCTTGGATATGAGACCTGTGACGAGTTTCCTCTTGAGTCGGTCACATCCCAACCCTTGATCGCCCACGATGAACAATTCAGGCTCGGCAGCCGAGCAATGCGCTTTGTAGACGATGCAAAGTCGGAACTACGGATCAACGACTATCTGACTCTGCGTGGTATCCCTCCGTCGACCCATCAATATCAAGTCAATGGACGCACTCCTTTGGAATGGTTCATTGATCGATACAGAGTCGTTCGAGACAAGCACAGCGGAATCGTCAATGATCCGAACGACTGGTTTGAACGTCCAGAAGATCTGGTTGCGGCTATTCGTCGGATGGTTTGGGTCAGTGTCGAGACAACCAAGATCGTCGAGTCGCTGCCAGAGATATCAGGCTCCAATTACGTGAATTACAGATTGGTATATGATATCGATGGCGAAGCCACACGTGGTGCCATTGCAGTCGCTAACAGTCCGCATGCCGAGGAAGATCAGGCATTCGTGGATGCCATCACAGACACAGATTGGGGTGAATGGAATGGTTAAACGGGGTGAGATATGGACCGTCTCGGGCGGTCCCGACTATGCAGGAAAACCTCGACCTGCAGTCATTGTTCAAGCTAGGCTGATTGGGCAGGTAGACTCCATAACGATCTGTCCCTTGACCAGCGAGACTGAGATAGATTCGCCGAGTCGAGTACCAGTCCAGCCGGATCCAGAGAACGGACTCGCTTTCCTCTCGCACATCATGGTTGAGAAGATCTCCACGGTGAACAAGCGGAAACTGGGAAAGCGCCTCGGCGTTCTCGGGGCCGACGACGTTATCGAGTTGAAACGGCGTTTGGCGTGGTACTTGGGACTTAAGCCCGCGTCCTCTTCATAGTCGAGCGTCAAGGTCCTCGACTAGTCTCAGTAGAAGTACCGCAATGATGCATTATGTGCTTCATAGCCCGTAGACTCCCGTCTTTGGCTTGGATAGATCCCGAGAAGTAGGCCCGCATGGTTGCTATGTCTTGGGCCTGAGCGCGGCGGTTTCCTCAGTTGCTGCCTGCCTGACTCTGACTCGTGCATTCTTCAAAGAACCGCACCGCTTGCTGGATAGCCCAGAACCGTGCTCTACCTCGCCCGAGGAACGCGACATGGCCGCCGTGGTCCGGACTCAGAAGCGTCAGGCAGGGGTTCTCCTGAAGCGAACGCACATCGTAAGCCCCGAACGGAATGAACGGATCGTCCCTCGCCTGGATGAGCAGCGTAGGCACCCGAATCTTCCCGAGGTAGCCTGCCGCCGAGGACCGACGGTAGTAGTCCGCCGCGTCTTCAAAGCCAAACGCCGGTGCCGTCACCCGCTCGTCAAACTCCCAGATCGACGAGACGTCCGCGACCTTGGGGTCGGCGAAGACGCCCGGTGTCGCAGCGTTCTTGCGTCGCACCGCATCCCTCAGTTGCAACAGGAATCGCCGCTCGTAGATGAAATTCCGTCGGAGACCGATGTGCCGCGAGCACATGGCCAGTTGGATCGGAGCCGAGATCGAACACACGCCGCGCACGTGCTCAGGAGCCGCGCTGCCCCACTCGCCCGCCAGTTTGAGCGCGATGTTGCCACCCATCGAGAAACCCAGCAGATACAGCGGCCGGGGGGCCAGTTGTTCGACGACCGCGCGTAGGTCAATCGTGAGACCCGAGTGGTACAGCGTGTTGCACAGGTGCTCGGTGCCGCCGCAGTTCCGCACGTTGAGCCTTACAGCATCGAAGCCGGACTCCAACGCGATCTGGGCACTGGACAGCATGTAGGGTGCTCGGTCGCAGGCTGTCAGCCCGTGAATCGCGAGCACCGTCGGCCGGGGCGCCGAACCCCCGCCATCGGGAGGCGCATTGAACTTCGCCAGGACTTGGGTATCGGGCTCCGTTCGGAACAGCTTGGCAACGGTGGGGAACTGCCGCTCGTCTAGGGACCGCGGCCAGTACCGTCCGAGGATCGTCTGCAGGTCGCCGTTGCGAAACAGGGGGCGGAACGGTAGCTGCCAGTCGCGACGCTCAAGGAAGCTCTTGGCCGCCTCGGCCGGATCACGATCCGGCCGCGCGTCAGCGAGCGGCACTCGGGCGCTCGGCCAGCAACTCACCGACTTCGTTGCGGAACTGCTCCTCTTGGTTCTCCCAGAACTCCTGATCGCGACCCGTATGCTCGTAGCGGATCGTCCCCTTCCGGTCGACGATCATCATGTACGGAACGTAAGTGCGGGCCATGACCGATAGATCCGCGAAGCGCATCCAATCGGATCGATTGGACACGCCGATCGGGAAAGCGACCTTGTGCTCCTTCTTGAAGTCGTCGATGTTCCCCGGAGCGTTCTGATTGACTGCCATACCGAGAATCTCCAGCCCGTCCTTGGAGAACTCCTCGTAGATCGGCGCCAACGTCTCGCAGGTCTCCTGACAGTGAGGGCAATCGGTCGAAATCCACAGGACGGCGACGACCTTTCCGCGCAGCGACTCGAGCATGACGGTCGACCCGGTGCTGGTCTTGAGACTGAGTGGAGGAGCCTCGCGGGGTACGCTGCCCGCCACTGCAAGGAGCGAGCAGGCCAGAGCCATGAGCGTGCAACGGACGTAGCGCATCGTGATCCGACGTGGCAATGGGTTGGCCAAGTTGCAATTTAGCACAGCGCATCCGTCCTGCTGCCAGACCGTTGGGAACCACCGTGCAACGGCCTAGAAGGAAGGGCAATTGCTACTTGGTGCTGGGCCCCAGTACGCCGTCTTCATGGAGTGCTGGACATCCTCGCCCCGCCAATGCTTTTGGAAATGGTTCCCGGCTATCGGTGGGCCTCACGAATGCCGCGTGCCACGCCGATGCACATCCGCTCGGAAACGGCGACATCTCGCGGGTGGCCCAAGTTAGCGACACGGCCGAGAGTCGACCCTGCCTCCCAACCGCCAAGATCACATAGCGTGCTGACTTCCTTCCCAGAGCGGCATCGCCGCTTCTGAGAGCCGTCGAATCCCTCATCCAGACCACCGATCACGGCAACATCGGACGATCTCTGGGGCAGTTCCCAGACACTCTCGACCATCGCCCGAATCTCTCCTTGCTTCCCTTGTAAATTCCACGCAAAACAAAATGTCCGTACGAGCGCCGGGAGCAGACTCGTTGATTTCAAAAGGGAATCGAGATCTCCCAACGCACGCACCGCGGGCTCGGTCGGGTGCTAAGCTGAGTCCTATGAGACGCCTCGCCTCCATCCTATGGTTCGCGCTCACAGCGGGAGTCTTCTCCGGCCCTGTGGCGGCGTACGCTCCAGGCGAGCACTGCGCTCAGAAGTACGTTTCAGCGGACTCCATCCGCACTCGCGAGGATGTCGAGGCGTTCGTCGAATGCGCCCATGACTTCGTCCTTGCGAACGGAACGGAAGCCGCTCGCCAAGCTTTCAACGCGGAGGGGTTCTTCAAGAGCGGCTCGATCTACATCTTTGTCGACAAGTTCGAGTCGAACGCCATGGACGCCATCTCGTACGTCTACCCGCCTGACCCCTCCCAGGAAGGGAAGCCTTGGACCCAGCTCACGGACAGCTACGGCACGGACTACTTCCCCGAAGCGACGCGCATTCTGAATCTGGCCGACCCCCATCATGACCACGAGTTTGCCGGAGCCTGGACGTACTACTCGTGGACGAATCCAGCGACCGGCAAGTGGGAGTCCAAGGCTTCGTACCTGAACGAAGTCATGTGGGACGGTAACTTGGCCATCTTGGGCGCGGGCATCTACGAAGCGGATCTCTCGAGCACCTGCTTCGCAGACGAGGTGAGCGCGACGATCGTCGAGTCGACCATGGACCGTGACCGGCTCATGGAATTCGTGCGGTGCGCCGGGAAGGTCGTGGAGGACAAGGGCTTCTTCGGCGTGCCCGAGTTAATGCAGGAGCCGTGGCGCGGCGAATCGGTCTACGTGTTCGGCGTGGACGCGAAGTCCGGCATGCAGCTGTTCACCGGGAACCCTGCGATGGTCAACGGAATGCAGATGATGGAAGGCATTGACGACATGGATCCGATGGGGCAATTCGGGGGACGCGACATGGTGCGACAGGCCTCGGACTTCGACGAGATGTGGTTGCACTACAACGCCTTCAATCCGGCGATGGGACAGGACCAGCGAAAGGTAGCGTTCGTCAAGAAGGTGATGGCACAGGGAGTACCAGTGCTGGTCGGCGCGGGCTACTACCTGCCTGAAGGAATGGCAGACGATCAGTAGATCGTTGCCAGCCTTGGAGTGCTATCCCCCGACTATTCTGCCCTGAGAGTGACGGACTGTTGAGACCGGAGCGGTCCGCATTGGCCACCGCTTGCCCGGACCTGCGACACTTCGCTCCGAGAGGCTCCAGTCGTCGCGGCGGCGTTTACGGGGTCAGCCTTTCGCGGTATTCCAGGACCGGTCACTTTCCGGTACTTGCACCGCGATAGCGCCCCGCCGCCAGTTCGCGCACGATGCGCTCGTCTCCGGCGAGAAAATCGAACGCTGCCAGTCCGGCGGGTGGTTCCCACAGCAGCTCGGCGAACTGCGAGCCGTCCACCGTGCCGCGATACGCCGTGACTCGGAAAAACACCAGCCGTACCGGGGCGCGGCCAGGGTAGGCGTACTCGTACCGCAGCACCTCGTGCGCCTGCACTTCATGAAGGCCAAGCTCTTCCTCTAGTTCCCGCTCCAAGGCGGCCATAGGCGTCTCGCCAGCTTCCACCTTGCCGCCCGGGAACTCCCATTTGCCCGCATGGACTTGGTCCGCTCGGCGGCGGCCGATCAGCACCGCTCCGTCGCGCTCGATCAAGGCGATGGCAACTGTCGTCACGCCGTCCCCGCGACCGCCGGCGCATCCAAGCTGCGCCAGCAATACCAGCTGGCGATGCTGGCGAACGGTCGCCACGCCACCGCCAGCTCGGTCGCTTGCGCCCTGTCCGGCAGTTCCCCCAAGCCGTGGAAGTTGCGCAACGCGCTCCGTACGCCATGGTCGCCGTGGGGCAAGACATCGGGCCGGCCGAGCGAAAAGATCAGGAACATATGAGCGGTCCACTCCCCGACGCCCCGCAAGCGCGTCAAGCGTTCGATCACCTGTTCATCCTCAATCGTGCCGAGTTCCTTGAAATCCAGATCCCCATCGGTGACTGCTGTCGCGATGCCGAGCACGTAAGAAGCCTTCCGCGCGGAATACCCGCACCCGCGCAGCCCTTCCATGCCGAACTCGCGCACCGCGTCCGGCACGATCTCGTGCGGTTCCAAGCCAGCCTGCAAGCGTCGCATAATCGAACGTGCCGCATGCGACGAAATTTGCTGGGACGTGATCGACCGCACCAGCATCTGAAAGCCGTCGGGCTGGAGCTGCAGGCTGCAGGGTCCCAATCGCGGGATCAGTTCCCGCATGTGCGGACAGGCCTCCAAGAGGTGGCGCTCGGCGGACTCGAGCATGTCGCGATGATTCGACATCGTCACCCTTCTCCGGGACGCTGAATCGAGACCCGCAACCCGGCCAGCCTATACGCGATCAACAGGGCCCCTGTCGCGGCATCGTGCTGCGGACGCTTCACGGGTAATTGCGAATCGTCGAGCGCACGTACGAAGGCGTGGTGAACCAACTCACTGGCAAAGACACCACCGCAAGGATAGACCGTCAGTCCGTGGGCTCCGTTCGGGAGCGCACCGGCGACCCGCAGGGCCATTGAACCAAGCGCCCGACCGCATTCCGCGAGCACGTCCTTGGCGCCAGTATCGCCGCGCTCGGCCAGCCGGTCGACCCGAGGGGCTATCGCTGCGATGCGGTCACGCGGCCAGTCAGAGGTGTAGAACCGATGCAAGGCCTCGTTGACCGTGTTGGATTCCGTCGCTTCGAGGAGTACCTCCTTGAGTTGCGTGGGATCCACCCAACCCTCCTCGGATCCCAACGCCGCTCTCAAGGCCCGGCGCACGATGTCGAACGCACTGCCCTCGTCTCCGAACAGATACCCCCAGCCGCCGACCCGCACGACGGCGCCGGAAGCGTCCCGTCCCAGCGCGATGGAACCGGTTCCCGCAATGACGACAATCCCCGTACCTCCGCCGGTAGCCCCCTCCAAGGCACCTGTGGCGTCGATAGTGACCTCGATCGCCTCAGCAGGAGTCACTTCCTCCAGCACCGCCCGCTTGTCGTCTGCGCCGCCGCTCATCGAAAAGCAAGCACCGTCGAAGACAGTTCCCTCCGGAAGCCCGGCCGCCATCGTCACGTCGCGGAGCAAAGCTCGCATGACACTCCTGAGCTTTGCCTCGCCCGCGCCCGCAGCAGCGTGGTTGCAAGGTCCTCCGATAGCGCGCCCGAGAATGGTTCCCGAGAGATCGCCGATTACCGCCTTCGTGGATGACTGGCCGCCATCGACGCCCAGGAAAAAACGCCCCGAGGGCATCGCCTATCGTCCGAGCGCCCTTCGAAAGCAGTGATTCATCAGCAGATGCCACTCGAGCATCTGCAGTTCTGACGCCCGATCTCGATCACCGTGCCCGCGCGAAGCGGCGGAGCAGGCATCGACGAATCCAAATGGATCCCAAGTCTCGCCTGTCTCCCGCTCCAATTCCGCCATGACGGGGTGCGCACCCGTCCGGCGAAACCAATATTTCGCGTTGCTCCAATCGCCCTCCTGCCGATGCATGATGCCGTGCCAGTAACTGCCCGAGGAGGATTCGATCCCCTGCGAGATGCGATGAGACTCGTCCAAGGCGGAAAACCGCAAGAACAGTCCCGACCGCACGCACTCGGCATCGTCACGCGAGACGATTCCCTCGCCATCGAATAGATCGTCCACGGTCAGCGACCGCAACGTTTCGAGTTGCGCGCACTCGAGGGGCGCGTCCGAGACCAGCGGCATCTCTCCAAGACACCCCTCGGAAGGGTCAAGAAGCGATCGGATCGCTACGGAGAGCGTGGACGAATCGGCCGGCACTGTGGATACCACAGTAGCCCTCAAACACCGATACGGTCAACGACCTGTTCGGCTTGCGTAATCCGACAGAGAACGTCAAGCAGTCGATGAAATGATGGATTCGTCGCGCTGCACCGGCACCTCGGAACTAGCCGCTACGACTGCGAGAAGCCCGAACTGCCCGAGGCTGTCCATGGCGTTGGCGTCCGCGAGTTGCCCGACGATCCCTTCGACCCGATGATTTGTTGGGCTGGGTATGGCGTCTCCCGCCGGAGCCTTGGGATCTGGCCGGTCGGCGTTCGTCGTCACCACGAGACCACCAACCGCTCTTGCGGAAGAAGCCCGTGGCGGCGATAGCAGTGATGAACGTGAAAGTCGCGATCACCGCCCAAGTCAGCATGGCCACCTGTGCATCGAGAGCGTCGAGGCGAGCCGAAGTAGCGGCTTCCAAGGCGTCGATGCGGGCCGAAGTACTGGCGGCAAAGGCTTGGGTGGTCGCCTCCAGTGCATTGATGCTGGCCGAGGTGGTGGCAGCCAATGCCTCGATGCTGGCCGAAGTGGTCGACTCCAAGGCGTCCATGCGAGCGGTGAGTTCCGCCTTCATGACCGCCATCTCGGCAATGACTCTGTCACCCGACATGTTCTCGATCCCCTGTGTGGCATTATACGCCCCACTGGGTTCGACTCCCGCTTCGATGAACGCGTCCATCACGGACTGGCCTCCGGGATCGTTGATTTGATGGTTGCTCGTTGGCATCGGTTTGTCCTCCGTTACACTATATGGACGAGCATCGAAACCAGACGGTTTCATGTATTTTCACTTATTTGTCTATTTGATTCTCGAACCGGTCGTTTCGAATCTATTCGCACATGTGGGTGTAGTGATGCCCCTCGGCGCACGTTGTCGTTCACCTCGTTCAAGCACTCGTGTCTCTAGCTGATACCCTGAAGGACACTCTAGAGCGGCACGATGCTCGGAATCGATTCTGTGAAGAGCGGCATCAACAGTGAGAGGCTGGCAATGACAAGCCGTACTGTCCCGCGGCACCTGACCGTAGTACTTGATGTCGAACGCCCGGACGCCCGCGGAGAGTCGGGAGTGTGCCGTGGCGCACCGGTTACCATCGGTACCGCAAAGCTGATCGAGGAGACCGGGATTCGGACGCGACAGGAGGGTGAGTCGCGAATCGACTGATTCCGGTAGGACCACCGGCGGCCGACACCTCGTGATCCCTCCTACGAGTGGATCAGATCAATCGCAACGGACGCGACGAGTTCTTGAGGTCCGCTGATCGTGGCGCTAGTGGTCAGGAACTGAGGTGTCCGCGAAGCCAACGACCGCTCATGCGGAAGAGGCCCGTGACGGCGATAGCCGTGACGAGTGCAAGATTCGCGAACACCGCCCAAGTCAGCATGGCCACCTGCGCATCGAGTGCATTGATGCTGGCCGAAGTAGTGGCAGCCAAGGCTTGGATGGTCGACTCCAAGGCGTCCATGCGAGAGGTGAGTTCCGCCTTCATGACCGCCATCTCGGCAATGACTCTGTCACTCGACATGTTCTCGATCCCCTGTGTGGCATTATACGCCCCACTGGGTTCGACTCCCGCTTCGATGAACGCGTCCATCACGGCCTGGCCTCCGGGATCGTTGATTTGATGGTTGCTCGTTGGCATCGGTTTTTCCTCCGTAACACTATATGGACAAGCATCGAAACCGAACGTTTTCATGTATTTTCACTTATTTGTCTATTTGGTTCTCGAATCGGTCGTTTCGAAGCTATTCGCGCATGCGGGAGTAGCGATGTCCCTCGACGCATCTTGTCGTTCACCTCGTTCAAGCACTCGTGTCTCTAGCTGATACCGTGAAGGACACTCTGGAGCGGCACGATGCTCGGAATCGATTCCGTGAAGAGCGGCATCAACAGTGAGAGGCTGGCAATGACAAGCCGCACTGTCTCGCGGTACCTGACCGCAGTACTTGACGTCGAACACCCGGAGGCCCGCGGAGAGTCGGGAGGGTGCCGTGGCACACCGGTTACCATCGGCACCATAAAGCTGATCGAGGAGACCGTGACTCGGATGCGACGGGAGGGAGAGTCGCGAATCGCCTGATGCCGGTAGGACCTCCGACAGCGGCCGACACTTCGTGATCCCTCCTACGAGTGGATCAGATCAATCGCAACGGACGCGACGAGTTCTTAGTGTCCGCTGATCGTGGCGCTAGCAGTCAGGTTCTGAGGTGTCCGCGAAGCCAACGACCGCTCATGCGGAAGAGGCCCGTGACGGCGATAGCCGTGACGAGTGCAAGATTCGCGAACACCGCCCAAGTCAGCATGGCCACCTGTGCATCGAGAGCGGCGAGGTGAGCCGCAGTAGCGGCTTCAAAGGCGTCAATGCGAGCCATGAGTTCCGCTTTCATGACCTCCATCCCGGCAATGACTTTGTCACTCGACATGCTTTGAATCCCCCCCAAATCGCATTGTACCCCGCGCTGGGTTCGCCGCTCGCTTCGATCGACGCGTCACCACGGACTGCCCATCGGGATCGCTAGTCTGCGGATTCGTCGTTGGCATTGGCGTTTCCGTACCTATTTCACGAGAACGGTCATTCAAGCCACGAACAATGTATAGCGGCTGCCGAATCAAGCGGTCGGCGGCGACGCAGGGACACTTGGTCATCGCTCGATGCCTAGACTCCCCCCGCGCTGGCACCAGGAACCCGCCTAGGGCGTCAATCAGTGAACCATCTCCGCCTGCGATCTGACCCATCAGTGCGGCCAAGCGCGCACGAGGCGTCTCGGGTTATGGATCCCGCGAGAATTCCGGCGACATCGGCTTCTGTTCGGTATGCTCCGGCTCGGCCACTCATACGAGAGTCGCGGTTGCACAGTCGTGCTACATTGCATCCGGTATTCATGATGGCCTTGGGAACTTGCACCCGTAGCCGCGCCCTGCCCCCTGACCCGATGGGAAGCCCGGCGCCGCCGAAGATGCGGCCTGCGCGATTTGCGTCGGCGGTCGCGTCTGTGGTCTTGCTCGCGCTGGCAACGCCAACTGCCCAGGGGCAAGGCGTCGATCCGCTGAGCCCCGACCCGGAGATGGCGCGACCGATCAGGGCCCTCGATTCCGTGTTCATCGAGGAACTGACTTGGATCGAGGTCCGGGACGCGATGCGGTCCGGCAAGGACATCGCGATCGTCGCTACAGGCGGCGTTGAAATGAACGGTCCCTACCTCGCAACCGGCAAGCACCAGTTCATACTGCGTGCGAACGTCGAAGCGATTGCGCGCGAGCTAGGCAATGCCCTCGTAGCGCCGCTCGTTCCGTTCGTGCCCGAAGGGGACATTCGACCGCCCACCAGCCACATGCGTTATCCGGGCACGGTATCCGTGCGCGAGGAGACGTTCCAGATGCTCCTGACCGACATCGCGGAGAGCATGCGGACTCATGGCTTTCGACACGTCGTATTCCTGTCGGACAGCAACGGCAACGTAGCGGGGATGACAGCCGTCGCAGAACGCCTCGCTCGCGAGTGGTCGGGCGGCGCGACCTCGATTCACTACATAACCGAGTACTACGGGAGCGTGGGAGCGCAAGAGGTCTTGGACGCCGAAGACATTCGCGAGGTATCCGAGGGGCACCACGATGGCGTCGTCGCCGCCACTCAGGTGATGGTCACGGATCCGGCCATGGCGCGCACCGAACAGCGCATCGCCGAAGGCAAGATGTCGATCAACGGCATCGACATAGCCCCGCCGCGAGGAATCGTGATTGGCAAGAAGATCGTGGAGCATCGCGCCAGATTGACGGTCGCGGCCATCCGAAGAGCCACCGGTGCCGAGTAAGGCCGACGGTCCCGCCGACTGATCGGGGCAGACCAATAGACGTATTCAAGACCTCGTAGCCGAGCTGCCGGAAAGCGATTCGAGTTCTACGATTCCATGCGCTGTAACGCTCGCGCCGCGAGGACTCCTCACACGGAGCTGGATTAGGCTTCCTTGCCCCGCGCGAACGCGAAGGAACACCGCGGGATTAGCAGGCCCGCGCTTCTGGCAGCGCACGAGCGCTGGGGTATGGCGTTAGCAACCGGGCGCGGCCGAACCTGGTGGATCGGGAATGCGCGCATGTCGACGCTCTCGCGACCATGGGCGTCCGGGGCTCCTAGCGATCCCACAAAGAGCTTATGGGCACCGCGAGAATCCGCTCGCCACGGAGGGGCAACACGTCCGATCCGTTATACAGCAGCAAACCGGACTGAAAATCCTCGCCACAAGCTGCCGCTAGCCGCCGAAGCCCTTGGCCGTCACTTGGAGCCAGCGTAGCCGAGGCATTGACTTCAATACCCCAAGTTTGCGACCCCCGTGTCAGTACCAGAGCCACTTCCACCTGATCCTTATCGCGGTAATGCCAGAACTGCAGGTCAGGATCGGTCCAAGCTCCCTGAGCGATGATCTGCTGCACAACGAACGACTCCAGCAGTCGGCCCATCCGATCCCTCTGCCGGAGCCAATCCTCCGCGCTCAACTTCGCGAGAAATGCGGTCAAGCCGGTATCGAGCGAATGGACCTTCGGTGCCCTGACAAGTCGTTGCGCAGCCTCCCCGTACCACGCAGGTAGCCATCGCAGCAGGAACAGCCGCTCGAGCACCGTCAAGTAGTGATCCGCGGTTTCGCGGTGCAATCCAAGAGTGCGGGCTACGTTGCTTGCATTCCACAACTTCGCAGTGTTCACGGCCTGAACCTCAAGCAGGCGGGAAAGCTCATGGACATGCCTCACCGGTGCCACGTCCTGACTGTCCCGCTCGATGAGGCCATGCAGGTATTTCCGCCACCACGGTCTCGCTTGCCTTGCGGAGCGGTCCAAGGCGGCGGGATACCCACCCGTCACCATCCGTTCCGGCAGCGTGGGACTGACCGGAGAGAATCGTTCTCCGATCCGGGGATGGAATCCGCTCTCCAGCACCGTTTTCAAGAACTGACCGGGTTGCCGCTCCTTCTCGGCTTCTGTCGGCGGGTGCAACTGGACGATTTCCACACGCCCCGCCAGCGACTCCGTGACGCGCGACGCCAACAGCAAGTTCGAGCAACCCGACAGCAGGAAGCGCCCCGGTCGGCGGTCCCGGTCCACTGCCAGCTTGATCGTCGAGAGCAGGTCCGGGACGCGCTGCGCCTCGTCAAGCGTTATCGTTGGGGGCAGGGCCTCGGCGAACCCCAGGGGATCGTTTTGGGCGACCCTCCGGTAGTTCTCATTAGCGAAGGTTATGCAAGGCCGGTCAGGTGCAACTTGACGGACAAGTGTGGTCTTTCCGCACTGCCGTGGTCCCAGCAGGCAAACCACCGGCGTGTCCTCGAGCGCCTCTATGAGAGCACCGGCTAGCAAGCGCGGATACGGATTCCTGTCTCCCTCCATATGCCTACCAGTATAGCGTCCGTATCATGAATTAGCACCCTGCTATGTGTCGGTAAATCAAACGTCTGATTGTCGTATCCAATGATCTCCGAGTGTTGGCTCCAGCACTCCGTATATCGCCCTGCGACACCGGCGAACGGCGGGGGACCGAGTTTCGATCCCGGACATTGCGGCACGCCATCGGGCGCGACGACGTGTCACGGTTCCCAACGCTCTCCGCAACTTCGTCAGGGTACGGAGAGCACTGCCTCTGGTGTACTCGGCGGCAGGATCGAGAACGCCGCCAGCAGCAACGACAGCCCGATCAGCAGGATCACCGCTAGCCAGGCAACGAGGTTGTACAAGCGACCGTTGGTCCACTCGTGCATCAGATCGCTGCGGTTGACGAGCTTCACGATGAAGATCATCACCACCGGCAGCAAGATCCCGTTCAGCACCTGCGACGCGAGGATCATGCGCACGATGGGAAACCCCGGAATCAAGACGACTCCGGCGCCGAACACGATCAGCAGGGTGTACAGCCAGTAGAACGAGTGCGCTTCGTCGAAGTCCTTGTCAACGCCCGATTCGAGCCCGAGTCCCTCGCAAACCGTGTACGCCGTCGACAGCGGCAAGATGCTCGCCGCGAACAACGACGAGAACAGCAGCCCGCCCGCGAACAGCGCGTAGGCGTAGGGGCCGAGCGGCCGGAGGGCTTCGGCGGCTTCGGCCGCGCTGCGAATCGCGCGCGGCTCGTGCTCCCAGATCGCCCCGGCGCAGGCCACGATGATGAAGAACGCCACCAGCGCCGTCAGGACGCAGCCTACGACCACCTCGATGCGGGTATCGCGGTACTGCTTCATGTCGATGCCCTTCTCGACGATGGCGGCCTGCATGTAAAACTGCATCCAAGGCGCGACCGAGGCACCGATCAAGCCAATGATCGCGGCAACGTATCCGGCGTCCGGAACGACCTCGGGCTGCACCGTGCTCCTCATGGCGGCCCCCCAGTCAGGCTGCACCAGCACGGCCGACACGACGTACGCCACGTAGAAGGCGCTGGCCGCTAGGAACACCTTCTCCACGCTCTGGTACGTGCCCTTGACGACAAGTCCCCAAACCAGCAACGCCCCGATGGGAACCGAGACATAGCGGCTCACGGGCAGCAGTTCCATCGCGCCTGCCACGCCGGCGAAGTTCGCGACGATGTTCGCGAAGTTGACGAGCGAGAGCAGGCCCATCAGGAGCACGGTCATGCGCAGCCCGAACTCCTCGCGTATGAGGTCGGAGAGGCCCTTGCCGGTGACCGCGCCCATGCGCGAGCACATCTCCTGGATGACGATCAGCAGCAGGGTGATCGGGAGCAGCGTCCACAAGGGCATGTAGCCCCAGCGGGCGCCAACTTCGGAATAGGTGAAGATCCCGCCGGCGTCGTTGTCGACCATGGCGGTGATGAAGCCCGGGCCGAGCACGGCGAGGAACGTCAGCACACGCCCCCGCGCTCGCCTGACGGCGTTCATCTAGAGGCCCCTTTCAATTTCGGGGCTCAACCAAGTGATCACGTCATCCGCCGTGACCGTGCCCTGCAACTTACCCTCCTCGTCAACGACGGGCAATGCGAACAGGTTGTATTTCTCGAACAGTTCCACGACATCGTCCTGCTTCGCGTCCATGGCCACCTTGACGGTTTCCTTGTATGCCAGATTCATCGCGAGTTCGTCGTCCGCGGCCACTGCCAGGCGCCCCAGAGGGACGGAGCCTTGCAAGCGGCCGTCTTCGTCCGTGAGGAACACGTGCGTCAGCCGCTTGAGCATCGAGTCCTCCCCTTGCAGTCGCTGGACGACCGCCCTGACTGTCGCGTCCATGGGCTGGGCCACGAACCGCGTGCCCATCATGCCCGCGGCCGTGTCATCCGCGTATTCCAGCAATTCGGCGACCTCGTGGGCAGGCTCCTGCTCCATGTCGCCGACGATCTCCTCTCGCGTATGCTCTTCGAGGTCCGCTAGCGCGTCAGCCGCTTCGGCCGGATCCATCTCCTCGAGAATGTGCGCCGCCCGATCCGGGTCCAGCGAGTGCAGGATCGACCGCTTGACAGTCGGCTTGATCTCCTCCAAGGTGTCCGCGGCGTGCTCCTCGCCGATCGTCTCGAACACCGCTTCGCGCTCGTCGGCACCCAGTTCCTCGACGATGTCCGCGAGATCGGAGGGGTGGATGTTCTCCAAGCGTTCATGGGAGATCAGCAGCCGCAGGCGGCGCTGGGGGTCGGGTTCCACGATGTTGCAGGCGTCCCACGGGATCGACTTCGGCGGCATCTTGTCTTGGATCTCGCGGATGATCTTGTTCGGGAGAATCCCTTCCGCGAGACGCCGGAACGCGCCCTGCAGGCCCACGCCGACTTCGTGGACCCAGAGCTGGTGGTGCCCGTTGATCGTGACTTGCAGGGCCAAGTCGTTGACCCGCACGACCTTGCGACCGTTGACGTCGATGATCTGCTGGTCGAGGAGATCCTTGGTCAGGAGCAGGTGGTATCCGTCCCCGTAATAGGGCGTGAAGCGGTCATCCGACAGGTAGATGCCGTCGTCTCGAATGGATTCGACCTGATCCCACCGGACGGCGAACTCGGTGCGCCCGGAACCGAACAGGAAGCGAGAGATGCGCCGGGGATGCTCTCTAGGGGCGACCGCCGCTTCGCGCACGCGGCCGATCCGCGTGCCCTGCGGCCCGATCAAGCGCATGCCGGTCAACTCGGTGAGATAGACCAGCCGCGCCACATCTGTGAGAGTCTTCTCCATGGCAGCATTGCCGCGCACGGAACGGCGCCGAAGCGCCGCCCCCTAGCGGTATCGCGCTGGCGTTGCGACTTCCAGGGTCGTCAAGCATTGCTGACGCGCACTCCCCCTCTACCATCATGGACGAGCGGGCGGGCAGGTGCAAGCCCGAGAGGCTTGATACCGTCCCAGCCGGCTTCAATTCGCAGGAGTCGGTTGTATTTGGCCAGCCGCTCGGAACGCGTGACCGAGCCCACCTTGATGTGGCCCGCGCCGGTCGCCGTGGCGAGATCCGCGAGGAAGCTGTCCTCCGTCTCTCCCGAGCGCGCGGAGACCACCGCCGAGAAGCCGGCCTCCTCGGCCCGGTCGACAACTTGGAAGGTCTCCGTCAGCGTGCCGATCTGATTCATCTTGACGAGCACGGAGTTCGCGGCTCGTGTCGAGATCGCCCGCTCCAGCCGTTCCGGATTGGTCGCGAGCAAGTCGTCCCCGATGAGCGCGCACCGCGAGCCGAAGCGCGTCCGGGCCTGCTGCCATCCGTCCCAATCGTCCTCTGCCAACGGGTCTTCGATCGAGACGATCGGAAACGCGTCGAGCCATCGCTCGTACATGTCAAGCATGCCTTGGGAATCCAGCACACGCCCCTCGCTCGCCAATCGGTACGCGCCGTCGGAATAGAAATGCGATGCCGCCGCATCGATCGCGATGGCGACTTGGGGGCCGGGGGCGAAACCTGCGTACTCGATCCCTCGCATCATGTATTCCAAGGCCTGCTCGTTGGAGTCCAACAGTGGTCCCCACCCCCCTTCGTCAGCTACACCGTCGGGGTCCCGGCCGTCCGCGGCTAGGATTTGAAGCGTGTCGCGATGTACTGCGGCCGCCACGCCGAGCGATTGCGCGAACGACCGGTAACCCTGCGGGACGGCTAGGAAATCCTGGAATTCTATCTGCCCGCCCGCGTGCAATCCGCCGGAGAGGATATTGACCATCGGGAGCGGGATCTTGGCCGGCCTGTCGCCTGCGAGGGAGCGCCACAGGGGGAGACCATCGGAAGCTGCGATCGCCCGGGCGGTGGCGCAGGACACACCGAGAATCGCGTTGGCGCCGAGCCGAGACTTTTTCCGCGTCCCGTCCAAATCGATCAGGAGCCGGTCCACCTGCGCTTGGTCGGCAGGGTGCCCACGCAACGCGTCCGCAATCGTGGTCGTGACGTTCTCAACCGCCACAGTCACGGAACGACCTTCAAACGCACCTCTCGGGCCATCGCGCAGTTCCATTGCCTCGTGTACGCCGGTCGACGCGCCGGACGGGACTTGGGCGGACGCTACCGTGCCATCTTCGAGGCGGACTTCGACTTCGAGGGTTGGCAATCCTCGCGAGTCGAGGATTTGGATGGCACGCAAGTCTTGGATGGGCGCTGCCATGCGGTCAGCCTAGCAATGACGGCAAAGGCGGGTTCCGCAGGCACACGGACAGAGGAGTGGCGATTCGACTGCCTCGTTGGCACTGCGCTTGACCGGGCAGTTCCAGTCAGGCTTCCATCAAGACAATTCCCGATTCCGGATGTTGGCAGTCTACACACCCTGCACGCGCGCTTCGCGCCAGTCATGCAAGGCACCTGACAGACTCTCTACGAGCGGCTGGATATCGCTTGCCTTGCGCTCAGCTTCGACGCGCGCTACCACGCGGCACAAGTCTGGAAGCCGTCTGCCAAGCCTCTCGGTGAGATCGTTGAGCTTGGCTTTGGCGATCTGCGCGGGACCGTCGGTTGCGGGAGCGTACACGGCATCAAGCCTGTCCATCTCGGTAGGCAGATTGGCGGATCCGATGCCCAGCCCGCCCAACTGATCCGCGCTCAAGGTCCGTAATACTTTCCAAACCCAAGACTCCGGACCCTTTGGACCCGGAAGGAAGAACACAGGAACGTCCGCAAAGGCCGCTGCTTGGATCTCCTCGTGCAGGTCCGAGTCTGTCTTGTCGCCATCAAGTACGAATACGAAGCTGCCGATTTGTCCGAACTTCCGCAGTGCGGCGGCATGCGCGGGAAACGCTTCCGCCCCGGCGTCGCTTCCGACGCGCACGGCCTGCGGATTGATTTGCAGGGCAGGCAAGAGGATGTCCAAGACACCCTGAAGCATGCCTTCGGACGCCTCGCCCTCGCAGAGCACCTTCAGCGCATCGCCGGACCGCCCGTAAAGCGCGTTCTGGATCACGTCGCGATACGCCGGGCGAACACTGACCGTCCCGCTTGAATCGCGTTGCAGAAAGATCCGGCCATGCTGGGGCACCGAATCGAGCACGCTTGGACTATGGGACGTCACGATCACCTGGAGGTCGTGGCGGAACGCAAGCTCCTGCAGGCGCAACATGAGCAACTGCTGGACCCACGGGTGCAACCCCGCCTCAACCGCATCGATCAGGACCAATGCACCATCGAGCTGGGCGATCTCCTTGGACAGTCTCAGAATCGCGCGCTCACCTGCCGCCATGTGCAACTCGGAGTAACTTGGGCCGGCTTGCTGACTGGCAACCAGCAACCTCTTGCCAAGGCTGGTGAGGTCAACCACACCGGAGTATCGGAACGGAAGGATCCCCTGAGCAAATCGAATCTGGGCCGCGGTCAGCGGTGTCTCATCGGGCACCGACTTGACACGAGACGTGCTCGGGACGCCACGCAGCTCGGAGGGATCGCTCAGCGTGCTGTCGGTCCTGAGGTACACGGACCGTTCGGGCTGGGCGAATTTCCGGCGGCCGAGGAAGCTCCGTGTCCAGCCCTTGGATCTCCGCCATTGCATAGCTTGGTATCCCTCGGGCGTCGCGTAATCGAATTCGATGGTCGCATTGGACTTCTCGTCGGCATAAGCACCATGCTTCGGACAGTAGTCGGGGAAATGCGAGGAAGGGACGAAATCGCGCCTCCCGGCACCGGGAACCTTGTAAGCGCAAGCAGCAGCGGAGAGCACCGTGGACTTGCCGCTGCCGTTCTCGCCAGCGATCACACTCACTGGATAATCCAAGGCGACTCGGAGATCTCGAATGCCACGGATCCCCCGCAATTGCAGTTGGACTAGGAAATGCGGCATATGGGGCTTCCTGCCCTGAAGTTGCACCCACACCTTCTGGAGCTTTTTCTGGATCATGCGTGGTCTGTCCGATACAGGTGCCAACCTAGCCGTCGACGAAACGGCAACGGGCCTTGCTGGTTACGCATCCTCACACTGATCGTACTCGGTTCGGATGGTACGCGCACCGCAGTGACTTACGGTGCGGCTAAACTCGATGCTCAGGTGAACACTCGAAATTCCGTACACTCCTGGGTAACGCTGACACACCCCGCTTGGTCGACTCGCTGCCGAAGCGACGGTACTACCAAGAATGCCGTATCGGCCGCGGTCGGCAGCCTGCCAGACTTCTGTTGGCACCGCTGGCGCCGATGTCGACTCAACTCCCACGCTCTCCATGGGCGCACGCGCGGTGCGACCTGGATCAGTCGCACCCCGTGAGATCGGGAACTGCATGCGATACGGCTCGACCTGCGCCTGCACTGGCAGATGCAGGCCCATATGTGCTGCAATCACTAGCAGGACGAGTATCCACCGCTGAAGGGACGGGCACCGGGGCGTGGCCACAGATTGGGGTGCCTCGGGACCCTTCTCGTCCCGGTGTCGACGATGCATTGCTAACCAAGACGCCGCCCCGCGGGAGATTCGTTGGGGCAGCGTATGTGTTTCACAGCGAAAGGAGATGGCAAATGCCGGAGTTGAAGCCAATCCGCACCAAGGGGACGCGTCAAAATAACGTTCTATTCTCTATATAAATAAATGGATTTCCTCTCTTTTCGAACGTGGCAACGGCGACCTGTCCCGCCTGCCTGGCCTTCATACAGTGATCATTCCGGCAGCACCGGTCTGTCGATATGAAATAGATTATTTCATCCTGACATAATGGGTCCATGCGTCCCGTTACCTTCCCCGCCGACTCCGTCGCCGAGACCTTGGACCGCCTGCAAGTGGCCTCCATGAACGAACTCGTCGCCGCCCTCGGCAGCCCCTCCACGCGGACTGTCCTCCGCAAGCTCAAGCAGCTCGACACCCTCTCCAGCTACTCCCACGGCGGGCAGTACTACACCCTCCGCGCCACGGCCCGTTTCGACGCCGACGGCTTGTGGGACCATGGCGGGGTCCGCTTCTCGACCCGCGGCACGCTACGCGCCACCATCGCGGAGTTGACCGAGGCCGCGCCGCGCGGCTGGTGCAGGACGAGGACCTAGCCTGCGTCAAGCTCGACGGACGCTCCCTGTACTGCTCGGCCGACCCGGAACGGCAGCGCCGGCAGGTCGCCGCCCGGCACGGCGGCGGGCCCCTGCTGCTGCTGCTCGCGCCCCTGCGACCGGAGCACCTGGCGGCCGCCGCGCACCGTTTCTGGCGCGCGCTCGACGAGCGCCAGCGCCGCCTGTACGCCGGCCTGACCTCGCTGCAGTGCGGCGAAGGCGGCGACCACCGCGCCGCCGCGTTGTGCGGCCTGCATGCCAAGACCGTCGCCAAGGGCCGCCGCGAATTGGTCCTGGGCGCATCCTGCCCGGGCGCGGGCGCCGACCGGGCGGCGGGCGCAAAGCCTTGGTAAAAAAAACCCTGCCCTAAGCGAGCACCTGCACACGCTGCTCGCAAGCGACACCGCCGGCAGCCCCATGGGCGGCTTGCGCTGGATGCACCGCTCCGTCGCCAAGCTGGCCGCCCAACTGACCGCCGACGGCTTCGCCATCAGCCCCTCGACCGTGCGCCGCTGGCTTAAAAGCAACGGCTTCTCCTTGCGCGTCAACCGCAAATGCCTCGCCACCACCCAGCATCCCGACCGCGACCCCCAGTTCCAGCGCATCGCCGCCTTGCGCGAAGAGTACGCCGACTGCCCCGTGATCAGCGTCGACACGAAGAAAAAGGAACTCATCGGCCTGTTCCGCAACGCCGGCGCCACGTGGCAGCAAGACGACACCAAAGTCCTCGACCATGACTTCCGCTCCCTCGCCGACGGCCGCGCCGTGCCCTACGGCATCTACGACCTCCACGCCAACCTCGGCACTGTCTGCGTCGGCGATTCCGCCGACACCCCGATCTTCGCCGTCGACTGCATCGAACTCTGGTGGCGCCTCGAGGGCCGCTACCTCTACCCCGGCGCCACGACGCTGCTGATCCTCGCCGACAGCGGCGGCAGCAACGGCTGCCGCCCGCGCGCCTGGAAGCACGCCCTGCAGTACGAGCTGTGCAATCGCCACGGCCTGCGCGTGCGCGTGGCCCACTACCCCAGCGGCTGTTCCAAGTGGAACCCGATCGAGCATCGCCTGTTCAGCTTCCTCAGCACCAACTGGCAGGGCAAGCCCTTGGACTCTTTCGAGACCGTCCTGAACTACATCCGCACCACGACCACCCGCGCCGGCCTCCAGGTGACCGCCCACCGGATCACCCGCCAGTACGCTAAGGGGGTTCACATCAGTGACGCGCAGATGGACGCGTTGAACCTGCACCCCGACGCCGAGCGGCCGCGTTGGAACTACGAGATCCGGCCCCACGCGACGGACCGTTCCGCGCCGTCGGCGGCGGCCGCCGCCGGCGAGACCGCGGGCATCTCTGCCGAACCGGCACCCGCCACCGCATGACCAGCGGACATGCGTCCGGCTACCGACAACTGTCCAAGAATCGACCTCAACCAAGGAAAGTTATTTTGCACTGTCCCCCAAGCAAGACTACGACGAGGCCCTGGCGCGCGTGGACGCATTGATGGGCGCAGAGCCAGAGAGTGCAGAAGGTCGCGAACTGGACCTGCTGGCTGACCTCGTAGTGGAGTACGAAGAGAAACACTTACCAATGGGGTGCCCGAGCCCGGTGGAGGCGATCGAGTTTTGCATGGATCAACGAGGTCTGAAACCGAGAGACCTCGTGCCAATCATCGGAAGCCGAACCAAAGTTGCGGGGGTGTTATCCGGCAAGAGCGAGATCACTTTGCCGATGGCGCGCGCACTCCACAACTATCTCGATATCCCGGAGGAGTTGTTGCGAAGCAGGCCCGGCGAGCGGCCGGGCGATCAGGAGGCTCAGATCGAATAGACGGGGCGACTCTCCTCCGTAGGGTCTTGCCGATGTCAGCTGCAATCGGATGATCGCAACTTATTTGTCCGTGTGGGCTGCCAGCAACATGACAATCCACAGGGAGCCACAGGGCTAGGCGTTGCGCTCAATGCTCAAGCACATGGAGGGACTGTGCGTGTTCGTGCAGCATCCGGAGGTGCCGCCGGACAACAACGCCGCCGAGCGCACCATCCGCGGGTCGGTGACCTGCCGCTACACGAGCTTCGAGTCGGGCAGCGCGTCCAAGGCTCTGCTGGCCATAGGTGTATTCGCCCTACGCCACGCTGCACCGCTGGAATCTGAACCCCTACCGCTGGACGCGGGACCACCTCAACGCCCGCGCACGCAATGCGCGCCAAGCTCCGGCGGACTTTGGCACCGTCCCTGAGGTGGCGCATGGACGACGCCCGACGCACGGACCTGTCCCAGTGGCTGCCCAGCCCGGATGCCGCCGGAACCGTGCGCATGGAGCCACCGGGAACGCCCTTGGCGCTCGTCGTCTGAAACCTCTCCAGTTCCGATTGGACCTCACGCCCTAACCGCTGACCTACGCCTCGCTGCGCCACATTCCTGAACGCTTACTGCATTGCGACACTAATGACGATCTTGATGTTTCCGAATCATTCTGGCCAGAGTGTCGGCGTCCTTCCTTGACGCCTCTACGACCGCATCGATCTCTGCGAACGCCTTCAGTAGTACCCCAGTGAGTTCCTCAGACGCCCACGACATTCCATGTTCATTGTGAAGCGAAATCGCTAGTTGTCGAATCATGGCCGCAACCCTCATACTAGGATCGTGACGTAGCCCTCGGCTCCGAGCACTGACTTGGATAGGTTGAGCTATCTGATCCCAAGAGTAGATCGCATCAATCAACTCTCGCAACGGTGCCCGTATTGCATCCCTATTCCCTCCTAATAGGGCCATGACATCTGAAAACCGCATCCTCCTAGACGTGCCGTCCTTCAATCGAACCTCGACTTCACCACCTTGCTTTAGGAATTCTGACGCACATGACAATACCTCTCCACACAACACCGCGATCTGCGCTACGCCTTCTTCCAATTTTGGTCTCTGTTCGTCATCATACCTGTCAACTAGATCATCAACCACTACCGGGGCGCGCCGATTATCATGAGTACATTCTTCTACCACCGCCGTCAGTGCATCCACTTTCCTCGACGCCGATAGTCGATCAAGTACCGTTTCGATTGTACGCCGAAAGTATCGACGACGCTCACGCAATGCCGACTGCACGTGGACGCGATTCGAAATGGTCGGGAATTCAGATTTGCGTCGGTCAGCGTTAAGTAACTCGATAGTCGATTCAACGTCAATCTTCGCATATATCGTCGCGATCGACACGGTCCATTGTACTAGTTCTGATATCGGCACGTTTGAAGGTAACTGAACCAATGCCTCTGAGAGAAGGTTCGCCTGCGCTAGGGGTGGCACCTGCACATACGTGCCAAGTTGCACGTAGGTACGAATGCGCGTTGGATATAACTCTAGTAAGCCGAACAGCCCGGCGATTCGATCCGAATCGACGCCGGGTAACCAAGCGACCTCGGCTGCGATTCGCTTGACCGGATGAACAAGCACCGATTTGGCACCGCGAACTGACTGCTCGTCAACAACAAGGCTACGTTCCTTCGCTACGGAAAGAATCGTGTGCCGATCTTGTTGTGGCGATACACCCAGAACATAGAACGGGTTTTGATCCAATCTCATCGGTAACTCCTTGTATCATGAATCTCCGCGTAACATGAACCACGTAAAGCAACACACCCGCAAACTTGAGCCTACGGATGAAGAAGCCATTCACGTACGAAGAATATTCGCCACGTCTGTCTCCAATCGCTCACGCCCATCAATTTGAATATCCGATAGCCGTATCACAACTCCTTTCAGTGATTGAATATCACGAGCATCAATATACGCACGGCCCTGTGAAACCAACGATTGAAATTCGTCAATATCAGAGAACCGATCCGCGGAGGCCGACATCTGCTCGAACCGCATCACTATGAACCAATCCTGTCGCCACAATATCTCAAGACATGTGCTCCACAATTCCTTCATATACAGATCGAAATCCCTGTCGTCACGTACAAGTGACTGCTGAATTGATTGCACCAGATTGTCAATTGATCTTACTTCGATAGTACTCGCGACTCGGCGAACATCCTTACGGACAATCTCCGCGATTTTGTCGAATTCTCCTTGCCTAATCTCTGTCATATGGTCTTTCTTGAACTTGCCAATGGTCCGACGTGCCTCTAGCACTGTCTCCATTATTTCTTGTATGCGCTCCGGATCCGTATGACCAGACTCAATATCGGCGATCGTTTTCAAGTATCCATGAATCTGAGTTAAGCGTGGTTCATCAGCGATCCTCTTCAATTCCACCAATCGATTCAAGACTTGGTTAGCCTCGTCGATAACTCGTGACGTGGCACCCGAATCATTAAAATCAAAACCCTCCCTTTGCCAGGAATAAAAGTTGTGTCCTTTGCCAAATGTCCCCTTTACACTTGGTATTGATACTTCGATAGAAATGGCACCTGATTCCTGCATTTGAAAGTCACATTCCAGCGTTGATCCAGACGCGATATGACCATCTTCAAAATCATTTCCAGAGATTTTCAATTGACCTACGAACCGATTGTCCGATGGCTCATCAATTTCACCGTCACCTTCGTATAGCTTGAAATTAAGCGAATCGTTGCTACCAGCAGCCAATGAATGCTCGGCCTTGAATACCTTGGAACAACGTACGGGAAGCGTGTCTCCAGCCTTGACTATCCAATCGAGTGTTCTCTTGCCTCCCACACGATCAGCCACCTCGATACCCACGGCGTGTGAAGCGGGGATAGAATCAATCATGGGAGTTTTTGTGATAGTGATCATGTCCTCTTCAAGGTCGATTGGCATTCCGGTACTACCAATAGCGGAAACCTTGAACTGGTTGTCCCCGCTCCTTGCCAGATACACGTCGAGAACTGCGTCATTCTCCAGTGGCAATCTGCCTGAGGTCCAACCGGTATCTAGGCAGTCGACCTGAAGCTCTGTCCGTGAGCCAAGATCGCCTTCGACCTTGGCGACGATTCTTGCGTAATCATCGGGTGTACGGGCCGTGAACACGAAGCTAATCTTCAGGCGTGATTGCGACACAATAGTACCGCGGCTGCTCTTTTGCTTACGGGAATCTGACTTCCAATCAATGGATTCGGCAAATAATGCGGCTCCCTCGGCGACAGCGGTCATAGGGTTTACCTCAGTGCTGCCCGCTATTGCAAGCTCACGAGTAACCTGTTCCCGCAAGGGCTTATAATTGGTAGGGCCACCTACAAACACAATGCGCTCTATGTCGTGCGCCTGAAGTCCAGACTTTGACAGAGTCGTTCGCACCTCTTGAATCGATTCGTTGACTTTGTCGTCGATTAGGCGGCTTAACGTGTCCCGATTGATCGGTATTTCCAAGTAGATCCTTTTGCCTGATCGATCAAGAACGCCAGCCTCTCCTTCCAAGAGTCTAATCGATGCTTCGTCTCGAGGGGATAATTCGATCTTGGCACGCTCCGCAGCCCACGCACAGAGTCTCATAAGTGAACGATATTCCGGGTGATTGGAAAGGTTATTTGGAAGATCGAAAGACTCCAGTAACCATGGTATAACGATGTCTTCGACCAGACGACGGTCAAAATCACGTCCGCCGCACATCGCTATTCCTCCGTGTGAGAGTAAGTTGACATGACCACTATCGGTCTGTGCGATTGCAACATCTAGTGTGCCCCCACCGAGATCATATACGACAAAGATTCCGTCGCTCGAACACGACTTCATCACCTTCATTATCGCAGCTACAGGCTCTTGCATCAATGCTACGTGCCCGATATTGGCGAGTCTGGCGGCCTCCAGTGTTGCGTTCTTTTTCATTTGATCGAATGCAGCGGGAACTGTGATCACCGTGCCGGTCGGAACATCGTCCCCCATCGCTTGCTGCAAGTATCCATAGAGGCACCGTAGGACTTCAGCGGAACACTCTTGTGGCGTCAATGCAGAACTTGCTGTAGATAGTTCAATGCGTGTTGAAGTGCCCATAAATCGCTTGAATAAAGTGGCTACGCTCTGCGGTTCATGTGGGGCGTAGTCATATGCGCGTTTTCCGATGTGTTTGTGGCCCCGACGGTCGATATAGATCGCCGAAGGAGTTACATCATTTTGTTCAGGGCTCTTCCACACCCTCGTGTCGCTGCCGTCGTACGAGCAGACGACACTGTTTGTGGTTCCCAGGTCGATTCCGACGTAGTGACTCATGAGTTGACCCTCTTTACTGTGATCGTTCCCGCTCTGACGACTCCAGTCGGTCCCATGATGATGGGTTCGATCATTTTGTCGACCGTCAGAGGAGTGCCGGATTTAAACTCTTCAAGGTTAAGAGCGGTTACCGGTTGACCCGAATCGAACGGATGCCCTTCAATCGTTTCGACCCGCAGTTGAACTTGGTCAAGTGAATCATTGAGCTTCTTGGCGAACCATTCGACCTGACTGCGATAACGTGGTTGTTCTTCACTGTCCAGTCGTTCCAAGACTCTGTTGAACAGTCGTCCTAGACGCCAAGCCTCAATTGCGATGTCCAGCAACGCCTCGCTCCGCTCTTCTGCCGTGGGCTCACGCGGACGCTCACGTGTGGCATGTTCCGATGCCTGGGATTCGGTCGCGGAAGTCATGATTCGTTGGACCCCCCGTTCCG
Organism: Bryobacterales bacterium; assembly: GCA_965242625.1. GTDB lineage: Bacteria > Acidobacteriota > Terriglobia > Bryobacterales > UBA6623 > VXMF01. The sequence continues at coordinate 2,110,160 of CBDEST010000005.1, read as the reverse complement.
CTTCGCCCGCCGCGTCGATTCAGGGTCAGTGCTTCCAAGGCACGCGCACGTGTCGGCTCCCAGCTGCATTGGTTCTGCTATCTGGCTGCGACACCGCGCTCGGGTGGGACAGGCTTGACGTTCGCTGCACACGTTCGATCAGATCCTTCCAGCACTCGCGACATTGATTTGATCCGGATGAAACTTGCCAGCCCTGCCGCGGACGCATTGCTACTAGCCACTTACGGATGGCACCGAGGCGACCGTCCGCAACCCGCGCTAGCAGTTTGGTAAGTGGAGTGTACTCGATCTGAGCCTTGGCCGTCAACCCTTTCGGCGAGGCGGGGTGGCACGTCCTGATTCAGACGCTCCTGCGGTTCGATCGGAAGGACCTCTTTACGAATGGGGACGAAGCCGGCGTCGGTCCGCATCGCGCACGGGCAGAACACCCGCGGTGCCCTGCCAGTGCCGTTGACATGTCGAACGCTGGATGCGCGTCGCAAGGGTGTGCTCGGGCACTTCTCCAAAGCCCGTTGTGAGTCCACAGACCGCGATCAATTCCGCCATGCGGATTAGGCAAGACCTCTCTGTGTATGATCATGCTCCCATGCACAGTCTCCGGCGTGTTCAGTCAAGCACTGCGTAGGCCTTGCTCGGATCTCACGGCGCAAGGACACCGGCTCCTGCGAGGGGTACAATTGCCACGGCTTCCCATGCACACTCCTACTCCCGGTCCGCATCCCTTGGGTCGCAGGGACTTTATCGCCCGCTCGGCTGTCGGCATCGGCACGCTCCTAGCTTGCGGCCGCCCGCCAGACGGAGAGTCGACCTCTTCACGCCCGCCAAACATCGTGTTCATCATGGCGGACGACCTTGGCTACGGCGAACTCGGCTGCTACGGCCAGGACAAGATCCTCACTCCGCACATCGACCGCATGGCGTCCGAGGGCATGGTTTTCTCAGACGCCTACGCGGGCTGCACGGTTTGCGCTCCCTCGCGGAGCGTCTTGATGACCGGGATGCACATGGGACACACCTCGGTTCGGTCAAACCCGGGCGGCGTCCCGATTCTCGCGGAGGACGTGACCGTCGCGGAACTGCTCCAGGAGCAAGGCTACGCGACCGGCTGCTTTGGCAAGTGGGGTCTCGGTGACATCGGCACGGACGGCGTGCCGTGGAAGCAGGGCTTCGACGAGTTCGTAGGCTACCTGCACCAAGCGCACGCCCACTACTTCTACCCGCACTACATCTACGACAACGACCAGCAACTGCCGCTCGAAGGCAACGAGGGCGATGGTCGGGGCACCTACTCGCACGACGTGATCGCCGAGAGAACGCTCCAATTCATCCGCAACAACAAGGACCGTCCGTTCTTTTGCTACGCCCCGTTCACGATCCCTCACGCCGAATACGTCGTGCCGGATGACGAACTCCACGCCCAGTACCGCGGGAAGTTCGATGAACACCAGCCCCCGGGGAGCAGGAGCCGACCCGGACGGCTGATCCGACCCGAGGACGGACATGCCACGCTGGCCGCGATGATCTCGCGTCTCGACCGAGACGTCGGCCGCATTCTGCAACTGGTCGCGGACCTCGGTCTCGACAACGACACGATCGTGTTCTTCACCTCGGACAACGGAGCGGCCGCGCCGAGTTGGACGGACTACTTCAACAGCAGCGGCGCCTTGCGCGGAGCCAAGCGCGATTTCTACGAAGGCGGGATCCGGGTGCCCATGATCGCGCGCTGGCCGGGCCACGTCGAAGCTGGCTCCCGGAGCGCTCACGTGTGGGGCTTTCAGGATGTCTTGCCGACCGCCTTGGAGCTGGCCGGTGGGACTGCCCCGGAAGGGACGGACGGCATCTCGGTCGTCCCGACACTCCTGAACCAAGGGTCTCAACCCGAGCACGACTACCTGTACTGGGAACTGCCTCGCTATGCAGGCGATTCGGGAGGCTTCATCGACGAAACGCCGGCGCAAGCCATTCGCATGGGCCGGTGGAAAGCGGTGCGACCCCAACCGAACGGTGCGCTGGAACTCTACGACCTGGACACCGATATAGGGGAAACCAAGAACCTAGCGGGCGAGCATCCCGACGTTTTGGCCGAGGCAGAGCGACTACTCGAGAGCGCCCGCACCCCTCCGCGAAACCAGGATCAACCCGAGCATATCTGGTGGGAACGCAAAGGCTGACGCGACACGAGCCGCGGCTTATTCCTCGCCCGCAACGGATTCGCCCGTATCGCGAGCCTCCCACCACAGCGCGCAGGCACTCGGGTAGTCCCTGACTACCAGCGCCACCAGCGCGGCTGTTCCGAGAGCCGCGCTCGATCGGTGCAATTCGAGCGCCCTGTCGACATACCCCTGCGCCCGGGGTAGATCGTGTCGCGCGAGCGCGTTGCGGGCCGCTTCCACGCAATGAGCGGACTCGTTCTCGACCGCGATCACCTCCGCGTAACTCATGCCGCACCGATAGCAGGTTTCGCTATCGGTGCGCCGCGCTCGACAGGTCGGGCAGTGCGTCACGGCTCAGTCGATGAAGAACAGCAACTCGGCAAGCTCGTTCGCCAGTTCTTCCGAGCGGGCTTGATCCCCGCGCTTGGTCGCCTTGCGGAGATCGCGGCTCAAGCGCTCGATCTCCTTGAGATCCTCGGTTGGAGCGCTCTTCAATGCCGCCTTGGCTTTCTTGAGCAACGCGCGGACGTTCTTGACATCGCTGTCACCGACGAAGTCGTCCTCGTCCTCCCGGACTTCGACAGCTTCAGGAACGTCCCAAGCGGATTCCTCCGCCCCGAGCACGTCATCCACCTGCGCCGTCATTTCGTTGCCGGTCACCCGCTCCTTGGCCGTGAGTTCTAGGATTCCGTCGGCGTTCAGCGTGTACGAGAAGATGATGCCGTCGTCGTACGCGTTGCGATTCTTGTTCAACCCGTCGAACAAGAACGAACCGATCTTGGTGTTGTCCCGAGTGTCCGAGCTCTCGCCCTGGTAGATATCGATCTGCACCGCTTTCTGTTCCGGCGTCAAGGTGGCGAACACCTCGCTCTTGGTGATCGGGAGCTTGGAATTGCGAGGAATGAGCGGTACGAACAAGTTAGGCTGCGGAAGGCCTTTCTCCTCTCCAAGCGCTCTGACGCCGAACGTGTACGGAGTGATATCGACCAACACGGTTTCCACGTCCAGGCCGGCCTCCATCGCGGCTTGGACCGCGGCGCCGAGGGCGACGCACTGATCCGGATCCACCTCGCCATGCGGCATGCTGCCCAGTCGATCCTTGAGCATCCGAGCCACCAGCGGAATGCGCGTGGACCCTCCGACCAGCAAGACCAGGTCGAGGTCGGTCGGGCGCAGCTTCGCATCGGACAGCGCCTTGCTGACGTGCTTGAGGCTACCCTGCAACAAGTCCTTGATGTCGCTCTCGAAGTCCATCCGGCTCAGCTCGCACGAGAGATGCACCGGACGGCCCTTCACTACCGCCAGATTGTCCTCTTCGACCATGGCGAAGGGCTCGAATGACAGCTTCCTCTTGGCAGCCTCCGCCGCATGCAGGAGCCGCGCTTGCACGCTCCGGTCGTTACGCAAGTCGGAACCGCCCCCCTCCTCCAAGTGGTCGTTGAGGCGCTCGACGATCAAGGCATCGAAATCGTCCCCTCCCAGCCGGTTGTCGCCGGCCGTGGCAAGCACTTCCACCACCCCGCCCTCGGTGCGGACGACAGAGACATCGAAGGTGCCGCCGCCAAGGTCGTAAACCAAGATCTGCGAGGCCGCCTTGTGCCCGATGTCGTAAGCCAGCGAGGCCGCGGTCGGCTCGTTGACGATGCGATCGACAGACAGGCCGGCCAGCTCGCCCGCCTCGCGGGTCGCCTTGCGCTGGGCGTCCGTGAAATAGGCCGGCACCGTGATCACGACGCGCTCGACCTTGCTGCCGAGGATCTTCTTGGCGCGCTCGGCCAGGTTCCGCAGGATGAACGCCGAGACCTCCTGCGGGGAGTATTCCCGCTCCCCCAAGCGGAGCTTGGCTGTCGAGCCCATGCGACGCTTGACGGAGAGCACGGTCCGCTCCGGGTACAGCGCGGCTTGGTTGCGCGCCACGCTGCCGACGACAATGTCGTTGCGTGGGCCGAGCCCGACACACGACGGAACCAGCCCGTCGTCGTCATCTCGCAGCACCTCGGGACGGCCGTCCCGCAAGATCGCGATGGATGAATTCGTCGTCCCGAGATCGATTCCGACGACTGTTTCAGTCTTCTTGCGCATCCACATCGTTATTCCCCGCTCGATTCACAAACACTGCGGCGGCTCGGATGACCTTGCCGTCGCGCACATACCCGCCGCGGACCACTTCGACGACCGTTCCGTCTTCCGCTCCGTCCACGGCCCGGGCGCCGACAGCGGTCATCGTGCGCGCGTCGAACGCCTCGCCGACGCTGCCGATCCGCTCCATACCGAATTCTCTCAAGATCCGCTCGAACTTGCCGATGATCAAATCGAGACCCGCCACGAGGCCATCGGCGTCAGTTCGCGCGTCCGGCTCGCGGGGCTCGCGCAATCGCGCGGCCTCGTCGCGACTGCGCACCAGCGCGTCGCCGATGTCCAGGAACGACTGAATCACCGCTTGCGCGTCGAGCAGCCCATCGTGGCGCGCGAGGCTCTTCTCGACAGCGGTGCGCTGCGCATTCAACGCCTCTTCGACGGTGGCGAACGACGAACTCGCCGCGTCCAGGTTCAGGATCGCCTTCTGCTGGACGCGACTCTGCCTCTTCACTTCCTGGCGCAAGGCCGCGAACTCCCCGAACAAGCGCGCCATGTCCCCGCGTTGCGGAGGCGGGTCCGGCCGACCTTCCGAACCGTCCGGCAGCTCGTCCAGCCAGCGCGCGAAATCGCTCAGAATCTCGCGCTTCCAGCTACCGTCGCGGCTTTCCATCGGCCAGCCCCTCCGCTCGGATCAGATCGCGCAGCCCCGGCATCTCCCCGCCCAAGTCCAAGGCGGTCTCCATGTCCGCGAGGAGCTCGTCGAAGGTCTTGTAATGCGCCCAGCCGAACAAGTGCGATTCCACGCGCGCTTCGGGGGTCTTGATCGCCTCGTAAGCCATGACGATCTGCTGGAACGCCTTGGGGTCGCGGCCCGGCGGGTGCGCCCGCACCATCTCGAGATAGCGCTTGCGGATTTCCGCGTCGCCCGCGTCTCGCTTCAGGCCCAAGACCCCGTATGGATTGATCACTTCGCCCCCTCGCGCCGCATCCGCGCACGGATCCGGCGCCTAGCGCGGCAACGCCCGGTCTCCATCGCGCGCGCGACCCTCATCCGAACAAGCCCCGACCTGCGTCCAACATTTCGAATCTGAAGCTCCGTAACGCACTCGACAGCGTTGTCGGAAACGGGTTTTCCAAAGCCTTGCCGAGCTGGCCCGCCGCGGTATGCACGGGCTGTAGCTCGTCGGCGGGAATCGATTGCTGGAGAGATCGGAACCGCCGCGAGTCGTCGTCTTCGCGCAGCAAGTACCGCGCCGTCGCCAAGCAGAGCAGCAGGATGCGACGTTGCTGGTCACTCTTCGTCCGGCGCAACCGGCCGAGCACCTCGTGCCGCACGGCTGGCGCCGCATCGACCGCGAGCGCGACGCACACGGCATCGAAGAACTGGCTACCCGGCATGGCGCGGAGGACCTCGGGCCAGTGGTCACGGAGTTCGGTCGCCACCGCCAGCGGCATCGCAACGCAGCCGTACGCGGCCGGCAGTCGACTCACGACGGACAGCAACTCTGGCGAACTGTCGCGAACAACCGCGGCCACCGCGTCGTCGAGCAGCCCGCGCAATACTGCGTAGTTCGATCGCTTTCCAGCGATTCGCGCCGATTTGTCCGAGCACGCGTCCATGCACAGCGCCAGAGCTTGCAGCCGTTGCGTGGCCGGACGCGATTCCAATACTTCGGCGAACACGGCCGGTAAGTCGCCGCCGGGACGCTCCGCAGCGTTCAGCCAGACTTTCCATGCCAGCACGACCGGCATGAGCGTGGCGCTGGCTCGGGATTCCGCCTCCGCCAAGTCGCGTCCGGCTAGAGGCAGCCGCTTGTTGAGCAAGTTCGCTTGCGCGGCGGCGAGCGCGCTCACGGCGCGCAAATCGACGATCCGCTCGTCGTCTCCGGCGAATTTGGCCGCGCGCTCGAGCGCCGCCTCGGCCTTGCGATACGCATTGGTGCGCAAGCGCAAATCGGCCAAGCCGATCCACGGTTCGGGATCCTCCGGGAACGCGTTCGCGTAGTCTTCGCGAGCGCTGACCCGCTCTGAGGGCTTGATTCCATACGCGTTTTCTGTCAGGTCGATCAAGTGCTGATGCACCTCGCGCTGCGACGGATTCTCGCGAATGCTGGCTCGCAGCAACGCGGCGGCGACGGGTTCCATGTCGCTGCTCCAGAGGAATCCCCAGCGCGTGAGCGGACTGTCCGTGATGAGGTCGTCGATAGATTCCACCTCCAAGATCTCCGCCAAGCCGTCCTCGTCCCCCGGGAGCAGGTCGTCGCTGTGGATCTTTTTCACGGCCAGTGCCAGGCGGTGCAGCACCCGGCCGCGCGCGATCTTCCGCATGCCGGGGTCCGGAAACTCGCGATAGATGCGCTTGAGATAGTCCGCCACCTTGACAGGCTCAATGACGTCAATCGGCTGGGTCGCGAGGTCCCCGACAGCGCGCCGAGTCATGACCAGCTCGTCCTCGCCTCCGCGCGTCAAACGGTCGAGAACCTCCACTTCGTCGAACATGTCCAGCGACTGGTCCTCGCAGGCAATGTCCAGGGCGCACAGAAGATCGAACTGCATTTCCGCAGGGTTGAGGGGATCCGCAGCTCTGGCGAAGTCCGACAGCGCCTTCGCGACCGGCTTGGGATCCTCGCCTTTGATCGCGTTGCGCAACGCGAGCCCGAGGTAGCGCAGGCGCGCCCGGGAGGCTCCGAGCAGGTCCGCCGCCGGGCCGGTCGCGGCGCGCAGCGCGGCTTGCGAGCCTTGGGACATCAGCCGCAGGGCCTTGACCGTGTCCGCGAGCGGGAAATCATCCCTGAGCCGGTCCAACGACGTTCCCACCTCTTTCCAGTCGCTCCGCGCGTGGGCGTCCATCGCCGCGCAAAAGACTCTCCAGTCACGGAACGCGGATGTGCGAGAGATGGATCTGAGGATTTCACGGGCGCTCTGCCAGTCGCCTGCGTCCATCGAATCGAGCGCGGCCAGCATCGTCGAGGCATCGCGCCGGAACGGGCTGTCAGCTTCCAGCTTCGCCAGCGCGTCACTGCACCGGCGCAGCACCAACCTGTCCGCGAGATGGATCTCCGCTTCGGGATGCGGGTCGCCGTCGGCGAGGTACTCGGCGTAGGCCTCGAACGACGGTCCGTCCTCCAAGCCCCGGAGCCAAGGCAGCAGTTGCGCTGCCGAGAGCTGGACGGATTCAAAGGACTCTTCGTACTTCTTGGCGGACTCGCGCAGGACGGCGGCCTCTTGCCGGAACCCCCTCGCCTCCAGTTCCCCGGCCCGGATCAGGGAGGCGCGATACATCAGCGGGCTGGTACGGTCCGCCGGCGCTCCCTTGAATTGCGCTCGGCGGAGCAGGTCGAGAGCCTGCTTGCCGTGGCCCGCATTGACGTGGCGCAAGGCTTGCTCTAGAAGTCCGTCCGCCGTCTCGGGGCGACCTTTCCTCTTGCGCGAGCTACGAGCCATCGTCAGCGGGACGAGCAGGGGCGCGACACGGAGTACCCGGTCGCTGACTGGAAGCGACACAGGTCCGCAGGGGGTCCGGCGCATGGCGCGCGGCGACTCTGCCTGCTCAACCTATTGTCGCGCATCGGACGCGCCGCCTGACCGCGCGCATCGGACGATCTTTGCGACTCGCGACATCGCGGAAGGCGCGAACTACCAGCGCTGGCCCAACGCATCCCGATACGCCTGCATTCCGGAGTCCCGCGCCACCTCCAAGTCCTCGGGCCGCGGACGGGCGGGCTCTGAAGCCCGCTCCACGGATCCCGCGTCACCGGGTTCGACGTCGTCCGCCTTCCCGAACAGGGGGTCGTCGACCGCGATTCCGCTGCCGTCCAAAACGCTGCCCGGCCGACTCACCAAGAGCAACCCCAAGGAGGCGCCGACTCCAAGTCCGATGGAGAAAAAACGGAAGCGATGGCTTGCCATGATGCAGTCCGCTTCCGATAGGATACTGCAAGGTCGCGGTCCCGACCTCAACGCCCGTGCAGCGTCGGTGCAAGAGCCGTGTCCCGCGTGGGATCAACGGCCCGTGCAAACGCGATCTTTGCCATTAAGCACCCGTCGCCGGAAGATTGCGCGTCCGCAACGCATCGACTGATTCGTCGTCACCGCGAATGAACACAGTCATTCGTTTGCTCCGTTCGATGCGGATCTTTCTCGGGGACGCGCCGTGCAGCGGAAAAACTCGCGCTCATGGCTTACGATAGAGATAAGCATGCCCGATACAGGTGATTTCAGCCGTCGCACGTTCATGGCCGGAGCGGCCGCGGTCGGATCGGCCGGGCCGCTGCTTGCCGCGAAGAGCGCGGCTCGCGTAGTCGGCGCCAACGAGCGCCTGCACGTAGGCGTCATCGGCGCGGGCGGCAATGCCCGGGGCCACATGCGCGCGCTGAAGAAGCTCGCGGACGCCGACAACGTCGAGATCGCCGCCGTGTGCGACATCTACGACCCGCGTCGCGAAGCGGCGGCCGAGTTCACCGGCGGCAAGCCCTACAAGGATTACCGCGCCCTGCTCGAGCATCCGGGACTGGATTACGTCACGATCTCGGTTCCGGAACACTGGCACGCGCCGATCACGCTGGACGCGGCGGATGCCGGCTTGCACGTGTACGTCGAGAAGCCTCTCACCTACGACATCCGCGAGGGCCTCGAGGTCGTCGAGAAGGTCAAGCGCACCGGGATCGTGCTGCAATGCGGCATCCAAGGCATGTCGGACGACTCGTACGAAGCCGCCGCCAAGCTGATCCGGGACGGCGCGATCGGCAAGGTGGTGATGGCGCACATCGATTATTCGCGCAACCACAAGGACGACTTCTGGGTGCGCGACCCGGATCCCGAAGTGAAGCCCGGCGTGAACTTGGACTGGAAGGCCTTCCTCGGGCGGGCCAAGAAGCGTCCGTGGGAGCCGGACCGCTTCTTCGGATGGCGTCGCTACTGGGACTACTCGGGCGGCATCGCGACCGATCTGTTCGTCCACCGCTTGGCGCGCATCGCCAGGGCTTGCGGGCTGACCACCCCGTCGCGAGTGGTCGCGACGGGCGGGCAGTACTTCTTCAACGGCGGCGCGGAGGTGCCGGACACGTTCAACGCGCTGCTCGAGTACCCCGAAGGAATCAACGTGCTGCTCGTCTCGTCGATGGCCAACCAGACCCAGATCCGCCACGTCATCCGGGGCAACAAGGGCACCATCGAGTTCAGCCGCGAGGGCTTCACGCTGACTCCGGAGCGGATTCACAGCGAGGAAGTCAAGCCCTACACGCACAAGAAGTCGGGCCGCGAGGACATGGCCTTGCACCACCACAACCTGCATAACGCGATCCGCTTGGGCGAGGAGTTGAAGTGCGACGTCGAGTTCGCGTTCAACGTGTCGATGGCATGCCACATGACGGTGGAATCTTTCCGCCGCCGGAAGTCGCTGGGCTGGGATCGCCGGCGCAAGAAGCTGGTCAAGACCTGAGTTCCCGCCAGTCACGCGCGGGAACGCTCGCAACTTGGTGTAACGATTCCAAGCGCGTGCCGGTCGCCTAGAGTACGTGGTCGGTTAGATTGTGGTAGCATTACGCGCATGGACAACGCTTCTCACACCCAGTCCGGCTCTTCGGGGGAAGGCTCGTACATCGGCAAGTCAGTTCACCTGAAGGGCGATCTGGAAGCCGACGAGCGACTCACGATCTCCGGCCAGTTCGAAGGGAACATCGGCATCCCGAAGCAGGAGGTTTTGATCGCCAAGGAGGCTCGGGTCAAGGCCAACGTGATCAAGGCCAGCAAGATCAAGATCGAAGGCCAGGTCCATGGGAACATCGACGGCATCCAGCGCGTGGAACTGACGAGCACGGCGAACGTGGTCGGCAAGCTGACCACCCGCGAGATCAAGGTCCACGAAGGCGCGGTCTTCAAGGGTCAGGTGGACATCATCACCGACTCCAACCAGTAGCGCCGTTCGCACCGGTCGCTTAGCGAGGCTGCGCGTCTGCGGGCTTGCGCGCCTCGATGCTCTTCAGCACGTCTAGGTAGTGGCGCGTCACCCGGCGCACCTCGAATCCCGCCCGGCGCACGGTCTCCACGGTGGGCCGGTTCATCTCGGGACCGACCAAGCGGGACAGGGGCGTGCAAGCCGTCAGCATGACGTTGAACGGGAACCAGCGGCTGCCGGTGTGCTCGAACATGCGTAGCTCTCCGCCGGGCCTGAGGACCCGGCGCAACTGGAGCAGTCCGCCGAGCGGATCGGACACCGAGCAGAAGGTGCATGAGGTGTAGACCTGATCGAAGCTGGCGTCTGCGAAAGCAAGCCGCCCGACATCCATCTGGTGCAATTCGATCGTCCCGTCGTAGTCCGCCGCCCGCGGGCGGGCGCGTTCCAGCATGCGCTCGCTGACATCCAGGGCGGCGATGTGCCTGCCCGGCGGAAAGAACTGGAAGTCGAGCCCCGTGCCGGCAGCGAGAAACAGCACCCGACCCTGCATGCCAGCGAAGAAATCGCGCTTGAAGCCGCCCCACCGGCGCTCGGTCGCGCGGGAGGCAAGGGTCTCGTACCCCGCCGCGGCGCGGTTCCACTTGATCCGGTCAGGCCTCGGCACGGGCCGATCCTCTCCGCAGGAGCCAGTCGGCGAGTGCGACTAGGAGCGCGGTCCCAAGTCCGCATTCCGCGCCGGTCGCGGCGAGCGTCCAGATCCCGCCGCCGGAAGCAACGCCCGCCATCATGGGGATCGCCATCCCGGTAACCATGGCTCCCGGCATGATCTTGAGCATCGGCTCGATCATCCCCAGCAGCGGGCTCACCGCGAGGAATAACGGGTAGGAAATCGCCATGCCCAGAACCATGCCGACCGGCATCGAGACCCAAGGCGGCCACGCCGGTGGAAGGATGGACCCTACGGCGATGGCCACGAGAGCGCAAGCCGCTGCCGACGCCACGAGGTCGCCCGCGAGATACAGTGTCCGGGACCCGGACTTCGGGGCTAGGTCTGCTGCAGGCATGAAGCCGCTACCAGGAACGAAGCCACCTTGGCTGGATCCTTGACACCGGGACTCGCTTCCAAGCGCGAACTCGCGTCCACGCCCCAAGGCTCGACGACGCGGATCGCTTCGGCGACGTTCGCTCCGTCCAAGCCCCCGGAAAGCACGATTCTGCCATGACGCTTGGCCTCCAGAGCGAGACGCCAGTCGAACGTCTCGCCCGTCCCCCCGAACGCTCCGGCCCGCGCCGTGTCCAACAGGAACGCATCCACGTCAAATTCGCTCAGGGTGGCAAGGTCTAGCTCCGGGCCGATGCGCACGGCTTTCCAGATCGCGACATTCGGCGCGACTCTGCGTACGGCATCGAAGTCCGCAGGACCCTCGTCGCCATGGAGTTGAACGACCTGCAACGGCACTCGGCCCGCGATCTCGGCGATGACCTCCGAGGACTCGTTGACGAAAACGCCCACCCAGCGAGCGTCGCCAGCGACAGCGGCAACCTCCTCCGCTTGCGAGACCGTGACCGCGCGCGGACTGCGTCGATAGAAGATCATGCCGATCGCTTCCGCACCCGACTGGACCGCGTGAGCAGCGTCCTCGGGACGCGTGATGCCGCAGACCTTGCGCAGGGCCGGTCTCAATTTGTCCGACATCGATCTCAGCCTACCAGCCGCTTTCACGGGCTACTCCAACTTATCGGAGCGCGGAGCGTATGGCATCCGGCAGGCCGGTCAGGCACCCGGTCGCCTCCAAGCGTTCCAAGTGCGCCAGGACCTGGCGGACGGCGAACGGTCGCAGAGCTGGATCGAGATCTCCATAGACAGTGGATAGCATCGCCTCGGGATCGCGCTCGCCGGCGTCCCAAGCCTCGAGCACGCGATCCTCCCGCCAGAGCCGGTGCTCGCGCGCCTTCGCCAGTGCTTGCGCGCCACGGGGAATCATCGAACCGTGGCCGGGGAGTATGACCGCAGGATCCAAGGCCTCGAGCCTCTCCAGCGACTGGATGTAATCCGCCATGCTGCCATCGGGAGGATTGATCGACACGGTTCCGTATCCGGACAGCATGTCGCCACCGAGAAGAGTTCGATTGCGCTCCTCAAGGAAACAGAGATGCCCGCTGGCATGGCCCGGTGTGTGGAGCACGCGAATGCGCATCGGCGGGTCACCGTGCAACGTCACGGATTCTCCGCCCTCAAAGCAGTTGTCGACGCGAATGCCGGCATCGCCCAATCGCGCACGGGTTAGCGGATGGGCGAGCACCGGCACCTGGTAATGTCGTCGCAACGTCTCGACGCCCGCGACGTGATCGCCATGGTGATGCGATAGCCAGATTGCCTCCAACTTTCCTCCGGTGCGCCGCAGTTCCGTGTCAACGACCTCGCACAGACCGCGCAACTCGTCCTCACCTGACGCCCCGGGATCGATCAAGACCATGGCTTGCGGTCCGAGAAGGATGGCGTTGGTGTGGGTCGCCGGCGGAAGTGTGCGGGTCTCCAAGGGAATGACGCGAACCGAAGGCCGGAATTCGATCACGCGCGGGGAGTTGGGCTTGTGGGCCTCGGACCGCCACAGACGATCGCGTCCTTCCGGACCGTGCTCGGAGAGCACGCGCAGGGTCTGCAGGGTCGGTTGGGCAAGGAGCGCCTCCCCTGCCTCCCAACGCTGAAGTGCAGAACTGGCGAGTATCCATTGGCCTGCGGAGAGTTCCCCGGGGACAACAACCGGCTGCTGCTGCTCGCGCTCCGTCCATTCCACCAAGAAGAAGGTCGCGTCGAAGCGGATCGGCGAGAGAGGCGGAGTGACCCAGCGTCCGGCGAAGGTCAGGCGCGATGCATCGAGTTCCATGCCGCAGCTCTTGATCCAAGCCGCGAAATCGAGATCGTCGGCGAGCAATCGCTCGCGGGCTCGTGCAAGTTCAGCCGACGCGGGAAGCGTCCCGCGAGCGACGAGAACCCCGGCTTCCTCGAACAGTTCGCGCAATGCGCAAGCGACATGGGCGACCGTCTCGCCTGATCGCTGGTAGGCCGCATCGCCGTCGATTCGACCGCGGCACGGGACAGCCTCGTCGCCCGGGGAGAGCTTGCCGCCGGGAAAGGCGTGCCATCCGCCCATGAAGCGGAGAGAATCGGAGCGCTTGACCCAGAAGACTTCGCAGCCTCGGTCGCGCCTGCGCCACAAGATGGCACCCGCTGACAGCCGCGGTCTCACCGCACTGGGATGCAAGGGCTTCTCCGAGCGGCTTCGATCCGACCGACCGTCCTCTGGAGGCAACCCCTACCCTACCATGCAGAATTCGACTCCTGACCGAATTCCTGGCGAGGCGATGCTGTCGATCGGCCGCTCCTCAGCGGATGCAGAATCCTCTCAGTCGGGTCTTGCAACTCCGAGAGCTTGCTGCAGTGATCGATCCCCGGTCACCCGCCGGAGCTATCCCCAATCGCAGTCGATGGATCTGAATTCGACAAATCGAACCAGAGGGGATCGTCGACACACTGTAGAACTTTCACTGGCGGCTCGCGGAGGGCGAGCATGTCGTCGACGCGGCTCGGCGGGATCCGCCAAGAACGTTTCAAGTCAGGCTGAGGTCTGCTTTTCTCAGAATGCGCTGCACAGTCATCGCTGACACCCGCGGCGCGAGGTTGCGTTCTACCGCCTTGGCGGCGAGCAGGCGCACGGTCCAGCGGGCGCGTCCCTCCGGCGCAGGGGAGCGGGCCAAGGCCAGCAGGCGGGTCTCGAACGCACTGTCGAACCTGACTGGACGCCGGGCGCGCCGGGCGGGCTGACGCTGCAGCGCGGCGTCCAAGCCATCCTCAAAGAAGCGACGCTTGAGATGCTCGATAGTGCGCTCGGTGACGCCGAGGGCCGTAGCGATGGCAGCGACCGTCCAGCCCGAGCCCTGCGGCCCGCAGTCGCAGAGCAGCAACGCGCGGGCATTGCGGAAGACCTTGGCTTCGGTCTTGCACGTACGGGTCAAGGATTCCAGTTCCTTGCGTTCCGTGGAGTCCAGCTTGACGCAATAACGGGGGGCCATCGGAGGATCCTCCTGAGTTCCCCCCGAGGATACCAACAATCCGAAAAGATATATGTTACATGGCACTAGCTGGCTCCAATCAGGCTCGAGATTTCATAGCGCAGCCGCAGTCAACAATCTTGTTGACAACAATTCTGTTGATTGCGGTATCGTGGGTTTTCTGGGGGTTCTGCGTAAGGTGCGACCGACTACGGGCAGATGGGTTGTCGGCGAAGACTTTTTCGACCGCGAGCGCGAGCTAGCAATACTGGATGGAAAGGTCCGGGACGGAAATCACGTACTGCTCACAGGGCAGCGACGCGTGGGCACGACGAGCGTGGCGCGGGAACTGGGGCGGCGCCTTGAAGCTAGCGGCTGGATCTCGCTGTTTGTCGATGTCGAGTCGGCGAACGACGAAGAGGATGTCATCGCGAATATCGCCCGGTCGCTGCATCATGTCCATCCGATCAAAGATCGAGTCTTCGACATAGTCCGAAATTGGTTCAATGACCCACAGGATGAAGTCGACGGGCCCGAGTTTCAAGTCAAGTTCCGGGCCGGGATCAATTCCGGGAACTGGCGGTATCACGCCCTAGTTCCCGGATAAGAAATGTTTTGGACATGCTGAACACGCTTGTGTTGTAATGGTTTGCAGGGTTCCCCACGCCGCTCGTTTTTTCACCTCCGGGGTGAATTTTCCGCGCCGGTCCGGAGCCCCGCTCACGATGCCTGCTGACAAAGCTCCCAAACTCTCTTACGGTATCTGCGACGGTCTGCTGACCGGCCTCGCCGGGCTGCCGGCGCTCGCCCGCTTGGCGCGGTCCCTCGGCCTGCCGTGGTTGCTGCAACAGTACGTCCAGATCAAGGTCCGGCAGCGCGGCTGCAGCGACGCCCAGAACCTGCTGAGCTTGATCTTCGGGCTCGCCACCGGCGGCGGGCACCTCAACACCGTCGACGCCCTGGCCGCGGACGAGGCCGCCTGCGAGGGCGCGGGGCTCGCGGGCGCCGTGCCCGACAGCCGCCGCCTCGGGGAGTACTTGACGCGCTTCAGCGCCAAGGCCCTGGACGGGTTGCAAGCCTGCGTGCGGGCGGTCAGCGCGCAAGTCGTGCCGCCGATCGCCGCCGCCTGCGGGAAGGAGCTGGGCTACGTGCCGGTGTTCATCGACGGCACGGGCATCGAGGTGCAGGGCAAGCAGTTCGAGGGCGCCGCGGTGGGCTACAACGGGGAGCGGCAGTACTGGCTGCATTCGGTGTTCGTGGGGCGGGCATGGGTCAGCGCGCGGCTGAACGAGGGCGGCACGGACGTGAAAGGGGACTTCGCCGAGCAACTGGCGGCGGACGTGGACCCGTTGGAGCTGGGGCCGGATCCGGTGTGGGCGCGTGCGGACGCGGCGTACTACTGCTGGGAGTTCGTGAAGGCCTGCACGGATCGCGGCTGGGACTACTCGGTGAGCGTGACGGACCGGAACAAGAAGGCGCCGGTGCTGCGGATCGTGGAAGCCAAGAAGTTCGCGGAAGCGGACTGGGAGCCGGTGGACGAGCGGGGCGTCGAGCGCGCGGTGACGGTCAAGTACCAGCCGAGCAAGTGGGAGGAGAAGCAAGTCTACGTGGTGATCCGGCGGGACCGGGACGGGGCGCAGGAGCTGCTGGAGCCGGTGTACACGGTGATCCTGGTCAGCCGGGACGACTTGCCGGCGGGCGAGCTGGTGCGGCGGCACCGGGCCAAGCAGGGCCAGGAGAACGCGTTCAAGGGCCCGCTGACGGAACTGGGGCTGCACCATCCGCCGTGCCACTCGTACACGGCCAACCAAGCGTTCTACTGGTGCGGGCAGATCGCGCAGTTGCTGCTGCTGATGCTGCAATACCAGGTGCTGCCGGAGAAGGCGCGCCGGCACGGGCTGGGGCCGCTGATCCGGGACTTCGTGCGCAGCGTGGGGCTGTTGCAGAAGCGCGGGCGGGGTCGGAAGCTGCTGTTCGGGACGTGCAACTGCCGCCTGGGCTGGCTGCTGCAGGCGGCGCAGATGGAACCGGGCTGAGGGGGCGGCGGCGGGAGCCGCCGCCACGGAACGACAGGGTAGCCCGGGCAGCTGACAGGGGAGTCGGCGGGGAGCGGTGCGCCTGCGTGGCAGGGCGGAGTGCGTGCATGGAGGCAACGAGGTCTCGAACAGCCTCCGAGACACCGGCAACCGAGTGCCGGAGACCATCCGGGGAGCCTCTCGCGCTCAGAAACTGGATCGTATACGGCCGGAGACCGGCTTGGTTAGAGCCAGATACCGGAAAATCCCGGATTGGCCAGAATTAAGCGGGGATTTGGGTATCACGGCGAGAACTTGCTCGACATCTGCGCAGGGTCCCGCCGGCCGGCACTCCTCGTCATCGACGAGCTTCCGGGCTTTCTGATTCGTCTCTCGAAGGATGATGGTGGTCGAGACCGGGCCGATCTCTTCCTCAGTTGGCTGCGCTGGGTCGTTCAGACGCTGGGCCCCGATTCCCCGGTGCTATTGATCTCAGGCAGCATCGGCCTTCAGCCACTCGTCGAGAGGCTTCGCATACCGGCCAGGATCAACTATCTCTACCCGTTCCGCTTGGGCCCGTGGGACCGCGCCACGACCGTCCGCTGCTTCGAGTCCCTCGCTCGGAGCCAGAACCTATCTGTCGAGAACGGCGTCGCAAGCGCGGTCTACGAAGCACTGGGAATCGGCATCCCCCACCACGTGCAGTCGTTCTTCGCGCGGTTGAAGGACTACGCCACGGTGCGGGATCGCTCCAAGTTGACGCTCGCTGACGTTGCCGAAGTCTATCGATTTGAACTGCTCGGAGCGTCCGGCCAGTACGGTCTGACCCATTACGCCACTCGCTTGAGTGAGGCTCTTGAAGGCCCGGAGCACTCCATCGCAATGGAGATTCTCGCCGAGTCCGCGACTCAAGGCGCGTTCACGCGTGGATCGAGACGGAGTCTCGCTGAGTTGTATTCGGCCCTCGTGGATAAGGTAGACGTGCGCATCGCGAATGTCGTCGCGCTCTTGGAGCACGACGGCTACATCGAGGGCGATCAAGGCAACTACAACATTCCCTCGCGCCTGCTGAAGGACTGGTGGTCAGGGCGATTCCAAGATCACTACACTCCCCTCCGTCAACGCTGTCAGAGCATTCGCAGTTGGAATTGAGGGATGCACGATGCGGCCGTCCGCACGATGCGCCTGTTCGACCCCGGAGTGTTTCAGCCGCCTACTGAATCGAATTAGCGATTCGTGGCTCGCCACCGCGAATTCGCCATCATCTCAGAAGTCTTGCGTAGGAATTCCGAGTCCGGGCCTTGCCAGCACGGCCCGGTCACGCTCTCACATGCAGTTCCCCCGTGGATTGCAGTTCCATTAGGCGAGAGTCATCAGCGACTGGCAGATTTCGCTAGACGCCAGAGGCTCGCAGTGCTACGTTTACTGCGGAGCGGAGGATCCGCCAATCAAGCCGAGCATCCGGGGAGGCCGCGGTTGCGTGCTTGTTCACGGCGGGCGGACCCCTGCGAGGGCACTTATGACACGACGAGACTTGCTGAGCCTAGCGGCGGTGTCGACAGCGGCACCCGCGTTCCGGACGGTGCTGGAGGCCGATGACGGACTACGCATCACGGGGGTCCGGCTGGTCCGAATGCGACCGTTGCGCCCCGTGCCGCGCTACACCCCCGCTCCGGGGTCTTGGTCGACGGGCGGCGTAGAGGTCGCCAATCCCGTTTCCATCTACCCCAAGTACAAGCCGATGCGGAGCCTTTTCCGCGCCACGGGGCCCCGCGCCGGCAGCTTCTGGGTCGAGATCGACACCAACAAGGGACTCAAGGGCTACGGCCCGGGCGGACCCGCTGGCGGCGTGATCGTCGAAGACCATCTGAAACGCCTGCTGCTGGGAGAGAACCCGCTCGATATCGAGCGCCTGTGGGACATCATGTGGCGCGCCACCATGTCTTACGGACGCAAGGGCGTCGTGGTGAACGCGATCTCAGGCGTGGACATCGCGCTCTGGGACATCGCCGGCAAGCAGTGGAACGCGCCTGTCTGGCGGCTGCTCGGCGGACGCATCCATCCGCGCATTCCGTGCTACTGCACGGGCAACGACATCGAGCAGCACGTGGACTTCGGCTACAAGCGGTTGAAGCTCGCCCTGCCCTACGGGCCGGCGGACGGGCGCGAGGGGATCCGTAAGAACGTGGAGCTAGTCGAACGCGCGCGGAATGCGGTTGGGGACGACGGCGACGTGATGATGGATTGCTGGATGGCTCTGACCGAGCGGTACACCATCGAGCTGGCCAAGGCATTCGAGCCTTACAACGTCTACTGGCTCGAGGAGGCCCTGCCGCCAGACGACTACGAGGGGTTCGGTCGGCTGCGGCGCCAGATCCAGTCCACGCGCATCGTCACGGGCGAGCACGTCTACACGCGCTACGGCTTCCGCCAGTTGCTGCGCGTCAACGGCGCCGAGATCTGGCAGCCGGACATCCACTGGTGCGGCGGGATGAGCGAACTGGTCAAGATCGCTCACATGGCAGCCGCTAACGACATTCCGGTCATCCCGCACGGAGGCGGCCAGCGCGACGCGGTCCACTTCATCTACGCCACGCCCAACGCCCCTTGGGCGGAGATGTTCATGCCGGCTCCAGGCGGACCGGATGTCGTTTACCAGCGGTACGAAGAGGACAACAACCTCACGCGCGGGCCCGAGGGCATATACACGCGGCCATCGGACGGCCCGGGCTTCGGTTGGCAGGTCGAGCCCGCGGCATGATGGCTCGGAATATGACCGGCCGCGACTTCGAGCCGATCATTTAGCGGCTGGGGCCAGCCGCTTGAGCAGAATGTCGCGGAAAGCGATCTCGGTCCCCTTCTCGTGGATTTGGAGCGCGATAGCGCCGCTTTCCAAGCGCCCTTCGGCAATGCCGTCGGTGAACTCGGACGACAGCTTGCCGTTGACGAAGAACTGAAAGCGATTCCCCTTGGCAACAACCAAGCACTGATTCCAATCGCGCTTGCGGATATCGGCAAGCTCGAGAGACTCGTCGATGGATTCCGGATGCCCGGCACCGCTCTCGTCGATGATGAGCCGCGTTCCGCGCGGACAGGGGAACTCCTTTCGGGTTGCGAAATGGAAGTCCCAAGCACCCAAGATGTGCGCTCCGATCCCGACATGGCCGAGATCCGCGTGGTATCCCTCGAAATGACGCTTGCCCGACCGGTCGGGGCGCGCTCGCAGTTCGACGCCGGTGTTGCCATCGGTCAGCATTCGGTAGCTGAACTTGAGTTCGAAATCCGTCAGCGCCTCGTCCTCGGCGTACACCAAGTAGGACTGCCGGTCCTCCAGTCCCCTTGCCTGCAGCGTTCCGTCGACGACCGACCAAGCGGCGATGTCCGCCTCGGGCACGGCCCGCCAGCCTGCGAGCGTACGTCCGTCGAAGATCGATTCGAACCCGGTCTCGGTCTCGGACGGACTGCAGGAGCCGAGCGCTAGGAAGCCCAGTGCGGCGAGGAGTGTCGAACCGATTCTCGAGTTTCGTTGCATGGCCTGTCCCTCTATATCGGAAAGCACTCGCCCCACTCTATCGAGGCTGTGTCAGATCCGTGAGACCCATCGCGTTCAAGACTTCCTTGCCGCGGCGGAACCTGCGGGTCGCCCGCTTCTCCTCCACGAGGCGGGCCAGCTTCGACAGCGGTCTCCAATACGGGTGCCGCGAGGTGAAGTGCCGCAACAGGGAATGCGCTTCGATCACGCGCATGATCCTCTCGTAGTTTCCCGGGATTCCGGGCGTCCCCTCGGACGCGTCAGCGTCCTTCCTGAAGACCGCGGTGACGTTGCCCTCGTCCGCAGACAGTTCGGTGCGTTGCAGCGCGAATCCGGTCTTCTTGCCAAGCTCCCGGAGGCAAGCGCTGTTGAAGTTGTACAGATGGGCCTGATGGAAGCGATTGCCGGGAGACTGGCAGATTGCCTCCACGTTGGGGACTTCGACCAGCAGCCAGCCTTCCGGGCGCAGCCACTGCCGGACATGCGCCAGCACCCGCGACGGAGTTCCCATGTGCTCCAACGAATGGTACAGAGTGACGACGTGGCAGCACTCGGGAGCGAGCTCGACCTCGAGCGCGGAACCCAAGTGAACCGGGACGCCCAACTCGTCCCGCGCGTAGCGCGCGTAGCCATCGTCCGGCTGGACACCCTGGGCCTCGAAGCCCGAGAGCCGCAGCAGATAGACGAACTCCCCGCCCCCCGAACCGACATCGATGATCACCGATTCCGGCTCCAGCAATCCCTTGAGGCTCTCGATGCGCTGAACGGCCAATCGACCCGCCCGGTAGACATGCTTGAGACTGGGCGCGTAGCTGCCCTTGTATCGCACCCGGTAGTCTTCGGAGTAGAACCTCTCCAAGGTCTCTTCCGGCGGGATCGGATCCGTGTACACGAGCCCGCAGTTGCGGCAAATGACCGTCCGCAAGGGCTGGCCGCCGCGATCCGAGGCGGCGACTTCGGCCGCGTCGCAGCTGCCGCATAGATCGCAAGGCGCGACGGTCGGCACGGAGACCGGCGGAGCGGTGTCCTGACCGGCATGCTGCGCGGGCGAGGTCGTCACCATCGGGGGCACCCTGCGCGCCTGAGCGCTGGATTCGCGCCGTGCGCCGCGCGCAACGAGGAGACTGTGACCGGAAGTGCCGCTTGCTCGTTACGGGTCAGGCCAAGGCCTCCCGAATGAGCTTGCCGCCGTTGATGGTGGGACGCTCCAAACGAGCGTTGTGCAGGTAGGTCAGGTTGAGGTGGTCGAGTCCCAGCAGGTGCAGGATCGTGGCGTGGATGTCGTGGACGTGATACGGCGATTCCTCGGCGCGCAATCCGAGTTCGTCGGTCGTGCCGATCGTCTGTCCGCCGCGCACGCCCCCGCCTGCCATCCAAATCGTGAATCCCCACGGGTTGTGATCGCGACCGTCACCCTCCTCGTTGAACGGCGTGCGCCCGAACTCGCCACCCCAGATCACCAACGTCTCGTCCAGCAGGCCGCGGGACTTCAAGTCGGTCAGCAAGCCGGCGATCGGCTTGTCCGAAACCCCGCACCACTTCGTATGGTTCTCTTCGATCTTCCGGTGCGCGTCCCAGCCTCCGCAGTAGGCTTGCACGAATCGCACGTCGCGCTCGACCAAGCGCCGCGCCAGCAAGAGGTTGCGCCCGTAGGTCGCGGTGCGCTCGTCGTCCATTCCGTACAGCTTCTTGGTGGCTTCGGATTCCTGAGCGAGGTCGACCGCCTCGGGCGCGTGCGACTGCATGCGATAGGCCAGTTCGTAGGACTCCAAGCGGGCGTCCAGGTCGGTCTGCTCGGGGTGCTTCGCGGCATGGTGCCGGTTCAGCGCCGCTAGCAAGTCCAGCTTGCCGCGCTGCTGGCGGCCGCCCACCATCTCCGGCGTCTCCAGATTGAGGATCGGCGCGCCCTCCTGCTTGAACAGGGTCCCTTGGTACGTCGCCGGGAGAAACCCGCTGCTCCAGTTCTTCGACCCGCCGTTGATGCGCACCTCGTCGTTCAGAATCACGAAAGTCGGCAGGTTACGATTCGCGGAACCCAAGCCGTACGTCACCCACGAGCCCATCGAGGGGCGGCCCGCGAGGATCGAGCCGGTGTTCATCTGGCACACCGAACCCACGTGGTTGAGGCCGTCCGCCTTGCAGGATCGGATGACCGCGAGGTCGTCGACATGCTCGGCGACGTGCGGGTACCAGTCGGACACCCACAAGCCGCTCTCGCCGTGACGCGCCCACTTCCGTTTCGTGGGCATGATCGTGTTGTGGGCCGTGCCCGGCATGGCCGTCAGCGGCCGCCCGTAAGACTCCGGCATCGGCTGGCCGGCGTACTGCTCGAGGGCGGGCTTGGGATCGAACGTGTCGAGGTGGCTGGGACCGCCCTCCATGAAGCACCAGATCACGGACTTCGCGGTCGGCCGGTGATGGGGCTGCTTGGCGGCCAGCGTGTCGACCGCGCCGCCGGCGGTCTCCGCGTGCAAGGCTGCGAGGGCCAGCGCGCCCAAGCCGCCGCTGGCCTGGGACAGGAACGCCCGGCGGGACCTTGCCGCCATCGGATTCGATTGGGCGTCGCGCATCTGGGCCTCCTCCCGATCCAGCGAAATCAGTTCCGGTATACGAATTCGTTGGAGTTCAGCAGCATGTGACTGAAGTCCACCACCGCGGCGGCCTCGGCGGGACTCATGCCGTCAGGGATCGTGTCGGGCAGCAGCAGTCGCTCTCCCGTCGCGACGCGCTCCGCGATGATCCGCCCTTGGGTCTCGAAGAAGGTGAGGACGGTGTCCTTCTCCCACGCGTCGGGCGTACGGTTGTAGACCAGCCGGAAGCCCTCGCGAATCTGTCCGTCGCGATCAGCGCCCGCCTCCGCGAGAATCCGCCCGGCCAGGCCGCCCGCCCAGTTCAGCGTGTGCTGGCTGTTCAACAGAGCCAGCGCCTGTGGTGCCGTGGTCGTGGTCGAACGCCGCGCGCACGACTCGTGCGTGTCCGGCATGTCAAGCGACTCGAGCATCGGATAGCGGGAGTTCCGGCGGACGAACACGTACACGCTGCGTCGATCCTGCTCGTGAGCGCTCTCGGGCACCTCCCAGCCGCCGCGCGGCTCCGCCGCGCCCGCGGGCAATGCCGGGTACACGCTGGGACCGCCGACGTTCGCGTTCAGCCGCCCCGACACGGCGAGCATCGAATCGCGGATGACCTCGCCGCTGAGGCGTTGCGGCGGGAAGCGCCACAGCAAGCGGTTCTGGGGGTCCGCCGCAGCGGCTTGCTCCCGGTGCGCCGAAGACCGCTGGTAGGCGTCCGAGGTCATGATTTCGCGGTGCAGGCGCTTCAGGCTCCAGCCGTTGCGCACGAAGTCGGACGCGAGCCAGTCGAGCAGTTCTGGATGCGTGGGCCGCTCGCCCATGAGCCCGAAGTCGCTGGGCGTGCGCACGATGCCTTGCCCGAAGTGGTAATGCCAGACACGGTTGACCATGACGCGCGCCGTGAGCGGGTTGTCCGGGCTGGTGAGCCAGCGGGCCAGCGCGGTGCGGCGACCCGACGAGCGACCGTCCAGCGCCGGTGCGTACGCGGCCGGGCTCGGATCGAGCAAGGTCAGGAAACCGGGCTGCACTTCGTCCAGCGGGGCGGCGTAGTTGGCGAACGAGAGGACGTGGGTCTTGGGCACTTCGGACCCTAGCTCGCGGATGCCGATCCCGACCGGCAGCTCGGCCGGCTTGAGGTGGTCGAACGCGGCGAGTTCCGCTTCCAGCTCCTTGTGGCGCGCCTTGGCCTCGTCCTTGAGACCGTTAGCCAGCCGCGCGTCGTTGTGGTAGCGCATCTGCCACATGTGCTGCCGGAAGAGGAGACGCTCGTACATCGTGCGCTCCGCGGCCGGCTTGTTGAACGCGGCCTGCGTCTCGGGGGAACGCCGATTGACCTGCGTCTCGAAGGCCTCCGCCCGCTTCGCGTCGAGCAACTCGTCCATTTCGGCGCGGATCGCTCGCGTGGCTTCCTCCCACGCGCCCTGCCGGCGCTCGCGGTCGGCGCGCTCCGCCGCGCTCAGGAGGTGGATCTCGTCGTCGCTCGAGACATTGGTGAAGAACGCCTGCAAGCGGTAGTAGTCGGCTTGCAGGATCGGGTCGAACTTGTGGTCGTGGCACTTCGCGCAGCCGTACGTCAGCCCCAAGAAGACGCTGCCCACCGTGTCCGTGATGTCCAGCAGGATTTCCTGGCGCCGCTGCATCAAGATCGCCGCGTTCGACTCGTCCGCGTAGTGGCGATTGAACCCGGTTCCGATGCGCGCCTCGGGGCTGGCCGGCCACAGCTCGTCACCCGCGATCTGCTCTTGGACGAAGCGGTCGTACGGCTTGTCGGCGTTGAGCGAGTCGATGACGTAGTCTCGATACCGCCATGCGTTCGGCCGGGTCTCGTCCGACTTGAACCCCTCGCTTTCCGCGAAGCGCGCCAGATCGAGCCAGTGTCGCGCCCAAGTCTCGCCGTAACGCGGCGACGCGAGCAGCCGGTCCACCACTCGCGCGAACGCCTCGGGCGAATCGTCGTCCAAGAACGCCTCCACTTCCGCGGGGGCGGGCGGCAAGCCGTGCAAGTCGAACGTCGCGCGCCGGATCAAGGTCACCTTGTCGGCTCGCGGAGCGGGCCGGACGCCCTTCTCCTGCAGGCGCGCCGAGACGAAGGCATCGATCGGGTTCCCGTTTCCGGTCGCGGGGATTTCCGGCGCCGCGACAGGCTGGAACGCCCAGTGGTTGCGCTGGTAGTCCTCGAACAGAGCGTCGCCGGGCGCCTTGGCCGTGCCTGCCCACGAAATCGCCGCCGCGACCAAGACCGCGACACAGCAACAGGCCAGGACAGCTCGGGATTTCATCTTCGACAGCTCCGACAGCATCGCAGATCCGCAATGCTGCACGGTTACACTATCGGCTCTTGGCATGTATATTGTCAAGACCGAGAGCCCGGCATCGAAAAGAATCCGCCCGGGTTGCTCCATGGCGGACACGCGAGCTACGGCTAAGTGCGCCCGCCCAGCGACATGCGAAAGGCGCGCGAGCGCGGCGCGGATTGTATTCCTGGGCCGAATTTTGCTAATCTCACGGTGGATTCAGGTTTTCGGTCCGCGTCGACCTTGCCCAAACCGTGAATGCCCGATTCTTTGCGGGCCGTTCTGTCTAATGATCGGAAACACCGCCGGAATCCGCTGATACGAGAGATCGGCGACACTCTTTCTCACCTGCACCCCCGAAACAGCCATGGTAGCCTTCCCGACAGTCCGAGCCGGAGACCGTACCTACGAAGTCCATCACGACTGGGGCGACCTGCCCTCGCGGATTCGGTACGGCAACACCCACGGAGTCCAGGTGGATTCCCAAGGGTTGGTCTACATCCACCACACCGTTCACGCGGCTTCGGAATCCGACCACGCGGTGGTGGTGTTCGACCCGTACGGGGAATTCGTGACATCGTGGGGCAGCGCCTTCGCGGGAGGCGCGCACGGCTTCCAGCTCGTCCGCGAGGGTGCGGAGGAATTCCTGTTCTTCTGCGACATCCGTCGCGGGATCGTCCAGAAGACGGACCTCCAAGGGAACGTCCTGCTGACCCTCGGCTTCCCGTCGGAATCGGAGTCGTATGGCCAGGACGGTCTCCGCTACACGCCGTCATGGAAACCGACCAACCTAGCTGTCTGCCGGAACGGAGACATCTACATCGCCGACGGGTACGGTTCGAGCTTCATCTTGCACTACGACCGCAACGGTCGGTACAAGGGCACCTTCGGAGGGCGCGGCGCCAGGACGGGCGAGTTGAACTGCCCGCACGGCATCGCGATCGACGCTCGCTCGGGAACGGAGGAAGTGCTGGTCGCGGATCGCGCGAATCACCGCCTGCAGTATTTCGACTTGGAGGGCAACCACCTCCGGTTCGCTGACGACGTGGACCTGCCCTGCCACTTCGATTTCTACAGCGACGGCACGATGGTCGTGCCCGACCTGGCGGCGCGGGTCTCGCTATTCGATCAGAACAACGAACTGATCGGACACCTCGGGGTGGGCCCCGACGATTACCGGGAACGCCGGGAACTCTCGCGGGGAGACTTTCCGGAGTGCCAGTTCATCTGTCCGCACGGGGCATGCTTCGATCACGACGGCAACATCTTCGTCGTCGAGTGGGTCGAGGTCGGGCGCGTCACGCTCCTCAAGCGGGTGCAATAGGTCCGGGACACCCGGCGAGCCGGGCGTCCGTTCCGGCTAGGTCGGCCGAGGCAACCGGTCTGACCGCTCACGGTGCAGGCGTTCGTTGACGCCGACCGTCAGTAGACCAGCTAGTTCCCTGCGGCTTCGGAAGCGCGCTCCGCGAACACTTTCCGAGCCTCTTCAAACTGACTCAGCACGTGCTCGCGCTCGCGCTCCGAGCGCCATCCCGGATGCTCGCGGGCTTGGCGCGCCACGTCATCGATCCAGCCCATGAAGTACCGCGCGTCCTCGGCGGAGCGGATCGGCTGGTCGCCCGCGTAAACGTAGATCGGCCCGGTTTCCGCGTACAGGCGGCTGTCGTCGACCGGAAAGACCGGCTTCTCGGTTGAAGCCCGCAACGTGTACCATCCGCTGCTCTCTACCGGGATGCGCTTGCGCAGCTGGCCCGCGTGACCCGAGGCGCTCAGGGGAATGCGCTCGACCACCGCTCCGTTGCGCAGCAATTCGAGCGTCTCCACGGGATAGGCCGATTCCATCCGCGCATCGAATTCCACGGTGCCGCCGGCCGCCGGCAGGAAGATCTCGCCGCCCGGGATCTCGCCGTCGATAGCGAGCTGCAGGAGCGGCCCGTTGGTGACGAACGTGCGGCCGTCGCGCACCGCATCGACCCACCGGCTCCACTCCAGCCGATCCCCGAGATAGGCGTACATCCGGGCGGACCCGATGACCGGCGTCCGGTGCAATCCGGTGATCGAATCCTCCCCGCCCGAGGCGGTGACCTTGAACCCGCAATTCAAAGCGCGGTGCCAGACCTTGGATGTGTTCTTGGCATGCGTCGCGCTCGTCATCACCTCCAAGTAGTGAAACGAGCCCAGTGCGAGGTCGATTGCGAAACCCTTGGCGGCTCCGTAGCCGGCCGCGGCCGGGTCGCTTGCGAAGGGATGCACGTAACCGCCCAGCGCCCCTTGCTCCTTCGCCATGCGAAACACATCGGTGTTGCTGGGATACAGGCTCTCGATGGCCGTGCCTTCGTAACCCGTGGTGTAGGGCGAAAGCAAGTGCTCGGCAATGTTGATGAAGTTGATGTGGCCGTAGAACGGAGGGCGGTACTCCTGCCCCCAGGCGAGGATCCGGTCGGAGGTCGAGCGAGTCCGGTCGTAAGGCCCGTTGTAGAACTGGTGATCGAAGATGCGGTTGTCCTTGTTGGCGATCTTCTCGCCAATGACGTCGAGGTCTTCGGCGGCCGCCATGAAGATCAGGTTTTCCGGCGTGTTGTGGAGGTTGCCGGCGTAGTTCATATGCACGTGGTCGCTGCCGCTGTACCACCCGAGCGCCTTGAAGTCGGTGAACCGCTCGAGATCAAGGCGCAAGTTCTGCACCTCGCCCGGCTCGATCCTCGCTGTCGCGACCGCGGGATTTCGTTCAAAGCCCTTCAGCGCAAGCACCGCGACTTCGCCGGCGGGCAGTTCCAAGACGGCCTCTCCGTCCGCGTGGAAGAAGTCGAAATGCAACGCTCGGGCGGCGACCCGGTGGTACGCGGTCGGCGGCGCGTAGGCCTTGCCATCGGCGGCGCGGAGCAAGATGCGCGCTTCCGTGGGCTGGCCCGTATCCGCGTCGAACACCGCGATCCGCAGCGTCCCCCGGGGATCGCGATAGACCCTCCGGCGGATCGCGATTTCCGTGTCCTTTCCGCCGAAGGTCTGGAGCAGGCGCAAGCTCGAGACGCCGTCGCGATTCGACACGTAGGCGATCCACTCCCCATCGGGCGACCAGCGCGGCTCGAAGTGATCCCAGTCGCCGAACGTCAATTGGTAAGGCTCGCCGCCTTTAGCAGGGAGGACGTAAAGGTTGTTGAACTGGCTGCCGCGATGCGAGCTGTATACGATGCGCGAACCGTCCGGGGACCACTGCGGCTTGGTGCGATAGAGCGTTTCCTCGCGCAGGATCGGGGTGGCCCGCGTCATGGCTGACGGTGCGACCGGCGCGCGCCAAATAGCTCCCGAACCCAGCGAGATGCCGCGGTTCGAGACGAGGATCATTTCCTTCCCGTCCGGCGAGAGGGTCGGCTGGATATGCAGGTCCTGCGCCCCGAAGTAGAGCCGGTCGTTGGCGTAGGCGTGATCGTCGGTCAGCCGCGCGGGCTCGCCCGGCTGGCCGTTTTCCAGAGACATCGAGTACACGTGGTACCAACCGTCCGGGGCGGTCGAAACGTACAGGATCCGCGAGCTGCCCGCAGACCAGACGGGATCCAAGTTGACATGCTGCCCTCGAGTCAGGGCCGTGCTCTCCCCCGTCGCGACGTTCAATAGCGAAAGATTGATGCTCCGGTAGCTGTCGTCGGCGGTATAGACGATCCAGCGGCCGTCCGGAGACCAGTTCGGCGATGAGTCGTAGGTCGCGTTGGAGGTCAACTCGTAAGCCGTCGTCCCGTCCACGCGGATCTTCCAGATCGAGCCCGACATGCTGAAGGCGATCCAATCGCCGTCGGGAGAAAACGCCGGCCGCCATGGCGTGCTGGCGACAGGCGGCAGGTAGTAGTTGTGCATGTAGTTCCCGCCGGTGCGCGCCATGGGATAGATGTCGGGCTGGGTCGCTTCGCTCCCGACTCGTGGAAAACCGCTACTCGCGACGGTCTGGGCGGAAGCGATCAGTCCGTGCGAGGCGAGCAGCGTCACGAGGAACGGGATGGCGAGTCTGCGGCTAATCGGCGGAACGGTCATCGTGTGTGGATCCCGCCCATCAGTGTCGCGCAAGTCCACGTTGGACAGCCTTTGGACTCACGGCGCGAACAGTCCCTATAGGGCGACCGCCTAGGGCATCCCCTGCCGGAGCAAATCAGGAGTGACAGCGGTCAATCGAGCTTGGGACACCCCTCCGTAGCTATGATGAAGCGGTGCCACGGCAACCGCGAACGCTCCTGCTGATCGCCATCTTGTGCCTGACTTGGTCCGCTGCCACCGCGTGGGGCGGCGTGGAAGCGTTCAACGGGCGCTGGATCATTCGGCCGCTCGGGGAGAACAACGGAAGGGTGCTGTGGCTCGAGGTCAATGGAGTCGGTACCGGATCCATCACCGGCGCGATGGTCGGGGGAGGTCCCGGCGGCCAGCTTGATCCGATCCGCGACGCGCGAATCGCGGATGGACAGCTTCAGTTTCGCTTGGAGCGCACCTTTACGCGAGGACGATCAACGACGGTCACGACCTTGGTCGTGGCCGCTCTGGAACGAGGTTCTCTGTTCGGGGTGGCGGACCGGGGAGAGCGAGGCATCCTGGCGTGGGCCGGCGAGCGAGCGCCGGTCTTGCCGGAACGAGACGATGACACGTGGAACAAGGGAGCCCCGATAGAACTGTTCGACGGCACGGGGGTGGAGGGCTGGCACACCCTGCGACCTGGCCGCGAAGACGGCTGGTTCGCCGAGGACGGCATCCTCAAGAACCGCAAGGGTGCCGACGTGCTGGTGTCGGACCGCACCTTCTGGAATTTCGAGCTGGAAGTCGAATTCTTGATGCATCCGAATATGAACGGCGGCATCGGCCTCCGCGGACGCTACGAAATCCAACTGCTCGACGATTTCGGCAAGGCGGCGAGCGACCACGGAAACGGGGCGCTGTACGGACGCATCAAGCCGAGCCAGAACGCCAGCCGCAAGGCGGGCGAGTGGCAGACATTGGTGGTGCGGCTGGTCGGGCGCGAGGTCACCGTGACGCTCAACGGCATCAAGACGATCGACCGCGAGGTCGTCGAGGGATTCACCGCCATGGCGACTGACTGGCGCGAGGATGCGCCCGGTCCGATCACGCTGCAGGGTGACCACGGCGCCGTCGAATTCCGCCGGATCGCGGTGACGCCCCTCTCCAAGTGACACCTAAGCGAGCCGCGGGCCTGGCGGTGGTCGCCGCGCTGGCTGCCACCCTTTACTTGCTGCCTATCGGCCAGCGCGGCTTGGTCGGGCCGGACGAGCCGCGCTACGGCTCGATCGCTCGCCACATGGCTGAGTCCGGGGATTGGATCACCCCGCGACTCCATGGCGTAGCGTGGTTCGAAAAACCGTCGCTGCTGTTCTGGCTCGGGGGATTGGGATACTTCGCGGGCTTCGAGTCGTTCACGCGGGTGCCCGTGGCGTTGCTGAGCCTCGGTTTCTTGCTGTTCCTGTACTGGAGGGTGCGAGAAGAATTTGATGGGCCGACCGCGGCTGGGGCCGCGTGCATCCTGGCCACTTCGGCGGGCTGGGTGGCCAGTTCCGACGCCGGGGTCTTCGATCTGCCGCTAGCAGCATGCGCCGGCGCGGCCTTGCTGTGCCTGCTGCCGTGGGTCGCCGATCCGGATTCCGACAGGGCTCGGCGATGGATGCCTTGGTTCGGCGGCTGCCTGGGGCTCAGCGTGCTGAGCAAGGGCTTGGTGGGTCCGATCGTCGCCGCCTTCGCAGTACTTCCGGTACTAGCCGCACGGCCGCGGCGACTGCTGGATCTGTTCGCGCCACGAGCCTTGGCCCCGTTCCTAGCAGTGAGCTTGCCGTGGTATGTCGCTTGCTACATGCGCAACGGCAGTCTCTTCGTCGAGGAGTTCTTGGTTCGACACCACTGGGACCGGTTCTTCAGCGAGTCGCTCCAGCATCAGCAGCCGGTCTGGTTCTTCGTGCCGGTGCTGCTGGCGTTCGCGTTGCCGTGGACGCCGCTGCTCTGCGGGTTGCGCGGGGAGTCGCTGTGGAGCGAGCCGAAGCTGCGTTTCCTGACCGCTTGGGCGATTCTTCCGGTGGTTTTCTTTTCCCTCTCGGTGAACAAGCTGCCGTTGTACACCCTGCCGGTGCTCCCGGCAGTGTCGATCTTGCTGGCCCTCCAGTGGCGGAGGCAGCCGAGGGGAGCGTACCTCGCGCTGACAGGCTGCTCGTTGATTCTGCTTCCTGTGGCCGGAGCCTTGCTTCCGCTGGCCCTAGCGGACGGGATCACGCGAGCGTGGGCGGAATTCTCGCCGGGAGACCTCGCGACGAGCGTTATCGCAGGCATGGCAGCGGCCGGCCTAGCCTGTTTGGCGGCACTCAAATCGCGCAAAGAGTACGCGGTCCCCGCAGTGGCAGCAGTCGCGACGTTGTCTCTCGCCTTGCTGAAGTTCCAAGCCTACCCCGCCGTCAGCCAAGCTGCGGGCGTTCGGGAGTTCGTGGCGGCGAACCAAGCGCGGCTCGCGGAGGCGTGCGTCGGAGACGTGCGGCGCCATGTCGCCTACGGGCTTTCGTACTACGCGCGCGGCCTCTCGCTCCCGTCTTGCGAGGTGCAGCCGCGGAAGTACCGGATCGAGGGAGACCCGCCGCAACTGATCTCGATGCCGCCGGAACCCTCAACCGTGGCGACACCACCATCCGCCATTCCCTCTACGACGATCCGCAGCGGGTCGAACGATGCACAGTCCCGTGATGGCGGCGGCGTCTTGAATCCCTGACTCGCGCTGGATCAAGGCTTGCCGACCAGATTGAGAGCGGAACTGATTGAGAACTCGAATCGAGCGGATCCTGAGCGACACGCACGTTATCCCGTGGAGTGGCGATTCTGTATACGTCCGCTCCAAGACGCTTCACACCAATTGGAACCTTCACCTGAATTACATTTTGTAGGCTGCGATGGCGACCGGCACGAATTGGTGGCGGCCGCGCTCAAAGAGCAGGGGTGCCGCCATTAGCCGGGTGCAAGTATCGATCCGCAGCCCTAGCCGTTGCGGCCGAGGAGTAGTCGCTAGTCCAGTAGCGCAAGCACCGTGATCAGGATCGCCAAGGCGGTGAAGCCCACGCCGATTATCCCGCGTAGCGAGTTGATCCCGCGTTGCTGGGCGGCGAGTTTCGCGTACTGGACGCGGATCTCGGGGAGTACGTTCTGGCCAGCCATTTTCTCCGTCCTTTGGACGAAAGAGAACGCCTCGTCATCGGCGACGCCCAGCTTGTGCAAGGTTAGGGACATCTGCTTCTCGCTAGGCTGGATCGGGGTGTCGGGCGTGGATGCGTCGATCGGTCGTGTTCAGTGTACGACGCCGCGGCGAAAGGAGGATGCTCCGTGAAACGTCGCAACTCCGGGACGGGATCGCGCCCCGGCAGTTCTGGAAGGTGTCGCGGAGGGCGTAGCGAGGTAGAGCACCGTCCAGAGCACATTGCGAAGACCGGTTGCGATGTCGTCCTGACCAGATGACTAGCGGCTTCGCCGTGGACTAGAACCCGGGCGTGCAGATCGACACATTGGGGGCGACACACTCCGAGTTGCCGCCCGAACTGGACACGACGCAATTCGCGTTACGACCGTGTGACACGCGCGTGCGCTGGCACTTCGATCAACTTGGGCGTATGGTGATCCAGCCGCTAATGAGGGTCTAGCCGCGCTCTCTGGAGGACGGCATCGACTGCTCTACGCCCGCGAGGCAGAGGTGGTTCACGATCCTCGTGGCGGGGGGCGACTTGCATCGGCAGTACGCTCGCGACACGCGCTGCACGAACGCCGGGGAGTCGTTATTCCGAGGCCCACGGTTCCACCGACTGTGCAGCGCGTCGCAGGGGTTCGCGTCGGAACTCTTCACCTGAACCACGAAGGTCGGCGAGAAACTGATCTCGCACCTTGAACAGTTCTTGAAGCGTTGACTCGATCCTCATGGGTGAGAATCGTCTCTCGAGATCGGATCTCGACGGATCGTCCGCCGCCAAGCACAGCATTTCCCGAAACGAGACTATCTGAGGCCCGTCAACACCGCGACCGTCCACGCAATCCTTCGCCCGGTTCGCACTGTCCGCGAGTCTCTGGCGCAGGTCGACCGAATCCCACGCGTCGTACCAGCACCAGATGGCGTCTTCAAACAAGTACATCTGATCTGTCCTGTTGAATCCGCCGACAAGCAACACGGCTTCATCGACTGGGTCGTCGGTTGGCACTGACCATCGATCCCGGTCTCTCGTAACGCCCACCACGGTCACCTTGGCTTGACCGTGTTGCCACAGCCATGTGTCGTCAGCCGGACGAGCGATCTCGCGAAAGCCCTGGCCCTTCAGTTCTTTCCTCACCGCGTCCTCAAACACCTCCCGGTCATGCTCGCTAGAATCGCTCGCTTGGTTGTTGGTCGCCATCTATCTCCCTCCTCATTCATGGCTAGCCGAGCAGATCGATGGGACGCAGGGTGCGCTTGCCTTGCAGCGCAAGATACCGCAGTTCCATCGAGAACGAACTCCCGCGCCTAGCGAGGCGTGGCGAGGTCGACAGGATGATCGGATCACCTCGAAGGAGAGTCCGGTCGAGAAAGTGCTTGTTCTCCACCCACTGCAATCGGAATTGGCCGAGCACCTGCCAACCAGAGGAAGTCACCTCAAAGTGCCGCGCCCGCAACTCATCGGACAGATACCTGTAACTCGGATAATGTCCTAAGACCGTCATCGCTCTCTAGGCACTATACCACCTCCAGAGGGTGAAGGACGATTGCGGCATGCACCCTCGGTCGGGTGGGGGCCGAAGGTCCGAACTCCGCGCCGCCGCCAGTTCTCCTCCCAAGGCCGAATTTATGCGTCTACGTTTTGAGCCATCGCTTCCGCGTACAGGGGGGCGTGTTCGGTGTCTTCGACGTTCTCGTCCACCCGTTGACGTCCGCCCCGGCCCTCAACGGAATTGGTCCGCCTGGGGTCACAGGTCGGACAAGAGTATGTGTCCAGTGGCTGCGCGGACGCGGCGACCGCCAAGGCAAGGCATGGAAAAAGAGCGACTAGGAGGCCGCAAGAGCATTGCCCGCCAACCGCTTGGACAACGAATTCGGGGGTTTATGGAACCTGCTCACCCTTCGCACCTGAACCGAGCGGACGCGTTCTCCACCGAGCGTGTCGGTCATGGCTGAGTGAACCGAAACGGCTAGCTGCCTCCCGGATCTCCGCAGACCCGGGAGGCAGCCTGATCTGGCTCGGGCACTCGCCGACCGAATCGATACTCGTAGATCGCATCTAGGGCCAAGTCGCACAGATCGTCGTAAGACCCGGCCGCGAACGCCGGTAGATCCGCTTCGGGTTCGCCGACTACCCCATCGCGACGCCATACCGCGCTCGCTTCCCCGCCGAGCAATTGAATCGCGGTAGCTAGCCTTCGGTTCGCCGCTGGCCCTGCGAGCGGATCGCGATCCGAATCCGCCCCGCATAGGACGCAGGCACCGCCCGAGAAGGTCGCCAAGTCGGCTTGTAGCGATTCATCCGCGAAGCCGCTAGTACCGGCCAATGCAAACCCCGCCCCATAGCCGAGCCGCCGCGATCCCATCGGCCAAGCCTTCGCAGACGACGACCGTGGAAGCCTAGGAAGGTTGCCCGAACGACTGGGCAGCGACGGAGGATAGAAGCTCCCCGGCGAAGCTCGGTAGTAGCAGCCGCTCGGTGCGACTCCCGGCCGGGCAAGTCACAAGGCAACCGCATCCGCGAAGCCTTCCGATCATGCGCTTCGCCATGCCGCCGCAATCTGCCCTTGGCAAGCCATTCGGCCCAAGAGATTGCGTTAGGAGCCTGTTGCAAAAGTCCGCCCTTCCGCGCTAGCCAAGAAATAAGCACCATTGACGACGAATATGTGTTAGAATCGCTCATATGGCGATGGGCACACGCAAACCGGTGCAGGGTTGCACCTTTGTCGCGGTCAATGAGCTGCCGCAGGCACCGACCGTGCCCTTCTACGAGCAGCTCAACGAGGTGCTCGACGAGGCCGGCTTCGACCGGTTCGTCGAGGACACGTGCAGCGAGTACTTCCACGAGCGGCTCGGGCGCCCCTCGCTGCCCCCGGGCACCTACTTCCGCATCCTGCTGCTCGGCTACCTGCTCGGCCTCACCTCCGAGCGCGGAATTGCGCTGAGCATCTCCGACAGCCTCTCCATGCGCGCCTTCCTCGGATTAGGGATCACGGACAGCGCGCCCGACCACTCCACGGTTTCGCGCACCCGCCAGCGCATCGCGCTGGAAGCGCACAGCGATGTCTTCAAGTGGGTGCTGGAGCAGATGCGGGAAGCCGGGCTAGCCGAGGGTTCCACGGTGGGCGTGGACGCCACCACGCTGCAAGCCAACGCGTCCTTGAGCACCTTGCAGCGCAAGGACAGCGGGGAGGACTACGACACGTTCGTGCTGCGCTTGGCGGAGGCCTCGGGGCTGAAGTCGCCGACGCGCGAGGAATTGATCGACTTCGACCGCAAGCGCAAGCCGAAGAAGCTGTCGAACGAGGAGTGGGAGCACCCGGTGGACCCGGACGCGCGGGTGGCCAAGATGAAGAACGGGGCCACTGATTTAGCCCACAAAGCGGAGCACGCGGTCGATTTGGAGAGCGGGGCGTTGGTGGGAGTCACCGTGCAAGCGGCGGATCTGGGCGACACGACGACGGTCGTCGAGACGCTGGAAGCGACCGAGCAGGCACTGGGCAAGGCGCCGGAGACGGTGGTGGCGGACAAGGGCTACCACAGCGGGGCGACGGTGCAGCGGCTGGAGGAGAACGGTCAGGAGGCCGTGATTCCGGAGCCGAAGCGGGCGGAACGGAAGTGGAAGGACGGGCAGGAAGCGGAGCGGGCGGCGGTGGAGAGCACGCGCGAGCGCGTGGCCAGCGAGGCCGGTCGGGACCTGCTGCGGCAGCGGGCGGAGAAGGTGGAGCGGTCGATGGCCCACATGTACGAGACGGGCGGGCTGCGGCGGGTGTACCTGCGGGGGCACAACAACATTCTGAAGCGACTGCTGGTGCATGCCTGCGGCTACAACCTGGGGGTGCTGATGAGGGCGCGGACGGGGGTTGGTACGCCTCGCAGCCTGCAAGGTCAGCGCACAGCGAGCGTTTTGGCGCGAAAAAGCGTCCAAAACGCCCTTCTGGGGGCCTTGGAACGGCTTCTGAGGGCCTCTGGAGGCCTCCCGGCGCGATTTATTGATTCGCCATCGTTGATTCCCCTTCCCTACTGAGTCACTGAGTCGAGTTGCCAAGCTCGCCCAAACTCTTGCCGCGCACTGGCCGCAATCGCGTCATCGAGCGCATCCAAGGCTTCTAGCAGGTCGTCCGCCGCCCCAATCTGGAATGCGACTGCCGCCGCGCCCATATCCGCGATGGCATCGGAATTAGCGCTAGAAGTCGATCCGCAGTCCGAACTCCATGACGCGACGGCCGCCGGTCGCGTTCGTCACGAGTCCGAAGTTCCCGCTACCCACCGATCGGTTCGGAAGGTTGAACTGCGGAGTATTCGTGAAGCTGTACATCTCCGCACGCAGCATGGCCCGCCACTGCTTGTCGCCCGTGGTCCAACGGAAATTCTTGGCGAACATCATGTCGAAGTCGTACAACGCCGGGCCGCGAATGCCCGGCAACATACGGGACGCATCCCCTAGCGTGTACCGCTCTGGTACTGCAAATGCATCATCGTTGAGCCACTGGAATCCGTACACGTTGTTCGCTGGCATCCCTTGACTCGCAGACTTGAAGGGCGCACCGGTGAGGTTCGGTCGCAAGACGTGCCCTGCAGTGAAATCTCCCTTGAGGTTCGTGCCGCCATCAACCGTGGCACCGATGTAGCCGCCACTCTGCAGCGTCGAGATTGTCGACATCTGCCAACCGCCGGCGATCGCATCGAGCACCTTGGACCAACTCTGGCCCCAGCGCTTGTTTCGTCCGAACGGCAGTTCAAAAATCGGCGCGAAGACAATCCTGTGTGGCAGACGGCTGGCCGAACTCGCGCGCTCGTTGCGCAAGTCGTACACCGTCTGTGGATAGAAGTTGCTGCCGAACGTATCGGCGTTGCCGATGAAACGAACGTTATCGATCCACTGCACATGCGTGTATGCCACTGTCCAGCCCAATCCGTTCTGGTACCGTCGCTCGGACTTGAACGTTCCCGCAAAGTAGTTCGAAATCCCCCAGTTCGGAGACATCAACTGAATCTGGTCTTCCCGGCCTGCCCATGCTTGCCAAGGCAGAAAACTTTCCTTCTGGGCGGCACTCAGGCCCGGCGCGTTCGCAGCGGCATAGTCATCGGGATGGAGTTGGCTGATATTGATGTTGTTGAAATTCTGATGCCTAGCAAGGTTTGCCATTCCGCCGAATTCCCAGAGGATGCCCTTCCACCTCGTTTGCAACATAATATTGAAGTTTTGCCCATATGGCATTTCGCGGTCTTGATTCCAGTATTGGATCCTAGAAGTCGCAAACTTTGAACCGGTTACACCGAATCCTCCGTGCAATTCGGACTCCGGTATATCGTCCAATGCTCCCACCGGTAGTCCATCGCGCAAATAGCTGTTGATGCCGGCGCGACGTGCGAATATGTTGTCGAATCCGGCACGTCCAGGTTGGATCGAATTACGGTCGTATGGATTGCCATAAAACATCCCGAATCCTCCCCGCAATACCATCGACGCGTCGTCCTTAAGCTTGTACGCGAATCCGAATCGAGGCGCGAAATTGTTTTTGTCCCAATTCCATAAGTACTTGCCCGTTCCGTCCCGATTCGGGAAAAGCACTCTACCGATCGCGCCTTCCGGAATCCCGTTCTGCCCGGCCAATGGTTGCGGGCAGTACTCGCAGAATCCATTCATCCTGCCACCGACTTCGTAGATCGGAGTTTCGGTTTCGTAGCGCATCCCTATATTCAGAGTGAGGCGCGGCGTGACTCTCCAATCGTCTTGGAAATAACCGGACCAATACTTGATGCGCTTGCCGATCGGTGCAGCGACCCGGGCGTTGAGGGTCCAAATGTGTCCTAGCATGAAGTCCGCCAACCCGATGCCCGTGTTCACGTTTCCGCCTCCGCTCTGGGGCCAACTGCGGGTGAACGCTCCTCCATTGGAATTCCAGTTGCCGGACGGCTGCGGGCGCGCCAGTTCGTTGCCTTGGAAGGACGTGTACTTGCCCCCGAACTTGAACGTGTGGTTGCCTGCGATCCGCGTGAAGTTCGCTTCGTAGTCGAAATTCGTGAACGCGGCGATGCGCTTGGCGTAACCCCCTCCGACCTGGGTCATCGGTACCCGCCCGCCGAAGCTCATCCTCGGGAAGGATTCCCCGCCTTTTTCCATCCCTGGTATACCGAGCAGGTCAGCGTAATTTGTCTCGCAGCAGTCGCCTTGGGTGTTGTTCAGATGCACGCGATTGAATCCGACAATGGTGGCAACGAAGAAATTCGGGCTGAACGTGTAACTGTTGTGCAAGCCCCAGTTCTGCCGACGCTGCTTGCTGTTGTTCCCGTTCGTGTCTGCCACTCCGTAACCTTGCGTATAGCCATTGTTCACCCAAGTGTCGCTCCAGATCGTTCGGAGAAAGACACGCCAATCATCGCTGAAGTTGTGATCGATTCTGCCGACATGGTAGTGCCGGTCCGTATTGAGCGCTACCTGCTCGCTCCAGTTCCCGTTATTGTTGGCCACGTTGTTCGGAACCTTGTTCGCCTCGGGCAGGTATCCGAGCACCTTGACCGCTACCGGGTCGAAGCGATCTGCGGGAATCCTGTTGTTCGGAAACCGGTCCGAGAGACGCGGACGGACGAAGGAACCCGCTTTGCGCGTCATCGGATCGAAGATCGGAACAAGAACGGCATTGCCGCGCCTGTTCTGGGTGGCGGTAGAAAAGTCGCCGGTTCGCCATTCAGGCAGTCCGACACTGCGGATGCGATTCACGTCCCGCGGGTTCAGGAAGAAGTCGAATGTGTAGGCGTAGAATGTCTTGTTCTTCACGATCGGTCCGCGAATGCCGGCACCGCCGCGGTTCTGCCGGAGCTTCGGTTTCGTTGGATTCTCGTTCCGCTTGTTGTTCCAGCTGATTGCATCGAACACATCGTTCCGGACGTAGTCGTACATGACGCCGTGGATCTCGTTATTGCCGCTTCGAGTCACAGCTTGTACGACGCCTGCCGAGCTTCGCCCGTACTCCGCTCCCATCGAGTTCACTTCAACCTTGAATTCCTGCATGGACTCCATCGGCGGAACCATCTCGATGTTCTGCACGCCTAGCCCGCCGCGTGTGTTGTTGATGCCGTCGATGAACGATCCCGCGGACCGAGTCCTCCCGCCGCCGATCGAAATGTTGCCGTTCCGGGAGCGGTACGCGCCGGGCACGAGGTTCACGAGGTTGAAGATGTTGCGGCCTGCCAAGGGCAGTTCCATCATCTGCTCGTGCTGCACCGTCGATCCCACGGACCCGGAAGTGGTCTGCACCTGGACTTGGGCGGCGTTGACCTCGACCACTTCGGTGACCGCGCCGATCTCCAGCGCGAACGACTGCTGGATCTCCGAGTTCGCGTTCAACCGCAGGCCTTGTACCTCGGACCGCTTGAAGCCGTCCGATTCGGCTGCGATGTTGTACTCGCCGAACGCCATGTTCGGCACGTAGTACACGCCGTTGATGCCGGTCTCCGTGGTCGTCTCGACACCGGTCTCGGCGTGGACGATCGTGACCACAGCACCGGGGATCACGGCCCCGGTCGCGTCCGTCACGGTGCCGTTGATGGTTCCGCCCGAGCCTTGGCTCCAAGCGATCGTGGGCAGCGCGATCAGAAGCAACCAAACAAGACCGACCCGTGAGCGGGCCGAAAGCCGACGAAGCATCATTCACCTCCGAGTGATCGAGGCAGGTGAGCGGGCCTCCGGAGAGAACCTCGGCCAGCGGTGACATGGCGGGCAACCCGCACCATACCCCGTCGGATGAATCCTATCCACGCGCACCAACCAATGTCAATAGGTGCGCGAGCGATTTTTTCGGAAGCGTGCGTGTCCGCCCCCGGGCGGCTTGGTCGTCGGCCAGCGGCACGCTTCGATCAATTCCGCATCGGAGGTCGCTCGGTCTAGGATTTGCTGCTACCGGTGAATGTCTGTGATCTCGGCCCGGGGTACAGGTGCATGGCGCGAGCGTCATGCACTACAGGTGCCTTGGATCCGACTCGGCTGCCATGGACTGCACCGGATCCGAACTGCACACAAGCGGTCGGTCGACTGCCGCTGATGGGTAGGAGTGAATTGGCCAGTTACGACTCGACAAGCTATAATTGTTGAATATCAGCCACGACATGAATGATATACAACATGCAGTCGCCCGGCCAGACTTGTTGACCGCCGTTACGATCAGACTGTCGGAGGTGCCGGTGGTCGCGCTGCTCGGTACTCGCCAGGTGGGCAAGACAACTCTGGCGAGACGGGCCGTGTCGATCTGGCCCGGCCCATCCGCGGTATTCGATCTGGAGGTCGCCGCTGACCGTGAAGCCTTGGGAGCGGCTCCAGAATTCCTGCTTCGCGACAGCGAGGGATTGGTCGTCATTGACGAAGTCCAACGCATGCCAGAGCTATTCGAGGTCTTGCGTCCGATCAGCGACGACCCCAACCGCAAGGCCGTATTCCTGCTCTTGGGAAGTGCTTCCCTGGACTCCGTCAAGGGGATCTCCGAATCGCTGGCGGGAAGAATCCAATTCGTTGACGTCAATGGATTCACATTGGCCGAAGTGGGACACGAACACCAACGCCGACTCTGGTTTCGGGGAGGATTCCCCAAAGCCTATCTCGCTACAGGAGCGGAAGCTTGGACGCGGTGGATGGATTCCTTTACGCGTACGTTCTTGGAGCGGGACGTGCCCACCTTGGGTTCTCGAGTCTCTCCAGCGACATTGGGCCGATTCTGGAGGATGTTGGCACATTGTCACGGCGAGACGTGGAACGCGGCGCGACTGGGGCAGTCGCTGGACTTGGCGTCGTCGACAGTGAACCGATACAGAGACCTGCTCGTCGGTAGCTTCATGGTTCGCGTGCTGCCACCTTGGTTCGAGAACCTCGGCAAGCGCGTCGTCAAATCACCCAAGGTCTATTTTCGAGACAGCGGGATGCTGCATTACTTCCTCGGGTTGGAAGAGACTGAGGATCTGCTGAGGCATCCCGGCATCGGGGCCAGTTGGGAAGGATTCGCGATGCAACAGATCCTGACCGTCCATGGCGAGCGCGAGGCTTACTTCTTCAGAACGCAACGCGGGGCCGAACTGGACCTACTGCTGCTACGTAAGGGATCGCGTTGGGGCTTTGAGTTCAAATACACGGACGCCCCGCGAGTGTCAAAGTCCATGCGGATCGTGATGGACGACCTCAAGCTGTCCCACTTGTGGGTGGTGTACCCCGGGCAGCGGGAGTACCCAATGGGCAACAAGATCTCGGCACTCCCCCTTTCTCGAATACAGGACTTGAACTTCCGAGCAGCGTCCTGAGACGGTATCGAATATCGTCGAAGAGCCGCTTGGAGGTTCACGTGGATGTCGACTGAATCGGCTGGCGACCTCAGCGCAACCTGTCTGAACCCGGCCGGTGGCCTGTGATTCCGGCGTTGCGTAGCCAGCGAACCGACTGGAGCAAGACGTAATCAACTGGACTGGCGAAAGACCACCATGCGGACGACCGACGGATTCGGCCGGTCCACGCACTTTGGAGAGCCGAACTTGCTCCGAAGACGGCAGTCTGCTGGACGACACCAACACAAGATCGCCGAACATGCTCCGCAACCGGGGTCACGGCCTAGGTTCAAAGTGACCGCCCTGTATTCCAATACCGTCGACCACTCGTCTCGCATGCACTCCGCTTGCCATTCGATGCGCCCACCCACCATGAGCGGCTGGACCCTCGTCGCAGGTTCTCCAGCACGTAGCGTGCAGGTCTGCTGGCAGACCGTCGAGGGACAGCGGTCCACGTCCGTAAATTGTCCAGTGAAGTCCCGAGTCGGGGGGCATCACGCGCAGCTTTCCCGATAGCGACGAAGCTGGCAGAGCACTCCGGAACGTTCCTCGCTGTTCCATGCGGTGAACGAAGCCTCGCTCGTCGCGCACAGCCAATGACGTCCTGAACGACAATCGAATCCAGTAGAGCCATCCCTGACTGCATGCCGGAACTCTACTCTCGTCTTCGCTTGAGCCTCGGACAGCCCTGATCTGACAAACGATTACGATACGATCAGTCGGCGGCGTTTCGGGGCCTGTGCGATTGTCGCCAGTGTTCCGGCCCAAGTCGATCCTAGGTCGTAGCCGGATCAGTGTCCGAAGCATGGAGGCGGTAGAGCATATTCGACGCGACGCTCTGCCGCCGGGCAGTCGGTTGCGGGACTACACACTGGAGGCCGTTATCGGCTCCGGCGGATTCGGGATCGTGTACCGCGCCCGACATGCCGAATTAGGCCATTTGGTGGCCGTCAAGGAGTACCTACCGGCCGAATTGGCCGTGCGGATCGACGAGGATGTGAGGGTTCGCAACGAGGTCGACGGCGAACTGTACTTGGACGGCCTGCGACGCTTCCGCGAAGAGGCGCGGGCGCTGATCGAATTCGACAAGCACCCGAGCATCGTGTCCTGCCGTGACTTCTTCTGGCTGAACAACACCGCGTATCTCGTCATGGAGTACGAGGACGGACTGTCGCTGGCCGAACTGCTGAGACTGCGCGAGGCGGAGGGAAGACCGTTCTGCGAGGACGACTTGGTGCGGGTGGCCGTGCCGCTGCTGGAGGGCTTGGAGCGCGTCCACGATGCCGGAATGCTGCACCGCGACATCAAGCCCGCGAACATCCTGATCCGCGGGCACGACGAGCGGCCCGTGCTGATCGATTTCGGAGCCGCGAAGGCTGGATTGGCGGGTTCGAGCAAGTCGCTCGCGCCATACACGGAGGGATACGCCGCTCCGGAACAGGTTGCCGACGGAGAGCTTGGTCCGTGGACCGATCTGTACGGCGTGGGCGCGACCCTCTGGCGGATGGTAGCGGGAGGGGCGGAGACGGGCCCGGCGGATCCCGCGAAGGTCGAGCAGCGGCAATACGCGTTGAACCGGGGGGATGGAGACCCGCTCCAAAGGGCAAGCGAATTGGGAGCGGGCAGATTCTCGCCGGGAATTCTGCAGGCTATCGATCGCTGCCTGCGCCTGCCTGAATCGGAACGGATCCGGTCGTGCCGCCAGCTTCTCCTGACTCTGCGG
The DNA here is from genome assembly GCA_965242625.1 of Bryobacterales bacterium. Lineage (GTDB taxonomy): Bacteria > Acidobacteriota > Terriglobia > Bryobacterales > UBA6623 > VXMF01. Next base: position 2,067,335 of record CBDEST010000005.1, on the reverse strand, counting down.
CACACCGAGGAAGAGCAGAGTCAGGAAGTTGTCCCGGAGCAATCCGTGCCTCCTGCTGCGGTTGAAGGGCCTCGCACGCTGCATCCGCCGCAGAGGCAGAGGTCATGGCTATCGGCCGCGCTCGGTTTCGCTGCGATCGGCATCGCGGTGCTAGTCGTGTGGTTGGTGTTCGGGTGGTTAATGTCGATGGATAGAGGACAGTCGACGGACGGTGCGTTAGTTCCCTTCCGTGTCGAAACCGTGCCCGCGAACGCGTCGGTCCAACTCGTAGACCACCCCGCAGAGTACCGGCGAGAGATGCCGCTGCCGGCAGGATCGTACAACTTGGCGATCAGCGCTTCGGGCTATCGATCCACGGACGTTACGGTCCAGCACGGTCCGGGAGAGCCGACGCAGGCATTCCGGCTCGAACCCATCCCTGATCCGCCGTTAACGGGCGTTGCCGAACTGGAAGCGTACGTCGCGGCTTGGAAGCAGGAAGATGGCGCGCAGGAAAAGGTGGCGCTCGCACAGCGGCGATTGGCCTCGGAGCTAGGACGAGGTCGCGAGGGCCAAGCGCAAGCCAAGGCCGAGCGTGAGCGCCTAGAGCGAGAGGCGCAGGCGGAACGGGAGCGTCGCGAGCGACTGCGCGCGGAGGAATCGAGGAAGCGCAGGGAAGCGGAGCGAAGGCCGCCTGGCACGCTGTGGCGGGACAACGCGCTGGGGATGGAGTTCGTCTGGATTCCGGCCGGAAGTTTCCAAATGGGTTCGAGGGCGTCCGAGGCGGATACCGACGAGCGACCCGTGCGAGAAGTGCGTATCGGCAGTGGGTTCTGGATGGGCAAGTACGAAGTGACCCAAGCGCAGTGGGAGCGGGCGATGGGCAGCAATCCATCGTCATTCAAGGGTTGCGGGATCCGGTGTCCGGTCGAGGATGTCTCTTGGAACGAAGCCCGCGCATTCATCGACAAGTTCACCGCCTTGGATGCGGCACGGAGGAATCGATACCGCTTGCCTACTGAAGCGGAATGGGAGTATGCGGCCCGGGGCGGCCGCAAGACCGGCGAGAGGCACGGCCCGGTGGACCAGATCGCATGGTACGGCGCGAACAGCGCCGGCACGACTCACCGCGTGGGCGGGAAAGCCGCGAACGGATACTTGCTGCACGACATGCTCGGAAATGTCTCCGAATGGGTCGCGGATCGATACGGAGAGTACGCGGCAGGGGCGGAGTCCGATCCGCGCGGGCCGAACGCGGGACCGAATCGCATCCATCGCGGCGGCAATTGGTTTCTCGATGCTCGATACCTGAGGTCGGCGGCACGGGACTACGACGGTCCAGCCAACAAGCACAACACCCTTGGGCTCCGCTTGGTCCGGGTCGAGTGAAGCGTAGAGCTTCCGAATGATCCGCGTTGCGGAGCAGTTGACCCCCGCGAGCCCGATTCCCTGTGACCGAGCCGGGGAGGCTGGCGCTACTCCGTCCGAACGATGCGGAATCCGAGGTGGACATGCCGAAAATCCGAGCTTCCGGACTCGCGATTGCCGGAACGCACCTCGCTGGCCTTGCTGCCCCAGCTACCGCCGCGATAGACCCTCGTGGCACCAGTTCGCGGACCCGTCGGGTCCTTGACAGATCCATTGGGATAGGCGCCGTAGTAGTCACGCACCCACTCCCACACGTTTCCGAGCATGTCGTGCAGGCCGTAAGCGTTCGCTTCCTTCATGCCCACCGGATGGGGACCGCAGCGTCGCGCCTTGTACTGCCGCTCCTGCCATTCCGCGCATCCCCGCGCTCCGGAATAATTCGCTCCGCTGTTTCCGCCGTACCAGCCGATTCTGTCAAGCACGGGGGCGTGCATCTCTCCAAGCACCGCGACATCGCCCGCCGGCGTGTCCGTCTCGGTTCCACCTCGCGCCGCGTACTCCCATTCCGCCTCGGTCGGAAGCCGGTATGAGTAGCCCTCCCCGGCTTCCCGGGCGTTCAACTTCCTGATGAATGCCTGCGCCTCGTCCCATGACACGTTCTGAACCGGGCAGCCTCGGCCGCACCCCTTGAACCGCGAGGGATTGCTGTCCATGATCAGTTCCCACTCGAACTGCTTCACTTCGTGCTTCCCCATCCAGAACCCTCGGCTCAGCTGCACGTTGTGCAAGGGCCGCTCGTCCGGCTGCGCTAATGACGATTCCGATCCCATGCGGAAGCTCCCGGCGGGAATGCGTACAAACTTCATCCCGACCGAGTTCGTATACTCTTCGAGGCGCGCGGGAGCGTCGCCGGTGCCCGCAAGCTCGGCAAGCCGGGCCCTCGCCATCTGCACGTACTCTTCCGTTCCCGGAACGGATTCCCAATCGGCAACGAACGCTTGCAACACCCGCTCGCTTTGATCCTTGACGGCCGCCCACTGCCGCGCCGCTTCGCCCGCCAAGTTGCCGTCCTTCAACTCTTCCAAGAGTTCCTCCGCCTGCACAACGTACACGCCTGCGCCCCGCTGTCCGCGGAACCGCTGGACATACGCTTCGAGTGCTTCCCCGCTATCGCTGTCCCGAACTCGTTCCCAGGCTTGCGCGGGCGTCAACCCCTCAAAATCGGGCACCGCGGAGACCTTCGGATCGATCTCCTGATCCGGCTGGGGTGCCGGCGACTCTCTGCTTGGACCACCCTTCAAGAACAGCTTCCCGGTCAAGCTGCTGGAAATTGCAGGCACCTGATCGCCGGATGACGCCGCAGACACCTGTTCCCGAGTCTGCTCGAACAGGTTTCCCAATTCCACCTCGCGACCGCCTAGCTCGCTGACCAAGTGCTTCGCGAACAGCGCTACATCGCCGCTCGGGGCCGCTGGCGCGAAACGACCCGGCGTCGCCGCGAGCGCGATCAGCGTGCCAGGCGAGTCCGCCTTCATCTCGGCCAGCCCGTCGGCTCCGCCGATCCCGGCTTGAAAGGGATTCTCCTGCGATGCATCGAGCACCACTGCTCGCACCAGTGCGGAATCCTCGAGCGCCCGCAACACCGTCTCGGCGGCCATCGCTTTCCGATACACGGACATGGCGGAGCCGAACTCGTAGTCGACCGGGAGCAAGTAGTTCTTCGCTGCTCCGCCGGTGCCGACTTGAAGGCCGTAACCCGCGTAGTAGAACAGTGCCAGGTCCTGATCCTGCAGGCCGGCTACGAAGCTCTCTAGCGCGGTATCCATTTGATCGGCGGAGAGGTTCTCCATGCAGGACGTGTGGAAGCCGAGTTCTTGCAGCGCACCGTCAACCGCTCGCACATCCGCCACGGCGGAAGGCAGCGACGCGCCGTCCGCGTTCGCATACTCCGCATTGCCGATCAGCAGAGCACGCATCTCAGCGACACGGATCGGCTGCAGGCCCTTGCCCTGAGCCACCAGCCGCTCCGTCAACTGTCCCGACGCGATCAGGATCAGCAGAATCGCGATTCCCGCACCCGCCCTACGCACAGGACTAATCATTGGGCACTCCAAGTAAATAGTAGCAAGCCGCAGCAGATGCGGACGAGGGCTGAAGTCGATGCACTCTAGACAGCCCCTGCTCGAGCGCCCCGATGGTCAAGCGGTAGTCCGCCGACCTGTCTGACGGTTCCTGCTGGCACTGGAGGCATGCTCAGCCGCTACCCGGCGGATCCGAGCGAGACCGGGGAGCGGTGGACAGGGCGTCAACTGGTTGTGGCTGCCTCCTGCGGATTCCCGCTTGGTCCAGGGCCTGACGCCCCCCAAGGGATAGGATCTCGAACACATCCGATACACGCTGGCTGGACGACCTCCCATTGATGCGAACGATCAAAAGTCCTGAGCGGTCGCTCTCCACCACGAACATGATGCTGCTGTCTTGAGCGCGGTTTTCAAAGCAAATTGAGATACTTCGATCTTGCATCGGCTGAATGTCAGGAAGCTCGTCGTATTCCTCGGCCAAGAGTTTGAGCATACGTCGTGTGGCTTCGATTGTCGCGGGACTGGGGGCGTCGAGTCCCACCTCTGAAGCTTCAAGATGGACATCCGCAAGGTCTTGACAAGCCTCTCCATACCAAGAGGCAAGTCCTGAATGCGATTCTGCGACGGTAACCCGTGATGCTCGCAATCTCAGATCGTCTGACACTTAGCTACCTCCGCTGCACACATCGATCGACGAACGGATCCAAGATCAAGTCTTCGTCAGAGTTGGATCCAACGGTCAGACCGACCGCCCATGTTGCACATGCTTCAGGGTATCACAAGAGGCCGGTGGACAGGAGCGGTACGTTGTATGCACTGCTGCTCTTCGCACGTGAGTTCAGCAGTCTCGGTCCATCGCCCATCGCACAGGTTGCCGACACAGTGCCGAATCCCCTGCGCCCACTGTGCTGGGCACTCAAGACATTGGCACTTCTCACGATGAAGAGGATTGGCATCCACATTGCAAAGCGGCACCTCCCCAATCGCTCGAACATCCGCCATGGCGATAGGTAGAGACTTGCCATCCGCGTTCGCATGCTCCGCATTGCCGATGACAGGACTGTGCATCTCAGCCGTGCGGCTGGGCTGAACTCCTTTGCTTCGCGCCACCAGCGACTCCGTCGACTGCCACACTCAAATCAGGATTAGCAGCAATCCAGTCCACTTAAGCAAAAGGCCACGCGATCCGGTATCACGAAGAGCCGACGCTTGGCCGCCCACCATCGACATCTCAGGTGTCGAAACCCTCACGTAAACAGTATTGGGCTTAGCAGAATCGCGATTCCTGCACCTTCACTGCAGACGAGACTACTCATTGAGCACTCCAAGTAGATGTTGGAGATCCGTGGTACGCGCCGACGTGTGCTACGGGCCGTTCTAGGAACCGGTGCATGACTCGCTTATGATCCCGTTTCCTAGGATTCACTTCACCGACGCAATTGATTACTGCATGTACTAAGAATTAGACCAAAGACAGCTTCCTGTTGTGAATAACGATGTTCAATTTGGGGATTATCCATCAAGAGTAACCCTAGCCAGCCATTTCGCCGACATCATCCACCCACTCGCCACGCGGTTCGAATACCGCACATGAAGCAAGGCGATTCGCTATCCGCTCGGTTGCCTCCCTCGGATCATCGGATCCTAAGTCAACAGGGAAAACGATATCGGCGTGGTACTTGTTTATGGGCGTAGGTGAAAGCCGTAGGGTACAACGGTTATCGTAGATGTCGCGCACAGATAGCACGTACCATCCATAGAACTGGTCTCCTGCACCCGTTAACTCCCCGACTGCTATCTTCACCAATTCCTCGTCACACACGGCACCTAAGCAATCAACCGACAGACATGCCGTGCCACGGGGCGGTATAAACACATCTACCGCAACATATCCGCCGCCGGAGTCCATACGGGTCCGATAGGACTTGCGTGCCCTTCTCCGGGATTTGACACGTCGACCAAGTTGGCGAGTAGCAACCAATGGCACACAATCAGGTGCCAACAAACTACGTTTCGATTCTTCGAATTCCCGCCTTGTCCATTGCATGGTAACCTCCGGTTGGCAGAATCTTGGACACATCCGATGCGCGGTGTCGATGGGACTCGCTTTTGATTTCAGCAAACATGACTCCTGATCCGTCAGCCTCGACTATAAACAATACGTTACTTTTCCCACCACGGTTTTCAAATTTGATTCCGATACGGCCATCTCGTATCGGTTGCACGTACGGAAGTTGGTCGTATCTCTTGGATAAGACCTCCAACATGTTTCTCGCATGCATTTCGGTCGAGGCATCAGGAACCTCCATGCTCTCCTCTTCAGCTTCCAACGATACTTCCGAAAGGTCCCGGAGTGCCTCCTCAAGCCAAGAGGCATGTACCGAATTACGTTGCAAATACCTCATGCGACGTGTCGCGAATATTCGGTAGGGATATACTCTCCCACGGTTAGACAATCTAATCCTAGATCTTGACAATGAGCCCAAGTGGACAGTCTTTTCTTGTTCACTAGTTGCTGAGTGAGGCCTGGAAATTGGCCCAATGGGTTTCTTTCGAATCTGATTGAATAAGGGCCCATAAACATCAGGATAGGGTCGATCAGCATACTCACGCAACTGTCCTCGCCCGTTATTTGACTTGATCACTTCAATTGAGACTACGATGGTGCGCTCCAAGGAGAGATGTGCAACGTTCCGAGACCTATAGATGGAGTCGGGAACGTTATCGGAATGTAGTCTCTGAGGCTCACGTACACGTAGCCTAGAGTGTTGCAGGTCAGAGGCAAACTTCTCCCTTAATCCTGTCGACGCAGTTGATGCGTGAGATCCCAATAATGAGCGAGACACATCAGCCATCAAACACCTCGATTCCGATCGCCTTCATCATTACGGCACACACATGAAGTGTATGCTTGGCCATTTCCGAAACCGACCAATCTGGTTCTTTGGGATGAAAAAACGCCATCATGGAAACGAATAAGTCGTTCATGTCTGCGTCTGATGGTTCAATTTCAACCGTTAGGAACCACTCCTCGTCTTGATTGATGTAGTTGCGACGATATGACGGAACCCAAGTCTCTGTGGCCCCAATGTGCTCGGCATTGAGGCCATCGATTAAAGGCGTGAGCGAACTCAGCAGTCGTTCAATTTCACGGATTCCTCCGTCGATTCCATACCAAATCCCAAAATGAACGCTAGAATATTGTCGGTCTTGGAACGAAAATACCTTCTCAATATTTCGATTGAGCTTGTCCGTGCGTTCCATTACAAAGTCGATCTGAGGGTGAGCGAAATTCTCGAATTCGGCACTATATCCGGTCGGCATTATAGTGATCGACCCGTTCCCGTCAAGAACGGACAGGATCAACTTCACTTGTCCTATATTTTCGCTCTTTGTGATCGTAATGTCATTCGGGGTTACGGTAAATGCCGGACTGACAGATGCATACGCGCCTTCCAAGAACTTCGCAGGATCCGCTCCAATGCCCAGATCCGGCTGCACCAACCTCACTTCATGGGCGAATTCCATGTACTTTGGTCTTGCAATCACCACGTGAGGCTCCTATGCATTCTCACAGCAACTCTGTGGCCACGATGACTGACGCACCAATGCTAGGGTAGAGCGACATCGCAACAAGGGCGAACCCCGCTGCGAAGGCGAACAGCGTTGGACTGCGACACCAACATGGCGTCATGACACAGTGTAACACAACCGTCAAGTGGCCGGAGTCAGTGCGGACGGTTTATCGCGCGGTCGGCTGACCGTCTTGTCCTGTTCGGTCCATCAGATACTGACCAATTCGTGAGTGCACGCGACTCCACGCTACTCGCCCAGTCGGTTCCTGCCTCGGTCCCACGGCGACCTCATCCGAATGGCGCGCTGGATTGATCCACAACCAAGACGGACACTACGCAAGCTCCGTCATCACTTCGTCTAGAGCACCCTGCGACGGCCGCAGCCGGTCCTGCCCGATCTGCGCTAGCGGCTGCTCGTCGAGATTCAGCAGGTCGGTGAAACTCGGCGTCTCGGTGTTGACGTAGAGCACACCCGTCACGATCTGCCCTCTCTCGAGCCCCAGCTCGACCCTCTCCAACGCCTTCAGGCGGTCGGTGGGATCGTAGTCCTCTTCCAGCTTCTCCAAGCGCAAGCGCGACCCGTCGTGCATCTCGACTTCGATTACGCTGCCCGGCGCGAAATCTTCTTCCACCTCGATCTCTTCGAAGTGCGGCACGAAGCCGATCGACTGGAGCGGGATCTTGTTGTCCCTCACGTACTTGTAGCTCTTGGTGGAGCCCACGTGGTCGTTGAACGTGACGCACGGCGAGACCACGTCGACGACCGCCGTGCCCTTGTGGCTGAGCGCCGCCTTCAAGACCGACTGCAACTGCTTCTTGTCGCCGGAGAAGGACCGCGCGACGAAAGTCGCTCCCATCTGCACGGCCAAGCCGCAAGAGTCGATCGGAGGCAGCTCGTTGGCGATTCCGGACTTGGCCGTCGAGCCGCGGTTGGCCGTGGCCGAGAACTGGCCCTTGGTCAGTCCGTAGCAGCCGTTGTCCTCGATGATGTAAACGACCGGGACGTTGCGGCGCATCATATGCACGAACTGCCCGAGACCGATCGAAGCCGTGTCTCCGTCGCCGGAAACGCCGAGTGCTAGCAGATTCTGGTTCGCGAGCACCGCGCCGGTGGCGACCGCCGGCATCCGGCCATGCACGCTGTTAAAGCCGTGCGACATGCTCAGGAAGTAAGCCGGGGACTTCGACGAGCAGCCGATTCCGGACAGCTTGACGACCTGCGTCGGGTCGATGCCCATCTCGAAGAAACACTCGACGATGCGCTCCGAAATGGAGTTGTGGCCGCATCCGGCGCAGAGGGTGGTCTTGAGACCGCGATAGGGGTCGAGGCCCAGTCCGATGCGGTTGATGGCCGGAGGCTTGCTCCGGGTCGGGGTCGCGACGCTCACAGGCCCTCCTCGTTGACAACTGCGTCGGTAACTGTTCGCGCGTCCAACGGCATGCCGCCGTAGTAGCAGACGCTGTGTAGGTGGTCGTGGATGGCGGGAAACTGGCGGCGCAGCAGCATGCGCAGCTGGCCGTCGCGGTTCTGGTCGACGACGTAGACCCGTTGGTGCCGGGCGATGAATTCCTCGGTGCGCACGCTGAACGGCCAGCCTCGCACCCGGCAGTACGCTGTCTCCGTACCGTACTCGAGCAGGAGCTGGCTGCGGGCCTCGCGGACCGCCTCGTGACTGGTGCCTGCGGCGACGAAAGCGATCTTCGCGTCGGGATTGTCGTCTATCACCGGCTCGGGCAGCAGCTGGCGGCAGCCGAGCATCTTCCGCCTGAGCCGATCCATGTTCCGGATCCAATCCTCTTCGCGCTCGCTGTAGTTGGCGTCCTGATCGTGGCCGGTGCCGCGCGCGAAGTACGCCGCTTGGGGATGCCGGTTCCCCGGAATGGTCCGGTAGGCAATGCCGTCCCCGTCGACATCGCGGTAGCGTCCCCAATCGCCTTGGAGCGCTTCGATGTCTTCTTCGCTCAGGACCTTGCCGCGCTTCATGTCCCAGTCCGGGTAGTCGAACTTGTCGGCGGTCCAGTAGTTCATGCCGAGATCGAGATCGAGCATGACGAAAACCGGAGCTTGGATTTGCTCGGCGACATCGAAGGCCTTCGCGCTGAACTCGAAGCATTCCTCGGGGGTCGCCGGAATCAGCATCGGATGCGCCGTGTCGCCGTGCGAGAGCGTGGCAGCCGAGAGGAAGTCTCCCTGCGAAGTGCGTGTCGGCAAGCCCGTGGAGGGCCCCATGCGCTGGACATCGATGATCACGACCGGGATTTCCGCGAAGTGCGCCAAGCCGACAAACTCCGACATCAGCGAGATGCCCGGACCGGCGGTCGTGGTCATGGACCGCGCCCCGGCCCATCCGGCGCCGATGGCCATGCCGATCGAAGCCAGCTCGTCCTCGGCTTGGACCACAGCGAAGGTCGCCTTGCCCGTGTCCGGGTCGATCCGGAAGCGGTTCAGGTAGCCTTGGGCGGATTCGGCAAGCGACGAAGACGGCGTGATCGGATACCAGGTGATGACGCTCACGCCCCCGAAGACGGCGCCCAACGCGGCGGCGGCATTGCCCTCGACGATGATCTTGCCTTGGTTTCCGTCCATCCGCTCCAAGCGATAGGGATCCTGCTTGGCCAGATTCTGCTCGGCCCACACGTACCCGGCCTGGGCGGCGTTCCAGTTCAGCTCCGCAGCCTTCACCTTGGTCTTGAACTGCTTGAAGATGGCATTGCGGATCTCATCCATCTCAATGCCGAGCAAGGATGCCAGCACGCCGTCGTAAATGATGTTGCGAACCAGCTTGCGCAGCTTCGGAGCCGGGCAGACCGGAGCGACGAGCTTGTCGAACGGAACGGGATAGAAGTACAGGTCGTCGCGCAAGTCCTGCAGGTGCAGGGGCTCGTCGTACACGACCGCGCGCCCGGGCTCCAAGCTCTGGACATCCTCCTCGGCGGTCTGGGAGTTCATCGCGACGAGGAAGTCGACCTCCTTCTTGCGGCCGATGAATCCGTGCTTGCTGGCGCGGATCGTGTACCACGTCGGAAGGCCCGCGATGTTGGAGGGAAAGAGGTTCTTGCCCGAGACCGGAATGCCCATCTCGAACAGCGCGCGCAGGAGGACGAGGTTCGAGGACTGGCTTCCCGAACCGTTGACCGTGGCAACGTGGATGCTGAAGTCGTTGACCACTTCAGGCACGGTCGGAGATACAGATTCGCCTATAGGGGAAACTTGCGCGCTAGGCATGAGCTGAGCTTGCGCCGGCAAACAGCGGGCCGAAGCCGTGGGTAGGGGCTCGCGAGAGCGGAGCCTTAACTCATTGTATACGAAAAGGCGCGCTGTGCGGCACTTGTTGGAGCGAAATTCGAGAATCCGCCGTGAGCGAGTCTTGCAGGCGCAATTCGCCGTGCGGTCTGCGAATCTGTCGGCGGCGGGTAGCGCGAGACAGCAGGCCAAGTGAGTTGGAGGGTGCTGGCCGGTAGATCGGAACTGCTCTTCTCCGCCAAGCGTCGGGGAACCAGGAGGAAGGCCTTGCAAGCACGACTTTCGCTGCGAGCGGCGAAACAGGTCGCTCGGTCGACGATTCGCTGGGAGTGCCTCGCCGTTCATGGCCGCAACGCGCGGGTCTCGATGAACGTGATCCTGCCAAGCCTGTTAGCTGTCGATGAATGTCTGTCGACTGTCGGCATGGTATGGGCTGCCCCAGTCCGGACGGGCACGGTAAAGTCAGTTCCACTAGCCTGACAGGGGTATGCGCAAATTCAAGACCTCGGGACCGGTCGTACCGGCGGAACACTATTGCATTCCACCGTTGGAACGCATTGACTTGGAGTACGTGCTCAAACTGATCCGCGAGCAGGAGTACTTTATCCTGCACGGGCCTCGGCAAACCGGCAAGACCTCGGTATTGCTCGCGCTACAAGACCTACTCAACAGCGGCAAAGTGGGCGACTATCGTTGCGTCTACGTCAACTTGGAGGGCACCGCGGCCGCTAAACAGGACGTTAGCCAAGCGATGCCATCGATTCTCGGCCAAATCGCATTGCGGGCCCGGCTGGCACTCAAGGACGACTTCGTGCGGGACACTTGGCGCGACTCGCTCGAGATGGCCGGGCCCTACGGAGTGCTCACATGGGTGCTTACCGAGTGGTCGTTGGCCAGTCCGCAGCCGCTCGTGCTGCTGATCGACGAGATCGACACACTCGTCGGGGACACGTTGATTTCGGTTCTGCGGCAGTTGCGCGCCGGTTACGATACGCGACCCGCAGCCTATCCGCAAAGCGTCGTTCTGTGCGGCGTGCGAGACGTGCGGGACTATCGCATACATTCGGCGTCCAAGAACGAGTACGTCACGGGAGGCAGCGCGTTCAATATCAGCGCGGGCTCGTTGCGGCTCGGCGACTTCACCGAGGCCCAGGTGGGACAGTTGCTGGAGCAGCATACGGCGGAAACGGGCCAGGCCTTCCTTCCCGAGGCCCTCCAGCGCGTTTGGACCCAGACTTGCGGCCAGCCGTGGCTGGTGAACGCGCTCTGCGACCGCACCTGCTTTCGACAGGACGGAGCCGGGGACGGGCCGGTCACCGAGGATGACGTTTTGCGGGCCCAAGAGCAACTCATCCTGGATCGCGTCGTGCATCTCGACCAGCTCGCCGACAAGTTGCGGGAGGCGCGCGTGCGGCGCGTGATCGAGCCCTTGCTGAGCGGCGACGAAGAGCAGGGCGAGGCGACGAAGAACCTCGAGCGTCTCCGGGACTTGGAGTACGTCCGCGACTTGGGTCTGATCGCGCGCGACGACCCGCCCCGCATCGCGAATCCCATCTACACGGAGGTCGTGCCCAGGGAATTGACGGCTGCGGCCCAAGGTGACCTTCCTCAGCAAACCGCTTGGTACGTCGACGCGGAGAACGGCTTGAACGCGCCGAAGTTGCTGGCCGCCTTCCAAGACTTCTTCCGCCAGCATTCGGAGCGCTGGCTGAAGCGCTTCGACTACGAGGAGGCCGGCGCGCAGTTGCTGCTCCAGACGTTTCTGCAGCGCATCGCCAACGGGGGCGGCCGGGTCGTGCGGGAGTACGGCTTGGGCCGGGGACGCACGGACCTGCTGATGACATGGCCGCGCAAGACCGGAGAGCAACGCATCGTGATCGAGTGCAAGATCCTGCGACGGGGGCTGGAGCGGACCATCCGATCCGGTCTGGAGCAGACTGCGGAGTACATGGATCGGTGCGCGGGCACGGAGGGTCACCTCGTGATATTCGATCGCGAGAAGCGACTCTGGAAGGATAAGGCGTTTCAACAGCAGGAAGTGATGAATGGCATGACGATGTACATCTGGGGTATGTGAGAACGCCTCGCCTGCACGGCATGAGTACGAGCCCCGCCGAGCACTCCGGCTTGGCCGTCCGAATAAGCTCGGGGAACGCAGTAGAATCGGAATTGAAGGGGTCGCCCGCCGTCGCTCCCAGCCATGCGGGCTTCCGGCGTGAAGCGCCGATCTTCGCCCATGCTGGACAACGCTCCCCCGCCTGCCACGCGCGACGAGCTGCCCTCGGACTGCGTCGTCAATCGCAGACTCGATCAGGACTTCGCTAACACGGCAGCCGCATACGGCTTCGAAGAGGTCTCCACGCCGCTGTTCGAGCGGGCGGAGTTGTTCGCGGCGCGGTCCGGGTCGGAGATCCGGAACGCCCTGCTGACATTCCACTGCGATCACGAGGAGTACGCGCTGAGACCCGAGTTGACGGCTCCGGTCTGTCGCTTGGTCGCGTCGGGCGCGCTGAGCGAGCGGCCGAAACCCCACAGGCTCTTCTACGTAGGTCCGTGCTTCCGGTACTGCCGACCGCATTCCGGCCGCCAGCGGCAATTCACGCAAGCCGGCTTGGAGATTCTGGGCGACAGTTCGGCACAGGCGGACGCCGAGGTGATCGCGGCCGCGCTCCGCTTCTTGCGTACCGCGGGCATTCACGACCCGCGCTTGACCATCGGGACGGCAGGCATATTCCGTTCCCTATTGCCAGAGAAGTTGAGCGCCGACGAGCGAGCGGCGGTCATCGGGCACCTGGATCGCTTGGCAGGCATCAGGGAACGCTGCGCCACGTTGGAAGCGCAGCAAGATCCCATTCTGCTCGAGCAATTGCGGATGGACCGACGCGACCTCGCGACGATGCAGGCCCAAGACGGCTATGACGGAAGCTTCGCTATCGCCGATCTGCCCGCACCTGCCCCTAGCGAGGTCGCCCGCCGGCTTCCCGAGGAAACCGCGGCGACGTTCCGTCACCTGTGGAACGTGCAAGGCTACCTGCCGGAGCGGACGGGAGACCTGCTGATCCGGGCGAGCGCCATTAGCGGAAAGCTGGATGCGGTGGCCGCGCAGGCTGGCGAGGCGCTGGGCGGAACCGCCGCCGACAGCGCTCTCGCGGAACTGATGGAGGTCTGCCGACTGCTAGGCCATTACGGTGTCAAGGACTTCGACGTGTCGCTGGGTATCGGCCGGGGACTGACGTTCTATACCGGCACGATGTTCGAGATGTCCAGCGCCGGCGGCAAGCTCTGCGGCGGGGGGCGCTACGACAATCTGGTCGAACTCTTCGGAGGGGAACCGACGCCGGCGACTGGATGCGCGGTGCGCTTCGATGCCCTGAGAAAGTCGGTCGGCGCGCTGGGCCAAGAAGCCACTCCGATCGGAATCGTCATCGTGCCCGAAGGGCCCGATGACGAAGCGGCCGCCGTCCGCCTCGCCGAAGGGCTCAGGGATCTGGGCGCCCCGGTCGGGGCAACCGGGGCACCCAAGGCAGTCGTGCGGGCAGGACGGGTAACGATGCCGGACGGCAGCGAGGCGGAGACGGACCCGGGCGCGATCATGGACTCTTTGAAGGGCGATTGGCAAGGCCCGCACCTCGCTGGGAGGGAAGCCCGATGACCCCGGTTCGATTCGCTATTCCCAAGGGCAGCCTCGAGAAGAAGGCGCGGGCCTTCCTGGAGCGGGCGGGTATCGACCCGCGCGGATACGCGGATGGAACCCGTAGCTATCGACCCGACCTCGGAGTCGCCGGAGTCGAAACCAAGACGATGCGACCGCAAGAGATTCCGTACATGCTGCAAGCCGGGTTTTTCGACCTCGGGATCTCGGGCGTCGACTGGTATCGCGAGAGCGAAGTCAGCGCGAACGTCGAAGACCTCCTAGACCTCGGTTTCGGGCGAGTGGACATCGTGCTGGCCGTCTCCGAGGAGTGGACGGATGTTCGCACCGCCAAGGACCTGTTCGCACGGTTCGTCGATTCGACAGGCACGCAGCCGTTGCGGATCTGGACGGAGTACCTGAACCTGACCGAGGCGCTGGTGCGGGACTACACTGACTTGGAGCCTTCGCTCTACAGTCCCTACTCGCGGCTGAGCGTGAAGCGGAGCGGAGCGTCGCCGGTGGCGATATTCCATTCGTTCGGCGCAACCGAGTCGAAGCCTCCGGAAGACGGCGAAGCGATCGTGGACAACACCGAGACTGGCAGCACCTTGCGAGCTAACGGGCTGAAGATCATCCACAAGGTGCTGGAGGGATCGACGGCGCACCTGCTGGCGAACCGACGGTCGATGCGGAACCGGGAGAAATGGAACGCGATCGCCCGCGTGCGCGACCTGATGGCCTCGGCGGCACCGGTACCGGTTGAGGACGAACCGGTGTTCGGGCATATCTGATCCACGGAATCCCGCGGCCGGAGCGGCGGCTGGCGAATTTGAGAACGAAACGGGCTATGATGACGGCGGCTGGAAGTGCGAGCTGAGAATCGCATAGCTTGGGGCTGCATGCTAAGCCTGCTCGCAGTCGGGGCGGCGTGCGCCCAGAGTTCGCGCGGACCGCGCATGGACGAAGAGCGCCGTCAGCGGGCCATCTTCAATTGGGAGCAGCGGCGTCCGGTCGTGCGGGGGACTCGCGGGGTGGTAGCGGCGGGAACATCTCTCGTCACGCAGGTCACCATGAATACCCTCGCCAAGGGCGGGAACGCGGTCGATGCAGGCGTGGCCGCCTTACTGGCGGGCGCGGTCACGGAGTTTTCGCATTACGGCTTCGGCGGGGAGGCTCCGCTGCTGATTCGGACCGCGGACGGGCAGGTCCATTGCATTTCCGGTCTGGGCAGAGCTCCGGCGAAGATGACGCTGGAATTCTTCCTAGGCCTCGACCCGAATCCGGACCTAGAAGAAGAGGCTGCGCAGCGCGACCACCAGACAGGGTTGATTCCGTCTTACGGCACGCTGCCGGCACTGGTGCCGGGCATGGTCGACGGGGCGCTGCTCGCGCTGCAGCGGTTCGGCCGACTGTCGTTCGCGGAGGTCGCCGCGCCGGCGGTCGCGCTGGCGGAAGGGCATCCGATCGACAGGGTCCGGGCACGATCGATTGCAGAGGCCACGAGCTTCCTGCGGCTGTTTCCGACCTCGCGGGCGGTGTTCGCGGCGGACGGCCGCTTCCCGCGTCCAGGTGAGATCTTTCGACAGCCGGATTTGGCCAATACGCTGGAACGGATGGTCGGCGCCGAAGCGAAGGCGCTGGCGAAAGGCAGTTCGAGGGCGGGTGCCATCGCGGCGGTTCGCGACTACTTCTACCGGGGTCCGATCGCTAGGGAAATAGCGGCATTCGTGGAGGAGAGCGGAGGGCTGCTGCGGTACGAGGATTTCGCTTCGTTCCGGCTAGATGTCGAGAAGCCGCTGAGTACGAATTTCTTCGGCTACGAGGTCTACAAGGCGGGGTTCTGGACGCAGGGCGCCGCGATGCTCGAGGCCCTGAATGTCCTGGAGGGCTACGACCTGCAGGCTGTGGGCTGGAACACCTCGGACTACCTGCATCGGGTGGTGGAGGCACTGAAGCTGGCGTTCGCCGACCGAGACGCTTGGTACGGGGATCCGGAGTTTACGGAGATGCCGGCCGGGCTGCTAAGCAAGGACTACGCGGCGGAACGGAGGGAGACGATCCACCTGCAGAGCGCGTCGCCGCTATTCCGGCCCGGTGAGTTCGCGGGGCGGAAACCGATGCATCCCTCCAATCACATCGGCCAGATGCGCCCGCTGTCGGACGCGCTGGCGTCGAAGGACACGACTTCGATCAATATCGCCACCGCGGACGGGATGCTGTTCTCGGCGTCGCCATCGGGAGCGTGGATGCCATCGGTGATCGCGGGCAAGACCGGGATACCGCTGACGCAGCGGGCGCATAGCTTCCTGACGATCAAAGGGCATCCGAACGCGGTCGAACCGGGCAAGAGGCCGCGCATCACGCTCACGCCAACCTTGGTAACGAGGCGAGGCGAGCCGTTCATGGCGCTGTCGACGCCGGGCGGGGACCAGCAGGAGCAGGCTCTGCTGCAGGTGCTGCTGGCGGTGATCCTGTTCAACTTCGACGTGCAGGAGGCGGTGGAAGCGCCGCGATTCCAGAGCAAGCACTTGGTGTCGAGCTTTGACGACCACGCGATGGAGCCGAACGTGCTGCTGGTGGACGAGCGGATGCCGATGTTCGTGGTGGAGGAACTGGCGGAATTGGGGCACTTGGTGGATCGACGGGGGCGTCGGAACAGCGGGTCAGCCCCGACAGCGGTCAGCGTGCGGAGGAACGGCGTGCTGGAGGCTGGGGCGGATCCGTATGCGTTCCGCTACGCCGCGGGGTGGTAGGACGCTCTCGCGGTCAACAATGCGGAATTGCTTCGGACTCAGCAACACTCTCGTCGACTCGTACAAGGAAGCATGAAATCAATGCTCGAGGTACGAAGGACACGATCTCTAAGGATGGTCAAGTGGATAATCCGCAACTGCGCCTTGCCAAACGAGGTATCAGAGCGGTGTCGCCGGGCAGGGGGCGTGGCTAGCTAATGCGGTCGCGACTGAGAGTCAGCGCAGGCCACAGGAAGGTGCTTGGCAATGTGCTCTGGTAGTTCTGAGAACCCCCGACCGGCATGCCGATGCTACTTCGTTCATCGCTCGTTGACCTACGGGGCGGCTCTACTGCAAGGGTGGCAAACTGCCGCTCCCGTGAACCTCGCTGTGAGTCAAGATTTCAGATCAGGGCTCAGGTTACCGCACCGATCAGGCGTCACGTCATCCGTGCCTAGAATCTGCATCTGGTAGGCCCGAAGAGGAATGCACATCCCTGCCAACAGTGCTATGATCAAGAGATCGCTGGCCAAGCAGGTCTGTCTCTCGGGGCGGCACTTGCCCCCTCGCACTCGACCACACATGTAGGAGCACCCATGCCTGAACCTAAGGGACTGACACGACTAGACACGTGGTTGAGCGACAAACCATCAGAATTCGCTCGCATCCTAGCTGCACGGTCTGCCCTGCGGCTGGCACCACTACTAGTTGAGTCGCTACATAGCGACGCTGACTCGAGACGATCTACTATCTTGTTACCGAGCTTGCGTGTCTTGATTAGTGCCAGTCTCGCTGCCGCATCTATAGACCAAGCCGACGAGAACTTGACCGAGGCAGGTACAGTTGCCCGAACAGTCACCGATTTGCTGGAAGAAACAGCGTACCATGTTGAAATTGGCACTGTGCGTCTCAGGGAAATTGGAGAGCCGGAATGCGTCCCTAACATCCACGCACAAGAAGAAGACAAGAAGGGACTTCAAGGCGCGACCGAATTCATGAAGGCAGCACAAGGTGCTATAACCACATGCATTCATCATGTCAGCTATAAAGACGATACAGCAAGCAAGAGTGCTCCACTTTCAGCTGCACGTACAACTATAGATGCTTGCATGTCAGCACTATACTACCTCTATGATGGCCACGGTCCGGCCACTGATTTCAATAACCATCCAACTCATTCGAAAGACAATACGGCAGAGTCCGTCGTAGACGAAGTCATGGCTATAGCGGCCAGAAGTAGGCAAGAAATGCAAGCACTATGCTCGATAGATTCAGATATCGAAAATGTAGTGAATCATCTTTCCATCCTATCTCCTTCTAAAGATTATATAGCGCATTACAACGACTTTAAATCCGCAGTCAAGCAAGACATGCAAGTGCTGTGCTCGCCAGATGTAGACGCAAAAGGCATCGCATATTGTCCTTCTGCACTGTCTAATGAGTCTCTATGGCTTGACAGTATACCGATCTGGATATCTGAGAAATGGATCGATTTGAAGAGTGCGATGCCAAAAGAAGAAGCATGGAAAGTCTGGATTGATTGGTACGAATCTCACCTAAAAGGAGAGTCTCTAGATGAGACTCTAGAGAGTGTCTTTCCCGCTATTCCAATCAAAGTATGGCAAGACAGTGTGCCCCAAATAAATTCGTACTTGTTGGAAGCTGTTCAGACCCAGCGGGATCCCATGTTCATCGCACTCACTGATGGACTAAAGGAATTAGATGCGGTGAGCGATTCTCTTGACGTTGGGCAATACAGGAGTCGGATCATGACTGCACTAACCAGTGACCCACGTCAAGCTGTTGGAGCAACTAAAGATCTCTTGGAAGCTGTAATGAAGACGATTCTTCATCGTAGAGGGTGCGGCTTTAGGAAGAATGTTAAATTCAACAATCTGATCAATACTTGCTGGTCTGAGTTGAATCTCGATAGTCAGAATGAGCCATAGAATGAAGGCGAAAGGCTTATTAGAAAGATCTCGAGTCAAGCGAAGAAAATGATCGAAACAGCGAACGACCTTCGTAACGTTGCCGGATCTGGACACGGCCGAATTGTAGGGCACGAACATCCTTTAACGACAGAAGATGCACGAATGATTGCTTCAATCGGATTCGTTCTGGCTGGATGGCTAGTGCGTTGCGAAAAGAAATTGAATTCATCAAATGGATGATGCAGTGTTCGAAAGCTGGAAAATCCAGATCTGTTGGGCACTGAACTCGGTCCTTCAATCGTCCCAGTTCATTAATATACTGAGGGTTTAGTTGCGTAGGCTCAATAATTTAAAGAAACGGAAATACTATTGTTACTCCAGTCGAATCCGGTACGGTAAATCAGCGATCTGCAGTACAGAGTCCGTAGCGAGCTTCACCGGCTGGAGAGGCGTCGCCGGCTGTCCTTGGACGTATGTGCCCCTTGTAGAACCGAGATCCTCGACCCAGATCGCACCATCCACGAGTCTCAGCCGCAGATGCTGCCGCGACACGCGGTCATCGCGAATCTGCACGTGCGACAGTCGGGCGGATCGGCCCACAACAAGACCCTCGGGGCCAGCAAGCAGATCTGTCCGCAATTCGATCAGCGGCAGCGAGGCATCTTCCGGAACGAGCGATCCCACCGAAGCATGGACCGGTGCTACGGGAGCCGGTACGGCTCGACTCTGAGCCCTATGCGCCTCGTGGACACGCTTGCGTGAATCAGCGCCACTTCCCGATGGACCCCCGGAACCGAAGCCCTGCCCTCCCGGACGCAGCCTGGCGAGGGCGTAGCCTACGGCGGCCAACGCAAGCACGGCCAATACGAAGTAGAAGAACCAATCGGCAGAACTGGAGGACACCTCGTCGGAGCGCGGCGGCGGCCGCGGCTCAAGTTTACCCGGATCACGGTCTTGCGGCGTTCTCGGCACGGGTTCCGACCTAGGTTCAGAGGGCGGTGGAGGCTCCCTCTCCCGACGCTGGTCGGTATCTGGCTGAGGGGTCGGTTGTGGTTCGGGCCTTGGAGGGGGTATTGGCTTGGCGTCGGCTTCGTCCGTAATTGCGTCGCTCAACTCTTCCGGTTCCGTTCGCGGCATCGGGTCAGGCGGGTCAGGAGGCTCCGGTGGGGGTTCGGGAATCGGGACTGGCGGTGGCGGCGGACGGTTCCAGTACCCGGGGATGCCAACGGCATCCATAGCGGTGTGCGTGGCCACCCACTCTGGGGAGTTGCCTCCGTACAGGATCTCGGCAACGGCCGCGAATGCGTAGCGCGCCGCTTCGAAACTGGAATTTGGCGTGAGCAAGTCGGTCGCGGCACGCCCGAACACCTTCAGTGCCTTCGGCAGTCCGATGCCCTGCACCGTAGGGCCTGATCGGAGACGGCGATGCCGACCCCCTTCCGCCAGCAGGTAGAAGGCGTGATTCATGATCGACGAGTTAATGTGAACGCCGCCCTCGTCATCGAAGACATACCAGTAGTCTCGATAGTGGTCCGGATACGGTCGGCCAGTACCCGGTTCCCTAATGCTCGCTGGGGCACTCAAGTCCCGTGCAGTGACCCCGGGGAGGCGGATGCGCCAGAATCCGTCTTGAAGAGTCGATGGAAGTTCTCTCGTGCCTGACGCACGCTGCTCGACCCACACACGGAACGCTACGCCAAGCGCATCGGCGATGGACTCGTTCAAGGCCCCGGACTGATTCCTATACAGCAGGTTGCTGCCGGCCTCAACCATGGCGTGGCCGAACTCGTGGCCGATCACATCTGGGAAATCCAATCCTGCCGTGGGCAGGAACACTGCTTGTAAACTGCCATTCCAGAGCGCATTGGCCTCGTGCCCAACGCATTGTGGAATAAAGTGTTTCGAGCCGAACCTGACCCCGACGAATCCTCGCAACTGCGCACCACGGTCGTCATAGCTGTCTAGGTCCAGCGCGGACTCCAAAAACTGGTGAAGATCTCTGAAGCTGTTGAAGAGGCGCTCCGAGCCGGGCCCTCCGGCCCTCGACCTCAGGGTCCTGGCATGCTTGTTCACCGCTCGCTTCGCGACTTGGATGGACCGATACATGTTGATTGACCTCCGAATTCGACCGTCCCGGCAAGCCGCGGCGAAGTCGTAGACTGCGGCATCGAAGGCATGATGAGTAAGGGAGACACGATCCAACACGCTCCCATCGACAGCATCGATGTAGAACCGCTCGAAGGCAGCCTCGCGACTTCCAGTAGTCGCTCCTTCGATCTCGTAAGCCAGTCTGAGGTCGCTGCCGGCTGGCCAGTACACGAGCTGAGCGTCCGCCGGATTCGTTTCGATCACTCCTGCCGCGGCAAGTGCTCGCTCCAAGTCGATTGACGGCTTCGCTGCGGGCGGGGCGCGAAACGAAGTGTGATTTCCTAGCAGCTGTGAGACGCGCCGCATTTCGTCCAAGATCAGCCTGGACTCGCGATTCGCGACCCGTAGACCTCCGACCGACTGGGTCAGCGTGTAGATGGAGTGCCGGTTAAGACTTCCCGGTTCATCGTCGACCACCAGTTGGTCGCTATCCGTGAAGCCCAGCTCCTCGGCAAGTTCGGAACGAACCCACTCCTCGACGGCCGATGCGGTGCCAAGCCGCGGCGCGTCGGCCGAGAAGTTCAGCCGGGTGACGGGACAGCACTGCCCGCCTTCTTGACCAAGCGTGACGCCGGTTGAGACCAGCAGGCACAACAAGCATGCGACGGCCGGTCCGAAGCGTTGGTTGACTCGCAGACCCATCCCGTTCCCGCACCGCGGCCTACCGTCCGATCACTAGTGGCTGTCTCAGGAGAATCTCTGCCGTGCCGGCATCGAACACGACTCGCTCGTCACCCCGATCAATGCGAACCAGTCCCTCCCAAGCTAAGCGGTAGCCTCCTTGCACAGGGAAGATGACCAAGGTTCCTTCATCCATCGTTTCGATCTCGTGATCGATGACCTTGCTTGCGGCGGCAACGGTAGTCGGGTAGTCCTTGGTCGGGGTAGTGCTCTTGATATCGATCCGCGACGCTGGGTGTCCCAAGATCCTCACTATTCGCCCGTCTTCCGTCGTAGCGGTCACCTCGGCACCGTAGACCGGGATCCCGTTATGGGTCTGCCGCAGCCGGACAATCTTCGTGTCAGCCAAGACTCGTTCCTGGTCGGTGGATTCCATCTCGCTGTCGGCATCGATCCTGTCCGCTTTGCGCAGCTCGTCGGAGACCGCCTCCGAAACCGCTTCGTCCGGCGCGACCTCGCGGTTCACCTCGAGCTGGACGTGCTCGGTGGGCAGGGGCGTATCGCTCTTTCCCGGCGAGCCCGTGTCGCTGGGCGCGTTGGGTTCGCGCTGAGTCTCCCTGCCCTCCTCTCCGGGGGCTTCCTCACTGCGGCGACTGTCGCCGTTGCCCGGTCTGCGTTCGCTCTCCCGGGACTCTGTCTCTTGGGCGAGGAGCCACGGTTCCCCGCCGTCAGCTGAAGGGTCAGCGAATCCAGCAGGCGCGAAAGTGAACCAGAGCAGCACGGCCGGACTGACCAGGCGCATGCGACTCAACACCGCGCTAGCCACCTTCCTCAGCCTGCCCTTCGGCGAGGCGGCGACCTCGGCGAGAATCGCCGTGGTGTTGTCTTGATTTTCCAATTCCGAGAGCTTGCTCGCGAACCTGCTCTCGAGTTCCTCCGTTGGGTTACCGGAATCGAAGATCTCGAGGATCTCGTCCGGCGGGAAGATTTCCCAGAAGCCGTCACTGCAAACGACGAACCGGTTTCCCCGCTCGAGGTCCCAGCGCTGGATATCGGTGTCCGGCTGCTGCTCCCCGCCGACATGAGCGAACAACTGCGTCTGGCTGGGATGCTTGCTCTGCTCGGCTTCGGAGATGTTGCCCATCATGACATTGAGCTCGGCCACTGAATGATCGACGGTGCGCTTGACCATTTCGTTGCCTGAGAACTGGATCACGCGGGAATCCCCCGCATGGATGGAGACCAGTTCGTTCGCCTGGCCTAGCAGGGCGGCGATCGTGGACCGGGGGTCCTGACCGGATTCGTCCCGAGCTTGGTTCACGGCGGCATGGCACTGCTGAACGAGTGCAGTGAGGAAGCCTTCGGCATCTTGGTCCAGAAGCAGTTCGTTCCAGCACTTTTCCGCTGTCTCGATGACAGTCCGGGCGGCCAGAGCGCCGCCGCTGTGCCCTCCCAGGCCATCGGCCACGACCAGCAAGAACCGGTCATCGCCGGTGGAGCGAAAGGTGGCCAGTCCGTCTTGGTTCTCGTCCCGATGGCCGATGTGAGTGAATTCGTGGACCGTCATCGGAAACACTCGAGGACGCGGCGCACCGTAGCGGGGTCCGCCCGCGAGCCGCATTTCAAACAATAGAGCATTCCCGTCGGGCGGTACGCAGGGACACGAGATTCACGTGCAGAGGGTGGTGCCCGGTCCGCCCCGCCGGGCCACTACGAGGCCCAAGCCACGTGGCGGGTGCCTGGAGGGTCCGTATATTCGATTTCGACCATCACCGGGAGTTCACGATCACTCTCGAGAATCCGGCGGACGGAACGGTCTGTTGCGAACTTCGGGAGGCAAGGCCGAAACCGCCTTGGAAAGTCCCTCGAAGCCACCCGAAGCGAGGCCGCGGCTTGCCATCAGCCAACCATCCGGCTCTGGGTCGTTCAGTTCGATCCGATAGCTGAATCGTTCCCAGTCTTCAGGGGCAAGTTCCATTTCCAGATTCGTACATGCCACCACCACGGTAGGAGTTTCGAGCATCGAAAGATCTTTCAAGAATCTGTCGCGAATGCACTTCAGCTCTTCGATCCGCCAAGTGTCTTGGACCATTGCCGGGTCGCAAATCCTTTCCAGCTTTACGACAGCCACCACGCGCGGTCGCTTGGCAGCAACTTTGCAGAGCGTGTGCAATTGTCCTGACCAGCGGCCGACACGCGGTTCGTACTGCTTGGCGGGTTCGATCCCGATGAATTCGAGTCCAAGCTGTCGCGCAACGTATTGTGCCAAGTCGACGGGTGCTTGGATCGCTGTTCCATAGACGAGTACGCAAGTTGGATGGGGTTCCTGTCTCTGCAGCCGGCCTCGCGCCACCTCTAGGATCTCCTCGATCATCGCGCGGTTCTCGGAGGTGAGGATTGCCGGCGGGGCGGCCGGGCCCCAAGGCTCGTCTGACTGGTTGGATCGGTAGATGCGAAATAGTGGATCTTCCTCTTCCCGGTAGTGGGATTCGTCTCCCCAGCACTGCGGCGTCCACGTACCGTCAACGAAGTCCGCCGCTCCCAACATAGATCGCATGTTGTCGGCGCATTCTTTCTCCCCTTGATCTTCGAGCCGCTTGGCAACGAACGCAGCGCAATCCTTGACATCTTCGATGTCCTGCCGCAACGCCGCACCTAGGAGTCCAGCTAAGCTCCCTCTGAAGTTCTTGTCGAGTTCCATAATTCGATCATACCATCTTCTGCGACGGCCAGATCGTCGTACCTGAGGGCTGTCGCGGAGAGGGCACCGTGCGGGCCCGGGCAACCACGCTGCTCTGGACTTCGGTCAATCGGCTCCGTTTCGCGCAAGCAGGTCGACGCCTGCGAAGTTGCCCGCCTCCTCGGCCCCGTCCGGCACCGCTAGTGCGGCCGCCTTGGTGTTCGTCTGGTGGCAGGGAAAGGAGCGGCGTGGTTAACGGACACACTGAGACTGATCGACCCGTTGGCCCAGCGGCGCAATACATTGGCTCCCTGCCGGGATCGTCGCAGAGATCGCGATTGCACGAACCGGACGTTGCGATCTGTAGGCACCGGCGCGGGCGGGCGGCGAGGTCATCCCAGCCGAAGGGATCCAGACAAAAACGGACAGACAGCGTTCTGCGCCGGAGGCCCGCGATTCAAGGTGCGTGCTCCCATTACCCGGATCTGCGGGTCCTCGCTGTGGCGGCGGGCAACGAGCACGCCTCCACCTGCCTCCCACTCCATATTCGATCCGGAGACTCGCGGAGCCACCGACAACTCGGCGGCCCGCTACGCTAGGCTGGTCTACTCAGGCTTCAAGCGACCGGTTGCAACACACGATGAACAAGAAGACGTTTCAGAGTCCGCCCCCCGTGCTGCATGTCCCCCCTCGGCGACGGCCCGAGTCCCGGCCGCCCCATATGGAACCGGCATCGGCACCCACGGAGATCCACTACCCCAGCACGGATGGCAAGCCGCTGGCGGACGACTCTTGGCAAGCGCGCACGATGGTCGGGCAATACCACATGCTGTCGACACGCTACCTGCCTGAAGAGAACACCTTCGTGGGCATCGACATACTGATGTACTACACGAAGGACAAACCCGAGGATGTGGTGGCACCGGATGTGTTCGTTGTGTTCGGGGTCCCGGACAAGGACCGCTACAGTTACAAGATCTGGGAGGAGGGGAGGGGCCCGGACTTCGTGCTCGAGGTGTCCTCAGACAAGTCCGCCGTGGACAATCTGGGTCACAAGATGGAGACCTACGCACGGATTGGCATACCCGAATACTGCGTGTTCGATCCACAAGGGCACCTGCATTTTCCGCGTCTGCAATTGTTCCGGCTTGAGGGAGGGGCCTACGAGCGCGTGAGCGGGCGGGGGGATCCAGACGGTCCGCTGGCGGTAACAAGCGAGACATTGGGATTGGAACTGCGATTCGAGGATGACCGCCTCCGCTTGTGGGACCCGGCGACCGAGAAGTACTTGCTGGAATACGCCGAGGAGAACGCTGGGCGGATCACGGAAGGGCGCCGAGCGGACCAGGCGCAGCGGCAAGCGAATCAAGAGCGGCAGCGAGCGGATCAGGCTGACCAGCGGGCCAATCAAGAGCGCCAGCGAGCGGATCAGGCGCAGCAACGGGCGGATCAAGCTGAGCAGCGAGCGGAAGCAGAATCCCTAGCTCGCCGGGAATTGGAGGCCGAGATTGCGGCGCTCAAGGATAAGCTCCGGTGACAGCTCTGCTGTCCGGTTCCGCATTCTCAAATACGTAGTGCGTGGCACGGCTGCGAATTTCGGCGGTCCAAATTGGAGACCGCAATCACCTCGGGCGATGGCCGAATGCAAGAAAACCGGCAGATCGCACACTAACGGTCATGACTCTCACTGTCGGGAGCAGCGACCGGGGTCTTGACCAAGACACCGGGAGGAAGCGCACCGCGAGCGGCTCGTCTGGAGTCTCCGCAGTGCTTGGCACCACGTCACCGGACATCGTCCAGACTCCCCACCACCGAACCGCCAGTTTGCCCGCTCCGCGAATCACTGTTGGCCAGCGGTTCGGCTCGTCTCCGGGAGAGGGCGCGAGACCCGCGTTCAAGGATCAATCGTCCGCGCGACCCGAAAGCCGACGCCGTTGGACCAATGGCCTGTCTCGAGCGAGTAGCGGAGCGCCGAGCGCAAGGTTCCCGCATCGTTACAGAGTTTTCCGAAAGTCATTTTTGCGATCTCGTCGATCAGCCTAACGCTCGCGGCCGGTTGTGGTCCGCGCCCCGCTAGGTTTCTCGATTCCGAAGCCGCCTCGGACGCTGCAAGCGTTAACTTGAATTGCTGAGCCCTGACAAAGACATTCGGAAAACTCAGTAACCCACGATCCGCCCCGCACCACCCGTTGGCCGCAGTCACCCGTCATCCAAGCCGACCCGTCGCTCGGCGCATCGAAGTACGAGTCGTTCCAGCAGTCCGCTACCCACTCCCACACGTTGCCGTGAACGTCGTGCAGCCCGAACGCGTTCGCGGGATACGATCCGCCCACGACCGTCTCCACCACGCTCTCAGATATGCCTTTCAATGTGCGGCGAGGTCTCCCCAACCGAAGGAATCCAGACGAAAGCGGGCGGACTGCGTTCTGCGCTGGAGGCCCGCGATTCAAGGTGCGTGCTTCCATCAGCGGGATCCGCGGGTTCTCGCTGAGGCGGCGGGCAAAGAGCATGCCCGCGCCTATCTCCCACTCCATATTCGATCGGGAGATGCGCGCAGCCACCGACTTCCTCGCGACCCGATGCGTTAGACTACTTCCAGCAGGCCCCGCGCGCCTGGTAGCGGCGCATGGCGAACAAGAAGATCTTTCAGAGCCCGCCACCGGCGGTGCAAGTCATTCGCCGGCCGCGGCCCGTGATCCCGCCGGCCTACCCAAAACCGGCATCGGTACCCACGGAGATTCACTACCCCAGCACGGATGGTAAGCCGATGGCGGACAACTCTTGGCAGGCGCGCACGATGACCGGTAAATACGACATGCTGTCGGTGCGCTACGGGCCCGACCCGAACACTTTCGTGGGCATCGACATGCTGCTCTACTACACGAAGGACAAACCCGAGGATGTGGTGGCACCGGATGTGTTCGTTGTGTTCGGAGTCCCGGACAAGGACCGCCCCTGCTATAAAGTCTGGGAGGAGGGGCGGGTGCCGGACTTCGTGCTCGAGGTGGCCTCGGAGAGCAGCGCCGAGAAAGACTTGGGGAGCAAGAAGGACACGTACGAGAAGATGGGTGTACGGGAGTACTGCGTGTTCGATCCGCAAGGGCACCTGCACACTCCGCGCCTGCAGTTGTTTCGGCTCGAGGGAGGAGTCTACCAGCGCGTGACCGGGCAGGGGGATCCAGACGGTCCGCTAACGCTGACAAGCGAGACGCTTGGCTTGGAACTGCGATTCGAAGATGACCGCCTCCGCTTGTGGGATCCGGCGACCGAGAAGTACTTGCTGGAATACGCCGAGGAGAACGCTGGGCGGATCGCAGCCGAACAGCGGGCGGATCAAGAGCGGCAGCGAGCGGATCAAGCGGAACAGCAGTTGGAAGCAGAATCTCTAGCTCGACGGGATCTGGAGGCACAGCTAGCAGCACTCAAGGATAAGCTCCGGTGACAGCTCTGCTGTCTGGTTCCGCGTTCTCGAATGAACAAGTAGTGCGTGGTACGGCTGCGAATTTCGGCGGTCCAAATTGGAGACCGCAATCACCTCGGGCGATGGCCGAATGCAAGAAAACCGGCAGATCGCACACTAACGGTCATGCCTCTCACAGTCGGGAGCGGCGACCGGAATCTTGACCAAGACACCGGGAGCAAGCGCACCGCGAGCGGCTCGTCTGGAGTCTCCGCAGTGCTTGGCACCACTTCACCGGACATCGTCCAGACTCCCCACCACCGAACCGCCAGTTTGCCCGCTCCGCGAATCACTGTTGGCCAGCGGTTCGGCTCGTCTCCGGGAGAGGGCCCGAGACCCGCATTCAAGGATCAATCGTCCGCGCGACCCGAAATCCGACGCCGTTGGACCAATAGCCGGTCTCCAGCGAGTAGCGCAGCGCCGAGCGCAAGGTTCCCGCATCGTTAACCCACGATCCGCCCCGCACCACCCGCTGGCCGCAGTCACCCGTCATCCAAGCCGACCCGTCGCTCGGCGCATCGAAGTACGAGTCGTTCCAGCAGTCCGCTACCCACTCCCACACGTTGCCGTGAACGTCGTGCAGCCCGAACGCGTTCGCGGGATACGATCCGACCAGCACGGCCTTGTCTACGTTTCCCCCGTGGTTCGCTTGTCTCTTCGAGATCTCGTCCCCGAAGTGGTACCGGGTCGTGGTCCCCGCCCGGGCCACGTATTCCCACTCCGCTTCGCTCGGCAACCGGTATTCCTCCCCCGTCTCTGTGCCTAGCCATTCGAGGAACTTCTGAGCGTTCTCCCAGCTCACGTTCACCGGCCGTCTCCCGCGCCCCCAGCCTTCGTCGTCCGCCACGTTCCGGTCGCACGCGCCCGCTACCACGCAAGCATCCCACTCCCCGAATGTCACTTCGTAGACTCCGACCGCCAAGCGATATCGGATTCTCACGCGATGCGTAGGCCACTCGTCGGGGAACCCGCCGACTTCCTCGCCTATCGAACCCATCACGTAGGATCCGATCGGCACTTCGATCATCTCGGGACATGCGTCGCAGTCCCGAAATCGCCGCCCCGGCGTCGAGGCGAGTTCGATGGCTGCCTGGCCATCGCGATCAGCCTCGGCCGATTCTCTGGCTTCCTCGGGAACCTCAATCGGTGCCAAGGACTCGCGTACGTCGAGTCGCCCGCGTCGATCTTCTCCCGACCCTCCACCGGTAGACGAGTTAGCCGCCGAGGCAGGATCGGGAGATTGGGGCGAGGTCGTCCCTGTTTCCTCCAGGCCCGTTACCAGATTGATGACGTCAGGGATCCAGCCTCGCATGAGGACGACCGCAAGTACCGCTACGGTCGCGATGGCCGCTACGGCACCTCTCCGGGTTCTCCGTTTGCGCGCGGTCTCTGTCGACCGGGCAGTGTCAGCGAACACCCACTCTCCAGTTGGGTCCCGTGACTCGTCCTTCAAAGCGTCCAGCAGTTCGTCGCAACTCTGGACTCGTTCCTCCTCCCGCAGGCGAACGCACCGGTCAATCGTCGCCAGCCGATTCGGGGGGAATCGCCCGACACCCAGCTTGCGCGCCGAGGGTAGCGGATCGCGCTTGCCCCCGAGCGCTGCGTGCGAGCGGCGCTCTACGCGAATCGGATTCGGCGGCTCCCATGGTCGCTGACCGCCGGCGACCATCCGCCACATGACCGCGCCCATCCCGTATAGGTCGGTCCACGCTCCCGGTTCGCCCGCGTCTGCCACCAGCTCCAACGGTGCGTACCCCTCGGTGTACGGAGCGAGCGACTCGCTGCGCTGGGTGACGAAATGCTTCGCCAAACCGAAATCGATCATCACCGGCTGCTCGTCACGCTGCCGGATCAGGATGTTCGACGGCTTCAGGTCCCGGTGCAGCAACCCGGCCCGGTGCATCGCAGCCAAGCCCTCTAGAAGCGGCACCGACACCGCCAGCAAATCCCCGTCGTCAAAGGGTCGGCCGTCCGCTTCGCGGCTCGCCAGCACCTCCTCGAGCGACCGGCCCTCCTCAAAGTCCATGACGAGGTAACCCGTGCCATGGGCGCGGAAGGAGTCGTGGCAAGCGACGACGCTGGCGTGGCCGCCGAACGAGACAAAGGCGCGAGCCTCGTCGAGGAACTGGCTCACCGCATCTTCGAAATCGGAGGTGTCGGCGTCGCGCCGCGGCCGCACGGTCCCACCGTCGCGAACAGCCAGCCCTATCGGCAGGAATTCCTTGATCGCGACGACCTTCCCGCCTTCGTTGTGCCGGGCGCGGTAGACGATTCCGAAACCGCCGTGGCCGAGAACCGACTCCAAGGTGAACTCGCGCAGGACAGTCCCTGCGGGCAACGCTTCACGTTGGTCGTATTCGCCTGCCTGCATCGCGCGGGACACCGAGAAATGACGCTGCCTGCGGCACCTCAGTCGCTATCCCTTGGAGTATGGCACGTGGACTTATCCACGCTGCCCAACACGCGGGGCTACGTCGGCAAAGGATCTCCGGATCGAGGCGGGCGAGAAGGCAAAGAGTGGCCCGGCTGATGCTCGAAAGCACAGCCGGGCGTTCTCATCGGAGGGTTCGCCGCAGAACCCTGGGGCGATGCCAGCGGCGCGGCGAGCCGCAACTGGGTGAGGGTATCGCCGGGCCGGAACCTGCGCTCCGGCCCGGCGATGGCGGAGCCCGCTCAGTTGACCGGGATGAGCCGGGACGTGTCGACGGGCTCGCGCTTCGGCAAGGTCAGCTCGAGCACACCGCCCTCGTAGGACGCCTTGACGTTCTCGTCGTCGACGGTGTCGCCCAACCGGAAGCTCCGCCGGAACTTCCCGTGGGGCCGCTCGCGCCGGCTGAAGCGCACCTCGTCCGCGGGCTGCGGACGCTCGCCGCTGACGCTGAGGACGCCGTCCTCGACGCGCACCTCGAGATCCTTCTGCGTCAGCCCGGGGATGTCCCCCTGCAGCACGAACGCGTCGTCGGTCTCGCGGATGTCGAACTCCGGCACCCAGCCGTTGTTCTCGCGGGGCGGCCCGAAGAACCGGACCGGATCCGCCCAGTGGATGAAGGGGTTGTGTTGAAGCAGTCGCATGATGTTTCCTCCTTTCATGGAATCTGCTGATGTCCTCAGTATAGCCGCCCCGAGCCACATGTCAAGTGATTCAGTAAAAAAATCTGAGTGTGTTCCTATCAATTTATATGACGGCTCTTGCGAAGCACCCGTTGCTAGGCCATCGACGCCGCGCCTCGCGAGGGATCGACACGACGCGGAATCTACTGGAAATCCTTTGCGGGCAAAGGACTTTCGCCCGTCTCTACCTCCACATGGCGGCTGGAACGATGGTGGCCAGGCGGGCATTCCACGTTGCATGGCGTCGTGCTCTCTGAGGCGACCGCTGGTTCTGCTGTGGGTAGGTCGGCGGCACCTCGGCAATCGATTCCAGCGCACGCCAAGGTCTTCACGTGCGGTCCACAGAGACAGGCCGGCGGATTCAAGCTTCCGAGTGTCTAGCCAACGTTGACGCTTGAGACAATAATGTTCGTAGAAGGCTGTGTCAGCGAGTCAGCCTCGCATGAGGAGCCCCAATGCCTGCCAAGAAGTATATCGTCCGGCTCACGGACGAGGAACGCTCGCTTTGCGAGGACACCCTCAAGCGGTACAGCGCCGTCACCCAGAGGGCGCGCCGCGCCCACATCCTGCTGCTCGCCGACGCCGACGGACCCGATGCTTGGATCGATGCCGAGATCGCCAAGACCTGTCGCTGCCGCGAGGCCACGGTGGAGAACGTTCGCCGCCGCTGCGTGCTCGAGGGCTTCAAGCGAGCCCTCGAGGGCAAGCACCGCGACACCCCGCCGGTCCCGAAGCTGCTCAACAGCGAGCGGCGGGCCCAAGTAATCGCCCTGCGCGACGGGCCGCCCCCTGAAGGCTACTCCAAGTGGACAACGCGCCTGCTGGCGCGGCGCGTCGTCGAACTCGGCATTGTCAAATCGATCAGCCACGAAACCATCGCGCAGACGCTAAGAAAAGCGAAGCGGGCGGGCACAGGCTCCAGCACTGGCTAATCCCGCCAGACGCTGAAGCCGAATTCGCCGCAACGAGGGAAAGGCTTCCGGAAACCCGTGCTGGGCTACGTCATGCACAACGCTCGGTGCTGTGCATGGACGAGCAGTCGGGGCAGTTGGTGCGCGAGACGCGCACATCTGTAGCGGCCGCGCACCCGCGACGGGTCGATTACGCCCGACTTCCTTCGTTGACTTCGAGGGTGACCAAGCCCCGGTGCCATCGGCGCAATAGCTGCCGGATGCTGTTCCGGCAATGGCGTACGGGGTCGGATGAGCGTGCGATTGAGAGTGCAGTGGACGAAGTCGGTGAAGCCCAAGACAAGGATCTCAAGATCAAGCGGCCCAGCGCGATCCACCGGGATGTTGGAAGAGGCACGTGGACGGAGTCATTCAAGCACTAGCCGAACACGAGGGGCCGTGCGTGACCGCAATCGATGAAGTACCCTCTTGGTCCGGCGTCTCCCAGCTCCGGGCACGGGCGCGACTAACGAACAGCGGCGAACGACTGGAGGTATCCTCATGTGCCAGTTGCTTCGCAACGGGCAGAGCCCGCGCCCGAGGGTTTGGTATGGTTGTGACTAATAGAGTGAACCCTGAACCAGTCCTGCAGCAGGCAGGACTCACCGTCCGTATGTCGCAGGCTACCGATGGGCCTCGATAGCCTTCAGATCTCCTTGCGGATCGGTGAAGTCTCCGTTGTGGCCGGCCACTTGTGCCGATTACGAGAAGGGGCTATGAGAATTCTGAGCGTGTCACATGCTGGCCACAAAGCACAATCCGCGCCTCCTCACCGACGAAGAGTTGGTGCAGTCCTATTGCATCCGCAACGTGGAACTGAACTCCATTCTCAGGACACTGCACGACAGTACCGGACCATCAAACCCACATATCATCGTATTCGGGCCCAGAGGGAGCGGGAAGTCTACGCTCGTTCTCCGAGTCGCTGCAGAGGTACGCCGTGATCCCAGTCTCGCGCCGAAATGGTATCCGATTGTCTTTGCAGAGGAAAGCTATGCGGTGTCGACTCGCGGCGAATTCTGGTTGGAGTGCTTGAGCCAACTGGCCGAACAAGCACCAGATACCGACACGGCCTCGGAGATTCGGCAGCGTCTTGCTGACATCAGGAACGATCACGATGATCGGGGAGTGTCTGACCGCTGCTTGTCTGTCTTGGAGGATTTCTCTCATCAGCAAGAGAAGCGACTACTTCTCGTTGTCGAGAACTTGAACTTGATCCTCGAGCAGATGGGCGATGGCGTCTCGCCATGGGGATTGCGTCACACCCTCCAGAACGACCCTTGGATCTTCCTTTTGGCGACCGCCACCAGTCGTTTCGAACAGATCAAATCACCGGAGCACGCACTCTACCACCAGTTTGGGGAAATCGACCTGCATCCCATGAGTGCCCAAGAATGCTCGGACCTCTGGGCATCGATAACGGAGCGCCGCCTGTCCGAAGGCTCGATTCGTGCTCTGCAAAGCGTTATGGGCAGCAGTCCCAGGCTTTTTTCCGCGCTAGCGCGGGGCGCCACGGACCATTCGATTGAAGCACTGACCCGGGGCATCAGGGCCTTGGTCGACGATCAGACTGCGTACTTCCGAGACACCATCGATTCTCTACCACCGCAAGAGCGGCGAGTCTTCGTGGCGTTGGCAGAAGCGTGGGAACCCGTGACGGCGTGCGAGGTCGCCGCGATCTCGCGCCTTCCAGCAGATGAATGCTTCGACCCGTTGCACCGCCTCTCCCAAAAGGGTGCGGTGGGCATTTCCGATCTTGCTGCAAAGCGGCTACGATACCATCTGCGAGATCGTATGTTCAGCCTATACTATGCGTTACGGCATAGTGGCAGGGGTGACGACAGCGCGTACCGAAACTTGTTGGGGACCCTTTTCGGTAAGCATTCCGACAGTCCGTCACGCGAGCCGTAGGCTGGCGGCGAGGGCGTAGCCGGGGACGCATCGGGCGGCGACCGCCAAAGACTCTGCCATTCGATTCGGGACCTCGGGTATCGTGGCGTTGCGCTAGGCGTCGCTACCCGTAGCGTTCTCCAGAGTCGATACCGTCGTTGGCCTGCGCACGACCCGGATCCGGGGAAGCGGGACTCCGGATTGCCAGAATGGGGCCACCGAAAGGTACGCCCCGCTCCTTACTTGTCCTGCGGCAGCCAAGGGGTCTGAGCTGAGATACCTCGCTTAGGCGCGAGTGTTCTCAGCCATCCTCCGATCTAACCGGAAGACATTGGGAGTGCCCTCGCCGACCAGTACATCTCGGCCGCCAAGACGCAAGCACGGTCTAGCGATTGAGGGTTCGGACAACTCGAAAACCGACGTTTGGGTTCCGCGTCCCGGCGCGCTCCTTGTGACGGTTCGACGAGCGCAGATGCGTTGGGGAGTCGTGCCAAGAGCCGCCCCGCAAGACTCGTTGAGTGCAGTCTCCAGTCGTCCAGGCACTGCCGTCGGTCGGCGCTCCGTCGTAAGAGCCGTTCCAGCAGTCCGCTACCCACTCCCAAACGTTCCCGTGGGCATCGTGCAGGTCGAACGCGTTCGCTTGATACGACCCCACTCCCAATGTCATCCCGACATTCCAGCCATAGTTCGCCCAGTCAGGGGAAATCTCTTGCCCGACGTAGTACTGTCCCTGCGTACCGGCGCGGGCAACGTATTCCCATTCCGCTTCGCTTGGCAAGCGGTATGCCAAGCCCGTCTTTGTACTGATCCAGTGCAGGTAGGCTCGCGCATCCTCCCAGCTCACGCCGACAACCGGCCGCCACTCGCGGCCCCAGCCGTGGTCGTCCGGAGAGTAACCGTTGCAGCCACCCCCGTCCACGCAGATATCCCACTCCCGAAAGGTCAATTCGTAGATCCCGACCGCGAGGGGATAGTCAATACTCACTTCGTGCTGAGGGACTTCGTCGCTATGCGGCCCATCGTCCGACGCAGGCGACCCCATCGAATAGGACCCGCGGTGGATCACAACTAGTTCCGGACATCCATGGCAGTCCCGAAGGTGACGGCCCGGGGTTGCCGCGAGTTGTGCATCGCGTTCGGCAAGGAGATCGGGGCCCGGTTCCACTGACGCCTCAGAGTGCTCGGTCCCGGCGGTAGAGGGTCGGGAAGAGGCTGCTTCCGAGGCATTGACGTCGGGCACTCGGTCGACCCCGTCGGCGTTCCGCCATTGCGTCAGCACGATCGCGACCCCCGCTACGGCTACGACCGCGGCTATAGCGACCTTCCAAGCCCACCGCTTGCCCGGATCCGTTGGGGACGGGACGGTCGGGCCAAGCACCCGGTCTTCCGTGCGTTCCTTTGGCGGGTTCCTCAGAGCCTCCAGCAGTTGGGTGCAGGATTGGAATCGATCCGCCTCCTTCAGACGCATGCACCGATCAATCAAGGCCAATCGACTGGCAGAAAACCGACCCTCGCCCAAGTCGTACGCGGAAGGCAGCGGATCCTGCTTTCCGACGAGTGCGGCATGCGTACGACGCTCCACGGGAAGCGGGTTCGGTGGCTCCCGCGGCGGCTGGCCACCGGCCACCATCCGCCACATCAACGCGCCTACCCCGTAGATGTCTGTCCAGGGCCCAAATTTGCCGACACCCGCAACTTGCTCGAGTGCCGCATACCCTCGCGCGAACGGAGCGAGCAACTTGCCGTGCCTCGCCGCGACTTGGTTCGCTGCAGCGAAGCCGGTCAGCACGGGCTGCTCGTCCCGGTGCCGAATCAGAATGTTCGAGGGGTTGATGTCTCCGTGATGCAGCCCGGCCTCATGGACGCGGGCCAGCCCTTCCAACAGCGGTTCCACCACCGCCAACAGATCGGACTCATCGAACGGCCGACCCTCCGCCTCGCGCCTCAGCAGCACTTCTGCAAGCGACTCGCAATCCTCGTAGTCCATGACGAGGTACCCGGTACCGTGGGCGCGGAAGTAGTCGCGGTGTGATACGACGCTGGAGTGGCCGTCGAACTCAATCAGGGCCCGCGCTTCCTCCTCGAATCGGCGCAGCCCATCCTCAAACTGCTCGCTGTCCGCACTGTTTCGCGGGCGGACCGTCTTGCCCTCGCGCACGGCCAGTTCGATTGGTAGGAACTCCCAGATCGCAAGCAGTTGCCCGAGGTCGTTGTGCCGGGCTCGGTAGATGATTCCGAAGCCGCTGCAGCCGAGGATCGCTTCCAGCGTGTACTCGCGTAGCACCATGCCGGCGGGCAACGTGTCGCTTCGGTGGTATTCGCCTGTCTGCATCGCGTGGGACACCCTCCCACGTCTGTGCCCGCGCCACCAGTCGGTCGGTCCCTTGGATTATGGCACGTGTGTTGGGATTTCGGGCACGCGTTAGCGCGGGTCCGCCCCATGGTGTTCCGAGTTGCACTGGGATCCGTTGGCCGCAGGGCGACGCTAGGCCTCCAGCCTCTCGTTCAAACCACCGACACGAGACATTCCAGCTGAGGGAGTCGGCCAACGGCAGTCATGCGCGACAGGCAGGTCGGGCGAAACGACATGCGGCTTGGCTGGCAACGCGGTTGCGCTGAGTCTCGTGCGGAGCACGGGTGCCGCGGTCGCCCAACCCGCGTGGAGTTGACTAGGGTTCCCGTCCGTTATGCTAGGGCATCGTTCGGCCTTCGGCATAGCGACTCGTGGCAGGACCAGAACGCCGACCCTTCATACCATTCGACCGATTGCGGTATATTGTAGTTACTGAGGATGGCGGCCACCGGGTTGCGTTGTCAGGCAGCCGGGAGGGATCGTTGCGAGGCGAAGTGTCAGTATATTCAGAGTCCAGCAAGGCCGCCGGGGTGTCGGTGGTTCAAGCCGTGGATCTGTTTTGCGGGATTGGTGGCCTGACGCATGGCTTGCGCGCGGCAGGCGTCAATGTGGGCGTCGGCGTCGATATCGACGCCTCCTGTGGATTCGCTTACGAGGCGAACAATCCGGGCTCTGCTTTTTGGGCCCGCGACATACGCCAGCTAGCATTCGCGGATCTCGCCCCGTTCTACGCCGGTGCCCGGATCCGGGCACTTGTAGGCTGCGCTCCGTGCCAGCCATACTCGTCACACAACAGGAAGTTGCGTGGCAAGAGCAACGACAATTGTGCGCTCGTCGGAGAATTCGCGCGACTCGTCAGCGAGGGCCTGCCTGAAGTAGTCTCGATGGAGAACGTACCGGGATTGGCCAGACATGATTCGTTTCGTGAGTTCCTCGACATCCTCGATGCGCTTGACTACGAGATCGATCACGGTATCGTCTCGTGTTTGCCCTACGGTGTCCCGCAGAAGCGCAAGCGGCTTGTAGTGCTCGCGTCCCGGGGCCGGAAGCTTCCGCTTCCAAGACCAACGAACCAAACACTGACGGTTGCCGATGCACTCCGAGGCCTACCGTCGCTGCAAGCCGGGGAGATGCATCCGAGTGACCCCGACCACGTCACGCTTCCGCTCTCTGAACGGAATCATCGACGCATCCGCCAATCAAGACCGGGGGGCACGTGGAGAGACTGGGATGACCAAGACATCAATCGATGTCACAAGCGAGCACATTTTCCCGCTTCTTACGGGAGGATGCGGTGGGACCAGCCGGCTCCCACGATTACAACGCAGTTTTGCTACTACAGCACAGGACGGTTCGGCCATCCGGATCAAGATCGCACCATATCGATCCGCGAGGGAGCTCTCTTGCAGACGTTTCCGAAGGACTACTCGTTCACCGATGGCCGGTCGTTTCCTCCTGTTAGCAAGCTAGCACGTCACATTGGGAACGCTGTCCCCGTGGCACTGGCTAACGCCATTGGCAAGGCAATTTCGGAGGCTAGCCATGTCCACTAGAAAATACCGAATGAGCATCAGCCTCAACGTACTGCACCACCTCGGGCTGAAGCTATACAGCAACAGACCGGCCGTGCTTGCGGAAGTGATCGCGAACTCTTGGGATGCCGACGCACATGAAGTGCGAATCTCGATCAATCCAGACCGGAGTAGCCTCACAATCTCCGATGACGGATGTGGAATGAATCGTGACGATATCAATGCGAGATACCTCGTGGTGGGCTACCAGAAGAGAAAGCACGAGATCAAGACGCCGGATGGCAGGCCACCGATGGGCAGGAAAGGAATTGGCAAGTTGTCCCTGTTCTCGATCGCTAAGCGAGTTCAAGTCTATTCTCGAAAAGTCGGTCATAGTGGCGAAGCACTTGAGCTAGACTCGTGCAAGATAGAGAGCGCAATCGAGAACGAGAATCCATCAGAAGTGATGCCTTACGAGCCGGAACCGCTTGAATTTGATAAGGCTGAATTGGAACACGGAACCATCATCAAGATCAGCAACCTCAAGAACTTTCCCATAACCAAAACAGTCATCGATGGATTGCGGAAACGAATTTCCCGTAGGTTTGGCATCATTGGTGCAAAGAATAACTTTCGAGTCTACATAAACGATGAGGAAGTAACAGTCTCGGATCGCGACTATTTTCATAAGGCTCGATTCTTGTTTCAATACGGTGACCACGATTATAGTCAGTACTGTAACAAGTTAGACACTGACAGTGAGAACCGCGAGCGGCTGTTTTTTTCAAGGGAAAATCGATTCGATTCCAATGGTTGTCCTGATCCTTCAGGTGAATTCCAAGTCGGAGGATGGATCGCGATTGCCAGACGATCCAACGATCTAGATGGCAAGGGAGATGACGAAAACTTGAACCGCATCACCGTTATGGTTCGTGGAAAAGTCGCTCAAGAAGACGTTTTACAAGAGTTTCGGCTTGGTGGCATGATTACGAAATTCATGTACGGTGAGATCCGTGCCGATTTCCTAGACGATGACGAAAAAGAGGACATTGCGACCTCGGGACGACAAAGCATATCAGAAGACGATCCCCGATACCAATCCCTCAAAGCGTTCTTGGTAAAAGAGTTTCGATATATCTGGATCAAAACGAACAAATTGAAAGATCGACGAGGATTACAGATCGTCCAGGAATCTAATCCTCATGTACGACAATGGTATCAGGGTCTCACGGAGGCCACGCGCGAATTGGCTAAGAAGTTCTTTGGTGCGATTGAGAAGTCGGGCATTGATGATAGCTACAAAAATGACTTATATGCGAATACCGTCCTCGCAGTCAAACATTTGAGCCTCAGGAAGACCATTGATCAACTGAGTGAAGTCACAATTTCAGATGTCACTCACTTTCTCGAGCACCTTACCGATTTGAGCTCAATCGAAGCCGCACAATACCATGAAATCGTGGAGGGGAGACTAGAGATCGTCCGTAAACTCAAAGAGAATGCCGACCACAATGTTCTTGAGAGGGTCTTGCAAGAGTGTATTTTCGAGAACCTTTGGTTACTTGACCCCGGTTGGGAGAGAGCTACTCAGTACGCCAAAATGGAGGAGAGTGTGAAAACTGTCATCGATGGCGTGGAGTCCAAAGGCCGCATCGATATCAGATATCGGAGAGTGATGGCTGGACATGTAATCATTGAACTAAAGCGTCCCGATGTTCGGCCAAAAAAGACGCAAATCGAAGAACAGGTGAAGAATTACATGCTGGCTGTTCGCAATTATTTGAAGGACAATAACCAGCCAGTGGAGCCGTTGAATGCAGTGTGTATCGTCGGAAAAGTTCCGCGAGCATGGAAAGATCCGAGCGAACGGAAAAGGGATGAGGAGTCTTTACGTCCACACTCTATTCGGATCATTACGTACGAAGAGCTGATCAACAACGCGTACTCGGCGTACTCTAAGTTCATTAGTGCCTCTGAGGAATTGAGATCGTTGAGAAATCTGATCGACAAGATTCGATCTCACGCCGGATAGAGTCCACGCTACGTATCTTGCTGCGAGTTTGGCTGTCGATCTCGCGGATCGGACTGAGCATCGCTGATAGCGGTTCCGTACGTCGATCTCGGTCCACTTTGGGCAGAATACCGACATTTCCTTCATGGTCGACTACGCCGACCCGCACATGGCACTTGTGGTACCCAGACGACATCACGCCTACGGTCGATCGCGACGGTCGCTTCGCAAAAAGACCAAGTGAAACAAGGCCTTTGGTGTGAGCTGGACCCTCGCCGGAGAGTCGTAGCCGGCCAGTTCCCGTGATAATGATTTCGGCCCCACTGCGGCCGGATGCGGATCCAGCGAGGAGCGCAATGGCGGACTACCGTGCCGGTTGCGCGAGTCTTTGTCGAAGGGACTCTTTCGCGGTGGACAGCTAGCTGGGATCACGATTTGCATCGGTAAGGCGTAGCGTTCGGCGAGGGCGCACTGGCGCACGATCCCGATCTCGGGGCCCCGACCCGCGCAAGCAGTCCGAACTGCCCCACAGAAACGATCCGATCGAGGCTGATCAAGGAGTCTGACAGCTTCCGCGCCCGGGCTCATGAACTGGAAATCCTTATCATTCTCAACTGGCCAGAGGTCGTGTTGTCTGGGTACCGCCCAACGCCTGCTCCCGTAGCGTAGCCGTTGGCCCTTGGCCAACCTGCGGCAGCGCAACCCATCGCAAGGCCAGTCGAGCGTCCCCGCTCCGACCGCTAGCAGCATCACGCATAGCTTCCGTCGCATCGCTTCGCGATGGCGGCGGAGGGACGACTCTATCATGGACTCAAGCCTGACTCCTTGCCGGTCTCTGCGTATGCAGTTGGAATTCCGCCAAGCGGTTCGCAGGCGCATACTGTTCCGGATACGACATAATCCGAGGGTGTCTCGGGCGCGGTAATGACAAGCCAAGATATTGCCCAGCCCGCTCCCGGCCCAGTTGGAGCCGTTCCTCCGTACTCCCTTGACGTACCGACAGCAGCGCGCCCTTGAACTCCTCCGTCTGGCTACAGGCCAGCAGCACGCGATCTTCCGTGACGGACAAGAGGAGGCGATCCGGCACTTGGTAGAGGGCCGCGGACGACTGCTCGTCGTCCAGAAGACCGGCTGGGGCAAGAGCGCCGTTTACTTCATCACCGCCAAGCTCCTGCGCGAGGCCGGGCGAGGTCCCACGCTCCTCGTATCTCCGCTGCTTGCGCTGATGCGCAACCAGATTCAAGCCGCCAAGAGGATGGGAGTGCGTTCCATCCGGATCACCTCGGACAACCGCTCCGAGTGGGACGAGTGCGTACGCACGCTGAATCGCGACGAAGTTGATGTCTTGCTCGTCGCGCCCGAGCGCCTCGCTAACGAAGAGTTCCGCCGAGACGTATTGGTGAAGATCGCTCCGCGAGTCCCCATGCTGGTGATCGACGAAGCGCACTGCATGTCGGACTGGGGGCATGACTTCCGACCCGACTACCAGCGCATCATCAGAATCGCCAGACTCCTTCCACCAAACGCTCGGATACTGGGAACCACCGCCACCGCAAACGACCGCGTGATGAGCGATCTCGGGCTGGTGCTCGGGTCCGACCTAAAGGTAATGCGCGGCGACCTGCACCGGCCGTCTCTCAAACTCCAGACCATTCGACTGCCCTCGCAAGCCGAGAGGCTCGCTTGGCTCGCCGCGAACGTCCCTCAAATCGAGGGGAACGGGATCATCTACACGCTCACCGTGCATGACGCCGAGCGAGTCGCGGAATGGCTTCAGGGACGCGGCATAGATGTCGAAGCGTATACCGGCCAGACTGGAGCGGAGCGGCCCGAGTTGGAGCAGGCCCTACTCGACAACAGCCTCAAAGCACTGGTCGCCACCACGGCACTGGGGATGGGCTTCGACAAGCCGGATCTCGGCTTCGTGATCCACTTCCAGGCTCCGGGCTCCGTGATCGCCTACTACCAGCAAGTTGGCCGGGCCGGGCGGGCCCTGACTGCCGCCTACGGCGTGCTCCTGAGCGGCAAGGAAGAGACCGATGTCGTGGAATACTTCATTCGGACTGCCTTTCCGACACCGGAGGACGTGGCGGAGATCATCAGCGCCTTGGATCGCGCTTCTGACGGGCTGTCCGTCCCGCAGCTGCTGGCCAAGGTCAATGTCAGCAAGGGCCGCGTAGAGAAAGCGCTCAAGCTGCTGGCTCTGGAGTCGCCGGCACCGGTCGTGAAGGCCGGCACAAAGTGGAATTTGACAGCTGCGAAATTGAGAGACGAGTTCTGGGAGCGCACGGAACGCCTGACTCAGTTGCGGAAGGCGGAACTGGCCCAGATGCAGGTATACGCCAATTTGCAACGCGGCCATATGCGCTTCCTCATCGAATCGCTTGACGGAGACGCGGGTGCTTGCGAGGAGCCGGACTTGCCGGATCTGCCTACGGTTGTCAGTAGGGAGCTTGTGGGAGAGGCGGTGAGGTTCCTGAAGCAGCGCAGCTTGAGTATCGAACCCCGGAAGCGGTGGCCTCTAGGTCGCTTGTCCCGGTACGGAGTCGGCGGGAGCATCGCACCCGATCTGCAGATGGAGTGCGGCATGGCGCTCAGCTCTTGGGGCGATGCGGGATGGGGTGGACTCGTCAAGCAAGGCAAGTACACCGACGCACGCTTCGACGACGATTTGGTGGAAGCCTGCTTCGACCTCGTGCAATCATGGTCACCGGAACCCGCGCCGGAGTGGGTGACATGCATCCCGTCGCACAGCACACCCGACTTGGTGCCCGACTTCGCCGAGCGCTTGGCGAAGAGGCTTGGGGTGCCGTTCCGGCACTCGTTACAGAAGAGCCGGACCACGGCCCAGCAGAGAACGATGCAGAACTCCGCTCAGCAGGCACTTAACCTAGATGGAGCGTTGACCGTCGTTCTGCGTCCCATGCCGGCGGGCCCGGTACTGCTGGTCGACGATATGGTGGATTCCAAGTGGACATTCACAATCGCGGCGTGGCTGCTGCGCTCGCAAGGATGCGGCCCGGTCTGGCCGCTCGCTCTAGCCTCCGCTGGTAGTTGGTGATGCAAGCCCGAATCTCGGATAACACGAAAGCGATCCTGATGCTTACCGGCCAGCTGGGCCGGAGCGGGCAGCGGGTCAACGCAAAGCCGCTCACGGCTGCGGAGTACAACAAACTCGCCCAGTGGTTGCGGAATACGGGAAAGGAACCCGCCGATCTAGTGGCTCTTGACCGACAACACCTAGCGCGCCAAATCCCGCCGGCCTTGGACCGAGAGCGAATCCGGGAGCTACTCACGCAATGGTTTCCCGTGGGCGTGGCGGTCGACAACTGGCATGAACGCTCGATCTGGGTCGTGAGCCGGGCCGACCCGGAGTACCCGCCCAGCCTGAAGAGAAGGCTCAGGGAGCAAGCCCCTCCGCTCTTGTACGGGTGCGGCTCGCAGACCTTGCTGCATAACGGTGGGCTGGCTGTAGTGGGGTCTCGCAACGCGGGGGAGGGGTCTTTGGCGTGTGCGAGGCAATTCGGGCGTCTTGCCTCGGAGGCGGGGCGATCTGTGATTTCCGGAGGGGCGCGGGGAATCGACCGCGCAGCGATGGACGCCGCCTTGGAAGCGGGCGGGCACGCGGTCGGAGTCTTGGCGGACAGCTTAGAGAAGGCTGCTCTGAACCGCGGGCATCGAGAGCCGCTTATGGACGGTCGGCTGACCTTGGTGTCCCCTTTCGATCCGTCCGCCACATTCAAGAGCTGGAACGCCATGGCGAGGAACAAGCTGATCTACGCGCT
This sequence comes from Bryobacterales bacterium, assembly GCA_965242625.1. GTDB lineage: Bacteria > Acidobacteriota > Terriglobia > Bryobacterales > UBA6623 > VXMF01. The sequence goes on along the minus strand of CBDEST010000005.1, from coordinate 2,024,271 downwards.
AGGGGACGCGGGTCTGGTCGTAGACAGCGCGTACGGCAAGGGCGGCACTTGGAGCGGAGCGGTCGAGCAGTTGGAGAAGTTTCAGTCGGTGCCCATCTACGTGTTCGAGAAGGGCGAGACCGAGGATGGAATCAGGGGCTTGCTGGACAAAGGGGCGCTGCCGTGGCCGAATCCAAGCACGCCGGAGGAGATGGCGGCCGTGCTCATGGGGGCTGAAGCTCTGGAGCGCAGGTCGCCCGCGAGTTCGACGTTGGGGTTGGAAGAGAGTGTCGCACCCGAGGGCACTGGAGACACTTCGGGAGAGAACCGGAATGTAGCGCAAGAGCTTCCAGACGGCGCGAGGCACTCTGGCGTACCGGTTGCGAAGGAATCGCTATGGATCAGGGTCACGGAGCTGATCCAGGGCGAGTGCGAAGAGGAGGCCAAGAGTGCGAGAGAAATATGGGAGGCACTCGGAACGGAGAGGAGGCAGACGGAGGTGTGGTTGAAGAGGATGGTGGAAGAGGGTCGGCTGGTGAAGAAGGATCGGCCGGTGCGATATTTGTCGATGCGGCGCTACTAGGGGCTGGTCGGGCAGGGCGGTTTGAGCAGCGGACACGCTGCGCGTCTGGGTCAGGGCGTTCGGGGTCCGGAAACGCCTACTCGGCCTGACCGCTCTGCTCAATCAGCCAGCAAACCTTCCAACGAGGAATCGGTGTCGGTCCGAGGCGAAGTCTCGCGAGATCCGAGCAACTCCGTCGCCGAGGATCACGCAATGCAGGGTCGAGGTGCTGGCGCCGGGACCGGCCCTCTCGTGGGTGCTGGAGATCGTGGTCCGGGCAGTTCCAGAGGAGTGCGGCGGTGCTGTGTCAGCAGCACCCGGAAGCCATCACTCACATCGCCGCATCGGGCCGGGCAGGCCGAAGCGAAGCCTCGTTGTGCGATGGAGGATCTGTGTGCGATGATCGAAGTGACAATGTGTCAGGAGATCGAGACGATTCTTCGGAAGATGGACTTGATGCTCGAGGCTTTCGATGCGTGGGCTGAGGCTCGGCTTGAACGCATCGACGCCAGATTCGATGCCATCATTACTAGGCTGGATGGGTTAATCCACCAAGGCAAGATCATCATATGGATGTTGGTTGCGATACTCATTTTGGAGCTGGTGGCCTTCGCACTCTTGGCTGTCGACATTATTGACCGCTCAGGCAGTCAGTTCGCGCCCCAACGGGGTGCGATGCTGCAGGTGCATTCCAGCACCGACCCAGCGTGGCCGACCTGCTCCATGCGAGACAGCGTGGCTCCAGAATTTTTTGCACTCGGCGGATCGCAGACACCAACAGATCGACCCTTCCCGCAACAAGGGCTGGGTGGCGGTTTCGCGACCGTGAATTCTCATTCTGCATGGCGAGCGGGAACCGACGCTCTGCCACCGCCTCGCGTAACTCGTCTGCACCCGGTCGTATGCAGAAATCTCCAGCGGGGTGACGATACGGGTGTCGCGGCAAACTGCGACTGCTTGATATGGTGAAGACAGGTCTGGACTCGATGGAACCTACGGTCGATGATCGTAGTGCGGATGGCGATCTGCGCTCGGATCAGAACTGTGCTCGGTGCGCTGCCTCGGGTGTCACGACGATTCTCCATGAAGATTCGTTCCAGTACGGTTCCGGCGAATCGGCCGTAACCCTGCACGCCACGATTCCGGTTCGCAAATGCACAGTTTGTGACTTCACCTACGTCGACTACGAGGGGCAGCGGATCAGGGATGAGGCAGTGCGCCACCACCATGGTTTCCTTACGCCGCGCGAGATCCGTGCGGTGCGAAAGCACTACGCGATGAGCCGAATGGCCTTTGCCCGGATCGCGGGTCTCGAGGCGGCAACCCTGAGGCGCTGGGAGAAAGGAACTCTGATGCCGAACCGGGCAGACGACAACTATCTGCGGTTGCTGGCAATTCCTGAGAATCTGGAGAGACTCAGGTGCAAGGAGGCTGGCGAGGGTCGTTGCAACCGCAACTGACGTTCCCGTCACGGCATTCACGCATGTCGATCAATCCATTGGCGCTGGCAGGCAGCGCGGCATGATCTTCGGGAGCCACGCATACCCCGGTCCATCCCTCGCCGCCGGAGACCGGAACGGTCTCATCATGGTTGGCGAGCGAGAACTGGCGTCCTGTCATCGCGTCGCGCGACTCGTCAAACTCGAGTGGCTCGCATCAAGCACCGACTGGGTTCCGATGCGGACGTCGCAGCGGGCTTCGGCAGCCTGATAGGTTGGAGACAGGGCTGAACTCCATGGAACGTAGGTTGGACGAGCATGCTGCGGCCGACGATCCGGGCGCGGATGAGAATTGCGCGCTGTGCGATGCACCAGGAGTGACGACGATGCTTCATCAGGATTCCTTCTCATACGGACTTGGTGAGGCTGCAACCACGCTGCACGTCACGATTCCGGTTCGCTGCTGCGGGGCGTGTGGGTTTGAATGTATTGACGACGAAGGGATGCTGATCCGGCACGAAGCAGTGTGCAAGCACTTGGGTGTCCTCGGGCCGACGGAGATCCGTGCCATCCGAGAGGGCCAGGGGCTGACTCGAGAGGCCTTCGCCCGAATCACGGGTCTCGAGCAGGCAACGGTCGACAGGTGGGAAAACGGAGCCGCGATTCAGGGCAGGGCCGATGACAACTATCTGCGATTGTTGGACTTCCCCGAGAATCTGGAGAAACGGAGGGGCCAGGAGACTCGATACGGGAGGGGCCGATCATGAAACGGCAGACCGCCGAAGACACGGCCGTCGGTGGCCAAGCCGGCGATTTCGCTTGTCCGGACTGCGGTGGACACAGCACCATCACCGTTCTCCATGACGATACGTTCGAATACGGCTCTGGGGACCATCCAGTTACTCTGCACGCGGTCGTTCCGGTACATTGCTGTAGCCAGTGTGAATTCGAGTACCTCGGTCGCGAGGGGCGGCTAATCAAACACGAGGCGGTGTGTCGTCACTTAGGGCTACTTGCTCCCACGGAAATCCGGCGCATCCGGGAGAAGCACAATTTGAACCGAGCGTCCTTTGCAGCAGTCACCGGTGTCAGTGAGAAAACTCTGAGCCAATGGGAGAATGGAGCCGTGATTCAGAATGCGGCGTACGACAAGTATCTGCGGTCGCTGGATTCTCCCAAAAATGTTCGGAGACTCAGGCCTCAAGTGTCTCGTTCATGCAACCCGCAGTTAGCCAGATTATTGGATGAGATGGATCCGTAAACTTCGAAGTTTGTCCTTTGTTTCCGGTAGGAATAGAACGCTCCACGTGGCAGCACGGGCTGAGACATTGGCACCATAAACTACCGCAATCAATTCGCCAATTACAGAGTTACAAGGAGCAATTACACAGAGATCACATCGGATACTTAGCTTTCTCTGTAGCGCAACATGGTGACTCCCGAAAGATTGAATCTATCAATCTGTGGTGAATCACTGAATGTTATAAGGTTTGGTCATCGAGAAGCATATTCCATAAACTTTACAATTACCATTAGCCATTCATTTCGTTGTTTCCTTCATCGATTTTACAAGAAATAGAATCTGTGCTGCACATAGATTGAGAGCATATTCAGCTACATGGCTAGGGGGATTCTTTGGCTCAGGACCTTGACCATGGCTACTGCTCTCACGATTCCTAATTGGTATCAGCCCGGACTTGAGAGTACTAATGAGCTGGTCAAATGAAGTTCCCATGTATTCTGGAAACAGCCCGTTCTGCCGAGCAATCTGCAATAGCCTTCCCGCCGAATCCCTTTGGTCGTAGGTCCACTTCTTGATCTTGCAGATCGTCTTTAGAGTGCTTTCAAAGGCACTGTTTGCGGCGGTGATAGAGTCTCTATAGTTCTCGCCACGATAATGCTTGAGTGCTGCTAAAAATTCGATCTCGGCACCAGAAAACTGAGGATCACTTAGGAGTGAAAGAGCAGGCTTAACCACCTCTTCATGCGTTGCAAAATTGTCCGTTCTGATTATCTGTCCTGATTCGAATTGATACCCCAAGTTGGCATCCTTGAAGCGGAAGTTGAGTTCGTCTATCGCATCACCTGGAGACTGCGTTATTCCCATTTCCTCGGCCCTATATCGATCAATATATCTGAGTTCTAAAATTTCTCTAAACGATATTTCAATGATGTCCAGCGCGTCATCGACATTCTGTTGATTCGAGAGGTATTCCATGCATTGGACTCTATGGTCTTGACGAGATTTTGACAGCCGCAGTAATCCTTTTTCTCTACAAAGAGTATTGTGAATGTTGTCCCATGCTTTGTTGTTGTGTGATGAGACAAGAAAATACGGGTCGGCGACATCGACATAAGCACCAATTGACGCATTCCAGATGTGAATGATCTGGTTCCGTACTGTAACCGGGACGCGATCATATACAAGGGTACTAGGTGCAGACTGCTTGGAGTCCTGTTTGCGTCGGGAAAATATGTCGATTACTGGCAAGGGTGCGTCCTCGGAATGAACTCTCGAAATGTGGCCGTCTCTGCTGAGGGCCAGAGCCGACAAGCGCAGCGTGAAACAAGCGCAGCGTGAAGCGGCCTGATGTGACGCTGACCACGGGAGCCCCTCGGGAATGAGAGATTCGCGTGACCGCGACCGCTGTGAGTATCAGCATACCACATCTCGGTGAATCGATTCCAAGCAAGTCTTCTCCAACGAGAGATGAGCCTGAACGAGGGGGTTGATTCCAACGAGAGATGAGCCTGAACGAGGCTCCGGTGGGGATGCGCGGATCATCGGAGGGTGATCTTGCAAATCGATCTGGCGACGCACCGGACCTTGGCGGACGTGCGTCAGTTCCTGGAGGCGACGCCGCCGGAGGCGGCGCTGGCTCCGTCGCGTACGGAGGCGTACGCGCACGTGGAGCGCACGATGCGGCGGTTCTCGTACTGGAAGCTGCCCAAGCGGGCGGAGCGGGGCTTGCTGCGGACGTACTTGCAGCGGACGACGGGGCTGTCGCGGGCGCAGGTGGCGCGGCTGATCGCGGCGTACATCGAGAACGGGGGCTTGGCGGACGGGCGCCAGGGGGCGGCGCGGCCGTTCCCGCGGCGGTACACGCGGGACGACATCCTGCTGCTGGCCGAGACGGACGCGCTGCACGGCACGCTGTCCGGCCCGGCCACGATGGCCTTGCTGCGCCGGGCTTTCGAGGTCTTCGGCGACGAGCGCTACGAGCGGCTGGCGGGGATCTCCCACGGCCACCTGTACAATTTGCGGCACTCCACGGCCTACGTGCGCGTGCTCGGCAACCTGGACGGCACGCGCCCCGCGACGGTGCCGATCGGCGAGCGGCGCAAGCCGCGCCCGGAGGGCCGCCCGGGCTGGGTGCGGGTGGACTCGGTGCATCAGGGCGACCTCGACAAGGTCAAGGGGGTGTATCACATCAACGCGGTCGACACGGTCACCCAGTACCAGTTCACGGGGTGCGTGGAGCGCATTTCCGAGCGCTACCTGGTGCCGGTGCTGGAGCGGCTGCTGGAGTCGTTCCCCTTTGTCGTGCATGGGTTTCACTCCGACAACGGGTCCGAGTACGTGAACTACCAAGTGGCCGCGCTGCTGGAGAAGCTGCGCGTGGAGGAGTTCACCAAGTCGCGCCCGCGGCGCAGCAACGACAACGCCCTGGCGGAGAGCAAGAACGGCAGCGTGATCCGCAAGCAATTCGGGTACGGGCACATCCCGGGACGCCACGCGGAGCGCCTGGACCGGTTCCACCGCGAGGTGCTGGACCCGTACCTGAACTACCACCGGCCGTGCCTGTACCCGCGCGTGGAGACGGATGCCAAGGGGAAGCAGCGCAAGGTCTACCGGCCAGCCGACATCCGCACGCCGTACGAGCGGCTCAAGGCGCTGCCGGAGGCGGCGCGCTACTTGCGGCCGGAGGTGAGCTTCGCGGAGTTGGACCGGGAGGCGCACGCGCAGACGGACCACGCAGCGGCGCGCGCTCTGCAAGAGGCGCGCGAGGCGCTCTTCGCGGAACTGCGGGAGGCGGCCTGAGCGCGGCCTCGTTCAGGCTCATCTCACGTTGGAATCGAGTCTTTCCGCACGGGCCGTGCCGCGGTGCGCTCCAGCGGGGTCATCGGTCTGCGCCCTGCGGGCGCAGCCTTGTTATCTGACGGGTGGCTCTGCCCCCCGAACCCCCCGAGGTTTTCCTTAGGCATGAGCTGGCCCCGATGGAAGGGCCCCGTGCCGACGACCATGACCGGGGCGGCTCCAACCGGAACCGCCCCGGGGGACCATCGGTCACCAGCGCAACCTATTCCTAGCGCGGTTGCCCCTCGGCAGAGCCGCGCGTCCGCTTCGGCTGCCTTCCTAGCATAAGGCGGTGGCACTGGGCTTGCAGCAGACCCTCCCGTGGGTCTATAATCACTCCGTTCCCGCATCCCTTCCCTCGGCCCTCGTTCAGGCTCATTTTCGGATTGGAATGAACTAAGCAGCCGCTATCTGGGCTTACACCGCCTCCCTTCAGTGAGTAGTGCGGGGTCGCCGGCTCGCAGTTGCGTGAGGGCTCCAGAGTAGCGCAACCGAAGGCGACTCATTGAACGACCAGCCTGTAGATGACGCTCCCAGATGGGCGCGTGCATAGTTCGCCGAGCCATCACTGGCGAGGCTTCGCCTCGGACCAACGAGCCTCAGCAGGCGATGCGGGTCTGACTTCCAGATGCTACGGACGCTGCACCACTCAGTGATCGCGTGGACCGGGAACGCCAGTGCCCATGAGAAGGCCGGTCCGGCGGTTCCAGAACTTTTCACAGATGCATTGTTCAGGGACCCACGGGGAAGTCCCGTGCCTCTCCCGCCAAGACCGCTTCGCGTGTACCACTGAACAGGGACTGGTCAAGCCAGTACAGGGATCATTACCCGCCGGGAGCGAGAAGTCCGGTTCCTGCGCTGCTGCATGCCCGGGTTTCAAGACATGGTACGTGTTTGGAGGCCCCCGCGTGGCACGGCTGTCTCGTAAGTTGCACGTTGAACTCGACGTGCGGCCCCCTCGGCCACCCTGCCGGTCGGTCTGGTCTCAGAGCTCGACGAATCGCATCTCGATCCTGCAAGCGAACGACCCGCACTGTTGGTTACGATGAGTCCATTGAGGATGGTCGTGACGTCTGCGCAGAGGATGGCTAGGATTCGGGCACTCGCGGCCGCACCGCAGGCGGGCGGTCTCGTCCATGTCGACAATGACCAAGTGGGCAGGCAACGCGATCTGCGCTGCACGAATTGGGCCGAGCCAGACCTGAACGCACTAGGAGACAGCCAGCCTCTGCGCGAGTTGCTCGCACGGGCGGGGGCGTCACAATGACTTTCGCCCGAGATCGATCCTCCCGCTTGATGGTCAACCGGATCGAGGCGTTCGGGTTCCGCTCCTTACGCTATGTCTCCCAGCGGCTTGGGCCGTTCCATGTCCTCGTCGGACCGAATGCGAGCGGAAAATCGGCCTTTCTCGACGTGCTGGCCTTTCTCGCGGATCTCCAGCGTGTGGATCTTGAGCACGCCATCATGGGCTACCCGCCGCTCCAGATCCCGGTTCGCGCCACCGACCCGCGGCACCTAACGTGGATGGGCCGCGGGGAATCGTTCGAACTCGCAGTGGAAACCAGCGTGCCTGACAGTATTCGCTATCAACTGCAGCGCACGAATGCCACTGTATGTCGGTACGAGATTGCAATCAAGGCATCCGAGCCTTACGGAATCACGAGAGAGAACCTCTGGCTGAAGCCAGGGAGCGATGAGGCCGAGCCTCCGCTGTCGACGATTCCGAATCCAGACTCCGCACCTATGGGCATCGTCATGGATCCGGAGAAGCGCGCCCCTGCGGGCTGGAGACGGGTGATCCATCGGCCTCACGATTCGGAACGCGTTACCTTCCGCTCTGAGACATCCTCGCGGTCGGTCGGGTTGCGAATCTCCAAGGGCAAATCCGCACTGGGTGGCTTGCCCGCTGAGAAGGCGAACTTTCCCGTTGCCACGCGGTTCCATCGGATGCTGGCCGAAGGGGTTCAACGAGTCGCGCTGTCGAGCGAAACCATGCGACGCGCCAGCTCCCCTGGTCGCTCCACCACATTCCGCCCCGACGGTTCGAATCTGCCTCATGTCGTGGACTCATTCATGAAGGCCCACCCTGAGCGATACGAAGATTGGCTGACACACGTTCAAGAGGCACTGCCCGACATCGAGCTGATCTCGACAAGGACGCAACCGTGGGACGGTAGCCGGTATTTGGTCGTCCAGTACCGTAACGGTCTGGAGGCGCCCTCGTGGGTCGTGTCGGAGGGCACTCTTCGGTTCCTCGCACTGACGCTGCTCGCATATCTCCCCGGTCCCGGTGGGCCGTTTCTGATCAAGGAGCCGGAGAACGGGATGCATCCACGCAAAGTGGAGTTGGTCCTGCAGTCCCTCTCCACGATCTACGCTTCCCAAGTGCTGTTGGCGACCCATTCGCCAGACGTCGCCCGCTTGGCGAACGTCGATCAATTGCTCTGCTTCTCTCGGGACGAAAACGGCGGCACTGATGTCGTCGTCGGTTCTGCCCACCCTCGTCTTCGGGATTGGACGGGCACGATGGATCTGGGGCTCTTGCTGGGGAGCGGAGTGCTGGATGGTGGGCTTGGCCCGCCTAGCCGCCAGTAACGTGGAAGCGACGTTGTCGGCTCTGGCTGTATTCCTCCGAGCGAGGCGGTGAGGGCGGCGTACCGCTGTTGCATGAGGAACGCCAAGTAGCACCACCGAAGGCGGCGCATCGGACAGCCAACCCGTAACTGCCACTCCCCTCTGGTGGAGCGCACGGTTCGTCAAGCCGTCACGAATGGCCGGGGCTTTGCGACAATGCTACCGAGGCAGGTTTCGAAAGCCTGCCAACGCAGCTGCTGACGAGCCCACCGTTCATGCCGGTGCCGACAGCGCCGGCGTTCCAAGCGAGAGCCAGTTCGCCAAGGCTGGCATTCACGCGGGGGTAGCGACTGTCGCCCGTAAAGCCCCGCGAAAGCCCCGAACCTGCTCAACTAGTAGGAGGGACCGGCCGAGACCCCTATGAATCGACTCGAGGACGGAGAACGCAGCTACCGCGCCATCACCGTGTTGGCGGCCCTGATCGTCGGCTGCATCGTGATCGGCCTGCTGACGCTCGCGCTCCCCACGCCACGCGTGGGCACGGGAGATGTCTACATGTCGGCGGTCCTGCTGGACCGCGACAGCGGCATCTACCCGCTCACGATCCAGAACGTGATGTGGCTGATGTTCTTCTTCGGCTTGGGCGAGCTCTGGGTGCGGTTCAACCGCGCCACCGATGAAACCGCGCAATTCGGCAAGAGCCTGCTGCCCGAGGACGACAGCACGCTGCTGCGGGCGAAGGATCTCGTTCCCATGTACAAGAGCATCGTCCGCGCGAAGCAATCGCGCTACTTCCGGCTCCAGCGCTTGATCCTCAGGATCACCCAGCAGTTCCAGATCAGCCGCTCCATCGAGCAGGCCAACAGCCTGCTCAACTCGAGCCTCGAGCTGATGCAGCACGAGATCGAGCTGAAGTACAACATGCTGCGCTATCTGGTGTGGCTCATTCCGACGCTCGGGTTCCTGGGAACGGTCATCGGCATCGCGCTCGCGCTGTCCGCGGCCGGGAACGTGCCGGACCTCGATAACGCCATGGCCGTGCAGGCTTGGTTCGGGCTGATGACCGCGAAACTCGGTATCGCTTTCAGCACGACGCTGGTAGCCTTGATATTGTCGGCGATACTCGTGTTCCTGCTGCACATCGCCCAAGGCAAGGAAGAGGTCGCGTTGAACAGCGCCGGGCAGTACTGCTTGGACAATCTGATCAACCGGCTGTACGAGGACTCGTAAGGAGGGCATTCCATCGTGGCGAAGAAACTGAACACCAGCGGCATCCCGGTCGACGCCCCGACGACGCTGCCAAGAGATCGCAGTCCGCTCGTTCCGAAGGAGGGTCAAGGCCAGAACCCGGGCTTCTACGACGAGCTTCCCACGAGACCGATCACGGGGCCGCTCGGAGCGCGGCGGGGCTCCGCCGGGTCGATCGGCGGCGAGACCCACACGCAGATCGCCGGCGGGTTGACCCGGTCACCTGCTACAGGGCCGCAGTCGGCCAAGGATCCCGTCGTCGGCTGGCTCGTCGTGATCGAGGGACCGGGCAAGGGATCGGCGGTCCAGATCGGCAACGGGCAGAACACCGTCGGTCGCGATGAGTCTCGGATCCGGCTCGACTTCGGAGACCCTCAGATCTCCCGTTCCGATCACGCGGTGATCAGCTATGACCCTCGTGCCAACCAGTTCTACATCCAGCAAGGCAAGGGCGTGAACCTCGTCTACTTGGAGGGGAGTCCCGTCCTCACGCCGACGCTCTTGGAGCATGGCAGCACGATTTCGATCGGCGGCACGACGCTGCGCTTCGTAGCGTTCTGCGACGACAAGTTCCGCTGGAAGGACGCGGATGGAACGGCGGAGGGGAGCTAGCCGCGCCGCACGCGGCGCGGCAACCGAGGGCTGGCCGGATTCTTTTCGGAAGGGCCGCCTTGGAATCGAAGAACCGGAGATCGCTCAAGTGGCACGAATGCAATGGATTCTGCGTATCGGCGCGCTGCTCGTGGCAGCAGTTCCCGCCCTGGCCGAGACCACCTTCCAGATCACGGTGGTGAAGGGCGGGAAGGAGACAGGCACGGGAGTCGGGGTGGCTGTTGCCGAAGGGCTGCTGCTCACCACCGAGCGCTTCGTCTCGCGCGTCGACGGACTGCTCGTGAACGAGCCGTCGTCGAGCGCGCGTATCGAGGCCAGCGTCCAAGCTAGCGACAAGGATGCCCAACTGGCACTGATCGCGGTGCCGGGGCTGGCGGTCGAGCCTCCGACGCTCGCGTCGGAGGCCCCGACGACCGGGCGACAAGTGGATCTGTCCCTCGCGGACGGGACGCGTCGCGAAGGGGCGCTGCATTCGATCGTCGAGGACAAGGACGGGCGGGTCCGCTACCGATTCACTGCGATTCCCACGGAGCAAGAAGCGGGAGCCCCGCTGCTGAACAATTGCGGGGAGCTGGTGGGGATCAGCGATTTCCGGCCGAAAGGGAAGGTGCCGAAGGAAGACCAGAATCTCGGCTCGAGCGGCGACCTGCCGACGCTCAAGGCGTTCCTGAACGCCCAAGGGGTGGAACTCCAGATCGCGGACGCGGCATGCCCCTCGCTGGCGGAACAGCTATCGAAGTCGGAGGAAGCGGGCAAGGAGCTCGAAGAGGCCAAGGCGGCCCTCGAAGCCGAGCGCGACAAGGTGACCGAGGAGAAGGCCGCCTTGGAGAAGCAGATTGCCGAGATCGAAGCGGCTTCGACCGAGCAGCAGCAACAGAGCCAGGAGCAAGTGGAGGCATTGGAGGTGCGCAAGGCCGAACTCGAGGCCCAGAAGGTCGAAATCGAGCAGCGGCTGCAGAAGCGCAGCGCGGACGTGGCGGCCAAGCAAAAGGAAATCGATGCACACGTGGCGGCGCGCGAAGGGCTCGAGGAACAGATCGAGCAGAGCCAAGCCGAACTCCAGCGACGGGAAGCGGAATTCGCTCAGGAACGGAGCGCGCAGGAAGAGCGCGAGCGCACGCAGTGGATGGTCGGCGGGGCCATCGGACTGCTGGTCCTGCTGGGGCTGGCGATCATGGCCGTGCGGCTGCGGTCACGGAAGCGGCAGGTCGACGAATCCAACGTGGCGCTGGAGGACGCGCGGAGCCAGCTCGAGATGACCAACGTGTCGTTTCCGGACATGATCCTAGTGGGCACGGGGCCGCAAGGGGAGACCCTGCGGATCAAGATCGACGGGACAGCGGTGGCGCGCTCGGAAGCGGGCCAGATCATCGGGCGGTCCTCCGCGGACGCGAAGTACGTGATCCCGATCGACAGCGTTTCGCGGCACCATGCCCGGCTCAAGGTCGATGGCGGCGAACTGACGATCGAGGATCTCGGCAGCATGAACGGCACGACCGTGGACGGGGAGAGGCTGCTGAAGGGGCAGCCGCGGACGATCCGGCGCGGGGCGCGGGTCGGCTTGGGAGATGTCGAATTCGACACGCACTTCCTGAAGGAGCAGGGCTGATTCACCGTGAGACTGCGCAGTCGCGAGCTGAACGTCTTCTCGATGTCCGCGCTGGACCTGTTCGCGTCCGGCATGGGGGCGTTCATCCTCGTCACGGTGATGGCGCTGCCGTTCTTCCCGAACACGGGGGACTCGGGGGAAGACGTCGAGGTGGTCCAGGCCGCGCTGGAGGACGCGCAGAGACAGCGCGACGAAGCGCAACGGCTGCTCAGCGACGCGAGACGCCAACTGGCGGAGGCGCGGCGACAGCACGACCAAGCCATCCGCGATCTGGAGCGTGCGAAGCAGACGAGCCCGGTTCCGGACGAAGACGCGGAGGCGCAAGCGGAGGAAGCGCGACGGAGCCTCGAAGAGGCCGAGCAGCGCTTGAAGGCGGCGGAAGACCAACTAGCGGAATCGGAACGGAAGCTCGAAGACGCCCGGCGACGGCTGCAGGACGCGGAGAAGAATGCCGAGGAGCTGGGCGACGCCCTAGCGGATCTGAAGATCCCGGACCTGGACATCGTGATCTGCTTGGATGTCAGCGGCAGCATGGAGGAGGAGATCGAGGGGCTCAAGCGAGAGATCACGGATCTGGCGAATGTGCTGGACACCTTGGCGCCGTCGACGGGCATCGGGGTGGTGGCGTTCGGGGATCGGCGCTGGCAGAATCCGATTCACGTGCAGCAAATCGTGGGCCTGTCGCAACTGTGGATGATCGAGCAATTCGTGGGGCGCTTGGAGCCGAACATGAGAGACCCCCGCTGGCGGCGGAACGAAGACTATCCGGAGGCGCTGGCGACGGCCCTGCAACAAGCGGCGGGTCTGAATTGGCGATCTATCAGTCGGCGGCGATACATCGTGGTGGTTTCGGACGCCGCGGCGTACCCGGAACGGGAGCAGTCGGCGCTGCGGACAGCGCAGTCGTTTGCATCGGTGGAGGGTCAGACGGTGTCAGCGGTGTGGGTGCTGGATCCGCGGACGAACCCGGAGCGATTCATGCGGGCGCTTGCGGTTGCGGGGAATGGGAGCTTTATCGACGCGACGCATGGCGAGACGATGCTGGCGAGTTTGCTGCTGGCGATATTGAAGAGTTGATGGGACGAGGCTGGAGGCTACGGAGGTAGGTCCAGCGGGCACGGCGAGCACTGTGAGCTGTGAAGAATCCACCGCGTGAAGAGGCTATCACCAATTCAGCGTCTCGAGCGATTCGCAAGCTTTCTGATGGCCGTTTCCGCATGCCTTCCTGAACAGGGCAGCGGCCAAGGATTTGTCTTGGCGAATACCTTGTCCGCGGTAGTAATTCAATCCAAGGTTGTGGCAGCCACTCATGTTGTCGCCATCGCAGGCTTGCTTGTAGAGTTCCGCTGCACGCGCCCGGTCTTGCCTCACTCCCTCGCCATTGAAGTAAGAGGATCCGAGATTCGAGCAGCCAGTCATGCTCCCGCCTTCACAAGCGCGGTGGTAGAGTTCCGCCGCACGGACTTTGTCTTGGCCGACGCCATGACCGTCATCGTACAAGAGTCCAAGATTGTTGCAGCCGAAGGCCTCCCCGCCTTCACAGGCACGGTGGTAGAGTTCCGCAGCGCGGGCACGGTTCAACGGCACTCCATCGCCATTGTGGTACATGAATGCGAGGCTGGAACAGCCGTGGCCATCCCCACTGTCGCAAGCGCGTTCAAAGAGTTCCGCCGCACGAGACAGGTCCTGGGACACACCCCCACCAGTCTGGTACATGAATCCGAGACTCGTGCAGCCACTCATGTTGTCGCCATCGCAAGCTCGCTTGTACAGTTCCGCCGCGCGCGCCCGGTCTAAAGGCACTCCCTCGCCATTCTGGTACCTGAATGCAAGGAACCAGCAGCCATCAGCGTCCCCTCCTTCACAGCCTCGCTCAAAGAGCTGCGCCGCGCGAACCATGTCTTTCGACACACCCTCCCCGTCCCTGTACATCATTCCAAGGCTACTGCATCCACCGGCGTCCCTGCCGTCGCAAGCGAGTTGAAAGAGTTTCGCCGCCGTTTTCTGATCTTGGGGCACACCCTTGCCATCCCTGTGGAGGTATCCGAGCCTGCGGCAGCCGAAGGCCTCCCCGCTGTCGCATGCCCGCCGGTACAACTCGGCCGCACGAGCCCGATCTAAAGGCACTCCCTCACCTGCCTCGTACATGGTTCCGAGATTCCAGCAGCCTACGCCATACCCGCCATCGCAGGACCGTCGGTAGAGTTCCGCCGCACGCGCATTGTTCAAGGCAACCCCTTCGCCATTCCTATACAACAAACCGAGGCTCCAGCAGCCTGCGGCGTCCCCACCTTCGCAGGCCCGGTCGTAAAGTTCCGCCGCGCGCGAATAGTCTACCGACACCCCATTGCCCTCTTCGTACATGTATCCGACCAACCAGCAGGCATCGGCATCCCCGCCATTGCAAGCATGCTCGTAGACTTCCGCCGCGCGGGTCAAGTCTTGGGGAACCCCATCTCCATTTCTGTACTGGAATCCCAGAATTCGGAGACTCCTGCAACCCTCGGCGTATCCGCCATCACAGGCCAGTTCGTAGAATTCGGCGGCGCGGGTATAGTCCAGCGGAACACCGTCTCCCATGCGGTGTGCTTCCCCTTGTTCGAAGCAGTCTTCGAAATCACCAGCACTACAGTCACTACTCGATCCAGCGTCGGTATCGGCATTCACTTGCTCTTCCGCTACCGCCGGCTCAGTAGCGACAGGTTCGCTCGCGTCTGACACTCGACTTGGCGCTCGCTCCCTCTCCTCACTAGTCGAGTCCGCAGCTTCGGCAACCTCATTCGATGAGGTCTGTGGACTTGGCTCAGGCTCTGCGTGCGGGAGTGGCTCCAGTTCGGCTCGGTGCAGTGTCTCCGGCTCCGAGTGCGTGACCCGGTCACGAAGGGTTACGAATCCTGGCGCACTCACTTCGATTTCGTATTGCCCGGGGACCAGCAGCATCCCGGGGCGATACGCTTCAGGGCCATTGAGGAGTGCAACGGTCGCCGTCGTGGGTTCCGTTTCGACGCTGAATCCCCACCTCTCGGGTGTTGCCGTATTCTCATCCCTCCGGATTAGTGAAAAAGCAGCCAATGCCACGGCCGCCGCGATGGCCGCGGCGACCCCGACGATCTTCCATGATCGCCCTGTAGAAAAGCGGCCAGTTCGGACCACCTCACTCACCGGATCCGGGAGGTCGACATCATGACCTCCTTCGGAGTGTTGCTCAACCGCTGCTGGCTGCGGACTCTCCCCGCTACTCCCCTGCAGCATCTGCACTACTCGGTCGCTCTCCCTGATCCGCTCGGAGTCCCTCAGTTGCAAGCATCCATCGATCGTTTCGAGAATCTCATCCGCGAAGCGGCCCGCGCCGAGTTCCTTGGCCGCGGGGAGCGGGTCATCAGCTTCCCGAAGACCCGCGTTCGCACGTCTCTCCACTTTCACCGGGTTCGGCGGGTCCCATGGCCGGTTGCCACCCGCCACCATGCGCCACAGCACCGCTCCGAAACCGTACAGGTCGGTCCACGGGCCGAGTTGTCCGTCCGCGACTTGCTCAAAAGCCGCGTACCCCTCCGTGTACGGCGCCAACGACCGGCTATGCTCCGCCACCGCCTGCTTCGCAGCTCCGAAGTCGATCAGTACCGGCCGTTGATCAGACTCGCGCACCAAAATGTTCGCCGGCTTGATGTCCCGATGGATCACCCCCGCTCGGTGGATGTGGGCCAGTCCCTGCGCCAGCGGAATGGCTATGCACAGCAGGTCGGACTCCGTGAACGGCTCACCCGCTGCCTCCCGCTGCCGGAGCAGCTCCGACAGCGGCAGCCCCTCCACGTATTCCATGACGAGGTAGGCCGTCCCGTTGGCACGGAAGAAATCACGGCAGTCGACGACGCTGGGATGCTGCTGAAAATCGATCAGCGCTTTCGCCTCTTCGCGAAAGCGTCGCAGCCCGTCGGCGAAATGGGTCTCGCAGTCCGCGCTCCTCGCCCGGATCGTCGTGCCTTCCCGTACAGCGAGTTCCGACGGCAGATACTCCTTGATCGCCACAACGTGGTCCAACTCGTTGTGGCATGCCTTGTAGACGATCCCGAACCCGCCGTGCCCCAGCACCTCTTGGATCGTGTAGTCGCGGAGTACGCACCCCTGCGGGAGGGCGTCCCGGCGATCACTCCATTCATCTGGCACGAAACTAGTCTGCCACAAGACTCGTGCGGGCCTCGATTCGACAGCGGCGAGTCTATCTGTCGGCGGCCATGACTACCGGCTACGGCCGAGTTCGAGCCGCGGGAAGCGCGATTCGCCGAGGAGCGGGTTGGGCAGGAAGCACTCTCGGGCTCGCTTTGGATCGTTGGAGGAGCCGTCGGTCGGTTGGTCCTGCTGGGGCTCGCGTTCATGGGCGCGCGGCTGCTGTCGCGGAAGCGACAGATGGACGAATCCAGCGAGGGATTAGGGACCTGGAAAAAGTGCTGGACACCTTGGCGCCATCGACGGGCATCGAGGTGGTGGCGTTTGGCGGACGGCGCTGGCGGGATCCGGATTGGCTGGTCCGCCCATCGAGGTGCCAAGGAGAGGGGGCTGTGGTGTGACACAATCGAAATAGCGACAGGCTCCATGCCAACGACCTATGGAAAGCTCGGCTACGATTCTTCGAAAGGCGATTCAAGGACGATCTTGACGTGAGACTCTTCGGAACCTTGATTCACGAGGTAGAACGGAGTAAGTCCAATCTGCGCCGTGCCATTGCAATGCTGGCCCCCGGTCACACTCAAGCGATTGTGGTCGAACTACTCGCAATCTATCTGCCGAAGAGTCAGATCCCTCGTCTCGGCCTTGACTTGGGCGAGACCTTCCGTGGAGCTAGCGCATGAGCCTATCTGCTACGGCCTTCGACAGGCTGACCGCCCACTGGGTCATCAAGGCGGTTCCGCAAGGTAACTTACAGCGGTCTGACGAAATCGCGAATTATCGGTTGGCGCGACGAGCTGGCGGCGGACAGATCGACCTCGACTTCGAGGAGTCGGCCGACGACAGCGACGTTCTGGGTCGTGTTTCGCTTGCATACCAGGTTGCCGCGACATTGGGGCTCGATGCCCTAACGGGCAAATCCAGCGACGACGACTCCCAGCGGGAGATTGCCGTGGCCGCGTGTCATCGTGCGTTCGGCCTCCTGCGCGTCATGCCATGCCCGGAGACCAATCTCAAGAGGCTGCTGCACGTGCTCGAGGTATCCGCCCTGGCCTGCTGCGGCGAACGTTGGTCGGACCTCCGCAGATGGTATCGGGAGAACGACGAGATCCTGCGAGTCCCCGAGGTGGATGGAGAAGATTGGGACCGCCGGTTGCTCTATCGAATCTTCGGCTGCTGGATCCGTTTGTTCCGAAGGGACGGCTGGAGCGAGTTGCATGCCATTCAGCAGGTGATCGCGGGGCTTCGGGAAGAACAACAGGAGCACGAGAGCAAGCTCGTGGCAACTGCGGAAAAGGATGGGAACCGAGCGGTTGCATTTCACCTCGTTGCGCTTTACCACTGGGCCAAGGCCACCGAGCTACTGAGTGTCTATCTGACTCAAGGCGACCCACCCGAGATTGAGCGCGAACTCGACAGGCACTTTGAACCAGGAGTGGTCGCGGCCGAAGCAACGCGGGACATGCGGTTAGCGACGGTGCTGCATTGGTTGCACGCTGCTGCGAAGGTCATCGTGAGGAATCCGTGGTGATGGGCTATCCGGTCCGTGAGTTCCGGGACCGCCGAGTTCGTTGGGTCCGTTGCGCATCGCGAGAGCCGGGGAGCGGTCAAACCGCTTCCGCCGCAACGGTCCGCGATCTGACAACAGGGACTCGTGGACGAAGCGAAGAACGCAGTCGTGGTCGACCTGCCAAGCCCTGAGGCAAGACACTGCTCGCGCAGTTTCGAATCCCGCAAGTGCTGGACCTGTTCGATGCTGACGCGGGAGTAGCACCTACCAGTGCCCTTGTGACTCAGCTTACGCGTCGGCTCCGTCGTGACTTCGACCCGATCAAGATTGGGGTCCACCAGCTAACCGCTGCAGCGGATATCGATGCGCTTGAAGATCTGCTAGTGCAAGCGACTGAGCGGAAGTTTCACGTGCTTGTCGCAACCCCCGCGAAGCTCTCCTTGGTGGTACGTAACAACCGGGTTGCCCGCTCGCTCACGCTTGTGGTTATGGACGAAGCGCACAATCCGGACTCCGGGGGACGCGAGCTGCGTCTCGAAGTGCTCCTTGCGCTTTCCGAAGACTCAGTAATCGCTGTTCACTTTGACTCAAACCACTGAATTTCGCTCACCTCGCGCAGCCTGACCACGTCGGCATCCGCTTCACTGTCCCGCGCCGCCGCAACCCACGGTCAGTGCGCGTTGAGGTCGCACGGCGCCACGATCAACATCCCCGTCTAGTGGAGCGAACTGCGCCAGGCCACGTTACGTATCGAGTCCGCCAGCGCTCCGCGCTGCTTTGACCAAGGATCTTGGCTCCCGACTGATCGAGCCGGTGCGACAATACGCCAGTACTGGATGGTCGAGCAGAGTAATCCAGAGCAGATGCAGTTCTTCCCTCCGATCCGACTCCCCTCAGCCATTGTGATCAAGGGCGACCATGATCTGGCGATTGCCGAGTTTGCGCTCCTCAACCTGTATTCCTTTTGCCGACCCTCTACCTAAGGGATCCCGTCGCCGCGTGAAGCAGACGCTGCTCAGCACGCAGCATGCGACCGGTGAAGACATCGTCTTGGAAGCGGGGTCTCGCGCATTGACTCGTCGGAAAAGAGGCGCAACATGCCGACTCGGCTGGACACCATCGCTCGTATGGATTTCCTCCCAACTCCGTGTTTCGGTCACCTTCGCCTTGGCGAATTCCTGTTAATCACGTAGAAAACTGGCAGATTCGGCCGTAGCCATCTTGAATGCCACTACTGCAGGAAGGTGCGATGATAATCAAACTGATCCGCACCCGAATATCTTGAGCACTAGAATGGAATTTGATCATCGGAATCTGATGATTTATCATAGCGCTTAATTGAATCGATTCTAGTCTGCAGATTCAAGAGTATCACTCGTTGCAGTGCCTTCCCACATGATTTAAATAAGCGCACAAAATCGTGCAAAATATTGACTGGAAATCTATAGTCTCCATATCCTCCATTCTCGTCATAGTAGCGATATTCGCCCTCAATGAAGCAGTCCCCGATCAAGCTGACCGAAACATGGCTCTCAAGTAACGTCTTCTCGAGCAGTGCATCCAGTCTTGAATGAACATCTTGGCAGTTAGTACGGTATTTTGCACTTGTTTCGATACCCTCGATTCGCTCGGCAACTGCGTCCGAAAACTGGCGGTATGTGCATTGATCGGCCTCCGAAATATCGAATCTCTTCTCGAGCGACTCATACTTGCGAATCTCATCGATGACCTCCGAAAAGCTAGATATCCTTTGTGCGGGATCTTTTTGGCACATTTCAGAAACAAGTTTCTTGTACTTGAATGAATCGCCATCAATTCCACCAAGAATCCCATCAAATAGCTTGCCGACAAAATACACGTCAGTGGAAAAATCATATTTATGCTCATTGAATTCAAGAGGCGGAGCACACTCCCAGTTTAAATTAATGCTCTTGGCGGAGTCGCCCGGGTTGCGAACCACTTTCCCAAAACCCAAATCAATGATCTTCACGCAACCGTCGTCTTGAACAAGGATATTCTCACATCTGATATCCCTATGGAGAACGTTCTGTGACGCGAGGTGTTGAAATCCGCGGACTAATTGTAGGAATATATTCTCTAATTCACCCGGGGATTGATTCAAGAACTTGTCGATTGCAAGACCCTCAACGAATTCCATGACAATAAACCCGGCATGGGATTTGGGGTAAAGAAAGTAGTCGTATACGCGAACCACATTGGGATGAAAGAGTTTGTGCAAGATCTTGATTTCTTGCCTGAACCGTTGGAACAAGTCCTCCTGATCTCCTTGAGGCGGATGGTATTTCTTGCACACGAACTGCTCGTCGATCTCGTCATCACGGAGCAATACAGTTTCCCCGCAAGCCCCGTGCCCGAGTTGCTTGACATACTTGTAAGGACGATGCCTCAGAAAGTCGACGATTTCGTCGGTGCTAGGTGTACGCTTGCTAGGCATGAGATCCTCTGTGTACTGTGTTGGTAACTATCCCGAGGAGACGGTCAGATTCTGCTGTAGGACCTCCGATCACCGCTCGTCATGAGATGAATTCGTCCTAAGTCGTTTATTTCCAACAACTTACGACCAAGGGACACTGCATCAAATCGAGAGGTGACCGCGATCCACAGATTCTGCCCGAATCGCCGAATCGAAGGTAGTAGTTTAATCGTAGCATGTAAGCACCGTCGCATGTCAAGGTCTCGAGCAAAAAAGAGAGCCGAACAACGACTGCCGGGCTGATGCACCGCACCCCAGCGGGAATGGATCCGCCAAGCAGCTTTCGTTCCAGCCGCCATCTGGATGTCCGAGTAAATTTGAGCCAGGACGTGAGTCCAGACAACATGACCCCAACGGTCGGTCGAGACGGTCGCTTCGCGAATAGTCCAAGTGAAACAAGGCCCTTAGTGTGAGTTGGATGCTCGGCGAAGAGCACCAGCCGGCCAGCGACCATGTTATTGATTTCGGCTGCCTGCAGCGGGTTCGGATCCAGAGAGGAGTGCCGTGGTGGATCGTTTCCTGGCATGCGCGTAGCACCGGAATCCTGCGCGGGGCCGTGCGAGCGGCTTCCGAGCGGGCGGCTGCGCGGCGGTCAGTCGGCTGGGATCACGGTTCGCATCGGTAACGCACAGCCTTTGGCAAGGGCGCACTCACCGCGGCCGAGGTCCTGATGCCGCGAATCCTCCGCAAGCAGTCCGATCCGCCCCGACCGGACGATCCAATCAAGACCGCTCAGGGATTCCGATAGCATCCACGCTCGCGCTCGCGATCTGGAAATCCTTAACATTCTCAACTGGCCAGTAGAGTCGAGGAGAGGCGCGCCGGTCGAGCGGTGGAGGGAGCACGGATTCCGGCGTCCAGCGCCATCCCACCTGTGCCTCGCACTCCACTTCGACTACGTTTCCTCTCCCCGCTCATCGAACCCAGCGTGCGGATTTCCCGCACTGGGCTCTCGTTCGAGATCATGCGCTCGCACACGCGAAGCCGCGCCGTCCGCCCGCTCCGGCGTTCCCGACCGCTCTGCGGCCAGCCGCCCGGAAAGCGCACGTCTTCCCGGACTCCGCCTCGGGCCTCCGACCCAGCTACCGACGCGGCCTCTGTATCGCCCGCGCCCGTGCTCCCGACCGCCGCCCTGCGGCGACCGGGAACTCGCTTCACTTCCGCATGCGTCGCCATCCGGATTTTCCGAACCTCAATCGGGGCTTGTATGTTGGAAATGATGCTGCACAGAGCGATTCCTGGCTTGGCTCCGGAAGCGCCTTTCGCAGCTGCGATCTCCCTCCCCGCGTCAGCGGGGAGGTGCTGTGCCGAGGCTTGGCCGAGCCTTGGCACAGGCGGCGGGTCGGACCGCGAATCGGGGCTGGGCCGTGGCCCGTCTATTAGCTTGGTCGGCCCGCCGCAACACGTCCTGCACGTCCTGAACGGATGCGTGGGCAGCAAGGCCCGGAATCAGTACAAGCCCAGGAGACGCAGGACATGAACTCTGACAGTGTAGCGAGCGGCGCAGCCGCTGCCCAGTCATCGGCCACCGGCGGGGTTCCCGCCATCGTCGCCGGCATCGACGTCGGCAAGCGCTGGCTCGACGCGCACATCGAGCCCGGCGGGCACGCCCGCCGCTTCCCCAACGACAAGCTCGGCCGGCGCGCTCTGCGCAACTGGCTGCGCAAGCACGGCGTCGAGCGCGCCGTGTTCGAGCCCACCGGACGCTACCACCGCCCGTTGCACCAGTGCCTGGCGGCCGACGGCGTGGAGACCGTGGCCGTGCGCCCGGACTGCGCGCGACGCTTTGCCGAGGCCCTCGGCCTGCTGGTCAAGACCGACCGCGTGGACGCCAAGGTCCTCGCCCGCTTCGGGCGCCTGGAAGGCTTGGAAGCTACCGCGCCGCTGGACAAGGCCTTGGCCGACTTGCAGGATCTGGTGCTGCTGCGCCGGCACTTCGTCGACGAGCTCGCGTCGCTGAGCCGCATCGAGCAGGAACTGGGGGCCAAGGCCGGTCTGCGCCAGTTGCGCTTGCAACGGGCCGCCGCCGAACGCCGCGTCAAAGCCCTCGAGCAGGATCTGCTGGCTGCCATCGAGGCCGATCCCGGTCTGCGCCGCCGCGCCGAAGTGCTGCGCTCGATCCCCGGCGTCGGTCCGGCCACCGCGGCCAGCCTGCTGGCCGCCATGCCCGAGCTCGGCGGACTTGGCCGCCGAGCCGCCGGGGCCCTGCTCGGCGTGGCTCCCTGCGCCCGCGACAGCGGCTCGCACGAAGGCCGCCGCCACGTCCGCGGCGGGCGCGCCGCGCCCCGTTGCGCACTCTACATGGCCGCGGTCGCCGCGATCCGCTGCAACCCGCCCCTGGCCGCCTTCTACAAACGCCTCCGCGAGCGCGGCAAGCAAGCCAAGGTGGCCCTCGTCGCCGTCATGCGCAAGCTCGTCACTCTCGCCGACGCCCTCCTCCGCGCGGACCGCCTCTGGCAACCCTCCCCGCCCCCCTCGGAGGTGCCCGCGTGAACCACCGGACTTGCAGGCATTCATGGAAATCACCCTTGACTTCCAACACGGATGCTCTTAGGTGTGCTGGTTCTGATCGGGTCGGTACGGGATCACGCTGCGGAGGTCGGGAGAACGACTGACCGACGAATCCAAGAGGGGCACGCAGGCACGTACGGAGTCACCTCGAAATGAGCAACGCGCCGCTTCGAAATGATCCTTCTGGGCAAGGAGCATCAAGGCGAGGCGTAGGGGGCTAGAATCGTTAGGGTCAACCTTGCAGTCTTTAACGGAGGTCGGGTGATTGGAAGATCGTCCGGCAACGCGAAGCGTGTGGTCACAGTCGACGGCACTTCCCGGGAACACGCCCGGCTCAGGGCAGCCGGCTGCGAACCGACAACCAAAGATCTCGATCGCTGCAGCGGCGCAACTCTGGACCGGGAGAAGCTGATGAATGGCCACCTGCGGCTGATCAAGGTCGGGGCACACATCAGCCAACGAGACGTTGAACTCGACACGCACCGCCCAACCGAGAGGTACTGATTCTCAGTGAGACTCCGCAGTCGCGAACTCAATGTCTTCTCGATGTCCGCGCTGGACCTGTTCGCGTCCGGCATGGGGGCGTTCATCCTCGTCACGGTGATGGCGCTGCCGTTTTTCCCGAACACGGGGGACTCGGGGGAAAACGTCGAGGTGGTCCAGGCAGCGCTGGAGGACGAGAGGAGACAGCGGGAAGACGCGCAACGGAAGCTCAGCAATGCGAGACGCCAACTGACAGAGGCCCGGCGGCAGCGAGACCAGGTGCTCCGCGACTTGGAGCGAGCGGATCAAACCAGCCCCGTCCCTGAAGACGATGCGGACGCAAGTGCCGAGGCGGCGCGACGCGGCCTCGAAGTGGCGGAGAGGCGCTTGCAGGCAGCCGAAGACCGCCTTGCGGATTCGCAGCGACAGCTCGAAGACGCCCGGCGACAGCTACAGGACGCGGAGAAGAATGCGGAAGAGCTCGGCAAGGCTCTAACAGAAACGCAGATCCCGGATATGGACATCGTGATCTGCTTGGACGTGAGCTTCAGCATGAGCGAGGAGATCGAGGGACTCAAACGAGAGGTCACGGACTTGGCAAACGTGCTGGACAACTTGGCACCGTCAACAGGCATCGGAGTCGTTGCATTCGGCGACCGGCGCTGGCGGACTCCGATCCACGTGCAGGGAATTGTGGGCTTGACGCGGCTGGCAGAGTTGGAGCGATTCGTGGGACGACTGGTGCCGAATATGAACGACCCGCGGTCGCGACGGAATCAGGACCGTCCAGAAGCGCTAACGACAGCGTTGGAGCGAGCGGTAGGCCTGAACTGGCGTTCGGTGAGTCGGCGTCGGTACATCGTGGTGATTTCGGACGCTCCGGCCTACGCGGATAGGGAGCAGGCGGCCCTGCGGGCGGCGCAGTCGTTCGCTTCGATGCGGGGGCAGACGGTGTCAGCGGTGATGGTGCCCTTTCCAGACACGTCACCGGAGCGTTTCATGAAGTCGCTGGTGGCAGCGGGCAACGGGAGTTTCATTGACGCCACGAGAGGCGAGACGATGCTCGCGAGCCTGCTGCTGGCGATATTGAAGAGCTGAACGGGAACAGGGGTGGATGAACGCTTGGGTAGGGCTTTGAAGGTCACGCCGATAGTGGCTGGGATTGAGATGATCCGGGAGTGCTGCCAATGATCCACAACGGATCGCCCAGTCCGTGATTCTCAGCGGTGGCTGGGTGGAGCGAACTACCGGAGGTTTGGATTGAAGCACTTCACGGTGACCCGAGCGTCCTTGATTGTGAATTGCCAGGCGATCCGTGTCCGGTACCGGTGAGTGTGTTGGTGCCGAGTCGCAACCTCCACACAGTTTGCCTTCGGGTCGGGATTCCGGTGGTCCAAGCACTGGCCAGACAACGCACTCAGTCAGATCCCCAGCATTTCAAGTAGTTGCCTGCTCCAAAGTGTTGTGAGCCCACGCCCGCGGACACCCTCGGATGGAATTCGCTGGATCCCACCCGGCGGTGCGGTTCGGAAATTGCCGATGAGCGGTCTACTCCCTCCGACCTCGACCGGTGTGCCCCTCGTCAACCCTGCGGCGCACGTGCGACTAGACGCATGAGAACGGTGCCGTTGCGACAGCTTGATAGGATGAGTCTCCGTGGATCAGACTGTCCCCGCAGAGTTGGACGAGATCGTGCAAGCGATCGTGACCGAGGTCAACCCCGAGCAAGTCATTCTCTTCGGGTCTCGCGCACGCGGTGATGCGCGGCAGAATTCGGATCTTGACTTGTTGGTAGTGGAGTCGCAACCCTTCGGGTCGGGCCGAAGTGCCCATGACGAGGAAGTCAAGCTCCTACGGGCTGTCGCCGGATTCGATGTGGATACCGATGTCTTGGTCTGCAGTCGCGACGACTTCGATTACTGGAAGGGCGCACTCAACCACGTGCTGGCGCGCGCCGCTCGAGAAGGGATCGTTGTGTATGCGCGACCTTGAGCATGGTGAGTGGTGAGTTGAGATCGCCGAGCGTGATCTTACTGCAATCTGTCTCTGCCCGTCGATTCCTCTACCGGGCCGGTTCACCTCCTAGCGACGGTCTACGGGAAGCATTGCGTAGCGTGGCTGGAATGGCTTGGTTCGCAAGGGCTTGCGTCGAAGTGCCGACACGTTGCTGCGAGTTACCGGCGCGAGCCGCGACCGGTCGCGATCTCAACCGGGCGTTCGGGCCTCATATGCCCCACACGTCGACCGGCGTGCCATCGAACTCCTCGCTCCGCCGGAAGATTTTCTCCCTCCAGGGCTTCTCGCTACGGTCAAAGATCACGAGGTGGCCCGCATCCGCGCCGCACCGGTCCATGTAGTCCGCCGTCTGCGGCAAGCCCTGTTCAAGAGTCCGTTCCAACGTGCCTTTCAGGACCTTGCACTCGATCACGATCCGTTGCATGCCCTGCGGGCGCGTCCACAGGAGCAAGAGGTCGACCCGCTCAAACCCCAAGCCGTACTCCCGCTCGATGCGCCCCCGGCCTCTCAAGACGCGCTGCAGGAACGCTTGGAGCAGCAGTTGCGGTCCTGCCTGCCGATACTGGAACAGTTGCAGCCGATGCTCCGCATTCTCGCGGCAATACTCTTGGAACGCTTCCAGCAGCTTGTCGGCATTCAGGGATTCATCGTCGTCGACAAACCGCACGGGTTCCACCAGCATGTCCTCCCGGGTGGCGGAGGTCAGATCCCGCGGCACCATTTCCGCGTAGATCGGGTTGGCGATGCGGATCTCGCCGCCGGCAGCGATGAGGCCGAGGTCGCGCACGTACTCGTAATCGTGGGTTGAGAGTTCGTATCCCGGGGCTCCGCAGAGCATGGGCTCGACGACCCGCTGCACGCGTTCCTCCTCGAGCTTGCGGGCGAGCTGGTGCAGATGTCCCACCCGGCCTTGGATGAGGACTTCCTGGGCTGCCAAGATGTTGTCCTCCGTGATGGCGCGGCTGCGGTCCAGCCCCTGCGGGCTCTCGAAACAGGCTTCATTGCACAGGGCATTCACCAGCCACGGTTGTCCTTGCGCCTGCGTCCACACGCGTTCCAGAGCCGCGGGCTCGAACTCCTGCCCGGTCTCGGCGGTGTGCTGGCCCAGCAGCACCTCGACGTCCTCGCGCTTGAAGTCTCCCATCCGCAACGACGCCGCGCTGATATTGAACCCGCTGCCTCCCGTCACGGGCTCGCCCGTCGATCCCGAAGGAATGCGATAGTCCCGTACGTCTCGCACTCCGCACAAGACGACGCTTTGCGGGTAGCTATCGGGTCTTCTGTCGTAACCGGAGCGCAACTGCCGCAGAACCGAGATCAGCGGGTCCCCGACGAGGGCGTCGATCTCGTCGACCAGCAGCACCAGCGGGTGGGGGCCGGCCAAGGACCACTTGGTAAGCACCCGTTTGAGCGCTCCGTGAGGCCCCGCGGTCTCCAATGCGTGGAGCCGCGTTTCGTCTACGAAGTCGTCCTTGAGCACGAGCCGGGCCCGCAGGGCGATTTCGCCGAGAATTGACTGCATCGCCCGGCCGACATCTTGGCCAGCAGTCTGGGTGCCTTCCAAGTGGACGTAGACGCAACGATAGCTGCCCACGGTGCCACTATTGAGTAGGTCTTGGAGGGCTTTCAGCAGGGAAGTCTTGCCGGTTTGCCGAGGGGCGTGCAGGCAAAAGTACTCCTGATCGCGGATTAGATTCAACACGCAATCCAAGTCCACTCGCTCTAATGGCGGTATGCAGTAGTGATCTTCCTCGACCATGGGTCCCGTTGTGTTGAAAGAGCGCATACCTCCATGATGACCGATCCGCGTCGATCATGGCAACGACTCCGATCCCTGAGTCCCTGACTGGTCATCTATCCGTCAGCGCCGGGCGCACCGGCGGACGAAGGTGGGATCCGTGCGGGGCAAGGTCAAGCGCCCTCGTGGCTGTTCCCGCCGTATGGCGCGAACCCGCGACGGGCACCGAATCCCCCGACCACCCAATCGTGCTCGAATACACCGCCAATGTCCGAATGGTCCGTGCGGTACCCGGCGCGGCAGCAAGCGAAGCTCGCCACTCGCCGGCAGAATCCTCGCACCGGATCCGACCTCGCGTTGTGTTGAGCAAGGTCCCTCGTAAGCGTTGCCCGGCAAGGGCTTCCCAACTGCACTCAACGTAGTGGCTGGAACAATAGGTGCCAAGTGGGATTCGCACCCGCGAAACTGCCCTGCCTGTGCGTGAGCACAAATGAATCGGCCGTAGGCTGACGGCGCGTCGCCGGGGCGCATCGCGTCCGCACGGGGGTTACAGACGGATCCGCAGTACGAGCGGGATTTCACACGGATGCCGGGAGGCGTCTGAGACTCCGGCCGACGAGTCCCCGGAGTCGATCTTGGCACCCAGGAACCCCCGGATCCGCGCTCGGCGCTCATCAAGTCCGGGAAAGTCCCGGGGCAGCCGGATTTGAGCGCGGATCTGGATTCCCAACTGGTCAACGGCAGGGGGGTCCGGGCGTGTTACCGTAGAGGCGAGAGCGATCGCGACCAAGGAGGATACGAGGTCTTGGAGAATATGGGGAAGCGCGGATTCGACTCAGGGGAGCTTCGGCGTCGATATCGCATGCACGAGGCGGGCAACTTGGAGCAGCAACTTGTCCAAGATCTTGGTCGGGAGCTGGGGCCATTGGCCCGAGAATGCGGAATCGATCCGAATCTTGAAGGGAAAGGGTTGGCGGACAAGCTTCACCGGGAGTGGGCACAACGCTCTGCCCTGCTCGCCGAAAGGGTTCGAAACGACAGGTCCTTCGTGCAGTATCTCCCTGCAGCGTTCCGAGCGGCGATCAACGACCTTGGGGGGCTCACGTGACCGAGAGTGCGCTTCCGGCCGCGTTAGGGCGTCTGTCGCCGATCCAGCGCGAGGCTGTGGAATGGCAAAGGGGATCCATGCTCGTGCTGGGCGGGACGGGATCGGGCAAGACCCAAGCCCTGACCTGTCGTATCGGCCGGCTCTTAGACAGTTCGCGGGACAAGCGTTTCCGCGTTCTCGCCCTCACCCATACCAACAAAGCGGCCCACGAGATGACGCAACGTTTCTCCACGTTCGTGCCGGACCTTCACGATAGGGCGACGATCGGCACATTCCACTCCTTCTGCGTCCAAGTCTTGCGCCAGCACGGTACTCACGTTGGGATCGAATCCGACTTTGCTATCTTCTCGCTGGAAGCCGACCGGGAAGGAGTGCTACGAGACGCGGTGCGGAGCGGGATGAAGGCGGGCGAGCCCGTCAGCGAGGCAGACAGTCTCCGCCTCCCCATCATCGACCAGGTGAAATCGAGCTACACGGGCGGTGCCGACGTGGAGGACGGCGAAGACAGCCGGGCGAATCTACTCTGTCGGCTGTACGACCAAGAACTGCGTCGCGCTAACGCGCTGGACTTCAGTTCGCTTGTATCGGAGACGTACCGCCTGTTCCATACCTATCCAGTCATGGCTGAACTCTACCAACGCGTCTACCCTTATTGGCTGGTTGACGAATTCCAAGATACCAATCGAGCGCAGTTCGCCCTGCTTCGCAGCATGGCTGCAGGGGGATTTCGAAACATCTTCGCTGTTGCCGATGACGACCAAGCGAAATACGAGCGGCGCGGTGCCAATATACGGCAGACACACGAGTTCGCGAAGTGCTTCGACCCGAAGGTGCTGCGACTCCCTGGGTAGAGGGCTTGGAGCGGATCGTGAACGGCTCGCATGGTCTGGTAGAGCACGATCGTCGCACGGGTGTCTTGACGGCCAAGGGGCGGGTCGACGAATCCACCTTCTCCAAGCTCCAGCACTGCTTTGCGGACCACGATGGGGTGGATGAGATCTCGACCGCCCTTGAGGAGCTGCGAAACGAATCTGCCCTCCACATGACCGATGATGAGCTACACAAGTTGGAAACGTGGGCGCGACGCATGCGGGGCGAGGTGTTCTTTGCGGAAAAATGGATGATCGTCGAGGGCCAATCGGACTACCTGATCGTGGAAGCGCTGGCGCAAGCACTAGACTACGACCTCGATGAGCACGGCGTGACCCTCATAGACGCAAAGAATGGCGGTGACCCGGTCTCTTTCGCCGCTCTCGCGAGGGCATTGAGGATTCCGTGGGTCGCCGTGTTTGATCGCGACGATGAAGGGAACAAGGTCTTGAAGCGCCTGCGGAAGCGCGGATTCGACCCAGAGGAGCTTCGGCGTCGATATCGCATGCACGAGGCGGGCAACTTGGAGCAGCAACTTGTCAAAGATCTTGATCGGGAGCTAGAACCGTTGGCCCGAGCATGCGGAGTCGATCCGAATCTTGAAGGGAGAAGTTTGGCGGAAGAGCTTCACCGTGAGTGGGCTCGACTCTCTGCCCTGCTCGCCGAAAAGGTTCGAATCGACAGGTCCTTCACGCAGTATCTCCCAGCAGCGTTCCGGGCGGCGATCAACGACCTTAGGGAACTCACGTGACCGAGAGTGCGCTTCAGGCCGCGTTAGGGCGTCTGTCGCCGATCCAGCGGGAGGCGGTGGAATGGCAAGAGGGACCCATGCTCGTGCTGGCCGGGCCGGGATCGGGCAAGACCCAAGCCCTGACCTGTCGGATCGGCCGCCTCTTAGACGGTTCGCGGGATAAGCGGTTCCGCATTCTTGCTCTCACCTTTACCAACAAAGCGGCCCGCGAGATGACGCAGCGCGTCGCGACGTTCGTGCCGGACCTTGACGATCGAGCGACGATCGGCACATTCCACCACTTCTGCGCCCAAGTCTTGCGCCAGCATGGCATCCACATTGGGATTCAATCGGATTTTACAATCTTCTCGCTGGAAGCCGACCGGGAAGGAGTGCTGCGAGACGCGGTGCGGAGCGGGATGAAGGCGGGCGAGCCCGTCAGCGAGGCAGACGGTCTCCGCCTCCCCATCATCGACCAGATGAAATTGAGTTACACGGGCGGTATCGATATGGAGGACAGCGAAGAGAGCCGGGCGAATCTACTCTGTCGGCTGTACGACCAAGAACTGCGTCGCGCTAACGCGCTGGACTTCAGCTCGCTCGTAACGGAGACGTGCCGCCTGTTCCATACCTACCCAGTCATGGCTGAACGCTACCAACGGGTCTACCCTTATTGGCTGGTTGACGAATTCCAAGATACCAATCGAGCGCAGTTCGCCCTGATTCGCAGCATGGCTGCAGGGGGATTTCGAAACATCTTCGCTGTTGCCGATGACGACCAGACGATATACGAGTGGCGCGGTGCCAATATACGGCAGATCCACGAGTTCGCGAAGTGCTTCGAACCGAAGGTGCTGCAATTCCCGACGAACTACCGCTGTCCGCCGCGGATTGTCGCTGCGGCCAATCAACTGGCAGCCCGCAACCCACGCCGAATCAAGGGGAAGGTGCCAGCGGTCGCCGAACGTACGGATACCTCCGAGAATCAAATCGTACTGAAACACTTCGGCAGCGAGGACCTTGAACGCCAAGGCATCGCCAAGCACATACTGCAGGCTGGGAGAGCGACCTGGGAGGATACGGCGATACTGGCGCGAAACCGTAAGCTGGTCGAAGGCATGGCGAGGGAGTTGGGCCGTCAGGGAGTGGATCATCAGATCGCGAAACACCACCTTGAGTATCTCTCTCCCGAGATGCGCTGGATGGTTGCATGCCTCGGGCTGGTCGCGAGACCGATGGACGGGCGGATCTTCCGCAGGCTCGTGGACAGTTACAACGCGTTCGCGGGTACGGATCTGGATGGCGAACTGCTGGCCTCGACGGCAGAGTCCGACGCTACCAGCTATAGCGACACCTGGCTGAGAGCCGCCGAGGCGGAGGGTAGCAAAGCGGCACTGCTGGAACAGGTGAGGGCCATCAAGAGACCTGATGACCCGCGATCATGGGACGGCATCGTCGAGTTGTTCAACGAGCAAGAGCTTGCGGGCGTCCCAGAATCGGACTTGGCAGAGGATCTAGTTCGCTGGCGCACTGCCATGCGCGACTTCAGGGTCCAGCGTGCCGAGCAATCCGTCCCGCGATTCCTTCAGGAGTTGCAACTACGCTCGGTGGAGCGGCGGCCGCGGCCGCACAGCGTGACGGTTGCCACGATTCACGGGGCGAAGGGGCGAGAGTTCCGCCACGTTTACCTGATCGGACTCGCGGACGAAGTGCTGCCCACGTACCAAAGCCTCCGTAGCGGTCCGGACAGCAGGCAGGTGGCGGAAGAGCGGCGCAACTGTTTCGTGGCGATCACTCGGGCCGAGGAGCGTCTCACGCTTTCGTGGGCCGAGCAGTACAGTGGCTATCCCAAGCAACCGTCGATGTTCCTACGCGAGATGGAGCTCATCCCAGCGCGGTCCGGTTGAAGGCGCCGACGCTGTCGATTCGCTGTCTATCGTGTAGAGCGGTTCTCAGGGCGGGCCGGAGCGGACGCGAGGTTCACTCCTGCAGATAGGAAGCGTGAGCCCCAAGTCGTGCCACTGGGGTGCTCGTGCGCGTAGCGCAGGGATCGCTTATTCCGTGCCGCGTGCATCCGCATATCCACTGGTACAGCCGCTTCCTTGCACGCACATCGACAAGCCCGCAGGTGTTCGGTGATCTTCACTTTGTCGTCGGCCGGGGTGACCGACGAGGTGGACAGCCATCCGCCATGGATCGTCGTCATGATTCCGATAAGAACATCAGGGCCAAGGGCGATCCAAGGGCCACCGCATTTGTGCCGAGAGCCTAGAACCGTCACATCGTCGCCCCGAAAACGCTCTCGGCGACTACTGCATTGGCATCCTCCAAGGCGCGTACCCCCATCCAGTGACGACGCGCGGAAGGCTTGATGATCACAACCTCGTTGGCACCGTGTACTCGCAACTCCCGCTCACCCGCGAGGGAATCGGCGATTGGCACATCAAGGCGTTCGCCGATCTGTTTCAGGACAGCAGCCAACCTACCTGCAACTGGAAGAGGCTTGAGAATCGACGGTCCCGGACGTTCTTCCAGCACGAACCGAACGATTCGCAACGACGCCGCAGAGGGCAACTCAAAGATCTCGGCGCGTAGCCTTCGCACGTTCCGCGCAGAGAGCCACGCGTCAATCGTCCCCAGGTACGCACGAGCGTAGCCCTCTAGTTCGGCAATCCCTGCGGGTGCGACAGACTCGCGCCGGCTTCGCTGCCATGTCCAACTCGCTTTCGCCAAGCCGTCGCGCACGACGATGAGTTCGCGTTCGCTCAGCTCGTACAATGCAGCCACCGCCTCGTCGAGTTCTTTCCAGTCATTCCCGGTCCATGCACGTTTCCGGAGGGAGCTTGCGATTTCGAGAACCCTTCGTCCGTCGGCCGACTCTACGGCGGAGCGTAGCTCAGGAACCGGAAATCGGTTGAACTCCGAAACGAGGAGTCGGCCGGTGCGTAGGCCGACCGTCGACGAGGTCATCAGGAAATACCACGAAGCCAGCGCGGAACTCAGTATCCCGGCAAGCAGATGCGCGGTCGCGCGGTCGGCGGAGGGCAGAATCGCGCCCACGCAGCCTTTGGTATTCGCCATGGCTGGATCGGTAACCGAGACAACGGGACGCGGCCCCAAGATCCGCGTCAGAGAGTCTTTGACTAGCAATAACAGCACCTGATAGGTGCTTGGCGACTGTGCATGTCCGGCCGGCTGCGGTGCAAGCGGAGGTATGTTCGTTCCCGCTCCGAATCGCTTGTCGGTTGCAATGTCGATCGCGGATATTGCATGAGCCACCATGGTGTGGGTCGCCCTGTCGATCGCGGGGACTCCTGAATGGTCATGGCTCAGCTTGGTGCCAAGCAGATCGAGCTGATCCGCTAGCGTTTCCTGCCGATCCTTCAATCGCTCCAGCAACCGTAGGTCGTGGTGACGTCCGAAAGCCGCAGCCTTGAGCAGTTCGGGACTGCGCTGCAACCTCGAGATCGGAACCTTCACGATGTCCTGAGGGGCGATTTCGAATGTATGGGTTCGTTTTCCGGATTCCGACCATGGGACTTGCACGACAGTGAGTTGATCGGGGTGCTGGTCCGAGCGGTGACCCGCGAAGAGCGCGGCAGCAGGCATCTTGGCGTTCGGGAAGAGCCATGACTGGAGGTTCGACAGATTGACTAGAGTCACGGGTGCCAAGGATTGCAGCAGACGGTGCGAGGCACCTTGTCCCGTTCCGTTACGGCTGAAAAATGGCAAGGCGCTCAGGATGAGCGCGAAGCGGGTTCCCTCGTGAGCAAACCTCTGAGCTTTGTTGACGAAATCGAGGCTCTCGCCACGCGGTGACCGTGTAACACCTGACGTCCCTCGGGGCGGCCGGGCTTGAGTTGCTGTC
The DNA here is from genome assembly GCA_965242625.1 of Bryobacterales bacterium. GTDB lineage: Bacteria > Acidobacteriota > Terriglobia > Bryobacterales > UBA6623 > VXMF01. The sequence goes on along the minus strand of CBDEST010000005.1, from coordinate 1,990,678 downwards.
TTGCCCTCGAAGTCCCACGGCGGGTTCCCGACAATGACATCGAATTTGCGCGGCCCACCGTCCAATCCGGTCAAACTTGGAGGGCGCTCGCTATCTCCTGCGATTTTCTTGGCGTCACCAACGAAGAGACTCGTGCCAACGAGCGGCTCGAACCTGAGAGCTTCCGGTGGGGTCGGGTCGGGGTCGAGGTCAAGGGCAGCCAGGTAGAGACTGAACGCCGTGGCAGAGACTGCGGTCGCTTCGATGTCGACGCCGAAAACTTGGTCGTGAAGGGTCGAGCGGATGATCTCGCGGGTCGGTTCCGCACCCTTGGATCTAAGGCGGACAAGCCGCCGCAGCGCTCCGACCAGGAAGACGCCCGAGCCGCAGGTGAGGTCTAGCACGGTCTCGCAGCCGTTTGCCTCGCACAGCACCTCATCAAGCACTAGCGAGAGGGGCGCAAGGCGGGTGTAATGAACGCCGCGGTGGTCAGTGCCCGTCGCAGTGGCCTGGGCACCTGAACGGACGAACTGCTCGTAGATCGAACTGATCAGCTCGACTGGAATCACGTCGAACTGATAGGGAAACAGCGCCCGTTGGCCGGTACGTGGACTCGTGGCCAGCAGGAACCGCGCTACCCGTGCGAGGTGCGCGCGACCGGGCGTCGCCTCGGCTGAATCCGTTGGAAACATGTCGCCGTTGAAGGTGCGAGCGAGCCAATCGAAGAGACTCCGAGTTGCTGAAGGATCTTCCAAGGCGTCCGGAAGGGATGGCTGGCCGCAGACGTTCCGCAGCAGGTCCGGTCCAACGATTTGGCGGTCGATCAGGTACTGCATGAAGATGCATCTGCCGATCAGGCCTTGCGCCTCCAGTCCGCCGAGTCCTGCAGCGACGAGATCGCTTTCCAGCGCCCCAATGTCCGACAGCAGTTGTTGATCGACACCCGTCGCGCGATTGACGGTTGGTTCGTTGCGCCAGAACTGGCCGGTCTCCATCGCTAGCTGGCCTGCGAAGGAATCTAGTCTCTCCAGTCCCGACGCAATGTTCTCGAAAGTCCTGAGCCGGTTCGCTTCTGCGTCGTCCTTTTGCTGCGGCTTCCCGAAGGCGTTGTAAAGGACCGTGCGCTGGGGGGAGACGATCCAAAGCAGCGGCGATTTACCCTCGTTCCAGATCTCGCGTCGCCATATTCCAATCGTGTCGTCCGAAACATCGTCTTCGACGTACTTGAAGTAGACGCGGAGTTCCGATCGCCCTTCCCACCGGGCGTCCGGGCGGAATCGCTTTCCCCGGCACTGTTCCTGCGCGGACGGACCGATCCGCACCCCGGGAGCGCATTGCTGGCCCGGGTGAAGGTAGCCCGTGGATTCGAGCACATGCTGGAGTGGCTCGGCAATCATCCCGGTACCTCGGTCATCGCGTTTCCGCTAGTCCGCGTTGGCGCGGACTGGGGCAGGATAAACACCGCAACCCCATCTCTAGTTTATCGCGATGAGGACAGAAAGTATGCCCGTGCGTGCGCGGCTAAGAGGTGAGTACTGTCCGGCAACTCGGATTCGCAAGCCAGGGCTGCTGCCCACCGGAACCGTCGCCCAGCGGTCGGTACGGCAGTTGCGTAGACTCGCTGATCTCGTTGCGGATGCTCCCCGCACACGGGCCCGTGGTCCGGAGGTGGTTGCGCCCCACGCGTTACGCAAGGAACTTCATCGATTCCTCCGACAGACGCGGCGAGCCAAGTGCCCCGGGCGGACACCCTGCCGTAGGAACTTGGAGGTCGTGGCTGGGTGGCTTCCACGAACCCGCACCAAGATTCCCACCACCTCAAGGCTGCCGGCGACGATGCTGTCTCAAGACGGATGCGGTCAGAATTCCAAGAACGCGTGTTCCAGGATGATTGGCGATTTCGACGGCGGCTCCCGCGGGTGGCAGCTGCTCCATGCCCAGCATTTGTCCAGCAAGGGGGACCCGTGCAAGAGTTCAGAGTGGCGACCCTTCCCGCTCAAGCATCGGTTGATTCCATGCGCTGCATCCAAGGCGCGGGCACTCAGGACGTACCCGATCATGAATCCCGTAGCATGCCGTCCGCCATACTTGCCGGTTCGAAATCGGTCTATCCCATCATGCACGTACTTCCAGCAAAGGCCAGTGTTGCCGCCTGCAACCCGCTTGCACTCGATGATCGCATGGGGATCGTGATCCTTGAGGTCATTGAACATTCCGAGCAGCAGAATCGACATGTCCGTCCTGCCATCGGGGCGATCAAGGCTAGGCCGGGAAAGAGACTCGGTTCCCCGAAGAATCACCATCCCCTCGTCCCAAGTGTTCGCGTGTTCATTCACCACGCGGCGCATGGCAGCCCGCAGTTGTTCGGTGATCTTCACTTCGTCGTCGGCCGGGGTGACCGTGGAGACGGACAGCCATCCGGCATGGATCGTCCGCAGGATCGCAATAGCGACGTCAGGTTCAAGAGCGATGCTCGCGCCGCCGGTGTCCGCGTCGGGCTTGGTATCCATTTCGCTCAAGTCCCCGCTCCGGGAAAGCTCTTGGCGACTAAGGCGCTGGCGTCCTCTAGAGCGGGCACCCCCATCCAGTGCCGACGCGCGCATGGCTTGATGACCACAACTTCTTCCGGGCCATTTACCCGCGCTTCCCGGGCACCCACGAGGAAATCGGCGATGCTCACATCGAGGCGTTCGCCAATCTGCTTCAGGACAGCGGCCAACTCGCCTTCGACTGGAACGGTCTCGATAATCGACGGTCCCGGACGCTCTTCCAGCACGAACCGAACGATGCGCAACGACGCCGCAGCGGGCAACTCGAAGATCTCGGCGCGCAGCCTGCGCACGCTCCGCGCAGAGAGCCACGCGTCTATCGTCGCTAGGTACGCACGAGCGTAGCCCTCTAGTTCAGCAATCCCTGCGGGTACGACAGACTCGCGCCGGCTTCGCTGCCATGTCCAGCTCGTTTTCGCCAAGCCATCGCGCACGACAATGAGTTCGCGTTCGCTCAGCCCATACAATGCAGCCACCGCCTCGTCGAGTTCGTTCCAGTCACCCCCGGTCCATGCACGTTGCTGGAGGGAGCTTGCGATTTCGAGAACCCTTCGTCCGTCGGCCGACTCTACGGCGGAGCGCAAATCAGGAACCGGAAATCGGTTGAACTCCGAAACGAGGAGTCGGCCGGTGCGTAGGCCGACCGTCGACGAGGTCATCAGGAAATACCACGAAGCCAGCGCGGAACTCAGTATCCCGGCAAGCAGATGCGCGGTCGCACGGTCGGCGGAGGGCAGAATCGCGCCAACGCAGCCCTTGGCATGCGCCATGGCTGGATCGGTAACCGATACAACGGGACGCGGCCCCAGGGTCCGCGTCAGGGAGTCTTTGACTAACAATAAAGGCACTTGATGGGTGCTTGGCGACTGTGCATGTCCGGCCGGCTGCGGTGCAAGCGGGGGTACGTTCGTTCCAACTCCGAAGCGCTTGTCGGTTGCCCTGCCGAGCGCGGGGACTGCTGCATGAACCACGGCGCGGGGGATGTACTTGCGGCCGCCGAAGGGCGGGCCATGGCTCAGCTTGGTGCCGAGCAGATCGAGCTGATCCGCTAGCGTTGCCTGCCGCTCCTTCAAGCGCTCCAGAAGCCGTAGGTCATGGTGACGTCCGAAAGCCGCGGCCTTGAACAGTTCGGGACGGCCCTGCAATCTCGATAGCGGAATCTTCAGGACGTCTCTGGGGGCGATTTCAACGGTATGGGTTCGTTGTCCGGATTCCGACCAAGGGACTTGGACGGCCGTGAGTTGATCGTGGTGCTGGTCCGGGCGCTGGCGCGCGAAGAGCGCGACAGCAGGCATCTTGGAGTTCGGGAAGAGCCATGACTGGAGGTTCGACAGATTGACTAGAGTCACGGGCGCCAAGGATTGCAGCAGACGGTGCGATGCGCTCTGGCCCGTTCCGCTACGGCTGAAAAATGGCAAGGCGCTCAGGATGAGTCCGAAGCGGGTTCCCTCGTGAGCAAACCTCTGCGCTTCGTTGACGAAATCGAGGCTCTCGCCGCGGGGTGGATGTCGGGCGTCTGAAGTCTCTCGGGGCGGCCGGGCTGCAGTTCCGCTCTCGCCTTTGAAGTTCCACGGGGGATTTCCGACGATGACATCGAATTTGCGCGGTCCGCCGTCCAATCCGGTCAAACTTGGAGGGCGCTCGCCATCTCCTGCGAGTCTCTTGGCGTCACCAACGAAGAGACTCGTGCCAACGAGAGGCTTGAACCTGAGAGCTTCCGGTGGAGTCGGGGCAGGGTCGAGGTCAAGGGCAGCCAGGTAGAGACTGAATGCCGTGGCAGAGACTGCGGTCGCTTCGATGTCGACGCCGAAAACTTGGTCGTGAAGGGTCGAGCGGATGATCTCGCGGGTCGGTTCCGCACCCTTGGATCTAAGGCGGACAAGCCGCCGCAGCGCTCCGACCAGGAAGACGCCCGAGCCGCAGGTGAGGTCTAGCACGGTCTCGCAGCCGTTTGCCTCGCACAGCACCTCATCAAGCACTAGCGAGAGGGGCGCAAGGCGGGTGTAATGAACGCCGCGGTGGTCAGTGCCCGTCGCAGTGGCCTGGGCACCTGAACGGACGAACTGCTCGTAGATCGAACTGATCAGCTCGACTGGAATCACGTCGAACTGATAGGGAAACAGCGCCCGTTGGCCGGTACGTGGACTCGTGGCCAGCAGGAACCGCGCTACCCGTGCGAGGTGCGCGCGACCGGGCGTCGCCTCGGCTGAATCCGTTGGAAACATGTCGCCGTTGAAGGTGCGAGCGAGCCAATCGAAAAGACTCCGAGTTGCCGAAGGATCGTCCAAGGCGTCCGGAAGGGATGGCTGGCCGCAGACGTTCCGCAGCAGGTCCGGTCCAATGATTTGGCGGTCGATCAGGTACTGCGCGAAGATGCATCTGCCGATCAGGCCTTGAGCCTCCAGTCCGCCGAGTCCTGCAGCGACGAGATCACGTCCAAGCGCCCCAATGTCCGACAGCAGTTGTTGATCGACACCTGTCGCGCGATTGACGCTTGGTTCGTTGCGCCAGAACTGCCCGGTCTCCATCGCTAGCTGGCCGGCGAAGGAATCGAGTCTCTCCAGTTCCGGCGCAATATTCTCGAAAGTCCTGAGCCGGTTCGCTTCTGCGTCGTCCTTTTGCTGCGGCTTTCCGAAGGCGTTGTAAAGGACTGTGCGCTGGGGGGAGACGATCCAAAGCAGCGGTGATTTACCCTCGTTCCAGATCTCGCGTCGCCATATTCCAATCGTGTCGTCCGAAACATCGTCTTCGACGTACTTGAAATAAACTCGGAGTTCCGATCGCCCGTCCCACCGGGCGTCTGGACGGAATCGGTTTCCCCGGCGCTGTTCCTGCGCAGCCGGACCGATCCGCACCCCGGGGGCGCATTGCTGGCCCGGGTGAAGGTAGCCTGTGGATTCGAGCACATGCTGGAGTGGCTCGGCAATCATCCCGGTACCTCGGTCATCGCGTTTCCGCCAGTCCGCGTTGGCGCGGACTGGGGCAGCATAAACACCGCAGCCCCATTTCGTAGGTTACCGCGATGGGGCTGTCCGTGACGGTCTTGGAAGGATGCCGGTCGATGCCGGGGTGCGAGTCCTGACCAGCTTGGGCAATGTGCCGCCGAACGCGACGAAGCAAGGTCGCAACCGTAGCAAGGCTCTGGGGCAACGGCAGCCGCGCTCGAAACCTATCTGGCACCCCGCGACCGTGACGGCCGGTTGCTACAGCAGCCGGTGGCAGCGATGCACCGAGGGCCCCGGACAGGGCGAGCTGGAACGTTGGGCCGCCCGCCCGACGTCTTGCTATCATGCTGTCGAGGTCTGGTGGTCCAAGTCTTGTCTAGGCTAGAGCAAGTCATTGGTGGCATGGCGTGGCCGTTCAGGGTACGGTCGCTACCGCGAAGTTACAAGAGATTGGTAAGGGGTGAGCAGAATGCCTGAGAGAGCGGACTCTTTGCTTGACAGAATCAGCCTCGGCGAGGACTCTACACTGGGGCTGAAGGAAGTGGTGTTTTCTGATAGCAAGATCAAGGGCCCGACCCGCGATTCGCTGGGAGACGAGTTGGCCGCATTCGCCAACGCGTATGGGGGTACGCTAGTGCTGGGCGTGAGAGACAGCGACCGGGAGATCATTGGAATCCCGCTAGATCGGCTAGACGACGTGGAGCGCATGGTGCATGAGACATTGCATGACGCAATTGATCCGGCACCTCGAGGATGGGTGCGTCGCACTCGCCTCGCGGACTCGCTTGGCATCTCGAGGGCTGTACTTCAAGTTGAAATCTCTAGCGGTCTGTCAACTCATCGAGGGCCTTCAGGTTACTTGATTCGAGTTGGCAGTTCGAAGCGCGAGATGTCACCCGACGAACTTGTTCGTCTGATCCGACAGCGAAGTCAACCGCAGCTCATCCAGTTCGATGCGAATCCGGTTCAAGATGCTTCATTCACAGAGTGCGATCCCGCTCTAATGGACCGATTTCGTACACCCCGGACGACAGATGACCGTCATTCGCTGGCGAGGAAGGTCGGCATGGCTACGACGCTCGACACCGGGCAGGCTCGACTCACGGTTGCCGGCGTTCTTCTTGGTACGGCAAGGCCTGATCGCTGGCTGCCCGAAGCATTCATTCAGGCTGTTGCATACCGGGGGAATAGCGTGGTCCCGGACATCGGGCAGCACGATTATCAAATCGATGCCGCGGATATCACCGGTCCCTTGGATCTGCAGATTGCCGGGGCGTGTCATTTCGTGGCGAACAATCAGAAGATCGCGGCGACGAAGGATATCGGACGCAGGGATCTGCCACAGTACGACATGACAGCCATTTTCGAGGCAGTTGCAAATGCCGTCGCGCATCGGGATTATTCCGTTCGGTCCAAGGTGCGGTTGCGCATGTTCACCGACCGCTTGGAACTCTATGTTCCGGGTTCTCTTGCCGGTACGATGACGCCCCAGGCGTTGCCGCATCGGCAGATCGACAGGAACAGCACGGTGACGAGCTTGCTTGCGAAGATCCCAGTTCCCACCGATGTCTCCGGACTGCAGACATCGCGAATCACGATGATGGACCGGCGGGGCGAGGGTATGCAGATCATTCTGGAGCGCAGCGAGCGGATCTCTGGACGCATGCCAGTGTATGAAACCGTGGACGGGTCGGAGCTTCGTCTGGTGATCTTCGCCGCAGGCACCGACCGTGCAGTCAGCTGAACCTTGGAAAGCGTTCGCTGGCACCTTCGGGGGCCATCCGTTCCCGAAGGTCAAGGTCCGTCGGAAGCACGCAGTTGAGATCTCTCCCTGGCAGCGCCAATCGCACAGTGGAGGGCATACCAGGGAAGTAGACTCGTAGGGGGCCGGGAGCGTCGCGGGGCTCCGCGGGACCGGGCCCGAGGTGAGCACTAGCGAGAGGGGGACGGAGATGGCCAAGCGATACCGGCAGTTGAGCGCGGAGGAGCGCGTGAAGATCGAGACCTTGGCGGCGGAGGGGCATTCGCGGAAGTCAATCGCGCGGCAGCTAGGGAGGGCGCAATCAACGATTTCGCGGGAGATGGGGCGCAATCGGGAGGGCAAGCAGCCGTACGGGGCGGCGCAGGCGCAAGCGTTCGCGGCGGGCCGCCGGCACGCGGCCTCGGAGCGTCCGCGCAAACTGGGGCCGGCGGACTTGGATCGCTTCCAAGCGCGCTTGAAGGAGGGTTGGAGCCCGGAGCAGATCGCGGGTCGGGAGAAGCTGGAAGGTAGTCCGGGGGTGAGCGCGACATGGCTCCGCAGATGGATCCGCGAGGATCGCGCCAGCGGCGGCACGCTATACCAGCACTTGCGGCGGCAGGGCAAGCGGCGCAAGGCCAAGAAAGGCGCCGGCGAGCCGGCGCCGGGTTGATCCCGTAGCGCGTGGACATCGGGATGCGGCCGGCGATGGTGGAGGCGAAGTCGCGGATCGGGGACTTGGAAGTGGACCTGATCATCGGCAAGGGGCATCACGGGGTGGTGTTGATGGTGGTGGAGCGCAAGAGCAAGTACGCGCGGCTGGCGATGCTGACGGGCAAGACAGCCGCGGAGACGACGCGGGAACCGATCTGGCCGCTGGAGCCGCACAAGGCTTGGTGCGGACGATCACGGCGGACGACGGCAAAGAGTTCAAGGGGCACGCGGAAGTGGCCACGGAACTGGATCTGGACTACTAGTTCACGCGGCCGTACCACTCGTGGGAGCGGGGGATGAGCGAGCACGCGAACGGCTTGGCGTGGAAGGACTGGCCGAAGTGGAAGGCGTCAAGCACCTGGCGTTGGAAGATGTGCAGCGGGTGCTGAACGACCGGCCGCTCAAGGCACCGGGATACTGTATGCCGGCCGAGGCGTTCCAAGCCGGGTAAGGGCGCGGCGCGAGGCCCGACACATGGCGCGCGCCGAGAGGGAGCAGTGCGCCTGGCGCGGTGCGCAACGGTTCCGGAACGATCAGGCAGGATCCGTCGAGGGCGAGGAGACCGCCGCTCCGCCCGAACTCGTGGCCTCGTAGACTCATGGTTTGCAGAGCCACGACGGGAGATGGTAGGATGGATCCGCTAGAGCAGCAACCCCGCCAGTCTGCCGAGAAACTGCACTTGGGAGCGTGATGGGGAGGGGTAGACGAATCATGACAGAACTTGAACTAAGGGAGGTAATTCGCAACGGCGAGGGCTCTGGGGTTGAGTTCAAGCGCGACGACCTCAGGGAAGATGCCTTGGCGAAGGAAATGTCAGCGCTGCTCAACTTCAAGGGCGGCTGCATTTTTCTCGGAGTCGAGGATGATGGCAAGATCACCGGTTTGACGCGAGACCCAAAGCGTACGGAACTATGGGTGAGAGACATCGCTCGGAATAACATTCAGCCGGCAATAATCCCGCACTGGGAGTGCGTCACGGTTGATCGAGGAGCGGCAGTAGGCGTGATCGATATTCCGGATTCGAGCCCGGACAAGCCCTACAAGGCAAGGCATCGCGGTGGAACTTGGGTAATGTACGTGCGGGCAGGCACTACGTCAAGGGTCGCGAGTCGCACGGAGGAGGTGCGTCTTTACCAGTCCGCCCAGCTCGTTCATTATGACAAGAAGATACTCTACGGTTCGAGTATTGCAGATCTGGACGCACTGCGCGTGACTGACTACCTGTGTCGGGTGCAGCGACGTGAAGTTTTCGACTCGTCTTGCAATCCGGCAATGCTACGTGTACTTCGAAATATCGACTTGGTCGGCGAATACCGAGGGGAATTCGTTCCGACGGTTGCAGGCATGTTGCTTTTCGGAAAGAACCCAAACCGTTGGCTACCTCAGGCTGGTATTACTGCAGCCGCGTTTCGGGGCGATGAGAAGGACTACGACATTGTCGATCGGGATTTCATTAGAGGCCCTCTCGTATCGAGGTCGGGCGAGACCGGGGCGATTATCGAGACCGGTGTAATTGACCGTGCGGTTGAGTTCGTCAGGCGAAATATGGGATCAACAGCATGGCTGGAAGCCGGTCGCAGGCATCAGAGGGGCGCACTTCCATTGGATGCGATTCGGGAGAGCGTGGTTAACGCTGTTGCTCATCGTGACTATACGTTCGAGGGTACGGATGTTGAGATTTCACTATACATGGACCGCGTGGAGGTGATTTCGCCCGGCAGTTTACCCAATAGCATCACGGTCGAGATGATGAAGGGCGGCGCACGCGCAGCGCGTAACGGCTTGCTGACGGGTATCCTTCGCGATTACGAATATGGCGAGCCTCCTGACTCAGGAGTGCGAAATCGCATTATCGGTTCCATGATCAAGCATAACGGAAGGGAGCCAGAGTTGATCAACGAGGAAAGCCGTTTCGTTGTGCGGCTCTGGAAATAGGATTGATCGATTCGTTTCTCGCCAGTCCACGCTGATGGCCCACGCTGTCTGGCATTGAGATCGGGAGTGCTGTCACAAGTGCCTGATCGACTTCAAGATCGAGAGTCATGGCGATCTTCGGCTGCAGCGGCCCGGGGCATCCGCGTGAACAAGGGCAAGGTCGCAACAGGAATCCTGCAGACAGACGCAAGCAGAATTATCCGCCATCCAGGGTTGTGCCATTGGTGGTCGCCCGTCGAGCGCGAGAGCCCTAGGCGCAGTGCGCCAAGGCAGGCACTGCCGAATTTCTGAAATGGGCTCGGTGCCATCCGGCGGACGCAGCGTCGTGAGGCTGCGCAGTCCGCTGAACGTGAACACTGTTCCGATTGATCGTGAACAGGCGGAACCAAGCAATGCCAGCACCCTTGCGAGCCCTATTCGATGGTGCCTACCTAGTGTGGCTTCGGAGGTTCCTAGGACGGGCCGTCGACGCATCCCCGCTATCCGCACGGGTGCGGTGGGGAATTAGAGTGGGGTCGGAAGCTGCCTAGGCCAAATTCAGTAGCGCAGCACTTGGAGCCGCATCCGGCGGGCGCCACGAGTAGACCTTGCAACGGCTGAGCTGGGATTCTAGACGCCCTCGGGAAGCTCCAGTGAAATACTCGACTTCTAAATCGCTTAGCGACGGATCAACGCTGTGTGCTCCAAGCGATGCACCGGCTCTCCACAGGGCCGACCGACCAACACCAGCCGCAGGGCCGAGCGACATTGCGCGGAGGAGGCTCTGCAGCGGCAACCGGCAACGCTCGTCGCGCCCGCCGATGTCCGGGTGGAGGAATCGGGGCTCGGACTGTCACAGGCACCAATCCACGGAGGCCGTGGCCGCGACCTGACTAACTCGTGATCCCTACCGGTTCGCCGCGGTGCGATGTCGGAGCAAAGCTGAAACGGCCGCTTTTCAGCAAAGCTGAAGTGTCCGGTTCGTCGGGCTGTCTGCGAGTCCGATGCTGCCGTTGGGATCGCCGCTTCCAGCGGATCCAGCTCGTGCCGAACGAAGATCCCGGTGGTGTTCCGGCACTGAAATCCCCGACCTGTTGTGGGCAAACTCGCAGGTGCTGGCCGCACAACGTCCACCCGGCCTCTCCCATCGGTTCGAGGTGCTTGGATGCGGCGCAGGGGACGACCTGGCTGACTACCAGCGACACTCCGTGCAGGGGCTGTCCGCGCTGGCGATGATCCATCAGTGCGGCTCTCCGAGCGGTTCCCCTCCGGGCGTGAGGAGCACGAATTCCACCGTCGGCCGTACCGGGCCGCTGTCTTGCGACCTTCAAGCAGGATCCTGAACACATTCGCCAAACTCATGGCGTTCTCGCGGACGCACGAGCGCGGCGGTCCGCGGCGGCAATCGTGACCCGCTCGCATTCCGCATGCGTTTCACCCGACCTATGGCGGCCGTGAATTGAGTGTGGGCTGACCGTCTCGTTGCGTCCGGGAGACTCGAAGCCACGTTGCGACACATGCACGGGCGGTTTGTCAGGTTGTTGCCGAGTGCGCGCGGTTCCTGCGGTGCCGGCAGCAGACTCCAGGCTAGAGTAACGTGTCGGTGCATCGAATGGTCAGCGAGCTGCTTGATGCAAGCAAGATGCCTACCATCTGAAGAGCTATCTGGACAGGCGCGGCGATACGGGCGCAAGGGAGCTACCAAGCACTCGAACAGTGTCGGGCACAAGGACCGCATGCACAGTCACGACGGGGCGCGCCCACCGGCACTATACCTCGGGCCGCCTCGCGGAATTCACGGGCTCGACATCGCGGTTCCGAAGCGAGGTCGCGCGGAACGTCGCTGCTGAGTCGTAGCGCGCCACAAGGAAGAACTGTGATGGACGGTCCCGAGTCGACATGCCGCAGCCGTCCGACATGCAGCAGGTCATCCAGCGCTTGCGCCAGCCAAGCCGCGCACTAGAAGCGGCGCACGCTATCGACGAAGGGGCGCGGCGGATGGGTGGCTGGCGTGTGCTCTTCGGGAGGCGAGCCCGTAGCGCGAGGATCGTCCCCGAGCAGGGACTCCGGCGGGGCGAAGGCGCGGGGCTCGCGAACATCCGGAAACGGCGCCGAGCACTATCCGGCCGGCTACCAGATCCAACGTCAGGCTGGACATGACGGCATACGGTTTTGCGGGTTGGTCGCCCGACTCGTAGCGAATTAGAGTTCTGCGATATCTACGGACGGGCCTTGCACCACGCGCTTCGAGACCTACCGGAAGACGGTCTCGCCGGCAGATTCCGCTGCAGAGCCGAATTCCGAATGGATTGACCCGCGCTCGCGCGGGGTGCTACGCGAAAGCCCCGGAGTACGATTCGGAAGCCGTGGGATGCTCAGCCCAAACCCGCGCCGGCATGAAATCTCACCGCAACGAGATGCGTACACCTAAAGCGCGATCGAGAAAGATCCGCTGGGGCCGTTGTAAATGAAGACCGCGCTGCCCAGTGCATCCCGGCCAATGATCGCGAGCAGCCCTTGACTCTCCAGTGTGGCTCCCATCGCCCGGGGGAGACGGTTTCGTCCCAAGCCCGCGACTTCGATCTCACCGGCGAATACGTTCACTCTATGCGCGGAATGGGTTGCGGACGAGATCATCGCATGATCTATGGGATTTAGACCCGCTCTACCCGCAGCAGCCTCATCCACGCAGGTATGGGTTGCACCGGTATCGATCAGGGCTAGCCCGTCGACCGCTGCGGGAATGGCTTCGCCACGCTCCGCCATCGCCCGGCGCTGCTCTTCGAGCGGTCGCAACGAGACCGAAACCACTGGCCCCCTCTGTGCAAGTGCTTGGTTGGCCGGCAGCTCGCGGTCGTTGCCGCGGGCGTCCTTTACAACCCCGCGTACCCGAACATTAAGGATCGGCAACTAGCGGCACTCCGAACATCAGGGCTGGTGCGGAAAATTCAATCGCATCCTTCCCCGCCTCCCGCGCCAAGAACGGCTGGGAGCCGAACTTGCTGAACCCCGCCGCGAGGGCGCCGTCCAACGTGTCGTAACTTCCGTGGAGGGCCCTGCCGTGAATCAGCAAGAAGCGGCCGGGATGGGCGCTCGCAAGGGACTCGCGATGCTCTTCATAGTACTCAAGCTCAGTGGCTAGTACATCCGCTGCCATGTCTCCTCCAATCGAAGCGTAGCGGACCAGGTGGCACCGGTCAAGTCCGAGCTTCTTCTGGGTCGGAGCAATGCTGAAGTGTCCGGTTCGTCGGGCGGCCTGCGGGGCGGCTCATTCCACTGCCCAAGCAGCCCTTTCGGCATCATTGCTGATAATGACCTGTGCTGGATCATTTCCTTCTTGCGGTAGCGTCCCCCAGCCCGGCGTGAGACAGGGACAACGACGGATTGTGGAATGCAACACAGGCGTCAACCGCACAACGCTCGCGTGGCCCGGTCCGTCACAGCCGCGTGATCCTCATGGCGGTGCCTACCGGCTGCTTGCAACCGGCGGGCTTGGCCCGGGACTTAGTCGCAGTCGGTTCGGCGTGCCGGCTCGCTCCCTCGAAAAAGCGGACATTTCAGCTTTGCGCTAACAGTTCGCCGCGGTGCGACCCGCTCCGAAACCGCAGGATCTTGACGGCGATGTGACTAATCGACACAGGGTCAAGAGCATGGGGCGGAAGCGCGTGTCTGAGAAGAAATGGGCCTCGCCGCCGGGCGACTGAACGGTGGGCTGATAGACATTCAGGTAGAGATCGTCGACGGCCTAGACATCAAGGGCGAACTGTCCAGCGAGGGCATCGGAGGCGACGCGTGACAGAGTCGTAGCGCGGGTTGCCGGCGATGGGCTCCCCATCCGCCGTCACGGTACGGCAACCGTCGCTGCGGCGACTATCAGGCGGTTTCGGCCGCAGTGCGGAGCAGCGTTCGCAACCCGCACTGCATTCGCAGATGAACACGCGGCGTTCTGAGACGATGCTGCGGTCGGGATCGCCCAGAATGCACTCGCAGACGAGCGGCGGGCACTGTATGGAGGTCTGTCGAGCTAACGCACGCAGTATGCAGTCCGGACGCTGAGTCCCTTCTGCGAACGCTTGAGAACGACGGTGTACTCGTGACGGGAGCAAGGGGTGATCGTTTCCGCATCCTCGTCGTCAGTACGGTCTATCTCTGGGTGACGGTTGGCACTTCTAATGATCCAGGCCAACCAGCGGATCCGCTGGGTCTGGCAAGGGTTCACGTGCCTGTCGCTTTCGTCGGGACCCGCGCTGATGCGGCACCAGAATCGCTGGTCGCTACATCTGACGGGTTCATGCCCCATCCTGAGCGTTCCTCGTGCCACGTCGCGACTGAAGATCTTGCGGAAGTGCTCCTCGTAGGCACTCCAATCACCTCCAAACCTTTCAGCGTCCTCAATGGCAGGCGGTTCAGATGATGGCGTAGTGCGACTCGTTCGACCTACACGGCCGAAACCTTGGATGACGGCGTCGTGGCCCTGATCGAAGATCCAAGCCGCCACGGTAGCGAGTGATCTGCCTTGTAAGCCTGTGGGAGTGCGTGGGCGGCTGCTATGCGGACGGCAGCCGAACGGATCGTGGAGCGGCTGCGATTGCCGCTGAACGTGACGAAGGCCCACTGCCTACGCACCATGGTAGAGCCGCTGAAGATCGTTGAGAACTGTTTCTGGCGCAACTGCCGAGCGTACGCGGACGCCGGTTACGCCGGAATGCCTGTCAGCTAGGCGAGCCTCCGCAACGGCGGTCGCAAGGTCATGCGCGGACGGAGACGCGGACAGGGCGGCTGCCCACAGCGGACGCAGCGAAACGTATGAACCGAATGCTGCGCTACAGGGCGAACTACTTCTGGCTGGGACAGGCCACCGTGGCAGCACGTTGGTAATCGTCAACTCCCGGAAAGCGCTCAATCTCGGTCGTACGTCAGGATTACGATCCCATGGCGATTGACTTGACAGGGCCTTGAGAGTCGTTGCGTCAGGACTTCCCTTGCTGTCAGTACAAGCTACTGCCCGTTCGGGGACTTGCCTTGCCCGCCCCGCTGGTCGATCCCACCCTCGGGGCCCAGCGCCAACCACCGCTCGCGCACCTCCCGCACCTTGTCGACATCAGCTCCGGCTCGCTCGCCAAGTGCTTCGATAACGCTGGAAGTCCAACCGAGAACGCGCCCGGCTACGGCCCGTAGCCGCGTGATTCAGCCCAATGCGAGGGAAGCCGCCCGCGCCAGTGTGCCGAGGACCAATACCCGCGGACGTTGGTCACCGAACCGATCACCGTCTGCGAGCAAGGGTTGCCTGGCACGGGTTGGCGGCGCCGCGACTGCCACAAGCGGGCCGGCGAGCACCGGGACGGATCAGGAATCAGTGCGACTGCAGGTCGGAAAACGTGCAGCTCCGCGGAGCTGCTTCGTGCGCACCCTGCAAGTGCCGTCTCGGGCTAGATTCCTGCCCTGGAGGCCCACCTCCGGCCTCACCTCCCAGCCGCGCCGGGCCGCCTGACTTGGCGCACGACCATCGGACTGCGAATCCGCCCCCGGAGATGCTAGGATGGACTGGCGAGACAAGAATCGGATCAGGCCACAGCGAAGATGCGTATGGTCCTTCGATTGGGGAGTGCAATGCTGGGGAAAAGGAAATCTGCAACGAGTTTCTGTCCGTTCAATCCTACGGCCGGACGCCTACCTCCGTACCTTGCAGGGCGGGAACAAGAGCAGCGCTCCATCGCACGTCACATCCATGGCCTGAAGCATGGCGCGGAGGCGCCGTTTGCAACGATCATCTTCGGCCCGCGAGGCAACGGCAAGACCGCGCTCCTGCGGTGGGCCGAGCGCCTCGCGCTCGAAGAGGGCATCGAAGCAATCAGTGTCTCATCGAGCATGATCGATACCGAGGAGGCGGTAGTCCGAAAACTTTCGGCGGGACGGTGGTGGAGCGGCATCGTCGAGGCGGTCTCGGCGTTCGGCCTTCATCCTCGAATCGATAGGCAACGAGCGCCACGGATTCGGGAGGCGCTTCGCAAGCGGGTGCGGAGGCGCCCCCTGCTCCTATCGATAGACGAAGCACATACTCTGGATCTCGATGTTGGGCAGCATCTCATGCAAGCTGCGCAAATAGTGTACGGAGAGGGTGGGGCGATGCACTTGATGATGGCCGGCACGCCCGACTTACCCGACCACTTGTACCAGATGCAGGTGGGTTTCTGTGAGAGAGGCCATATCCTGCCAATCGCACGCCTCGAGGCAGGAGCCTCGGCGGACGCGGTTCGTATTCCATTGGAGGCAGCAAACCGATCCATTTGCGACGAGGCTCTCGAGCAAGTCGTTCAAGAAAGCCATGGTTATCCCTTCTTCCTCCAGCTCTGGGGCGAAGTTCTGTGGTACGCGGTCGAGGCTGCGGAGCGAACCATCGGGATGGACGATGTAAACCGAGCGCGCCCTGAATTCGAGAAGGCGCGGAACTTGTTTTACGGATTCCGGTATAGAGAACTCCGCAACAAGCAGCTGGTCGCCCCTGCGGTTGCTATCGCAAGGGCCATTGGAAATCGCGAAGGACTCGCTAGGTCCGAGGTTGCTGAAACCGTGAAGATGGTCTTGGTTGGCGGGAACCTGCCGTCGGATCCGGGCGACATCACGAACGTGGTCACCGAGCTGCACAACCTCGGTTACATCTGGTCGCCCGGCGGAAGCCTCGCGAACCGGTACTTTCCCGGCATCCCGAGCTTGCTGCCCTACGTGGCGAGGATGGCCTCCACCTAGCGGCGCCACCAAGCACTCGCTCGACCATGCCCTCAAGCACCCCGCCTTGATCGGAGCGAGGATCCCGACTTGCGTGCAATCTGTTGCGGTCGCTCGGTCCTGCCACGACCAGTCCGGCGAGCACCGGGACGGATCAGGAATCAGTGCGACTGCAGGTCGGAAATCGTGCAACTCCGCGCAGTCGCTTCGTGCGCACCCTGGAAGTGCCGTCTCGGGCTATATTCCTAGCTTGGAGGCCCGCCTCCGGCCTCACTTCCCGGCCGCGCCGGGCCGCCTGACTTGGCACACGAACTATCCCGCGATTCCACCGAGTAGCACCCCGGGCGAGCGGAAGCCGCGTCGGCGCGCTCAGAATAAACGTGCCGCGCACATCGCGAGCACCTGCTGGTACGGACCGGCGTAGCCGGTGGCCGCGAAGAGTCCGACGGTCCGTACGCATTCGCGTCCCATCGGACTGCGGGCCCGCCAACGGAGGTGCTAGGATGGACTGGCGAGACAAGAATCGGATCAGGCCACCGCGAAGATGCGTTTAGGCCTGCGATTGGCGAGCGCGATGCAGGGTAAAGAAGAATCCGCAACGAGTTTCTGTCCGTTCAACCCTACGGCTGGACGCCTGCCTCCGTACCTTGCAGGGCGGGAGCAAGAGCAGCGCTCCATCGCACGTGACCTCCGTGTCCTGAAGCATGGCAAGGAGGCACCGTTCGCAACGGTCGTCTTTGGCCCGCGGGGCAACGGCAAGACCGCGCTCCTACAGTGGGCCGAGCGCCTCGCGCTCGAAGAGGGCATCGAAGCGATCAGTGTCTTCTCGAGCATGATCAAGACCGAGGACGAGTTAGTCCGAGAACTTTCGGCCGGACGGTGGTGGAACGGCATCGTCGAAGCAGTCTCGGCGTTCGGCCTTCATCTT
Organism: Bryobacterales bacterium; assembly: GCA_965242625.1. Classification (GTDB taxonomy): domain Bacteria; phylum Acidobacteriota; class Terriglobia; order Bryobacterales; family UBA6623; genus VXMF01. Next base: position 1,973,185 of record CBDEST010000005.1, on the reverse strand, counting down.
CGGATCGATAGGCAACGAGCGACACGGATTCGAGAGGCGCTTGGCAAGCGCGTGCGGAGACGCCCCCTGCTCCTATCGATAGACGAAGCACATACTCTCGATCCCGATGTTGGACAGCAACTCATGCAAGCTGCGCAAGCGGTGTACGTCAAAGGTGCTGGAATACTCTTAATGATCGCCGGCACGCCCGACTTGCCCAGCCACTTGCACGAGATGCACGCGACTTTCTGGGAGAGATGCAGTGTCCTGCCACTAGCACGTCTCGAGGCAGGTGCCTCGGCGGACGCGGTTCGTATTCCACTGGAGGCAGCGAACCGATCCATTAGCGACGAGGCTCTCGAGCAAGTCGTTCAAGAAAGCCATGGTTATCCGTACTTCCTCCAGCTCTGGGGCAAAGTCCTGTGGTACGCGGTCGAGACTGCGGAGCGAACCATCGGGATGGACGATGTAAACCGAGCGCGCCTTGAATTCGAGAAGGCGCGGGACTTGTTTTACGGACTCCGGTTTGAAGAGCTCTACAAGCAGGATCTGGTGGCCCCGGCGGTGGCAGTGGCAAGGGCTTTTGGAAGTCGCGAAGAACTCGCTAGGTCCGAGGTTGCTGAAACCCTGAAGACGGTCTTGGTTGGCGGGAACCTGCCGTCAGGCCCGGGCGACATCATGAGCGTGATCACCAAGCTGCACAACCTCGGTTACATCTGGTCGCCCGGCGGAAACCTCGCGAACCGATACTTCGCCGGCATCCCGAGTTTAATGACTTACGTGGCGAGGATCGCCTCGACCAAGGGGGCCACCTAGCACTCGCTCGAGCACGCCCTCAGGGGCACCCCGCCTTGATCGGAGCGAGGGTCGCGCCTTGCGTGCAATCTGTTGCGGGTGCTTGGTCCTGCCACACAGCGGCGCGAGCGGCCTCAAGCTCAACCGCTCGGTAGCGACGGATGGGACATGGATCAGCATGGCGGAGCCAAAGGCGGATCGTTACCGCATGACCTTCGATTCCTACCTGCTGGGTGGCTGCGGTGAAGCGCGGCATTGGCACGTGCAGGCCTTTCCCACCGAGCGTCGCGGTCGCTGGTCCTCTTGCCGCCTGGGGGTATTGAGGGCATCTGGGGGCACTCTTCCTCGACGGCAGCGGCGATCAGTCCGGTTCCCGAAATCATCGGGAGCGATGCCGCAAGTGCCCGCTTGACGACAAGATCGAGGTGCTTGGCGAACTTCGCCTTGGCGACATCAGCTCAGGCTCGCTCGTCGAGTGCATTGAAAAACGCTGGAAGTCCGACCGCGAACGCGCCCGGCAGCGGCCCGTAGCCGCGTGAGTCAGTCCAATGCGAGGGAAGCCGGCCGCGCCAGTGTGCCGAGGACCACGACCCGCGGACGTTGGTCACCGAACCGATCACCGTCTGCGAGCAAGGGTTGCCTGCCACGGGGTTGGCGGCACACTGAGTGCCGCGACCAGTCCGGCGAGCACCGGGACGGATCAGGAATCAGTGCGACTGCAGGTCGGAAACCGTGCAACTCCGCGGAGCTGCTTCATGCGAGCCCTGCAAGTGCCGTCTCGGACTATGTCCCTGCCTGGGAAGCGAGCCCCCAGCCTCACTTCCCAGCCGCGCCGGGCCGCCTGACTTGGCAGACGAACGATCCCGCGATTCCACCGAGTAGCACCCCGGGCGAGCGGAAGCCGCACGGGCGCACTCAGAGTAAATGCGCCGCGTGCGTCTCGAGCGCCTGCGGGTGCGGAGCGGAGCGGCCGGTGGCCCCAAGGGATCCAACCGTCCGCACGCATTCGCGTCCCATCGCACTGCGGGCCCGCCAATGGAGGTGCTAAGATGGACTGGCGGGACAAGAATTGGATCAGGCCACCGCGATGATGCGTTTGGGCCTTCGATTGACGAGCGCAATGCAGGGGAAAAGGAAATCCACAACGAGTTCTTGTCCGTTCGAACCTACATCTGGACGCCTGCCTGCTTACTTTGCAGGACGGGAGCAAGAGCAGCGCTTGATCGCGCGTGACCTCCATGCCCTGAAGCATGGCGAGCGGGTGCCCTTCGCAACGGTCGTATTTGGCCCGCGGGGCAACGGCAAGACGGCGCTCCTCCGGTGGGCCAGGCAGCTCGCACTCGAGAAGGGCATCGAAACGATAAGTGTCGGATCGAGCTTGATCGAAACCGAGGACGAGTTAGTCCAAGAACTTTCGGCAGGACGCTGGTGGCACGGCATCGTCGAGGCGGTCTCTGCGTTCGGTCTTCATCTTCGAATCGGTAGGCAACGAGCGACTCGGCTTCGAGAGGTGCTTGGCAAGCGGGTGCGGAGGCGCCCCCTGCTTCTATCGATAGACGAAGCCCATACTCTCGATCCCGTTGTTGGACGGCGACTCTTGCAAGCCGCACAAGAAGTGTACGGCGAAGGTGCCGGAATCCTCTTGTTGATGGCCGGCACACCCGACTTGCCTAAACACTTGCGACGGATGCACGCGACTTTCTGGGAGAGATGCCGCGTCCGGCCAATAACACGTCTCGAGGCCCGCGCCTCGGCGGACGCGGTTCGTATTCCTTTGGAGGCAGCGAACCGATCCATAAGCACCGAGGCTCTCGAGCAAGTCGTTCAAGAAAGCCATGGTTATCCCTTCTTCCTGCAAGTCTGGGGCGAAGTACTGTGGTACGGAGTCGAGGATGCGGAGCGAACCATCGGGATGGACGATGTAAACCGAGCGCGCCCTGAATTCGACGAGGCGCGGGACGTGTTTTACGGACTCCGGTTTGACGAGCTATGCGACCAAGATCTGGTCGCCCCGGCAAGGGCCATCGCAAGGGCCATTGGAAATCGCGAAGCACTGACTAGGTCCGAGGTTACTGAAACCCTGCAAACGGTCTTGGCTAGCGAGAACTTGCCGTCAGGTCGGGGCGACATCACGAACGTGCTCACCAAGCTGCACAACCTCGGTTACATCTGGACGCCGGGCGGAAACGTCGCGGACCGGTACTTCCCCGGCATCCCGAGTTTGATGACCTACGTGGCGAGGATGGCCTCCGCCTAGCGGTGCCACCGAGCGCTTGCTCGAGCACGGCCTCAGAGGCACCCCGCCTTGAGCGGAGCGAGGATCCCGCCTGGCGGGCGATCCGTTGCGGTCGCTCGGTTCTGCCATAGAGCGGCGCGAGGGGCCTCAAGCTCAACCGCTCGGTAGCGACGGGCGGGACTTGGAGCGGCATGACGGAGCCACCGGCGGATCGTGACCGCATCACCTTCGATTCCTATCCGCTGGGTGGCTGCGATGAAGCGCGGCGCCGGCACGTGCAGGCCTTTCCGGCAGAGCGTCGCGGTCGCTGGTCCTCTGTGCCGAGTGGGGGCATTGAGGGCATCTGGGGGCAGTCTTCCTCGACGACAGCGGCGATCCGTCCGGTTCCCGAAATCATCGGGAGCGATGTCGCGAGTGCCCGATTGACGACCCAGCTCAAGGTGCATGGCAAACTTCGCGTACCGCTACGACAGCGCACCCCCGGCTGGCCGACGCGCGACAGCGGAGCGACGGGAGTGCCGCTTGAGCAAATGCCCAAGTACCCCCAACGACCTACCGGGCTGGAGACTACATTGGCGGGGCGCCCCCAAGCCCGGTCCCGGTGCTGCCGGTCGCAGGCTGTCGAGCAGCACGGTCGGCCCTTGCACGAGCGTCTCGATGCGGTTGCGACCCTGCTTCCGCGCTGTCGACAGCACGCTGCACAACATGGCGAAGTCCTTCGCCGCCTGCGGGGAGCGGAACGTGCCCGAGGTCTTCATGCGCAGCTTGATCATGCACGGGTCTTGCTCCTCTCAAGTTGTTCGTGAAGGGCCTCCCGGGGGCGTGCAGGAAGCGTAGCGTCTCCGTCTTGCAGTCCCGCAAACGCAACGCCAGATGCCCGGGAAGGGCGGTTAGAAACATCTCGCGTTACAGTGCCAACGGCGAGGGGTTTGGATGCAGGGGTGAGAGGTGCCCGGGCCAGATTCGGTCGGGCGGCACTTGGAGCCGTATGCGGCGGATGCCGCGAGCAGTTCCCGCAACGCCGGGGGTTGGATTCCAGATGCCACCAGCAAGGTTCTGCGAAGCACTCGCGTCGACCTCACGCAACGGCGACTCGGAGTAATTTGGTTTGATTCCGAGGGTGATCCGTGTCCGGTGAGTACATCTCCGGCAGTAGGTGCGACGGTCATGTCAGACGAGACGGTGCTCGCTTCGCCAGTCGTTGGATTTCATGCACAGCGGGCAATCGAGAAGCTGCTGAAGATTGGCTTGCGATCTTGCGGAGCGAGTATCCGCTGACTCACGGCGTCGCTCTGTAGTTGCAGTCCGACGGAAAGTAGAATTCCGTAGCATCGCAGTTCGGCGACGTGCATGAGATCAGTCTCTTTGCAGGTCACTTTCGTTGCGCGAGCATTCCAAGAGACGCCACTGCAACTTCCAACTACGGCCCCATGGACGCTTGGTCGGGCGTTGTGATCGCGAGACGACTCTAGCCCTTCCGATGGCGAACCCACGGTCAGAGGCGTTGGCCAATAAGCAATGAGAACTTGAGGCAGAGGTCTACTGTAGGTTTCCGGGAACGCCGGTAAGCGAGGAGGACGACGTGGAGGCCTCTTCGGGGAGGGCGGGACGGTCTTGTGCTAGGATCGGAACATGACGACACCCGTGCCGCCCAGTCCCGACGAAGCAAAGAAGAGCAAGCGCAAGAAAAACATCCCAACGCTCACAGGAGGGCTCTTGGGGGGAGCCTCGGGTGGTGGGCTCGCGTCGACTCTCGGCGCCGCTGGCTTGGCAATCGCCGGCACGGCAGTGGCCATCCCTGCAGTTGTTGTGATTGGAATCGGCGTCGCAGGCGGTGCCGCCCTAGGGGGGCTTGGTGGGTGGGCGTTCAAGAAAGCTGTCGATTCTCGATCACGACGAGCATCGTCGACGGCCGAGGAGGCAGTCGATGAATAACTGCCTGTCGAGTTGACCCTGGTTCAACCGCTTCGACTTCGGCTCTCACTGTTTCCTCAGGCAGGGTAGGGGGTCGGCCGGACTACGCTCAGACGAATCGTGGTCGGCCATGCCACCATGTCAGGATACCCCCGGTCGGCGCGTCGCAGACTCGGTGGCACCGCTTCTCCGTGACGGCTCTCGCCATCCTCCCGGCAGTCCAACCGCACGACTCCTGACGCGATCAATGTGAGCCTTCGTGGCTGGTAGGCACTGAACAGTATCTTCAACCGAGTGAGGCGGAAACCTGAGGCCGTGGCGAAGACCCTATGAGTACTCTCCGGACCGTCGCCTTCCGCTCGCCGCCTTCGATCAGGTGCATCTCCCGGTGCGCTACAACCTACTGGATCGTGCAGTTCCCAGCAACACCTACGGTTCTACCGATGTCATAATCTGGCTCGGTACGCGCTCCCTCCGCTTCGCAAGTTGAGGCCCCCATACTTGACCTCGTGGAATACATGCTTAGTCCACGCCTGAGGCACCGGTGCGACTGCAGGGGTGGCATTCTAGGCCGGGCCGAATTCGCTATTGTCGTGACTCTTCGTTCGAATTCTCAGCACTATAGGCTACAAATATCTCTACACTGTAAAGTCGATAGAACTTGAGAAATCTAACCAACATACCTAGGGTCAATATCAGAGAAATACCAGCCATCAAGGGGTGATCAATCAGCGTGAACTCTTCGCCGTTAATGCCCCTAATAATACTAGATATTGAAAATGAAACGGATCCACACAAATTGATAAACGTCATGTTTCGACAAAACCCATAAAGCTTCAGGAATGTGCCCAGTCTGGTCGCTACCTTCGAATCATTCTTAGTGATCGAATATGCCTGCCAAAATAGTGCCTCGCCACTTGGTTGTCGCTTTGATTCGTATCTAGTATGGTGCCATATTTTCTCTATTATTCCGGCATCAAGTGGCCGGTAGTAGCCGCGAAGTAGTGCTTTCCTTAAGAGTTTTCTGCTTTCTAGCCTTGGATCTTTGTCAAGCAGAGCTATCGACGGAGGCAGGAGGATCTTGTGTACGAGAATACGTTCGATAATCGCTTGTGCGGGGGACGCTAGTATTTGCCCCACAATATAGGACGCCATGAACATCAGGGCCGCTTCGGAAATAGTCCAGTCTTGGCCGAAAATGAACTGGCGGTCAATCAGCAGATCAGTGATGGCGAGTGCCCAGAACCCGGAAGCGACATAGGCAAACAACTCGTAGTCAGAGACTTTGGATAGATTAGACATTGTGGTGCGAATCCGTCTTGGCCAACACTACCAACGACCACCGTCGTCAGCGGAGCTTGATTCCTCCGACAACCGGTCCTCGGTCGGCGAGAGCCTTCGACTCGCGAGGGCTGCATGATAGGTCTTTGGTGTGCGGATCAGCAGAACGCTCGGTTCAATCCGGGCACAGCCTACGATAGCCGCCGTAGCCAAGTCCAGGTCAGATGGACCCGACTCACTCAAGTGAGTATGCCAAGTGCCGAGACAATGGATAGTCCTCGGCACGTATTCGGCGAGATTCGACTTCAGTCCGCTTGTGCCGAGCTCGAATCGGTCACGCTCACGAATACTATCGGGAGGGGCTTGCAGTACGTCAGTAACTCGAAAGGTTTGACTGGCTTCCGAAAACGCACCCATCAGCACGCCCCCTGTCTCAACTTCTGGGTGGCGCAGGGACTCGGCGACGATCTTGCGATGCGCTCGATCTGAAATCCGGACTTGCCAAGTATGTGCCTCGTCCACCCACAGAACATGCCAAGCTGCGACATCCTCGATCTGCCACAAGACGCCGAGGCCATCGTCCTGAGTCCTTCCCAGGTACACTCGCCCTCCAGCCGCTGGCAAGCCGCCTTGCTGATGCTGCAACACGATTTCGGCCATTGGTGCAGCCATCATGGAGAGTCGGCTGTCTGACATTGCCATTGTCATTGACCCACAACCATCCCCGATCCGCTGTCGCTGCATCCCGCCGCTGTCGCCGAATACTCGGGCCGCTAGTTTCGCGTCCTGTGCCATCAAGTGAAAGGCTTCCAAGGCTAGATCGGCGGTGTCCGGGTTTCGATTGGAACCCTCGACTGTGAGCAGACCGACTTCACCTCTAGCATACAATGAGGTCTCGATCACGGGCGGGGTTCGTATGGATCGTGGAACCGAAGCCAATGCCTCGCGCACCTGCGAGGAGGCCGTGGAATTCACCACCGCCCAGTGCCCCTCTGGAAGGAGTTGCTTGATCGATGTGGTGTTACTGGTAGCTGTCACGATGTCGCTGGAATGCGAGGTCGCGACCTGGCCCAAGCTTTCGATCGCTGCTTGCAGTGCTGCGGCCTTCCGGGGGTTGATCGCGAATGATGCGATCCCGGGCGGTGGCAAAAGGGCATGCCTCGAAAAATTGTGCGGATCTAGAGACCCGTGATCGATGATCGAGACTGGTGCGTATCCGGCTCGTGCCAAATGGATTGCGATCTTCGACCCGAGGCTGCCGGCACCCAGTTGAGTCCAAGGCACGGCGTCACTCTTTGCACTGAAACCAGACATTCTTCTCAAGAGACCAACTCCAATGGCTTCAAGGTGTCCTGCAGTACGTACGAACGTTCCTCCTCTGCTTTGCGTCGCAGGCGAGTTCCTCGTCTCAACGATATAGGGGCACAACTCCAAGTTGCTTTCGCTACCAATGAGGTGAAACGGCCGACGCGCAACCAGAATGACCGCGATTGGTTGGCGAGTGCTCGCAGGGTGACTTCGACTGCACTTGTCCAATTTCCGTAGGGCCCTGCCCAGCTGCGGGAAGCAGCCGTATTCGACAGCGCGCGCCTTAAGTCTGGCCAAGTCAAATACGCTCTCTGGTAGGTATCGATCCGTTACGCAAGGACGCTTGGAAGATCCCTTGGGTGGCCACACGACAATGGCAAGCGACCGGCCGTGTGTGGTATCTGGCAAGCCGGGAATCTCTCGCTCGAAAAACCATCCCTCGATGGCATCTGGCCTGAGCTGAATCTGTTCCACTTCGACCATTCCTCGATAAGTGTGCCCAGTATCTTGGCACGTCCAACGCACGTAGTTGAGGCCGAATGCGACAAAGCCACCGTTCGTGCGGACAACTGATCGAATGTGGTTGGCGTCGGCCACGAGCAAGTCATCTAGAGAATCGCGCCTTACCGGTTCCCAACCTTGTCTAGGGTCGACGAGCTGTTGAAGCGCGGCGTTCTCTAACCACAAAATCAACTGTTCCAGCACTGCGCCGAATCCGAGGTGAATCTGAAGTTCCGATAGGTCCCCGTCATACACGCATGGGGATGGAGGTTGGTCCAAGGGACCTGGAAACAGGTGTGGAAGCCCTCGATTGAAGTCTGGTCGCAGATAGATTCGCGGTGCTCGCAAAGGGAATGTCGGCGGCAACAGGAGCGTCACAGCCTCTGACGCGCGGATACCGTTGGGGCTCCTTCCTTGAGCCATCCACTGGTTCGGTAAGTCTGGCTTCGCGATGAGTGCCACTTCGACCCAGTTCTTGTGGCGTAGATTTGGTTGGGCGCTCTGAAGCTCGAACTTGCGATGCTCGCGAATAGCGTCTAGTGCCCTTTGGACCGGCGCGCGTAGCCTTGGGGATTCCGCTGTCATCTTCGCCTCACTCACCCATGGGCCAGAGGAACACTTCCAACCGCGCCGCTTCTTCTGTACTTGGGCGGAGGTGTCTTGAACCGCGGGCCGAACCGCCCGATTTCAATCTCGACGGTGTCAGGATGGGCCTCGGGTTCACCGACGCACTTGAACCTACCCCGTACACCACGTACGATGTCCTCGTATTCACGCTTTGCACGGATGCACGGAGGGTCGTTTCCGTCGTCCTTGATGGCCTTGCTGCTCGCCACGATCACGGCGCCCTGACGAGCTTGCGAAAGGGCATGCCGTGCCCCCTCGGACACCTTGGCATCCTCTCTGAACTCGCTCCAGCTGTCATGCGAGAGCGAACGCCACGAGCCGTGATGTGGAGCTAGAAGGATGTCGTAGCTGAGCGCATTCGGACGCCCCGAGTACTCATCCCAGAGGCGTTCCCAAATCGACACCCCCGCATCTCCCCCGGTGAGGAAGTGACACGCATCGAGCTTGCCCTCCCCAGCCAGCGAGATGCGGAGAATCGTGCTGGAACTGTTCTTCGATAGCAGCTCCTCGTCGTCTTCGGTCTCGCTCTTCGGCAACGGCGCCAAGAGCAAAGCATCCATCGAACGAACCTTCATGCCATTCACCCTGGAGAACCTCTCGCCGACCTTCACGAGGATAGGCTCCAGTCCTTCGGTCTTGCCGTTTTCGTCCTCGCCGAGAATCAGAATGCGATCACCATCGGTGACGTACCCCCCAGTCCGTTGGAACTCTCTCACGCGTCGGCGGGCCTCGGCATTGAAAGCACTCGCATCGGGGCAGAGCTTGTGGTTCTTGCTCGAGGCACGGCGGAATACCATCGGCGACGACCAGACTTCGCGCATGAGGATCTTGTCAGACCGCTTCGACCATCTAGCCGCAGTGCCGATGTGAAAGTGCTTCGTGAACCCTCGACAGTGATCTTCGTCAGGATGGCTCAGTAGGAAAGCATCGACGTAGAGTCTCCCCTCGTCATCGCGCTCAAGCAGGTTCCGGAGGTCTCTAGCGACATCGGGTGTCTTGTCGGCAGGGTCGTCCGCCGCCGCTCGGATATTCATGTCGATGAGGATCTTCTGACCGCTCTCCAGGCGGATGAGCGTCATGTCGCCGTTGTCTACCGGAAAGAGATTGATTCTCGATTGCATAGCTCTTGCTCCTTCAACTACGCCGCCCCGAGCCAGGATGAATGGCCCATGGAACTGTCACGACTTGATTGACCGTAACACAACATATCGTATGCGTCAAGGGTGACACACGAGATATTGTGGTTTTCTGGAACTTCCTGCTTCCTGCCATCTGCCGGAGGACGGTAGGGATGCGGGATCGTGCATCCCTTGGCGGGTCTCGGTCCGCCTCTCCGGCCGATGCGGACACCGGTCACGTCGCGACCCGTCAGCGCTAGTGCCGAACTGCCGCTTCTTGAGACCCGCCGCCCGAACTTCCGTACAGCGTATGCTGTGTCAGCAGCCATTGCTGACAGTCTAGCAGCAGCAGTCAAGCGGTGTCAAGCGCAAGCTGTCCAGTCCCGCGCTGAGGGAACAGCCTCTCTAGGTGGATTTCCGCCACTACGGGATTTACGTCGAAGACATTGGACAGCGCACGAGCAGCCTGCCGGGCATTCGCAGGAGTGATTCTTGGGAAGCCTGAAGTGGTGTTATCGACGAACTGGGAGACCACGGTTTCGACCAGCGGTCTCGGAAGTAGCAAGCCGGCGATTGCCTGATTGGCCTGGTACTCGTACCACACAGGTGGCGGGACCCCTTGCCTCGCAGGCCCAATGTCCCGACACAACACCCTTGGCGCTCGTGTCTCGCTCCAGTCGCCTAATAGCGGGGCGCTTTCGGAATCCGCCCTGAACAGATCGGAATGGAGCAGGACATGGCCGGCCTCATGGGCGAGGGTGGTGCGAACTTGGCGATCGGAGACTCGAGTGCCAGTTCGGTCAAGTGCGCGGGACACGACGATCCGAACGACCCGGCCATCAACGAACTGGCTGAGACCAAGCACACCACCTGGTAGGTCTTCGTAGTCAGGCACCAAGCCGAACGCCCTCTCGATCAACCTGTCGATCCGGATCGGACCCGGCCGGTCCGGCAACAGCTTCGCATCCTTCAACGCCCTCAGGCAGATGCTCTGGATCTCGCCAGCAGGAAAGTAGGGTGGGCGTAAGTGATTCACGAATGACCAGCCTCACTGCTTGTCTGCACGGGACCGCCGTTGCCCAACGAAGTCCAAGATTTCGTCGGCGCTGATCTTGTGGTCGACCATCTGCCGAAATGCGAACCCCATGCGAGGGTCGTTGCGAGCGGCTTGCTTGATCTCCTCAATCGGTGGCCTCGGGTCGAGTTGTCTCAGGTCATCCAGCTCCACGTCAAAAAAGGCGGCCAGCTTGTTCAGGAGCGCGTCCGACGGGTGACGCCTTCCGAATTCGATGTCCGAGAGGTGTGCCGCGCTCACGTCCCCCAGTTCCTTCGCTAGCTCCCTGAGGGACAGGTCCCTGTCGTTGCGAAGGGTGCGCAAGCGGTCTCCGAGTCCATCCATGGTGGTTCGCTACAAGCATAATAGGCACAGACAGGACCCGATCATCTGCAAGGTACTACCAAGCCGAATTGCGTGGGCACGTGGTGAGGGTCCTTCGTGCGTAGCCCGGCGAACGTGAACAGCGTTCCGATTGATCGCGAACGGTCGAAGCGAAGCGATGCTGGATGCCTTTTCGATAATGCGGCCGTCAAGTGGTATCGGAGCAGACCGTGAGTCGTCCTCGCTACGGCAGAGGTTGAACTCCAGATGCCGCCAGTGGGTTTCCGGAGAACTCTCGCGGCGACCTCGCTCAACGGAGGTTCGAAGTACCGTGACGCAGGCCATGCACCGGCTCCCCGCCGTTCCGAGCGACCAACGCAAGCCGACCGTATGCACAGCCGACCAGGATGCCCCGGTGGGACCCTCGGGCGACAGCTCGCATCGCCCATCCTCCCCACCAATGTCCTTGCGGCGGAATTCGCGCTCTGACCGTCACCAGCATCAGTTCGCGGCGGCCGCTGCTGGAAGCAAACTTGCGGGTGATCCGTGCCAGCTCGCCATGTTGCGATCCGATCCGAATCCGCAGCATCTCGACGGATCGATGTGACCTATCGGCACTGGCTCGGGGGCACGGGGCATGGGCGCATCTCTAGAAAGAAACGGACGGCCCGCCGAGCCGCTGGAGGGTGGGCTGGTAGGAGTCTACGTAGAGTCGACTGATGGACTCGAGGGTGACCTGTCCAGCGAGGGCATCGGCGGCAGTGCGTGCTACAGTCGTGGCGCGGGTTACGGTCGATGGGCTCCCCATCCGCCGTCACGATACGGCAACCGTCGCTCCGGCGACTATCAGGCGGTTTCGGCCGCAGAGCGGAGCAGCGTTCGTAACCCGCACAGCGTTCGGAGATGAAGACTCGTCAGTCTGAAGGGCAGCCTCGGCAGTGATTGGCCGAAATGCACTGACGGACGAGCTGCGGGCGGTGTTGTCACCCCTGACTCAGATCGCCGACCTGCTTCACGGTTTCCTTGCGCTCCACCAGCATACGCTCAACGTCGGCTTGACGAATTCGCTCTCGTTGGTCCATTAGCGCGTCCTTCAGGATGTCGTTAACCACTCGTGTGACATCTGCGTGACTTAGCCCTTCTGCTAGCACGGCCAAGTTCGTCCAATCGATCTCATCGGTACCGGTGCGTGCAAGTCCAGTCCTGAGCATGTTCTCGATTTGTGCTTGATCTGGCAACTTGTACCGTAGGATATCGTCGAACCGCCGAAACAGTGCTGGATCCAGTAGTTCGGGATGATTGCTAGCTGCCAAGACTAAACTCCGCGATCCATCTTGCTCGATCAGTTGCAAGAGGCTGGTCAGGGCCCGCCTCATCTCACCCCCTTCGTCGGCCATCCCTCGGAGTGAACCGATGGCGTCGAATTCGTCAAACAGATAAACGCCGAGCGTTCGGTTGGTCGATTCGAACACTTGCCTGAGCTTTGCGGCAGCTTCGCCCATGTACTTCGTTATCAGTCCATCCAACCGGATCGATAGGAGCGGGAGGCCCAGTTCCCCTGCGAAGATTGAAGCGGTGAGCGTCTTGCCCGTGCCAGGCGGACCTACGAGCAGCAGCTTGCGCCTGAGGGTGAGTCCGCGGTCCAGGATTCTGTCCGCGTGATGTTGCTCGCGAATGATCCTCTCGACTTGGATCCGGAGAGGAGCAGGGACGACGATGTGCTTGAGCCTGTTCTTCGGATACCGTGCTTCGAGGATTGATGTCAGCTCACCGTGAGGACGCCCGATTTGTAACGGAGACCGCAGACCACGCTTGCTTTTCGATTCGTCGATCAGGGATCTCAGTTGTTCTGCGAGCCTCCCGTGGCCGCGACGTGCCTCTCGGGCGGCCACTTGCATTGCAACCGCGTAGAAGTGGTCGTCGTCGCCATCCATGTGCGACCTGAGTAGTGCCTTGATCTGCTCTGCGCTAGCCATGGCATGCTCCGCGACCGTGGGAACTGTCTTCTTAGCTTGGCAGATCAGGACGCCTGGAAGGCGGTCGAGCAGCACTCCGGTCTGCCTCCCGCCGAGCGCATCGAACGTGCTGCGAACGACGGGATCGGTCATAGCCGGGCGTGGCCGTTGATCTGCAGGGTGCCTGCCGACTTGGCGGGGAATGCGCGACGTAGCCTTGGGAGTCTCAACTGAGGACGGTGCCTGCGGGCGTCCGTTCGGTGCAATCGAAGCACGGAGTCGACGCGCCACCGCCGGCAAGCCGTCTCATGTCCTGCAAGGTCTACACGACGCATGGAGAAACCAGTCCTGCCTACGTCTCCCGTCGGTGGGTCAATCGTATCCCAAGGTGCTTCGAGGCGAAGCGCTGGCCTGATCGGAGAGGGTGGGATTGCCTATGCGTTGGCGATGGGCGGAGTCAACTGGCATATCCGACGAGGCGGGGTCGCAAGCCGTACCGCACTCGTAGATGAAGGCTCGTCGGTCTGAGATGAATCGTCGGGAGTGCTTGGCTGGAAGCCACTCGTAGAAGGGCTCCCGGCACTATATGGAGGCCTGTCGAGCTAACGCACGCAGTATGCCGTCCGGACGCTGAGTCCCTTCTGCGAACGCTTGAGAACGACGGTGTACTCGTGACGGAAGCAGAGGGTGATCGTGTCCGCATCCTCGTCGTCAGTGCGGTCTATCTCTGGGTGACGGTTGGCGTTTCTTATGATCCAAGGCAACCACCGGATCCGCTGGGCCCTGCAAACGTCGACGTGCCTGTCGCTTTCGTCGGAACCCGAGCTGATGCAGTGCCAGAATCGCTGGTCGCTACATTTGACGGGTTCATGTCCCATCCTGAGAGCTCCTCGTACCACGTAGCGACTGAAGATCTTGCGGAGGTGCTCCTCGTAGGCACTCCAATCCCCTCCGAAGGGTCCAAAGCTCCCAAGGGCAGGGGGTTCAGATGATGGCATGGGTCGATTCGTTCGCTCTGGACGGCAGAAACCTCGGTTGACGGCTTCATCGCCCCGATCGAAGATCCAAGCCGCCACGGTAGCGAGTGATCTGTCTTGAAAGCCGGCTGGAGGGCGTGGGCGGCCGCTATGCGGACGGCGGCCGAACAGATTGTGGAGCAGCTGCGGTTGCCGGTGAACGCGACGAAGGCTCGCTGCCCGGGCAAGCTATTCCCGCAGAGCTGGACGAGATCGTGCAGGTGATCGTGACCGAGGTCAACCCCGAGCAGGTCATTCTCTTCGGGTTTCGCGCACGCGGTGACGCACGGCGGAATTCGGACCTTGACTTGGTGGTAGTGGAGTCGCGACCCTTCGGGTCGGGCCGAAGCGTCCATGACGAAGAAGTCAAGCTCCTGCGGGCTGTCGCCCGCTTCGGTGTGGATACCGATGTCTTGGTCTGCAGCCGCGAGAACTTCGATTTCTGGAAGGGTATGCTCAACCACGTGCTGGCGCGGGCCGCTCGGGAAAGGATTGTCGTGTATGCACGGCTTTGAGCATGCTGAGTCCTCAGTGGATATGATCTCTGGCTGGTTGAGAGGATGAAGGGTCTTAGGATCGTAAGCGCGGGGTAGCGGTCAGCTATCTGCTTGGGGCGTCCCGACCACTTCTTAAAATGTTGTCTCAATGGGCCTGATCACGGACCGACCTTCTCTGCGGTCTATCCGCGTCCGGGCGTGGGCGGCCAGTCAAGCACCCCGGAATCTGGGCTGCTGCCAGACATCGGGACAGCCACTGAAACCAGATAGTTGGTCGCTGCTCGCCTGATGCGCCGATTCCCCGAACTCACCGGCATCTAGGGGGATGCCTGTGGCCGGACTCCGCGAAGGGTTGGCGAGGCCGCTGTGGCATGTCGCAGGGGTGTTGCAGCGGACGATCAACCCAGAACCGCCGAAGCGACGGGCAAGGGTCGACCTCGGGCGCGGCACGATCAGACCCACAAGGAGTACTACGAACTGGTGGGCACGTTGCGGGACCTGCAGTGCGGGTACCTGCCCGAGAATATGGAAGGTGCCGAAAAGTGGTTCGAGTGCTTCGATTTCGAGTGCGCCCAGCTCGTCTCGACCGAGAACATCACGATGGACTTGGGCAGCGGGTACATCGAGATGCTGTGGCAGGCGACCATCGTCAATGGCGAACGTGCCGGCAATTACCTGTACGTGGTGGTGATGCTGGGGTACGTGGGGTTGCGGGTACAGAGCGCGGCAACGCGGAATTACGAGCGGCGGCGGAAGGATCCGCGATCCCGCAGAACACCCTGGCTCGTGACGGTTCTGACGATCATGGTGTACAACGATCGCAAGCTCTGGCAGGACCCGACGCACATGCGCGATCTGGCGCGGCCGGGAACGATTCCCGACGCGGGTGAGCGGCGTTGGGAGCCGGGGTTCACAGTAGACAGGTACAGGGTGATCGACATGGAGTCGTACGCGGGGAGGGAGTTGCCAGAGGGCAACATCGTCTCGCAGATGATCCGCACGGAATCCATGGGCGGCTGGACGAGTCGATGGAGCAGATGGAGACGCCGGAGTTGGTGGGGCTGCGGCAGCAGTTCCTGCCGTGGTTCCACTTGGTGCTGGAACTGCCGGGATTGGACTCGGGGAACGAATCCCCTAGCCGGTCGAGAGCGTTGAGGATTCTGGCCTGGCGGAAGTGCGGGTACGGATGCTGGCTTCGTCGCGTTGCACGTGACTGGATGCAATCGGAACCCCTGATCGGATGCGACTGGAGCCTTGGATCGGCCCCCCATCCGCCCGGAGCTGCATCAGCAACCGACCCGCCAGCCATCGACAGCATCTTGGGAGAACGTCAGCCGCCTGCTTGGAGGCGCAATCCCGATCGACCGACCGCCAACGAAACTGGCGGCAAGGAAAGCGCGTTGCTCTCATTCGGCCGGGACACCGCCATGGCTCCGCCAGTACCGACCACTTTGAGCCCGAATCATTGGCATGGCCCTTGGCCAGCAGGCATCCACACGCGCTACCTCGCATCCCGCGAAATCCTTGTTTCATATGGCCCTATGGCGAAGCCACCACCGCGACCGACCGCGGGAGCCAGTTGTCTGCGACCTTACCGAACCTGAGGGTGCCGCTGCCGAGAGCTGATTGCCAAGCCGGTCATCGCACGCCTAGACCCACTTCTGATGTGGTCATGTGCGGAGCGAATCGCGACCATATACGCCTCGCTGCGCCGTTGCACAGTTCGAATAGCCCCGAAGTAGAGCATTCCGAAGAATACACACTCGGTCGCACAACTCTTGGTAGTACCCACACACACTCCAACTCGATATGCGACGATAACTTGTGGCGGCGATTGCCTCCATCGGGACCTTTGTTGGCGCAAGAACTCCGCTGCTATAGCGGCATTCAGCTAAGTCTCACCTTTCCAGTGAGGGCCTTTACTGATTCAGAAACTGCGTATTTCAACACAGTGCATAGCCGATTCTCCTTGCATAGTTTGTACGACAATGTCCATGGATGTAGATCGCATACTCATTGGAAAATTACCGCAATATCGCACGTGAGTGATTCGGAATAGACCCTCCATTGGAGCTTACTTTGCATCGACTTCGATGTACTTGATCAAATCTCGGCTTACTACAAATGTCTTCAATTCTCTCGTTGTGAGAATCAAATAATTCGTCGTTGATGCCAAAACTACAACGTCACTTGAAGGAAGTGAATGCTCTTGTTCAAAGTGGATCTGATAGGTTTTGCGGTCATGTTCGATCCCGCTCCTCAGATTGAATGCCCGGATCTCAGCTGTCGACCACAGTGATGCGATGAATATTGCGACTGCAATTATAGCCGTTCGTGCAACAACTGGCTGTCTAAAATATCGAACTGAGAATCTATCACACAGGATGGTTGTGATTGTCAAGAAAAAGAATCCAACCAAGATGTAATACAATTTCGAGTCTGTGATATATGAAATCGAGATCGATAAAGCCAGTACTGCAAACACGACGTGCCAGTAAAACCGGAGGCCTGAAGGCCTAGGCACAATTATCCGATATCTAGACATCAAGACTCTGCGAGCGTTCTCTTCAGCAATATAGGATAGTGATAAGGCGGTGCCTCCCAAGAATGAGAGCACTGGTATAACAGATGAATGTAGTGCCTTAATGCTCGAAGAAAGGTAGTCGGCCATGGTGAAATAGTCGCCAATGGAAATCCCAAGTCCGTCAAGGAGAAAGTGATTGTATAGATAACCGGCTGGCAAGAACAAAGCCGCAATGAACGTGGACAGTCCAAGTACTTGCGAAATATTGAAATCGACTTTCGCTGATTCTCGATCAATGACTCTCCTTTTGATCCGATTGATATATCTTCTCGTATTGCGACGAATTGCAATGAATGTCGCAATTGTTAACGGTTTAATTGAGCTGTCCAATTCTTGGGCTCTGGCAAGGTTGTAATCTGCATATTCGGAATTCTTCAGTCCATAAATCGAGTGCAATAAGATCCAGAATTGACACCGACACTCGGAAATCTCCCTTCGGTTGACTACCTGAGAGACGACACTATTGATTTGCTCGCTGTTTTCTTGGACTTTCTTCCGTGCCTGAATCAAGCTCTCCTCGGCTATGAAATCTTCCGCCAATTCTCGGTACGCATGGTCTTCCGAGAACAACTCTGGCAGCAACATTTGAATGCTCGCTGAGAAAACAATCAAGTCAATGACATCTTCATCAAGGTCTTGAAGAATGTCTGTATCACGAATAATGATGTCCATATACTGCACCAAGAGGGATCTATTTGTTGCTGCAAACCTCGTAACAACTCCTTCGACGCGTATAGCTATCCCCATGAGGCGAAGAAAAATGAATTTGAATGCGGCGAACGCTAGTTTTGACCTAATCTGTTTCATGGGCCTTGTGCTCCTCGAGAATGGTTAGGACAGACTCTTTCGGATTCGGTCAACCGAGAGCCGCGTCGCCGCCTCAGGGTCAGCGTCGGCAACCTGATTGCATGTTCTCGGGCACGTGAACACTGCTCCGATTGATTGGGGACAGCCGGAGCGACGCGTCGCTAGCACCTTTAGTATGCACCTTCGATAGTGCCTCCGTCAAGTGATCCCCGGGAATCACAGGGGCGTCAGCGTCACCCCGTCTCCCCGCACCGCGGCCGAGGGCCGGGATTCCGGAGCGGGAACTGGTCGCTTCAAATTCGGTCAGCCTAGACTCGGAACCGTGTTCGGTTGACGTTCCGGGGAGTCCTCGCACCGGCCGTGGTTGAATCCCAAATGCCGCCAGTAAGCTCAGACTACATGACCCCGAGGGTCGGTCGAGTGCGTAGTCCGATGATCGTGAACACCGTTCCGATTGATCGCGAACAGGTCGGAGCGAAGCGAGGCTGGATGCCATTCTGACAGTGCGGCAGTCGAGGGGTATCGAAGGAGCCCGGAGAGGCAGTAAGCACCATCTTGGCTGGCCGCAGCAGTGGCGAGGGATTGGATGCCGGAGTTAGAACTGCCAAGGCCCGATTTGGTCGGGCAGCACTTGGAGCGGCATTCGGAGGAGACCGAGAGTCGTCCTCGCAACTGCAGGGGGTGAACTCCAGATGCCGCCAGTGGGTTCCGGAGAGCTCTCGCGGCGACCTCGCTCAACGGAGGTTCGAATTGCTGTGGCGCAGGATATGCACCGGCTCCCCGACGTTCCGCGCGCCCAATGCAAGCCAACCGTATGCACAGCCGAGCAGGATGCCCCGGTGGTGCTCTCGCGCAGCAACTCGCAACGCCGAGCCTCCCGGTCAAGATCCGAGCGGCGGGAACCGTGCTCCCTCCGCCGCCGGGACCAATCCACCGTGGCCCCTGCGGACATCGGCTTGGATCGTGATCCCTACCGGGTCGTCGCGGTGCAACCCGATCCGAAACCGCAATGTACCAGCGGATCAATGTGATATGCGCACACCGGGTTGAGGGCATGGGACGGTGGCGCGTGTCTGGAAAAAACGGGTTGCGCCGATGGGCAGGTGGAGGGTGGGCTGGTAGACATTCAGGTATGGATCGTCGACGGAATAGACACCGAGGTCGGCCTGTCCAGCGAGGGCTTCGGGGGTGACGCGCGATAGAGTCATGGCGCGGGTTACGGGCGATAGGCTCCCCGTCCGCTGTCACGGTACGGCAACCGTCGCTCCGGCGACTATCAGGCGGTTTCAGCTGCAGAGTGGAGCAGCGTACGTAACCCGCACTGCATATGCAGATGAAGACGCGCCGGTCTGAGACGAAGCGTTGGGAGCGATTGGCTGGAATACACTCGCAGACGATCTGCATGCACTGTATGGAGGTCTGGCGAGCTAACGCACGCAATATGCAGTCCGGACGCTGAGTCCCTTCTGCGAACGCTTGAGAACGACGGTGTACTCGTTACGGAAGCAGAGGGCAATAGTGTCCGCATCCTCGTCGTCAGTACGGACTATCTCTGGGTGACGGTTGGCATTTCTGATGATCCAAGCCAACCAGCGGATCCGCTGGGCTCTGCAAAGGTCCACGTGCCTGTCGTGATGGCATGGGTCGATTCGTTCGCTCTAGAGGGAGGAGACCTTGGTTGACGGCTTCATGGCTCTGATCAACGAGTCGGTCCGCCATGGTGCCGCAGGATCTGTCGGAAGGTTGGTGGCGAGAGGGGTTGGCGAGGCGTGGGGCGGCTTCGTTTCCGTCCTGGGAATAGTAGTCCCTGATGTGGGCATACGTCAAACTCGGGGCGGAATCGCTCAGGCCGGCTTTGCACGGCGCTCTGAGTGGTCCTTGCAGCACCCGCTGAGAACGCCGGACCAGAGGGTGAGGATGGCGTTGGATCTGTGCTTCAGCCGGTGCATCGCGATGCGCATCAAAGTCGGTCGCGTCCAACCGTAGCGTGCGCACCAAGTCTTCAAAGCGACCCAGCTCCACGATGACGCAACTCGCGTACGCCTACTCCCGGGGTCTGACCTTCCCTACCGCCCCTGTATAAAACGAGGCGGGCCAGAGCAACCTGCGCTCGAGCCCATGTTGCAAGCCTGCTGGTACAGTTCCCTAGCGCGCGCCAGATCCTTGCCCACTCCCAATCCAAGCTGGTACGCGATTCCCAAGCGAAAACAACCCTCAGCATACCCGTCGCCGCAGGCCTGTCGGTAGATACCCGTGGCATATGCACGATTCTTGCCTACTACAATGCCACTGTCGTAAGCAAGTCCCACAAAATAACAACCCTCCGCCTCCCCACGGTCGCAGGCTCGCCGGACGCGCATAAGGAAATCCGTCGCCTGCGCCCGATCCTCGCGTACTCCCTTGCCCTCGTAGTACATCTCTGCCAACGCAAAGCAACCCGGCAAATGACCGCCCTTGCAGCCCCGTTCAATCAGTTCCGCCGCACGGGAGGCGTCTTGCGGCACCCCTTCACCCAAGCTGAACAAACCCCCGAGTTGGTCGCAGCCCTCGGCATACCCGCCTTCGCAGGCTTGCTCGTAGAGTTCCGCCGCGCGGAAATCATCGCGAGGCACTCCGTCACCGGTACGGTACGCGGTGCCGAGATCGCTGCAACTCGCGACGATTCCGCTTTTGCAGGCGATTGCGGAATATGTTGCGGCCAGAATACGAGTCAGTGGAACCAGAACCACCATGACCAAGGCCAGGGCTGCGGCGACCGCTGCCGCGAGTCCTGCGATCTTCCGCAAGCGGCCACTTGAAAAGCGGCCGGTTCTGGCCTCCTCGCTCACGGGATCTTGTAGGTCCACGTCAGGACCGCCTTCGGCTTGAGGCTCGGCCGTTGCAGACTGCGGTCGCTCCCCGCCCCTTCCCTGCAACATCTCCACTACCCGGTCGCTCTCCCTGATTCGCTCGGTGTCGCTCAGTTGCAAGCACCCATCGATCATTTCAAGGAACTGCTCGGCAAAGCGTCCCGCGCCGAGTTCCTTTGCCGCGGGCAGAGGGTCGTCGGCCTCGCGTACGCGGGCGTTCGCACGGGTCTCCGCCTTCACCGGATTTGGAGGGTTCCATGGTGGGCTGCCTCCCGCTACCATGCGCCACAGCACGGCTCCGAAACCGTATACGTCGGTCCACGGGCCGAGTTCGCCATCGGCGACTTGCTCCAGCGCTGCGTACCCCTCTGTGTAGGGAGCCAACGAGCGGCTATGCTCCGCCACCGCTTGCTTCGCTGCGCCGAAGTCGATCAGCACCGGCCGTTGGTCGGAACTCCGCACGAGGATGTTCGCCGGCTTGATGTCCCGATGGATCACTCCCGCTCGGTGAATGTGAGCCAGTCCCTGTGCCAACGGAACGGCAATTGACAGCAGGTCGGACTCCATGAACGGCTTTCCGGCAGCCTCCCGCTGCCGGAGCAATTCCGACAGCGGCAGCCCCTCCACGTATTCCATGACCAGATAGGCCGTGCCGTTGGCGCGGAAGAATTCGCGACAGTCGACGATGCTGGGATGCTGCTGGAATTCGATCAGTGCTTTCGCCTCTTCCCGGAAGCGCCGCAGCCCGTCGGCGAAATGGGACTCACACTCCGCGCTCTTGGCGCGGATCGTCGCGCCTTCGCGTACAGCAAGTTCCGAAGGGAGGTACTCCTTAATCGCCACAACGTGGTCCAGTTCGTTGTGGCGTGCTTTGTAGACGATCCCGAACCCGCCGTGCCCCAGCACCTCTTGGATCGTGTAGTCGCGAAGTACGCACCCCTGCGGCAGCGCGTCCCGGCGATCACTCCAGTCGTCTGGCACAAAACTAGTCTGCCACAAGATTCATGCGGGTCTCGAATCGACGATGGAGGGCGTGTCCGATTGACGACTGCGACTACCGGTAGTGGTCAATACGGTCGCCGTACCGCGATGGCCCCGTGGCAGTCTCTTCGGGATCCCATGTCCATGCACCTCCCGATTGGTTTGCCATCTTGCAGTCACCGGCCCCCGTTGCTCATCGCGAATCCGAATTTGCGACGCGGTTCGGCCGCACTTGATCGGATTCAGTCGCAGTGCGCCAGTAGGCGTAGAGGCTCTCCTCGGCAGGCGGTCCACACCCATGCATGGTCCGGCTCCCCGGGCCGGCCCATTGCTCCGGCGACCGCCGTCGCGAACAGAAGTGCATCGTCAACTCAGCCCTTGTCCAAGTCCGTTGCTTATTGATCCGAAGGACAAGATCCGTGCGGCACCTCCTCACGATGACGGGTCCACGAAGCACCGCCGGACGCTGCGAACCGGACTCCATGTTGCTATACTGCGGGTAGAGGTTCGCGTCACGCTACGCACCTGCCGAGCGTTAGTAGGGGTTGTCACCCGTGCGACCGCTTGGTGCCGTTGCGCGGCTCTGGCGCGCATCGTCGAGCGTCTGGCCCCCGTGGCAGATTGGGCAGCGGAGAACACTGTGGCGTTCGCGTCTGTAGGCTCAGCTGGCGATTGGCGGCATCACCCGGCACTGAACGATCTGTTCGAGCCGCGTAGTCCAGCCACTTACGAATCTCTCCGTACGAGCAAGAGGGAAGTCTAATGGATCATGACGCGATCAAGGCTAGAGCGAGTGAGGCAGTACGGCCACTGAAACCGCCTAGTGACTGGTCAAGTGTCGATTGGATATCCTGTAAAGTACACATTGGTGCAGGGGATGAACTCGCGGAGGCACATTTTGTGCTTGCGCTTCTAGTGGGTCTTCTTGACTATAAATACGCGGGGAGAACTGAAGGATGTCTTTGGTCGATTCCAGTGGAATTGAACGATACAAGTTTGTTCATCGAACACCGAAAGTTTGGTCTGGGCATATTTGCTCCCTGCATCCCTTCGGTCGAAGGAGCAGCACGTGAAGTTGTTAACTGCATAGATCGGGGAATTCAATCAGTGCGTGAGTCTGGGTACTTTGAAGCATGGATACGCGGGTGTGCAAAAGATGAAAACGTAATTCTAGCCAATGACAGCATTCTGCTGTATGAGAGATATCTTTTTTCTCGGGAAGCGTTTGAAAGGCAGTGGGCTGAAGTTGAGCAGAACAAAAGCAAGAATGGTATTGGAAACTCTAGAAATATTGTCAGACTAATTGAGCAAGAGTTTAGTTGCTCTAATCTTCGAAAAAGGGCAGCTTGGTTTGGTCAATTTGCTATCGAATCGTTTTTCTCTTGGATCGAACATATTTTCGTACACCTTGCGATTCTTCTCTACAAGGAAGAGGTTAGTTCCCTAGCCAAATGCGAGAAGTTCATTGGCAAACCTTGGATCATGAAATATGAATCAGTGTTCGACACTAAGAGGGACAAAGAAGCAAAAGCATTCCTAATTGAACTAAGGAAGGTTCGGGAATCGAGAAACTTTGTTTCACATGGACACTTCGGAAAGCATGGCGAAACACTTTGGGTTCCAACGAGACTTGGCTGCTTCCCATACAATGTTCAGTCCGGTAGGCCAAGAGACCTTTGGGGACATCACGAAAGCGATGGATTCGCAGAACACGAGTCACTTCTGACAGTTGATAGGTTTATTGATTTCTTGTGGTCTGGAGTGAGACAGCCAGCACGTGTGCTCCTTCAAGAGACGGCTTTTTCGACGTCCCTCAATCTAATGAAATCAGGCAGATATCGTGAGGCAATGAAATCAGAACCGGATATGAAATCACTAGTTTATGAACTTGATATGAAGTTTACAATTCAAGCAAATATGGAGTTTTGATGCTAGCACAATGATTGCGAATTCCAAGCTTAATTCGATGGAGTATACGCTGCAACTTTTGCATACTAGCTACGCCAGAACCGTCGGAAAAGGTGGATGTGTTGAAGATCTAGTTGGATCGAAAGTCGATGCCAAGCACGAGAAATCTGCCAAATTTAGTGGAGAGGATCTAGCGAAACGGAATTCGTAGTTACTTCATCGAAGCAGGAAGGGTGAACGCAGCAGTGGAATCGAGATGCCGAACGTTTCGACCGGTTTGAGCATTCGTAGGACCATCGATTGTGGCGGTGGCAGACCCGAGAAGAGGCGCAACTGTCGAGAATTGAGGGAGCAGGTGCATGCAGCCTGTGGGCCGTAGCCGTGATCTCTGGCTAGTTGAGGATGTTGAGGATTTCTGGGTCTCGAGCGCGGGTGTCGATACTATCGATCACTGCTCCGTCTCGCCTGGATCTCTGGGTCGGGGCAGATCGGACGGCTTGCGGCGGGTTCGCGGCACCAAGACCGCGGCGACTGCACCCTCGCCGAACGCTAAGCGTTACATACTCGAACAGCGATCCCAGCCGACTGGTCAGCCCGAATCCACCCTCTCGGGACCCGCTCGCGCACACTTGACGCGGGTGTCCGGCACTACGCGCTTGACTGACACCAACCCACCACGGTGCCTTGCCGGGACCGCTGGCGGCAGTCGAAGTCATTAGCACGGTCGCTGGCCGGCTGCCGCCCTCCTCGGAGCGTCCAACTCGACCCAAAGTCCAAAGTCCTTGTTTCACCAAGCCTTGTCTCGAAGCACCCGTCTCGCATGCCCCCACGGAGTCATGTGGTCTGTGCCCCGCCCGCGCACCAGACCACATGACCGTGTGGGGGCATGTGGTCTAGTACCGGCAGTTGATTTGCGAGATGTACCAACGTGGTTGCCGGCTTGATGCGCCGATGGACCACTCCCGGAGTGAAGATTCGGTCGACTAGAAACCAACACGATCGTAAAGGCGGGCACGAGGAGGTCTATGGACGGCTGGCCCGAGGCGTTCCGGCACCCGAGCACCTACGACAGGGGCCGCCCGTCTGCGAATTCGATGACGATGTTCGCCGTTTCGTCGGCTTGGAAACCGTGCCGCATGCGCACGAGAGCAATTGGGGATGCACCACTGGGCCGGACGGGGGCATGCGTGACGGCGGACGCGGTGACCTTCCCGATCCTGAAGACACGCGACCGGCATCCGCTGCGAAGTTGCTGTGGGCGGTAGCACGGGAAGGCCCGCGGATCGTAATGTGCGACCGATGGTGCGCGGCCAAGGCCTTGGCGCATGCCAGCGCCGGGGTGCTGAGCTGGCGTTGTGCTCGGCGCACCCTCGGAGCGGCTTGCTGCGAGTGGGCGTGGGCTTCCCAAAGCTGCGGACGCGAGCTTTGAGTTGGACGGGGCAGCGGCGGCATTACGTGCGCGACCCGAAGCACGCACGGGAAGCGCAGGTAACGGAACGCGACGCCCTGCAAAGGAACTTGGAGCGCGTGTTGTGAGTGCAGTTCGACCGCGCTCGGGATAGACCGCTGCCGTTGCAGGCCGGCACCGGGCTGGCACGGCTAGGCAGAGATGGATGCAAAGGGCAATGCACTGCGCTCCCTTTGGAAAACGCCACGGCGCGCACGACGCCATCGGTCACTCCCATGTCCGCATGGTGAGCGACTCGAGGCTCCCGAGTTTCTCACAAGCATCCTCATGGTCATTCCCACATGCCTTTTCCAATAGCGATTCAGCAGCAGATCGGTCTTGGAGAATGCCGAGACCGAAATAGTAATTCCTCGCGAGTTGGGTGCAACCACTCATGTTGTCGCCGTTACAGGCTTTGTGATAGAGGTCAGTCGCGCGGGACAGATCTTGGGGCACGCCTTCACCATTCTCGTAACAGAATCCAAGGTTGTAGCAGCCCCACGCTTCCTCTCCATCGCACCCGCGCCGGAACAGTTCCGCCGCCCGGCCAAGGTTCCGCGACACACCGTAGCCGCTGACGTATAGGAGCCCTAGGCTGTTGCAGGCTGGAGCAATCCCGCCTTCACAGGCACTACCGTAGAGTTTTGCAGCCCGCACCCTGTCCAGCGGGACTCCATTTCCCGCTTCGTAAAGCTTCCCGAGGTTGGAGCAGCCCCACGCTTCCCCTCTATCGCACGCCTGCTTGAACAGCTCCGCCGCTCGGGAGGGATCCTCCACCACTCCATTTCCGGCGGAGTACATGACCCCGAGCAGATTGCAGGCATCGGCGTCTCCGCCGTCGCAACCCTGCCGATACAGTTCCGCCGCTTGGGAGGGTTCTTCTGCGATGTAGTAGCGTGCAAGGTTTATGCAGCCTTGGGCGTACCCGCCCGCACAAGCGAGCCTGTAAGACTCTTGTGCCCGTCCGTAGTCGCGCGACTCACCATCTCCTTCCTCGTATATATTCCCGAGGTGCCAGCAGCCTTCGGCATCCCCACCATCGCACGCCTCCTTGTACACCTCTCCCCCGTCACGGATGAGTCCGAGAATACTGCAAGCCTCAGTGTGTCCGCCATCGCACGCATGCTCGTAGAATTGAGCTGCGCGAGCAACATCACGTGGCACACCATTCCCCTTACGGTACGATTCCGCTATTTGAAAGCAGTTCTCCCAGCCCCCGACTCCAGCTTCGCAGTTGCTCGGCAACACCTCTTCCGTATCGATTTTCTCGCTGTCGCTTGCTACTGCGGAATCAGTCACGACCGTCTTACTTGCACTTGAGCCTTCACGACGACTCACTTGTTCGTCATCCACTGTCGTCGCATTCGCTGCTTCCAGATCGTCATCGGCAGCCGATGGTGTCTGAACTTGCTCCGGTTGTGTCTCTACGCGTGGCTGTTTCGGATCCGACGCGCTGCTTGCGACTCGTTCCTGCGCAGCAGCAGTCGAATCCGAGGCTTCCGCATCTGCGTCCGATGGAGTTTGAGCGAGTTCCGGCACCACATCGGGGAGCCGCTCCAACTGGACCTGGAGGAGTGTCTCAGATTCCGCATGCGTAACCCACTCGCGGCGGGTTGCGAATCCCGGCGCACTCACTTCTAACTCGTATCGACCTGGAACCAGCGGCATGCCTGGCCGGTACGCTTCCGGTCCGTTGAGGAGTGCTACAGTCGCCGTCGACGGTTCCGGCTCGACGCTGAAACTCCACGTCTCGGTCGACTCTGAATTCTCGTGCCTCGGGATAAGGGCAACCGCAGCCAACGCTACGGCAACAACGACAGCTGTCGCGACCCCAACGATCTTCCACCAGCGGCCCGAAGATGTACGGCCCGGCTGGGCCTCCGCAGGTCCCGACGGCTGTTGGTCCACTTCGGAACTGCCTTCGGCTTGAGGCTCGTCCGTTAAGGGCTGCTGGCTCTCCCCGTCACTTCCCTGCAACACCTCCACTACCCGGTCGCTCTCCCTGATTCGCTCGGTGTCCCTCAGTTGCAAGCACCCATCGATCATTTCGAGAATCCGCTCCGCGAAGCGTCCTGCGCCAAGCTCCTTGGCCATGGGCAGCGGGTCGCCGGCTTCACGCACGCGTGCGTTCGCACGGCTCTCCACTTTCACCGGATTCGGCGGGTCCCAGGGCTGGTTGCCTCCTGCCACGATGCGCCACAGCACTGCTCCGAATCCGTATAGATCCGTCCATGGTCCGAGCTGGCCGTCCGCAACTTGCTCCAACGCGGCGTACCCCTCCGTGTACGGAGCCATCGACCGGCTATGCTCCGCCACCGCTTGCTTCGCGGCTCCGAAGTCGATCAGCACCGGCTGCTGATCGGACTTCCTCACCAGGATGTTCGCCGGCTTGATGTCCCGATGGATCACTCCCGCTCGGTGTATGTGAGCCAGTCCCCGTGCCAGCGGAAGGCCAATGGCCAGCAAATCGGACTCCGAGAACGGCTTTCCGGCAGCCTCCCGCTGCCGGAGCGCTTCAGACAGCGGCAGCCCCTCCACGTACTCCATGACGAGGTACGCCGTGCCGTTGGCGCGGAAGAACTCGCGGCAGTCGACGATGCTGGGATGCTGCTGGAATTCGATCAGCGCTTTCGCCTCTTCGCGGAAGCGCCGCAGCCCGTCGGCGAAATGGGTTTCGCACTCCGCGCTCTTGGCGCGGATCGTCACGCCTTCGCGTACCGCGAGTTCCGAGGGGAGGTATTCCTTGATCGCCACAACGTGGTCCAATTCGTTGTGGCGTGCCTTGTAGACGATTCCGAACCCGCCGTGCCCCAGCACCTCTTCGATGGTGTAGTCGCGGAGTACGCACCCCTGCGGGAGGGCGTCCCGGCGATCACTCCAGTCGTCTGGCACGAAACTAGTCTGCCACAAGATTCATGCGGATCGCGAAGCGTCGGTAGCTGGCTTCTCTGGCGGCGCTTCGACCCCTCCAGCAAGGACCATTGGGATTCTTCGGCTGGGTGGCGAGAGGATGCCTCGTACGGATTCTTGCCGAGGACGTTCGATCAAGGCTGAGGAGGCCCTTGATGCCCCCACTGACACGATTGCGCAATGACGTTTCGCTGGCACGGGGTGATCCGTACAGACCCACAAGCAGACCCCGGGCAACATGACTTCTGGCCAGTTGAGAATGTCTAGGATTCTTGGCTCGTGAGCCCGAGGGCGGAAGTTGCCGGAATCGTGGATCAGTCCCGAGCGGCTCGCTTCGTTGGGACAGATCGGGCTGCTGGAGCGGCTTGGGAGCACCAAGATCCTGACCGCGCACGAGCGCGCCCTCGCCGACCGCTACGCCATAGCCCTGCGAATCGTGATCCCAGCCACCTGTCCGCCCCGAAACAGCCCCTTTGACAAAGGCTCGGGCAACTGGCGCGATAGTCCGGTGCCGGTCCGCCACTGCAATCTTCGCTGGATCCGCTCCCGCCCGCCATGGGGGCCGAACTCATTAGCAGGTCCGCTGGCCGCCTGCCACTCTCCGGCGGGCGTCCAGTTCACACCAAAGCCTTGTTTCCCTTGGTCTTTTCGCAAAACACCCTCCCTGCCCTCCCGTAGGCGCCATGTCGTCTGGTGAAAGTCATGCGTTACTCGATCCGCCCTACACGGATTCGTTTCTCTGCGATGAGCTTGTCAAGCTTCATGGTGCCTTCGTACTTTGCTGAACCATCCTTGCTTGCTATCGTCCAGTTCAGAATCTCCTTTCCGCTCTTGCGGATCGGATCGATGAGACCTTCTAGATCGTCAGGGTAGAAGTATATGTCCCGTCCCTCAATGTTGAGTTCCCCTTCAGGTCTGATGTGGGCACGCTCGTTACGTGCTGCTTGAGCACGTTCATCTTCGGGGTCGAGTTGCCCTTGCTTTGCAAGCTCCAATGTGATCGGATCCCGATCCTTGGCGCGTGTATGGATCGTGTATTTCAACAAATCCATCTCATACGTGCGATTCTCCGCACGGGCAGTCTCCGCTTCACTTCTTAGCGTCCGAACCGAAATGAATCTGAAGACAGTGTCGACGACGAACCGAGCAGCCCGGATGCCTACGAGGATTACAAGCAGGTATCCATGATCAAGGATGGCCTCAATGACAGCAGCGACTAAGTGTGCGTATGCCTCGGTCATGGTTTCATCGCCTTCCTACTATCTCAACACTCAGTCCATGCGCCGAGCGCGAAACTCAGTCATGGACATCGTTCCCTTCTGTCTGTTACAGGCTGTACAAATCAACTGAAGGTTACTGATGTGGGTCGTATCGCCTCGAGACTTCGGGGCCAGACGACATGAACCCGTGCGGGCGGGCGAGACGGTCGCTTTGGGGTAGGGCTTGGTGAAACAAGGACTTTGGAGTGAATCGGACGCTCACCGGAGAGCGTCCGCCGACCAGTGAAAGTGGTAATGAGATCGGCGGCCGCCAGCGGGAACGTGTCCGGCGAGGAGGGCCGTGGCGGCTTTGCTTCCGACCGGCGCGTAGTTCCGGGATCCTACCCCGGGTGCGCCCAGACGGATTCCAAGAGGGCTGATTCGCGGCAGTCAGTCGGCTGGGACCGCGGTTCGCATAGGGTGTGCATAGCGTTCAACGCGGGCGCACTCGCCCGTGCTGGCGATCATGGTGCCCCGCATCCGCGGCAAGCAGTCCGGTCTACCCCGCCCATGCGATCCAATCGGGACTGATCTGGAATTCCGAGAGCAGCCCCACCCGTGCTCAAGAGCCGAGAATCCTTAACGTTCTCAACTAGCCGGAGGTCGTGTCCGCTGGCAAGTGGAGTTACCCGAGTCTGGCACCTTACCCTCGTGGCCGGTAGCAGGCTCCGGAGATGGACCTCCGTAGCATTCCGCTAGCAGACAAGTGAGGCGCGGCTGAAGTCCGCAGAGCTGCATCGTCCTTCGCGTTTCCGTTCACAACCAGCAGGTTGTCCCGCAACAGCGGAAATTGATCTGACCCCCGCCCAGACGCAGTTCCGAACTCGCTTGCAGGTTCGCGGGTCGTCACTCGCATGACCGATTCGAATCCGTTAGACCTCGACTACGAATCCCTGCGCCGAGTCACGGCACAGCACGGAAGCCAATCGAGCTCGACAGCCGAAGTCTGACGTGGATCCGACAGCTCGCGCATATGTTATAATCCGGCTTGGAAGAGTTGTTGCACTGCGACACCGCGTAGATCGTCACGATGAGAGACACTGACATCCAGCATTTTGCCTCAGCGACACGTACGCCCTCTTGCGGCGACTCTCAGACTCTCGTACTGGAAGCCCTAGGGATCCCGCTGCCGAGTCTGGAACGCCTTGAAATGGCCGTGCGGAACGATCTGAGCATCAATCCGCCGTACGGAATCTGGTGGTGGGAGGATAGTGTACCGACGGGCCATAGAATCGCGATTAGTGATCAACTCCATTCATGTGTTGAAAGCGTTTCAGCAAATTTGATCGAGTCTCAACTGCATTGGTTCGAGTTCCTCGACTGGACGGAAAGAGCGAATGAACTCGTTTCTGTATGTTGCCCACCTAGGAATCGCAATGCGTTAGAGATTCTCATACCAAGGATCAAGTCCATGCATGAAGTCGGTGTCATTCGATCTCTCTGTAGCACACTTGACTGCCTAGCGGGAGTAATTATAGTGATAACGGCACTCGACATGAATGTATTGAGAGCCGATTTCGTGAAGGTTCGAAACAAATTGAAGAAGATCCATGGATCGAAAATAGATGATTCGACTCTTAATCGGAGCTTGCAATCATCTTTTTCCAAAGACTTTGAAGAAATGGTGGTATCCAGTGGACCGAATGATTGGGTCGATTGGATGCGTAGCTACAGGAACATGGTCGTTCACCGCGGGCGTCGCCTCACTCGCGGTCAATTCATAAAGAGCAGTGAGGAAAATGCATTGGGTCCATCTGGACAAATTCGGTGGATCAACCATCTACCAGTTGATCCCAATAGGTCAGATATCGAAGATTTCAGTGGTCAAGGATCATCTAAGGATTCGCTTCTGAAGCGTTCTCTCTTGGAAGAGGACTCCCAAACGACCATCAAGGGACTGCTGGAGAGTACGATCAACCTCGTGGAGTCGACCTCGGAATCATTGCTACACATTTGGGCAATTCGTCGTAACAACCCAAGTCAGGCTGCACAACCTGAGTCGCAATGGACTAGGACAGCAGCGCGTACGCGATTTTCGGGATACAAGCCAAAAGAATATGAAATTCCACGGGAAGGCATGTCCATCGTAGCCAACCCGGTCCTTGATACGCGACTACGAGCCGCTTCCCTCGACGACGAATCCCGTAAGCAGTGGGAGACATACAAATCGAACTCGCGATGCCTAATCGGAGATTGAGTGCGTTGTGTTTTGTGTACTGAGAGTTTCAATTCGATACACTGTTTCGAAGCATGTGATTTGAGATCATCAGGGCATACATCTTGTTACAGGCACTAGTCTAACTGGAATAATGCTCATCCATTGGAACGAGAATCATTCGCCCCTATCGAAAGAGTCTCTCCTTAGCTCGAAAGAGATACGAATACGGACTAATGAGTTCTTCCTTAGAACTGCCCCGTCCCAAGAGAGCACTTGAGCCTCCGATGATCGCTCCAAGAGGATCACCGGTCGCAACGCTCCAGCTAACCCCAGCAATCCCAAGAGCAAATGATGCCGGGCGTTTCCAAGCCTTGACTGACTTCCTCATTAGGCCATTTGCTAGGTCCGTGATTTCCTGATTGCGATCCTCCTGCCATGTGATGCGTTCCTCGGGGGTAGTGTTCGATAGTAGAATTACAAACTCCCTTACCTTCCGCGCATATTCTTTCAGAGACTTGTCATGTTCGCTACGAAATGAAAGGATCTAGGTATGTACTTGGCTCCAGTAAACAGTCAAACACCACAATATGTTGATTTTGATATATGTACTTAGCTCCAGTTAATCCGAGCCCGCCTTCAAGACCTTGGCGCGAGCTGCGGATCTCAACTGCGGGAGCGGGGCTGGATCGACCGCTACGGCCTGCTCCAGCAGGCGCCGGAACAGCTTGCCGCGCGACCGCGAAGTCCGCCGGTTGAAGCGGAAGGTGAACTCGTCAAGGTAGTAGTCCAGATAGCTGGGCTTGACCGCGCCTTGGTGCGTGCCGAGCAACCAGCGCTTGAGCAGGGACGCCACGCGATGCACCCTGGGGAAGTGGCCGCTGACCAGTTGCTCGTCGCCGCCCGTCACGACGACCTCGTGCTGGTAGCCGAGGGTGGAGAGGCGGGCATACCCGGGCCATCCGTCCGTGCGCACCACGCTGCCGGGCTCGACCGCTTCTTGGATGAAGGCTTCCAAGCTCGTTGCCGAAGCGTCCGCGGCACGGCGCAAGCGAATGCGCCCGATGCCGGCGCCGGCTTCTTCCGCCGCCACCAGCACCAAGGATTGCCGGTCTCCCAGGCGGCGGCCCGGCGCGCCGCTGGCCGGACCGCCCACGTAAGTCTCGTCCACCTCCACGCGCCCGCTGAGGCGATCCCGGCCCGGCCGCACCATGGCCCGCCGCAACTTGTGCAGCCATGTCCAAGCGGTCTTGTACTGCCCGAGGCCCAGCAGGCGCTGCAGCCCCAAGGCACTGGCCCCGTTCTTCTGTGCCGTCAGCCACCACGCCGCTTGGAACCACAGGCGCAAGGGTTTCCGCGTGCGATGGAAGATCGTCCCCGCGGTCACCGTAGTCTGGTAGCCGCACGCGCCGCACATCAGGCGTTGCCGCGAGTCCTCCCAAACCGCCCTGCCGCTGCATCGCGGGCAGGCGAAGCCATCGGGCCAGCGCAGTCGACTCAAGTAGTCACGGCAAGCCTTCTCGGTCGAGAACTGCGCTTCGAAATCAGCCTGCGTCCGCGGGTAATCCTCGCTCATGACCTATACCACAACATATAGTATCCACTGGAGTCAAGTACATAGCTAGATGAAAGGATTTCATCGAGAGGAACATTCTTGAGATCAACACCAACAGTCTTGAGATCGCTCGCCACGACATTGCCGGAAGATGCCGGTGAACCGCCCGACAGAATCTCGCTCAACGCCTGAATCATTTTCTCTCGCTCGGTAGCAGGATGCAAGTCAAGACCGAAATTCTTGCCCTTGGCCCGGAGAATATGGGACTGTAACACGAGGACCAGTCCACGGACCATCGGATGCATTGGAATCGAGAACCCATCTTCGGTATCGCGTGCGAGACCTCTTTTCTTGAGTTCTCTAATGATGGAGTTCGCAAGCGACTGATCACCGAATCCACCAATTCGAGAGAATGATAGCTCGTGGAACGCCGTTTGATCATGCGCGAGAGAATCCAACTGGCCAGATTCGAGTATCTCCACCATTGCCTTGGTTAACGTCTCTGTTGCGCTCTTGTCAACGGCTTTTTCGGGCTCAAGTATGTGTAACAAGCCTTGATCCAGTAGTGGTTGAGTGACTTCCGGATCTACGGTTTCTACTCTCCCCTTCATGTATTCTGGGACGAGTAGAGCGACGCCGTCAAAAAAGAGAAGGAGATTCTTGATGAATGGAGCGGAGCGCCAGATCCATCCCGGATAGTAGAAGGCGACCTCTGGTCGTTTCGTATCTTGTCCCTGCAAGCTCATTTCAAGTACTCCGAGATTGCTACTGTTCTCGCGCATTCGTCACCTTCCTGACGAAATGCGTCGATGCATGAATGCGGTGACTACCGAATAGCCGACATGCTCTCGGCCACCGCCTGGGTTGGCTGGAGCGAAATCGAGCATCCGGCCGAGTCGGGTTGCCCCATTGGATTCTGCACAGTCGCTCCCTGTCGCAACCTGACAGACCTGTCCAGACCGTGGCACTGGACGGACACTGGCCGGATTGGAAGACCAGTCCCGAACCACACCTACCGAATCGCGTAGCGACGGGCAGGCCGCATACCCATGCGCCTTGACGGACAGCTCTTCGAGCGGGTGCGCCAATGGGACCTACTCCCAGTGAAGCTCGGTTCCGTTGGCACCCGCTCGTCCTTCGTCCAGGGTTCGGCACGTGCGCTCTAGGCTCTGACGACGACCATCCCAAGGCTGCGGGAAGAATCGGCTCCACACCCGCCTCGCTAGGATGACGAGCGAATCGACGGTGACTGGCCGAACGTCGCAATGTCCGGACAGCCTGCATCGGGTAGCAACGATGGGAACAAGACAGGGTCACTGCGACCTCACCGCTATCGTGTCAATCATAGCGAAAATCAACTGTCGGTTTCTATGCCTGCTCCAATTCGATGGTTGGACTGGACCCTAACGCTGGGGTCTGCAACGCAAATTTCTCGCGGGGTAGCCCCCACTGGGCGATCACTCCCCCTAAGTGCTTGATCTTTAAGGATTAACCTGTTCACATCGTCCTATGGAACCGTGGAGGACGGCACCGAAGGGTGGATCCTCAGCACCTGTGAGTCCACGACCAAGAAGGCGGACTACCGACGATCTCGTTGAAGCGACGGAAACCGAATTGAATTTGGGCCGCGACTCGCTCGGGCTTGCCACCCTCACTGCCCGACGAGAGCTTCTACTTCTTGATCGCCTTGATCGCCCACTGGTCCAAGCCATCCTCCCAGACTTCGGCCACCAACAGCATTGTTCCATTGTGCTTCGCCTTGCGGGCCTCTTCGGAGTAGTCGGGTTGGAGACGAACGAGCAAGCGTGGGCGGGAGCCACCATCGCTGACGAACAGTAGGGATTCAAACCTGGAGCCCAGCGTATCGGGCGTCTCTATAGTTTCATCCCGCTGGTTCAGGTCGACGGGAGCCAATGCCGTTGCCATCGTGGTTGCCGTAGCGTCCCCAACGATGCTCCACAAGCGTCCCCTGATCCAGCGAATGTACCGGACATCGTTGCACTCCCGCTCCAACTACGCGGACGATTTCGTGATCTGCGGGAAGGCACGGGCGGCAGCGATGCGGCCGGTGGTCGAGCGGATGATCGAGCGGCTGCGGTTGCCGCTGAGTGCGACGAAGACCCGCTACGTGCGCGTGACGGGGGTCCGTTGGAGTTCCTCGGGTATCGCGTCGGGCGCAACTACAGACCGCGCACGGGCGCAGCCCACATCGGCACGCTCCCGAGCCACGGGAGCGTTCGCAGTGTGTGCAGCAAGATCAGTGCGCTAACGGAAGCGCGGTACGGGCGATTGTCTGCGCCGTAAGTGGTGAGAAACCTGAACCGGGTCCTGCTCGGCTGGGCGAATTACTTCCGTTTGGGGGCGGCGAGTCCGGCCCACCGAGAGATCGACGCGCACGCGACGAAGCAGCTGCGCCAGTGGCTGTGTCGGAAGCACAAGGTGAAGTCCGGGAAATACGTGCGTTTCCCGGACGAGATGCAGTGGGCGGACTACGGCCTGACACGCCTGAGCGTGCTGAAGCACGGCTTCGCGTAAGCGCAGGCATGATCTCGAACGAGAGCCGTGTGCGGGAAGTCCGCACGCTCGGTTCGACGGGGGGAGAGGAAACGTGGTCAAGATGGAGACCTAGGCACCGGTACTGTTGCGAAAGCTGTTGGCAACAGCTACTCCATCAACTCTCGACAAGCGCGACTCTCCTCGACTCTACGACAGGGGGCGAGACAGCCGCTTCGCGAAGAGACTAAGTGAAGCTCAGAGGGCGGGCGCGAATCGAGTGCATCGGAGTGGCCTCTGGTCTTCCAGCCCTCAGGCCGTTCGGTCTGCGAACCGCAACCCCTACACCCTTGTCCGCGGTCGCCACTCTACCAGAGTCCCTGCCCCTCTCCCCGGCTTCCGTCTGGTCAGGACAGAGTGACTCTAGGCGCTGCAACCCTCTCACCCTCGGCCACGCGAAGCGCGAATACGGCGTGCGGCGGCCAGCGAAGGCCGGACCGAGAGCGACCGTGCCGAGCTGCAGGACGCACTCCCCGGGCCTTGAACTGTCCTTAAAATGCGTTCCTGGCAATCCAGCGATGATCGGAATCTCCGAGAAGGTAGGTCGAACCTACTGTTCCTTGAAGTCGGCAGGGAACATCGTTCCGAACGTCGCCGAGGAGGCCCGATGGAATCTTGACGAGCAAGCGAGGATCCGGTTGACGAGGTAGAGGAGTAGGGCCTTGATGGCCGTAGGCACTGAGGGCCCAGCTGGTTTCGTGAGGGGGTCTTCGCCGTGAGGCCGGTGGATCGGCAGATTCAGGCTGTATGTCTCGTCATCAAGGAGTCGCTGCCTCGCGGAAATCATCGCATGCAGGCACGTGCGGAGTACACCTGAGATTCCTGTCCCCGAATCCCGGTGAATCCCGGCGTAGCGGTGTCGCCACGAATCGGATCGGGCTGGTGCGCGACAGTGGTGATCCGTTTCAACATCGACTTTGTGCCCGAGGGGTATGATCCGATATTCCTACGCTGAAAGATGATGGCCCGTTTGATCTCCGCCAGGATTCCGGGGACGCCGTGTTGACGCACCGCTCACAGCCGATTCCAAGACCCGATGAGGCGTCGCGGTCAGTAGCCTGTCGACGGATGAGCGGATTCCGCGAAAGGCCCCAGCACCGATCAGCGTGACCGGACGTTGACCGCTGCCTATCGCTGTCCCACTCGGGGACTAGCGTGACACCGGCGATGCTGGCGGCTACGACGCAGAGGCCCTTTCGTAGGCGAGCCGCCCCCACCAACGCTCTCGCGGCAGCCTGGACTTCCTGTCGTAGAGCCGCGTCCGGAACAGCAATCGGAACTGGATTCGCCCGTAACTTGGTTGGTCGGCAGCTAGCCTCAGGATTCGGCTTCCTTCTTGCTGCGCAAGTAGCGGGCATAAGCCGCCCTGCCAGGCTGAAGAGAGTAGTAAGCAGGACTACCAGTCTCCACTTGGGCGATGCAGCCCCCCCTCAGCAAGTCTTCAACCTCAGGCTCTTCGTCCAGCGAAGGAGCGAAGTGGGGAGTCCCATCCTTCCCTTCGGCGTCAACGATCTTTTCCATCACCGCTGCATGCCTCGCATTCAGTTCTGACATCGCTTCGAGTCCTCCCGGCGCGACTGCAACCAACTAGTGCCAGTGCTTCCGCATCGATAGCACTAGTGTGTGCATACCCCTGCCAACGATCACAGGATCGCTAGCGTCCCCAGCATCTTTCCGAAACGCCGCAAGCCGAATTGGCACATTCGCCATTCAGCACTGCCGCCTACGCGAATGGTACATGATGGGTGGGTGGCTGTCAAGTGTCAGCGTCGATCCCTTGGCCAGAGTCTGGATTAGGCCGCTCAAGCTTCGCGGCAGGCGTACGAGCGGAGTCAGGGCCGATAATCAGATACCGCGGAACGACATTGGCTCGCGCCTGCGGCGCGATGGGCTGGTCGCATGGACGGCTGCAGTCATCGGCCCTTCAGTTCCTGTGCTGGGATGCAATATCCCGGTACACTCGTCACCACTGAATTGCGTGGATGCGGTCGTACGCCCGCTCCCCCCGGTGTTGGGCAATGCCATCCAATAGACGTTCAACCGCCGGACCTCGGGAAGCCGATGACCCGCTTCCTATGACGACAGGACGCGGCGCGGGGCACTCTTCGTGCGTCTCTTCACAACATTGGGATTGGCAAGATCACCCCGATTCCACCTCCCACCTCTCGGCCACGCTCACTTCCCGTCGGGGAAGCCTCGGACATGCGTATACACTAGTTCTCTGGTAGCTTTGGCTGGCGTTCCAGCGAAGCCCTAGTCCACTCTTGATGCCGAGCGACTGATGCCTCCAATTGATTCAGCACGACGCGACGCCCTTCCCCCCGGTACTTCTTTGCGTGAGTACACACTAGAGTGTGTTGTCGGGCATGGCGGCTTCGGTATCGTCTATCGTGCCCAGCACGATGAGCTCGGCGGGACAGTCGCTATCAAGGAGTACCTGCCGGTTGAACTCGCCGTGCGGGAAGGCGTGAGCGTACGGGTCAGGAGTGGATCCGAAAGCGGCATCTACGAAGATGGTCTGAGGAGGTTTCGGGATGAAGCGCGGGTGCTGATGCAATTCCAAGACCACCCGGGAATCGTCTCATGCCGGGATTTCTTCCGGGCTAACGGCACGGCGTACATGGTGATGGAGTTTGAGGAAGGGCGTTCGCTGGCGGAGGTGCTCGCGACACGCGAGGCAGAGGGGCGTCCGTTTGGGCAGGAGGACCTGCTCGGCCTGATGGTGCCGCTACTGGACGGCTTGCAGCGCATACATGAATCGGGATTGCTGCACCGCGACATCAAGCCTTCCAACATCCTTATCCGTCGGGCAGATGACCGGCCGGTGCTGATCGACTTCGGTGCCGCGAAACAGGGCGTGGCCACCAAGAGCAAATCGATGGCTCCGTACACGGAGGGTTACGCCGCCATGGAACAGATTGCTCATCCAGGCGCACTTGGGCCATGGACGGACATGTACGGCGTGGGGGCGGTGATGTGGCGGATAGTGGCAGGCGGAAATCCACCGTGGCAGCCGCTGCATCCGACACGGGTCGAGAGCCGGTCGCATGCACTCTCAGGGGATCTTGAGGATCCGCTTCCTACTGCAGTTCAGTTGGGGAAAGGGAGATTCACACGAAGTGTGCTCGATGGGATTGATGGCTGCTTACGACTTCACGAACGGAGGCGTATACAGAACTGCCGCGAATTGCTTGGAGTGCTGCAAGGAAACCGGACTGACCCGGAAGATGTTCCGTTTGGACCTAGATTCCCGGCACTAAACCAATTCATGCGCACAAGAGTTCGGGCTATTCTCCGGATTGAATGGATGCCGATATTGTTGCGGGCCGCCTTCGTCTGTACGCTGGCTAGGTTGACTGGATTGGCCCTACCAATACGATTGATACGCGACTTGCGTCCGTCCGATCAGATCTTATCTAGAACTGTGCTGGATGCGGTTGTAAATGGTGATTCGTCCGCTCAATTTGAACTCGGTAAGCAGTACTTTGCTGGATCGAAGATGCGGGAAGATTGCATTGACGCCGTACGGTGGTATCGGAAAGCAGGGCATCAAGGGTACGCAGAGGCCCAGTGCAGGCTAGGTGATCTATATTACTTTGGACTGGGAGTATCAAGAGACTACGCGGCGGCGGCGGAGTGGTATCGAAGAGCGGCAAAACAGGGCGACCCTGAAGCGCAGTGTATGCTCGGCGGACTATACCAACTTGGGAAGGGAGTGGCCAGAGACAGCTCGGAAGCAGTGAACTGGTTTAGGAAAGCGGCAAATCAGGGCCACGAAGACGCACAGTATCTGCTCAGCGGGAAGCCTCAAGGAGCACAAGTGGAAGGATCGGAAAAGGGTGATGCCGAGACAGAGGACTCGCACCCTGAGGCAGCGATACTTGGCAATACGCAGTCGCAGTGTCGGCTCGCTCTCCTTCACTTGCGAAGACTAGCCACGGTCTTCAAATACCACCATATCCGAAAGGCCTTGCAGGAGATAAATTTCTTGGAATCGGGAATCGGAGAGGCGGCTTACATGCTTGGCAAACAGTACATTCACGGAAACCCTTTGGCGCGGAATCACCGCGAAGCGACTGACTGGTATCGAATAGCGGCGGATCTAGGCCATGTAAAGGCACAGTTAGCACTCGGCGAACACTATCAGAAGAAAGGAGAGGCCTCGAGTTATCGTGGTGGGGACTATATGCAAGCGGCTAAATGGTATCGGAGGGCGGCCGAGCAGGGCGATTTGGAGTCCCATTATCGTCTTGGGCGTCTATATTGGTTCGACCTAGTTTCTCTGTATGGACCGGCTTCATTATATAGGGAAGGCGAAGAATCACAGCACTTGTCCGAAGTGTTTAAGTGGTACTTCACGGCAGCCGAGCAAGGCCATGTTGAAGCTCAGCACGAACTCTTGAAACTTTATGATTGGCACTCCTCCTCTCTTCTTGCACTTTTCTATAGGGGTCTACGGATTGATCAAGAGGAAATGGATAAATGGTACCGATTCGCAACTGATCAAGGCCATCAAAGGGCCCATTTTACTCTCGGTAAATTACACTCGGATCAAGAGGAATTGCATGAGATGAAGGCGAGAAATGGCGATGCAAGTCAAGGACTTCCGGATTATAGTGAAGCTGCTAAATGGTACCGTATCGCGGCTGAAGAGGGCCACCCGGAGGCCTATTTTCTTCTCGGTGACCTATACGAGAGGGACGGAGTATCACAAGATTACATCGAAGCTATTAAGTGGTACCAAAAGGCAGCCAGAGAAGGCGATTCGAAGTCCCAGAATCGTCTAGCGATGTTGTACAGCAAAGACGGAACGGAACAGGATTTTGGTCAAGCGGCGAAATGGTACCGTAGCGCAGCCGATCAGGACCACAAGGAGGCCCAGTATGAACTCGCATATGCTTACGATATTGGACGCGGAGTGGCACAAAATAGCGCTGAAGCGGCGAAATGGTACCGTAGCGCAGCTGAGGGAGGTCTCCGAAGAGATGCCTATTATCGTCTCGGTCTCCTATACGAAAGAGACGGAGTATTACAGAATTATATCGAGGCTGGGAAGTGGTACCGCAAGGCAGTTGACGCGGGCCATCGGGAGTCCATGCATCAACTCGGATGCCTCTATCATCGGGGGCTTGGCGTAGCTAGGGACTATACCAAGGCAACTAGATGGTACCGTAGGGCAGCGATCCAAGGCTGTTCTCGATCTGAAGAGTTCCTCAGCAGAATCGAGATGGGTCTCAGACGACACGCCCTCTGGCCAGCTTAGAATGTTCATGAATTCCGGATCGTTGGTGGGGAAGGAAGGTGCTCAGACGACATGACGCCTACGGTCGATCGCGACGGTCGCTTCGCGAAAAGACCAAGTGAAACAAGGCCTTTGGGGTGAGCTGGACACTCGCCGGAGAGTCGTAGCCGGCCAGTGCCCGTGATAATGATTTCGGCCCTACAGCGGCCTGATGCGGACCCAGCGAGGAGCGCAGTGGCGGACTACCGTGCCGGTTGCGCGGGTCTTTGTCGAACGGACTCTTTCGCGGCGGACAGCTAGCTGGGATCACGATTTGCATTGGTAAGGCG
Organism: Bryobacterales bacterium; assembly: GCA_965242625.1. Classification (GTDB taxonomy): domain Bacteria; phylum Acidobacteriota; class Terriglobia; order Bryobacterales; family UBA6623; genus VXMF01. Next base: position 1,932,001 of record CBDEST010000005.1, on the reverse strand, counting down.
TAGCGTTCGGCGAGGGCGCACTGGCGCACGATCCCGATCTCGGGGCTCCCAACCCGCGCAAGCAGTCCGAGCTGCCCCAAAGAAACGATCCGATCGAGGCCGATCAAGGAGTCTGACAGCTTCCGCAACCGGGCTCATGAACTGGAAATCCTTATCATTCTCAACTGGCCAGAGGTCATGTTGTCTGGTGCTGTTGTCTTCTCGTTCCACTCGATCGGTTGGCATCGGACTCGTTGCTCGGATGAGGTGGCGAGTGGCACGGCGCACGAGAAGGAGTTAACCGCTCCGGGTTGTATGATTCGGGCTGGTATGTTGGAAACAGTGCTGTGCAGAGCGATTCTCGGCTTGGTTCCGGAAGTGCTTTCCGCAGCTGCGATCTCCCTCCCCGCGCCAGCGGGGAGGTGCTGTGCCGAGGCTTGGCCGAGCCTTGGCACAGGCGGCGGGTCGGACCGCGAATCGGGGCTGGGCCGTGGCCTAGACAACATGACCTCTGGCCAGTTGAGAATGTCAAGGATTTCCAGTTCATGAGCCCGGTTGCGGAAGCTGTCAGACTCCTCGATCAGCCTCGATCGGATCGTTTCTTCGGGGCAGATCGGACTGCTTGCGCGGGTTGGGAGCCCCGAGAGCGGGATCGTGCGCCAGTGCGCCCTCGCCGAACGCTACGCCTTACCAATGCAGATCGTGATCCCAGCTAGCTGTCCGCCGCGAAAGAGTCCCTTGGACAAAGACTCGCGCAACCGGCACGGTAGTCCGCCACTGCGCTCCTCGCTGGGTCCGCATCCGGCCGCTGTGGGGTCGAAATCATTATCACGGGCGCTGGCCGGCTACGACTCCCCGGCGAGTGTCCAGCCCACCCGACAGGCCTTGTTTCACTTGGTCTTTTCGCGAAGCGACCGTCGCGATCAACCGTAGGCGTCCTGTCGTCTGTGGCCCGTCTATCAGCTTGGTCGGCCCGCCGCAACACGTCCTGCACGTCCTGCACGGATGCGTGGGCAGCAAGGCCCGGAATCAGTACAAGCCCAGTAGACGCAGGACATGAACTCTGACAGTGTAGCGAGCGGCGCAGCCGCTGCCCAGTGATCGACCCCCGGCGGGCTTCCCGCCATCGTCGCCGGCATCGATGTCGGCAAGCGCTGGCTCGACGCGCACCTTGAGCCCGGCGGGCACGCCCGCCGCTTCCCCAACGACAAGCTCGGCCGGCGCACTCTGCGCAACTGGCTACGCCAGCACGGCGTCGAGCGCGCTGTGTTCGAGCCCACCGGACGCTACCACCGCCCGTTGCACCAGTGCCTGGCGGCGGCCGGCGTGGAGACCGTGGCCGTGCGCCCGGACTGCGCGCGACGCTTCGCCGAGGCTCTCGGCCTGCTGGTCAAGACCGACCGCGTGGACGCCAAGGTCCTCGCCCGCTACGGGCGCCCGGAGGCTTGGAAGCTACCGCGCCGCTGGACACGGCCTTGGCGGACTTGCAGGATCTGGTGCTGCTGCGCCGGCACTTCGTCGACGAGCTCGCGTCGCTGAGCCGCATCGAGCAGGAACTGGGGGCCAAGGCCGGTCCGCGCCAGCGCGCCGAGGTGCTGCGCTCGATCCCCGGTGTCGGTTCGGCTACCTGGGCCAGCCTGCTGGCCGCCATGCCCGAGCTCGGCGGCCTGGGCCGCCGGGGCCCTGCTCGGTGTGGCTCCCTGCGCCCGTGACATCGGCTCGCACGAAGATTGAGATCAGCGACGACTGTTGGGAAGCGATCAAGAAGGTTGCCCGGCGCGATGGCCTACTGTCTCAGGTTGTCCTAGAACACATCCTCGACTTCGGCCTAGAAGCTAGCAAGATCGACACAGACACGGAAGCCATCGCAGCACTGGAGCCGTTCAAACACGCGCCCCGCTGCTAGTTGTCCGAGAGCTTCGAGCCGTCTGGAGCGAGCTTGTACACGCCCCTGTGCTCCCACGGGCAGATAGTATCCTTGGCGTTCTGTCCCAAAACCGCCGCCTTATTCGCAAGCAGACGGATCCCATGCGGAACCCCACTCAATCCATACTGCTTTTCAATCTCCAGCAGATCGGCTTGGTCGGTAGCCAACACACAGAAACTCTGCATTAGCTGCAGCGACATGTCCTTCACAACTTTGAGAAGCGTACCACTCCAGCCATCCGAAGCTCTATACACTTTCGTTAACTCGTCCCCTGTATAACTAGCGTATTCATCGCTCCATTCATCGCTCCATTTCGATAAATCCGCTAGACGCTCGCGACACCCTTCCTCACGATCTTTATACATCGAAGCAGTCATGTATGGGAACTCCTCTAGGTCGACCCCTTTGAACAAGTGCGGCGTCTCCCGATGTTGCCGCTCCCTCAGCTTGACCGTAACCCGCAGACTTTCACACACTCGGGGGGCCTCCCGCTCCAGAGCGGCCAAGTCATCAAGGATGATTTCCACCTGAATTTCCGCAACCCTAGCCTCAAGCTCAGCCGCCCACTCTTGCGCCGTTTTGTTTTGAGCTTGCATCGTCGGCGCGACCGCCAGCGACAGGACAAAGACAACGACAGCGATGACGATCTTCACGAACCACGCTCCCCGTGCGAGCCAGCCCCGGCGCAGAGTCGACCAGTCCTCGACGAGGACAGACGGCGCGGCACCCGCGAAGGCCTCGAGCAAGCAGTAGCGTAAGAAGCCCATAGCGCAGAGCCTAGCACCCTGGTCCAGATGAACGCAAGTGCTCTCGCGGATAGTGTCGGAGCAAAGCTGAAATGTCCGCTTTTCTGCAAAGCTGAAATGTCCGGTTCGCCGGGCGGCCTCCAAGCCGTCCCTTCCGCTGCGGTCGACCCTTCCATCGGGGCCACGCCATGCCTAAGGGAAACCTCGCGGGGCGGAGGACGGAGGCACCCCCGTATTCCTTTCTGCAAGAGCGGCCTTCAAGCTGGCTGCGGCCGAGCCAGCCAGTGTTCTCACAAGACAAACAGGCATTCAACAGCAGGCCTCGGCCGCTCAGCGCGGACCCGGCCCCGCCAGGCACCTCGGCGCGCTCGCCGTAAGGGTGCCCACCGGCTGCTTGCAGCCGGTGGGCTTGGCCCAGGACGTCGTAGCACTGGATCCAGCATGCCGCTCCCTCGCAAAAGCGGACATTTCAGAATTGCCAGAACCGGACATTTCAGCTTTGCGCTAACAGTGCTCTCGCGGATAGGTGCCGCCGGCCAACAGTCTCCGGAGCGTATCGGCCGACCGTGAGCGGCGATGTAGCGGTGGACGTGAGGTTGTCCAGGATCTTCGAAAGGCCGGCTCACAAGGGGACGCTGCTGGTGCATCGGGGCACGTCAGCGTTCTGCTGCAGGCTTACGTGTGGGCGAAGCGCCCTACTTGGTTTTGCTACGACGCATCCAACTGGGGACGGGGCATGTGACTAGCCTGGCCGCTGGGCCAGCCATCGCTACGCCGTCGAGTGCTTGTGCGTCACGTAGTTGTCTAGCAGCCAATGGATGTCCGGATCCACAGGGACCCCCTCATCAGCCAACCATGGGAACGGGACGAACGCCTCGCACGGGCGTAACGCCTTGCACCAGGTAATCACCTTGCCGGAGAAGTTGGCCAGCGCCGCGAACAGCGTCGGCGTGCCGTGGCGAACGTAGCTGCGTGTCTAGCCCTCGAGCTACTTCCAGTCGAGGGTCTGGAGTTTCTGGCATGCATCCTCACGGCCATTCGTGCATGCCTTCTGAAACAGCGTTCTTGCGACGGACCGGTCTTGGCCAATCCCGCGACCATGGTAGTAATTCGTAGCAAGTGCAGTGCAACCACTCATGTTGTCGCTACTACAGCTTTGGTGATACAGTTCCGTTGCACGCGACTGATCCTTGGGCACACCGTCGCCATTTTCGTACTGGACCCCCAAGTTGTAGCAGCCCATGGCTGCCCCACCATCGCAGGCCCGCTGAAATAGTTCCGCTGCTTGGGCGCTATCCTTCCGCACACCGTAGCCTTCGCCGTACAAGTATCCAAGGTTGGTGCAGCCTCCGGCGACCCCACCGTCACAGGCTTGCTGGTAAAGTTCCACAGCGCGTGTGCGATCCATGGGCACTCCCTCACCCGCGCTATATGCGAGGCCGAGGTTGTAGCAGGCACCGACCAGCCCGCGGTCACATGCTTGCTGGTAGAACTGGGCAGCACGCGCGTGGTCTTGAGGCACCCCCTCACCCTCGCTGTATGCGAGGCCGAGGCCCATGCAGCCTCTGGCGTCTCCCCCGTCGCAGGCTTGCTCGTAGAGTTCCGCCGCTCGGGCATGGTCCTGGCCCACCTCCTCGCCCTTGGCGTATAGCAGTGCAAGGTCAAAGCAACTCTCCGCATCCCCGCCATCGCAGCCATATTGCTTGGATTCGGGGGTCTTGAGAACCATACAGCCTTCGGCACTCCCGCTATCGCATGCGCTTCGGAAGAGTTCCATAGCGCGCGCCCGGTCTTTCGATACACCCTCGCCCCTGAGATGCGAGTAGGCGAGGTTGTAGCACCCCTTGCCGTCCCCGGCGCCCGAGTCGCAACTCTGCCGATAGAGTTCCGTCGCACGAGCCCTGTCCAGTGGTACTCCTTGGCCCTTGGCGTACAGGACTCCGAGGTTGTTGCATCCATTCCTGGCTTGGTCGCAACTCTCCCGATAGAGTTCTGCCGCACGAGAGTAGTCCAAGGGCACTCCCTCGCCTTCAGCGTGCTTGACCGCCAAGTTGAAGCATGCCTGGCCATCCCCGTGGTCGCAACCCTTCCGATAGAGTTCTGCCGCACGAGCGTGGTCCACAGGAAGACCCTCGCCATTCTCGTACATGAGTGCGAGTTTGATGCACCCATCTATGCCCAGCGAGTCGCCATCGGTGACCCCGAGGTCACAGGCAATGTCGAAGAGTTCCGCCGCACGGCCCCTGTCTAGTGGCACTCCATGGCCAATGAAGTACTTGCGTCCCGCCCCGAAACAGTTATAGTCGTCCCCTCCTTCACATGCGTGTACGTAGATTTCGGCGGCACGTGCGCCGTTACCCCTCGCGCCATACCCCAATTCCAAGCAGGCCCCGAGTTCGGAGCAGCTGTCCCAGTTCCCTTCTCGGCAGCCGCTCTCCAACTTCTCGAATTCCGCATCGTCCTTATCTCTACATCTGTATTTAGACTGTACAGCCAGATGAGCGTAAAGGCGGTCTACATTGTTATGGTCGTACTTGTCGACCACCAGAGGAGCTGCACTAGGCAACCCCACACTCTGGGATCCATCGTCGGGGCCGGCCCCCTCCCGTACCTGTACAACCGCTGAATCGTCTGCAACCGGTTCGCCCGCATTTGGCACTTCGCTTGCCTCTTGTTCGGGCTCTGCAGCAGTCGAATCGATGGCGGCTTCCTCGGCCGCATCCGATGGTGTCTCAACTGGCTGTGGCTCGGCACCTTGAATTGGTTCCAAAGCGACTCGGTGGACTGTCTCCGGTTTCGAGTGCGCAACCCACTCGCGACGAGTTACGAATCCCGACGCACTCACTTCCACTCTGTATCGGCCCGGAGCCAGCAGCATCCCCGGCCGATACTCTTCCGGCCCACTGAGAAGTGCCACCGTCGCCGTCGCGGGTTCTGCCTCAACGCTGAAGCCCCACGTCTCGAGTGTCGCCGTATCCTCGTCCCTCGGGATTAGTGCAAGAGCGGCCAATGCCACAGCTACCGCGATGGCCGCCGCCAATCCAACGCCCTTCCGCAATCGCCCAACAGAAGAGCGACCAGTTCGGCCCACCTCGCTCACGGGATTTGGAAGATCCAGATCGTGGCCGCCTTCGGCTTGCTGCCCAGCCATTGCGGGCTGCTGGATCTCCGCGCCGCTTCCCGACAACGCCTGGACCACTTGGTCGCACTCCCTGATCCGCTCAGTGTCCTGCAGTAGCAAGCACTCATCGATCGTTTCGAGAAGTTGCTCCGCGAACCGTCCCGCGCCAAGTTCCTTGGCCGTGGGGAGCGGATCGTCGGCTTTCCGAAGCCGCGCGCTCGCGCGGCTCTCCACTTTGACCGGATTCGGCGGTTCCCACGGCCGGTCGCCTCCAGCGACCATGCGCCACAGCACGGCTCCGAAACCGTATACGTCGGTCCATGGTCCGAGCTGTCCGTCCGCAACCTGCTCCAGCGCGGCGTACCCTTCCGTATAGGGAGCCAACGAGCGGCTATGCTCCGCCACCGCTTGCTTGGCTGCGCCGAAGTCGATCAGCACCGGCCGCTGGTCAGAACTCCGCACGAGGACGTTCGCCGGCTTGATGTCCCGATGGATCACTCCCGCTCGGTGAATGTGAGCCAGTCCCTGTGCCAACGGAACGGCAATTGACAGCAGGTCGGACTCCGTGAACGGCTTGCCCGCTGCCTCTCGCTGCCGGAGCAGTTCCGACAGCGGCAGCCCCTCCACGTATTCCATGACGAGGTAGGCCGTGCCGTTGGCCCGGAAGAACTCGCGGCAGTCGACGATGCTCGAGTGCTGCTGGAATTCGATCAGCGCTTTCGCCTCTTCACGGAAGCGTCGCAGCCCGTCGGCGAAATGGGCCTCGGACTCCGCGCTCTTGGCGCGGATCGTCGCGCCTTCGCGCACCGCGAGTTCGGAGGGGAGGTACTCCTTGATCGCCACAACGTGGTCCAACTCGTTGTGGCGTGCCTTATAGACGATTCCGAACCCGCCGTGCCCGAGCACCTCTTCGATGGTGTAGTCGCGGAGTACGCGCCCCTGCGGCAGCGCGTCCCGGCGATCACTCCAGTCATCTGGCACGAAACTAGTCTGCCACAGAAGCCTCGCGGTTCCTGAAGCGACCCAGCCGAGTTGGACTAACGACTCTTGCAGCTAACCGTTTCCTTGGATGCGCTGGTGGTATCGGACGGCTCTGATAGGGAGGGGATCTTCGGTCCGTACATCCATGCACCTGCCAAGCGTATCGTTATCGTGCTACTGTATACTCGCTTGTGTGGCGCGGTCCGGCCGCGCTTGATCGGACGTGGTCGTACTACGCAAAGAAGGAGCGGGGGTTCTAGCAGGTGTCCTGTCGCGTCGACACGCGTGGTCGCGAGCAGAAGGGCACGTTGAACTCGGCACTTGCCCAGGCCGATACGCCATGTGTCTGGCGTGGACGATCTCTGAGCTACTCCTCGCGATGCGATACCCACAGAGCATCGTGGACGGTACGAGTTCGACTGTGCGTTGCTATACTGCGAGCAGCGGTACTTGTCAGGCTACGCTCCCGCCGAGTGTTTGCGCTCGGTGTGGCACTTGGCGACGCGGGCTGTCGAGCGAGCCCTTGCGGTGCATCAATGACTGGCTGGGGCATGGGGTGGATTGGGACGCGGTGAACAGAGCTCCGCTCGGATGCGTATTCGTTGCGAGTGCCTGTCGGAATCAGACCGTGCTGAACGATCTGCGTCATTCGTATGGCCCGATTGGGTACGAACATCGGTGTGCGAACTAGAGAGAAATCTAATGGATCACGATGCAGTCAAGGCAAAAGCAAGTGAGGCCATTTGCCCCCTAAGACAGGCGAGTGGCTGGTCATTTGCCTATAGAGCATCTTGTACGCGCACTGAAGCGGGCGACGGACTTGCAGTGGCGGAGGCACATTTCGTGTTTGCGTTGCTTGTCGATCTCCTTGGATTTGAAGACTTGGGGCCGAGTGAAAAACTCCTTTGGTCAATTCCAGTGGAATTCGACGATATGGTGTTTTTCATAGAGCACCGGAAGTTTGGCTTGGGAATATTCGCTCCCAACATTCCTCACATCGAAGAATCAGCCCGTAAGGTGGTTCGCTTGATCAATGAAGGAATTCGAACTGCGCGTAAGTTTGGACACTTCAAGAGTTGGGTACAAAAACACTCTAAAGATCGAAATGTGATCCTAATCAATGACAGCATCATGCTGTACGACAGGTACGTCTATTTTCTGGAATTGTTCGAAGAACAGTGGAGTGCTTTCGAGAAAAAACACGAGGAGGCAAGCAGTAGGACATCCGGAGATCCCTTCGGACAGATTGCGTCATATTGTGATTGCGATTATCACCGGGAACAAGCAGCATGGCTTGGCCAATCTGCGATCAATTGTTTTTTCTCTTGGACCGAGCATATCTTCATACACCTTGCAATGCTTCTTGGCAATCCGAAGGCAAATACGGTGGAAAAGTGTAACAGGTTGATTAAGAGTCCCGAGTGGCGCAAAAAATATAGATCTGTATTCAATGTAGATAATGACCGAGAAGCAGAAACATATCTTCGTTCTCTAACTAGGATTCGAGAATCGAAAAACTTCACTTCACATGGACACTTCGGAAAGGATAGAGAAACCCTCTGGGTCTCAACGGGAATCGGATTCGTTCCCTACAACGCTGAGCCCAGTAGATCAATTAACCCTTGGAGACATAACGACAGCGTTGGATTCACAGAACGTGAATCACTCCAATTAATTGAGAGGTTCATCAAGTACCTTTGGTCTGGCGCAAGACGGCCCGCATACATTCTCCTGCAAGAGAGGTCTTACCCTACATTCTTTCAGTTTATGTTATCGGGCGACTATGGGGAGGCAATGAAATCTGAAGAGGCAATGAAAAGTCTGGTTTATGGCATTGAGAATAAATTTGATATAGGCGAAAACATGGACTTTGGAGGATAGGGTTGGATTCGCAGATACCGAATTTGGCGGGACGGTCGAGGTGCGTTAACACGCGCATATTGCCCACTGGGAGGCGGGCTGGAATGGTCCCACTAGGAACACTTGGAGACATTATCGGCTTGAGTATCGATGCTGAGCAATCAACGCTGCCTCCCGCATGGCAGAAGCGATGGCGAAGCAGGATCCTTGGTAGATTCGTGGGAGCGGGGTGGGCACACGCGGTAATGGAATCGGGATACCGAGCAAGATATGGCGCGGGGCGGGATTAGTGATAGCACGTGGCAGAGACGGGTTTGGTCACTTGTACGGTTGTAACTGGCAGCGGGGGGAGGGGCGGTTCGCTGACTGCCCGAGCGGATACGGGCTGAATAGGTGGTTGCTGGGCAGATTTCCACCGGCACAATTATAGCCCTCTAGCACAGGGCAAGGATTGACTAACGCTGGGGATTGCTAACCTTTTTTGAATGAGGATGCTTACTGCAGAGATAAGTCACAAATGAGACACATGCACCAAGCATGAATATCGCTTCCTCTGAACCAAAATTAGGGGGCGTGTCTTTGAGCCGTGCGTGTCTAATCCCGTCCTCATCTGAAGTATATCCGTACAGGTTTTGAAACGCTTGTTCCAGTGCCGGGTGTAAATTGTGACTCACCTTGAGGGTCTTCAATGCAGGGCCTAGCGTTTTGCTCGCATTCGGATCAAGTTGTCGAGCTACGGACTCAACTGCGCTAATACTGTGTCGTATACTCTCGGCCCATTCACGACGATTGATTGCTTCACCAGCACCCAGAAGATGTGCTTTCGCACCACTCATCCCTAGAGCGCCGACATCACTAATTGCATTAATAATGCTTTCACCTTCTTGCTCCGTCGCCTGTGGAAGGATAGTGACGGGAGGATCGGTCAGCACGAAGTATGCAAGCCGAGTACCGCTGAAAATCTCGGAGACATCCTTTATATATTCTTTGGGGCACTTTTCATTTCGCATGATTGCGGTGAGAAGATCAAATACCTCGTTGAATTTGCCTCTACGGAAGATTGGCTTGAATGCTTTGGTTACCAATTCTTGCTCATAGATCCTGTCTTTAGATGCTTCACTTTGAATTGGTTGCGCAAAGTAGTTGCAGTGCAGATCCAATAGGATATCCCGCCATATGTTCTCGTGATCTACGTAAAATGTGCTCGGGCCTTCATCGACCACTAGGGGCAAGAACGAAGTGAAATTCATGGATTTGTGAAAGAGGTTCCACAACCTTATGCGGGCTACTTCAGGCAATTCCTCTAGCCTCAACTGACTCGGCAAGCACTCATAGCCTTGCGCCTGCGAGAAACTGAGATTCCTTGGGTTCAATTGCTTCTTATGCATCGTCATGCTCTCCTTCATGCGCCTCTTGGCGGCTCAAACCTCCCCATGTTCGCTTGCACCTACGTGGCCCGCCGTCTTCGCGCCTCTTGCCTCGATGCTTCGGGGCTGAGCTGCCGACCGTGAAATCGAGAACGGCCAGCCGACAGACCAGCCATCGACGCGAGCTTGGGATGCGAGCGTCTCGTACGGGGTTGCCACCCGCGTGTTCCGAGCCCCGCGCAATGCGGCTTGCAGGCTCCTCGTCGCACTCGGCGTTTCACTCGGCCGGCCGGGAGTCCAGGGCAGGGGTCGCGAGCAGGTGTGGGTGGAAAAGAACATTGCCGTCGACTGGGTGTCTGCGAGTGGCTGAGACTTGTACTCGGGCAAGATCGAGTTGGCGAGTCGGTGTTCGCTGTTCGAGCTGCGCGTCCGCTTGTACCATCGTTCAGCAGCCTCGGCACCCCGCAGATCGTAGTTGACCTTGACTTGTCGGAGTGTCTCCAGCAGCTCCGCACGAAACGCATCTCGGCTGCCAGCAATCAACAGTACAAGGATACCGCATTCTGGGTGTCAGGTCGTCTCCGCTGGCAAGCTGATTATCCTACCAGCCGACGCAACAGCTACGTGTCGTCGTTCCTTCGCGGAGGAATAGCGAATGTCCGATGTCGGATTCGTTCGTTCTGCCACCATCACCTCGATGGGCATCTGTGTTGGTAGTCAAGTGTGAATCCTATAGATGCCTGAACGTCTCGGCCGGAGCGTCCTGCCACAGTGGAACCTGGCGCAGGAGGATGTCGCCTAAAGCGACGAGCTTGCGTGTGACAGCGGATGTGGCCAGCTTGGGCTTCTGTCCACGCTCGCTGAGGCACTTCTAGAAGGTGGATGCAACCTCAGCGGTGTTCAGGCGGCCCCAAGCACCAACACCGGCTATAGATGCTGGCTTACCCTGTAGCCCGGCACCGCGTCCCTGCGCCGCGACTCCAGCCATCCGCTCAGGCGCTCCGAATCGACCTCATCCAAGCTTCCAGGGGCATGAGCGGTAGTTGCGGTGAGGTGGTTCGCATCAAGTGTGACCGTGGATGGCCTGAACGAGCATCTGACGGGGAAAGAAGACAGAAGAACTCGTGGTTCCGTCCTTGTCCCCGAATATGCAGTAGCTTGCGGTGGAGCTTGGTGTGCTGAAGAGGATTGCGCGAGGACAAATCCATCGAGCAACTTCTACGGATCCCCCTACTGCACTTCGCGTGTGGGCACTTGCCGGTCGATAGGCTTGAGGACCCCGGCAAGCACTTCTCTCCGATCTCTCGCCCGCTACCCGATGGGGGCAAGTTCGGGGAATCGAAGGACTGGCTGCATGCACTCAATGCAGAGCATTTCCCCGGGGGAGCGTGGAACTGGCCGCCGAGGGGGAGGGGCTGCCAATCGACGTCGACCTGCAGACGTCTCGGTCGTGCATTGCATCTGGCCAAGCGTGCGACCTCCTCGCGGAATGCGCTGTACGACCGGCCGACCAGACTTGCTCGCGAGCCGTTGCTGGAGATCGATCTGCAAGGCCGCCCTGTGCTGGATCTGACCTGCCTGCTCCAGAAGGCCCCCGCGAGGCTGTACGGATAGCTCACCAAGGCTGGATCACCAAGCGACGGGCCGCACGGTTCGAACCGTACTGCGGCAGGCTTGGAACCTTGCGATGTACCTGATCGTGTTCTTCTAATTCATAGACGGAGGCTGGCGGAACGGCTGGGCGACTGCGGATGACACCGCAGCTGCGTTGGAAGACGCTGCCGCGGAAATGACGAAGGGAGGGTACATCAGAGTTGTGGGCGAGGAGAGCTTCGAGCTGACCGTACTGGGGAAGGCAGTGGCCAGCAGGTGGAAGTACGAGAACCTGATGGCGTTGATCGAGGAGGCCGGGGGTTGCACCCGCGATTCCGAGAAGGAGGTTGCGATTGCTTGATTCGAGGGAATCGGACCGCACTCTCACAACGGAGGACTTAGTCGACGGGGTGCAAGCCTCGTGCGCCGGATGACCGGCGGTGGTCTCGATTCGCAAGGCCTTGGCTATCGGGTCGACAGCGGACGCTCCCCGCAGAATGCACGCGTACTCGGGACACGTGCAGTTCGTTCGTACGGGAGATCTGGGCAGCAAGGCGCGGAGCTTCTCGTTGTGGCTCGCCTTGTAGACGACCCCGAAGCCACCGTGCCCCAGCACCGCCTGGATGGTGTAGTCGCACAACACGCACTCCTGCGGCAGCGCATCCCGGCGATCACTCCATCCGCCTGACATGAATCCAGTCTGCCACAGGATTCACATGTGACCCGAAGTAACGATGGAAGAGCTGTTGACCACTTGGATCTATCCGGCAACGGACGCCAGACTCTCCCGGCTCGCGTGCTGGACTCCCAAAGACATATGTAGGACCTTCCCGACTCGTGCGCTATGCCTATCAGACCGATTGCCTGTTAGCGCAGGGTAGCACCACCTCTCTGTGCGGCTAGCGACAATTTGGGGTGCGGACGAAGCACGACCCAGAGCGCACCTGTGCGACGGCCGGACCGGAACATCCGGTAACAGAGAAGACCGCTTGCTTCGAGTTCGATGGCTGTCGCTCGTATGCCGCCGGAGCCAAGATTCGCTGCGGGCGGCGCGGGGGCTCTCACCTCGACCCAAGGAATCAGGAGGTCAATGCAGGTTTGTGAAAGTCCCGTGAGTGCCATGCCACGGCTAGAATCCGTTCCGCAGAGCGACCGACGATCCTCAAGGACGATTGGATGCCAGCCAAATGAGTGGAAGGCGCGGGGCTACGACCGCACACGCTCGATTCAGCGTTGACGAACTGACCGGGCGGGGTGCATCGCTGAGATCGGAGCGGAAGAGCCCTCGATTAGAGAAGCAGCTCTGGTCGGTCCATAGCACGCCAAAGCCGCGGTCCGGTCAAGTGCCGTAGTATCTGATCATCGGCCCCTATCCCGATCTCGGGCCAAGGGCACCACGACCTCACTTGACGGAGGCACCATCGAAGCGGCATACTGAATGAGCTGGTGCCGGTTCGCTCGATGACTTCGCGTTCAAGCGGATTGAGCCCTCACATTCCTCGGAAAGCATCTGATGTGACATTCTGCTGTCAGAAGCCGAGTGCCGAACGGCACGCTACTGTCCAGTCACTGACCGCCACGATTCTGACTATCGAGCACGGGCACGCCATGAGGTGCTGCACTCCGCAACGAACACGCGCGAACACAATCGAGCATGCACGAGCCACCGGTACCGTCCACCGTGAAAGACATCAGCCGCCAACCGATCGCTCAACTGCGACGCACACGGCAGTCGCCCGATCCACTCATGCTCCCACCTCACCTGCAGCGACGATTCAGTACAACAACTTGCCCATGCCCGACCGAGATTCAAAGAATCGACCTCACCGGTTCGCCCCGCCGTCCTCGGCCGAGCCCCAAGAATCGCCTGCCGACCTGATCTCCGCAGCGACGCAAACACAGGCTCACGCATCGACGCGCTTCTATTCCACCAACTTCAATCTGATCAAGCGACCTCGCGGTAAACAGCAATGAACTTCAAAAAATGGTGCCTCGTCCGAACGTGCAACCTTGGGTTGCATAAGTTCCTTTATCTGCTGACAGCCAAACGAGCGAAACGAGCACGAGCACGACGTAAGCTCGTCCCAATTATTCGTTCACACTATCACGATTTAGACCAGATCGCCAACGATGTCGCCCGCCTTGGCTATCAGGCAGCTTCAAAGCTTCTCCAGACACGCACACCTAACTGCTACAAGAGTCAGGCTGGAGATCTCGGCGAAATCTTAGGGGTAGAACTCTTTGAAGCATACACCAAGTTCCGAATTCCAATTAAGAGACTTCGCTATAAGGATCACCGTAATGCCCCACTCCGTGGCGATGATATTATCGGACTATCGGAAAGCGACAACGGAGCAATACAACTCCTAAAGGCGGAAGCCAAGAGTAGAGTACGATTACGCTCCACTGACATCAACAATGCACGACATGCACTCGTGCAGAATGACGGCCTACCTGCTCCACACTCTTTGCTCTTCATCGCAGATCGATTATTGGAAGCAGAAGGTGCTGACAAGCAACTGGGACAACGATTGCGCGATGATTATGCGTTAGACAAGATCAAGGACACAGCAACTACACATGGCCTGTCTGTGCTCTATGAAAACAGTCCCAGTAAATTACTGATTGACGACTTGATCCAAGTTGAGTCCGAACATGATCAGGTCGTTGTCGGTATGCAGATCACAGACCTTCGTGCGTTCATCACGAACCTGTACGAGGAGGTATCAGACCTTGGAAACAGTTGAAGAACTCGAAGCATTCATCTCGCGTCTCGCCGAGAACACCGAACTCCAGCATCTGCTAGACTCGGCCGCAGACCTAGCACTTGCGCGACACCTGCATCCCGCACTGCCCCTGCCACGTGGCACCGATCTCGACACCGACCTTGCTCGCGCGGGATTCTCATTTCTCAGGGCAGCACTGGGATTACGCGAAAAGAATGCGAATGATGATATCATCAAAGATGCGTTCCACCGAGCTGCAAGCGCGTTTCACAGCCTCGTACGAAATTGCGATGCCGACAGACCAGAACTTGGCTTCTGGAGTGTGATGGGGGCAGTCTCGTACCACCTCTCAGGGTATTCCGCAACCGCATATTCGCTAATTTCACAACGAAATCAGAACTCCAACTTTGCACCAGCAGAACTAGTCATTAGACACTTAATCCTTAGAGACATCCAATCCCTGAAAACTGAATCACAGAACTGGCTACATGATACTGCCGACATCGATGCTACTATACATGAAATGGCTTATGATGCGGCCGACGTATCCGAGTTGATATCGAGGGTCTTGACGACGACCGTCTACCGTGCATTCGCATACTTCGAGTTTGCTCTATCCACCGGAAATCAAGCGCACCATCATACCGCAGTCAAGCTCCTCAAATCCGGCCTTGTGATTGCCAGTCGGACTGGATGTGTCACACTCTGGTGGATAACTCGAGTTGCATACCACCTAATTGACGACCTATGGATGAACTCATTGCACCGCATATTGCCCACAGGTGAGCCAAACAACTCGTCGAACTATACCGACCTGAGGCGACTGTTTCTTGCCCGCCTGTACTCAAAACAGACTGCAGAAATCGAATTGTGGCCATCCCAGCTTGAAGCTGCGAAACGGGCTGTCGATGTTCGTGACGACTTAATAGTGTCACTACCAACGAGTTCAGGTAAAACGAGAATCGCTGAGATCTGTGCCCTCATGACGCTCAGTCAGAAGAAACGGGTTTTGCTCGTAACTCCGTTACGAGCATTGTCTTCACAAATGGAGCACTCATTTCGCTCGACATTTGGCCCGCTTGGATTCTCAGTGTCATCTTTGTACAGTCGTGGGAGTATTGGCATCGATGAGGATCATCCATTTCGTAGTCATGAAATAGTCGTTTCAACGCCGGAAAAACTGGAATTCGCTCTAAAGCTCGATCAGTCTCTGATTGACGATGTGGGGCTTATCGTGTTCGACGAAGCCCATATGGTTGGCCTAGGAGAAAGGGAACTTAGATTCGAACTCTTGATTCAACGACTCCTTCGCAGGGCAGACGCTTGTCGACGTAGAATAGTATGCCTTTCTGCTATATTTCCCAAAGACGAAACTCTAGATGATTTCACAGCTTGGATACGTAATGACGAAGATGGATCGCCGGTCACGTCGAATTGGTGCCCAACACGAACGAAGTACGCGACGATTACGTGGACCGACAGTGCTGCACTACTAGCTCTTGAGCAATCAGGGAGACCTTTTCGTCCTTTTGAGTTCATCAAGCAAGTCGCTGGAATCTCGCCTCGACGAAAGGCCTTCCCAAGTGACAGTCGAGAATTGGCACTTGCCTCTGCTTGGAAATTCGTCCGCGACAAGAGGCGTGTGATGATTTACTGTACCCAAAGGGACATGGTTGATCAATATGCACAACAGATTATTGCATTGAGCAATAGGGGACACTTACGAAAGTACGCACCTGATGAGATGAAGGTGGGTGTCGCTAAACAGATTGCGGTTGAATGGCTAGGCAACGATCATTGGGTCGTGAAGTGTCTCGACATTGGTGTCGCTATACATCATGGACGCCTTCCAAAACCATTCTTACATGAGTTGGAAAAGGTGCTGAACACGGGTGAGATCAAGGTTATTGTTACATCACCGACACTGGCACAAGGGTTCAATGTTTCTGCATCGGTACTCATTTTTCCAAGGCTCTATAGAGCCAACACGTTGCTAGATCCATCTGAATTTGTCAATGTCATAGGTCGGGTAGGGAGGGCATTTGTTGACACAGAAGGCCTCGCTGTTCACACAATTTATGATAAGGCATCTTGGAGGTCAGATACGTGGCATCGACTTACGCACTCGGTCAAATTGCGGAGCCTCAGAAGTGGGCTTATGCAGCTGCTGGACATCGCCATTAGGCGTCTTACGGTCGCAGGAAGATTGCAAGGAGAGAACGCGTTTGAGTATCTTGCAAATACTCGGAAGGCTTGGCAGTTGCCATCGGAGGATACCGACGTTTCGCAGCAGGACGTTCTACACCAACTTGATCTTGCGATACTGAATTTGGTGGGTGCATTGGATGCAGATATAGACACGTTAGCTTCCGCAATTGACGGTGCGTTGACGGGCTCCTTGTGGTCACGGCAAGTTGACCGGTATCAAACTGAAGGAGTATCTAGACAACTAGATGTATTGCTCGCGAGAGCACGTTTGATTTGGTCTCTCACGGACGTTCAGTCGCGGAATGCCTATTTTGCTATGGGCATTGGATTGGAATCTGGATTAGTCATTGATTCGCTATTGAAGGAACTTGTTGACGCGCACGATGAGGCAGATAGAGCGTCCATATCTGGTGACTTGCATGCACTGCAAACAACATTGGTGCGGCTCGGTAGACGTCTACTAACGATCATTCCGTTCGCTCCGACGAGCCCGTTGCCGGATGATTGGGTGGATTCACTGAAGCTCTGGTTGGCGGGCAGTCCTATTAGCGACATCGGCTCTGACATGGTGTCCTTTATTCAGGAAGTTTTTGTCTATCGATTGGCTTGGGCACTAGAGGCGTTGAGCCTATACCGTAACTTGCACAATAAGGAACCTATTCATTTTGTTGGAGGAGCGGTTGCGTGCTTGGAGACAGGGTTGCCGAGGTTTGACATGGCAATGCTTGTTAAGGCGGGTTTACAGTCGCGTGAAGCTGCGGTTTTTGCACTGCGCGATTTCGAGCCAAGGATACGCGATCATTCGAGTCTACGTAGTTGGTTGCACTTGCCACATGTGCGTAGTCTCAGTGGTTCCCAAGATTGGCCGAACTCGGCTTCGTCTCGGCTGTGGCAGCAGTTTTATGACGAGATCATTCAACCGGGCGGTGCAGTGTGGCGATGTTGGGAGCGTACGATTAGTCTTCGGGAGTGCGAGCTAGTCGGTTCACCCAATGAGGGCGAGGATTATCGAGTCGAATTCGATTGTGAGTCATCGTGCGCTTGGATTTACACCCCAGACTATAAGGTCGTTGCGAAGGCGCATACGACCCAATGGCATTTGTTCGATGGACTATCGTCCGCGAGGTTTGACTCCCGTACTGCTCGATTCGTATTGTCCGGGATTGGACCTATGTAGTGCCGGTGGCAAGATGCCCCGTTCTCCCTTGTCACCGATGTTTGCCCAGTGCGGAGAAGCCCGCGAGATTCGATTCGCAATGCGTGAACGTTCGGTAGGGGCTAGTCGTGAACGTTCGGTAGGGGCTAGTAGTGAGCCGTACGCAAGCGGCACGTGCGTGATGCTCGATGAGGGCTGGAGAGGTGTCAGGCCACGACCTCCAACGGCACTGTGGATGAGTCGGCGGGTGGGGATTCGGCAGTACCCGGCCCGGGCAGCGGCTGGGACACCTCTGCGCGGCGATCGGCGTCCAGCGGTGAGGATACAAGTCATCCTTTCTCGGCGTGGCGAGGAGCGTGTGCCGCCGCTCGATTTGGAGGCCCAGACCGCGTTGCGCGACCCGAAGCTCATGTCGTGGGAGATCAGCGGCCCGCATATGACATGAATTCATGACAGACTTCTTGGTCGCAGCACCCACAAGCGCACGACGTCTCCTGCGCCCGGGGCGCAAAGAACCCGATGCCGAGTTGCCAAGGAGGATTTCAGATAGAGCGAGCAAAGGAGTACCAAGTCGTGTACCTTCGCACTGCCCCGTGCAGGATCGCTCGTCGGCTTGGACGCCCTTCCACAACTTCTCGGTGTGATCAGACACCGTGGACTCCTAGCGGCCACACGTCGCGGGGCGTGACTTGGAGGATGTGGAATCGAAGGGTCTTTACCGAGCACCCGAGTTCATCAACAAGTAAGACAACCCGAAAGAGCATTGCACGTTCAAGGGCTCTCCACGGATCCGCGTGTGGATTCCGAATCGGATGGTGCCGTGACAGCGGGCGTGAACACCGTCCAAGTCCTAGCGAGGCTCCGCCTCAGACCAACAAGTTCGGGGCGACGAAGCGAGCGCGAGTCCCAGTTGCTACGCCATGGCACCTCTGCGTGATCGCTTGGACCACAAAGTCCAGCCTCAATCGGAGGGCGGGTCCAACGGTGCCCAAACTTGACTCAAATGTAACGCTTAGCGGCAGACAAGGAATCTAGAGTGGGCCTTGCTCGACTACACTTCCTCCACCGAACGGGTCTCCTTGGACGCATGCGCCTAACGCATGCTGACCGCGTCAAGCGATTGCACAGGAAGGGCCTTGTCGGCTTCAAGGCTCAGTCGTCGGTCTGCCAGATCGATACCACGGATCACTACAGGAAGTTTGCGAACGCCTAGTCTTGGAGAGCGAGCATCAGGTCGAGACGGCGCTTCGCTCTCCTGATCTCGTCACCGTCTCCCCAGCGCAGCGCTCGTTCGAATCTGCGCCTGGCGGCCTGCACGGCGTAACTCTCTTCTTTGGGAGTCGATTGCACGTCACGGTTCGGCACCCATTGCCGCGCTGATCCGATTCCATAGATGGACGGATTCTCTGCCGGTCGCTCCGACCGCCCTTCCAGCACGATCCTGTGTGATGTCGGCGACTCGGAGTGCGTGATCCGCTCTCGACGCGTAATGTACCCCGGCGCACTCACTTCCACTTCGTACAGACCCGGTACCAGGAGCATCCCGGGCTGGTAAGGCGCCGATCCATCGACGAGAGTCACTGTCGCCGTAGCAGGTATCGGCTCAACGCGAAAGCTCCACCGCGCTGGCTTCATCAGGGCAGCGGTTGCCAGCGCCAGGAGTGCCGCGATCACCGCCGCTATCGCGAGGTACTTCCGCAAGGCCCCCTTGCTCGTACGGACAGGTTGGACATCCTCGCTCACTGACTCCGGTTGGACTGTGTCGGTACTATCGTCGACCCGCGGCTCCACGCTCGTGGGCACTTGGTCCCCACTCCCGCTTGCCTGCAGCATCCCCACGACGTGTTCGGTGTCGCCAAGCCGCTCCGTGTCCCGCAACTCCAAGCACCCATCGATCGTTTCGAGGAGGCCCCCGCTAAACCGTCCCGCCCCGAGTTCCTTCGCCGTGGGAAGCGGGTCGTCCGCTTCCCGTACCCGTGCGTTCGCACGGCTCTCCACCTTTACCGGATTCGGCGGTTCCCAAGGCCGGTTGCCCCCGGCCACCATCCGCCACAGCACGGCTCCGTACCCGTACAAGTCGGTCCACGGTCCGAGCCGTCCGTCCGCTACCTGCTCCAGGGCCGCGTATCCCTCCGTGTACGGCGCCAGCGACCGGCTATGCTCCGCCACCGCTTGCTTCGCGGCTCCGAAATCGATCAGCACCGGCCGTCGGTCGGCCCGCCGCACCAAGATGTTCCCCGGCTTGATGTCCCGATGGATCACACCGGCTCGATGTATGTGCGCCAGTCCCTCCGCCAATGGGACCGCGATGGCCAGCAGGTCGGACTCCGTGAAGGGCTGGCCCGCGGCCTCGCGCTCCCGGAGCACTTGCGACAGCGGCTGCCCGTCCACGTATTCCATGACGAGATACGCCGTGCCGTTGGCACGGAAGAACTCGCTGCAGGCGACCGTGCTGGGATGCCGCTGGAAGTCGATCAGTGCTTTCGCCTCTTCGCGAAAGCGACGCAGCCCGTCGGCGAAATAGGTCTCGCAGTCCGCGCTCTTGGCGCGGACTGTCGCGCCTTCGCGTACCGCGAGTTCCGATGGCAGGTACTCCTTGATCGCTACCACCTGGTCCAACTCGTTGTGGCTCGCCTTGTAGACGATCCCGAAGCCGCCATGCCCCAGCACCGCTTGGATGGTGTAGTCGCGCAACACGCACCCCTGCGGCAGCGCGTCCCGGCGATCACTCCATCCGTCTGCCACGAATCCACTCTACCACCGGATCCATGCATGCCGTGTAGCGACCCCCGAGAGGACGATGGTGGACCTGTCTATCGAGAATTGGAGCCATCCAAGAACGACCGTCCGGAATCTGCGGCTTTGCCGCGAGTGGACAAAGCACGTCGTGCGGATTCCCGTTGAGGTGGTTTACCAAGGCCGAAGGTTGTTCGGAACAATTCGTGGAGCATTCTCACGAGGGGCAGCTGGTGGTGCCGCATGGCCGACCGCGGCGCCGCGGTCTCCGCACCGTTCGTCAATTCACAGGATCCAATCGGAAAGGGCATCCGCAAGGGGGCGATTCCCTACCACGGCCAAGGCCGCTGTCGCAGTTCTATGACGTGCAGCCCCATCCCCAAGCCGCCACTGCGGGGATCTTCAATGGACGTCTTGTCCTCCAATCGTCCGTCCCCTGGGATGCCGCAACAAGACACGCCACGCAACGGGTCACCTTGCCTACGTGACCCGGGAGGGTCATCTCGCCTGGTGTCTGTGCGAATCTCGAGATCCCTTGTCGCACTCCGCGCGTCGGCCGTCATTTCACCCGAGGATGGATCTGCTCGAGACTCCAGAATGAGCGTCAGTCCCGGAGCGTGGCCGACGATCCCCAATGACTTTGGGATGGTATTCCCCAACACCACGGAGGAGCGTGGATACGACCGCATACCCTCAACTCGGTAGTGACGAGCATACCGGAAGGGGGCCTCCCCGACGCTGAATCGGCTGAGCCGCTGATGACAGGACCATTTCTGATCGGGCCCGCAGTGCGCCGCAGGCGCGACGCGGTACTGTTCCTCGGTATCTGATCCCCCACCCTGACTCCGCTCGCTCTGTGCCAGAGCGCAAGGGTCTCGTCGTGCCCTCGCCGAAGGGCCGGACTTGCAACGTAAGCACCCCTGCCTCATAATGAAGGTGGCACTCGGACAGGTAATCCAAGATGTGGCTCATCAAGTACGCGAGGCAGCATCGATATTGCTGCCTCCCGCCGGTCCGGATGTGTGTTGCCTGCTACGAATCCGTGACTTCTCGCCGGCAGTCATCTCTACCGCTTCAAGATTGGTCACGAGCGGAGGTCTCGGGGAGAGGTGCTTCGCTCGGTCAGCACTCCTTCAGGGCGTTGATCGAAATCTGTTGAGGAAAAAGGGATTTCGTGGCTCGTTACGGCGAGCCTCCCCAAGGAGAGGCACCACCATCGGAACGTTCGCGATTCCGACACTGGGGCGAGACTGGGCAGCGGGAACAAGCTACGAAGGGATCCGCAATCATGGATGTCGATACGTTTTATGTGGGTCAGGGGGCTCTGGCAATTCTGCGACATCTGGGCGAGGCGATCATCGTGGACGCACACCTGCCGAGTTCAGACCGTGAGTTGCGAGGGCGTGTTGTCTCGCAACTGTACCGTACATTACATGGACATGGCGTCACGGGCTTGGTTCTGACGGGGTTTGACTCGGATCACAGTTCGCCAGGTGGAGTCGATCTGATCCTGTCGGAGTACGCCCCAAGTTGGGTGATGTACCCGAGATACTACAAAGAGACGCAGACGGCGGCAGAAGTTCGTAGAATCATCGATTACCATCAATGGCGGCACGGTTGCAGTTCATTCCGGCGAGTGCCGGTGCGGGTAGACGATGTCGACTCTCGATTCCTGGATCGCTTGGAGGGGCAATTCACTTATGAACTGTTTTCTCCGCACTTCGAGGACATGGACAATTCGAACAACTCCAGCATCGTATTGAAAATCACAGCACACGGCCAAGACTCCTTCTCCTACTTGGTAACAGGTGACACGGAGAACGACCGGTGGGAAAACATTAATCGTATCTTCGGGAATGAATTGCAGTCAGACGTGCTAGCGGCACCCCATCATGGTGCTGAGAACGCCGCTCACTCGGGCGCAGTCCGCTCTATCGGTCCAGACACCGTCCTGATCAGCGCGGGGGCAGGCAATCAGTACGGGCACCCGCACCAGCGAGCACTGCAGGTCTACAAGAACCTTGCCAGGCGTGTATACCGCACCAACCTGAATGGGGGAGTCTCACTTTGGACCAGTACGCGTAATGGAACCCTCACCACTAAGGCACTCGAGGGATAGCGGCTTGCGGTTGCCACCGCCGAATCGGATGGAATGGCCCTTGCCGGGCCGGTCTTTGAGGTCTCGGGCTTGGGCCAGCGCAAGGATCGCTTGCATCCCATTCAGCAAGAGCTGGCAGCCCAGGCGCATCTCGTCCGCCAGCACAACGTGAAGCCCGGCACCGCCGCGCCAAGATCGGTCGGCGCGGACGTATTGCGGATGGCCCACCGCTCCGCTCCGGCTTGGGGGTGCTCCTCTGGACGCTCCAGTAGGGATAGCACCACATCCCACCAGGTCGCCCTGGTGCGCTTGGCCCGCCGCGAACCGTATGATCTCCAAACATTTCCGACAGCCGCCGCGCTAGATCGCTGAGCCTTGCCACCAAGTCCGCCCGTGCAATCAATCCAGCCAGCCATCGACGGCGGTTACCAGGATCGATTCGGGCATGGGATCCGGTTTCGACATCGCGATCCTTGCCGAACACGGCCACTCAGACCGCGACGATCAAGCCGGTCGATGATCAGGACCACAGGGACTCGCCACAACAATCTGCAGCGCTCCGCCGCCCCGGAGAATCCGAGCAGCAGCAGACCCACGGCAATCTCAAAGGCGTGGATCAGGCATCCCAAGCTGCAACTCCTCGCGAAGGCGACCCCAATTCCTAGCCCCTCAGCGATCGTGCGGATCATTCTCATGACGCCCCCACCCATAGCGACTCCAAGTAGCTCCACAGCGACTCCAAGAAGCCCCACAGCATTTCCAAGACGACCCCCAGCATTCCCAAGACGAGCACTACGAACAACAACCAAGAGCCGACGGTCAGCCCAGCCGCCAACAGACTGATCTCCAGCCCCAGCACCCGCTTCAGCAGGGACGCCGAAAACGATTCGTCCGGCTCGGGTTCCAAGTTCCTCCATGTCTCCCTGTACGCCCAATAACCGATGACCGCGATGGCCACGATGACCGCAATGACCACAATGACGACGGCGATCAGCACGAGCGGTTGCTCCCGCTCCCACAGAGGATCTACTACCGAGTTCCACAGCCATCCCAGACCCATAGCCATGAATATGAAGCCCAAGCCGAGTGCCGTCAGAATTGCCGCGATCTGTGCCGCCATCGCAAGGAACTTCCGTAAGCTCCCCTTGGTGGCGTCCCGCGCTCCTTCCCGCCGGTCGGTGACCGGCTGCCGGGGCTTGTTCAGGTCGGCGAGGAATTCCGGATCGTCCAGCTCCGGCAGCCTTGTACGGACAAGTTTGGCCTCCTCACTCACTGATTCCGGTTGGACTGAGTCGGCACAATCGTCGACCCGCGGCTCCACGCTCATGAATACTTGCTCCCTACCGCCCCTCGCCTGCAGCATCCCCACAATGGGTTCGGTGTCACCAAGCCGCTCCGTGTCCCGCAGTTCCAAGCACCCATCGATCATTTCGAGGAGGCCCTCCGCAAACCGTCCCGCCCCGAGTTCCTTCGCCCTGGGAAGCGGGTCGTCCGCTTCCCGCACCCGGGCATTCGCACGGCTTTCCACCTTCACCGGGTTCGGCGGTTCCCAAGGCCGGTTGCCCCCGGCCACCATCCGCCACAGCACGGCTCCGTAGCCGTACAAGTCGGTCCACGGTCCGAGCCGTCCGTCCGCTACCTGCTCCAGTGCCGCGTATCCCTCCGTATACGGAGCCAGCGACCGGCTATGCTCCGCCACCGCTTGCTTCGCGGCTCCGAAATCGATCAGCACCGGCTGTCGGTCTGCCCGCCGCACCAAGATGTTCGCCGGCTTGATGTCCCGATGGATCACCCCGGCTCGGTGAATGTG
This sequence comes from Bryobacterales bacterium, assembly GCA_965242625.1. GTDB lineage: Bacteria > Acidobacteriota > Terriglobia > Bryobacterales > UBA6623 > VXMF01. The sequence continues at coordinate 1,907,693 of CBDEST010000005.1, read as the reverse complement.
CGCCAGCCCCTCCGCCAACGGCACCGCGATGGCGAGCAGGTCGGACTCCGTGAAGGGCTCACCCGCGGCCTCCCGCTCCCGGAGCACTTGCGACAGCGGCTGCCCGTCTACGTATTCCATGACGAGATAGGCCGTGCCCCCAGCCCGGAAGAAATCGCTGCAGGCGACCGTGCTGGGATGCCGCTGGAAGTCAATGAGGGCTTTGGCCTCTTCGCGAAAGCGCCGCAGCCCGTCGGCAAAATACGTCTCGCAGTCCGCGCTCTTGGCGCGGACCGTCGCGCCTTCGCGTACCGCGAGCTCCGATGGCAGGTACTCCTTGATCGCCACAACGTGGTCCAACTCGTTGTGGCGCGCCTTGTAGACGATCCCGAAGCCGCCGTGCCCCAGCACCGCCTGGATGGTGTAGTCGCGCAACACGCACCCCTGCGGCAGCGCGTCCCGGCGATCACTCCATCCGTCTGGCACGAGTCCAGTCTGCCACAGGGTTCATGCGGACATCGAAGCGATGTTGCTGGGGCTGACTGCGGACGATTTGGTACCTGCCAGAAAGGACCCTTGGGATTCTCCAGTCCGCGTAGTGGCCTCGTGCGGATTGTTGCGGAAAGGGTTCGATCAAGCCCCAGTGTCCATCGGTGTCCGACTGAAGCAATCATGTAGGTGACAACCGCTGCCCCAGCGTGGCCCGCCAGAACCCGCCAGCGGGCTTGCACCATGTATGGTACTTTGCTGCTGCTGCTTTGAGACAAGACACGGCATTCGGGACCGCTTCGGACAGTTGCGTGTTCACCTACTCCCGCCAGTCCACGCAGCTGGGTCAGGGAATCCAAACTGTGGCCGAGCCGGGGCTCGGCGGCCGTGGCGTCCGGCCCGAGGTGGCGAGAATCTGGATTCTGCTTTGGAAGGAGGATGCCGACTCGCGCTGACGACCGGCTAGTGAAGGGTGGCCTGCTCGGACCCAGACTGGTATTGGGGCATGCACACCAATGGATGGACGAGGCTTGACCGCCGGACACCTCCACCGCCCCGACGGTGCCACGGTCGGCATCCCCTGTTCCGTTCTGGAAGCGTCCAGGCGCAGCCTAGGGACGGGACTGGTATCATGTTGAGGGTCGACGGTCTCTTGCAATGTCTTCCGGCACGTCAGGTACAACTATCACGAACTGCCTGAGCGAAACGAATCCCAAGCGGCCACGATTGATCGGGTTGGCTACAATTGGAGTCAGTGCCGCCGTGCATCGCCTCGACCTAGGATCTCAACTGTCATCCGAGGGGAGGTGTGCCAGTCAGGCTTGGCGAACCGGTGGCAGCGTACTCGTGAGACTGTACAGTTCAGCTTCCCTCTACCCCCTAGCGTGATGGCCTCGTCAAACACAACACCGTCGCCCGTGCAGTCGACGGTGGACCACCTGCCGGATCGTTCTGAGCCGAGAGTGCTGTACCGTGCCACGTTCCCGCCCTTCCAGCAAGCGCACTAATCTGATTCGATGACGAAACGTCGAAAGTCCAACTCCGCCGCAGCAAATCCGTCGGTGCCCAGCTTTCAGCGGGTGCCGACCGACGCTTGGAATACCGAGGTCGCCGGATCACGATGGGTCAAAGCCGATCTGCATATCCACACCCTCGATGACCATCCAGGTGGCAGAGCGAAAGTACCGCCGGGCATCACCTTAGACGAGCACTCTGACGGATGGATGGAAGAATATGCAAGGCGCGTATTGCAGGCCGCCATCGCGCGAGACATCAAGGTCATCGGCCTCACACCACACTCACCAAGCCTAGGGCCAACCCCAGACAGGAGTCTGATTTGGAAAATCGTTGATCAGTGGAATTACGGCTGTGACGATGATGACGTACCGTTTTGCGACAGGATCTATGCGGTATTTCCTGGCTTTGAACCCTCATTGAACTCGGGCCGCTCGGGACTGCATCTACTGTTCCTCTTTGACCCAGAAATTGGACCCATTCGTTTCCTTGAACTCTTTAATCTAATCATGGATGGAGTCAAACCGTGGCGCGACGATCAACTCCAGATGTCTGGAAAATCCGCCGCCGATGCGTTCAAAACGATGAGACAGTTTCACAAGCACTGCATGCAGGACTCAGAATATACTTTTGGATGGGACTATTTGATTCTTGCACCGCACATCGAAGCCGACAAAGGACTACTTGGTGCGCAAAAAGCTCAGGTCCTTAGTGCATTCAAACATGGCGCAATTGCCGCGCTTGAGCTAGGGGATAATAAAACTCCTGCCGATGTGACAAAGAAGAAGCCTTGGTTATACGATGGTATGAAGACTTATCGCCAAGCGTTCATTCACAGTAGTGATGCTTATTCTATCGAGGAAATTGGTCATCGATATACTTGGGTCAAGTTAGCAAGTCCGCGCATCGAAGCGTTGCGCCAAGCTTTCATTGCTGAGGATTCTCGATTGCGGATTGCCTTTGAAAAAAGCGAATATGGCGACATGGTTGCAGTTGATCCACCTTCAAACACTCAATCAACCGCAACACCTTGGCTAAAGACGGTAACCATCCGAGGAGGAATATCGTTTTTCCATCAGGATAATTCGAAAACAGACTCAAAGACTACGTTTGCACTTAACCCAGATCTAACGTGCATTATTGGTGGCAGTATGACTGGCAAGAGTGTGTTCCTTGATGGACTTCGAGTGCATACTACGGCACCACTCCCCGCAGACGACGCCATCCGCAAGCAAGTTGAGGCACGAGGATGGAATCGTTTCGCCGATCAAGAATCATCTATCGAGCTTGATTGCCCTGGACAGCATCCGTCAAAACCAGATCATGAGCGGTGGCCCGCTCAGTTTTTTTCTCAGAATGAACTCCAGCGTTTATCCCAAGATCAAAGTGCAATCGAAGGCATCCTCAGTAGATTGGTGGATTCCGAGACTCAGACCATCAAGAGCTTAGATTTCGAACTCCAGCGAAAGGACGAAGAGTTGTATAACTTGGCAATCGAACTCGACAAACTCGATCAAGATGTCGCTGATGCAGAGCAAGATCATGCTAGGGCTAAAGAGGCTAGGAATATACTCGCAGAGTATGAAGAGGCTGGATACAGTGCATACTATCAGGTCGGAAAGACGCTGCAACTTTGGAAACAAGTCAACAAGCAGGCCAACTCAGTGCAATCAATGCTGGTAGATGCCATGGAGGCAGCGCAAGGAATTAATACGAGTAAGGCAAGAAAGCGTTTATCGAAGTTGTCGATTGAAAATGAGAAAGAAGTTGAGGCAACTGGATTGAAAATCCGTTGGAACCAAATCGTGGTCAAACTGGAATCAGTTCAAAGGCTGTCCGGGGAGTGGTCACGGGACGTCGATCACGTGATCGGCACCTTGGAAAAGTACCACAATGAACGGCGTCTTGCCATGGAAAGGGCATTAACGGAGAGAGGGGTCAGTGGACTTGTACCCGATATTCGAGAATTCAGCAGGCGAGCTGAACGATTGCCAGATCGTTCAGCAACCCTCAAAGATGCTCTACGTCGGCGGACCCGATGTCGCAAGCGGTTTGATCAGCTACTGGACGCAAGAGACGGACTAGTGGATCAAAGGAGGGACTCGTTTGATCACATAGCGCAGGTAATCGACAAAGAGTTTAGCGGAAGAGTCCGTGTCCAAAGGTTCGACCACGGCTCGAAAGAGAAGATGGACGATTTCTTGACTGCATTGAGACAGCGAGGCATTACTCGGTGGTGGAATTCCCTCAAAGAGAAAGAAAGGCCGTCCCCACGCGAGTTGGTCCGACTTCTTGATAATCATTCGCTGGGAGCGGTGCGTATGACAGATGCAGTTCAAGACACTCTTCGAGAATCTCTGACCAAGGCCATGAGGCGCAAGTTGCTGGCGTTGCGATGTCCGGACCGGTATCTCTTGGAACTCCGCTTGGACGACTGTCAGTACCGCGGTGTGCATGAGTTGTCAGGCGGACAACGTGTGGGCTTGCTGCTCTCCTTGTTATTGCAAACAACGGATCATCGGCCTTTAGTCATCGATCAACCCGAGGATGAGCTAGACAACCGATTTCTGTTTGACACGATCCTGCCAGCACTAAAGAAGCTGAAGGGGCGCCGACAAGTTATCGTCGCCACTCACAACGCGAACATTGTAGTCAACGGAGATGCGGATCTAGTAATTGAACTTGAGGCAACAGCTGATTGTGGGTGGGTCGCTAACGCTGGTGCTATCGACGATCCAGTCGTTCGAAATGCAATCGTGCGGACCGTGGATGGTGGCGTGGAGGCGTTCCAGCTTCGACAGAAGAAATACGGATTCTGAGGTGAGCACGAGGAGTGTCTGGAGGTTATCGACCGAATCGATGCTGGTGGAGGCAGGTGTACGGAATTCAAGAGTGGTTTCGAGAAGGATGCCGTTGGCGGGGCGGTCTGTTCCGTAGCGAACTGTGAGGAAGGCGCGGTCATTCTTGGTGTCGATGACTCAGGAACGGTCACTGGAGTCGGTCCTGAGTGGCTTCCAACGGCGGAAAAGCGGAGCCCGCCAGAAGTTGCGTCGGTAATTGCCCACCTAGCCCCTAAATGCCGCTGTCAGGACGGTGTAGGAAGCTGGACCTTACAAGACAGGTTAGCTAACCACACCTCTGGCCTCGGCCCGGCCATCGCCCGCTCCGGCACGCTCTTGCTGCTGCTCGGCACCAGCTCTGGCAGCACCGTGCCCGCGAAGAACCATTCCCGCCAGGTGCGCCCGGTCACCCGCGCCGAGGGCTCGCCCGAGCACACCACGAGGCTGGCCATCACGCGCCCCAGCACCGCCCCGGTCTGCTTCGCCACGCGCTCGCGGGCCGCCAGAACGGGTTAGCCAAGGCACCTTCGCTGATCGGCAGCCCGAAGATCTCCCCGGACAGCCCGCGCGGCCATTCCAAGCTGATCGCGTGCTTGTAGTGCAATTACAGTGCCAGCGTGCCAATCAACTCTACGAACGGCGAGCCACGCTCCAGACCCGGCTGCGGCCGCGCTACGGGCATCGCCCCGCATTACGGGCAACGTCACCCTTGCAGTCGGTCAGCCACGCCTTTACGACCTTGCCGGGGCTGGACGCAAGCACCGCCCGCGACCGGGACGCCCCTTGCGTAAACGCCTCCTCTTGTGGATGTTGGGCGTGAGGGTGCTGGGGGACGGCACGGAGAGATTCTTGGGAGTCTTGGGCGGGGCGGTTGGCGCTTGCTCCAGTTCCGCGACCCGGGCGGGCGGCCGTGCGTTTTCGTCCAAGGCTTGCCGCCGTTCGGCGTGCGGTTGCCGGATCAGCTCCAGCTGTCGAGCCTTGGTCGACCGCTCGAGATCCGGCTACGGACGCACAACCCCAGCATTCTTCACGACCCGGATCAATGCGCGAGCGATTATGGCGGCTCCGAATCGGAACTCCCAACCCCATAGATCATGGCCGCCCACATAGTTCGGAACAAGCTCACGGAAATCCCAATCACCGCGACGAGCACAAGGATGGCCACCTGTGAGAATATCGACCGTTGCCATAGCTGGCCCCAAACCGACCCCGCCGCCCACAACAAGCCCCCCACGATGGTCGCGGCCAAGATCAAGGAGAGGATTGCCATCAGGACATTAACCAGGCATCCCATAGGTAGCCCGCCACTGACTTGTGAACCTGCGACTGCGGTCGCGATCTTGCGGATCCGGGAACGCTTGCCTAGGCGGAACCCAATCGCCTCCGGCACCACCTCCAAGACAAGGCCAAGAAGGAAAACTCCCCCTACGAAGAAGGTCATCTTGAAGATCGTCATCAGGGCATCTGGCAACTCCATAAGAGCGGCAGTCGCGAGTGCCAGAAGGGCCGCGAGCACCGCCACTATCGCAAGGAACTGCCGTAAGCCCCTCTTTGCAGTATGGACAGGCTGGGCCTCCTCGCTCACTGACTCCGGTCGGACTGAGTCGGCACTACCGTCGCCCCGTGGCTCGACGCTCGTGCGCACTTGGTCCCCACTCCCAATTGCCTGCAGCATCCCTACGACGCGTTCGGTGTCACCAAGCCGCTCCGTGTCCCGCAGTTCCAAGCACCCATCGATCGTTTCCAGGAGGCCCTCCGCAAACCGTCCCGCCCCGAGTTCCTTCGCCGTCGGAAGCGGGTCGTCCGCTTCCCGCACCCGTGCGTTCGCACGGCTCTCCACTTTCACCGGATTCGGCGGTTCCCAGGGCCGGTTGCCCCCGGCCACCATCCGCCACAGCACGGCCCCGTACCCGTACAAGTCGGTCCACGGTCCGAGCCGTCCATCCGCTACCTGCTCCAAAGCCGCGTATCCCTCCGTGTACGGCGCCAGCGACCGGCTATGCTCCGCCACCGCTTGCTTCGCGGCTCCGAAATCGATCAGCACGGGCTGTCGGTCGGCCCGCCGCACCAAGATGTTCGCCGGCTTGATGTCCCGATGGATCACCCCGGCCCGGTGAATGTGCGCCAGCCCCTCCGCTAACGGCACCGCGATGGCGAGCAGGTCGGACTCCGTGAAGGGCTCACCCGCGGCCTCCCGCTCCCGGAGCACTTGCGGCAGCGGCCGCCCGTCCACGTACTCCATGACGAGATAGGCCGTGCCGTTGGCGCGGAAGAACTCGCTCCAGGCGACCGTGCTGGGATGCCGCTGGAAGTCGATCAGCGCTTTCGCCTCTTCGCGAAAGCGCCGCAGCCCGTCGGCGAAATACGTCTCGCAGTCCGCGCTCTTGGCGCGGACGGTCGCGCCTTCGCGTACCGCGAGCTCCGATGGCAGGTACTCCTTGATCGCTACGACCTGGTCCAACTCGTTGTGGCTCGCCTTGTAGACGATCCCGAAGCCGCCATGCCCCAGCACCGCTTGGATGGTGTAGTCGCGCAACACGCACCCCTGCGGCAGCGCGTCCCGGCGATCGCTCCATCCGTCTGGCACGAATCCAGTCTGCCACAGGGTTCATGCGGATCGCGAAGCGACGGTGGATGAGCGGAATAGCGATACTTGACAGCCGTTGCACGACGTCCACCGGCTATCCCGGCGGCGGCGGTCAACAGCAGATTCCCGCTCGGTGTCGCTGACGCCGCTTGATCCAGGTCAAGGGTTGCTTGAGGATTCTGATGAAACCACTTTACGAGTGGACGCCGCTGATGCGTCCGGGACCGTGAGGGGACAGTGCAAAATAACTTTCCCTGGTTGAGGTCGATTCTGGGACTCTTGCGGGTAGCCGGCTGCATGTCCGCTGGTCATCCGGCGGTGGGTACCGGTTCGGCGGGGATGCCCGCGGGCTCGCCGGCGGCGGGCGACGGCGCGGAACGATCCGTCGCGTGGGTCCGGATCTCGTAGTTCCAGCGCGGCCGGGCGGCGGCGGGATACAGGTTCAGCGCGGCCATTTACGCGTCATGGACGCGGCTCCGCCGGGCGTACTGGCGCGTGATCCGGTAGGCGGTCACCTCCAAGCCGGGGCGGGTGGGCGTGGTGCGGATGTAGTTCAGGACGGTCTCGCAACTTTCCAGCGGATTGCCCTGCCAGTTGCCGCTGAGGAAACTGAACAGGCGATGCTCGATCGGGTTCCACTTCGAGCAGCCGCCGGGATAGTGGGCCACGCGCACGCGCAGCCCGTGAGGGTTGCGCAGGACGTGCCGCAGGGCGTGCTTCCAAGCCCGCGGGCGGCAGCCGTTGCTGCCGCCGCTGTCGGCGAGGACCAGCAGGGTGGTGGCGCCGGGGTAGCGTGCGCGGCCCTCGGTGCGCCACCAGATTTCGATTCTCCATATAGAGAATAGAACGCTATCTTGACGTGTCCCCTTAGGCGGAAGCCAGGCACCTCTCGGGCGGCTGCACGCAGGCATCGGCACCGGGGCCTTGCCGGGCCACGCGAAGGTGCTCTGCAGAGGTGGGCTTGGCCGCCTCAACGAAGGTACGCGTAACCCACTTGATGCCCGGGCAGTTGGTGATTTTCAATTTGTCGCCGAATCACTTCGCTCGAAACCCCGAACTCGAACCCTATCTCGTCGATTATGCCTTCGTCGTGGTCTTGATCTTCGAGTCGGGCGCGAATGGAATCGGCGGGTGCGAGGAACTGGGCGGCGAACGCTCTGGATTGAGCTTGCCGGTCGGTTGCCAAGGAACTGAGAATGCCGGGGCCCGCCTCGGATCGCCCGATGTAATCACCTAACGCACGCGCCAGCAAGAAACGCCTGCCGGTCTCGCCGCTGCTAGGTGCCGATGCGCACGTAGGAGCGTTGGACGCCACCAAGCCTTGAATGCGCTTGCAGGGTGGCTGTAGCGGGAGATTCGACAGAGCGAGAGGTCCGCTTGCATCGAATTGGAACTTGCCTTCGCAAGCACCGAGGTGGCGGCGGACCCGATCAGCCAAGGCATATCCGCGTGACCACGGAGTGCCAAATGACTCGGTAGGTGCCGCCTCGCGCACCGCTGCCCATCCCGTGCCGTGATCCGATTCCTCAAGCCTCGCCAGAGAGTCCTGCAGCCACCTTCCCACGTGCGAGAGGGATTCCTCGTCGGCGCTTGCAAGCACTTCTTGACGGATCGACGGCTGTGACGTCTCCCAGAATTCCACGATGGCGTCAGCGACCGAGTCTTGCATGTCAACAGGATCTAGCCCTAGGAGCGCGGCGGCCTGCACGAATTCCACTTCGTCTTCCGCCAAGGAGTTGATAGCCTCCCAGTCGCTGCTCAGAAACTCGCAAACTTCAGTCCCGCGCGGCATCCCTCGAAGCCTCGTCAGCACCGCTTCGATCAGTCCCCTGAATTCCGATTCCAACTCTTGGCGCCCCACGACCGCCTGCCCTGCACCGATGAATTCGGTTCTAGCGTGTTGCGGCTTCCAATTCGACCATTCCAGATGGATGCGATCTGCATTCGGGAACATCTTGAGCCTTGGCAACAGAAATCCCTCGCCCGCATGGGCCAGATCATGCCGAGACTCGAAATCCGGTCGCGGATCGCGCGTGTCGGCAACCTCGTACCAGAGGTGCCACCAATTGCTGACTAGCCACTCCGCCACGCTCAGCAAGGGCACTACTACGTGATCCCTGTATCGCGTCCTCCGTCCTTGCGGAGTGGTCTCTAGCACGGACGTCACCGTGGCAGCACCGACCTTTATCGAGAGTTCAGCGAACGTGGCGTCCGCAATGTCCCCTGTCGGCTCGGAGTCCAGCCATCGAGACCCGAAGTGAACGCTCGTCAAAGCCCTCTCACTTTCTCGGATGGAAGCAAAGGATAGCCGTGATACTCGCCAGACCCGGGAGACCCCTGCCTGGCTTCGTACAAGGTTGCGTCGTGGCGGTACCAGACGTAGCGTGGATAGCCCCTTTCCCAGACTCCCGTTTGGCCAGCTCGCACGGCATCTTTCAACCAACCCTCGGCCAACTCTCGACAGCGGCTAAGTTCGCGGGGACACTTGGTAGCGTCCTTTGCCCTAGAACAGAGGCGCACCGGCAAGACCGGGGAAGTCCTTGTGGTAGGCACTGCCAACGAAACGGCAGGTATCGGCAACCCGAGCCAAGTCGACTTCGGGAGGCGGCGCCAAGACCTTGCGGTTCCTCACGTTGCCGCGCTTGCACCTAGCTCGATTCATCTCGTCGGGCGCCCGCTTCCAATCCCTTCCAGACCGCCGCAGGTGCAGCCTACGGAACCGTTCCGATTATCGCATGGCTCATGCGCGGCTCAGGGCCTACGCAGGTTCGATTCGACAATCGCGATAGCGACCAGCGGGACTGGGGATCTGTCGGTGGCGCACGAGGGCGGCTCGGGAAGGGCGATGCCACCTTCTCCTCGCGAAGGCAAATTGAGTCACGCAAGACACGCATCGATCAGCACAGGTCGGGCCCACCCGTAGCCACTCAATCCCTCAGGAGTGCTTCAGGCCACTCGTGAACGAGTGGATTGGTGCCGCGCTCGGTAGCGATCGACGCGAGAGCTGCGAAAGGTGGGTCGCGATTGGCGAAATCGCGACGGGTGCCGGTAGACGGTTTCTCATTGCACGGTTGGTCTGACGCGATCACCTCGTTTGGGGTAATCAATGTAAAGCGGGCCGTGGCGCGGAGGGTGTAGTACTGCCCGCCGTGGGAGTAGCTGGAGAGGGTGTCGAGCTGTTTGAGCTTGCGGAGGACGGTCCGCGTGGAAGGGCTGTCGAGGGCGGCGACGAGCTTGGCGAGGATGCATGAGGCCGCAGCAGCCCGTGCGAACGATGCGGCGCAAGGCCCTTCCCCGAAAACCACCGCATAGTCTCGATCCTGACGTACACCCCTGGATCCCCCGGATATGGACGCGCCCGAAGGGCGTGTCTACAATTGAGACACGGTGGGAGACCGCGACTATGCCGAGTACGACCACCGCACCGCCCGTACGGACTCGACGGTGCGCGTCCCACTATCCAGGGCGGTATTCTGTCTGCCTCTCCCGGGAGATCGCCGACACTATCGAGTCCCTCTGCGACACGCACGACGGCGCCCCGGATACGCTGCTCCGGCGCATCGCCGGACGCGGCCGCGAGCCGACCAAGGTGGCGCTCGCGAGAGAGGGCAAGAGAGCGCGTAGGGATGCTCGCGGAACACCTCGGTATCCAGGTCCACCCCGCGATCCCGTGGATTCTCGCGATCGCGGCAGCCGTGCGCTGGCTCGTCACGGCTGGGTCGCTGGCGTACGAGCGCGTCATCACCGCCCGCGCGGCGCGCAGGGATCACGGCTGGACATCCGGGTCCGGCCCGGCCGGACCGGCAGAGAGAGGTGACGACAGATGAGAGCGAGAGGGAGAGGCAGGGATCGCGGGCGGGCCCGGGCGTGGATCAACATCCCGGAGCGGCTGCGCTCCGAGCAGCTCCGAGGCAATATCCACACCCCCGAGCACGACCCGGGGTGCGAGATCCCACTGGACAACACCGGCACGGTCATCGTGCGCGCGGCGATCGATGGCGAGGGCCGTCACAGCCTCGTCCGCGCGTGGGCGGAGGGCGAACGCATCGACCATGACGTCCTCCAGGCGTACGTGAACCTAGTCGTCCGCGTATGGTCGTCCGCGCCGCTGGAGTATCTGGACGGGACGCGCTGCGACCTCCGCGACGGCGAGACACTCGGCCTCGAGGTGGCATTCCCGGTCGCGGCGGGGCGCGGCTACGGAGTGGGGACGCGGGCCGTCTAGGGCGCACGGATGCCGATGCCGGATCCGACGGCCGTGCGCTCGCTGCAAGTCTCGCTTGATGGGTACGCCGATCGCCCGCACGAGGGCGGGTTTCGCCTTAATCGGCAGATGCAGGCCCGGTGCCTTGCCATCTCCCCAGGCTTCTGACAGCGGCAGTGATGCCCAGCGGCTGCGTTGCGGGCCGCCCTCCCTGTAGGCTGCCTTCGGCGGGCGATAGACGGCGGGCACGCCCAATTGGTCAAACAGCGACGGAAACACGCTGTCGCCCCCGACTAGCGAACTCCGTCGTAGCGCATCAAGGCCTGTTGCGAACGGGGCATGAGCGGCGTCAAGGGTCCCCGCGGACGGCAATGCGGCCCCAACACGGGCTATGGCACCATCTGGAGGCCTGACTTTCGCCATGACAAGCGCTCTTGACCGCAGCCACGGCGGATTTCGCGAGCCGTGGAACGTCATCAACGGACTCACGAAGCAGGCTCCAGTCGTGTCCGAGCCGCGTGAGCACGGCCTGGAGCCGCCGCTCCTCCTCTCCGCCCGGTTCGGGATCGCGCAACGCGAATGCGGCACCGAGCTTCCTTGAACCGGACGACAAGTGCATGTCCGGCCGCACTCTCAAGACACCGGCGAGGTCGTCCACTTGCCGTTCGCGCGGTGGCAGAACCGGCGTAGCACGATCGCGGATTCGACCAAGTTCGTGCGCGCCTGCTGTCAGAACGGCTCCGTGCCGATTCCGAACAGCTCGTTGACCAAGGAGGCCGCTCGGCAGGCCAGCGAGTAAGCGTCCAGGTCGGACTCCAAGGGGTTCTAGCACGAACTCCGTCCAAGCTCGGTTCGAAATAGTCCTCGGGGCGGCCGCCACTCCCTGGGGGTTCGATCCACGCGATAGCGAAACGGCCCTCTCACTTTGAGCACCGATCCTCCCTGACGGAGATCCGGATCGTTCGCGTTCCAACCGAGCACTTGCGTGGCGAGCGGATACGTGCAGCACGAGGTCTTGCCTCACCCTGCGGCACTCAAGACGGCACCCCCAGAGTGCAGTCCGCGGCGTGGCGGAACCAGCCAGAAGAGTTGCGTTTCAAGGCCCCGCTCGGCCCGCCCGTGGGCCTCGCCGACAGCGAGCTACCGAACGGATGTCGCAGGGAGCGTGGCGGCGCGTCGCAATGCGCCGTGCTGTCCCCAATCCTTTCTTATGGGGCGGCTGCGGTCTGCCGAAGCGCAATCATTTGACGAATCGCTTGCGCGGATCGGGCGGCCAGCTCGGCGAACCGAGTCCAGCCAACTCGGTATGTCGTCCTCGTGGTGTAGTATCCTCGTGCCGCCGAGGAATCTGGCGTGGACCTAATCGTGGAATGGCTGCCGTGGATCGCCCTGATCGGTGGCCTCATCGTCGGTCTGGTCGGGAGCATCGTCGCCATCCCAGCTATAGTCTTTCCTCCCCTCGAAGCCGTCGCCTTGATGATGGCGTTCGGAGGATTCGGCGCTGCTTTTTGGGGTGGCTACACTATCTACAGCGAACGTCAACTGGACGCGGCCCAGACTCGCTATCTGGAGGAATACCAAGAGTACGCGAACCGGTGGGATGCCTACCGGGAGGCCGTGGGTAGGGCCGAGCAGGATGCGGTCGAACTCGGGATGCAACGCATCCGGGCCGTGTACGCGCTTCTCGATTCCACGACCGCGGGAATTCTATCCGAGACACAAGCCGTCTCCATTCAAAACGCCTACGGAGAAGTCGAAAAGGCGATCACGGCTCATCGAATCGCGGTCGGCACGGCGCGCGACGGGCCACCGCAAGAGCCCGCCAGCGCCGGATCGGCCGGACGCCTCGTGGGAATCACGACCGGCGCGCTAATGGTCACCGGCGTGTACGGCGTCACAGCCACGTTCGGTACAGCAAGCACCGGTGCGGCCATCGGCACACTGAGCGGGGCAGCCGCTCAAAACGCGACTACAGCGATCCTTGGCGGGGGCACCCTTGCAGCCGGCGGGCTAGGAGTCACCGGGGGAGGTGCTGTGCTGGGAGGGCTCATTGCGATTCCCGCGCTGATCGCTCAAATCGGAATTCAGGAGTTCCAGAAACGCGAGTTCCTCGACCAGCTCGATCAGCACGTCTTGGAACTGCGATCCGGGGCTTCGGAACTTGAAGACGTCGCGAGCGGGATTGACGAACTCGGATTCCGTATCCGGGAAATGACTGGAGACCTCGCAGAAGCAACCGCCCGAGTCGCCAACCCCTCCGGCGGTCAAGATCCGACTCAGCTCGCCCGCCGACTCATTGACCTCTTGGAGAAGCCTGTCGCTGCGGAATAGCAGTTCCGCTGTTGCGGTACGCACTGCTATGGCGAGCGGCCTTCCGTCCGGCCCTCGCTGGCCGCTTCCGGGCGCCTCCTTCGCGGACGGCGGCGAGGCTCTACACGGCTCGCGATTTCGCAGACCTCAATGCCATGCTCGCCCCGTTCGAGGGCGAATAGCGGGCGGACGCGCACTTGGCTGACAATCGTTCCGTCGCGCCGATGCACGTCAATCGCATACTCGCCATCGGAGACTTCAGCGGGCGCCACGTAGAGGGGCACGGCCACGCCCCAATCGCCCTCGGCGAGTCTGGTAAAGGTCGCGTGATGCGCTCGCCAAGTCGCTAGATTGTGCCCATTGCCGGAATCCGCTCCAGACCACTTCTGGACATAGCTGGAGACAGCGGCATGAATGCCGGCGAACGGCGCGATAGGTCGCCTAGCGAGGTTCATGGGGCGGATAGCATAGCAGTCTGCCCACCGGCCCACCAGCCTTCGCTGGCCCGTTGCGGCCGCTACCCGGGCAGCGGCTGGGACTGCCCGATGGCTAGGCCCGTGGCGGGGCACCCGATCATTCCGGCGAAGTCGACGCCACCGGTGATCTTGCGGGCTCTGCTTTTGTGCGCAGGTCGCTCCGGAGCGATTCTCTCGAGCGGACTTCCGGCCCTTGCGCTGAAACGGTCTCGCGGGGTTGCAGGCCAGTGAGCGGCGAGCGGGCGGAGAGCGCGGCTATCCCGGAGCTTTCTTGTAGCTCTGCGTGTGAGATTCGAGGCGAGTGCGGTCTACAAGCGGCTTGCCTAATTTTCGACCGCTGGGGCCCTACGAGCGGCTAGGCGTCGCTCGGCGGGCTTCCGGTAACCGGCAAGCCGATCTACTGGCTGCTCGGGGAGCGGGCGAGTCGGTCGGTCTCGGTAAGGTTTTGGTGAATCAAGACCTTTGGGGTGAGCGGGACGCTCGGCGGAGAGCGGCAGACGGCCAGCGACCGCGTTAATGATTTCGGCTGCCGCCAGCGGGAGCGGGTTCAGCGAGGAGGACCGTGGCAGCTCGGTTTCGAGCTGGCGCGCAGCGCCGGACTCCTAGGCCGGATGCACGCGAGCGGTTTCCGCGACGGTGGATACGCGGCGGTCATTCGACTGGGATCGCGATTCGCATCGGTAGCGCTTAGCACTCGGCGCAGGCTCACTCGCCCACGGTCAAGGTCCGGGCACCCCGAATCCGCCGCAAGCAGTCCGATTTGCCCCGACCAAGCGATCCAATCGAGACTGCTCAGAGATTCCGCTAGCATCCACACCCGCGCTCAAGAATTAGAAATCCTTGACGTTTTTGACTGGCCAAGGGGCATGTGCTCCGAGACCGAGCGCGGCTAGCCGACCAGCCGGAATCCCGCCGATGCGAAATGATGATCGAAGGCGAACGCTAACCTGATGCCTCGCGAGTGCATCAGTACAAAGCTCGATGCATCCACAGCGGAAAGCTTGTTGAGGTCCTTGCGATCCACATGTTTCCATACTTCCGGCAACTCTCGTTCGGTGCATGTCAGCACCCGAAGCCCCGTTACACGCTTGAGCGCATCCGGCCAAGAGAGCGCAACGCTACGATTCGCCTTCCGGTCCAAATACGTGAACGTCTCGAGAATGACCGGTACGGACGTGTAAACCTGGGCCCGATGCTTGGTTATGTCGGCCCACGCCTCCGCAGCTCGCTCGTGAAGTGCGTCGCGGGTAAGTGCCAGCGCGATCCATGCCCCGCTTTCGACGAAGACCGGCTCTCCGTGCCGCATCAGACCTCGTCGTAGATGGAATCATGGTCAACCGATGTCCCGGATGGCACGCCATCCCACAGGGCGACAGGCCCATCCGGGGCGGGACGGATCCAAACCCGCTTGATCGCTTCTCGCACCAAGTCCGGTACGCTGCGGCCGGTGCTCCGTGCGGTGGTGCGGAGTACCTCCAAGTCCTCGCTAGGTAGGTGGATCTGCGTCTTGACCATGTATGTCAGAGTACTGTTCGGGTTCGCGTTGGTCAACCCGCTGCAGGGAGGGTGTCGGAGCAAAGCTGAAGTGTCCGGTTTTCTGCAAGTCTTGAATTTCCGGTGCGGCGGCGGCCGGTTGGCTCCGCAACGACCACCTGCCATCACGCAGTACGCAGCCCAAGGACTATCGAGCACACCTCCTCCCGGACGACCTGACCCCGTGCGGGCGGGCGAGCCGGTCGCTCCGCGATAAGGCTTGGTGAATCAAGGCCATTGGGGTGAGTTGGACGCTCGGCGGAGAGCGGTGGGCGGCCAGCGACCGCATTCATGGTTTCGGCTGCTGACGGCGGGAGCGGATCCATCGAGGAGGGCCGTGGGACCTCGATTCGCATCGGCAGCGCATTGCGTTCGGCGCAGGCGCACTCGCCCGCGGTCGAGGTCCGGGTGCCCCGAATTCGCTGCAAGCAGTCCGATTTGCACCGGCCAAGCGATCCAATCGAGACTGCTCAGGGATCCCGCTAACGTCCACACCCGCACTCAAGAGCTAGAAATCCTTAACATTCTTCACTGGCCAGGGGTCATGTGCTCGGGGGCCAAGTACAGCAACGGGTACTGGCCCTTGCCCGCGTTGTAGCGGGTCGGCGTCGCGGCTGCGTGGGCGAAGCCCAACGGGTTGCTCGGATACTGCGTCCGGACCGCTCGAAACCAAGTGCTGGAAACAGGGTGTGCGTTCATGAATGCACACCACACTCGATGCCCGCGATCATTCCGAAGAGATAGTCCAGTAGTGCCTGGTCTCCCTCGCGCAGGATGTCATCGGGACTGCGTCTCCCCAACGCGGGATTCGGCTCCCGAAGCCATTCATCCACCCGCTCCTCAGCCGCCGCTCGATCCGTGCAGGACCGATCCTCGAAGGTCACTTGGAACGGGGCTTGCTCATCGATGGCTCCGCGTCCACTCACATATGCTTCAAAGTCGATGGAGGGCGGGCCCTTCGGACCATCCGGGCGATGCGGCTCAGCTAAGCCGGGCGGCTGTTCTCCCCCGGGAATCCCTTCGTTGGAGTCAGGCACTAGCAACCTGACCAACCGTGAGCGGAGCTGCTCGCGGGTGTGCAAATATCGCTTGGACAGTTCTTCGCGCGTTGACTCTATCTTCCCGGGAGAGAATCGTTCCTCGAGATCGGATCGATGCCGTTCAAACGACTCCAGCATCTGCCGAAACGGGATCGATGCAGGCATACCGACATCACCACAGTCCATGCAGTCATGCGCTTGCATTCCACGGTCATCCAGTTTCCGGAGCAGGCCGTCCTCCTTCCACTCTTCCCCCCAGCACCAGATGGCGTACTCATAAAGGTAGAGCCGCTCTCTTCTGCTCGCTCCGCCCACGAGCAGGACAGCTTCGTCCAGCGGGTCGTGCGCAGCCCCGAACCGTTGGCCGCGGTCTCTCCTTACGCCCAGCACGGTCTGTTTGGCCTGCTTGTGCTTCCACAGCGGACACTTGTCGGTCCGACGAGTGATGTCGCGGAATCCATGACTACCGAGTTCTTGACGAACCGCAACAACGAAACCGTCGCGGGCATCCCCAGTGGCAGCGCTAGCTTGGCTATAGGTCGCCATCGATCTCTCTCCCTGCCGCGATTACTGGAGTAGCTGGACTTTTCGCGTGGTGCGCCTTCCCTGCACGCGAGAAACCGCAACTCCATCGAAAACGAACTGCCGCGCTTGCAGTTCAGCGGACAGAACCAGATTGCGAGTTGCATGGCCCGGAACCGTCATCCACCGCACCTTGCACAATGCCGCTCCTCCGGGTCCAGCACGGAACTCCCACCGGACCGGGGCAGCCGCGCGCGTCAGTTTCGAGGTGGGTTCGGGGATGCACAGCCTCGGTGCGCCGCTTCCTGCGGGATGCGCAAGGAGCGCCGAGCGGCGGGAGCGCGGGCCCGGGCTGATGTCGGCGGCACCTCCACAGTGCCGCAGAGAGCGATATGGATCCACCGTACCCCCCTAGGGCACCCCGGGGGGTATGTCGGTATCGTCGGGCGGCAAGCGGATACCATCTGTCTGCGGACGGGGACGGGCGCTCATGCTTCGACCGGAATCTAATGCGACCTTCGACCTCGGCCCAGACACGCTCATAGAGAGGCAGAAGGGGCCCCAGAACGCGCCGGGAGGCTTGGGCAGTGGATTCGGGGCTAGGCGAGTGCGGCGAGGCTCTGGAATCACGAATCGCCAGACGATGGGCGAGAGCAATCCATCGCTGCCATGAATGGTCGGCGGCGGGGGTCTCGATTCGGAAGGGCGGCCGGGTTGCTTGCTCGCTCGGTTGGTGACCGCTGATCGCTTATCGGGGCTGAGACTCAGATCCACTTTGGCTTCGAGACTTCCGGCAGCCACTGGCCGCCCGTGGCCCATTGAAGCGAGCGGCCAGTTCGAAACGGTCTGCCCAGAGGCGACGCTGCCCGAAGCGCAAGCGGCTCGGCGCGCGATCGCGGATCGAGCCCACGATCTATGTGCCAATCACTTGCTGGCAGTGTCGTTGGCCGGAGTGCCAATGGGGCGGTGCCCGCGACGAGCTTCGGGCGGGCCGGGCGAACCTGGCTTGGCGGGCCGGGCGGACGGCTTGGCCGGAACTGATCCGGCGGACTGCCCGCGCTCGACTCGCTCAAGGAGGGCAATCACCACCTCCATGTCTGTCTTGAGGTCGGCCATGTCTGTCTTGAGAACGGCCACGTCAGTCTGGAGGACGGCCACATCTGTCTGGATGACGGCGATATCCGCTCGCACTTCGTCGATACGAGCGTGTGTCTTGCCATCCATCCACAAGATCGCCGACACACACAGCGCCGCACCCCCGAGCAAAGCCATGCTGGCTTTCCAACCCAATCCATCAACCACGGTCGTCATTGGCTGATCCTGCCTCTCATTGTCGCAGGTGCGCTGCCAAGGATGCATAGAGCGGCGGCTACAGGATGATCTTGCGCGAGCAACTTCGCGGTGTCAAGGCCATCCCTGTCGGGCGGCTAGCCATCGGGGAGGCTACTGGCTTCGCGGCGGGCGGAGCGGCCCGAAGGCGATCGGGAGTGTGATCGCGGGTATGCGTTGGTTCCACCATGCGTTTCTTCTTGTGCCCCTGCTCGCGGCCATCGCGGGTGCCGCGCCGGTTGATCTTCTTGATGTTCCGGCACGAGCGTGATTGGCGCGAGTCGCGGCAACCGAGCGGCTGCGGATTGCCTTCCGTCCGGCGCGACTCTTGCGGGCGACTGCATTGGCCCGGGCCGTGTATCCAACGGCTTGCCAGTCGGCGATGCGGCACTCTGCCCGCATCCTGCGCAGCTCGCGTTGGCGCTCGGCCGAGACTGGCATGGGGCTGATTCCGACGCTAGGGCAGGGTTGCAAGGGGGTCTAGGCAGGGGTCTGGGCACGGGGCCAAGCAAGCAGTGTTTGGCCTTGGCCGGCAAGGGCCTTCGCGGTATCGGGGAGCGGGGTCGATCAACATCCGGTTTCAAGTATGAATGCGCCACGGGCCCACCGACTTGGTATTCAGCGGAGGGCACTGCGATACCTACAGGCCCCCCACCTAGGGGGTATGGTCGGTATCGTCGGGCGGCGGGCGGATACCATCTGTCTGTGGATGGGGGCGGGCGTTTACGCTTCGACCGGAATCTAATGCGACCTTCGACCTCGGCCCAGACATGCTTATAGAGGGGCAGAAAGAGGCCCTAGGACGCGCCGGGGGTCTCGAGTCGGAAGGGCGCCCCCGGGTTGCTTGCTCGCTCGGTTGCTGATCGCTGATCGGGGCTGAGACTCAGATCCACTTTGGCTTCGAGACTCCCGGCCGCCACTGGACTTCACTGGCCCATTGCGGGCGAGCGGGCGAGTAGCTGTTATGCGCTTGCCCTTTCCTGTTGAGGGCGGGCGAATGGCCTGGACTAGAGCGAATCAGCGGCGCGGCCCGGCGAAGCGAGCGGCCAGCTCGAAACGGTCTGCCCAAGAGCGACGCTGCCCGAAGCAAAAGCGTCTCGGCGCGCTATCGCGGATTGAGCCGACGATCTATGTGCCAATCACTTGCTGGCAGTGTCGTTGGCCGGATTGCCAATGGGGCGGTGCCCGCGACGAGCTTCGGGCTGCTCGGGCGAACCGGGCTTGGCGGGCCGGGCGGACGGCTTGGCCGGAATTGATCCGGCGGACTGCCCGCGCTCGACTCGCTCAAGGAGGGCAATCACCACCTCCATGTCTGCCTTGAGGTCGGCCACGTCTGTCTGGATGACGGCGATATCCGCTCGCACTTCGTCGATACGAGAGTGGATGCCGTGGTGCAACAAACCATAGAGCACCACTACCAAACCAACGAAAGCCCCGAGTGCAGTCCAGCTCAATCCATCAACCTTGGGCGTCATAGTCTGATCCTGCCTCTCATCGTCGCCGGTGCGCTGCCAAGGATGCATGGAGCGGCGGCTACAGGATGATCTTGCGCGAGCAACTTCGCGGTGTCAATGCCCACCCTGTCGGGCGGGCCGGGCGGACGGCTTGGCCGGAATTGATCCGGCGGACTGCCCGCGCTCGATTCGCTCAAGGAGGGCAATCACCACCACCATGTCTGTCTTGATGTCGGCCAAGTCTGTCTTGATGTCGGCGATATCCGCTCGGACGGCGACGAATTCGCGGTGCATCTCGTCCCGCAGTCGCTCGACTCGACTTTCAACTCGCCAGATCATTCCGACGAGCAGCCCGATGATCGGTAACGTAATGCCCGCGATCACACCAATCGCTTTCCAACTCAATCCATCAACCATGGTCGTCATTGTCTGATCCTTCCTCTCATCGTCGCCGGTGCGCTGCCAAGGATGCATGGAGCGACAGCTACAGGATGATCATACGCGAGCAACTTCGCGGTGTCAAGGCCATCCCTGTCGGGCAGCTCGGCGTCGGGGAGGCTACTGGCTTCGCGGCGGGCGGAGCGGCCCGAAGGCGATCTGGAGGATGATCGCGGCCATGCGTTTCTTCCACCATGCGTTTCTTCTTGTGCCACTGCTCGCGGCTATCGCGGGTGCCGCGCCATTTGATTTTCTTGTTGTTCCGGTGCGGGCGTGATTGGCGCGAGTCGCGGCAACCGAGCGGCTGCGGTTGCCTTCCGTCCGGCGCGACTCTTGCGGGCGACGGCATTGGCCCGGGCCGTGTATCCAGCGGCTTGCCAGTCGGCGATGCGGCGCTCTGTCTGCATCCTGCGCAGCTCGCGTTGGCACTCGGCCGAGACTGGCATGGGGCTGATTCCGATTCCAAGGCAGGGTTGCAAGGGGGTCTTGGCAGGGGTCTGGGCAAGGGGCCGATCAAGCGGTGTTTGGCCTTGGCTGGCAAGGGCTTTCGCGGTATCGGGGAGCGGGGTGGATCCACATCCGGTTTCAATTATGCTTCGACCGGAATCTAATGCGACCTTCGACCTCGGCCCAGACATGCTCATAGAGGAGCAGAAGAGGCCCTAGGGCGCGCCGGAAGGCTTGGGCAGTGGATTCGGCTAGGCGAGGGCAACGAGGCCCTGGAATCGCAAGTCGTGACATGGCGAACGAGAGCAATCCATCGCTGCCATGAATGATCGGCGGCGGGGGTCTCGATTCGGAAGGGTGGCCGGGTTGCTTGCTCGCTCGGTTGCTGACCGCTGATCGGGGCTGCGACTCAGATCCATTTTGGCTTCGAGACTTCCGGCCGCCACTGGCCCTCACTGGCCCATTGCGGGCGAGCGGGCGAGTAGCTGGCTAGCTCGTTCCAGAAGGTCGTCTGTCATCATGCCCACAGTCAAGCAAGCGGTCGAGCTTGGCAATAATCTCCCTGTCTCGACCTTCGGAGCGGTAATCGACTCGCGTGATCCGCTCCTCGATCGCTTTGATCGTCCTCCAGAGCGGAACATGGAACGCCCCGACGATCCCCACAAGCGCCGCGAGAGACGCGATGGTATTCCAAGGGAATCCTTCAAACATGGTCTGATCCCTCTCTCTCGTTACAGCCGGGGAGCGGCGGCTTCACGGTGGTCTTACGCGAGCAACTTCGCGGTGTCAAGGCCATCCCTGTCGGGCGGGCAGTGCGGACGACTTGGCCCGAACCGGCTCCGCGGGCAGCGGGGACGTGCGCTCGATGACGAGCAAGAGTCTATCAAGCTTGGCGTCCAATGCAGAGATATCCGCTCGGACGGCGATGAATTCGCGGTGCGTCTCGTCCCGCAGTCGCTCGACTCGATTATCAACTCGCCAGATCATTCCGACGATCAGCCCGATGATCGGTAACGCAATGCCCGCGATCACACCAATCGCAGTCCAGCCCAATCCATCAACCTTGGTCGTCATGGTCTGCTCCTCGCTCTCATCGTCGCAGATGCGCTGCCGAGGATGCATCGAGCGACGGCTACTGTGATGATTTTGCGCGAGCAACGTCGCGGTGTCAATGCCATCCCTGTCGGGCGGGCAGGCGTCGGGGGACCCGGACCGTGTATCCAGCGGCTTGCAAGTCGGCGATGCGGCGCTCTGTCCACATCCCGCGAAGCTCGTGTTGGCGCTCGGCTGAGACCGGCATGGGGCTGATTCCGATTCCAAGGCAAGGTTGTAAGGGGGTCCGGGCAAGGGGCCGACCAAACGGTGTTTGGCCTTGACTGGCAAGGCCCTTCGCGGTATCGGGGAGCGGGGTCGATCAACGTCGGGTTTCAATCACAAGAGCGCCACGCGCCTATCGACATGGTATTCAGCGGAGGGCACTGCGATACCGACAGGCCCCCCACCTAGGGGGTATGTCGGTATCGTCGGGCGGCGGGCGGATACCATCTGTCTGTGGGCGGGGCGGGCGTTGATGATTCGACCCAAATGTTGGTTCGCCTTCGACCTCGGCCCAGACATGCTCATAGAGGGGCAGAAGAGGCCCCAGGGCGCGCTGGGAGGCTTGGGCAGTGGATTCGGCTAGGCCAAGGCAACGAGGCCCTAGAATCGCAAATCGTGACATGGCGAACGAGAGCAATCCATCGCTGCCATGAATGGTCGGCGGCGGGGGCTCGATTCGGAATGGCGGCCGGGTTGCTTGCTTGCTCGGTTGCTGATCGCTGATCGGGGCTGAGACTCAGATCCATTTTCGCTTCGAGATTCCCGGCCGCCGCTGGACTCAGACGACATGACCTCTGGCCAGTCAAGACTGTTAAGGATTTTCAGCCCTTGAGGCCGAGTTCGGAATCTCTCGGAATCCTTGATCAGCCTTGATCGGATCGTTTCGTCGGCGCAGATCGGACTGCTTGCGCGGGTTGGGAGCGCCAAGATCCGGACCGCGTGCGGGTGCGCCCTCGCCGCACGCTACGCCCGACCAATGCAAATCGTGATCCCTGCTAGCTGTCCGCCACGAAACAGCCCCTTCGACAAAGACTCGCGCAACCGGCACGGTAGCCCGCCGCTAGGCTTCTCGTCGGATCCCAGCCCGTCCGTTGTGTGTCCACAACCATCGATACGGTCGCTGGCCGGCTACGACTCTCCGGTGGGTGTCCGACTCACCCCAAAGGCCTTGTTTCACTTGGTCTTTTCGCGAAGCGACCGTCGCGACCGACCGTGGCGTCATGTAGTCTGTGGGCAGGGCCGCGCGCGAGCGTCGAGAGGAGGCATCGCACGTAAGAGCGAGACGGAGGTCGATCACCATCTCGTCCGCGTCCAAGCGGAGGGTGAGCGCATCGATCATGACGTGATCCATGGCTACCCGGATCTAGTATGCCGCGAGTGGCACTCCGGCCCGCCGGAGTACCCAGACGGGAAACGTTGCGACCTGCGCGACAGCGGGACGATCCGGCTCGAGGTGGCTTCCCGATCACGGCCGGACGCGGATACGGAGACGCGGCTGGACACGGCCACTCGGCTAGGGCGGCGTGACCGAGATTGTTCACACACCGCCGAACCATCGACTCTATTGCACCGGCCTCGGCATCGCGACCACCGTCACCGGCGAGATCGTCGAGGGTAGGCGGGAAAGCGGGAAAGGTGAAACTTGACAGTTGACAGTTGACGCCCTCGTCGCTAACATAAGCAACATGTCGGCCGGGGGCTCCGCGCCTGCGCCCCGCTATGGCGACTCTGGAGTAAGAATCAGATGTTGGACTTCTTCGCGTGGGCAGTGATCGTTTTCGCCGCGGCGGCGACATGCATCACCGTTTGGCTTCTGAACAGAGGCTTCCAGTTCCTGTACGTCGGAGCCACAGCGCCGGGAATCAACGACGATGACTCAGCTGTCAGGAGTTTCGTGGCGATGCTTGGCGAAGCGCAGGAGTCGATGATCGTCTATGACGACGGGGACAACGTCGAGGGTTCGTTGTACAACGACCGTAGAGCGATAGATGCGGTACGTGGCAAGTTGCAAGCCAACCCCGCATTTAAACTGCAGTGCCTCTTCAACTGCGACGATCATTTGGCATTCCGGCGGGAGTTGGAGATGGAACCTCAAGTGGACATCCGCATCCATAGCAGGAGCGTACCCGCTAGCGCAGTCCACTACAAGATCATTGACGGCGGCGCGAAGGCATATCTTTCGAGACATGACCTAGGTTCCCATGAACGAAGATTCAGAATCGTCGATTGCACCAAGGTTCCTCGACGTCACCGCGGCCGCGTCGCAGATACCGTCCTCGGATCGTACAAGGAGCATTTCGACAGGGCGTTTGAAGCTTCCAACTGAGTGACTTGCACTCAGAGAATCAAGAGGTTCCGATGGATGGTCTGTTTCCCCCGACGGCACTCTATGCCGCAGTTGCAGTCTCGGTGGCTGTAACCGCAAGGATCACGCCAGGGAGTGACGGGGGGCGCTCGCCGGCCAAGCCGTGGGAACCGTGGCTGCTACATGTCCCGGTTCTAGCTGCGTGGTTGCATCTACTTGGCTATTTGGCTTGGAACATCATGCTGACCGAACGGGCGCCGGAGGGCTTCGACCGTGTCAACTTGATGATTCACCTAGCAACGATGGCGTTGGTGGGTCTGGCGGGTGGATGGATATTTTTTCGGCAGTCTTCCAAGAGCGCCAAGAACTCGCAAACGGTCTAGGCACCAAGGCTGGCGGGATGCTACCTACACGGTTTGTCCCAGACAACATGACCCCGGTGAGCAGTCGAGACGGTCGCTTCGCGAATAGTCCAAGTGAAACAAGGCCCCTGGGATGAGTTGGACGCTCGGCGAAGAGCACCAGCCGGCCAGCGACCACGTTAGTGATTTCGGCTGCCTACAGCGGGACCGGCTCCAGCGAGAAGTGCCGTGGTGGATCGTTTCCTGGCATGCGCGTAGCACCGGAATACTGGCGCCGGGGCCAAGAGCGGCTTCCGAGCGGGCGGCTGCGCGGCGGTCAGTCGGATGGGATCACGGTTCGCATCGGTAACGCATAGCCTTTGGCGAGGGCGCACTCACCGCAGCCGAGGTCCTGATGCCCCGAATCCTCCGCAAGCAGTCCGATCCTCCCCGACCGGACGATCCAATCAAGACCGCTCAGGGATTCCGATAGCCTCCGTACTCGCGCTCGGGAACTGGAAATCCTTAACGTTCTAACTGGCCAGAGGTCATGTCCTCCGGGACTTCACTGGCCCATTGCGGGCGAGTAGCTGCTATGCGCTTGCGCTTTCCTGTTGAGGGCGGGCGAATGGCTTGGTCTAGAGCGAATCAGCGGCGAGGCCCATTGAAGCGAGCGGACGGCTCGAAACGGTCTGCCCGAGAGCGACGCTGCCCGAAGTGCAAGCGACTCGGCGCGCTATCGCGGATTGAGTCGACGATCTATGTGCCAATCACTTGCTGGCAGTTTCATTGGCCGGATTGCCAATGGGGCGGCTACCGCGACGAGCTTCGGGCGGCTCGGGCGAGCAGTGAGTAGCGGGCGGATCAGGGGCAACCGACTGGATCGGATTGGCGGGCGGACGGCTTCGCGGGAAGTGTTCCGGCAGTCTGGCCATGCTCGATCCGCTTGAGGATAGCGATGGCTTCCGCCATGCTCACTTTGAGGTCGCCTATGTCCGCTTCCATGCGATCCATTCTCGCGTCCATGCGATCCATGCGGGCGTGTGCCTTGGTGTCCATCCCGATTAACACCGTCACACAGATACCTGCAACTGCGACGATCACCGTCGCGAGAGCGAGGAGTTGGTTGACGGTCATCGTTTGATCGCTTTCGCACTCGGCCGCCGGTTCGGAGGCGGCCTCGGAATGTTCTTTCGCGAGCCACTTCGCGGCATCAAGGCCATCCCTGTCGGGCGGGCAGTGCGGACGGCTTGGCCTGAACCGGCTCTGCGGGCTGGATTGTAGAGTCGAGGAGAGGCGCGCCGGTCGAGCGGTGGAGGGAGCACGGATTCCGGCGTCCAGCGCCATCCCACCTGTGCCTCGCACTCCACTTCGACTACGTTTCCTCTCCCCGCTCATCGAACCCAGCGTGCGGATTTCCCGCACTGGGCTCTCGTTCGAGATCATGCGCTCGCACACGCGAAGCCGCGCCGTCCGCCCGCTCCGGCGTTCCCGACCGCTCTGCGGCCAGCCGCCCGGAAAGCGCACGTCTTCCCGGACTCCGCCTCGGGCCTCCGACCCAGCCACCGACGCGGCCGCTGTAGCGCCCGCGCCCGTGCCCCCGACCGCCGCCCGCGGCGGCCCGGCACTCGCTTCACTTCCGCATGTTATGTGGAGCTACACATAACATGCGTTATGTGGAGTGCGGAGTTATGTGGAGTCGGACAGCGAAACCCTTGCCGCGCAACACCGTAGGCGAATTTAAGGGGACGCGTCAAAATAACGTTCTATTCTCTATATAAATAAATGGATTTCCTCTCTTTTCGAACGTGGCAACGGCGACCTGTCCCGCCTGCCTGGCCTTCATACAGTGATCATTCCGGCAGCACCGGTCTGTCGATATGAAATAGATTATTTCATCCTGACATAATGGGTCCATGCGTCCCGTTACCTTCCCCGCCGACTCCGTCGCCGAGACCTTGGACCGCCTGCAAGTGGCCTCCATGAACGAACTCGTCGCCGCCCTCGGCAGCCCCTCCACGCGGACTGTCCTCCGCAAGCTCAAGCAGCTCGACACCCTCTCCAGCTACTCCCACGGCGGGCAGTACTACACCCTCCGCGCCACGGCCCGTTTCGACGCCGACGGCTTGTGGGACCATGGCGGGGTCCGCTTCTCGACCCGCGGCACGCTACGCGCCACCATCGCGGAGTTGACCGAGGCCGCGCCGCGCGGCTGGTACGCGCGCGAACTCGACGCGCTGGTCGGCGTCGGCTCGCTGGTCACGTTGCGCCGGCTGGTGCAGGACGAGGACCTAGCCTGCGTCAAGCTCGACGGACGCTCCCTGTACTGCTCGGCCGACCCGGAACGGCAGCGCCGGCAGGTCGCCGCCCGGCACGGCGGCGGGCCCCTGCTGCTGCTGCTCGCGCCCCTGCGACCGGAGCACCTGGCGGCCGCCGCGCACCGTTTCTGGCGCGCGCTCGACGAGCGCCAGCGCCGCCTGTACGCCGGCCTGACCTCGCTGCAGTGCGGCGAAGGCGGCGACCACCGCGCCGCCGCGTTGTGCGGCCTGCATGCCAAGACCGTCGCCAAGGGCCGCCGCGAATTGGTCCTGGGGCGCATCCTGCCCGGGCGCGTGCGCCGACCGGGCGGCGGGCGCAAAGCCTTGGTAAAAAAAACCCTGCCCTAAGCGAGCACCTGCACACGCTGCTCGCAAGCGACACCGCCGGCAGCCCCATGGGCGGCTTGCGCTGGATGCACCGCTCCGTCGCCAAGCTGGCCGCCCAACTGACCGCCGACGGCTTCGCCATCAGCCCCTCGACCGTGCGCCGCTGGCTTAAAAGCAACGGCTTCTCCTTGCGCGTCAACCGCAAATGCCTCGCCACCACCCAGCATCCCGACCGCGACCCCCAGTTCCAGCGCATCGCCGCCTTGCGCGAAGAGTACGCCGACTGCCCCGTGATCAGCGTCGACACGAAGAAAAAGGAACTCATCGGCCTGTTCCGCAACGCCGGCGCCACGTGGCAGCAAGACGACACCAAAGTCCTCGACCATGACTTCCGCTCCCTCGCCGACGGCCGCGCCGTGCCCTACGGCATCTACGACCTCCACGCCAACCTCGGCACTGTCTGCGTCGGCGATTCCGCCGACACCCCGATCTTCGCCGTCGACTGCATCGAACTCTGGTGGCGCCTCGAGGGCCGCTACCTCTACCCCGGCGCCACGACGCTGCTGATCCTCGCCGACAGCGGCGGCAGCAACGGCTGCCGCCCGCGCGCCTGGAAGCACGCCCTGCAGTACGAGCTGTGCAACCGCCACGGCCTGCGCGTGCGCGTGGCCCACTACCCCAGCGGCTGCTCCAAGTGGAACCCGATCGAGCATCGCCTGTTCAGCTTCCTCAGCACCAACTGGCAGGGCAAGCCCTTGGACTCTTTCGAGACCGTCCTGAACTACATCCGCACCACGACCACCCGCGCCGGCCTCCAGGTGACCGCCCACCGGATCACCCGCCAGTACGCTAAGGGGGTTCACATCAGTGACGCGCAGATGGACGCGTTGAACCTGCACCCCGACGCCGAGCGGCCGCGTTGGAACTACGAGATCCGGCCCCACGCGACGGACCGTTCCGCGCCGTCGGCGGCGGCCGCCGCCGGCGAGACCGCGGGCATCTCTGCCGAACCGGCACCCGCCACCGCATGACCAGCGGACATGCGTCCGGCTACCGACAACTGTCCAAGAATCGACCTCAACCAAGGAAAGTTATTTTGCACTGTCCCCTAACTCCACATAACTCCAGAGAACCACGGTACAGCAGGTCGTCAGCGGTGTAGTTCACCCCAGCGTTCCAAGGGCTTCGCCGATCACACTTCTTTGGGTCACACACCCTGCGGAGTGAGACGCCTCTACTCGGCGAAGCCATGGTCATGCCGTGGAATCGCATGGGTGCCCCGGAATCCCGCGAGCAGGGATTTGCTGGATGAGTGCTCTTGCAAGAGGCTCTTGCAAGCGACCGATCACGGCAGAGGCCCACCGTCTCAGCAGTTGCATGCCTGCGAAACGACGGAACCCAGTCTCCAGAGAGCGTAGCAGGCCCCCCTGCGGATGCCAAGGGCCACTCTCGACGCCGCTGTTGGCATTCTTGCAACATTCTCCTAGCGAGTGTCGCTGTTGGCACCCGTTTGAGACATGGAGACCACAATGCTCATCGAATTGTTCCCTCAATCGCATGCGCGCCTTTCCGCCCTTCCGTTGCTCGGCCCCGAATTGGACGGCTTGGCCCTCTGGCTGTCCGCGCAGGGCTTGGCGCCGCCATCGATCCGTAAGCGCATCTGGAAGGCCACCGCCCTAGCCGCTCGGCTGCAGGCCAGCGGTCTGCGCGAGATACGTGCCCTGTCGCGGGCGCAGCTGCTCGCATGCTCCCCGCGCGGAGTCCGGAATGACCCGGCACTGTCCGCCTTGGTCCGATCCCTGGCGGAGCACTTGAAGGCCCGTGGGGCCTTGCAGGTGCCGCCGTCGACCCCAAGCGAACGCTTGCTCTCCAGCTATCGGGAGTTCCTCGCACAGGTGCGCGGATGCGCGGATGCGACGATTCGCTGCCACGCGCTCACCGTGCGGGAATTGCTCGCCTTTCTAGCCTTCGATACCCGCCCGGAGGCACTGCGGACACTCGCTACGCCGCAGCTCGAGGCGTTCCTCAAGGCACTCGCCACGCGCTACAGTCGCAGCAGCCTGCAGCATGTCGTAGCGCAGTTGCGCTGCTTCCTACGCTTCCTCGCCAGCCGCGCCGAAGCACCGACCGGCCTGGACTCCCGGATCGACCGCCCACGGGTCTACCGTAACGAACTTCTACCGCGCGCCGTGCCGTGGGAGACCGTGCAAGCGTTCCTCGCCGCGATCGAGCGCACCACTCCGATGGGATGCCGCGATTACGCGATGTGCCTGCTGATGGCGACCTACGGCTTGCGCTCTTGCGAAATCGCCGCCCTGCGCTTGGAATCCGTCCGCTGGCGCGCCGGGGAACTGCGCGTGCTGTGTCCGAAAGGGCGCACCGAGCGCGTCCTGCCGCTGACCGCAGCGGCTGGCAACGCCGTGCTGGACTACCTGCGCAACAGCCGTCCCGCGAGCCCCTTGCGTGCATTGTTCCTCGGCTGCTGCCGCCCTCTGCGCCCGTTATCCCCCGCGGGAGTCCGGTACGCGTTCCGCCGTTGGACGCTACGCAGCGATGTCGGCATGCCGGTGACCGGCCCGCATTGCCTGCGGCATTCGCTGGCCGTGCATTTACTGCGCCAAGCGCAGCCTCTGCACACGATCGGTGCCGTGCTCGGCCACCGCGACATGGGCAGCACCGGCACGTACTTGCGTCTGCACGAGGACGATTTGCGCAAGGCCGCACTCGACCTGCCCGCCGATCCGGAGGCCTCCCGATGAGCGCCCCGGCCAAGCATTTGCGCTCCGCGCTGGGGCCAGTTATCGACTCCTACCTTGAACTCCAGCGCGCCCTCGGGCGCCAATACCGTAACGATGCCCGCATCCTCGCCCGTCTGGACGGCTTTCTCGCCGACCGGCACGCGGAAGCCTTGACCGCCGACCGGTTCGCGGCTTGGGTCGGCGGCCACGCGCACCTCTCGCCCACTACCCGGCGCATCTACATGTGCATGGTCCGCAACCTGTGCCTGTACCAGCGCCGCAACGAGCCGCGCTGCTTCGTGCCCGACCTGCAAGGATTTCCGCGGCGCGGATCGCCAGCTCCCCCGTTCATCCTGAGCGAGCGGCAGATCGTGGCACTCTTGCGCAGCGCCGCCCGGTTGCCTGCCACACGGGACTCCCCGTTGCGTCCCGCGGTCTACCGTTTGGCGATCGTGCTGCTCTACACGGCGGGCCTGCGACGCGGCGAACTCGTGCGGCTCGCGCTGGCTGACTGCGACACCGCCCGGGGCACGCTACGGGTGCGCTCGTCGAAGTTCGGCTAGTCGCGTCTGGTCGCGCTGTCCGCGGACGCCAGCCGCGAACTGCAGGAATACTTGGAACAGCGGCTCCGGTTCGGGACCGAGCCTGAGGTGCCGCTGCTAGCGCACGGGCCGGAGGCTCGGCGCGCCTATTCCGGCACCGGCTTGAGCAATGGCGTCCGCCAGCTCTTTCGCGCCGCTGATGTCCGCGATGCACGCGGAGCCCGGCCGCGCGTCCACGACCTGCGGCATACGTACGCGGTGCATGCGCTGCTGCGCGAGTATCGCTGCGGTCGCGACCCGCAAACCCTGCTGCCGACCCTCGCCAACGCCATGGGCCACGCCTCGCCGGCTGCCACGGCCCATTACCTGACCTGCTTGGAACCGGTCCTCGCGGCCGCGGCCGAGCGCGTCGCCGACCGCCTGCGCCCGCGGCTCGGCACCCTGCCCGGTGGTGCGCATGCCTGATGTCCAACCTACCGCGCTCGCGCGCGCCTTGCGCGGCTTCTTCACCGAGGACCTGCCGCAAGTCCGCGGGCTCAGCCGTCATACCGTGCTGGCTTACCGGGATGCGCTGAAACTGCTCGTGCGCTATCTCGAGGACCGGCACGGCCGCTCGGCGGCGACCTTCGATTTCCCCGATCTCGCCCCGAACGAACTGCTGGCGTTCCTCGCGCAGCTCGAGACCGGCCGCGGCAACTGCGCGGCCACCCGCAACGCCCGCTTGGCAGCCTTGCATGCCTTCGCGCGCTACGCGGCGGCACACCATCCCGAGCATCTGGAATTGTGCCAGCGCATCCTCGCGATCCCCGCCAAGCGCACGGACCAGCGCTTGGTGGAGCATTTGGACGCGGACGAGTTGCAAGCCTTGCTGCGCGCCCCAGCCGCCACCCCGAGCGGCCGTCGCGACTACACGCTGCTCCTCGTGCTGTACAACACCGGGGCCCGTGTCCAGGAGATCCTCGACCTGCGGCCCTGCGACCTGCAACTGGAGCGACCGTGGCAAGCTCTGCTGCACGGCAAGGGCGGCAAGCCGCGCTGGTGTCCGCTGTGGCGCGAGACGGTGCAGGCACTGCAAGCACTGCTCGGCGAGACGGGGCGCTCGCCGGCGGACTCCGATCCGCTGTTCCGCAATCTGCGCGGCCAGCCGCTGACGCGCTTCGGCGTGCGCTACATCCTGCGCAAGCACGCCCGTGTCGCGGCCGGGACCGTCGCGACACTCGGCGGCAAGCGCCTGCATCCGCATGTCCTGCGGCACACCGCGGCCACGCATTTCCTGCAAGCGAACGTCGATGTGGTGACGATCAGCCGATGGCTCGGTCACGCCGATATCGCCACCACCGGTCGCTACTTGGCCGTTGACCTCGAGACCAAGCGTACCGCCGTGCAGCAGGCTCAACCGACGGTGACCGCGGAGGCCGGGACGACCGCATGGCAGAAGGATGCCGGCCTCCTCACTTGGCTCGAGTCGCTCTGACCGGACTCGCACCGGAGTTATGTGGAGTTAAAATTCGCCTACGGTGTTGCGCGGCAAGGGTTTCGCTGTCCGACTCCACATAACTCCGCACTCCACATAACGCATGCGACGCCATCCGGAATTTCCGAACCGTAAACGGGGCTTGTAGGCTTGCGCCAGTCCCCTTGGTCCCTGCCTCCTTTCCGCGTCTCTCTCGAACCAAGGCCCCTTCCCTCCGCAGGCATTACCCCGCTTCCTCGGTACTACGGGCCTCTCCGCCACCCTGCCGGCCCAAACTGGCCCTCACGGGTTTTCGGTTGGCGCGTGCGCGCCACCGACAGGGCTTCCCGTGTTGCTCCTACGCTCCTCTTGCACGCATGCTGCCGCCCATACCCCGGCGGAGACGACCGGCCTGTCTCGTTCGCGCCCACTGGCGGTACCGGTCGCTGGCAGCCTTCCCCGATACAACGGCGGGTCGGCCTCCGCATCAACTTTTTCGAGGCCTGCTCGGCGTTCACTCGCGTTGCGGCCTGCGTGCTCGCTGAACCGCCCAAGGCGGTCCGTTTCACCGAAGTGCTTCAGTCCGTTTCGTTACCTCCACGACCCGCTCCGGTTGCTACCGGCTGGAACGAACAAGTTGCCGGGCGGGATTCGCACCCGCTGGAGCGCAGTGCCTTGGCACGGCGCACGGAGTACCTTCGCCTGCGGGCAGCACGCGGCTCAGGGTTGCGTTCAGTGCGGCGATGTCGGCCCGAAGTGCGGCGATGTCGGCCCGGACAGACGTGAACGATTGAGTCATCTCGGACTGCATCGCTTGAACAGTCGTATCGAGTCGATCCATGCGACTGTGTGCCCTGTGTTGTCTTCCAGTTTATTTCGACGCGATCTGTCAGATTCGGCCGTAGCCCGATTGGAGGTCGCTACTGCAGAAAGGAATCCCAGCTAGGGTGTCGTGCGATCAACTGATGCTTCGGGCACAAATGCAAACCGGAGAGACGGCCGCATCTACAGTTCCTGCTTGCATCGCTGGTAGCAGTCTGGACGCGCCCGGCCCGCACGGGCGAATCTGAAAAAAATCGCCGATCTAATGTGAATTACAACACCTGTCATTCGTCCAGATGAGTACCATCGCACACACCACCGCGATTCCTGCGAAGGCCGCGATGGCTGTCCAGCTCACTCCATCAACCTTTGTCGTCATTGGCTGATCCTGCCTCTCATTGTCGCAGGTGCGCTGCCAAGGATGCATGGAGCGGCGGCTACGGGATGATCTTGCGGAAGCAACTTCGCGGTGTCAATGCCATTCCTGTCGGGCGGCGCGGCGTCGGGGAGGCTACTGGCTTCGCGGCGGGCGGAGCGGCCCGAAGGCGAACTGGAGTATGATCGCGGGTATGCGTTTGTTCCACCATGCGTTTCTTCTTGTGCCGCTGCTCGCGGCAATTGCGCTTGCCGAGCCGCCACCGCGCCATGCGACGACGTTTGGCTTGGACAGTTCCGGCTCGGCTGCGTCGCCTCGGAAATCTGAGACACTGCTTCAGGCGCGAGCGACGCATCGCGTATCCGTGCAGGTGTCGGACTTGCACTGGGCGGCTCTCGAGGACGACGTTGTGGAGGTCAAGCGACTGATCTCGGCGGGAGCGGACTTGAACGCTAGGGAAACGCTGTGGGGCGGTGAGCGGCCGTTGCACTATGCGGCTGTCAGCGGCGGGAGCGGCAGCGTCCGGGCATTGATCGCGGCGGGCGCGTCGCTCGAGGCCCGGGACGACTCCGGCGATACTGCGCTGTACGAGGCGCTGCGGCCTGTCGACGACAACTTTCGGGCATTGAAGGTGTTGCTAGCTGCTGGTGCTGATCCGAATGCGGTCAAGGACGGCGGGAGCACACCGCTGCACGAGGCCATCGAGATCGAACATGCGGGGGGCTGGAACGCCGTCTATCTCTTGCGGCTTTTCGGTGCTGATCCGAACGCGGCTCAGAGCGGCGGTAGTGTTTCGGGGGTTACGCCGCTGCACTTGGCTGTCTTGCGTCCTTGGGATCGATTCTGGGGCGGTGCGCTGATGTGGGCGTCGATTGATCCCCATCAGCGGGCGGCGAACGTGAACGCAAAGGATAGTAGGGGGAAAACGCCGCTGCAGTGGGTCGTGAGCATAGTGGGTGGTGCGAAAGACCGGGCCGTGTTGAACTGGCTGCTAAACAACGGGGCTGAGGTTAACGCTGTCGATAATTACGGTTCGACGCCGCTCGACTGGGCCGAGTACGCTGGCTTGGAGGAGTTGGCGGGCGTATTGAGGGGCGCCGGCGGCGTGAATCGCCGCAGGCCGCCTGATCCGACACCCTGATCGTCGTTGCTGGCCTGTTGGGACGACTAGCAGCGGGGAGCGTGAAGCGTGAAGATCGTCATCACTGTCGTTGCTGCTCTCCTGTCGCTGGCGGTCGCGCCGGCGATGCAAGCTCAAACGGAGGCTGAGCGGGAGGCTGAGTGGAAGGCTAAGCAGCGCGATTACTATCGCGCTGATAGCGAAGCGGACGTACGCTTCGCTCTTCGCCTCAACGGCGAAAGGCATCGACTCCAGCTCATTGAGGCCGATATGTGTGAGAGCTATCGGGTTCGGGCGAAGGCGATCGAGCGCGGCGAGCGGGAGTTCCCTTCATGGGATGACCCGATCGACCTTGAGGAGTTTCCATATATGGCGGCTTCGTGGCACAAGGAACGGGAGGCCGATTGTCGCGAATCCGTCCAGCTTCTACAGGATTCTAGAGAATCTGCCGAGCGACAGATAAGCGCATACCAGAGCGGCGAGCAATACAGATGTTGCAGCTTCTGGAGGGGCAGCTCCTTCTTTCATGTGTCCGAGGTAGTAATCCTACGCGCGCTGGCTGCAAATCTTTGCCTAGCTGGTCGCGCCCAACTTCACGTCAAAGCGGGTGTCGACGCAATGCTAAAGGTAAAACTGTTCGGGATCGCGCTGCTCAACCAAAAGGCGGGGAACCTTGCACAGAGTGTCGTTGATGCGGCCTGCCCGTTGCCGGACAGGTACGAGTCGTGGGCGAGGGACGTGGATCCGGACGGCGCTGCGGAAGTTTTCGACAGACCGGGCGACCCCTAGGCCGAAGTCGAGGATCTGTTCTAGGACGACCTGAGACGGTAGACCGTCGCGCCGTGCAACCTTCACGCTCGCGGGCGTTGGTCGCCGGTTAGCGGGAGTGGCTGGCTTCGATTTCCAGAAGCTCCGATATGAGTTCTTCCGTCTGGACTTCCTTGGTTCGAGACTCGTTGGCCGCCTTGAGCATGGACGCCATGGACTCCAGCGGGGCCGCGTCCTGGGTGTCGGCCGATGCCGCCGCGCCGTAGACCTGCGCGAAGGCGAGGAACACGTCCGTTTGGCGTCGCTGCCGGTCAAGCTCGAAACGATGTTTCCGTTGCGTGGATGTCATCAGACGTTGATCGTAGCACATACCGCCCCTTGACTATCCGGCAAGGGATAGCATATGCTAACGGCATGACTACCACATCTGCCAGTGCCAAGCGGAGCACTGCACTGATCAAACTCAACGAACGGGAGCGCGCTGCCCTTCAGAGGGCGAGCGAGGCGGACGGCATCGGGCGTACTCGATGGTGCCGCGAGGCCGTGCGCCGCGCGCTGGAGCAACGCGGCTTCCTCCTTGTCCGGCTGTCCCCTGCGCGAGAAGTGGTCTCGACGATACCTGAGCTGGACCCTGTCGATCTGTCGGAGGAGGCGCAAGAGAGAGCGATGACAGCGATCCACGAGCCCTGCGATCCCGACGATCTGGACGCTGTCTGGATTCGCGTTCCGGATGTCGTCGACGTGGGTTCGACCGGGCCGTTTACTTCGGGCGTGACCGTGCGCGACGAAACCGGCGTCTACGGCTTCGAAGTCGGGATGCCGGCTAAGAACGTGCGTGCCCGGCTCGGAATCCCTGAGCCTGCAACCAAGGATCGCGGCGCGGCTGCGGCGAAGCCCTAGGGCCTCGCGGCGGGGATGCGATCCGCTCGCGAACTGATCCGAATAGGGCGGCGTCCATTCGACGCGCGGCCGCTACGGATAGCGATCTGGCGATTCGGGCCTGCACATCGGCGCTAGGCATTGATCCGCGAGGGAATCGCTGGCCGCAGCAGGGCTGTCCAGAAGTGCCGCTAGGGCGGCTGCGATTCGGGCCTTCAAAGGGCCGAATAGGCGTCTGACGATTCGGAGCGGGATGAATCTGCGATCCCATCGCTTCGCGGCGGTCCACCCGAAGCGCGGGAGTCCGCGAGCGTCTAGCGCGGCATGCGGTATCGGTATCAACGATTGGGACTGGCTTCGCGGATGGGGACGGGCCTGCGTCCGCGGTCTTGGGCTTGGGCCGGTCTACAGGTATCGGGCAACCGCGTTGTTGGCGGCGGCAATGCCAGCGCAGTAGCGAACCGGCATCGAGGGCGATTGCCCGCCGCCCGACCGGCAGATATCGGCGATGCTTGCCCCGCGAGTCGCTAACTCGGTCGCATGGGCGCGGTGACAGCTGTGGGCGGCTACGCCTTGGCTGTCGATGCCAGCGTGGGCTATCGTCGCCTTGATCCGATCCCCCACGGCGTCTGGAGGGAGTCCGAAGACAGCGTCGTCCCCGGCCCTGCCCGACTCGGCCCGGAGTTTGCCCAGCTCGCGGATCGCCCGGGCCGATCTGTTTTTCACGAACCGAGTGTCCTGCCCGCTGCCGTCTTGATTGGTCTTCGGGCGGCAGACATGGACGGCGACCGCATCGGCTTGATCCTCGATGTCGGTCCAAGTGAGCACGGTGAGTTTGGAGCGTCGCAACCCGCCCGTGAATCCGATTCCCAGGATCGCTGGTTCCTCGGATCCGCTCGTTGCCTAGAATCTTGGTCCTGACCAAACACATAGGCGCAGGCCGCTGAACGATCCCACAGCACCCTCGCTTGCACCGGCACGATCGATTCGGAGGCGCACACCGGCTGGTGGCAGCCGGTGTGCTTGGTACGTAGCCCTTGTAGCGCGGGGTCAGCCATGCAGCACGTCGGTTGCCAAAAGCGGACCTTTGGGGATTGCTCCAACTCACCGCCAAGCGTGCTGTCCGGCAGGACAGCACGACCAAGCAGCATTGGCCGAGACGAGGTCGTGACGCATGACACTGGTAGCTCCCGAGGTCCCCCGGGGGCCGCACCGGTGGATCTGACGGCGACCCAGGATCTGCAACATGCCTCTGCCTTGCCCAGGCCGCGGAGGACCGCTTTCCGGGGCGTCAGCCGTGCTCAGCCCGAACGAGGGCATTCCTCATCCATTCGCCGTTTGAATATTGAACCCCGATGATCTCGATAGCCCTAGTCGATTTGATACCGAGTCATCTCAGGGTTGAAGTAGGACCCCCGATCTTGGCACCGAACTCTGCCCGAGAGGTCCCGGGCCGTACGGACTGGGCGAGCGGCGGGTGGACAGGCGTACGTTAGTGCGCTGAGCGAGAGGTGCCGCTGAGCGGCACCTCTACCTGTCCCGGAACGGACGGCCGGGGTCGAATCCACGCAACGGGACTGCGGAACCGGTCAAGTCCATCCGCATCGGCCCGCGCCGCCGCTGACAGCGATGTTGGGATTGACTTGCGAGACCGAGACGCGAACAGGTCACCGAGAAATTCTGTGTCGGAGTTTACTCGGCGCATGACACCAATATGTGTTGGACTTCAATGCACTCACCAGACCGTGACCGAGGATGATGCGTCTCGAACTGTATCCAGGCCCGCTCTGTTGATAGTGCTACGGGGCCCTTGGACATTCCGGTGGCCGATTTCTTCAAACGGAGGGAAGCCCGCACTCGCTTGTCGGCAGTAGCGACCTCGCCACCGATGACGTACCCAAGCATGCACCCAAACCGAAGGCCATCCGAATACTGTCCGCTCACGAAACACACCACCCCGTCGTCCACGTATTCTGGAGCGCGGACAACATGACCTCGGCCAGTTGAGAATGTCAACGATTTCCAGTTCATGTGCCCAGGCGTGGAAGCTGTCAGACTCCTTGATCAGCCTCGATCGGATCGTTTCTTCGCGGCAGATCGGACTGCTTGCGCGGGTTGGGAACCCCGAGATCGGGATCGTGCGCCAGTGCGCCCTCGCCGAATGCTACGCCTTAGCAATGCAAATCGTGATCCCAGCTAGCTGTCCGCCGCGAAAGAGTCCGTTCGACAAAGACTCGCGCAACCGGCACGGTAGTACGCCACTGCGCTCCTCGCTGGATCCGCATCCGGCCGCTGTGGGGCCGAAATCATTAGCACGATCACTGGCCGGCTACGACTCTCCGGGGAGTGTCCGGCCCACCCCGTAGGCCTTGGTTCACTTGGTCTTCTCGCGAAGCGACCGTCGCGACTGACCGTAGGCGTCCTGTCGTCTGATTGCCATGACCGGCGGGAAACGGTCATCGTAGAGATATGCGCAAGTTCAAGACCGCCGGGCCGGTCGTACCGGCCGAACACTATTGCATTCCACCGTTGGAACGCATCGACTTGGAGTACATGCTCGAGCTGATCGGCGACAAGGAATACTTCACCCTGCATGCGCCTAGGCAGACCGGCAAGACCTCAGTGCTAAAGGCCCTGCAAGACCTACTCAACAGCGGCACGGTGGGCAGCTATCGTTGCGTCTACGTCAACTTGGAAGGCGGCCAGACCGCTCACCATGACGTTAGGGAGGCAATGCCGTCGATCCTTGATGAAATCGCTATGCGGGCCCAGGATACTCTCGACGACGACTTCGTGAACGACGCGTGGCCCGACATCCTCGAGACCGTGGGGCCCCACGGAGCACTCAAACGGGTGCTTGCGAACTGGGCCGCAGCCAGCCCGCAACCGCTGGTGCTGCTGATCGACGAGATCGACGCACTCATCGGGGACACGTTGATTTCGGTGCTGCGCCAGTTGCGCTCCGGTTACGACAGAAGACCCGTCCGCTATCCGCAAAGCGTCGTCTTGTGCGGCGTACGAGACTTACGGGACTACCGGATTCACTCGGGCTCGGAGGGCGAGCCCGTAACGGGCGGCAGCCCGTTCAACATCAGCGCGGCGTCGTTGCGGCTGGGAGATTTCGAGCGCACGGAAGTGGAAGCGCTGCTGGGTCAGCACACCGCCGAGACGGGCCAAGAGTTCAAGCCCGCGGCACTGGAACGCGTGTGGACGCAGACGCAAGGGCAGCCGT
The DNA here is from genome assembly GCA_965242625.1 of Bryobacterales bacterium. Taxonomy (GTDB): domain Bacteria; phylum Acidobacteriota; class Terriglobia; order Bryobacterales; family UBA6623; genus VXMF01. The sequence goes on along the minus strand of CBDEST010000005.1, from coordinate 1,868,712 downwards.
GGCTGGTGAACGCCCTGTGCGCGAGAGCCTGCTTCAAGAGCCCGCAGGGGCGCGACTGGAGCCGTGTCATCACGGATGACGACATTCTCGCGGCCCAGGAAGTCCTCATCCAAGGCCGGGTGGTGCATCTGGACCAGCTCGCCCACAAGCTGCGCGAGGAGCGCGTGCAACGGGTGATCGAGCCGATGCTGAGCGGGACTTCGGGACGCGATATCTCCACCCATGATTACGAGTACGTGCGCGACTTGGGGCTGATCGCGCTGGGCGACGAGATCCGGATCGCCAATCCGATCTACGCGGAAGTCATTCCGCGGGAGCTGACCTTCATGGTGCAGATGAACCTGCGCCAGCAGGCGGCGTGGTACGTGGACGGGGAGGGCGGCCTTGAGAGCGGCAAGCTGCTGGCGGCGTTCCAGCAGTTTTTCCGCGAGAATTCTGAACACTGGCTGGAGCGGTTCGGTTACAAGGAGGCAGGCCCGCAGCTGCTGCTGCAGGCCTTCCTGCAGCGCGTGTTGAACGGCGGGGGGTACGTGGGCCGGGAGTACGGCTTGGGGTTCCAGCGGGTGGACATCTTGATCCGGTGGCCGAGCCCGCAGGGCATGCAGCGGTTCGTGATCGAGTGCAAGGTCCGCAGGGGGAAGTTGGAGCGGACGATCGCGGAGGGTTTGGAGCAGACCGCCGGATACATGGACCGGTGCGATGCGGACGCGGGTCACTTGGTGATCTTCGAGCGCGGCGAGAAGCCATGGAAGGAGAAAGTGTTCCACCGGAGCGAGGAGTTCGATGGCAAGCCGGTCGAGGTGTGGGGCATGTGAAGCCGGTCGTGCGCCCGCGGGACAAATAGGGGCGGGGAGCCGCAATCCTCAGGCGTGGCACCGGAACCTGCCAGCACTTGCACGGAGTGCCTCGGAATCCTCGGTGAGTGCGAACGCAACCACTATCAGGCCGACACACGGTGGCCTGTTTTCACGCAGTTGGAGCACGTACCGTGCGCTACCCCTTCGGCCCCAGTACTCCCGCTGTCCGCTCAGGGTGCATCCTACCCACGATGGTTGCTGTAGCGATGGACTAGTTGCCAGATTCCGCACCATCCCCAAACAACATGACCTCTGGCCAGTTAAGAATCTTAAGGATTTCCAGATCTTGAGCCCGAGGGCGGAAGCTGTTGGAATGCTTGATCAGTCTCGATCGGATCATTCCGTTAGGGCGGATCGGACTGCTTGCGCGGGTTGGGAGCACCAAAATCCGGACCGCGCCCGGGTGCGCCCTTGCCGGACGCTACGCCTGACCAATGCAAATCGTGATCCCAGCTCTCTGTCCGCCACGAAACAGCCCCTTCGACAAAGGCTCGCGCAGCCGGCGCGGGAGTCCGCCACTGTGCTCCTCGCCGGATCCGCGCCGGACCGCTATGGGGCCGAAATCATTAACACTGTCGCTGGCCGGCTACTACTCTCCAGCGAGTGTCCAGCTCACCCCAAAGGCCTTGTTTCACTTGGTCTAGTCGCGCCGCGACCGCCGCGACCGACCGTAGGGGGTCATGTCGTCTGGGGCCAACATGGTCGGCTCGGGATAGCGTACGTTGACTGGTCGGGCCCCGAAACTCTCTATAAGTGTGAATCACCGATTCGAGTATCCTGAGATGCCAACCGATCTTGCGCCGCCTTCTTGACGCGCAAACAACGTTCATCCGAACCCGAGTACCGTGAGAGCAACTCCAAGACATCGGACTCATGTCCATTGAAAAAAATGTGAAGGCGCTCAAAGTTGATATTGGAATGTTCAACCCCGATCAATTCTCCGCCATCAGTGCAAGTCGGCGTTGGTGGACTGTCAACGACCAGCAAATAGATAAGTTGGGGAATTATCTGCTGCTCCGACAACTCTGCAGCTCTTAGCAGTAAAGAAGTTAATCCCGTATTCCTAGCCTCTGCCTCTGTATGAACTTTATGAAGTAAGACTCGTACAGAGTCCGGATACTTTACGGAAAGCGAATCCAGTAGCTGTTGTGGAGTTACAATCTGTGCTGCTATCTGGTCCAACACGATCTGGGTGAGACGTTTCTCTTCTTCGTTCTGGGCTAGACTGTCCTCCCCTTCATCCCGACGCCGAGCACGAATGCAGAAAAGCACAAGGCCGCTGGCCAAGCTCAAACTCTTGGACACGTGCTGAATTGCCTGAGTTCTAAGCCAATTCTCAATGCGTGTCCCTTGGTCTATATTCTGCTCGGCATTTAGGCGACTTGATAGTGCAATCAGAGCTGGCTCATTCGGATCAACTTCTGAAGAATCTCGCACAAGCAGAGTGTCGATGACGACCGCGCTAATGTCGAGCGACTCTTGCACTGAAGGTTTAGCAAAACGTACCCAAGTTGATATATATCTGTTATTTAATTTCGTCGACATTACGAGACCGTCGGCGAGCTTTCGATGGTTCCCAGCCTTTGATGATTTGATGTCACGCAATACACGTTGGTCACGAACTTCGTCAGCGGCAATCGTTCCAGAAATGATGCGAGCAAAATAATCAGTCGTACCACCGAGATGAACGCCTTGAGGCGAAGCACTTGCGTTGGGATATGGAGCCCTCTTTGCCCGGAGTTGTTCGATTCCTAGCATGTCTACCAAGTAGCAGACAGCTTCTTGCTCCGTTTCTTGGCTCAGTACTTGCCTCCAGTTTTGCCGAAATCCTTCGATCAAACCGCGCTCTGGTCCGTCTGATGTCAACCGTGCAACTCTAATGTTCGTTACGATGAACTGGAACGTGTCGGGAGCGCGGCACCTCAATACGGTTAGGATTATCAAATCATTCAAGTCGACCTCGCCGTGAAGTTGCTCCCAGACACGATCAATGCGATGCAGTGCCTGCTTCACGAACCGTGGGGTTGCTAACAATTTGGCAATCATATTTATTGGATTTCTATGTACTGGATTAAGTAGATAGGTCTGTATACCGTATTTCTTGATCCGGTCAAATTCAAGTTTATCGATACCACCGACAGTAACTTGAAGGTCATCATTCTTATAACGAGAACTCCAGTATTCGTAGCGGTTAATCAGTTCGCCAGCAGTTTTCTCTGTCGGTACCTCGGGTACGGTCTCAATGAAGTCACAGAGTTTAGCGAAGTCAAGGTCGTTCTTGCTGTCCTTTTTCTTTGCGCGTTGAGGATCGACGGCGATTATCGTACAGCATCGGGGTATTTCGCGAATTGCCCATAAGAATCGCGAGAGATGAGTTGCATTAAATGAACTAGGCAGTCGCTCGAAATCTTCGACCGCTAGCACGATACGGCGATCAAGTATTTCAAGAATTGAATAAACACGATCCAGTTTGTGCAGCGAAGTAGTTTGGTCATCGATGCTGAAAATTCTGTGCAGAGTTCCAGAAGGTTCTGCGGCAACAAGACGCCTATACGTATACGGTAAGTCTCGTAGCCCGATTGTATCACATACGGTATCGAGTGCGTTGACAATAGCACTAATGATGACCTGAGGTATCTCTTCCGGAGTTCTAGCTCTCCACAGATCACACTTTACAACTAGCGTACTTGGGTCGCTCTGTGCAATGCATTCAAACACAAGGTTCAATATGCTGGACTTGCCAGACCCCATCGGTCCGATCAACGCTATCGAGGGTTCATTATTTCTGATGTGGTCCATGATTCGGTCAGACATGTGAGTTCCTGAAAACCGGTCTTCTTCCGCAGTTGTTATTGGTCGTTCTCCAGAGTTTATCCAGTGTTCTTCGTCGATCGGTTCAGGTTGGTTACCTATGATACGATGGGGCTTGGCGTTCTTCGACTGGATGTACAACTTTCCGCAACGATATAGGATTGCGATCATTGTCACACCTAGAATCAACTGTGTCGGTGACATCGTGGTTTGCATCTCGTTAGCTTCCGGCGCGGAATAGAGTACAAGTGGCAGGCTTTTCTCGAGAACGCATATGATCAGGAGCGCAGTCGGTGCCGAAAACCATATTGGCGGGTATCGTACAATGTCTCGGAATCTGTAATTTCGTAGGCGGATCGATTCCGCAAGGAAGTGGCACAGTAATAGTGCAGCAACCAATAGCCAGATTTCTCCCAGTGGAGACTCCTGTTGCAGTTCAAGTGTGTCCGATAGTTTCCAGAGCAGGTGCAGGACAACCGGAAGGACTACAGTAGCGACAGCGGTCGCATATAGCACAGTGCCCCACCGTGACAGGATTAGTTTACACCGACCCGTGGACCCACTTGCGTTTGTTCGGGCCTTCATGTCCGATACCCCATCGACGGGCGGTGCGGCGTCCGTTTCGACTTGGACATGCTCCAAGAGGGGCTCGGCCCGGAGCCAAGTAGGCACGAACGCTGTGATGACCCTGTTTGAAGCAGAAATCGTGTCACGGTGTCAATATGCGTGCTAGCTGCTCCGGCGATGACATCGAGGCTGTTCGGTGGGTTCTGGAACGACACATCGCTTGGATACCCCTCGGTCGGGATGCTTGCGGGGCGCGGGCCTCGTCCATTGATTCTTACACATGGCACAGTTGGCTGCAATAAGTTCTTTGCCGCATGTTCCAGGGGGAGTGGGTGCTCGATGCGATCAGGAGTGTGCGTTTCAGGACTGTGCGTCTGCGGTCCGTGGCGTTGGGCCTATCCGCCGAATACATCAGGTCGGCGTGCCGGAGCGAGCGATGCGCGGTGGAGGAAGCTTCGGGTGTGCCGCCGGACTGCGCAGTCGCAGCTGGTATCGCCGACACGTTGGACTGGTGTGCTGCTCAACCACCCTCCTCGGACGCGAATGCTTCCGTACACGCAAGGCGCGTTCGTCGGGGGTCGGTTGACAGCCTCAACAGTGTCACTTAGCCAGTCCCCAGCACGACGTTGACATTCGAGGCCCGTCAAGGTTCGGAACTCGGCAACTCGGCCACACCACGCGCCTGGCCACTTGGCCGACGACGCGCCGGTCCATGGGTTCGGCCGAAGAACCTGCTGTTGGGTGACCCGCAGCGCTACTCCAAGCGGCCACTGCCACGCGAGCGCGACGGAGCGGCGAGTTCGGAGTCCTCGTCGCGATGAGCAGCGGAGCCATCGCCAGTAAGCCTTCGACGGCGCGAGTCGCAACCGGCCGAGCCGCGCCCCTGGGCTGGCCTATTGGCGGGTCGGAACCCCAAGCGGATCAACGGCACCCACCAATGTAACTCATATATCGGAATGACTGACTGACGGTTAAGGAGTGCCAACAGACGATGGTAGCGTAAGGGATGGGATACGAGATTGATTTCTTGCCTGTCGGAAGTGGCGAGAAAAGCGGTGACGCCATCGCGGTCCGATGGGGCTGCCTCGAACCCGGGAGGGCCGATCAACGGGTCATCGTGATCGATGGAGGAACCAAGGCGGCAGGGTACGCGCTGGTTCATCACGTCCGGGACTGCTATCTGACAGACGAAGTTGATTGCGTGATCTGCACACATTGCGATGCGGACCATGCCTCAGGTCTGTCAGTCGTGGTTGAGGAACTTTCGGTCGGCGCGCTGCTCATGCACGGGCCATGGCAACACGCCAAGGAACTCCGCAAGCGCGTAGTCGACGAACGCGGACCGGTGCAGAGGCTCATGCGAAGGATCGAAGATGGACTTGAGGCCGCTTATGACCTTTGGGAGCTGGCCGTGAGCAAGAACATTCCTATCGTCGAACCATTCTGTGCTCCAGTACTCTCTGCTCCAGTAGTTCCAACGCTTCCTGAAGTGACGGTGCTGGGTCCCGACCGGGAATGGTACGAGCACTTGGTGTCCAACTTCCGATGTGTGCCGCAGACGCAGTCACCGTTCGATGTACCGTTCGCAGCACCTCCTCAGCAGGTGTCAGCTGCGCCGGATCCATCGGAGAGCATTGCAGTGTACGAGAGGTCCAAGACTTTGTTTCCGTTTGCACCCATCGGAAACGCGAGTGGTCCGCAGACCGCCCAAACCCTTGACCACTCGGGAACCACCAGCGCGGAGAACAACTCGAGCGCAATCGTGTTCCTCGCTATCTGCGGTCACAAGATGCTGTTCACGGGAGATGCCGGGACCGAGGCTCTCTGTCGGGCCTTCTCGCACGGCCGCGCCCTAGGTATCGACTTTTCGGATCTGGACTTGTTCCACGTGCCGCACCATGGAAGCGAGAACAATCTCGATCCGCACGTCCTAGACAAATTCGGGTCTCGCGTAGCGGTGGTCTCGGCTGCGCCCGACGGGGCACCGAAGCATCCGTCGAGTAAAGTCACGAATGCTCTGATTGGCTGCGGAACTGCGGTTTATGCTACTCGAGGACAGGCTTTCTGTTGGAGCCTGAATGCACCTCACCGGCCCGGCTGGGGTCCAGCGACGCCAGTTCCATATGATTACAGCCTTGGCACCCGGCAAGCCCCTGCTGGGACGGGGGTGTTGCCGCCAACCCCCGTCGGGTCAGGATGAATTGCAGGCGTCTACGAATGCCAGCCTCCGTACCGGAACGCATCGCTGGGGTAGCATGCTCGTACGAATCTATTGTTTGTCGGCGTAGTAGACGGTGCGCGTGGCGTGAACCCGCCAAGCCGCTTGCGCGGCTAGGCGACGAATCGTGTTTCTTGACAGGGCGCAGAACGAAGCGATCCACTCACAGTGGAATGAGACCGCGCCTACATGACCTCGCCGGTTGCTCGGGACGGTCGCGTTGCGGAAAGGCTCAGTCAACCAAGGTCCTTTGGTGAACTGGACTTTCCGCGGCGGGTAGCGGTAAGCCTGCGGCCGTGCAATTGGATTCGGCTGCCTACGGCTGTCGGGACTAGGCCCCAAGAGGAGTGCGGCGGCATGTCTGTGCCGGACATGTGGGTAGTGCCGACATTGCGCTTTGGACGTGTGCGAGCGGACCCGAGAGTTGTTTCGTGGGGGTTGGTCGGCTGGGGTCGCGATTCGATGCGTGACGCGCAATGGACAGCAAGGGCCCTTCCGCCCGCAGTCGAGGTCCCTGTCCATTGCGTTCGCGCAACCAGTCCGACTTGCCCCGAGAAAGCAACCCAAACGAAGTTGGTCAGGGATTTCGACAGGATCCAGATGCATGTTCCGATGATCGTGAAGGCTGGCCATGTCTAGATGGGCAGTGTTGGGAGCGTGAGGGGAGCGAGTACGAGGATCAAGCACCCTCCCGCGAAGTACGCTCGGGATAGCGAGAGGGGGGATCACGAAGTCGATATTGAGGCTTCGCCACGTGGGGACACTCGAAGTACAAAACCTCGCCCCCGTGCAGGCTCCCAGTGGGGGGTGTCAACCAGCTAGTGCGGATTGTTGTGGGGGGCCACTGCAGTCGGAGCCAGACGCGGTGGGGTTACGAGTGGATCGGCGGCCGCCTAGCCGGACCGGACAGCGATTGACGGAGGCACGGTCAAGGAGGGTGCCAAGAAGCATCAGCTTCGCTTTGCTTCGACTGTTCCCGATCCATCGGAACAGTGTTCACGCTCGCCGGAATACGCACAAGGACAGTGATGACGATCTTCACGATTGGGTCCGACAGGCAATCCGCACGAGCTTGCAGCAGCGCGTGGAGGGCTTGGAGCGGCGCATGGGTTTAACAGCTCGAGCAGCGGCAATCCGCGGAGCACCCAAGGTACACGGGCCGCTGCAGCAAGCGCGCGGACGAGCAGCCCGCGCGCAATGTTGCAGCAGACCGCCGACCTGGATCACGTCGGGGCGCACCTGCCACTACACCTGGAAGTCACCGAGCACCAAGAGAACACGCCAGTGCGGATCCTGCGGCCCGCAGCAATACGGCCCCGGGGAGCGCCTAGCGAAGCCGTACTAGGTTCGCTGCGACCAAACGCGCGCAGTGCATCTGGGAAGTTACCGCCACCAAACCTAAGTGCGAAGCAACCAGTGCGCCCGCTACGGTCGTGCCACGTGAGCCTCATCAATGATCAGCACTTGGAGTAGGGAAGAAATAATTGGGCCCAATCACGCCAGATTGCACTAAGAACCGAATGCTAATTCCCCGTGCGCTTTTCTCAATCTGGCATCTGATACCCCACTCGACGATCAGCCAACTGGGATTCACGGTATCCCCATCCGCCTCGATGGTCAAGTCGAAGCTCTCGACGCGCTCAGGACCACAATTCACTTGGTCTCCTTTCGTCGAATCACGTAAGACTATCCTTTGTTTCACCTCAACAAAATCACCATGAAGAGTGAGATTTCCAAACCCAATTACAAGTGATGTCTTTGCCCTTTCTGCAAGCGGCGACGGCGTAGAGGCTGGTACTTGGTCATCGCTAGGCTGTGAGTGCGTCTCGGGCTTCACAGCCACAAGACGCCCTTCGTAAAGGTCCTCCACATGCTGCTCGGAGAGCGGCTGCGGTGAAACGAAATCCGATAGCTGTTCTCGAGCGATCCGCCACTCCTTGCATGCCTCATCGAACCGCGGCGGTCGACTTCGCAATCTCGAAGCACAAACTATCCATCGCTCGCGGACGAATCGAATCTCGTCCGAGAGCTCTGGTGTCGACTTCGCCCGCGACAACGTTGCCAACAATTCAAAATGGAATGTGCATGCTTCCTCAGTACTGCACACGGCTTCCACAAGTGCCACTAAACCGCCAACGCCCGCCAATCTTGCACGGATGGTCCTAAGCTCGGGGGGCCCGCCCTTCGACTTACCTCGCCGGTCTCGACGCTGCCACAAGTAGCGCTTTAGGTAATGCGACCGAACCGATTTCTTATCCTCCGAACCGCCAGCTCCGAACCGATCACTAGCGCGAGCAAGTGCATCAGTGACGATGCGCAACAACTGAGCGTGCTTCCAACGCCACGAATGTCGCAGACCCAGAACTGGATCCTGTGACGAGGCATGCTCGTCACAAAGAATCTCGATTCGCCTCCACTGCTTGGCTTCAACTAGCAACGCTGCCAATGATGCGATGCAATGAGGGCTCAATTTCAACCTAGAGCCGTCATCGACAGTCTCACCTAGCACACTGGCAACCTGAATCCAGCGATCAACGCCTGTCAATGATCGCAATGGCTCCAACACCGCACGCAACCGCTCTACGCGCCCGAAGAAACCAATCACCAACCTAGCTGCCTCCGGATCGATAGAGCCGTCAGACGCAACCATTTGAGACCATGCCTGCAACGATCCGTCGTAATCATCCACCTGTACCAGAAACTTGAGTTTCTGGGGCAGCGGCATCGAATCGGCAAACGCCCGAATGGCCCAAGGCGGATCCTGCTTGGGTGAAGGTTGATACCGCTCAGCATTGTATCCCTTCCAAATCCGAACTGCATCTTCGGATGCACCAACCATGAAATAGATCTCGCCAAGCCGAGACTCAATCTCCTTTCCTGAAACTGAAAGCGCATCCAAAGCAGACGCAACGGCCTCCGGCGTATCTTGCGCTAGTGATTCTCCACCGATCTCTCCAGAGATTATCCGCTCCAACAGCTTCAAGAGTGCCTTCTCGAGGCCAACCCTGATGAATGGATCATCAACGAACAACGTAGATTTAGATTGCATCAAATCCAATGATGCATGCAACCCATCTAATGGAACTTCTTGGGATACGAGTATCCTTGCGATGCTCAATAGAATATCTGAACGCGAGTCTCGCAGGCTCGGAACCACATTCTGCAGCATTTGATTCCAATCTCCTAAGACCCAGAAGCACCGGAGGACGGAAACCCAATCGGGAACTTCCTTGTAAATGTTCGCTGCCTTTTCGAACTGGCCACTCAACTCTGCAACCCGCGCCTCACAGCGAAATGCCCCGACGCTATGTTGTCCAATGCGGTAGTAGTAAATCGCATCCTCCAAAGACCTAATGTCATCGTCAGCGCGGCCTTGCGTTTCGTACTGCTTGGCGATATCTGTGGGTGTATCTCTATCCTTATTCCACGATTCATCACTTCCCTCGACGAATCCGCCGAGATTTGACGATTCCCACTGTCGATTAGGCCGACTCTTCAAGAGCCGGTCTAACACTTCTTGGTCTTTGAAGAAGGCCCAGAACTGCTCAATTCCTTCTTGGGAATCGGCCAAGAGTAATCGCTTGCGGGGTCGTGTAACGGCGACATATAGTTTATTCAGGAAATACTCGGACACCAACAGTTCGTCATTGTCCTTAACGATAGAGTTCAACTGTTCTTGGTTCGGGTCGCGCAAGAACTCGCAAAGGCTCTTGCAACGCTCCAGTGCAAATGTTCCGAACTGATATACCAATACGCGTTCCCATTCCAAGCCCTTTGCTCGCAATGGGCTCCTAATGCGTGCTCTCTTGCTGCTATCGTCTTGCACAAGTGACCGGAGAAAATCGTCATTCTTGAGAAATTCATCTTCTCCGTCCTCGTCACATGGCACAATTATCACAAGCTCTTCTGACTGGCGAATCTGTGATTTCACCTGATCGTCAAGCGTATATATCTGGGGGTTGGATCTTGGAGATGAGTCCCGCGCCACTTGTGGCTTTGTGTCAGTTTCTCCCGACAATATACAACGAATCAATTGAACAGCGTTTGACAATTTGATGATATCGACAGCTGAGCGATAATTTGTTGATAGTTCATGATAGTTTAACCTCAATTCGTTGGCCTTGTTGGCATTTGAGCCGCGACGCTGAATCAAATAGTCGTAATACATTGCTTTGATTGTCCCCCACTTAAAACCGGTCGGATTTAGTGTCTGAAATGGATCCCCAGAGAAGGCGAATGGAACCTTCTTGAGTAGATGGGCGTTCTCGGAAAAATCTAGTATAGAATATCGCGATAGCCTTTGAATCAATCGTAATTCGATGGATGTAAAGTCTTGGGCTTCATCACAGTATATTGCAGGGTAGAGCGACACTTCCACATCGTCGCAACAGAGGAGTTCGTTCGCCAGATCTTGATCATCCCACAGACGATCTTCGTTACAAATGCTATCGTACCAACTCCACCCTACTTCGAATATAGTTGCAAATGATCTCTCAGAGATCGATTTCCAGTCGTCGGGTAGGGTACGGTAGTCTCGTACTGAATCAATGCCAAGGCCCTTAATATAGGTCCGGATGCCGTGCCAGACGATCCCGGCCCTCAATTCACGCGCGTTTTTGTCGGGCAACGGCTTGCGGTACTCATCCCACCTAGTCCGAAAGCGACTCAGGTTCATGCACTTGGCGAGTTCATATTTTGATCGCAAGTGTCTCGGGAGAAGTTCAAGCATCAAATCTCTCACTGTCTTGAAGCAGTCGTTCAGGTCGAAATTCGCGAATCTTGGTGTTGATTCCAGAGCGTGATCGGTGTGCTCTGCGATTCTAAGTGCATGTAACCGGCAAATCTCCTTTACTGTGTCCTGTGCTACGTCTAGCAATGGTCGAGTATACGTTATGTAGAGAGGGGGCTTTTGTAGGTTTTCGGAATCGTGTGTACTCGCATAAGTATCTAGGATACTGGAAAACAGATACTGCAGAATTGTGGATTTGCCACTGCCAGCTCTGCCGTTGATGAACAAAGGATACCGTGGATTTGTGGTGTCAGACAAGTGTAGGGACCCAAGTATTTTCGATTGTTCTGGGTACAGTACTAAGTTAGCCTTTCTTGTCAATTGGACCGCCCACCAGCTTTTGTAGTCTGCTATCAAGAGAGCTGGATATGAACGTTCTCCGAATTGGTTCAAACTGTCATGATCGGAGAAGTTACGCCCATATCGCTTGGACAGTCTGCGTTGTTCTGCCGTACTGGGGCTTCCTAATCTCAGCACGTTTATCAGAAGCAGAGTCTTCCATTTAGGGAAATAGCGATAGAGGATTCTTATGTCTGTCCCGTCGATTGACTCGAGGTCAAGAGAAGCCTCAGGGGTGTGCGTGGATTCGACATTCGTTTGGAGTTCGAAGATCAATTCGTATAATCCGCGGGATAGTGTGTTTACCCAGTCCTTTAGAACTGTTTCACACCATTCGGAGGTTTCCAATACGATGTCTCCAGAGTAGTCATAACTAGTAGAGGTAGTGTTCAGAAACGCTTGGTCGCCATCCGTCAGGTCCCTGTTCACAGGCATAGTAGACTTGTTGCGGTCCTCAATATACCTGTCGACTTCTTCCTCTGGTGTGAGGTTGTCGTCATAATGTTCTTGGCGCTTATTCGGATCGATTTCTCGGAACTGATCATATTCGTCGTGAGTAAGAAAGTGCCTGAAGACGACGACAACCGCATTGCGGCGTTCATGTAGCTCGATTAGCAATCTGAATTGGCGACCGATGTCCTCATGATAGTAGGGATGGAGCCACTTGCTGAATCGGGCTATGTTGGAAGTGGACTCGATCGAGTTCTTGAGGTTCTCGAGTCGCTCATGATGGCCGCGAGCCTTGGCGGCTCGCTGGACATCTTCGTGCACAAGTACGTAGGAGCGCATGATCTCAGTCGTTGTCCGATTGCAGCAACGGTGTTGTGGAGTGATTAGTGGATGTGCCCTGTGACAGGGGATGGATGGGACGGACGGATGACGCCATATCGACGCCAAGGCGTCGGCCCTCGGATGGTCGCCCGTGATTCCGGATGCGGCGAGGCCAAGAGCGCGGGCGGCCCGGAGCGTTTCATGTAGCAGTTCCTCGTTGGGGCGGATTGCATCTCGGTTTGAGGGGTCGTAGCGGGATCACAGCAGTGCAGCGGTCCGATGCCGATGGCGACAGCCGGGCCGGATCGTGCGACTGAGACAGTGCTCTGGGTGCGAGCGACTCTCGGGCGAGGAGACAACTGCGTCATGTGCGATTCTCTCGCGACAGCGATGGATTGTACTGCAAGGTGGTTGGACCTGTCAAGCATGCGACTTACACACTTACACGGGCTGTCGTTGAATGCCGTAGAGGGCTATCCGGCAGCCTCGCTCTCGGAGTACTTCGGCCTGCGGCTGCCCGTCCACGTTGCCCACGACGAGATAAGCCGTGCCCCTAGCCCGGAAGGACGCGCCGTAGGCAACGATGCTGGGATGCCGCTGGAAGTCGATCAGGGCTCTCGCCCCTTCGCGAAAGCACCGCAGCCCGTCGCGCCTTCGCGTACCACGAGTTCCGATGGCGGGTACGCCTTGATCGCTACAACCTAGCTCAACTCGTTGTAGCTCGCCTTGTGGACGATCCCGATGCCGCCATGCCTGGAGTGCCTGGATGGTGTAGTCGCGCGACGCACACCCCTGCTGCGGCGCGTCCCGACGGTCACTCCATCCGTCTGGCACGAATCCAGTCTGCCACAGGATTCACACGGATCTCAGAACGACGTTGCCGGGCCTGTCTGTCGCCAACTTCAATCAAACAGCAATAGTTTGCTGTGGAGCCGAGGAGAGGCACACCTGTCGAGGGTGGAGCGAGCAGCGGTCCGCCGACGGCCTTCGCCACCGTGCCGGTGCCTCAGTATCCACATTGACCACGCTTCCTCTCCCCGCTCTCGAACCGAGCGTGCGGATTTCCCGCGCTGGGCTTCTGACATCGCGCATGACGGCGAAGACCCTTGGCATGTGCAAGGCTCGCGAACTCACTTCCCCAGCGGAGAATCCCAGCTGGCATTCTCGGCCGCGTGATTCTGCTCGGCCGCACTCTGCCCAACGCGAATGGCGGGCACCACCGGAACACCCGAAGTGCCCCGCATCCTCAGCATCGTCACAATGTCGTACGCTGAGTTCTCCGAACGGCGAGCACGGGTTCCAGTGGCTTGAGACTGTTGTACCACGAGAACTCATGATCAGCAGAATGCGAACGATCACCACATGCTATGATGTTGCTACCGCGGCCGACTGCTTCGTTTTCGGTAGCTACGGCGACTTTGAGAACCGCTCTCTTCGCCGCCGCAGCCTAGGAGCCTGTTGCAAAAGTGCCAGCCTCGGTGTCGAGAGTCGATTCTGGACGTTTCTGGACGTTGAGCGAGCCCCACAGGGGTCTATTGCGCCTTTCAGTGGGCGGTTTTCCGTCATTTTGAGGTATTTGAGCGTTGACACGGCGGGCCCTCGCGACGGATCGGACTTTTGCAACAGGCTCCTAGGGCGTGCCGGTAGTGTCATCTGGACACTAGACTTTCGTGAGATTCAGGGCAGTCAGATGTTGATTCGATGGATTCTGTCAGCCGTCGGACGCTTGCAAGATTCTCCCACCTCGCCGGTATCGAACCCGGCTCGGAAGCGATCCCCAAATACGGAACCCGGGCCAAAGACCAACCTGAATCAGCCATTGGCCGATGACGGCACGACGGGAGAGGTGCCCGCCGATGAGACATTGCTCGAGCGGCTACGAGCCGCTGTACCGGACGATGTGCTAACCGTCGAAGTCGATGAATTGGAGAGGACGCTAGAAGAGCACGCCGCCTACTCTGAGCTATTCAAGGACCAGGCTGACGCAGAGGACGCCGAGAACGCGCGTGCCGATCTCCAAGCGGTAGCGCAGGCGGTGGCGGACGGCGATTTGTCGCGCGTGTACCACACGGTGGACGCGAAGAACCCGGACAGCGCGGCAAAGCTGTCGAGTCCTTCAAGACCGTGTTCTCCGAGGCTCATCCGCAGGCTTACGGCAAGTTCCTGCAGGATATCCACGTGAGTGCCATCCAGGGCCTGGAGCAGGCTCTCGGCGAGCATCCGGACCCGGAGATGCACGCTGTCGCGCGCTTTCTCGGCGACATGTACAGCAGGTACGTCCTCGGTGTCGAGGACTATCGCGAGCTGGTCGAGGACCCCGCGCTGATCCAACGTCGCAGGGAATTGGAAGCTGAGCGCGAGCAGCAGCGCACGGAGGTGATCCAGCGCGACCGGGACATGATCTGGTCGAACTTGGTGACAGCCGCAAAGTCCCCAAATCCCCGCTTAATTCTGGCCAATCCGGGATTTTCCGGTATCTGGCTCTAACCAAGCCGGTCTCCGGCCGTATACGATCCAGTTTCTGAGCGCGAGAGGCTCCCCGGATGGTCTCCGGGACTCGGTTGCCGGTGTCTCGGAGGCTGTTCGAGACCTCGTTGCCTCCATGCACGCACTCCGCCCTGCCACGCAGGCGCACCGCTCCCCGCCGACTCCCCTGTCAGCTGCCCGGGCTACCCTGTCGTTCCGTGGCGGCGGCTCCCGCCGCCGCCCCCTCAGCCCGGTTCCATCTGCGCCGCCTGCAGCAGCCAGCCCAGGCGGCAGTTGCACGTCCCGAACAGCAGCTTCCGACCCCGCCCGCGCTTCTGCAACAGCCCCACGCTGCGCACGAAGTCCCGGATCAGCGGCCCCAGCCCGTGCCGGCGCGCCTTCTCCGGCAGCACCTGGTATTGCAGCATCAGCAGCAGCAACTGCGCGATCTGCCCGCACCAGTAGAACGCTTGGTTGGCCGTGTACGAGTGGCACGGCGGATGGTGCAGCCCCAGCTCCGTCAGCGGGCCCTTGAACGCGTTCTCCTGGCCCTGCTTGGCCCGGTGCCGCCGCACCAGCTCGCCCGCCGGCAAGTCGTCCCGGCTGACCAGGATCACCGTGTACACCGGCTCCAGCAGCTCCTGCGCCCCGTCCCGGTCCCGCCGGATCACCACGTAGACTTGCTTCTCCTCCCACTTGCTCGGCTGGTACTTGACCGTCACCGCGCGCTCGACGCCCCGCTCGTCCACCGGCTCCCAGTCCGCTTCCGCGAACTTCTTGGCTTCCACGATCCGCAGCACCGGTGCCTTCTTGTTCCGGTCCGTCACGCTCACCGAGTAGTCCCAGCCGCGATCCGTGCATGCCTGCACGAACTCCCAGCAGTAGTACGCCGCGTCCGCACGCGCCCAGACCGGATCCGGGCCCAGCTCCAACGGATCCACGTCCGCGGCCAGTTGCTCCGCGAAGTCCCCTTTCACGTCCGTGCCGCCCTCGTTCAGCCGCGCGCTGACCCACGCCCGCCCCACGAACACCGAATGCAGCCAGTACTGCCGCTCCCCGTTGTAGCCCACCGCGGCGCCCTCGAACTGCTTGCCCTGCACCTCGATGCCCGTGCCGTCGATGAACACCGGCACGTAGCCCAGCTCCTTCCCGCAGGCGGCGGCGATCGGCGGCACGACTTGCGCGCTGACCGCCCGCACGCAGGCTTGCAACCCGTCCAGGGCCTTGGCGCTGAAGCGCGTCAAGTACTCCCCGAGGCGGCGGCTGTCGGGCACGGCGCCCGCGAGCCCCGCGCCCTCGCAGGCGGCCTCGTCCGCGGCCAGGGCGTCGACGGTGTTGAGGTGCCCGCCGCCGGTGGCGAGCCCGAAGATCAAGCTCAGCAGGTTCTGGGCGTCGCTGCAGCCGCGCTGCCGGACCTTGATCTGGACGTACTGTTGCAGCAACCACGGCAGGCCGAGGGACCGCGCCAAGCGGGCGAGCGCCGGCAGCCCGGCGAGGCCGGTCAGCAGACCGTCGCAGATACCGTAAGAGAGTTTGGGAGCTTTGTCAGCAGGCATCGTGAGCGGGGCTCCGGACCGGCGCGGAAAATTCACCCCGGAGGTGAAAAAACGAGCGGCGTGGGGAACCCTGCAAACCATTACAACACAAGCGTGTTCAGCATGTCCAAAACATTTCTTATCCGGGAACTAGGGCAAAGTCATCCATCGAGTCCGCGTTGCGCAAGTGCGGCGTCGAGCCCAGCGAGGCCAAGGTTCGGCACGCATTCGAACACATCATGCGGCAAATCAACGCCGACCAAAGCTTCTTGGGGCGCATGGAACGGCACCATCAGGCGGCTCGCAGGGCGGGCTTCTACTCCACGGAACTGACTTCGTCGCTGTCCGACGCCTACTCGCGCCGTGTAACCAAGGAATTGCGCAGTGCCGTGGAGCACGTAAAGCGCGAGTTCGGGCTGCCGCCATCCAAGCCAGAGCTCTTGTCCACTCCGAACCGCACTACGGCCGGTCCCGCACGCCCGCGCAGCATCGGATTCCGCTTGACCAAGAACAAGTGAGCCTTAGCACTATGGCACTCCCGCATTAAGGCGCGAAGCGGAAACGAGGGGATGTGCGGCGGCCAGCGAAGACCGGAGCGAGAGCGGCCGAGGCGCGTGCCAGGATCCACACCCGGGCCGATATCCCGCTTGAGGTGGTTCCCGTTGTTTGGACAGGTGATCGGCGGATGCGAGGTGTATTGCTCGCCATCGAGCAATCGCTCACTCACCGGAGATGACTAGGCTCACGCGGACGGAGGACACCTGAGATCACTGACCGATGATTCGGGAGTACCTCAGCCCGGCGGTCTTGCCAAAGAGCGCGGCGCACCCATAACTCAATGCCGAGCACGAGTCTCGAGTAGCTCGACGCCTTGCCGGTTGGCATGGTCCTGCGCACCTTCACGAACCAAGGGGTAATTGGTCACGGGGGTTTCGGAATCGTCTACAAGGCGGAGCGCAACGAATTGGATCCGTATGGTGCGATCAAGGAGTACCTGCAGTCCGAACTGGCCGTACATGAAGGTGAAACGTACAGCCCAGCGGCGGCCCTGTTCGTACGAACTTCGAGGACGGGCTTCGACGATTCCGGGACGATGGCTTTGTGCTGGTCGCGTTCGACAGTCAGCCGAGCATCGTCTCCTGCGAAGACATCTTTTCGCGCGACTCGCACGGAGTACCCGGTGATCAGACGACATGACGCCGACGGTCGGTCGTGGCGGTCGCTCCGCGAAAAGGCTAGGTGAAACAAGGCCTTTGGGGTGAGCTGGACACACGCCGGAGAGTCGTAGCCGCCCAGCGACCGTGATAATGATTTGGCCCCCACAGCGGACGGCTGCGGATCCAGCGAGGAGCGAAGTGGCGGACTGCCGCGCCGGTTGCGCGAGCCTTTGTCGAAGGGGCTGTTTCGTGGCGGACAGCTAGCTGGGATCACAATTTGCGTCGGTGAGGCGTAGCGTTCGGAGAGGGCGCACTCGCGCACGGTCCGGATCTTGGTGCTTCCAACCCGCGCAAGCAGTCCGATCCGCTCCATCAAAGCGATCCGATCGAGACTGATCAAGGATTCCGACAGCATCCGCTCTCGGGCTCAAGAGCTGGAAATCCTTAACATTCTTTACTGGCCAGAAGTCATGTTCTCTGGTGATGGCTAACGCGGACGGCCAGCCGCAGGCGGAAGTCTTGGTGAGGCATACAGCGGAAGGGCATCCATGCACGGAAGCGGACTTGCTGGCAGCGGTGCTGCCGTTCCCGGATGGCTTAGTGTACGTTCACGCAGGAGTGGTGCGGCACTGGGATATTGGACTATCAAGCCTCGTGATCCGGGGCTAGGAAGAGCGGCCGGCACTGATCGCGAATACGGGCCCGCCTCACTCACACGTCTGCACCCCCAGTCGACTCAACCGGTCACAACCTGTGATGTGCTACGCACGGTCGTCGGCAGTATCTAGTAGCCGCATTACGGCCGGGATCGCTCGGTGGGGGTAAACCATCACGAGATGTGGGAGCAATTCGGCGTACTCCTTCCACGTGGGTGGAATATCAGAAATCTCAACGCAATCTGACCTAAGTTGCGCCCAAGACTGTTGCATTGAAGGTGCTTTCATTTGGTTCTCACCGGACTCAGTCCGCCACGAGAACAAATCATAATCATGGAGTGGCCAAAATTGCCGAACAATCATGCGGGTATACCGACTCCAATGATTGGACAAAAAGCTGCGTTCATTTCTTCGCACTAGCATCTCCAAAAGGCTCTGAATGACGTATGAACTACCCATCGTAGCAGTTTGTTCATATTCGATTGAGTAAATCCTTAGAGTCGATTCCACGACATGGTCGGGCCCATAATAGGGACTGGGCAGCAGGATGAATTGATCATCTTGCGTGTTCGGGCCAGAATTCGCTTCGAGAATCCCATCGAAGACTCGCTTTAGCAGATCCAACGCTGGCTCATTGTATCCTGTCATTTCAAGAAACTTCACAATCCAGAATATCTGCGGCAATGCGCCTTCACCCCAAAAGAACGCGTGGCTATAGTACCTATTGACGAACCGCAGCATTTCAGAAACAGATGTTGCGTCGCAACTGCGATCAGTGAAAGCTAGCATAGAGATCGAACCGAGCAGCATAGTCGTTCGTATTTGCAAGATCTTGCCACCATCTGCGCGGAGATCACCTTCAAGAAGATTCTCTCTTTTGACTGCCTCTGCGCGAAGATTGTCCAGATGTCTCTTTATCTCGGCTAACAACAGGTCCAAGGTGCCCTTCCACATTGCTTTAGTTAGACCATTCTTGACCGCGTATCTTGTGCTACACATCGCCAATACGGTCCAGCCTTGAGTCAGCGCATAATGGTTTCTGTGTTGCTCAAATTCTTTCAACAAATAACTCACCATAATAGGCGCAACTGCTAGGACATTCTTAACTTGAGCACGTGACTTCGCCCGCTTCGAATGTTGCGTACCAAACAAGGCAGTATCGAGAAAGTTCGAGAGCTTTTCGCGGGGGAGAAGTCCCGCCCCTCCAGAGAGATAGAGATCCAAAAAGTCACGCAGATTCTGGGGGTTTTGTGGAAAATATTCCCCGTGTGCATCTATGAAGTATCTCAATAGTTCGTCTCTCTCGATGAGTTCAATCTTAGTTCGATTGGAACCTTGACGTTCGTTCATCAAGTGAATTGCCTGTCTTGCAGGATGCGTAATCTTGCCGTTCGTGACCAAGAATGCTCTATCGGGGGACCCTGAATCAACTCCAACGTGCGAAATTGGTACCCTAATCAACTCTTGAATTTGGTCGTATATCTTCAGCCAGTTGCGCTTGTCGATCCTGCCTGACTTGAGTTGGTAGGCGCAGTACGAGCCATCCTCTGAGCGCGACACGATGTCCTTTCCAAACTCATAGGGACCGTGCTCGTGCGCGAAGAGGACAGTATGCCCTCTTTGAATCAAGACCTGGCGAAACGCAGCTTCGTAACTGCGCTCGTTAGTGTTAATCAACCAGTTTTCGATGATTCTCTCGAGCATGCCACTCTCTCCGCTTCTGTTCGATGACCCGGTCGAACTCCCGCCTGTAGCGAGGAATCGTTTTGATGTTCTCAACCAATCTTTCAAGCACCGGGGCGTTATCGGGATGAGCGAATATGGATCCGGTGGAGAAATCGGGTTGATCGTTTTCGTCGAAGGCGATTTCAAGATTCCTGTACATGTCAAGAATATGCTCCTCCTTTAGATCAGCACCACCCAAATCGATGGAATTGCCAGTTCTCTCCGTGGTCTCACTGATTTTGCTTTGAACTAACCCGGCCATGCCTCTCACTGTTTCGTCTGCCAGTGACCATAATTTCTCCAAATATACAGTATGACCGTGTTTCATAATGTCATCTACACTAAGGTCGAATTGATGCTCAATATCCTCAAGACCGTTCGCTTCGTCGTAGCCAGATTCGGCACTCATCCTGATTGTGGCTCCTTCAAGGATTGGCTCGGGTGGAAACAACGAGAGTAAGGGATCGGCACGGATCCGCGCGAGGAACATCCTTTCAGTCAGTTCAATAAACTGGCCTTTCTGGTCTGGAAAGTCGGGCAGCATTGGCGATCCTTCTGTACTGCACTGTCAGCAGTTCGTCATGAGTCCCACACCGAACCGGCGAGTGTACACGGCAGCCATCGGTGGCTGTAGGGGTAGTTCACGCGATCCAGCATGGAGACGAGGAGTGCGGATCCGTGCTCCGCCGCGAACCGTCCGGTTGGACACACCAGTCGAAGTCTTGGTTGGTTCACGAGAACTGCGACCCGCCCCGTTCCGTCCTCACCGTTGCAACGTCTGTCATACAGCGTGGTCTCAGTCGACGCGGGCCGCCTTCGCCATCTGCTAGGCAGTGCGCCAAGCACCCACCGGGTGGGCTTCGTGGTCATCGACTTGGCAATGCCGGTCATCGCTACTGCCCGGTTCGAATCGGAAGGACGCTGCCCGCACTTGCGACACCTTCCGTTTCGCGACTCAGATCATAGCATGACCCAGCCCGCTGGGAACTCGTGCGCCGCACGGCTCCCTCCAAATCTGTGGGTCGCCCAAGGACCTAGGAAGAACTCCTCGAGCCTTGCGTGCCCGCAACATGAATCCTACAGTCAAGGCGGGAACCACTACGATGCCGCCAGCAATGCCTAGCCCGCCCGTTGCGAACGAGCCGCCACCGCACTATGCGAGGGTTGCGTTCATCGCCGCGACACCGCTGCGCGAGGAGATTGTAGCACGATTGGATGCCGTAGCATGCAAGGTGGCACTACGGTATCTGGCCTAGCCTACGAATGCCCCGCTGGAAGCCGCGACGGGATCCTCGCCGACCGGCAGCGTTCGCCGCGAAGCGGCAGCAGTGCCGCTACTGGCGCAAGGTGGTCACGGGCCGGGGCCGGGTGTGCCGGCACCTGCAGCGGAGGCCGAGTTACAGGGTTTTCGGGAAGTCGTTGCAGCACACATCGTGCAAGAATCAATAGAACTGGCCCAATCAAGCTTCCCCAGTGCAATCCTCTCCGAAACCTCAGCACGACGGGTTGCGCCCCGTCGGGGTGCTAACCCGGAAGCCCGTGGCGTCTCGCGCGGCTGATTGATGAATTCGACGCGGCCACGACGCGGCTTGCGGAACTTGACGCGCACGCCAAAGCCTCGGTGGTGCCCTACAAAGAGCAACTGAACCTGCTGGTGGCGGTTCCAGACATCGCGAGGGTCACCGCACGCGACTTGCTAGCCGAGTCGACGCGCGGTTTCGGCTCGGTCGCGGCGTGGGCCGGGATCGGTCCAGATGACGATAAGGGTGCTGGCATGCAGCGGAACGAATGCCTCCGACCAGGCATTCTGACAGCAAGCACGACCCTAGCCGAGTGCATCCAAGCCGAGGCGCACTCGCAAGCACGGCTAACACTACACACGTCAGGCGTGCCTCGGCTACAAGAAGTCGATCCTGACCCTCAATCTGTTGCCCGTGATTTAAGTCGTGCCCCGCGACGGCCTGCCGTACCGCGACTCGGTGATCAACGCCAGCAGAGTATTGATCGCAATCCACCCCGCCGGCTGCTCGGTTTCCAGCGATACGGCTGGCTGCCGCAAGACTAGCTGCGACATCGAATCCGACCCGTCGCGGGCGGCGTGCCGACCCAGCCCCTGGCCATAGATCGAGGCTTGCCGGAGACGGTTGCCACATGCCATGCACAGAGGCAGACCTCCGCCTGCGTATCCTGACCGGGGCGCGGAATGGCTGGGAGCGTTATCTGAGCCCCATGGGTTTCGCGGCAATTACGGCCGTACGAATCAGTCATGTGCCCTGATCGCGGCTGCGGGCTGCACCTCGCTGGTAGTCCGTCTGTCGAAGGCAAAGGGGGCGGGCGAGCAGCTCGATGAGCCGAGCGGCGGTGATGATGATGCCGTTTCCCCGAACTCGCGGGATTCGGGTGACGACGTCGAGGCGGTTCAGGCAATGGTGGAGGGCGAGCGGAGACAGCGCCACAGAGCACCGTTTTAGCTTGCTTATGCGGGACGCCGTCCACCCAGCACACTTGAGCCCAAGGCTCGCTTCGGCAGTGACGATACAAGACACGATATAGCTGTACATCTCTCTTGACAACAGTCGTAGTGCAGCGTATCAGATGAGGGATGCCGACCCTCTCCGAAATCGTCCAAGATTCTGGTCTCACACTGTCCGAACTCGACCGCCGATCCGGCGTCCATCGGGTAACGCTGTCCCGCATCGTCAAGGGTCGGCAGGCCATGAGCCGCGCAACCGCGAAGAGGCTTGCGCCCATCCTCGGCGTCTCGGCCGAGGAGTTGCTGCAGCCCGTGCCGACCAGACCGGCGGCACCCGAAATTCTCCGGGTCTCCGCGCTTCAGCTCAGTCAGTGGGGGCAAAGTCGACGGGCGGAGGAAGAGCTCCCCGAGCTTGTCTCTCGACTGGTCCGGAGCGAACTCGCCGCGTCTGGCCCCATCCGGGCGCCGAGCGACGAACGGATCCGCGAATCCGGTCCGGACATCCAGGTGGAGTCCCCGCGAGCGACGCGGCACATCCCGCGGGGACGGTCAGTCTGGGAGGTGAGCACAGAGAAAGGAGTGCGAAAGAAGGCGACGGACGACTTGAAACGCCGCGCAGTGCCGGCCGGATGGCAGCTCGGTGCGACATCCTGGATCTTCGTCACAACCGAGCCATGGCCGGGCAAGGACGAATGGACCTTTCAACAACGAACCAAGCACCCATGGCGCTCCATCCAAATGTTCGATGCGACGGACCTGAAGAGCTGGATCGATGAGTCCCCCAGCGTACAGGTCTGGCTGATGGGCCGCATGGGCCGGAACCCCACTGGATTCCAATGGCTACGTGAAGCGGTTCAGGAATGGTGTTCGGCCTCAAATCCGCCCATAACCACCGCGCTACTCAAGTTGAGCGTAGAAAAGCAGTTCGCGGAGTGGAGCGACTGGATCCGCTCCAGACCCAACCGGCCGCTGGGGATCATCGGGGAATCAACCGGCGAAGCCCTCCTCTTCTTCCAAGCCCTGCTCGAGCACGGCGGTTCTCACCTTTCAGGGACGCCTATCGAGGGGCTCTGCGTGAACACCAAGGAAGGACTGCGGCAGCTATTGAAATCGCCGCCGAGCGACGTGATCGTAATTCCCACGACGGAAAGCGTCCGAGCGTTGGCTGTCGCGCACAGTGGACCGATGCGTATCGCAATGCCGGAGACGGGCCAGCCGCGGGTTCCAAATCCCTTGAAGGTTCTTCCTGCGGGACGCACGGCCGTCCGGGAATTCTTGGTCGGGAATGGCATCGCCAGCGGGCGGGCAACTCAGCTCGCCCGATCATGCGGCGGGTCCATCAGCATCCTCCGGCGTCTGACAGACAAAGGCGGACCCCAGATGCTAGACCGCAAAGTCTCTAATCGACAATCACGGATTCTTGCGGGCGCAGGGCTCTTCGGGGCCTGGGATGCAGGCTCAAAGGCGGACCGCGAGGTCGTGCGCCGGCTGACGGGCCAGAATCGCGACGAAGAAGTTGATGGGGCGTGGACAAAACTGCTCAACCTTCCCGAAACGCCCGTATGGATGTACGGTGGACGGCGGGGGGTGAATTCGCGCCTGGACACTTGGCAACGTTTCACCGAGGGCCTGATCACGCCACATGCGATCGACCGGTTCTTCGACGCCGTCACGACAGCGTTCAAGCAGGCGCCTCTCCAGCGACCAGGACAGCCCCTGTTGTCGTCCTCGGAAGACCAAGCGCTACGTGACTCGCAGGTTTCAGCCGAACTGCTCAAGGGTCTCGCCCGGGGTCTTGTTCTGCTGGCGGAATTTGGCGAGAGCATTGACAGTCGACTCGTGGGGCCTCGTGTTGCTGAGCGGGTTGAGGATGCAGTGTTTGGCGCGCTTGACGGCATGACCGTAAATCGGCTGCGAGCATTGAGCGAGATCATGCCCCTGCTGGCGGAATCGGCACCTGAGGCATTCCTAGCGGCAATGGAAGCCGACCTACAAAGAACGAACTCGGCTCAACAGGCACTCCTCAACTTTGGCAGGGACGGGAGTGAATCGGAACTCTCGCCGCAGCTCCTGGAAGACACAGAAGCGATGGACTGTCGGACACACCTAATGTGGGCCTACGAGACATTGGCGTGGTTCCCGGAATACGCGGAGCGTGCCATCGATCTACTCGGACAGTTGGCGGATGAAGACATCCATGACCAGTATGGAGGACGACCTCGACAGAGCTTGGCGAAGCTCCTCAAGCCTTGGAACCGCGGAAGCGTGCTCGACGCCGAACGACATTGCGCGGTGTTGCGTAAGTTGGCTCGGGATCATCCTGAGTGGGCGTTCGACCTCGCTCGCCAATGCTTTCCTCGGGGCTTGGACACGACAGTCGAAGCCCATCTGCCGGTCTGGCGGGGCCGATCGGATTTGGCCGACTCGGAACAGTCCGATGAACACCAAGAGGCGGTGTACCGAACCGCAGCAGACATTCTGGTCCAGCATGCGGCGACATCGGAGGAGACAATCCACGTCGCGATTGACGTGGCCGAGAATCTACTCGAACCAGAGGCCGCGCGTATCTGGGAGCGAATCGCCCCTTGGGGCGCTTCGGAAAACCGGAGCAATGAAGAACGTACGCGACTTGTGCGCGAACTTACCTCCTTTACGGAGGGAGCAATCACTCAGCACGGTCGTGAAGCAGATCGCGAGTGCGCACGTCGTGTCCTCGAGGAGCTGTCAGCGTTCTCGGTCACTGCTCCAGACCTTTGGCTGTTCAATGACGACGCGGTGATCTGCGAGCACCGTCCCGAGGATGAAGGGTGGGAAGTCACTGAGGAGCGACTGGCTGAAAAACGGCGTTCAGCACTCCGGAGAGTCTGGGAATCTGACGGGGTCAAGGCGATCCTCTCCATCGTTCCCGAAGTCACGAACACCCGCTTCATGGGGCAAGTCGCTTCTTGCGTACTGTCTCGGGACGAAATCAACTTGACAGTGTCGCAAGCACTCCAAGCTGGCGGCGACACTGCCCAGTCACCGATGCGAAGGTTCGTCCAAGGCCTCCTCGCGAGGATGGACGATCTAGATGCGGATACCCTCGTGGACGTAATCCGCTCCAGCACATTCACCGAACAGAATCCCAACTGGCTACCTTGCCTCCTAGCGCGCTTCACATTCGAAGTTGGAGCGGCACGGACTGACGGACTGTCCCCAGATGAACTGAGTCACTACTGGCAACAGTTCGATTCGGAGATGCAAGCAATCCCCGTGGAGCGGAAGGACTGGTTGATTGCCGGCCTCTGCTCCGTGAAACGACCGCGGGCCGCGCTCGAAGCACTGTGGGGCGACTTCCTAGGGGTGCGAACCGAATCACTTCGAAAACTGATCTACGCCTTGCCGCAGTCGAATGAGCAGAAATCGCCCTACTTCGAGTGGTTGGAACGCAAGTTGGTTGCGGAGATCCGGGATCGCCCCGATCTCAGTGCCACCGACGCCGCTGGCATTGAGTTCATGTTTTTCGACCTTCTCAAACACGACGAGATGCCAGCACTGGCGAAGGCCGTGGCGAGCGATCCGTCATGGTTCCAAGAGGCACTGATGCAATGCACGGAGAGACGGGATGGTGAGGAGGACCACCATAAATGGAACGGGCGCTTGGAACACGCCTTCGGACGACGGCGTAGACGCGCCCGGCAGCTCTTCAGATGGTTGCCAAGGCTCCCCGGTACGACGTCGAAACGGTACGACGTTGATGCAGGTGTTGCTTGGACCACAGCGATTCTATCCTTTGCAGATCGTCACGACCGTCGCGAAGCGGCGGAAACACTCCTCGGCCACGCGTTCGGGAATGCGGGATTCCACGAGGACGGTTCTCCCACAGACGATCTGACCAACCTTCTCGAGCAGATCAAGTGCTCCGGCATCGAGCGGGGGATTGCGATGGCTGTAGGCGACAGGTTTGGCTCGGTGCCGTTCCCAGACGACGAGGCTGGCCGCCCTTACCGAACCCGAGCCGAGTTTTATCGGAAGATGGAAGAGCGCTACCGCGATTCGGAACCGTGCATGACTCGAGTAATGCGGCACCTTCGGCGTCGTTTCGATGAACAGGGTCAACAGGCGGCCGACCACCGACGGCTGGATGAACATCTGGATGCCTCGTGAAGAAGCCCACGATGTCGCCAGAGTGACCCGGGCAATGCCCCGGATTGTCACCAGCAGGTTCGGCTGCTTCTCGTACGGCACCAGCGCGTCCGGGTCGAGCGACGCGGTCAGGGCCAGGCGCAGGTCGTCGCGCTTGGCTTGCACGTACCGCGTGAGCCCTTCAGGATACGCTCCGGCGAGTGCCCTTGGCACAAGCCGTCCAGAATCCGCCGCCTGTTGGTGCCGAGGATGTCGGTCAGCAAGCCGCCTAGGCGCAGCACCTCGTGGTCCAGCGTCTTTGGCAGGTGCTGGCGCACCCGGGAGCAGTCGCCGGACGGGAGGGATGTGCCATGCGTTAGCCTCCATCCGAGGCGGAAGCGGGGGAGCGTTCCCGGTACGTTGCAACCGTTTGACAGACGACATGACGCCTACGGTCGATCGCGACGGTCGCATTGCGAAAAGACCAAGTGAAACAAGGCCTTTGGGGTGAGCTGGACACTCGCCGGAGAGTCGTAGCCGGCCAGCACCCGTGATAATGATTTCGGCCCCACAGCGGCCGGATGCGGGCCCAGCGAGGAGCGCAGTGGCGGACTACCGTGCCGGTGGCGCGAGTCTTTGTCGAACGGACTCTTTCGCGGCGGACAGCTAGCTGGGATCACGATTTGCATTGGCAAGGCGTAGCGTTCGGCGAGGGCGCACTGGCGCACGATCCCGATCTCGGGGCTCCCAACCCGCGCAAGCAGTCCGATCTGCCCCAAAGAAACGATCCGATCGAGGCTGATCAAGGAGTCTGACAGCTTCCGCGCCCGGGCTCATGAACTGGAAATCCTTATCATTCTCAACTGGCCAGTAGAGTCGAGGAGAGGCGCGCCGGTCGAGCGGTGGAGGGAGCACGGATTCCGGCGTCCAGCGCCATCCCACCTGTGCCTCGCACTCCACTTCGACTACGTTTCCTCTCCCCGCTCATCGAACCCAGCGTGCGGATTTCCCGCACTGGGCTCTCGTTCGAGATCATGCGCTCGCACACGCGAAGCCGCGCCGTCCGCCCGCTCCGGCATTCCCGACCGCTCTGCGGCCAGCCGCCCGGAAAGCGCACGTCTTCCCGGACTCCGCCTCGGGCCTCCGACCCAGCTACCGACGCGGCCGCTGTGCCGCCCGCGCCCGTGCCCCCGACCGCCGCCCTGCGGCGACCGGGAACTCGCTTCACTTCCGCATGTTATGTGTAGCTCCACATAACATGCGTTATGTGGAGTGCGGAGTTATGTGGAGTCGGACAGCGAAACCATTGCCGCGCAACATCGTCGGCGGATTTGACTCCACATAAATCCTGCATGGGGCCGGCCAGAGGCGATGGCACTCGGCAGGGGCTGGAAGCCGAACCGTTGCCCGGTCGGATCCCGCGCGGTGCCGGTGCCGCAGGCTTGACTCTGCCCAGCCGAGCGTTCGTACTCCAGCACTGAAGCCCCGGCTTGGACATGCGTGGCGGACCCTGGCGAGGCACTACGGTTGGTCGCGCAGTTCGCGCCCGCACCCATGTCGGGCGGTTGCAAGGGGTGCGGGTGCGGATTGCTGACGATTGCGCTCGCACCGGTCGAAACGATGCCTGTCGGCGACTTGGTTCCTGCGCCCGTGGAGGCCCTTGCGTGGCAGCGAGCGCGACGGGTCTAGAATGTCGATCATGAACTTAGTCAAGCACTTACGGTCTCTATACCGCTGTGCTTGGGAATCGGATCGACCGCTGCCTGCAGTCGCCCGAGAGTGCATCGCTGCACATTCTGTGCAAGGCGTCAGCAGGGGCAACAGCGGTCGCGACGCTCGTCAGGCAAGGCCGGCATCGTCCGGCGCCGCGCCCACGGCAGCCACGCGCGGGCCGGAAGCGCAGGCCGCTTGCGTAACGGGCGGCCGGCGAACTGGCCGCGTGCAACATGCCACTAGCGAGCGGTCGACCGGGAGACCGGATGCGCCGTTCGACTGCGGGGGCACGCGACCGCAAGTCGGCGGAATGCAGTCGATACCCTCACTTGGATCGAGTCCCCCTAGCCGAGGAGTTATGTGGAGCGAATTTCGCCAAACGTGTTGCGCGGCAAGGGTTTCGCTGTCCGACTCCACATAACTCCGCACTCCACATAACGCATGCGACGCCATCCGGATTCTCCGAACCTCAATCGGGGCTTGTATGTTGGAAATGATGCTGCACAGAGCGATTCCTGGCTTGGCTCCGGAAGCGCCTTTCGCAGCTGCGATCTCCCTCCCCGCGTCAGCGGGGAGGTGCTGTGCCGAGGCTTGGCCGAGCCTTGGCACAGGCGGCGGGTCGGACCGCGAATCGGGGCTGGGCCGTGGCCCGTCTATTAGCTTGGTCGGCCCGCCGCAACACGTCCTGCACGTCCTGAACGGATGCGTGGGCAGCAAGGCCCGGAATCAGTACAAGCCCAGGAGACGCAGGACATGAACTCTGACAGTGTAGCGAGCGGCGCAGCCGCTGCCCAGTCATCGGCCACCGGCGGGGTTCCCGCCATCGTCGCCGGCATCGACGTCGGCAAGCGCTGGCTCGACGCGCACATCGAGCCCGGCGGGCACGCCCGCCGCTTCCCCAACGACAAGCTCGGCCGGCGCGCTCTGCGCAACTGGCTGCGCAAGCACGGCGTCGAGCGCGCCGTGTTCGAGCCCACCGGACGCTACCACCGCCCGTTGCACCAGTGCCTGGCGGCCGACGGCGTGGAGACCGTGGCCGTGCGCCCGGACTGCGCGCGACGCTTTGCCGAGGCCCTCGGCCTGCTGGTCAAGACCGACCGCGTGGACGCCAAGGTCCTCGCCCGCTTCGGGCGCCTGGAAGGCTTGGAAGCTACCGCGCCGCTGGACAAGGCCTTGGCCGACTTGCAGGATCTGGTGCTGCTGCGCCGGCACTTCGTCGACGAGCTCGCGTCGCTGAGCCGCATCAAGCAGGAACTGGGGGCCAAGGCCGGTCTGCGCCAGTTGCGCTTGCAACGGGCCGCCGCCGAACGCCGCGTCAAAGCCCTCGAGCAGGATCTGCTGGCTGCCATCGAGGCCGATCCCGGTCTGCGCCGCCGCGCCGAAGTGCTGCGCTCGATCCCCGGCGTCGGTCCGGCCACCGCGGCCAGCCTGCTGGCCGCCATGCCCGAGCTCGGCGGACTTGGCCGCCGAGCCGCCGGGGCCCTGCTCGGCGTGGCTCCCTGCGCCCGCGACAGCGGCTCGCACGAAGGCCGCCGCCACGTCCGCGGCGGGCGCGCCGCGCCCCGTTGCGCACTCTACATGGCCGCGGTCGCCGCGATCCGCTGCAACCCGCCCCTGGCCGCCTTCTACAAACGCCTCCGCGAGCGCGGCAAGCAAGCCAAGGTGGCCCTCGTCGCCGTCATGCGCAAGCTCGTCACTCTCGCCGACGCCCTCCTCCGCGCGGACCGCCTCTGGCAACCCTCCCCGCCCCCCTCGGAGGTGCCCGCGTGAACCACCGGACTTGCAGGCATTCATGGAAATCACCCTTGACTTCCAACACGGATGCTAATTGGCTCGCGCCAGTCCCCTCGGTCCCTGCCTCCTTTCCGCGTCCCTCTCAAACCAAGGCCACTTCCCTCCGCAGGCATTACCCCGCTTCCTCGGTACTACGGGCCTCTCCGCCACCCTGCCGGCCCAAACTGGCCCTCGCGGGTTTCCGGTTGGCGCGTGCGCGCCACCGACAGGGCTTCCCGTGTTGCAGCCACTCCCCTGCGCTTGCATGCTGTCGCCAGTACCCCGGCGGAGACGACCGGCCATTTTCGTTCGCGCCCACTGGCGGTACCGGTCGCTGGCAGCCTTCCCCGTGACTCCGACGGGGCGGCCTCCGCATTGACGGTTTCGAGGCCTGCTCGGCGTTCACTCGCGTTACGGCCTGCACACTCGCTGAGCCGCCCGAGGCGGCCCTTTTTCACCGAAGTGCTTCAGTCCATTTCGTTACCTCCACGAACCGCTCCGATTGCTACCGGCTGGAACGAACAACTTGCCGGGCGGGTCTACCCCCCCGCTGGGGTGCGGTGCCTTAGCACGGCGCACGGCGTCATGTCTTCTGAGCCTAGGCTCTGGACCCGCCTCAAATGCACACGACGTGTCATGTCAAAACCCGAAATGCTTGTTGTGGAGAACCAATAAGCGGCTACTTCCAAGTATATTCACGCAACCTGTGCAGACTGCCTAAGTCAACCAACTTCCCGGATCGGACCCGTCCTTGATTGTAATCGTTCATCGTGCATCAATCCTTCGCAACAAGTTGCGCATTCCCGCAGGTTGAAACCCTCGTTCGCGCATTCGATTAACGATCATGTCTCTAAATCGTTCGTACCTCATACCTCGCCCATACTTGTTCACGAATGAGTTGAGAATGTCGCGTCCCCTAAACACTGTCTTCCATTCATCTGTTGTAAGCGCACGATTCAATTCTTGTTTCCTATTCTCCATATCGCGCTTCAATGTGGCCTCTGATAGCTCACTATCTAGGACCCTCTTCATGGCTTCCAACGATGTTGACGCTTGTGAACGCAATGTAACACACAGGTCACTACTCTTACCTGCGTCAAATTTGAGCTTTCTCACTAATGCACTATTCACGCTCGATTGGATTTGAATGCGCACCAGTTCGTCGATTTGACTTTGGGCGAGTTCGCGCAATATCTCTTCCACTTCTCTTGCTTCATTTAATTGAATATTCTCCAGTGTGATTTCTCTAACTACATCAAGAATGTACGTTGCGTCAAGCAGATAGTTTTCGATGTGGTATACATCCCAGCTAAATCTGTTCCTGCCTTCTCGTTTTTCATGCCAGTCTTTATCGACGATTGAATAGATTTCAATTCCCACTCCACCGTCTTGAGATTCCAAACATTTATGGAGTCGCTCCACACCCTCGCGGCCGCCTCCTGCAATGAAGTTCATCGTTCGATCAAACTCGGGGAATAGTCTTGTCGTCATCCTGACATCGAATCCAGCGTTGATTCCCTCGAATATAACCACCTTACCGCCAGGCCTATATCCCGCAATATCTCCGACTAATTCCATCACCACATGTTCTTCATCTTGATGTTCTTCCACTCGCCTCAATTGGTTTTCCGTATGCTTGTCCTCCTTCGATTCCTGCATGTGAAGCACTGTAGCTCTCGACACGGTTAGTGCTTCCCGCAATAGTGCATCGGAATGTGTAACCAGCAACATTTGGTTTCCTAAGGCTCGCACCAAATATTGCTCATAGAACTGTGGGAGGCCCTGTATGAGCTTTGGATTGAGATGGAGCTCTGGCTCATCAAGCAGGATTATTGAATCGCTAGGTGCTGATCTACGTAATCTGAGGTATCCATATAGGATCTCCTTCTCCCCTGAGGATAATTCGTTTATGTCATGTTCTATGCTTCCGATATTAACTGGAAACTTAAGACTACCGTCGGGATCAGCCTGCGCTCCGGTAAACTCCTTGCCCGGGAAAAATGTCTTAAACAATACCCTTAGGGTCTCCTCCAATGTCTGTCCTTGCTGCCTCTGCCGCTGACCGCTCTTTTTTCGAAGCGTCTCCTGAACATACTCTGTTGCCATCTCCGTCTTGATGTTTGTATATTTGTTACTATAATTGTATAATGCATGCTGTCTTTGCTGTTCTTCTTGGCTCTGTAGATTCAAATTGATCCCACCGATAGCCTCTCGCGCATAGTTTCTGTGCGATCCATGGTAGTCGATCACTCCAACTCGGCCAAGTTGAAATGTCCGCCACACGGCAGTTAAAGTCAAGCATTGACTTAACTTAAGTTGCCCTGTCTGATGAATTCTTACGTGAGCCGTGTGAGAAAACTGGCTTAATTCACTATTGAGTTGCTCTTGGAATCGTACTCTTGCGTTCTCAATGGCCGTTCTTGTATCAGCATCCAGTAGTTGGCCCTCCCGTTTGATACGATGCCATCTCGAAACATCTTGCCCCGGATACAGTGCCAAGAATGCTTGTTCTTCCATCAAGTCAAATTGCTTCTCGCGCAGATATTCAACTTCTCTCTCTGAGAGTCGCACTTCCAATTTGAGTTCAGCGGGCTCATTAACATCGCGCAGTAACTGCTTGAATTCCCACTGCTTCGTCGTCTTGCCTATTTGGAACTCTCCCATCCATAGATCCCATTCGTTAGCTTGATAGCCGCCATACACCGACTTGATCAGTCGTATAGCGTCTAGGATACACGATTTCCCCGAACCGTTAGGCCCCACCAACACTACTAGGTCGCCGAGCTGTGTCGCTCTAGCTCGCTTGATTCCACGGAAATTTTTGATTTCGATGCCTTCGATCTTCATGCCTGATACCTCCTCATTCTGTGAGTTTCCGTGCCACAACGCAGTCGGTACAGAATCTATTGCGGCCAACGATAATTCCAACGCTCAGATACGTGATGTGCGGACAGTCGCGCGCGGCATGCGGAACATCCAGTATCTGGGCGGTTTCAATGCGCAAGCCGACAAGATGCGGTCGCCCGGTTTGAATCAAATGGAGCACGCTCGACGACATCGAGGTGTGGCGACCCGAACTGACGAGGCCAACTTGTATGGAGAATCTGAAGATGTCCTCTCCGCAGGGCTGGACCACAAGACCGACGACCGCGGCAATCGTGACCGACGTGCGATGCCTAGCTGGGGTTCGGCGAGAGGAGGCCTTCTGTTCGGCGTGATCGCGAGTACTGCGTGTGTCGTAGAGCAGCATTCCACCCTCCTCTGACGAAGCTACCTCTTCGTGGCCTCGAGTTCTGCGAGGCAATTGTACCGTCGCGCTGTCACGGACGCTTGTCTGACAGCCAAAGGTTTGGCTATAGAAAGTTTTCGACACGGGGCGGCCGCTTTGCGCGTTCCTTCATCGGCACTACGCAGTATAGCAACTTCTCAACGCGCCTCCCACCGAAGTCCCGAGTTTTCACTTGATTCTAGCCGCTCCGAGAATCTCCCGTATCGAGGACATCTGGCCCGGGTTGGCGTCCAGCGTGGTTTCTGGCTTGGGGGATTGTGCGGGTCTTCCAACACCTCGCTAGTCAAGGCTCGCTGCTCGGACCTGTGCTGTCGCCTGGGCTGCCACTCGGCTCGGTCGCTTTCGGTCCGGCCTTCGCTAGCCAATGCACGCCCTCCTCGTGCTTCGCGCGTCCGAGGGTGAAAGGGTAATAGCACCAAGTGTCACTTTGTCCTGACCAAGCGGAAGCCGATGATGAGGCTGCGGGTGCCGGGCGAGAGGTTGAGGCGAGTCGCCGACCGAACGACCCTCGCGTGACTATTCCAGCCGCCGCCCCGAAGCACCCGGGCCAGGCCCGACTCGGACCCTCCGGGATCCGTCGCCGGACCAGACGGATACGCGCCGTACCGGTCTCCCGTCCACTCCCACACGTTTCCCAGCATGTCGTGCAAGCCCCACGCGTTTGCCCGCTTCTGTCCGACTGGATGCTTCCTCCAGCCGCTGTTGCCCCTGTATCACGCGATTTCGTCCAACTCTCCGTAGCGGGTTCCGGACATCCCGGCCCGTGCCGCGTATTCCCACTCCGCCTCGGTCGGTAACCGGTACACGTACCCGCTCCCGGATTCCCGCACGTTCACCCTCCGTATGAACTCCTGCGTATCGACCCAAGACACTCCCGCCACTGGGCACCGCGGGCCGCGACAGGAAGAATGCGCCGGATTCGTTCGCATCACCGCTTCCCACTCCCCTTGCGTCACCTCGTACTTCCCTATCCAAAATCCCTTGCTGATCCACACCTCGTGCGGACGCTCATCGTTATATTGAACCTCTTCGTCCTCCGGGGAGCCCATCAGGAAGTCCCCCGCCGGAATCCAGGCAAACTCCATGCCTCGATCCCCTCGCTCAGGAACCGCACTCTCGTCTCCAACGCCATCGGAGGCTCCTGCAGGTGCTTGATCGCGTACCGTTCCCTCGGAATCGGAACCGACTGCCCCTCCTCGTACCCCATCACCAGATACGCCGTCCCGTGCGCCCGAAAGAACTCCCGGCACGACACGATGCTCGGATGGCTGTCGAAATCGATCAGCGCTTGCGCTTCGTCCCGGAACCGTCGCAGCCCCTCCGCGAAGTCCTTGCGCTCCGTCCCGCTCCGCGGCTGCACGGTCGTGCCTTCCCGCACGGCCAGTTCCACCGGCAGGTATTCCTTGATCGCGACCGTCAGCTCCAGTTCGTTGTGCCCGGCCCGGTAGACGATCCCGAAGCCCCCGTGCCCGAGCACCGCTTGGATCGTGAATTCCCGCAGGACCGTGCCGACTGGCAAGGCGTCGCGCCGCCCGTGATCCGTGCTCGGCATGGAGTCATCGCTGGGCCGCGCTTCCGCAAGCGGCCGCGGGCGGCTGGCCGACGATTGCCGTGATTATCGCACCCCACTGGCGCGCCTCCGCGCTGGCGTACTGCCAGCGCGGCCGACGGATCCCGCGGATCATCTGGTTTCTGAGATGGAGCCCAAGAGAGGCGTTATCGAGGATTGAGGGAGTAGCCGTTCACCAACGGCTTTCTCCCCTGTGCCGGCCCCTCGGTCTCCACCTTGACTTCGTTTCCGCTCTCCACACTTCAAACCGAGCGTGCGGATTTCCCGCACGCGGCTCTCGTTCCAGATCCGACCTTCGCTCACGCGAAGCTACGCTTCCGCTCACTCAGGCGTGCCGAGCCGAAGTCCATCCACAGCCTCTCCCCTGGGAAGCGCACGGGCTTCCCGGACAGCACCCAGAGCTTCCGATTTCCCTCAGCAACGGAGACCCCGAGGGAGGGTTCGACCGCAACGGAATGGCCGACGCCGCAGGCCCCGACCCAACCGTACATTGCAGCGTCGCTCCACCCGCCCATTGGCTACCGAAGGGAAGAGAAGATTCGGCCTTCGTTGGCCGACGCACGTCCTCCTCGCAGTTCGTGCGTCCGAGGGTGAAAGGGGAATAGCACCCGGTGTCACTCTGTCATGACCAAGCGGAAGCCGATGAAGCCGCCACGGAAGCCGGGCGAGCGGTGGCGGCGACTAGCCGACCGAACGCTTCCCGCGTAGCCGCCCCAGCCGCCGCCCCGATCCACCCGGAGCGAGCCCGACTCGGAACCTCCGGGATCCGTCACCGCACCAGACGGATACGCGCCGTACCAGTCTCCCGTCCACTCCCACACGTTTCCCAGCATGTCATGCAAGCCCCACGCGTTAGGCCGCTTCTGCCCTACCGGATGCGTCCTCCTGCCGCTGTTCGCCGAATACCACGCGATCATGTCCAACTCGCCGTAGTGCGCCCCGGGCGTCCCCGCCCGCGCCCCGTACTCCCACTCCGCCTCTGTCGGCAATCGATAGAAGTACCCCCTCCCGGATTGCCGCGAGTTCACCCTCCGTATGAACTCCTGCGTATCGACCCAAGACACTTCCTCTACTGGGCACCGCGGACCGCAATCGGAAAAATGCGACGGGTTCGTTCCCATCACCGCCTCCCACTCCCCTTGGGTCACCTCGTACTTCCCAATCCAGAACCCCTCGCTGATCCGCACCTCGTGTTGACGCTCATTGGGGAAACGACCCTCTTCGTCCTCCGGAGAACCCATCAGGAAGTTCCCCGCTGGAATCCAGACGAACTCCATGCCTAATGAATCCACCCACGCCTCGCCTGCCTCGCGCTGCATTGCTCTCGCCGCGTCCAAGTCTCTCAGCTTGGACAACAGCCCCTCCGCTTGGGCTACCCACACGCTGGCCCCAGGCACCTGTTTGTACCGTTCGATGTACGCCTGGGCCGTCAGGTCAAAGTCAGGGGCATTGATGTCATCCAAGGCATCCCAATCCCGGACCCAAGGCTGCACGAAACCGTCCTGCGAACCCCACCATGTGGCAGTCACCAGCCCCAGTCCGACCACCACGTTCGCCAGCGCGATCCATCCACCCCGTCGCCACCCTGTGCGCGGCTCTGCACCTACTGGCGCCACATGCGACCCCGGTTCCTGTCGCTTGACTCCAGTTTGCTCGGCCGACGGCCGAGCGGCCTCCAGAGACCCCGCCGGAAGCGACTCGCTCACCTCACGAAGAGCCTCCAGCAACTCGCGCGAGCCTTGCATCCGCTCCCCTTCCCGCAACCGCAAGCACCGGTCGATGACCTCCAGCATCTGCGACGGAAACCGACCCTCGCCCAACTCCCTCGCCGACGGCATCGGATCTTCCGTTCCTCCGAGTGCCGCATGCGAGCGCTGTTCCACCCTCACCGGATGCGGCGGCTCCCACGGCGGATTCCCGCCCGCCACCATCCGCCACATCACCGCTCCCACCCCGTACATGTCCGTCCACGGTCCCAGTTTCCCCGCGTCCGCCACTTGTTCCAATGCCGCGTACCCCTCCGTGTACGGCGCCTGCGACTTGCTGAACCTCGCCGTGGCCTGCTTCGCCGCTCCGAAGTCGATCAGCACCGGCCGCCCGTCCCGCCGCCGGATCAGGATGTTCGACGGCTTGATATCCCGATGCAGTACCCCCGCTGCGTGGACGCGCTCCAACCCCTCCAGCACCGGCCGCATCACCTCCAGCAAGTCCGCCGCCGCGAACGGTCGTCCCTCCGCTTCCCGGCTCGCCAGCACTTCCGCCAGCGACTGCCCCTCCTCGTACCCCATCACCAGATACGCCGTCCCGTGCGCCCGAAAGAACTCCCGGCACGACACGATGCTCGGATGGCTGTCGAAATCGATCAGCGCTTGCGCTTCGTCCCGGAACCGTCGCAGCCCCTCCTCGAAGTCCTTGCGCTCCGTCCCGCTCCGCGGCTGCACGGTCGTGCCTTCCCGCACGGCCAGCTCCACCGGCAGGTATTCCTTGATCGCGACCGTCAGGTCCAGTTCGTCGTGCCCGGCCCGGTAGACGATCCCGAAGCCCCCGTGTCCGAGCACCGCTTGGATCGTGAACTCACGCAGGACCGTGCCGACTGGCAAGGCGTCGCGCCGCCCGTGATCCGCGCTCGGCATCGAGTCATCGCTGGGCCGCGCTTCCGCAAGCGGCCGCTGGCGGCTGGCCGACGATTGCCGTGATTATCGCACCCCAGCGGAGCACCTCCGCGCTGGCGTAATGCCAGCGCGGGAGACGGATCCCGCGGATCATCGGGTTTCTGAGGTGGTGCCACAGAGAGGCGCTCTTGTCGACGATGGAGGGAGTAACGGTTCTCCGCCAGCTCTCGCCCCTGTGCCGGCACCTCAGTCTCCACCCTGATTACGTTTCCGCTCCCCGCTCGTCGAACCGAGCGTGGGGATTTCCCATATTCGGCTCTCGTTCCAGATCCGACCGTCGGTAACGTGAAGCTACCCTTCCAGACACTCAGGTATGCGAAGCCGTAGTCCATCCATAGCCTCTCCTCCGGGAAGCCCACGGGCTTCCCGCTCTGCACCTTGTGCTTCCGATTTTCCTCAGCAAGGGAGCCCCCCGATGGAGGGTGCGGCCACAACGCAAGGGCCGACGCCGCAGGCCCCGACGGAACCGGACATTTCAGCTTTGATCCCAGCGCTCATTGCGTCCCGAAGGGAAGACAACATTCGAGGTCCCGTTCTCGGAGACTCCGACCACCGCCGGATCGCCCGCATCCGAGATCAATCGACACTCCAAGCCCGGGCCTGCGTTCTGCCGCTCGGCTCGGTCGCTTTCCCTCCGGCCCTCGCTAGCCGACGCTCCCCGTCCTCGCGCTTCGCTCACCCGAGGGTTAGATGGCGATGGCGCAAAGCGTCACTCTGTCCTGACCAAGCGGAAGCCGATGTAGCTGCTGCGGTTGCCGGGCGAGTTGCCGTCGCGAAACGCCGACCGAACGTGCCTAGCGAGGCTGCCCCGGCTGCCGCCCCGAACCACCCGGTACGAGCCCAGTCGTGGACCTCGGGGATCCCTTACCGAACCAAACGGATACTCACCGTACCGATCTCCCGTCCACTCCCAGATGTTTCCCAGCATGTCGTGCAAGCCCCACGCGTTCGCCAGCTTGTGGCCGACTGGATGAGTCGCATCGTCGCTGTTGTCCGAGTACCACGCGATTTCGTCCAACTCCCCGTGGCGGATTCCGGACGACCCGGCCCGTGCCGCGTATTCCCACTCCGCCTCCGTTGGCAATCGGTAAACATGCCCACTCCCGTTCAACCTCCGTATGAACTTCGGCAAGCGGTACACTCCCCACCCTGATTCGCGCTCGTTCAACCTCCGTATGAACGCCTGCAGGTCGTCCCAAGACACACTCTCCACCGGGCACCGCAGGCCGCGATTGGAAAAATGAGACGGGTTCGTTCCCATCACCGCCTCCCACTCGCCCTGCGTTACCTCGTACTTCCCTATCCAGAAGCCCTCGCTGATCCGAACCTCGTGCTGACGCTCATGGTGTTCACGACCTTCTTCGTTCTTCGGTGAGCCCATCAGGAAGTTCCCCGCCGGAATCCATACGAACTCCATGCCTAGCGAATTGATCCACGACTCGCCAGCCTCGCGCTGCTTAGGGCCCGCCACTTCCACCTCCTTCAGCTTGGCCAATAGCCCTTCCGCCTTGGCTACCCACACGCTCGCTTCACGCACCTGCTTGTACTGTTCGATGTACGCCTGCGCCGTATTGGCAAACCCTGGACCCCGGATGTCACCCAGAGCGTCCCAATCCCGGATCCACGGCTGCGCGATCCACCCATCCATTCGCGGCTCTGCACCCACTGGCACCACATGCGCCCCAGCTTCCCGTCGATTGGCACCAGTTCGCTCGGCCGACGGCCGAGCGTCTACTGTGGATCCTGCCAATGGCAGCTCGCCCACCCCACGAAGCGCGTCCAGCAGCTCGCGCGAGCCTTGCATCCGCTCCCCTTCCCGCAATCGCAAGCATCGGTCAATGACCTCCAGCATCTGCGACGGAAACCTCCCCTCGCCCAGCTCCCTCGCCGACGGCATCGGGTCTTCCGTTCCGCCCACCACAGCATGCGAGCGCTGTTCCACGCGCACCGGATGCGGCGGCTCCCACGGCCGCTTCCCGCCCGCCACCATCCGCCACATCACCGCTCCCACTCCGTACATGTCGGTCCACGGCCCCAGCTTCCCCGCGTCCGCCACTTGCTCCAATGCCGCGTACCCTTCCGTGTACGGCGCCTGCGACTTGCTGAACCTGGCCGTGGCCTGCTTCGCCGCTCCGAAGTCAATCAGCACCGGCCGCCCGTCCCGCCGCCGGATCAGGATGTTCGACGGCTTAATATCCCGATGCAGCACGCCTGCTGCATGGACGCGCTCCAACCCCTCCAGCACCGGCTGCATCACCCCCAGCAAGTCCGCCGCCGCGAACGGTCGACCCTCCGCTTCCCGGCTCGCCAGCACTTCCGCCAGCGACTGCCCCTCCTCGTACCCCATCACCAGATACGCCGTCCCGTGCGCCCGAAAGAACTCCCGGCACGACACGATGCTCGGATGGCTGTCGAAATCGATCAGCGCTTGCGCTTCGTCCCGGAACCGGCGCAGCCCCTCCTCAAAGTCCTTGCGCTCCGTTCCGCTCCGCGGCTGCACGGCCGTGCCTTCGCGCACGGCCAGTTCCACCGGCAGGTATTCCTTGATCGCGACCGTCAGCTCCAGTTCGTTGTGCCCGGCCCGGTAGACGATCCCGAAGCCCCCGTGGCCGATCACCGCTTGGATCGTGAATTCCCGCAGGACCGTGCCGACTGGCAAGGCGTCGCGCCGCCCGTAATCCGCGCTCGGCATGGAGTCATCGCTGGGCCGCGCTTCCGCAAGCGGCCGCGGGCGGCTGGCCGACAATTGCCGTGATTATCGCACCCCAGCGGTGCGCCTTCGCGCTGGCGTACTGCCAGCGCGGGAGACAGATCCCGCGGATCATCGGGTTTCTGAGGTGAAGCCAAAGAGAGGCGCGCTTGTCAAGGATGGAGGGGGTGGCGGTTCTCCGACAGCTCTCGCCCCCGTGCCCGTGCCTCAGTCTCCACCTCGATTGCGTTTCCGCTCCCCGCTCGCGGAACCGAGCGTGCGGATTTCCCGCATTCGGCTCTCCTTGAAGATCATGCCTTCACTCACGCAAAGCCGCGCTTCCACACTCTGGCGCACCAAGCCGTAGTCCATGCACAGCCTTTCCTCCGGAAAGCGCACGGGTTTCCCAGACTGCACCCTGTGCTTCCGATTTTTCCCTAGGAAGGGAGCCCCGATGGAGGGTTCGACCGCAACGGAAGAGCCGAAGCCGCAGTCCACGACCGCACCGGACATTTCAGCTTTGCTCAAACCGCCCTTCGCCTACCGCAGGGAAGAGAAGATTCAATCTGGCATTCTCGGAGACTCCGACCGCCGCCGCACTGCCCGGATCCGCGATCAACGGGCAGTCCATGCCAAGGCGTGCGTTCCGCAGCTCGGCTCGGTCGCTTTCGCTCCGGCCTTCGCTTGCTCACGCACGCCCCCTTGCGCTTCGCGCGTCCGAGGGTGAACGGGTAATAGCACCCAGTGTCACTCTGTCCTAACCAGGCGGAAGCCGAAGTAGTTGCCGCGGTCGCCGGGCGAGTTGTAGTCGCGAACCGCCGACCGAACGAGCCTCGCGTTGCGGTCCCAGCTGCCGCCCCGACCCACCCGGGCCGCGCCCGACTCGGGACCTTTGGGGTCTGCGACCGGACCAGACGGATACTCACCGTACCAGTCTCCCGTCCACTCCCAGACGTTTCCCAGCATGTCGTGCAAGCCCCACGCGTTAGGCCGCTTCTGCCCTACCGGATGCGTCCTGCTGCCGCTGTTTGCCAAATACCACGCGATCGCGCCCAACTCGCCGTAGCGTGCCCCGGGTGTCCCCGCCCGCGCCGCGTACTCCCACTCCGCCTCGGTCGGCAATCGGTTTACGTACCCGTTCCCGGATTCCCGCGAGTTCAACTTCCAAATAAACTCCTGCGTGTCGTCCCACGAAACACTCTCGACCGGGCAACGCATTCCGCAATCTGAGAACGCCGACGGGGTTGTTCCCATCACCGCTACCCACTCCCCTTGCGTCACCTCATACTTCCCTATCCAAAAGCCCTCGCTGATCCGGACCTCGTGCTGTCGCTCGTTAAGAAATCGACCCACTTCGTGCATCGGTGAGCCCATCAGAAAGGTCCCCTCCGGAATCCAGACGAACTCCATGCCTAACGAATTCGTCCACGCCTCGCCTGCCTCGCGCTGCGTAGCCCTCGCCGCTTCTAACTCCCTCAGCTCGGCCAGCAGCCCCTCAGCCTTCGCCACCCACACCCTCGCCTCTGCCACTTGCTTGTACTGTTCGACGTACGCCCGCGCTGTCGCGGCGAATCCCGGATCCCGGATGTCTCCCACGGCATCCCAATCCCGGATCCACGGCTGCGAGATCCACCCATCCATTCGCGGCTCTGCACCCATTGGCACCACATGCGATCCCGGTTCCTGTCGCTTGGCACCAGTTCGCTCGGCCAGCGGCCGAGCAGCCTCTGAAGACCCTGCCGGAAGTGGCTCGCTCACCTCGCGCAGAGCCTCCAGCAGCTCGCGCGACCCTTGCATCCGTTCCCCTTCACGCAGCCGCAAGCACCGGTCAATGACCTCCAGCATCTGCGACGGAAACCTTCCCTTGCCCAACTCCCTCGCCGACGGCATCGGATCTTCCGTTCCCCCTACCACCGCATGCGAGCGCTGTTCCACGCG
Organism: Bryobacterales bacterium; assembly: GCA_965242625.1. Taxonomy (GTDB): domain Bacteria; phylum Acidobacteriota; class Terriglobia; order Bryobacterales; family UBA6623; genus VXMF01. The sequence continues at coordinate 1,826,600 of CBDEST010000005.1, read as the reverse complement.
CACCGGATGCGGCGGCTCCCACGGCCGCTTCCCGCCCGCCACCATCCGCCACATCACCGCTCCCACCCCGTACATGTCCGTCCACGGCCCCAGCTTCCCCGCGTCCGCCACTTGCTCCAATGCCGCGTACCCTTCCGTGTACGGCGCCTGCGACTTGCTGAATCTCGCCGTGGCCTGCTTCGCCGCACCGAAGTCGATCAGCACCGGCCGCCCGTCCAGTCGCCGGATCAAAATGTTCGACGGCTTGATATCCCGATGCAGCACCCCCTCTGCGTGGACGCGCTCCAACCCCTCCAGCACGGGTTGCATCACCCCCAGCAAGTCCGCCGCCGCGAACGGGCGACCCTCCGCTTCCCGGCTCGCCAGCACTTCCGCCAGCGACTGCCCCTCCTCGTACCCCATCACCAGATACGCCGTCCCGTGCGCCCGAAAGAACTCCCGGCACGACACGATGCTCGGATGGCTGTCGAAATCGATCAGCGCTTGCGCTTCGTCCCGGAACCGGCGCAGCCCTTCCGCGAAGTCCTTGCGCTCCGTCCCGCTCCGCGGCTGCACGGTCGCGCCTTCCCGCACGGCCAATTCCACCGGCAGGTATTCCTTGATCGCGACCGTCAGGTCCAGTTCGTTGTGCCCGGCCCGGTAGACAATCCCGAAGCCCCCGTGTCCGAGCACCGCCTGGATCGTGAATTCGCGCAGGACGGTGCCGACTGGCAAGGCGTCGCGCCGCCCGTGATCCGCGCTCGGCATGGAGTCATCGCTGGGCCGCGCTTCCGCAAGCGGCCGCTGGCGGCTGGCCGACGATTGCCGTGATTATCGCACCCCAGCGGCGCACCTCCGCGCTGGCGTACTGCCAGCGCGAGAGACGGATCCCGCGGATCAGCGGGTTTCTGAGGTGAAGCCAAAGAGAGGCGCGCTTGTCGAGGATGCAGGGAGTAGCAGTGCGCCGACAGCTATCGCCCCCGTGCCGGTTCTTCAGTCTCCACCTTGATTACGTTTCCCCTCCCCGCTCGTCGAACCGAGCGTGCGGATTTCCCGCATTCGGCTCTCGTTCAAGATCCGACCGTCGGTAACGCGAAGCTACCCTTCCAGACACTCCGGTATGCGAAGCCGTAGTCCAGCCCCAGCCTCTCCCCCGGGAAGCCCACGGGCTTCCCGCTCTGCACCTTGTGCTTCCGATTTTCCTCAGCAAGGGAGCCCCCCGATGGAGGGTGCGGCCACAACGCAAGGGCCGACGCCGCAGGCCCCGACGGAACCGGACATTTCAGCTTGGTCCAACAACTCTCTGCGTACCGAGGAGAAGATTTGCGGTTCCGCTCTCGGAGACCCCGATCGCCGCCGGACTGCCCCAGACCGCGCTCAAAGGACAACCCCAAGCCCCGGCGTGCGTTCTGCCGCTCGGCTCAGTCGCTTTCGCTCCGGCCTTCGCTGGCTGACGCACGCCCCTTTGCACTTCGCGCGTCCGAGGGTGAAAGGGTAATAGCGCCCAGTGTCACTCTGTCCTGACCAAGCGGAAGCCGATGCCGAGGTAGCGGAAGCCGGGCGAGTAGCTGTAGCGATGCGCCGACCGAACGCTCCCCGCGCCGTTGTTCCAGCCGCCGCCCCGATCCACCCGGCCCGAGCCCGACTCGGGACCTCTTGGATCCGCCACCGAACCGAACGGATACGCGCCGTACCAGTCTCCCGTCCACTCCCAGACGTTTCCCAGCATGTCGTGCAAGCCCCACGCGTTAGGCCGCTTCTGCCCGACCGGATGCGTCCTATCGCCGCTGTTTGCCGAATACCACGCGATTGCGCCCAACTCGCCGTAGCGCGCCCCGGGTGTCCCCGCCCTAGCCGCGCACTCCCACTCCGCCTCGGTCGGCAATCGGTATACGTACCCGTTCCCCCATTCCCGCGACTTCAACCTCCGTATGAACTCCTGCGTGTCGTCCCACGACACACTCTCGACCGGGCAACGCATGCCGCAATCTGAGAACGCCGACGGGTTCGTTCCCATCACCGCTACCCACTCCCCTTGCGTCACCTCATTCTTCCCTATCCAAAAGCCCTCGCTGATCCGGACCTCGTGCTGTTGCTCGTCGGGCCAACGACCCACTTCCTCCGCCGGGGAGCCCATCTGGAAGCTCCCCGCCGGAATCCAGACGAACTCCATCCCCAACGAATTCGTCCACGTCTCGCCTGCCTCGCGCTTCGTTGCTGTCACCAATTCCAACTCCCTCAACTCGGCCAGTAGCCCCTCCGCCTTCGTAACCCACACGCTCGCCTCATCGATCTCCTTGTACCGTTCGATGTACGCCCGCGCTGTCGCGGCGAATCCCGGATCTCGGATGTCTCCCATGGCATCCCAATCCCGGATCCAAGGCTGTACGAAGCTGTCTTGCGACGGCTCCGGGCTCACTTCAAGGTTGTCTTCGCCATCCCGCCCGCTCTCGGCTTGGGCAGCCTCTTCAGTGCGTCCAGATCCGACCGAGATCGGATCTGGATCCTGAGCGGTCCCGCCAGCTTCCGGCGGGGACGACCGGTTCTTGGCGGGCTGGTTGGGACTCGGAACCGAATCCTCCTCCACTCGCTCCGGGTCTCCACTCTCGACACCAAGTTCATCCAAGGCTCCAGCAGGTGCTTGATCGCGTACGGTTTCCTCCGATCCCGAACCCCACCATGTCGCCAGCACCAACCCCAGCCCGACCACCAAGCTCGCCAGCGCGATCCACCCACCGCGGCGCCACCCTGTTCGCGGCTCTGCGCGTACTGGCGTCGCATGCGATCCCGCATCCTGCCGCTTGACTCCAGTTCGCTCCTCCAGCGGCCGCACGATCTCTGCGGACCCTGCCGGAAGCAACTCGCCCACCCCACGAAGGGCCCTCAGCAGCTCGTGCGTACCTTGCATCCGTTCCGTCTCCCGTAACCGCAAGCACCGGTCAATGACCTCCAGCATCTGCGACGGAAACCGACCCTTCCCCAACTCCCTCGCCGACGGCATCGGGTCTTCCGTCCCGCCTACCACCGCATGCGAGCGCTGTTCCACGCGCACCGGATGCGGCGGCCCCCACGGCCGCTTCCCGCCCGCCACCATCCGCCACATCACCGCTCCCACCCCGTACATGTCCGTCCACGGTCCCAACTTCCCCGCGTCCGCCACTTGTTCCAAGGCCGCGTACCCCTCCGTGTACGGCGCCTGCGACTTGCTGAATCTCGCCGTGGCCTGCTTCGCCGCCCCGAAGTCGATCAGCACCGGCCGCCCGTCCCGCCGCCGGATCAGGATGTTCGACGGCTTGATATCCCGATGCAGCACCCCCGCTGCATGGACACGCTCCAACCCCTCCAGTACCGGCTCCATCACCCCCAGCAAGTCCGCCGCCGCGAACGGCCGTCCCTCCGCCTCCCGGCTCGCCAGCACTTCCGCCAGCGACTGCCCCTCCTCGTACCCCATCACCAGATACGCCGTCCCGTGCGCCCGAAAGAACTCCCGGCACGACACGACGCTCGGATGGCTGTCGAAATCGATCAGCGCTTGCGCTTCGTCCCGGAACCGGCGCAGCCCCTCCTCGAAGTCCTTGCGCTCCGTCCCGCTCCGCGGCTGCACGGTCGCGCCTTCCCGCACGGCCAGTTCCACCGGCAGGTATTCCTTGATCGCGACCGTCAGGTCCAGTTCGTTGTGCCCAGCCCGGTAGACGATCCCGAAGCCCCCGTGCCCGATCACCCCTTGGATCGTGAATTCCCGCAGGACCGTGCCGACTGGCAAGGCGTCGCGTCGCCCGTGATCCGCGCTCGGCATGGAGTCCTCGCTGGGCCGCGCTTCCGCAAGCGGCCGCGGGCGGCTGGCCGACGATTGCCGTGATTATCGCACCCCAGTGGCGCGCCTCCGCGCTGGCGTGTTGCCAGCGCGGGGGACGGATCCCGCGGATCATCGGGTTTCTGAGGTAGAGCCAACGAGAGGCGCACTTGTCGTGGATGGAGAGAGTAGCAGCGCGCCGACAGCTCTCGCCCCTGTGCAGGTGCCTCGGTCTCTACCTTGACTACGTTTCCCCTCTCCGCTCGTCGAACCGGGCGTGCGGATTTCCCGGACTCCGCCTCGGGCCACCTCCCCAGCCACTGGCGCAGCCGCTTGAGCCCGAGCGCGTCGACGGCCGCGTGGGACGGGCTCGCCCATCCTAGGCAGAACTAGTTCGCCCAGCCGAGCATGGCTCGGTTGGGGCCTTCCACTACCTCCGTCGCAGGCAGCAGTCCGTCCCGCGCTTCCGATCACGGATCGATCTTGAGGCGCGGGCGCGTGCCTACGTACGCTTTGCCCGTACTGGGATGTAGTTGCGTGGCCCGTTGTGGGAGGAACTCCAACGGCTCCTCCCCCGCGCGCATGGAACGAGTCTTCGTCGCGTCCGGCGGCAACGGCAGCCGCTCCATCAGCCGCTCGACCGCCGACCGCTTTGGTGCCTCCGGGACCCGCCCGCAGATCACGGGGCCGTCCGGGTAATGGACGATTACTGCGCCGACCTGCCAAGCGCGGCCCAGCGTCTTCCACGCAAAGTGCATGTAGACCAGACAACACGACCTCTGGCCAGTTGAGAATGATAAGGATTTCCAGTTCATGATCCCGGTTGCGGAAGCTGTGGGACTCCTTGATCAGCCTCGATCGGATCGCTTCTTTGGGGCAGATCGGACTGCTTGCGCGGGTCGGGAGCCCCGAGATCGGGATCGTGCGCCAGTGCGCCCTCGCCGAACGCTACGCCTTACCGATGCAAATCGTGATCCCAGCTAGCTGTCCACCGCGAAAGAGTCCCTTCGACAAAGACTCGCGCAACCGGCACGGTAGTCCGCCACTGCGCTCCTCGCTGGGTCCGCATCCGGCCGCTGTGGGGCCGAAATCATTATCACGGGCGCTGGCCGGCTACGACTCTCCGGCGAGCGTCCAGCTCACCCCAAAGGCCTTGTTTCACTTGGTCTTTTCGCGAAGCGACCGTCGCGATCGACCGTAGGCGTCATGTCGTCTGGTAGACATTGCCCGGCAGCGGAGCAAGCGAGGCCACTTGCAGCGTCCCGCTATGCGACCCCTTCGCCACCGACGCCGCAAGTCCCGCCGGTTAGGTACCCGGCTAGTTGCAAAGGCACCCACATGAACGCACGGACTTGATTGGCATACATGAAAACCGCCCGTGACCTCCAAGACGGATGCTCATATCTCGTTGAACTAGTCTGGCATTGCGGATCCCGTGACAGTGCGTGTATAATGACCGGCAGGTGCCTTGGGTTCATCAACTTGCCGTCGCAACGATTCAACTCGGTCAGCGATGGCAGGCAGATGATCGTGCAGGGTAGGTTCGAGGGCTCGGCCTGCACCGTGCCCAGGGGTCGTGATTGAGGACGAGAGCACGGGGTTCGTCGGAGGGCGTCAAGAACTTGATCGTGGATCCAGCAGAACCCCCTGTGGCGACCGCGATGACGTTGTTCCTAGAATCCGGCACTCGACGGCAATTCACCTGAGCCAGCAACTGGATATGAATGCAGACGCCCGAGCGCAGTACCGGCTTCGAGCAAGTGGTCTCGTTGACAGCAGTCTCCCGATTCAGGCAAGGTACAGTGGGACACCCCGGTGGAGATGCCACAACTCGTACATACTGGAGCGACCCGCAGGCAGCTGACTGGAGCAGACAATGAGTATCATTGACGAAAAGCTGGATAACACTTTCATTCCACACCTCAAAACTCAGTTTCAAAGCGGACTGCCCGTGCTCTTCACCGGAGCCGGCTTTTCATTGGAAGCAGCGACTGCCACGAACCACAGACTGCCATCCTACGAAGATCTTCAGCATGCACTTTGGAGGCTTTGCTTCCCAAATGACGAATTCGACGGTTCTCCATTGCAAGATCTGTATGACCATGCGCTGAGACGACATCCACGTCAGGCAGAATCTCTTCTACGAGACATGCTCACGATAAGTTCAAGTACATTACCAGATTGGTATCGACAGGTGTTTTCATTGCCTTGGTATCGGTGCTATACTCTAAATATAGACAACATGGCCGATGCCGCAAATTCAGCCTTTGATTTACCTCGGCCGCTTGCCGCAGTTTCCGCAAAGCACCCAATGTCTTCTACAAAAAAACTCAGCGAATCTCTACTGAAGGTAATTCATCTCAACGGAACATTGGAGGATTTGCCCCACGATGTGACATTCTCCCTTACACAATACGCGGACCGATTTGCTCATCCTGACCCGTATTATCAGGATTTTGCTGCGGACTTAGTGAGTCGTCCGGTAATAATTATTGGCACCCGCCTAGACGAACCACCACTATGGCAACACATTGAGTATCGTCGTGTTCACGGAGGTAGAGAATTGCGTGAACTACGCCCTAGATCTTATCTGGTCACACCAAAATTGGTCATGGCAAGAAAAGCATTGCTAGCGGATCTGAACATCGAATGGATTCCAATGACAGCGGAACAGTTTGTGGGCCGTGTACTCAAACAAGTACAGAAGGAAGCTCACATTGGTCTGAGCGTCCTTGCTCAGTCGACCGCCGAACACTCCAAGCGGCTTCCATTGGTAGCAGATCTAGCCACAAACCCACTCGAAGCGAGCGAGTTCTTACTGGGTCAAGAACCCATCTGGGCTGATTTACAATCAGGACGAGCTGTACAACGAAGTATCGATCAGGAGGTTTGGACAAATATCCAACGTAGCATCGAAGCTTCAAGGGGACGATTAATTGTCGTGACTGGGACTGCAGGATCTGGCAAGAGCACTTCCCTCATGAGGGTATGCCTTCGTCTTCAAGGACAGGGGTCTGCTGTTGCTTGGGTCGACAGAGACCACATGATTTCGCAGCGAAATATCCATCGAGAAATGAATCGCGAATACAGCCCTCAAGTACTTGCGATTGATGATGCTGACATGTATGGAGCAACACTATCTCATCTGGTTTCTGAATTGATCGGCAATGACAAATCGAGGGTAATCATTATCGCAGTTCGCTCAAGTAAGGTCGATAAGGTCGTGAACAGGTCCATGCTCCACAACATCGCAATCGATGAGATTCCCATGCCTCACTTAACTAATAACGATATCGATGGGTTAATTGATCTCTTGGACAAGTACAATCGGCTTGGATCTATGAAGGGTTTGCCACGTGCCCAGCAGCGCAAGAATTTTCAAGAACAAGCTGGAAGACAGCTTCTTGTTGCGATGATACAAGCAACTTCTGGCCGTCGATTCGACGAGAAAGTCATCGATGAACTGGGTGAGTTGGGTACCATTTCTGCAATGATCTACGCATTCGTTGCAGTGGCACATTCGTTCCGATTTGGCATCAAGAGAGACGAATTACTCATCGCATCTGGCAGCGTGTCGAATGAAATCCTGAACGCAACTGATCAACTAGTGAATCGGAAGGTATTGAAACTCGGTGCAAACGGAGTGATTTGGGCCCGTCACAGAATGATCGCCGAGATAATTCACGATCAGTTGCAAGACGCGGGTCAACTCAAGGGAGTTATCGAGGGACTTGCACACCTAGCTGCGACGAAGGTTAGACAAGACATGTCACGGTCTGACCGTCCTAAGAAGATGCTTCAGGTCTTGTTGAGTCACGACTATCTCTTACGTGTAGTTGGCCTAGATGTCGCTAGGAATCTGTATTCGTCTTTAGAGTCTTTACTGAGTTGGGATTATCACTACTGGTTGCAGAGGGGTAGTGTCGAGGTCGAAGAGGGGGATTTGGATTCAGCAGAGCAGTTCCTAGGCCAAGCTAAAGCGATTGCAGACGGTGACCCAATGGTTCAGAATGAATGGGCGTATTTGCTGTTACGAAGGGCTATCCAGCACCCTCAGAGCAAGGATGCACCAAAGTTGGTGAAAGAAGCCACAAGTATACTGGAAGATCTGATCGGTAAGCCTGATCGTTTTAGCAGTTACCCTTACCACGTTCTAGGAAGCCAAGGTCTGGCATGGTCCAGAAGAGGAATGAGTGGACAGGATAAGGGACGCTATTTGCGAACACTCGTATCAACATTAGAGGAGGGCACTCGAAAGTTTCCCCGCGAGAAGGACCTTGTTCAGTTGCGTGATGACTTGAAACGAGAGTATTTGAGCATCGCTGTGCCTAAGGCAGCGGCGTCGTAAGGTGGTTCTGTTTCGTTGGCGATTTAAGATCAAAGTTTCTTTCATCGAAGAATCAGCATTCTTGCTAGCAGTCTTGAGTAACTTTCACGAACGCGGAAGTACGGAGGGATTATGCCGGCACCGGCGTAAGGGCGGGATGGCTGTCAGAGGCTGTTTCTGCGAAGGCTAGCATCGGTGAGGCTGATGAGCTTGCGCGTAACGTCGACGTTGGCTGCTCGTCGCGCTCAGAGTCACTGTTGGTGGGTTGGAGCGGATCGCGCTGATTCTGTCATTGTGGCCTACGATACGGGACCCAAGGCGAGACCGATCAGTTACCGTGCGCAACGCCTTCAGCAGGTCGCGCGACCCTTGCATCCGTTCCGTCTCCCGCAGCCGCAAGCACCGGTCGATGACCTCCAGCATCTGCGACGGAAAGCGACCCGCGCCCAGCTCCCTCGCCGACGGCATCGGGTCTTCCGTTCCCCCCAGTGCCGCGTGTGAACGCTGTTCCACGCGCACCGGATGCGGCGGCTCCCACGGCCGCTTCCCGCCCGCCACCATCCGCCACATCACCGCTCCCACTCCGTACATGTCCGTCCACGGTCCCAGCTTCCCCGCATCCGCCACTTGTTCCAAAGCCGCGTACCCTTCCGTGTACGGCGCCTGCGACTTGCTGAACCTCGCCGTGGCCTGCTTCGCCGCTCCGAAATCGATCAGCACCGGCCGCCCGTCCCGCCGCCGGATCAGGATGTTCGTCGGCTTGATGTCCCGATGCAGCACCCCCGCTGCATGGACGCGCTCCAACCCCTCCAGCACAGGCTGCATCACCCCCAGCAAGTCCGCCGCCTCAAACGGTCGTCCCTCCGCTTCGCGCCTTGCCAGCACTTCCGCCAGCGACTGCCCCTCCTCGTACCCCATCACCAGATACGCCGTCCCGTGCGCCCGAAAGAACTCCCGGCACGACACGATGCTCGGATGGCTGTCGAAATCGATCAGCGCTTGCGCTTCGTCTCGAAACCGTCGTAGCCCCTCCTCGAAGTCCTTGCGCTCCGTCCCGCTCCGCGGCTGCACGGTCGCGCCTTCCCGCACGGCCAATTCCACCGGCAGGTATTCCTTGATCGCGACCGTCAGGTCCAGTTCGTTGTGCCCGGCCCGGTAGACGATCCCGAAGCCCCCGTGTCCGAGCACCGCTTGGATCGTGAATTCGCGCAGGACCGTGCCGACTGGCAAGGCGTCGCGCCGCCCGTGATCCGCGCTCGGCATGGAGTCATCGCTGGGCCGCGCTTCCGCAAGCGGCCGCGGGCGGCTGGCCGACGATTGCCGTGATTATCGCACCCCAGTGGCCCGCCTCCGCGCCGGCGTACTGCCAGCGCGGGAGACGGATCCCACAGATCATCGGGTTTCTGAGGCGGAGCCAACGAGAGGCGTGCTTGTCGACGATTGAGGGAGTAGCCGTTCACCAACGGCTTTCTCCTCTGTGCCGGCTCATTGGTCTCTACCTTGACTACGTTTCCGCTCTCCACTCTTCGAACCGAGCGTACGGATTTCCCGCATTCGGCTCTCGTTCAAGATCCGACCGTCGGTAACGCGAAGCTACCCTTCCAGACACTCAGGTATGCGAAGCCGTAGTCCCTCCCCAGCCTCTCCCCCGGGAAGCGCACGGGCTTACCGGACAGCACCCAATGCTTCCGATTTTCCTCAGCAAGGGAGCCCCTCGATGGAGGGTTCGACCGCGACAGAATGGCCGACGCCGCAGGCCCAGACTCAACCGGACATTTCAGCTTTGCTCCAACCGCCCATTGCGTCCCGAAGGGGAGAGAAGATTCGAACTGCCGTCCTCGGAGCCGCCGGCCGCCGCCCGATTACCCCAGACCGCGCTCAAAGAACAACTCCAAGCCCAGGCGTGCGTTTTGCCGCACGGCTCGTTCGCTTTCGCTCCGGCCTTCGCGAGCCGACGCACGCACTCTTCGCACCTTACGCACCCAGGGGTGAAAGGGCAGTAGCACCAAGTATCACTCTGTCCTGACCAAGCGGAAGCCGAGGCTGCTGCCGAGGGCATCGGGCTGGGCGCTGAAGCGAATAGCCGACCGAACGTTCCCCGCGTCGTCGCTCCAGCCGCCACCCCGATTCACCCGGTACGAGCCCGACTCGGGCCCCCCGGGATCCGTCGCCGAACCAGACGGATACTCGCCGTACCAGTCCCCCGTCCACTCCCACACGTTTCCCAGCATGTCATACAAGCCCCACGCGTTAGGCCGCTTCTGCCCTACCCGATGGGTCCTCCTGCCCCTGTTTGCCCGATACCACGCGATACCGTCCAACTTTCCGTAGTGCGCCCCGGGCGTCCCCGCCCGCGCCCCGTACTCCCACTCCGCCTCTGTCGGCAATCGGTACACGTACCCCCTCCCGGATTCCCGCGAGTTCAACCTCCGTATGAACTCCTGCGTATCGACCCAGGACACTCCCTCCACTGGGCACAGCGGACCGCATTTGGAGAAACGCGACGGGTTCGCACCCGTCACCGCCACCCACTCGCCCTGCGTCACCTCGTGCTTCTTCATCCAATACCCCTCGCTGATCCGCACCTCGTGCTGACTCTCGTCGGGATAACGACCCTCTTCGTTCGCCGGTGAGCCCATCAGGAATTTCCCCGCAGGAATCCAGACAAACTCCATGCCCAACGAATTCATCCACGAAGTCTTCTCCAACGAGAGATGAGCCTGAACGAGGGGGTTGATTCCAACGAGAGATGAGCCTGAACGAGGCTCCGGTGGGGATGCGCGGATCATCGGAGGGTGATCTTGCAAATCGATCTGGCGACGCACCGGACCTTGGCGGACGTGCGTCAGTTCCTGGAGGCGACGCCGCCGGAGGCGGCGCTGGCTCCGTCGCGTACGGAGGCGTACGCGCACGTGGAGCGCACGATGCGGCGGTTCTCGTACTGGAAGCTGAACAAGCGCGCGGAGCGGGGCTTGCTGCGGACGTACTTGCAGCGGACGACGGGGCTGTCGCGGGCGCAGGTGGCGCGGCTGATCGCGGCGTACATCGAGAACGGGGGCGTGGCGGACGGGCGCACGGGGGCGGCGCGGCCGTTCCCGCGGCGTTACACGCGGGACGACATCCTGCTGCTGGCCGAGACGGACGCGCTGCACGGCACGCTGTCCGGCCCGGCCACGATGGCCTTGCTGCGCCGGGCTTTCGAGGTCTTCGGCGACGAGCGCTACGAGCGGCTGGCGGGGATCTCCCACGGCCACCTGTACAATTTGCGGCACTCCACGGCCTACGTGCGCGTGCTCGGCAACCTGGACGGCACGCGCCCCGCGACGGTGCCGATCGGCGAGCGGCGCAAGCCGCGCCCGGAGGGCCGCCCGGGCTGGGTGCGGGTGGACTCGGTGCATCAGGGCGACCTCGACAAGGTCAAGGGGGTGTATCACATCAACGCGGTCGACACGGTCACCCAGTACCAGTTCACGGGGTGCGTGGAGCGCATTTCCGAGCGCTACCTGGTGCCGGTGCTGGAGCGGCTGCTGGAGTCGTTCCCCTTTGTCGTGCATGGGTTTCACTCCGACAACGGGTCCGAGTACGTGAACTACCAAGTGGCCGCGCTGCTGGAGAAGCTGCGCGTGGAGGAGTTCACCAAGTCGCGCCCGCGGCGCAGCAACGACAACGCCCTGGCGGAGAGCAAGAACGGCAGCGTGATCCGCAAGCAATTCGGGTACGGGCACATCCCGGGACGCCACGCGGAGCGCCTGGACCGGTTCCACCGCGAGGTGCTGGACCCGTACCTGAACTACCACCGGCCGTGCCTGTACCCGCGCGTGGAGACGGATGCCAAGGGGAAGCAGCGCAAGGTCTACCGGCCAGCCGACATCCGCACGCCGTACGAGCGGCTCAAGGCGCTGCCGGAGGCGGCGCGCTACTTGCGGCCGGAGGTGAGCTTCGCGGAGTTGGACCGGGAGGCGCACGCGCAGACGGACCACGCAGCGGCGCGCGCTCTGCAAGAGGCGCGCGAGGCGCTCTTCGCGGAACTGCGGGAGGCGGCCTGAGCGCGGCCTCGTTCAGGCTCATCTCACGTTGGAATCGAGTCTTTCCGCACGGGCCGTGCCGCGGTGCGCTCCAGCGGGGTCATCGGTCTGCGCCCTGCGGGCGCAGCCTTGTTATCTGACGGGTGGCTCTGCCCCCCGAACCCCCCGAGGTTTTCCTTAGGCATGAGCTGGCCCCGATGGAAGGGCCCCGTGCCGACGACCATGACCGGGGCGGCTCCAACCGGAACCGCCCCGGGGGACCATCGGTCACCAGCGCAACCTATTCCTAGCGCGGTTGCCCCTCGGCAGAGCCGCGCGTCCGCTTCGGCTGCCTTCCTAGCATAAGGCGGTGGCACTGGGCTTGCAGCAGACCCTCCCGTGGGTCTATAATCACTCCGTTCCCGCATCCCTTCCCTCGGCCCTCGTTCAGGCTCATTTTCGGATTGGAATGAACTCACGACTCGCCTGCCTCGCGCCGCGTTGGACTCGCCGCTTCCAACTCCGCCAGCTCGGCCAGCAGCCCTTCCGCCTTGGCTACCCACACGCTCGCCTCAGGCACCTCCTTGTACTTTTCGATGTACGCCTGCGCTGTCGTGGCGAATCCCGGATCGCGGATGTCCCCCAATGCGTCCCAATCCCGAATCCAGGGCTGCGCCAAACTGTCTTGCGACCCCTCCGGCCCCACCTTGAGGCTGTCGTCGCTATCCCGCCCGCTCTCGGCTTCGGCATCCTCTTCATTGCGGCCAGATCCAACCGAGATCGGATCTGGGTCCTGAGCGCTCCCGCCGGCTTCCAGCGGGGACTCCCGATCCTCGGTCGGTTGGTCGGGGCTCGGAACCGAATCCACCGATTCCTCTCGCTCCAATACCGCGATCTCGTCTCCTACGCCATCCGAGGCGCCGGCGGGCACTTGATCGCGAACCGTTTCCTCGGAGCCGGAACTCCACCATGTGGCAACCACCAGCCCCAACCCGACCACCAAGCTCGCCAGCGCGATCCACCCACCCCGTCGCCACCCTGTGCGCGGCTCTGCGCGTACTGGCGTTGCACGCGGCCCCCGTTCCTGTCGCTTCGCGCCAGTTCGCTCGGCCAGCGGCCGAGCGGCCCCCGGAAATCCCACCGGACGCGGCTCGCTCACCTCACCAAGAGCCTCCAGCAGCTCGCGCGAGCCTTGCATCCGTTCCCCTTCCCGCAGCCGCAAGCACCGGTCAATGACCTCCAGCATCGGCGTCGGAAACCGACCCTTGCCCAGCTCCCTCGCCGACGGCATCGGATCTTCCGTTCCACCCAGCGCCGCATGCGAGCGCTGTTCCACGCGCACCGGATGCGGCGGCTCCCACGGCCGCTTCCCGCCCGCCACCATCCGCCACATCACCGCTCCCACTCCGTACATGTCCGTCCACGGTCCCAGCTTCCCCGCGTCCGCCACTTGTTCCAAGGCCGCGTACCCCTCCGTGTACGGTGCCTGCGACTTGCTGAACCTCGCCGCTGCCTGCTTCGCCGCTCCGAAGTCGATCAGCACCGGCCGCCCGTCCCGCCGCCGGATCAGGATGTTCGAAGGCTTGATATCTCGATGCAGCACCCCCGCCGCGTGGACGCGCTCCAACCCCTCCAGCACAGGCTGCATCACCCCCAGCAAGTCCGCCGCCTCAAACGGTCGTCCCTCCGCTTCGCGCCTTGCCAGCACTTCCGCCAGCGACTGCCCCTCCTCGTACCCCATCACCAGATACGCCGTCCCGTGCGCCCGAAAGAACTCCCGGCACGACACGATGCTCGGATGGCTGTCGAAATCGATCAGCGCTTGCGCTTCGTCCCGGAACCGTCGCAGCCCCTCCGCGAAGTCCTTGCGCTCCGTCCCGCTCCGCGGCTGCACCGTCGCGCCTTCCCGCACGGCCAGTTCCACCGGCAGGTATTCCTTGATCGCGACCGTCAGCTCCAGTTCGTTGTGCCCGGCCCGGTAGACGATCCCGAAGCCCCCGTGCCCGAGCACCGCTTGGATCGTGAATTCCCGCAGGACCGTGCCGACTGGCAAGGCATCGCGCCGCCCGTGATCCGCGCTCGGCATGGAGTCCTCGCTGGGCCGCGCTTCCGCAAGCGGCCGCGGGCGGCTGGCCGACGATTGCCGCGATTATCGCACCCCGGTGGTGCGCCTCCGCGCTGGCGTACTGCCAGCGCCAGTGTGCTTCAGTGAATGCAGAGAGCCACAGGAAGAGAACTGCGCCTCATTACGCCGTCATGCGCGGACAGACGGGGACTGATTGCTCCTTGCGGATAGTCAGGGCCTTGCTTGGGCACGGTGCTGACCCGCATCACACGGACGACATGAACCTCACGCTTATGGACTTAGCGATGTCGAGGGGAACCCACGCCGTGATGCGCGTCTTGCTAGCCAACGGTGCCGATCCGACCGGAACGGAAACTCGCCACAACTGTCAGCGATGCTGCACGGGTGCATCGACGTTGCCGACAGTCTTAGCCAGTATGATGCTCGCGATGGCGTGTCGCTTGGAGAGACCGCGCTACTGCCATGTCTCCCGCAAGCAATGGAGTTCTCCAAGGGCATCCGGGAAGGCTACTCGTTAAACGGCGGCGACCCGGAATCTCTCTCGACAATTGTCCGACCAGTCGCAACGAAAGTCGATCCGAACTTGAGCGACGAGGACATGCAACGGTTCGTGGAGCGGGCCGATGATCCAGTTGCTGATCGCAATGCACGTTGCACCGCTTGCCCCGCAAGGCGTCCTCGCCTCACAGGAGGCGCGAAATGACCAGGCACAGCTTGATCGGTTTCGCATTCGTCTGTCTCGTCTCACTGCTTGTTGTACCGACGCAAGCCCAAGGCGAGGACGAGCCGGTCGAGGACGAGCCTTCTGAGTGTGAAGTCAGGTGCCGGGACGAGATTGCAGACGGGACGACTCGATGCGCCCTGTGGCTTGCCACATGCACTGTCTGGCCTAATGCCGTTCCGGCCTTTGGTCAGATTGTCGGTATACCAGCCTGTTTGGTAGGCTCCCTCGTGTGCGTGTCGTACGAGACGCTATACACGTATACGGCGGTGTGCAGCAGTGAGTCCTAGCGGGATCGGAACGCGGTGCGCGTGGTGCGGTGCCACTGTCGCTCTGGCTGGTGTGTGTGGACTCGGAGCCGCGGGTCGCTACGAGTACGTGATCCTCTGGCTCTGCATGGCTGTGGCCTTCGTCGCGCTAGCCGAGATCGGCCTAGCCAGAAACCCACCACTACGCAACAGCGCAAGAACATTCAGCAAACGTGATCTCCTGCGCTCTGTCACTGTTTATCTCGTGTTCATGGCGGTGCTAGCGTCTTTGCAGCAGACGCAGATCTTGAGTAGCCAGCCGGAGGACTTGGTGGTTCCTGCCGTGCTGTTGCCAGCGGTTGCATGGATCACATGCAAACGCTATGTGGCTTGGTGCGGTTTTGCCGGTTCCGCCATGTCCGCGAACGAAACTGCGGGCGAGCAACAGAAGAAGGGATCGCCACGATCGCTGGGTCGTCTCGAGCGCTGAAGCTCGCGATAGAGCTGGAGCGTGTTTCGGGGTCCGGTCTGGGCGGTTGCGGTCAGGAATGCCGCGCAGGTCTCTGCCGGTGAGCTTCTTCGTAGTGCTCCAGCTAGCCCGCGGCTTGGATCCACGGGGCGATGTCCATGCGCCGCCGAGCTGCGCGGCGAGCGTGCCGCGCAGCCAATGGGTGCCCGGGAGTCATCTCCGAGTTGAGGCCCGCCAGGATACCGCGCAGGTGCTCTTGTGGCGGACGCGAATCCTTGCCGCGACACTCATGTCCGGCCCTTGATGAGGATGCCAAGGCCTCCGACGAGATCGTGCCCGGCAGGCTCACCGCGAGGTAAGCCGTGTGTGCTCTCCGCAGGTGCCTATGCAGCCCTCGCGCCTGAATCGCTAGCTCAGCGCGCGGCCGCGGACTCCATGGTGCTGGCTTGCTGCCGTGCAGGGGCCGCCGCCGCAGGGATCGCCCCGGTGCGCTCGAGTCTCCTCCGCGCTTGCGCGAGATCGTAGGCACTCTGCGACCGCATCCAAGTAGCGGCCTTCAACCAGCCTGCCGCTTCCATCCGCAGGGCGAGTTCGGGCGTGACGGGTGCCCGTTGCTCGATCACCTCGGTCAGGTCCGCGCACGCGATGCCCAACAGCGCGGCTGCCTCCGCCGTGCTGAGAGACTTGCGCTCGCAGGTGCCGGCGATGAGCCGCCCGGGGTGCATGGGGTTGCGGCGCAGCCACTCGACCTTCGCCTCGAGCACTGCGGCCGGCACGGCACCGTCGATGGCGTACAGCTCGGGCGGCGGATCCGCTCGGTTGATATCCGGTTCCATTGGATCATCCTTTCTCAACTCTTGTGGTAGTCGATCACTTCCACATCATAGACGTCACCGTCCTCGTAGTGGAAGACGATGCGGTAGCGGGCCGAGACCGCGATGGCGTAGGCACCCTTGCGGTCGCCGGTCAGTCGATGGATCTGACAGCCATTCTCTTCCAACTCCACCGGGGTGGCACCGGACTCCAAGAGCGTCAGTATCTCATTGATCTTGTCAGCGAGCGGGCTCTGAAAGCGGCGGCGATCACCCTTGGCGAATTTCTTGGTAGTTCCGACTTTCCTTGGCTACGGAGCCCCCCGATTAGGGTTCAACTGCAACGGAGGAGCCGACGCCGCAGGCCACGACCGAACCGGACCTTTCAGCATTGCTCCAACAGCCCTCTGCCTACCGGAGGGAAGAGAAGATTCGAACTGCCGTCCTCGGAGACTCCCATCGCCGCCGGACTATCCGGACCCGCGATCTAGGGACAGTCTATGCCCAGGCGTGCGTTGTGCCACACGGCTCGGTCGCTTTCGCTCCAGCCTTCGCGAGCCGACGCACGCACTCCTCGCGCCTCACGCACCCGAGTGTGAAAGGATAATAGCGCCCAGTCTCACTCTGTCCTGACTAGGCGGAAGCCGATGATGTTGTCGCGGGCTCCGGGCGAGAGGAGGCCGCGAGCCGCCGACCGAACGTACCCCGCGCTGTTGTACCAGCCGCCGCCCCGATACACCCGGCCTGCGCCCGACTCGGGACCCCCAGGATCCGTCACCGTACCGGAGGGATACGCGCCGTACCAGTCTTTCGTCCACTCCCACACGTTTCCCAGCATGTCGTGTAAGCCCCACGCGTTAGGCCGCTTCTGCCCTACCGGATGCGTCCTATCGCCGCTGTTTGCCGAATACCAAGCGATTGCGCCCAACTCGCCGTAGCGCGCCCCGGGTGTCCCCGCCCGCGCCGTGTACTCCCACTCCGCCTCGGTCGGCAATCGGTATACGTACCCGTTCCCGGATTCCCGCGACTTCAACCTCCGTATGAACTCCTGCGTGTCGTCCCACGACACTCGCTCCACTGGGCACCGCGGGCCGCAATTGGAGAAACGCGATGGGTTCGTTCCCATCACCGCTACCCACCCCCCTTGCGTCACCTCATACTTCCCTATCCAAAAGCCCTCGCTGATCCGGACCTCGTGCTGTCGCTCACCGAAAACACGACCCTCTTCGTGCATCGGTGAGCCCACCAGAAAGGTCCCCGCCGGAATCCAGACGAACTCCATGCCTAGCGAATTCGTCCATGCCTCGCCTGCCTCGCGCCGCATGGTGCTCGCCGCTTCCAACTCCCTCAGCTCGGCCAGCAGCCCCTCAGCCTTCGCCACCCACACCCTCGCCCCTGGCACCTGCCTGTACTGTTCGACGTACGCCTGCGCTGTCGCGGCGAATCCCCGGTCGCGGATGTCTCCCAAGGCGTCCCAGTCCCGGATCCATGGCTGCACGAGGCTGTCTTGCGACTCCTCCAGGCGCACTTCAAGGATGTCGTCGCGATCTCGCCTGCTATCGGCTCCGGCAACCTCTTCATTGCGTCCAGATCCGACCGAGATCGGATCTGGATCCTGAGCAGTCCCGCTGGCTTCCGGCGGGGCCTCCCGATCCTCGGCCTGCTGGTCGGGGCTCGGAACCGAATCCGCTACTTCCTCTCGCTCCGGGACTCCAATCTCGTCTCCAACGCCATCCGAGGCTCCAGAGGGTGCTTGATCGCGTACCGTTTGCTCGGAACCGGAATTCCACCATGTCGCCAGCGCCAACCCTACCACCAAGCTCGCCAGCGCGATCCATCCACCCCGTCGCCACCCTGAGCGCGGCTCTGCACCTACTGGCGCCACATGCGATCCCGGTTCCTGTCGCTTGACTCCAGTTTGCTCGGCCGACGGCCGAGCGGCCCCCAGAGACCCCGCCGGAAGCGACTCGCTCACCTCACCAAGTGCCTCCAGCAGCTCGCGCGACCCTTGCATCCGTTCCGTCTCCCGCAAGCGCAAGCACCGGTCGATGACCTCCAACATCTGCGACGGAAACCGACCCTCGCCCAGCTCGCTCGCCGACGGCATCGGGTCTTCCGTTCCCCCCAGCGCCGCATGCGAGCGCTGTTCCACGCGCACCGGATGCGGCGGCTCCCACGGCCGCTTCCCGCCTGCCACCATCCGCCACATCACCGCTCCCACCCCGTACATGTCCGTCCACGGTCCCAGCTTCCCCACTTCCGCCACTTGTTCCAATGCCGCGTACCCCTCCGTGTACGGCGCCTGCGACTTGCTGAATCTCGCCGTGGCCTGCTTCGCCGCTCCGAAGTCGATCAGCACCGGCCGCCCGTCCCGCCGCCGGATCAGGATGTTCGACGGCTTGATGTCTCGATGCAGCACCCCCGCTGCGTGGACGCGCTCCAACCCCTCCAGCACCGGCTGCATCACCCCCAGCAAGTCCGCCGCCCCGAACGGTCGTCCCTCCGCTTCGCGGCTCGCCAGCACTTCCGCCAGCGACTGACCCTCCTCGTACCCCATCACCAGATACGCCGTGCCATGCGCCCGAAAGAACTCCCGGCACGACACGATGCTCGGATGGCTGTCGAAATCGATCAGCGCTTGCGCTTCGTCCCGGAACCGGCGCAGCCCCTCCGCGAAGTCCTTGCGCTCCGTACCGCTCCGCGGCTGCACGGCCGCGCCTTCCCGCACGGCCAGTTCCACCGGCAGGTATTCCTTGATCGCGACCGTCAGCTCCAGTTCGTTGTGCCCGGCCCGGTAGACGATCCCGAAGCCCCCGTGTCCGAGCACCGCTTGGATCGTGAATTCGCGCAGGACCGTGCCGACTGGCAAGGCGTCGCGCCGCCCGTGATCCGCGCTCGGCATGGAGTCATCGCTGGGCCGCGCTTCCGCAAGCGGCCGCGGGCGGCTGGCCGACGATTGCCGTGATTATCGCACCCCAGTGGCCCGCCTCCGCGCCGGCGTACTGCCAGCGCGGGAGACGGATCCCGGGAATCGTCGGGTTTCTGAAGCGGAGCCACAGAGAGGGACTCTCGTCGAGGATGGAGGGAGTAGCAGCACGCCGATGGCTTCCGACAGCTATCGCCCCCGTGCCGGTTCTTCAGTCTCCACTTCGATTACGGTTCCGCTCTCCGCTCGTCGAACCGAGCGTGCGGATTTCCCGCACTCGGCTCTCGTTCGAGATCATGCCTTCGCTCACGCGAATCTACGCTTCCGCTCACTCAGGCGTACCAAGCCGTAGTCCATCCTCCAGGAAGCGCACGGGCGTCCCGGACGGCACCCAGCGCTTCCGAATTTCCCCAGCAAGGGAGCCCTCCGATGGAGGGCTCGACCACCTCGGAAGGGCCGCCGCCAAAAACCACAACCGAACCGGGCCTTTCTGCCTTGCTCCAACCGCCCATTGCCAACCGCAGGGAAGAGCGGATTCAATCTAGCGTTCTCGGAGACTCCGCTCGCTGCCAGACTGGCCGGATCCGCGTTCAATGAACGATCCAGACCCGACCGTGCGTTCTGCCGCTCGGCTCGGTCGCTTTCGCTCCGGCCTTCGATGACCGACGGACGCCCTCTGTGCGCAGCCGAGGGTGAAAGGGTGATAGAACCCGGTTTCAGTCTGTCCTGACTAGGCGGAAGCCGATGCTGTAACTGCGGTCGCCGGGCGAGTAGCTGTTGCGATTAGCCGACCGAACGCGCCTCGCGTTGTTGCTCCAGCCGCCGCCCCGAGCCACCCGGGCCGAGCCTGCCTTGGGACCATCTGGATCCGTCACCGAGCCCGACGGATACGCGCCGTACCAATCTCCCGTCCACTCCCACACGTTCCCTAGCATGTCGTGCAAGCCCCACGCGTTAGCCCGCTTCTGTCCTACCGGATGCGTCCTGCGGCCGCTGTTGTTCCCGTACCACGCAATCGCGTCCAATGCCCCGTAACGCGCCCCGGTTGTCCCGGCCCGCGCCCCGTACTCCCATTCCGCCTCTGTCGGCAATCGGTATACGTATCTGCTCCCGGATTCCCGCGAGTTCAACCTCCCTATGAACTCCTGCGTTTCTTCCCAAGACACTTGCTCCACTGGGCACCGGGGACCGCATATGGCGAAGCGCGACGGGTTCGCACCCATCACCGCCACCCACTCCCCTTGCGTCACTTCGTGCCTCTTCATCCAATACCCCTCGCTGATCCACACCTCGTGCTGACGCTCGTCGGTAAAACGATCCGCATCGTCCATCGGTGAGCCTATCAGGAAGTTCCCCACCGGAATCCAGACGAACTCCATGCCTAGCGAATTCGTCCACGCCTCGCCTGCCTCGCGCCGCATAGTGCTCGCCGCTGCCAACTCCGTCAGCTCGGCCAGCAGCCCTTCCGCCTTCGCCACCCACACCCTCGCCTCTGGCACCTGCTTGTACTGTTCGACGTACGCCCGCGCTGTCGCGGCGAATCCCGGATCTCGGATATCCCCCAATGCATCCCAATCCCGGATCCAAGGCTGCGCGAAGCTGTCTTGCGACGACTCCGGGCTCACTTCAAGGTTGTCTTCGCTATCCCGCCCGCTCTCGGCTTCGGCAATCTCTTCCTTGCGCCCAGATCCGACCGAGATCGGATCCAGATCTTGAGCTGTCCCGTTCACTTCCGCTAGAGACTCGCGATTGCCGGGACGCTGGTCGGAGTTCGGCACCGAATCCACCGCTTCCCCTCGCTCCGGGACTCCAATCTCGTCTCCAACGCCATCCGAGGCTTCAGCGGGTCCTTGACCGCGAATCGTTTCTGCCGAATCGGAACCCCACCATGTCGCCAGCACCAATCCCAGCCCGACCACCAAGCTCGCCAGTGCGATCCACCCACCCCATCGCCACCCTTTGCGCGGCTCTGGGCGTACTGGCACCGCATGCGATCCCGCATCCTGTCGATTGGCACCAGTTCGCTCGGCCAGCGGCCGAGCGACCCCAGCAACCCCAGCCGGAAGTAACTCACCCACCCCACGCAGAGCCTCCAGCAGCTCGCGCGACCCTTGCATCCGTTCCCCTTCACGCAGCCGCAAGCACCGGTCGATGACCTCCAGCATCTGCGACGGAAACCGTCCCTCGCCCAGGTCCCTCGCCGATGGCATCGGGTCTTCCGTTCCCCCTACCACCGCGTGCGAGCGCTGTTCCACGCGCACCGGATGCGGCGGCTCCCACGGCCGCTTCCCGCCCGCCACCATCCGCCACATCACCGCTCCCACTCCGTACATGTCGGTCCACGGCCCCAGCTTCCCCGCGTCCGCCACTTGTTCCAAGGCCGCGTACCCCTCCGTGTACGGCGCCTGCGACTTGCTGAATCTCGCCGTGGCCTGCTTCGCCGCACCGAAGTCGATCAGCACCGGCCGCCCGTCCCGCCGCCGGATCAAAATGTTCGACGGCTTGATATCCCGATGCAGCACCCCCGCTGCGTGGACGCGCTCCAACCCCTCCAGCACCGGCTGCATAACCCCCATCAAGTCACCCGCCGCGAACGGTCGTCCCTCCGCTTCCCGGCTCGCCAGCACTTCCGCCAGCGACTGCCCCTCCTCGTACCCCATCACCAGATACGCCGTGCCGTGCGCCCGAAAGAACTCCCGGCACGACACGATGCTCGGATGGCTGTCGAAATCGATCAGTGCCTGGGCTTCGTCCCGGAACCGTCGCAGCCCCTCCGCGAAGTCCTTGCGCTCCGTCCCGCTCCGCGGCTGCACGGCCGTGCCTTCTCGCACGGCCATCTCAACTGGCAGGTATTCCTTGATCGCGACTGTCAGGTCCAGTTCGTTGTGCCCGGCCCGGTAGACGATCCCGAAGCCCCCGTGTCCGATCACCGCCTGGATCGCGAATTCCCGCAGGATCGTGCCGATTGGCAAGGCGTCGCGCCGCCCGTGATCCGCGCTCGGCATGGAGTCCTCGCTGGGCCGCGCTTCCGCAAGCGGCCGCGGGCGGCTGGCCGACGATTGCCGTGATTATCGCACCCCAGTGGCGCGCCTCCGCGCTGGCGTACTGCCAGCGCCAGGGTGCTTCAGTGAATGCAGAGAACCACAGGAAGAGAACGGCGCTTCAATACGCCGTCATGCGCGGACAGACGGGGACTGATTATTCCTTGCGGATAGGCAGGGCCTTCCTTGCGCACGGGGCTGACCCGCATCACACGGACGACATGCACCTCACGCCTATGGACTTAGCGATGTCGAGGGGAACCCATGCCGTGATGCGCGTCTTGCTAGCCAACGGTACCGATCCGACCGGAACGGATACTCGCTCCTACTGTCAGCGATGCTGCACGGGCGCATGGACATTGCCAACAGCCCCAGTGAGGATGATGCTCGCGATGGCGTGTCGCTTGGAGAGACCGCGCTACTCCAATATCTCCCGCAAGCGATGGAGTTCTCCAAGGGCATCCAGGAAGCCTACGCGTCAAACGGCTGCGATCCGGAATCTTTCTCGACAATCGTCCGACAAGGCGCAATGAGCGTCTATCCGAACTTGAGCGACGAGGACCTTCAACGGTTCGCGGAGCGGACCGATGATCTAGGTGCTGATCGCAATGCACGATGCACCGCTTGCCCCGCAAGGCGTCCTCGCCTCACAGGAGGCGCGAGATAACCGGGCACAGCTTGATCGGTTTCGCTTTCGTCTGTCCCGTCTCACTGCTTGTTGTACCGACGCAAGCCCAAGGCGAGGACGCGCCGGTCGAGGACGCGCCTTCTGGGTGTGAAGTCAGGTGCCGGGACGAGATTGCAGACGGGACGACTCGATGCGCCCTGTGGCTTGCCACATCCACTGTCTGGCTTAGTGCCGTTCCGGCCTTTGGTCAGATTGTCGGTATACCAGCCTGTTTGGTAGGCTCGCTGGTGTGCGTGTCGTACGAGACGCTATGCACGTACACGACGGTGTGCAGCAGTGAGTGCTAGCGGGATCGGAAAGCGGTGCGCGTGGTGCGGTGGCACTGTCGCTCTGGCTGGTGTGTGTGGACTCAGCGCCGAGGGTCGCTACGAGTACGTGATCCTCTGGCTCTGCATGGCTGTGGCCTTCGTCGCGCTAGCCGAGATCGGCCTAGCCAGAAACCCGCCACTACGCAACAGCGCAAGAACGTTCAGCAAACGTGATCTCCTGCGCTCTGTCACTGTTTATCTCGTGTTCATGGCGGTGCTAGCGTCTTTGCAGCAGACGCAGATCTTGAGTAGCCAGCCGGGGGACTTGGTGGTTCCTGCCGTGCTGTTGCCAGCGGTTGCATGGATCACATGCAAACGCTATGTGGCTTGGTGCGGTTTTGCCGGTTCCGCCATGTCCGCGAACGAAACTGCGGGCGACCAACGGAAGAAGGGCTTGCCGCGATCGCTGGGTCGTCTCGAACGCTGAAGCTCGCGATAGAGCTGGAGCGTGTATTGGAGTCTCGGTCTGGGCGGTTGCGGTCAGGAATGCCGCGCAGGTCTCTGCCGGTGAGCTTCTTCGTAGTGCTCCAGCTAGCCCGCGGCTTGGATCCACGGGGCGCTGTCCATGCGCCGCCGAGCTGCGCGGCGAGCGTGCCGCGCAGCCAATGGGTGCCCGGGAGTCATCTCCGAGTTGAGGCCCGCCAGGATACCGCGCAGGTGCTCTTGTGGCGGACGCGAATCCTTGCCGCGACACTCATGTCCGGCCCTTGATGAGGATGCCAAGGCCTCCGACGAGATCGTGCCCGGCAGGCTCACCGCGAGGTAAGCCGTGTGTGCTCTCCGCAGGTGCCCATGCAGCCCCCGTCGCGCCTGAATCGCTAGCTCAGCGCGCGGCTGCGGACTCCATGGTGCTGGCTTGCTGCCGTGCAGGGGCCGCCGCCGCAGGGATCGCCCCGGTGCGCTCGAGTCTCCTCCGCGCTTGCGCGAGATCGTAGGCACTCTGCGAACGCATCCAAGTAGCGGCCTTCAACCAGCTTGCCGCTTCCATCCGCAGGGCGAGTTCGGGCGTGACGGGTGCCCGTTCCTCGATCACCTCGGTCAAGTCCGCGCACGCGATGCCAAACAGCGCAGCGGCCTCCGCCGTGCTGAGAGACTTGCGCTCGCAGGTGCCGGCGATGAGCCGCCCGGGGTGCATGGGGTTGCGGCGCAGCCACTCGACGTGCGCCTCGAGCACTGCGGCCGGCACGGCACCGTCGATGGCGTACAGCTCGGGCGGCGGATCCGCTCGGTTGATGTCCGGTTCCATTGGATCATCCTTTCTCAACTCTTGCGGTAGTCGACCGCTTCCACATCATAGACGTTACCGTCCTCGTAGTGGAAGACGATGCGGTAGCGGGCCGAGACCGCGACGGCGTAGGCACCCTTGCGGTCGCCGGTCAGTCGATGGATCTGACAGCCATTCTCTTCCAACTCCACCGGGGTGGCACCGGACTCCAAGAGCGTCAGTATCTCATCGATCTTGTCTGCGAGCGGGCTCTGAAAGCGGCGGCGATCACCCTTGGCGAATTTCTTGGTAGTTCCGACTTTCCTTGGCTACGGAGCCCCCCGATTAGGGTTCAACTGCAACGGAAGGGCCGACGCCGCAGGCCACGACCGAACCGGACCTTTCAGCGTTGCTCCAGCAGTCCATTGACTACCGACTGGAAGAGAAGACTCGAACTGCCGTCGTCGGAGACCCCCATCGCCGCCGGACTTCCCAGACCCGCGATCTAGGGACAGTCTAGGCCCTGGCGTGCGTTCTGCCGCTCGGCTCGGTCGCTCTGGCTCCGGCCTTCGCTGACCGACCGACGCCCTCTGTGCGTAGCCGAGGGTGAAAGGGTAATAGCATCCAGTGTCACTCTGTCCTGACCAAGCGGAAGCCGACGGAGCTGCTGCGGTAGCCGGGCGAGGAGCTGCTGCGAGAAGCTGATCGAACGTACCTCGCGAGGCGGTTCCAGCCGCCGCCCCGAAGCACCCGGCCCGAGCCCGACTCGGGACCTCCGGGATCCGTCACCGGACCTGACGGATACTCGCCGTACCAGTCTCCCACCCACTCCCACACGTTTCCCAGCATGTCGTGCAAGCCCCACGCGTTAGTCCGCTTCTGGCCAACCGGCTGCGTCCCATTGCCGCTATTGTCTCTGTGCCACGCGATTTCGTCCAACTTCCCATGGCGGATTCCAGTCGTCCCGGCCCGAGCCGCATATTCCCACTCCGCCTCCGTCGGTAGCCGGTACATGTAGGCACGACGCGACACCCACCCGTTCAACCTCCGTATGAACTCCTGCGTATCGTCCCACGACACTTCCTCCACGGGGCACTGCGGAGCGCAATCGGAAAAATGCGACGGATTCGTTCCCATCACCGCCACCCACTCCCCTTGCGTCACCTCGTGCTTCCCTATCCAGAATCCCTCGCTGATCCGCACCTCATGCTGACGCTCGTCGGGAAAACGACCCTCTTCATCCTCTGGCGAGCCCATCAGGAAGGTTCCCGCCGGAATCCAGACGAACTCCATGCCTAGCGAATTCATCCCCGACGCGCCTGCTTCGCGCTGCGTTTCCTCAGAACCGAAACTCCACCATGTGGCAACCACTAACCCCAGCCCGACCACCAAACTCGCCAGCGCGACCCATCCACCCCGTCGCCACCCTGCGCGCGACTCTGCCCGTGCTGGCACCGCATGCGATCCCGGTTCCTGTCGCTTACCTCCAGTTCGCCCGGCCAGCGGCCGAGCGGCCCCTGAAGACCCTGCCGGTGGCAGCTCGCTCACCTCGCGCAGAGCCTCCAGCAGCTCGCGCGACCCTTGCATCCGTTCCGTCTCCCGCAACCGCAAGCACCGGTCGATGACCTCCAGCATCGGCGACGGAAACCGCCCCTTACCCAACTCCCTCGCCGACGGCATCGGGTCTTCCGTTCCGCCTAACGCCGCATGCGAGCGCTGTTCCACCCTGACCGGATGCGGCGGCTCCCACGGCCGCTTCCCGCCCGCCACCATCCGCCACATCACCGCTCCCACTCCGTACATGTCCGTCCACGGTCCCAGCTTCCCCACGTCCGCCACTTGCTCCAAAGCCGCGTACCCCTCCGTGTACGGCGCCTGCGACTTGCTGAATCTCGCCGTGGCCTGCTTCGCCGCTCCGAAGTCGATCAGCACCGGCCGCCCGTCCCGCCGCCGGATCAGGATGTTCGACGGCTTGATATCCCGATGCAGCACCCCCGCTACGTGGACACGCTCCAACCCCTCCAGCAGCGGCTGCATCACCCCCAGCAAGTCCGCCGCCGCGAACGGCCGTCCCTCCGCTTCGCGCCTTGCCAGCAGTTCCGCCAGCGACTGCCCCTCCTCGTACCCCATCACCAGATACGCCGTCCCGTGCGCCCGAAAGAACTCCCGGCACGACACGATGCTCGGATGGCTGTCGAAATCGATCAGCGCTTGCGCTTCGTCCCGGAACCGTCGCAGCCCTTCCTCGAAGTCCTTGCGCTCCGTCCCGCTCCGCGGCTGCACGGCCGTGCCTTCCCGCACGGCCAGTTCCACCGGCAGGTATTCCTTGATCGCGACCGTCAGCTCCAGTTCGTTGTGCCCGGCCCGGTAGACGATCCCGAAGCCCCCGTGTCCGAGCACCGCTTGGATCGTGAATTCCCGCAGGACCGTGCCGACTGGCAAGGCGTCGCGCCGCCCGTGATCCGCGCTCGGCATGGAGTCATCGCTGGGCCGCGCTTCCGCTAGCGGCCGCGGGCGGCTGGCCGACGATTGCCGTGATTATCGCACCCCAGCGGCTCGCCTCCGCGCTGGCGTACTGCCAGCGCGAGAGACGGATCCCGGGAGTCGCCGGGTTTCTGAGGCGGAGCCAAAGCAAGGCACTCTAGTCGACGATGGAGGGAGTTGAAGTTCTCCGACAGCTCTCGCCCCTGTGCCGGTGCCTCAGTCTCCACCTTGACTACGTTTCCGTTCTCCGCTCTTTGAACCGAGCGTGGGGATTTCCCGCACACGGCTCTCGTTCCAGATCCGACCTTCGCTCACGCGCAGCTACGCTTCCGCTCCCTCAGGCGTACCAAGCCGTAGTCCATCCACAGCCTCTCCCCCGCGAAGCGCGCGGGCTTCCCGGACAGCACCCAGTGCTTCCGATTTTCCCTAGCAAGGGAGCCCGCCCCGATGGAGGGTTCCCAAATCCCCGCTTAATTCTGGCCAATCCGGGATTTTCCGGTATCTGGCTCTAACCAAGCCGGTCTCCGGCCGTATACGATCCAGTTTCTGAGCGCGAGAGGCTCCCCGGATGGTCTCCGGCACTCGGTTGCCGGTGTCTCGGAGGCTGTTCGAGACCTCGTTGCCTCCATGCACGCACTCCGCCCTGCCACGCAGGCGCACCGCTCCCCGCCGACTCCCCTGTCAGCTGCCCGGGCTACCCTGTCGTTCCGTGGCGGCGGCTCCCGCCGCCGCCCCCTCAGCCCGGTTCCATCTGCGCCGCCTGCAGCAGCCAGCCCAGGCGGCAGTTGCACGTCCCGAACAGCAGCTTCCGACCCCGCCCGCGCTTCTGCAACAGCCCCACGCTGCGCACGAAGTCCCGGATCAGCGGCCCCAGCCCGTGCCGGCGCGCCTTCTCCGGCAGCACCTGGTATTGCAGCATCAGCAGCAGCAACTGCGCGATCTGCCCGCACCAGTAGAACGCTTGGTTGGCCGTGTACGAGTGGCACGGCGGATGGTGCAGCCCCAGTTCCGTCAGCGGGCCCTTGAACGCGTTCTCCTGGCCCTGCTTGGCCCGGTGCCGCCGCACCAGCTCGCCCGCCGGCAAGTCGTCCCGGCTGACCAGGATCACCGTGTACACCGGCTCCAGCAGCTCCTGCGCCCCGTCCCGGTCCCGCCGGATCACCACGTAGACTTGCTTCTCCTCCCACTTGCTCGGCTGGTACTTGACCGTCACCGCGCGCTCGACGCCCCGCTCGTCCACCGGCTCCCAGTCCGCTTCCGCGAACTTCTTGGCTTCCACGATCCGCAGCACCGGCGCCTTCTTGTTCCGGTCCGTCACGCTCACCGAGTAGTCCCAGCCGCGATCCGTGCAGGCCTTCACGAACTCCCAGCAGTAGTACGCCGCGTCCGCACGCGCCCACACCGGATCCGGCCCCAGCTCCAACGGGTCCACGTCCGCCGCCAGTTGCTCGGCGAAGTCCCCTTTCACGTCCGTGCCGCCCTCGTTCAGCCGCGCGCTGACCCATGCCCGCCCCACGAACACCGAATGCAGCCAGTACTGCCGCTCCCCGTTGTAGCCCACCGCGGCGCCCTCGAACTGCTTGCCCTGCACCTCGATGCCCGTGCCGTCGATGAACACCGGCACGTAGCCCAGCTCCTTCCCGCAGGCGGCGGCGATCGGCGGCACGACTTGCGCGCTGACCGCCCGCACGCAGGCTTGCAACCCGTCCAGGGCCTTGGCGCTGAAGCGCGTCAAGTACTCCCCGAGGCGGCGGCTGTCGGGCACGGCGCCCGCGAGCCCCGCGCCCTCGCAGGCGGCCTCGTCCGCGGCCAGGGCGTCGACGGTGTTGAGGTGCCCGCCGCCGGTGGCGAGCCCGAAGATCAAGCTCAGCAGGTTCTGGGCGTCGCTGCAGCCGCGCTGCCGGACCTTGATCTGGACGTACTGTTGCAGCAACCACGGCAGGCCGAGGGACCGCGCCAAGCGGGCGAGCGCCGGCAGCCCGGCGAGGCCGGTCAGCAGACCGTCGCAGATACCGTAAGAGAGTTTGGGAGCTTTGTCAGCAGGCATCGTGAGCGGGGCTCCGGACCGGCGCGGAAAATTCACCCCGGAGGTGAAAAAACGAGCGGCGTGGGGAACCCTGCAAACCATTACAACACAAGCGTGTTCAGCATGTCCAAAACATTTCTTATCCGGGAACTAGGGGAGGGTTCGGCCACAACGCAAGGGCCGACGCCACAGGCCCCGACGGAACCGGACACTTGAGCTTGGTCCAACAGCTCTCTGCGTACCGGAGGGAAGATTTTGCGGTTCCGCTCTCGGAGACCCCGATCGCCGCTGGACTGCCCCGGACCGCAATCAAGGGACAACTCCAAGCCCTGGCATGCGTTCTGCCGCTCGGCTCGGTCGCTTTCGCTCCGACCTTCGCTGGCCGACGCACGCACTCCTCGCGCATTGCGCGCCCAAGGGTGAAAGGGTAATAGCACCAAGTGTCACTCTGTCCTGACCAGGCGGAAGCCGATGTAGAAGTGGCGGCGGCCGGGCGAGTTGCCGAAGCGAGAAGCCGACCGAACGCCATTCGCGTTGAGGAACCTGCCGCCGCCCCGAGCCACCCGGCGCGAGCCCGCCTCGGGCCCTCTGGGATCCGTTACCGGAACAGACGGATACACGCCGTACCAATCTCCCACCCACTCCCACACGTTTCCTAGCATGTCGTGCAAGCCCCACGCGTTTGCCTGCTTCTGGCCCACCGGATGCGTCCTGCCGCCGCTGTTACCCTGATGCCACGCTATCGCGTCCAATTCCCCGTAACGCGCCCCGGTTGTCCCGGCCCGCGCCCCGTACTCCCACTCCGCCTCTGTTGGCAATCGGTACACGTACCCGCTCCCGGATTCCCGCGAGTGTAACCTCCGGGTGAACTCTTGCGTGTCGACCCAAGAAACTTGTTCCACTGGGCACCTCGGACCGCAATCGGAAGAATACGATGGATTCGTTCCCATCACCGCCACCCACTCCCCCTGCGTCACCTCGTGCTTCTTCATCCAAAACCCCTGGTTGATCCGAACCCCATGCTGACGCTCGTCGGTGAGACGATCCGCTTCGTCCATCGGTGAGCCCATCAGGAAGTTCCCCACCGGAATCCAGACGAACTCCATGCCTAACGAATTCATCCACGACTCGCCTGCCTCGCGTGGCGTAGGACTCGCTGCTGCCAACTCCGTCAGCTCGGCCAGCAGCCCTTGCGCCTTGGCTACCCACACGCTCGCCTCAGGCACCTCCTTGTACCGTTCGATGTACGCCCGCGCCGTCGCGGCGAATCCCGGATCTCGGATGTCTCCCAAAGCATCCCAATCCCGGATCCAGGGCTCCACGAACCCGTCCTGCGCCCCCTCCGGCCGCACTTCAAGTTTGTCTTCGCCATCCCGTCCGCTCTCAGCTTCTGGATCCGATCCCGTCGGATCCAGATCCCGACCCTTTCCGCCGGCTTCCGGCGGAGACTCCGGTTTCTCTGTCGGCTGGTTGGGATTCGGAACCGAATCCACCGGCTCCCCTCGCTCCGGGACCGCAATCTCGCCACCAATGCCATCCGAGGCTCCAGCGGGGGCTTGATCCCGTACCGTTTCCTCCGAATCGAAACCCCACCATGTGGCAGTCACCAGCCCCAGTCCGACCATCGAACTCGCCAGCGCAATCCACCCACCCCGTCGCCACCCTGTTCGCGACACTTGAGCCGTTGACACCGCATGCGATCCCGGTTCCTGTCGCTTGGATCCAGTTCGCTCGTCCAGCGGCCGAGCGGACTCTGCGCCGTCTACCGGTGGCAGCTCGCTCACCTCGCGAAGAGCCTCCAGCAGCTCGCGCGACCCTTGCATCCGTTCCCCTTCACGCAGCCGCAAGCACCGGTCGATGACCTCCAGCATCTGCGTCGGAAACCGACCCTCGCCCAGCTCCCTCGCCGATGGCA
Source organism: Bryobacterales bacterium (assembly GCA_965242625.1). Lineage (GTDB taxonomy): Bacteria > Acidobacteriota > Terriglobia > Bryobacterales > UBA6623 > VXMF01. The sequence goes on along the minus strand of CBDEST010000005.1, from coordinate 1,795,569 downwards.
TCGGGTCTTCCGTTCCCCCTACCACCGCATGCGAGCGCTGTTCCACGCGCACCGGATGCTGCGGCTCCCACGGCCGCTTCCCGCCCGCCACCATCCGCCACATCACCGCTCCCACCCCGTACATGTCCGTCCACGGACCAAGCTTCCCTGCGTCCGCCACTTGCTCCAATGCCGCGTACCCTTCCGTGTACGGTGCCTGCGACTTGCTGAATCTCGCCGTGGCCTGCTTCGCCGCACCGAAGTCGATCAGCACCGGCCGCCCGTCCAGTCGCCGGATCAAAATGTTCGACGGCTTGATATCCCGATGCAGCACCCCCTCTGCGTGGACGCGCTCCAACCCCTCCAGCACCGGCTGCATCACCCCCAGCAAGTCCGCCGCCCCGAACGGCCGTCCCTCCGCTTCCCGGCTTGCCAGCACTTCCGCCAGCGACTGCCCCTCCTCGTACGCCATCACCAGATACGCCGTCCCGTGCGCCCGAAAGAACTCCCGGCACGACACGATGCTCGGATGGCTGTCGAAATCGATCAGCGCTTGTGCTTCGTCCCGGAACCGGCGCAGCCCCTCCTCAAAGTCCTTGCGCTCCGTCCCGCTCCGCGGCTGCACGGCCGTGCCTTCCCGCACGGCCAGCTCGACTGGCAGGTATTCCTTGATCGCGACCGTCAGGTCCAGTTCGTTGTGCCCGGCCCGGTAGACGATCCCGAAGCCCCCGTGCCCGAGCACCGCTTGGATCGTGAACTCACGCAGGACCGTGCCGACTGGCAAGGCGTCGCGCCGCCCGGGATCCGTGCTCGGCATGGAGTCATCGCTGGGCCGCGCTTCCGCAAGCGGCCGCGGGCGGCTGGCCGACGATCGCCGTGATTATCGCACCCCCGTGGCGCGCCTGCGCGCTGGCGTACTGCCAGCACGGGAGACGGATCCCGCGGATCGTCTGGTTTCTGAGGTGAAGCCAACGAGAGGCTCGCTTACCGAGGATGGAGGGGGTAGCAGTTCCCCGACAGCTTCCGACAGCTATCGACCCTGTGCCGGCACCTCAGTCTCCACCTTGACTACGTTTCCGCTCCCCGCTCGTCGAACCGGGCGTACGGACTGCCGGCACGCGGCTCTCGTTCGAGGTCATGCCTTCGCTCACGCGAAGCTACGCTTCCGCACACTCAGGCGTGTGAAGCCGTAGTCCATCCACAGCCCCCCATTCGGGAAGCGCACGGATTTCCCAGACAGCACCCAGTGCTTCCGATTTCCCTCAGCAACGGAGCCCCTCGATGGCGGGTTCGGCCACAACGCAAGGGTCGACGCCGCAGGCCCCGACGGAACCGGACATTTCAGCTTGGGCCAACAACTCTCTGCGAACCGAAGAGAAGATTTTGCGGTTCCGCTCTCGGAGCCCCTGGTCGCCGCCGGACTGCCCCAGACCGCGCTCAAAGGACAACTCCAAGCCCCGGCGTGCGTTCAGCCACTCGGCTCGGTCGCTTTCGCTCCGGCCTTCGCGTGCCGCTACGCCAGGACATCCGCGGCCCCACGATCCCAAGGCGGCAGAGCGGCAGCAACGCCGCTTGACACAATCCGGATCGGGAGTGTATCCTCGAATGAGTGATCCCACAGCTAGTCTCAATCGATGGCATCCCTTGGCAGGTCTTGCCACCGGGCAGCCATACCGCGAGTCTCGACGATGTCAAGAGTCGATACGCGATCAACATCGACCTAGACTCATTGCTACTGACGAGGGAAACACCGTGATATATTCCGACGATCAATTCAAGGTCTCCAGCGTTCAACTTCAACGGCTGAAGGCTGCGCTCTCGGACGCTTGCACGCGCAAGACTGACCAGACTTGGCTGCAAGCGATTCAAGTTGACGCGCTGAAGAGCCAAATCACGGATATCGAGGGAGAAATGTCTGAGTACCAACAACTCAGACAGCGTCAGATTCCGCTCCCAGAATCGTCTGCCATCGATGAATTACCGAAAGTTCTAGCGAAGGCACGGATCTGGTCTGGCATCAGCCAAGACGCTCTTGCCTCGCGGCTCGATACAACAACAAGACAAATTCAACGCTTCGAAGAAAGCAACTACATGGGAGTGAGTCTCGATACGTTGCTAAGAATCTCTCGTATCGTGGAAATCAATGTAGATGGCATTTTGGAGACTTCAGAAGGCCATATTGACTCGACCTACGTGTGGGGTGAGGTTGATGAGATTGTCTGGGGGCGGTTCCCATATCAAGAGATGATCAGGCGGAAGTGGTTTGAAAGTCGACCCCACGAGAATCCGCTCAAGAAACTTCGCGAATACTTCTTCAGCGTCAATCATCGCCAGTTTCAAACTGTTTACAACCGCAGAACAGTACGCCGGATCTCCGAAGTGAACGAGTACGCACTGTTGGCGTGGCAAATCCGCGTCTTGGAGTTCGCTCAAGCACGTCATGCACATAACGTTGTCCCCGAATTCGAAGTGAACGATACGTGGCTTCCCGAGCTAGTGAGCCTCACGCAATCTCCCAGTGGACCACTTGATGCATGCAACCTGCTCGCTCAAAAAGGGATCGTATGTGTCATCGAAAAACATTTGCCGGGGTCACATCTCGATGGTGCGGCTATGCTGTATGACACCAATCGACCGGTCATCGGCTTGACGCTTCGACATGATCGACTCGATAATTTCTGGTTTGTTCTTTTCCACGAGATTGGCCATATATTCTTGCACCTGTTCGGTGGAGGATTATGTGATTATTTCGATACGGAAAGTGAATCCTATCCAACCCAAGGTAGTGATCACAGTTCAATTGAAGATGAGGCCGATCAATTCGCACTCAACACCCTGATTCCTAGCGAACAGTGGAAGAACTGCATGTCACGTTTCGCCCTTTCAGATGAGTCTGTTCAGATCGATGCGGAGAATCTAGGTATTGGTCCGAGCATTATCGCAGGAAGGATTCGACACGAACAACACGATTACCGGATTCTGACAAAGTCCGTCGGCCAAGGCCAAGTGCGTTCTCAGTTGAAGGGTGTAAGCCATGGATTTGACTGAGTACACGTATGTGCCTTCGATCAGATGGCGCCTGGGCGAGTATGGGGCTCTTTCAGCCCTCTCCTCCCGCGTCAAGGATCGTGCTCCGGGCGACATGCCAGCAGCCGGTCAGCTGTTGCTGCATCGCACCGTCGCTTGGTCGGCGCTTGCAGCAATTCCCGCTCCTGCTCGAGGCGCTCCGGAATCCCTCCTTGCGGCCTTTGGCCTCGAGCTTGGGGTTGGCTCGTTGGATGCGCGCGTCCAGGAACGCGCGCACCTTCCCCTCTTTCGCCAGTCCCTGCATCACCTCTCTGTCCTTCAACTCGTTACCATCTACGCCTGGCGCTCTGGGAGCGCGTGCGCGTGTGCCCTCGTGGTCGTATCGCGCCGCGGCCATCCAGTCATGGGGCAGTCGGCGCACCAAGCGATTCGCCAAGGGCAAGCGCGGCCTATCCCCCGACCAGATCGAGGGCAAGATCGAACGGCTGCTGGAGCATCTGGGTCGCGGAGCGCCTCTCGACGCGCTGGAGAGCGTCGGCTGCCAGATCCATCGACTCAAGGGTGACCGCAAGGGCACCTATGCCATCGCGGTCTCGGGCAGCCACCGCATCGTCTTCCGGCTCGGGGAGGACGAAAACGGCGCGGCCATCGTCTTACGATGTAGAAATGATCGACTACCACAAGAGCTTGAAAGGACGCCACCATGCATTCCCACACCCGCACCCATGCCGACGCCGCTCCAGGCCTAGCACCGGAACTGTACACGATCGACGGCGAGGTCCCGCCGGACGTGCTTCAGGCGCGCGTCGAGTGGCTGCGCCGCAACCCGTCGCATCCCGGTCTCAGCGTCGGCGACATCCTCGAGCGAAAGTCGCTCGACGTCGCGAAGGCCGCCTCGGACCTCGGCGTCGAATGCGCGGACCTGTCCGCCGTCATCGAGGGCCAGGCACCCGTGACCATGGACCTTGCGCTTCGGCTGGAGGCGGCGGGCTGGGACACGGCCGAGCGCTGGCTCCGCTGGCAAGTCGATCACGATGTCGCCTGCGAGCGGCGGAGACGCGCGGCCCTCAATGCCGGCGCACCGTCGACTCCTCCGCCGACTCCGGATCCCGAGGCAACTCCGGACTCTGTCGCAAGGCGCCCCTAAGCCGCATCCTGCAAGCGGCCACGCGTAGTCCATCCACAACCTCTCCCCCGAGAAACGCACGGGTTTCCCGGACTGCACCTGGTGCTTCTGACGCAGCCGCTGGCGCATCCCGTTGACCGCATGCGCGTCGACGGCAGCATAGGCCGCCTCGCCTGTCCCAGACGGAAGGAGTTTGCCCAGCCGAGCGTGACTCGGTTCAAGCCGATTCACTGCCTCCGGTGCAGGCAGCGGCTCGTAGTTGCATCCGACTCTATATGCCGGAGGAACCCCAACGGCTTCCCCCGCGCATGCACCCAACGGGTCTTCGTCGCGTTCAGGGGCGACCGCATCCGCTCCATCATCCGCTCGACCACCGCCCGCATCGCTACCTCCGATACCCGCCCGCAGATCACGACCTCGTCCGCGCGATTGACGATATCCGCGCCGAACTGCCGAGCGTTGCCGCGCGTCTTCAGCTCCAAGCTGAACCACCTCGCGTAGACTTTGCTCAACAGCGGAGCAGCCGAGGCCACCCGCAGGAGCCCGCTGCACGGCACCCTCGCCACCGACGCCGCAAGGCCCGCCGATTAGGTGCCCTGCTAGCTGCACAGGCGCCCGCATGAACCCACGGGCTTTCTTGGCCTACAGGAGAATCACCCTTGACCTCCATCACCGATGCTCATTGCTCGCGGGAAAGGCTCCCTGGACTGGGGTCGTTGCGAAAGCGTACACTGGAAATGCTGAGGACGTACGAGACCGTGAGGCCACCACCGCGCGCTCATTATCGAAGAGTCAATCAAGGCTTGTGGGACGCAGTCCTCGAATGCCTAGCCTCGGTCACCATGGGCCCGGCAGGATTCGACGACCCCAACCCGCCCCGGTATCCACGAGACGCTCAAGCTCGTGATCTAGAACGGATCGGTGCCGACATGTATGCCGCGTTCGAAACCTTCAATCAAGAGTCCGAGGACTCTAGCACCGAAGCAACGACAGACTGAATCCACGGGCGACGCGGAGCGCGGAAAGCTGCCTCGCGCGGAGGTCCTAGAGACTCTTCCAGAAAGCGTTCGCAAGTCAATTTCGAGTCGGCCGGATTCTCGGATTCGTCGCCTCCACCAGCAATGTATCGTGCATCCCCATCGCGCGGTGGAATGCATATTGAACGTCGACATGAAGGCCACGAGTCTGCGACAGCCCCAGTCGTCATGCCCGTTCCGTTCCGCAAGGCAGAAGATCTTCGGACTTGGGTACCACCTCCTCGTCCTCGTCTACGACAAGGACGACGACCTCGACTCGCAATCTTCCCGACTGGACATTCGTCACACCGTCTACGTTGACAAGTCCCGTACCGCTGACTACCAGACGACACGAGGCCTGCTGGGCCTCATCGACAGCGACGCGAACATCGACGACATCCTGGCCTTCTTCCACGAGCGCCTGCTCCCCGTCGAGGAACTCGCGGCCGCATCACTCGCCAGAGAGGCTCTCGCGCAGCCTCCCCGGCTCGGCTACCTGACCATCTCCAACGCACTGCAATGGCGACTCAAGTACCGGCGTGCCATAACTGAAGCAGGGATCGTGGAGGGCATCGACGCGCTATGAGGCAGCGGAAGGTATTCGGAGACTTCCAGACCCCTCCGGGCCTCGCCCGGAGGGTCGTGTCCCTGCTCTCCGACCTCATCCCACGGCCGGACCTTGTCGTGGAGCCGACCGCCGGCCGCGGATCGTTCCTCGAGGCGGCCATCCAGCAATGGGGCGCCGATGTCGCATACGAGGGCTACGAGCTGAACGAAACCCATGTCAAATCCGCGTCGGACCGCTTGGAGACGTCTGGAGCGAGAATCTACCGACAGGACTTTTTCGAGCACGACTGGGACCGCTGCCTGCGCCGTCCCGAGTTCCGCAAGGTCTTGGTGCTGGGAAATCCCCCGTGGGTGACGAATTCGGAGCTGGGGCGCTTGCGCGCCGACAACCTGCCTGTCAAGACCAACGCAGCCGGCTACAGCGGGATGGAGGCAAGGACCGGCAAGTCCAATTTCGATATCGCCGAATGGATGATCGAGCGACTGGTGGAGGCGCTACCCGAGGAGGGAGCCGTTGCGGTTCTCTGCAAGACGATGACGGCCCGGAGGGTCCTGAGGTCGTTGTGGCGGCAGGGGTGCGGACGCAGGGATGCCCGGCTGTTTCGATTCGACGCCAAGGCTGAATTCGATGTCTCGGCGGACGCCTGTCTCTTCTATGTGACAGGGGTTGCGACCGAAGACCGCTCGGCCCAGGTCTTCGAGACGCTCAGCCTGAAGTCGGGATCAAGCAGGTTCGGCTACGTGGACAACACCCTGGTCTCCGACATGGATGCGTACCGCGAGTACTCTTCGCTGGGGGGCGGTTCGTCTCCGTACAGATGGAGGTCAGGCATCAAGCACGACGCCACGCAGGTCATGGAATTCGTCAGACAGGGCGACGCGTATGCGAACGGCCTCGGAGAGTGGGTGCAACTCGAAGATGACTTCGTGTACCCGCTCTTGAAGTCCTCAGACGTGGGGAACGGTCGCACCGCGGCACGCAAGCACGTCTTGGTCACGCAACGACGCACCGGCGAAGACACCGCGAAGTTCAGAGAAGCCGCTCCACGGATCTGGGAGTACCTGATCTGCCACGCATCGCATTTCGACAGCAGGGCGAGCTCGGTCTATCGGGGACAGCCGCGATTCGCCATGTTCGGCATCGGCCCCTACTCGTTCGCTCCATGGAAAGTCGCCATCTCGGGGTTCTACGATTCGTTACAGTTCCTGCTCGTCTCCCCGCAGGGCGGACGTCCCGTGATGGTGGACGACACGTGCTACTTCCTGCCCTTCGATCATCGAGAGGAGGCCGAACTGGTCATCGACCTCCTCGGCTCGGAGGCCGCGCGGCGATTCCTGGGGTCCTTGGTGTTTCCCGATACCAAGCGGCCGGTCACGATTGACATACTGCGCAGAATCTCAATCGATTCTCTGGCACGTCATCTTCACCGCCTGGACGACTTGCGGGAACTCGGCGGTCAATCCGTATTGCACTTCGATAAGTGAGCACGAGGCTGAGCGGGAGCTGTCAAGCACGGCCTGATCGGATGGAACGCCATCGCGGTTTCGCGGGGATGGACCCTCTACGAATCAAAGTCCCTGTTGTACCGCAGGCGGTCTCCTTGCAACCTGGCCCGGTCGGGAAATGGCTTGCCCGAGGCCACGATCGCTGGACTCCGGTTAGCTGCGGGCAGACCGATCCTGCCCATCGCGGTCAACCGTCTGGCTACCCAACGCGCAACGGACTGGGCACAAGTTTCCAATGGGAATTACATACTAAAGTATCCAAGCCCGCAATCCGGGCGCCATGCGTTAACTTGTCCGGGCGCGACCCGAGGGGGACCGCGCCCAAAACCGTGGAATCAAGTTAACACGTCCCGCGCTTGGATACTTTTGTATATAAGCCCCTTTCCAATGGTCGAGTATGCCTTGGTCGGGGAACGCAGTGGTGGATGCCTACCCGCCGCCGGCTGCTCCCCGGACAACCGCGTTCAGGAGTCTGTCCGGCCCACAGGGCTCGCCGTGGATCCGAGGCCTGCCGCCTAGCGGATCAGTCCGCGGTGGGTGTCCCGTTTGGGCTGGAGAGCGGACATCAATCAAGCAACGTCTCTACGCACGAAATTTTTGGCGAACCCGCTTGACGCTTGGAAACGGATCTGATACGCTATGCGTAGAAGAGATCGACTGGCTGGTTTCGTGTCGGTCTACAGAGCGTCTTGACAGAGGACATGGAGCGCACCATCATCGACTGCGCGACCACGAAATCCACAGGGAAGTGGAATCATGATGAACAACGAGTATGATAAAGAGAGCGGAGGCCAGAGGGAAGTGTCCGAGGCGAAGAGGTCGCGCTGGCACATCAGTGCCGATACCAGAGGCGTACTGGCAGTGTTCTTCGGTGCGCTGGTGGTGCTCAGCGCGGTGTGGGGTGTCTGCGACTACGCTCTCTCAAGGCTCGACGCACGGTTCGACGAAATCGACGCGGAGTTCGACAAGATCGACGCACGGTTCAACACGATCGACGCACGGTTCGACGGTGTCGACGCACGGTTCGATCGGCAGGATCTCCGCATGGATCGTATCGAGTCCACCATGACCGAGGGCTTTCGTCAGACCCATGACCGGATAGACCGGACGGATGCTCGTATCGATCGACTCGAAACGAAGGTGGACGCGATCGACACGTTCCTGCGCCAGGGTCGCCCGCAGATCCCGGTCGAGGGGGACGGGGCCACTCCAGTACCTGTCGCGAAGCCCGAAGGATCTGCCGGGGAATCGAGTTGGTCCGTTCCGCGAGACCGTTAGTTCAAAGTGCAGCTCTGGAAACTCTCAGCAGACCTCACTATGCGCGTGGACTCGTCGGCCTGATGCCTTATGGAGAATCGGAAAGGGGTCGCAACCGGGGGCGTCGAGTCGCCACGCCTGTGCAGGTTCCGCGCTTCAACATGACGGTGCTCGGGACCTAATGGGGGAATGCTGGTCAAGGTCGGGATCGACTGCTCGTCTTCGGTAGGGAATCTCCGCATCGCCCGGTTCTCAGCGACGGTTGGGCGAGCTATGCATTCGCAAGCGGATGCCCGGCTCCGGCGTCTTCGGAGTCCGGCGAAAGACAGCGGATTCTTCGAGTGGCAGCCCGGATCATCTCGCCCAGGGTCCGCCTCCCGGACTGCTTGCGATGCCCGCAATGCGGAGTCGGTAAGCGGTAGTCCTCGTCACTCCCTGTTCGGCAAAGTCCGCGGCCGACTCCAAGGAACGACGATGCGATTGCCGAAGTGCCGCCAGCAGCAGCGAGTCGGAGCAGTCCTTCACGAAATCTCGGCTCGGGAAGTCGGGCGGCGGTAGAGTATTCAAGCGACGCCTCATCTTGACTCCGGCATCGTCCGGTCGCGCACGGTCGCGACATGCTGACGAGGGCACCTGTCGGCGACCTCTGGTCGCGGACGCGAAGCACCCGGTGATCGCCGCTTGCCAGCCCCCTCGCGAGCCTTGACCGCGAGAGCTGCTGCTCGAGCGAGTCTAGGGCTCTATCTGTTCAGCGCGACTCTCGAAGAGCCGTGCGCAGCCGTGTGATTCCGCGATGTAGCACTCAACTGGCCGCTGGTGGGCGAGAGCCGCCCCTCCCGGCACGTATCCGCTCAGAAGGGAAGATCCTTGGCTGATCCGGAAGCCTTGGGGTTCGAGTTCCAAGTTCAGCTCGCGGCGATGCCAACTTGGGCTCGCATGTAGGCACGGCAGGCGGGAGGGCCGCGCGATCTGCCTACGGATCCACACGGAGAGATCCGCCGCGATCAGCGTGGGGCGTGCTTGGTCCGAATACTGCCTGCCGGACCGGATCTTGACTGCTCGCAGTCCTCTGCTCAAGTTCACCCCCTGGCTGCACATCGATCAAGTCCCTTCGTCATCGAAAAGGTCGATTCGATCCGAACCCGCACCGAAGACATTGGTGCTTGGAGACAGCTGGTCTCCTGTCAGGAGTTCACCCAGAGAAAAGAGTTTCCTCTCCAGATAGGATCGCTTGACATCATCTAGGGGGCCGATATATGTCCTACCTTGGTCAGAGGTCACCGCGAGGATCGACTCAGGGCGAATGTATGCGCTGTCCAGCAAAGTTGGACTGTGGCTTGTGGCGATGATCTGAGTGTGGTGCGAGGCGTCATAGATGCCATCCATGAGTGCCTCATAAGCGGCTGGATGTAATGCATTCGACGGTTCCTCTATGCCTACGAGGTTCCGGGATAAACCGTCTCTACTCACATTTTCAAAGAGTGCCGTTAGAATCGCTAGAGCCCGCATTGTCCCATCCGACATGCTGGGGGCCAAGAAACGGATAGCTCCGCTGGGATAGGATTGATGAAACTCAATGAAACGTAGATCTCTGAATGGAACGCTGTTGACCCCAGTGAGTCCGGGTACGATCACGCTCATGTATTTTTCAATGCGGTGTTTGATGTCTGGAAATTGACTTTCCAATCTAGCTAGAACACCCGCAACATTGCTGTCATCCTTGTGGGTATCGTCATTACCAAGTCTCGCTGGCGCTCGCACTGCTGCTGGACCAATATCAAATAAGCTGATGCCTGACAACGCATCGTACGCTGGCCGAAACTCTTCTCGTCCAGAAGCAGTAAGCAAATACAGTCTATCGGGAGCCGCGGCCGGTGGATGATCAATACTGCTATCGAACACGACTCCTTCTCTGATGGAGTAGAATTGCGCCTTCTCGGGATTTCTTGATCTAATGTAGCAATCCTCTCGTTGAACCTCAAACCCCCCGTTTCCCTTGCTCGCTCCCACCGTGAACGCGTACCGAATCGATGCGTCAGGAATACTGCAATCGAGTCGAATTCCAAACGAGTCAGCCATCGCCCCGGACTCCAGTCGCCTCAGAATCGCAAGGATGCCGAGTTGTTCGCTGAGAGCGTGCTCCAAGGATCCGCGAAGTCCGTCGGCCACCAAGCGCAAGGCGTTTAGGAAATTCGTCTTGCCCGATCCGTTCCGCCCCACGAGGAACGTGACCTGTGCTAGTGCGACATCGCACGCCGCGATGCTCTTATAGTCCCGCAAGACGACCCGAGTGACTAAACGCTCGTCAGGCATGACTGGTATCCGGCGGCATCGCTGTTTGGCATGACACACCGCTTGAAACGACTCTCGATTGATTATCGCAGCTGCCGTTGCGTCCGCAACGGCGCGAAACGCGTGTCGGCACGACGAGGACTCGCCCCTCTTGATTCTATGCATGCCCCGTTAGGGATTCCGAGCGGACGCGAACATCCCGTCCGGAGCAAAGCTAGAACCTTGTGGATGCCTCGTAGGTGCGACCTCCGACACTTGAGTCCCTGAGCCTTGGGGATGGGGCACCGGCGTTACCCAACCGCTTCAGACCGGCGCACGGAACCGGGACAGCGCGGCGGCGGCTTCGGTAGCGCCTATCGCCGCTGCCAACTCACGTTGCGAGTAGTTCCGGTGGCCAGACGACATGACGCCGACGGTCGGTCGTGGCGGTCGCTTCGCGAAAAGGCTAGGTGAAACAAGGCCTTTGGGGTGAGCTGGACACGCGCCGGAGAGCCGTAGCCGGCCAGCGACCGTGATAATGATTTCGGCCCCGCAGCGGACGAACGCGGATCCAGCGAGGAGCGCAGTGGCGGACTACCGCGCCGGTTACGCGAGCCTTCGTCGAAGGGGCTGTTTCGTGGCGGACAGCTAGCTGGGATCACGATTTGCGTCGGTGAGGCGTAGCGTTCGGAGGGGGCGCGCTCACGCACGGTCCGGATCTTGGTGCTTCCAACCCGTGCAGGCAGGCCGTTCCGCTCCATCGAAACGATCCGATCGAGACTGATCAAGGATTCCGACAGCTTCCGCTCTCTGGCTCAAGAGTTGGAAATTCCTTAACATTCTTAACTGGCCAGAGGTCATGTTCTCTGGTGGCAGGCGAGACGGAATTCCAGATACGGCGTGTCAGCCGCCGACTTGAGCTCGCGCGATAGCGGCCGGAGCGGCCGGGCCCGAGCATCGGCTGCCCACCACCCTCTCCCGAGTGCTCAGTAACGACCGCCTGTGGCAGACCGCCCGGCTCGATGGGGAGGGCCGCAAGCCCACTGGATTCCCTTGCTCCTGAATTCGTCACCCTTGACAGCCAACACGGACGCTCGTCTCTCGTTCGAAGAGACTCGCGACCCGCCCCCGTTCCAGAACCACCAACCCGAGCAGGTCCGTCGGATGATGACGGCAGCTGCGCCTATGCACTTTCTCGACATCCCGAATTGACGCTGGGCGGCCGTCCGCCAACCGGTCGATGGCCACTGGCTGGCCTCGGTTGTCCCAGTCAGTGTCAGGATGGTGCGAGCCGAAAACTCAAGAACCCGTGATGGAGCGTGATCGGCACATTCAGCGTCGGACGCTCATGAACGCTGCTTCGCGCCCAAGGTTCATCGCGAATCGTACAAGATTGCAAGTGCTCCTCGCGACGCCCCTTGCCAGTCAAGTAGCCGTTGATTCCCTGCGCCGCACTCTGCGGGCCGTCAGAGAGCAGGTACCCAGCCATGAAGCCGACCACATGGCTGCCCGCGTACTTGCCCGTCTTGAAGCGATGGAGGCCTTCGACGACATACAGACGACAGAGATCCTTGCGACTTCCTGCAATGCGCTTGCACTCGGTGATCGCGTGCGGGTCGTGGTCGTCGTCTTCCTCGCGGATATCGGTGAACGCGATTGGTATATCCGTTATCCCGTCTGGTCGCAGAGCACTTGGTGCCGAATGCGACTGCGTTCCCGGCAGTACCCATATTTTCTTCCGCCACTTGGCGAAGTGTCCCTTCAGGACCTCTTGCGTGCTGTCTCGCAAGCACTCCGTGATCTCTGCTTCGCCCACTCCTGGATTGACCCCTCGACCCTCGGAAGATCGTACCCACCTGTCATCGAGTAGCTGGAGAACGAAGGCATGTCGTTCTGGGCCGATGTCGAAGTGCTTCCGTCCCGCCACGAGTGGCTGCGAGGGGCGGTCATACATGAAGTCGACCCCATGTCTCGCGCGCCGTCTCTGACTACCAAGCCCGCATCCTCCAAGCCGCAAACTCCCAGCCAATGCCGGAGGGCCGCTGGCTTGATGAGCGACACTTCGTCGTGGGAGTGAACGCGCAGTTCTCTCTTTCCAACTAACGCATTCACGACATCTGCTTCCGTTCGGGCGCTAATCTCCGCTAGCACGGACCGCAACGGGCGTTGGGCCTCGCTGACCTCGCACACGGATGGACCCGGCCGGTCCTCCACTACGAACCGAACGACACGGTGAGTCGCACCTTCTGGAAGGTCGTAAATTATTGCGCGCATGCGCCTCCGGTTCAATGCGGAGAACCATACGTCCATCGAAGTAAGGAAGGCTCGCGCATAGGTCTGAAGCTCGTTCACACCGACTGGTTCGACGGATCTACTCCGCCCTTCCTTCCACTGCCAACTGGCCCGCAACAGGCCGTCGCGAACGACCATGCGGTCCTCGTCATCCAGCCTGTAGAGATCGAACACGGCTGCATCGAGTGCCTTCCACTCATCGGGACCGGGCGGCTGTCGATGGAAGTCGCGAACAAGTCGCATCACGCGCTGACCCGCGCCTGACTCGACGCTCGGTTCGAGCGGGGGCACCGGAATTCTATTGATCTCGTTCGGCCTTAGTCGCTGCATCCACAGTCCTAACGTAGACCCAGTCATCAGCACGTACCACGATGCCATCGCTGAACCAAGAATGCCGGCGACGAGGTACGCGATCTCCAACTGCGAACGAGCGAAAGAGGCACCGAATATGGCACTTGTGTATACAACGTCTCGCTCCGCGACAGCCACGACGATCCTGGGAAGCGGCACTTGCCGTACAAACTCATTCACGAGAAGCAGCGGCGCACGGTAGATGCCGCGGTTCCGGGGGCGCTCCGCTCGGTCGTCGCTGAACGCAGGCAGTTCGTCGATCTCCAATGAGAACGGCCCGGTGGCGTCTCTCCGGGCGAATGGCAACCCCTTCAGAAACGTGGCGTCCCGACTGCGATTACCGAATGTCAACCCGGCCCTCAGTTGAGTACCCAGATTCTTGAGTTGCACCCCCAAGGGCTTATGATCCTCCACGAGCTGGTCCAAGAGCAGCAGATCCGGCTTTTGCCCGACGAATGCCGCTTTGAATAGTCCGGAACAGCGCTTCCAACTAGCGATCGGCAACGTGACGACGTCGTTTGGCGAGAGTTCGATCGTGCGGCTTCGCTCTCCGGCATGCGACCAGTGAGCCTGGACGAGCGTCATGCGATGCTTGGGCCGATCGCGATGGCGTGCGAGAAGGACGATTGCCGGCATGTTCGCCCGCGGGATCAACCACTTCGAGAGGGCGGAGAGATTAACCAGTGTCACCGGTGCAAGCTCCTCGACGGTCTGCCACACGGCCTCCATGGTGGTGCTGCTGAGGCTGAAGAACGGCGTTGCGCTCAGCACCATCCCGAACCGAGTCCGGTCGTGCGCGAATTCCCTGCCCCGTGCCACAAAAGCAAGGCCTTGGCCCCGCGATTGCAGCGGCTTTCCCGGGATGGCGTCCCGGCGGGTCACCGTCCCAGCCCTCTCTCGGTAGGTCCACGGCGGATTGCCCACGATGATGTCGAACTTTTTCAATTCCCCGCCGCGAGTCAAGGCCCTCTGTCCAGCGGATGTTCTCTCAACGTTCCGGGCACTGCCCACGAGCAGCGTCCTGTCGCGCAACGGTTCGAACTGGATGTCATCGAGCTGTTGCGGCTGGGGATCGAGTTCCATAGCCGCCAGATACAAGCTGAACGCTGCGACGCGCACGGCGGCTTCTTCGATGTCGACGCCGTAGATTTGGTTGTACAGGGCCTGCCGGATCGCTGAGCGGCTCAAGGCGCCGCCGCGGGCCTTGGCCTGCACCAGCCGTCGCAAGGCCTCGATGAGGAACACACCAGACCCGCAGGACAGGTCCAGGACTGTTTCGTCGCCGGCCAAACCATCGCAGACCTCGTCGAGCACTAGCGAGACAGCCGCTAGCGACGTGTAGCACAGACCTCGGCTACGGGCCGGCTTCGCACCCGTTGCATCCGCGCTGGCCGAATGCACGAATTGCTCGTAGATGGCACTGACGAGTTCGACCGGAATCACGTCGAAGCGATATGGGAAGAAGTGCAGCTGGCCGGTCTCTAGATCCTCCCCTCGCAGGAAACTCGCTACCAATTCAATATGCTGCGAGTCAGGTACGGATGTCGCCTCGGGGGGAAACATGTCGCCATTGAACTTCTCGGACAACCATGCGAACAGGCTCTCGGTTCCCGCTCGGTCGGATAACAAGTCCGGCAGTGTGGACTGACCGCACAGTCCACTCAGTTGATCACTGGTCACGATCTTGCAGTCGACGAGGTACTGGGCGAATATGCATCGGCCGATCAGAGCCTGAGCTTGGTCTCGGGCGAGATCGGATCTGAGCAACGTGCTCTCGAGGAGCTGCAGGTCCCGCAACAAGCGACTGTCCACCCGAGTCTTCCGATCGACACGTTTTTCTTGGGACCAAAAGTGGCCCGTTTCCATTGCGAGGCGACCAGCGCGTGCGTCGAGCCGCGCCAAGTCCCGCTCAACGTGCTGGAAGGTGTCAAGCCGATTCGCTTGGGCCTCTGCTGCCGGTCGTGGTTCACCGAAGCCGTTGTACAGTGCGGTCCGCTCGGGAGAGACCACCCACAGCAGCGGGGACGACCCTTGGTTCCAGACCTCCCTCTGCCAGTCGGCCACGTGGGAGTCTTGGGGTTCACGTGCGTACTTGAAATAGACGGTGGGGCCGCCGGTCCCCCCACTGTTTGCATCGATATTGCCTCGCCACCAAGCATCGGGCTCAAACGAATGAAGGCGGGCATGCGTGCCGGAGTCGGCCAGCCCAACGCTGGGCGCAGCTCCTTGGCCGTTCACCAAGTACCCAGTGGCTTCAAGTACTTTGCCGAGCGGTCCGGCGATCATGCATTGCTCCAGACGCGTCGGAATCTACCATGGCCTATGCTCACCGTCTCTCACCCCGCAGGAACGAACCAATTATGACAGACTTCGTTGCCCCCAGAGTACCTGACGACCTGCACGAACCCGTGGTGGTCGCACTCCAGTGCTGGGAGACGGGCGGCCGACGATGATGCACCTCCCCGCTACCGGACTGCCTGCGTCCATCTAAAACCTTCCCTGTCGTTGCCTGCTCGGACGCGTAAAACGACACCGTGCCGTCCACGATCCGCCTCCCGTTCCAGAACGACCAACCCGAGCAGGTCCGTCGGATGATGACGGGAGGTGCGCCTACGCGCTTGCTCGACATCCTGAATTGACGCTGGGCTGGGCGGCCGTCCGCAAACCGGTCGATTGCCACTGGCTGGCCTCGGTTGTCCCAGTCAGCGTCAGGGTGGTGTGAGACAGAAACTCAAGAACGCGTGATGGAGCGTGATCGGCACCATCGCGTTCAGACGCCGATGAACGCTGCTTCGCACCCAAGGCTCGTCGCGAATCGTACAAGATTGCAGGCGCTCCCCTTGGCGCCCCTTGCAAGTCAAGTAGCGGTTGACGCCGTGCGTCGCACACTGCGGGCCGTCAGAGAGCAGGTACCCAGCCATGAAGCCGACCACATGGCTGCCCGCGTACTTGCCCGTCTTGAATCGGTCGATGCCTTCTACCACATACAGACGACAGAGATCCTTGCGACCTCCTGCGATGCGCTTGCACTCGATGATCGCGTGCGGGTCGTGCTCGTCGTATTCCTCCCGGATCTCAGTGAACGCGATTGGTATGTCCGTGAGCCCGTCCGGTCGCCGAGCACTTGGCGTCGAACGCGACTCCGTTCCTGGCAACACCCATATACTCTTCCCCCACCTCGCAACTTCGTCCGCCAGAACCTTCCGCAACCTGTCTCGCAAGCGCTCCGTGATCTCTACCTCGCCCGCAGCTGGATTGACCTCTGGACACTCCGAAACTCGTCTCCACCCCTCGTCGAGCAGTTGCAGGATGGCGTCGCATCGCGCTCTGTGGATGTTGAGGAACGTCCGTCCCATGAAGATTGAGCGCGAGGGTTGATCGAACATCAAGCTGACTCCGGGTTGCGCACGCTGTCTCTGACAACCGCACCTGCATCTTCCAAGCCGCAAACCCCCAGCCAGTGCCGGAGGGCCGCCGGCTTGATGATCGATACTTCGTCGTGGGCATGAACTCGCAGGGCTCGATTGCCGACTAACCCGTTCTCGACGTTTACCTGGGTTCGCGCACTGATCTCACCTAGCAGGGCCTGTAGCGAACCATTGGGCCGGACAACCTCGTCCACGGACGGATATTGGCGCTCCTCCAGTACGAACCGCACGACGCGGTGCGATACGTCTGCTGGTAGGTCGTAGATTTGTGCGCGCATGCGCATGTCGTTCGTTGCGGAGAACCAGGCATCCATCGAAGTGAGGAAGGCTCGCGCATAGGTCTGAAGTTCGTTCACGCCGACTGGCTCGACGGATCGACTCAGACCTTCCTTCCACTGCCAACTGGCTCGCAACAGGCCGTCGCGAATGACGATGCGGTCCTCGTCATCGAGCCCGTAGAGATCGAACGCGGCTTCATCAAGTTCCTTCCACCCATCAGAACCGGGCGGCCGTCGATGGAAGTCGCGCACAAGTCGAATCACGCGCTGGCCCGCGTCTGACGCGACGCTTGGCTCGAGCGCGGGCACGGGCATTTCATTGATCTCGTTCGGCCTTAGTCTCTGCATCCACAGACCTAACGTCGACCCAGCCATCAGCAGGTACCACGATGCCATCGCTGAACCAAGAATGCCGGCGACGAGGTACGCGATCTCCGACTGCGAATGAGCGAAAGAGGCACCAAAGATGGCACTCGTGTATGCAACGTCTCGCTCCGCGACAGCCACGACGATCCTGGGAAGCGGCACTTGCCGTAAGAACTCATTCACGAGAAGCAGCGGCGCACGGTAGATGCCGCGGCCCCGCGGGCGCTCCGCTTCGTCGTCGCTGAACGCAGGCAATTCGTCGATTGAAACTGAGAACGGCCCAATGTCATCTTTCCGGGCGAATGGCAGGCCCTTCAGAAACGAGGCGTCACGGCTGCGATTACCGAACGTCAGCCCGACCCTCAGTCGAGTACCCAGATCCTTGAGTCGTGCGCCCAAGGATTGATGTCTCTCCACCATGCGATCCAAGAGCAGCAGATCCGGCTTGCGCCCGACGAATGCCGCTTTGAATAGTCCAGAACAGCGCTTCCAACTAGCGATCGGCAACGTGACGACGTCGTTTGGCGAGAGTTCGATCGTGCGGCTTCTCTCTCCGGCGGGCGACCAGTGAGCCTGGACGAGCGTCATGCGATGCTTGGGCCGGTCGCGATGGCGTGCGAGAAGGACGATTGCCGGCATGTTCGCCCGCGGGAACAACCACTTCGAGAGGTCGGAGAGATTAACCAGTGTCACTGGTGCAAGCTCCTCGACGGTCTGCCACACGGCCTCCATGGTGGTGCTGCTGAGGCTGAAGAACGGCGTTGCGCTCAGCACCATCCCGAACCGAGTTCGGTCGTGCGCGAATTCCCTGCCCCGTGCCACAAAATCAAGGCTCTGGCCGCGCGATTGGAGCGGCTTTCCTGCCATCGCCTCCCGACGATCGGCCGTTCCAGCCCTCCCTTGGTAGCTCCACGGCGGATTGCCCACGATGATGTCGAACTTTTTCAACTCCCCGCCGCGAGTCAAGATCTTCTTTCCGGCGGGTGTGCTTTCAATGGTCCGGGCATTGCCCACGAGCAGCGTCCTGTCGCGCAGTGGTTCGAACTGGATGTCATCGAGCTGTTGCGGCTGGGGATCGAGTTCCATGGCCGCCAGATACAAGCTGAACGCTGCGACGCGTACGGCGGCTTCTTCGATGTCGACGCCGTAGATTTGGTTGTACAGGGCCTGCCGGATCGCTGAGCGGCTCAAGGCGCCGCCGCGGGCCTTGGCCTGCACCAGCCGTCGCAAGGCCTCAATGAGGAACACACCAGACCCGCAGGACAGGTCCAGGACTGTTTCGTCGCCGGTCAGACCAGCGCATACCTCGTCGAGCACTAGCGAGACGGCAGCTAGCGGTGTGTAGAACACGCCTCGGCTACGGGCCGGCTTCGCACCGGTTGCACCCTCGCTGGCCGAATGCACGAATTGCTCGTAGATGGCGCTGACGAGTTCGACCGGAATCACGTCGAAGCGATACGGGAAGAAGTGCAGCTGGCCGGACTCTAGATCCTCCCCTCGCAGGAACCTCGCTACCAATTCAATATGCTGCGAGTCAGGTAGAGACGCCGCCTCGGGGGGAAACATGTCGCCGTTGAACTTCTCGGACAGCCATGCGAACAGGCGTTCGGTCGTCGCTCGGTCGGATAACACGTCCGGCAGGGTGGACTGACCGCACAGTCCGCTCAGCTGATCGCCGGTCACGATCTTGCGGTCGATAAGGTACTGGGCGAATATGCATCGACCGATCAGAGCCTGGGCTTGGCCTTGCTCAAGATTGAAACTGAGCAATGTGCTCTCGAGGAGCTGCAGGTCCCGCAACAAGCGACTGTCGACCCTGTCCTCCCGATCAACACGTTTTTCTTGGGCCCAAAAGTGGCCCGTTTCCATTGCGAGGCGACCAGCGCGTGCGTCGAGCCGCGCCAAGTCCCGCTCAACGTGCTGAAAGGTGTCAAGCCGATTCGCATGGGCCTCTGCTGCCGGGCGGGGTTCACCGAAGCCGTTGTACAGTGCGGTCCGCTCCGGAGAGACCACCCACAGCAGCGGTGACGACCCTTGGTTCCAGACTTCCCTCTGCCAGTCGGCCACGTGGGGGTCTTGGGGTTCACGTGCGTACTTGAAGTAGACGGTGGGGCCGCCGGTCCCCCCGCTGTTTGCATCGATGTTGCCTCGCCACCAAGCATCGGGCTTGAAAGAAGGGAGGCGGGCATGCGTACCGGAGTCGGCCAGTCCTACGCTGGGCGCAGCTGCTTGGCCGTTCACCAAGTACCCAGTGGCTTCAAGTACTTTGCCGAGCGGTCCGGCGATCATGCATTGCTCCAGACGCGTCGGAATCTACCATGGCCTATGCTCACCGTCTCTCGCCCCGCAGGAATTAACCGATTATACAGACTATGTTGCTGCCCAAGTACCTGACGACCCGCACGAAGCCGTGGTGGTCGCGCCCCGGTGCTCCGAGACGGGTGGCCGACGAGGGCGCGCCTGGAGATTCGGTTGTGACCTTGCCCGAGGGCGTACACCAGCACAACCTGTTCCTAACAGGATCGCCCTGCACTACGAGCTCCCCGCGCTCCTCTGGGCGGTGGAGTGACCAATGTTCCAATCGGCCGGAAGGTCGCGTCAAGCGATCCTCGCGGTGGGCTGGCTTGCCGCCTCGGGCTCGTTCGGGCGGTCCCGGACGGCCCGAGAGTCGCGGACTCTTGTAACTCAGAGGACATGACCTCTGGCCAGTTGAGAATGATAAGGATTCTTGGCTCTTGAGCGCGAGTGCGGATGCTATTGGAATCCCTGATCAGCCTTGATCGGATCGTTCGGTCGCGGCGGATCGGCCTGCTGGCGGCAGATTCGGGGCACCAAGACCTCGGTCGCGGGCGAGTGCGCCCTCGCCGAACGCTATGCCTTACCTATGCGAATCGTGATCCCAGCCGACTGACCGCCACGAAGCCACCCGCGCGGACACCGTTTGCGCATACCCGGCGCGGTAGCCTGGAGTTGCGCGCTTGCCCGGAACCGATCCCCTACTGCACTCCTCGGTGGCCCCATCCTAGCTCTCGGCCGCCGAAATCATTAACACGGTCGCTGGCCGCCTGTCGCACTCCGCCGGATGTCCAACTCATCCCAAAGGCCTTGTTTCACATAGTCTTTTCGCGCAGCGGCTGTCTCGACCGCCTCTCGGCGTCATGTTGTCTCGTAACTGGGCATCGTCGTTCCCCCTTCGTCTGGACTGCTCGACCCGGAGGGTGGTATTCAGGCCCTCCATACCAGATCGCAGTCTTTCCATGTCTGTATGGATACGAGCGATCTCATCGTCGATTCGCTACCAACCCTTGTTCGATGCATCCCTCTCGCGGGCGTACAAGATATAGATCAGTGCCAAGATCGGAACTGCGGCGGCAATGACGGCCGTGATCGCGCCATTGGTGATCGTGCCGACCGCATTGATCGCTTCCCTACTCAGCTGTCGCTCACGATTTCTTCTTGCGGATGGCCGCCTTGGCCTTCGCGTTAATCTCTTTCGCAACGGCGAGCGCATCGGCCCATGGCAAGCCATCGCCGATCCACAATCGGAGCGCCATTCGATGAGCGCTAGTCCGGTCCAGTACCAGCACCAAAGCACTTAAGGCAGCGGCCGCCAATCCGGACCAGTCCAAAGCACTGAACTCGGTGCCACTGTTCCGCTCCAGTGCGAGCTTACCGGCGAAGGGAGCGAGGTATGCGAGCACGACTCCATCGGGGAGCATATCCCACAGGTGGTAGCCGCGCTTCCATCGCCAGACGACTACTCCGGCGATCACGGGTATCATGGCGAGCAGATAGAGATTGAGCAGGGCCCGTAGCAATGGCGTCATAGAGGCACGCCCTCCAGCGTCCCTCGGCGGTCGTGGGCTTCGGCACGGCGAACGGCCGCCCGTCTGAGCGGCGGCTGGTCCGAGTGTTCCGCAACCTCCGGGAGCTTTGCCGCCATCGTCCGAAGTGGGGCAGGCAGATCGAACTCGCGGGCGAGGAGCTTGAGTCCGTAGCTGTCTCCGGTAGCTGGCCGGATCAGGGCGTAGCCGGAATAGCGATCATCGTCCGTCCAGCCGTAGGGCCACAAACACTCAGCGGCATTGCCGAGCCGCGTTGCCGCCCACTCGGCTAACGGCACGAACGACGATCGATGATACTCATGCTCGGGTCTCAGTATGGGCACTGTGTGGCATCGTCCCAAACGTATGTGCGATTGTCAAGACTGTCGCCTCTCGTGTCGGAGCGAAATTTGAATGTCCGATCCGCCCGGCGGTCTGCGGGTCTGTCACTTCCGTTGCGGTCAGCGCTCTATCGGGGCCGTGTCATGCCATAAGGAAAACTTCGGGCAGCGGTGCGCAGAGTCCACGGAGCTGCTGGCAGCCCTTTAGGAGTGGGCCAGATGACGCTCGCGCGGCACCTTCCCCTGTACCGCCGGCGCTCGCCGCAGCGGGCGAGCCCCGGCTGTGGCGGGCGGGCCAGGTACGCGTCGTGCGACCGACGCCTGCTGGCGTATTCCTGTTGATCTCGAAGGACGGTGCCAGATACGGCCGCAGCCAGCGCGAACGCCGCTACTGGAGAAAGGCATGCGGGGAGGCTGCGGCCTCCGCCCATCCAAAGCTTTCCTCAGGCATGAAACAGTCCCGATGGAAGAAGCGACGGCAACGGAATGTAGCGCCCGGGGCCGCGCGGCGAACCGGACGGTTCAGGATGGCTCCGACACCCGGATTGCGGATCCGCGACCGGAGATGCTAGGACGAATCTGCTAGCGTTGAAACCCTGCCAATCTCCTGGGAAATTGCACTCGGGAGTGTGATTGGGCTTGTCGCCTCCCCAATGATCGCCTAGGATCGCGTCGGCGTCGTTGAGGGCCGACGTTCTCGACCAGTACCGCGTCTCGTTGGGCTTGACGATGAAAACCTCGTCGCCATTGTAGAGCCTCAGATTCCGCTGCTCGTGTAGATACGGCAAATTACCGGAGCCGATCTCATCACTCAGAATCCGCGAAACTCTCTCCAAGCCCGAAGCTACTCCCTTCCTGACGACTCCGGACGGACTCGGCGGCCCTGCCAGCATCGCAAAACGAACGACCGCTAAGCCGTGAATAGCCGATGAAACCTCGCCTTCGGCTAAGGTACGAGCATAGACTGTCGACTCAAGGTGCCGCCTACCCAATACGCGCAAGTAAGCATTGATCGTCTCTGTTACTTGACGACCATACACACAGAGCGTATCAAACCTCGGCGGTTGAACGGCCTGCATTCGCAGTTCGCGACCGCCCAAGCACTGTCGGACCCGGTCCATGTTGTCTTCGATTAAGGTCTGCTCTTCGCCCCGAACATTATAGAGCTTGTATACCTCCTCGTCCAATGCTCGGTGACAAGCCCTGTCGTTGGCATTTGTTGCCAGATGCTGTTCGACTTCAATCAAGTCATCAAACTGACGCAGCCCATCTTCAGCCATTGCATGAAGGGGAGGAACTCGCAGGGAGCATAGATCCTGAAATTTGAGTGAAGTACCCTCGACTCCTAAGCAGGATGCTTTCAACATCAACTGGTATGTTGTGATGCTCGAACTTAGAATAGCCACCAAAACCCTCGCCATCTCTGGTGCTAGGTTGGCACAAGAGATCCCGAAGAAGTTCGAGTCATAGAGTACGTCATCGTCACAAGTCGACACCACATATCTGACGGTACGCTCCCAGAGACTCAGCTTGATTGAACCGGGACACAAGATCAGGGGACCCTTGAATATCGAGGGACGGATTGGGTGCCTCAGTGTCGATAGATCGAAACGCCTGAAGTGACGAACTTGTAGTCGAAACGGCTTGAATGTCTTGGAATCCAGTACAGGATACGTAAAGTAAACAGGAGGAACAGTATAACCCTTACCCTTCTTAAATCCTCTTCCTCGACGGTCGCGGCTGATTCCCAGATCGCTCAGCACATCGTCAAGTGTGGGAAACGTCATTTCCCACCGATCCAGTAGCCAGTTGTCACGGAGAGTCCCGAGAGCCAAGGACTTCAGAGACGAAGGCTTGGAACACACGTGGCCTACGGAGACAGTTTGGATAGCATCCGGATCCAAGTGAAAGATTCCGGTTCGTACGAAGTCGGGGGACCACGGGATCGATCCGACCATGCAAGCATCATTTCGCGGCATCAACTTGCAGCGCGAAAAGAATAAGAGAGCTGGCGCGGTTGAGTTTGGGAAAAGACCTTCATTTCTGAGGTGCGAGAGATTGATCAATGCACAGGGTTTGTGATTATCGATGAGTCTATTTCTGGTTTTGACCACTTGGGGTGACAGCGAGAAAAAAGGTGTAGACTTAACAACCATGCCTACTCGCCCGGCACCCGCAGTAAGTTTGTTCGCTAATTCAAGAAACTTCAGATCTGGATACTGGTGCGGCATCTGGGCTTTGGAACTAGTACCCCGGGAATTCACCTGATCTACATCTTGAGCCAAGGGTTTCCACGGTGGATTCCCAACCACGGCATCGAAGTGTTGTTCCCGTAACTTGTCGTCGATCTTCTTGGGTAACTTGTCGTCGAGTGCATTAGCCTCAAATAATGTCGTGCCAATAAGAGGTTCAAACTTCAAGTCGTCGATATTGGAGATTGGGTCGTCATCGAGTTCGAGAGCGGCGAGATAGAGGCTAAATGCGGCGACTTGCAGGGCGGAATGGTTTACATCGATTCCGTAGAGTTGTCGATAGAGGATTTCACGGATGAGACCTCTAGTGGGTCGCGACCCGTCCGCGGCACACCAGACAAGCCTCCGAAGTGACTCGACCAAAAACACACCCGAACCGCAGGCTGGGTCAATAACGCGGGCACTGTGAGGCAGTTCCTCGAAAACAGGATCTAGCACGAATTGCACTACCTCCACAGGTGTGTAGTGTAGGCTTTGATCCCGAGCTTGACTACGTGTGATAGACCGTGCAAACTGTTCATAGATTGAACTGATCAGATTGATTGGAATCGCGTCGAATTGGAATTGGAATAAACGTCCCTGCCCTTCTTGTCCAGAGATTAGACTACTGCCTTCAACGAACATCCTAATGTAGTGAAGGTGCTCCTTGGTCAGGAACTCGCGCTCCATACTTGGATCGCCGCTCGAGAACAGATTGCCGTTGAATGTAGTTCGGAGCCAAGCGAATAGTTTGAGTGCTTGTTTGGGAGTAGCGAACATGTCGCTGAGGTTCGATCCCAACCCAGAGGGAAGTGATCCCGAATGGGCCAAGCCGCGATCAATCAGATACCAAGTGAAGATGCAGCGACCGATGAAGCACTGTACCATCATGCGTGCCAACTTCTGGCGATCGGGTGATTCGCACGACGGAATCAAGGCGTCTAGACGCTGTTCCAGGGCCGCGATCTCACCAAGGAGTTGCTGATCCACGCGGTTCCGCCTGTCAATTCGTTCGCCCACCGCGCTTGACCAGAAGGCTCCAGTCTCGGTAGCGATCCGGCCACAGGCTGAGGTGAGGTTTCGGACTCGCTCTTCACTACCGATTTCAAACTTGTCCAGAGGTTTCGTCGGCACACTTTGGCTAGAAGGAACTGGCGATGACGCGTAGCAGTCATACAAGTAGACCGTGGTTGGCGCAACGACCCATAGAAGTGGGGCCAGCCCGAAGTTCCAAGCGGTCTGATGCCACTCCCGGATCTTGTCTTCCGGGGGCTCGTGCTGACCCGAGTCCTTGAAGATTGAGATTGGGTGCTCGTGAGCCGAGAAAACAGCGTCAGCCCGCAGCCTTCCTCGCTGTTGGTCGAGTGCTGCCCGGAGTTGCGGCCTGTCCACTGCCGCCTCCGTTGCCAAGCCTGAGACGGGCTGTCCAGATGCCGACAGATAGCCTGTGGCCTTGAGTACCCTCTCGAATGCCGGGCTTGCCGTCACTCCGCCCTCCTAGCCCGGCGGAGACCGTCAGCGGATGCATCGGGTCTCTGAGGCGTGCCAGTAAAGCGATGGCTGCAAGAGCGCTTCGCTCGGCAAACTAGAATCATGATGGCTTTTGGAGGCGCGACCTCCAAGGCCGAAGGTCTGTTCGGCGGAATCAATGTTGGATGCACATCCGGCACCCCAATTCTAGCACTCATTCCACGTACCAATCTGAGTGAGTCTTCTCCAACGAGAGATGAGCCTCAACGAGGGGGTTGATTCCAACGAGAGATGAGCCTCAACGAGGCTCTGGAGGGGATGCGCGGATCATCGGAGGGTGATCTTGCAAATCGATCTGGCGACGCACAGGACCTTGGCCGACGTGCGTCAGTTCCTGGAGGCGACGCCGCCGGAGGCGACGCTGGCGCCGTCGCGCACGGAGGCGTACGCGCACGTGGAGCGCACGGTGCGGCGGTTCTCGTACTGGAAGCTGCCCAAGCGGGCGGAGCGGGGCTTGCTGCGGACGTACTTGCAGCGGACGACGGGGCTGTCGCGGGCGCAGGTGGCGCGGCTGATCGCGGCGTACATCGAGAAAGGGGGCTTGGCGGACGGGCGCAAGGGCGCGGCGCGACCGTTCCGGCGGCGTTACACGCGGGACGACATCCTGCTGCTGGCCGAGACGGACGCGCTGCACGGCACGCTGTCCGGCCCGGCCACGATGGCCTTGCTGCGGCGGGCTTTCGAGGTCTTCGGCGACGAGCGCTACGAGCGTCTGGCGGGGATCTCCCACGGCCATCTGTACAACCTGCGGCACTCGAAGGCGTACGTGCGCGTGCTCGGCAACCTGGACGGCACGCGCCCCGCGCCGACGCCGATCGGCGAGCGGCGCAAGCCGCGCCCGGAGGGCCGCCCGGGCTGGGTGCGGGTCGACTCGGTGCATCAGGGCGACCTCGACAAGGTCAAGGGGGTGTACCACATCAACGCGGTCGACGAGGTCACCCAGTACCAGTTCACGGGCTGCGTGGAGCGCATCTCGGAACGCTACCTGCTGCCGGTGCTGGAGCGGCTGCTGGCGTCGTTCCCCTTTGCCGTGCATGGGTTTCACTCCGACAACGGGTCCGAGTACATCAACTACCAGGTGGCCGAACTGCTGGAGAAGCTGCGCGTGGAGGAGTTCACCAAGTCGCGCCCGCGGCGCAGCAACGACAACGCCCTGGCGGAGAGCAAGAACGGCAGCGTGATCCGCAAGCAGTTCGGGTACGGGCACATCCCCGGGCGGCACGCGGAGCGCCTGGACCGGTTCCACCGGGAGGTGCTGGCCCCGTACCTGAACTACCACCGGCCGTGCCTGTTCCCGCGCGTGGAGACGGACGCCAAGGGGAAGCGGCGCAAGGCGTACCGGCAGGCGGACATCCGCACGCCGTACGAGCGGCTCAAGGCGCTGCCGGAGGCGGCGCGTTACTTGCGACCGGGCACGAGCTTCGCGGAGCTGGACCGGGAGGCGCACGCGCAGACGGATCACGCGGCGGCGCGGGCGCTGCAGGAAGCCCGCGAGGCGCTCTTCGCGGAACTGCGGGAAGCGGCCTGAGCGCGGCCGCGTTCAGGCTCACTTCACGCTGGAATCGAGCTTTTCGCCTCGGGCCGTGCCGCGGGATCCGCGAGCGGGGTCAGCGGTCTGCGCCCTGCGGGCGCAGCCTTGTTAGCCGAAGGTGGGCTTTGCCCCCCGAACCCCCCAAGGTTTTCCTTAGGCATGAGCTGGCCCCGAGGGAAGGGCGCCCGAGGCGGTGGGACACGACTTGCAGCCCACCCTCCCGAAGGTCTATAATCACCCCGTTCCCGCGTCCCTTCCCTCGGCCCTCGTTCAGGCTCATTTTCGAATTGGAATGAACTGAGTGCCCCGCGCGACGACGGGGACAGCATGCACGTATACGGCACAATCGACGAGGCTGTATGAGCTGTGCGTTCGATTCGCCATCCATCAACGAACTCTCGGGAAATGAATGAGAGGCGCGCGGCGGAGTACCTAGACCGCGGCCACTGTAAGTCTTGGTGCCGTATCTCAGCACCTCCGGCCACGCTCGCATCCGCACGGGGAGACGGTCGCTCAGATGGAGCAGGGGGAGGCCCTCAAGCAGTCGGAGAGCGATGCACCGTAAAAGGTTTTCGGAAGCTCTGTTGAGCAAGCACCGTGTGCGCGAGCGGAAACACGCCAAGCCTGACATCCTCTCCACAACCACTCTCCGGCAACTGGGTAAGGCGAACCGCCTGTTGCAACCTTGCTAGGTGGCCCGTCCGCGGATCACCTCGCGAAGGTGCTCCGCGGCATCCTCGCCCCGGACTCCGCACTGCCTGAGGTCGGCATAGACTCGGGGCCAAGGCACCAACCGCAACCCGTGCTGCACGGTCGTCGATAGCCCCTGCAGGGAGAGCGGGTACGGGCGCAGCGTCAGGCGCCCGCCTGGGATCGGTCGCAGACCGGCCGCTTCCGCGACTGATTCGAGTCCGGTGATCGTGTACTGGTCGACATAGACTTCGGCCGTCGTTACGGTCGTCAGGTACGGAGCAAGCACCTCGGCTGCAACGCCACCCGTTACAGCCCACGAGACACCGGCCCGATCCCACACCCGACCGATCTCGCCCAACCCCGCTAATGGATCACGCCAGAGCACCCCAACCGTGAGTGCTGCGGTCGAGGGCAACGATTCGACCGCTCGTGCGTAGCCGTCCAGCAGGGCATCCGCGTCCGGGACCCAGCGCATCGAATTGCGCCCGCGACGTGCTCTGGCGCTCAACAGCCCGAGTCCGGTAAGCGTCCGCAAGGCGTTCGTGCAGCTTCCGGCGGACAGCCCCGTCACCTCCTGCATGGCTGCAACCGTAGCCTTGCCACCACATAGCAGTGCCTCGGCGACCGCAACGACCGCCGGCGTCCATCGGAGCAGCTTCGGCGGCGGTCTCGTCGCCCGCCCGCTCTTGGAGACGATCAGCGAAGCGAGAGCGACTTCGGCGGCACCGGTCTCGTCTATCCAGCCGATACCTGCATCCGACAAGGCGGCGCGAGCACCGGGCGACATGCGGCGAGCCACGACGAGGTCCGGCCGACCCTCGCGAGCGACGATGAGCTCACGCGCCTGCCGCAGCCGACCCTCGCCCAGCCACATGACCTCAACAGGCTCACCGTTCAGCCGGAAACGGACGGATGGGCCGTTCTCGCGCTCTCGGCAGAGTTCAATGGAGCGCGGCAGCACGGCCGCGACCGCAGCTGCGCAACGATCTCGTACATGGGTTCTAGGCACGGCACCTACCCGAAGGGTCCCTCACGAGACTTGATAATACCACAATGTCACACTGAGTTATGAGAATTCAGTGAGGATTTAGCCTGTAGTCACAGAACGTTGCTGTAAAGCGGGATCCAAGTGGCCGAATTTTCCGCCCTTGCTCACCTGTTGGGAACCCTCAAAGTCTCCAGCGTGCCGGGTTCATCTCGATTGTGACAACCTGACCATCCTTTCCTTCACTAACGTGTGAAGACTGTTCAGGAACTCGCGCTGCCGTACCCCCGAATCTCCCCGCCCCTTGGCGCGACCCGCGAGCAATTCGAACACGCGTTCGACATCGCTGCGCCTCAACAACCCTCGAGTCGCCGAATCTGCGTCCGGAACGGATGCATCTCGCGACTCTTCAACATAGAATTCTGCCAGTCTAAATCCATCATCCACTGACATCAGAGGAGACAACTTGATCTGATCTTCTAACCTACTACGCAACGCAGGCAGCGCACTAGAATACCTGAGTATCGCATCAGGAGTCACGGCAATGATCAAAAACAGATGATTGGAGAGAGCATCTATAATGACTCGAAGCGCTGATAGGTATCCGACTACGGATCTCGGCACAAATACACCGTCTCGTTTCTCCAGTTCGTCCAGCAACAAGAAGATCCCTCCAAGAATTCCTAGGTTGGCACTGACCGCGACATAATCACGCAAGACAGTCATACGAAATTCCACTGTATCGAGCCTGAAACTGACCTGCAGTCTGGAACGATGATAGTCCAATAGGCGCGATCCTAATAGCCAGTCCAAGCAAGCGGAAAGGAGATCGCTGTCCTCTGGATCCTCGGATAGACGCGCCAGCGCAGACCGGAAGTCATACGATCTGGCACAGTCCAATTTCGCCGGATGGTTGGCGACCTGTTTTGCTAGAGTTGCTATGTGGTCGAGTCCGAGTTCTTGAAAAATCGTACGTAGCAGTCCATCGAACGACGGCTCCGGGTCTGCAATGTACCTGACAAAATAATGGTGCTTTAGGTCGACGCATACATCTTGCACCTCTTTTTCAATGTAATTGAGGAAGTTCGTCTTTCCGACACCCTGAGTGCCGACGACGGATAGGACTTGTGACTGGTGGGATTCGAAGAACTTCACGACCCGATCCTCCAAGTACTTGTCCGCTGGAATCGGACAGTGTACGTTCGTTCGGGACTGAGTAGTGCTTGGAAACGGATTCCCTGTGACGCCGTAGGTGCCCCACGAAACCCTTGGTGTGGCTTGACTACTAAGGATGCGATCTCGGAGATTCATGACTGGATCCTTTCGAGTTTGAGACTGGAACTGGCCTTTCCAAGGATCAGAACTTCCTCGACGTACAGATAGACGGTCTCGGCGCAAGCAACTGCATCAACATCGTTCAGAACTCGCAGCGCATGCTGGTCGCACGCTGTCTGTGGTGTCGGGCCCTCCGTCATACGGTTCACCAGGCACCGTTCACTGGACGCCTGCGGTTGTCTTCTCGCTGTTACCGTGTGAATTCCTTTCTCCAGAACCAAGTGTTCGAGCCACTGTCCGGTGGCTACCGAATCGATCTCGCGTCTCAGCTTGTCGTACGTCTTGATCGCGACCTCGCAGGACTCCCCACTGTCAAGGGTCGTTGGTGCGGAATAGAAACCCTTGCGGGTCGCTGGCCACGCACACCGAACTGACTCGGGGCCGTGTAAGTCGATCGCACCGAGGGGGATACCATGCATTGGACTGGGCGGTACACATCGCTACGGTGCCCGACTCTCACCACCATTATACGCAAAGCCTCATCCTCGATGAGTGCATTGACGCGACCCTTCCCGACCCGACACTTCCGAAACTTGCCGGGCTCGCAACCCTTCAGAGCCTGCCCGACACGACGCGGGTCGGCCAGCGTCCCAACGCGGTCATGCAGGAAGGAGAGCATTCGTCGCGGTGCCCGCTGGTGCGGCTTGGCCAGATCGCGCACCGCTGCACGGTCAATCTCGATCCTCCAAGCCGTAGCAGTTCATCAGTTGCTCTAGCGGTATGCTCTCGGACCGCCCCGCTCGCGACTCGATCAACCGCTGCTCGGCAATGTACATGTCTTCGAGATCAGCTAGATGCTCGCAGATTGCCTCGCGTACATAGAACGTCTTGCTACGCCCGGTGCGATCAGCCAGCCGCTGCAGGCGTTCGGCGATGTCATCAGGCAGACGAAGCGATACGGCACGCATGAACCCCTCCTACTCGAACGATAGCACTATCGGTATTGCACACCCCGCCGATTTAGAAGGCACCGCCGCCGACGGGCAGTCCTTGGGAACTCGTTGAAAGAGTCCCATGGCTGCATATTCCGATCGAGGGTGATCGAGGCTCCGATTGATCGTGAGCCTCAGCAATGTCTAGACGGGCTGGGCCGGGAGCGGGGCGGCTGCAGTCTCCAAGGTACGATCCCCTATCGGCAAGGAGTTCGCCAGACCGGAGAGAAGGATTGCAACGCTCATGATTGCAGCGGTGCTGCGGTAGCGGCACGAGTGCGGGAGACCGCCCGTGGATCTGTCTGCCCACGTCGTTGGGAAGGTGCTGTGCAGAGCCCAGCCCCGACACAAGCGCCGGGTCGGGGCTCGATTCACTTCCGCATGACGCCATCCGCGGTCTCTGGTCCCAAGTCGTGGATTGCAGACTCGGAGCAGCCCCCACGGTTCCCGCCTCCTTGTCTGGGGCATTCCCGAACCAAGGTCCTTCCCTGTGCAGGCATTACGCCACTTCCAAGACTACCCGCGCTGCTCCTGCGTTCCTCTTGCACACATGCCACCGTCAACACCCCGGCGGAGGCGGCCGGACATTCGTTCTCGCCCCACTGCCCGGCACCCGTCGCCGGGTAGCGAGTTCTGGTACGATGGATTACGCTGTCGTGCGTGATGCTACTGCACAAATCCTAGATGGCGGAGTAGAAGCTCTCCAGCTTCGACAGAAGAAGTACGGATTCTGAGGTGAGCCAATGGAATGGTTGGAAGTCCAAGAACTTGTGGCATCCGGAGAGGGCCGCAACACCGAGTTCAGAAGTCGCTTCGATGCGGGTGCCGTTGGCAAGGCGATCTGCGCCTTTGCGAACGGAGAAGGAGGCGTGGTTGTTCTCGGTGTCGACGATTCGGGCGAGATCATCGGAGTCAAAGAAGACCCCGAGGATCTGCAGGAGAGATTTAGGACTCTCCTGCGGTCGGGCTGCAGTGCTCCGGTGCCAGGCACCTGCGGCCGCCATCGGACACGAGACGGATGGGTTCACTGGATCTCCGTGCCGCGCTCGCGCGGTTGCGGGCCGCTGCGTCACCGCGGGCGCGTTTGGATTCGGCGTGAGCGAGGAAGCGTAGAGCCCTCGTCAAGCGAGCTGCAGGAGATGTTCGACGCATTGGGATTCATCTTCGCAGAGTCGCAAGTGATCCTTGATGCAGGCGTCGAAGCAATCGATTTCAACCGGTTTCAGTCCTTCCTTGAATCTAGGGGTATAGATGTTGCTTTCGACCCTCAGCCCGAGATAGAAGTCGATTTCCGCAATCACCGTGTGGTCGACAAATTTGAGAGAAGTCACCATCCGACACTTTACGGTCTGATGGTATTTGGGCGCGATCCTCAGCGATACCTAGGCACGACGAACTTTTTCATCCAATGCGTAGCGTATACAGGAAGTGAGCGTGGTCCTCGTGAGTACAGTATTTCAGATGCGAAGGGCACGATTGACAGGCAAGTGGAATCGGCCATGACTTGGTTTCGGAGTCTTGGTCGAAGGGAAGTCTGTCGCGGACTGTATCGACCGGACCTGACGTTCGTTCCGGAGAAGGTGCTTCAAGAAGCACTTGTCAACGCTGTTATCCACCGCGACTACGCCATCACCGGTTCGAAGGTGATGTTCGAAGTGTTCGATAGTCGCATAGAGATTACCAGTCCGGGGTCTCTCCCGAATCGCATCACGGTGGAGCAGGTCAAGGGAGGCGGAGGCCCTCGTTCCCGCAACGAGTCTATGGCGAACGCGATGGTGGTTCACGGATTCATGGAGCAGCGGGGACGCGGCTGGCCGTTGATTCGAAATCAGATGAGAGAGTTCAACGGAACGGAACCCGAGTTGACCAATGACACCAGCGGTCGATTCGTTCGAGTTTCGTTTCGCTTGGATGAACCGACTGCGTGAGGTCGCGATTCGATTATCCGGTGCCGTGGTTGGCTGATTCGCTGTGCAGGGTAATTTCAGCCTAGGCGGTCTGCCCGCCGACTTCAGTGTGTGTCGCGCGCGAGATGAGGTTGCGGGCCCGGCCAGAGCCGGCCGGACGATTCCGAGCCACAAGCACGGATGCTCGCTAGAACAGACTCCCAATGAGGCTGCATGAAGAGTGTGGAGCCTGTCAGGCAGGTTAGTCGAGGGTCTTACCCGCAACTGGGATACCTAGGCCATGTAGCGGATGGAGCCACAGGGTCAAAGTGTATTGGCAACACGCTGATTCAACCGGCCGAGATGCGCCCCCGCGCTGACGGCGACGTAAACCTCTTCGCGTCGATCAGTGGACACACTGCTTGCGCCTCTCGAGTCAACTGGCAACCATCACAGGCGGGTCGACTTGCGGTTGCACCGCTTGGCCCGTCGCGGCGCCGACAGGGCCGCATGGGATCGACCTCAAGGTGGCGCTGTCTCCAGGTTCTTTCTCAGTACCCCACGATGCGCACCATTGTGACGCGCATAGCGGCGAGGGGTGGCGCATCAGCCATGGCAATCGGGGCAACCCGTCGATCCCAGCTGGTGTCCGCTGGTCGCTCAGGCACTCGACGAATGACGCTGTCCGTCCGCATTCGAGTCGAGCGGAGGACAGGCCGGACAGACGAAGTCCTGAACGGAGGCACCCCCAGCACATCCGTCGGGCAGCCCGTACGAGACTCCGTCTAGCGACTGTGAAGTCTGACGATGGAATACCTCGCGCGAGACCGCGTACATCCCGCCGCGGGCGCCTTCGAATCCGCAATTCCAAGCGGCAAGCGCTTGACCGTAACGCAGTCCGGCCTCAATTCCAGGCACACCGGCATCAAGGAGCCCCTCGACGGCGCCGGTTCCGGCCTTCGCGATCAGTCCCGCTGTACACCAGTCACCGCTACCGCATGTGTCAACTAGATGCGGCGCGGGAATCGCTCCCAACTGGATCCACGGGGAGCCTGGCCCCTTGCCGAGTCGGTGCCGATACGCCAGCCCGCGATCCCCCTGGGTCCGGATCTCGAGCAGGGTCGCGGTGTGTCGGTGCATCGCGGCCAGGCCATCCGGCAGGCGATCATGAGCATATTTGACGACATGAGCGACATCCAATGCGGCTGCCATGTAGTTCTTGTTCCCGCAAGCCGAAGGCTCGAACACTACCAACGTCCCTTGAGCCGCCGCTTGGGAGGCGAGCTTCAGCGTCGCCGGAGACAACCGATCCAGAAAGAACACCGCTGCATCCGCCAGAGACTGCCTTGCGGAATCGACCGCGTCAAGCGTGATGGGCTTGAACGCTGGCAGCGAGTCACCGCAATGCGGACACTCCCGGGAGAACCGGTGCCGGGGTCGACCGTCCGCCCTGCGCTGGATCTCTTGCACGATGATCGGGGTGTCTGTGGGGGGACTGCAACCGATCCAGTCAAGCCGAACGCCCCACCGCTCCATGTCACGACGAATGCCCTTCGAAGCATCGTCGCCGTTCAATCTCGCTACGGGGTAAGCATCCCAATCAAGGTACGCCAGAATCGAGAGCACGTTGCCGCAGGTTCCGCCGGCCCATGCGCCGATTCTCGATCCACTGTCCCGACGGATCACCCAATCAAGCGCAATCAGTCCGGTGCCGACGATCTTGGGGTGCCGTGCAAACCTCATACCGTCGCCCCCGTGCCCGTCCTCTACGCCCATGCTCATGGCGGTTAGACCTCGCTTCCTCACGATACATGGATCCGGGTCGGGGCGCTGACCTCCTCATCTCCCCACCCTTGTGCAATCGACTCGATGCGGGTAACTGGGGAAGGTCGCGTTAGCACGCCGCCATCAACGACCATGACACCATTGCTTCACCGGCGGGGGCCGAAAGGTTGTGAGGCCCACGACCGACCTCAAGGCGATGAAGCAAGTAGCAGCCAATCGGAAAATTGCTGCCGACGGGAAGCACCCTCAATTCAGTCGCGCCATCAGATTCAGCCTGTCGAACCCCTCAAGGGAAATCTCGTCTTCCCACTTCACAATCCGACTGCGGACGCGGACCGCGGTGTCTTGACTCATGAGAGCGCACCAGCCGCGAACTTCAATCGACCGCCTTGCACTTCGAGCGCAGACAGATACTCGAGCGTCACACTTGGACCGCGTTGTCCGGGCGCACCGAGATTCCAGCAGGTAGCCGGATCAATGCTCACTTGGTCGACTGAGAGCGCATAGCGCTCGCGGAGCATCCGGTAGTCGTTGCCGGGCCAGCGCCCGTGACCTCCCAAGAAGAGAATCGGCCCGCGACCGACCGTCTCCCGCAGTTGCGAGACGACACGCATCTTTGTCACTCCGGGGGCCAGAACGTCGACTGCGTGGTCGGAGCGAGTGACCGTGACGCCGTCGAGTCCAGTCATGTTGGCGACTTCGCTAGCGATCTCCCAGAGCCGCCCGACCGGAAGGACGTTGCTCGCCATCAGGGTGATCTGAGCATGGCGATTTTCATGCTGTGCATACCGCACTAGCTCCGGTCGGCTCTGCAGCGCCTCCTCGAGAGGCCCGAGTTCCGGGCGGACGTGATCTGACCCATCCGGAATGCCATCGTCGCCGAGAGCGCCCACCTCCGCGCCGTTGTAGTATCCAACGAGGATTCGCGACCAAAGGGATGGATCCATGCACCGTTGAAGTTGTTGACGGACCGATTTGCCGCGTCCCGTTGCGATCGCGATGCCTACTCCAGCTTCGACGAGACGCGCCAGGCTGGCTCCGATAGCAGGGTCCGGACCGGTGGCGCGATTCCGAGCGTCCACAAGGGTGCCGTCGTAGTCGAACACGACCCCCGCAAACCTCGCCGCACCCAGGCGACGGCGAAAATCCGCGAGCGCGGCGCGCCAGTGCGCTAGTTGGCCGCCTGCCGCGAGGCAGTCCAGCGAACTGTCGGTTTTCCGCTCCAGCGCAATGGCATCGCGTCGCCTGAGCACGGGCGAAACGGAGACGCTACGGTCCACTCGCGGGCGCAGGTTGTAGATCTTGTGTCCGAAGGATGGCACGCCGGGGCGGCCTGGATCGATCCCGCGCTCTGTGCCGGCCCAACCCGTAATCCTGAGCGCTGCCACGAGCGAAGCAAGTGCTAGAGCGATCGGATTGCCTTCCAGCTCGATTCGGGCGCGGGGAACGCTCGCAGGAATCAATGCGAGCGTGCGCTCGGCGAGCTCCCTGTCCGCGTTGGTCACGAATGCCAGGACAGCACTTGAGTTACCGCGCTTCGCGAGCCAGTGATGCCGTCCGTGGGCGAAGCTGCGATAGTCGGCGAATTGGACGTGACCGATCGCAGCTTCGGAAAACTTTGACTCGAGATCGACTGCACCGATCCTCGTCTCGGTCCCGTGGAGCACCATAGTCGTGGGCCGCGCCCACAAGTCAGCCGTGGCCGCCTCCCACGCAT
Organism: Bryobacterales bacterium; assembly: GCA_965242625.1. Lineage (GTDB taxonomy): Bacteria > Acidobacteriota > Terriglobia > Bryobacterales > UBA6623 > VXMF01. The sequence continues at coordinate 1,759,315 of CBDEST010000005.1, read as the reverse complement.
CCACCGTCGGTGCCCCCTCCGCGAGCAAGGGCTTCAGTCGGTCTACCGCATCGTTCCAGTCGGAATCGGAATCGTATTCCGCGGCATAGGCGCGGCACAGGAGGGCGGTGAATCCAAGCAGCGAATTGGTTGCGAGGAATCCGTCCTTTCCGGCTGGCGACGGGTAGGTCAACAGGTTGACAAACGGGTGCTTCTGGCACAGCTTCACCAAAGGGCTGTCCAAACTGCCACAAAGCACTCCGAGATGGCGGGGCTCCCGCTGAATCAGCGCACAGACCGCCGAGATGATATCGGTGTTGCCACCTGCTGCACTCAATAGCCATGCAGCCACTGGATCACTAGTCCGGGCAGTCGCCGAAAGCGGCGTGGACGCTGTGGCGAGGTTTCGGGTGTACTGCTCGTGCAGGTCGGCTAGCGCATGCGCAACGGTCAGCGAACCGCCCGATCCGAAGGCTCGGAGCGGCAGGTGACTTGCCCCGCGGACAGCTTGGCGAAGCGGCTGGATGTCGATTTGGCAAGCCCATTCGAATGTTCCAGCGAGCATTCTCATCTCATCTCGATACCGCCGTCCCATGGTGATCCCCGGTGCTCCTCACTGCCCCTCAATCCAATTTACGCCATCGGACGATCCAGGTGCGAACCGAAACCCGTGCCCACATCGAGAGGGGTCTGGCCTCTACTTGCGTTTAGCTGTCCTCTGGGATCACCGATGGCTTGGGGTATGGATTAGGCGGAGAGCCATCTGGGCTTGGCGGAGGATTGCGCCACGCTCGAATCATTCCCGCATGCGGATTGGTTAGGAACTGGATGCGGCGACTGGTGCGCGAAGAGGCATGGGCGGGGACAGGTCCGCCGAGAGCGAGCAGTGGTGTCAACTGGCGGCACGCTTGTCAAGGGTGGAGGAGATATCGGTTTGCCGGCAGACTTCGCCATCATACCGGTACCTGAGTCTTCCAACTTCACTGTGTTTCCTCTCCACGCTCTTGTACTCTCGCGGGCAACTTCCCCGTATCGGCGCTCGTGCGAAATCGTGCCTGTGTCCACCAAGGCTGGCCTTCCGCCCCCGCACTCATGGGCCCCGTTTCCTGCTGCGGGCACTCGTGCGGATAGAGCACGTACTTCCGGATGCAGGCCTTGTGCTTCCAATACGGTCACCTGCACAGCCACTCCGTGGGGGCCAGCCCTGCCCAAGTAGAATCAGTGGGCCTCGCCGAGCGTCGCTCGATGCAGCTCTCCACCACCGACCCCGGGCCGGCAGCCGGTACGGCACTTGAGCCAACTGGTTGCTACCGCGGCGGAGTAATGGTTCGCCTACTCGCTCAGACTGATGTCAGGGAGAACCGCCGGGTGGTGTTCCAAGCATACCTTACCAAGAAGATGCACTCGACATTTTGCTCGCCTACGTACTTTGGCTATAGACTATTAAACTCGCCTTGGCATTCCATATAACTTCAGCATCCAATCGACGAACAGTGCTGCCTTAGGATGAGTGGGATCCAAGTATCCCCTAGCGAATGCTGTACGCAAATCTTGTACGGGAGGGTCCTGTACTGAAAGCCAAGCATAAGTTAGCGTCTTGCTACGATTCTTGTGTTGGATGCGTGTTTCGGTTGAAATCGAATCTACGAACTCGCTTACGAGGTTGAACAGACGCATCTCCGGCACGAGTTCAATCAACAAATCCTCAAGTGTTCCTCCACTTATGTTGTTGGGCATGATCCACGCTCCAAGCCGACGCCCATTCGGGTCTTCGACAATGAATCCACCTCTCGGCAATCTTCTGGGGATCCCTGGAAACCATGGCAGGAAGCAGTTTCGCAGACTTGTAAACCGTGCATTCACGTCTGAGTTCGCATCAACGATGAGACCAAGATTTCGGATGGTGTCGGTCTTCATGGTAAGTTCAACGGACTTCTTATTCAGTATCTTCTTCACGCCTTTCCCGCACTCGATATACACCGGAACCCGATCCCCGTCCATCTGCTGCGATGGCCAGTCAGTGTGTGCCTCGATCAATCCGAGGACTGCTTGACGGTCGGTTATACCTTCTACAATCAACCTGTTGGGATTCTGCAGCCCTCCATACATGACGATCACCTCATTTCAAGAAGCCGCTCTAAAGCGATTTGCATCTCGGCCGGGGTATAGCACGTTGCTTCACGTGCTCGAAGGTCAATCCGTTGAAGGACGAAGTCGTTCGGGCCTTCTAGAAGACCAGGACGAGCATCTGCATATCCCGCGAGAGCTTTTATGCAATCATAGCTGTGTGTTGTTGCTATAACTTGCACGTTCAGGCGGTGCGCTGTCTCGATGATCATTTTCCACATATCTGGTAACACCTTGTAGTGTAGACCAGTGTCAATCTCGTCGACCAGCAAGAACCCATCGCGACACTTGGTGATCGCGATTGCTAGTGATAGAAGGTGCCATATCCCATCACCCATGCTCCCGATCGGTATCGGCTGATCGAACTCCTCGTGCTTGATCAAGAATCCAGATCGATTCGATTCTCCACTCCAGTATGGAAGGGACGCCTGTGGTGCAATCCGCGCGACACCACGATCCAAGATCTTCAAACATTCGAGCACATAATTCTCATGATCCGTTAAGGCAATAGAGTCCCACGCCCTCACTAGTTCGCGAGGACCAAGCGAGTGCGTCGTGATGTAGGTCACGGGTGATGCATCACTATCTCGCGTAGAATGCCATCGACTGGGACGAGGCTCTGCCAAGAATCCGCCCGATGATCCAAGTGCAATCTGAGCCGTGTCTGGTTTGGGAGAACCTGAGATTCGAAGCGCGAGGCTTGGATCGAAGCCTTCGTCCTCTTGAGAGCGGATCGCTGAGCGCTCCTTGGGAGTTAGTTCAGCAACTTCTACAGCAAGAGATTTCTTGGGACTTTGATTGCGAGCCAAGATCTCAAACCGATTCTTCGCTATGCACTGGTGTCCATGGAAAAGATGCGATGCATCCACTTCAGGGTATCGTCTTGGGTAATTCTCGTCTCGATCGTTTTTCACTTCTCCACGCCTCATCAGCACTTGAACAAATGCCCCCCGGTTGGCTTGGCTTGCGAGAAGATAGAACGCCTCCAAGGCTGATGTCTTCCCACTATTGTTCGCTCCGACCAAGAGGTTCACTCGGCACAGATTCTCCATGCGGAAGTCCCTGAAACCCCTATACCCCTTGATGTGAATCGAAGAAATCATTGAAACATTCGCGCGAGTTTTGTTTTAACGGTCGGCCTGCCCGTTTCCCTCCGCCAAGTTCGATCGACGAAGGCTAGGCAGGTGATCCTTGCGGCCTCCCAAGCTGTGATTGTACCACAACACGGAGCAGGGAGTGTAGACTTGACCCTGTCCGAGTCCAAACGCAGCTCCAGAGCGGCGGTCAAAGCGTCTAACCCAAGTTCGTCTCGACCGCCTCCCCTCCAACGTCAGAATGATCGCGAGCATGTCCGTTTCGCTCCCCTCGTTCGCGTCGCCCCACGCCCAATGGACCGACGGCAGCGGACCGGCATAGCCAAGTGCCAGCCAGCCCCAGCACCATCGCGGCTGCCATCTGCGCGTCATGGCCGCCGTCGCGGCATCGTGTTACCCGGGACTCGTCCTCAGCTGCCATCAACGGTCCGCCGAGGGACATCTCATCCGACACTCATCCGAATCCGGGATGTCGCGGCGAGCCAAGATCTAGCATCTTGAAGTCTCAATCGCATCGCCGCCTCTGGCTTGTCGGTCTGAGGCGGAGCCCCGCTAGCCTTGGCTCCAAGAATCGCTCCGTTAGCCTTGCGTACCCTCCTTGACCCCACGAGGCACCCCAACTATCGCGGATCAGGATGACGCGCCGCCCGTTGTACTGGCCGTGGCCGAGCGCGATTACCGCGTGACACCCCGACTGGTCTTGCGGCTCACTCTGGGGTGGATCGACAATCCCATCAGAACCAAGGTTGAAGGATGACCTCGAAAGCTGGAGCATTACTAGCATGGGCTCGATCTGGTCAATCTTATCGATGATTTCGTCGACGGTACAGGGCCAAGTCGATCCGGACCGACGATATACGGGACCCACATTTCGCGGGGGCCGCCACTGGGACGGATTGGTCGGCATCGAGTGCTGGTAGGGCCATGCACTCCCTGCGGGCTGGCCGTCATGGCGGGGCGCGGCGAGTGTCGACGAGATCGTACTTGCGACGCTCAAAGGCCGCCCGGCCCGGTGCTGCGTATGGTAGTAGAGATGCCCGCAGGATAGCGTCAACCACCCTCCCCGGACGCCGGCATGAAGGTCGCTGGTAGCCATCGCCAAGCACGTGTTCCTCCGTCCTCGGTCGCGAACCGGCGAACAGGAACTGTAGGTTTCGGGTCTCCTGCACCATATTCACGCCGCCTCCAGCATTTGGCGTCGTGCTGCTCGCGATGCACCCGGGAATTCCTTACCTGCCAAGTCGCATTTGAGCTCGAAGCGGTTGCACTGCTGACGAGGGTCCCAAGGCCGGCACTCTCCGAAACTCAGTTCTCCCTTCGCCTCTCCCTCCGGATGCGCTACAAGTCGGCGGTAGACGGAGGCGCCGACTTCGTCCGTAGGCCCCTCCTCGCGGACATCTTCCACGATGGCAAATCCATGCCGATTGAGTTCCTCTTCGTCCCACACGTACCCGCTTGCAGGATGTTCCCTCAGCCTGATGACGAAGTAATCCCCCCGACCGGCCCTGATCACAGACCCCTGATCATGCTTCGTAAGCAACCAGACGTCGCGCCGATAATCGGGCGGTTCGTATCCGCCGAGCAGCGTCTTCTTCACCTGACGAAGTTTGGTGCGATGCATGCACTGCGCGGTCTCGGCACTGATCAGGTCGTAGTTCCGCAGGACCCTCCACGTGGCTTCGAAGCTGGCACCCATCCTCAGCGACAGCTGGTACACGACGATTGGATCCGCGAGGTGCTTCACCTGCCAGCCCTGGATGTTGGCCTGCCGGTCGACCAACCACTTCGGCAGCAGAAAACCCGCCGCGAGCGCATTCGCTTCGATTTCGCGCAGGTCGGAGCGAGCCGAAGCGGGTCCGCTGGACTCTCGTAGCGTGATGTCGTTGTCAACGCTGGTCTCATGCTCTAGGCAGTGGTGTCCAAGCTCGTGTGCCGCGGTGAACCGCTGGATCGCCAGCGGCCGCCTCGTGGTGACCAGAATGCCCGGCTCGGGTACGCAAGAATACGCCCCCAGCAATCCATCTAGCGGTCGAAGCAGCAGCGGTACGTTCAGTTGGGCGATCGCTCCAAAAACATCTATCCAGCCGATGTTCCGCTCTACGTTCTGCTGGCTCCCGAGCTTGTGGTGAATCCGGGCAGCTGCCGATGCCCCCTTCGATACTGAACTCCCGTAGTCGGCATTCATGGTGGCTATGCTCCGCGGCGCGGGCGCGCTTGCAAATAAGTGGCGAACCGACGCAGTTCCTCGCAGTCGCGCTCGGACACGTTAGCCGTCCTTCGTACAAGATGCGTGATGTCGGGAACCCGAGCTGCCCCGTCTGGTGTCTGCTCGGTGAAATAGCCAGCCTCTACCTCGAAAAGCTTTGCGAGGTGAGCCAGTTCCATTGCATCCACCCGGCGCCGTCCGCCTTCGATTTCCGAGAACGCGTAACGGGTAATTCCTAAGTGCCTGGCAACTTCCGCTTGGTTGAATCCAAGATACTTCCGCACCTCGCCCAGCTTTCTTCCGATAGCCTCTGTCTCCGCGCTACTACGAATCGCTCCCGTGGTGTGCATGTGCTGTCTTGTCTCCCTCAAGCTGCTTGGCGCGAAACTCCAGATCCAACCTGTACCGAGCAACCCGTCCCACGGGCGGCATGACGCCTGAATCTGACTTCCATGCCATTAAAGTGTACAACTTCTGGATTTCGACGGTTCGACGACAGCGGGGATCGCAACAGCGGCGAGGACAAGGGCTGTGCGCGCAAGTGCTGCCTGCCTCGCGGCCGGGCGCGATCCGCGGACTTGGCGGTCTCGATCCTGCGTACGGTCGGATCGAGCAACGTCGCCGCGGCCATGGAAGGGATACAGTGTCGTTTCGGAGCCGACCCCCGCCTTGACGATCCGCGCGGTCGTATCGCCTCGACCCGCGAACCCGCCGTCACAGATGGATAGGACGGAGCCGCTAGACGATAACCGCAGCAGTCCACAGGGAACCATGCACATGGGCGTTCGATCAACGAGCGAAGCAAAATGACGAGAACGAATCCACCAATCGGTTTCGATGCGAGTTGGCAGGGGCCGACCCCGGCTCCTGGCTTCCATCTCTCGGAGACGATCGATTGGTCAAGTCACGCTGCGCAGGTCAAGAATCAAGTGATTCGAATTCCGCTTCAATCGAGGCCACAGCGGACGATTCGTTTCGTCGAGCATAGCTCGCCCAAGAGGATTACACGGAATCGAGAGCGATCACGCTGAAGCAGTTAGTGATTGAGTTGCCAGCCGCTTACCACTGAACGCTGACACCAACCGCGGGATGTCACCAAGTGCGCCAGACTTCACTGGCCGACGCACTTCGTCTCGCGCTTCACGCGTCCGAGGGCGCGGGTAACAGCGCAAAGTGTCACTCTGACCTGACTAGGCGGAAGCCGATGTAGTTGATGCGGCTGCCGGGCGAGTGGCTGCCGCGATTCGCCGACCGAACGCCCCTCGCGATCGTCCCCCAGCCGCCACCCCGGTCCACCCGGCCCCAGCCCGATGCGGGACCCTTGGGATCTGTCACCGAACCAGCCGGATAGTCGCCGTACCAGTCTCCTGTCCACTCCCACACGTTTCCCAGCATGTCGTGCACACCCCACGCGTTTGCCCGCTTCTGGCCGACCGGATGCGTCTTCCCGCCGCTGTTGCTCGAGTACCACGCGACTTCTTCCACCTCCCCGTGGCGGATTCCAAGCGAACCGGCCCGCGCCGCGTATTCCCACTCCGCCTCCGTCGGCAATCGGTATTCGTACCCGCTACGGGTCTCTCGGTCGTTCAATCTTTGGATGAACCCCTCCGCGTCGAACCACGAGACGTTATCGACGGGGCACCGCGGACCGCAATCCGAGAAACGAGACGGACTCGTCCCCATCACCGCCTCCCACTCCCGCTGCGTCACTTCGTACTTCCCCAGCCAGAAGCCGCGGCTTATCCGCACCTCGTGCCGAGTCTCGTCGCCATATGTGCCTTCCGCGTGCCTCGGCGTACCCATTAGGAATTGCCCGGCCGGAATCCACACGAACTCCATGCCCAGCGAATTCGTCCACGAGGAACCAAGACTCCACCACGTTGCTACCACCAAGCCGAGCCCGGCCGCCAAACCCGCCAGCACTAACTTTCGTCCCTTCCGATTGACCACGCGCTTCACCCGGGCCGCTGACTCCGCCCTTGCTCCGCTTCCCTGTTGCACCGCCACGGCCCGCTCGGCCGGTGGACCCCCAGGCTCTGCCGACGCTGCCGAACGCGACCGATCGCTTCCCGCGTGAAGCATCTCCAGCAATCCGCGCGCGTCTTGGATTCGTGCTGTCTCCCGCAAGCGCAAGCACCGGTCGATAACCTCCAGCACCTGCGGCGAGAACCGCCCCTTGCCCAATTCGCTGGCCGACGGCATCGGGTCGTCGGCTTCGGCTACGACCGCATGCGAGCGAAGTTCCACGCGCACCGGATGCGGCGGTTCCCATGGCCGATTCCCGCCCGCCACCATCCGCCACATCATTGCTCCCGCCCCGTACACATCGGTCCACGACCCCAGCTTCCCCGTGTCGGCGACTTGCTCCAGCGCCGCGTAACCCTCCGTGTACGGTGCCTGCGATTTACTGAATCTCGCCGTAGCCTGCTTCGCGGCTCCGAAGTCAATTAGCACCGGACGTCCGTCCCGTCGCCGGATGAGGATGTTCGACGGCTTGATGTCCCGGTGCAGCACGCCGGCCGCGTGGACACGCGCCAAACCCTCCAGCACGGGCGTCATCACCGCCAGCAGATCTGACTCCGTGAATGGACAACCCTCCGCTTCGCGGCTCGCCAGCACTTCCGCTAGCGACTGACCGTCCTCGTAGGCCATGACCAGATACGCCGTGCCGTGCGCCCGAAAGAACTCGCGGCAGGACACGATGCTCGGGTGGCTGTCGAAATCGATCAGGGCCTGGGCTTCGTCCCGAAAGCGACGCAGACCGTCCTCGAATGCCTTGCGATCCGTCCCGCTTCTGGGCTGCACGGTTGCGCCTTCGCGCACGGCCAGCTCAACAGGCAGGTACTCTTTGATCGCAACCGTCAGGTCCAGTTCGTTGTGCCCTGCGCGGTAAACGATTCCGAAGCCCCCGTGACCGATCACCGCTTCGATCGTGAAGTCGCGCAGAACAGTGCCGACTGGCAAGGCGTCGCGCCGCTCGGGATCCGTACTTGGCATCGAGTGATGACCGGGCCGCGATTCCGGAAGCACCCGCTGGCGGCTAGCCGACGATTGCAGGGATTATCGCACCCGAGCAGCGAGCCTTGGTGATGGAGTACGGCCGGTGCGGGATTTGACCAGATATCAAACGTGGAGGCGAGGGGCGGTTGTCGATGGCGGAGGGAGGCGCGGATTCCATCCGCTCTTGCCACTGCGCCGGTGCCTGAGTCTCCACCCTGACCACGTTTCCTCTCCGCGCTCATCGAAATCAGCGGGCGGATCTCCTGCACCTGGTTCATCTCCCATTGGAAGAGGCTCGGGCGAAGGCCACTTGGGGTATGATGAACCCGTATGACCGATTGCCAAGCGAACCGTTCGACGAACGAGCCACTGGTCACGGTCACGGGATCACAGAGTGCTGCAGGCACCTTGATCCACGGCGGGATAAGGTGGGCCGAACGCCTGCCTGCGGGCATCGCAAACTCGAAGAACTGCCTATTCCTACGGAGCGGCCAACACTTCGGCCGCCGTTCTACGAATTCCGGGCTTGCGTCTCTCAATCAATGGAAAGAGCACTTCCGTAGACCGTTTGGCCGATGGCCTACTCCGGAATGCATTTCGAACACCGCATCTAGAATCACATCGGAATTGTCTGGAATTTGAATCCAGTGACGCCTCCATCGCACCCGAGCAGCGCGAGTCGGGCCGACCCTGCCCGTCGGAAAAGTCTCGACGAGCCTTTCACGCAAGCACCGTTAGTACCGCAGGGCGTCGATGGGGCGGCCACGCAGCTACCTGACCGCAGCGACCCTGAGCGCATTCCGATCCAGATCCATCCCCGGGTCTTCGCCGCTCTTGGAGCGGATCTCGTGACCGACGACGTCGTGGCGGTGATGGAACTTGTGAAGAATTCCTATGACGCCTTTGCCCGCAACGTCCGCATTCGATTTGGCACCGACGAGTCCGGAAAAGAGTACCTGGAGATCGAAGATGACGGCACGGGCATGACCCGCCAAGTCATCGAGGATGCTTGGTGTTGCGTGGCGACGCCCTACCGAACACTCAATCGGCTCGCAACGCGGGGCGGCGAGACGCGTCGCGTCGCAGGGGAAAAGGGACTGGGGCGTCTCGCGGTAGCCAAGATCGGCAATCGTCTCCGCATGCTGACCCAAGCGGCCGGAGCCCCGTGCTGGGAGGTCACGGTGGACTGGACGGAGCTTCAGGAATCGGACCAGCTGTCACGGAGCTTTGTCCGCTGCACGGAAGCGCGGAAGCCGTCGCCGTTCCAAGAATCGGGCACTTGCATACGAGTCACTGAACTCCGCGGGCGTTGGGACGAGGCCCGGATAGCCGATCTCAGAGACAACCTGGCGCGCTTGATCTCGCCATTCTCCGCTGTCGGTGATTTCAGCATCACTTGTGCGACGGATGGCGAGGAGGGGGCCGAGGAAGTTCAGATCGAGACCCCGGAATTCCTTGCGGCCCCGAAGTACAGCGTACGCGGGGAAGTTGACCGCACAGGCAACGTCAAGGCACTGTATCGGTTCGCGCCGATCAAGTCCGACAAGGGGCGCGAAAAGAACCTTGCGCTTTCCTGGGAGAGCCTTTCCGAATCGGTTCGGGATCGGTTGGCGTTTCCGTTCTTGGCGGAAGGCGCGCGTTGCGGACCGTTCTCGTTCGAGATTCGCGCTTGGGACATCGATTCCGACGGAACCGAGGAGATTTCCGGACGCTTCGATCTTCGCAAGAGCGCGGTCCGCAAGGCGATCCGCGCCCACAAGGGAATTTCGGTCTATCGGGACGGCGTGCTCATTCTTCCGAAATCGGAGGGCGCGCGGGACTGGCTCGGCCTCGATCTTCGCAAGATCAGCAAGGTCGGCTCGCGCTTGAGCACGAGCCAAGTCGTTGGATACGTGGGCATCACGGCCGACGACAACCCAGGAATCGATGACACCAGCGACCGCGAGCGCCTTGTCTCGAGTCCGCCGGTCTCCGACTTCATGGAGATCATCAAGGCGTTGGTCGGTCTCTTGGAGAACGAGCGGCTCGCGGACCGTGCTGGTAGCAAGGCCGGCCAGTCCGTGACGCAACTCTTTGACGGGCTGTCCGCTGACTCTGTCGTGCGGGAGGTAGCGGAGCTAGCGAAGAGCGATGCGCGCGCTTCGGAACTGGTGCCGGTCCTGAGCGAGTTTCAAAAAACCTTGAACTCGGCTCGCGAGGAGGTCCAGCGACGCTTCGTGTACTACAGCCGGTTGGCAACGGTGGGCACCATCGCCCACATGCTCGTCCACGAAATCCGCGGTCGCACCACCTCGTACGGAGCCTTCTTGGAGCTTGCAAAGGAGAGGTTCAGTCCGTTCGAGGACTCTGACCTGCAAAACGCCTTCGATTGCGCCGAATACGCGGTCGACGACTTGGAGCGCCTCTCCGACACCATTGCGCCCTTGGCAAGCCGACAGTTTCGACGGCGGCAACGCCATTCCGTTCTGGAAGAGCGCATCAAAGCCTGTCTCACTCTCCTCAGAGGCGACATCTCCCACAAGCGGGCGAGGTGCGAGGTGCCAGACTCCGAGACTGCGGTGGCCGTGGACCCCGGGGAGCTTGACGCGATCCTTCTGAACTTGGTCGCAAACGCCGTCTTTTGGTTGGGCGAGGTACCCAAGGAGAACCGGCTTCTGAGCTTCGGTGTTGCGCGGGACCCAGAGCAAGCGGACCGGGTGCGCGTGAGCGTCAGCGATCAAGGCCCCGGCATTGGCAGCGAAGACTTGGAAAGAGTGTTCTGGCCGGGGTTCACTCGCAAGCCCGGAGGGATAGGCATGGGTCTCACCGTTGTTTCGGAACTGGTCGACGCTTACGGCGGTCGCGCCAGAGTCGAATCCACGGAGGACAGCGTAGGAGCCACGTTCAGTTTCGACTTGCCAGTGCGACACCCGGAATCGATATTGCAGGAATTTGTGCCCTCATAAGGAGATTGTTCGTAGAGGATGATCGCGATTCCATCTGATCGTGACTTTGCCTCGGGGACCACGCAAATCACGGCTGCGCTCGAGGATCCTAGCGGCCAAGGAACGCCATGATCGCTTGTGATTTCTTCTGCGGCGCCGGAGGCCTCACGCGCGGACTGCTGGACGCGGGGATTCGGGTCGTGGCGGGCTTCGACTGCGACGAGAGCTGTCGCGACACGTACGAGCGGAACAACCCGGGAGCGGAGTTCGTCTTGGCGGATCTCGCGGCAAGAGCACCCGACGAGTTGCCTGTTCCAGAGCCTAGCGCGGACTGCGAGGACATGCTCTTTGCCGCGTGCGCTCCCTGCCAGCCGTTCAGCCTTCAGCGCAAGGGGAGTTCCGACCGGCGCGCGACGTTGCTGGGCGCCTTCGGGGACCTGGTGGAAGCGTTCCAGCCGGCTTACGTGCTCGTCGAGAACGTGCCCGGCATTGCCCGCGTGCCCGGCTTCAGCACGTTTCGTCGCTTCCGTGGCAGGTTGGATGCCAACGGCTACGAGCATTCGTACGCGGTTCTCAATGCGAAGCACTACGGCGTGGCTCAGCACCGACGCCGTCTCGTGCTGCTCGCGACCAAGCACGGCCGGCCCCGGTTGCCCGAGCCGACGCACGGCCAGCGCCGCCGGCCCTTCAAGACGGTCCGCGACGCGATCGCCCGATTCCCGGAGATCGCGGCCGGGGAGCGCCACCCGGAGATCCCCAATCACTTGGCAGCCTCGGTGAGTTCGCTCAACCTCGAACGGCTGAGACATACCCCACCGGATGGCGGCGGTCGCGACGATTGGCCCGAGCACCTGTGGCTGGAGTGTCACCGAGGAGATTACAAGGGGCACACCGATGTCTACGGTCGCATGCGGTGGGACCAGCCGGCACCGGCACTCACGAGCCGCTGCAACAGCGTTTCGAACGGTCGGTACGGCCATCCCGAGCAGGATCGGGCGATCTCGTTGAGGGAAGCTGCCTCGATCCAGTCTTTCCCGGACGGTTACGAGTTCCAAGGGTCTGCGCGGGACGTTGCGAGGCAGATCGGAAACGCAGTGCCCGTCCGGTTGGCGAAGCGTCTCGGGAAGCAAATCCGTCGACTGGCGAGCGAACATCGCAAGTATTCGGTTCGCAGTCGGGCGGCCTCGGCGCGGTAGGCGAGCTGCCACTCACAGACGCTTGCCCGGGCTAGGACCAAACGCGCAGCCGCCAGACAGTGGGTAAGGATCTCGACCGTGTGCGTGTGCGGCCGCGCCACATGCTACGCGAATCGCAGGGAATCGTGATCCCGGCCGACGGACCGCCACGCAACAACCCGCGCGGGACCCGCTTGCGTTCACCTGGCGTGGTACGCCGCTACCGCATGCCCGGCGCGGATCTGCCGCTGCACTCCTCGGCGGGCCCGGGTCCGTCGCCGACAGCCGCGAACACTAGCGCGGTCGCTGGCCGACTGGCACCCTTCGCCGAGCGTCCGACTCACACCTAAGGCCTTGTTTCACCGAGCCTTGGCGCGAAGCGACCTTCGCGCCCGAACCCCGTGGTCTGGCGACCGGCTGCGGGGCCGAGACTGCAGGCTTCCCGCAGTCGATCCGCTCGCGGGAGCGCAGTGCGCCGGGAACCGGAGATTTCAGTCTTGCTCCGACAAATTTCGAAATTTCAACAGATCTGCTTGACAAGACTTTCCAGTGTGTTACTGTGAAACAGACGCAAGAACTGGACGACAGTCTTTCATGACCAGAATCGATCACGATGGCTCCTTGCGCTTGGTCTTCAGCCAACCGCGCGCCTTCAAGGATTTCATCCAAGGCTTCGTGGATGTCGAGGACGCCCTGCAGCTCGACTGGACCACCCTCAAGATGGTGGCCACTCGGCACACGGACGAGAGCCTCAAGCAGCTCGAGAACGACATGATCTGGGAAGTGTCCGCGCTCGGGAACCCCGAGCGGGTGATGTTTCTGATGACCGAATTCCAGTCGCGACCGGACTGGACGATGGCCCTGCGGATGTGGAATTACTTCGGGCAGTTGCAGGCGACGCTGGCCAAGCGGGACGACTGCCGGAAGGGGCGCAAGCTGTGTTGGGTGCTGCCGATCGTGCTGTACAACGGCGAGGGGGATTGGACGGAGGCGCGGGACCTGGCGGACCTGGCCGAGGGCGCGCCGCCGGACTGGAAGGGGCCGGGGCCGCAATTGCACCACGAGCTGGTGGACGTGTTTCACGGCCCGGAGCTGGACCGGAGCCGGCTGAACGTAGCGGACGCGCTCTTCCGCCTGCATCGGGTGGAGTCGCTCGCGGCGGCCAAGGGCGAGGTGCGCTGGCTCGAGGGGTGGCTGAGCGGCGAGCGCTGGGCGAGCATGCGGCGGGCGCTGATCGCGTGGATAATGAACGTGCTCGTGCCGTGGCGCTTGCCGGGAGTGAGCGCGGCGGATGTGCGAGACTTGACGAAGTGGGGCGAAGTGGAGGATGCCATGACCAATTGGAGTGAGCAACTGATAGCCGAGGGGCGCACCCGAGGACTCGCCGAGGGACGCACCGAGGGGCGCACCGAAGGACTCGCCGAAGGGCGGGCCGAGGGACTCGCCGAAGGCAAGATCGGCCTGCTCGTCAGCATGGCGCGCCAGCGGTTCGGAGAGGCTGTGGCCAGCACGATGGCTGCCCTGCTCGGGTCCGTCCGCACGGAGTCTGTGCTAGAAGAGGTCGGGGCTTGGCTGCTGACCTGCGAGACCGGCGATGCCCTGATCGCCAAGCTTCAGCAGATCTAGCGCGGCTTGGCACCGTGCGCGGGCCGCGGCAAGCGGCAAAGCGGGGAACTCGACTGTTGGCGATTGGGGACCGTGAAGGAGTGCTCGCTGGCGAGCGCGGGAGCGGATGCTTCCGGAATCCTGAATCGGTTTCGATCAGATCGACCTAGCGGGACGGATCGGACTGCTTGCGCTCATGCGGGCACAACGATCTCGACCGACCGCCACGAAACGAGCCTCCCGGTAGCCGTTAGCGGACACTTGGCGCGGTGCGTCGGCACCAAGTGCTTGCCCGCCCGACCCGCCACGGCAAGTCTTGCCGGGCCCGCGCCCGCCGACGCTAGCCGGGATCATCAACTCGGTCCCTGGCCGACTGCCAGCCTCCGCCAAGCGTCCAACTCAACGCAGAGCCATTGTTTCACCATGCCCTATCCCGAAGCTCCCGTCTTGAACGCCCTCTGGGGTCAGGTCGTCTGGGGTCTAGTCTGAAATGGTAGATGCAAATTCCGGTTAAGCTGCTCAAGGAATGCAGCTTCGCACCGTATTGGGGCTAGAACCGCTTCCGGAATCCAGGCTAATCCACGACCGATCAAATTGAATCGCGGGTTCCCCCGGTAACGGTCAGCATCATTCCAAGGAGACAACTGCAATGGCCCGCGCCGACCTGCTGCTCGACCTCGTGCGCGCCGGCGCGCAACGAGACCAGCCCCTCTTCCGCAAGTCTCTCGAGGCTCTTGTCGCCGAGGAGCGCGCGAAGCAACACCATGTTCTGGCGGATCGACTGGCCGCCCATCTCAACGCCGGCGGCCCGCCAAGCACCGGTGCCTCGCGGCCTTGGACGGGCCGCAACGGATCGGCCTCCAGTGCGTTTCATGAGATATGTCCCGAGCGACGGCTGGGCGACCTTGTGCTTCCGCCTCGCGTGGCGAATGCTGCACGGGAATTGATCGAGGAGTTTCACCGCGCCGACCTCTTGCGAGCGCACAATCTGGAACCCCGGCATCGGGTACTTCTCACCGGACCGCCCGGCAACGGAAAGACTTCCCTTGCCGAGGCCCTCGCGACGGAACTCGCGGTTCCACTGCTTGCGGTTCGCTACGAGTCTGTCATCGCCAGCTGGCTCGGCGAGACGGCAGTGCGCCTTTCCCGGCTCTTCGACGAAGTACGCACCCACCGCTGTGTGCTCTTTTTCGACGAGTTCGACGCGGTCGGCAAGGAGCGAGGCGACGTTCACGAAACCGGGGAGATCAAGCGGGTCGTCAGCTCGCTCCTCCTGCAGATCGACAGTCTGCCGAGCCATGTCGTCGTCATCACCGCGACCAATCATCCCGAGCTGCTCGACAGAGCGGTTTGGCGCCGGTTCCAGCTTCAGCTGAACCTTCCCGTCCCCACTCCGGCGTTAGCGGAGGAGTGGTTCTGTCGATTCGAGAAGCGGCTCGGAGAAAGCTTGGGCTACAAGCCAGCGACCATCGCGAAGCGCCTCCCGGGCCTGAGCTTCTCCGAGCTGGAGCAGTTCGCTCTCGACGTGCAACGGCGATTCGTACTCACGCTCCCCAACCATGACGTGCGCACGATCGTCAATGAGCGGCTGAAGCAGTGGCAGGATCGCTCTCCGGTGCCGACGCCGACCACAGCGAGCGCACCAAGCGATACGTGAATGCCCTCTGCGGGTTCTCCCGCATCCGGGTGAACCCACATCTCGGCTAGAGATGGGCGGTGGCGGGCCTGTCCCGCGCCCGACTCGAGAACGCCAAGCGGCCGACGAGCACCGCTGCCCTCGCCGAAGCGTTGCGAGCGCACCCAGCACCTCCCGGTCAAACCGTGGGAGAATGGGATTGAAGACGACATGTGCGAGCACTTGGGTCAAGCTGCGACTGAGACGATGGGGAGGGATCTCAAGACGACCGTGGATTGGAGACTGCGGTTCGGTCGCAACACGGCCGTTATTGGCGAGCATTTTGCGGAGAGTTGCTTGCAGGCCAATGCTTCTCGAGGAGGGGGAACAGAAGGAAGCCGAAGGTGCAATTCGCTACTGCAGGGGCATGTTGCACGAGGAGCGACGATGAACCTCTGTCCATTCAATCGTCCGTTCATCCGCTATGCGCCGATGCGCATGGAGCTAGCGCATGGCTGTTGACTACTCTACGAGAATCTCTCGGCTGACCATCGATACGTTGGGCGTCAAGCTCTACGACAAGGTGTCCGCCGTCATCGCCGAACTCATCGCGAACGCCTACGACGCCGATGCCACCAACGTGACGGTGCGAGCGCCGATGGGCCAGCTTCTGTCGACCCGGGCCGGCGGGAACTTGTCGGACAAGGGACTCGAGATCGAGGTTGCCGACGACGGGTCCGGCATGACACCCCGGGAGGTGCAGGACTTCTTCCTCGTCGTCGGAGCCGAGCGGCGCAACGACGGCAACCGAGGCGACCGCTCCCCTCACTTCAAGCGGAAGGTCATGGGACGCAAGGGCATTGGAAAACTGGCACCGTTCGGCATCTGCAAGACCATCGAGTTGATCAGTGCCGGCGGAGAACGCGTTGATGGTAGTCGCACCGATTCCGGTCACGATGGCTACGTTACCTCCCACATCAGCCTCGACTACGATCGCATCGTGACGCTCGGCGACGAGCCCGCCGAACGCTACAGGCCGACCGTCGGCGACCGCGACGGGTCCTACTCTCCACAGCGGGGGACTCGTATCGTCCTGAAGGACTTCAACTACCGGAAGGTCCCCGCCATCGATGTCCTGAGCCGCCAACTCGCCCAACGCTTCGACATCAAGTCAGCGGACTGGCAAGTCCAGCTCGTGGATAACACGCAGGCGGGTCCGCCGCCGCACACAGTCGGCGAGTTTGACATCGAAACGATGCCGGGCACGAGGTTGACGTTTCAGCAAGATGGCACAGTACTCGGGCCGGACGGCGAGCCAGCGCCGGGCCTCACGGCCGGATTCAACCACGAGGGCACGTTACGTTCCGTCACCGGATGGATGGCTTACTCGAAGACTCCGTTCAAAGACGATCTCATGGCTGGGGTCAGAATCTACTGCCGCGGCAAGATCGCCTCCCAGACATCCGTTTTCAATCAAGGTGCAGGCTTCACCGGAGAGCACAACATCCGCTCCTACCTCGTAGGCGCGATCCATGCCGACTGGCTCGACGAGGACGAAGACCTGATCCAGACCGGTCGACGAGACATCCTCTGGTCGGACGAACTCGCCGTCTCCTTTCAGCAGTGGGGCCGGTGTGTCGTTAAGCGGATCGGCGTCCTGTCGCGGGATCCGTTACGACGGGCGACGTTGGAGCTGTTTCTCTCGGTGGGCGAAGTCGACGCACGAATACAGAGCGCCTATCCGACCGATGAGCCACAAGCCATCCGCGACCGCGCCAAACAGATCGCCCGAACCCTTGGTCGCTCGCTCCGTCGCGGCGAGGTCGAAGACGCCAGCGTCGTGAAGGAAGTGGTCGATCTGAGCATCGCCAGCGCACCCCACATCGCGCTCAACTCCCTGATGAAGGAAGCGGTCGCCAGCGCGGAAACGACGATCTCCGTGATGGGGTCGTTCCTGCGCACGGCGCGACTAGCGGAAGTCTCCTCGTTCGGCAGAATCGCGGATGTTCGACTCAGGGTTATCAAACGTCTCGAGACGCTGAAGGACGGCGACGAATCCGAGGCGAAGGACCTCCAGCAGCTGATCGCCGACGCTCCGTGGATGATCAATCCTGAATGGTCGCCAGTGACCCATAACCAAGCCTTCTCGAGTTTGCGGCGGGAGTTCGAGAAGTACTACGAGAGCGAAACTGGCGAAACCATCTCGTTGTCCGATTTCCGGGAGAGTGGCAAACGGCCGGACTTCGTCTTGTCCAACCAAGGAGGCAAGCTACAGATCATTGAGATCAAGAAACCGGGTCACAGACTGTCGAACGCCGAAGTGGACAGGATCGTCGCATACTACAACAACATGAAGGCGTTTCTTGAAGACCCGGTACATGAAGAGATCCGCCAGTACTTCAACGACTTCCACATCACCGTCGTCTGCGACAGTCTCGGATTGGGCACGATCCACGAAGCTGCCTTCGAAGCTTATCTTTTTCGAGGCAAGCTGACGCACATGGACTGGGCGGCGCTCCTTTGGAAGTCAGAACAGATACACCAAGCCTTTCTGGAAGAGGCGCGTGGTCAACGTACCGCCGGATCAGCGCTCCCCGACGGAGGTTGACGACCATGGCTCTGACGGCGGTCGACATCTTCGCCGGTGCCGGTGGGCTGACGGTTGGCCTCAAACGCGCAGGCTTCCGCGTAGTCGCGGCCGTGGAGCGCGAGGCCCACTCATTCGCCACATACAAGGCGAACCATCCGGAGGTCAAGTGCCTGAAGCAGGACATTGCGACCGTTTCCGGAGCTGCCCTGCAGCGGTTCGCGGGCACGGAACGGATCGATCTTCTCGCAGGCTGCCCGCCGTGCCAAGGCTTTACCAGCCTGACAGCGAAGTACAAGCAGGAGGATCCCCGCAACACACTCATTTTGGAGGTGGCCCGCTTGGCGGAGGCAACTGGGCCGCAGGCAATCTTGCTGGAAAACGTCCCCGGCATGACGCAGAAGGGCGGACCCCTTTACGATCAGTTGCGATCGCGACTCCAAGCGCTCGGCTACCGACTGACCGAGGGGGTCCTGCAGGTCGCCGACTACGGTGTCCCGCAGCTGCGACGACGTTTCGTCCTGCTCGGCGGCCGAGGCTTCGAGATTGCGCTCCCCGATGCCACTCACTCCGGTGCGCCGACTGGCGACCTCGCGCCTTGGCGCACGGTACGTGATGCGATCGAAGGCATGCCGGCACCCGCCAGTTTGGCGGCGGCGAAGGCCAAGGGCCACGTCGAGCGTACCGACTGGCACGTGGTCCGGAATCTGTCGCCCAAGAACATCGACCGAATCAGATCCGCGAGAGCCGGGGCAACCTGGACCCACATTCCGGAGCATCTTCGGCCCGACTGTCACCGCAACGGCTATGTCGGGTTCACCAACGTATACGGAAGGATGGAATGGGACCGTCCGTCGCCGACGATCACCGGGGGCTGCACCACGTTTAGCAAGGGGCGCTTCGGCCATCCGGCAGCGGATCGAACGATCTCGGTACGGGAGGCAGCGCTGCTCCAGACATTCCCAAGCGACTACCGCTTCGACACGCCGTACATGGACTATGTGTGCAGCATGATCGGTAACGCGCTGCCGTGCATCTTCGCCGAAGCCCTGTCGCGGACGTGTGTCGAGCAACTGCGCAAGCAGTAACTTGCAACCTGTAGGCAGCATTTGCGAGCCGAGACCGCAGGCTGAGGAGTGCGTCTCTATACTGCGCTGATCGAGAGTCGCACACGCACGGTGCTCGAACGCTGTCCAGCGGCGATCGGAACTTTCACCGCCTCGCGGCAGGCAGCGAGGCGCCTTCGTAGTGGTGCGGCGGAGGTTCAACGACGCCTGCAGAGCAAGTGAACGTCGTGCCGAATCGGTTACGCAAGGATGTGCCGGTCACGGTGTCGGCACGGCACCGTCGGCCCTACCCCGATCGCTAGCAAACACGATCCACGGCAAGCCAAGCAGCACTGGCAAGTCCTGCGCCCACTCGGCTTCCAAGGTCTCCTGCTCGCCGTCGTCGAAGAACATGTCGCACTCGGCCGTCCGGACACCGATCAGCCTCAGCCGCTCCACGGGCACTGTTCCCGCGAATGCACGTGACGTACCACCCCCAAGACTCCTTGGCTGCGACCTCGGGGTACAATTGAGTCAAGATTGGCTGCCAGCAGGCTCCCCCCCCCCCGAGGGATTGGAGATGGTGATCCAAGTGAACGAGGAAACGCTCAGCGGCGCAATGGCGGTGTCGCCGCAGGCTTACGCTGACTGCGCCGACGCACGCATTTGGGATCGAGGCGGAGCCTCGCTAGAATTGGAGTTGCGGACATGCATGCAGCATTGATTACGCCGGAGCGACCGTCGCCCTTGGGCCGCTCGCATCCGCAAGCCTTCAGCGCACCGGGTAGCCGCCCCGAGCGTGTTCGCGACCATCAATTCACTGGCGGGGCTCCGAGGCCTGATGCAGCCAGTGACAGGCCTCGCTGGGATCGGAGGGTGGAGTGACGGCAAGCCCTGCGTTTGAAAGAGTTCTCAAGGCCGCCGGCTACCTGTCACCGTCCGGACAGCCCGTCTCGGGACTGGCAACGACGGCGGCGGACAGTCCGCAACTCTGGTCCGCGTTCGACCGCCAGCGCGGAAGGCTGCGGGCTGACGCCGTTTTCTCGGCCCACGAGCACCCGATCTCGATCTTCAAGGACTCGGGTCATGAGGAGCCTGCGGAAGACAAGCTCCTGGAATGGCACGAGACAGCGTGGAACCTTGGGGCGGCCCCCCTCCTATGGGTCATCACGCCGACCGCGGTCTATCTGCACGACTGCTACGCCTCGCCGAAAGCTCCTGCCAAGGGGCGACTGCCGGTGCATGCTCTAGCCAAGTTCGACCTCGGTAGCGAAGAGCGTATCCGCAGCCTCGCCTCCGCCTGCGGTCGCACTGCTACCGAGAGCGGTGCCTTGTGGTCAAGCTCGATCGGCAAACGAGTCAATCGGCGGAACCGGGTGGACCAGCAGCTCCTCGGCGATATCGCAGCCTTGGAACAGTGCCTGAACGAATTGACGCCGCGATCAACGTCACCGGAATCCCAAGCACTGGCACGCACGATGGTGAAGGGCTTCATTCGTCGCTGCATCTTCACGCGGTGCTTGGTGGACCGCGGCTTGGCCAATGCGGAAACGCTGCCCCCCGGCTTGGGGCCGAGCATCAGCGAGATGTTCGCTACGCGCAGGCAGGCACTCAAGCTCTTCGCTTGGCTCCGCAGCACCTTCGGTGGCGATTTGTTCTCCGGCATCAATCCGAAGATCGAGCGTGAGTTGCTCACTGCGGAGCACCTCCGCTACATGAGGCTGTTCGTTGAGGGCAAGAGACTGGTCTCTAGCCAAAACGAACGAAAGCGTCTGTTCCGATTTCGATTCGACACGATTCCAATCCATCTGATCAGCTCGATCTACGAACAGTTTGCCCAGCCCAGCACTCCTTCCGCAGTCCGCGATCCGAATATTCCCTACACTCCGGTAGAGATGGTGCATTGGGTGCTGGATCCGGTTTTCGAGGGTCTGCCTCACAACGCCCGCGTTATGGACCCAGCTTGCGGCTCGGGCGTGTTTCTCGTAGGGGCCCTGCAGAGGCTCGTCTGGCGGGCGACCGACGGAGCGCACCCCACTAGAGATCTTGTCCGTCAAATCCTCTATGGACAAATCTACGGCATCGACGTGAACGAGTCCGCTCTGCAAGTCGCCGCGTTCAGTCTCTATCTTGCCGCGCTTGAACTCGACGCGGACCCGATCGCCAGTATCCGCGATTTGAAGTTCGAGCCCCTCATTGGAAGGACATTGTTCAGAGCCGACGCGCTCGCTACCAAGGTACCTCGCGACATCGCAGCTAGGCTGCACAAATGGCACTTCGATGCCGTAGTCGGGAATCCGCCTTGGAAGCCCGCGCCTCTCGATGCAGATCGGACGGCTTCTCAAGGTGCCGGACCGGATCCAGAGATTCCCTACGTCTATCCGGACCTGAAGTTCCTTCAACTGGCGAACGAACTCACGGCGGGCGGCGGGCGCGTTGGCATGATCGTGAAGTCCACACCGTTCTTCTCTTTATCCTCGAAGACGGTCGAGGCGCGGAACATGCTCGTTGATAGCCACAAGCCCTGTGCATTGATCAATCTCTCGCACTTAAGGAACATCGGCCTCTTTCCAGGGTCAACCGCTCCAGCGATGCTATTTTTCTCGCGCTGCAAGTTAACGCCAAAAAGCGAGACTTGCTCGGTCGGATCGGTTCCTTGGTCCTTGGACTTCGTACGAACCGGGATCTTGCGCTTGGATCCGGGCGCTATCCACACTGTCTCTGTAACCGCGGCTTGTGCCAATCCCTGGTCGCTGAAGTCCTTGACGCTGGGAACTGTCCGCGATAGCCGGTTGCTGGAAAAGTGGGATCGCGATCTCCCGACCCTTGACGAAGTACTGGAGCGGCTGGGTATCGTGCGCGGTATCCGTCGCGGGCGGGGGTTCAGCAGAGGCACGCGGTACCGGAGCCCCCCGAAGTACTTCACGCTGCTCGCACTGACTCCCGAGACGTACACGCCGCTCCGCTTGGATGTCGGTCGCCTCCAGAAGTTCAGCGAAGCGACAGTCGGTCGTTCGCGGGCTCGGTCGATCTTCCGGGGGCCCTTGGTCTTGTGCCCGGGTGCGATCAAGCTACAAGACGGCGCGAAGACTGGCAGATACCTAGTGTCCGTGCATGACGATGACGTTATCTACGATTCAAGTTACGTCGGCATATCCTTCGCTACGGTGGAGCCCGAGGTGGCGAGGATCATGTCGGCTGTCCTGAACTCCAGCATCACGACGTATCAGTTGCTCATGAAGGCATCTTGCCTGGGCATCGAGCGCTCGATAGTCCGCTATCAGGATTTGGTCAGCCTGAGGGTCCCTTGGCTGGGCCCGCTTGCCGAAGAGGGTTTGAGCCAGTACCGCGACTTGATCGAATCCGAGCGGCATCTAGCGGAAGACCCTCGCGACGCGCAACGCTACCGCGGCTTGGACGAGGAGGTCTACAAGCTGTACGGACTTGCAGGCGAAGAGCGGATCCTAGTCGAAGACGGTTTGGAACAATGCCAGCAGATCCAAGGAGGTCAGAAGCAGCGGACCAAGGCCGTTCAACCGCCGGGCTACGACACAATGCGCGCTTACGGCCGGCAAGTGGCGGAGACGATCAATGCTGTCTTGCGCCCATCGGGCAAGCGACACCTCGAGGCGGCCGTCTACAAGTCCACCTTGGCGGGAGGCAATGTCTCGTCACCCGTTCACGGCCTGGCGGTGATTCGATTCGCGATGGCGGCGGGACCCGGTCCGACCGGAATCGTCAAGGACGGAGCGGATTCAGACCTGGAGAGAGTTTCGCGGATGCTGCGGGACGAGGTCGGAGCCGCGAACTTGCCGCATCTACACGGGCGGGAGGGTTTGAGGCTCCACAATGCTGACGAGGTCTTCGTCCTCAAGCCCATCGAGACACGGTACTGGACGACAGCGACGGCCCTCAACGACGCCGACGCAATCCTAGGCGATCAGCGGGAAAGCGGGGTCGTCTCGAATCGCGAGTAGCAGGTCACCGAGGCTTCCCGCCTTGGATCTCCGTGACGATCGGATTGCAACCGTATCGGATCTCATCCGTCGCGGCAGCATCGAGGCGACATGAACCCATGGGGGCGGACGCGACAAACGCTTCGCGACAAGGCTAAGTGAAACGAGGCCCCGAGGACATGATCTGCTGCTTTGAAACGCATCGCGGGCTTCGGGAATATCCGGGAACCAAGGTAGAACAGACAACATGACCTCTGGCCAGTTGAGGATGTTAAGGATTTCCAGCTATTGACCCTAGGTGTGGACGCAATCGGCATCCCGGATCAGTCTCGATCGGATCTCTCGGCCGGTGCGCAGCTCACTGCTTGCTGCGGATTCGAGGCGCCCAGACCGCGACCGCTGGCAAGTGCGTCCTCGCCGAACCCCATGCGTTCCCTATGCGCATAGCGATCCCAGCCGACTGACCGCCGCGCATCCACCCCCTCGGAAACCGCTCGCGAGCACCCGATGGAGGAGGCCGGCACTACGCGCTTGCTGGAATCCGACCCGCCACGGCCCTCCTCGCTGGCCCCGCTCCCGCTCTCGGCAGCCGAAATCACTAACACGGTCGCTGGCCGGCTGCCGCTCTCCGCCCAGCGTCCAAGTCACCCCAAAGTCCTGGTTGCACCAAGCCTTATCGCGAAGCGACCCCCTCGTCCAACCGCACGGCGTCATGTCGTCTGGGCCCGCTGACGAATCGGGCATCCATGTCGATAGGATCCGGCGCAGCAGGTGTCACGGAGAAGGCGGGCGCCGCGATACGGCACCGGAGGCACGAGTTCGCTACGCCCGCTTCGATCCCGAACACGATGACCAACTGACGTATAGTTTGGATGCGGTTGTGAATCTGTTGGTTGCAGCGGATGGTGAGAATTGAGGGCCTGCGCCTACGACATGGTAAATTGTGACAAATTTTTACTTGTATTCTCTTGACACCAGTGCTTCAACTGGTATATGCTGTGCATAGATGGATTTTGCATCGTACGCATTCGAACGCCCTAGTGCCTCAATCCGCACCCCTTGGGTCGCGCGAGCATGGATTGCAGGTTCCCTTGGTGCTTGCTGTCCGCTGTCCGGACAGAGGTTGGCCCTGGGAGGGGCGGGCAGGCGGCCGCAAGATCCGCGCAAGTCTTGGTTCGGCCGAGGGATCCTCGGCTTGGGAGGTGAAAGATGAAGCGATTCTCGCACGACGCCAGCTATAAGCTGCTGCTTGCCCACAGGGAGTTGATGACCGATCTCGGACAGGGGTATCTCCACACGGCCCTGACCGGCGAGATCGACTGGGATTCGCTAGAACTCGTGTCGACCGAGCACGTGACGAGCGACTTGCGCCTGCGCACCAATGACCTCGTCTGGCGCCTGAGACGGCGCAGCGCTGACGGCGAGGGTGTGGAGTGGGTCTACATTTTCGCGGTACTGGAGTTCCAGTCCAGTCCGGACCCGTTCATGGCCGTGCGCATGATGACGTACATGGGGGCCCTCTACGAGGACTACATCGCCCACGAGGGCCTGCCCCAAGGGGAGAAGCTGCCTGTGATCTTCCCGATGGTCATTTATAATGGCCGTGAGAGGTGGAACAGCGGATGCGAACTGGAGGGCGTGATTCAGCCATCCCCACCGGGCTTGGAGGAATACCGTCCGACGTTGCGGTTCAAGCTCTTGGATGCGTGGCGTTGCGGGAATGCCCGTACGCGGCGGAACTTGGCGGAGGCGATCTTTCGGATCGAGCGGTCGCAGTCTGCGGATGCCGCGGGTCAGGTGATGGACGAGCTGATCGACAAGTTCGCGGAGGGAGGGTACGATACGGTCGACCGGAGTTTCGCGACATGGTTGACAGCGTTCATGCGAAACCGGTATCCGAACAGGAGAATCCCAACATTTACCAGCGTGAAGGAGGCACGGATGCAAGTGCTCAATGACTTGATCCCTTGGGGAGAGCACCAAGTCGAGCGGCAGGCTCGGGAGGCGGCAGCGAAGGCGGCAGCGAAGGCCGCAGCGAAGGCCACAGCGGAGGGCCTAGCGAAGGGCCAAGCGGAGGGCTTGGCGAAGGGCCTAGCGGAAGGCCGAGAGCAGGGCCTAGCGGAAGGCCTAGCCGAGGCGCAAGCGAAGGCGCGCAAGGAAATGCTGCCAACGTTGCGCAGATCGTTGGCGCGTCGGGCCCGCGACCGTTTTGGCGAGCGGATCGCGCACCTCTTTAGTGCCGAGATCGAGTCGCTGGAAGACCCTGCTGACTTCGACCGGATCTGCGATTGGTTGGACACATGCGAATCAGGGGAGTCCTTGCTCGCTCTCGTCCAAGCCGGGTAAACCGTCAGATCGGTAGTAGGCTCGCTCCCGTGATCGCCGGGCGCGGTTCGCCGACCTGCTTTGGCCTGAGTTCGCGATCGAGGTGAATCAGCGCTCGCCTTGGATCCGTTCTGGCGGTCTTTGGCCGAGGTGCCTACGTCCAATCGCTCTCGCGGCTTTGAGCCGCTTCGCGAGTTGCTTAGATTGCGCGATTCGAATCAGCTCCCCGTCCGGGCAGTGATCTGCAAGGAAACCATCGACGGTCTCGGCAAGTCATCCTGCTAGGATCAGGAAATCGGACTTGTCGTATTGCACATCGTCTTGGCGGCTGTCGGTACGTCATCAATCATGCATTGCGGGTGGACGGTCAACGGTCCGGCATCCACACCCCACCGGTGCGTGGTTCGAGAACCCGAGGTGGAGAACGGGCAACATCGAAGTAGGTTGCCCCTCAATAGTACCCCTATAGTGCCCCTATGGTGCCCCTATAGTACCCCTAGGGGTGGAAACACGATTCTGGAAGACTCCGTAGCGGATCCACGACAGGCCAACTTCGCTAGCCTCTCGAATCCGGCTCTGACACACGAATCCATTTGCCTTGGAGCCCTCTGCCCGTGCTGGCAATAAGGCCTCTGTCCTTGAGCACATCCAAGGCCTTCCGCAACTGGCGGTCGCTGAATTCCGGGAACCGGCCGCGGAGGTCTCGAAACGCCTGTCCCTCCGCTCCGGGGGGCAGTGCTGCAAGCACCTCCTGTTGAAATTCATTCAGTTCGGTTCCGGGCCGCTGCTCCGCGATAGCTTGCCTGGATCGGAATCGCACCGTGACGCAGCTTTCGGAATCTTCGACCTCGGGCCGTGGCAGGCCGGCGGCAGACGCTTCCTCTGCCATCTTGATCGTTCCGCCTCCCCATGTCTCGATAATCCCCTTCAGGTAGACGGCGTTCGCCAGACAACATGACCTCTGGCCAGTCGAGGATGTTAAGGATTCCCAGCTATTGACCCTGGGTGTGGACGCAATCGGCATCCCGGATCAGTCTCGATCGGATCTCTCGGCCGGCGCGCAGCTCACTGCTTGCTGCGAATTCGAGGCGCCCAGACCGCGACCGCTGGCAAGTGCGCCCTCGCCGAACACCATGCGTTCCCTATACGCATAGCGATCCCAGCCGACGGACGGCCGCGCATCCACCCCCTCGGAAACCGCTCGCGCGCACCCGATGGAGGGGGCCGGCACTACGCGCTTGCTGGAATCCGACCCGCCACGGCCCTCCTCGCTGGCCCCGCTCCCGCTCTCGGCAGCCGAAATCACTAACACGGTCGCTGGCCGGCTGCCGCTCTCCGCCGAGCGTCCAAGTCACCCCAAAGTCCTGGTTGCACCAAGCCTTATCGCGAAGCGACCCCCTCGTCCAACCGCACGGCGTCATGTCGTTTGGTATTACGGGCGCGAATCGGACGCTCGGACGGGTGAGTGTCAGTTGCTACAGGCAGGAGGGTCGCCGTCCGCATCACGACGGAATCGACGGTTAGGATTGAGCTGCCGGACGTGCGCACGGTGTGTCGGCACCATTCCAAAGACTGCCCTGCGAGCGGGCCCTCACGGGCGAGTACATCGCGGGCTCAGTCGAGGTGCCTGATCGACCCCAAAGCGGTACCGGCACGATTGAGCCTCGGCTCGAAGTCGGAAACCGAACGCTCCGATACGCTCTTCGGCGGGCTGGTCGAGTTTCGCCCCTGCAGAATCACCCGGCATCTCCATCGGCAGGTTTGCGCAATGCAGGAGCAGCGCGGACGGGTTCCTCAGCAGGTTACGACGGTCCGGAGCATCGCGAGGCGGAACCAGTGTTGCGATTGCAGGTATCGGCTGGCCGATCGAAAGGGCCGGAGAACGGTTGCTCCGCCACCGCCGAAGCCTCCGCGACGCCGTCCAGCGCAAGCGGAGTTCGATGCGATCCGTCAACCCACTGCACGCGCAGTCATTGCGCGGAGATCAAGACCGCCCCTCAGAGCCGCGCCTCTTCCACGGCCCGAAAGTAGGGGAGGTCCCGTGGCAGGTACCAAGGCTTCAAGTAGCAATAGGTCGGCCGGATCGGATTCACGCCGTCATACGCTGCCACTATCGCCTGCGCGTTGCGCAGCTCCGCGAAGGCGGACGGCGGGAACACCGCTTCGCGGCGCGGCGCGTACGACTTCGTCACCCCGTACGTGCCCTTGCCGCCGCCGGCGCGCCCGCTGAGCAGACCCACGCCCGACTGCGAGGATTCCGAGATCGAGTACTGCTCCTTCAGTCGCTCCGCCTGCCCGCACGATTCCGAGGCGAGCTTGCAGGACGCCTCGTCGGACAGCGTCAGGAAGACCCGCGTGCGGAACGTCTGCAACAGGGTCCGCCATGACTCCCCGGGCAGCGTCGAGCGCAGCGAACTGATGGACTGGGTCGCGACCAGCGCGACCAAGCGCGCTTGCCGCGACAGGCTGAAGAACTTCTCGTCCCCGCCCGGGTCGCTCTCCCCCACTGTCGCGAAGCCTTGGTACTCGTCGCAGATGAAGGCGATGTCGCGCCACGGGCGATCGGGCTCGGCGGCCATGCGCGGGATGCGCGCCAGCACGGCGCGCTGGAAGTCCTGCTTGAGGAGCACGCCGATCGCCCGCCCGAGGGCGGGGTTCGCTCCGATCGGCAGGTTCAGGGCCAGCACCTTGCCGTCTTCCAAGGCTTCCGATAGCGGCGGCAACGCCCAGCGGCCGCGATGCGGGCGGCCCTTCCGGTAGGCGGATTTCGGCGGGCAGAAGACGTCGCTCGTGTCCGGCTGGTCGAACAGGGACAGAAACACGCTGACGCCCTCGACGATCGAACTCCGCAGGCGCGCATCCAACTGGCTCCAGTCGTGGCGGTGCCACGTGATCACCGCTCGGAGCTGACGTTGCTCGTCGCTGACCGGTTCGGGATCCCGGAGCTCGAATTCGACGCCGAGTTCCTTGAGCTTGGCGACAAGTTCCGGATCCGCTCGCACCTGCATGACGCGCGCGAGGTCGTCCTTCCGCCATTCGCGCGTTGGGAGGCTCGGCGCATGGTCGGCGTAGGCCGTCGCCGGCAGCCGGACCTCCGGCACGAAATCCAGCGCCTCCCGCGCGGCTTGGATCCGCTCCGCGAGCCGCCCCTCGTCCAGCGCCGTGCGGTACACGTCCTGCAGCGTGACGTAGCCGTCCGCGAGCCGGTGCAGCAAGATCACGAACTTGACCAAGTTCGTGTACGCCTGTTGCCAGAACGGCTCCTTGCCCTTGCCGAACAACTGGTTGAGCAGGGAGGCCACTTGGTAGGCCAGCGAGTAGGCGTCTAGGTCGGACTCCAAAGGGTTGTAGCACCAATCCCCGTCCAAGCTCAGTTCGACATAGTCCGCAGCGCGGCCGTCGCCCTCGAGGATCCGGCGCACTTGATGGCAGAAGTCTCCCTTGACTTCCAGCACCAAGCCTGCCGGACGCAAATCCGCGTCGTCGGCGTGCCAGCCGAGCACCTGGGCGGCGAAGGGATACATGCAGCACGAGGTCTTGCCTGACCCTACCGCCCCGAACACGGCAGTCCCGGCGTGCAGTCCGCGACGTGGCACAACCAGCCAGGAAGGCTGCGCTCCCGGGCCGGGCTCGGTGCGCCGATGCGTTTCGCCGACAACCAGCTCCGGGGCGGACGCGGCAGGGAATGGCGGCAGCGGGCGCGGGCGTCCCTCCGGCCAGCAGCGCTCGAACAGCAGCCCGACGACAGTCGCGACCGATCGGACCAAGCAGTACGGCGTGACGATCCAACACGCCGCGTATGCCCAGAACAAGGCTACGAGCCCGTTGGGGGAGTGGTCCGCGATCAGAGCTAGGAAGGGATTTTCCGGATCCCACGGAGCGTACCAGCGCCACAGCGTGGCGCCGATGGCGGCGGCTAGGACAGCGAGTACTTGCATCATGAAGAGCCTCCTTCGAGCGATTGGTCCGACCGGGCACGGGAGCGCCGCTCCCGCACTCGGAATGTCGCTATACAGAGAATATCACATCCGTAGAGAACAGACGCTTGACAGGTAGACTCTATGCATATATCATCGTCATTGTGCAACGCATCGCGGGCAAGGACCTCCGGGAGGAAGCATGGTACGAGTCGCCTTGGGATTGACGATCGCGTTCGGCGGCATCGCCGCGTGGCTGGCACTGGAGGAGTTCCGCTACTTGGCGCCGTTCCGGGACGATCTGGCCGCACGTCACGGCAAGGTGATCGCGGCTTGCGGTCTGGCCCTGGTCTTCGACCTGTTCGCCGCGAGCTACGGTCTGTGCCGGCGACTGGGCATGGGAGACGCCGGGCGCAAGTTGCGACGGCTCGAGGGCGAGGTGCGGTCCGGAGCGACGTTCAGCGAGGAGCTGGCCGGGCAGTTGCGCCGGCAGCAGGAGGGAGAGGAATGAGTCGTCAGGCCATCGAGACTCGCGAGCCAGCAACCGAGCTCGTCACTCGCAGTCCGGATCGGGATTCCGTTCCCCTCCGAGGACCGCGCACACTTACGGGCACATACGATGTCCCGCTGGATACGGTCCGGAGCGAGAGAAGGGTCCCGGACCATGACATCCCGAACAGCCTGACTTGGGAGTGGAAGCGCAAGCGCCTCTTGGTTACCAAGGAGGACTTCATTACCGGGAAGGCGCTGCATTGCAAGCTGTGCCCGGTCGCGTCAGCTTTGCAGAGGGTTGTCCGGTGGGATGCGAAGAGTAGCTTCGCCGTCCAGGCGCAGGTGTTGGAGTTCCGGCTGTTCGACGATGCCGGCCGTGTCGTGATGCACGTGGAATCCAAGCTGTCCAAGCGGGCGATCGAGTTCATCGAGAAGTACGACTGTCCGCAGCAGGATCAGACGTTCGAGCTGCCGATGCGGGTCTTCGTCAAGATTCCGGGGTGGATGCTGCGATGAGCCCGCGCGGGGGCTACCTTGCGCGTCCACCCGCATGGCCGTGCCACGTTGCTGTCGATCCGAGGAAACCATCCGGGAGCGGGCCGACTGGCTGCGGGCACGGCTCGCCAAGGCGACGTGCCTCATCGTCGAACCGGAGACGCCGGTGCGGCCCGGCCCGTACATGACCGGCGACTGGCGAAGGCGAGTCCTCGCGCCAAAGACACAACCATCCTCCGCTGAGAGGGGGATGCCGGGAACATCGTCGGCTACCGTGCCATCCTAGAATCGACTGGCGGGGGCATGGAGACAAGCATGAAGCAATTCACCGCGGCTTTCACTCAGGTCGACGGATGGTGGATCGGATGGATCGAGCAGGTGCCTGGAGTGAACTGTCAAGAGCGGACCAAGGCTGAACTGCTCGATGCGCTCAAGGTCACGCTCCAAGAAGCGCTGGAACATCTGTCCCCGGACGATCTCGCCAACGCAGGCATCGGGTACGAGCGAGAGTCCATCTACTTGTGAGGCGGAGTGCTCCCCGACATCGGCGAGAGCACCGTCGCGAGCTTCATGGGAGGGACGCTCACGCCCATGGCGGATCGGATGTCAGACGGTGGCCATCTGCGGTTCCACGCCATACGGGGCTTACTCCACTGCGAGTGGTCGAAGCTCTACCGAGATGTCGAACGATGAACCAGCGGAGTTGCGGTCGGCCTCTGCGATCACACCCGGGAAAAGGGAAGACAGTCTCGGATTCGCGCCTTGAAGAACTGCGTCTTCGACGCGGATCGCATCAGTTGGTCGTACACCTCTCGAGGGCAATCGTAGTACCGATACACCGCCCCGTTTCGGAACTCGATTTCCAGAGTCCGGTACTGGTCGTCATACCCGATCGATCGTATGCCGGTCGATCCTTCCTTGGAGTCGCTCATGGAATCCTCCGTAGACCCGGATGCAGCCGCAATCTTCGTAGCGACTCGTCCAACTGACCGTAAGATTAGCTTGCCAGCCTGATCGCAGAGCGCGTGTCACGACGCGGGACCAAGCGTTGAAGGTGAAGCGTTGGCACGATGTTGTCGGGCCGGCGGCCGGTCCGGCCGACTCGACTCCATCACGCGGCGTTGAGCGACACTGGGCCCGCTGCGTGCAAGAACAGATCCGGACAGATCGGTCAGGGTCGTTCAGCCTTGCGCGGTACGACGCGAACCTCGACGACAGAATCCCTTGCCAGAGAGGTCCTTGCGCAGCCTCCCCGGGTGTTACCGGTCCACGGGGCTCGCCGTGTGACCGAGGCCGCGCCGCCTCGCGGGTCAGCCCATGGAGGGTGTCCCGCATGGGTCGGAGAGCGGACATCTGTCGAGTGGAGTCTCTACGCACGAGATTCCGTCGAACGG
Organism: Bryobacterales bacterium; assembly: GCA_965242625.1. Lineage (GTDB taxonomy): Bacteria > Acidobacteriota > Terriglobia > Bryobacterales > UBA6623 > VXMF01. The sequence continues at coordinate 1,727,378 of CBDEST010000005.1, read as the reverse complement.
ATTGACGCTTCGCAATCGAATCTGGTAGGTTGGTCCAAGGCGTGATCGACTAGTTGGATTCGTGTCGGTCGACAGAGAGTTTCGCAGAGGGCATGGAGCACGGCATCATCGACTGCGCGACCACGAAATCCACAAGGAGGTGGAATCAAGATGAACAGTGAGTTTGATGCAGACAACGGGAGCCGGGAAAAGAAATCCGAGGCAGAGGGGTCTAGCTGGCCATTTAGCCCCTTTGTCCAGACGACATGACCCCGTGCGGGCGGGCGAGCCGGTCGCTTCGCGATAAGGCTCGGTGAATCAAGACCTTTGGGGTGAGGTGGACGCTGGGCGGAGAGCGGTTGGCGGCCAGCGACCGCGGTAATGATTTCGACTGCCGACGGCGGGAGCGGATCCAGCGAGGAGGGCCGTGGCGGCTCGGTTTCGAGCGAGCGCGCAGTGCCGGACTCCTACGCCGGATGCCCGCGAGCGGTTTCCGAGACGCTGGACATGCGGCCGTCAGTCGGCTGGGATCGCGATGCGCATCGGCAGCGCATTGCGTTCGGGGAAGGCGCACTCGCCCGCGGTCGAGATCCGGATGCACCGAATCCGCCGCAAGCAGTCCGATTTGCACCGGCCAAGCGGTCCAATCGAGACTGCTCAGGGACCCCGCTAACGTCCACACCCGCTCTCAAGAGCTAGAAATCCTTAACATTCTTAACTGGCCAGGGGTCATGTGCTCTGGACACCCATGCGCAATTCGGCGCACCCCGGTGACGTGGCCCGTGGCCCGTGGCTGGGCTCTCAGACCGAAGCCACCCACCGCCATAGACACAAAGCATGCCTAACCGATGGACCTAGCGACTGGCACTTGGACACGTGACCGCCCACGCTGACCCAGTCGGGGCGGCTTTCCAATCCCTCAGGTCTCCAACCCAGCGCCACTAGCTTGCCGGAACGGTCCACGGTCGGGAAATACGAGCTGAATCCTCACGGAATACAGATAACTCAGTGCAGCATTGTGGTATGATCGAGATTCGTGAAGGCCCCTTTGGGCAGATACCGTGGCTAGTACCCCTGCTCGAGATCGTTGCGCAGATGCGGTCGCGGCCGTATTGCCGCGCTCGGTTGAGGTCCGCCGAGTACGCGAGAACGGCCGGTCCATCTGTTTCCGCTTGAACGGCGAGCCCATCGAGGCCGTTTGGCTGGGCGAGGGGAGGCTGCGCCAAGCACGTGAGCTGATCGCCACCCGTGAGGGTCGGCCGGATCTCGTCGTGGCTCGGCTCATGTCGCCCGGTGCGCGTTCTGCCTTGTCGGATGCGGGTATCGGCTGGATAGACGAAACTGGTGCCGCCGAGGTCGCTCTCGATTCTCTGATCGTGTCCAAGAGCGGGCGGGCGGTGAGACCTGCGCCGAAGCTGCCCAAGTGGACACCGGCAGTCGTAGCGGTTGCCGAGGCATTGCTGTGTGGCGGCAAGGCTACTGTTGCAGCCATGCAGGAGGTGACGGGGCTGTCCTCCGGAAGTTGCACGAACTCGTTGCGAACCCTTACAGAACTCAGGCTGTTGAGTGCCAAGGCCCGCCGGGGACGCGATTCAATGCGACAGATCCCGGATCCGGATACGCTGCTGGACGAGTACGCAAGAGCGGCCGAGGCGTTAGTTTCGACCATAGCACTTACAGCCGGGGTAGTCTGGCGTGATCCACTGGTGGGAGTACGCGAGATCGGACGGCTGTGGGATCTGGCCGGAGTCTCGTGGGCTGTAACGGGTGCCGTCGCGGCAGATCTGCTGGCTCCCCACCTCACAACAGTTACGACCGCCGAAGTATATGTCGACCAGTACACGATAGCCGGACTCGAATCAGTCGCAGAAGCGGCCGGTTTGCGACCGATCCCAGGCGGACGCCTGACGCTGCGCCCGTATCCGCTCTCCCTGCAGAGGCTATCCGTAACGGAGCAGCGCGGATTGCGCTTGGTACCTTGGCCCCGTGTCTACTCCGACCTCAGGCGATTCGGAGTCCGGGGCGAGGATGCTGCGGAACACCTCCGAAAGGTGATCCGCGGGCGAGCCACAACCTAGCGAGGCTGTTCATGCATCTGCGTGACGTGCCCCGCCAATGCGTCCATCACACCCGTTTCCAACGGCGATGCGATTCCTTGCCTGGACGGATGGAATGAGTTCCGAGCCCACGCCGCAACGATCGCGAGACAGACGAGATGCGGCAGAACGAGCGCTAGTACGTGTCGTCCGGCACTACGGTGACCAACCGGAGTTCGTGGTGCTCGGAGGTCTCGTGCCTGATCTGCTATGCAGTAGTTGCGAGTTCCTGCATGTCGGAACACTGGACGTAGACGTTCAGGTCAATCTTGAAATCGCATCTGGAGCAGTGAATGCCGTGCGATTGGAGCGAGCACTCCTGAATGCGGGATTGTTACCCGAGCCTACTCGAAAGTGGCGTTGGGTCACAGACATGCATCATTCAGAGCCTGCCGTAGAGTTCGAATTGCTAGCCGATCTTCAAAATCAGCCAGCGGGGGCGATGATCGAGTTCGATCAATGTAGTTCCCTAGGGGCCGTGAATCTTCGAGGAACGGGATTTGCTTCAAGCGACTTTGAACTGCATCGAATCCGTGCGAGAGTCGATGGTATCGTCGAGAGAGTCGATGTGAATGTCGCAGGTTTAGCGGGATTCATTCTAGCCAAGACAGCCGCAGTGTTTTCACGACGGGCATCTAAGGACTGGTATGATATTGCGTTTGTTTTGCTTCACAATGATTTGGGCGGTCCAGCAGTTGCGGCGAAACTAGTGGGAGAACGATTTGGTGGCCGAGTTGGGGGCATCCATACGGCGCTCCGTGATCTACGGGCAAATTCTGCAGACCAGAATGCACAAGGCTGCCAAGCTTATGTTCGACAAATGCGAGGCTTGTATCCTATGCTAGATTCCACGGATCTTGCGGTGCAAGCGGTAACAGCAGTAGAAATTTTCTACAGAGAAGTTGAAAACTTCATTCAATCACGATTTGACTCTTGGATTGTCGATTCTTCTTGAGTGTCCCCACAGAGATTATCGTCATTTCTGTGGAATCAAATGCCTCTATATCCAGCCAGTGGCACCGCGTCCATTATCTGATACTGGTGAGGGCGAGAGCCCGATCACGTGCAAATATGTTCAAACTTGCGAGTTACTCAACATCGATTCTGTGCAATCAGCACCCTAGCCCAAAACAAGTGGAGGGGTTCGGAGGCAGTGTCGGCAACACGACGGCCGATTGCAGCGAGACTTGTGGAGACCATATGAAGTGCGACGGCAACTTCAAGCTCGGCTCCATTGCACCGAGACCCCGAAGTCGGTCGATCTTGCAGTCGGGGGAACCGGCGCGAGACAGGCATGCATGGGCTCCGGAACGAATTCCGCAGGCGTGGGGACAGACAACGTGACCCCAACGGTCGGTCGAGACGGTCGCTTCGCGAATAGTCCAAGTGAAACAAGGCCCATTGTGTGAGTTGGACGCTCGGCGAAGAGCACCAGCCGGCCAGCGACCATGTTCATGATTTCGGCTGCCTACAGCAGGACTGGATCCAGCGAGGAGTGCCGTGGTGGATCGTTTCCTGGCATGCGCGTAGCACCGGAATCCTGCGCGGGGCCGTGCGCGCGGCTTCCGTGCGCGCGGCTGCGCGGCGGTCAGTCGGCTGGGATCACGGTTCGCATCGGTAGCGCTTAGCCTTTGGCAAGGGCGCACTCACCGCGGCCGAGGTCCTGATGTCGCGAATCCTCCGCAAGCGGTCCGATCCGCCCCGACCGGACGATTCAATCAAGACCGCTCAGGGATTCCGATAGCATCCACGCTCGCGCTCGGGATCTGGAAATCCTTAACATTCTCAACTGGCCAGAGGTCATGTTCTCTGTTTGTCAGTCACCTCCTAGCGGGTTTCGGAGTTGCAATAGTGCTACTCCTTGCAGCCTGGGTTGGCAGCGAGTACGCCCTCTCAAGGCTTGACTGGCGGTTCGACAATATCGACCGGCGGTTCGCCTGGCAGGATAGGCGGTTTGGCCAGCAGGACAAACGGTTCGATCGACAGGACAATCGATTCGATCGACAGGACAAGCGGTTTGATCGACAGGATCGACGCATGGATCGAATCGAATCCACCACGGCCGACGGCATTCGCCTGTCTCACGACCGGATGGATCGGATTGTGTTCGATGTGGACAGCCGCTTTCGGCAGACCCATGACCGTAACGACCGAACGGATGCCCGCATCGACCGACTCGAAACGAAGGTCTACGTGATCGAGGCATTCCTGGATCAAGGTCGACTGCGGGTGGTTGTGGAGGGGGAGGAGTCAACGCCGACAGTGGTTTTCGTTCCTAATGCGTTGAGCGGAACGAAGATCCCGCTACCGAGGTAAGACCGCTACTTCGACCCTGTGCAGTACAAGGGGAGGATTGGAGCATCGGGCAACTGGATCGCGCGGGTGATCCCTTCAGCTGGGTATGACGAACGGCTGACGGGCGCTCCAGCGTGCAGGCCCTTGAGCTGATCCACCCGTGCGGGGCTGGTCACAACGATCCAAACGCCAAGTCCTCTTCAACTGCTGCCGGAGTCGCATGTTGCGAGCAGCGCACGCGCATCCGCATCCGCCGCTTCCCGGACCCATTGCCGTTTCACAACCCCCGACCAGCCACCGGTCCAGATCATCGAGATCAGGAGCGGCCCTATGCCTACGATGGAAATCGGATCGCTTCCGATTTGGGTTTCGTAGTACAGGCTACCGAGATTGACTATCACGCCAAGCGAGGCCAGCGTCCGCCCGACCCACCTGAGACCGTACGCATTGCGGCGAAGCCCGTAGGCGACGCTTGCCTTGAAGACCGAACCGAATCGCTCTTGGTCGCGCGTCCGTTCACGAAGCCACCGGACGGCGGAGGCGTACCTAGACAGGGCACCTTCGCGATCGGCCTCCTCGTCGGATTGCGAGGGGGCCGCCCAGCCATCGATGCGCTGTTCCAAGTGCGCCCGATAGCGTGCCTTGGTCTGTTCGTCAAGGTTGCTGTTGGAGCGCAACATCCAGCGAGATGCTGGCTTGCCGCCCCACTCGGCATGGAGTTGCTGTTCGACTCTCCTCCCGAGGTAGCGCACAACCGGTGCCGCGAGGGCAGCGAGCCCGAACACGCTGATCAGCCCAACAACGGCGACTGTGAATCGCGAGTCCGCTGGCGCCCACGCCGCCACGGTCACGAGCACAGGGACGAGAGTCAATTGAGCGGGCTTGATTTGCGTCTTTCTCCCGTACTTGTCGAATGTGTCGGCCAGTCTCAAATTCCGTCCCGCCAGACGCTCGGAGAAGTCGCGAACCACCCATGGCGCCTAGAGTGTGATTCGCGGCACTTCAAGGTAACACCGGAGAGCTGTCCGCTTGCGCGAGGCAGGGCCGCGCCCCGTCGCGGGAGCGCGTCGCCGACGCCTTCCGAGGATGTCCCCGGGGCGGATCCGCTAGCGCTGGATCCGACGTGACCATGGAGGTCGGACATCGTTCGGCGCGCTATCCGATGACCGACCCGGATCACTCGTCTGAATCGGGTGCGCGAGCGCATCGCGAGTCGCGTGCAAGCACACCGGCTCACGGCGAAGGGTGGGCAGTGGCTTCGAAATTGGCTCTTGGCGGGACCCAGGAACGTTCCTCAGCGCGGCGGGCTTCGCCCGCTCCACGAAAGAGCATGAGGCCGGCTTGACGCCAAGCCATCTAGCGAGCGCGGAGTTGTCGCCGAATCACTGCAGTCGAAACTCCAAAGTCACGCGCGACTTCGTTGATCGTTTCATCGTTCCGACGCTTGACCGGAAGCAGATCCCGAACCACCTGTGCAGGTGCCAAGAGTTGATCCGCGAACGCACTGGAAAAGGCTTGGCGGGCGGTTGCCAAGGAAGTGAGGATGCCGGGGACCGGCTCGGTGCGTCCGATGTAGTCGCCCAGAGCGCGAGCCTGCATGTGGCGCTTGTCATTGCCGCTAGTCGGTACCCCGATGCAGGCGGGACTGTGGGCGTCCACCAAGCCTTGAATGCGTTTACTGGGTGGCGCCGATTCCAAGAGCGGCACGGCTAGGGTGCCACTCGGTTCGAAATCGAACCGGCGACCCACATCGAGGAGGGAGCGGACGAGGTCCGCTCGGAAGCGTCCGCTTCCCCTCGCTACGTTGGACAGGTCCTCTTCGACCGCCTCGCGCACTGCTGCCCATCTCATCCCGTCATACGATTCCTCGAGCCTCGCCAAGGAGTCGTTCAGCCACTCGCTGACGCTTGAGAGGGACTCCGGACTGGCACCGGCGAGCGCCTCTTCGCGGATCGACGGCGGGAACGCCGCCCAAAACTCGACCATGGCTTTGGCGACCGAGTCTTGCATGTGGAAGGGGTCTTCCCCGAGAATCGCGGCTGCCTGCGCGAATTCAACCTCTCTACGCCCCAAGGAATTGACTGCATCCCAAGCGGCCCTGAGGGATTCGCAGTTCTCTGTCCCACGCAGAAGGCTGCCGACCCTTTCCAGCACGGCCTCGATCAAGGTCCGGAATTCCGCTTCCAACGCTTCTCGACTTACCTCCGCTTGACCTTCGGCGACGAATTGGATGTCCGAGTGTTTCGACTTCCGTTTCGACCATTGCAGGCGCATTCGTTCCGCATCGCGGACGATCTCGAGCCTGGGAAGCAGAAATCCTTCGCCGGCATGGGCCAAATCGTGCCGTGACTCGAATCCCGGTCGCTGATCGTCCAGACCTGGAAGCTCGTACCAGAAGTGCCACCAGTTTCTAGCCAGCCATTCGGCCACGCTCACCAAGGGCACCATGACGTACTTCCGGTGACGGAAGTCCCGTCGCATCGGCAGTCTCTCGGCCACTCCGGTAACGATGACTTCCCCGACTCGAATCTCCAGCTCCGCGAAAGTGGCTTTTTTCGCGCTGTCGCGTACCTGCGCGGAGCCAAGCCACCGGAAGTCGAAGTGAACGCTGGGCAATGCGTTCTTGGCCTCGAGGGCGGCTTCGAAGCTTACTTTCGGCACGTACCAAGCCGCTGAGACCTATGTCTCGCTACGCTCAGGATATCGCCTGGGGGGCGAGAGACCGTAAGGTCATGTCGTCTGGGGCGGGGGCAGGTTGCTCGGAAGCGACCCATGACTGGCAAACTGGGGACGGGCCGCAACAATCGAGGGCATTGCCGAGATTGAACGTACACCGACGGTATCCGCCAGCGCCTCGATGTCTTCAACCGACTGGCAAGTCACGGCATAGGTCAAGCTCATCGCGGAGTAGCCCGCTGAATCAACAGAGATTTCCCGCCGGTGGCAGGTTCCAAGAAAATCGTCATGCAGCGCGGATTGCTCACCGCCCTCACCAAAGTCAAACAACTTGACCCTCGCTAGGAAACCGTTAGCCCGGCGGGGACAGCCTCGAAGAATGTCTCGGGCGGACCGACGGCCCCGTCGAATCCCGGGTGTCACTGGCTCGACCACAGACACCGCGGACAACTCCTTGACAATCTGCCGGGAGTCGCCGCTGTAGATTTTCTCGGTGACCTTGTCGATTCCACCGAGGGTTGCCTTGACGAATAGTTCTCCAGGCACGCCCGCACCGATGATTGGACACGTCTTGCTTGAGAACAGGGTTCCGGGACGGTGTGACTTGGCCACTGCCAGTGGATGCAACCTGACACGGGCCGGCACGGCACCAGTCCTGCGTACCATGGGCACAATCACGTTCCGAAGCTCGCTGACCTGTCTGCCGAGACTCTCGCGGAACTCGGCATCGACAAGGCAGAACGGCTCGTACCTCGATCCACCGCCCTGACCGCTTCTCCCCCGCCCTTGTTTCGGGAGCGTCAATTTGATCGGGAGCCGAGGGCGGTTCGCTCGAGAAGATTCGTTAGCCATCGAGTCGTTCCTTGATCCACCGGAACGTGGTTGCGGCCGAGACACCAATCAACTCAGCAAGCAGGCGGTGACTGTAGAGACTCGGGTCGCGGTTCCGCAAGGCCGCGACGACACCTCGCGGGTCGCTCGTGTCAAGGCCTGCCACGAACCTCCGGGTCTCGCCCTCGCCAGTCGCCGCGCGTTGGAGGGCAGGGAACAAGTCTTGGAACTGCGGTGCTACGCCTTGGATCACACGACGTCGATGCAGTCGCATGCACACGTCTCGGATCTCAAGCCCGGAAAACCCGTCGGAGAGATCTACGAGAGCTGCCAATTGATTCGGAGAGAAGTCGAGTTCGCCAAGGAACTCCGCCCACAGCCTCCCTCTCAACTCGGGTCCGGGATAGTTCAACTGGATCTTGTATTCGAACCGTCCCCAGATCGCTTTGTCGAGGAGCGCCTCGTGATTGGTAGCTGCGACCACCACCGATTGGGAGCCGAGCGTGTCGAGATGCTGGATGAAGCTGTTGAGCACGCGCTTCAACTCGCCAGGCACTTGGGTGTCAGCCCGGAGTCTGGCAACGGCGTCAAACTCGTCCAGGAATAGGACGCAGGGCGTGCGCGATGCGAATTCGACCAACGCTCGTACGTGCTTGGAGGTGCTGCCGAGGTCGGACGATATCAGGCCGTCGAGGCGAGCGACATACAGATCGCGGCCGAGGTCGCGGGCGATGTATCGAGCCAAGCGGTTCTTTCCGCAACCCGGAGGTCCGTAGAGCAGCATGTTGGCAGAGGACGGGAGGCCCGCCGCCTCGAGCTGGGCATGGCTCTTCGCGATGCTCAGGTATTCTTGCACCTCCTGGAGGTGGGCATCGTCGAGAACCATCGCTGGTTCCTGCCTCTCCCCCAGCCTGACTTTCTCGAGCAGCGGGAAGCGACTCTCCTCGTCTACCGGAAGGGCCTGTGCCGATGACGCGGCAAGCGGGTGGGCATCGTGCTCGGAATCTTCCAAGATCTTGCGCAACCTCTGCGCGGCACCCTCCTCTCCGGCCCCTTCCAACTTGAATGCGAGGAAGACGGTGAAGTCCCGGACCTTTTGAACATCGAGACGCATTGCCGCTTCCACGATACGGTATACCGCAGGTATGAAACGAAGTTCGGCACTCATGCAATGAGCGTACCATTTCATGCAGCGGCGGTCCATGAAGGCGACAGTGATTGGGGCAGCCGGATCGAGATTCATGGACTCCGGTGCGAGAGCGCCAGTGATGAGCGCGTCCAAAGGTGACAGGGTCGGCATTCCCGCTGAGGACAGGCTGGCACACGATGAGTTCCACAAGGCGTACTTCGCCAAGGTGACGGCCATGCGGGATGTCGTCTTCGCCTTCGTCAAGCCCATCCTCCCGAATGCGGACGAGTGGGGCGACCGGATTGACCTCGATACGTTGGAGTTCATGCCGCCCGAAACGCTGGATACAGCCCCACGCTTCGGCGAAGAAGGCGATCTAATGTGCAATTTCCCGCGTAGATTCCAATAACGGTCACGCTTATTGGAACTTGTGCAATAACAGCGCGCTTCACGCGCCATGACCGACTCGGGAAACATGCCGGAGATCCGGCCGGAGGCGAACTGGTGGGGGCCCTTGGCCTGGGCCGGCTTCCTCGAGTGCCTCCTCTACGGCCGGGCGGACAACTCCAGACGTCGCTGCCCGAACCCGCTTGTTCGGCCACGGTTACGTTTGCAAGCAGGCGTTCCTCTGACGGCGCGTCGACTGCGCACGGTCGCCCTTCTCCGACCAACAGATGCTTGAGCGAGGAGCGGCTCCGGCCTTCCCACCCGATGACTTGACAGAGGTTCGGCACCCCTACCCGAGCGATCTGGCTCCAGCAACCAAGGCAACCCAATACGCAATTTCTTGCCAGAATTCCAATAGCGGTCGCGCTTATTGGAACTTGTGCAATTGCGAGGAACTTCGTTGCACCGCAGCCCAATCGGGAGGCACGCAGAAGATCGCATCCGGGACGGACTGGAATGGGCTTGGACCCGCTTCCGCCGATGCCTCCTTTGCAACTGGGTGGAAGCGGCAAGCGTCGCCACGGGCGGGCCGCCGTGGAACCCTGCTTCCCAAACTCGGCTCGTTCGCCCATGGCTGCGTTCGCAACCAGGCTGTCCTCCCGCCGCGCATCGACGGCACACGGTCGACCTCCTCACAGCTACCGACGTTAGAGCGGGATGCGAAGCTGGGCGTCCCGCTCGACGACGTGACAGGGGCGTGTTTCTCTTGCCTGGTTGACCGGACTCCGCACCAAGGGCTGTCCGGAAGGCCCGGAACAGTTCCTTGTTTCGGTGATCGAGGCAATCCAATGTGCAATTTCCTGCCAGAATTCCAATAACGGTCGCGCTTATTGGAACTTGTGCGATTACGAGGAAATCCGTTCCACCGCGGCCGAATCGGGAGGCATGCGGAAGATCGCATCCGGGGAGCGACTGGAACGGGCTGGGACCTTGATCCGCTTCCGTCGATGCCTCCTCCGCAACTGGGTGGACGCCTCCAGACCTCGCTGGAAGTGGCAACCACATCCAAAGACGGGCCGCCGTTGGAACCTCACGGCCCAAGCCCGGCCCGTTAGTATATATGGTTGCGTTCGCAAGGAGAGTGCCGACCCGTCGCGAATCGAAGAATCGCAGTCGCCGACTCCCTGATGCTCGAGCGGGAAGCGAAGCCAGGCGTCCCGCTCGATAAATACTGGGAACAGCTCCATACCTCGGCGACCGAGGAACCCCAATTCGCAATTTCCTGCTAGAATTCCAATAGCCGTCGCGGTTGTTGGAACTTGTCCAACAAGGAGGAAGTTCGATGCACAGAAGCCAAGTTGGGAGGCACGTAGAAGATAGCACCGGGGGAGAACTGGTAAGGGCCTTTGTCCCAGACCCCCTTCCGCCGGTGCCGCCTCTACGGCTGGACGGACGCCTCCAGACCTGGCTGGAGGCGGCAAGCGTCGCCATCGGCAGGCTGGACGCCATTGGAACGTCGCTGCCCAACACCAGCTTGTTCATCTATAGCTACGTTCGCAAGGAGGCTGTCCTCTCGTCGCAAATCGAGGGGACGCAGTCGTCACTCTCTGACCTACTCATGTTTGAACGAGAAGCGGCACCAGGCGTCCCGCTCGATGACGTAGTCCAAGTGTCCAACCATGTCGCGGCACTAACCCACGGCATGAACCTAATGGCGGATGGTCTGCCGGTCTGCAACCGCTTGATCCGAGAGATTCACCGAAAGCTCCTGTCCAGCGGCCGGGGCAGCACGATGATGCCTGGAGAATTTCGGCAGTCGCAAAACTGGATCGGCGGAACTCGACCGGGAAATGCACGTTACGTTCCTCCCCCGCACGGAGAGGTCGACCAATGCATGGGCGATCTGGAGAAATTCCTAAACGCACGCGACGATGGGGTGCCAACGTTGATCCGCGCTGGGCTCGCCCATGCACAGTTCGAGACGATTCATCCGTTCCTAGATGGCAACGGACGAGTTGGCCGTTTGTTGATTACACTCTTGCTACGAGAAGCGGGGCTGTTGAGGGAGCCAATCCTCTATCTCAGCCTGTTCTTCAAAGAGCATCGGGGCATCTATTACGAGCTGCTGGGGCAACTGCGTCGCACCGGGGACTGGGAGGCTTGGATTGAGTTCTTCTTGGAGGGAGTGAAAGTAACGGCCGAGAACGCAGTGCGGGTGGCGGGCCGACTGCGAGACCTGTTCGTCGCAGATGAGGATACCGTCAATGGCCTTGGACGACGGGCTGGGTCCGCATTACGCGTCCATGGGAACCTGAAGGAGCGAGTTGTCGTCACGCTGCCGGAGGTCGCCAAGGCGACGAGACTCGACTTTCGAACTGCTTCGGCGGCGATGCAATTACTGGTGGACTGCGATATCGCAGAAGAAGTCACCGGTAGAAGCCGAGGCAGAGTGTTTGCGTACCGGGACTACCTGAGCATCCTCAACGAGGGAATCAATCCGTCAGGCGAAGGTCCGCAGACGTAGTGGGGCACTCTGGGCGAGTTGGAGTCGGGTCGAGACATAGAGGGGGAGGCTCAACGAGTTGATTGACCCCGCTCGGCGGAGCATCGTGATGCGCGGCGTGACCCCTGTGTGAACTGGAGTCACTGTGGGGCGTCCTGATCGGTAGCCTCGTCGGTGTCTTCTGGATCTGTCGGCATCGGACTCGCCAAGACATCCGCCTCACCCACGACCATAGGGAAAAACACACTAGCCAAGCGAGTCCCAAGCCTTCCTGTGACCCTGTTCTGCGGCCTTCTCGTACCACTTCCTCGCTCTGGCCTCGTCTTCCTCCACTCCAAGCCCGAACTGACAGAGATCACCAAGCCTGTATTGGGCTTCCGCATTACCCTGCTCCGCGGCCTTCCGGTACCACTCCGCGGCCACCTCGTAATCCTGCTCGACCGCTCGCCCGTTCTCGTAGAGCCAACCGAGGCAGGACTGGGCTTCCGCGCCACCCTGATGGGCCGCCTTCAAGTACCACTCCGCCGCTCTCGCGTAATCCTCCTTCACTTCAAACCCAAAGTAATAGAGATCACCGAGCAAGGATTGGGCTTGCGCGTCTCCTTGTTCTGCGGCCTTCCGGTACCACTCGACCGCGACAGTGTAGTCTTGCCCCGCCTCCCGCCTGAGTTCGAGCCGATCAAGCCAGTTGTGGGCTCTATTGAGGCAATACTGGGCTTCCTCGTGCTCTTGTTCGGCAGCCTTCTCGTACCACTCCCTCGCGACGGTGCGTGCCTGCTCCACTCCCCGCCCGGATTCGTACAGCCTACCGAGCCCGTATTGGGCTTCCGGGTGATCTTGCTCCTCCGCCGCCTTCCGGTACCAATGCTCCGCGAAGTAGTACTGATACCACTCCTCATCAGCAGCGTATTCTTGCGGCACTCCCTGCCCGTGGTAATAGAGATTGGCGAGACCACACGCCGCATCCGCGTGGTCCTGCTCCGCTGCCTTTAGGTACCACTGCGCGGCGACCGTGTAATCCTGCTTCACACCCTGCCCGTTCTCATACAGCCCACCGAGGCAGTACTGGGCTTCCGCATGGCCCTGTTCGGCGGCCTTCTCGTACCACTCCGCCGCAACCATATGGTCTTGTGCCCCTCTATTCCCGAAGCAATAGAAATCACCAAGCCAGTGTTGCGCGTACGGGTCGCCTTGCTCTGCCGCCTTCCTATACCAACTCGCTACCTCAGCGTTAACCTGCTTCACTCCCCGCTCGTCTTCATGCAACCTACTCAGCGACTCATGGGCATCCCGGAGACGGCGTTCGGCTTCCTCGTGACCATGTTCGGCGGCTTTCCAGTACCACTCCGCAGCAACTGCGTCATCTTGGTCCACTCCCCTCCCAAAGTAATAGTGATCGCCGAGTTCATACTGTGCATCGACGTGACCCTGCTCGGCCGCCTTCCGATACCACTCCGCTGCGACCGCGTAATCCTGTTCCACGCCGCGGCCGTTCCCATCCGTACGACCTAGCAAGTATTCCGCACCGGCCGGCCGGGCGAGGTTGCCCCGGAATTCGCTCCCGTTCTCATACATACAACCGAGCGAGTATTGGGCGTCAGCGTGACCTTGCCCCACGGCCGCCCAGTACAACTGGGCTTCAAGGTGTCCCTGCTCGGCCGCCTTCCGGTACCACTCCGCTGCGACCGCGTAGTCTTGCTTCACTCCCTGCCCGAGACGGTATAGACTGCCGAGATCACATTGTGCATCCGCGTGTCCGTGCTCCGCGGCCTTTACGTACCACTCCGCTGCGACCGCGCAGTCTTGCTTCACTCCCTGCCCAATTTCATACATGGAACCGAGCGAGTATTGAGCTTCCACGTGACCTTGCTCCGCGGCCTTCCGGTACCACTCCGCCGCGGCGCGATCATGCTTCGGTCCCAACCTTCTTTTTCTTTCGTGCCGCCTTGCGAGCCGATACTGGGCTTCCGCGTGTCCCTGTTCGGCAGCCTTCCGGTACCACTCGACGGCGGCGGCGTAGTCCAGTGCTACTCCCTTCCCGCGGTCACATAGATCGCCGAGGTCAAATTGAGCTTCTGCGAGTCTACGCTCAGCGGCTGCCCGGTAGTACTCCGCCGCGACCGCGTAATCCTGCTCCACTCCCCACCCGTACTCATGCTGCCTTCCGATGCGGTATCCAGCTTCCGCGTGTCCCTGCCTGGCGGCCTCCCAGTACCACTTTGCCGCAACCTCGCAATCCTGCTCCACTCCCCACCCGTTTTCATACCGCGCTCCAAGCCGATACTGGGCTTCCGCGTGTCCCTGTTCGGCAGCCTTCCGGTACCACTCGGCGGCGGCGGCGTAGTCCAGTTCCCCGCCATCCCCGCGGTCACAGTGATCGCCAAGTTCATATTGCGATTCCGCATGGCCCTGCTCCGCTGCCTTGCCGTACCACTCCAGCTCGGCCGCGTGATCTTGCTCCACTCCTTCACCGTCTCTATATATGCAACCGAGCCTGTGATAGAGGTTGCCTAAGTCATATTGCGCATCCGGATGACCGAGTTCCAACGCCTTCTCGTACCATTGCAGCGCAACTGCGTAGTCTTGCTCCACTCCCTTCCCGTCCCTATACATACAACCGAGCCCGTGACAGAATTCGGCGAGTCCCCACTGCCCTTCCGGATGACCGTTCTCCGCAGCCTTTCCGTACCACTCTGCCGCGACCGCGTAGTCTCGCTCGACGCCGTCCCCGTTCTCATGCAGCCTACCGAGCCAGTATTGGGCTTCAGCGTTACCTTGCTCTGCCGCTTTTCCGTACCATTCCAACGCGACTGCATAGTCCTGCTTGACTCCCTTTCCGTAGTAATAAATATCACCGATACCATGTTGCGCATCCGCGTTACCCTGCTCCGCTGCTTTGCTGTACCACTTCAATGCGACCGCGTAATCCTGCTTCACACCCTTCCCGTGGTAATGAAGATTGCCAAACCAGAATTGAGCAGCAGCGTCTCCTTGCTCCGCCGCCTTGCCGTACCACACTGCAACGACCGCGTAATCTTGCTCCACTCCATGCCCAAAGTAATAGAGATAACCTAGCCAGAACTGGGCTCCCGCGTGTCCTTGTTCGGCAGCCTTCCTATACCACTCCGCTGCAACAGCGTATTCTCGCTTCACTCCATTCCCGACGTGATAGAGACTACCAAGCCTGTATTGAGCCTTCGCGTGACCCTGCTCCGCCGCCTTCCGGTACCATCCAGCGGCAGAGGCGTGATCCTCCGTTACCCCGAACCCAAGGCGATAAAGACGACCAAGGGCGTATTGCGCTTTGGCATGGCCCTGTTCCCCTGCTCGGCAGTACCATTCGGCCGCTTCCGTGTAGTCATCCGCGTGTCGGGCTAGCCAACCAAGTCGGTACTGGGCTTCCGTGTGACTTTGGTGGGCAGCCCTCCGGTACCACCCGGCGGCAACAGCGTGGTCCCGCGCCACTCCACACCCGCGGCGATAGCTATCGCCGAGGCTGTACTGCGCCTCCGCGTGGCCTTGCTCCGCAGCCTCACGGTACCACAGCACGGCTCTTGCGTAATCCTGCCTGACCTGACTCCCGGAGCCGTAGGCTTCACCAAGACCAAACTGAGCCGATGGATCACCTGTCACCGCAGCCAGGATTTCGTTGTCAAGAACTTGGTCCGGCGCATCAAGGTCGCGAATCAGCGGCATGGGAATAGCCAATCCAGTCATCCTGGCCATTGCCCATCCGAGCCGTATATTCCACAACGCAGGGATCCAGTCGGCTCGGAGTGCAGCCCGAATGCTTGCGCGTGCGAAGTTATTCAGGACCGGGACACTTGGCCCGAACGGAAGGTCTTCCGGGTCGACCAGCTTCGGTCGGAGCATGCCCAGCAGCTCCCGGCAGTTCTGGATTCGTCGCTTCTCTTGCACGCACAGGCAGGCATCAATCGCCCCTGTGACCCTGCGCGGGAACCTCCCCTCGCCCAGTTGCACGGCTGGAGGCAGCGGATCCTCCGAGTCCCCCATAAGTGCGTGCGACCGGCTCTCGACTCGCACGGGATGCGGCGGCTTCCACGGTGGCTGGCCGCCCGCCACCATCCGCCACATCACCGCCCCCACGCCGTACATGTCGGTCCATGGCCCGAGTTCACCAGAAGCAGCAACCTGCTCCATGGCCGCGTAGCCCTCCGTGTACGGAGCCATCGACTTGCTCTGATTGGCTACAACCTGCTTCGACGCCCCAAAATCGATCAGCACGGGGCGTCCGTCGACTCGCCGAATGAGGATGTTGGCAGGCTTGATATCGCGGTGCAGCAATCCCGCATCATGCACGCGCTCCAGGCCCTCCAGCAGCGGCACCATCACGCCGAGCAAGTCGGCCTGGCCAAACGGCCGACCTTCGGCCTCGCGTGTCGCGAGCACCTCGGCCAGCGAGCGCCCGTCCTCGAACTCCATCACCATGTACGCCGTGCCGTGCGCCCGGAAGAAGTCCCGGCACGAAACCACGCCGGGATGGTCTTGGAACTGCATCAGTGTCTTCGCCTCGTCCCGAAAGCGTCTCAGACCGTCCTCGAAGGGGTGACTGTCGGCCGCGCTTCGGACCCGCACATGTGCGCCTTCCCGCACGGCCAGTTCGATCGGTAGGTACTCCTTGATGGCCACGGTCGCACCGAGTTCATCGTGCTGCGCCCGATAGACGATGCCGTACCCGCCGTGCCCGACCACGGACTCGAGGGTGTACTCACGCAGAGTGGTGCCTGCGGGCAGAGCGTCTCGTCTCGCTGGATCAATCCCGGGCATCGGTCGTACGGCTATGAGCGGGTTCCGGGCCTGCGCTGGAGCGGCCGTCCGAAGCCGTCACTGATCAGTGTATTCCGGTCTCCCGTTCACCTCACCGGAACCGGGGCGCCTGGAGCCGTGATGCCGCTACGGGAAATAGCTTGAGGACAGAAGAGTTCATGTCGATGTGGAAGGGAGGATTCGGTGGTCACGGTGTTTGACGCTCCCACTGAGTTTGCGGAAAGTGATTGCACCGACGATGCCAGACTGGGCCCATTTGTGCTTGTTCCTTAACGATGTCTGCTGCCAAGACTTTCCGAAAACTCAGCACGGTAGTTCGACGCCTCGACCGATCGACGGAAGCACCGAGAATCTGTACCAACGATCGCTCGAGACGTTGGAACCAGCCCCACACTTCGCCGACGACAGCGATCTAATGTGCAATTGCCCGCTAAGATTCCAATAACGGTCGCGCTTATTGGAAGTTGTCCAATAACCGCTTCGTGAACGTATCGGTCGCCTCGCACGTTCTCCGGGGCCTCGCGGGCCGGAGTCTCGGGATCCTTCCGACACACTGTTTGGGCCACGCCTGGGATTGGACCAGCGGGAAGAGCGTCGCCGCGGCCGCATTGGCGAACCTTGATCCAGAACCACTGCTCGGGAGGCTTCCGCCCCGAGGCGAGAAACCGAGCGGTGTACCGAACCCTGAGAATCGTTACAGCACGGGGCTGTGCAGCCGGTTGGAAGCATGCCTCGTCCGGGAACCGAGGAACGATGCCCGAGGCCTGCGATCCTGACCGCGCCGAGGGCGGCTAGAGACTGACCAATGGAACTTGCACCGGGATCAATCCCGTGGCCGCTTGCAAAACATCGAAAAGGCGATGGTGCTTCCTAGGACGGCGGCACCCATGTGGACGATGGCAAACAAGATGGCATAAGTACTCAGCACTGCAACTGGGACCCACCGCGGCTCTATCCCTGACGTGAGTCGCGCAACGACTGGTAGCGTCTCGATGTACGCAGCTGTTTCCTCGCCGTACACCACGGGCCAATCGGTCAGTGAGGCAGACTCGCTTAGCACGACTGCGATTAGTATCATCATGAAGGCGGTGTCCGCTCCCAACCTCTTGGCGAAATACGGGTAGAGCATGATCGGAAACTTCCGCTGGAACCGCAGCACAGCGAAAAAGCCTGACCAGAGGGAGACACACTGCGAGAGCAATGCACCCGATACGGTGGCCGAACCGACAAGGTCTTGGACAATGATTCCAGCGCATGCAGTGATCGCCGCGTTGCGAAGCATTGCGGCTCTCAATGAGGGGCCCCGCTTACGTGGCGGGCGCACGGGCTTCTTCCGCGCCGCCGCTTGTTCCTCGGTTGCGGCGGGATCCTCCTCTGCCGCCGCTTGTTCGTCCGCCGCCGCTTGCTCGGGGTCGAGTGGCTTGCCGCTGTCCTGACAAGTCCCGTCGTCCGGCGAAACGGGCGATCCGCGGGTGCAGTGCTCGGTCATGGCTGCGCTTTTCGGAGCGGTCGCGAGCGACCGTCGCCGCGATGGAGCCCTACCTGCGACTCTCCGCCCTTTGATTGTATGCCCAACGATGCATCCACCAAGGATCCGTTCCAAGGGGCTCATCGGTCGGCCGGTGATTGCGGTAGCAGCGATTTCGCCTGCCGAACCCTAGTCAGGAACCTCCGCTGCGAATGATTTGGATCAGTTTGCGCCCGTATTTCTTGGAGATCCCCGCGCCGACACCGGGCACGCCGAGCAGCTCCGCTTCGCTCGTCGGCTTCGCTTTCACGAGAGCGTCTAGCGTCGGGTTGTTGAAGATCATGAACGCGGGCACGCCCCGCCGCTGCGCCTCGCTCTTGCGCCATGAGCGCAGGCCGGAGGCGAGCAGTTCGTCCGCCCCTTCGCGCAACGGCACGCTGCCCAAGCTCATCTGGGTGCCAGCTGGGCGTCCGTTCGCGCCGCCCTTCTTGCGCCGAGCTCCCGCCTTCTTGGCCGACCGCTGGTTCATTGCCCGGACCAGCTCGGCACCCTCAATCGGCACCCTGACGAGCGAGACGGGATCGGGAGTAGCGCGTCCGTCACTGGTAAGTCCGATCCTGCGGAACTCGATCTGCTGACCTTCGTTGACATAGGAATCGTTCTGGATGCGGGCCAGGCCGGCGCGCACCGCAGCGTCGACCAAGCGCTCGTAGTTGGCCCGCTTCATCTTCCGAGGCTCCGCGATTTCGCTGAACAGCATGCCTACCGGCTGGGAGCCCTGCTCGCGCAGGAAGACGAGCACGCTCTTCAGGATGTCGGCTTCCTGGGCCGTCGGTTCGCGGAATCTCTTGACGATGCACGCGCCCTCGTTGCACGTGTCGCATCGGCCGCAGGGCTTGAGCGAGTCTTCCAAGTCGCCAAAGTGCCGGACGAAACCCAGCATGCGGCAGTACTGGGAGCGCGTGAATTCGGTCACCAGATCGAGTTGCTTGACCTTGTGCTCGCGCTGCTGCTGGTAGCTTTCGAGCCAGCCGTCGTCCCCGCAAATCGCCCGCTCCTCGCTGTCGATGCGAATCCCGCCATGCAACCATAGCTTCTGGATGCCCGTTTCCCGCTGCCGGGCGTCGGCTCCAAAGGGGTTGGGCAGGTCGTCGACCGCGATCGGCTTGTCCGAAAGAGCCCGGAAGACAGCCATGAGCTTCTCCGGGGCTGGGTAATCTCGATCCAGGCACGATTCGTGCATTTCGCGATCCACCCAGTCGTATAGGAGGATCGCCTTGGACGGGAGGCCGTCGCGGCCCGCACGTCCGATCTCCTGGTAGTACCCCTCGATCGAACCGGGCAGTCCGGTGTGGATCACGCTTCGAACGTCGGGCTTGTCAATACCCATTCCGCACGGGACCGTCGCGACCAAGACATCGATGTCCCCGCCTAGAAATCGCGACAGGGCGCGGACGCGGTCGGCTCCGGTCATGCCGGCGTGGTAGGGGGCGGCGTTGTGCTCCGCCTGCAACGCTTTTGCTTGCTTCTCGGCCGCCTCGCGCGTCGGGGCGTAGACGATGGCGGGCCTGCGATTCGGGTCGGACAGCACCCTCAGGAGGATCTGGGAACGGAGGGCGGGCTCGATCTCGACCAGCTCGATCTCGATGTTGTCGCGGCGGAATCCGTGAATCGACCGCTTGCAATCGATCAGCTCCAGTTGGGCCACAATGTCGTTTTGCACTACCGAAGTCGCGGTGGCCGTGAGGGTAATGACAGGGGCTGGCCGCAGGGTCGGAAGGCGCTCTCGCAAGCGCCGGTACTCCGGCCGAAAATCGTGCCCCCACATGGAGATGCAATGCGCCTCGTCGATCGCGACGAGGCCCGGCGTCCGGCGTGCTAGAAACTCCGGGAATCCCGGTACGGCGAGGCGTTCCGGGGCGATGTAGAGGAAGTCAAGTTCCCCGGCCAGGTACTCTTGGCAGACTCGCCTGGACTCCAAACGGTCGCGGCCCGAGTGAATGCGCTCGGCGCGGAAGCCCTGCTGCTGCAGTTTCTCCGCTTGGTCTTCCATGAGCGCGACGAGAGGGCTGATGACCAGCGTGGTCGCGCCGCGAGCGATGCCGGGGAGCTGGTAGCAGAGTGACTTGCCGGCACCGGTCGGCATCACGAGCAGCAGATCGCGCCCGGACGCGACAGCCTGGCAGACCTCTTCCTGGTGCGGACGGAATTCGTCGTGGCCGAAGCGCTCGCGCAGGAGCCTGCGGAGGTGCTTCGGGGCGATCTCCGATATCTTCGGCGCTGTTGGAGGCGGCGTCGGGCTCCGCTGAGCCGGACTTTCCGAAGGAGCTTTCCTGTTGACCAGCCCGATACCCCGGTCTGTGGCCAAGAGCTGCTTCTTGGACCGCTCGATGTACTTGCGCTTGAGGAGAGTCTCGATAATGGCGGCCCGGGTTGCCGGCGTACCGAGCCCGCGCTCTTTCATCGCATCGGAGAGCAGCTTGCTATCGAGGGTCTTGCCTGCTGACTCCATCGCCGTGAGCAGGGTCGCCTCGGTGAACCGGGGCGGCGGCTTGGTGCGCTTCTTGACCGTCTCGGCGAGCAAGACCTTGACCCGCAGGCCCTGATGCAAGCCGCCGGGAAGCTTCGGTTCCTCGCTTGCCCTGCCCTTCTTCTCGGGCTTGATATCGAGGATCTTCCATCCGATATCGTCGACCGCCGTGCCCATTGACAGGAATTGGTCGGCATGCTTGCCTCGGGCGATGCGCGTGATCACCCGGCCGTACATCCAATCGGGAAACCGTCCCGGCGGGTCGGCGTGCTTGCCTCGGGCGATGCGCGTGATCACAGTGGTCGACGAGTACTTGTGGTCCCCGTGCCACGCTTGCAAGAGCCGCCGGTTGACGAGGTCGAGGATCTTGCCTTCGGGGGAGTCCTCCGCAACATTGCTGGCACCGCTCCCGGTCGGGATGATGGCGTGGTGATCGGTGACCCTCGAGTCGTCTACGTAGCGCTTGCCGAGCGGGCGCCGCCCGGTACCCTCGGCGATCAGGCGTTCGTAGTACTGGCCGGCAACGTGCGCGGCAATCGCGGGCAACTGACTGGCCACGGCCGCGGACAGGCGCCGACTGTCGGTACGGGGATAGGTGATGGCCTTATGCCTCTCGTAGAGGGTCTGTGCAATCTCGAGCGTGCGCTTGGCACTGTATCCGTACAAGCGGTTGGCATGCCGCTGCAGCTCGGCGAGATCGTAGAGGAAGGGCGGCGGCATGCGCTTGTCCGTCTTCTTGACCGATTCGAGATACGCCCGCGCGGCTTTCGCGCGCGCGACGATTTCGGATGCTTGCTCGCCGTCGGGAGGCAGGCGCGACTGGAGCTTGCCGCGCTCGAGCTTGAAGTACGTGCCGCGATAGACGCGGCCCTCTCCCGCATCGAATTCGGCTTCGACCTCGAGGTAGTATTCCGGCACGAACTCGCGAATCGCGAGTTCGCGCTCGACGAGCATCGCCAAGGTCGGGGTCTGTACGCGTCCAACCGAAGACACCTCGGACAGCTCCGAGTCAGGAGACTGGTGATCCAACGTGTGCCTCTTCCGCAGAATTTGTGGGCTGGAACGCTCCGGCGCGCCCGTTGTACTTGGTCTGTGGGAGCCCAGCTGGGCGAGCGGTCCGGGATCGGTCTGGCCAGGGCCGAGGACCGGTGCAGGGTGTGGCGGCTGCGTCAGGCTCGGCAGAGCCGGACTCGCCGAAGGAGGTTTCCACTTGGGAGTGGCGTTAGTCCCGGGTGACTTCGAAGGCACGGGCGGCACGTCTGGTCGGAGCACACCCAGCAACTCCCGGCAGCTCTGGATTCGTCGCTTCTCTTGAAGGCATAGGCAGGCATCAATCGCCTGTACGACCCTAGGCGAGAACCGCCCTTCCCCCAGTTGCGCGGCTGGGGGCAGCGGATCCTCCGAGTCCCCCATGAACGCATGCGACCGGCTCTCGACTCGGACGGGATGCGGCGGTTGCCACGGTGGCCGGCCGCCCGCCACCATCCGCCACATCACCGCCCCCACGCCGTACATGTCGGTCCAGGTCCCGAGTTCACCTGAAGCAGCAACCTGCTCCATGGCCGCGTAGCCCTCCGTGTACGGAGCCATCGACTTGCTCTGATTGGCCACGACCTGCTTCGAAGCCCCGAAGTCGAGCAGCACCGGGCGTCCGTCCATCTTCCGGATTAGGATGTTGGCAGGCTTGATATCGCGGTGCAGCAGTCCCGCTTCATGCACGCGCTCCAAGCCCTCCAGCAGCGGCACCATCACGCCGAGCAGGTCGGCTTGGCCGAACGGCTGACCTGCGGCCTCGCGTGTCGCGAGCACCTCGGCCAACGAGCGCCCATCCTCGAACTCCATCACCATGTACGCCGTGCCATGCGCCCGGAAGAAGTCCCGGCACGAGACCACGCCGGGATGGTCTTGGAACTGCATCAGTGCCCGCGCCTCGTCCCGGAAGCGTCTCAGGCCGTCCTGGTAGGGGCGACTGTGGGCCGCGCTTCGGACCCGCACCTGTACGCCTTCCCGTACGACCAGTTCGATGGGCAGGTACTCCTTGATGGCCACGGTCGCACCGAGTTCATCGTGCTGCGCCCGATAGACGATGCCGAAGCCACCGTGCCCGACAACGGACTCGAGGGTGTACTCACGCAGAGAGGTGCCTGCGGGCAGAGCGTCTCGTCTCGCTGGATCAGTCCCGGGCATCGGTCGTACGGCTATAGGCGGGATCCGGGCCTGCGCTGGAGCGGCTGCCCGAAGCCGTCACAGATCAGTGTATTCCGGTCTCCCGTTCACCTCACTGGAACAGCGACGCCTGGGGTCGTGATGCCGCGACGGGAAACAGCTTGAGGACAGAAGAGTTCATGTCGATGTGGAACGGAGGATTCGGTGGTCGCGGCGTTTGACGCTGCCACTGAGTTTTCGGAAAGTGATTGCACCGGAGATGCCAGATTGGGCCCATTTGTCCTTGTTCCTGCACGAAGTCTGCGGCAGAGACTATCCGAGAACTCAGTACAGGAGTTGGACGCCTCGACCGATCAACCGAAGCACCGAGAATCTGTACCAACGGTCGCTCGGGTCGCTGAGGACAGCCCCGCGCTTCAGCGACGAAGGCGATCTAATGTGCAATTTACCGCTAATATTCCAATAGCGGTCGCGCTTATTGGAATTTGTCCAATAACAAGGGACTTCGTCGCCCGCCCCCCGAATCGACACGCACACAGAAGATCGACTCGGTAGCAGACTGGCAAGGTCCCGTGACCCGTGCGAACTCCGGTGAGTGTGAACGCCCAATCCGATCGATCGTGCGCAGACGGGGGAGGCGACGTTAGAGGTAGCGTGCGGAATGCGAAGCGACCCGCGACGGAACTCCCTTGTCTTCCAAGGAAGTTCGCCCGAGTGAGAGCGTATCGTCCGGAGAAGCGTTGCGAACCAGTCAACCCGCGAGCACGCACCTCGCCGCTGGCGTGTCAAGGGTCCGTCGATGGACACCGATTGCCCCTCGGCGAGCTGCGTTCCCTTGGCTCTCGCGCTGTCTCCGCGACCATCCAACCGTCATGCGGCTAGCATCTGGCGACGTCGACCACGAACGGCATCAGACTGGGGATTCCGCTGACGTAGAGAGGCTTCCTAGCTCCGCCGGGGGACCAAACGTAGCCGAGGTTGTGCAAATCCTCGCGCACTTGCATCAATGCCTCTGGCGTGACGGTCCGTCCGTCGGCCGCGAGCGCAACCTTCAGCACATCGTCCACATTCGCCTTGTCCAAGCTCTCGGTTCCCTCGAACGCCTCGGCGAGAGCTACGGCCGGGGCGACCAGCCCGCTGTCATCTAGCTCGCGATACCTTTGCAGGTAGAAGCTATTTCGCGTGGCCTCCAAATCTGGACGCACGCGGTTCACGTCCGCCAGCCCTATCGGATGCAAGCCCTGGCACACTTGGTCCCAGAGTTTCTTGCCCCAGAGTTGCAAGAAGAACGGGTACCCCTGGCTGTCTGCGACCACGCTCTCCAAGGCATCGGCGGCGATCTTCTTGCCTGCCTCTTCGAGTGGGATCCGAATCGCTTCCGAGGAAGCGGCTTGGTCGAGTCTCCGCAGCGGGTAGATCGCGCTTCGCTCCCAGAATCCCGCGTGCATCCTCCGAAGATGCCTGGTCAGGTCGGGCGTGCCTGCGAGAACCAACAGTAGCGGCCCGCCCTCGAAAGCTACAGTCTGGGCTCCATGCAGCAGCAGGCCGCCCAACTGGGGATCCAGCGTGTGCGCTTCATCGATCAGCAGAACGGTAGGGGCCCGCCGTGCGAGCTTTGCCAATGCCCTAGCGGTAGCACTTGCGCCGAACCTGCGTAGACGCGCTTCAGCGCCTTGCCCAGATACGGCTTTGACGAGTCCAGCCCACCAAGAATCCGACGAGAGCTGGTTGAGCAGCGATTCCTCCGTGCGGATCTCAGCGGGTCCTGGGATGATGACCTTAATGCGTCGTTTGAGGGCTTGGTGCCTAGTCCAATTCAGTAGAGCGGTCTTTCCATTCCCTCTGGGGCCGAAAAAGATCAGTGCCGAAGGTGGCGGCTTGCCGCGCCTTAGCATGTTGAGGATAGCTTCGATCTCGGTTTGTTCCCTAGCCCTACCGGCCAAGTAGGGCGGCAGACTCCCTGCTCCCGGCCTGAACGGGCCGTAGTCCAACTCCGACGAGGATCCCACTCTGTCCGCTCCAAGCATCGTCAGTCTGCCTTCAGGATACGACAGGCAGCTAACGCGATGACGGGCCAGAGTCCACGGATGACTCTGGTCGTTGCGGACCCCCCGTATCTGTCCCTCACCCAGCCGCTTCCTCTACGCATTGGGCGGCGCGGATGGCCTCCGGGGCCTTGCGTGCTGGTGTCTCGGGGACCTTCCGGCACATTGTTTGGGCCGCGCCTGGGATTGGACCGTCGGGAAAAGCGTCGCCGCGGCCGCACTGGCGAACCTTGCTCCGGAGACACTGTTCGGGAGCCTTCAACTCCGAGGCGAGAATCCGAGCGGTGTGCCAAGCCCTGAGAATCGTTACAGCACGGGGCAGTTCAGCCGGTTGGAAGCGTGCCTCGTCCGGGAACCGAGGAACGATGTCCGAGGCCTGCGATCCTGACCGCGCCCAGGGGCTAGAGACTGACCAATGGAACTTGCACCGGGATCAATCCGGTGGCCACTTGCAAAACATCGA
Source organism: Bryobacterales bacterium (assembly GCA_965242625.1). GTDB lineage: Bacteria > Acidobacteriota > Terriglobia > Bryobacterales > UBA6623 > VXMF01. The sequence continues at coordinate 1,702,022 of CBDEST010000005.1, read as the reverse complement.
AAAGGCGATGGCACTTCCTAGGATGGCGGCACCAATGTGGACGATGACGAATGAGATGGCATGAGTTTGCCCCACTGCGATTGAGACCAACCGCGGGTCCATCCATGACGTGAGTTGCGCAACGACTGGTAGCGTCTTGATGTACGCAACTGTTTCCTCGGCGTACACCCCGGGCCACTCTGTCAGTGAGGCGAACTCGCTTAGCACGATCCCGATTGTTCCCATCATGAGGCCGGTGAACAATCCCATCTGGCGGGCGAGAATCGGGTAGAGCGTGGTCGGCAACCTCAGACGGAACAGCAGCACAGCGAAAAATCCCGCCCAGAGCGAGACACAGTGCGAGAGCAATGCACTCGATGTGGCCGAACTGACAAGCTCTTGGACAACCACTCCCGCGCATGCAGGGATCATCGTGGTGGAGAACAATGTGGCATTCAGGATGCTGCCCCGCCTAAAGGGCAAGCGCAGGGATTCCCTCCACGCCACGAATCGCTCCACTCTTGCGGCTAGCTCCGCCGCCGCCGCCGCTTGCTCCGCCGCCGCTTGCTCCTCCGCCGCCTCTTGCTCGGGGTCGAGTGGCTTGCCGCAGTTCGGACAAGTCCTGTCGTCCGGCGAAATGGGGGATCCGCAGGTGCAGTTGTCGGTCATGGCTGCGTTTGGCGTAGCGGTCGGATCGGTCACGAGCGACTGTCGCCGCGATGGGGTCCGACCCGCAGCAATCCGCCCTTCGATTGTATGCCCTACGAGGCATCCATCACGGATCCGTTCAGGGGCTCAGCGGCGGGCCGGTGATTGCGGAGATCACCCAGTCGGCTTCTGTCTGTATTGGACCCCTCGCAGGGGCGCGGGGTCGCGCCCGACGGTCTCGTGGAGGCCTTCCGGAACCTTGTCGCGGCCCGTGCGCTCCGGCGCGGGGCACGGACACAGCGCTTCCCACCCATTTCCCCTCCAGCTGCCCGCGCGAGGCTGGATCCCCGTCCCGGCGGCTGGTGTATGCCGCATCGATCCGTAGAGAAGCTCCGTCCGTCAGTCGGATTGCACGGTGGCACGGCGGTAGAGCGCGCGACTGGATCCGGCGGTAGCGGCGGTCAAGGTGGCATGCGGCCGAGGGAGGTCGGAGCGCGGATCGCACCACCTCAGTGCGGCCAGATGGACGAGCGTCGACGGCTTTGAGGTACACGTCGCCGGTGCGGAACGCAAAGAGCACACTCAGCAACCCAGCATCAGCCGCGCTGGCGAAGCCTGATCCGCATGCACTGCGGCAGCAACTAGGGGACAGTCCAGCGAAGCCGGCCAAGGGGGCGTCGCAGGCGCCGTAAGGCAGTTTGCGGGCTTTGCCTGAGGGCAGCGGAGACCGGGCGCGAATGAGATCGGAAGTTTCGCTGCCGACGCGAGAAATCAAGAGCTGTGCCGAACCCTGAGAACCGTTACATCGCAAGGATGCTCAGCCAACAGGAACATTCCTCGTCCGGGAACTCGGGAACAAGGTCCAAGATCTGTGCTCCTGACCGCGCCGAGGGCCGTTGGCGTCTGGCCAAGCACGCGGCGAACCTGAACGGGATCACTTCCTAGGCCGCTTGGGAAACATCCAAATGGCGATGGCACTTCCCAGTGTAGCGGCGACCATGTGGGAGATGGTGAACAATACCATACAAACGGACACCAGAAAAATCGTGAACGGCTCTCGCGTCATCCAAGACGAGAGTCGTGCAGCGACTGGGAGCGCATCGAGATACTCAGCTACTAGTACTACGTACTGTAGGGGCCAGTCGCTCAGCGTGCCCAGCGTGCCCAGCGTGAGGAATGGGACTAGCATTGCAATCACCATCATGGTGATTCCGGTGATCATGCCCGAGAGCCAGGCGAGGCGCGGGGAGAGGATGTACCGATACTTCAAGCGGAACAGCAACACGGAGAAAAAGCCCGCCCAGAGCGCGAGACAGTGAGAAAGCAGTATGTTTGGAAGCGTAGGCGGACCGATAAGGTCCGCGACAGCCACAGCCGAGGCTGCTGGGATCAGCGTGGTGTAGAGCAGTAACCCTTCCGTTCTGTCGAAGTCTTGTTGCGAATGCTGGTGCTCGGGTTGCTCCGCCACAGATTCCTCCTGCGCCGCTTGCCCGGGGCCGAGTGGCTGGCCGCAACGCGGGCGAGTGCCGTCGTCCGGCGAACCGGGCGACCCGCAACTGCAGTGATCGGTCGTTCGATCCGTGTCGGATCGATGAGAAGGGCTGCGAGCGACGGTCGCCGCGGTCGCATTCGATCTGCAACTATCCGTCCTCTGATTGTAACCCCAAAGCCCCGCCCGCAGATCCATCCAAGCTGACGTATCGGCGAAGCGAGCATCGCGGGAGCGAGTGCTTCCGCTTGCCGGACGCGAATCACGAACCTGCGTTGCGAATGATCGGGATCCGTTTGACCCCGGATTGCTTGGCGAGCACGGTCCTGACACCGGGCACGCTGAGCAGCTGCACCAAGCTCGCCGACAGGGCGCGATCAGGTGATCCGCTTCTGCGCGCGGCAGCACGCCTTGCAAGCCCATCTGGGTAACGTCCGGGTGTCTGTTCGACGCTCCTGATTTGCCGGAGTCAGACCGGCACGCTCAGCCGGCAGCCTGACGGGCGTTGCGGGATCGGATGCGGTGCCTCGGTCGCAGGTGAGTCCCGTGCGCCGGAACTTGATCTGCTGCCTTTGGTCGGTACCTCAGGCATCACGCTGGGTGGGGGATTGGTTGGGACACACCGTGGCTTCGACCAAGCGCTCGAAGTGCGCCCGTTTCGTCTTGCCAGGCTGGGCGATTTTTCTGAACAGCAGACGTCCCGGCTGGAAGCCGTGATGGCAGGAAGAGGAAGACGCCCTTCAGGATGTCGGATTCTTGGGACGCGGAGTCATCGAACATCTTGACGATGCACGTGCCGCTCGGGACAGCTCCGCACATCGGCGACCGAGGCGCTCTAATGTGCAATTCCTCGCTTGGATTCCAATAGCGGTCGCGCTTATTGGAAGTTGTGCATCAAGGCGTCTATAGATCGTTTCGTCGACGCCGGCATCCCACGTTTGTCTGCATCCCTGCGGTAAGCCTTCGGCGATGAGCGAGGTCTCTCGGAATGATCGCGAGCGATACATCGGCGATCCTCCCTATTCGACTCACCGGCCCGAAGGAGAGGCGTCGCGTTTCCGGGATCGACTCGACGAGCCGGGGGCGCATCGATCTAACTGGCCGCCGTTGCTGCCCTAGTCGGCAACTCTGTTTGCTCGCTCGGTTGGGATGCCGACGCCGAGAGCGTTTGCAATGTCGCGCAGGAGACGGTAACCAGCGGATCCGTAGCGTTACGCCTCGTGCTGTTGAATCTGTAGCTCCGTAAGGTTCAAGCCCCGCCACTCGAGTGGGGGACTCTAGCAACGGGGTCTCGGATAGCGTCCCGTCGTAGAACAGGGGACGCTCAGAAGTAACTGACGACATCGGTGGCCTCGTATCGCCGCCACATGGACTCGGACTTGTCACTCGCTAGAGGGTAGTCCTTGGCGACCACTTTCCGAACGTTACTCAAGGCCTCGGCCACTTCCGGGTCAGCCCCCCGAAGCTTGGGCAACAGCTTGCTAACGATCTGCTGGTCAAGTGCTACTTTCCAATCCGTGGAGTCCCTTTCCGACCGCTCGATATAGTCGGCGATGTCGTCGAGAACGCGGAACCCCACCGGGCGGGCCGGTTCCATGGCTTTCCACAAGTCGAGCAGCACGTCGGTGCATGCCCTGTTGCCAAGCCGCTGCTGTATGTGCTCCTTCGCCGATTTGAAGTCAATCGAGAGTTCAAGCAACTGGGCTCTGTCGAAAACCTTATCTGCGAACTCGCGAGTTGTTTCGTCGGTATTGACCGTTCCAATGAACTTCAGATTCGGAGGAAATCGGACCAGTCGATCACCAGATAGGTGGGTCTTGGGCACTTCGTTTCCTCGTCGCATCTTCATGAGGGACAGGAACAGGCTGAAGTAGTGCTCGATACGGGCGGGATTCATCTCATCTAGCACAAGATGGAACTCTCGGGCTTGCGGGCCCCACTCATCCCACTCTCTAGCTGCCTGGTCTACGAACTGAAGCAAACTTGTAGCGTGAAACTGACCATCCCTTGGATCGACATATCCAAGCATATCCTCGTCCTTGTCCCAATTCTTAGCAACTGCCACTAAGCGGTACTCGGCCCCGATTACCGTTGCATACAATCGTGTAATCCATGTCTTTCCGATTCCGCTTGGTCCTGCTAGGATTAAGAATCCGCGCGTGTCTAATGAATGGATGTATCTCTTAAGTGTAGCCTCATCGATTCGCATTTTTTCGGCTTGAATGCGCTTGAAAATCTCAGAGGCAGGGGGCTTTGGCATCCCGTCTGGATTGTGAATCGACCACAGAAAGCTCTGCACATCATTCATGCCTCGGGGACGAAATCCTTCATCCTCCAGTGCGTCCCGAACATCGTCCGCGAACTCTTGGCACACTTGTACAATTTCACCGCTAATGACCGCATCGGACTCGATGATTGGTTCGCCCCTGAGACTTCGGCCAGCCGAGTTCCACACTGCAGAGGTCGCGTGCAAGAAGTGATCTGGCCGAGCAAGCATCAGCAGCAGGGTCGCATGGACCCTTGCTATGCTTGGCATGCTGTCCTCATTACCCAGCAACAGCGATGATGTATTGCCGTAGTTGCTAAAGAGCATGGTTAGCGCGGAAAGGGGAGCGAGACCCTTGCCGAATACGGATTGACTTAACAAACCCCGCAGTAGCCTGCCAAATTGTTCTTGATTATCGTCCGGTATCTTGTTGGCCGGGGGAAGACGCCATCCCTCCCATGTTTCCGGGCGGTATGCGTCTAGTTTCCGTTCAAGAATCTCGTGATACTTATGATAGAAAGCCCAGCCATTCTTGTCTAACATAGGCTCCAGTTCTCTGATATACATCTCGACTAGTTCATTCTTGAACTTGCGCACCCTAGCTGTGTATACTTCGCCCGGATTTTCGAAACTTACGAATCCTTTGTAGCGATTCTTGAATCTCTCGCATTCAAGATCGAAGTTGGCCTGATACCACGCAGGCTTGAGGATGACGCTTGAGAAACTTTGTACGTCAACCATGTCTTTAGGGCGAAAGTCTGCATCATCAAGGGCACGTCGAATCCGCGCTGCAATCTCACTGCATCTAAGGAACTCTTCTTTGGCCATTGGAAAGCTGTTATCAAGCGGACGATTGTCTGTCAATAGGCTCCGCAAGTTGTGCCGATGTAGAAACGCAAAATACATAAACCGATCTGGTTCATGAAGCATCAATACGAGGTCGACAAGGGCACGAATCACATATGGCCTGATCTCTTCATTGTTTGCTGTTCGAATGCTAGATGCAATTTCGACGTGTTCTGGCATCGCGTTCGCAACGTCTTCGGCAGATTCAGCGTGTTGCACCACACCTTGGAACAGTTTTCCGAACTTTACACGCTCTTCTTTTGGTAGTCTTCTGATCTCATTTACAGTGTCGGTACTAATAAAGTTCTGTGGACCTCCAAGAGATTCCAGATGGGTCTCAAGGATCCGGATAAGGCCCCAAGCGAACTGTTCAGCGTCTCCTCGCGAGTCACGCCGAACATCGTACTTGTAGAGTTTGATCAATTCATCCTTGTGGCGACGTTGTTCCTGTGTGTATCGATCCCCCGGCTCCTCGAAGCTCTTGAAGTCCGGGTATCGGCCGCGAAATCGCTCGCAGCCCTTTTCGAATTCGACTTGATTCCATTCCATCTGACTTCAGCCCCCTACGCTTCGCTTCAGCGGGTCGCGACACCTTGCAGCGCACTGACTCGGTGCAACGACATTGATCCAGTCAAGCGTACGACCCGGCCCTGATGTCTTCAAGATAGCAGACCGGGCACGGCACCGCTGGTACCGAGTCTCTCCGCGCCCTCGCCTGTCGCTCCGGGCGGTGCGCGATGACACTGTGTGCATGATGACCTGCATCGCTCGGGGAAACGAGACCAGCGTATCACGCGATTCTCGACACCGGCGAGCAAACACCGGTCTGTATGCCAACGGACGCATGCAAGTCCCATGGTAGCGCATCGAGGCTGTGGGGGCGCCGGTGATTCCTCAGGACGCCTGGTGCGTCTGAACGAATTCGGCCGCTTGCCCTGACAGCGCTGAGGGCTGCCCCCGGTATGCCGCTAGCGCGACTACTGGGTTTTCGGAAAACGATCGTGCAGCGGAAGCCGTTCCGGGGCCGTTTCTGCTCATGCCTGTAGGCTGTTCGCCGGAAAGACGCTCCGAAGTCTCTGCAACTGCGAGAATCAGCGACCCAGCGCAAGCCAGATGGCACTAGCCACCAGCGTGAGAGCCATTACGGAGTTGAACGTCCGCAGCCGCCAGCCGCGTGTCAGCCACCTCCCGATCCCTGCGCCGAAGACGACCCAAGCGTGCGAGGACGCGAATCCAGAGACGAGGAACACAGCGGCCACTAGCAGGGTGTTCATACCGGCGGACTCGCTAACCGTGTAGGTCGCCGAGATATAGACCGAGAGTGCCCATGCCTTGGGGTTTACCCATTGGAACGCGATCGCCTGCATGAAGGTAAGGGGCCTCGCCTTGACCTGCTCCCTTGTTCCACCCGCCGTAGCGATGCGCCATGCGTACCACAGGATCATGGCGAATCCGACCCAACTGAGAACATCCACCATTCGGGGGAACGCGCCAACGACGCGCTCAAGGCCCAACGCGATAGCGATGATCATCAAGGGAAAGCCGACAGTGACGCCCATCGCATGGGGGACGGACCGCCGCCAGCCGTAGTTGGCACCCGAGGCGCTGAGCATCGCGTTGTTGGGTCCGGGTCCGCAGGTCAGTGCAAGCGCGATGCCGCTCAGCGCGGCTAGACTCTCGAAATCCATCGCACCCTCACTGAGTTCCGCGCACTACGTCCATTTCGGAGGCCTGATATCCGAGCAGCACCCTGTGCGGGCAAGTCGGCACGACCAGTGCGTTCCGCGGCTTCCCCCAATACGTAATCCAGTCGACGTGAACAGACGGAGCGTAGCGACACTACGGCCTTCACGCTGTCCCTCCGACGATGCCTCCATCAAGTGACTGCCGGGGAGCGAGGCCGCACACCGCACAGCAGCTCCCTTCCGAAGGGCGGCGGAACGATCCTCGACAACGCGGTCCGCAGCCTGAGCGATCCGACTAGCTGCGAGCGTGCCCGCGACGATTCAGCACGCATCGTAGACCACGAGTGCCCAGGCGGGACACGGATCCACCCTAGCCAGGCACAAGCACGCAAGACTGCATGGTGCCATACCGCGCATGGCTCCGGGCAACCTCAGTGTGGCAGGGCCCGGGGTCAAATCAATGGTGGCTACCCCGACAGACAGTTTCCGCACCCCGCACAGCTCCGAGACCGACTTGATCGGGTACACCCTCGTACTCGACCAAGCGGCTTGGATGGGTGCCTGGAGGAGGAGCGGACGCCCGACTCCGGGTCCAGGCCGGATTCGGCCGCAGCTGGACATGAAAGAACAGAACGCTATGTGCGACTCGAACAGCCCGCCGACCGATGTCTTTGAAATGGGGCTGCCCCCGCACTGGCGCGATTCCGGCGTCCGCGACGTGCTCGGGCATGCCGTGGCGGTGATCGCCCTGTTGCGGCTGCTCTTTAGTGACGAGCAGTTCGCCGGCATCGACCTGAAAGCATTGCGTCGCGAGCCGACACGGCAGGTCGGCCCCCATCTGCGGCAGGCTGAGCACGATGTGATCTGGAGCGCACCCGTTGTCGTGCCGGAAGGCGCGGACCCCCAACGGGTGTACTTCCTGATCGAAGTGCAGTCCTCCGTGGCAGCGAACATGGCCCTGCGCATGATGATTTACGTCGCGCTGCAAGGCTTGCAGTTGGAACGCGATTACGAGGTGCCGCTGCCACCGCTGGTGCCGATTGTGCTCTACACCGAGGAGGACCCATGGGACGCCAGCGAGGATCCAGGCGAGATGTTCTCGGTGTGGTTTCCGGAGAGCCTGCCGCGGCTGCGCTACTACGTGCTGGACCTGTGCCGCGTGGAGGCGGAGGCGCGGAGCGGGAATGTGATGGCGTTGCTGGCGATGGTGGTGCGGGGCGCGAACGAGGAAGAGCTGTTGAGGGGGGCAAAGGCACTGTACCGTCGGCTGGTGGAATTGGGCGACACGCCCATGGAGGACTCTTTCTTCGAGTTGGTACGATGGATGTGTAAGAATAAGTGGCCTGACAGGCGCTGGGAGGATTGCGGGAACATGGCAGAACTGGTAGATGCGCTGGAAAAGCGCACGATCACGTGGCCCGAGAAGTGGAAGGCCAACTACATCGCCGAGGGCAGGGTCGGCATGCTGGTAAGCATGGCGCGCCAGAGGTTCGGCGAGGCTGTGGCTAGCACGATGTCTGCCCTGCTCGGGTCGGTTCGGACGGAATCGGCGCTAGATCGAGTCGGCACATGGCTGCTGACGTGCGAGACCGGCGATGACCTGATCGCCAAGATTCGGCAGATGTAACTCGGCTTGGTACCCTTCACAGGCCGAGGCGTATGGCTTCCAGGTGGCCCATCGGTTGCGCCTGCGTGATTTCACGTCACAAGGATTCCCGTCTTCAAGTGGGTGCTGTAGTTCACGTTGTTTCGTATCGCTTGTCTCCCATCCGACCGGAGTGATGCTACCGCAAGAACGCAATGCTTAGGGCCAGGCAATGATCAGCATCGGTGCCATGAGTGCAGCGCAGACTGCGAGGTAGGGATCGCGGTTCCGGATCACACCTCGGATTGCCAACGAACGTGCGTGAAGTATGGACGGGCTCTATGTCAAGCAGAATGTGGTCCGGATCGCACGGCCCAATCTGAATTACGACGACAGGCGGCGGAGCGGAGCGGAGCCGCCTCTCGATGACAGCATGGGAAAGGGCCGCCGCCAGCCGTAGCTGGCCTTCGAGGCACTCAGCATCGAGTTATTGGGTCCCGGTTCGCAGATCAGGGCGAGCGCAATGCCACTCGGCGTGGCGAGACCTTTGAGGTTTTTCGCACCATCACTGCACTCCGGGGACTACGGGCATGGCGGGGGATCGATATCGGCGCCCTGTGCGGGCATGTCCCCCAACGCAACGAGTGCGTGCAGCGAGGCGGCCATTGCGTATTCCGGCCAGCGTGAACGGTGGCTCTTGTCGACAGCGAATGGTCGGAGCGAAGCGGTGCCAAGGCAATCACGGTGCCCCTGCGATGATTCCTCCATCCGTGAACGTCGCAGGTCGCACCTGTGCCCCGCATGGAAGCGCACTTCGGAACTGCAGCGGCACGATCCACGAAGACGCGGTGCTGCGCAAGAGCGATCTCACAAGCCTTGACCGTGTCAGCGTCGAGCCAGCCGACTGGTAGAGTTGAGCGACATGCACATGGAGGGCTCGTTCTTGGAGTTGGTGCAAGGGCTGTGCTACAATGGGTGGCTTGTGAAGCATTGGGACGATTGCGCGAACATGGCGGAACTGGTGGATGCGCTGGGAGAGCGCACGATCACGTGGACCGAGAAGTGGAAGGCCAATTACATCGCGGAGGGGCGCGCCGCAGGACTCGCGGAAGGGCGCGCCGCAGGACTCGCCGAAGGCAGTGTCCGCCTGCTGGTAAGCATGACGCGCCAGCGGTTCGGCGAGACTGTGGCTAGCACGGTGTCTGGCCTGATCGGGTCGGTCCGGAAGGAGTCGGTACTGGAACAAGTCGGCACCTGGCTGCTGACCTGCGAGACCGGCGATGCCCTGATCGCCAAGGTTCGGCAGATGTAACTCGGCTTGGCATCCTTCGCGGGCCGGGGCGTATGGCTCTAAGTGGCGCATTGGATGCGCCCGCGTGATTCCGCACGATGAGGACTTCCGCATCCAAGGCGGTGTAGTATTTGACGTTGTTTCGTATCGGTTGACTCACGCCGGGCAGGAGGGATGCAACCGTAAGACCGCAATGCTCAGGAGCAGGCAATGATCAGCATGGCTGCTATCAGTGCGGCGTAGACAGCGAGCTAGGGATCGCAGTTCCGCTCTGCATCCGGGTGGGCCAACCAACATATTTGAGAAACAGATCGGCCGGGTGGCAGAAACGATGTGGATTTGGAACTGCACCAGCGACTACACCTCGTCGCGGAGACGGCTCAGACGATCCTAGAAGGTGCCACTGTCTGTCACAAGCCTGACCCGCGTGTTGGTGCCATCCAACTTGGCCGGTTCGATCAGCAAGTACTCCTTGATGGCCACGGTCGCACCCAGTTCATCGTGCTGCCACACGATAGACTATGCTGCCGCCACCGCACGCGATGACAGATTCGAGGGAGCATCGGCGCACAGCGGTGCCCGCGAGAAGAGCGTCGCGTCGTCTTGGATCAATTCGCGCACGGGTCGTACCGCAATACAAAGCGATCAGGCTCCGCAGAGCTAGCCACCTGAAGTCATCACAAAGTCAGTGTATTCAGATCTGCGCGGGGATGTGCCGGTTAATGGGTGGTTGAGGCCAAGAGTTCACTGGAGAAGACTGCTTGGATCGGAATAACTGACCTTGGCTGGAATGGCTGCGATTGGGCGGAGGATCCTTGACACTGCCTCTGCACCACACCAACTGAGCTTCCGCCAGTCGTGCGCCTCCGGGTCAAGCGAATCCGGGCGGCAACGGAGCTACCTAGCAAGGAGCGGGGGTCAAGAGTCCGTGTTGGGCATCTGACAAGGTCACTTTCCCTGGGGCGATTACTTTTCGTGAATTGCGAAGCCAGATGTTGTCATATACTGGATGATACTGACCACAGTAGGCACTCTATTTTCCAAGGTCTTGTCCAACCTTACGCGCTAGATATGATTCGAACACATGCTTAATAAAGACACGCTCCCAGTCATCAATTAGATCATCAACATAGTGCTCATCTGCTTTCCCTTCAATCGCCATTCTTGTCGGTGGAAACACATTTTCAACTAGGCTAGACCTTACCATATATTCAACATGACTCGACTGCTCTATGTCCTCAGCACTAGAATCACCTTGATCAGGGTACTTCAACATACGGTCGGCCTTAGCTCGTTGAAGTTCCAAATCCTTATGCTGATTCCAGCCCGATTGATAACTATCTTTGTGTGGATCGAGTGCTTCGTGAGCCTTCCGCAGAGATTCTTGTTCAAGACGATCAACGGTGATTACATTGATGATCGTCGGGAGAATGATAAACGTATCTGGCAAGAACATCCGGACTGCTTCGAGTGCAATTACATCGACAGGGGTAACCAAGCTCTCGAGATCGTCAACTGCAGCCGAGACAACCGTTAGGAATCGATTCACATCCCTCAGGTTCTTGAGCAAAGGTGCAACGATGGTACTCTTAATATCTGGCCATCTATCATTCTTGATCACTCTATCCAGATTCGCTGAATCGAGGATGTCTTTTGGCCCTTTATCCAACAGTTGGATTAGTCTATGGTCCGCAATGTGAGGCAAATTCACGGGGTATTGAATGATTTTCTCCATATATCTTCGCCCTGAATGATAATCTTGATTCCGATCAAGGGCCTTTTCAACCTGCTCACGATCGCAGGCTACAATATAGATGAGTTGGGGAAATCTACCAATTAATCTAACGAGCTTAAAGACTTCAAGCACCTCTTCCTTGGTCAACCTGTCTACTTCATCGATCATGATCACGATTGGTAGTTCTCTATTTCGCAATTCCCCTTCAATCTCATCGCGCACCTCTTTAAGGCTCTGTGGTGGATTGGCGCACTGAAACATAGACGAAACGAATCTACTAATCGGGAGAACGACTGACACCTCTGGGGCCACTATTGACGCAATTCCTATCAATTCAACGTAGGTTGCGAGGTGTTTTGGAAAATGTTTTGAAAAGTTGAGCTTGCTAGATTTTGTCGATATTTCTTCGAAGAATCGGTTTAGCAGTTGGCCCGTGCCGCTGAAATGCCACGGATCGAATCTCAATACATCAACGCCAATCTCTTCAAATGCGCACTCAGTTAGATTTAGGAATGACGTCTTGCCGCTTCCCCATGGACCGTATACCCCGAGAACCACCCCCTCGCTGGCATCAAGTGAGCAAGCATATCTTGCGAATGATGTTGCCAAAGGCATCCTGTCGAGGAGGTCCTGGGACGGATCGTTAATTGGATTGTCGACTGGAATCGTCAAAACTCACTCCCTTCGGCCCCTATTTCATCAGATCCATGTGGGGCAGATGGTTCAACGCACGCGTTTTGCCCGTCCAAGTCCCCGAGGGGGAGAATTGCACCGAAGCTAGACATGCTCGCTGGAGAGTGGCCAAGAGCCACACAGTGCGGCGAGCACGCAGCACGTTCTTCCGCACACGGTGGACTGTCATTGATGATCTCGACAGAGCAGGGCGACACTGTGCGACTGGCCCATGGTGTGCCAGCACCCGTAGCAGGCCTAGGGATCTGGCTCGCAATGGAAAGCACTGGCTGTGACCATGAAGAGCAGGCGCGAGGACGCCCTAGCTACAGCCCCTAGCATACCTCAGCTAGGTCGAGCATGGCTATAGGGGCCGCTGCCGACCACTACGAGTGTGTGTGTTCGGAATCTCCCACCATGAACTTGCCACGGATCGAATCGCTCGGGTGATTGCTATCAGCGCACAGCTTTGTGAGGGTGGGCCTCTCTGTTCCAAGCCTGCGTACCAGACAACCTGACCCCGTATGGGCGGGCGGGGCGGTCGCTTCGCGATAGCGCTTGGTGAATTAAGACCTTTGGTGTAAGTTGGACGCTTGGCGGAGAGCGGTAGGCGGCCAGTGACCAAGTTAATGATTTCGGTTGCCGACAGCGCGAGCGGATCCAGCGATGAGGGCCGTGGCAGGTCGGTTTCGTCCTAGTGCGCAGCGCCAGATTCCTAAGACGGACGAACGCGAGCGGTTTCCGCGACGGTGGACACGCGGCGGTCAGTCGGCTGAGATCGGGATTCGCATCCGAAGCGGATTGCGTTCGGCGCGGGCACTCTCACCCGCGGTCGATGTCCGGGATTCCCGAATCCGCCGCAAACAGTCCGATTTGCCCCTACCCAGCAATCCAATCAAGACTGCTCAGGAGCGTATTCCAATCAACGTGAACGGATGGGGCGTACCAACGCTACGGCCTTCACGCGGCACCTCCGACGATGCCTCCATCAAGTGAAAGCCGCGGGTCAAGGCCGCACTCCGCACAGTAGCCCCTTCCAAAGTGCGGCGGAACGATCCTCAACAATGCGGGCCGACACCGGAGCGATCCGACTAGCCGCGAATGTGCCCGCGGCGATTCTGCACGCATCGTAAACCACGAGCGCCAAGGCGCGACACGGATCCACCGTAGTCAAATATCGGCATCGCTGCCATGAGTGCGGCTTATACAGCAAGCAAGGAGTCGCAGTTCCGCTTCGCGTCTGAGCGGGGAGGGCGATGCGCCAGCTTGCGATAGCACGCGCTGTCCAAGGAACATGTTCACGGTCCGCCGGCATCGGGAGTTCGTCCGAGCGCGGATCCTCGGCAGGTCCGGGCGACGGTGCCGGGAGAGACACTACCCACGGTACTGAGGTTTCGGAAAATCTTTGCAGCAACCATCGTCCAAGGGTGAGCAGGGATATGCCAAACCGAGCTCGCTCGGTGCAAAGACTTTCCGAAACCTCAGTAGCGGGCGCGCTGGCGGCGCGGCCGGGACCGTGCTCGCGGGCGGACTCTGCTGGACACTCTTGACTGGCATTGATCTGCAAGAGCACCTGAGGCCGGGTCGCTTGCTATACAGTGCCAGGCAGTAGGATACGCTCGTTCGCACAGCAGGGTGAGAAGGCACCGGTCGCTGGCGGGAGACGCGTCGCAGTGTCGGATCGCACCGGTGTGGCTCGCGCTGACTCGTAGCGGTCGCAGGACACCGGCACAGACAGACGCCGCCTATCGCACACAACGGATCCCTCCGAACCCGTCCATGAGGGGCATCGGGGCCGAAAGTGTCGTTCTGATTCAGACGTATCGGGAAACTCTCCAGTCGGGATTTCGCTTGGCGTCCATGCATGGGGTGTCGGACTCCGGACGATGATTCACAGTGTCCCCGTGCGCTACAGTCAGACTTGGCTCCCGGCACTTTAGACGGAGGCACGAGATTGACGGAATCGACCGAATCGTTTTCCACGTTCACCGATGCCGTCGACCCATCCGACCAGCGCGACGCCCTCGTCGATCTCGTCAAGAAGAGACTCATTCATGAAGCTGCTTCTGACGAGTCGTTCGTCAAGGGCCTCGAACGGCTCGCCCATTCGATTCGGGAAGCCTCCAGCGGGGTAGAACGCCTGCTTACGGTGGCTGCGTTGCTTCGTGCCGCCGCGGCGACACGAACGGTCAGACCCCGCGTCGAGGCGCTCTTGACGGATGCGGTTGTCGAACCCCTATCGAACCTACATGAACTGTCGGATGTTCGCGACAGGCGATACGCGGCAAAGTCCTGGCGGACAGTACCCAAGGCTTGGAGTGTGGAGGACCTCGCTGAGGCTGCCGCCCGTGAGGAGTCCGGCGAGGCGGTCCGGAAAGAGTGCATCGAGGGCGTCTTTGGACTCGCACACGAATTCGACGAGGCAATCGCAGCCCTGACGAAGGCGTTGCTGGCCGTCACGTTCAAGACCAAGCGGCCAGGAGACAGTTTGGGGCGTCGGCTGAATCGCATACTCGCTGCATCAACGGACGCGATATCAAGTTCGCACAAGCCAGTGGGCGCGAAGGCTGGTAGAGAAATTAGCCGACTGTTGGACTTAGGGTTTCGCGCAACCGGGCTACCCGAATCAACCAAGGTTCAGATTGCTGTCCTAGAGCATGTGGCTGTGATAACGCACGCTATCGTGCGAGCCGATTTCTCATACGGGGGCAAGGCCGAGACCTACCTGCCGCTGTCAGTGGTGCAACGCTGGTTCCATGCACATGACTGGAAGGAGATATGCGATGGGTCGGACGCTGTCGTCCGCGTTCGGGATGACGTGCGGAAGGCGCTCACGTTATTGGCCGGTGCCGGAATTACCGACGACCTACTTCGGGCCGCCCTGGCGACGGCGGCGGGGTCGCGTGAAAAAGCCGACGAGATCTGTCGCGACGTGGCGACCAACCATCCCGGTATTCCAGACGACGTTCGGGACTGGCTAGCAGGCACGTCCAAGCGGATGCAGAGTGCCAGCGCCGTCGAAAGCCAAGAGCGGGCGATAGACGAAATACTCGGCGAACTGCTCCTCGAGATGACGAGGCTGTCGGCCGCATCAGAATTCGTCAGGTCCGATGTGCTACAAGATGTCTCGATCGTGCTTCCGCAATGTGAGCATGCATTGTCGCGACTGACCGGGTTGGCGGACGCCATGGCCAACAAGCTGAGTCTTGCTGTGAAGTGGCGGTCCCTCCGTGTGCGCGGCACCGTGGGAGAGGAGGCCGAGTTCTCGCCGGTCGAACACCAATTCATTTCTGACGGGTCCCCCACGAGGCGCGTACGCCTCCTGAGTCCAGTGGTTGAGCGGCTCAGCGAAGATGGCGTTCCACGGGTCGTCCTCAAGGCTGCGGTCGAACCTACCCCGGGTCAGCAGGAGCGGCCAGCAGGAGCATCGGCATGACCCCGGAACAGAAGCTGTTGCTGGAGAACTTGATAGATCGGCTCGACGCCGACGCGCAGTCCGACCAGCCGCAGTTCCGCAGCATTGTTTCTGACCGTGAACGCGAGGCGATACGTTCGCTGCTGGAGGACCCGATAGTTGGACCACCGCCGCCCCCTCCGCCGCCGATACGTGCTGCGCTGAACACGAAGGCCCTAGAGTATAAGGAGTCACCAGCACCCGAATGGACTCTCTGTCTTGATTTCGGGACTGCGAAGTCGAAGGCATTTGCGGCCACTAACGCCGAAGAAGACCCGGATCTTCTACCTCTTCCGATTGGAAAAGCTGATGGAGACCTTGACGGATCTGTGCATGACATGAGCTCTTCCATCTGGATCGACGACGACGGTCTGCTGTTCTTGGGATCCGAAGCGGTCAAGCGCGGAATCGACTACGGAGTCGACGACGAGGACTCCCCACGGCGCAGACTCGATTCACTGAAGCAGGAAATCAGCCAACGGCATCCAGAATCGGATCATACTCAGTTACAACAGAGACTCGCCAAAAAAGTGGATCCGACACAGACCTTGACATACTCGGATGCGATTATCACCTATTTGGCATACTTGACGGACTTGGCAACGACCGAATTAGACCGTGACCCACGAGTTGAAACACGGTATGTCCGGAGGAGGTTTACGCTGCCGTGGTGGAACAAAGAGCAGCGTCAGTGGGCTGGTGAGTTTCTTTCAAAGGGTCTGGTGCATGCACAGTTGATAGCCGATACATTTCATGACAGGTGGCGTGATGGTATACCCGTTGATCAGATCAAGTCCATGCTACGGGAGGCAGCGAAGTACGACGAACAATTATCATGGATGGTGCTGACGGAACCAAAGGGCGGCGTCTTAGAGGCACTAGCTGCTGCATCAGCACGAATCTGGAACGACAGGCTTGCACGAAACATGATGATGGTTGTCGATGTAGGGGCGGGCACAACCGACATTTCGTTGTTTTGGGTCGTTTTGCGAACAATAAAAGATCGAAAGCGGGTTCGGTCATCCCAAGCCTGGGAGCCGCTCCATCGAGCTTGGTTGGTCGAACCGTGCGGCTCCGCAATCAAGCAGGCCGGAGACACACTCGATAGTCTCCTTGTTGCTGAACTAATCAAAAGGGCGAATCTTGGAGCAGACGTGGCTTTGCAGCGACGCGTTAGAGATGGTCTATATCGAAAAAGTGTTCGGCAGTTGAAGGAGAGGTTGTTCAAAGTCGGTGAGATTGCAGAGGAGTTGGTGAGCGACCATAACGTAAGGTTAACCAAGGAAGAGTTCATGAGTCTAGAAGGTGTCAGGAGATTCGAGCAAACGATTTCTGATGAAATCGAAAACTTGTTGAGTGGAGTCCATGAGAGTTGGGAGCAGGTTACCGAATATGGCATCACGCTCGTTCTGACGGGTGGTGGCTCCAGTCTCCCGATGATTCGCAATCTCGCAAACAAGCGGTGGAAGATCGGGAATCGAAATGTCGCATGCCAGTTAGCTGCCGACGTGCCAGACGACGTGGCAGAGAGATTCAGTGCCGAATTCAACCAAGAATATCCGAGGCTTTCCGTGGCCATGGGAGGAGCACTTAATTTGGTACTTAATGAGCGGGAAGTAATACGAGTATTCCTTGGAGATGGGCCACCTCCTAATGGTGTGACAGGAGGCTCGAATTGGATCTGATCATTCTACGGTGTAGTAATTGCGCAATTGGCCAGGCTGCTCGCCCGAGCGGATTCCAGAACGTGCTAAGACATTGCTTGGGCCGGGGAAGAGGGCAGATTGCGGAGCGCATCGGTAGAGAGACGCTTACCGCTGTTGGACATGTTTCAAGCCCACCTGCGGCTCTAGCCATCCGCCATTCACTGCCATAAGGCCGCGGGTTTCCGTTTAGTTGGGATCGTTGCGATGCGGTAATCTTGGCCCGCTTGCACTCGTTCTCGACCCGTATCCGGATGAATTGAGATGTTGCTCAGACCGAGCCGACTGTTGCTCAGTTGCTCGCCCTTGCAACGCTTCCATCATGGTCAGTTCGGGCACCCTAGCTCTGCCGTGTAGTCAAAAAAAGTGCTGGACAATTGGATTCGGGCTGTGTTAGACCATGGAGAATGAGAGCGCAGTCTCAGATCCAGCGCACGCTCGGTGAGGCTGCGGCCTTGGAGCGGGTCGCGGAGATTCTGTCCGCGGAGGAGTTTGCCAGCCGCAGCGCGGCCGGGCGCCGGATTTGCGCGGAGTTCGAGTTTCGGGATCGCCGCGGGCGGCTGCAAGTGGCGGGCTGCCTGCAGGTGCTGGGCACCTTGGCGGCACGCTCCGAGCGGATCGTGCTGCCGCCCGCCGGGCCGCCCGTGCCCGGCGCCGGGCAGCCGGCCCGGCAGACGACGCCGGTGGCTTTGGCGGCGCAGGTTCCGGAGCGCCTGGAGGGCGTGCGCGAACTGGACATCGTGCCCGTGGCCACGCGCGCCCAGCGGCAGGTCTGGAACACACTCATCGCGGGCGAGCACCGCCAAGGGCTAACGACCTTCGCGGGGGCCCAGATGCGCTACTTGGTGGACTCGGCGCACGGCTGGCTGGGCGCCGTGGGCTTCGCGGCCGCGGCCTTGCGGCTGGCGGCGCGCGAGCGCTGGATGGGCTGGAGCGACGCGCAACGGCGGGCGCATCTGGACTTGGTGGTGGGCTTGAGCCGCTTCCTGATCCGGCCGGGCTGCGCGAACCTGGCCAGCCACGTGCTGGGCCGGGTGCTGCGGCGCTTGCCGCGCGATTTCCGCGCGCGCTACGGTTACAGTCCGTGGCTGGTGGAGACGTTCGTCTTGCCGGAGCACGACGGGGCCAGCTTGCGCGCGGCCAACTTCCGGCCGATCGGGGTCACCGCGGGGCGCGGGCGGCAGGATCATGCCCACCGCCGGGCGGTCGGGGTCAAGGCGGTCTACATGTACGCGTTGCGGCCGGACTGGCGGCGGCGGCTGGGCGTGCCGGCGGAGGAGCCCGCGCTGCGCTTGGAGCCCGGGCAGGGGCTGGCCAGCGCGACCTGGGCGGCGCAGGAATTCGGAGGTGCGGAATTGGGAGACAAGCGCTTGACGGCCCGGCTGGTGCAGAGCGCGGAGTTGCTGGCCGAGTACCCGGGCCGGGCCATCAGCGCGGCCGCGCACGACGCCGCGGCCGTGGACGGGTACTACCGCCTGATCGAGCAGCCGGCGGAGACGGAAGTGACGCCGGAGCGCATTCTGGAGCCGCACCGCGCGCGGAGCGTGCAGCGCATGCGCGGGCAGCCGACCGTGCTCTGCATCCAGGACGGCAGCGACCTGAATTTCGCGACGCGCCCGGGCTGCGCCGGGCTGGAAGTGATCGGGCGCAACCAGACCGGCACGGGGACGCTGGGCTTGCATCTGCACCTGACGCTGGCGGTGACCGCGCAGGGTCTGCCGCTGGGCGTGCTGCGGTGCGGGTTCGGCACGCCGGCGAAGGCCCGGGGCGGGAAGACGCGCCGCTGGCTGGACGGCTTGGCAGACATCGCGGAAGCGGCGCGCGGGTTACCGCGGCGGACGCGGGTGATCGCGGTGATGGACCGGGAAGCCGACTGCTTCGAGCTATTCGACGCGCAGCGCCGCCACGGCCGGGTGGAGCTGCTGGTGCGCGCGCAGCACGACCGCAACCTGGAGGGCGCGGGCCGGAAGCTCTTCGCCACGCTGGCGGCGGGCTCCGCGGCCGGCTGCGTGAAGGTCGAGATCGCGGGTCTGACGGCGCGGCCCAAGGCGAGCCGCCAAGCGGCCCGCCCCGCGCGCCGCAAGCGCATGGCGGTCTGCGAGCTGCGGTACCGGCGGCTGACGCTGCCCGCGACGCGCGGGGACGCCGCGCCGGTGCCCGTGTACGGCGTGCATCTCGTCGAGCGCGAGCCGCCGGCCGGCGAGGCAGCCGTGGAGTGGCGCTTGCTGACGACCGTGCCGGTGGCGGACGCGGCGACGGCCGCCGAGGTCGTCCGCCACTACGTGCAGCGCTGGCGCGTGGAGGATTTTTTCCGGGTGCTCAAGTCCGGCTGCCGGGTGGAGCATCTGGCGTTCCGCACGGTGGACCGGCTGCAGCGGGCGCTGGCGATCAACAGCGTGATCGCCTGGCGGCTGATGGTGATGACGCTGCTGGGCCGGCAGGTGCCCACGTGCGCCGCGACATTGCTGTTCACCGACGACGAGCTGGGCTTCCTCGGCCACTACGCGCGCGAATTCGGCTTGCGCGGCCCGGAGCACTTGGGGGCGGCGGTGCGCTTGGTGGCCCACCTCGGCGGCTACCGGGACCGCAAGCACGACCCGGAGCCGGGCCACCAGACCATGTGGGAAGGCTACGACACGCTGACCAAAGCCACTTTGGGACGCCGGATTACCTTGAAACATGCCCGTCCGCAGGACCTCGCAGAGTGACCCGCAGCCCGCTGTCCAGCAGAACTTATGGCTACTAGGCAGCCCTAGCTAGCCCGCGCGAATCATTTCCCACATTACAGGGTGGTAGGCGAGTCTACTCGCAAGCGTCGTCCCGGAATCTGCAGAAAACACTAAGCCAAGATTCTTTTGCACAATCAGTTTCCGAAACCTCGGTACGTTCATTCGAATGGCAATGGCGGCCTGCTACCGCGACAGCACCCCACGGGCACTGTCGGCGATATGTCCGACACTTACATCTCACTACCTATCACCTAATTGCTGCAACTAACTGGGAGGGTATCTAGGCACTTACCTACAACATTGCAACGGTCAGGCTGCAAGAACTACTCAATTCTGCTCCACAGGGTCGGAATCACCTTCGAGCATCCTGAGTGCATTGCGAGCCGCTTCGTGGTACTGATTCGCGGCCTTCTGATACCAATGTGCTGCCTTAGATTTGTCTTGCGCAACTCCATTTCCGGCTCGATATAGGTTACCGATGCGGTATTGAGACTCAGCATCACCCTGCTCCGCGGCATTCTGATACCACCTAGCTGCTTCGGATTGATCTTGCACCACTCCCAGCCCCTTTTCGTACAAACCACCAACGCAGTATTGAGCGTCCACGTGACCCTGTTCCGCCGCTCTGCGGTACCATTTCGCTGCTTCCGACCGATCTTGCACCACTCCTTCCCCTTCTATGTATAGGCCACCGATGTAGATTTGGGCCTCCGCCAAGCCATTTTCTGCGGCCTTCCGGATCCACCTGTCCGCCTCGGCCTGATCTTGCGTCACGCCTTCCCCTAGTAGGTACAGGCCACCGATGTATGCTTGGGCTTCCGCATGACCCTGCTCCGCCGCCTTCCTGAACCACCCCGCAGCCTCGGCGAAGTTTAGCGTCATCCCACACCCGCTATACCGAAGTCGTCCGAGCCAATACTGAGCTCCTATGTGGCCCCGTTCCGCCGCCTTCTGATACCACCGCGCGGCCTCCACGTAATCCTGTCGCACCTGTACCCCAGTACGATACTGCTCGCCAAGTACATGCTGAGCCATTGGGTCGCCATCTAGCGCGGATCGAACATTGTATGACAGGATTTGTTCCGGTGAATGTAAGTCGCGCATCAGTCGGAGGGGAAGGACCCATCCGGTCATTCGAGCAAGCACCCATCCAATCAGAACTCGCAGTGATACGGGCATCCAATGGGTTCGGAGGACAGCCGCCAGACTTGGAGTTACAGAATCGCTTGCGGTTGCCGCTCTAGATTTGAATCGTAGGTCTTTCGGATCAGTTGCCTTCGCTTGTAGCATTCCAAGGAGTTCTCGGCAATTCTGAACCCGCCTCCTTTCTTGGAGGATTAAGCAGTTGTCGATACCGTCAAGCAGTCTTCGCGGGAATCTCCCTTGCCCCAATAGAAGGGCAGATGGAAGTGGGTCCTCAGCGTTCCGCAAGACTGCATGAGACCGGGTTTCGACCCGTGTTGGATGTGGCGGAAGCCACGGGGGCTGGCCGCCTGCCACCATCCGCCACATCACCGCTCCCACCCCGTACATGTCCGTCCACGGACCGAGATCACCGGCAGAGGCAACCTGCTCCATGGCCGCGTATCCCTCCGTGTACGGAGCCATTGACTTGCTCTGATTGGCCACAACCTGCTTCGACGCCCCGAAATCAATCAGCACAGGGTGGCTGTCGGCCTTCCGGATAAGGATGTTGGATGGCTTGATGTCGCGGTGCAGCAACCCCGCTTGATGGACTCGCTCCAAGCCCGTTAGCAGCGGCACCATGACGCCGAGCAGGTCCGCTTGGTCGAATGGCCGACCTGCTGCCTCCCGTTCGGCAAGCACCTCCGCTAGCGTGCGGCCTTCCTCATACTCCATCACCATGTACGCGGTGCCGTTCGCGCGGAAGAAGTCCCGGCACGAAACAACGCCAATGTCGTCTTGGAACTGCATCAGTGCCCGCGCCTCGTCCCGAAAACGTCTCAGGCCGTCTTCATAGGTGCAGGTGTCCGCGTCATTCCTGACCCGCACGTTCACTCCTTCCCGTAGAGCCAGTTCGATCGGTAGATACTCCTTGATGGCCACGGTCGCACCGAGTTCATCGTGCTGCGCCCGATAGACGATGCCGAAGCCGCCATGCCCGACGACGGATTCAAGGGTGTACTCACGTAGCGCGGTGCCTACAGGCAGGGCGTCTCGTCTAGCTGGGTCGGTTCTCGGCATCGGTCACACGGCGCAGGGCCGTGGCTGGAGCCTCAGCGGATCAAGCCGACCGAAGCTACCAATTATTCAGTGTATTCTGGTCTCCGCGTGGTTGAGCGGAAACCTGTCCGCTTCCGAATGCGGGCTGAACCAATCTTGGTGCTCGCCAATCGGCGAGCCCACGCCGTTTGACGGCCGCTCCCTCGCATGCGTCAAACTATTGGATGGTCTCCGGGCGGCGGGGTGCCGGTCGTGCCGGTCTCTTCGCGGAGCGGCCCTCAGACAGCCTCAATCGTCCGAGGCGGTGCATTGAGGGCTGCTCCGGCGATGGCCCGCATAGGTCGGCTCTAGGAAACACACAGCATGGATGTCTTTGAGTTTCGCGAAGAACTTGTGGAGGCGTACGAGAAGTTCTCTCGCAGCTTCACCAAGATCCGAGCAGACGACATCAAGCAGGCTGTCGCCAGCGCCTACGCCAAGAGTCGGTTCTGGCCATCGCCGCTGATCCAGCTCAATCCGAACTTCGTGTCGGGGGCTAGCATCGAAGAACTCGTCTCCGAGGGAGTCCTCCACCCCGAGTGCCGCAAGATCTTCCGCATCAAGAGTTCCGAAGACGACTTCGGGACCGAGCTGAAGCTCCACCAGCACCAGCTCGAGGCCATCCAAGTCGCCCAGCGTCACGACAGCTATGTCCTGACCACCGGGACCGGATCGGGCAAGTCGCTCGCTTACTTCGTCCCGATCGTCAACGACGTGCTTCGTCGCAGGGGGGCCGACTCAAATCTCAAGGGCATCTCGGCCATCGTCGTGTACCCGATGAACGCCCTTTGCAACAGCCAGTACGAGGAACTCCAGAGGTTCCTTCGGTATGGCTACGCCGAGGGCAAGCAACCCGTCACGTTCGCCCGCTACACGGGCCAGGAGTCCCGCGAGGAGCGGGATCGCATCACGAAGAACCCGCCCGACATCCTCCTGACCAACTACGTGATGCTCGAACTCCTCATGACACGCTTCGACCCCGCGGACGAAGCGCTTCGGCGTCACGCCAGGGGCGTTCGGTTCCTCGTTCTCGACGAACTCCACACCTACCGAGGACGCCAAGGCGCGGACGTGTCGATGCTGGTGCGACGAGTCCGAGAGCGGTTCAACGACGACCTGCTTTGCGTCGGAACGTCGGCGACGATGGCGTCCGAGGGGTCGCAGGCTGACCGCAATCGCATCGTTGCCGAGACCGTGAGCCGGATCTTCGGTGCCACGGTCAAACCGGAATCCGTCATCACCGAGACTCTGGAGCGGATCACGGTCGGAACCACCTCGCCCTCCAGAGCGGAACTACACGGGGCCCTTGAAGCTGGAGTGCCATCCGATCCCTCCCACGACGAACTCAGCAGGCATCCGATCAGCGCATGGATCGAGGGAAATCTCGGTCTTGAGGATCTGGACGGCAAGCTGGTTCGCATCCAGCAACCGAAGAACATCGGGCAAGCCGCGAAGCAGCTTGCCGAGGAGAGTGGGTGCGATCTAGCACGGTGTCAGGAATACTTGCGGAAGTTTCTGCTCCTCGCGAATCAGAGCGCGGATGACAAGGGGCGTGGATTCCTGGCGTTCCGGCTTCACCAGTTCATCAGCGGCGCTTGGAGCGTGTACGCGACGCTGGAGCAACCGGGCGAGCGGTACGTCACCTTGGACGGCCAGCAGTACCGACCCGGTGATCGAAGCAAGAACCTGTTCAACCTAGCGTTTTGCAGGAAGTGCGGGCAGGAGTACCTGCCTGTATGGGCGATGAAGTCCGCGAACCGAATCTCATCGTTTCGTCGCCGCAATCTAGGCGATCGGTCGACCGGGGAGGTGGATGGCGAGGACGGCTACTTGGTACCCGACGAGGGATGCGACTTCAAGCCACACAATATCGAAGGCACCTACCCCGACGAATGGCTAGAGCGTGACGGGGCGGGGTCATGGAGGTTGAAGAGAAACTATCGCCAATACGCGCCCAAGGAGGTCTTCGTCGACACCAACGGGCAAGCAGGACAGCCGGGCCTCAAGGCTTGGTACGTGCCCAGGGCGCTGCGGTTCTGCATCAACAGCAAATGCGACGCCTATTACCCCGGCAGCGTCCGCAGCGAATTCACGAAGCTGTCGGGACTGTCGAGCGAGGGTCGCAGTTCCGCAACCACTGTCCTCGTGCTCCACGCCCTGCGGCATCTGATTGGAACCGACCTCGACGACGCGGCCAAGAAACTGCTGGCGTTCACGGACAACCGTCAGGACGCCAGCCTGCAAGCGGGACACTTCAACGATTTCATCCATGTCCTCTTGCTCCGGGGAGCCTTGCTCGCCGGCATCGAGCAGAGTCCACAGAAGCGTCTGCTGGACAAGGACCTTGCGCAAGGGGTCTTCGACAGCCTGCGACTTGACTTCGCGGACTACGCTTCGAACCCAGAGCTGACGGGCCTGGGCAAGCGGCGGGTCGAGGAGACCCTCCGCGATCTACTCGGGTACCGCCTCTACCAAGACCTGCAACGCGGCTGGCGCATCACGAACCCGAACCTCGAGCAACTCGAGATGCTCGAGGTGACATACACAGAAATCGACAGTTGCTGCGCGACAGACGCTGACTGGGCCAAGGAGCATGGCGTGCTTGCTTCACTCTCCCCGTCGAAGCGTCGCGACGTCGCTCGCGAGCTCCTTGATCTGATGCGCAGGACGCTGTGCATCAAGACCCGCTACCTTGACGGCAACTTCCAAGGAAGCCTGCAGAACCGGAGCTTCGCTTCGCTGCTCGAACCATGGTGCCTGGTTGAGGGAGAGAAGCTCGAGGCAAGCGCCTACATGGTGCCGAGGCCCAAGACGAAGACGAAGGCCCAAGACACCGAGTCCAGAATCGTCAATGTTTCGTATCGCTCGGTATTCGGCCGGTGGCTCAGATCTCAGCTCCGTGGGCAGCCCAACCTCCCCGAGAAATTCGACGAGGCGGCCTACAACTCCGTCATCGATGCGATTCTGCGAGTGCTGACTCGGCACGGGTACGTGGAGCCCGCTGAGATCGCCGAGAGCCTGAGCGGTTACCGGATCAACGCGGACGCCCTCGAATGGCGGACCGTGGCGGTCCAAGATCAATCCACCTACGACACCTCAAACGTGTTCTTCCGCACACTGTACCGGAACGTGGGCAAGATGCTGGCGGCCGACGACCGCTTCATGCACCAGTTGGAAGCGCGCGAGCACACGGCCCAAGTCGAATCGGACGAGCGGGTGAAGCGCGAAAAGCGATTTCGGCAGGGTCTCGCTGGCGCAAGCCCGGGCCATCGCGGCCTGCCGGTCCTCTTCTGCTCGCCGACGATGGAGCTGGGAGTGGACATCGCGACTCTCAACACGGTGTACATGCGCAACGTCCCCCCGACGCCTGCCAATTACGCGCAGCGGAGCGGGCGCGCCGGGCGAAGCGGGCAGCCCGCGCTTGTCGTGACGTACTGCGCGGCGAGGTCGCCGCACGATCAGTACTTCTTCGACGAGCCGACCCGGATGGTGGCTGGCTCGGTGAGCCCGCCGACTGTCGACCTGGCGAACGAGGACCTCGTCCGCAGCCATCTGCATTCCGTCTGGCTGGCGGAGACCGGCGCCAAGCTCGGGCAAGCCGTGCCGGATCTGATCGAGCGAGAGAACAAGAAGGACCTCCCGTTGCTTGAAGAGATCCGCTCGCAGTGCGACCGCAAGGTCGTTGTCGACCGGACTCGTGCGCGAATGGAACGAATCCTCGGTCGCATGGCAGAGCATCTGAAGGGGCCCGCCGCTCATTGGTACACGGATTCGTGGCTGCCCAGCATGGCTAGCGGAGCGATGCTCGGTCTCGATCGGTCATTCGACCGCTGGCGGGAAATGTTCCGGGCGGCGGAATCACAGATGAATCGCGCGAAGCAGATCATCGACAACGCAGCGTCAACCCAAATGGAACGGGATCGCGCGAAGGCACGTTTCGACGAAGCGTACAAGCAACGGAATCTGCTGTTGCAGGTCAAGCCCTCGATCAACTCAGACTTCTTCACGTATCGCTACTTGGCATCGGAAGGATTCCTGCCGGGGTACAACTTCCCGCGCCTGCCGCTGATGGCGTACATTCCGGGGCGCAAGGATCGGAACCAGAGGGAATCATTCCTGAGCCGGCCTCGATTCATCGGTCTGAGCGAGTTCGGGCCGCAGTCGATCATCTATCACGAGGGCAGCACCTACAGGGTCGGCCGGGCGATCCTTTCCATCCAGGACGCGGCCGGCGTGACCACCTCGGAGCGGCTGCCAATGAAGGAACTCCAGACGTGCCCGGAGTGCGGTTACGGCCATTTGGGTGAGCAGGCCGAGTCAGAACTCTGCGTGAGTTGCGAAAAGCCTCTAGAGGACGGTAGGAAGATCAAGAACCTGTTCCAGATCGACCAAGTGTCCACACGGCTCGCCCAGCGGATCACCTCGGACGAAGAAGAGCGCCAGCGGCAAGGGTACGAGATGGTCACGGCGCATCGCTTCGCGTCGGAAGGCGGCAAGCTGCGTGTCGAGACAGCTCGGTTCCAAGAGGGCGAGACCACCCTCTTGGAACTCAAGTACGGACCCGCGACAACGCTGTGGCGGATCAACTTGGGCTGGTCGCGTCGCAAGGAGAAGACGATCTACGGCTTCAACATCGACGTGAACACGGGCGAGTGGTCCAAGGACGCGCAAGCGCCTGACGATGACGAGAATGACAAGCTCCGCGAAGGCAAGACGGTTCAAAGAGTGGCGCCGTATGTCCATGACACCCGCAACGCGCTGATCGTCGAGCCCGGCGAGGAGCTTTCGCTGGAGACGATCACTTCCTTGCAGTACGCCCTCAAGCGCGCGATCGAGCAGGAATTCGAACTCGAGGAATCGGAACTCGCCGCGGAGCCTCTTCCCGAGCACCGGATTCGCAAGCGGATACTGCTCTACGAGGCGTCCGAAGGCGGCGCCGGCGTGCTCTGGCGGCTGGCGAGCGAGTTGAGTGCGTTGAGCCGCGTGGCCAAGAAGGCGCTGAAGATCTGCCACTACAGGTCGCTGTCCGGGCACTGGGACGGGCCGGAGGACTTGGAGGATCTCGACTCGGAATGCGAAGCGGGCTGCTACCGGTGCCTGCTGAGTTACTACAACCAGCGGGACCACGAGCGGATCAATCGAAGGGGTCCCGACCTGCTCACACTGCTCTGCCGGTTGACTCGGGCCGAACGAGCGATGTACCAGACGCCCCAAGGGATCGCCGAGACCTTTGAGGAACTGATGAACGCTACAGGGTCGGGCCTGGAGCGCGATTGGCTATGCCACCTAAGGGATCACGGGTACCACCTGCCTGACAGGGCGCAGCCGGATTTCGTTGAGGAATTCGGCACGCGTCCCGATTTCGCGTATTCGAAACACCAGACCGTGATCTACATCGACGGGCCCCACCACCGTACGGAGAGAAACCGCGGGGTCGACAGGGAGCAAACACGGCGCCTTGAATTGGGGGGGTACACTGTCGTACGATTCACTGAACGGCGCGAATCGTGGGAAGAGCGTTTCCGCGAATTCAGTTGGGTGTTCGGGAGCGGGAAGGAAGCCGGTAGTTGACGAGCGCCGCTCCAGCAACCTCTTCTGGTTCCAGCGAGTTCCGCCCCGGCGACCTCGTGCGAGCGCGAGGGAGAGAGTGGGTCGTCCTTCCCGAGACCGGACAGGATCTGCTGCGACTGCGGCCGCTCGGTGGCGCCGAGGACGACTCCACCCTCATCTTCCTGCCGCTCGAACCGGAGAAGCCGCGCACCGCGCGGTTCGACCCTCCTGACCCCGAGAACCCTGGGTCCCAAGAAGCAGCGCTCCTGTTGCGGGATGCCCTGCGGTTGAAGCTTCGGGCCGGTGCCGGCCCGTTTCGCAGCTTCGGGAATCTGAACTTCGAGCCACGGGCGTATCAGCTCGTGCCGTTGCTGATGGCGCTCAAGCAGGAGACGATTCGCGTTCTGATTGCCGATGACGTCGGAATCGGTAAGACTATCGAGGCTGGCCTGATCGCTCGGGAGATGCTCGACCGGGGCGAGATCAAACGCTTGACGGTGATCTGCCCGCCGCACCTGTGCGAGCAGTGGAAGCAGGAACTTAACGACAAGTTCGGGCTGGAGTCGGAGATTGTGAGGACGGGCACCGCGACGCGGCTGGAACGCGGGCTACGTCCGGACGAGTCCGTCTTCGAGAGGCATCCGTATACGGTCGTTTCGCTCGATTACATCAAGTCCGATCGGCGGCGGTCTGACTTCATGCGGGCGTGCCCGGAGTTCGTCATCGTGGACGAGGCGCACACGTGCGCCCGCTCGAACACCAGTGCCCGGCACCAGCGCTATGCGCTGATGAGCGGTCTGGCTTCGGGAGAGAAGCCGTACCGGCACATGGTCTTCCTGACGGCGACGCCGCACTCGGGCGATGATGCGGCCTTCCACAACTTGCTTGGATTCTTGGACCGGAAGTTCGTCGAGCTCGGCGCGATGCCGGAGGGCACAGAAAGGGACGTCCGTCGGCGGGACCTTGCAAATTACTTCGTGCAACGCCGGCGAGGCGACATCAAAGAGTGGCGAGACTCCGCAACGTTTCCGACCCGGCAACGGCGGGAGGATACCTACCGACTGACGGGCGAATGGGGAGAGCTGTTCGCCGAGATCCTCGATTACGCCAGGGGCATGGTCGAAAAGGCGGCGGGCGGCTCGCTGCTCCAGCAGCGGATGTCGTGGTGGGCAGCCCTTGCGCTTCTGCGGTGCGCTTCATCTAGTCCCGAGGCTGCGACAGCGGCCTTGCACACCCGACTGCAGAGAGCGGGAGTCGTGAGCGAGGAAGACGAGGCTCGCGAACTCGACAAGGAGGGACTCGACTCCGTTTTGGACGGGTCGTCCGAAGAAGCCTTGTCGCAAAGGGAAACCGTTCCGGCAGGGACGGTCGAGTCGTCCGAGGAAGTCCAGTTGCTGCGGGACTTGATCGATCGCGCAAGCGAACTGCGATCAGTGGAGAACGATCCAAAGCTGAGAACTGTCATCAAGGCTGTGAAGGGTCTGATTCGCGCAAAGTTCAAGCCGGTCATATTCTGTCGATTCATCGCCACGGCGAGGTACGTCGGACAGGAACTAACGACGGCACTCCCGCCAAGGAGCACAAAGGTCTTGATCGTCACCGGCGACTTCACTCCTGAACAACGCAAGGAGCAGATTGACGCCTTGGTAGCGCTGGAAGAACGGGTCACCCCCGTGCTGGTGGCAACGGACTGCCTCTCCGAGGGCATCAACTTGCAGAGCCACTTCGATGCAGTCATCCACTATGACCTCACGTGGAATCCGACCCGGCACGAACAACGCGAAGGCAGGGTGGACCGATTTGGGCAAGCATCCAAGGCGGTCCGCTCGCTCATGCTCTATGGCGAGAACAATCCGGTTGACGGTGCTGTGTTGAAGGTAATCCTACGCAAAGCCGAGCGCATCAAGACAGAACTCGGCGTCGCCGTACCAATACCGGCCGACGACTCGAAGGTGATCGAGACGATCATGAAGGCCGTACTTCTTTCGTCCAGCGAGTCAATGAAAGATAAACTTCAATTTGGACTGGACATTGACTTGGCCGGCGTCGAGGCAGAAATCGACCGGGAGTGGAAGTTCGAACAGCTTCGCCAGAGCCGCACGGTGTTCGCTCAACAACGACTGCGACCTGACGACGTGCTTCCCGAATGGACGAAAGCCGTTTCCGCGCTGGGCGGGCCAGAGGATGTGGCACGGTTCGTGCGTCGCGCCGCTACGCGACTTGGAGCACCGCTTGAGGAGATGGAGCAATGGTGTCGATTGCCCGTGAGCCACCTGCCGCCAACATTGCAGGATCGGCTGGAGAGCGTAGGGGTCAAGGACAGTACGCGGGTCGCGTTCAAGATGCCAGCTCCAGACGGAGCGGAGTACATCCACCGCGCACACCCGCTGGTCTCGATACTGGCGGACCACATTTCCGAAGACGCCCTGGATACCGTCGGCTCAGGTCTCGGGGCTCGCTGCGGAGCGGTCTTCACAACCGCAGTCCAGGAGCAATCCTTCTTGTTCGTGCTTCGATTACGTCACCGGCTGCAAGTGGAGGAACGGCTCGAACACGGGGGCAGCAGGACCACCAAAGCGATGCTCGCCGAGGAATGCGTAGCTGTTGCGATCCGGGCCGGAAGGGATCCAGAACCGATCACGGACAATGAGGCGTTTTCGATGCTGTCCTTGGAACCGGCCGAGAATATGCCAACGGGGCTAAAGACTCGCCTGGTGCGAAGGGCGATCGAGCGAGCAGAGATTCGGCGGTCTGTGTTTGAGGAGTTAGCAAGATCGCGGGCGGATCGCTTACTTGAAGACCACAGGCGCATCCGTGATGCCAGCGGGACCAAGGGGCAGTACTTCCAAGTACGCCCAGCCCTCCCGGTCGACCTGATCGGCGTATACGTGTTCCAGCCTTACAGGCCGATGTAAGCGAATTCTCAATGGCGCGTACAGACTCCAGCCACGGATTCACGGCGGTTCGCACCGAGGGGGCGATCCTGCCTCCGAGTTTCTTGCTGGATTCGGTTTCGACGCTGAAGGCGAAGAACCAGAGCGGACCCGACTACGGCCTATCGAAATCGCTGTCGCTACGGGACGAGATAGCGCGCTATTGGAGTATCGCCCGCGATCAATTCGAAGAGTACGAGGAGCGAAGGGGCAGGATCACGAAGAGCGGTCGCGACATGGTAGACCGGGACTGGCCAATTCCGCTGATCAAGTCCGTGCTTGGATACGAAGATCTGGAGCGTACCGATCCGATTCATGCAGAAGACAGGTACTTTCCCCTTACCCACCGGGCTTGCGAGCGCACGGTGCCCATGCTGCTGACGAATTCGACCTACGAGCTGGACAAGGCTGACGCACGGTTTGGCTACGAGGGCAGGCGGCAGGCACCCCACTCCCTGATGCAAGAGTTCCTCAACGCTGAAGACGCGTGCTTGTGGGGCGTCGTGTCCAACGGTTCGGATCTGAGGCTGCTCAGAGACAACGTTAACCTGACACGCCCCGCATTCATCGAAGCCGATCTGGAGACGATGTTTCGGGAGGAACTCTACTCCGACTTCGCTGCCTTCTGGTTGACTGCTCACGAGACCCGCTTGCGGCCACCCGACGGCAGCCCGTTCGGATGCATCTTGGAGAGATGGCGTCAACAGGCACACAAGGACGGGGAGCGTGCGCTGGACCGCATGCGCGAAGGGGTTACGGAAGCGTTGCTCCGGTTCGGAAACGGATTCCTGCAACACCCGCGGAATGTCCAACTCCGCGGCCGTCTGGAAAGCGGAGACCTGGCCGCGGAGGACTATTACGAGCAGCTTCTCCGACTCGTCTATCGGCTGCTATTCCTGTTCACGACCGAGGAACGCGACTTGCTGCACGTCCCGGAAGTCAGCGAAGAGATGCGACGAATCTACGCCGAGGGCTACTCGGTGTCGAGGCTGCGAGACCGCGCGCTGATGGGGCGTCACTACGACCACCACGAGGATCTTTGGTCCTCGTTGCGGATTCTGTTCACGTCCTTGCAGCGAGGGGAGCCGAGGATTGGGCTCCCTGGACTCGGCGGACTCTTTGCCAGCGGTCACTGTCCGGATCTTGACAGTGCCGCCATCACGAATAGAGACCTGCTCGAGGCGGTCCGGCACTTGGGCTACTTCCGCTACAAGCACGTTATGACACGAATAAACTACCGCGACATGGGTACGGAGGAACTTGGCTCCGTTTACGAGAGCCTGCTGGACTATCACCCAATCGTCGACGTTGAGTCCAGCCCGTGGGAATTCAGGTTCTCCAGCGAAGGATTAGCGCGCAAACTCACAGGATCGTACTACACGCCGTCGGTGTTGGTGAATGAGCTGATCCGATCAGCCCTAGACCCCGTCCTACTCCAAGCCATCAAGGATCGATCCCGTGACCCCCAAGAGGCCATTCTTTCACTGCGGGTGATCGATCCCGCGTGCGGCTCCGGTCATTTCCTACTTGCTGCGACACGGCGCATGGCTTCCGAACTGGCGCGCATCAGATCTGACGGAAACTCCCCCGATGAACTATTGCGCCGACGAGCACTCCGAGAGATCGTCCAGAATTGCATCTACGGAGTCGATCGGAACCCGCTTGCGGTCGAACTCTGCAAAACGGCACTGTGGATCGAAGCACTCGAACCAGGGAAGCCACTGACGTTCCTCGACCCACACATACGGCACGGCGATAGCTTGATCGGTATTCTGGATCCTGCAATCATGCGAGGCGGTATTCCAGATCAAGCATACAAGCCCCTAACCGGTGATGATCCTGACACTTGCCTTAAGATTCGGGCTCAGAACAAGGAAACGGACCATTCTGGGCAGGGAGAGCTCTTCGATGAAGGCGGGTTGGCAGATATAGTCGCAACTCAATCGGAACTTGTGGGGCTTTCTGAAGAAACGATAGATGATATCAAACGCAAGACATCATCATGGAATGCGTCCCATCAAGATCCCATTCGCGAAAAACAAAACCTCCACGCCAACTTATTCACCTGTGCATTCGTAACGAAGAAGACCGCCGACACTAGGAATCTAGTTCCGATCCGTAGAGACATAGATCGACTCAACCGCGATCTAGAAATGCGCGATGGGGTTGCAGAACATATCACGAGCGTTGCACATGATTACCAATTCTTCCATTGGCATATTTGTTTCGCAGAAGCAATGAGTGCAGGTGGATTTGATGTGGTGTTGAGCAATCCACCATGGGAGCGGATCGAGATGCAGGAAAGAGAGTTTTTTCAAAATAGGTCGCCAGAGATTGCAAATGCTCCCAATCAAGCAGCACGTTATAAACTGATAAATGATCTCAATGGTGGCGATTCAACACCGGCTCAAAGACGATTACATAGGGAGTTTACTGAAGCAAGAAGAAGGGCCGAATCACTCAATATGTTTATGCGGAACAGTGGAAGATATCCCCTAACTAGCCGCGGAAAGATCAACACATATGCGGTGTTTTCCGAGACCATTCTTCGCCTCTTAAGCCCCCTTGGGCGTGCAGGATTTATCGTTCCCACAGGAATAGCAACCGATAGTTCGACCCAAATGTATTTTCGCGAAATCACAACTAGACTCCGCCTCGTCAGTCTATTTGATTTTGAGAATCGCGAGCGCTTATTCAACAAGGTTGATTCGAGATTTAAATTCTGCCTATTGACTCTTGGATCGAATGTTGATAGCCCTACCTTTTCGTTTTTCGCGAACAATACTGATGACATTCGCAGGCAAAGTCGCACATTTGAACTGTCACGCGAAGATATCCGTTTACTAAAGCCTAATACGCGGACAACTCCGATTTTTCGGTCTCGTCTGGATGCAGAGATAACGAAGAAGATCTACAGAACAATGGCCTTAATCAGGAATCGGAGTGAGCCGGCTGGTCGCCATCCTTGGAAGTTTGAATTTCGTCAATTGTTCAATATGGCGAGCGACAGCGGTCTGTTTAGGACGTGGAAACAACTCGAAGCGATGGGCGCGAGCAGAACCGGTTCAGACTGGGTAGATGAGCAAGGCTTAGTTTGGTCACCGTTGGTGGAAGCGAAAATGTTTCATCACTACGACCATCGTTGGAAAGTCTACGATTCTGCCGGAAACGATACTAGGATCGTAACAGATTTAGAGAAGCTAGACCCCAACTTCGAGGCAGTCCCTCGGTACTGGGTCAGTCGCGATGAAATTACTATGAGGATATATGGCGAAAGGAAAGGAAAGGAAAGGAAAGGAAAGGAAGGAAGGAAGGAAGGAAGGAAGGAAGGAAGCATGGCTCGATTGTACCACAGTCCATCGGGACGCTTCGTGGCACTCCGGCTCATTGCGCGATCGACAGACCGCAGAACCGCGGTCGCAGCAATTCTCCCAACCCATGGACTGGGCCACAACGGGACGGTTGTCCAGATCGGAGGCCCAGATTGGCACTCAGACTGATCACAAACGCAACCAATCACAGGACCGTGATCACCTCCCTAGTACCAGCCTTCGGTCTGGGACACAAGGGTGCGGTCGTCTCAGTCGCCGATGCTGGATCGCGTTCCGCAAGACAGCTCGATCAACCGACGAAAGAACCTCGATCATGACGTTGCTGCCGGAAAATGCAATGAGTGACTGCGCACCGGTCATCCGTCTGTCGGACGCTGAGTCCGAGGCGCTTATGGTCTCGGTTTTCAACTCCTTCGTATTCGATTACTGTACACGCAATGCGATGGGCGGTACGGATCTGAGCTACTTCATCATCGAGCAACTTCCCGTCCCGAGGCCCGGGCATTTCATGCAGAGTATCGATTCGAACTTCACATATAGAGAGTTTATCGTTCCTCGCGTATTGGAACTCACATATACGGCATGGAACCTACAACCATTTGCGGTAGAGGTTGGATACAATGGACCGCCGTTTCGGTGGAACGATGAACGAAGGTTTCTAATCAAATGCGAAATTGATGCGGCGATGTTTCACCTATATGGTCTAAACTTTGATGAGTTGTCTCACGTCATGGAGACATTTCCTATTGTAAAGCGCTATGACCATAAGCAGTATCAAGAATTCCGCACTAAGCGTGTGATCGGCGAAATATTCAACGATATTCTTGATGCGCAGGCTAACGCTCGGCAGTTCAAGACTCGCCTTTCCCCTCCCCCGGGTGTCGCTATCGCGGAAGTAGATTGATAGAGGCACGAATGGATAAAGCCCTACGGGCTGACGTTTCTCATCGTCCTGAATGGGTGGGGCTTCTTGAGACCGTCAGCCGTGTGCATTCGAGACAGCGTCCACATCAGCAGACTCGGTCTCAGTCGGGGTGATAGAGATTCCGCACTCCCAAGACGGCTCCAGCACCAGACAACACGACCCCTGGCCAGTTGAGAATGTTAAGGGTTTCCAGTTCATGAGCCCGGGTGCGGAAGCTGTCAGACTCCTTGATCAGCCTCGATCGGATCGTTTCTTTGGGGCGGATCGGACTGCTTGCGCGGGTTGGGAGCCCCGAGATCGGGATCGTGCGCCAGTGCGCTCTCGCCGAACGCTACGCCTTGCCAATGCAAATCGTGATCCCGGCTAGCTGTCCGCCGCGAAAGAGTCCCTTCGACAAAGACTCGCGCAACCGGCACGGTAGTCCGCCACTGCGCTCCTCGCTGGGTCCGCATCCTTCCGCTGTGGGGCCGAAATCATTATCACGGTCGCTGGCCGGCTACGACTCTCCGGCGAGCGTCCAGCTCACCCCAAAGGCCTTGTTTCACTTGGTCTTTTCGCGAAGCGACCGGCGCGATCGACCGTAGGCGTCATGTCGTCTGAGCACCAATTCGCCGAACGCACTGCTCGAACTGCCGCTGAGTTCGCCTGCAGATCGGCCGCGCAACGCATGGTGACCAGACCGGACCCGCGAGCCTGCCCGCATTCGCTAACCAAGCGAGTCGCAGCTAGGCACGCACCGTCCCCGCTAGGACTTCTTCCTCTCAAGTCACCATCGCATCGCCTCCGCAGTCACGCCCCGGCGATCACGGGGGTTCCGCCGCATGCGCAGGGGTCGACAGCAGGCTGAAGCCGTCGCATCCCGCGCCGTAGTCCTACCGCCCTTCGAATCGGACCTGAAGCTGCACCACGCCCAGGCACGTTCGCCCCCACCCACGTCCACGGCATCGTTCACGTCCAGCAGTCCCCAAGCACCGCCGGACACGGGCCTGTCCCGAGCGTCCGTCGGCACTCCCACCGTCCCCCTGACGCCTCACTTGAACCGATCCGCAAGCGTGTAGTCGTGCCTCAGCAAAAGCTCTCGGAGTTCGCAGCCCTCGGCGAAGTCCGCGCCCGGTTCCGCGGGCGGCGACCCGCGTTCGAGCCAATCTCGATACCGACGATCCGTGT
This sequence comes from Bryobacterales bacterium, assembly GCA_965242625.1. Lineage (GTDB taxonomy): Bacteria > Acidobacteriota > Terriglobia > Bryobacterales > UBA6623 > VXMF01. The sequence continues at coordinate 1,665,810 of CBDEST010000005.1, read as the reverse complement.
TTCGGAAGCAGTGAGCCTGCGCGGGATTCTCGTGGATGAGCCGAAGCTCCGCGTACCGATTGATGTCCTCGACCGAGAGTTCCGCCCACTGCTCGTTCTCGAAGCTCTTCTTCAAGGCGAAGTACTCAGGTTCCGTTGGGTCCCGTTTGTGACGGGTCACCCAATTCCCCCACGCGTTGCGTAGCTTCATGAGTTGGACATGACGCTCTGTGAGCACCCTCCAACGGCATCCGATGCCAATCGCCCGCAAGCCCGTAGCCAGCGGCTCGTAAAGCTGGAGCTGCCGCTTGAAGTGATGCGCCTGTGACCCCGCGTGCGGGTAGAGGAATTCCACAATCAGCGGTTTCCCTTGGGCCGTCCGAATGGGGATTACGCCGGGGAACCGGCAGCGCTTCCCCTGCCGGACCCGGACTCCCGTAGGCAGGCGGTCCGCCGATACGCCCAAGGATCGGAAGTACGCGGTCTTCTGCGCCGCGTCCACGAGCCAGCCGGTCTGGTCGCGTCGCGATGTCAAATAGTCCAGCGCGAGCAGACTCCGTTTGGCAAGTATCCGGCTGATCGTTCCCCGAACGGTGTGGTCCGTGTCGAGGTCCCGGTACATCCACTCCCGGCGGACCCGGTAGAGCCGCTCGCCAACGCACGCTCCGACATGGCCGAGCCCGGTCGCCCTCGTGAGGAATTCCGTTTCGGCCCATCCTTTGGGAGGGACCCATTCGTTGGCGGCGCCGGTCCATTTGCGATACTGCCGGCGCATGAAGAATCCGCCCAGCATGGTGACGGCAGCGAGGAATTCAGCATCCGCCTCCCCGTATCCGAATGGGCCGAGCCTCGCCCCGCGATCCCTCGCGACTTCGCGAAAACTCTGCGGCGCGGCCGCAGGCAGATTGGTCGCTCCAGTCTGTTCGCGCTGTTTCATCGTGTGGGCCCGGAGTCTCGTCCATTGGATTCTGCGACCAGGCTTCCGTCAGCCTGCATGTGATAGCACCGGAACCCCGCCCCCGCTTTCGTACGCATCTTGGATGCCGAGTACGTCGGCGTCGTCACTTCGATGTCGATCGTTTCGGTTCCGGAGGACCCGCTGCCACCATCAGGGTCGCGGTACTCGATACGGACATCCGGTATCACGAACCGTCCGTCGCGTTCGACGAGGTCCAGATCCGCGCAGATCGCTGCGCGTGCCTCGCGCATGTCCTGGCCGGGCCCGCGAGCCCGTGTCGTCCGCCGCCGCACGAGGCTGTGTAGGTCATCGCCCGTGCGTACCCTGTAGACCTTCGCTCCGCGCTCGGCAAGTGCATCGATCTCGATTTGCGCCGCCCGATACACGGCGGCGTCATGCAGAATCCGGTTGTCGTGCGCCGGTCCTGCTCGGTAGATTTGTGACCGCTCGTCACTCCGGTCGCGCGGATCGATGGATCGATTCAGCAGCATCAGACCGCGGCGGGTTAACGAAGCGATGCGTAGCTTCGTGTCCCCTCTCCAAAACGTCTCGATCCTGATCAAGTCGCTCGCCTCGAGGTCCGCGAGCACTCGCCGGCAGCGGTTCCGAGTCTGGAACAGACTCGCGAGGTCGTCGCAGGCGGCACCTGGAAACGCCCCGATCATGCGCAAGGCTCCTACGCTGTCGGAAGCGAGCCAGTAAGGCCCCCACTGGTCGCAGTCCCGATTGGCCGGCTCGCGGCGGCCGAGCGGGACTTCTTCGCGAGCCATGCATGGCCGCGACCGCTCGGCGCGCTCCGGCGCGGAGCGTTCCGGCTCGCGGGCTGGATCCCTAGTCCGGCTGTCCGGATCGGGCACGGCCCTCCTTGGCTCTCGATTGTCGATTGTCAAGCGACTCATTCCTCTTCCTCCTCCTGCCGGCGTAACCGCCCGGAGAGATCGTGATCGCGCGTCCCTACCGGCCGTAGCTCGCCTGCGAGCCGCCGAAGCCTCTGCCCGGCGTCTCCCCGTGGCGAACCCACGACATCAGCCATGGATCCGAGTGGAGACGCCGAAGGCCAGGGCCCGCCCTCGCGCCGCGCTCGCGATGCCGCTCCGCGCAGCCCGATGTCCCCGCGTTGCGCGTGGTGCCGAATCCCATCCGGCACCAGCTCGACGGCGACTACGGAGACCGCGATTGTCAGTCCCGGAATGCCTCTTGCCATGCTGCACGCCTCGCGGTTCCTGCCCGCAGATCCTTTCATAACACGTATGATATACCCATAGATAATCCATGTCAAGCGAAATAGAGAACAATCTGCGAAAAGACCTGTCTCGCGAGATTCTTGGCTCCGGATCCGCGCTCTGGGTGCGTCTCGCCCACCCGGGTCCGCATATCGGAAAGTCCGTCCGCATCGCGGCCGATGGGCAGTGTTCGCGGGGATCCGGCACCTGCGTCGACTCGATGCAGGCCGACCGGAGGGTAGCTGTCTGTCACTTGCGGAAATGCAGGAACTGACACGTGCGGCTCCAAGTGCCGGATTCCCGCAACGAACTCGAAAGGGCCGCGCGAAGAGCGCCCAGATTGAATCATGGAGAGCCGCGCCCCCAAGATCCCCGGAACAGCGATGATGCGATTCGGTTGAACCGTCGGTAGGGATGCTGCAACTGCACTTGCCGCCCGTGAGAGCAAGCTGCGCGGTGACGCACAAGCCGTTACCGACCGCACCGTCGAGAGTGCCTCTCAGTCACATCTCGTCGACGAGCCGCGCCGAGTGATTCGTCTCCCTGCGCCTCGGAGGGTTCGCGCGTCAAGGAATGTCCGCGACGTTGGGCTTCCTAGCGGCACAGGACTGGACTTCCAAGCGGATCTCTCCGCAGCCATCGACGAGACGATCTCCCGAGCGTTCAAAGTTCGGCATCGATTGGCTATGAGGATCCAATGCCGATCACCTCGCTCGTGCGGGAATTGCGCTGGAGCGTGGATTGGTGCGAGGATTGAAGTAGGCATGATGTCGATGACTCTTGGGAACTGGCTGGGCACTCGGCCCCGTGGTGCAGCGGCCGCGCGGCACACTGGCAGCGGTTCGACGGCCGCAGCCGCTTCAGGACAGGCCGGTCACGCGAGCCGCGCCTCTCGAAGCGTTCACCGAACGCGGCGATTCGTCGGGTCCGCGATTTGCGGAGCGATCCTCGCGATCAGCTTGGCTTCCAGCTCCGCGCACCGCGCGACCGCTCAAGAAGCACCAGTCCCGCCCGCTGTCGAGCCCGCCGTCGCTACGATCACGGTGACCAATCTTGCCAAGGGCCAGATCCTCACGCCGGCGGTCTTCTATAGCCACAGCCCGGAAGCTCCGCCGCTGTTCGTGCCAGGCAAGCCCGCGAGCTTGGAACTGGCGACCCTCGCCGAGACGGGCGGTACCACAGGCTTAATGAATCGGCTCCGGGCCGAAGGCCCCGCGGTGTTCCGCGTCGAGCGGCTGTCCCGCTTCATCCGGCCGGGCAATTCTGCTGAAATCGACATCCGCTTCGACGCGGACCACCGGTTGGTCTCGTCCGCTTCGATGATCGAGATGACGAACGACGGGTTCATCTCGCTGGTATCCGCCGAGATTCCCTGCGAGGGGGTCAAGACCTATCTCCTCAACGGCTGGGACGCGGGTTCCGAGGCCAACTCCGAGACTTGCGCCCAAGTGCCGGCTCCGTGCCCGACTCCGCGACGCCCCGGGGCCTGCTCGGTCAGGGGCAGCGAAGGATTCGTGCATGTGCATGGCGGCGTCCATGGGTGCGGCGGGTTTCCGCCGGAAATCTACGACTGGCGCAATCCGCTGGCGAAGATCACGATCCAAGTCGACTTGGATCAGTCTTCCGCCGAATCTCTGGCTGCTGCCTGCCCGGGCCGCAGCACCGAATGATCGCGATCGCGCGATGCCAGCGCGACCCCGCTGGGCTTCCGCCTCAAGCCGCTTCTTCTGAATCCATGGTCTCGATTCTCCCGGGGCAGCGGAGTGCCTCGCCTGCGCCGACCCCAATGCAGGCCCTCCGCTCTGCTCCGACGATATTTCGCATTACCCCCCGAGGCGCATTAAGGTAAAGGTAACGCGGCACCGAATTCGCAGTGTCGCTTCAAGTGCGATCCACCTGTGGACACCGACCTTGGCTTTTCGGCCATCGGCGGGCAGATCCCGAAACTGCGCATCGAGATTCAGACAGGTACCGACATGGCGCGAAGCGATCTATTGGTGTCCCTCGTGAAAGCCGGCGCATCGGGAGACCGTAAGTCGCTTTCCTCGACCGTGGAGGCGATCATTGCGGAGGAGCGCGCCAAGCAACACAACATTCTTGCTGATCGCCTGACGAGGGTTCTCAGGAACAGCACGAACGGTTCCTACTCGGGGCGGCACGACTCTGGGTTCGCAATTCGAGTTCGAGACTATGTTTCCGAAGTGACTCCCCGCAAACGGCTGGACGACCTCTTCCTGCCGGAAACCTGCAGAAGGGCGTGCAACGAGTTGATCGAGGAGCAGCAGAGAGCCAGCCTGTTGCGATCTCAGAGCTTGGAGCCGAGACACCAGGTGCTAGTGGTTGGGCCGCCCGGGAACGGAAAGACTTCGCTGGCTGAAGGTATCGCGGAAGCCCTCGCGGTGCAGTTCTTCATTGTTCGATACGATGCGGTGATCGGTAGCTTTCTCGGCGAGACCGCGACACGTCTTCGGAGGGTCTTTGATTACGCTCGGACTACACCCTGCGTACTCTTCTTCGATGAGTTCGATGCTGTCGGGAAAGAGCGCGGTGACGCAAACGAGACCGGAGAAATCAAGCGGGTTGTGACTTCCCTGCTGATGCAGGTCGACGATCTCCCGAGCTACACCGTGGTGGTGGCCGCATCGAATCATGCCGAACTCCTCGATCGGGCTGTCTGGAGGCGATTCCAACTGCGCCTGACTCTGCCCAGTCCGACACACGCGGAGATCTGTCGGTACCTCGAGGCTTTCGCGGACAGGATGGACGAACCCTTGGGCGTGAGTGTCCAGACCATCGCCAAGGCCCTGGGCAACGTCAGTTACGCTGAGGCGGAAGAGTTCTGTCGTTCGATCAAGAGACGATCTGCATTGTCGATGCAGGAGAAACCCCTGAAGGAAATCGTCTCCGACCAGATGAAGCAGTGGAAGGCGCGGGCTCAGCAGTCGAGTGCTGCGTAGGTGTAGACGTTGTCCGATATTCCCCTCTTGCCGATGCCTCTGTCCAATCCCGGCAGGCCAGCCCCGAAGCGGCCCTTTCGGCCGAAGCGACTGGAGATTAGTCGAAGCACGCAGCAGGCTCGCCGAGGAACGAAGTTCAAGCACCTATCGAGAGTTCTGGCCGAGGACGGGGAAGGCCCGTCTCTCCGCGAGGATCCAGCAAGCATCGCCCCTGAGCGTGCGTTGGTCATGGAGGCTGCGGAATCGGTCAAGAATTTTCAAGATCTCGTGAACGAGACCAGTGGGCTCGAATACTTGGCTGATGAGGATTTCGACTTCGAACCGGTGGAGGGATTTTCGTTTTTGCGTCTCATATAGGAGCGTAAGTGAGACGCAACGGATTTTGTGTCTCACGCATGAGACACAAACAGCTTTGCTTCTCACTTTGGGGCGAAAGTGAGATACAACCGTGGGGTCGACGAATACGCCAGCACCATGCGTCTTGCGGAGCCTCCCGATATGCCGGCGGAACGCGAGGCTACCGTGGCCCGTGCGGCCGACGGTTATGATCTGAACCTTCGACCGCACGCGGACCCGAGGGAGCGCGTACCGTGGCTTCCTTCGTAAGCCCTTGTAAACAAAGGCATTCAGACTAGGCGACGCTGTGCTCTCAGTAAACTACGGCTAGCCCGCGGCGCGAGCGGGCTATTCGTGTACGCCGCCCGGACAGCAGGTCCGTCCCGAAGGAGCGACCGGTGCTGTGGCAATACCCTCGATGCTTGCTGAACGAACGACGCATCTCAGCGCACATCCGATCCGTACCCTCAAGGACCCGCTGTTGTTCGCGTGCCAGTTCCGGGGTAGGACGGTTGGTAGCCCGCCACCCGGATTCGTAATTCGTGGCGCAGTCTGACCGAATCGAAGGCCTCGCTTGTATGTGGGCAACAGTGCTCTCGGGTGCCCAAGCGAGACGCAACAGATTCTGCGTCTCATATGAGGCCGCATGTGAGACACAACGGACTTTGTGTCTCACGCATGAGACACAAACAGCTTTGCGTCTCACTTTGGGGCGAAAGTGAGACGCAACCGTGGGGTCGACGAACACGCCAGCGCCATGCGTATTGCGGAGCGCCCCGATATGCCGGCGGAACGCGAGGCTACCGCAGTTGCGGTCATTCCTCCCGCATACGCGAGTGGCATCTGGTAACACTTCAAGACCGGTGCTGCGCAACCGGTGTGTCGCGGCCCGTGCGGCCGACGGAAACGGTCTGAACCTTCGACCGCAAGCGGAGCCGAGGGACCGCGTGCCGTGGCTTCCTCCGTAAGCCCTTGTAAACAAAGGCGTTCAGACTAGGCGACGCTATGCTCTCAGTAAACTACCGCTAGCCTGCGGCGCGAGCGGCCTAATCGTGTCCGCCGCCCGGACAGGAGGTCCGTCCCCAAGGAACGACTGGTGCTGTGGCTTTTGCGTCTCATATGGGAGCGTATGTGAGACACAACGGACTTTGTGTCTCACGCATGAGACACAAACAGCTTTGTGTCTCACTTTACGACGAAAGTGAGACACAACCGTGGGGTCGACGAACACGCCAGCGCCATGCGTCTTGCGGAGTCTCCCGATACGCCGGCGGAACGCGAGGCTACCGCAGCTGCGGTCATTCCTCCCGCATGCGCGAGCGGCATCTGGCAACGCATCAAGACCGGTGCTCCGCAACCGGTGTGTCGCGGCCCGTGCGGCCGACGGTAATGATCGGAACCTTCGACCCCAAGCGGAGCCGAGGGAGCGCGTGCCGTGGCTTCCACGACGAAACCGCGGCACCGTCCGGAGCCAAGTTCGCCAGATTTCACTCTCGTTCCCGACTGGCAGGCGATCACGTGTTCTGCGTCTGCCGCAGGCCTGCGCTCGGCGGCGGTGGATCGAGTTCAGCACGATGATTTCGAAAGGATCCGAGACTCCGCGAGATGCCAAGCTCGATTCCGCCTTCCGTTCGTACCACTCGAGCGCGCGCGTTCGATCAGCACCGGTGCATAGCGGATGCTTGCCCAGCCGCTCGGGAGCAGCCGCTTATGCACATCGAAGTCCAGTCGACCGCCCGACGGCGAAGCTGATCTGTGCCCGCACTGTCGTACAATGTATTCATACGCCCCGGGGCCGCCTCTGCCATTGGCACCTGTGCCACTGGTATGCGCCCGGGGTTGAACAGCGGTGACTTGATCTGGGATTCCGCCCGCCGCGGTACGAGGGGCAGCAAGCATGATCTCAGACGCTTGGATCCAGCGCGGACTCGCGGGCCTGCCGATCATCACCGTTGGTGTCGCAGGACACTCCTTCGGAGCTAAGCCGGGCGAGCAGCGGCACCCCCTCGAAAATCATCCTGAACTGCACTCGCGGCTTGGTATCATCAGCCGCAAGGACTAACCTTTCGACCACCGGGGCAGCGATCATGCCACTTCACGAACTGATCGACATCTTCATCACGCTGGTGATGCTTCCCGCTATCGTCACTATCGCGATCCGCAGGTGGCGGCAAGGATTCACCGCGTACCATCTCGTGCCGAATTGGATCATCCTCGCCTACGCTCTGCTCGCGGCCGCCGCTCTCGCGGCCCAAGCTGCCGCGGGCGAACCACTGACCGTTTGGCAATTGACAGTCGCGGCCTGCGTCGGCGTCATCCTCGCGGGGATGGCTTGGGAGCGCACCACCGCAGAGCGTTTCGCCTTCTACTGCTGGCGTCGAGGTTGCCGGTGGCGCGACTCAATCGAGATCGGCCGCCGGTTCGCCGCCGACGTAGATGCCGCGCTGGAACGCAAGAAGAAGCGTGACCGCGACAGCGAAGATCAACAATCATGAACCGTACCTGCAATCCCTAGTTCCACGCATGAGCGTCCGGCACTGTTCGCAGTCTGCGGTACAGACTCCCGTGGACACCTCGCGCTATCGTTCGCGATCCGTCGGAGAGGCCGCGCCCGCCATGTGTAACGACTGCTTCCGCGAGCGGCAAAGAGTTCTCGGCCAGCGTGCAGGATTGGAACTACGCAGTCGCTAGCCCACGGCGCGAGCGGGCTAGTCGCGTCCGCCGTCCGCACTGCGGATCCGTTCCGAATGAACGACAGGTGCTGTGGCAGTACCCTCGATGCTTGCTGCGACGCAGCACCGGCGAGGCGACATCGGGACATTTCTGTAGCAGGCGCGGAACCTTCGTCTACTAACCGATCCATCGACGCATATCAGGGCACATCCAGCCTGCAACATCGAGGGCCCGCTGATGTTCCGTTGCCAATTCCGGGGGTAGACCGGTTGGTAGCGACCCCCTGCTTCGGACTTCGTGGAGTGGTCTCGCCGAATCGAATGCCTCGCTTGGGTGTTGAAAACTGTGCTCTCGGGAATCCAAGCGAAACGCAACAGATTCTTGCGTCTCATATGGAGGCGTAAGTGAGACGCAACTGACTTTGTGTCTCACGTATGAGACACAAACAGCTTTGCGTCTCACAAATGAGAAAAAGTGAGACGCAAGTACGCTACCCGAGATACCGGCGGTGTGGCACGAACTCGGAGCGGTTGCCGAAAGCCGAATGCTCAGCCAGACCAAGATGTGACTCCCGATCTTGCGTCGGGGTGAATCGGATCCGAGGGTCAGCTGCGGTTGCTTGCCTCCAATAGTCATGCTGACGGAAGACCTGTGCCGCGGGGTGGAACCAGTCCCGTGCCCGACGAGCAGGCAACAGGCCTCTTGAGCGTCGTCACTTCCCGCGGGATTAACGCTGAAAGCCGTTGAGCTTCGATGCGGCAGCCGTGCGCCCAACTTGGAAGGCGTCGCGGATACTCGGCTGATCCGCCGACCGCAGAGGATGGGTGGTATTGTTGCGGTATACAGCAAGCAGTTGACGATCCGTCCCGCACGGTGCCCCCAGCCCGCGATCCGGCGGCTGCTTTGATATGCCCAGAACTAGCGAAGTTGCGTTCAACAGCCAGTTCGCAGAAGTTCTGCGTGGCAAGCATCCGCTCTGGGCCGATCGCTTGGGCGTGGAGCAATCAGGCGTGTTCCCAGACGCCCCGCGACTCCGTCCCGACATCCTGATCCATGCACCTAACTCGCAACCGGTCGTAATCGAAACCGAGTACGAACCCGCCTCCGGCGTTGAAGCCGACGCCACGGCCCGCCTAGGCTTGCTCCCCGCATCCTCCTCCGATCGAATCGAACAGGTGATCGCGGTTCGCGTTCCCAATTCCCTCCGTAAGGACCAAGTCCGTCTCCCAGCGCGGATCGCCGCGACGGACTTCGGCTACTGCGTGCTATCCGGAGATCCCTCCTCGCCCGTCCGCTGGCCGACCAGCGGTTGGCTGACAGGGAGCATCGATGACATCGTGCGCTGCATCGAGCACGCCATGGTCTCCCAGCGCCTGATCGACGAGAGCATCTCGATTCTCGAGCGCGGCGTCCAGGTCGCGACCCGCGCCGTCGAAGACGCCAAGCTGCTCGGATTCGGGGTCATCGAAGAGCATCTGGGTCAAGTCCTCAATCAGCGCAAAGGCGAGCAGACCACGCGCATGGCGATGACCATGATCGCCAACGCACTGACCTTCCACGCCTCCATCGTCGGTCCTCACGACATCCCCTCCGTCAGCCAGATCCAAGCCAAGCATTCAGGATCGCTGCAGGCAGCCCTATTGGATACTTGGAGGCGAATCCTCGCCGAGGTCAACTACTGGCCGATATTCAAGGTCGCTTCGGACCTGCTCGCCCCGATCCGCGTCCACACCGCCAAGCGCATTCTGGACCCGCTAGTTCGGGCAGCGGATCGACTCGCGGACCTGGGCGTGAACACCCGGCACGACCTGTCGGGCCGGATGTTCCAGAACTTGATCGTCGACCGTAAGTTCCTCGCCACCTTCTATACACTGCCGACAAGCGCCACCTTGCTCGCCGAACTGGCGGCACGACGGCTGGATACCGACTGGGGTGACCTGCCCGGCTACGAACGGCTCTCAATCGCGGATCTCTCGTGCGGCACGGGCACTCTGCTATCCGCTGGGTACCACGCTGTCCTCACCCGCTATCGTCACGCCGGCGGCGATGACAGCCAGCTTCATCGACACATGATCGAACACTCCATCATCGCCGCAGATATCATGCCGGCGGCCGCGCACCTCTGCGCCTCCCAACTCTCCAGCGTCCATCCGACGGTGGTCTTCGACAACACCCGGGTATACACCATGCCGTACGGCATCGACACGGAAGGAGAGCACGGGCGCGGAGTCGCCATCGGCTCCTTGGATCTCACCGCGAGAGCCCAGACTTGGTCGCTCTTCGCGACGGGTCAGAAGCAGGCCAGCGGCAAGCGCGGGGACTTGGACACCCAAGACATCGAGGTGCCGCACGAGTCGGTGGACTTGGTCATCATGAATCCGCCGTTCACACGTCCGACCAATCACGAGTCTTCCACCGTACCGGTGCCCTCGTTCGCCGGATTTCGCACGACTCACGACGAGCAACGCGCCATGTCCGATCGCTTGGCCGAGATCCGCGGCAGTCTCGCCAGCCCCGTCGGCCACGGCAATGCCGGCCTCGCCTCCAACTTCATCGATCTGGCGCACGCCAAGGTCAGGCCCGGCGGAACGATGGCCTTGGTGCTGCCGATGACGGCCATCCAAGGAGCCTCCTGGCAATCGGCCAGACAGTTGCTTGCAGAGTGCTACAGGGATGTCGCCGTCGTGACCATCGCGTCCGCCGGCACTCGCGACCGGGCGTTCTCGGCCGATACGGGCATGGCCGAGACCTTGGTCGTGGGCACCAAGCGACGCGAGGCCGCGCAAGATCCCGAGGCCGCCCTGTTCGTCAACCTCCATCGGAGGCCGCCCAGCCTCTTGGAAGCGGCGGAGATCGCGAAGCTCGTCTCGCGGGTTCCGGACCAGTCCCGAACCGGCCGGGTCCAAGCCGGTGCCCAGTTGCTGGGCAGCTACATCCGGGCACCGCTCAGCGAGGGCGGCTGCGCGGCGTTGCGCGAGTCCGCGCTTGCGGAAGTGATGATGTCGCTGCACCTGGGCGATCTGGTATTGCCTCGGCACGGCGACCGCCACGTGATACCGGTGGCACGGTTAAGGGAGTTAGGCGAGCGCGGACTGCTCGACCGTGATATCGGCAGCCAGAAGGACGCGCAACCTCCGTACCGCGGGCCGTTCAAGATCGTTCCCATTCAGGGCGTGCCCAGCTATCCGGTGCTGTGGGGGCACGCAGCCGACCGGGAGCGACACTTGGTAGTCGAGCCGGATTCGGAGGGAGAGGTGCTGCCCGACTGCGCCGAGCGCGCAGTTGCAGCGTGGGAGACCGCGACGCGGCTGCACTTCAACCGGGATTTCCGCCTGAACTCCCAGAGCCTTGCAGCGTGCCTCACCGACGAGAGTGTGCTGGGCGGCGGGGCGTGGCCGAACTTCAAGCTGAAGGAATCCGCATGGGAGCAAACCTTGGCATTGTGGGCGAACTCGACGCTCGGGCTGATGTCCTTTTGGTGGGCAGGCACCCGACAGCAGCAAGGACGGGTGCGGCTGACGATCTCTGGACTACCGGGACTGCTGGTCTTGGATCCGAGGAGCATCGCGGACAACAAGTTAGGGCGGGTTTCGGAGATCTTCGAAAGCCTTCGCGGAAGACCCATGCTGCCAGCCAACGAAGCGTACCGCGACCAAGTGCGGGTGGAGTTGGACCATGCTCTGCTAGGAGGGGTCTTGGAACTGCCGGGGGAGGCCTTGGAGGCCCTGGACACCGTCCGACGCCAATGGTGCAGCGAGCCGTCAGTGCATGGCGGCAAGCGAACGGCACCCAAGGCGACCCGCCCGAAAGGCGATCAGTGCTAATGGGAATCCACTGGAGTTGATTTCAATTTGAAATGAGCCGTTGCGTGTTCCAGAGGGGATGCGCAGAGGCTATTGCTCACCTACGCCCGCCACATCAGATACCGACGGTGGGGCACGGACTCGGAGCGGGTGACGAAACCACAAGCCCAGCCACCCATGCCAGGACGGGACTCCCGCTCTTGCGTCGGGTCGACGCGGATCCGCGGGCCAGCTACTTCCTCCAAAGGGATCACAAAGTCGCCCGCACCGGGCTTCGACGATTGCCCTGCCGGGCATGCCCGCCGAGGATCGAGACAGTGACAGCTCGCTAGCGGGTTTCGCCATCATGCCAGTGCCCCACCCGCCACGTTGACGGCTTTTCCACCCGCCGCTCGTAGGAGCCAGCGTACGGACCGTCCGTCTTGGGTTTGTCGAGAGTCTTGGCTTTCCCCAGACAACATGACCACTGGCAATTGGGGAAAGTTGAGTACGACTGGCTCGTGAGCGCGGGTGTGCATGCCATTCGGATCCCTGCTCAGTTGCGATTGGAGCGTCTGGTCGGTGCATCTCGGACTGCCTGCGCGGATACGGAGGACGAGGAACTCAACCGTGTGCAGGTGCGCCGAATGCTACGCGGCGCTGGCCAAGCGGGCAGACGCCGAGCAGGGGCGCAAGCTGCCTTGGATGCTGCCGCTCGTGCTGTACAACGGCGAGCGGGATTGGACAGAGGCGCGGGACCTGGCGGACCTGGCCGAGGGCGCGCCGCCGGACTGGCAGGGGCCGGGGCCGCAATTGCACCACGAGCTGGTGGACGTGTTTCACGGCCCGGAGCTGGACCGGGGCCGGCTGAACGTAGCGGACGCGCTGTTCCGCCTGCACCGGGTGGAGTCGATCGAGGCGGCCCGGGGCGAGGTGCGCTGGCTCGAGGGGTGGCTGAGCGGCGAGCGCTGGGCGAGCTTGCGGCGGGCGCTGATCGCATGGATCATGAACGTGCTCGTGCCGTGGCGCTTGCCGGGAGTGAGTGCTGCGGATCTGAGAGACTTGACGAAGTGGGGCGAAGTGGAGGAGGCCATGACCACATGGAGTGAGCAACTGAGAGCCGAGGGACTCGCTGCAGGGCGGGCCGAGGTACTCGCCGAAGGGCGCGCGGAGGGACGCACCGAAGGATTCGCGGAAGGGCGGGCCGAGGGGCGCACCGAAGGCAAGATCGGCCTGCTCGTCAGCATGGCGCGCCAGCGGTTCGGAGAGGCTGTGGCCAGCACGATGGCTGCCCTGCTCGGATCAGTCCGGACGGAGTCGGCACTGGAAGAGGTCGGGGCCTGGCTGCTGACCTGCGAGACCGGCGATGCCCTGATCGCCAAGATTCAGCAGATCTAGAGCGGTTGGGCACCGCGCGGGCCGCAGCAAGCGGCAAAGCCGGGAACCTGACCATTGGCAATTGGGGAGTGTTGAGTACGACGAGCTCGTGAGCGCGGGTGTGGATGCCATGCGGATCCCGGCTCGGTTGCGATTGGAGCGTCTGGTCGGTGCATCTCGGACTGCCTGCGCGGATACGGAGGACAAGGATCTCGGCCGCGTGCTGGTGCGCCGAATGTGACGCGATACGCAGGGAATTGTGAACCCGGCCGACGGATCGCCACGCAACAACCCTCGCGGAGCCCGCTTGCGTTCACCTGGCACGGTACGCCGGTACCGCGCACTTGCCCGGCACGGATCTGCCCCTGCACTCCTCGGCGGGCCCGGATCCGCCGCCGACAGCCGCGAACATTAGCGCGGTCGCTGGCCGACTAGCACCCTTCGCCGAGCGTCCAGCTCACTCCTAAGGCCTTGTTTCACCGAGCCTTGGCGCGAAGCGACCTTCGCGCCCGCTCGCCCGAGCCCCGTGGTCTGGCGACCGGCTGCGGGGCCGAGAGTGCAGGCACCCCGCTGTCGATCCGCTCGCGGGAGCGCAGCACGCTCAGAACCGGGGATTTCACTCGTGCTGCGGAAAATTTCGAAATTCCAACCGATCTGCTTGACAGGACTTTCTAGTGTGTTACTGTGAAACAGACGCAAGAACTGGACGACAGTCTTTCATGACCAGAATCGATCACGATGGCTCCTTGCGCTTGGTCTTCAGCCAACCGCGCGCCTTCAAGGACTTCATCCAGGGCTTCGTGGATGTCGATGACGCCCTCCAGCTCGACTGGACCACCCTCAAGCTGGTGGCCACTCGGCATACGGACGAGAGCCTCAAGCAGCTCGAGAACGACATGATCTGGGAAGTGTGCGCGCTCGGGGATCCCGAGCGGGTGCTGTTTCTGATGACCGAATTCCAGTCGCGACCGGACTGGACGATGGCCCTGCGGATGTGGAATTACTTCGGGCAGTTGCAGTCGACGCTGGCCAAGCGGGACGACTGCCAGAAGGGGCGCAAGCTGCGTTGGGTGCTGCCGATCGTGCTGTACAACGGCGAGCGGGATTGGACGGAGGCGCGGGACCTGGCGGACCTGGCCGAGGGCGCGCCGGCGGACTGGCAGGGGCCGGGGCCGCAATTGCACCACGAGCTGGTGGACGTGTTTCACGGCCCGGAACTGGACCGGGGCCGGCTGAACGTAGCGGACGCGCTGTTCCGCCTGCACCGGGTGGAGTCGTACGAGGCGGCCCTGGGCGAGGTGCGCTGGCTCGAGGAGTGGCTGAGCGGCGAGCGCTGGGCGAGCTTGCGGCGGGCGCTGATCGCGTGGATAATGAACGTGCTCGTGCCGTGGCGCTTGCCTGGAGTGAGCGCTGCGGATCTGAGAGACTTGACGAAGTGGGGCGACGTGGAGAAAGCCATGACCAATTGGAGTGAGCAACTGAGAGCCGAGGGACTCGCTGCAGGGCGGGCCGAGGTACTCGCCGAAGGCAAGATCGGCCTGCTAGTCAGCATGGCGCGTCAGCGCTTCGGAGAGGCTGTGGCCAGCACGATGGCTGCCCTGCTCGGGTCCGTCCGGACCGAGTCGGCGCTGGAAGAGGTCGGGGCTTGGCTGCTGACCTGCGAGACCGGCGATGCGCTGATCGCCAAGATTCGGCAGATCTAGCTCGGCTTGGCACCGTTCGCGGACCGCGGCAAAGCGGTAAACATGACCGTTGGCGATTGGGGACGGTAAAGGAGTGCTCGCTGGCGAGCGCGGGAGCGGATGCTCCCGGAATCCTGAGTCGGTTGCGACCAGATCGTCCCTGCGGGACGGATCGGACTGCTTGCGCGCATGAGGGCGCAACAATCTCGACCGCGGGCGAGGGCACCCTCGCCGCATGCCACGCGTTGCGCATGGAATCGACATCCTTGCCGACCGACCGCCACGAAACGAGCCTCCCGGTAACCGTTAGCGGACACTTGGCGCGGTGCGTCGGCACCAAGTGCTTGCCCGCCCGACCAGCCACGGCAAGTCTTGACGGGTTCGCGCCAGTCGGCGCTAGCCGGGATCATTGACGCGGTCGCCGGCCGGCTACGATTCTCCGGCGAGTGTCCAGTTCCCCAAGAAAGGCCTTGTTTCACTTGGTCTTTTCGCGAAGCGACCGATCATTGGTGTCATGTCGTCAATTTCCCCGTCGTTAACTGGAGACGCAGTTGGGCATCGGGGCGACAGTCGCGCAGCCGACCCGGGTGACGGCACGACCGCTCGGCCAATCCGTTCGCCAGCTCAGGTAGAGTAGTAGTGAGAGTTCGGAAAGGCTCCGAAACTAGCGTCGTGATGGAATGAACAGAGTGGACCCAAGTCCGGCATGCTCGGCGCAATCATATTCGGAAAACCCAATACCGCTGTGTTTTTGCAAGGGCCGCAATTCCCCTTCAATCCCCCACGGTAACTCCCGACTCGACGACTACAGCGACGGCCTTGAAACAGCCCGATCCAGGGAAGACCCGTTCAACACTCAATTCGCGAATGCCCTTCGCCACAAGCATCCACTTTGGAGAGACGCACTCACCATTGAATAACCGGGCGTGTTCCCAGACGCCCCGCGACTTCGTCCCGACATCCTGATCCGTGCGCCTAACTCGCAACCCGTCGTTATCGAAACCGAGTACGCACCCGCCTCCGGCGTCGAAGACGACGCCAGGGCCTGCCTTGGCTTGGTCCCAGAATCCTCTTCCGACCCAATCGAGCAGGTGATCGCACTTCGGGTCCCCAATTCCCTCCGCCAGACACAGGCCCGTCTACCGGCGCGGATCGCCGCGGCGGATCTCGGCTACTGCGTACTGTCCGGAGATCCCTCCTCGCATGTCCGCTGGCCGACCAGCGGATGGCTGACAGGGAGCATCGACGACGTCGTGCGCTGCATCGAGCACGCCATGGTTTCCCAGCGCCTGATCGACGAGAGCATTTCTATTCTCGAGCGCGGCGTCCGGGTCGCGACCGGCGCGGTCGCAGACGCCAAGCTGCTCGGATGCGGGGGCATCGAAGAGCATTTGGGACAGATCCTCAACCAGCGTAGCGGCGAGCAGACCACGCGCATGGCGATGACCATGATTGCCAACGCGCTGACCTTCCACGCCTCCATCGCCAGCCCCCACGCAATCCCTTCCGTCAGCCAAATCCAAGCCCGGCATTCCGACTCGTTGCAAGCCGCCCTCTTGGGCACGTGGAAGGAGACTCTCGCCGAGGTCAACTACTGGCCGATCCTCAAGGTCGCTTCGGACCTGCTCGCCCCGATCCGCGTCCAGACCGCCAATCGAATCCTAGACCCACTGGCCCGGGCGGCGGATCAACTCTCGGAAATGGGGGTCAACACCCGCCACGACCTGTCCGGCCGCATGTTCCAGAGTTTGATCGCCGACCGCAAGTTCCTCGCCACCTTCTATACCTTGCCGACAAGCGCCACCTTGCTCGCCGAACTCGCCACGCGAAGACTCGATACCGACTGGGGCGATCTGCCCGGCTACGAACAGCTCTCGATCACCGATCTCTCCTGCGGCACGGGCACGCTGCTCTCCGCCGCGTACCACGCTGTCCTCACCCGCTATCGTCACGCCGGCGGCGATGACAGCGAGATTCATCGACACATGATCGAGCACTCGATCATCGGGACGGACATCATGCCGGCCGCCACGCACCTCTGCACCTCGCAGCTCTCCAGCGTGCATCCGACGGTGGTCTTCGACAACACGCGGGTATACACCATGCCGTACGGCATCGATAGGGAGGGAGAGCACGGGCATGCGGTCGCCATTGGCTCCTTGGATCTGACCGCGAGAGCCCAGACTTGGTCGCTCTTCGCGACGGGTCAGAAGCAGGCCAGCGGCAAGCGCGGGGACTTGGACACCCAAGACATCGAGGTGCCGCACGAGTCGGTGGACTTGGTCATCATGAATCCGCCGTTCACCCGTCCGACCAATCACGAGTCGTCCACCGTGCCGGTGCCCTCGTTCGCCGGATTTCGCACGACTCACGACGAGCAGCGCGCCATGTCCGATCGCCTGGCTGAAATCCGCGGAAGTCTCGCCAGCCCCGTCGGCCACGGCAATGCCGGCCTCGCGTCCAATTTCATCGATCTGGCGCACGCCAAGGTCAGGCCCGGCGGAACGATAGCCATGGTGCTGCCGATGACGGCCATTCAAGGAGTCTCCTGGCAACCGGCCAGACAGTTGCTTGCAGAGTGCTACAGGGATGTCGCCGTCGTGACCATCGCGTCCGCCGGCACTCGCGACCGGGCGTTCTCAGCCGATACGGGCATGGCCGAGACCTTGGTCTTGGGCACGAAGCGACGCGATGCCGCGCAAGATCCCGAGGCCGCCCTGTTCGTCAACCTTCATCGACGGCCGGCCAGCCTCTTGGAGGCGGCGGAGATCGCCAAGCTCGTCTCGCGGGTTCCGCCGCCGTCCCGCACCGGCCGGATCCAAGCCGGTGATCAGTTGCTGGGCAGCTACATCCGGGCACCGCTCAGCGAGGGAGGGTGCGGGGCGTTGCGCGAGTCGGTACTTGCGGAAGTCATGATGTCGCTGCACCAAGGCAACCTAGTATTGCCCCGACACGGCGATCACCACGTGATACCGGTGGCACGGTTAAGGGAGTTAGGCGAGCGCGGACTGCTCGACCGCGATATCGGCAGCCAGAAGGACGCGCAACCTCCGTACCGCGGACCGTTCAAGATCGTTCCCATTCAGGGCGTGCCCAGCTATCCGGTGCTCTGGGGGCACGCAGCCGACAGGGAGCGACACCTCGTAGTCGAGCCGGATGCGGCGGGAGAGGTGCTGCCGGACTGCGCCGAGCGTGCAGCTGAAGTGTGGAAAACCGCGACGCGGCTGCACTTCAATCGGGATTTCCAACTAAGTTCCCAGAGCCTTGCAGCGTGCCTCACCGACGAGAGGGTGCTTGGCGGAAGGGCGTGGCCGAACTTCAAGCCGAAGGAATCCTCATGGGAGAAGACCCTGGCATTGTGGGCGAACTCGACGCTCGGGCTGATGTCGTTCTGGTGGGCAGGCTCCCGACAGCAGCAGGGACGGGTGCGGCTGACGATCTCCGCACTGCCGGAACTGCTGGTCTTGGATCCGAGGAGCATCGCGGACGGCAAGTTAGGGCGGGTTTCGGAGATCTTCGAAAGCCTTCGCGGAAGGCCCATGCTGCCAGCCAACGAAGCGTACCGCGACCAAGTGCGGGTGGAGTTGGACCATGCTCTATTGGGCGGGGTGTTGAAACTTCCGGGAGATGCCTTGGAGGCCTTGGACACCGTCCGACGCCAATGGTGCAGCGAGCCATCAGTGCATGGCGGCAAGCGCACGGCTCCGTCAGACAGAGCCGGAGAATGACGGGAAGCGATTGGTTGGGGGACGCCCGAACCGTGCATGCACCGGAAGACACGTCTCGCCTGTTGGATGAGGGAGGCAGGCTCGCCCTCGCTGGTCAGTGATCCTGCAATGTTGTCTGCTGCCATGAAGGACACCCGGTTCCTCCACCGCGTCGTCCTTCGAGATTACAAGAGCATTCGCCACTGTGATCTCGCATTGCCACCCTTCGCAGTGCTCGTTGGCCCCAACGGCTCCGGCAAGAGCAACTTCCTCGATGCATTGCGATTCGTTGCGGAAGCACTCCGTGAGTCGCTCGACTACGCGCTGTCCAGTCGGGGTGGCGCAGCCCAGGTGGTGCGCCGGTCAATCGATTCGCGAGATCAATTCGGGATGCGCATCGACTGTGCTCTGGCCAATTCGTCCGCCACCTATGGGTTCGCGGTCAGGGCAGAGCCTGATGGCAGCTTTCAAGTGGTGCGCGAGGACTGCACGGCGGTCTCGCGACACTCCGCCGAAGACCGCGTCCACTACTCGATCCGGAATGGGCGGATCGTTTCATGCAGCGCGTCGCGTCCGCTCCAGGCGATGCCCGATCGCCTGTACCTGCGCCAAGCCGCTGACATCGCTGGGTTCGGGCCAGTGTACGACTCGCTCGCGCGAATGGGCCTCTATAGCCTCAACCCCGAATCAATCCGAACGCCCCGGCCGCCCGATGCAGGCAACCTCCTGAGTCGGGATGGAAGCAATCTAGCCAATGTCCTGCATCGAATCGGAGAGCGGTCTCCCGAGACCAAGCAATTGATCGAGGACTACTTGGCCTGCGCGGTGCCGGGAATCGCTGGGGTCGACTGCCATATCGCTGGATCGGACGCAGTACTCGAGTTCTGTCAGAGGGTTGGGATCGACAGCGATTTCCTGCGGTTCTCTGCCGCGAGCATGTCCGACGGTACGTTGCGTGTCCTCGGGATGTTGGTGGCGCTGTTCCAAGACCTCGGCGATCGAGACAGGAAGCAGGATCCGCGTCTGATCGGTATCGAAGAACCCGAGTACGCAGTACATCCCGACGCCCTTGAACTTCTCGGCGACGTCCTGATGCACGCAGCTGAGCATTCTCAGGTAGTCGTGACCAGCCACAGCACGGACCTACTGGATCGATCCGACATCGCGGAAGAATCGATCTTCACAGTTTCAGCCGAAGACGGTGAAACGCGTATCGGGTCAATGAGCGAGGGCACTAGGTCGGTATTGCGGGAGCGTCTGAGCACGCCTGGGGAACTCATGCGCATGAATCAGCTTCACTTGGCCACCACGATGGTCAAGTCGGAACGCCCTCCGTCCAGCTGCTTCGATTCAATGTAACTGCCTAGGCGCGACTGACAACCTGCGCCAGCCCGTGCCTGTGGGGCGCATGGTGGCCGCGCCCCAGTGGCCGGTCGCGGGCGGGCCGTTGCAAGGTGGATTGCCAAGGCTCCCGAAAGAGTGTACGCGGCATTGGGCAGGGGCCATCGAGACCTTGCGAGGTCTCTTTGGGCGAACCGCAGACGGGTACCGCTAGTAACCGGTGCCACACGCTCGTCACGGAGTGGGTTGGTCCGCGGGCGGGTCCGCTGCGCCAGAGGGCCCGCCAGGTGCGGAGCGAACCGGGGCCTCGCTGCCAGGCACGGCACCGCTCGGCAGCACTGTCTCCGTTCCGGCCGGTGTCTGCACCGTCGGACTCTGCGGGAGCGGGGTGCTTGGTCGGTCATCTGTGAGCACGATGTGGACCAAGAGAACGAATATCGCTACGAGCAGGGTGATCCCCAAGCCCAGCATCCAGCGGAGCATAGTGAGTTGGGATTCAATGGCCTCGAACCTGACCTCCATCTCCTTGCGCAGCGCCCTGATCTCGCCGCGCAGGGACTCAAACGTGACATCCATCTCGCCGCGCAGGGACTCGAACCTGACATCCATCTCTTTGCGCAGGGACTTGAGCGTGAGGTCCATCTCCTTGCGCAGGATCCCGATCTCGCCGCGCAGGGACTCGAATTTGACGTTCACCTCCCTGCGAAAGACTCCGATCTCGCGCCGCACGGTCGCCTCGATCATCGCCCGCAGATCCTCCACTGCGTGATTGACCTCGAAGGGATCCGATGCCACGCGGCCAAGGAAGCCAACCAGCCCGTCCGGATAGCGAGTCTCCGTGGCCTCGAACTCCGGTGCTGCAGCGACACTCTGCTCGACTTGGCCCGAGCCCGACGATTCCCCTGCGGGCCGCGTCGCGTCGGGTTGCTCGCTATCCCCGCGCTGCGTGGATTCGCTCGGGGGTTGCTCGGGAGTGGAACTGGACTCGGATTCCGTCATCGGCATTAGCGTAACATACGTTCTCGCGCGGTCATTCGCGTTGGGGCGGCGAAGTCTTGCACATCCGCCGGGGCGTTCCGGCTACGGGCCGGCCGCGGTGCTCATCGTCCTGCTCTGCGAGAGGGCCTTCAGCATTCGCACTGCCCGCTCGCCCTCAGTTCGTTCCGATCCACAACGAGCCTGCGGCGTGGCCGCCATGCCTCTGTCGTGATAAGCTTCAAGCACGTGAGTGGCTTGGAGATGCGCGTCATGACAAGGCGAATCAAACGCCTTCCGGAAGGAAGCGGAGTTCCATCGGATTCCTGCTGGCTGGCGACCAGGCTCCAGCCGTTGCCGAGACGTAGGCGCCGGAACCGGGATTCTTGCAAGCCGTCGGTTGAAAGTCGAGACTCCACGGCGAGGTCCGTATGAGAACCGATTCGTTCAGCGAGTCCACGCACCGTCGCTCGCCTTGCGACGCTACAGAGCCGGTTACAGCAGGATTCGACCGGGCGCGCCTTGAGGTGCGGTCGTATGCGGACTTTCCGGACGATTGGGACGGATCGGATGGGATTCCCCCTTCGCAACGAGCCATTGACGAATCCATGCATCTGCTCTCACAGCTGGAGAGACTGCAGGTGGTGGAGCCAAAGACAATGCTTGAAAATGATGGAGAGATTGGTCTCTATTGGCGAACCGACCGCTGTTACCTTGAAATTGGCGTGATGGGTGACGGCGATTGGGGTGCATATGGGAATCATCGTAATTTGCAGCTCGAATTGATGATTGATGATCACTCGATCGACAAGGCCTTCCCGGAACACTTCGTCGAATTCTTGGAGAAGGCAGGGCTGTTACGCGACGCTTGAAATGTGACGGGGAATGGTTTTCTCCCCGGCATGCGGGAGTTCACGCGTCAAATCAGTCGATTCTCGGCAGAGCCGCCAAGTCGCCGCTACGGGCGCTACCGGTCTTCGATCAGGTGCAGCACCTGGTTTGGTCGGACGTTCCGGACGGTCTGCGTCGCACCGGACGGCCAAGCCACAGTCACCGATTCAACGGTCGCGCTGTCCCCTAGGCCGAAATGGACCGGACCCGCGCTCGAAGATGCGTAGCCGACGCTGGATGTCGCCGTGTTGAACTGCGGGTCCGCTGAAGTGGACACGCTGACTAGCGCGCCGATCCCGTCTCGATTCGAAGTCGTGCCCTCCAGGTCAACAGCGAGCCACCGATGGCCGGTGTCGCTGGTGTTCAGCCAAAGCTCCGCCGGGGCGCCAAGAGCGGTGACTACGAGATCGAGCTTTCCGTCGCCATCGATGTCGCCTACCGCCGTGCCGCGATGCCGCCTCGCCGGGGCACGGTCGAGACCCGCTTCCGTCCCCACTTCCAAGAATGTTCCGTCGCCCTGATTCCGGAACACGCTGTTGTGCCTTAGGACGGGCAGTTCCGGATTGATGGGGTGCGCTTGGACATCCCCCAAGGAGAAGAAAATGTCTTTCCGGGTGTCGTTGTCGAAGTCCGCGATCACCGCTGCGTAGCCCGCCATGTCTCGCGTCTGGGTGGCGAGACCGCTCGGTCCGGAAAGATCCTTGAAATACCCGTCGCCGGTGTTCTGCATGAGGGGAAACGTCTCGCCCGGCAGCGCTGCATAGACGACCTCGGCCAAGCCGTCCCCATCGATGTCGCGCGCGTCAAGACCCATGCCTGACACCTCGCGACCGTGGTCCGGAAGGGCGATCGTTGTCTCGAAGCCCACCTCCTCGAACCGTCCGTCGCCCGTATTGCGAAACAGGTAGTTCGGCAACTTGTCGTTCGTCACGAAGATGTCGATCCATCCGTCGCGGTCGAAGTCCAGAATCGACGCTCCCATGCCCTTGCCGACATGCGCTCGAATGCCGGCACTCGCGGAGACATCCTCGAACGTGCCGTCCCCGTTGTTGCGATACAGGCTGTTCGGCGTGCCCTTGTAGTGCTTCGGATGACAGTAGTCCCTGGCGCCGGTCTCGTCGCAGATCGGATCGACGCCAGGCTTCCAACTCAAGTAGTTCACGACGAACAAGTCCAGAAACCCGTCCCGGTCGTAGTCGAGCCAGGCTCCGGCGACCGCCCACAGCGGCCCGAACTCGTCATCTACGGCACTGAGGCCGGCGGACTCGGTGACATCCGCGAATCTCTCGCCGCGTTCGTTGCGATACAGGAAGTTGCGGTGCAGTCCACCGACGAAGAGGTCCTTGTCGCCGTCATTGTCATAGTCCGCGACCGCCGCTCCGAAGGCGAAACCCTCTCCGCGAAGCCCCGCTTGGTCGGTGACATCTGCGAAGCGTGCGCCTCCGTCGTTCCGCAACAGTCGATTGCTGTATCGCTCGGAGGTCTTCCTGTTGGCGGGCAGTTCCGCACCGTTCGCGAGGAACACATCGAGGTCGCTGTCGTTGTCGTAATCGAACAGCGCGACGCCGCCGGCCATCGTTTCCGGTGCATACCGGTTGGACGACTCGGAATTCTCAAGGACGAAATCGATTTCTTCGTGGGCGAAACGGATCGCGGCACTGGATGGAACCACCGCGACCATTAGGACTGCCAGCAACGTCCGAGCCCAGCTAGGAGCGCACCCGGCCATCGCTAGTGCCTTTTCGCGACTAGAGTTGGGGGTTAGGTGCATTCCGATTCGAGTGGGACGCTCGCATGGCCGAGCAGTCCGCCTGCGGTGCGCCCGATCATCGCCGGAAGAGCGGCGGCCGGGCTGCGACGAGGACCATGGTCGCACCCGCGCACATTGCTGCCTTGCGGTGCGCGATTTTCAGGCGACTGTAGGCCCGTCGCAACATGCGTGCTGGCGACCCGTCCCTCGATGAGGACTTCCTGAGCCGCGAGGATGTCGTCCTCCGTGATTGTGCGGCTGCGGTCACGCCCTTGCGGGTTCTCGAAACAGGCCTCGTAGCACAAGCCGTTCACCAGCCACGGCTGGCCTGCGGTCTGCGAAAAAATGCGGTCGACCGCTGCGGACTCGAAGTCTTGGCCCGTCGCGGCGTGGTGCTGGCCGAGCAAGGCGTCCACTTCCGCTCGGTCGAAATCGCCGAGCCTCAGCGACGCGGCACTGATGTTGAACGCGCTGCCGCCCGTGACCGTCTCGCCGGTCAAATCCGAGTAAATGCGATAGTCCCTCACGTCGCGCACGCCGCAGAGCACGATGCTGTGCGGGAACCCGTCCGGCCGTTCGTCGTAGCCGGAACGCAGCTGGCGCAGTACCGACAGCAGTGAATCGCCGACCAAGGCATCGATCTCGTCGATCAGCAACACCAAGGGGCGCGGGTCGGCTTCGGCCCAGCGTTGCAGAGCATTCCAGAGTGCCGTGGCCGGCCGGCCGCCAGCACTTCGGTCACTATGCCCTCCAGCAAGTTGTCGCCAAGCACCCTCCGTGCCCGGCCGGCCAGCACATCGAGAATCCCCGCCATTGCTTGCGGAATGTTCCCCCGGCACACTTCGGCGGCCTCGATGTTGACGTACACGCAACGATACTCGCCCGCTACACCGCTGTTGAGATGATCTTGGAGGGCTTTGAGTGCCGAGGTCTTGCCGGTTCGCCGCGGCGCGTGCAGGACGAAGTACTTCTCCTGGCGAATCAGATTCAACACATAATCCAAATCCATACGTGCCAATGGTGGTATGCAGTAGTGATCCTGCGGATCCACGGGTCCCGATGTGTTGAAGTAGCGCACGTCTCAGTCTTGACCGTTCGTCGTTGATTATGACAGCGATTCCACACACGGTCGGAACCTGCGCCCGCCCAAGCGAGATGGGCGGGCGGATGAAGTCCGACGGCCCGGATCGGAGACCCAAGCCCATCTACGGCGCGATTACGCTGTGACGGCTCGCTAGTCCGGAGCGTGGTCCAAGGCGATGTACAGCGCCTTGGTCGCGTCGCTATCGCCGGGGGCCATCCGCAGGACCTTGCGGAGACGCGCCTTCGCTTCGCTCCACCTTTCGAGACGGCCTAGCGCGAGCGCGGCGTTCCGCTGGAAATCGACATTGCCGGGAGCGATCTCGATGGCTTCCTCGTAGCGTTGCAAAGCCAGCTCGAAATCACCGGCCGCTTCTGCCTCCAAGCCGAGATTGTTGATGCGGCCGGCGTCGTTGATCCGGGCTTCGTTCGTTGCGCGTTGCGAAGTCGCCTCGGAAAGCCTCTCTAGGACTTGGACAGCTTCCTCAGGCCTTCCCGCAGCCCGCAGCGCCCGACCGAGCGCATATCCCGCGCTCTGATGCGACGGCTTGAGCGCGGTGGCCTTACGCAACGCCTCGGCGGCATCTGCGGGACGCGAGTTCCGCAGCAACTGCTGTCCGTAGAGGAATTGGGCGTCAAAGTCGTCGGGCAGCAGTGCCGCTGCCTCTCGGAGGACCGATTCGGCTCGCGTCGCGTCGGAACCCTTCTCCAGCAGGCGGCCCCATTCGAGATACGCAGGCCCGAAGCGCGGATTCAACTCGGTGCTGGCCTCGAAATCCTCCGCTGCCTTCGGGAATCGTTCCAGTTGCACTAAGGCCCGGCCCCTGAGGTAGTGGAGCCGACCGCGCGCGGGGCCTTCGTTGGTTCGCTCCAAGGCCTCGGTAAACCGTTCCGCAGCCTCTTCCACCTCGCCCTGCACGGCTAGCGAAAGCGCCAGTCCCTCGTACGCCGGCCCGAGTTCCGGATCGAGTCGGAGCACTTGACGGAATGCTTCTTGGGCCCGGGCATGCTCCCCGAACTGCGCCAGCGCCTGGCCGAGCGCAAAGTGATTCGCGGGATTCCGCGGCTCCAATTCCGCGGCACGTCCGAGTGCGCCAAGGGCCTTGCTGCGCTGGCCGAGCAGCGAGTGTGCCACGCCGAGCAGCCGGTGGCCGTCGGCACTCGCCGGACTCGTGACGAGGTACGTCTCGAGCAGTTCCGCAGCCTCCTGGGGCGACCCTTGGAGGATGGCTTCGCCCGCGTCGGAGAGGGTGTCCGCAGCCCCGAGTCCTAGCGCGAGGGACAGCGTTATCGCGGTCGCCAAGCGGAGCGATGTTCTCGCACTCCTCAACCCATTCACAGTCTACAACCCGCCCCTTCGCGATTTGCCTGCCCTCCGATTCCACCGCCGGATTGCTTCGACTCGCATCCGTTCCGTGCCGTCGCCTGCCCGCCCGTCCGTGGCGATGATCGACCGGCGCCGCAGCTGCGTCAACCGTCGCGGGCTTGACGGCGTCGCAAGGCCCGCGACAGCTCGAGACTCGGGAGTCCAAGCCCTTGCTGGAAGGCTGCAAGATTGCCGGGCCGCTCCCCTGTCACGCGGTCGGGACTCGCATTGCAGCGCGCCGCTGCCGCTACGATCTCAGCGAGCGATTGGATGTGCTATGCTACTAAAAATTAGGGTTTTGGCAGGGGTTTCCAGCTAGTAGCGTTTCGGAAATTCTTCCAAGCTAGATGCGGGCGGACCCGGCGTTACGCGGGTGCCCGGAACATTGCAGAAAGGGGTGTTGAAGGATGATCAACAGGGAGTCCTGTAGGATCGCGGTGCGTCAGGGCTTGGCCCTGCTGGTGCTGCTCTGCCTTGCCGGAGGCGTGGCGGTCGCCCAGACGGCCTACGGTTCGATCAACGGCACGGTCGCCGATGCCAGCGAGTCCGTGATTCCCGGAGCGGCGGTGACGCTGACCAGTGTCGACACGCAGGTGCAGAGCGTCAGCGAGACCAATGCCAACGGCTACTACGTCTTCGTCAACGTGGTGCCGGGAACGTACTCGATGACCGTCACGGCGGACGGCTTCAGCCGGGCGGTCGAATCCGAGTTCGTGCTCAACGTCAATCAGACGCGGACGCATGACTTCGCGCTGACCGTCGGCGCCGTGACCGAGACCATCGAAGTGGTCGCCGAAGCCGCCTTGCTCCAGCAGTCGACCTCGGAACTCGGCACGGCCATCACCGAGGAAGCCGTCAAGGACCTGCCGCTGAACGGTCGCAACTACTCGCAGTTGCTGACCCTGACCCCGGGCGCCACTCCAGTGAGCACCGCCCAAGGCAATGCCGGCGGCACCAGCTTCAACGCGCCCGTGGCCCTGCCCGGCTCGTCGTTCGCCCTGCCCTCGATCAACGGCGCGTGGAACCGCAGCAACATCAACCTGCTGGACGGAGTGATCAATCACTGGTTCTACGGACAGAGCTGGGCGGTCCTGCCCATCGTGGACGCCGTGCAGGAGTTCAAGGTGCAGTCCCATAACGACAAAGCTGAGTACGGCGGCGTCCTGGGCGGGGTGATCAACTTGGTCTCGAAATCCGGAACCAACGAGTTCCACGGTTCCGTGTGGGAGTTCGTGAGGAACGACGCGTTCGACTCGCGCAACCCGTTCCTGGACGCGGCTAACCAAGGGCCGACGCCCTTCCGCCAGAATCAATACGGCGCGGCCGTCGGCGGTCCGGTAATCCGCAACAAGACCTTCTTCCACTTCGCGTGGGAAGGCTGGAAGTACCGGCGCTCCCAGCAGCAATCGTACTTCCACCCGACCGACGCGGAGATCGGCGGCAACTTCAACAACGCGATTCTGGACCAAATGATCTACGACCCGGCGACGACCCGGATCGACCCGGCGAACCCGGCGGCGCACCTGCGGGATCCGTTCCCGAACCGGACGATCCCCGGCGCGCGGATCGATTCGATGGCGCAGAATTACTTCCAGAACTACTTCGACCGGCCCAACATCGACAATCCCGCGTTCAACGTGATCAACACGCGGCCGCAGCAGAGCGACAACAACACGATTCAGATCAAGGCGGACCATCGCTTCGGCGGCGCCGACAGCCTGTGGTTCCGCTACAGCCAGCTCAACAACCCGCAGACCCTGCCCGCGACCGTCAAGAACGGCCGCATCTTCAGCAACCGCCCGCGCAATATCGCCGGCGGCTGGGTCCATCTCCTGGGCACCAACGTGGTCTTCGATACCAAGATCGGCTGGGTTCGCGAAGCTCTCAACACGCAAGCCGACCTCGCTTCGGGCATCGACCCGCTCGTCGCCGACGGCTGGATCGGCATCGAGGAGTTCGGCGCGCCCGGTCTCGGCCTGCAATCACCCTACGGCGGCGCCGGAGTCAACACGCCCCGCCCCGAGACGGATTGGCAATGGATGTTCAGCGAAGGCGTCAGTTGGATCAAGGGCAATCACAACATCAAGTTCGGCGGCATGTACGTCTGGCAGGAGCGGGACGCCCTGACGACCCAGCACAGCATCCCCTTCAACAACGCCCAGACCGCCGACCCCACCCAGCCCGGCACGACGGGCAACTCGGTGGCCTCGGCCTTGCTGGGCCTGCCTGCCCAGTACACGATCCGCAATCAGAACTACAACATCACGTGGCCGACCTTGGGACTGTACGTGCAGGACGAGTGGAAGGCCAGCAGCAACGTGACCGTCAATTTCGGCTTGCGGTACGACACCTATTGGGTGGGGCAGATGAACCGGGGCCTGCAAGCGGGCTTCGACTGGGAAACCGGCGACTGGCTGATCGGCGGCGGCGTCCTGCCCAGGCCGTGCTCGGAGGTGGGCGTGGCGCCGTGCATTCCGGGATCGGGCAACCTGGCGGACATCCCGAACGGCCAGCACATCAGGCTCGCCAACGATCCCAACCTCTACGAGCCGGCCCACGACGGCTTCCAGCCGCGGGTCGGCATCGCCTGGCGGCTGCGCGACTCGACCGTGCTGCGCGCCGGGTACGGCGTGAACTACGACAGCTTCACGGGCGTCATGCAGGGCTTCCAGCAGTCGATCGGAACGTGGCCGGACAAGCAGTTCGCGCAGCCCGCGTACAACGCGGTCGGCGAGCCCTTGGTGACCGTCGGCCGGGCGAACCAGCTCGGCGGAGCGCCGCTGCCGGACCCCTCGCCCTTCGGCAGCGCGGGCTGGTACGCGAACCCGCGCACGCTACCCGCCTACTCGCACCAGTGGAACATCGAGATCCAAGAGCAGATCAAGAACAACCTCACGTTCTCGATCGCTTACGTGGGCAGCCGTACCAGGCGCCTCGAGCACAACGGCGCGGCGAACACCGCCACGAGCGCGGGTGCCGGATCGCCCGAGGAGGTGCGGCAGCGCCGCCCGTTCCCCTACCAGACGACGATGTTCTACGGGAACTTCGACGGCCAGGGCTGGTACGACTCGCTGCAGATGAAGCTGAACCGGCGCTTCAGCAACGGCTTCCAAGCCTTGGTCAGCTACACGTGGTCCAAATCGCTTGACACGCAGAGCGGCTGGTTCGGCGCCGAGAACGGCATCGGCGGCAGCTCCGCCGTGCAGGACTATTACGACATCATGGCCAGCAAGGGGCCGTCCGGGTACAACATCCCGCATTTCGTCTCGATCGCGGCCGTTTACGAGCTGCCGTTCGGGCCGGGCAAGCGCTACCTGAACAGCGGTCCGGCAGCTCACATCCTCGGCGGCTGGCAGCTCAACACGATCGCGCAGTTCCGCTCGGGCCAGCCGGCCAACCTCGCCGTGACGGGCGACGTGGCGAATATCGGGAACGAAGTCGCGTGGTGGAACTACGCTCGACCGAATTTGGTCGGCGACCCGTTCTCCGGCGGGAGCACCGAGGAACGCTGGTTCAACACGAGCGCGTTCGAGACACCGGTGCTCTCCTACGGCAATTTCGGCAAGAACGTGATCTACACCGAGGCTGTCGAGAACGTGGACATCTCGCTGTTCAAGAAGGTGCAGGTCAGCGAGCGGTACAGCGTGGAACTGCGCATCGAGTCGTTCAACGCATTCAACATTCAGAACCTAGGCGCACCGAACACCACGCTGGGCAATCCGAACTTCGGCAGGGTCGCGGGCCTGGCCGGAGGCACCCGGCCCAGAGTGTTCCAATTCGGCTTGAAATTCCTCTTCTGAAGCGAGCGGCGCCGTCCTCGGGCGGCGCCGCTCGGTCACTCCCTCCGCTCGAGCGGCCCGCTGGATCGCGGGCCGCTCACCTTGCCCGCGTCTCGCACGGTGCGGCTACGGCTTCCACGCCGGCCAGCTCTCGAGGTTCCGCCGGAGCCAGCCGACATCGCGCTCCCGATGGCAGATCAGGCAGGCGTTGGGGCTGCGCTCCTGACCGAACCGCGCTGTCGCATCGGCGTCCGGGATGTCGTCGATGCGATGGGTTGAAGCGTCGAACATCAACGCGTGCATGATCTTCGGCATGTGGCAGGAGACGCAGCGGCTAGCCGCTGACTCGGCAGCGTGCTTCGTGTGCCGCTCGGTGCTGGATTGAGTCGCATGGCACTGCAGGCACATGCGATCGGGATCGTCCGGGAACTTCAGCGACTTGGGATTGCCGACGGGATCCGCCGGGTGCGGATCGTGGCAGTGTCCGCAGGTCGCGCCGCCCTCCCGGAAGCACTGCGAGCGGGCGAACGACTCGCCGATGAAGGTCGTCTCGCGAAAGCGACCGTCGCCGTGAAACGCCTTCTTGGAAAACTCGTGGATCGGCCGGCCCTTGTACGGCGCGTAAAACGCGTCGGAATTCCCGGTGTGGTTCACCTCGCCCCCGCGGCCGATGTCGAACAGGTTCGACTGCATGTGGCAGCGGCCGCAAATATTCAAGTACGCCTCCGCCGACACTTCCTGAAACCGGATCGGCAGTCGACCTGACGGCTGCGCGCCGGGCTGCGCCCGGCGCATGGCCGCCACGTGGTCGCCGGACGGGCCGTGGCACATTTCGCAGTTAATCCCGTGCTCCAGCGGCTCGAAAGCGGCCGGCCGCGACGAATCGGCGGTGCGGAGCTGGCTCGTGTGGCAGCTGGCGCAGTTCACTTGGTAGTTGGTCGCCCGGCTCATGCGGTGAAAGCCGCCGATACGGGCGCGTTCGGTACCCGGCGGATCGATCACTTGCCAGAAGTTGAGCCACTTTCGCGCCACCAGACTGAACTGAATCGGAAAGACTTGGATCCGGCCGTCAGGCAGGCGCGTAGCGTACGCTTGCTGCCACTTGGACCCGATCGTGTAGTGGATGTCGAACCGGCTCCAAGCTCCGCTGGCGTCCGCGACATCCATGTAGTGACGAGATTGGTCGAGGCCGAGGCGCAGGGCGCCGCGCCCGTTCTCGCCCCTGAACTCGATCCGCTCGCTGAAGTCGCCAAGCACGTTGGTCGGCTCGTAGGGCCGGAACATCTGCGCCATGCCAGTCTGTTTCCACGAGTCGTAGACGGGCTGATGGCAATCGCGGCACGCGGCGGATCCGGCGTAATTGGCCGCCGCTCGAGGCGGTGATTCGGAGCGCTGCGGGGACGGTATCGGCAAGCGATCAATAGACGCCACCAAGCGCTCCAACGGCTCTTCCTCGGAGATGCCGTCGGGGCGCAAGATCCGGCGCAACTCGCGAGCGGCGCGCGCCTGCACGGGCCCGCCCAGTTCGTAGGCATCGGCCAAGTTGCTCTTGGCGGCCGCTCCGCTGCCGGATAAGGCGTATGCGACACCGAGCAGGTACGCGGCCGGGGCGTGGGAAGGGTTGTAAGACCGGGCCTCCTGCAGTTCCGTCACCGCGATGCGCAAGTCGGCGTCTCGCTGGACATCCGATGCTTGAAACGATCGGACCAAGGCCGCTCGACCGCGAATCGCGTGACACGACGCTCTCAACTCCGCTTCGCGCGCCCTCCACTCGGCGGCACTGAATCGCGAGGGCTTCTCGAAGCGGTCGAGGTAGTACAACGCCTGATCGGCGCTGGCAAGCGCTTCGCCGTGCTGCTCCTGGGAGGCTTGAGCGTCGGCAAGGGCGACCAGCAGCAATGGATTCTCGGGCAGCATCCGGAGCGAAGCCTTCGCGTGCCCGATACCCGCTACGAAGTCTCCGGTATCGATCGCGGCTTTCGCCGCGATGTCCAGCGCGGTCGCACGCGACTCGGAAGCCGGGAACCGTCTCAAGAACGCCTCAGCAAGCTCCTTCCTTGTCCGAGGCTCAACGTCCCCGACCAAGGCTTGCAACGCCTGCCTTTCGACCGGATCTTGGATCTCGTCCAAGACAGTGTGCGGCGATGACTGGCCCCGGAACAGGACCGTGTCGACTTCCTGCGGCAATGCGTTCCCGCAAAGCAGCGCAACGAGCGTTGCGAATGTCCGGACCAGACCGGTATATCGCACGGCCCTCCGGGCGATGGGATACGCGGATGCACGGGATCGCCGCATGCTCAGGTCGCGTTTCTGTCAGTGCCAGGCACGACGTGACATTGGATCTTGGGCCATGGGAGTCGCCTCGGAGCCGAGCGTCGCTTCGCCGCGAGCGAGACCGCTTCAGATTCCCCAGACCTCGACCCTGGTCTGGCCGATTCTGGCGCGCCTCCAGAACAGCTCCTCCTTCCAAGCTGCTTGCGTGGGGTCGAAGATGACAAAGTGCCCGGCCTCGGCACCGCAGCGCTTCATGTAGCTCCCGGTGTTCACTGCTCCGATGCGCATCAGCCGTTCCACACCTCCCCGGCACTCCATGGATTCGACGACGAATCGCCGTTTCTTGCCGCCCTGTCGCCACACCACCAGTAGATCGGTGCGACCGCGGCCTAGACCGTAATCCCGCAGCATCCAGCCCCGACCACTGACAACCTTCTGCAGGTAAGCCTGCAGCACTAGCTGCGGCCCGACTTCGTATCCTAGGACCTGCTGGCTCCAACGCTCGGGGCACTGGACGAAGAAGTCGCGGAAATCCTCCAGCAGCCCGTGCAGGTCCAAGCCGCCCGCAGCATCAACGAACCGGTCCGGTTGAATCGGCAAATCGTCCTGCACCGCACTCGTGAGATAGCGAGGCACCGCCTCGCGGTATATCGGGTTGGCGATGCGCTGGGGGTCGTCGTCAAGTGCGATCAGGCCCACGTCGCGGGCGTACCCAACATTCTCCGCGGCATTATGGCGAACGGGCGTACACAGCAGAAGCGTTTCGACGACCTGTCGGACGCGTCCATCTTCCAACTCCACCGCCAGCCGCCCGAGAAGCTCTCCGCGCTCTTGAAGCAAATACTCTTGGGCCTCCCAAAAGTGGTTTTCCGTGATCGGGTGCGCTGAGGGAGGTTCCGCATCCGGCGGGGAGCAAACCCGCCTGCAGAGCGCGTTCACCAGCCCTGGCTGCCCGCGTGTCTGCACCCAGACTCGATTGACCGCGGCGGGCTCGAATTCTTGGCCGGATTCGGCCGTGTGCTGCGCCAGCAACAGTTCCACCTCGGACCGGGAGAAGTTACCGAGCCGCACGGAATCGGCGGCGATGTTGAACGCGCTGTCGCCGGCGACGACGTAACCCGTGGAAGCGGAGCGGATGCGCCACTGGCGGACATCCGTTAGACCGCATAGCACGATGCTCTGGGGAAACTCGCTCGGTCGGCGGTCGTAGCCGGCGCGCGACTGGCGCAGCACCGTAATAAAGCCGTCTCCCTGCAGGGAATCGATCCCGTCGATCAGCAACACCAAGGGACGCGGGTCACTCCCCGCCCAAGCAGACAGCAAGCGCTCGATCGCGGTGTCGGGACGCCCCCGAGCGAGAACTTCGGAGCAGAGTTCCTTGAGGGACTCGTCCTTCAGGTAGCGGAGACCCGCCTTCTCCAACTCGCCAACGACTGCCGGGACGACCAACGAGACCTCGTCGCGAGCCTCTCGGACGGCCGCGACATTGGCGTACACGCAGCGGTACGCGCCGTGGGCACCGCTATTGAGCGAGTCCGCCAAAGCGAGCAGTGCCGAGGTCTTCCCGGATTGGTGGGGCCCGTGCAGGATGAAGTACTTCTTCTCCAGGATGAGTTTCAGCGCGGAGTCCAAGCCGGAGCGACTCAGGGGTGGAATGCAATAGTGGTCAGTGGCCGCGACAGGCCCTACGGTGTTGAACGTCCGCATGCCTCTATGATGACGGTTCTGCCACCGTTGAGCGCTGCTTCCGGCTTGCGCGGTTGCTTCGGAGGGGCGGTAGGGGGAGGTTCGTACGATCGGGGGCCGTCCGTGGCTGGCAATGACGCGGCGTGTCCAATCTCAACTCCAGAACTCGCCGCGGACGAAGTACCGACCTTGCGCGAGTGCGTCTAGGCCGAAACTACCGCCGAAGCGTCGATCCGGGCACTCATATCGTCCTGATTCGTGACGAAGGCGTCAGAGCGTCTCCACGGAGAAGGCCTCGTCGGACTCGCTGCCCAAGGCAGGCGCAGGCGCAATCCGCACCTGTGGCCCGTAATCGTGGAGCGCGTGGTCGCATCATGCGGCGTAGGCTCACCCGGACTGCAAGCACTGATCCATGCGCGGCTTGGCCGTCGGCATCGGCATTGGCGGCGAGACGGCGACCTGTACGTGGTACGCCAACTCACCCAGTACACACATGCGCGGAGCTGTGTAGACAAATCGTGTCAGCTTGCGTCTAACATGATTGAGGGGCGTGCAACGCTGTTGCCCAAGTCCGGGGCCATCAGTCGTTGCAAGGGACCGCCCGCATCCATCCCTTCAGCAGACGCGCAGGGGCGAACATCAGATGTACCGATTGAGGAGCGCGAGGGGTCCTAGGGTCGAGCGTGACCTGCACGAATCCAGAAAGTCGACGCGAAGTCTCGGATCGACGATCCGAATACCTCAACGCAGGTCGAACGCAAGGTCAGATGGACTGCTCCGAGCAACCACTGCTTGGCGGGATGCTTCGTTCAAGGTGATCCCTGTGCTACACTCAGACTGTGGTTTGATTCGCATGGCCAGCTTGACTCTGGATTCAGGCCAATCGGTGCTACCCGTGACTCGCCTCAGTTCAGTCTCCGATGCGATTGATCGACAGCCCCGGTTGTGGGCAGTTGAACTGTGCCCATCCACACTCAACGGCCTTGTCGACATGCGTTCGATCTCTCTTTCTGTACAACTCTCTTGGGAAGGATGATGCCATGCCGAGCAACTTGTTCTTGCAACTTCGACTAGTGGGCAATCGATTCGAGGACCATTCGATACCACTCGATGTCTTGGCCATACTAGTTCCATTCCAAGCCCTAGTTGTAGAGGCAGCAAAGGTCGAGTATCTCAGGAAGAATCTGAGTCGGAGCCGCGTACCGAACGGCTTTGAACATTCGATAGGATTGAAGCTCACCTCGCTCACGCGCGGCAGTGCGCAGCTTGATCTTGGCATCGATGATCCCGACAACCTACCTCTGAATCCGAATCAAGAGAGCTACTTTCTGCGAGCGCGTGATAGCTTACTTGCGACGATTCAAGGCGCAGAACAAGGCGAGGCGTTCGAGTGCCTTTCTTTTCCAAAGGAAATGCTACCGCATTTCGAAAAGATTTCAAGGGCCATGATGGACGGAGAAGAAATCCACCTAATCAGTCCAACCAGAAATAGGAACGGCAGCATGAGGGCTAAATTCTCAAGACATGTTGCCGGGCGGCTAAAGAATGCAGCCTCTATGGATTCCGGAGTTACGCGAGATATTGAGATTCAAGGCTCTATTCAAGAGCTTAATCAAGCAAGCATGACACTTCAAATATTACCAGCCAGTGGCGACAAGATCAAAGCACCTATTGGCTCGGAACACTTAGATTCTGCGCTGAAAGTCTTTAACGGATTTCGACATGGGTTGCAGGCACGTTTTCGCGGGCATGGTCGATGTGATTTTGCGGGAAGAGTTCTTGAATTCAATAGCTTGTCTCAATTGAGTATCATTGACAATCCGTCGGACATAAGCATTCAACTAGACGACTTACGTACATTAGAAGACGGCTGGCTTGATGGCGACGGAATAGCCCCCTCACTTTCTGGGATCGATTGGATCGAATCGAGACTGCACAGGTATATTCCTATTGATTTTCCACGACCTTATTTGTATCCCACAGAAGCTGGAGGTGTTCAACTGGAGTGGTCAATTGACTCGAACGAAGTCAGCATCGAGGTCAGTCTAGAATCACACTTGGGGGTTTGGCATCAATTGAACCTCCAACCCCAACTGAACCTGCAGTCATCTGACGAGAGAGAGCGAGAATTAAACCTTGATCAATCGAGTGCTTGGGAATGGATAATTCGTCAGATCAACGGCATGAGGCGGATACAATGAAACATGACTCGTTGTTACTCCGCCAGATTCATCCGAGTTGGATTCGTAATGGCAAGATCACTTCGCAGGCGTTTAACCCAACACGTAACCACGCGTATCTGCTGTCGGTGTATGATGGTGAACTCATAAGTCCTCGCGATTCGTGTATTCACTTCACCACAGTCCTAGGTCGTAGGTCAGTGGGTGTGGTCGCAGTGACGGTCGACGAGTGTAAAGCACTTGGCTTGTCCGTCCGGAGCGAACCCGATGGTTTTCCCGAACATGCTGTAGTGGATTTCACTGCACTCACTACATCTAGCTCGAGGAAGGATGCCGCAAAGCAACTTGCGGACTACGCCATGAGTCGCGCTTGGCAGTATCGGGTCGATACAGGTTAGATCGCGACTCAGCCAAACACATGCGCGGATTTGTCCCGGTTCGACAAGCCTAGGGCGGCGAAGCGAGTGTGAAGCCTGGACGCTAGAGCCGCTGTATCGCTGCCCCCCTCCGCGAGTGCCTTGACCGCGCTTTCCGGACACCAACGGGAGGGCGACTTCCGGCCGCATTCAAAGTTGATTCAAATGTGTCGCGTAGCGGCCGACACTGAGCCTTGGGCCGTCAGTCCCGCTGCATCGAACGGCAAAGTCGGTTCCTTCCACTGCCACCGGTAGAGCCTGCGTCTCTCGACATCCTCATGCGGGATCGTCACGAATTCCTAGTTCCGCTGCCGAGCCGCATACGCGCCGTAGACTCCTGTTCGGTCGACATCCGCGCCCGCGCCAAGTGCTTGAGGAAGCCCTCGCGGTCCACCCTCGTAGCGACGGGTGGATCCGGCCCGCGCAAGACAATCCTGAGACCCTTCCGCTCCACGGCCAATTCATACTCACCCACAGGCAGCACGATCTCGGTCCGCACGCAGTCCCAGTCGCACTCCCGCGACAGCTCCGCGGCTGCTTCGCGATACTTCGCCGACCATTCCGCCTCCGCTTGAAACATCTCTCGCAGGGGCCGGCATCTCGCGACGCCAGGTCCCAGCGAGATCCCCGATCCCGCTATCCGGTGCGCCAGAGCTGCCATGCGATGCGACACCGCTGGAGCCAGTCCCGGTACATCCCGGAGCGTGACAGGAAGGCCCTGCCAGCCGGACCGGGCTCCGAACAAGATTGCAGCCGCCAGCCAATCCCCTTCAGTGAGCGTGTCGTCCTCGAAGTCCAGCAAGTCGTCGCACTCCTCCCGGAGGAACATGAGAGCCAAGGATCGCGAGAACGGAGTGGGATACCTCTCGAACATCTCTCTCGGGCCAAGCGATCCGAAGCTGGCCAACCCCTCCAAGGCGCCCTTGAACTCAAGCACCTTTTGCTTGACCTTATCGTTCAGGCCTGTCGAACCCTCCGCGAGCTGTTCCAGCACGGCATCCTTCGAGCCTATCGACTCCTGCCCGGAGTGGGCTTGGGCGAGACGCGCTACGATGCTCCAGAAAAGCTGCCGTTGCCATGTCCGCACCTCGGCCGTCGCCGCTCGGTCCGCGCCTTCGTCCGCCAAGACGCGCCCGGTCCCCCGCCACTCGGGAAGACGGGAGAGGAGCGGGTCGCTAGAGACCGTTTCGCTGGCGGAATCCGGGTCGAATGCAGCCGCGCAGGCGCTGACGGCAAGGTCGCCCCTGTTGCCGACTTGGAAGAGCATGCCCATGACCCCTCCGGCGGCTAGCGGTACGGCCAAGTCGGCGTGCCTTTCCGCAATGTCGACCTGCGGCGGCCAAGATGATCGACTGACGCTTGTGAACTCGCGCTTGCGTGCGATTAGCTTGAATTCCTGCAAGGGTACGTTGCTATAGTCCCGTGCGTCCGCTTCGCAAGCGACCTTTTCCTCCTTGGTGGGGAATTGAATCTCCTCGATCCAATGGGTGGGCAGCGGGACTGGAACGAAGATGACCTCTTCGCTCCCGTTCGCCTCGTCGGGGAAGTTGATCCGAATCGCTTTCCCGTCGCGCAACGCCATCACGGGCCCGGCAAGATCGGTCAGGTGAACCCGCGCCAGGCAGGGGCGCAAGTGGGCGGCCTCCTCCTTGGCCAGATCCAGAGCCGGACCGAATACTTTGCCTGTGAATAGCGGCACCCACCCCGGATACGTTCCCAAGGCGTCTTGGTAGTACTTTTGGCCGAAGCCACTGGGGGCCGGCACCATGCCGATGGACAGCATGAACAGTAGGTTCAGATGGTTCGTCGCGAGCAGGCCCGCCGTCGGCGCATCTGCTCGGGAGGAGGCGTCCGTCCCGGCCGTCAGAGCTAGCTGCTGGGTCGAAGCTTGGGCCGACATCTTCCTTTTCGTTGCCATCGAGTAACCCCTAGTTCAAATCCCATCTCTTCAACACCGACTCGTCCTCAGGCAGGATCTGTCTGATTGCCTGGCTACCGCCCTGTCGCATGAGCAAGAACACGACTTCCCGCGCTCGCGCCACCATGACGTAGAACCGCTTCTTCGTCGGAGTGAGGTCTTCTGGATTGACGAGGTGCTCCTCGATGTCGGCGCAGAACACCTCGTCGAACTCCAGTCCCTTGCACGCTTGCACGTTGATGACCAGGATGCCGCCGCGGTCGAAACGGACATCGGGGCGGTGATCGGTGTGAAACGTCTCCAACTGGAAATCTTCCCCCTCTTGGCCGACAGCATCCTTAGCCGCTTGAAGTGCCTTCAAGTAGCGCTCGCGCACATTGTTGTTTGGCGCAATCACGCCGATGAGGCGATTCGGTTGATTGAGGACACGTTGGACGATCCTTTGGGCCACGTCGGCGAATCGCTTCGGAGCGTAGGTGATCAATCCGGCCACGCTGTCGGTGCGCCGATTCGGGGGATCCGACCGGGGGCTCGCGGGATCTCCCGTGTAGAACTCCATCGCTAGCTTCCAGACCGGAAGGGTGTTGCGGTAGTTCTGCCTCAGTTCGACGACTTCATCGGTTTCGAGACCGAGCGCGCCCTCGATCTCCTGACGGCTGCTGCAGCTAGCGGTGATCTGCTGGTTCTGATCTGCCGCGACGAAGAAGTGCTCGAAACCCAGTATCACGAGGGTCTCGTAGAATTCGGGCGGCATGTCCTGCCCCTCGTCGATGACGAGCAGCAGTGGATTGGAGACCTCCGCGGGATCGCAGGCATCCGCTATCTCTCGGATGCGCTTCCAGTCGTAGGGCGGAAGGTCGTTCACATGCTGCGCCGCGAAGACGGGGACCGGATGACCCGTGAGGGACCGGAACGTCCTGCTGAACCATCTGCGCCATGTCTTGCTGTCCAAGCGCCTCCCGAACAACTGAACGTTCGATTTATTCAAGAGGCGATTGAACACCAAGAATTGGTAGCCCTTCTTCTCGGCTGCCAGTCGCCTGGCGCGCAGCAGGGTCAACACCGATTTGCCGGTCCCCGGTCCGCCGATGATCAGATGCTGGCCGATCAGCGGCAGGGCCCGGGCTTGCTCCTGCTCCTTGGAGAGGTCTTGGATCCCAGGCAGCTTGAAAGTACGTTCTGCCATTACCGGCGCGACTGCACATTATCCAATAGACCTGAGACGCTTCGCGCCGAATCGCCCTTGATGAAGGTCCGGTCGAGCAGGATGTTCCCGTACTGGCAACTCGGTTCGGGGACCAAGGCGCAGGCTTGGCATGCGGCACGATTGAGCATCCCCGGGCCTTGGCCGGGATGGCCTGCGCAGACTGGATCCAACGAGCACCACTTGGCGACCTCAAACGCCCTGACCAAGTGGCGCAGGAAGCGCCGAGGTTCGGCCAGTTCCACGAGGCCGCCGAGCGAGCCGATCACGTCCGGGACGGCCACGTAGACGAGTATGCCGGCCATAGGGCTCGGACCGCCGCCGCAGTAGATTCGTTCCCGAAGCGACGCGGCCGGATACCCGCCTTCGGCTTCCAGTTGGCGGATGAGGCAGTGCGCGAGCGTATGCAGCAGGAGAAACCGCGGCGAAATGGCTACCTCTTGGACAGAGCTGTGGCGATAGCTTTCGTAGCGCTGGCGCAGCCCGTCAACCCGACTCCAGAGGGCGGGCTGCTCTTCCCACGCACCAAGCGTCGCCTCGTCGAGGGTGAAAAAGAGTCCTTCCCCGCGTAACGCGAGCGCGGGCAGCCAGTCGGCCTCGCCGGTCAAATCCGGGGGGATAGCCACCTCGCCTCCCAACCGCCGAAACCCTCGCAGGATCGTGATTTCCTTGAGTCGCCGGACTTCGATGAGGCGATCGACCGCGTCCACGACGAGCCGCGCCTCGCCGTTCAACGACCGGCCCAGTTGCTTCCAGTCGCTAGTGCGGTGCTGGGTGACGAAGTCCTCGTCTTCGTTGAAGTCCTCGATTGCCTTGACAAGCGCTTCGAATTCCATGCGGTCCAAGCCCGCGCTGGTGTCGATTGCTTCGATTGCCGGGTAGCCCGCTGCAATCTGTCGCTCCGCATCCTCGACTTCCGATTTGGCGCAGCCCAGCTTGCGGGCGACCTCCAAGAGTGCGGACTTGCGTCGCAGGCCCCGCGTGGCGAGCTTCTCCAAGAAGTGCGTGTTCCCGTAAAGGCGGTCTACCACGGTGCCCTTGCGGATGCGCGATTCGGGCGGGATCACCAAGGCCGAGTTCGTCCAAGAGGCATGCACGCGGACGTCATTGACCTCCAGCAGCCAAGCCTGCGGCTCGGGGAGGGGTGGCGGCGGCGCGTTCACCCAAGGCTGCATGTCCGCCCATTTAGGGAAATTCAGCACCCGGGGCAATTTATCCGAGGCATTGCAGCGCGTGCAGCGAACGCCGAGTTTCCCGCCTCCCTCCTCCAAGCGGAGATAGGGCTCAGACCAGTCGGGCTTGCAGGATCCGGAATCGGAACCGTCACCACCGCGTTTATGGGCGATATCGTGCCAAGGAACGTCTGTCAGATATCCGGCTTCGTGGGCCACCACCCAAGGAACCTGCTCCAATTCTTTCGTGCAACCGTTGCTCTCGCAGGTCAGTCGAGTGCCTGCTTTCCGGTCTCTCCAGGGCTTGTTGTGCAACAGGCCGCAGTTCCTGTCCGGACATCGCATCCATTGGGGGAATCGGGTCGCCGGGATCGATGTCCCTTCCACGGTGCCTTGCTCGTTGACGCTGCCCGTGGGCGGCTCGCAGAGCCGCTGCTCGATGCCCAACGCGGCGCGTACCTGCGCCACGTATCGAATCTCTCGCTCGGGAGGCGGTCCGCCCGCGTACCAGCGGCTGATGTCCTGCACCGCCACCATGAGTTTCTCGCCCTGCACGATCGCTCCGACCGAGCAATCCCGCAGAACGTGCGACAGGCGCACTTCCAGAGCTTCTTCGTTCATTGCCATCTCGCCACCAAGGCGGCCGTGTCTTCGACGTTGCGCATCGAGAACAGCGTCTCCCAGAGTCCAGACCCAGCGTCGTCGTGGCCCTTGAGCAGGCCGTCGGCGCTACCGTCGCGGGCTTCGAAGCAAAGCATTCGCCGGTGGCACCGGAGGCGCTCGATTTCCTGGCACCACTGCTCGAGCAAACGGTCGATGTGGCGATCCACCTCGTCAGCCTTTTCCGCGGGACCCGCGGCGCGACAGCGAAGCTTGAGCGTCTCGACCGCTTGACGGACTCGGGGGTCAGTCAAGTCGAGGTGTCCGGCGCGGTCGTTCTCCCGCAGGTGGTCGCAGCCATGCCGCAAGGCCGCCACGAGCGCCGCGTGCAGCGCGCGCTGGCGGACTTGGTGAGTGTACGGAGTCACGCTGCTGGGCTCCACGAAGCGATAGAACGATTCATGGTACGAGCGGAAATTCTCGTAGTGCGCGAGGCTGCGCGCTTGGTGGCGGAAATAGTTCGCGAAGACCAGTCCCGGCACCTCCGCCCGGCCGACCCGACTGCTCGCTTGGATGTATTCGGCGGTCGTCAGCGGCTGGCCGCAGACGACCATCAAGGCGAGCCGCGACACGTCCAAGCCGACCGACACCATGTTCGTAGAGAGCACGACATCCAAGTGATCGGGAGCCTCGCGGCTCCTCTCTAGCCGGGAAAACGTGCGGGCGATATCCTTCGCGGTCGCGAGGCTGGTCAACTGGGCGGGGCTGAGGTTGTCGACACGTTCCCGCGCCGCATTCCCGGAGGAATTGCTCTTGGCGGAGGCACCGGGCTCGCTCGTCTCTTGCTTCGCGCTGGCGTTGCTCTCGCCGGCCAGCCTGCGGATCCATTCCCGCACGCCGACAGCGTAGGCGTTGCTGCTGTCAGTCACTGCGCGCAGGCTGGAGTGGTAGACGACCTGAGTCCACCATGCCTCTAGCAAGGCCTCCTTGTCGGCTTGGTCGCGAAAGAGTTCAAGCGGCGCCGCCAGCAGGGCAGCCGCCAAGGGCGCGAGGCAATGGCGCTGGTCCAGCATCCTTGCCAAGTAGCCCACGTACAGCCTTCCCGGCCGGTCGTGCTGCGTGCGGGCGAAGTAGCAGTCGTCGCACGACACGCCCGCCGGGGGGAACACCGCGAGATCCCGGCCGTAGAGCCGTCGCACCTGATCCTTTGCCATGCGAATCGTCGCGGTCGAAGCCACGTACTTGGGGCGCACGCCACGGAGCTGCAGCAGGGTCTCGAGGCCTGCTTCGTAGAGACCCGCTACCGAACCCAGCGGGCCGGTGATGAGGTGCAGCTCGTCTTGGATCACGAGCTCCGGCGGACGCCGGGGTCCGTCACCGAAGAACGCTCCGGCCCGCTCCGTCCACGGGAGTCGCGCGAATTTGTCAATGGTGCCGATGAGCAGCGACGGCGGATCCGCGTAGAGCGCGTCGTCCACCACGTTGCAAGGTAGCGGCAGGTCGGTCGTGCGGCCGAAGTCGCAGGCCCCGTTTACGCAATGCAACCGGAACTCGCTCTCGGTGGCGCGATAGTTGCGTCCGGCGAAGTCGGCGCCGCACCACGGGCAAGCGTCGACAACGAGCCCGTTCGGAACCGCAGCGCCCTGCTGGATCTCGTCCGAGGCCTGCTTGGCCTGCCTGAACGTGTTGGGGCTGGTCGCCCTCCCGATCCAGATGCCCGCGCTGATCGGCGAGCGACCCAGCGTCTCGGGGGCGTTGCGTCGCAACAACTCCAAGGCGAAGATGACGCGCATGGACCGTT
Source organism: Bryobacterales bacterium (assembly GCA_965242625.1). GTDB lineage: Bacteria > Acidobacteriota > Terriglobia > Bryobacterales > UBA6623 > VXMF01. The sequence continues at coordinate 1,622,703 of CBDEST010000005.1, read as the reverse complement.
CGAATTGCTGCCGGGTTAGTAGGCGCAACGTATAGCGCATCAGGACACAGGTGCCTGCGCCGGAGTCGCCATGCACGAGCCGTCGCCACACGACCACGAACGCCGTCAGGCCCAAGTAGGCTTCCGTCTTGCCGCCGCCGGTGGGGAACCAAATCAGATCCAGCACATCGCGGAAGGGATCGTCCTCCCGCACGGTTGACTCGAGCACGGTGAGCAGGAACGCGAGCTGGAAAGGTCGCCACTTGAATGCGGTCGGCTCGTCATCTTGGTTGCGGATTCGGTTGGACTGGCGCATCTGGTCCAGCATCGATCGGTTCGCCAACTGGAAGGCCGGGTACACCTTGGCGTCCGATTCGAGCAACGCGACGCCGCCGCGCATGCGTCGCACGGCGTCGTCCATCCGCTTCAGCAAGCGGCCCGCAGCGGCCTGCTCGGCTTCATCCAAGCCGTCCAAGGGTTGGTTCGCTATCCAATCGGCGTACCCCTCGATGAAAGTCTCGAGGAGCGGTACGACAGTCTCGCGCCCGGCCGTCGACAGCAGGTGGAATCCCAGCGCGCGATCCTCGGCATCCTCAAGGGCCGTGGTGACCAAGGGCACCTCGGTTGAGGGCAGGTATTCCGTCCAGATCCGGGCGGGACCGTCAGCGGTCTGCCAATCCACTCCACTCCCGTGGCCCACCGCATAGATCTTGCGGTCGCGATATTGCAGCTCGAGTTCCTGCTCCTCCTCGGTGAGCAAGCTCGGGTCTACCCGGGGATATTCGGACAGCGTTCCAGCCGCGATCTCGCACTCGAGCCGGGCCTCGAAAAAAGACTTCTCGGATAACGACTGGCTTTGCCGCGGACCGAATTCTTCAGGATTCATCTCCTGACGGTTGTAATAGGTGACCGTGAGAACCGAGCCGTCCGAGAACTCGCGGGGACGCACGTCGATACCGAAGCGCTCGTCTCGCAGAAGGTCGAGGAAGCGGCCGTTCTCCCATACGACCGTCACCGGCTCGACGGGCGTGCGTTCGTAGCGCAGCTTCTGAAACTGGCCGCGCGAGTCGCGCTCGCCGATGCGACTGTAGGTAGCCGCGCTAACGCTGATCACGAGGCGGGCGGGGCCGCGCACGAAACAGGAAAAGCCTACCGACGAAGGCGGCACGTAGCGCCTCCGCCGCGCTGTCTGGGCGATGGACCGGCCCTCAGTACCATCCGTTTGTACGATCTCGACTTCCGCGTCCTCTTTTCGTTGGCCAGCTTCCACGCTGATGCCGACGCTGGTCTCGGCAGGATCCAAACCCGAAACGCCCTGTTCGACGGGGTACAGCATGCCGGTCGGGTACCGTTCCCACGGGGCGATCCCCACCAACTCGTCGCTATCGCGGCTGGCTGGCCCGACCATCTGGCGGCGCAACCAGTCGACGAGCCGCTGGCGATGCGACACGTAATCGATGCCCCCTGCCGCAGTCGGCCGCGGTGCTTGCACCGGAGCCTTGGGGCGGCGCGGCGGCGGAGGTGCGGGGGCGTGCTTCTTCGGGGGACGCGGATCTCCACCAGCTCGGACGCCCAAGTCTGCCAGCGCCTCGTCCGCCGCGGTATAGCGTCCCTCAGACTTTGGGTCGGTAGCCCGATCCAAGAAGCGCCTGACGACCGGGAACGCGGCGGTGTCGATACCCTCCCAATTCAACCCCCGATCCTTCGACCGGTTGCCACCGTACTGGAAGGGCTTGCTCCCGAAGAGCGCGTGGAAGAACGAGGCTGCGAGCGCGTAGAAGTCATCGGAGGGGCCTGCGGGGCGACGCTCCGCCCGCGAAGGCGAGCAGTACAAATGCGTACCGGGAGACGAAGCGATGCGCCCGATCCGAGTGACCAAGTCGTAGTCGGTCAGGACGATCTCGCTGTCCGTGAGAATCAAATTGCCCGGACTGACATCCCCGTGGACCAAGCCGTTGCGGTGCAGCACGTCCAAGGCCCTGCAGAGTTCGCGCAACCAATTCAATACAGCGGATTCCGGTGCGCCTTCGGTGCGCTCCCTGGCGACCAAGCCGAGTGACCCGAGGTGGTCTTTGAGCGGCTCGCCATCGATCCAAGTCAGCAACGCTAGGATGCAGTTCTCTTGCCATTCGGTCGCGACCTCGAAAATCGTCGAAAGCGCGGAGTGACGCAGGTGAGCGTGGACTCGACGGTAGGATTCGAGCACTACATGACCAGTCGGGGCCTCGAGGACGACCTTGGCGACGTAATGGCCGAGAGGCTCTTCGGACTGCGGATCGACTTTGGCGACCTTGTAGGCGATACCGATGCCGCCCTGACCGAGCTTTTCCACAATCTTGTAGTCGTTACTGCCAAAGCTGACGATCTGATCGGCGGTCCAGAATTCGGCGGGCGGCGGGGCGGGACGCGACACCTGTTCGCCGCGCAACTCCTTTAGTCCGCGCACCAGCGAGCGCAGATCCGCGCGGTCTCGAGGCACAGCCGCGATTCCGCCGCCGAGCACCTCCAATGCGCTACGACTGGTCTCACCGGCTTGATCGGAGAAGAGTTCTGCGAGCGTGGCGCATAGCTGGTAGATGTCTGACCGATGGTCCGCTGCAGTCAAGCCCTGCTCGAGAACTTCCGGCGCGACGAATCTCTTGTCGGCGTCTTGGGTAGCCCCGCCGGCAGCCACTGTCGAGTGCTCGGGAATCTTGGCCCGGTCGAATCCGGTGAGGATGGGACGGTTGTCGTGACGGACCAAGACCGTCTCCGGGCTAATGCTGCGATGGACGAGCGGCTCGCCGCCGGAGGTGTCGGTGTGCAGATCGACGACTGCCCGGAGGGCTTGAAGCGCGAAGTCCAGCCGCTCCTCGGTGCCCCACGATACGTCCGCCTTGCGTTGGAATAGTGATGGAGCTGCGGGGTCATCAATGGTGAAGAACGCCATCTCGCCGGCGTAGCCCGGAGCATCTTGGTAGGAGTCTCGGATGCGGGGTGCCCACTTGTGGCGCTGCACACGCCGGAGGGCCTCGAATTCGCGTCGGGCCTTGGTCTCGGCACCTTCGTCTACCGCCGAGAGGTCGTAGAGGTGCAGCACGGCACGTTCCCGGCGACTCGTGTGCGTGGCTCTATACGTTCGGTGGAATCGCTCCGCGACAGGCGTCTGCAAAGTCAGGTCGACATAGTCGGCGAGCCTCCGCAACGATCCATCCAACGCGACGCTGGCCTTGGGATCCAGCGCTTCTGCGAGCTTCCGCACAACGGCTCCGGAAAGGACTTCCCGGGCCTCCGCGTCCAAGGCCTCGCGCCACTGATCGAGGGTGTACATCGGTACGCCTTTGACGCTCCGATTGGTCAGTCCCTTGACCTTGGACCGTGCCTGGGTAAGGAGAAAGACTCCGTCCACGCGGCCAAGGCCCGAGCGGACACTCTCGCGTAGGGTCGTGCCGATCTTGCGGGCCTTGTCCGTGACCTTGTCGGCTTCGTGTTCGACCGAGTCTTGGTTCCGGTTGATCCAACGGGTCGACCAGTGCTTGACTTCGATCACACGGACGCCGGGTGGACCGATGGCGACGATATCGATTTCGGCGGCCTGCTTCCGGTGACTGGCCGCAAAGGAGAGATTGCTGAGCAGGATCCACTCGCCGTCGCCCGGGGTAGAGATCAAGCAGTGTTTGAGGTGCTCGACCGCTTGGCGCTCGCTGACGTTTGCGAACGGGCCGCAATGGAACGGAGTGACCTTCATGCGACCCTCCGCCGAGACCGGACATGACGGGACGGAAAGTATTCTATTGTCCGCGCAGACGCTGGTCGCGCAAGTGCAATCTTAATCTGCAAGCTCTTGAGTGGGGTGGTCGATTCTCGGCGGAGCGGCACCATCGTAGCACTCCGGAATCGAGGCCTTGGGACGGGTCCGGGCATGCTAGACGGTTATCTGCGGAATCGATCTCACTGGCCTCGGTCGGCCGACGCATGCATTCGGGATGCACCCGGCACTGGACTTGGCGACGCTGCGCTGTCGGAACCACTCGAGGTGCCAAGTCAAGCACGGAAACCACTCTCCGACCACACTGAACCGTGGCGTACACCGGACAGCGGATCGAGTCTCATGGGAAACGACGGCGGGCAAGTTCGATGCCGTGAGCGGATGCGACTTCAAAAAATTTGAGACTCCCCTTGCGTTTACGCCGGACATGTTGTAGCCTAAATACAAGTTACCCGCCGGCAGCGTGCTGTCGGCTCAGGAGCCGCTCGTCAGAGCGGCTCCTGCTCTATAGTTGGATAGATGATTCGTGCATATGTGTACGTTGATGGTTTCAACCTGTACTACGGGGCGGTCAAGCAGACTGAGTTCAAGTGGCTAGACCTTGTTAAGCTTGCGTATCAGGTGCTTCCACGCGGCCATACAGTGGAGCGGTTGAAGTACTTCACGGCTAGAGTCTCAGGGGCTACGGACCCGGGTGCTCCAGCGCGACAGCAAATGTATCTCAAGGCCCTCGCGACTCTGCCTGAGGTGGAGATCCATTTCGGGACGTTCCTATCCAAACCGATATGGCGGCCGCTTCTCAACCTACCGGTCGCAGACCGCGAAATCAATGCAACGCCCACTATCACGATTCGCGAAGGGGCGCACTCTGTCGCCTCGCCAGAAACTGAAGATCAGGTACTGCCGGTCGGACACTATCCGAATCGGCGGCCTGGTGCCCCGAAGTACCGGAAGCGAAACGCACGGCCGGTCCGCAACGCGGTGATTGCCGAGGCGCACACGATGGAAGAAAAAGGGTCGGATGTGAATTTGGCTGTCCACCTCTTGAATGATGCTTGGATGGATCGTTTTGATGTCGCAGCCGTGGTGTCGAATGATACTGACCTCGTCGAACCGATCCGCATGGTCACCGAAGAACGAGGCAAGACAGTATTTGCCGTTTCCCCGAGTCGCTGGTCAACCGCTCCGAAGTTACGGAGGGCTGCCACCGGTGTGAGGCACATTCGCGAGAAGATGCTCCAAGTCTCGCAACTCCCGCACCGTATACCAGGCACCTCGATCGTACGGCCAGATGGCTGGTGAACGTGGACGCGCCAATAAGGGCATATTCTCGAGACCAGAATTGCCTCCGCAACGACCGCTGAACGAGTAGAAGCGGGCGGGCAGCGTCGGGGCTGTCGACAGTCCACCGCACCCCGTAGTGGTTACAGCAGTCGCCGGCGACGGTTCTGCTCGCCGGCCCGCGATCCTGACTGGCGGACCAACCGCGCGGTGACCGCTCGCACCGGATCTCGGTCAATACACACACCCAATCTACATGGCCTCGTGCGGGCTGTCAGATTCGCTCTGGCAGTCACCAAGTCGAGGGAGACGTGGGATCGCATTGTGTTTAAACCAAGCGTGCCCTAGACTGATACAAGTTACCGGCCGACAGCATGCTGTCGGATCAGGAGCCGCTCGTCAGGGCGGCTCCTGCTGTTTTGCTAGCGAGACTGAGCGTAGATCCGCGTACATGGATGGTTCCATGCTGCAATCCCGTGCTGTCGGGAGAACTGAGTCCATCGGCTAGACTGAACTTCCGCACAAGGTGAAAAAAGACCCCTTTAGGCTATTGGGATTAGGCTATGGGGGCGGTGCTCTTATTGGGTACACTCCAGTTTGACTCCCAGCAACTCGAAGGCCCGTTGTTGTAGGGCCGTCGGGCGTGCCAGCATCTCGAACGGCTGGGCTTGGTCCAGCTTCGGCTGGACCCGGTTGCGCGTGAGCGTCGCCAAGTCGTCCAGCAGCGTGCGAAAGCTGTGCGCTGTCCGCCCGTCTGTCGTGCGTTGCGTCGAGGCTTTCTCGCGCGCCGCCGGCGAAGGCTGCGCCGGAGCCACCGGCGAGTCCCGCTGGGCCTCGGCCGCTTCCGGATCCTCGTCGGCGAACAGCAGCGGCGCCAGCTTCTCGCGCATGTGCCACTCCACGTAGTACGCCAGCATGCACAGCAGCACGTGCGCCCGCACCCGTGCGGCGTTCCAGTGATAGATCGGGCGCACTTTCAAGTCCACCGTCTTGAAACTGCGGAAGGCGCGCTCGACCCGCCCCAGCCCCTTGTACGCCCGGACCGCCTCGGCCGCCGGCAGCTCCGCGGCCGCCAGGCTCGTGCGGATCACGTACAGCCCGTCGAGGGCCGCCTCGGCGGCGATCGCCTCCGCCTTGCGCGCGTAGCGGAACGAGCGCCCCCGGATCGTGAGCTCGAAGTGCTTGGCCATCTTGTACTTCTGCACCGCCTTGCCGACCCGCAAGCCGATCTTGGCGGCCCCGCGCAACGGGTTCCGCTTGCGCCGCACGGCGACGGAGATGGCCTCCAGCAGCACTTCGGTCGCTTGCAGGAGTTCCTCGCGCTTGCGCGCCCGCTCGCGAGCCAAGTCCGGGTTGCGGCACAGCAGCAGGCGCTCGCCCGGGTACTGCGCGCTGGTGATCTCGACCAGATCGCGCTCGTCGAACAGCGACAGCTGCACCTCCTTGGCCTCGGCCAGCAAGCGGATGGCCGGGTTGCGCAAGGCCGTGACCCAGTCCAGGCCGAGCGGCTCGAGGTCGGCGCGCAGGCGCGCTTCGGTCAGCAGGCCGCGGTCGCCGACCAGCACCACGCGCTCGAGGCCGAAGCTCTGGCGGAGGGCGTTGATTTGGGGCCCGACGGTGCGCGGGTCGGCCGTGTTGCCGGCGAAGACCTGCACGGCGACGGGGCAGCCGGCACGGTTGCAGAGCAGGCCGAAGACGATTTGCAGCTTGCCCTTCTTGCCGTCGCGGGAGTGGCCGCGGGCGGCCAGCGGGCAGCAGCGGCCCTCGAAGTAGGAGGAGCTGACGTCGGCCAGCACGAAGTCGCCGGCGGCGAGATGGCGGCGGGCCAGGGCGGCTTCGATGGCGGGCTGGCGCGCGAGCAGCCAGTCCATGGCGCGGTAGAGGTCGTCGTCGGAGACGGTGCCGAGTCCGAGGTCGGCCCCGAGCGAGGAGGCGAGGGTCTCGGGATCGAGAGCGCGCGCCGTGGCCAATTTGGAGCGGGGTTGGAGAATGCGCGCCACGATCAGCGCGCAAGCGAGATCGCGGTAGCGAGAGGGCTGCGGGTCGAGGAGGGAGTCGAGGCGGAGCTGGCGCAGGGAGCCGAGGGTAGCGGCGACATGGCCGTGGGGCCAGGAGCGGAGAATCTCGAAGGAGTCGGCGACATCGCGGACGGCGACGCCGCCGCGCAGGAGTTCGCGGAGGCCGGCGACGAGGGGCTGGGGCCACTTGGAGAGGTTGAGGATGGTGCGCTTGCGGACCTTGCCGTCTTGGCGCCAGGACTCGCGGAGGAGGACGCAGGGAGGCGAGTTGCGGTTTTTGACGGATTCGATGTACATGGGTACTGCAAAGAGCGTAACAGGCTGAAACAACCAATGTCAACAGGATTATTTACATGGGTACACATTTTTCACAAAAAAACTCGGCCAGCGGTGCAAGTCCATTACTGGGAAAGGGGTTTCGCAGCATGCGACCAATTACTGTGTGCGGAAGTTCAGGCTAGAGCTGCCACTCGGCAAAGCCGAGGGTTCGCTTCGGCTACGCACTCAGTGGAGACCTAAGGCTGCTCCGTATAGGTAACGTGCCACAGCCTGCACCTGTCCTCGGCACTGGACGGTCTGTCCGTGGAGCCGGGCGATTCGGCTTGACTCCAAGAAAACAGCACAAACGTGTAGCATCAAGCTGGGTGATTTCGTGGAGGCAAGTGTTCATGCCTGATCGCTCAGTTCGCATCGCCGACGAAGTGTGGATCGCCACGGCCCTGCTGCACCGAGAGCACCCCGACCGGGAAGACTTCGCTGTAGCCGAGATCGTCGCGCGGGCTCAAGACGAGAACCTCACTGGCGCCCCGTCCCTACGCCCAGGGGTGCGGGCTCACGTGATACAGCACTGCGTGGCCGCCAAGCCCCCGAGTCCGAATCGGTGTCGGATGCTCGTTGCGACCAGTCGCGGACGAAGGCGCCTCTATCTCCCGACGGATCAATGTCACCCGGACCGCCGGAGCGGCAAATCCGTACCCCGACGACAGCAGATTCCGGAGGCGTACCACCCGTTGCTCGACTGGTACGACAATCTGTGCAACGGCGCACAGCTCTCGCGAGCGCAGGATCCGATTCTCGCCCTGCGCGGACTGGGCAAGGAACTTTGGCGGGACGAGGAAGCCGACCGCTACGTGCAGCGGCTCCGCGAGGGTTGGCAATGAGCAAAGTGTTTTGGGACACCAACCTGTTCATCTATTTGATCGAAGACTCCGACGCACGCGCCCGCCAAGTGGCACAGCTATACGAGCGGATGCGCGAACGCGGCGACGTGCTCTACACGTCGGCGCTCACCCTTGGCGAAGTCCTAGTCAAACCGCTCGAGCGTGGAGACGAGGAACTTCAGGCGCGGTTCGAGCAGGCGATCGTCGCAGGCACTTCGGTCTTGCCCTTCGACACGAGTGCGGCGCGCCACTTCGCCTTAATCCGCGCGGATCGCTCGATCCGCGCTCCCGACGCCATGCAACTCGCTTGTGCCGCCTCCGCGGGCATGGATCTGTTCATCACCAACGATGATCGACTGAGTTGCAAGGTCGTTCGCGGGATCCAGTTCATCCAGCCCCTCAGCCGGGCGTTCCTGTGAATCGCCGCGCCACGCGACATCGAACACGAAGCTGACGTGTGAAGAACCGCTACAGGCAGTTGCAGCCATTCCCCTGCATTGCTGCTGATTTGGGGGCACTCGACCGCGCAGGACCAGTGACCGTCCGAAGCCGTGCAGTGTTTTCGCTCCAGGCGCAATCAACTGCCCGGCAACCCCTCGCTAACCGCGAGCAGGGCTAGATGGCCCGTTCAAATCTTGGTTTCGCAAGGACATCGCCGCCAGCCGCAATCCCGTATCGCCCAGACCGAGCAGGCGGTGTAGGAATTGCGGGGTGCGCGGTGCCGTCCCCTGTTCCTGAATGCGGGCCGACCAAGAATCCAAGTAGGCGGCGAAGTCCCCGTCACCATGAGCGTCCCATGTATTCAGCGCGCCGCAGTCGACCCAGAGCGACGGGTCGCGCCGGAATTCCGGTAGCAGTGCCACGGCCAGAGTCATCGTACGCACGGGATCGGCTGACCCGGCTTCCAACTGGTCGATCTGTTCTCTCAGCCACGCAGGCAAGCCCTCGGGCGTGGGCGGCTCGTGCTGTTGCTCGATGCGCTCGGCGTACTCGCGATGGTACGGAGCGAACTCCGATGCCATTGGAACGGTCGGCGGGGGATTTCCCACCCAGGAGTCTGCCATGCGACGGAGAGCGAAGAGGGATGCCAACTGACACAGGGTCTCGTCAAACCACCTGTGCTTGTGCCCTTTGCAAATGTCGTAGTTGGTCAGGATGCGGCAGACTTGCTGAGCGAACTCGAAGCCATACCACGACCAGTATCGATTTCGAGCCGGCAAGAAGACCTCGTAAGGGCACTGGTCTTCGGCAACACTCGCGAAATCACTAAACCAAGGCGATACTCGGATCGGTTCGGCGGGCACCTTCTGAAACGGCTCGGTGAGCACCTCGAGCACGGACTCGAGTACGCCGCGGATGGCGCTAAGGCTCGTCGCCCCCCAGTTGGCGTTGCAGATCGTGATCGCGGACATTGTTGCTGAGCCCATATTCGCTAGACGGAGGGATTGCTGCGACTGCCCTCTGCCTCGCCGTTCTGGCCGCACTCCGGTCGATGCAGCATTTCACGAAAGTCGCCCAAATCCTGGCAGATCCATCCCTCGGCATTCAAGCGTTGGCGCATCTCGCCCGGGAAGCAGGGCGCGTAGACTGCGTATTCGTGATTCCAATCTCGAAACCGACGCCCTTCCCAAGTCTCGAGAAAGTACTTTACTTTCGCTCGAAAAGCAAAGAGCGAGCCTGATGTGTGCTTCAGGGCTTGACGCTCGCAAGATCCGAATCGAACACGGTTGCGCTCGTCGTTCCAAGCGACCACGTCAACCTCTAGCGGCGATGAGCCCGCTCGGGTCCAGCTCCAATAGCTCCCTACATATTTGGTTAGGGGAAAGTCGTCTACACCCGCTCGCGACATCTCTTCGATCGCCTCGCGCACCATCCGCTTGAATGCGAATCCCTCCAGTGTCTGGAGGCGCGGAAGCATGCATCTCGTGACCGCAGCCTTCATGGCGCCGAGACGCGCCTGCGATAACGCGGGCAGGACGGCCGAAAGCCAAGCTGAGAGGAATTGGTCAGAAACGCTGTAGCGCGCCCTAGTCGAACCCGGTACCTCAGATACCGGGACCTGACGGGTGACGAGCCGCAGATCGCGTTCCAAGCAGGCTAGGATTCGGCTCAAGTCGCTTTGGCCCGGCAACGCTTCCTTGAGCGCAGCGCGCGTGCATGCATCGGTGTTGGCGATGGCTCGAAGCACTGCTAGATTCCCTCGTCTCAATTCTCGCCGGAGCAAGATCTCCGCCTCGTCGCGCAATCGCGTATCGTGCTGCAAGAAAAGAGTCTTGCAAAGTGTCTCCACCCACTCAACCCGATCAGATGTTGATCGAAGCTCATCGATCCCGGAATACAACCCCCAGTACCTGGGCACTCCACCGAAGAGCGTCCAGAGGGTCAGGCACCGCTCCAAGTCGCCCTCGGCATGCTGGTCGCAGACCTCGAACACCGTGCGAAGATCCCACGGACCGAGATTGAGGCTGAACGTCAGCCTACCGAACAGCGGTGCTTTCCGATCCGCCAGCAAGGCTTCCATTTTCGACTGGGCTGACCCCATGACGATGAGGCCTCCGTTTGCCGAGTCTTGGAGCCGGTCCACCTGGTACTGCAGCATGGAGGGCAGACCGCGCAACGGACCGCGATGGCAGACTTGAAACTCGTCGATGACTACGATGACGCCTTCCTGGATCAAATCGCCGATTGCTGCCGCTACTTCCGGCAGGTTCGAGAGCCTACCAGGTTGGGTGATGGCACACTCCAGGTCGCTGAACGCGACTGCATGCTTGAACACTCTCGCAGCGTCCGCGGGCGTACTATCGGGCAGTTGGAATAGGAGCGCTCGGCGACCGGGCGGGAATTCCTGCTTCAAGAGTTGAAGAGCCTGTGCCAAGAGGAATGTCTTGCCGATGCTCCGTCGACCGCTGATGGAGCCGAAGAACCATCGGTGGCTCCGCAGTCGCTTGAGAAGCGCACCGAGTTCCTCCTCTCGGCCGTAGAACTTCCATGCGCTCGCCATCTCTCTTCACGATAGATGGTTCCGAGACGCGAGATCCGTTCGCGCTGTTGCGGGAGGGTGCGCTGAGTCCGGCCGAAGGCCTACTGGTAGAACGCCCTGCCCTTCAGCCAGCGCGGGCCGTAGTGCGGCTGCGGACCCCCGACTTCAAGGGCACCGAGATCCGGCGCGGCCCCCGCGAAGTCGTCGTTCACCGTGGGAATGACAACGCCAGCGTCAACAGCCGCGCCTTCCGGGGCGAGGCTGAAGTCTAGGTCTTCCGCGTGATACACAGCATGGCGCTTCGATGGGTCGGGCGGCACCATCTTCACGAAGACATCGAAGTCGACCTCGACGCCGTGCTGTTCCTGCCCGGTAGCGGCCCGGAACGCGTCGAGCGTGTCGAAGGCCCGCCAATTGTCCGGCATTGGCTCGTAATTCGTTTCTCCAGCCTGCGGGGCGAGCCACCGGTACTGTTCCGTAACGCCCTCGTTGGGCCGGAATCCGTTGTAGTCCGAGCTGTATGCCGAGGTTCCGTTCGACCATCTCATGACGCCCCTGTCCGGGGTGTCCCGGCCCATGAACAGGTTGTTGCGGTAGTGCATGTTCGAGGTCGGGTCTCCCGCGACCTGCTCGCCGATGATCGTATTGTGGAACGCGAACATGCCCGCGGCCTTCGCCGAGAACTTGAATGCCACGCCGCTAGGCACGTGGTAGAGCAGGTTCCGTATAAAGTAGGCCGGGCCGCCGAACACCGGCTGTGAACTGTAGCCGCCGTGCGCCGCGTTGACCCCGCGATTATTGAAGACGCGGATGTTGTGGACGCCGCCATCGGTCTCGATGAAATCGTCACCGGACATGTGGATGTCGTTGTTGTAGATGTCGATGGACGAAGCCCGCCGGTGCGGGTCGGACTCCGGTGTGCCGTAGGTCGAGATGCCGATGCCGTCGTGGAAGTACGCGACGGCGTTGTGAGCGATGACGTGGCCGGGACCGTAGACCTTGACGGCGTAGTAGCTGCGGACTTCGTGCGAGCCGTAGGGTCCGGCGCTACGCCACAACGGGCCGGTCCAGCCTACGAGCAGATTGCGTTGCTCGAATCGGCCGAGGAAGACGTTGTCCGCGATGTAGAAGTCGCTCGATCCGGCGTACTCGGTCCACACGCCAAACCCGATGTCCTCAAAGCGACAGTTCTTGACGGCGAGGCCCACCGCTCCGGTCACGCCCTTGAATCCCGCGAAGATGGCGATGTCGGTGTTCCGGAAGGTGATCCCGTCGAAGATGTGATAAGCCGATGCGCTCACATCGAACAACCGATGGTTGCCCGCGCCATCGAAGACCACCTCCCCGTCGCCCGCCGCTCGGATCGTGACCGGCTTGTCCGGAGTGGCCTTGATCGTGAGCCAGTTCGTCCCGTCGAACGGCGTCATCATCGGGTCGACGTAGTTCAACCGGTCGTTGCGGTAGAGACCGGCATGGACGATGATCGTGTCGCCGGGCTGCACCGGACGCTCCCAGACGACGTTCCAGTCACCAAGCCCGGCACCGTAATACGCCTGCAGCAAGCTGGTGAAGTGAGGCTCCAGCTTCTCGCCCTCGTAGTCCGGCGCGTAGACGTGCCGAACCTCGCCGCCCGCATAGGGCTGCGGTTCGGCTCGCGTGCGCACCTTGACCAAGTGCTCGGATTCGCCGGTCACGCCGTCGGGGTCGCTGAGAACGAACCGACACTCATACTCCGTATCCGGCTCGACGTTGAGGATGCTGCCCGCGAAGCCGTCCGGGACTGTGTACTCCAAATGCTCGCGCTTTCTGAAAACGCGCTCGCCGCCGACCCGCACCAACGGCAGCGCTTCGCGCCAGGCCGAGGTTCCGACCGCGCGGAAATCCACCTTGACCGAGGCGTTGCGATTTGCGTCCCCGGAAATCGACCACTCGAATCCGAGATTTCGGAGCGTGGGATGCTCCACGGTGAATCGACCCGCCTGTGTGGCGTCCTGAGCGTTGGCCGCAAGGACAGAGAACAGGACCAAGAGCAAGTTGCGTCGGAGCATACGGCTCCGATTCTAAGCCAGATTCCAGCTTGTCGTAAGGCGGCCCTGGCAAGCGATGGCAGCGACTGCGCCCGCCCCTCGGCCCTCAGCCGAGCTTCCAAGGCTTGCGGTACTCGTAATGCAGGAAGCCGTTCGCACCCGGGCTGTTGGTGAAGCGCTCGTATTCGCGGTCCCAGGTCAGATGCTGGCGCATCTTGAACGCGATGTTGGCTATGATCGCGGTCGTAGTGGCGCGGTGGGCCGATTCGATGTCGCAGTTCGGCGTGGCGCGGCTCTTCACGCAGTCGAGGAAATTGCGTACGTGGCGACGGGTGTCGGCCCGTCCTTCCGCGCGCCTGGCGTCGGTGGCGGGCTGGAATGACTCCCGAAATGCCGCCCGTCGTCGCTCGTTCTCCAGCAGCGGGCTGCCACCCGGATCGGGCATCGGAGACTGGCGCTCGGGAATCACTTCCCATCCGTCGAAGTAGGCGTAGGCCGTGCCATCGGTTCCGCGCCACTCGGCCAGGAACCGCCTCGTTGCGCTGACAGGGGCTGCATTGCAGCCGAAGTCGGAAAACGTGACGAGCGTCCGCTCGGGAAACTCCCAAACGGCCTCCATCGTGTCGACGGTCTGGCGGTTGTCCTGAACGGCGAACTTTCCGCCCAGGGCGGTGACCGAGAGCGGCGCGTCGCGGCCGAGCCCCCACTGGATCATGTCCAGGAAGTGGACGCCGTTATCGGTGAGCTGCCCGCCGGAATAGTCGTAGAACCACCGGAAGTTGTAGCTGAGGCGGTTCGGGTTGAACGCGGCGGCCGGCGCGGGCCCCAGATACAGATCCCAATCGATGTCCGGCGGCGGGTCTCCGTCCGGAGGATTGCCGATACCGTGCGGATACTCGTTGGCCAGTCGCGCGGCACGGGCGACCGTGACCTGCCCGAGGCCCCCGGAACGGACGAACTCCGCTACGTCCCTGCAGTACGGGGCGGAGCGGCGATGGATTCCGACCTGCACGACACGCTCGGTCTGCTTGGCGACCTCGACCATGCGGCGACCCTCGCGAACGGTCAGCGAGAGCGGCTTCTCGACATACACGTCCTTGCCGGCAAGGCAGGCGTCGACAGTCATCAAGGCGTGCCAGTGGTCAGGGGTGGCGATCACTACAGCGTCGATATCCGACCGGCCGAGAAGGGTCCGGTAGTCTCCGATCATCGCGGGCGCGGTGCCGGCAGCTTGCACGGCGTTCTCCATGTAGTCGCGACGAACGTCGCACACGGCAACGATTTCCTGATCGCCGTATTCGCGGGTGGCGCGCAACAGCGAGGTGCCGCGATTCCCGACGCCGATGAAGCCGAGCCGGACGCGGTCGCTGGCTCCCAAGATGCGGTTGTACGAGACCGCGGACACCGCGGCCGCGGCGAGAGTGCGGCGGGTCATGCTCTGTGAATTCTAGTCGGCCCGAGCCGGCCGGAGCGGACTCGCGAGTGGGTGTGCCGCTCCGTCAGCCCCCAAGGCTTGCATCACCCCGACACGCGAAATTGGCCCTCCATGCAGATCGATCAGACCACCCTGAGACATCCCCTCCAACTGTGGCGGTTGCGCGGCGCTGTCCGCATCCGCACCAGCTACCCGCGACGATTCATGGGCATGGACATGTCCATCTGCACAGGCGGGGCCCCGGGAACGCTGATGCCAGCGTCCACGGGCGCGTCGCTGTTCATGACGAGTTCGTAGACATCCTCGGGCAGCACGCGCAACGTGGTCATCAACCCCATGACGCCCATGTTCCAGCCCTGACGCATGCCGCGCACTTCCCGGCGAGCGAGGACCTTCGCCATGAAGTCCGCGTCGCTGTACATGTGCATCAAGTCCTGCGGATAACCCGGAACGTTAAAGGGCGGCTCGTTCCGCACCGGTCGGACCTCGGGCGGGTCGTCAAGGGCGCGTGTGTAGTCGTCCACGTCCTCGTTGGGCCGCATCTTGGGCCCCACTTGGGAAACCATGTGGTTCATCATGTGATGCGTCATATGGCAGTGGAACGGCCAGTCACCGATGTTGTTGGCGACGAACTCGATCTCTTTCGCCATCGCCACGCCCGTCAGCGTGACGTTCTCCGGAATCCATGCCGACTCCGGGATGCGGCCGCCCTCCGTGCCCGTCACCCAGAACGTGTGGCCGTGCAGGTGGATCGGGTGGTGCTGCATCGGACTGAAGCCCAGCAGCCGGATGCGCACGCGCTCCCCGTGCTTGCACACTAGCGGCGTAGTGTAGGGTCCGGACCGCCCGTTGATCGTGTGCCAGTTCCAGTCCATGCGCAGCGTGTCGGGAATCGTGGAATTGGGCGGGATGAAGAAGTTCTGGAAGCAAAGCGCGAAGTCCCGGTCGACGGTCGGCTCGTACGCGATCTTGGGATGCACGATGAAGAATCCGACCATGCCCATGGTTTCCTGCATGGCGTAATGCGGGTGGTAGAAGAACGTCCCGACCTGATGGAGGTCGAACTCGTAGACATGCGTCCCGCCCGGCTGAATCGGGTTCTGCTGGACGTAGGGGACGCCATCATGCGCCACCGGCATTTCGATGCCGTGAAAGTGCAACGAGGACTCCTCGGGCAGGTTGTTCTTGACGATGAAGCGGACGCGGTCGCCCTGCGTGGCCTCGAGCAGCGGACCAGGCATGCGGCCGTCGAAGCCCCACGGTTGCATGAACCGGTTCGGGAGGAATTCCTGCTTGACGGGCTCGGCGGTGAGATCCCACTCCTTGACTCCGTCAACGATCCGGGGTGGCTTGATGACGAGGTCGGGACCGGTCATCGCCACCGGGGCCAAGGCGGGGGCGCGCAGGCCAGATACCAGCTTGCCCAAGTAGTCGTCGCTGCCTGGGGGGGCTCCCGACCCCGGCTTGTAGCGATCGAAGGGCGGCGGAGCGGGCGGGCTGTCGCCAGTCTGCGCTTCGGCTGAGCCGACCTCTTGCTGGGCGGCGGCGGACGCCGTAACGAGGGCAGCGGCAGCACCGACCGTGCCTTGCACCAGGTACTCCCGGCGGGTTCCCGCGGTCGATCCTGTGATTCGCGAGTCAAATGTCTTCTTGGCTGGCATAAACGATCCCTCCCTAGCGCGGCTTCGCCGTCGCGTCGATATGGCCGGCGGGCGTAGCGCCCTCCGGGATCTCGAGGCCGTCATGGAGCAGCAGGCCCTCGATCACGGCTTCCGCCTCTCGCCAATGCTCCAAGTGCTCGGCGTAATCGAGGCGCTCGTGGTAGTACTCGCGCTGGGTCTCCAAGACTTGCATCCAGTCTTCCCGACCCTCCTCGTAGCCGCGCAGTCGCTCTTCGTAGGCGGACTTGAGTTCGGGGAGCACCACGGCCTTGTAGTCGCGCACGTGCTGCAGTTGAGATAGATACTCCTTGTAGTGGTGGGCTAGGTCCCTCCTGAGCTGGAGTTCCAAGCGCCGCACCTCGTTCTGCTGGCGCAGGAGTTCTTGCTTCGCTTGGTCGACGGTGCCGTGGTTGCGGTCGAACACAGGTATCTCGGTAGACGCGTGGAGGCGGTAGGCGGTCGGGGCCTGGGACCAACGGCCTTCGACGTGCGAGCGGCCGATGCCGACAGCTACCGAGATATCCGGAAACAGCTCGCGCTTTTCGCGGCGCACTTCGATCTTGTCTGTCTCGATTTCCGAGCGGGCGGCGGCGAGTTCGGGGCTCTCGTTGATGATGCGATTGAGGGCCTCGTCGAAGTCGATGACACGAAGCTCGCCTTCCAACTGCCCGATGATCTCGGCGTCGCTCAGATCGACGCCAATCGTGGCTCCCAGTTCTTGGGATGTCGCCCGGTAGTGATTCAAGGTCATTTGGTAATCCAGTCTGGCGAGTTCCAGACGGGCGGTCGACTCGCTCAGGTCGCCCGGGTCGGCTTGGCCGAGGTTGACCAATTCCGTGACGGTCGCACGGTGGTCCTCCGCATTGCGAAGCAACGCCTTGCGGGCTTCCAGCGCCATGGCCTTGGCCAGCAGTTCGTAGTACTTGGTGCGCACGTCCGTACGCACCCGCATCTGCTGCATTTCCAGCAAGTGTTGGGCCGTGTCGGCGCGGGTGTGATACTTCTGTCTGCTCAGACCGAGCTTGCCTCCAGTGACGACCGTCTGCTCGAGTGTGAACCCGGTGAATTCCCCTTCGATCAGCGCGAAGGGCAAGGGTTCGGAAATGACCCCTACGGTGGGGTTGAGCCACAGCCCGGCCTGCTTCGCACGGGAGCGCTCCGCTTCGACATGGAGCCGGGCCTGCGGCAGCGTGGGGTTGTGTTCCATGGCCAGCTGCTGCAGGTCCGTTAGGTCCAGCATGCGCCCCGCGGCTGGAGACTGGGAACCGCTCGGTATCCCGCCTTGAATCGCGGTGCTCATGTTGACTGCCTGCGCCTGCGCGACCGGAGCGGTCGCAACAACGGCCAACGCGACCAACGCCTGACAGGCGATTGTGGGTTTCATCGTTGTCCCCTTTTCGTGCTTTCGTCGAATCAGCGAACGACCCGTGCTGCATGCATGCCGCAACGGCACCGAGGTCCCTCCTCAAGCAACCCCGTGCTGCCGACGGTCGCGAACTGCGGGCGCGTCGTATCGCCCATATCCCAATATCTACGATAGGGGCACTTGGATCAGATGGTCGCGACAAAACCGGCTGGCGGGCCTCGCGTGGACATCCGCTTCGGTTCGCCCTTCCTAGCAGCCTCAAAATCCCAATGCTTCGCCGTCTCGGCGTCCTGTGCCGCACGAGCGTCAAATTCTACGCCGCCCTCGTTCTCAATCCGCTCCGTTGCCGTCGTGCCGGGGCGCCATGGGACCAAGTGCGCCCGTCGCGGCACGGACTCCTCGCGGTCCGTATCCATCGAGTCGTAACGAGTGCCCCACTAACCCCAAGGCCCGCCGGAGTGCGAGCCGAGAGCGACTGCCATGGATGTTCCAAGAGAATCACTGCCTAGCGATGGGCATACTTGCGATTCCTGTGGGCAACCTCGGTTGCTCGTCGACGCGTTGCGATGTCCGACGCCAAATCATCGATCGGTTCGGTGGAATCGGTATGGGCCTAAGCTTGGGCACTCGGAGGCGCGTTCGCGGCCGATCAAATCAACTACCCACGGCCGCATACCGGGAGCCACCTGCATGCGAGCATGCACCAAGGCCGAATGGACTGCATCTCGTGCGGCCCGCAGGCTTAGCCGTTCATGCCGCACAAGCATTTGGAAGAGCGTCACCGTATCAATGATCGGTCGGCCGGACCATCGTTCTTTGAACAATCGCGTTGCTTTCCGCTCGTCGATGACCGGAACACTGCATTCGCCTTCGCTCACGGCGTAGGCAATCGTCGCGGCCTCTCCATCATCCAGTTCCAAAGCCAGGCTCGTCTCTCCCGATTCTCGGAAGATTCGATTGCCTGCCTCGGAAAGCGAGACTACCTCGAGCAAACCCTTACGCTGCAATGAATTAAGTTCGGACGTATGATCCCGACCCTGGATTGGATGCCTGCGAACTTCCCTAAACGGGTGCTTCTCAATCAGAACTACCGAGTGGACGGCCCCAAGTACGGACTCGGCGGCTCCGGTTCCCAAGAGGTTGATTGCACAGCTTGCATCAAGAACAAATCGGGCACGGCCGAGGTCAAAGGATTCGGAGGGCAAAGTCGTCCTCCTCGGCACCGTAGACATCGCCGACGATTTTCCGTACCTCGACGCGGTCAACATCGAGCATCCGAGACACTTGGCCCTCAGACAGCAGTTCCCTGCGAAGAGCCGCAGCTGCAAGCCGGTTAAGCCGCATGCCGAGTGGCGGCAGACTTCGGTGCATGGACCCGCCTTCCGCAGGTTCCTCTACGAGCATGTCCTTGAACCCCCGCTCCTTGAGGCTATCGAAAGTACCGGAGGGCAGAAAGTCGAGGCGCTCCAGACGCCGACACATGGCCTGAGTAGAGACATGGAAGGATCGCGCCATCGACACCAGATGTCTCGGGGTAAAAGCATTGAAGGTGTCGCGAATCTCTTGGAAGCGTCTGCGGACGGTGGAGGCGGGCATCAAGAATGCGTACGAGAAGACGTTCGCGAACCGCTCCTCGTTCGAAGATCCCAGCTCTTCGGCACCCACGATGTCTCCAATCGATCGGTTCGAGACGTAGTGCCCTAGTTCGTGGGCAGCCGTCATGGCGATTCTGTCTGGGTGGTGGCGCTCGTTCAACAAGATGCAAGCCCCGGCCACCGGTTCATACCCGAATGCTCCAGAGATTGCGCGGGGCAGCTTCCGAACGAAGATCCGGAATCCGATCTCTTCTTCAAGCAATGCCACGAAATTGGGAATCGGTGCGAGCCCGAGCCCGAGTGCATAGCGAGCGGTCAGCGCAGCCTCCTCAGCTTGCTGGTTGATCGAACTCGGAGCGATGCGTTGTTCGGCGAGAGGAATCGTAGGCGGTTGTATGCCAAGCAGCCGTTCTAGTTCGACCGTGGCAGAGGCGAGTTTGTTCAAGAGAGCCAAGGCTGGCGTGATTTCCGGGAGGTTCCGCCCAAAGCTGCGAAACCTAGCGGTGAGGTCGAGATGAACGGCGCTAGGAGACAAGAGCCGGTTGAGTCCCGTTCCGTAGCACTCAGCAAGAGCTTGGAGTTCCTCGGCCTTTGCCCTCCGGGTGCCTTGCTCTATCGCGACTAGCGTCGGTCGCGACACTGCAATGGCGGCAGAGGCCTGAGATTGCGTCAGTCCCGAGGCTTGGCGGGCCTTGCGGAGACGATCGCCGATTTCTACGTTCGGCAACGGATAGGCGCGGTCGCTAGTTTTGTTCATTGCACCTGAGCAAGCTGCCTTGCCCGAACTGATCCTTGAAGTCCTGCCACTCGCCTCGAAAGGTCTCGAACACGGATCTGACGTCGTTCACGCAGCTTCCCTATCTCTCGGGGGTCGCAGGCAGAGAGTTTCCTTGCACATCTCTGGATCACGGCATCGTGCGAATCGCGCTGCCCCAACTCCGCTACAGAATGCATGATGTGGATCCCGTGGTAGGCAGTGTCCTCGTCGTTCTTGGTCGGCTCTCGGGTGACGCAGAATACGGGGTATCTCGCAACAAACGGTTAACCGGGTCGCCGGCCTCGCGTGCAGACCTCCTCGCCCAAGTCCGTGCCTCCCTTGGTACCGCGGCTCGACTGAAGATTTCGTCCCGCATCTTCTGAGCACCTTATCAGACCAGTACGTCGTTGTCAATCATATCGACACTTTTTATTTGTCATTGTCGAGCGTTGCCCCGCCCCGAGGCCAGACGACATGACCCGGTACGGGCGGGCGAGTCGGTCGCTTCGCGATAAGGCTTGGTGAATCAATACCTTTGGGGTGAGTTGGACGCTCGGCGGCAGGCACCCAGCCACCATGGGATCGGCTCGCTAAGGCCGACCGGCTTGGCGATCAAGAACATGCTGCGCCGCTCGATCACCCTCTTCCACCGTCAAGCGACGCTCTGTCTCGACGAAGCCGCCGGGATGCGGGCACCCTTCGACAGCGCGGCCAGAACACGGTTAATCACCGCTGTCGAGGACAGCCGCGAATTCGGCGAGTATCCGGCCATACAATGCTAGCGGGCAAGAACTAATTCGCGCCAAACTAGTCACTAGGCGTCATTTGTACTTCTTCAATATACCGCGAACATCCAAATAGGATGGAAGTTCTGTGTCTGGGGGAAAAGGTACGATATCTCGGACATCTACCTTGGAAGGAAGCCCGTCTCGGTCGTATTGTACGATTCCATGGACCGTGACTCGCTTGCGCCAGAGATCCTTGCAGATCTCGATCAGGTCGTCCTTGACGACGCACTTGATTGAGTGCTCTCCAACGGACTCGCGAAGCTCGAAATAGATGCTGTCGCGGTTATACAACGCTGAAATGTGGCCCTCGACCGCACCGGGGAGCGTCGTTGCACGAGCCGGCGCCGATTGCATCGACTTCGCCAGTCGCGGCTCGACTTCGTGACGTTCCTGGCCAACCCAGAATCCGACACTTGCGTCAGTCTCGATAGACAGCTTGGCCAATTCGCGCACGTGTTTTTTCGCGCCTTCAGGAAACGTCACCTCACCGGCACTTCCCGTGCTAGACGGACGGAAACAGCCTCCTGCCAGCTCAAGGACACTGCGAACCATGGACTGGTCCGAGTTCTTCGCTGCCGACGCGCCGATCAGATTGCTTCCGTCCCTGACCTGTATCTGCCATTCCACGGACGGAACTGCGACACACACGGAACCCGTCAGCACCTCTAGCAGCCCAACGAAGGCGTTGACTCCTCTACGGAACGCGGACAGCGTGATCCCGGAACCACTCAGTTCAAGCGTAAGGTCTGCCTCAATGTCGGTCTGTCGCGCCACGCTTAGCTCTTAGCTTACGAGTTCTCACCTGCCAATCACCGGTCGAAGGGCGAGCTACCCCCAGATGCGCTTCAATGGCCGCCGGTGTCAGCGATTGCAGTCCTTGTTGCCCGCCCGCTGAAATTCACGCTAGCGGTGGTCGGAACGGGTTACCCAGATGCGAGACCAAGCTGGTCGGCCTTGAGGGAGCGTCACCGCGTTGGCGGTGGATTATTCGAGGCGGGCAACTGCGGGAGCACCCAGCCGACTCGGCGTTCTGGGGTCGAAGCTGCGACATTGCCGACGGCGCGCACCGCTGCTTCGCCTGTCAACCCGCGCGAGACGGCTATACTGCAAGTTCGGCCGCGCGCGTGGGGCCGCTTCAAGGAGGAGTCGATGTCTCTGTCAACCTACCTGTTCTTCGATGGAGACTGCCAAGAGGCGTTTGACTTTTACAAGTCCGTTTTTGGTGGCGAGTTTTCCTCCAACGTGCCGTTCTCGATGGGCGCCGGGCACATGGAAGTCGCGGAAGCCGACATGGAGCGCGTGCTGCACATCGCGCTGCCCGTGGGCCCGACGCTCCTGATGGGCAGTGACCAGCCGAGTGGCACTGCCGCAGCGGCCGAATCCAAATCAGGCTTCGCTGTCTCGTTCAACGGAGACAGCCGAGAACAGTGCGACGAAATCTTCGCCAAGCTCTGCGTAGGCGGCGAGGTCATGATGCCCCAGCAAGATGCGTTCTGGGGCGACTACTTCGGGATGTGCCGGGACCGGTTCGGTATTCACTGGATGGTCAGCTGCAGCGGCACGGCCCATTGACGACCTGCCACCGTATCGAACAGCCTTTCCAGCCGAGACGATCAGCTTGTGGACATCGCGGCGGTCGGGTCGGAGTCGGGCATTTGTGGTAGCCGCTACAGATCGCTCGCGCAACGCAAGCACCCACAGACAGGCACCGAAACGCTGACCAAGAATGCTTGGGGACTTGCCCCGGGGCGACTGCAGCCAACTCCAGCTTCAGGTGGCGGTCTATCCCGCTACTGGCCCTGCTCGGTTGGGTCAAGGCGCTGGAGCGTGGAATCTTCCCGTTGGAACGGAAGCCGACCTGCCTCCGAGTCACCCGATTGGCGAGCCTGCAGCCGTTGAAAGGCCTCCATCTCGCGACGTGCGCTGTCGAGATCGCCAAGCCCGCGGTAGACCGACGCTAACTGATAGCGCGCGACTTCGTTGTCCGGTGCCAAGCGCGTCGCAGCTTCCAAGTGTGTCCGCGCCTCGCTCAGGTCTTCAAGTTCCCGCAGCACGCGACCGAGGCCGATTCGGCCGAGACCGAATTCAGGCCGATGGCGAACAGCCTGCCGAAACAGATCGAGGGCTTCGTCCAATCGTCCGCTCTTGCGGTAAATTTCTCCGAGTTCGTACGCGGCCAGCGCGTTGGACGGGTCGATCCGCAGCTCGTCGCGGAACTCGGCGATCGCATCGGCCTCGGATCCAGCCTTGCCGCCGCTCCGCTGGATCGCCCGCGCGATGCTGTAATGCACTCCCGGCCGACCCGGTTGCTCCGCAAGTACCTTGCGATACTCGACCACCGCCAAGTCGTAATTGCCTTGGCTGTCCAGAGCCTCGGCGGCCGCTTGATGACCCCAGACGGAATCCGGTGCGACGTCTAGCAGGCGCCGCATCGAAGACGCCGCCAGATCCGCGAAAAAGCGACCGGTGTGGTAAAGAATTTCAGGGTCGTCCGGATACAGTTCGCTCAGCTTTCCCATGGTGCGGCCGGCGTCGTGCTGGCGACCGAGGGCGGAGTAGCTGCGCTGCAACTCCAATCCGATCAATCGATGCAAGTCACTGTCTGCCGGATCTTCAAAGCCCTTCTCCAATCCGGGTAAGGCCTCGGCGAACTGCCCGAGTTCCGCGAGCGAGATCGACAGCAGCGTGTTCACGTTCGGCAAACCGGGTTTCAGCTTCAGGGCCGCGCGGAGGGCGGGTACCGCCTCGCCGAATCGGCCGCGGAGGTATTCGATCAAGCCGAGCTTCGCGTGGACTTCCGCAGTATCCGGACTGAGTTCGGCCAGCTCGCGATAACCGTCCGCTGCGATGTCCAGCCGCTGCTCGCGAAAGGCGGACTCCGCTTCTCGATAGATAGATTCGAGTTGGCTGCTCGCTCCCGTTTGACCAAGGAGGTCGCCGGAAAATGTCCAGCACGCGACAAGTGCCGTGCCCACGGCCAGGCCCATGCGCCCAAGGCAATGGCGCTGCACTGATGCGGCAACGAGCTTTATGAATCGCGGTCTCGAGCCAACTCCCGTCGGATCGCCGGAGGAAAATTTGAGCGACTGCTTGACGCGCACTGTCGGGAGGCGTTTCGCCCGGTTTCCATTCTGACCTAGAAAGCTATCGGAATGGAAGGATCACCCGCCGCTCGCCCTCGGACTAGTTCTCCAGCCCGTCCAACATCTTCCGCCCTTCCACGTTTCCCGGATGCCGAGCGAGAAGCGCTTCCAGCGTCGCTCGGGCCCCTTCTGGATCGTTCGTCGCGGCCTGCACCTGCGCGAGCGAGAGGTAGGCGGGTTCGAAGTCGGGTCGCGCACTGACGAGGTCACGGAGCCGAGCCATCGCTTCGCCGAATTCCCCACCCTGGGCTGCGAGGAGCGCGAGATTGTTGAGCGTGTCGGGATCCGTCGGTGCCACCTGCAACGCTTGGTCGAACCGGTTCCGGGCGGCGTCGAGAGCTCCTTTTCGGGCGTGTAGCCGACCGAGGCGGTTGAGCAATCTGACCGCACTCGGATCACTGGCTATGGCCGCTTCCAGCATTGCGATGGCGAGATCCAATTTTCCGGAGCGTGCATAGGCGGTCGATAGGTTGCCGATCGCCTTCTCGTACGATGGACTGGCCTCGACCGCTGCTCGAAACTGATCGATGGCCGCTTCCTGGTTCCCGAGGCGATCCAGAACGACTCCAAGGCTGTTGCGTGCCTCGCTGTAGGCAGGATTCAATCGCACGGCCCGGTCGAAAGCGAACTGCGCCGCAGCCAGCGAACCCCGCGCGGCCAGAGCCGTGCCGAGGTTGAATTGAAGGATGGCGTCGTTCGGAACTCTTTCGGCCGCGGCCTCGAAGTACGGCAGGGCTGCTCCAGACAAACCGCCTTCTAGCAGCTCCGTCCCCAATGCGGTGTAGTTTCGAATCGGCGCGGGTCCGAGAAAGCGCCCTTCGAACGGAAGGGCTCGGGCAAGTCGGGTTGCCGCAGGCTCATCCAGGAATTCCATGTCGCGTAAGAGGCGCTCCGGTTCGATGCGGCCCTGATAGATGCGTTCGATGAATCCTTCCCGGTTCAGCAGGAAGGTAGTGGGAATCTGCAAATCGGACCGGAGGTTGAACATGTTGCGCTTCAGGACGTTGTAGGCAGTGACGAAATCGCGATCCGCAAGCAGCACTGGGAATCCCAATCGCTCCTCCCGGGCGAATGCGGCCACCTCAGTGTCAGTGCCCGGTTCGTCAACCGAGACCGCGACCAATTGCACTCCAGCCTGCTCGAACTCCCCCAAGTTGCGCTGGAAGTCCCGCAATTCGCCGCGGCAGGGCGGGCACCAAGTGGCCCAGACATTCACGGCGAGCGGAGCGCCCCGGAAATCCGAGAGGCTACGTGCGAGGCCATCGAGATCCTTGAGTTCCCAATCCGGTGCCGCGAGGGGTTCGACGAGCCAGGTTCCCGAGGCCAGTTCGGGCGGCAGCGGCCGGTTCGCGTCATTCGATCCGGTATCTCGCGGTGTCGTCTCGAATGCCATCGAAGCGATGCGATCCGAATCCTCGGCTACCGAGTAGCGTCGATTCGCAGCCAAGTTCCTCCAGACTCGCTCTGTCCCGGAAGGCCAACTCACACGCAGTTCTTCGACGTCATCCGCCGATCCGAGTCCGAAGTGCAGTTCCTGAGAGTGCTGCGACAGGAACCCCGAACCGATGCGCGGAGTTTTCTCCATACGGCGACCGTCGGTTTGAACCGTAGCGACCGCACCTGCCGCGGAACGCCGCTCCGGTCCGCCGCGCACCCTGATGCGAATCGAATTGCCCGCGGACCAGTCGTTGCGCACGATGCGGATGCCGGGTGCGTTGCGCGACTTCAGCACCAAATCGAGATCGCCGTCACCGTCCAGATCCCCTGCAGCGAACGCACGCCCATCGTCAGGAAAGTCGAGACCGGCCACCGCCGAGATTTCCGCAAACGTGCCGTCACGGTTGTTGAGGTAGCAGAGGTTCCGCTCGTTCCCGCTCCACGATTCCCCGGCTTCGATGAGTGCGGTAATCGATCTCCACGCGGATTCGTAGTCCGATGCCGACCGCTCGTCGGCGGGCGAGCGCGACACAACTTGCCGCCAGAAGAAACTTCAAAGATCTCGGTCGCTGGCGTTCGTGACGTACCCGTTGGCGACATAGAGTTCCTCGTAGCCGTCATTGTCGAGATCGACAGCGTCGCTGCTCCAAGCCCAGCGCCCGCGCTCCACCCCAGCCGTCGAGGAAATCTCGTCGAAGCGTCCCTCGCCAAGGCCCCGGAACAGAGAGTTCCCTTTCGCGTGACGCCGGTAGAGGGCCAGTGCTTCCGTGGCGGAACCCGCCCGGAATTCTGCCTTGTCGCTGATGCGGAGGCCTGCTGACGACCACATGTTTCCGACATACAGGTCTCGGTTGCCGTCCAAATCGTGGTCCAGCCACGCGACGCTCATGCCCGCGGCGACATCTTCCACGCCTGCGAGTTCCGCAACATCGGAGAACGTGCCATCGCCGCGATTGCGGTAGAGGTTGTTGCGACCGAAGTCGTTCGCGACGTAAAGGTCGGGCCAGCCGTCAGCGTCGTAGTCGGCCCAAGCGGCGGCGAAGCTGAAGCGCGTGTTGTTCGCATTGAGGCCGCTCGCCGCGGTGACCTCCTCGAATGTGCCGTCCCCTCGGTTGCGGAGGAAGAAGTTCGGGGGCCCGTTGTTGGCGTCGTGATACGGCTGGGGCGGACGGTGATCCCCGGCCCCGGCGTGGAATCGATAGGAGCAGACGTACAAGTCGAGATCGCCGTCGCGGTCGTAGTCGGCCATTGCGGCCGACGTGAGCTGACCACGCGGCGAGACCGAGAAGCTGAACGCGTCCCGATCGTGCTGTAACGAACCCGTGCCGTCGTTGCGCAGGAGGAGCGGGGCCCGCGCGGTAATCAGCGTCAGATCCTGATCTCCGTCATTGTCAATGTCGGCGAACAGGGCCATGGAAGTGCTGTCCAGCACTCCCGCGCCCGATGCCTGGGTGATATCGGTAAAGACGAATCCGCCATCGTTGCGATACAGCCGATTCGGGAGGCCGGACGGCTGGCTTACGTAGAGGTCGTCATCTCCATCGGCATCGATGTCCCCGAGGCTGACGCCGTGGTGTCCGTAGACATCGATGCCGATCGCGCCATCAAGCGCGGCCCGCCAATGATCGACGCCCAAGGTCAGCTGCTTCCAGTAGGATTCGTTGGATCCCAGAGACTGCTCGGTCACGTCGGTGAAGAGCGGACGGACAGCCTCGACGCGGCTGTGCTTGCTCGTCTGCCATGTCCGCACGGTCCAACCCGATGCGCTACGAGTCCAAGTCAAGATCCACTCGCCCGTCTGCTGGACGGATCCATTGCCATCGCCGGCCGGACCGAACAACGCGTAATGGACGACTGATTCCACTTCGGTTTCCCCTCGCGCGGTACGCTCCGACAGACCAGTGACGTGGAACTCGGCACTCGCGAGTTGGCCGTGGCGGCCAACCAACCTCGAGAAAGCGGCCGCGAACTGATCCGCGTCCAGGATCGTCTCCTTGCTCGGGGAGCTTTCGAACACTGCGAGTTCTCCCTGCCGCTTCGATTCGCCGGGCCCTTCAAGCGGAGCACCCCGAAAGACCGGACTCAGCAAACTACGGACGGCCTCTCCTTCGGGCGGCTCAACGAGCAGCTGATCAGCGAGAGCATGCAGTTCCGCAGCGATTTCTTCGGCGTAGACTTCGGTGGCGTACGAGTCGTTGGATGGGTCCACCATGCGAGCCAATTCGCCTCCAGCGGGCCCGCCCCATTCGCCGGGCAGGTGGAAGGATGGATCCGGCGACTCCTCAGCGACAGCGATCGAGCCGAGAAGCGAGCAAACCGACAGGATTGCGGCCCGGCGGATAGTGTGTCGGTCGAGCTGTCTCGAGTGTCTTGCCATTGACTTCTTGCCGACAGGACGTGCAGGTAACCCTCGGAGACGGGCAGCGATCATTGAGAACTCGCCGCGGTGCTGTCGTCGCTCGGGGCCGTGCTGCGCTGGACTTGGCGATAGATCGCGCTCAATGCCTCGGACGCGCTGCGGATGCGGCGGAATTCCTCTAGCTCCTTGGCTGCTTCCTCCGTCCGACCGAGCTGCCGGTACGCTTGTGCGAGGCGGTAGCGCGCGACTTCATGCTCGGAGTCGATTCCGACAGCGGATTCCAAACGCTCGGCGGCGCGGGCGAACTCCCCTCGGGCGATCAGCGCCTTGGCCAGCCCGACGAGCCCCTCCACGAACGCGGGTTGCACTTCAAGCACCTCTTCGTAGCGTCGCAAGGCCGACTCCTCGTCGCCGCGTCGCCACGCGATCTCTCCCAACTGGAACAATGATTCGACATCGCGCGGATTCAGAGCGAGTTCGCGCTCGAGTGCCTGCTCTGCTTCGCGGATGCCGTCCTCATCTGGATTGCTGTTCATGATGGCTACCGCGAGAGCCCGATGCAATCCGCCCAATTGCGGCGCGACGTTGAGCGCTTCGCGGTACTGTCGCACCGCGCGCGGGTAGTCTCCCTCGCTAACCAGCAATTCCGCCGTAACTTGGTGCAAACGCGCGGATCCGGGCGCCTCGCGGACCAAGTCAGCGAGCGTCCGCGCGCCCATGTCGGAGTGCAGGCGATAGGCCGCGTACAGGACATCGGGATTGCCGGGAAAGGCTTTCTTCAGGGCCCGGACGACATCGAGGACCTTTTCGTCTTCGCGGCGGGCAGCATGCAGCTCGGCGAGGATCATCCCCGCCTGAAGTCGCCAGTCGTCGTCGCTCGCATTCCAAAAGCCCTTGGCCAGCGCGGGGAAGGCTTCCTCCGTTCGTCCCGCCCTGGCTTGGCTCAGCCCTAGGTACAGCTCGACGCTGGGCATCGACGGACTGATTTCAAGCGCCTGGCGGAAGGCGGCGGACGCATCTTCGTACTGGCCCTGCAGGTATCGGGCTACGCCGAGATTGGCATGGGCCCCGGAAAGGTTCGGGGCGGCTGCGACCAGCTCCTCAAAAGCCTGCTCGGCTTCGGCGTAGCGATGCTCGGAGAGCGCTTGCTGGGCGCCTTGGAAGCGCGCTTGAACGGAATCGGATGGAGGTGCCGGTGGGGACTGGGCGTGGATGGACGAGAGCGCGAAGGCGCATGTCGCTGCACTGAGTGTTCGCCGCATCGGTCCAGCCGAAAGCCGTCTTGGCCCGTGGCAATTATCGCGCAAGGGCATTCGACCCGGCCGACCGGTCAGACCGTCGCTAGGGAAACTCGGTCGTCGGCTGATCGCCCCGGGGGCTGCCACCGGGGCGTCATCGCACACGGCATAGCGCTCTGTCGAGGGCTCGTGAAGGGTCAGCCCCGGCTCCCGAATGGGCATGGAACCCACACTTGCCGCACACTAGCTGGTCATTCGAATACTGTGCTGCTCTTCCGGCAGATCATCTCGCACATCTTCGCGCTCGCGTATTTGCCCTAGGTCGTCTCTTATGGCTATTCCTGATCCTTTCCGTTCATTTTATCGACGAAAAAGCATTGAATCAACTCGTTCGGAATGTTGGCATTCTTGATGCCACGATTCTCTGAGCGGGTTTCCGACCAAGGAGTGCCCGGTTCGTGCGTCATGCGGATCAATTGACCAAGCGAATAGACTCTATATACCGCCCACACACGATCCAGCAGCCTCTCTGTCGCTTGATCGTCCGCATCAATCGCAGGAATTCGATCCCAGCGACCCGTGAGCGGATCAAAGTCCGTCGCGAGCCTAGAAATAGGTGACGTTCCGACATCCTTGAACTCATGGAATACTGTCGGTATCAAGGGGCCGTACGTCGAAGCCTCGACGAACTCGTCCATCAGCGGCTCGTCTCTAAGGGCTAGGTGCCAACCATGTGCGTAGTAGATCAACTTGTGCAACTTCAACTGAGTCAAGTGCTCTTGACTCAAGAAATAGTTTGCCACAGCCTTGGAGTCATATGGAACCGGCACACTTCCCTCGCCCACTCTTGCTACAGAATAAAACACGCAGGCAAGAGCTGTCAACTCAAGACGATGATAGGGGTGGACATCACGAAAACGAGTCTTTCGAGGTGGACTTGAAGATGCGCTGAGATGCGTTGCGCTGGTCCTGTCTTTCGGTGTGTGCGAGTAACCGCCCTGCCACCGGGGTCAGGACCTGCTCCGACGGTGAGCGTGTAGCCGGAAGCCGGAGGCACTGGCGAGGAATCCGCTAATCCCCGACTATCACCGCAATCCGCACCAACTCGCTTGCGGAACCAGCCTCGGGCACTGAGAAGCCGGGCAGCGACAATCGCCGCCCGGGCGAAGATCCGCGAAGCCCCTGCGGACAGCGCCCGCAAGGGCTTCGCCTAGAACACGAACCGGAGCCCGAATTGCATCCGGCGCATCGGCACGGTGACCGGGTTCACGCTGGTCGAGCCTGCCAGTCCGTTGATCGAGCCCGCGTTGGGCGCGGTGATGTTGCTGACCGGCGGACCGAGGTTGGTGTAGTTGATCATGTTGAAGTTCTCCCACCGCACCTGCAGGCGGTAGTCCTCCTTGAACCGGAACTCCTTCCAGAACGACCAGTCCGTGCCGACCAAGGGCGGCCCGCGCAGGATGCCTCGCCCCGCATTACCCCAGATCCCGTACTGCCCGCTCGTGAACGCGCCGACATCGAACCATCGCTGCCGCGTGGGGTTGTCCAGACTCCCGTCGCCGATGCGATCCGGCCGATTCCCGAATTCCCCGTTGTGGGTCGTGTTCGTGCCAGTCGGCGAGAACGCGAAGCCAGTTTCAAGGGTCGTCACCCCGTTGAACTGCCAGCCGCCGATGATGGCGTCCAGCGCCGTGCTCGCGCTGCTAGCGAACCGGCGGCCCTTGCCGAACGGCAGTTCCCAGTTGTGCGACAGCACCCAGACCACGGCGCGGTTGTACGGCGAAATGCCGTACCCGCCCTTGCGGTCGTGAGGGTTCGCTCCCTGGTCGCCCCAGCCGAAGCCGCCGAGCTGCCCGTCCAGCGCCTTCGCCCACGTGAACGAGGAGTTGATCGAGTAGCCCTTCGAGTAGCGCTTCTCGATGACGAACTGCAGCGCCGAGTAGTGCGAGCTCGCGCAATTGCAGCCGTTGCTGACGCGCGAGCCGTACCCGATGGACTGGAAGAGCGGCCGTCGCGAGGCGATGTCCGGATCGGTGCTGGCGGGAGCGGCGTTCATGTTGTGGTTCCACCACAGTTTGCGCCCGACGCTGCCCACGTAGCCGATCGACACCTTCCAGTCCTGGGCGAATTGGTTTTCGAGGAAGAAGTTCCACGAGTCGATGTACTCGGTGGCGTTGTCCTCCGGACGATACCGGAGCAAGACCCCCTCGGGCGCCTTGAGCCTGCCCGAGTCGGGCAGTTGCAGCGGCGGCGACGGCGGCGGGCCCTGCTCGATCGGGAAGACCGGCACGTAGTTGTTGCGAGCCTGCTCCTCTTGCTGGGCCGTGATGGGATACAGGTTCGTCATCGCGTAGAACAGCCCGCCGTAGTTGGAGGCGAAGTAGCTGCGCCCGAATCCCGTGCGGATCACGGTCTTGTCGGTCAGCTTGTAAGCCAGTCCGCCGCGCGGCGCGATGTTGTTCCAGTCCGGGCGGACGCCGGCACGCATGTCGATGTCCCCCAGTCCGGCCAGCAGGATGTCACCGGTGTTCGGATCGAAGTTCGCGATCCCGCCGGCATCCGCCGGGTGTACGGGTCCGACGAAGTCGTACCGCAGCCCGAAATTGAAGGTCAGCCGCGCGTTGATCCGCCACGTGTCCTGCCAGTACAGCGAGGTGCGCCACCCGCGCTCCTTCGTGTAGTCCTCGAAAACGACGCGATTGAAGTTGTCCGGGAGACCCATCAGGAACGAAGCCATGCCCAGTCCGCTCGCGATCGACTGCTCCTCGAGTTCCTGGCTGCCGGTCAAGCGATTCCCGAATCGGAAGTTGCCGCGCGAGCTGAAGTTGGCGGCGATGAAGTCGAACGACGTGTATCGGATGTCCGCGCCGAACCGGAATTGATGGCTGCCCTTGATCAGGGTCGAGTTGCTCACGAACTGGGGCGTCGTGGTGCGATCCAAGCGCGGGATGCCGACGCCGCTGAGGATGCCCATCGACCAGCCTCCGACCGGGCCGGAAACATCGATTCCCGCCAGCCCTTGCGTCAGCCTGTCGTCGGTGTTGATGTTCGGGATGCCGACATCGGTATTCGTGGACAGGCCCGCGTCGTACTGGTATCCGTCCAGGCGGAACCGGGAGAATCCGGCCCGCACCTCGGTCAGGAATGTCGGCGAGAACGTGTGGGTGTAGTTGGTCGACAGGTGCTGCATGCGGAAGTCGCCCGTCTGCGGACTCAGGCCGCCGACCGCCGGACCGCCAGCCGCCGCGCCGAATAGCGGCGGATTGTCGAGGAACACCTGCGCCAGCGTGTACCGGGCGAAGGCCATGCCCGAATTGCCCACCGACGAATCGACGCGGACATCCCACTGCTTCGACGAGTTGGTCACGCTGTCGCCGGCGTTGAAGTTCTGCTGGGTGTCCTGATTCAGATTCGCGCGCGGGAGGAGTGCCAAGAGGTTGGTCGCGACTGGATTGACGCGCGAGGCGGGGATCCGGTTGTTGGTGAACTGGCTGCGCCCCGTCCCGCCGCCGGTCACGCCGCTGGCGGGGTCGAAGACGGGATTACCCGGCCACGCGCTGAAGTCGCCCTCGCGGAACGCGTCGTTCGGCACGGTCGCGGTCAGCTGGGCTCCCTGCGAAGCCTCCACGCCTTGATAATCCGTGAACCAGAAGACCCGGTTCCTCGCGATCGGACCGCCGACGCTGCCGCCGAACTGGTTCCACTTGAATGGCGCCGGCCCGGTCCCCGTGCCATTGGGGCCGGTGCCCGCGACTTTCTCGGTGAAAGGATCCGCCGCGAACGTGGAATCGTTGCGGTTGAACCAGAAGGCCGAGCCGTGCAACTCGTTGGTACCGGACTTGGTCACGTACTGCGCCACCATGCCCGCCGAGGAGCCGAACTCGGGGTCAAACGAAGCGGTCGTGATCTTCAGTTCCGACACGGAGTCCTTGTTGGGCACGATGATCTGGAAGCCGCTGAAGCCGTAAGCCGTGTTGGTAATGCCGTCGACCTCGTACTCGCTGTTGCCGAAGAACTGCCCGTTGACCAAGGTGCCGTTGAATTCCGAAGGGTTCTCGCCGATACCGATCTGGAAGAAGTTCTGGATGACGCCGGGAACCGTGTTGTAGAGCTTGCTGAGGTTGTTCCCGAAGGTGGGCACGGCCTGCAGCTGGTTCTCGGGGATATACGATCCGACGTCCGTCTTCTCGCTCTTGAGCATCGGTGGCGCGGCGTTGACGACGACTTGCTCCGTCACCGCGCCCAGCTCGAGCACGGGGTCCACGCGCACCGTCTGGTCGACGCGGAGCACCACGTTCTCTTGGACGTAGCGCTGGAAGCCCGCCGCCTCGACGGCCACGATGTACGTGCCTGGCGGCAGGTTCGTGTTGATGTAGCGGCCCGACTCGTCCGTCTCGCGGCTCGTCTCGATCCCCGTGCCGACGTTGGTGATCGTGACACCCGCTCCCGCGATCGCGGCGTCCGTCGGGTCCGTGACCACGCCCGTGATCGTGCCGCTCACGGCCTGCCCGAATGCAGCTGGCGCGATGGCCAGCGACAGGACCAGTGTCGCGACAGTTACCAAGTTCCGGAATGGACGCATTCTCTGACCTCCTTCATGGGCCGTGATGGCACGGGTACTGTATCACGTCTCGCAAGCGGCAGGTACGCCGTGGACGCGAATTCGGCGCCATACGGGCGGCAATCGCCGGTATGGCACCAAAACCTGCGACTCGACGCGCGGTCGGACGCCCTACAAGCCGTCGAGCGAAAGGGGCCGCTGCAGGGTCCGTCGCTCGCGCCGGGCCGCGAGACTCTGCGGAACCAGATCGAGGTACCGGTTCCAGATCGCGGCGGCGGCATCGGGTTCGCCGGACTCCCGGTAGATGCGAGCGAGCACCTGATACGCCGCCTTGACTTGCGGATCGAGCCGGATCGCCCGCTCGAGAAGTTCAATCGACTGCTCGCGGTCACCCGTATCCCAGAGCGCCGCCGCGAGTGCGCGGTGGCGCGCGGGATGCGCGGGTGCCAGTTCCAACGCATCGCGCAGCAATTGCACGGCGAGCGGCTTGAAGCCCGCTTCCGGCGGCGCTTCCTTCGCGATCAGCACCCCGCCCAGCTCCGCTAGCCCGGCGGAGTCCAAGGATCCGGCTTGCGCGAGCCGGGCCAGCAGGGAAGCTCCCTCGTCCAAGAGTTCCGTCCGCTCTCGCCAACGACCGAGATCGATATAGGCCATCCCGAGATTCCGCTGGGCGAGTTCCGCGTCTCTTGATTCCCGCCACGCTCGGATGCGTTGCGCTGGTCGCTGGGGATCCTCCCCGGCGCTCGGCCGCGCGGCGATGAGGTGGTCCGTGAACGCGCTATGGCCGCTGTCGTGCGATGCACGGCGTGCCATATGGCAGGAGATGCAATCGGCGGCGGGCTCGACATGTCCGGCGGGCAGCGTCCCCTCGTGGCAATCCAGGCATCGGGATCTGTAGTAAGACACAGGCTCCGTCGGTTTCTCGTGAGGGTTGTGGCAGGTCCCGCACCACATGGAACCGTTCGATTGGCGGTAGCAGGCGCTGAGCTGGAGCTGCTCCACGTGGCTGACAACCTTGAACCGCCCCGGGGAGTTGTCGCCGAAATCGCCGACATAGACCGAGAAGACATCCTCCAGACGCATGCCGGGCCGGAAGTCACCGAAGGTCTTGCCGGTATTGAGCACCCTGAGCTCGCCGCTGAGGTGGCACTGCTCGCACACGCTGTCACGTTCGACCGGCTGCAGCTTGGCGGGATTGACAATGGTTTCGGCGGACGGCTTGGCAAGGTGGGCAGCACCGTCGCCGTGGCAGCGCGCACAAGAAATCGGCTCTAGCCCGAGGTCCGCTCCCGCGTAGCTGTTCTGGCTCAGCGGCACGGCTTGCGGCTGATCGACATGGCACCAGAGGCATTCGGGCAGGACGGGCCGATCAAAGTCGGGTGCCGGATGCTCCTCGTACCCGGGAGCCATGCCCCAGCGAGACCGCTTGGCGTAGTAGGCGATCGGAGATTGGTAAACCGCTTGGTCGACCCGGATCAGGTACCCGAATGCTGCGTTCCCGGAGCCGATCACGTACTCGACCGGATAGGCGGCGGTGAGACCGTCGCGCTCGATCCGCTGGATCATGCCGGCGTCCGAGCGCGCGACATCGAAGGAGGATCCCGAGACCGCATGCTCGAACGCGCCGGGCGGTTGCTCGGCGTGACGTGCGATGGAGCGGCCCATGCCAGTCTCGAGGTATCCGGCAACCTCCTGCGGATGGCACTGCCCGCAGGCGTCCGCTTCGGCGGACAGCGCTGGCATGGTCGCGACAGCGCAGATCGCCCAAGCGAGCGCAATGCATGGACCGCCCCGCATGGCCCATAGGCTATCCGCCCGCCGCCACAAGTGCAATGCCGCCAAGGTAGGTCGCCACTCGCGATGCGGGCTGGCCTCGTACGAACTGGAGCGGCTATGCGAGAATGCCCACGCGCAATGGTCGGCGTGTCGCTCCCCAGCCAAGTGGCCGTGCTCGCCGCCATGAGCTTGGCGCTGCCAGTCGCCCTGACGGCCCAAGGGGTAGCCGTAGCCGGACGCACCGCACGGGGCTCTCCGCTCGCGAAAACGGATCTGCCTCCGCCCCGAATTCACTTCGAGGATGTCGCCGCGGAGGCCGGCTTGGACTTTCGCCACGTGCTCGGGGATCCGATGGAGAAGCGCTACATCCTCGAGACGACGGGCGGCGGCGCGGCCATCTTCGATTACGACCGGGACGGTCTCGCAGACGTGTTCTTCGTCAACGGGCGGCGCTGGGACGCGGACGAGACGCAGGCAGTGCCCACCAGCCGCTTGTTCCGCAATTTAGGCGACCTGCGCTTCGAGGATGTCACCGAGACTGTCGGACTAGACCGAAGCGGCTGGGGACAGGGCGTCTGCGTCGGCGATTACGACAACGATGGCTTCGACGACCTGCTGGTCACTCAATACGGCCCGCACCGGCTGTACCGCAACCTCGAGGGACGTCGGTTCGCCGACGTCACGGAAGCGACGGGGCTTCCGACGGCCGGACAGCGTTGGGGAACCGGCTGCGCGTTTCTCGATTACGACCGCGACGGCTGGCTGGACATGGTCGTCGCGCATTACGTCGCTCTCGATCTGGACACGACCCCGACTCCCGGCGAGAGCAACTTCTGCCGATTCAAGGGCCTCGCGGTTCTGTGCGGACCCCGCGGCTTGCCGCCCGAGACTAGCCGTCTCTGGCGCAACACGGGAGAGGGACGCTTCGAGGATGTCTCGGTGCCTAGCGGTATTGCGAACGCTACCGAGCGCTACGCCTTGGGCGTACTCACGCTGGACTTCGACGATGACGGCTGGACGGACATTTACATCGCGGCCGACTCGACGCCCAGCATGCTTTTCCACAACCAGCGCGATGGGACGTTCGAGGACGTGGGCTTGCTGTCGGGCACGGCGCTGAACGAGAACGGCAAGGAGCAGGCGGGCATGGGCGTGGCAGCGGCGGATTTCAACCATGACGGTCGCGTGGATATTGTCAAGACGAACTTCTCCGACGACGTGCCCTCGCTATACCGCAACGAGGGCCGGGGATTCTTCACGGAGGTCTCTTACCGCGCGGGGCTCGGGGTCGACACCAATTCCGTGGGCTGGGGCGTCGGCTTCATCGACGTGGATCGCGACGGCTGGAAGGACGTGTTCATCGTCAACGGTCACGTATACCCCACGATCGACACGCTGGAGTCGGCCAGCCGGTACCGGCAGCCGCGATTGGTGTTTTGGAACATTCGCAACGGAGCGTTCATCGATATGTCCGCGCAGGCGGGCCCGGGTATCGTCGAAAGGACAGCGGCGCGGGGCGCGGCATTCGGCGACCTGGACAATGACGGATCCGTGGAAGTGGTCGTGAACAATCTGGATGGCCGCCCGAACCTGCTGCGAAACGAAGGCGCGGGCGGGAACTGGATCCGCATCGCCGTGCAGGGGACGCAGTCGAACCGCAACGGCATCGGGGCGCGGGTCGTGGTCGAGTCCGGAGATATGCGCCAAGCGGACGAGGTGCGCAGCGGCGGCAGCTACATGTCGCACAACGACATGCGGCTGCATTTCGGAGTGGGGAGCGCGGAAGAAATCCGCCGTGTGGAAGCCCGCTGGCCCAGCGGACTGGTCGAGAGCTTCGGTCCGTTCAAGGTCAATCGGCAAGTGCTGCTGGAAGAGGGCCAGGGAACAGCGCCGTAGGGCTTGGACCGGAAGCTCTCAACCGATGGAGAGCACTGTCGATTCGAGGGGCGGCAGACTCGTCGCGCTGCAATCCGCCAATTCGTCGCCGAAATCCGTTGTGGACGCTTGACTCGAAGCGAGCGGCCCGCTCGGAGCGGCGTATCATGAGAACGGTACGAGGGAGGGCGCGTAGCTCAATTGGATAGAGCATCTGCCTTCGGAGCAGAGGGTTCCAAGTTCGAGTCTTGGCGCGCCTACCACCGTTCGTGACCCGGGAGCGCGGCTCCGGCACAGCTACCTTGGGCGCCTTCGGCGCGGGTCACTCGGCGAGCGCGCGCTCGAGCAGGTCGAACATGGCTGACCAGCCCTCTCGGATAGCGTCTTTGTGCTCAGGAGGCACGCTGTCTTGGGTCAGTCGCATGCGGGCCCCCGCGCCCGCAGGCTCGACTTCGACGGTGACCGTAGCGAAGCCCGGCGCGAACTGCGGCATGCCGAACGTGAATACGAGGCGGTGGGGCGGATTGACTTCCCGGTACTCGCCCAGGGCGACGTACGACTCGTCTCCCTCCCTCCGCTCGATCCTGTAAGCGCCGCCCGGGCGCGGATCCATCTCGCAGGTCATGACGCTCGTCTCCGTGCTGAAGAGCCAGCGGCTGGCCGTTTCCGACACTACCCAAGCATCGAAGACCGCGCGGGGCTGCGCCGCGAACTCCCGCTCCACCTGGATGGATGTGAGGGGGGCGTCGTTTTCGTGATCAACCGTCTCGGTGCTGTCGCTCACGGTCTCAGAGTCTAGGACGCAGAGCATGCACTGTCAAGCCAGCCAGCGGAACGGGTCGGAGCAATCCTTAAATGTCCGCTTTTTGGCAAACCTTAAATGTCCGGTTCGCCGGGCGGGCTCCGGGCTGTCCCTACCGCTGCGGCCGCTTCTTCCATCGGGGCCGCGTCAGGCCCAAGGGAAGCCTCGCGGCGCGGAGGACAGAGGCACCCCCGTAGTCCTTTCTGCAGGAGCGGCCTTCAAGCTGGCTGCGGCCGAACCAGCCAGTGTTCTACAAGACATACAGACATTCAACAGCAGGTCGCGGCCGCTCAACGCGTACCCGGCCCCGCCAGGCACCTCGGCGCGCTCGCCGTAACGCTGCCCACCGGCTGCTTGCAGCCGGTGGGCTTGGCCCCAGCCCTTGTGGCACGGGGTCCGGCATGCTACTCCGCTACTTCGAAAAAGCGGACATTTAAGGATTGCAGGAACCGGACGTTTAAAGATTGCGCTAACAGCCTCGGTCCGCCGCAATGTCCCTGAGTTGCTTCGCAACCCGCCTTCTTGCCCGGGATCCTTTGATCGGCTCAAAGTCGATTACTGCGTGGTGTCCTGAGAACTCCAACGGATCGTTTCGAACGAACAGATCAAGCTGCTTACATTCGTCAACTGTCACCGATAGCACCCCTACCGAGGCGTAACCATGACTTGTGTAGTGTTTGTACGCATCGCCAGCAGTGATCCCTTCACCATCATACACCGAGAGGCAACCCCGGTGTTGAGTTGTAGGCAAGAATGCTTGTGAAGAGATCTGGTACTCGGCAATCCAGTTCGGATTAATCTGACGATGCAGGAGTGAATTGTGTTTCATGTGACTGGCCTCAAGCCGTCCACATGATCGATTACCCATTGCCAATTCGCGGCTTGATCAAGATTGAACTCTCGCTCATCATCTTCACCTGACTGCACATTCAATTCATGCCAAATGCCAATGCGTGATTCTAGGTCGACTTCGATACTGGCTTCATTCGACTCAATTGACCATTCAATTAGAATTCCTCCGGTCTCAGTTGGATACAAATAGATTGGTGGGAAATCGCTGGGAATATACCTGTGCAACTTCGATTCAATCCAATTGATTCCATCGCGTGAAGGAGCTGCTCCTTCGCCATCAAGCCATCCGTTGCTCAGTTTTCGGATGTCGTCCAGTTGATGGCTTATGTTCAGTGGGTCGTCCATGATGTGTAAATGCGTTATCTTATTGACATCAACAATACGACCAGCTGAATTCTTTAGGCTAGTACCCCGGAAATGAGCTTGCAGACCTCTTCGATATCCATTGAATACATCAAGCGCAGTTTCTAGAAGTTCTGCAGAGATAGATGGATTGAATTTCGTGCCGTCATGCAATCGTAATCAAAACGTGTTGTTTTCTTGATTGAACTCCGAGATATATCCACAAGTTTCAATATCCGCTGAAACCACGTCATCGTTAGCACTCGTATTTCGTAGTCTAGCGGCAATTTCCTTTGTGAACACTGCCCTTTCGAGTTCATTGGCGGTCCCATTTGGACGAATTACGTGAAGTTCCTCGCCATCTTCTAGAACCTTTGCAATCGAATCGAAACCGTTGGAAATCTTTCTAGACACTTCCACACCTTCCATTTTCTCGCCATTACCTGCCTTTTGAATCGTCCTAATCAAACTATCACGACCCCGAGCAAAATAGCTCTCTTGATTGGCAATCAACGATTGAGTGCCCGATAGTTCCAGACCAATTCCCACTTGGGCACTCCCTGCCTCTATCGAAGTGAGTTTCAACTCGATGGATTGTGAAAAACCACGGGGGATCCGTTTGCGGTGTTTCTGATGCTTGAGATACTCGAGCCTCGATGCTTCTACAATCAGGGCCTTGAACTGAGCGATTCCAAGCAAGGTGTCGAACGGTACCGAATGGTCAGAGAAACGATCTCCTGCCAAACGAAGTTGCAAGAAGGAACCTTTAGGCATGGCAGGACTCCTTCCAAGAGAACTGCGCTGCAACGCCGTTTTGAGACGTGAGGGCAAAGACGGTGACCGAGGTGCAGCATGCCCTTGGCGCACTCGGCGGTAGAGCCCGGTCAAGGCCCGAGGTTACGCTACCGCGAGCCAAGAACAGCGAATCTCCGCCGGGCACTAGGCCTAGCGTGGTCATTGGATTCGTACACCCACGGTAGAGTAGCACACTCGTCACGTCGGATGACAACACTGCTGATCTGGACCGCCACGAACTTGTCCTTCCGGCGTTATCCCTGCCCCACTTCAGTAGATGACTCGGGAGATGAGTCCAGTGCAAGCTAGGCAGCATCGAGACCGGCAACCGACGGGTGGTCGCACGATCCGTCGTGCTCCTCAATGAGAGTATCCTCCGCCAGTGACGCTCGGAGAGAATCGAACGGGTGGGTTCAGTTGGTCTCTCGCAGGGACTGATCCTACTAGTGGCGGATCGACGCCTCTGCATCCATCCCAGATAGTTTAGACGAAGCCAAGAATCGTTTGGCTACGCAAGCACCTACGCGAATTGAAGGGCGAGTCCGACCAGTGTCTGCTGGGCATGTTCACAGGCCCGTGCGCCTTGCATCGCGAGGGGAAGAGCCGCTCCGGTCGGGGCACGGCTAAGCACAGCGACGGATTTGCGCGGCCGGACGCACCGCGAACCGGACCCCCACGACACAGTTCGGGCGCAGACGGGAGTTGTACATGCCCCTCGCCAAGGGTTGCTTGCCCAGCAGGCGCAGCACCGAAATAGGGGGGTTGGCGAACGCCGCCAAGACCTGCGGGACTAACCGCTTGCACAAACCCGCGTGCGACTTCCCGTCGCACC
The DNA here is from genome assembly GCA_965242625.1 of Bryobacterales bacterium. Lineage (GTDB taxonomy): Bacteria > Acidobacteriota > Terriglobia > Bryobacterales > UBA6623 > VXMF01. Next base: position 1,581,896 of record CBDEST010000005.1, on the reverse strand, counting down.
GTATCGCGCACGTGATGCACACAATTCTCAGCTGTCGGGTATAGCCGTAACCGGTGACGCAGGTAACCCCGGGGAGGCCAGTGCCGCCGACAGGCTGGTCAGTGCATGGTCTCATTGAACCGTGCTGGCAGGTCACTAGGCCGGACAGGATGCAGACCGCCGAGAGCTGCTGCTAGGGGACTGGGCATGCACGCACCGGTCTCCTTAGAGGTCATGTTCGTCGGAGCCGCGCAGGGACGTGCCATCGATGGCCAGCGGCTCTTCGTCGGGAGCCTGGATGCGGGTCCACTCGGCCAGCAGGTCTTCAAGGGTCTCCACGTCGATCCCCTTGGGCGCGTAGTGCAAGGTGCTGATGCCCGGGGCGTGATAGCGCCCGGTCTGCGTTCGCCGGGGAATTCCGAGATCCTGCAGCACGGACTGCTCCAAGGCGCGTCCGAAGCGCGACATCTCCGTCAGAGTGGTCGCGCCCGCCACGCGGGCGGCCAGCACGATCGTCAGCAGCGCGGGCCACGGGTAGCGCAGGCCGCGGCGCCCGCGCGAGTCGGGCTGGGACCGCACGAAGTCGCGCAGCGAGAGCATTTGCGCGGTGGTGAGCAGGATGCGGGGCCTCCACGGGAGCCACTCGGGCCGGGGCACGGGCGCGGCCAGCTGGTGCCGGGCATCTCGCCGCAAGGGATACACGAATACGCGCTTGGGTTGGCCGTGCGCGACGTAGCCGAGCGGTCCGCTGCGCGTGCGGCCATAGCCGAGCGTGCGCCCGATCTCCAGCCAGTTTGCAGCGCGATAGCAGGTTCCGGCGAAGCGCTGGGGATCCACGAAAGTCTCTGCGAGGAGAATCGCGTGGCCGTGCCGGGCGAGCCAGTCGCCGGGTAGCCGGCGCAAGCTCAGGCCGAGCACGCGCGAGGCGAGGTGCGGAGTGCCCGCGGCGTCCGGCAGCAAGAGGAAGCGCGAATTGTTGACGATCAGGAACAGACGCTGGCGGCGCTGCAAGGTGTGCCAGCCGATCCAGCGTTCGCGCGCCGCGCAGTGCAATGCCGCGGCGTGCCAGCCGAGGAGTGCCAGCCAGCGTTCGCCGAGCACCGCGACGTGCCGCAAGCGGCGCCCGCAGAACTTCCGGAAGCCGAGGTAGTGGTGCTCCCGCAGCAGCGCGTTGAAGCGCGGCTCCTCGTCGGGCCGCACCACGCGCACGCGCACCTCACGCAACGGGATCGGTTCGTCAGTCACTCCCTCAGTAATGCCACAAACGGATCCGTTCTGTCCAGTCCTGCCATTCGACCGCGAGACTGCCCTAGTGTGAACGTCCGAACATTGAAGGGCCTAAGCTCGTCATGCGCACCACCACCGAGTCGATTCATTCGTCGCGCGATCCGTGCCGGTAGCTGCACCCGTCGGTGTGACGTGCCAGCGGCCAAACGTGCTTCAAGCACTGCGGTCATCCCGAGGGCGATGCCTTCGATGTCAAGTTCCGGATAGCAGTCGGCTAGTGGTGGGCGCCATCTGCGACGAACGACATCAGACTTGGAATCCCGGTGATATAGAGGCTCTTCCTCGCTCCGCCCGGGGACCAGATGTAGCCGAGGTCGTGCAGCTCTGGGCGGACCTGCATCAACTCCGACGACCCGGTCATCTGGCCATCCGCCTCAAGAGCGCGCTTCAGCACCTGGTCGACCCTGTAGTCATCCATGCTGTCGCTACCCTCGTACGCTTGGGCTAAGGCAACGGCCGAGGCGACCAGTCCCCTGTCCTTCAACTCTTGATACCGCTCCAAGTAGAATCGGTTTCTCGTTTCTTCGACTCGCGGGCGGACTCGATTCACCTCTTCCATCCTGCTCGGCCCGACGGAGTGGCGCACTTGGCTCCATAGGGCCCTTCCCCAGAGTTGCAGAAAGTAAGGGTATCCGCGGCTGTCTCTGACTATGCTCTCCAGTGCTGCAGGAGCGATACCGTAACCGGCCCTCTCGAATGGGATCTGAATGGCATCGGACGAGGCACGGTCATCGAGCCTTTGCAGCGGGAAGATCGCGCTTCTATCCCAGAGAGTCACGCGCATCTTCCGCAGACGGCTCGGCAAGTCGGGAGTACCTGCGAGTACCAATAGGAATGGCTTGCCGTCCCCAGCCAGTGTCTGAGCCGCTTGCAGCAGTTGCGCACCCAAGGTCGTTTCCAGAGTGTTAGCTTCGTCAATGAGAATGACCGTCGGACTCTTCTTCGCAAGGCGAGCCAATGCCTTTGTCACGTTGCTGGCTTCTGGCCTCCGCAAGCGAACCCCTGAGCCGCGCCGAGAAACGCCTTGGAAAATCTTAGTCAACCAAGCATCCGGCAATTGAGGCTTGGCCGGCGTGTCCTCCGTTAGGATCTCGGAGGCATCTAATCGGAGAGATCGAATACCTTGATCAAGAGCCTGTCGACTGGTCCAGTTCAGCAGCGTGGTCTTGCCGTTCCCGCGTGGCCCATAAAGGATCAGCATCGATGGCGGCGGCACCCCGGAGCGAATAGCTTCAAGAAAATCATCTATCTCGGATTGCTCTCGCTCCCTTCCGGCCAAACAGGGCGGCAGCCCTCCTGCACATGGCAAGAACGGGCCCGGCTGCACCGACACCGTCCTCTTCGTTCTGGCCCAGCTGAACACTTCGATCTACCCCGAGGTTAGAACATTCGTCGGCTACGAATCCCGGGAAGTGCCGGCCGGATTCGCAGTGTTCGAACTGCGTCATGCGTTCGAGCCGGATCGGGCCGAAATTGACAGCGCGTCACCCATCCGCCAGCTCCCGGCGACCACGACCCTACTCGCGACGACCGCACCCCTCAGAAGGCCCATTCCATGCCCATGATCAGAAGGCGACCGAAAGCGTCACTCACCCCGGCCTCGTTCGTCAAGCGATTCCAGGATGGGCTCGTCCGATTCTGGCGGCCGGTCACGTTCTGCAGGCCCGCGTAAACCACCGCTGTCTGGTCGCCGACGCGGAAGATGCGGTCGACACGCAGGTCGAGCGTGAAGAAGGCCGGAAGCCGCAGCGCGTTCACTCGGTCTAGATCGAAGATGCCTCGTTGCTGCGCCCGCGACAGCTCCCCGTGGAACGGCGTGTACGGCCTGCCGGTCAGGTACGAGGTGCGCATGGCCAGTTCCCAGTTGGCGGCGAGCCGGCGGCCGCCAACCGCGTTGAAGGCGAAGGGACGGTCGAACGCGCCGGGTCGAAACTCGTGATCGCGCCCGGCATGATAGGTCCGCGAGTAAGCGAAGTTCAGTTGCCCGAACCAGTTCTGCTCCGATTTCTTCTCGACGAAGAATTCGACCCCGCGGGATCTCCCCCTGCCGACGCTCGACATCGGATACAGGATGTCGCGGACATTGAAGGTGTCGCCCACGTTGGCGAAGGAGAGCTGCGGGAACTGGGTCGAAGCCGGGTAGTCCTTGTAGTTCTTCGCGTATCCCTCGACAGTCACTCGAATGCTGGGCCGCGGGATCCAGCTGATTCCGGTGACCCAATGTTCCGACCGCGCCGGCCGCAGCGCCCGATTCGACTCGAACGCGCTCATAAAGAGATACAGGGGCAATTGGTGGTACAGGCCCCAGCTCGAGTTCCATGAAAGGTTGCCCCCGAGACCCACCCGGAGGGCGGCCCGCGGACTGAAGCGCGTATGCGGTTTCCCGAAATGCGCGTAGCGATCGAAGCGCCCCCCGAGAGTCAGGCGAACCCGCGGAGCCAAGGAGTGCGTGCCCTGCAGGTACGCCCCGGACTGCGCGGCCGTGATGCGCTCCCGCAAGTTGATCGGGTTGATGTCGGGAACCCGCGTGTAGGGACCGTCGTAGCCCAGCGGAGAGAGCGTGATGTAGTTGTTCACGAAGCGCTTCTGCGTGGCGCCGAGGCGGAACTCGCCGAAGCGGTTCGCATGCAGCGTCAAGTCGTACTTCAGCGTCGTTTCGTCTTCCGTCGCGTCCTGCCGGAAGGCGACCGCTCCGGCCGCGAGCCGTTGCTCGATGTCCGCGCCGGGCGCGAACGGGCCGTTCCGAACAAGGTCCTTGACCGTCGAATCGACCCTCGCCCGAGAATGGGTCAGACCCAGCAGGCCTACGCCCCGCGAGCCGAAGATGTGCTGCCAATTGAATCCCGTCGCGTTGCGAAATCCGCTGTAGCGGATATCGACGGTGTTCAACTCGTCGGCGGGATCTAGATCGTCGGACGGACCGAGTCGGACGGTATCCAAGCCGGTGATGCTGGTGACCCAAACCCGATCCAGAGAGCCGAAGTCCCGCACGGCCTTGCCGGTGAACGAGTAATAGACCGGCACGCCGCCCGTGCCAAGATTGTTGCCGAACAGGTCCAAGAAGCTCCGGCGGCCGGACACGATCCACGAACCGTTCCCTCCGCCCCATGGACCCTCGAGCACTCCCCCGGCCCCGGCGTACGCCAGCGTGGCGCGGCCCCGGAACTTCTCCCGGCTGCCCTCGCGCTGGGTGACCTGCATGACGCTCGAGAGCCGGTTGACGTACGGTGCCGGATACCCTCCGGTCAAGAACGTCACATCCTCGATCAACTGCACGTCCAACAGGCTGAACGTGCCCCCGGCGGAGGCTAGGTTCGCGAAGCTATTGATGTTCGGAATCTCGATGTTGTCGACAATGAACAAGTTCTCCAACGGGCTCCCTCCGCGAACGATGATGTCGTTGCGGAAGTCCGCCGAGCCCGTCATGACGCCGGGGAGGGTCGCCACGTACCGCGAGACATCTTGCATCCCGTCCGCCACCTTCGCGATTTCCCGGTTTCGGATGCGCACGCCGGAGGTGACGACCTCGTCGGGCGTGGTCACCGCGGAGGCATTAACGGTGATCGAAGTCTCCACCGCTCCAACCTCCGGCAGCACGAGTTGCACCTCGCTGGTAAGGCCGGCGCGAGTCTCGACTTCGCGGGTTGCCAGGACTACGCCCAGCTCCAGTTGGACTTCGAGCCGACGGGTTCCCGGCCGGGCGTCAAGAGTGCCGAAACGCCCCTCCCCGTCGCTGACGGCGCATTGATTCGTATCGGCGATACAAACTCGCAAGCCCGCGCCGGGAGTGCCGTCATGCCGTTGCACGACTCCGCGAACTGACGCTGTTCCGACCGTGTCTTGACCCGTAGCGATACCGCCGGAGGACGCGGCAAGCAACGCTGCAAGCGCACGAAACCGCCATGCGAACAGGCAGCGTCGATCATGCCTATCGGGAGAATTATGATGCACGCCTCATGGTAAGCCCGCGCCTTTGCGTGCTTGCCGGGAGCAAGTCGCTAGGGATCGGTCGACCGTCCGCTCAACTCCGGCTCGAATCCGCAGGCTTGAATCCGGGCGCGAACTCCGTCCAGCGTATCCACCCCGTAGGTTCGTGAAGTAGCGCCTCCCGCAGCAGGACGCTTGAAGATCACGAACGAGGCACTCCCGTCGCCTCGGAATTGAACGCCGATTCGATCTTCGTCGCTCAGTTTCCACAGTGCCCGGATGTTGCCATTGTCGTGGAGCACTAGAGATGCTCTGAGCGAGTATGACGCGGCATCGATGAACGAAAGAAAGTCCCGCACGGACGACTCGTTTAGCGTGATTTGGTCGCAGGCCCCATCATTTCTGAGCCATTCGATGCGTTTCAAGTATGGGGAAGTCAGGTCGTTCGATTCGTTCGTCCATCCGGTGCTGGTATGCATTGCTCCATGTTCCCACGCATCGAAGTTCGACCGGGCAAGCCAGCGGTGGTCGAATCGATGACACTACGGTTCCAGCGGATCGATGGTACTCCCGAAGTTGACTTGGGGCGCGGGCGAATGCACGCTGCACTGAAGCCAAGAAGGTAGCCCACGCATCGGGTCAAGCGGACCGCCCGTTCCTAGTCCGCCAAGCCTGAAAGCGGCGCCAGCTCAGCATCCAGCCCGTGTACACCAGAAAGCAAGCAGCCAGCGAGACGATCCCGGCCAAGGTTTGCCCGGCGATGCCGCCCGCTTCCCCGGTGTGCAGCCAGCGGATCCAAGACCGGGCGTTGGCCGCCTTTGGATTGTCAGCGTATGCCACCTGGCCCACGACCTTGCCGGTGCTGCGGTCGAGCACCACGGTGGTGCGGAGATCCGGTCGGAAGCCGTTCCCGCGGTCGAGCGTGAACGAGACCGGGGCCTGCGGACGTTCCGGAATGCGCATCGTGATCAATCTCCAATCGGGCTCGATGGCAACTGCCGTTTTCCAGAGCGCGTCGAGTCCCGCGAAACCGGGAGGCTCTTCACTCTCCTGCCCGGGGCTTGCCGCCCCGCCCCCTCGGCCCCGTCCGCTTGAAGCTGACCGCTCCTCGCCGGTAACGGCATAGAGCAGATCGGTACTCCACGAGTATGAGAAGAACACGGCCGTGCCAGCCACGATGAAGAGCGGCACGGCGCACCAAAGCCCGAACACGTTATGCCAGTTGAAGTCGCGCGCCTTGCCCTTCAGTCCGCCCCGGAACAGCACGATCCCGCGCAATTGCTTCCACGTCCATTGCTTCGGCCACCACAGGTACGACCCCGACAGGATAATGAACAGGAACGCCAGATTGCAGGCTCCGGTAATCGCTTTGCCCACGCTGCGCCCGTCGCCTTCCTGGCCCAGCCAGCGGTGCCAGAGGATCATCTGATGGAAAAAGCCATGCACTTGCGGCGCGCCCTCCCCCATCGATTCAGCGGTGCAGGGATGGACTTCGTTCGACTGGCGCCCGAACGAGACGCGCACAGGCTGCGACGGGTCGGAACGGACGAGTATCGCGGTCGGCACTCTTCCGGTGGACGCTCGCGTGGCCGCGAGCAGCGCCTCCGGCCCCAGCCGGGCACCCTCGACACATTCCTCACCTACCTCGAATCCGTCGGCCCACCGCTCCATCTGCTTCTCGTAGGTCAGGACGACGCCCGTGGCCGACATCACGAAGACGACCAAGCCGACCGCCACGCCGCAAATGAGGTGCAGCCAAAAGAGAACCTTGCGGAAAGTCTGCATGCCCCGATTGTAGCCTTTCTGCAACAGCGTCTCAAGTTCAACTTGATGCATAGCTGTCCGGCCTAGGTGGCGCGCGAGGGCGCGTTGCCGACAATGCGCACACAGCGCACAACGTCGATTCATGCTTTCGCGATCTGGCCCGTGGCCGCTACGTCCAGTCGGCGGTCACCGCGTGTCGATGACTATCTGCTACAGTGTTGCACTTATTGCAATTCTCGTTGCTTTCGCAGGCAGCGTCGCACTCGCGGCCGGACCGCGGCATGCTTCACGCTCAATGGCCCTGAGGAACATGTTGAGAAAGTCCGTCGGCTCGCGAGACCCACCGTATCCCTAGTCGCGAGCCCTCGAATTGACAGAAATCCGGGCCCAGAGGGCACCGCAGGCCGTGTCGGGGCCGTATCCAAGTCCAAAGCAGACTCTGGACACCGCCGGTGACGAATTTGCGACGGGCCCCTAGCGGGTCAGATTTTCGTCGTTGCAAGGGCCTTCAACTGCCAGCAGGGTGGACCGTACGAGTCGGCGGACTCCTGCTAGAGACTCATCTCTTGCTGGAAAAGCTCGCAATTGACGAGTCGCGAGGGGCTGTGGCATCATAGGAGCGTGACCACGGGGGCGGGGATCGGCGGTCGCGAGGGTTCTCTCGTGACAGGGATCCCCGCGCCCTTCAGCAACCTGATGTGTATGGTGTTGAGATGCAGGGAGATCCACAACAATGACGCGTGTTCCGACTGATTCCAAGGCCCTGAGGGGGGGGGGGGGGATTTCTCCCGCTAGGGCTGTGCGCGCTGCTGCTCAGCGGCATGGCGCTATGGGCCCAATCCGAAGCGGTGGTGGTGACCTCCGCCACCGACAGTGAGATCGTCGTCGCGACTTTGACACCCGCCGAGGGCGGCGGGTTCACGCTGGACGGCGAGCCGTTCACCGGCGGCGCGGTGACCCTCGACAGCGGGGCCGCGTACCTCCTCGCGCTGTCCGAGGACGGCACGTGGATGGCGACTTTCCAGCCCGCGGCGATGACAGTGCCGCTCGGCGACAGCAAGCTGACCGTCGAGATCGCGAGCGCCGAGGACGGCACGTGGTGGATCGGCGAGGCGGCCGTGGCCTCGGGCGACACGCACAGGGCGGGCACGAACGCCAGCGGCCGCGCCAACCGCTACCTGCTGACCTTGCAGGACGGGGAGTGGTCGGCGCGCTACCTGCCCGACTCGATTCCCGTGGCGGGCACGGATCTGGTCGCCACGCCGCACGAGGACGGCAGCGGTTACGCGATCGGCGCGGCGATGCTCGGCATCGACGGCATCGGCGACGTGACCATCGACGGTGCCATGTACCACGTGCATCGGGAGGCCGGCGGCGGCTTGGTCGGAGCGCGCTTCGCGCAGGACATGGCCACCCGGCCGGACTACAAGGACGTCGTCGGGCGCGGCGGCCGGCCGCGGCTGAGCCTCGACGACCGCGCCACCGCGGCCAACGAGGCCGCCACGGCCTTGGAAGCGGTCAGCGTGCAGTTCCCGGTCGGCGAGCTGCTCGGCTCCGGTCGCGCGACGGTGGAGGGCGACAACATCGTCGCCGCGGCGCGGGAGGCGATCGCCAAGCTCCGCGGCCAGGTGGTCCAGCTGGTGGCGTTGCACAAGGACGACGGGATCGACGCCGCCACGTTCGCGGACCAGCTCTACGACCCTGACGGGGACGGCGACACGGCTACGGGCAAGTGGCCCCAGGCCGAGGCGCAGATCAAGAAGATTTTCGGGAGCGCGCACGGGGACTTGGAGGAAGTGCTGCACGAGGACCGCGTGGTGGACGCCTTCGACGAACTCGTGGCGGCCCTCAGCAGCGTGGAAGCCTTCATCGCGGCCACCGACGCGGACGGCCCCGACTTCATCGCCGGCTTCCGCGGGCGCACGGCCGCGCAGGCGGCGGCCGCGTTCGGGCGCACCGCGTCGACAGCGACCGCCGCGCTGAGCGTGCTGGGCGATATGCGCTACGGCGCGGCGACGTTCAACGAGACGGCTGTGGCGACGGACGGACTGGGCCCGGCCGAGCTGGCCCAAGCCTTCGCGTACGCGACGATTCCGGCCGTGCGGCGGTCTTCGGACGTGCAAGTGGCGGGCAGCGCGTTCTACAGCGGCGGAACGCACGCGGTCGACGCGGAGGGCAACCTGTACGCGGGCGACATCGACGTCGAGGTGCGCTTCTCGGCGCTGGAAGTCGGGGCCCTGGTGTCGGGCCTCACGGACGTGGCCACCGGGGCGCCGTGGCGGCACGGTTTCGGCGGCGCGGTGGCGCACGTCTGGCTGCCGGACGTGCCGCTGAGCCGGGCCGGCACGTGGAACGGCTGGAGCGGCGACGCGCGCCTGGGCTACGAGCTACGCCCCGGCGGATCCCTGGACGAGGTGTTGAGCGGGCAGGCCGAGTTCAGCGGGCGCTTGCTGGGCCGCGGCGAGGACGCCGGGGAGCAAGCGGTGGGGGTCTGGCGGCTCAACGACCCGGACAACGACCCCCTGCTGGCGGGCTCCTTCGGTGTCCAGCGCGGCCCGGAACGCATGCGCCCGACGCAGAAGCTGGCGGACGACCTGCTGAGGGTCAGCGCGTCCATGACGCTGGACAGCCTCGACGCGGCCGACAAGACGAGGAACGAGGCGAATCCGGACGATGACCCGGTGAACCGCATCGCGCAGGCGCTGGGCAGCGGCAACGACAACCTCAAGCTCACGTTCGAGGGCGGCGTGGAGTACGTGCTGAACCGGGGCACGCTGCTGGAGGGCGGCTTCGCGCCGACCTCGCTCGACGACGCGGCGCAGGCGGCGCGGCACGAGCTGCGCAAGGACACGCACCGCGAGGGGGTGAAGGAGGAGTTCGGCAAGGCGGCGCGGCAGCTGGCCAGCGTGGTGGCTCTGGACACCGATGACGCGGGCAGCTTGCGCCCGACCCTGCGGGCGCAACGGCAGCGGCTGTTCAACGCGCTGCAGACGGAACTGGAGAAGCTGTTCGGCGCCGACGTCCCTGGAGACGACCCGGACAACGACCCGCCGGTCTGGACGAATCCCAGGGTGCTACAGACGACGGCGACGCCGGATCCGGCGCCGGCGTGGGCGACGGACGCGGCGGGCTGGAACGGCGCGCACGAGGACTACCCGGTCAACGGCGCCGGCGTGCCGCAGGACGGGCAACTGGCGGGGCGCATCGCGGACGTGCAGGCCGCCCTGGAGAACCGCGAGGCGTTCCTCGCCGCCTTCGGCGAGGACGGGGTCTTCGACGCGTACGACAACGCGGCCACGCAGCGCCCGGCGACGGCGGGGGGCTTCGTGGGCGCGAGCACGATGTGGGACCTGCCGACGAGCCGCCTGCTGCTGTGGACCGAGCGCACGGACTTCACGCGCTTCGGCGCGTGGAGCCTGCAGACCTCGGCGGACGGCTCGGCGGCGCTGGCCGAGCGGGCGACCGATCCGCAGTTCGGCGTGTTCGCCTACAGCCCGCTGGCGCAGACGGACGGGTACGCGTCGGCCGAGGAGGCGGGCTACCCGGGCCGGGAGCTGCCGAACGCCCAGGCGGGCAAGGTGCTGGCGACGTACCTCGGGCGCACGGCCGCGACGGGCAGCGGGATCCTCTACGAGGGCGACGTGGAGGTCCTCGTGGAATGGGACACCGCGGCGGTGTCCGGCAACCTGGCGCTGACCGTATCCGACCTCGTGCCGACGGACCCGCGCTATGGAGCCCTGCGGGTCGGCCTGCCCGACATCGTGGACGACGAGACGGGCGAGATCACCCCCAAGATCGGCACGTACGACGTGCGGGCGCTCAAGTTCACGGCGGCGATCGCAGAGACGGACGGCAAGCTGGGGTTCTCCGGCACGGCCGCGCCGGAGGTCACGATCGGCGGGTCCCGGCCCGTCGAGCCCCCGCTGCTGATGGACACGGCCGACCGCCGTACCGCTGCACAGTACCCCCAGGCGCTGCCGGTCACCTACGACGAGTCGGCGGAGGTCGTCATGGAAGCCATCGCCGAACGGGTGGCGAGATTCCGCCCGGGCGCTCTGAACGCGCTCCCGAACCCGTGGACGGGCGAGGACGGCATCCAGAGTGTCAATTTCCAAGTCATAACTCGGAAGGGCCAGATGTGGATATGGAACAGAAATAACATCCCGGGGTCCAGCGGCCGGGATCACGGGGGGTTTCTGGTTCCCGCCAGTGGATTCAACTACGCCATCAGCACGGACTACGACGACATCGAGATGCCGACTTACGTACGGACTTACCGCGTCCCAGGTCCCGCTACGCCCGACCACCGCGATTTCCGGTTCGCCGACGGCTCGATAGCGAGGTGGTTTAACGAACAGCGGCACCCATGGAATCGAATCGATGGCTTGGTGGCGCAAGCGGTCGATCCCGAGGTGCCGAACGCCGCGGACCCGAACCCCGGGTCGGGCCTGACCGCGGCGACGATGTCCGTCATGCTCAAGTCCTGGCTGCACCGGACCGGCTCGCTGAACGTGTTCGCTCCCGCAGCCGGGAGTACGCTCGTGGACGGGCAGTTCGTGGGGCAGGACGCGGACGGGCCCACGGGCATGATCGGCACGTGGCAACTCCCGGCGGGCTACTTCGGCGTCCTCGGCGACACGCGGGAGGCGATCCAAGGCTCGTTCGGCGCGGAGTACGCTCCGTAGGGCGCGGCCAGGGCGGATTCCGGCCGCGCCCGGGGACGGGACGCACGCTCCGTTCATGGGCGCGGCCGACGGTTGGGGGCGCCGCCGCCACGTTCGCTCAATGGGGCACGGCGGGGCGATACCGACGCGGAGAGCGACGCCACCATCTCGAGGGACACGGGATCCGGCCCTCCGGCCCCTTCAAGAAGTCCTTGAGGGTCCGCTGCAAGAGTGTCAACAGCGATGCCGAGGGTTGTTCTGGACCACCCGATTGCTCTGACCTAGGCTGTTGCGCCCTGCGGAAGCCGGATTACCGTCATTGCGAGGGCCTTCGACTGCCGATGCGGTGGGCCTCGCGAGAGCTGTCGGACTTTTTCAACAGGCCACGAACGGCGAAATACGCGCGATCGCTGCTCCGGACATTCGCATCGACCTCGCGTTCGCTCGCCGTTCGTGGCCCGAGAGTGGCCAACGCAGGCGGACAGCCCGATTCGGAGACTCAGCTAGATTCCTTGTCTGCCGCTAAGCGATACATTTGAGTCAAGTTTGGGCATGGTTGGACATGCCCTCCGATTGTGGCCGGAATTTGTGGTCCAAGCGATCACGCAGAGGTGCCATGGCGTAGCGGCTGGGACTCGCGCTCGCTTCGTCGCCCCGAGCTTGTAGGTCTGAGGCGAGGCCTCGTTAGTGCTTGCATTGCTATACTTGACGTTGTGGATAGCGACGAGTTGCATCGGATTCTTGCTGCCTTGGAACAGGCTGGCGTACAGTACACCTTGATAGGAGCTGCCGCGCTGGGTATGCATGGGATCATTCGGGGAACCGAAGATGTGGACTTGCTGGTCAAAGCAAGTCGCGAGAACATCCAACGAATCGCCGCGGCCCTCCGGTCGGCGTATCAAGACGATCCGAGCATTGAAGAGATCCGAGCCGACGACCTGTTGGGGTTCTATCCCGTGGTCAGATACTATCCTCCAAGCGAGAAACTCTGCTTGGATCTCATCGCTAGGATTAGCGAGGGGGAGACATTCGAGTCGGTCGAGGCCGCAACCATGGAGTATGGGGGAGTTCGAATCCGGGTAGCCACTCCGGCCGCTCTACACCGGCTCAAGAGAGGAACCATGAGACCGATAGATCGGCAAGATGCTGCGGCACTGCGGGCTCAATTCGATCTCGAGGAGGACAGTTAGATGGGCGTGCAACGCTTTCGGTCGCTCGAGGAGATGAATGCCGCGACGATCCCCCGCAGGCGGACGGACTGCTTCGAGCACTTCATCCGCCACAACCATACCCTGCGCGAGATGGCGCCGCGATCCCTCCCTGCGGGGGTCTTCAAATACCGCAGCCTCGAAGAGGCGCAGCGCGGACGGGAGGCCCTGCTTGTTAAACACCGCAAGCGTTGAGGATCAATGCCGCGGGTGTGACGTGCAACGGGTCTGCGAGCGATGCTCGCGAGTGTGCCGCCCGCCTTGCCGCGCTAGAATCTTTACGGCATGCTGACGCGACGTGACTTCATGGCCTCGGGCGGAGCCCTGCTGGGAACCCTCGCCTGCGGATCCGGTTCCAAAGGACCGGACGCACCGCTCAACGTCCTGTTCCTGTTCCCCGATCAGATGCGGGCTCACGCGATGGGATGCATGGGCAATCCCGACGTCAAGTCACCGCATCTGGACAAGCTGGCCTCCGAAGGGCTCTTGTTCCGCAACCATCTCGCCAACACACCGGTGTGCTGCCCGGCGCGAGCGATCATCCTCACCGGCAAGTACGCCCATGCCAACGGCATGGTCGCCAACGACCTCCGCTTGCGCGAATCCGAGACGAGCGTTGCCGAACTTTTCGCTGAGGCCGGCTACAGGACGGGCTTTGTCGGCAAGTGGCATTTGGACGGCGGGCCGCGCCAGCCGGGCTGGATCCCGCCCGGACCGCGCCGCCAAGGCTTCGAGTTCTGGGCGGCCAACGAAGTCAGCCACCGGCATTTCGACACGCACTACTTCCGCGACGATCCGGAGCCCATCCCGATCAAGCGGTTCGAGGCCGAGGTCTGGGCGGATCTGGGCATCGAGTTCCTGCAGCAGACCCGCGAAGACAAGCGTCCGTTCTTCCTGACCGTTCAGATGGGTCCGCCCCACAACCCGTACATCGCGCCAGAGGACTACATGGCGATGTACGACCCGGAAGCAATCACGCTCCGACCCAATTACAAGGGCGAGGAATCGACCCCCGATCCCGAGTCGAATCCGAATCGCAGGATACCGGGCCGCAAGGAAATCACGGCCTACTACGCCATGATCACGGCGCTTGACGCCGAAGTCGGCCGCCTCATGGCCGAGTTGGACGCTCTGGGCTTGCGGGAGAACACGATCGTGATCGTTTCCTCGGACCACGGGGACATGCTCGGTTCGCAGGGAGCGCGCCTGAAGCGCAAGCCCTGGGAGGAATCCATCAAGGTGCCGGGCATCGTGCGGCACCCACGGGCTCCGGGCGGGCGCGTTACGGACGAGCTGTTCTCGCACGTCGATATGGCCCCTACCCTCCTATCGCTTTGCGGCCTGGACTCCGCACCGGGGATGCAGGGGAGCGATCTGTCGGCGGTCATTCTCGGCGAGTCCGCGAACGGGCCGGAATCCGCTTACTTCCAGATCCTCGGGCCGTATATCTCGGGAGGCGTCGCCGCGGGTTGGCGCGGGGTCCGTACCAAGCGCTACATGTACGCCCGCACGAAGGAGGCGCCTTGGGTTCTCTATGACCTCGATGCGGATCCCTACGAACTAAACAACCTCGTTGACAAGCCCGAAGCGGCCGCAATCCAAGCCGAGCTGGAAGGGAAGATCGCGGACTGGATGGAGCGCACGGGAGACTCGTGGGACCACGACTGGACTGTGCCGGTCGAGGACCGGGGCCGGCTGTACAGGCACGAAACGTTCTATACCGTCGAGGACTTCTTGGAATGGGCCGCCGAGAATCCAGAACTCGCCGAGCTATGAGGCATCGGGAGGGCACGTGCTCTGCGGCGCAATTCGTGCAATTGCGATATTCCGTCGCGTTATCCAACGAACCGGGCTCCGCGAGTGAGCTCGTCTGAGTCCCGCCGCGTCGACGATTGAAAACACGAGGCCTCGCCCGCCCCCGCGCACTCCGCCGCATCACTCCGGACCGACGGTCAAGCGTGATTCGTCCCCTTCGTCATTGGCTAGGCTCCTTGCGGCCTTAACACGTAGTGCATGGCTTTCTCATTGTCTCGGCGATCAAATCCCCGGAGCGCGCTACGGCCGAGACACCCCGTATATCTGAGCCTACAAGCTGTCTCGCCGGATCGATTGTCCCGAATAGAAGTAGGTCTAGCTTCTAGTTGCGAAATCTCGCCCCTGCGGTTGCTCCAAGCCGATCGTCCAGACATTCGATTTTCGGCATCGGCGGACTGGCGAGCGATGGGCAAATCTCACTCTAGATCAGATTCTTTACAAAGTTTTGATATTCGGATTGCCATCTCCTGTACCGCCCGGACGCAGTAGAGTTGACAAAGCTCCGCACGATCAGTCTACAATATCATGAGTCGGGCTTTCGCGAGGAGCGCAGGCGCGAGCGGGAGAAGGTCGGGGAAAGTGTCAGTCTTCACCCCCCCCCCCCGAATAGTTTCTGGTGATGACTGAAACGGGGTTTGTGTAGGTTCAGCAATGACGATCTTTCGACTCGGGCACAGAAATGGGGGGGGGCGATCCGTTCTCCCACTGTGCATCTTGCTGGCACTTTGCCCGGCAGCGCTCGGGGTTGACGAGCAAGGCACTGTAACCGGTCCTCCGGCACGGTCCCACTCACACGCCGTGGAGGTCGCACTCGGCTCCAGCGACGAGTCGGTGACCTTGATGCCCACCGAATCCGGCGGCTACACGCTGGATGGCGCGCCGGTCATATCAGGCGAGACCATGACGACCAGCTCGAACGGCAACAGCTACACCCTCAGCATGAGCGAGGACGGGACATGGGCGGCGACCTATAACCCGGTGGAGGTGACCGTGCCGCTGGGTACCAGAGGCGAAGTGGTCATCATCACCCGCCAGGAGGACGGCTCCTACGCGCTGCCCGACGGCACGACCATCACTGCCGAAACACGTTACACCACCGAGAACGGCAACACCTACGGCGTGGAACTGGGAGAGGATGGCGTGCCCATGGCAGTGTACGTGCCAGAGGCCGTGACGGCTGCGCTAGGCCAGCTGGGCGGCACGCTGACGCTGTATCGACAAGAGGACGACACCTTCCAGGACGCGGACGGCATGACCGTGATGGCAGGGGCGATCGTCACCGCGAACGGCAACGAGTACGCGCTGGAGCGCACCGAGAGCGGTGGCTGGGTGGGCACCTACAGGCCCGCCGTGCAGACCCTGGCGCTGGGCGCCGAAGGCGGCTCGGCGACGGTGACGCGATCCGAGGACGGCTCGTGGCAGATGGGCGAGCGGACCGTGGTGTCGGGCGGCACCATCGAGGCGGAGAACCAAGCGGGCGACACCAACGCCTACACGCTGACCCTAGCCGAGGGTGTCTGGACCGCCGAGTACGCGCCGGAGGCGCTGCAGGTCGCGGGCACGGATCTGCAGGTGACGCGCGACGAGGACAGCGGGGGCTACTCGGTAGCAGGCGCGACCGGCGTCACGCTGCCGGCCGACGGCAGTGGCAACATCTCCTTGTACGGTGCGCTGTATCGCGTGGCAATGGACGCGGAGGGCATGTTCTCGGGCATGCGCTACGACCTGCCGATGGCAGAGGGCACCGCCATGAAGGAGGACGCCGCGGGCACCAACGAACTGCCGATGCTGAGCACGGACGACCGCAAGACCGCAATCGACGAGACGGGCGTGACGCTGGAGGTTGTGCAGGCGGAGTTCGCCATGGGCGACCTGCTGGGCAGCGGGCAGGCTACCGCGGCGGGACCGCGTCTGGCAGCGAGCACGCTGACCGAGCTGACCAAGATCCGCGGCCAGATGGAGCGGCTCGTGGAGACGGAGCGGGCCGGGACCTTCGCGGACAGTCAGGCCACCTTCAGGAGCCTGCTCGACCGTCACTGGGCGAGCGCGGAGAGGCATCTGAGGGCGTTCTTCGGCGATGACGACTTGGAGTTGGAGCGCGAATACAACCGGAATCGGCTGCTGGACTCGTTCGACCGGGTAGTGGAAGCGTTCTCGAGCGCGGAGAGCCTGGCGGCGGCGACCGAGCAGGGCGGCAGCGACTTCATCGGAGGGTTCAATACGCTCAGCGCGGCGAACGCGGCCAAGGCCTTCGACGCGGAAGAGTGGACAGCAGAGGCCGCCCTGAGCGTGATCGGAGACGTGCGCTACGGCGCGGCGAGCTACGTGGAGAGGGCTGACGCGACCAAGGAACTGTCGAGCGGACGGCGGGCGCAAGGGTTCGCGTGGTCGACCGTGGAGCCCGTGCGAAGGGCTAACCATGTCCAAGTGCAAGGCAACGCCTACTACACCGGCGGGACCTACGCGGCAGACAGCAAGGGCGTCTTGTACGCGGGCGACATGGACGTGCAGGTGCGATTCGGGCCGCAACGAGTGGACGGCGTGGTGCTGAATCTAGCGCGGACGGACACCGGCGCGGCTTGGACGTACGGCTTCGGCGGGGCGGTCGAGGCGATCACGCTGCCGGAAGCGAACCTGCGGCGCAACGGCAGTTGGGCGGAGCGCGAGGGCGCGGTACGGCTGTCCTACTACTCGCTGCCGGGCGGCGCACCGGAACTGGAGACGGGCGTCGAGGGCGATTTCAGCGGTCGACTGCTGGGCCGCGAGGTCGATGTCGGCGCGCAGGTGCTTGGGGCGTGGAAGATCGCGGACAGTCGCGGGTCAACGCTCCTGGCGGGCGGCTTCGGGGCGATGCGCGCCCCGATTCCGTCGGACCGGCAGGCGGCCCGCGAGCGCTCCCTGTTCGGCACGGCGCTGGAGGCAGCCGGACTGGGCGAGGGCAGTGCGTTGGACCCGGCGGACACCGACGCCGTGGAGGCGGTGGTGAATCGATTCCAAGCAGCTTTGCTGGCGGCCGGTTACGGCCCGGCCGCGGCGCGCACGGTAGCGCTTTCCTTCCGACAGACTGTGCTGGCAGGCACTCCGGATCAGGACATATCGCGAACGGCTGCGAACGCGTTCAGCACGGCCCGGGCCCGGGGCATCCTAGGCGAGCCTTTGGAGGAGGACCAATTCCGGCTGGCGCTGTCGGCGGCCGGGCTGGGCGAGCAGGCCGCGCTGGACCCGGCGGACGAAGCTGCGGTCGAGGCGGCCGTGAGCCAGTTCCAAGCGGCGCTGCGGAGAGCGGGATACACCGTTGCGGCGGCGAGTGCCGCCGTGACCGCCTTCCGGAGCACGGTAGCGGCAGGCAGCGCGTCCCAGAATCCCTTGGAAGTAGCGGCAGCTGTTTTCGGCGCGGCCCGCGACGACGGCACGTTGATGTCGACGACCGCGCCGCCAGAACCCGACTTTGCGACGGCCGCGAGCGTCTCCAGACGGGTGGTGCTGTCGAGACGGTCGGGAAACGGCGGGTTGCGCCCGGCATCGGATCTAGAGCCGATCGAATATCCGGGAGGAGAGCCGGGAGTGGCGATCACCGAGTCGCGGACTACGATCAGCACCGAGAACAACAACCTCGTCGTCGCGAGCTACTTGCGCTTGGGGAACCTCGGAGACGACCGCAGCTACGAGTTCTACGACTTCAAGAACGAACCTCGCAATTTCTACAAGTTCACGCTGGATCGCGAGCGGCTGTTCACGGACGGGTACGAGCCGCAATCCAGAGATTCTCGTGTGCGGGTCGCCGCATCGGCCGAGTTCAAGTCGCCGACGCATGTCCAAGTCGTCCGGGAAGAGCTCACCAAGCTGCTCGGCCAGTTGCGGAGAGTGGTCAGCCTGGACGGCGCGGAAGCGAGCGCCGACGACACCCGCTTCGCCAACGACCAGCGACAGCGAATCTTCGACGAGATGCAGAACTGGATCCGAGGCCATCTGCTGGGCCCGGACAACAGAGGCAAGGACTTCATCACGCGGGGCAGGGACGCGAGCCGGGATAGCGGCGTGCTGGACCCGGCCGAGACGACGCCACTCGAGGGAGACGCGGCGACCGCGTGGACGGCTCACAGCGATTACCCGGTGACTAGCGCGGGCCTGGCCAGGGACCGCGAGGTCATCACCCGGGTCGAAGACGTGCTGGCAGCACTGGAGAACCGGGACGCTTTCGCGGACGCTTTCGCGGAGGGCGGGATCTTCTACGGCAAGGCGGATAGCGGGTTCGACAGCGGCAGCGGCGTCGATCCTTCGGTCGATATCATGTGGAACAAGTCGCCGACGCGAATCCTGTTTCTGACCGATACCACGGACCATACCCGCTTGGGAGCCTGGCAGATCCACACGAGCCAGTACGCGGCCCACCGGCTGTCGTCCTGGCGGAATGGGAGCTACAGCGGCTACCACAGGATCGAGGAGTTCGGCGAGCCGTTCGCTTACAGCCCGCTGGCCCAGTCGGATTACGACTCGATCAGCTCGTCGAGATACCCCGCCGGCGTGCTGGCGACTTACGAGGGGAGAACGGTGGCCATGCAGCACACCGTCTTCTATGAAGGCGATGTCACGGCACGGGTGCAATGGGACGCCGCGACCGTCGCGGGCGACCTCCGCGTCGACATCAGCGACCTGACCGCCCGGGAATCCGGAGGGGGCTTCGGCTTGCTGCAGCACGGCTTGATCAACTACCGGGCCGCGGACAATACCTTCACGCGGTCCAGGCCCGGCACGTTCGATGTCGAGACGCTGACGTTCTGGGCTGACATCGGGGCCGACGCGAGCGGCAAGATCGGCTTCGAGGAGACCGACATTGACGTCGAGATCACGTACGCGGACCTCCCTGGCGAGTTGAAGGGGTACCGGGACGACACCCTCTGGAACATCAACACGCTAGAACTAAGCGCGGGGAGGTTGCGCGTTCACCACAGCGGCGGGAACCGCCCGAGCGACGGCCGAGCGATTAACGCGGCCGACAACCTGCCGGGGGTTGCTCGGCAGGATTTCATCAATCTCTTCGACACCAGCGATCCGCCGGACCCCGGATCCTCGGTTTCCATGGACGCCGCGGGCCTCGCGCAGTTGAACAGTCTGGCCAACTCCGAGTGGACTGACGCGGACGGACGGTTGGGACACAAGTTGGAACTCGTGTCCGCGACGTACGAAAGGCCGACTTCGGGCAACGGCAGGGTGGTCTTGGAGTTTGAGGACGGAACCACCTTGGAGAATGCTGTCGGAGGCTTCTCGACAGGGAGCATATTCGCTACGGATCCGGACGGCTCCGGTCCCCGCAACCAAAAGTCTCACGTCGTTTGGTCCGCCCCGCGGACTCCGGAGGCCAGTTTCGACGATTTCTTCAGCGGCCCCGCAAGAGGCTACTTGAACGTCGCGAAATCGGATATCGATCTTTCCGCGGAAATCAGCGGCATGTTCGTGGGCCAAGGCCCCGACGGCCCGTTGGGCGTGATGGGGACATGGGCGATCATCGGCACCGGTGCTCAATACGGTACGGGGCACTGGATGAGCGCCACCGGCGGGAACAACGGCGCCGGCAAGATCTACGGCTCGTTCGGAGCCGACTACAATCCCGCACCGTAGGGCTCGGGCGCGGCACGATTTGACGGGAGCGTCACCTTCCGCTCCCGTCTTCCCGCTTGGTCGGGGTTGCAGCGCACATCGACCTGAGTCGGCGAGACAGCACCGCAGGATTCGGAGCGGAACTTTGCCATGACCGTTGAAGATCAAGCGGAAAGCGATCACCGGCACCGGGGGCGCAACGGCACCGGCGCATGGTTCGGCAGCTTGGTGACCGGATACCCGAGCCTGGTCGGTCAATCGAAGAACTCGTCCGCCCAGAGCCGTTCGAGGAACTGACGCCACGGCAATATCCAGACTCCGTCCGGCGTCCGTCTAGCGTCGCTCTCGTTGCACACCACCACGGCGTGACGGGGCTCATGCTCGTCGACAAAAGCGCGGATTCCCGCAAGTTCCGACGGCCGGACTCGTCCGCCACCCTTCGCTGCAATCACCATGGCACCGTCCGCGCCCAGCACGAAATCGCATTCCAGTCCCGACTTGGTGCGCCAGAAGCGCACCGGGAAATCGCGCTCGCGATAAGCGCGATAGGCGAGCAGTTCCATCAGCAGGAAGTGCTCGAAGGCGCGCCCGAAGTCCGCGCCGGACGGACGCTCGATCCGCCGTCCGGCGAGGTGGCCCGCGACCCCGACATCGAACAAGTAGAACTTCGGGGCCCGGGTGATGACCGCGCGCGAGCGACGGCGGCTGAACGGCTCCACGAAGACTCCGAGCAGAGTGTCGACGAGAATCTGGAAGGACTCCCGCACGGTCTTGGAATCCACGCCGCAGTCGCGGGCAATGTCGCTGTAATTGACCAATTCGCCGTGGCAGAACGAGAGCGTCTCGAAGAACCGGGCGAACGCGGCCACGTTCCTCGTCAGCCCTTCGGCGAACACCTCCTCCTTCAAGTAATCCTCCACATATCCCGCGAGAGCGCGACGGTGCTGCGCACTGTCATAGTGTTGCGGGACCAGTCCGCGGTTCACGGCCTGCAGGATGTCGAACGCCGGCACCTCCGGCCAAGCTAGCGGTGGAGGGCGAAGCGCCATGCGCGCCCGCCGAGCAGGTTCGAGCCCGTGCGCTTCAGCTTCCTAGTGCTGGAGCCGCAGAGCACGAAGCTCAGGCCGTCGTCTTCGATCAACCGGTGGACCTCGTCCAGAACGGCCGGCACCTTCTGCACTTCATCGATAACGATGTGTCTGGCGCGAACGCCCGGCTCCAAGGCGCGCACCCGTTCCGAAAGCGCCCACGGTGAACGCGTCAACTCCAGCATCAGGCGCGTGTCCAGCAGGTCGAAGCGAGCGGAGTCCGGGAACCGCTCGCGCAACAGCGTTGACTTGCCTACCTTGCGCGGCCCCCACAAGAAAGCCGACTGGCCTCGCGGAAGATCCATGCGTAACGTCCGCTCGTAGTGCATCCGAATCGAATCGAATTCCGAAATGGTCCGACTAATTCGGATGATACTCCGAGTTAGTCGGAGCGGCAGGGAGACAGTCGCTTGCGATCATGTGGTCCGGCGGGTGTAGGGGTACGATGTTTCCGTAATGGATCTCTCCGTCATCAACCGGCGCCGGTTCGTGCAACTCGGCGCGCTCGCTGCGCCATTGGCGGCGGTTCGTTGCTCGCGTCCGGACGCGCCAGCTCAGCCCAAGCGGCCCAACATCGTGATGATCATGTCGGACGACATGGGCTATTCCGACCTCGGGTGCTACGGCGGCGAGATCGAGACACCGCATCTGGACCGCTTGGCGGCGCAAGGCCTGCGGTTCACGCGCTACTACACCAACAACATGTGCGTGCCCACCCGGGCATCTCTGATGAGCGGCTGCTACACGACCAAGGCGCTAACGGACGCGAGCGCCATCTCGCCATCCGTGGTCACGGCCGCCGAGGCCCTCGGCGACGCGGGCTACGCGACATACATGAGCGGCAAGTGGCATCTTTCGAACGACGAGCGGCACGAGAGCCTTCCCTGCGAGCGCGGATTTGACCGGTTCTTCGGAACCATGCTGGGTGCCGGGAGCTTCTGGACACCGGCTTCGCTGATGCTGGACAACGATCCGGCCGAGCATCTCTTCATGGATCCGGACTTCTACTACACCGACGCGATCACCGACTACGCGCTGGACTTCATGCGAGACGGTCTGAGTCAAGATCGGCCGTTCTTCCTCTATGTCGCGTATACCGCGGCCCACTGGCCGCTGCATGCCTTCCCGGAGGATGTCGCGCACTACGAAGGCCGCTACGCCAAGGGCTGGGACGACCTGCGCCTCGAGCGCCACGCTCGGACCAAGGAACTCGGGATGGTCAACCCCGCTTGGGATCTCTCGCCGCGCAATCCGCGCGTGCCCGCTTGGACGGACGAGCCGCACCAGGCGTGGCAGCAACGCCGGATGGAGGTCTATTCCGCGCAGGTCACGAGCATGGATCGCGGGATCGGCAAGCTGCTCGACCTCCTCGAGGCCTCGGGTGAAGCGGACAACACGCTGGTGGTCTTCCAAATCGATAACGGCGGCTGCCATGTCGAATACACGACGGATCGCGAGGGTCCGTACCTGCCGGAGCAAACGCGGGACGGGAGGCCGGTCGTGCCGGGCAACGTGCCGGAGGTCATGCCGGGCCCCGAGGACACCTACCAGAGCTACGGATACGGATGGGCGAACGCGTCCAACACGCCCTTCCGCCTCTACAAGCAGCATGACCACGAAGGCGGCATCAACGTCCCGCTGATCGCACGCTGGCCGGACGTGATTGGCGATGCCGGAGGCATCACCGACCAATTGGCGCACGTGATCGACTTGATGCCAATGTTCTTGGAAGCGGCTGGCGTCGCGCAACCGACAGAATTCAATGGCTCGCCCGTGCATCCCATGGATGGCCGCAGTTTGCTGCCGGTACTCAAAGGCGGCTCGCGAGAGCCGCCGAGCGAACTGTACTGGCAGTGGAGCCGCGGCAGAGCGATTCGGCAGGGGCGGTGGAAATTGGTCGCTGTCCGGGACGAACCATGGGAACTCTATGACTTGGAGGCCGACGGGACGGAACTGAACGATCTCGCCGGGTCCCAGCCGGAGCGCGTAGCAGGACTCGAACGACTCTGGAACGCCTGGCGCGAAGGCCCGCCCTCCCTGCAGGACGGCTAAGGGGACACGTCAAAATAAAGTTCGTTTCACTATATAGATAATGATTTTTATCGGCCCTCTGGGTATGGCAACGCACACCCTGCCTGCCTAGGTCTCCCTTTGTTCATCAGTAACTCGGGCCCACATCTTTATGTCAATATTCACATTATCCTTTGTGAATATTGCTATTATCGGCCATGCGCCCTGTCACCTTCCCCGCCGAAACCGTGGCCGCCACCTTGGCCCGGCTGCGCGTGGCCACCCTCGACCAACTCGTCGACGCCCTCGGCGGTCCCTCCGCTCGCACCGTCTTCCGCAAGCTACACGAACTCGACACCCTCTCCAGCTACTCCCACCGCGGGCAGTACTACACCCTGCGCCGCCACGCACACTTCAACGCCCACGGCCTGTGGGCCCATGGCGAGATCCACTTCTCGACGCACGGCACCTTGCGCGCCACCGCAGTCGCGCTGACCGTCGCCGCCCCGTGCGGCTGGCAGGCCCGCGAACTCGACGCGCTGCTCGAGGTCGACACCCCGGGCGTCTTGCGCGAACTCGTGCGGGACGGCCAGCTGGCCCGCGTCAAGCCCGCCGGAATCTACGTGTACTGCGCCACCGACCCGGACCGCCAGCGGCGGCAACTCGCCGCCCGGCGCACCGCCGGCCCCCTCCTCGCGCTGGCCTCGCCCGCGCTGTCGGCGTCGCTGCTGTCCGCCGCGCAGCACTTGTGCGCCGTGCTCAACGAGCGCCAGCGCCGCTGGGGCGCCGGCTTCGCCTCGCTGCTGTGGGGCCCCGGCGGCGACCAGCGCGCCGCCGCCTGGTTCGGCTTGCATGCCAAGACCGTCGCCAAGGGCCGCCGCGAAGTGGCCTTCGGGCGCATCCCGCCCGGGCGCGTGCGCCGACCGGGCGGCGGGCGCAAAGCCTTGGTAAAAAAAACTCTGCCCTGAGTGCGCACCTGCGCCAACTGCTTGAAAACGACACCGCCGGCAGCCCCATGGGCGGCCTGCGCTGGATGCGTCGCTCCGTCGCCAAGCTGGCCGCCCAACTGACCGCCGACGGCTTCCCCGTCAGCCCCTCGACCGTGCGCCGCTGGCTCAAAAGCAACGGCTTCTCCTTGCGCGTCAACCGCAAATGCCTCGCCACCACCCAGCATCCCGACCGCGACCCCCAGTTCCAGCGCATCGCCGCCTTGCGCGACCAGTACGCCGGCTGCCCCGTGATCAGCGTCGACACCAAGAAAAAGGAACTCATCGGCCTGTTCCGCAACGCCGGCGCCACGTGGCAGCAAGACGACACCAAAGTCCTCGACCATGACTTCCGCTCCCTCGCCGACGGCCGCGCCGTGCCCTACGGCATCTACGACCTCCACGCCAACCTCGGCACCATCTGCGTCGGCGACTCCGCCGACACCCCCGCCTTCGCCGTCGACGCCATCGAACTCTGGTGGCGCCTCGAGGGCCGCTACCTCTACCCCGGCGCCACCACCCTGCTGATCCTCGCCGACAGCGGCGGCAGCAACGGCTGCCGCCCGCGCGCCTGGAAGCACGCCCTGCAGCACATCCTGTGCAACCCCCACGGCCTGCGCGTGCGCGTCGCCCACTACCCCAGCGGCTGCTCCAAGTGGAACCCGATCGAGCATCGCCTGTTCAGCTTCCTCAGCACCAACTGGCAGGGCAAGCCCCTGGACTCTTTCGAGACCGTCCTGAACTACATCCGCACCACGACCACCCGCGCCGGCCTCAAAGTGACCGCCCACCGGATCACCCGCCAGTATGCTAAGGGGGT
Source organism: Bryobacterales bacterium (assembly GCA_965242625.1). Lineage (GTDB taxonomy): Bacteria > Acidobacteriota > Terriglobia > Bryobacterales > UBA6623 > VXMF01. The sequence goes on along the minus strand of CBDEST010000005.1, from coordinate 1,556,750 downwards.
TCAAATCAGTGACGAGCAGATGGATGCGCTGAACCTGCACCCCGACGCCGAGCGGCCGCGTTGGAACTACGAGATCCGGCCCCACGCGACGGACCGTTTCGCGCCGTCGGCGGCCGCCGCCGCCGGCGAGACCGCGGGCATCTCTGCCGAACCGGCACCCGCCACCGCATGACCAGCGGACATGCGTCCGGCTACCGACAACTGTCCAAGAATCGACCTCAACCAAGGAAAGTTATTTTGCACTGTCCCCTAAGCGTCGACGATCCGTTTCCCTCTGGAGGGGCTAGAATAAGAGGAGAGCCGCGGCCTAACGCCCCTATCGCAGGCGAGCCCGGTGTCCCCTTTCCCCGCACTTGGCGGGATTCCACAGGAACAGCTATGCCTAACCTTGCCGTCTTGGGTCTGCAGTGGGGGGATGAGGGCAAGGGCAAGCTGATCGATCTGGTCGCGGAGCACTTCGACATCGTCGTGCGCTGCCAAGGCGGCAACAACGCTGGCCACACCGTTCAAGTTGGCGATCAGGTATACAAGCTCTCCCTAGTGCCTAGCGGCATCCTCCGCCCCGGCAAGGTGGCGGTTGTCGGAAACGGGGTTGTGATCGATCCGGAGGCCCTCCTCAATGAAATCGAGACTCTGCGTGACCTTGGAGTCGAGGTCGAGCGCAACCTGATCATCAGCAACAGAGCGCATGTGGTCTCGCCGTACCACCCGGTGATGGAACGGTCGACGGAGGCCACGCCGGGCAAGCGCAAGATTGGCACCACTTCGCGCGGGATCGGCCCTTGCTACGAAGACAAGGTCGGCAGACGCGGGATTCGCGTTGCCGAGCTGCTGTCGATGGATCTATTCGCCGACCGATTCCGCGCACTCGCGACGGAGAAGGGTGTGCTAGCGGACGCCTCGGGTATCGGAGAACCTTGGGATGTCGATGCCGCTCTGAAGCGCTACCAAGACTTCGCCGACCGCTTGCGCCCGTTCGTGACGGACACCGGCAAGTACCTCAACGACGCCACGAAGCAGGGCAAGCGACTGCTGTTCGAGGGTGCCCAAGCCACGATGCTGGACATTGACTTCGGCACCTACCCATACGTCACGTCGTCGAATGCGACAGCGGGAGGGCTCTGCACGGGATCCGGGGTCTCGCCGCGACTGCTGCACGAGATCGCGGGCGTGGCGAAGGCTTACGCGACGCGCGTGGGGGAAGGGCCGTTCGTGACGGAACTGTTCGGACCCGAAGCGGACAAGCTGCGGGAAGTCGGCAAGGAATACGGCACGGTGACCGGACGCCCGAGGCGCTGCGGGTGGTTCGACATCCCGCTGCTGCGGTACGCCCACTCGATCAATCACCTTTCAACGCTGTTCCTCACCAAGCTGGACGTACTGGACTACTTGGACAGGATCCCGGTTTGCACGGGATATCGCTACAAGGGCGCGACGCTGGACTGGATGCCGGCGATCGCCGAGGATTACGCAGCGGTGGAACCGGTCTACGAGGAACTTCCTGGCTGGCGGAGTTCGACATCGGGCATCGAGGCATACGACGATCTCCCGCAGGTCGCGCGGGACTACCTAACGTTCTTGGAAGACCGCATCGAGGTGGAGATCGGGGGCGTCTCGACCGGGCCGGGACGCGAGCACACTATCGTCCGCTCCGGCTCGGTCCTCGAGCGGCTCGCTCACGCCTGATCCAAGCTTGGTCCGCGCTGGACCTGCGGGGTGGGGATCCCATGTCGGCGGGACCTAGATCCGCGGATTTGACTGCCGAGGTCCTTTCGCCAGCACACCTCTTGCAGAAGCGAGGTGGACCTCTAGCGCGCCGTGGTCAGGTTGAGTTTCCAAGCAGCCGATGATGCCGTTCTACCGAATATTCCTCTCGGTAAACACGTACCGTACGATCAGCCAAGCTCAATCAAACTGATCTCTACTGCCCGCGCCGGACTTTGTCTGATTTCATCCTGAGGTTCTCTAGGTGATAGCGCATTGCCTCATCGGAAACACCAAAATGCGGAGCAAGCATATACACCTGCCTGTCACTCCTGAAGCGCCGCACGACCTCTTCGCGAGGCATCAGCAAGAATGCCGCGAACTGATTGGCGAAGACCTCATCCGAGATCTCGCCCGGCGTTGAGGCTGTGCCCCGAAGTTCCACGTAACCCTCGACATTAATGTAGTCTGCATCGCCCGCTCGGAGTATATAGTGGCCTAGCTCATGCACACACGTGAATCGCTTCCTGTTCAACGAGTCCGTAGCCTCAAGAACGATAACCGCTACATCTCCGGGGATCTTGCGGAGGACTCCGGAAACGTCTTGCGGGAGCGGTCCGCGCTTGACCTCAAGACCCATCCGTCGAGCGATCGTGAATGGATCGACGGGGATGCATCGCCGATTCCAGAAACGCTCCAGAATCCGACTGGCCTCGGTCTCTGGCCGTCTCTCGGGATGCCGATTTGATCCACTGAACAATGTCATCTGACCGGTCTCTCCAGACCCTGGCGCGTCTTCAACATAGCAGTCGTGGGTAGGACCGCGTCACGTCGAATTGTCCCTGTCGGCGCAACGGCTGCTAGCGCACGGCCGGCGGCTTGTGAGACAATGAAGTTGTTGGGGGAAGCGACGGGAACCGACGGGACGAGTATGGATCTGGAATGGGTGCCTTGCGACGGCCGGGAGTCTCTGGAATCGTATAGGACGTTCGCAATCATCGAATTGGCGCAACCTAGGTATGTGGACTGCAGGTGGATTTCAGAATCTCAATCTCCAGCAGCGAGCTGGCAGAGCGGCCGCAGAGTCAATCGCCCTGCGATGGCATCCGAAATGAACTGCCCACAGCCGAATGTCCATCGAGTTGAGCAAGCTGGCTTGCGAGCAGGAAAAACCGCCATCCACCCGGCAGTGATTGGTTTGAAGCAGCTTCGGGAAGTGCATTCGGCAAGCCGCACAGCGAGTCGTGCGGCAGCCTACGCCGCAACGCGCACGAGGGCGTTCGCAACATGAATGAACCGTGGAACACGGAAACGCAGGCGAACGGCGAGTTGGCTCGCGCGCTGTGCAAGCGGAATCCCGACTGGAACGCCAAGACCGTTCACGCCGAGAGCACCCGAGTGATTCAGCAAGCCACGCCGGGCATGGGCAGCGGGGCGGGCATGAGGCCGGACATTCTCGTCGCCGCGCCAAACCGGCAGGCGGTGATCGTGGAGACGGAATTCGCCCCTGCCGCGAGCGTCGAGAAAGACGCGACCGCTCGGTTGGGAACGATCTTGAAGCGGGGCGGATCCGGGATCGAAGGCGTCTTGGCCGTCGTCTTGCCCGAGAGCCTGAGGACAGGTGATCTCGAAGCCATCGAGGATGCGCCGTTCCGCTATGCCACCTATTACTTGGATTCCGGCGGAATCGGCAGGCGGTGGCCGACCGGTCGGGAATGGCTGGAGGGGGGTGTGGACGACCTCGCCGACGCCATCGAGTACCTGTCGCTCTCGGAACGGCAGCTCGCGCTCGGGACAGAGGTTCTCGAACGAGTGGTGAGTCAATCGTCGGATCGGTTGGCCGAGCGAGCCACCTCTCACACGCTGGGAGAAATCGCGCAGACGTTGCATCAAGCACCCGGCAAGCAGACCGAGCGCATGGCCGCTGCCATCTGCGTCTCGGCCTGCGTCTTTCACGCGGCGATCGAAGACCAACCGGGGATTCCGCCCCTTCCCATACATGAACCTGTGGCAAACAAGTTTTTCCTGCTGCAGGCTTGGAGAAAGATCCTCGAAGTGAACTACTACCCGATCTTCGGCATCGCTTGCGAGGTAGTGGAGCGAATGCCCGTCAAGCTCGTGTGGTGGGTCATGGAACTATTCACGGCGGCTATCCCCGAACTGACGAAGCTCGGAGCGACGAGCTACCACGACTTGACGGGACGGATGTTCCAGACCCTGATCGCGGATCGGAAGTTCCTAGCCACCTTCTACACCTTGCCGCCCTCCGCGTGCCTGCTCGCAGAACTGGCGATCAAACGGCTAGGCGTGGACTGGACGGATCAAGCCGCCGTCGAAAACCTGCGCGTCGCAGATTTCGCGTGCGGCACGGGGGCCTTGCTCTCCGCCACCCAGCGGGCCATCTACCGGCGATACCGCCGGGCGGGCGGCGACGACAAGCTCTTGCACAAGGCCATGATGGAGCGCGTCTTGGTCGGTCTGGACATCATGCCCGCCGCGACACACTTGACCTGCTCGATGCTCTCCAGCACCCACCCTTCGCTCGTCTACGGCGAATCGCAGATTCACACGGTGCCCTACGGCATCAGCGGTGGCCGGACGCACATCGGTGCCTTGGATTTCCTCGATTCCGACCATTCCTTCTCACTGTTCGCCACGGGCGAGTCGCTCGGCGGCCGGGCGGCGGACAGCCGACGCGAGCACTCCGTCACGATCAAGGACGAATCCTGCGACTTGGTCATCATGAATCCCCCGTTCACGCGGCCCACGAACCACGAAGCCCACCATGCCGACATACCGGTGCCGTCATTCGCGGGCTTCGATACCTCGCACGACGAGCAAGCCGCGATGCAACGCAAGCTCAAGCAAGTTGGCGGGGGTTTGGCAGCGGCCATGCCGGTCTCGCCTCGAATTTCTTGGACTTGGCGCATCGCAAGCTGCGGGATGGCGGCGTGCTCGCCGCGGTGCTCCCGTTCGCGTTCGTCCGCGGCGAGGCGTGGAAGGGGGCGCGCGAAACGCTTGCCGGATCCTACGGAGAGATTCACGTCACATCAATCGCTGCGACGGGAGCAACGGCGAGCGCATTCTCGGCGGACACGGGCATGGCGGAGTGCCTTGTCGTAGCCACCAAGCGGAAGAGCGGTTCCCCTCGCACGATGTTCTCCAACCTCGCTGCACGGCCCGCGACGCTCCTCGCCGCCGCCTTGGAAGCGAGATCAGCGAGGCGACGCGTCGTGACCGGCGACATTCGCGACGCGGGGGCTGCAGGCATCCGCTCCAATAGCGTCATCGAGGCCGCTCGCAACCTCGCTTCGGGGAACCTGTGCCTACCGCGGCAGTCGCGGGGAATTGATCTGCCCATCGTCACGCTAGGCGCTGTCGCGAAGCGGGGTCTCGTGCATAGGGACATCAGTGGCGGCCCCACGGACCGACACAAGACCGGTCCGCCGCAAGGCCCGTTCGTCGTGCGTCTCACCCGGTCCGGCGAGGTACCGACGTACCCAATACTCTGGAGGCACTCTGCCGATCACCAGCGAAGCTTCGTAGTGCAGCCCGACCGTTGCGGAGAGCCCCGGGCGGGGGACGAGGCGCGAGCGGCCGAGCGTTGGCATCAAGCGGCCTCTCGCCTGCACTCAAACCTGGACTTCCGGCTGAACTCCCAGAGCCTCGCCATGTGCCTGACACCGGAGAAGTGCCTAGGCGGAACTGCATGGCCGAACGTGATTCCGCACGAACAGCGATACGAGATTCCCCTTCTGCTCTGGTCCAATTCGACATTGGGACTGATCCTTTTCTGGTGGCAAGGGACAAGGCAGCAGCAGGGACGGGCGCGGATCACCATTACCAAACTCCCCGAACTGCCCGTGCTCGACCCTCGCACATTGACCGGAGACCAAACGGATCGCTGTCGCACGATATTCGAGGAGTTCAAGGACAGGGTGTTCCAGCCCGCGAACGAGGCGTACCGTGACGCGACACGCAAGGCACTCGATAGCGCCCTGTTCTTCGGGAGAGCGAGTCTGCTGCAGTTCGACCCCGACTTGGCGGAAGGGCTTGACCTGCTGCGAAATCAATGGTGCGCCGAACCATCCGTCCATGGCGGCAAGCCCACTCGAATCGGCGTGCATTGATCCATGTGAGGACGGATAGGTGACGCAACGAGGGTCGCATCAGGCGCAAATGCACAGCAAGTCTGAGCGGTGCGCGTAAGGTCGCCTCTTCTAGGTGCAACTGGAATCGCATGACCGCGCATGCGGATCCACGCCGACGCTTCCGCCAACAACTCCTGACCAACGATTGCCCGGATTCGCTAGCTGCGTCTCTACGTCAGTTTGAACGTGGGCTTGGATTCAGACGGCCCCGGCAGTCCGCTCTTCGCGTCACATTTCCGTTCTTCTCGCAAGCCTATGTCGGGTTTTTCATGGCCAGCATCGACACCGAGCGACTGTGTGTCGACCATGTAAGGCCCGCTTCGCGTTATCGTACCTCGATTTGGTGACGAGCGATGATGTCCAACTCGTCTCCGAAGAAGACTGTGGATACAATCTCTCCGCGGATCCGCTCGAGCTTTATCAGAGCACCATGGTGAAAGGTATCCTCGGCGTTGGCACGACAAAATGCCTTGACCGCATCCCCGCTGTGGGAAGTCGCAAAAACTTGAGCATCAAGCTCGCGAGCCAGCCTCAAGATCATTTTCCAGACTTCGAAATGAACACCATAGTGAAGTCCTCTATCGAGTTCTTCGATCAACAAGAATCCGCTACGGGCGTTAACTAGAGATACAATGATTTCAAATAATCGACTAATTCCAATGCCCATTGAGCGGAGCGTAACTGGACTCTCGGAGTCAGACATCCGAACGAACGGCCTCCGATGATCCGAGTTGTGGCCATCACTGATCATTGAAACTCCGGTAATCTTCGGTTCGATAATGTTAAGGCATTGAATTACAAGGTCTTGGTCCTTCGATAGCACGATACTGTCCCATAGCTTGCCTAAACGGGAAAAGTCTTGCGCCCCGTACACATCGACACCAACACAATGGCAGACTGGACCAAACGTTTCCTGACAGGAAAACTGTAACGAATTCTCGCCCTGATCTCGGCCACAACTGCTTGACGGCCAATTTAGAAGGTGTTCCTTCCGCTCGTGGTCGATTCCCACCACCAAGACGATGTCACCATCGCGATACTGCCCTTCGATCACGGTTGATTTCTGATTGCATTCACTGGGTACAACATTGGCTAGTTGCATCGTTATAGTCGAAGGAATAAGAGTGCCCTCTGTTTTGATAGAAACAATGACCTGATCGAGAGTCTGATTGGAAATACGGAACGGGTATCCATTGAATAGTTTCGCAACTAATGGCGGCTGACCTGTTGAGTATGGTGCTTGCTTGTCATCGAGTTCAATTCCTTCCCTATAGCTGACGACTTCATGAATCACGCGGGGTGAGGCTCGGTGGACAAGAATTCGAATCGCCTCAAGAAGGGATGTCTTGCCCGTGTTATTTCGGCCTGTGATTAAGTTTACGCGACCTAGGTCGCCGATACGTAATGCATGGAATCCTCGATACCCATCGACAGATAAACTCCGAACCCTCAGAGCCTCCACACCAGCCCTTGCAGTCCGTTCCGTCACCGTCAGCGCAGGTTGTACCATAGCATCCGCCACTTCGCTCTTGAATTCCCACGATACCACACAGCCCGTTCAACGACAACACCCTCAAGAGCGGCGGCTCGACAGCATGCGGGCGACTGCGGCGGTGTAGTGGCAGTCCAAGTGCAACGGGCTGAACTGAGCGGGTCACGGGAAGCCGATACCTGGGCAAGACCCGACAGCTACCGCCGTGGCGCGAAGTACGAGCACGGGTAGCTGGCACCGTCGGTGAAGAATCGCTCCTCGGTGCTACGTGGAGAGCGTTGTCAGCGCTCAGTCCCCAGGTTCTCGTACCACTTGATGTTCTTCGTCGCCCCGCCGATCTGAACGACATCCAAGCGGCCGTCGCCATTGAGGTCGGCTACCGCGCAACCCGAAGCCGACATGCCCATCGGATCGAGGTCTTGGTGGAGCCACTCGGATCCAGCGTCGTCTTGCGCGAAGAACACGTGCGAACCCGCGATTTCGCCCCGCGCACGGTCTCCGGCGACGATGTCGTCGCGGCCGTCACCGTTGAAGTCACCGACGCAGACTTCGTGGCCCTCCGTCAAGCGGTCGTAGATGACCTTGCGCTGCCATCGGCCATCAGCGGCTTCCGTATAGACCACGACCTCGTTGCCGTGCCATGGCTCGACCGAAGTCAACATCCTCGTTCCGTTTAGGTTCCCCATCGCCACGTCGCTCGCTCCGGCGGTCTTCGGTTCCGGCTCGCGGCCTCGGGACAGCAGCGTGTTCCGCCACCGGATTTCGGTTCCCGTCCCGGTGGGATCATGCAACGTTATGCCGTCGAATCCAGCGGTCAGCAGTTCTTCGCGGGGATCGGCATCCCACTGAACAACCCGCACCCGGTGCAGGACACCGCTGAGCGTGTCATCGATCAGCAACCGTTTCCATGGTTCGCGACGATCCTGAGGCACGTGGTAGTACACCAGCGGAACGTTGTCCTCGTACTTCGGCGCTAGCGCCTCGGACCCGATGAGCGGGGCGTTGATGAGTTCCTTGTCGCCATTCCCATCGACATCGGCCCACGCCACGTGGTGGGAGGTTGTCAATTCGTCGACAGGCACGGACTTCCATGGTTCCCGCGGGTCTCCTTGATGCTCGAGCAGCCACACTAGGCCCCGGCTCTTGGCGGCGACCATGCTGAATTCGTTCTCGATAGCGAGTTCCGGAATGCCGTCGCCGTCGATGTCGTGAGCAGCCATGTTGACCAATCCGTTGAGATCCTTCTGCAAGACATGCCGTTGCCAGGACGGATTCTCGTACCAAGGGAGTTCCTTGATGCGGGAGGTCATCCCGAGTACGTCAGGGCGGCCGTCGTCATTCAAGTCAGCGACGAGTACGGCGTATCCGCCGGGCATCTCGGCTTCGATGACGTGCGTTTGAAATTCGACCGGATCGGAGGCTGCGAATGCGCCCGCGCAAAGACCGCCGACAAGGAGGAGATAGATCAGTTGCTCGCGCACGCCGGAATGATACCACCGGAGCAACTCAAGGCTGGGTTGCCGACGATCCGAGGCCACGCCTCCACGGCGCTGGTTTCGGTCCCGCCGGAGCCGAGGCACCACTGGGCGGGGCCATTACAATGGCCAGCATGCGCAGAGCCGCTGTATTGATCGCCGTTGCGGGGGCACTTCCGTTGCTGGGTGCCGAGGGATTGATCCAGTTGATCGATCCTCTCGACGAGCCCCAGTTCTACTGCGTCGATGTTCCCGGCTTCCGTAATCGCGTGAACGTCGACGCGCCATTGATGGCGCACACCTGCAAGCCGGGTGCCGCAGACGAGCTGTTCACGCCTAACCACCCGGAGGCTGGCCAGCTTTACATGAAGGCGTACGACCGTTGCGCCGAGGCATCGTCCGCACGTGCCGGCGCGAGCGTCTCGCTCGCGCCCTGCGGTGCTTCAGAATCGCAACGCTTCGTAGTCGAGGCCGACGGCCGGATCAAGTTAGCCAACAGCGAACTGTGCTTGGCCGTAGCTGCCGGCGAGGGAGAGCCCACGGGCGGTCCCAGTCATTTGCGGAGGGACCTGACTCTGGAATCGTGCAGGACGGTACAGCCATCGTTGTCGCGCTGGAAGGCTCCGGCTCCCGATTGAGAGGACTCGAACCTGACCACCTGAGATGTCATGGGCGTTCCGCCATACTGCATCGCCTGGCAACAGTTCGCTTGGCGGACCGGTCTGTTCCCCGCAATTCGAGATGCTGGAACTGCACAGCTAGCCGTTCGTCCCCTCTTCCACGCCGATCCATTCGTCAAGCCTCTGCACGGCAGGTCGCTTTGAAGGGACTTCGTGGTGACACGAGCAGACACACCGCTCGCAACCAGAATACTAGTTGCGCCAGCCGCCACTCCAGCTCGCGCAAGGCAAATGGCTAGGCGCGGCCTTGCTAGCTGCGAAACATTTCGTCAGTTGATTTTGTCTGTCTCGTGTCTGGACGGCTCGGCCGAATGTACCGGTCTGACCGTCTGATCGCTTGGTAGCGGTGATCGATGAGCTTCTTGGTCTCGAGCATCTTCTCGATTCGAACCTGCTGGATGGATTTTCCCTTTCTCATGACTCCTCTCCCCGTTGCGTACTATACCAATCGAGAACACCTGCACCAACGGTGTGACCTGCGGAATCTCCAACCAGGGACTCAGACCTTCCAACAGTGCAAGTTCGGTTCCACTCGGTCCCCTGACGCTTGAGCTGAGCTTTTCGGCTGCTGCCTCGCGATTGATCTCAGACTCGTGTGCTGGGTAGTCCGAGATTAGTTCAACGAGTCCGTCATGCTTCAGGTTCTCGCTGCGCTTCGCCAGCCGCATACCGTATTCCGCGGCCATGCGCATGGATCGAGTGTCCACGGCAAGTCGCAACGGATCGATCTGGTCCAACAGCGGCCGGAAGAGCTGTTCTGTGAGGCTTGAAGCCGATTGCGTAGCAATGCGCAAGGCGATCCGCCCGTGGCGGTCAGACTCTCCGATGTCGTGTCGAACACCGATAGAGAACCTTCCCGTCACCCGCGGGCGATTGCCGTGCTGGATCGCGCAACTTCGCCCAGCCCCTGACCCGCGTGAATTCCCGGGTCAGGGGCTGGGCTGGTTCCGTGCCGGCGGCCTAGTCGCCGCTCGCGCCAACCGTCTCCCGAGGCTGGCTGCTCGCCGACGCGATCTGCACCAACTGGGGCGCCGCGGGCTCCTTGAGCACGTCCTGCCGGTACATCTTCATCAGCCGCGCCTCCTCTTCAGGAGCAAGCTTGGGCTGGGCGCCGTTGCCCGGGAGGGCTTCGCCAGCCGCCCGCGCCTCGGCGAGCTTCTTGTCCCGAGCCGCGATCTTCTCCTCGCGGGCGTTCTGCGGACCGTCGGAGACCTGCGCGCCGCGCGCTGCGTGCTCGGCGTTGATGTGCAGGTTCTCGCTCAGCTGGGTGATCTCGTCGACCTTGCGCCCGCCGGCGTAGATCTTGTGCCGCCCGTGCTCGCCGTACCACTGCGACAGCGTCGCGGTCATGTGCATCTTCTCGATGATGTTCCGCCAGCCGATGCCCGTGTTGTACGCGCAGAACGAAATCTCGCCTTCCTGCGTTCCGTAAGGGATCACGCACATCTCCGTGCGCCGGAAGTCGTAGTTGAACAGGTCCTGGAACCACATGCCGGCGACGAACAGGAAGTTCCACGGATCGTTCCGGCGGGCGGTGCCCTTGCCGTAGTTCTTGCCGCTCAGGGCGAACGACTTGTCGAACTTCTTCAGCAGGTCGAACATCGAGAAGTCCTTGGGGGCCTTCATCGGGTTGTAGTTCTTCAGCAGGGCCAGCCCCATCTGCACGTTCGTGGCCAGCTTGCTGCGACCCGAGTCGGTCACCCGCCGGATGTCCTGCACGAATTGCGGCACGTTGATGAACTCCGGCACCGAGGCCATGTCCTTGGTCTGCTTGTTGATCATCAGCGCCGTGCCGACCCCGCAGTTCGGATGGCAACCGCAACTGACCTGCCCCCACTGCGCTTGCGGCCCGTGCGCCAGGTCCGCCGCGTCCACGAAGCTGCCCATTACCGAGATCGGGAACCAGTCCCGGGTCGGCTCAGTGATGCCGACCTGCCGCTTCACGTCGTGCGCCAGGTGGCTCAGCGTGTAGCGCTGGCGCATCCGCCGCTCGTCGGTGATCTCCTCGTCGCGGCCCGTGAACGACACCGGCTGGAACGCGATGAACGCGATCCGGCCCGGGTTGTCGCGAGCGAACTGGATGATCGGGCCGACCTCTTCGTTGTTGACGTTGTTCACCAACGTCGTCACCAGCACGATCTCGATGCCGGCGTCGTGCATATTCTCGATCGCCTTGATCTTGACGTCGAACAGGTTGCCGATCTTGCGGTGCTGGTTCGGCTCGTTGCCGATCCCGTCGAACTGCAGGTACGCGTAACGCATCCCGGCGTCGGCGGCCGCTTCGGCGAACTCCGGGTTCTTGGCGAACTCGATGCCGTTGGTCGCGGCCTGCACCGAGTTGTAGCCGATCTGCCGGCAGTACTGCACGGCCTTGAGGAAGTACGGCGACATCGTCGGCTCGCCGCCCGAGAACTGGACCGACATCTGGCGGCGCGGCTTGATCTTGATCGCGTTGTCCAGAATCGTCTTGATCTCTTCCCACTCGAGCTCGTGGACGAATCCGACCTGGTTGGCGTCCATGAAGCACGGGTCGCACATCATGTTGCAGCGGTTCGTCAGGTCCACTGTCAGCACCGCCCCGCGGCCCCACTTGACGGTCGACGAGCCGTGGTTGTGCAGGTCCTCGTCGTTGTGGGCGCGAATGTCGCGGCCCGGGAACTGCGACTCGATGTGCTCGAGGAACTTGGCATCGATCGCCATGAGGTCCTCGGTCTTGCCGTGCCGCGGACAATCCTTGACCATCCAGATCTGGTTGTCCCGCTGCACGATCGTGGCCTTGACCTCGCCGACCTTCTCGGTCTTGAGGATCGAGTAGTCGACCTCGCCGTTCAGGATCACCTCGCGCGCCTCGCGCACGCACTTCGGGCACAGCGAATCGGTCTGGCGCGGCCAGCCCAGCGGGGGCTTGGACTTCTCCCACGACTTGAGCATGGGCTTTTCGGACCAAGCCGGCGTGAAGGTCGGATTCGGGTCCTTGCGGGCGTCCAACTTGCGGGCGATTTTCCAGCCCGCCTTGGCGGCCCCCGTCAGGCCCCGCTCCAAGTACTTAACCGGTCTGAGCATGCGTGTTCCCTCCTCGAGATTCCACTCGCGCCGAGCGCGCTCCCGAGGGGGCTCCCGATCGCGATCGGCCGGCATCCGCACCCGCGTGGAGGCACTCCTGCCAGCCATACGCAAGAATATGACCTCGCCGCCTGGCCGCGCAACGGAATATCGGCGAATCGCAGAAATTCGCGGTTCTATGGCAGCATAGAGGGGCTGAACGGCTGTTTCGCGTCACTCGGGAGCGGGATGCGGCCGCGCCGCTCCACGGACGGCACCGTGCAGGACAGCGCCCCGCTCAAGGCTCGCGCCCGCGAGCTCGGATTCGAACTGGCGGGCGTGGCATCCCCGGAGCCGACACTCGAATCCCTGTTCTACGCCGAGTGGCTGGAGCGCGGGTACCACGGCGACATGGGCTATCTGGCCGGACGCCGCGGAGAGCTGCGCTCCGACCCGCGCGCCTTGCTGCCGTCGGCTCGCTCCGTGGTCTGCGTCGGGTCGGTCTACAACGCCTCGGCGCCGTACTCCACGGAATTCGCGTCCGACCGCCGGGGTTGGATCTCGCGCTACGCCTGGGGCGCCGATTACCACGACACGCTCAAGGCCCGCTTGCGCACTCTCGCGGACTGGATCCAAGCGCGCTACGGGCCGGGCGTGCGGAACAAGGTCTGCGTGGACACCTCGCCGTTGCTCGAGCGCGCCTACGCCCGCAGGGCCGGGCTGGGCTGGATCGGCAAGAACTCGTGCCTGATCGAGGAACGGACGGGGTCTTGGTTCTTCCTCGGCGAGATCCTCACCTCGGTGGAATTCGCGCGGGACGAGGAGGCGGCCTTCCGGTGCGGCACGTGCCGGAGATGCATCGACGCCTGCCCGACCGATGCGTTCGTCGAACTCGACAGCGCGAGCGGGCCGTCCCACGCGCTGGACTCGCGGCTGTGCATCGCCTACTGGACCGTGGAGTTGCGCGGCTCCATCCCCGAAGAGCAGCGCGCGGCGGTCGGCCACCACGTCTTCGGATGCGACATCTGCCAGGACGTCTGCCCGTGGAACAACCATCGCCGGGCGGCCGTGACCGCGGAACCCTCCTACCAAGCGATCAACGAGCGACCGGATCTAGCCGAATTGGCGGGCCTTTCCGAAGAAGAGTTCGACCGCCGGTTCGGGGGCACGCCGGTCGAGAGAGGCCGCTACGCGGGGTTCCTGCGCAACGTCGCCGTGGCCATGGGCAACAGCGGCAACCCCGCGTTTCGCGAGGCGCTCGCGCGACTCGCGGAATATCCGGACGCCGTCGTCCGCGAACACGCCCGCTGGGCGTTGCAACAGTTGGGGGCATCCCCGCCGCGCACCGGCAGCGCCGGCGCGGCCCGCAACGCAGAGACCGCTTGAGCGGTCTCGCTCAGTTGCGCTTCTTCTTGCCCTTGCCCTGCTGGGGCTCTTCCTCTTCCGCTGGCTCGGCCTCGATGATCTCGAGTTCGACCTCGCCCTCTTCGGCGCGCGCCTTGGCGGTCGCCTCGTCGACGACTTCCAGCGCCACGGGCTGCTCCATGTAAGCAGCTCCCGACCCCGCCGTGAGAACCATCAGGCGATACCGCTTCATGTCCGTGCCGTCGGGCACGGTGAAGGCGATCTTGCCATCGGCCTGCTCGGTGACAGTCAGCTCGACGTCCTTGCCGGACGCCGTGAGGTACAGCTTGGCAACCGACCCTGCGCCGAGATCCGAGCCATCGGCGACCGCCGAGCCGCCCGGTGCCACGGCATCGGGATTGACGGACGCGATCCGGGGCACCGCGAGCGCCAGCGCGCAGGCCAGAGAAAGAAACAAGACTGTTAGACGGCACGCTCTCGCCATGACCATCCCTCCTTCCGGTGCATTGATCGTAGACTCTTGCCGTCCGGTATGCAACACGACCGGACGGAAAACACGCAACAGATACTACCACCGCGGCAGTACCCTGCGCCAAGTCGGGTCGATATGCTTGCGCATTTCCGCTTCGTCATCGCGCCGCCGGTACGGAATCGCAGCGTAGCGTGCCTTCAATCGCTCGAGCTGGTCGTAGTCCAGATCGACGCCCAGGCCGCCCCGGTCGGGAATCCGCAAGGCGCCGCCCTCGAATGCCAAACGCCCACCCGCGATCACTTCGTCCGCAGCCTGCCACGGGTAGTGCGTGTCGCAGGCGTACGTCAGGTTCCGGGTGGCGGCCGCCACGTGCGCCATGGCCATCAGCGATACGCCGAGGTGCGAGTTGGAGTGCATCGAGAGCGCCAGCCCGAATGTCTGGCAGAGCTTGCCCAAGTGCTGGACCTGGCGCATGCCGCCCCAGAAGTGGTGATCGCACAGGACGACCTGCACGGCATCTCGCGAGATCGCCTCGGGCAGATGGGCGAACGAAGTCACGGCCACGTTGCTCGCCAAGGGTGTGTCGATGCCCCGTCGCAGCAGCTCGCGGCGGGTCGCGGCCATGCCGTCGAGTCCGGCAGCTGGGTCCTCGAGATAGCCTCCGCCCCGCAGCTCTTCGCGCAAGCGCTCGCCGACCCGCACCGATGTCTCGACCGTCCAAGCCGAATTCGGATCGATGCGCAAGGGCATGTCGGATCCGAACTCCGCCCGCAGCTGGCGGATGGCTTCGATTTCGTCGTCCGGATCGAGCACTCCACCCTTGAGCTTGATGTCTCGGAACCCGTATTCGTCGACCATCGAGCGCACCTGCGCCACGATCGAGGCGGGCGTCAGGCACTCGCCGTACTTGTCCTCGCGCGCATCGGCACCTTCGCCGCCACCACCCGCGTGCTTGTAGAAGGCGTAGGCCGAGAACGGCACCGCGTCCCGGCAGCGGCCGCCGAGCAGGTCGCACGCCGGGACGCCGGTGCTGCGACCGATCAGATCCAAGCAGGCGGTCTCCAACGCGGAGTACGTGCGCGGCCCGGCATCGAGGGGATTCTCGCCGGGCGTGCGCATGACGTGGGAGCGCTCGGCTCCCGCGCCCGCGCCGTCCGCGAGTTCCAAGAGGTCGCCGGTGACGCGGTAGGCATCGGCACCGACCACTTCGGGCTTGAGCTGGCGCAAGGCGTCGGCCGGGCCCTCGCCGCCGTAGGTCTCGGCGATTCCCACGATGCCGTCCTCGCTCTCGACTTCGACGATGTTGCGCAACGCGTACGGCGCGTGCAGCCCGTACGAGCTGCGTAGCGGCGGGTCGGCGATGGCAATGGAGTGAACCCGCAGATCCTTGATTTTCATGGGCCGAAGCAACCATTGTAGGAAGGGGGCGCGAGACCGCATCCCGCCCGCTGCCTCGAACGGCGGTTTGCGGGAACTCGGTCGCTGTCGCTAGACTGGGAGTGTCGTGGCGTGGATCGGAGGCTTTTCATCGACGCGACAGCACTGGAGCGCAAGCCGTTTCGCTTCGAGACGGCGATCCAACCGAGGCTGCTGGAGCTGATCGACGGGTGGGGCCTGGCCGGGCCCGCGCAGGTCGCGGGCAAGGCCGAGCTGCTGGACAAGCAAGGACTCCGCACGATTCGCGTCAAAGGGCGGCTGCAAGCGAACGCCGTCCATGCCTGCGACCGCTGCCTCAAGGATTTGCGGCGCGACTTCGACGAGAGCTTCGAGCTGTACTTCTATCCGATGGAGATCATCGAGCAGAGCGGCGAGACCGCGATCACGCGCGAGCAGACCGAAGTGGGTTTCTACGAGGATGGCGGCATCGGCTTGACGCAAGTGGTGCAGGAGCAATTGCTGCTCTGGCTGCCGGCCCGCTACCTGTGCGATCCCGACTGCAAGGGCATCTGCCCGATCTGCAAGGCGGATCGCAACGTCGAGCCCTGCGACTGCCGCGACGCGTTCGCCGATCCCCGCTGGGACGGCTTGCGCCATCTAAAATACAAGCATTGAGCCCGATTACCACCATCAGGAGCATCGAACCATGCCGAATCCCAAACGACGACATTCCAGATCCCGCACGGGCAAGCGACGCGCGCACGACCACCTCGTCGAGTCGGCAGACTCGCTCTGCTCGCAGTGCGGCGAGAGCACGGTGCCGCATCGCGTCTGCCCGAAGTGCGGCTACTACAGGGGTCGGCAGGTGATCGAGGTCGAGTCCGAGTAGCTGAAAGTGCTAGGAACCGGAAACCCCGTGCCGGAACCGATCACTGTCGCTGTCGATGCCATGGGCAGCGACGGAGCCCCTGTCGCCGAGGTCGAGGGATCCCTGCTGGCAGCCGAGGAATTCGGTGCCAAGATCCTGCTCGTGGGACGCGAGGATGTCCTGCGGAAGGAACTCTCCAAGTACTTCCCGGCGCGCGGCAAGATCGAAATCGTCCACGCCAGCGACGTGGTCACGATGCACGACAACCCCTCCAAGGCCCTC
Organism: Bryobacterales bacterium; assembly: GCA_965242625.1. GTDB lineage: Bacteria > Acidobacteriota > Terriglobia > Bryobacterales > UBA6623 > VXMF01. The sequence continues at coordinate 1,539,842 of CBDEST010000005.1, read as the reverse complement.
CGCACCAAGAAGGAAAGCTCCATTCGCTTGGCAGCCGAGCAGGTGCTGCAGGGACGCGCGGCCGGATTGGTCTCGGCGGGCAACACGGGCGCGGTCATGGCCACCGCCCTGAAGGTGCTCGGTCGCATCCCGGGCGTCTATCGTCCGGCGGTCGCGCAAACGTTTCCGACCGGCACCGGAGGGCGCACGCTGGTGCTCGACGTCGGGGCGAACGTGGATTGCACGGCGGCGATGCTGGTGCAGTTCGCCGTGATGGGCGACGCGTACACGCGCATCCTGTTCGGGTTGGAGCAGCCGCGCATCGGACTGCTTTCGATCGGTGAGGAAGAGCAGAAGGGCAACGAGCTCACGCGGGAGACCACGCCGCTGCTGAAGCAGGAGGGGTTCCAGTTCGTGGGCAACGTCGAGGGGCGGGACCTGTTCAGCGGCAACGCGGACGTGGTCGTGTGCGACGGCTTCATCGGCAACGTGGCGCTGAAGGTCAGCGAGGGACTGGTCGCGAGCATCAAGAAAATGCTGATCGAATCGCTGGAAGCGACCGTGATGCGCCAGATCGGCTACAGCCTAGCCAAGGGCGCGTTCGAGGAGTTCAAGAAGCGGGTTGATTACGAAGAGTACGGCGGCGCGCCGATGCTCGGCGTGCGGGGCGGGGTGATCATCTGCCACGGCAGCTCGAGCTGCCAGGCGATCAAGAACGCGATCCGGGTGGCCGTGGAGTTCGAGACCGGCGGCATCAACCGCCAGATCGAAGCGAACTTGAAGCGCAGCCTCGAACGGACCTGATCCGGCAGCGCTCCGCGGAGCGTTCCCGGGACTCAGACCTGCGCGCTGCCCATCCGCAGGCAGGCTGTCGGCAAGGCTTCGTCGATCTTTCGGCCCAGCGCCAGCAGGTCGGCTTCGCCCAAGCTGTCCTGCACCGCCTCGAACAGCACGCGTTCCTCGGTACGGATGTGGCGGGTCAGGACGCTACGCACCGCGAGCAGGGCGTCTTGCAGCCGATCGTCATCGGCGGTTCGCAGGGAGTCGATCAGCTGGCGGATCTCTTGATGCTCGCGAATGAGCAAGTCGACCGCGCGCGGATCCGGGATGGATTCGCGCACGGCTGGAAACAGCACTCGTTCCTCGACCTCGAAGTGTCCCTTGAGCTCGAATTCCCAAGCGTCCAGCACCTGCTTGCGCAAGCGTTCCGGCTCGCCCGGATCCGCGCCTTGCCGCAGGCCCCTCTCGATGAACACCCCGAGTGCCAACCCGTCGTGGTGCTGCCTCGAAAGCGGAACCAGTGCCGGGTGCCTCTTCATTTAGCGACCTGCGCTACTGCTGGGCGAGTTCCACGGGCTTGTAGCCGCCCTTGCTGCGGAAGTACAGGAAGAACAGTCCGAAGAAGACGACCAGCGCCACCGGCATGACCGAAACGTACTGGAAGGCGGCGGCCGCGCCGTCGTTGTCGTACCAGCGACCCATGAACGGCAGAACCAACGCGATCGCGAGATTGCCCGTGCCGCCCATCAGGGCCAAGGCCACCGGGCCGCCCTTGGGGTACTGCTCGGAGGTAATCCCGAGCATGCAGGGCCAGAAGTAGGTCTTGCCAACGCCGAACAGCGTGGCCGCGGCGAACGCGCCCATCATCGTCGACACCGAGCCCAGCGAGTACAGGCCCGCGGCCGCGAGCACCGCGGAGATCGTCAGCAATCCGAACGGCGAGAACTTGTGGGCCAAGGGCCCGCCGAAAAAGCGGAGCACGAACATGATGCCCGCCGTGTAGACCAGAATCAGGATGCCCTGCATGCCGGTCAGATTGGTGATCAAGGACGCCGTCCACTGGTCCGGACCCAGTTCCGTCGCGGAAGTCAGCCACATGCAACCCCACAGGGCGATGAACGAGGGCCTGAGCAGGTCGCGCAGCATGTCCCGGTTGCTCACGCCGGCGGCGACCCGCTCGGTCTTGGGAAACTCCTGGCCGCGAATCAAGTACAGGTAGCCGACCGCGACGATCAAGATCGTCAGCAGCTTGATGCGCCAGCCGAGCGTGGCTGTCGCGGGGGCGACAACATCGTCGCCGAGCCCCATCACCATCGTGATCAAGAACGCCAGCAAGCCGCCGACGATCAAGCCGCCGGGCCACCACGCATGGAGGACGTTCATGCGATGCGTCTTGTCTTCGGGGTAGAGCGTCGAGCACAGCGGGTTGATCACGCCCTCCACGAGCCCCTGCGCCAGCCCCAGAGTCAGCATCGCGAACCATACAAGCATCGTGATCGGATTACCGGTGATGGCCTCGATCGGGGCATCGGGAAACGGGGCGAGGACGATCACGAGAATCGCTGCCACGTAGAACCATCCCGAGATCGTCAGCAGCCGTCGCATTCCGAACACGTCGACCAAGGACCCGCCGATCAGGATCGACACGGTGAAGCCTAGGAACGCTGGGCTGAGCAGCTGGCCCAGTTGCTCCTTGGTCAGCTTGAAGTCGACCCCGAGCGCGTCGAGCACGTCGCCGCGGATGGAGAACACCATGGACGTGGTGACGAGCGCCACGCAACTGGCAAGGAAGAGTCGGTCGCGATTCATGAAAATCCTCCTAGGGATTCGGCCAGTAAGCGTACCACACCGCATGCGAGTACAGGGGTCGAACTGCGGCCCCGATCGCCTGCCGAGCAACGGATTGCGGGCACTCGCTGCAACCGCGCCGATGCTTGCGCTTGGGGCGCGATGCAACGCCCTCGGAGGGCCGGTCCCACGCGAACCGCCGCGATGGTTGACCGTACCGAGACTGAAGAAACCTTCACCGGCCGGGATTCGAGTTGCTCGGGGCACGGCACGGAAGGAGGAGGGTGAGATGACGAACGTTGAGCGCGACGTGGTGGAAGCGTGCGGCGGGCTCTGTCGAGTGGGAGCCGTCAGATCTTCGCCCGCGATGCATTGAAATTGCCTTCCCGGGTCTTGGCGAACGACGGCGGTCCGGCTCTCGAGCCCGACGAGTCCCGTCCATCCGTCGGTGATTAGCGGAAGTCGTCCGTCGGAGGCACAGAGTAGGCAGAGATGCGGCTAGATGACCTAGCTCGGCAACATTCCATCGACGCCGCTTGCTCGAGCTGCCCGTCTCGCGGTATCATATGACAAGGACTTTGTAAAAAGGAGGCTGGAACTCAATGCACGCCGGTCATCACGGACACCACGAGACGGTCATCACGGGTGGCGAGAAGGTGGAAGCGTTTATTCCACCGCTATTGCGGCCGCGGCCGCCCATCGAATGGACAGCAAAGCTGGTGGACAAGTTCGACGAAGCTGATTACGCGATCGAGTGCTTGAACGCAACGTCGGCACACTCTCGGGCGAAGGCCTTGCTGCCATACGTGCTTGTCCGCAAGGAAGCGGTCTTCTCTTCCAGAATCGAGGGAATCGTCGCATGGGTGCGGGACCTCATACGACTCGAAGGAAACCTCGATTCGAAGAATCCGTGGGAGAAAGTCGACGTGGTCTTGAATCTTGTGCGTGCATTCGACCACGGACTCCGACGCCTTGACGAGGGATTTCCGCTCTCCCTGCGCCTGCTGCGGGAGACGCACGCGGTGCTGCTCTCGGGGGAGCATGGCAAGCACTTGACTCCAGGCGAGTTCCGGCGGAGCCAAGTCTGGATCGGCGGCAATCGTCCGGGAGACGCCGCGTTCGTCCCGCCTCCGGCTGATCGCGTGCTGGACCGCATGGGTGACCTGGAACTGTTCCTGCACGATCAACCCGAGCCAGGGCGGGAGGACTCGCCGCTGGTCAAAGCGGCGGTCGCTCATCTCCAGTTCGAGACTATCCATCCCTTCCTGGACGGGAACGGCCGCGTCGGGCGACTTCTCATCACGCTGATCCTCCATGAAGCGAAGGTCCTACGGCAGCCCTTGCTGTGCTTGAGTCTTTACATCTGTGTCCGAAGGCAACGCTACTACGAGCTGCTGAACTCCGTCCGCGACACGGGTGACTGGACGCTATGGCTTGAATTCTTCGCCGACGCCGCGATCTACGCGGCGGAACGGGCCTTGAAGGCCATCACACGTGCCAATGTTCTAGTCGAAAGGACGCGGACGCAGATCCAAGGCATGGACGCGGGGGCTCAGTCTGTGCGGACAGTCCACGAGGCGCTGCTGGACAAGCCCCTGGCCCCAGTGTCATGGCTGGTGGCCGATACCGGTTTCTCCGAGCAGACGGTCAGAAGGGCTTTGGATCGACTCGTGCAGGTCGAACTCGTGGAGGAAGTTTCGGACATCAACCATGATCGCCTTTACGTCGCGGGCGAACTGGGCAAAATGATGAACGAACACGATGATCTGAGGGAAGCGGAACTGTCGGCGAAAGCTGCAAGCGGCCAAGAAGCATGACTTGACTTCGATCATGCGAGCGCACCGGGCTCGGGCCGGCGGGCACGAACGCCTTGCGGCTGCCGCTTGCGTGTTCCCGGGTGATCGGCATGCTCTGCTACCAGCTGGCGGTACTGCACTGGCACGGACCTGACCGATTCCCGAGGCGGTACCGGTGACCTCAGGGGAGGCATCAGCTTGAGCGGGCTTGGATCGGTGCCCCCGTCGAGGAGTTGATTCCGAATCTCTCGCGCCAGCACCTCCGCCAGCAGCGAGGGTACGGCGTTCCCGAGCAACTTCTGGACATGCGTGCGTCCACAATCGAATTCGAGGCCGTCGGGAATCGTCTGCAACCGACACATCTCACGAGCAGTGAGTTTCCGATTGTTCCAATGAAACGGGCCGATCGCCGAGCCCGGCTGCGCTTGGATGGTCCACGCTGGCTGGTCCTTGGCGAGCTTGAGCAGGAAACTCCAGTAGCGGGTTCGCCAGCCGAACAATCGGAGACCCCCGCCGCGGTTCGTGTGCCACAGATAGTTCTGCCCTTCCGGTATCGTGGGCAACAACGCGCCCCACTTCCCGCCCACCTCGAGCGAAGAGTCGTCCGGTGCCATGGGTAGATCTCCGATCGCGTCCCAAGCCGTTCTGTAAGCCACGGATGCATCGGAGAGCCCCTGCTTGACAGGCAAACCGTGAGTAGGCAAGGGGAACTCAAACGTGCGACCGTCGCGGCTCCCGATCAAGAAGACGCGCTCGCGCAATTGGGGCACACCGAAATGCGCTGCGTTCAATAGCTTCCAACTGACTCGGTAGCTTGTTCCAACTTCTTGATTGACGCGGGCGATGCCATCGAGAAGATGCATCAGTCCCTCGTCCTTCCCTTTGTAGATGAGTCCGTACACGTTTTCCAACAGGAATGCTCTTGGCTGCGTATCCCGGATGACGCGCAAACACGCGCTGAGCGTGTCAGCGCGGCGATCTTCCAGTCGTCCTGAGTCACCATTGACCCAGTACGACGACTTGGAGAACGGCTGACAGGGTGGCCCGCCAATCAAGACGTCGCACTGACCAGTCTCGAGCTGGGCAGTATCGAGAATCTCGCTCGAGTCGGTCTCGTGTATATCCCTTTCGATTACTCTCCAGACCGGCCTGTTCCTTCGAATCGCGCGACACGCAGCGCGGTCCATCTCCACGGCCACGGCCGTGCGAAAACCGGCAGCCTCGAATCCGAAATCGAGTCCGCCAACTCCAGTGAAGAGACTGATTGTGGTCACATCTCCGCTCAATGCGAATTCTGCGCTTCAGCCTAGCACTCGGAGCGGGGCCCGCTGAGCGGTTGCAGACCTCCATGGAGTTCAGGCTGAATGCCTCTCGGAGCCCTGGGAGCAGTGGCACGGCCGATGCTGCCCTTGCCGCGGGCCGACGGACCCATCGCGATTCAGCGAAACCTTGGATCCACCGCCTCAAGCGCGAACGAACACCATCACCGCGAGGGAGGGTCTGTACAGGCAAACGAGTCCGCCGACTTCGGGTCCCCGCTGCCGTCGTACTGCGCGATCTGCGGATACGGGCACAGCGGTCGCGTCATCTCGCTCCTGCCGTTGACCACCCTCGCGGCCACGAGGCGTTCCGGGGCTTCGTCAGATTCCACCCACTTCATCAGAGCGCCGAGGTAGTCAGTTCGGGACACCCCCAGACCCCCTCCGCAGTGGTACATGCCCGGCACCATGAACAGCCGATAGAAGTCTTCCACGCCCGGGCCTGATTCCTCCAGCACGGCTTCGTAGTAGTCGACGCCCATCATCGGATTGAGTGCCGTGTCGGCCCAGCCGAAGTACATCAGCATCTTGCCTCCGGCGTCTCGAAATCGCCCCAGATCGGGATCCGTGGCGTCGAGAATCGAACGGATGAAGTCCATCCGATAGGGGTCCTCGTCATAGTCGAACGACCGCCAGTCGTAATCGGGGTCGTCGGGCTCGAAGGCCATGTAGCGCAGGAACGTCTCGGCGAAGACCTGCTGCCGGGAAGGTCCGTCCCCTTGGACCAGCCACCCGGCCCAGCCGCTGGTGCGCCGCCGCCCGGTTGGGGGAGCGGCTTCCGAGCCGAACGGAAATCCGGGGAAAAGCGTCTCGCCGCGACTGATCACCCCGCCGTAGACCTTCTCGAGCGCCCCGATCTGGTCGGAGGTGAAGCAAGCCTCTCCGGGTCCCGACTCGCAGAGCGGCAGATCCCGGCGAGGGTCGAAGTCGCAGTTGCGGGGATCGTCCAGGAGTCCGTCCTTCAGTCCATCGAGGGCGTCGCACCGGCTGTAGACGGCGTCCGCCACGATCTTCATCTTGTCCAGCCCGATCCCCGAATTCTCCAGTGCCTTTGCGTTCCATGCCCCGGAAATCTGCGTATCGGTGAAGTTCAGCACGGGAGCACCGACCACGATCCCGTCGAAGTCGCGGGGGAAGCGCTGGGCGGACATCAAGCCTTGCCTACCGCCGGTGGAACAGCCCTGCCAATAGCTGTAGTTGGCCGGGCGCCCGTAATAGGTCTCGGTGAGTTCCTTGGCGGTGACGATGGTCAGATGCACGGCCCGGAAGCTGTAGTCGATCTCCTTTTGGCGATTGTTCAAAGCGAACGTGGCCAGCGGTTCGTTGGCCCTGTCGTGGCCGGTGTTCGTGTAGACCGAGACGAAGCCTTGGGAAGCGACTCGCGCAGACCGTTGCCGGCGGCCTCGCGAGTTTGGCGACGTCCCGGCGTAGCCCCCGTTGCCTTGCATCAAGATGCGACCGTTCCAAGCAGCCGGCATGACGACCTCGAAAACGATCTCGGGCGGCAGAACGCCCACGACGCGGCAACGTGCCGCGGCCTCGTCGCCAGCTTCCAAGAACTCCGCCGAGAGGATGGAGTACGCGCTGTTGGTCAGTTCGCCGAGGCGCTCGCAATCTTCGGCCGATCCAACGGTCGCGCCTGACGCCGAACCGCCGGACAAGCCTTGCATCGAAATGCAGGCGAGAGTCGCAAGAATGGCGGATAGCCGCCAGGAACGGAGCTTGCTGCGCATGGGTCAACCCTCCTTCGTGCCCGTCCGGCCCGGCGACTCGCGGAGAGCCCGACCGGGACGGATCCAGACGTTTTGGCCACTCCCTACAATGAAAGCAGGTGCAGTCAGCCCGGATGGCGAAATTGGCAGACGCAACGGACTTAAAATCCGTTGTCCGCAAGGACGTGTGGGTTCGAGTCCCACTCCGGGCACCATTCCCACCTTCGCCTGCTCGAGACCGATTCCGTCAAGAAGGCTTGGCACCGTCTCGCGCGCTCAATGCGTGAGCGCCTTCGTCTGCGTGGTACGAACTGCGCACCAGCGCCCCGGATTCCACGTGGCGGAATCCCAGTCGGTAACCCAGCTCCCGGTACTCGTCGAATTCCTCCGGTGCGTAGAATCTCTGGATGGCGAGGTGATCGGGGGAGGGTCGCAAGTACTGGCCGATTGTCAGCACCGAGACGCCGTGGTCGCGCAAGTCCGACAGGGTACTCCGAATCTCCTCGGAAGTCTCTCCCAGGCCGAGCATGATGCCGGACTTGGTCGGCATCGCAGGCACCTGCGCGCTGGCGTAGAGCAGCATGCCCAGTGACCGCTGGTAATCGGAACCGACGCGGACGGTCCGATAGAGACGAGAGACCGTTTCGACGTTGTGGTTCAGCACATCGGGCCGCGCATCGAGGACGATGTCCATCGCGGCACGAGCACCTTGGAAGTCCGGGACGAGCACCTCCACCGTGCAAGTCGGGAGCCTATCGCGGATCGCGCGGATGACCATCGCGAAGAGTTCGGCGCCTCCGTCTTCCCGGTCGTCCCGATTGACGCTAGTGATGACCGCGTGGCGCAATCCGAGCTGCGCGACGGCTTCGGCGACTCGACGCGGCTCGTCGTAATCAACGGTGTCGGGAGGGCCCTTCTGCACCGCGCAGAATCCGCAGCGACGCGTGCAGACATTGCCCAGAATCATGAATGTCGCGCTCAGCCGGTTCCAGCATTCCCCGACATTCGGGCAGGCCGCGCTCTCGCAGACCGTATGCAGGCGCAACTCCGACGTCAAGCGCCGCAGGCGCTGGTAGTTCTCGCCGGTAGCGGCGGGGGCCAGGAGCCAGCGCGGCCTAGGACCGGCTGGATTCTCCAAGGGCTTCGCGTGCGGCGGAACCATCGGCTTGGCACGCAGGTTGCCGATCGGGACGAAGCCACTCACGCTGTCGCTCGGGCGGCGGGCCAGTGGCGAAGCGCTGCAGCCCGGCACCGTGGCCTTTATCGTACAACCAGCTATAACTGCGAACGCATGAGTTGGGGCGAGTGACGGCCGCGGACGCCCGGCAGGGCGTCCAGTACCGGACCTCGCTACAATCAGGCCCATGCGGGGGTTTTTCCTAGGTTGGGTCTTGAAGGGACTGTTGGATGCATTCCAGAAGTCAAGGGCAGAGACAGAAGCGTCGTTGAGCCGCGAGGACGCGGCTAGGAACGCGCGTAGGAGCACCGCGATCGAAGACGGCTGCCGGCTCAGAGAGATTTTCACCGGCATGTCCGAGGAACAACAGCAGAAGTGGGCGGCCAAGGCGGATTTGTACCAGGACTACCGATTCAAATCCCCCACGTTCATCCCGCTGTGGGACAAGAACTCCACTTGGGGCGTTTGCGTTCCCGGCAAGCACGACGAAGCGAAGATCATGGATGTCACGGTCCGGCGTAAGGATGGAGCGACCACGGCCAAGCAGGTAGGCGTCATGTTTGCGGCCTGCCACGAACTCGAGAACAAGCAGAGATGGGTATCGGTTTGCATGATCATCGAGTAGCTTCGCTACGCCAATCGACGTTCTGACCCGTCGCAGCGGATGCGACCCGGCTGCGAGCGCGGACGGGCGCGAGAACCCACCGGCCGATTCCGCCCACCCGGTCGCTACAGGACGTGCGTAGCGCGTCCGTGATCCACGCCCGCAGCACGAGCCGCATCCTGTCTGCCTGCAGCAATCGCCGCAGTCGGAAACACCTCGTCGCGCGAGACGCTCGACAGTCCCTTCAGGCAAGCCCCCTCGCGCGCACCATCGAGAGCGCGGTCACTCGCGGACAGCGGCTCGGTCCGATGCTTGACGCGAGGACTCCGACCGCCCTCGGCTGGCTGGCAACGCGACGGATAGCGACCGCTCGTTTAGTCCTCGCTAGTCAGGAACTTATGCACCAAGGCCGCCAGCACGCCGCCCACGGGGCACGCGATGAAGTAGACCCACAGCGACGAAATGGCGTTCGGGGCGTCGCTGAACAGCGCCGGTCCGAGCGACCGGGCGGGATTCAGCGAAGCACCGGTCAGGGGCCCGCCCATCGCGATGCACGCGGTCAGCGTCAACCCGATCGCGACCGGCGCGAGGTTCCCGGCTTTGCCGCTCACCGCCGAATGGTAGATCGAGTTCACCAGCAGGAAGGTCAGCACCACCTCCACTAGAAACGCCTGCCCGAGGCCGACTCCGTCGGCCGGCACGGTGGCGCCCAGCGAACCCCCGCCGACCACGAAGAACAGCGCGGACGCCCCCGCCGCCCCGCCGAGCAGCTGCACCAAGATGTAGCCCACCGCGTCGCCCGCCTTGATCTGGCCGCCGGCGAGCAGACCGATCGTCACGGCCGGGTTGATGTGCGTGCCCGAGATGTTGCCGTAGGCGAAAGCGAACGCCATCACGACCAAGCCGTGGGCGAAGGCGATCGCGACCAAGTTGCCGCTAATGGCGGCTGCGCCGGCCCCGATGAAGATCAGCGCGAAGGTTCCGATGAACTCCGCAACGAGTGCTTTGCTCTGCATGCTGAATCGACTCCTTTGAACGGATTCCCGCGCCCTCGGGCGCGTGAGAGTTTCAGCATTGTATCACCGTCGCGAATCGGCCGGGACGCTCGTTCCGTATACTGCGAAATGCAGCAAGCGGGACTGGAGAGACCGTGACGCTAGGGGCTCCAATGGACTCTGACAAGGCACCGCAGGGCGATCTGGAGCGGTTCTTGGATCCGCGATACCTCGATCTGGACGAGGTGCTGGACGCCATCGAGCACGAGGTCGCGCTGAGCGAGAGCCGCTTCCGCCAGCCTGGCTTGGAACTCCGCAAGTGCCCTCCGGAGCGACGCAAGCTGGCCATAGCGATTAGCGGCGGGGGCGCGGCCGGAGCCTATAGTGCCGGCCAGCTCGAGGTGCTGCTCGACCGCTTGCGCAAGCGGGGAATCAAGGTCGGCTTGCTCGTCGGCACCTCGTCGGGCGCGGTCAACGGTTACGGCGTCTTCGTCGAGGAACTGGGCATGCGGAACCCGCAGTACGCATCGGACCCTGCCGTCCAGCAGCCGTACGAAAGCTATATCGCGTCGGTGTGGTCCTACCTCGCGCGGGACAGCAAAGCGTCCCGCTGGGTTGTGGGCGGCCGGTCGTGGCTGGTGCGTCTCTTGGCCCGCGGGCTAGCGTCGCGCTGGCAGACTGCTTGCCTCGCTGTAGGACTGCTCTTTCTGGCGGCCCTGCTTCAACCGAGCCTGTTCCTGCCGCTGGCGCTCGTCGCGACCCGCCTCGGGAATCCGGCCTCGAACTGGATCGATTCCAGCAGCCTCGTGGACGCGCTCCCGTACCTGTTCGGCTGGTCGCTGGCCGCGACCGCGGCGCTCGGAATCGCGGCAGCACTCGTTTTCCGGAAGTTTCGGGCGGGACTGTTCGGCGACGCGCCGATGCTGCACCTGCTCGCGAACACCGGACCGCAGGGCGACATGCGACGCACGCGCCCGATATCGCGCGGCCAAGCCATCGACGAAGCCCGCGTGCTCAGCCGGGACTTGGTCGGCACTTGGTACCGCCAGCAATCGGAAGCCCCCGAATTCATCGTTGCCTCGACGGATATCACGGCCGGCCGTGGCTGCCTCTTCACGCTGGTCCGCCCGGAGACATACTCCCAGTTGCTGCGCCACGAATGGATGACGGTGCAATTCGGATCGGATTCCCACGACACCAAGGAATACGGTGCGGAGAGCGACGCGCTGTTTACCCTGTCACAGAACTTATTGCAGACGCTGTGCGCGTCTTCCGCAGTGCCAGGGGCCTTCCCGACCCAGAGGATCGGACTCTACGGCGCCGACAAGCGACGCATCGCCTATCACCACTTCGTCGACGGCGGGGTGCTGCACACGAGTCCGATCCACATCGCGATCGACGCGGGCGCGACCCACGTGATTTCGCTGGAAATCCTGCCCTTCGGCGAGAAGCGCTCGCTGGAGAGCGACAACACCGGCGAAGAGGGCTACGGCGCCCTGAACGCCGCCATGACGACCTTCGCCACCGTGCTCGAGCGAGCGACCGAGGAAGACATCCGCCACACAGCTTCGTGGAACCGGTTCCTGACCCAGCGGCCGGGCAGCATGCGCCCCGGCAAGGGCACGGGCAAGCGCCAGCGTCGGGTCGTCCCGATCTATCGCGTCGCCCCGCGCGAACCCCTCGTCGGAACCGTGGAATTCGAGGGGCGTTTCGCCGGCGGACGCCAAGCGGTCACGCTCCGCGACCTCGTGCGACGGGGCATGCTCGACATGCAGGGCAGCAACATTTGGACCGCTACAACGGCGCACGATCCCAGCTGGCACCCGCCCGAGTGAACGGACGACTACCATAGTGGGCATGCTGCGGATCACCATGAAGTCCTGTGTCGCCGGAACGCTCCTCCTGACCGCGGCCGCTTTCGGCCAAGTACCGGTGGTTAACATCGACGAGGAGATGCCGCCGCCGGGCTGGGCGCTCATGGAGCGCGCTCTCTTGGACGCGAATTCCAAGGCTGTCGAAGCCTTCGCCGCGCGCTACCTCGACGAACGGGGCTACCTGCTGCACACGCCGCGCTGGGGCACGCTCGACGGACCGGACGACGCCATCGAGACCTTCTACAACTGGACGCTGCTGCATGCCCTCGGCGGCTCGGATTCCGTCTTGGAACTTTACAAGCGCGGCTTGGAGGGACACCTGCAGCAGTACGGCGAGCTCCGCACGGAACTCACCACGCTGGCGAGCGAGGGCGCGTACCGGGAAGAATTCATCACCCAGTCGGATTGGTTCCACACGGCCGAGGGCATGAGAGCGTTCTTCCTGATGGGGCATGCGGACCCGCATGACGAGCGGTTCGTGGACCGCATGGAACGGTTCTCGCGGATGTACACGGGCGAGGATCCCCGGTACGGGAACTACGATCCGCAAACCAGAATCATCAAGAGCATTTGGAACGGCAGCTTGGGGCCGATGCTGCGCCGGGCGACCGTGTACGACTGGGTGGGCGATCCCGTGCCGGGCAAGTTCCACCTGCTGCACAACCCGGCCCGGACGACCAAGCTCCTAGACCTCGAGCAGTGGTACCCGCGCATGCTGGCGCACTGCGACGAATATCTCGATTCGGTCGGTGACAACTTCTTGAACCTGGCGGCGACGCTGCTGACCACGAACGCGTACGCATTGACCGGCAAGGACAAGTACCGCGACTGGACGCTGGAATACCTCGACGCATGGCGGGAGCGGGCCGCAGCCACGGGCGGGATGATCCCGTCGAACATCGGGCTGGACGGATCCCTCGGCGGGGAGCACGACGGGCAGTGGTGGAAGGGCACGTACGGCTGGAACTTCACGATCTTCGACGGCGAGCTCCAGCAGATCGCCCACCGCAACTACTTCACGGCGGCGAGCTTCCAAGGCTTCGCGAACGGCCTGCTGCTGACAGGCGACCAAGCGTACATCGATGTCTTGCGCAAGCAGATGGACCTCGTGCTGGACGCGGCCAAGGTCGTGGACGGGAAGACGCTCTTGCCCATGATGTACGGCGACCCGCGCGGCTACGCGTTCGACGGGGAACCCGAGTTCTATCGCTACCAGCCGGTCACCTACTCGGACCGCCTCGCCGAGATCTACCTGTGGTCCATGCAGGACCGGGACCTCGCTCGCATACCGCTAGCGGACGAACGGTGGATTGCGTTCCTGCAAGGCGCCGATCCGAGCTACCCGATCCGCGCCATGCAAGAGGACTTCCGACACATTCGCGATCGCCTCGCAGCGCAACGGAATGACACCACGACTGCGGAGACGAGGCTCGCCGACTACTTGCTGGGGATCATGCCGGCAGCCACCGAGACCTTGACTCGGCTGACCACCGGGGGATATTTCGCCCGTGGCCGGATTTGGGTGCTCCACAGCCGGCTGCGCTATTTCGACCCCGAACGCAAGCGCGCCGGCCTGCCGCCGGACGTGGCCGCCTTGGTACACGAATTGCGGGACGACTTGGTCGCGGTCACGTTGGTCAATGTCAACCAGGCGGAGCAGCGGGAAGTGCTCGTCCAGGCGGGCGGCTACGCCGAGCACCAGTTCACAGGCGTGGACAATGGGGAAGGGAGCGGCAGGCAGAACATCGATTCCAAGGTCATCGCGGTGAAGTTGGCACCAGGTGCTGGACAACGTCTCGAACTGCGCATGAACCGCTACTCCAACAGGCCAGACCTGTCGTTGCCTTGGAACCAACGGTAGCTGCTGACAATCTCCGGCTTGTGGTACAATCAACGCAAGTCCAACGATGAAGCACCTATCTGAGTCTGTCATCAAACTCGCGATTTCGTCGCTACGGAAATCTGTGCATCCGTTCCTTGGCATCACTTACTTAACGTGCAAGGAACGGCGTCTGGAGGTGGGAGAACCTCAGGAGTTCGCCCTTGCCGCCAGCACGAAGGCGTTTATGGAGCGACACCATCGCATGGATCAAAACAGCGAGTGCTATTTTCAGCCTTTCAAGAGTTCCAAGTATTGGGTATCTGGCACGTATCCATCTACCCGCCTGCAATGTATAAATACACGGACATTCGGCTCTGCATTTGTTGATCAGCGGTCCCCTAAGTCATGGGGACTCCGTGACGACTATCTTGACAGAATACTCAAAATCCTCAGCAGACTAACTGGGTATCGAGCGAGTATCCCATTGCCTGCCATCGCGATCTGGACAGGCAAAGATATACTGTGGCCCAATAACGCAGATATCACGACAGTCATCTCGACATTTGTGGCAAACTTCTGGATCACACCAGCCGAGCGAGAGCACCTCTTCATAGATGCATCCGATCAATTCCCAGCCGATTGTTTTTCCCATCACGCTCCAAGCTTGGTCCGTCTATCTCATGAGTTCGAACCTCCCCCGTACATCCCAAAGTACACAGGTGAATACATAGCATCATTGAAGACAAACAGCATCGGTCCTGCCAAAGAATATGCGTTAGAATTCGGTAAGCGGCTAACGATTTTAGTCGGGGACAACGGACTCGGAAAGACTTTCCTGCTAGACCTCGCATGGTGGGCGATAACCGGAAACTGGGCGGACACTCCCGTCATGCCTTCGACGCTCGGGGGTCAATCAGGTGATCCAACCGCGATTTTTCGATTTGAGGGTAACTCACCTAACACTTATCGTACAACTACGATGAAATTCGATCACGAGAAGCGCGTTTGGCAAGCTATGTCAGGATGCTCTCCGGTCAATGCAGTCTGCGTCTATGCAACTTCTGACGGTGGATTTGCGGTCTTCTGCGGACCGAATGCACCGGCTATGCAGAATCCTCCAAATCGGTGGATGCAAGTCTTTCAGCCTAGCGAGGTCTTGAATGGTAAGCCAGCAATAATCGAAGGCCTTGTACGGGATTGGGCAAGTTGGCAACAGGCCGAAGACCAACGCATGTTTGAAGTTCTTAAGCAAGTATTGAGTCTGCTGTCTCCTTCAGATCATGGCGAACTTAGGCTAGGCAAGCTAACCCGTGTATTGGGTGACCCTAGACCGATGCCGACCATATCACATCCCTATGGCGAGGTTCCAATCGTCCAAACCTCTGCGAGCGTGAGACGTATTTTGATGATTGCCTACATCATAATTTGGGCTTGGTTTGAACACCGGTTCGTGGCGGAGAGTTCGAGAAGTTGTCCGACTCAAAACTTGATCGTTTTATTGGACGACTTGGATGCTCACCTCCATCCGCGATGGCAGCGGACAATTCTTCCCTCGATTCTGCGTCTTGGCGAAGTCTTGGACAGCAATCCCATGGTTCAAATCATTACTACCACACATTCACCTATGGTGATGGCTTCAATGGAGGGTGAATTCTCATCAGACGTAGATAGGCTGTATCATCTTGAATTGCAAGCTGGATATGTCACTCTTAAGCGTCTGGATTATGAGATCCATGGGGACATATCTCGCTGGTTTACATCGCAGTCGTTTGGATTGACACATGCGAGGAATATTGAAGCGGAGTGCGCTATTGAGGCGGCGAAAGCGATTCAGAGTGCCGACTCGTTCGATTCCGACGAGATTCAGAAAGTTCACGAGCAACTTAGTGCGATCCTCGCGCCCGATGATCCGTATTGGCGGAGGTGGTGGTACTTTGCTAAACAACGAGGTCTTGAATCGTGAAGACCGGAGGAGGGATGCACCTGTCGGGAGCGGATGAAGTAGATGTTGCCGACAGCCTTCGACTCAGGCCCGATCCCTCGGTCTCGCCATGACGACGACGCTCGCTCTCGCCGCTCGTCGAACCCAATCACCTGAACGCTAGGTACAGCATGCTCACGCCGCCTGTCAGCACCCGCGCCTCGACACGCTCGAACCCGGCGTCACGGAGCAACGTCCGAACCGCCTCGGAATCCGGGAACCGGGCGACGGATTCCTGCAAGTAGGAGTAAGCCCCGCCGCTGCCGGAAATCGCGTTGCCGAGTCGCGGCAGCGCGTGCTCGAAATACGCGTTGAACACCGCTCTCCACAGCCGCGATGTCGGCTGCGAGAATTCCAGGATCGCCAGGCAGCCGCCCGGAGCGAGCAAGCGCACAAATTCCTCGGCGCCGCCGCGGTAGTTCGCGAGATTCCGAAATCCGTACGCTATGGCGATCAGATCAAGGCTGCCGTCGGGCAAGGGCATGCGAGCCGCGTCCGCTTCCACCAGCGGGAAGCGGTATCCCGCGCGACGCAGCTTCTCGTCCGCCCGTTCCAGCATCGGTCGGCAGAAGTCGCTCGCCAGGCACGGCTGCGCCCGCGGGCTCTTCCGCCGTGCGCGGCCGAATGCCAGCGCAACGTCGCCGGTACCGCAGCAAAGATCGGCGATGCGTGATTCGTCCCGGTCCAAGTACGGGCGCACGGCGCGGACCAACTTGCGCCGCCAGTACCTGTCGATCTGGCCAGAGAGGAGGTGATTGAGCAGGTCGTAGCGCGGAGCGACACGACCGAACATCTCGCGCACGACGCGCGACACCGCTACGGAATCGCTCGGTTCCACGCCTGGGGGCGCCGCGCCGCGAGCTGTCTCGGGCATGCCCACCAGCTATCCTGCTGACCCGCCCTTGGTGCGACAAACCCGCAAGGCGTGCTTGGTCGCATTAATGACTTGTTCCTGGGGCGGGGCGACTTCCTCGCAAACGCTTCCGATCCCTTCGGCCAGCACGAAGCGCGCCTGCCCACCGACAGACTTCTTGTCGCCCGCGACCCGCGACGCTATTGCGACGGCATCCAAGTCAGACAAGTCCGGCAGGTCGCAGTAGGAAAGCACGGTCGCTTCGATCCTCTTGCGTTCGCGCGTCGGGAGGCGACCGCGCAGTTCGGACAGCCTCGCAGCAGCGATCATGCCGAACGCGACAGCCTCTCCATGCAACAGGAGGCTGTATCCGGTCTCCGCCTCCAAGGCGTGACCGAGCGTATGCCCGAAATTCAGGATGCGACGCAGGCCGCCTTCGCGCTCGTCACGCCGCACCACGTCCGCCTTGATGCGCACCGACTCCGCAATCATGTATTCAACAGCCTTGCTCTCTCGGGCCAGAACGGCATCCCGCTCCTTTTCCATGAACTCGAATAGCTCCGCGCTACGGATGACGCCATGCTTCACGACCTCCTGCACGCCCGCGCGATACTCCCGGTCCGGCAGGGTCTCGAGAATATCCGGGTCGATCAGCACGAGCTTCGGCTGGTGGAACGCTCCCACCAAGTTCTTCCCGGTGGCGAGATTCACTCCGGTCTTGCCGCCCACGGAGGCGTCGACCTGCGCCAGCAAGGTGGTGGGGATCTGTACGAGATCGACGCCGCGCATGTATGACGCGGCCACGAATCCGCAAATATCTCCCGCGACCCCTCCGCCGAATGCCACCACGACCGTGTGCCGATCAGTTCCCGCGACATGCATCGCCTCGCACAGTTGCTCGACCGTGGCCAAGCGCTTGCGCGGCTCCCCTAGGGGCACTGCGAGCACGGCCCAGTCCGCGTCAGCCAGCCCGCTCGTCAAGTAGTGCCCTTGAGCGTCCCAAACCGCTTCATCCGCGATGACAAACAGCCTCCGTTCCCCGAGCGCTTCGCGGATATAGACCGCAGCCTGCAAGAGCGTGCCAGCTCGGATGCGAACCTCGTAGCGTCCAGAGCCTGTCTCGACGGGAACGAACATCGATGTCCCTTTTGTACCATGGGCTTCGCGGCGGACGGCGCGACAGGCCCGCGACGGCATGGAAACGGACATTCTGGTGTGCGGCGCGGGGGTCGCCGGACTGAGTGCCGCAATTGAGGCTTCCGCGGCCGGCCGGGTGCTGGTTCTGACCAAGGATCGCCTGACCGAGTCCGCCACCGAGTACTCGCAAGGGGGCGTGGCAGTCGCGCTGAGCGACGAAGACGAGGTGCGCCTGCACGAACAGGACACGCTGCTCGCCGGCGCAGGGCTCTGCGACCCGCGCGCCGTTCGCGCCTTGGCCGAAGCCGGTCCGCGCAGGATCCAGCGACTGATCAACTGGGGCGCCGAATTCGACACGGCCGGCGGGAAGCTGACCTTCGCCATCGAAGGCGCCCACAGCGTCAATCGCGTGCTGCACGCCGACGGCGACTCGACCGGACGGGAAATCGCCCGCACGCTGTTTCGCAAGGCGCAGGCGATCGAGGCGATTTCTTTCCAAAGTTTCTCGTCGGTGGTCGACCTGCTGATGGAGGACGGAGAGGTCTGCGGGGCCGTGGCGTGGGACGAGAAGCAGCGCGAGCTCGTCCCCATCCATTCGCGCGCCGTGCTGCTCGCGACCGGCGGCATCGGGCGGGTGTACCGCGAGACGACTAATCCGGTCGTGGCGACCGGCGACGGCGTGGCGATGGCCTATCGGGCCGGGGCCACGGTCGCGAACATGGAGATGGTCCAGTTCCACCCGACGGCACTGTTCTTGGAAGGCGCTCCGCGTTTCCTGCTGTCAGAGGCTCTGCGAGGCGAGGGAGCGGTGCTGCGCAACGCGGACATGCAGCGCTTCATGTCCCGCTACCACGAGAGCGAAGAACTGGCGCCACGCGACATCGTCTCGCGCGCCATCGTGCGCGAGCTGGCGCGCTTGCGCAAGGGCCCGGTTTATCTGGACCTGACCCACCTCGCGCCGGGGCACGTGCGCAAGCGTTTCCCGCGCGTCTATCGAACCTGTCTGGCTTACGGCGTGGACTTGGAACTCGAACCGGTCCCCGTCCACCCGGCGGCGCACTACGCGATGGGCGGGGTGGTGACGAGTCTCGATGGCTCTACCACTCTGCCCGGCCTTTTCGCGGCTGGCGAAGTCGCTTGCAACGGCGTCCACGGTGCGAACCGCCTGGCCAGCAACTCGCTGCTCGAAGGGCTCGTATTCGGAGCGGAGGCCGGTGAAACCATGCGCTCGAGAATCGACGCGCCCGTGCGGAGGCCGAGCATCAAGCGCCGGGGACCGGCCAGCGCACTGCCCGGCAACGCCATCGCCAACCTGCGCCACCTCGCTTGGCGGCACGCGGGCATCACCCGTTCCGGGGAAGGCCTCCGCGCGGGCCTCGAGCAACTCGACCTGCTGTCGACGCTGTTCGAGAAGGGATTGGCGCGGAGCAGCCGGGCCGGATTCGAGACCGATAACATGTACCAAATCATCCGGCTGGTGGCGCGCTGCGCCCTAGGGCGAGAAGAAAGCCGGGGAGGCCACTACCGCTCGGACTTCCCGGAGCCGCGATCGGCATTCCGCAAGCATTCGCAGATCCGCCGGGGACAGGAAGTACGCTTCGTCGATGTCGAGGCGGAATCGTCTTGAGTCGGCGGTCAGTACTCCAGAATCCACAGGTTGCGGAACATCACGAAGCTGTGCAGATCGTGCAGCTGCAGGCCGATCGGACCCTTCTTGGGCCGCTCCGGATCGCCGGGATGCTCGGAGGCCAGCACTCCGTTGACGTACACCCGGATCGCATCGCGGCGCGATTCGATATTGATCCGGTTCCACTCCCCTGGCACGTCCAATCCATCCGGGGCCCTCACCAGTCCATAGATCGAGCCGGTCGCCCATTTGCCGGTGTACTCGCTGTCGATCTGGATCTCGTAACCGAGCTTAGAGGGCGTGCAGCTGTAATCAGGTTTCTCCGCGATGCCGCAACGCGCTTGCGAGGGATCGCGAATCGAGATTCCGCCGTTCCCGGGAGTGTTGACCCAGTATTCGAGATGCAGGTCGAATTCCTCGAAATCACGCACTGTGTAGAGCCACGACTGCCGCGTGCTCCAGCGCACGAACGCCTGCCGGTCGATCGGGCCGGTACCCTGCAATTCCTGTTGGCGATCATGGCCGAACGAAGCAACGACCACGCCGTCGGAGCGCAACCGCCAATGGCCGTCGCCCAGCACCCGCCAGTCGTCCAAGCCGTTGCCCAGCAGATCCTTCCAGTCCGCGGCGGGTGCCGCCGCCGCGAACCCGAACAGCGCCAAGGCCAGCAGCATTCGCCTCATGTCAATTCGCTCCCGTCGTCCGGCGCAACGGATCGGATCCCCCTCAACCCGCGTACTGCACTTCCTCTTCGATCTCGAAGGCGAAGCGATCCCGGACGCGCACCTTCAGTTCTACCACTAACTCGCGAATCTGGGTGGACGTCCCGCCGCCCCGGTTGTAAAGCAAGTTGGCATGATACGAAGCAATCTCGATGCCGCCGTTGCGCATACCCTTCGCGCCAACTTGCTCGAGGAAGAACGCTGACGCCACCTTGCCGCCCCGCACGGCCCGTTCGGGAACGATCGCGGCGGCTTGCGGCGGCAAGGCGCTGAGGTAGAGATTCTTGAAGATGCTGCCCGCGCAACGCATGGTCGGAGGGAACTTCTCGTCGCGCACCGCTCGAATCTCTTCGGCGCGGGCCCGCAAAGCGGCCGAGTCGCCCCGCGGCAGCTCGAGCTGGACGCCAAGGATCAACCAGTCCTTGTTCCGCTTGAAAACGGATTCGCGGTACTCGAACTCGCAGTCCTCCGAGCCGAACGAGCGCAATTCGCCGTCATCGAGAAAATCCACGCGACGCACGAACTCGTCGAGTTGATGCCCGTACGCGCCCGCGTTCCCGTAGACCGCTCCGCCCACCGATCCTGGGATCCGCGTCAGCGTGTGCATCCCCTCGAGACGGTTGTCGATCGAGAGGTCTACCAGCGCTTGGAGACTTCCCCCTGCCTCGGCCTCGATCACTCCGTCGCGAAACTCCAAGCCGTCCGCCACGTACCGCGCCACCAAGCCTCGGAAGCCGGCGTCTGACGCGACTACATTGCTCCCGTCCCCCAGCAGGTAGAAGGGTATGCCGGCTTCCCGTGCGCCTCGGAACGCAGCACCTAAGGCGGACGGCGTCCTGGCCCAAGCGAACAGGTCGGCGGGACCACCGACGGCGAAGCGCGTGTGGGCCTTCAACGGCACACCGGCCTCAACGTGCAATCCGGGTACTGGGTCGAGGCTTGCCGCCAAGTCCGAAACCGATTCGGTCGCGTGATCCAACAATCAATTGTAGGGCGGATCGAGTCACCCGCCTCGCGCGTAGCCCCGGATCCTCCAAAGATCCCGTCGCAGCCGAAGATTACGTGGAGCGGATCTTGCCAGACGTGTTGGGCGGCAAGGGCACCCGTGCCTGCGTTCGAGGTCCGAGTGCCCCGAGCCCGCCACAAGCAGTTCGATTCGCCCCGACCAAGCGATCCGATCGAGACTGCTGAGGGATTCCGCCAGCATCCACACCCGCACTCAAGAGCTGGAAGCCCTTAACATTTTCGACTGACTAGAGGTCATGTCCTCGGTAACTTGGTTTGATCTGCAGCCCAATATGCGGCTCATTCCAGAGTTGATCAGGAGACCGAGCTACTTGAATCTGTTGAACATATGGAAGCATTACGAAAACTGAAATGAGGAACAATGGTTGATGGTAGTCCGCCAAGATCTCTTCGTATACTGGTCCATGTTCCCTAAGTCTCTGCCAAAATGTCCAGAGTACATCCTCCGAGTATGCGAACGAATGACCGGCGGATGTAATCTGCAGTTGCACAGGATTACTCTTGAATTGTGCTACAAATTCGTGTTGCCTGTCGATTGTATGTAAAGGTCTTGTGTCCGCCAGAATATTATGCACATCTCTCAAAATGCGGTCAAACGGAAGTGACGGAGGATCTTGACGCAACCAAGCAGCGATTCGCTTTACGTCCCGAGGTCTTGGGGGAGTAGTTGCAGGGCGGTTCAGATATATGAAGACTGAGATCGGAATGCTATTCAAGTGATCCTCCATGAGTGGTCGAACCTGAGTGTCATAGTCCAACTCTCCATTTCCGCAGCCGAGGGCGGGGAATGCGATTGATGTAATGCCAACATCTGCGTAGTGGCAAACAAACTTCTTGAGACCTGCCTCGATATATTCGAGCCGAGAAGGGGCTTTCCAGTGCTTTTTTGTTGGGAAATTGAGAACCCACTTCTGATCGGTCTTGAATAGGTATAATTTTCCAATCGTTAGCTGTCCAGACTCACAGAAGTGTTGATATCGACTGAACATCTCCGGATAAATCCGTTTGAAATCTAGCGCAAGGCCCTTCCCCATTACACCTACAGTATTCACGGTGTTCACGAGGACTCTAGCTGGTGCCTCGAACAGGTTGCCGTTGACGTAGGTGATCATGGCCCGACTTGCACTATACCTTACGGAGCCCCTGTCAGCAATCGACCGCCGCCGTTAGCGCGTTGCGCCTCGTGCCACCGCCCCGGTCCGGCGGAAAGCACAGTTTGCCAGTGATGTCAGTCTATTCTGCATCAAGGCGCGGTTCCGCGACGGGCGCCGAATCCCCCGACGATCCCATCGCGCTCAAAGACACCGCCCACGTGCGAATGGTCCGTGCCGTACATCTGGCCATCGATCATTCCGGATTGGCCCTCTGACCGGAACTCGCCGCGCTCCAAAGGCACGGCCGACCATGCCATATCGGCAATCGCCGTTCTGGTCTGCATGTCTTGCAAGCCCGTGAACGCGACATCGACCATCGGATCCGCGAAGTCTCCGATCGTCAGCGTGGCGATGCCCCCAACCTGATTCCCGGAAGTTTCGCCATCGGTGATGTCGAAGCCGAGCACGTCGCCCGTCCAAGTAGCAGCGCCGCCGACGGGGTTGCTGAGTTGCGCTGCGCCGAATGCGAAGCCTGCGGTCAGCGTCAGTCGCGTATCCTCGGGTCCAGTCCTATCGTAGCGCAACACGCCGAAACCGCCATCGGGCAGCGGCCGCAGCGTATAGGAACTGTCGCCGTCCGGCAGTTCCTCAGACCCTGTCAGTTCGCCTCCAAGGATCGTGCCGAGCCAATGCAGGGATACCGAGCGCGTTTCTTCGACCCACTCGAAAGTTGGTAGCGGCGTTCCAAGAGCCGCGACCCTGTAGGCATGCTCTGCGATTGAGAATGCCACTTCTCCTGCTTCTCCATGCACTGGGCGTAGCCGGGAGTCGAATGGCACTGCGGACCCGCTCACGCGGCCAATCACTTGGAACGCGGTTGCGGCCGTCCCAACAGTCGGTATGCTTCCATCCGTCATACCTCGACCTATCTGCTGCGGCGACCGGGACGCTCCGAAGGCACCGGTGAGCGCGGGCCGAAAGAAGGTTCCCGCGACTCCATCCCCAGTCGGGCCGTGGAATCTGCCGCGAATCCAGCCTCCAGTGGTCTTGCCATGGAATGCTCCACGCCTGACCGGAACGCGATTCCAGTAGATGTCGTGGCGCGGCCGCCCCGAGGCGTCCTCCCGCAAGTTAGTCAGCGCGACGAAGGCAACCGGATCGGCGAAGTCATCAATATGCACCAGCGCGTCGCCGCTCACCGTGGTCGCCCGATCCAGAGGATCCATGGCCGCGACCGCGCCGACCCAAGTTGCGCCGCCGGTAGGTGGATTCATGTTTGCTGCCAAGCCGCCGGAATACACGCGGGCCTGATCGGACGGGCCGATGAGGAGGCCTCTAAGGGACGTATGGTCCAACGTGTCGTCGCGTTGAAAGCTATCACGGTACACGTACGCTTGGCCGTCCTCGAGCCAGACTGTTGACAACCTCGCCTGCCCGTCAAGGGCGCGCGTACTATCCGCTGCCGAATAATCCAACCCCACCCGCGATGTGCTCGCAGCTCCTCGCTGGAAGCGCACCCCTGCATCGAAACCCACTGCGATCGATGCCGCGGACTCGGTCGGCGCGATCACAAGCCTCGGATATACCGCGTCAGTGCCATCACTGTCCGGGATGAGTGTGTCATTGACTCGCGTGGCCCCGAATGCACCGAGTATCGATTCGATAGCGAACGCGCCGCCCACTTCCTCGCTCGCCGGCCCGAAAAATCGTCCGCGCAAAACACCGTCGGCGTCCGCTACTTCGAAAAACCCGTGCTCCACGGGAATACCCCTTCGCTGGATGACCGGGTGATCGTTTCCGGTTACGACATCAAGCAGGCCGCTGAACTGGACATCGACGTGCGGGTCCGTAAAGTCCTCCAGAAAGATAGCGACGTCGCCGAGGATCTGATTGCCACGCGTCTCACCCTGGCCGATATCGATCCCAAGGACCTGCCCGTGCCAGCGCCCGGAACCGGCAGCCGGATTGGTCGCAGGAAAGAATCCGAGCGCTTGGGCGAGGATTTGCGGCTGCCCGAATGACAAGAACGGACCGAGGTTCGGTGGAAGTCCGATGATGAAGCCCGCTATGGTCGTTCCGCTGACAGGTTCGTCGAGAATCACACCTGAAGCATTGGGCGGCGGATCGGTGATCGAGACCTGAGGGAACGAAGGGAACAGGGACTCGCCGACTAAGTCGATTAAGGTGCGGTACTTGGGCAGGTCCGCGGTGTTCAACGAGTGCCTAGTCGCCACGGAGATATTCGTGGAGTCCAAGCTGGCAAACTGGGATACGGATTGGTACGAAAAAGGACGATACGCCCACAAGACAGCGGAACCTGCATCCATCAACGGAACATTGATTTCAACGGTCGACCCTCCCCCCTGCAGAGGCGCCTGTTGCGCGCGGGCCAAGCCGCAAAGCCCCGTGGCCGCAAGGAATACAAGCGTGGACCAGTGCAAAACGGCGGTGGCCACGGTCATCTCGTGCATGGCACTTATCCTAAGCCCTGCCCACTGGATTCCGAACAGCACCCCGGGGCGAGCGAGTCGCCCCCGGTCTACCGCGTATTGGCCTGCAACTCCGGAAGCCCGATCCACTGAGCGGGGGTCAGCCGATTCGCGCTGCGAATCGGTCATCCCCTCGGCAAGGGGCCCCGGCTCCCGCAGTCGCCCGCCGGAGTCCCTACTGCGAGTCGGTCACCACATCCGGTTCGGCGGGCTCGCCATCGAGGACTGGCGTGGGGCCGTGGAAGTAGCCCACGCGGTGGCGCAAGCGCAGCTTGTCATACGGCACTTCGACCCGTATCCGGTGATAGATCCCGCGTTCGTTCAGGTTGTTGGGGTTGTAGCTCAAGCGGTACTGGCTGCGGATATCCTCGCCGATCTTGATGATGGATTCCTGCACTCCGCTGGTCGTGCGCGGGCTGAAGTCCCGCCCGCCCGTGCCGTCCGCCAGGATCTCGAGCGGATTGTCGAAGATCAGATTCTTCACGCCCCGCACGAGGTCGATGATGATCGGAATCATGTTCGGCGTGATGGAGTAGCTGCTCTGCTGCTGGGCGGTCGGGGTGCTGGGCGTGCCCGGCATGGTCGGTCGCACGACCACCCCGGCCGGGATGTTCGGAGGACGGACCTCCGGCTTGCGACGCAGTCGCGCCGAAAGCGTCGACAGCCGCACCGCGTAGAACGTCATGTCGTAGAGCTGCGCCGTGCGGAGGCTCTCCCCGAGCCCGATGCGGCTCCCGTTGTTTTGCGATTCCGAAATCAGGACGATGATCTTGCGATGGTGCTGCGGCCGCTTGAGCAGCATGCGGATGGCACTGTAGACAGCGTCGGCCATGGCCACCGCGGACGTGCCGATCCGCATCGTCTTGAGGGCCTCGTCGATCTTCTTGGTGTCGTTCGTGAAGTCCTGCATCAATCTGATGCGGCTGTCGAACGTAAGCACCGCCGCCTCTCCGTGCTCGCCGAGGACTAACTCCGTGAACAAGTAGGCGGTCTTGCGGATATCGCCTAGGATCCCTTCGACGCGGTCGCTGGTCTGGACGCAGATCACCATCGAGATCGGCAGGAAGCTCACGTCGAATCCCACGACTTGCTGTTCGACGTCGTTGTCGAAGATCGTGAAATCCCCCTTGATCATGTCGTGGATGTACTCGCCCTTGGGACTCCGCACGGTGACGGGCACGGTAACTTGGTCGATGTCCTCCAGAAAGATCGCGGGCTGGTCCGACTCGAACAGCGTCTCGGGATCGAACAGGTCCCCGTCGTCCTGGCCGAACGCTGTCGCCGCGCTGCAGGTCAGCGCGACCAGCAGCCAGATCAACGGTCGGCAGTTGCGTCGGGATCCGGTCATCGCCCGCTCGATGTTCAGTCTAGCCCACCGGCGGCGGACTCAGGGCCGGACGTAATGCCCGCTCTTGCCCCCGGCCTTCTCGATCAGGACGATCGAACGGATTTCAATTCCCTTGTCGAGTGCCTTGCACATGTCGTACACCGTCAGGGCAGCGACAGACGCCGCCGTCATCGCCTCCATCTCGACGCCGGTGGCCGCTTGGGTAGCAGCGGTCGCAGTGACCACGACGCCGCTCTCTTCGACTTCGGCGGTCACGTCCACATGAGACAGCGGCAGGGGATGGCACAGCGGTATCAAATCCGCGGTTCTCTTGGCGGCTTGGATGCCGGCAATGCGAGCCACCTCCAACGGATTGCCCTTGGGGTTCCGGGGGAGCGCGGCCAGCACCTCCCGGCTCATCGCGACGAACGCCCTTGCCGTGGCGACACGACGGGTGGCGGGCTTCGCGCCGACATCCACCATCGAGACCGCTCCGCTCTCGTCGAAGTGCGATAGCCCGCTCATAGTCGCATGACCTCGATCCATTCGCCAGCTTCCCACGATTCGCGTTCTTGCGAGGCAACCATCAGGCAATCCGCGCGGGCGAAGGCAACGACATCGCCGGAACCCTGGCCCCTGTCAGGACGCACAGTCGCGCTTCCGTAGGAGCCGGACAGGCGCGCGCCGATGAAGCGCGTTAGCACGGGCTTGTGGCGGAAGGGCTCGGCCAACTGCGCCCGCTGGAATCGCAACGGGGATTCGTTCGCGCCACCTAGCAAGTCGACCGCTATCGAGGCGAACACTTCGAAGGTGACCATGGTCGACAGGGGATTCCCGGGCAAGCCGAATACCGGCGTGTCGCCGACGCGCCCGAACACGAGCGGCTTTCCGGGTTGGATGCGCACCGAGGTGAAGTCGATCTCCGCGCCCAAGTCCCTGAGCACGCCTTCCACCAAGTCGTGCTTGCCCATCGAGACACCCCCGGAGAGCAGCAGCAAGTCGCTGCGCAAGCCCTCTTCGAGGCGTTGCCGGGTCTCGTCAAGCCGATCCCTCGCGACGGGCAGGATTCGCGGAACGCCACCCCTGCGCCGGACTTGAGCGGCTAGGGAATGGGCGTTCGAGTTCCGGATCTGGTAGGGCTCCGGCTCGGATTCGACCGGCAGCACCTCGTCCCCGGTCGACAGGATCGCCACTTCCGGTTGCCGGTACACCGACACGGCTGCGCACCCGACCGTTCCGAGCACGGCGGTCTGCGGGTAGTCGATCCGCGTTCCGGAGTTTAGTACGCAACTGCCTCGAGACACCTCGGATCCGGCCTCGATGAGGTTGCGGCCGGAGGTGATTGGCTGGTGCAACGTAACTGCCTTGCCGGTCCGGCTGGAGTGCTCGACCATGACCACGGCATCGGCATTGCGCGGACCGGGCGCTCCCGTCATGATTTCGACAGTCTGGCCGCGTTCAAGGGTGAACCGCGAGGGCTCGCCGGCGCGTGTCTCGCCGATTAATTCCAGCGTCGCGGGCACCTCCGCTACGTCCGCGGCGATGACTGCGAAGCCGTCGCGGGCCGAGCGGTTGAATGGCGGGTAGTCCCGATCCGCGATGGCGGCCTCTGCGAGAATCCGGCCCGCGGCCGCGTCCAAGGGCACGGTCTCGGTAGCGGGGACTTGCCTGAGGGCGCGGATGCGCTCAAACACGGCGTTGCGGGCTTCTTCGAAGCACAGGGGCGGCATGGGGAGAACCGGCACTGCGGGCCAATGCACGGTTCAATCAGAGTTTCGCACAGCGGTGCCAGACGGATTCTGGGCGTGTGCTTGGTACTCATCGATGTCGTCGTTCGTGGAGGAGAAGGAGCGGGCGGAGCACGGGTCGTGGCCGATACACGTTTGCCAAGGCTCTCCACGATCCACAGCGAAGACTGATCCAAGCAAGACCGAATGATGGAGGCACGAGCAAGTCGGTGCGCTCAGCAGACTCGCTCAACCGCCCGGACCAATCGAGTGCGTAGCCATGTCGAGAAACTGACGAGGGCCAGGGTCACGCGAACAGGGGCGATGCCCAAACCGGCTGACTCGCGCTTGGCGCGGAATTGTCCCCGCAAGCACCGAAGCGCGAGTTCCGAGTATCTTCCGTATAGGCGCCCCCGTCCCTTTGTCGCGAAGCCCGTCGCGACTCCAGACCGCTAAACGGGACTCAGCTTGGGGGGCGCATCTGGCAGCGTCGGGCTAGGTGCTGTGCCGGTCGGGTGCGGCAGCGGGATGGCGAAGTTGGCGAACGCCTCCAGATCCCGTTGCTTGTCCGAAAAGCGTCTTCGCCCAGCACCATGCTGCACGCGTAACGTCGGGAAGGCTCGACCTCCAGTGCAAGCGCTGGCGGCATTTCCAAAGGTAGAGCATTCACCGCTCGCTCTGCGCAAGTTCAGTGAAGTAACCCCTTGGCGAGGGTAAGCGAGAACACCATGTCCTTCCTCGATCCAAGTACTCAAGCAGGGATCCTTGCACTGCTTAGGTCGCGGTACGAGTATCCAAAACAAGTTTGTATCTGCTATCGCGACTGCATGCATCAAACTGACCTTTCTATTGGAACCCTAGCAGACGTTTGGTTTCTTCCATGAAGAAAGAGCGATATCCTCTCGGTACATTTGATAGATTGCCATCTTCATCTACCCCCAAGTTGTGAATCTGAGAACTTCTGCCATCGGCACTCAATGCACAGTAAGCGATGGAAAGCTCGTCGGGCTGAAGTTTTCCCTTCATGACGCATATTCTGAAGCGATCAATAATGTGATCACTGTGGGTCTCAATTAAGAATTTGTGTTCGCTTTCAGCCATAATTTGGGCTAGGTTCGCTTGGGCTGACGCGTGCAGTTGAAATTCTGGTTGTTGTAGTAAGAATGTCGTCGGCTTCTTCTGGTCATATAATGCGGACAATAAAGGCAGAATACTCTGTACTCCATGCCCCACATTGACCAAGTCTTGCCATCCACTCGGTGTCTTTACTGACACTTCGTTGCGTCCATTTTCAGGGTTAGGGCGAATTGAAATGTCCGCCCATAGCTTTAGATTTCTGCCTACATTAGCTAGATGATCTGAGTGATCTATTGACATATTGCTCAAATAGTCTGGCACACACAAATACGAACGGAGTCGTTCTCTAGTTGACACATTAAGAGCTTCAACGAAGAATGAATGCTGATTTGGCAACGGTAGATCGGATCGAAGAATAGTCATCAATTTTGCAAATTTTGGGGCGATTTTCTCTACCACCCCCGGACCTACTCGTGCCTTCAGCTTCTCCAATTCTCCATCGTACGGAATGCAACCATGATTTGCGTACTGTGATAACCATATCAAGATCGGCGCATTCGAGATATCGCGACAGTCAAGATCAAAACAGATATCGGGACTTGTGAATCGCAAGGCCTTGAAATCGTTGACCAGTTCCATCTCGAGCATTTGATAGTTCTCTCCCGCCTTCATTGATTCGAGTCTCACCTTCTTGGCAATCGGATTTCTATTCGTGTCGGGAACGAAGTGGACCGTGATTTTTGGATAGAAGTGCCCTTTGAATCTTCCACCTATTGTGAAACTAGGACTCTCTGAACGAGCAATACTATCAAAGTCTCCCATACAGAATGGAGCCCGCCCAAAGTAGTTCGGTTCGCCGCTTCCAGCTAGGCTCGCGATTTCAGCAAGCGCACGATAGCAACCAAGAGCGGTGGATTTTCCAGCACTATTCTCACCTACTAGGATGGTAATTCTACGAGTGGAGACAGACTGTAGTCCGTCGAAGCATCGAACATTCCCGATTCGTAGCTCTGTGATTGTACTCATCAGTAAAGTCCTTTCGGTCGACGAAGTACCGAAAATATCCGGTCTCGGATGTTTTCGGATACGCCCTGCGGTTCTGTTGGTGGAGAATTGCTGGTAGACCCGCGGATGAATGGACACCGGTATTGGTTTCCTTGCGCTGTACTCTCGGCTACTGAACAACTTGTGGCACACCTTGCCGCACTTGAGAGACAGCCAAGCACGAAGCTAGCGTTACGGCCGAGCACCTCCGAAACAGTCATTCCGGTTGACTCTGTCTCGTACGGGTGGCTGTTGACGGAGAAGCTAATCTTCCTCATGTCGGTTCCGATCGGAGCACCTCTCGGGATCTTGGACTGGCCACGCTGTCCAAGTCGCTAGACTACTCCAAGCCTTGGACCCAGTATACAGTAGCAACGCTGAGGCGATGCTCCAAGCGGGAGCAAGATCAATGCTCGGACTGCCCGGTTGCGGCTGCAGGGCCTGAGCGAGAGTCTTGCGTCCTGCACCAGAAGCGAAAGGGCCGACCCGGCCCAGTCGCGGGGCTTTCGCGGGCGGCGGCCAGTCGATTCCGCGCACTGCCCAGCATCACCCGATGCAACACTTTATGCGTGAGGGTAAACCACGATCACGAATCGCTCTGCGGCTCCATTGGGACGCGGCCGGAAGCTGTCCGTGGCGCACCACGCCCGGCGCTGCGCAGAGCACCCCGAACACCTCTTGCTATGCAGTCAGCCGAATGCAGACGACGCGCCCGATTCTTGCAAGCAGCAGCGGCAAACGGGATTCGCGCCCACGATCGCTTGGGGGATTCCCTGGCCGACTGTCGCCGGCAGGGAAGCTGGCTCTGCTGAACTGCTCGCGTCTCCGAACGCGATGCCCTCAATCAATCCGCGAGCAGCGGCTCCGCGCCATGCCCGACTCCGCGAAAGTGGGCCGCAAGCACGTCTCGACCGAAATCGCCCTCGAAATCCCGCCAAACAGCGTGGCTGTGGTTGCTCTGGTTCTGCGTGTTCGCGTATTCGATCAAGAACGTGGGCGACTGGATGCGGTAGTAGTTGCCCGCTAGATGCCGATTCTCCGTAGTCTTGCTGCCGATCTCGATCGGCTTGGCCGCGGGCCGGTCGATATCTCCGGCCCACCCGAAGAAAAGCTGGTCCCGCGGCGTTCCCCGGGCCTCCTGAATTCGTTTCGCTGCGATCTCGGGCGGCATGACGCTCGCATACTCGCCGATCAGGCCGAGCAGGTCTTCGTACTGTCCGTCGCTCATGTCGGAAGCGGGAATGCCTTGAGGAGAACCCTCCAACTCCGCTCGCTTGTCGGCCATGGTCACGACGTCATAGGGTGCCTGCTTGTCGAAGATCGCCCGCTTGCGACCGCTCGCGTCCAAGGAAACCAGCAGGGCGCGGGCAAGGTCCTCCTCGCGTTCAAGGGCGCGCATCCCTTTGTGCAAGCCTTGGGGGACCTCGTGGGGATTCGCTCCGAGGAACGTCGGGGTCGTCGCAACGAGGACGCCATCGCGAATCGCGTAATGCAACGAGACGTGATGCCCCTCGACGCGCCAGCCCCAGTCCCCGGTCATCGACGGCTTCCCGAACACGGTGAAATGAAAGCGCTCGGTGTCGCGATACCCGGTGGTGTCATCTTCAATCACACGGACGATCTCTTCCAAGGCCATGACATCCATGACCTTGACGAAACCGGCGCGGCCCAAGCCCGTGCTGAGGAGTCCGTATGCGAGATGGCGTTGCTTGGGATCCATGTCCCTGAACGTGATCCCGTTCCGCACGTAACCGTACTCGTCAGCGAACCCCGTCTCGGGGAAGTAGTGCCAGTTCTCGCGCTCGGGCGCGTCCATCGGGAAGACGGTACCCATGCGCTGCATCCGGTCCAGCGACACCAGCAAGCGATTGGCCGCGTTCGCCATCAAGGCCTCGGTCTTGAGCGATTGATACGCGGCCGCCGCAGCGAACGCGAACACTCCGACAAGCAAGAGTCTTGAAATCTGGTTTCTCAGCACAGCAAACCTCCGCGGGCGGGGCGAGGAGTCTTCCCGCAGGGATTATACCCATCATCCACGAAACGTGGCGCTGATCTGCGGCTATTCGTCCCGAGCGTGCCACTGTCGACGGCCAGCTCGCAGGTCGGGATTGGAGAGGGAGTCGGCGAGGGCCCGGCAGTTTGGAGCATTCGTGCTCATTCGCGAATTCCGTGACGATGGTCGACTGGATCGACATCTCGGCGCCCCGGGTGGGGGACGATGGAATTGAGGGGTGCCTCGGCACTCTCGGCGGTGCCAAGGCCGTTTGGTATCAATCGATACAGAGGGGCTACTTCCAAGATCCCTGCACCCGTCGGCTGCTACTGACCACTAACGGAGAAGAAGATGCCCGTAACGTATCCCTATGAGCCAGACTACGCAGTCAGACCTGGAGCGATTCTCGAAGAGCGGATGAAAGTCCGCGGTCTCTCGCCGGCGGAGCTTGCCCGGCGTTGCGGCACGTCGGAAACACTCGTCGCCGGGATCCTCTCAGGCGACACTCCGATTGACTCGGAAATGGCCCGCCGGCTGGAAGGGGTGTTCGACCTCAATTTCAGGGTCTGGCTAGGCATCGAGGCGAACTACCGTTCCCATTTGGCTCGGAGCGTCAATAAGTGACTGTTCGATCGAACTCCTACGTGACTACGACGGAATCCTATCGGCCGCGTTAGAACTCATGAGCCAGTGCATCCTGCGATTGCAACGCTCTCGGAAGGGCTCTCCGCGAAGGCCTGCCGCCGTGCTCAGGGAAATTCCCGTCGGTAAGCGCGAACTCTCTGTCCGTGTTCCCGAATCGCGCGCTCTCGCACCTCCTCCAAGATCGAAGCACTGTCGAGACCCGCCAAGTCTTCCTCCAGCTCAACGCGTCCGTTCGGCGCCGCCAGCACGACCGAGACCTCGGGACATCCCATGCAGAAGCGGTAGCACTCCGCCGCGGTCGGCGGTCGGAAACCGGGCGGATCGGTGGGCGTCGGCTCGAGCAGGTCCCGCCAGCGCAAGGCCGTGAACGTCACCACCGGGACACCTAAACGCGAGGCGGCGGGGAATACGTCGTGCTCAGCGCCGACATGCGCGGCGTTGTACCGCACCATCAGCATGTCGAGGCGCGGGCTTCCGTCAGGAGCCCGCTCGGCGGCCCATGACGCGGCCAGCGCGCGTTGGTGGCTCGTGATGCCGAGCAGGGCGAGCTGCCCCTGCTCTCGACGCCTGGCGAACGCGTCCCAAGCCCCTCCGGGCTTGACGATCTCGCGCCACTCTTGCTCGGATTCGACGTAGTAGAGGGTGCCGACCTCCAAGCGCTCCGATCGGGTCTCCTCGAGAATCCGGTCCATCTCCCGCTCGGCTTCGTCGGCCGACCGTGCCTTGAGTTGGGCGGCAAGTACGAGTGCGGGACGGCGCGCGCCGATTTCCGCGACGGCGCGAGACAGGCCATCCGGCTTGCCGCACCAATTGAAGTACCGGACGCCGCGCTCGATCGCGTAGTGGACGTCGTCGACGGCCAATGTCGTGTTGCCGCGAGTGGCCACTCCAAGTCGAGGCACCGGAGGGAGGTGCCCCGCTAGCCGCGTCATTCGTTCCATCGCCCGCAATCATGATGCCAAGCCGGTAGCGGGGAGGTCTGCGGGGCGGGTAAGGTTGGGACAGCTGGAGCGGCGGTCCGCCGGGCGCAAGACGCCCCCGGCCACGCGGTCCGCAACGAGCTGGGGCTCCTGGACCGAGGCGGTTTGCTATCCTTGGCAATTGAATCTCCGGCACCGGCACCGGAGTTGCGAGGGCTCGCTTGGAAGAAGGCACGCTGACAGTCAAGGACTCGCGCACCGGGCGCGAGCACGTCCTTCCGATCCAGAACTCGTCCGTGCAGGCCAAGGACCTGAGGCCGATCCGCCAGCACCCCACCGAGTTCGGGATGCTGAGCTACGACCCGGGCTACACGAACACGGCCGCTTGCACGAGCCGCATCGCGTACATCGACGGAGCCAACGGCATTCTCCGGTACCGCGGCTACCCGATCGAGGAACTCGCCGAGCACTGTAGCTACACGGAGGTCGCCTACCTGCTGCTGAGCGGCGATCTTCCCACTCGCCGCGAGTTGGAGCTTTGGGACCAAGAGGTCATGGAGCACTCGCGGGTTCACGAGAACGTCAAGAAGTTCATGGACGGCTTCTTGTATGACGCGCACCCGATGGGCGTGCTGGTGAGCACGGTCGCCGCGCTTTCCACCTTCTATCCGGACGCGAAGGACATCGGCAGCCCGAGCAACCGGCGTCGGCAGCAAGTGCGCTTGGTCAGCAAGATTCCGACCATCGCGGCCTACGTGTACCGCAAGAGCCAAGGCTATCCGTACCCGGATCCGAACTGGGACCTGACGTACAGCGAGAACTTCATCCACATGCTGTGGAACGGCACGCGCCGGCAGCCCACGCAAGCCGCGCTCGAGACTTTGGGCAAAGCCTTGGACACGCTCTTCATCCTGCACGCCGAGCACGAGCAGAATTGCTCGACTTCGACCATGCGTCAGGTCGCTAGCGCGGACGCGGACCCGTACGTGAGCGTGGCCGCGGCCGCCTCCGCACTCTACGGCCCGCTCCACGGAGGGGCGAACGAAGCGGTTCTGACGATGCTCGACGAGATCGGTTCGGGACAGAACATCGCGGGATTCATGCAGCAAGTCAAGGCGGGCGAGCGGAGGTTGATGGGTTTCGGACACCGGGTCTACAAGAACTACGATCCACGCGCCCGGATCGTCCGGCGGGTGGCGGAGGAGGTCTTCGAGGTCACGGGCAAGAACCCGAAGATCGACTTGGCGATGGAACTCGAGCGGATCGCGCTGGAGGACGACTACTTCGTCAAGCGCCGGCTCTACCCCAATATCGACTTCTACTCCGGAATCATCTACGAGGCCATGGGCTTCCGGCCGGAGATGTTCACCGTCCTGTTCGCCATCGGACGGGTCGCGGGCTGGCTCGCGCATTGGGAAGAACTGATGTCCGATCCCGAGAAGCGCATCGCGCGCCCCCGCCAGATCTACGCCGGGCCGGGCAAACGGACGTTCCTCTCGCTGGACGAGCGGCTGGACCGGGCCCAAGAGGAAGTGGTCTAGTCCGAGGATTCGGCCTGGACCGTCGGGCCGATGTCTTCCCAAGGCAACGCGCCGTCGCAGCGGTCGCGATAGTAAGGCGCGATGTCCGCGACCTCGGCCGCCACCGTTCCAGGCAATCGCTGCATCGCCGCGCCGTCGAGCACCAAGGCAGCGTAGGGCCGCACGGGCCCGACTCGATTCCAGACCTCCCGGCCTTCCCCGGCGGGGAACGACGCGTCCAAGCTCGCTGGATTCGCGGGCTGCCGCAAGCCTTGGAAGTACCACGACTGGGTCACGATCTCGCCATGCAAGGCCCGGTTGCGCGTGGCAGGCCGCAAGCGCAAGGCGGCGACATTCATCTCGGCCAGCGAGGTCCCTGTCGAGAACCCTCCGTAGAATCCGTCGGCGCGGAACAGGCTCGTGCCACGTCGCGAGACCCCCGAGCCGAATCGATTGCCGCCGATCATCGCGGTCACCGTACCGTCCTTGGTGGGGTATCCGAAGACTTCGCGGCCGAACGCCGAGGCCCCGAAGCTGGATCGCAGATGCGCAAGCGCGTACCATACCCGCCTGCCCTGCAACGCGCATTCGACAAGCAGCCACGCTTCGTCCTGGCGCGGATCGTCGAGACCCCGCACCGCCATGGCGCGGATCGAAGCGTTCGGGATGGGCTCGCAAGGCGGCGGAAGCAACCCCTGAGCCGCTTGCGAGCCGCCGAAGACATCCACGGACACGACCGCTAGACCGGTTTGGAAAAGATGGCGGTGCCCGCGATAGGCCGCGATATCCGGCGGCGCGACGAATTGCGTGTCACGCGGAACCAGTTGCAGTGAGCCGGGACTGTAGGTTCGGAACGCGAACGGTGCCAGCGAACTCGCGTCGACAGCCTGTACGAATTCCGGTTGCCAGTCAGGCGAGCCGCTGCCAGCCGACGCCGCGATCAAGTCGGAAGCGCCTAGCTTGGCGAGCCATCCGCCAAGCCCGCCACCCACGGTGCAGGCCGCCGGATCCAACCGCAGTGACGGCTCTGCGGAAAGAGGTTGCAGTCGCCACAGTTCCGGTACCTCTTCCGCGAAGGGACCGACAGTCCAGTCCGGAGACAGCGCGAACGAATACGTGTGCCAAGGCAGCGGAGGCGCTCCTGCGTCACCGGCCGATTCCTTGGCGGAGGGCCGCGCCGTGAACTCCCTCCTTCCGCCAACGGATAGACTCCACGTCTCGCTGTCCCAAGCGACCGAACCGCGGAAGGCAGGCAGGCGCAGGGCTTCGCGGGCCTCCCAGTATTGCCGCGCATCCTCGATCCACAGCGCGAGCGGCAACAGGCCCGACTTGCCGTTGCGCGCGACATGCAGGCCGAGCCAGCATCGGGCCCGGTCGTCGGTGCCCTGAAAGCCGACCGTCACGCGAGCCGGCGGGTCGATCTCGAACGGAGGGGGCAGCGGCGGCGGGGTTTGCACACGGTACTCGAGCCGCAGAGCCGGAGGAGCTTCCGCAGCCGCTCCGAATCCGGTCGGAATCCACGGCGCCAACGCACCGGCCGTTAGGAATCGCCGCCTGTTGAACGGGCGAGAGCGTCCTGATGCTTGCTTCTCGATCGCCATCGTGTATGCTGAAAATTCAGGGCTTGGAGTACCGTTGACGGATGATCGTTGCGACGCACTCGCGCCCGTGCGGCAAGATGCCGACGTAGCTCAGTTGGTTAGAGCGCCTGATTGTGGATCAGGAGGTCGATGGTTCAAATCCATCCGTCGGTACCACTCCCCGCTAGCCCTCTCAGAAGATCAGCTTCAGTCCGAATTGGAGCTGACGGTTGGCTTCCGAAGTCCCGCCGATCACCCCTGCGTTCCGGTTGCCGATGCTTAGGCCCGGCAAGCCGAAGTGCGGACGGTTGAAGAAATTGAAGGCCTCGAACCGGAACTCGATCCGGGACGCCTCGCTCATCGGCAGCCCGAAGTTGCGGTGCAAGGCGAAGTTCACCATGTTCGTGCCCGGCCCGTACAGGATGTTCCGCCCCGAATTGCCGTAGGTGTAGCGTTCCGGGAACACGAATGCGTCGATATCGAAATACCGGTCGATGGTCGGGTTGGACAACGCTCCGTCTCCGATGCGGTCGGGGCGGGAAATCGTTCCGGTGTTCGCGTTGTCGAAGTTCAGTGCCGGGGTGAATGGAATCCCGTCCGAGAAGGTCACGATGCCCGACAGATCCCAGCCTCCGAGCAGGTGCTTGAGCGCGCCGTCGTTCAGCTTGGCGCGGCCCGCGCCGAAGGGGAGGCTGTACACGCCGCTGAACACGAACCGATGGGGGATGTTGTGATTCGACGGTCCGCGGTTCTCGGCTAGATTGCGGCTGTCTTGCACGCCGCCGTAGTCGCCCGAGGGCCCGCAGCCGTCGCAGTTCCCGAGATTGCTGGCGGTGTCGAGGGAACGGCCGAAGGTGTACGCCATCAGGAACGAGAGCCCGCCGCTGAAGCGCTTCTCCAACCGGGACGAGACGCCGTGGTAATTGCTGGTGGCCCACGGCTCGGTGCGGATGATGCGCGCCCGCGTGTACTGCCCCAGCGGGCGGCGGTCGTTCTGGGATCCCGCGCCCGGCATGGGCTGGTTGCCCTCGTAGGATGCGTAGAGCGTCCGGCCGTCGTTGCCGACGTAATTCACCTCCCAGAGCATGTTGCCCGGCAACTGCTTCTGGATGCTGATGTTCCATTGCTGGATCATCGGCATGTCCAGCCGCTGCTTCCAACTCCGCAGGCGCGCGGTCGAGCGCGGATCCAGAACGAAGTCTTGCGGAGCGATCGCATCCGGCCGGGGCGGAAGGGAACTGCTCAGCGCGATCGTGCTGGACGGATTCACTTGGTCGCTCGGCAAGCCGATGCCGCCGAATCCGAAGAACGGCGGGTTGTTCGTCATGCGCCGGAAGACTCCCGTCCCCTCGTCCTGGCCGAAGAAGACTCCGTACCCGCCGCGGATCACGATCCCGTCACTGACGCGCAGGGCGAAGCCGAAGCGGGGCGCGATATTGTTGCGATCCGTTTCCAGCAGGCTGCGCGGCTTGCGCCCGTCACCGGCCAGAATCAGACTGCCGAAGTCCGGATCGCCTTGATCCATGATGAAGTTGGCCATGCGGTTGTCGAGTTCGATGAACGGCTGGGTCAGTTCGTAGCGCACGCCGAGGTTCAGCGTGAGCCTGGAGGTGGCCTGCCAGTCGTCCTGGACGTACCAATAGAGGTTCTGTTGCTGCTCGCGCGCGGTTGCGCGGGTGCCGGTCTGGATCGAATTCGGAAGCCCCAGCAGCACATCGGCGATCGACGAGCCGGTGGCGGGCCGATTGAGCGGATCCTGCGAGAACACACCGTTGAAGCTAAAGCTCCCCCGCCCGGCAAGCGTGGCGGAGGTCTTGGTGCGAATCATCTGGTAGTCGAATCCGAACTTGGTCGTGTGCCGCCCGCGGACCATCGAGACGTTGTCCGAGAAATTCCAAACGGCCGAGGACTTGAGCAGCGGGAGATTGCCGAACCCGGGCGGGGCGACGCCGATCGCGGTGAAGCCCGTGACGCCGAAGGTGGGGGTCCCGCTAGTCACGTCGGGATGCAGCGCCCCGGCGATGATCTCCTCGCGCGGGGTCAGGCCGTCTTGATCGACTCCGATGCGGTTCCAAGCGAAACGAAACTCGTTGACTACAGTGGGCGAGAAGGTGCGCGTATAGCCGTACCCGATGCTGTAGGCGTCGCCTTCGCGCACCACCGGATTGCCGGCGGGCGTCTCGAACACCGCGTTCTGCTGGAAGTCGGGCCGATTGAACGAATAGCGTCCGAACATGCTGTCCAGGTCGCTGACGCGCACGTCACCGCGCCCAGTGAGGTTGTCGGTGCGAATGCCGTTGTTCGGAGCGCGCACGTAGTTGCGGGTCGTGCGCTCGAATACCCGCGCGGGATAGCGGCTGACGACATCGCGGCCAACGGAGTCAATTCTGGACGCCGGGATCTCGTTCCCCGGGAACTGGTCGCGGACGAATCCGTCGCCGGCGGGATTCGGGCGAGTGGAGAAGGGATCGAAGATGGCCTGGCTGCCGAAGCGACCGGCGCGCTCGTCGCTCGACGGGACGTTGCCCGTCAAGGTGGTTCCCTCGGTGATATGGGTGCGCTGGTAAGCGGCGTGCCAGAACACGCGGTTGGACACGACCGGACCGCCCATCGCGCCGCCCGCCTGATGCTGGATGTACAGCGGGTCTACCGTGGTCGGCGGAGCGAAGTAGTCGCGAGCGTCCAGATTGTCATTGCGGAGGAACCAGAAGGCCGAGCCGTGGTACTCGTTGGTGCCGCCCTTGGTGACGACGTTGACGACCGCTCCGGCCGACGCCCCGTACTCAGCTGAAAAGTTGCTCGTGTTGACCTTGAACTCTTCGACCGCTTCCAACGACGGGCGCATCGCGTCGCGCTGGCGATTGTCCAAGCCGCGCAAGTAGTTGACGTTGCGCGCGCCGTCCAGCAGGTATGCGTTCTGGTAGCCGCGGTTGCCGTAGGCCGAATACGTCTTGTCCCGCGAGCGAGAATTCGGCACGGTGCCAGCCGTCAGGTTCCCGAGATCCAAGTAGTTGCGACCGTTGAGGGGCAACTTCTGGATCGTGGTCTCTCCGACGACCTGCCCTATGCTGTGCGTGGTCTCCTCGAGCTGGACAGCCGTGGCCTCGACGGTGACCTGCTCCGTGATTGTGCCGGGCTCGAGAACCAGCCGGAGCGTGACCGTCTCGTCCACGCGCAACTGGATGTCTTCCTGAACGTACTGCTTGAAACCCTCCAGTTCGGCAGCCACGGAATAAATCCCCGGGCGGAGCAGCGGTGCCGAGAACCGGCCGACCTCGTTGGATTGCAGTGCGCGAACCTGCTCGCCGGTCTCCGTGTTGGTGACGGCGACGCTCGCACCCGGGATCACGGCCCCGGACTGGTCCAGGACGGTGCCGGCGATCTGCCCTGTCGATGTTTGGGCGAAGGCGGCCGCCGGCAAGAGGACGGCGACTGTCGCGATTAGAAGAAACTTGGCTGCGTTGTGCAGATGCATAGCGAATCCTCCACGACCGCAGAACCCCGGAGATGCGATTGCCGAGTTCGTCGCACCGACGGACCGAGGCTACGGGTCAACGTGAGAGTACCAAGGGGAATCGTAGCGGTCAAGCATGCGAAGTCCAACTGCCAACCGCTAGGTTCGTCATATCGGTGTCTTCAAATCCGGATCTAAGTGTTCCTGTCGACTGGCGAGACGCGAGTGCCCGTCGGATGCCCGAGGCTTCGATTGGCCCCTCCATCGAAAAACGCTCAGGCAAGAGCGGTGAATCCAACTGAGCATGGCAGAATCAACGGTCGGGCCACGATTACCAGCGCACGTTCCGTGCCCACATCGACTTGCGCGCTGCCTCTTAGTGCAACCTAGTCTGCTGCTTGTTCGCTTGAGTCGATCAATGCATGGATCTCGACAAAGAAACGGTAACAGAAATCACATGCCTGTGTTGTCCGTGACCACTCGACCCTGCCAAATGCGACCGTGAATTGGATCCCAACTCCTTTGATTAGGATCCTAATTTTGGTCTTCAAATGGTTCGTCAAAAAGTTCAGTCAAGAAGCTCAAGAAAGATTGCGCTAATTCAGTGTGGATGTCGAGGTATCTTGCTTGGATTGCTCTTGACATGGGACCTGGCTCCTTACGTGTGGCAAGCCATGCATACAGCTTTGCACGGACTGTCTTGTTGGGAGAAAACTCCCGTAAATTCAGTGGGATGCTATTCACAAAAGAATCGGCCAAGGGCCAAACTTGATCATCATATGGTATCATTGACTGCACAAAATCTTCGAGTTGTCCGCTCGAAACATTGTTCGGCATGAGCCAAACTCCGACGCGGGGAATACTAGGCATAATCACTCCTCGGGTGCGCCTGTCAACTGGCAATTCGATGTCCACACTCTTGAACTCGCGCCTAATTGCCTGCCACCGTGACTCAATGTCGTTGTCCGAATCGACAACCACCCCGAAGACTTCGCGACCTTGAGCAAGCACCTCGGATCCGATGCGATCAATGAGTTCATCGACACCATTGGCCTGCAAGATATCGAATGATCGTGGTTGATCCAACCGTTCGAGTAAACGCTCGACTACCCACCGATCATCTGCCCCTTCAACCAGAAGGACCCGACTTCTTGACACTGATTCTCTAGGAGTGGGCATGGCACTATCGAACCTCAATTCCCTCTCTAGCAGCAACGGACACATGCTTCGTGGAGTATTCTACCGCACGAAGAGATCCTCGGTGTCGCTCCAAGCGCACCAAGACTCCCTTGTCATCGCCCGAATTCGCAATAGCTTCGGCAAAACCACAAACACTGTCCCACGAGTGCGTGGTCGCGATGACCTGAACATTGTTTTCCTCAGCAGCCTTCAAGACCATGCTCCAAAAGGGATGTTGAACGGTGTGGTGTAATCCATTCCCAGCTTCGTCAAGCGTGAAGAATCCGTTGCGACTAGCAGCGAGACAAAGACCAACACCGAACATTCGAATTGCTCCGTCACCGAGGCTCTGAATGGAAACCGGGGTTGCAATACCCTTGATCTTGACCACCACTTGATTACGAACTCTATGGTCCTCCCGATCATCAAGAGAGATCACGGCGATACGTTCAACCTCGGAGCCATATACGAGACGGAGTGCCTCCAATATAAGGTCCTCCGAATCTGTCAGTACGACTCTGGGCCATAGCCTCCCTACCATGCTAGGGTCCATCGCGATTGGACCAATATTCAGGCACTCGATAGCGGTCAATTCCTGCTCCGGATCTGCGATCTTTGGCAATTCCTGATTTGTTTTCGCGGGTAGCCTACGGAGCGACGGAGAATCAAAGGTTGGACTGTTACCTACCGTGAGGTTACAATGGCCGAATCCGATCCGCAACAATGTTGTTGCCGGGCTCGAGTGTTCCCAACCAGGATTCACTAAGTTTGTCCGAAGAGTGTTCCCCATCCACAAGGTATCGGCTTCGATAAGCAATCGCTGATCGGCCGCGCTTGGGCCAATGGATAGTTCACTTACTTGTTCCGGATCTCTTCCAAAGAAGAGCGGAGACCAATTGATTGCACTGGAAGAGCGATCAAAGTAAACCGGGTAGAACTCCTGCCGCTCGGCCAAGATTGCGCCAAGCGTATCGGTGCTGCCACGCGACGCATAGGCTCGGACCGCTTCGATGACCGTGGTCTTGCCAATGCCGTTCTCCCCAACCACGAGCGTGACTCGGCCTAGGCGGGGCACGCGCAGGTTGTCGATCCCGCGAAACGCGCGAATCGAGAGATCGGGAAGGTGCAAGTCGGTCGGCATGTCGCTCAAGCGAGTTTCGTCAGCCTTGCG
This sequence comes from Bryobacterales bacterium, assembly GCA_965242625.1. GTDB lineage: Bacteria > Acidobacteriota > Terriglobia > Bryobacterales > UBA6623 > VXMF01. The sequence continues at coordinate 1,497,430 of CBDEST010000005.1, read as the reverse complement.
CCCGTTTTATCGAGCGGCCCGGTTCGATCCGATTCAAGCCGACAGGCCACGACGTTGACACTGCCACGCTTCCAACGGCGCATCGGGCATGACTGCTGGCAGATCGTTCTCTGTCATGATACCAATCCGCGGGACCGGCTCATGGGCACTGGAAGTTCCAAGGGACGGAACCTGTATCGCGGACACCCCGGTCAACGGGTTTGCCCGCGAAGCGAACCACTGTTGTGGCAGAGCTGCGTTCCCAGCCGACACCTTGGCTCATCGTACCGGCGGGGTCAAAGCCAAACCGCGTGCGATCGCCCCTACGGGGTCGGAATCCCTGATTGCATGCGGACGAGACGCACGAAGTCCGCTTGGTCCGGTGCAGGTGCAATACCCTCCCGTCAGCGCGATGGTCCCGAGCGGAAGAGCGGGTCCAACCGAAAATGCCGGAATCGTCGCTGGCGATCCTGCTCGTCGGAGTCCCAGCGCCGCCGGACCGGAATCGAGTTTCCGCTCGAGGCGTCCCGGGCAGCCGCCATCTCCCGGCTGATCTCGATTCCGCCCTCGCAGACTGTCCCCTCGAAGCGGTAGCGCACGATATTGATCTGATTCCCGGCCTGCTCGAGCGCATCGACCTCGAAATGCACACGCTCCCCACGCACGCTGCCCGAGAGGATCGAGTCGCTAGTTCCAGCGTCGTTGTAGACCTTCCCGGCCAAATTCTCGCCGCGCTGGACCAACTGCACCGCAACATCCTTCGAGGGCGTTCTGCCGCGTTGCGGCATGGTGCCGATCCACGTCCCGGTCAAGTCGCTGCCAGCCACGGCCGGCAGCACCGCCAAGGTCGCTAGGACAGCCGGCCACCGCATGACCCGCTACGCTCGCAGCAATCCAGCGAGTGGACCCGTGCTGTCGGCGAATCGCTCCACCGGCGCCCCGAACGCATCCAGCATCGACACGTACAGGTTCGCTAGCGGGTGATCCTCGCCGTAAACCAAGTGCTGCCCGCTGTCGACCCTGCCGCCGCCGCGCCCGCCGAGGAGGATCGGCAGCTTGTGCGGATCGTGCTTTTGGCCGTCCGAAAGTGCCGAGGCGAACAGGATCATGGAGTTGTCCAGCACCGTCTCCTCGCCTTCGGCCATTGTCGCTAGCTTGGCGAGCAAGTAGGCGTACTGTTCGACGTGCCAGCGGTTGATGATCTTGTACTCGCCGAGCTTCTCCTCTTGGTTCCCGTGGTGCGAAACATCGTGATGGCCGGAGGTCACGCCGTCGAGGAACCGGAAGCTCACGTTGCTCACCGCGTTGCCGAACATGAAGGTCGCGATGCGCGTGGTGTCGGATTGGAAGGCCACCGCGATCATGTCGAGCATCAAGCGGACATGCTCGGCATGACTGGAGGGAGCGTCGGTCGGCGCGTGGGTTTCCTGCAAGCGAGCGCGGGGCTTCCACGGATTGCGCTCGGGCTTGGAGGACCATTCCACGCGCTTTTCGAGGGATCGGATGGAGGCGAGGTATTCGTCTAGCCGCGCGCGGTCTGCGGATCCGAGCTTGCGACGAAGCTGCCGCGCGTCCTGCTGGACTCGATCCAATAGCAACGTGTCCATGGCTGCCCGTCCCGCACCGGAGCCGTTTGCCGCGCGGAAGAGCCGCTCGTAGACCGCCCGGGGATTGAGCTCGCGAGCCAGCGGCGTGGTGGGTGTCGCCCACGAAATATGGGATCCGTAGACTCTCGTGTATCCCACGACAGCGTCGTTGCCGACAGCCACGGGAGTCACCCCGAGTTCCAGCGAAGGCAGCGGCGTCTCGTTCCCAAGGGCCCGGGCAGCGACTTGGTCGAAAGAAGTGCCGTTCCGCAAGTCGGCGCCTTGGGTCTTCCTGATTCGCGCGCAGGTGAGGATGGAGGATTCCTTGACGTAGTGCCCGTCGCCGTCCTTGGCCTGCTCGTTCCACAGGTTGCTCAACACCGTGAGGTGCGTCCGGATCCCTTCGAGGGGCTCCAAGCTGGGTGTGAATTCGAAATCGCGCCCCGCCGAAGTCGGGGTCCAAGTGCTCGGAAAAGCGCCGTTGGGCATGTACAGAGCCGCCATGCGAACCGGGGCTGCAGACCGACCCTTTGGGCTGCTCCCAGCCGCAAGCGCTTCCAGCCACGGAAGGCCCAAGGCGACCCCGCTGCCCCGCAGCATCTGGCGGCGGGAGATTCCCTTCTTGCGATCCGCTTCCATGCCTAATCGACCTCCGTCTCCGCGACTCGCGACGAATGACCGAGAAACGGCTCGCTCGTGACGACACCCCGCAACAGGGCCCACGCGGAATACTCCTGACGCTCCACGTCCTGAACGATGGTTTCTACCGCGCACGCATCGGCGCTTGTCAAACCTCTACCAAGAGCATAGCCCAGCATGCGCCGTGTCAAGTTCCTCAGAAACAGTCTCTTCCGATCAAGCAGGGCCTTCTTGAGATCCTCCGGGCCAGCCAGCCGCGTGCCATCGAGCAACTCCGCGGCGGCATCCACGGGAACGCCCCCGTCCTCGTCGCGCCAGCGTCCGAGCACGTCGTAGTTCTCCAATGCGAAACCGAAGGGATCGATCCGGGCATGACAGTTCGCGCAGGTCGGTTCGCGGCTGTGCCGCGCCAGCATCTCTCGCAGGGACTTGGGCGGCCCGCCCGGCGGAGCTTGTTCGAGTTCCGGCACATCCGGCGGCGGTGGCGGCGGCGGGGTGCCGAGGATCGCGTCCAGTATCCAAGCGCCGCGCAAGACCGGGCTGGTGCGATGCGCGTGGGATGCCACGGCCGCGATCGCCGGCATGCCGAGGAGGCCTCCGCGCCCGGACCCCTCGGGCAGGTCCATCCAATTGGGATTCTTGGAGTCCTGCTTCTTCTTCATCGGGAGTTCGAGATGATCGATGAGACCCTGGGTGAGGATCGTCGCGCCGGAATCGAGGAACTCCAGCAGCGAGCGGTTGCTGCGGAAGACCTCGCGGAAGAAAAAGACGGGCTGCAGCCGGATATCCCCGCGCAGTTCGGCATCGGCATGGTAGTTGGGAAATAGGATCGGGTCCGGGCCATGCGCTCCTTCGAGTTCACGGACTCGCAACCACTGCTCGGTGAACCGAGTGAAGAACTCCAGCGCTCGCTGGTCACGTAGCATTCGCGGCACGAGGCGGGCCAGAACCTGCCGATCGCTCATCCGCCCCGCGGCCGCCAGGTCGAGCAGCAGCTCGTCGGGCATGCTGCCCCATAGGAAGTAGGAGAATCTCGACGCGAGCGCGAATTGACGGGATCCGGCCGCTGCTGGTTCCGGAATCACGTGAAACAGGTACGCGGGCGAGACGAGGGCGCTGCGCAAGATGGCGAAGATCGCCGACTCGAAATCCAAGCCCTTGCGGCGGACTCTGCGAAAGAGGCGGGTATAGGATTCGATCTCGTCGGCGCGGACCGGCCTGCGGAACGCTCGCGGCAGGAATTCCGCCAATATTCGTCGGGCAGCCGCTTGCTCGCTCTCGTCGGCGCCGGGCCGGGAGACGAAGATTCGAGCGCGTGACTTGAACTCCTTGGACGCTACGTCCACGACATGGGTAGCCGTTTCCAAGTACTTTTCGGCGAGCAGGGGAGAAATGAACAAAGTCTCGGCAGCGTGGTCGAAGCCCTCTCCCCCGGCGCCGTCCACCGGAAACCGTTCGCTCACGTCGATCTGGATGTCGAACAGGTCGCGGACGGTCGCGCTGTACTCGTCGCGATTCAGTCGTCGGACCGGAAACCGCGCCGGAGGCTCGCCAGCTTGGCAGGCGTGTTCGCGCCACGAGCGGTCGATCCAGTCGACGAACGCGACCCGGGCATCTGTCGGCGGACGGCGGGCTCCCCTCGGCGGCATTTCTCCCGCCTCGACGCGCTCGGCGAGTTTGAGCCACGCTTCCGGACGCTCGCGGAATGCACTGTCTCCCAGCAGCGTGTCTACGCGGAATCCGACGGCGGCCGCCGCTCCTTGGTGGCACGCCAGGCAGTGGTCCTCTAGGAATTCGTGGGCATCGGCGAATCCGAATCGCTCCTGTGCCGAGAGATCGAACGCGCAACAGAGCCAGATCGCGCGCACCAAGGTTCCGTAGAATGCCCGGAGCTTCGGCAACGTGTCCAATATAGAGGCTCCAGTGGTCCATGGCGGCGCGGTTGCCGCGAGAGACTTCGCGAGCTTCCGGGCCGGTCCGATCGCTGGCCGCTTCCATCAGGGAAGTTACGGACGGTCCACGCGCTGGTTGGATTCGCTCTCGCCTCAAGCGGCGGTGCATGGGCGGGAGCGCTCCCGTCTCGTGCGCGAATAGGACCGCTACAGCGTCGGCACTCCGAGCAGGGTCATCGCGGCTTTGAAGATCCCGAACAGACCCTCTCCCGCTACAAGCCCGGACGCGACCGCGAAGCTGAGCCTCTTCGCGCTGTCCGGAGACCGGCTCTGCCAGACGACCAGCACGATGGCTCCGAAGAAGATCACTAGCGAATAGAAGGCCTGCACGATGAACGCGATCCCGATCGCGAGGCCGCTCGGCAGGTAGGGTCTCACCTTCGGGAACCGCCTCAGCAGCGGCAAGAGCGCACCGAAGGCCGCGCCCAGCAGCACCGCCGTCCCGGCCCGCGGCGGCAGGGCATCCAGCCCCTGCGTCAGCAATTCCGCCATCGCCTTCCACGAAAACGCGGCCGGAGCGGGCAGTTGCTCGCCTCCGAGCGGGTAGGCGCTCGTCACCAGCAAGTACGCGGGAATGCAGAACAGGACGCCCGCGCCGATCCCCCAAAGCTGGGCGATGAACTGGCGACGCGGCGACGCGCCGAGCAGACGGCCGGTCTTGAGATCTTGCATCATGTCGGCCGCTTGCGATGCGCCGGCTCCGGTCACAGCCGCCGCCATGAGGTTCGTGGCGATGCTCCCCGGCGCCAAGCCGCCGTAAACGAGCTGCGTGACCTTGCCCATGCCGCCGACGGGGTTGATATCGGTCTCCCCTGTCGAGCGCACGGCCACGGCCGCGAGCGCGAACGACAGGGCCAACGCCACCGCGGTCAGGTGCATCGGAATCTCGAACAGGTACCAAGCGACGACGATCGTCCCGGCTGCCGCCAAGGCCAGGCCGGATCTCCACCATGCGGTCGGGATCCGCTGATCGCCCGTCTCGCTCGTGCCGACAGGGGTGCCGCCCCGAAACGCCCGGAGGAACGTGCGCCAGCTCAGGGCCAGCGAGGTCAAGGCTTCGGAGACCATGATGGCCACGCCGGGCCAGAGCAGCCATCCGCGCGGGCCGTCCGTGTAGCTCATGATCGCGCCCGGCGCCCAGCCGTTCGCTTGCACCCAAGGTCCCAGCGCGCCCCACGCGACCAAGGCCCCGAGGGCCAGGCTGGCGCTCACGCGCGGACCGATCAGAATCCCCGCCCCGAACAGCATCGGGCCGAAGTACAGCCGGAAGCCCCAAGCCGCGGCAGTGCTCAGCGCGGCGACGCCGAGAGCTTCCATCGGCGGCATCTCGAGCGCGGGGACGAAGTATGTCAGCAACGTGAAGCCGCCGGCCAGCGCCCCGGTAAGCAATAACGCCCGGGCCTTCTGGACCGCCTCGCGCGCCTTGGCGAACATCGCGAGGATCGTCTCCGCGGTCGCGGTGCCGGTCGGAAAGCGGAGCTTATCCACCTCGATCATCTGCCGTCGCAGCGGAACCGCGAAGAACACTCCCAGGTAGGCGATCGACAGGGCCCAGACGAACAGCCCGGGCAACGGGATCTCGAATCCCAGCAGCTGCATCGCGGGAATCGCGGCCAGCAAGCCGGCCGCCGACGCCATCGTCCCGGCCGCGGAACCCGTCGTTTGCGTGATGTTGCATTCCAGCACGGACAGCGAGCGCCCGAGGACGAGGAACAGCCCGAAGCCCAGGATGGCCGCGATCAGCGAGCCGCCGAACGACCAGCCGATCTTCAGGCCCATGTAAATGTTCATGCAGGAAACGACGCCGCCGAGCAGGCAGCCGGCGACGACGGATCGCACGGTGAGCTGGCGTTCGTCCGCGGCCGGCGTGTACAGCCGGTCGCTGTCGGAAGGAGGGCTCGTTGCGGCGGGCTCGGCCATCGGATCACGCGCTTGCGGATTGCATCCCGCGCGGCAAAAGGACAGGCTATCAGAACGGGATCGCAGGCCCGTCCGGCGACCGACCCGGCAGGCACTCTGTTAAGATCACTTATTGGCTGCGCCAATGCCCGAATCTAGCAAGTCGACCAAGATCAGCACCAAGAACTTCGCTAGCAGCTGTCAAGACATCCTGCTCTCGGTCAAAGGCACGTCGGTGAAATACTTCTCGGCCCTGCCCTTGGACGACAAGGAAGAGGCGCGGCTGGTTCGGGACCCGATCAGCGCCGTGCCCCCCAAGGTGTGGGAGTTGGTCCCGAAGCTGCGCTTGGTGTTCGTGCCGTTCCTGGAACGGCACCCTCGCTCCAAGAAGGAGCGCCCGCGCCTGTACATCACGGCGGACGATCCGCCGGAAGGGCGCAAGTACTACACCGGTACCGAAGAGACGCGCGGACAGACCTTCCTGTTCCTGGCCATGGCGGACGAGGGCGACGGCTTCGACGCGCACTCGGCGATGTACCAGTGGCTGGCGGAAGTGATCGCCGACCGGGCCGATCCGGAACTCGCGGTCGACTTCTTTCGACAGGTCGACGCCGAGCTGTCGAGCAACACGCCGGGAGAGATCAACGACGGCTTGTGGGAACTCAAGCAGGAATTGCTCCGCTCGGAAGCGGAAGGGGCGGAACTGGAGGAAATCTTCATGCGCTACCGCTTGGACGCGTTGCGCGACACCATGGGCCTGTACCTGCACGGCTTGTGCTGCGATCTGACCCTGGAGGCGAGTCCGAAGCAACTGGCCAGCAAGCATATTCGGAATCGCCTGCTATACTTCCACGCCCGGCTGCCGCCGCCGCCGGGCATCGCGCTGTTTCCCGAGGAGTTGCAGAAAAGCTGAACGCAACGAGCGCCCGGCGGCACGACAATCAGGGTTTTGGCGGGGCGATGAGTTCGGCGCGGCAGCGTTGCGCCTCGGCATGGGCCACCTTCATGGACTGCTCGACGTGCGCCGCGAGCTGGCGCATGTACTGCTTGACAGTCGCCATGCCGTCCGTGTTGCGATTGCGCGCCGCGTCCAGCAAGTCGGCGATCGCCGTGTTGTGATAGCGTCGCACCCCCGCGGCGACCGAGCCTAGCAGGGAGTCCGTCCGCTCCAGCCACAAGAAGGCGTCCACGGCGTAGGTGAGCCGGTCGGGCTCGCGGCCGAGCGCGCTTACCGCCAGCTTGGCTTGCTGCAGCTCGTTGAGCAGGGCCGCGTGCTGGTCCGCATAGGCCGCCGAGGCACCTCCCGCGGACCATTCCGCCGGTCGCAACTGGGCCGCCACCTTGGACGCGGATTCGAGGCTGCTCCCGACTGAAGCCGCGATCTCTTCCACCTGCCAGCGAGGGATCATGCCCTCGACCTGGCCGATCGCGGTTGTCAGGCAGGCCGACGCAAGCAGGAAGAGGCGGATGGCGAGCATTGCACCAATGGTACTGGAATGCACGTGCCGCGGGAGCGGCGCGGAACCGCTGGCAGCGAAGGGGTATGCTATGGGCAGACATGGGTTGGGCAGCTCTGGTACTGGCATTGCTGGCGGTCATCGTGGCCCGCGCCGCCGTCGTGACGGTGCGACAGGGTTACGAGTACACGCTGGTGCGCTTCGGGCGCTACACCGGAACCCTGCGTCCCGGGCTGCACATCATCGTGCCGTTGATCGACCGCGTGGGGCATCGGATCAACATGATGGAGACGCTGCTCAACGTGCCTGAGCAGGAGATCATCACCCGCGACAACGCCATGGTGGCGGTCGACGGGGTGCTGTTCTTCCAAGTCCTGGAAGCGCCCAAGGCAGCCTACGAGGTGACCGACCTGCGGAGCGCCATCGTCAACCTGAGCATGACGAACATCCGCACCGTGATGGGATCGATGGTGCTGGACGACTTGCTCTCGCACCGGGATCGCATCAACGCCCAGTTGCTCTCGGTGGTGGACGAGGCCACCTCGGCGTGGGGCGTGAAAGTGACCCGCATCGAGATTCTCAAGATCCAGCCGCCCGCGGATCTGGTTTCCTCCATGGCGCGGCAGATGAAGGCGGAGCGGGAGAAGCGCGCCGCCGTGCTCGAAGCCGAAGGGGTGCGCCAAGCCGACATCCTCCGGTCCGAGGGCGAGAAGCAGGCCGCGATCCTGAAGGCCGAAGGCGCGCGCGAGTCGGCCTTCCGCGACGCCGAGGCTCGGGAGCGGCTCGCCCAAGCCGAGGCCACCGCGACCAACGCGGTCTCCAGCGCGATCTCGGAGGGCAACCTGCAGGCGATCAACTACTTCGTGGCCCAGCGCTACGTCGGCGCTCTGGAGGCCTACGCCAAGTCCCCGGGGCAGCGGGTGCTGTTCTTGCCGCTGGACGCATCGAGCGTGATCGGGACGGTCGGCGGCGTGGAAGCCCTCGCAGAAAGCGCTCGCTCGCAGGCGCGGGAAGAGGACTGAGCCATGCAAATCTTCGCTGGCGTCCTCGCCCTGCTGGCGGTCGTCGTCCTCGTCAAGGCCGTCAAGATCGTGCCCCAAGGGCATGCGTTCACGCTCGAGCGGTTCGGTCGCTTCACGCTGGTGCTGAATCCCGGCCTGCATGTCATCACGCCGTTCGTCGACCGGGTCGGTCACCGGATCAACATGATGGAGAACGTGCTGCAAGTTCCGGAGCAGGAGATCATCACCCGCGACAATGCCATGGTCACGGTCGACGGGGTGGTGTTCTACCAAGTGCTGGAAGCCGCCAGCGCGGCGTACGAGGTCAACAACCTGCAGCGGGCCATCGTCAACCTGACCATGACCAACATCCGCACGGTCATGGGTTCGATGAATCTGGACGAACTGCTTTCGCAACGGGACCGGATCAACGGATCGATTCTCTCGGTGGTCGATGAAGCCACGTCGACTTGGGGCGTCAAGGTGACGCGCGTGGAGATCAAGAACATCGAGCCGCCGCGCGATCTCGTCGACGCGATGGCCCGCCAGATGAAGGCCGAGCGGGAGAAACGGGCCTCCATCCTCGAAGCGGAAGGGGACAAGCAGTCCAACATCCTGCGGGCCGAAGGGCAGAAGCAGTCGGCGATCCTGGAGGCCGAAGGCCGTCGCGAATCCGCGTTCCGCCAAGCCGAAGCGCGCGAGCGCGCGGCCCAAGCCGAGGCGAAGGCGACTCGCGATGTCTCGGAGGCGATCGCCGGAGGAGACCTCCAAGCGATCAATTACTTCATCTCGCAGAAGTACATCGACGCGCTGCAATCGCTGGCGAAGTCGCCGAACCAGAAGATCATCTTCGTTCCGCCGGAAGCGGCGGGATCCATCGGTGCCCTGGGCAGCGCGGCCGAGATCGTGCGCGAGGCGTTCGGCGAGTCCAAGCTGGGCGGCGAGTCGGCGCATGGAGCGCGGGGCCGCCGGTAGCGGCCGAGGCGGAAACCGTGTTCGAAAGCCTCCAGCTTTGGCACTGGTGGGTGCTGGCCATCGCGCTTGTCGCCTTGGAAGTCACCCTCTCCGGAGCCTACTTTTTCCTCTGGCTGGCCGGGTCGGCAGCCGTGACGGGATTGATCGCGGCGATTCCGGGGGTTCCATGGCAGGCGCAACTAGCCGCCTTCGCGGTCATGGCGCTGGTGTCCCTGTTCCTGTGGCGCCGCTTCAAGCCGAGCGAGCGCGAGACCGATCAGCCGGCTTTGAACCAGCGCGCCCATCGCTACATCGGCGGGCGATTCACGCTGAACGAACCGATCGTGAACGGCGTGGGCAAGCTGATCGTCGCCGACACGACTTGGAAAATCACGGGCGAGGACCTGCCCGAGGGCACGCAGGTCAAGGTCACGGACGTGGAAGGGGTCTCGCTCCGGGTCGAACCGGTCCACGCAAGCACCGGCACGGACTAGGGTGCGTCGCGAACTCGTCGCAATCACCGCGTCGCAGAGCGTATCATGAACGCGAAATCGATGCTCTCGCGACGCGGACTGCTGAGCTTGGGAATGGCAGCGGCCTTGCCCGCCGCCGCCGCCCAGGATCGGGAGGGAGTCGAGTACTTCGAATTGCACATCCGCCCCTTGCTGGCGGAGAACTGCTACGCCTGCCACAGCTCGGAGACGATGGCGATGGGCGAGCTGCAGGTGGATTCCGCGGACGGCCTGCTCCGGGGCGGTAGTCGGGGTCCGGTGCTGGCACCGGGGAATCCGGCGGCGAGCCTGCTGCTCAAGGCGGTTTCCTACAACTCGCTTGAGTTGCAGATGCCGCCCGCCGGGAAGCTGTCCGCCGAGGAAATCGGCCGCTTGGAAGCGTGGATCCGGATGGGCGCGCCGGACCCGCGCGCCGCGACCGCGGCGCCCGTCGTCGAAGAAGGGATCGACCTCGCCGCAGGGCGGCAATTCTGGAGCTTTCGCCCCGTGCGGGATCCGGCGGCGCCCGATGCGCAGGGCGACTCCTGGGCGAGGAATCCGATCGACCGCTTCATCCTGTCGCGATTGGCGGAGGCCGGGCTGCAACCCTCCCCGGAAGCGGATCGGAGGACTTTGTTGCGGCGAGTCACGTTCGACTTGACCGGACTGCCGCCGACGCCCGCGCATATCGAAGCGTTCCTGCGCGACGACTCCCCCGACGCCTTCGAACGGGTGGTGGAACGGCTGCTGGCGTCGCCGCACTACGGAGAGCGGTGGGGCCGGCACTGGCTGGACTTAGTGCGGTGGGCCGAGACCAACGGGCACGAGTTCGACAACAACAAGCTCGACGCCTGGCGCTACCGCGACTACGTCATCGAAGCGTTCAATTCCGACCTCCCGTACACGCAGTTCCTCGAGGAGCAGATCGCGGGCGACCTGCTGCCGCCGCGCCTCTCGTCCGACGGCACGCATTACGTGAGTCCGGTCGCCGCGGGCATGTACTGGCTGTGGGAGGTGCTCAATTCGCCGACCGATTCGATCCAAGCCCGGGCCGACATCATCAACAACCAGATCGACGTGCTGACCAAGTCCACGCAAGGCCTGACCGTGGCATGCGCGCGATGCCACGACCACAAGTTCGATCCGATCCCGACCGCGGACTACTATTCCCTGTTCGGCATCCTCAACTCGATCCAGATGAGCGAGGTGTGCATCGATTCCCCGGAACGGCGCGAGGAGATTCGAGCGGCGGCGACAGAGATCGCAGGCATCAATCGAGAGATCGAAGCGGTACTGCGTCCGGGCCAAGCGCTGGGCGCGGCCGCGCTTGCCGAGCGACTGCTCGCCGCGGCCGAGGAGAGCGAGGGCGAAGACCGTCCCGAGCTAGCCCGGGAGCTGGAATACGCGCTGACCGAGCCGAGCCATCCGCTGTTCCTATTCGCCAAAGCGGCGCAGCCGAGCGAGGACGGGGAAGAATTCGTCGACCGGATGGCTGCGTTGCGCGAAGAGCTGCCAGGGTGGGCCGCCAAGGCCGACCGCAACCACCCGATTTGGAAAGAGCGCGGCGACGAAATCTACGAGGACTTCGAGACCGGCTTGGGCAAGTGGACCTCCACGGGAGAGGCCTTCGGCGGAGCGGCGGTTCGCAACGTCCCTCCGGACCGTCGCATGAGCGGATACGCCGGGCAAGCACTCGCCGCCTCCTTTGGCGGCGGGTCGAACGGATTCGTCGGAACGCTCACGACCGACAAGTTCCGGATGCCTGCCCGCTACGTGCATGTGCGGATGGCGGGGGATCCGTACTCGAGCCGGTTGAGGGAAGTCGCGGCCCTACGGCTCACGGTCATTGCCGACGAGCACAAGTCCGGGCACGCCATGCCGGCGGGCGAGGGCCGTCTGAATTGGCACACCATTGCGATGACGAAGGAGCGCGGGCGGATCTGCGCGATCGAGATCATCGATCGCGACCGCGAAGGGGCGATCGCGGTCGACCAAATCGTATTCTCCCAAGATCCGGAACCGCCGCCGGTGGCGGGAGCGCTAGATGCCCGGGTGCTCGCGATCGCCGCGGACGAATCCATCGGGTCGCTCGGCGACCTCGCGCAGGCTTACCAATTGCTGGCTAAAGCTCTGGCCAGCGATCCCGACCGCTCGCACACCGACCAAGCACTGTTCGCCGGAATCACGGGGCAGAGCCGCCTGGAAGACAGTCGGCGGTTCCTCTCGGCGGCCGAGGCAGAAACGGTGGATGCGCTGGCCGAGCGCCGGCGCCAAGCCGACGACCGTATCCCGGCTTCCACGTTCGCCATGTCAAGCCAGGACTGGAAACCGGCCGACTCGCCGATCCATGTCCGGGGAAATCACGAAAATCCCGGGGAAATCGCCCCGCGCCAATTCCTGCAGGTGATCGCAGGCTCCGACCAAGAGCCGTTCCGGGACGGCTCCGGTCGATTGGAACTCGCGCGATGGGTCGCCAGCGAGCGCAATCCACTGACGGCGAGAGTGATGGTCAATCGGGTTTGGCATCACCACTTCGGACGCGGAATCGTGGCGTCGACGGACGACTTCGGGAGGATGGGCGAACAGCCGAGCCATCCGGACCTCTTGGATCACCTAGCGAGCCGGTTCGTAGCGTCGGGCTGGTCGGTGAAGGATCTGCATCGGTCGATAGTCCTGTCGAGCACGTACAGAACGAGCAGCGTCGAATCGTCCGCCACAACGGAGGGCGATCCCTCCAATCGGTTCTTGTCTCACTTCCCCGTGCGCCGGCTGGAAGCGGAAGCGATTCGCGATTCGGTGCTCGCGGTCGCCGACTCGCTCGACTCGGCGGTAGGAGGCCCGAGCGTTCCGCCGCACATCAGCGAGTACCAAGACGGACGCGGCAAGCCGCAGTCCGGACCGCTCGACGGACAGGGACGGCGCAGTGTCTACACGCAAGTGCGCAGAAACTTCCTGCCGCCGCTGTTCCTAGCGTTCGACTATCCGCTGCCAATCTCCGCCGAGGGCCGTCGCGGCGTCTCGGCGGTGGCCTCTCAAGCGCTGCTGATGCTCAACAACCAGTTCGTGGCGGAGCAGGCGGAACGGTGGGCGGAGCAGGCGCGAAACGCGGACGGGACGCCTCGGGATAGATTGCAGGGCATGTACCTGAGCGCATACGGTCGCCCGCCGGTCGAATCCGAGATCGAGCAGCTCGAGCGATTCCTGTCTACGCAAGGGGATTCCGCGAACAATGCGGAGTCGCCGGCCGACCGATGGACGGATGTCGCGCACGCGATGCTCAACACTGCCGAGTTCTTATTCGTGCGGTAAGCGAGCCTGCGCGGACAGTCGCGGCCGACTTGGTCTCTGGGAGGCCTCCCTTGGCGAATGCAACCGGAAGCGGCGGTCTTCGGCAACGGCGGATTCGAGTGGAAGTGACGCCAAGCGGACTGACTATCTTCAACCCGGTCCCTGACGGGGCCTGTGGCCAATAACAGCACCGCTCTGGGGAACCGCTACTGCCGACTGGGGAGCGTTTGGATGGGTTCAGAGTCCGCCCACAAGATGTCGAATATTCGATTCAGGTTCTGAGCCCCTTCGACATCCCCGAACCGCGCGGTCGCAAGCGGAAGGGTCTTGTCGCTTACGAGGCGGTAGCAGTCCGCATCTGCAACAAGGAAGTGGAAGTCGTACCACTCTTGAACCTCGGGTGGCGCAACGCGAAGCTCGACATTCGGGAAGTCGGAACACGCGATAAGGAGCGGGTGCCGCTGGCGATCAATCTTCGAGTCTCTCTCCAAGATGATCCTCAGCCTGTTCTTGTGAGAGACCGCCAAGTAGAGCTTGGCTTCCGTGACAACTGGTTGCCGCCCGTACACGCGGGGGCTTAGGCTTCCAGTCAGAATCGACACTTGCTCCTGAGCGGTCGCAAAGAGAGTCTCCACGACAGCGGAGGCGTGCTCCGTAGAGCCATTGAAGACCGGGGCGCCGCTACGCATCCAAGCCTGTTCCTTGACCATGTCTCGATACAAATCCAAGTGTGCCATGATCCCTCCAAACGCTATAGCCCGACCCGAGCGGACAGAATCGCTTCTCGCTCGCTCTCGGCGACGCTGACTCCGTCGCATACCAATCGCACTGTCCTGATGACGATGTACCATCAAGTCCATCATCGTCACACCCGAAGACGCGCTGTCAACCGCGCTCGTCCCCCGGTGACCGTCGGCGCACCCTCAGAAGCACGTGGTGTCAGCGTTCCGTCGAATCCGCTCCGGCGGTCCCCTCGGTGGTGCCCGGCGGCTCGGTTGCGCCCCGCCTGCCAAGCCTCGAGGGCTGCTCGGCTAAGCCTGCGTCTCATCCTGCGCGAGTTACTGATTTGCGCCCGCTACACCCCCGTCCTGGCTCAGTTGGCGGAGTGCTCCCTGAAGCGTTCTCGGCGAGCGGCGGAACCGCTCCATCCGCTATGCTTGAAACTTGCGGGACGCTCATGATTCGTATCTTCATCGCCTCGATTCTCGGTGCGGGCCTCGGGTTCGCGGGTCCCGCTCACAACCAGCTCACGGAAGCCGAAAAGCTCCATGGCTGGCAACTCCTGTTCGACGGCGAGTCCTCGACCGGCTGGGAAGGCTTTCAAAACACCCCGTTCCCGACCAGATCGTGGGCCGTCGAGGACGGGACGATCCGGACGCTAGCAGACAATAGCGGCGGAGACCTCGTCACGGTCAGCCAGTTTGAGAATTTCGAACTGGTCTTCGACTGGAAGCTCGTACCCGGCGGCAACAGCGGGGTGAAGTACCTAGTCCAAAAGGCTTGGGCGAGCCCGGGATATCGACCGCACTTGAGCGCGGACGCCAAGCGCCGGTCGATCCTGCGCGCGACTGGACCGGAATACCAACTGCTCGACGACACTATCTTGAAGAATCGCGGGCCCGGCTGGGAGTACTCCAGTTGCGGGTCGCTCTACCTCCTGTACAAACCCGCCGACGACAAGCCGGTTCGGGGCCCGGGCGAGTGGAACACGTCGCGGATCGTAGTCAACGGGACCCACGGGGAGCACTGGCTGAACGGCAAGAAGATCCTAGAGTACGAATTCAACTCGCAGGACATGTTCCAGCGCGTGGAGCGCACGAAGTTCAAGCGCGTGCCGGGGTTCGGATTCAAGGGTCCGGGATATATCGCGCTCACGCACCACAACCACCCGGTCTGGTACCGCAACATCAAAGTGCGGGCCCTTGAAGGCCCTCGGGTAACCGATTACCTTCCCGGCAGGTTGTTCGATCCGAACGGGCTCATCCCGCCGCCGCCACGCCTGCCGCCGCCCGGCGCCCCCACCGGAGCGGCCGTCGGCGCGTCTCGATAGACGTGGGCAGTCCGACCGCTCGCTTAGGCTGAGACTAGACGGCGACTTCGGGTGCCGCGATCGGCGGGCGCCCGCCTCCCTTCCGCGTCTAGGGTCTTCCCATGCATGTAGATCGAACACTGCTCGCGTTCCTCGTCCCTCTCCTCTGCGCGATATCAGGCACCGCCGAGACCGTTGTCCTCACCAACGGAGACAGGCTTACGGGCACGGTTACGCGCATGGCGGACGAGACCCTCGTGCTTGAGTCAGAGGTGCTCGGGGACATGCGTATTCCATGGAGTGCGATCGATTCGTTCGCTAGCGACAGGCAGTTCCTCGTCCTGACGGACGAGGGCAAGCGGCTCGCGGGGACGGTCGTGCGACAAGGCGACGAGCTCAGGGTGGAGATCGAGGGTGCCGATCCCGTCGAATTGCCTTCCGAATCGGTGGCGCGCGTCGTCCCGGACAGGGTACGCAAGGGACCGTTCCGCTTCTTGGGGCCGGCCGAGGGGATCGTGGACTACGGCTACAGCTTGGCGCGAGGGAACCAAAGCCAGATGCAGTCGTCGCTAGGCGGGCGGGCGACTTACACATCTGATGCGTACGAGGTCTCGGGCCGCCTGGACTCGCTCCTGGCTCGCCAAGACGGGGCGCGGGCCCAGAGCAGGCACTCGCTCGGCTTTCGCGTGGACCGTTACTGGAAGGCTCGAACCTTCACCTACGGGCTGTCCGATTTCGAACGCAACGAACGCAGGAGTCTAGACTTGCGAACCCAGCTTGGCGGGGGATTCGGACGCAGGCTCCTACGCAACGAGACGACGAACCTGCTCGTGCTGGGAGGCTTCGCCTACGTTCACGAACGCTTCCGCCATGCCGGGAACCGGGTCACCGGAGAAGGATCGTTCGGCGTCGAATGGGAAACCCGCCTGTTCGATTTCATCGAACTGGTAACGGAGTTCTCGATGCATCCGAACATAGTCGACCGCGGACGCGTCCGATTGGAGTACGACAGCACGTTGCGCGTGCCCGTGTGGGGGCGCTTTACGTATTCGCTACGGCTCTTCGACCGCTTCGACAGCCGACCCGCGGCCCAGACCAAGAAGAACGATTACGGCATCTCCAGCGGTCTAGGCGTGACATTCTGAGCGACCGATCCGGCCGACCGAGCGGATCAGGCTCCCTGCGGAGTGCTCCAATGCGTCCGGTACCTGCGCTTGACGTACTGATTCGCATGGGAGTCGTCAATGCAGCGCTCCGTCTCCTGCTCGAATCTCAGGTTGCGCCCCGTGCGGGAGACGATGTTCGCCAGATGGCAGTGGATCGCGGAAAGGTGGCCTACCGAAATGTCGCACCGCGGCAACTCGCGGGTCTTCACGCTGTTGATGAAATCGCGCTGGTGGTCGTCCGCCTCGTCGTCGGCGTCGTTGTGCTCGACAAGGGCCCCCTTGCTGTCGAATAGCTTGTAGCCCCAACGGCGGTTGAACGGACCGATCTGGATCGACGCGTCGCTGCCGTACACAGCAACGCCGGCATCGACTCCTTCGAGCTGGTAGGGATTCCAGATGCGCATCTCCCAGATCAGGGCCTTGCGCCCGTACTCGAACGTCACGTTCATCGTGTCGGGCGTCTGCTGGTCGTCATCGAAGTAAAGCTTTCCGCCCATGCCGCTGGCCTTGGTCGGATAGTCGACCCCAAGCGCCCAGCGCGCGATGTCGAGCTGGTGCGCTCCGTCGTTGCCGGCGTCGCCCGTGCCGAAATGCCAGTGCCAGTGCCACTTGTAGTGAAAGCGATTCTCGTTGAACGGGATCCACGGTGCAGGACCGAGCCAGGTGTCGTAATCGACTCCTTGCGGAACCGGCGAATTCTCCTTCCGCCCGATGTTCTCTCGCATCTGGACGTTCCAAGCCTTCGCCATCAGCACCTCGCCCAGGTCGCCTGACTTGGCGATCTCGATGGCCCTGCGCGTGGAGGGCCTGCTGCGGGCCTGCGTGCCGACCTGCACGATGCGGCGATTCCGGCGCGCCGCGTCCACCATCAAGCGGCCTTCGCGGACGTTGTGGGAAGCGGGTTTCTCAACGTACACATCCTTGCCGGCGTCGCAGGCAAGGATCGTGGCGGGAGCATGCCAGTGATCCGGGGTCGCGATCACGACCGCGTCTACATCCTTGGAGTCGAACAGGTGCCGCATGTCGTTGGTCGTGGCCGGCACTCGAGCCCCCGCGCGCTCGAGGACTTGCCCGGCGCGTTCGAGGGACGCTTGGTCGGTGTCGCAGAGATACGAAACGTTGACTTCGGGCAAGTCGTTGAAGGCTCGCGTCAAGCCGCGACCGCGCCCTCCGACGCCGATCAGGCCTACATTGACCTTCTCGTTGGCAGCGACCGCGACGGACCGGCTGGCAGCCACGCCGGCCATGGCCGCAGCCCCGAGAAAGTAGCGTCGATTCATGGAAATCCTCCGATGCGGCCGCGGATTCGCGGCACGCGATGGTAACGGTATCACAGGGCCAAGCTAGCAATTGATGCCATTGGCGGTGGGTACATGGCGAGAATACCCGGAAGCGGCCCCACGGGGCAAAGAGGCCGCCGTGATCCTAGCGGCGAGCTGCCGCAGCAAGCGCGGAAGGTGGAGGCATGGCCTTAGCCGTCCAAGGCACTCCAAGCCTGTTGGAGCGAGCTAATATCGCGCTACGCGCTCGGGGCCAACATCCGTGGACATTGCCAGCGCGTCGAAATTCATCACCATGTGGTCGTGACGCACCTGCGCCATGCGCGGATCGTCCCAGAGGTTGTCGAATTCCCCGGGATCGGCTTCCAAGTCAAAGAGTTCGCCAAGACCGTGACCGTGGTAGGTCACGTGCTTGAACCTCTCGCTACGGACCATCGTCCCGAAGCTCTGGACGCCTGCCAAGGCGCGATAGTACTCGCTCCGCACGAATTCCCGGTGGCGGTCGGGAGCGGCGTCACCCGTCAAGATCGGGGCCAGCGACTTGCCGTGCATCGAGGCCGGAACCGCCTGCCCGGCCAACTCGAGCAAAGTCGGCGCGATGTCGGTCAGTTCGACCAAGGCCTTGCTCCGCAAACCGGCCTTGAACCTGCCCGGCCAAGAGATGACTAGCGGCACATGCACCAAGCTCTCGTAGAAGCGGCAGCCCTTGAGCAAGAGACCGTGGTCACCCAAGGTCTCGCCATGGTCGCTGGTAAAGATGACGACCGTGTTGTCGATCTGGCCGCTCGCTTCCAGAGCGTCCAGCATCCGCCCGACATTTTGGTCGATCAGCTCGATCATGGCGTAGTACTTGGCTTGGTAGGACTTGGCGTTCATCTCCTCGGGACGCCGGGCGGTTCTCTGGAAGTTGATCTCCTTCAACCGGTCTTGATTCGCTAGGTCGGACTCGCGGAACAGCGGACCCGGCATGGCGGCCTCAGGATAGTGATCGAGCCATTCTTGCGGAGGGTCGAAAGGCGAGTGCGGGTCGAAGCAGTTCAAGCTGAAGAGCCACGGTTGCGTGCGCTTCTCACGCATGAAGTCAATCGCGCGGTCCGCGCACCATGTCGTCTGGTGGTACCGGCTCGGGATATAGCCGAGCTTCTCGTAGACCGAGCTGTAGTCCTGGCCCTGCGACTTGAGCCAGTCGACGTAAGCGTGGCCCTCGGGCCAGTCGTCGTGAGGGTGATGGCTCCAGTGGAAGACTCGGTAACCGTCGTCGACGCGGGGCTCGATCCGGCCCTGAGCCGCAGACAGATGGAATTTCCCGGAGAGGCCGCAATCGTAGCCAGCGTCGGCAAGGGTCTTGGTCACAAGCGGGGCGGCGCTGTCCCAGAAGTCGTTGCCGTTCATGCAGCCGTGGACGGCCGACGGGTACATGCCCGTGAGGAATCCGGCGCGGCTGGGCGTGCAAATCGGCGATTGGCAGTAGGCGTTTTCGAAGGAGACGCCGCTCGCGACGAGGCGGTCGATGTTGGGCGTGCGGATGTGCTCGTTTCCCAGCGAGCGGATCGTGTCCCAGCGCTGCTGATCGGTGCAGATCCACAGGATGTTCGGGCGGCTGTCCGCAGCGGCGACAGCTTGCTGGGCGACAGCAGCAGCGGCCCCTGTACGGACAAAGTCTCGGCGCGAGATCTGGGAACTCATGGCGGTCAGATTATCGCACCAGCCCGAGCATCGAGGCGGGCGTGGAGCGGGCGGGTCCAATGCGAGAAGCCCATCGTAGGGTCAATGCGAAATACAGCGAATGCGGACTCTTCGCTCCGATTGCTCGCTTTCAGATTTCCGCCCCCGTCCTGCCCCAGCCGTACAGGTGCAACTGTGACAACGCGGCGGTGGGTGCTCTACGAGCCTTGCGAACCCAAGGGCCAAGGGGCGCAGCCTACGGCGGAGGTCCGAGGCTCGCAGCGAGACCTGCCGCTGAAATTGCAACCCGCTCTCGTTCTGCGCTAGCGCGGCGATGCGGTTCCGGTACTTGCCCCTAGCCGGAGTGACGCAGGCGAGAGCCAGCCACGAACGGTCTCTGTGGTCGTACACCGTGCCTGCATGCATCTAGGAGTCCAGGCATTCAGTGATGCGTAAGAGCGGACCGAGCCTGTCATTGGCCCGAAGCCCGCGGTCACGAACAGTTTCGAACCTTTAGACATGGAGTATCGCCTCTCCCGAAAGGTGCCGTTCTGAATCTGGCTGCTCGCTGCCAAGCAACCCCAGAGTGAATGGTACATGATCTCGCGTTCCGCGGCTATGCCATCACGTTGCACGGATGCTTCGACCACTGGCACAGCGACCCTCCCAGAAACGCCTTGATACTGTGGTGCGATTTTTGGTATACAGTGAGTCATGCAGTCGCGACCGCTTGGCGGCGGCCACATCCAACGTGCGGCCAACGTTCGTGACGCTACTTGGCCGAGCGGGTGAGCCTTGCGGACTTCGTGAACTGAGGCAGGACGGAATCTCGATGGTGGATGGTACGGTGATTGCTCGCTCAGTCCGCCCCATCGCCGTCAGACCGCCAGATGCCGACGGGCACAACACAGGAGACTCCCGGCCAGCGACTTGAAATCCGACCCCGCTGGTGTATCGACGCGGATCCCCGGTGGTGAAGGCACTCGTGCTATAGTCGAAGGAAGCACAGCAGACGATGCCAAGTGTCAATCCAAAAATACTGACTTGGGCGCGCGGGTCTGCGGGACTGAACGTAGATCAAGCTGTCAGGAAGCTCAGGATAGCACCCCTTCGGCTGGCGAACCTCGAGTCTGGAAAGATTCACCCAACCTCGGCAATGCTAGAAAGAATGGCTAAGGTTTATCGCCAGCCTCTCATTGCATTCTATATGGTCAATCCGCCGCATGAGTGCGATTATGGGGTCGATTTTCGCGCACAACATTCTGTCCATAAGGCCACCAATTTAGACGCAAACTTGAAGGCATTGATCAGAGATATTCGAGTGCGTCAAGGAATACTTAAGGCAGCGTTAGAGGACGAAGAAGAAGCAAGTAACCTGCCATTTGTGGCGTCTCTAAAAGCGTCAGATGGAGTCGCCAAAGTAGTAACCCAGCTTCACAGTGTGGTCGGTATGTCAGCACCTCAATACTACGCCATGAGCAAGCCTGAGTCTGCATTTAATCTCTTGCGGGATCGGACCCACGATGCGGGCGTGTTCGTTTTACTCAAGAATGATTTGGGGAGCTATCATTCCAAGATCGATCTAGATCAGTTCCGGGGTTTCGTAATCGCTGATGCGATGGCACCGTTTGTCGTAATCAATGGCCAAGACGCGAAGTCGGCCCTCTCATTCACACTATTACATGAACTCGCACATCTCATTCTTGGAAATACAGGAATTAGTGGGATGGATTCCGAGAATGATGTCGAGAAGTTCTGTAATGATGTTGCCAGCAACTTTCTCTTGCCAACAGATGAACTCAAGAACCTTCAGTTAGGACTTGCAACAGAATTCGCAACAGTGGCCGACCGGATCGGAATGTTTTCCAAGAAGCGTAACCTGAGTCGCAGTATGGTTGCATATAGAGCTTGGCGATCAGGAAAAATTACATTTCAATCATATCGCTCGCTAAACGAGCGATTCAGAAATGAATGGCATCAATCCGCCAAGAACCGCCGAGACTCGTCGGGAGAACGGCAAGGCGGCCCTGGGTATTATGTGAGGCATAAGTACCAAATCGGCAAAAAGTTAATCGATACAACTCAAGAGTTGTTGCTAAGCGGGGCACTCACGACGCTCAAAGCGGCCAAGATACTGAACGTCAAGACGGGCAACATGCAAAATATTTTCGATTCGAAATGACATGCGAGGAGGTATAGATCCATGCTGTACTTGCTTGATGCAAACACCCTTATCGACGCGGATCGTTATTACTATCCGCTTGACCGAGTCCCTGAATTCTGGGGATGGCTGCTTTGGCAGTCCACGCAGAGGTACGTCCGGATTCCGAGCGAGATCTATAAAGAGTTAGTAGAAGGCCATCGAGGTACTCTAGTGACTTGGTTGAAGAATCACAAGGCGACACTGTTGCTCGACGAATCCGTCGATCTCTTGCTCGCAAAAAAGGTCTCGGACGAGGGATATGGTGAGGACTTGACGGATGAGGAACTCGCGAAAATTGGCAGAGATCCATTCCTAATCGCATATGCACTAAAGGATCCCTCTCGACGTTCCGTTGTCACCACGGAAACATCTCGCCCTAGCAAGCGAAGGGCCAATCGGAAGATACCTAATGTTTGCTCTGATTTCGGCGTAGAGTGCTATCATACGTTTGAACTCATAAAGCACCTAGATTTTAGGACGAATTGGAATCAAAGATAGCTCCTTTTCCACGATGATCTAAGCGTCGATAGTCGATTTGAAGTGCCCCGATGCAGGCTATAAGAGCGCGGAATCTGCTATTTGTAGTGCGGAACGCGGATGTAAATTTCGTCGGATATATTGACGCGATGCGATTCCGATAAGATCTGATAGAGTACGTCAACGTGGTGTCTTGGCTCGTCGCTGCAAACGGCAACTGGGATATGCCTCGACTAGGTCGACATTCGCGGGCAATGGATCTAGAGGCTTGAGCACGATCGCGCGGTCTTGGGATGCTGGCACTGCTGAGGGTCGCGAGTTCTGGGCAAATGCCCGACTGAATCCATTCGGGGTCTATGCTGACGACATCCGGTGCGGAGTCCGACCGTTTGGCTACTGTTGGTAGTCCACCCAAATCGGGCTTGCCCAAGCCATGTTCTCGTCCTCTTGGATCACACGCACGTAGTAGTAGTGCTCACCCGCCTCAATGTCGCGGTCGGTGTAGGCCAGCGACAGCTCCGCGACGTCCGGCTGCGCTTGGTACACGATCTCGTTGTCCTTGATGATCGCGACCTCCGCGATGCGCCCGGTACCGATCACCCCGATCTCCAAGCGCGGCACTTCGGCCGTCGCGAACGCCTCGCCCATGGCATGCCCCTGGCACTGGAAGTCCACGATGATGTTGTCCGTCGCTGCATACGTGCGCCGCGCATATAGCGAGTCCCAGATGGCCTCGTAGCTCCGCTCGGGCGTATACACCGCCGCGTACGACATATGCGTCGAGCGATGATCCGAGCTAGCGATGAATCCCATCCTGTAGCCCTTCGCCAAGGCGTTCCAGACGAATCCCTTGTCACGGATGGCGCCCGAGGTGATGTATCCGCCGACTAGGATCTGCTCCGCCACGGCCGCGCGCGGCGCACCGTAGTACTCGTAAGAATCCCGGTTCCCCTGATAGATTTCGACCAACCGTTCGACCCGCTCGTCGTTGTAGCGCCAGTCCGTGCCCATCTGCGTCGCCGGCGTATGGGGGATGCTGATCGCGGTCGGCTTGGCGGACCCGCCGAGCAGGGTTTCCCACAGTCCGATCATGTCGCGCTCGTCAACGCCGTTCTGCCTGTCGCCGGCCTTGATCTGCACGGGCTTGCTGCCGCGTCCTCGCGAGACGATGTTGCGATGACCGTCGGGGTAGGAGACCGTCCTCTCGTAGTTCAGCATCGGATAGAACGCGCCGGGGAGTTTGTAGAGGTCGACGGCTTTGTCCACGGTTCTCCAGATGTAGTCGGTGACGTCCTTGGACAGCATGAGGTGCTCGGAAGGACCTAGAAAGTCCAGTTGGGCGGCATCGATCGCATAGCGATACACGTCATAGAGTGAACCGTCGGACTGCCCGTCGAACGAGAGGTCCGTGTGGCGATGCAGATCGCCCCAAGTGACGTTGAACTTCTGGCCGCCGACCTCCATTTGGTACGACTTCCACAAGGGTGTCGGCAGCGGCGGTTCATCGTCCGCGGTCGGCTGGGGAGCCGCCGGACCGAGCGATCCAACGAGCATCTCGCGGTCGATCGGAGTGCTCGGCGTCCGGTCCAACTCGATCCGTCCGACCCGCACGTCGAACTGGTCGAAGCGCTCGTCCGTCCGCTGGTAGCCGCGACCGTCGCCCGCTGACGCGATCCAGAGATCGCCATTGCGATCCGTGGTCACGCCCGGCCGCTGGTCGATACGGCCATCGGAAAACGTCAGCTTCACGGGTTCGGTCCAGCCCTCGCCGTCGAACATCGTGGCCATGAACATCCAGTACGGCAGGATCGATGCGAAGTCCCGCGAAGGCGGGTTCGTTCTGCCGATCGCCCGTGTTCGAACAACCGCCCAGATCCTGCCGCGTCCGTCCACCTGCAACCTCGGGAGCTCGGTGAACACGCTGTACGAACTCGGCAAGCCCAGCGTCATCCGGCTACCGAGAAAGGGGCCGGATGGAAATCTCTCGTCCAAGGGGCGTGCGGGCTGCACCAAGCGGCCGCGCTCCAAGACGCGCACTTGGACTTGCCGCTGGAAGTAGAGCCCGCTCTCGTTCCGCAATAGCCCGGCGATGCCGTGCTGGTCCTTGCCCCAACCCGGACCGCCGTTGTCGAAGGCCAGCCACAGACGATCCCTATCGTCGTAGACGATGCTCGCGTGCGCTTCGAAGTCCAGACTGTCCGTGACGCGTTCCACCGGGCCGAGCTTGCCGTTCGCCCAGCGCCTGAGGAAGATGTCGTAGTTGCCGTGGCGGTAGCTGTCCCAAGCGATCGCGGCCTCGCCGCGGGAATTGACGGTGATCGACGGCTCCCAGTCGCTGGCGGGGTGCTCGGTCACCTTCTGTTCCGGCGTCCAGCGGCCTTCTTCCAACCGCATCAACGAGATGTCGCTACGCGCGCGCCCCGCCGATTGCCATGCCAAGAGGACGGTCCCGTCCTCGGTCGCCGCCATGCGCGGGAAGATATCGGGGCCGGCGCTGCTGGTGAGTTGCTCGACAGCCGACCAATTCCCGTCGTCGAACGTTCGCGAATAAAGGTCCACGACCCCTGCGACGGTGGCTGTCCACACCGCCAAGAGCGCATTCGGACCGGTGGAGATCAGTTCCACTTGGTGATAGTCGCCAGCCTCGGGGGTGACCTCCATCGGATCGCTCCACGTCCCTCCTGTGGACGAGCGGACGCGGATTCGTTCGATGTCGTCCTCCGACGCGATCCATCCGACCCAGATTCGCCCGTCCGGGCCGGTAGCCATCGCCGGCTGGTCTTCCGCGGCGAGGCTTTCGTCCACCAGCTCAGCTCGCGGTGATCGCTCGACACGGATACGGCCATCGAGCAGGGATGCCGGCCGCTGGTACGACACCGAACCGGCCCGGAAGCTGGCATCCCCTTGCGCCGTCCGCAAGCGAACGACCGTGGAATCCGGGCCGTCCACATCGACGATCACGCCCTTCCAGCGGGATTCCGGGAAAACGGCCCGCTCCTGAGGCAGCAGGTTGATGTTGCCGTCCCACTGACTGCCCGCCTTCCAAGACGCCTCGTCGTAGGTCTCGCCAGGACCCAAGTGGTACGGCCCGACGATTTCGGCCGCCCCACCTTCGGCTTCGACCGTTCCGGTCCAGTCCGCCGCCGAGGCGTCCTCGCCGCCGAAGAGAACGCGGAAGCGATGCTGGGCGGGAAGCGAGACAGCAACAGCGAGACAGAGGAGGGCGAGGCGGAACATCGTACTCAATCATACGGCGCACCGCGGATCCGGGACTCGGACTCGCAAGGAGTCCGAGAAGCGCGAGATCCAGTGGATGCCGGCACGAAGCACCGTCCCCTGACCGGTCTCCTTCGGCGAACCAAGACCGTTGGGGCCACCGCCAGTCGCGGGTGCGACTCGGCACCATCACCTGGCCGGAAGGCGAGTTCGACGAATCAGCACCCGGATCAGGCCAAGATCGGCTTCACGACGTGTCCGCCGACATCGGTGAGGCGGAAGTCGCGCCCTTGGAATCGGTAGGTGAGCGTGGTGTGATCGATGCCTAGGAGATCGAGCATCGTGGCGTGCAGGTCATGCACGTGAACCACATCCTCCACGGCGTTGTAGCCCAATTCGTCGGTGTTGCCGTAGCTGATACCGCCCTTGATCGGACCCCCGGCCATCCACATCGAAAAGCCCTTGATGTGGTGGTCGCGCCCGGCTGTCGCACGGCTGCCCTGCGACATGGGCGTCCGCCCGAACTCGCCGCAGAACACGACCAGCGTGTCATCGAACAGCCCGCGGTCCTTCAAGTCCTTGACGAGCGCTGACGTCGCCCGATCCACGTACTTGCAGCTCGTCTCGATGCCGGACTTGATGCTGCCATGGTGATCCCAGCCGCGATGGTACAGGTGGATGAACCGCACGCCGCGTTCCGCGAGGCGCCGCGCCAGCAGGCAGTTCGAGGCGTACGTGCCGTCGCCGCCCTCGGTTCCGTACATTTCGCGGATGCGAGTCGGCTCGGTCGAGAAGTCCACCAGCTCGGGAACGCTCATTTGCATCCGGAACGCAAGCTCGTACTGCGCGATCCGGGTGTCGATCTCCGGGTCGTTGACCATCGATCGTTGGATCCGGTTCAACTCGCTGATCGCTTCGATGACTTCTCCTTGGCCCTCCCGGTCGACTCCCGGCGGGTTGCGGACATAGTTCACGGGATCGCCGGTGGAATTGAACTTCACTCCTTGGTACTTGCTGGGCAGGAATCCGGCCGCCCACTGGCGCGAAGCGATCGGTTGGTCCTGCGCGCCGCCGACCGAGGTCAGCACCACGAATCCGGGCAGGTCCTGCGATTCGCTACCCAGCCCGTAGGTGATCCACGAGCCCATCGAGGGCCGGCCCGGAATCCTGAACCCGGTGTTCATGAACGTGTGGGCCGTGTCGTGGTTGATCTGCTCGGTCGTCATCGAGCGCACGATGCAGATGTCGTCGGCGATCTCGCCGATGTGGGGGAGCAGCTCGGTGAAGTGCTGGCCGGACTGGCCGTAGCGCTTGAACGGATGTTGCGGACCGAGAATCCGCAGCTCCTTGCCCTGCAACTGCGCGATCTGCTGGTTCTTGGTGAACGACTCCGGCATGGGCTCGCCATCGCGTCGAGCCAGCTCGGCCTTGTAGTCGAAGAGTTCCAAATGGGCCGGCCCCCCCGCCATGCAGAGGAAGATGACCCGCTTGACCTTCGCCGGGCGGTTGGGATAGCCCGCGACACCGGAAGCGGCACCGAAGAGGTCGGGGCGGAACAACTGCGCCAAGCCGAGGCCGCCCAGGCCCATGGAGGCCCGGCCGAGAAACGCTCTGCGATTCACGGCGCGATCCACTGTCGATTGCATGTCGTTCCACTCCTAGTACTTCATCACGAATTCGTGCTTGTTCATCAGCGCTCGCGACACCGATGTCCACGCCGCGACCTCGGCCTGCCCGAACGACGTCGGCACCGGCCGCATGCCGACCGCCAGGAGCTCCCGTGCCTCGTCGGCACTGGCGCGGTAACGGGCCCGCTGCCGCTCCAGCAACGCCAGCAGCACTGCGCGCTCGTCTCGGGAAGCGGCGCGCGAAAATGCCAGTCGGTAGGCGAAGTCCATTCGCTCGCTGTCGTCGGCGGCATCCGCACCGAGAATCCGAACCGCGAGGGCCTTGGCCGCTTCCACATACGACGGATCGTTGAGCAACACGAGTGACTGCAACGGCGTGTTCGATTGCGCTCGATCAGCGGCGCACTCCTCACGGGACGGAGCGTCGAACGCTCTCATGGCCGGATGAAGGTAGGTGCGCTGCCAATGCGTGTACAGACCGCGCCGGTACTGATTGCCGTCGGCGTCGGCGCGATAGACCCGCTTCGGGAAGTTCAGTTCCTTGTAATAGCCAGCGGGCTGGTACGGCTTGCCGCTACGGCCGCCGACCCGGTCGTTGAGCAATCCGCTGACCGCGAGGGCGTTGTCGCGGATGAATTCGGCGTCGAGGCGCTTGGCCGCTTGGTAGCCATGCAGCCGGTTGCCCGGGTCGGCGGCGCGCAACTCCGGGGCGGGATCGCTGGACCTCCGATAGGTTTCGGAAAGGAGCATCGTGCGCACGATGTGCTTCACGTCCCAGCCGCTCTCCATGAATTCGACAGCCAGCCAGTCCAGCAACTCGGGATTCGTCGGCGGCTCGCCTTGCGATCCGAGGTCGTCCAAGACCTTGGAGATTCCAGACCCGAAGAATAGCCTCCACAATCGATTCACGAAGACCCGCGCGGTCAGCGGGTTGCCGCGATCCACGAGCCAATTCGCTAGATCGAGCCGGTTCAAGCGATCACCGTCATCCTCTATCTGCCGCAGGAAGCTGGGTGCTTGGGGCTCTACGATTTCGCCGGAGTCGTCCATCCAATTCCCGCGAGGCAGGACGCGGATCGTGCGGGGCTCGATGGCTTTCGTCACGAGCGTCTCGTCCGCATGGTCGAGAATTCTCTTCTTCTCGCGCTCCAAGTCCCGGATGGACTGCCAGTGCGGATTGCCCGCTGTCCGTCTCGCGAACAGGCGCTCGATCACGCCGCGATCATCCCCCTCCCACGAAGCGGCTCGGAGCAGTGCCGCTTCCGAGTCCTCGACGGGGAGATCGAACGCGTCCGCGCCAGTCACCCACAACCGCTGCCGGTACGAGATTCCGTGAAGACTGAAAATCTGGTCGTAATAGCTGGTCACCTGGAGCTTGTCGCCCTCGCTTGGTTCCAGCGCCTGCTCGAAAACGAAGACCGCGCGCCGCACACCCTGCTGGCTCGGATCGCCGGTCCACCCGGTGTGGTGGTTGGTGTCCTCGAGGCTCTGCAGCGCAGCGCTTCCGTCGTCCCAGTCCGGAACCATGGACTCGATCGCGACCCGCAAGGGCGGCTCGCCTGGTCGCAGCCAGCGCACCTCGATTTCGCCGAGGAAAAAGTCGTCGCAGTCCTCGGATGCGGCCACCTCCACCAGCAAGGACTTGACGCGTTCCGATCCGAGATCGGTCTCGACGATCTGGGCCAGCTTGCTCGGCTTGCCGTCTTCACCGAAGCGGGGACCCGCGAACCCGTCGTCGTCCGCCTCGATGGAGAACTTTTCGCAGTCCCAAATGTCGGGGTCGCTGCAATCGTTCCGGACTTCGGAGGGTTCGAGCAGCTGCCATCGCGCTAGCGACTCCCGGAGGTCCTCGGCAAACGCTTCGAGATTCTCGTCCGTTGCGGGCAACCGATCCGTCCCTTGATCGCGGAGCGCGGCAATCCGGGCGTCGATGTCGGCGATGCGCTCCCGAGCCCGCGCGCTAGGCACGAGCAGCTTCTCGCCCCAGTCACCGTAGCCGGCGAACACGCCCTCCTCTTCGATGTCGGCGAAGAACGCCTGCATCGCGTAAAAGTCCTTGGCAAGGAAAGGATCGAACTTGTGGTCGTGGCATTCGGCGCAGCCCATGGTGGACGCGAGCCAGACCGTCGAAACCGTGCGCGCGCGGTCCGCCGAGTACTTGGCGAGATACTCCTTCGCTTGCGAGCCGCCCTCGTTGGTCATGCGCCCGAGCCGGTTGTACGCGCTAGCGACCCGCTGCCCGAGCGACGGGTCGGGCATCAGGTCCCCACCGAGCTGCTCCCGCGTGAATTCGTCAAAGGGCTTGTTCTCGTTGAAGGCCCGGATCACGTAGTCTCGATACGGGTAGACGTTCACAGCGACATCGCCGTGGAACCCGACGGTGTCCGCGTATCGCACCAGATCGAGCCAATGCACGGCCATGCGCTCGCCGTAGTGATCGGAGTCAAGCAGCTGGTCGACGAATCGCTCGAACGCGTCCGGCCGTGAATCGCTTTCGAGTGCCTCGACCTGTTCAGGAGCGGGCGGCAGACCGGTTAGGTCGAAGCTCGCCCGACGGGCCAGCGTCCGTGCATCCGCTTGTCCGGCGGGCTCGAGACCCACGGCCTCGAGGCGCTTGGCCACGAAGTGATCGATCGCGGCCGAACCCTGCGGCGCGTCAGGACGCTCGGGAGGAATGTATGCCCAGTGACGCTCGTATTCCGCGCCCTGCTCGATCCAAGCGACGAGCAGGGCCTTCTGACGGGCCGTCAAGCTCTTTCCGGAGTACGCCGGCGGCATGCGGAGCAATTCGTTCTCGTGGCGGATTTTGGCCACCAGCTTGCTGGCCGCGGGGTCGCCTGGCACGATCGCCTCCCTCGCCAAGGCGACTTCGCGCCGGTCCAGCCTCAGGTCCGCTTGCCGCGCATTCCCGTCAGGCCCGTGGCAGGCGAAGCAGTTGTCGGAGAAGATCGGACGGATATCCCGATTGAAGCGAATGTCCTCGCCCAAAAGCGGAACTGCGGCCAAGGCGACCGCGGAAACGACCGCTGACGGCCAATGTCGGTTGGCGAATATCTGCATGCTGGGCGGCTTGGGTCCAACCGGCGCTTCTTCGCCCGGTGGGAGTCCCCACCTATCTTACGCACCTTGCGTGCGTTGTGCAGTAGATTGAAGCCCGAATCGAAGTCGATCACTTGCAAGAGGGCCATCGAGATCTGCCCTGTCCCCGCGTGATGTCTCAGCATTGGCCACGCCGGTCGGGGTCATCAAACCCTCAAGATCGCAGGGGCTCGAGCTTGGCCAGTGCCGTTGTTCCGCCCATAGGCGGTTCCGACCGCGACGCCCGAAGGCTCTCCTCCCAAACAGCGATTGCAACCTCCTGCGATGCGCCACCCGGCCACCCGCCGTACGCCCGATTCAAGTCCGCAGACCTGAGTCGGCCACGCGTGCCCGTGGGACGCCCTCGGGGCACATCGTATCTTCGTCGAGGCGACCACATCCCTTGTCGGCCCTTCAGCCGCAATGAAATTCGAGACGGTTCGATACAACCGATTCGCGAACGCAACGCAAGTCGAGAGCCATCCACGCAGACCGGTCAAGAACGAATCGGCAAGCTCTAGCGAGATTCCCACTGCGGAGTCGACACCGAGTCGTTCGGATTGCTAGCATGGTCTGCAGGCGATGTTGGTTCCAAGCTCGGTAAGTTCCGAGTTGTGCAGCTTACGGCCAGGCATTCTAAGCGATGGCTATCAGCATGTGCGTGCTAGGACGTTCTGCAGCAGGATTTGGCCCCTCCGTTCAGTGGAGAGGCCATCCCTTTCAAGGTGGCGCTCTCAACCTGACGAAGTCAGCGTCTTGTTTGTCGCGCCACGCGCTTTTTTCGGGATGGGATCAATAGGCTCTGGCGACAGAAGTCACGCGGGGTGGGTATGATTAAGGCCATTGATTTTTTCTGCGGAGCGGGAGGACTCACCCGTGGATTACTCGACGCAGGCGTCTCCGTTCTAGCTGGGATTGACAGCAACGAACGTCTCCGACAGACGTATGAGCATAACAACCGGCCGAGCCGATTCATTGCAAGTGAGATCTCCGAAATCGACGTTGCAAGGCTTCGCCAAGAACTTGGGATTCGGCCATCCGACCCGACCCTGTACGCCGCTTGCTCCCCGTGCCAGCCATTCTCAACACTAAACACTGCGAAGGGAGAGGATACGAGGAAATCTTTGCTTCTGGACTTTGCGAAAATCGTCGCCGCCAGTCCCCCTGACCTCATCATCGTCGAGAACGTCCCGGGCTTGGGGAATGCGCTAGGTCGACACACGTACGAAGAGTTCGACGCTGTCCTGCAAAGACATGGATTCCATAGAGAAGCGGCAGTCCTCGACGCGAAGCACTTCGGCGTACCGCAAACCCGCAAGCGCTTCATCGTCGTCGCGTCCAGGAGGGGCAGGCCGTCCCTTCCGACACCAACTACGGAAGAGCGTCCCGAGACCGTCAGCGAATGGATCGCCAAGTACCCGCCGCTAGCGGCTGGCGAAGAATCTATCCGTTTCCCGAACCACGCGGCGCGGGCTCTGGCCCCTCGCCACCAACGCATTGTGAATGCGGTGCCTCCCGACGGGGGGAGTAGACGCGACGTTGCCGACACCTCGATTCTGCTCGAGTGCCATCGGAGGAACCCTAAAGCGCACAAGGACGTATTTGGCAGAATGGCTTGGCATGCGCCAAGCCCGACATTAACTTCCCGGTGCATCGATGTGTACTGTGGACGATTCATACATCCTGAGCAGCACCGGGGCATCTCGTTGAGAGAGGCGGCGGCCCTTCAGACTGTTGCAGACGAATACGAGTTCTTCGGCGACTCGTTCCTCGAGAAGTCCCGACAGATCGGGAACGCGATCCCAGTGCGACTCGCCAGAGCACTTGGAGATGCTGCGATCAGAGCCTTGGGCTCTGCGGGTTGATCTCGCGGCGCTTCGATCCAGCAAGCATCTTCGGCAAGGGGACGAGAGCTTGCGCCGGGCGATATCGATCTTCATCCGCCTGCCCACGCCGCACTGCTCCCTTCGCATCGGTCGACCGAGCGCAACCTCGCTACGCGCGGTCTCCACGCCCGAGATTCGCAACTTGGCGAGCCCGCCGCGGCGATGCACTTGAGGCACCGGACGTGATATTCGACTTGCCCGCTGTCGCGGCGAATCGCGGAAGGTTGTGCGCGACCCGCCACGGGGGCTCGTTCCTACACGAAGGACGCGGAGACCATCCATGCCGCACGTCTGAGCTTGGGGCACACCGGCGGGCCTTCTGGCTACACCCCCGCGGTCGGCTCACCGCTTCTTCACAGGTCTGCCATTCCTTGTCACTGAGCCACACACCCCCTACTCCCAGACGACATGACGCCTACGGTCGATCGCGACGGTCGCTTCGCGAAAAGACCAAGTGAAACAAGGCCTTTGGGGTGAGCTGGACGCTCGCCGGAGAGTCGTAGCCGGCCAGCGCCCGTGATAATGATTTCGGCCCCACAGCGGAAGGATGCGGACCCAGCGAGGAGCGCAGTGGCGGACTACCGTGCCGGTTGCGCGAGTCTTTGTCGAAGGGACTCTTTCGCGGCGGACAGCTAGCTGGGATCACGATTTGCATTGGCAAGGCGTAGCGTTCGGCGAGGGCGCACTGGCGCACGATCCCGATCTCGGGGCTCCCAACCCGCGCAAGCAGTCCGATCTGCCCCGAAGAAACGATCCGATCAAGGCTGATCAAGGAGTCTGACAGCTTCCGCGCCCGGGATCATGAACTGGAAATCCTTATCATTCTCAACTGGCCAGAGGTCGTGTTGTCTGTACTCCAGTGGTACAGTACGAGATAGCAGAATATGGCACCCCGACGCTTCAAGACGAATCACCAATTCAAATTGTGGTTCGGAATCAATCGCTCTGTCCGCTACCACCGCAAGCGGCAAGCATTCTGCGAATCCATGGAGACTTGGGCGGACATCGCCCTCTTTTCGATGGGGTCAGCGGTGGTGGCACTGGCTATGCAGGACAGCTCCGGGTCAGTGCTCTTTGCTGGCCTCGCAATCGTGGCGACCTCGGCATTGAAGTTGAAGCTTGGGCTTGGCCGAAGAGCAGGTACGCACAAGCAGCTTCAGCTTGCGTTTATCGAACTGCAAGAAGAACTCGAAGACGCTGACGACGACGAAGTGATTCGGAAGATCCGTGCGAAACGCGCGGACTTGGAAAAGAGCGAACCTCCCGTCATGCAAGTGCTCAATGTGATCTGCCACAACGAACTGCTGGTTTCGATCGGACGAGACGACCCCAAGGAGCGAGTGCCCGTGAGCCGCTTCCAACGCTTCGCAGCGAATCTGCTCAGCTTCAGCAAGACCCGTTTCGCCAAAGGGTCATAGGAGGGGGATCCAAGGGATACTTGCACCGCGGCCGGTCGAGGCTGTGGCTTCGCGATGAAGCCGGGGCAACCAAGGCTTTGCGACGAGCCGGGCGGTCCGGGGGCGGGGGAGCGGCTGGCCAGTGTGTGACCCGAACTGGTGAGCGGTGCTGCTGGGATGCCCCGAAACGACAGCGGGCGGCACGTGCCGCTGACCCACGGCAAGGGGAAGCCTATCCGGAGGTGCAACCGTTGCTGGGCCGGAATCCACAAGCCCTGTCAGGATGGACATGTGGTTGCCCGTCCAGTGGCGTTGGTGATATGGTATCTGCATGTCGACGGGCATAGCGTGCGAGACACCCGATTACGGAGAGGTCGGTTTCGCATCCATTGGTGAGGTGGATCGCATTGGAAGGCGATTCGTTGAGCGACCCTTCAGTAGTGAGGTCGTGGAACGAGTGCAACAGTACCGACGGTTCAGGACGAATTGCTTGCCTCGCATGTTGCGGATGGTACAGCAGGCCCAAGTCCCAGAGCGTTCATTGGTTAGTGCCAGACTTAAGCGCCTAGACACCATTCATGGCAAGCTCAGCAGGAAGGGGTGCAACTTTAAACTTGGCACACTGGACGATGTTATCGGCGTACGAGTTGTTTGCCAAGACTTGGTAACAGCCTTCAAGTTTTCCGACCGACTCCAATGTCTAGATGCCTGCCACAGAGTCAAGAACTACATTTCGGAGAAGCATCCGGCTAAGACCAACTATCGAGGAATACACCACATCCTCAGGTTTCGCCAGCCGATTACCAAAAACCATGAGCTAACTGTTAGATTTGAAGTGCAGGTGAGAACGTATTTCCAGCACCAATGGGCGATCACTTCCGAATCGTTTGGTGAAGCTGCAAAACTCGGTCGAGGAGAATCAGAGCAGTTGGAGTACCTCAGAGATTTATCAAATTTGATTGAGGCTTGGGAGCAAGCACATCCGACCGACACTCAGCATCCTCTACTTGAATTTGACCCCACTGAGAATTTTGGCGTTGTCTGGCGACACGACTCTAGGGCGAGACCGTCGCTTCAATTCTTCAAGGGAATCGAAGAAGCAGCGGGTCGCGTGACAGGACTGGAGAGTTCGTTTCCGAGCAAACGGGAACACGCACTGCTCTTGGTCTCTTTAGCGGATACTGCCGCTGCTCGCGAGGGCCTGCAGATGACGCATCCGCTTTACGTGTTGGGTGCAGTCCCAAGTCCCAGTACTTGGGAGCCTGACGGTTCTTAAGCTTCGTAGGGTCGCGACGTACATCACGGCAAGGGCCGCACCTCTCGTCGCAAGGCACGGAGCCACCCGAGTGCAGACTCCGATCACATGGCAGCGGACGCACGGGCAAGTCGCGACAAGGCCTTGTGAGACATGGCTATCGGGGTGAGTTGGACGCTCGGCGGAGGGTGCCGGCTGACCAGCGACCGCGTGAGTGAATTCAACTGCCGGCGACAGGACCGAGTCCCGGCGGGGGGTGCCGTATTAGATCGGCACTGGGCAAGTGGCTAGAAGCCTGTGGAGTGGTAAGGGGTGGGGGTCGGACGCATCCCTGCGAGGCTCACTGGAGGGCAACAGAACGGCAGGTATTTCGTGCAGCTTGCGGGTGTCATGGCTTCCCCCTGCACCGCCACGAGCCTACGCATGCCAGACAACACGACCTCTGGCCAGTTGAGAATGATAAGGATTTCCAGTTCATGATCCCGGTTGCGGAAGCTGTCGGACTCCTTGATCAGCCTCGATCGGATCGCTTCTTTGGGGCAGATCGGACTGCTTGCGCGGGTCGGGAGCCCCGAGATCGGGATCGTGCGCCAGTGCGCCCTCGCCGAACGCTACGCCTTACCGATGCAAATCGTGATCCCAGCTAGCTGTCCACCGCGAAAGAGTCCCTTCGACAAAGACTCGCGCAACCGGCACGGTAGTCCGCCACTGCGCTCCTCGCTGGGTCCGCATCCGGCCGCTGTGGGGCCGAAATCATTATCACGGGCGCTGGCCGGCTACGACTCTCCGGCGAAGGTCCAGCTCACCCCAAAGGCCTTGTTTCACTTGGTCTTTTCGCGAAGCGACCGTCGCGATCGACCGTAGGCGTCATGTCGTCTGGCATGCATACGCTCGTGATCGGCGTGTCGGTCGTGCAAAGCAGTCCCGCCCCCGCGCGAGCGCGGATCATTCATAGCGAAACAAGGCGACCGGCGTCACTGGAGCACCTCTCGGAGCCCCCGCGCAACCCGTTGTATCACGGCAGCAATGCCGAGGAGTTCCAGCCAAGTAGGGACCAGCCCGGATCGATGGTCCGGTAAGGGTCGCTTCGAGTTCCAACACGAAGTTGGGCTGCCGTCCTCCCCCGCCATCACCGCGGTGGAATCCAGACCGGGCGGCCTCGAGGCCGCCCCAGCACCGGACATTTGGACCTTGCAGAAAAGCGGACATTCAAGTTTTGCTCTGACACGAGGCCCGGAAAGGTTGCATCCCAGACGGTCGGTAGCTACGCTTGCAGTGTGCGGGGGTTCGCTCTCACGCTGCTAATCGGAGGTGTCGCGGCTGGCGTCGGGTCAGCATCCTCGGTTTCGCTCGAGCCCGCCGACATCCACCTGCAGAGCCCGGGCCAGACGCAACGATTTCTCGTAGCCGGTGGCTCGGACTGCGAAGCCACCAGCGCGGACCCGTCCGTGGTGCGAGTCGATTCGCGGACCTTGGTTGCGCGCGCCTCGGGAAAGGCCAGAATCGACGTGGATTGTGCCGAGGGCGTGGCCGAGGCCACGGTGGTTGTCGGCGAGTCCGCCGCAGCCGTGCAAGTCAGCTTCGAGCGCGACCTCCTTTCCATCCTGACGACCAAGGGTTGCAACTCGTCGGCCTGCCACGGTTCTCCCGCCGGACAGAACGGCTTCAAGCTCTCCCTCTACGGCTCGGACCCGCGTGCCGACCACGAGATGATCCTCGACGGCCACGAGGGCCGGCGGGTCACGCTCGAGTCGCCGGAAGAGTCGTTGCTGCTCGCCAAGCCGGCGTTCCGCGTCGCGCACGGAGGCGGGCAGCTGATGACGGACGAGTCGGACGAGTACGGGACCATCCTCGAGTGGTTGCGCCAAGGCGCTCCCTACGGCTCCTCGGGCACGCGCTTGGAGCGGCTCGACCTGCATCCAAGCGAACGGGTACTGCAGGGTCCGGGGTCCCGCCAGCCAATCGTCGTAATCGGCAGGCTCTCCGACGGCACCACCCGCGACATGACGGACGAGGTGCGGTACTCGGTGATCGACGAAGCGGTGATCGAGCTGGAAGGGACCGGCGCGGTGGTAGCCAAGGATCCGGGCATGACCACCTTGATGGCGCGGGCCATGGGCAAGGCGGCCACCGCGCAATTCATCGTGATTGACTCGGGCGGCAAAGACGCGCTCGAAACGCCGGAACCCGCGAATCTGATTGACGAGCATGTCTTCGCCAAGTTGCGCACCGTCCGGATCACCCCGTTTCCGATCAGCGACGACCGCACCTTCCTGCGACGCGCCTTCCTGGACGCCGCCGGCGTCCTCCCGACACCCGGCGAGACGAAACTCTTCCTTTCCAGCGCGGATCCTGCCAAGCGCGAAGCGCTGATCGACCGGCTGCTGGAACGGCCCGAGTACGCCACGCATTGGCTGGTGAAGTTCGAGGACTGGTTCCGCAACTCGCAGTATTACTCCCAAGGCCGCACCAACGGATCCTTCAAGCGCTGGCTGCACGACTCGATCCGCCAGGACTGGGCGTACGACGACACCGTCCGCGCCATGCTCACGGCCGAAGGCGACACCACGGTGCGGCCCGCAGGCAACTTCTGGCATCCGGCGATCGACTTCATGCTCAAGACATTCGAAGTCGAGAAGGCCGTCCCGACCATCACCCGCCTGTTCCTAGGCCAGCGGCTCGAATGCGCCCAGTGCCACAACCATCCGCTCGAGAACCTCACGCAGGACGATTTCTACGGCATCGCCGCGTTTCTCGCTCGCACCCGCGTCAAGCACGGCTACGGACAGTACCGGAGGGTCTGGTACGAGGACCGGCGCGGCGAAGTCGAGCACCCCGTCACGAAGCAAACCGTGCCGCCGCGGTTTCTCGGCGGCGGCCTGGCGAAGATTCCGGCGGGCTCGAGCCGGCGCGCCGTGCTCGCGGACTGGATCACGCAGACGCAAGAGCTGCAATTCGCCCGCGCCACGGTGAACCGCGTCTGGTACGAGTACTTCCGACGCGGCATCGTCGAACCGTTCGACGACTTCCGTTCGACGAACCGACCGTCGCATCCAGCGTTGCTCGATGCGCTGGCCCGGTACTTCGTCGACTCGGGATTTCGTTTCAAGGCCCTGCACCGCCTGATCTTGAATTCCAAGGCGTACCAGCTCGCGGCCCATACGGAGGATCGCCCGGGCGGGGAGAACGCGCTCGAGGACGCCCTCTTCGCGCGCTACGTGCCGCGCAAGCTCCCGGCCGAGGTCCTCCTCGACGCGATTTCCCAAGTGACGGGCGTTCCCGAGGCATTCAAGAACTATCCGCCGGACACCTCGCCGAAGGAATTGATCGCCAGCATCGGCGCGACTTACTTCCTGACGACATTCGGCCACCCAAGGCGGGACATCATGGGAGCCCGCAATAACGACCCGTCCCTGAGCCAGGCCTTGCAGATGATGAACGGCGACGTGCTCGCGAACCGCATGCAAGGCAAGGGCTTCGTGCTCGACGAGTTCTTGAACCAAGGGCTGGCCGACGGGGAAATCGTAACCGCGCTCTACGAACGGGCGTTCGCCCGGACACCCGACGACACAGAGCGGCGAGTGCTGACGGAGTACGTGGCGGACGAGCGGGCTTCCGGGCGCAGCCGCCGCCAAGCTCTAGCCAACGTGCTCTGGGCGATCCTCAACACCAAGGAATTCCAGATGAACCTCTGAGGAGGCCGTTATGCAGCTGTCGCACATGCGCGCACCTTACAGCCGACGCGATTTCCTGCGTCTGGGCGGCTTCGCGGTCGGGGGTGTCTCCCTGCCCCAGTTGCTGGCGTCCGCTGTCGGCCGGAGCGACGTTTCGTGCCTGGTCTATTTCCATACCGGCGGCCTCTGCCAGCACGACTCGTTCGATCCCAAGCCTGCAGCACCTCCCGAGGTGCGGGGCGGATTCGGGACGATTCCCACCACGGTGCCGGGCGTCCGCTTCAGCGAGCTGCTGCCGCGTTGCGCCAAGAACTTCGACAAGTTCGCGGTCATCCGGTCGATGTACTCGCTGGAAGCGATCCACGAAAAGGCCAAGCAGTATGCCTTCTCGGGGCAGCGCCCCAACAATGCCTACAAGCATCCGGTCTACGGTTCGGTCGTCGCCCGGGAAAGGGGAGCGCGGAACGGACTGCCGCCCTTCGTGGTGATCCCGCGCAAGGACATCTGCGCCGATCCGGGCTTCCTAGGCTCCGCTTACGCTCCCTTCATTACGGGCGATCCCAACAAGGAAAGATTCTCCGTACAGGATCTGACGCTGCCGACCGGCCTGGGCTTGGAAGAGGCCCGCGGTCGGGCCGCGCTGCTCTCGCAGCTCGACTCCCGCTTGGAGGCGATCGAGAAGTCCGAGATCGTGGGGAGCATGGATCACTTCTACCAGAAGGCACTGGACCTGGTCCGGTCGCCGGAGGCCAAGCGGGCGTTCGACATCGGCGCGGAACCCGCGAGCCTGCGCGACGCCTACGGCCGCACGACCGGCGGACAGGGAGCCCTGCTAGCGAGGCGGCTGATCGAAGCCGGCGTGCGGCTCGTCACGGTGTTCCACGGCGGCTACGACACCCACAGCGACAACGACGCCACCAACAAGAAGCTGTATCCCGAGTTCGACCAAGCCTTCTCCACGCTGCTCGAGGACATGGACTCGCGGGGCCTGCTGGACACTACGCTGGTGCTGGCGATCGGCGAGTTCGGACGGACTCCGGAGATCAATCACTCGGCGGGACGCGATCACTGGCCGGGCGTCTTCTCCATCGCCGTCGCGGGGGCCGGCGTGCCCGGCGGACAGGTGATCGGGGCCTCGGACGCCATGGGCGCGGAACCGGTCGACCGGCCGGTTTCGATCGAGGATCTCGGCGCCACGATCTACCGCAAGCTGGGCATCGACACGCACACCGAGTACCACGCGCTGGGACGGCCGATCAGGATCAACGATGGCGGGGAACCGATTCGCGAACTCTTCGGCTAGGCGCACGGCGTTCGCGGCAAAGCTGGCCATCGCCTTGCTGGCGACCGCCGGCGCGGTCACGGCGGCCGAGGACCCGGCCGACCCGTGGATCGATCGGATCGAGCCGCTCGGCGGACAGCGAGGCACCTCCACCGAGGTAACGCTCGTCGGCAAGAACCTCGGCATGCCGGCCGTCTTGGAGTTTGACACCGCGGGACTTGCTTGGGAGTCGCTTGGCGCGGACGAAGACGGGAACCTCCGCGGCGTGGTGCGAATCGCTGCGGAGACCCCGCCCGGGCCGCACACAGCGACACTCTCCACTCCCCTGGGGCGCTCCAATTCGCGCCTTTACTACGTGGACGTGCTGCCCTCCGTCGTAGAAGTCGAGCCCAACGACACGGTTCAGCAGGCGCAACGCATCGATCTCAAGCCCCAAACCCTGCACGGCGCGATGCATGCACTGCCGGACATCGATTTCTTCAGCTTCGAGGTCGAGGCCGGCGAGCGCTGGACATTCGACCTGCGTTCGATCGAGTACGGCGGATTCCTCGAGAACGACATGGCCCTGCTGGACGCCGCGGGCAGGCGCGTGGCGTTCAACGACGACCGCGACGAATACTTGGAAACGCCGTTCCTGGAACACGTCTTCACGACTGCGGGCCGTTATTACCTAAAGCTGGATCAGTACCGCGGACCGCAGCGAGTGAACTGCAATCGCAACTGCGGGTACATGCTGCGCATCGGCCAGTTGCCGGTCGTCGAAGCGGCCCATCCCTTGGGCGCGCGGGTCGGAGCACAAGTGGAGATTTCATTGCGCGGCCGCGCACTGGAAACTGTCGAGCGCGTCTGGATCGCACCCGTCAGGCGCGCCGAATACTACCGGCTGACATTTCCTTACACAGTGCCGGTGCGGACCGATCAAATGGCAGGGACGACCCTAGACGGCAAGATCCTGGAACGCGAAACGGATCGGATCAGCGCCAGCTTCGAGATACCGACTGACGCATGGCAGGGCCTGTGGCGCGTGTGGGTACGGTCGCCTGGCGGAATCACCGACGGGATCAGCTTCGAGATCTCCGACATGCCGGAACCGGATTGCAGGGAAGTCGTTCCGACGTCCGCCGGCACTGCGTGCGATGCCGTGCTGCAAGGGGACGACTCCGAGCACGAATACTGGCTCGAGCTGCGGGCGGGGCGACCCGTGGTCATGACGACGCTGGCCGCTCAGCTCGGACTCCCGTACATCGACACGGTGCTGGAGTTGTTCGACTCGCAAGGCGAGCTGGTTGCCGAGCACGACGACCTCATGAGCGGCCAAGGCACCGTGATCGGAAATCCCGATTCGATGCTGTATTTCAAGGCGGCGGACGCCGGCCGCTTCCGCTTGGTCGTGCGGGATCGCATCGGCCGGGGCGGTCCGGACATGGCCTACCGGTTGCGGATCGAGGAACGAGAGCCTGGATTCGCGCTGCTGTCCGATCCCGAGAACCTGAACGTCAGGCCGGGAGAGATCGAGCGAGTGGGCGTGCTCATGACACCCGAGCCGGGTTTCGCCCACGCCGTCGACGTGTGGGTCGAGGATCCCCCGCAAGGCATCTCGGCCGGTACGGGTCGGTTCCGGGCAGAT
This sequence comes from Bryobacterales bacterium, assembly GCA_965242625.1. GTDB lineage: Bacteria > Acidobacteriota > Terriglobia > Bryobacterales > UBA6623 > VXMF01. The sequence goes on along the minus strand of CBDEST010000005.1, from coordinate 1,456,321 downwards.
CAATTCTTCGGGCCGTCGGGTGACGGGGATAATATCGTGATCCCGACGACCTTCCTGGACGTGCAGGTGGACCCGGAGCTGGCGCCAGGAGACTATCCGTTGCGGATTCTCGGGCGCGCGGCCGGTGGCGGGCCGGCGGTGGAGGCTATGTCCACGCTCTGGATCGGACCGCCGCGCAAGCGGAACGACGTCCGGCGGCCGCTCGCGGCGATTCGCCTGACTGTTGTGGACAGCGAGCGGAGCGAGGGCGAGACGGTAGCGGAAGCTCGGTCAGCCGTGGCTCGCTAACGAGCCGATACCGCTCCGGAGCTAGAGCCTACTGAATCGGAAGTTGCGGCTGTGTGATCTCGCCGATCCCGTCCTCGGGATCGCCGTTCCCGGAATCCCCATTCTCGGGATTCCCGTCCTCGGGATCGATCTCGTCAGTTCGCGGGACTACGACTGCGGCGGCCACGATATCGCCCTCGGTCAGATTGACCAAGCGTACGCCTTTGGCGGATCGACCCGTGGCGCGAATCTTCTCGGATCCGATCCTGAGGATTTGTCCATTCCGGGTGACGATCATCACTTCGTCATCGGGCAAGACACGCATCACGGTGACCACCTCGCCGTTTTTCTTGGTGATCTTGGTGTTGATGACTCCCATGCCGCCTCGCTTGGCCAAGCGGTACTTGGATAGCTCTGTGCGCTTGCCGTAACCGCGTTCGTTCACGGTAAGCACCAAGTGGTCCTCGGTGGCGCACAGCATGCCGATCACCGTGTCGTCCTCTTGGAGGCGGATCCCCCGGACCCCCTGCGTGGCGCGCCCCTTCGCCCGCACCGCACCGTTCTCAATGCGGATGGCTTGGCCGCGCCGAGTGGCAATCAGGATCTCATGGTCGGCGTCACATAGGCGCGCCGAGACCAACTCGTCCCCTTCTCGCAGCACTATTGCGATTATGCCGCGCGACAGGGGGCGGGAAAAGACTGCCAGCGAAGACTTCTTGATCGTCCCGGCGCGCGTCACCATGACGATGAATGTTTCGGGATCGAAAGACCGCACGGGCAGGAATGCTTGCACGGTCTCGTTCGGCATGAAGTTGAGCAGGTTGACGATGTTGCGGCCGCGTCCGTGGGCGGCCACCTCGGGGATGTTGTAGATCTTGAGCCAATACACGCGCCCGAGATTGGTGAAAACGAGGATGTAAGAGTGCGTCCTCCCAATGAACAGCCGCTCCACTAGATCGTCGTCGCGCGTGGCCATGCCGCGCCGCCCGCGACCGCCTCGCGATTGCTTCCGGTACGTGTCGAGGGCCGTGCGCTTCAGGTAGCCGTTCTTGGTGACCGTGACGACCATGTCCTCGTCAGCGATCAAGTCCTCAATCGAAATCTCCCGGACCTCCCCGCCGATCTCGGTGCGGCGGTCGGATCCGAACTTCTTCGACAGCGCCTTTAGCTCGTCGATGATCACCTTGTTCAACACGTCCTCGGATTCGAGAATCTCGAGGTATCCCGCAATCTTCTTCTGGATCTCGTCCAGCTCGTCGAGGATTTTCTGCCGCTCCATGCCGGTCAGGCGCTGGAGCTGGAGTTCGATGATCGCTTGCGCCTGTCGCTCGGTGAAGTCGAAGGGCAGGAAGGAGGCGTTGGCGTCCGGGCGCAGGAACCGGCTGTAGTCGACCTCGACCTCGCCCATCAAGCCGAGCTTGGCGTCCTTCGGACGCTGCGAAGCGCGGATCAGTGCGATGACCTCGTCAATCCGCAGCAACGCCTTCGAGAAGCCCAGCAGGATGTGCTCGCGCTCGCGGGCTTTGCGGAGCAGGAAGTTGGTCCTGCGCCGCACGACATCCTGGCGGTGCGCGATGAATAGCTTTAGGTACTCGATTAGGCCCACTTCCTTGGGCCTGCCGTCCACGATCGCGAGCATCGCGATGCCCGAGCCCTGCTGCAGGTCGGTGTGCTTGTAGAGGTTGTTCAGGACAACTTCCGGCTGCTCGCCGCGCTTGAGGTCGAACACGATCCGCATGCCGCGGCGGTCGCTCTCGTCGCGAATGTCGCTGATGCCTTCGATCTTCTTCTGATTGACGAGATCGGCGGCCTTCTTGATCAGCCGCGCCTTGTTGACTTGGTAGGGAATCTCGCTGACGATGATCGAACTCCGATCCTTGGCACTCGTCTCGATTTCGGTCTGGGCGCGCACGATTATGTGGCCGCGCCCTTCCTTGTATGCCTGCAAGAACCCTGCGGTGCCGCAGACGATGCCTCCGGTGGGAAAGTCCGGGCCCTGCACCATCGAAACGATGCGCTCAAACTTCGTGTTCGGATGCTTGATTAGCTGGATCGTCGCATCGACCAGCTCGCGAAGATTGTGTGGAGGGATGTGCGTCGCCATACCCACCGCGATGCCGTTCGAGCCGTTCACCAGCAGGTTCGGCGCGGCGGCCGCGAGGTACTCGGGCTCTTCCGCCGAGTCGTCGTAGTTCGGCCGGAAGTCCACCGTGTCCATGTCGATGTCTTCCAAGAGCGCTTCCGCGTACGGCGCGAGCCGCGCCTCGGTGTAGCGCATGGCCGCGGGCGGGTCGCCATCGATCGAGCCGAAGTTGCCCTGCCCGGTGACCAGCAACTGCCGCATGCTGAAATCCTGCGCCATGCGGACCAAGGTGTCGTAGATCGACGCGTCGCCGTGCGGATGGTACTTGCCCATCACCTGGCCGACGATGCGCGCGCACTTGCGCGGCGGCCGGTTCGAGCGCAGGCCCTCCTCGCGCATCGCGTACAGGATGCGCCGCTGCACGGGCTTGAGTCCGTCGCGGACATCGGGCAGTGCCCGCCCGATAATGACCGACATCGCGTAGTCGAGATACGACTTGCGCATCTCGTTCTCGATATCGATCGGCTCAATGTTGGCGGGGAGCCCGTCGCCGTCCATGGGGATCTGGGCGGGTTCGCTTAGATGGTCTTCTGCCATTGAATCGGTAGTATGGGGCCGCCTTCGATTATACAAGAAATGGGATTTTCGGCCCGAAACGCGGCAACCGGCCCTTATCTACGGTTCCGGCCTCCCTGTTGTCGAGGCGCGGCCATGTAGAGAGGTGCCAGCCCGACGGACGCCGCGACTCGCGTGATTGGAGTCGGCTGCCGCGTTTTGGCGGATCGCGGGCGTCGATCCACGGCGGGCACCGCCAACTTGCCTCGCTGCCCGCGATGCGGCTGGGAAGACGCGGTTCGGTTGAAGCAAGGTGCGAGTGCGCTCCGCAGGGAACTCGTGTATCGTTAACCTAGCAAGACGCTTGTAGCGGAGTGTAGAGGACTTCTTCACCATGGATCCCAAGGGGAGTGGCGGCAACCTCGTCGGCGGACGGCGCGGGCCGCGACGCTTCTCACTCCTCCTGCGATTCGCGACGGCGGGCGCGACGATCTTGGCTGTCGCGCCATGTTTCAGCGCGGACGGCAATAGCCTGCCGGAACCCGTCGCGGGACCTGTCCGCTTTCTGGAGGACATCGAGCCGCTATTCGCCGAGCGCTGCCAAGCCTGTCACGGCGCAGAGCAGCAGATGAACGGCCTCCGCCTGGATCGACGGGCGGAAGCCTTGCGCGGGGGATACGCGGGACCGGTGATCGTGCCCGGCGACAGCGCCCGGAGCAAGCTGGTCCTGATGGTAGCGGGAGCGGTCGACGGCAAGGTGATGCCCCCGACCGGCGAGCCGCTGAAGGACAGCGAAGTCGGGATGCTGCGCGCTTGGATCGATCAAGGTGCGGACTGGCCGGTGCCTGCCTCGGCCGAACGTGCAACGCCGGGGAGCGACCATTGGGCATTCAGCCCGGTCCGCCTCCAGTCACCGCCCGAGGTGACTGGCGAAGCGTGGGTGCGCAACGCCATTGATCGGTTCGTGCTGGCGCGACTCGAAAGCGAGGGTGTCGAGCCCTCTCCGCCAGCGTCGCGGAGCGCGCTGGTCCGGCGGCTGAGCTTCGATCTGACGGGTCTTCCGCCAACGCTCGCGGACGTCGACGCGTTCCTCGCCGACACGCGCCCCGAAGCCTACGAAGCTCTGGTTGACCGGCTGCTGGAATCCCCGCACTACGCCGAGCAGTGGGCCCGTCACTGGCTGGACCTCGCCCGCTACGCGGACAGCGACGGCTTTCGCGGCGACAACTACCGGCCGCACGCATGGCGCTACCGCCACTGGGTCATTCAGGCCTTCGATCGCGACATGCCATTCGACCGATTCACGCTCGAGCAGATCGCGGGCGATTTGTTGCCGGACGGCGGCGTGGAGCAACGCGCTGCCACCGGCTTCCACCGCAACACCCCCACGAATACCGAGGGCGGCTCCGACCCCGAGGAATGGAGATTCGAGCAAGTCGTCAACCGCACGAATACCGTCGGGACGGTGTGGCTCGGCTTGACCGTCGGCTGCGCGCAGTGCCACGACCACAAGTACGACCCTCTCACGCAACGCGAATACTACCGCTTGTTCGCGTTCTTCAACGAACTGGAGGAAGAGGATATCGACGCGCCGCTGCCCGGCGAGCGCGGGCCGTACCTGCAAGCCTTGGCCGGCTACCAGCGGGCCCGTCGCGAGTTGCTCGCCGCGCACGGCGTGTTCGAACGGAAGCCTCCGTGGGAGGAAAAGGTGCTGTGGGCGGGGGACCACCCCGGCGCATCCGCCGAATGGGACGTCACCTTCGACGAACTCCGCACCTACGTGAATCTCGGCGAGCGGATCCTCCGCACTCCACCGGAACGCCGCACTGTGCGCCACGAGAAGGCGCTCACGGACTTTTTCGTCCGGGAATACGGACGCGTGCTGTCCAAGGAAGAATACGCCGAACTCGGCTACGCGGACCTCGCCAAGCAATTGCGGGCGCTCGACGAATCCCTGCCTCCGTTCGGCGAGGCCCAAGCCGTGCGCGTCGCCGACGATCCGCCGCCGACGCACATCTATCTGGGAGGCAGCTACAAGGCCCCGGGCGTTCCAGTCGAAGCGGGAATGCCGGCGTGGCTCGCGCCCGCCACGGAGGGCGACGCGCTCACACGAGTCGAACTAGCGCGCTGGCTCGTCTCTCCGGAGAACCCGCTGACGGCACGGGTTACCGTCAACCGTGTCTGGCAGAACCTGTTCGGAACCGGATTCGTGACCAGTTCCGAGAATTTCGGTACGCAAGGCGACCGACCATCGCATCCGGCCCTGCTCGACTGGCTGGCTCGGGAATTCATGGACCGGGGCTGGAGTTTCAAGCGCCTGATCAAGACCATCGTCATGTCGGCCACCTACCGCCAGGCATCCGACCTGCGGCCCGACCTGCGGGATCGCGACCCCGGCAACACGCTGCTGGCACGGCAGGTCCGCCTGCGCCTGCCTGCCGAATCGATTCGGGACGCGTCGCTGGCAGTCAGCGGACTCCTCGATACGCGCGTCGGCGGCCGCAGCGTCCGGCCGCCGCAACCCCAAGGCGCGCGGCGGACGGGTAGCGACGGGGACGGCGGCTGGCAGGTCAGCGAAGGACCGGACCGGTACCGGCGCGGCCTCTACATCCAATACCAGCGCATGGCTCCGTATCCCTTGCTGAGCGCATTCGACATGCCCGACACGTATGAGACTGCCTGTCGGCGCGGCCGCACGAACACTCCGTTGCAAGCGCTGAATCTGCTCAACGACCCGGTCTTCATCGAGGCCGCCCAAGGCCTGGCCGTCCGCGCGGTGACCGAGTTCAGGGGAAGCCCGAGCGACCGGTTGCAGCAACTCTTTCGGCTGTGCCTGGCCCGCGAGCCGGAACCGGCGGAAGCGGACTGGCTGCTGTCGTCTTGGGAACGCCACCGCCGCATTCTGGAGCGGACGCCGGAAGCGGTCGGCGAGCTGTTCGCAATCGAGTTGCCCGGCGTTTCGCCACTGGACGGCGCCGCATGGGTGACGCTGGGCAGCGCGCTGTTGAACGCCGACGAATTCCTCACCCGGGAGTGACGCGATGAACCCTCTTGACCATGCACGGATCCTAGACCGTCGCCGGTTTCTCGACAATTGCTCGGGCGGACTCGGGGTCGCCGCGCTGGCGCACCTGCTCGCATCCGAGGGCCGGACGGCGGAATCCCCGGCGACGGGCGCCAATCCCATGGCCGTGAAGCGGCCGCACTTCGCGCCGCGGGCGAAGAACGCCATCCTGATCTACCAGTCCGGAGCGCCCAGCCAACTGGACCTCTTCGATCCCAAGCCGGGGCTCGCCAAATGGGCCGGCCAGCCCCTGCCGGAATCGCTGACCAAGGATCTCAAGCTCGCTTTCATCAAGCCCAACGCCAAGATCATGCCGAGTGCCCGGAAGTTCCGCAAGCACGGCCAGAGCGGGATAGAGTTCTCGGATTGGCTACCGCATCTAGCCGAGCGCGCCGACGATATCTGCATGATCCGGGCGATGCGCACGGACGCATTCAATCACGATCCGGGTGCGCTGCTCCTCGCCAGCGGCGTGACGCAGTTCGGCAGGCCCTCGATGGGCGCTTGGGTGACGTACGGCCTGGGCAGCGAATCGCAGGATCTGCCCGGGTTCGTAGTGCTGGGTTCGGGCAAGGGTCCCAACGCGGGATCCAACATCTGGTCCAACGGCTTCCTGCCGTCGGCGTACCAAGGCACGCGCTTCCGCACGGTCGGAGATCCGATCCTCTACGTTTCGAACAAGAAAGGCATCACTCAGGAATTGCAGCGCGCCCGGCTCGATACGGTCAAAGGCCTCAACGAGCGTCGCTACGAGAAGACCGGGGATCCCGAGATCGCCGCGCGCATCGCGTCCTACGAACTCGCGTTCCGGATGCAGGTCGCGGTGCCGCAATTGCTCGACTTCTCCGCCGAGCCGCAGCACGTCAAGAGGGCGTATGGATTGGACTCCGAGCCGGAGAGCGGCTACGCCGCCAACTGCTTGCTGGCGCGCCGGATGGTCGAGCGCGGGGTCCGGTTCGTCATGCTCACGCACGGCGATTGGGATGACCACAAGGAACTGGACAAGGGGCACGCGCGGAACTGCGGCATCGTGGACCGGCCGACGGCCGCTCTCGTCGCGGACTTGAAGCAGCGCGGCTTGCTCGACTCGACGCTCGTCATCTGGGCTAGCGAATTCGGCCGGACGCCCATGGCCCAGATGGACCGGCAGGACGAAGATCCGGGCCGCGACCATCACCCGGACTGCTTCAGCATGTGGCTGGCCGGGGGCGGTACGGCTGCCGGCCGGGTGGTTGGCAAGACCGACGAAATCGGACTCAAGCCCGTCGCAGGCAGCGTACATGTCCACGACCTGCAGGCGACCCTGCTGCACTGTCTCGGCTTCGACCACGAGAAGCTGACGTACCACCATCAAGGCCGGGATTTTCGCCTCACCGACGTGAGCGGTCAGGTCGTCGACGGGCTGCTGGCCTGAGCGCCCGGCGGGCCGAGCGAAACGACCGCAGCTACCCGTCGATCCCTCGTCCTGCGACTGCCACCGGCCAGAGGCTCGGAATTCGGCTGTTCAAGTCGATGGTGCGTTCAAGTTTCGGGCAATTGCCAGTGCTGGCAGACCCACCGCTTCGCGTAAACGTGGTTCCTGACGCCGCCGAGCGTTATGGGTTGCCGTCCCGATGTCCTGCGCCGATACGCAGCAGCGCCGCGATGCGTCGAGCCATGCCGCTGAAGTGCCGGGCCTCGCCTTCCATCAACGGACGTCCCAAGATTTCTCGTTCGCGATAGGATAGCCACTTCTTGAGAACCCGATAACCTCCCAGCTTGTAAGACCACACGGCGGCGGGCACGTTCCTCCAAAACACGCGCGAGTTCAGGTAAACGTCGAATGTAGAGCCGCCGAGCACATCCGCGCTCGCGCCAAGTGCTACGCGCTGCTCGGCCGAGTAATCCCGTTGCAGCGACCGGCCTTGTCCGGGCATCACCGCCTCTCCCGAACCGTTTCGCCCCCAACCCGCGGTCAGCGCGAAATCGTCGCCGCTCCAGTAGCTGCCATCAATCGAGTCGGGTACGGCGATCGCCTTCGACTCGGGACGCAACGGAGGCTCGGTCACGCCGGGCACAGGCGTGTCCGGATCCAGCAGGCAAGCGATCAAGCGCCCGTGCTGAGCTGCGGTAGCTAGCTCTTCGGCCGCGCCCGACCCGCCATCGGGCCACATCGGCAGCGGGATACGCGGCCACTCCATTCGCAACGCGCCGGAATTGGCGGCCCGATACGTGGATTCGTGGAGCGCAGCCAGCGCGCAGTAGAACAGATCCTCGGGATCCGCCCCCAGCCGGTCGACGTAGCGTTGGGCCGCGGGCGAGAGATTCGGGCAGTACCGTTCGCCATTGCCGTCCGGCCCGTTGCCCGGGTAGCGCACCTGCAGAGGAAAGCAGGCGGCACCTCGATCCATCAGGTCGAGGCAGCCAAGTTCTCGGATGAATTGCGGCGGCGACCACTCGCGGCGCGGCATGCGTTGCGTGACAAGCCAAGCGTTCCCCTCGCACACATGGGTCACGTATTCGGGACGCTCCCGATCCAAGAGGTTCGTTTCGGACGCCCAGTAGAGCCAGCGGTTGTCAAACGGTCGGTACGCATAGCGGGTGAATCCAGCGAGGTCCGGACCACCGCGCGCGAGCTGCGCTTCCCGCACCGCGATAGGATCGAACCCTGCCGTGCACCGCATTACGGTCGGGTATCTCCGGGCTATCTCTTCGTGACTGAGGGCCGGATCGAAGTAATCGCCGATCCGCTTCTTGAGCTCGTTCAGGTCGATGTCCACCAGGAATCCGTCGCGGCTCGTTTTCACACCGGGAAACGACACTGGGAAAAGCTCAGGGAGCGTCGGCCAGTCGAACCAACCTTCGACTATTTCCGTCTTCAGGAATGGCAAGCCCAACTCCAGCTGCGGCTCGAAGGACTCGTAGAGTGAGAGAGCCGGTTCCTCCGCTGTCGTAGTGAGTTCGCGGCGTTTGCCCCGCCCCCAAAGCTGTCGCACCTCCACGGTCGCCGTCCCGACATGCCTCGTCTTGCGCACCAAGGTCGCGATGGCCGTCCCGACTTGGATCCCCTTCGGGTCCGATTCGGTCGAGAAAACGCTCGGATCGGGCGTGCCATCGGGAGCGATCTTGCCGGTCCGGTACTTGTCTCCGTTCAGGCAATCGATACGCACGGCGTCGAATGCCTCGAGATACCGCTCGCGCATTCCCGTGAACGACAGGCCGTCCAGCCACGAGTGGTTGGAAATGAAGCACACCACGCCGCTTCCCGTGCGCTCGGCGATCCTCCGCTCCGCCATCCGAAAGAACCGCACGTAAAGATCGTTCAGCCCCTGTCCCCGCGGTCGCCGCACTCGTCGCGCGGTGCGGTAGGCCTCGCTAAGCTCGCGCTCCTCGTCCACCGCCATGCCTGCGAAGCCGTTATACGGCGGGTTTCCGAGCACGACCAAGATCGGCGTCTCCCGCCGCTTCACGCGCTCCGCCCGGTCGCGCTCCTCTTCGAGTTCCGGGAACGGCAGCGGCTGCGTAGTTCGGGACTCCCACCCGCTCAGCGCGTTGGTCAGAAAAATGCCTGCACGCTCGGTTCCGTCCTCGGCCAGCGGCACACCGAGATCTTCTAACGCCAGCCCGAATTGGAGTTGCGCCACGACGAACGGCGCAGGCATGATCTCGAACCCGAACACGCGCTCCGTGGCCGCCCGCTTCAACCGCTGCCCGGCCAGCCCGTTGCCGTTTCCGGCCTTGGCGTTGGCGGCGATCCTCCGCAACACCTCCACCAAGAACGCACCAGTGCCGCAGCACGGGTCGAGCACGTAAATGTGGTCCGCGGCCAGTCCCTCCGCGACTCCCAGATCGTCCTTCAGAGCGCGATCCACGCGGGCCACAATGTAGCGGACGACCTCGACAGGGGTGTACCAGACGCCGAATTCCTTGCGGAGTTCGGTGTCGAAGGCTTCCAAGAACGGCTCGTAGAAGTACGGCACGGCCAAGCCCTCTTGGAAGCAAGCGAAGAAAGCAGGGCGGTCCACTCGATCAAGTGCGGCTGCCGCCCAATCCAGCACCTCGACCAAGTCCAGCGAAAGCAGACGCGCGGGATCTGAAACGTGCTGGAACAACGCCCGGAGCACGGGGATGCGCAGGTGCCACCCGTACTCCCGCCAACTGAACCGCTCGGGCTGGCCTTCGCCGTCGACCGGCGGCCCGGAAGCCCGCGACATCTCCTTGCGCGCCCACAGCACCCACGCCGAAAAGACGCCATAGAAGAGCATCTGCACGAGCGTCGAACGAAACAAGCGCGTTCCTCGCGCTCCTTGGAAACGGACGCCGAGTGCCGCTTCCAAGGCCTCGCGCACCGCCTCGAGCGAATCGCCGTCACCGGCGGCTTCGACGCGGGCCAGCCCGTCCCGCGCGTAGGAAGCCAGCAACCATGCCAAGTCCTTGGGATCCGCCAGCGTGGCGCGGTGCGCCAGAGCCCGGCGCAAGTATTCTCCGAGAACAGCTCCCGCCCCGCGGGCAAATTCGCGCGGCGCGGCCAGCAAGCGGTCGAACTCCTCCTCGCCAGCGGCCAAGCGAAGCCTCTCCAAGCGCGCCGGGCGGCCCGAATCGTCGGAACCAACGAGCACGAATTCCCGCGTGTTGGTCACGAGCACCTGCCGGTAGAGTTTCCAGTAACGACTCACCTGATGGCTCTCGGCGGTGAGCCAAGAGTCATCCGTGGAGGACTTCAACTCAACGACACCGCGTTCGGGAAACTGACCATTGAGCGCCGCGCCGTGCTGCGCCTGGTTTGCCGAGAACAGCCCGATATCGGGATGGCCCGCGCCGCGGTCGGTAAGTTCAACAACGCTATAGACGGGAGGCTTTAGGGTGGCGCCGACAGCTTTGAGCAATCGAGGTAGCGGGGAGGCCTTCAAGCATTCTTCGGTCGCCCCGCCGAATGCGCGGATCTGGCTCAGGTCGGCAAAATACGTTTCGACTGCGGCTGCCAGACTGGCGGATGTTCCGGACATCGCTCCTGCCTATTCCGGATGCGTTGCGACACACAAGCCCTATTGCCGCCGTCCCGACCCAATTCCATTGTGTGCGAGGGCCGCCCGCCCGTTCCATACGCCCGCGCCATCGGGCATCGCGACCGGCCGGTCGCTGCGCCTAGACGAGTGGAACCAGAATCGCGGCGAGTTGCGTGACTACGAAACCCACCAACCCCATCACGGCCAGCAACGGCGTCCAGGTGCGCAGCGCCTCCGTCTCCGTCAGGCCCGACATCTGCTTGTAGACCCAGAATCCGGAATCGTTCATCCACGAGCCGACCAGCGAGCCGGAGCCGATCGCGCATGCCACGTAGACCGGATGGAAGGGCGTGTCGATCACCAGCGGAGCCATGATCGTGGAAACCGTGATCATGGCGACAGTGCCCGATCCTTGCGCCACCTTGAGCAAGGCACCGAGCAGGAAGCTCAGCATTAGCAGCGGCACGCCGAACTCCTGCGACATGTCTCCGATCACCTCGCCTACTTCGGCCCGCACCAGCATCTTCCCGAAGGAGCCGCCGCCCGCCGTGATCAGAATGATCAGCCCGCCGCTGGCAAGCGCCGTTTCGACGGGTTTGGCGAGCTGGGCCAGCGTGTAGCCCTTCTGCTTGGCCAGGAGCGTCAGGGAGACAGCCGCCGACGCGAGCAGCGCGAAGTTGGGATTGCCGAGGAACGCGGTCATTTCCCGCAGAGCCCCTTCGACATCCAGTGCGCCCGCGAGCGTGTTCGACGCGATCAAGACGACCGGGAGCAGGATCGGCAGCATGGACATGAAGAAACTCGGCAGCCGCTCCTCCTCGCGCCGCGCCAGTGCTTCGAGCTCATCCAGAGTGAGCCCTTGGGTTTCCCGCAACGGCACATCGATCTGACGGTCGCGCAGGATGCCGAACAGCCACCCGGCGAGCGACATCGGCAGGGCGATCATGGCACCGACGATAATCATCGTGCCAAGGTCGATTTTCAGCGTCGCGGCCATCGCGAGAGGTCCCGGCGTGGGCGGCACCATCGAGTGCGTCACCGCGCCCCCGGCGGAGATCGCCATCAAGAAGAGCAAGTAGTGCTTGCCCGTGCGGACGCGCATGGCGCGTGCCAGCGGAACCAGCAGGTAGAACACCGTGTCGAAGAACACCGGCACCGACAGCACGTAGCCGCTGCTCAGCAACGACAGCGAAGCCCGTTTCTCGCCCAACGCGCGCACGAAGACGCGGACAATCTTGTCGGCCGCGCCGCTCTCCATCAGGCACTGCCCGATCAACGCCGCCAGCGCGATCACGATTGCGATGCTTTCGCAGACATCGCCGAATGCCTCCGCCACGGAGGGCATCACCGCCCCGAGCGGGACCAAGGGGGACAGGATGCCGACAGTGGCCGCGGCGGTGATCAACGCGATGAAAGCGTTGATCCGCAGGACGAGAATCAGGACGAAGACGACCGCTATCGCGATCCCGAGAATGGCTAGGGGCGGCAAGGCGCCGCTAGGATAGCAGACCGTCGCTCTAGGCTAGTCCAGCCGCGCGGAAAGCACCTTCTCCGCCTGGGCTTTCCGAAACTCCTTGAGTGCTGCGCGCAGGTTTGGATCCTCGTTCGCGAGGATCGCGACGGCCAGCAGGGCGGCGTTCTTCGCCCCGGCCTTGCCGATCGCTAGCGTGCCGACCGGGATGCCGCCGGGCATCTGCACGGTCGCCAGCAGCGAGTCGACGCCGTCGAGCACGCTCGGCATCGGAACGCCGAGGACGGGCAGCACGGTGTGCGCGGCGCAGACGCCCGCCAAGTGGGCCGCGCCCCCTGCGGCCGCGATGATCACGCGGGTGCCGCGACCCTCCGCGGCTTGAATGTACTGCGCGGTCACGTCGGGCGTGCGGTGGGCCGACATCACCTTGCATTCGTGAGCGACGCCGAATGACTCGAGGGTTTCGGCACAGGACTTCATCGTCCCCCAATCGGAGGTACTCCCCATGATCACGGCGACTAATGGAGCGGTTTCGGGCATTTCGATTCCTTTCGCGAGGACAATACTGCTGGATTCGCAGTTGAAACTGCTATGCTACCATCGCGCCAAATCCGTTATGCGCTAGGATGGTAGCGGAGAGGGTGTGGAACCTATGAATCTGTCTAGGCAAGGCATTTGCTCTGTTCTCGCGCGCGACGCAAGCCGGAGCATTTCCGGCTCAACCCTGCTGGCCGCGGCTCTGGCATTAGCTTGCTTCCTGCTGGTGGGATGTTCGGGCGGTCCGCGCTTTCGTCTGGGGCGGTCCGCGCCGCCGCCGGACCCGCCCGAAACGACCGCGCGCTCGCAAAGCGTCGCCGTTCCGGAAACCCAGGAGGAAGCCCGCGCGCTCGCTACCGGGCGTCCGGCGGATGGCGGCCTCCAAGACGAGGATGCCTTGGCCGTGGACTTCCTGGGCTCGCCCGAAATCCCCGCGCTCGAAGAGGCGATCGAGATTCCCTTCGACCCCGAGGAACCGGCTGTCAACGAGGAGGAACTCGCCCTGCTGGACGAGTTGATCGGTCTGGACCTGCCCGATCCTCCGCGCGTCCTTTCGCACGAGGAGGAACTGCTGCACACGCGCTCCGAACTGCCGCTCGTGATGAACGAGCACGTGCGCCGCCAGATCAACTATTTCACCAAGAACCGCCGCGGAATCGCGACGATCAAGGCCGCGCTAGGCCGCGGGGCCGCGTACCGTCCGATGATCGACCGGATCCTCGAGGAAGAGGACGTTCCCGCCGAAATCTTCTACCTCGCCATGGCGGAATCGGGTTTCCGCCCGAAAGCCCGCTCCCATGCCCGGGCCACGGGCATGTGGCAATTCATGTCCTCGCGCGGCAAGCAGTACGGCTTGCGCCAGGACCGCTACGTGGACTTGCGGTACGACGCCGAGACCGCGACGCGCGCCGCCGCGCGGCACCTCAAGGACCTGCATGTCGAATTCGACGACTGGTACCTGGCCATGGCCGCCTACAACGCCGGCCCCAACCGCGTCAAAAGGGGCATTCAACGCACCGGGAGCCGCGACTTCTGGACCTTGTCGCGCCGCCGGGTCTTGCCGAGCGAGACGCGCAACTACGTGCCGATTATCGTCGCGCTGACGTTCGTCGGGCAAAACCTCGACCTGTTCGAACTCGGCGAGCTGGATCCGGCGCCCGAGAAGGAATACGACACCGCGCGCACCGAAAGCGAGACGAGTTTCGCGCTGATCGCCGACGCCACCGGCTCCTCGGTCGAGGCGCTCAAGGAACTCAACCAAGCGCTGATGCGCTCGGCCACGCCGCCGTACGGCTACGACTTGCGCCTGCCCAAGGGCACGGCCGGGCGCTTCGAGCGCGAGGTCGCTCTGGTCCCGCCGGACAAGCGCCTCAATTGGCGCCGCTACGAAGTTCGCGATGGAGAAACGCTCGCGGCCGTCGCGAGCAAATACAAGGTGAAGACGGAAACGCTCGCGGCGTTGAACTCGCTGGAGGCGGGGAGCGAATTGCCCGGCGGCACGCGCTTGACCGTCCCGACGAGCACGCGTCTCTCGATCTACCGCTACTACGGAGGCGGGGCGGGAGGATTGCTCGAGCCCGGCACCGGACGGTACCGGATCGCCAGCGGCGACACGCTGGGCGCGATCGCCCGGCGTTTCGGCACCACGGTCAACACGCTGATGGCGTGGAACGGACTCCCCTCGACGCGCATCCGGGCCGGACGGTACTTGATCGTCCAGCCGGAAGACGCGGGCGGCACGACCACCGCTTCCGCATCCTCCGGAACGGCGCCCACCGGGCGCTACAAGGTCCGTCGCGGGGACACGCTTTCGAAGATCGGCGCGCGCGTCGGCGCCTCGGTCGCCCAACTGCGATCTTGGAACGGGATCCGCGGTTCGACCATCTTTATCGGCCAGACGCTCAAGGTTCCGGGTCCTCCGCCGACCCCCGCGCGCACGACCGCGTCCGCCGCCTTGCCGTCCCGGGCGGCGCCCGCGCCGAGCGCGAATCACTACCGCATCCAGCCCGGCGATTCGCTTTCCGAGATCGGCACCCGATTCGGCGTGTCCGTGAGGGACCTGCGCCAGTGGAACGGATTGCGCAGCAACCGGATCACGGCAGGCAAGTTCCTGCTTGTCCGGAAGCCTGCGCAATCTTCGGCGCCGAGCCCGTCCGGCGGCGGTTCGCAGTACGTCGTGAAACGCGGCGACACGCTGGGCGAAATCGCCGAGCGCCACGGCACGACCGCGTCGAAGCTGCGTGCGTGGAACGGCATCCGCGGGAGCCGCATCCATCCGGGGCAGAAGCTCGTCGTCCGAGCGGGCGCGAGCGGCGGCGGAACGGTTAGCTATCGAATCCGGCGCGGTGACACGCTCGGAGCCATCGCCAAGCGCTTCAACGTGACCGTGAACGATCTCAAGCGCTGGAACCGCCTGCGGTCTTCAACGATCCATCCCGGCAAGACCTTGGTCGTCCAGCCGACCGGGGATTGACGCCGCGTTTCACTCGTCGAAGCAGTACAGCGCGGCTTGGGTCCTGACGAACAGGCGACCGTCCATCACGACGGGCGTCGCGTAGATCTCCTCGCCCATCGCGATCGTGCGCGTCACGCTCCAGTCCGCGCCGGGCTGGATGACCGAAATCTGGCCGTCCTCGTCCGCGGCATAGATCTTGCCGTCCGCCGCCACGGGCGACGAGTAGTAGCGTCCCATGGCTTCGCGCAGGCGCCCCTGCTTGAGCACGCTGCCGTCCGCGGCATCCAGCGCGGTCATGATCCCGCCGTCCTTGATCAAGTACACGACGCCGGCGTGCAGCAGAGGCGACGGGACGTTCGGCAGCGTCTTGTAATGCAGCCACTGCACGGCGCCCTCGGTCATGTCCCCGCGTCCGCCCAGGCGGATCTTGCGCACCGCGTTGACCGCCCGCCGCTTGCGCCGATGGTGATCCCAGTCGCGTAGTTCCATGAACCCGGAGTTGTCGAGATCGTAACTGTCGAGGCCGTTGCGCACTCTCCGACCGAACAAGCCCTGGACTTCCTCCGCCGAGAGCCGGCCGTCCTCGTCCGCATCCCACTCCGCAAGCGCCTGCTGGAACGGCGGCACGTCCTCTTGCTGGCCGAAATCCGCGTTCCCGGCCCAGCCCAGCACGTAGGCGAAGCCGTCTCCGTCCAGCACGGGCGTGGGCTTGAGTTGCCAGGTCAATCCCTCGACCCACCACACCTTCTCGCCGGTAGCCACGTCGTACGCGGAAAGCTCGTAGGAACCGGCCACGAGCACCTGCGCGCCGGTGCCGTCCGGCTCGTAAACGACCGGAGTGGAGAAGCCGCGCAGCGAATACGGGCGCTCGTTGCGCCATGCGATCTTGCCCGTCGCGGCATCTACCGCGACCATGAACGAGTCGGTCTCCGAATCGCAGACTTGGATGACCTTCCCGCCCACGTAAACGGGCGAAGCCCCCATGCCCATCGGGTTGTTGAACGGCCCGAGCGGCAGCCGCCAGAGCTCGTTGCCGTCGGGGCCGTAGGCCGCCAACCCAAAATCCTGGAAGAACGCGAACGCGTTGCTACCGTCCGTCGCGACGCTGGGGGCGGCCGGATCGTTCGGCTTCCGCAACTTGCCGACGCGCTCGCGGACGATCTCGCGGCGCCACTGGATGCGGCCGGTCTTCCGATCCAGCGAGAACGTGATCAGCTTCTCGCCTTCAAATCCTGTCAGGAAGATGCTGTCGCGACCGAATACCGGCGAGGACAAACCCTTGGGGAGGGCTGTCCGCCACACAACGTTGCGCTCCGGTCCGAACTCTGCCGGGATCCCGGACTCTCCGGAGACCCCGGAACCGTTCGGCCCTCGGAATCGATCCCACGTCAGTTCGGCGGCCGGGAGGGCGCCGACGGGCAGGAGCAGCAAGCGGGCGAGCCAGAACCTCATGATCGGAAATATATCACGGCACCCCGTGCGGCGTTCGGCATGGATCGGCTCTCCGCTTGTAGCCGGTGCCGGTTTGCCATTCGGGTTTCTCTTCCGGCCGCTCGATGCATCGCACGGAGGGGTGCCTATGGAGCTACCGCGCTCGGTCGGCCTATAGGATCGGGGAGGCGTCTGGCCGTGAACCGTTCCACCACGCCGGCTACGAGCGAAGTGGCGGACTCCCTGACTCTGGATGCACCGCCCCCGTCCAGCGGTCGACCGGTGCCCTAGCGACGCAACGACGCGATGATCCGATCGAACTCGGCCGCGGCCGCCGCGGCAGTCTTGGCGGGTGCCGTCAGCTTGAAGAAGATCGGCGCGTCCGGTCCCTGCACGATGGCGGCAAGCATCCGGTACCCTTCCAGCGGCGTGGCGCGCGGAGCCATCGGAAACGGCTTGAACAGATAGGTGCCGCTGACATCCAGCAGGGTCACCTGCATGCCGCTGACCTGCTTCTCGCTGCGCTCGGCGCTGTCCGGCGTCATCGGGCTGCCGTCCGGCCGAACGAACTGCCCGAGCCAGCGCCGGACGTTGGCATCCACGCCCCCGCCTTGCCCCGGACCGAAATAGAAGACGGCCATCTCCCCGTCCCGCTCGTCGCCAGGCGCAGCTGGGATCACGTAATTGGCGGTGCGCATGGGCTTGGGCGAGGATGTCCATCCGGTGGGATCGGCGAAACTCACGCCTCCCGCTTCGGCGCCCGTCAGGAGGGAGGGTCCGCCAAGTGCCGCGCCGATCAGAGCGAGGGCCAAGAGCTTCCGAATCTGGGGATCAACTGACATGAAAACAGTGCCGAGCAACCTCCAGTCTACAGCACCGTCCCCGTCGGGACGGTGCCTCCGCGACGTTCGGCCCCTATTCGCTCGATCGCCCCCAGTGCAAGTCCGCGAATTCCAAGTAGCGGTCCCAGTCGTAGGCCGTGATGTCGTGCTTCCCGGTGCGTACGTGATATCCGACGGTCCGCATGATCGGTTCGTCGACGGCGGGCCGGGAGGTCACGCCGAGGCCTTGGGCGCCGAGCAGCTCGAACGCCGCTCCGGCATGCATCGCCGCGAGGAACTCGCCCTGCGGATCCGCCCACAAGTCATCCTCGGCGCTCGCCACGTACAGCGGTCGCGGCGCCACGAGCGCCAGCAGCATGTGCTGGTCGACTGGAAGCGTTCCCTCCTTGCCGTTGTATCGCTTGAAATTGTCGGCGAACCAATGGGGGAAGCGCGTGTTGATGCGCTCCACGGTCTCGCCGAACCGGCGCCGGCTCAGCGCGGCTCCCCCGCAACCGGAATCGTTGGAAATGACCATCGCGAAGCGGATGTCGCGGGCGCCGGCCCACAGGGCCGTCTTGCCCAGCCGCGAATGCCCGACCGCGGCGACGCGGGCCGCGTCCGCGTGCGGATCGGTCTCGAGGTAGTCCAGCGCCCGGCTCAACCCCCAAGCCCAAGCGGCGATCCCGCCCCAGTCCGCCGCGGAACGCGGCGGCGCCAGCGCATGCACGCCGTTCCGGAACCCGTCGTCGAAATCGGGGTCGAGATCCCCGCAATACGCGGTCGCCACCCCGTAACCGCGTTCGAGTATCCGCTCCACCTGCCAGCGGCTCGCGCTGCGACCGCGCGATTCCTCGGTCGCCCGGTTGCCGGAATCCCCCGCGCCGCTCGAGCGAATCCAGCGGTCCGTGAGGCGGATCGCCGGATCGGCATGGACGGTCTGGTTGCCGCCGAAGTTCAGGCCGAGGAACACGGGCACGGGTCCCTTCGCGCTGGCCGGGGTGTACAGCAGCAGTTCCATGCTGGGTCGCTCGCCGCTCCCGAAGCGGACGAGCACTTGCTTGCGACGCGCCAGCCCGCCGAGGGCGGATCCGTCCTCTTCCCGCAGTGCGAAGCGCATGCCCTCCGGGGCCTTCGGAGCGATACCGTAGACCTGCTCCTCGAACAGCCGCAAGATCTCCGTCCGGCGCCGGGGCCAGTCCGCAGCGCTCGCGACCGGCGACCCGTCAGCGAACCGCAGCAGCTCCGGCAAGACGTACGGCGGGACCTTGGACTCGTCGTAATTCGCGTCCGGCCGCTGCGCCCAGCCGGCAGTCGCGCCCAGCGCGACCGCCATCAACAGCCCGAGGATTCTGCCTGCGAGCGACCGGGGGCCTCGGGGATGGGCGTCGGATACGCTGACAGGAGTGCCTCTCACCGGCCTTCTGTCGGTCATCATCGTCGCGGCGGTGGTGATCGCCCTCGCGACCAACCGCGTCGCGATCGAACTCGCGATGCTCGCGGGGCTCGTCCTCCAAGTCGTCCTCGGCGCCGTGGCACCGACCGCGGCGCTGGCGGGCTTCGCCCACCCCGCGGTCATCGCCATCGCGGCGCTGTTCGTAGTGGCCGCGGCCTTGCGCGAAACCGGAGCGACGCGCGCCGTCGCGCCCGCTCTGCTGGGCCGCCCGGCGTCGGTGACCGCCGCCCAGCTCCGCCTGATGGCGCCTGTCGCCCTGCTGTCTGCGTTCATCAATAACACTCCGGTCGTCGCCATGTACCTGCCGCTGGTGCGGGACTGGGCGCGCCGCATCCGCGTCAGCCCGTCGAAGCTGCTCATGCCCCTCAGCTTCGCGTCCATCCTCGGCGGCCAGCTCACCTTGATCGGCAGCGCATCCAATCTTATCGTCATGGGCTTGTACTTGGAATACCTGCGCGCGGCCGACCTCGCTCCGCCGAGCGCGACCCTGCGGTTCTGGGGCCCGGCGCTCCTCGGCTTGCCCGCCGCGTGCTGTGGTATCGCCTACTTGCTGGCGGTGGCTCCCAAGCTGCTTCCCGAACGCATCGGGGTCCGCCGCGACCCGCTCCGCAAGCGCTCCTACACCGTCCAGATGGACGTGCTCCCCGGTTCCGAGGTCGCCGGCGCCACGATCGAGTCGGCCGGACTGCGGCACCTGCCCGGCCTGTACCTCTTCGAGATCGAGCGGTCCGGCGTGGTACTCCCGGCACCGGGTCCGGACACCCGACTGGCAGTCGGCGACCGACTGGGCTTCACGGGCATTCTCGATTCAGTCGTCGACTTGCAGAAGTTCCGCGGACTGGCACCCACCGAGCGCCAGGAGAAGGGCCCCGTGGCGGCCCCGGCCGAGCGCGAACTCGCCGAGGCGGTCATCTCCGCCAGTTCGCCGCTGGTCGGCCGCACCGTGCGCGGCGCGCGCTTTCGCACGCTCTACAACGCCGCCATCGTGGCCGTGCATCGGAACGGGGAGGCGATCCGGGCCAAGGTCGGCGATATCCGCCTCCAGGCGGGCGACGCGCTGCTGCTCGAGGCCCCGCCGGGATTCGTCGAACTGCACGGCAACGCCAGCGACTTCTACCTGGTGTCGTCCGTGCCCGGCTCCGACGCGCCGCGGCACGATCGCCTGCGCCGGGCGGCGGCGGTCTTCGCGCTGCTCGTGATCGGCTTGATGCTGGGACCGCTGGAACCCGTGGTGACGTGCCTGTGCGCGGCGCTGCTGATGGTGGCGGTCGGGTGCCTCCCGATGAGCAAGGCGCTGGCCAGCCTGTCGCTGCCGGTGATCGTTTCGATCGCCGCCGCGCTGGGCATGAGCGCCGCCCTGGAGCAATCCGGCGCCGCCGGCGCGATCGCGCACGGACTGCTTGACGCATGCCGGAGCATGGGCATCGGCGAGCGCGGCATGCTCTTCGCGATGGCGCTCACGGCCGCGGCGTTTTCCCAAGTGCTCACGAAGAACGGTTCGGCAGCGCTCATGTTCCCGATCGCCATGGCGACGGCGCGGGACTTGAACTTGCACCCGGAGCCGTTCGCCTTCAGCTTGCTGCTCGGCTGCGGGCTGAGCTTCATGTCGCCGATCGCGTACCAAACGAACCTGATGGTGTACGGCCCGGGCGGATACCGCTTCCTCGACTTCCCGCGCATCGGCTTGCCGTTGACGGTGCTCCTGTGCGCCCTGTGCGCCCTGCTGTGCCCGATCGTGTTCCCCTTCCGCCCGTTGCCAGCGGGGTGAGGCGTGCCCGAACTGCCCGACATCGTGGTCTACGTCGAGGCGCTGGAGGCGCGCGTCTCCGGGCAGCGCCTCGCCAGCGTCCGCATCGCGAGTCCGTTGCTGCTGCGCACGGTCGATCCGCCGCTGACGGACTGCGTGGGCAAGTGCGTGCGGTCGCTCCAGCGCCTCGGCAAGCGGATCGCGCTGGGATTCGAGGGCGACCTCTGGCTCGTGTTGCATCTGATGCTCGCCGGACGGTTGCACTGGCGGCCGCCCGCGGCCAAGCTGCCGGGGCGGCGCGGCCTCGCCGCGTTCGACTTCCCGCACGGGACGCTCCTGCTGACCGAGGCGGGTTCCAAGAAGCGCGCCTCGTTGCACGTGGCGCGCGGCTCCGAGCTTTCGAACCTGCATCGGCACGGCCTCGAAGTGCTGGACGCTTCCCTCGACCAGTTCCGCACGGCGCTGCGCGCCAAGAACCGCACGTTGAAGCGGGCGCTCACCGACCCGAGCGTCTGCAGCGGCATCGGCAACGCCTATTCGGACGAAATCCTGCACCGGGCCAAGCTGTCCCCGCTAGCCCTGACTGGCGGACTCGACGATGCCGAGATGGAGCGTCTCTACGCGGCCGCGCGCGATGTGCTCGGCGCGTGGATCGAACGCCTCCGCGGGGAAGCGCGCGACAGCTTTCCGGAAAAGGTCACGGCGTTCCGCGACGGGATGGCCGTCCACGGTCGCTATCGCCAGCCCTGTCCGGTGTGCCAGGCCCCCGTGCAGCGCATTCGCTACGCAGCGAACGAAACCAACTACTGCGCCCGGTGCCAAACCGGCGGGCGCTTGCTCGCCGACCGGGCGCTCTCGCGCCTGCTGCGGTCGGACTGGCCGCGGAGTTTGGAAGAGCTTTCGAATTCCTGACCGCTCTCGCCGCGCGACCCCGAGCGGTCGCAACTACAATGAACGCAGTGGCGATTCCTCGGGAATTACGATTCGGATCCCTGCGCGTCGCGCCCGCGATCGTGCTGGCTCCGATGGCGGGCGTCACCGACACGGTGTTTCGGCGGGTCATCCGGCGCTTGTCGGGTTGCGGCCTGATCATGACCGAATTCACCAGTTCGCACGGCATCGTCGCCAATCACGGCGCCTCCAAGCCCAAGGCGCGCCGCACGCCCTTCAACTACCTCTACTACGAACCCGACGAGCATCCGATCGTGGCGCAGCTCTTCGGAGCCGATCCCGACACCCTCGCCGACGCCGCGCGCGTCGTCGAGGACTTGGGCTTCGACGGCGTCGACATGAATTTCGGCTGCCCGGTCAAGAAGGTCGTCAAATGCAACGGAGGCTCCGGCCTGCTGCGCGACCTGCCCGTCGTCGAGAGGATCCTCAAGGCGGTGCGGGCGGCCGTGAGCATCCCGTTCACCTGCAAGTTCCGCACCGGCTGGGACGAGAACTCGATCGTGGTGCGGCAGATGGGGCGGCTCGCCGAAGACTGCGGTCTCCAAGGCGTCTCCTTGCACGGGCGCACCCGCCAGCAAGGCTACGCCGGCCAGGCGAACTGGGATCGCATTGCCGATCTCAAGCAGGCGGTCGGCATTCCGGTGGTCGGCAACGGCGACGTTTTCACGCCGGAAGACTGCGTCCGCATGTTCGCTCACACCGGCTGCGACGGCGTGATGATCGGGCGCGCGGCTTCGAACAACCCTTGGATCTTCAGCCAGATCGCGCAGTTCGTGGAAACCGGTTCCTACGACCAGCCCACGGAGTGGCAGCGCAGCGAGTTGCTCTTGGAGTACTTCGGCATGCTGCGGGCCGAGGCCGACAAGATCTCCAGCCGGCCGATCGGGAAGATGAAGCAGTTCGCCAGCTACTTCACGCGCGGCATGGCCAACGGCGCGCAGCTCCGCAAGCAGGTTCATCGCGCGCGATCCGAGGATCAAGTTCTCGACTGCGTGCTGGCGCATCAAGCCGCGCAATGCGCACGCGCGGCATAGCCGTCAGCGGTCACGCCGACGCGCCGGTCAAGTCGGCCCCGAGTTGGCGCAAGCGGGTCGCCACGCGCTCGCCGAGCCGGCCTGCCGCGCCCGCTTGAGCGGCCGCCGCCGCGCGGATCACCCCGCCCGCGGAATCCACGGCCGCCGCCGCCAGCGTCAAGCGCCCGTCGCGGAACCTTGCATGCCCGCCCAGCGGCACGGAGCAGCCGCCTCCCAACGCCTGCAACAGCGCCCGTTCCGCGGTGACCTCGGCGGCCGCAGCTTCGTCATGCAAGCGCTCGATCAGGCTCAGCACGCGGCGGTCTCCGCGGCGCGTCTCCAAGCCCAGCGCGCCCTGGCCGACCGCCGGCACCATGCGCTCCGGCTCGAGGTGCTCGGAGACCTGCTCCGCCAGGCCGAGGCGCTCCAGCCCGGCCGCGGCCAGCACGATGGCGGCGTACGTCCCGGCGCGTTGCTTCCGGATGCGCGTGTCCACGTTCCCTCGGATGTCGGCGATCTCCACCCCGGGCACGAGCGCTAGCAATTGCGCGCCGCGCCGCGCCGAACCCGTGCCGACGACATCGCCGGCCGCCAGTTCGGCCGTGCTCCGGCCGACCAGGACGTCGCGCGGGTCGGCCCGGCTGGGCACGCATCCCAGCGCCAAGCGCGGATGCAATTCCGTCGGCAGATCCTTGAGGCTATGCACCGCCACGTCGACTTCGCCGCCGAGCAGCGCTTCCTCCAGTTCCTTGGTGAACAGGCCCTTGACCCCTTGCTCCTGCCCGAGGCGGGCGAGCGGGGCCTGGGCCAGCCGGTCTCCGGTCGTCTTGATGACGCGGATCTCGTACGCGGGCACTCCCGCGCTCCGCAAGCGCGCGCCTACCCAGCGCGCTTGGGCAAGCGCCAGCTGCGAGCCGCGCGTGCCGATGACCAGCCCCGGCATGACCTCCCTAGTCGAGACCGAAGACGCGCTGGATGTCTTCGACCGTGACCTTTGCCCGCGGGTCCGCGGCGCAGCGCTTCACCTCCCGGATGGGGTGGTGCGCGACCTTGTTCAAGATGCCGTGCGTCAACGCTTCCACGGCGGCGCGCTGCTCCGGCGAGAGTCCCTGCAACTTGGATCCGAAGCGCTCCAGCTCGCCGCGCCGGATTTCCTCGAAGCGCTCGTTCAGGGCCTGGATCGCCGGCGCCGCGCTGTGCGCTCGCATCCGGTGCAGGACGGTCTCGACCTCGGCTTCGACGATCCGCTCCGCCGCCTCGGCCTCGTGCCGGCGGTGCTTCATGTTCGCGGCGGCGACTTGCTGCAGGTCGTCGATGTCGTAGACGAAGATGTTGTCGACTTGGTTGATCTCCGGATCGATGTTGCGCGGGACCGCGATGTCCACGAGGAATATGGGGCGATTGCGGCGGGCCGCGATCACGCCCAGCGCGGTGCGCTTGGAGAGGATGTACCCGGGCGCGCCGGTCGAGGACAGCACGATGTCCACGTGCTGGAGCATTTCCAGCAGTTGGTTGAATTCCACCGCCTCCGCGTGGAACGCCGCCGCGAGGCGCTGGGCGCTCGCGAAGGTTCGATTCGTCACGTGCAAGTGGGTCGCCCCGGCGCGGCGCAAGTGCTGCGCCGCGGCCTCCGCCATCTCGCCCGCCCCGATCAGCAGCACGGACAGGCCTTCCAGGTCGCCGAAGATCTTGCGCGCTAATTCGACCGCCACGTAACTGACCGAGACCGCCATCTTGCCGATCTCCGTCTCGTTGCGCACGCGCCGCGCGACATGCACGGCGTGCGCGACGATGCGATCCAGCGAGCTGCCCACGGTTCCCGCGTCCTTGGCGCGCTGGTAGGCGTCCTTGACCTGGCCCAGGATCTGGGGCTCGCCGATGACCATCGAGTCGAGGCTGGAGGCCACGCGGAAGACATGGCGCACGGCGCCCCGCCCGTCGTAGCTGTAGAACGCGTCGGGGCCGAGGTCGAGACCCGCCAAGGATGACCGCATGCAGCGGTCGACCTCCGGCCGCAGCGCTTCCCGCTGCGCGCTCGCGAGGAACTCGACGCGGTTGCACGTCGACAGCACGAGCGCCTCGTTGATCGCGTCGCTATGCACCAGCGCCCGCGCCATTTCCCCGGCGGCTTCGTCGGACAGGGCGAGCCGTTCGCGCACCTCGACCGGCGCGGTGCGGTGACTCATCCCGACAAGCTGGATGTTCATCGGCCCATGAATGTATGCGCGCCGCTGTTGACGACCCACGTCAGCGCCGCGCAGCCGAATCCGGCGATCGACAGGTAGGCGCCCTTGCGCCCGCGCCAGCCGGCCGCCAAGCGACCGAGCACCATGACGAACAAGATGCCCCAAGTCAGGAACGCCAAGGCGATCGTCGGATCGACGACCCAGTTGGGCCCCCACTTCGCGAAGGCCCAGATCGAGGCCGCGATCAGGCCGAGCGTGATCAGCGCGAACGCGCTCGCCAGCGCCCGGTGTCCGATTTCATCGAGCTTGCCGAGCGGTGGCAGGCGGTAGTAGAAGGCGCGCGGGCGCTTGGCCTTCAGCTCGCGCTCCTGAATCAGGTACATCAGACCCGTCACGCAGGTCAGGAACAGAGCGGCGTAGCCCAGCAGGAACAGACCCGCGTGAATCGAGATCCACCATTGCAGCAAGGGCCGGGAAGCGCTGGGCGCCGCGCCGCCCAAGGCGCCGGCCAAGGTCAGCAGGAAGACGGGCGGAAAGACGAATACCGCCAGGCTCTCGTACTTGAACCGCGCGTACACGGCGAGGAACGCCGCCGTCATGAAGAACGCCGCCATCGACGAGAGCTGCTGCAGGGTTTGCACCGGCAGCCGCCCGCTGCGCCAGCTGTCGAGCGCGAGCGCCAGCAAGTGCAAGACCGCCCCGGCTACGAAGGCGTAGAGCGCCGGCCGGAAAAGCTGGCGCTGCTGCTTGACCACCGTGTACAGCGAGTCCAGCAGCCCCAAGGAATACAGCACGAGCGCCGCCCGGAGCAACGTGATGCCGTATGTATCCATAGCTCCAGATTACAGGGGCCGGCAATCCGCTGGCATGCGCGCCGGAGCTACGGCGCGCCCGCCAGGAACTCCGCTTGCACGCGCTGCCACGTGGTCGACAGGGCCTCCGGCAGCACGCGCGTCTCGCCGACGACGGCGACGAAGTTCGCATCGGCGATCCACCGCGGCACGACGTGCATGTGGATATGCCCGGCCACGCCGGCACCGGCGGCGCGCCCGATATTCATGCCGAGGTTCACCCCGTCCGGGTCGTAGAGCTTGCGCACCACACCTTCCAGCCGCTGGGTCAGCCGCATCATCTCGTCGACCGTCTCGCCGGAGGCGCCCACCAGCGTGGACACGTGATCGTAAGGGATCACCAGCGCGTGCCCGCTGGTGTACGGATACCGGTTCAGCATCACGAAGTTGCGCTGGCCGCGGTGAACGACCAGCGCGTCGCGATCCGTCGCGCCGGATCGCAGGACCCGGCAGAAGACGCACTCCTCCCTGTCCAGGCCGACAGCACCCTGCGGGCCGGAGACATACCGATACCGCCAAGGGGTCCAGAGATAGTCCACTGGCGGCCGGGCCGGGTAGCCCGGGCCCTACGCGTCGGAGGGCTTGGCGTCGGCGACAGCATCCCGCAGCTGCTTGGCAGCCTTGAAGAACGGGATGGTCTTCGCCGCGATCTGGACGGTCTCGCCAGTCTTGGGATTGCGGCCGGCCCGCGCGGGGCGCGTACGCGTGCGGAAGCTTCCGAAGCCGCGGAATTCCACGCTCTCGCCCTTCTGCAAGGATGCGGCGATGCTGTTGAGCACCTCGCTGACGATGACGTCCGCCTCTATGCGCGAGACCTTGATCTCGTCGGCAACGCTGTTAATCAGTTCAGTCTTGGTCATGATGTGGTAGGGATACCTCCTCCCGCTCCAATTCTAGAAGACCGCGCGTCAATCCGTCAAGACCGCGGTCTGCTCTTGTTCGTCGTCCTCCGCGAGAGGCGTCGCGTCCTCGCAACGGAGGCTGATCCGCCGCCCGCGTTCGTTCACGTCCAGGATCTCGAAGTTGTAGCGCTTGCCCGTCTCCAAGTCCTGGCGCTTCGGCGCCTGCGAAACGTGGCACAGGCCGTCGACGCCCGGCGCCAGTTCGACGAAGAATCCGTAGTCTTTCTTGCTGCGCACCGATCCCGGCACCGTATCGCCGGCCGCGGCGTGGCTGAGATACGTGTCCCACGTGTCCGGCTGCAGTTGCTTGATGCCCAGCGAGAGCCGCCGGTTCGCGACATCCACGTTCAGGATCACGGTGTTGATCTGCTGGCCCTTGCTCGCGATCTCCTTGGGCTTGCGGGAGCGCGCGTCCCATGCCAGGTCGGAGACATGCACCAGCCCTTCGATGCCGGCGACGATCTCGACGAACAGGCCGTAGTCCACGACCCGGCGCACCGTGCCCGCCACCACCTGGCCGACTTCGAATCCGGCCCCGTACTGATCCCATGGATCGGGAGCGAGCTGCTTGAAACTCAGCGAGATGCGGCGCTGCTTGGGGCGCACGGCCACGACCACCGCCTCGGTCTCGGCACCTACGGCAAACGTCTTCGAGGGGTGCTTGAGCTGGCGCGACCAATCGATCTCCGAAATGTGGATCAAGCCTTCGACTCCAGCCTCGAGCCGCACGAACGCGCCGTAATCGGTGACGCTCGCCACGGTGCCGCGGACGCGGTCGC
The DNA here is from genome assembly GCA_965242625.1 of Bryobacterales bacterium. GTDB lineage: Bacteria > Acidobacteriota > Terriglobia > Bryobacterales > UBA6623 > VXMF01. The sequence continues at coordinate 1,428,767 of CBDEST010000005.1, read as the reverse complement.
CCGCCGCGTAGCGCTCGCTGATCGTGGCCCACGGATCCGGATGCATCGCGCGCAGGCTCAGCGCGACGCGCTCCTTCTCCGGCTCCACGCGCAAGACCTTGGCGGTGACCTCCTGGCCGGCCTGCACGAGTTCGGAGGGGTTGCCGACGCGCCCGTGCGACAGTTCCGTGAGCTTGATCAGGCCGTCGATCCCTCCGAGGTCCACGAACACTCCGTAGGAGGTGATGTTCTTGACGGTGCCCGTGGCCGCCTCGCCCTCGACGAGCCTCGCGAGAGTCTCGGCCTGCCGCTGCTGGCGTTCCGCTTTCAGCAGCTCGCTGCGCGAGACGACCGCGTTGGACCGGCGGCGATTGCAGTCGATGACGACGACTTCGGTCTCCTGGCCGACCCACGCGCCGAGATCTCGAGCGGGCCGGATGTCGACCAAGGATCCGGGCAGGAAGGCGGACACGCCGATGTCCACGCGCAAGCCGCCCTTGACCCGACCGACCACGCGCGCCTGCAGCGGCGTGCGCGCCGCGAAGGCCGCTTCGACCCGGTCCCAAGCGGCAGCCTCGCGCACGCGCCGATGGGCCAGCAAGGCGGGGTTCCCCGGCGAGCCCAGGCGCTCGACGACGACATCGATCTCCTGACCGACCTGGGCCACGATATCGCCGTTCGCTTGGCGGAACTCCTCCAGCGGAACGCGACCCTCCACCTTCGCGCCGAAAGCGACCAGCGCGTCGGTCTCGCCGACCGACACGATGACACCCTTGCAGCGACTCCCTGGGCGGATCTGAGGCGCGGCCGCCGACTCGGGCTCGATCAGCGCCGCGAGTTCGTCCGGGGCGAGGGCGTCATCGCCGGCGTCCTCGTCGGCCCCGGCGGGAACGGGCAGTCCCGGAATCGCGCTCGGCGCCGGGGCGGGGCCCTCCGGCTGCGACTGGGTGGCTAGGGCGCCCTCCGGCGCCGAATCGTTCCGTGGCTCGTCTGCGTTTGCTGGCATCGCTCGGTCGCGCCGCCTATGGTCAAGCGCCGGGCCCCGCGCGGGAGCGGTCGTCTGGAATGGCCGACCCAACCCCCGTGCTGACTGCTAGAATCCAAGCGCAAGCCGACCCGGCCGCGGCCGGAAGTATAGAGCCATCCCACCCCGACGCGTCGAGGCAAGCTAACTATACCCGAGCGGAGCGGCGCTTGTCAAATCGGGCGGTGTCGGAGCAAAGCTGAAATGTCCGCTTTTTAGCGAAGCTGAAGTGTCCGGTTCGTCGGGCGGCCCGCGGGGCAGCCATTCCACTGCCCAGGCAGCCCTTTCAGCGTCATTGCTGACTATGGCCTGTTCCGGATCGTTTCTTGCTTGCGGTAGCGTCCCCCCAGCCCGGTGTGAGACAGGGACAAACGACGGATTGTGGAATGCAACGCAGGCGTCAGCTGCACAACGCTCGCGGGGCCCGGTCCTTCACAGCCGCGCGATCCTCGTGGCGGCACCGACCGGCTGCTTGCAGCCGATGGACATGGCCCGGGACTATGTCGTACTCGGTCCGGCATGCTGGCTCGCTCGCTCGAAAAAGCGGACATTTCAGCTTTGCGCTAACACGGTCAAATCGGGCGCGCCGCGCGCGGCGGCCCCGCTGTCCGTCCCGTGCCCTATGATGGGAGGCACTCGCGGTTTCCGATCATGCCCGTCAGCGCCGACCTCCTGCAAATCCTCTGCTGTCCCGCAACCAAGATCCCGGTGGAGATGCTTGGGGCGCAGCGCCTCGCGACGCTGAACGCCGCGATCGCGACCGGCAACGTGGCGTACGCCGACGGCTCGACCGTCGAGCGACCGCTGCAGGAGGCGCTCGCCACGGTCGACGCCCGCACCGTCTACCGCATCGACGACGGGATCCCGGTGATGCTCGTGGACCGCGCGATTCCCACCGCCCAGATCGCCGGTTGGTGAGACCGCGGCGCCCCCAAAAGCAACGAGCGGGCGCCAAGGGCGCCCGCTCGGGGAAAAGATTCGGGCAGCGTCCTACTCTCCCACGCCGTCGCCAGCGCAGTACCATCGGGGCTGAGGAGCTTAACTGCCGTGTTCGGGATGGGAACGGGTGTGGCCTCCTCGCTATAGCCACCCGAAAAGGGTCCCGGGCCCTGCCGGGCCCGGGCTGCGCTCCCCGCAGGGAGCGCGCAACCGAATGTCGAAGGCCCGGCAATCGCGCCGCGTCCGCAGCAGCTCCGAGGCGTCCCCCGCGGGGACTGGCTCGGGGCAAGTTTCACGGTCAAGCCGAACGGGCGATTAGTAACGGTTAGCTCGTGTGTTGCCACACTTACACATCCGTCCTATCAAACTTGTCGTCTGCAAGTGCCCTTCAGGGAAACCTTATCTTGGGCTGGGTTTCGCGCTTATATGCTTTCAGCGCTTATCCCGACTGAACTTCGCTACCCAGCTATGCCACTGGCGTGACAACTGGATCACAAGAGGTTCATCCGCCTCGGTCCTCTCGTACTGAAGGCAGCATCCCTCAAGTTTCCTGCGCCCACCAAGGATAAGGACCGAACTGTCTCGCGACGTTCTGAACCCAGCTCGCGTACCGCTTTAATAGGCGAACAGCCTAACCCTTGGGAGCTTCTCCACCCCCAGGATGCGATGAGCCGACATCGAGGTGCCAAACCCGGGCGTCGATATGAACTCTTGGCCCAGATCAGCCTGTTATCCCCGGCGTACCTTTTATCCGTTGAGCGACGGCCCTTCCATGCGGAACCGCCGGATCACTATGACCTGCTTTCGCACCTGCTCGACTTGTCAGTCTCGCAGTCAGCCCGGCTTATACCATTGCGCTCTACGGCTGATTTCCAAACAGCCTGAGCCGAGCTTCGCGCGCCTCCGTTACGTTTTGGGAGGCGACCGCCCCAGTCAAACTACCCACCAAACAGTGTCCCTGGACCGGATTCACGGCCCTAGGTTAGATCCACAACATAACAGGGGTGGTATCCCAAGGATGGCTCCACCGAGCCCGAGAGCCCGGCTTCAAAGCCTCCCACCTATCCTGGGCAAGCTATGTCATGAATCACTGTTAAGCTGTAGTAAAGGTGCACGGGGTCTTTCCGTCCTTTGGCGGGTAACCGGCGTCTTCACCGGTACCACAACTTCGCCGGGCTGGTTGTTAAGACAGTGCTCAGATCGTTACGCCATTCGTGCAGGTCGGAACTTACCCGACAAGGAATTTCGCTACCTTAGGACCGTTATAGTTACGGCCGCCGTTCACCGGGGCTTCGATTCGAAGCTTCGCCGAAGCTAACCTCTCCTCTTAACCTTCCGGCACCGGGCAGGCGTCAGCCCCTATACGTCGTTTTCGACTTTGCAGAGACCTGTGTTTTTGATAAACAGTCGCCTGAGCCAATTCTCTGCGGCCCTCTCGCGAGGGCACTCCTTCTCCCGAAGTTACGGAGCAATTTTGCCGAGTTCCTGAACAACCAATCACCCGAGCGCCTGAGAATTCTCTTCTCGTCTACGTGTGTCCGTTTACGGTACGGGCACGCGAGCATCTCCTTAGAGGTTTTTCCTGGCAGTGTAGCTACGCAGCTTTGTGGCCGTGCGGCCTCGCGCCCGCCCGCGACGTGTTCCCGGGTGGATTTGCCTGCCCGGGCGCCTCGAAACGGACAAAAGGGACGTCCATCACCCTTCCTGCTTGACTTCCTGCGTCACCCCATCGTCAAACGATGTCGCGCGGTCTCGGAATATTAACCGCGTATCCATCGGCTACGCCTTTCGGCCTCGCCTTAGGACCCGACTAACCCCGGGCGGATTAACCTTCCCCGGGAAACCTTAGACTTTCGGCGGCCAGGGTTCTCACCTGGCTTCTCGCTACTAATGCTGGCAGAGTCACTTCTTCCCGCTCCACCGATCCTCGCGGTTCGGCTTCCCTGCGGCAAGAACGCTCTCCTACCATCCCCGTCCCGCCGAGGCGGGCCGGGAATCCGCGGCTTCGGTACCACGCTTGAGCCCCGTTACATTTTCGGCGCCAAGGCGCTTGACCAGTGAGCTATTACGCTTTCTTTAAAGGATGGCTGCTTCTAAGCCAACCTCCTGGCTGTCCTAGCGACTTGACTTCCTTACCCACTAAGCGTGGTTTAGGGACCTTAGCCGACGGTCTGGACTGTTTTCCTCTCGACTACGAAGCTTAGCCCCCGCAGTCTGACTCCCGTGCAATTTCGTCGATGGCATTCGTACTTTAGTTGGATTCGGTAAGTTGTGGAACCCCCTAGTCCATCCAGAGGCCTACCACCATCGCGTTCGCACGAGGCTAGCCCTAAAGCTATTTCGGAGAGAACGAGCTATCACGGAATTTGATTAGCCTTTCACCCCTACCCTCAGTTCATCCAAGCCGTTTTCAACCGACACTGGTTCGGGCCTCCATTTGCTGTTACACAAACTTCACCCTGACCAAGGGTAGATCATCCCGCTTCGCGTCTAATCCCAGCGACTTCGCGCCCTGTTCAGACTCGCTTTCGCTGCGGCTCGATTGCTCTTAACCTCGCCACTGAGATTAACTAGCCAGCTCATTAAGCAAAAGGCACGCGGTCAGGCCTTGCGCGACGCGAAGTCGCGCCATAGCCCTCCCACTGCTTGTAGGCATACGGTTTCAGGTACTTTTCACTCCCCTAGCAGGGGTGCTTTTCACCTTTCCCTCACGGTACTGGTTCACTATCGGTCGAGAGCGAGTATTTAGCCTTACCGGATGGTCCCGGCAGATTCCCACAGGATTTCTCGTGTCCCGCGGTACTCAGGATCCCTCTGGGCCGCTTCCCCTTTCGCCTACAAGGCTGTCACTTCCTCTGGCCGCTTTTTCCAAAGCGTTCGGCTAGGTTCGGCAGTCCCGTGATGAGGTCCTACAACCCCGGGCTTCCCCCGAGGGGGTCGCCCGGTTTGGGCTGTTCCGCGTTCGCTCGCCGCTACTAGCGGAATCATGGTTATTTTCTCTTCCTCCGGGTACTGAGATGGTTCACTTCCCCGGGTTCGCCCCGGCAGCCTATGGATTCAGCTGCCGGCGACGGGAGTTCGCTCCCGCCAGGTTTCCCCATTCGGACATCCCCGGTTCACAGCTTGCTTACAGCTCGCCGAGGCTTTTCGCAGTTAGCCACGTCCTTCATCGCCTGCTCTCGCCAAGGCATCCCCCGTACGCCCTTAGTAGCTTGACCGAAAAACTTGCCCGGAACCAGCGCCCGCCCCGCTCGCGCGGGTCGGCAGCGATTCCAAGCGACGCTACTCGGACGCAACGCGCACGCGCCTAGCGCATGCACGCCGCTTCCGGCGATTGCCTATGACCTTCTGTCTTCGGTTGTCAAGGAGCGGGGATTCCGCCGGAGCAGGATCCCTGGCGGAGGCGCGCGGGACGCGCCTCCGCCAACGACCTGCGCTGGTGGGCGTGGCTGGATTTGAACCAGCGACCTCATCCTTATCAGGGATGCGCTCTAACCAACTGAGCTACACGCCCCGGAAATGGTGGAGCTGATCGGAGTCGAACCGACGACCTCCTGAATGCAAATCAGGCGCTCTCCCAGCTGAGCTACAGCCCCGGACGCGCGGCTGCGCGCGGAGGCTGGTTGGACGCGGGCCGCCGGCTACGCCGGCGACCGAGCCAGTACGGGCGTCGACTCCGAGCAAGAGAGCGCCGGATGGCTGGAACCGGCGGCCGCTGACAGGGCCCCGGAGGGCCGACGGACCGACGGTTCGGTCTCTCTTAGAAAGGAGGTGATCCAGCCGCAGGTTCTCCTACGGCTACCTTGTTACGACTTCACCCCAATCATGAATCATACCGTAAGCCGCTGCCTCCCGAAGGTTAGCTCACGGATTTCTAGTACAATCCACTTTCGTGATGTGACGGGCGGTGTGTACAAGGCCCGGGAACGTATTCACGGCGCCATTCTGATGCGCCATTACTAGCGATTCCAGCTTCATGCAGGCGAGTTGCAGCCTGCAATCCGAACTAAGGATGGCTTTGGGGGATTAGCTCCGTCTCGCGACTTGGCAACCCGTTGTACCACCCATTGTAGCACGTGTGTAGCCCTAGACATAAAGGCCATGATGACTTGACGTCGTCCCCACCTTCCTCCAGCTTGTCGCTGGCGGTCTCCTGCGAGTCCCATTCATGGCAACACAGGACGAGGGTTGCGCTCGTTGCGGGACTTAACCCAACATCTCACGACACGAGCTGACGACAGCCATGCAGCACCTCTACAGCGGTCCCCGAAGGGAAGGCCCAGTTTCTTGGGATGTCCGCTGCGGTTCAAGCCTAGGTAAGGTTCCTCGCGTTGCGTCGAATTAAACCACATGCTCCACCGCTTGTGCGGGCCCCCGTCAATTCCTTTGAGTTTCAGCCTTGCGACCGTACTCCCCAGGCGGCATACTTAACGCGTTAGCTCCGGCACGGACTCAGTGAAGAGCCCACACCAAGTATGCATCGTTTAGGGCGTGGACTACCAGGGTATCTAATCCTGTTTGCTCCCCACGCTTTCGAGTCTCAGCGTCAGTTACGGTCCAGAAGGCCGTCTTCACCGCCGGCATTCCTCCTGATATCTACGCATTCCACCGCTACACCAGGAATTCTGCCTTCCTCTTCCGTACTCTAGCTTGCCAGTATCGACCGCACCCTCCCAGTTGAGCCGGGAGATTTCACAATCGACTTGGCAAACCGCCTACACTCGCTTTACGCCCAGTAATTCCGAACAACGCTTGGAGCCTACGTATTACCGCGGCTGCTGGCACGTAGTTAGCCGCTCCTGCTTCTGCGGGTACCCTCATGATGTTTCCCGCTGAAAGATCTTTACGACCCGAAGGCCTTCATCGATCACGCGGCGTCGCTGGATCAGGGTTGCCCCCATTGTCCAAAATTCCCCACTGCTGCCTCCCGTAGGAGTCTGGCCCGTGTCTCAGTGCCAGTGTGGCCGTATGCCCTCTCAGGCCGGCTATCGATCGCAGCCTTGGTAGGCCGTTACCCCACCAACAAGCTAATCGACCGCGGGCCCATCCTCGAGCGCGTAAAGCTTTCACCCCGAAGGGTCGTATGCGGTATTATCCCCAGTTTCCCGGGGTTATTCCCCACTCGAGGGCAGGTAACCCACGTGTTACTCACCCGTCCGCCACTGTACTCACCCCCGAAGGGGCTTTCTCGTTCGACTTGCATGTGTTAGGCGCGCCGCCAGCGTTGATTCTGAGCCGGGATCAAACTCTCGGTAAGAAGTGGTTTGCCCGCGCGGCCCGAAGGCCCGCGGACACTCTCACAGAGCTTGCCGATCCGGCATCCACTCGGAATCAGACGAAGTCGTACTGCACGTCCAACCGATCTGTCAAAGATCCGTGCCGTCCCGGATCGCCTCGTCGAGCGCCTCGCGACGCTCCCGATCCCCGCGACGGACCAGCCTCCGCCGGAGCGCACGCGCCCCGGCAGCCACGGCGGCGCAAGGAAACGCAAGGCCCCTCAGCCACCGCTTTTTGTACGGTAGCACCCCCGATCGGAGAATGCAAGCGATTTCCGAAATTTTTTTTCTGGCCGCCCCGCGAGCGGCGCTGCTACACTCGGGAACCATGCGGAAAGCACTCCTCGCACTCGCTGTCGGCGCCGCGCTGGCCAGCGCGCCCGCCCCCTCGCTGGCGCAGCTGCTCGCAGCCCGGGAAGCTCCCTTCGCCGCGGGCCGTCACCACCTCAACGTCTCGGACTTGGAAGCGCACAAGCGCTTCTGGGGAGAGCTGCTCGGCGGCCAGTTGGCCGCGTTCGGCACGACCGACGTCGTCAAGCTGCCCAACATGCTGCTCTTGCTGCGCGAGCAGGAGCCGACCGGCGAGAGCAACGGCAGCGCGGTCAACCACATCGGCTTCCGCGTGCCCGACTTGCAGGGCCTAGTGTCCGAACTGCAAGCGGCGGGCATCGAAATGGTCACGGCCCAAGTCGTCGCCGACGCGGACGGGGCCGTTCACTTCAACCCCGCGACGCAGGTCTACATGGCATTCGCGCGGGGGCCGGACGGCATGCGCGTGGAACTGATTGAGGACAAGGAGACGGACGGCATCGACAGCCACCACATCCACATCTTCACCGCGGACGACGCCGCCGCGCGGGACTGGTACGTCAAGCATTTCGGCGGGAAGCCGGGCACGCGCGGGCCGTTCAAGAAGGCGGACGTGCCGGGCATCGAGCTGACGTTCGCCAAAGCCGACGCGGTCGCACCGACGAAGGGGCGCGTCCTGGATCGGATCGGATTCGAGGTCGACGGCCTCGAGGCGCTCTGCCAGCGCCTGGAAGCGAACGGCGTCACGTTCGACGCGCCCTTCCGCACGAGCGAGCGGAGCGGACTGTCCGTCGCGTCCCTCACGGATCCGTGGGGCACGTCCATCGAACTCACGGAGGGCTTGGACGACTTCTAGGCGGCGACGCTCCTCGCGATGTGCGCCGCGCGGGCGAAGGGCGTGGCGACGCTCGGTCGGGTCCAAGTCAGTTCGCGCGTCCCGCCCGAGCCGACACGGCGCGGAGCGAGCGGAGGCTTGCCGCGCTGGTAGAATAGGGGTTCTTTCCCGGTCGCAATCCCCAAGGAGGAATCCCAATGGCCTTTTCCGTACCCGACTTGCCCTACGCCTTCGACGCGCTCGAGCCGCACATCGACGCGCGCACGATGCAAATCCACCACGGCAAGCACCAAGCCGCCTACGTCGCCAAGCTCAACGCCGCGGTCGCCGGCACGCCGCAAGCCGATATGGACATCAACGCGCTGGTCAGCGACGCGGCCGCCGTCGCGAACCCGGCGGTGCGCAACAACGGCGGCGGTCACGCGAACCACTCGCTGTTCTGGACGATCATGAGCCCTTCCGGCGGCGGCGAGCCGACCGGTGCGCTCGCGGACGCGATCAATTCCGCATTCGGCAGCTTCAGCGACTTCCAGAGCCAGTTCTCCGCCGCGGCCGCCACGCGCTTCGGCAGCGGCTGGGCTTGGCTGAGCGTGGCCGACGGCAAGCTGATCGTCGAGTCGACCCCGAACCAAGACACGCCGTTGATGGACGGTCGCACCCCGATCCTCGGTCTGGACGTGTGGGAGCACGCCTACTACCTCAACTACCAGAACCGGCGCCCGGACTACATCGCGGCGTTCTACAACGTGATCGACTGGAACGCCGTCGCGGCGCGCTTCGCGGCTGCCTAGCCGACAGCGGGCTGCGCGCCGAAGCGCTCCGGCCGGAAACTCGCGGCCGGAGCCCAGCGGCGGTTCTCGAGGATTTCTTCCGCGAGCAGCTCGCCGCTCAGCGGCGCGAGCAGGATCCCCTTGCGGAAGTGGCCTGCCGAGACGTAGATCCGCTCGTATCCGGGCAAGCGCCCGACGACCGGCTGGAGATCCTCGCTGAACGGCCGGAAGCCTGACCAACGGCACGTGAACGGCACGCCGCTCAGGGCCGGGAACAGGCGTTCGAATTCCTCGCGAACGCTCGCGACCACGGCGGCGTCGACGCCTTCCGCGAAGCCTACGTCCTCCTCCGACCCGCCCCCCGCGACGGGGCCGCACGCCAGTTGCCAGTAGTAGTAACGCGGTCCCACGACGACCGACCGCACGGTTCCGGAGGGACGCGATTCCGTGGAGAGCAGCGTGCCGCGAATCGGACGGATCGGAGGCTCCCAGCCGAGCAGACGCGTCAACTGCGGCGTCCACGCCCCTGCCGCGACGATGACGGTCCCGGCGCTGATCCGGCCGCGCTCAGTGACAACCGCGCCATCGGGCGCGGCGATCCGGGTGCCGTCGGCGTTCAGGCAGATCCGGACGCCTTCCGCCCGCAGCCTGCGGACCAAGGCAGCCGCGAGCTTGAGCGGATGCAGGGAGCCATCGCCGGGAAACCGAGCGGCGTGGCCGCGATGATCGAGCAGCGGCTCGCATTCCCGTATCTGGAATTCATCGAGCAACTCCGCTGCGAACCCGGCCGCCACGGAACGTTCCACGCGTTCCCGCGCCCTGGCGCGCTGTTCCTCGGGGTACAGCGCCAACAGGCCGCTCGGCACGTAATCGCAGGCGAATTCCCCACGGAGGCGGGCGTGGCACGCGGCGGAGCGCCGGGCGATCTCCGGCGATCCCAGCGTGAAGCACTCGTGGCCCGGCCACAGTCCGCCGGCGCTAGCGCCGCTGGCGCCGCCGCAGACGGGCCCGCGATCCAAGACCAGCAGCCGCCCGGCTTGCCGCCGGTGCAACTCCCACGCTGCGCAGAGACCGACCAGCCCGCCACCGATGATCGCCACATCGACGGCCCGGGGAATCGGATCCGAGGCGAGCAGCGTCGCGCGCGATTCCGCGGGCAGGGTCCGCGACCAGATCGCGTCACGCAACTCGCCATCGTATCAACCGCCGCCCGGGGCGCGGCACGCGGGACGGTGTCGCGCCTCACGCCTCCGCGGGACGGTCCCCGGTATCCGGGACGCTGTCGAAGCGCATCGATTCCCCGTCCCGGTGGACGCGCACGGTGTCGCCCTCGCCGAAACGTCCCTCGAGGATCAAGAGCGCCAAGGGGTCCTGGATCAGCCTCTGGATCGCGCGCTTCATCGGCCGCGCGCCGAACTGGCGGTCGTATCCGTTGGCGAGGATCAGCTCGCAAGCTTCCGGCGTGACGTCCAGACCGATGCGCTTGTCGGCCAGCATGGCGCGCAGGCGCTCCAGCTGCAGGTCGAGGATCCGGCCGAGCGCAGCGCGCTCGAGACTGTTGAAGACGATGATGTCGTCGATGCGATTCAGGAACTCCGGCCGGAACGTGCGGCCGAGCTCGTCCAGCAGGGCCCGGCGCATGCCCTCGTTCCCCGTGTCGGCCTGCGCGTTGAGCGAGAAACCGATCGCGCCGTTCTTGAGCACGTCCTGGGAACCGACGTTCGAAGTCATCACGATGACCGCGTTTGCGAAGTTCGCGGTGCGGCCCTTCGCGTCGGTGAGGCGCCCGTCGTCCAGGACCTGCAGCATGATGTTGAACACGTCCGGGTGCGCCTTCTCGATCTCGTCGAGGAGGATCACGGAGTAGGGCGCGCGGCGCACGTGCTCGGTGAGCTGGCCGCCCTCTTCGTGGCCGATGTAGCCGGGCGGGGCTCCGACCATGCGGGCGACGGCGTGCTTCTCCATGTATTCCGACATGTCGATGCGGATCATCGCCTTAGGCGAGTCGAACAGGAACTCGGCGAGGGCCCGGGCCAGCTCGGTCTTGCCGACTCCGGTCGGCCCGAGGAACACGAAACTGCCGATCGGCCGGTCCGGGTCGCTCAGCCCGGCGCGGTTGCGGCGAATCGCGTTGGCCACCGCGGCGACCGCGCTGTCTTGCCCGATCACCTTCTCGCGCAGGGCGGCATCCATGCGCACGAGCTTCGCGACCTCCCCTTGCAGCATCTTGGCCACGGGAATCCCGGTCCACTTGGCCACGATCCGCGCGATGTCCTCCTCGACCACCTCGCCGCGCGAGAGCGGGGTGTCACCCAGTTGCGCCTCGAGTCGCCCGGTCGCGGCGTGGAGATCCTTTTCCACCTGCGCCTGCCGTCCGTAGCGGATCTCGGCCGCCTTGGCGAGGTCGCCCGCGCGCGCCGCCTCGTCCTGATCGTTCCGCAGCCGCTCGAGTTCCTCCTTCAGCCGCTGCACCTCGTCGATGAGCGACTTCTCGCGCTGCCACTTCTCGCGCAACGCGGCGGATTGCCCGCGCAACTCCTCCAACTGGCTCTCGATCGCCGCGATGCGCTCCGCCGACGCTCGGTCCGATTCCTTCTTGAGCGCTTGGCGCTCGATCTCGAGCTGCACCGCCTTGCGTTCCATGCGGTCGACTTCGACAGGCACCGAGTCGACCTGCATGCGCAGCGTCGCGCCGGCTTCGTCGACCAAATCGATCGCCTTGTCGGGCAGGAAGCGATCGCTGATGTAACGATCCGAGAGAGTCGCGGCGGCAACTAGGGCGGCGTCCCGGTACCGGACCGAATGGTGGATTTCGTAGGTCTCCTTGAGGCCGCGCAGGATCGCGAGCGTGTCCTCGACACCGGGTTCGTTCACCAGCACCGTCTGGAAGCGCCGCTCGAGCGCGGCATCCTTCTCGATGTACCGGCGGTACTCGTTGAGCGTCGTGGCCCCGATACAGCGCAGCTGGCCGCGCGCCAAGGCGGGCTTGAGCATGTTCGCGGCGTCCATCGAACCCTCGCCGCGCCCGGCGCCCACCAGCGTGTGCAACTCGTCAATGAAGCAGACGATCTCTCCGCTCGACTCCTCGACCTCGCGCAAGACGGCCTTCAGGCGCTCCTCGAACTCCCCGCGAAACTTCGTGCCCGCGACCATCGAGGGCAAGTCAAGCGCCGCGATGCGCTTGTTCTTCAGGGTCTCGGGAACGTCGCCCTGGACGATGCGTTGCGCCAGCCCCTCCGCGATAGCGGTCTTCCCGACGCCCGGCTCGCCGATCAGCACGGGATTGTTCTTGGTCCGTCGCGACAGGACTTGAACCACCCTGCGGATTTCCTCGTCCCGGCCGATCACGGGATCCAGCTGGCCGCTCCGCGCTTGGTCGGTGAGATCGATGGCGTAGCGCTCGAGCGCTTGGTACTTGTCTTCCGGATTGGGCGTGGTGACGCGTTGGGTGCCGCGCACCTCGGCGAGCGCCTGCAGGATCGCTTCGTGCGTGGCCCCCAGCACGTTCAAGAGGCGACCGGCCGGGTCGCGCTTCGCGGAACTGATGGCGAGCAGCAAATGCTCGGTGGAGACGAACTCGTCCTTGAAGCGCTCCGCCTCCTTGCCGGCGCGAGCCAGGACCTGTTGCAGGGAGCGATCCGGCTGGATGCCGGACGCGCCGCCTTGCACGACCGGGATGCCGTCCAGCAACTCCCGCGCCTTCGCATTCGCAACGCCGGGCTCGATCCCGAGTTTGGTCAGCGCAGCGGCCGCCACGCCGTCCTCCGCGCTGACCAAGGCGACCAGCAGGTGCGCCGGGTACAGCAGCTGGTGCCCGGCCTCCGCAGCGAGCAACTGCGCGTCGCCGAGTGCTTCCTGTGACTTTTGGGTGAACTTGTCGAAGCGCATCGTGGGCCTGGGTCCTCTGGTCGACGAGTTGGATCGGGGGGCTGGCGGGGGATCCGCTCGCGCGGATCCCCCGTTTCGAGCCGGGCCGCTCGCACGGCCCGGCGGCGGCCGGTCAGTTGACCGGGATGAGCCGCGCGGCCTCCTCGGGCTGCTTGGGAAGCGTGAGCTCGAGAACGCCGTTGGCGTAGGCGGCCTTGACACCTTCGGCGTCGACCGAGTCCGGGATCCGGAAACGGCGCGTGAAGGTGCCGACGGGCCGCTCGCGCCGGCTGAAGCGCGGGGCGTCGTCGCCGTCGGGCTGCGCCTGGCGGCCGCCGTTCACGCTGAGGACACCCTGATCGACCCGGATCTCGAGATCCTTCTGGGTCACTCCAGGAATGTCCGCGCGCACGATGAACGCGCTGTCGGTCTCCGCGATGTCGAAGTCCGGCGTCCAAGCGGTCGGACCCGCCGAGGCCCCGATCATCCGATCGAAGTCCCGCCAAGGGCTGAGGTTGGGTGCGGTAAGCAGTCTCATGATTGTGATTCCTTCCTTGAAGGCCCTGCCTTCACCCTCATTGTAGGGCACCGACGACAGATGTCAAGCAGTTCTCTCAAAAAAGTTGAGTCAGGTGCTATCAGATTATCTAAAACGAGCGGCCGCTTGGCATGCGGGGGAGCCTCGGCGGGACGCGGAACGGCGCGAGCGCGCTCCCGCCAGCGGCGTGAGATCCTTCGCGCGACCAGGGAACTCCGGTTCTGCCGAGGGGCGACTCGCCGAATTCCGGAAGCGACCCGGGCAGTTGTCCGGCGTTTGTCACGCGCGACGCAGCCGATCCGCCAGAGCCGTGCTGCCGCCGACATCGGTCAGGCGGAAATCCCGGCCCGTGTGGCGGTAAGTCAGTCGCGTGTGGTCCAAGCCGAGGAACGCGAGGATCGAGGCGTGCAAGTCGTTGAGATGCACGCGATCCTCGACAGCTCGGAGGCCGAGCTGGTCGGTCGCGCCGATCGCCTGTCCGCCCTGCACGCCGCCCCCGGCCATCCACAGGGTGAAGCCGTAGGGATTGTGGTCGCGCCCCTCCGTGCGGCCCTTGCCGCCATCGGATGTCGGCGTGCGCCCGAATTCCCCGCCCCAGATGACCAAAGTCGAGTCGAGCAGACCGCGCGCCTTCAAGTCGGCCAGCAGGCCAGCCACCGGCTTGTCCGTCTCCGCGGCGCGGTCAAGGTGATTTTGGTCGCAGCCGGTGTGCCCGTCCCAATCGATGGCGTTCTGGCCGTTGCCGGACCAGACCTGCACGAAGCGGACGCCGCGCTCCACCAAGCGGCGGGCGAGCAGGCAGCGGCCGCCGAAATCTGCGCTCGCTGGCTCGTCGAGCCCGTACAGCTTCTTCGTGACGCTGGATTCCGCCGAGATGTCCGTCGCCTCGGGCGCGGCCATCTGCATGCGAAACGCGAGTTCGTAGGATTCCAGGCGCGCCGCCAGCTCCGCATCCATGTTTCGCTCGCGGAGATGCCGCTCGTTAAGGGAGCCGAGCGTGTCGAGCAAGTCGCGCTGCTGGCGCGGCGATCGGCCCTCGGGAGGGTTGAGGTAGAGGATCGGGTCGCCCGTCGGACGGAAGGCGGTGCCTTGGTAAACGGCGGGCAGGAAGCCTTCGCCGTAGACCTCCGGTCCGGATCGCACGCCGCCCTGCAGGAGCACCACGAAGCCCGGCAGGTTCCGGTTCTCGGTACCCAAACCGTACAGGATCCACGAACCCAGGCTCGGCCGGCCGATGCGCGGCCACCCGTTATGGATCAAGAACTGCGCTTGCGAGTGGGTGAACCCCTCGTGGAAATTGGAGCGAATCACGGCGAGATCGTCCGCTCGCTCGGCAATGTGCGGCAGCAGGTCGGAGATTTCGAGCCCCGATGCGCCGTGCCGCGCGAACGAGCGCCGCGAGCCGAGGAGCGTCTGCTGGCGGAACTTGCCGTTCTGGAAGTCCTCGTCGCCGAAGCTCTCGGGGGGCCGCTGTCCGTCCAGCTCGTTGAGCAAGGGCTTCGGATCGAACGTGTCCACTTGACTCGGGCCGCCCTGCATGAAGAGGTGGATCACGCTCTTCGCCGTCGCCGGACGTGGAGGCTCGCGCACGCCAAGGGGATCGGACGCGGACCCGGCCGGCTCGGACTGGGCGTACAGGTCCAAGGCCGCCAGCCAGCCGATGCCGAGGGCGGACTGCTTGAGGAACGCCCTTCTGGAGTCGCTAGTCCACATACACGAATTCGTTCATATTGAACAGCATCAGGCAGAATTCCGCCAGCGAGTTGCGTTCGAGATACCCGCTAGCGGTCGGAAGCTCGGCGGCGACGGGCGCGCGACCCAAGGCCAGCCTCCAAGCGACTTCGACCTGCTTGCCGGGATCGTCTTTGAACAGCTCGCGGATCCGCTCCGCGAAGGCATCGGCCTGCTCCAGCACGAATCCGCTGTTCATCATCGCCAGCGCCTGCGGCGCGACTGTGGAAGTCTCCCTCCGCGCGCAGCTTCGCGCCGTGTCCGGGGCGTCGAACACCTGGAGCATCGGTACCGCCATCGAGCGCTTCGCTTGCAGGTAGACGCTACGGCGTGCGCGCTCGGCGGGATCCGGATTGGCAGGCCACATGCGCGGCGTGCGCGCGGCAAGGATCTCGGCGGCGGTGAGCGACGGGATCACGCCGACCCCGCCCATCTTGAGGTTCAAGCGCCCCGAGACGGCGAGGATCGAATCGCGGATCGCGTCCGCATCCAAGCGGCGGCGGGACATGCGGGCGAGGTAGCGATTCTCCGGGTCGGTATCGAGATGCTCGCGAGTCGCGAGGCTGGAAGACCGGTACACGCTCGAGAGCATCAGCAGACGGTGCATTTCCTTGACGCTCCAGCCCCGGGCGGCGAACTCGACCGCCAGCCAGTCCAGCAGTTCCGGATGCGAGGGCCGGTCGCCTTGGCGTCCGAAGTCGTTCGGCGACGCGACCAAGCCCCGTCCGAAGTGGTGCTGCCAGAGGCGGTTGACCATCACGCGGCCGAGCAGCGGATGATCGGCGGCGGTCAGCCAGCGGGCGAGAGAGGCCCGCCGGCGGAGCGCGAGTCCAACGGGCGCTTCGACGCTGCCGCGCACGGGAATGGCTGCGGGAAAGCCAGGATCAACGCGAGCACCCTTGCGCCGGAAGTCCCCGTGAGCGAGGACGTACGTCTCCGGCACGCTCTCGGCATGCACCAGCACTTTCGCGGAAGCGTACGGCTCGGGCGCCTTGAGGTACGCCTCGCCGAGCCGTTCCAGCATCTTCCGGCGCTCGTCGGGGGACACGTCACCGCCCTTGCGCTTGGCCATGCGCTTGAGGATGCGAGCCTGCTCGAGCAGCGGGAAGGCCCGGGTGCTGGTCTGGACGTCGAACAGACTGACGAGCGGGATCTCGCCTTCGACGCTGCCGGCGAAGAACGCCGCGAGCCGGTAATAGTCGCGCTGGCTGACGGGGTCGGACTTGTGGTCGTGGCAGCGAGCGCATTCGAGCGTCAATCCCAGGAACGCGGCACCGATCGTGTCGACGGCCTCGGCGCGCCACTCGGCGCGGTACAGGTCTCCGTAGTAGGTGTATTCGACCGGGAACGCGCCCAGCGTGAAGAGGCTGGTGCCAATCCTGCGGTAGGCGTTTTCCCGCTTGTCGGGCGGCAACTCGAGGGTGCCCTCCAAGTCCATGTCGGTCGGCCAAAGCTCGTCGGCAGCGATCTGCTCTTGCACGAACGTCGTGTAGGGCTTGTCGGCATTGAACGACTCGATGACGTAATCCCGGTAGCGCCACGCGGTCGTGTAGAAGTGATCCGTCTCGAAGCCGGAAGTGTCCGCGTAGCGCACCAGGTCCAGCCAATAGCGTCCCCAGCGCTCGCCGTAGCGCTTCGATTCGAGCAGGCGGTCAATCAGCGCCCGATAAGCCGCTTCCGACGGGTCGCGCGCGAAGTTCTCGACCTCTTCGGGAGGCGGGGGCAATCCATGGAGGTCGAAGTACACGCGGCGCACGAGCTTGGCGGGCTCGGCTGGCGGCGCTGGCACAAGGCCGCGTTCTTCCAAGGCAGCGAGGACGAAGGCGTCGATCGGGGTGCGGATCCAGTCGCTCGTTGCGGTGTCGGGGACGCGCGGCTGCTCCGGCTTCCGAAACGACCACCACGTCGCATCTCCGACCTCCGTATCGCCATCGACCCACTGCGCACCGGCGTCAATCCAGCGCACCAAGGTGCCGATTTCCTCGTCCGAGAGTGCCGCGCCGCCGGGCGGCATGCTGACGGGCCCTCGGCCCTGCACGGCTTGGACGAGCAGGCTCGCGGATGCGTCATGGGGGATGACCGCGGAACCGCGCGTTCCGCCTGCCAGTAACGTTTCCGACGTACGCATGTCGAGATCTGACATGCGCGCCGCGCCGTGGCAGCCGATGCAGTGGGTTTCGAGCACGCGCCGAGCGGACTGCGGAAGTGCGTCCTCGGCGGCCGGAAGCGACGCGGATACGCAGCAGGCCAAGGCGACCAAGGCGCGTGTCGAAAGGCGGAGCACCCGATGCCTCCGATGTCCGGCACGAACCTCCAGCGAAGCGAAAGCGGGTTCGATTCGCGCCGATGGAATTGATCAGTGCCGGAGCGGGGCCAGTATACAGCGACCTACGAAAGCGTCGCCGCTCCCGCCAAGTCGGGGGGCGCGGTAGCGCGCCACCGCAGACGAGTTGGAGACTACCCGAGCAAGTTCTCGCCTCCATCGTCGAGAGTCGACGGGCGTAGCCAGTAGTTGAATTGCGGCGTCCAATCGGATTCCCCGAGGCCCGCGAGCGCGAGGAAGTTCCATGCCGGACAGAACATGTCTCCCGGACCGAAGGCCACGGCGTTCTTGCGCAGGGTCACGCCGTCCCGCAGCTCGTACAGGACGGCACCAGGCATGTTCTCGTGGCCGGAACAGGCGGTCTGCTCGCGCATGTAGTCTCCGCCCTGATGCGAGGCGAGTCGGAAGCGCCAGCCGCGGCCGCCGGCGAAACGCCGCTGCACTTCGGGCGGATCCTTGGATAGCAGCACGACGGACATCGCCGATTCCAAGTGCGGCAAGAATCCGTTGATGCCGTCGGCCCACAGGGTGCAGTAGCGGCAGCCTTGGCCCATGTTGTGGATCGCGAGCAACTTGTCCCGGCCCGCGAAGAGGTCGCTCAGACGCACTTCCCCTTCCAAGGTCTGAAAGGAGTAGTCCGGAACCGGGGTGCCGGGGGCGGCCCGCCGCAGCTCGTTGAGCTGCCCGGTCAGCGCAGCGATCTGGGTTTCCAATTCCTGGATTCGGTCCTGAGGGCTGTTCGTGGAGGGTGTGTTGTGTGACATGGAGATTGACCTCGCAATGTGGAATGGGTAAACGCCCTGCTCTAACCGCTACGCGGCCTTCGGTATAGACTCGGGTGCCCGAAACACCTCGCGTCCGTGCCACGCCAAGAATCCAGGCTCGGGTAGGTGCTGCTCCTGTGCGGGAGTAACGCGCAAGGGGCGGCCATCGAAGCGCCCCAGCCACTCTTCAAAGCCGTCTCCGCTCGTAACGGGCGCCACGGCTATCTTGTAGTCGCCGGGAAGCAGGGTGAATACCCCGCCATCGAACAGCCTATGGTGGAGTGCGCAGAGTGCCAAGCCATTCGAGACCTCGTCCGGTCCGCGGGCTTGGTGCCACTTGATGTGGGCCGCCTCGAGCGCGAACGGCGTGGGCCCATCCCGCACCGCGAAACGACATACAGCACACTGGCTGCCGTAAGCGTCCAGAACGATGTGACGAAATCTCGCGTCTCGTCGCAGCCTCCGCGAATACACATAGTCATCAGGCGGCGGCGGGACATCCTGAAACGCGAGCGCGATCGACGCGATCCCGGTCGCTGCAAGAATCGCGTCATGCAGCGTTTCCGGGAAATGGGCGTCCAGCAGGGATTGCACTAATCTCCATGCGAAGACCGGGTCCCGGCGCAACGCATCGTAGTCCGCTTGGAGCAGTCCGCCTTCGATGTTCTTGGCGAACAAGTCCTTCCTGTACGCCTTTTTTCCCGGGCGCGGCGGCATCAGGTCTTCGCCGGGAATCTGCCACACCCCGTCGTTTCGCAGCCGCCAGAACGGATCCTGTGTGTCCGGCTTATGCTTGCGACGCGGCGCGAAGCTCTTCAGCAGGCCAGACAGCGCTCGATCAACCTCCTCGAAAGACGCGAGGCGAGGCATTCCCGCAAGGCACCGCCCGATCGCCCAGAGTGCCAACAGCGGCTTGTGAGGTGCCCTGGAGCCGTTGCGACTCCAGAGGGCCAGCTTCCTGAACCGATTCAGGATGTCGGCGGCAGTCTCGCTCTCGACTCCTGGCGGGGCCACCAGGGAAGACGCCTTCTGCTGAGCTGAATCGGCGTTCATGGTCGCGGCCTTGCGGAGGCACGGACGGGCCCGATCTCCAGACCGGGGATCAAGCACCGCCAGCCGACTGGATTGATTCTAATGCAGCAAGTCTGACGCTGACACCGTTGGCCCGGGAACTCGCCGATCCGGCGGTCCCATTGCGAGGATGCGCAGCTCAATACCGCATCAAGAACTCGTGCTTGTTGAACAGGGCTCGTGCCACGCTCGTCCAGCTTGCGAGTTCCGGTCCATCAAGGCCCGTCTGCAACGGTGAGATGCCCGTAGCAAGCAATTCGTTCGCCTGATCGGGGGCCTCGGCAAAGCGCTCTCGCTGCCTGACCAGCAATGCGCGGACAATCTCCCGCTCCTCTGGCGAAGGCGGCCGGGAGAACGCCTCTCGAAAGACGAACTCAATCCTCTTGCGGTCGTCCGCGCTGGCCTCGCGCAAGACGCGCTCGGCGAATCCGCGAGCGGCCTCGACGTAGCTGGGATCGTTCAACAGGACGAGGGACTGGATCGGCGTGTTGGAGACCTCCCGATCCGCCGCGCATTCCTCGCGGGCCGGCGCGTCGAAAGCCATCAGCGCGGGATGCAGGTACTGGCGCTGCCAGTGCGTGTAGAGGCCCCGGCGAAACTGATTCCGGTCGAGGTCCGGCTCGTAGATCCGCTTCGGAAAGTTCAGCTCCCGGTAATATCCCGATGGCTGGTACGGCTTGACGCTCGGACCGCCCACGGCGCGGTTTAGCAGCCCGCTGACGGCCAAGGCGTTGTCGCGTACGAACTCGGCGGCGAGCCGGGACATGGCCTGGCGTCCGTGCAGGCGATTGAAAGGGTCTCGCGCCAGCAGTTCCTCGGTCGCTTCGCTGGAGCGCCGATAAGTCTTCGAGAGAACCATCGTCCGAACCAGATGGCGCACGTCCCAGCCGCTTTCCACGAATTCGACGGCGAGCCAGTCGAGCAGCTCTTGGTTCGGCGGCGGCTCGCCCTGGGCGCCGAGGTCGTCGAGGGTCTTGGACAGGCCGGCGCCGAAGAACATCCGCCAAAGGCGATTCACGAAGACGCGGGCGGTGAGCGGGTTGTCCGGACTGACCAGCCAATCCGCGAGGTCCGAGCGGTTGAGCCGCCGATCCCGGGCATTGAGAGTCCGGAGAAACTGGGGCACTTGCGGCGAGACATCCGGGCCGGTGCGATCCATCCAATCGCCGCGCGGCAGCACGCGCATCGGACGCGGCTCGTCCACCGCCTTGGCGATCAACGACTCGTACGCCCGGTCCAGAAGTACCTTCTCGCGCCGCTCCAAGGCGCGGATCTCGCGCCAGTTCGAGTTGCTGCGGACGATCCGATCAAAGGCTTCTCTGACCGCCGCCTCTTGCTCGTCAGTGCGCTCGCCGCTAGCCAGCACGGCCTCCCGCAAGGCGCCGCTTGCCGGGATCTCGGGAAACGGGGAATCCGTGCCCAGCAACCGGAACCGCACCGGCGGGCCAAGACCCGTGCGCGGATTGCTGAACAGCGACACCTCCAACCGCTCCCCTTCGCGCGTTCGCAAGGGCGTCTTCAACCCGTAAACCGCCACGCGGAAGCGGTCATCGCCCCACTCGTCGGACCACCCGGTGTGATAGTTCCCATCCAGCGTGTCCCGCAACATGGATCCCGGACCCTCGCGGTCGGGCAGCAACGTCTCGAATGCGACGCGCACGGGCCAATCCTCGCGGCCGAGCAGGCGCACCTCGAAGTCGCTCACGTAGAACGAGTCGAAACTCCCGACCGGAAACAGCTCGAGGGCCAACGCGGTCAGCGTCTCTCCGGCCAGCGGGATCTCGATCCGCTGCAGCACCTCCCGGGGCTTGGCCTTGCCGGTGACCGCGACACGCACAACCGCATCGGGCTCTTGTTGCAGTTCGTACCGGTCGCACTGGTTGAAATCAGGATGCTCGCAGTCCGCCCACACGCGATCCGGTTCCAGCGCCTTCCAGCGCCTCAAGTCCTGCCCGAGGTAGTCCGCGAGGCTGTCGAGCGACTCCGGCGTCTGCGGTAGCTTGCCTTCGCCCGCACTCCGGAGCCGGTCCGAGCTCCTCTCGATCTCGGCGGCTTCGGCGACATCACCGGGCGCGATGACGCGGACGCTGGAACCCCAGTCGCCCGTGCCGGAAAACACTCCCTGCTCCTCGATGTCGGCGAAGAACGCTGCCATCGAGTAAAAGTCCTTGGCGAGGAACGGATCGAACTTGTGGTCGTGGCACTCGGCGCAGCCCAGCGTGGATCCCAGCCAGACGGTCGAAACGTTGCGGACGCGGTCCGCGGCGTACTTCGCGAGGTACTCCTCGGCTTGGGAGCCGCCTTCGTTGGTCATGCGGCTGAGGCGGTTGTAGCCGCTCGCCACCAGTTGCCAAGAGGTCGGGTCGGGAAGGAGGTCGCCCGCGAGCTGCTCGCGGGTCATGACATCGAAGGGCTTGTTCTCGTTGAACGACCGAATGACGTACTCGCGGAACGGATACATGTTGACGGGCACGTCGCCGTGGTAGCCGACCGTGTCGGCGTACCGGACGAGATCCAGCCAATGGACCGCCATGCGCTCGCCATAGTGAGGGGATCCGAGTAGCGTATCGACCAAGATCTCGTAAGCGTCGGGCCGGGGGTCGCGGACGAAACGCTCGACCAGATCGGCGCTCGGCGGCAAGCCGGTCAGATCGAAGCCGAGGCGGCGGGCCAACGTGCGGCGGTTCGCGTCGCCGACAGGTTTCAGCGCTGCTTCGGCCAAGCGGCGATCGATCAGGAAATCGATGCCCTCGGGCCCGGAGGGCGCGTTTGGGCGGCGGGGCTTGCGATAGGCCCAATGCTCCTGATACTCCGCGCCTTGGTCGATCCAAGCCGCCAAGACATCCTTCTGCTGGTCCGTGAGGCGCTTGTCGGTCGCTACGGGCGGCATGACAAGAACGGGATTCGACTGCCGGACCCGCTCGATGATCTTGCTGTCCCCGGAATTTCCCGGTACGATCACTCCCCTCGCAACGGCTTCGGCACGGCGGTCCAAGCGCAAGCCCGCCTGCCGGGCACTCGCGTCCGGGCCGTGGCAAGCGAAACAGTTCTCCGATAGGATCGGCCGCACATCTCGATCAAACTCGACCGGATCGGCACCGCTCGCCGCTCCGGCGACCGCGAGACCGAACGAGGCTAGATGGGCTAGATTCCGCATGCTCTGGCAATACTGTCGCATCAAACTCGGGAGAGCCTCAAGTACATCGAGGGAATCAGCGGCGTCCATGGCAGTGATCCATCCTCTGCGTTCACTGATAACCAAGACGTTTCGCAATCTCATGGCACCGCATCGATGGAATCATGGCCCAATCCTGATCGAGCCGCTTGAAGGCCTGATCCGCCAGTTCCGACCGCTCGTCCGCGAAGCTCCATGCTGCCGTCACCGAGGCGTCCACGACGAACGACCTACCGACGCCCTTTGTCTCGCATGGAGAGGATCTCGTCTATCGAGAGACCCGGCCCGTCAAGGCGTACCGCCCTGGTCTGTGAGGCCACCCGGCGCGTTTCCTCGCTGGGCTCGGACCCTCTGTGGATGAAACCATCGAGCGGGACGATCCGGGCCACCGTCACGCCACCCTGTTCCGCAACCTCTTGCAACACAGGAGGCACTCTACTCCTGTCCTCGCTGCAGCAAACTTTTCTCGTGCCGGGTCGCTCTCCGCTCCAGAGTAGTTTCATCCTCGCGGTTTCCTGCAATCCCCCTGCGCCGGGATGGGCCTTGTGCGCCCGTCAGTAGGGTCCTCGGCAGCGCCCAGCCTCGAGACCGAATTGTGCCGAGCGGCATCATGCGCGAACGCCACGGAGAGAGCGGCCCGCCCCCGATCTCGCAAACGCGAGGGACGACCGGGGAGTACCATGAAGCCGCGATGCTCGTGTCCTCCCGTGTAGACCCCGCTGTGCGCAGTGCGATTTCGGTCGCGGTAGTAGCCCTGACTCTGAGCGTCGGCGTGACGCTGGCCCAGAGCCGCGCCGACAAGCCCAATATCGTCGTGCTGCTGGCAGATGACTTGGGCTACGGGAGCGTGTCGTGGTACGAGGGCGACATACCGACTCCGAACATCGACTCGATCGCTCGCAACGGAGTGGGATTCACATCGGGATACATGACGGCCCCGGTCTGCAATCCGTCGCGACCGGCCATCCTGACCGGACGGTACCAACAGCGCTGGGGGAAAGAACTCAATTCGCAGACGGTGCCTCCGGTGGGAGCGGCGCGCAAGTCGCTGCCGATGAGCGAAACCGCCCTGCCCGCAGCGCTGAAGGCTTTGGGATACGCCACGGGCGCGGTCGGGAAATGGCAGCTGGGGATGGACGATGGCTACCATCCTCTCGACCGGGGTTTCGATTCGTTCTTCGGGATGCCTTCGGGATCTCGGTTCGTCGACGCTGGCTGGCCGCACGCGAGGATCGCTCCCGGCCACGAAGATGACGGGGCGTCGGATAGCACGGGGCGCATTCGCGGGCTGTTCCGGGACCGCGAACGGGTCGCCCTCGACGCGTACCTCACGGACACGCTCGGGCAAGCCGGTGTTGACTTCATTGAGCGACATCGCGAAGAGCCGTTCTTCCTGTACTTGGCGTTTCACGCCCCGCACTCTCCGATTCAGACCATCGACAAGTACTACCAGCGATTCCCAAACATCGGAAACGAGACCGCCAGGATTTACGCCGCGATGATCAGCGCGGTCGACGACTGGGTCGGGGCAGTGCTTGAAGCATTACGCCGTCATGGCTTGCAGGAGCGCACGCTGGTCATCTTCACGAGCGACAACGGCGCGGCGAAGACCAGCGACATCGACGGAAAGCGGAACGCGCCGCTGATCGGGCACAAGCGCAACCTGTACGAAGGCGGGATCCGCGTGCCGTACGTCTTGCAATGGGCGGGGACAGTGCCGGCCGGACAGAAATTCACGCAGGCGGTGAGCTCGCTGGATATCGTCCCGACAGCGCTGGCGGCAGCCGGAGCGGAGGGCACTTTGAACCCGAAGCTCGACGGCGTGAATCTGCTGCCATACCTGACGGGCGAGCGCGAGGGGCGTCCCCACGAGAGCTTAGTGTGGCGTTCGGGGCCGAACGCAGCCGTGCGAGCGGGGCCGTGGAAGCTGCTGGTTTCCGAGAGCGGGATCGAGAGGCTCTACGATGTCGAGCAGGATCCGAGCGAAACGAGAGACTTGGCCTCCAAGCACCCGGAGCAGGTCGAGCGGCTGAAGAAGATCTTCAAGAAGTGGTCTACGGACAAGGTCGAATCGCGGCAGGGCACCAGAAAGGTGCGGACGCGCTACAACGGCGACCGGATCGAGTGGCACATCTAGGTGCGGTTTGCTGGATGCTCCGCTCGGGGCTAGCGAATACGGGTGCGTGACCCGTGCCGAGAGTGGGACGGACGGCAAAGTGCTAGAGCACAGGCTCTAGACAGAGACCGGGAGCTTCGTGTATACTTGGATCGTAGGGAGTGCTTCCGTTGACTGCGACTTCAGAACGGGTGGATCGACTGCTCACCACGCGGATCGAGGGTGAGACGCTAGGGCTAGCGAGTCACTATGACATCGAGCAGCTAGCTGACTACTGCACGGCGTTAGCGAACGAGGGTGGTGGCCAGGTCGAATTGGGAGTAGCTGACAGTCCTTCCCAAAGCGTCGGTGAGGCACCTAGCTTCGATGTCCCAGAGCGGATCGTCGCTGGCATATACGACCGCATCGGTCTGACAGTCACCTGCGATGAGGTACAGCATCCTAATGGCCGCGTACTCCAATTCCGGGTTCCATCGCGTCCGTTGGGACAGGCGGTGGGCCACAAGGGTCGATACTTGGTGCGGGCGGGCGCCCAGCTAGTGCCAATGTCGCTCGAGCAGATGAAGAGGATTATGGCAGAGGATGCCCCGGATTGGACTCAGGTGTCCGCCATGACGAATGTGGACAGCTGCACGTAATGCGGCTCCTCGACACACAGAGTTACTTCATCCTATCGGGATCATCACTTCCAACAACACAACGCGCCGTACTCAACAAGTTCGCCAGTGAGGGGTTGGTCCGATACGCTAGTGGCTCGTGGACAATTACAAATCTGGGAGCAATCATGTTTGCTAGAAACCTTGAAGATTTCGACCTGCTACGGAGAAAATCGCCTCGCGTGACTGTGTTCGAAGGAAAAGGGAAGTTTCATTCAACACACGATCAGTTCATGACAAAGGGCTACGCAGTAGGTTTCGATGACCTTGTGAATTTAGTTACCGGACTGATTCCGCATACCGAAACCTTTGGACCGGCGTTGCGGCAACGGGTAAAGAAGTTCCCTGTGATCGCCGTGCGTGAATTGATCGCTAATGCGCTCGTGCATCAGGATTTCGAACTGCGCGGAATGTCAGTCGATATAGGTTTCTTCGATGACCGGATGGAAATCTCAAGCCCGGGAGCACCCTCAATCGCACCAGAGCGATTCATTGATAAGTGTCGACCTTGCAACGAGCGTCTCGCGGATCTCATGCGACAATTAGGCATTTGCGAAGTGAACGGCACGGGGATCGATAAGGTGGTTTCCGCCACCGAGGAATGTCAATCGCCTCCCCCGGATTTTCGCAAGAGCGAAAACCGTACCACGGTATTGCTGTTTTCGCATAAGGAATTTGGCGAAATGGATGGTCGTGATCGAATACGGGCAGCCTACCAGCACTGCTGTCTTCGATATGTGCAGAATGATAAAATGACAATCCAGAGCCTGCGAGATCGCTTCGGGCTTCCTCGAAATACGTCCGCTGCGGTATCACGAGTGATCAAGGCAGCCATGAACTGCGGGGCGATCAAGCCCGGCAACCCATCTCAGTCATCTCGGCGAGATCGGTACTATGTTCCGTTCTGGGCGTAGGCCGAGGAATTCACGAATATCGACGACACTCGGCAGATGATCGAAGATTTTGTGGTGTTCTGCACCATACGACAACCTCCTCTCATCGCTGGAAGGCTGTTCACATGGTCGACGAGATTCAGTCCTTGCTAGACGGGTACTCGAACTGGCTCGAGGATCGGACGAAATTACGCTCAGTCGGTGATTGCGTGGAAGTCACCACACCGTATCTGGATCGACACAACGACAGGCTACAGATCTATGTGAAGGCCATTAGTGACGGTTTTGTTCTATCCGATGATGGATACATCTTGGACGACTTAGCGATGTCCGGAGTCGAAATCGCAGGGGCGAGATGCGAGGATTTGCTCGAAATCACGCTCAGGCGGTTTGGCGTGAGCAAGAACGCTGGGTCGCTTGAAGTGCATGCGACTACAAGCGATTTTGCACTGCAAATACACAATCTCGTACAAGCAATGGTTGCTGTCAACGACCTATTTCACTAGTCAACACCAACTGTCACTAGGCTCTTCCATGAAGATGTGAATACGTGGCTTGAATAATCCGAAACTCGATTTACGCCCAATGTGACGTATAAGGGAATTAGCGGATTCGATCATCGATTTGATTTCGTAGCGGGTGCTACGGTGCGAAGCGAAAAACAAGCCCGGGCGAGCATTGCAAAGCGACAGTGCGTCCCGCTGCACGGATCCGCATCGGGTATCGGTAGTTGCAGCTCATCCCGCGACGAGAGGCGAGAAGCCGGCGGAGCCCCGCGATCAGTTCGTCGGCGGCCGTGGAAAGAGGTTCTTGACCGGCAGCGTGACCGCGTTGCTGATGAACAGCCCTTGCGCGATCCAGAGCGGCGTCGCCGGGTTGTCGGCGAGGTCCGTGTTCGTGCGCAGATTGACTTGGTACACGCCTACCGAGCCAGGCATCAGGCCAACCCACTCGACCTGGGCCGTGCGTCCCCCGAACTGCGACGACACGAAGTCGTCGGCCACTAGGGGCACCTTGGCGTCCGCTCCCATCGCGGTCGGCCTCCCCGTCGCGATCGCGGACTGGTTGTCGGTAAGTCCCAAGCCCGTGCCAAAGACGATGATCAATTCTCCCGGCACCACCGGGTTGTCCGGAGTGATCAGCGAGAAGGGCTCGTTCCCGCAGCACAGGGTCGTGCCGGATGCCCGCAAGGTCAAGAAGTTCGGAGCTTCCGCCCGCTCGTTAACATCGGGTGTCGTCGGGTCGTTCTCGGGCAGCACCGTCCCTTGAGCGGAATAGGCGATCTTGTTCCCCTGCTTGCCGGCTTGGCGAGCCTTCAAGATCACCACCGGAGGCGTGTTGCCGTCCTCCAGGAAACCGTTCTCGCGGTTGGTCTCGACTTGGATGCCCGCTCCGGCCGAGACCTCGAAGCTATACGGTATGTCGTTGCCGTCGGTTCCCAGCGAACGGGCCACGACCTGCATCCTGACCGAGCCGACCACTTGGAGGACGCGAGCGGTCACTTCGGGGTCGCCGACGCCGGCGTTGATCGCCCGCACGAGGATGTTGCGCATGATGAGCAGGGCGCTGTCGGGATCCCTTGCGTCTTCCTCGGTGAGCGTGTAGCTGTAACTGCGGTCGCGCACGGTGATCGTCACCATGTCGCCCGCGGTCGGCTCGCCTTCGAAATCGAAATCCGCGCGCGCCGAGAAGAACCCTACCGTGCCGGCCGAGGCGATGACCTCGGGATCGCCGGCCCCGTCATTGGCGCCGTTGATCCTCGCGATGAACGCGTCGCGCACCTGCTCGGGGCTCTCGTCTCCGGGAGAGGTGTACCAGTACTCGCGGGCGTTGATCACGATGCGACCCTCGGCACCGTCCTGCGTGAGCTGCCGATTCTCGGTGTCGTCGTTGTTCGGATCGTCGTCGCGGGGACGGTCCGGCACGGTCACGGCCACCGAGCCCTCCGCCACGCCGGTCGCGTGGACAGCCACGGCGGCACGCAGGTTGTCCGCGTCGCGGCCTTGATCCGTGGCGAAGAGTCCAGGGCCCGCACGTACGGACTGGTTGGCGCGTGCTGCGGAAACGAGCACCTTTCCATTGGCGGTGGTGCGACGGATATACGTGCTGTAGCCGGTGCCCTCCAAGTCCCATGGAACTTGGAAGTTGATCTGTTCCGGGGAGACCATCAGCAACGGCGCGGCCTGCCCGTTCGCGAAAACCTGCACGCCGCCCAAAGTGGTGGGGAGTGCGAAGCCGTCGGGCACGGTCTCGGTCACGTCCAGCGCGACTCGTTCCGTGACCTCGGCAAGATCCTCGCCGTAAATCGACGCGATGGTGCCCGGCGGGAGATCGCGGGCGTCCGAGCCGCCCGTGAGGCGCGAGCCCGAGGTCGAAGCGTCCAGTTCGGCGCCCGCGTTACGCAACTCTACTTGGACCCAATTGCCTTGCGGCCCCTCCCGCTTCGCGGTCAGGCCCGCTCGGTAGGTCACCTTGCCCCGCGCCAAGGTCGGGCCGGAGACCTCGTACGTCGTGGGAGAGTCGGGCGGGAAGCTGATCGAGAACCGCAAGCTGTTGCCCTGCGGGCCAGCGTTCCGATGCACCAATTCGAGGGTCTCGATCTGGTCGATCTTGCGATCGACGATGACCTCGGGGTCCTCTGCCGCGTCCACGAAGAATTTCAGGCGGTCGACCACTCGTTCGGGAATGTCTCCTTCCGGAACGATGTAGCTGTACTTGCGACCGTTGATGTCGAGGGTCACCTCGTCTCCGGCACGCGACTCGCCCCCGAAACGGATCGTGCCGGTGGCGTGACGCCCGACGCCCAGTTCCCGATGCGCGGTGACGGGCAGGTCGGGATTGGCGTTGATCAGATCGACGACCTTGTTCCGGACATTCTCGCCGGTCTCGCCCTCGACCGTCGTGTAGAACGTCTCGATGCCGTCGATGGTGACCTTGATCTCTTCGCCGCCGGGAAGAATCGGCGGTAACTGGGACTCGTCCTGCGGGGTATCGGACAGATCGACCGGCAGGACCTGGTCGAACTCCAGATGCCCCCGGCTGCGGATGGAGACGGCGGCCGCGTTGCGGATGCCATTCAAATCGATCCAGTCCTCGCCCGGAGTGAAGATCAGGATGCGCCGGGAGAAGGCATCCGCGACATAGAGGTTCTGCCCGTCATAGGCCAGCGAGGAGGGCGACCGCAAGCTGCCCGGCCCTTCCGACTCCGTCAGTTGGACGAAATTCGGCTGGCCGATGACGATATCCGCGGTCGGCGCATTCGCGGTCGGAACGGGATCGTACACCAAGATGCGGTCGTTGCCGGCATCGGCCACGAACAGCATGCGATCCACGACAAGCGCGAATCTCGGGAAATTCAAGGTGCGCTCGCACCGCTTCGGATAGCGCGGCGTGTCGGGATCGATTTCCTGACGCCGCGGCGGGAGCGGAACCGCTAGCGGGACATTCGTGGGCGGGGTCTCGTTCTCGCTGCGGGAGCCGTCGTCGTCGAGCGGGCCCAGCGCGGCGCACAGGTCCTCGCTGTTGTTCGGGCTGCCCTTCGAAAAGTCGGGCTGGCCGATCACCACGTCCGCCGCGGGTTGGTTCTGGGTCGGCACCGAGTTGTAGATCAGGACCCGGTTGAAGCCGAGGTCGGCGACGAACATCTTGCCGTCCGCGACCGTAACCGAGACCGGCTCCAGAAGACGTTGCGCGTCGGGGTCGTACACGCCCTGGGTTAAGTCCGCCTGATGGCGCGTGTCGAAGTCCGGCTGGCCGACCACGAGGTCCGGGGACTGCCCGTTCGAGGTCGGGATCGTGTTCCAGATCAGGATGCGGCTGTTCTGCGTGTCGGCGACGAAGAGCCTGCCGCCCCACAACCAGACACCTTGCGGCCCGCGCATGCCGCCGGCGGACGTGGAGGGCACGCTGGACGTGAAGTCCTGCTGCCCGAGCACGACGGCCGGCTCCGTGCCGTTGACCGCAGGAATGGTGTGCCAGAGCAGGACGCGGTTGTTATTCGTGTCGGCGACGGCCACCCGCACTCCGTCGCTGTGAACGGCCGAGGCGTTGTTGAAACCGGGAACTTCCGGCAGGTCGGAGGGGTCTGTCGTGTCGAAGTCCGGCTGTCCGAGTACGGTGTCGGGAAGCCCGATGCAGGCAGGGCACTTGCTGTCCTGCGGAAGCACTTCCGCGGGCGTGGGCACGAAGCTCGATACGCCGTTGTAAATGAGCACCCGGTTGTTCACCGGCCGCGCCCCCAGACGGTTCCCGTCCGCAACGAACAGTCGATTCCCCGCGAACGCGACACTTTGGGCGGCACCCAGCACCTCGCGGCTGGAAACCGGATTCTGGCGGGTGAAGCTCTCCTGGCCGATGACGAGACGGGCGCCGTGATTAGTCACCCAGACAGGCGCACCAAGGGAAATCGGAGCAACTGTAGCGACAGCTGCCGTTAGGGCGGCCGCCCGGAGCACCTGCTGAATATCGAATCGCATTTCGAATCGTCCTAGACGGCTTTCACCAGGCCGCCATCGACCATGGTGGAGGTGCCAGTTATGTAGCTCGCCTTCTCGGAGCACAGGAACGCCACGGCCGCAGCGAACTCTTCCGGCTGGCCGACGCGCCGCAGGGCCGTCTGACTCGCCAAGCGCTCGATCATCTCGTCGCGACTAACGCCCGCTTGGTCGGCGCGTCGCTGCGCGATGCTCAGGAGGCGGTCGGTGGCGATCAGGCCGGGACCCACGTTGTTGAAGAGGATATTCTCGGGACCGTATTCGGAGGACAAGGTCTTGAGCATGCCGACCACGGCCGCTCGCACGCCGTTGGACAGGATCAGGCCCTCGATCGGCTGGCGGACCGAGGTCGATGTCAGGGTCACCACGCGTCCCCAGCGCTGGGCGCGCATATCGGGCAGCACGGCCCGGATCAAGGCCCAAGTACTCAGAAAGTTCAATTGGAAGGCGTCCTTCCACGCGTCGGCTCCGAAGTCTTCGAAGCGGCCGCCCGGAGGGCCGCCGGCATTCGCCACGGCGATGCTGATCGGTCCGAGCGTGGTGCGGGTATCCGCTATGAACGCTTCTAACGCGGCCGTGTCGGCAACATCGACGGACCGCTCGAACACAGCGACGCCGTACGTCTGGTGAATGGACCGCCCGGCTGCGGAGATCGCCGCGGCGTCTCGCGAGCAGATCGCCAGACTGCAACCCTCGGCCGCCAGCGCTGTCGCGATCGCTCGCCCCATGCCCCGACTGGCCGCGGTCACAACCGCAACCCGATTCCGAATGCCCAGATCCATCGATTCAGTTACAGCAATTGGCCCGCTCACCCGCCGCCACAGGAAGGGGTGAGGGGAGATTGGATTCTTCGGTGCGCCCCTGAGTACTTACGCAATCAGGACCCCGAGGGGTTCCTGAGGTAGCTGTCGTCGCCGGAAATCCAGTCTTGCCGGACCGGCTGGAAGACGTCCATGGCGAGGGAATCTTCCAAGGCCTCGACGCGATGCGGCTCGCCGGAAGCGATCTGCACCAAGTCCCCGGCGCGTGCGGTGATCTCGCGATCGTCGAACTGGAACAGCAGCGACCCTTCCAGCACGTGGCTGATCTGCTCGTTCTCGTGACTGTGCCGCGGGACCACTCCGCCCTTCTTGAGCGCGATGCGGGCCGTCGTCATCCGGTCCGAATGGATGACCCGCCGGGTCGCGGACTCGTTGAGCTCCTCGACCTCGACCTGATTCCAAGAGTGCAGTTTCATGCGACGAGAGCGGGCGGAACGCAGGAACCCGCCCGTCCAAGTATTTCATTATAGCGACTCCAGCCTCAAGATCGGCGTGACCTGCTTCAGGCCCCCCGACAGCGTGCTGCAGATTGCGACTGACGGAAGCGGCGGTTTCCGCTCGCGGATCGCTATCTCGTCGACATCTGGCCCGGGGTGCCCCGGCTTGATCGGCAACGCCCTCCGGACCTGCCCCGGCCTCGGCGATTCTCGGGCCGCTCCTCAATCAGCAGGGCATCAACCTTAGCGGCCTGGAAGCGATTCATTCCGGGCACGAGGCGTCCACGCCCGTGTCGTTGTCCGAGCAACCGGAAAGGATCGTTTCCAAGGCATTCGACTCGGCGCGATCCACGGTCAAGCCCCATTCGCGCCGCACGAGAACGTTGCGCCACGCGAACCAGCAACGGCCCTTTTCGGGCGTCCACCCGGCCGCATCGCGATCCGATTTCTCGCGGTTCAGACGCAGGTCGGTCAGCGTGAGATTCAACAGATCGCGCGCGAACGCCCGCTTGGTCTGGGCCGAAGCCTCCCACAGACCGCTACGATGCGCCTCCGCCAGGGAAATGACATGGTCGATGTCCAGTCCGTCCGCGGTCGCGTGACAGACGCCGGTATATGGATCGCGAACAACATCCTTCATCTTCCCCTTGACGAGTTCCAGCACGGCGCCCCGGTAGAATCCCCAATCAGCGCGGTCGTATCGCGCGAAGGCTTCCGGGCACACGGAATCGGGTGCGGCTGGACACTCCGCTTCCGGGGCGACTACCAGTCCGCGCCACATCTCAACCTCTTCCGACAGCCCCGGAATCGAGATTCCGAGAAGCACCGCGGCGAGGATTCGGGTACGCGTCAACATTCCGGGCACTCCCTGATCGTAGCGACGACTGCCCGATATTCTTGCACGGCGCTCGCTTGGGCGCGACGCATACTCGTCGTCCGCCCTTCCCAGCGGACTTGGGATCTGGGTGCCGGTCAACTCGAGCAAGGAGCGCATGCGGTAGAATAGCCCAGCGGGCGCGAATGGAGCAGGCCAAGAGCATTCTTTCCCGGCTGCTCCAACAGGCTCCGGCACCGTTCCTCCACGAACTGGATCTCGTCCGAGGGTTCTGGCCCGAAGCGGTGGGACCGTTGCTTGCAAAGCATTCTCGCTTGATGGAGCTTGCCGCAGGGAAGCTCGTCGTGGAAGTGCCGGATCGACGTTGGCTGGAACAGTTCGTGCCCATGCGACACCAGATCACGGGTTTCCTCAAGCAGGAGCTTGGCAAGCCCGACGTCAGGGAAATCGAATTCGTCTTGCCAGAGGGACACGAATGAGTACAGGAACCGGCCCGAGCATCACGCGGGAAGAAGTCGAGCGCATCGCGAACCTGGCGAACCTCAGCTTGAGCGAAGCCGATATCGCGAAGTACGCCAGAGACCTCAGAGAGATCCTCCATTACGTGGACCAGCTCAACGAACTCGACACGGAGGGGGTCGAGCCGATGGCGCAGGTCCTGCATGCCGAAGATCTCGCTCCGTTGCGAGCGGACACCCCGGGATCGAGCTTCGATCAGGACACGGCGCTGCGAGCCGCCCCGCTTGCGGGCGATGGCCACTTCAAGGTTCCCAAGGTGATCGACCGGTAAGACTAGCGATGGACGACTACGAAACACTGACCGTCGATTCGATTCGCTCCGGATTGCTGGCGAAACGCTTTAGCGCGCGGGAACTCGCCGAAACGGCGTTGCGAGCCGCCGGAGACGGGAACGACGCCTCCGGGGCGTTCCTGAGCTTTACGCCGGAGCGGGCCATCGCGGCGGCCGACCGCGTGGATGCGGCGGTTGCCGCCGGTGCCGACATCGGGCCGCTAGCTGGAGTCCCGCTAGCGGTCAAGGACGTGATCATGACCGCGGGGGAGAAGACGACCTGCGCCTCGCGGGCACTGGAAGATTTCGTAGCTCCGTACGACGCGACCGCTGTCCAGCGCGTCGAGGCCGCCGGGGCGATGATCGTGGGCAAGACGAATTGCGACGAGTTCGCCATGGGCTCGTCGAACGAGAACTCGGCCTTCTACCCCGTGCGCAACCCCGTGGACCGCCAACGCGTGCCAGGCGGGTCCAGCGGTGGCTCGGCGGCCGCCGTGGCATACGGGTACACGCCGATTTCCTTGGGGTCGGACACGGGCGGATCGATTCGCCAGCCAGCCTCGTTCTGCGGCACGGTAGGCATCATGCCGACCTACGGGCGGGTGTCGCGGTACGGTCTCGTTGCCTTCGCTAGCTCGCTGGACCACATCGGCCCGTTCTCGAAGACCGTCAAGGACTCAGCGCGACTGCTCGGCACGATTGCCGGGGCGGATCCTTACGACTCAACCGCCGCCCAAGCGGCCGCGCCCGACTACGTCGCGAACTTGGTTGAGGACGTGCGTGGCTTGAAGATCGGGATCCCGCGCGAGTATTTCGGGGATGGCCTGCAGCCTGCCGTGGGAGACCGAATCGAAGCCGGCATCAGGACCCTCGAGCACTTGGGATGCCAGCGTCGAGACATCAGCCTGCCGCACACGCGCTACGCAGTCGCAAGCTACTACTTGATCTGCACTGCCGAGGCCAGTTCCAACCTCGCTCGCTACGATGGCGTCCGCTATTCGCGACGGTCCGAGGAATCCGACACGCTCCGGGACATGTACCGCAACTCTCGGGCGGAGGGATTCGGGCCCGAAGTCACGCGGCGCATCATCCTCGGAACCTACGTGCTGAGCGCAGGCTACTACGACGCTTACTACAAGAAGGCTCAGGAGGTCCGGGCGCTGATCGCTCGGGACTTCGCCGAGGCGTTCAAGGAGGTCGACGCGATCATCTGCCCGACCTCTCCGTTTCCGGCGTTCAAGCTTGGCGAAAAGACCAGCGATCCACTTGAGATGTATCTCTCAGACATCTACACGATCACCGGCAGTCTGGCGGGCATCGCGGGCATGAGCGTACCGTGCGGCACCGATCCGCGTGGCCTGCCCATCGGAATGCAGATCCTGACCAACCACTTTCAAGAGCAGACTATGCTCAATCTGGGTCACGCATTCGAACTCGCGGGCGGGTTCGAGGGCGGGCCTGCCCGACCGCGCGGTTGATCCGGTAGGAACGCTGGCCGCCGCGGTCCCGAGTTCGACTCGGGACAGTCAGTCGGGGTTCGCACCGGGCTTCGGGTGACCTTTGCATGCCGACCTCGCGGCGCACCAATCCAGTAGCGGACGAACGATGTCGCCAGACGAAAGGCTCCACGGAATTGCCGCGACCGTTCCCGCGCAGGGGGAGTCCGTGGAGAGCGGCACGATCTACCTAGTCCCCACGCCCATCGGCAACATCGAGGACATCACGGTGCGGGCTCTACGAGTTCTTGGCGAAGTCGAACTCGTCGCGTGCGAAGACACCCGCCGCACGGGCAAACTGCTCGAGCGGCTGCAGATCAAGAAGCCGCTGCTGAGCTACCACGAGCACAACGAGAGCCGTCGCGCGCGGCAGCTGGTCGAACGCGCCCAAGCAGGCGATTCGATCGCCGTTGTTACCGATGCGGGCACACCGGGGATCGCGGACCCGGGGTATCGCGTCGTGCAAGCGGCAGTCGCCGCCGGTGTCCCCATCGTGGCGCTGCCCGGTCCCAACGCGGCGATCGCCGCTCTATCGGTGGCGGGCCTGCCCACCCACGAGTTCACGTTCAAGGGATTCCTGCCCCGCAGCCGGGAGCGGCGTCGCAAGTCGATCAACCTGTTACGGAGCACCGTCCGCACGACCGTCTTCTACGAGACTCCCCACCGGATCGCGCAGGCACTGGAAGACATTCGCGATCTGCTCGGCGACCGGCCGGTGGTCGCAGTCCGCGAACTGACCAAGTCGTTCGAGGAAGTCCTGCGCGGCACCGCCGCCTCCCTGCTGGAAGAACTCCAGTCTCGAGATGGCATCCGCGGGGAGTTCGTCCTGTTGATCGGCCCTGCCGAGGATGGCGAGGAGTTGCCGGTGCCAACGATCACGGGCACGCTTGAACTGCTAGGGCAACTTGGCTTGCCCGAGTCGAAGGCTGTTCCGTTCATCGCGTCCCAGCGCGGCATGTCCGCCGCTGCCGTGCGGAAGCGTATTCGCTACAAGACGCCCGGTCTCAAACCTCCCGAGTTGTGACGATGCACAGCCTTCCATGCACGCATCGCTCAGCTGAGTGCGAAGCAGATCGGTCTGGGATCGGGATCAAGCGTCGCGGGATCGCGTCCTCTCGCTGAGCTTGAACCCTTCGTGCCATGTAGACTCCGCGCCGGCGCCGATGCGGCGAATCATCGCCTCGACCACGTACGGCTCGCCGGACGCGGTAACCTCCGTGCCGCGCTTCAAGGCCGCCGCCAACTCGGATGGCGTAGTCGCTCGCTCTCCCTTCACACCCTGGCTTTCCGCCAGCTGCACGAAGTCAATGTCCGGATCGCCCAAGTACATCCCGGCGTACTTGCCGGTCTGCGCCATCTGCCCGTCGTAGCGATGGAAACCGCCGCGGACGGTCTGGTAGTTGAGGTTGTTCCATACAACCGTGAGCACCGGCACCCCGTAGCGGGCCTGGGACCAGAACGCGCTCGACTGGTACATCACCGCGCCGTCTCCGATCGAGCACACGACCGGCCGGTCGGGAAGAGCGAGCTTGGCGCCAGTGCTGGCGCCGAGGCCCCAGCCTAGGGAGTTGCCCGTGTAGCCGATCCAGATCTGATCGTCATCCCTGTAACCCCAATGGAAGTTGTTGTGCTGGTTGTAGCCCGAATGCACTTCCCCGACGACAACCGCGTTCGGAGCTATCGACTTGGCCATGACGTAGGTCATCTCGTCCGGATGCATCGGAGCGCGGCCGAAGTTGCTCTGGACGCGACTGTCGAATTCACGCCAGATGCCGGCGGTCAGTTCGCGCACCTCGTTGCCGCGATCCCTGCCGAAGACGTCACGCCTGGTGATCGGAATCCTTCCTTCCAAGGCACTGTCGAGGTCAGCGAGCGATTGCTTGACGTCCGCGACCATCGCCAGATCGGTCGGATAGTTGCGCCCCATGTTTCCGGTGTTGAGGCCAACGCGAACGATGCGCGCGTCCATGGGAGCTTCCGCTCCCGATGGCAAGCGCCAGATGCCGAAATCCCGCGCGCCCACCATCAGCGCTAGGTCGACTCCCGCTTTCGCGTAATCGGATCGCATGCTGAATCGACCGAGGTGCAGGGGATGCCGTGCCGGAAAGTTGAAATATCCGCCTGTGCCAGATGCGACCGGGATCCGATAGCGTTCCGCGAACGCCACCAAGTCGGCTTGGGCTCCGGACTTCCAGACTTCATCGCCAACCACGATCAAGGGCCGCTTGGCCTGCACGAGCCAGTCCGCTGTCTGTTCGACCGCGGCGGCATCCGGGCGCGGGCGCGCCGCCATCAAGAATCGTTCCGCCGGCAGGATTGCCGAGCGTACGCCCTTCGTCTCGAGTGCTCCGTTGGTCATCGCCAGATAGACCGGTCCGCCGGGAGCGGTAGTCGCGACCTTGTAGGCGCGCCGGAGCATCATCGTCAGGCTGCGGGCGTCGCGGGCCTCCCAGCAGAATTTGGTGAACTGGCGCGGCACGTCCTTCTGGTCGTACCCGGGCCGGGGAGCGAGGATGCCCTCGTCGCTCCACAACTCGTTGTCCAGCATGCCCGCCGTGACAACAAGCGCGGCGCCATCGCGACTGGCGTTGTACAGCTGGCCGCCCATCTGGGCGGTGCCGGCGATCACGTGGACATTGACGAAGGCGGGCTTCAGGCTGGCGCGGTGGTAGCCGTCGGCCATCGCCACGACGATGCCTTCGTGGAGTCCCATGATGAGCGGCACGCCGGAGGTGATCTGCGCGTCGAACAGACCGACCTCAAACGAACCGGGATTGGTGAACAGGTATTCCGAGCCAGCGGCCTTGGCCTGCTCCATGACGAGGAATCCGCCGCTGCCCTCGAGTTCCTGCGAGCCGGGCACCGGCAGGCCCTCGCCGGCTTGCTCGGTCGCTTCAAGCGTCTGGACGATCGACTGGGCCGCGGCCGCCGTAAGGCCGATCGCGCCGAGCTCGCGAGCGAGATCCCTGCGCGAGAGCCGCTTGTCGAGGAATTGCTGAGCCAAATGTCGCATCGCTGATCTCCCTTCCGGGAAGCGGTGCCATCATACCGCTACGGATGAGGCGAGCGGTATTCGTGTCGAAATCATTCAGGCGCCCTGCGAAAAGACGACACTTGCCAGGTGTTCTCGCTGGCGAGCGCGGGAGCGGATGCTCCCGGAATCCCTAGAAGCCTGTTGCAAGAGTGTCAACAGCGGGTCGAGGGACTCCTCCGGATGTCGATTCGGTCCCAATATGGGCTGGTGCATCCGCTGCAGGCCACACTTCCGCCGTTTCGAGACCCTTCGATTTTCGATACGGCGCATCCCGCGAGCGCGGAGCGATTCCCGGTGCCGACTCGGATGTGCTTCGCGCAGTTGCGAGCCCTCTCCCCCGTGTGCGGGGAGGTGGCTGGGCATGGCCGAGTTTCGACACCGAACTGCCACTGCATTCCTCGCCGATCCCGTCCGCCATCGGTAGCCAAGATCATCAGCAAGGTCGCTGGCCGCCTGCCGCTCTCCACCTCACGTCCAGTTCGCACCCAACGGGGTATTTCCAGTAAACCCCTGCTCAAAGCAACCGTCTC
The DNA here is from genome assembly GCA_965242625.1 of Bryobacterales bacterium. GTDB lineage: Bacteria > Acidobacteriota > Terriglobia > Bryobacterales > UBA6623 > VXMF01. Next base: position 1,390,065 of record CBDEST010000005.1, on the reverse strand, counting down.
GATTCTGAGGATTCGGGACGTTGCCAGGCAAGCTCTGGAATCCGCTTTGGCCGCGCACTACGGAGCGTACTCCGCGCCGAACGAGCCTTGGATCCCCTCCCGCACCTCCCCGACGCCGAAGTATTCCGCCGGTAGCTCCCAAGTGCCGAGGATGCCCGTGGGACCGTCCGCGTCCTGGCCCACGAACTGCCCGTCCAGCTGAGCCTCTGGATCGCCGAACAGGTTCACCGCGCTGGTCCGGTACAGCCAGGCCTTGTACATCGCGGCCGCGCCGGCCTGGGTCAGTTCCGAACCGCTGGGCGGGACAAAACTCGACTCGTCGGGATCGTCCACCCGGCCGTGGAAATGAAGCCGATTCCATGGGGACATTCCAAGGGATTCCCATTGCGCGAGCGAGCCGTCGGCGAAGCGGAAATAGCGGTTGCCACTACCGCCGTTTATGCGAGAGAAATAACTCGGCATGTCCACGTCGTCGAGATCCCGGCTGATCCTGCCGTCGAGAGTCCCACTTTGGACCATCAACCCTCCTCTAATGGCCGTGGTGCCGTTGCTGTCTGAGGTGGATGATCCCGGGACCTCGCCCGTGTAGGTAATGCCCATCTGGCCCTTTTGGGTTCGAATCCAGAAAGCGTCGTTGTTTCCTCGAGACCCCGTACCCTGGATGCCGTCCTGGCCGGTCCACGGGTTCGGCAGCCGGTCCAGGGCGCCTTGACGGAACTTGGCCACTCGGTCGGCGATGGCTTCCATGCCGACCTCCGCGGTCTCGTCGTAGGTGACCGGCAGCGCCTGGGCCCACCGTTTATCGGCCGAGCCCTCCGCCAGCGGGGGCTCGGCGGGCCGGGACCCGCCGATCGTGACCTCCGGCGCGCCCGTGCTGGAGAACCCCAGCTTGCCATCCGTCGCCGCGATCGCCGCCGTGAACTTGATCGCCCGCACGTCGTACGTGCCGAGCCTGGGTGTCATCTCGCCCGTCTCCGCGTCCACCGTGTCGGGCTGGCCGACGCGCAGGGCCGTGTAGCGCGGGTCCGTCGGCACGAGATCGGATACGGTCAGCGCCAGGTTGCCGGACACGGCCGCGGTGTCCCATTCCACGAGCACCTCCACGTCGCCCTCGTAGAAGATCCCGCCGCCCGTCGCGGCCGTGCGCCCGAGGTACGTCGCCAGCACCTTGCCCGCTTGGGCGTTCGGCAGCTCCCGGCCCGGGTAGCCCACCGCCTCGGCCGACGCGTACTCGTCCGTCTGCGCCAGCGGGCTGTAGGCGAACACGCCCCGCTGCGGGTCGGTCGCGCGCTCGGCCAGCGCCGCCGAGCCGTCCGCCGCGGTCTGCAGGCTCCACGCGCCGAAGCGCGTGAAGTCCGTGCGCTCGGTCCACAGCAGCAGGCGGCTCGTCGGCAGGTCCCACATCGTGCTCGCGCCCACGAAGCCGCCCGCCGCATCCGGGCGTTGCGTGCCATCGTTGTCGTACGCGTCGAAGACCCCGTCCTCGCCGAAGGCGGCGAGGAACGCCTCGCGATCCTCCAGCGCGGCCCGCACGTCCTCAATGCGACCCGCCAGTTGCCCGTCCTGCGGCACGCCGGCGCCGTTGACCGGGTAGTCCTCGTGTGCGCCGTTCCAGCCCGCCGCGTCCGTCGCCCACGCCGGCGCCGGATCCGGCGTCGCCGTCGTCTGCAGCACCCCTGGATTGACCCACAGCGGAGCGTCCGGCGGGTCCGGCGGGTTGGCCGGGTCGGCAATCGGGGCCGGGACGTCCACGCCGAACAGCTTCTCCAACTCCGCCTGCAGCGCGTTGAACAGCCGCTGCCTTTGCGCGCGCAGCGTCGGGCGCAGGCTGCCCGCGTCATCGGTGTCCAGAGCCACCACGCTGGCCAGCTGCCGCGCCGCCTTGCCGAACTCCTCGCGCACCCCCTTCAGGTACGTGTCCTTGCGCAGCTCGTGCCGCGCCGCCTGCGCCGTGTCGTCGAGCGAGGTCGGCGCGAAGCCGCCCTCCAGCAGCGTGCCCCGGTTCAGCGTGTACTCCAAGCCGCCCTCGAACGTGAGCTTGAGGTTGTTGTTGCCGCTGCCCAGCGCCTGCGCGATGCGATTCTCTAGGTCATCGTCCGGATCATCCGCGTCGGCTGCGTCGAGGCTGTCCAGCGTCATGGACGCGCCGACCCTCAGCAGGTCGTCCGCCAGCTTCTGCGTCGGGCGCAGGCGGTCCGGGCCGCGCTGGACACCGAAGGAGCCCGCCAGCAGGGGATCGTTGTCCGGGTCGTTGAGCCGCCAGACCCCCACCGCTTGCTCCCCGGCGTCCTCGCCGCGGCCCAGCAAGCGCCCGCTGAACTCGGCCTGCCCGCTCAGCACCTCGTCCAGCGCCCCGCCCGGGCGCAGCTCGTAGCCCAGCCGCGCGTCGCCGCTCCAGCCGTTCCACGTGCCGGCCCGGCTCAGCGGCACGTCCGGCAGCCACACGTGCGCCACCGCGCCGCCGAAACCGTGCCGCCACGGCGCCCCGGTGGCCACGTCCGTCAGGCCCGACACCAGCGCCCCGACTTCCAGCGCCGAGAAGCGCACCTCGACGTCGATGTCGCCCGCGTACAGGTTGCCCTCCGCGTCGACCGCGTGCGTCCCGCCGCTGTAGAACGCGCTGCCCGCCACCTGCACGTCCGAAGACCGCCGCACGGCCGGAATCGTGGAGTAGGCGAAGGCTTGCGCCAGCTCGGCCGGGCCCAAGCCGTCCGTCGCCACGGCCGTCTCGTTGAACGTCGCCGCGCCGTAGCGCACGTCGCCCAGCGCGCTCAGCGCGGCCGCGGCTGTCGACGCGGTGCGCCCGAACGCGGCCTCTGCCTGCGCGGCCGTGCGGCCGCGGAAGCCGGCGATGTAGTCCGGGCCGTCCGCGTCGGTGGCCGCGGTGAACGCTTCCACGCTGCTGAGGGCCGCCACGAGCTCGTCGAAGGCGTCCACCACGCGGTCCTCGTGGAGCACTTCCTCCAAGTCCCCGTGCGCGCTCCCGAAGATCTTCCGGATCTGCGCCTCGGCTTGGGGCCACTTGCCGGTGGCCCGGTCCGCGCCGCCCCCGTCGGGGTCGTAGAGCTGGTCCGCGAACGTGGCGGCGTCGATCCCGTCGTCCTTGTGCAGCGCCACCAGCTGCTCCACTTGGTCGCGCAGCTTGGCGATCTCCTCCCGCGCCGCGGCGACGATGTTGTCGCCCTCCACCGTCGCGCGCCCGGAGCCGAGCAGGTCGCCGACCGGGAATTGCACGCTCACCGCTTCCAGTGCCGTGGCGGCCTCGTTGGCCGCCGTGGCGCGGTCGTCGGGACTCAAGCGCGGCCGACCGCCGCGACCGACGACATCCTTGTAGTCCGGTCGGGTGGCCATCTCCTGCGCGAAGCGCGCTCCGACCAAGCCGCCGCCGGCTTCCCGATGCACGTGGTACATGGCACCGTCCACGGTCACGTCGCCGATGCCGTCGATGCCCACCATGGCCGTGCCGATCGCGTAGCCGCTGCCATCCTCGTGCGGCGTGGCGACGAGATCCGTGCCCGCGACGGGAATCGCATCGGGCAGGTAGCGCGCCGACCACTCCCCGTCCTGCAGCGTCAGCAGGTAGCGGTTGGCGCGACCGCTGGCGTTCGTGCCGGCCATGTGCGTGTCGCCCGAGGCCACGGCCGACTCGCCGATCCACCACGTGCCGTCCTCGGCGCTCGCGATCTCGACAGACAGCTTGCTGTTGCCGAGCGGCACCGTCATCGCCGCCGGCTGGAACGTCGCGGTCCACGTGCCGTCCTCGGCCATCGCGAGGACGTAAGTCGCCCCGCTGTCGAGGGTCACCTCGCCGCCGGCGAACGGCTCGCCGTCCAGCGTGAACCCGCCGCCCTCGGCGGGCGTCAAGGTCGCGACGACGATCTCACTGTCGGTGGCGGAGGTCACCACCACCGCTTCGGATTGGGCCCATAGCGCCATGCCGCTTAACAGGAGCGCGCACAGCCCTAGAGGGAGAAATCTCCGCCCCCCCCCCCCACTCTCTGGGCGTTGAAATCAGTCTGGACTCGGGTCACAGTTGCGTCCCTCCCTGCGTCTCTGCCAACACACATCAGGTTTCTTAAAGGGGTGGGAATTTCCGCGTTGCGAGAGGATCCACGCAACCTACGGGCCCCGCCCTGTGGTCACGGTTCGATAGTAGCATAGTCCACCTCCGCAGGATCTGCGCGCGCAAATCCGGCACGCGGCCCGGCGTGCGAGCTGGGGGCTGCTGGAACCAAGCCGCCATGTCGGGTTCCATGCCGGTTTGGCACATGCCGAGAACAGGTGCAGGTTTCGGTGGATGAAGTGCGTTCCAATCCTGGACGGAGGCCCGTGCGGGAAGCCCAGCGGCGCGCTCCGTTCGACGAGCGTGAACCGTAGACGTGTTTGCGTTGGAATGGCGAAGCTGCGATAGCACCGGCCACCGAATTCCGTGCTCCCTCCGTTGCGGCACGCACTCCGCTCCTCGACTCCACTCATTCCAGTCGGCATCGAAAAACCGTTGAGAGCCCTTCATCGGCTGGGCGACAGGAGACACGTTAGTTGTCAGCGGAGACCGGGCCGGCGACCAAGCGAGGTTGATGTCCATCGAGACTCCGCCTCGTCAAGATGAGGACGATCCCTCTCTTGCTCAATTGCAGCAAGGGAATCGTAATGCAACTGGTTGGCCGCGACGCTCTCGACCGTAAAGTGCCATTTGAGCCTCTTGCACGCGTCCGTCGGGTCACAAGACCCACCCGGTCAACGCTGATATGCCTTCGAAATGCCCGAATCCGCGCTCCGAAGGGTGCCGCTGCCCTCGCTTGACTCGCTCAACGTCCAGAATCGACTCTCGCCGCCGAGGCTGGCACTCTTGCAACTGGCTCCTAACCGGCTTTAGTCAGATCGTCTCTTCGGGGCGGATGGGACTGCTTGCGCGCTTGCTGGCACGAGGACGTTCGACCGAGAGCGAGGGTGCCCTTGCCGACTGACCGCCACGAAGCGAGCCTCCCGGTAACCGCTGGCGGACACTAGGCGCGGTGCGTCGGCACCAAGTGCTTGTCCGCCCGACCCGCCGCGGCATGTCTTGACGGGCCCGCACCTGTCGGCGCCAGCCAAGATCATCCACGCGGTCGCTGGCCGCTTGACACCTTCCGCCAAGCATCCAGCTCGATGCCGAATCCTTGTTTCGCAATGCCCTGTCGCGAAGCCCTCGTCTCAAAGGCCCTGCGCGGTCCGGTCGTCCGAGTATCGAAGCGGATTGGCGATCATCGGAAACCTTGGATCGTGTGCCGACTCCCGCTCCCACCAATACCGCGACCGGCCGCATGGACTGCGATAATCGAATCATGCGTTGCAGACTCGCGCTCATCACGCTCGCGATCCTAGCGATCGGAACTCTGAATGCCCAGAACCGTTCGCGCCCGCGGAACCTTTCGCCGGAGTGGGTCTCCCTGTTCAACGGCAAGGATCTCGCGGGCTGGAAGGCAGTCGGGCAGGAGCGCTGGGAGGTGGTCGACGGCGCCATCTTCGGGCAGGGCATCACCAAGGAGTACGGCTATCTCGTTACCGAGCGAAGCTATCGCGATTTTGAACTCTCGCTACGCTTCAAGTGCGAGGCCGACGGGAACAGCGGCGTCTACATCCACACACAGTTCGACGGCGACACGCCCCGGATCGTGGCGGGACGCCAGATCGAAATCGACCGGACGCTAGGCCATCACACGGGCGGGATCTACGGCGACGGGAAGGGTTGGATCGCATGGCCCGCTCCGCAGTTCGAAACGGTGATCCGCCCTTACGACTGGAACGACATGCTGATCCAAGTCCTTGGCAACCGTTACGTCGTGCATCTCAACGGCATCCAGGTACTGGATTTCACCTACCCGTCACCCGGATCGGAAGTCGGTCCCATCGCGCTCCAACTGCATTCCGGCGGCGAAGGCAGGATGCGCTTCAAGGACATCTTCGTCCGCGATCTCAGCGCCAAGTAACGGCGCGCCCGGCGTCAAGCCAGGATTTCATGCACGATCTCGCCATGCACGTCGGTGAGGCGCATGTCGCGACCGCTGTACCGGTACGTTAGCCGCTTGTGGTCCAAGCCCAGCAAGTGCAGCATGGTCGCATGCAAGTCGTGCATGTGAACCTTGTCCTCGATCGCGAAGTAACCGTACTCATCGGTCGCCCCGTGGCTGATGCCGCCCTGAATGCCGCCGCCGGCCAGCCACATGGTGAAGCCGAATGGGTTGTGGTCCCGGCCGGTCTTCGGGCCGAATGTACCGTCGTTGGTCTGGGCGGTGGGCGTGCGACCGAACTCGCCGCCCCAGCACACGAGCGTCGAATCCAGCAGGCCGCGAGACTTCAAGTCCTTGAGCAGTCCGGCGATGGGCTTGTCCGTGGCCCGGGCATTGATGCGATGACCCTCGTCCAGGCGCTGGTGCTGGTCCCAGCGATCCTGCCCCTTGCGGGCGGGAGTCAGCAGCTCGATGAACCGGACGCCGCGCTCGACCATCCTTCGCGCTAGCAGGCACTGCCGACCGAATTCCTGCGTATCGTCCTCGTCCAGACCGTACAGCGCTTTCGTCGGCTCGGTCTCGCCCGTCAAATCGAGCAACTCGGGCACGGCGCTTTGCATCCGGAAAGCGAGTTCGTAGTTCGCGATCATCGCCTCGATCTCGCTAACGGTTCCCAGACGCTCCACGACGCCCCGATTGAGCTTGCGAATCAAGTCCAGCTTGGCCACTTGTCGCGCCGGATTCGCCTCGCGGGGCACGATGTCGGCGATCGGGTGCTCGCCGCGTCGGAAGAGCGTGCCCTGATACGACGCAGGCAGGAACCCGCTGCCGAAGCAATCCATGCCGCCTGGCGGGATCAGCCCGCTGTCCAGAACGACGAAACCCGGCAGGTCGTCGCATTCGCTGCCTAACCCGTACGTCACCCAAGCGCCCATGGAGGGACGCCCTTGGAATCCCGATCCGGTATGCACGAAGTAGTTACCGGCGGTGTGCTCGGAATGGTTCGCGACCATGGAATGGACGAAGCACATGTCGTCGACGCATTCCGCAACGTGCGGGAAGAGTTCGCTGACCCACTTGCCCGACTGCCCGTGCTGGCTGAACTCGAACGGAGTGCCGAAGACCTTGTCGGTGATGTTGAAGACCGTCGTCGGCAGCTCCGGAAGCTGGATCGGCTGGCCATGCTCGGCGCGCAAGCGCGGCTTGGGGTCGAACGTGTCCATCTGCCCCGGGCCGCCATCCATGAACAGGAAAATGACGCTCTTCGCCTTGGCGGGAAAATGCGGCGGTTTGACCGCCATCGGATTGGCACCCGGCGATGTCGCACCGCGCGCCTGATCGTTCGCGAGCAAAGCCGCTAACGCGAGTCCGCCGAATCCGTTCGCGCCGTGCGCGAGCCACTCCCTGCGCGTCATAGCTGTGCCCATCTTAAGCCCCGACGGGCGCGCCGTACAATGGGAATCCGTATGGAACTACGAGTATTGGCCCTGCCGGGCGACGGCATCGGACCGGAGGTCACGGGCGAAGCCATCCGCGTTCTCGAGCACATCTGCGTGGAATTCGGCCATCGCCTGACGTTACGGGAGGGACTGCTGGGCGGAGTGGCGATCCATCGGACCGGCACTCCGTTTCCCGAAGCGACCAAAGATCGAGCGTTGGAATCCGACGCCACCTTGCTCGGCGCTGTCGGACTCCCGGAGTTCGACGACCTGCCGCCGTCCGAGCGGCCCGAGAAGGGCCTCCTGGGCTTGCGGAAAGCCCTTGACGTGTACGCCAACCTACGACCGGTCCTGTGCTACGAGAGCTTGATCGAATCGTCTCCGCTGAAGAACGAGAGAGTGCGCGGGACGGACATCCTGATCGTGCGCGAACTCACGGGCGGGCTCTACTTCGGCCAGCCGCGCGGAATCGATGGCGAAGGATCGAGCGAGACCGCGTTGAACTCGATGGTTTACACGCGGCCCGAAATCGAGCGGGTCTGCAAGATGGCCTTCGGACTCGCCCGTTCCCGGCGCCGCAAGCTGACGTCCGTGGACAAGGCGAACGTGCTCGAGAACTCCCAGCTCTGGCGGCGGGTCGTCAACGAGATGGCTCCGCAGTACCCCGATGTCGAAGTCGATCACATGCTGGTCGACAACTGCGCCATGCAACTGCTGCTGCGACCGGCGGATTTCGATGTCGTCGTCACCGAGAATCTCTTCGGCGACATTCTCAGCGACGAAGCTTCGGTGCTCGCAGGGTCTATCGGGATGCTGCCCTCGGCGTCGCTTGGAGACCAATTGCCTACAGGCGCGTGGCGCGGTCTCTTCGAGCCGGTTCACGGGTCGGCGCCCGACATCGCGGGTCAGGGCAAGGCCAACCCGCTCGCGGCGATCGGATCGGTTGCCGCGATGCTGCACTACAGTTTCGGGCTGGCCGAGGAAGCCAAGGCGGTCAATGGCGCGATCCGGCAGGTGCTGGACAGCGGTCGCGTGACCGCGGATCTGAGCCCGCCCGGGCCTCCGGCAACCACGCGGGAAGTCGGTGAAGCCGTTTGCGCGGCCATCGGCTAGAGCCTGTGTTCTTGCACGGGTGGCGGTAGCGTGTCGGCACGCCCGCGGTCGGATTCACCCGAGCGTTCCAACGCGAACGTGCGCGAGTTGTCCGCAGAGCCACGCGGGCTCCGTGCTGTACGATAGGCGTTCATGACCTTGAACATGTCGCGCCTCACCGTGGGATTCGGCATCAGCTTGGTGCTGATCGGATTGACGTTCTATCTCGTCAGCGGCCGCAGCAGCTTGACGGCGTTGATCCCGGCGGCCTTCGGCCTCGTGTTGGTACTGCTCGGCATCGTTGCCGAGCGCGCGGCGTCCCCCAAGCACGCGATGCATATGGCAGCGGTCGTGGCCCTGCTCGGCATCGTGGGATCCCTGAACGGGTTCCCCGACTTCTTCCGCATGCTGGGCGGCGACGCGGTGGAGCGGCCGCTGGCGGCGGCGGCGAAGGTCGCCATGGCGGTCGACCTCGCCGCCTACCTTGCCTACAGCATCCGGTCGTTCGTAGCGGCTCGCAGGGCCCGTAAAGCGTAACGCGGCCGGGCCGGCCGAGCGCCAGCTAGATATCCAGGTTCTTGGCGTCCAGCGCGTGGCTGCCGATGAACTGGCGGCGCGCCTCGACGTTCTCGCCCATCAGCGTGGTGAAGATCTCCTCGCTCTCGACCGCGTCATCGATCCGCACCTGCAGCAAGCTGCGCTTGTCCGCGGTCATGGTGGTCTCCCAGAGCTGCTCGGCGTTCATCTCGCCCAAGCCCTTGTAGCGCTGGATCGAGGCGTCGCGCATCGCGGCGTCCTTGAGGTGACTCAGCAATTCCAGTTGGCTCTCCACCCGGTCGGTCGAGCGCTTGCCGGCCACCACGAACGGGGGCTGGTTGTAGGTCTCCAGCTCTTTCGCGAGGGCCCTCAAGCCCCGGTACTCCGGCTGTCCCGCCAGTTCCAAGTCGATCAAACCGTCGGCCTCGGTGCCCTCGGTAAAGCGGATCGCGAACGCCGAGTGCTCCTCGTCTTCCTGCAGCTTGGCCCCCAGACCCTCGACCCGCAGCCACTGGGCGACCGCCTCCAGGGAATCTTCGTTGCCGAAGTCGTCCTTGGTATCGAGCGCGAAGTCCGCGCGCGAAACGGCGTCCACGGCCTTGGCACTGCGCAGCCTGCGCAAGACACGCTTGCGCAACTGGACATACCGGTCGAGCTTGGAGACGTAAGTCCGCAGGTCTTCCTTTTCCAAGACGCTCCCCGGAGTGCCGTTACGCCCGATCGTCAGCGTGACGCCCTCGGTCGCGATCTGGATCACTTGGCTCGCTAGCTCGGAGTCGTCCTTGATATACGTCTCCCGGCTGCCGCGCTTGATGCGGTACAGCGGCGGCTGCGCGATGAACACGTGGCCGTTCAGGATCAGTTCGCGCATCTGCCGGAAGAAGAACGTGAGCAGCAGGGTGCGGATATGCGAACCGTCCACGTCCGCATCCGTCATGAGGATGATCTTGTGGTAGCGGAGCTTCTCCAGATCGAACTCGTCCGCGATGCCGGTCCCGAGCGCCGTGATCATGGCGCGAATCTCTTCGTGGGACAGCATCTTGTCGTAGCGGGCCTTTTCGACATTCAGGATCTTGCCCTTCAGGGGCAGGATGGCCTGATTGCGCCGGTCGCGGCCCTGCTTGGCGGTGCCGCCCGCCGATTCGCCCTCGACGATGAACAGTTCCGCGTTTTCCGGGGTCCGCTCCTGGCAATCGGCCAGCTTCCCCGGCAAGCCCGCCGAGTCCAAGGCTCCCTTGCGCCGCGTCAGGTCGCGAGCCTTGCGCGCCGCCTCGCGCGCCCGGGACGCCTCGATGGCCTTGCTGATGACGCTCTTCGCGACGACGGGATTCCGCTCGAAGTACTCTCCCAGATGGTCGTTGACGGCGGAGACGATCTGGCCTTGGATGTCGCTGTTCAGCTTGCCCTTGGTCTGGCCTTCGAACTGCGGCTGCGGCAGCTTCACGCTGATCACGGCCGTCAGGCCCTCGCGCACGTCCTCGCCGCTCAGGTTGACCTTCGCGTTCTTGAGGAGGTTCGCGCTCTTCGCGTACGCGTTGATCGTCCGCGTCAAGGCGGACCGGAACCCGGACAGGTGCGTCCCGCCCTCGATCGTGTTGATCGTGTTCGCGAACGAGAACAGGTTCTCCTGGTAGCTGTCGTTGTACTGGAGGGCGATGTCGCTGGACACGATGCCGCCATTGAATTCCCGCTCGTCGTGAAAGTAAATCGGATCGGGATGCAGCGTGGCCTTGCCCCGGTTCAGGTAAGCCACGAACTCGGCGATGCCGCCCTCGAAATGGAACTCCTGCGGCTCCCGCTCGTCACGGTCGTCGGAGAGCACGATCTTCAGCCCGGCATTCAGGAACGCCATCTCGCGCAAGCGATTCGCGAGAACCTCGTGCTTGAAGGCGGTGGTAGTGAAGATATCCGTGTCCGGCCGGAAGGTGATGCGCGTTCCGGTCTTGCGCGACCGGCCCGTGCGCTGCAGGCTGGTGCGCGGCTGGCCGCGCGCGTACTCCTGCTCCCATGCGAACCCGTCCCGCCAGATCTCCATCTTCAATTCCTCGGACAGCGCGTTCACGCAGCTGACGCCGACGCCGTGCAGCCCGCCCGAAACCTTGTAGCTGTCGGCGTCGAACTTGCCGCCGGCGTGCAGCTTGGTCATCACGACCTCGGCAGCCGAGACGCCCTCGGTGGCGTGCTGATCCACCGGAATGCCGCGACCGTTGTCCTGGATCGTGATCGAGTTGTCGATATGGATGGTGACGTCGACGCGGTTGCAGTGCCCGGCCAGAGCCTCGTCCACGGCGTTGTCGACCACCTCGTAAACCAAGTGGTGCAGGCCGAGCTCGCCGGTCGAGCCGATGTACATAGCCGGGCGCTTCCGGACTCCCTCCAGCCCTTCAAGCACCCGGATGTTGTCCGCGGTGTAGTCGCCGCCTTGATTCTGTGCCGCTGTTGCCATGCTTGGTCGCTGCGTAGCGCCTTCCCCTGGGTCAGGTGGACTAGATCCGGATGGGCATGACCACGTAGCGATAGTCCGTGTCCCGAGCCGAATCGCCCACTTCGATCTGGGCCGCGCTACGCGGGTCCCGCAAGCGCAACGTGATCTTGTCGGAGCCGCAGACCCCGAGATACTCGAGGATGTAGTCCGAGTTGAATCCGACGCGGAATTCCTCCCCTTCGTAGTCCACCGCTATGGCCTCCTCGCTGGACCCCAGTCCGGAGGTCGAGGCGCTGAACGTCAGGCTTCCCGCTTCCAGCACGAGACCCACCGCCGGCGTACGACGGTCAGCGAACTGCTTGACGCGTTGCAGGACGAGCTTCAACGGATCCCGTTCCAGCTCGACGCTGATATTGAGGTCCTTCGGCATGACGCGGTTGTAGTCCGGGAACTTCCCCGTCTGGCGGCGAGCGATGAAGAGGCACCGGCCGAGTTTGAAGAAGATGTTGTTCTCGTCCGCCGCGAAGTCTACATCGGGCTGCTCCGCGCCGCCCTGAGCGAGCACTTTCGCAAGTTCGTTCATCGCCTTGCGGCTGACGAGGCATTCGATGTCCTCTTCGACGCCGGGAATCGATTTCTGCTCGATATACAGCGAGAGCCGGTGCCCGTCCGTGGAAACGAATCCGACCGCGTCGCGACGGACGATGAACTGGGCCGCCGCCAGCGTGTAGTGCGACTCCTCGCCCGCGATGGAAATCGTGGTCTTCTGCACAGCGTTGGCGAGGGCCGCGGCCGGGATCTTGATGTCCGAGTCGGGCATGACAGGCAACGTCGGGTAGCTCTTGCGGTCCAGTCGTTCGGTCATGCCCGCGATGGTCGCCTTGGCGCTCCCGCAAGAGAGTTCGACCGGCTTCTGATCCTCGGACATGATCGTCAGGTCCGCATCGGGCAGCAGCCGCACGTAGTCGAACAGCGCCTTCATGGGCAGCGGGATCGCGCCTGGTTCGGAGACTTCCGCTTCGAACGAGGTCTGGATGCCGAGTTCGAGATCCGTGCTGGTGAGCGCGAGCGATCCTTCGGACGCCTCGAGCAGCACGTTCGACAGCACCGGAATGGTCGCCTTGGGTTCGACGATGCCTTGGGCAAGACTGAGGTCTCTGACGAGACTCTGGGTTCTGACAGTGACTTTCATGTGGTCACGCTCCTCTCGTTGGCGTTTCCCTCGGGGCTGGTCCGAAACCTTCTAGCAGTTGGTCTCGCATTACTCTTCTAGTCGTAGTAGCTGCTGTGGATGTGTGGATAACCTGCGCGAGGGGTTGAGCCACATTGCGGAATCAACCGGAACGCCCGGTGGAAAACTTCGCGTCACATCCACAGCCACGGAACGCTCCGGGGCTAATCCACAATCTTCCACAGCCCTTGCAGAATGCAGATTGTGGAACGCCATCAGTATACCAATTCGCAACGTCCGGCCGTGCGAGCGCGGTTGGCCGCCCGGATTCCCCAAGCCGGCAGGGGATGCGTTCGGGGGCTGAGCGGAGATGCCCCCGAGGGCGTAGTCGGTCGCCAGCCTCTTGCCTGCCCGCATGCTGTTCCTGTCTCGGCCCCGCGCTGCCCCGACCGCGCGATGCGACTTGCCGGGGGACGCTGGTTCGTGTCCTCTGGGGATTCAATCGGCGAGCGAATGCGTTGACGCCCTGACGCTCGCGGTCAACTCTTCAACTTGGGAATTGAGTTCCGAATCACCTTGGAGTCGCTGCTCGGTATTCTTGATTCCGTGCATCACTGTGGTGTGGTGTTTCTGAAACGCTTTTCCGATCTGGATCAGCGACGAATCCGTCAATCGCTTGCACAGATACATGGCTACCTGGCGCGGTTGCGAGACATTGCGCGAGTTGTTGCGCGATCGCAGTTGCGTGATCGTGATGCCGAACTTCGCGGCGACGGCCTGCTGGATCGTCTCGATGTCCGGCGCTGTCGGCGCATCCAGCTTCATGGACGCGAACATGTGCTTCACCATGCCGAGCGTGATCGGGCTGTGCATGAACTGAGCCCTTGCGACGAGTCGGTTCAGCACGCCCTCGAGCTTCCGTATGTTGGCGATGTGTCGCGTGGCGACATAGCTGCGCACGCTCTCCGGCAGCTGCACTCCGGCTTCCCCCGCCCGCCGGTCGAGAATCGCCATCTTGGTCTCGAGATCCGGTGCTTGGATGTCTGCCATCAGGCCCCACGAGAAGCGCGACTTGAGGCGCCCGACGAGACCCGGGATGGTCTCGGGATCGGAGTCGCTGGAGATGACGATCTGCTTGCCGTTGTTGTGCAAGGCGTTGAAGGTATGGAAGAACTCCTCCTGCGTGCGCTCCTTCGACCCGATCGTCTGGATGTCGTCCACCAGCAGCGCGTCCGCCTTGCGATAGCGGTCGTGAAAGCTACGCATGTTGCTGTAGCGTATGGACTTAATCATCTCGTTCATGAACTCTTCCGCGGAGGTGTAGACGATCTTCATGGACGTGTCGCGACGGTGCATGTAGTGTCCGATGGCGTGCAGCAGGTGCGTCTTGCCCATGCCCACCCCGGAGTACACGTACAGCGGGTTGTAGGACATCGCGGGTCGGCTCGCCACAGCTTGGGAAGCGGCGTGCGCGAACTCGTTGCAGGCGCCCACGACGAACCGGTCGAAGGTGTAGCGCTGGTTGAACCGAGGCGGCTCCGGGTCGAAGATCAGCGAGCTTTGGTGCAGGGTCGGCTCCGTCTCGGCGATTTCGACGCTGAGGGTCGTCACGTCGAGGCCCGAGGCCCGGGCCGCGCTGACGATGTCCGCTCGCAGCTCCAATTCGAGCCAATCGCGGACGGCGCTGTTGGGAGCGACGAGGTGGAGGTCGCGCTCGCTCCCGATGTGGCTGAACTGAACCGGCTCCAGCCAGTTCTCGTAGCTCGCTGGGCTCATCGAACTACGCAGGGCCTGTTGGATGCCTTGCCACTGGCTCGTACTTTCCATCGTACTTCCTTGCATCAATACCGAAACTAGACGAAACTTGCCGGAACACCTTCGCGACGAGTGGATGCGCAGCCAAGCGATCCGAAACTGGCGGCAAACATGCGCTCGTCAGCGGGGCGGGACTCAGTATTCTAGCAACTCGCGTGCCCTTGTAAACCCCCTGCGGAGCAACAAAAACCTAGATTCTAGAAATGATTGAATGCCAATACTACACTCATGTTTTGATCGTAACCGCCCGAATATGTAGCAGTTACGAGCGTTTCTCCAAGTGCGATAAACGCTTGTCGCCGCAACGCGAGCGCGAATCCCGTCGCGACCGCGCGGAAGTCAGTTCAAGATGCGGAACGCGCCGTCGGACGCGGCACCCAGAACTTCGTTCAAGGAGCCTTGCCGGTAGCCGGAGAGGTCGAGCGTGACGTACTGGAATCCGAGGTCTCGGAAGATCGCGGACAGGGTCTCCGCCATCTCCATGCGGAGCGCCCGCTCCATCTCGTCCTTGCCGATCTCGATCCGCGCCAGCTCTCCGTGGTAGCGGACGCGGTAAACGCGGAAGCCGAGTTCCTTGAGCGCTTCCTCGCCCCGCTCCACCAGCTTGACGTTCTCGGGCGTGACTGTCGTGCCGTACGGAATGCGCGAACTCAGGCACGCCGCGGCGGGCCGGTCCCAAGTGGGCAGGCCGGCCCCGCGCGACAGCGATCGGATTTCGGCCTTGGCCATGCCCGCCTCGAGCAGCGGTGCCCTGACGGCATGCTTCTGCGCCGCGCGATGGCCGGGTCGGAAGTCGCTCGTGTCGTCCTTGTTCACGCCGTAGGCGATCGTGTTGACGCCGAGTTCGTCACCGAGTTCGTTCATCCGCTGGAACAGCTCGTCCTTGCAGTGAAAGCAGCGGTTCGAGTCGTTGCGGGTGTACTCGGGATTGTCGAACTCGCGCGTCTCGATGAAGCGGTGCGGGATCCCGAACCGTTCGACGAAGTCCACGGCGTCCCGCTTGTGGGAAACCGGGATCGAAGCCGAGTCGGCCGTCACCGCCAAGGCTTCCGCCCCGAGGACGCGGTGGGCGGCCCAGGCGAGGTACGCCGAGTCCGTGCCGCCGGAGTACGCGACCAGCAGCTTGCCCATGTCGGCAAGCAGCCCGAAGAGACGCTCCTGCTTTCGCTGTAGCTGCTCGGCCTCCATGGATGTTCATTATAGCCGTGATGGTTCGTGCGCGGTGCGCTACGGCCGTGGACAGCCCGCGAGTCCCTGCCGCCTCAGAGAGCGTCAAGCAGAGCTTCGACATGCCCCTTGACTCTGACCTTGTCGTACACCGCCGCGATGGTTCCCTCTTCGTCGATGACGAACGTGCATCGCACCATGCCCATGAACTTCTTGCCGTACAGCGACTTTTCGCGCCACGTCCCGTACGCTTCGGCGATTTCGCGATCACTGTCGCTCAGCAGGGGGAACGGCAGTTCGTGCTTCGCCTTGAATCGGTCGTGCGACTGCACGCTGTCCCTGCTGACGCCGAGGATGACGGTGTTCTTGTCGGCGAACCGCGCTGCCGCGTCTCGAAAGTCGCACGCCTCGGTCGTGCAACCGGGAGTGTTGTCGCGCGGATAGAAGTACAGCACGACTCGCTGTCCGCGCAGGTCTGCGAGACGCAACGTACCGCCGCCATCGGTCGCGACAGTGAAGTCCGGCGCTGGGTCTCCGACTTTGAGCATGGGAACGGCCCAGTGTATCAATCGGGGCCGAACGACCGGCTCCGTGCCGCGAGCGAGCGGCTATAATCCCTTGCGCACCAACAGGTGCATCGTCGCGTGCTACTTGCCTTGGTTCTACTGGTTGTTCTCGCTGGCTGCGATTCCGTCGTGATCGAGCCCCCGCAAGCGAGTTCAGTCAGTGTTGCTCAGCAGGACGGGGGTTATCTGATTAGCGAATCCGGAGACCCTGTGCTCTTCTACAGGTTGGAACCGACTTCGTTCGAAGGTCGTTACGAGCGCTCGAATTACATCCACCCCCTGTACGGGCTCGACGGCGAGGTGCTCACCGAGGACTTTCCCGAAGATCACCGCCACCACCGGGGAGTGTTCTGGACCTGGCATCAAGTGCTGATCGGAGACGTTCGTGCCGGCGATCCGTGGCTCGCACGCGGCTTCTCGTGGAAGCTCGAGAGCGCGGATATCTTGCCGCCGGGCAACGGCCTGCGGACAACTCACGACTGGTACTCGCCGGACTTTGGAGACGGAGAGGATCCGATCGTCAAGGAAAGTGCCGAGATCGTCGTGCATCCCGCCGAGGGCGACCGCCGGAATATCGACTTCGACATCCAGCTCCGGCCGTTGCAAGATGGCGTCCGCTTGGGCGGTTCCGAGGACGACAAGGGTTACGGCGGCTTTTCCTTGCGCGTCAAGATGCTGGAAGGGTTGCGGTTTGTCGCGAAGTCCGGTTCGGTGCAGCCGACTCGCGGACCGCTCGATGCGGGGGACTGGGTTGACTTCTCAGCGCCTTTCGGCGCAACCGGTTCGCCGAGCGGCGTGGCGATCTTGGTGCATCCTGCGAGTACCGGATACCCTCAACAGTGGATCCTCCGCTCGCCGGATACACCGAGCATGCAAAACCCGGTCTGGCCGGGACCGGATCCCGTCGAGTTGTCGCGCCAGGCACCGACGCGGTTGAGGTACCGGCTCGTCGTGCATCGAGGCGATGCGTCAGGTGTCGATCTCGACCAGCTTGCTCGGGCCTATGCGAAGTTGCCGTAGCGGGCCTGTTGCAGACGTCTCAACTTCGGCATCGAACGTTCCTCATGTGGCGAAGGCCTGACATAGGCTGATGCGTCCTGCGGAAGGCGGATTTCGGTCCTTTCGGAGGCTTTCGACTGCCGATACGGTAGACCTCGCGAGCCGTCGGGCTTTCGCGATGGGGCGTTAGCCAATTGAGGCGGTGTTCTCATCGCCGTGCGCTATGTCGAGGCTCTCTCCCGCGCCATCGGCGAATGCTGCGTCGGGGCCGCTGATGAGGTCCGCCGCGGCCGCATCCGGATGCATGGTCAGACCGCGTCTTCGCGCCAGATCTTCAACTGCTCGGGCTCATTAAGCTTGTCAGAGTTCATTCCAATTCGAAAATGAGCCTGAACGAGGGCCGAGGGAAGGGACGCGGGAACGGGGTGATTATAGACCTTCGGGAGGGTGGGCTGCAAGTCGTGTCCCACCGCCTCGGGCGCCCTTCCCTCGGGGCCAGCTCATGCCTAAGGAAAACCTTGGGGGGGTCGGGGGGCAAAGCCCACCTTCGGCTAACAAGGCTGCGCCCGCAGGGCGCAGACCGCTGACCCCGCTCGCGGATCCCGCGGCACGGCCCGAGGCGAAAAGCTCGATTCCAGCGTGAAGTGAGCCTGAACGCGGCCGCGCTCAGGCCGCTTCCCGCAGCTCCGCGAAGAGCGCCTCGCGGGCTTCCTGCAGCGCCCGCGCCGCCGCGTGATCCGTCTGCGCGTGCGCCTCCCGGTCCAGCTCCGCGAAGCTCGTGCCCGGCTTCAAGTAACGCGCCGCCTCCGGCAGCGCCTTGAGCCGCTCGTACGGCGTGCGGATGTCCGCCTGCCGGTACGCCTTGCGCCGCTTCCCCTTGGCGTCCGTCTCCACGCGCGGGAACAGGCACGGCCGGTGGTAGTTCAGGTACGGGGCCAGCACCTCCCGGTGGAACCGGTCCAGGCGCTCCGCGTGCCGCCCCGGGATGTGCCCGTACCCGAACTGCTTGCGGATCACGCTGCCGTTCTTGCTCTCCGCCAGGGCGTTGTCGTTGCTGCGCCGCGGGCGCGACTTGGTGAACTCCTCCACGCGCAGCTTCTCCAGCAGCGCGGCCACCTGGTAGTTGATGTACTCGGACCCGTTGTCGGAGTGAAACCCATGCACGGCAAAGGGGAACGACGCCAGCAGCCGCTCCAGCACCGGCAGCAAGTAGCGTTCCGAGATGCGCTCCACGCAGCCCGTGAACTGGTACTGGGTGACCTCGTCGACCGCGTTGATGTGGTACACCCCCTTGACCTTGTCGAGGTCGCCCTGATGCACCGAGTCGACCCGCACCCAGCCCGGGCGGCCCTCCGGGCGCGGCTTGCGCCGCTCGCCGATCGGCGTCGGCGCGGGGCGCGTGCCGTCCAGGTTGCCGAGCACGCGCACGTACGCCTTCGAGTGCCGCAGGTTGTACAGATGGCCGTGGGAGAGCCCCGCCAGACGCTCGTAGCGCTCGTCGCCGAAGACCTCGAAAGCCCGGCGCAGCAAGGCCATCGTGGCCGGGCCGGACAGCGTGCCGTGCAGCGCGTCCGTCTCGGCCAGCAGCAGGATGTCGTCCCGCGTGTAACGCCGCCGGAACGGTCGCGCCGCGCCCTTGCGCCCGTCCGCCAAGCCCCCTTTCTCGATGTACGCCGCGATCAGCCGCGCCACCTGCGCCCGCGACAGCCCCGTCGTCCGCTGCAAGTACGTCCGCAGCAAGCCCCGCTCCGCCCGCTTGGGCAGCTTCCAGTACGAGAACCGCCGCACCGTGCGCTCCACGTGCGCGTACGCCTCCGTGCGCGACGGCGCCAGCGTCGCCTCCGGCGGCGTCGCCTCCAGGAACTGACGCACGTCGGCCAAGGTCCTGTGCGTCGCCAGATCGATTTGCAAGATCACCCTCCGATGATCCGCGCATCCCCTCCAGAGCCTCGTTGAGGCTCATCTCTCGTTGGAATCAACCCCCTCGTTGAGGCTCATCTCTCGTTGGAGAAGACTGTCAGTGTAGGCGAGGCGATAGAGCATATAGAGTGCTTCAAAGTCGCTGCTCGAGGCGGCCAAGTCTCCTTCGAGTGGAACGCCGGTTTGGTTAGTGGAAGGGGGGAGCACCTCGAGCACTGCTTCAAGTGCCGCGAAGAAACGGGGATCCTTGTCAACGCGTTCTTTGGCCAGCAACTCGCGCGCGGCATCAAGCGACTTGTTTCGCGCGAGCCGGGCCGCGTGGTGGATAGCATCGATCATGCCCCGAGACCCGTCGACGGGTCCCAGCGAGCCCTTCGCCTTACGATGCAGGCTGTCCCACAACCGCAGGTTGCTGCCTTTCTTTTCGGCTATGCGCTTGACTACCTGCTTGTCAAGATCCGTGCCTACGGCGCGAGCCAGGCGGAGGGCCTCGTCATACGAGAACACCGGGGCCTTGAAGGTATCCCACGCCAGCACGAAGAACGCGGTCGGGGCGTCTAGGTCGGCGTGCGCCTTGAGGTGTGTCAGTTGCTCCAAGCGTCAGCGTTTGACCTCGCGACTCGCTACGTCGAGGGCGTCTTCTGGTGTAACTCTGTACGGATCCCACTCCTCCTCGGGAACCATGGGCTTGCGCGACTTGCCGTTGGATACAGGTCGCCGCCGGGGAGTACCGCGCTCCAATGGCCAGTGTCGGGAGAACTCTTCAAGAGCGGGTCCGAAGCACGCCAGATAGAGGTCGACACCCCGGATACCAGCAGATTCAAACTTCGCGACCCGCTGCCGAACGGCCGTAGCGACATTGGGTTCAACGCGCTCCCAGTACACAGTCTCGTCGTCCGAACGCTTCTCGCGGGGGCGGCAGACCAAGAATACGGTGCTGTTGGCTGCGGCCTTGTTCTTGATGTGCATGCTCCCAGTGGCTTCGGTATTGATCGGCCATGACGCGGTGATCACGAATCCGGCCTCGATTAGGCCCTTGGTCAGCGCATCCCGGGCCCCCGAGGCCTTGTGGGTGAACATCAGTGTCAGGATGCCGTCTGGCTTGAGCGTCCGGAGACACTCGGCGAAGATCGTCTCCATGCGGTCTTGGTACTCCAGACCCGCGAGTGCCGTAGCCCCGGGCTTTCCGCGAAATCGCATCGGGTTGGCGACAGCCTCGTTGTCCTTGTCGGTGAGGGGGCGGCGGAAGAGTTCGGGGAAGACGTGTCCGGCGGTACGCTTGAGCCAGACGTAGAAGAAGTCCGAAAGCTCCGCGTACATGACGTTGTCGTAGTAGGGCGGATCCATGACGACAGCGTCGACCGAACTGTCCGGGATGTGGTCGAGGCTGTCGGCCGACTTGCAGGTGACAGTGATCGGTGGCGGCGTACGATCGGTGGATTCAGAGCTGATGTCCAGTCGCAGGCTGTTCAGGGCACTGCCTTCGGATCCCGTCAGGTCAAGGAGTTCCTTGATGCACTTTGAGGTGCTCGTCAGCGCCCAGTCGTATCCCGCCCCGGTAACAAGCGGTGCCATTTCGGCGTAGGACCAGCAGAAGGCAAAGTCATGGCGATTGAACGTATTCGCGATGACCGCCCGAGTAGGCATCCATACTGACATCCGTGAGTTGTAGTTGAGGAGCTTGTCCAAGGCAATCGACAGATATCCGTATGCCGCTTTGCGAACCTCGCTCAGCCGTCCGGAGGCGCGGTCGGCATCGAGCATCTCGCGGAACACTTCGACGCTCGTGCCGTGGCAAAGCAACTGGCGCGGCGAGAACAGGTCCTGCCAGTACCTCATCCCGTAACGTTGCGGCTCGGTAGTCTTGTTGCCATCGGGTATACGCTCGCGAACGCGGTTGCTGATCGTAGGTGAGACGCAAGCGGATCACTCGCATATCCTCGCGGTGTGAAGGATCCGGCGTAACTCGATCTGCGGCACGTCCGGCAAGTCCGCCGAACCGCGAGCGTACTGGTGGGCAATCCTAATCCACTCGCTTGGGAACCTGCCTCTGAACTCGGCAATCTGCACCGCACTACCGTCCTGTGCCTCGACGTACCATCCATGCTTACCGCGAGTCTCGCCGATGATTACGGCGGCGTCCTCGATGGGGAGCGAACCGTCTTTGTAGAGTTGCCAAGCCTGCTCTGACATGTCGCTGATTCGGAAGAGCTCAAGCCTCGTATCGCAAACCGTATCTGCGGATCGCAGCTTGGCAAGCTCTCGGTTCATTGCGGCGGACTGCGTGAGCGGGCCGTGAACCGGCACGTACTCTGCTAGCGGCGGCTCAACTGCCTTGGCGGATCTGATCAAGCGTCTAGCAAGATCGCTTCCCGATTCGGTCGACGGCGGGGCGGATCCGCAACTGGCCAGAGCGGCGAGCGCGAGCACAAGCGCGGCCCATATCAGGGCGAGCAGCGGACGAAACTTGAGCGGATCACTCGATCACTCGATCACTCGCACTCAATCCGTTGGTTGCGCGAGGGGCTTGGCCGTCGTTGATCCGGTGGACTGGCCGAGCTCGATCAGCACGGTGAGACGAGCGACAGCCTGCTCGATCCCGCCAAGTCTTTCCTCTATCTTGCCTAGACGAGTGTTGGTGTCTGTCTGCATCGAGCGCATGTCGGTTCGAACGTCGTCGATCCGCTGATGCAACGAATAGACGATGCTGCCCGCGAGGACGACGACGATGCCCATCACGGTCAGGAATTGCGTGAATGTCATCGGGCGATCCGATTGCGTCTGGGTTGATCGGCGGGCGGGAGCGGTCACGGATTGATCATAGGCTAGCGACCTCGCGGTGTCAACCGTGCGCTTGGCGGGCCAGTAGCGAGCGCACTGGCTCTGATCGAGTCGATGTTGGGCTGGGGCTTGCGTCAATGCGCGTCAATGCGTCAATGCAACTTTCTGCATTGACGCACCCATTGACGCATGGCTAACTACTCTATTTTGTGCGACTTCCGATATGGTTAGGGCCTCTTGCGTCAATGCGTCAAGCAAGTGTCACAGAGTAGGGACACGCATAGGCGCGTATAGATACACCTACTACGCGCACGTCACGTGTGTATATAGGGCGTCAATCCATTGACGCATTGACGCAATTCGCGCTTATGTCATTGATTCGATTGTAGTTGCGCTTGCGTCAATACGAATATCGTGCATTGACGCATTGACGCACGGGCGGCCTCGCGGGATCGTATCCCATTGATTCCGGCGAGGTTAGGCTTGCGTCAATGCGATTTTTGCATTGACGCAAGACCGCGCTAGAATGGCACGTCGTCCGGATCTTCGACCGGTTCGGGCGAATTGGGTGGGGCGTCGACGGGCGGATGTCCGTTCGTAGGTGTGGCGGCAGTCAAGTTCCCGCTCCGCAACGACAGCCATGAATCCGCGCTCGTAGCGTCCTTGATTCGCACACCCGTGTATCCGCGCACGTTCCGTTGCCCGTCGATGTCGCGGGCGTACTCGATGCCGTCCGCGCCGAAGTCCTGCGCGAGTCGGTCGAAACTGGCCCTAACCTCGTTTCCAAACCGCATCGGCCAATCCAGCGTCGCCTGTTCGATCAAGACCGCGACCGGATCCAGATCATTGGCCGCCGTTTCGAATCCCAAACGTGCGGACTCGAACGGCACACTGCCGCCCCCAGCGGTCGGATCGAGGACGGTGGCGCTGCTGATCGTTGCAGCCAGCCATTGGTAGTCCTCGGCGCTTAAGGGGACACGTCAAAACAACGTTCTATTCATTATATGAATAAAGGCATTTTCTCTCTCTTCGAGGGTGGAAACGGAGACCCGTCCCGCCTGATCTGCCTTTATACAGCGATCATTCCGGCAGCACCGGTCTGTCGATATGAAATAGAGTATTTCATCCTGACATAATGGGTCCATGCGTCCCGTTACCTTCCCCGCCGACTCCGTCGCCGAGACCTTGGACCGCCTGCAAGTGGCCTCCATGAACGATCTCGTCGCCGCCCTCGGCAGCCCCTCCACGCGGACTGTCCTCCGCAAGCTCAAACAACTCGACACCCTCTCCAGCTACTCCCATGGCGGGCAGTACTACACCCTCCGCGCCACGGCCCGTTTCGACGCCGACGGCTTGTGGGACCATGGAGGGGTCCGCTTCTCGACCCGCGGCACGTTGCGCGCCACCCTCGCAGAGTTGACCGAGGCCGCTCCGCGCGGCTGGTACGTGCGCGAACTCGATGCGCTGGTCGGCGTCGGCTCGCTGGTCACGCTGCGGCGGCTGGTGCAGGATCAGGACCTGGCCTGCGTCCAAATCGACGGACGCTCCCTGTACTGCTCGGCCGACCCGGAACGGCAGCGCCGGCAGGTCGCCGCGCGGCACGGCGGCGGGCCCCTGTTGCTGCTGCTCGCGCCCCTGCGACCGGAGAACCTGGCGGCCGCCGCGCACCGTTTCTGGCGCGCCCTCGACGAGCGCCAGCGCCGCCTGTACGCCGGCCTGACCTCGCTGCAGTGCGGCGAGGGCGGCGACCACCGCGCCGCCGCGTTGTGCGGCCTGCATGCCAAGACCGTCGCCAAGGGCCGCCGCGAATTGGTCCTAGGGAACATCCCGCCCGGGCGCGTGCGCCGACCGGGCGGCGGGCGCAAAGCCTTGGTAAAAAAAACCCTGCCCTAAGCGAGCACCTGCACACGCTGCTCGCAAGCGACACCGCCGGCAGCCCCATGGGCGGCCTGCGCTGGATGCACCGCTCCGTCGCCAAGCTGGCCGCCCAACTGACCGCCGACGGCTTCCCCATCAGCCCCTCGACCGTGCGCCGCTGGCTCAAAAGCAACGGCTTCTCCTTGCGCGTCAACCGCAAATGCCTCGCCACCACCCAGCATCCCGACCGCGACCCCCAGTTCCAGCGCATCGCCGCCTTGCGCGCGGAGTACGCCGGCTGCCCCGTGATCAGCGTCGACACCAAGAAAAAGGAACTCGTCGGCCTGTTCCGCAACGCCGGCGCCACGTGGCAGCAAGACGACACCAAAGTCCTCGACCATGACTTCCGCTCCCTCGCCGCCGGCCGCGCCGTGCCTTACGGCATCTACGACCTCCACGCCAACCTCGGCACCATCTGCGTCGGCGACTCCGCCGACACCCCGATCTTCGCCGTCGACTGCATCGAACTCTGGTGGCGCCTCGAGGGCCGCTACCTCTACCCCGGTGCCACCACCCTGCTGATCCTCGCCGACAGCGGCGGCAGCAACGGCTGCCGCCCGCGCGCCTGGAAGCACGCCCTGCAGTACGAGTTGTGCAACCGCCACGGCCTGCGCGTGCGCGTGGCCCACTACCCCAGCGGCTGCTCCCAGTGGAACCCGATCGAGCATCGCCTGTTCAGCTTCCTCAGCACCAACTGGCGGGGCAAGCCGCTGGACAGTTTCGAGACCGTCCTGAACTACATCCGCACCACGACCACCCGCGCCGGCCTCAAAGTGACCGCCCACCGGATCACCCGCCAGTACGCCAAGGGGGTTCACATCAGTGACGCGCAGATGGACGCGCTGAACCTGCACCCCGACGCCGAGCGGCCGCGCTGGAACTACGAGATCCGGCCCCACGCGACGGACCGTTCCTCGCCGTCGGCGGCGGCCGCCGCCGGCGAGACCGCGGGCCTCCCCGCCGAACCGGCACCCGCCACCGCATGACCAGCGGACATGCGTCCGGCTACCGACAACTGGCCAAGAATCGACCTCAACCAAGGAAAGTTATTTTGCACTGTCCCCTAAGGAGTATTTGAAGGCCCGCGCGTATCCGTAGGCAGCGGCACCGAGCCGCTCCCCCTTGCGGGTCGCGACGTCGATCCTTCTCTTGGCTGCTACCGGATCACCGTGTATCCCAATCGCATGCAAGAACCGCTCTCTATCCGCATCCTCCGGTAGCAGGGAGGCGAGCACGGCCGCGCGCGCCGCAACCAGTGGCCTCCGCGCCCACCAGACATGGAGATAGTACGTCGGCGGCAGCGCGGTCATCGAGCGACGTTCCCGTACGCATTCTTCACTGAGCGCTGCAATTGGCAGCCAGCGCTCGATCAGGCGACGGTCATCCATGTCTTGATTTCGGGCTGGTGGCTACGGACCAGTGAGCCATGATTAACGCAATCGGATTTCAATCACTCGGTGCTCGCAACGGGCCTCGCAGCGCTCGCTGCTCAATGGACCGTAGGTGCGTTTCTAGTCCGGTCCATCGTCGCTTTGGTCGTCGGGGACGAAGAGGCCGAGACCGAAATGGCTCCCGTAGCCGAGAGCAAGTGGCCCAGGGACAGGACTCGGAAACGCGATCCGTAGAAACGCGCCCGCAGCATCGTGCTGCCTCTCGCCACCCCGCGAACGGAATCTATGGAAATGGACGGGACGGCGTCTGGCTTCACGCACTTTGATGTACGACAACGGGCTGATCTCGGTACCCTCGGGATACCTCCCCCGTATTCTCAACAGGCGCTCCGCTTCCTTACGGTGTCCGGCAGGTTTCAAGTGCCCGGAAGCGAGGAACGGAGTGGCACTGCGCCAGTGGGTGGATGGTCCAAATATCGGTGCGCTCTCGGCAAATTCCTCAGGCATCCCGAATCCTTCCAACGCGAGCCGCCATTCCTCCGCAACCGCTACCTCGGGTCCGCTGTCTGGGGAATCATGCTTACCGGGCATCCACAGGCGGGTGATCCGATCCAGTCCGCGCAGCACATTCGCATCCATCCCTCCAGCGATGTATACCGAGATGTGGTCGATCCATCCGTCATTGTCCGCATCCTCCGGAAGCCAGAAAGCATGAGTGTGCTGAGGATCCTTCAGTGGCTTGCCCTCTCTGTCGCGCCCCGAAATCTGCCACGGCGCTTTCGGACGGCCCTTCTCCCAGCCGAACTTCGAGAGTGCAGCTAGGCGCATCAACTCTCCGATCTTGATCGTGTCTTCGACTCGGGGGAGGGGACGCCCCGCGACCAGGAACCTTGCGACCGTCGGTTCCTTCTCTTGGCGGCGCGAAGCCCTCTGGGAGGTCCTCCGTGACTTCACGCCGAGAGCGGCTTCCGGTGCCATGCTGTAAATAACTTCGCACGATGCCGGAGGACGACTCCAAGCATGGGTCTGATAATCCCCGGTTTCTAGAGTGAGCGCGTCGACGAGTCGTTCGGGCAATGTCTGCATCCGCTTAGAGTGGGGCGGAAGTCCTGCAACTAGGCGCTCGCGCTCCTCGCGGTACTTCGCCGGAGAAAGCGGTACGAGTAGCCGAATCGGCTTGCCGTCCGCAGGCCGCTCGAGGGATTCGCGCTGATCGAGGGGCACGCAGTTGGGCGTACCGCTCCATTCCTCGAGAGCGGTGCATTCCGTCCAGCTCTCGGCGCGACCGAGGTATCCGACCGACGTAGCGAGATCGGTAGCATACCGAGAGAACTCGGATTCCAGAGTCACTTCCGGCCAAGCCACGATGAGGGGCTGGCCTTCCGGCAGGCGAGCGAATGCGTCGAAGACCAGTGCCGTTCTTTCGCGCCCAGTCGACTTGTCCACAGTTCCGATCGGCATGTAGTGGCGCGTATGGGCATGGACTCCGCCTGTCGGCAGTTGGTAGACGGGAAGCGTCTCGGCAAGTGCATCGATCAGTTGCTGAAGGTTCTCGGCCGACCGGTCTGAGTGATCCCCTTTCCGCCAGTGTGCCGCGATCAGTGCCCGGAGCAGGCGCCACGGTTCCGGGGGCCAAGCGACTTCGGCCTCGTTTACCGCCCGGCCCCACGGTGTCGCGTGGTAGCGACGCGCTGGAAACTGGAAGGAGAGTGCGAACATTTGCTCATTTCCGATAGGTGACGGTCATCTCGCGGCTCGCACCGAAGAGTCCCTGCGATCCAACAGCTTGGATAGCTTGGGGAAGCTCCCTTTCGAGATCACCGAGGTCCGGCAGGGCGAATCCTGCTGGCCCCGTAACACTCACTTCGTCCACGTCAAGATCGCAAGCCGTCCTGAGCCGGAGACCGACTGCAAGGAGTTTCTGGATCTTGAACAACGCCACGAGGACGAGCAGGCGCTCGACCGCCTCGCCGAGGCCGAATGCCCGGATCTGTCTCAGGTCGAGATTGAAGTAGGCCGTGATGCGCTTGGCGACCCATTCGTTTCGAGCGAATGGCACGTTGCCGAAACCTTTGGCGGTGTCTCCCTTGGGATCGACACTGTCGTTCTTGACGCCTCCGCTGGCAACCTCTTTCGCCTCCTCGGCTTCGATGAACGAGGACAGCGAGCGGGGCAGTCGCAAGCGGCCTCCGGCGAGATTCTTCTTCGCGAGGAAGACACCGTGGAGCAGGGAATTCGTGTCGAACTCGAGCAGCACTTTCGCGAGTTCTCGGAGATCGACGCGTCCCTTCTCCATGGCTGCCAGCCGTTCCTTGAGGAGGTTGAAGACCGTCTTGTCCGTTCCCTCCAAGATGTAGGGCGAGTTGAGCCGGTGAGCCTCGATAACCGAGTTCGTGAGCGGCTTGCTCTCTCCGTCGACCACCTTGACGACAGGCAACCCCATGAGGGGTCCTACCCAGTCGTCATTCGCGTCGTCCCAGCAGACCGTCTCCAAGCGGTTTGCCATCGATTGCGCACTTTCGACGAGCACGATCTGTCCGTCTCCGTCCGGAGACATGTAAGCCGCGTGGCCAAGGTTCGGGAAGCCGGTCGGCTGGAATCGGCTGCCCTGAACAGGTTTCAGGGTCGCCTCGGCAAGCAGACGCGGTGCCCCTGCAAGTGCTGTTAGGTCAATTGCCATCGTTGGTGTCCTCCGTTCGATTGCTTTCAGAAGTGTCTGGCGGCGGGTACGCACGTTCCAGCAGTGTCTTGAGCGCCATGTCGCCGATCGGGATCAGTAGCGCCGCCGCGAGGCGGTCGGGTCGAATACCGGTCCCGAAGCGACTGGTGCCGCCTCTTGCGTTCGTTAGCGCCCGGTCAAATGGCGATGCGAGCCCCGAGCCCCGGGCGCGTCCGAATGCCGCTCGCACGGCATCATCGATCACCTTCCCAGTTCGGTCGCTTCCACCCGTGCGGAGACGCGCGATGAGTCCGGGTGGCACGGGAATTCGTACGGCAGGGGCGGGATCCATGGTGCGGCGCAGAGCTTCGTTCAGGGTCGCGTTTGGAACCAAGAGCGGCTTCAGCGCGGCGTACGCGAACGGAGCGGCGAATTGGCGTGACACGGGCCGATGCGGTGGCCTGCGCAGCCACGCCGGCTTGGCCCAGATCAGCCCGCGCAGCAAATCTGCGCATCGAGCATCGTCGAAGTCGCCCCTGAGAAAGCTGGTCACATCCTCCAGACGAGCGGTCAGGGCCCCGGCAATGGGCTTGTCCGGAAGCCCGCGCATGCCCATCTCGAGCAGCCGCCGCTCCAGCACCGCGTTCAAATTCGCGACAAGGCTGCCGGTTCCCCACACAAGTGCCGACGGATCCGGGTCGTCCGACCACCGGAGCCTCACTCGCTTGAGCTGAGCGTCAACGTATCGCCTCTCGTCAATCGGGGCGATGTGAGCCGCCATGGGCAAGGGGTGTGACAAGTACCAAGGTGTCTCGTCGGACTCGCCAGTCGCTGGCGCATCCGCTGACGTCGCTTCCGGCTGCGGAGCATCTGAGGTCGATTGATCCTCTTCGCGAGGCTTGCCGAACTTCAGCGGAGTCAAACCGATGCCTGCCAGTGCCGCGGCGATGCGAAATTCCGGGCTTCCGTCGTCCGCTTCCCGCATCCAATCTCGCGAGAGCAACGGCGGAGGCGCACCGACCGCAACGCGGCCCTTCGGGCTGAGGGCGAGCCAGGCGGCCACTCTTCCGAGCGCCACAAGGGCCACCTCAAACTTGACAGGCGACCCGCCCTCGGCCACCAACTCGAACAGCGCGTCTTCCAGTTGCTTGATCGCGTTTCGGCCAGCAGCGGAATCCTCTTTCTGACGTGCGACATGCCGTACGCGGTCAAGCCATCCGCCGGCGTCCAAGTCCGCCATGAGCCGGACTCCAGTCGACCGCTCCTTCCCGGTCGCTCCCCTGCCGATCGGCGTGGCCAGAAACGCCTTGCCGGACCGCATGAAGAAGCCGTACCGTTCGAACTCGGAGAATCCCCGGCTGGTTCCCAGACTGGCGACCGCCCGGGCGAATTCCAGCCCGTCGCGCGCGGTGCGTTCGTTCAAGACCGCGCGGCCCTCGGACAGCAGGGCGTCGATCTCCATGAAGCGCGCCGGATTCGCCCAAAGCGGCGCCCAGAATTCGGCGCGAGCGTCTTGCTCGTCCTCTACGCCCACGCCGCCTCCGCCCGCGCCAACGGCGCGGACCGTGAAGGGGAAACTCGCACCGGACCCGCTCGCGCTTTGGTGGCGTCGCGTCGCCGCCCCGGCGAAGGCAACGCTACCCTCGAGCATCAGCACGAAGTCCCATGGATTTACGCTCGAGTCGCTGTTGAATCCAGTCGTCGCGTTCGGCCCGCCCGCCGAACCTGGTGCAAACTGGCCAACGGCAGCGGAAGTCATGCCCGGCGCGGGAACGTCGAAGAGCGAAGTCTCGAGCAGTCTCGCCGCATCTTTCGATGGCGCGCCCGACTCGGCGTCGAACAAGCCCTTGGTGGAGACCAAGTGGCGCATGAAGTTGTTCGTGAAATCGAGCCTGCCGTCGTTCCCTCCGGTGCCGAGCAGTTGCGGGTACTTCGCGGTTGCCCCTGTTAGCACGAGCGCGGCATCGATCCAGCCGAGCGCGGCATCCGTCAGACTGCCCCTGAGCGTCTCGACGAGCTCGATTTTGGTCTCTTTATCGGGCCTTGCATCCAGTCCAGATCGCGCAATCGCCTCCGATGCGATCCGGATGCCGGACGAGATTCCGTCGAATCGGCTTGCAACCGATGCCGCACTCAGCGGCCCGAATCCGTCCTTGTTGTCTTTGGGGTAGAAGCCGCTGCCGCCGTTCCACGGGGCCATGATCGGCGTGGGAGCGTACTCCTCGAGAAAGAACTTGAGCAGTCCGTCGCGATCCAAGGTAGTCAGCAAGTGGAAGCACTCGTCCGCCCACCAGCCCCGGGCGGAGGGATCCGCGGCGCTTCCCGTGGCGCTGTTTTCGGCTGACGAGAGCAACCGGAGGACTCCGACCGCCTTGAGGTAGGCCGCGAGGGGGATCGGGGTGCATCCGCCCAGCGACAACGGTTCCCGGGAAGTCATTGCGATCTGGCCTCCGCGTCGCCATTCCGCTCTTTCTCGGAAGCCCGCCAGTCTGCGATGCGCAGCAGCGTCTCCATCCACGCGAGACGGAACGGACCGAAGTGCGTCAGAAGGTCCCGCGTGCGCTCCGTCCAACTCTCGTGCGTCTCCGCGTTCCACCCCAATTCCATCACCGACAGATTCAACGAACCGCCGTTCCAGCGTACGCCGCCTTCCAGCTCGACCGCTTGCAACTCATCGCCATCCCAGATGCCCCGGGCAAATCGTTTTCCGGCTTGCTCAGGTTCCTTCGGCCCGGACTCCCGCGGAAGTGCTCGCAGGTTCAGCCGCACTTTCCCGTGGTGGGCCGCAATCAAATACGCCGTGAGGTCAGCATCGCGAGACCAACTCTCGTGAGCGAGGAATGCAAGTGCCGAGGCAAGTTCGTGACGAAAATAGGCGCGGTTGTGACGCAGGTTCGATTTCTCGGTCTTCGCCAGCAGTATCGTCTGGGCACCGTCATCGGATTCGAGGCCCCTGCGCATCGTGACTTGAAACACGTCGTGCGCCTTTCCAACATCGTGCCAGCGGGCCGCGTGCAACACAGTCCGGCGGATGCCGGGATCGATCCCCAACGCCTCGCAGAGTTTCTCTGCCTCTGCAAGGACGTGACGTTGATGAGCGGCGAGGGTGATTGGCACTCCGATCTCGCTCTTGCGGTCTTCGCCGTGTCCTTCCGATTCGGACTCTGCAGAGCTGCGTGCCGCAATCGATGTCTGGTCGGTGATCGGGGAAGGGGTGTCCTTGATCACACCCGTGAATCCAGTCAGCTCGTCATAACCGCCCGCTTTGATGTCAGCGAGCAACGTAAGGCCCGGCCACGGGTCTTCGATAAACCGCTTCCATCCCGGTGGGGGCGCCCCGGCCTTCCCGTCGGTTCGTTGCCACTGCGGGTCACTCGCAAACACGGCGTCGCCGTGGGCCTTGCGAACCTTCTTGATCCAGTCCGCGGCAGCTCCGATAGGGACGGCGCATAATTCCGCAGACTTCGGTCGCGGCGGCTCGTCGGCCTTCTCGCTCAGGTCCCGCCAGAACACGCGGACATCGGTGTCCTCGGCGTCGCGGATGTACGGCGAGACATCAACGTCAAAACCCGTCAGGTCGGGATCCGTGTCGAAGAGATCTGAGAGATCCTTCCTGCGGATCACTCGGCGCGGCGGTTTGTCGTCGCCCGGTGCCGGGAGATTGACGGGCGCGACGTCTGTCAGTCCGGCCAGCCGGTCACGCGCCTCCAGAAGTTCCCGTTCCTCGTACGGTCGAGCCAATTCGAGCAGGTGCTTGTCACCTTCCGCAACGTTTCCAAGCAGGTCGATCCAATAGACCTTGGCAGGGTCGTCTTGGCCGTATTCCGCGTTGCGGTTCAGACGCCCGAAGCGCTGCACCATCGAAGCCCAGAGAGCGAGTTCCGTGAACATCACGGCCGCCGAGATGTCGACACCTGCTTCGATCGCCTGCGTGGCGACGACGATCACGTTCCTGTCCGCACTGCGGTCAACCTTCTTCATTTCGCGCTCGCGCTCGTCACGGCGAAATCGCGAATGCACGAGCGCAAGCGTAGGAGTCGATAGTCCGAGCTTCTCGATTCTCTTCTTGATGGCTGTGTAGAGATCTTGCGCCCGCTTCACTCGGTTGACGATGGCGATTGTCATATGCCCCGGCCGGTGGGCTTCCAGAATCGAATCCGCCAACGCAGCGATATAGCCCGTGAGATCCGCGGAACTCGATGACGATGGCGCTGTTTCGGACCGATACAGTTCCTTCGTCGCCGTCACTAGTCTCGCCAGACGCGCGTCTGACTCCGCGCTAGGCTCAACGCGGACGGTTTCCTCCGGTTGAGGCGTTTCGTGATCTACCGTCCGGAGCCAGGTTGGTTCCAACGTGGCTGAGATCCACAGGCTGCGCGAAGGCAACCCGACGGGATTCCCCTCCCGACCTGCCCGTGCCGCTTCGGTGTTCCGAAACGCCTCCAGTTGCGCAGACGTGGCGCGACCCGCTCCCATGAGCTGGACTTCGTCGAAGACCCACTGCGCGTCCTCGTGGAGGAGTGCGAATTCCATCGGCCACGTCGCGCGGGACGATGCGTATCCGCGCATGAGAGCGCGGCTCAAGAGCATGTCCTGCGTCCCCACGATCACGCTGGGCTTCTCGGGGCTGTCCAGCCAGCCGCTGTTGTCGATTCCGCCCATGAGGACATGGACCGCATCCGCACCGGGGATCGCTCCTGCCCCGTTCACGTCAGAGGCACTCAGCCGTCCGCACCACCCTCTTACAACCTCCGCGGTCTGCTCCACGAGGGTCCTCATGGGCAGGCACCAGACCAACCGTCGCGGTGTGACGTTCGGAGAGTGGAGACGCCGCAGCACCCAGCTCAACGTGACAGCGGCCGTCTTCCCCGATCCGGTCGGGGCAACGAGCACGCGCGGCCAGTCGCCGTGGGCCAGCTCGCGTTGCCAGCGGTCGGGCCTCGCGCCCTCGCCCAGCGCCAGCCGATAGATTCCCTCGATGTCCAAGAGTCTGGTTTCCGCAGATGCGCCGCGAAACTAGATCATACCGCAACTGGAGTGATCACGTTGCTCTACCGAGCACGAGCTGTGTTGATCCTCGGGTGGGCAACAGCGATGGCGGAGAAGCGGATGGCGTTCTGCGGGACCTTCCTTCATGGTCGCACGTGCCGGCCTCCGGACGATATCGACGCTCGCAAACTTTCTTGGTGCTGGCCGATTGCCCGCCAAGGTGCTCACCACGCGATCAAGCTGGCGCAATGATGCCGTCCTCGGCGGTCCAGACCACGCGACCCGAAACGATCGTCGCGGTCGGCCCGCCCCGGAACGTCGCTCCGCCGAACGGCGAGTTCTTGCTCTTCGAGAGCGTCTGATTCACGTCGTACGTCCACTCCCGGTCCGTCGAGAAGACGGTAATGTCCGCGGGCCCGCCGACGCGCAGCTTGCCGCGGTCGAGTCCGAGGCAGTCGGCGGCGCCGTTCGTGAACAGTCGCACCCAGTCGGACAGATCGATACGCCCGCTGTGATAAAGCGTCTCGAGGGCGAGCGCGAGTGCTGTCTCGAGACCCGTGACGCCGAACGGGCACCTCTCGAACTCCTGCATCTTCATGTGACCGGTATGCGGGGCGTGATCCGTGGCGATGCAATCGATGGTGCCGTCCGCAAGCCCTTCGATGGAAGCGTCGATATCCCGTTGCGACCGCAAGGGCGGCTTCATCTTGTAATTCGAGTCGTATCCCGGGATTCGCTCGTCGGTCAGCGCGAAGTGATGCGGCGTAACCTCGGCTGTGACCGGCAGGCCGAGCCGCTTCGCGTGGGCGACCATCGCTATGGAGTTTGCCGTCGAAATATGCGCGATATGGATGTGGGCCCCCGTGTCGGCGGCGAGGATGATGTCCCGCGCCACCATGACGTCTTCCGAGCACCCGGGAATGCCGCCCAGCCCGAGGCGCACGCTCTGGAGACCTTCGTGAATATCGCCGCCCGCGCTCAGGTTGAGATCCTCGCAGTGGTCGATGACCGGGAGGCCGAACGAAGCGGCGTATTGCATCGCCCGGCGCATCAGCCCGGAATTCATGACCGGAATGCCGTCGTCGCTGATCGCTATCGCGCCTTCCGTTTGCATCGCGCCGATGTCGGCGAGCCGCTCGCCCTTGCTGCCTTTGGAAATGGCGCCGATGGGATGCACGTGGACTGCGGCGGTCTGCCGCGCCCGCTCGACGATGAAGCCCGTGACTTGGGCCGAGTCGTTCACCGGAATCGTGTTGGGCATGCAGCAGACCGCGGTGAAACCGCCCGCTGCCGCCGCCCGCGTGCCCGACTCGATGGTCTCCGCGTGCTCGATGCCCGGTTCGCGCAAATGCACGTGGATGTCGATGAATCCCGGCGCGACCACCAATCCTTCCGCTTCTAGCGGAGTCGCGTCGGGACATTCGATGCGTGGCTCGATCGCCGCGACCACCTGGCCATCGACGAGGACATCCCGGCGCGCGTCCAAGCCGCTGGCGGGATCCACCACCCGCCCGTTCCGGATCAGTAGGCGCATTCCGTCTTCCGTTCTATGCCGCAGAGCAGACCCATTCCAGCACCGCCATGCGGATGGCCACGCCGTTGTTTACTTGGCTGAGGATCATCGAGCGTTGCGAGTCGGCGACTTCGCTCGATATCTCGCGCCCGCGATTGATCGGTCCCGGGTGCAGGACGATCGCGTCCGGCTTCGCCAGTGCCATGTGGGCGAGCCGGAGCCCGAAGTAGCGGAAGTACTCGCCCTTGGGAAATATCTCGACGTTCTGGCGCTCCAGCTGCACGCGCAGCATCATGATCACGTCCGCGTCCCGCACGGCCTCCCGGATGTCGTGGGTCAGGCTCACGCCGGGCGTCAGGAGCGGCAGCCGCTTCGAGACCGCGGTGGCCGGCCCGCAGGCCACGATGTCGGCGCCGAACTTCGACAGTAAGTGGATGTTCGAACGCGCGACCCGCGAGTGCGAGATGTCGCCGATGATCGCGACGCGGAGGCCTTGGAGCTCGTCCTTCGCGGCGAGGATCGTCAGCGCGTCCAGCAGCGCTTGCGTCGGATGCTCGTGCCGCCCGTCGCCCGCGTTGATCATGGGCGTGGACAGATGGCGGGCTAGAAAGTGCGGTGCGCCCGAGGCGGAATGGCGCATCACGATGATGTCCGGTTCCATCGCCCCGAGGGTGTTCAGCGTGTCGACCAACGACTCGCCCTTCGACAGGCTCGAACCCTGGCCTTGGATGTCGCTCGTGTCGGCGCCGAGCCGCTTCGCGGCGATCTCGAAGCTGGTGCGCGTGCGCGTCGAAGGCTCGAGGAACAGGTTGACGATCAGGTGGCCGCGAAGCGTGGCGAGGCGTTGGTTCGGCGGAACCGTCTTGTAGTGGCTCCCGCGCTCTAGCAGCCGTTCGATCTCGGTGCGCTGGAGGTCTTCGATCCCGAGTAGATTGCGCGGGTTAGTGCCTTTGGGACGCAAAGAGATTGCCAGCCTGTCGGGACTCCCATCATAACGAGTCGCTCACTGCGGCCCGGCATCGACCAAAGTCGAGGCGATGGCGTCGACCAACTGACGTGTCGACGAAGAGTTCATGCCGAAGTTGTTCGCGAAGATCGCGAAGGCGAGCGTCTCGCCTGCCGCGCCCTCGGCGTACCCGGACAGTGCCAGGACATGGGACATCGAGCCCGTCTTCGCACGGATACGGCCCCGGGTAGCGGCCTGCTTGAAACGCCAGTCGAGCGTGCCGTCGTGTGCCGCCACCGGGAGACTGTTCAAGTATGCCTCGCGATCATCCGATCGCCACATGTACTCGAGGAGGCGCACCGTACCGCGCGGAGCGAGCAGGTTGTGCCGCGACAGGCCGGAGCCGTCCCGCAGGAAAAACTCGCCGGATCGTACGCCGATCTCGGCCAGGAATCGGCGCATGCTCGCGACCGCCGCTTCCTGGCTGCCCACCCCCGCTTCTTGGAGGGCGACTTCGCGCAGCAGCATTTCCGCGTGCAGGTTCAGGCTGTCCTTGTTGACGACCCGGATCGCTTCGGCGAGATTCGCTGAAGTGACCTCCGCGACCGCATCTCGCGCGTTTCGCGCATTTGGTTTGGGAAGGGATCGCAGGCTCCGGAGCTTGTCAGGGAAGAGGTGCTTGGAAGTGACTGCGCCCTCGATTACGACACCGAGGTCTTTGAGTGCCGCTCGGAGAGCCATCGCCGCGTACCGGGCCGGGTCCCGAGCGGCAAGCTGGAACGACCGTCCGCGCGAACGCGACGGGACCTGGCCCGTCAACACGAGTTCGTCCGCTGATTCGCCGCGCCGAAATGACAGGCGACGTTCCACGTGCCGACCGGAAACGGTGGCGGAGCGGTTCGTGAATTGCAAGAACGGCAGGTCCGGGACTACGCGCATGCTGGCGATGCGGCCGGTGGATCCGGGGGTCACATGCACGTCGATGATGTTGTCGTTGAAGACCAGTGCGCTCGCTGGACTGCCGTAACTCTGCAAAGTGTCGGCGTATGACCAGCCTTGGGCGTAGGGTTGCCATACATAGCGCGAGTCGTCTCCGATCAGATCGCCGGTGACGCGGCGAATGCCCGCTTCCTGAATCTGGCGTGCCAGTTGGCGCGCCGGCCTCAAGCGGTCCGCCGCGTACTCCTCCTTCTTGCGATACGGCAGGATACGTGACGAGAAATTAGGGTCCCCGCCGCCGATCAGACGGAGGTCGCCGGTCAGGGTTCCTTCGTCGTCAACGGAACCCTCTGCGACCGCGGCGGTCGTGAACGTGTAATCCGCGCCGAGACGCTGCAGCGCGATCGCGGTCGCGAACAGCTTGACGTTTGACGCGGGCACGAACAGCTTGTCGGCGTTTCGCTCGTAGACCGTCGTGCCCGTGTCGAGATTGCGGACAAGGACTCCCCATGAGGTGCGGGCGGCCGCCGGTCGCTCGAGCAGTGCTTGGATGCGGTCTGGAATGCTCGGAACGGTCGGCTGCCCGGTCTGGCCAAGCGCTGGCGCTCCCCATCCGATGAGCAGGAGCGCGGGAATCAGGCGTGCATTCATGCCGCTATCAACCCAGCAGTCGCGCCGCGTCCTTGGCGAAGTACGACAAGATGAAATCCGCTCCGGCGCGCTTGATGCAGACCAAGCTCTCGAGAATCGCGCGATCCCTGTCGAGCCAGCCGTTGCGAATCGCCGCTTGGAGCATCGCGTATTCCCCGCTGACCTGATAGGCCGAAGTCGGGACGCCGAACTCCTGCTTGGCATGCCACAAGACGTCGAGGTACGGCATGGCCGGCTTCACCATGATCATGTCCGCGCCCTCTTCAATGTCCATGCGGATCTCGCGCATCGCCTCGCGGTGATTGGGCGGATCCATCTGGTACGTCCTGCGATCCCCGAATTGCGGTGCCGATTGCGCAGCGTCGCGAAACGGACCGTAGAAAGACGATGCGTACTTGGCGGCGTACGAGAGGATTGGCGTGTGATGGAATCCATCGGCATCCAAGCGCGCTCGAATCGCTCCGACCCGGCCGTCCATCATGTCGGAGGGAGCGATCACGTCAGCTCCCGCCCGCGCTTGGGAAAGAGCGGTTTTCGCGAGCAGTTCCAAGGTCGGGTCGTTCGCGACATCGCCATCCTCCACGACTCCGCAGTGCCCGTGATCGGTGTATTCGCACAGGCAGGTGTCGGCGATCACCAGAAAGCCGGGGAGTTCGCGCTTCAATGCGCGGATGGCCTGCTGGACGATTCCGTCCGAGGCGTATCCGCCGCTGCCCGTCGCGTCCTTGCTCGGAGGGATGCCGAAGAGGATCGTGCCGGCCACACCCAGCCCGGCGGCCTCGTGACACTCCTCCACGAGGCAATCGACGGACAGGTT
Organism: Bryobacterales bacterium; assembly: GCA_965242625.1. Lineage (GTDB taxonomy): Bacteria > Acidobacteriota > Terriglobia > Bryobacterales > UBA6623 > VXMF01. The sequence continues at coordinate 1,352,341 of CBDEST010000005.1, read as the reverse complement.
GCAGACGCCCGGCATGGAGTCGACCGGGAGCCGGACTCCCTCTCCCGGGCACACGAAGACGGGATAGATGAAGTCCCCGGGTTCCAAACGGGTCTCGCGAATCATCGCCCGCAGGGCTGGGTGCGTGCGCAGCCTCCGCAAACGGTGCGTCGGAAAGGCCATTGGCCCTATTCTACTCCTCTGGATCGGCCACCAGAGAAGGGCTCCGCCACGGGTGCGCTGAGGCTCGTCGTTCAAGCCTCCGAAGCCTGCTCGGGGTGAGTTGCCATCAGCCGCAAGACTTGGAGAGACAAGCGATACCAGCAGATTCGAGGCTCATGTCAAGGACTGGGCGGAACACGGAAGGTAACGAGCGGCTGCGCGTCATCTAGCTTCTTTGTCAAGCTCGAGAGCGTTGGAATATGAGGTGCGCCCAACAAATCCATCCAGCATGCCTTCGAGTCACCACCTGGACGGATGGGACCCGAGTAGAGGGCTACTGGTTGGGTTAGATCGGAGACCAGCATATTTACCTCCCCGGGTGCCCAATCTTGTGAATGCAATTGATCAAGGGGAAGTGCCGTGTTCTTTCGGACATAGTCAACAAGAGTGTCTTGAACTACCCATATAGTACATCCACCCCAACTGTTTGCTGCCTCGGACTTTGCGATCATCTGAGACGCCATACGCGCCCAGACTTGCCTTACGTTGACTCCGGGAGCTTCGATTGAACCGACATGAGAAGGGAGACTATGTGTAGAAATCACAGCTCTCCGAAATGCGCCTTGAATGTCTTTACCTTGACTCTTGTTTCCACCAGAAGTGGAACACGTCATCACCTCTACAATCACTGGCTGAGAAGCCCTCTCGACGCTTCGTAAGACGTAGTCTAAGCGGTAATTGAACGATCTATCGTTCTCGCCAGACTCGCGCAATGATACCTCCGACCAGACCGAGATCTCGTCACCAGCCCTGTATCCAGCCACTGAGAAGATCCGGTTAGCTAGCTCAGCATGCTGCTCTCCAACACCCTCTTTCGTGAAGCAGAATAGTCTGCGAGGACATATTGCCCATACGATCCCATCCCGCGGAAGTCGAACGGAACAGACGCCGCAAGGGATGTATCCATCTGTGATTTTGCCAACCGATCGATCAAAATATGGTCCAAGGCTCTCATCAGATGCTGAAATCCTCGCCATATCACGATTGCCGCCGCCATCACAGATCGCGTTCATGAAGGGACACCTAGCTCCTCGAAATAGAAGCGGGTCTACCTGCGTCGCGGGCGGCCCTTGAGGGGCATTGTCCCGAGACTCTCCAGTCAAGCGGTGACCGTACAACTCTTCCACTAGAGCCATAGATTGTCTCTCAGCGACCGGGCAACCGAGCGCACCATTGGAGGAGGCACGGCATTTGCGACCTGCCGGTGTTGGTCGAGATTCTTCACGACTCCTGTACGCCTTCGAATTGGTCCCTCCAGAATATGCTTATCGGGGAATCCTTGAAGACGAGCAGCTTCTCGTGGTGTGATATAGCGATTCTCGGTCGGATGATACAAGGCCTCACCACAGCGAAGTGTCGGGGCGAGTTGCGTCCGGTGTAAGCGACGATACTTGGTCGTATCCTTGCGTGTCAGATTACGCTTTATCTCGGCGGGAGCATCGGCGACCTTGGACAGCCAGAGACCTTCTGGAACATATGAAATACGCTCTTGATCTCTGAGCGGAGTTACATCGATGTGGTTTGGCACGGGGGGGGGGGCACCGATGGATGACGGTGCCGGTAGCCCACTAAGTGCCATGCCGACAGTGACTGTTGTAGCCTCCAACGAGAATGGGAACGAAAACGCCTGACCCTTGGGGACACACACTAGTACTGCACGTCTTCGACGCTGTGCGATGCCATGTCTACTGGCATCGACAACGTCATAGTGCATGTCGTATCCAAGGTCCTCAAACTCTGACCGTAGCAGGTCGACCAATAGGCGACCGTCGCCAGTGTAGGCCTGGAGAAAGGTCGGAACCTGCTCGATCAAGGTTACGGTTGGTCGAATTGCCTTTGCGAAGCGCAGAATTTCGAAGATCAGAGTCCCTCGTGGGTCGTCAAGTCCTTTCTTTTTCCCAATTTGGCTAAAGGGCTGGCAGGGTGGACCGCCATGGAGGAGGGCGAACTCACCCTTGGCGATCCCGAAGATCTCCAGCACGGCCAATGGGTCGATGGCGCGAACATCTGCTTGCCACACCGTTTTGCCTCGTGTGTTGCGGCGCAACGTCGCCGCGCAGTGTGGATCGCTCTCGATGGCGCAAACGGTCGAGAAACCCGCATGGCCGACGCCAATGTCCATGCCGCCGGCACCGGCAAACAGGCTGATTGCGTTGAGTGTCAGCTAGATCCCCCTAGTAGGCACGGTCCCGCTCCAGAGACGAGGCTGTGCTCAGGCACCCCTATAGCATACACGATTCTGCAAACGCCGTAGCAGAGGCGGAACAGTCGTGCGGAGCACCGACACTCTAACCGTGCTGCGTCCCTTCGCATCGTGCGGGGAGCGATTGGCCGTAGCTGTAGGCGGCGGCCAGAGGGCTGTTAGACCGACCTGATGGTTGACACTTTAGCCGACTCGAAGGAGGCTTGGGTGGCCGCCAGCGGCCACCCAAGCCGCTGCTCCATCTCCGCCGGAACGCGCTCCCACGCGGTCCCGGCGCGTGTGCGTCCGATTTGCCAGTCCCTCCAGCCCGAGCGGCTTGGAAACGCTGCACCCTCTTGGCATCGTCTTGCGGCCGATCCCGAAGGTCCGGTTCGAGCCAGCCCTGTCGCGGTGGCCGCCAGCGAACTCGTCCTTGATCGATGTCTTGCACCCTGCTACCAGCCCATTGTCCCTACAAGACATCTGGGAAGGGTCAACGATCAGGTCGGATCATACAGGACTCAGGGTATGACGGAGGATCGGGTGCGTTTTGGTATGCTGAGTTAGAGAGTCTTCCTGCCGGGGGCTGCGACGCCTCGCGCTACGACTCGTAGATCGAATGTCTGGCCATTCGAAATGGGCGACCATCAAGCACAAGAAGGCGGCCACTGACGCCAAGCGCGGCAAGATCTTCACTCGCTTGATTCGTGAGATCCAAGTGGCCGCCCGCGAGGGCGGGCCCGACCAGGACTCGAATCCGCGCTTGCGCACGGCTGTGACTGCGGCCAAGTCCCAGTCGATGCCCAGCGAGAACATCAAGCGTGCCATCCAGCGAGGGAGTGGCCAGCTCGAAGGCGAGACGTACTCCGAGATCACGTTTGAAGGCTATGCGCCAGCGGGCGTTGCGGTGATGGTTGACACCGTCACGGACAACCGCAACCGCACTGTGGCCGAGCTGAGGTACATCTTCTCGAAGAACCACGGGAACCTCGGCGAGAACGGCTGCGTTTCATGGATGTTTCACAAGCGCAGCGTGATCATCATTTCGAAGCAGGCTTCGTCGGAAGACGATCTCATGGATGTTGTCCTGATGGCCGGTTCGGATGATCTGCGCGACGACGGTGACCACTGGACGGTCCTGTCGACTCCTGAGTCGCACGAAGAGGTCGTCGGCGCGCTGGAGGGTGCCGGCATCGAAACGGTTTCGGCCGAGATCTCGCGCGTTCCCGAAAACACTGTGAAGGTGCAGGGGAAGCAGGCGGGAGCCGTGATTCGAATGATCGAAATGCTGGAAGACCAAGACGATGTGCAAAACGTCTTCTCGAACTTCGACATCGATGACCAGGAACTCGAGGCACTTACCGCTTGAGCAGAGGGCTGAGTGCTGATCCTCGGAATTGACTGCGGCTCGCAAGTCACGGGTTACGGAGTCATCGAAAGCGAGGGCCGGGTCCAGAGGTCGGTCGGATACGGGGCGATTCGCGTTCCCAAGGGCCGTGACCTAGCCGAGAGGCTGAGAATCGTTGCCGACGGCATCGACGAGGTGGTGGAGCGCTTCGACCCCGTCGAAGCGGCCGTCGAAGACGTCTTCCATCACTTGAATGCGCGGAGTTCCTTGGTGCTCGCCCATGTGCGCGGCGCAGCCCTGCTCAGCGTCGCGCGGGCCGGCCTTCCGGTCGCGACGTACGCTCCGTCGCAAGTCAAGATGAGCGTCGTCGGGTACGGAAACGCCGACAAGCAGCAGGTACGCCAGATGGTAAGCACGTTGCTCGGCGTCCGCGAAGAAGTCAAGCCGCTAGACATTTCGGATGCGCTGGCCGTAGCGTACTGCCACGCCAATCTCCGGGATGCGGCCAGTCGAGGCGGCTGACCGTGTTTAGCAAGCTGCTCGCCGCCGTATTCTGCGCGTCCCTCGGCGGGTTCGCGCAGGAGGTGATTCACTTCGAGCGCGACTTTCCGGGAGCGATTCCCGAGCACTTCACGGTTTCCCTGACCCGCACGGGCGCGGCCACGTACGCGGAATCCGGCGAGGATCCGATCGAACTGGAAGTTGGTGCGCGGGAAGCCGAAGAGGTCTTCGCGTATGCGGCTGAGTTGGATTACTTCGCGAATTCAGTCGCCAGCGGCCGGAAGGTCGCGTCCACCGGCAAGAAGGTTCTACGGTACGAGTCCGATAGCGTCGTGCGCGGCACCGTGGAATTCGACTATTCCGAGATCGCGACCGCCCGAAAGATCGCGAGCTGGTTTGTCAACTTGGCGGGTACGTACCGGCACTTGGAGGAGCTGAATCGGACTCTCCGCTTCGATCGCTTGGGTGTGAACAAGGTCTTGGTCGCTGTCGAGCAGGCGTTCGAACGCGACCGGATCGTGGCGCCAGGGCTGTTGGTTCCGGTTCTCGACAAGATTGCTCAGCAACCCCGGATCGTCCATCTGGCCCGGGCCCGGGCGGAGGGTCTGTTGGAGCGGATCCGGAATGACCGGAAGTAGTCGATTCCGCAAGGGGAAGACGTAGGAATCTTGGAGGTATGCACGGAAGGTATTGTCTCAGAAAGCGTGATCAGTATTTTCGCCGTCTGTATCGAGTTGAAAGCGCATTTTGGCCGTTATAATTTTCAAATTCGGTTAGAATTCTAGAGTGGTTACGGAGTCATGTTGCATCCGCCATAGATGGTTCAATCAGAAATCAATTCAGCGTAAACTGAAGTCTCGATTTGGTCGTGTATGGATCGCACTGTTCCCGGTCTAATGCTAAACCCGAGTCAATTGCCCCATATGATCGTCTTTGTTGATATAGCCTTGCTACAGGTGCAACACGACGAGTTCAGTGTCTCCATCAGAAAAATCACGTTGCAAGGATTCGCCGCCGTTGCGGTTGCCGAATCTGACCTGCATCGATAGTCATACCTTTGACCTCACCTATGAGCGATCAAAGTCCAACTGCCAGTACGCGGAATGAATGCCACCGAAATTGTCCGAACGGTAGAACAGATCATACTGCGGGACCGAATAGGGTTTCTGCGCCGCGAGTGTGGACGTTGCTCCCTGCAGACGGGGACAGCTATTCAGAATCGCCCACGATTCGGTCGTAGATCGCCGCCAAGTCGTCGTCCGACGAAAAGGAAATCTCAAGGCGGCCTTTCTTGCCCCGCCTCCGTATCCGGACCGGTGCTTCCAGTACTCGCTCAAGGGTGTCCAGCGCGGCGGCCACGTTGGGATCAACGGGTGGTTCCTCCTTTTTCTTCTTCGGTTCCAGTAGATTGCGCACCAAGCGCTCGACCTCGCGAACGGCGAGGCTGGCCTCAGCGGCCCGCTTCGCGAGAGCTTCTTGCTGGGATGCGTTGTCGAGTGCTAGAAGGGCGCGAGCGTGCCCCATCTGCAACTGCCCTTTTCGAACCAAGTCCTTGACAGCGACGGGTAGCTTGAGCAGGCGCAGGTGGTTCGTAATCGAAGTACGGCTCATCCCGGTGCGCTCGGCGAGCTCTTCGTGTATCAGCCCGAGATCGGCGATCATCCTGTCAAGGGCTGCAGCGACTTCAAGGGGGTTAAGATTCTCGCGTTGAATGTTCTCGACGAGCGTGACCTCAAGGAGCTTGTCGGACTCGATCTCGCGAACGATCGCGGGCACTTTAGGTAGCCCAGCGAGGCGGCAGGCCCGCAGACGGCGCTCTCCGACAACAAGGATGTAGCGGTCTTGGTCGCGACGCACCACGATGGGCTGCAGGACGCCATCGGATTGGATAGAGGCGGCTAGGTCGCGTAGGGTCCGCTCGTCGAATTCGACTCGAGGCTGCAAGGGATTCGGATCGATCTTGGCAATCGGAATCTCGATGACAGCCTCAGCTGTGTCGGCTGAACTGACGGGCGGATTAGGCAGCAAGGCACCTAGGCCCTTGCCCAAGGCCCTGCGTTTGTTCGATTTGGGCTGCGCTCTAGCCATGATCGCCATTTCCCTGATGCGTATTCGACCCCGCCCCGTCCCTCGTCCGGCGGAGAATTTCGCGTGCTAGCTCGATATAACTCTGCGCACCCTTGGAGCGGCCGTCGTACTGCAGCGTTGGCATCCCGTGGCTCGGCGCTTCCGCTAGACGCACGTTTCGGGGAATTACCGTATCGAGCACGAAGCTGCCGAAATGGGAACGGACTTCGTCGGCGACCTGGCGCGTAAGCGAGAGACGAGAGTCATACATCGTCAGCAAGACTCCTGCTAGGGACAGCCGCGGGTTCAGGTTGGCGCGAACCGAGTCCATGGTCTGCATGAGAGCCGTGATCCCTTCGAGTGCGAAGTATTCGCAGTTCATGGGAATCAGCAACGAGTCGACTGCGGTGAGGGCGTTGAGCGTGAGAAGATCTAGCGCTGGCGGGCAATCCAGCAGGAGAAAGTCGTATGCCTCCCGGGTCGGGCCCAAGCTGCTCTTTAGGAGCGATTCGCGCCCCTCTTCGTGGGCTAACTCGACATTGGCCCCTGCTAGGTGCCATGTCGCAGGCAGAATGTCCAAGCCAGTGAACTCGGTCCGGACGACGGCGTCGTCCCAAGTGCGAGTTCCGATTAGGACCTCGTAGACCGTCGCGCTGCTGTCGTCGAGGCGGACACCCACTCCGCTCGTGGAGTTTGCCTGAGGATCGCAGTCAACCAAGAGAACCCGGCAATCGGCAGCCGCTAGCGACGCAGCGAGATTGATGGCGGTGGTCGTCTTGCCGACACCGCCCTTTTGGTTCGCGATGGCAAGCCAAGTGGCCATGCGGCAACCGTTACTCCTAGGGTACCAGACGCCCCGCTCGCGGCCCGCGATTGTTTCACGTGAAACAATTTGACTGTCAGTGCCGACCGCAGCAGGCCGTCGACGCGACAGCCAGTAGCTCCACCGATCCTACGCTGGCAGCGGAACCCTGCGACAACATGCTGCGAACTGACCGCTCCGCGGCTCGGGAGACAAGCCACTTGCCGGATGAAGATCGAGGTACTCCAGTCAACCGCCATCAAACGCTCGCGATAGATATCATAACTCATTGTATATCAATTACTTACGATGCAATAACGGTCGTCCTCGCCGTATGTCGCCATGGACAGTGCCGAGTGCCAGTCGCACGTCGACAGCATCGGAGCTTTCTCGGTTCTGGCTCGATCGAAATCCGCGTGCCGCGACATCGGCACTCGCGGGCAGGTCGTCCGATTGACGGTCGTTTCCTCGCTGTTTCACGTGAAACTTGATCGACTTAGCGCGTTTCGGCTGCACTCATCCACAGTCGACCGCGGGCACTCCAAGGCAGCTTCCGTTCCCGCCACCCGCCGAAGTGGTTTTCGGGGGGCCGTTCCGTCCCTAGGACCGCTACGCGCTTCACCCTGCCACTCAAATCCGGCAGTGCTCTTGCTGGATTCACGGCACGCATGAGCGCCCAGTCGGCCGAACCCGGCCACGAACCGATTCGGCCGCCGAACACGTTCGCGTTCGCCATGCCGTTCGTAACCTCTCTCAGGAACGCCGCTTTCTTCTGCGTCGACTCCACCAGCGACATCGCAGTGCCGGGTCGCAGGACCGCGACAGGCACACCGGGAAAGCCCGCGCCCGAGCCCACATCGACGAAGGACCCCGCTTCAGGCAGTTCGCGGTGCAGGAACGCCGCTTCGCCGTAGTGCCGCCTTGCCGCCGCAACGGGATCTGTCACGCGGGTTAGATTGGTGCGTTCGTTCCAGCGGACGAGCAGCGAGTAGTGTGCCAGGAGACGATCGATCTGAGCGTCCGTCGCCCCGACATCTAGCTCGGCAAGCACTTGGCGGAGAGACCGCTCGAATGTCATGCCGCCAAGTGCATTTCGAGAATCGAGATGGCCGCAGGCGTGATTCCGGGAATGCGCCCCGCTTGGCCCAGCGTGCGCGGCCGCACCCGCTCCATCTTCTCGACGACCTCGTTCGAAAGTCCCGGCAGCCCTCGATACTCGAAGCTCGTCGGGATGCCGCGCGCTTCCGCCTTCTTCAAGCGGTCGATTTGACGACGCTGCTGCTCGAGGTAGCCGACGTACTTGAGTTCCGTCTCGATAGCCTTCCAGTCGGCTCTCCGCAAGCTGCCGCCCACTTCTGGAGGGATTGCCGATCGCAGATCATCCAGTCCGACATGCGGCCGCCGCAAGAGCTGGCTCAAGCTGACTCTACCGGTACTGGGCACCTTCAGCGATTCGTATAGCGGACTGGTCAGCGGCGGCTTCTCGCTCTCCAGGAAACTCACCGCGGCGTCGCGCGCCGTGCAGGTCTCTCGAAATCGCTCCCAGTCGCCGTCCGCAATCGTGCCCGCCCGCCGACCGATCGGCGTCAACCGCCGGTCCGCGTTGTCGATCCTCAGGTGCAGTCGAAACTCCGCCCGGGACGTGAACATGCGGTAGGGTTCATCGGTGCCCTTAGTGACCAGATCGTCGATCAGGATCCCGATGTAGGCATCCGTGCGCCCGAGGACGACAGGCTCTTCCCGCTTCAGCGAAAGCGCGGCGTTCATTCCCGCCAGCAGTCCTTGGCACGCCGCTTCCTCGTATCCGGTCGTGCCGTTTATCTGCCCGGCGAGGTACAAGCCACGGATCCTCTTCGTCTCCAGCGTCTCGATCAGTTCCGTAGCATCGACGGAGTCGTACTCGATGGCGTATCCCGGCCGGATCATCGTGGCCCGCTCCAAGCCGGGAACAGAGGCGACCATCGCTTCCTGAACATCGATCGGCATGCTCGTTGACATGCCGTTGACATAGACCTCGTTGGTATCCAGGCCTTCCGGTTCCAAGAAAATCTGGTGTCGCTGGCGATCCGGGAACTTGACGATCTTGTCCTCGATCGACGGGCAGTACCGAGGACCGACACCCTCGATTTGCCCGCTGTAGAGCGGTGACCGTCGAATGCTCTCTTGCAGGATTTCATGGGTCGACTCGTTCGTGTACGCGATGTGGCACTGAATCTGCTCGCGGTCGATCGACTCTGTCCGGAACGAGAACGGTGTCGGCTCGGCATCGCCGTACTGGGGCTCGAACGCTCCCCAATCGATGGTCCTCCCGTCCAGCCTAGGAGGGGTGCCAGTCTTCAGTCGACAGCATCTAAATCCTTGATTACGAAGAACTTCCCCGAGCATTACCGACGCCTGTTCCCCGCTTCGACCCGCAGGGTACGTGCGTTCTCCGATATGCACTAGACCGTTGAGGAAGGTACCGGTCGTGACAATCACTGCGTCCGCACCGACTACGCGACCGTCTACCAGTTCGACACCGCGAACGCGCTCTTCCTCGATGATCAGGCCCGCGACCTCGGCTTGCTTGATATCGACGTTGGGCTCGCGTTCCAACACCTGTCGCATCCGAATGCGGTACTGCTTCTTGTCGCATTGCGCGCGGGGTGACCAGACGGCCGGTCCCCGGCTGGTGTTCAGCAGGCGGAACTGGATGCCGACTTCGTCAGTTACCTGACCCATGATTCCGCCGAGGGCGTCAATCTCCCGGACCAAGTGTCCCTTGGCTATCCCCCCGACAGCGGGATTGCACGACATTTGGGCGATCAGGTCTAGATTCAGCGTCACCAGAGCGACGCGCGCTCCGATCCGCGCGGCGGCCACCGAGGCCTCGCAACCTGCGTGACCCGCGCCCACGACAAGTACGTCGTAATGCTCCGATGACTTCGCGATTCGCATCGCAACTCCGTTTCTGGCGATTCGCTTTGCAGGATCCAAGCCACGATTCCCGACCGCGGCTGAAGGCGGTGGAACCGAACTCTTGAATCTGCGCCTACTACGATCTCAGCGTAGCAGAGAGATTGGAATCCAAAGCCACTGAGGCGCTGCGGGAGCCGCAGTCGGGTCGCAGAATCCTTGGCGTCGCAACCTCGTGCGCATCGCGCGCCGACAGGGGGGCACTCTACTTGCGGAGCCAGTCTGGAGTTGGACCGGTACGCGCTCAGGGCGCGAACGTGGATCGCGCCTGGACTGCCCATTTTGAGTCGCGCCGGGTTACCAAGAACACGGCGTCATACGCGGACAGTGTCTCACCCTGCGAATTCACTCGCACGAACCGGACCGCGAAGTTCGCGCCGGTCGCGCCCACTTGGACCGGTTCGATGGAATCAAGGGTAGTGAGACGCCAGGTTCGTTGCCGACCGGGCTCGGTACCGCTTAGAAACTCTTCCTCGTCCCTCCAGAATTCCAGTCCGGACGCACCGAGCCTCACGTGCGGAAAGTGAAGAGTAGCGGCGAGTGCCTGCGGGTCGAGGGAGTTTAGCCCCTTGAAGTAGCTCTCTACCGCTTGCTGCGCGGAATCCGATCCCGGCGGAGCCACTTCGCCGCTCTCGACCTTGCCCGTTCCGAACCGCGCTTGAATCGCCCACCGGCCGTCCAGGCGCGTCACGATGTACGTGACCTGCTGCGTGGAGATCTGCTCTCCGTTTTCTCGATACCGGGCGTACTCTCCGGCGATATGCATCTTGTCCGCCGAAACATGCAGGATCCGCCGATTCTCCCACTGGCTTCGGTGCCAGCCCAACGCCAGAACGTTCTTGAAGACATTCCGGCTGCCTTCGACATACTCGGCCGCGGTGGGGTAGACCGAGAACTGACCAGCCGACGGCCGGACGTGCGGGAAGTGCAGAGATCGCGACCAGACAGCAACGTCGCGCGTGTTCCAAGTGTCTTGGAAGTAGTCGAGGGCTGCGAGGCCCAGTCTTCCTAACCGGTTCTCTCGCTCCTCTTGAACAGCCTCGACGATGTCCTCCTTGCCGAACGAGTTGGTTTCACTGGACGGTGCCGTGCCGCAACCGGACAGGAAAGCTCCAAGAGTTGCAAGGGCGAAGCCGAGCAGTGAAGATATCGGCTTCGCTGGATGGGAATTTGGGCGAGAGACTGTTGCGAGCTTAGCCATGGGACAGTTCCGTACTGTACTTGGCATCGAAGCAGCGTGCAAGCCACGGTCCAGTGCGAGCGAGCGGGCTGCTCCCAGTTGGATGTTGCGCTGAGTGATTCAGGCTACCGAGTCTGGACGCCGAGAACCGCTGCCCCCGCGCCGCGAATTCGGTAGCGCACGGACTCTGTTGACGTCTCCGCCCCATCGGGCGGCGGCTGGTATCCTATGCCTTCCCGTCGCCCGTGGGCAAAGCGGGTCTAGCGAACTGTCCGATGAGGGTTCTGGTGATTGGGGGCGGCGGGCGCGAGCACGCCCTGGCTTGGCGGTGCGCACAGGATTCGGGGGTCCGCAGTGTGTACTGCACACCGGGAAACGCGGGCGCGATGTCCGACGTTTCGTGCATTCCGGCGAACATCTTGGACCCCAAGGAGATAGCCTCACTCGCGGAGACGCTTGGCGCGGACTGCACAGTAGTGGGTCCCGAGGCACCGCTGGTGGCGGGCGTCGCGGACGAGCTCGAATCGAAAGGCATACCTGTCGTCGGTCCCTGTCAGGCCGCTGCCCAGCTGGAGGCTAGCAAGGCGTTCTCGAAGCAATTCCTCGTGGACTGCGGGATTCCGACGGCAGCGTCGGTGGTGCTGGAGAGTCCGAGCGAGATTGATTCGACCGTCGGCCGGTTCGGCTACCCGGTAGCTCTGAAGGCGGACGGGCTTGCCGCGGGAAAGGGAGTGATCATCGCGCCAGACGCGTCCGAAGCAACATCCTGCGCCCGCAAGATGCTGGCGGGAGAACTCGTGGGAAATGCCGGTCGCAGGATCGTCGTGGAGCAGTTCCTCGAGGGAGAAGAGGTCAGCTTCATGGTCCTGAGTGACGGCAAGACGTTCAAGGTCCTTCCCGCAACTCAAGATCACAAGCGAGCGTTCGACGGCGACCAGGGCTTGAACACGGGGGGCATGGGAGCTTATTGCGACGATGCCATCCTCGACCCGGCCACTAGCGATCAGATAGTGGCTGAGGTTATCGAGCCCACGCTAGCCGGCATGCGTCGCCGTGGGCAGCCGTTCAAGGGTTTTCTCTATTGCGGCCTCATGCTGACGGATGACGGCCCGAAGGTCTTGGAGTTCAACGTGCGCCTTGGAGACCCCGAGACACAACCGATGCTCTTCCGCATCGATGGCGGCTTCGCCGAGCTACTCGCGAGTGCTGCCCGGGGTGAACTGGATCCGTCCTTGACGCGAGTCGACTCGCAACCGACTGCGTGCGTGGTGATGGCGTCGGGCGGATATCCGGGCAAGTACGAGACCGGCAAGCTAGTCTCGGGCCTGCGAGGGGCCGAGAGTTCCCAGACGAAGGTGTTTCACGCCGGCACGAGGTGGGTCGAAGGCAGGATCGTGACCTCGGGCGGACGGGTGCTGGGTGTGACGGCGCGCGGAGAGAATCTCAGAGCGTCCCTCGCGAACGCGTACGACGCGGTGCAAGCCATTGATTTCGAGGGCGCACACTACCGGCGGGACATCGGTCGTCGAGGCTTGCAGCGAATCTAGCCATCCAGACGCGCATTGGTCAGTGCCTTCGTTTCCTTCGCCCTCGCGACTGCCTTGCTCGCAACTGTAAATGGAATTCCGATACCGCCTAAGATCTCTAGAGTAGGAGATACGCTTGAATAAGCGTCTCGAAGAGCCCTGAAGTAGGTCGGCTCCGTATTCTTGCCTTCGCAGAAGATGGTTATCTTGCGTCGCTCCGGCCCAGCGTTCATCTCGCGACGGAGACGGCGACCTCGACGATTCTGGCCCCACCGATTCTTAGTCTTCACGGTCATGCACTTCGAACGTCGAAATGAAATCGCGCGGTGGTATAGCACCAAACCGCCCATCGAGATATGCCTCTTCAAGGTCCCGGTTTCGGCGCGTACGAATGTCAGACAACGGGTAGATCGTCGTCGCACCATGGGAATCCTTCTCGGTGAACCAAAACTGGTCCTTGCGGAATTCCCCGGAGCGAAGGACGTTTGTGTCATGAATCGTCGCCAAGAGTTGGGCTTTGTTGCGATTCGTATCCTCTAGCGAGAAGAGTCGCAGAATAGCACCGATTACCTGTGTATGCAGACTGAACCCGAGTTCGTCGATACAGAGTGTACCCCCCACATCTAGAGCACGGAAAACACGATTCAGTACGACGAGAAGTCGCCGTGTCCCGGCACTCTCAAATGCGAAAGAAAGCGGTCTCTCCTGCCCATCAGCGTTGCGATATGTCAGGTCAATCGGTACCCGTGGTCGTTGTGAGATGGCCGAGGTATCCACGGACTGATGCACGACTGGTACTTCTTCCGCACCTCGCTGAATATTGCGTCGGTATCCGATAACACCCGTACCAATTTCTCTAAGGAATTCGATCACGCGTTGATCAGGCCCATCCAACTGAAACTCATCTCGGACAGCAATGTCATGGGCGCCTGCCCAGTCCATAATATCGATTGCTTGGAAATACTCAAAAATCCGCGTAAGTTGTTCGTGCCTGTTCAGTGCCGCAGTGGATAGATACAGGCTATTGGATCGAGTGAATTTGGCAATCCGATTGTTTGGGCCCTTGAGATGCCTGCCAAATCGAAACGCGTCCTCAATACGTTCGAACAATACACGCTGACGAGATTTGGGGAACACACAAAGACGCTCGAACAAGAACCGACTGTCAGATGCAGCGAATTGGTAATGATGCGGGACACCGTCTACAACAAAGTCGAGTTCAAAATAAGATGGTTCTTGAGTGTATTTATCATCAAGTTGGAACGGCTGTCGTGGTACACCTCCTGTTGGGTTCCACCGAGTATGTGACCAAAGCACCATGCCACGCATCGTATTTATCGCGTGGACTAGGTTGCTCTTCCCAGATCCATTTGCACCTAGGATTAGAATCGATGGAAGCACGAATCCACTCGGCGAATGGTCGCAAGGAACGCGCAAATCATTCCGGGCTCTTGAAGCGGTTGCCACGAACGAAACCGCTTGTTCGTCTCGAATGGATAGGTGATTCGCGACAGAGAATCGCAACAGCATAATTGGCCTCGCCTTCAGTGCTCACAGGACTGCATCGCTTTGTGCATCGACGGTGCTGACGGGATTCCGCGAGCACCGCCCATATCGGGGAACCCGCGAAGTCGTCCCGTAGCCCATGGCAACACCACCGGCGACGGCAAGTCTTGAATAGCGGTCAGGGCTGAGCTACCGGAAGTCCCGAAGCTTGCTGTTCGGCAGGTATCTCGCTCCCGGACAGGAAGTGAAGTGGCGGGCCGAGTCGAGAACATGATCCTGATCCGTACCGTGCGGCCGAGCGAGCCGCGCCCCCGCTCGTGACGGGATCAACGCTTCGGCTACGGTCGGCTGAACTCATCATAGTCGACCACCGGGTTCAGCTGCGATGCGAGTCCATGCTGATCGTGCTCGCGACGCATCGCTGGTCGGTCGGCTGAATCGCCACGCCACCGTGACGCGATCCTTCCTCCGAATTCCAATCTGTCCTATTGAGCGTCGTCAACCCAGCGTCCATCCAAATGTTCATCAAGCACTCCCGTCAGCACCGTGAACTTGGGCGGCAACCTGTCAGACTAGTTCCCGCCAGTTCAGTGGTCCGAAGTCGATACTCGGTCACGGCCGGGATTGATGGTCCATGCGGGGCCTGAAGACAGGCACCGGGTCAACCCGAGGATCGACGGGACTGCGGGCCGCGCCACTGTGGGCATGGCAGGTTTCGCGCGGCTGCGGCCCGGCCGATGCGCGGAGCGATAGACTTAAAGACCAAGGAGACCTGCGAGGAATGCGCGTTGGATTGATCGGAACCGGAGCGATCGCTCACAAGCACGGGGACAGCTATCGCGAGATCGGCTACAAGCTAGTCGCGTGCACGAACCGCGGTCGCGAGAAGGGCCGGGACTTCGCAGACAAGTACGGTTGCGACTTCGTGCCGAACGTGCCCGCCCTGTGTGCCCGGCAGGATATCGATTACGTGGATGTATGCACGTTTCCGGACTCGCATGTCGACATCTGCCGCAATGCCGCCGAGCACGGCAAGCACGTGCTCTTGCAAAAGCCGATGGCCCTCACCTTGGATGAATGTCGGATCATGATCGAAGTCTGTCGCCGAGCGGGTGTCGGCCTAGGAGTCGTGAGCCAGCATCGGTTCGACGAGTGTTCGATGTTCCTTCGGAAGGCCATCAAGGACGGGCGCCTCGGACGCCTGCTCCAAGTCGACGGCTATGTGAAGTGGCATCGACCGCAGGCGTACTACGACCGCCCTGGCAAAGGCACATGGGCTGTCGAAGGCGGCGGGGCCTTGATCAATCAGGGCATTCATACCGCGGATGTCATGCAGTACCTCGCGGGTCCCGTCCGGCGCGTCTTCGCCCATTGGCAACTTGGTGCCACGCACGAGATGGAGGCCGAGGACTTGGTGAACGCCGTCCTTGTCTACGAGAGCGGCGCGGGCGGCGTCCTGCAGGCGTCCACCGCGACACAGCCCGGCTACCCGGAGCGCATCGAGATTCACGGCTCCAAGGGCACCGCCGTGATCACGGGCGATCAACTCACCGCGTGGGATGTAGAGGGCGATGCAGGTGGCGACGCGCCGCTAGCCGCCGGAGTGGATTCCGGCGCGGCGGATCCGATGGCGATCTCCATCGAGAACCTCAAGCGCCAGTTCTTGGATTTCGGTGAAACAGTGAGCACCGGATGCGACCCCTCGGTAAGCGGAGCGGAGGGATTGGCCGCGCTCCGGTTCGTCCTTGGCGTGTACGAATCCGCCCGTGCCAAGGCACCGGTCGAATTGCTGTAAGCGTCCGAGCGCGCAAGAGCCTATAATCGGGTGAAAGGGTTCCTTGAGTCCTCCAGCGATCCGCGGGATGGAGGCAAGTGCCCCATTCAAGCATGCAGTTGAGGGTGATTGGGAAGCTCGAAGACGAGGTTCGCGAAATCGAATCGGAACTCCACGGCAAGCTTCCCAAGGAAATCCAGAAGGCGCGCGAATTGGGCGATCTCAGCGAGAACGCCGAGTACGCCGCTGCAAAGGAGCGCCAGCGCTTCTTGAACGCCCGGTTGGCGCAGCTCTCCGAGCGTATCGCCAAGCTGCGCCTGATCGACCTGTCGAGGATTCCGAAGGATGCGGTCGGACTCGGCTCGACCGTCGTGGTTTACGATGTGGTTGCCGACAAAGAGGTGACGTACGAACTGGTCACGAGCGAAGAGTCCGACGTGGTTGCGGGCAGGATCTCGACCAGCTCTCCGATCGGGCGGGCTCTGATGGGCAAGCGCGAAGATGATCAAGTCGTGGTGCAGACGCCCTCTGGACGCAAGGAGTTCGAGATACTAAGTCTCGAAACGATGCACGCCAAGCAGGATGCGGAAGCGAGCGAATCGGCATGAGAGTGACCGCGGCGATCGGCAAGGTGTTTGGCTGGGTCCTGACCCGCCTCGTCCGCGTCCTGACTCTGAGCGGCGTGCATCCGAACGTCCTGACGCTGATCGGGCTGGTTGTCAACGGGGTCGCCGCGTGGATCCTTGCCAGCGGAGAGTTCCTCTACGCCGGGCTCGTCATCTTGTGCGGGGCCGTGTTCGACCTCACCGACGGCGCCGTCGCCCGCAGCGCGAACAAGGTCACCCGCTTCGGTGCCTTTCTCGATTCGGTGATGGATCGCTATTCCGACTTGATCCTGCTGACCGGCTTGCTCGTGCATTACGCGCGGATCGATCGATTCAGCTATATCGTCCTGACCGCCGTGGTGATGATCGGATCGGTGCTCGTGAGCTACAGCCGGGCGCGCTCCGAGAACTTGATCGAGTCTTGCAAGGTGGGATTCCTGGAGCGCCCCGAGCGGATCGTGCTGTTGATCATCGGCTCGCTGTTCGATCGCATGGCGGCCGTGCTGTGGGTTATGGCGGTCCTGTCGAATCTGACAGTCATCCAGCGGATCGTGCATACCTGGAACGAAAGCCGAGCGGAGGACGCCGTGACCGAGCCCGTGGAAGCCGACGGGACTGCGGAGGAGCCTTCTAGCACGGGCGAACTGCAGGAAGGCTATCGCTCGGTTTGAGCCCCGGTGCGCGAGGCTCGCGCTCCGTCCCGTGCGATCCGCCGCGGCTAGACCCAAGGGTCGGCCGAAAGTGCCTAGGCGCTCAGCTGGCGGTTCAGGCAGAACGCGGCGCTGATCAGCCCGAGATGGGTGAACGCTTGCGGGAAATTGCCCAGTGCCTGGCCACTGGGTCCGATCTGTTCCGCATACAGTCCTAGCGGGTTCGCGTAGGTCAGCATCTTTTCGAAGATCAGGCGCGCCTCGTCTATGCGCCCGGCCCGAGCCAGCGATTCCACTAGCCAGAACGTGCAAACGCTGAAGGTGCCCTCCCGTCCGGACAGCCCGTCCCCGGCACCCTTCCCGATCTCGTACCGGTAGACCAGCGAATCCGATGTCAGCTCTTCGAAGGTGCGGTCCAAGGTCGCGAGCATGCGCGGATCCGTGGGCGAAACGAAGCGCACCAGCGGCATCAGCAGGTTGCTGGCGTCCAGCGCGTCGGAACCGTAGTACTGCACGAACGACTGGCGGCGTTCGTTCCAGCCGTTCTGCATGATCGACTCGTAGATGCGGTCCCGGGTGCTGCGCAACCACTCCCGATTGTTCGGCAAGCCGCGCTTGAGCGCCAGGCGCAGGCCCCGGTCCAGCGCCACCCAGCATTGCATCTTCGAATACACGAACTGCTGCTTCCCGCCCCGGACTTCCCAGATGCCCTCGTCAGGCACCTCCCAGTGGCGAGCGACCCACTGCAACATGCCGCGCATCTTCTGCCACAGGTCGTAAGACACTTGGGTCACGTACTTGTCGTACAGGTAAATCGAGTCGATCAACTCGCCATAGATATCCAGTTGGACCTGCTCGGTCGCGGCGTTGCCGATGCGAACCGGACTGGACCCCATGTACCCTTCCAAGTGCGGCAGCGTCAACTCCGGGATCTCCGGAGTGCCGTCGACCCGGTACATGATCTGCAACGGGCCGGTCGGGGCGTCCTGCTCCTGGACCCGCGTCACCAGCCAATTCATGAACTCCGCAGCTTCCTCGTTGTAGCCCAGGCGCAGGAACGCGTAAATCGTAAATGCCGCATCCCGGATCCACGTGTAGCGGTAGTCCCAGTTGCGCACCCCGCCCGGCTCTTCGGGCAAGCTGCATGTTGCCGCAGCCACGATCGCGCCCGTGGGCGCGAAGGTAAGCAGTTTCAGTGCGAGCGCACTCCGCTCGATCATTTCGCGCCAGCGGCCCTCGTAGCGCCCCTTGTTCAGCCACTTGCGCCAGAACTTAGCGGTCTTGGACAAAGCCTCCTGACCGTCGGTCGGTGCGCCGAGCAAGCTCCGGCCTTCCCCGGCCGGTCCGAAGCGAAACGAGAAGACGGCCTCGCCGCCCGGCTCTAGCTCGAAGAGAGCGTGGACGCCTCCGTCGTCCTTCACGAGCGGCACCGGGCTCAGCAAGGCGAAGTCCGCGCCGGGCGCCTCGAACACCGCTCCGGCGGGGCAGACATGAGTGCTGTGCTGAGCCCTGGCGTAGTCGTACGCGGGATGGCAGTCGATGCGGCACGGCAACGTGCCGCGCACGGAATGCACGATGCGTATGATCTCGTGGTGCTTCGGCTGTCCCTTCGGCACGATCGGCATGAAGTCGATTACTTCGCCGACGCCCTGCTCGCTGAGGAATCGAGTGATGAGCACGTTCGTTTCCGGCAGGTAGAGCTGGCGATGGGAACTGTCGCGCTGGACAGCGATCTTGAACGACCCGCCCTTGCGATCGTCGAGGATGGCGGCGAACACGCTCGGAGAGTCGAAGTGCGGCAGGCAGCACCAGTCGATGGAGCCGTCGTTCGCGACTAGGGCAACCGAGTGCAGGTCGCCGATCACGCCATAGGATTCGATAGGTTTGTAGGCCATATGCCGGGGCCGTTGGCAGGCAGTCAGCATAGCAACGGACGGCGTCGTTGAAGGGGGCCGCCAGCGGCCGAGCGCCTCGGCCCAATTGCCGCACCCGTGCCGCCGCCGCTGACCGGCCCGGCGACGGGAATTTCCCGGGCGCGTGATAGACTTCGCATAGGCGCGCAGATTGGACGAACTCGCGCCCGATCCCGCAGCGGTCGAGGGCCATCCCCGTGTTACTGACGCTCGAAAAGCGCCTGCGCGATGCCGTCTCCACGCATGTCGCCGACCGCTACGGCGTGGAGACCGAGGTGGTCGTCGAACTGCCCAAACAGCCCGCGCACGGTGACCTCGCCACCCCGGTTTGCTTCAGCCTCGCCAAGTCGCTGCGGCGGGCGCCTCGTCAGATCGCCGCCGAACTGGTAGACGAGATTCCCCCGATTCCCGGGATCCGGTCGCTCGAAGCTGCCGGCGCGGGGTACGTTAACGCTCGCTTCGATCGGGGCGCGTTCGCTATGGGCGCGTTCGCTGGCAGCGAGCCGCCGGTCGCCGATCCTGCCAAGGTCATCGTCGAGCACACGAACATCAATCCCAACAAGGCCGCGCACATCGGGCATCTGCGCAACGCCGTGCTCGGCGACACTCTCGTGCGCATGCTGCGGGCGCTGGGCAGGCGCGTCGAGACGCAGAACTACATCGATAACACCGGCGTCCAGGTCGCGGACGTCGTCGCGGCCTTTCACTTCCTGCGGAAGCTCGGTCCCGCGCAAGTCCGGGCCTTGGTCGACGATCCCGACATTCGCTTCGATCACCTCTGCTGGGACCTCTACGCGGAGATTTCGCGGCACTTCAATGAAAGCCCCGAAGCGAAGGCTTGGCGCCAGGAGACGCTGCATGCCTTGGAGTCCGGGCAGGGCGAGCTCGCCGCGATCGGAGCGGTCGTCGCGGACGCGATCGTGGATTGCCACCTGAACACCATGGGGCGGCTGGACGTGACGTACGACGTGCTGCCGCGGGAGAGCGAGATCCTCGCGATGCGCTTCTGGGAGGCGGCATTCGAGCTACTCAAGTCGCGGCAAGCGGTGTACCTCGGGACCGAGGGCAAGAGCGCGGGCTGCTGGCTGATGCCTTCGGAGATGTTCCGCGCGGTATCGGGCCCGGATGCAGCCGACAACGACCGTAGCGGCCCCAAGGTCATCGTCCGCTCGAACGGAACGATCACTTACGTGGGCAAGGACATTGCCTACCAGCTATGGAAGTTCGGCCTGCTTGACGGCAAGGACTTCCGGTACGCGCCGCTCCGCGATGACGACACCGGCCGCTTGTGGGTGACCACGCCCGGCGAAGGGTCGTCCGCAGCGCCCGCGTTCGGTCGTGGCGCCGAAGTCTACAACGTCATCGATGTCCGCCAGTCGTACCTACAGGATGTCGTGCGCGCGGCACTAGCGGCGTTGGGCTTCGAAACGCAGGCGCGGCGCAGCATCCATTTCTCGTACGAGATGGTCGCGCTTTCGCCGCGCTGTTCTGCGGAACTCGGCGTCGAACTCAGCGAGGCGGATCGGGCCAAGCCGTACGTCGAGGTGTCGGGTCGCAAGGGGCTGGGCGTCAAGGCCGATGACCTCTTGGATCTGCTCGTCGAGACGGCCCACGGGGAGGTTCGCAGCCGCCACGCCGACTTGGACGAGGCCGAGCAACGCTCGATCGCGCGGCAGATCGCAGTCGGAGCGTTGCGCTATTTCATGCTGCGTTTCTCGCGCACGACGGTGATTGCCTTCGACTTTCAGGAAGCGCTGGCCTTCGAAGGGGAGAC
The DNA here is from genome assembly GCA_965242625.1 of Bryobacterales bacterium. Classification (GTDB taxonomy): domain Bacteria; phylum Acidobacteriota; class Terriglobia; order Bryobacterales; family UBA6623; genus VXMF01. The sequence continues at coordinate 1,331,357 of CBDEST010000005.1, read as the reverse complement.
CGGTCCGTACGTGCAGTACGCGGCGGTACGGGCGCGCAACATTCTCCGCAAGCGCGCCGAGGCGCGTGGTGGCACGGCACCCGACGAGACGCCGTCGCAGGAGACGCTCGACCGGCACCTGCAGGACGAGCAGCTCTGGCAACTCGTGCTGGCGATGTCCCGATCGCGGTGGAGCGTGGCCCGGGCGGTGGAGTCCGGGGAACCCGCTCAACTCGCCCGGAACGCGTTCCAAGCCGCCCAGGCGTTCAACAACTTCTACCATCAGACGCACATCCTGAACGAGACCGATTCGTCGCGGCAAGCGGTACAGCTGGCGATCGTGCGACTTGCGGTACGCGAGCTAGCGAGCATGATGACCATCATGGGCATGCCGGTGCCCGAACGCATGTAGCCGCCCCGCTGCCGTGCTAGATTCGACCAGCATGCGCACGCGCGCCATCGTCGACCTAGGGGCGGCGCGCGCCAACTACGCCGCGGTGATGCGCCTCGCCAAGGGATCGTCCGCGATCCTGTGCGTGGTCAAGGCCGATGCCTACGGACACGGCGCCGTGCCCGTCAGCCGGGCGCTGGCTTCCGTCGGCGCCCGGCACTTCGCCGTGGCCACCGCGGAGGAAGCGATCGCGCTCCGCGAATCCGCTATTGGCGGTTCGATCTTGGTGCTCGGCGGCTTGGAGCCAGGTTCCGAACGAGACGCCGTAGCGCACGGCCTCGAGCCGCTTATCGGCACGATCGACCAGCTGCGCCGCTGGGACGCGGCCGGGCGGGCCACCGGTCGCAAGCTGCCCTGCCACTTGCTACTCAACACGGGCATGAATCGACTCGGAATCGACCTCGAGCCGCGTCCCGAACAGGAAGGAGTTGACTTGCTGGCGGCCCTCGACGATTGCCACTGGGCGAGTCCGCACGGCGTGGCGACGCACTACGCGTCCGCGGAAGACTTGAGTTCGGAGCAAACGGCGGACCAGGATCGCTTGTTTTCCCAGCAGCTCGCCATGCTCGCCGCCGCCCATCTCGAGCCTCGGTACGTGCATGCGGCGAATAGCGCCGCGATCGTCTATCGCCGTGCCGGCGCTCTCGGCAGCCAAGCCGGGAAGACGCTCGTCCGGCCGGGCCTCGCCTTGTACGGCTACGTCAAGCCCGCTATCGGCCGCCCTAGCTCCCCCGCGGCTCGGAAGCTGCAGCCGGTCTTGCAGTGGAGGGCGCGCCTGATGCGAATTCGCGACGTGTCGGCCGGTGCGCCCGTCGGATACGGGGCGTCGTACGTGACCCCCCGCGCGATGCGCCTCGGCGTCTTGAGCGTCGGGTACGGCGATGGTCTGGAGTGGCGTCTCTCCAATCGCGGCGCGGTTTCGCTCGGCGGTGCGCACTGTCCCATCGTCGGCGAGGTCAGCATGGACCTGACCGTGATCGACCTTGATGCCGCTCGCGGGGCCCGGGAGGGCGACGAGGCGATCTTGCTTGGCGCCCCGCCCTACGACGCGCAGAGCATGGCGCGCCTGACGGGCGACAGCCCCTACCAAGTGCTGTGCCGGATTTCGAGCCGCGTGCGGCGCCAATACGTCAACGGCGCGGCCAGCCGATGACGAGTTCCACCGCTTCGCTGGGCTGGGCGTCCGCCGAGATAACGAGACGCGCGCTACCCGGTCTCGCGTCCGCAGGGATCGCCGCCTCGACCACGTAGACACCCGTGTAACCGGCGGCTAGCCTCGCCGAAAGCACTTCCAAGGGCATCCCGTCGAGACGAGCCTCGATACGAGCGCGCGGCCCAGGGGGGTCGCGTTCCGGAGCCGCGACGCCGGCCGGCCAAGGCGGATCCACCGCGCCCAGGCCTGCCATCATCACCAGCACGCTCGCGCCCGCTCGCGCCGGTCGCTCCCAGCCGATCAGGGATCCGGTGCCGGCATCCAGCACGAGGGCTTCGCCGGAGACAACGAACACAGCGGGCGCCACGCGGCCGAGGGGCATTTCGACGACATGATTCGCATCGGCAGCCTGCAACCCGAGGCGTAGCGAGCGCCCTCGGACACCGAACGGCACTTGCAACTGAGTGCGTCCGTCGCCGACATCCAGAATCGGAGCGGCGCGTCCGTCGGCGCTCGCCCGTCCCGCCTCGATGCCAAGAACGGTCAGGAGACTGCCGGGAGCCGCGGCGGTCTCGGAGAAATCGGCGGCACTGACCGCTCGGAGGGCGCTCGCCACGTGCGGCAAGCGCGTCCAGAACACGCCGTGTCCGGGCAGCGAGGCATACAAGCGGCCGCGCAGTGGGTCCAGGGCCAAGTCCATTGCCGCGCCCGCAGCCAGCGCTCCGGTAATCTCCGTCCACGCCGCGGCGGGTCCTGGTTGCGTCAGGCTCACGCGACAGTAGTAAACGCCGCGGGAGCCGCCCACGAACACGGATTCGCCAGCCGCGTGACCCGTCACGACGGACCAATCGCTGTCCGGTAGGTTCCCGCTGATGTCGAACCACGAGGCGCCGCTGTTCGTGGAGCGCAAGACGCGACCGCCCGCGACCGCCAACGCCGTGTCCCGTTGGCTGGGATGGGCCCACAGATCCGTGACCGGGCGCCCCTCAGAGTCGACCCACGAGAGCGCCCAAGTCGCGCCGTCGTCGCGGGAGACCCAGATGCGCCCGTTAGTCGTGCCCGCCCACAAGCGTCCGTTCGCCCGCAGCGCGGTGATGCCCTGGCCGATGCACGACGCACCGTCCCCGCAACCCGTCAGGTCGCCGGTGAGCGGCCTGCCGTCACGCCACACGCGGTGCGAGACTGCGTATCCCCGGGGTACCAGCGGTTCCGGGTTGTGGACACGCTCGAGATCACCGCGCGGCAGTCGACTGGATGGGCGCGGCGTGGCCCGTGCCGTGCGCCAGAGCGCTCCGGAAGAACCGCGGTGCAATTCCAACCGACCCAGCGCATCGCTTTCTAGCGCCAGAGCCGAGGAGTCATCCACGGCCTGAAATCGTGCCACGGGGAAGTTCGGCAGCCCGCGGTTGAGACTGCTCCACGTAATGCCCTCGTCGTAAGACTTCCAAAGCCCCCGCGAATTGCTCACGACGATCAGGCTCGGGTCTGCGGGCGAGATCGCGATCATGCTTTGCCAGCGTCCGATCACCGAGCCGCCGCCCAGCGCGGTCAGGTTTGTCCACTCCCTGCCGCCGTCATCGGACCTGTACAAGTGCTCGCCCAAGGCGTACGCCACGCCAGATCGATACGGATTGCGCACCGTCGCGCGAAAGTGCCTTCCTTCCGAGCCGATCGGCTCGATCGCCGCCCGGGGCTCGGCAGCGTCGGGATCCGCCAGTGTCCACGAGAGACCGGCGTCCGCGCTGAGCCAGGTCTCGCCGTTCTGCAACGCGGCGTACAATCGGCGGCCGTCGGCGGAAAACCAAGTGCGCTCGATCGGACTCCCCGCAGGTCCGGCTAATCCGGCGTTGACACTGGTGCCGCCGACCTGCGCCCAGCGCACGGGAGCGCCGCCGGCGCTGGCGACCAGCGACATGCCGATCGCGCTGCAAGCCAAGGCCTTCAATAGAGTGCCGGTCCGCAAGACAGACAGCTTCGCTTCCTCTGCGAAGCTACTTCTAGCCTAGCCTTAATGCCATGCATCCCGCTCGCCTATAATACGGCGGATGTTCCGGACAGCCCTTGCGCTGGTCGCCGTCGCCTTGATTTGGGCGGGTTGCAGCGAAGCGCCGAGCGGCGCGATAGCTGACAAGTTATCCGGTTCGCCGCCTGATACCACAGGGATGGTATTGATCCCGGGCGGCGAGTTCATGATGGGGACGGATGCCGGGGAGTACGTTTACGAAGGGCCCGTGCATCGGGTGGATTTGGACTCGTTCTACATCGACCGGCACGAGGTGACCAACGGCCAGTACGCCGCGTTCGCCGATGACACGGGTTACGTCACGGAGTCCGAGCGCCTCGGTTGGTCCGGTGTCTTCGACCTCCGGCAAAACGGCTGGACCAAGGGCGACGGAGCGGATTGGCGCCACCCCCACGGCCCCGGTTCCTCCCACGCGGACATGGAGGATTTTCCCGTCGTGCATGTCTCTTGGGCCGATGCGGTCGCTTACTGCAACTGGCGGGGAACGCGGCTGCCCACCGAAGCCGAATTCGAATTCGCGGCGCGGGGCGGATTGGAAGAGGCGGTTTACAGCTGGGGGAACGAGTTGACGCCCGGCGGCGTGCATCGCGCCAATCTCTGGCAAGGTCAGTTCCCCCACCAAGACCGCGGGCTTGACGGTTACGGGAGCCACGGTCCGGTCGAGCAGTTTCCGCCGAACGGCTACGGCGTGTACGACATGACCGGCAACGTCTGGGAATGGGTGTCCGACTGGTTCGCCCCGGACTACTTCGCCAAGTCGCCGACCAAGAACCCGCAGGGTCCGCGCACGGGCACGCAGAAGGTGCAGCGCGGCGGCAGCTGGCTGTGCAGCGAGAACTACTGCCAGGGGTATCGCGTGGCCGCGCGCATGATGACCGATCCGGATTCCGGCCTCAACAACCTCGGGTTCCGGTGCGCGGCGGACGCGGGCTAAGCGCCCTCGTTCGCGTCTTTGTTCGAATCTCCGTCGAACAGGGCGGCTTGGTCTGCCCGAGAGCGTGCCCGGCTCTTCGCGAACGCGGCCTTGAGCAGCGGCGGCGTAGCCAGCGTGGTCGCCATGACGGTGACGACGATCGCCGAGAATGTCTGCGGGCTGAACACGGCGGCGCCCGCGACGGTCGCCGAGGTCCCCACTCCCGCGAAGATCAGGCCGACCTCGCCGCGCGGAACCATCCCCAGCCCGACCGCCCAGCGATTGAGGCCTCGATCCCGCACTCCCATGGAGCACACTTGCTTGCTGACGATCGCGACCAGAGTGAGCACGCTGCCGAATAGCAGCACTTCAGCGAAAGCGAGCGAAGGGAGGTCCACCTGCAGGCCGATGTTCACGAAGAAGACCGGCACGAAGAGGGCGGCGATCGGCGTGATGGAATCGTCGATCCGGTAGCGATGGCTATGCCTGCCGAAATGCCGCTCGATCGAATCCTCGACCATCAAGCCTGCCGCGAACGCGCCCACGATACTGGCCAGGCCCGCCAATTCGGCCAAGGCCGAGATCAGGAAGCAATAGGCCACGCTGAGCACCACCGGCAGCGACTTCGACTTCGCGCGCAAGACAACCGTGATCGCCCGGTCCAGCAACGTGCGGCTGACCAGGAATGTCGCGAGCAGGAATCCGATCGCTTTCGCGAGGATCACCGCCAGCGCGAGCAGGCTGAATTCCGCCGCCGTTCCCGCGTCTTCCGAATCCACTAGCCCCAGCACGAACGCGAGGATGATCAGCCCGAGCACGTCATCGACGATCGCCGCGCCCATGATGATGCGCGACTCGCGCGATTCCATCTTGCCGATGTCGTGGAGCACGCGCGCGGTGATCCCCACGCTCGTGGCAGCCAGCGTCGCGCCCACGAACAAATGCACGTACCAAGCGGCGTCTTCCGGCATGAACAAGCTGGATGCTGCATACCCCAGCCCGATCGGAGCCACCACGCCTAGCACCGCCACGGCGAGAGCGGAACGCCCGACCGCGAGCAATTTGTCGAGGTTGCTCTCCAGCCCGACTTGGAACAGCAGCAGGATCGCGCCGATTTCCGCCGCGGTCGCAAGGAACGGGGCTTCCTTCAGGGCTTCGAACACGTCGACCCCGGCGAGGCCGAGGTTGCCGAGGGCGATGCCGATAACCAACTCGCCCAAGACCGCCGGCTGCTTGATGCGCTCGAAGAGCTCGCCGCCGATCTTGGCCGCGACGAGCACCGCCGCGAAGGCCAGCAGGAAGTGCGTCGCGTGGTCTACTTCGGCCGGGTCCTGAGCGTTCGCTACAGCCCAGAAGACCGCCACACCCAAGCCAAGGGCCAGAAAATGTCCGGGGCGGCTCGACCGCCGTTCGATGGCAAGCGCCATCCCACCTTCTTCGACGTACGCGGGCCCCGACCTAGATCGAGGCACTGGCTAGCTGACACGCGCCGCGCACGCCTATAACCCATCGTAGTCCCAAGAGGCGACCCGCATGCGCGGGCCCTCCACGCGCCCCGTCGCGCGGGGCCCGCCGCCCGCGCGTCACCAGTGCTTGCCGATACCGCCTCAGGTCAAGTGCATGACCACCATCTTCGTCTCGGTCATCTCCTCGATGGCGTAGCGCGGACCCTCCTTGCCGAAGCCGCTCTCCTTCAGGCCCCCGTACGGCATGAGGTCCGCCCGCCACTGACTGCCCCAATTGATGTGGATGTTGCCCGATTCGACTTCGCGCGCGAACCGCATGGCGTTATCGAGGTTCTCGGTGAACACGGCCGCGGACAGCCCGTAGTTCGTGTCGTTGGCACAGGCGATGGCCTCGTCGACCGACTCAACCCGCGTCAGGCCGACGGCCGGCCCGAACAATTCGTCGCAAGAAATCCGCATGTCCTTGCTCACGTCGGCCACGATCGCCGGCTCGACGATGGCGCCATCGCGTCCTCCGCCGGTCAGCAGCCGGCCACCGGCAGCTGCAGCGTCGCCGATCCATTGCTGGACGCGTTCGGCATCGGACTCGCGCACCATGGGGCCCACGCGCACGCTCTCGTCGAGGGGGTTGCCGGTCGAGAGGGCGCCCACTCGCGGTTTCAGGCAGTCGAGCAAGTCGCCGTAAACCTTTTCGTGCGTGAGGATGCGTTGCGCGCTGATGCAGACCTGTCCGGCATTGGCGTAGCCGGTGGCCACGATCGCGTTGGCCGCCTTCTCGATGTCCGCGTCGGGCAGCACGATCACGGGGGAGTTGCTGCCCAGTTCCATCGTGACCTTCTTGAGCCCCGCCGTCCGGCAGATGGTCTCGCCGACATCCCGGCTGCCGGTGAAGCTGATCTTGCGAATGCGTGGGTCCGAGCAGAGCTGCCGACCGAGCTCGCCCCCGGAGCCTGTCACGACTTGGATCGATTCGGGCGGCAGCCCCGCGTCCAAGAGGAGCTTGGCGAATTTGAGGGCGACCAGCGGCGTGTCCGTGGCGGGCTTGAGGATCGCGCTGTTGCCGGCGGCGAACGCCGGCCCGATCTTGTGGCAGACGAGGTTCAAGGGGAAGTTGAATGGCGTCACGGCCAGCACCACCCCGCACGGCACGCGCAACGTGAATCCGAAGCGATTCCCCGCGCCCGGGGCACCGTCGAGCGGCACGACCTCGGATCCGAGTCGCTTCGCCTCTTCCGCCGAACAGACGATGGTCTCGCGGGCTCGGTCCACTTCGATGCGCGCCTCGCCGATCACCTTGCCTTCTTCCAGCGTGATGGTCCTCGCCAGGTCTTCGAGGCGCTCTTCCATCAGTTGCGCCGCGCGCATCAGCAGGGCCGAACGCTCGTAACCGGAGGTTGCCTTCAGCTTCTCCGCGCCCAGCACGGCGAACCCGATGGCCCGGTCGACATCCGCGCTCGAGGCGCGGGGCACGGTATCGACTTCGCTGCCGTCGTAAGGATTGAGTACGGGGATCGTTCCCGCGCCGGCGGTCCAGTCGCCCGCGATCAACATTTCCATGGCTTGCCTCCCCGCCGCGCTGCATGCCGTCGGCGGAGGATGCCGGCGCGAGCGAGGCGAATGCGAATTTTGGCGAGTTTGCCGTGCCGGTGTCAAGCGTATCGGTACAATCGCAGGCAGGCGAGGCTGCGTGTGTCGCGAGTCGCCACCTGACACGTGCCCCGTAGCGAGCCCATGCCCGTGCATTCGCAACCCGGCCGGGTCGTCGCCCTCGCGCCGATGCCAGCCGAGAAGAGCGCCTACGCGCTCGCGCGGTACAGCCGGTCTCCCGATTCCGTCAGGGACAGCGTGGCTTGGGTGCGCGCGCACGACTCGGGCAAGTTCCTCGATAGCTTCTATTTCCAGTACGGCCACGCTTCGATCGCGGATCTCGGTCATTGCATCTTCTGCTTCGAGGGCATCTCCGAAATCGCAGCCATCGAAATCGAGGACGAGCAGCTTTGGGACGGCCAAGCCAAGTCCAGCCGCTATCAGGACTTCTCGAAGGGACGGATCGTGGTTCCCGACGAACTCCTCGGTTCGCCTGTCGCGGACACCTATCGCGAGGCAGCGGCCGCGGAGTTGCGGGCCTATGAAGAGCTGCACGAAGGGTTGCGCGAGCACCTCTCCGCAGCGCATCCGAAACCAGCGGAGATGAGGGACGGGGCGTACCGGCGAACGATCAGCGCCCGCGCCTTCGATGTCGCCCGGTATCTGCTGCCGACCGGAATCTCCACGAACGTGGGGCAGGTGACGAGCATTCGCACCTTGGAAAAGCAGATGCGCCGCATGGGCGTATCCGAATACGCCGAGGTCCGGTCCGTCGCGGCCGAGATGCATGCCGCTTGCGCGGCGCCGCCGGCCTGCTCGATGGACGAGACGGATCCGCGAGAGCCGATCGCTCCCACCTTGGCGAAGTACGCGGACCCGGACACGGCGCTGTCGCAAGCGCGCTCGCGAGTCGCCGCGTGGGCCCGCGAGAACTTCCACCTCGAGCAGGTCGACGGAATCCCCCCGGTCGATCTGGTCAGGCCCGCGGACCCGCTCGACGAGATCGCCGCGACATGGCTCTACGCAGTCACGGATCACCCCTTCCGGGCGATTCTAGATGTCGTTAGCGGCTGGAATCGCGCCCGTCGCATGGAAGTCCTTGAAACGGCGCTGGAAGGCCGTCTCAACCGCGACGAGCTTCACGGGCCGTTCCGTAGCGGGTATCAATACATATTCGACATCGTTTGCGACATTGGCGCGTATCGCGACCTGCATCGGCACCGGCGCTGCCAGCAAATCCGCCAGCGCCTCGGCGACAACCTCGGATCGGAACGGCCGGCCCTGCTGGACCAGGCCGGCATGGGCGGGCGCTATGACGACGCGTTGCGCAGGCTCGCTCGTGACCGCGCCGCGGTGGGGCGCTCTTCCGCGACCGCGAGCCACTACCTGCTGCCGTTCGCCGCCCGCTGCCGCTCGCTGTTCAAGATGGATTTCGCGGAGGCCGAATACATCGCTCGCGTGCGATCCGGCGTCAAGGGGCACGACTCGTATCGGAAAGTGGCTTGGGAGATGCGCGAGCGGATTATCGAGCGCGAGCCGGATCTCGGCCGGTTGATCCCGGCCACGCCCCCGTGGGAAAAGGACCCGCTGACGCGCTGAGCTGGGCATGATCCGCGGCGCGATCTTCGATCTCGACGGCACCCTCGGCGACACCTTGCCGGTTTGCTACCGGGCGTTTCGCGACGTGCTGCTGGCGCGAACCGGCCGCGAATACGCGAATCACCAGATCCATGCCATGTTCGGGCCGAGCGAGGAAGGGATCTTGGCGCAGCATTGCCCGGACGCACCGGACGAGGCCCTAGCGGATTACTTGGCGGCGTACCGGTCGGCGCACTCCATCTGCCCGCAGCCGTTCGTGGGCATCCGCGCGATTCTCGAAGGACTCCGCGACCGGGCCGTCGCGCTAGCGATCGTCACCGGCAAGGGTCCGGGCAGCGCCCGGATCTCGCTGGAGAGATTCGATCTGCAGGAATTCTTTCCGATCGTCGAGGCGGGCTCGCCGGACGGCGGCGTGAAGCCTGCCGCCATGCGCCGCGTGTTGCAGCGCTGGGGCGTCGCGCCCCGCGCCGTGATCGGCGTCGGGGATTCCCCGTCCGACATTCGCGCGGCGCGGGAGGCGGGCATCGTGAGCGTCGCCGCCGCTTGGGCGCCTGGTTGCCAGCCCGCGCGGCTTGCCGCTGGCCGGCCCGACCGGATCTTCAGCGACATCTCCGCGTTCGGCCGCTGGCTGGCCGAGAAGCAAGCGCCGGTCAAACGATGAGCATGCAGTCCCCGTACGAGTAGAACCGATAGCGCTCCCGTACCGCGTGCGCATAGGCTTCCCGCACGAGGTCGAGGCCTCCGAAGGCCGCGACGAGCATCAGCAGCGTTGACCTAGGCAGGTGGAAGTTCGTCAGCAGCGCGCCCACCGCTTGGAATTGGAATCCGGGGACGATGAACAGGTCGGTCGCGCCGCGTTGCGGCTTGCCGCCGTTGCGCGCGACAGTCTCCAAGGCGCGCACGCTTGTCGTTCCGACTGCCACGGTGCGATCGGCTCTGGCGACGGCGTCGGCCGCTTGGGGCGATAGTTCGAAGCGCTCGGCATGCATGCGGTGTCGCTCCACGCGTTCTTCAGTCACCGGGCGGAACGTGCCGAGGCCGACATGCAGGGTCAGTTCGGCGACGGCCGCCCCGCGGGCGCGCACCGCCGCCAGCAGCGACTCGTCGAAATGCAATCCCGCCGTGGGTGCCGCCACGGAACCCGCCGCCCGGGCGAAGACGGTCTGGTAGCGCTCGCGATCCGCGATTTCGTCGTCGCGCCGGATGTACGGCGGCAGCGGCACGTGGCCGTGCCTCTCCAGCAACCGCCGAACCCCCTCCTCGTCCAAGCCGCGAAACTCCACGATGCGTTGCCCGCCCGCGGCGCGACCGCGCACGACGACCTCGGTGCCGCCGATGTCCACGCGCGCTCCGTCCGGGAGTTTGCGTCCCGGCCGCACCAGTGATCGCCAGAGGCCCGCGCTCGCGTCATGGGGCTCCAAGACGAGGATTTCGGCCGCGCCGCTTTTGCCGCCATCCGCGCTCGACCGGCGCGTTCCGAGCAGGCGTGCGGCTAGCACACGACTGTTGTTGACGACCAAGCAGTCTCCAGCGCGAAGCTGATCCGGAAGGTCTCTAACCCGCCGATCGCTCAGGCTCCCGAGCTGGCGGTCCACTACGAGCATGCGCCCGCCGCTCCGCTCGGGATGGGGCTGCTGCGCGATCAGTTCCGGTGGCAGCTCGTAATCGAAGTCCGCGACGAGCAAGCCCTATTTTCGCCCCCGACGGTCGCGGTCAGCTCGCGCCGGCAAGCGCCCGCGCGTTCCAGCCGAAAATTCATCGAGAATTAACGACCTGGCAACATCCCGTTAACGAAAGTTCCGCTATGAGTGAAGGAGCGGTAGTTGCTTGCCCCCCAAAGTCGCAGTCATCGAAGACGACCGGGACCTCTGCGACCTGCTCCGGTACGCCTTCCAGCAAGAGGGTTTCGAGTTCACCGGGACGCACGACGGCGCCACGGCCTCGGAGTTCTGCGCGCGGGAGCAGCCGGACGCGATCGTCTTGGACGTAATGCTGCCCGGCATGGACGGTTTCTCGATCTGCCGCCAGCTACGCGAGGATCCGTGCCTGCGCGATACGCCGGTCGTCTTCCTGACCGCCCGTTCGGACGTGGCGGATCGCGTGCGCGGGCTCGAAAGCGGTGACGACTACGTAGTCAAGCCCTTCTCGGTACGCGAACTCGTGGCGCGCGTCAAGCTCCGGCTGCGGCGTCGGCCGGGCCTCGACGAGGTTTATCGCCTCGGAGACTTGGAACTGGATAACGAGCGGCGCGAGGTGCGGCTGGACGGCAAGTCCGTGTCATTGACGTCCACCGAGTTCCACTTGCTCGAGCAGATGATCCGTCAGCCCGGTCGCGTCTTCACGCGGACGAGCTTACTCAACTCCGTGTGGGGCTTGGCCTGCAACGTCGCCGACCGCACCGTCGACGTCCATGTGCGCCGCTTGCGACGCAAATTGGAGCCGGATCCGTCCAAGCCGCGCTATCTCCGCTCGGTGCGCGGTTTCGGCTACACCTTGAGGGCACCGGAGTGACCCTCGCCACGCCTAGATCCAAATACTTCAGAGGAGTCACGGAACTAGCGGAACTTGAAGTCAGGCCGTCGGCTCGGAAGTGTCCGTATGCGGCTCTCGACAAGTCCGCGGGCTCCGATTCCCAGCGCTGAATCGAAAGGTCTCATCGCCATGTCCACATCGTTCTTCAGACTGCCGTTCGCCGCAGTCCTGACCGCGCTTCTCGCGGTCGCGCCACACCTGTTCGGGCAGGCCGACGGCGGCACCGTCATCGGGTTCGTGTACGACGCGTCGACCGGCAACGCGATCCCGCAGGTGCAGGTCGAAATGACCGGCGAGGTGACCATTACCGCGACCACCACGATCGAAGGCAGCTTCATGCTGGACGGCGTACCCGCGGGAACGTACACGGTCAGCTACTCGTCCGCGAATCACCAAGGCGTCAATGTCCAGGGCCTGGAGGTGCTGACCGGGGAGATCGCCGACGCGAGCACCGTGATGTCCGCCAAGGGCGAGACGACGGTCGTCGAGGTGCGCTCCACCGTCGCGGCGTCGGTGGCGACGCAGCAGGCGATGCTCGTCGAGCGCCGACTCGCGTCCACGGTATCCGACACGATCAGCGCCGAAGAGATTCGCGGCGGCACCTCTTCGGATGCCTCGGAAGCGATCGAGAAAGTGACCGGCGTGACGACGATGAACGACTTCGTCTTCGTGCGCGGCTTGGACCCTCGTTACAGCGGCACGACCCTGAACAACGCCCTGCTGGCCAGCACCGAGCCGGAACGCCGGGTCGTGCCGCTCGACCTGTTCCCGGCCAGCCTCATCGACAGCATCAAGGTCCAGAAGACCTACTCGCCGGACCTGCCCGGCGAGTTCTCGGCGGGCTTGGTGCAGGTGCAGACCACCGAGTTCCCGACGCGACCCACGCTCAGCGTGAGCTACTCGGTCGGCTTCAACAGCCAGACGCAGGGGCGGACGTTCCTGGACTATCCGGGCGGCGGGCGCGACTTCTTCGGCTTCGACGACGGCACGCGCGCGCTACCCGACGCCATCCCGTCCGACCAGCGGGTCGACCGCTTCACCTTCAGCCGTTCCGAGTTGCAGGACATCGGGCGGTCGTTCTCGACGAACTGGGAGCGCACGCAACGCGATCTCAGCCGGCCTTCGATGAGCTGGAACGTCGTGGCCGGGAACACGTTCGGCAAACTCGGGGTGGTCGGAGCGCTCACGTTCTCCAATTCCTTGCAGTCGATCTTCGACCAAGAACGGAACTTCTACTTCCCGAACCCCGAAGCCGCCCTCGGCAACGCGAACGCCGGGCCGCCGGTGCCGGCCAGCCAGTTCGACTACGACGAGTCGAAGGAATCCGTGCGCCTCGGCGGGGTGCTCAACCTCTCTTACCAGTTCAATCCCGCCCACAAGCTCTCGCTGCGCAACTTCTTCTCGCGAGACTCCGACGACGCGACCCGCTATTACGAGGGCTTCTACGAGGATTTCGATACCGACATCCGCAACCAGCGCCTGCGCTACATCGAGCGGACCATTCGCAACTCGCAGCTGGCCGGCGAGCACCTGTTCAAGGGTCTCGGCAACAGTGTCTTGTCTTGGACGATGGCGTATTCGGCCGCCACCCGCGACGAGCCCGACCTGCGCGAGAGCCTGCAGATCTACCAGCCCCGCACCGACACGTTCGTGTTCTTCGACGACAGCCAGAGCGCCTTCCGCATGTTCAACGACTTGGACGAGACGATCCTCAATCCCAGCGTCGACATGCTCGTGCCGTTCTTCAAGGGCGGCTTCAGCGGGGCGGTCAAGTTCGGCGCGAACTACGCGTCGCGCGGCCGCAACTTCCGCTCCCGTCGGTTCAAGTACACGCTCCGGCGGTCGCGGGGGCTTGACCTGACGCTGCCCCCCAACGAGCTCTTCGCCGAGGACAACATCCATTCGCGCGCGTTCGAGGTCGGCGAAACGACGCGGGTGACGGATGCCTACCGGGGCACCCGCGACGTGCTCGGCTACTACGGCATGCTGGAGCTGAACCTAGCTTCCCGCTGGCGGGTGATCGCGGGCTTGCGGGTGGAGGACGTGAATCAAGACGTGACCACGTTCAATCAGTTCCTGTCCGACTCGGGCCGGGAGCCGGCGCCGTTCGACACGGTCAATTACCTGCCCGCGGTCAACGTGATTTACGCCCTGACGCCGAAGCAGAACCTGCGCGCCGGGTACAGCCAGACCGTCTCGCGACCCGATTTCCGCGAGCTGGCGCGCTTCGGATTCCTGGACTTGGTGGGCGGCTTGCAGACGATCGGGAATCCGGAATTGGATCAGACCAACATTTCCAACTACGACTTCCGCTGGGAGTTCTTCCCGGGCAGCAACCAGCTCTTGGCGGCGAGCTTCTTCTACAAGAACTTCGAGCGTCCGATCGAGCGGACGATGATTTCGGCCGTGGCGCTCCTGCGGACGTTCTCCAACGCCCGTGCCGCGAAGAATCTCGGGCTCGAGTTCGAGTTCCGGCGCGGGCTTGACTTCGTGTCGCCCAAGATGCGGGAATTCGCCGTGTCCTCGAATTTCACCTTCGTCGACTCGAACATCGATCTCGAGAACATCGGCGAGCGGGTCGTGCTGACCTCGCTGAACCGGCCGATGCAGGGACAGTCGCGGTACGTGGCCAACGTCATTGCCGAGTGGGCGCGTCCCAAGGCGCGCAGCACGGCCCGGTACTACTTCAACTACTTCTCCAGCCGGATCACGGACGTCGGCGCGTTCGGACTGCCCGACGTGGTGCAGGACGGTCTCGGCACGATGGATTTCGTTTACGAGTTCTCGCTGAAGGGCGAGGGCCGGTGGAAACTGCGATTCGCCGCCGAGAACTTGAATAACGCCCGCTGGTTCCTGACCCAGGGCGGGCAGACGTTCCTCGCCTACAGAGAGGGCCGGACGTTCACGGTGGGGACGAGCTTTCGGGTGTATTGAGGCGCGCCGGGGCAATCACCGCAGCCCGAGCGCACCGCCTCGAGGGATCGGGCGTCACGCCGGAATCGTCGTGGGCTCCTGAACCCGCGTCATCAGGTCGTCGTCCCATTCGCCTTCGACGACCACGTCAGCGGCAGCACCCAATTCCACGGCCTCGATCAGGTTGTGCGTCAGGTACTTGTAGAGCCCGGGCTGTCTGAAGGTGTATATCGACGCGCCGGCCGAGCCGCCCCGGATGAACCATGTCTCCAGTCCGTGGGCCGGCGGATCCGCGAACGAACCCTGCTCCCAGACATAGTCGCCATGCCCGCCGATCAAGTGCGGCCGCGAGTCGCGGTTCGCTTGGGAGTGGATGAACAGCACGGATTCGCCCACCTCGGCCTTCATGGCGTTCTCGCCCGTGAGGGCGCCGACCCTGCCGTTCAGGACCACGTGGCTCGGAGTGAGCGTGCGCATCACCTTCCGTACCGCGTCCAGCCGATCGCGCTTGCCGTCGTAACTGACGAAGTTGCCGTCCTCGTCTCGCGGCACGTAATAATCCTGCTCGCCTACGTAGTAGGCCCTGTCGTAGCGGATCGGACTGCCGTCGCGGTCCTTCAGGCCGTCCCTCGGGAGCACCATGACAGCTCCGTTCATGCCCGAGACGACGTGAAACGGGATCATGAGGCCCCCGGGCGCGCAATGGTAGACGAACGTGCCCGGCTTGACCGCTTTCCAGCGCAAGACGACCTGCTCGCCCGGGTCGACCTTCGTCAGCGCCCCGCCGCCCAGCGCTCCGGTTGAAGCGTGGAAGTCGATGTTGTGGGTGTAGTCGTTGCCGCGAGGATTCTTCAGCGTGAGCTCGACGTAGTCGCCCTCGTGACAAACGACCAGCGGTCCCGGAATCGATCCGTTGTACGTCAAGGCGTGGATCTCGGTGCCATCGCTGTCGATGACCCGCTTGTCCTCGTGGACAACGAACTCCACCTCGACGATGCGCGGCCCGCTGGGGGCGATCTGTTCGTGCTCGGGAACCCCGGGCGGAGCGACTAGCTCTTGCTTGACGCGCGGCAGGCTGGCAGGATCCGTAGCTGCCGCGGCACTCGCGGCCACCAGCTGGCTTGCGCTAGGAACCGTCGCGATCGTGCCGCCTGCCAGCAATAGGTGCCGCCTGTTGAGGTCGGTCGTCCTTGACGCTTGGGATCCCGGCATCTCAATTTCAGTCTAGGTCAGGTTCGGAGGGGCTTCAACGGATCGCGCCGCTCGACTGGGGAGGGCCGGGGGTCGTACGAGCTGAGACTCGCAGTTTCAAGATCCAAGCCGACGCCGAGGGTCTTGGTCCTTCGAGGTGCCGATGCGGACCATACCCCTGATAAACTGGTCTTTGGCGATGGATTACGATGTCTTGGTCGTCGGCAGCGGGCCCGGAGGGTACGTGGCGGCCATCCGAGCCGCCCAGTACGGCCTCAGGGTCGGCGTGATCGAGAAGGATCCGCATCTCGGCGGCACCTGCCTGCACGTGGGTTGCATCCCCACGAAGGCGTTGTTGCATTTCGCGGAAATCTACGAGGCCGCGCTGCACGGCGCCGAGATCGGCATTCGTGCCGACAATCTCGCGGTCGACCTCGCGACGATGGGCCGTCGGAAGGGAGAGATCGTCGGCAAGCATGCCGCGGGCATCCGCCAGCTGTTCAAGAAACACAAGATCGACACCGTATCCGGATTCGGCACGTTGCAAGGTGGCGGCAAGGTGCAGGTCGCCGGGCAGGAAGGCGAGCGGAAACTCGAGGCCGCGCATGTCATCCTGGCCACGGGCTCGGAAGCGCGCATGCTGCCGGGCTTGGATCCATCGTCCGCCCGCGTGCTCACGAACGTAGAGATCCTCGATCTGCAGGAGGTGCCCGAGTCTCTCGCCGTGATCGGCGGCGGCGCGGTCGGTGTCGAGTTCGCCTCGATGTACCGCAGCTTCGGAGCCGATGTCACCGTGTTCGAAATGCTCCCTAGGATCGTGCCCCTGGAGGACGAGGACGTGTCGGACGGTCTCGCGCGGGCCTTTCGCGGCAAGGGGATCGAAGTCCTTTCGGGAACCGCCGTAGATGCCGTGGAGGATACCGACGACGGCATCCGGCTGACCTACGCGGACAGCAAGGGCAAACCGATTACCCGGGAGTTCGCGAAACTGCTCGTGGCGGTCGGGCGCAAGCCGAACACGGACAGGATCGGACTGGAGAACACGGCCATCGAGACGGACCGCGGCTTCATCCCGGTCAACCCTTACATGGAAACGGCCGAGATGGGCGTTTACGCCATCGGCGACATCGTCGCGGGCACTCCGCAGCTAGCGCACGTGGCGTCGGCGGAGGGCATGCTGGCCGCGGCGCGGATCGCGGGCCAGCCCGCGCAACCGATCGATTACAACTTGAACCCGAACTGCACGTACTGCGAGCCCCAGTGCGCTAGCGTCGGGCGGACCGAGGCGCAGGCGCGCGACGCCGGCCGGCAGGTCAAGGTCGCCAAGTTCCCGTTCGCCGCCAACAGCAAGGCCTCGATTCTCGACAAGCACGCCGGCTTCGTGAAGATCGTGGCCGACGAGGAATTCGGCGAGATCCTCGGGGTTCACATTCTCGGCCCGCAAGCTACGGAGGTGATTCACGAAGCCGTGGTCGCGATGCAGAGCGAGGCGACGGCGGAGTCGATGCGCACCGCGATTCACGCGCACCCGACCCTCTCGGAAGCGGTCGGCGACGCGTTCAACGGCATCTACGGGCAGGCCATCAATGCCTGATGCCGTGGCGGCGGTCGACGCACCGACCTGCCGGATCCTCGATTTGGAGCGTCGCGGATTCCGCGAGGCATGGGATCTGCAACTGGACTTGGTCCGGAAGCGCAAGGACGGCGCGGTCTGCGACCACCTCGTCTTCGTCGAGCACCCCCCGACGATCACGCTAGGGCGCAACGCCGATGCGAAGCATGTCCTCGCCGCGCCCGACCGCTTGCGCAGCCTAGGCTTCGCGGTCGAGGAGACGGATCGAGGGGGGGACGTGACGTATCACGGACCGGGCCAAGTGGTGGCCTATCCCATCATGGATCTCCGGCAGTGGCGTCGCGACGTGGGCGCTTACATGCGCGCGCTGGAAGACGTGATCATGGGTGCGTTGCTGGATTTCGGAGTCCGTTCGGATCGGGTCGCGGGCATGACCGGCGTTTGGGTTGGCGGAGCCAAGGTCGCGGCGATGGGCGTGCATCTGAGCCGTTGGGTGACCTCCCACGGCTTGGCGCTGAACGTGGACACCAACTTGGATCATTTCGGGTTGATCGTGCCGTGCGGCCTGACCGAGCCGGTCACTTCACTCCAGCGGATCCTGGGCCGCGCGCCCGGACGAGCGGCGGTGGTCGACGCCTTGAGTCGGCATTTCGGCGCCGTGTTCGGCCGGGACATGATGGTGGCAGCACCCGGGCAGTAGCCCCCGCAGCAGAGTTCGAGAGCGAGGATAGATCGACATGGCTGAAGTCGTGATGCCCCAGATGGGCGAGAGCATCGTCGAGGGCACCATTACCAAGTGGCTGAAGGCGCCTGGCGACAAGGTCGAGCGCGACGAGGCTCTCTTCGAGATTTCGACCGACAAGGTCGATTCCGAAGTGCCCGCGCCGGATTCCGGGGTCTTGGAGTCGATCTTCTACCCGGAGGGCGAGACCGTCGAGATCAACACCGTAGTCGCGTTCATCGGTGACGGCTCCAAGGTCGGGCAGCACCCCGCGCCCGCTGCCACTTCCGCCGCGCCGCCTGCGCCGGCACTTACGCCCGTGCCCGTGCCATCGGCCCCGGTCCCCGCCCCTACCGAGTCGGCGGCACCGCCGGCGGTCCAGGTCGAGCCCGGCAAGCGCATTCGCAGCTCCCCTCTCGTGCGTCGCATAGCCCAGGAGAAGGGGATCGATCTGGCGTCGGTCGGCACGGGCACCGGCGCCGGCGGACGGATCACCAAGAAAGACATCCTCGCCTACTTGGAACGCCAGGAGCGCGCGGCTGCGCCGGCCGTCGCGACCACGGCCTTCCCGCCTGCTCCGGAATCCCGTTTCGGGGAATTCGAGACGCAGCCGCTAAGCGCCATGCGGCAGAGCATCGCCGAGCACATGGTGCGGACGAAGCGCGTCTCGCCGCATGTGTCGACCGTCCATCCCGTGGACTGCACCCGGATCGCCAAGTTGCGGAGCGCGTCGAAGGACCAGTTCCTGCAGCAGAACGGCACCAAATTGACTTTCATGCCGTTCTTCTTGCAGGCCGCGGCCTCGGCGCTGAAAGCGTTTCCGGTCGTCAACGCATCGCTCGACGGCAAGGACTTGGTCCTGCACAAGGACATCAACATCGGCATCGCGGTGGCCTTGGACTGGGGGTTGATCGTGCCCGTGATTCGAGCCGCTGACGAGAAGAGCGTCGTCGGGCTGCAGCGCGCCGTGAACGACCTCGCGCATCGCGCGCGGTCGAAAGCGCTCAAGCCGGACGAGATCTCGGAGGGCACGTTCTCGATCTCCAATTACGGCGGCTACAACGCCCTGCTCGCCACCCCCGCGATCAACCAGCCGCAAGTCGCGATTCTCGGAGTCGGCTCGGTCACCAAGACGCCCGTGGTCATCGACGATGCGATCGCGATACGGTCGATCTCGTACCTGACGCTGAGCTTCGACCATCGCGTGATCGACGGCGCCGTTGCCGACCAGTTTCTCGAGCACATGCGCGGGATCATCGAGAACTGGAACGCCCCGGTGCTCTAGCCGCACGGTCTTGATCGGGCCGCGTCCGCCGCGTCGCGACATGACCGGGCTGTCCCTTCAGCTAGCGGCGCGTCGGCGGGGTGTCGCGTCGCGGGATTGCTAGTCTGACATCCAGGATGCGCGTGCTCGTTCCCAATCTCGGTTCGACATCCCTGAAGTTCAAACTGATTGAGTTTCCGGAGGAGCGAGAACTGGCGTCCGGCCGCATGGAGCGGATCGGGCGGCCCGGTGGCGACGCCCCCAGCTACCGCGCGGCGATCGAGCAGCTCCTCGCGGAAATTCGAAACGTCGACGCCGTCAGCTTCAAGGCGGTTCACGCCGGCCCGAAATATCGCGGGACGTTTCGCGTCGACGACGACCTGCTGGCCGCCTTGGAGGAGTACCGGCCGGCGGCTCCGTTGCACAACGGCATCTACTTGGAAGGTATCCGCGAGTTTCGGTCGTTGCGCCCGGACCTCGATCTGGTCGCTGTCTTGGAAACGGGTTTCCATGCCTCGATGCCCGACTGGGTCAAGGCTTACGGACTTCCCGCCGCTTGGCGGGACGGGCTAGGCGTCCAGCGGTACGGATTCCATGGCGCCTCGCACCGCTCGGTCGCTGAGCGGGTCCCGCGGATCCTGCGGATATCGCCCGACAGCTTGCGCATCATCTCGTGCCATTTGGGCGGCAGTTCCTCGGTCTGCGCCATCCGCGACGGGCGTTCCGTCGATACCACGATGGGATTCTCGCCGCAATCCGGCATCGAGAACGCCACGCGTCACGGCGAGCTTGACTCGTTCGCGGTGCTCTACTTGATGGACCGGCTCGGTCTCTCCGCTGCTGAAATGCGGGAGCGGTTGATCCAAGATTGCGGCTTGGCGGGACTTTCGGGCATCCCAGGGGGTGATGTGCGGGACATCGAAGCCGCCGCAGCGGCGGGCGACGAGCAAGCCGAACTGGCGCTGGCCGTGTTCGCCTGTCAAGTTCGGAAGGCTATCGGAGCCTACGCGGCCGAGATGGGCGGTCTGGACGCGCTCGTCTTCACGGGGGGCATCGGCGAGAATTCCGCGGGCGTGCGCAGACGAATCTGCGCCGACATGGACTTCCTCGGACTCGAACTGAGCGACGATCGAAACGAAACGGCGGAGCCGGACTGCCAGGTCTCCAAGACGCGCAGCTACGTCAGCTGCTTCGTGCTGCTGGCCCACGAGGAGCAGATCGTCGGGCGCGAGGCGTATCGACTGCTTGGCGGAGAGTGAATCCTTGGGAACGGGCTGCTCGTCGCACCGCTATCTTGCTTGGGAGTGGACAAGGAGAATTCCCTCTGACACTGGCACCTACACGCTGAATCCGTGCCGCCCGCCGGTGCGTCGACCAGTCTTGGCCATGAATCGCACCTCACCGCTTCGGATCTGCGGCCGGTGAGTCAATCCCGCAAGCTTCCAGCGTGACTCAAGGCAACCAGAGCACTCCCTTCGCCAAGGCGATCAACGCGACGACCACCAGCGCGGCAACTCCCAAGCCCCGGAGATCCGTGCGGAACCGCCGGTAGAACTGCTGCAGACCCTCTCCGAGGCGCAGGTCGAACAGATGCACGAACAGCAAGCTCTGGCCAGTTGCGGCATCTTCGATTTCGCGTCCGGACTCCTCGTCCCAGCGCGAGGCGCGATCCAGCCGCTCGTAGAACGGCTGCACGCGCTCCTGCGGTTCCGGTGCCGTCACGAGACTCACCGCCGCCAGCGACGCGAACCCCACCACCAACGCGATTCCGAAATTTGCCGCCTCCCACTGCAGCAGCACCCCGAATTCAGAGTAGGTCAAGCCGAAGAACACGATCGAGGACGCCAGCAGGCTCGCCAGCGCGCCCCAGCGATTGGAGCGCCGCCACGAGATGGCGCCGAACATGCTGATGCCCATGAAGGCCGCGATCGTCTCGGTGAACAGGAAGGCTTGCAACACGTTGCCGACGAACAATCCGAAGACGACCCCTAGCAAGGTCATCGCCACGCCAGCGAAGCGGCCCGCCCAGAGGTAATGGCGGTCACTCCTGTCCCTCGCCACGTAGCGACGGTAGAAGTTCTGCGTGAAGAGCGCGGCGCTATCGACCATGAACGCGGATCCTGTCGACATGTTCGCGGCGAGCACGCAAGCGATCATCAGGCCCAGTCCGCCCGGGAAGAGCAGTTCGCGGGTCGCGTATCCGAATGCGTCCTCGGGATCCGCGAACGGCGCCGCGCCGCGTTGGATCAGCAGCGTCGCCACGATCACGCCGACGAGCGCCCATCCGATGGTGCAGAATCGCTTGATGAAGTTGCCGTAGGCCATGCCGATGCGGCACGACCGCTCGTCCTCCCCCGTGCCGACGCTGGCTAGGATGTGCGGTTGAGCGACGATTCCGATCAGCCCGTTCAGGGTCAGCATGACGATCGTGAAGACTCCCACGTCCCCGGGCGTCACCATGGAGAGCATGTTCGGATCCAGCGTTTCGCGAATGCCCGTGAAGCCGCCGGTCTCCCGCAAGCCGATCGGGATCAGCAGAAAGCTCAAGGCCACGATGAACAGGCTCTGGACGAAGTCCGTGTAAGCGGCGGAAACCAATCCGCCGACGAAACTGTAGAGCAAGAACGTTGCGGTCATCGCTAGCACGACCGCGTTCGCCGAGACGACATCGCCCGAGGCGACGCTAACGAGCTTGCCCGCTCCCTTGAGCATCGCGCCCATATTGAACGTGAAGTACGCCAGGGCGAAGACGCTGTAGACAGCGCCCATCCACTCGCCGTAGCGATCCTCGTAGACCTCGCCGGTTGTCGTGCGGCGAAAGCGGCGAAAAAGGGGTGCCAGGATCCAGTAGAACGGCGTGATGAAGAGGTTCTTCCACTGGTACCAGATGCCCGCGTATCCCGACTGGTACACTTTGCCCGCCAGCGAGACGGGCATCTCGGCGTGGGTGCCCACGCCGAGGGCTTGGCCGACTACGAGCCAGACGCTGAAGCTGCGGTTGCCGAGGAAGTAGTCAGCTGTCTTCTTGACCTTGCGGGCGGCGAAGAGCCCTACGGCGACCATCATCGCGAAATACAGGATGATGACCGCCCAGTCGATCGTCTGCAACGAAGTGTCCATGGGGTTAGCCGAATATTATACGGATCGTTCAACCGGGCGTCCGTACAATGCGCGCCCGCCCGACGGTTCTTGGACAGCGATCAAGAACCGTCGATCCGGTCATGGCCGTAGTGCCCCGGCGTCTGCAACGGCGTGAATCGACAACTCTGACAGACTCCCGGCTGGCGATGACTGAACTGTGTCGAGTGCGGTTGACCATCGCCCCGCAGGGCCTTGGGGCCGTGACCCGGCCGCGGCACGGAAATCAACATGCCGCTTGAAGATTGGCGTCCCCAGCGGGATTCGAACCCACGTTGCCGCCGTGAAAGGGCGGTGTCCTAGGCCAGGCTAGACGATGGGGACGCGTCTTAGAGAAGAGCCGCGAGCGTTCTCTACAATCATCCTAGCACTGCGTGCGTCGGTCGGCGGGCAGGCACTCTGTTCGGGCTGCCTGTCACCGTCTTGACTCCTTGTCGGTCGGCTGGAAACGGCCTTGCTACAAATAGCGGCAGTTCCTGCGGTCGGGCAATCTAACGGCAAGGTTGTCCACGGAAAGGGTGGCTGTCCGACGGTCGCGGGGGAGTGCTGCAAGGACTCAGAAAAACGGGGTGGGCCGCTGAGCGGATTCATACTGGAGCTTCGCCGCCCCGCTCGGGCCGCGGGAGAATCAAAGAGGCACCGGGTTGCTCGAACCTCCGCCTGAAATCGGGCACGGTGCATCCGACAATTTCGTCGGACCAAGGATCCCTCCGGACCAAGACGCCGTCTCGTACTTCCTCCGAGATCGCTTCTCTAGCTTCCCCGTACGCCAAGTAGAGCACGTCATTGTGCAGGTCGTAGCTGACACTCATCTGTTGATCCATAACCTGTCGACTCCTGCTCTGAGCTTGCAACGAGAGCGTGCGGTCCGAACCGCACCGCAACTCTTGGCACTCTGATCCACGACAACTGTCAGAGACAGCCTGTCCTACGCCCTCGTCTCTCAGTCCAATTCGAATATAGCAGTCTGTCGTCGCGGCGGTTTAGCGCCGGATGCCGCGAGGGACTCATGATTTCTTCAAGGCTGGTGATCTGGAATGGGCAGCTTGGATATCCTCCCACGCTGCCAGCCGCACCGTGACTTCAGATCCCAAGGATCCATTGCGACCGCTGGCGCCCAGCCGTTACTTGGACGCCTCCGCGCCCCGGATCAGAAGCCCGCCGCAATAGGCGAGCACCGGCTGACTGCCCCCGACTACTGCCGTGCGTACTCGCGCGGTTCCTCGCTCGCTACAGGCTGGGCGGCAATGACCTCCCCTTCCTGCAAGCCGGAAGCGATGACGGCATGGGTATCGCTGACCAAGCCGACCTCGACTTGTCGCTCAACGAATCCGTCGTCCTGTTGCACCCACACGACCTTCGCTCCGCCCACCGTTCCGATCGCCGCCCGCGGCACCACCAAAACATCGTCAAGCGATTCCACGATGACGTCAGCGCTAGCGGAAAGATCCGGCTTGATCCGCTCGTCCGTGTCCAAGATTTCCACCTCGACCGGAACCTGCTTGATCCACTCCGACCGCGACCCCATGGATCCTGGCGCCCCTCGCCGGCCCCCGCTGCCGCCGCCGGAGACAGCCATCGCGCCCACCGAGAAGACGCGACCTTGGAACGGCACGTCCGGATAGGCGTCCAGACGCACTTCGACGGGAAGTCCGATCTTGACCAACTGGCTGTCCGCTTGGTTCAACTGGGCGTACACCGCCATGTGGGAGAGGTCGACGACGCGCATGAAGTGCGCTCCGCCGTACACTTGGTCTCCGGGAGCGGCTTGCTGAAAATTGCCTCTCGAGAACATAGTCTCGATGACGACCAAGCCGTCCACGGGAGTGCGGATTCTCATCTTCTCGGCGTCGACCTCGGTGCGCTCCATCCGCTTGCTCTCCTGCTCGACCGTGATGTCGAGGCTGCGGACTTCGGCCGCGTTGGCAAGTTCCTGAAGCCTCACCTCCTGCTCCAACTGCGCTGTCGATTCCCGCCCCTCTTGGGCCAGTAGATCGAAGATCTCCGCTTGGATTGCCGATCGCACCTCGGCGGTCTCCAGATCGAGCGTAGATTTGTCAGATTCCGCCTTCGTGGTGCGGTAGTCCTGCCGCAGGGTCTCGGTCGCGATCAGTATCTCGGCCTTGCGGGTCTCCGCCTGCGCCCGCGACTGCGCGAGTTGGGATGCGTAGGTATCGAGCTGGTCCAGCGTGCGCTTGGACTCGAATTCCGCGACTACGTCGCCGGCCTTGACCATCGTGCCCGGCTCGGCCAGCGTTTCGATGGTCAAAGAGCTTCCGCCACCCCGGTCCCTGCCGCCTCTCATGCGAGGCGCTCGAATCATGGCGAAGTTCTTGGCACCCACCGTGCCGCCGATCCGCACACCTCGCGAGAATGTAGTCTTCTCCGCCACGACGGTGGCGACCGCAGTCGGCGCCGCGGTCGCTTGCTCGGCCGGCCCGCTCTGCGTGGCCTGAAAGATCGCTAACCCCGCGGCCAAGCCCGCCAGACCGAGGAGCGCGGCGATCCAACCGGGCAGGTGCGGCTTCTCGCCGCCCGGTTTCGGCACCTCCTCCGGTCCGACCCCGCGATTCGGAGATGGAACCGGAAGCGGAACTGGTTCCGCAGCCGCGAGGAACCACGGACGGACAAGCCAAGGCATGGATAATCGTGTTGCTGCGAGCATAGTTCCTCAGCGATTCGATTCGTCGCCGATTAGTATGGCGCATCAAAGCGCCAATTGGTTATGGGATGAAATCTGGATCTTGAGTTGCGCGTGGCGAGAAGCGGGCGCAACACTAGAACGAAGCGGAGCGCAGCCCTCGATCCTGAGCCGTGCAGCGTCCCATGTCGGGACTAGGCCCAACAGTCGCATGGCACCCTGCGTGGCCGCGCTTCGCGTCTAGCCGTCTCACCATGCGAATCACCGCGCCGTTTCCTGTCCGCCGAGTACCGCTCGGAGCCCTGCAAGCCTTCGCGCTCGCGCTTCTGCTTTGGTCGCACGCATCCTTCGCTGCGACCGCCCCGCCGGACGCTGATGCTGTCGAGCGCTACCTCGAGCACGTCCGCACCTTGGCTGCTCCCGAGATGCGCGGACGGGGCGCGGGCATGCCGGAACTCGACCGCGCTGCCAGCTATATCGCGGATGGGTTCCGCGAATTGGGCCTGACCCCAGCCGGGGACGCGGGGGGCTATCTGCAGGCCTTCGAGGTGACGACCGATGCGTCGCTAGGGGAATCCAACAGTTTTCGCGTCACGCGTAATCGCGGCACCCAAGACCTGAAGCTCCGCGAGGACTTCGTGCCGATCAACTTTTCGGCGAGCGGCACTGTCGAAGGCGAGGTGGTCTTCGCGGGTTACGGGGCGACTGCGCCGGAGTTCCAGTACGACGACTACTTCCATCTCGACGTGCGTGACAAGGTCGTGCTGTTACTACGTTACGAGCCCGAGTTCTTCGGCGACCGCGAGGGCGGTGACGGAGCCGAGGACGGGAAGAGCACCCGCAGGCGTCGGGAGACTCGGCATTCGCATCTGATCGCCAAGGCTATCCAAGCGCGTAATCGGGGAGCGAGTGCCGTGCTGCTCGTCGATGCACGGACTCGCGGTCGCAACCGCGACCGACTGATTCGCTTCGGCACCATCTCGGGTCCGACGGACGCCGGGATTCCGATGGTGCAGGTACGGCGCGAGATTGTCGAGCGGTGGCTGCGAGGCTCGGGGCGATCCTTGCGCCTGCTGCAGCGCGACATTGAAGCGTCGGAGGAACCGCAGTCATTCGCGCTGGCTACGTCGCTGCGCGTAAGCCTCGCGGTGGATGTTGTCCAAGAGAAGGCTGTCGTGAGCAATGTCGCAGGACTTCTGCCCGGAACGACGGCGGAGTATCTCGTCGTGGGCGCTCACTACGACCACTTGGGCATGGGCGGCGAGAGTTCGCTCTCGTCGTCGCGTCGCCTGCAAGTGCATCCGGGGGCCGACGACAACGCATCCGGTGTCGCGGCGATACTCGAACTCGCGAAGCTGCATGCGGAACGCCCCGAGAGGCCGGGGCGCGGGTTGCTGTTCCTAGCCTTCGCGGCCGAGGAGATCGGGCTGCTGGGATCGAGCCATTGGACGGAGCATCCCACGCTTCCGCTCGAAGACGCTGTCGCGATGCTGAACTTCGACATGGTCGGACGCATCAAGGCGCGCAAGCTCTATGTCGGTGGCGTCGGAACCGCCGAGCCATTCGGTCAGATGGTCGAGCGGGCCGCCGCGGGCCAGTCGCTGCGTATCGACACCTCGCGGGATGCCTACAGTTCGAGCGACCACACGTCGTTCGCGGCGAAGAAGATCCCCGTGCTGTTCTTCTTTTCGGGTCTGCATTCGGACTACCACAAGCCGAGCGACACCGCGGACAAGGTCAATGGGGAATCTGCCATGGCCTTGGTCGCCGCCGCCAGTGAGATCATCGACGAACTCGCGAACTTGCCGGAGCGCATGGCGTTCGTGGACACCGTGCCCGAGCCGCGTAGCGTAGGCCGCGGCGGGGGCGGCGGGTACGGCCCGTGGTTCGGATCCGTGCCGGACTTCGGCGAGGTTCCGAACGGCGTGAAGTTCGCCGATGTCCGCGCCGGTTCGCCCGCCGCGAAGGCCGGCTTGAAGGGCGCGGACATCCTGACGCACTGGAACGGGGATCCGATTCTCAACTTGCACGACTTCACCTACGCGTTGCGGGACTCTGAAGTTGGAGACACCGTGACAGTGCGGGTCCTGCGCGACGGCCAGGAAATCGAGGCCGAGGTCACGCTCGCCGAGCGCCCGTAGAATCTCGCGTCGCCTGCTGTAATCCAGCGGGTCCGTGAGCGCGTGCCGAGCTTGCCAACCATCAAGATGCCCGGACCCGCACTCGGCCTGCTGTACCAACTCGCGCTACGGGATTTCAAGCAGCGGTATGTCGGCTCCGTTCTAGGTTGGCTGTGGGGCGTGCTCCATCCGCTGGTCCTGCTGGCGATCTACACATTCCTGTTCCGCTATGCATTCGGAGCAAGGCTCCCGCCCGAGGAAGCGACGGACAGCTATCCATTGTTCCTGTTGGCGGGGATGCTCCCGTGGCTACTGTTTTCGGAATCGCTGACGCGCTCGGCGACCGTTCTGCAGGAACACGCGGGTCTCATCAAGCGCAGCGTGTTCCCGTCCGAGGCACTGCCGATGAGCGTTCTCGCCTCGACGCTCGCGAGTCACGCGATTTCGCTCTTGGTGTTACTGGGTGCTTGCGCGGCATGGGGTCAGCCGGTCGGCTGGACGCTCGCGTCCCTTCCGATTTGGGTCGCGCTACTCGCGCTTTTCAGCCTCGGCTTGGCTTGGGTCGTAGCGGGCCTGCAGGTGTACCTCCGGGACACTTCCCAAGTGCTCTCGGTCGCGCTGACCGCTTGGTTCTGGCTCACGCCGGTGTTCCTACCCGAAGTCTTCTACCGGGATCGGTTCGCGTTCGTGCTGGACTGGAATCCCTTGCGCTACGTGGTGCTGGGATACCGCGGGTCCATCCTCGGCGGGCGGCTCCCCGATCCAGCTCAACTGGCGGTGCTGGCAGCGGTCGCGCTAGGCGCGTGCATGGTGGGCGCTCTGTTCTTCCGGGGCGTCAAGCGCGGCTTCGCGGACGTGATGTAGACTGCTCGCTGTCCGCTTCCAGCGGGCGTACGAGAGAAGACCTTAGTTGCCTTGGCAGCCAGCTCGTGCTATGCTTGCAGCAGTTCGGGGGAGCAAGCTGTGGCAGACACTCTGATCATCTGAGGTATGTGAACCGCTAGCACACTGTTGCTCGTGATTTGGCGGGCGGCTTCCCGAGCCCGTGCAACCGGTGCCGTCGGCAACGGGTGCGCTAGGTACGTGTGTAGCGGGCGCCCCATTTCTTCCGGTGCGTCAGGCGTGACTTCGCGGATGTGATCCGGGCCCGGTGCCGTCCGAGCCTGCCAGAGCAAAGTATCGTTGCGTTGGCAGTTGAAAGGTGCTATGGTCACAAGAGCTTGGGGAGAAGCCAATGGCGGACATCCTGATCATCTGAGGTATGTGGAACGCTCTAGCACTGTTGCTCGTGATCGGTTGCGGAGCGCTTGGAAGCTTGGCTCAGACCTTGACCGGACAATCGGGGCAATCCAGCCTTGGACAGATGGGCTCGAGGTCCGGACGTGCCTTCATCGGCGGGATCACGGCGGTGGTTGTCGTGGGCGTATTGTCACAGAGTGCCTTTTCGGACGCCGTCAAGAAACTATTCCCATTCACTGACACGGCTGATGCATTTCAAGCACTAATACTCGTGGCTTCCGTAGCGCTTGTAGCGGGGTTCGCGGGGCAGACGTTGCTGAATCGAGTCGCCCAACAGTTACTGAGTGGACTCATTCCACGATTCGAAGCGATGGAAAAAAGGGTTGCTATGGAGGGAAAGATTCGCGACGTGGATACCAAGATACTCGGAGCAGTGATCGCCGTGCGTGACGGAAGATTCGAAGATGCCATACGAGTGCTTCGACCAATCCTGAGCGACTCGGAAGTTCCCGCACCGTTTCGAGCTAGAGCACATGGAGTTATTGCTAACGCAATGAAGAAGATCGACCTTCTTGATGAGGCAGTAAGTCATGCTGGCATGGCCCATAGATTGTCACCTGACAATTATCGGTTCCTGTTCAATCGAGCATGTTACCGTTGGATGGTGAGTCATGACGCCATCGATGAGGTTCTGCAGGATCTAAGGCAGTCAATCGAGAAGGGATTATCTCGTCACGAAATTATGGGAGACGAAGATCTAGCGACATTGCGCGAACATGAACGATTCAGCGAGTTAATGGTGAACGCAACCAAGGATGGGTTTATGGGCGGTGGAGAGTAAGGATACGGTAGGGTCTCGCAATGATCAACCGGCAAGTGGCAAAGGAGTGATTTGCGGCAGCGACCCAGAGCGTATTGGGCGGTGAGCAACGAGACTCGGCGGACTGGTCTGCGGGCGTGGCAGGCCACCTCGCTGACTGCGATGAGTGCGTAGATCTACTTGTACAGGCACTGGTGCTCGGCGATCAGTGCGTGGGTCTGGTCCAGTGCGCGTGTATGCATGCGTATTCCCGGCCACCTTGGCGGTGAGAACCCATTACGGGAACCGTAGCACCGGGTGCCCGGCCGGTCGCAGGCGCATCCGGCGTGGTCGCACTTGGTTACGCCATTTGACGAGCGGGCCGGGGTACAGATACCCAAGTTGGGCGAGTTGCGGGGGACCGCCCATCGCAACGGGCATAGCGTCACTTCCATGCGTGACTTACAGAGATCCTGCGACATCAGTCCCCTCCTGTTCCTAGAATGAGACCAAGGGCATCTTGCCCATCGGAAACACGTTTTGGCCAAGGTCGTTTTCAGTTCGGTGTCGAAACGCTATTCGACCTATGCTAGGCCTGCGGACCGGCTGTGCGAACTTGCGTGGTCGCGTCGCGGACGCGGCAGCGCTGACTTCTGGGCGTTGCGCGAAGTCTCGTTCGAGGCGGGCCATGGCGAGACCGTGTGCTTGATCGGGGCGAACGGATCGGGCAAGAGCACCTCCTTGCAATTGGCCGCGGGCATCTTGGAACCCACGGCGGGCACCGTCGAAGTCTCCGGTCGCGTGGCGGCCCTGCTGGAACTGGGTGCCGGATTCCATCCCGACTTCACGGGGCGCGAGAACGTGCGCCTAAGTGCCGCGCTGCACGGCCTGTCCACGCAGGAGATCAAGGCGCGGCTTCCCGCGATCGAGGAGTTCGCCGAGATTGGTGCCTTCATGGACCGTCCGGTTCGGACATACTCTTCGGGCATGGTGGTGCGGCTCGCGTTCGCCGTGGCGATCAGCGTCGATCCCGAAATCCTGCTTGTGGACGAAGCGCTCGCGGTTGGTGACTACTATTTCCGCCAGCGGTGCCTGCGGAAGGTTCACGAATTGCGCCGGCGGGATGTCACGATTCTGTTCGTCTCGCACGCCATGGCCGACGTGCAGGCTCTCGGGACCCGGGCCATCTGGCTGGACGCTGGCCGCGTCGCCGCATCGGGAGCGCCTGTCGAGGTGGTGCGCAAGTACCTAGCGCGCACGGCGGAACGCGTGCGCGCCAAGTCAATCGGAGTGGAAGAAGAGCAGGCCCCAGCGCAGCCCGCTCCAGAGCGCGTCGCGGCACCTCGAATCCCCAACGTGGACCATCGCTTCGGAACCGGTCGGGCCGAGGTCGTCGGCATCGCTGTACTCGACGGGCGCGGGCAGGAGGCACGTGCTTTGGCTCCGAGCCAGCGAGCGACCGTGCGTATTAGTGTGCAAGCCAAGGATCGCATCGCCGCCCCGAACATCGGCTTCATGATGAGAAACCACTTGGGCATCGATTTCGCGGGAACGAACACCGCCCGCGAAGGCTGTCCGATGGATCCCATGGAGGCCGGAGAGTCCCGCACGGTCGACTTCCATCTCGACCTCCCGGAACTCTACGCCGGTTCGTTCTCGTTCGCGCCCGCGGTGGCCGATGGGGGGTTGCAAGATTACGAGATATGCGACTGGATTGACAACGCGTTGGCGCTGCCCATGGTGCGCGGGCCCGGCGAGATCTACGGGTACATGCACTTGCCGTGCCGCGCTGAAGTCGTCGGAGCGGCGCCTAGCCCGCCCGCATCCGAGGCGGGTGGGTCATGAGAAAACTCCTGGCGTGGCTCGCGGCAATCGCAACGGCGATCTTCTTGATCGTTGCGGCACCCGCGCTACTCGCGTTGCTCGCCCTCCTTCTGCTGTGCGCGGACTTCGGGGCTCTGTTCCGGAGCAAGCAACCGCAGTCTGCCCGCCACCTGTCCAAGGACGCGGTAAGCGTCGTGATCCCGACATGGAACGGCCGCGAGCACCTCGCTCGCACTCTGCCCTCGGTGGTAGCTGCGCTAGGGGGCAGCGACCAGCACGAAGTACTGGTGATCGATAACGCCTCTGACGACGGAACGGCGGAGTTTCTAGCTGACGCGCACCCGTCCGTGCGCGTAGTCGAATTGGGCTCCAACTTGGGATTCGGCCGCGCCTGCAACGCCGGCTTCAGCTTGGCCCATCACGACATCGTGGTGCTGCTGAATAACGACATGCGGGTCGAACCGGATTTCTTGCAGCCGCTCGTGGACGGATTCCAGGACCCGCGCGTGTTCGCGGTGACGAGTCAGATCCACTTCGAAGACGCCACCAAGCCGCGCGAGGAAACCGGATTGACAGCCGGTCGCTGGCATCGCGGCCGCATTCGTATCCGGCACGTGGCCGACGAGCAGGTCGACAAACTGTTTCCGACCTTCTATGCGGGAGGCGGCTCGACTGCGTTCGACCGATCCAAGGTGTTGGAGCTAGGCGGTTTCGATGACATTCTCGCTCCGTTCTACATGGAGGATGTCGATCTCTCGTACATGGCGTGGAAGCGCGGCTGGGTGAACCTCTACGCTCCCCGCAGCATCGTCCACCACGAGCACCGCGGCACGATCGGGAGATTCTTCAGCCAGCGAGACATCGACCGTGTCGTGCGGAAGAACCGGCTGCTGTTCCTGTGGAAGAACATGCATCACTGGGGCCGATTGCTCAGTCACTTCGGTTGGCTGTACGTCGAGATGTGGGCGGCGCTGCTCGGCGGCCCTTCCGCAGATCGCCCCGGCGCGCGAGCGTTTCTCGCGGCCTTGCGACAGGCGCCATGGGCGGCCGTTCGTAGAGTAGCCGCTCGGAGGCTAGCCGAGATTCCTGACGCGGAAGCATTGCGTCGGCCCTTGGGGGCATTCTTCCGCGATCGCTACTCGCGCTTGGACGAAAAGCCGCAGAGCGAGCTGCAGGTGCTCTTCGTCTCGCCGTATCCGATCGAACCGCCGTTGCACGGGGGCGCGGTGTTCATGAAGCAGGCCGTTGAGAGCCTCGCTCGCACTTGCGGGCTGCACCTGCTGTGCCTAGTGGATCCTGAATCGGATCTCCGGAGTCAGCAAACCTGGGCGGCTGCCTGCGCGAGTTCCGAATTCGTTCCATTCGATCCCAGATTGCGGCGCGGCGGGCCGCTATCGTGGCCCCATGCGGCGCAATCGTACTGGGACCCGGAGTTGCATTGGAAGATCCATCGCGCGGTCTTCTTGAAGCGCATCGACGTAATTCAATTGGAGTACGCGCAGCTGGCATCGTACGGCGAGCGATTCCGGCAGCTCGCATGCTGCATCTTCGAGCACGACTTGCACTTTCAAGCCGTGCGGCGCGGAGCTTGGTCCGGTAGCTGGTGGCGACTCCCCTTCCAAGCCTACGAGTACCTGCGTGCATTGCGCTTTGAAGTGCGGCAGCTGAAGGCGTTCGACTCTGTCCAAGTCTGTAGCCGAGACCAGCGCCGCTTGCTCCAGGGCATGCTCGGCGCCCGCCCGCCGGTGCTGGATGACTTGCGCACCGCAATCGACGTTGACAGCTATCCAGTCCGCTTGGATGGCCGCGAGCCGGACACGATCCTGTTCGTGGGCAATTTCAGGCACCCGCCGAACGTAGAGGCCCTGACGTTCTGCTTGGAGCACGTCTTGCCCCGGATTCGCAAGGCCAGGCCGTCCGCGCGATTCATCGTGGCTGGCACCGAGGCACCTCCCGCTTTGCAATCGCTGATCGAACAACATGGTGCCGAGCATCACGGACCGTTCGACGAGATCAGGGAAGTGCTCAGCCGATTCGCGGTCTTCGTCGCGCCGATCTTGAGCGGCTCCGGCGTGAGGGTCAAGATCCTCGAGGCCTTCGCCTCCGGGATCCCGGTGGTTTCCACGAAGTTGGGGGCGGAGGGCTTGTGCGCCGATGGGGACGGCATCGCCGAGATCGCCGACCGCCCCGCGGACTTCGCCGCAGCCGTTCTGCGATTGCTCGGGCGCGAATCCGCCGCCCGGGCCATGGCGCGGAGAGCCCGCGCCGCGGTGGAACAGAATTGGAACGCAACGGACCGCGGGCCGCTGCTGGCGGCGCACTACAGCGCGACGTTGAAGACCAAGCAGCTTTCGCGTTCGCCGTACCCGCTGCCGCTGGAGCTGCGCGGTTGATCCGGACTGCGTCCTGTTGGCACGACGAAGCGTGATCTTCAAGCTGGTGTCCGTCACAGCGTGATTTTGGGGAGGCGGATCTGAGTTCGCAGCGCGCATCGTCGATCTTGAATCGCTAGGCCACCCCGCTGTCACAAATTTCCGTTGGAGATCGGGGCCGCTGCCATGATCGATCAGAACCGTCATCGTATAGGTATGCGCTTCTTCAATACTGCGGGGCCCGTGGAAGCGCAGGATCACTATTGCATACCGCCTTTGGACCGTGTGGACTTGAAATACGTCTCGGATCTAATCAGCAGGAAGAAGTACTTCATTCTGCACGCCCCGCGGCAATCGGGCAAGACCTCGACGCTCAAAGCTCTCCAGGATCATCTCAACAGCGGTGTCGCGGGCAACTATCGCTGTCTGTATGTCAATGTCGAAGGCGCGCACACCGCGCGAGAGGACGTGGGCCGTGCGATGCAGACGATACTGGGTCGGCTTGCGACACGTGCGCGGTTGGTACTCAAGGACGGATTCCTCTCCGCTGTCCGCTCTGAGATCCTCGCTGGTTTCGGGCCGGACGAGGCCCTCGAGGAGGCCTTGGTCCGCTGGGCGGAAGCCGACCCGCGTCCGTTGGTGCTGCTGATCGACGAGATCGATTCTCTGGAGGGCGACTCGCTGCTTTCAGTGCTGCGTCAGTTACGATCCGGCTACGACTTGCGTCCGCAGAGCTTCCCGCAGAGCGTCGTGCTCTGCGGGGTGCGTGACGTAAGGGACTATCGCATTCACTCGGGTTCGACGGGCAAGTCGATCAGGGGTGGCAGCGCCTTCAACATCAGCGCCGATTCGTTGCGGCTAGGGGATTTCGACCGGGCGGACGTGGAGGCACTGCTAGGCCAGCACGCGGCCGACACGGGCCAGGAGTTCGAGCCCGAGGCACTGGAACGCGTGTGGACGCAGACTGCGGGGCAGCCGTGGCTGGTGAACGCCCTTTGCGCGGAAGCCTGCTGCAAGAGCCCGCAAGGGCGGGATCGCAGCCGTCCGATCACCGAGGACGCTATCCTCGCCGCTCAGGAAGTCCTCATCCAAGGGCGGGTGGTGCATCTCGACCAGCTTGCCGACAAGCTGCAGGAAGAGCGGGTGCAACGGGTCATCGAGCCTATGCTGAGCGGCGCCGAGCATCGATACTACAGCAGTCGCGACTTGGAGTATGTCCGCGACCTCGGCTTGGTCGCGTTGGACGCACCGCCGCGCATCGCCAATCCGATCTATGCCGAGGTGGTGCCGCGAGAACTGACCTCCGCGACCCAGGAGGACCTGCTGGTGGAACCGGCGTGGTACATCGACGAGGACGGCGCGTTGAAATTAGACGAGCTGCTGGAAGCGTTCCAAGAGTACTTCCGCATGAGTTCGGAACATTGCCTGAAACTGTTCCAGTACCAGGAGGCGGGGCCGCAACTGCTGCTGCAGGCGTTCCTGCAACGGGTGCTGAACGGAGGTGGCCGCGTTGTGCGCGAATACGGTCTGGGGCGGCAGCGGGTGGACCTGTTCATCCGCTGGCCGCGCCCGGGGGCGGTGCAGCGGTTCGTGATCGAGTGCAAGGTCCAGCGGGGCAGACTGGAAAAGACGCTGGAGCAGGGCTTGCCGCAGACAGCGGGCTACATGGATCTGTGCGCCGCAGACGCGGGGCATCTCGTGATCTTCGATCGCCGCGCGAGGCCGTGGAAGGAGAAGGTGTACCGGCGGACCGAGGAGTTCGACGGCACGGCGGTCGAGGTATGGGGCATGTGAAGCTCCGAACTTCCGCACAGCATGGGGACGGGTCGGCCGAGTGCTGGCACGATCATCGCGGCGTGGTCTGAGGGTGATCGAACCTCTCGCTCAGGAGGATCGCAATAGGAACGGGCGCGACTATGAGTCTTGCGGCAGCGCGGTTTCGGAGTTCGAACGTACTTCACGCACGCAACGGATGCTTACTGCCAGGGACTTGGAGTTCCCGATGTCGATCAGAATACGTGCTATCTTCAACTCTTTCTGCGACAAAGCCGCTAGGAAGCTAGACGATGCCGGATGAAGTCGACAATTCGCACCTGATCGCGTTTTGCACATGCCCCCCGGGCAAGGCCGCGGACATCGCTCGCGAACTTGTTGCTCGCAAGACCTGCGCCTGCGTCAACGTCGTGCCCGGACTGCGCTCGTTCTACGTCTGGAAAGGCGAGGTGGAGGACGACGGCGAGTCCCTGCTGGTGATCAAGACTCGCGCCGACCGCTTTGAAGACCTAGAGCGAGCCGTGCGCGAGCTGCACCCGTACGAGGTGTTTGAGCTAATTGCTCTTCCTGTTGACCGTGGCAATGAAGCGTACCTGCGGTGGATCGACGAGTCGGTCTAGGCAACGCACCAGACTCGTTGCCCGACGGGGGGCTGTATTCAGCCGCAAGCACCGATGCACAGCTTAGAGGTAGCCGACTGCGAGTTTCGTCCACGAGGCTGACCGCCAGTTTCCAATTGCCTTCGGACCTTCGTCTATGGATGGTTCATTCGAGCGGCAGTTGGGTTCTGCTCTATGCTCAGTGCGGCACCCGTGTATATCGAACGCGTACCCAATCGCTCCTCGCCCCCGGCGATCCTCCTCCGCGAGTCCTTCCGCAAGGACGGCAAGGTTCGCAAGCGCACCGTCCTCAACCTCACCAAATGGCCACCGGATCTCGTCGAGGGTCTCCGTGTCCTCCTCAAGGGCGGCACTGCCGTATCCGATTTCAAGAATTCCTTCACCATCCTCCGTTCAGAACCCTACGGCCATATCGCCGCTACGCTCGGCTACATTCGGCTCCTCGGCCTCGACGCGATTCTCGACTCGCGCCCTTCGCGCTCGCGCGACCTCGCCTGCGCTCTAATTGTTGACCGCGTACTTCAGCCGCGTTCCAAAGCGGCCACGGTCGGCGCCTCCGACCCCGCGACACTCCCGCCGTCCCTCAGGACAGCCTTCGGCCTCGGTTCTGTCTCCGCCGATGATCTATGTCGCTCCACGGACTGGCTGCTCGAGCGCCAGTCCGCGATCGAGGCCCGTCTGGTCAAGCGCCACATCGAATCCGGCCGCATCGCGCTCGCGTATGTCAGTGCATTCGACTCCCCGACGGTCCGCATCGGCAACACTCGAGACAGCAAGAAAGCCCAGCCGCTGACACAATTCGGTCTGCTCTGCGACATTGCCGGCTGCCCAGTTGCGGTTCGTGTCTTTGGAGGTGACGGCAAGGTCGTAACCCAGCTCGACTCCCTCCGCCACCGCTTCGGGTTAGAACGCGTGGCCGTGGTTGGAGCCTGCGGCGTGCCAAACGAACCCGAGTTGCTGGGCTGTGACTGGATCACTTCCCTGCGCCGCCCGGAAATCCGCAAGCTAGCCGCGAAGGGCGTGGTGCAGCCGTCACTATTCGACCATCGCGACTTGGTTGAAGTCACTAACCCGGGCTATCCTGGCCAGCGCCTGCTGGCGTGGCGCAATCCGGACGTGATCCGGAAGCGTGCCCGGCGTCGGGAGGAGTCACTGCGAGACGCGGAGGAGCAGCTGGAGTTGATTGCGGCGGCCGTGCAGCGCGAGCAGAATCCATTGCGGGGTGCCGGCCAAATCGGACTGCATGTCGGCATGGCCGTTCGTCGGCGCAAGGTGGCCAAGCACTTCGAGCTGCGGATCGGGGAAGGCGAGTTCAGTTACGCACGAACGCCGGCAACGATCGCTGCTGAGGCGGAGCTGGATGGTCTGTCCGTATTCCGTACGAGCTTGGCAGCCGACGATTTACCATCGTTGAAAGTGGTGCAGGTGCTTCAAAGGCTAGGTCAGGTCGAGCAGACCTTCCGCAACTACCGGGCCTCCGACAGAACTGGGGATCTGACGGACGACCGGAGTGCGGAGCGGATGAGGGCGCAAGCCCTGCTCTGCATGCTGGCCTACCATGTGGAGTGGCACATGCGGGCGAAGTTGGCACCGCTGCTGTCCGCCGAGCATGATCTGCCAACATCCGAAGCGCAACGCAGTTCCCTTTCGCCGCAGGGAGAGGCGAAGGGGCGGTCTACGCACAACTTTCGGTTGCTGCTGGAAGACCTGTCTACGATCACCTGCAACCGGATCGAACCGCAGCTGGAAGGGGTGTCGCCGTTCGAGTTGCTGACGCGACCAAGCGAGTTGCAGCGAAAGACCTTTGACTTGCTGGGGGTGGACCTTGAATGCCTGCGGTGAGCACGTCGACGCGACGACCGAAAGCTAATTGCCTAGAGGGGTAACTGCCCAGATACCCCTGACGCCCAGCCCATCCTGAAGGCTCAGGCAACCTGATGTCTGGCTAGTTGAGAAAGTTTTGGCAGGATGTGGTCGAGGGTGTCGCGACCAAGCACCGGCATCCCGAATGCCCTGATTTCGATTGCACGGATACGGCCTCCTCGCCTTGACGGGCCCCAGGCTCGATGTTCATGCGCAACGCTCCATGGCCAGCGTGGTTGCCGCTGACGACAGACCCGTCTCGCAGCACTTCGCCCACCACGGCCGGCCCTTGCATGAGCGCCTCGATGCGGTTCCGACCTTGCTTCTGCGCGGTCGACAGCACCCTGCGCAACGTGGCGAAATTCGCGGTCCCCTGCGCCGAGCGGAACGCGCCCGAGATCTTCATGCGCAGCTTCATCATGCGCAGGTCCCGCTCCGCGTGGTTGTTCGTGAACGGCACCCCGGGCTCGTGCAGGAAGCGCAGCGTCTCCGTCCTGAAGTCCCGGAACCGCAACGCCAGGTTGTGCTCCGGGCGCCCCTTCCGACCTTTGCCTGCCGGGCGCAACGGCTCCAGCCCCTCCGCCACCCAGCGGTCGTAACGCTGCTCGAACCATGCCACCAGCTCCGGCGGCAGGGTCCAGCCCTCCTCGGTCGCGATCCCCGCCGCGCGGCTCGCCATCCGCAGCAAGTCCTGCATGGGCCGCGCCCACGCCTCCCCGTCGATCTCCGCCAGCGCTTCCAACTCGCGCAGGTGATGCGCGTTGCACAGCGCGTGCTGCACGTCCGGCACCGTGAAATACGGCTTCCAGTGATCGTGCACCAAGCAGCCGCGCAGACCTTCCAGCAGGCTGCCGCGCCGCTCGCTCGTCCGGTAGAACGTCAGCCACCGCGTGCAGATCACATGCAGCCACTGCCCGCACGCCGTGATCCGGAAACCCGTCTCGTCCAAGTGCTTCGGGCCGTCCGCGGCCACCAGCAGATCCCGGATCCGCTCGCTGCACGCCCGCCAGCTGTCCGCCGCCTGGCGCGTGATGTTCGCCAGCGTCGCCGCGCTGATGTCGACGCCGTGCAGGTCCCGGAACAACTCCGCCAGGCGATCCTCGGGCAGCAAGTGCCAGTTCTGCAGGTACACCGCCATGGCCTGGATCCGCGGGCCGTATTGCACCGGGCCGCGCACGCTGTCGGCCGCCGTCAGCGGCGCGCCGCTGACGGCACAGCGCGCCGGCCGGTGCGTCTCGATGTGATCCGGGTCGGCGGTTTGCCGCAATGTCGTGCCCGGGTGGCCGGGCTGGCCGCCCGAAGGCTTGTCGGAACCGCCCCGGGGGCTCTGGCCGCGCCGCGGCTTGCGCGGCTTGCGCAGCCCTTCGCTGGAAGGCGGCTTGCTGCTGTTGGAGCTGTTCAAGCCCACCTGCCGCTCCAACGCCTCCACGCGCTGCTGCAAGCTCGCGTTGTCGGCCCGCAGCCGGATCAGTTAGGCGGGCCCGCCGACCGCCCCCGGCTGTTGCTCGGCCGTTGGGAACGCTGCCGCCATGACTTGCCCGAGTGCCTTCGCCCTCAGAACAATTCCAACGTTACATGTGCTTGCATGCCCCTGTCAAGTACCTCCTCGACAGCCACCACCGATCCGCTCCGAGCCGCACCTAGTACGACATCCGCCAGCCATGCCCGCTACCCATCGCTGCAA
The DNA here is from genome assembly GCA_965242625.1 of Bryobacterales bacterium. Lineage (GTDB taxonomy): Bacteria > Acidobacteriota > Terriglobia > Bryobacterales > UBA6623 > VXMF01. The sequence goes on along the minus strand of CBDEST010000005.1, from coordinate 1,291,919 downwards.
CCAAGCCCGATCAGGGTATCTGGGCAGTTACCAAGTCGGTAGCTGTCCCCCCTCTCCCTGACCGGGGATCGCTGGGCGGGACATTGGGTTGCCACACGACCGTTGCGTGTCGCCCAGCGTTCGAATGGATCTTGCGATACAGGGAATCAGTCAGTGGGCACACATAGCCCGTGTGTCGTGCAAGGTCCTGCGGGAGCCGTATCTCCTCTTGTTCCGCACCTTGCTGCGAGCGCGGCGTCAAAGTCGAAGTGGACGCAAGAAGCGACTCTCCGGACATGGTCAGGCGGTTCGGCCGAGGGAGCGCAAGGAGGCGGTGCTGCATTTCTGTCCCCCGATCATGACGGCCCGTTCACGAAGCAGCACGTCCGGGCGGAACCTGAAAACGACCAAGCTGGGTACGAAACTCGCTGGCGGGTACCAGTCGGAGCGGAGGGTGGAGGGATTCGCCGCGACATGCAGACGGCTGTCGATAGCCCGGAAGTAGAGTCGCAAGTGCCTTGAAAGACTCCAGCAAGGGCCGATCATGCTGCTTGCCGGACGCCAATCCTAACCAGTGCCGCCCGCCCGAGTTGGCCTCGTTTCCGTAGCGCTCCAAATCGCGGCCGCCCCGCATCCTACCTGCCCGGTCTCGCGCAGGGCGTCAGGCGAATCTAGGTCGTGAAAAAAATTTCCCGTAGGGGCTTGACATATCCTCATCAGTGCGTCTACGATCATCACGTGGCCGGGGAAACCATGGAATATCGCGTGGCCGGGACGACGGTAGTAATCCTCGCCCCCCCCCCCCCAACTGGGCGTAAACCCTTGTTTATCAAGTAGTTACGACAACTGCGACGGGTTTCGTCTACGACCAGTTCAGATCGAGCGGTATTCCGCCACTCTCTCAGGTCTGACTTCGAGCGCGCGACTTGCAGCTTTCGGTAGGTCGGGGCGCACGGGTAGGAGTCCGAGCCCAGCGGGCGATCAGGCACTGATCCTTGAGGAGTGCTCGCAGCGTATCGAGCGTTGCGCGTTCCTAGAGTGCAAAGCGCACGCACTCAGCGGATGGTGCGGTGCCGCCCGAGTCCAGTGTTGGCCCGTCAGTGCGGGCGCAAGCACCGTCACGCGAGCTGAGGCAACGAGCAGCCGTTGCGGCCCCACTGGCGGATGCCGAGCATCTGCACCGGGTGCCGGGTCCGAGTGCTCGGCCGTAAGTCGGCGACAGCGTCGCGCCGTTCCCAGGACTCGACGAAGCGCCGATGGAAATGGCAAGGACTCTGGCGGACCAATCCAGTCGTGTGAGTCGCCAGCCTTAATCTTGGATCGCGGTAGCCAGACATCAGGTTGCCTGAGCCTTCAGGATTGGCTGGGCGTCAGGGGTATCTGGGCAGTTACCTTGGAATTTCAATCGGGCCACAACTGCGCTGCCTGCCGCACGAGACACGGCCCCCGCCAAGTGCCTCGACCGCTAGGAAGCGATGCGTCATTCGAGGGCTCGCTTTGCCGACAGCCAAAGACATCGTGAGTCCAAGATGCATGGTTCCAGACTGGCCTGCACACGGGATCGGGTGACTACCAGCAAGGAGGAGCATTCCCCATGAATTGGAAACGAACCGCAATCAAGGCGGCACTCTCAGCACTGCTAGTGCTGCTGATCCAAGAAGTCTACGACTCGTTCGAGGCCCGAATCGAGTCTCCACGACCTCCGCCACAGTCGGTTGCCCTGACATGCGTGACGGCAGGGCTGCCAGACCTAGCGGTACTCTGCAAGGCCATTCCGTCGCCATCGAAGATTCGAGGAGGGTACATCGACTTCGGAGACGGTCTTCCACACTCAATGATCGGTCGAACCCTTACAGACAGCAGCGAGGGCAAGATCTCTTCAGGAAAAAAACAACTCTCGGTTGAGCAAGACACAGCCGAGGATGGTTCGGATGCTGTCATTCGATTCTATCGCAAGTACAAAGAACCAGGGGCGTACCGAGTGAACTTGGTAGTGATTGGAGAGGACGGATCGTACGCCGGGGCCAACCACGATGTGATGGTCTCGCGTTCTGAAGAGTTGGAGGACGACTTCAGGGTTACGCGCGTGAAGGTCGTCGCGATCAGTGAGGATGCACAAGAGCAGCCAATAGAAGTTCCAGTTGCCTATCGCTTGAGTGTACACAACCTAATCTACTATGAAGACCGGTCATACACGGTCGCAGTCAATCCAGATCCGAACTGGGTGCTCAGTCGTTGCGAGCCTTTTGAGGAGTCTAGTTCGCGCTTTGCGTCAAGACCCAAGAGTCCAACGCTATCGCTATCTCGCGAAATAGGCGAGTTCAAGTTTGAGCTTGAGAGTTCGCCGTTTTTTAGTGGTTCCAAGGACGGATATCTTTATGGTACAATTAGGTGCAGCCAAGTCCCAGAACATACTGTGAAATCAACTCAAACGGAGTCGGAATTCCTCGTAGATCAATTTGGCATCATCGAAGTCGACTTAGACGCCGCAAGCAACCCGATGGTAGTGAATGCAGAGGCAGGAAATTGGGAATTAGATATCGATGGAAGAACTAGGCCAGCGCACCATTGGAACCAAGACTATGTTTATCGTCAAGTTCGTATCAGCCTCATAGATATTCCGATAATCCCGCCCGAGATACGAAGGCATAAACTGTATTTGAGAATCGAGCGACGATGAAGTCAAGAACCGCAGTCAATCGAAGATGCTCGAGAGGGGGTATAGAAACCATGTTTAGTCTTAGTCGAATCAAGCAATCGCAAGCCAGTCATGCCAGTCATGCCTGTTTACTGGATGTTGGCGCGGAGGTGGGTGCCGAGGGTGATGGCCGGACGGCCTCCGCCCAGAGGGAAGCGGGCGAGCCGAGCGTCGCGACGCGTTCTCCTTCCGCCATGCTGAGTGTCCGCTTCCGATCCATGCGGTTCCCCCTGCCCGCTTCCCAAGAGCGGACATTTGAGAATTGCTCCAACAACCGTCTTGATCGCTTTTGCCAGTTGTTGGCAGTCGCGAGCCTCTTCGCTGCGCTCGTGCCGTCAGGATTCAGTCAGCCGCTGGATGCCGAGTGGATGGCCAGATCCAGACTGGCGGAGGTGCAGAGCCTCCTGAACTCTGGCTCGAGCCTCACGGAGGCGGATGCAACTGGTCGGACCGCGCTCCACCATGCAGTCCGCAATGCGGACCCCGACGTTGCCCGCTTGCTGTTGCGGTACGGGGCCGATCCCAATGCAACGGACCATGCGGGCAGGACGCCCTTGCATGTCGCAGCCGAGGGCGGCTCGAATGCAGCCATCTTCGAGATCCTCATTCGCTTTGGCGCGAATCACCAAGCTGTCGATGCTACAGGGAAAACGGCCCGTCAAATAGTTGACTCTGATGCCAATCGGAGTGCGTCTGTGTCGGACTATCTACGGGGCTTGGATTCTGCGTCAGAGTCGCTGGCAACAGTCCCTGTCTGGCGACTGGTTCATGGTGACTGGCCGTATACGGTGACCGTCGCGAGACTGCGTGCCGCGCCAGCGTTCGGCGACGACTCGGATCAAGCCATTGAGGTCCCAGAACTGCAGGCGCTGTTCGCAGCCGTCCTGCAGCACAATGCCGACCCGTCGGTTGTGGAATTCCTCCTCGACCAGGGTGCCGAACTGACGCTTGGAGGTGTTCAAGGTCTTCACGCCTTGCACGTAGCTTCACGCAATCCCAATCCTGCCGTGTCGGAAGTGCTCTTGAACCTCGAGGTTCCCGTCGATGTAACCGACAGTTCGGGGCGTACGGCATTGCATCACGCCGCTGCGAACCGGAACCCGGCGGTGGCGGAATTGCTCATAGAGCGGGGGGTCGACATAACCGCGCGGGATTCGACTGGTCGCACCGCTCTGCATATAGCGGCACAGAACCCGAATGCGGCGGTGGCAGGGTTGCTTCTGGCGCGGGGAGCGGAGGTAGCCGCGTTGGACGAGAACCGAAACCAAGCACTGCACCTGGCCAGCGAAAACGACAACCCCGCGGTGGCGAAAGCACTCCTCGACCGCGGGGCTGTTTCCATGGCGGTCAATGCCAACGGCTTGACCGCATTGGACATAGCAGCATCCCGAGGGACCTTTGAGGTTCTCGAATTGCTGCAAACCGCAGAGGGCGGAGCTGGTGTGGCGTCCCAAGACTCCTTGTACGCCACCGCCTTCTTGCTGATTGCCGAGCAGCCTGTTCAAGCGGTTCGCGGCATCCTGGGCCGGATCGGCGAAGTTCCGAAGACGATCCTTGATCTCTTTCTAGGCGTCGCGCTGCTGAATTCCGATCCAGCGGTGGCTGCGCTGCTCTTGGAAGAGGGGGCTGGCGTACGCCCCGTTCGATTGGCCGCGATGAATCGGAACCCCGCAGTGGCGGAAATGCTGCTGGAGCGGGGGGTAGACCTAGCAGCGACGGATCCGAATGGTCGCACGGCTCTGCACGTTGCGGCGCTGAACTCGAACCCGGCGATGACGGAAATGCTGCTGGAGCGAAGGGCGTCCGTGGCTGCGGTGGACGCGGCTGGCCGTACCGCGTTGCACGAGGCGGCGGCGAATCCGAATCCGGCGGTGGCGGAGCTGTTGCTGGATCGTGGAGCGGATGTGTCAGTCCTGGACGCGGTCGGACGGAGTCCGCTGCATGTGGCGGCACTGAACCGGAACCCCGCAGTGGCGGAGCTGCTGCTGGATCGAGGCGCAAGCATTTCTGTTCTGGATATGAAAGGTCGGAGCGCGCTGCATGTGGCGGCGTTGAACCCAAATCCGGCGGTGGCGGAGCTGCTGCTGGATCGAGGGGCGGAGCTGCAAGCAAGAGACAGAGGCGAGGCTTCCCCGTTGTTGCTTGCGTGGCTAAATCCGCGGAGCGCGGTGGCCGCGACCCTGCTCCAGCGCGGAGCGTCGGCGGTGGAACTCGAGGATCGATTGCTCGACGCAGAGTGGCTCGGAACTGCATCAAGTGCAGGCTTGCTCGCGCAGGTGTCCAGTGCGTCGCCCGAGCGACTGCGCAGGCAAGATGCGTGCGGTAGGACGCCCATGCATCTCGTCACGCATTTCGCCGCTCGGAACAATATCGACCCGCGGGTTGCAGACGGGGATACGAGGATTTCCCAAGTTGACATCCAACGCTCCGACCATCGCGCCGAGGGCTTCCTTGGAATGCTGGGACGAGGTGGTTCGATCCACTCCCTCGATGCCAATGGCAACTCGGTTGTCCATTACGCGGTCTCGGGCGCGGCCAAGGCGGAAGTCGGGTCGGACGGGCAAACGTTCCCTTCGGCAGGCATGGGCATACTGGAAGACCTTCGTCGTCTCGGGGCGGATTTTCAAGCCGAGGGGGCGGGAGGGTTGTGGCCCATACATTACGCGCAGCCGGAACAGCGTTTCCGTGCTGGCGAGAACGCGCGATTGACCGCTGCCATCGCGGAGAGGTACGGGACACCGGCTACCGTAGACCCGTCTTCGGGTTCGGTTTCGGATGACTTTCTGCCCTCACCGGACCGTTGCGTCTTGGTCCTGCCGGGCGAGGATCCGCCGCCGGCCCGGACAGACGATCACGGCGACAACCAGGAGGAAGCCGCGCCGGTGACCCCGGGGACAGCGACGGAGGCTGCGCTGGAAGTCGGGGGCGACGAGGATTGGTTCAGCTTTACGACGACGGGAGCGGCGAGCGTGGAAGTGTACAGCACCGGTGGCATCGACACGGTCGGGGAGTTGATCGATGCCGCGGGGCAACGGAGCGAGAACGACGACGGCGGGTCGGGGAGCAATTTCCGGATCGCGGCGACGGTGCCGGCGGGCACGCATTACGTGCGGGTGCGGGGGTATTCGAGCGGGGATGTGGGGAGCTACACGCTGCACCTCGTCGTGGTGCCGAGCGAGGGTCCGCCCGATCTGGCAGGCGATCACGGCGATAGCCGGGAGGAAGCCGCTTCGGTGACCGCGGGGACGGCGACGGAGGCTGCGCTGGAAGTCGGGGGCGACGAGGATTGGTTCAGCTTCGCGACGGAGGGTGCGGCGAGCGTGGAAGTGTACAGCACCGGTGGCATCGACACGGTCGGGGAGTTGATCGATGCCGCGGGGCAACGGAGCGAGAACGACGACGGCGGGTCGGGGAGCAATTTCCGGATCGCGGCGACGGTGCCGGCGGGCACGCATTACGTGCGGGTGCGGGGGTATTCGAGCAGGGATGTGGGGAGCTACACCTTGCACGTCATTGTCGGCCGACAAGGGTCCCGGACAGACGAGCACGGTGATAGCCGGGAGGAAGCCGCTTCGGTGACCGCGGGGACGGCGACGGAGGCTGCGCTGGAGGGCGGGGGCGACGAGGACTGGTTCAGCTTCGCGACGACAGGCTGGGCGCGCGTGGAAGTGTACAGCACCGGTGGCATCGACACGGTCGGGGAATTGATCGATGCCGCGGGGCAACGGAGCGAGAACGACGACGGCGGGTCGGGTAGCAACTTCCGGATCGCGGCGACAGTGCCGGCGGGCACGCATTACGTGCGAGTGCGGGGGTATTCGAGCGGGATCGTGGGGAGCTATGCCTTGCACGTCACAGCCGTGCCAAGTGAGGATCCGTCATCGCGGACGGGCGGCGCGACGGATGGCGTGCCGGTCCCGATGGAATTCGTGCGGATTCCGGCGGGGAGTTTTCTGATGGGGTCGCCGGAAGACGAGCAAGACCGTGATTCCGACGAGACGCAACGCGAAGTGACGATCAGCCAAGGATTCTGGATGGGGAAGTACGAGGTGACGCAGGGCGAGTGGGAGGCGGTGATGGGGGAGAACCCTTCCGATTTTGCGGATTGCGGCGCGCGGTGTCCGGTGGAACGGGTCTCTTGGCATGACGTGCAGGAGTTCATAGGAAGGCTGAACGTGCAGGAATCTGGGAGCGGGTATGCGTACCGGTTGCCGACGGAGGCGGAGTGGGAGTACGCGGCGCGGGCGGGGACGACCGGGGCGCGCTATGGGGAGCTGGACGCGATCGCTTGGTGGGATGGCAACAGCCGCGGCAGGGTGCATCCAGTCGGAGAGAAGCGGGCGAACGCGTGGGGGCTGCACGACATGCTGGGGAACGTGTGGGAGTGGACGGCAGACTGGTACGGCGAGTATCCGCTTGGTCAGGTGACGGATCCCACTGGCCCTAGCACGGGCTCGTACCGGGCGGTTCGGGGCGGCAGCTGGAGCTACGGCGCGTGGATCGTTCGGTCGGCGCTTCGCGGCTACGACTCGCCCGGCGGCCGCTACAACACCCTCGGCTTCCGCTTGGTCAGGACAGACTAACCATTGGCACTATTACGCTTTCACCCTCGTCCGCGCGACGGAAACTGGCGTGCGACCGCTAGCGAAGGCCGGAGCGCAAGCGACCGAGCCGAGCGGCGGGACGCCCGCCCGGCCCGAGGGCCAAGATCTCAGCCCCGCGATCGCTGCGGCGGCCAGCGGATTTCATGCTGGCTCGGGTGCCGCTATCCCGGTTTGAGAGCGGGGAGGCGTTCGATGACGGCCTGTAGCCAAAGTCGTTCGAGAACCGGGACGGGCCGGACAGCGAGGGAGCGAGTTTGACGGAAACAAGGGGTCGATTCGGCCACTTGCTACGGGGCACGGTCCTGCGGAAGGGGCGTTGAACCGTAGCGAACGGAGGGAATCAATGGAAGGGAATTGGCATCCGGGAGGTGTGAAGATGAACGCAGCTAGCTTTGGAGCACCAGACCGGAACATGGGCGTACCTCCGCTCGATCCGGCTTCGTCCGCGAGTGCCCGCGGTTCGTCTTGGCTGGATGCCGGGCGCAGCAGTGACGTCTCGTCCGGTGCATCCAGTACTGCAAGATCGTGTGCCCGGACGCGTGCCCGGCAAGTCGGACTGTCAATCGCGATCGCGGTGCTAGTGTCGATCACGGTTCTAGCGAGACCCGCTTACTCGCAGGAGCGGGTGCGCGTCAAGGCGACCGCGGGCGAGCCGGCAACGACCAGGGTCCCGAGCGCCGACGAATCGATTCCGCTCTACACCGTGCGCGCTCGCATTCAGCGCAGCGGGGGGTTGCCGTTCAGCTGGCTCATGACCAAGCTGCTGGAACTCAGCAGCGCACGAGGAGGCGCAACGGTCGGCGCAATCCTCGGAGGTGCCGTCGCAGCAACTGTAGGCTTAGCACCTGCAGGAGCCGTCGTGGGCGGCTTGGTGGGTGGTGTCGTGGCCGAGCGGATGGCCGACTTGCTCGGCATTCTTGCCACGCAGGATCTACGTTGCGGGGTGGACTTGGACATCGTCGCTCCGGAGTCGGTCGAGGACAACCCTTACGGCCGCTGGAGGCTGGACATTCCGTTCGACTTCGAATCCGCGAGGATGCCGACAGCGACCGATTGGGACAGCACGACGTATGTCGATGCCGGGTCCACGATCACCGCGACAGCGGACGACTCCTTGTGCCGAGGCGCGGCCATCACGGTCGAATACGAATACGAGTACGATTGCGACCTGTACTGCGACACCACGGATCCCAACGCCATCTGCCCTGAACGCTGCCGGGCGTTTGAAATGGAATTCGTACCGATTCCGGCGGGAAGCTTTCTGATGGGGTCGCGGGAGCTTACCGAGGCCGAACTGGAGACTGTTCCTTCGGAGGATCGGCCTTGGAGTGACGAGTTCCCGCAACACAGGCGATCGGTAGGTCAGTTTTCGCTGGGGAAGTACGAGGTGACGCAGGCGCAGTGGGTGGCGGTGATGGGGGAGGAGCCAGGATGTTCCGTCCGAGAATGCGATACCTGTCCGGTTGTGTGCGTGTCTTGGGATGATACACAGGAATTCATCGCAAAGCTGAACGAGCAGGAGTCGGAGGCCGGGTACCGATACCGATTGCCGACCGAGGCGGAGTGGGAGTACGCGGCGCGGGCGGGGACGACGGAGCCGCGCTACGGCGAGTTGGACGCCATCGCTTGGTGGGATGGCAACAGCGGCGGCAGGGTGCATCCAGTCGGGCAGAAGCGGGCGAACGCGTGGGGTTTGCACGACATGCTGGGGAACGTTTGGGAGTGGACGGCGGACTGGTTCCGGTCGTATCCCGGCGCGGAATACGAATTCGATCACACGGGCTCGCACCGGGTGAATCGGGGCGGCGGCTGGTACAGCTACGCGAGGAACGTTCGGTCGGCGTTTCGCCTCTACCGCTCGCCCGGCGACCGCAGCAACCCCTTCGGCTTCCGCTTGGTCAGGACGAACTAGCCCTTGGCACTGTTACGCTTTCACCCTTTTCCGCGAAGCGGAACCCGGTGTGCGACCACTAGCGAAGGCCGGAGCGTGAGCGACCGAGCCGAGCGGCGGGGCGCACGCCGGGGCCGGGGGCGAAGCCGTCGGCCCCGCGATTCTTCCAGCCTGGGCTGCTAGTGTGCTGGCCCGCGTCTTGACGTTGCGCTTCGACCAGAGGCTCGAAGCCTTTGACGACCAGCCCCTGCGGGAGTTCCTCGCGCAACGGGAAGTGCTCGCGATTAGCGAGCACTTCTTCCAATGCAACCATGTCCCGTACATGGCCGTGATGGTCACGTACGCCTTGGAACCGTCGACCCCGAGTTCCGGATCTCGCGACGCCGTCCAAGGTCGCAAGGGTGTCGACTGGCGCGCGCAAGTCGGGGAGGCCGACCTCCCGCTCTTCGACGCCTTGCGAGACTGGCGGGCGGAACGCGGGCGGAGAGACGGCGTGCCACCCTACATGATCTGCACGAACCAGCAGCTCGCGGCGATGATCAAGGCCCGCCCGCAGAGCATGTCGAAGCTGGGGACCATCGACGGGATCGGCAAGGCGAAGCTCGAGAAATACGGTCAGGAAATCTTGGCCCTGCTGGCGTGGCCCCGGGGCGCGACCGCACCGTCAGTGCCCACGCGCGACAGCGGTTCCGCTGTCCCTGCACAATCCGCAGCACCTGACCAAGCGGCTGCCGGGACCGAAGGCGGGCAGCGAGATGGCTGAGCGCGCATCCGACGCTCCGACCATCTTCGTCGCTTGGCAGGACTTCCTCGTCTGGCTGCTGCCCACGACCGCCAAGCTCCCGAAGCATGTGCGGTTCACTCTCGTCAACCGCATCGACAATCTCGCCTTGGATATCGCCGAGGATCTGGTCGAGGCGCGCTACAGCCGCAGCAAGATGCCGGTACTCGCGCGCGCCAACCTGCGCCTCGAGAAGCTACGCGTCCTGCTGCGAGTGTCCAATGTTCTCGGGTACCTCCCGCACGCAGCTTACGAGCACGCGTCGCGGCGGGTCAACGCCGTCGGGGCGATGCTGGGCGGCTGGCGCAAGCAGCAGGTCGCCCGGTGAAACGGCACGGCCACCTCTTCGAGAGCGTCGCGAACTTCACTGCCCTCTTGGCCGCGGAGCGCCGCGCCCGGCGCGGGAAACGGAGTCGGCCGGATGTCGCCCGTTTCGTCTTCCATCTGGAAGCGAACCTTTTCGAGTTGGAGTCGGAATTACGCTCGAAGACCTATTCGATGCGCCCCTATCGGACATTTCTCGTTCGAGAGCCGAAGTTGCGGCGGATCTGCGCGGCCGCCTATCGGGATCGCGTCGTGCATCACGCCGTCTGCGACGTGCTGGATCCGATCTTCGACGGTGGGCTGATCGACGACACCTTCGCGTGCCGCCGGGGCAAGGGCGTCCATGCGTCCGTGCGTCGCGTGCAGGACTTGGCGCGAAAGTGTCCGTATGCGCTCCTCTGCGACGTTAAGCGGTACTTCGAAACGATCGACCACGGGGCGCTCAAGCGTCTGTACCGACGCAAGCTCAAGGACCGGGCATTGCTGGACTTGCTGGATCGCATCGTGGATCACCCCTTGCCCGGCTGCGGGCCGGGCAAGGGGGTGCCGATCGGCAACCTGACCAGCCAGTACTTCGCCAACCTCTACCTCGGCGAGTTGGACCACGTGATCAAGGAAGAGTTACGGCTGCCCGGCTATGTCCGCTACATGGACGACATGGTCGTGCTGGCCGAGAGCAAGACACGGTTGCGGGAAGCGCTATCCGCGATCACGGAGTTTCTCGGAAAGCGCCTCCGCTTGGAACTGCGTCCGGAACGGACGCGCCTGCTGCCGGTCACGCAAGGCCTGCCGTGGCTGGGCTTCCGCGTCTTCCCGGGGGTGCTCCGACTGGACGGGAAGAAGTGGGCGCGGATGCGGCGACGCATCCGCAGCCGCGAAGCGGCGTTCGCGCACGACCTGATCAGCGAAGAGAACCTAGCGCGTTCCGTGGGCAGCATGGTGGCGCATGTCAGTCACATCGATTCCCTCCAAGCGCGTCAGCGCCTCTTCGAGCTAGCATGGTGACGGGGTGACCGCCAAGTCAGGCTCGAACCGGGTGAATCGGGGCGGCAGCTGGAACAACAACGCGAGGAACGTTCGGTCGGCGAATCGCAACAACAACTCGCCCGGCAACCGCAACAACAACATCGGCTTCCGCTTGGTCAGCACGCGATGGCGCCGGAGGGCGTAGTTCAAGGACTGCGCCCGTGAGCCAGCATCGCGTCCAGGCGGTGCATCCCGTGCCGGCGGAACGCCGGACAAACAACCCGCGCCTGCGGCGTCTGGTAGGTCACTGTGACTCGACGGCCGCCGCAGGCAATCGCTACGAGTCGCGTCGTTCCTTCTGAAACTGCCTGACACGGCGGACCATTCGGTAGTCGAGACGACTCAAAGATCGGCAGTCTGAATCACCTACGAGGAGCAAGGTTGAAGTTGCTCGACGGTGGGACCAACCAAGACCGAGATGGTTGATGCCAGATACGTTGATCAATCGAGATCCCGATATTCTAGGCGGCACACCGGTGTTCTGGGCACCAGAGTGCCGATTCGTATCCTTATTGACTCGTTGGCAGCTGGAGACCCGCTTGACGAGTTTCTGGACAACCACCCTACAGTCCTTCGCCACCAAGTTGGAGGACAGCTGAAATAGATGAATCCGCTGCTTGACGAGGTGGCTAGTAGATGGCGCAGGAGTCCTGCACCAAGGGGATTGCGAGACCCTGCGGCACCTCCCAGTCGATCACTCCGGCGGGAGGTCATTCGACAGCCACCGAGTGCTTGGTCGTGGCATCAGGGATGTCCGTCGATTTCGTAGCGTCCCCGCTATTCGACATGGTCGTATCCTTGCAAATAGCAAATCGAGTTTTTAAAATACAAGAATGATTCCCCGCCGAGCCTACTCCGCATTACAAACAGCGCTGAAGCGGCAAGCAGCTGTCGGCTTGATCGGACCGCGACAGGCCGGCAAGACGACGTTGGCCATCGAGATCGCCAAGGGCCGTGAAGGATCAATCTACTTGGATCTCGAATCACGCGACGATCGCAGCAAGCTCGCTGAGCCGAGCCTGTTCCTGCCGCACTACGCAGACCGGCTCGTGGTGCTCGACGAGATTCACCGGGTCCCGGAACTCTTCGGGGAGCTCCGCGGCATCATTGACCGATCCCGCCGCCAAGGCAAGCGCACCGGGCGGTTCCTGATCCTCGGTTCTGCCTCGATCAACCTGCTCCGGCAGGCGGGCGAAAGTCTTGCGGGGCGGATCGAGCATGTCCGCCTGAATCCCCTTGATGTCCAAGAAGCCGTTTCGGATTCGAGAACGCTGACCGAGTTGTGGGTTCGGGGTGGCTTTCCGGACAGCTTCCTCGCCAACGGCGAGGATGACAGCTACGCATACCGTCAGAACCTAATCGACACGTATCTCGAGCGCGACGTGCCTCAATTCGGAGGGCGCATGCCCGCCGAGACATTGGGCCGCCTCTGGACGATGCTCGCGCACAACCAAGGGGCGCAGCTGAACGCTTCGAGACTAGCCGCCAACTTATCCGTCAGCGCACCGACTGTCAGCACTTACATCGATCTCTTGGTAGACCTCCTCCTAGTCCGGCGACTGACGCCCCAAATCTCCAACACCGGCAAGCGCCTCGCCAAGTCACCGAAGGTGTATATCCGGGACAGCGGGTTGGTCCACGCGCTCCTCGGCATCCGGGATCACGCGGCGTTGTCCGGGCACCCGGTCGTGGGTGCGAGCTGGGAAGGATTCGTGATCGAGAACCTCCTCGCCGCGTGCCCGGCAGGCACGCAGAGCGGCTTCTACCGAACCGCCGCCGCAGCCGAGGCCGACGTGGTCCTCGCACTGCCTGGCGGTACCGAGCGCTGGGCGATCGCGATCAGGCTGGGAAATGCTCCGAAGGTCACTCGGGGCTTCCACCATGCCAGGAGTGACCTGAACGCCACGCGGTCATTCGTCGTGTACTCGGGCGAAGACCGCTATCCAATCGCTGAAGGTGTCGAAGTGATCGGACTCCGCCAGATGGCATCGCTCTTAGCTCGAGCCTAGCTCCCCGTTTCACCGTTGCGGCGTGTTTGACCTTTATCTGCAACGACATTCATATTCGAATGATCACAGCAACCGCAGGGATGGTCGCGTGTAGCACCCGGTCGGCAGGGCCCGTGAGAACGGTCTGCCGCACAATCGGCCACAGGCCTCCGAGAAGCACGCACTTGCATTGTTCCGGTGTGCCGCCGCGGCAGCGTGCGTCAACCCTCCCGAGGCAGCCCCGAACTATGGCCTCGGGCCCGGTTGGCACACCGCGCGCGGCGGGCCGAAACTGTTGCTGCAAGCAATGCCCGCAGCAAGGCAGCAGGCTCCTCGGAGGGCACCGTCGTTTTGCTAAAATACCCGCGAACGGCCCATGAGCGAGACTACTTCCACCGCCCCCGAAACTGCGGAGGCTCCCGAGCCGCAACCCAAGAACTTGGTAGCGAAGCTCTCCGACGGAACCTTCGTGAAGCGTCGCACGTTGCGGCAGCGCGCCTGCGACGAGCCCAAGGGCAAGAAGATCTGCGCTGGCCACCTCAAGCGCTGGTACGATTTCGGCCAGGACTTGGTCGCGCAACTCGGGAAAGCCCCCGAGGTCTACCGGTGCGAGCGTTGCCAGATCCTGTACGTGCCCAACGAGGACGAGGCGGCGCGGACAGGGACGCTGGCCTTCTAGGCGTGGACCGACGGCGCACGCTATCGGGGCTCCTCGTCGACAGGGTTTACGCTGCCAGCGGGCATGCGCAGGACCTAGGCCGACCTGGAGAGCCGCCCTACACGCGCGGGATCCATCCGCGCATGTACTTGGACCGGCGCTGGACCATGCGCCAGTTCGCCGGCTTCGGCACGCCTGCAGAAACCAACCGCCGGCTACGCTTCCTGCTGGACCAAGGCCAAACCGGTCTCTCCGTCGCCTTCGACCTGCCCACGCTGATGGGCTACGACAGCGATCACGCAATGGCCGAGGGCGAGGTTGGCAAGTGCGGCGTGGCGATCTCTTCACTCGCCGATATGGAGGCACTATTCGACGGGATCCCGCTGGCGGACGTCACCACGTCGATGACGATCACATCCTCAGCGGCCATCCTTTGGGCGATGTATCTCGTCGTGGCCGAAAAGCAGGGCGCACCTTGGGAACGTCTGTCGGGAACTGTTCAGAACGACATCCTCAAGGAGTTCATGGCCCAGAAGGAATACATCTATCCGCCCCGCGAGTCGATGCGGCTCGTAGCCGATTCGATCGAGTTCGCCACCCGGCAGGTGCCGCGGTTCAATCCGATCTCGATCAGCGGCTACCACATCCGCGAAGCGGGCGCCACGGCCCCGCAGGAACTCGCCTACACCCTCGGCGCTGGTATCGCCTATGTCGAATGGACCTTGCGGCGCGGGCTCGCAGTCGACGAATTCGCGCCGAGGCTCAGCTTCTTCTTCGACGCGCACAACGAGTTCTTCGAAGAGATCGCTAAGTTCCGCGCGGCGCGGAGGATTTGGGCCAAGATCATTCACCAGCGTTTCGGAGCGCGCGATGCCAGATCCTTGAAGCTGCGATTCCACGCTCAGACCGCGGGTGTCTCACTGACTTCTCAGCAGCCGCAAGTCAACTTGGTGCGCACCGCCCTCCAAGCGCTGGCAGCCGTGCTCGGGGGGACGCAGTCCCTCCACACGAACGCTCTCGACGAGGCGTACGCCCTGCCCACGTCCGATGCCGCGTTGCTGGCGTTGCGTACGCAGCAAGTCATCGCCAGCGAGACCGGGGTCACCGAAACTGTCGATCCGTTCGGAGGGAGTCATTACGTGGAGGCGCTGACGGACCAGCTCGAGGCACTGTGCTGGGAGGAACTCGAGAAGATCGACGGGATGGGCGGGATGGTCGTTGCCGTGGAGCGCGGCTATCCGCAAGCGCAAATCGCCAAGTCGAGTTACGAATTTCAGCGGAGAATGGAGAGCGGCGAGTTGCAGGTAGTCGGGGTGAACGCTTACGCCGCCGACAGCGAGCCGATCGAGACCCTGGCCATTGACGAGCGGGTTAGTCGCCACCAACGGGCCAAGCTCGATGCGTTGCGCACGAGCCGGGACAACAGTGCCGCGAGGAACGCGCTTGCCGAAGTGCGCCGAACTGCCGCGAGTTCGGACAGCCTTATGCCGGCGATCTTGGACGCGGTGCGTGCCTACGCGACCTTGGGAGAGATCTGCGATGCGCTACGGGACGTGCTCGGAGTGTACGCCGAGGAATCGGCGTGACCCTACGCCGACAGATTGCGGAGGCGGCCGTCAGCCATCAGCTCGTACCTGCGGTCGCGCCAGACGACCTGCTTGCCGAAGAAGCCCCCCACCCACGTCAGCAGGCTCAGCGCGTCCTGCAACGGCAATAGCCAGATCCTGCTTGGGAGGGATCGGTCCCCCAGCACGGCGAGTCCCACGGCTAGGGCCGCGGCCAAGCGCAACGTGACGCACGTTGCGCAGAGTGCCCACGCCCAAGCGGCTCCGGACGCCGCGACCGGGAGGAACGCGGCCCACGGGAGCGGATTCGCGAAGAATTCGCCCCAGTAGCCGATCGGACGGGAGCGTCGCGTGGAGCGTCGCCAGCGCAAGCGGTGTCGCAGATTCGAAGCCAAACCCTGGCTCCCGATGCGATGCTCGACGACGTGCCTGCCTAGCCGTACGTCGTGCCCCGCCCGACGAGCCAAGCGCCCGAGTTGGAAATCCTCGGCCAGGTAATCCCCCAGGACCGCCCATCCGCCGACAGCATCGAGACACGAGCGGCGCACGGCCATCGTCGGGCCCACCGCGAAGTCCATCGGGGCGAGGAACTGGGCGGCAAGAACGCCGCTCCAGAACTCCGTGTTCATGCCGAGAGACTCCAGCCTTGACCACAAGGTGCCATCGCTCGCGGCACGGTACGGGTAGGTCACGACTCCGATGTTCGAATCGGCGAAGTCTTGATGCAAGCTGTCCAGAAAGGCCGGATCGACATGGACATCGCTGTCGCTGATCACGAGGATCTCGCTTGACGATGCCTTGGTCATCGCATGAAGCGAATGCACCTTGGCATTCGCCCAGGTCGGCTCGCCGACTGCCATGGTTCGCGACCGTACCTCCGGGTAGCCCGATGCCAGTCGCCTCGCCACGGCCAACGCGGCATCCGTATCCTCGCGGGCCGCGAAGAGGACTTCGTAGTTCGCGTCGCGGAGTTTGAAGAAGCTGCGGAGATTGTCTTCGAGATCAGGCTCGTTCCCGGCCAAGGGCTTGAGCAGGCTGCAAGAGGGTTGGGCGCGCCGGTGCGCACCCGGTGCCCGCCCGCGCTTCGACAGAAACGCCCGCACCGCTGCGAGCACGATCAGGTAATAGCAACAGCCGCCCGCGACAGCGCAAGCTAGCAGGGCTGGAAGCGCGGTTGAAAGCAACGGATCTAGCGCACCTACTTGATCTTTACGTCCTTTTCGATCTTGCCGTCTCGCAGATGCACGACGCGGTGCGCGTTGTCGGCGATGTCCGGTTCGTGCGTGACCAGAATGATCGTGTTCCCTTGCTTGTGCAGGATATCGATCACGCCCATGATCTCGTGCGACGTGGCGGTATCAAGGTTGCCGGTCGGCTCGTCCGCGAGGATGATCGCGGGATCGCCGACGAGGGCGCGCGCGATCGCGACCCGTTGCCGCTGGCCTCCCGACAGCTCGCTCGGGGTGTGGTACATCCGCTCGGTCAGGTCGACCTGGTGCAACGCTCGCTGGGCGCGCTCCATGCGTTGCGCGGGCGGGACGCCCGCGTAGACGAGCGGCAGTTCCACGTTCTGCAACGCTGTCAGGCGCGGCAGCAGGTTGAAGGTCTGGAACACGAACCCGATCTCGCGGTTGCGGATATATGCCAGCTCGTCATCCGACATCGTGCTGACAAGCTGGCCGGCGATGTAGTAGTCCCCGGCCGTCGGCGTGTCTAACGCGCCGATCAGATTCATGAAGGTGGACTTGCCCGAGCCGGATGGTCCCATCAGGGCGACGTACTCGCCGTAGCGGATTTCCATGTCCACGCCGTTCACGGCGTGGATCTCGTGTTCGCCCATGATGTAGGTCTTCCGGATGCCGTACGTCCGGATCACGATGTTGTCTTCCAGCAGTCGCTTCCCGATGACGGCCGGATCACCCGCCGGACTCCCGTTCGTTGTCATAGTTGCCATGGATCCTAACCTTATCTAGGCGCATCCTTAGCGATTCTAGTTACTTGCGAATTGACACGGTAACCGGGCAGTCATCGCCTGGGCGCAACGACGGCAACGGTGCCAAGAGCTGCAGCGAATCCTCTCGTACGGTGAACGGCAGCGGTCCGGGAACGCCGCAGGCTTCGATTACCGCCACGACGCTCCGGACGGCGCCGGTAGCGGCCTCGACATGCGGCAAGGCGTCGCGCACGACCGTCGCGAGCACTGCGTTCCGGGCCGGAGAATCGCCGACCGCGACCTGGATTTCGCTCACCGATCCGTCCCATGGACTCGCGACAATGAACGAGTCCGAGAGTGCTTCGACGCGTGCGAGTAGCCGCCGCGCCCGTCGTAGCGCGGGTGGCTCGGCACGTTCGGATTGGGCGGGTCGGCGGCTCGCGGCTTCGGCGCGGGCAGTAGCGAGCCGCTCTTCAAGGGCCGCGAACTCGCGCTTCTTGGCCTCGAATTCGACCCGCGCGAGCAACCCCTCGTCGTAGAGCGCCCGCCAGCGCTCAAAGTCCTTGCGGCCGCGCTCAACCGTCTGTCCCAGATGTTGTAGCGCGGCTAGCCGCACTGCTTGCGAATCGCTGCGCGGGGCACTGGCTGTCACGCTTTCGGTGCGTTCGCGCAACGTGGAGATCTCGCTCTCGAGATCGGCGCGCGACTCTTGCAATCCCAGATCCTTGAACGTGAACAAAGCGTCGCCGGCCCGGACTCGCTTGCCGACTGCGGCCGCGATGCCGAGCAAGCGACCTCTCCGCTTGGTTCGTACCACGCCCTCCAGCGTGGCGACAGCGCGACCGGCGAGCCTCACCCGTCGGGTCGGCGGCGATTCGGGAGCGGGAGGCAGGGCGGATCTCGCGCTCGCCCACCATATCAGCAGCCAAGATCCCGCCACCGCGCAGATCGCGGCCGCGACCCCCAATCTGGCAGCCGACACGCCATTCCTCGAGCGGTCTCAGCCGATCGCCAGGCTATCCCAAATCGGATCGACGCGCCGCTTCACGCTCTCGTCCATCGCGATCACTTCGGGCCACGGTCGGGTGAATCCCTCGCTGGGCAGCTTGCGCGTCGCATCGATACCCATCTTCGATCCGAAGTTCGGCAGTCGGCTGGCGTGGTCCAGCGAGTCGATCGGCCCCAAGGTGAATTGCACGTCGCGTTCCGGATCGATATTGTTCAGGGCGCGCCAGGCGGTTTCGCGGTAGTCCTGCACATCGACGTCGTCATCGACAACGACGATGCACTTGGTGAACATGGCCTGTCCCAAGCCCCAGATCGCGTTCATCACCTTCCGGGCCTGCGCGGGGTACGACTTGCGGATCGACACGAGCATGAGATTGTGGAAGATGCCCTCCGCGGGCATCGAGATGTCCACGATCTCGGGAGCTTGCAGCCGCATCAGCGGCAGGAACATTCGTTCGATGGCCTTGCCCATGTAAAAGTCTTCCATGGGCGGGGGACCGACGATCGTCGTGGCGTAGATCGGATCCTTGCGCTGCGTGATGCAGTCCACGTGAAAGACCGGGTATTCGTCCTCCAGCGAGTAATAGCCGGTGTGATCCCCGAATGGCCCCTCGGTTCGTAGCTCGCCAAGGTTGACATGCCCTTCGAGCACGATTTCGGCGTTGGCCGGCACTTCGAGGTCGACCGTCACGCAAGGCACCATCTCGACTGGCTTCTTCCGCACGAAGCCGGCGAACAGCATCTCGTCGAGATCGGGCGGCAGCGGCAAGATGCCCGAGTACATCGTGGCCGGATCGGCACCGATCGCCACAGCGACCTCCATGCGCGTCTCGCGGCCCTCTTGCCGGAGCCGCCGGTAGTGTTCCGCGCCCTGCTTGTGCGTCTGCCAGTGCATGCCGGTGGTGCGCTCGTCATAGACCTGCATGCGATAGGTGCCGCAATTCCGCTTGCCCGTGATCGGATTCCGCGAGAACACCATCGGAAGCGTGATGAAGGGACCGCCGTCCCCCGGCCAGCAGGTCAGCACCGGGTAGTCATACAGCGAGTACCCGTCGCGCTTGACGATCTGCTGGCACTCGCCGGAGCGCACTGTGCGTGGCAGGAAGTTCCGCACTTCGGCGAGCTTCGCGAGGCCTTTGAGCTTGCCCGCCACGCCCTTGGGGACGCCGAGATCGAGGTATCCCTCGATCCGGTCCGCGATGTCGTCCAAGGCGTCGACCTCGAGCGCGATCTGCATCTTCGAGATCGACGCGTAGGCGTTGATGAGCACCGGCATGTCGCAGCCCTTGGGGTTCTCGAAGAGCAATGCCGGCCCGTCGGTCTTCACGGCGCGGTCCGCGAGTTCGGCGATCTCGAGGCGCGGATCGACTTCCGCGGTCACCCTGCGCAACTCGTCGCGGCGTTCGAGTGCAGCGATGAAGTCCCGGATGTCGCGGTACGCCATGAGTTCCCGCGGCCGCACGCAACGACCGCTCAATTCGTTATCTTACTTGGCCGCTCGCCTAGCTGCCTTCAGTCTCTCCGCAACGGCCGGTTCAAGTACGCCAGCAGAGGACTGATCGTGCGGAAGAGCCGGTCGATCAGCGCCGCGACAGTCCGTTTCTCGATCTCTTCGGCGGGCAGCGTCGTACCCGCCAGGAACTGCTTGAAGACAAGGAGGTCGGCAGCCGGATGGTCCTTCGGGAAGCCTTGGGGCACCCGCTTGAGCTGCTGCCCTTCAAGATCGCCGAACGCCTTGCGGAACGCGGCAGTTCCCAGAATCTCCCGCAATTCCGCTGGGTCGCCGGCGATTTGCTGGCGGATGCTGCGCAGTTCGCGCGAGCCCGGCGCGTAGACGCCTCCGCCAACGAGCAATTCCTCGGCGGAAAAGTGAAAGTAGAAGCCCGCGCCGGCATGCCGCTCGAGCCCTAGCGGCGGGAACACGGCCGCCGCATGCGTCTTGTAGGGCGCTTTGTTCTTCGAGAACCGGATGTCCCGGTAGATCCTGTAGACCGACTTGCGGGGATCGCACAGGTAACCCGGCGAGTGTTCCAGCAGGGCGGTGCCCAGTTCGTCGACAAGCGCGAGCAACGGCTCACGCACGGACGTGTCGTAGTCGGACTTATGCGCCTTGAACCACTCGCGGTTGTTGTTCGCGGCAAGGTCGCGGAGGAACTGCCGAGTCGCGGGCGGAAACCCGGAAAATGTGAAACGCATCCCTCTATATTGCCCAGCTTTCGGCCTGCCGACACGAGGGCAGCGACAGATGGACACCCGATGAAAGCTCGCGCCGTGGAGAATGCCACCCCCAAGGCGTGACCGCGCTACAGGTATGGGCCACCGGGCGGGCGCGGCGCCCGCCCGGCGGCTCGTTTCAAAACGGCGACCGCGTGCGGCTCACCGGGTACGGGCCCTAAGGGGTAGCGGACACGGCCGCGTCGAGGTAGTATCCCGCCCCGACAAGCACGGGAGTGCCTTGGGCCATGACCATCTTCACGACGGTCATTTTGGTGCCGGTCATCCCCATGGCCGGGTTGAAGGCGTCGTAGTACAGGTAGGCCTCGCCGAAAGACGATCCCACCGCGGGCGCGTCACGCCCGGCGAAGCGGCCCATCGGATCCATATCGTCCAGGCCCTCCATCATCTGCATGCCGTTGACCATGGCCGGGTTGCTCGTGAACAACTGCATGCCGCTCATCGCGTCGACCCCGAAGACGTAGATCGACCCGCTCTGCCAGCGCTCCGTCATCAGTTCCGCCACGCCGAAGAAGCCCTTGTTCTCGATGACCATCGCGGCGCAACGCACGAACTCGGCCAGCATCATGTCGTTTGGCATCATGTCCAACTGCATGGCATTGACCTGCTCCGGGTAGCATGTCGCCGGGATATCCCGCTGGTAGATGCCGGCGCCGATCAGCGCAGGCATCCCGTTCCAATCGATCGTGATCAGGTACGACGCCTTCGGTTCGCTCCGCCCGGTGGCCGGATTGGTGAAGGAGTAGTACATCCAGGCCCCCGTGCCGGGTCCCCCGTCGATAGCGCTGAAGATGCGCGTCGCTTCGACGAAGTAGTCCGTTCCGAACTCGTCGACCAGCGGCCCCCACGGCTGACCTTCGAGAGACGTGTCCGGAGGGAAGACGTAGGATGTCGCTTCGGAGCCGGTGGGCCCCATCTGGTCGACGAACACGTAGATCGAGTCGCTGAGCCAGCGCTCGTCCTCGCGGAAGGCCATGGCCGCCGCCTCGGTGCCGTTGTCCATGACGTAGTCGTACGCGCACTCGACGAACGCGCGGATGTCCGCGCGGTTGCGGATCGCTCCGGCGGTCACGTTGATCTCCTCGCAGTGGCCGCCCGCCCAAGCCATGCCAGGCACCATGAGAGCGCCCAGCACGGCCACAAGAATGAATCGAGAGGTGATGGTAGTCATACCTCCATACTCGCACACCATTCGGGCCAGTCAAGGATTGCGCGGAGAATTCCCTGCGGTCGGCGGATAAGTTGCGGTCTCGGCGTCCGTGTCTGGTGGTCTGGCAGCCGCTGCCAGGCGGCCGCGCCCTGAGAATGCTGGCCCCGGAGTCGGGGGCGCGCTCGACCGACCTGAAGCTGACTTGCTCGCCAAGCGCGCCCGGCCTAGGAGCCTGTTGAAAAAGTCCGTCGGCTCGCGAGGTTCACGGTATCGGCGGTCGAAAGCCCCCAAAATGGCGGAAATCTGGCCTTCAGAAGGCCCGGCTGCCCATGTTGGGGCCGTATCGACATCCAGAGGCGACCATCGACACCGCTGTTGACACTTTTGCAACAGGCTCCTAGCGGGACACGATCGACTCGGCGTACAGCAGGTCTCCCGTCAAGCCGTCGTAGTACTGGAACACTGCTTGCGGATTCTCGTATGCCACCCAGCGGTCACCCGACTCCAGCGGATTGTTGAACACGTTGTTGACCTGCACGACGCAATAAACGGGCCGGCGGCGCCACGCGTTGGGCGTGTCGTTGAGGATGAAACTCGACCAGCGGATCTCCGTCTCGCGCCCGAACGAGTCGTATGGTCCCGACTTCGGCCGGTTGCCTTCCGAACGCAACGGGTGGTTCGTCGAGTTGTGCGGCCCCGAAGCGAACTCCCACACGCGGTCGGTGACCTTGATCGCGAAGCTGTTGTGGAGGTCGCCCGTTAGCACGAAGACCGGCTTGCCCAGATCGTCCCAGAAGTTGATCAAGTCCTCGCGCTCCCAGAGAAACGCCGTCCACGCGTCATCCTTGTTGGTCTCCGAAATGTTCGCGCTCCCGGTGCCGCCCACGTGCGAGATCGAGAAATTCACCGACGACACGATGAAGAAGAACTCGGCGTCGGACTCCTGCATTGTCTTCTTGACCCAGGCCTTCTGGGTCTCGCCAAGCATCGTGCGACCGCGTCGCTCGCGATCCTTCGTGTCATGCATCATGCGATAGGAGCGCGTGTCCAGATACAGGAATTCCGCGTTCGACACTCTGGCGTTGAAGTACGAGCGACGACCCACCGAATAGGTCTGCGCGCCGTCCGCGACTGCGGGCGGACGAATGCGCAGGCGATTCGCGTCCAGGACTTCGACCACTTCGTACACCTTGGAATTGACGTCGCCGCCCTCCTCGTCGGGGTCGCTGCCGTCGGCGTTCGGTTCGAGCAGCATCGCCCCCCAGTTTGGCGTTCCCCAATGCACATGCAATGTCGACTCGGTCGACAACCCGGTGAAGTCGGCCTCGGGATCGGTCAGAACGTCGCTCCCCGCCTCTAGCCGGGCCTCGCCGAATACGATCTCCGGGGTGTCCGGCACCGGGTTGCTCCACCCGAGGTAGTCGTACCAAGCCCGGGTGCCCACGTCGCGGAACACCGACCGGCGGTTGCGCCGCCCGACTTCGCCCGTGCCGTAGACATCGTTGAGCAGCTCGTGGTCGTCGAACGTGTAGTACGACGGCACGCTGCGATGCCACGCGCGCAGGTTCGCCCCGTTGTTGTAGAAGTTCTTGTAGTTTTCCCAGACGCCGACGATGGACGGCATCAGTTTGACCTCGCGCGGCATGCTCGCTTCGTCAATCCCGGTCTGCTCGCGCCATTGCGCGGGCGCGTACAGGCGCGAGTCGTTCTCGTAGAGCCAGTCCCCGTCGAGGATGGCGAAATCGATCTTGCTCTTCTCGGTTCCGCGTACCAATGTCCGCAGCATCGTCCCGTGGGTCAGCAACTGCGTGCCGATTGGACTGCCGCTGGAATTCTGGTTGTTGCCACAAGCGAACTCGAAGCGGAAGTTAAACTTGCCGTCCGGGTTGTGCTCGGAAGCGAGGGTGGCGCCGTCCGGCAGCGTATGGAACGATCCCGTGCGCTCTTCTTCGCCGGCCGGCTCGTCGCCCATGCCGATTTCGTAATGGTACTTGTTGCCCGGCTCCAGCCCCTCGACGAGGACCCAGCCGGTGTTGTCGTCGGCGATCGCGGTCGTTCCGGTCGCCCGTGCAGTCAGGGCGTCCGGGGCCGTTCCGTAGAACACGGTGAATTCCGCGGGTCGCGAAGTTCTCGCCCAGACGCCCACCGAGTCCGTGCCCAGGCGGCCGAGCACGGGGCCGTGGGTGATCGCGGCCGCACCCGGGTCCACCGGACCGCCGCCGGGCCCGCAGGCCGCGCAGAGAATCAAGCTCAGGAGGATGACAAGGAAAGCCACGCGCATCGCATCGAGAGATTATCAGAATTCGACCCAGCCGGCGCAAGTAGGCTTTGCAGGGCGCGATGCGCCAAGTCCGGCATCTGTCCCGCGCGGTCACGGCGTCAAGTCCAGATCGCGGGCCAGGCTCAAGTCTTCCAGTACCGTACGCAACTGTGCTCTCGCGTCGGGAATGCCCGCCCGAATCCGATATTGCCGCGTCTCGCCGACTCGGCGACGGAACGTAGCGGCAGCAGAGTCGACCTACCGCCTACGCTGCTTCTGCTGGCCCACGCGGACTTTCTTGAGCGAGGCCTTCTGATCCGCCCAAGCCTTCCAGTCGAAGCGCTTGGTGGCCCCGTCGAGATACTCCCTCACGTTGGCCCCCTTGGGCAGCACGGCCACAATCGTGGCGCGCTCGTGCGTCTCGGGATGATAGATCGAGAACTTCTTCGCGTTTGGAATCGCCATGATCACCTTGATCTTAGCACGGCGCGGAGCCGTGATTTGCGACTGATGGCCGCCGCGCGTCAATCGATCGTCATCGTCGCCAGATGGGGAGCGCCCAGCGCACCAGTCACAGGCGAGAACGCAGGATTCGCAGGGCCTCGATCGCCGCGGCCGCCACGTCGTCGTTGCTGTCTTGGGTCAAGCCTTGCAGGTGAAAGACGCTCTCCTCGGTTCCGCTAACTGCAACCACATGGGCTAGGTGCCTGCGTTGCGGCGCGCTGCCTGATCGCAACGGCAAGTAGAGCCTCTCGAGCACCTCCGGGTTGCGGGAGGTCTCGATGAGGAACGGTCGCGCCTCCATCCGGTGCGCCGTCGAATTGAGACCTCCTACGAGAACCTCGATCGCGGTGAGGTCGCCCATCGTGACCGCGGCGAACGCCAGCGAGAGTCTGACGGGCAGGCTCTGCTCGGACGACAGGTGGCTCTTGACGAGTTCGAGGTCGTCCCCTTCGCCGAGTCGGCCCAGCCCCTCTGCCGCGGCCGCCCGAAACCCCTTGGATCGGCTAGCCAAGTGGCGGAGAAACAGCCTGCGCTGGCCGTTCTCCGGGATCTTGGCCAATGCAACGAGCGCTTCCGCACGCAAATCCTGTCGCTGGTCTTCTTCGACGAGCTGCGCCAAGGTCGGCACCGCCTCTTGGGTTTGCAACTGGCCCACAGTCTGGATCACCGCCTCCCGCACTGACGGATCGGGATCCCGGAGCAGGAACACGATGTCCGGGCCTACCGACGGATCCGCCAGCTTCTTCATGGCCACGACGCTTTCGCGGATGATCGTGGACTGCTTGGAGCGGACGCCCTCCAGAAGGGCGTCTAGCGCTTGGTGACCGCGCAGGATGCCGATCGCGCGCGCCGCGTTCGCCCGCGTGTCGCTGCTGCGTCCGGTCCGCGCCACCTCCCCGATCGCGAGGATCACCTCGGGGTTAGGCGACACGTATGACGGGACGATCAATGGCGTGGGTTTCGAGAAGCGTCTCTTGAGCCCGTCGGCGAAGCCTTTGATCGAAGCCAGCCTCCCGAACTGCACGTACTCCGGTACGAAGAAATCGACCAAACCGTCGACAGCGAGCGCCTGCACCCGCGGCGACAGGTCGGCGGTCGCATCGACTAGCAGCGGCTGGGCATCGATCAGGCGCAGCTTGATCAACGCCGTCACGGCCGCCGCGCGAACATCCTCGGATTCGTCCTGAAGCAACGGGGCCAGCAGCTCGAAATTGCGGAAGCCGTCGGGCGAATCGCTGAGATTGCGTGCCGCCTTGATGCGCGCTTTGGGATCGGGGTCTGCCAAGCCCAGTTCCCACTCCTCCTGAGCGCTTGCCGAGATCGCGATCAGCAGCAAGCATGCGCCAATTCGTCGCCCAACGCCCATTCTTTCCTCTTCCTGCGGGCCGGTGCCGCAACGGTCGCTCCGCGCTACACGTACTCCAGCTGCACGTTGCGCGGGATCAAGCCTGCTGCGAATCCCATGTCGAGAAGTCGCTGGCCGGCCTCTAGCACTTCTGCAGCCATGTCGACGGTGTGCTCGTTCACGTACATCCCCACGAAGCGATCCGCCAGGCCGGTTTCCAACCCGCGCGAAAACTGCAAGGCGTACTCCAGCGCCGCGGCCCGGTGATCCAGGGAATACTGGATCGTGGCGGACAGCTTGCGCCGGGCCTCTTCCTGGACCTCCAGCGGTAGGTCGCGTCTGACGCAGTTGCAGCCCAGCGGAAGGGGCAGGCCCTGCGTCTGCTTCCACCACACGCCGAGATCCACGACGCTCCGCAAGCCCGCTGCGGAGTAGGTCAGCTGGCCCTCGTGGATCACCACGCCCGCGTCCACTTCGCCGCTGGCCACGGACTCGAGAATTTGATCGAACTCGCGCACCACCGGCTCGATTCCCGGCTCGTACAGCTTGAGCGCCAGATACGCCGTGGTGAGCAGCCCCGGCACGGCCACGCGCTTCCCGGCGAGCGCGGCCGGCGCCATGTCGGCCGCGGAAACGACGATCGGGCCGTACCCGTTGCCCACGCTGGAGCCCGCCGCCGTCAGCACGTATTTGTCGGCGACGTACGGGTAGGCATGGTACGAAATCGCGGTCATGTCGTACCGGCCGTCGTGCGCGTCCCGATTGAGGGTCTGGATGTCCTTCAGCACATGCCGGAACTCGAGGGTGTCCGACTCGATCTTGCCCGTGGCGAGGGCGTAGAACATGAACGCGTCGTCGGCGTCCGGGCTGTGGGCGATCGTGAATGCGCGCTTGCTCGCCATGCAGGTGACAGTCTCAGATTACCAAAGGCCCGCGGCGTCGGACCGGCGCAGCCGGCCTCCCGCACTAGAAGGCGACCGGCGTGATCGGTATGGCCGTTCTGGATCCCTCCACGACCACGATGCCGGTTTCCGAAACGTGATAGCGGCTCCGGTCGTGATCTTCTTCGAATCCCACCCGCTCGCCGGCAGGGATATGCGCGTTCTTGTCGACGATGGTCCGCCGGATTCTCGCGCCGGCCCCGATGTGGCCGCGCGCCAGCACGATCGAATCTTCCACCACGGCGCCGGGATCGACATGCACGTTCCGCCCGATGACCGAGCCGCGCACACGCGCCCCGTGCAGGACGCAGCCTTCGGAGACCACGGAATTGACAGCTTCCCCAGCGCGGCCTTGATCGTCGGTGCAGTACCGCGACGGCTCGGCGGGGTACTCCGCCGTGCGCAACGGCCAGTCGGGATTGTAGAGATTCAGGGCGGGTCGATACGATCGCAGATCCATGTTCGCGTCGTAGTACGCCTCGATCGTCCCGACATCCCGCCAGTAGCCGTGGTTCTCCGCTCGCTCGCCCGGCACGCGGTTGGAGAGGTAGTCGTACGCGTAGATCGGCCACTCGTCGACCATTTCCGGCAGCATGTTGCGCCCGAAGTCAT
This sequence comes from Bryobacterales bacterium, assembly GCA_965242625.1. GTDB lineage: Bacteria > Acidobacteriota > Terriglobia > Bryobacterales > UBA6623 > VXMF01. Next base: position 1,264,417 of record CBDEST010000005.1, on the reverse strand, counting down.
GGGAACTGTCCGAGCGCGCCGCGTCCCGTCGCAATTCGCTGACCAGCACGTCGCGTTCGAAGAGGTAATTCCCCATGGAAGCCAGGCACCAGCCGGGCCGGCCGGGGATCTCCGGCGGATCAGGGATTTTCTCGTGGAATCGCCGGATGCGCCAATCGGAGTCGATCTCCAGGGTGCCGAAGCGACCCGCTTCCGCAACGGGGATGGGCAGCGCTGCCACCGTGCCCTTGGAACCCTTTTGCTGGTGGTAGGCGATCATCTGCCGGATGTCCATGTAGTAGATGTGATCCGCGCCGAAGACTGCCACGGTCTCGGGCTGCGACAGCTCGATCAGGTGAATGTTCTGGTGGATGGCGTCGGACGTGCCTTGATACCAGTGATCGCCCTTGCGCATTTGCGCCGGGACGGGCAGGATGAACTGGCTCGTCAGCAACTCCGAGAACTGCCACGCGTTGCGCATGTGCTGCAACAGCGACTGGCTCTTGAACTGCGTCAGGACGTATATCGAGTAGATGCCGGAATTCACGAAGTTGCTCAGCACGAAATCGACGATGCGATACTTCCCGGCGAACGGCACGGCGGGCTTGCTGCGCTCCTTGGTCAGCGGGAACAGCCGCGTGCCCTTGCCTCCGGCGAGCACGAGGCCGAGAACCTTTGCGTTTTCCATCAATCAACTCCTGCGGCCCCTGAGACCGCTAGGCCGTCCGCTCAGTCCGAGCGTTGCAGGCGACCGTCCACCAAGTCGGCGCGCGCCGGGAAGCGTCGCGCCAGGTCCGCGCTGTGCGTCACGGCGATCAGCAGGGCGTTCTGTTCGCGCTGGAGTTCCAGCAGCAGGCTGCCCACCGTCTCGGCGCTGCGCCGGTCCAGGTTCCCGGTCGGCTCGTCGGCCAAGACCACGGGCGGGCTGTTGACCAAGGCCCGGGCGATCGCCACGCGCTGGCGCTCGCCCCCGGAGAGCTCGGCCGGGAGACGATCCATGCGCTCTGTCAAGCCGACCCGCCCGAGCAATTCCCTAGCTCGCTGCTTGGCGTCCGGCGTGGCGCCTCCGCTCGCCAAGGTGGGAATCAGCACGTTTTCCAAGCTCGTGCATTGCGGAAGCAGGTGGTGGTCTTGGAAGACGAATCCGATGTTGCGGTTCCGGAAGCGCGCCAGATCCGTCGCCGCCAGCGCGAAGGGATCCTCCCCGCACACTTGGACGCTGCCGCTGGTCGGCGTCTCCAGCGATCCCAGGATGTACAGGAGGGTGCTCTTGCCCGACCCGGAAGGCCCCATGATCGCGAGCGCCTCGCCCCGCGACAGATCGAGCGAGACTTCGTCCAGCACGACCGACGAGCCCCCGGCGTGCGGGTACTCCTTGCGCAACGCGCGAGCGGCTAGGTCGGCGAGCATTGCAGCGGCGCCGCGGTCGCGACGGCTTGCCCTCCACTCAATTGTTCCATAGCGTGGCGTTGCCAGCCGGATGCGGACCCTTCGGTGCGCGACCATAGGATGGCGCACCGGGGCGTCACGCGCGCTGTCCTCCGGCCGCAAGCGAGACCTCCGCCGTGTTGCTCATCGGCCCACCCGGCAGCGGCAAGACAGGGCGCATCCTAGGCCGCCTCGAAGCTGCGATTCGCGCGGGGCGCCCCGAGGAGGTCAAGCTCCTCGTCCCTTCCGCGAGCATGAAGCGGCACCTGCACTTCGTGCTCGCGCGGCGGGGCCTGATGGTGCCCGAGCCCACGGTTTCCACGCTCACGGAGTTCGTGCGCGAGGTCACTCCGGACGCAGTTGAACCGAGCCCGGCGGTTGCGGACCGGCTGTTGAGGGCCGCGATCGACCGCGTTGCGCCGGACGCTTTCGGATCTCGTTCGGTCTCCGGCGGCTTGCGGAATCGCGTCGCCGCGCTGATCGCGGAATTCTGGTCCGCAGGCGCTGACAACCTGCAACTCGAACCGGCTGTTCGCGGGGCCCGTCAGCGCGCGTTCCAAGCGGTCTTCCAAGAGTACGAGGAGTCGCTTGCGGGCTTAGGCTACGTGCATCGAAATCAGCGCATCGCGCTGGCCGCCGCATTGCTCCGCGAGCGCGGGCTCGGAAGCGTCAGAGACATCTACGTAGCCGGCTTCGACAATTTCACGAGGCAGCAGGAAGAGTTGCTCGAGGCCTTGCAGGAGCAAGCAGAGCAGCTCGTGGTCGCGATGCCTGACGATCTCTCCCGCTACCCCTTGGAGGGCACCCGCCTGGAGATCCTGCCGCCGCGTCCAGGAGCCGCCCCGACAGTCGAAGTCGTGGAAGCCGCGTCCCCGCGGGCGGAGATCCTCGAGATCGCCCGGAGCATCCTCGAGGGCGGCCGGCCGCTTCATGAACACGGTATCGTCGTGCGCTCGCTGGAGCACTACGAAACCGTGCTCCGGGAAGTCTTCGACAGTCTGCGGATTCCCTACTGCGTCTGGGAACACGGTCGGCTGATTGACCACGGAGTATCCAAGCACTTCCTGCAGTGGTTGCGAATCATTGCCCGGCGGTTCCCCGCCGACCAGGCCCTGGCGGCGCTGGCTTCGCCGCTGACTCCCAGCGGATTCGCCGCGGAGCGCGACGCTTTCGATTTCGCGGCTCGCGAGCGGCTCCCGGGCGACGGGTACGAATTCTTGCTGGACGCGGCAGCGCAATTCGGCGGTCCCAGGATCTTCTTGCAGGCGCTCGGACCGGTCGCGGACTGGCATCGGAAGCGCTTCGGAGCCCCGCGCTGGCAACGCGAATGCCTGTCCCTGCTCCCTCGACTGCAGGCGATGCCAGTGCCCGTGGACGGCGAGTCCTTCGAGCGAACGCGCGCGTGGCGCGCCGCGATCCAGGCTCGCGCCGCGATCCCCGGTGCATTGGAGGAAGTGACTAGGCTTCCCGAATTCCAAGGCCGTCATCGGATCTCGCTCGCATCCTTCGTCGAGGCATTGGAGGACGTGATGCGATCGACGACCGTCCCCGTGCCGGACCAGCGCTTCGAAGTCGTTCATGTGCTGCCGATCCTGGAAGCCCGGCAGTGGTCGATCCCGGTCGTCTTCGTTTGCGGCTTAGCCGAGGGTTGGTTCCCTCGCTACTTCACCGAGGACGTTCTCTTCGACGACGAGGATCGCAGGCAGCTGCGCAGCCGGGGGATCCGCGTGCGAACCTCCGCGGAGCGCGTCGAAGACGAGCAATTCCTGTACCGCATCGCGACCACCCGAGCGACCGAGCGACTCGTGTCCAGCTATCCGCGCGGAGATGCCTTGGGCAAGCCGCTGTTGCGCTCGACGTATCTCGCTGATGCCGGGGAGGCGCGATCCGCAGGATGGTCCCGCTTGGCCGATGCAGCCCCCGGTTCCGCCGCGCGGCAAGCCGAAAGCTTGCCTCCGGACCTGCTCGGCGCGCTGGCGAAGCGGAACGAGAGCTTCTCGGTGACGGGCATCCAGAACTTCCGCCAATGCCCGCACCTGTACTTCGCGGGCCACACGCTTCGCTTGCGCCCGCGCCCCGTGCTTCCCGAGCGGAGGTTAGACGCTGCTCAGATAGGCGTTATCGTCCACGAAGCGCTGGCGCGGTGGAACGCCCAGCGCGGCGCCATGGGCGAGATCGTCGACAGCGTGTTCGGGGAGCGTCTCGCGGAGCTCAATCTCGGCACCAGCTTTCGGGCCGAGCAACTGCGCTTGGCACTCCGTGCAGATCTCGAGCGATTCGCTGACGAGCAGAATGCCGCCAAGAGGCTGTTCGAAGGCGCGGAGGCGTCCTTCGAAAGCGACTGCGAATACCGGGTCGACGGATCGGGGTCTGTCCCGGTCGTGCGCTGCCGCATCGATCGGTACGACCTCGACAGCCAGCGCGGGTGCTATGTCACGGATTACAAGTACGCCCGTCCGGAGCGCGTCAAGACACTGCTCAAGGAACACCAATCCGGTGACCAGCTGCAACTCACCCTGTACCTGGCGGCGCTGGCGCAAGAGCTGGACTGCGAGCCGGCGGGCATGGCGCTGTGCGGAATGAAAGGCGAGACCAGTCACGCGGGGCTGGCCCGAGACGGGACGGGAGGCCTGACTGCGATCGGCGCGGACGAATTGAACGGCTTGGTCGACCAAGCTCGCGTTGAAGCCGCGGCCGCAACCGACGGAGTCCTGCGCGGCACCGTTGCCGTGAACCCGAAAGACACCGCCTTTTGCGAGCGATTCTGCGACTTCCGTAGCGTGTGCAGGATCCAGTGGGCCGGCCAGCTCGACCGAGTCGATCCGGGAGGTTCGGAAGCGTGCAGCTGACGGCGGAGCAAGCTCGGGCGGTCCAGAGCTGGAAGCGAGGCGACGTTTGCGTGGTCGCCGGGCCAGGGTCCGGCAAGACCCGGGTGCTCGTCGAGCGCGTCCGCTGGCTGATCACGGATCGCGAGGTCGCGCCCGAGCGGATTCTGGCCATCACTTTCACGGAGAAGGCCGCGTACGAGATGCGTTCGCGCCTCGTCGCCGACAGCGCCGCATCCGAGGCGGAACGCGTCAAGTTCCACGCGGCCCAGATCTCGACGATCGATGCGTTTTGCAACCGCCTGCTCAAGGAGCACGCATTGGAAGCGGGCGTCGATCCCGGATTCGAGATCCTGGACGAGATCGCGGCGAACGAACTCCTCTATCGGGCCATCGACCAGGTGCTGGGCCGCGAGTTCAACCGAGCCGGGGAGGCGTTCCAAGCCTTTCTGTCGTCCTACGAACCGGGCGCGGCGCTCCCGTCGCGGGGCGACGCGCCCGGGCTCCGAGACGACATCGCGGCGTTGGTACATCGCATTCGCAGCTATGGCGCGGATCCCTTCCTGACGAATCCCGGGCCCCCCCTCAAGCGGCTGTCGCATGCGCTGGGCGAGCTTGCCTCGGCCACCGGGAACGGCGACCTAGCGCGGCTCGCCGGGCGGGCGGCGGACCTGGGAAGGGCTGACACGGCGGCCTTGGCGGCGTTCGTCGACGAGGTGGCCGAGGAAACCAAGCCGCTGCGCAAGGCGGGCAAGACCAAGGCCTTGGTCACCCAAGTCAAGGACGAACTGCTGCCCGAGTGCCGGGCGGCGGCTGTGTCCGCCGCGAACCTGCGCCCTCGCAAGTGGCTGCGCGCGACCATCCGTCGCGTGTTGGAGACATTCGGGGCCGCCAAGAGTGCCGCCGGAGGCATGGACTTCGACGATGCCTTGCAGCGAGCCGGCGACCTGCTGGACGCCGCGTCCGGGCCGCGCTTGGAATTCGAGCATGTCCTGATCGACGAGTTCCAAGACACCAATCCGTTGCAGGTGCGGTTGGTCGAGCGCTTGCTCGACGCCCATGGCGAGCGGCGGCCGGTGACCTTCGTAGTCGGCGATATCAACCAATCGATCTACGGATTCCGTCATGCCGACCACAATGTCTTTCGCGCTTATCGAGAGCGTGTCGAGTGCGCTGGGGGGGAGGTGATTCGACTCTCGGAGAATTTTCGGAGCCGCCCCGGAGTGCTAGCCAGCGTGCATCGCTTGCTCCCGGGGGGCTCCCCCAGCGGCGTGGAAGCGCATCGTCTGGAAAGCGTTTATCGCTTTCCGGAAAAGGCCGAGCCGAGCTGCGAGGTGGTCATCGCCGCGCAAGCCGACGAGCGCTCCCTGCAGTGCGAGGCGGCTTGGATCGCGCACCGTTTGGGTTCGCTGAAATCATCCTTGCGCCTGGCTGACCGCAGCGCGGGAGCCGGTGCGCGGCGGGTGCTCCAATGGGGCGATATCGCGATCTTGGTGCGCACCCACGACCGGGCCGCTCGGCTGGCCGCGGAACTGCGGCGGCGCGGAGTGCCCAGTCAAGCCGGGGGCGGACGCAACCTGTTTCGCGCTCCGGAGACCGTCGAACTCGCCGCTTTCCTGCGTGTCCTGCGGAATCCCCGCGACGAGATCAGCTTGGCGGCCGTTCTGAAGTCGGCGTTCTGCGGCGTCGGCGACGAAACCCTGCTCTGGCTGAAGCATCGCCAAGGGAGTCTTACCGCGTTTCTGACGGGGCCCGTGCCTTCCGATGCCGGTCTCGATGCGGACGCTAGCGACGGACTGCAACGCTTTCGCGAGTTGATTCGGCTTTGCCGGGCCGACCGCGCGATCATCTCCGCCCGGTCATTGCTCGCTCGCGCTGTCTCGGCGTGCGGGTACCGCTCGTTCCTGGCCCGTTGCGAAGACGGGTCCCAAGCAGTCGCGAATTTAGACCGCTTGCTGGACTGGATCGGGAATCGCGAGGCTCAGGGCGCGTTCGGGGCGGACGCCGTTTCCGACCTCTTGGACCGCGCCATCGAGTCCCCGCCAGCGGATCGGGGTTCCCCCGAGCGATCCGGCCGCGAGGATATCGTCGAAGTCCTGACGATGCACGCTGCGAAGGGTCTGGAGTTTCCGGTCGTGGTGGTTGCGGGCCTGCAAGCCGACGTGCGCGGCGCGGCCCCGGGATTGCTCTTTTCCGACAAGCACGGTATCGGAGCGCGCTGGCGGGAGCCGTTCGGCGCCGAACCGTGTCCGGATAGCTCCCACCGGTTGACGCGCGCCGAGATCCGCCAGCGAGAGTCCGAGGAATCCGATCGGCTGCTGTACGTCGCCTTGACACGCGCCGAAGAGCACTTGGTGCTGTGCGCGTCGTTCCCCAAGGCGCCGCAGAGGCGCAACTGGTGCAAGCTGCTGTTCGACCGGCTCGGAATCGATCCGCGAGACGCTGGCACCGGCGAAGCGGAGATCCGTAGCGCCGGCGACCTGCCCTTCGCCTACACCGCGGCGGAAGCAGATCCGCCCGCCGGCGAGGACGGCACCGAGGTCGAGATCGCGGAACCTACGGTGCTGAAACCGCTCGCCCCTGCGGCCCAAGCAGACTATTCGGCCGCCGTGACTTCCGTAGCGTTGTTCGGCCAGTGCCCGCGCAAGTATTTCCTGTCAAGGTACCTAGGCTTAGACCGCGTTCTCGGGCCCGTGCCGGATGACCGGCGAAGCGTGCCCGCGAAGCGAGCCCGGGGCGAACCCGCCGCCGCCGAATTCGGCGAACAGGTGCATCGGCACCTAGCGGGGCAACTCCCGGACGCGCAACCGGCCGTGCGGCGTCTTGCCAGACAGTTTCACGAACACGGGCTCGGTCGCCGCGCCGGCGGCGCTGGCAGCGTCCAGCGGGAAATGAGATTCGTCTTCACTGTCGGCGAGCATCTGCTGGATGGCACCATCGACTTGTTATTCGAGGACGGTGGCGAGAGTATCTTGGTCGACTACAAGACGGATCGCGTCCCCGAGAAACGGATGCAATCCTCGGCTGCAAGTTACGCTCCCCAATTGCAGCTCTATGCTGCCGGGCTGGCCAAGTCAGGCAATCCCGTGGATCGGGCCGTCCTGTTCTACCTGCGTCCGGGCAAGTCCGTCGACGTCGACGTCGGAGAGGCGGCCCTAGGACGGACCAAGGCATTGGTGGAAGAGTTCTTCGCCGCGCAACGCAGTCAGGACTACCCGCTCAAGACCGGGGCTCACTGCCGACTCTGCCCGCACTTCAGGCGCAGTTGTCCGGCCGAATTGCACTGATCCGCCCCGCACGACGCCCCTACGAAGCCATGTCGCGCGCTGCGGCGGCAATGTGACGGGCCGATATCCGGTAACGATCCAGCAACTCCGCTGGCTTGCCGCTGCGAGCGATGCCACGGACCGCAAGCTGCCGCACCCGAACGGGTTCCTCCGCAAGTGCCGCCATCACCGCGCTGCCGATTCCGCCGTGCGCGTAATGATCCTCGACCGTCAAGACGTTGCCGTCGCAGACAGCAGCCGCGGAGACGAGCGTCTCGCGGTCGATCGGCTTGACGCTGAACAGGTCGATCACCCGTGCATGGATGCCTTCGGCCTCGAGCTCGTCCGCCGCTTCCAGTGCTTCGTAGAGCGTCACGCCCGCGCCCACGATTACGACCCTGTCCTGCGGGCTCTGCCGGACCACTTTCGAGCGGCCGGCCGCGAATGCCTCGTCGGGCCCGTAGAGGATCGAGGTCTTCGGGCGGCTCGTGCGGATGTAGACCGGCCCGTCGATGCCTGCGGCGAGTTCGATCGCGCGCCAGGCGCTGGTCGCGTCGGACGGATAGAACACGGTGTAATTCGGCTCGGCGCATGTCATGGCCAAGTCTTCCAAGCCCATCTGGGAGGCGCCGTCCTCGCCGATCGAGATCCCCGCGTGCGTGCCGACGAGCTTGATGTTCGTGGAACTGATCGCGGCCAACCGCATGAAGTCGTAACCGCGCGCAAGGAAGCAAGCGAAGCTCGAAGCGAACGGGATCTTGCCGCGGCAAGCGAGGCCCATGGCGACGCCGACCAGATTCTGCTCGGCGATGTAACACTGCAGCAACCGGCTTGGATCGGCCTTGGCGATATCGGTCGTGAAGGTCGAATTGCCGACATCGCCGTCCACGCCGACCACCCGCGGGTCGGTTCGCGCAAGGGCTTCCAACGCGGCTCCGTAGGCTTGCCGAGTCGCAACCGCTGGCCCGCCGATGGCGTAGGGCGGCGGCGCGCAGGATGCCGTCGGGGCCGGTTGCGACGGGGTCGGCGGGGGCAGGCTCGGTCGCCATTCGAAGCGGGTGCCGGTCAGTTGCGCGTCCAGAGCGGCCAGGGTCTCGTCAGCGAGTTCGCCGGCGGGTATCGGCTTGCCGTGCCAGCCGTCCTTGTCCTCGGCGCACGGAATGCCCCGTCCCTTGAACGTCTTGGCCAGAATCACGGTCGGCGTGTCCGCCGAGGCCCGTGCTGCGCCGTACGCTTGGATCAGCGCGCCGAGGTCGTGACCATCCACGACCAGCGTCTCCCATCCGAACGCCTCCCACCGCACTCTGTACGCATCCATGTCGTGCTCGAGCATGGTCGGTGCGCTCTGGCCCAGCCGGTTCACGTCGACGGTGGCGATCAAGTTCCCCAGCTTGTCGTTCGCGGCCATCGACGCGGCCTCCCAGACCGAGCCCTCCGCGACCTCCCCGTCTCCGAGCAGCACCCAAATGCGGCGGTCGTTGCCGTCGAGCCGGCAGGCGTGCGCCATGCCAACGCCCACGCTGAGGCCCTGACCGAGCGAACCGGTGGCCACGTCGACGAACGGCAGGGTCGTCGGCGGATGCCCTTCGAGATCCGAATCGATCCGGCGCAGGTTCAGCAAGTCGTCTTCAGCCAGATAGCCGACCTCGGCCCACGCCGCGTAAAGCACCGGCGCGGCGTGGCCCTTGGACAAGATGAATACATCGTTGGCCTCGTTGGCCGGGTCGTGCGGGTCGTAGCGCATGGCGTCGAAGAACAGCGCCGTCATGATTTCGGCGGCCGAGCAGCACGTGGTGGGGTGGCCGCTTCCCGCTTTGGTGGTCGATCGGACGGAGTGAATCCGCATCCGGGTGGCCTTGTCCTGAAGGCCCTCCAACATGGCTTGATCAAGCGCGACGAACATTCTTGCTACCTGCAACTCTTCTCCGGGGAACGCAACGCCGGTCAGGCGAGGCCGCTCGCTTGCCGAGCTAGCGCTTCGCGGTGGCGGTTTCAGGAACCCGAGACCGGCCGGGCTCGCGAGCGACTGCTAGCGCACTGTCGCGCAAGCCCCACCCAACATCATACCGAGCCGGGCTCGTGACGCGGGCTTTCGTCAGTCCGACCAACGCAATCTCGAAGGTCGGCACCCCCGAGGCGGTGGCCCGCTGAATGGATCGATGACCGACCCCTCCCCGCTGGCACGAGGCAGGAGATTGCACCGGCAGCCGCGGCAGCGCAGCGGGCTAGGATTTGCACGTATCCCGAAAGCCTTGGCATAGGCCGCCCTGAACGAGAGCCGCCACCCGAGATCCGGACGGGAAGTCTCGAACCGAAGACCATTCTGATTTCCCGAAAACCAGTTGCGAAGCCGCCACCCTTGCTGCCCGTACAGGTCATGTAGTCTGAGCCCGCGCGTTTCCTCGGCCGAGGTGACCGAATGCTCTCACTGCCTTGATGTCGGTCATGGCATGGCCTAGGTCGATTCACCTTCGCAGCAGCATCCCGCTGGCTCAGAGTGAGACAACTGCCACTACAGCGGGGCGACTGCGCGGCAGGGTCCGCCCGCGGGCACGGCGGTTGCTTATAGTGAATGAATTCGGATGAGCGTCTCCACTTCGATCCGCCGCTTCGAGTCGTTGGAACTTGACAACGGACAGGCTCTGGCGCCCGTCGAGGTGGCGTATGAAACGTACGGCGAGCTCAACGCCGAGCATTCGAACGCCATCTTGATCCTGCACGCCTTCTCCGGCGACGCGCACGCCGCGGGTATTAGCGCCGAGACGGGCCGCCCGGGCTGGTGGGACAACATGATTGGCCCCGGCAAGGCCTTCGACACGCGGCGCTACTTCGTGATCTCGTCCAACGTCTTGGGCGGCTGCACAGGCACGACCGGGCCGAGTTCGACCGACCCCGACACCGGTGCCCCGTACGGCTCGCGCTTCCCGCCCGTGTCGATCGCGGACATGGTGAGATTGCAGAAAATGCTGACCGAATCCCTCGGTATCGACCGGCTGCTGTCGGTGTCGGGGGGGTCCATGGGCGGGATGCAGGCGCTGCAATGGGCGGCCTCCTATCCCGATAGCGTGGCCTCGGTGATACCGATCGCTACCACCCACCGGCATTCGGCCCAGCAGATCGCGTTCAACGAGGTGGGGCGGCAAGCCATCCTAGCGGACCCGGATTTCAATCAAGGCGATTACTACGACCGCAAAGTGCCCGAGCGCGGCTTGGCCGTGGCTCGGATGGTCGGTCACATCACGTACATGAGCGATGACTCGATGCGCGAGAAGTTCGGGCGCCGTCGCCGCAAGGCGCCCGATGCGAGCGACTTGTTCGAGGTCGAGTCCTACTTGCGGTATCGCGGAGTGCAGTTCGTGAGCCGTTTCGACGCCAACTCGTACATCGTGATCACGCGGGCGATGGATACCTTCGACATGACCCCGACCTCCGACGCGCTGGAGGATTGCTTCATCCGCGGGGACACGAGATTCCTCGTGATCAGCTTCACGTCCGACTGGCTCTATCCCAGCTATCAATCCCAAGAGATCGTCAGGGCCTTGCGCTCGCGAAACCGGGATGTCGCGTATGTCGAACTCACGTCGAATTACGGTCACGACGCGTTCTTGCTGGAGGCGGGCGAGCAGACGGCCCTGATTCAAGGGTTTCTCGAGAACACCTATCAGCGCTTGGCCGCTTGATGGGGTCGCGGCGGCCGGGCGCTCGGGCGTTGGATATAGTTCGCCTCGACCGCTTCGGGGGGACTGCCCCGCCCGGCCCGGAGCTCTCGCACGCCGAGTAGGGCGATCTTCGCGGCGAGCGTCGCGGGCGCCAGGAATCGAGTTCGACCGGTCGCCTGCGCGGCAGGTCCGCCCTCCTCAAAGATCCAAGGCTCGTTCGTGACAAGCTCCCCGGCGCAGGCGTCGATGCGCTCTGCCAATCGCTCCCAAGTGCCCGTGGCTTCATCAGCCAATCGGTTGCCGTCGGCATCGTAGAATCCAGCGAACAGTTCGCCGCGCCGCGCGTCGAAGAGCGGGATTTTCGGGCGGTTCGAGGATTGCGGGCCAGCGATCGCGAGTGCCCGCAGGCTGGACACGCCGACCAGCGGTCGGCCGCAGACCTCCGCCATGGCCTTGGCCGCGCTCAGCCCGACGCGGATGCCGGTGAACGAACCGGGACCGCACGCGGCCGCGAAGCCGTCCAAGTCCGCCCAGTCCGTGCCTTGGTCCGCGAGCAGCCTTTCAATCGCCTGCACTAGCACGCGGTCGAATCCCGGACCCTTGCCCAGCGAGACCTCCACTGGCACTCCGGAACCGCTCGCCAAAGCCACGCTGCCGTGGGAGCGTGCCGTGTCGATCGCCAGGACTTTCATGGCGGACAAACCGCCATCAGGATTTGCGTCGCTGCGGCCTGCGTTTCGCCCCGCCGCCTTCGGCTATGCGCGCTGCCCGTGCCCGCAGCAAGTCGACAGCGACTTCGACCGTGACGGAATCCGGCTCGCTGCCCCGCGGAAGCGAGGCATTGACCTCGCCGTCGGTGACGTACGGACCGTACCTTCCCGAGAAGAGCTTGATCTCGGCACCCGTGCCGGGATGCTTGCCGACTACCTTCAGGGGCTCGCTGCGCGAAGCGGATCGTCGGGACGGCTTCTCCTGCCCGAGCAGCGCGACCGCCTCGTCCAGTCCCACCGCGAACAAATCCTTGTCGGCCGGAAGCGAGCGGATTTCCTTGCCGCTGCGGACGAACGGCCCGTAGCGCCCGTTCGTCGCGATCACCTCCTCCCGCGTCTGGGGATGGACTCCGAGCTTCCGCGGAAGCGAAAGCAACTTCAGCGCCGTCTCTACGTCCAAGGTCTCGGGTGTCATGCCCTTGAGCAGGGACGCCCGTTTGACGTCGCTTTTCGCATCGCCGTCGCCGAGTTGCACGAACGGTCCGAAACGTCCTTGCTTCACAAAAATCGGCAGCCCGGACTGCGGATCCTCTCCCAAGGCCTCCGGCTCCTTGCCGGCGAGCGAGAGCATCTCGGAGGCCTTGCCCACGTCCAGCTCGTCCGGAGCGAGTGCCTCGGGGACGCCGCAACGCGTGTCCCCGTCCGACAGGAAGGGTCCGTACCGACCGATCCGCACTTCGACTGCCTTGCCGTCCTTGGTGGTTCCGATCGGCACGCTGCACACGTCCTGCGGGCGGATATCGGCCTCGCCGGACTTGATCAGATCCCGCAGGCCGCTCTGCTCCACTTGGTCCGTGCCTCGCTTCGGAGGGCTGGTGTCCTGATAGGCGAACTGAGCCGCCTGCCCGTCGCCGAAATAGAACCGCTTGAGGTAGTCCAAGCGTCCCAGCTCGCCGCGGGCGATCGCGTCCAACTGATCCTCGAGTTCCGCTGTGAACTTATAGTCCGCGAGCTGCGTGAAGTGCTTCTCGAGCAAGCCCACCACCGCCATGGCGGTGAACGTGGGCACCAATGCCCCGCTCCGCCGGAACGCGTAAGCGCGCGACTGCACGAGGTCCACGATGGTTGCCCAGGTGCTGGGCCGTCCGATCCCCAAGCGCTCCAATTCCTTGATCAGGTTGCCTTCCGTGAAGCGCTGGGGCGGCTGGGTCCGGTGCTCTGAGGATTCCACTGCACTCAGGTGAACGACATCGTCCGCGTCGAGTGCTGGCAAGGCCTTCTCGCGCAGCGCATACGGAATGGCGGAGGCGCCGCCGCCCTCATCGCCCGACGCCGATTCGGCGTCCATCCCGTAGGCCTTGAGAAACCCGGGGAATTCGATGGTGCGCCCGTTCGCCCGGAACTCCGCATCGCCGACAGCGATCTGCACTGTCGACGTAGTGCCTCGCGCATCCCGCATCTGGCTGGCCACGGTCCTGCGCCAAATCATCTGGTAGAGCTTGGCCGCTTCCTCGCCTAGCCGCTTGCGCACTTCCTCGACCGCGCGGAACTTGCCGCCGGCCGGCCGGATCGCTTCGTGCGCCTCTTGGGCGTTCTTGACCTTGTTGCGGTAGAAGCGCACCTTCTCGGGAAGGTATTGCTCGCCGAAGCGCTCCTTGATCAGTTCCCGAGCCGCTCCCTTGGCCTCGTTTGAGAGCATTGTCGAGTCAGTTCGCATGTAGGTGATGAAGCCGTTCTCGTACAGTTGCTGCGCCAAGCGCATCGTGTGCCGTGCTTGGAATCGCAGCTTGCTGTTCGCGTCCTGCTGCAGGCTGCTCGTCACGTACGGCGCTTGCGGCGAGGCCGTAAGCGGTTTGCGCTCGACCGAGGTGACCTTGGCCTCTGCCTCCCGGACTTCCGCTTCGATGCGCCTGACTGCGTCCCCGTCTAGCTGGACCCTTGCATCTCGCGTCCCTTTCGACGCCCGCTTGAGATTGCCGGTATCCGGATCGAAGTCCTTGGCGGTAACCACGCGCTTGCCATCCACCTGCACGAGATCCGCTTCGAATTCCTCGCCGCGCTGGGAAAAGCGGGCCTTCATGCCCCAGAAGCCGGCCTCCTTGAAGCGGATCCGGGCTCGCTCGCGCTCCACCAGCAAGCGCACGGCCACGCTCTGCACGCGTCCGGCACTCAGCCGCGGGAGCATTTTCTTCCAGAGCAGCGGGCTCACTTCGTAGCCGAACAGCCGGTCGACGATACGGCGCGTCTCCTGGGCTTGGACCAAGTCCTGGTTGATCGCGCGCGGGCTTTCCAGCGCTTTGTGGATGGCATCGCGGGTGATCTCGTGGAAGACCAGCCGCTCGAACGGCACCTTCGGCCCGAGCAACGCCAAGAGGTGCCAGCTGATGGACTCCCCTTCGCGATCCTCGTCCGTTGCGAAGTAAATGTGCTTCGCCCGCTTGACGGCCGCTTTCATCTCGCGCACGATGTCCTTCTTGTCCTTCGGGACGACGTAGAGCGGCTCGAAGTCGGCGTCCACGTTGACGCCCGTGCGCGACCAGGACTCCTTCTTCAACTTGGCCGGGATGTCCGCGGCGTTGTTGGGCAGGTCGCGCACGTGGCCCACCGACGCCTTCACGACGAAGTCCTTGGGTAGGAACGGCTTGATCGTCCGCGCCTTGGTGGGCGACTCGACGATCACGAGCGCGCCCTCTGCAGGTTTGCCAGCCATAGAGCTTCTTTCTTTCTTTCTATATCACTCTAAGGGGGCACGTGCCACGGCGCGGCTGGCGCTTCCCGAATCTATCGCGTCGACTCGTGCGCGCTAGCGATGCGAACCGATCTCGTAAACGTAGATCGGGTGGCCCACGCCGCCCACCGCAACCGTCTCGGTCTTGACCGGATTCCAATCGGGAATTTCCCACTTGTAGCACGCGATGCGGGTGCCGGGACGCAGTTCGTCCTGCAGCTTCGGCTCGAGTCGCCGATGCGCCGAGGTCATCAGGAAGAGCGTCACGACCGTGGCCGGGGACAGGTCGGCCTCGAAGATGTCTTGTTGCACGATCTTGACGCGGTGCTGGACGTTCGCCGCCTCGATGGCTTGCCGGGCGTCTTCGACCAAGGCCGGATTGATCTCGAGACCGACGCCTTTGGCCCCGAAGCCCTTGGCCGCCCGCACCAGAATGCGGCCGTCGCCCGAGCCGAGGTCGTAGACTACATCGTCTTCCGCGACCTCCACCAAGGTCAGCATCTTGTCGACCACGTGCCACGGAGCCGGGACGAATGGCGCCACGCTGCGCGGATCAACCAGCGGAGCTTGGGATTGCGCTTGGGGCGCCGCCATGCAAAGGAGCGTCGCGCTTGCAACCGCTCTCAATCCTATGTCCTGAATCCTCGGCATCTTCGTGCGATCCTGCGGATAACCAGCCGCCCACAATCACTATAACTCCGATCCGCGCTGACCGGCGATCCTAGCCGGACGCAAGCGCTCGCCGCCGAGCGCGGATGCGCAGCCTATGACTTCTTCATGAAACCGGATGCGACTCGTCGGCGTCTACTAGGATCGGCGTGGTGGGATCGCGAGGGCAGTTGCAATCTGGGGCGAGCGCTGGTACATTCATGGAAAGCGAGGTAAAGGTGGGAATGGGTCTGCGAGGCAGGCTCTGTCTCAAGCTCGGGGCAGGGATGGCGTTGCTTGTCGCGGGGCTGGTCGCCAGCCCGGCGCGAGCCGACGACGGCGACTTGGACTGGCAAGCCGCGGACGGCTCCTTTCCCGATCACGGCGGATGCACGTATTTCGGTCCGCACGCCGGAGTTGACCCGTATCTCTCGGCAGCGGACGATTTCGCTGCAATGCGCCGGCGAGCGAGGGAGACCAAGGATGTCCTCGCCATGATCCCCCAGCCGCGCCGGGGCGGAGTGTTCGAGGCCGCCGCCGATAGCGGCCAAGGCGTCGCCACGGCCTGCACGGGTATCGACGACTGCATCCAGAAGACTGCGGCCGCGGCTGGTGTGCCGCTCACTTATCTCACGACCGACCAAGAGTTCTTGCGGCGCGTCACACTCGATCTCACGGGACGGATCCCGACCCACGACCAAGTGGTCGCGTTCCTCGGCGACACGTCCGCAGGCAAGCGGGCCGCGCTGGTCGAGCGCCTGCTGGATTCCCCCGAATGGGTCGACCGGTGGACGATGTTCTTCGGCGACTTGTTCCGGAACACGGCGAGGACGGTGCAGGTGAATCGCTACCCCGCGGGCCGCGATTCGCTGCACCTGTACTTCAAGGAGTCGCTGGCCGCCAACAAGCCCTACGACCAGATGGCGCGGGAGATGCTGGCGGCCGAGGGAACCAGCGACGGCCGGGTCTACCCGGACCGCTTCCGCGACTTCCAGCACTTCCAAGACACGTTCGGCAACTACGCCGCGAATCCCGTGCGGGCTTCCGCAGTCGGTTACGTAGTCGGCGGCAGGACCACCGGCGGGCCGATTCAGGACACGTACGACTCGCTGGCGTTCTTCGTCGCGAGGGATTTCCTCGGCATCTCCGCGATGGACTGCGTGCTCTGCCACGACGGCGCCGGGCACTTGGACGCGCTCAGCGTCTGGGGCGCCAGGGCGAAGCGACTGGAAGGGTGGAGCCTCGCGTCGTTCTTCTCGGACATCCCGCGCTACCAGGCGTGGCGGCACCCCGGCAACCAGCTGCCGATGAACCCGGAAAACAACCGGCGCGTCAACGCCAATTTCTACACCGTTCGCGATCTCGCGATCGGCAGGCAGCAACGCGCGCGGAACGGCGACACGGCCGGGGAGTACCTGGGCCAGACCGCCGGCGGGAACCGTCCGGATCGCTTGCATGCCGACGAGTTCGTAACTCCGGCCTATCCGTTCGCGACAACCGCGGCGGCGAATTCCGGAGACCGGCTGCGCGTGCAGGTCGGGCAGTACCTGACCGGGGATCCGCAATTCGCGCGGGCGATCGTGAATTACGTCTGGCGCGAATTCTTCTCGCGCGGGATCGTCGAACCGCCGGACCAGTTCGACCTCGCCAGGATCGATCCCGCCAGCCCGCCGCCGGACGGCTGGGCGATCCAACCGTCGCATCCGCGCTTGCTCGAGCTCTTGGCTCAGGGCTTCCGGGACAGCGGTCACGACCTCAAGGCGCTGATGCGCACCATTGCGAATTCCAACGCCTACCAGCTGTCGTCGCGCTACGACGGCGCCTTCAATCCCCTGAGCGAGCGGTACTTCGTGCGGCACCAAGTCAAGCGCTTGTCGGCAGAGCAAGTGCATGACGCGCTGGTGACGGCGAGCGGTCGCCTGCGCGGCTACAACGTGTCAAGGACGTTCCGGGGGACGGCCTACGCCATGCAATTCCCGGATGTCGTGAACGTGCCGCAGGGCGGGGCCTCCGGAGCGGCCAACGTGCGGCAACTCTTGCAATCCTTCACCCCCGGCGACCGGCAGGAGACCCGGCGGAGCACGGCCGGCAGCCCGCTCCAAGCGCTGAACCTGATGAACAACCAGTTCGTCATGGACCAGATCCGGGTTTCCCAGCAACCGGGCACGATCATGGAGGCGTTGGCGCTTGCCGATGACGCGCTCGTCGCGAGGCTGTTCCTGAGCGTCTTGAGCCGGCACCCTACCGCGGCGGAGACCGCCCGCGCCGTGCGCTACCTCGAAGGCGGCAATCGCGACAACCGCGCCGCCGACCTGATGTGGGCGCTCTTCAACAAGACGGACTTCTACTTCAACTACTGAGCGACACAGGGGAACTGGCATGACCGAGCGCGAACGATTCGAGAGGCTTGTCGCGAAGCACCAACCGCAGCACCGCTGGTTCTTCGAGCGGCCCCACGTCAGCCGGAGGTGCTTCTTCCAGCACGCCGCCGCAGGAATCGGCGGGTTCCTCCTAGCCGACCGGCCGGTTCGCGGAGCGACCGAATCCGCAGGTTCGGTCCAGACCAAGGGCACGGCGCGGAGCGTCATATTCGTGTTTCTGCGGGGCGCTCCCAGCCACGTGGACACCTTCGACTTCAAGAACATCCCGGGCGTGACGCCGACGGACTTCCAACCCGAGACGTTCGACGGCGTGACGGTACCGATGCGCTTGCTCGGGAACACGTCGAGGGTGCTCTCGAAGATCGCCATCATTCGGTCGGGCCTCGCTTGGGCTCGCGCGCATCCGCTCGCGCAGACCTGGATGCAGATCGGCCGCAACCCGACCTCCGTCAGCGGCAGGATCGCGCCGCATATCGGCAGCGTCGTGGCCATCGAGAAGGAAGCCGAGCGGAGCCCGGACCAAGCCTTTCCCGGCTTCATCTCGATCCGCGCGCGCAACATCAGCGGGGCCGGTTACTTCCCGGTCGAGTACGGGCCATTCCAGACCGAGCCGTCGGCCGCCGGCTTGGCCGCGGCGACCCATCGACCCGGCATCGGCAGGTTCCATCGGCGCTGGGAATTGCTGCAGGGCCTGGACAGCGAGCTGCGCGGCGACGCCTCGCCGTTCGGCGCGCACGCGACCGGCATGGGCGGCCTGTACGAGAACGCGCGCCGCATGATGCTGAGTCCCGCGATCGAGGCGGCCTTCAGCTACAGCGAGGAAGAGAGCGACCGCTACGGCGGCACGCCGTTCGGGAACGCCATGCTCACGGCGCGAAAGATCGTCGAGCAAGACCAAGGCACGCGCTTCATCCAAGTCGAATCGCAAGGCTGGGACCACCACGGCGACATTTACAACCTCGACAGCCCTCCCACCGCTCGGAGCATCTACCAGCAGACCGAAGAGTTCGATCCGGCCTTCGCGGCTTTGATCGAGGACCTCGACGCTTCCGGAAAGCTCGACGAGACGCTGGTGGTGGTCTGCGGCGAATTCGGGAGGACTCCCGGGCCGCTTTCCTCAGGGCGCAACGGCCGCGATCACTACCTGCAAATGTTCTTCGTGCTCGCCGGCGGGGGCGTGCAGGGCGGCCGCGTCATGGGCGCGACGAACGATCAAGGCGGCAAAGGGCCCGGGGCCTTCACGACCGAGCCCGGCTGGTCGCGTGATCGCGATATCCGGCCCGAGGACATCGAGGCGACGATCTACTCGGCCCTGGGCATCGACTGGACAACGATCCGGTACGACGACCCGCTGGATCGCGGCTTCTACTACGTGCCGCTGGCCGAGGACGACGCCTACGCCCCGGTGCATGACTTGTGGGCGTCGGGCACGGCTAGCTGACCCGGCCCGCGGCCCACAGCAGCGCGGCGTCGTGCAGAGCGCGCTTGTAGCGACTGTCTTCCAAGGTCTCCAGACCCTCGAGGGCCGCTTCGCAATAGCCGCGCGCCCGTCGGCGAACCTCGCCGAGCGCGTCGTAGCGGTCCAGGATTTCCAAGATGCTCTCCAGCGAGACGGACTCGTAGCCGCGCTGCCGGATCACGGTCTCCACTTGCGAGCGTTCCGCGCGGGTGCAGGATCCCAGCGCCAGGATGAGCGGCAGCGTGACCTTGCCTTCCTTGAGGTCGTTGCCCACGGGCTTGCCGAGAGAGGCTTCGCTGGCTTCGAAATCAAGCACGTCGTCGACGAGCTGGAAGGCCATCCCTAGGTTCCACCCGTAGTCTCGCAAGCGTTCCTCGGTGCGCTCGTCGCGACCGGCCAGCAGCGCCCCCAAGCGACTGCAGGCCGCAAGCAGGCAGGCGGTCTTGCGATGGATCAAGTCCTGGTGCTGGTGCTCGGTGATGTCGAGCCGCCCGATCAGTTCGGCCTGCATGAGCTCGCCTTCGACCATCATTTGGGTCAGATCGACTAGCAGGTCGAGAATGGCGAAGTTACGCTCCCGCACGGCGAGGCTGAAGGCTTGCATGTAGAGCCAGTCTCCGGCCAGCACGCTGACCTGATTGCCCCAGATCGCGTTCGCCGACGGCTCGCCGCGTCGCACCGCGGCCCCGTCGATCACGTCGTCGTGGACCAGCGTCGCGACATGGATGAGTTCCATCACCGCGGCGAGACGGATCGGCGCGTCGCCGGTCTCGCCGCACGCCCGGGAGGCGAGCAGCACCAGCGCCGGGCGCAAGCGCTTGCCGCCGCTGGCAGTCAGGTGCGCGCTGATCGCGGTGACCACGTCAGCGCAGCAGATGGTCTCGGTGCCGATGACCTTGTCGACGCGACGGAGATCCGCCCCTACCAAGGCGAACAGCTCGGCTCTCGAGAGCGGGGCGATCTTTGCCGTGGGCATGGAAGCAACCGAGCCAACGCCTTCCGCTTCCTATCTTAGCCGTGCGAAGCTTCCGCGGTGTGTCGGCGCCCGAGACGCGGCCCTACGCAGCGGTCTCGACCGGCACGGCGTCGAGGAGTTGCCCGTTTCCGTCGAATTCGAGGGGTTCCGCAGTTCCGCCGCACTCGACCCACGAGAGCTGGGACAGTTCGTCCAGCAGGTTCTCGCTCGCCTGCAGGCTGCCCAGTTCCATCGTGTTGCGGATGCGCACGACGCTGCACTCGGAGATATCGTCCCGGCCGCAGGTCGCGAGAATCTTCTCGATGCACTCGCGATCCGTTGCGAAGTGCGGCGGGCACATGCAGCCGATCGTGCTCGACGCCGTCAGCGAGTTGATCCAGGTCTTGCTGAAATCGACAGCGTGGAATAGGCGGTCGTGAATGATGTCGCACAATCCGATGCCCACGGCGTTGCCGCCGCCATGCGGAGTCAGGCTGCGGGCGAAAATGCGCTCGAAGCGCGGCAGGTCCGGCCAGCAGTTCCGTCCCATCCACGAACGGTTGATCACCTTGGTGTCCATCCCGGACCCGGAAATGTTCTTCCCGATCTCGTCCACGATGAGCAGGTCGCACTGCTTGACGGGAATGTTCGCCTTCCAGGACTTGACCCTCTCGAGCAGCGCTTCCTCGCGCGCGACCATCTCGGAGGCCCCGATCGCGTGGACTTCGGCCGTTTCGTGATGGGCGCCTTCCAAGATCGCCAGCCCGCCCAGCATGCGGCCCGTGTCCAGCATCACGCGCCCGACTTCCCGGATGACCTCTTCCAAGCCGATCCGCACGCCCCAGCGGTGGTAGCGCTTGGCCCCCTCCCATTTGCCGAGGCCGATGGCCATCATCTTGTGAACGCCGCTTTCCAAGCGCCCGTCGAAGCCGGTATGCCACTTGACGCGGCTGCAGAGCATGACTCCATCGGCTTCCCAAGCCGCCTTGTCCATGGACACGGCGATGCCCCTCGCGGACTCGCCGATCGGAACGACGTCCAGCGTACTCACCACCGGCGCGCCCATCGAGGCAGCGGTGATCCCGTAATGGGCGAGCACCTCGCGCTGGCCTTCCGCCGTGCCGCCGCCATGGCTGCCCATGACCGGGATGATGAACGGGTTCACGCCTCGGTCCAGCCAAGAGTCAATGACTCCCTTGACGATGGCGTCGATATTGGCGATTCCCCGGCTGCCCACGCCGACCGCTACCCGGCTGCCTGCCGGAATCGCGCGGACCCAGTCGGCACCGTCCATTTCTCCGCGAACGGCCGCGTAAACATCGCGCAACGATCGATCCGGGAAGTTCTGGCGGACTTCGTAGAGGACGGGCAGTCCCATGGGAGAGAATTATAGCGACGCCGCACGGCGTTGCGGTCGCGGTATGCCCTGCTCCGAAACCGAGGGAAGCATTTCGCGGCGAAGGGTGCTGTGCTGCGGCGCGAGCCTTGGGTTCGCGCCATGGGTCTTGGGCGCGGACAGTCGCATGAATTCCACGTTGACGGCAGTGAGCGGAGTTCGGGTAGGGCACTGGACGCATGCTTCCGGTTCGACCGGTTGCACGGCGGTGTTGACGCGTGGCGGCGCAGTCGCCGGAGTCGATGTGCGTGGCGGCGGTCCGGGGACTCGCGAAACGGATTTGCTCAGGCCCGAAGCGAGCGTCGAGAGCGTGCATGCGGTCGTGCTGTCCGGCGGAAGCGCGTACGGCTTGGCGGCCGCCGACGGTGTCATGCGGTTCTTGGAGGGAGAGGGCGTCGGATTCCCGGTCGGCGGCAGTGTCGTGCCGATCGTGCCGGCAGCGATCCTGTTCGATTTGGGAGTCGGCGATCCGACGGTTCGTCCGAACGCCGAGTCGGGGTTCCTAGCCGCCGAGTCGGCTTCCTCCGAGCCGGTAGCTGTGGGGAGTGTCGGCGCGGGAGCCGGCGCGTCGGTCGGGAAGATGTTCGGTCTGGAGCGGGCCATGCGCGGGGGTCTTGGATCTGCCGCGATCGCGCTTCCCGATGGCTTGGTGGTTGGTGCCCTAGCCGCAGTGAACGCGCTGGGTGACATTGTCGACCCGGCCCGCGGCGCCATCGTGGCCGGGGCGCGTGACTCGGACGGTGTTGGCTTCGCTGACAGCATGGAAGCGCTGCGGAGAGGGACTTGGAGTTCCCCGCCGGCTGCGGGGAACACCACCTTGGGAGTGGTCGCGGCTAACGTGTCTTGGACAAAGGCCCAAGCCACCAAAGTGGCTCAGATGGCCCAGGATGGCTTGGCAAGGGCGGTTCAACCGGCGCATATGCCGTTCGACGGTGACACGGTGTTTGCGTTGGGAACGGGAGGCCGCGAGGCGAATGCACGACTTGTCGGGATGATCGGAGCGCTGGCGGCCGATGTCCTAGCGCAGGCGATTCTGGCGGGCGTGCGGGCTGCCGCGGATGGTTTCGGATTGCCAACTGCTTCGGGGATTCCGTAGCGCCCCGATTGCGCGCCCGGATCGTCTCCGAAAGTTGCCCCGCCGAGCGAACGTTCCCTCGAAACGGCGTTCGGTGCCTCGGGGAAGGCCGAATGCTTCATTGGGATGCGGCACCGGGCTTGCGTCTCCGCTTCCGGTGCGCGTCAGTGCTCAGCGGAGTGCTCAACTCTTCGTAAAGCGAGAGAAGGTGCTCGACACGCTCGAGTTCCGATGTGAAGGCCGCTCTCCGATAGAGCCGGTCCACGGCGCGGTCAAGCTCTGCGTGAGCGCGACGGAGCGGCTGCGGCATCACGCTCGGATCGTATAGAGCCGCAAGAGACTCTCCGGAATGGGCGGCGCGAGCCTCAAGCACCGCCTGCGCATGAGGTTCGAGTTGCGACAGGTCGGGCGACTCTCGCGGAACGGGGAAGGTGTTGTAGACGAGTCCGCTCGAGTAGCGAAGCCTGCTCTCGAGCCGTCCTCCCGTGAGCCGGAGCCATGCCATGTGCATGGCGGACGTCAACATTGCGAAGTGCTGCAGTTTCGCGTTCTCGACGACCAGAAGCTGATTGCTTGGAATGACCGGCGGTTTCAGGTATCCGATCGGGACGTATTTCCGGCGTTCCGAGCTGACCTCCGGGATCACTAGGAACTCAGCGTCAGGAATCACGGTCACGTGGAACTGCATCGGGTTATCGGAAAGCGACCGGCCCAGGTTTCCAGCTTCGCTCGCGCGGTACTTCCGCACAGCTTCGACGAGGCGCATGACGTGCGGCAGCGACCTCAATTCAGACGCAGACCCCTCCGAGGCCACCAAGATCCAGCGCTTCCGGCCATTGATGTGCTCGTGGCCACCCAGGAACGGATGAATTAGCTTCGCAGCCCCGGGCTCGCGCTCCAAGAGTTCCGCGCGCTGGTCGCGGTCCAAGATGTAATGCCCCCCGTCCACGGGCTTGGTTCCGACGCAAATGCCGGGAAAGCCCGACAGCGGGCTTCTACGGCGTTCCACCACCAATTGGGCGTCACGCAATCGGCTGGCATCGATCAGATACGGACCGATCGAATCAGCCGCAGTCTCCTCGGCATCCTCCCTAGCGTTCTCGTACAGGAATAGCCGTCGCTTCGCCGGCGCCGACTTTCGGTCGGTCAAGCCCACGATGACCACATGCACGCGCGCCGCTCCCCGCGCATCGGATCCCCACGCGAAGGTGCGATGCGCGAAAGCGATTTCCAGTCCGTACCGCTTGAAGAGCGCCGGCCAGAACTGCGACACTTGCTCGCCTTGCGTGATCGAATTCGTGGCGACGAAAGCAACCCGCGCCGACTGGCCGCGGAAGTACTCGCCGGCCTTCAAGAACCACGCCGTCACGTAATCCAAGCGCCCGCCCGTGGCTCCCAGTTGGGCAAGGACCTCCCCGGTACGCTCCTGCTTGGGAGCGCCCCGCTGGACGAACCCGCCAAACGGCGGATTGCCCAACACAAAGGAGCAGTCAGCGGGAGGCAAGACATCCGCCCAGTCGATCTCCAGAGCGTCGCCGCAAATCAGGTGCGGCGACTTCGCCAGCGGAATCCGCACGTACGTCTCGCCGAACTCCAAGCTCAGTTGATTGTTGAGGATGTGGTCCATCATCCATAGGGCAGTCTCGGCGATGCGAACCGCGAACTCCCCGATCTCGATCCCATGGAATTGGTCCACGTTCACCACCGACAATTGCGTCGCGTCGAGGCGCCACTGGCCTGACCGGCCCGTAGTGGCCATCAACTCCCGGATCACCTCGATCTCCAACGACCGCAGTTCGCGGTAGGCGATGATCAGGAAGTTGCCGCACCCGCAGGCGGGATCGAAGATGGTCAGCCGCCCGAGTTTTCCCTGGAACACCCGCAGTTTTTGCGTGCGCCTGCGCCGGAGAAGCTTGATCTGCTGCAATTCCGCCTTGAGGTCATCTAGGAACAGCGGCTCGATCACCTTGAGGATGTTCCGCTCGGTGGTGTAGTGCGCTCCTTGCGCCCGGCGCTGGTGCGCATCCATCACGGATTGAAACAGAGCCCCGAAGATCGCGGGCGAGATCTTGGACCAATCGAAGCGACACGCATCCAGCAACTGCCGGCGCATCGCCGAGTTGAACGCCGGAATCTCGAGCTTCTCCCGGAACAGATCGCCGTCGACGTAGGGGAAGCCGGCAAGGTCGTCATCCAATTGCCGCTGGCGGTGCGCTTCGGGAGTGTTCAGGACTTGAAACAATTCGGCCACGTATCCGCCCAGACCAGTGCCGTCAACATTGGTTCTGGTCTCGATGCACTCGGCGAATGCGCCGCGCTGGTCGAAAATGCCGGTATGGTCGGCGAACAGGCAGAAAACGATTCGCACGAGGAACCGCTCGAGGTCGGTTCCCCGGTAGCCAGACTCTTCAAGCGAATCGTGCAACGCTCCAACGATCTCTGCCGCTTGGATGTTGACGGGATCTTGGTCCCGGAAGGTTCGCGGCTGGACTCCAACGATGAATCCGAACTTCTCGACATAATTCGGGAAATCTTCAAGTGCGAACCTGAATTCACGAGTATCGTCGAGGTCGTGCAGTTCGAAGGACTGGAAGTCGCTCACCAAGATGTAGCGCGGCCGCTCGCGCTCGGGGAGCGCGTCGAAGCACTCGCTCGCTTGCGAATAGGCTCTTGCGAGGTCGCGTCCGCTGCTCTTCTGTTCGACCAAGAGCACGCCCGGCCAGAACAAATCGATGTATCCCGCACGATTGTCGAGTTTGCGACCATATTCCTCGTATCGTGCGACGGAACCGCGAGTTACCCCGAAGACATCGAAGAAATCGTTGTAAAAGTTGTGCGCCTCGCGACTCCCGTAGGAGGTATCCTGCCATGCCTTGACGAACTGAGTGGCCCGAACACGAATCTCGCTCCACGTCAATCGCATGGCTTGCTACTTTCTTGATCAATGCCACGGAATCGAACTCGGCGACGCTCATAAACGCGTCTTGGAATTACTCAGCTGACACGGGGACGCACAAATGAATGCAGCCCCGGAGAATCGGGACTCCACGCGGTGACCTACCCAGACTCCAACCACCACTGCGCAACATCATACCGAGACGCCCTTGCTGCTGTTCCAAGCAGTGCGTCGTGCCCGCCAGAATGCATCCCTCGACGGCGCAGGCTTCGGCGTCGGTTGCAAGCTGGGCAGCTTGGAGGATCTCAAGATGCTCGGCTTCGCTACCAACTGGTGCCCGCTGTTCGCTCGCGGCATTGCCAATGCCCGACGCCAGTGGGCATTTGCCAGGGCGTGCGGAACCGTCTCGGGTTGGGCCTCGCGGCGGAAACGGATCGAGACGTTCGACGCCATGGCTACCCACGCCGATTGACCGGCACGTGGGAACCGCGGTTGCTTTGGTACAATCCTTGCGAGTGAGTTCGATGCCTGCCATCAAGCCCGTAAACCGTAGGAACTTTCTGCAGGGCGCAGCTGGAGCCCTCGCGGCGGCCGCTCCGGCGGCTAGTCAGACCGCGGCGTCCAGTCGTCGGGTACTGGGTGCCAATGACCGCATCAACGTCGCCCAGATCGGTGTTGGCGGCCGGGGCGGCAGCTTGCAAAGGCTGATGCTGTCGATGATCGAGGGCGGACAGAACTTCCAGATCACCGCAGTGTGCGACGTCTACGAAAAGCGTCGACAGCTCGCCCAGGAGAACTCTAAGGCGGAATTCTCGACCCTGGACTACCGCGAGGTGCTGGCCCGCCCCGACGTGGATGCCGTGGTCATCGCCACACCCGACCACTGGCACGGGACGATGGCGATCGCGGCGATGGAGGCGGGCAAGGACGTTTACCTCGAGAAGCCGATGACCCACACCATCGAGGAAGCCAAGGCGGTTGCCGCCAAGGTTCGCGAGACTGGCGCGGTCTTGCAGGTCGGCTCCCAGACGACCTCGGCGGATCAGTGGTGGAAGGCCCGCAAGGCTCTCGCCGACGGCATGATCGGGAAGCTGATCTCCAGCCAGGGTTCCTACCACCGCAACTCGTTGCGCGGCGAGTGGAATTGGACTCCGGAACGCGGCCGCGGTTGGGTGATCGAGCCCGACGCCGGGCCGCACGGGGATGGTGTCAACTACGTGGATTGGGACATGTGGCTGGGACCCGCGCCGAAGCGCGAGTGGGACCCGCACCGCTTCTTCCGGTTCCGCAAGTTCTGGGACTACTCGGGCGGCATCGCGACCGACTTGTTCTATCACGTAGTGGCCCCGCTGAACATCTGCTGGGGCACTCCGCAATTCCCGTACCGCGTCACAGCGTCGGGCGGGAAGTACGTGTTCAACGCTCCAGGTGATCGCGAGGTTCCCGACACGTTCAACCTGCTGGCCGACTTCGCGAGCGGCCATTCCCTAGTGCTGAGTTCCTCGATGGCCAACTCGCGCCACATACCGGGCCTGATTCGAGGTCACGAGGGGTCAATCGTCATGGTCGAGCACGGCCGCTTCGAGGGTCGGACCGACTACATCACTGTCGAGTCGGAACCCATCTTCCGCGATGCCTTCGTTCGGAAGTACGGCACGGAAACCGTCCAGATCAAGGTCGAGAACCGGGGCCGAGACGCGCACATGAAGAACTTCTTGGAGTGCATGAAGACCCGTGCCAAGCCGAATCTCGATGCCGACACAGCGTATCGCGCCCAAGTGACCATTTCGATGGGAGTGATGTCGTTGCGCCGAGGCAAGGTCCTCTACTTCGACCCGGACTTGGAAGAAGTCACCGAAATGGCTCCTAAAGTCGCCTGAACATGCTCGGTTCCAAGTTCCGGGCCGCGTTCTCTGCGGCGTGTCTGGCGGCATTGCTGTCGGTCGGCCTCGGCTGCGGCACACCGGAACCCCAGAGCCTTCCGAACGTGCTGCTGATCCTCGCGGACGACTTGGGTTACGGAGACGTCAGCGCCTATAACGACGAAGCGAAGGTTCGGACAGCGAACCTAGACGCATTGGCAGCGCAGGGCTTGCGCTTTACGGACGCACACAGCCCGTCGACCGTATGCACTCCCACCCGGTACGGGATTCTGACCGGCCGGATGCCCTTCCGTACCGGCATGTCGGGGGTCTTCGTAGGCGTCCAAGGCCCGACCCTTATCGAAGCGGGTCGCTTGACCCTCCCGCAGATGCTGCGGGAACGGGGCTACCGCACGGCGCTGATCGGCAAGTGGCATCTAGGGATGACCTTCTTCGATGCCGCAGGCCGGCCTGTCCACGACCTCGAGATCGATGCCGAGACACATTCCGAGAGAGAAGTCGAACGGGTCAGACGCGTCGACTTCAGCAAGTCGATACCGGACGGTCCCCTCGATCGCGGATTCGACACCTTCTTCGGAACGGTCGCCTGTCCTACCACGGATTGGCTGTACGCATGGATAGACGGCGACCGCGTGCCCGTTCCGCCCGAGGGGTTGTTGGATAAGGCGCCTCTGCCGAAACACCCCTACTCCAAGGACAATCGGCGCGGTCTAATCGCTCCAGACTACGATCTCGAGCAAGTCGACATGGTGTTCTTGAAGAAGAGCGTGGAGTTTCTCGAGGAGCATGCTGCAGAGAATCCGGACAAGCCGTTCTTCCTGTTCCATTCGATGCAGGCGGTTCATCTGCCCTCACTTGCCGCTCCGGAGTTTGAAGGACGGAGCGGCGCCGGTCCGCACGGCGATTTCCTATACGAAATGGACTATATCGTGGGGCAGTTGATGGACACCTTGGATCGCTTGGATCTCGCCCGCGACACTCTGGTCATCTTCACAAGCGACAACGGTCCCGAAGTTACGACGACCTACCACATGAGGACGGATCACGGCCACGACGGTGCCCGGCCTTGGCGAGGCGTGAAGCGTGACCAGTGGGAGGGCGGTCATCGCGTGCCGACCATCGCTCGCTGGCCCGGACGCGTACCGCCCGGCAGCATCACGGACCAGACATTCTGCTTGACCGATATCATGGCCACGCTGGCAGGGCTGACGGGCTACGCACTGCCGAACGATGCCGCCGAAGACAGCTTCGACTTCTCGGCACTGTTCGAAGGGGAGCCGGGCGAGGAACCCGTCAGGGAGTTTAACTTGCACCAGACGAACCGCCTTGCGCTCGCCTTGCGACGCGGTAACTGGAAATACTTGGACCACGCCGGTTCGGGCGGCAACGACTATCGTCGGCCGCAGCTCGTCGGCTACGCCTTGGACGACGGCGCACCGGACGCTCCAGCGCAGTTGTTTGACTTGGCTGAAGATCCCGGAGAGACGCGAAACCTCTATTTCGAACAATCGGAAACCGCCGTGGAAC
This sequence comes from Bryobacterales bacterium, assembly GCA_965242625.1. Classification (GTDB taxonomy): domain Bacteria; phylum Acidobacteriota; class Terriglobia; order Bryobacterales; family UBA6623; genus VXMF01. The sequence goes on along the minus strand of CBDEST010000005.1, from coordinate 1,235,602 downwards.
TGAAGGCGGGACTCGATGCACTAATCGAAGCCCAACGGAGCGCACCCCCGCGGTAGGCTAGCGATCCAGCTCCTCTTGGACCCCGGCGAATGCTCCATTCGCTTCAAGTGGATCCGCATGACCCCCAATAGGCGCGGCTCGCTCAAGGGCCCTCGCCAGCGAGAACTGGCGACTGGATTGCGCCAACGCGGGACGGACAGCTTGCAAGCGGAGGCCGGAAGCCGGCTTGGTTACAACAGTTCTCCGATCGCACCGGTGCTGTTGTTGAAGCGCTCCGTCTCGATGCCCATGTTCTGAGCAAGTGTCAAGTGGAGATTCGTGACGGGGGTTTCCTCGGGGAGGACGACCCGTCGGCCCGGATGCAGGCTGCCGCCTCCGCGTCCCGCAAGCAGCACGGGCAGGTTCTGCGTGGTGTGGCCGTTGCCGTTCTTGAGCGCGGAGCCGTACAGAACCATCGTGTTGTCCAGCAAGGTCTTGCCGTCTCTCTCTTGGACGGACTGCAACCGCTCGACAAGGTAGACGAGCTGCGAAACGTACCAGCGACTGACCAGCGTGTAAGGCTCGGTGAGCTTCGGGTCTTCCTTGTGATGGGAGATCGAATGGTGGTCTCCATTCACTCCCTCGATGAACGTGAAGTTCTGCCGGCTGAAGCCGTGCGCCATCATGAAGGTCGCGACACGCGTCGTATTGGTCTGGAACGCAAGCACGATGAGATCCAACATCTGCCGCACATGCTCGTCGCGAGTCGCCGGAATGCCAGCCTCCGGTCGGTACAGATCGGGTTCAACGAGCGGCTTCCACGCCTCCTCGGCGCTGGCCGGGCTCAGGTTGCGATCGATCCGCTTTTCGACATCGCGCACCGAACCGAGGAACTCGTCCAGCTTGCGGCGGTCCGTCGCGCTCCCGTCCGCCCGCAGAGCCTTGGCATCCTCCAGCACGAAGTCAATGATGCTGGCCTCGTCATCGAGGCGCTGGCGGGTCTTCTTGCTGACCCCGAAGAGGCGGTCGAACACCGCTTGCGGCTCGATCTCCGGATCGACTTTCGTGCTGTCCGAGCGCCACGAGACCGTGTTGGCGAAGGAGATTGCCAGACCGTTCTCGCCTCCCGACCGCGGCGGCTCCGTGCCGACCTCGAGCGAGGCGATGCTGTGGTCGCGCCCGACTCGCTCGGCCACGTACTGATCCAGCGACGTGCCCATGCTGGGCGTGTTGATCCGGCCGGCGGCCTTCTTGTGCAGCGGCGTGCCGGTCAGGAAGGCGGAGGTAGCACCCACATGGCCTTTGGCGCCGGTGCCGAGATTCGAGATCACGCTGACCTCGTCGCGCACGGGTGCCAGCGGCTCCAAGATCCGCGAGAGCTTGAAGTCTCTGCCCGTTCCCTCCGGATCCCAGTTGGGCGGATACACGCCGTTCGGATGGAACAATGTCGCAAGCCGGACAGGATCCCGCCGCCCTGGATGTCGTGCGGCGCCGAGTAGCGGCTCCGCGCTTTCCAGGAATGGAAGGGCCAGGGTAACCCCCACGCCGCGCAGGACGGCTCTTCTGGGAATCGATCTTCCTAGCATCAATCGCTCTCCTGAGCAGCGTCGCGCCGGTACCGGAACGGATAGCTGCTGACGATTTCTTCGACCAGCGTTCGCGCGGAGAAGCCACTCCGGACCACCGCCGCGCTGATCGACTGAACCGTCGGTTCGTCATAATACTCCAACTCGCGTCCCAGCGCAAACCTGAGCATTTGAGCGCTTACCATCCGGGCGAATTCCTTGCGGCGGCTTAGCAAGATGCGCTTGAGTTCCAAGGGGCCCTCGAAGGTCGTTCCGCCCAGCAGCCTTCCGGTTGCATCGACCGGCTGGCCGTTGTCAGTGTCGCGCCAGCGTCCGATCGCGTCGAAGTTCTCCAAGCCGAATCCGATCGGATCGATACGGTTGTGGCAAACCGCGCAGCGGGCCTCCTCTCGATGCCGCTCGAGGGTCTGGCGGAGGGTCAAATCCTGCGGTGATTCGCTGGGCTCCGGCAGCTCTCCGGCGTCGGGCGGCGGAGGCGGCAACTCCTCTCCGAACATGGTCTCCAGCACCCACATCCCGCGCACCACTGGACTGGTACGCGTGGGCAGGGAAGTCGCGGTTAGAATCGCGCCCATCCCGAGCACGCCGCCGCGGCGCCCGTCATGCAGTTCGACCAAGCGCATCTCCCGGCCGACAACCCCCTCCACGCCGTAATGCCTCGCGAGTTCCTCGTTCAGGTACGTGTAATCGCTGTCTAGGATCTCCAAGAGGCTGCGGTCCTCGCGGACGATGCGGTCGACGGAACTAGTTGCCTCATCCACCATCGCCTTTGCAAGGGCGGGCGTGAACTCTGGAAACGCCACGTCATCGGGCTTGATGGAACTGCCGAGATCCGCGAATCCAAGCCACTCGCTAGCAAAGGCCGAGGTGAAAGCCCTGGATTTCGGGTCGGCGATCATCCGCGCCGCTTGTCGCTTCAGCGTGTCCGGGTCGGCGAGCCTTCCCTCGCGGGCGAGGCCGATCAATTCCTGATCAGGCATCGACAGCCACAGGAAGTACGAGAGGCGCGAGGCAAGATCGAAGTCGTTCAGCGCGTCCTCGTCCCGAGCTGCGATCCGTTGCTCCCGTCGGTACAGGAATCGCGGCGAGGCCAAGACCGCTTGAAGTCCGATCGCCACCGCGCTGGCAAAGGGCGCGCCGCGTCGCGAGGCGCGCCGGTACAGGTCCACCAACCGCTCGACCTCGGACGCCTCCACTGATCCCCGGTAGGCGCGTTCGGCGAAATTCCGCAGCACCCGGCGAGCCGCGTCAATCTCCGACAGTCCAACTCCGGGTTCGGCCACCCAGACAAGCGACCCGTCCTGACCGGGTTCGAGAACCTCTTGGATATCGACGCGATCCAGCGACAGAATCACCGGACCCTTTGGGGGCGGCTTTTCGCCGGCAGCCTGGGCAGCTTGCCGGCGTCGCGCCGCCTCGGCCGCCAACCGGCGGTTGTGGTCGCTAGTCTCCGCGGTCTTCGACTTGAACCAGTGCAGAGACACCCGCTGGCTCCCCATGGGGACGTTCGCGTAGAATTCGTACTCGCCGGGCTCGGCTGGCTCGGCTGTCACATGCGACTGTCCCACCATCCGGTCGCCGACGCGCAACGTGACGCCGGGCGTCTCGCCGGGCACGGGGGACGCACCCCACGCTCTGATCAGAAACCGATACCGTCCGAAGCGGGGAAACGTGACGTAGCGATAAACCGTTTGCTGGTAGTTCCGCAGGTCTAGCCCGTAGGGCGTGAATTCGTGATTCGTCTCCGTGCGCAGAAAGTCCTCGATCTCCAAGCGCACATGGAGTCTTTCCTTAGCGTTCCGAGCCGTGACCAAGGCATCGGCCACTTGTTTCGCCGCCGACAGATACTTCTCGACTAGCAACGGGGCGACGAACAGCCCGTCGCGATCGTTGCGGAAACCGGTTTCCCCCGGGCTGTCGGGCGGAAACGCGTCAGCGGGCCGCAAGTCGAGACCGGTGAGATCGCGAATCGTGTTGTTGTACTCGCGGCGGTTCAGGCGCGGAATCGTGACCGCCCCGGGATCGCGGTGCTCGCTCCAGTCGAGGTGGTTGATGGCGTCGTCGATCCAGCGGATCAGACGCAGTCGCTCCTCGATTGCCGGCTGCGGCCCGGCCGGCGGCATCTCGTTCTCGCGCAGGACGCGCAACGCGCGGACCCAGACCGGCCGTGCGCGAAGGACCGCCTGATGCGTTCGAAATTCGGAGAATGCGATGCCGGCCGTCCGGGTCTCCGCTCCGTGACAGCGCGAGCAATAGAGTTGGAGGAGGGGTTGGATCTCGGAGTTGAGCGAGGCGGTGAGTTCGTCGCTGGTTTGCGCCGCAGGCAGTCCGGCGCTAAGCGCCACGACGCACAGTCCGAGCCACAGGCTCTTCACTGCCATGCCCCCGCTGCTCCCAAGCGCGCCTCCCAGCCGATTGCTTGTAAACGGCCCCTCGCTACGAAGTGGCCTGTCAGACCATCCCGATCCTACCCACCAGTCCCTAGCAGGCTAACACAGACGCGTGTTTTCCGCGGTGCATCCGTCCGTCTTGGCTCGTGCGGTCTCCCTGACGGGCGGCGTCAGCGGGCGCGGGATGCAGAGAAGGTCGTCACCGGCTCGATCATGCCGCGCTTCCAGTGGAATTCGGAGCCCACCGCGGGCCGAGCCGGGTCGCTGTCAGTGCAGGAACGCCGCTAGCGCGGGCAGGCCGTAGAACAGCACGAGCAGGTAAGCGATAGCGAGCGACTTGGAGCCCGTTGCGATCTCGGCGAAGCGCTCGACAGCGGCAAGCAGCGTATTCCGTACGCGGGGCCAGGGATAGATCAGTAGGGTTGCCGAGATGTTGAAAGCCAGATGGGTCAACGCGATCTCGATCCCTGCTTGGGCATTCGGCCCCGATACGGCCAGCGAAGCCAGCAGGGCTGTAATCGTCGTGCCGACATTGGCTCCGATAGTCACTGGGAACGCTTGGCGCAACGTGATGACACCTACGCCCGCTAGGGGCACCAGCAGTGACGTCGTGATCGAGCTGGACTGGACCATCGCGGTCGCCAAGCAACCCACTAGCATGGCCACCACCGCAGACTTGCCGAGTGCCCGTTGCACGAAATGCTCCATCCGCGCCTGCAAGGCCGACTGCAGCACGCGAACGATGAGCGTGAGCGCCCCGAAGATCAGGAGCGCGCTCGCGACGATGATCACAGTCCCTTGCAGGTGCGATTCGTTGAAGAGCGATCCTCCAAGTGCCCGCACCGGCTCCGTCGCGGCCTTGATACCGAGAGCCAGGGGGTTTTTGAACGAGGGGCCTCCCAGTTCGGGCAACCGGTTCGCGAGAACCGCCGCCGTGCGTGCCAGAAAGCCTGTCGCCATCTCGAACGGCAGCAGGATCAGAACCGCAAGGTAATTGAAGAAATCGTGGCAGGTGGCCACCGAGAACGCCGGCCGGAACTCGGCGGGCCGCCCGATATGCGCGAGCGAGACGAGCGTGTTCGTCACCGTCGTGCCGATGTTGGCGCCCATGATCATCGGCACGGCATTCGCCAGCGGGAGTGGGTTTTCGGGAGCGGCGACCAGTCCGACCACCATCGAGGTGGTCACCGACGAACTCTGCACCAGTGTTGTCGCCAGCACGCCCACCATGAGCGCGATGAAAGGATTGGAAGTGGCGCTGAAGAACGCCTCCAGCAGGTCGCCGCCGAGGAGCTTGAAACCGTCTCCCAACCCGCGAACGCCGACCAAGAAGACAAACAGCAAGGCCGCCAGCGCCACCGCCGACGCCAGTGGCGTCGTGCCGGGGCGGGACATTGCGGAATTCGCCGGATTCGTGCGCATCCTTGGCAGGGACCCGGCTAACGGATCCTTGCGAAACGTGCCATCATGCCCTTGCTGTCCACGGTTCCGGTGGCAACCCGCTGATCTCGGTTCACTCCCGGGGTACCGTTGGCTAGCTAGAACGGATGGAGCGGGTCTTGGCACCCTGCCGTGCCGACCGGCCCGCGAATCGGTGGATCCGGCGCAATCCCCGCACTCATCGTAGCTTTACCATCGTGCGTGTCCGTCGGGGTGCTGTCGGCCGGCAAGAAGCGCCGGTCCAGCAGGCGGGCGGTATCTAGATGGCCCATCGACGCTAGGAGGTTTTCGCCAACGTGGGGATTGTCTTCCTTGAGCTCCGCCAGGAACCCTCGGATCTTGGATCGCGCGGTCCCGGTCTTGAACGAGCAGACGCACGGCGTGACCGGCAGCCCGCACTCGGCCGCGTACGACTCGGTGACATCCTCGGACACATACACGAGAGGTCGAATCAGGCGGAAGTCGCCCGATCGGGACGTGGTGACTGGCGGCAGAGCACTCAGGCGCCCGGTGAAGAGCGCGTTCCGCAGCAACGCTTCGCAGAGGTCGTCCGCAGTGTGCCCGAGCGCGACCACGTTGCATTCGAGGCGCGCGGCGACTTCGTAGACCGCCCGCCGCCGAAATCGGCTGCACGTGTCGCAGCCGTGGCCGGGGTCGTTTTCAAGCAGTTGGAACGACGGCTCGTCGCGATAGTAGGTCCACGGGATGCCCCGTTCGGCCAGATGCTCCCCCAGCGGGTCCACTGGCCGTACGAACTTGCCCTGTTCGATCGTGAACGCGGCGAGCGAGAACTTCACTGGCGAGCGCTGGGCCAACGACTTCAAAGCGTCAACAAGCGCGAGCGAATCCTTGCCTCCGGAAACGCCTATGGCGATGCGATCGCCGTCGCGGATCATGTCGAAATCCGCAATGGCCTTGCCGGTCTTGCGGAGCAATGTCTTCCGGACGTTCACAACACCGCTCCGTCGCGCTCATTATAGCGACGCGCTCTAGGCGCACTCCGCCGCGAGCCGCCGGATCGAGAGCGCCTTGCCGGTGCTGTCGTTCACATCGATCACGACGGCGTTGAGTCGCACCCGGCCCGATGCCGGTTCGAACCGTACCGGCATCGCGGTGAGAAACCGTTTCAAGGCGGCCTCGGTAGTCATGCCGATGACCGAGTGGATCGGGCCTGTCATGCCCGTGTCGGTGATGTACGCCGTGCCGCCCGAGAGCACCCGCTCGTCAGCGGTCGGCACGTGCGTGTGCGTGCCGACCACCGCGCTCGCCCGCCCGTCGAGATAGATGCCGAACGCGGTCTTTTCGCTGGTAACCTCGGCGTGGAAGTCCACGAAGCGTACCGCGATTTCCGGGTCGAGATCGGCGAGCAAGCGGTCCGCGCAGCGGAACGGGCAGTCGGTTTGCGGCATGTAGACGCGGCCTTGCAGGTTGATGACGGCGTACCGCACTGCCGAGGCGGTCTGTCCGACATACACGCCGGAGCCGGGCGCATCGGGATAGTTCGCCGGGCGCAGCAAGCGCGGCTGCGAGTCGATGTAGCCCAGCGATTCCTTCTTGTCCCAGATGTGATTGCCCGAAGTGAGCACGTGAACGCCCGAGTCGAGCAGCTGGCCGGCGATCTTGGAAGTGATTCCGAATCCGGCGGCGGAGTTCTCGCAGTTGGCGATGGTCAGGTCGATGCCCTCGTCCGCCACGATGCGCGGCAGCGTCGTAAACACCGCCCGGCGTCCGGGCCGCCCCACGATGTCACCGACGAATAGAATCCGCATGCTGGCTACGAGTCCTAAGAACCGACCCGAATCCGTAGTTTACCAGCCGCTGTCAGCCACGGCTGAAGGCTCTGTAAACCACTGATAGCGAACATGTTACACCCCCATGGCTTGCTTTGGGCGTAGATCGCGCAGTACGCTGCTGACCGGTTGACCCGCGCCTATGCGCGAGCCGTTTCCGCACGAGATCAGGCTGCCAGCGAAACGCGTTTCCGCGCATTACCCGCTTTCCACCTTGTACTCGACCTGCGCTGCCTTGATCTTGTCGGGAAAAGCGTCCCCGGTCGCGAGGCCCCAGTCCCGCAACGCGCCGAGCAGGTCGCTCTGCACGGCTTTCAGGCGCGAGTCGTTGGCTAGATTGCGCAGTTCCCACGGATCCTCGCGGAGATCGAAAAGGCCCCTCACGTTCGTGTAGTTCCCCCGAACGACGAGCTTGTGTCGATCCGTCACAATCGCGCGCCACGGCCCTTGCTCGGGGCTGTTGGCGTTCGGCAGAGCGGAGGGGCTGGCGGAAACCTTCCCCTCGCAATAGACCGATTCGACACGGGGGCTGTCCTGGCCCGCCAGCACGGCCCCGGACAGATCGCGCCCCGCACAGGTTGTCGGGGCCGGCAAGCGGCACAGCGAAAGCAGCGTCGGCATCAGATCCACGGAACTAATCAACGTTCCGGGCGCGCTGTCGGCTGGAATCCGTCCCGGCAATTTCATCAATAGCGGGACGCGCAGGGACTCGTCCTCCGGCTCCCCTTTGCGGTACTTGCCGTGGGAGCCTGCCAGTTCGCCGTGGTCCGAGGTGAAGACCATCAAGGTATTGTCGGCCAGGCCCGTCTCGTCCAGAAACGCGGTGAGGCGTCCCAGTTCGTGATCGAGCGATTCGCACAGACCGTAGTAGCCGACCAAGTCCCTGATCGCTTTGACGCGGTGCTCCTCGGGTACGTTCGGCCGCAACTCGATCTCGCCCGCTTCGTAACGGCGGAACGGGCGAGGAGGCCGGAACGGCGTGTGCGGCGGGCCCCAGGACAGGTAGCAGGCGAAGGGCCGCTGCCGGTTGCGATTCATGAATGCGATCGCCGCGTCGGTCTGCGCGGTCGGCTCGTAGTACCCGTCCGGGGCTTCTCCAAACCGCTCGGCGAGAGGCTCCCCACGATCATCGAATCCCCACGGGCTGTGATACACATGACCGCGGTTGAATCCCTCGAAAGTCTCGAACCCGCGCCGGCGCCATCCGGCCGGCACGAAGCCTGGCTTCGGTGCGCCGTCCAGATGCCACTTACCGACATAGTGAGTGGCGTACCCTGCCTCCCGAAACGCCTCCGGCCAGCAGGCTTCCGATGGCGGCAACTGCAGGTCGTTGCGAATCATCCCGGTCTGGTGCGAATAGCGACCGGTCAGAATGCAGGCGCGGTTCGGAGTGCAAACCGGATTCGCGGCGTAGGCCCGTCTCCAGTTCGCTCCCTGCGCGGCGAGCTGATCGAAGTGAGGCGTCCTTACCACCCGGTCGGATCCGAACCCGAACGCGCTCGAGCGCCACTGATCGGCGAGCACGAACAGCAAGTTGAGTGGTTTCGGCTCGGCCGCCAGTACTGGCTGCGAGCCCCCAAGCGCGACACTTGCGAGAAAGCTGCGACGATCCAATCTTGCCATCTGAGAATCTTATCCGGAATCTCGCGTACGTTCTACAAGTCGACAGATTCACGGACACCGTCGCGGGCCGCTCGCGACCCTGCGCCATCAATCAAGAAGTTCAAATTCGTCACCTACGCGCAGCGATCTTCCCCCTTGCTCCGATGCCAGACGCGTGTTGACGGCGAATTTGTAGTAGTGGCCGTAGCGGTGGATCGCTGACCCTGCCGGTGCATGGCGTTCGCGGAGACCGGCGAACTTTCGAGCGAACTGGATATCCTTCGATGCACCCCCTCGCGAGTCCAAGCTTGGAACAACGCAACGAGCGCAGGGATTGGTTCCCCGCAGTTCAACATCGCCGATCCGAAAGCGACGCGGCTCTCCCGGCGGTCCGAACAGCAGGTCCTCCTCAAACGGTCGGAGACCGGAGATCTCTAGGTTGGTTCGGAACCGCCGCCGTACCTCGTCGGCCTCCCAGCCGAACCACTGCGCCACGAGTTCCACGGATCCCGTGCCCGCGACTGTCGGGCCGGATGCCTCCGGATCGTCCGGGAATCCGAGCACGCCATCCCGGCGCAGCTCCAGCGGGCGTCCGAGCCACTCGCCCACAAATGTCTCGGCGGGCTTGCGGTCGCCCGCTAGGTCGAATCGGCCGTTGCTCTCGGTTGTGCGCAGTTCGACCCGCGTGCCCTCTTCGTCATAGATCGCCCGAACGGCAAGCAGTCGCTCGCGGGCGCGCTTCGCGTTCAGGACCTTGTCTCCGGCCTCGAAGAAAGCGAACTCGCGATCACCCCGCAGGCCTGCGCCATCGACGACCTCAGCCTTCTCGAGGTTCCGTGGATCAAGCGACTTGATCGGATAGATCTGAATGCGCGCTAAGCAGGGACGCACGAGTCGATGCAACCGCCTTCGGTTCCATCGTCGCACCTGAGCGGGCCCGCGCTAGGCTAGGAGAACGCAGGGATGCAATCCCCTTCGCCCACCTCGACCGACCCGACCGAGGCCGCTGTCCTCGGCGCGGTCGCGTCGGTGGTTCGGGAACTCGGCGGCGACCGGGCCGCGGGACGGGTAGCGCTGCATTCGCGGCTTGACGGCGACCTCGGTCTGGGAAGCCTCGAACGCGTCGAACTGCTGGTGCGGGTCGAGTCGGCTGTCGGCACGCGCTTGCCCGAAGTCGAGATCCGCAATGCGGAGACGCCAGCGGATTGGGTCCGCGCGGTTCGCGAGGCCGGAGACGAAGCAATGCGCGCGGAGCGCTGGCCGATCGTGCAGCCGGCGCGCGAGGCCCATCCGGCGCCAACAGCCGCCGCGTCGTTCGCGGAGGTCCTGCGGCACCAAGTCGAAAGGGATCCTGCTCGGGTTCATATTCACCTCTTGGACCGCGACGACGGCGTGGACATCAGCCACGCGAGGCTCTTCGCGAGTGCTTCCCGAGTTGCCGCCGGCTTGGTGGAATCGGGACTCGAGCCCGGCCAGACTGTGGCCATCATGCTCCCGACTTGCGAGGCATTCTTCACCAGCTTCTTGGGCGTGACGCTGGCTGGCGGCATCGCGGTTCCGGTCTACCCGCCCGCTCGCGCAAGTCAGATCGAACAGTACGTGCGCCGCCAAACGGCGATCTTGCAGAACGCCGATGCGCGCTTTCTGATCTCCTTCGACCGGATTCGGGCCGTGGCCAGCGCACTGGGGAGGGATCTCCCTTCGTTGCGCGAGGCTGTCAGTGCCCCGGAACTTGAAGAGCGGGGCCGGGGAGGCGGGCTTCCCGACGTGGACCCCGCCGACATCTTCTTCATCCAGTACACGTCGGGCAGCACGGGCAATCCCAAGGGCGTTGCCCTGACCCACGCCAATGTTCTGGCCAACATCCGCGGCATCGGTTGGTCTGTCCAGGTCAAGCCCTCCGACACCGTAGTCAGCTGGTTGCCGCTCTATCACGACATGGGCTTGATCGGCTCTTGGCTATTCAGCCTCTTTCACGGCTTGCCCATCACCGTACTCTCGCCTCTGGATTTCTTGCTGCGACCCGAACGATGGCTGTGGGCGATGAGCGATTCCAAGGGCACGCTGTGCCCGGCACCGAACTTCGCCTTCGAGCTGTGCGTCCGCAAGATCACCGACCAAGCCATGGAGGGCGTCGATCTGTCTCCGTGGCGTGTCGCCATCAACGCCGGCGAGCCGGTACTGCCCGCTACGCTCGCGAGGTTCACCGACCGATTTCGCGAGTGGGGATTCGATGCGCGCGCCTTCATGCCGTACTACGGTCTAGCGGAGTCCTCGGTCGCCTTGACCTATCCGCCGCTCTGGCGCGGACCGCTCGTGGATCGCATCGACAGAGCGGCTTTCGAGGAGGACGGCAAGGCTGTCCCGACCCGCTCCACGGAGTCGCCCGGATTCTTGGAATTCGTCGGCAACGGCCGGGCCTTGCCCGACCACGAAGTGCGGGTTGTCGGAGATGACGGCCACGCTGTCCCGGAGCGCACTCGGGGCCGGATCGTGTTTCGCGGGCCCTCGAGAACCGACGGGTACTTCCGGAACGCGCGGGCGACAAGCGAGGTGCTTGACGCCGACGGGTGGCTGGACTCGGGCGACTTGGGCTACATCGCCGACGGCGAGCTCTTCGTGACGGGCCGCCTGAAGGACTGCATCATCAAGGGCGGTCGCAACATCATCCCCCAAGACGTCGAGATGGCCACGTGGGCGGCCGATGGCGTTCGCAAGGGGTGCGTGGCGGCGTTCGGCAGCTTGGATCCCGGTTCGGGCACCGAGCGGCTCGTGATCGTCGCCGAGACCCGGGTAAAGGACGCGGCCGAGCGCAAGCGGATCCGCGAGAGCGCTACGGAGGAGGTCGCCAGCAAGATCGGCATCCCTCCGGACGATGTGGTCTTGGTCCCTCCCGGGAGCGTGCCGAAGACGTCTAGCGGCAAGATTCAGCGCGTGGAGTCCCGTCGACTCTACGAATCCGGGGCGTTCTCGAATACTCGGATCGCTTCGCCTCGCACGCAGCTCGCCAAGCTCTGGATCAAGGGCACTGTTCACGCAGCGGTCCGCGGGGGGGCACGGCTTGGAAGCGGCCTCAGGGCCGCGTCCGCGAGCGTGTTGAGCGGTTCCGCGGCCATCAGCTGCGGGATGCTCGCACGCTTGGCGCCGACCCCCGGCATGGCGCGCCACGCAGCTGCGCTGGGGGCGCGTGCGCTCTTGAAGTTCGACGGGGTGCCGCTGGACGGCCAATTGAGTGGCGAGTCGGGCTGCGTGGTGCTTGTCAACCGCGCCCACCGCGCGGACCCGCTGCTGATCGCCACGGCGTTCCGCTCCCCGTTCGTGTTTGCGGATCGCACTGGATTCGACGCTCTCGGACCAGCCGAGGCGTTTCTGCTGGACGCGCTGGTCGCGCCCGGCGACGGGCAACTTCTCCCGCGCATACAAGACGCATTGGACATGGGTTACGCGGTCGTTAGCTTCGCAGACAATCCGATCGGCGAGACCCCGGCCCGCACGCGATTTCGGGCGGAGGGCTTCACGGCTGCCGTCCGTAGTGAGGCTCAGGCCATTCCCGTCCTGCTCCACGCGCGATCCGACGGTAGCGTGCTCGCGATTCAGGGCCAGCGGTTGGATGCCGCGGTCCTGAATGGGAATCGGCGCGCCGGTCGCCAGGCTGTCCGCGCGTTCCTAGCGGAAGCGTCTCCGGATGACCGCACGGTATAATGCGCCCATGCCGATCTACGAGTATCAATGCAACGAATGCGAAAGCCGGTTCGAGACCTTGGTCATGGGTTCGCAGCCGGAGCCCGACCGTTGCGATTGCGGCAGTCCCGAGATCGAGAAGGTCTATTCCACCTTCGCCGCGCAGTCCGCGAACAACATGCCGGACGCTTGCCCGACGCCTGCGGAAGGCCGGTGCGGCGAATCCGCTTGCATGGGCGGCATGTGCGGCATGAACTGACGGCCCGCGCACAGCGTTTCGCTTTCCGGTCTAGTGCGCGTGCGTCTGGCACCGGGTTCAGTCAGCGGCCCGCGCGGCATGCTTGGGTTTCCGTCGGTAGGTCGCTCAGCCCTTTCGAGTGCGGTAGCGTTCCGGTCCGTCTCCGCGGCGAATTGATAGGGCGGTAGCGAAGCAGCGAGTTCTTGTACGGACGGTTCGCGACCTGCCTACGGAATGGCGGTCGGCTGTGATCGGGTCGGTGCTTGCGGGCATGATCGGGGTGATACGCGAACCTCACCGTTGCGTATCGCGGTGCGCAGCCTGCGCGCGATGCGATTGGCCGCTTTCTGCGGTCCGCCCTTGAACGCCGCACCCACGATGCGATCCATGCTCACCCTCACTTCAGCAGCGTTCCCATCAGGCAGGCTTTCAGGCATGCCTACGACCTTTTTCCGCTGGTCGAATACAAGCACTCCAGCCCCAGCTTGAATCGACGGAAGATCGCCCGCTGTCTCGCTCCAAGCGACGTCCCCGCAGCGGTCCAATAGCTCGACGGCGGCTGCGAACGTTTCCTGTTGCGGCGAGAGGACGCCTTCGTGCCACTTCTTCTTCCGATCCTCGCGGGACACGGCAAAGGATCGCAAGACGTAGTCGGCATCGCGAGATTCGCTGGCAATTGCCAAGGGAATTTTCAGTCGTCCGAATGCAGCGTTGAGATGGGTTCGAAAGCTGGCACTTCCCACAGCCTCTGGAATATGCACCGTTTTCGTCTGGGCAAGACCGAATTCCGGCAGTCCCGAGATCGTACCGACGACTAACGCAGCTACGAAGGGGATCCGCCGGAGCGAGCCTCGTTGTGTGCAATCGACAGTGTCAGCGAGCATCCCTGCGATCCTCTCCCGGTTCGGGCCTCATCGTAAGCCCGGCCCCACCCACTGTCAAATGGCGCAGGCAAATCGCCCGCTGGAATAGCTGCCTGCGAGGCTCCGTCCAGAGCGGCTGCCCGCCGAATGCAGCCCTCACTAACGGAGCCCCGCTAGTCCGGGCATAGTGCTTGAGCCGTCGACCGCCGGAGCGAGTGTCCCCGACCGAAGCAAAGCGCGAGCGATTCGCGTTTGGCGTTACGGGCCGACTACACCCACCGAAATCAAATCGCCAGCTTGATTGAACACCCCGTAGGCGAATGCCGCGCTCTTGGGTTGATAGTCCCAGAGCAACGGATTCGCAGCTCCGCCGCCACCGCCGCCCGCCACAATCCTCTGGCCCACCGCGAAGCCACCCTCTGGCATCGGCAGCTCGCTCGCTGTTCCGCTGGACGCATCCCAGACCACCATGGCGGATCCCCCGGGCTGTCCGGGCCCGATGTTCCGCCGCCGGACGCGAGCGAAGGCGCGACCGGTCAAGGGCATCAGTCCGAATCCACGGCGTCCTTGGCGGACGAGATTGGCTCCGCCGGGAATTACGCGCTGGAACCCGCTCGGCAGTGCTAGGTGTCTCGCTGACCCCTGTGCCAGATCGACGACTAGCAAGCCGCGATTGCCCGCCTGCGGCGGCAGCGTTGCGCCCGTGCGCGGGTTCGTACGGGGCGCACCCCCGGTGGCCAAGGCTACGATTTGCGAGCGGGTGCCGACTCCTTGGGTCAGCTGGTTGATCGTGATGCCGATGTTCCCCGGAAACTCGATCGCGCTGAACGACTCGCTAGCGCCGTCGAAGACATACATCTTGCGAGGCGCTTCCAGAGCGACATCGCGCACGGCGTCCGCGAAATACAGATACCCTCGCAAAGCTCCTTGAGCGCTGACTTGCAGCCGTCCAGGCGCTGACACGGTGCTGATTTCGGATTTCGTCGTATCGAACAGGACCAAGCGGTCGCCCGAGCAGATCCGGTTGTCTTGAAGGCGCGCGAACTCCGCCTGTCGCGAATCCGCCGCCGTGACCGCCACCTTGCGCGTCAGTCCGATCCGACTCCACCGCACCGCGGGACTGCACTCGGTGGCGAACGTCCCGCTGGGAAACTCGGTCGAGGACACGGAGACGGCAACCGAGTTGGGTGGTGTATCCGGCGGTGGGTCGGGCAGCTGCGCGCGAAACGCGACGACCGCCTGCCGGGTGTTGTCTGACGAGCGAGCCAGCACGAACGCGGCGTCTTCGCCCCGGAAGCCCCCGGTTGCGGGAGCGAGGGGATTTCCCTGCGCTTGGCCTTGGGCGTTGACGGCTCTGGCCGGCACGAGCGGCACCCATCCCTGTGGAAATGCGGCGTTGCCCACGGGGCGGGCGCGCGAGTCGTAGAGCACGGCCCTCGGCGTGCCGGAACCTCCGTCCGCCGGACCGAGGAACCGCATCCGGTAACCGCCTCCGAAATTCGTCGGCTGCGCGACAGATTGCGTCAATCCCTCGAAGCTCAGCTCGTCGGGCAACGGCGCGAATGGAGTGATTTCGCCCGCTCCTTCGCCCGCCGGAGTCACGACCATCCGCTGGCCGGTTCCTCCGGAACGTTCCAAGCGCAGGTTGGAGTTATTCCCGGGACTGGATTGCAAGCGATCCACGGCACTCTCCAGCGCGATCGTGGAAACGGAATCGCCGGCACTGTCGACTAGGACGAGCCGGTCCGTCACTCCGTCGGAGATCGACCCTGTCGGCTCCGCCAGCGCGGCAAGCACCGGCGTGTTCCAAGCGACCTCGAAGGGACGGAATGCCGCCGTATTCGGAGCGTTGATGTACGAGGGCAGCAGGCAATCTGCGACCGAGGTGGTCTTGGAGCGCCTGAAGTCCAGCAGCGCCGTGTTGCGAAAGCAGGAGTCTTCCTCGCTGGGCACCCCCGAAACAGCGACGAAGTACGGATTGAGGTCGGTCATGTCGATCCGCCTGACGTCGCTCGACTCGGAGGGCACGGCGAGGTAGCGAGGCGCCAACGCCCCGCCGGATCCCAGAATGCCCGCGCTCCGGCTATCGCCGGAGAACCAATGCAGCACTTCGCCAGACTCGGCATGCTCGGGAACCTTGAAGCGCAGCCCGTAGACGCCGACGAGTTCGCTGGAGAGCTCGCTTGAAACGATTCCTACGGGCAACCCGCCCAGGAAAGCCCGCTGAGCGGCGACGGGGGACGAACCGGCCGCCGTAGCCCCGGTTGTCGCCGGGGGATCCGTCGCTCCCAGCCCGGCACCGAAGACCGTCAGCGTTGTGCCCGCCGTGATCGAAAGCCCGTCGCTGGCAGCAGCCGCAGGGGCGCTCGCGGAACGCGGAACGCGCTCGTTCGTCGGCTTCTGCGCGGTGGAACCGCTCTCGACAATCAACGCGCCGGAGCCCGCTTGGGTGAACAGGCCGGGCCCTGTCGCACTGATCAGCAGCGGCATCGGGGGACTCGCCTCGCCCCCGCGGCTGACGACCACCTCGGTCCAGCCGGGCTCCAAGTCCCAAGGCACCTGCGCTTTGATCTCGGTCGGGGAAACGAAGAAGAGCGGAGCGACGCTGTTGCCGACCCGCACCTCAATCGTCGGCGAGTCAAGAGAGACCGGCAGCGGCGTTGCCGAGGACTCGACGAGGGCCGTCGCGAGGCTTGTCCCTTGGATCGCAATGATGCCGCCCGGGGCGACGTTCGCCACGGCAGGCTCCATCGAGACTCCGTTCACGACGCTGCGGAGGGACGTGCCTGGGGCCTCGGCCGACGCCGACACCGTCCAGATCAAGCAGCTCGCGAGCGCGCCGGCTCTGGCGGTCAAGGCAGGAAGTCTCATGCGAATTAACGATACCCCTCTCAGAACCGATACGAAAGCGACGCTTGGAGGACCCGAGGTGCCGACGCGTTCACGATGAATCCTCCCTGCAGCACGTCGAAGACGCGGTTCGGGCGCCCCAGCCGCGTGGTGTTGGGCGCGTTGAACGCGTCCATCCGGACTTGCAATTGCCGTCGGCCCTCGAAGCGGAAGTTCTTCTGCAGGCTCAAATTGAGGTTGAACCGACCGGGATTGTCGAGGATGTTGCGGCCGGAGTTCCCGACTTGGAACGGCTCGAACCCGTAGGTGCTCTCCACGCATTCGATACCGTTTCTGTTCTCCGTGCCGATACACGGGACGCGCTCGAACGCGGACAGGTCGAACCACGGGAAGTCGACCCCCTTGAGCCCCGGGAACGCGTCGGGCTCCATGTACCCGTGCTTGATCCGGTTCGGTCGCTGCGACTCGCCCGCGTTCAGATCGACGTTGCCCGTCCTGACCGTGAAGGGCTGGCCGGAGTACGCCGTCCACGTCGAGGCCAGCTGCCATCCCCCGAACGCAGCCTGCGCGGGGCCGCGCAGGTTGCGGAAGAAGCGGCGGCCCCTGCCGAACGGCAGCTGGTAGCGGGTCGCGAACGTGAGCGCGTGACGCTGGTCGAAGTTCGAGCGGCCCCGGTCCAGCTTCAGGTTCAGAGTGTCCGCAGCGCCCACGCCGGTCGAAGAACCGGCGTCGTTGAATGTCGACGAGTCGTCGATGGACTTTCCGAACGTGTAGTTCAAGCGGTAAAAGAACCCGCTACGGCTGCGCCGGCGCAAGGACGCTTGGACGGCCTGATAGGTCGAGTTTGAGCCGAACGACACGAAATTGAGCCTGTTGAAGCCCTCGATCGGTCGCGGGAAGATCAGATTTCCGTTCGCCCCGACCTCGGCGAGTTCCGGATTGCGGATCGGCTGGTTGAGGTCGTACCGGCGCTGGAGGTGCGAGCCTTTCGATCCCACGTAGCCAATTTCCAAGGCCTGCCCGCCGCCGAGGTCGCGCTCGATCGTGAGGTTCCACGACTGGAGGTACGCGGATGGCGGATCCGGGTCGAAGCCGTTCACGTTCTGGATCCCCGCACCCCCGGCTCGGGCCCGACCCTCGGGGAACGGGTTCTGCAGGGTCGGCGGGGGCACTCCCCGCCTGCCAGCCGAATTGAACGTCTCGTTGAACGTGAACGGGAAGACCCCGGCCAGCTGGCCGCGCACCGGACCCAGCAGGTAGCCCTGGTAGAAGAGCCCGTATCCGCCGCGGACCACGCTCCGGTTGTTCCCGAACGGCCTCCACGCGAAGCCCAGCCGAGGCGCGATGTTGTTGTAGTCCGGATCGATCAGCCGGCGCCCCATGCCTGCGTCGCTTGCGAGGACGGTGCGATCCTGCAAGCCCCGCTCGGCGAGCATCGCGTCGAGATTCGGCAGGGACTCGTCGCCGGCGATGACCACCTTGTTCAGGCCGGGATGGTAGGTCGAGAGCCGGTTGTTCACGTCGAACGGCGGCAGTTCCACTTCGTACCGCACGCCGAGGTTCAGCGTGAAGTCCCGCGACACCTTCCAGTCATCGTTGAGGAACATGCCGAGGCCTGCCGAGCGCAGCTCGTTGAATGTGGTCTGGGCGCGGCGATTGACGTTTTGCAGCCGCCCGAGGAGGAGATCCCCGATGGCGTGCCTGGTGAATCGGCGCCCGATCTGGAACGTGCCGCGCACGTTGTTGAACTGCGGCTGGTCATAACGCGTCCACGACGCGTCGACTCCGGCCTTGATGGTGTGCGTCTGCCGGATCCACGAGACCTTGCCAGAGACTTGGAAGTCGCCGACATCCTGCCGGCGGGGAGTGTTGGCGCCTTGGCCGAGGGGGAAGAAGCCCACGACGGTTACCCGGGGCAATCCCCGCAGTTCGGGATCCAAATCTTCCGGCACCGGCAGTCCGATCGTGGCAGGGTCGAAGTCGGCGGCGATCGAATTGGCGTAGAGGGCGCGCCTGCTGAAGCCCCCCGTCAGTTCGAGGACCAGCGTCGGCGTGAAGGTGCGCGTGTGGCGCACCGAGACCAAGTCGCGGCGGTCGCGAATCTCGTCCCCCCAGATCGCCAGCGCGCTGCCCGCGAACGGATTCTCCAAGTTGTTGAACCTCCTCTGGTAGCTTGCCGAGAAGGCGTCCTTGGGCGAGAAGCTCTGATCGAACTTGAGCACGATCTGGTGCCAGTCATCGTCGTCCTGCGCCACCGAGATGTTGTTGAAGCGGATACTGTCCCGGTTCGGCGAGGGGTAGTAGTCGATCAAGCCGAGCCCGATCGGATCGACCCGCGAAGCGGGAATCCTGTTGTCCGGGAAGCATCCGCGCTTGACGCGGCGGTTGCAGGCGCCCGCTCGATCAGGGTCATTGAGATAGAGCGGCTGCGGCTGGCCGGACGCGTTGGTGCGCTGCACGTCGAACGATTGCGACAGGTCTCCCGCGCGTTCCAGGCCCGTGGGGACATTGCCGAGCCGGGTGCGCCCGATCGATTGGATACGTCCCTCGTAGCTCCCCAGGAAGAAGCTGCGATTCCGGCGGATCGGGCCGCCGACCGTCCCGCCGTACTGATGGCGCCTCAGGCGCAGCCGTTCCTCGTCAAAGAATCCCCGTGCGTCAACCGCCTCGTTGCGGATGTACTCGAATAACGAACCGTGGAGCTGATTCGTGCCGGAGCGCATGGTCAGGCCGATGATGCCACCGGAAAAGCCACCGTATTCCGCCGAGAAGCCGGACGTCACCACTCGGAACTCCTCCACGGCGTCCAGCGGCGGGCGCACCTGCGCTCCCCCGCCCACGGGATTGCGGTTGCTGACACCGTCCACGTAGAAGTTGGTTTGATCCCCGCGGGCGCCGTTGATCGAGGCGAAGGAGCCCTGCCCGGGGCCGCGGGGCATCACGCCGGGCACGAGGAAGGCGAGGTTGGTGAAGTCGCGACCGGGCAGCGGGAGATCCTGGATTTCCTCGAAAACGATCACGTCGCCCTTGATCGCACCTCGTTCGAGATTGATCGTGGGCGTGTCCGTCGTGACGTTGACCACTTCGGTGATGGCACCGAGTTCCAACTCCACGTCAATCCGCAGAGCTTGGCCAGTCTCGAGTTCGAGGCCCGACCGAACGAAGCGACGGAAGCCTTCGCTGGCAACCTCGAGGCTGTAGGAGCCGGGTACGAGGCTGAGCAGGGTGAAATACCCCGCCTCGTTCGACTCCACCGTGGCGGCGATGCCGGTTTCGACGTTGGTGATTTCGACACTGGCGCCGGGGATCACCGCCCCGCTGGCGTCCGCGATCACGCCAGTAACGCTAGCCAAGCTGGCTTGGCCTGCGACGCGGTCCCCTGTCGCCAGCGTCGCCACGAGCATGACCGCAAGCGCCACGCAACGCGTTCCCGTCATAGCAATCCTCCGTGTTTGAGTTGCGGGGCATCGCCCGGTCTCTGATCAAGCGAAGGCCTGGCTCACCTTAATACCCCCGATGCACTCTACCATGAAATCCGCGGAGAGGGAGAGCAATTCAACATTTATTGAGCGCCCAATCTACCAAGGCCGAACGCGACGGTCTCGGCGCGTTCCCGTGGGCCCGCGGCTACGAGCGTGCGGGACTCGGCAGGAGCGACCCCGCAGCCAAGGCCAGAGTCGCGGCCGGCACGATGACCGCCACCGGCATGAGGCCCGTTCCGCCAATGCTGTACGCGCCCTCCACACCCAGAGAGTCCACGAAGAAATACACCCACAGTCCGACTACCGTCAGGATCGACGTGGCGGCGCCGCGGGCGGTCGCGCGCGACCAGAACAGGGTCGCCGCGAACATGGGCAGCAGGCCCGCGAAACCGGTCAAGGCCCAAGTGCCCAGTCCGAAGATCGTTTGCGACGCGACCAGCGAGCAGGCGAAGGCCAGTGCGAGGAATGCGAGCACGAACAACCTTCCGAACCAAACCTGACGGTCCTCGCCGAGCTTGCCCGCGAAGCCGTAGTGCCGGACGATGTCTTGCGTGAACATCGCCCCCAGCGAGAGGATCTGCGAGTCCAGCGACGACATGATGGCGGCGAAGACACCCGCGGCCAGGCAGCCCGCGAGGAGTTCGCCGGTATTGCCGACGATCAGCTTGACGAGGATCGGCCCGTCGAGAGGCGGGGCGAACTGCAAGCGTCCCACGGATCCGAGCGTGACGCTCGGGAACCAGATCGCTGCCACTAGCACCGGGTAGGCGACGATCGCCAAGCGGAACGCACCCGCGCTACGCGCCGAGAGCCAATGGCTGTACAAGTGCGGGAACGACCCCGTGCAAAGCGGCAGCAGGAGAAACGAGCCCATCTGGAGAAAGGCGAAACGATCCGAGCCGAAGACCGTCATCCCGCCCTGCTCCGCGCGCAGCGCCTCCATGGATCCGGTCAGTCCGCCGAGGTTGGACATCACCGCTACGTAGGCGATGGCGCCGAACAGCAGGAACACCCCGGTCTGCAAGGCGTTGACCCAAGCCGTGCTGCGCATGCCTCCGTAGCTCACGTAGACATACGTGACGGCGCACACTGCGAAGCTGCCGATCCAAGCGGGCAGGCCCTCGCCCGGCCCGCCGGTCAGGGCATTGAGCGCGTCGCCGCCGCCCTTGACTCCGATCAAGAGGTACGGCAGCATCAAGGCGACGACAACGACGAAAAGCAGTGCTCCTAGCGTGTCCGAACCGAAGCGGTCCCGCACCAACTGAACTTGGGTGAGGTACCCGTGACGTTTCCCGAGCTGCCACGAGCGAATGCCGAGGTAGTAGATCAGGAACGGGACGATCAGGGCCGTGCTCGAGCCCATCAGCGCGAACACGATCACGCCGCGCCGATACGCTTCGCCGGACGCTCCCAGCAGCGTGAAAGCGGTCATGTTCGTGCCCAGCAGCGTCAGGACCAGCACGACCGGCCCGATGGAGCGGCTCGCGACGAAATAGTCCTCGCCGGTTCCCCGGAAGAGTCGATGCCCGAAAAGGCCCACGCCGAGCACTACGGCGAGATACGCGCACAGGACGCCGAGAACCATCGCCCCGCCTCAGTCGCTGTCCACGTCGTCGGGCCAGCCCCGGCGCACCACGGCCAGAAGCACGACCGATGCCACGACGCAGAGCCCGACGTGGTACGCGAGGTTGGCAGGCATTCCAAGCACCATCCCGCTGTCGGACCACATCCAGAAGTTCTCGAACGCAACTCCAAGCCCGAGCAGTGCCAGGAGCGGCCAGCGCGGGAATCGGGGTCTCATGGGGCGGTGCTTCAAATGCGAACGGGAAGGATCGAGAAGCCCCTGAAGTTCGGTGTAGTGACCCGGCGTGCATGCGCTAGGTCAACCTCCCACCTGCGGCTGGCCTTGACGAGCGCCGCCAGCAGCGCCTGCGACATCTCGCGCGCCAGCGGGGCGCCCACGCAGTAGTGAATGCCCTTGCCCATGCCAAGGTGCCGGACGTTGGCACGCGTCAGATCGAGCTTGTCCGGGTTCTCGAACGCGCGCTCGTCACGGTTCGCGGAGCCGATGTGCAGCAGCACTTCGGCGTTCTCGGGGATCTTCTTGCCGTGCAGCTCCACGTCGTGCGTAGGCGATCGAACGAAGCCTTGGGCCGCTGCATCCCAACGCATCCCTTCTTCCACGAATTGCGGTACCGCGGCGGGATCGGAACGTACCAGTCGGTATGCGTCCGGATGCAGCGAGAGAGCGTAGGCAAGGTTGGTCAGCAGGTTGTTCGTCGACTCGAATCCCGCCGTGAGGAACGTCATCGTCGTGACGACGACCCGTTCCCGGCTCAGCCTGCGGCCGCCCTCCTGGGCCCCGAGCATGGTGCTCATCAGATCCTCGCCCGGACATTTGGAGCGACTGTCCGCCAAGGCGCTCAGGTACTCTTCGAGCTTGCGCATCGCCGCGCTCTGCTTGGACTCCTGCCCGGGCGCGGCGTCTTCCCTGAGGAAAAAGTCGTCAAGCCATCGGCGCAGGCGCAGGAAGTCTTCGTCTGGCACTCCGAACATCGCCCCGAGGATAGCTGCGTTGTACGGTGCCGAGACCGTTCCGACCAGTTCGACTTCCCCGCGCTCGGCCGCCATTCGCGCAAGTTCGCGGGCCAGTTCCGAAATACGGGACGCGAGCCTCTCGACCGTGTTCCGGGCGAACGCCTTTTCCACCAAGCTCCGGGCGAAGCGATGATCCGGGGGGTCGGTCGTGCCCAACGTCCGGCCGATACGCTCCGGCATGTCGCGGATCAGGTTGCCGCGGCGCTGGGAAGACCAAGTCTTCCAGTCGCGAAACGCGTCGGCGACATCCTTGTACCGCGTCAGCACCCAGAGGCCTTCCGGTTCCGAGAAGTGAGCCGGGTCCCGGTCACGCAACTCGCGATAGATCGGATAGGGATCGTCCGCGGCCGTCAGCGACAGGCGGTACGCGTTCACTGGCCAGTCTCCTCGATCCCATCCTCCATCGCCGCCGCGACGCGGTCCAAGGCGTCGAACAAAGCGTCCTCCTCCGCTTTGTCACGCGGCACCGACCAAAGGTCTTGATGGAAGCTCTCCGCCGCCGCCTCCCACATTCGTCGCTGGAGGTTCCTCCCCTCGGCGGTGATGCGCACTAGCCGCGCACGGAGGTCGCCGGGATCCGCCTCGCGATGCACCCAGCCCTTCCCTTCCATCAGCCGTACCAGCGCCCCGATCGTGCTTGGATCGGAACAGCAGCGGCTGCACAGTTCCTGCTGGCTGAATCCGTCCCGTTCCGCGAGCAAGCTCAGCACCACGAATTGGTCCGCCGTGACATCGAACTGGCGCTTCAACTCGGCGTTCGCGCGCCGGTGCAGCGACTGATACGCCCTGCGTAGGCGCATTCCTAGGGACCCTGCGAAACTCGACGACACAACCCGGGCGAATTGACTAGCCTACACTGAATGCCTTGCCTGACGGGCGAGACGAGACATTGCCTTTCCAAGCGATCCGCGACATAGCACTGCGGTACCGAGTGACGGGACCGGAGGACGCCCCGAATATCGTGTTGCTGAATTCGCTCGGCACGGATTGCCGGATCTGGGACGAACTGGCGCGGCCGCTCGGCAGACGTTACCGCTTGCTGCGCTACGACCAGCGCGGCCAAGGCCTTTCGGATGCACCGCCCGGGCCGTATTCCATCACGGATCACACGGACGACTTGCAGCACCTCCTCGCCTGCTTGCGCTGGGGACCGACAGTGCTGTGCGGCCTGTCGATCGGAGGCATGATCGCCCTCGATTTTTGCGACCGCTACCCGGTGCCGATTCGCGGCTTGGTCCTGGCGGACACGGCGGAAGTGATCGGTCCGCAAGCGATCTGGGACGAACGGATGAAGCGGGTGCGAGCCGAGGGCTTGGCGTCGATCGCCCCATCAGTGATGCAGCGCTGGTTCGGAACGTCCTTCCGGCGAGAGCGGCGGGACCAAGTTCGCGGGTGGGCCAATCTCTTGGCGCGGGCGCCGCTGGAGGGTTACCTTGGTTCGTGCGCCGCCCTGCGGGACGGAGACCTGCGTTCCGCGCCCGCTCGAATCCAAGTTCCGACCCTCTGCGTGTGCGGATCGGAAGACGCCTCGACGACCCCTGCGGACATGCGTGGCTTGGCGCGGCGCATCCCGGCCGCCGAATACATCGAGGTCGAAGGGGCCGGGCACATGGTGCCGGTCGAGCGACCGAACGACTTCGCCGATATCTTGGTTCGATTCATGGAGGAGCGACTTGGAACCTGAGCGCAAGGCTAACGAAGGCGAAAGGGTGCGTCGGGAGGTTCTCGGCGATGCCCATGTCGATCGCGCGACAGAGCGCACCACCGACTTCGATGCCGCTTTCCAACGCTACATTACCGAGGCCGCGTGGGGATCTGTTTGGTCACGCCCCCAGCTTGACCGTCGCACGCGGAGCCTCGTGACGATCGCGTTGCTTGGGGCGCTGGGCCACTACGACGAGCTGGAAATGCACGTGAAGGCGGCTCGCAACACCGGCGCGGAGCCCGCGGCGATCGCCGAGGCATTGCTCCATGTAGCGGTCTACGCGGGCGTTCCAGCCGCGAATCAGGCTTTCGCCGCCGCGAAACGGGCGTTGCGGGATACGGAATCCCGAGAGACTCCGCAATGACGCCGGACGCGACGCTGGAGCCGCGCGACTGGGCAGCGCAGCCAGTGCAAGCGCAGCCCGCGTACAAGTCGACGCTGCTTCGATCGCAGCAGCGGAAGCTCGTGCCGTTGCAGCAGTCCCCGTCCGAACTCACGGCTCCGGTCTTCGGTCCCGGCGCCATCGACAACTTGGACTGCGACCTCACTCGCAATGCCGTCCGAAGCGGGGAGCCTTTAGGGGAGCGGATCATTGTGTCCGGTCGCGTCCTTGACGGGAGCGGACGTCCGCTCCGCGGCACGTTGGTCGAGGTTTGGCAGGCGAACGCCGCCGGCCGGTACGCCCATCGCGCCGACAATCACGCCGCGCCCCTTGACCCGAACTTTCTGGGAACGGGCCGGGGCTTGACAGACGACGAGGGTCGGTATCGGTTCACCACGATCCGCCCCGGAGCGTATCCTTGGCGCAACCACTCGAACGCCTGGCGGCCAGCGCACATCCATTTTTCGGTGTTTGGCACTGCCTTCGTGCAGCGTCTGGTCACGCAGATGTACTTTCCGGGAGATCCGCTATTGCCGTTGGATCCGATCTTCAACGCCACGTCCGACGAGAAGGCGCGCGACCGATTGGTGTCGAGATTCTCCCCCGCCTTGACCGAATCGGAGTGGGCGCTCGGTTTCGAATTTGACATCGTCCTCCGCGGCCCGGCTGCCACGCCTATGGATCCGTAGCCCGATGCTCCCGCAGACGCCTTCACAGACGGTCGGCCCGTTCTTTTCCCATGCTCTGACCCCGTCCGAATCGGAAGCGCGGATCATCGCGAGCAACCAGCTGGCGGATAGGTCCGGCGGCAGCGCGTCGATTCGTATCGCAGGTTGCCTGCTCGATGGCGCGGGGCAGCCTGTGAAGGACGGCTTGATCGAGATCTGGCAGGCGGACCATCAAGGAACCTATCCCGACGGGACCGGGAAGTTCCGTGGATTCGGGAGAGCCGCCACCGAAGACGCGGGCCGATTCTGGTTCCACACAATCAAGCCCGGCAGCATCGCGCCCGGTCACGCTCCGCATGTCAACGTAGTTGTCTTCGCTCGCGGGATGCTGAACCACGCCTTCACGCGCATCTACTTTGCCGACGAGCCTGCGGCCAACGCAGCCGATCCAGTGCTGGCAACGGTGGATCCGGGTCGACGTGACACTCTCGTTGCCGAGAGGATGGAAGGTCACGGTCGGCCGACTTACGAGTTCACGATTCGCCTGCAGGGCGAAGGCGAGACTGTGTTCTTCGATGCGTGAACTGCGCGGATGGCTGCGGACATGACGAATCCCGCCTTGGATTCGGGCCTGCTGGCACCGTTGCTATCCGACCCCGATACCGCCGCGCTATTTTCCGACGAGGCAGCGGTCCAGGCGATGCTCGCGTTCGAGGCCGCGCTCGCGCGATGCGAGGAGAGGCTCGGCTTGATTCCCCCGGGGGCGGGCGAACGCATAGCGTCTGCTGTCGCACGCTTGGAACCCGATCTCGAGGAGCTGGGTCGCGGATCCGAGGCTGCGGGGCATCCGGTCGCGGCACTGGTCAGCCATCTTCGCAGGGAGGCCGCGCCGCACGCGAGCCACGTCCATGCAGGGGCCACCGCTCAAGATGTCATGGACACCGCGCTCGTCATGCGCCTCAAGGTCGCTCTGGGTCGGTTCGACTCCTCGTTACAGGGATTGATCGAAGGCTTGGCGGATTCGGCCGAGCGCCATCGAGACACATTGATGGCCGGGCGGACTCGCTATCAGCAGGCGGTGCCGGTGACCTTCGGACTCAAGGTGGCGGGCTGGCTCTTGCCGCTGGTGCGGCAACGCACCCGTCTTGCGCAGATGCGACCGAGAATCGAGGTCGTGCAATTCGGTGGCGCGGCAGGCACGCTCTCCGTGCTCCGCGGCCAAGGTGCGCGCGTGATGGAATCGTTGGCTCGGGAACTCGATCTGGGCGTTCCAACCGGCCCTTGGCACGCGCAACGCGACGGGCTGGCCGAGTTGGCTGGTTGGCTGTCACTGCTCACGTCTAGCCTTGGGAAGGTCGGCCACGACATCGCCCTGCTCAGCCAGACCGAAGTCGGAGAGGTTCATGACGGCAGCGAAGGGGAGTCCAGCGCCATGCCGCACAAGTCGAACCCCGTGCGGTCGGAGACCTTGATCGCGATCGGACGCGCGAACGCGAACCTGCTGTCAGGCATGCATCAGGCTGCGTTGCACGAACACGAGCGAAGTGGCAGTGCTTGGACGCTCGAGTGGTTGACGCTGCCGCAGATGGCCATCTTGGCGGGTGCCGCGTTGCGCCACGCGTCGAGCACCGTGAGTGCCCTCGAGGTGAATGCGGAACGCATGGCCGTCAATATCCAGAGGTCAGGTAGGGTGGCATTGGCAGAGGCCGCCGTAGTGACGCTTATGGATCATGTTGACTTGGGCGCCGCCAAGCGCATGGTGAGCGAGGCGAGTCGGAAGTCGCGCGATTCCGGAGCCGACCTATTCGAGATCCTAGCTAGAGATTGCGCGTTCGCCGTCGATTGGGAAGCGGCTCGCGATCCGGCGAGTTGGCTCGGTTCGGCGAGGCAGTTCGTCGACCGCGCGGTCGACGAGGCTCGCGCGAACGTCAGGAGGGCCGCGTAGATGCGGACCTGCGGCGAGTGCTTGGATCGTTTGACCCGATCTGGATTTCCGGCCCTGTGGTCATGGCGGCGGCACGCCAAGGCGACGAAAGTAGCATCGGCAATGCAACGGAGGGTGTGGGTCTTGCGGCGGTCGCGAGAATCCACTCGCGGGGTGGATTCATTAACATCGTGCCCCGTTGACGATGCAGAGGCGTGCTCTCAAACCACAGATCGAACCAATTGCGCTATCATGCTTCAGTCGGCGAGATGATTCTTGTCGCATTCGAACTGCGCGTTGCGAGGCAACAGCGGACAGTGCGCTTGAACAGTCAGGGAGCGTCGGCTAGAGTAAGGGCAGGATGGGAGTCAGTATGCGGAGAATCCTTCGTTTCGCAAGTTCGGCCGTTGAGAAGCGAAGCAGCGGGCGGACATCCCGCCAGAAGGCTGACAGGCCGAGGCGCTTGCGGGGCTCGTGGTGGTTCGTGCCGGTTCAGGACACACCGCCGAAGACCGTTGTTCGGGTGCGTCTCAACCGTACCGTGCTGGATGAGATGGCTGCGATCAGTGCTACACCAATCGGATTGGAGGACATGGAAGTCGCGGTCGGCGCACACGGAATGCGCCAAGACTGGCAACGAGTCGGTACGTACCTCCACACTGCGATGGAAGGGCTTGATGTCGATACGCACTGATATCGAATCCGCTATCAAGAACGAGTGCTGAGAATGTCGGCTCCCGACGGCGACGCTAGCGCGAAAACCAAATCCGAAGAAGCGTCGAACGCCAGTTCCACGGTACTTCGACAGGAGGCGGTAGATCAGCCCAGCGGAGAGATTTCGCAGTGGCTCAGACGACATGACGCCGACGGTCGGTCGTGGCGGTCGCTTCGCGAAAAGGCTAGGTGAAACAAGGCCTTTGGGGTGAGTTGGACACGCGCCGGAGAGTCGTAGCCGGCCAGCGACCGTGATAATGATTTCGGCCCCACAGCGGACGGACGCGGATCCGGCGAGGAGCGAAGTGGCGGACTGCCGCGCCGGTTGCGCGAGCCTTTGTCGAAGGGGCTGTTTCGTGGCGGACAGCTAGCGGGGATCAGGATTTGCGGCGGTGAGGCGTAGCGTGCAGGGGAGCGCACTCGCGCACGGTCCGGATCTTGGTGCTTCCAACCCGCGCAAGCAGTCCGATCCGCTCCAACGAAACGATCCGATCGAGACTGAGCAAGGATTCCGACAGCTTCCGCTCTCGGGCTCAAGAGCTGGAAATCCTTAACATTCTTAACTGGCCAGAGGTCATGTTCTCTGTGGCTGCGGCCTGACGCCCCAGAGCCGGTACGGGAAATGGCCCGCAGCGCGGAACGGGCCATAGACGAATCTCATTTGGTGAGTGCTACATACATCGGGCCCCTACCACCCGCTTCTGAGTTCCAGCGTTACGAAGCGACGCATCCCGGTGCAGCGGATCGCATCCTACGGATGGCCGAATCCGAACAAGAATTGCGCGCGAGAGTAGTAGACCGCAGTCATGAGGTTGAAAAGTGGCGGATCGTCGCTGCAACGACGATCCCGCTGTTCGGTCTGGCCGTTTCAGCATTCGGGTACTACTTGGGCCATCCCGGATTCGCGTTGCCGCTGGGACTAGCCGGCTTCATAGGGCTGCTCTACAAGCTAGTGCGCCCGTCGGCAGGCGACACGGGGCAACCATGAGCGGCACATTCGCTTGCGGCCTTCTCTGCCGCTCGTCGCGAGTGATGCCCTGTCTGCGGCAGCGGGGCGCAGGCGAGTGATCGGTTCAGTCTCCGGTCGGTGCCCGCGGCCCCCGACGGGCTGGTGGCCGAGCGGTTCTCTTGCAACACCCTGCAGTTCCATTACGCCTTCGACGCTATATCGCTGCAACCAAGAGTGCCCTAGAGTTGTCCCGTACGGGATACGGCGCACTTTGGTCATGGCTTGCCTATGGTGCGAGCAAAGAACTCGTCCACGCGGCTAATGAGGGTCTCTGGAGTGTCCCCGACCATGTTGCGAAAGCCGTGGTCGGCGGACTTCACCATGTAGAGCGTGGACTCGACGCCAGCCTCCTCGAGCGCGGTGTGCAGCAGCTCGCTCTGGTTGAAGGGCACTGCTTGATCTAGCTCTCCGTGCATGTGCAGCATCGGCGGATCGTCCGGCGTCACGTAGGTGATCGGGTTGGCGCGCCGGACCTTCTGTTGGTTTTCTTGGATCGGGCCACCGATGAACTTGGACTCGGGCGAATCCGGAGCGTCGTGGTCGATCCGGCTGGGGAAGTCATTCATGCGCAAGAAATCCGTGGGGCCGAACCAATTGCAAACCGCGTCGGGACGGGACGACACTCCAGAATTCTCTTCGTGGATTGCGTCCCAATCGGCTACTTCGTGCGCCGTGCCGAGCAACGCGACCAAGTGACCGCCGGCCGACGAGCCCCACGCACCGATGCGAGCCGAATCGAAACCATAGGTCGCAGCGTTGGCGCGCACCCAGCGGAACGCGGCCTTGACATCCGCGATCGCCGCCGGGAATTTCGCTTCCCCGCTCAGACGGTACTCTACCGAGACCAGTCCGTATCCCTTCGAGAGGATCGGGAGCGGCCTGCCGATCCCTGCCTTGGAGCCATTCCTCCAGCCCCCGCCGTGAACCCACACGATGACGGGGATCGGCCGCTCCGGTTTCGCGGGAGCGTATACATCGAGCTGCAAGTCACGGCCGTTGATCGACGCGTAGACGAGGTCGGCGTGCTTGACGACTCCTGGAGGCAGTGGCCGCGCGCGGTCGCGATCTTGCGCGAGTGCCGCGGAACCAGTTGCAAGCAGAATCAATATCGCGAGAGTGCCTCGCCAGATAGTCGAAGGGTACATTCAGTGACTAGGATAGTACTGAGGCTTGCGAGAGTGACAAGCCTACAGTGCCCGATGGGGGGCTCCTCCTTCGCGCGCGGTGCTCGCCGAAGCCGCGTTCGGGACGCTATGCAAGGATTTCTTGCTCGTGAGCGCGGGTTTGGATGCCATCGGAATTTTTGGCCTGTATTGATTGGATCGCTTAGTCGGGTCAAACCGAATTGCTTCAGCGGATGCGGTGGACAATGATCTCGGCTGCGGGCCAGTGCGCCCGTGTCGAGTGCCAGGCGAACCGCATGGACTCCTGGCCCCGCCCGACTGGCAGCCCTGAAACAACCCCCTCGGCAATCGCGTACGCGCACCAAGCACAGTACGCTGTCCCGGTCGTATGGCGTGGCAGCACACAGTCCCAGCTGCGGCGCGTCGCACGGCGACCATTGGCACCCGGCTCCGGATCGCGCAAGGGTACCCTTGCGCGACTCGCTTTACGCCTGCGCCGGGCGCTTCCCCTGTCCCGAGCAGTCCCGGCACTCCTCGCTACGCCCGATTCCGCTCGCGCACGCCGACAACATCGGGAGTCCCTAACTCAGTTGCTGGTCGGCTGCCACCCTCGGCCCAACGTCCAATTCCCTTTGCAGGGATCGCCTTGCAGGGCCTTGTAGCTAAGCAACCGCCCCGCCCCACCCACTGAGGTCATGTCGTCTGAGACTGCGGAACCCGGATCGAGCAGAATCAGTGTGCCGCTGGCAAGTCGGGTCAGTAGCAACCCCGACGGTCTCGGCACCTCGCTGGCATGGAGGACGCGGCCTCCTTCCGGGCCAACGGCAATGCTGCATTCCAAGAATGCAGATTCGGGCTTGAATCTGTCGCCTTGATGGTGTACTGTATATACACAGGTCGACTCGACCTTCATCGCGTCGGCGGATCCCATGTTTTTCAAGAGACGCAACGCGGACAAGCTAACCGCTCCCGCCACTAGGCAGAGGAGGCCACAGGTTCACGTAACCTCCGCCGGGGTCTTCTGGGTGGATGTCAAAGAACTCTTTGAGTCCGAAGTCGGGCAGGAGTCCTTGCGGGAGGCAGCGGAGCTAGCCAAGCGCCTTGGATTTGACCGCACGACAGGAGATGCCCAGACAGCCGCAACACCTAGTCGAGCGCCCGCAGGGGACTAGCACAGTAATGGGTCTGGGGGTGTTGCTGGTTCCGGCCTTGGCGGGATACTTCCTACAGATTAGGCTGAACATCTTTCGATACCACACGCTCCGGGAATC
Source organism: Bryobacterales bacterium (assembly GCA_965242625.1). GTDB lineage: Bacteria > Acidobacteriota > Terriglobia > Bryobacterales > UBA6623 > VXMF01. The sequence goes on along the minus strand of CBDEST010000005.1, from coordinate 1,204,306 downwards.
CGGGCAACACGTGGTATTTCGATCTGCTCTAACCGGGAGCATATTGGTTTTCTTTGCTCAACTACTGATTTACTCTGTAGGAGGGTATGCACCTAGCCCGGTGGCTTACCTGAATAATGCATTCGGATTCGAGTACACTGCCGCAGCAGTGTTGAGCTTTTTTCTTGCGCTCTTGATTTGGCCCATTGCTAATTCAATAGTGAATAAGGACGAAGCTGCGATTCGTGCTGCAAAGGACAATGGAGAACTTGTGGGAATATTTGTGACTAAGGCTATTGGTACGGGCAAGTATGTGGAGATATCCTTGGACACAGGAAAAGTGTATATTGGGCATATAGTTGAAAGTGGTATTGGAGTTAGAAGCGAATTCGACTTGATGATCGTCCCTGTGATTAGTGGCTATAGAGCCAGCGACACGAACGATCTAAAGGTAACGCACTTCTATGATCGGGCAATAACGGATTCCATAGCGAACGGTCAAGATTGGCAAGAGTTTAGAATTGGGGTGTCACTTGGCCGGGTCGTATTGGTGCGTTTTTTCAATTTGCGCCTATATCGAGCGTTCTTGAGTGAGCAAGAACCCGAAAAATAGTGTGCTACAAACGGGAGCGAGAGAACACGAGCTAGGTGGATTTCCTCGCAATGAGAACCGCTTCGCATCGCAGGCGAAGTTTCGCAAGGGCAGAGTTGATCCTAGCGTGGCTGTTGAGCCAGCCGCGCTTTCTCGTAGGTGCCAACATGTCGCGGGCGCGAACCGGCGGTGGAGATCCCCTCTTGAGCCATGAGCCGCTCTACTGCCGCGATCGCGAGGGGAGCGGGCTTGAAGTTTCCCGGCCTGTAGCCTTCGGCGATGAACAGCGGTGTCCAGCCGTGCTTGTTCGGACGCTTCCAGAGGTCGGGGTCGGCACCACGATCCGCGAGGAGTTGGATCACGGTAGGAAAGCTCCCATACGCCGCGCCATGCATGACGGTCTCCCCGTTATTGTCGATCGCGTTGATGTTGGCACCTAAGTCGAGCAGGAGCGAACTTGCTGCGAATGCCTCCTCCTCGGTTCCCGCTTCCTCGAGGGGAGCGGTCGTGCCGAGACCGGCGGCGGCCATCAGCGGAGTCGTGTTTTCGACATTCGGTAGGAACGGGTCTGCTCCAAGCTCGAGGAGCACCTTCATCAACGGTACGTCCGCCTTGTCGGCGGCGAAAAGGAACGGCGTAGCTCCTTGTATGTTGATCTTGGGAGCTTGGGGCTTCCCGCTGGCCAGCCGGGCGTTCACATCGGCCCCCATTGCGACCAGCGTCCGCACGAACTGCAGGCTCGAGAGGTTTCCCGACCCCTCTGGTGCTGGATCGCTTCCGTAGTCGCTGTTCTTGGGTTTTCGCACCCACGTGATGGTATGGAGCGGGGTGTAGCCGGTGCGCTCGTCATTCGGGTCAGCACCGGCTTCCACCAGCGCGACAGCAAGATCGAAGTGACCGTTCTCGATTGCCAGAATCAAAGGGCTCATGCCGCTGTTGGCGTACTGATACTGGGGGCGTCCCTTGCGATTGAGCGGTTCGTTCACGTCGAAACCGACCGCGGGGTCGAGCAGCGTCCGGACCACGGCAGTGCGGCCCTCTCGCACGGCGAAGAACAGCGCGTTGAACCCAGAGGCCAGCGTGGCGGCGGGATCTGCGCCCGAGTCAACAAGTGCTCGGACCACGTCCGCATGCCCTTCGGCGGAGGCCCACATCAGTGCCGTCTGCGCGTTCCGCTCCGTGGCGTTGGGGTTGGCCCCCGCGTCCAGCAAGGCCTTTACCGATTCGACATCCCCGGTGCGCGCCGCCGTCATCAGGACGGTTTCCCCGCCCTTGAGTGCAGCATTGGGGTCCGCGCCCGCGCCCAGCAGCAGCCTGATCAACCGGGCGGTGCCGCCGGTGCAAGCAAGCGCCAAGGGCGACACTCCGTAACGATTGCTGGCATTGACATCGGCGCCGGATTCGACGAGCTTCCGCGCCATGCCCTCGTCCGCGTGGTAGGCCGCCCAGTGCAGCGCTGTCGTGCCGTCAGGCTGAGGGAGATCGGGATCGCTCCCGGCGTCCAGCAGCGAGTTCACGCGCACCGCGTCCAGTGCCTCTGCAGCGTCTGCCAGACCGCTCCCGGCAATGGCCGGGGGGAACGCGGCAGCCAGCAGTACGCAGAGTCTCGCGATTCCTGCTAGGTGGGTCGTTCGCATCGTCGTTCGCCCCTTTCTCGCGGCGACCTGGCTCGGTCTCATACAGGAACTGCCGAGAAGAGTTCGTTGATCTTGCCGCTGCTGTCCCCGAAGGAGTCGAGATAGACTCCGACCCGGTCCAGTAGCGTCAAGTGCAGATTGGCCAACGGCGTTCCTTGCTCGTACTTGACATGCCGACCGCCGCGCACCCCGCATGCCGACCCGCCCGCGACGAGGATCGGAAGGTTGTCGTGGTCGTGCGTGCTGGGATTGCCCATGCCGCTTCCGTACAGCAGTACCGTGTGATCGAGCAGGGAGCCATCGCCGTCCGGTATTGCCTTTAGCTTTTCCAAGTACTCCGCGAAAAGCGAGATGTGGAAGCGGTTGATCCTAGAGATCTTCTCGACCTTCTCCGGGTCGTTGCCGTGATGGCTGAGCGGGTGGTGCGGGTCTGGCACGCCCACCTCGGGGTACGTGCGCCCGCTGAGTTCGCGGGCCAGTTGGAACGTGATCACCCTGGTGATGTCCCCTTGGTACGCGAGCAACTGCAAGTCGAACATCAGCCGGGCGTGATCGGCGTACGCCGCCGGAACTCCCTGCGGACGGTCCAGATCGGGCAAGGGGTTGTCTGCGACGTTCGCCTCGGCGCGCTGGATCTGACGTTCGACCTCGCGGATGCTGCTCAGGTAGTTGTCCACCCGCACCGTGTCGGCCGGTCCCAGCTTGCGCTTCAGCTTCTGGATGTCCTCGCGCACCCAGTCCAGCAGGCTCGCCCGCTGCCGCAACGCGGCGCGGCGGTCGCCGACGCTGCCGCCCTCTCCGAACAGGCGCTCGAAGACCGTGCGCGGGTGAGCTTCGGACGGCAGCGGCGTGGTCGGAGAGGACCACGACAGGTTGTTCTGGTACACGCAGGCGTATCCGTTGTTGCACTGGCCGACGGTCTGCAACAGATCCATCGACATTTCCAAGGAAGGCAACTGGGTTTCCTTGCCCAGCTGCCGGGCCGCGTGCTGGTCCACGGTCGTGCCGAGATAGTAATCGGAGCTCTCGGTGTGCTTCGCGAACGCCGCGCTCAGGAACGCGGCATTGGAAGTCGAGTGGGTTCCCGGATAGGCGTTCTTCAGGTCGAAGTTGGTGAAGACGATCAAGTCGTCTTTCATGCCTGACAGCGGCTCGAGGATCGGCGACAGGCTTCCTAGCTTGGGATCGTCGCTCGGTGTCCAGCGGGAGTGGTCGCAGCCCATCGGGATGAACACGAACCCAAGCCGGGGGACCGGCTTGGCCGGGGTCCTGTCGCTCGCTGTTGCCGCCGGGATCATCGCGTCGAGCAGCGGCAGCGCGACGCTGGCCTGCATGGCCCGCAAGAACGTGCGTCTCGGGAGCGCTTTCTTGGTGACGATCATGTCGGTTCCCTCATCTGAAACGGTACGCTCTTTACGATACCTTGCACAAGGTCCGAAAAGCGATATCCACGCGGCTCGGCTTCACGCAGGATCTTCCGAATCGCTGGTGCGTCAAAGTGCTCGATGCCGCGGCCCAGCGCGAACGTGAGCAACTTTTCGATCAGCGTGCCAACGAAGAGTTCCGGGCGCGCCAGCAGGCTGGCCTCGATGCCGTCAACGCCCGAGCTGGATGAACTGGAGCCCGGAAGACCGCCCGACGCGTCGACCGGGACTCCCTCTATCGAGTCGCGCCAGCGTCCGAGAGCGTCGAAGTTCTCCAAGGCGAAGCCCACCGGATCGATCGTGCGGTGGCAGCTCGCGCAGGCCGGGTTGTCCCGGTGGGCCTTCAGGCGTTCCCGGATCGGCAGCGCGGCGGGTACCGAATTGTCGAGCGCCGGGACGTTCGGTGGCGGCGGTGGCGGCGGTGCGCCGAAGACGTTTCCCAGGATCCACGTTCCTCGAATCACTGGCGACGTGCGCGTCGGGTAGGACGTGACGCTCAACACGCTGCCGTGCCTCAGCAACCCGCCCCGGTGACTGCTCTCGTCCAGTCGCACTCGCCGGAAACGGGTTCCGTACACCTCGGGAATCCGGTAGTGCTTCGCCAGCCGCTCGTTCAGGAACGTGTAGTCCGTGCGGACGAGGTCCAGCACGCTGCGGTCCTCCCGCAGCACGCTGTCCACGAAGCGCTCCGTCTCCTCCCGTAGCGCTTGGCGCAGGTTGTCGTCGAAGTCCGGGAACAGCCTGGCATCGGGCGAGAAGGACTCGAGCTTGCGCAAATGGAGCCACTGGCCGGCGAAGTTCGTCGCGAGGTTCGAGGAGCGCGGATCCGCCAGCATTCGCCGCGCCTGGGCTTCGAGGCCGCCCGTCCGGTTCAGGTCTCCTCGTTCCGCGGCGTCGAGCAATTCGTCATCAGGAATGCTGCTCCACAGGAAGAACGACAGGCGCGATGCCAAGTCGAAGTCGCTGACGCGATACGGGGAACCGTCCGGTCGCGGCGGGTCCAGCTCGGCGCGGAACAGAAACTGCGGACTCACCAGCACCGCGGTTAATGCGTTCTCGACCCCAGCATCGAATCCGCCGCGGGCATGTCCGCGGCGGTAGAACTCCAGCGGACCAGCCAGATCATCGTCCGTGACGGGCCGACGATAGGCGCGCCGGAGAACCGCAGAGAGGATGCTTCGCACGCAAGGCTCCTCGTCGCCGGGCACTTCTGGCTGGCACGCGAAGAGGCGCTGCCGACTCGGCGTGTCCCCCGCGCCCCTGGCGTCGTACGGACCCGTAACCGAGACTTGGAATACCGCCGGGGCCGTGCGGGGGTGACGATGCATGTTGAACCGCGACTGCGTGGGCTGACGCATGGTCTCGAGCAGGGAGGACTGCGTCATAGGAAAGGTCACTGCCAAGTCATGCGGCCCGGCGGCCACGGTCAGGCGCGTGCGCAGATGCTGATCGACCTGCGAATAGTCCAAGCGATCCACTGGAGGTCGCACCGTGAAGGTGGCGACGGGTTTGCGGTCGAGCAGCAGATGCACGTCGTGGGGCCGCCGGAGCCCCTCTACTTCCTCGTTGCGGTTTCGCGTGAGCCAAATCCTGATCTCGTACTCCCCGTCCTGCGGAAACGTGAAGGGGGTCGAGAGCCCGCCGCGGCTTCCCAGGGGGAGCCCCGGCACGTGCCGCTCTTGCGTCACGTCGGGCTTCACTCGAATCATCTCGGTGCGCGGCTCGCTCGCGGTGCCTCCAACTGCAAGGCGCGCAATCTTCTGCGCGGCGGAAACGTACCGGTCGAGGAGCGTCGGGGAGAGTTCACCGACATTCACGTTGTCGAATCCATGACCGCTCTCGTCATGGGGAAGAAGGGCGTCTACATCGATATCCAAAGCGAGCAAATCGCGGATCGAGTTGCGGTATTCGGTCCGGTTCAAGCGGCGCAGGCTCTGGGTGCGGCCGGGGTTGGGACGGTGCTCGGCGGCTTGGTCGAGCGAGGATTCCAGCCCTCCGAGCAGAGCTTCGCGGTCCGCCGCGGATGGCTGCGGCATGCCTGCGGGAGGCATGATCCCGGTGCGGAGCTTATGGACCACCCCTTCCCATAGGGCGGAGTCCGTACCGACCTGCGATACATGCGCTTGATCCAATCGCAGTCCGGCCGTGGCTTGTTCGCCGCTGTGGCACTGGACGCAGTACTGATCGAGGAGTCTGCGGGAACGCTCGGCGGAGATGGCTCCGCCCGGTTCGGTGCCTTGGGCCAAGGCACCGACCATGCCGCCAAATGAAGCGGTCACGAATAGAACGGATGGGACGCATGATCGCGCCCGATTCCGCCAAGGTAGTGCCCGGCTAGTGCTGGAAGCGAACGAACCGTTCATCGGAATACTCTTTGGCCAAGCGTCCGATTGCTACTCTAGCAGTCCGTTGCATGCGCAGGTAGGATCTCAGTAGTTGAGATTGCCTCAGGAAGCGTGCCCGTACGGATCTACGAATGGGCGCCCAATAGAAGCGGGGTGCGACGAGGCCAGAGATTTTCAACAGAGAACACGCGATCGGCTCGTGCCCGAGCACTGGTTGAAGTGACTCTTGACGGCCCGTTCCTGTCGAACTGCATCGGTCGATTGCGTTACCTCGATTGATCGCTCCGATATCCGCCTCATCTTCGGACCCCGGGCCTTGAACTCGGGAATCGTTTACAATGACACGGTGGTTGATTCCGGTTGGAGCGCGGTCGACGTGCCACCAGCGGAGTCGGAGGTCTGAAGATGCGATATGCGGCCGACGAGGCTACCAAGAGACCCTTCGAAATTGATTGGACGTTGGGACCGTACAAGCCCATCAGGACGGATGGCAGTCCAATCGTCGAGCGGCCGGTGAATCGAACCGTAGAGGCGGGCCGGAGACGAGTGCTCGGTGCCGGCGAGGTCGGCATCGACGATTGTAATCCCGGAGACCCGGTTCGCGACATGTTCGGGAGTCGGCCGGATCGTTCCGAGTGAAGCAATCTGGCCGGGGCGACAAATTCTGATCGCGAGAACGCCGGTCTTGGGGTCCACGTATCGGCTTGGTGCCGGTGTTGGCAGGGTGCTCTGTACGAGTGCGATCACAATTTTCCTGACAGTCGGCCTGCCAGCTTTCTACGCGCAATTTCTGGAGCGTGCGGCTTGTAAGGTGTCGCCAGTTCCGTACCGTGCATGGGGTCGTGGGGAGCCCACGCCACAGTTGCCACTTCGTTCGTGACGGGCTTATCTTCAGCTTCCCTGCGTTGACCTCGGGAATTGGTTACAATGACACGCAGGTTGATTCCGGTTGGAGGGTGGACGATGTGCCTCCAGCGGAGATGGAGGTCTAGCGATGCGATACTTCGTGGAGGAGACTATCAAGAGGCCATCGCCTATTGATTGGGCGGCGGGGCCGCACAAGCCCATCAGGACAGACGGCAGTCCAATGCTAGTAGGGCCGGTAGATCAAACCGTAGAGGCGGGCCGGCGACGCGTGCTCGGCGTCGGCGACATGGGTATCGACGAGTGTTACCCAGGGGATCCGGTTCGCGACGTTCTCAGGCGTCGGCCAGATCGTTCCTGAAGCGAACCGGCTGGGGCAGCACATCATCGATTGCCAGTAACGCTGGTCTTTGGAGCGACGTATGGGCAGGGTGCCGTTGTTGGCAGGTTGCTCTGTACGAGTGCGATCACAATCTTCATGACAGACAGCCTTCTTGCATTCTACGCGCAAGTTCTGGAGCGTGCGGTTTGTAAGGTGTCGCCAGTTCCGTACCGTGCATGGGATCGTGGGGAGCGCACGCCACAGTTGTCACTTCGTTCGTGACGGGCTTATCTTCAGCTTCCCTGCGTTGACCTCGGGAATTGGTTACAATGACACGCAGGTTGATTCCGGTTGGAGGGCGGTCGACGTGCCGCCAGCGGAGATGGAGGTCTAGCGATGCGATACTTCGTCGAGGAGACTATCAAGAGGCCCTCGCCTATAGATTGGGCGGCGGGACCGCACAAGCCCATCAGGACGGATGGCAGTCCAGACTTCGAGTGGCCAGTGAATCGACCCGTGGAGGCGGGTACGAGACGAGTGCTCGGTGCCGGCGCGGGCATCGACGATTGTAATCCCGGAGACCCGATTCGCGACTGGTTCGAGCGTCGGCCGGATCGTTCCGAGTGAAGCAGTCTGGCCGGGGCGACACATCATGGATTGCCAGTAACGCTGGTCTTCGGAGCAGCGCACCGGCTTGCTGCTGAACCGATACGATCACAACCTTCGTGGCAGACTGCCTGCCCGTTCTTCACGCCACTTCGTCGCCGTTCCGAGAGGTGGACCCGAACAGCGATCTATAGCGTGCAGGCAATAGCGAACTCGCGGCATCGATCATCAGTGCTTGGCGCGGATTGTCTTTCTGGCAGTAGCATCCTTGCGGCCGGGTGCAAGCCAGCGGTCCTCAGCCACGAAGATCGGAAGCAGGTACCGCCTGCAGAGGTTGTGTAACCCGAGGAACTGCTACATGCCCGTGAGCGCGATTTCGAGTCGCATCTTTCTCGCAACACACGGCCGCACAGGCTCCGCTCGCGACAGCTCGGTTCGTTAGCCACTGCTCGCGTGCTTGCGGCCGGTCCCAACGTTTGTCCGATCGCCAGTCTGGCGCCCGCCGCCTGCATATGGCAACTGGAAGGGCCCCGCTGACGACGGGGAGGCGAAGACTACTACAATAGTGCCAATCCACGAAGCGTCCGATCTATGCGGGCGCGGACACAAGGAATCAAACTTATGCCAGAGCAATCGACAGCGGCGGCGAACTCCGCCCCGGATGTTTCGCGCCGCAATTTCATGACTGGATCTGCGCAGACCGCTGCAGCTACGGCGGTCGGGCTGCAGATCGTGCGCCCCGAGACGCTTCGGGGCCAAGCGAACGAGAAGCTGACCATCGGAATCGTCGGCTGCGGCGGTCGCGGCACGCGCGGCGTCGCCGAGGCGATCCGGGGCAATCCCAGTTACGAACTGACGGTCATGGGCGACCTCTTCGAAGACCAGTTGGAGCGCTCCTTGCGCCGACTCCGGGATTCGGACGAGTTCGAGCCAGAGGTCAAGAAGCAGATCCAAGTCGCGCCCGAGAACCGGTATCTCGGCTACGACGCCTACAAGAAGGTCGTCGATTCGGGCGTGGACGTGGTGTTCCTGCACACTCCGCCGGGCTGGCGTCCGCTGCACTTCGAGTACGCGATCAACGCGGGCAAGCACGTCTTCGCCGAGAAGCCGCTCGCGACAGACTGCATGGGAGCGCAGAAGGTGATCCGGCTGGCCAAGGAGTCCGAGCGCAAGAAGCTCACGGTCATGATCGGTGCGCAACGACGCTGCCAGAAGGAGTACGTGGACTCGGTCCGCCGCATCCAGGACGGGGAGATCGGCGATGTCGTGGCTACGTACGCGAACTGGGTATCCGGTCCCGTGATCAAGGGCGCCGACTTTCAGGAAAAGCTCGAGACGGATTCCCTCGCTTGGCAGCAGCGGGCGTGGTACTCGCATGTCTGGATTTGCGGAGACCAGATCGTCGAGCAGCACCTGCACAATATCGACGTCATCAACTGGGTGATGGGCGACACCCACCCGGAGAGCGTCGTGGCGTCCGGAGGGGCGATCTGGCGACCTCGCGAGAAGCTGTACGGAAACATCTATGACCACGTGTACGCGGACTTCGTGTACGCCAACGGCGTGCGGATGTCGAGCCACTGCCGCCAGTACCCCGAACGCAAGGTGCGACGGGTGAACGAATTGGTCGTCGGCACCCACGGTCGGTCCACAGTCAGGGACTTGGGCAACCCCGGCAAGAACCCCTACGTGCAGGAGCACATCGAAATGGTCGCCTCGATCAACGGCTCCGGACCGTACAAGAACTTCGCGCTGCCCGTGGCCTACTCGACGATGACCGCGATCATGGGGCGCGAGTCCGCCTATGCCGGGATCGAACTGACTTGGGACATGGTGATGAACTCGAAGCAGAACCTGATTCCCGACAACCCGTCGCTGGACGGCAACTTCGATGTCCCGGAACTGCCTAGGCCCGGCGAGTACGAGTTCGTCTGATCCCGGTCGAGAAAGAGCGAATCGCATGAACCGCCGTAGTTTCCTGCGGGCGGGCCTAGCCGCGCCGATCCTCGGCGCGGCTTGCTCTCGGCCCGAAGTCCGGCCCGAGCCGGTGTCGCACCGGCTCATCGCCCAAGACAGGGGCCAGGTAGCCGTGGTGAACGCCGACGGTTCCGTCGATTGGTCATGGGAGAACGGCACGGTAGCGCATGACTTGCACCTGCTCCCGAACGGCAACCTGCTCGTGCCGACTGCCCAGAATGCCATCGTCGAACTGACCTCCGAGAAGGAGGTCGTCTGGGAATGGGAGTCGAAACCGGCGTCTTCGGATGTCGACAAGGTCGAGATCCACGGCTTCGAGCGCCTCGCGAACGGCCTGACGATGATCGCCGAGACTGGCAATCGGCGGATCGTGGAGGTGGATCGCGAGGGCGCGATCCAGCACGAGATCCCGCTGCGCGTGGAGAAGCCGGATTCCCACCGCGACACCCGCTTGGTGCGGTCGACACCAGCCGGAACCTACTTGGTCACGCACGAGAACGACGGCGCTGTGCGGGAATACGAGCGAGACGGAACGGTGATCTGGGAGTACCGGCTGGAATTGACCGGCCCGGCGACGCCGACCCACCGCGGGCATGGAACCTCCGTTTACTCGGCTTACCGCTTGCCGAGCGGCAACACGCTGATCGGCGGGGGCAACAACAACCGCGTGCTGGAGGTCAGCCCGGGAGGCGAGATCGTGTGGAGCCTGCAGAGCGAGGAGATCCCCGGCCTTCCGCTGTTCTGGGTGACCCAACTGCAAGCGTTGCCGAACGGCAATGTCGTCGTCACCAACACGCATGCGGAAGCCGAGGCCCCTCAGATCTTCGAGGTCAATCGAGACAAGCAGATGGTGTGGAGCTTCTTGGACTGGGAGACCTTCGGAAACGATCTATGCGCCAACATGCTGCTGGACGTAGAGGGTCCGGTCGTCCGGTAGCTAGCGATCTGGCGGGGCGGGCTACGCGGGCTTGGACGCGGCCAAGGGCAAATTCGCCGCAACCAAGGCGGAATCCTTCAATTCCGAGTTGACGCAAGCGACCCGCTCGTTCTGAAGCGCCCAGACGTAGCACTTCTGGGGCACGGAGAGGCTTCCGGGCACTGCCTGCTCAATCATGGCCACGCGCCGCGGGTCGTTGGGCGTGGTGTTGTCCCGTCCGTGATGGCACGGCCGGGCCACTTTCATGGCAATGACGCCAACATCGGCTTGGCGGGCCGTTTCGAGGGCCGAGTCTACGAATGCGCGGTTTACGATGTTGTACGCCACCATGGCAGCGGAGTACTGGCCGCTCTGTACGGCCCCCTCCAGCACGCCGCCGGGGTCGCTGTGCGCCGATACTCCGAGGTGGCGAACCTTGCCCGCCTTGCGCAGCGTCTCGAAGGCTTCGAAGACCTCCGGAAAGGCCGTGACCTCGTGCGCACTGTTGGCCCCGTGAGGCACCATCAGCAGGTCAAGGTAATCCGTATCAAGCGCCCGCAGGCTGCTTTCGACAGATTTGAGGATGCGCTCGCGGTACTCCGAGCGTCGGTCGATCTTGCTTCCGTAATCCGGCTCCATGGCATTGGCCAGCAGCGAAGCCTCCAGCGCGCCGCGCTGGCCTCCGAAGTAGTCGCAGATATGGTCCGGGTCGAGGGCTTGACGCCGCTCCAACTCGTCGCGAATCTTGCGGTCGATGCGCTTTCGCTCGGTCTCGGGAAGGCTGTCGTAGATTGCCCGGAAGAGCGCGTTGCGGTTCGAAGTCCAGACGCTGACCTTGGTGTTCACGAAGACGCGATCGCGCTTCGCACCCCCGATCACCTTCGCGTACCCGAGTTCGCTCCGGCCGCGGCCGTACGCCGGTGCCGTGTCGAGGTAGTTGAGTCCACTCTCGATCGCCTCTTCGACATGGCGGTAGTTGTCCGGAGCGATCGTGTTGCCGCCACAGACGATCTCCGAGACCATGTAGTTGGTTCTGCCCAAGCGCCGGTAGGACATGCCGGAGACCCGGTTGCGCCACTCTCCTCCGACGTCGGAATCGGCCGCGCGGGCCTTAGTTTGCAAGGCGAGCCCCACGGCCGCCGCGCTCCCCGAGCGCAGGAAGTCCCTTCGATCCCAATCACTGGAACGGAGCATGCTTTCCATCATAGGGCAACAGCATCTTCGCGAACCCTCGGAGCCCTGCGGCACTGGGAACGAAGTGCTTGCTCCAGCGAGCCGAAGGAATAGAGTCGCGAGCGGCATACTTGAGTTGCTCCGGGGTCGCCCTGTCGGCGAGTCCTGCTTTGAGGCCCATGCGAGTGCTGAGGTCCAAGCTCCACGATCGAGCGAGTACGCGGTCTGCGGACAAGCTCTGTCCCGTACACAAGCAGCGACGATTCACTTGCCGCTCTCGTTGCGCTTAGGGATCCGCGGTCAGTCCACGTTAGGCTCTTGGGGTGTCAGATTCTACGCGTGAAGCGAGTGTCCGTCTATCGTGCGCCGTTTCCCAACCGCGTTCACACTTCCTCGGGTCTGAGGCTCTGGACCGCCGAGGCCTTGGGTGTAAAGCAGAATCGCGAGGCGCTAGCAGGGCGATCCCCTTGGTGCTGGGCTTGTGTCTAGGCGTGACGAGGTTCAGAATGCCATCCGAACAATCTTGTCCAAACGGGCTCCATGCCGCTTCTTGGCTCGGAACTGATGCTAGCACCCACGTCGACAAGCGAGGGATCCGTCAGGAACTGCAGGAGTTCCACGACATAGGGAGAATCCTTGCTCAGCCAGCCGTGAGCGATCAGTGTCTGGATCCCTGTCTGCCAATTCTCCGAGATTGCTTCCCGTTCCACGTCCGCACTGAACCTTGGGCCGATGATGGGCACGGAAGTGAGTCGATTCTCCCACCGATGCAGGAACAGAATCTCTTCCTGAACCGCTTCCGGGAATTCACCCAGCGAAAAGGGTAAAGCGAAGTTCACGCCCTTACTGCTTACATAGGCCGTAGTCCAACCCGGCCCGAAATTGGAGATCGCCGTGAAGTCCCCTACCGTTTCCCCAGGATCGATATCATTGCCCAACCCAGTGGTTGATTCCAACGAGAAACGAGCCCGAACGAGGCTCCGGAGGGGATGTGCGGATCATCGGAGGGTGATCTTGCAACTTGATCTGGCGACGCACCGAACCTTGGCGGAGGTGCGGCAGTTCCTGGAGGCGACGCCGCCGGAGGCGGTGCTGGCGCCGTCGCGGGTGGAGGCGTACGCGCACGTGGGCCGCACCTTGCGGCGGTTCTCGTACTGGAAGCTGAAGAAGCGCGCGGAGCGCGGCTTGCTGCGGACCTACCTGCAGCGCACGACGGGGCTGTCGCGGGCGCAAGTGGCGCGGCTGATCACGGCGTACATCGCGCAGGGCGAGCTGGCAGACGGGCGCAAGGGGGCGGCGCGGCCGTTCCGGCAGCGGTACACGCGGGACGACATCCTGCTGCTGGCGGAGACGGACGCGCTGCACGGCACGCTGTCCGGCCCGGCCACGATGGCCTTGCTGCGCCGGGCTTTCGAGGTCTTCGGCGACGAGCGCTACGCGCGCCTGGCGGGGCTCTCCCACGGCCACCTGTACAACCTGCGGCACTCCCAGGCGTACGTGCGCGTGCTCGGCAACCTGGACGGCACGCGCCCCGCGCCGACGCCGATCGGCGAGCGGCGCAAGCCGCGCCCGGAGGGCCGCCCGGGCTGGGTGCGGGTGGACTCGGTGCATCAGGGCGACCTCGACAAGGTCAAGGGGGTGTACCACATCAACGCGGTCGTCGAGGTCACCCAGTACCAGTTCACGGGCTGCGTGGAGCGCATCTCGGAGCGCTACCTGGTGCCGGTGCTGGAGCGGCTGCTGGCGTCGTTCCCCTTTGTCGTGCATGGCTTTCACTCCGACAACGGCTCCGAGTACATCAACTACCAAGTGGCCGAGCTGCTGGAGAAGCTGCGCGTGGAGGAGTTCACCAAGTCGCGGCCGCGGCGCAGCAACGACAACGCCCTGGCGGAGAGCAAGAACGGCAGCGTGATCCGCAAGCAGTTCGGGTACGGGCACATCCCCGGGCGCCACGCGGAGTGCCTGGACCGGTTCCACCGGGAGGTGCTGGACCCGTACCTGAACTACCACCGGCCGTGCCTGTTCCCGCGCGTGGAGACGGACGCCAAGGGGAAGCAGCGCAAGGTCTACCGGCAGGCGGACATCCGCACGCCGTACGAGCGGCTCAAGGCGTTGCCGGAGGCGGCGCGCTACTTGCGGCCGCACGTGAGCTTCGCGGAGCTGGACCGGGAGGCGCACGCGCAGACGGATCACGCGGTGGCGCGGGCGCTGCAAGAGGCGCGCGAGGCGCTCTTCGCGGAGTTGCGGGAGGCGGCCTGAGCGCGGCCGCGTTCAGGCTTGTATGTTGGAAATAGTGCTGTGCAGAGCGATTCCTGACTTGGTTCCGGAAGCGCCTTTCGCAGCTGCGATCTTCCTCCCCGCGTCAGCGGGGAGGTGCCGTGCCGCGGGATCCGCGAGCGAGGTAAGCGGTCTGCGCCCTGCGGGCGCAGCCTTGCTAGCCGAAGGTGGGCTTTGCCCCCCGAACCCCCCCAAGGTTTTCCTTAGGCATGAGCTGGCCCCGAGGGAAGGGCGCCCGAGGCGGTCGGGCACGTCTTGCAGCCCACCCTCCCGACGGTCTATAATCACCCTGTTCCCACATCCCATCCCTCGACCACGCTTCAGGCTCATTTTCGAATTGGAATGAACTATGCACGAGCAGCACACACAAGAGGCTCGAGAAAACCGCTGGCAAGCAGCGGCTCGCCTCATCAGCGACCTCAAGCAACAACCGCCCGCCACCAAGCTCTCGGAACTCGAGTATTGGGAATGGCACTACCGCTGGCACCGTCTACTCGGCCCAACATCCGTCTGGCCCGAGGGCATGCTCTACCAAGCATGGGGCTACGCTATCGACCACGCACGAGACGAGGGGAAGCTCCCCGAAGTCGAGCAGATCGCCAGGGTCGTCGAATCAGAGATCGCCAAAGGATACGCGCTGATCCCGCCGCTCAGGATCCCCATCTACACATTCCAAAGAGGATGCCGGGAGGGGTTCCGCGAAACGAACGAGATGTGCGAGAATCGCTATTTGGCGATGGCACGGGAGGGAACACAATGGAAGGGTTGATCGTCTGGCTGCAAAGGCGACATGGATGTCAAACGCTGGATAGTGCCTCCATAGCACCGTTCGGTGTGGATCTGACCTTCAAGGGCACCTGTGCTTCCGACGCGGACCCTGCGATGCGAAAGAGCGCATCAAGCAATTCGGCGACGTACGTCGACCCAGCCGTTAGCCTGCCGGCCACGACCATGCTCTGAACGCCGAAGAGCCAGTCACCCGCGATCCAAGTCCGATCCGTGCCCGGCTCGAATTTCGGTGTTAGCGCAAATCTTAAATGTCCGGTTCCTGCAAATCTTAAATGTCCGCTTTTTCGAAGTAGCGGAGCAGCATGCCGGACCCCGTGCCACAAGGTCTCCAAGCCCACCGGCTGCAAGCAGCCGGTGGGCAGCGTTACGGCGAGCGCACCGAGGTGCCTGGCGGGGCCGGGTACGCGTTGAGCGGCCGAGACCTGCTGTTGAATGTCTGTATGTCTTGTAGAACACTGGCTGGTTCGGCCGCAGCCAGCTTGAAGGCCACTACCGCAGAAAGGAATACGGGGGTGCCTCTTTCCTCCGTCCCGCGAGGCTTCCCTTGAGCCTGACGCGGCCCCGATGGAAGAATCGGCCGCAACGGTAAGGACAGCCCGGAGCCCGCCCGGCGAACCGGACATTTAAGGTTTGCCAAAAAGCGGACATTTAAGGATTGCTCCGACACGGCTCGAATTTCGGGCCCATTGTCAGTACCGCAGTGTAGTAGTGCGAAGGTCTCGACAGAACCTCTAGCCCGGCCATGACGTCTCTTGGTAGCGGGTGCTCCGGGAGTTCGATGGCGTCATCAGAACCGACGTACGCCGTTGTCCATCCCGGCAGAAAGTCGGACCTCACGCCGAACAAGGAGAGGCTAGAGCCAGCTTGGATCGCGAATCGCTCGGCAGCCGTCCTCCATCGCGACAATTCGCTGCCACCAGGACTGAGTAACGGACCCATGCCCGTTTCAGTGCCCTCTCGCGATGTCACCGCCACAACCCGATCAGATAGTGCCGCAGCCCCAACCTGCCAGATCGGATGCGTGAGCGTCTTCGTCCGATCCGCCACGGGGGTCATCAGCCCCCAGGTAACGATCGGTGCGCCAGCCTCGGCCCCGTTCGATACACGGTACGCGTAATCGAAGGCACCCTCATCTGGCCGGGCGGCAACGTCAACCCCGATTTCCGGCAGGCCGCGGTTCCCCAAGGAAACCCGGAACTCGCCCAGCCCCGCTCCTCCGCTACCGACGGAACCTGCTACGAAATCCCCGGTCCGCGGGTCCAAGCAGAATCCCGGGAGGCGCCTATCGGAAACTTCCTCGAGGAGCTTCTCCGCTACGTCTCGCTCTCTCCCTCGAGGGAGATCGGCGATCAGGCGCTCGATTTCTTCCCTGAGAGACTGGTCGCCCGTCTCTTGATCGTCGGTTGCTCCCGGATCGCACACTCGAGCCGGCACGAAACTCAATTGCGGAATGGCACCTTGAAGTGCATCTTGCCCGAGGCACTGGACCGTGACAGTCAGCCAGACAACGATTGGGCATGTGAAACGAAGCATGGGATACCCATCCAGTTGCGTTCCGTGCGCTACCAGTCGCGATGAAGGTGGCGGCACGCTCCACCCCATTCGATGGCCGCGTATGAAGCGCGTTCATTCTCGCAGACCTCCACAATGCCGACAACTCGCGCCTGCAGCGTCCGGTGGATCCCTGTGATTCGACTGTCGGTGCAAGCAATCGCTGCGATTCGCGTGTCTCCTCCAGAACCTGCCAGACACAGTGGGCTATTCGGTAGTCGCGAAACTTCAGAGTTCGTCCGTCCGGAGCATCTAGGTGGAGCAAGACGGAATCGCTCGATGGTACGATTCATCAAGCTCGAGGTGATTGATGCCAGATACGCTGATCAATCGAGACCCCGAAATCTTGGGCGGCACGCCCGTCTTCTTCGGTACTAGAGTCCCGATTCGAATCCTTATCGACTACTTGGAAGCTGGAGACCCGCTTGAGGAGTTCATGGATAACCACCCTACGGTCTCTCGAAGCCAAGCAGTGGGAGTGCTGGAGCGTGTGAAATCAATGCTCGAGGGTCGCTTGGATGAAGCTGCTGCTCGACGACTCGGTTCCCCGACAACTCGCTAGGTTCCTTGCGGACTCATTTGAAATCCATATGGTTCAACAGATGGGCTGGGCGGGATGCGCGAACGGCGACCTTCTTCGTCGGGCGGCTGACTCTGAGTCCCAAGTGCTTGTGACGGTAGGTCAGCGAATGGAATTCGATGTCTCGAGCGGAATGGTGTCAGGTGGCCCTGGCAACGGATGTCTTCACGTACCTGCCCTGCAGGGTTGCCACCCCATGAACGAGCGCAGAACGCCCCTCGCAGAACCAAACCACCAGCTTGCCCAAGTCGGCACCTGCGGTCAGCCTGCCGAGCCTGTCGATCCGCTGTGTGCCTCGCTGTTACCTCGATCAGCTGAGGCTAACGCCCCTTGTTGCCGCCAATGGTCACTCCGACGACCGTAGCCAAGAACACCACGAGCATCATCGCGACATCGCGCTCCCCCAGCCAAGCGAGAATCCCAACGAGGGCAAGCCCCAACGCCGCAAGCGATCCGCCGACGTAGATCCGCTGCTTGTCAGCATCCTCGCGCTTCTGAACCTGATCTACGGCAACCTCCGACCGCCGTTGGTCATGCGAATCGAGATTGGCCAGAGAGGACTGGAGGATCTTGACGACCTCCCCCGACGAGAGCTTATCCATCGGGCTTGGCGGTATCCGTGGAAGGTCGATTTGATTGTGGTCTCCGATCGCAACCGGACCCGACGCATCGGGAATCGCCCGCGCAGGCCACGCGGTCTCAGCCACATCGGCGGAAACGGGATCTCTGTCCGCTTCTGCGGAAGGGGATTTTTCGAGATTGTCACTCATAATCAGCCTCCATTCGCTGTCGGCTCTGAATGAACGGGAGCACGTTACGAACCGCTTCCCCCGGCCCGTCGGCTGGCATGACGTCGAGTATGTACTCGTGACCGTCGTCGCTGAAGCGCATGAGCCAATAGGGGTGCTGCTGGCGAATCTCTGCCCTGTACGAGGCGAGCCAATTCAGGATCTCCACCCTCTGGCCGTCCGAGAGATGCGTGGGCAACTTGACTTGGATCCGCCATCCGTCCTCAACCGGCCAAACGTTGCATACTGCGGTATCTGGATCTCTGTACGTACCGTATGAGGAAAACTGTCCGTACATGCTTGTTCACCCCCGACTGAACAGCAGCGACAGCCATCGGGTCCGTTGCGAGCCACGGAGTCGCTTAAGCCACCGCATGCCTCACTACTACCATACGACGATCTGCCGCGGAAGCGAAATAACGCGTATCTCACGCTCGAGACCGACGAACTCTCGCTTCATCGCAGAACCCGTTCGTCGCAGGACGCCCCGCATCAGCACCTCGCGTGACCGCGACTTGCTGAAGCGCAGGCGTCAAGCCAGCGGCGTCTTCCGAGCGGGACTTGCGCCCGGACACCGTGGACGGGCTGTCTAGGTCGAAGTCCTAGACGATGCAGAGCTCGACAGCCTCTCGTAGCGAAGTCATCGGGTCGCGCTCAGGAATGAACTCATGGGCGAAATAACCCTTGAAGTTCAAGTCCGCGATAGCTTTCGAGATGGCCTTGTAGTTGAGTTCCTGAGTCTCGTCGATCTCGTGACGCCCCGGGTTGCCGCCGGTGTGGAAGTGCGCGAGGTAGTCGATGTTGTCGCGGATATTGCGGATCACGTCGCCTTCCATGATCTGCATGTGGTAGATGTCGTACAGCAACTTCACCCGAGGCGATTCGACGCGCTTCATCAACTCGACGCCCCAAGCTGTCTTGTCGCACTGGTAGTCCGGGTGATTGACCTTGGAGTTGAGCAACTCCATCAGGATGTTCACGCCCTCGTCCTCGGCTTGCGCCTTGAGGCGATTCAGCACTTTCGCCGAGTTGTCCAGCGCCTCTTCGTCGGACATGCCGCGACGGTTGCCGGAGAAGACGATGAGGCTCGGCACCCCCGCCTTCTTCGCGGCGGAGATCAGCTCCCGAGCTTTCGTCTCGATGCTGGCGTGGAACTCCACGCGATTCGTGCCGTTGGGAATGTTGCAGATCCCGTTGCCGACCGCGCAAGTCAGCCCGTACTTCTCCAATGTCGGCCACTGGTCCTTGGCCAGAAGCTCCACGGAGACGATGCCCATCTTGGCGGCTTGCTCGCAGAGGTCCTCGAGCGCCATGTCGCGATAGCACCACTTGCAGACGGATTGCTGCAGGCGACCGTCCGCCCTTGCGTTTTCGGCCGCCAGGCCGACCTTGGTCGCGCTCGACAGGATGCCGAACGAGGCTGCTGCCTTGAGGGCGGTGCGACGGGTTGAGTTCGTTGAGAGGTTGGCACTCATGGTATTAGGATTCTACCACCGCGATCTCAGAAGCGGTATCACCGCAGCCGATCTCGATGCGTCATGTGCTCGACTGGCTCGCGGACGATGCATGCCTCCGCACACACTGATCCCGCTGGTGGATGCTGCCGTTGGCAGCCACGGTCAAGCGAGGCTCACAACTCTTCGCCGGTAATCGTCGCGTAGGCTTCGAGGTACTTCTCGGTGGTGTTCTGCACCACGTCAGCAGGAAGTTCCGGCCCCGGCGGTTGCTTGTTGAACCGCACCTTTTCCAAGTAGTCCCGCAGGTATTGCTTGTCGAACGATTCCTGGCCGCGTCCAGGTTGGTACAGGTCCAGCGGCCAGTAGCGCGACGAGTCCGGCGTGAGCACCTCGTCTCCGAGCACGATCTCCCCGTTCAGCGTGCCGAACTCGAGCTTCGTGTCCGCCAGAATCAGGCCGCACGCGAGGCCGTGCTGCGAGGCGCGGTCGTAGATGTCCAGCGTCAGATCACGCAGCCGCGCGGCGGCCTCCGATCCGACGATGCGACTGGCCTCGTCGAAACCGATGTTCTCGTCGTGGCCCGTCACCGCCTTGGTCGCCGGCGTGAAGATGGTTCCCGGCAGCTTCCCGCACTCCTTCAAGCCGACCGGCAGCGGCACGCCGCACACCGATCCGGTGCGCTGGTAGTCCTTCCAGCCCGAGCCCACGATGTATCCCCGGGCGACGCATTCGATCGGGAACATCTCCAAGCGCTTGACCAGCATGGATCGACCCTCCAGCTGGTCCCGGTGCTTCCGGATCTCCGCCGGGTACTCGTTCACGTCGGCCGTGATGAAGTGCGTTCCGATCACGTCCTTCAAGAAATCGAACCAGAAGATCGAGAGCTGGTTGAGCACTTCGCCCTTGCGCGGAATCGGGGTCGGGAGCACGACATCGAACGCGGAAATACGATCCGACACCACGATCAAGAGCTGGTCGTCGCCGACCGCGTACAGGTCGCGTACCTTTCCGCGTGACAGCAGGTTGAGTTCGGGGATATTCGATTCGATCAAGGGGTTGGTCATGGAAGTTACAGGGGGAACTCGCTCGGACTGGCTGGCGTGGCGGTCGGCGCTTCCGGTATGCCTAGCTCTCGGACAGTGCCGACCACACGGCTGGGGGGTTCATCGGCAGGCGCTGCATCCGCGCGCCCACTGCGTCATGGATCGCGTTCGCGATGGCGGGCAGCGGGGGAACGATGTTCGCCTCGCCCACGCCGCGCACGCCGAACGGATGGCCCGGATTGGCCACTTCTACGATGCAAGTGTCGATCATCGGCAGGTCGAGCGCGGTCGGCATGCGGTAGTCCAGCAGCGTGCTGTTCTTCATGGTGCCGTCTGCGCCCATGAAATACTCTTCGTTCAGCGCCCAGCCGATGCCTTGCGCCGATCCGCCTTGCATCTGGCCCTCGACATAGCTGGGATGCACGGCCTTGCCTACGTCTTGGATGGCGGTGAAGCGCAGGATGTCCACCTTGCCGGTCTCGCGATCGACTTGCACGTCGACGATGTTGGCTGCGAACGAGCCGCCCACGCCGCGCGGCTTGACGGTGGCCGTGGCGCTGACCGGTCCGCCGGTCCGGCTGGCCTGCCCAGCCAGTTCCCGGAACGTAGCGCTGTTTCCGTTCGAGGAATAGGTTCCCTTCGCATGGTCGACTTGGTGCGCCTCGACAGACCACAGCTTGGCGGCCCGCGCCTTCATTTCGGTCACGATCTTCTGGGCGGCGTCGTGGGCGGCCCAGCCGGTTGCGAACGTGGTTCGGCTGCCTCCGGTGACGGAGGTGAAGCCCACCGAGTCGGTATCGACGACCTCCGGCAGGATGTTCTCGGCCGGGATGCCCAGAACCTCGGCCGCTTGCATCGCGATGGACGTGCGCGTCCCGCCGATATCCGTGGAGCCTTCGACGAGGTTCACCGTGCCGTTCGTGTTGACGTTCAGGGTGCAACTGGATTCGAGGCCCACGTTGAACCAGAACCCGACCGCCACGCCCCGGCCTCGATCCGGGCCCTCCAACGGGGCCTGGTAGTGCGGATGGTTCCGGACCGCTTCGAGCACTTCCTCGCAACCGACTCGACGGAATTTCGGGCCGTCGACGCGCCGGGTGCCTTCCTTGGCCGCGTTTCGCAGCCGGAAGTCAATCGGATCCATGCCGATTTCGCGCGCGACCTCGTCGATGACCTGCTCCGCGGCGAACGCAGCCTGCGGCGCTCCGGGCGCTCGGTAGGCGGCGCAGCTCGGCTTGTTGACGACCACCTCGTAGCCTTCGACCGAGATGTTCTCGCACTCGTACGCAGCGAAGACGCACATGCCGCCCGGCGTGACGAAGGAGCCCGGATACGCGCCCGCTTCGTAGGCCAGCTCGGCTTCCATCGCTTGAATCTTGCCGTCCTTGGTCGCGCCGATCTTGACGCGGGAGTGCGTGCCCGCCGTGGGACCCGTTCCGAGAAACACATCCTCGCGGGACATGAGGATCTTGACCGGGCGGCCGCTCTTCTTCGACAGGAGTGCCGCGACGGGTTCCATGTACACGGGGATCTTCCCGCCGAACCCGCCCCCGATCTCGGTGGGCGTGACGCGGACGCTGGAGACCGGAATCTCGAGGATCTTCGACGTGACATCGCGCACCACGAACGCGCCTTGGGTCGAGCACCACAAGTGCAGTCGTCCGTCGTGATTCCAGAGGGCCGTGACGTTATGGGGCTCGATATAGCCCTGATGCACGGTCGCCGTGTCGAATGTCCGCTCCACGACCACATCGGATCGCGCGAAACCGCCGTCGACATCGCCTAGCGTCCAGTGGAAGTGATCGGCGACGTTCGACACCTTGTCGGTCTGCTCGCCAAGCTCCGTCGTGCAGAGGTCGTCGTGCAGCAGCTCGGCCTCGGCTCGCATGGCATCGGGCGCGGTCATCGAGCACGGCAGCACCTCGTAGTCGATTGCGATCGCTTTGGCGGCCTGCTCGGCGACATGCGGGTTCGTGGCCGCGACCGCCGCCACGGCATGACCTTGGTAGAGCACCTTGGCCTTGGCGAGCACGTTCCCATGCACGTAGGACAGGCGGGTGTCGCCCTCCCCGACATCCACGAGCTTGTCTTCGGCCTCGGGCAGGTCGTCGGCCGTGACCACGGCGAGAACGCCCTCCATCGCCGCCGCCTTGGAAGTGTCGATAGAGCGGATGCGGGCGTGGGCGTGCGGGCTGCGGAGGATCGTGCCGTGCAGCGTGCCGGGGAGCGCGACGTCCGCTCCGTACACGGCCCGGCCCGTCACCTTGTCCGTGCCGTCGTGCCGGACAGGCCGCGAGCCTACCACATCGAAAGTCTGGGTCGCGAGCACCATGTTGGGCTCGTAGTCGCGACTTCCCGAACTGCCTCCGGCCTGACCCACTGCTGCACCTGACGGCGCGGAACGATTCGTAGAAATGCTCATGATGCGGTCTCCTGCCTCTGACATGCCGCCGCCGCTTGCACGGAGCGCACGATCTTGTCGTAGCCCGTGCAACGGCAGAGGTTGTTCGCCAACCAGAGCCGAATCTCGTCTTCGGTCGGGTCGGGGTTCCGGTCCAGCAGAGCCTTGGTCGCCACGATGAACCCGGGCGTGCAGACGCCGCACTGCAACGCGGCGCCCTCCAGGAAAGCCGACTGGACTGGGTGCAGCGCGGCGGAATCGGCGATGCCTTCGACTGTCGTGATGCTGGCGCCGTCCGCCTCGACACCCAGCACCAAGCATGCCGGCACGATGCGCCCGTCCATGTCTACCGTGCAGGCTCCGCAGTTGCCGTCGTTGCAGCCTTCTTTCGTGCCGGTCAGCCGCAATACGTCGCGCAGCACTTCCAGCAGCGACTGGCGGGCTTCGCAGAGGAATTCGGCGGGCTGGCCGTTAATGGTCGATCGAACGTGTACGGACTGCATGGTCGCTGTTACTCCCTACCCGAGCGTGCCGCCGGCTCGCTCGACGGCCCGCTCCAGAGCCCGCCTTGTCAGAACTTCGCACAGGTTGCGTCGATAATCGGCCGTGCCGCGCATGTCGGTAATCGGGCGCGCCGCGGCCTTGGCCGCCGCGGCCGCTCGCCCCACCGCCGCCCGTCCCACCGGCTGTCCGCGCAGGGCGGCTCCCGCTTCTGCAACCAAGAGCGGAGTCGGCGCGACCGAGGCCAGGGCAACCCGCGCGTCGCCGAACGTACCGTTGTCGAGCGTCACCGAGACGCCCGCGCCCGCCACGGCGATGTCCATTTCGTTGCGCGGAATGAACCGGATGTAGCAAGCGCCGGAATTCGCGGCTGGCGGCGGCAGGTGCAGCGACACCAGCACCTCCTCGGGTTGCATAGTGTTGCGGCCCGGAGCGATGCAAAAATCTTCCACCGGGAGTTCGCGCTCCCCATGGACCGATGCGATTCGGCAGGTCGCTCGGAGGGCGATCAGCGGCGGCACGGCGTCCGCGCTGGGTGCGGCGTTGCACAGGTTTCCACCCACCGACGCGCGGCCTTGGATCTGGATGCCCCCGATCATCGAGACGGCGTCGATGAGGCCCGGATAGGCTCCCGAGATCGCGGTATCGCCGTAGATGCGGTAGCACGGCACGGCCGCGCCTAGCGTCAAGCCATTCGCAGGGTCGTAGTGCATCGCGTTGAGGTCGGGAACGTGCTTCAGGTCGATCACGGAGTGATTCGACAGCCGCCCGGCTCTCATTTGAGGCAGCAGGTCCGTCCCTCCCGCAAGTGCGCGCCCTCCGCTGCCATGACGGGCGAACGCCTGCAAACATGCCTCCAGAGTGAGCGGGCGTTGGTAGTCTACCGAGTGCAAGAGCCGGATCCTCCTACGGCGTTGGGCATCGGTCCCCGGATTCATGTCGGGGCCGGGTCCCGCCGGGCCGGACTCCCATTATAGGGAAGCCGGACTTGCCGCCCCCAGCAGTTCGCCCGACGGACGCATGTAAGTCCGACGGGAACGCGAGGGTTCGCTTTGCGGGGGAGTGGATTCCACCCAATGCGCAAGCCGGATCGCCGATTCGGGGTCAATGGGAACCACGGCGGCCCGCGCCAGCGGAAGATCGCTATCGACCCGAAGGCTTCGGGGTCGGAACGCACTCCGTACCCGCCGCGACACCCGCGACCGAGGCGACCCGATTCGGCCGGTCGTTGGGCCGCAACGGGTCGATGGCTCCGATTGACCGGGTGCCGCTCGCGGAAAATCGCACGCGACAACAGGATTTCCGGGCCGAGACAGTTGACATTCGCACGGATCGGAGCGACCATCTAGGTAAGTGGAGCTTTCCTGTCGCAAGAATCCCTAGGTTAATCGTCTAGGAATTGTGCGGATCGCCGAAAGCTCGCGAGGTGTCTCGTGCGTGCCGCAGGCCAGCCTGATGCGATCACACAGGCCGCGACCGAGACGGAACGGTTGTTCGCGCAGCATTCCGCGAACCTCATTCTGTATCTGCGCAGCGGCTTCCGCGATGCGAACGAATTCGAGGACATCGCCCAAGAGGCCTTCGTCCGGTATTTCCGCGTTCGTTGCAACGGGGAGGAGATTGACAACCCCAAGGGCTGGCTCTATCGCGTCGCGCGACGGCTGGCGATTGACTTTGCCAAGAAGTCCAAGCCGATTCTTCTGGACGACGAAGGATGGAGGGGTCTCGAAGGGACTCTGGCCGACCGTCAGAATGACGCAGGCGCCGAGCGTTCCGAACTCTGGTCCAGCTTGCCATGGAACCAATTGAGCCCCTTGGAAAAGGAATGCCTGCTGCTGCGGGCGGAAGGATTGACGTTCCGCGAGGTCGCGGAGATCTTGGACGTATCGATATCGACCGTGGCGAGCTACGTGGCTCGCGCGATCAAGAAATTTCGACGAGCAGTTCCGAAGCCCAGTGAGACACCTGACCACAGACGAGCTACTCCTCTACGCTGAACGCGAATTGGATGACCCCGCCCTCTGCAGGCACGTGCGGGACTGCGTCGACTGCAAGGCGCGCTTGGTCGACGTCCAGGAGACGTATGTCCACGCGACAGCCTTGCTCCGGTCGCAGGTGGCGGCCAGCGCCGCCCAGGCGACTCCGATGGACTCGATGCGGACGCGCCTCGCTGCCGAAGCGGAGCTGATGTCGGTGCATCTCGATACCGAGGACCTGCTGCTGTCCGTGGAGAACCAGCTCGGCGGGGAGCGCGAGGAACACCTCAAGGCGTGCGTTGCGTGCCAGGATCGCGCGGCCGGCCTGCATGTCCAGCTTGCCGAGATCGAGTGCGAGTTGCATGCTCGCCTGGCCT
This sequence comes from Bryobacterales bacterium, assembly GCA_965242625.1. Taxonomy (GTDB): domain Bacteria; phylum Acidobacteriota; class Terriglobia; order Bryobacterales; family UBA6623; genus VXMF01. The sequence goes on along the minus strand of CBDEST010000005.1, from coordinate 1,178,731 downwards.
TGGAGCTGCCCGCCGAGCGGCGGGCCGCGGCACTGTCCGCCTTGCGCGAGCGCTTGGCTCGCGAAGTCGAGATCCAGACTGTCGCCACGCGCCGATGGAGCTGGGTGCCCAGCTTCCAGCTGCCTAGGCTGCCGAATCTCCACCTGCCTCAGATGCCGACATTCGCGCCATACGCTGCCGCCGGCGCGATGGCCGTCCTAGTTGCGTGGGTCGGTTGGATCGCTGTTTCGGGTCCGGTCGGAATCGATTCGACCCCTGCCACCCGGTCCGAAGTCGCGACTGTGCTGTCGACACCTGCTGCGACCGCGCAGTCCGAACCGGACGGTGCGGAATCGGCTGGGTTCGCGGCAGGGCCGACCGCCACGGTTCGTCCGGTACGCTTTGGCGGCCTTCCGCTGAGTCGGCCAGTGAACGCTCCGGAGAATCTTTTTCAGGTCGCGGCAATCCCGGGCCCGCGCTTGACGTTGGAAGCGCCTGCGACACCGACGTTCGCGCTCGCTTTCGAACCCCTGCCGACCCTAGCGAGCCTGCCCGCTCCCCGGGCAAGCTCGACGCAACTCTTGGCGAGTGCGTTGCGCATTCCGCTGCCCGAGCGCATGCCGCCCCCCGCTCTGGACGCCCCCTCCGCGGTCGTCGAGGGGGACTGGTTGCTGGCCAAGGCCGGACTCTGGCGTCAGGGCTTGGAGGCCGGCGGGTCGGCAGACGCAATCCGGTTCTCCGGCACCGTACGCAACGAATCCGAGCGCGCTGACGTGGAGCGCAAGCTGCGCGCGGCGGCTGGCGGCCAGCCGGTGGAGTTCGCGCTGGCGCTGCGCTCCGGCGGGTCCGCCGCGTTCGATGTCGCGCCATCCATCCGCAATGCCGGCCGGCCTAGCGGCGGGGTCGTGCGCAACTCCTTGGTACAGCACTACGAGGATGCCGCGAGGCGCTCGTTCCAGATGCTGGATCAAGGCCTGCTCGAAGGCGAACTCGATCGCTACGTGAGCGATATCTTCCGGCACGAAGCCGATCTGCTGGCGCACGTGCATGCGCTGCACGGGACGCTGAATCGCTCCGGCGGCGGCGCCGGGGCGGACGCTTCCAGCCTGAAGCGAGTTGCCCGATTCCATCTGGACGGTATCGCCCGCTCCGAAAAGGACATTTACGATCAGCTGTCCGAAGCCCTCCCGCGCACCTACTGGGCGCACCGGGGAGCGCGGAACCGCCCGTCGACGCAAGCTGGACTCGGCGACCTGAGCCGCAGCTTGCTCAAGGATGCCTTGGCCTTGGACCGCGCCTTGACCGGGATGTTCTTCGGTGCGGGCGAGCCGCTCGACGCGCGCGTGAGCAACCTCTCCAGCGCCGATTTGCTGCTGAGCGTGCGACAGCACGTGGGCCAGTTGCGAGCAGCTCTCAAGCGGTCGGTAGACTAAGCCTAGAGTGCGCCACGCGCTCCAGTGTGGTTTCGCGATCCTAGCGCTCATCGCGTGGCTGGGCAGCGCGAAGGCCCAGACCGGCGTCGTATCCGGCCAGATCGTCGCGGACGACCAGTCTCCGCTGGATGACGTAGATGTCCAGCTGATCAATCTAGCGACCGCTCAGGTCCTCCGGGATCGCACGGGAATGGACGGCGGGTTCTCGTTCACCGGCGTGCCCGCCGGGCGCTATTCGCTGGCGGCGGTTCGGGAGCGCTACTCGGCATGGCGCAGCGCCCCTTTCGAGGTGCTTCCCGGCATTCCGGTGACCATCCCGCCGCTGTCGTTGCGCCCGTTGCGCCCGACCCTCGTCAATCCGAATTCCGGATTGGAAGAAATGGCGCTGGAATACGGTCTGGTGCGCGAGCAGATCGAGGCCTTTCCGGTGGTCATCGGCGCGGAGGGGCGCACGACAGTCGACAAGCTGCTGCACTTGGTGCCCGGATTGACGCCGGCCGAGTCCTTGGATATCGATCCGTTCACCGGCCGCGCAGCGGGAGTCTCGGCGAACGGATCCCGGCGCTCGTTCATCAACTACAAGCTCGACGGCGCTTCCAACAACGCCCAGAACCGCATCACCGGCGCGCAAGCGGCGAACCTGGGCCCGGTGCCCGAGGCCATGGAGTCCTTGCGCGTCACGACGCACACGTATTCCGCTCGCGAGGGGCGGAACGCGGGCGCGGTCGTCGCGGCCGCCTTCCGCTCGGGGTCGAAAACGTGGAACGGGCACCTGCGCGGCTATGGCAGACCGCCGTGGAACCGGTCCGACGGCGCCTTCGACGGGGCGCGGGACAGGGTCGGCGGCTGGGTCGGGGGCGGCCAGATCGGCGGTCCGATCCTGCCGGGGAAGCGCACGTTCGTATTCGTCGACGGCGAGGGCTGGCTGACGAACCGCGAGCACGAATCCTTTCGCCGGGTGCTGAGCGACAACGAACGAGTCGGCAATTTCTTCGGCTTCGAGAGGGCCCCGCTCGACCCGCGGGACGGCGCGGAGTTCCCCAACGGTCGCATCCCGCGGCACCTGCTCGACCCGCTCGTGCAGCGGTACATCGAGACACTCGTGCCGCGAGCGAACCTCGAGGGTGGCTGGCGACAGTCCCGCGAGACGCTGCGCAGCACCGGCCAGGTCCTCCTCGCCCGGCTCGACCGGCCCGGCAATCGTCTCACCCACTACCTCAGCCACTACGCCTATCGCAACCTCTCCAACGAGCCGACCACCGAGGAGTTCACCGCCGCGCCGGGCACGGTTTGGAACCGTCGGCAACTCTCCAACCACGCCCAGTACGCGCTCACGCACACGGCTTCCCCGGACTTCTGGCACACGTTGCGGCTCGCCATGCAGCGCCTTTCGGGCGAGTACCGGCACGGGAACCGGGCCTTTCAAAACATCCGGGCAGAGGACTTCGGGTTCGACTACTCCGGGCAGAATCCGGACTCGATCCCGAACGTGCAGCTCTGGCATGACACCGGCCAGCTGCAACTGCACGTCGCGCCGTTCGCCGATGCCGAGGATTCCGTTCAAACCACATTGCAAGCCGCCTACGACATGGAGTTCCGGCTCCAACGCCACGCGGTGCGCACCGGCGTCGTGATGCAGCAGGGCACGTGGCCCTTCACCCACGCGGAGAATCCCGCGGGCAGCATGAGTTTCCCGGCGCCTCCGGCGCCTCCGGCGCGCTTTCGCGGGCAGGGCCTGCGTGACTTGCTGCTCGGCCGACCGGGGCAGTACCGCGTGCAGACTCCGCGCAGCTTGGACCTGCTCTGGCAGGAATTCGCGGCTTACGCCGAGGGGGAAATCCGCCCGTGGCGCGATTTGAAGGTCACGGTGGGAATCCGTTTCGAGAACCAGCCGCCGGCGACCGACGCGCAGGATCGCCTGATGACCTTCCGGGAAGGCACCCAGAGCCTGCGCTTTCCGGAATCGCTGCCGAACTTGCTGTTTCCCGGCGACGCCGACCCCAACGGAGGCATCGTGCCCCGGTCGACGATCGTGACCAAGGGCCGCAACTTCTCCCCCCGGATCGGTATCGCGTTCTCGCCGGCATGGGACGCCCGGCCGGCGCGCTGGCTGCTCGGCGAGTCGGGTCGCTCGGTGTTCCGGGCCGCTTACGGCGCGTTCTACGACCACGGCACTTTCGCCGGCTCCAGCGCCGCCGCTTTGTTCCGGGCGACGTACCCACCCTTCAGCACGGACAACCGCTTCGTCTTGCGCAATCCGGAGGGCGCGTTCCGAGCGCCCCTGATCGCGCTACCCAGCAGCCAGCCCACGACCTTCCGCCCGCGCGTCGTGCGCTACCCGATCCTGGTATTCGATACCCACTTCCAGAACGCCCGCGCCCACCATTGGAACCTGAGCTGGCAGCGCCTCCTGCCGGGCCGCGTGTTCGTGACCGCGAGCTACTTGGGCACGCGCTCCGAGCGCCTGCAGCAGCAGCGCGAATTGAACGACTTCGTGCGCAACCCCTTGCGCAGTTTCGGAGCGGTGCGCTCGATGCGCCGCTTCACGCGATTCGCCAACATCCGCTTGATCGAGAGCGGCGGCGGAGCGCGCTACGAAGCGGTCCAGCTCCGCGCCCATCGGTATTTGCGGCGCGGGCTGGCCTTGGACGTCGGTTACAGCTGGAGCCGGTCCTTCGACAACGGGAGCAGCGTGACCGGAGACGCGCTTGTCGGCGAAGCCTGGACACACTCGAATTTCGATCGCCGGCATTCGCTCACCGCGATCTGGCAATACGGGGTGCGCCTCCCGCGGACTTGGACCGACCGCTACCGGTGGATCGATGGCTGGACCGTCAGCGGCATCTGGCGCTTGCGATCCGGCTTGCCGCTGGACGTTCGCCAGACGGAAGACCCGACCTACACGTTCTTGAACGTCGGCCGGCCGGATCGCATCGGCGCGTACGCGAGGCTCGATCCCGGCACTGTCCGCACGTTCCGGCTCGCCAGCGGCCGGGAGGTCACGGGCCGGTTCGCGTTCGATCCGACCGCGTTTCGGGCCGTGCGGCCCACGAGCTTCGAGCAGACGCGCCCGGGCACCTCCACCCGCAACGAGTACCGCATGGCCGGTTTCCAGCAATGGGACCTGCGCATCGCTCGGGAATTCGCCGCAGGCGAGCTGGCGACCATGGAAGTCGGGTTCGACATGCTCAACGCGCTGAACAACCGCAACTGGTCGGCGCCCTTCGGCAATATCGACCACATCTACTTCGGAATCGCGCGCATGTCGGGTCTGGGTCGCACCGTCCAGTGCGCGCTCCGCTTGCGATTCTAGCGGCCGGTCGCGGCGCGCAGCTTCAGACCGTCCAAGGCGGCGGCGACGATCGCGACGCTGCGCTCGGTCGGCCTAGTCATCGGCAACCGATATCGCGCCTCGTCCAGCAGGCCCATCATTTCCATGGCGATCTTGACGGGACCGGGACTGGTCTCGCAGAAGTTAGCCTCCATCAGCGGGAGGTACCGCCGATGCACCGCGCGCGCCTGCTTGAAGTTCCCGTGGCGGGCGTGCTCGCAGAGCGTCGCCATCGCTCCCGGGACCGCGTTCGAGGCGACCGAGATCACTCCTACCCCGCCCAACGCCATCAAGGGCACGGTGACTGCATCGTCCCCGGAAAGCACGGCGAAGCCCTCCGGCACGGACTGGCAGACGCGCACCATCTGGCCGATATCGCCTGACGCCTCCTTGACGCCGACGATGGTGTCGATCTCGGCGAGGCGAGCGAGCAGGTCGGGCGCGATGTTGCAGCAGGTGCGGCTCGGGACGTTGTAGACGATGATCGGCAGATCCGTCGCTTCCGCCAGCGCCGAGTAGTGCCGGTAGAGGCCTTCCGGCGTCGGCTTGTTGTAGTAGGGAGTGACGGAGAGCAAGCCTTGCACGCCGAGCTTTTGCAGGTCGCCCGCCAGTTCCACGATATGCGCGGTGTTGTAGCCGCCGCAGCCGGCCAGCACGGGAACGCGCCCGGCAGCCTCTTCCAAGGTGACTTCGGCGACCCGCAGGTGCTCGGCCCGGGTCAGCGTCGGGCTCTCGCCCGTCGTGCCGCCCGGCACGAGGAAATGCACGCCCTCCTTGACTTGCCGGCGGACAAGACGGCCGAGCACCTCCTCGTCCAAGGAGCCGTCTTTCGCGAATGGCGTGATCAGCGCGGTACCGCAGCCTGCAAACATTGCCGATTCCCCACAAGTGGTCTGGGCCTATTCTCGCACGTTGCGGCGATTGGTACGATTCAATCAAGCGGGTAGGTTCGGCGGAATGGACGAGGAAGGCTCCTTCGAATACCGTTGCCGGTCCTGCGGGGCCGCGCTGCTCGTGCGAGTACCGTTCAAGGGACGCTTGGTCTGGACCATCGATCCGGCCCGCCCGGACTTCAGCGGGGCGTTCCCCGAGCCGCGCGGCGACTACGGGCAAGCCAAGGTCGTCTGCTCGGCCGATCCCTTGCACGAGACCGGGTTCCACCTGATCGACGGCGCTGTCGAACGGAACCTGGCCGCGAAGGTCTGGGACTGAGGCGCGGCGCGCCGGCTCAGTCGCCTGTCGCGGCGACGATCGCGGTGTCCTTGCGGAAGCGGATCACGGCTTCCACGAGCAGCCAGACGCTCAGCACGAAGATCGATGTCGCGACGCCCCACAGCAGCAGCTGGCCGCCGTTCCAGTACTTGCGGATGTCGATGACCATGGCGATGATCGTGACCGTCAGCATGAACGCCATCGGCAGGAGCGTGACCACGTAATTGCGCCGGTTCTGTCGCAGGTAGATCGTGACCGCGAGCAGGGTCAACGCCCCGAGCACTTGATTCGTGCTGCCGAACAGGCTCCACAGGGCGAGACCGACCGGTTGGCCCTCGATCTGGTAGAAGGCGAAGAACCCAATCAACACGACGGCGAGGCTCGAGGCCACGTAGCGCTGGCCGAGGGCCGGGACGCCGACCGATTGCGAGATCTCCTCGATGTTGTAGCGCAGCAGCCGCGTGCCCGAGTCCAGCGAGGTCAGCGCGAAGGAGACGGCCACCAGCGCGATGAACGCCTGGGCCAGTTCCATGGGCAGGCCCAGCGAGTTCAGGAACACCGCCGTGCCGTCGATGAACGCTTTCATCTTCTCGGCCAAGCCGCTCGCGGTGCCCCAACTCGAGTAGTGCTCCGCCCAGCTCTCGGCCGACCGGAAGCCCGCCGTGCAAGCCAGCACCGCGAGCAGGCCGAGCAAGGATTCTCCCACCATGCCTCCGTAGCCGATCGCCACGGCGTCGGTCTCCTTGTCGATCTGCTTGGACGTGGTTCCGGAAGACACCAGCCCGTGGAAGCCGGAGATCGCGCCGCAGGCGATGACGATGAACACGAAGGGAAAGATCGGCGGCGCCTCGGCCGGCTGGGCATCGATCACGGGGGCGGCGAAGGCCGGTTGCAGCACGAACAGTCCCACGTAGGACGCGCCGAGCCCTAGGTACAGCAGCCACGAGTTGAGATAGTCGCGCGGCTGCAGCAGCGACCAAACCGGAAGCGTGGACGCCGCGAAGGCGTAGACCAGCAGGATCAGGATCCAGCTGTCTCCGGCGAGGTTGGGCCGCCCGATGGCGAGGCCCACGCCGATCGACGCGAGCATCAACACGAATCCGACCACGGTCAAACGGACGATGGAAATGCCGCGCTTGTAGGCCAGCCAGCCCATGACCATCGCGATCGCGATCAACGTGAAGGTCGGGAACACGGATTCGGGATAGAACTCGGCGGTGAAGAGCCCGGACACGGTGCGTACGAACACGCCCATGACGAGGCAGATCAGGAAGAGGATGATCAGCAGGAAGATGCCCTTCGCCCGCCGCCCGATCAGATCCTCCGCCACCTTGCCGATGCTCATGCCGCGATGGCGCATCGACACAACGAGAGCGCTGAAGTCATGCACGGCTCCGATGAAGAGCGTGCCGAGAACGACCCACAGCATGCCCGGCAACCAGCCCCAGATCACGGCGATGGCCGGCCCGAGCATGGGAGCCAGGCCGGCGATCGAGGCGTAGTGGTGGCCGAACAGGACCATCCGGCGGCACGGCACGTAGTCGACGCCATCGCCCATCGCGTGGGCGGGAGTGCTGGCCTGCGGGTCGAGCTGGAAGATGCGGGTGCCGAGGTAGCGGGCGTAGAAGCGATAGACCAGCGCGTAGGCGATGAAGCAGCAGATTGCGGCTAGGACGGGTTGCATGGAATCTCCTCGAAGCGGCTGCGGGTATCATACCCTCTGCGGTCGCGTTCGGCACTCGCCCGTTGCCCGCGGGCCAGCCGAGAGGTTCGAAGACTCGCCCTGCCCGCTTGCCGCCATTGCACGATGGGCCCTGCCGGCTCGTCCTGAAGACAGGGGCTGCTCCGCGCCCTAGAATAGAAACGGCATGCATCGCGACAGGCAGGGCGGGAATCGCGGGTTTTCGCTCATCGAACTGCTGATCGTCATCGCCATCATCTTGATCATCAGCGCGATCGCGATCCCCCGCATCACCAGCACGAAGCGCATGGCGAACGAGGTCGCGGCGATCCGCTCGTGCCAGACGATCAACACGGCCCAGATCCAGTACTTCGCGCAATTCGGGCGGTACGCTTCGACGCTGATGGAACTCGGCCCGGCTCCAGGCGACGCACATCCCTCTCCCAGCGCCGCCGCCCTGATCGATGAGAGCTTGGTTGACGGCATTCACTTGGGATACGCGTTTTCGATGATCGGCACGCCGGCGGGTTATTCGGTTAACGCCGACCCGCAATCGCCCGACTCGGGCAGCCGCACGTTTTACACCGACCACAGCACCACGGTGCGATTCCGCTACGGGACGGAACCTGCCAGCGACCGCGACCCCCCTATCGAGTAGAGCCGCCGCGCGTTTCGATGCGCTCGCGAATCCCGCCGCGCTCTGGCAGGTACGCTGACTGAGCGGGCTCGCCCCTGCCGGCTCCCTGCGCCGTCACATGTCGAAACTGCCCGATCTCGAAGCGCGCCTCCGCTCGCGGTCAGCGCGGGCGGGCGTAGTCGGGCTCGGCCATGCCGGTTTGCCGCTGGCCGTCGAGATCGCACGGGCGGGGTTCGCCGTTACCGGAATCGACACGGATCCAGCAAGGGTCGAGGACGTGCAAGCGTGCCGACCTTACGTGCCGGACGTGGAACGCGAAGCACTGGAACGGAGCGTTCATTCAGGGCAGCTCCGTGCGAGCGGCGACTACGCGGCCCTGGCCGAGTGCAACGCGATTTCGATTTGCGTGCCGACTCCGCTCCGCAAGACCAAGGATCCCGACCTCACCAGTGTCGTGGCGTCGACCAAGACCCTAGCCACCCACGTGCGGCCCGGAACTCTCGTGATTCTGGAATCCACGACATATCCCGGAACCACCGAGGAAGCCGTGGTGCCTATCCTCCAAGACGCAGGTCTGCGCGTGGGCGAGGACTTGTTCGTGTGCTACTCGCCGGAGCGCGTGGACCCGGCGAATCCGCGCTTCCGCACGCAGAACATTCCGAAGGTCATCGGAGGCGTCACGCCGAGCTGCTTGAGGGCGGGGGAACTCTATTACGGCTGCATCATGGATCGGGTGATACCTGTATCCTCGACGCTTGTCGCCGAGACCGCGAAGCTGCTCGAGAACACATTCCGCATGGTCAACGTAGGGCTCGTCAACGAGACGGCCGTCCTGTGCAACCGCTTGGGCATTGACGTGTGGGAGGTGATCGATGCCGCCGCCACCAAGCCATTCGGCTTCATGCCGTTCTATCCGGGCCCGGGTCTCGGAGGCCATTGCGTCCCGGTGGACCCCCATTTCCTAGCATGGAAGTCGAAACAGGTCGGCTACGAGCCGCGCCTCATCCAACTCGCTGCGGAGATCAACGGGGCGATGCCCCGGCACGTTATCGACTTGATCCAGTCCGCGCTCAACGACCAAGGCAAGCCCGTGCGGGGCAGCCGAGTTCATCTCGTCGGGGTAGCGTACAAGCGCAACGTGGCGGACACCCGCGAGTCCCCGGCACTCGACATTGCCGCGCTGCTGGCCGGGATGGGCGCGGAAGTGAGCTTCAGCGACCCGTCCGTTTCGCGGTTGAGGGTCGGTGCGCTCGCAATCGAATCCTCCGCACTCACGGAAGCGGCCCGGCGGTGCGATATCGCGGTCGTGCTCGCCGATCACGACGGCGTGAACTATGGCGCGCTCTTGGAGGCAGCTCCGCTGGTCTTGGACACGCGCAACGTATTCAAGGGCGTCTCGGAACCGCATCTCCGGCGCCTCTGAGGCTCGACAGCAAGGCGATGCCAGCGTGTCTGCTCACCGGGGTCGCCGGGTTCATCGGGCATTGGGTGGCACGGGAACTTCTGTCGACCGGGGCGGAAATCGTGGGGATCGATAATCTCAACGACGCCTACGACCCGCGCATCAAGCGCTGGCGCTTGGAGCAACTGGCCGGACGCCCTAACTTCCGCTTCGCCGAGATCGATGTCGCGGATAAGGAAGCGCTGGGCGCAACTTGCGGCAGGCGGTCGTTCGATGCCGTGTTCCACCTCGCCGCCCGCGCCGGGGCACCGCAGAGCGTGGCGCGCCCGCATGCGTATATCGCGACCAACGTGGTCGGCACCCAGAACGTTCTCGACACGTGCAGGGAGTTCGGCGTACCCAAGCTCGTCATGGCGTCGACATCGAGCCTCTACGGGAACGCGGCGCGCCTACCGATTACCGAGGATGCCCATACGAGCGGGCCACGCTCCCCTTACGCCGCTTCCAAAAAGGCCGCGGAGGCGCTGTGCCACGCTCATCACCACGTGCATGGCTTGGACGTAACGGTATTGCGTTACTTCACGGTCTACGGACCCGCGGGGCGGCCCGACATGAGCCTGTTCCGATTCATCCGCTGGATCCGCGAGGGCGTGCCTGTCGTCGTGCATGGCGACGGCTCTCAGTCTCGCGACTTCACGTACGTTCGGGATGTCGTGCGGGGGACCGTCGCGGCGGCCCGTCCGCTGGGATACGAGGTAGTCAACTTAGGCTCGAATGCGCCCGTGCCATTGATGGAGGCATTGCGGATGATCGAGGAATGCTTGGGACGCAAGGCCCACATCGAGCACGCCCCCGTCCATCGCGTGGATGTTTCCGCGACTTGGGCGGATTGCGCGAAAGCGGAGCGGCTCCTCGGCTGGCGATCCTTGACTTCGTTGCGCGATGGCATCGAAGAGACGGTGCGCTGGTACTTGGACAATCGCGAATGGGCCCGACACTTGGCGCTGCCGTAAGGCACTGATTGAAGAAGTGTTGGCCAGTCTGTTCCAACGACGGACGAGCCTGCAGGAAGCTCCCGCGGGGATGCGGGAATTGTCGGAAGGTGATTCTGTCCCTAAGCCAGGCGGCATGTTTGAGGGTCGAAGTCACGGGTGGCGGCACTTGACCGCGATCAGCCCCGCGCAACTCGAACCACCCACGTTCCGAGGACTGTGCCTGCCCTCAGGCGCCGCGAGGAAGCCTTCAATTCCGGGCGTACTGTTAAACTTGGAATTCAGGGTGTCGCTTGGGGTGCTTGAGGAGCGCCTCGGCTGAAAATCTCGAGACTAGGCCGCGGATGGGACGCACGCCACTCACTGTGTTGGTTGCGGCCCTGTTGGCGTTCATTGGCGTTACAGCGCGGGCGCAGGACAGGGCTTGGGACGAGTCCATCGACTCGGCGCGCCAAGCGCTGGCATCCAAGGAATTCGACCAAGCCGAGCGTCTGCTCAGGCAGGCGCGAACCCGCTCGCGTTCCTTCGCAGCCGACGACCCGCGGCGAGTCGTGCCGCTCATGGAGCTGGCCAAGCTGTACCTTGGCCGCGGCGATTACACACTGCCCGAACAGCTCTACCAAGAGGCCGACCCGCTCGCGCGCGAGGCTTGGGGCTCGGAGAGCCCCGAGTACGCCAGCCTGCTGAACGACATCGGGCGGTACTACCACCTGCGCGTGAAGTACCCGCTCGCCGAGCGGTTCTACAAGGTCTCGTTCGCGACCCGCACCCGCCTGCTCGGTCGCGCCCATCCGGACGTGGCCGCCTCTGTCAACAATTTGGCAGTCCTCTACGAGAACCAAGTCCAGTACGCCAAGGCGGAAAGCTACTACCGCACGGCATTGGAGATCCGCGAGCAGGGACTCGGGCCGGACCATCCCGAGACGATTCTTTCGCTGGAGCATTTCGCGCGCCTCCTGCACAAGCTCTCGCGTTCCGACGAGGCTGGACCGCTGGAGCAACGAGCCCGCACGTATCGCATCGCGCAGTCCGAGGCGCGCCCGGCCGTCGATGTAGGTCCGCTGGCGAGCGGGGAGGGGGTGCGGCCGCCGCTATTGCTCGAGCGCACCGAACCCGAGTACACGGACGAGGCCCGGATCGCGAACCACGAGGGCGCGGTCTTGCTCCGCGCCGATATCGACGCGGACGGTCGCGCTCGGAACATTCGGATCGCGCGGCCGCTGGGCCTGGGCTTGGACGAGAAGGCAGCGGAAGCCGTGCGCCAATGGCGGTTCCGCCCGGCCCGTCAAGGCGGGCGCGTAGTGCCTTATCGCGTTCGCCTCGAAATTGCCTTTCGCCTCATGTAGTGAGGCCCACGGTCCCCGCGGCCGGTCGCGGTGTCTTGAACATGGCAGGCGCTCGCATCGCGGAAATCTGACCGATTGTGTTGCCTGCGATGCGCGATGGTTGACCGGCGATCCGCCTGGCCATCGCCGCAACGCCAATAGAAACGGCCCTTCCCCGTTGCCGGGGAAGGGCCTGAAGCAGTCGAGCGATGCGCTCGAATCCGCTTGGCGCTACTCCGCTACGTCGTAGTCGAACTCGTCGCCGAAGAAGGTCCACTCCTCCAGCCAGTTCTCGTCGCCGAAAGCACCGACGTACTGGGCATCGGTGTCCAGCATCATGTCGTTCGAAGGAGGCGTGACAGCGCTTCCTACCGCGAGTGCGGGAGAGCCCATCATCGGACGCGGGTCCGGGTTGCCCTCGTAACGCGTGTTCACCAACATCGGTTCCGTGAACATCGTTCCGATCGCGTCCACGCCGAGACCGTTGAGCTGCGTCCACTCAGCCTCTCCGCCGTTGCCGATGATGACGGACGCTTGGATGCTGCTGTCTCCAGAGGTGAACAGTGCCGGCGAATTGTCGCGGACATCCAGGGCATCGCCGCCGAAGCCGGTCAGGATGACGTTGCGCGCGGTGACCGCGGTCCCGCGGCGCAGGCGCATGCCGTCGCCGCTATGGGCGCTCCCGCTATCCGCCACCAAGCCTCCGAGCATCGTGACGTTGTAAAGGTTCGGACTGGATCGCGGCGTCCTGTCGAATCCCGAACTGTCGTTGTCCGCTTCGATGCCGTTATCGCCCTGCGGATCCTGCTGGATGTAAACGTATTGCGCAGTCCCGCTCCAGCCGAAAGCCCAGTCCAGCGAGTCGTCCTTCGCGCCGCTTGACACGCAGTACCGGCAATCCGCGGTGCCGCCGAAGAACTCGATGCCGTCATCCTCGCCTTCGTGCGCTTGGATGTGATCGATCACGGTCCCGGATCCGAGGCCGTGGAATCCGAACGCGTTCGGTTGCGTCTCGGGGTTGAAGTCGACTCCGGCGAACTCGACGCGGACATAGTGCAACTCGCCACTCGAGTCGGCCGGGTCATTCCCGCCGTAGACGGGGCGCGTCTCTGGGATCACGCCTTCGGCGCGCCCCTCGCCCCGGGTCATCGGGGCACTGCCCAGTAGGATCAGTCCGCCCCAGCAGCCGGACTCGCGCAAGCCGAGGTCGTCATCGCAAGTCATGACGATCGGTGCCTCCTTGCGGCCCATCGCCATGATCTTGGCCCCCCTTTCGACGACGATGACCGCGTTCTGGCCGCGCGCCAGGATCAGCGTGCCGGGTTCGATGGTCAGCGTCGCGCCGGCGTTGACGAACACTTGGTGCTGGATTCTCCAGATCGTGTCGTTGTCCCAAGTCGTGTCCTGAGTGATTTCCGTGTCGGTTCCGTCCGCGCCGAGCGGGTTCGGCTGGCGCGTGGACACGACAAACTTCGCGAACGCTCGCTTGACCACTTGCGTGGTGTCCGGGCTGCGCACCTCCATGACGAAGTGCCAGAGGCCCGGGCTGGAGATCGAACCGTGCCAGAGTCTGGACTGGTCCAGCGACGGCAGTGTCGCCCCGCTGTACGACCCTGCAGCGTTGCCGTCGTAGTCCATCGGCGTCGCGCTCATGCCTGCGGCCGCCGTTGCCCCGGGGGAGAGGTACATGCGCTCCCCGGTTTCGATGTTCTCCCGGTAGACGAAGAGCGTGTAGGGATCGGGGTCCCCCATCGCATCGACCGATGCGTAGAGGCTGATCACGTCGCTCGTCGCGTAGCCGAGCTTGTTGGTCCAGATCACCGTCTTGGCCGGCGTTCTCTTCGTAGCGTAGGCGGCGGTGGCTGTCGAGTTGTCCTCTTGGGCGGTCGCTACGACCGCCATCCCGCACAGCATCGCGGCAAGCAGGATGGGAATCCAGATGCGTTTCATGGTTGTTGAGTCCTCCAGATGGTAGCTAGCGGTCGAGAAAGGCTCCCGGCCGGTCCCGCCGCGCGCAACGGGTCAGATCCGTCGCGCGGCCGGAATTCTCAGGCTACGGACTGTTTGTTACCCGATTACAACAGCCACGTTAATTCTCTGTGAATTCCTCAGCAGACAGAATCGCGGGCGTCGTCCCGGGGTTACGGCACAATGGGAGAGATGCCCGCGCCCACGCCCCGCGAATTGCTCGAACAGAACGATCCTGAACTCTATCAGGCACTTGTAGCGGAGGAGCGGCGCCAGGCTGCCGGGATCGAACTCATCCCTTCCGAGAACTACACTTACCCCGAAGTCCTGGCCGCGCTCGGTTCGGTATTCACGAACAAGTACGCCGAGGGATACCCGGGCCGCCGCTACTACGGCGGCCAAGCGAACACCGACGCGATCGAGCGTCTCGCCAGATCCAGGGCGAAACAGTTGTTCCGTTGCGAGCACGCCAACGTGCAGCCGCTCTCTGGCGCTCCGATGAACATGGCGGTGTACCTAGCCTTGCTCGAGCCCGGCGACACCGTGATGGGCATGGATCTCAGCCACGGAGGCCACCTGACCCACGGGGCTCCGGTCTCGCACATGGGCAAGCTCTTCGATTGGATCCGCTACAAGACCGATCCGGACGACCAAGGGCGGATCGACTTCGACGCATTGCGCGAGAGCGCCTTGGAACACCGGCCCAAGATGATCGTTTGCGGGTACTCGTCGTACCCCCGCGACTTCGACTACGGGCCGTTCAAGAGCATCGCCGACGAGGTCGGTGCGTTGACCATGGCCGATGTCTCGCACCTCGGCGGCCTGATCGCCGGCGACGCTCTCGCGAATCCGTTCGATTCCGGATTCGACCTCGTCACCACCACGACGCACAAATCGCTGCGCGGACCGCGTGGCGGGATGATTCTGTGTCGCGATGCCTTTCGCAAGGAGATCGACCGCTCGGTGTTTCCGGGCCTGCAGGGCGGTCCCCACATGAACCAAGTCGCGGCCACGGCGATCACGCTCGGCAAGGCCTTGCAGCCGGACTTCCGCGACTATTGCCAGCAGGTGCTGTCGAACGCCAAAGCACTCGCCGGAGCCTTCTTGGAGGGCGGAGCGCACTTGGTCACTGGGGGAACGGCGAACCACATGATGGTCGTGGACTGCGTACGGAGCTGGGGATGCAACGGACGCGTCGCCGAGGAGACCTTGGACGCGATCGCGATCACCTGCAACAAGCAAGTGATACCGGACGATCCCAATCCTCCGTTGCGCCCCAGCGGCATTCGAATCGGCACCCCGGCCGCGACGACCCGGGGCATGCGCGAATCCGAGATGGTCATGTTAGGCGAGTGGATGGTCCAAGCGTTGCGGCAGAAAGACGATGCGGACGCGATCGCACGACTCAAGGGTCGCGTGCAAGATCTTTGCGCTGCATTCCCCGCTCCCGGCGTCCCGATGTAGCCGTCGACGGACGATAGACAAGGCCGGAGTCGCGCACGGACGCGGCCGGGATTCGTCCCCGCAAGGCGGCGAATACGCTACGCTTGGGCCGTCGGTTCCCGTATTCCGGTGTCCGCCCGAGCCGGTCCAGCACGCCCGATGGAGTCCCGCGAGACAGCACCCGCGTCCGGTCGCTGGGCGTGGATCGTTCCCATCGGCACGGTATTTCTGTCCAGCGCCTGCATCATGGTGCTCGAGCTGGTCGCCGGCCGACTCATCGCGCGCCACGTCGGGAGTTCGCTCTACACGTGGACTTCCGTGATCGGCATCGTCCTCTCCGGAATCGCTGCGGGCAACTACGCGGGCGGCCGTCTGGCCGACCGGTTCCCGCCCAAGGAAACGCTCGGCTCGATCCTGCTCGTTGCCTCGGCCAATTGCCTGCTGATCCCGCTGCTCAACAACCGCGTCGGCGGCTTGGACTTGCTGAGGGACTTGGACTGGCCGGTGCGCATCGCGCTGCACGTGTTCCTCGTATTCTTCGTGCCTTCCTGCCTGCTGGGGATGATCAGCCCGGTTGCCGCCAAGATGGCCATCCTGCTCGGGCAGCAGCTCGGAAGGACCGTCGGCAGTGTGTATTCGTGGGGCGCCATCGGCAGCATCATCGGAACCTTCCTCACCGGCTACGTCCTGATCGCCAAGATGGGCACGACAGCCGTGCTCCTCTCCGTATCGGCCGTGCTCCTGCTGATGGCGCTCGCCTACGGCGGCGCCAGTCTGCTCCCCTACCTCTGGACGGGTGTTCTGCTGGCGGTGTTGGTCGCCGCTTGGGCTCCGTATCCGTGGGCTCGGACGGCGGGCGAGAGGCTCGGCTTTCGCGAGCGCGGTCGCGCGGCCGTTCTGTTCCAGGACGAGTCCCAGTATTCGTTCATTCGGGTCGAGGAAGTCATCGAGACTCCCGGCCTGCGGTCGATGACGCTCGACTATCTCGTTCACGCCTACTTGGACACGGAAGACCAGGATCGGCTGCACTACGACTACGAGAGGATCTACGCAGGCGTCACGCACGAAGCGGTGCGCGCCCACCATCCCGACGCAGAGATTCGCGCCCTGTTCCTCGGCGGCGGCGGCTACGTGTTTCCCCGGTGGTTCGTGAGGCACTATCCGAAGGGCTACGGTGAGGTCGTTGAAATCGACCCGCAGGTCACGCGAGCGGCGTTCGAATCGTTCGGCCTGGAGTCCGACACCCCGTTGGGCATCGTGCATCTCGACGCCCGCAACCGGGTGGACGAGTTGTACGCGGCAGCTGTCCGGGGACAGTACACGGACCGATTCGATTTGGTCTACAACGACGCCTTCAACCACTACTCCCCGCCGTTCCACCTGACGACGTTGGAGTACGTGCGCAAGCTGCGCGCCCTGATGAGTGCCGATTCCGTGTTCCTCGCCAATACCATCGACATCTTCCGCTCGGGGCGTTTTCTCGGAGCGATGATCAACACCGTCGAGCAGGTGTTTCCATACGTCTACACGTTCTGCACGTCACCCGGGGGACCGAGCGACGAAGACGAGCGCGACACGTTCGTGGTGGCCGGGTCGACTCGATTGCTCCCGGTGCAGGACTTGGACTATCTCAGCTACAGTGCCGCGCTGCTGGCGCCACGGGACTTGGCGTTGCTGCGCCGCCGCTCGCGCGGACTGGTGCTGACCGACGATTTCGCACCGGTCGACAACTTGCTGACGCCGGTGATTCGCTTGGTCGAGACCCGCTGACTGTCCGAGGCGTCATCGCAGCTTGATCGCGGGTATTGCAGGCGTTGAGTAGTCGTCCAGTGAATGCAGACAGCCGTTCTGAGCGCAATCTGGGTTACAAGGCCGCAAGGATGCGAACAAGAGCACGAGACCGCAGAAACTATGTTGAAGACAAGAACTATGCATAGCCCTTGAGCCTGTGCGAGCATCACCCGGCTTGGCCACTCGAACCGCAACTAGGAATTCCAACAAGTCTGGAATCCACTAGGTCGGGCGGTCCCCAGACGCTGATCGACTGGCACTTCACCAACCCGCCCGCCGCGAAGGTATAGGCCGCCCACCCTCAACGCTCGCTGCAACGATTCGCTAAGCCGAAGTGACTTCGCGAGTCTCGGACTTGCCCACCAACTCGTAGGTCCGGCCCCGCCACTCGATGCGTCGGGTAAACCCGGATCGGGCGAATGCGTACAGCCAGATCCATGTCGCGACGGGCGTGAGCCAGAAGTAACTCCAGCCGAACCGCCCCAGCCACGATTCCCGTTCCGGGAAGACCAATCCGCACGCGTATGCCCGCATGCCTCCCATGGCCATGCCGGGCAGCACCACCAGCAACAGCCCGCCCAATCCGATCCAGTTGCCGTGGAGAACTTGCAGTACGCACAGCAGCTGCGCGCCGCAGTACAGGATGTGGCTCAGGAACCCGCCGAGCCACATGCCGAATCGATAGACCCGGGTGATCGTGACCTGGCGCACGGCCCAAGCGAGAAACTCGGAACCGCTGCACTGGCCGACGGTCGGCACCATCGCTTCGGGCAGGAAGCGGATGCCGAGCCCCGCCGTCTTGAGCGCATCGGTCAGCCGGTAATCGTCGCTGACCGCCCCGTCCCAGTGTCGCAGCACCTGCGCCGAATCGAATGTGGAACGCCGGATCGCAGTGCCGCCGCCCCACGCGAAGCTGCGGTCGCGAGGGTCCATGATCGTCGCGATCGCCGAATCCCAGACGCTGCGTAGCAGCGGCCAGAATCCACCTTGTTCCGGAAGATGCCAGCGGAACGTGGTCGTCGCCCCGAGCCCCGGGTCGTCGAGGGGCGCTACGAGTGATCGGAGCCAGTTGGCCTGGACTTGGCCATCCGAGTCCGCGAAGACCAACACTTCGGCGTCGCTTCCCACGGCTTCGACCGCCGCCCGCAGATTAGCGATTTTCTCGCCGGTGCTTGGCGGCGGCGGTCCTGCCACCACAACGCGCTGGTCAGGCCCCAGCGTCGACCGAACCACCCCAATCGCCGGGTCAAGCGGGTCGCTGCAGCAGACGAGGAGTTCAAAGTCAGGATAGTCTTGGCCGGCGAGCGCGCGAAGGTTCGTCGCCAAGCCGCTCTCCAGCCCCTTCACCGGCACGACGAGAGCGACCGACGGCCATGCGGATTCCCGTTCCGCAGCCGGAGCCCGCGTGCGCTCCTCGACGTACTCAAGGAACCGCCTCCCGCGCTTGACCGATAGGAGCGAGGCCGCGGCAGCTGGCAGGACGATCAGCCAGAAGAGCCCGTCTAGCAAGTGGGAGCATAGCACGCCGCCCGCCGAGCCGAGGTCCCGAAGGCAGCGTGATACCTTGTGGAAACTGATGGACCTCGCGCAGAAAAGGGCCGAATTGCAGCGTCGCAACGACGCCGCGCTTGCAGGCGGCGGGCCTGAACGCACCCGTCGGCACAAGGAGGGTGGCAGGCTCTCCGCCCGGGAGCGGCTGGACCTGCTGTTTGACGAGGGCACGTTCGAAGAGATCGATCGGCTCGTCATGCACGATTGCACGGACTTCGGCATGGCAGACCGGCGCGTGCCCGGAGACGGATTCGTCACTGGGTACGGCAAGATCGACAGCCGACCGGCGTATGCCTTCGCCCACGATTTCACCGTGTTCGGCGGTTCGCTGTCGCTTCGCAACGCCCAGAAGATCTGCAAGATCATGGACCTCGCGATGAAGACCGGAGCCCCGGTCATCGGTCTCAACGATTCGGGTGGGGCGCGGATCCACGAGGGAGTGGCTTCACTGGCCGGTTACGCCGAGATCTTTCACCGCAACACGAGAGCGAGCGGCGTGGTGCCCCAGATCTCCGCTGTGATGGGTCCTTGCGCGGGCGGCGCGGTGTACTCGCCAGCGATCACCGATTTCGTGTTCATGGTGGATGGCAGCAGCCACATGTTCGTCACCGGGCCGGACGTGATTCGAACCGTGACCAACGAGGAGATCAGCAAGGAGCGTCTCGGCGGAGCGCGGACGCACAACGAGGTCAGCGGCTCGGCGCACTTTCTCGCGGAAGACGACACGCACTGCCTGCAGATGATCCGCGAGCTGCTGACCTTCCTGCCCTCCAACAACGTCGACGATCCTCCCGTGCTTCCGACAAGCGACCCCGCGGATCGATCCGATCCGGACCTGGATGAAGTCGTTCCCGCGGATGCGAAAGTGCCTTACGACATCAAGACCATCGTGAGCAAGGTCGTCGACGAAGAGTATTTCTTCGAAGTCCAAGCGCACTATGCCGCGAACATCGTCGTGGGCTTCGGGCGGCTGGCTGGCCGTCCTGTCGGTATCGTCGCCAACCAGCCGGCCGTCCTAGCCGGCTGCTTGGACATCGACGCTTCGCTCAAAGGAGCGCGGTTCGTGCGCTTCTGCGACGCCTTCGGCATCCCGATCGTCACGTTCGAGGACGTGCCGGGCTTCCTGCCGGGCAGCGCGCAGGAGCATGGCGGAATCATCAAGCACGGGGCCAAGCTGCTGTACGCCTATTGCGAGGCGACCGTTCCGAAGGTTACGGTCATCACGCGCAAGGCTTACGGCGGCGCCTACTGCGTGATGGGCTCGAAACACGTGGGGACCGACATCAACTTCGCCTATCCGACGGCCGAAATCGCCGTGATGGGACCGGAGGGTGCCGTGAACATACTGCATCGGCGCGAACTGGCCGATTCCGACGATCCGGAGCGGTTCCGCGCCGAGAGGGTCGACGAGTTCAAGACCCGCTTCGCCAATCCCTACCGGGCGGCCGAGAGGGGTTGGATCGATGAAGTGATCGAGCCTCGTCAGACCCGCACCAAGCTGATCAACGCACTCGAGATGCTCGACACCAAGTCGGAATCGACCCCGCGCAGGAAGCACGGCAACATCCCGCTTTGATCCGGGCGCGGCTTGGATTCCGCTAGCCGCCTTCCAATCCGCTGAAAAAGAAGGCCCGCTCGACCGTTGCCGTTGCCGTGGCGTCCGAGCCGTGGATGGCGTTCTTCTCGATATCCGTCCCGTACAGGTTGCGCAGCGTGCCCGGCGCGGCTTCCAGCGAATTGGTGGCGCCCATCACGTCGCGCAGCACCGCTATGGCGTTCTCGCGCTCCAAGACCATGGGAATGACGGGCCCGGAGGTCATGAACGCGACCAAGTCCTCGAAAAAGGGCCGCTCGCGGTGGACGGCGTAGAACGCTCGCGCTTGGGCTGGACTCAGCGAAACCTTCTTCATGGCGATGATCGCGAAGCCCTCCTCCTCCAAGCGGTCGATGATCTTCCCGGAGTTTCCGGCAGCGACGGCGTCAGGCTTGATGATCGTGAGAGTTCGCTCTACCGGCATTGCGTGTCGATTCCCTTTCTCCTTCGCGAGTCTGGCGCTCGAATCGTTCGGCGGGCTCAGAGTGCCGCAGCCATCGTGGAGCCCAGATCGGCAGGCGTCGGGGCTACCGCGATTCCCGCCGCTTCCATCGCGACTCGCTTGGCGTCCGCCGTGCCCTTGCCGCCGGAAATGATCGCTCCCGCGTGCCCCATGCGTCGACCGGGAGGCGCTGTCGCGCCAGCCACGAAACCGACAACCGGCTTGCCGACATGGGCCTTGACGAACTCGGCCGCTTCTTCCTCGGCCGTGCCGCCGATCTCGCCGATCATGATGATCCCGGTCGTTTCCGGATCGTCGTTGAAGAGCCTGAGGACATCGATGAAGTTCGTCCCGATCACGGGGTCCCCGCCGATTCCGACGCAGGTCGATTGCCCCAAGCCGAGGCTCGAGAGCTGGCCGACCGCCTCGTAAGTCAGTGTGCCGGACCGCGACACGACTCCGACTGTGCCTTCCTTATGGACCTGGCCCGGCATGATGCCCAGCTTGCACTTGCCGGGGGAAATCACGCCCGGACAGTTGGGGCCGATCAGTCGCGTCTGGCTGCAGCGCAAGACGCTGGCCACGCCGACCATGTCCCTCGCAGGGATGCCCTCGGTGATGCATGCCACGAGTCCGATACCGGACTCGGCCGCTTCGAGGATCGCGTCCGCCGCTCCGCTCGCCGGCACGAAGACCATGGTGGCATCGGGCCGCGTGGCGTCCACGGCGGCGCGCACCGTGTCGAACACGGGGAATCCGAGTGCTTCCCCTCCTCCACGGCCCGGGTGGACGCCGGCCACGATGTTCGCGCCGAAGCGCTGGCATTGCTCCGCGTGAAACAGGCCCGCGCGCCCGAGGCTCTGCACTAGGACCCGTGTGTTTTCGTCAACCAGAATGCTCATCGTCGATCTCGCTACGCGGCTCGAGCCACGGCCTGCTCGGCGGCCTCCTTCATGTCGGCAGCCACTACGAAGTCCAAGCCCGAGCGCTCGAGGATCTCGCGGCCCTTCTCGACGTTCGTGCCTTCGAGGCGCAACACCATGGGTACGGGAATCTCGAGTTCTTGCGCTGCCGCGATAATTCCTTCGGCTAGCACGTCCACCTTCAGGATCCCGCCGAAGATGTTGATCAGGATCGCCTTGACGTTCGGGTCGGACAGGATGATGCGAAAACCGTGCTTGATTTGATCCTTGTTGGCGCCGCCGCCCACGTCGAGGAAATTCGCGGGCATGCCGCCTGCGTACTGGATGATGTCCATCGTGGCCATGGCCAGACCCGCGCCGTTGACCATGCACCCTACGTTCCCGTCCAGCTTGATGTAGTTCAGGCCATGGTTGATGGCGTCGGTTTCGAGGGGCTCCTCCTCGTCCAGGTCGCGCATCTTGGCGAGATCGGGATGCCGGAAGAGGGCGTTGTCGTCGATGTCCAGCTTCCCGTCGAGAGCGATCGCGCGGCCGTCCGCGGTCAGCACGAAGGGATTGATCTCGATTAGCGAAGCGTCCGACTCTTGGTAGGCCCGCGCGAGAGCCCGCATGGCTTGCACGCTGGGAGCGAACGCATCGCCCGAAATCCCCAGCCCGAACGCCAGCCTCCGGGCTTGGAACGTCCGCAGACCGTCCGATCCGACGGTTTCGCGCAAGATCGCGTTCGGATCTCGCGCCGCGACTTCTTCGATCTCCATCCCGCCTTGCGCCGAAGCCATAAGCACGGGCCTGCCGATGGCGCGATCCAAGACGACGCCCAAGTAGAGTTCGCGGTCGATCGGCAGCTGCTCTTCGACCAGCACGCGCTTGACCTCGCGCCCTTCCGGCCCGGTCTGATGCGTGACCAAGGTCATGCCGAGAATCGCCTCGGCCCGGCGCTCCGCTTCGGCCGGGTCGCTGGCCAGCTTGACTCCGCCGCCCTTGCCGCGACCGCCGGCATGGATCTGCGCTTTGACCACCACTTTCCCGCCGAGGTCCGTAGCCGCCTTGCGCGCCTCCTCGCTGGTGGTGGCGACGATGCCCCGCGGGGTGGGCACGCCGTAGGCGCGCAAGACCTCTTTGGCTTGATACTCGTGAACCTTCATAAGGTGGGCCGATGGGTTAGGATCGAGTAAACCGCTGGCGGCCCGAGACTTCCACTATATCGGAATCCCGAGCCGCGAAAGAGGACGTCACAGCCGTGTCAGCAGTGAGAGCCGCGTTGCATCGCGTCGCCGAGCGGCAGGATCTGGCCGAGGGCGAGGCGGATGCCGCGATGCTGGAGATCCTGCGGGGGGATTCGACACCGGTGCTGACGGCCTCCCTGCTTACCGCGTTGCGCATGAAGGGAGAGACGGTTGACGAGGTGACGGGATTCGCTCGTGCCATGCGGGCCAGCGCCGTGTCGGTTCGTCCTGAGAAGACTCCTCCCGCGCGCTTGGTGGATACCTGCGGAACCGGAGGCGATGGCGGCAAGACGTTCAACATTTCGACGGCGGCGGCATTCGTTGTGGCCGGCGCCGGCGTGGCCGTGGCGAAGCACGGCAACCGTTCCATCTCGAGCCGTTGCGGCTCGGCCGATGTCTTGGAACAGCTCGGGGTCAACGTTGACCTCGCCGCCGAGCATGTCGCGCGATCGATCGACGAGACGGGAATCGGATTCCTGTTCGCCCCGCGGATGCATCCCGCGATGAAGCACGCCGGGCCTGTCCGCCGCGAACTGGGCATGCGGACGGTGTTCAACATGCTGGGACCCCTCTCCAACCCCGCTGGCGCGTCGGTCCAAGTGACCGGGGTCTACGAGGACCGCATCGTTCCGCTCGCGGCGCGGGTCTTGGCGAATCTAGGGACCCGCCGTGCGCTTGTCGTCCATGGATCCGACGGCATGGATGAGATCACGTTGACAGGGCCGACGCGCTTTGCCGAAGTGCGGGACGGCGCCATTCGCCAAGACACACTGTCGCCGCGGGACTTCGGCTTGGAACTCGCGAGCCCCGCCAGCCTTGCCGGTGGCGACGCTGCCGAGAATGCGCAGATCCTGAGCTCCGTGCTGGGCGGCCAGCGCGGGGCGGCCCGCGACGTGGTGGTGCTGAACGCCGGAGCGGCCCTCTGTATCGCCGGGCTCGCTGACGGGTGGAGCGCAGGCTCCGCGCTCGCCGCGGAATCCATCGACTCGGGCGCCGCCGCTAGGAAACTCGCGGCATTGGCGGAATTCTCTCGGGCGCACTCCGCTCCAGCGTGACCGCTACCCCTAGCCGGAAGTCACGAACCCTCGTCGCGAATCTCCTGCTGGAGCATTTCGATCGTCCTTCCGAGAGCGGCGGCCCAGTGCGCGGGCATTCTTTCGAAGTTGTTTTCGCCGGCCGCGCGCATGCGGTCGACCTCCCGAAGCACCGCCAGTGCCTTGGCGCGGTCGTCTACCGCTCGGTGCATCGCGGCCTCTTCCAACGGAAACGCATAGGCGCGCGGGAAGTCGCGGGCCAGCGAGGCGAATACGCCGGCGGCGTCCAAGTAGCGCCGTTCGCGCCGGTACACGAGCGTCAGGAGCATGCGCGCGTCGTGGCGGTTCTGCTGCCCCTCGCTCGCGACGCGTTCGATCATCTGCAAGCCCTTTTTCTTGCGGCCGCGGTAGCCGCTGAGGGCGATGAGGGCGCGCACGGGCCAAGGCAGGCTTCCGAGCATATATTCGTCGAGGCCGGCGACGAGCGAGCCGTCGATGAACTCCGGGTGGAGCTGGGCTACCCGGTAGCCTAGGCCGCGCGCCCTCCTGCCGCTGGCCAAGGCGCCGAAATAGTCCTTTCCGATCATCAGCTCGAAGGACGCTCGCAAGGCATGGAGCTGCGCCAGTCCATGCATGGCGACCCGGTGCGCGGCGTCCTCGCGCAAGAGGCGCTGGCAGAGAGCCCGGCCCTCTTGAAACACGCCGAGGATGGTCGCGTTCGTAGAGGGATCGGGCTTCGGCTTGGTGCCTTCGTAGAATTCGGGGTCTCCGCGAAACACGCCGGTGTCGAGCAGGCGCAGTCTGGAGAACTCTCGGTACAGCAGACCCTTCGCAAGGAGCGTGTACGCTCTCGGATTCTCTGGATCCTCCTCGCGCAGGCGCTCGAACGCCTCGACCGCTGGGTCGTACTCCTGGTTGTAGTAGTGGTCTTGACCCAGCGCGAGCAGATCGCTCCCCGCCACCTGGCTCGCGCTCGCCACGGTCAATGCGACCGTGACAAGGCACAGCGCCAAGCCTGCTGGAACGGCCCGGCGGCTAATTGAGGACCAGCACCTCGAGCAGGGCATCGCGTCTCAGGTAAAAGTGAACGGCTCGGAATTGCGGAAAGAGCGACTCGAGACTGCGGGTGCTCAGTTCGCGGCTTCCCGTTCGGCGCCCGGCCTCCCGGATCAAGATCGTCGAGTCGGAATTCACCGAGAAGTCGAAGACGGGCACCGGACCGCTGCCGTGCTCGACATGGAAAATGCACAGCATCGCGCCGTTGGGCCGCACGATCTTCGCCAAGTGGGCGACCGTGGAATTCATCGTCTCTTGGTCGAGATGCTGGAGGACATCCCAGGCTAGGACGGCGTGGAAGGTCTGCGGGGGGAAATCCAGGTGCTGGCGGACGAATCTGCTCGCCCCTTGGCGTCCGAGACTGCCCGTTGACTTCGATTCGGCATTCGCCACGGCCCGGTCGAAGCTGTGCAGGAGACTGGCCGTGTAGACTCGGTGGCCCAGTCTGCCCAGGAACTGCGGGGTCCGCTCGCTGAGCATCCCCAGATCTAGGATCTTGAGGCCGGCCGTATTGGGAAGCCGCTCGAAGAGACACTGGACTCCGTGGCTCTCGCGACTGATCAACCCTGCCTGCTCGGCGTCAGGTTCCATGACTCCCGCGTAAGGCAGGTGTCGCGACACAGCCCTCCTCTCGGAGCGGTCGCTGTCCGCCTCACTCGCTGGGCGCCATATCTTCACCTTCGTGAGCTCCCTGCGTCCCGTTCTGCCGAGCGACCGATTTCCTCTCTCTAGACGGATGCATGTCGATCAGTTGCCCGAGTCGCCCGCCCTTGGCCGGGGCGAGCCGCTCGCCGCGGCCCCGGAACCCGGTGAGCTATCGACTCTCAGCTAGACACAAGCTATGCTCGGCGCACCGGTCCCTTCAATTCGTGCCAGTTCGCGCCGGCTGCGGGCTAGGAGCGGGTGCCGCCGCTTCCTTAGCCTGGGGCCTTGGCGCTGGCGCCGCGGCTTGGGCGGGCGGCCGTGGAGCTTGTGCCTGAGGCTGCGCTGCCGGCGCTGGAGCCTTGGCCGGGGCGGGCGCTGGAGCCGCAGCCTTCGGCGGACGGGTTTCGCTGTGTCCGCGGAACACGCCGCCGTCCTCGATGACAAGCCGATCCGTGACCAAGTTGCCTTCGAAGCTCCCCGTCTTCTTGATCTCGATACGCTCTTCCGCCTGCACCTCGCCCTTGAGGACGCCGTGAATGACCAGCGAGCGGGCGTGGATCTTGGCGTTCACCTGGCTCTTGGCGCCGATCACGAGCATGTGGTTCGGTATCTCGACCTTGCCCTCGATGATGCCGTCGACAAAGAGATCCTCCTCGCAGAAGATGTCCCCCTTGTACCGGACGGTCTTGCCGATCTGCGAGGATGCCGTGACTCGCGGCTGGTCCGTCACCCGAGTTGGCGGCTGCTTCGCCATGACGGGATTCGGTGCTGGCGGGCGCGGCTGTGCAGGACTGGATGTCGGCCCCGGCCCAGCGTCGGGCGCGCCTTGGCCCATCTGCTCTTTCTTTCCCCACATTTGGAATCGATCCCTCCCTTGGACTGTGTCACGGGGCGTGGCGATCTAGGTTCGCGCCGCGCTCTCTTGCAGTAAGTATAGCCAGATCGCATTGGATATAGCACAGTCTGGTTGTGCTGTGCCGATGCGGTCGACTCTAGGCCCATGGTCTCAAGACCCCCATGCGCGTTTCACGACAGCGCTTCCTAGGGGATGTCGGCTTGGCCAGAACTGTCGATCGGGCCCCGCAACGCGAACAGCGCATTGAGCGCTTCCCCGGCGAGTGCATAGGATCTCGCTGCGGCCGAACGGCATCAAGTGCCTCGCCACATGGCGCAACCGATGCAGGCGGGTTCCGTCCACCCCAGTTCGGCTCTAGCCGGCCGGTGCGGGACGTGCCGCATGACGCCGCGTGTCCGGCTGGCCGCAACGCCCGTTGGCAGCGGCGTTTCCGAGTTCAGGGGATTCGATTCGCGTTGCGAGCGGTTTGACGATGCGAGCCCCTTCCGATACTCTCGAAACTTGCGGGCGGAAAAGCCTTGATGCACGTATTCCAGATCACTCGATCCCTCATCGACATCGATTCGGTAACGCCGAACGAGCAAGCGATCGGGGACTTCCTGTTCGGCTATCTGCAGCCGCTCGCGCAAAGATTCGGCGGCGTCATCGAGAGGCAGGAAGTCGAGCCGGGGCGCGACAACATCTGGATCCGCTGGGGCGAGCCGGAGGTTGTCTTCTCCACGCACATGGACACCGTGCCGCCGTTCATCACTTCGCGGGAAGACGAAGAGCACATCTGGGGTCGCGGGGCCTGTGACACGCACGGCATCGCCGCGGCGATGATCAGTGCCGTGGAGAAGCTTCTCGAGGCAGGGGTGCGCGACCTAGGGATGCTGCTGGTCGTCGGAGAGGAGGTCGACGGGATTGGCGCGCGTCACGCGAATCGTTTCGCGCCGGCAGCGGTCAAGTACTTGATCAACGGCGAGCCTACCGAAAACCTGCTCGCACTGGGATCCAAGGGTGTGCTCGGTCTCGGCATCCGCGCCACCGGCCGCGCTTGCCATTCCGCGTATCCCGAACTCGGCGAGTCCGCGACGGACCGACTGCTCGAAGCCCTCGCGCGCCTCAAGGCACTCGAGTGGCCGAGCGATCCGCTGCTCGGCGCTTCCACCGTCAACATCGGCACTCTCGACGCCGGCCCCGCGATGAACGTCGTCGCTGACTACGCATCGTCCCAGGTACTGATTCGCGTGGTGTCGGATCTCGACGAACTGGAGGCCTTGGCGATGTCCGCATTGGACGGCGTCGAAGTCGATGTCCTGGCCCGCACGCCCGCGTTGCGGCTCCAAGGAATGGATGGATTCGAAACCACGATCGTCAAGTACACGACGGACATCCCCAAGCTGTCGAACTGGGGCCGTCCGCTGCTGATCGGGCCGGGCTCGATTCACCACGCCCACACCGCTGACGAGCGCATCGAGAAGCGTCAGATCACCGAGGCGGTCGGTCTGTACGAGCGGCTAGCGCGATCCCTTAAGGATCGAATCGCCGCCGAGCGGGTGGCTTGAGGCCTCGTTGGCCGGGGAGTGCAGCATTGCGAGAAGGCTTTCGGATCTTCGACACGCACGCCCATCTGGGGCGCGCGCGTCATTCGGGCCGGGTTGCGACCGCGGATGGGATGCTCCGGTCGATGGATGCGGCGGGTGTTGATCGGACGCTTCTCATCCCTTTCCCCGTCGTCGACGACTATCGCAGGGAGCATGACGAGATCGGTGCCGCGCAGCGGTCGCATCCCGGGCGGTTCCTCGGTGCCGCCTGCTTGAATCCGTTCGTGCCCGAGCGCGAGTTTCGCGACGAGGTCCGCAGGTGCCGCGAGGTCTACGGGTTCCGCGCCCTCAAGTTCCAGCCGCAATACCAGCCATTGAACCCGCTATCGGAGCGGAGCGACTTCTTGTTCGAGACAGCCGTAGAGAACGGCATGGCCTTGGTCTGCCACACCGGTGCCGGCGCGCCATTCGCGCTTCCGTCGCTGTTCATCCACCCCGCGCGGAGGTTTCCCGAGCTCAAGATCGTTCTGGCCCATGCGGGGGCCAGCGTGTACGCGCTCGAGGCGATCGTCGCGGCCACGGTCTGCCCCAACGTCTACATCGAGTTGTCCACGGCACCCCCGCACACCGTGCTCGAAATCCTCTCCCATGTCGACCCCACGCGGTTGATGGCCGGATCCGACTTGCCGGAGAGTCTGGATACGGAGATCTCCAAGATTCTGAGCTTGGCAATCAGTGACGAGGCCAAGCGCGCGATCCTATGGGAAACGGCGGTGGGAGTGTTCGGAGAGTAGCGGATCACCCGCGCTCCGCCCGGTATGGCAGGGTCGGCAGTCCGCATCGGACCAACAAGATTCCAAAGTGAAGTGATATCGGGAGTGTCTCGAGAGCGTGGTTTGGCCAACAACTCCTTGCCAACAAAGGTTTACGCACCCCGCCTTGATTCACCGATGCGTCGGGCTTCACGTTGTCTGAACGTACTTGGTGCAGTTAGCGCAACCGCAGTTGCTGTTCCTTCCAGAGGCGCATTCTCAGCTTTTCTGCCTCCTCCAAGGCCCGTTGCCCAGCTTTGGACTCAAACAGTTCTTGCACGTCCACGTACAGCACTCCGCTCCGAGTCGCGTGAACCTTCGGACGTTCTTGCCTAGTGGGGCGTGAGGCTGGTTTTCTGCGAAACATGTGCTTCAACTGCGCGATGGACAGCATGTCGACCTTGTGCACTTACGATACCTCGCCAAGACTCTCGATGCAAGGGCACGTCTCTTCAAATGAGAAGGGAACAGCCGCGGGGAAAGTCAAGGGTGACATGCACCCGTGCCACGGGTGCGGAGGGCTGCCAGCGACCGGGGCGCACCGTTGGATCGGGCGACGAGTGCAGCCCCGCTCGCCCGCAGGGATGGAATGCGTCGGCTGCGGCACGGGGTGGACCGAGGCAGTCGCGATTATCCTGCTCTCCGACACTCTTCCAACGTACAAACTCAGTGCGGGAATTCTGGACGCTGGGTTCGATGAGAGGGTAGAGGAAGCGTGGTCAAGGGTAGAGTGCGACCCGGGCACTGTCGCGAAAGCCGTCGGCAAGCTGCTATTCCCGCCGCGACAGACGCACGGATCCTCGCCTCTAGGTCGTCTACCAGTAGCGGGGCCAAGCTTTACGTCCCCTTGGGACTCAGAGGTGGGAGCCTTCAGTGAGTAGCGGATCGACAAGGTCTCGGGAGGCACGGTAGGCAGCAGCTTCATTCCGGATGCGAAGGGTTGGGAATGCAGTCTACGGGGTAGCCGTGCTCGGAGCTCGAGATTACTTCGTGGAGTCCGAGCGCGCTTGACATCCCGTTGTCTGCGATACTAGTGGTGGTTCCGCGCAAGCGGTCCAACCACCATTTATGGCAAAAGAAGAGGGCATCGAAGTCACAGGAACCATCATCGAGCGCCACCCTGGCGGGAACTTCAGCGTCGAGCTGGACGACAAGCACAAGGTTCTCGCTCAGATCGCTGGCAAGCTCCGCAAGCACCGCATTCGAATTCTGACAGGCGACCGGGTCAACGTGGAGCTGTCTCCCTACGACCTGACGCGCGGCCGGATCGTTTACCGATACCGCAGCTAGCGCTGGAGCCTCAGCGCATTCGTCGGTCGGGTTTCCGCGGTTCGCCGTGCCTTGGGCCGGGACTGTGAGCAACGATGCAGCTGTACGTCTTGCGACACGCGATCGCTGAGGATCGTACGCCTCGGCAATCGGATTCCGAGCGACGGCTCACCCCACTCGGGGTGGCAAAAGCGGCGCGCGTCTTGGCGCACGCCCGGAAGATCGGTGTGCAGCCAGGCACTGTCCTGACTAGTCCGTACGTTCGTGCCTCCCAGACCGCAGAAATCGCTCGCGAGCAGTTGCGGCTTTCCGCGCCCGCGGTGGTGACCGAGGCCCTGATCCCGTACGTGAACGTCTTCGACCTGTGGGAGGGCATCCGCGATCACTTCGCGAGCGGCGACGTGATGGTCGTAGGGCACAACCCGCAGCTCAGCTCGCTCGTCTCGTGGCTTCTGGGATCTCGGCAGGACGCGCTGTGGTTGAAAAAGTCCGGACTGGTCGCTTTGGATGTTGGTACTGCGAGTTCGCAACCGCGCGCAATGCTTGCCTGGCTGCTCACTCCGGGTTCTGTCGGGAAGTGACTCCGGCCGTGTCGGCGGTCGGGTAACGCCGCATGCCGACTAGCTTTACCGACCTACACCGTCCGCTCGGGCGCTACTTTCGGACGCGTCGCCTGCGCCGGTTCGCACGCCTGCTCGGCGTGGACGCCTCAACGACGGTGCTCGATATCGGCGGTTCCGAATACTACTGGGACTGGTGCCCCGCCCGCCCCCGCGTCACTGTCGTCAACATGCTGCAACGCGACATCCGCCGCGACCAATTGCCTTGGGTATGCGCCGACGGACGGCGACTCCCGTTTCCCGATGGAGCCTTCGATGTCGTGCATTGCAATTCTGTCATCGAGCATCTTCCCGACCAACGGAGCCGCGAGCTGCTCGCCCGCGAGGTCGCCCGCGTCGGGCGAGCGTATTGGGTGCAGACTCCGAACCGGTGGTTTCCTGTCGAGTCCCACACGCTGACTCCCGGCCTGCACTTCCTGCCCAAGCGCTGGCAAGCGCGCCTTGCACGGAACTTCTCGGTCTGGGGCTGGCTGCAGAGACCGAGCGAGGAGGAGGCGCGCGGATTCGTGGAGCACGTTCACCTGCTGTCGGCTCGTGACCTCCAGCAATTGTTTCCCGATGCCGCCATAGTGCGTGAGCGCGTGTTTGGCCTGACCAAGTCAGTCGTCGCAGTCGGCCAGCAGCGCCGGTAGGTCGCGCACCGAATCAAGCACCCAGTCCGGACGCTCCGCCGATTCCAAGTCCTCGGGACGGAACTTGCCGGTCCGCACCAGCGCCGAGCGCAGTCCCGCTCGCCGCGCCCCCAGCGCGTCGGAATGCAGATCGTCGCCGATCATCAATACCTCGCCGGGCGGGACGCCCAACAGGCTTGCCGCCCGCAGGAAGAACTCCTTCGAGGGCTTGCCCATGACGATCGCTTCGCGGCCGGTCGCGCATTCCAAGGCCGCCGCGAAAGGCGCGACATCAAGGTTCGCGCCGTCCGGAGACTGCCAGTACCGCGTGCGTCCCAGCGTGACGAGGATTCGTTCCGGAGCTTCGTGAAGCAGGCGGAACGCCCGGTTCAGAGTTGCGTAGTCCCAGCCCGCGCCCAGATCACCAATCACGACGTAGCGCAAGTCTTCTGGAGCGGTGGCAGGGTCGGCTTCCAAGCCGCTGAAGTCCGCGCCGGTCGCCGTCGGCACGAATAGCGCGGCCTTCCCCGGGCCGCGACTGCGGATCCATGCCGCCGCCGCGACAGCAGGCGTCAGGATCTGGCTCGTCTGCGTCGGAATGCCGAATCGCTCCAACTTGGAGCGAACCGCGCTCAGCGGGCGCGAGGTAGTGTTCGTGACGAACAGCGCGGGAACGCCTCGCGCCTGGACTGCCGCGACTGCCTTGGCGGCTCCGGGGATCGGTTCCTCGCCGTTGTAGAGGACCCCGTCCAGATCGAACAGCACACCTCGAAGCATCGGTCTGAGGCTAGCGTACCGAGCCGTCCCGGTTCGCAAGGGCGTTGCTACACTGAACGTTTCCCGCCCAGCGGGTTCCAGAGTATGTCGCATCCACTCAAGCACGCTAGCGCGACGATCACCGACGGCCGTGATCGCGCGCCCGCGAGATCCATGTTCAAGGCCATCGGCTTCAATGACGAAGACCTTGCCAAGCCGATCATCGGCATCGCCAACACGTGGATCGAGACGATGCCCTGCAATTACAACTTGCGGGACCTCGCCGTCAAGGTCAAGGAAGGCGTGCGAGCGGCGGGCGGCACGCCGATGGAATTCAACACTATCGCTGTCAGCGATGGCATCACGATGGGCACCGAGGGCATGAAGGGATCTCTGGTAAGCCGCGAGATCGTGGCTGACTCCATCGAACTGGCCGGGCGCAGCTACATGTTCGACGGATTGATCGCCTTGGTCGCCTGCGACAAGACGATTCCGGGCGGCGCGATGGGGCTGGCCCGCGTTGACATCCCGTCGGTGCTCCTGTACGGAGGGTCGATCCTGCCCGGCAAGGTCAACGGGATCGACATCACGATTCAGGATGTCTTCGAAGCGGTCGGAGCGCACGCCGCGGGCAAGATCAGCGATGCCGAACTGCTCGAAATCGAGGATCACGCCTGTCCGGGAGCCGGGGCTTGCGGCGGGCAGTACACCGCCAACACGATGGCGACGGCGATGGAGATAATCGGCATCTCCCCGATGGGCACGGCGAGCATTCCGGCTGTCGACCCGCGCAAGGACGATGCCGGGTACCGCGCCGGGTTTGTGCTCATGGAAGCGCTCAAGGCGAACCGGCGGCCGTCGGACATCATGAATCGCACGGCATTCGAGAACGCGATCGCGAGCGTTGCAGCGACCGGCGGTTCGACCAACTCCGTGCTGCACCTGCTCGCACTCGCCCGGGACTGCGGCGTGGACTTGAGCATCGATGATTTCGATGCCATCAGCGAGCGCACTCCGTTGCTCGTGGATCTCAAGCCGGGCGGCAGGTACGTCGCGGCGGACGTCGACAAGGCTGGCGGGATTCAGCTGATCGCGCGGCGCTTGGTGGAAGGCGGTTACGCGGACGGCTCGCAAATCACGGTCACGGGCCAGTCGCTCGCCGAGGCGAGCGCGATGGCTGTCGAGACCCCGGGTCAGGATGTGGTTCGCGGACTGGACGCCCCGATCAAGCCGACCGGCGGCTTGGTCATCTTGAAGGGCAACCTCGCCCCCGAGGGCTGTGTGGTCAAGGTGGCCGGGAGCGGCCATTTGCGGCATCGCGGACCGGCGCAAGTCTTCGAGAACGAGGAGTCGGCCATGCAGGCGGTCACGGGCGGTCGTATCAAGGACGGAGATGTGCTTGTGATTCGCTACGAGGGTCCGGCTGGCGGGCCCGGGATGCGGGAGATGCTCGGCGTCACTGCGGCGATCGTGGGCGCGGGCTTGGGCGAGACCGTCGCATTGCTCACGGACGGACGCTTCAGCGGCGCCACGCGCGGCTTGATGGTGGGCCACGTGGCGCCGGAGGCTGCCCGCGGCGGACCGATCGGCGCCGTGCGCGACGGAGACACGGTCGTGATCGACTGCGCGAAGCGAGGAATCGATGTGGAATTGTCGCCCGCCGAAATCGAAGCCCGACTCGCGGATTGCGAAGCGCGTCCGGTGCGCTACCGATCAGGCGTGTTCGCCAAGTACGCGGCCCTCGTGTCGTCGGCGTCGCAAGGCGCCGTCACGCACCCGGCGTGAAAGCGGCTCGAGACCGCGCGCTGAACCGCTAGTTCTCTGATCCGCCGCCCGACTGGGAGCGGTCGGCGTGACGTTGCAGGAGTTCCGCGATCTTGGTGCGGTCGCGCGCTACCGAGACGGGCGGATTGCCGAAACTGGATTGGATCCGGGCACCGGATGGCGTTTCGAGTTGCCCGGAATGGTAGCGGTAGACGTACTCGGCATCCTTGAGCAAGTGCCCGGTCAGGATCGCCACCACGTCGTCAGTTGGCTGGATCACGCTCGCTGCGACCAGTATGCGAAGGCCTGCGAGCGTCGCCGCCGATGCCGGCTCGCACCCGATCCCGCACCGACCGATGACCGCCTTGGCGTCGGCGATTTGCTGCTCGGAGACGGCCTTCACGACTCCGTCGGCATTCCGCACTTCGAACTCCGCTTTTTGCCACGACACTGGACTGCCGATACGGATCGCCGTGGCGAGGGTCTCCGGCGCGGCTACCGGTTGCAACTCGCCGCCCTCGGAAAACTGGCGCGCGAACGGCGCCGAGCCTTCGGCCTGTATGACGGCTATGCGCGGAAGCGCGTCGATCAGCCCGGCCTCCCGAAGCTCTCGCAGGCCCTTGCCCAGCGCGGTCACGTTCCCGAGGTTGCCGCCCGGGAGGACGATCCAGTCCGGCACCTCCCAGTTGCGCTGCTCCAGTGCTTCGATGACGATGGATTTCTGGCCTTCGATGCGGAACGGGTTGACGGAGTTGAGCAGATAGATGCCTAGGTCTGCGGCGAGCTCTCGAATCAGCGCGAGGATCTGGTCGAAGTTCGCCTCCACTTGGATCGTCAGGGCCCCGTACTCCAGCGCTTGGGCGAGCTTGCCGTGAGCGATGTTGCCCGCGGGAATGAGGATCACCGCCTGCATGCCCGCCGCCGCGGCGTAGGCAGCCATGGATGCGGACGTGTTGCCTGTCGATACGCAGGCGACCCGGCGCATGCCAAGGATCTTGGCCTGCGTGACCCCGGCGGTCATGCCGTTGTCTTTGAACGACGCCGTTGGGTTGTAGCCTTGATGCTTGAACTGCAGACCGTCCAGTCCTGCGTACGAGGCTGCGATCGGGGCGTCGAAGAGTGGCGTGTTGCCTTCGGGCAGCGAAACGATCTGCCCCGTATCGCTCACGAACGGAAGCAGTTCGCGGAAGCGCCAGACGCCGCTGACATCTTCCCGGGCCAGGCTCAGGCGCCGGGAGCGCCATGTCGACCGAAGATGCTCGGCGTCAGCGTCGGCGAACGAGTTCGCGACCTCGAGGAGGCTGCCGCAGTCACCGCACGAGTAAGCGACATCGTTGAGCCCGTAGCGCTTGCCGCAACTGGGGTCAAAGCAAGCGAGGTGCGGGCGCATACGGCTAGATCCCATCGTAACAGCGCGTTCGGCGATGCGATTGGCCGCGGATCGCAACTTCGTCGCGGCTCGTTCCGCTCGATTCCCATACGCTTCCCTTGCTCTGCGTCCTTCGCTTGCGCCAGAATCATCCGTATGGCTTTGCGTGCGTTTGTCGCAACCCTAGCGTTGCTTTCCGCTGCCCAGTTGGCTCATGCCCAACCGAACGTCGTGCTGATTCTCGCCGACGACATGAGCTGGGTGGGCACGTCCGCGCTCATGGATCCGGACCGGAAGGACTCCCGCTCCGACTACCACAGCACTCCCGCCTTGGAGCGCCTCGCCAAGGAGGGCATGAGATTCACCGACGCCTACGCCCCGCATCCGAACTGCTCGCCGACGCGCTTGGCGATCCAGACGGGCAAGTCGCCCGCGCAGTTGGACATGACGGACATCATCAACCGCGGCAGCGGCCAGTTCTACGAGGGGTTGCCGATGATCCCGCCGCAGCACATCGACCACATCCCTCACGAGGAACTGACCATCGCCGAGTTGCTGAAACAGCACCGGCCGGGGTACGTCACCGCGCACTTCGGCAAGTGGCATCTCGGCGGCGGCGGGCCGGGTCGCCATGGGTACGACGAGCATAGCGGCGCGACCTCGAATCGCGAGGGGGGCTCGCCCGCGCCGGATCCCAAGCGGAGCGTCAGCGTGACCACGCGCGCCTTGGACTTTCTCGGGCACCGCCAGACCGCAGGGGAACCGTTCTTTCTGCAGGTCTCGTACTATGCCGTTCATCTCGCGATCCACGCCTTCGACGAGACGGTGGCAGAGTTCGAGGCGAAGCCCAAGGGAACGCGTCACAAGCACCCCGGGCATGCCGCGATGACGCACGAGCTCGACGACGGCGTGGGCCGGATCCTGCAAGCCTTGGACAGGTTGGGCCTTTCCGAAGACACTTACGTGATCTTCACCTCGGACAACGGCTCCTACCTAGATGCCGGAAGCACTCGCGTATCGAGCAACGAGCCGTTGCGCGGACAGAAGGCTTCGACATGGGAGGGCGGCATCCGCGTGCCGCTGCTGGTGCGCGGCCCCGGCATCGCCGCAGGGAGCGTTTCCAGAACTCCGGTGATAGGCACGGATCTCTATCCGACCGTCGCCGCCATGACTCGGGTCCAAGCGGAACTTCCAGTCGGAATCGAAGGCGGCAGCCTCCTACCTCTGCTCGAGAACGGCGGCAGCGCTAGCGTGGACCGGCGTTTCGACAGCTTGGTGTGGCATTTCCCGCACTATCAGACTCAGAAGGGGACCACCCCGATGTCGTCGATTCGCCAAGGCGATTGGAAGCTCGTCAAGCTCTACGAGTCCGACGAGACCTACCTCTACAACTTGGCCGACGATATCGGGGAGGGCGAGGATCTCAAGGCGGCGCAGCCCAAAGTCGCGAAGCGGCTGGAAGAGCGGTTGCTGGCTTATCTTGCCGCAGTGGATGCGCCGATGGCCCGCCGGAGGGAATGAATACCGCAATGCAGAGGTCGCTGATCATTCGACGCGCTGGCCCGGCCGCTGTCGGGCGGACTTGAACGGTTAGGTCGTGCGGCGCGAGGGGTTGACCATGAACACGCTTGGCACCCGCAGTCGTCGAAGCGGATTCGGCGCGGTCGGCGCGCTGTTGGCGGTTGCCTTATTGGCATGCTCGGCCTCCGTCCTGCTTCCCCAAGACCTCGATGTCGTGCTCTACGCCGGGGAGCGGTCGAGCCGCACGATGATCGACGGGATCGACGACCCCATCGAGCAAGCGGCGTTCGAGAAGCTCCGGTCGACCGAGGACCCAGTCGAGAAGCGTGTGTTGGCGGAAGCCTTCTTGGAGGAGTATCCCCGGTCGTGGCTAGTGCCGTTCGCTCTCGCCATGGCGGCCAAGGCCGCTGTCGCTCAAAACGATCTAGATACTGGCTTGGACTACGGCGAGCGCTCGTTACGCATCCTCCCCGAGAACGGCACGCTGCTCGCCATCATGGCGAACGTGCAGGTCCAGAAGGGACTGCTCGGCGAGGCCTCGAGAAGTGCCGCGGACGCGCTCGAGTATCTGGATCGATTCCAAGGCCCGGCCCAGTACACCGACGACGAATGGGATCGCGTCAAGCGCGAACTCAGCGCGTCCGCGCATTACGTTCTGGGGCGCGTCAAGGCGACCCTCGGCCTGCGCGCGACAGGGTCGGAGCGAGCCGAATTGCTGAGCGCCGCGCGCGAAGCCTTGCACCGCTCCCTGGAACTCAACAAGTCCGACGGGATCGCGGCCTTTCTCCTAGGCATCGTCGCTGAAGAGATCGGCAACGACGGTGAGGCGCGATCCGCTTTCGCGACAGCGTTGCGTATCCCGAGTCCGGTGCAGGAGCGGGCCTTGGAACGGCTCCGCCAGATCCACTCGGACCAAGGGCCTGCGCGTAGCTCGTTCCAACAGTTCCACGCCAAGATTCCGCCCCTCGGCTTGAAGGCCGGGGCGCAGCGAACGCGTCCCGAGCGGGAGGACTCGTTCGGCGCTTACGCGGGCAGTGCCGCGTGCGCGGGGTGCCACCGCGAAATCTTCGACGCTTGGTCCCGGACGGGCATGGCGCGCATGTTCCGCGCCTACGCCCCCGAGAACGTCATGGGTGACTTCGAAGAGCGCAACGAGTATCGCGACGCGGACGGGGGCTTGCTTGGCCGCATGGTTCTTGACGACGGACGGCACTTTTTCGAGTTGCAGGGCAAGGACGGTCTCGAGCGTTTCCCTGTCGACTACACGATCGGCTCGAAGTGGCAGCAGGCTTACGCCACGCGATTGCCGGACGGTCGCATCCACGTGATGCCCATCCAGTACAACCGGCTCCATAGCCAATGGGTGAACTTCTGGGAGGTCTTGGACGACGGCCCCTCCGAGCGCTCGATCATTTCGAACTTCCATCGCATGGAGTTGGTGACGAGCTACCAAATGCACTGCGCTCCCTGTCACACCAGCCAAGTGCAGGCGGAGGGTTTGCTGATCGAGCCCGAGCGCATCACGTTTCGCGAGCCGGGCATCAACTGCGAGATGTGCCACGGCCCGTCTCGGGCGCATGCTGACGCATGGCTGGCCGGCGAGACGCCGCCGACCGATCCGGCGACACCGCCGCTTCGATTCGCGGATCTCGATCACCGCAGCTACGTCAAGGTTTGCGCCGAATGCCACATGCAGTCCGGTGTCGTGCAGGCGGGTCCGCGAGGCGAGATCAACTATTCGGGCAAGCACAAGGACTTTCTCAGCCAGCGTCGCCAGAGGCCGTACGAAGAGTACTCCCGGAGCGCCTTCTACAAGGACGGGCGGTTCCGGGAGACGACCTTCATCGTCGAGGCATTTTCCCGCTCGCAGTGCTTCCGCGTCGGCCAAGCCCATTGCGGGCACTGCCACGACCCGCATCCGATGGACAGCGCCGACAACCCCACCTCGCTGAAGTACCGGGAGAACCCCAATCAGATGTGCTTGCAGTGCCACGAAGCGTACGCCGACGACATCGCCTCGCACACGCGTCATCCCGCGAATTCGGAAGCGAGCCGCTGTACCGCGTGTCACATGCCCGCAATCATGAACAGCATGATGTTCCTAGCCGGGACTCACCGCATTGACGACATTCCGGATGAGGAGATGACCCGGCACTTCGGCCCGGCCGAGAGTCCTAACGCATGTCTCGAATGCCACGAGACCGAATCGGTGGACTGGCTGGCGGAGTCCCTGTCCGATTGGTAGCGAGCCGTACGCGGTCGCTACCGGCCGCGAAATGCGGGCGACCGCTTCTCCAAGAAGGCTCGCGTGCCCTCGCGCACATCCTCCGTGGCGCAGCTCAGCGCGTATTGCGAGACCTCCCACTCCAGCGCCTCGGCGAGCGGCATTTCGCAGCCTCGGTCGACAGCTTGGAGGGTCAGCGCGACAGCCACCGGGCCGTTGCGGAGGATCCTGCCGGCCAGGGCCCGGGCCTCGTCGAGCAAGTTTTCCGGTTCCGTCACGCGATTCACCAAGCCCATCGCGTGGGCCTCGTGCGCATTGATCGGGTCTCCGGTTAGCAGCAACTCCAAGGCTCGTCCCTTGCCCACGATCCGCGGAAGGCGCTGCGTGCCACCGAAACCCGGCACGATGCCCAGCTTCAGCTCGGGCTGGCCCAGACGCGCGCGAGTCGACGCGATGCGGAGATGGCAGGCCATGGCCAGTTCCAGCCCTCCGCCTAGTGCATAGCCGTTGATCGCCGCGATCACCGGCTTGGGCAGGGACTCGATCCGTCGCAGCATCGCTTGGCCGCGCATGCCCCAGTCCCGGCCCTCGAGCGCGTTGAATCCCGACACTTCCTCGATGTCCGCTCCGGCAACGAAGCTCTTCGGCCCGGTGCCGGTCAGGATCACCGCCCGCGTCTCCGCGTCCCCGGCCGTGTGCGCGAAGAAGCTGTCCAACGCGTCTACCGTGGCTCGATTCAGCGCGTTCAGCTTCGCGGGCCGGTCGACGGTGACTACGGCCAAGCCAGCGCTACGCTCGCAGAGGAGGTTCGCGTAAGCGTGCATGGGGGCCAGTTTACATGCGCCGCGAGCCGCGATACGGCCCAATTGATGGCGCGGCCCGAAGGGTGTTTACCGTGTTTCCACGGTTACCGATTCTTCCGGAGCCAAGGCCGGAATGAACCGCGGGCTCTCATCCGTGCCCACCCGGGCGATGCGAATCGGGGCTCGGATATCCGCAGTCAAGCGGAACACGCTCCCGCCAGCTAGCGGCGCGAGCTCTGTCGGCGCGCAGTCGCAACGCTTGATCGCTACCGGCCCGCCTTGGACGGGGATCGACGCGAAGCCGCCCGGAAACGCGACGGCCACGAACCGACCGTCCGGGGTCGCTTCGATCGCGAACGGATTGGTTACTCCCTCGCGTTCCGTTGCCAGGCCAATGAACCGCCGCCGACTGGTCACGCCCTGAATCAAATGCACGTCGTTGGCACCCGCGTCCGCCACCGCGACGTCGTCGCTGTCCGCTAGGAATGCCAGATCCGCAGCGCGTTGCACTCTCCCGACCTGGATCGCTTGGCCGCCGGACCGCAACGCGTAAAGCCAACCGCCCCGGTCTTGCGCCACGGCTGCGAGCACCACGCCCCGATCACTGATCGCGAACGCGGTCCACTCGCCGGTCTCGGCGGGCAGGTCCGCGGTCTCGCCGACGCGCGCACTTCCTTCGGAGATGTCCAAGAACTGAATCTGCCCGGTCGCTGTCGAGTACAGCGCCGCGCTACGTCCTAAGGGACTGATCAGCATGCCGTCCGCAGCCATCGCTTCGCTGAATTCCGTGACGACCGGCGGCGTGCGATCCAGCTGGACGAGGTAGGTCCTGCCTTCCCTGTCGCGGACGATCGCCGAGTCTTGGCTGGTCGCAACCTGCGCTTGCGCCACGGGGAATTCCAGCGGCAGGGCGTCGCCGACCCACGAAGCGCCGGGAATCCCGTTGATCCGATGCAGGGCACCGGTTTCGCTGTCGAGCACGTAGCCGAGGACAGGGGCGTTAACCGAGTAGCCGCCCGCAGCCTGCAAAGCCGACGCCCCCAAGAACAAGGTGGCTAGGAGCAGTGAGCCGAATCGAGACTTCATGCTAGAGGAATCCTTACCTAGAATGGCGGAACGCACCCCTATAGGTTACCGAATCAGCACGGCCCGAGGCTTGCCAGCGAAGTGCGATGGTCTAAATCGATTTACCGAACACGGTAATCGTCCGCCGCTCCGCAGTTCTGGCAGCGTGCCGCGAGGGACCTCCGCACTAGTTGGTCCGGGTCTCGCAACACGCGTCGGGCAGCCCGTCCGAGAGCCGACGGCCAAGGCTCGACGACCTGTTGACCCCCTCTGTCGCGAACTCCGTCACGGCCCTTGCGTCCGAAGGGCCTTGACGGTCGGTTGCTACAATCAAGTTGCGGTTATGGCCGCCAAACTCCGTCTCTGCGCCGTCAGCTATTTGAACACCGCTCCCTTGGTTTGGGGCATGCTGCGAGGGCCGCAACGGGACTCCTTCGACGTCAGCTTCGCGTTGCCATCTGCCTGCGCCGACAGATTGCGGTCGGGGCAGGCTGACATCGGCCTCGTGCCGGTCGTCGAAATCGCGCGGCAGCTGGATCTGGCAGTAGTGCCTGGCTCGTGCATCGCGTGCCGCGGGCCCGTTCGCAGCATCCTGCTGGTCTCCAAGAAGCCGTTCGACGTAATCGAGTCGTTTGCCGCGGACACCGGCTCCCGCACGTCGGTTGCGCTGGCACAGGTCGTTGCTGCGCACCGACACGGGATTCGGCCGCGCGTACGCCCGTATCCGCCGCGACTGGACGAGATGCTAGAGATCGCGGATGCCGCACTGATCATCGGCGACCCGGCGTTGCAGGTCGACCCGTCGATGGCGACGTGGAAGGGCCACCCCGTTCACGTGTACGACCTCGGGGCGGAATGGGAAGAGATGACCGGATTGCCCATGGTGTTCGCGGTTTGGGGCGTGAAGAACCTCGCAAATTCGGCGGGGCTCGCCGAGGTCCTCGCTCGCTCCGCTGCCTACGGTGCCGACCACATCGACGAGATCGTGGTCACCGAGAGTAAGCGCCTCGGGATGGAACCGGCCGTGGTCCGCGAGTACCTCACGCGTTACGTGCAGTACGATTTCGGGGAGTTGGAACGCGAGGCCATGGAACGGTTCTTGCGCCTGGCGTCCGAACTCGGCTTGACGGAAGCTCTCCCCGCGATCAATTTCCTGCCCGAGCCCGCGCTGTCTAGGTAATCCAGGATGATGACCACCGCCCAAGCCCGCGACTGCTTCGCGAGCGACGACTTGATCGGGATCGGCATGGAGGCGGATGCGCTCCGCGCCAAACTGCACCCGCACGGTATCGCCAGCTACATCATCGACCGCAACATCAACCACACGAACGAATGCACGGAATACTGCACGTTCTGCGCCTTCTACCGTCCGATGGGGCACGAAGAGGGCTACGTGCTCCCGTTCGAGACCATCGCTGAAAAGATCCAAGAGACTGTCGATTGCGGCGGCACGGGCGTGCTGATGCAGGGCGGTGTCAATCCGAATCTCGACATCAAGTACTTCGAGTCGCTCTTCAGCCGCTTGAAGCAGCGATTCCCGGAGGTCCAGCTCCACTGTCTGTCCGCCCCCGAGATCCTCTGCATCGCGGAGGTCAGCGACCTGACGATCCGAGAAACGCTCGTGCGTCTGCGTGACTCGGGGATGGACTCGATGCCAGGGGCAGGCGCCGAGATTCTCGACGACGAGGTCCGGTTCAAGATCGCCCGGTTGAAATGCACGACCAAGGACTGGATCGAGGTGCATCGCACCGCGCACTCGATCGGCATGAACACGACCGCGACGATGATGTTCGGCTGCGGCGAGACGGTCGATCACCGCGTTGCGCACTTAGAGCAGTTGCGTAGGCTGCAGGACGAGACCGGCGGTTTCACGGCATTCATTCCGTGGCCCTTCCAGCCGGACAACACGGCACTTGGCAAGAAGGTTCCGGAAGAGTCAACCGCGTGCGAGTTTCTCCGCACGCTGGCGATCTCGAGGCTGTATCTTCACAACTTCCTCAATGTCCAGACCTCCTGGGTCACCCAAGGGCTGAAGGTGTGCCAGCTCGGGTTGCGATTCGGCGGCAACGACGTGGGCAGCGTCATGCTGGAAGAGAACGTCGTCCGCCAGGCAGGCGCCAGCCACACCGCGACCGAGGAGGACCTGCGGAGAATGATCCGCGAGGCGGGCTTCGTCCCCAAGCAGCGCGACACGCTCTACCGCACGTACTATCTCCAATAGGCTGCGGATCGCCCGCCCGTCGAACGGTCGATCCCGGGGACAGGGGCTGGCGAGTACGGCCCTCTGGCGTTAGCGCACTAGTGCTTGGTCACATCACGATTCGAGGATGAACTGACTTGAATTTGCAACCGGCGTCATCGGACAGCCCAGTCTCTCGGCCCGTTGTCTGCATCGGTTGATCAGGTTTCGGATTAATCCTCCACCCCTGCCCCCGCTCGGGTACGGCCGCGCCAGTGCTTCCGGTTCAAGCTCCCTGGAGTCCAGCCAGCTAGCGTGGTACTGCGCGTGGCAACACTCAATCCGCACCGCTGCCCGCTCCCGCTCGGAGACTTGATCGCCAGCTCGCTTGGGACACGTCTAGATCGTCGTAGACCGGGGTTACCCCCTCGCGACCCTCAAACCGTCGCTCAAGCGGGACACCGCCTTCCTCGCGCCCCGCGAGCCCGCCAGTGGTCTGGCGACCAGAAGCAACGCGGTCGCGTCGGCTCGTTCCGACTGACGGTTGCAACCATCGCGCTCGCCTGGTCGCCGATCCCGCGGGACTCCAAGCATTGCAAACGGTACGGCCTACAAGATTTCGACCACAATATTCGATGGCCGCTGGCGACCGGAGCCGGAATCGCGACTGGAAAGGTAGCTGAACGGCGGATGTCCGCAACGGCCGTATCCGTTCAGCACCAAGGCCGCTCGCCAAGGCGCGGAGTCAACGAAGCTGGTCAACTGCAGAGGACAGCGGCACGTTGAAGTGACCCTCAACAACCTCGTGCGGGTCCCAGGTCACGACCCGGCCACGCCCAGTCACGCCCAAGTCCTTCTCCACGAGCACATGGAATTCGTGGAAAACCTCAGGCCGCTCCTTTTGCAAGGCGTTCAGCCAATCCACGCACTTGGGTGCTTCGGAGTAATGCCGAGAACCGGCTCGTACCTGCCACGGGGCTCGGATGGGGGTCAAATAGCCGCTTGACTCGTCGACCGGCACTGCCAGCCGCATCTCACCGCTCTCCAACGCATCGGCAACATCCTTGACATCTTTGGGAAGCAGTCCTGGCATCACGTCGCTGAGCCGGTACGCGTGCGCAATGTCCACTTGGTCCGGCAACGGAAGATTCACGAGGTAGGCTGTCGTGAGCTTGACCTGTCGCATCACGTTGAATGGTCGATAGATGCCGCTGCCGCGAAACTCCGAAGTATCGTCACCTGCAACCGAATGCGGGCTACACACGGCCAACGCTGCAGCCACTACGGTTGCACGCCTGAACAAGGTTCCTCCCAGCACTTGTTCAAGTGTAACCCTGAATCATCAGAATGAACTGGCCGCACCAAGCGGGGCGATGCATCCCGGCGAAGAAGAAGTAGTACCTCATTAGCTCTCGCTCCGTGCCAGCAATCAGCAGTACCGACGCGATCCACCACTTGAACGGTGGGCCGAGTCGCATGTCCGTGCCTCTGTTCTGTTGGTAGCACAAGACTTGGACAGGAGAATCTCCGCTGACTACCGTGTCCCCGGTCGATGCTCCGGCATTGACGGGAAACCTTGGTTGGAACGGACACTCGGGAAACGCCCGCGGAGCCAGCCGTATGCGGTCCTGTCGTTCCGCGAGGCAACTGTGCCGATTGGAACGCCGTCGACGCAGGAGACGAGCCAGTGTGCGGAACTTGACCCGTCGGGGCGGGCACAGCAGCAAATGACTCCCTAGCTTGCCTCAGCGACCCTCAGGACTCGCTATTGATCTGGCGAATGACGTTCTCGATGGCACCCTG
Source organism: Bryobacterales bacterium (assembly GCA_965242625.1). Classification (GTDB taxonomy): domain Bacteria; phylum Acidobacteriota; class Terriglobia; order Bryobacterales; family UBA6623; genus VXMF01. The sequence goes on along the minus strand of CBDEST010000005.1, from coordinate 1,133,888 downwards.
CATCAGTTCGACGTTCGTTTCATCGGATCTTTCCAATTCGTCGAGCGATCCTCTGCGGCGGGGCTTGTTGCGCAGGTAGTGCCGCGTGGCTGGAAGCCGACGCGGCTTGGATTGCGGGACATCCCTTCCGGAACTTCCGCGTACCATTCGCCGTTGCTGGGGACGAAGCCGTCCTCGCCGACCGGGAGACTTCCGGCGGCATCGGCCAGTGTCGCGCCAGTCTATCCTCAAATCTCAACCTGACTCAACACTAGCGCACCCGCTTGGCCGTGAAGCGGACGGCCGTCTCCTCGTCGAGGTTGACGCGCTCTCCCTTGATGGAGTTCTTGCTCACTTGGGCGGTCCACTCGAATTCCACGCCGTTCTCGACGGTCGTGAATTCCAGCTCGTTGCCGATCACGAGACCCCACTCGATGTCTAGCTGCTGGCCTTCAGGTAGCGTGATCGTTCCGCTCACGTCGCCCTGATCCTCTTCGAACGTGACTCGAAAGGTCTGGGATCCTGCCGTGATGACCCAGCTTCCGTTGACGGGCGACTTCTTCTGCTTCTGGGCAAGAGCCAGCGGCACCGCCAGTGCCAGGCCCAAGGCTGTTCGTCGTGGGATTCGCGAATGCATCGGTGCGCTCCTTCTCTCAATAGTACGACTGGCAAGCACTTGCAATGGTTTCATTCCGTTGGCTGGTCGAAGGCGGCGCGGTGCCAGTTGCCACCGCCTCACGGGACGGGCGAAACTGTGAAATAGGCTAAGCCGAGCTGTCGAGAGCGGCTTTCCTGCGCCGCGACCCTTCTGCGTCAACGCCTCCTCTCGCTTCAATGGTCACTCTCAACCCGATTCCTCGCGCGTTGGTACCGGCCGATTCGGCAGCCGCGCAGGAACTCTGCAGCCCCAACTACGACGAGTTCCAGAACGACCGGGAGATTTTCGACCTGATCCGCCGCCAGCCGGACAGCGTCTTGCGGATCACCATGCCGCATGCGGATGCGGAGTCTCCGGCGGAAATGCTTGACGAGGGCTCCCCTGCCGCGCTTGCTGCCGCGAGTGCGCGCATGGACGAGTTGCGCCGCAGCCCCTTGACGCGCGAAGCGAGGGAGCTGCTGTTCCTTTACGAAATCGTCGATCCCGGGCGGTCCGGCACTCGGCAGATCGGACTCGGCGGCCTCGCTTCGACGAGTGAGATACTGACCCCCGAAACATCCCAAAGGACGATCATTCGCAACGAAGGCGTGCGACCCGCGAAGGCCCGCGGACGCGCCGACCTGATTCGCGCCACGAAGGCGATCATCGGCGCTGTGAACAATGCTGTCGAAGACAGCGACGGCAGTCTCTCCACACTGCTTGCACGCGTTGCCGACGCTCGCGAAGCGGACTATTTCGCAACTGCCGAGGACGGTTGCTTGCATAAGATCTGGCTCCTCGAAGGATCCCGGGAACGCACCGAGACCCTAGCTGCGTTGTGCGCCGAGCCCTGCGCGTATGTCGCCGACGGCAATCACCGGAGCGCCGCAGCGGCGATGCTCGGACTGGATGGCTTCCTCGCCGTGATGTTTCCCGCCTCCGGGATGGGACTCGCGCCATACAACCGCCTCGTCGCCGGTGTGCGGCGGACGCCTGAAGAGTGGACAACATTGCTCGCGCCGGCGTTTCACGTGAAACAAGCGCCCGCCGGGTCGGACTATCAGCCGACCGTCCCCCACGAGATCGGTTTGTACGCCGGCGGGGCATGGCTGCAACTCACGCCGCGGAGCGGGACCTACGACCCCGCGAACGCCGCCGAATCGATTGACGCCGCTATCGTGCAGCGACACGTGTTCGAGGGGCTGTGCGGTATCGCGGACCCGCGCGACGAGCGCCTGACGTTCGTTGGCGGGAATCGCGACGCAGCCTATCTGCGGAGCCGCGTCGACTCGGGCGAGTGCGCGTTCGCGATCACGCTGCCGCCCGTGACGATGGAGCAGTTCATCGAGGTCTGCCGCCAGCGCCGGATGATGCCTCCGAAGTCGACCTGGTTCTCGCCGAAGATCCGGAGCGGACTAGTCATGGCCCTCCTCGACTGACGCGACCCCACGGGCACGAGCCGAGAAGTCGCAGTCACTGTGGGAAAATACCTCGGTTTCGCCATGAAGCGCATTGCTCTCGCCTGCCTGCTCTCGCTGGGAGTTGCCCTGCTGCAAGGAGCCAACCGACCCGACCGAGTCGAGTGGTTCCGCGATCTCGGCCTCGGGCTGTTCATTCACTGGAGCCTCGACAGCCAGCTCACTTCGGTCATCAGCCATTCGATGGTGGGGGCGGACGAGGCGTATCTGGAACGGTACGTGACCGAGCTTCCCCGCAGCTTCAATCCGCAAGAGTTCGATCCCCGCGAGTGGGCCCGCGTCGCCCGGCTGGCAGGCTTCCGCTACGTGGTGTTCACGGCCAAGCACCACTCCGGATTCTGCATGTTCGAGACGTCGACTACCGACTTCAACATCATGAACACGCCCTTCGGGCGCGACACGGCCAAGGAGATTGCCGACGCCTTCCGGGCCGAGGGAATCGCCGTCGGCTGGTACTTCTCGCCTGATGACTTCCACTACCTGTACCGCCAAGGGACTACGATTAGCCGCCTGCGCTCCGAGGTGCTGCCGCCCAACAATCCCGGTCTGCTGGAACTCAATCTCGCGCAAGAACGCGAACTGATGTCCAACTACGGCCGGATCGACGTGGTGTTCTTCGATCCGCCGACCAACGCCGCGATCGAGCGGGACGCGATCGTTGGCGCGATGAAGGAATTGATCTGGGAGCTTTCCCCGGAGACCGTCGTGACGCGCGGCGAAATCGAAACGCCTGAGCAGTACACGCCTGGTGTGCCGCTGGAGGGGGCGTGGGAAGGCAACATGACCATGGGCACGCAGTGGCAGTATCGAGGCACCAACGAGCACTACAAATCGGGCGGCGAACTGATCGGAGCTTGGATCGAGACGCGTGCCAAGGGCGGCAACTTCCTGCTCAACATCGGTCCGATGCCCAGCGGCAGGCTGCCGGTCGAGCAGGAGGCCCGGATGCGAGAGATGGCGCTCTGGCACATGGTCAATGCCGAGTCCGTCGGAGCGGTGCGGCCATGGGTCATCACCAACGAGGGCGACATATGGTTCACCAAGGCCAAGGACGCTGACACGGTGTACGCATTCGTGCCCGGGGTCGATTGGACTTGGGGCACGCAGAAGACGTTCGTGCTCAAGTCCGTGCTGGCAGGAGAGAATTCGCGGGTCCGCGTGCTGGGACAGAACGATGAAGTGCTCGAGTACCGGCCCTCCGTCACGCCGCAGACAGAGTGGGAGCAGACCCCGGAGGGCCTGCGCGTCCGCGCCTACCGCGCGCAGCGACTTTACAACGACCGTCGCTGGCCGAACCCGGTGGTGCTGAAGGTCGAGGGCGCCCGGCCCGGGTTGATGCCCCCGGAGGTCGAGACATTGACGGAAGCGGAATGGGGTGCCAGAGGCGCCACACTCAAGGCGACGTTGCACGGTCTCGGGGATGCTTCGACCGTTCGAGTCGGATTCGAGTACCGTCGCAAGAAGGGGACGGCGGAAATGTACGAGCCAGACGATCCGTGGAAACCGGTCACCAAGAAGATGTCGACCATGTCCGCGCCCGGCGAGTATTCCGAGGCGTTGTCACGCATCGACGCGAGTCGCGACTGGGAGTACCGCGCAGTCGTCGTCCATCCCAAAGTGCGGCTTTACGGAATGACCGCCACGCTGAGAGCGAAGTAGCGTGCATCGGTTGCGGATTTCCGGCTGGACCGCGCTGGCAGCGAGCGCGACGATTGCGTTCGCCCAGGCGGAGGTGATTCACTTGCCCATCGGCGTAACTGCCGAAGGAAGCCCCATCCACGCCACAGTCCAGGAGGCAGCGCTGGGTCCTACGACTGAGAAGCCCAGCGTCCTCTTGGTAGCTGGGCTAGACGGTCGGGACGATTCGGTTGACTTGGCAGCCGCGCTCATGCGATCGCCTGCCACCGATGCCTATACGCTCTCGGCCGTGTTGAACGTATTCCCGGATCGCGATCCGGTTCCGGAATTCCCTCCCAAGGGCCCGTTCTACGGCCCGCCGTCCGCAGAGTCGCAGTACTTGTGGCGTTTCCTCGGTATGCTCGCGCCGGACATCGTGATCGACCTGCGAGCGGACGAGCTTCCCAGTGCGCTCGCAGCAGCCTTGAATCGCGGCGCCCAGCCCGCGGACGTTGGCCGCATCGCGGCGGCGACCGTGCGGTTCGAGCCCGCAGACATGTCGTTGAATCAGCTGGGCAGAGAGATTTCAGGAAGACTGGCGGAACTTGCAGACGGCTTGGAGGTATCAGGCGCCCGCAGGGAACTGCGACAGCGGCTTGAACGCAGTCCCTTGGAAGTTGCTCTGCAGCTCGAGGCGGCGTATGGCCACGCACTCGAGAACGCCGTCTATATTCCGGCTCTCGCCCTGATCGGCAGATTGCGCTTGGGAGATCTCGACGGAGCCAGTCGCTTGGCGGATGTCGAACGCATCGCTGCACCGTACTTGGAAGGCAAGCCCTCGCTCGGTACGCGCACCACGGGCAGTCACGTATCGGGGCATCTCGTCTTCGCCGATCTTTACGAGCGCACGCAGAATGCCGACTATCTGGATCTCGCCCTCGCGGCAGCAGGCCTGGGATTCGAATCCGACGGTTCGCTGAAGGAGTCGATGCCCTTCCACAACGAGATGAGCGACTCGGTCTTCATGGGTTGCGCCATCCTGGCGCGTGCGGGGCGACTGACTTCGGACAGCCGATTCTTTCGCATGGCATTCAAGCATCTGCGATTCATGCAGGCGCTGGACTGGCGCCCTGACGAGTTGTACCGGCACTCGCCGCTAGATGATGCTGCTTGGGGGCGGGGCAACGGATTCCCGGCGCTCGGACTAGCCCTCGCCCTGACCGATTGGTCGCAGAACGAGCCCGGCTACGCAGAAGTCAGGGATTCGCACATTCGGCACTTGCGGGCTCTGGCTAGGCACCAAGATCCGACAGGAACCTGGCATCAGGTAGTGGACCGCCCCGAGAGCTACCGGGAATTCAGCGCGACAGCGATGATCGGATTCGCTGTCACGAGAGGGTTGCGGCAGGGCTGGCTGGCTCGTGACGAGTTCGAACCGGTCTCCGACCGTGCTTGGAATGCAGTGTCGATCCGCATCAAGTCGGACGCGACTTTGGTGGACGTGTGCCGAAGCACCGGAAGGCAGGATTCGTTGCGGGCGTACTACGCGCGAGAGGCAATCCTCGGGCGTGACGATCGGGGCGGCGCTATGGCGCTGCTCTTCGCCACCGAACGCGCGTTCTGGGCGAGAGAGCGTTAGCTGCCAATCCAGTTCAGTTGATCGCTACGGGCGCGCCGCCGCTCGCTCGCGACCGATTCATGGCGAGGGCCATGCGAACCGCTTCGGCGGAATCTTCGGGCCGGCATTGCGCCGCAGGCTCGCCTGCCGCGCAAGCGCTGACGAAGGCTTGCAGTTCGGCTGTAAACCCGTCCTTGTCCGGAAGCTCCAGTTCCTTGGCTTCGCCATTCGCGGCATGTAGTCGCAGACCCGGCTTGTCGGAGGAGTAATCGAGCGTTCCTCCGTCGCACAGAATCGTGAATTCCATCGAGAACGGGTAGCTGGCGGGGTGATGCCAGCCGCCCGTCACGACAACCGGCACGCCGTCACCGTAGTCCAAGCGGGCTTCAATGAAGTCGATTCCGGAAGGCAGGTCTTCGCAGCCCACGGCACTTACGGTCTGGGGTCTCCCGAACAGGTGCTGGCAGAAATCAACGTCGTGGATCAACAGGTCGAAGACACCTCCTCCGCTCTTGTCCGGGTTCTTGAGCCATTGGCCCCATGCCGGCGCGGCGCAGCGTCGCCGGAAGGTGGCCCCGCGCACCTTGCCGAGATTGCCGGACAGGATCTCGTCTCGAGCGGCTGCGTACTCGGGGAAGAACCGCAGCACTTGGGCGACCATCAAGACTCGCTTCGCTTCCCGCGCGGCAGCGATCATGGCATCGCAGTCCTCAACGGTCAGGGCCATGGGCTTCTCTACCAGCACGTGCTTGCCGGCGGCGAGCGCCTCGAAGGTCAAAGGCGCGTGCAGGTGGGTTGGCACGCAGAGGTCGACCGCTTCTACGGTCGGGTCGGTGATGAGGTCCTTCGCTCGTTGGTGGCGAGTCGCGGAACCGAAGTCGACGGTTCCCCCGCCCCGCTCCAGATTGCCCCCGACATCCCCTAGGTCGCCGGAGAGCTTTTTCTCGCTTGAACTCGCCACGGCGGCCAACTCGAAGTCCGTGACACCACCGTAGGCCTCCAAGTGCGCGCTTCCCATGAAGCCCAGTCCGACAACTCCTACATTCAATGGCATGATCAATTCCTTGCGGCGCGAGACATCGCTAGCGCAACTCCAGAGTAGCCGACCGACCCTCAGTTGGTGGAATCGCGTCGGTCGCACCCGCTGCAAGCACGAGACATCGGTTCGGTAGATGAACACACCGCGAACGTACTCCGGTTCAACGCTGGCGCAATTCTGGAGGCACGGCTTCGCCGTGCCGACGGTCAAACTCACTCCGGACGGAGTAGTGGATCTGATTCGCCCAGTCCATAGCCTTTACTGCATCGGCTTCTGTTGGTTCTTTCCACTCGCCTGGATACCTGCCTTCGACCGCCCATCGCGTCAGCGACCTGAGGTCGACGCGAGCATCTCGCACCCACCATGCGCTCGGCAGAAGGTCAGCCAACACATCGAGGTCATGAGTGTAGGGTATGTCTTTGCCCGCGAGCAGTAGTGCCGCTCTCAGCGAAGTTTCTGCGGCCTGCTGCGCATGGGAGCAGACATGGCGGGGCTTGGAAGCACCATCGGTCAGTCCGTTGGTTGCCGCAACCAAGTCTTCCTTGGCGTGCTGCAACCAACGGTGCCCTTCAGTGACGCGATCCTTCTCGCTCATACATGACCTTGCCCTCGTTGAGGGCCGCACGCAGCACCGTTCCGACTATGTGACCACGACGCCTGATCTCGTCAGGCGTCGAGACCAAGATGTCCTTGCACACCAGCATGCCCCTCAGTGACCGCCGGATGTTGACCGCCATCTCCCGCTTGTCCTCCACATCTGGAAAGATCACGAGCAAGTCCACATCACTCCATTCGGTCGCCGTGCCATGTGCCCAAGAGCCGAAGAGGATTACCTGCAACGGCTCAAACCCATCGACGAAGTCGTCAACCATCGCCGCAATGATTTCAGGCGACGCCGCGACTGGACTCCGCCCATCAGGTTGTCGCGTCAAGGCCTTCACCGCAGGGTCACTAAAGTCATCATACGCCTTCCTGCCACGGATGCTCGACCGTCTGAGTCAAGTGATCGGGCTCGTATCGCTGAGAACGCTCTGCGGAGGCTGATCCTCGGCCAAATGCAGGATGCCCCCGCACCGGTCTTGGAGGACGAGCCCGTTGATGCGTGTCGCCGACTCTTCATTGCCGCAGTCCATCAGCCCGTTCCGTTTGCTCCATCGGCAGACCCGGGCGGGCTTGCCTCCCGCAGGGGGCCTTCACGGTTGGAAGCGCTGTGGGCCTCATTTCTTGCACTTGGAAATCTAGGGTGCAGTGCAGCGTTGCTATCGCTAGCAGTTCGGAAAGACTCAGTAGCGCCGATACATTCTGAAGTCGTTGCGACTCGCGAGGAGGGCACCTACGAGTCAAACGTTGCGTCAGAGCGACAGCCGATGCACCGTGTCTCGAGACCGTCGCGGACGACATGGACAGAATGCGGCACCGATGTGCCCATTCGGTAGGGTCTATCAATGAGAAACGAAGATTCTAGCCATGATCGCCACGCAAGTCAGACATGCACCACAAGACCTTACCCCGGGCGCGTACCAATGGCAGAGGCGGACCCGGGGCATACGCCTATAGCATGGCACCAAACCTAGCTCCCGTCCAGTCGCCAGGCGGTGACCCGCCACGGCACTCCCCATGGAACCAGCGCCAGTTGTCGGCCGGAGAAAGCACCAACACCGCCGCTGGCCGCCTGCCACATAGGGCAAGCGCTTTCCGCCAGCGTCCCAGTCATCGGTAGCCGGCGGAGAGCCGCCTCCGACTCTCCCGCAGTGCTTGACAGGAAATCTATTAATAGCTATACTCCACCATATGCAGACATTCTCTGTATATGAATCGCTCCGCTGGTGTTCTAGTCAGCCTCCCGAAGCGGTGAGGGACCAGTCGTGAGCCTGCTCGAGCAACCCGGATTCCGCCTGATCGCGCCCTTCCTCAAGCCCGTGCTGGGACTGCTGGAAGACGACGCGGTCACGGAGGTGATGATCAACCCCGATGCGGTCTACGCCGAGCGCGCGGGCCGCTTGGAACGCATGGCCGGAGTCCGCTTGGATCCCTTGCAGGTGCGACGGGCGGCGTTGGCGATCGCCCGCAGCCTCGGGGATGACATCAGCGACGAGCGCCCGTTGCTCGATGCCCGCCTGCCGGACGGCTCGCGCATCGCCGCGGCCCTGCCGCCATGCAGTTTCGGCGGTCCGGCCATGACGATCCGGAAGTTCAGTCGGCGCAGGCTCGGTCTCGACGAGATCGAGCGCGCCGGCGGCATTCCGCCGGCCGGCGCGGCCGCCGCTCGCGAGGCAGTCTTGAACCGCCGCAACATCCTCGTCAGCGGCGGTACCGGCACCGGCAAGACGACCCTGCTGGCCGCCCTCGCGGCCTTGGTGCCGTCCGACGAGCGCGTGATCGTGATCGAAGACACGGTCGAGCTGCCGTTGCAGCACCCCAACGCGCTACGCTTCGCGGCGCGCCGCGCCGTGGACGGCTGCCCCGAGGTGACCGTGCGCGACTTGGTGCGGGCGGCGTTACGCCACCGACCGGATCGAATTGTCGTCGGCGAGGTGCGCGGAGGCGAGGCGTGGGACCTCGTCCAAGCACTCAACACTGGGCACGGCGGCTCGCTCTCGACGCTGCACGCCAGCTCCGCGCGGAACGCCTTGAAGCGGTGCGCTTCGTGCGTGCTCCAAGCCGGCGTAGGACTGCCGTATGCGGCCATCCAAGACCTGACCGGCGACGTCATCGACCTAGTCCTGCATCTGGACCGGCGCAACGGGCGCCGGGCCGTCACGGAAGGCTTGTGGGTCGACCGCTTCGATCCCCGCGCGGAGCGCTGGGAGTGCCGGTCGATTCCACGAGAACAAGATCTTGCCGACTCGGCAACGGAAGGAGACAAGAACCCATGAAACCCACTGATCGCATCGTGCAAGGCCCCGGCGGCGCCGCCGCCCTCTTGCGACGGGCAACAACACCGGACGCCGTCGGGCGCGCGCTGGCCGACGGCGTGATCGTCGAAGTCGACCGCGACACCGCCGCCGCCTGCGGAGCGGATCGCGACGACAGCATCGACGCCGCCGAGGCCTTCGCGGCCGCCGAGGATCCGGCCGACTTCTTCGACGAGGGCGGCCATGGCCCGCGGTAACGCCCGCGCCAAGGTCGACGACTACTACCGCCAGGTGGCCGACCGGCTGATCGCTCAAATCGAACGCGGCACGGCTCCGTGGACGCAAGCGTGGGAGCCCGGCGCGCGCAAGCTGCCCTGCAACGTGAAGACCGGCAAGCCGTACCGCGGCATGAATTCCGTCGACCTCGCGTCCGCGGCGGACCAGCGCGGCTATGCCGACCAGCGCTGGGGCACCTTCAAGCAAGTCCAGGACATGGACGGAAGCGTGCGGCGCGGCGAGAAAGGCGTGGCGATCCTGTACTGGCGGTTCGAGATCCAGCGCAAGCTGGTGGACGATACAGGACGCCCGGTGACGGACAGCGAGGGGCGGCCGAAGGTTCAGGTGGAGCCGCTGAGGTCGCCGCAGGTGTTTCGCTACACGGTCTTCAATGCGGAGCAATGCGACGGCTTGCCGGCTCTCGCGGAGGAGAAGCCGACCTGGGACGGCATCGCGGCCGCCGACCGCGTGCTCGCGGGCAGCGGCGCCCGGATCGAGCATTCCGGAGACAACCGGGCCTCCTTCGACTTGGAAGGTGATCGGATCCTGCTGCCCTACAAGGAGCAGTTCGCGAGTGCCCCGACCTATTACCAAACCGCGCTGCACGAACTCGGCCACTGGACGGGCCATCCGAGCCGCCTCAACCGGGCCACCCTGATCGAGGGTACGCGCGACGGGTACGGTTCCAAGCCGTACGCCCGCGAAGAGCTGCGCGCGGAGATCAGTTCGATGATCACGGGCGACCGCTTGGAACTGGGCCACGATCCCGGGCGTCACGCCGCGTACGTGGGAGCGTGGATCCAAGCCTTGCGCGACGATCCGCGCGAGATCTACAGGGCCAGCAAGGACGCGCAAGGGATCAGCGACTACGTGCTCGCGCCGCACCGGGACCGCCTCGCGGAGCGGGAGCGCAGCGAGCGGCCGGGCCAACTCGGACTGGAACTGGATCTAGCTGCGGCGGACAGTTACCGGCGGACCGAGCCCGTATCGCCGACCGCGTCGGCGCGTACCTACGTGACGCTGCCGAACGTGACGCGCGCACCCGAGCGGTCGCGCTCGGCCGGCCCCGAGCGCTGAGCGCGACCTCGGCCCGAGAGAGTTACCGCGAGTCTGCGAATCGAGTGACCTCGGCGGGTGTTTCGACGGTCGCTAGTTTCCGTGGCGGTTCGTCTGCGCATCTCTCGGTGATCGCACGGACCGCGCATTCCAGAGCCCCTACGAGGGCCGGTCCGGCCGGGCTGAACTTGACTCGAATGTATCGCTCAGCGGCATTGCGGTAGTCGCTACTCAACATCCGCTCCCCGCTGGCAGCGAAGGGTTTCTCGGTGCCGCGCAATCCGTCTGCAGGCGCGGTCACCGCTGTCGGGCGGATCGGGAGTCGCAGCGACGAGTGCTCGCCGCGAGACGGCATCGCATTCTCCAACCACCGATTCTCAGACCGGCGGGCCGACTTGGCTCGCGGTCGCCAACTTTCTATTGCAGGTTCCTGTGAAGCAGCCTTTGGGATTCTCGTCGATCGGATGTTCGGTCGCGATCTCGCACCTCCGCGAGTAGAGCTGTCCACGAGCACGGTCCGGGCTTTCCCGCAGCACGCGGAGAGCACTTGGGATCCACGCGAACCGCGGAGCAACCGGACGCCTGGAAATCTCTATACGCAGAAAGAGAAGTTCCACGTATACGCTACTCATGAAAATCTTTTTCTGCAATCGCTTGACATGGCATGTATAGCTGATATACGCTATTAATAGATGAGTTGCACGGCAGCCCGACGCTCTGGCGCGAAGCACCAACCCTTGCGATTCCGGCTCCGATCGGCCACGCAGCCCCGGGGCCGTGCCACTCATGATCCCTGCATCGACAACCAAGGAGTCTTCACCCATGTCCAAGAACCAATCCCTGCGCAGCGTCCGGCGCATCGGCGCGCTGGCGCTCGCCGTCGCGGCTCTGCCGCAGTTGCTGCTGGCCCAAGCGGTCAGCCCGTGGCTGCAAGCCGTGACCGTGCTGCAAACCGCGTTTACCGGTCCGATCGCCCGCGGTTTGAGCCTGATCGCGATCGTGGTCGGCGGCTTGATGTTCGCCTTCGGCGAGGGCGGCAGCAAGCGCGCCCTGGCCGGCCTCATCTTCGGCGTCGGCATGGCCATCGGCGCCGTCAACTTCATGAACTGGCTGTTCCCGTGAGCGCGATACCGGAAAGCCCGGCGCGGCACGGCGCCTATCCGGCGCTGAGCCGTCCGCTGACCGTGCTCGGGTGCGAGCGGCGCCTGTTCCTCCGCGCCGCGTGCGCCGGGGCGGCGGCCTTCTCGTCGTTCAACGCGCCGCTGGCCGGGTTGCTGCTGTTCGGTTGCGGCTACGCGGGCGGCCTGCTGGCGACGCGCTGCGACCCATGCCTGCCGACCGTGTTGCTGCGCTCGGCGAGTTGCGCCCGACGCTACGACCCGGCCCTGCGCGGAGCCGGGTTCCCGTCGATCGAAATCGTCGCGGAGGGATCGCCATGAACCCCGCCATCGCACGCCCCTTCCACGCGGAGCTGCCGTGGTTCGGCTTGGCCGGTCCGCGCACGGTCCTGACCAAGCGCGGCGAGCTGCTCGCCGGGGCCCGTTTGCACGGGGCGCCATTCGAATGCCGTGCCGCGGCGGATCTGGACCACGTGGCTTTGCGCTGGACGCAGGCGCTGAAAAGCCTCGCGCCCGGTTGGCGCATCCGCTGGCACGCTCGCAAGCGGCGGCTCGACCGGTTACCCGAACGTCCGGCCGGCGATCCCGTCGCGGCTCGCGCCCAAGCCGCGCGGCAAGCGTGGCTGCTGGGCAAGGGCCTCTACAGCGTCGAGTGCTCCGTCTACTGGATCTGGGATCCCCAGCTCGCGCCGCAGCCGCCGCGCCGCGCGCACGGCGCGGGCCTCCGGTCGCTGTGCGAGCGCGTCGGCCTGTGGCTGGCACCGGATCGCACGCGCCGCCTGCTTGAGACCCAAGTGGCCGCCGCCACGGCGCGCTTCGAGAGCGCGGTGGCGGCCTTCCACGGACTGGTCCAGGACGTGACCCCCTTGGAAGCGTTGCGCGAAGACGAGCTGTTTCGCGACTTGGCGCTGTCCGCGAACGCGCGGCAGGCCGCCCTCGGCGGCCACTCGCTCGGTCCGCACGGCTGGGACCGCCAGCTCGCGCTCAGCGACCTGGAAGCCCACCGCGATCACGTGCGCCTCGACGGCGAGCGCGTCGAGACCTACGCCCTGCTCGATCCGCCGAGCGTCTCGCGGGCCCATCTGCTCGGCGCGATCCTCGATCTGGACGCCGAACTCGATCTCGCGGCCGAGTGGCTGCGCGAGGACACGGCCCAGTCGGCTCGGCGCATCCGCGCCGCCCGGCGGCATTACCACCAGAAGCGCTTCAGCATGCTGGCCCATGCGTCGGGGGACGCGGTTCCGCCGCAGGCGCGCGGCGCCCTCGCCGACCGCGCGGCGGAAGCCGAGGCGGACCAGCTCGGCGAGGCCTTGCGGGAACTCGAAGTCGACGGCCTGCCCTTCGGCGAGCACAGCCTGAGCGTGGCCTTGCGCGGTGCGAGCGCGGCCGCGCTGGAAGCCGTCCGCCCCGAACTGCTGCGGATCGCGGCGGCGGCCGACGCCCGCTTCCACCGCGAGACCTACAACGGCCTCAACGCCTGGCTGGCCCTCGCTCCCGGCAACCATGCCCGCCAGCTGCGGAAAAACTATCTGTCCGCCGCGGTCGCGAGCGACCTCGCGCCGCTCTGGGGCGTCCCCGAGGGATCTGCGCGCGACACGCACCTCGGCGCCGAGCACTGGGCGGTGTTCGAGACGGGTCGGCGCACGCCGTATTACTTCTGCGCGCACGCGGGCGACATCGCGCACGCCTTGGTCGTGGGCGCCACCGGGTCGGGCAAGAGCTTCCTGCTCAACTTCCTGCTGGCCCACGCGCGCAAGTACCGACCGCGGGTCTGCATCCTCGATCTGGGCGGATCCTACCGGCAGTTGACCGAGTTGGTCGGCGGCGCGTACCTGGACCTCGCTCCGGCCGACGGGGCGCCGCCGTGCCGCCTGAATCCATTCCGCGCCCTCCAGCCGACGGCCGAGAACTTGCATTTCCTCGAGTCGTTCGTGCGCCTGCTGCTGGAAATCGAAGGCCATGCCTGCGACTCGCGCGAGCGCGCCGAGGTGCGCGCTCAGATCGGCGCGCTGTACGCCCTCGAGCCGGCGTCTCGCACGCTTTCCTCGTTGCGCGCCTTGCTGCCGCGCGCCTTGCGCGCGCCCCTCGGGGCGTGGACCGCGGACGGCTTGCGGGGAGCGTTCTTCGATAACGCCGAGGACACCCTCACGCTGGCGGACTGGCAGGCTCTGGACCTGGCCGGCGCGGCGGGTAAGCCCGCCCTAGCACGGGCGCTGCTGTTCTACTTGCTGCACCGGCTGGGCGCGGCCGTGGCCGCGCCCGACGAGCTGGACCGCTGGAAGCTGCTGGTCGTCGACGAGGCGTGGCGCTTCCTCGCCGACGAGCGCATCGGGGCCTATCTGTCGGAAGGCCTCAAGACGTGGCGCAAGTGCAACGCGGGGGTCATCCTCGCCACCCAGTCGCCGGGCGACGCGGCCCGAGACGCGACCCTCTGCCGCACCGTGGCCGAGAGTTGCCTGACCAAGATCTTCCTAGCGAACCCCGAGGCCGACGCCGCCGAGTACGCCGCGGCGTTCGGCTTGCGGCCGGCGGAAGCGCAGGCTGTCCGGACGCTCGTGCCCAAGCGCCAGTTGCTGCTGCACCGCCCGGGCGCCGCCCAAGTGCTGGAGCTGGACGTCGACCGGCGCAGCTACTGGCTGTACACCACCAATCCTTTCGAGGCCGCCAAGCGCCGGGACGCCATCGGCAAGCTCGGATTTGAGCGCGGCCTCGACTCTCTCCTGGAGGACTGACAACCATGCAAGCAACCTATCGCTGCATCCGCGCCGGCATCCTGCCGGCGCTGTTTCTCGCCGCCTTGGCGGCCACGGGCCTGCCCGCCCGCACCGTGGAGGTCGGGCCCGAAGACGTTATCGAAGTGCGCGCCCGCGCGCGCTTCGCGACGACCGTCGTGCTGCCGCGCGGCGAGCGCATTCTGGACTGGGTCTGCGGCGATGCCGACTACTGGAGCGTGCAGGGCGCGGCGAACCTGGCCTTCGTCAAGCCCACCGCCGAGGGCGTAAGCACGAACGTCACGTTGGTCACCGATCAAGGCCGCGTGTACACGCTGCTGTTCCGCGAGGTCGGCGCGGAAGGTGAATCGGATCTGAAGGTGTTCCTGCGGCCGACCGGCGACGAAGCTCCGCTCGCGGGGCTGCCGCCGGTGCGGTTCGAGCCGCGCGGCGCGGCGGCCGCCTTGGAGCGGCAAGTCGACGAGGCGCGGCGGCAGGCTGCGGAAACCGAACGGCGCGCGCGGGTCGAGGTCGCGGACAGCACCGCCGCGTTCCGGGCGGCGTACCCGTCCACGCTGCGCTTCGACTACGCGTTCGAGAGCGGCGCCGCCAAGGCGCCGTTCCGCGTGGAGGCCATTTGGCGGGACGACCGCTTCACCTATATCCGGGCCGATCCGGAAGAGACGCCGGCGCTCTACGAATCGCGGGACGGAAAACCCGCGCTGGTGCCGTACGACTTCTCCGAGGGTTTGTACGTGACGCGTCGGTTGCTCGCCGACGGCTGGCTGCAAATCGGGAAGCGCAAGCTGCGCTTCCGCCGGGAGCGCGGGCAATGAAGCGCATCGTCGACCGCATTCCGAAACCGTCCGGAGCGCTGCCCGCCAAGGCGCAGACCTGGCTGCTGCTGGCTGTGACGGCGGTGGTGGCGCTGGTGTTGCTCACGTTTCCCGGTCCGCCGGTGCGCCCGGCGGCGCCGGATCCCTCGCCCGTGACCGCGGATGCCGGCGCGCTCGGCGTGACCGCGGTCGAGAGCGCGACCGAACGGATCCGGGTCGAAGCCGACCGGCGGACGGAGCGGCGTTCGCGACAGGCTTCGGGGGGCCCCCTGCCTCCGGCCAACGGCTTGCCGCCGGCGCCGACGCCTGTCGGCACCGTGCCGATGCATCCGATGGGAGGCCCGGCGGGCACCGCCGGACCGAGTGCCGAGGAACGCATCGCCAGCGAGGAGCGCATGCGACGGTATCACTCCTTGCGGACGCCGCCGCTCGTCCAGAGCGACCGCGACGCGGCCGACCGTTCCGTCGTCGGCGAGCGTCCCGACGACCCGCCGGCGGCAGCTGTCGAAACGCCTCCCGAAGAGCCGGAGGAGACCGTAGCGGAAGGGTTCGCGGATGCCGGGGACGCGCCGAAGCCTGATGCGACGGAAGATCCATCGACTCCGCGCTACACGCTCTTTGAAGGCGAGTTCCTCGAAGCCGTGCTCGCGAATCGCTTGAGCGGCGATTTCTCCGGACCGGTCAACGCGATGGTGTCCGCCGACGCGTACGACCGCACCCGCCAGCGCCTCCTCGTGCCGCGCGGCACGCGCGCCCTCGGGCGCGCCGAGCGCATCCAGGACTGGGACCAAAGCCGCCTGCTGGTCACGTTCCACCGCCTCGTCCTGCCGGACGGACGGGCGATCGCTCTCGAGCGGAGCGCCGGGCTCAACCAGCTCGGCGAAACCGGGTTGAAGGATATCGTCAACCGCCGCTACGTCTCGACAATCGCCGTGGCGGGAGCGGTCGGCGCACTGGCCGGATTGACGCAAGCCGTCAGCCCGCAAAGCCTCTACAACTCGCGTCTCGGCGCGGCGCGCGTCTCCGCGGGCACCGGGCTCGCGGGAGCGGCCGAGCGACTGCTCGAGCGCTTTCTCAACCGGATGCCCAAGATCACCGTCCGCGAGGGCCACCGCTTGCGCATCTACCTGACCGCGGACTTGCGTCTGCGGGAATACGACACCGGGCGCGATCCCTACGCTATCGCGCCCCGCCAAGGAGACCAACCATGAAACGAAACCTAGCCATCCTCTGCGTCCTCTTCATGCTGGCGGCCGTGCCCGCCACGCCGTTCTGGGGCGCCTTCTTCGCCGGCATCGGCAAGGCCGTGGGCAAGGCATTCGGCATCGGCGGCGGCAACCTCAACGCCGCCGGCCTGATGCCGGTCACGATCCGCTCGGCCAAGCCGGTCATCGACGCGGCGCAGCAGCGCCTCGCCGAACTGCAGCGCATCCAATCCATGGCCAGCAGTACGCTGGACCACTACGCCGGGGTCGCCGGCACGTTGCGGGAACTGGGCAGCCTAGATCGGTTTCGGGCACCGGCGGCCGCGTGGCTGCGGAGCGCGACCGCCAACGCGCACGGCACCAGCCGGGCGTGGGCCCGCGCGTTGAACGGAGAGACCGCGCCGGGAGCCGAAGTCGCCGCGTACGGCGCGGCGACGGCCCCCGTGCCGGACTGGACCGCGGCCTTGCCGACGCTGCCCGGCCCGTGGCGGGCGACCGTGGAGCGCGAGCACGCCACCTTGGAACTGGCCGACGCGGCATCGGTGCGCTCGCTGGCCGTGCTGGGAGCCTTGCGCCGGACGGCGCCGCGGCGTGACCGGGCGCACGACGCCTTGGAAAACGACGCCCTGAACCCGGCCCGCGACGCCCAAGCGGTACCGGCCCTGCTGGGCAAGGTCGCGGTCGGGCAGGTGCGCCAGATCCGCGGCTCGGAACAGACCAACCTGCTGCTGGACGCGCTGCTGGAAGCCGAGGTCGCCGGCCTCAAGCGCGAGCGCGACCGCCTCGCGCACTCGATGCAGGCGGCGGCCGAGTACCGCGCTCTGGCCGCGGCTCAGCCGCCGCCAAACTGGCGGATGCCCTGACCAAGGCGATCCGGGAGACCTGCGATGCAATTGCTGCCGACACCCCCGCCGGTGCCGCCGACCGATCCGACCGAGTTCCCCTTGCTGTGGGCGTTCGCGGCGATCGACGCGGCGATCAACAACCTCGCCCCCCTGTTCGTCGGGGAGGGCTTGCTTCTATTCCGCGGCCTCGCCGCGCTGACCATCGCGTGGTGGGGCGTGCAGACCGCGCTGGCCGGGGACGGCGTGCCGTGGAGCCGCTTCCTGCCGCTCGTCCTCGCCATGGCTTTCAGCCTCGGCATGCTGCGCTTCTACGACCGTCCCGTGCCCGGCTTGGGCCTGCCCTTCGCGACCCTGCCGCTGCGCGCGGCGGACTTCTACGCGCGGCAGATCGACGGATTCATCACGTGGAACTTCGCGCGCAGCTTCCACGACGGCTGGCAGGAACTGAGCTCGCTGAGCTTCTTCGACTTCTTCCAAGGTGCCGGGCAGCTGGTCTGGACGTTCCTGATCCTGCTCTTCAACACGCTCGGCACGGCCGTGCTGGTGGCGACAGTCGCGGCCGGCCGCGTGGCGGCCGGGGCCTGCGCCGTGCTCGGGCCGCTGTTCATCCCGTGGCTGTTCGTGCCGCGCCTGGACTTCCTGTTCTGGGGCTGGCTGCGGTCGTACCTGCAGTTCGCGTTCTACACGGCCGCGGGCTGGACCCTGCTGGCGCTGTGCTCGTTCATGCTTGACGGGATGTGGAGTTCGGTGCCAGTCGGGCTGGCGGCGCGCGTGACGTGGTTCTTCTACTCGGCCGTTGTGCTGCTGGTGGCCGTGCTGGGCATCGGCAAGGTGCATGCCCTGACGCAGGCGATCTTCCACGGCGGCGGCAGTTTCCAAAGCGGCGGCTGGCTGGCCGCGGCGGCAGGGCGGAGGTTCGGATTGTGACGGAGGGCAAGATGCAAGCACACGAGGCGTATGCCGAGATCTGGAGCGAGGTGCTGGCCACGAACCGGTACCTGAAGCTGGCGGTGGGGGTGCTGTGCGCCCTCTGCCTGGGGCTGATGCTGCTGTGCTGGCGGACGTTCGACCGCTTCGAGCATCTGGAGCCGCTGGTCCTGCGCATCGACGAGGTCGGGCGCGCGGAGGCGCTGAGCTACAGCGCCGCCGTGTACCGTCCCGACGCGACCAAGCCGGAGGTGAAGTACTTTCTGCGCCAGTTCGTGACCCTGCACCGGGAGCGACGGCGCGGAGCGGCGCTGGACACGTGGAAGCGGTCGCTGCTGTTTCTGGACGGTCCGCTGGCGCGGCGGCTGCTGGCGGAGCAAGAGAAGAGCGGCGAGCTAGCGCGATTCCTCGGCGGACAGGGCCTGGAAACGGAGGTCGCGGTGGACGCGGTGCGGATCCGTCCGACGCGGGAGGAGCCGTACCGGGCGCACTTGGACTTCACCGAGATCCGGCGCGATGTAGCCGGAAGGGAGGTGGAGCGGGTGCGCTGGGCCTCGGAATTCGAGTTCCGCTTCCTGAAGGAGACGCCGCAGGACTTGCTTCCGGTGAATCCGATCGGCTTGTCGATCACCTACTTCCGGGCGGATCGGGTTGCGGAATGACGGTCGTGTCCTCGTGGCGCGGATGAGCGTCTTGTCCAACGAGAGATGAGCCCGAACGAGGCTCCGGAGGGGATGCGCGGATCATCGGAGGGTGATCTTGCAACTTGATCTGGCGACGCACCGATCCTAGGCAGAGGCGTACGCGCACGTGGGCCGCACGTTGCGGTGCTTCTCGTACTGGAAGCTGAACAAGCGCGCGGAGCGGGGTTTGCTGCGGACCTACCTGCAGCTCACGACGGGGGTGTCGCGGGCCCAAGTGGCGCGGCTGATCGCGGCGTACATCGCGGAGGGCGCGCTGGCTGGTGTCCCGTCTAACCCCTGAATTGCGTGGGTCGAGTCAATTTCTTCACCACGTGGCCCCACATCGCACAGCGAGTTGTGATATACTCCTCGGTTCAGGCTTGGTGGGGGAACTCTAACGATGGAATTCGCAGTCCACAACGTGCCTAGGTTAGTTCCGCCCCCCCCCCCCAGCTACTGTTCCCTTAGCACACTCGCCTAGTTTCAAGTTTTCGTACGAGGCGAGGCATCACGCGAACTTACCCCACGTAGTCAAGTTCTCAGGTGGCCGATCAAGCGGGCTGCTGCTATTGATCCTCGCCGAGTCGGGCCTGCTCAGTGCCACCCGCGGCGACGTGGTGGTGTTCAACAACACGTCTGCGGAACATCCCGAGACCTATCGCTTCGCACACCAGTGCAAGGAACTGGTCGAGGGCCGCTACGGCATCCCCTTCTTCTGTGTCGAGTTCCAGACATACGAAGATGCCCGCAACGGACGGTGGACGAGACTGCCGTCCTACCGAATGGTTCAGATGGAGCCGTGTTCTGACACGTGTCCTGACGGCTACCACGGGGATGGAGAAGTATTTGAGGAGCTGCTCTCCTGGGCAGGCTACGTACCGAACCTATTCCATCGAACCTGCACCAAGCATCTCAAGCTGGAGGTAACTCGCAGCTTCCTGAAGGAGTGGTTCACCGGGCAACTCTCGACCGTGCGGCTCGGTCACTTCAATCCGGAGAGCCAGATCGAAGACGACGATCTGTACGATGCGCACCTCCGTAGCGGTGGCAAGGTGCCGAGGGATATTTTCCTCGACAAGAAAGCCTTCGTGCGCTCAAGGCCAGTCTGCCGAGAGGCTCAACGCTATAGCGACTACTCGCGGGCTGCCATGCCATTCGAAAATCCTGCGCTTGAGCCAGGGGTGGTCGCCAACTCCGTCACGTTTGGCAAGAACGGGGTCGAGTACTTGGCCTTCGTGGGCTTGCGGTTCGACGAGAAGAGTCGAGTCGTCAAGGTTTCCCGTCGCAACGCGGCTGGCCCAGCTTCGAAGGGGCATGAGGGTGAGCACGTGTACATGCCGCTCCATGACATGGGCCTCACGGAGCAGGACGTGAACCGGTTCTGGAACGACCAGAGCTGGGGCTTGGACCTGAAGCCAGAAGACGGACTGTCGAATTGCACGTACTGCTTTCTCAAAGGTGCGCGCACCCTTCAGACCGTCAATGAAGCACTGCGGGACGACGCGGGACAAGCGCATGCAAACTCTCCCTGCGATCTCAACTGGTGGGTCGAGAAGGAAGAGAAGTACGGGCGCAACCTTGAGGCCGAAGGTCGCGAGATCCGGTCGAACGTTCCCGGCAACTTCATCGGATTCTTCGATTCGAAACGCGGGTTCTCGTACCGCAGCCTGCTTGACGCAACGACCTCGCGAACCGAACTCCCGTTCGACATCGCCGGTCTGCCCTGCGACTGCACAGATTGAACGAATGTCGATGCGCAGAATCTACCTCGACAACAACTCGACCACGCCCACCGACCGGAGGGTCGTGGACGCGATGTTGCCGTACTTCACCGAACGATTCGGGAACCCGCACTCGGATTCCCACGCGTTCGGATGGGAGGCCCACGATGCCGTCGAGTGTGCTCGGAAACAGGTCGCGGCTCTCATGGGCGCGGACGCCCGTGAAATCGTATTCACTTCGGGAGCCACCGAATCGTGCAGCATCGCGTTGCGTGGCACATGTAGCAACGCGTCGGCCGGTCGCAAGAAGATCGTTACGGTCGCTACCGAGCACTCGTGCATCTTGGAGACCTTCGACGCCCTTCGTGACACAGGGTTCAGTGTCGTGGTCATACCCGTTGATGCCGATGGAACCATTGACATGGAAGCCCTCGCAAGCGAGGTCGACGCCCAAACTCTCTTGGTCTCGGTCATGTTGGCCAACAACGAGATCGGCGTCATCCAACCCATCACGCGAATCGCCGATATCTGCAAGGGGGTGGGAGCCTTGCTCCATACCGACGCGACCCAAGCTGTCGGAAAGATTCCAGTCGATGTCCAATCACTGGGAGTAGACTTCCTCAGTTGCTCGGCTCACAAGTTCTACGGGCCCAAGGGCGTCGGGGCACTGTACGTCCGATGGGAGACGTTTGACCAGCTGCGCCCGATCACGACCGGAGGCCATCAGGAGGGAGGCACGCGTCCGGGCACCGTGCCGGTGCCGCTCGTAGTCGGATTCGGAGCGGCCGCCGAAATTGCGCTTCGTCAGCTCGACTCGGACGCCATGCATGCGAAGAACCTGGCAGAGAGCTTGCAACGCAAGCTGAGAACCCAAGTCCCGCAGATGCAGGTCTACGGGCATCCAACCCATAGACTGCCCGGGAACCTGAACATCGGATTCCCTGGCGTATCGGGAGAGGCTGTCGTAGACCGAGTAGGAGAGCACTTAGCGATCTCTACTGGCTCGGCATGCAACTCCGCGCGCAAGGAGCTGTCTCATGTCCTGCGTGCGATCGACCCCGACGGAGACGCCGCGCACCACGGTGTACGAATCGGAATCGGTCGATTCAACGACGAACGGGAAATCGCTTCGGCAGCTGACCTTCTCCTCGAAGCAGTAACTCAACCGAAGGATGACTACAAATGAAGGCGGAGAACCGACAACTCGCCGAGTGGCTCGATGAAGCACTCAAGGGAAATCTGATGCTCCCCCGCTTTCAGCGAAAAGTAGCGTGGACCGACAGTCATGTCAAAGGCTTCGTCGGGGCGATGCTACGACATCAGCCGCTGGGGGTGTTCCTAGTCCTTCGTGTAGATCCAGACAACCAACCATTTGGGACTAGACGGATCAGCGACTTTCAGAGAGAATCGCGATGCACGGAACACCTACTCGACGGGCAGCAACGCCTAACTGCCCTCTTGAAGGTGTTTCTCGACATTTACGAGACACACACCTACTACGTGGACGTGAATGCTGTGCCGCACGACGTAAAGGCAATATCGCGGACCGGATCAGAACGGACAATCATCGGAGATGCCAAAGCCGAGTACACAAGAGGTTGGATTCCAATGAAGCTACTCAATCCAATGAGTGACGCTACTTGCCCTGGAATCTCGCCTCACAATCTCGGAATATCTTGGCGCGAATCGGCTACCCTTGAACCATCCGAGCGACGGAATATCGAAGTAACGATTGCCGGCCTACGTAACCAAATATTCAATACGCAGATACCTTGGATTGCGCTACCACAAAGCACGACTGGGCCCGAAGCAATCAAGATATTCATCGACACGAATCGATCAGCGGTGAATCTGTCAAAGTACGATATCGCTGTGGCGCAAATGGAAGAACGTACACATCACTCACTTCACGAGTACGTCGAAGAAGTAAGAGAGTCAGTACCGGAACTTGAGGTGCTAAACCCGACCAAACTAGGTGACCTGCTCCTAAAGTCCGAGTGTGTGGAGCAAGGTAATAAACCGACCTATGGAGGGTATATGAAGATTAAATTCTCTAAGATTAATGACGAAAGAGCAAAGCGTATTGAAGCGATCAGTTGGACTGTTAATCAAATTAATCGCATGAAAATATGGAAGAACCGTCAACTACCGACCGCAGTACCGCTTAGAGTGCTTCCATCGCTATACAAGTACATGCCCGCCCACGGCACCGAGTTCGCGCGAGCGATGAAGATCATCAAGATATATCTCTGGAGTGCATTCTTGACAAACCGATATGATCGACAGGCCAATGACAAACTCAAAGCTGATTATGACTGTCTTCGCGACTCTCTGAAAGATCCAACGGCGGCGATTCCTGCCATATCGGCTGCGCCTCCTACCGTTGCCGAGATCAAGAACGCGCGTTGGCCGAAGTCTCGAAGCCGTTTGAGCCGTGCGATATTGGCTGTATGTTGTCAGGGTGGAGCGAGAGATATCGCCTCGAATGAGGAAATCGGTCCCGATGGCCACGACGATTATCACCACATATTTCCTAGGGCAACTCTGAGGAAACTCGATTGTGACCCTGACCTAGCAGTGAATTGTATGCTCCTAACAGAACACACGAATCGAAGACAGTGGCTGAATAAGCTTCCAGGCGACTTCCTCGTATCTATGCAAGAGGACGCGATCATGAAACAATCTGTGCCCAATCCCACGAGTGAAATAAAGACACGACTTGCGACACACCTCGTACCTGAAGAGATGCTGCTGAATGTAACGAAATCGGCCAATCAAGACATCAAGGCTGCTTACGATCAATTTGTCACCGCGAGGGCAAAATTGATCGAGGCCCGCATTGCGAGACTCTTGGACAAGGGAGAGATCGAATGACCGCTGCACCATACTACAAGCCACAGCCCACCGCGACAGGTCCAAGCTTGCAGTTTGGTCCCGGTGAGCCGTCCGGGTTTACCTCGGTTGGTGTCGCAGGTTTCCAAGACTTGGATCCAGCGGCAGTAGTTCGCGAACTCATACAGAACTCGCTAGATGCCGCACGTCAAGCAGGCCGATCCGTCGCACGGATACGATTTGAGACGTGCGACCATCCGCTCCAAGGCACACCCGGCATCGGGCAGTACCGAAAGGCATTTAAGCGTGCTCTCAGCGACCATACGAAGTCGGGTGGTGGTGAACTGCCAGCTCAGGCAGCACTAGTAGCAAACTCAATTGGCAAACGACTCCGCACGAGTCGCTGCACGAGTCTGTTCGTTATTGACAACGGGATTGGATTGGATGAGAAGAGAATGACTGCCCTACTTGGTGACGGATTAAGTGTCAAAGATGCCTCGAGTGCCGGGGCATTCGGTAATGGTCACTATGTAGCGATTCCCGCTTCTGATCTTCGCTATATTCTGTACGGCGGTATATCTCCCTCCGGATCAACTATCTGTGCAGGCCACGCAATCCTGGCATCTCACATGAGCAAGGGATTCACAAAAGGGAAAGACGGATACTTCGTGCGTGGATTTCGGGAAGGGAGACTGCTAGACAGATTTGAATTTGCGCAAGACCATCAAGTCCCACGATATATTGGCGACAAACTCAACTGGATTCGAACTACGTGGAATGAACGAAGCGGTAGTGTCGTTGCTATTCCAGCCTTTAACTCATTCAACATACGACGTGCGTCAAGCCTGCAGGAGATCATTTGGCAGGCTGCTGCTTGCAGCTTCTTTTCTGCCTTTGCACGAGGTGATCTTTGCGTTGAGATGATTCACGATGGTGTGCTGAAGACTCTAGACATAGATACCATAGAGGAAGCACTAGAATCGGTTTCTGGTCAGAAGAGATCAAGGCGTTTCTTGTCCGGTTCTCGGGCGAAGAGCGCGTACGAATCGATACGATGGGATGCAAACAGGCGTGTCGTTAGGACCGAGTCGGGAGATATTCCAATCTGGTTGAGAGAGATCAATGATGGTGGAATTTCGAGGATAGACTTATGTCGCGCCGGGATGTGGATTTCCGATGACGTTCCTAAGATTCGCAGACATCAGTTTTCAGACCTGCGCCCGTTTCACTGTGTATTGCAGCTTGATTCAAAGAGCGGTACTGTTCACGATTTAGTTAGGAAGGCTGAAGGACCTTTGCATAATCATCTCGAGGCGCGTAAGTGGCTGTCGAAGTCTGAACGCGGATCATTGGAGACTGCATTTTCCCGAGTTGCGGATGAAATCAAGAATTGTGTCAGTTCATTGAGTTCTGAGCGGGTTAGTGTGTCCGACGTGTTGAGCGTCGAATCGCGCGGGATAGAGTTTGGAGGTCGGCGGCCGTCCCATAAGGGATTGTTTGCAGAAATGAGAGCTTACCGCGGGAGTAAGCGTGAGGACACCACAACGGGCGAGGAGGGAGGTGGCCCGTCTGGAGGGGACGAGAAGGGAAAGAGCGAACGGCCCAAGGGGCGTGGCATTCGGGAGGGGTCGAGGCCGGCGGGACGTTCACTGCGGTTCAGGGCCGTTGCGGTCCCTGCTAGTCAAGG
Source organism: Bryobacterales bacterium (assembly GCA_965242625.1). GTDB lineage: Bacteria > Acidobacteriota > Terriglobia > Bryobacterales > UBA6623 > VXMF01. Next base: position 1,108,768 of record CBDEST010000005.1, on the reverse strand, counting down.
TCGGCGTTCTTGGCATGTTGAAATCCATCCGGAAGAATCGTTCGCGAGTGCCGAGGTGAGGTTCTTGGTGGACGAGAGCCTAGATGCAAGTTGCGACGATTCGCCTCGCGACATGTTTGTGACCCTGAGTGATGTGCGTGTGGAGCACACTCGGGTTGCCCCATCCCAACTGACTAGGGCGAGTTCCGGAGAGACGGTCGGACTTGTTTTGGGTGATTCCAAGACTGCGCCGTGGAGCATTGAATTCGACTTCGAGCTACCCAGTGAAGTCGACATCAGCTCTCGGAGCCCCGTAGTGCTCAAGACCATGTTGTTCGAGTCAGTGAGGAAGTCTAGTGGGCAAAGCAGTGCCCAGAGTGGAGCCGGAGGAGGATCGGGTTCATGAATAAATGGGCTGAAACGGTTCGGTGCTTGCCGTACCCCATTCTTGAACCCGGCAGTCTGTCCTACGACCGGGGGGAGTATACGGTGACGGCGGTTGCTGGCTCGGACGGTCGATCAGTCACGCTACGGCACAATGTCCAAGGTGCGCCGCTCTTGGACTCGCTGCTCCGAGAGGGCAAAGCTCGGTACGCATGCCTAGTATCCGTACCCGCGACTGGATATCGAAGGTTGGAGCAATGTGATGCTTCAGAACAGCACGTGGAATGGCGACTCGATGTGGTTGGTGAACCCCCGATGTTGAGACCCCTGATCCTTGCGGTGGAGACCATTCAGTGTAAGCTGACAAGGGAACATGGTGTCGCGAGAGCTTGGCAAGGAGTCGAGTTGACCATACCGACTGGAGCTAGGCTTGCGCTCCATGAGTACTTGAGGACAAATTCTTCCATCCATAATCTTGTAGTACTGAAGAATGATCCGGAGATGAGTGATGGCACGCTCAAGGTCCAAGAATGCACAGAGGATGGGTTTTACTTTCTCGTAACGTGCGCCACAGACGTATTTCATTTCTTGCAGAATCCTAGGGGTTTTCCCAATCACCGATTAAGCATCTTGACTCATATTGTGTCGCGGTGCTTCGAGCTATTGGAACGACGCGATCATGCTCCGGACAGCACAGAACCAGATGTAGACTGGACTTCATTTCGGAGCCTGAAGGCACTTGCAGCAGAGTTGCAGGCTAGAGGACTGCCATGTTGGGACGAAGATGGATTTGATCCATTTAAGGTTTCAACCCAGCTCTACCCTCACATGCCCACGATTGGAGAAGACGATGAGTAGGCCAGTCACGGAAGCAGATTCGTGGAAAGAACTCGACGATGCGTCGTATACAGAGTTGCGTCGCGAGTTGCTACGTAAGAAGGGATCAGAAGTCCAGAGAGACTTCCTAGAATCTCTGAAGGGCCGAAGTACGTTCTCTTCATTGATTCGCGGTCGAGTTGAGATGACAGGGGGCGGCGACCCACCGGTACTCGAGACACAACTGACCGAGAGTGAGTTTGTTAAGCCTCCTCCAAGCACTGAGCAGCATCTCTACAGCATTTGGCATGATGTCACCCCGGCGCAGGCATCTCGCACTACTTTCTGGGGTAGTGTAACGCTGCACAACATAGAAGGAGGTAGAATAGAACCGTACTTTCTGATCAGCAGCGGAAATCCATCTGCCGCAGGAACTCGACGAGTTCATGACGCACTAGAAGCGGGAGATGCAGAACAAATTGATCGACTAGTGCGTCGTATCCTGCTACGATTCAGCGGTCTACAGGAGCGTGGAAATCGCAGTGTTTATGTCAATTGTCCACTCTCTAGGGCATGGTGGAGGTGCTACTTGGCGCACGAAATGTGCGATAGAAGTACTGCCCCATTTAAGAAGATCCACGATGTTCTCCACAAATCACAGGAATACTGGGGGTGCTTCATCAATCTGGTTGTCTCACGAAACTCAATTGTAGGAGATTCGAAGATCAGGTCTGCACTTGTTTGGGCGCTGTCGGAATTGGATGGAGGCAAGGCCCCTGACGATGTGTTCAAAGTCAAGGGACTGGAACGGATTGCACGGGTGATTGGTATTCGCCTAGCATGGCAGGAGCTAGGTGTACTCTCCGTTCCAGAAATCAAGAATGTCATGCATGAAGAGATCATAAACAATACTCGATGAAGAGATGTGCGGCTTGGAATGAGCCGAACGCTTTGCACAGGAGGAGCTACATCTCGGCACCGGCATTAGGAGCGACTCGATCACCAAGCGTAGGGGGATCATGTGACTTGGAAACTCGAGTCTCAACCTGTTGCAGGTTGCAGTTTAAGGTCTCCCCAGTGAATGGGCATGATGTGCTACCGACAGGTTGACGCTCGTAGGAATTCGGTCCATTGGACCGATTCTGCAATTCCAACGCTGCCTGCCCGCAGGTTCAGAAGGGACAACGAGCGTGCCACGTGCGACAATGTCTCGAAATGGCGGGAATCTTGCGCTACGGCTCGTATGTGCCGTTCTACCGGTTGGACCGCGCAGTCTTGGCCGGACCGGGCCGAGGCGAGCGATCCGTCGCTAGTTTCGACGAGGACGCTACCTCACTCGCGGTCGAAGCAGGTCGCGAGGCCATGCGGGGCAGCGACCAGGTCCCGTCCACTTTGCTGTTCGCTTCCACCTCTCACCCTTACGCCGAAAAGCTGAACGCCGCAGCTGTGCATGCTGCCCTTGACCTCCCCGCCGCTGTGCGGTGCCTCGATATCGGGTCAACCGCGCGCTCCGGGTTGAGTGCTCTAGCTGTCGGTACTGAGATTGCTACCCGCGACTCCGCGCTGATCTGTGCAGCGGATGTGGTCATCGGGGCACCATCCGGTCCGCGGGAATCAAAGGGCGGTGATGCAGCATGCTGCTTCCTCGTCGGCGATGAACCGGAAGCTGGAGCCAAAATCCTAACCACCGCTTCGCACACCGAAGAACTGCTGGACGTTTGGCGTGGTCCTGAGCAGCCGTTCGCCCGGCAGTGGGAGGAGCGCTTCGCCGAGCAGCGGCTGGTGCCTGCCCTAATTGCTGTGCTCGAGCGGTGCTTGCACGATGCAGGACTCACCGCCGACGATCTCGCGAGAGTCGCAGTGGACACGGCCCACCCCAGAATCGCCGCATCGCTTGCCCGGAAGTTTTGTCTCTCCCCCGAGCAAATGCGAGACCCGCTCGCGGATTCCGTCGGTCGCGCCGGAGCGGCAAATGCTGGACTGCTGCTCGCCGATCTGCTGGATTCGGCTTCCCCCGGCGACCGCATGGCCGTTCTGTCCGCCGCAGACGGTGCCGAGGCCATCATCGTCGAGGCAACGGATCGAATCGGCGAGATCCGCCCCACACGAAGCGTGGCCGACTGGGTTGCCTCGAAGCGTAGCGGGTTGCCGTACGAGCACTATCTCAAGTGGCGGGAGATCCTTCCTTTCGAACCGCCTCGCAGGCCGGACCCTCCGCGACCGGCCGCGCCGCCGATGCAACGCTCCGAACGTTGGAAGTACGCCTTCGTGGGATCGCGGTGCCAGTCTTGCGACGCGGTAAACCTTCCGCCCCAGCAGGTCTGTGTGCAGTGCGGCGCGGTAGATGAAATGGAGTCTGTTCCCTTTGCCGATGCGACAGCGCGTATCGCCACATACACCATCGACCATCTGGCGTATTCCATGCAGAAGCCGGTCATTGCGGCCGTCGTCGACTTTGAGGTGGGCGGACGTTTCGCCTGCGAGCTTGCCGACGTAGCACCCGAGAGTGTCCAGATCGGCCAGGAGCTGGAGATGACGTTTCGGAGGCTCTACACCTCCGAAGGAGTGCGGAATTACTTCTGGAAGGCGCGTCCAAGGCGTTAGAATCTACGGCAGGAGGATATGCAACATGGCTAGCCGAGGGATCCGCGACCAAGTCGCCATTGTCGGGATGGGCTGCACCCGCTTCGGGGAGCATTGGGATCGCGGGGCGAGCGACTTGCTGGTCGAAGCCGCACTCGGTGCTTGCGGGTCGGCAGGAGTGGAGAAGGAAGCGGTCGACGCGTACTGGATGGGCACGCTGACAAGCGGACGCTCCGGTCTCATCCTCTCGGAGCCGCTCAAGACCGGGTACCGTCCCATCACCCGCGTGGAGAACTTCTGCGCCACCGGGAGCGAGGCGCTCCGCAATGCCGCTTACGCCGTGGCCTGTGGCGCCTACGACCTCGTTATGGCCATCGGCGTCGAAAAGCTCAAAGACTCCGGGTATTCCGGACTGGCCTCGGCCGCCGGTACGCCGACTGACGGCACGCAGTCGTCCATGACGGCTCCAGCCACGTTTTCTCTGCTTGCCCCGGCGTACTCCAAGAAGTACGGCTTGGACGAGACGACCATGCGGCAGGTGCTCACTCGCATTGCCTGCAAGAACCACGCGAACGGCGCTCGCAACCCCAAGGCCCAGTTCCAGAGAGCCGTTCCTCCCGAGAAAATCGAAAGCGCTCCCAAAGTTGCGGGGATGCTGGGAGTGTTCGATTGCTCCGGTGTCAGCGACGGTGCCGCCGCCGCGATTCTATGCCGGGCAGACGATGCACACAAGTACACGAATTCTCCGCTGTTCATCAAGGCGCTGTCCTTCATCGCCGGCCCGGCGGACGGAGCGAAGCGGCAGGACTACGACTACACGACATTTCCGGAAGTCGTAGCCAGTGCGACCGACGCCTACCAGCAGGCCGGGGTGCGCGATGCCCGGGAGGAGATTTCCTTGGCGGAGGTGCATGACTGCTTCACCCCGACCGAGTTGGTGCTGATGGAGGATCTAGGATTCTCGCAACGCGGAAATGCGTGGCGGGATACGCTCGGCGGCCGTTTCGAGATCGGCGGGCCGCAACCGGTCAATCCGGACGGCGGCCTGAAGAGCTTCGGTCATCCGATCGGCGCGAGCGGCCTGCGGATGATGTACGAAATGTGGCTGCAGTTCCGCGGGGAGGCTGGGGAGCGCCAGATCGACTCGCCACGTCTCGGACTCACGCACAACTTAGGTGGAGCGCCCGGTCGTTGCGTGAGTTTCGTGTCCGTCGTTGGAGTGAATTGACGACCGGGTGTCGCTCCGCCCCGCTCCCAGCTAGGCCGGCCTCCGATCGGTCCGCGCTCCGACTTGCGCACGCAAGCGAGGCTTGATTCCAAGCGCGGATCGAGGAGGAACCGGTCCGTTCGTTGCGGTCTCGCAGTCGAAGGTTGTAACATTTGGCAGGCGAGCGGGGCTCTGGATTGCTTTCGCTCCTGTGGATCCGAAGGGAGCCCCCATGAAGATTGCTTCATATCTCGGCGTGCGAGTCGCGCTGTTCTTGCTCTTGGGCCTGCTGGGCGGCGGAGCCCTGCTGGCCCAAAGCACATTGGGAGGCGTGAACGGTACGATCACTGACGCGACCGGGGCGATGGTTCCCGGCACGACCGTCACTCTCTCCAACGTCGGCACCGCTGTCGAGGTTACGAGCCAGTCGAACGCAAGCGGCTTTTTCGTGTTCGTGAATGTCCAGCCGGGCAACTACACGCTGGTGGCCGAACAAGCGGGGTTCAAGACGGCCGTCCTTCCGACTTTCAATGTCGGCGTCAACCAGACCGTCACTCAGAATCTGGTCCTGCAGGTTGGCGAAGTGACGGAGACCATTGAGGTCGCGGCGCAGGCGGAGCAGTTGCAGCAGTCGACTTCGGAGCTGGGCACGGTCATCGGGGTGAAGGTGGTCGAGGATCTCCCGCTCAACGGTCGGAACTTCACGCAGCTGTTGACCTTGACTCCGGGCGCGACTCCGGTGAGCACCGCGCAGAGCAACGGGATCGGCAGCAACGACTTGGCAAATGTCGGCGTGCCCGGTGCGTCATTCTCGAACCCGTCCATCCACGGTCAGTGGAATCGCATGAACATCCACCTCCTGGACGGGCTCAACAACACCAACTACATCGGCAACATGTACGTCATTCCGCCCATCATCGATGCGATTCAGGAGTTCAAGGTCCAGTCGCACAACGACAAGGCGGAATTCGGGGGCGTCCTCGGCGGCATCATCAACGTGATCTCCAAGACGGGCACGAACCAGTTCCACGGCACGCTGTGGGAGTTCCTCCGCAACGATGCGCTGAACGCGCGTGACCCGTTCGCGGACGAGTTCAACGAGAAGCCGGCGGCCTTCCGCCAGAACCAGTTCGGTGCCGCCGGTGGCGGCCCGATCATCAAGAACAAGACGTTCTTCTACGCCGCCTACGAGGGCTGGCGTTACAGCAGGCCGAGGCTGAATCGATACTACGTGCCGACCGACGCGCAGCTAGGCGGCGATTTCTCCGAGTGGCCGACGGGACTCCCCATCTTCGACCCGCACACCACGCGGCAGAATCCGGATGGCGAGGGACTGATCCGGACGCAGTATCCGAACAACGTCATTCCCGGATCCGCACTCAACCAGTCGATGCAGACGTATCTGAGGGGCTATTACGACAGTCCCAACCTGACGGGCGATCCTCAGTTCAATGTCATCAACGGCGACGCGGCGACCAACAACGCCGACAACTTCCAGATTCGCTTCGACCATCAGTTCAGCGAGGCGGACCGCGCGTGGTTCCGTTACAGCAGGATCAACGGTGCCGAGCTCACTCCGTCCACCCAGCTCATCAACGAGGTGGGCGAGTTCCCGTTCTTCAACTACGGCGGAGGATGGTTCCACAGCTTCTCGCCCACGGTGATCATGGACCACAGTTTCGGATACGCCCGGGAGCCCTACACGCAAGGCACGCTGCCGGACGAATCGGTCGGGGACGGCCCTGCCTTGGCGGCGGGATTCGGCACCATCGACGGCGTCCAGCCAATTCCTAGGATCGCCATCGGGAGTGGCGGTTTCGCCGGCGGAGATGTCGGTTCGTTGCGACGGATGGAAGGCCCGCTCGAGTTCCACTACGAGCAGTATCACTACACCGGGAACTTGAGCTGGATTCGCGGCAACCACACGCTCAAGTTCGGCTTCCAGACCCTGCGCCACACATTGACGCCAAATCCGCTCGGCTCGATCAGTTTCAACTTCACCGAGGTTCCCACTCAAGGGCTGCTGCCCGCGCAAGTCGGGTCGACCGGTGATCCCGTGGCGTCGGCCCTGATCGGAGTTCCCTCGCAAGTCTCGGGCGGACTTCCCGATCAAATCTTCTTCGGGTACCAGACGTTCGGCATGTACGCTCAGGACGAGTGGCGGATCCGCCCGAACCTGACGCTGAACATCGGCATCCGGTTCGACCATTTGATGTGGCCCGACGTTAGATCCGACACCGGCCGTTTCAAGACGAATTACAACCTCTCGACCGGCGAATTCTTGCTGGGGCTGGAGTCGATGCCGCCTCCCTGCAACCAAGCTGGAATCGCCCCGTGCATTCCGGGCGATGGGCTGCAGGACGTGCCGAACGGCGACAAGATTCGCCTCGCCGACCATCCCAGCATCGGCCCGATCCCGGTCTGGGACAACTGGCAGCCCCGCTTCGGCTTGGCTTGGAGCATGAATCCCACGACCGTCATGCGTGTCGGGTATGGAATCGTGTTCGATCAGCTGACCGGCGTCAACCAGTCTTGGCAAGGTAGCGGCGGTTGGCCGGACAACAACGGGTTCTTCGCGGCGGCGAACGCGGTCGGGGAACCGGTGCAATTCATCGACGAGCTGCGCACCCGGCTCGGCAGCCCCCTGCCGGGCGCTCAGCCGTGGGGCGATACGTGCTGGTGCGTGGACCACAACGGAAAGAACCCAGTCGGCCACCAATGGAACGTCGAACTCCAGCAGCAGGTATCGCAGAACTTGGTCGTCTCGGCCGGGTATGTCGGTAGCGTCAGCCGACGACTCCAAGTCACCGGTCTGGGAAATACCGCTCAGCCCGGTCCGGGCACCCCCGACGAGGTGCGCGCCCGCACGCCCCAGCCGCACATGCCCACTGTCTTCTGGGGCGACGACCGCGGCGAAGCCGACTATCACGGTCTCGAATTCAAGGCCGAGCGGCGTTTCGCGGACGGCCTGTCCTTCCTCGCGTCCTACACGTGGTCGCGGGCCATCGACAACGGAGCGAGCGGCTTCTTCACGGCCGAGAACGGACCGGGCGGCAGTTCGTACGTGCAGGATTTCTACAACCTGGATCGCAACCGCGGCGTGTCCGGGTACAACATCCCGCAATTCCTGTCAGTTTCCACGGTCTGGGAGATTCCGGCCGGCAAGGGCAAGGGCATCCTCAACCGAGGTCCCGCGTCTTGGATTCTGGGCAACTGGCACGTGAACAACTTGGTGCAGGTGCGGAGCGGCCAGCCCGCCAACATGGTCGTGGGCGGGGACGTGGCGAACATCGGCAACACGGTGGCTTGGTGGAGCTACATGCGTCCCAACCTGGTCGGCGACCCCAATTCCGGATCGCGGAGTTCCGACCAATGGTTCAACACCAGTGCCTTCGAGGTGCCGGACTTTGGATCCTTCGGCGACGCGGGTCGCGGGCTGGTGATTTCCGAGACGGTCACCACGGTCGATTTCTCCCTGTTCAAGCGCTTCGGCTGGGGAGAGGGCCGCTGGGTTGAAGTCCGCTCGGAGTTCTTCAACTTGTTCAATCTCGCGAATTACGGGCCGCCGGATACGACCGTGCTATCGCCAACGATGGGAAGGGTGCTCAGTACGGCCGCGCCCATGCGTCAGGTGCAGTTCGGGCTGAAGATAATATTCTGACTGTGGCCAGTCGGCGCGTCGCCTCCAGTCTGCAGTGATGCGGCGCGCGACGCGGCCGACCGGCTCGCACTATCCCGGCGACCAGTTCCACGGGTCGGCAAGCAAATCCTCTTGGGCTGATGCGCCCCGCCGCCCGACGATTCGGCTATTCTCAACGGCAGGGATGGCTCGGATCTGGTTTCGCACAGGGCTTGCGGCGGTTGCGCTAGGGCTGTCATCGAACATCGCCGCCGCAGCGGAACCGGATCCCCGTTTGGCTGGCGCAGCCGAGCGGATACAGGACGGGTCGCTAGCCGAGGCGGTCGAACTGCTGGACTCGGTAGTTCAGGAGACACCGGACAATCCCGACGCGCATCTCTTGCTCGGGTCGGCACTCTCGTTGATCCCTCGGCGCGAGCGCGCTATCGAATCTCTCCTCCGGGCGCTTGAACTCCGACCGGAGCATGCTCAAAGCTACGCGACAGCGGGCATGGCATTCGCGAGGCTTGGCGAGCGGGACGTGGCGGCCAGCGTCTTCGAGCGAGCGATTTCGTTGAATCCGGATCTAGGCGACGCACATCTGAATCTGGCGCTGATTCTCGCGGGCGGGGAGGACTACGAAGGTGCCGCTAGGCACATGGCCAAGGCACTTGAACTCGAGACAGAAGTGACCGCTCGAGCGCGCCTCCGTTTCCTGAATGGAAAGCTGCTGGTCGCGCTTGAGCGCATCGAGGATGCGGTCGGGGAATTCGAGCGCTCGCTTGAATTGGATTCACGCAGCGGCGAAGTGTATCTCGCCTTAGGCCTGGCCCAAAAAGCGCTTCTCCGGGAGGACGATGCATTCCCCGCCTTCCAAAAGGCGGTCGAACTGGCCCCGCAGAATCCGGAAGCACACTATCAGTTAGGGCTGGAGTTGCAACGCCAGGGGGACGCGGGAGCGGCTGCGGATCGGTTTCTCGAGGCCAACAAGCTCCGACAGGGCGATCAGTCTGTCGTATACAACCTCGTGCGCGCCTTGCACCAAGCTGGGCGACCCGAGGAGTCCACGCGGTATCGCGGGGAACTGGGCCACATGATCCAAGCGGCTGACAAGGCTCGCGAGAACGAACTCGAGACAGCGCGACTGCATGGCGAAGCGGTGCGTTCGGAGCAGGATGGCGATTACGTGGTGGCAATCAGCAAGTACCGCGAGGTCTTGGAATTCGAGCCGCTGAATCCTGTGGCCCGGCGCAATCTAGCCCTCGCCCTGTGCCGCGTGGAGCGGTGGGACGAAGGTATCGCCGAGCTGCGCGCGATCCTTCGCGACAATCCGGACGATGCGGAGACGGCGCGAGCCCTGACGATCGCCTTGGATCGCTCGCCAGGCGGATCCTCGGGTGGCCGCTAGTCCTTCAAGAGTCTGGTTCCGTTGTCCGGGAGAGCCGCCGCTAGTTCGCCCGGCAACGGAGGGGACGGAGGTCGCGATCAGGGCTTGGCCAGGAATGGATAGTCCTTGGCCTTCGGCAGGTTCTTGATCCTTTCGAAGAACTCCGTCTCGGTGATCGTGCTCGGCCAGTCGAGGTTTACAGAGATCAGCTGCTTTTTACCAGCTTGATCCCATTCGAGCTTGACCGCGCCCAGAGCCGATAGTTTCCTGACGTCGCGGGCCATGGCGGCGGGCCGATCCTTCCGCTTGGCGTAGAGTCGCTTGGCATCCGCGACAAGGTATCCCCATTCAACGGGTGCCTTCTTCGCATGGAGGTGGCTCAGCAATTCAAGTTGACGCGTGACGATCACCCTCCTGCGGGTACTCCCGAGCCTGCCGAACAGCTCTTCCAAGAAGACCCCGTAGATTGCCCTCGCCACGGCATCTCTAAGCACCCCGGTCAAGCGAGAGACCTCTTCTGCAAGGCCGCGGAGCGCGAACGTCAAAAATCGCGTCAGGTCATGCTTCCTGCGGCATACCTCGGAGAGCGCAGACATGTAGGCGTCCACTTCCCGGTAGTAGAAACTCGACATCGGCACGATGACAACGTTGTGAAGTCCGGCCCGCTTGAGCATGAGTGCTTCCAACGCTCGGGCCGTACGTCCATTCCCATCGAGGAATGGGTGCATTGCCGCGAAGTGGTAGTGCAACGCCACTGCTTGGATGAGCGGATCGTGCTCGCGAAACGTCGTCGATGCTTGGCGGGCCAACTGGTCCACGGCTAAATCACATTCGGGCCCGCCCGGCACTCCACGGTGCCTTGGCGACCCGAAGGTCACGTTCTGGTCCGTTCGTCGCAACCCGCCGGGCTCGCAGTGATCATCGTCGCAACCCGTTACGATGATGCGGTGTAGTTCCTTGATCAGCTGTGGGGAAATGGGTTGATCGTCTGGTTGTCCAGCAACCCACTGGTAGGCCCTCATTGCCGCGTTCGCTTGGCGTTGCGACCGAGTACGTAGCTCTTCGCGGGTTTGGGCCTGGATCGCTCGCTCAAGTTCGTCGCCAACGAACCGAGCGTTCTCGATACGCGAGGTTCCGTCGACCTCCATCTTGAGCTGCACACCTTGGAGCTCTCTGACCCAGCGGCGTTGGAACGGAATCGCTTGGAGAGTGAGGATCGCGGCTTTCGCCTCCAGCAGAGGTCTCTCAATCGCCAGTCTGTCGTAGGCGATCCATGAATCTGGCAGTTGATAGTGGATAACACCGGGCACAGTTCCTAGCATTACAGATTCTGATGCAAATTGTCATGCCGAAAATCTTGATGTTGGAATAGATCTTAAAATACTGATAATGAACAACTTGATTATGATCAGAGGGTTGCCGAGCGCAAATTTTCCTGCCAATAATACGGCAAAACTTCTGTATCTAGTGCGAACATGCTGGTTCCAGCAGCTCCATCGCTACACAGAACGACCTAGACAGCAGTGCCAGTTCGGCCCGCTGGATTCGCCAAGGTGCGATTCGGCCGGTGCATCTACTTTGCCGGTACTGGCAAGGCCGTCGCGGTCGAGTTAGCGGACGCTCTTCAGTGGATCGCCCGAAGACTCGCATGGTTGATGCGCCAGTCCGCTAGTGGGTGTCTTGCCCGAATCCCCTAGTTTGCTGCAGCGGCACTGAGAGAATCCGGTCGCGTGTCCAAGCTAGGACGGACTGCCGATGGCTTCCAAGCAAGATCGTGGCAAGTGGGTGCTGGTGTGGTTCCGCATGCTAGGAGCCTGTTGAAAAAGTCCGTCGGCTCGCGAGGTCCGCGGACTAGGCAGGCAAAAGCCCCCAAAACAGCGGAAATCTGGCCTTCAGCGGGCGCGACTGCCCATGTTGGGGCCGTATCGACATCCAGAGGTGACCATCGAAACCGCTGTTGACACTTTTGCAACAGGCTCCTAGAGCTCGACTACCGTGGCCTGCCGGACCTGCACCTCCGCTTGGACATGCCCCACCCCCGCAGAAGATGTCGGGGATGGGGTCGATTCGGGATCCCTCCTGTCGAAGATTGGTCGCAGGGCGGTGTCGATGCCTTACCCATCCGAGGACTGTGACGTCGCCGGACCGGAACCGGAGTTTCCGCGCGTCCACCAACCCCCTTTGCGGAAGAAGCCTGTGGCGGCGATAGCCGTGACGATCGTGAACGTCGCGATGACGATCGTGAATGTTGCGATCATCGCCCAAGTCAGCATGGCCATCTGTGCATCGACGGCGTCGAGGCGCACAGCAGTGGTCGTTTCCAAGGTGTCAACGCGAGCCGACAGGGCGTTGATGTGAGCGCCGATTTCAGCGAGTGCCGCCTTGACGTCCGCTCTCATAACTCCAATCTCCGCGATGACCTTGTCTCCCGACATGTTGTAGACCCCCTGTGTGGCATTATACGCCGCACCGGGATCGACTCCCGCTTCGGTAAATGCGTCCATCACGGACTGACCTTCGGGATCATTGATCTGTTGGTTGCTCGTTGGCATGGTTTTTTCCTCCTACTATCTGGACGACTATCAAAACTTGACGGTTTCATGCATGTTCACTTTTCTTTTCTGTTTGGTTAGACTGTGAGTTGCCGACACTCTCAACTTGCGGACTGGGCGGGCGGCGCAGGCTTGCTATCGAGTTCCGGGCCGCCTGCGCGGTGCCGCTGGGCGGACTCGAGAGGCTGATCGCGGAGGAAGGCTTGTCTCGCGTCCAGGCTCGCGTTGACCGCGTTGAGACGCCGCAGTCGCTCAATCGGGATAGCGGCGGATCGGTGCCAGGCACAGGCCGGGCACGTGAAGCCCAGCGCGTGGGGTGTCTGCAACGGTGCTTCACTGACTTCGGGCTCGCTGCCGCTGCACCGTAGGAACTGGTCGTGGCCGATGCCGTCGGAGAGTTGAGCAGTGCTCTCCCCGCACTTCGGCGTCTCTGGAGATTGATGCGTGTTGCTCGTCAGGCAGAACGCATCGTCTGCGAGCAGGCACCTGGTGGGCGCACGCATCCGATTCTGCTCGGGCCCGAACGAAGGACGACTGGTGTCGGCAAACTGGATTGGGCCGGAATCGAACCATGATCGACGCTCGAGGCGACCGAGCTGAGTTCCAACCAACCGACTCGCTCCGTCGACTTCGGTATACAATCGCGGGACACTTGGAAACCCCCGCGATAACGCACGAAGCGCAGCGACCAGGCAGGCCGCACGGCACCTGCGGGATTCGCACCCGTCGGGATTTCGTGAAGTCTTCCGCTTTGGGCGCGGTAGCACTTGGCGCGGGCTGCGCTCCCGCCGAGCGTCCTCCCAACGTGGTCGTCTGCTTCCTAGACCAACTGCGGCCGTTCGAACTGGGTTGCTACGGCAATCCCGTCGTCCAGACTCCGAACATCGACCGCTTGGCGCGGGAAGGATTCCGGTTCGATGTTGGAGTGACTAACAGCCCGGTCTGTACTCCGGCCAGAGCGACTCTGCTGACCGGGCAATACGCTCGCACCTGCGCCGGGTCAATCCGCAACGTCGGCTCGTTCAGTTCGGAGCGGACTCGGCTGCCTGACCCGACCCTTCCCGAGATCCTCGCGGCGGAAGGATATGCGACGGGGCATGTCGGCAAGTGGCACGCGCACGTGGATCCCTTCCTGCTCGGATTCGACTACGCCTACTATCCAGTGGAGATTCCCCACCGTTACTACGGCCGTGCGATGCGCGAGGCCCTGCGAGATCCCGGCAAGCTGTCCACCGAGACCGGCGAAGACCGCGTTGTCGAGGGCTTCATGCCGCAAGCTGCCAGCGACAAGATGCGGGAATTCATCCGCAGCCATCGGGACGGGCCGTTCTTCCTCAACTACTGGATGTCGCCGCCGCACATGCCGATCGGGCCGGGCAACCTCCCCGACAAGTACCGAGGGCTTTACAGTCGCGATGACGTCGTGTTGCGCGACAACGTTTACGGTCCCGACGGCCAGCTCTCGCACGACGAGTGGTGGTTCAAGGTCTACACGAAGTGGGACTACTTCTGGCGGACTCGGGACGGCACGCCGGACGCCCCCGGCGATGCCTTGCCGCCCGGGTTCGACTTGCGTGACTTGACTGCGTACTACTACGAGGCGGTCACGTGCGCCGACGATTTGGTGGGCGAGTTATTGGCCGCGCTCGAAGAGCATGGCATCGCCGACAACACGATCGTCATGCTGTCCGCCGACCACGGCGAACTGCTCGGGAACCACGGAACCTACAACAAGGATCGCTTGTACGAAGAAGCGATTCGCGTCCCGATCATCTATCGGTATCCCCCGGGGTTCGGCCCCGGAGCGAGCGACCTGCAGGTTGCCTCGAACGTGGACGCCGCCCCGACGATTCTCGATGCTTGCGGACTCGCCGTACCGCCGCACATGCAGGGACAGAGCTTGCTGCCCGTCCTCCAGCAGCGGGAGCGAGCGCTCGGCAGGGACTACGCCCTAGTCGAGGCGGCGGGATATCCCGGGGTCTCGTACGCCATGCCCTACTCGATGCTGGGGATCCGCACGCCGACCCACAAGTACGGCATCGAGGTAGGAGTGGACGACCGCGAGATCCGGAACGACGCCGCGGTCTTCCACGACCTCGAAGCCGATCCGTACGAGCTGGATAATCTCGCCGGCAGCGACCGCCAGCCGGACGGGGCCGAGCAATTGAAGGAAACGCTGCTTGCGTGGCACCGGTCCACGCCGTGGTTGGAAATCGCTGACAACCTGCCGCACCTCTAGGAGTACAAGCCCATGTCGATTGACCGTCGCGACTTCTTCGGAATGCTCGCTCTCGCCAGTGCCGCCGCGCAAGCGGCCGCCCAGGTCGGCGACGCCGAATCGAGTTCCTACGAGGAGGTCAGGGAGAAACTCGAAGGAGCAAAGATCCTCTTGGTCCCCTACAGCCACAACGACTTTTCGTGGTTCGCATCGGAGACCTGGCACTGGGAGCGCGCGGCGTTGATCGACGAGCGCGCGGTCGAGATCATGCGCGCCGACGAGAATTTCAAGTGGTTCATCGACGTCAAGCTCGAGCGCATCGACCGCACGGCCGAGCTGAAGCCGGAAATCTTGGCCGAGCTGAAGGAACTCAGCGAGCAGGGCCGGGTCGGCATCTCCGCCGGCACGGTCGCCAACAACGACAACCCGTTCAACGAGCCCGAAGCGGTGATCCGCAACATGACGCTCGGGCGAAAGTTCTTCGAGCGCGAGTTCCCGAGCGCCAAGCTCGACACTGCCTGCTTCATCGACATCCATCCCGGCCACACCCAAATGCCGCAGCTCTTGCGCAAGGCCGGGTACAGCTACTACCGGTTCACGCGCCCGATCTGGGCGTTGGATCGCAAGGGGTACAAGCGGGAGTTCGTCTGGGAGGGCTTGGACGGCAGCGATGTGATGGTGACCTACGGTCCGTACGGCTGGCTGGCCGGAGGCTGGGGCATGGGCAAGGGTCCCGGAGGCTATCTCAAGGAACTCAACAACTACCGGAACGATTGGGAAGGAGCCGTGCGGGCGCTGTACGACTCGGCGCTGCGATTCCTGATGCCCGCCAGCGAAACGAAGGTGATCTGGCTGCCCGTCGGTTTGGACCACACGCTACCCCTCTCGCTTCCGACCTACGACGTGGACGCGGAGGGCGAGCCGACACTCGAGTTGCCCGGCTTCGTCAAGGAGTGGCAGCGGCGGGAGAGCGTGCCGCTGCGCTTCGCGATTCCCACCGATTTCTATGCCGAACTCGAGAAGGCGCGCTCCAAGACTCCGCGATTCAGCGGTCCGGTCGATCCGGTGGGCTGGCCGTTCTGGTACGGCCAGTGCGGCAGCCGGGGCCTCGATAACTGGCGCGACCGCGGCAACAACGAATTGGTCGAGGCCGAGGTGTACGACTGCTTCGCCGCCCAGGTCGGACGCCCGTACCCGGAAGCCGAACTCGAGAGCCTGTGGTACGAAGCCCTGACGCTGTACCCGCACGACGGCTTGTACGTCGGCGACGAAGACATGGCCGATGCCGTGCGGCTAGGGCGGAACGTCACTTATCGAGCCGACCGGCATCGCAAGGAGTCGATGCGGTCGCTGACCCGGCGCATCAAGACGGATCGCGAGACCCAGACGATAGCCGTGTTCAATCCATTGGCTTGGAAGCGACGCGAGACGGTGGAGATCAAGGCGGTATTCGCCGAACCGCGGGCGACGAAGTTGAAACTCGTCAATGCAGCCGGGCAGCAGGTCTCGCACCAGTTGCGCCGCGTGCGGCACTTCAACAACTCGAGCGAACATCTGCCGCCCGGAGCCAAGAACACCTACAAGGAGGTGCTGCTGCTCGCCGAGGTGGACGTGCCGTCGCTGGGGTACACCACGCTTCGCGTCCTGCCGGTCGACGGAGACGAGGAACCCAACTACCCGGACGCTGCAGCCAGCGTGCTGGAAAACGAGTACGCGCGCATCGAACTCGGCCCCGGGGGAGTCACTACCGTTCGGGACAAGCGACGCGGCGCGGAGTACCCCGGCGCTGGGAATCCCGTCTTCTACCAGAACGAGGATCCTTGGCCTTGGCATGGCGGTCCGGTTACCGGCGAGCAGAGGATCGAGGGCGCGGCGTGGCGGTTGGTTGAAGACGGGCCCTTGCGATCCGCGGCCAGAATGCAAGGGCGTATCGGCGATCACCGGGTGGACTTGACCGTGACCCTCAATCACCGCGCGGAGCGCATCGACTATCGGTGCGATATCGACAGCGTCGGGGGCTCCGGGTACTTCGCGGCCAACGCGGTCTTCGACTTCGACGCGATCCCCACCGCCGGAATACCGTACGGGGCCGAGCCACGCGACCTGTCGGGCGAACCGTGGGGCGACGGCACGGATCCCAACGAGGAACTCCTGCGCAGGAACGTCTTTTTCGCGCACCGCTGGGTTGATTACAGCGGCGCGGGGAAGGGGCTGGCCATGCTGGCCGCTGAGGGCAAGCGCGGGTGGCTGTTCCATCCCGAGCGTCGCTCGCTCGAGCACATCCTGATGATGACCATCGATCCGCGCGGCGAGATGGAGAACCTGTTCGCGAACCCTTATTTCACCGGCCAAGGCCGGCACAGCTTCCGCTACGCGCTGATACCCCATGACGGGGACTGGCGGCGGGCGCGCATCCCGCACAGAGCGGAGGAGAAGATCCATCGCTGCTCTTGGCGGCACGTATACAGTCGCCGCGACGCCGACTTGCCCCCGGAGAGGAGTTTCGTTTCCGCAAGCCCGGCGAGCGTCGGCGCCTCGAGCTGGCAGGTTCGAGACGGCGGATACGAACTACGCCTGCACGACCCTAGCGGTCGCGCCGGGCAAGTGGAGGTGGCGCTGCCGTCGCGCATGGCGTCTTGCAAGGCGGTGGACTTCAACGGCCGGCCCTTGGACTCGCCGGGGATTCAATTGGACGGCGACAAGGCGCGGTTCGAGATGCGGGCGTGGGAGATCGTCACGCTTCGCTTTGTCGCCGCGTAGCTGAAAGCGACATCCCGGAGCACTGAGGACCGCACTTGCCAGCCGACAGTTCGTTGGGAGCGCTCGACCTCGCCATATTCGGGTCCTACTTCGTCGCGGCTCTGGCGATCGGGTTCTGGGCCGGCCGGAGGAAGAGCGAAACCTCGCGCGAATTCTTCCTGACCTCGGGGACGCTGTCGTGGGCTGTGATCGGATTCTCCACGATCGGCGCTTCCTTGAGCACCGAGCAACTGGTTGGCGTGGTGGGCTACGCCTACAGCCACGGCATGGCCGTCGCGAACTGGGAGTGGCTCAACTTCGTCGGCTACAGCTTGCTGATCGGGGTGTTCCTGCCGATCTACCTGCGCAATCGGATCGTGACGATGCCGGAGTTCCTCGAACTCCGCTACAGCGCCGCCGTCCGCCGCATGTACGCCGTCGTCAGCGTCATCAGTTACGTGTTCATCAACTTGGCCGGCGTGATTTTCTCCGGCGCGTTCCTGCTGGAGGAAATGCTCGGCATTCCGCTCGTGGCCGGAATCTGGGGCTTGGCGATCCTCTCCGGGACTTTGACCGTGTATGGCGGGATGAGTTCGGTGGCGTGGACGCAGGTGTTCCAGTCGGCTTTGTTGATCGGCGGCGGGCTCTTGGTCTTCTTCCTCGGATTGAACGAAGTGCCGGGAGGATGGACGGCGATTGTCGGAGAGGGAGAGCGAGCCCATCTCGTGCTGCCGGCGTCCGATCCGGAGCTTCCGTGGACAGCGATGGTCGTCCTCGCTCTGTCTACCGGCCCTTGGTACTTCTGTACCAATCAGTACATCAACCAAAACTCGCTGGGAGCCAAAGACGAATGGCACGCGCGGATGGGCATCGTGCTGGCATGCTTTCTCGGCGTCTTCACGGCCCTCGCATACATCTTTCCGGGCATGGTCGCTTACGCACTCGAGCCGCACCTCGGTTCCGGGGACGAGGCCCTGCCGTTCCTCATCAAGACAGTGATCCCCGTGGGCTTGCGAGGACTGATCTTGGCCGGCCTTTGCGGAGCGATCATGTCCACCATCCAAGCGCTGATCAATTCCAGCGCGACGATTCTCACGGTTGACCTCTACAAGGGCCTCTTCAGGCCCGCCGCTGCCGAGCGCGAGTTGATCCGCTTCGGTCGGCGAGCCGGAGTGGCGGTACTCATCGTCGGCGCATTGTGGGCACCGGTGGTGATGAGCTTCGGAAACATCTTCTCGTACTTCCAGGAATGCTGGTTCCTGATCGCCGCTCCGATCATGGCCATCTTCTTGCTAGCCGTCTTCTGGCGCCGAGCGACAGCCACGGCGGCCGCGTGGACGCTCGGCCTCTGCTTTCCGATGTTCGTGCTCCCGTATTGGCTGCGCCTGTCCGGCGTGGAGATGAATGCGTTCAACATCGCCGGCATCGTTTACCTGGTCTCGATCGCATGCATGGTTGCGATCAGCTTGGCAACTCCGCCCCCGGATCGCGAAGCTGTCGAGCGAGTGATCTGGACACGCTCTGTCCTCGCCCTTCCGTCGGCGATCACCGCTGCCGGTTATGCGCTCCACCGCCGGGTCAGCTTGTGGTGGGCTCTGACGGTGGCGGTGTTCGTGGCCCTCTACCTAACGTTCTGGTAACTCGTTGGTCCAGCCTCGCTCTGGATTGAGGAGAGGTCTGGATCGGGCGCGTGCAAGCCCTGGCGTCGCAACAGTCGTTCGTGGCGCAGCCGACCGACGCAAGCGGCACCAGCGCGCGTCCGAGGTCAGGAACTGTTTGCTATCGTTTCAGTTGCATGGCTCGGGACGCTACCAGACGGCAATTCCTGGGAGGTATCGCTACCGCATCCGCGCTCGCCGCGCGTCC
The DNA here is from genome assembly GCA_965242625.1 of Bryobacterales bacterium. Classification (GTDB taxonomy): domain Bacteria; phylum Acidobacteriota; class Terriglobia; order Bryobacterales; family UBA6623; genus VXMF01. The sequence continues at coordinate 1,089,418 of CBDEST010000005.1, read as the reverse complement.
GGCTCCGGCCCAAGCCGCGGCGGACGAGAAGCATTGGCAGCGAATTCGGGAGATGTTCCCGTTCACCGAAGAGCGCGTGCCGATGAATGCCGCCAATCTGTGCCCTTCGCCCGTGAAGGTCGCGGAGACGGTATCGGAATTGACCCGTTCGATCGATGTCGATTGCTCGTTTCAGAACCGCGAGCGATTCGCGGAGGATCTAGAGCGCGCCCGCTCGGCGGTCGCGAATCAGATCGGTGTCGAGGCTGACGAGGTCGCGCTGGTTCGCAACACCAGCGAAGCGAACAACATCATCAACAACGGGCTCGACCTCGGCGCTGGCGACGAAGTCGTGCTGTGGGATCAGAACCATCCGACCAACAACGTCGCTTGGGCGGTGCGCGCCCGCCGGCGCGGGTTCGCGCTGAAGCACGTTACCGTGCCGCCTACCCCTTCCGACACGGGGGAGCTGATCGAGCCGTTTCGCCAAGCGATCACGCCCAACACCCGCGTCTTGGCGCTCACCCACGCCTCGAACGTGAGCGGCATCAAGCTGCCCGTGCGGGAACTCTGCGAGATCGCCCGCCGCGCGGGAATTCACGTGCATGTGGACGGAGCCCAGACCTGGGGCGCGTTGCAGCTCGACCTGCACGAACTCGGCTGCGACTCGTTCGCGGCCAGCGCCCACAAGTGGTTTTGCGGGCCGAAGGAGGTTGGACTGCTGTATGTCCGTCGGGAGCGGATTGCCGCGATCTGGCCCAGCACCGTAGCTCCCGGTTGGGGCGCGACGGCCGAGACAGAGTTGGCGGGAGCGCGGAAGTTCGAGTCGATGGGCCAGCGAGACGATGCCGCGCTGAGCGCGGTCATTCCTGCGGCCGAGTTCCATGCAAGTATCGGAACGGCGGCGGTTGAAGCGCGTGTCCGCGAGCTTGCGTCCCTCCTCAAGCAGTCCTTGCAAGAAATCGGCGTCAAGCTCGTGACGCCCTTGGACTCGGCGTTGAGCGCCGGTGTCTGCATCGTGCATGTCGATGCCGCGAACCGCCAGGAGCTGTTCGAGGCCATGTACGACGACTTCGGCATCGCCGGTTCCACCTCGGGCGGCTTCCGGTTGTGTCCGCACGTTTACAACACCCGCGAGCATGTCGAGCGGGCGGTGCAGGGTCTCGAAAAGTTGAGCAACCGATGGGCGTGACATCCGTTCCGCACCTGTTTCGCACGGTAGGGACGGCTTGGCGCCTTGTGCGCGCGGAGTCGGTGCCACTCGCACCTTGTGTAGCGCAGAGCTGTGTGCATTTCCGGCCGAGCCGTGCGGCCGAAAACCGGAATCGCCGCGGTCAGCTGCTTCAGGGATTCCCCGAAATAGTTGCAGGGTCTCGGTCCAAGGCCCTTGGTTCGTGAAGGCGTCCTGAAGCTTGCCATGAGGTCTATGCCGGTTCGCGTCGATGATGTGAGGGAGTTCGACGCGGTGCTGAAGCGTCGCATCGATCGCTATCGCGGCAAGCTCGCGGACTGGCTCGCTCCGCACCGGCTGACGTTGGCCGAAGCGCGTGTCCACAAGGTGCTGATCCCGATGGTGGGAGTCTACACACCCGGCTGGCAGGCCCTCCCGGCCGTGTCGTGGGCGTTTGTCGAATTGAGGACGAACGAAGGCTTGGTAGGGACGGGCGAATGGTCGGTGGATCTAGACGACCGCGCGCGCAGGTGCTTGGCAGAATTGCCGCATTCCCCCGGGCGGAACCTCCTCGACACCGAGCTTGAGGAGCCGCTGTTCATGGCTTGGTGGGACTTGGTCGGTCAGGTCTTGGGCAAGCCGCTGCATGTCCTATGGGGCGAGCTGTTCGAGGCCGATTTCAAGCCGTCCGACCTTGTGCCGATGGCGGCGTACACCTGGCAGCGCTTCGCAGACCGGCATGGGAACGACGCGATCACCTACGAGAACTGGCCGGCGTTCGCCGCGGAGCGCGTTCAGGAGGGCTTCCCGGCGGTCAAGGTATCGATGACCACCTACCAGCCGGAGGACCATGTCGACCTGATCCACCGGATCCGCGAAGCGGTCGGTTCCGATGCAGCCATTCGAATCGACGCGCACGGCACTTGGAATTTCCAAGAGGCGCGGCGCATCCTGCACGCGGTGGAAGACTGCGATTTGGAATACGCCGAGCAGCCCGTTCATTCCCTCCTGCCGAGGAGATTCTTTCGGAACGGCGAGCGGTCGGAAGGGGCGTCCCGCCGCTCCGATGGATTCCAAGCCGAATACTACTACCGGCGGATGACGGAACTCCGTCGCGAGTTGCGCACGCCGCTTTCCTGCCACTGGTGGCCGCCCGTCGTGCATCCGCCGGGCGCGAGCCCCATGTCGAATCGCTGGGAGCCGGACTGGCACCTGCTCGAGCGCTACGAAGGCGCCGACGTGGCCGTGCCGGACATCAACCTCGGTCCGTGGGGCCTGTGGCGATTCGCGCAACTGTCCAAGTTCATGGGCCTGCACCTCGCGCTCCACAGCAACTTCGAGCTCTGCACGCAGCTCGCGTTTCGCAGCGCGATGGCCGCAGCCTTCCTGCCCGAGTCCGAGCGCGTCGGGATCTACATGGGGTGCGCCCCGCGCACCTGCCACCCGATCGACAACGAGACGATCCATGTCAGCGATGACGTGATCGAAGGCGGGCAGTTCGACTGGTCCGGCGGGCACGCGCGGCTGTCGGCATCTCCGGGCCACGGTCTCAAGCTGGACCCCGAGCGCTTGGAGCGGTATCGGTACACTCCGGAAGCTGTCGCGCCGCATCGCGAGCACGCGCAGCGCATCTACGCCGACTACTTGCTCGACCGCCCGCGGCGCACGACGCTGTCGGGCTGGCCCAAGCGGCAGGCGGCCGAGCGGTTCGACCGCCACACCTGGCCGTATCAGGTGGCGGACATCTTGGGAGTCGAGGACGGGCAGGACGTGGATATCGAATTGACGGGCGAGCAGAGTGCGTGAGGAGGCTGCATGGCGAACGAAGGCAAGCGAGTTGGACTGATCACGGGAGGCGTAGGCGATCTCGGTTACGCCAGCGCGGTGAAGATGGCCGCGATGGGCTTGGACGTGGTGCTGGTCGACATCAAGGAGGACGCCGAGCGCGTCGAAGCGTTGCGAGCGAGCGGCGCGAAGGTCTTGTTCGTACGCGCGGACGTGTCCAGCCGGGCGGAGGTCCAGCGCGCCGTCCAGTCTGCGTGGGACGAGTTCGGGCGTCTGGACGTCTGCATGTGCAACGCCGGCATCTCGATGAACGTACCGTTTCTCGAGTACACGGTCGAACAGTGGAACCAGCACATGGATGTCAATCTGAACGGCTACTTCCATGTCACGCAGGAGGTTGCCAAGCGGTGGGTCGACGCGGGTGCCAAGGGCAAGATCATCTTCACGGGGTCTTGGGTGCAGGATGTCCCGTACAAGCTCATCGCCCCGTATTGCGTCTCGAAAGCGGGTGTCTGGATGCTGGCGCGGTGCGCCGCGTTGGAACTGGCGCCGCACGGGATCACCGTGAACGCGATCGCTCCGGGTATCGTCGAAGCCGGCCTGACGGCCCGCGAGCTGCGCGACTTCCCGGAATTCCGCGAGGAGTTCATGAGCCTCATCCCCCTGGGCCGGATCCAGCAAGCCGAGGATGTCGCCGACGTGGTGGGCTTCCTGGTCTCGGACGCCTCGAATTACCTGACGGGCACGACCATCACCTGTGACGGTGGATGCGTTGTCGGTTCCGCCTCGGCATCGAAATGAGCGCACCAACAATCCACGGCATCGTTCCTGTCTTGCCGACCCCGTTCCATCCGGACGAGTCCTTGGACCTCGCCTCCCTGCGCCGCCTCGTCGAGTTTTGCGCCGACCAGCACTTCACCGCTTGCTGCCTGCCAGCCTACGCCAGCGAGTTCTACAAGCTGGACATGCAAGAGCGCTACATGCTGGTGGAAACCGCGGTGAAGGCAGCCTCCGGCAACGTCCAGATCATTGCCCAGTCCAATCACTTCGCGGCCGTCCACGCAGCCGAGATCGCCAAGCACAACGAAGAGTTGGGAGCCGACGTCATCTCGGTCGCCGTGCCCCGGATGTTCGAGATCTCGGAGCGCGACGTGTTCGGATTCCTGGCGAAGGTGCTGGAGGCTACCGAACTGCCAGTGCTCGTGCAGGACTTCAATCCCGGCGGGCCGACGATCGGAGGGGAAACGGCTCGGCGCCTGCACCAGTCGTACCCGCATTTCCGCTACTTGAAGCTCGAGCAGCCGCTGATGGCTCCTAAGGTAGTCGAGATCTTGGAGGCTACGGACGGAGAGGTGCGAGTGCTCGAGGGCTGGGGAGGCATGTATCTGCTAGAAGGCATGGCCGCCGGTGCATCCGGAGCCATTCCGGGTCTCGCGGTGGCCGATGTCCAGCAGGACATCTACGACTTGGCGGTCGATGGCGACATGGAACGGGCGACGGATCTCTTCGAGAAGATCCTGCCCTTTCTCGTCTTCAGCCTGCAGAACATGGAACTGTTCCTCCACATCGAGAAGGCGATGCTGGTCCGCCGTTCCCTCTTGGCGCACGCCACTGTACGGGCGGCGACCCTGACTCCCGACCCGGACACGGTCCAACATGCGGAATTTCTCATGGAGCGCCTCCTGCGGTTCCTGCGGAGTCGGCATGGGACGCAAGAGCTGTTTTGATTCCGTGCGACGCGGTAGCTGGCAAGGGCGGGCCTCGGACGGAGCGTCTCAGTCCGACCGAGAGCCATGCAGGAAGGCCAAGTCCCTGTGATTCGTTGCACGCCCGACAACGTCCGGTTCATCTGCGAAGGCTTGGACCATCCGGAAGGACTGTGCTTCGCCGCTGACGGAGCGCTGGTTGCGGGAGGAGAATCGGGCCAGATCTACCGAATCGATCCCGGCACCGGGAAATCGCAGACGATTGCTCAGACGGGAGGATTCGTCTTGGGAGTCTGCGCGGACGCGAGCGGTGGCGTGTACGCATGCGACGCGGGTCGCAACGAGGTCCTCAGAATCGACCCGGACGGAAGCGTGGGCGTTGTCTCGACCGGGACCTTCGACAACCCGAACGACTGCGCCCTCGATGCTGACGGGAACCTCTTCTTCACCGAGTCCGGAATCTACCATCCTCAGCGACACACCGGACGGTTGTTCGTGATCACGCCCGAGGGCGAGACCGAGTGCATTCATCCGGGGCCGTTCCGGTTCGCCAACGGGATTTTCGTCGATGCTAAAGCGTCCAAGCTCTACATGGTCGAGAGCACCGCGCCGAGCGTGCTCGAATTCCAGCTCGAAGGTTCGCGCCTTGCGAGCGGTGACCCCACCCGCCGAATCGAGTTGGAGCCGGACACGGTGCCGGACGGAGTCGCGCTGGACGAGGAAGGGAACGTTTACGTGGCGTTCTACTCGCCCGACCAGATCGGAGTGATTCGAACGAACGGGTCGTTCGAGGTGATCTACCGGGACTTCCTAGCCGAATGGATGAACCGGCCGACGAACATCGCCCTGCGCCCGAACGAGATCTACTTCGCCAATCTGGGCGGCTGGCATATCGGTGCCGTGAAGCACGCTCTTGCCCCACTGCCCCCCGCCGTGCCAGCGCGCGGACCGCAACCTGTGGATTGAGAACGACTGGGCCTCGGATTGAGGCAGATTCGCAACGACACCCGGATAAAGAGCGCGACGCCAAGGAGTGCCGGTGGTCGGGATTGCGTTCCCTCAGCCGGCGGAGAGGTAGGCCTCCACTTTTTCTTTCGCGTCAGCGAAGTACTCCCCAAGGCTTTCGACAGGCCCGCCAATCTCGAAGATCAAGAGTCCGTCGTACTTGATCTCGCGCAGTTTGGCGATCAAGCGCGGGTAGTCGACGAAGCCGTGGATCAGCGGCTTGTGCTCGGCCCAGGTGGCGGGTTCGATGTCGTGGATGTGCATGTGAAAGATCTTCGAGCCGAGTCGGTCGATGATCTCGAGAGTGACATCGTTGTAAGCGCGGATACCCTCCGGCGTGCCCTTCTTGTCCGGGGGCACCCGCTCCAGGAGTTCCGCATAACGCCCTTGGTGTCCGACGTCCACTGTCGCGCCCACGTGCTCGTGATCGATCTCTTGGACTAGGCGGACGAAGTCCTTCACGGACTGCGGGTAGCCGGTCTCGATCGCCAAACGGAACCCCAGGCGCTTCGCGGTGTCGCCCCATGTCCGAAACTGTCGGATCATCGTCGGCCAAGCCTGCTCCATGGAAATGTGAGCCGATCTCTGGACATGGATGTTTGCCACCTCGGCACCGAGGAATCCGGTCGCCTCGAGCGCGATGTCGATCTGCCGAACGCCGAACTCAGCCGCGGGTACGAAGGGTGAGAAGTAGGGGGTGTCCGTCCAAGGCAGGTGCGTCGAAATGTAGCGGAATCCGCTCAGGGCCTCCTTGATCTTGCGTTTCTCGTCGTCATCGATGCGGTCGTACTGGAAACCGGGAGGCATGCCCGCAATGGCCTCGGGCGACCCCATGGGATGCATCTCGATGGTCTGGAACCCGATGTCCCGCATAATCCGAATCGAGCGATAGAGGTCGTACCCGGGAAAGTACGGGTTCGCGCCGATGACCGCGGGATCGAGGCCCCGTGCGGACGCCGGAGACCGTCCGCTGAGTGTCCAGAGTCCGGCTAAGCCGGTTTGAAGGAAATCGCGACGATTGGAGAGCATGATTGATCGGTCGGTCGCTGGCCGACGCGCAAGAATCCCGAGCACCGACCGTATGAATCCGACGACAGGTTGTGGGGCGCAGCCATTCTAGCGCGGGTTGAAGGGGAAGACTGATCCGTAGGCGCACGAACCGACCAACGCTTCGACCGACTTCACCGCAGACAGCTTCTCAATGGCCCTGGTCTGTCCCACGATCTGGGGGCTCCCGAGTACCCAGCGCAAGCACGAGCACCGACCGCGCCGAACTCGGCAGTAGGTGCGGTGCCTCGGCGATGATCGTTTGTCAATCGACATCGAACGCTGTCTTGGCTTGATCGATTCTTCCTCGAACAGAGGATACATCTGTAGTGGACCGGTCAGTAACTTCAACAAATCTCTCGTCATCGCGAAGCTTCTTTGCTATCGCACTCAATGATGTTTTCGTAATGATCGGTCCACGATCAAGTCGATGAGAAATTCCAATTAGGATAGCGTCTCTCATGGCGGCATTCAGTCTCATTGTCCCACCTCGAAATGCCTCGCGAGGCAGCCATGTGGACGCGACTCCTGTTACATTATTGAATTCGGCCCTACGTTGCTGAATCCAATTGGAACTGGCCCGCACGTTCTCTTCCATGTACCCGTTGAGAAAGTGTTTGAGTGGTCTCGAATAGCGTTCCTCGCGATGCTTGAGTGCAAAGAACCGTAGAATCAATTCTTTGTCTCTTGCGCGGTCACTGATAGGCCCATAGATTTCGCGCCAAGCGCTCTCTTGGTTTAGTTCGTTCAACAACTCGCTAAATGAACCGCGGTATATGGACTCCCTGATCTCTTGTCGTGACAATGGGGTTCCGGTAGAGTTTAGTCGATCAAAAACTTCATATACGCAACTGTTGTCTGCCGTCTCCCGGAGGTTTTGAAAAATCGTTGCATGAATTATCGAGTTGTCGAGAGCCCGACGACCACCCCATCCTAGGTCCGCATACTTTAATCCAACTAGCGGATCGGATACACCTTTCAGAGAGAAGTCTCTCTCACGAAATGCATCCTCATAGAAACTCCGTAACGATTGCAAGCGTTGATGACCATCTACGACGATGAGTCGTCCGGAGGCAGGTTCTCTGAAGAGAAAGATGCCCGGTACCGGAAGTCCAAGCAACATGGATTCGATAAACCGCGAAGCCTGAGCCTGACTCCAAACAAAACGTCGTTGAAATCTAGGCAAGCTGATGTCGCCGCTCTTGAGTCGTTTGACCAGAGATTTGACTGGTAAATCTGCTCCATAGGATGTAATTGTGGAACGGAAGGGCACGGGAAAATCCGCGTCTTCCTGCTCTGAAGTGTCGATTACCTCTTCTTCTAGCACAACATCGGCCTTCCTGCAGCAGCGGAGCTTACTTGACAGTCCCGGGCGGGAGAGCAGGTTCCGATTCGAACCCTGACGCACTCCTTCCCGCTATCGACGTTTCAGAGTGACGGGACGAGCATGTGGGATCTTCCACAACGCTCACGCGTGACGCCGCAACCATCCTGACTCTTGCTGGGGTCAATGCCAAGTATAGCACTTCCGTGTTCTTCACTCAGTCCCGCACCAACTGCCAGCCATTGGCTCTTGCGACTGTCAGACCGGGCCTGCACGACCGCACGGCACTCCGCGGACTCTCGGTCGAGCGGTCGCCGTGCAGCGGCGAGGCTTTCGGCACCTGCGCGATCTGCCCACTGCCCAAGCGGCCTTCGATAGCCTCTATCCCCGGCTTACGCCGAAGTGGTGCAGCGCGTTCCGCATCAGTGCTTGCATCTTCGGGTCCGCCGACAACGCCCATCCGCCCGCGATGCATCCGGTATGGAGCACTTTCCCTCCCTGCGGTCGCTCCCAGTAGGTCATCTCGGCATAGACGCCGTGCTCGAGCGGTTCCCACCTTCCGAAATAGTCGATGCCGCGACGGCTCGGGTCTACGATCTGCGCTAGCGGGACGATTCCTGGTGGATCGTCAGGTACTTCCGTAGAGGATGGGTTCACTCGGGTGATGGCGCGGATCAGGCTCGGGCGGACATCGGATTCGTGCCCGCCGACTCTGGGCGGCTCGCCGCCCGGCGCCGCTCCGAACGTGTCGCCCTCCCGCAATCCGACAGGTTCCGGGGACTGGAACAGGAAGTGATCGGGGGCAATCGTCTTGTACGCCCCGAAGAACGCTTCTTGCACCGGCCACCAGCCGATGCACTCGAGGCCGAGGATACTCCACGCCGGCAGTCCGCAAAACCGCATCAGGCTGCCGCGCCGGCCGTCGTGGCTGTGGAAGATCTCGCCGACATGGGCTCCGCTACGTCCACCGATGTCAATGCCGTGCTTCCGGCACTCCATGACCGTGCCGTCTTCGTCGTAGGAGACTCGCCAGAACATCGTGTTCCCGCTCATCACGATCACGGCTCCACCCGCCCGCAGGAAGTCGTCCACGCCGCGATAGGCTTCTTCGGACCAGTACTCGCTATGTCCGTTGATGACAAGCACTTTGTACCCCTCCAGTTGGCTTGGGTCGCGGTGCAGATCGTGGTCGCTGACCACGTCATATGCGTATCCGCTTCGCTCGAGCCATCGGTGGGCGAATAGCTCCCCGCGCATCAAGTGGCTGTAGTGAAGTCCATCCCTGCTGAACTCCACTTCCGGACCGGCGACGGGCCACGGCAGCTTCGTCCCAACTGCGTAGGTGGGCTGCCCCTCAGCGTGGTTGCGATAGCAGTTGTGTGCGGGTGCTCTGGGGTGAGCGTTTTCCTGCCCTGTCGTCTCCCAGAACGGTTCCACTGAATTCACGGCGAACGGAGTGGAACTGTAGGCTTGCCACGTATTGGTCGAGCAGAGCATCAGGATCGGCGCCTTGGGTCGGTCCGGCGACTTTCGAACGACGAAGGTGACGTCGTATCGCAGGTCCTTGCCTTCCCGTCGAAACGTGAATCGCCCTGCGTATACGCCGGGCTCTGCGTCGGCTGCCACTCTGACTTGGTGGGTGACGTCCCAGCGACAGTCGTACAGGTCGTCCGAAGCGAAGCGGAGCCCATGGCCGCGTGACGAATCGGTGCGCGGGTCGTATTCGCCGTAGCGTGGCACCGCTCGGGCGTCGAACGCAGGCCCCCCGATCATCCAAGTAGCACGATTGATGATCGTGCCATGGCGACCTTGACCGCTTTCGTCGCGTACGCGCTCGCCCTGCTCCTCGTCCAGAGGCCAGTACGCCATGAGTCCGCCGCTTGGTTGCTCGAGACCTCGCCCTCGGTAGCGCTCCATCGCCTCCCGACTTGCGAGCGGGCGATCGTAGATCGCGGGCATGGCGAGATCACCATCCAGGAATAGGCTGGCTTCGCCGTTCAGGCCGGCCGCCCCGAGGCGCAACGGAACGCCGTCCGCGCGAATCGTTCCAGCTTGCTTCCAACTGCCCTGGAACTCCCCGTCCACGAAGAGTCTGATGGTGCTGCCATCACAGCTCAGGACAACGTGACGCCATTGCTGTCGATAAAGCGGAACGTGTGCGACATGCGACTCGCCGAGCAGGAAGCGGATCCAGCCGCCTCGATTCACGAACAACCCGATGCCACGCTCGCCATCGCAGGCCGTGATGATGCCTTGGTCGCGCTCCCAGCACCACGCTCGAATCCAAGTCTCGATGGTCAGCGCCCTGATCTCGCGATCCCCGAGACCCTCCGGAACATGAACGTAAGAGCCAACGTGAAGCGGCTGGACTGTCGGCTGCCGATGCTGCAGCGTCTCTATCGCCTCATCGCTTGCCAATCGCCGAACCGTTAGGTCGTATGGAGTGTCGCTGCTGACGCGGAAGTCCACGGTCTGACCTGCGGCAACGCTACGTTGCGCGTAGCCATGCACGCCCGGCACACGTATCGACTCATGCGGCGGCAGGCTGTCGGCTCCGGCCGCGGGCCACGGCGCAGCTCCCGCCGCCATTCCAGCAGCGGTTCGTTTCAAGAACGCCCGTCTATCGATTCCCTGCATGGTAGCGATTGTATCCCGTGACTACCGACCCGCCGTGCCCCGGTCCGATTGACTCTGTCATCGGAACGAGGAGGCAGGGCGCACGCAGGTCGTACCGAGTGCCGGACCGCGGCGAGGGAAACCTCTGCAGCGTCCGATGGTCTCGGTACCCAAGGAAGGGGGGCCCTCCAGCCCTTTGCCCAAGGACCTGTCAATCCCGATGTCTTCCGGGCCTGAGCCAGAAGGACTGAAGCTTGACTGGACTTTCGATTGTGCTATCATACTCGAAGAACGAATAACTGGACGAATTTCACCTATGCCCAGAATCGATCACGACAGTTCCTTGCGCTTGCTGTTCAGCGACCCTCGCACAGTCAAGGACTTTTTCGTTGGGTTCGTGGACAGCGAGCTCGGCCAGGTATTGGACTGGTCGACCTTGAGGCCGGCCGCCGCGCGTCACACTAACGAGGATCTCAAGCAAAGCGAGAACGACATGATCTGGGAGGTGCAGATGCTCGGGGGTACCGGTCCGCCTGTGTACATCATGCTCGAATTCCAGTCGCGGCCGGATTGGACCATGGCCTTGCGGATGTTCAATTACGTCGGACAGTTCTGCGGGAAGCTGGCCAAGCAGGAAACCGTCAGTCGACGGCGAAAGCTGCCGCGAGTCCTGCCGATCGTGCTGTACAACGGAGAAGGGGAATGGACGACGGCCATAGGCATGGCGGACTTGGTCGAGGGTGGGCTGTCGGGATGGGAAGAGCAATGTCCGCAGATGGGCTACGTGCTGTTCGACGTGTTCCGGAGTGCGGCACTGGACCGGTCCCAACGGAACCTGGCGGACGCGATATTCCGATTGCACCGGGCGGGGGCTCTGGAGGCGCCGGGTGAGATGCGCTGGCTGAAGCAATGGCTGGTAGGCGAGGAATGGGCGAGCTTGCGGCGAGAGCTGATGGAGTGGATAATTGAAGTGCTCCTGCCTTGGCGCTTACCTGGAATGAGCGTTCGGGACTTGGGGGATCTGAGGGACTTGGACAGATTGGAGGCAGCAATGACCACATGGATCGAGCAGGCGGAGGCCGCGGGCAGGGTCGGAATGCTGGTCAGCATGGCGCGGCAGCGGTTCGGCGAAGCAGTGGCTAGCACGATGGCTACCTTGCTAGGACCCGTCACTTCGGAGACTGTGCTGGAAGAAATCGGTTCGTACCTGCTGACCTGCGAGAACGGCGACGCCCTGATTGCCAAGATTCGCCAAATCTAGCTGGATGCGGCACGCCAAGACTGCACCGGAAAGCGGCCACGGGCGGAACGGATCTAAGGGATCGGGAGCAGTGTCCCGGCCGGCCTCGGATAGATGGTTGGCCGGTTTTTGCAGGCGACCAAGCAGGTCACTGTTCGGCAACGGCCACAGCTTCTGCGGGTGCTGCGAGTTCATTCCAATTCGAAAATGAGCCTGAAGCGTGGTCGAGGGATGGGATGCGGGAACAGGGTGGGCTTTTGGGCTGGTCGACGTGTTTCGGAGTGCGGAGCTGGAGCTGGACCAGCGGGATCGAGCGGACGCCGGATTCCGGCTGCAACGGGTGGGATCCCTTGAGGCCGGACGAGGCGATGCGCGCGGGCCCAAGCGGTGGCAGGGAGGCGAGCACTGATTACATGGATAATCAGATGCACTCCTGCCTTGGCACTTACCTGGAATGAGCGTTCGGGACTTGGGGGATCTGAGGGACTTGGACAAATTGGAGGCAGCAATGACCACATGGATCGAGCAGGCGAAGGCCGAGGGTCGTGCCGAGGGCAGGGTCGGAATGCTGGTCAGCATGGCGCGGCAGCGGTTCGGCGAAGCAGCGGCTAGCACGATCGCTACCTTGCTCGGACCTGTCACGTCAGAGGCGGAGCTGGAAGAAATCGGGTCATATCTGCTGACCTGCGAGAACGGCGCCGCCCTGATCGCTAGGATTCGCCAAATCTAGCTGGATGAGGTGTGCCTGGACTGCCCTGAAGAGCGGACACGGGCGGAGCGGATCTAAGTGATCGGGAAGAGTGTCCCGCCCGGCCTCGGATAGACGGTTGGCCGGTTCTTGCAGGCGACCAAGCAGGTCACTGTCCGGCAGCGGTGACAGTTTCTGCGAGTGCTGCGAATCGTGTTGCACAACGGAGAACGAGAATGGATGGCGGCCCGGGGCATGGCGAAGCTGGTCGAGGGTGGCTTTCGGGCTGGTCGACGTGTTTCGGAGTGCGGAGTTGGAGCGGGACCAGCAGGATCGAGCGGACGCCGGATTCTGGCTCCAACGGGTGGGATCCCTGGAGGCGGGACGAGGCGAAGCGCGCGGGCCCAAGCGGTGGCAGGGAGGCGAGCACTGATTACATGGATAATCAGATGCATTCCTGTGCTCGCGCCTGCCGGGAGCGAGGATTCGGGACGTGGACGAATTGGAGGCAGCAATGACCACATGGATCGAGCAGGCGAAGGCCGAGGGTCGTGCCGAGGGTCGTGCCGAGGGTCGTATTGAGGGCATGGTCGGAACGCTGGTCAGTATGGCGCGGCAGCGGTTCGGCGAAGCAGTGGCTAGCACGATGGCTGCCTTGCTCGGACCTGTCACTTCGGAGGCCGTGCTGGAAGAAATCGGTTCATACCTGCTGACCTGCGAGAACGGCGACGCCCTGATTGCCAAGACTCGCCAGACCTAGCTGGATGCGGTACGCCTAGACTGCACTGGAATGCGGTCACGGGCGGAACGGATCCAAGTGATCGGGAAGGGTGTCCCGCCCTGTCTCGCAAAGTCGCTTGGCCCTCACCCTCTGGGCTGCAAGCGAATGCGCGATGAGCGTGTGCCCAGCGTCCTTCGGACATCAGCGCGAGCCCTTCTTCCGCCCAAGGCAAGGCTTGAACTGTGCGGAACATGCTCCTGCACATGCCCTCCGGTGTGTCCAACCGAGAATTGAAGTTTTCCGAATAATCTGCAAGTAAGTGACCGACTCATACGTTGTATAGGGTAGGGAGAACAATCATGAGATCTACCCTACACGCCATCTTGAGCGGCATTGGCATGGCGGGGCGTGATTTGCGCCATGGCCGCGCAGCCCAGCGACCAGTGCATCATCCGAAGGAGGAGCTTACCCTGGCTACAAGGAAGATTCTGGGAGCGTTCCTCCTGCTGGGCGAGGTGCTTGCTGTCCCGCCCGGCTGCCTGGGAGCACGACTCCTGGCCGAGTGGTCCGCGCTCCAGGGCACGGAACCGGGGCGTCCCATTCGCATCCTGCTCTACCGCGACCTTACTCCCAGCGGGCCACTGAAGTTTGACGGCCATTTCGCCTCGGCGACATCGGACGGCCTGACGCTCGCCCTCAAGGACGGGACACTGCGGACATTCGCGAAGCGCGAGGTGCGTCGGGTGGCCCGTCGCAGACCGTTCTTCAAGCGCACTACGGCTTGGGTTGTCACCGGAATCGCGTTAACGGTCGTTGGCGTACTGACGTCTCTGGATTCGGATCCCACCAACCTGTTCGTCAACCAAAGCGATATCAACATCGGTAGGAGCATCGCGATCTGGTTTGCCCCGACATACGCTCTCTCGGCCCTCGCTTCAGGCCGCGTGATGATCTACAACGTGCCCCGGAAGCATCGGTCTCCATAGGCCAAGACCCCCTGAAACGCTGTAGGTTGCAGTGACCGCCGCAGTCGCTCGAGGGTCTCACGGGCACTGTCCTGCGCCAGGCCGCGGAATCGTGGTGCCACAGCGGCAGTTCCCACCGCGACAATGGCGTGATACGCTGGGCAACTCGTGCTCAAGACGAATCGGCTGTCGCAAGGTCGTTGCAAGGCACAGCGTTCCGTCAGGTCGACGGTGCATACCGATTCTCGATGCAGTCTGATTTGATTCCCATAGTGCTGTCCTAGGGACACCCGCCACCAATCGCACACTTTGTAGATCCGACCATGAACGACCGACGACTGATTGAGCGCTGGCTGCCGATCGCCGAGCTAGGAATCGAGAGCCTCCGGGAACGCACTCCCATGACTCCGTTTCCCGCTCCGAATCGACTGCATGTGTGGTGGGCCCGGAGGCCTCTGGTCGCAGCGCGAGCTGCCGTGCTCGCCTCCCTGCTTCCCGAAGATGCGGACAGAGAGCGGTTCTTGCATACCATCGGGATACATGGCGATCCGGTTGCAGCCCAGAGACGGATCGCTGTCGCAACACGCACGGGGGAGCGGCTGGGAGCAGCAGCCTACGGTTACACCCGTGCGTTCAAGCACTCGCTGAGTGCCGACGAACGCGAGTGGCTGTCTGCGTCCATCGGCAGCGCCATCGTCCTCGATCCGACCGCTGGGGGAGGCAGCGTGCCGTTCGAGTCTGCACGCTTGGGATTCGAGACGGTCGCCAATGATCTGAATCCGGTCGCGGTCTTGATTGAACGGGCGACATTGGATTGGCCTACGCGGTTTGGCGATGAGGTGAGGGTCAGTTTCGACAGGCTCGGAAAGGCCTTCGGTGAGCAAGTACAGAAGCGGCTCCAAGGAGTCTTTCCCAGCGACGGAAATGCGGACACGAGACCTGACGGGTACTTATGGGCACGGACGGTGACTTGCCCTTACTGCGACGGCTTGGTGCCCCTGTCGCCCAACTGGCGCCTGACATCCACGGGCATTGGTGTCCGTCTGAAGCCACATCAGAATTCGGGGCCTAATGCGGAGGGCCGGATCTGCTCGTTCGAGATCGTCCGGAAAGCGGGAGAGCAATCAGAGGGCACCGTGGCCCGGGGCGACGGTATTTGCCCCTACGGCGACTGCGGGCGGGTGATTGACGGTAACGAGATCAAGCGTCAGGCACGTGACGGTCTGATGGGCGAGCAACTGTTCACGGTGATCTACAAGAGGCGTCTTAGGACGACGCTGAAATCAGGCAAACCGGGTCGCGACCGGTGGGTGCGGGATTTCCGCGCTCCGCGCCCTGAAGACGACAACGGGGCCGAAATCTGTGCGCGACTGGACGAGAAGCTGCCCGAGTGGGAGGTGCTCGAGACGGTTCCGAGCGAGCGCATACCGGATGGCAACAAGACCAGCGAGCCGCAACGCTACGGGATGAGGCACTGGCGCGACCTATTCTCACCGCGCCAGCTGCTGTGCCACGGCACAAGCGTGGAAGTGTTCCGCGAGATGCTTGAGGCTGACCGCGATTCCGGACAACTGAGCGATGTTCGGAAAGCGGCATACGGATATCTCGCTCTATCCATTGACAAGCTTCTGAACTACAACTCGAGGATGTCAGTATGGATGCCTACTCGGGCGGTCATTGCGAATACGTTCAACCGCCATGACTTCGCCTTCTGCTGGTCCTACGCTGAGATGGCACCGCTGATAGCCGGTGCGGGTTACGACTGGGCCAATCGCCAGACATCCAAGTGCATTGAGGAACTGGTCGACATGACTGGTTTCTCAGTCGGTGCCTCCGGCAGCTTACCCCTGCACGATACTTCTGAAGCAGCCGACCGCACACCGCCACCGATCACGGTCACCTGCAAGTCGGGCGACACCCTCGACCACATCCCCGACGGTTCCGTCGATGCTGTCGTCATGGACCCGCCCTACTACGACAACGTCATGTACGCCGAGCTTTCCGACTTCTTCTATGTCTGGCTCAAGCGAACCGCCGGCCAAGTGTTCCCCGACTTCTTCCGCCGCCCCCTCACCGACAAGGACAGCGAGGCTGTCGCCAACCCGATGCGTTTTCGCGGAAAGCCCGGGGCGAAGGCGCTGGCCAGCTTGGAGTACCAAGACCAGATGGCGGCGATTTTTGCAGAGTGCCGCCGGACCCTCAAGCCCGACGGCATTCTGACACTGATGTTTACGCACAAGTCGTCGGGAGCTTGGGACGCGCTGACCAAGGGCCTCATCGAGGCTGGATTCGTGATCACTGCGTCTTGGCCCATCAACACCGAATCCCCTGGCAGTTTGCACATCAAGAACAAGGCCGCCGCCAACAGCACGGTATTCCTAATCTGTCGCTTACGTGCGGACCGTTCGGACCCCGACCATACCGTCTACTGGGAGAATGTAGAACCCAAGGTCGCTGGTGCCGTTCGGAAGCGGGTCGCGGAATTCCAAACTGCGGGAATTTGGGGCGTTGACCTGTATCTGGCGTGCTTTGGCCCGGCTCTCGAAGAGTTTTCCCGCCACTGGCCATTGGAGCGCGGCCAAGCCCGCAAGAGACCCGATGTCGGGGGCAAATCGCGTCGACCAGCGATTCCCGAGGAGGAGTGGGATCCGTATTCGGTCACCCCAGAGGACGCTCTCGACACGGCTCGTCGCGAGGTCAAGCGGTGGCGCTTGGGTCAACTGACTCACCTCAAGGCGAACGTCGATCTCGACGCCCCGACTGCGTTCTTCGTACTGGCGTGGGACACCTTCAACGCCCCGGTGTTCTCCTACGACGAGGCCCTCCGGCTGGCTCGCGCGGTTGGCACGAATCTTGACAAGCAGGTAGTCAATCGATTGGCGGAGAAGCGTGGAAGCGACCTGCGCCTCTGGGACAGTGTGCGTCGCTCGGAGAAGGGCTCGCTGGGACCCGTCGAAGGCTCGCGGGGCATGATCGATGCCATCCACCATGCCGCTAGGCTCGCGCGGAACCGCTCGCTGGACGCGGCGCGGGAGCTGTTGGCGAAGGCCAGAGTTGACCGAGACCCCCGGTTCTTCGCGGCACTTGAGGCGGTGCTTGAAGTCCTACCCATCTCCTCCAATTACACTGGTGTCGCACTTCAAGGGGACTTGGCTGCGTCTAGCAGCGACTTTGAAGCTCTCTATCATCTTTACCGCCTCGCCTACACAGACAAGTTCGACGAGCCCGAGCAGTTGAAACTCTGGCGCAGGGATGCGGAATGAACATGCCACGCCTAGCGCGACTTTGCCATTTTCTTGGATCGTCCAGCTCTAAGTTGTTTAGTTAGAGTAAGATACGATATACCGCAATATCATTAAGGCACTACATTATTTTTGAAAACGAGTGATTGGTCGTCAACTCGGGACAGGTGCTGCAGGCATTGCGTTTGAACCCAGTGCAACCAGTATAGCAGGCACGGATACGGACAATAGGCGCGAGCGCAAGGGGTAGCCAGAATTTATGGCACTACAGAGACCCCCATCGAGCGCACCAAAAACAGCCCAGCCATTGATATGAAAGAACTTTTCCGGGACGCGCATACGGTCGAATCGCCGCAATCGACTCAAAAAGGCGGGTTTTCAGTGCCTGTCAGGCCGATTTTGGCAAAGTCGGCTAGGGGCCGGTTCTTGAGCCTAGCGTCGGCGTACTGCGGCGGATGCACGCAAGCGTCTTTTGAGCGGGTTGATTCCTGAATCAGTCGCCTGGAATCACGATTCCACGGGCGTCACATAGCAGTCGGCGAGGGCGCACTCACCCCGGTCGAGATCCTTGTGCCACACATCCCCGCGCAAACAATCCAATCGAAACTGAAATGGGGATTCCGATAGCAGTCACAAAAGTGATTAAGGCAATGATTACAACTTTCTAGCATTCTCAACTGGCCAAGTGCTCGTGATGTCTGCAATGTAGTCGAAGGGAATACCGCGAAGCCAGAAGCCATATGCTCACCTGCATGTGTTCCAGCAGGCCGATCAACCTGATCGCAATCCACTGGATTTACATGTGCAATTGTCCCGAAAATTACGTCAATTAAAAACGCCATCCCACGTCCTCCATGAACACCTCTAGTGAAACACAAGGGATTCCGAAATGATCACAAATATCTGGGATTTTTGCGCCTGTTTGAGTGGATTTCTCCAGCGTAACGACAGTCCCATGAACTGCACTAGCTTTGGCTATCACGAATGAGTCAGCATTCTTGCCGCCCTTGAGTAGTTTTCTCTGCTCGATATTTTGCTGAAAATGATGAACAGAGTATATTTTCTTCAAGAATAGTGCCTCAATGGTAGTTGGGGTCGTAAAGAAACTTGGAAACTTAGCGACCCATTCGTTGACGTCAAGCCCCACTCTTCCGTCCGACAGTTCCGCACGCACTTCTCGAACGGAAAGCGCACTCCTAGCACTAACCAGCCCTTCGAATCGCTGCCACAAGGTTGGAAAACGTCCTCGGTAGTAGTGCTTAAACAACACCGAGAGCGGTGAAGTGTCGAATACGTAAATCATTTCATGCCCCGCTGATAGTAGAACTCCAGTTCCTCTAGGTTCTTGACCTTGACGTTCAGGTAATCTGCGAGTTGTTCTTCGCTGATTTGGTTGGCATGGTATTTCTTCAGGGCAACACCAATATACTCGCGACCCAAGTAAGCAATGGTGTTGTTGTAGAAATTGCCGGACGGATTTTCGATTTTCCTCTCACTGTTCCATTTCCTGACCGCTTCTCGATACCTGACCTGAGAAACAAGGCCATTCTCTAGAAACCGACGAAAGATCAGTTCCCGGCTAACGTGGAACCGTGACGCAAGTGTTTCAGCCGTGTTTTCCGAGGCTTGCATAGATTGCAGGGATTTCTCAAGGTCTGTCCTAGGCACGAGGGCCTCCGCTGCAAACTCATTACATCTCTTCTCAATCCAACGGGTCTCAGATGATCGCGAATTTGCAGAACCCAGATTGTGATCAAATGCATAATGAGCCGCAGAAGAGTCTATACCACTGGTACGAAAGAGTAGGTGTGCCAATTCGTGAAATAGGGTAAAAACTTGGCGCGTCTTTGCACAGCTGTTGTTCACATAGATCAACGGATTCAACCTATCGTATAGGCAAAATCCATTGAATCCATCTTCACGAAATTGATCTTTCATCACAAACACGCCGGATCCAAAGAACGCGCTCCTCCATTCTCTCAACGCATCCGAGACGTTCTTCCACGAACGCTGACCCTCGATTGAGACACCTAGGTGGTCCCGAACGTCTCTCGCCATCTTTGGGATGGGCGTGTTCTTCTTGAAGGCCAAGTCAAGAAGCATGAATCTTCGGCTACTGTCACCCGCCGGAAGGATCTCTTCGATTCCCAACTGAAAGGCCTTAGCTTTTCGGATAAGCAGACGAATTCTGCTTGGCAAGACCTCGAATTCTTCAGACGGAAGAGTTCGGAACGATTTTGATATCGGTGGCAACTTGGGCGGTTCCGGAAAGAAAAATACGGCAATCGGCACTTTGTATTTCTCGGCATACTTCTCGAGTTGGCAATAGGTCGGCCGGACATCGCCCGACTCCCATCGATCAATGTCTCGAAATGACTGCCTCGCGTCAGCAAGTGTAACGCCGGCGTGTTCCCGTGCCCAGCGGATAACCGCAGGCGTTACTGGCATTCGATCAGTCTTCACGATGAGCCTCTCTGAAACGGCTTGTCGTGGCCCGTCAAGTCAAGATTTCCTTGACCACCCGAGCCGGGTACTGGCCAATCAATCGCTCATCGAGTCCATGCACGTTGAAGACGAGCCCTTCCGGATCCAGCCCAAGCTGGTGCAGCATCGTCGCGTGGAAGTCATGGACGCTAACGCGGTCCTCTACAGCCTTGTGGCCGATTTCATCGGTCGCGCCGTGAACGTGGCCTCCCTTGACGCCTCCCCCTGCCATCCACATCGTGAACCCGGCCGGGCCGTGGTCGCGGCCGCTCGTCCCCGCCTGGCCGACTTGAGCCAGCGGCATGCGGCCGAACTCGCCGCCCCAGATCACAAGCGTGGAGTCAAGCAGTCCACGTTGCTTGAGATCCCGGATCAAGGCTGCCACAGGCTTGTCTGTCTTCTCGCAGGCATACCGTAGCTCGCGATCCAAGTTTAGATGGTTGTCCCAGATCTGGTATTCGATGAAGACCTGCACGAATCGCACGCCCCGCTCGATCATGCGTCTCGCGAGCAGCAAGCGAGCCCCGTACGCCCGAGTGCGCTCGTCGTTCATGCCGTACATCTCCTTCGTTTCCTCGCTCTCCGAGGACAGATCGGCGACATCCGTGGCGGCCAGCTGCATGCGGGCAGCCAATTCGTAGCTTTCGATGCGGGCGTCCAGCTGGGGTTGATACGGCCTCGCGTCGCGATGCGAGCGGTTCAGTCTCCGCACGAGCGCGCGCTCAGCCTCCACCAGCGGGCTAGGCAATTCCTGTTGCCTGCGCAGGTTCAATACGGGAGGGCCCTCGGCCCGGAACTTGGTGCCTTGGTACACCTGCGGCAGCCAGCCCGACTGCCAGTTCTGGAGATCGTTAATCGGGTAACCCTTCGGGTCGTCCAGCACCACGTAGCCGGGAAGATTCTGGTTCTCGGTCCCGAGGCCGTAGACGACCCAGGCTCCCAGTGCCGGCCGCCCCGGCAAGGTGCGCCCCGAGTGCATCAGGTACAGGGACGGCTCATGGTTGAAATGCTCCCCGTGCATGGACCGGATAAACGTGATGTCGTCCACCACCCCGCCCAGCGATGGCAGCAGGTCGGATATCTCGATGCCGCTCTGCCCGCGCTTGCTGAATTTGTACGGCGACGGCATCAGGGTCCCGACTTCGTCCGTGAACTCAAGCTGGTTCACGATGTCGCGCGGCGCCGCCGCGCCGGCGTGCTTCTCAAGCTCGGGCTTGGGGTCGAAGAGATCGACCTGGCTGGGGCCCCCGTTCATGAACAGGTGGATGACCGACTTCGCCTGCGGCTCGAAGTGCGGGGCGCGCGGCTTCTGGTCGTAAGTCCTGCGGACCTCGCTAGCGCCCAGATCCTGCTGCAACAGCCAAGCCAGCGCCGCGCCGTGGACGCCATCTCCGATACGAGAGAAGAAATCGCGCCGGTTCGGTTGCTTCATGGTTCGCCTCAGTCGATGTACAGGAATTCCGCGGAATTGAGCATTGCGTGGGCAAACGACCCCAGTGCCATCCAAGCGGCCGTCGCCTGCCTCGGGCCGGGATGCCGCGCGTCTTCCAGATGCGCGAGCCAGCTCTCCTTCAAGGTGGCCAGATCCGCTTGCGCGGCTTCCGCTTCGTCCGCAGATGGCGGGCGAGAGAGCACGGTTCGGTACAGGGCTGCAACCTGATCCCGTGCCTGATCGGGATGCTCGTCGATCAGCCGTCCCGCTAGGTACCGGGAATGCTCGATCTGCGTTTCGCCGTTCATCATTTGCAGGGCCTGCGGTGCCACAGTGGATTCACGGCGCTCCGTGCAGTTCGGAGCCAGCTTCGGAGCGTCGAAGACCTCTAGCAACGTCACTGGCAGGCGCCGCTTCTTCAACAAGTAAATTGCACGCCGCCAGCCCTTCTCGGTCCCGTCTGCCACGATCTCGCCGTTTTCCTGCTTCGTCACACGCGCGGGCCTGCCGAAGCGAGTGCCGTCAAGCCTGCCGGTCACGCGCAGGATGGAATCGTGCAGCACCTCGGCGTCCATGCGGCGCATGGGCATGCGCGACAGCAGGACGTTGTTTGGGTCGGCCTGCGCGGCCGCCGCCTCGACTCGGGACGACTGTCGATACGCCTCGGAAGTCATCATCAGGCGGTGCATCTCCTTGATGCTCCAGTCTCTCGCCACGAACTCGGTGGCAAGCCAATCCAAGAGCTCGGGATGCGTAGGCGCGGCACCTGTCAGCCCGAAGTCCGAGGGAGTCGACACGAGTCCTTGGCCGAAGTGGTTCAGCCAGATGCGATTCGCCATCACCCGCGCAGTCAGGGGGTGCTGCGGGTCCGTCAGCCATTTCGCGAAGGCGAGTCGGTTCCCGCTTGTGCTGTCGCGAGGCGCGGCAGCCTCGAATGCCGGCAGGCTCGCCGAAAGGATACGCGGCGTGCCGGGACGCACGCGGTGACCGATGGACTGGGCGTCGCCGCGCTGCAGGAGGTAAGTGGGCGACGGATCCCCTCCCATGTCATAGACAGCGCGAATCTTGGGCAGCGGGATCAAGTCTTTCTTCAGCCCTTTGATCCGGGTGTTCAGCGGTCCCGCGGTGTCCTTGAGTTCGGGGAACGCCTCGGCGATCTGATGCCACTCGCCATCCGCGTTGGGCACTTGGAGCAGCTCCTTGTGCTCGTGCGCCAGTCTTCTTTGCTCCGGCGTGCGTTCCATCCGCGGCGTGCGAGCCACTGTCCGCAACGGTTCGCGCAGGTTCTCGGGCATTTCGGCGAGCCGGCGCTCGAGTTCGCGCTCGAAGTACGGGTTGACGAGTTCCCGGAATTCGGCTTGCAGTCGCTCGATCTGCTCCTCCAGCGGCTTGTTGGCAGCTTCCGCGGCCTTCCGCTCGGAGTCGAGGCCGACTTCCAAGAATCGCTCTGTCGGCGGCACCCAGTCGTACGGGTCCAAAGCCGATTGGAATATCGAGCTCAGGCTGTAGTACTCGCGCTGGGACAGCGGATCGTACTTGTGGTCGTGGCAACGGGCGCAGCCAACGGTGACACCCATCACCGCCGAACTGAGGACTTGCATGGCATCGGCCACCACGTTGAACTTCTCCTGAAGCGAGGCATTCGCCGTGGAGTAGGTGCCATCAGGTGTCAAGCGCAAGAAACCCGTGGCGGCCAGGGTGTCGACGACGTCTTGGGTGACGGACCCGATGTTCTCGTAATCGACGACTTCGTCTCCCGCCAGCTGCTCGATCAGGAACCGGTCGTAGGGCCTGTCAGCATTGAAGGCCCGGATGACGTAATCCCGGTAGCGCCAAGCGTGCAAGCGCTCGCGGTCTTCGTCGATCACGCCTTCGGAATCCGAGTATCCCGCCACGTCCAGCCAGACTTGCGCCCACCGCTCCCCGTAGTCTTCCGAGGCGAGCAGCCGGTCCACGAGACGCTCGTACGCTCCGGGAGCGGCGTCCGCGAGGAATTCGTCGATCTCTGCGGGCTTCGGCGGCATGCCCACTAAATCCAAGTAGGCCCGGCGCATGAGAGTCAGCTTGTCTGCGGGAGGCGCGAAACCGAGGCCTTTGGCTTCCAGTGCGTGCAGCAGAAACGCGTCGACGGGATTCCGTACTCTGTCGCTGCTGGAAACCCGCGGAACCGCCGGACGCAGGGGACCTTGGAAGGCCCAATGTGTCCGGGCCGCATCGCTCAGCGGCGCGTCCTCGGGAAACGTCTTCTCTGCGGCCGGGAGCGCTCCCTCCGCGATCCACTTGCGGAGCACGGCGACCTCGGCATCCGTGGGCGGCTTGACCCTGCTCTCGAACAGCATGTCAGGGGGAGGCATTTCGCCCGCCTCCACCCGCTGCAAGACGAGGCTGTTGTCCGGGTCGCCCGGTACCAAGGCCGGACCCGAATCGCCGCCCTTCAAGCGGGATGCCAGAGTGCGGAGATCTAGTCCACCCTCTTGGCGACGCTTGCCGTGGCAGAGCCCGCACCGCATCTGGAGGATCGGCAGGACCTCGGTCTCGGTGGCGACCGTCGCTTGCGCGAGTTGGCCCGACCTTCCGGATTCGTCAATCCAGTCGCGGATCGCGTCGATCTTGGCGTCGGAGAGCTTTTCCTCTCCGAACGGCATTTGGCCCGAGACGACCTGCAGCAGCATCAGGCTGTCATCGGGAGCACCGGGTACGATCGCTGGACCGGAATGGCCGCCTTCCAAGATGCTGGCCGGGGTGTCGAGCCGCAAGCCGGCTTGAGCCGGCTCCAAGTGGCAGATCAGGCAATGCTCTTCCAGAATCGGCAACACGTCCGATTCGAAGTCAACGGCGAGAGTGGATTGCGCTCCTAGGGACAGCAGTCCGCCCAAGACCGATCCGAGTATGCTCCGTTGCCCGAACATCGCCGCCTCTAATTCTATGACGTTAGGGTGTCCTTTGGAAACCCGATTCTCAAACTCCTGGTCCGAAGGCTCTCTCCTGATCGGGCGATCTAGGGCGAGAGGGTGAGTCGGTGTGAGGTTCCCGCTGAGGGAACAGGCCGAGCCCTCAGTCTGCATGGCGAGTCCAGAGCGGCAACGATGGTCCGCAGATCTACTGCTCGATGGGGCTGAGGGTCGCAAGTCCGCACGCACGCAGCGGGAAACGCCTTGGCGATCAGTGGCTGGGACGGGACTCTGGAAGTGGATCCACGCCCCTGAGTCTGCGATGTACCGGCCGGGTATCGCAGCTCGCTGTCCCTCCACTTAATGGAAGTTCGCTATCGCCCTAACTGTGACGCCGGGGTTCACGGATTCCGAAATTTCACACTGTCCCTCGATTCGATGGAAGAGCACTGAGACGCTCGTGGCCTTCCGGAAAGGCAGCCCTGCGCAACGGCCGCCGGATTCGGGGACGTGCGTGGATCCACGGTCGACGTGATCGTAAGTGACTCCTGGCACGGGTGCGTACGCGTTTTGTTTACAAGGGCTTGGAACGCGGATTGGTGGCAGGTAATCACCGCTCGAGCCCAAGGTGGAGACGTGGATGTCCACCACGATGTCCGGCACTCCGTCTGCAGGCGGGATCCAGCCGCGAGTCGTCGAGCGAGCGGCGCCGCGGATCATCCTTGCTGGGAGAGCCTGCGTTCGCGGCGAACTGACTGACGCCGCGCCAATGCGCCTCTAGTCTCCGCGTGAAACTCCGTCCAAGAATCCGGTCCCACCTATGCATCGCGGGACTCGATGATCGGGAGGTACGTTGTAGCGGGTATTCATCGGCCAGGGGAAAAAGGCTGCCATGGCCGGAAGCGTACTGATGGCGTGGCCACCAAGACGGTGCCCAACGCTCTAATGAAGCGTCATGTACCGGGTGCCCCGAGGCTGGTGGTCATCCGTTCGACGGTCATGATTCGCTCCTTCACTTCAAGCCACAGCCCTTGGCTAGCTTCGGATGGTCTCGCTTGAATACCAGCTCGGCAGTGCGCGGTGCAGCGAGTTTCGTCCATTCCTCCGCTGTATACAGCTTCGTGGCCGACTTGAGGAATGGAACCCGCACCACAAGGTACTTGTCGGAAGTGATGACCTCCCTGCCATAGCTGAGA
Organism: Bryobacterales bacterium; assembly: GCA_965242625.1. Lineage (GTDB taxonomy): Bacteria > Acidobacteriota > Terriglobia > Bryobacterales > UBA6623 > VXMF01. The sequence continues at coordinate 1,063,926 of CBDEST010000005.1, read as the reverse complement.
GACTTCATGGGGCGCAGGTTCGTGCGCTGTATCACACGGTGGTCGACCCATGGAGTCTCTTCGGCATAGAAGTGAATCTTGCCACCTGCGGTCATCTCGGTATCGTCGGCGATACCGAGACCTCCCACGAAGTCAGTCCCTCCCAAGCCCTCGACGCGTGCGCCGAAAGGCAGCTTCGAGACCGCGCACTTGCCCATCAAATGAGCGACCACGTAGCCGCGCGACTCGGTTGTGAAGTTCCGATTGTTCCGGTCGATGTGGACGCCTTGGGCCAAGGTCGTCGCTGGAAGCAACAGCAGCATGATGAAGGTGATGATTTTCATCGTCTCTCCTTTGTTTGATTGGGCTTGGCAATTTTGGCATAGGTCGCGTCTTGATGGGAGACGCCACCATGCAACAGCCATTCGTGTGCCGCTGGCGCGCAACCGGCCGTGTCGGCCACCAAGTATACCCGAGCCTCTCCTAAGGGCGAATTCGCAGCATCCGTAGCTTCCGTGCGAACCGTCCCGCCTCGAGCACTCTGGTGCCCGCTCGGGTGAGCGACGCCAGCCGAGCACCGCGCAAGTCTCCCGTCTCCGGCCGCGACTCGGCTCGCGAGGCGCGGCCCACCCGGCATCACGGGGCGCGATGTTTGGGAGGCACGTTGTAGACGGTATTGTTCGGCCAGAGGAAGAACGCCCCCATGGCCGGAAGCGTGGTGATGGCGTGGCCACCGAGGCGGTTCTGAACGCTCTGAGAGGGCCCGGACATGTACAGGAGGATTTCGGCAAGCCCGGCGGCTAGCGCGACCGCGCACCAACCGGGAACTCGCTTGGCAAAAGGTCGCCGGACCCTTACCTTGCGCACGGCAGCCGCGGGCACGGTGCTCGATTCGCCGTTCTCGAGATAGAGAGTGATGCCGCTTGCGTTCGCCGATTCGAAACTGCCCTTGACCGAGAGCGCTCCTTGGAACGGTTGGTCCGTGTAGAGATTCACCGTGACCTTCCGACCGGGGGGAATCTGCCCGACGGCAGACCATTCGGTCTTGATGGGATCGGCCCACGCGACGGAGCTGGCCAGTAGCACGATCAAGAATCCGGCGGTCTTGATCGGCAAGGCCGTTCTGATGTCCACCATGATTGCCTCCTTCGGGCTAGGGCAGCCTGATGGCGAGACGCATGTGCCGGCCCTCAGCGACGGTAGCCTCGCTCGTATGCAGTTTTCCGCCGGTGTCGTAGAGGCCGACCCGGATCCTACCGACTGGGACTCTGGCGAAACGCGCGTTTCCAAATCCCGAGGTGATCGCGTCCTGATGGTAGACGCGGCCATGCAACACCAATCCGCGCCCTGCTGGCGCGTAACCGGCCGGGTCGGCCAGCAAGTATGCCCGAGCCTCGAACACGGGCGAGTTCGCTGCGTCCATGACTTCCAAGTGAACCGTCCCGCCTCGCTCCGTTAGCCAGATGTTATCAAACTTTCCCGCTGAATCATTTGACTTGGACCAATTTGGACAGGGCCCTCCAAAATAGAGGGCATTCCCCGTCTTGGTGAACGCCACTGGATCCCGCGGTCATCCTGCAATGATTGGGTCGTGCGCTGCATGTACTTCGCCGGGAGCAAACGAAACCACGTCGTCCGGCTTCGCAGCAATTCATCCGAGCCTCGACTTGCCACCTGACTCACTCTGCGAGGCGGCATAGGGACAGGTCTGAACCTTGCGCCACGCATTGAAACTAAAATGCCGAATCTACTCGAGAAGGGCGCGTGCGCGAGGATGTGACACTCAGAGTTACAATGACGATCCGCTGAGGTGGAGAAGAGAGGAAGGTACTGCGATGCGTACAAACAGACTGAGGCTGATCCTTCTGCTGGGCGCAGTGCTGGCCACCGCTCCAGCCTGCATGGGGGCCAGACTCTTGGCAGAGTGGTCCGCCGTCGAGCAAACCGACCCGGGTCGGCGCGTTCGGGTCATTCTCTACGAGGACCGCGCGTCCAGCGCAACACTGAAGTTCGACGGCACGCTCGCCTCGGCGACATCCGACAGCGTGACGCTTGTTCTGAAGAACGGTTCCACGCAAACGATTGCGGCCCGCACCGTACGTCGAGTGTCCCGTCGCAGGCCATTCTTCAAGCGAACTAGGGCTTGGGTCATCACGGGAGCTGCGTTAGTTGGTGTCGGCATCTTTGCGGAACTTTTCAGGGACGCTCGACCCGATTCCACGTACGTCCCGCGAAGCCTCGCAATGGCGTTCATGCCGATTTTCGCACTGGCAAGCGTAACTTCGTCGCACGTGATCGTATACAACGTGCCAGAGAAGCACCGGTCTCCGTGAGGGGACAGCCGGATTCGGCGACTCGACCGCAAGACGTTGCACCGGCGTTTCCCGGTGCTCCGCCGTGATCGCTGGAAGCGACTGAAGACGCCCTACGAATGCAAACTGAAGCACTATCGCCCCTCGATGCGGATGCGAGCTGCCCATTCCCGCAATTCAAGTTCCCGGGTTGTCGGGAACCGTGCATAGTGGAATCAAGAGTGCCTGATCGCACTGGAGTCTCGCTTGCCCGCCGACAGCAATCTGTTTCCTCTTGGTATAGCGACCGGCGCGGCGCACTGCGACCGCAACACCGAGCGTTCCGAACTCGCGCGCAATCTCCGGACCGGAACGCACACGTGGCTTTGGGGATACCGTCGGGTAGGCAAGACCAGCCTCGTCGCGCAGGTCCTGCAGGACTTAGAGAAGGCTGGTCACAATGTGATCGCGACCAACCTCGACCTGCTCGTTGTCCACGATGTTCAGGGATTCGAAGCGCTCCTGAGGGCAGCGGTCGAACGACTGGGGTCTCAACTCGGATCCGGAGACCGGCGCGCGACGGAGAAGCTCGCCGAAGCCTTCAGCAGGTTGAGGCCTGAGTTCGCCTTTGGCTTGAACGGGTTGTGCGTCAAGCTGACGGCATCCCAGCCCCCCGCGCCCGCCGTTTCCGAAGCGCTGCTAGGCCTTGATCGCGCGGCCGGAATGTCAGGGAATCGGGTCGTGATCGTGCTGGACGAGTTTCAGCAACTGGGACGACTCAAGCCAGTGCCGGCCAAGCTGGCCATGGAGGGCGCGATTCGGCATGCCGCCGAGCGTGCCGCCCACGTTACATACGTCTTCTCCGGGAGCGAGAAGGACCTGTTGGCATCGATGTTTGAGGACGAGAATCGACCGCTCTACCGCCTTTGCCGGAAGATCGGCCTTGATCGCATCGGCGAATCGGACTACAGAGCCTTCCTGCAGCAGGCATGCCATGAGCGTTGGGGACTCCCCATCACCGACGCTGCGATCGGTGCGGTTCTGGCTCTGACCGCTCGGCATCCACACTGCGTGAATGCGCTCTGCGGTCGTCTCTGGAACGGCGAGAGCCCACCAACAGCTTCCGCTGTCGAATCGGCTTGGACTCGGATCGTGGACGAAGAGGGACGTGTCGCCACGGCCAGGATCGCGCGCTTGCCTGCAAGCCAGCGTGCCTTGCTGAAAGCGGTGGCTCAGTCTCGGGGAGAAGTTGAGCATCCGATCTCGCACGAGTTCTTGGCCCCGCTACGGCTGCCTACGTCGACTGGTGGCCGGGCCAAGGAAATGCTGGAGCAAGAAGAATTCATCCGTCGCGATGACGATGGGCGGTGGATTCTCGTGGATCCCGTAATGGCAGCGTACTTGGGCAGGATCTAGAAGCCAGTTCAGGTCACTTCCGATCGGAGAGACGGGTCCACTTCAGTTCGTGCCTTGCAACTCCTCGCGCTCTTGGATGCGCACTGCGGCGGCGGCCTTGCGACCTACTGGCCGAATCGCGTTCAAGTGTTCCCTCGCGGACTCGGGCTAGAAGTCCGAGTTGACCACGTAGACCAATTCTCCGTCGCGCACTTCCATGCGGCCGCCGTTCTCGAGGATCGCGGTTTTGGCCACAGCGGCGATGCGCTGGACGATTTCGCTGATCGGCGTGTGTAACGCTATCTCGTCGCGCGAGATGTTCACGTAGCGGTCGTTGAAGGGTTTGCTCCACGGGCGCCATGCCGGGAGATTCCGTGTGAGACCATCCGCCACCGGCCCGATTCCGCTGAAACCGTTGAGGACGCCAATCAAGCCCCCTGCCGTGGCGGCTTGATTGTCGCAGTCGTAGCCAGCCGAGGTGGCGATGCCGACCGTCTTCATGTAGTCACCTTCGCCGTACAGCACCGCGAGGATGCCGGTCAAGCCGTTAACCAGCGACGAGACCACGCTCACCGGCGCTTCGTACGAGCCTTTCTTGTAGGCGTAGTACTTGTCGTGAATCTTCTTTCTCGTGGCGCGCCAGTCCCCGTCTTGGGCGTGCCATTTGACGACATCGCGGATGCCCTCCGCAAACGGTCCCTCGTTGGGCACGGCATCGATGCCGATCTGAACCAGCTTCTGCACATCCCTCTCGAAGAACGCCGCGCTGATCATGGCGCCGTAGGCAATGGTCGGATGCGTGCCCCAATCGTCGTTGGTGATCCGCGCGCCCCACAAGGCACGCTCCGCCGCCTGCTCTGTCATGCCCGGGTAAAAGACACTCCAAATCTCGTTGACGAGCTGCGGGTCGATCTGGAACCAGTGCTTGTTGTTCTCTTTGCGGCCCGTGTCCGGCGCGATCAGCCCGCGATCCATGAGATTACGCGCCTCTCGATTCGCCACCCAGATGTAGTCGTTGATGTGGGTCTTCCACATCTGGGTGATCTCCGGATAGGTAATGTCCAGACCGTACTTCTCGACGGCGTGCAACGTGACGAATTCGATGTCGGTGTCATCGTCGCTAAACGCGCCCCGCAAGGCGCTGGTCAGAATCGGGATGTGCCCGCGCCGGTCTTTCGAGTTGATCTTCAGGGCCGGGTCTCCGTCGTAGTTGGCGGTGTACACCCGATCAACGAGGACCGGGACGGGCTCGTCCACGTAGAGATTCTCGAATGGGAAGCCCATGTAGTTGCCAAGCAACTGCCCGTTCCAGAATCCCGACAGCTTGTCGATCAGCTCGTCGTGGCTGATCACCCGCTCCTTGGCGTTGAGGTTGGAGGCTGCCGTCGAGAACAGCGCTAGTGCCAAGCCAGCGATCCAAACACTTCTTCCACGCATCTGTTTCCTCCCAGTTCTTGCCATGCCAGTGCCGAGAAGCTCCAGCTTCGTCGGCCCTGGCTAGCGAAACACTATCAGATTCTCGATCACCACGTCGCTTCCACTGGATTCGCCGTGCGGCTCTCCCCGCGTGACGACCGCGCGCGCTCGCGGATAGTCGGTCCACCCTCCCCTTCGCGGCGATCCACACCATGATTGCCGGCTTCCGGCTTTGACCGCGGATGGCGCGGCGTCAGCACCCCGTAGTGCATGGAGTCACGGTTAGGATTCGCTCAGGAATCTTTCCACTTCTGGGCGAGATGGGATCGAATTCTGGGCACCGCGCCGGGTGACCGACAACGCAGCCGCGGCGTTGGCGAATCTCGCGGCCACTGACAGACTGCCCCCTTCGGCGAGAGCCGCGGCGAACGCGCCGTTGAAGACATCGCCGGCCGCGGTCGTATCGACGGTGTCGACCTTGAAGCCGGGGACTCGCCACCTACCATCAGGGGTCACGATCATGCAGCCGCGGGCTCCCAGCTTGAGCACTGCCGCCTTCGGCCCGAGCGCGAGAATCCGCCAAGCCGCCGCCTCGATGTCCGCATCCGAGTTCAGGGTCACCCCAGTCTCTCCTAGCAACGCCTCGATTTCTGTTTCGTTCGGAGTGAGGAAGTCCACGTTTCGCAACAGATCGGACGGCAGTCGCCGCGCGGGTGCCGGATCTAGGATCGTGGTCGCTCCGCGCTCCTTGGCGACGACGAGGGTGCTCGCGACCGATTCGATCGGGATCTCCAGTTGCGAGAGAAGGTAAGTGCTTTCGCCGAGAGCGCTCAGCCGATCCGCGGCTAGCTCGGGAGTGACCGTGGCGTTCGCCCCAGGAGCTATGACAATTACGTTCTCCCCGTTCGGAAGTACTAGGATGACCGCCGTGCCAGTGGAGGTGTTCGCCACGCCGACAGATTCCCTGTCGACACCGGCGTTTCGCAGGCTTTCCAACAGCAGGCGGGCGAGACTGTCGTTACCCACTTGCCCGATCATGCCGGTTCGAGCACCCATCCGTGCGGCGGCAACGGCTTGATTGGCCCCCTTGCCGCCGCTGAAGGTTGCCAAGCTGCCGCCGGCAACGGTTTCGCCGGGCTTTGGCAGCCGATCAACCCGCTGGACAAGATCCGCGTTGAGGCTGCCGATCACAACGATCCGAGGGTTTTCGACCATGATCCTTCAATACAACTTAACGCCTCGCGGGCGGCGCCCTAGTCGGCCGGAGCCACCCGCCCCGAGCCGAGCCGCTGTCGTGCATGGAGAACCTGATCGCTTGGGCGAGTCAGATGCACGCATCTCCCGACGCCGACCTCGGGAGACACTTCGCTACTCTATACTTGCCGACGGTAGTGCATCCATACGCCGTGGCCATCGCCCGCCTAATCTTCGTCGTACTGAGCGTGTCCGTCACCGCTGCCCAACAGCCGGAGGTTGACTTCGGGCGCGACATTGAGCCGATCTTCCGCCAGCACTGTATTGATTGTCACGGTTCCGCCCAGCAGCAAAGCGGCCTGAGCTTGGCCAGTCGCGACGATGCGCTGCGCGGTGGCTACTCGGGTCCGGCCATTGCTCCCGGAGACGGTTCGGGCAGTCGGCTCGTTGCCATGCTCCTGCGCCCGGAGGACGAGGGTCCCGCGATGCCCCTAGGCCGCGACCGTTTGCCCTCCGCCCAGATCTCGCTTCTCTCGGCGTGGATCGACCAAGGTGCTCCCTGGCCGGAATCCGATGCGGCGGCGCACCCCGCTCCGCGCAGCAAGCATTGGTCGCATGTCCCGCCCGTTCGCCCGCGCGTGCCGCACGTTGAAAGTGATTCCTGGATCCGCAATCCCATTGATGCGTTCGTGGCCGCTCGCCTGGAAAGCGAGGGTCTCCAACCCTCTCCCGAAGCGCCTCCAGAAGTCCTCTTGCGACGCTTGACTTTCGACTTGACCGGTCTTCCGCCCGGTGCCGCCGATATCGGAGGCCTTGCTGCTCACAGCTACGAACGCGTGGCCGAGCGGTTGCTCGCCTCCCCGCACTACGGGGAAATGCAGGCTGTTCACTGGCTGGACCAAGCCCGGTTCGGAGAGAGCGATGGCTACCAAGCGGATTACATCCGTCCGTACGCGTGGCGGTGGCGGCACTGGGTGATCGACGCATTCAACCGCAACCTGGGCTTTGACCGCTTTACCATCGAGCAGATCGCCGGAGACCTGCTGCCCGGCGCGACCATCGATCAGCGCGTCGCGACTGGATTCCACCGCAATTCCTTGCACAACCGCGAAGGGGGATTCGAACTCGAGATGGATCGCGTCGAGCGCACGGTGGATCGCACGAGTGCGGTTGCCACCGTGTGGCTCGGACTGACTGTCGGTTGCGCGCGGTGCCATGACCACAAGTTCGATCCCATCACCCAAGCAGACTTCTATCGGCTTTACGCGTTCTTCAACACCGCTGTCGAAACGGACATCGATGCGCCGCTGCCGGGCGAGCGAGAGCCGTTTCTGGCGCGCCTCCCCGAGTACGAGCGGCGTCGTGACGAGCTATTCCGTCGGTACAAGGTTCCCGAGTTGCAGGCGTACTGGGAAAAGCGAATCCTCGCGGCGGCCACGAATCCGAGTTCCGATCTCGAGCCGATTTGGAAGATTCTCTGGGACCTCCTAGTGATCGAAATCGATGGCAGCCGCGAAGCGGTCGAGACGCCTCCCGACCGTCGCACGACGAGGCAGCGGGAGTTGCTCTCCGGGTACTTCGTCAAGTCGGTCGTGGGCGGTTACGACTTTCAGGAACCGGCAGGCTACGAGGACCTCGACTTCGACGAACTGAAGCGAGCCTACCGGGCATTGGAAGAGGAGTTCCCGAAGCTGACGCAAGGCTACGCCATGATGGCGAGCCCGGACCCGCCGCAGACGCGCATCTTGGTGCGAGGCGACTATCGCCGGCCCGGCGTTCCCGTCGAGCCCGCCGCTCCGAGCGCCCTCCCGGCGTTGCCCGAGGGGAACGCTGATCGGCTGGCGCTCGGCCGTTGGCTGGTCTCTCGCGAAAATCCGCTTACCGCGCGCGTCATCGTGAACCGCGCCTGGCAGCGGTACTTCGGAACCGGCTTGGTTTCCACGCCGGAAGACTTCGGCAGCCGAGGCGAGCGACCGTCCCATCCGGGGTTGCTCGACTGGCTGGCTGTCGAATTCATGGACAGCGGCTGGGACTTGAAGGCCCTGCACCGCACGATAGTGACTTCGGCCACCTACCGGCAGTCCTCGAAACTCAGGCCCGAACTGCGGCAGCGAGACCCCGGAAACCGCTTGCTGGCTCGACAGTCCAGGCTGCGACTTCCGGCCGAGGGCATCCGTGACGCCACGTTGTCCGCCGCCGATCTCCTGGATCGCCGGGTCGGCGGGCCGAGCGTCCGTCCATTCCTCCCGGAGGGGGCCACCGAAATCGGATTCGGCGACTTCGTGAAATGGCCGCAGAGTTCGGGCGCGGACAAGTACCGGCGCGGACTCTACATATTCCGGCAGCGTACGCTGCCTTACCCGCAGCTCGAGACGTTCGACGCTCCGGACACGGTTCAGGTGGCTTGCAAGCGAGAGCGGTCGACCACTCCGCTTCAGGCGCTGACCCTGCTCAACGATCCGGTCTTCGTGGAAGCGGCCCGCGAGCTGGCCGAGCGAGTCCGCGCGGAAGTCGGCGATTCGATCCCCGCGAGCCTGCGCCTCGCGTTCAGGCTCTGCTTGGCACGCGAGCCGAGCGAGCCGGAATTCGAGGTGCTGCTCCGCAACTACGAGCGCCAACGCCTAAATCTGTCTGAGGACTCCCCGCCAAGCACAGAGTCTGCTTCCACTGCCGAGCAGAGCCCCGACCGAGAGCGAGAGATTGCCACGTTGGCTGCGGTAGCCAGCGTTCTGCTGAATCTCGCTGAGTTCCTCACGAGAGCCTGAATCTCGCTGGAGGCTTCGCTCTAGCGACCGTGATTGGTAGCCTGTAGCTGACGATGTTGGGGAATCGACGGGCGTGGCTGCCAGAAAGTGCCTGCTCTGCCACGGATTCGGGCCTTCGCTCCCGCCGACGGTTCCTCCAAGAATCCGCTTGCGGCCTCGGATCCATCGCGCTCGCGCACCTGCTGGCGGACGAAGGACTGCTCGGAGCCGAAGCCGACCCGCTCCGCGTGCGCGATCCCCACTACCGGCCGACCGCGAAAAATGTCATCTTCCTCTTCCAAGCGGGCGGTCCTAGCCAATTGGATCTTCTGGATCCCAAGCCCGCGATGCGGCGATGGGACGGGCAGCCCCTTCCTGAATCGGCCGCAAAGGATCTGGAGCTGGCCTTCATCCGGCCTGACGCGCAAATCTGGGCCAGTCCGCGCCGCTTCGACCGCCACGGAGAGAGCGGTGTCGAATTCTCCGAACTCCTGCCTCACACCGCGCGGCGAGCCGACGACCTGTGCGTTGTCCGCTCGATGACCACCGACCAGATCAACCACCATACGGGCCAGCTCGCCATGGCCTGCGGGACACCGTTCGTGGGACACCCGTCGATGGGCGCGTGGGTCGTGTACGGTCTCGGCAGCGAATCGCGCAACCTACCGGGCTTCGTTGTCCTGAACTCGGGGAGCGGTGCCGACGCCGGAAGCGGCATCTGGTCCAGCGGATTCCTGCCCTCCAGTTATCAGGGCGTGCCCTTTCGCAGCCGGGGCGATGCCGTTCTGTATCTGTCGAATCCGCCCGGTTTCAGCCAAGCTACGCAACGGGCGCGCTTGGATGCGATTCGCGATTTCAACGCGTTGACTCTCGAGGCGAGCGGCGACCCGGAAGTCGAAGCCCGCATGGCCTCCTACGAATTGGCGTTTCGCATGCAGATTGCGGCTCCCGAATTGCTCGACTTTTCCGGCGAGTCCAAGGCCACGTTGGAGGCCTACGGCGTCGAGGGGGAAGGCACTGCCCAGTTCGGCCGCAATTGCCTGCTCGCGCGTCGCTTGGTCGAGCGGGGTGTCCGATTCGTGCAGCTCATCCACGCCACTTGGGACCACCACACCGAGCTCAAGAGCGGCATCGAGAGGCAATGCCTGGCGACCGACCAGCCCGCTGCCGCGCTCGTCGCCGACCTCAAGCAGCGCGGCTTGCTCGATTCCACGCTCGTGGTGTGGGGCGGAGAGTTCGGGCGCACGCCCATGGTGGAGGACCGCACGCCAAGCAGGGACGCGACCCGCGGGCGCGACCATCACCGCTTGGCGTTCAGCATGTGGCTCGCCGGCGGCGGCGTGCGTCCCGGCCAAGCAGTCGGTCGGACCGACGACCTCGGACTGGAGGTGGTGGACACCCCCATCGGCGTGAACGACCTGCAGGCGACGATCCTGCACTGCCTCGGGCTGGATCACACCAAGTTGACCTTCCGGCATCAAGGGCGGGACTTCCGCCTCACGGACGTGCGCGGGCGGGTCGTCCGCGAGCTGCTCGCCTAGCTCCGCTCTCGGAGCGGCCCGGCCGGTCGGGTGCGCCCGCGGCGCATCGATGCGACCCGCGATCCGTTACTGGGCGAGGAACTCGAAGTCGTGTTCGTCCAGCCGGACTACGACACGTCCCACGCCGAGCTGCCGCCCCGCCGTCGGAAAGAACAGCGCCCCGTCGGTGGAATCGCCCGGCCCCAGCTTGCCGCTGACGAACGTGATCGCCGCCGCGGCCGCCGACGCCTTCAGCCCTTTCGGCCCGATCGCGAGCGCCGACAGGCGGCGCTTCTCGTAGCCGTTGTTCGGTCGGATATACTGGTTGTTGTACAGGGCTTTTTCGTACGCCGACTGCAACTTGACCAGTTCTGACCGCTTGGCCGCGCGAAAGAACTCGCCGATCACGCGTTGCTCGGACATGGCCTGCACGACAGTCCCGTCCGCGTACTCGAAGGAGAAATCCGCCGCGTCGACTTGCCAAGTGCTCTCGCTGCCGTTGCTGATGGCGACATGCATCAGCGCGTAGCGATTGATCTTCAGGGGCATGGGCGCGCACATCAGTGTCAGGCCGTCCTTGGTCAGGACTTGGTAGTCCATTCCGTTGGAGCGAAACTGAATTACCTGTGCCGGGAGCGTGATCGCCGTGGCAGCAAGAATCGCAACCGCCAAGGTGCGCAGCCGAGTTCGCCGCCGCCGCATGGTCTGGCTTATGATACTAAGGTAGTAACGGGTCTTTGGTGGAGTAATGAAACCGCTCACAGGGCTGCCTGTGGATTCCTTGGTCCAAGTCTCCGAGGAGTCCAACATCCCGCTGAAGCAACTGCACGAGCTGGTGCAGCAGATCGAGAACGGCGCATCGGTGGCGTTCCTGTCCCGCTACCGGGCCGACCTCTGTGGAGGCCATAGCGAACCGGAGGTGCAGGAGATCCTGCGCAGCCTCCACCGGAAGCGCGACCTGCTGGATCGCCGGATCGCGATCCTGGCGGATCTCGGCCAGAAGGGCGTCCTCACCGATGACCTGAAGGGGCGGATCGAGCGGGCGGGGGATCGCCGCGAGCTGAACGATCTCTTTCTGCCCTATCGCCAGCGTGACGAGGCCGAAGTGGCGCTCCAGTGCGATCTTGATCCGCTAGCTCGCGTGCTCTGGTTCCAGGAAGACGGCGTCGACATCCATGCCGAGGCCGAGAAGCATCTCGCCCCCGATAAGGGACTTGTCGAAGCGGAGCAGGCGCTGGCCAAGGCCTACGGTGTCGCCGCGCGCTGGCTGAGCGAGAAGCCGGAAATCCTGCGCGAGCTGCGCAAGCTCTACCATCGCGAGTGCGAACTGTCCGTAGCGGTCAAGCCGCAAGCCATGAAGGAGCCCCGCTGGCAGGAGTTGAACGGCTTTAGATCGCCGGCCTCGCAAGTGTCTTGGCAGCGGATGCTCTCTATCCGCAGGGGCAGGCGCACGGGTGTTTTGGAGACGACGGTCGAGCCGCCGCGCGCTTCGGCGTCCGAATACCTGCGGCGCCGCTTGGTCAAGGACGCGGATTCCCCGTACGCGCCGCACCTCGAGCGAATCGTCGACGTCGCGCTGCGCGATGGGCTCTCCAACCGTGTCCGCAAGGACGTGCTCGCGGAGATCGACGAAGAGGCCGACCGCCAGGCCATCGAGGCGTTTTGCAAGACCCTGCGCAATACGCTGCTGGCCCCGGCGGCGCACGGCCTGAACATCCTCGGCATCGACACGGGACGCGGGGCCAAGTGGGCCGCCGCGCTGATCGACAGCGAGGGGCGTTTCGTGGACCAAGCGATCGTCTTTCAAGAGCGCAAGGAAGGCGGGCGCGGCCGAGAGGCGGCCGTCGCGCCGCCCGCCGAGCAGGAAGAGCCTCCGCAAGCGGTCGCCGAATCGGGTGCAGCCGCCCCGAGCGATTCCGGGACCGCGGAATCGGAAGTGGCGAGCGAGTCAGCGGCTCCGGCCCGGGAACCGGCCAGCGCGCCGAATCCGAACGCGGATGCGCCCGCCGCGCCATCCCCGCCGCCGCCCCCGCCGCGTCGCGGTGCCAAGGGACAGCCACCGCCATTCCAAGACCTCTCCGAGTTCCTCCGAACTCACGATGTCGATTTGATCGTGCTGAACGCGCCGCCCCGATCTCCCAAGACGGAGCGCATCCTGCGCGCCCAGATCCGGCGCTCCGGCAAGACCCGCATCGCGTGGCGGACCGTGCGCGACTTCGGAGCGGAGATTTACGCGACGTCCAAGAACGGCAAGCGCGACCTCGGCAAGTTGCACGGCGCGTTTCGAACCGCCGCTACGATCGCACGACGCATGCAGGACCCGCTGGCGGAATTGGTCAAGGCCGATCCGAAGACCCTCGGGATCGGGTTCAACCACCAAGAAGTCAATCCCGAGCAACTGGCTCTAGCGCTTCGTCGCACGGTCGAGTGCGCGGTCCATGACGCCGGCGTCGACGCGAACCGCGCCACCGCCGAACTGCTCGCCCTCGTTCCGGGCATTGCGCCCGGCCTCGCCCGTCGCATCGTCCAGCATCGCCGCCAGTCCGGGCCCTTCCAGAGCCGCGCGGACCTCAAGAAGGTCGAGGGGTTCAGCGACCGGATCTTCGCCCAGGCCGTCGGATTCTTGCGAGTCTACGGAGACGACCCCTTTGACGCCACGGGCGGCCATCCGGACTATCGCGAACTGTATGACAGGATTGCCGCCGCGACCGGCTGCGACCTGCCTACGCTCCTGTCCGAGCCCGAACGCCTCGACGCGATCGAACCCGAGCAATTCGCGACCGAAGATCGCTCTCTGGAATGCATCCGCGCGGCGATCGGCGAATTGCAGCCCGAGCGACGCAACGTGCGCAAGCCCTTCCAGCCGCCGAGTCTGGAGGTGCCGTTGCGAACCGACGAGGAGCTGGCTCCCGGGACCAAGGTTTCCGGCGTCGTCAAGAGCGTCGCGGACTTCGGCGCTTTCGTCGACATCGGCGCGGACAAGGACGCCTTGCTGCATGTGTCCCAGATTCGACGGGAGCAGGTGCGGGACCAGAAGCCCGCGTTGGCGATCGGCGAGTCCGTCGAAGCGTTCGTCCGGTTCGCAGGGCAGGACGGGAAAGGCATCGCCCTTTCCATGTGGGATCCCGCCTCGCGGCCCCCGCGGCCCCGTACCGGTTCCGGCCGCGGCGAATCGACGCCGCGGCGCGACACCGGTCGGGGCGACCGGCCGCACCGCCGCGATGGCCGGCGCTCCGACCGTTCCGACCGACGCGGGCCATTCCGCCAGGTGTTCGGTCCGGATTCCGACGACCGGCGTAGCGGCAGCCGCCGGACGGGCAAGATGAGCAAGCAGGAGCAGCTCGAGATGCTCCAAGACCGCTACCGCACCAAGGTGTAGGGCGTGGCGCGGGTACCTCGTAGCAAGTCGAAGCCGGATCTGTCTCTCGAGAACCATTTGCGCAGCGAAGGCTTCCAAGCCATCGCGGGGGTCGACGAGGCTGGGCGGGGCTGCGTGTTCGGACCGGTCTTCGCCGCGGCTGTGATCCTCGATCCGGGGAAAATCCCGCCGGGTTTGGACGACAGCAAGCGCCTTGAGGCGGACCAACGGGAGGACTTGGATGCCCGCATTCGCGCGACCGCCCTCGCGTTCGCGGTGCGCGGCGTGGACGCGGCGACGATCGATTTGCTCAACATCCTCCAAGCTTCGCGCCTCGCCATGAAGCGCGCCGTGGAGAGTCTCGTTCCCGCTCCGGATTTCTTGCTCGTCGACGCCGTCAAGGTCGATCTCGAACTCGCCCAGCGAGGCATCGTCAAGGGAGACCAGAAGAGCTGCTCGATCGCGGCCGCCTCGATCTTGGCGAAGGTGGCGCGAGACCGGTGCATGGCGAAATGGGACAAGGCCTATCCGGCCTACGGCTTGCGGTCGCACAAGGGCTACCCGGTGGCCGCGCACCTCGCCGCCATCCGCGCCCACGGCAGCACGCCCCTGCATCGGCAGAGCTACGGCCCGGTGGCCCGCCTCGCCAGGCTCGACCCGAGGGTTCCGGCGACTAGCTAAACTATCTCTGAGTGACCGGAACTCCGCGGCATCTCATGACCGGCCGGGATGCCGGGCGCTCGCCCCGCCGGGTGCGGCCGCTGCTCACGCGGATCGTGATCGAGCTGTTCTGCATTGAATTGGGCCTGATCCTGCTCGTGCTGCCGTGGACGCTGCTCTGGGACAACAACTACTTCTTCAGCCTGCAGCCCCAGCTCAGCGAATTCTGGCTCAGCAACGAGTTGCGCGGCGCGGTCTCCGGGGTCGGCTTGGTCAACCTCTGGGCGGCCTGCCGCGAGCTGGCGCGGATGGCGACGCGCCGTCCCGCCTGAGCGGACGTCTCAGTGCGTCATCGCGTAAATGATGTAGTTGATCGCCAGCCTGTACGACATCGCGGTGTAGCGCTCCGGGTACAGCGGCCAGTCGGCGTGCTCCCAAGCGTCGCCTAGATCCATGTTGTGATTGATGAGCACCATCAGCCGACCGTCGTCGTCGCGAATGCCGCGCCAGTGCGGCACGTATCCGTCGCGTTCGTAGGTGCGGGTGCTCAAGACCATCTGATAGCCGGGAATCTGCTCGCGGGGCTCCGTGTCGAAGAGCACGTGGAACACTTCGTTCTCGGCGTCTAGATCCACCACCTCCCGTTGCGGGAAGATGCTGCGGATGCCCCGCATGAAGTTGCTCCACTCCTCCGTCCCGTGGAAGTCGTCGAAGACGATGAAGCCGCCACGCAGCAAGTACTCCCGGATCTGCATGGCCTCGGCCTCGGTCAGGTTCCAGTGGCCGGCTTCGACGACGTACAGGAACGGATACTCGAAGACCTGCGGATCCGTCGGTTGAACGTAGGCTTCCTTGGGGTTCGCGTCGATCGCGGACAGGCGCCGGACGCCTTGCAGCAAATGGCGCTCCGCGGCCGGGGAATCGATCTGCCATGGGCGCTGCTCCAGGAAGTGATCCGCGTACAGGTCGGTGTACGCCATCCGAGCTAGCGCGAACTCGCTCGGTTCGTCGGCTTCCGGCCCGAGGATCGGCAGCGGCGGCTCGGGTCCGAGCGGCACGTCCCGATACGTGCGCTGGGCGACGAGCCATCCCGTGCAGGCGAGCAGGCCGACGAGCGCCGCCAATCCGGCTCGGCCGACGCTCGGCAAGCCTCCGCGCCGCGGCCGGAGGTCCTGCGGCAGCTCACCTTCCATCGTCACGCCGGTCTCCCGCTTCAGTATCGGTAATGGTCCGGCTTGTACGGTCCCTCCACCGGCAGCCCGAGGTATTCCGCTTGGGTCGGAGTCAGCGCCGTCAACTCGGCGCCCAGCGCCCCGAGGTGGAGCCGCGCCACGTGCTCGTCCAATTGCTTGGGCAAGCGAGCGACCGACCGTCCGTAGGACTCCGCGCTGCGGTGCAGCTCGATCTGCGCCAGGACTTGGTTGCTGAAGCTGCAGGACATCACGAAGCTGGGGTGGCCGGTAGCGTTGCCGAGGTTCAGCAAGCGTCCCTCGGAGAGCACGATCACGGTGTGGCCGTCCGGGAAGCGGTACTCGTCCACCTGCGGCTTGATGGTCTTGCGCACGATGCCCGGGAACTGATTCAGTCCGGCCATGTCGATCTCGTTGTCGAAGTGACCGATGTTGCCGACGATCGTCTGGTGCTTCATGCGGGCCATGTGGTCCGCCGAGATGATGTGCATGTTCCCGGTCGCCGTGACGAATATGTCCGCGATGTTCAGCACGTCCTCGATCCGACGCACTTCGTAGCCTTCCATCGAGGCCTGCAAGGCGCAGATCGGATCGATCTCGGTGACGATCACGCGGGCGCCCTGACCGCGTAGCGACTGGGCGCAGCCCTTGCCGACATCCCCGTACCCGCACACCACGGCCACCTTGCCGGCGATCATCACGTCCGTGCCGCGATTGATGCCGTCGATCAGCGAGTGCCGGCAACCGTAGAAGTTGTCGAACTTCGACTTGGTGACCGAGTCGTTGACGTTGATGGCCGGGAAGAGCAGCGACCCGTCTTCTTGCCGCTGGTAGAGTCGGCGCACTCCGGTTGTGGTCTCCTCGGAGACCCCCCGGATGCCCGCGGCGACTTCAGTCCAAACGTTGCCGCGTTCGCGCCGTAAGCGTTCCAGCGTGGACAGGATCACGGATTCCTCTTCGGAATCCGCCGTGGAGGGGTCCGGTATCGCGCCGACGCGCTCGTACTCGAGTCCCAGATGGACCGCGAGCGTGGCGTCGCCGCCGTCGTCGAGGATCAAGCTGGGGCCGTGACCGCCCGGCCAGAGCAGTGCTTGGCAGGTCGCCCACCAGTACTCTTCCAGCGTCTCGCCCTTCCAAGCGAATACCGGCACGCCGCGCGGCGCGTCCGCGCTGCCCTCGGGACCGACCGCCACGGCGGCCGCCGCGTGATCCTGCGTCGAGAAAACGTTGCATGACGCCCAGCGCAGTTCGGCTCCCAGTTGCGCCAGCGTCTCGATCAGGACCGCGGTCTGCACGGTCATGTGCAACGATCCGGTGATCCGCGCTCCAGCTAGCGGGCGCTGGCCCGCGTACTCTTCGCGGAGCGCCATCAGGCCCGGCATCTCGTGCTCCGCGAGACGGACCTCGTCCCGGCCGAACTCAGCCAGCGCTAGGTCCTTGACTTTGAAATCCCCTGCCAAGGCGCTCGCCTTGACTGCTGGGGCGGATGTCTCGATAGCTGGCATGCCCGTCTCCTCGGTCTCCCCGCGGTAGTCCCGCCCGCCGTTCACACGCCCCGTCGCAGTTCGTCGACGCGGTCCGTTCGCTCCCAAGTGAACGACTCCTCGTGCCGCCCGAAATGCCCGTAGGCCGCCGTCGGCCCGTAGATCGGCCGCCGCAGCTTTAGGCATTCGATCAGACCTGCCGGCGTCAGCGGGAAGACCTGCCGGACCAGATCCACCAGCTTGGCCTCGTCGGCCTCGCCCGTGCCGTAGGTGTCCACGCGCACCGAGACGGGGTCAGCGACCCCGATGGCGTACGCAAGCTGCACCTCGCAACGGGTCGCCAATTCGGCTGCCACGATGTTCTTGGCGATGTAGCGGGCCATGTAGCAAGCGGACCGGTCCACTTTCGTAGGGTCTTTGCCGGAGAACGCGCCGCCACCGTGCCGGCCCATCCCGCCATAGGTGTCGACGATGATCTTGCGGCCCGTCAAGCCCGTGTCGCCGTGCGGCCCGCCGATCTCGAACTGCCCGGTCGGATTGATGTGATACTGCGTGCCGCTATCGGTCATGTCGGCCGGCACGACGGGGTCGATCACGGTCTCGCGTACGAGCGCCCGGAGTTCGTCCTGGCTGGCTAGCGTGCGCCCGCCCACCGGATCGTGCTGGGTCGAAACCACTACGGCATCGACCCTCGCAGGTTTGTCGCCGTCGTATTCGACGGTCACTTGGGACTTTCCGTCGGGTCGCAGGAATGGCAGTTCGCCCGCGTTGCGCACCTCCGTGAGCCGGCGAACCAGCCGGTGCGCCAGCATGATCGGCAGCGGCATCAATTCCTCGGTCTCCCGGCAGGCGAAGCCGAACATCAGGCCTTGGTCGCCCGCCCCGCCGATGTCCACGCCCCGCGCGATGTCCGCTGACTGGGTGTGAACGTGGACCTCTACGCAACACGTCTCGGAGTTGAAGTGGTAGTCCGGGCTGTTGTAGCCGATCTCTCGGATCGTGTTGCGCGCGATTCTCTCCAGATCGAGCTGCGCACTCGTCGTCATCTCGCCGGACAGGACGCATAGATCGGTCGTCGCGAGTGATTCGCACGCAACCCGGCCGTTCGGGTCTTGCTCCAAGACCGCGTCGAGGACGGCATCGGAGAGCTTGTCGCAGAGCTTGTCGGGGTGACCTTCGGTTACGGACTCTGAAGTGAATAGTTGATGGACGCTACGCTGCAAGGCGATCCTCCGCATGGGGGCGGCCGATTGAACCGCTCCGCATGGAGCCGGGCGGACGGCTGGTCAAGCGACCCGACGGGCTACCGACGCCCGATTCGGAATCGATCTCAATCTTTCATTCTTCGGGTTTGGAGCGGCACTTGTCAATGCAGGCATCGAACCGACCTCGCGGACTTGCAACGCGATCCGCGCCCGTCAGAGCGAACGTACCCGCGCTGACTGCCCTTGCCCGAGGCTCCGGCACCCGTCAGGCCGCATCCGCGGTCGCGGAACCGCTGGCCTTGCGCCGGGTTGCGAAAAACTCCCGCAGCAGCGCGAGGCACTCGGTTGCGAGGACGCCCTCGGTGATCTCCAAGCGGTGATTCAGCACATCGGAGTCCGCCAAGCGGAACTTGCTGCGCACCGCCCCGAACCGCAAGTCGCGAGATCCGAACACCAAGCGCTTGACGCGGGCGGTCACCAGCGCGCCCGCGCACATCGCGCACGGCTCGAGCGTCGCGTAGACGGTCGCTTCGCGCAGTCGGTAGTCGTCCATGCTGCGCGCCGCTTCGCGCAACGCGACGATTTCAGCGTGGGCGGTGGGGTCGCTGTCTCCGATCTGTCGGTTCGCACCCCGGCCGATCACTTCTCCGTCGCGGACGACCACCGCGCCTACCGGCACCTCGCCCGCTTGGTTGGCGCGCCGAGCGAGGTTCAGGGCCGCGCGCATGAAGCGCTCGTCTTCGGTCTGCACGCGCTAGTGGTTGGCACCTTCGCGGCCCAGCCAGTATTTCAAGTCCGGAAACACGACCTCTTGCATCGCGGGCGTGTCCACGTTGTCCGGCCTCAGCAAGTAGGCTCCCGAGTCGATGTGGCGCACGGTCTCGCCGCCTTGCAGGTGGATCGACATCTGACGCGTACTCTCGTACCCCATCTTGAACGGGTCTTGGACGACGATCGAATCGATCACGCCGGCCCGCATGTCCGCGACGAGGGTCTCCGAAGCGTCGAAGCCCACGATCTGGACCTTGCCGGCCAGCCCGCGCTGCTTGACCGCCTGCACCGTGCCGTCGACGCTGGATTCGTTGTCGGCGAAGAAGCCCGCGAGGTCGGGATGGGCCGTCAGCAGGTTCTCCGCTTCCGCGAGTGCCTTGGCGCGATCCGCCATGTTGAACTTGACGCCCACGATTTCGATTTCCGGAAACTTCTCCGCGACGGTTTCGACGAATCCCGCCTCGCGTTTCATCGTGGAGGCGCTGCCCGGCATGAATCCGATCACGCCGACCTTGCCTCGCCCCTCCAGAATCTCGCCCATCCGCTCGGCGGCCATCACCCCGCCAGCGTAGTTGTCGGTTACGACGAACGTAATGATGCGATCCGTCTTGATAGCGGAATCGAAGATGGCTACGGGAATGCCGCGGTCAACCGCGCGCTCGACGACCGTGACGAGCGCGTCTTCGTCGACCGGAGCCAGCACGATTCCGTCGACTTGCCGCGTGATGAGGTTTTCGACGATCGAGATCTGACGCGCCGTGTCGATCTCCATCTGGGGGGCGTTCCAGAGCACCTCCAAGCCGAATTCCTCGCCGGCCTTGATCGCTCCCGCGTGGACGGACTGCCAGAACGTGTGGTTCGTGCCTTTCGGCACGACCCCGACGATGGGAAGCCCGGAGTCCTTGGAGCACCGGGACAGTCCCGCCACACCGGCGGCGGCTGCGAGAAACTCCCTGCGGACGAGCATAGGCCCATTATTACGCAGCGTTCGGGCCGCGAGTCCGGCACGCGCCGACGCCCGCGAACCCTTCAGGAGCCGCGATTGGGCTCCCACAGCACCTCGGGCTCGCCGGTGCGATGGCAGGCCCACCTCGTCCACACGAAAAAAGCGTCCGACAAGCGGTTGAGGTAACGCATCGGGAGTTCCATGCCGGATTCGGAAGCGGCTAGGGAAACGACTACCCGCTCGGCGCGGCGACACACGGTCCGGCACGCGTGCAGGTCCGCGTTCCACGTCGTTCCTCCCGGCAGGACGAAGGAAACGAGCGCCGGGAGTTCCGCGTTCATCTCATCGATTTCGTTTTCCAAGCGCTCGACTTGGTCTGCCAGAATCCGCGGCTGCCGCTCCCCGAGCGCGCTCGGGTCGGTCGCGACTTCCGAACCGAGATTGAAGAGTTCGTGCTGGACCCGCAGCAGCGTCTCGCCGAGCGCTGCTAGGTCCGGGCACACCGAAGCGACGGCGAGGATTCCCGCTCTGGCCCGGCCGACGCAGGCGTTGAGTTCGTCGATGGTTCCGTAGGCCTCGACGCGCGGGTCGTCCTTGGGCACTTGGCGACCGTTGACCAGTCGAGTCGTGCCGCCGTCACCGTGCCGCGTATAGACGCGGTGCAGTCCGATGCGGGGATCTTTGAAGGGCTTGGCGGCCATCCGCACCATGGTACGACGGGCGGTCCGCCGCCGTTCGCTAGTGCAAGACTTGCCGGTGCGATTCCACCCCGGCCGCTGCCAGGAGCCCGCTCGCGGTGGTGTTGAGCGGGTAGTTCAGGTTGTAGACCACCCTCGCGATGCCCGCGTTGATGATGATCTTGGTGCAAATCAGGCAAGGCGAGCAGGTCGAGTAGAGGGTCGCGCCCTTGACGCTGATGCCGTGGTACGCCGCCTGCACGATGGAATTCTCCTCGGCGTGGCTGCACAAGCACTCGTCCAGTCGCGTGCCGGCGTCGGCGAGCGCGTTGCAGCGCGGGCAGCCGCCCTCGCTGCAGTTGGTTACCCCGCGCGGGGTGCCGTTGTAACCGGTCGAAATGATGCGTCGCTCGCTAACGATGACGGCGGCCACCTTGCGCTTCATGCAGTTCGAGCGCAACGCCACGATCTGGGCGATACGCATGAAGTATTCGTCCCAGTCGGGGCGCGCCGCGCCCATCATCCAGCCCTTGGCGACCCTCGTGATGTCCGCCGTGAACTCCTCGAGCGTGCCGTTGTTGGAGATCGTCTCGTCCGCTTCCGCCCAAGTCGCCTGCAACTGCTGGTTCGACGGATCCGCGCTGGCCAGCTCTCGCGCTTCCTGCTCGCTGAACTCGTCGAACGAGGCCGGCGTGCGCGGGCCGCCCCGCTTGCGTACGCGCTCGTAGCGCACTGCGGCCGGCGCGTCGAGGTGCAAGAGGTAGAACTCGCCCTCTTCCCGCAAGGAACGCACTTCGTGGGGGTTGCGGATCGAATCGATGACATAGTGCTGGTCCAGTCGCAATCTCCGCGCGATGCGCTGGGCCAGGACCGCAGGTCCGAACTCGGTGCGCAGCCGATTCCCCGCGGAGATCAGATTCTCGCGGTTCGCCGGGAGGCCCTGCGCGGAGAGCTCTTCGCGGATCACGTCCGACAGCGAGTGCGTTGCGAAGCCCTTCCTGCGAAGGTGCTCGGCGGCGACGGTCTTGCCTGATCCGTTAGTGCCGGTGAGTCCGATGATCATCGTCGAGCGGCCCGTTGACCGTGGATTACGATTCTACGCACGGTCGCGCCGCGACCGGGCCGAAACCCAAGGGGCATTGTCTCGAATTCGTCAGCCCTGTCGCCGGCCACGCCGATCACTCTCTGGCAGCACGCCTTGGCTGGAGCGCCGGCTCGCGTTCCATCGTGATACGCTAGTGGCAGATCGGGAGACTACCGGCCAGCGCCTGCGGGTATCCAAGTGAGGGATGGCCCGCGAGCAGCTAGGTTGCAGATTCCCAGTTAGCTTTCGACCGGATGCAGCCGACTGGAATCGATACCAGCCATTTCGCCTCGCAAACTCTCGATCGAAGCGACTGCTCCGAAGGGGGAGTCGGTTCCAATTCCCGCCGGCACGGGCAATTCCCGGGCGCCTTTCGACGGCCAGCGCGATCGTCGGGCCGCGGGCCCGTGACGGTCGCCCCGTTCCCGCATCCGCCTGACCCAAGAGGTCCGCGCTTGAGCGGCCCGATTCGATTCGTAACGCCATGGATTACCCTGCCCTAGCCCCGATCCTCGGAGCCGTCGGATTGCTGGCTTCGTTCCTGTCTTTCCTCGCCCTCAAGAAGAACCCTCCCGGCAACAGCCAGATGCAGAGCGTGGCCGGCTTGATTCGAGTCGGCGCGATGGCGTTCCTGTACCGCGAGTACCGCATTCTCGTGGCTTTCGTGCTGCTCGTGGCGGCGCTCATTCTCTGGCAGCTCGGAGTGCCGATGGCGGTCAGCTTTGCTGTCGGCGCGAGTTGCTCGATCCTTGCCGGCTTGGCCGGCATGCAAGCCGCGACGCTTGCGAATTCGAGAACCAGCGAAGCTGCCCGTCGCAGCGGCATGGGCGCGGCCCTGATCGTCGCCTTCAATGGCGGCTCGGTGATGGGCTTGGCGGTCGCGGGCTTGGGACTGTTGGGTGTCGGTACCCTCGCCGTGTATTTCAGCGGTCCGGAAGCGGCCGTGAACCTGAACGGATTCGCGATGGGGGCCAGCTCGATCGCGCTGTTCGCCCGCGTGGGCGGCGGGATCTACACCAAGGCCGCTGACGTAGGTGCTGATTTGGTCGGCAAGGTCGAAGCCGGGATACCCGAAGACGACCCGCGCAACCCGGGCGTGATCGCCGACAACGTGGGCGACAACGTGGGCGATGTAGCGGGCATGGGAGCCGATATCTTCGAGTCCTTCGTCGGTTCCATGATCGCGACGATCGCGATCGCGGCGACGCTCTCCGGAGCGGCTCTGGAACAACTCTCCGGAGCGGCTAGCGGGGAGGCGTTGAGGTCCTCCCTGATGGCCCTGCCGCTCGTCTTGTCGGCGGTTGGACTGGCGGCGTCTCTTCTCGGCATCCTCTCGATCCGCGTCCTCAAGTCGCTCGGTCCCGCCGCTGCCTTGCGTTACGCGGCTTGGCTGAGCGCGCTGCTCTTTCTCGTCGCCGGGTATTTCGTCGTGGCCGGGATGGGCGTGGCAGCGGGTGCGTTCGGTGCCGTCGTAGCGGGGTGCTTGGCGGGCGTGGCGATCGGCTATATAACCGAGTACTACACCTCGATGCGGCCCGTGCGCATCATCGCCGAGGCTTCCCGCATGGGCACGGCGACGAACATCATCGAAGGCTTGGCGACCGGGTTCCGCAGTTGCGCGCTGCCCGTCTTGGTGATCTGCGCCGCGATCTTCGTGGCGCACGAGGTTTCCGGCCTGTACGGCATCGGTATCGCGGCCGTCGGCATGCTCGCGACCGTCGGCATCACGATGAGCGTGGACGCTTACGGACCGATTGCCGACAACGCCGGCGGCATTTCCGAAATGTGCGGACTGCCACCAGAGGTGCGTGCGATCACGGACCAACTGGATGCGCTCGGCAACACCACGGCCGCGATGGGCAAGGGCTTCGCGATCGGCTCGGCCGCGCTGGCCGCGCTGGCGCTGTTTTCCGCGTACACGCAGGCCTTGGATAGCGCCCGCGCCGCTGCCGGCCTCGGTCCCGTGTCAATTCCGCTCAACACGGCGCAGGTTGTGATCGGGCTGCTGCTTGGCGGGATCTTGCCGTTCCTCATTGCAGCCCTCACGATGAAGGCTGTCGGCAACGCGGCGGGGAGGATTATCGGAGAGATCCGGCGTCAGTTCCGCGAGATTTCCGGTCTCCTGGAAGGAAAAGAGGGCGTCCAGCCCGACGCGGCTCGTTGCGTGGACATAGCAACCTCCGCGGCCCTCAAGGAGATGGTCATGCCGGGTCTGGTCGCGGTTGCCGCACCCGTGGTGATCGGCTTCGCGCTAGGGCCGGAGGCACTCGGGGGCACGCTCGCCGGGGCAACGGTGACGGGCGTGCTCTTGGCTCTGTTCATGGCCAATGCGGGCGGGGCGTGGGATAACGCGAAGAAGATGATCGAGCAAGGCGGTGTCGAGGGCGAGGGCAAGGGGTCGGACGGTCACAAGGCATCGGTGGTCGGCGATACGGTCGGCGACCCGTTCAAGGACACCTCCGGGCCATCGATGAACATCCTGATCAAGCTGATGTCGATCGTGGCGCTGGTGATCGCACCGCTGATCGCCGTCTAGCCGGCGGTCCGAGCGAAGGCCTTCCCCAGTGATGCGAATCCGGGCAACTCCGTTGGCGCGGGGAGCACTGCAAGGCGCGCCGCAACGCAACGCGGCTCGCATCTGCCGCACTTGCTGCGAAGCGGCCCTCGGCTGCGTTAGAGACGCCAGTCTTGCGCTCCGCAGCCGACCCGGTCAGGCGCTCTGATAGATTGGGGAGTCCGATGGCAGAACAGCAATCCAGTCACTCGTCGGCGGACATGCCGCCCCATCCCCTGACCTTGGACGGGGCGGCGGTGCTGCATCAGATGTATCGCATGCGGTGGCCGAGTTGGAACGCGCTAGAGCACGAAACGCAGCGCGAAATCGTCGAGCTCGCTGCCGAGGTGCTCGCTGCTCTCGAAGGGCTTGCGGGGGGCGGGTCGGCTGCGTTCGCTCAAATCGGTCACAAGGGCGATCTCCTGCTAGTGCATTTTCGCGAGAGCCTCGAAGACTTGAACGATACCGAGATACTGCTCAACTCGGTGGAACTGTTCGAGTACATGGAGCTGACCAACTCCTATGTTTCCTTCGTCGAACTCGGTCTCTACGACTCCACCGTCAAGCTCTACGAGGAGCTTCTGGCCGAGGGCATTGCTCCCACGGACGCTGCTTGGGCGGAGCGGACGCGGGCGCGCATGGACGAGCAAGCGGAAGCCATGGCGCCGCGCCTCCGGCCTTCGATTCCGCCCAACAAGTACTTGTGCTTCTACCCGATGGACAAGAAGCGCGGCGAGGATCGCAACTGGTACACGGTGGATATCCGGGAGAGACGGCGGATGATGCGGGAACACGGCATGATCGGGCGCCGGTACGCGGGCCGTGTCAAGCAGATCATTTCGGGATCGATCGGCTTCGACGATTGGGAATGGGGCGTCGATCTCTTCGCCGACGACCCGCTCGTCTTCAAGCAATTGATCTACGAGATGCGCTTTGACGAGGCGAGCGCGGTCTATGCGCTGTTCGGGCCGTTCCACATCGGCATGCGGGTGCCGGCGAGCGAGTTCGCCGCTTGGCTCCTCCGCGAGTAGCGGTTGCTTGCTGATTCGGGTCGCGGCGCGCAGCGGATTGCACGGCTAGCGGTCGCATGGGCAGACCTGCGGGTCGGTACGTTCCGCTGTGCCCGCCATGTTCGATCGCCTGATCGGACCGCGTTGGAACGAGGGTCTCGATGGACGAGGCCGGTCGTTGCAAGTACCATAGAGTCGGTTCGTTGGGGGTTCTCGGGCTGCCCCGCTTGGCGGACTGACCCAAAT
Source organism: Bryobacterales bacterium (assembly GCA_965242625.1). GTDB lineage: Bacteria > Acidobacteriota > Terriglobia > Bryobacterales > UBA6623 > VXMF01. The sequence goes on along the minus strand of CBDEST010000005.1, from coordinate 1,038,202 downwards.
GCTGCGCTCGCTGTCCATAGCACTGCTCGTACTGTCCGTCGCCGCCCCGGTTACAGCGGTTGAAGTCGAGTTGCTCTACATCGGCCCGAGCGACAGCCCGGCCCTGCGAGGCTTGCAACTGGGCGTGGACGAGTCAAACGTGCAAGGCGCGTTTCTCGATGTCCAGCTGAACTTGGTCCCCCGATCGACGGACTCCATCCCCGCTTCCGCAGTCGCCGTCTTCGCGGACAGGCCCGGGGCAATCGGCACCCTCGCTCGGGCCGCTGGCGGCCGTGCCGTCTTCAATCTGAGCGGCACGTCCGATGCCTTGCGCGAAGCCTGCATGTCCAACGCCCTGCATGTGATCCCGAGCGACCGCATGAAAGCCGACGCGGTCAGGCAATGGCTCCAACGGAATCCGGGGAGCGACGTCACAGCAGCTGCATGGCACGGCAAGGCTGTGAAGTTCGCAGCGCGGGATCTCAACAAGCGGTATCGGGCGCGCTTCGGCGAGGCCATGAACGCCTTGGCATGGGCGGGCTGGTTCGCTGCACGCGCTGTCGGCGATACGCTCATGCGCGAGCCCGGCGCCGACGGCACCGCGCTCTTGCGCCTGCTCAAGGAGGCCGATGGCTTGGACGGCCAGAAAGGCGATCCCCACAGCTTTCGCGCCAGCGGGCAATTGCGGCAGCCCCTCGTCCTGGTCGGACCCGACGGCGAATTGTTGGGCGAGGCCCCGGTCCGCGGTGCGACCGGCGGATTGGACAGTCTCGGCGCATCACCCTGCGAGTGATCCCATGTCACGATTAATTCCCATCACCCTGCTGCTCACGGCGGCGCAGTTGCTGGCCGAGCCCACCTATCGTCTCTTCGTCACGAACGAGGCCGGTGACTCCGTCACCGTGATCGACACCCGTACCGGCATGGTCGAAAAGACCGTGGAAGTCGGCGGCCGTCCGCGCGGCATCGGCTTCAGTCCGAACCGCCAGTCGGTATATGTCGCGCTCGGTAACGAGAACGCGATCGGGGTGCTCAATGCTACCTCGCTCGAGCTGGAGCGCAAGATTCCGGCCGGGTCGGATCCGGAAGCGTTCGCCGTGCATTCCGACGGGACGATCTATCTCTCGAACGAAGACGAGGGTCTTGCCACCGCTCTCGACCCTTCGTCCGGCAAGATTCTGGCCGAAATCAAGGTCGGTCTCGAACCTGAAGGCGTCGGCGTCAGCCCGGATGGCAAGCAGGTCTTGGTGACCAGCGAGTCATCGAACATGGTGCATGTCATTTCCGTCGCGGAGCGCAAGATCGTGGCCAACGTGCTCGTCGGCGCGCGACCGCGCGAAGTCGCGTTCAGCCCTGACGGCAAGTACTTCTGGGTGACCTCGGAAGTGGCCGGGCATGTGTCCAAGGTCGACCGATCGACAAATAAGATCGTCACCGTGAATCGGACCCTCCGGCGTGAAATCAATCCGCGCGTCAAGCCCAAGGGCGTCCTCTTGGATCCGGACAGGAACCGGCTCTACGTGTCGCTCGGCCGCGGTAACGCGGTTGCGGTCCTGGATCCGGACACGCTTGCGCTCCAAGGCACGGTCGGCACCGGGGTGCGAACGTGGGGGATCGCCCTCTCGAGAGACGGGAAGCGACTGTATGCCGCCAACGGTCCGGATGGAACCGTCTCGATCATCGACACGGAAGCACTCAAGGAAATCGGCACGATCCCGACCGGGGCAATGCCGTGGGGGGTAGTGCTGGATGACTAGGGCGAAGCCGCTTGGGCTCCCGTTCCCGCTGCTCTTCGCGGTGATCGCCCTCCCGCTGGCGGGTTCTCCGATCGGTCCCTTGGAAGCGATCGGCTGGAAGCTGTTCTTCGATCCGCTGCTGTCCGCCCCGCGCAACACTTCCTGCGCGACCTGCCACGATCCCGACAAGGGATTCGAGTCCGGAGAAGCGCTGGGCAAAGGGGCTTACGGCGACCGCCTGCCGCGCAACGCGCCCACGGTGGTCAATCTCGCCGACGCGCAATCCTTCTTCTGGGATGGCCGCGCCCAGTCGCTGGAAGAGCAAGCCAAGGGTCCGATCGAGAATCCCATCGAAATGGACCTGTCCCACGACGCGGCGGCGAAGCGCGTGCGCGCCGAGCCGGGCTACGTACGGGCGTTCTCCCGCGCCGGTGTCGACGAAATCACCATTGACGAGGTAGTTCGCGCGATTGCCGCGTTCGAGAGAAGTCTTGAGACAGGCCCGACCATCTACGACAAATGGCTTTCCGGAGACCGCTCCGTCTTCGACGAATCGCAGGAACGCGGCCGCATGATCTTCTTTACCCGAGGCCAGTGCGCAACTTGTCACATCGGGTCGAACTTCACGGACGGGATGTTCCACAACATCGGCACCGGCACCGCCGAGGATCCGGGCAGGTCGGAGATCAGCGGGGACGATTACGACCTCGGGGCGTTCAAGACGCCGTCCCTGCGCAATTGGCGCGGACGGGAGCCGTTCATGCATGACGGACGGTTCGCCACGCTCGACGAAGTGCTGGAGTTCTATAACCAGCCGAAGACGGGAGCGCTGGGGGAAACCGAACTCGATCCGTTGAACCTTTCGGAGCAGGACCAAGCCGACATCAAGGCATTCCTCGCGACATTGAACGGCGCTTGGCCCGACCTCGCACCGTACGAGACCGCTTGGGATGCGTTGCGGTGATGAGATTGAAGAGACGCTAGGGTCGCGATCGGGATAATCGGCCGTTGACACTTGAAGAGACCACGTGGCGGCGCTGGCTCGCCGGGCTGGCGTTCGGCGCGACAGTCGCGAATCTAGTCTCGATCGCGGTTGCGCATGTCCTTCTGGGCGCGGGCGTGGCGTTGCTGCTGGTCCGCCCGCGGTCGATTCGGGTGCCTCCCGTCGTTTGGCCAGTCCTAGCCTTGGTGGCGTGGACGCTCCTTTCGGCCATCCTGTCCGACCGACCCGCCTTGGCCCTGCCGCAAGTCAAGAAGGTTTTTGTCTTCACGACACTGCCGCTGGTCTTCACGGCGGTCCGCACGCCGGAGGCATCCCAGCGCATCTCTCAGGCGTGGTTCGTGGCGATGCTCGGGTCTTGCGCGGTTGCGATCGGGCAATTCGCGTTCGGAGTGATTCGCTCGTCCCTGCAGGGAAGCGATTTCGACGGACTGTTCGCGGGAGCTCGGATCACTGGCTTCTATAGCCACTGGATGACGTTCAGCCAGACGGCGACGATCATCGCGGTAGCCCTCGGCTGCTACATCCTGTTCGCCAGAAGACGCCCGGGGTCAGGGGTTTGGGCCGGCGCGGGCCTACTGATCTTGGCCGGTTTGCTGCTCAGCTTCACCCGCAGCGCATGGCTGGCTCTCGTCGCCTGCGCGCTGTACCTGCTCGTGCTCCGCAGGCCCCGGCTGGTGCTCGCAGCTCCGGTGGTTGCCGCCGCCCTCTATTTCGCCGCTCCCGACGCGCTCCGCGAGCGCGCGGAGTCCATGGGACCCGCAGCGAACCAGTCCCGGATCATCATGTGGCGCACCGGTTTGAACATGATCGCCGCACATCCGCTCGTCGGCGTGGGCCCGGAACGCGTCGGTGCGCGCTTTTCCGAGTACCAGCCGGCCGATGTCAGCGAACTCCCCACCGGCTATTACGGGCACCTCCACAATGTCTTCATTCACTTCGCCGCCGAACGGGGCATCCCAGCGACGTTGATTGTGATTTGGCTCTTCGTGCAAGTGCTGGTCGACATGCGTCGCGGGCTGCTGGCGTTGCCGCCGGGGAGAGACGACCGGAGCTACTTGCTGCACGCCGCGGTCTCGGCGACGCTCGCCATCGCGGTTCTCGGTTGCTTCGATGTCCCCCTAGGCGACAGCGAGGTGCTCGCGGTCTACCTAGCAGTGGTGGCGATTGCATATCGCGGGCTTCCCCGATCAAGTCCGTCTCGAGCGCTCGGCAGCTCTCTGGCACCGTAGGTGGAGCCTTGGTCGGGGACCTTCGAAGACTGCGTACTTCGCTCGGGCAACTGCCACATAGGGTGGCAGTTGCAATCCCAGACAGGGCAATCCCGGTGTGACGGTGCCGAGCTTCACACTGGTCACCTCCAACCCGACACGGAAGTTAGACTCGCAGGAGTTGCCGTGAGCGACGGAAGCGTGTACACGCCTTCAGCGAGGTTCGTAGGCCTGTTGCTAAAGCACGACGGCTCGCGAGGTCCACGGTATCAGCATTCGCAATGCCTCGATGTGACGAAAACTTGATCCAGTGAGGACGCAATCGCGCAAGTGAGGGCCGAATCGGCTGCCAGAATGCACCGTCGATACCGCTGTTGACACGCTTGCAACAGTCTTGTACGTTCCGATGGCCAAGCCCCGGGGAACCTGCGGTGGCGAGCATGAAGGGCTGCGCAGTTCCGTACGCTGGCTCAAGGGCCCCTGGAGACCCCTGAAGCGGTGTGCTGACCGGACTAGAACCGGGTGCTGGACTGTGCTCGAGGCACTTGGATGTTCAGAGGAAACGACCTCTGGCAATTTGGGAATGTCAAGGACTCTTGCCTCGGGAGCGCGCGTACGGATACTGGCTTCGTCGTGTTCCACTTGACTGGATGCGGTCAGAATGCCTGATCAGATTCGAACTGGTGTGCTGGATCGGCCCCAATCCGACTAGTGGCGCGGATTCCGGGAGCAAGCACGTCGATCGCGGTCGCCAGCGTCCTGGCGGAGTGCCGGCCGCCCTGCATAGAAGCCAGACCTCGACCGACCGTCCCGGAAGTCGCGGCGGGGAAACCTGTTTCTCGCGTGCAGCGCGGGCCATCGCCTCTACCCCGCCAGTACCGGTACGCGAAAGCCCGAATCATCAACATGGCCGCTGGTTGGCTGCCATCCGTCGACGCCGCCTCGCGCTCTGCAAAATCCTCGTATCACAAGGCCATATCGCGCAGCACCCGGCGCGACCGCCTGTAGGCGTCATATCGTCTGGCCGAGCCAATCGGCCCGCTCGACACACCCCCCGAGATCACCCCGTTACTCGCTTCACATAGAAAAGTCCCGTAATCGACCAAATCGAGTGGTATTCAGCGAACTCGACCATTGACGACAGACCCCTCCCGGGCGTATACTGCTCATATGAGGATCGGGACTGGTTACCGGCTGTCTGGCCACGTCAACCCGATGTTCGCATGTCTCGGATCGTAACGCCCACCGCTGGGAGCACATACAGAAAGTGCATGGTCGTCCGACCACCGCTACAGCCTCGCAGTCCGGGTTTGTCCACGCCGCGGAATGTTAGGCGGCCCTCAAGGCCCGCTAACGTCGTCTCGACGAACATCGTCCAGCTGCAGTGTCGGTCTACATCTGCACCGTCGCTCAGTACCGACACGTTCCTAGGAATCGGAAACTTGCTCCACTCACGTTTCACCACGTGCCACATGCGACGCCTAGACGAGACAGGTCGATCAAGGCAGTGCCTTGAATCGCTGGTCGCACAGACTCTGGATCTCTGAAATATAGGCTATCGGCTATGTGGCGTTGGGATCAAGGTCGTCTCGAGTACTTCAACTTCGAGAACCTGCGCCGTATAGCAGATGCATCGAGTTCAGTCGACCTCAAGAAGGCGACGAATGCAGAATTGAAGCGCCTGAACGGTCTTGACTTTCGTCCGTACCTAGAGGCTTATCTACCTTGGCGAAACTACAGTCGCGTGTTCAAACTAATGCGAATCGTGACCGATGAAGGGAGTAGTGCAGTGCCCACCCCAGTAGCGAAGATATTGGCTCGATCTGGCACTGTCACTGCAGACGAATTCTTGCATTACGTAGCCTGTTCACACACTCAGCCCAGTCCAGCCTTCAATGACTGGAACCACCAAGCGACGATGCGCTGGCCTTTACTCTTCTCACTCAAGTATCTGTTAGCAAGGAGAAGTTCAGGCCTTCCAAATGAATGCACGATTAACGAGATAATGAAGGCATATGCAGTGTCTCGATTTGTGGGCACAGAAGGACGAGGTGAATTTTCCCGGATCCATGAGAAGGATATTGATGGTTATAAGTTACCCGACAGTGACGTTGTGCGCCAAGGACGTGAGAGCCTCAAATTCTTGGCACAATTATCGTATCTAGTCATGCCTAATGGCAGGGTGATTGCGGTTGCATTGGCCCCCGACAGAGCAGCCAGTATCTTCGAGCGACTCCGACCTCTCAATACGGAGTTCCAGCAAGATGCATCGGAGCAGATCAATAGTTTAGCGTATTCATTCGCAGAAGAGACTTGGGAAGAACATAACGGTATCCTGCATGATAGGGAGATTGTACAGGAGAGCGGATTTGCAGAAGGAACTAAGTCGGAGAAAACACACTTGGTTATCGAACGAAACCAATTCCTACGGAAGGAATTCTTCGCCCGTCATCCTAGGTCGACTTGTGATCTATGTATGATGGACACTCATGCAACGTATCCTTGGAATGAACGTGTATTGGACATCCATCACCTTCTACCACTTTCTTCCGGTGTAGAGATTGGCGTTGACGGGACCAAGTTTGGCGATATTCGCCCCGTCTGTCCAACCTGTCATCGAGCTGTTCACTCGTACTATACAGGTTTTTTGAAGCGGCATCAGCAACCTGATTTCACTTCAAGAGACCAAGCATTCACTGCTTACCACGAGATCAAGGACACATTTCAAGGTGTGAGGTTTTCACAATGACTCGCAAGTTTACCAAAAACGGGAGGGTCTTGAGCCTTGATGTTCAAACTGAACTCTTGGAGACCTGTATCGACAGCGGCTCGCCGTTGCGGGCCGCGCTGTCTACGCTAGGCGTGACGTACAACTCGCTACGATACCAGACGACATGACCTCTGGCCAGTTGAGAATGATAAGGATTTCCAGTTCATGAGCCCGGGTGCGGAAGCTGGCAGACTCCTTGATCAGCCTCGATCGGATCGTTTCTTTGGGGCAGATCGGACTGCTTGCGCGGGTTGGGAGCCCCGAGCTCGGGATCGTGCGCCAGTGCGCCCTCGCCGAACGCTACGCCTTGCCAATGCAAATCGTGATCCCAGCTAGCTGTCCGCCGCGAAAGAGTCCGTTCGACAAAGATTCGCGCAACCGGCACGGTAGTCCGCCACTGCGCTCCTCGCTGGGTCCGCATCCGGCCGCTATGGGGCCGAAATCATTATCACGGGCGCTGGCCGGGTACGACTCTCCGGCGAGTGTCCAGCTCACCCCAAAGGCCTTGTTTCACTTGGTCTTTTCGCGAAGCGACCGTCGCGATCGACCGTAGGCGTCATGTCGTCTGGATACGTTCGCGCGAATGATAGGAGTTGGAGAGGGGAAATGCCGATTTCAGTTCGAGGATTTACACGAACTGCAAATGGCATTCCATTCGTCAGTTTCTTTACAGGCTGCGGAGGTATGGATATCGGATTTGAGGCCGTGGGTTTTGACCATATAGCTGGATTCGAGATTAATGAGGTATTCTGTCGAACCCTTAGGTCGAATCGCCCACAATGGAGAGTTTTTGGTCCTCCTTCACATTGTGGTGATGTATCAAAATTGCGTGACTGCGAAGATGCATTGACTCCACTCATTCCCCATCCATTCGACGGTGTATTCGTTGGAGGTCCACCTTGTCAGCCATTTTCAATTGCTGCGAATCAAAGGTTTTCTAAAGACGGCAATGACTTCAAGAGAGTTGGGTTCGATCACGAAACAAATGGAGGCTTGTTGTTTGATTATTTGAATCTAATCAAGCGCTTTTTGCCATTAGTGTTTGTTATCGAAAATGTACCGGGACTACGTGATATTGATGGAGGGCACCAGTTGTCACTCGCGATTAAGTTGATGAAATACCTCGGTTACCAAGTGGAAGACCCTCGAATTATTGATGCCAAGGACTATGGCATTCCGCAAAGACGGCAGCGCCTGTTTATCATAGGACATCGCACTGAAAAACAGTGGAATTGGCCGAGGCAAACGGAGGGTTATATTGGGTGTGGAAGTGTGCTTTCTTCTCCATATGTTGATGCTGCAAACAACGACATTCGCCAACACAACGCTGGATCAATAAAACGTTACATGGCCATCGATTATGGAAAACGGGAACGCTTGGGACGGGTTGACCGACTGGACCCAGCTCTTCCAGCAAAGACGGTTATTGCGGGTGGCACCCACGGCGGTGGACGGTCGCATCTGCACCCAGAAGTGCCGAGAACATTAAGCGTCAGGGAGTGTGCTAGGCTTCAATCGTTCCCTGATCATTTCGTATTCTGCGGATCGATTGCGAGGCAATTTACACAGGTTGGCAATGCAGTGCCACCGGTCTTGGCGGCACAGATCGGTTCTAGTGTCGCGGATATCATCCGGAATTCTTCGTGAGTCCTCGTTCTCGGACTTATCTTTCTTGGGGCTAGGTATTTGATTTCGTAGATTTAGTGGTGAGGGCTGTCCAAGTCATACGCGATCCACACGTAGTCATTACCGACGTCCGCAGTGACAGTTCGGCACTACAAGCACAGGGCACATTCCCGTAGATGTGGTCGGGGACAAGTTCGGCTAGTTCAGCGAATGGCGATCACGATTCCGCCTAGAATAGTTGACGCGTTCCATCTCTAGGTGGTGCAGTTCGTCTTGCTTCACCGCCAATCCTCTTCATCTCGCCGCTAGCGTACACTGCGCCGTTGTGCTTGTCGGATCATGCGACATCTGTGTGTCGCGCTGAACTACTGTGCTCCACTGAGATGTGAATCCGTCTGCGCACGGTCGTTCTCGTCCATGTATCACGAGATAGTAGATTCGTCGTGTAGTTCGCTGTGCTGCGCGGCAGGCAGGCAGTGTTGCATTTCAGCTCGTACGTTTGGAAACGACCGTTTGCGATCACGTGGAACCGAGTCAGAGTCGGCGCTGACCGCAATCCCATCGGATTTCGCCAATGGCAGTTGCTCAGCGACCGCACAGATTCGAGACACACTGGCGGATTGCACTCCGCATAAGGGCTGCAACGATTGTTGCAGCGAGGGGTTTACCTCCGGCGCGGCCTCCGTGCCTTGGTCGGCGATTGAGTCTCTTGCAACGCCGGACGCCTGTATGCCATAATGCATGGAACGACTTATGCAGTACGCACTTTCCGGCGAAAGCATCCCCAGCGTTCCGGCCGACGTAGCTATCGGTTTCATGGCCGAAGCAAGCGACCCGCAGGCTCCCGCCGTGCAACGGTGGAGCGACCTCACGGACGGGCTAGTCGCCGAGCTTGTCGGGCGCGACGAGTTTCGCGGGGAGAAACGATCCACGGCTCTGATCCATAAGCCCGTGCGTCTGGCGGCCGACCGACTGCTGCTGGTTGGTTGCGGCGCGCCCGCGAAACTCACCCTTGCGACCGTGCGCGATGCTGTCGGCGCCGCCTGGCGGAAGCTGCGTGCGTCCGGCGTCCGCTCGCTGGTTGCGGAGATTCCAGAGGGCTTCGACGCCGACCGCGGGGTCCGGGCGGTGGTCGAGGGTGTCGTGCATGCCGATTACGAGCCGGACCTGCACAAGTCCCGGAATCGGAAGGCCTCCTCGCTCGAGGCTCTCACCGTCATCGCGAAGGGTGCCAGTCAGGCGGCGCTGGATCGCGCCGCCGCTACCGCCGAAGCTTCGAATCTCGCTCGCGAGCTTGCAAACGAGCCAGGGAACTTGCTCCCTCCCACGGTACTTGCCGCGCGGGCCCGCGAACTGGCGTCGGGCGCGGGCTTGGAGTGCGAAGTCCTTGACCGGAGCCAGCTGGAAGCCTTGAACATGGGCGCCCTGCTGGGAGTGGCGCGCGGGAGCAAGGAGCCGCCGGTACTGATCGTCGTCCGCTATCGACCGGAGCGCGCCGGCGAGACCGAGACTCATCTCGGTCTGGTCGGCAAGGCCGTGACGTTCGACACCGGGGGCATTTCGCTGAAGCCCTCGGCGGACATGCACTTCATGAAGCACGATATGGCCGGCGGCGCGGCCATGCTGGGAGCGATGCTCGCCATTGCGAAGGTGCGTCCGAGCGTTCCGGTTACAGCGGTGATTCCATCCGTTGAGAACATGCCTGGCGCAGAAGCCCAGCGGCCGGGGGACATCGTTACCGCCCGCTCCGGGACCACGGTAGAAGTTCTCAACACAGACGCCGAGGGGCGCCTGATCCTAGCCGACGCCCTGACCTACGCCAAGGAACTCGGCTGCACGCATATGGTCGATGCGGCGACGCTCACCGGCGCTATCGTCGTGGCGCTCGGACCCCATTACACCGGCCTGTTCGGCAACGACGATGACTGGACGAAGCGAGTCGTCCAAGCGTCGAAGGACGCCGGCGAACAGATGTGGCCCATGCCTCTCGGTCCTCAATACACCAAGATGCTCGATAGCACAGTGGCGGATCTTGCGAACATCGGCCCCCGCTGGGGCGGTGCGGTTACCGCAGCGGCATTCCTCGAGCACTTCGCGGACGAAACGCCATGGGCGCATCTCGACATCGCCGGAACCGCGTGGCACGAGAAGCCCGTTCCGCAGGCTCCGGTCGGTGCGAGCGGAGTCGGGGTCGCTACGTTGGTCGAGCTGGCGCTCGGGCTCGGCTAGGCCGGCTACTGGATGGTGGAGCTGCCTTCCATGCCGAGCGGAGCCGTCGTCACGTTGCGATTCACGTGCTTGTCCAGATTGATGACGTAAGTCTCGGGCGCGTTCAGCAGATGCGGCGAGTGCGTTGCCGCGACGATCCTGAAGTTCTTCCGATCCACCAGCTCCTTGAGCATCTTGAGGATGCGTCTCTGGTTGGACGCCGACAGTGCCATCTCCGGCTCGTCCAGCAGCAGCACCGACCCGTCCGGTAGCTGCGGGAACGTCTCCTGGAAGAGCGAGAGCATCACTTGTCCGTGACTCGCGGTGAGCAGGAATTCCTTCATTTGCGGCTGGTCGGTGAACAGTTCCGGGTTGTTGCGAGGGTTGTGCTGCTCCGCGTCGAACAGCATGACTCTGCCCAGCGCCGCGTCCCGCTTGTCGAACTTGTAGGCGTAGTTGTCGACCTGCTCGCCGCGCAGGGCGTAGCAGATCGAGTGCAACAGGGTCGACTTGCCCGATCCGTTCTCCCCTTCGAGCATGATCAGCGGGTGCGAAAGATCGACGACCATGGGCATGTGGAAGTTGAGATCGATAAAGACAGGATGGCTCAGAATCTTGAGATACATGCTCTGCAACCAGCATAGCTGGAAGTCAGCGCCCGGGATCGGTCGAATGCGATCGTTCCCTCGTAGGACGCCCGCATGCCGGGACTCCAGGAACGGCTCACCAATTTCGCTCGGGCGGCTCGCCCCGCACGAACCCTCTCGCTAGGCGAAAATCGCCCCGTTCCAAGAATCCAATCTCTCGGGCCCGCATTCGGCTTGGATGCAGGTAAGAGCGTTGCGGAGAGCGATTTCCCGGTCGTGATCTCCCTTCCCGCGTACGGGGACGCGTCGAGCGGGGGTTAGCCCTGATGGCAGTCCGGAGGCCACTGGCGGAGAGGTGCGCCCGGCGAGTGCGAAAACAGCGGATATTTCGGAAACCTCAATGGAATCAATAGCTTGCGATCCAAAGCGGCGAGGCTCAGATCGCCGGTTTCCAGATATTCCTCCTAACGCACGAACAGGTGTCCAGCCGGTGGCGACCTCGTGTCGGGCGGATGGTAGGGTGCGACGCGCACTCGGCACGAACCGGATTCTCTTGCGACCGCCTCTCGTGACCATGGAAGGGGGCTAGCGGCTCGCACCGCATCTGTCCGGGCATGCGTCGCTCGTCCGACTCGCGCTTCGTAGAGGTTGCCGATCGATTCTTTTCTCCTCGCGCACCTCTCCCGCCTTCCGAGCGATCCGCGCTGGGCAGTGGCCAAGCAGTACGCTGTTCGGTCGCGAGTCGATTACACGATCACTTGATGACCTTTGTCACCGTGCCTTTTGCGCTGCCACTCCCAAGCCATCTCTCTCCCGCGCTCCATGTCCTCTTCTGACATGCGAGTCTGCGACAGTTCCAAGCTCTCGTTGATCGCGCTCATGAAGCCTTCGTTTGACGGGTGGACCAAGACCGAGGCGAGCGTCATCCACATGTACCCCTTGGGGTGATCCACTTCGACGCCGCCCCCGCCTGCCAGCATGATTCCTAGGTAGAACATGCTTTCGGGGTGGCCCCGATCGGCACCCTCTTGGAACAACTTCAACGCCTTGGTGAGATCTTCCTGGGTCTCCCGTTCCATGAGCATGCGCCCCAACATGCACTTCCCCTCTCGGAGGTCTTGGTCAGCGGCCTTTTCGCCCCATTCAATCGCCGTGTCAAGATCGCGCGGCACTCCTTGGCCGAGGTAGTAAAGCATCGCAAGTCCGAATTGACCGCCCGCGCAGTCGGCTGCGGCGGCCCGCCGGAACCACTTCTCCGCCTCCTTCGGCTGCGGGTCGACCCCTTGGCCGAAAAGAAGCATTCGGCCGAGCAAGGCCTGAGCTTCGACATGGTCCTGTTTCGCCGCGCGCCGGAGCCAGAGAATCGCTTCCTTCCCGTCCTCCGGCAGCCCCGTGCCGGTCATGTACATGCCACCGAGGTTGTATTGCCCATCGGGATCGCCTTGGTCTGCAGCTCTAGACATCCATTTCGCGGCTTTCTCGTAATCCCGGGGCACGCCCATCCCGTTGAGGAGCAGTGTGCCGAGACTGACCTGCGCATGCGCGTAGCCTTGCTTCGCGGCATCGCGAAACCACTTCGCGCCCTTGGCGTAGTCACGAGCGGTGCCGCGACCGGCCATGTACATGCGGCCGAGCGTGTTTTGCGCCTCCGCTACGCCCTGCTTCGCGGCGCGCTTACACCACTTGAAGGCCTTGGCCAGGTCGCGCGGGACGCCCATGTGTCCTGTGTAGGCCACGGCGAGTTCAAACTGCGCTTCTGCATTCCCCTCCTTCGCTTGGCGGAGCAACTCGGGGACTTTGTCCGCGAGGTTCCGCGGCTTCACCAGACCCGCGGCCTCGGCCTCCTCTAGGAGGAACGCCATCGTCCGCTCCGAGACTTTGATGTGCATGGCTTTCACTGTAGCAGTTTCGGCGGCTTCTTTCACGTCCGATCCGCTATCGGGCGATGGTTTCCGCATCGGTCGAGAGGAAGCACCGCACCGCACAGGCATGGAATGCGTTGCGTGGCGCGAATGCTTCGATGGGCGGGACGGTCTCCCCCAGGTGCATGTCGCAGTGCATGGAGGGATGGTCGCGAAGCGGCCTTCCGCACAGTGACCATCGTGCGCGGAAGTCTTGACCCAGACTTGGGATCGTCGTAGGATTCTGAATGCTCGGGGAGGTGTCTGTCGCTTCGTGGGTTTCGCCACCATCCGTCCCTGCGCGGATGAGATCCGAGCCGAGCTTTGCGCAATGCATCGCGTTTGGTTCAAGCAGCCAGCATGGATTCTCGTCCTCGGACTGGTCGTTTGTCTCGTTGACGTCGCGCCGGCCCAATCCGAGTCCGGGCCCGATTCCCGTGACGAGCAGCGAGCGGAGGCGCTTATCGACAGCGGGCAGTTCGAGGCGGCTTGGAACGCCATCAACCTCCGCATCGCCATGGAAGGCGAGTCAGCTCGCTCGCTGCTGTTGCAGGGCTTGGTCAGATACCGTCAGGATCGGTTCGATGAGGCGATCGCGTTGCTCAATCGGAGCTTCGCGCGGGACGAGCGCGATCCCGATACCAGCAAGGCACTCGGTCTGTGCCTCGTCAAGCTCGGCCGCGGGGATCTTGCCGAAACCTTCTTCGAGATCGCCACGAAACTTGCTCCGGAGGACTCTTCGGCCCACTACTACCTCGGCCTGAACGCTTACACGCGAAGGCGGTTCGCACCTGCTGTCCGAGCATTCGAGCGCGCCGTGGACCTCCGACCGCAGTCCTCGGAGAATCGCAGCTTCTTGGGTCGGAGCTACGAAGCGCTGGGCAGGGTCGAAGACGCCCGCCGACAGTATCGCGAAGCGATCGCGCTGAACCGAGCCGCCGCCGACCGTTCCGCCGACCCCCCGCTCCTGCTAGGGACATTGCTCTATCGCCAAGGGCGACTCGCCGACGCGGATCGATACTTGCGGGAAGCATTGGAGTACGCCCCGGACTCCGCGCTGGCCCGATACTGGCTTGGATTGCTACTCGAGAGTCGCGGCGAATGGCAATCCGCGATCCGCGAGCTGCGCCGCGCGTCTCGTCTCCAGCCCGAGGACCATCGACCGTATTACGCCTTGGCGCGCCTCTACCGACGCCTTGGAGATCGAGGCATGGCCGCAGAGGCCGTGCAGCGGTTCCGCGCGCGTCGCGTCCGGAGCGAATCGGAAACGTTCCGCACGGAGTGAGGCCCCGCGCCTACTCGCTGTCCGGCAAGCCGAAGCAGTACAGCGTAGACGAGAAATCGACCGCGTATACCTGACCGTCCGCGACGGCGATGCCCGTGAAGTGACTCCACGTGTCGATCGCGTCCGGGCCCGAATCGAAGAGCATCTTCCCGGTCTGGGCATCCAAGGCCAGCAGACGGGCGCTATCGTCATGCTCGATCCGTTGCTGGTCCCGGAGCAGTTCCTCGGAGTTGAACTCTCCGAACGGCATGATCCCCGCCTTGATCGTCTGACGGGCGTTCTCGCCGTTCGACAGCACGAATGCCACGTCGTTGGCGATCGCCACCGGTTCGGGCACAGCGAAATCACCGCTGATCCACTCCGGCCTGAGGTAGGGCTTGCCCGTCTCGGAATCGTCCGCCACCGTGAACGCCATTATCGAGCCGTTTGGATTCGGCCCGTTCGTGATCGGGAACTCGGGGGCCTTGACCGACACCGGCCCCCATGCCGGCGCGTACACCCAGACCCGTCCCTGATCGTCCACGTAGCTCGAGAACCCGCCCCATAGCCCCTTGGCCTCGAACCATTCGTCGTCGTTCGAGAGCAGCGGCGTCGTATAGAGGTTGTCGTGGTGGGTCAAGCCGCCCATGTCAGTCGCGTCCATCAAGTAGAGGACGCCTTCCTTGCCGCCGATGATGACGTATTCGTCCCCCTTGTACTCGACAACCAATGCCGAAGCGGTGATATCGAAATCGCGCTTCCAGACGTATTCCCAGTTCGTGGGCGTGTAGTAGTCCACCAGCTTCAGCGTGTCCGGGTCCAGCCGGAACATCGTGTTGCCGAAAATCCGCCGTCCGGGGTTGTACGGTCCGTCACCGGTTCCGCCGTAGATCGCGCCGTCTCTGCCGATGGCGACTCCGGCGCGGCCCCAAATGCCGGCCCCGTACTCGGGAGTCGACCGCCACGACCGGATCACGATGTTCTCCGGATTCGAGACATCGATCGAGGTGACGCCGGACACGGTGTCTCCGCACTGCTGCGAAATCGGCGTGTACAGCACGTCGCCGATCCGATTCAAGCTCCAAGTCTTGGCAAATGCCGGAACCCATTGCTGGGATCGGAATTTCTCTTTGCCCGTCGCGAGATCGAGGGCGTACAGGCGTCCGTCGGTCGAGATTGCGTAGAGCGTGTTCTTCGACACGTCCACCGTGGGCGTCGCGTTGAGGCCCTTCGGACACAGCCACATGCCCGGGGACTTGTTCGTCACGTCAGTGCGAAACTCTTTTTCCCACACGATCTCACCGTTGTCGGCGTCGATTGCGTACAGCACGTCGCCGGTGCCGGCGACGTAGACGAGATTCTTCTTCGCCCTGCGCCCTTCGCCCGTGCGCACGTCAGTGACTACGATCGGCGCGGTGAGCGCCGCCAGCGACTTCGGCTCGTTCTCGACAGGGGTCTTCCACTTCAGGACCATGTCGCCGACGTTCTCGCGATTGAGAATCACTTCGGACCGGGCCCATCCGCTGCGACGGGCGTCATAGCTGAACGTCGGCCAGTCGCCGGCCCAGCAGGGCGCCGTCGCAACGACCAGTGCGATGAGAAGAACTTTGCGCGGTTGCATGAGAGTCACTCCATTATTGCGATTCAGGCGATTCGTTCCCGGGGGCTTCGGGGAGCGGCCGAGCGGGCGGTTCGCCCCGAAAGATCGCTTGATCCAGTTGCCTGCGCCGGGATTGCAGGCGACGGTACTCAGCCAGCGCTCGCTTGCGGCCCTCGGTATCTTCCGAGGCGCCGAAGGCCCGGGCGAGTTGGTAGTGGGCGCTCGCGTCGTCCGGATTCAGACGGACCGCCGTCTGCAGGTGCTCCGTGGCTCCTGCGGAATCCTTGAGTTCTAGCAAGAGCTTGCCGAGCGCGAGGTGCGCCTCCTGGTAATCGGGGCGCAGCCGCACGGCCGTCCGGTAGTAGTCAAGCGCTGTTTCTGTCCGATCCTGCGCTTGGTGAATCTCGCCGACGCGGAACGCCGCCGAAGCGTGATGCGGGTTCGCGGCGAGTTCGCGCTGGAACTCCTCGAGCGCGTCGCTCGCGCGGGCCGGAGCGCCCGCGTTGGCGAGCATGGCTTCGCCGAGGCGGAAGTGCAGGCCGGGGCGGTCGGGATCCAAGGCCAGGGCCTTGCGGTACTCCATGATCGCGAGGTCGTAGAACTGCCGGCCCTCGTAGGCTTCGCCCATGGCCTGATGCCCCCAGACCGATTCGGGCGCGACCCGGGCGATCTCGAAGGCGGCCTGTATGGCCACTTCGCGGTAGGTGCGGTTGGCGTGAAAGAGAATTTCCGGATCTTCCGGGTGAGCGATCTGCAGTTCGGCCGTGACTTTCGCCGCGCGCGCGTGCCGGCCGAGGCCCAGATAGCTCCTGACCAGCTCGAGCCCCGCGAGGCGCCTGACGCCCGGGTAGTCGGGCGGATCCGCGTACCCCGCCTCGAGGCCGGGCAAGGCTTCGCCGAAGCGGCCGAGTTCCGAAAGGCAGATCGACAGCAGCACCCGCGCCGCCTTGAGATCGGGACGGAGGTCGAGTGCCTTCTGGAAAGCCGGTGCCGACTGGCTGCACTGCCGGTTGAAGAACCGGCTCAGCCCCAGCTTGGCGTGCAGTTCCGCGTATTGCGGCAGTTCGTCCGCCAGGGCTTCGTAGCCCTCGGCTGCCTCGCCGTAGCGCTGCTCGGCGAAGGCAGCTTCAGACGCTCGAAACTTAGCCAGCTGCGCTTCGTCGAGACCGGACTGTCCCGGAATCCAGCTCGCGGCGAGCAAGAAAACCGCGCCCCGGGCTCCCGAGCGGAGGCCGGGGCGCGAGCGTCGGTCAGCGATGCGACCGACGCGGGTCAAAACTCGAACCGCAGCGAGGCTTGCATGACTCTTGGTCCGCGGGCGGACGTAACCCGGCCGAAGTTGCCGTTGATCTGCGTGCCCGAGGGGTCGAATCTGGCATTCGAGTCCACGCCGTCGTACTGGGTGTGGTTGAACATGTTGTACATCTCCCAGCGGAACTGGAATCGGGAAGCCTCGGTCACCGGGAAGTTCTTGTAGATGGAAATGTCCCAGCTGTGCAGGCCCGGCCCGCGGAACACATCGCGCGGAGCGTTCCCGAAATCGCCTTCGCCCGGGGCCGCCACCGACTCGGTGTTGAACCACCGGTCGAAGCTCTTGCTCGAGATGATCGGGTTCGCGACCATGTTCGCGCGAGGGCTGTCCCCGCCACCCCAGCGATCCACGCCGTCCGTGTAGCCGAACCCGACGCCGCGAGGGAATCCGCTGGCCATGGTGATGATGCCCGCGACCTCCCAGTCGTGGAAAACGGCCCGGCCGGCCGCATTGCCGGCGAATGCGCGGGCGTTAGGCAGCGACCACAGGTAATTCGCGACGAACATGTGGGTTTGGTCGAATCCCGTCTTGCCGTACAGGTATCCGCGGGTGCTCCGGTACATGGGCAGAGCGTCCCGGTCACCGCCCCCCAAGCCCATGGCTTTCGACCAAGTGTAGGCGATGCCGTACTGGAATTTCGACGTGTACCGCCGGTTGAGGCTCACCTGCAACGCGTGGTAGTTCGACCAGCCCGAGTTTTCTTGGTAATTGATGCCCGAATAGCCGTAGTACGGGCGCAGGAAGACATCGGGCAGGGGGCGTCCGGTTGTCCGGTCCTGGTACTGGTCTTGAAACCGCGAGCCGGGTGCGAGCGTGTTCAGGTTCCGCGTCTGGTACAGGCGCGTGCCGCTGTTGCCGACATAGCTGGTGTCCAGGACCGTGCCGTTGCCGATATCCTGCTGGATGCCGAAACTCCACTGGTAGACCCGCGGCGGATTGAATTCCGGATCGAACGACTTCATGCTCGGCGGGAAGAACACCTGGGCGGCATCCAAGAACGTGTCCATGTTTCCGAAATAGATCGTCGGCGACTCCAGGATCGGAGGCGACGTCGTCACGTCCCACATGGATCCTTGGGAGCCGAAGATCGCCTGCGTCTGGACAGCGAAGGATCCCCGGACCGCTGTCTTGCCCCGACCGAACGGGTCGTACGCGAATCCCAGGCGGGGCTGGACCTGGACAGGCGGCCGCTCGCGGTAACCGTGCAGGTAGTCGGACGAGCCGTCTCCGATGATCACTCCGTTCAGGCGGTCGCCGCGCCCCGGAATGTTCGCGCCGATATAGGGGGTCGGAAAGTACCGACCGGTCATGGCGTCGAAGGCCACGCGTTGCCCGCTGGGATCGATGGCGGGGTAGTACAGGGACGGTATGCTGCCCGCGTCAATCCGGCTGATCGCCAGCGCGGAGCCCTCGTTCTCCCGCAAGCGCCACGGCGTGAAGCTCGAGAACCGCACTCCGTAGTCCAGCGTGAGCTTCGGGGTGATCTTCCACGTGTCCTGCGCGAACCACTCCACGGTGTAGGTCCTCGCCAAGCCTTCGGTCTGCCCGCTGGACTCCGAGTACGAGTAGAAGTTGCCGAGGATCGCGTTCGCGAAGGGATGGTTCGAATCGAACGGGTTCAGGTTCGTGCGCCGGAAGTCGTACGTGCCCATGTGCCGGCCCACGCCGCCGGCGCGCGGCCCCTCGCTCGCGTCGTTGAGTTCGTAGTAGAAGCCGAATTTGAACGTGTGGTCCCCCTTGAACCAGCTCAGGTTGTTCGACAGCACGGGTCGCTCGTCATGCGCCGCGATAGGCGTGCGCGGATCGTAGTCGGCCCGCGGGCCGTTCGGGATGCCGCCGAAGCTGAAGCGCGGCACCAGCCCCAGCGGATTGGCCGAGGGGAACAGCTGGCCGAGATCCGCCAAGCCCGGATAGTTCGACTTGCGCAGCGCGTCGAGCTGGAAGTCATCGTTCAGAGCGCCGGACTCGCGGCTCAGCCCCAGCCCCAGGCGGAACTCGTTCACCAGCGTCGGAGAGAGCGTCTTGTTGTATATGCCCTGCAGGTTCCTGTTGATGTATTCGTAGTGGTGCGCCTGCTTGAAGATGCTGTTGTTGAAGGCGTTGAAGGCAACCGACTCTCGTTGCGCCTGGATGTCGGCGTTCCAGAACCTGGGCCGGAACGTGATCCGGTCGTTGGGGGTGGGCACCCAGTCGAACTTGAACTGCCACTGGCTCTTCGGATGGGCGGACGGGGAGAGCTCGGTGTAGTTGATGCCCTGCGAGGCGAAGAGTTCCGGATGCGTCGGATCGGGCATGAAGTTGAGCAAGCCCTGCCCGGCCGCGTTGATGCGCTGAGAAGGTATCACGTTGCCCGGGAACGGCATGCCCGTCATGTGGTCCATCACCTGAATCAGCGAGCCGTCCTGGTCCAGGGACTGCGAGAAGTCGCCGCGCCGCTCCATGGCCGTCGGGACAGTGGCGCGATGCCTCTGGCTCGGCTTCTGGATCCTCCAGATCTCGCGACTCACGAAAAAGAACATCTTGTCCTTCTTGATCGGCCCGCCCAGCACTCCGCCGATGGTGTCGAAGCGATACGGCGGCTTGTCGGAGCCGAAGCGGTTGTTGTCGAACGAGTTCGCGTTCAGCGCCTCGTTCCGTTTGAACCAGTAGCCGGCGCCGTGGAACTCGTTCGTACCCGACTTGGAAATGATGTTGACCTGGGCGCCCGGCACGCGACCGTACTCCGCCTGGTACGCGGTCGACTTGACGCTCACCTCTTGGATGGCGTCCATGCTCACGGAGACATGGAACGTCGTCGTGTCGTCGATGTCGTTGCCCGGCATGCCGTCCAGCATGAAGTTGTTCCAGCCGTTGCGGGCGCCCGAGAAGTTCGGCGTCCGGGAACCCCAGTTGCCTCCCAGCGCGTCGCTGTTGGCCACTTGGGCAACGCCCGGAAGGACTGTGAGCAGTGCGACGATATCGCGGCCGCGCTGCATCAGTCCGTCCATCTGATTGCTGGTGAGCAGGGCGTTGACCCCGGCGTTATCGGTCTCGACCGCGGCGCCCTCCGCCGCGACCGTGACGGTCTCGGTGACGGCGCCGATGGCTAGCTGGATGCTGCCGAGGGCCAAGGCTTGGTTAGCGCTGATGATGATCCCCGTCTGCTCGTAAGACTGGAATCCCTCGGACTGCACGTTGATCGAGTAGGTGCCGGGCGGCAGAGCGGCAACCACGAAGTTGCCTGCTTCGTTGGACTGGACCAAGCGCTGCTCGGCGGTCCCGGTGTTCGTCACGGCGATCTCCGCGGCTACGATCACCTGGCCGGTGGGATCCGTGACTGAACCTGACAGGCGGCCGGACACTTGCGCCCATGCCGCGCTACTGGCTGCCAGCATGCACAAGAGTGCCAGCAGCGTTTTGCTTCGATTCATCGCTTCCTCCTAGCGGGGACGCCCGCCATCAGATTGGCCTGGCGGCTCGCCCGCGTCGGTCGCCGGAAGCGAAGGACGGAGCCGGAGGAACCTGCGCGCAAACCGGTCAAGCAAACACCCGCCACCGGAGGCGTATGGACCCGCAGCACGCAGCGCTCTTCCCTAGATCGAATCGGAGTCGAAGGAAGCGCATGATGATCGTACATAGTCCTATCAAGCACGTCAAGCACGAATTTCTCCGTTTATTTCGCATCGGAGTCCCCACGCCCTCGGGTCGCTAAGATTGAATCCTTCCGAAGCACTTGTCCGCGGACCGCGCTCGGAAGGCCTGGCCGCATGCAGTCCGGCTGTACGATTGAAGTACTGGGGTCCGGAACCAGCACCGGCGTTCCGACCATCGGCTGCGACTGTTCCGTCTGCACCTCCGCGGATCCGCGCGACCGGCGCCTGCGTCCGTCAGTTCTGATTCGATTCCAAGCGGGCGGCGTCGAGCGGAACGTCTTGGTGGATACGACGCCCGACTTTCGCCAGCAAGCCCTGACCGCTGGCTTCCGCCGACTCGACGCCGTGCTCTACACGCACGACCACGCCGACCACATCATGGGCTTGGACGATGTGCGCCCCTTCAATTACGGGCGTCCCGATCGCATCCCGGTCTACGCCGCGCCTTCCACGCTAGCGTCGCTGCGCCGCGTGTTCCCGTACGCGTTCGCCGGAGAGGGTACGCATCCCGGCGGCGTGCCGCGCTTGGACGGCCGGACGATCGAAGGCGGGTCGATCGATTTGTTCGGCGCCCGCTTTCAGCCCTTCGGGGTGTATCACGGGCCGAAACCGATCTTGGGGTTTCGCTTCGGCAAGGCGGCGTACGTGACCGACCAAACCGATTTCCCGGAGTCGTCGATTCCGTTCCTCGAGGGGCTGGACGTGCTGTTTCTGGGAGCCCTGCGCCACCACCCGCATCCCATGCATTCGACGGTCGCGCAAGCGCTGGCCTGGGTCGAGCGCTTGCGACCCTCCCGGGCGTTCTTTACGCACATCTGTCATGAGCTGCCGCACGAGGAGACCTGCCGGCAATTGCCCGACCATGTCTCGCTGGCCTACGACGGCCTCCGGATCTCGGTGGAAGGCTAGGACCGGCATGCAAGACCTTCCGGACGGTCTCGGCCCGGCGGTCGTCACGATCGGAAACTTCGATGGCGTCCACCTAGGCCATCGCCGGATATTGCGTTCTGTGGTTGATGCGGCGCAGTCCCATTCGATCGAGGCCGTTGCGCTCACCTTCGAGCCGCATCCGTTGGAGGTGGTGGCCCCGGAGCGGGCCCCACTAACGCTGACAAGCGTGCGTCAGCGGGCCGCGCTCATGCGCGACGAGGGCATCGATCGCGTCTCCGTGCTGCGCTTCACCAAGGAAATCTCCCGACTCTCGCCGCGCGCCTTCGCCGAACAATTCCTGGTGCGCAAGCTCGGGGCGCGCCAGGTCGTCGTCGGGGCGAATTTTCGGTTTGGACGCCATCAGGCTGGAGACGCCGCAACGCTGCGGTCTCTGGGTCATGACTTGGGTTTCGACGTGGTGTTCGCCGACACCGTGGTCGTGGACGGTGACGTCGTGAGCAGCACCCGCGTGCGCAATCTCGTCTGCGCAGGTCGCATGGAGGCTGCCCGGTCGCTGCTCGGGCGCGAATTCTCGCTAGAGGGGAGAATCGTCAGCGGCGAGGGGATCGGTTCCAAACGGACCGTGCCGACGCTGAATCTCGAGCCCGAGAGCCGCGTGCTCCCGGCGGATGGCGTATACATCACGAGGACTCGGCCCGCAGGCCTTGAATCTTGCCTCGCATCCATCACGAACGTAGGCGTCCGACCGACCTTCAACGGACAGCGGCGCACCGTGGAAACGTTCTTGCTCGGAACGGTGGAAACATCCGCTCCGACCGCGATAGAATTGAAGTTCCTGCGGAAGATCCGCGACGAGCGCAAGTTCCCGTCAGCCCAGTCGCTCCGGAAGCAGATCGAAGCCGACATCGAGATTGCCGAGCGCTACTTTCGAGGCCTCGGCGAGTAGCCGAACCGTCTGACGCAGGTTCCCAGTTGGACCACGGGGCGAAGCCCCAGAGGGAGTACCCATGACGAATCGAATCACCGCCGCCAAGTGCGCGCATCTGCAAGCCCTGGCTACCGACCACGGAGTCATCGGCGCGGCCGCGATGGACCAGCGCGGTTCCTTGAAGAAAGCGATCGCGAAGGGAAAAGGCATCGCCCCGGATCAAGTCACGGACGACATGATGAGCGAGTTCAAGCTGTGCGTCTCCCGCGTCCTGACACCCCACGCCAGCGCGATCCTGCTGGATCCGATCTGGGGCATGCCGGGGGCGCAGGCCCGAGCGGCGAACGCGGGCTTGCTGCTGTCCTACGAGCGCAGCGGCTATGACAACACCCAGCCGGGGCGGCTGGCCACGCTGATCGATGACCTGTCAGCGAAACGCATCGGGGGCCTCGGTGCCAACGCGGTCAAGATCCTGCTGTACTACACGCCTTTCGAGGATTCCGCGGTCAACGAAGTCAAGCACGCCTTCATCGAGCGGATCGGGGACGAGTGCGCGGCGAACGACCTGCCGTTCTTCCTCGAGTTCGTGGGATACGACCCGGCGGGCGGCAACGAGAAGGGTATCGACTTCGCCAAGCGCAAGCCGGAAGTCGTTGCCGAGAGCATGCGCGAGTTCTCCAAGGACAAGTACGGGGTGGACGTGCTGAAGGTCGAAGTTCCCGTGAACATGGCGTTCGCCGCAGGCTCCCGGGCTTGCCAGGGGCCGAGCGCCTACACGAAAGCCGAGGCCATGGAGCACTTCCGGGCGGCAGCCGAAGCGGCGGGACGCCCGTTCATCTATCTGAGCGCGGGCGTGACGAACGAGGTGTTCACCGAGTCCTTGGAATGGGCCGCCGAGGCTGGCGTCAGCTTCTCGGGCGTGCTCTGCGGCCGCGCGACGTGGCAAGAGGCGATCCCGGTGTATTGCACCCAGGGGGTCAACGCGTTGGAAGACTGGCTAGGCGGTCAGGGCGTCGTGAACATCGGGGAAATCAACAAACGCCTCGAAGCGGCGACACCGTGGTACAGCTTCTACGGGGCGGACAGTGCCGAGGCACTGATTCAATGAGTGCCGAGACGCCTCATCGCGGTCGCGGCGCACCTCCCGGCCAGCCGCATCCGCGGGGCTCCCGGCTTCAGCCAAGGATCGCTGCATCGCGGAGTCGGCGGCCTTCTGATCACCTGAATCGGACAGCTGGCAGGTAGGTCACGTGGCAGGGGATTGCCCGAGTTCCCCCAAGCGGCGTTCGTCGGCCGGATCCAGCGATCCGTCGGGACGCAATGACACTCCGAACAGCAAGTTCGCTCCCAAGACCCGAGCGTTTTCAAGTGCTTGAAGCGGGGTGGCAATCTCCTCCGCAGATGTTCCCCCTGAACCCGCTGCGAGGTAATGTCGGATTTCTCGAGGACCGTCCGAATTCCGGAACCTTGACGCGACCGCCTCGTCTTCGAGTTCCGTGCGCTTGACGCTGACGTAGTCCTCGTCGCCCGTTACGCCCTCGCCGAACGCTACCAAGATGCCCCGACCAGCCTCGCGCAGGATGCCGTACGTCTGCGCGATGGGGAACAGATCGGGTCGCGCCCGGTAGCCAGCGGTCGGCTCCAGCCGGACGCCAGCCAGCGGTCGGTAGCGGTAGGCGATTTCTTGCAGTTGATTGTGCGCGTAACGGATGTAATGCAGGAAATCTTCGTCGTCCTCGAACCTGTATGCGGGAGGACGCGACGGATAGGCCGGCCGCGAGAGAAAACCCATGGACCGCGCGGATTCGGAGGGATAGAAGTACGGATGACGCCAGTCCGCCGCGTACGAATACGTCAGGAACAAGCCGAGCGATCTCCGATCGCAGGCCTCGGCCAGCTCGCCGACAAGGTCGCGGCCGCTTGCTTCCAAGCAATTGAAGTCGGTCTCGACCGTTCGAAAGAGGCTGAACCCGTCCGCTTGTTTCGCCGTCATCGCGACATATCGCATGCCCCCGCTCTGGGCTGCTTTCGCGATCCCATCGGCGTCGAATCCGCTCGGGTCGAACGTGTCTTGGAGGCCTTTGTAGCGTGCCAGGGGGATCCGTTCGTCGAACTGCACGCTCGGTCCGCTACGCAACTGGCTGTACACGCCGTAGCGGAGGAAGAGCCCTCTGCGCGCGACGCGGAACCAAGCGAGAGTCGCGTCGCGAGGGGACTTGGCGTATCGGGTTTCGAACTCCCGCAGGAATTTCGGGCACTCGGTCTCCAGTGCCTCGGGGTCGGCTGCTAGGCCGCAGCCAACAAGCGCGGCCGGTACGGCTAGGAACGAGCGCCGGTCCATTCGTAGAATTGTACGCACGGATGTCGTCGGATCGCGCCGTTCGACGTGCTCGCTTGGTAGACTGACGCGATGCGCAAGCTGATTCCTGCATTGGCGGTTCTCGCCCTCTTTGTCAGTTGCGGAGGGCCGCCCGAAGAGACCTCGGATGCGTCCGGCATGCAAGCCGTGCGTATCTTCGAAGCCGAGAAGGGCGGGTACGCGCACTACCGGGTCCCGGCAATCGTGGTTTCCCCTGCAGGAACCGTGATGGTCGCTACCGAGGCCCGGGCGGACGCGCGCGGAGACTGGGGGCCGCAGGATATCCTGCTGACTCGCAGCGCAGACGGCGGCGAGAACTGGGACGCGCCGCGCAAGATCGTCGCGTTGCCCGGACCGCCTGTCGAAAATGAAGCCGCCCTCGCTCAAGAACTTGCCGAGCCCGGAGTCACGACCTACAACAACATTGTCCCGATCGTCGACGAGCCGCTAGGCGCGGTGCATTTCCTGTTCTGCAGCGCGTACAAGCGCGCGTATTACATGCGGACCGAGGATGACGGGGATTCGTTTTCCGAGCCAGTCGATATTACGGAGACCTTCGAGCGATTCCGGGAGGAGTACGACTGGAAGGTGATCGCTACCGGTCCCGGGCACGGCATCCGGCACAGTGGCGGGCGGCTGATCGTTCCCGTGTGGCTATCGGATGGCACCGGCGGGCACGCGCACCGGCCCTCGATCGTTTCTACGATCTACAGCGATGACCAAGGAGCGACTTGGGAGCGCGGCGAGGTCGTGGTCCGGCATCCCGACCTCAAGAACCCGTCCGAGACTTTGGCAGTCGAACTCGCTGACGGCAGCGTCATGCTCAACATCCGCCACGAGTCAGAGAATCATCGCCGGGCGGTGACGGTCTCGCCCGACGGTGCCGCCGGCTGGTCGGAATTGCGCTTCGACGAGGCATTGGTGGAGCCGATTTGCATGGGCAGCTTGCTGAGAGTCGGCGATGCCCTTGTCTTTGCCAATCCGAACAGTACCGAGCCGCGCTCCCCGGACAATCCGCTCGGAGGCTGGAAACGCCAGAACCTTACCGTGAGACTGAGTGCCGACGACGGGATCACTTGGCCGTTCCAGCGGGTGATCGAGCCGGGACCGAGCGGATATAGCGATCTCGCCGCCGGGCCTGACGGAACCGTTTACTGCGTGTACGAGGACGGATCGCCGTCGGGTCGAGCCACCCATGTGAAATACCTCACCGTGGCGCGGTTCGACCTAGACTGGATCCGCGGTGACCCGCGGTAGGAGCGGAATTGGGAGACAAGCGCTTCACGGCCCGGCTGGCGCATAGCGCGGAGTTGCTGGCGGAGTATCCGGGTCGGGCCATCGGCGCCGCGCGCGCCGCCGCGACCGTGGACGAGTGCTTCCGCCTGATCGACCAGCCGGACAAGACGGAGGTGACGCCGGAGCGCATTCTGGCGCCGCACCGCGCGCGGAGCGTGCAACGCATGTGCGGGCTGCCGACCGTGCTCTGCATCCAGGACGGCAGCGACCTGAACTTCGCGACGCACCAAGGCTACGAGGAGCTGGAAGTGACCGAGCGCAAAGAGACAGGCACGGGGACGCTGAAGCTGCATCTGCATGTGACGCTGGCGGTGACCGCGCAGGGTCTGCCGCTGGGTGTGCTGCGGTGCGAGATCGGCACGCCGGTGAAAGCCCGAGGCGGGAAGACGCGCCGCTGGCTTGACGGTTACGAAGACATCGTGGAGGCGGCGCGCGAGGTACCGCGCCGGACTAGGGTGATCGCGGTGATGGACAGGGCAGCCGACTGCTTCGAGCTGTTCGACGCGCAGCGCCGCCACGGCCGGGTCGACTTGTTGGTGCGCGCGCAGCACGACCGCAACCTGGAAGGCAACGGCCGGAAGCTCTTCGCCGCGCTGGCGGAGGGGCCCGCGGCCGACTGCGTGGAAGTCGAGATCGCGGGCCGGAATCGCTTGGCGGTCTGCGAGTTGCGGTTCCGGCGGCTGACGCTGGCCGCGACGCGCGGGGACGCAGCGCCGGTTCCCCTGCACGGAGTGCATCTCGTCGAGCGCGAGCCGCCGGCCGGCGAGGAGGCTGTGCAGTGGCACCTGCTGACGACTGTGCCGGTGGCAGAGGTGGAGGCCGCCGCCGAGGTCGTCCGCCACTACCTGCAGCGCTGGCGTTTGGAGGACTATTTCCGGGTGTTCAAGGTCGGCTGCCGGGTGGAGCACTTGCCGTTCCGCGCGGTGGACTGGCTGCAGCGGGCACTGCCGATCAACAGCGTGGTCGCTTGGCGCCTGCTGGTGATGACGCTGCTGAGCCGGCAGGCGCCCGCGTGTGCCGCGGAGTTGCTGTTCTCCGACGACGAGCTGGGATTCCTCGGAGCCTACGCGCGCCACTTCGGCTTGCGCGACCCGGAGCACGTGGAGGCGTTGGTGCGCCTGGTAGCCCACCTCGGCGGCTACCGGGACCGCAAGCACGACCCGGAGCCGGGCCTCCGAATCATGTGGCACGGCTGCGTCTCGCTGATCCCAGCCACCTTGGGATACCAGATTTCCCTGAAATATGCCCGTCAGCAGGACCCCGTGGAGTGATCCGCAACCCGCCGTTCAGTAGCACTCTTGGCTACACCGTAGCCTGAGAGTGCGACGGCATAGGCATCCTTGCGATCGCCTTTGCGTCGATGGATGTAGCCAGCGTCCTCTGGATCTGGAGGGCGGTCGCCGCGCTTCAGTCGATTGATCAGGTCGTCGATCTGATCGGGAAAGAGGCCGGGCTTGCCCTTGGCGAATCGCTTGGTGCGCCCGCTGCCCCATGACTGGATGGATCCGCTGCGATACTAGCGCGACAGGCTGAGGCACCGCCGCGCAGGATGGCTCCCGGGATGTGCCACGGCGGCCCGTAGAGGCCCCAGCGACCTTGCAACAGGCCGCTAAGCGGATGCGTAGG
Organism: Bryobacterales bacterium; assembly: GCA_965242625.1. Classification (GTDB taxonomy): domain Bacteria; phylum Acidobacteriota; class Terriglobia; order Bryobacterales; family UBA6623; genus VXMF01. The sequence continues at coordinate 1,010,276 of CBDEST010000005.1, read as the reverse complement.
TCTTTTTCGCGATTCTCGTCAGTTCTTTGGCAATCCCAGCGTTGCCCGAGTCGTCGATCACGTTCCGGAACTCGCCCGGGTCATTCTGCAAGTCGAATAGCTCGCTACGCTCCCAGCTGAGGTAATTCAGCTTCCATCCGTCCGTCCTGACCATCAGAATCGGCGGCTTGCCGACAAAGCGGTCATCCGCCGTGAACACCCTGCGGCAGAAGTAGTATTCCGAATAGGCGAACTCGCGACCTGCGTGCCGCTCTCCGCGCACGGAAGCTGCGAAGGAGCGCCCATCGATTCCGGTCGGCACACTGAAGCCGCACAATTCGGCCAGCGTCGGGAGCAGATCCACTTGCTCGACGATGTGCTCTCTGGACAACCCCGCGCCTTGCCCGTCGGGCATCCGCATGATCAGAGGCACGCGCACCGATTGCTCGTACATGTTGTGCTTCGTCCACATGCGGTGGGCACCTGCCATTTCGCCGTGATCCGAGGTGTATACGACGACCGTGTTCTTCTCAAGTCCCAGCTCGCGCAGGGTGTCGAACACTCGTCCCACGTTCGCGTCCATCTGCGAGACATTGCCGTAGTAACCACGAATCGCCAAGCCGAGTTCGTCGTCAGTCTGGTCGTACCAGCCCCGTTCCCTAGCGCGGACCAGATGGCCGTGAAAGCCTGTTTCCAAGGCGTTCGCCGACCGCTCGGGGAGCTGGATATCTGCCCCATCGTAGAGGTCCCAGTACCTGCGGTGCGGCACCAAGGGCGTGTGCGGCATGAAAAATGAAGTCCAGAGGCAGAACGGTCGCGTCCGATGGGCCCTGAGGAACCGCACGGCCTCCTCGGCGTAGAACGTATCCCGGAAGAGACGCTCCGGCATCGCCGACGGCGTTCCTGACGTGCCTCCGCCCTCCCCTTGGTCCCGGCGGAACGAGCGGGCTTCTTCCGAGGTGAGGCGAGCGAGATGGGTGGCGGCGTTCACCCGATGCGCGAATCCGTGGCGACGGCTCTCGTCAACGAAGTGCATCTTGCCGATCGCGGCAGTCGCATAGCCTTTGTCGGCGAAGAGATGGGCGACCGTGCGGGCTTCGTTCGGGAGTGGATCCTGAAGGATCCTGGCTCCGTGCCGGCTGGCGTAGTTGCCGGTGACGATAGAGCCGCGAGACGGCACACACACCGGTGACTGGCAATACGTGCGATCGAATCGCACTCCCTCCGCCGCGATTTCATCGATATGCGGCGTCTGCGCCACGCCATGCCCGTAGCATCCGGACGCATCGGCTTGGTGTTGGTCGGAGCAGAGGAAAAGCAGGTTGGCGTGCTTGGTCTTCGGGTAGGCGAAGAACGGTCCGACGGACGCTCCAGCCAAGGCCCGCAGTGCTGTTCGTCGTCGCAAGGCCGCCACTATATCACGCTGCGCGGCGGTTCGGTCACGCAGTCTGGAGCCAGATGCATCGCGCGAGGGTCTGGTCAGCGCACCGCTGTCGCAGCACAGTTCTCAGGGCCCGGGCTGATCGCGGGTTTGGGGCGAGATCTGCAGCCTGCTAGGGCTCCGTCGCGCGAGTCAAGCAGTAGACCTCCCCGCTCCGCGACCCGATCACGAGGTTGCCGTCCGCGATCGCCGGAGAAGCCACGACCCTGCCGCCGATGGCGAATTTCCACAGCAGCGAACCGTCCCGATGGTTCAGGGCGTAGAGGTTCCCGTCCATCGAACCCACCCAAATCACGTCTCCGGAGAGTGCCGGCGAGGAATCGACCCTCGACCTCGTCTCGAACTCCCAGCGCAGTTCGCCCGTTCGTTCGTCGATCGCATGTACGCGCTTGTCGCGCCCGCCGATGACCACCAAGCCGTCCCGGATCACGGGCGATGCGAAGAACTCGAAGTCCGTTTCCGGATGGTCGTAACGCCAAACGACGGCACCGCCCTTCCAGTCGATCTTGAGCACTTCGTAGCCGAACGTCCCGACGTATGCGGAGCCCCCCACGACGGCCGGCGTGGCTGCCACGTAGTCGCGCATGTCAATGGCAGCGTCCTCCTCGCCGGATGCGATGTCGATGATTCGGAACTGTCCGTCGCACCCCGTGATGAAGGTCTTGCCGCCGACGACCGCCGGACTGGCGTTCACCCGGTCCTCCGTCTGGTACTTCCAGAGCACCTCGCCCGTCGCGGGCTCGAAGGCGTACAAGTACGAGTCGTAAGAGCCCACGATCACCGCCTGTTCGCTGCAGTGCGGCGAAGAGAGGATCTCCGCGAAGGTCCTGTAGACCCAGCGCTTCTCCCCGGTCTCGATATCGACGGCGTGAAAATAGCCGTCTTCGTCACCGAAGAAAACCGCGCCTTCGGTTACGCATCCCGACGCTGGTACGCCCAGATTCGCTTGGTAGACCCAGCGCGGTGCTCCGGTCTCGAGGTCCACCGCGTGGAATCGGCCGTCCATTTCCCCGAAATAGACAGCGCCGTCAACGATGATCGCGGTGGAGTCTACGCCGCCAGGTGCCTCGTAGGTCCACTTCGGCCGCAACGGCGGTTCCAGGACTTCCTTGGCGATCGCGTTGCGACCGCCGCTTCCGAGGAAGAGCGGCCAGTCGGCGGCCGCGGCGGTCATCCCGGCCGCTGCGAGTCCCAGCAAGAGGGCAATGGCCCGAATCGCCTGCAGCCTGACCAGCTGGGCCAAGGGGATTCCGCGCCGCGACTGCATGCCGATTTCGAACTCCTGAAGCACCGGGCTCATCGAAGATCGCGGCATCCTAGAAGGTGGCGATTGGATTAAACGGGCTGCCCGTGCCCCCTCCGACCGCCATCGGCGCGGCCGTCACGAGAAACTGCCAGCGGTTCTGGCGGGCGGCCTCCACGCTCACGGCTTCGAGATCGAGATTGTCGAAAATCGGCATGCCCATGGCGATGATGACCAGCTGGTGAATGGGCTGGTTCACGCCCTCGACCAAGGAAGGCGCCACGTCGCTGGCAGCGTCGCTGCCCAGGATCGCCGCGTCCCGCTCCTTGAGCCATTGGGCCGCCGAGGCATGCAAGCCCGCCGCCTTCTTCGAAACGTCCCATGGTCCTTCCGCGTCGCGCTTTGCCCAGCGGCCTGTCCGAATGAGCACGATATCGCCGCCGCGCGTCTTGAATCCGGCCTTCTTTTCCCAAGCGTCCAGATCGGAGGGGTAGATCGGAGTCCCTGGCTCGAGCCAGTCCACCCCCTTCAGGCGCGGCATGTCCATCAGGACAGCTCGCGCGAAGATGCCTTGCTTGAACGCCGTGACCGCGAGCTTGGGCGCCCCCGACTCGACCACCTCGGCTTGGGGGAAGCCGTTGTACATCTTGCCGTTGTACGCCATGTGGCACAGCGAGTCCATGTGAGTGTGGGCGTAGCCGTGATAGCTGACCTGATAATCGTCCGAGACGAATTGACCGGGATTGTTTAGCCCGACGTTCAACATCTTGTGCAGGAACGGGCGCGGGTTGTCGACGGCGGAGGCCTTCTCCACGTCGCGCGCCATCGAGACCGACACGCCCTTCTCCACGAGCTTCGCCGCCGCCATGCGGGTTTCCGGGGTGATCAAGTTCACAGCTCCGAGTTGGTCGTCCGGTCCCCAGCGGCCCCAGTTTGACAGCGACTCCATCCACGCCTCGACATCGGCCTCGGTCACCTTGGGCTGGCCGTAAGCGCACGCGAGCGCTAGCAAGATCGCGGGGAACAGGATCTTCTTGGTCACGCCATCAGCTTACCAGCACCTCGCGTCGGCGGAACGCGAGATCGGCCCGCCGCCCGTTGCCGATCGGTGTGTCGCCTATGCGTTCGACCATTCCTCGCGATCAACGATTCCGACACCCTCCTCGACACGCACCAGCGCGTTGGCCTGCACGCCCTCGAGGACCTCCGACTCGCCCGATGGCCACCGGACTTCGATGTCGGCTGTCTGCGCCGAACCCAGACCGAAATGCAGCCGGCTGTCGCTCGCCGAGTGGAAGCTGGACTGGCTCATGACAGCTTGCGCTTGGCGGCGTCCTCCATAGCTCGCAACCACCGTGGCCCCGATCGCACTTCTGTTGGACTGGGTGCCAGTCAACTTGACCTTGAGCCAATTGCCGCTGCCCGCTACATCGGTTCTCAGCAGCGTGGGAGGTTCGTTCAGGTTCACGATCAGGATGTCCACGTCACCGTCGTTATCGAAGTCGCCGAAGGCGCAACCCCGGCTGCAATGCGCCGCCCCGAGTTCCGGGCCAGCCTCGTCAGCGAGACCCTCGAAGCGACCGCCGCCCAAGTTCCGGAACAGGACGCGTGGAGTGGCGCTCGGGTAGCGTTCGTAGGTCTCCGCAAGTTGCGGATAAACGCTTCCGGTGACGAGGAAGATGTCAGGCAGGCCGTTGTTGTCGAAATCCGCCATGCCCGCTCCCCAGCCTACGTAGCGAGTCTCGTAGCCGAGGCCCGCGCGCAGGGTTCGGTCCTCGTAAAATCCCGACCCGTCGTTGCGATACAGCACGTGCGTGTCATCGAAGAAATGGGTCTTGAAGATGTCAAGGCTCCCGTCGAGATCGTAATCGCCCACTCCCACGCCCATCCCCGCTTGTTCCGCGCCGTCTTCGCTCACGGCGCATCCCCGCTCCAGCGCTTCCTCGGTGAAGGTGCCGTCATGGTTGTTGCGGAAGAGCAGGCTAGGACTCGAATCCCCCGCGACATAGATGTCTTGCCAGCCGTCGCTGTCGAAATCGGCGGCCACCGCTGTCAGGCCATAGGTCTCGGTCGCCGCGGCGATGCCCGCGCGTTCCGTGACATCGGTGAAGGTGCCATCCCCGTTATTGCGATAGAGCAAGTTTCGACCGTGCGGCAGGCCCCGCGGCCCGCAGATCACCGGCACTCCCTGCCACACGCAGACCGATGACTCTCCCGGGAGGGGAACCGCGTCGAAATCGAATTCCAAGTAATTGGCCACGAACAAGTCCAGGTAGCCGTCGCGGTCGTAGTCGACGAACGTGCAACCCGAACCCCAACGCACTTCCGGACGCGACAGCCCAGCCTCGGCGGTCACATCCGTGAACGTGCCGTCGCCGTTGTTGCGGTAGAGCACGTTCTGGCCCCAGTAGGTGACGAAGAGATCGTCGAATCCGCTGTTGTTGTAATCCCCGACGCAGACAGCGGAGGACCAACCGTCACGGATCAAGCCCGCTTCGGCGGTCACGTCGGTGAATGTCCCGTCTCGGTTATTCCTGTACAGGCGGTTCGACGTGCCTTCGGGCACGCCCTCGAGCGTGCGGCCGTTCAGCAGGAATATGTCAAGCCACCCGTCATTGTCGTAGTCCACGAACGCCGCCCCGCAGCCGATCGCTTCGACGATGTACTGGGGGTTATCGACCGATCCGTAGACGGTCGGCCGCGTCAAGCCCGCCGCCGCCGTTACGTCCGTGAAGCGAGCGTCGAACGGCCTTCCCGACGCTTTGGCCCGGGCCGCTGGACGAACCCCGCGCGACGCCACTCCTTGCCCGAGCGCGTGGGCGGCAGGTCCTGCGAGCGCGAGGAGCTGCCGTCGCGTGAGCCCGGCCGCCATGCCCACACTGTATCAACGGCGATCGAGCACCGGAGCTTCGCAGCGACTGTCTCTCCCGTCGTTCGGCAAGGACGAACTCGACTGCTGGGCGCTGCGCGCAGCGGGGTTAGAGTAGGGAAGAGGCGTCACCGCCCGACTTCGGAGCGTCAGTTCGGCGCGGCGGCACTGCGAGCGATCCGCCCATGCATCGACCGGGCTTCATCCCGCTGTCGCTCTTGTGCCTGATGACGCTTGCAGGCGCAGCCCCGGCGCAGAGCGTCGACGAAGCCGTGGCGCGCGCCGCCGGACTCCAGCGCGCCGGTGATTACCGAGGAGCGCTTGCCGCGTACCGAGAGGCGGCCAAACTCGCGCCCGAGCGCATGGACATCCATTCGAACCTAGCCATGGCGTATCTGCGCCTCGGCGAACCGCAGTCGGCGATTCCAGCCCTGCGAAAGGTGCGCCGGGCCGCGCCGGAACACGTTGGCACCGCGTACACTCTGGGCCTTGCGCTGTTTCAAGCCGGGCAATTCACGGATGCGGAGAGCGAATTGGACTGGGTCTTGGAGCGTCAGCCGGCGAACGGCCATGCGCGCCATCTCTATGGGCTTTGCTTGCTCCAGCAAGGCGACCTCGGCCTCGGGATCCAGGCCTTGGAAGAGGTCGTCGCTGCCGACGCCGCAAATCGCAAAGCTCTTTACACTCTCACTTCGGCGTACGTCCGGACGGGTCGTGTAGAGACAGCGGCGGCGGTCGTCGCGGACAGGCTGATCGGAGATGATTCGCCTGAAGCCTTGCTGATCCGGGGTTCGGTGAAGCTCGCGCAAAAGGCATACGGCCCGGCCCTCGCACTCTTCGAGCGCGCGAGCGACGGCTCGGCCCAATTGCAGACCCTGCACTCCCAGATGGGTGTTGCCCTTCTTTACACCGGGGACCACGGCCGGGCTGCGGGGGAATTCGAAGCCGAGCTTGCCAGCAATCCGTCCGACTTTAACGCCAACGCGTTCCTCGGTTGGCTGCATCAGCAGCGCGGGGACACCGCGAGGGCCTTGACGTTGCTGCGCGCCGCCCTCGAGAGCAACGAGTTCGACGCCGGCGTGCGATACCTGCTCGCGCAGGTGCATGTCTCGCTCGGGGAATGGACCGCTGCCGAGGGGCTCCTTGAGCGGGTGATCGAAGCGCAGCCCGAATTCGTCCCGGCCCACGTGATGCTCGCACGCGTCTACGCCAAGCTCAAGCGAGTTGACAGCTTTCGCAAGGAGCAGGCGATCATCGAGGATCTCAACTCTCGACAGCAGGAGCGAGATCTGCAAGGAGTCGATCACCTTTACGATGGAATGGTGCTGTCCCTGCCCCAACGGTAGTGCCATGCCATGCCATGTCTCAGTCGGCAGCCGTCGCGCCGAGGCCTACGGGATCCTAGGGTGCCTCGCTGCCTGCAGCGTCGCTTTGCCCCTGCTATCGGCCGCGATTCGGTTCGAGGTCGTTCCCGCCGACGCCAGCGGGATCCGGTGGGTCCATGTCAACGCGATGTCGGACGAACGGCACCTTCCCGAGACGGTCGGTGCCGGCGTCGCGTTCCTAGACTTCGACAATGACGGCTGGCTGGACATTTACTTCGTGAATAGCGGACCCGCGGATTTCTACCGGCCAGACTCCCAGCTAGGAAATGCGCTTTACCGCAACAACGGTGATGGCACGTTCGCGGACGTGACCCGAGCGGCCGGCGTCGCCGGCGACCAATTCGGCATGGGCGTCGCCGCGGCGGACTTCGACCGCGACGGCGACACCGACCTCTACGTGACGAGCTACGGGCGCAACCTGCTCTTTCGGAATCGGGGGGACGGCACGTTCGACGAAGTGGCTCGCGAAACCGGAGTCGATGCGCGGGGCTGGTATACCGACGCGGTGTGGTTCGACTACGATCGCGACGCGCACTTGGATCTTTTCGTGTCCGGATTCGTCTCGTACAGCATCGAAGAGTCCAAGTACTGCGGGGGCAACGAAGCCGGACGGCGGCACTACTGTATCCCGCGCTCGTTTCGCCCGACCCAGTGCTTGCTGTATCGCAATAATGGCGATGGAACGTTCAGCGATACGAGCGCGGAATCGGGCATCGCCAGCGTGGGCAGCAAGTCCTTCGGCGCGGTGGCTACCGACATCAATCGCGACGGCGCTTTGGACTTATTCGTGGCGAACGACACGATCCAGAATTTTCTGTTCGTCAACCGCGGAGACGGGACGTTCACCGAAGAGGGGCTGTTCATGGGAGTCGCGTACAGCGACGCGGGCACCCCACGGTCGGGGATGGGGGTCGACGCCGTGGACTACGACGGGGACGGCTGGGAGGATCTGTTCGTCGCCAATATCGACCACGAGATGTTCAGCCTCTACCGGAACCTGGGCGGCGAAGACTTCGTCGACGCGTCGCAGGAGATTCGACAGACCACGCGGCTGTCGAGCGGCTGGGGGCTGCGGTTTTCCGACTTCGACAACGATGGCGATCCCGACTTGCTGTTGGCTAACGGCCACCCCGACGACATGATCGGAACGTTCAAGCCTCTGGTCAGCTACAAGCAGAAGCTGCTCTTGCTCGAGCACCGCGGCGGGGCTTATGTCGATATCAGCGACCAAGCCGGGGAGGTCTTCGAGAGTCTGTTCCCGGCTCGCGGGCTCGCGGTCGGCGACTTCGACAACGATGGCGATACCGACGCCGTGATCTCGAATAACGGCGAGGCCCCGTTGTTGCTGCGGAACGTCACCGAGAACGACAACCGGTGGATCGGCTTGCGCTTGGAGGCGAAACTCAGCAACGCTGAAGCTGTGGGTGCCGTTGTCACCTGGCGCGCCGGGGGCATGACGCGAGGCCGCTTGCGGACGAGCGGAGGCAGTTACCTTTCGTCGCACGATCCGCGCGAACTGCTCGGCTTGGCTGCGAATTCCAGCGCTGAGTGGATCGAGGTGCGCTGGCCAAGCGGCACGGTCGATCGCTTGGAAGACGTCTCCGCCGGCGGCTATCGGACCTTGCGCGAGGGAGCCGGGTTCGTGGTGCCGGATTCTGTTCGGCAATCGATCTCTAACGGGGCCCGCAGATGACTGCGCGCTGCAGGCCTTCGCCCGCTGGGCGCTCCAAGGGCGATCGGACTGCTCTGGGGGGGCCGGCCGGGGCAGTGCTGCTGGCCTTGGTCAGCATCCTCGGTTCCGGGTGCAGAACCGAGTCGGATTGCGGACGGATCACGATCGCGCAATTCTCCTGGGCCTCCTCCGAGATCACCACTCATACGCAAGACATGATCTTGCGCAGAGGGTACGGCTGCGACCCCGAGCTCGTCCAAGGCAATCCGCTCTCGATCATCGCGTCCATGGCCGAGCACCACGAGCCCGACATCGCTCCCGACGTGTACTTGAACAGTGTGAGCGCAGCAGTGGAGCAGTCGGTAGCCGAAGGACGATTGAAGATCGCAGGTCGCATCGTCTCGGATGGCGGTGAAGAGGGTTGGTACGTGCCGGCGTATGTCGTTGAGCAGTATCCGGAACTGTCGTCGTTGGAAGGGGTCCTCGCCAGGCCCGATCTGTTCCCGGATGACGAGGAGCACGGGAAGGGGCGCTTCTATAGTTGTCCGACCGGCTGGGCTTGCCAGGTCATCGACGCGAATCTGTTTCGTGCGTACGGCATGGAGGAAGCGGGATTCACGCGCTTCGATACCGGCTCGGGCGAAGGCCTTGCGGCCGCGATAGCCAGGGCGTACGAACGCCGGGAGCCGATCTTCGCGTACAATTGGTCGCCAACATCCTTGCTGTCCCGCTACAAGATGCACTTGTTGGAAGCTGCGCCCCACGATCCTGCCACTTGGCCGTGCATCGCCTCTCCGGATTGCGAGAATCCCGCCCGCAACTACTATCCAAGATCCGTCATTCTCACCCTCGCTACGCACGCATTCGAGGCTCGCTCACCGGCGCACTATGACTTCTTGAGCCGCATGGTTTGGGATAGCGACCTCGTCAGCAAGCTGCTCGGATGGATGGACGGGCAGCAAGCGACCGCGAAAGAGACCGTGGAGTACTTTCTCAGGAATCACGAGTCCGTATGGACGGACTGGGTGCCACCGGAAGTCGCGACACGGGTGAAGGTCAGCTTGCAACGGGACGCCCAGCCTGCGGAACCCGACCGGATCCACGAATTCCCGACGCTTGGCGAGCACCAGCTCAATGAATTGAAACGAAGCATCGACTCGGCCTACCGCACGTTCACCCGCGCGTACGGAGAACCGATCGAGCGGCTGTTCGATCCGTTGCTGTATCTGCTGATCCTGTTTGAGGAACTGCTGCTCATCACTCCGTGGTGGGTCATCATCGTCACGGTTGTCGGGCTGAGCTACGGAGCAAGCCGCGGCGTGCCCTTTACCGCGACCGTGGGCGTCGCGCTCTTCTTGATCGGCTACTTGGGGATGTGGGACGACACCGTCCGGACGCTCGCGATGACCCTCGTGTCCACCCTGATGACGGCTGTGGTGGGTATCCCGATCGGCATCTTGATGGCGCGTTTCGACCGGTTGCAGGCTATCTTCACTCCGATTCTTGACGCGATGCAGACGATGCCGGTCTTCGTCTATCTGATTCCGGTGGTGATGCTCTTCGGAATCGGCAAGGTGCCGGGCCTGATCGCGGTCGTCATCTATGCCGTGCCGCCCCTCATCCACCTGACGAATCTCGGGATTCGCTTGGTCAGTGCGGAAATGATCGAGGCTGCCGACGCTTTCGGCACCGGCGCGTGGCGCAAGTTGGTGCGCGTGCAGTTGCCGCTCGCGCTGCCCAACATCATGGCTGGAGTCAATCAGTCGATCATGATGGTGCTGTCGATGATCGTGACCGCGGCGATGATCGGCGTGCGCGGCCTCGGGCAGCCGGTATTGCAAGCGGTGACCAACCAGTATTTCGCCTTGGGGCTGTTCAACGGGGCGGCCGTCGTCACGCTGGCCATAGCGCTGGACAGAATCACCCAAGGCTACGCGAAGCGCCTGCGCGCGGACAAGCACCTATGACTTCCTTGGAAGCCATGGACATCGAGATCCGTTCGCTCACCAAGGTGTTCGGAAAGGCATCGCGAGCGGCCTTGCGGCTCGTCGAGGACGGCGTCGGCAAGGATGAACTGCGAGACGCTCACGGGCTCCTGTTGGGCCTGCGCGATATCAACCTCACGATCCCCCAAGGCAGCATCCAAGTGATCATAGGCCTCAGCGGTTGCGGCAAATCGACCTTGATTCGGCACATCAACCGACTGATCGACCCGACGGGCGGGGAGGTTCTCGTTGGCGGGGTGGACGTGCTGTCGCTGGCCACGGATGAGCTCCGCCGGTTCCGCCGACAGCACATCAGCATGGTGTTTCAGCGTTTCGCCCTGTTTCCGCACATGACTGTCAGGCAGAACGTCAGCTATCCCTTGGAAGTCCAAGGCTTGGCGCCCGCCGAACGCCACGAGCGCACCGCCCTCTGGATCGAGCGAGTCGGACTCAAGGGCTACGAGGACGCGCATCCGGACCAACTTTCCGGAGGCATGCAGCAACGCGTCGGCATCGCGCGGGCGCTGGTCACGGATGCCCCGATTCTGCTGATGGACGAGCCGTTCAGCGCGCTCGACCCCGTCATCCGGGTGGACATGCGAACGCTCCTGCTCGAATTGCAGCGGGACATGGAGAAGACCATCGTCTTCGTCACCCACGACTTGGAAGAGGCACTCGAGATCGGGGATCGGATCGCGATCTTGAGAGATGGCGAGATGGTGCAAAACGCAGATTCGCAGGAGATCGTGCTCCGGCCGGCCGACGACTATGTCGCCGAACTCACGAGCAAGATGAATCGCGGCCGGATCCTGCGCGTTGGCTCGGTCATGGAGCCGATCAACGAATCCTTGGACGGGCTGCCGGCCTGCCCCATCGACATGACGCTGCAGAAGGCCCTGTCGCTGGTAACGTCGTACCCGGATCAAGAAGCTCCGGTCGGAGGTCCGAATGGGGAGACAGTTGGATCGATTTCGGTGCTGCGCATCCTCATCGCCATGGCGGGCGGACGCTACGCTGTCCCGGATTGAGGCGCCGAGGCGAGGAGGTCGTCCGTTTGGCGCGCCGTTGCGCGGGAGAGCAGGGCGTCAAGGAACCTCCGGCAACGAGTGTCGCCGCGTTGCTCAACTCCGATAGCGTGCAAGCGCGTTGGTTGGAATGCCCGCGTCGCATCCCGCCAGCCCTAGTGCCAATCCCTGCGGTCCGGCTGGTATAGGCTGGAGACGGACATGCTTGGCACGTCTGAACGCAAGCGTCTGCAAGACGAGTACCGTCGCTCCGGGCGGCTGCCTCCGGGCCAGTCGCTCACTCTGAAGTGGCCTGTCTTGCATGTGGGCGAGATTCCCGCGTTCGACCGCGACTCGTGGCGCTTCCGCGTGTCGGGCATGATTCGGCACCCGCTGGAATGGACTTGGGACGAGTTTCAAGCCCTCCCGCGGAAGTGCGTGAGGGCCGATTTCCACTGCGTGACGACATGGAGCAAGTTCGACAACGAGTGGGAAGGGGTGGCGCTGCGAACGGTCATCGACCGTGTCGACCCGCTCCCCGAGGCGCGATTCGTGATCCAGCATTGCGCCGGCGGTTACACGACCAACACGCCGCTCGAGGATCTGTTGCGCGATGACGTGGTGCTCGCGGACACGCATCGCCCGGAACCCCTGACCCCGGTGCATGGCGGGCCGCTGCGGATGATCGTCCCCCACCTGTACGCATGGAAGAGTTCGAAGTGGATCCGCGGCTTGGAGTTTGTCGACCGGGACCGCCCCGGGTTCTGGGAAGAGCGCGGCTATCACATGTACGGCGACCCGGTTCGCGAGCAGCGCTTCCGGTAGGTTCCCAGAGGTGTTCAGGAGATTCCTCGCACGGCTGAAGGGGCAGACGCCCGAACCCCCGCCTCTGCGCGGGCGCCCCGCCATTCGGCGCGAGAAGGCTTACGCCGCCGACAGCGGGTATGTCTACCAATACACGTACGAAGGCTATCGCGATGCGACCCGGGACGGGGCGGAAGGCTGGGAATTCGTCTTCGACTGCACCTCGGACCGAGCCTCGCGCTTCAGGATCAGCATCTTCGCCCCGGCTGAGAGCTTCGTCGACTGGGAGGGAGACGCGGGTCGCGATTTGAGCGAAGTGGAACGCTACGCTGTCGTCAAGATGCGCCTGTTCGAGGTATTCGACGAGGCCTCTCACATCACGTCGCACCTATCCGAGTCGCTGACCGCCGAACAGGTTCGCCGACACGTGGAAGTCCTCGATCTGTGACCGAGGCGCAACAGTACAATGGCTCCATGCGATCATGGCTCGGCTACCTGCTCGTCGCGCTCGTGCTGGCCTCTTGTTCGCAAGACCGCTCGTCGCGCGACGACGAGTTCGTAGCCCTAGCGAACCGCTACGTCGAGGAGCTCCTCGAGCGCTATCCGGAGTCCGCTACCGCGCTCGGTGACCACCGCTACGACCATCGGCTCAACGATCGCTCGGCGTCCGCAGTGACCGCGGGCCTCGCTTGGAATCGGGCGTTCCTGGAGCAAGCGGAATCGATCGAAGCGTCGCACCTGAGCCCGGCGAATGCCGTGGACTTGGAAATCCTCCGCAACCACTTGCGCTTCAGTGTCTGGGCTGCCGAGGAACTGCGCGAACACGAGTGGAACCCGTTGCGGTACGGGGTCGGCGACGCGATCTACGGACTGCTCGCTCGGGAGTTCGCGCCGCTTGAAGACCGTCTCGAGAACTTGCGGCAGAGGCTGCTGGATGTGCCGAGCGTGGTGGCCGCCGCCCAAGCGAATCTCGCTCGTCCTCCCAAGGTTCACACCGAGACCGCCATCCGCCAGAACGATGGCGCGATCAATCTGATCCGCAAGGACTTGGATGGCTTCGTCGAAGAGGCCCCGGGCATGGAGGAGGCGCTCGCTCCGGCTCGTGAAACGGCAGCGAGCGCGCTGGAAGAGTATGGCCGCTGGTTACGGGAGGACCTGCTGCCTCGCTCGGATGGGGAGTTCCGCATTGGCGAGGAGCGGTTCCGCGCCAAGCTGGCGTTCACGCTGCACTCGGATCTCGCAATGGAGGAGATCCTGGCGCGAGCGCAGCGACGCCTGGAGGAATTGCAGGGCGAGTTGTACGAGACAGCCCTGCCGTTGTTTCGAGAGTCGCATCCCGATGCGCGCCCGCAACGACTCGCCGACCGCAAGGGCGTGATTCGCGCCGTTCTCGACGAACTCGCCGATGCGCATCCGACCGACGACTCCATCGTCGACGATGCCAGGCAGGCCTTGGCTGACGTTACCGAGTTCACGCGCGCGAAGCGTTTGGTGACAGTGCCCGACGAGCCGCTCAAGATCATCGTCATGCCGGAATTCCGGCGCGGCGTCTCCACCGCGTACTGCGATTCTGCGGGCCCGCTCGAAGAGCGCGGCGAGACGTTCTACGCCATTTCGCCGACGCCCGAACGCTGGACCCCCGCCCGCAAGCTCTCGTTCTACCGCGAGTACAACGACTACATGTTGCAGGACCTTACGGTGCATGAGGCCGTTCCGGGGCACTACTTGCAGATCGCGCACTCGAATCGGGCGGAGGCACCGACGATGGTGCGCTCGATCTTCTCGTCGGGCACCTTCATCGAGGGGTGGGCGGTGTACTCCGAACAGTTGATGGTAGAGCACGGCTACGGCGGCCCGCGCTTCAAGATGCAGCAACTCAAGATGCTGACCCGAGCCGTAATCAACGCGATTCTAGATCCGAGCATCCATGCCGGTTCCATGACCGAGCAAGAGGCCATGCAGATGATGATGGACGAGGGTTTCCAAGAAGACGGCGAAGCGGCCGGCAAGTGGATCCGCGCCCAGTTGACATCGGCGCAGCTGTCCACGTATTTCGTCGGCGCTCTCGAGCACCACGGGATGCGGCGCGCTTGGGAAGAGCGCCACGGTCCGATCACGGATTGGCAGGCGTACCACGACAAGGTGCTCTCGTTCGGTTCGCCCCCGGCCAAGTTCGTCCGGCGATTGCTGGGGCTGTAGGATCGTGGGTCGCGCGCGAACCGCCCGCTTGGCTCGGGGAGAGTGCCGTCCCGGGGTCGGGATCCTCGCGACCGCGATCGCGCTCGGCCTGCTCGTTCCGGCTTGCTCGATCAAGAAGTTCGCCGTGCGGCAGGTCGGGGATGCCCTGTCCTCCGGTACGTCGGTTTACGAAACCGACCCGGACGTCGACCTCGTTGGCGAAGCGCTTCCGTTCAGCCTGAAACTCGTCGAGAGCTTGCTCGACGTCACGCCCCGGCACCGCGGCCTGCTCGTGACCGCCGCCAAGGGCTTCGCGTTGTACGCGCTCGCCTACGTCGACATGCCGGGAGAGATGTTGATCGACGACGATTTCGAGGGCGGCAAGGCCCTCCGCGAGCGCGCGAAGCGCCTCTACCTGCGCTCGCTGGGCTTCAGCTTGCGAGCGTTGGATACAGCCTATCCCGGGATTTCCGAGGAGCTGCGCCGGGCCCCGCGCGAGGCGGCGGGCCGCGTCGCGAGAAAGCATGTCGATCTGCTGTACTGGGCCGGCGCGGCGCTGGGGCTTTCGATCTCGACGGATCCTACCGATCCCGGCATGGTCATTCGGCTGGCCGAGGTCGACGCGATGCTCGACCGAGCGCTCGCGTTGGACGAGAGCTGGGATCGCGGCTCGCTTCACGAATTCCGACTCCGCTTGGAGTCCTCGAAGCCGGGCGGCCCGGACGCGAACAGTGTCAAGCGGAGCTTCGAACGAGCCTTGGAACTGTCCGGAGGCGAGCGAGCTGGGCTATTCGTTTCGTATGCCGAAGCCCATGCCATCGGCGCCCAAGATCGCGAACTTTTCGAGGACTTGCTAGCCAGGGCGCTAGCTGTCGATGCCGATGCGCACGAACAGGATCGCCTGCTCAATCACCTCGCCCAGCGCCGGGCCCGGTGGCTGCGCTCCAAGATCGACGACCTCTTTTTCTGACGCCTTCTCGCGCCCGGCTGGCGATGCGCCTTCGCGCTCGTATACTACGATGATTACGGACTCGCTAGCGGGTCGGCAGTGCTCCGGCGCGCTCGGGTTCGTGAAGCGCGGTTCGAAGCGACGATGAGAAGACTCCGTGCGGTCCAGTTGCTTGCCCTCGCGGTAGCGCTGGTCGCGGTAGGGCTGGGCCCCGAGCCAGCGTCCAGCCAGCGGCGGCGCGTGAACAAGATCAAGGTCGCGACTATCGCGCCGAAGAACAGCGTCTACCACGAGGCGCTCCTGCAACTCCGAGAGGAATGGCGCGAGATTTCGGGTGGCAGCGTCGACCTAGCGATCTACCCCGGCGGCGTCGTCGGCGACGAGGTCACGACGCTGCGCAAGATGCGCGCGGGCCAGATCCAAGCCGCGCTGATCTCCGGCAGCGGCATGTCATTCCTTGACGAGGGCATCAGCGCTCTCCAAGTGCCGTTGATGTTCCGGTCGCCCGAGGAGTTCGACTTCGTGCGGTCGAAGATGGCTCCGGTCTTGGAGAAGAGGCTGTCCGAGAAGGGTTTCAAGGTGCTTGGCTGGGGTGACGCCGGCACGGCTTACTTTTTCGGCGTCGAGGAGTTCCGCTCTCCAGACGACTTGCGCGAGATGAAGATCTACACCGCCAAGGGCGACGACGACATGCTCCGGCTGTACGGCGAGTTCGGCTTGCGCGCGGTTCCGTTGGACCTGACCGAATTGCAGGCGAATCTGGAGACGGGCTTGGTGGATGTCTTCGCGGTGCCTCCGCTCGTGGCCGCCGGCTACCAGTGGTTCGGATCCGCTCCGCACATGCTCGACATGCCGTTCATGCCGATCGTGGGCGCGCTGCTGATCAGCAACGACGTGTGGGAGCGGATTCCGGCAGACCAGCGGGAAGCGATGCTCGAGTCTTCCGCCCGAGCGGCAGAGCGCATTGAGCGGGCCGTGCGCAGCCAGGAGCAGCAAGCGATTCGCGAGATGCGGAAGTACGGATTGCAAGTCATGGACGCCGACGCGGATCTGCTGGCGCAGTGGAACGCCGAATTGGAGCGGGCGTATCCCGGGCTCAGGGATCGCTACGCTCCCGGTGAATTGATCGATGCAGCCTTGGGCTGGCGCGACGAGTTTCGGTCGCGCTGATCGTCCGACTCGCTACGAGAGGGAAACGATGTCGAAACCGACCCGTCGCGAATTGCTGACCCTAGCCGCCGGGCTGCCTGTGATGGCGCGAGGCGCGGAACCCGCCGCCAAGCCCCCGCTGTGCCTGTTCACGAAGCACTTGCCGCACTTGGGATACAAGGAACTCGCGCGGACCCTGCGATCCCTGGGATTCGCCGGGGCCGACCTGACGACGCGCCCGCGCGGGCACGTGCTGCCCGAGAACGTCGAGCGCGACCTCCCGCTCGCGTACCAAGCACTCGCCGCGGAGGACGTTTCCTTGCCGATGATCACCACCGGCCTGCTCTCGCGTCGCGATCCCGCCGCCCGACCCACTCTTTACACCGCGGCGAGGCTCGGGATACCCTTCTTCAAGCTCGGCTACTTCCGTTACCGCGACTACGCCGATCTCGACGGCCAGCTCGCCCGCGTCAAGGCCGACGTCGAGGGCTTGGCCGCGCTCGCCGGTCATGCGGGCATCACGGGCGGTTTCCACAATCATTCGGGCAACTTTGTCGGCAGCGCCCTCTGGGATCACTGGTGGACCCTCCGCGACACCGATCCGCGCCAGATCGGAATCTATTTCGATCCGTGCCACGCCACGATCGAAGGCGGTTCGGCTGGCTGGGAGATCGGATTCCACAGGTTGAAGGACCGACTCGCGATGGTGGCCTGCAAGGACTTCGTCTGGGAACGGCGCGACGGCAAGTGGAAGGTCGCCATGTGCCCTCTGGGACAGGGGATGGTCGACTATCCGCGCTTCTTCCAAGCGCTGGCGGCTACCGACTTCGCCGGGCCGATATCGCTTCACGTCGAATACAAGATCGAAGCTCCGACCGAAGCGCAGCGCCGCGAGAGGGAGATGGCCGCCATCGAAAGCGACTTCAAGTACCTGAAGGCGCAGTATCAAGCGGTCTACGGCACCGCGTAGCCCAGCCCGGCCGGGCCGGGCTCGACCGCGATGCCGCCCTAGCCGAGCGTGAACTCGTCGGGGGGCATGGTCGCGTCGCTCTCGACCAGCACGCTCGCCCCGACCGCCTCCTCGAGCGACTCGATGTGGCGACCGGACCGCTGCTTCAGTGACTTGCCGATTTCGGGATGCACGCGCAACGTCACGTGCCGCGCCTGCTCGCCCCCTTTGCGCTTGGTCTCCGCCGCGAGGCGATTCGCCGCCGAGTAGGCCTCGGAAAGCACCGTAGCCGCCGACTTGACCGTCCCGGATCCCGCGCACGCCGGGCAAGGCCGGCACATCGCGCGTTCCAAGGACTGGCGGACCGCCTTCCGCGTGATCACGACCATGCCGAAGTCGTTGAACGGCAGGAGCCGCGAGGGAGAGCGCGTGCGCTTCAAGGCCTCTTGCAGGACCTGATGGACTTGCTGGCGATTCTTGCGATCCTCCATGTCGATGAAGTCGATCACGATGATGCCGCCGAGGTCGCGGAGTCGCAGCTGGCGGACGATCTCTTCGGCGGCCTCCAGATTCGTCTTCAGCACGGTGTCTTCGAGCCGGTCGGACTTGCCGACATAACGGCCCGTGTTGACGTCGATCGCGACCAGCGCCTCGGTCTGGTCGATGACCAGGTAGCCCCCGGACTTGAGCCAGACTTTCGGTTTCAGCGCGCGCTCCAGATCCTTGGTGATGCCGAACGAGTCGAAGATCGGCCGCGACTTCGTGTACAGCTTGACGTGCGGCGCGAGCTCGGGATGGAAGCGCTCGACGAAGCGCATGATCCGTTCGTACTCCAGTTCCGAATCGATCCAGATCGTCTTGAAGCCCTGGCCCATCTGGTCTCGGAGCACCCGTTCCACGATGTCGAGGTCGCTGTGCAGCTTGGCCGGTCCCTTGCGCCTGCCGGCCTTCGCCTGCACGTCCCGCCAGAGCTTCTGGAGGAACTCGATGTCCGCGACGAGTTCCTCTTCGCTCACGCCGCGCGCCGCCGACCGCACGACGAAGCCGCCCGGCTTTCCGTTCGAGTGCTTGTCGACGATCTTGCGCAGGCGGCTGCGCTCGGATTCGGGCTGGATCTTCTTGGCGACGCCGTTGTGCGTGGCCGTGGTCATGTAGACCATGTACCGGCCGGGCAGCGAGACATGGGCGGTTATCCGGGCGCCCTTGACGCCCACCGGCTCCTTGTTCACTTGGACGATCACCTCTTGGCCTGACTTGAGGAGATCCTTGATGTTGGCCTGCGGCGCGGGCGGGCGATCCTGCTTCTGCGAGCCGTTGCGCCGAGGTTCGGTCCGCTTCGGTCCGCCTCGCGGCCGGCCCTCCGCCTTCCCGCCCTGCCGCGGCGGACGCCTGCCGGAGCGCGCCTTCCGCTCGCCGCCCTTGTCATCAGCGGGACCGGATTCCGGCTTTGGGCGCCCTTGACGCCTGGGCCTGCCACCTGCCTTGCGCGGGGGCCTCTTCGACCGCTCCTCGGCGGCCGGCTTCTGCCCTTCCGGCTCCGGTTCCTTCTTCTTGAGCCACCCGAAGATGTTCAGCTCGGCCAGCAGCGAGGGCGGCGAGACCTCGACACCGCCTTTCGGCGGATCCTCGGCACTCCCTGCTGCGGAACCGGCGTCCTCGTCGTCCGTGCCCGCCGTCGAAGCATCGTCGGACGCGGACAGCGGACGTGCCGCCGCGGTTGCGGGATCGGCGGTGTCCGATGCGGCCGGATCCTCCGATGCAGGAGGATCGGCGGCCTTGCCATACTTCGACAGCGATTCGCCGGGAAGCACGACCGGCTCTTCGCCTTGGGGCGCGTCAGCCACCCCGCTCTCGTCCCCGTTCGCGGCTGCTTCTGGCTCCGCTTCGGGCGCGGACTCGGTCGCCGCGGATTCCTGCTCTTCCTTGCGGTCGGAGCGCCGGCGCCGGCGGCTGCGCCGCCGTGAAGGCCGCTTCGCGGCTGCCTCGGCTCCGTCATCGCTCGGCGCGGACGCCGACTGTTCGGACTCCCCGCTCGCTTCGCTCTCGGCGACAGCGACTTCCTCTTCCGCCGGGCTCTGCTCCGCGACGGAGGCCGCCAGCGCTCGCGACGGGTCGGCGCGGATCGGCTCCGTGTCGAGTTCCTCGTCGCCGTCGCCCTTCGGATCCAGGACGTCCGTGACGTAGAGGAACGCGTCGCGCTTCAGGCCGATATCGACGAACGCCGATTCCATGCCGGCGAGGACGCGGATCACGCGACCCTTGTAGATGTTGCCGGTAATTGCCCGTTGCGCGTGCTGTTCGACGTAGATTTCGACGAGGCGATCCTCTTCGAGGACCGCCACTGTGGTTTCGATAGGATTCGATGAGATCACCAATTCCTGAGACATGAGATGTGTCCAAGAGAAGGTTCATCCCCTGCGGTGTACCGTTCGGCCCGGCCCGGAAACGTCTGTGTCCGTGGATTCGACATGCTGTCGTGAATCGCTCCAAAACTGCGTTGCGCATGACCGCGACCAGCGGCCTGCAACGTGAAAATCCTGTATGGCAAGCGGAGCGCCTCGCGATGGTGCGGGGCTCGCACGCTTGCGCTGCCGAGGGTGGCTCAGTACCTTCGTTCGGGGGTTGAACTCTTCCCCTTATGCCCTTTCTTTCCGTAGTGCCGGCCACGCTGCCCTTGCCGGCGGTTTGCGTCAGTTCACGAATCGACGGGTGCGTACGCTGTGCGCCAGTCCGAGCATCGTCAGGACTGTCAGCAGGCTCGACCCGCCGTAACTCATTAACGGCAACGGCAGTCCGGTGACGGGCAGCTTGTTGGCCACCATTCCGACATTGACCACGATATGGAAAAGCAGGAGAGCCGCGACGCACATGGCAACCAGCGTGCCTTCCGCGTCCGCCGCCGACCTTCCGATTTCCACGATCCGCATGATTAGGGCGTAGTACAGCACCATCACCACGGCGATGCCGACGAAGCCCTCCTCTTCTGCGAACGAGGCGAGGATGAAGTCCGTGTGGGGCGTCGGCAGGAAGCGCAACTGGGTTTGCGAACCCTGCACGTAGCCTTGGCCCCAGATCCCTCCGGCCCCGACCGCGATGTTCGATTGCCGAATCTGGTACCCCGTGCTCCGGGGCGCGGCGTCCGGATCCATGAATCCGGTGATCCGGTCTCTCTGATACGGCTTCAACATCGACCATCCCACCGGTAGCAGCAGGATGAACGCCAAGCCCAGCGCCGCGATGTGCCCGGCCCGGATGCGCGAGAGGTACAGCGCCATGCCCAGCAACGGGACCATGCTGAGCGACGTGCTCAAGTCCGGTTGCAGCAGCACCAATCCGATCGGCGCTCCGAAGAGCACCACGATCACCAGCAGGTCGCGAATGCGGAGCGTTCGGGACGAGTTCTCGCCGCAGTGCTTGGCTACCACCAAGATTAGCACCACTTTCATGTACTCCGAGATCTGCACCGAGAATCCGAACGGAGTCTCGAGCCAGCGCTTGGCGCCGTTGACCGGTTCGGCGAACGCCAGCACGGCGAGCAGCAGCAGGACTCCGCCGCCCCACAGGAGGTGCGACGCCCGCACGCCGATGTGATAGTTCACGCTGGACGCAACGAAGAACAGGCACAAGCCGACCCCCAGCCACACCACGTGCTGCCCGTAGGCTTCGGTGAACTGGGTGTTGAGCGTGGCGCTGTAGACCTGGCGCAGTCCCAGCAACGTGATCGCGAGCACGAGGGCGCAGAGCCCCCAGTCGAAGTCCTCGAACAATCTCCTGCCGGTGGCGGGCGCTTCCACGATCAGCCCTCCCCTCCGGCCGAACGGGCCAGCGTTCCGTCCAGATCCCTCAGGCTATCGGCGCCTCGGTTCAAGCGCCAAGTCTCGATGATGTCGCGCGCGACCGCTGCGGCGTAGTAGCTGTGCTTCCCGTTTTCCAAGAGCACGGCCACGACGATCTCCGGATTCGTGCAGGGCGCGAAGCCCACGAACCAGGCGTCATCCTCGAAGTCCTCGCGCTTCGCCCGCAGCCGCAGGTCGTTCGAAACGCGTTGGGAAGTGCCCGTCTTGCCGCACACGTCCAGCTCTCTCAGGCGCGCCTGCCGCCCCGTGCCGCTGCCGTTGACGACCTCCCACATCGCTTGGCGCAGCTTGTGGAGGTGCTCCGGATCCACCGGCCATCTGCGCGGCAGCGTCGGCGCGCTGTCCTCGCCCATGGCGTTTCTCTGGCTGCGGGAGACGAGGTGCGGGCGGTGCCACACTCCGCCCATCGCCAAGCCGCCGATGGCGTGCGCGGCCTGGATCGGCGTGATCGACATCGCCCCTTGCCCGATCGCGACGATAATCGTCTCGCCGGGATGCCATGGCTGCAGCGTCTGCCGAATCTTCCAGCGCTCGGTCGGGACGAGACCGGGCACTTCGTCGGGCAGGTCCACGAGCGTCTTGCTGCCCAGTCCGGCCAGGCGGGCGTACCGGGCTAGCGTCTCGATCCCGAGCTTCGCTCCGAGCTGGTAGAAATACACGTCGCACGATTGCGCGATCGCCTTGTGCAGCGCGACCCGACCGTGGCCGCCGCGCTTGTGACAGCGGAAGTACCCGCCGCCGTAAGCCAGCCCGCCGCCGCAACTCACCGAGAAGTCCTCTCCCGCCAGGCCGGCCTCCAGCCCGGCCAGCCCGACGACGGGCTTGAACACCGAGCCCATGGCCCAAGTGCCCTGGGTCGAGCGGTTCAGTAACGGAGTGTTCCCATCGGAGTTGAGCGAGACCCATTCGCTGCGCGACAGGCCGCTGACGAACTTGTTGGGGTCGTAGACCGGCGAACTCGCCATGGCCAGAATCTCGCCGCTGCGCGGATCGAGAGCGACAACGGCGCCCTTGCGGTTCCCCAAGCCCAGTTCCGAGACCGCCTGCAGGTCGAGATCGATCGTCAGCTGCAGGTCGTTTCCCGCGACCGGCTCGGCGATGCCGAGCGCCTCGAGCTGCCGTCCGAGGCTGTCGACCAGGAACCGCTGGCTGCCGTCCGTCCCGGCCAGCCACGCGTTGTATTGCCGCTCGATCCCGCTCTTGCCGACCTCCGCTCCGTATTGGTGCAGCAGGAACTCGCGCATGTTCAGCTCGCTCTTGCTGACTTCGCCCACGTACCCCACCGCATGCACGGCGACCGCCGCGTCCGGGTACTGGCGGCTCATGCCTTGGATCAAATCGATCTCGCTGAAGTCGGAACGGCGGGCCCTGAGGAACGCGATGTCCCGGATGGAAAGGTCCTCTTTGATCACGAGGTGCTGGGAGTTGCCGAACTCGGACGCTTCCCGGATGCGCTCCGCGAGCACCTCCTCGTCCAAGCCCAGGCCCGACGCGATCCGCAAGCGATTCTCGGCGGGCGCGAGGCGTGAGTCGAGCAGCGCCGAGACCGAGATACGGCTCCGCGCCAGCACGCGGCCGTGGCGGTCGAGGATGTTGCCGCGGGGCGCCGGTACGGGCAGCACTTTGATCCGGTTCTGCTCGGCTTGGGCCCGGTAGCGCTCGTTCTCGACGACTTGAATCTCCCAGAACGCCAGCACCAGCGCGAGGAAGACCGCGGAGACGAGGACCTCGAAGGCTATGATCCGCCTGCTCACCCGCCGGCGTTGCAGCTTGCGCCCCCAGGTCATCGCGACCTCGCCAGTCTGTCGAGCCCTGGAAAGATCACCAGGGCCAAGCCTGTGTGCAGCAGCGCGAGCGCCGTCCAAGTGGCCAACTCCAACGACGGCTGCAGGCCGAGCACGAATTCACGGATCGCGAAGAGCCCGAGCTCGTGGAGCCAATACGCAGCTCCGACCAACACTCCCATCACCAGCGACACATCGATCTTGAAGAGTTGGCTGGCGGTGCTGACAAGATACCCGAGCAGGCAGTACACCAAGCCGTAGACGCCAATGGGCCCGTGGGTCAGCCCGTCGTGCGCCCAGCCGACAACGGCGCCTATGCACACTCCCAATAGAGCGATTCGAAAGCCTAGGACCAAGTACAGCGCGGCTAGCAGCGGCAAGTTGACTAGCCGCAACACGGGGAACGCCGTGGGCAGCAAGGCTTGCAAGGCCAGCGAGATCAGCACGAGTCCGAAGCCCAGCCAGAAGGGTACGCCGCTACGCCGCGAGACTCCGGCGGCGACCTGCACGGTGCTGGCTCGTCCGGTCACTCCGCCTCCTCGGCCTCCTCCCGGGCGGTGGCGCGGAATCCCCTCAGGGCCTCCGCGGCCGACGACAGGTCCGGCGGACCGGTACCGCTCAGCACCCCGATGCGCTTGCCTTGCGACTGGGCGGCCGCCCGGTACGCCTGCTTGATCCGGTCGGCGTCCGTCTGGGCCAGTTCGCGCCTGCCCCTGTCCGCTCTGCTCGCGCCCTGCGGGAACAAGTCGCGCACGCGCGCCAAGACGTCGTCCGGAATGACTTCGTGCTCGCCCTTGGTGACGACCAAGACCTCGCTGACCCGGTTGAGCGCCACGAACGGCTCGATCGCGATCCGCTGCATGTCCGTGCCGCCTTCGGTCCACTCCACGCGCCCGATCGGCAATCCGGATGGGAACACTCCGTCCAAGCCAGACGTATAGACCGTCTCCCCGCGCGCCACGCGCACGTGGGTGCCGATGTAGTCGAGCATGCAGAGGCCGCTGTCGGTGCCGCGCAAGACGCCCGGCTCCCCGCTCTCGGCAAGCACGGCGCCGACCCCCGCCTCGAGGTCGTTGATGAGCAGGACGATGCTGGAGCGGCCGTAGGCCGCCTCGATCTTGCCGACGATGCCCTCGGGGGTGATTACGGCCATGCCCCGCGCGACGCCATCCCGGGTGCCGCGATTGAGCACGGCATCCTGCGTGGACCGACTCGGACTGCGGGCGATCACGCTGGCGCTCACGGTCATCGACGCGATGTCTTGGCGATACGCTTCGAGATCCTGCCGGCTCTCGAAACGGAGCAGCTTCTGCCGCAGGAAATGATTCTCGATACGCAGCCGGTCCGCCTCCGCGTCGATCTGGCGACTCTGCTCGCGAGCGTCGACCAATTCGACGTAATTGCCCCACGATCCGGAAATCGCGTCCAAGGTCGTTTGCGCCGCGCGTAGCACCGGAACTAGCAATGCACTGGTCCAATAGCGCAAGCGCGTCTCCCCGGAGGGGGTGCGCATCTGGTGCCCGACCATCAGAACCTGCACGAAGACCAGGACAGCCAAGAGGACTCCGCTGAGATTGCGCTTGACAAGCGACAGCACAGCATGCCTCCTTTCAGTTGATTCCGGTCTGCCTGCTCAATGGATCGAGATGCTGCGCAGCAGCTCGAAGTCGTTCAAGAGCTTCCCGGTTCCGAGCACCACGCAATGGAGGGGGTTCTCCGCGATCGACACGGGGACGCCCGTTTCATCGCGAATGCGCTTGTCCAGATTGCGGAGATACGCGCCCCCGCCGGTCAGCACGATCCCGCGGTCGCAGATATCCCCGCTCAGTTCGGGCGGCGTGTTTTCCAAGGCGTCACGGATGGCCGTCAGGATCCGGTCGATGGAACCGGACAAGGCCTCGCGAATCTCCGCGTCCGAGACGGTCACCGCGCGCGGCACCCCCTGCGCCAGGTTGCGGCCCTTGACTTCCATGCTCAGCGGCTTGTCGAGCTTGGAAGCCGAGCCGACCGCTAGCTTGATACGCTCGGCGGTGTGCTCGCCGATCATGAAATTGTGCTTGCGCTTCAGGTGCTGCGTGATCGCGTTGTCCATCGCGTTGCCGGCCACCGATACCGAATGTGCAAAGACGATTCCGGAGAGCGAAACTACGGCAATATCCGTCGTGCCGCCGCCGATGTCGACGACCATGCTGCCGGCCGCTTCGGTCACGGGCAAGCCCGCGCCGATCGCCGCCATCATCGCTTGGTCCACCAGATGCACCTCGCTCGCGTTCGCGCGCAACGCGGAGTCGACCACGGCTCGGCGCTCGACATGGGTGATCTGGCTCGGCACGCCGATGATGATGCGCGGATGGACCATCATCTTGCGATTGTGCGCCCGATTGATGAAGTAGGTCAGCATCCGTTCGGCGATCTTGAAGTCGGCTATCACGCCGTCCCGCATGGGGCGGATGGCGGTGATATTGCCGGGCGTCCGTCCCAGCATGTGCTTGGCTTCCGAGCCGATCGCCTCGACCTCGCCCGTCGTGTTCTTCACCGCCACGATCGAGGGCTCGTCTACGACCACGCCGGCGTCGGCGATGTAGACCAACGTATTCGCCGTGCCGAGGTCGATCGCTAGATCGTGCGACAGCAGCGACAGCAGGGAGCGGAAGGTCATGCTCGGAGGGGTGCTCCTTTGCGGGGGGGGGACCACGCCTCGGCATAGCGGCGGCGCACCTGCGCCGTGTTCCAGTAACAGCCCACGAATCCCGTGAGCGCCATGACAGAACTGCCCGAAGATGGTAAGGAGCGGGTCAACACTACAAATGCAGTGTAGCATGGTCTGGATGCTGCTGCCGACCGGCCGCAGCGGCTGCGGGCTTAGAATCTTGAGCGTGCCGCGGGCGCCATGCCCGCGTCGCGCGTATTGAACGGGCGGAGGTCACATTCGATGCAAAAACTGCGAGTTGCCGTAATCGGGACCGGATTCGTCGGTCGCGTGCATGTCGAGAACATTCGGCGGCAGACGGATGCCGAGGTGGTCGCGATCGCGGATCAGACGGCCGATCTCGCGGCGAGCTTCGGGCGGGCCCTCGGGATCGGCCGCACCGAGGGGGACTATCGAGTTCTGCTGGCAGACCCCGCGATCGACGCCGTGCATATCTGCACGCCCAACAAGACGCACTACCCCATTGCCCGAGATGCCTTGGCAGCGGGCAAGCATGTGATCTGCGAGAAGCCCTTGGCGATGACCGCCGACGAGGCCGCGAGCCTGGTCGAACTGGCCCGGAGCGCCGGAGTGGTCCATGCCACGAGCTACAACTTGCGCTTCTACCCGAACGTCGCCCACATGCGGCGCTTGGTCGCCACCGGAGAGGTGGGCGAGGTGCTGGCGGTGCAGGGCAGCTACTCGCAGGACTGGCTGTTCTACGACACCGATTACAACTGGCGTCTCGAACCCGAAGTCGGGGGCTCCTCGCGGGCGATGGCCGACATCGGCTCTCATTGGTGCGACTTGCTGGAGCATGTCGCGGGGCGCCGGATCACCGCCGTCTGCGCCGAGCTGGCGACGTTCCATCCCGTCCGCAAGAAGCCCAAGAAAGCGATCGAAACCTATGCCGGCAAGTTGCTGGCGCCGGAGGACTACGAGGATCGTCCCATCGACACCGAGGACTTCGGGGCGATCCTGCTGCGGTTCGATGGACGCATGCGCGGGTCGGTGACGGTCAACCAGGTCGCCGCGGGCCGCAAGAACCGCTTGCTCATGGAGATCTACGGGGACCGTTGCGGCATCGCTTGGGACGGCGAGCGCCCCAACGAGTTGTGGATCGGCCGCCGCGACGGCAACAATCAGCTTCTCGTGAAGGATCCATCGCTTCTCGAGCCCGAAGCGCAGTCGTTCGCGGACCTGCCCGGAGGGCACGCGGAGGGCTACGCGGACACCTTCAAGCAGTTCTTCCGGCGCTTCTACGCGGCCTGCCGTGACCGTTCTGTCGCGGGCGCACTCCCGGGATTCGAGGCGGGCTTGCGGCAGTTGCGGCTGGTCGAGGCGGTCTTGCAGAGCCACTCCGAAGGTGGCTGGGTCACCGTGGCCTGATGTTCGCGCTCTCTCCTGTCCGCCGCCGACTGATTTGTCCGGGTCTGTAGAATGAGCCACATGCACCCTCCCGAGCCGCTGCAGGTCGGCCTCATGTTCTGGACTGGCGGAGAGTTGGGCAGCGCCGCTCCGGCGGCGGAAATCGTGTCCACGGTGCGCTCCCTAGGGGCCGCGTGCGGGCAGCTCGGGGTCCATGGCGAGGCTGTTTTGGACGCCGCCGCGGCCGAGCGCTGGAAGGGCGAGTTGAACCGGCAGGGCGTGACCGTAGTCACCGTATTCGCGGGGTTCCGAGGCGAGAGCTACGCCAGCATCCCGATCTGCGCGCAAACCGTCGGGTTTGTTCCGGCGGAGACCCGCCGTGAACGGGAACTTCGCACCTACGAAGTGTCCGACTTCGCCAAGGCCCTTGACGTTCCGGGAATCGCATTGCACATCGGCTGCATGCCTGCGGACGCCTCGCATCCGGATTACCTGGCGGTGCTCGAGTTGGTGCAGCGCGTCTGCGACCACTGCGCGGGGAACGGCCAGACGTTCGCGTTGGAGACGGGGCAGGAGTCGGCTGAGGACCTGCTCGCATTCATGCGAGCCGTGAACCGTCCCAACATCGGAGTGAATTTCGATCCGGCCAATATGATTCTGTACGGGTCGGGCGAGCCACTCGAAGCGCTGGAAGTGCTCCGGGATCACCTCTTGACGGTGCATTGCAAGGATGGCACCTGGCCGGAGGTTCCCGGAGAGTGGGGACGCGAGACGCCCCTCGGCGAGGGCGACGTGGGGATGGACGGCTACGTCTCCGCCCTCAAGAGGATCGGCTACACCGGGCCGCTCACGATTGAGCGCGAGATCGTCGGCGAGGAGCAGCGCGCGGACATTCGCGAAGCCATCGCGCTACTGAACGACCTGCGCGGGTGATCGGGCACCGCCGTGCGGCGATGGCTCGTCCGTATGGATCGGTCGGGCCCGGCGCAGTGGAGCGGCTGCCCCCCACTCGACGATCGCGTCGAGGTCGAAGCCGCCCGCACCCCTCCCCGTGCGCGATGGGTTGCGGCCGTCGCGACGCACTTGCCGTCGAGCGCTACCCGGGATTCGCCAGATGCCTTACAGTTGGAACGTGCGACGCATCGCAGGAGTCGCCCTTCTCTTCAGTGCGTTGGGTGCCGCTGCCGACGATGATTTGCGACAAGCCGCCGCCGCCTTGGAGGCGAACGACTTCGCAGCGGCGATTCCGCATCTCGAGGCTGCCCTCGAAGACGAGCCCGGCAATGTGAATGCGCGTTTCAATCTCGCGTTCGCCTGCCAATCGATGGGCGACGACGCGGCAGCGATTCGGCACTACCGATGGATCGCGGGAGAGCAGCCTGAGTTGATCCCTGCCCGCCAGAACCTAGCCACCCTGCTGATGCGCGCCGGCGAGTACGGCGAAGCCGCACGGGAATACGCCGCCGTTGCCGCGGACCGACCCGACGACTTGCAGCTCCAACTGTTGCTAGCCGACGCGCACCTGAGGGCCGGCAGCGCGGAAGCATCGGTTGCCGCCTACGAGCGCGCGCTCGCGACGAACGATTCGTCGATGGACGCCTTGCTCGGAATCGCGGGCGCGTTGGTCGAGGTCGGGAGGTTGATCGAAGCCGTTCCGTATTACCTGCGTGCGGCCGCGGCCGACCCCAAGGTCGAGAACCTGCTGCTCGGCATCGCGGACCGCTTGGAGCAAGCCGGATCCGATCGCGACGCTTTAGAACTCTATCGTCGCTACGCCCGGAATCGACCCGAAGATGCCGCCGTGCAGGAAGACGTGGGGATCAGGCTGCTCGAGGCTGGAAACATCCACGCGGCCAAGGCCGCCTTGGAACGCTCCGTCGCGGCCCAGCCCAGCGCGGGTCGGCACGCGGCCTTGGCCGAGGCGTACAGACGGGGTGGAGATTCCGCGGCTGCTCGGGAGCAGCTGCGCCTAGCGGCGCAGGCGCAGCCCGGCAATGCCGTGTTTCGAGTCCGTTACGCTACCGCGTTGCTTCAGGAGCGAGACTACGAGCGAGCCGCTCAGGAATACTTGGCCGCGGGCGAGGCGGACCCGCAGAATCGTGACGCT
Source organism: Bryobacterales bacterium (assembly GCA_965242625.1). GTDB lineage: Bacteria > Acidobacteriota > Terriglobia > Bryobacterales > UBA6623 > VXMF01. The sequence goes on along the minus strand of CBDEST010000005.1, from coordinate 980,864 downwards.
TGGAACGGCTTGGCTCTCGCCGCGTTTCAACTCGACAATTTCCCGATTGCGTTGCGCGCGCTGGAAGCTTCCGAGCAAGCTGGACCGTTGCCCGCGGCCAGCGTCTACTTGCGGGCTCTGGCCATGGATCGCTTGCAGAAGTACGAGGAGGCCCGCGCTGCGTACCGGGCATTCCTCGAATTGACGCCGGAAATGCCTGACGAGGTCTGGAAAGCCCAGCAGCGCCTGCTTACGATCGACAAAGTTCTGGCCAAGCGATGAGACTCTTGATTGCCGGAGCGCTGCTGCTCTGGACAGCATCGGCTGTGCCGGCGGAGCAGCATCCCGGCTTGGGACCGATCCAGTCGATTCAGGATCCCGAGCGGCGCTCCAAGGCAGCGCTGGAGTTCGCGAAGCGTTGCTTGGATAGCGCCGTGAAGGCGTATCGCCAAGATGACCTAGATGCCGGCAAGCGCGAGCTCGCCGCGATCGGGGAGGCTGTCGAACTCGCCGTTCAATCCTTGGAGTCAACCGGAAAACACCCGCGACGGCATCCCCGGCACTTCAAGAACGCGGAGATTCGCACGCGCAGGCTCCTCCAGCAGCTGCACGAGGCGCGCCGCAAGGCGCATCTCGAAGATTTCGCGGATTTCGACGAACCGATCCAGAGGGTCGAGCAAGCGAACAGGCAACTGCTGCTTGGCATCATGAGTCCGAGGAATTAGATTGGAGGCGAAATGATGGTTTCGCGATTGTTGCTCTGCGCTGCGCTCGCCCTAGTCCCAAGCCTCGGTCAGGAACTGCCCGGCGGACGGGACTTCCTCACGGACTACGAGATCGAGGTGCTGCGCGCCAGGCAAGGCTTCAAGGAGCGCATCGAGGCGTATGTGAAATTCGCCCGGCTGCGGTTGGAACTGATCGACCAGACGCTGGAAGCAGAGGAGCCCGGCCGGGCCGCCAACGTGCATCGGACCCTGCAGGAATACGCTTCGATCATCGAAGCCGTGGACGATGTCATCGACGATGCGTTGGCGCGCAACCGCAAGATGGACGATGCACTCCAAGGCTTGCTTGAAGCGGAGCAGGAGTTCCTTGCGCGGCTGGGGACCGTGAAGGCGCAGGATGCCGAAGATTCGTGGCGATACGAGTTCGTGCTCGAGGACGCCCTCGACATCACGCGGGACAGCATCGAACTGCTTGCCGCGGACCTCGGAGAACGCAAGCGCAGCGTGCTGCTTCAGGACGAGCGGGACAGGAAGCGGCAACTGGAGTCCATGGCACCAGAACGCCGCAAGGAGGCCGAGAGTCAGGATCGTCAGGAAGCTGCCGAGAAGAGCGAGCGCACACGGAAGCGACCGACATTGCTGCGACCGGGCGAGAAACTGGAAGACAGGTAGTTGACGCTGGCTGGTGTCGCGCTCCGTCAGGAGCCTGGATCGTTGCCAACCGGCAGTTTCACCGCGTTGCTCGGCGAACCGTGCACGAAGACCTGCAGGTCCCAGTCGCCGGAACTCAAGTCGCTCGGGACTACGAAGTCCACTTGATACAAGCCGGCTGTGTCGGGCAGCGACCCCGCGTATTCCACTAGCGCCGGGCGTCCGCCGACCGTAACGGAATGCGGGTAGACGGTCTCGACGTAATCTTCCGTGCCATATCCCGTGGGTACCGGACTAGCCAGCGGGCCGTTGCCGGTCATCACCGCGACGACGACCTCGCCCGGGCGGGCGGGGTCTCCGCCATGCAGCGGCCGCCCGTCCGCGTGGGAGAGTTCGGGCACGCGGTCGCCCGTGTCCGACAGGTAGCTGAGGATTCCGGGAGCGGCTTCGGTCAGGTCTACCACGACCGGCGCGGAGACGAACCACGCGCCTGCCTTCGACCGGACGCGAACCTTGAGGAAAGCGAAGTTGATGCCGGCCAGTTCCCACGGGACTTGCAAATTCAGTTGCCCCGGACTGGCGAAGTGAACGCGGGCGGGTACGCTCAAGCCCAAATCCGGAAAATCGAAGCTCGCGCTCGCGGACTTGAGCGCTATCGGTAGCGGGGCCCCCCGGGCGTTGCCCGTGAATTCAGCCAGTCCGGATCCCTCGACAGCAATCACGGAACCCGGCGCGACAGGAGTGCCGCTCTCGTACAGGGCGACGTTCATCGCGGTTGCAATGGTCGGTCTGGTCCCGAACGCCTCGTACCAGAAAGGGATTTCGATGCCTCCGGCGGTAGCGACCACCTCTTCGGGCGCATTCGACCCGCTGAATTCGACCCGGGCGCTTGCCAGGCCGAACTTGTCGGTGACTGTCGTAGCGGACAACACCCGCGCATTGCCCGTGCGCGAGAAAAAGCTGACTGGCGCATCGGCGGCCGGAGCCCCGGATCCGTCAACGAACTTGGCGACCAGATCTTGCCAGGTCCGTTCCCCGGCAATGCCGAACCCGTCACCGCCGAGTACCGCGAATCCGTCCCGCGGGTCTGCGGTCCCGATCACGTACAGAAACGGAATCCGCAGGGCTCCGGTCCTATCCGTTCGGGTCAGCAATAGATGTCCCTCGTACGAGCCAGGCACTGGTACCAACCCTTCCAGCGAAACTTGAACTTGCAAGAATTCTTCCGGCTGCAGTCCGAAACTGATGCGCTCCGCGCCATTGATCTTCACGTTCGCTCTCGCATCGGCGTCTCGCGCGATGACGGCCATGGAATACGCCTCCGGTGCATTGCCGCGATTCGTGATCACGAGGGCTCGAGAAACCGGGAGGCGGCGGCCGACCAAGTTCCCGAATCCCACGGTTGGCGGTTCTACCGTCGCGATCGGCTCCAACGCGCGCTCGATATCGAGCATTCCGCCGCCCACCGCGCCGACCCGGGCTGGCTCGCCGTGCTCCATGACCGTCCTGCTCGCGGAAGTGATCAGGGCCGAAGCGACTTCGCGAGCGGTGTAGTCCGGGTGTTTCTGCCACACAAGGGCGGCCGCCCCGGCAACGAATGGAGTCGAGAGGCTGGTTCCGCTCCGTTGATGGAAGCCGCTAGGGCGGTACGTTCCATGCCGCCACGGCGGACGCGCTGCCGCCGTGAGGACAAAGTCTCCCGGTGCCGCGATATCAGGCTTGAGGTTCAGGCCGGGTGTCGGCCCGCGCCCGCTGAAGTCCGCGACTCGATGCCAGTCCTGGGGTACGGCCCTAGGCGCGGAGTCGAACGTCAGCTGGAGTCCTTGGCTCGCCGCAATCGACGCGGCCAACGCGCGTCCCTCGCTGGATCCCATGAAGTACGCTGGCACATCCGTGTCTTCAAGGGAAGACATCTCTACCAGCGCGTCATTTCCCTCGGGATCGTAGATCAGGGCGCCAGTCGCACCGGCCGCGTATGCGTTTTCCACCTTGTCCACGAACCAGCACACCCCGCGTTCGATCACAACGATCTCCCCGTCTAGTGCCAATTTCCCGTAGGGATCGCAACCGTATCGGTTCCCGAGCGCAGCCGAGAGCCTGGCCAGACCGGTTACCTGACCGTCCACGGCAGGTCCCGAACCGCTCAACGCGGCATATGTCGAAGCACCTGCGCGCACGCTCTGGACCTGCCTCCGGGCGTTAACGGTGGCGCCGACTGCAATCACATCAGGTGCGATCGCGGGCGAGGCGATCGTACCGGCCGTCCCGCTCGAATTGACTCCCAGCGTTCCCGCGTTTCCGGCCGCCGCGACCACCACTCGCCCGAAGTCGACTGCCGCGCTCTGCGCGGCGACCGCCAACGGATCGCACGTTATCGACGGATCGGAGCTGCCGCAATCGCGGCCGGTGGACCGCCACGGGAATTCCGCCGGCACGCCGAGGCTGATATTGAGAATGTCCATGCCGTCCGTAACCGCGTCGTCAATCGCGGCGATGACCGCCTGCGATGACGGTCCGTCGTGGATCGCCCGCGTGCCGCTCACCTTGTAGATGCCGAGGCGGGCTCGCGGAGCCACGCCCTCCACGACCCGGTTGCCGGGAAGCGCGACCCGCCGCCCGGCCGCGATCATGGCCACCGCCGTGCCGTGACCGCTGGAATCGCGAGGCGAGGCGTCGTCGGGCGTCGAAGTTTCGGGGTGCCCCGAGTTTTGCAGGTGCATGTAGGAGCGGACAGCTATGACCTTCCTGCTCGCGAACCGGAGGTGCTCGGGGCGTCCCTTCGGGTAGCCGGCGATAGCGTCAAGGGACTGGTCTCGGAACGCTTCGTGGTCGAAGTCGAGCCCCGAGTCGATGATCGCGATCCTGAGCCCCGCGCCGTCGACCGGAGGGTCGGACCGGAGCCGTCGCGCGGCGCCCAGCCGCACGATATCTTCGCGAGCGACGGCATCGAGGAACGGCTGGACTTCGCGCGCCCGGACGACGCTCCCGACACCGGCAATCCGCCTCGCCGCATCCGCTTGATCCGGAGTGGCCAGGACGAACAGGGCATTCAGCACGTTCCGGGTGGATCCGACCACGGTTGCGCCGGAGGCCTCGATCTGCCAGACGACCGGTGCTTGGGAGCGTTCCACCGCCCGTGCCATCAGCGCATGGTCGGCGGCGGCCAGCCGGCGAGGGGTCGATCGGGAGCCCGCGGAACGCGATAGCGCCAGCCGGCGGCCGACAGAAGGCGATTCCAGAACGACCGTGTAGCGGCGCGATTGACCTTCTGTCGCTACCTCCGCCGTGCCCGGCGCACCGACGAGGAGTGCGAGCGCCGCCGCGACCAGTACGGTGCGATGTGCCCGCTCCTGCCGCCCGCTAGCTCCGCCCGTCATCATGCTGTGAGACTGCAAGTGCCGAAAAACGGTTTCGCGGGGATCGCGGTCGAAGGACGGGCGGTTCGATGGATGCTCTCTAAAATGGGCTCGATGCGCTCCTTCCGCATCGTCGTGGCGAGCTGGGCAGCGCTGGCTTGCAGCCTGGCGCTTTTAGGCCAGGCTGAGTATCGCGTCTATGCGGAGCGACCTCGGTTGTTCTTGGAGAGCCAGCGGCTCGAGCGACTCCGCAAGGAAGTCGAGCGCGGATCGCTGCGGTGGGAAGCTCTGCAGGGTCTCGTCAAGGCGGGCACGGTCTTCCCGGAGCAGCCGCTGGTTGACGGACTGCTGTTCCAGCTAGAGGGTTCCGAGGCCAGCGGCAGGAGGGCCGTCGAGTGGGCCGAGCGGCTTGCCCGCAAAGGAGTTCGGACGGCAGGCGATCTCAGGCACGCCGCGCTCGTCTACGACTGGTGCTACGAACTGTTTCCGGACACCTCTCGCCGCACGGTGCGCGACGCGCTCTCCGCAGGCGTGGACGCGCTGCTGCCCCAAGCGAACCTCGGCCCCGGTCTGCTGCGGGCCGGAGTCCTGGCGGCTATCTCGCTTGCCGGTGACTGGCCGGGGGCGGAACCGGCATTGGCGGCCCTCATCGGAGCGCACTGGCGCGACGAAATCAGTCCGGTCTTGGAGAGCGGCGGACTCAGCGACGACGGCTCGGCACTGATCGCCGTTCTAGAGACAAGCCTGGCCGTGCGTCACAACTTGGAGACCGATCTCCTCGCGCCCGCGACGGACGCGCTGGCGGCCTTGGTGCGAACGCGCCTCCTGAGTTACTACCCGCTCGACATCGAGACCGCTCACGGACTTGTCCCGCGTCCCTCCCGCTTCGGTGACGACGAAGAGGCGGCCGGCCTGCAGGCGCCGCTCTATAGAATCGCGGACATGCTGCTGGTGGCTTACGAGGCCAACCTGCAAGAGTTTCAATTCCTCCAAGGCTGGATCCGCGATGACAAGTACCGCTTGCCGTCCCCGCTCGGGGCTCCGTACGACTTGCTCTGGGTGAATCCCTACCTGCCGGGCCTGACACCGCAATCCGCGCCGCTGCTAGCGCACGACCCGGTTCGCGGACGTCTGTACGGGCGCTTCGGCTGGGAGGATTCCGCCGGATGGATCGGCTACGTCGACGGTCGGCTTTGGATGCTAGCGGACAGCGAGCTATCCGTAACCGACGCGGTCGGCGGTCTTGATCCCTTGTTTTTCCCCGAAGCCGTGGTCGTGCCGGTTGCTCCGCCCGCCCGCTTGGCACTCACGTGGCAGCCCGACCCGCGCGCGGCTCCGGAAGCCGTGCCGATTTATCTCATCGGGCTGCGTCCCGGGGAGCAGTACGCGCTAAAGGTCGGCGGACGCCATGCGCGCCTGTTCGAAGCCGGAAATGGCGGGATCCATGTCCTCCGCGCGGACCGGTCGTCGACCAGACGCGACCGGATCGACCTGCGCAAGAAGGTCCGCATCGAAGTCCAGCCGACACTCAAGCCGACCGACCCGCGCCGCCCGCGGCCGAGTCTCGCGCCCTGAGATTCGGCGGCGCGCGCCTACCGCTCCAGGTGGGACGAAGGGCAGAGGCTCGCAAGGCTGCATTCCTCGCATCTAGGCTGGCGCGCCTTGCAGATGCGGCGACCGTGATGGATGATCTGGTGCGCGTAGCTCACCCAGCGGGTGCGGGGAAGGATTTCCATCAAGACGGGTTCGATCTTCTTCGGGTCGGTCGCGGCCGTCAGACCCAACCGTTGTGAGATGCGCTGGACATGGGTGTCGACCACGACTCCGGTCGCCTTGCCGAACCATGTCCCGGTGACCACGTTCGCGGTCTTCCTCGCGACTCCCGGCAGCGTGAGCAACTGATCCATACGGGCGGGCACCCTGCCTTCGTATTCCGCGACGATGCGCTGCGCGGAGCCCTTGATGGATTTCGCCTTGTTGCGGAAGAAGCCGGTGGTTCGGACCAGCTCTTCCAAGCTCTCGATCGGTGCCGCGGCGATCTCTTCGACCGTGGGGTACGCAGCGAAGAGGTGCGGCGTGACTTGATTCACCCGTTGGTCGGTGCATTGCGCCGAGAGGATCGTCGCCACTAGCAACTCCCATGCGCTCGAATGCACCAATGCGCACTCGGCGTTCGGGTAGTCGCGATCCAGCTGCTCGAGGATACTGCCGAGCCGTCTCTTGCGCGCCGCCGAGGTCTCCGGAACCTTCGCTTCCGTCATCCCTGCCATCGTAGACAATGCTCAGAGGGCGGATGGGCAGGTGTGCAGCGTCACGGCCCGTTCCTCGCCATAGCGGGCAACTTCCCGGGCTTGCCGGCTTTCGTCCCAGCCCAAGGCAGGTCCGGCGACCGCGGCGACCCTGCGAGCCAGCGACGGATCGTGGCGACCGTCGAAAGCCAAGCCGATTCGTCGCAGCAGGATATCGCCGAGCGTGCGCGCGCGCTCCCGTTCGATAGCGAACAGGATCTCTCCATGCGTCGTTTCGCACCCCGTGCAAAGCGGGCGGGACAGCTCCGGGGCGGACTTCAGGTAGCGCATCACTTCGATGGCTCGAGGGCCGTACAGACGCGCAATGCGGGGTGGCACGTCGTTCGCTGCGGGTGCCGCGGCCGACGGTTCCGCCCGGCGAATCGGGACTCCCAGCTTGCGCGCGACAACCCGTAGCGTCTCTGTCGCGAACGTGGGCGCGGTCGTCAGCTTCCCCCCAGCCATGGTCAGCAGGCCTTGGATCCCGTCGGTTCGCTCGTGGTCAACGACCGCGTGGCCGCGTGATACCGCGTTGAGGTTCGACCCCTTCGAGTTGACGAGCGGGCGGGACCCGCAATACGCGTAGAGTACGCTCTCGGGTCCGAGCGCGGCAGCGGGAAACAAGTGATTGGTTTCGTCGATCAGGTATTGCATCTCTTGCCGAGATGGCGCCACCGTGTCCGGGTCCCCCGCGAACGCGCTCTCCGTGGTGCCGATCAGGTGCAAGCCCCGCCACGGGATGACGAAGAACGGGCGATTATCCGAGCGCGCCTCACGGTACACCGCGTAGCGGGGCGACCCGGGAAACCCGCGCACGACGATGTGCGAACCGTTGACCAGTCGCAGCAGCGGATCCCGCGGCGGGTCGGGCAGGAGGGCCAGCACCCGGTCGATCCACGCCCCCGCCGCGTTCACGACGAGGCGGCAACGCAACACGTCCTTCCCGTCCGGCCCTTCGACGTGAATGCCCTTGACCGCCGTCCCCCGGATCACGAATCCGGTCGCCCGCGTGTGATTGCCGATTTCCGCGCCCGCTTCCGCGGCTTGCAAGGCTGCCTCCAGCGCTAGTCGCTCCGGAAACGCGGCTTGGCAATCGAAGTACTCGAATCCGCACAGCAGGCCTTGCGGATCCAAGCCCGGCTGCAGAGCGAGCGTCTCGGCCGCGCTCAGTCGCCGGGGGGCGGGCACGCTTCCCCCGGCGCCGAGCAGTCGATATAGCGCCAAGCCCGCCGCGATATACCAAGCCGGCCGCGTGTCCGATCGGTAGTGCGGCAGCAGGAAGGCTCGCGGCTCGACCAAGCCCTTGAATTCCCTTAGCAGGACCTCGCGATCTCTCAGCGACTCGCGAACCAGACCGAACTGGAAGCGCTCGAGGTAGCGGAGACCGCCGTGAACCAGGCGCGTCGAGCGACTCGTTACGCCCGCGCCAAAGTCGAGCTTGTCGACCAATGCCGTGCGCAGGCCCGCCCGCGCGGTTTCGCGGGCAAGCATGCAGCCGTTGATGCCGCCGCCCACGATGACCACGTCAAATGCCAACGCGCTGTTCAACTGCGATTATAAGCGCCGACCTGCGGATCCGTCGCATGCGGAGCGGTGACGGCGGAACGGCATCCGCGATCGCAGCCTGCTGGCCGTCGTTTCGATTCGGATAGAATGCGCGAGACGGAACTGCGGGATGCTCCGCGACCGAGTCCCCGGCTGTTCACCGGCTCTTCGGGACTTCGCGAACCGGCGGCCGAAAGCAGTTTTCGCGCGGAGCAGGCGAGTCCGTGCCCGTATTGACTACCACGCTCTGCGGCATCGAACTGAGCAGCCCGGTCATAGCGGCCAGCGGCACCTTCGGGTATGGCTTGGAGTTTGCGAAACAGACTGACCTCGAGCAACTCGGCGCCATCGTCGTGAAGGGCCTGTCACGCGAGCCGATCAGCGGGAATCCGTCCCCTCGGGTCACGGAAACGGCCTCGGGCATGCTGAACGCCATCGGCTTGCAGAACGTAGGTGTCCGCGCCTTCGTCAGGGACAAGCTTCCGGAGCTTGGAAGGCTCGAGGTGCCGGTCTTGGCGAACGTCTTCGGCACCTGTGTCGAGGATTACGTCGAAGTTGTCCAGACGCTGGAAGACGCCGACGGGCTTGCGGCGTACGAACTCAACGTCTCCTGTCCCAACACGCGGCACGGCGGCGTGGAATTCGGAACCGACGCTTCGACCCTGTGCGGAACTGTGGCCGCTGTCCGGGCGGTTGCGGCGCGGCGTCCGTTGCTGGTGAAGCTCTCTCCGAACGTGACTGACATTGTCGAGATCGCGCGAGCGGCGGTCGAGGGCGGCGCGGACGGCCTGAGCCTGATCAACACGATCCGCGGCTTGGCCGTTGACGCGAAGACCCGGAAGCCGGTGCTCAGCACCGGCTACGGCGGTCTCTCGGGCCCTGCCATCAAGCCGGTCGCCCTCTACATGGTTCACCGCGTGGCCCAAGCCGTGGACGTCCCGATAGTCGGGGTGGGAGGCGTTGCGACAGCGGAGGACGTGGCCGAGTTCCTGCTGTGCGGAGCGACTGCCGTGCAAGTCGGCACGGCGAACTTCTGGGATCCGAACCGCGCGGCCGCGCTCTCGGTCGAGCTGAGCGCCTTCCTCGAGCGGCAGGGCGTCCGTCAGGCGTCTGACCTCTGCCGACAACTGGAGATGCCCGAGCGCGCTTCCTGAGCGGCTTGATTCGCTGCGTCCGGGTCGAATGCCATCTGAAATGCAGCGGCGGCTACCTCTCCGATTTCGGTCCAAGAGAATTCGAGCCGGCGCAGGTTCGCCAGCTCCTGAGCGAGCGAGACCCCGAAGAAGGTGGGATCGTCCGTGTTGACGCTGAGCGGCACGCCTGCTTCGAAGAGCCTCCGCACAGGGTGAGCCTCCAGCGACGGGTAAATCCCGGTGCGGACATTGCTGGTCGGGCAGACCTCCAGCGGGATTCCTATTTCGGCGAGATGCGCGACCAAGGCGGGATCCTCGATCGCTCGCACGCCGTGACCGATTCTTTCGACGCCGAGGATCCGCACGGCGTCCCACACGCTCTCCGGGCCGAGTGCCTCCCCCGCGTGGACGGTCGTGTGCAAGCCACAATCGCGGGCGAGCGCGTAGACCTCTCCGAACCGTGCGGGCGGCTGCTTGTGTTCCGCCCCGCCCAGCGTCAGGCCGATCACCGTGGAAGGTCGGCAGCCTTGAAGCCGCTCGAGCAGATCCAAGGCCTCCGCAGGACCGAAATTGCGCACGGCGTCAACGATCCAACGGACTTTGGGGAGCCCAAGTGGGTCTTCCGCCAGCACACCCAGCAGATCCTCGAATTCGATGCCTTGCTGGATGTATTCCGGCACCGAAACCGTAACCTCCGCGTAAGCGATGTTCTGCTCGCGCAGTTCCTGGCGCACGCCCGCGGCCAGTCGCTTGAAATCCTCGAGTTCGCGCACGAAGTAGCTGGTGAACAGATAGGCGCCTAGGAATTGTTCGAAGGTCGACTGGGTGAACAATCCCTCGGCTTCGGAAACGGGATCTTCGGAGTCGAGAATGCGACCCACTCCGGGGTGCTGCCGCATGAACCGGGATTGCGGCGGGGGTGCAAGCGACAGGGCCCGTTTCGGAGGGTACTTGCGGAACTGCTCCTTCAGGAAAGGGATTGGGATGGCCCCGCGAAGGTGCAGGTGGAGTTCCGCTTTCGGAAGGGCCTCAAGGTCGGCGAGCGACGACGGTCGGCCGTAGTTCGTTGACTCGTGCATGTCTGTCCCCCGGATCAGTTGCGGTCCGCCGAATGTGCGTCGAATCGAACGCGGTGCCGCCGGGACTGTCTCTCTCTACCGTCTCGATCTTGCTAGCACGCGATGTCAGGTCCGAATTCGGACCGAGCCGATGCGTCCCGAGCCATTCCTCAACAGCTCATCCGCGCGGCCATCGACACGCCCGCGCGCGAAAACGGAGAACCGCTCGCTCGAACCGCGTTCAACGGTCGCACCCGCCCTTGGGGTCTCCCTGAGCCCAGGGCGGCCGGGCCTTGTCGAGAAACGCCTTCAATCCCTCTCGACCCTCCGGGGCGGTGCGGGCCGCAGCGATGACGCTCGCCGTGCGCTCGCGCGTTGCAGCGTCCAGCGGGGAGCGAGCGACCTCCCGAACCAGTTCCTTGGACGTGGCTTGGGCTCCGGGCGCTCCCCGCAGCAACTGGGTGATGATCCTCTGCGCCGCCTCGCCAAGCTCTTCCGCCGGCACGACTTCGTCCAACAGGCCCCAGCGCTCCGCTTGGCGAGCGTCGAAACGCTCGCCGGTCAGCATCAGCCGCTTCGCCAGCCGCGGGCCGATCGCTTCGACCAAGTACGGACTGATCATCGCTCCCACCACGCCTAAATGCACCTCCGACAATCGGAACGAGGCTTTTTCCGACCCGATCGCTAGGTCGCAGCAAGCCACCAAGCCGACGCTCCCGCCGACGGCAGGTCCCTGCACGCAGGCAACCGTCGGCTTGGGCAATTCGTGTAGCAGATGCAGCATTTCGGTGAAGCCGCGCGCGTCAGCGAGATTGCTCTCGTAAGGAGCCGTGCCCATGCTGCGCATCGTCCGTATATCGGCGCCGGACCCGAAGCAAGTGCCCGTCGAATCGAGGCGCAGCACGCGCACGTCAGAGGAAGACGCTACGGCGCGCAGGCACGCGGAGACTTCCCCCACGGTGGCAGCATCGAGTGCGTTTCGAGTCTCCGGCCGATTCAGCGTGACCGTCGCCACGCAACGGCTCCGCTCCAACCGGACATGCTCGTACGGCATGGTTGTCGCTCTTGTCGGAATCGGAGCGAATCGCGCATCCCGATCGCCGCGCCCGCCCGCGGTTCTCCGGACGCTACAGCAACTCCTCGATTTCGCCCTCGTATATCGACCGGGACACGAGGCCCATGTGACGGGCCGAAACCGCTCCCGACCGGTCTACGATCAGCGTTGTCGGAAGCGCCCAGACTCCGCCGAAGTCCTCCGCGACCGAATCGTCTCCGAGCAACACGGGAAAATTCAGCTCCAAGTCCTCCGCGAACCTCCTGACTGGATCCCAGCCATCCTCGTCCAACGAAATCGCGATGACCGTGAAATCGCGATCCTTGTACTTGCGCTGGAAGTCCACGAACCAAGGCATTTCGATCTTGCACGGCCCGCACCAAGTCGCCCAGAAGTTCACGAGGGCGACCTTGCCCTCCAAGTCGCCGTCCGTGACCGAATTCCCGTCCAGGTCCTGGAGGGCGAACGTCGGCAAGGTCCCTAATTCGCTCTCGCCCGGCGCAACGGCGGATTCCTTGGGATCGACGCTGACATCGGAACTGCAGTGCAGGTTCAGAAATGCAACTAGCGAAGCGATCAGCAGGAGAGATTTCAGCGGCATGGTACGCGCGGGCACTCCAAGCGCGACGTTTCCAATTATACGTCCTTTGGATCCGGCAATTCGCCTTGCGAACTTCGAGCAGTCGATTCCGGACCTGGCGGCTCCGAGCCCTCGACCCGAACGGTTAGCTTGCCCCGATGCAGGCGCGCGACGAGCCGGTCGTCGATCTCGATCTGATCGCAGTCGGTGACCGGAGTCCCCGACGGCGATGTCACGATGGCGTACCCGCGCTCGAGAATGGCGAGCGGGCTTAGCGCGGCAAGGCTGCGCGAGGCGGATTCGAGGCGCGCCTTGCGCTGCTCCAAGGCAGCCCGCAAGGCGACCCCTTGGCGTCGCGCGAGGTCGGCGAGGTGCTGCTCCCGGCGCACCAGCCGCACCCGCAGGTCGAGTTGCGAGAGCTTGCGCTCGAGTCCCTCCAAGCGGCCCCCGCGTCTGTCAAGGGTCTCTGCCATTGCGGCGCGCAGTCCGGCCGCGGCTGCATCTGCCGCCTGCCCGGCGTCGTCGGCGCGGCTCCGCACGCTGCGAGCGGCCCGTTCCAAGCCCGCTTGCAGCACCCGGGTCTTCAACCGTTGCAAGCGCAGCTCCAGCGCCCTAGCCCCCTGCATTTCGATTGATTGAAACTGCTCCAAGACTGCCTCGGATTCCGGAACCACCCGTTCGGCCGCCACCGAGGGCGTCGCCGCGCGCAGATCGGCAGCGAAGTCCGCCATCGTGAAATCGGTCTCGTGGCCCACCGCCGAGACGATGGGCACCTTCGATGCAGCGATGGCCCGCGCCACGATCTCCTCGTTGAAGGGCCACAGCTCTTCGAGCGAACCGCCGCCGCGCCCGACAATGACTACCTCGGCCCATGGATGGGCGCTGAAGAAGCGCACTCCCGCCACGATCTCCCGAGCGGCGCGATCCCCCTGCACCCGCACCGGGAACAGCCTGACGTGCAACCCGGCGAACCGGCGCTCCAGCGTGCGGAGAATGTCCGCGATCACGGCCCCCGCGGGGGATGTCACGACGCCGATCCGGTGGGGCATCGTTGGCAGCGGTCGCTTGCGATCTTCGTCGAACAAGCCCTCCGCGGCGAGACGGGCTTTCAGCCTCTCGAATTCCTGCTGTAGCGCCCCCGCGCCCTGCGGCGTAAGCGCGTCGACTTTGAGTTGGTACTGCCCGCGCTTCGGGTACACGCTGACGCGTCCCCGCGCGATCACGGCCAAGCCGTGCTGGGGCTTGGTCCGCAAGTAGAGGGCGTCCTGCCGGAAGCAGACGCAACTGATCTCGGCCCGCTCGTCCTTGAGCGTGAAGTACCAGTGGCCGCTCGGCGCGAGCTTTACGTTGGAGACCTCTCCCGCGACTTTGACGTCGGGGAATTCTTGCTCCAGCGAGCGCCTAATCCTTGCGGTCAGCGAGGAGACGGTTTGCGCGCCCGGAAGCGCTTGGAACTGGAGTGCCGGAGTCATCCGGCGGGTTCCCTGCGTCGAACGGCCACGTCGACTAGGAGCGCTGCCGCGGTGCCTGCCACGACGCCTAGAATCGCCAGCAAGTGCAGATAGGCTTTGAACCCGGGGCCGATCTCGAGCATCCAGCCTTCCATGCGCAGGCCGTGCTGGTAGTAGGTCGCTGTGACAAGCAGGCCGAAGCAACTGCTGAGCAAAATCCCCAGGCGCAACGCCGTGGCCCGCAACCGAGCCCCGTAGCGCACCAGAAACGCCGCCGCAACGCCGAATGCCAACGCCGCCGCTAGGATGTCGCGAACGAAGAAGCTGTTGAGGTATTCCTGCCGCACCACGGTGCTGATCGAGTACCCGAGTTGGAACACGAAGAACAGGGCGTAGTACGCCGTCGCGAAGACGGCCATCGCCGCCGCCCACAAGGCCACGCTCTGGCCGCGGGCGGCCGCGGCCGCGACAGCCAGGAACCAAGCGAACGCCGCGATTGAGGTCGTCAGGCGTCCTTGGCGCAGGGCTGCAATCGATGCCTCGCGATCCGGCATGTGCGCCTCGAGCGCCCGACGTTGCTCGTCCTCGATTCGGCGCACTTCGGATGCATGGGCTGCCGGAATGTCCAAGAGGCTCCAGAGGATGCGGCCTTGATTGTTCGCCGGAATCGGCACGCCAAGCAGTGCGCTCACGGTCGGCGCGATATCGACAATGTCTCCGTTGATCGGTTCCGCTCGACGCACCCCCGGGCCCGCCATGGCGAACGGCGCAGTGACGACTTCGGGCTCCACGCCGCCATGGCCGCCATTTCCCCAGTGATGCACGTGGCCATGGTCCGAAACCGCCACGAAGGTGGTGTCCTCGCCGAGCGTCTCGACGACCTCCCCCAAGCACTTGTCGACAGCCGCGGTCACGTCGCGATAGCCTTGCGATTCGCCGCCGAAATTGTGCCCGGCCTCGTCTCCCGCTAGGAAGCCCACGACTACGAGGTCCGCGCTGGAGCCTGCGAGCAGGCCGAGCACGTTGTCGCACACGGTTTCCTGCATTGCAATCAACTCGTCGGCCGTGTCGCCGTGCAATGGCTCGGAGAACTCGTGAATCGTATCGATGTGAGCGGCGAACGCCTTGGACCAGAACCCCAATCCGATCGCGGCAGTCTGGAGCCCTTGGCGCCGGGCGTTGCCGAAGATCGATTGGACGGGCGGGGGCTCGAAGGTCGAGTTGTTGGTGACTCCGCTCACCTCCGGCCAAGCTCCGGTGGAGATCGCGGCCCGCGCCGGATTCGATAGAGACGGCAAGACCGTGCGCAGGTTCCCGGACGCACCGCGCTCCGCGAGCGACTGCATGGCTGGCAGCTCGGCAGCTCGGTCCGCGCGGAGGCCGTCTAGGACCAAAATGACGACTCGGCTCGCAACTGCGGGTCCGGCCTCGAATTGGCGCTCGAGCGCGTAGGGTGTGCGGTAGGACGTGACAGTCTGCCAGGACGTGGCGGCCAAGATGGCGCCGCCGATCGCCAAGCATGCCAAGTAGAGCAATGGCCCGACCGTCTTGATCCAGCTCACCATTGCATGGTAACCGGAACCCGCTGCACGCTCCGGCCCTGATAGTGGCAACCGATGGCTCGGCAAATGTGCGCGATGCATGTCCCCCGCTGGCCGCCCCGATTGCCCCGCCGCCCCGCCGTTGGGATAATGAGACTTGATGGCGGCAAGCAAGAACCTTGCGAACTTGATCGGGCAGGCGCCCGACCGACTGGACCTCCCGACGCGGGAAGCGGTGGTAGGCACCTATGTCGCCATGCAGATCTACTCGCCGAAGAACCTGGCCTTGCAGCGGATCGAGGCTGCGGGCGCCAGTGTGCGGGAGTGCGTGGACCAGCTCAAGGAACGCGGACTGGATCCGTTCGCCTATGAGTTCTCGCAGCTCAACTGGCCGTTCCTCGGGCGCTGACTCAGACGGGGACGGCTTCCGGGGGTCCGATGTCGTTCGGAGTCTTCTTGGTGATCATGGCGGCGCTAGCCGCCGTCTTGCTGAGAAGCGATCGCTTCAGATCTTCGTGCGCCGCTTGCGAGTCGTTCTTCCGCAGGCGGGGGAAGCCACCTCGCGGTGCTCGTCCACCGGATTGAGGGGCCCCTCCCGGGACTCGTTCTCGGACACGGATCCGCGATCTCCTTGCCGGATCGCGGGCGCTTCGTTCGTGCGTCACCGCGCCCGATGTTCGGCTCCGTCCGCTCCGAAGTGACGGACCCGCGCGGACGACCGAGCTTGGGAAGCGAATCAAGCAGTCGTTACGATCATATAGATGTCCGCCTACTTGGCTAGCTTGGTGGAGCGCGCGCGGGCAAGGCCGTGCCGCATCGTCTTTCCGGAAGGCGACGATCCTCGCGTTCGCGAAGCATGTGCGCGCCTCGCCCGCGACAAGGTCGTGCAGCCCGTGCTGGTCAGCACGAACCTCGAGTGCGCTCCGGGTGTCGACTGCTCGCACCCCGAGACCTCGGGCATGGCGGAGCGGTACGCCCGGATCTACCACGAGCGTCGCCGTGCCCGCGGCGTGACGCTCGCCGAGGCGCAGGCCGTGGCGCGGACCTCCCTCTACTACGGCGCCCTCATGCTGGAGAACGGCGACGCGGGCGGACTGGTCGGTGGGGCCAAGAACACCACGGCGGAGACGTTGCGGGCGCTCATCGAGTGCGTCGGCGTGCGCCCGGAATACAAGCTCGTCTCCAGTTTCATGGTGCAGCTGCATCCTGACGAGAGGTACGGCGCCAACGGCGTGATGGTCTTCGCCGATCCAGCGGTCGTTCCCGATCCGAACTCGAGTCAACTCGCCGATATCGCGATCGCCGCGGCGCGTAACAGTCGCAACCTCCTCGATGCCGAACCGTACGTGGCTCTGCTGTCGTTCTCGACCAAGGGCAGCGCGCGCCATCCGCTGGTGGACAAGGTAATCGAGGCGCTCCGCATCGTCCGGGAGCGGGCGCCCGGGCTGAAGATCGACGGCGAACTCCAAGCGGACGCAGCGCTGCTGCAATCCGTCGGGGCCTCGAAGGCTCCCGGTTCCCTGGTCGCGGGTCGGGCGAACGTGCTCGTGTTCCCGGATCTCAACGCGGCCAACATCGGCTACAAGCTGGCCGAACGCCTGGGCGGCGCCCAATCCCTAGGCCCGTTCCTGCAAGGACTCAACAAGCCCGCCAATGATCTGTCCCGAGGCTGCTCGGTCAACGACATCTACTACGTCGCGGCGATCACGGCCCTGCAGGCGGTCGGCGAGGCGTAGGCGGCATGTTGGCTCGCATCTCTCCCGTCCAGCGCAAGTAGTCGGCGAGCGCGCGGCGCTCCCGCCAGAGAAACCTCCAGAACGCGCCGACTCCGATGGAGTCCGCAGCCATGCCCGAATAGGTCTCGACGCGCCAAAGCAGGTAGGGGCTGCGCCAAGGTCGCAACCGGTACCCGCGGCTGGCCTGCCACAGGAAGCGCGCCGCCTCTGTCCAAGCGCGCGCCGACATGGAGGGACGCTCGATCAGTCCGCGTAGTAGCCCGGTCGGTGCCGCACCGAGTTGCTGCGGGCCTTGCCCTTGAGTTCGACGCGCACACGACGGTAGCCCGGCGGGCGGTCCTGGGGCCGGAGGTATTCCAAGGTGTACTGGTTTCGGATGTCCGCCGCGATACGCTTCACCAGCGGCTCGACTTGGTCGGACGCCATGGGGAAGTAAGCCGGGCCGCCGGTCGGGTGCGTG
Source organism: Bryobacterales bacterium (assembly GCA_965242625.1). GTDB lineage: Bacteria > Acidobacteriota > Terriglobia > Bryobacterales > UBA6623 > VXMF01. The sequence continues at coordinate 963,307 of CBDEST010000005.1, read as the reverse complement.
AGCTGCTTGAGGTGGCGCTCGGCGCGCTTGGCCGCGCGCCGTTCCTCCTCGGAGAGCAGTCCGATGCCGTACAACGTGACGTTGCTGCTCTGCAACTTCCGCACCAGAATTTCCAGATCCATGCGACTCGCCGTGTCCTCGCCGTCCGTGATGATCAGCAAGGCTCGCTTTTGGTAGGTCTCGTTGCCGGCCTCGGTCAAGTGGTCCAAGGACATGGACACGGCGTCGTACAGGGCCGTGCCGCTACGCGAATCGATCCGCTGCAGGGCGTCTTGCAGCCGGTCGTGATTGCTCGTGAAGTCCTGATCCAGGTAAGCCTCGTCGTTGAAGTTGACGATGAACACCTCGTCCTCCGGATGCGACGCCTTGACGAATTCCAACGCGGCGGCGTTCACCTCGCGCCGCTTTTGCCGCATGCTTCCGGAGTTGTCGATGACCAGACCGATCGAAACGGGAATGTCCTCCTGCGCGAAGTAGGTCAGTTCCTGGCGATTGTCGTCTTCCGAGACGGCGAACGATTCGTGCCCCAGCTCGGTGACGAACCTGCCCTGCCGGTCCACGACCGAGACATGCAGGACGACGCGCTCCGTTCCGACACAGAAGGTCACGCCGGGAGCACAGTCGTCCGAGGCGGCCTCGGGGCCGGCTTGGGCGCGGGCGGGCGGCCCGCCCGCAAGCGCGACGATCAAGCAAAGCGCCACCGCCCCGGGCAGGACGATCTGGCTTGACAACCGGCTGGAGAATCTAGCGCGTCGGAGCATAGTATCCGTTGCGGTAGTAGGCGCGGAGTTGAGGCATGCCCCGGATCCTCTTGATCTGCACTTTGACGCGCCGCCATTTGCCGTCCTTGCGATCGTTCTCGGGGATATAGCCGAGCACGTACTGATTGCGCAGCTCAATCCCGATCTTCTCCGCGATGTCGGGTAGCTCGTTAACGTTTTGCACGGCGAACTGCCGCCCGCCCGTGCTCTCCGCGATCTCGGTCAACAGGCCGGGGCCCGCGGCTTCCTCTGGAGTCCGGCCCCGCGTCGCGTACGGCTCGTAGATTCCGATCGCGTAGATTTGGACATCGGACTCGCGCACGGTGCGCTTGATCTCGCGCGGGGTGTAGCGGCTGGAGTTGTCCCCGCCGTCGGAGATCACCAAGAGGGCCTTCTGGGAGTTCTTGGCCTGCTTCATCTGGTTCAGGGCGAGGTAGATCGCGTCCAGCAGCGCCGTGCGGCCCTTCGAGCGCACGAACGTGAGGCGGCTCTGCACCTCTTCCAGGCTGCGCGTGAAGCCTGTCAGCATTTCCGGGCGGTTGTTGAACTGCACGAGGAAGAACTCGTCTTGCGGGTTCACTGTCTTGAAAAACTCGGCCACGGCTTCGCGGGCCTTGCTCATCTTGTAGCCCATGCTGCCCGAAGCGTCGAAGACGACGGCCAGCGACAGCGGCGCCTCCTCCGCCCCGAACTGCTCGATGACCTGCTTCTTGTTGTCCTCGCTAACGAGGAAATGCTCTTTATCGAGGCCGGTTACCATGCGGCCCGTCGGATCCGTCACAGTGACATGGATCAAGGCCATCTCGACGTCGACCTTGATATAGCCGCGCCGGCTGAAGCCTATGTCTCCGTCGTCGGGCACGAGCCCGGAGCGCACCGTCTCGACGTCGGCGGCGGCTAGGAGGAAGCAGCACGCCAACACCGCCATCAACAGCAGCGGTTTGGTCGTTCGCAACCTTCGCGACGTGCCTCGCATCTGCGCCGCCGCACGCTCTGCACCTTCCCGCGCTGACTCGGAAAGCTACTCCGGACGCTACGGCGCTATCAGCATAGCACCGCGCGCCATGCATCGCGCGATTCCACCCGGATCGCGGGCCTGCGCCGTGGTAGGGTGAATGGAGTCGCGAGCGGCGGCTGGCCTCCCATTGGGGCGCGGGAGAGTAGCGACAGAATCCGTTGGTGGCCTTCACGGCATAGCTAGGACTATCGGCAGCGGCGCGGGCAGTGGCCTTGCCCCGCTGGGAGTCGGGGCCTGCTGATGCCGGGTTCGAAGTTCATCTTCATCACCGGCGGAGTCGTATCGTCGCTGGGCAAGGGCATCGCGTCCTCCTCGATCGCGAACCTGCTCGAGTGCCGGGGCTTGCGGGTCACCCTGCAGAAGCTCGACCCGTACCTGAACATCGATCCGGGCACGATGAGCCCGTTCCAGCACGGCGAGGTCTTCGTCACCGATGACGGTGCCGAGACGGATCTGGATCTCGGCCATTACGAGCGCTTCACGCACGCGGTGCTGACGCGCGCCAACAACGCGACCAGCGGCAGCATCTACGAACGGATCCTCTCGAAGGAACGGCGCGGCGACTATCTCGGGAAGACCGTCCAAGTGATTCCGCACGTCACCGGAGCCATTCGCGAGCAGATCGACAAGGTCGCGACGCAGGATGTAGACGTGGTCCTGACGGAGATCGGCGGCACAGTTGGTGACATCGAGTCGCTGCCGTTCGTCGAAGCGATCCGGCAGGTGCGCCAGCAAGTGGGCCGCCACGGGTGCGTCTTCGTGCATGTGACGCTCGTCCCGTACATCGCGGCGGCGGGCGAGGTGAAGACCAAGCCGACCCAGCACAGCGTCAAGGAGTTGCGTGCTTTAGGGATCCAACCGGATATCTTGATTTGCCGTACCGAGAGCGGGTTCTCCCGCGAGATCCGCGAGAAGATCGCGTCGTTCTGCGACGTGGACACGGACGCGGTGATTGCCGCCCGGGACGTCGACACCGTCTATCAGGTTCCCGTGGAGTTCGCGCAGCAGGGAGTCGACGATATCGTTCTCGACCGCTTGCGGATCTCCGCCCGCCCTCGCAAGCTGCAGCCTTGGAAGGACATGCTCCATCGGCTGCGCAATCCGCGCGACAGCGTTTCCGTCGCCGTGGTTGGGAAGTACGTCGACTACGAGGACTCCTACAAGAGCCTCAAGGAAGCTTTGCTGCATGGCGGCTTGGCCCACGGGCTGCACGTGGAGGTCGAGTGGGTGGAGGCCGAAGGAATCCACCGCGACACGTGTCGCGCCCAACTGGGTCGCTATGACGGAATTCTGGTGCCCGGCGGATTCGGAATTCGGGGGATCGAGGGCATGCTCGAAGCCGTGCGGTACGCCCGCGAGAACCGCGTGCCCTACTTCGGGATCTGCCTGGGCATGCAGATGATGGTGATCGAGTACATCCGCAATGTCTGCGGAATCTCCGAGGCCAACTCGGCCGAGTTCGACCCTGACGCCACAGACCGGGTGTTCCTGAAGCTGCGGGAACTCAAGGGCGTCGAAGACCTGGGCGGGACGATGCGCGTCGGCGCGTGGCCTTGCCGTCTCGCGGTAGGCAGTTTCGCCGAGCGCGCCTACGGCCGTGCGGAAATCAGCGAGCGGCACCGGCACCGGTACGAATTCAACCGTCCCGAGTATGCCGAGACGCTGACGGGCCACGGCATGCGAATCACCGGCGAGACGCCGGAAGTCGATTACGTCGAGATCTGCGAGCTACCGGACCACCCTTGGTACTTGGGCTGCCAATTCCACCCCGAATTCAAGTCCAAGCCGCTGGAACCGCAGCCGTTGTTCACCGCGTTCATCGGAGCGAGCTACGAACGCCGCGAGAGCCAGAGCAGTACCACGGCGCAGCAAGAGGCCGACCAATTCCTGCGGTCGTCGGTTACGCTGGCACGCCCGGTAGCGGTCGGTGCCGAGCTTGACTGGGAGCGGGACCAGACCTAAGTGGGAGTGCCAACGTGATCGGAATCGGTTTGATGGGGGCCGGGCGCATCGGCCGCATGCACGCTCGAAACCTCGCGGCGCACCCGCGAGTCAACCTCGTCGGCATCTTCGACATCGATTCAGCGGCCCGCCAGCAGGCGGCGTCCGAGACCGGATGCCAGTCCGTTCCGACGGCCGCGAGCATGCTCGAGGACCCGCGGGTTGACGCGGTGTTTATCGCCTCCGCTACCGACACCCATTGCGACTTGATCGAGGCGGCGGCCAGCGCGGGCAAGGCGGTGTTCTGCGAGAAGCCGATCCACTTGGATCTCGCTCGGGTCGACACGTGCGCTCGAGTGGTGCGGGATGCGGGGATCACCGTCCAAATCGGATTCAACCGGCGCTTCGACCCGAGTCACGCGGCCGTGCGTGAAGCCGTCGGCACCGGCGAGATCGGTCGCATCGAACAAGCCGTGATCACGAGTCGGGATCCCGCGCCGCCGCCGCTGGACTACGTGCGAGTCTCGGGCGGCCTGTACCGGGATATGGCGATCCATGACTTCGACATGGCGCGGTTCCTATTCGCCGACGAGCCGGCGGAAGTCACGGCGATGGGCAGCGTGCTGGTCGATCCAAGCATCGGCGAGGCCGGTGACATCGATACGGCCATGGTGGTCATGCGCATGGAGTCCGGCGCGCTGTGTCACATCAATTGCTCGCGAAGGTCGGTCTACGGTTACGACCAGCGCATCGAGCTCTTCGGCGAACGAGGGATGCTGGTCTCGAACAACCCGACGCCCACCAATGTCGAGCGATACAGCTCCGGTGCCACCGCGGCGCGCCCCGTGTTGTATCCCTTCTTCATCGAGCGCTACGCGGAGTCCTACGTGCGCGAAATCGACGCATTCGTCGACGCCTTGGAAGCGAACGAGCCCGCGTCGCCAAGTTTCGAGGACGGTCGCCGGGCGCTGCTGCTCGCCGACGCGGCCGCGGATTCGGCCAGCAGCGGTCGCTCGATCGCAGTCAGGTACTGACTGCGGTTCGCGCAACGCGGACGGGATCAGGAAAGGATGTCGCGGACCACATGGCCGTGGACATCCGTCAATCGGAAGTCGCGGCCCGCGTGCCGGTATGTCAAGCGTTCGTGGTCGATGCCCAGTCGATCCAGGATCGTCGCTTGGAAGTCATGCACCGTCACGGGTTTCTCGGCCACGTCCTGACCCATTTCGTCGCTCGACCCGTACACCACTCCGCCCCGCACGCCGCCGCCCGCGAGCCACGAACTGTATACCTTCGCATGGTGGCCGCGGCCTTCGGCCCCGGGTGAGGGGCAAGTGGGCGTGCGCCCGAACTCGGTCGTCCAGACCACGAGAGTCTCGTCCAGCATGCCACGCGACTTGAGGTCCTTGACCAAGGCCCCGATCGGCTGGTCGACATTCCTGGCCAGCCGGTTGTAATTCGCCATCTTGGCGTGCGAGTCCCAGTTCTTGTCGAGCATCGTGCCGCCATCGATCAGCTCCACGAATCGCACGCCGCGCTCCACCAAGCGGCGCGCCACGATGCACTGCCATCCGAAGCCCTCGGTGCTGCCCCGCTCCAGACCGTACATCTTGAGGGTCGCGTCCGTCTCGTTCGCGAGGTCGAAGGCCTCGGGCGCTTCGGCCTGCATGCCGAACGCCGTCTCGAACGATTTGATGCGGGCAGCCAGATTCGAATCTTGCTCGCGACCCTCGAGGTGCTGTCGATTGAAGTACTCCAGCAAGTCGAGTTCCGTCCGTTGCTGCGCGGCGGAAGTGCGCCGGGACATGTGCGCAACGGGTTCGCTGCCCGGCAGGATCCGCGTGCCTTGGTGCAGGACCGGCAGAAAGTCCGAGCCCCAGACCTGCCCGCCGGCATACGGGATCTCCGGCGCGATGACCATGAAGGAGGGGAGGTTCTGGTTGAACGTGCCCAGACCGTAGCTCACCCACGATCCGATGCTGGGTCGATTGAACGTCGCCGACCCTGTGTGAATCCCAAGCGTCGCCCCGAAGTGGTCGCCGTTGATGTTCTTCATCGAGCGGATCACGGCAATGTCGTCCGCCACGGACCCGATTCCCGGGAACAGGTCGCTGACTTCGATACCGCTCTGTCCGTAGCGCCGGAATTCCCAGTCCGCGCCCTTGTAGACCCGGTTCTTGCCGAACGGCTGGTCGTGGTGCTCGCGGAGGAACGGCTTCGGGTCGAACGTGTCCACGTGGGACACGCCGCCGGTCATGAACAGGAAGATGACCTGCTTCGCTTTCGGAGCGAAGTGCGGGTCGCGCGGCCGTAACGGATCGGTCGGCCGCGACCCCAGCATTTCGGAGAGCAAGCCCGGCAGCAGCAGCCCCCCGCCCGCCAAGGAGCGGATCGTCTGACGTCGATTCAGCCCGGATGGTCGCAACATGGCATCCTAATGATACCGCTCCCGCGATTCGCGTGCGACGTTACGAATACATATTCGCCCTGCTAACCGGCTTCTTCGTCACGAGCTTGGTCGTCTCCAACTCGATGATCAACAAGTTGACCGACGTGCCACTCCCGTTCATCGGGCTGGCCACGATCAGTGTCGGCACCTTGCCTTACCCGGTCACGTTCCTCTGCACGGACCTCGTCAGCGAAGTCTATGGCAAGCGACGGGCAGACATGCTTGTGATCATCGGCTTCGTGGTGAGCGGGTACATGCTGCTGCTGCTGTACCTCGGGCGCGTCCTGCCCCTTTCGCACATGCAGGACGGAAGCGTGCAAGACGACTTCGTCGCGGTCTTCGGGCAGAGCACGCGCGCGATCATCGCGAGCATGGTCGCCTACATGACTGCCCAGTTCATCGATGTGCGGCTGTACCACTACTGGCGGCGGCTGACCAAGGGCAAGCATCTCTGGCTGCGCAACAACGCCTCGACACTGCTCAGCCAGTTGATCGACACGGTTGCCGTGGTAACGATACTGTTCTTGAACACGCTCACGTTCCCCGAGCTACGCGACGTAATCGTGTCGAGCTACATCTACAAGCTGCTTGTCGCGTTAGCGGACACGCCCTTGATGTATCTAGGTACGCGGCTGTTCAAGGACATCAAGCAGGAATCCATCAAGCGCGGACTGATCCACGAGTCGGTCTAGGGCCCTCGAGCCTGCGTGCCGTGTTTAGGAACCGCACCAGTTTGACCGCCCCTTCACCTTTAGAATCGCCGGAGGGATTGATGGCTGCTGGTCGGCGGAACTCATGTACCCCAGCTTCCGCCGGTCGGTGCCCACCACGGCGTTCATGGCGCTCCGCTGCCGGTGGTACGGATCCACGGCGGTGCATCGCATCGCCCACATCCGTAGGCGAGTCGGATTAGCGCCGGAACAGGATATGCTTACAGGGCTTGGCAAGTCCCGTGAAGGCCGCTGCTGCGGTGCGGCCGAGACCCGCGTTTGAGATCAGCCAGAGTTCGTCATAGCGGTCGCATCCTACAGTTTCGGAGATGAAGCTGTCGACGGTGGACTTGGTGATCGATTCACCATCGTCGAGACACTTGCATTGGATGGCGATGGTTCTGCCGTCGCGGGCCTTGGCCACGATGTCAACGCCCAGGTCCTGCATACCCCGCGACTGCGGCTTGTCCGGCCAGTCGGCCCATAGCCACGCGTTCAAGATGTTGAGGCCGGGCTCGCTACGGACGAGGTGCAAGGCCAAGTGCTCGAACCCGTCGCCATGTTCCTCGCATGTCCGCGCCTTGGGAAGGACCGTGTCCAACGTCGCACCGGCTGCACCCGCCCCGTGAATAGGCAGGGCACCTTGATCCTCGCCCCCATCCAATAGCGTCACAGTCGTTCCTTGACTGTACGCTCGATGGTGCTTCCCTTGCACTGCTCCCTTCAGATCGTATTCCGGTCGCAAGCTGCCTTGCTCAGGTTCGCCTCTCTTCATATTGCCTTCGTTCGTTCCGCGATGCCTTGCGGGCACTGATGATGCGGATGATGCCGCGAGGTGGTTCAGTGTGCGAAACCGCAATGAAGCGTCCGTTTTCTGAAGACTCGAAACTCAGAAAACATGATCAAGGTGGAGACCGTCGCGCCTCCCCTCGACGCTGCCCCGGGAGGGGCGGACCTAGGCGTCTTCGACAACCTGCAGGCTCATGCCCTCAACGAGGTGACCGGCCTTCTCGCGAAACGCCACCATGTGCGGAGCGCGGGCGTGGGCTTGCAATGCGTCCATCGATTCCCACTGCTCCACCACAGTCATTCTGCGGGGATCCAGATCCTGCGTCCTCCAGCCGGTGGGGGCATCAATGCAAGGCGCGTACTGCACGCAGCCCTCCTCGGCGAGGACGTTCGGGACGTTCTCTTGGAATAACGCGAGGTATTCGCGGAGTGCGCCCTCTTTGACGCGGATTGATGCGATGACGTGAACCATGACTCGCCCATTTTCGCAAAGGCGCCACGAGCGGGCTGAGGCCGTTGCCGACCACAGAACTGCTTGGATCGTGATCGCTTGGGCCCGCGGTGAAATCTCCGGTGCTTCGGCCACCAATCCACTGGGGTCGTTGGCGTGACCGCCGCCAGTGCGTGGCCTTCCAACCAGACACCGATCATTGCCAGCCAAGTTGTCCTTCTGCAGACACGATCACCCAGCCCGCCGCATCTCCGTCCATACCGCTATGGAGAGCCGTTCGTGGGCTTGTTCGGGGTTGACTCGTATGCCCGATGCACCTTCGTGATTGCCCCCGCCGCATCCGCGGCGTCTTCTTCGGTCCCCATGAATAGATTCATCGGGAGCCAAAACGATGCTTGGCATGCCTGTTCTGCGACCGGGCAGGGCGAGGTGCGATGGGGCCTTCCTCGGAACACGGGGTTCGCATACAGCGGGTGAGGGTAAAACGGGCGCACGGGAACGCCCTCCGCTTGCACCGCCTTCACGAATTGATCGCGGTCGGTGCCGAACCGTTCGCGCTCGATCCGGCCGGGGACGATATACCGAGTCTGAACCGTAGTGCCTTCGGGACTCTTCTGCATCACGATCCCGGGCACCCCGTCGAGTTCGGCTTCGAAGTGCGCGAAGTTGGTCGCTCGCAATCGGATCTGATCCGGCAACCTCTCGAGCTGTCCTTGCAGCAAGGCTGCCTGTACGCCCGTCATGCGCAGGTTGCTGCCGAGGTTGTGGTGTTCGAACCACCCCCGATCCGGAATCCTGCCTGCGTTCGTGATCGAACGGGCTCGTTGCGCCAAGCGCTCGTCATTGGTAATCAGAATGCCCCCTTCCCCTGCGGTCATGGCTTTGGAGTTCTGAAAGCTGAAGGCGCCGGCGGTTCCCATGCCACCCGCCCGAGTGCCGTACCACTCGGCTCCGTGCGCATGCGCCGCGTCTTCCACCAGCAACAATTCGCGTTCCTGAGCGATGTCGGCGAGGCGGTCCATCTCGGCAACGACCCCGCCGAAATGGACGGGCATCATCGCTCGGGTCTTGGGCGAGACCGCTGTTGCCACCTGATCCGGATCGATGTTGTAACTGTCGGCTTCGATGTCAACGAACACGGGTTCGGCACCGACACGGCTGACGGCAGTGGCTGTCGCGACAAAGCTGTGGGCGGGGACGATCACTTCGTCTCCAAGCCCGATTCCCAAGGCATGCATGGCCAATTCCAACGCCATCGTGCCGCTGGCCACCGCGATGCCGAACCGGGCGTCATGGAATTGCGCGAATAGCTCTTCGAAGTCGCCTACCGCGGGTCCGCCGCCTCCCCAGTTCGCACTCCGGAGGACTGCCTCAACCCGCTCGCGGTCACCCGGGCTGAGACACGGCCACGCCGGATAGGGCGACGTTCGCAACGGCGCGCCGCCGTACAGGGCCAAGTCCTGACGATCCATTCCTCAGTTTATGCAGATACGCCCATTCGACCGCGACGCTTCGCTCGGCGCGAGCCGCAGAATCGCAGGCTCGCCCAATCGCCGATGCCAAGCTTCAAGCGGCAACGGTCCCCCGGTGGCACGATGCAGGCTTGGCGCTTGGCGCTTGGCTCTGTATGGAAGTCGACCTTGCCATCGACCCTCGCACCAGTCTGTCAGGAACCTCCCGACGACTCGCGCCACGCACGGCTCCGCGCGGTTTGGTACTGTATCGGCTTGGGTTTCTGCGAGCCATGCCAGAGCGTGAAGTCTTGAGCACAATCCTTGATGCCGGGATCATTCCGATCGTCCGCACCGACACCCCCGGGCAAGCCCTGTACGCGATTGAGTCGATCCAGTCCGCGGGCATTCCCGTGGTCGAGGTCGCGATGACCGTCCCCGGAGCGCTGAAGATCCTAGAGACGGCCAGCGACCGGTACGGCGACGATCTCGTCCTTGGAGCCGGCACGGTGCTCGATGCCACTACAGCCCGCCACTGCATGCTGGCCGGCGCGGAGTTCTGCGTCACGCCCGCGTTGGACACCGAAACCATCGAGATCTGCAATCGATATTCCAAGTGCGTGATTCCGGGGGCCCTGACGCCCACCGAAATCATCCAAGCGTGGAATGCCGGTGCGACGATGGTCAAAGTGTTCCCCGTCGATTCTCTGGGTGGCCCCGGCTACATCAAGGCCATCAAGGCCCCGCTCCCGCAGGTGCGGCTCGTGCCTACGGGGGGGGTCAACCTGGAAAACGCGTCGGACTTCTTTCAGGCCGGCGCGAGTGCCGTAGCGGTGGGGTCCCATTTAGTCAACAAGAACTGGCTGGCGAATCGCGAGTTCGCGCGCATCGAAACCGCGGCAAAGGGATTCTTGGAGATTGTGGCGGGTCTGAAAGCGGCCTGAGGTCGAGGTGTGCTCAGACCCGTCCTCGCTCGACTCGAGCCGTCGGCGTCTGTCATCTTGGTTCGATTGCGCTCGCTCGGGGACTCGGTTCTAGCGACTCCGGCATTCGCGTTGTTGCGCCAAGCGGTGCCCGATGCAAACGTTCATGTCGTGATGGACGGGCGCATCGCAGAGGTGCTCGAAGGGCAGCCTGACATCGATGGAGTCCTTGCACTGGAGCCTGACTCCGGTGTCAGGGGCAAGGTCGACTTGTTGCGTCGGGTTCGCGCCCTGCGCCCCGCCCTCTGCATCGACATGCATGGCGGTTCCACGGCATCGTGGCTGTCGGCGCTGTCCGGAGCGGAGTGGAAAGTCGGCTGCCAGCACTTTCGGCACTTGTGGGCATATAACGTTTGGATTCCGCGCGCACAGCAGGTCTTGCGCCGAGGGTCGGATCAGAAGGTGCATACGGCCGAACATCACGCGGCGACGATGATCCACCTAGGGGCTCCTCGCGAGGAGATTCCCGCCGCTCGCCTCGGTCCGCTTCCATCAAAAAACGAGTCCCGGTACGCGGTAATCCATGCCGGTGCGGCTTACGAGACAAAGCGCTGGGCGACGGAGCACTTCCGCGTAGTGGGCAACGAAATCGAGCGATCCCACGGCTTGCGGCCCGTCTTCGTGTTGGGACCGGGAGACACCGGCCTAGCCGAGGAGTTGTCGGAGTTTGACGTTCGCGGAGCGTTGCGGCTGAGTGAGCTCAAGTCCCTGCTCGCCGGGGCGCGGCTGTTCGTCGGCAACGATTCGGGTCCCGCTCACGTGGCAGCCGCGTTCGGCGTGCCCGCCGTCGTGATCTTCGGATCGTCCGATTCAGGGGTGTGGCACCCGTGGAGGACGCCTCACCGGGTGGTCGAGACGCGATGGGACTGCAAGCCATGCCCCGGTGACCGGTGCTACGCGTTCGACGAGCCGCGGTGCATATTATCGGTCCAGCCAGCTTCGGTCTTGAGTGCAGTAGACGAACTGATCGCGAGTGGCGGCACGGCCCACTCGAAGCACGACGAGCGGAAATGAGATTCGCGGGCCCGATCATGGGTGCCGACGATGCGACCCGTGCAGACTGAGTTTCGCAGCGTTGCAAGCGCCCGCTGGGTCAAACGGGGTATCATCTAACAGGAACCTTGTTGCAGTGTTCAAGCGCATCGGGCACGCGAGATCGCATGCTCTTGCCTAGGTTGGCCTCGATGTCGGTTTCGGATCTGATTTGCCAGAGCGGCCCTAGAGGAGTGTGAGTTGAGCCAGGCAGCCCTGTCGGTTTGCAAGCCGGTTGAAAATCGACGTTCGGGCTGCGGACGCAGAGTGCTCTACCGCAGCTGGAACGATCTGAATGAGTCACTTCAAGCGGCTGCAGGGCCGGGTCCGAGTCCTAACCGGAGCGGAGTGTTCTCGTCATGAGTCGAATTCTCCCAGTCAACGTGGAAAGCCTCTTCGAGGGCGGTGGTGTCGAATCGGAACGTATCTCGTTCAAGGCGAGTTGGAACCCGCGCACCACTGGCAAGCAGGTTCTTAGGACCATTTGTGCGTTCGCTAACGATTACCATAACCTCAACGGAGGATATATTGTCATTGGTGTCGAAAAAATCAAGGGTCATGCGAGACTTCCTCCTTTAGGTCTCGATCCTAACGTGATTGAGAAGGCACAGCGTTGGATTAGCGGAAACTGCAAGCGACTTGATCCTTCCTACCAACCGTTGATGTCGCCTGTACAATTCAAAGGTCGCCACATTCTTGTCATTTGGGCTCCTGCCAGCGAGATCCGCCCCCATCACACTCCGGACGATAACAATAAACATCGGAGGTATTGGATTAGAGTGGGAGCGGAAACAGTAGATGCTGAAAGTGCAGGGCTGTTGACCAATCTGATTAGTCACTCTGCGAAAGTTCCATGGGATGATAGGCGATCAGTAGGTGCCACAATAGACGACCTAAGAGGGCATCGAGTAAGAAAGTATCTCCGTGACATTCGTAGTGGATTGCTCGATGAAAAAAGTTTGGATGTGGTTTGCAAGAGGCTCATGTTGACCAAGAAGGTCAATGATCACGAAGTGCCCAGAAATGTTGCGGTTTTGCTATTTACAGATGACCCAATGTTATGGATTCCTTCGGCAAAGATTGAAGTTGTACTGTTCCCAGAGGATGGAACGGGTGGTGTTCAGGAAAAGCGGGTGTTTGGAGGGTCTCTATTTGATCAGATCGATAATTGTTTGCAGTACATTCGGTCTATATCGAGCACTAGGTTAGAAAAACAGAGCGATCAAATTCATGCTAAGAGCTGGGTGGGATATCCAATTGACGCGTTGCAGGAAAGCCTTGTAAATGCAGTTTATCACCGGAGTTATCAGCCGGAAGTAGTAGAGCCAACCAAAGTATATTTGTATCCAAATCGCATTGAATTTATAAGTTATCCAGGTCCATTTCCGGGAGTCGATGCCGAGCATTTTTCGCCCGGTTCAATAGTTCCGCCGATGCCGGCTAGAAATCGAAGAGTCGGCGAGTTCTTGAAGGAACTGCGACTTGCTGAAGGACGCCTAACTGGCATCTCGAAGATTTATCGAGCGTTGAGGGATAACGGATCGCCGCCTCCCAAGTTTGACTTCGACAAGTCTCGGTCGTACTTTAGGACGACAATCTATGCACATTCGGAGTATGCCGCCATCATGTCTCTTCGCGATGCTATCTGATGCGGCTATTCGGGGACCATGAACATGCACAAGAACGTTTGCATTCAGCGTGGAGTGCAAATCCCAATTCTTCACTTCTCGCTTCGGAGTTCATTCGTCAATTCGTGAAACAGGGAGACTTGAGTCAAGCAGAGAGCGTTTACGATACGTTTAAGACGACTGCTGATACCAAATCCATTGCAGCAGTGCGTACCACTTACCATCAGGCCTTGATCGAAGCAGGCGAGACCGAGAGAGCTAGCAGATTGCGTGGTAGCTGACCACCATGCTCGTAGGGTGAAGATGATTGTGACTCGCTACTCGTTGTACCTCTGCTCGACCGTTGCGATAGAAAGTTCGCCCAGTCGAGAGTCTTGGAACGCAGCACGGATTCCGAAGTCTCGTCTATGTTCGGAACGTGGGTTCGAGGCGACCCAACGAAAATATGTCCCACGATGTCGCATGTCTAGCTTACGAGGTACACCGCAGAATCGGCCCTGACATTCGGCCAGCGGGAGATGAGCTTGCCTCGTCGCAAGAAGCAGGCTCTCTCGACTCGTAGGCCCGCCTGCTCCAAGGCTGTCTCGAAGTCAAGAACCGTCAGGACGCGGATGTTTGGCGTGTCGTACCACGCGTACGGCAAGTGCTTGGTGCGCGGAGCCCGCCCGAAGAACAGGAGCGAGCCCCGCACGGACCAGTGACCGAAGTTAGGGAAAGCGACGATGATGCGTCGGCCCACGCGGCGCATCTCGCGCAGCAGTCGCATCGGCTCGCGCACCACCTGCAGGGTCTGGCTCAGCACTACGTAGTCGAAGCACGAATCGGGGTAGTCGGCGAGTCCCTTGTCGATGTCCCCTTGGTACACCGAGAGGCCGAGTTCGACGCACCGCCGCACTTTCTCGGGCGCGATCTCCACGCCGCGACCCTGTACGCTTTTTTGCCGCTCCAGCCAAGCGAGCAGGTCGCCCTCGCCGCAGCCCAGATCGAGCACGTGCGAAGCGTCGTCGATGAACTCCGACATGATGCGATAGTCCTCCCGCGCAAGGAGGTTCGGCACCAGTCCGATCTCTTCGGCTACCTCGACTACCGGCATCGCGAGCTTCCCCTGATTATATTGCCGCTCGCTCCGCTGCCCGCACGTCGATGCCGATCGCATCGTGATCCGACAGCGGCCGAGCGAGCCCTTCACGAAATTCGTGTAGCACCATAGGGTCCAGGGTGCTCACCCCGCGAGTCGCGAACCAGTCGAGCTTCAGCGGGCACTTGCCGTCGAAATCGCGCAACGCCCAGCGGATGAAGGCGAAGCACCACTCCGGCACCCACTCCAGGAGGTTCTGGTGCGTCTTCGCGTCCTCGACATCGTAGGAGGTGGTGCGCTCGTCCAGCACGTTCGCCCCGCGCCAATCGAAGCCGCGACTATCCAAGAGCTGGAAAAGGTCGCGCTCGAAGTACGTGAACGGACGCAGGAAGTGATTGCGAATCGTATTGCCGGCTCCGAGCATCACCCGCACCCAGTAGCCCGCGATGGCTGTCCAAGCTCGCGACGAATTGAACGTAGTCGTATTCCAGTCGCCGCCGATCACCACCGGACCAAATCCCGGTAGGCCTTCGATGACTGCCGCCATTTGCTTGTGACGGTGCTGCTGGCTGGACTGGGCGTCAAGATGCACGGAGCACGCCGTCAGATCCAGTCCGGGCAGTCCGATCTCCGCGGCGATCGCGGCCTGCTGGCCGATGCGCTTCTCCCGGCCCTGCATCTTGTCGCGACCGTTGCCGAGAGCGATAGACCGGGCGTCGCGAATCGGGTAGCGGCTGAGGATCGCGTTGCCGTGGAGGCCGAGTTCGTTCTCGCCAGTAGCTCCGCTCTCCACTCCCGCGCCCTTGGACAGGTTCAGATAGCACGGGACGAAGGCGTAGTTCAAGCCGAGATGGCGTGCTAGGTCGCGGGCAACGTTCCGGTTCCCTGATCGCGCCATCCCGCTGTCCGTTTCGGTTAGAAGCAGAAGATCCGCCGAGGACAGGTAGGGATGATCGCGGAACACCTCGAGCTGCCTGTCGTATTCGATCCCGCGTTCGAGATTCCAAGCCAGAATCCGGTAGGTCGACTTGGTCGCGGCGTCTCCCGGCGCGAAGTTTCCAGTCTCAACAGAAGCCAAGACCTGTTCCGCTTGCCGCTGGATTCGCCGGTAGCTGGGGTGCGCGAGCAGATCGGGCGTGGACCGGCAGCGCGCCAGCGTCTCGAAATGCGGGCGTAGCGCCTCACGCACGATTCGCTCGGACTCGGCCCAGTCGCCCCCCGAATCACGTTGAGCCGGCCCAACCTCAGTCTGTGCCGCTTTCAAATTCCAGTCTACCGACGAACCGACACTGTACGCTGGTGGGGCGGTGGCGTTGCGGCGCGTTTTCGTGAACCGGGTCGCCCAAGGCGCGGCGGTGGTGCGCGGTTCGTCCGCTAGGCATTTGGCTTCCGTCGCTCGCTTGCGGCTTGGAGAACAAGTGGAGGTCTCCGATCAACAGTGCGCCTATCGTGCTACGACGGAAGTCTCCTCGCCAGAGGAGGTACGCTTCCGGATCGTCGAACCCTTGCCCGATCCGCCTCCGGTGCCGCGGTTGGTAGTGGCTCTGAGCATCATTCGGTTCAACCGCTTCGAATGGGCGGTGGAGAAACTGACAGAGCTAGGCGTGCATGCGATTAGACCTTTGATTGCCGACCGCAGCGATCCCAAGCTGGCGGCGACTGCTCCCAAACGGGTCGCTCGTTGGCAGCGGATCGGGTTCGAGGCGGCGCAGCAGGCCCGCAGGCTGGCAGCCCCGAGCGTGGAGCATCCAATCACCTTCGAGCAGCTCGTGCAGAGTCTGGAATCAGTCTGCCTGCTCACGGATCCGGTCGGAGATCCATTGCCGAAAGTCTATGGCGGCGGCGGAGTGACTCTCCTCGTAGGGCCGGAGGGTGGATGGACGGATCGCGAACGGGACGTTGCAGGAACCAATGGCTTCAAGTTTGCCGGTCTCGGAGGAACGATCTTGCGCACGGAGACCGCCGCTGTAGCGGCCGCAGCGGTCTGCCTAGGGTGCGGTGCTACGGAGCAATCGGGATGAACACGGAGAGCCCGGACAGATTACGGGAATGCCTCGACCGCTTCGATGCCGCCAACGCAGAGGATCCCCGTCGCGAGCCGGATGGGACTCCCAAGGAACTTGCCTACAGTCGACGCATGTCGGCCTGGCTGGAACGGCTGGTGCCGGACGCTTCCGAGGAGGTTCGGCTTGCAGTTCGGGCGCAGCACATCCGGCGCTGGGAGATTCCCCGGGATTCCTATCCCAAGGGCAGGGTGGCGTATCTCAAGTGGAGACGCGAATTGGGAGCCTTTCACGCCGACCTGGCGGGCTCGATCATGCGGGACTGCGGGTATGCGCCCGACTCCGTGCTCCGCGTGCAAGCCATTATTCGGAAGGAGCGCTTCAAGACCGATTCTTGGGCGCAACAGCTTGAAGACGTGGCCTGCTTGGTCTTTCTGGACCATTACTTCGAACCCTTCGTCGACGAACAGAACCCCGAGACGATCGTCAAGGTCCTGCGACGGACGTGGCAAAAGATGTCTGCCGCTGGCCAGCAAGCGGCTTTGAAGATCGACTACACACCGAGATGCACGCAGTTGTTGGAATTGGCCCTGCGGTCGCAGTAGATTCCGGGCCGCTCTGACGCACTTGGTGGCCACCCACGGCGTGGCAGTGCTGATTGGAGCTGCATGTCGCGGAGCCTGTGCCTTCACAGCCCGGCACAAAGGTCGAGCGTACGCCGCAACGGACATTCCCTCGTGCTGCCGCTGTCTGACGCCTTCGGTCTACGCAGGTGCTTGGGCGAGGCAACGTGCAGAGTGTTAGGCTGCAGATACAGGCTGGATAGTCTTATGAGGCGGTCGTTTAGTCTCTTGATCGCGCTCGGCGGCTTCGTGCTGCCGCTCCCAGCAGCCTGTCAAGCTCTCACCGCGGAGGAGGCCTCGGGCCAAGCCGCTCCGGAGGTGCGAGCGGAGGTATTCCGAAGCGAAGCACCCCTGCACTTCGCGCTCCGCGAACGCAACTACAACGATGCACTCGTAGCCATGCGCACCCAAGTGGATGTCGACGAAGTCGCCTATGACGAGAACGGAAAAGCGTTGCGACCACTTTGCTTGGCGGCCCAGGATTCTTCGGCGGACGCCTACGACATGGTGCGGGCGCTGATCCGGCGCTACGGGGCGGATCCGAACGTGCATGACGGGCGCGGCTTCACGCCGCTCCACTACGCGTCTAGCAACGGGAATCTGGCGGTTGTCGAAACGCTGGTGATTCACGGAGCCGACGTGAATGCCTTGGTGGCTGGGGACGAATCGCCGGTGACGCCGCTGTACCTCGCGACTCAGTTCGGAATGGACCGAGTCGCGGCCTTCTTGCGCGCCCACGGGGCGGACGATCTCGACGGGGATCTGGCAAGCCAGCTCAAGGTGGACGCAGCTATGGAGCAGGCGCGCATGGCAGCGATGGTCCGGGTCGCGGACGAAGACCTCTCTTTCCCGGACGCACTGCGCCTCGTGTACAAGGAAGTCACCAGTGCCGCGGCTACGGAACTGGAGGCGGCGGGCCGCTTTGAAGAGGCATCGATCTGGCGCAAGTTCGGCGATCAGTCGGCGGAGGTAGTCATTCAACAGCCGCCGAGCGCGGACGCTGCCCCGGACGCTTGGATCGCGGGAACGATGCAAGCGTTGATGACGGAGATTGAAGCCTCGGTAGCGGCCATCGACGGATCCGCGGGCTCGCCGTAACCGGTTGCGCGTGTCGCCGAGCAGACGGGCGGCGGGATCACGAGACCGGTGCTTCCAATGGTGTCAATCCGCTCTCGGGTGACTGGCGGGTTCGCTCGGTCTAGGGCAGGCCGGGCGAAGTTCCCGCCAGCAGTTCAACCTTTGATCCAGAGCGGTCATCGCGACGAAAATCGGCTGGCGCAACGGCAGCGGACAAGTTTCACGCAAACTCCGTGCATTCACACCCAAGACGGCACGTAGCCAGACCGCGGGCGGTCTGGGTCGGCTGGCTTGATCCAACCTTGTTGCCTCGCAGCGCCAATCACTGACGAGACCTGCCCGCTGTTCTTGGCGTCCAAGCCGAGGCGTTTCCTGAAGGTCGCGTTATGCATGCTTGCCCCATGCGAATGACGCAGGACGGCATGCTGGTAGCAAGCACGCACTCGCTCTTGGGGCGTCATGTCCTTGAACTGGCGGGGTGCGGACAGTACGACACGGGTAGCTCCCGGCCTTGCGTAGGTCTGGAAATCGAGAGGCGGAGCCAAGTACGATTCGACTTCGGCAACGACCTTGCCGATTCCGCTGCCGGTTCCATCGCACCAGCGCATCCGGCGCATGAGAGCAGCTAGCGCCTCGTTGCGCGCCCGAGGCTCGGCATCGACCATTCGCTCGGGTTCAACCAAGGGCGCTCCCGGATTGGTGATTTCCAAGCGGTCTGCGAATAGCTCGATCGTTGGACCGGCCCCGGTTACGGTCATGTCTTGGTGAACGAGGGCGTTCGCAATCAGCTCTCTGACAGCGACTTCGGAGAATGGCCTGTGATCGGTTCGCAGGCCCCCTTCGATGGTTTCGTTCACTGGCACCAACGCATTGACGTACTCCACGAGTTCGGCGAATCCAGTCGCGTAACCGCGTCCCCAGTCCTGCCTGTGCGTTACGCGACTAGCGCGGCTGTTCCCAGCGTAAGCGGCGAATCGGACAGCCTTTCGCGCAAGGCGGGAGTCGAAGTCGTCCAGCCGTTTCGCGAACAGAATCGCACCAAGATTGGTAATGGACCAATGCCCGCCCGCCTCTTCGACGATCAGGCGGTCCCGTGACAAATTCTCGAAGATGCCCGCTCGGTCGTCGGGCAGCCGCTGTCGAGTCAGCTCGAAGTACTTGGGATAGTCGAGGCGATCGAGCACTTCGTCACCATCAAGGAATCGTGCCGCGACCTCGGATTCCCACGGGCCTGAAAGCAGCCTTGCCCAAAGACGGCGCCGGTCGTCGGGACGGTCTCCCAGTAGCGGTGTCGCAGCACCGTCGCGCAAATAGGCGACACGATCAAATTCCACCGGACTATTCGAGGCCGCAGGAATCTTGAGGACGACTACCCTGCCATCGGGATGCTCGACCACTTCGAAGGAAATAGGGACGTCCGGCGCAAGGCGTTGTGCAAGCCACACCTCCAACGGCTGTTCCTGCACTTGCGTGCGATCCGGATGGAACTGCGTGCCGACTACGGCATGAGTGTCGTTGTGGATCCCCCACACGGCATAGCCGCAGGACTGATTCGAGAGCGCAGCACTGTTGGCGATAGCCGAGGCGCATTTGCCAATCTCGGTCGGACTGGCAAAGTTCACTTTGAAATCCACGAATGGAGTTTTCCCAGACGACTGCAGAAGACGATTGATCATGGCGACATCATGCGAATCGCTCATGCACTCCCCACTCCCTATTCGAACTCGAGCAGACACATCACAGCCCTTCTAGTCTCAGCGTACACCGTCGATCAGGCTTGATGCAAGAGGCAGGATTCGAGAGTGCTCGCTGATCGAGAACGGTGCCGAGTTTGACATCGAGGCAATCTGGCTCGCGGGAGGGGGTGGCGAGGACCGTCCCTTCCCGCGCACGTTGAGCTCGCAGGCCGCGAACCGCTTTCCCGGGAAGCCATCGGCGAAGAATCGCCCCGGCGGTGGGCCGGTGCCCACTGCCTTGGCCGTCAGTGCCGCGCTCGCATGATATGCGGCTGTTGGCGCGGACGCCGAGCCATCGCGAGTCGCAGCGCTACGGCTCCATAACGCGTTCGGCTCCGAACGCGCCCACGATCTCGTTCCCCTCGAAAACGCCACCCACATGCGAATGGTCGTCGCCGTAGATGTGACCGTCGACCACGGAAGTTTCCGACTTGGAGGATCGGAAGTTTCCCGCGTCCAGCGGGATGGATTCCCAAGCCAAGTCCGGTCTCGGAGCGTTCAGGCTCACGTCCATGAGGCCCGTGATGCTGACGTCGACGAATGGCATCTCGAAATCGGTAATGGTGACCGTGACAGCACCGTTGACGTGGTTGCCCGCCGTCTCCCCGGTGGAGACATCGATACCGTAGGCGGTGCCTGTCCAAGTTGCCGAACCGCTCAACGGATTGCTATCGGCGGCATGGCCGAATGCGAACCCCGCCGCGTAAGTCACCGCGGCTCCGTCCGGACCGGTCAATTCGTACCACACCGCGCCGAACGCGCCGAGCGGCAGCAGCCCCGCATGCACTCTGGAATCGCGGTCCCCCAAATAATCGGTCGAACCGAGGATGTCTCGAGTGAGTGCCCCGAGGGACGGAAGCGCCTGGCCGTCCCACTGCACGGTGAGAGCCGCCGCAGGCCCCGCGCTCCCTGTGGCAGCCACCAAGTAGGCCCACTGAGCGGCTTCGAATGCCACCGATTCGGACCCCGAATCCGATGTCAGCGAGCTCTCGTCAGATGCATCCGGAGAGAGATTCGTTCCAGTGATATAGCCGAGTGTGTTGAAGACCTGCGAGCCGACCCAACCGGCTCCCGTGCCCGATGCGCTCTCGTCCGTGCGATATGCCCCGAACACGCCGGTCACCGTGGGACGGTAGAAGGCGCCTGTTGCCTCTTCGTGGTCCTTGCCTTTGAACCTGCCTTCCACCCAGCCGCCAGTCGTCCGCCCGAAAAACGTGCCGTGCGTGACCGGCACTCGGTTCCAGAAAATGTCGGGCCGCGCGTTGTTGGTGCCGACCTCGCGGATGTTGATCAACTCGATAAACGCGGCGGGATCGGTGAAGTCGGCGATGCTGATTCTGGCGTCGCCGCGCAGCCCCAATCTCGGATCGCTCGGATCCATGCCGACCATCGAACCGCTCCATGTGGCACCTCCCGAGATCGGGTTGATGCTCGTCGACAATCCCCCCGCGTATGCGACTGTCCGATCTAGATCGCGGCCTGACTCCCCTGCGAATCGAAGGCTCTGGCGGAAATCGAACGCGTGGCTATCAGTCAGCCAAACGGCATAGAGGTCCGCTTGGCCATCGAACGACGCGGACGCGCCGGACCCGGTGAAGTGGTTATGGACCCGGGAACTGCCCACGCCTCCGCTCTTGAACACGGCACTGAAGTCAAAATGGAGCGAAGTCGTCATCAGGCCCTCGACTTCCTCCGCCGGGGTCGTCGCCTCGGTGCCGGGCGATAGCCCTGCCGAGGGTGCGACGCCGACCCCGATATCGTCTCGTTCGGCTGCGAAGGCGCCCGCAATCAGATTCCGCTCGAACGTACCTGCAACCTCTTCGTGATTCGGGCCGTGGAAGCGGCCGGACAGCGAACTGCTTGCATCGGCGGCGGCGAATTCGCCTCGACTCACCGAAACATCGTTCCACTCCATGTCCTCTCTCGTCGCGCCGGTCTCCAAGTCGTAGAGACGACTGAAACGAAGGTCGAGTTGGGGATTCATGAAGTCCGCGATCATGATCTCCGCATCGCCGAGGATCCGGTTGCCGCGCGCTCCTCCCGAACTGGTGTCGATGCCGGCCACGCGTCCCTGCCAAAGCCCGGAGCCCGTGACAGGATTCGAGACCGAATACTGTCCATGCACGTCGATGAGCGGGGTCGCAGGGGACGTTCCCGTCGATTGCGCGCTAACCGAGAATGTCGCGTACTCGAACGAGGCCAGGAGTGTCATCACGGTAGACATGGATTGGCCTACCGTAGCGTCCACCCTGCTTGAAGCCAGATACGACTCGCGCGCGCCCGCTTCGGACCACTCGCTCGACTCGCCAGTATCCGGGTCGGCTTGCGCGAGCAATTGCCGAGCTCCGAACGGGCCGAGGAGGCAGGCCAGCGCCAGCCCGAAAATGGCCAGCGATCGTGCCGGAAGAGAGGTGCGAGAAGGAGTCATAGGATCGTTCCGCTGTCCAGCGGATGTCCATTAATGGTACAGGGTCGACGTCCGTGCTCCGTGGCGGGCCGCGAAGCGCAGGGTCATGGGCTTCTCAGTGTGCCCGCGCTCCTCGAGACCGCTCGATGCTCCGCTGTCGAGGGAGCGTTGGATGCCGATCGCCGCCGGTAGGCTATCCTATTGTTCCTAGCCAGCGTGCGCCGACCTTAGATGCACCGAATCTTGCTCTCGTTATCGGTGGTTGCCCCGCTGCTCGCCGCGCCTCAGCAGCCGATTGGCTTCTCGCACCGCGCTCACATCGAGAAAGCCAAGATGCAATGCACCGACTGCCACACCGGTGCGACCTCCCGAGACATGGCGACGATCCCCTCGATCCGGCGATGCATGCTCTGTCACCAGTTCATCGGCAAGGACCTGCCCGAGATCGTGCGCTTGGCGGAGTACTGGGAACGGAAGCGCGAAGTGCCGTGGCAGCGGATTTACGGGTTCGAAGAGCAGGCCGCTGTCCAGTTCCGGCACGCCCCGCACGCCAGAGCGGAGATCGCTTGCGAGGAATGCCACGGAGATGTCGCCTCGATGACGGTGGCCGTGGAAGCGGTCCGGCACACGATGGGCACTTGCTTGCAGTGCCACCGCGAGAACAAGGCCAGCGACGACTGCCTGGCATGCCACTTCTGACCCATGGACCGTCGCAATTTCGTCAAACTGATCGGCACGGCCTCCGGTGGGGTCATTAGCGGCGCTTGCAGCAAGCGCGCCGAGGAGATCATTCCCCGGCTCGTGCCCGAGGAAGAGATCGTTCCCGGTGTGGAGAGCTGGCATCCCAGCGTCTGCCGGGAATGCGCGGCGGGTTGCGGCACCTTGGCGAGAGTCATGGCAGCAGATCGCGAGATCGAGGTCGACGGCCAGCCGGCACGCCAGTGGGTCGCCGCTGTCAAGAAGATCGAAGGCAACCCCGCCGACCCCGTCAGCGGCGGTCGCCTGTGCGCCCGGGGCCACGCGGCCTTGCAGTCGCTCTACAATCCGGACCGCGTCCGCCAGCCGCTCAGGCGCAAGGGCGCGCGGGGCAGCGGCGAGTACGAACCGATTCCGTGGGAGACAGCCTTGGAGGAGGTCGCCCGTTCCCTCGAGACCGCCCTCTCCGCAGATCCTCGGAAGATCGTCTACCTAGGGCAACCGCACGCGGGAACGCGCTCGGCGAACATCTCGCGGTTCCTGGACGCCCTAGGGGCTCCTCCCGCCAAGACTGTTGGAGTCGGCGACTTCGCTGTCGAACGCGAGGCTGCCAGGCGCGCCTATGGCTGGGAAGGCCTTCCGGTCTACGAAGTCCAGGATGCTACCGCCGTGCTCTCGATCGGCGCCGACTTCCTCGGAGGATGGGTGTCGCCGGTCTTGTACAGCCGCCGTTACGGCCACATGCGACAGGGGCGGCGCGAATTGCGTGGACGGTTGATCCATGCCGAATCGCGGGCCTCGCTCACCGCTTGGAACGCGGAGCGCTGGCTGCCCGTGCGTCCCGGGGGCGAGTTGGATCTCGCGCTGGGCATCGGCCACGCCTTGGTTAGTGGAGGTTCCGCGCTGCGCGAAGAGGACCTACCGCCCGGTGTCATGCAGGCGTTCCGGGACGCTGACATCGAAGAACTCGCGCAATCCTCCGGCGTGACGGCCGACGCTATGCGCGAGGTTGCCGCGGAGCTGGCATCGGCATCGGCGCCGCTCGTGGTGCCGGGCGCTTCGATCGTCCGCGAGAACTCGGTGGATGCGGTCGTCGCAGCGAGCGCGTTGAACGTGTTGCTCGGACGCGTCGGCGTGAGCGGCGGTGTCTATCCGCCCGCTTTGGCGGACAACGAAGTTCCCTTCTCTCGCCCGTCATCTACCGGGTGGGAGACGAGCTTGGCGGATGCGGCCCTCGTCCTCTTGGACGGGGTGAACCCGGCCTACAGCCACCCGTCCAGCCGGGAAGCGCTGCATCGCGTCGATACGGTCATCAGCTTCTCGCCGTTCCTGGACGATTCGGCAGCGTTCGCCGATCTCATCCTGCCCGACCACGATCCCCTGGAGCGGGGATCGCTTACGGTACCTCAGGTTTCTCCCGTACCTTCACTGTCGTCCAGCCGGGCGTTTGTCGCGCCCTTGCATGACTCCCGGTCCACCGAAGCGGTGCTGGCCGGATTGGCGGAAGCTGTCGGCAGGCCCTTTGAGGAGTTGACGGTCGAAGCTGGCTTGGCGGCTGTCCACGCTTCGGTTGCCGGGGGCGCGGCGACCGACCGCGACGACTTCGTGAAGGCCAGCTTGGATGAAGGGGTCTGGAGCGGCGAGCGGATCGCCGCTCCTCCAAAGAGCGGGATGGAAGATGAGAGGTTCGCACGGTCGGCACGGACGGAGGGCCTGATGTTCCAAGCCTATCCCTCGGTGGCGTTCGGCGAAGGGAGCGGGGCGAATCGACCTTGGCTGCAGGAGTTGCCCGACCCCACCTCGAGCGCGATGTGGGGAACTCCTGTAGAACTCGATGCGCGGACAGCCGAGTCCATTGGCGTTTCCAACGGAGACATGGTGCGCATCGAGTCGGACCACGGGGCGCTCGAAGCCCCGGTATACGTGAATCCGGCGGCGATCCCCGGGGTGGTGTCGATGGCCCTAGGCCAGGGGCACGACCGTTACGGGCGGTTCGCGTCCGGCCGTGGAGCGAATCCGATGGAGGTCGTCGGCAACCTGCGCGAGCGCGCCACCGGAGCCGCTGCGCTCGGTCCCGTGCCCGTCACCATTGGCAAGGCGGGCCGCGACGGTCGCTTGATCCAGTTCTCGCGACAGGATCGGGACGCCCCGCCGCACAGGGTCTAGTTAGAGAGGACGACTGATGCCACATGAACTCACCACGACCGAAGAGGAGTCGGCCGAGAGCGTGCCGCAATGGGCGATGGCGATCGACTTGGATCGCTGCACGGGCTGCGAGGCTTGCGTCGTCGCGTGCAATGCCGAGAACAACATCCCGACGGCGGGTCCTGACCAAGCGGCACAGGGCCGGGCGAAGAGCTGGATTCGGATCGACCGATACTACGAGGGCGAGTTCCCCGACATCAAGGTCAAGTTCCGCCCCGTGCTGTGCCAGCACTGCGACGACGCTCCGTGCGAGCCGGTCTGTCCGGTATACGCGACGTACCAGAACGCCGAGGGACTGAACGTGCAGGTCAACAGCCGTTGCATCGGCACGCGCTACTGCGCCAACAACTGTCCCTACACCGTGCGGTTCTTCAACTGGGAGGCGCCTCGCTGGGACGCGCCGCTCGACCTGCAGCTCAACCCCGACGTGTCCGTCCGTCCGTCCGGCGTCGCGGAGAAATGCACGTTCTGCGCGCACAAGATCAAGCGCGCCAAGCTCGATGCCGATGCCGAGGACCGAGAACTTGCCGACGGGGACGTGCAGCCGGCCTGCGTCCAATCCTGCCCCGCCGAAGCCATGACCTTCGGAGACATGAGCGATCGCAATAGCCGCGTCTCCAAGATGATCGCGAGCGGGCGCTCCGAGCAACTGCTGTCCGATCTGGGCACCAAGCCCCGCGTCCATTACTTGAAGAAGGCCGACTAGCCCGACGTGGCGACGATCAATCCAGCAGGGATCGCGCCGGCGACGGGCTCCGATCCTGGCGTAGCGCGGACGAGCGCCGTTCCCTCCGTTCCGGCGAAGGGCCGGTCCGCGATTCGCGCCGAATTGCTCGGTCGCATGACGGGCGCGAGCCCTTCCTATCTCGCGGCAGTCGCGATTTGCCTCGCCCTGCTGGCTTGGGCGGCCTACGCCTGGGGCTACCAGTTGGTTCACGGCTTCGGGAGCACGGGGCTCCGCCGGCCGGTGTTCTGGGGCTTCTACATCGTCAACTTCGTGTTCTGGATCGGGATTTCCCACGCCGGCACCCTGATCTCGGCAATCTTGCGGCTCACCGGAGCGGAGTGGCGCAGGCCCGTGACGCGGGCGGCGGAGGCGATCACCGTGTTCTGCTTGATGATCGGCGGCATGTTCCCGCTGATCCACCTCGGGCGCGCGTGGCTGTTCTATTGGATGATCCCGTATCCGAACGAGCGGTTGCTCTGGCCGAACTTCCGCTCGCCACTGTTCTGGGACCTGACCGCGATTCTGACCTACCTGACGGGGAGTTTGATTTACCTGTACATGCCCCTGATTCCGGACTTGGCGGAGCTCGCACGGCGGAAGACGGGCTGGAGGGGGAGAGCGTACCGGGTGGCAGCCTTGGGCTGGACGGGTTCGGATCGGCAGTGGCAGGCCTTGGAAAGAGGCATGAAGCTGATGTCGGTCGCGATTCTAGCGATCGCGGTTTCCGTGCATTCGGTAGTGGCATACGACTTCTCGATGTCCATCGCTCCCAGTTGGCACAGCACGATCTTCGCGCCGTACTTCGTTGTCGGCGCGATCTTCAGCGGCATCGCCGCCTTGGTGCTGGTGATGGTCGTGCTGCGCCGGACGATGCGGTTGGAGGAGTACCTTCGCGAAACGCACTTCGTGAACCTTGGCAAGCTCCTGCTGCTGCTGAGTCTGGTGTGGCTCTACTTCACCTTTTCGGAGCACTTGACGACTTGGTACGGCAACCGACCGGGCGAGATGCGCGTGATGGACGTACGCGAAAGCGGTCTCTACGGCATGCTGTTCTGGACCATGGTCGCCTGCAATTTCGTAGTGCCTTTCGTGTTGCTGGGAATCTCCAAGCTCCGCAGCATCCCGACCATCGCGATCAGCAGCGCTGCCGTCATCGTCGGCATGTGGCTGGAGCGTTTTCTGATCGTCGTGCCGCCGCTGGCCACGCCGCACCTAGCGGCGGCGGAGGGCACCTACGCGCCGAGCTGGGTGGAACTGTCGATCACCGCCGGAACCTTCGCCGCCATGGTGCTGCTCTACCTGCTGTTTGTCAAGGTGGTTCCGATCATCGCCATTTGGGAATACGAGGATGAAGTACCTGCGCGCTGAGTTTAGGTCTGCGGAGGAGGTCGCGGCCGCGATCGCTGCGTTGCGCGAAGCGGGTGCGCCGGCGGGATCGATCGAGATCTATTCGAAGCGTCCCCTGGAGACCGATCCGCCGCTACTCCCGCGACGGAGCCGAATGTCGCTTGGAGCGGTGCTAGCTGGACTGTTCAGCGGCACAGCGGCGACCGCCTTGATGTTCTGGATGCAGAACGACTTTCCGCTGGTGACGGGCGGGATGCCGATCAATTCGGGCTGGGCCACCGCGGTGGTGACATTCGAATGCACGATGGCGGGAGCGGTGCTCGGCACGTTCGGCATGCTCCTGTGGGAAGCGGGTTTGATGGGGCGACATGGCAGCGCCCCCGTGCCGGACATACCGGACGAAGGCGTCGTGTTGCAGGTGGCCTGCTCCGGCGAGGCGGGTCACGTGGAGGCCGCGCTGAACCAGGTTGCGCCCGATCGGGTGGAGATCGTCAGCGCTTCCGGCTGAGACCGTTCGGGCGAGCGCCCGTGCTTGCCGACCGTGCGCTCCGCGCACGGCAGGCTATGGAGTCGAGGTCGAGTTGATTGGCTTTATACTGGATTCGCGCCCCGTAGGTTGCTAATTGGCGGTAATCGTAACGACTCTCATAGCCCTGTCGAGCCTCGCGCTGACGGCTCGGGCCGATGTGTCCGACGATGCCGTCCGGCTCCTCCAAGAGCGTTGCGTCTCGTGCCATGGCGAAGTCCGGATGTCCGGTCTGGATGTCCGTAGCCCGGAAGCGCTCCTCAAGGGAGGCAAGCGCGGTCCGAGCGTCGTACCCGGTGACGCAGCGGCGAGTCTCCTCTATCAGGCCGTGCTCCACGAGGGCGATCTGCAAATGCCCATGCAGGGCGGTCGATTGAGTGAGGAGGAAGTGCGGCTTCTCGGCGCGTGGATCGATGGCGGGGCCGTCTGGTCGGCAGGTCTCGCGGCCGACAGCGGGGAGAAGTGGTGGTCGTTCCGGCCGGTGCGACGCCCTTCTGTTCCGGAAGACCCCAGCGGATGGTCGCGGAACGCGATCGATCGCTTCGTGGCGCGTCGGCTCGCGGAGAACCAGCTCGCGCCGGGCGGCGAAGCCGATCGCCGGACTTGGATCCGGCGCGCGACCTACGACCTGCACGGGCTGCCGCCCTCGCCGGAGGAAGTCCGAGCGTTCGTCGAGGACTCGTCGCCGGAGGCATTCGAGAACGTCATCGACCGGCTGCTCGATTCCAAGCGGTACGGGGAGCGGTGGGGACGTTACTGGCTGGACGTGGTGCGCTACGCCGATACGGGAGGGTTCGAGACCGACATCTATTTCCCGGACGCTTGGCGCTACAGGGATTACGTGATCAAGTCCTTCAACGACGACAAGCCCTTCGATCAATTCGTGCGAGAGCAAGTGGCGGCCGACGAGATCTGGCCTGACGACATCGAATTGCGCGGGTCCTACGACATCCCGGAGGGAAAGCTGCGTCACCTGGAGGCGCGCATCGGCACGGGACTCTACACCGTCGGAACCGTGTATCACGAGGCGGCTCTCAACGGCCACCAGTTGCGCTACGAGTGGCTGGTCGACGCGGTAGACGTCACGGGCGAGGCCTTCCTCGGCTTGACCTTGAGCTGCGCCCGCTGCCATGACCACAAGTTCGACCCGATCAGCCAGGCCGACTATCACCGCTTGATGGCGTTCTTTGAGGGCAGCGAGATCCGGCGGATCCCCGTGGCGCACAAAATGACCGAGTTCGGGTACTACTCGGGGTATCCGAGACAGCTCAAGGTATTCGAGTATCAACAGGCCCTCAAAGCGCTCGAGAGCAAGGCTCGCCAGCGGATGATCGACGAGGTCTCCGCCGGCTTCGACGCGGAAACGGTCGCGGCGCAACGGATTCCTCGCGCCCAGCGGACGACCGAGCAGCAGATCACAGCTGCTCCCTTGGAACGGGCGCTCACCGAGGCTGGACTGCTGGAAAATCCGGGCGGCTACGTACTGGAGCTGCCGTACACGCCCGACGAGCGCGACAGGCGCGCGACGCTGATCACCGAGTTGGGCGAAGCGGCAGCGCAAGCTCGGTTCGAATTGGCCTCGGCGACGGTCCTCAGCCGCGCGGAAGTGCGGTACCCGGTGCGCATGACCGCTCGCGGGGACTGGCGGGCAACGGGCGACGAGGTCGCGCCGGCATTTCCCAGAGCGGTGGGCGACCTCGGTCGCGAGATCGACGCGAAACGACGCAAGGTTCTCGCGAATTGGCTCGCAGACCCGCAGCACCCCTTGGTGGCGCGGGTGATGGTCAATCGAATCTGGCAGGGCCATTTCGGGCGGGGCCTCGTCGAGACCCCGAACAACTTCGGGCGTCAAGGATCGGCTCCGTCGCATCCGGACCTGCTGGACTGGCTGTCCGCCGAGTTCGTCGACCGGGGCTGGAGCGTCAAGCGGATGCACAAGGCGATCATGCTGTCCAGCGCCTATCGGCTGAGTTCGGAATTCGACCCGACGAATGCGGAGGCGGACCCGGAAAACCGTTATTTCTGGCGCATGAATCGCCGCCGGCTGTCCGCCGAGAATCTCCGGGACGCGGTGCTGGCTGTCTCGGGCGAACTGAATTTCAAGATGGGCGGACGTCCGGTGCTGCCGCCGCTGTCCGCCGAAGCCCGCCTCGGCATGTGGGACCGCAACGACTGGCCGGAGTCGCTCGATCCCGAGGAGCACAAGCGCCGGAGCGTGTACATCTTCGCCAAGCGGCAGTTTCCGTATCCGATGTTCAAGACCTTCGACGCCCCGGACGCTGCGGCCAGTTGCGGGAGACGAGACGTGACGACCGTGGCGCCGCAGGCCCTCACGCTGCTCAACAGCGCGTTCATGCTGCGTTCCGCGCGGTCGTTCGCGGATCGGCTAGCTGGCGAGAGCGATCCGCGGCGCAAGGCGGATCTAGCGTGGAAGCTAGCACTGGCGCGACCGCCGGAACCCCAGGAACGAGAGGCAGCGGTGAAGATGCTCGCGCAAGCGGACCCGGAGGAGTTCGGCTTGATGCTGTTCAACCTCAACGAATTCGTATACGTTGATTGAGGGAGTTCATGGATAGCGCACATGCCATCGCAGCGGCGTCGCGGCGCCAGTTCTTGGAACGCGCCGGGCTCGGATTCGGCGGGCTCGCCGCATCCTGCTTGCTCGCGAGAGATGCCGTAGCGGCCCGATCCAATCCGCTGGCGGCGAAGGACGCTCCGCTTCCGGCCAAGGCCAAGAGCGTGATCTTCCTGTTCATGCACGGCGGTCCGAGTCACCTCGATACGTTCGACCGCAAGCCGTTGCTGCAGGAATACGACGGCCAGCCCGTTCCGGAGTCGTTCCGCAATCGCGACTTCCAGTTCACGAAAATGGACAAGGTTCCGCTGCTGGGCACGCCGCGAACCTTCGCCCGGTACGGCGGGTCAGGGTTGGAGATCTCGGACTTGTTCTCCAATGTCGCGAGCCATGCTGACGATCTGGCAGTCATCCGTTCCTGCCATCACGACGGCTTCACGCACATCACCGGCCAGAACTGGATGAACACGGGATGGGCCCAGGTCGGTCGTCCGAGCCTGGGCTCGTGGATCGTCTATGGCCTCGGTTCGGAGAACGAGAACCTGCCGGCGTACGTAGTCATGCTCGATGGCGGCATCAAGTCGGGGTCCCCGGCATACGGATCGGGCTATCTGCCCGCGATGTACCAAGGCACGGTGCTGCGAAGCGAAGGTCCGCCCATCCTCAACATTCGCCGAGCCGCCGGCGCGGACCCGGAGAAGCAACGGGTGCTGCTCGAGAATCTGAATTGGTTCAACCGAAGGCACTTGGAGGAGCGCGCCGAGGACAGCGAGCTCGCGGCGCGCATGAACGCGTACGAACTGGCGTTCCGGATGCAGGCTTCGGCTCCGGAAGTAGCGGACATCTCGAGCGAGAGCGCCGCCACACGCGCTCTCTACGGCATGGAGGATGCCACGACCCGCCCGTTCGGCAAGCAGTGCCTCTTGGCGCGTCGCATGGTCGAGCGCGGGGTGCGGTTCGTGCAGCTCTATTCGGGGTGCGGCGCGAACGGAGGGAGCCCCGGCTGGGACGGGCACAATCAGATCGATTACAACCACGAGACCATGGCGGCTCAGGTCGACCGCCCGATCGCCGGTCTCCTCACGGACCTCAAGGCCCGCGGGTTGCTGGACGAGACGCTCGTGATCTGGGGCGGGGACTTCGGGCGCACGCCGTTCACGGACGGTGCGGAGGGCGGTGCGCGGAACAACGCCGGTCGCGACCACAACCCGTACGGCTTCACCGTGTGGATGGCCGGAGGCGGTGTGCGGGGCGGTCAGGTCATCGGCGCCACGGACGAGATCGGCTTGAACGCGGTCGACGACAAGGTGCATGTCCACGACCTGCACGCGACGATCCTCACGCTGCTGGGATTGGACCACGAGGACCTCACGTACCGCTTCCAAGGTCGCGACTTCCGTCTGACGGACGTGGGCGGGCAGAACAATCTGGCCGCTCGCCTTACCGCTGCATAGCGACTCGACCGCATCAGCGTCTCAACAGTCACCGTCGCGGACAGGGTGCGGTGCTCGAATCTGGCAGTCGCGTTTCCCGTGGACTTATTGCAAAGCGGCCATCGCCCCCCTAGCGAGGTGCTGTCCTCCGAGCCGTCAGAACTCGAGCGGATGCACGACTCGTTGGGACAGGGGCATCGCATGTAGAATGAATGTGAGAGTCTTGCCCTGTCGGGTGAGTTATGCTTCGATGCTGCCTGTGGATTGACAGCTGAGGGTCGGCGAGTCTACAGATCAGCCTCTACATCTAGGTCGCTGGAGGTGCGCCTGTCATGCCGGATGCTAGATTCCTGAACCGTGTCGTCCTCAATGACTACAGAAGCATTCGCTACTGTGACCTCCCATTACCACGGTTCGCTGTGCTCGTTGGCCCGAACGGTTCCGGCAAGAGCAATTTTCTCGATGCATTGCGACTTGTCGCGGAGGCACTCCTTGAGTCGCTTCGTTACGCGCTGCTTAGGCGAGGCGGCATAGGCCAAGTAGTTCGGCAGCCAATCAGCCTACGGAAACAATTCGCGATCCGAATCGACTGCACCCTCGCGCACTCCGATGCAAGCTATGCTTTCGCGGTCGGGACGGGGGCTTACGGCAAATACGAAGTTCTGCGAGAGGACTGTGCAGTGGTCTCGCGACGTTCCCCTGTGGATCGCGTCCACTACTCGATCCACAGGGGTCGAGTCGCTTCCTGTAGCGCGTCGAATCCGCCCCCTGCGACAGGTGATCAACTGTACCTGTGGCGGGCCGCTGACATCCCTCAGTTCGGTCCGCTTTACGATTCGCTCTCGGGAATGGGTTTCTACCGCCTCAACCCAGAATCCGTGCGAACTCTCGAGCGACATGATGAAGGCACACTTCTTGAGCGGGACGGAAGCAACCTAGCCAAGATTCTGTTCCGCATCCAGAGGCAAACTCCCGAGACCAAGCGACTGATCGAGGACTACTTGGCCCACCTCGTGCCCGGAATTAGTGGCGTCGACTCCTGTTTCGCTGGCCCTGACTTGATTCTCGAGTTTCGTCAAAAGGTTGGGGAAGACAGTGATTACCAGCGGTTCGATGCCACGAGCATCTCCGATGGTACATTGCGTGTCCCTGGGCTGTTGGTGGCACTCTTCCAAAGCCTCGGCAAGCAAGACCCGAATCAGGGCCCGCATCTGATCGGTATCGAAGAGCCCGAGAACTCGGTGCATCCTAATGCCCTTAAAATTCTAGTGGATATCCTAAGGTACGCCGCTGAACATGCCCAAGTGGTCGTGACGAGTCATAGCACTGACCTGCTTGACCGGCCCGACATCGCGGAAGACTCTATCTTCACAGCCGCAACCGAAGGCAGTGAATCGTGTATCGGACCGCTTAGCGAAAAGACCAGATCTGTGCTTCGGAAGCGGTTAAGCAACCCGGGGGAACTCATGCGAAGGAATCAACTTCACCTAGCCGACAGGGCAGGAGAGTCGAAACTACCGCCATCCAACATCTTTGATTTTGTACAGTGAGCCAACTCTAGAGATGGTTTCCGTCGTTGAGGTACAAGGGGATTTGGGATCGACCTGCTATACTTAATGCTCCCGCCTTTGTGCCTAAACGGTACAACGCGAACCGACGTTGCTCGCCTCACTTTTCAATAGATTTACTTTGCGAATACTTTGACTTCCATGTCTCAGTAGCCGCATCCACAAACTCTTCCACTCGCTTGATCAATGCAGAATTCTTTTCGACGTGGCGAATGTAATAGAAGAGTGAGGTGATAGCGATTCGCTGTTTAATCGTATCCCATAGAGCTAAGGCGCGTTGAACGTCTTCTAGATCAAGTGCCTGAAGGCCAAGAGATTCCAGTTGGGCACGGACTCCATCGCCAAAACCGATTGCAAATACGATTCCTATAGCACCTCGCTTTGACGCCGAATGAGCAAATACTGTAAAGTCTTGAGTTACCATTCCCGACAGGACATACTGCTTGACTTCCGCCGTAACCGCTAGGCGCCCGCCATCCCATCCATCCACATCGCCGATCCGCTGTAATCTACGTGAACCCGTTCGGACCTTATCTACCTCCATTTGAAGATGCGGGTTATCGGCTCTCAAGAAACCAAATACGATCCCTTGAAGTGCTGCTCCAGAGGGTTCATTCTTGTGTCTCTTCAAGTCAAATTCTCCGACCAGAATACTAAACAAGGGTGGATCAAATGCTACAGATGAGAGGTCAAGTTCATGGCTAGGAAGCGTCGCAAGCACATGTTGCACAACCCTCTCCTTAATCTTTATCCGTACTTCGGATGGATAAGCAATTAAGGCATCCAACCATTCGATATAATCGGACCAAGCTTGAGTTGCATGCGGGGCACAACTCGGGTAGTCGAACCTCTTGTATTCATTTCGAAAGCAGTTCTCAACGCGATTGTAATAGGGTCTAATGCTCCGTGTACCGCTATCAGGTAGTCGAACGATCAGTGTGTTTGCACGGGCACCCTGCACTGTTGTCTTCTGCCTCGGATAGCACCCGAGGAATTCGTCAAACGACGCGAGTGAAGAGTCGGTGAACCCGATAGACTCGAGAAAGTCGATGAACGCAACCAAGAGTCCAGCAACGAACTTTCTCTTCCCGAATACAACTTCGTATTCCTTGAAGAGTGCTTCCGGAGTCATGTTAATCGACCGAGAGAACTGCGAGCTTGGGAACAGCCTGCCGCGCCATATTGAAGAATTCGAGGCTATGGTCCGTTCCGAGCGAGTAATATCCCATCGCCTGAGCCGCTGCAAGGGTAGAACCACTCCCCGCAAACGGGTCGTACACGATGCCGATCCCCAGCGGCAAGGCCGCACGTACAACTTGCCTCAGAAATCGTTGTGGCTTCAACGATGGATGTGGAGCGATTCGACGTTCGTGAACCCGAGTAGGTGAACACTTGATCACATCCTTGAACGGTTCAGAATCTGACACTCGACGTAATCCACCTGCGCCCCATTGACGGAGATTGTCCGCGACCGTCCCTCGAAATGGCTTTCGAAAAATCCCCCAAGGCTCCCAACATGATCGCGGCATTACCGTCACGTCAGGAAACACGGACTCGGCCCCCTTCGGGCGGTCGCCACCGCGCAAAGTCTGAACGAGTCGAATAATCTCGCCACGCTTCTCAAATCCCGCTTGTTGGATTGCATGAAACGTGACCGTCGAAAGGAGCGGATTGGATGCGATCAAAAGGTGCCCTCCAGGCACGAGAGATTGGAATGCACCGTATCCGAACGCGACAAAGAAGCTATGGAGTTGAGCGACGTCTTCGTGCTTGAGGGTTGTGAATCGCGGCAGCGGGTTGCGCTTGGCTCCGTCAAATGATGGAGGAATTCGCCAAACCCCGCCACGACCATCCCTTTTCTTGTCCAAGTTCTCCTTGGTGTACTCCACCAGCCCATATGGTGGATCGGAGACGATAGCTTGGACACAGCATTCTGGTGCCTCTGCAAGCCAGTGGATCGCGTCGTCCAATACATACGTCGTTCGGTTGGATGCATTGCAGCGAAGTTGATCACCCCGTTTGGAGAGATCTGCCCAATGGCAGTCGATCTTGGCGACGAGATCCGGGAGCGGGCCGATTCGTTCGTGAACTTCCGGCGGACAGCTTGACGTGACGGTTAGCATGCGAGTCGTTGCCATCGTTCTTGTTTGCGGGTCGATACCGACCGTGATGCCACCTAGACCTGTCCTGCACCAACGACTCGGGGACGCCTTGATGGACGCTCGATAGACTCTGGTGGGGATTGGTGTCGTCGGTCGCGAGTCATCTTGTCCCTGCGGGCCTGGGCATCTTCCGGCGAGTCGGAACTGACCGCGGCCCGCGCGGGTTGCACTGCAATGTGCCTAGCACTGCGCTCTCTGTGCATGTGCTTCCAAGTATACCCAAACCCAGCCGGAGTGGATTCGATCAGCGTCAGTCGTTAGGTGAGGTCAGCAACGCTATGGCAGTAGCACCGCCGCCTTAGGACTGTCCACTTGACCCAATGGTCGCACTCGGTCGCCCGGCGACCCTCGATCCCCGAGGTCCGCACGCGCTGTCGCAGCAATTCGCAGCAATCGCTCTACGACCTCGGGATATTCCTGCGCGACGTTCCGTTCGCAGGCGATGTCCTCCATCAAGTTGAAGAGCAGCGGTTCTTGGGATTCGCCCGTAGCGAAGTGTGGATGGCGCGGGTAGCTGTTGTCCAGAGCTAGGAACAGCTTCCACGGACCGCCGCGAACCGCCTGCAATTGATCCTGCTGGTAGTAGTACAGGTCTTGGCGCGGCGATAGTGCCCCGGCTTCCCCGATCAGGACAGGGCCGGCATCCATGCCGTCGATCACGCGGTCGGTGGGAACAGCCGCCCCGGCCCAACCTGCCAAGGTCGGTAGCAGCTCCATCGTCGTCAGGAGTTCGTCGGTGCCGGATCCCGGCGGAATCGTCCCGGGCCACCATGCGATCCCGGGAATGCGAAAGCCTCCTTCCGCGGTCGTGTAGCCCCGTCCGTGCAGCGGTAGGTTGCTGCCGCGCGAGAGGTCGCCGACATCCGGCGCGAGCGGAGCGCCGTTATCGGACGTCCAGAGCACGAAGGTGCGACGGTCAATGCCAAGCTCGACGAGCTTGTCGAGGATCTGACCAATCGACCAGTCGAGTTCCTCGACCGCATCTCCCCAAGGGCCGTTGCGACTCCTGCCGCGAAAGGCCTCGCTAGCGAACGGTGCCCTCGTGCTGCCCGGCATCGCGTGCGGCAAGTACAGGAAGAATGGCCCTTGGGAGTGCTCCTCGATGAATTGGAGTGCTTTCTCGGTATAGCGCTTCGTCAGCAGGTTGCGGTCCGCGGGCGCTTCCACCACGCGCTCGCCTTCCATCAGCGGCAAGGGTGGCCAAGGCCCTCCGAACTGAGCTGACCTGCGACCGAGGTCCTCGGTCATGTCATCGCTGTAGGGGATGCCGAAGTAGGAATCGAAACCGTGCCGCATCGGAAGGAACGCGGGCTGGTCTCCCAAGTGCCATTTGCCGATGATGGCAGTCGCGTATCCGCGCTCTCGGAGCAGTTCGGCGATCGTGATCTCGTCTGGATGCAGTCCGTAGGGCGAGACCGGCCGCAACACGTGCTGGTCGCGCGGATTGCGGTGCAAGCCGATCCGTTGCGCGTAGCAACCGGTCAAGAGGCTCGCGCGGGAGGGCGTGCAGACGCCCGAGGTCGAGTAGAAGTGCGTCAGCTTGCGGCCCTCGCGGGCCATCCGGTTGAGGTTGGGCGTGCGGTGCAGTTTCGAGCCGAACGGCTCGGTGTCGCCGTAACCGAGGTTGTCGCAGAGAACGATGACGAAATTCGGTGTCGGCGCTGACGAGCATGCCCCGAGCGCCAAGACCCCAGCGATGGCGAAACCGGCTCTTCGGACGAGCTTCACCCGAACATCCCTTGGATCACTTCCCCGCCGAAGTCGGTGAGCTTCTCGTGACGGCCGCCGTGCAAGTACGACAGTCGATGCTGGTCGAGTCCCACGGCGTGAAGGATGGAAGCATGGAAGTCTCGCATTTCGTGCGGTCTGTCGATAGCGTGCAGTCCGAATTCATCGGTGTCCCCGATCGATTGTCCGCCCCGCACGCCGCCGCCCGCGAACCACATGGTGTAGCCGTGCGGGTTGTGGTCGCGCCCGTTGCCGCTCTCCGATGTCGGGAGCCGCCCGAATTCCGCGCCCCAGACGACCAAAGTCTGCTCGAGCAGCCCGCGTCGCTTGAGGTCCTCGAGAAGTGCCGCGACCGGCTGGTCGCTGTGACCCGCCATCTTCTCGTGGTTCTCCTTGAGGTGCTTGTGCGCGTCCCATTGCATGCTCAGCGGTCCTCCGCCGGAATAGATCTGCACGAACCGCACGCCGCGCTCGACCAGCCTGCGGGCCAGCAGCAGGCGGGTGCCGAATTCCCGGGTGCGATCTCCCTCGAGACCGTACATGCGCTTGGTGGCCGCGGACTCCTGGGAGAGGTCGACCGCTTCGGGTGCGTGCATTTGCATGCGGAAAGCCAATTCGTAGGCGGCGATGCGGGCTTGCATTTCGCTGTCGAACTCTCCGGCGTCGCGCTCGTTCATCGATTGCAGTAGATCCAACATGGCCCGCTGTCGCTGTCGCGTCATGCCCTCCGGCGGGCGGAGGTGCAGGATGGGATTGGGGCCGGGACGGAGTAGCGTCCCTTGGTAGACCGAAGGCAAGAAGCCTTGGCTCCAGCAGGAAGTTCCCCCTTCGGGTGTTCCCTCTGGCTGCGGCATGACAACGTATGCCGGGAGGTTCTCGGACTCCGAGCCGAGGCCGTAGGTGATCCACGCCCCCACGCTGGGGTGGGTGGCGAACAAGCGCCCGCTATGCACCTCGTACATGGCCGGCGCATGGACCACGCTGTGCGTGACGAACGAGCGCACGAAGCAGATGTCATCGACGTGTCGCGCCACGTTTGGGAACAGTTCGGACACGGGTAATCCGCTTTGCCCGTACCGCTTGAACGTCCACGGCGTGCCGAGAATCGGCGTGCTGCCGTCCGTGAACTGTCCGCCCACGCTGCCGAAGCTCGCGGGCATGGACTCGCCCGCGTGCTTGTTGAGCATCGGCTTCGGATCGAACGTGTCCATGGAACTGGGCGCGCCCACGTTGAAGATGAAGATCACCGCCTTGGCGGTAGCAGGGAAATGGGGAGCCTTCGCCTGCAGTGGGTTGCTGTCGGGCGAGGCGGCGACTCCCTCCGCGAGCAAGTGCTGCAGCGCGAGCGCCCCGAATCCATTCGCCGCGTGGCAGAGGAACTGGCGCCGGGTCGCCGCGCGGGGCGCGGACCTGCAGCTACGGCCGGTAGACGAACTCATTGCGGTTCAGGAGGGCGAGGGAGAAGTCTTGCAGCCTTGCCGCATCCGACGCGAGGAAGGCCGCGGCGGAGCGGGTTTCGGCCGGAGTCGGTCGCCGGGCGAGAGCGAAGCGATAAGCGCTCTCGATCTGGCAGCCTACGTCGCCGGTCCCGCAGGCCATGCGCAGGCGCTCGGCGAGAGCGCGGGAATGCTCTTGCATGAAATCGCTGTTGAGCAAGCTCAGCGACTGCAAGGCGTGAGTCGATCGCGGCCGGACCGCGCACGAGGTCATCGTGTCCGGCTGGTCGAAGTTGGCGAGGAAAGGCAGGCGCACCGTGCGCTTGTTCAGCAGGTAGAGGCTGCGCCGGTCGTGTTGCGAATGATCCGGCGTGACCGGCCAGAGGTTGTCAGGCTCCGCCTCGGTGAATATGAGGTCGTAGATTTCGCGCTCGATGGGAATCCGCACCGGCTTGCCGCCCACCGAGCGGTTGAGTTGACCCGAAGCGGCGAGGACGGTGTCGCGGATCGCCTCTCCGGACAGTCGCTTGCGGTGGGCGCGCCAGTACCAGCGGTTTTCCGGGTCCAAGGACGCCTTCCGTTGATCGATTTCCATGGACTGGCGGTAGGCGCTGGAAAGGACGATGAGCCGGTCCATGGCCTTGACGCTCCAGCCATCGCGGGCGAAGCGCGCGGCCAGCGTGTCCAGCAGCTCGGGATGCGTGGGCGTACCGCCCAAGGCTCCGAGGTTGTTGGGGTCGGACAGCAAGCCGGACCCCATGCGGAACTCCCAGATGCGGTTCACCATCACGCGCGCGGTGAGCGGGTTTTCCGGGTGCGTCAGCCATTGCGCCAAGGCGGTGCGGCGTCCTTCCGGTCCGCTCGGAACTTCCAGACCGAGTGCGCCGACCGCGCTGGGAAAGGCGGGTTGCACGGGCGCGCCCCGCCGACGGTAATCGCCGCCCAGCAGCACGTAGGCCTGCGGGGCTTCGTCGCGGTTGTCCACTGCGAACGCCGCGGCCGGAGGGTCCGGCTTTTCCAACGCGAGCGCATGGAGCCTTTCCCGCAAGCCTGCGCGACGCGCACGGACATCCTCCGGCATGAGCGGCAGGATTTCGTACCAAACCGGCTTGATCTGCGATGCCGCCTCCTTGGCGACGCGCTCTTGCTCCTCGGTTCGCCCGTCCTCGGGCAGCTCCAGTGCCGCGCGGAACGCGGGGTCGAGGGCGGCACGCTTGCGCTCGCGCACGCGGTCGTTGAACGGGGCCTCGATCTCGGCGAGTTGATCCTTGATCGGTTCGACCCGCTTCTCGTGCGCCTCGAGCGCTCGGTCGTAGGAAGCCTTGGCCCCGGCGGATGCAATCTCTCGATCCTCGACCTCGGTGGCCATGAAGAAGGACTCGAGACTGTAGTAATCCCTCTGGCTGATGGGATCGAACTTGTGGTCGTGGCACCGGGCGCATTGGACGGTCAGTCCGAGGATCGACTGCCCAATCCCCAGCGCCATCTCCGTCAGCACCTCTTGGCGCGCTTCCTCCTTGTCTTGGTTGCCCGAGGTCACGTGGCGCGGTCCCGCGCCATGGAATCCGGTGGCGATCAAGGCATCCGTGTCGCCGGGAAACAGCTCGTCGCCCGCGACTTGCTCGCGGATGAATCGATCGTACGGCTTGTCGGCGTTGAACGAGCGCACCACGTAGTCGCGGTAGCGCCAACCGTGCTCGCGGTAGCCGTCGCGCTCGAAGCCGTCGGTATCCGCGAAGCGCACCACGTCGAGCCACTTCTGAGCCCAGCGCTCCCCGTAGTGCGGCGATGCCAGCAGCGATTCGACCAGTCTCTCGTACGCCTGTGGAGAATCGTCGGTTAGGAAGTCCTCGGCTTGGCTCGGCGTAGGCGGAAGTCCGGTCAGGTCCAGGCAGACTCGCCTCAGCAGGCGCTCTTTCGCTGCTGCGGGCGACGGCTCCAGTCCCTCGGCATGCAGCTTGCGGAGGATGAAGGAATCGACTAGCGTGCGACCCCACGAGGACGATGGCGCGGGCTCCGCCGCCGGAGCCGGGGTCTGGAATGCCCAGTAGCTGCGGGCGGTTTCCGAGCTTGATTCAGGGGGCGCGTCGGACACCGCGAGCGTGCCCGTCAGGGCGACTGCGCCACACAGTCGCATGATCATGCCGCCTCGAATCACTGCCCCATTATAGGCAGCGATACGCCCATGACGGGCCAGCGGCTCGTCGCTGGGCTGCCGTGGCTCGGGATCGAGGCCTCAAGCGGGGTGGGTGGTGCCGAGCCGGGCTTCGAGGCGACGCCCTTCAGCCGTCCACATGACGAGGGGGCGCATTCCGAGACGGCAATCGCGCACCTCAGGTAGCGGCGGATCGGCGCCGGCCCAGTTTGGCCTAGGCAACTTCGCGACGATGCCCGCGTTGCGCGCGACGCTCGCGGGTGACAGCATCCTAGCACCATCCGAGCCCCGGCCTCCGCATGACCGGCTCGGCCGCACTTACCCCAGCCTCACCGCACTGACTTGGAATCGAGCGAAGAACGCCTCCACAAGCGAACGCTCCGATGCGTGCCGGTTCGCACGGGTGTCAGAACCGGATCGGTTCGGGGTGTTGCGACGCGGTTCCGCGGGCCTTCGGGCAGGAAGCAGCTCGGATTCGCAGTTCGCGCGGAGTTCGGACGCGCAAGATTTTTCTGCCCGTTGCAACCATTGTGATTGAAAACTGGTCTCACTGAATGAAAGGAGAAAATGATGAAACAACCAATTGCATCGGTAGCTGATCCTGATGGACAGCCGCTGATGGACACGCTGCTCGGCTTGGAGGTTGCCTCTAGCGAGGCGTACAATACGGTGCAGGGCACGCACAACATGGCGGGCAAGAACGTGATCGCGGCGATGGACTCGAGGTTTGTCGAGACCAACGCCAAATTCGTTGAGACCAACGCCAAGTTCGTCGAGACCCATGCCATGATCGCGAGCATCGGTGCCGAACTGCGGACGCTCAAATGGATCTGCGGACTTTCGCTTGCGCTGTCCGGCATGCTCGTGACGGTCGTGATGGGGCTTGTCCTGTACTTGTTGCCCGGCGCACCCGAGCCGAGCAATGCGACTGTCGCAACTGCGGTCGCGGAGGAGTTGGCCCCCCCCGGCTCGTCCGCCCGAGACAGATCCCGAAGACACCTGCGAGGAAGCTGCCCAAAACCCCTGCGAGGAAGCCGCCGAAGACCCCTGCGAGGAAGCTGCCGAACAGGATGCTCCGCAGTAGGCTGCCGGGACGGTCGCGATCGTCCCGGTGTTCGGCAACGAGGGGCGGACAATCGCAACCGCCGTTCGGACTGGCGGCTCGGGCTTGGAATCGAGTTCCGGGCCGCCAGCGTAGCGCGCCTCCGGTCAGCCGCGAGATGCTGACCGTGGCCCGGTCGTCTTCGCTTTTTGCAGGTTGCCTCGCAACCCCCGCTCGTTGACCGCAGCGAGACGCTGCAATTGCCCGTCGCGAGGCCTGTCGCGAGAGTTTCCGCAGCAGTGTCGATGGTCTACTCAAGCTGTTGATACGGCGGATCTCGCAAGCAGTCAGACTCTTGCAACGGGCTGCTATCCACTGGCGTAGTAGTGAACCGCACATGCGCCGATGCTCGCGAGGGCGCAGAAGCATAGCCAGAGGACATCCCAAGTCGTCTGATCGCGTCCGAATCGGACTTGCATTGACCGCGAAACCGCGCGCTTCGACAACAGGGCCAATGCCATCGCCGCCATCAGGTACACGCCCATGAGTTGGTTGGCCCGATACCATTCGGCCGCGGTGCTCATCGACCGCAGGGTCCGGAATCCGAAGAACGCGTTAGGCGGGATCCAGCCCGCGGCTAACGGTACGGCCGACGCCGCGATCAACAGCGCCACGAATTCTGCCCAGTAGCGATCCTTGAGTATCCTCGCGTGCCGCTTGATCACGGTTCGCTCGTCTCTTGGGCTGGATTGAGGACACTAACCGTCCGGAGCGGGAGAATCGCCCAAGAGGCATCCAGCCAGCTCGCGAAAATCGCGCACCTCCAGATCGGGCACGAGGCTCGATTCTTCGTACGGGAGGCCGTAGCGATTGACATACGCTCCCCGATAGCCGCACGCGCGAGCCCCGAGGATGTCGAACGCGTGCGCCGCCACCATCAGAATCTCCGACGGATCGCGTTCCAGGTCGGCCGCCGCCAGGCGGTATACCGAGGGATGAGGCTTGAACCGGCCCACGCGGTCCACCGAGATGCAGCGGTCGAACTTGGCCTCGATCGAGTTGGCGGCTAGGTGCTCGATAAGCGCCGGGTCGCCATTGGAGAGCGCCACGAGCTGGTAGTGCTCCGCGAGTCGCAAGAGGCCCTCCTGCGCATCGTCGAATGCCTGCAACTGCTCGAATGTCCGCAGCAGCTCGAGGACTCCGATCTCGTCCGTCCGCACTTCGTGGATCCGGAGCGTGTGTCGGAGCGCCCGCCGTGC
The DNA here is from genome assembly GCA_965242625.1 of Bryobacterales bacterium. Taxonomy (GTDB): domain Bacteria; phylum Acidobacteriota; class Terriglobia; order Bryobacterales; family UBA6623; genus VXMF01. The sequence goes on along the minus strand of CBDEST010000005.1, from coordinate 920,311 downwards.
CGAGTCGAGGTAGCCGCGGTGACCGAGCATCAAGATCGTGTCCTGGTGCTGCTCCAGACGTTGCCGCCGCCGCCAGTCGGTCCAGAACTGCGCGGCGTCGATCTCGAGCTTCCTGCTCTCGAAGAACTTCCGCAACGCCGGGATCAAGCTGCCCGAGAGGTTCAGTACCGTCCCGAACAGGTCGAAGGTCAGCGTGCGGACGTTTTCGAGGGGCTGATCCATGCTTCCGATAGTATCGAACGGACGCGGCCGCCGATCCGATGGAACTAGTCGCTCCGGTCTCTTGGCGGCTTCCGAATGGACGTTCCCGCAGGCCTGGGGCCCGACCCGGAGGCTTGCAGCAAGTGCTTGCTCTTGCGCCGGGCGACATTCGCCCACGGGCTGGCGGTGTCTAGATTCAGATATGCCTGCCAATGCTTGGCTGCGGATAGGAATCGCTTGCGCCGTTCCTGGACGAGCGCCAAATTGTAATGCGCGTCCGCGTAATCGCGTCGGTACTCCAAGGCGTGTTCGTAATATTCCGCGGCTTCTTCGAGACGCCCCGTCTCCTCGCAGATGTTGCCGAGATTGAAGTGGGCCAAGGCGTATTCGGGATAGGCTCTCAGCGCCTCGCGGTAGCTGCGCTCGGCGTTCTCGAGCTGGCCGTCGCGGTACTGGAGCGTGCCGATGTTGACCCACGCCCCGGCAGCATCGCCTTTGGTCTCCAGCACCTTGCTGTAGATCGCGATGATCTCCTCGGGACAGGCTCCGGAAGACTCGAGTTCCAGCGCGTACTGGAACCAGAATTCGCTGCTCTCTTCACTGGCGTCGGGACGCAGGTCGTTCAGGCCGGGCTCGAGTGTGGTAACGGGCCGCTTCCCGTCGGCCTCAAAATCGAATAGCATCTGGCCGGTGATGGCTTCCATCCGCTCGCCCGGCAATTCGACCGCGATCCGACGGCCGTCGGCAATGATCTTGAGTTCGTGGAGCGGGTAGCGGACATGCGCCAGCCGCAGCCGCAGGTGGTGCAGCGCATCGCGAACGCGCTTCGGAGGTATGTCGTTCTCGCTCAGGCCCTGGAGCGTGGTCAACGAGACCAAGTCCGCGAACGAATAGGTTTCCTTCGTTTCCGCGAGCCCGATGCGTTCCCAAGCGCGCAGGCGATTCTCGTTGACTCCTAGGATCCGACGTATCTCGGATCGGGAGAAACTCTCGGAAGTCCCTTCAGACTCCACGAGCCGAGTATACCGCAGTGGGGAACCGGGTTCCGCGCGCCAGCGCGGCCGAAAACCTGCCATCCCGCCCGCATCGGGTGCAGGCCGTGGCGGCGGGGTGACGCTGGATCCCGTTCAATCCTTCGCCCTTGCTTGCTGGAACGCGTCGCAGATGATGCTCCCCACCATGGCGGCGACCAAATGGAAGAGGGCGAACGACAGGTAGCCAGCCTGCGTCGCCAATGCCGAGAACAGTTCCGGAGTCATCTGCGAAGAGAGTCGGACTCCGATCGGAAGCCTCTCTAGGTACGCAACGGCTACCTCCACAAACTCCTTCGGCGCCGCGGTCAGCTCTCCAAAGGTCGATAGCCCCAAAGCCAGCACCACGATCATCAGGCCAGCAAGCTTGCCCATGTCGAAGGGGAACTTGGTGTAGCGGGCAGTTCGGAATGCCCAGCGGACCAACGTCACGGTGAAGAAGCCCGCGAACAGCGAGAGTGCCAGCGAGAGCAGCGTAGTCACAGGGGTGGCTGAACCGATCAAGTCTTGGAGCATCACCGCGATGCTGGCGGGGATCATCGCGGAGTAGAGGACAGCCCCCACAAAGACATCGCTGAGAGGCTTCTCGGCCCTGAGTCCCGAAGGCTCCAGCCGCTCCTCCGGCTCTTTTGACTCTTCAGACTCCTCCGGTACCGATTGCTCGGGCCCGACGGGCTTGCCGCAGTGCGGGCAAGCCTTATCGTCTGCGGATAGCGGCGATCCGCAGGTGCAGTTGTCGGTCATGGCTGCCCTTGTGGAAGGGATCGGAGCGGTTGCGAGCGACCGGCGCCGAAACGGATTCGACGTGCTTCAATCCGCCCTTCGATTGTATGCCCGGAGGTGGGTTCCGGCGAGTCGGACACGCTGACTGACAGGCGATCCACCAGTTGCGCGAGAGAGCGTCACCGCTGGCAGGTCTGCTGTCAGGAACCCGCGCTCCGAATGATCTGGATCAGCTTGCCCCCGTATTTCTTGGCGAGCACGGCACCGACACCGGGCACACCGAGAAGCTCCGCCTCGCTCGTCGGCTTCGCTTCCACGAGGGCGTCTAGTGTCAGGTTGTTGAAAATCATGAACGCGGGCACGCCCCGCCGCTGCGCCTCGGTCTTGCGCCACGAGCGGAGCCCGGACGCAAGCAACTCGTCCGCCCCTTCGCGCGGCGGCACGCTGCCCAAGCCCATCTGGGTGCCGCCCGGGCGGCCGTTCCCGCTGTCCTTCTTGCGCCGCGTTCCCGTTTTCTTGGCCGACCGCTCCTTCTTGGCCGGAGGCAGCCCGGCACCCTCCGCCGGCAACCTCACGAGCGAGGCGGGATCGGGAGTCGCGCGTCCGTCGCTGGTAAGCCCGATCCTGCGGAAGTCGATCTGCTGACCTTGATCGTTGACGAAGGAATCGTTCTGGATGCGGGCCAGGCCGGCGCGCACTGCAGCGTCGACCAAGCGCTCGTAGTTGGCCCGCTTCATCTTGCGAGGCTCCACGATTTCCCTGAACAACTTGCCTACCGACTGGAAGTCTTGCTCGCGCAGGGAGAGGAACACGCTCTTCAGGACGCCGGCTTCCTGAGCCGTCGGTTCGCGGAATTTCTTGACGATGCACGCGCCCTCGTTGCACGTGTCGCATCGGCCGCAGGGCTTGAGCGAGTCTTCCAAGTCGCCGAAGTGCCGGACGAGACCCAGCATGCGGCAGTTCTGGGAGCGCGTAAACTCGGTCACTAGATCGAGTTGCTTGATCTTGTGCTCGCGCTGCTGCTGGTAGCTTTCGAGCCACCCCTCGTCCCCGCGAATCGCCCGTTCCTCGCTGTCGAAGCGAATCCCGCCGTGCATCCACAGCTTCTGGATGCCCATTTCCCGCTGCCGGGGGTCGGAGTCGAAGGGGTTGGGCAGGTCGTCGACCGCGATCGGCTTGTCCGAGAGAGCCCGGAAGACAGCCGTGAGCTTCTCCGGGGCCGGGTAGTCGCGGTCTAAGAAGAATTCGTGCGTCTTGCGATCCACCCAGCCATACAGGAGGATCGCCTTGGACGGGAGACCGTCGCGGCCCGCCCGGCCGATCTCTTGGTAGTACCCCTCGATCGAACTGGGCAGTCCGGTGTGGATCACGGTACGCACGTCGGGCTTGTCGATGCCCATCCCGAAAGCGATCGTCGCGACCACGACTTCAATCTCCCCGCCTAGGAACCGCGACTGGGCGCGGTCGCGGTCGGCTCCGGTCATGCCGGCGTGGTAGGGGGCAGCGCGGTGCTCCGCCTTCAACACTTCGGCTTGCTCCTCGGCTGCCTTCCGCGTCGGGGCGTAGACGATGGCGGGCCTGCGATTCGGATCGGACAGCACTCGCAGGAGGGCCTGCGGGCGAAGGGAAGGCGGGATCTCGACCAGTTCGATTTCGATGTTGTCCCGGCGGAACCCGTGAATTGATTGCTTGCAGTCGACCAGACCCAGTTGGGCCACGATGTCCTTTTGCACCAACGGAGTCGCGGTGGCCGTGAGGGCGATGACAGGGGCGGGCCGCAGGGTGGGGATGCGCTCTCGCAAGCGCCGGTACTCCGGCCGAAAATCGTGCCCCCACATGGAGATGCAATGCGCCTCGTCGATCGCCACCAGACCCGGCGTCCGACGGGCTAGGAACTCCGGAAATCCTTGCACCGCGAGGCGTTCCGGGGCGATGTAGAGGAAGTCGAGTTCGCCGGCCAAGTACTCTTGGCAGACTCGCCTGGACTCCAAGCGGTCGCGGCCCGAGTGAATGCGTTCGGCGCGGAAGCCCTGCTGCAGCAGTTTCTCCGCTTGGTCTTCCATGAGCGCGATGAGCGGGCTGATGACCAGCGTGGTCGCGCCGCGGGCAATGCCGGGCAGCTGGTAGCAGAGCGACTTGCCGGCACCGGTCGGCATCACGAGCAGCAGATCGCGCCCGGCCGCGACAGCCTGGCAGACCTCTTCCTGGTGCGGACGGAACTTGTCGTGGCCGAAGCGATCGCGCAGGAGCCTGCGGAGGTGCTCCGGGTCGACCTCCGATATCTTCGGCGCTGGCGGCGGCGTCCGGCGCGGCTGTGCTGGACTCGCCGAATACGCTCTCCGCTTAGGAGTGGCGTTCGTCCCGGATGAAGTTGGAGGCAGTTGCTGCCCGCCTTGGGCTGCCTTGCTCTGAGTTGGCTTGGATGCGGGAGCGGGAGGTGTCGGAGTCTGCGGGACTTGAGGCGCGGCTTGCTGTGGACTGACACTTGGAGCCTTTGGCGGTGGCGGGGATGGCTTGACAGGTGCCGTGCGCTTGATCGCGCCATTGCCCTTGCCGACCACTTCGCAGACAAAGTCCTCGATCTCGCGCATGAACGTGTCGAACCCTCCGTCCCCGCGTTCGATCCCACGCAGCTTCGCTTCCCACTCGCCCGTCATGACGGGGCTCTGGACCTTGGGGTGGACCACATTGACCAGCCCGATACCCCGGTCTGTGGCCAAGAGCTGCTTCTTGGACCGCTCGATGTACTTGCGCTTGAGGAGAGTCTCGATAATGGCGGCCCGAGTTGCCGGCGTACCGAGCCCGCGCTCTTTCATCGCATCGGACAGCAGCTTGCTATCGAGGGTCTTGCCCGCTGACTCCATCGCCGTGAGCAGGGTCGCCTCGGTGAACCGGGGCGGCGGCTTGGTGCGTTTCTTGACCGTCTCGGCCTGCAAGACCTTGACCTGCAGGCCCTGATGCAAGCCGCCGGGAAGCTTCGGTTCCTCGCTTGCCTTGCCCTTCTTCTCGGTCTTGATATCGAGGATCTTCCATCCGATATCGTCGACCGCCGTGCCCATTGACAGGAATTGGTCGGCATTCGCCTTGTGCGCGATTCGCGTAATCACGGTAGTCGACGAGTACTTGTGGTCCCCGTGCCACGCTTGCAAGAGCCGCCGGTTGACGAGGTCGAGGATCTTACCTTCGGGAGAGTCAGACGCGACCTTGCTGGCACCGCTCCCGGTCGGGATGATGGCGTGGTGATCGGTGACCTTCGAGTCGTCTACGTAGCGCTTGCCGAGCGGGCGCCGCCCGGTACCCTCGGCGATCAGGCGTTCGGAGTACTGGCCGGCGACATGCGCGGCAATCGCGGGCAACTGGCTGGCCACGGCCGCAGACAGGTGCCGACTGTCGGTGCGGGGATAAGTGATGGCCTTATGCCTCTCGTAGAGGGTCTGCGCGATCTCGAGCGTGCGTTTGGCACTGAATCCGTACAAGCGGTTGGCATGCCGCTGCAGCTCGGCGAGATCGTATAGGAAGGGCGGCGGCATGCGCTTGTCCGCCTTCTTGACCGACTCGATATCCGCTCGGCCGGCTTTCGCGCGCGCGACGATTTCGGATGCCTGTTTGCCGTCGGGAGGCAGGCGCGACTGGCGCTTGCCGCGCTCGAGCTTGAAGTACGTTCCGCGATAGACGCGGCCCTGTCCGGCATCGAATTCGGCTTGGACCTCTAGGTAGTCTTCCGGCACGAACTCGCGAATCGCGATTTCGCGCTCGACGAGCATCGCCAAGGTCGGGGTTTGCACGCGTCCGACCGAAAACACCTCGGACCGCTCCGAGTCCGGGGAACGGTGGTCCAACGTGTAGGCCCGGGTCAGGTTCATGCCGACGAGCCAGTCCGCGCGACTGCGGGCCCGCGCCGCGTGCGCTAGGTCGTCGAATTCGCGAGAGGAGCGCAATTCCCTGAAACCGTCGCGGATAGCCGCTGGCGTCAGTGACGAGATCCAAAGCCGGTCGACTGGCTTGTCGCTTCCTGCTGCTTCGTAGATCTGCCGGAAGATGAGTTCGCCTTCCCGGCCCGCGTCCGTGGCGCAGACGACCCGCTCGATCTTCGGGCTGGTCAGGATGCGCTTGACGACCTCGAACTGGTCGCTGCGGCCCTTGTCGACGAGCAGCGGCCACTCGGTGGGCAGCATCGGCAAGACGTTCCGGCGCCAGGCCTTCCACTCGGGATTGATCTGGTCGGGCTCGGCTAGCTGGACGAGGTGGCCGATCGCCCAGCTGACAACGTATCCCTGGCCCGAGAAGAACCCAGTGCCGCGCTTGCTCGCTCCGAGCACCTTTGCGATGTCGCGAGCCACGGAGGGCTTCTCGGCGATCACTGCGCGGCTCATGGAGGGGGTGGCAGGCACTTTGGCAATCTCAGTTTAGCGACAAGGGCACGGAGACGGGCTCTTCAGGGACCGCTCATGCTGAGACTTCGCGGGTGGCACGACAGGCTATCGCGCCTGTCACGAAGGGGTGTGCGACGTGGTAGCTCGATGGCGAAGATTCACATGCCCCAGACGATGATCGGGGCGTCGCCGACGGATTCGTCTCGCCGGAACACCTTTTCCGTCCAACTGCGCTCGCTGCGGTCGAATATGACTAAATGCCCCTCCACCGCTCCGCAGGTGTCCATGTACGCGGCGGTCTGCTCCAAGCCTCGGCTGATCGTAGTGTCGAGACTACCCCGCAGCAGCTTGCATTCGATCACGTATCTGGCGACCCCTCCCTTAGAATGCCAGAAGATCATAACATCGGTACGTCCACGGCCTACGCCATATTCCTGATCGATTCGCCCACCGCCGTTGATGACTCTCTGCAGGCAGGCTTGAAGTAGCAGTTGGGGAGCCGCTTCCGGGTAGTCGATCCGCTTGAGCCAGTGTTCGGAGTTCTGGCGGAAAAAGTCTTGGAAGTCAGCCAAGAGCTTGACCGCATTCAGGCTGCCGTCGGCATTGATATACGCGAGTCGTCGCATAGGGAGGTCTTCTTGGGTTGCCGCTGTGAGTTCGCGCGGGATGACCTCCATGTAGATGGGGTTGGCGATGCGAGGCGGGTCATCGCGGGCGATCAAGCCAAGGTCGCGGACGTACTCCAGATCACGTGATCGCACGATGTCGCCCTCGGGACTTGACCTTAGGCCCTCCCCGCTGAGCAACGGCTCCACCACGCGCTGCACACGGGATTCGACTAGCTTGGCGGCAAGCTGATCCAGATGCACGGCTCTTGCGAGAATTATCTGCTCTTGAGCCTCGGCGATGTCTTCGTCGGTGACAGGTCGATTCCAATCGAGGCCTTGTGCCTTCGGAAAGCAAGCTCGGTCACAGAGCGCGTTCACGAGCCATGGCTGGCCGCAGGTCTGCTTCCAAATCCGCTGCACGGCCTCGGGTTCAAACGTCTGGCCCGTTTCGGTCGTGTGCTGATCCAGGAGGGCAATGACCTCGGCTTCTGAGAAGTCACCCAACCGTAAAGACGTTGCACTGATGTTAAACGCGCTACCGCCGGGGACATCCTTGCCCCTTGAGGTTGAATGGATACGGTAGTCGCGCACATCACGCAAGCCACATAGGACGATGCTCTGGGGAAAGTCTGTTGGACGTTGGTAGTAGCCCGAACGCAGTTGTCGCAGGATCGAAGTTAGCGTGTCGCCCTCGAGTGAGTCGATTTCGTCGATGAGCAAGGCCAACGGGCGGGCGTCCGCCCGAGCCCACCGGAAAAGGACTTGACGAAGGGCCATGCCTGGACTGGCAGTGCGCTTGACCTCGTTGCAAATGTCAACCAGCGCTTGGTCTCCGAGCTGGCTCTCCGCAGACAAGGCCAGCTCGTCCAAGATTCCGCGCATTGCCTCGCGGAGATCCTCGCGCATTGCCTCAGCGGGTTCAAGGTTTACGTACACGCATCGGTAATCGCCCGCCGTACCGCTATTGAGTAGGTCCTGCAGTGCCAACAATGCACTCGTCTTCCCAGTCTGCCGAGGTGCGTGGACGGTGAAGTACTCTTCGCGACCGATGAGGCGCAGCACGTGATCCAAGTCCGGCAGTCGCTCCAAGGGCGGGATGCAGTAGTGCTTGTTGGGGACTACGGGCCCTGCGGTACTGAAGAAGCGCATGTCTCTACATGATGACGCTTTCTGTTGCCGTCCGACGCTGGCGGAGGTTTGAGAAGCGATTCGTGAACGAGAGTTGCACGCTACGGAGCGTCCGGCGACGAGTTCTCGAGCGAACGAGAGATACTGCGGTCGCCTATGGCCGCGCGTGCCGAAATCGTAGATCGGTGTGAGCTGCTTGTTGCCGCCCCCTACACAAGTCGGATGCTGGGGTTGGCCGGGCGGGTCTTGCGAGAACTTGCCGCAGCTCTAAATTCGCCAAGGACAGGCTGCCGTGAATAGCGGGACCGGGACCGTCGGTGAATGTGCCCTTGCGGGCCGCCGAGCAAGGCCGCCCGCTCGGCGCTCCATCTCGAGAGTAGGTGTCGAGATCCGCGACTGGTGTCCACGGGGACCACTATCGTCGCCGCTGACCGCAGCGCACTTGTCGGGCCACTGATTCGGGGGAACGGGCCTACCGTCTGGCAAGACGACTCTGGGTTGCAGGCTGAACCCAGGAAGGGTGGGTGCTTCAGCAGAACCTAAAGGCTAGGTGTTGCTTCGGTAGACCGCGATGGGCGTGGCACGAGGTGACCTCGCACACGGCGGAAGACTCGAAACCGCACGCTCTTCTCAGGGCCGGTTTCGCCTTGCTGATCAGGTCCTTCACGGCGCGCGACGTGATGCGGCCTGACCGCGCGGAGCCAGTTCAACAGTAGCGGCTGGTGCTACCGCTGTTGCACCTCAACTGCTAGGCTGCTGTTGCTGCTTGGCCCGGATGCTTGGATCCCTCACCTAGCCATACTGGGTGCCGAGGTGGTTGACTACCATCGGAGGTAACTCATGGAACTTGTAGACGGATCGGTTCCCGCCGAGCAACTCGAGGAATTCGTGGAGTCAATACGGCGCGACCCCCCGCATCCCGGATGCCACATTCGCGATGCCTGCGAACTCAAGGGCCTGAGTGTCTCGGAAGCTGCTCTGAGGATCGGGCTGCCGGTCTTGGAACTGACTGAAGTCATCGACGGTCAGGCCCCGGTGTTGCCTGAACTGGCGTTGCGCCTAGAAGCCGCAGGCTGGGCCAGCGCCGACCTGTGGACCCGCTTGCAGTCTACGTACGACTTGGCGCAAGCCCGTCTGCGTCTAGAGAGCAACGGCAGCGGCCCTGCGCCATCGGATCGTGCAGCAGAGGCGGTGGCCGCCGCGGGTTGAGCATTCACGTCGGACGGAACGCGAAGCCAGCACGTCCGATGGGCCGTACGCTGTAGGGTCGACCGTATCGACCTCAGTACGCTGGAGCCGATGCCGACCGAGATGATCGGCAGTGCTTTTCGGAACTGCTTCACCGACCGGTTGTGGCGGGTCCGCATCCACGACGCGGAGGGCACGGCCCACAAGCTGCACCTCATCGAGATGCTGGAATTCCAAGCCACAGTGGACTGGTTCCCGGCACAGCGCATGCAGGGCTACGCCGTGCGGATTTGCGAGAGCGCGTGGTCCGGCCGCGCCGCGAATCGGAGCCTAAGCAACGTGGTGTCCAACGGGTGCCGCCCGTGGAATGCGGTGCGATGCTTGAGCGACATAGGGGGGCGGTCACCCGTCCGGCCGAGCCGGTGCCACCGGAGGTGCCGAGCTTCACGGGCGAGAGTTACGTGCTGGTCGACTTACAGCGGCTCCGCCGCACGGACTTGGCGGAAGAGTTCCCTGCCGACTCTGTTGGACCACACGAAAGTCGAGAGCCGCGTGCTGCTCTCGCCGAGCCGGGCGGAATTCTCACATGCGGCCGGGCCGGTCTGATACAACCAGGCTCCCGTGAAACAACGGCTTGCGCGAGGGCTCCGAGAGGTGCTCCAGTGACGCCGGTCGCCTTGTTTCGCTATGAATGATCCGCGCTCGCGCAGGGGCGGGACTGCTTTGGAGGAAAGCACCGACTCGCGCCGGCACCTCGCTAGTGAAGGATGGCCTGCTCGGACCTAGACTACAGTTGGGCCATGCGCACCAATGAATGGAGAGGCTTGACTGCCGGACACCCCCGCCGCCCCGACTCTACCACGGTTCGTGCCCCTTGTTTCGTTATTGGAAGATCCGGGTGTAGCCCCAATACTGTCCACTTAAGGACAAAGGGACGCAATCCCGTATCACGAAGGGCAGTCGCTAGTCGTCCCAACGTCGACATTTCAGGTGGCCAAGCCCTTAAGTGGACAGTATTGTGGTTAGGCCAGTTCCACGAAGCGCGGGCACCTTAGTTTGACCTGCTTGAAGTGCCAGTTGCCCAGCAGCCACACTACTTGCGTCTTGCGATGGTGACCTGCTACGATCTGTGATCCAGATGCGATGTTGGTGCGCAAGCCCGCACATCCGCATCCTTGGCTACGCACGGTTCGTAGTCTGACGCGTTCAGCTGTCACCACATTCGATGTCTTGCCCACGAGCCACGTCACCGTGTCCACTTCGTCGCCGTCCACACCAGCAGGTCCAGCGACACCGTACGATCTATCGCTACCGCTGTTACGATTCAAGGTGGCTTGGTGCAGCCCTGACGCTTCGTGCGCATAGGGATCATGGTCGAACCCTCGATGATCGAATCCGGGACAACGTCGCTAGAGTTTCGATGCCTCTCCAGCGGCATGGAAGGCATCACATCTGGACTCCAGTTGCTTTCCCTTGCGACAGTAGCGGCGACTCATGTCGAGCAGTACGATGCAGGACACCTGCGCCGCTGGCTTCCACGTGTGCAGTTCATAGTGCGGCACGTGCCAATGCAACCGAAGGAAGCCACGCACTTGAACGCGTCGACCTGCCCGCAGTCGGTTTCCCGCACCCGAGCATCATGCAAGACGGTAGTCGAATTGGCTTCGATGTTCTCTATCCCTGCCGACTATTCGAGATCGTCCGAGTTCCTGGCTATGCTGCGGGTGTGAATACGGCACACAGTCTTGTGCTTGTACTAGGAAAGCGTGACGAATCATGACACGTCTTCGTTTCTTCACCCCGAATTCTGTAGCGTTGCTTCGCCAGCGTATACCTCGTCATATCGATGACTACTATGCACTCATCTCTGGGGAGGAATCGTTGCCATTTCTCTTGACAGAGCGCGACATTGAGTCTAGATCATCGGGTATTGATGTTCCGTCTCTGAATAGACATCTTGTGGATGATCAAGAGTGCGGATTGCGTCAAGCAGAAGTCCTAAATTCTATGGCAGTTTACACTTCTCTGCGACAACTGAGTCGCGCTCAAGCAATGGACGAAAAACTGTGGGATTACTTGACACATACTGATTATGCTAGCTATGTTGCCAAGCGGTGGTTGAAATTAGCGGACAAGGGTAGTAATCGTGCTAATAGAAGAGTCCTGAATCACTTTTTTGCTGGCGATAACCCAGAGTTCAAACTGATTCATGACAACGGCATTTCGAGGCTCTGGTGGTTAGGGTATTTCGCTCACAAGGCGGCCCCAAGCAAGCCAAAACGGTTCCTTGAAATAGTCTTATCTCAACAGGATATCCGATGCTCTCTACTAGAGCGCCACTCCTTTTCGATGAATACAGAAGTCCTACGGTCCATTTACCGAATAATGGAAGAGTTCTGGTCGCAGAAGAATCTTGACGTATTTAAGCGGGACATATTTAGGACTTGGATGAGGACACTGTACAGGAGAAGCCGTGAGACCCCACTTGATCTCATGTCCGAGACTGAGAGATCAATGACCGTGCTCCAAGAAGCCCGAAGGGCGTTGCGACAACATGGTTATCGGATATAGGAACGCCCTTGGCTTCGCTAGCCATTCCGGCTACAGGTCACTGGATTTGGAATTGGAAAGTGTAGCTCAGACGACATGATGTCTACGGTCATTCGCGGCGGTCGCTTCGCGAAAATACCAAGTGAAGCAAGGCCTTTGGAGTGAGCTGGACACTTGCCGGGGAGTCGTGGCCGGCCAGCGACCGTGTTAATGATTTTGGCCCCACAGCGACTGGGCGCAACACCAGCGAGGAGGGCGGTGGCGGAATACTGCGCCGGTTGCGCGAGCCTTTGTCGGAGGGCTTGTTTCGTGGTGGACAGGTAGCTGGAACAACGATTTGCATTGGTAAGACTTAGCGTTCGGCGAGGGCGCACTCATGCGCGGTCTGGATACTGGTGCTCCCAAACCGCGCAAGCAGTCTGATCTGCCCCAACGAGACGATCTGATCGAGACGGATCAAGAATTCCGACAGCTTCCGCACTCGGGCTCAAGAGCTGAAAACCCTTAACGTTCTTAACAGGCCAGAGGTCATGTTGTCTGGTGCCTATCGGGCCAAGGCGGTCCTCTCATTCGTTTCGACCTGCTACCGGCACTGGGAATTCGCTCCATGCTGCAGGGCGTAGCGAATACAATCGAAGTCTTGCCCCTCACGCCATTCCAGCCGCGACCGCTGCCTCGCCAAGAGTCCTATCCGCCCGTCCGTTCCAGCCGCCCATCGCGAAGTCTCCGCCCATGAACTCCCTAGCTGATCGCATTCGCGACGGTGACGCCCGAGCACTCGCGCGCGGATTGACCTTGGTCGAGAACCGCGCTCCCGAGGCCGACGACCTCTTGGCCGTGCTGCACAGCACCGACCGCGACACGCTCTGCATCGGTTTCACCGGTGCCCCCGGCGTCGGCAAGAGCACGTTGGTTGACCACGTGGCGACCCAGTTGCGGCAGGAGGGCCGCACGGTCGCGATATTGGCGATCGATCCGAGCAGCCCGTTCACCGGCGGCGCGGTGCTTGGGGACCGAGTGCGCATGCAGCGGCATCACGACGATCCGCACATGTTCATCCGGTCGATGGCATCGCGCGGTGACCTTGGCGGACTTGCTCCCGCCGTATCGGACGCTCTCACCCTGCTGGAGGCCTCGCATCACGACGCCATCCTCATCGAAACCGCCGGTGTCGGTCAGAGCGAAGTCGACGTGATGCACGTGGCCGCCACCGTGGCCGTGCTGCTCACGCCAGGACTAGGCGATGACGTTCAAGCCGCCAAGGCCGGGATCATGGAAATCGGCGACCTCTTCGTCATCAACAAGTCCGACTTGCCCGGTGCCGACGAACTGGAGCGGCAGCTCCTCGCGATGATCTCGCTGATCCCCGACGAGAGTGCCAAGCCCCCGGTTCTACGCACGTCCGCGATCCGCGGTGAGGGCGTGCCCGAGCTTGTTAGCGCGTTACTGAATGCAGGATCCCCGAGCCGTAGCGCGGACTACTGGAAATGGCGGATGATTGAGAAGATCTCCAGCGAGATTCGGACAGGTCTGGCCCCGGGCGGAGATTTCGGCTTGGATTTGGATCGCGTCGCAGCCGATGTTGCCGCCGGGCGCTTGAATCCCCACGCTTACATCACCCAGGTCTTAGAGCAACTACGGAAGAACTGGAAACGATGAACATCGACCACATCGGCGTCGCGGTGCGCTCGATCGACAGCACCTTGGAGTTCTACCGAGACGTTCTCGGCATCGAACCCTCCCATCGCACCGAGGTTGATCACGAGCAGGTCGAGGTAGCCGTTCTCCCGATTGGGGGCGGCCGCATCGAGCTCTTGCGCTCTACCTCGCAGGACTCCGTGATCGACCGGTTCATCCAGCGCCATGGCGAAGGACTGCACCATGTCGCCGTGCAGGTCGATGATCTCGATGCAGCGGTAGAACGCTTGAAGCGATCCGGCAGCCGCCTCGTTGGCGAGAAGATTCAAATCGGTGCCGAGGGTTACCGTTATATGTTCGTGCATCCCGCGAGCACGGGCGGTGTCCTGCTGGAATTGGTCCAGCGGGAACCGGAGGTTTCTGAGCGGCGGGACTGACCGACCTGTTCCGGTCTCGACTAGGATTGGGTGAGATTCATGAATGATCAGGGACGCATCGAGCGACTCGAGGCCGAAAACGCGCGGCTAAGGCTAGCGGTCGGGGAACTCTCCATCCTCAACGAGATTTCGACAGCGGTCTCTTCCACGCTCTCGCTCGAGACCACCGTGGACCTCATCGTCCAGAAGTGCGTCAAGCACCTCAAGGTCCAGCAGGGCGCGGTGCTGCTGTTCGACAAGCCGGAGGAGGGCGCGGCCCTCAAGACAATGGTGCGCAAGGTCAACCAAGACTCCGGCGCGATCCCCATGCGTCTCGGGGACCAGATCACCGGCTGGATGCTGAGGCAGCAAAAGCCATTGGTTGTCAACGATTTCGAAACCGAAACACGGTTCCGGGCGCCTTCGGAGCGAGATGGCATCCATTCGCTGCTGTGCGTGCCCATGAAGCTCAAGGGTCGCCTGATCGGAGTCGTCAACGTGTTCAACAAGACAGGCGGCGCCGCCTTCACCGTCGACGACCAACGCTTGCTCAGCATCATCGCCACGCAGTCCGCGCAGGTTCTGGAGAACGCCCGGCTTATGGAAGAGCGCAAGGCTCTGGAAATCCTGCAGGAAGAACTCCGCTTGGCCCGCGAGATCCAAAGGAACTTGTTACCCAAGGAAGCGCCCGGCGTGGACGGATACGGCCTCGCCGGGCATTCCGAACCTGCCAAGCGTGTCGGGGGAGACTACTTCGACTATCTGGACTTGGGCAATCAGAGGCTTGGCCTCTGCGTTGCCGATGTCTCGGGCAAGGGCATCACGGCAGCCCTGCTGATGTCCAACGTGCAGGCGACCATTCGCGGCCAGGCAAGGCTGGCGTCCGACGCTGGAGCTTGCATGTCCCACTCCAATGAGATGCTATACGCGAGCACCGACTCGAATAAGTTCGTGACGATGTTCTACGGCGTTCTGGATACCGCGAATCACCGCTTGGAATTCTGCAATGCCGGTCACAACCCTCCCATCATGCTGTCCGCTGGCGGCGAGTCGACACTCTTGGAAACCGGCGGACCGGTGCTCGGCGTGATGCCGGGCTTCCCTTACGAGCGGAACGAGGTGGAATTCCGTCCGGGCTGGACGCTCCTTGTCTACAGCGACGGGTTTAGCGAGGCCTTGAACCGACGCCTAGAGGAGTTCGGCGATGACCGTCTCAGGAAGTCTGCGGAGGACCATGCATCGCTGCCGCCCGACGAACTCGTCAAGACCTTGCTCGCCGAAGTCAGCGAGTTTTGTGGCGACGCGCCCCAAGCGGACGACATGACGATGATGGCCATTCGCCGCTTCGCCGAATGACTCCCTCTCGGAATGGCCCCCGGGGACCCATGGCGGTCTCCGGCAATGGACTTGCCGGGTCGATTCGCGCCTAGCCAGAGTTCGAACCTTCCGGCTGGCCTCCGCTTTTGCGTCCAACGCAGGTCACTGCCCAGCTACTCCCGACGATGTGCCAAGTCCGACGGCTGAATCGGTGGGGCGCACATGGGGCGTTACGCCTCTTGCTCATCAATCGATGCGGGAATCCCTCCAAGAGGGTGCGCAACGCTCCCTCTGCAACGCGTCCTCACCGTATCCGGGTGCCTCAGCCGACCACGGAACCTATTGATCGCGCTGTGCCGCGAGACTCTCCTCGCGCAGCCGCTCGCTAATTTTGGGGCGCAACTCCGCTTCCAATCTAGCCAAAATCTTGGGGCGCAATTCGGCCTCCAACCTAGCCAGAACCTTGGGTCGCAGCTCGGTTTCGATCTCCGCCTTCAGTGCGGGTCGCATCTGCGCCTTCCACTTCTCAGGCCACGTCATCTCGCCCTCCTTCACATCCAACCTGGGCCGCGGTCGAGCCAATCCCTCTCCGCGACCGGCATTCGGCAAGATTGCTGCGACGTGGGGCCACTCCGGGAATCAACGACTGCGTCGCTTTGCCCGCCCCTCCTTGAGCAGCAGTGCCTCCACCTTTGGTCGCAGCTCGGCCTCGATCTCAGCTTGGATCTCAGCCCGCACTTCTGCCTTCAGCTCAGGCCGCAGCTCCGTCTTCAACTCAGGCCGCAGCTCCGTCTTCAACTCCGCCTTCAGCTCAGGTCTGAGTTCCACCTTCAGCTCAGGTCTGAGTTCCACCTTCAGTCTGGGCCGCATCTGCGCCTTCCACTTCTCAGGCCATGTCATCTCGCCCTCCTTCAAAAATCGCACCAACTTCGCCAAGCTTGTACACCGTTCCCAATCGAGGTCCGGCCACTTGTCCTTGCCCTGCGCCTTCACAAGCTCGAACATGTCCCGCTCCAACTTCACGTCGCCTAGTTCGGCGAGCCGCTCCGCCAACGCCTCTGCCGCGCGTGTCAAGCTCTCCAGCGTATCCCCGCGCACCACCCCCGCCAGCAGTACTGAGGTTTCGGAAAGTCTTTGCAGCAACCATCGTCCAAGGGTGAGCAGGGATATGCCCAACCGAGCTCGCTCGGTGCAAAGACTTTCCGAAACCTCAGTACCACCAAGTTCTTCGTCCCCGGCGTGGCTTCCAGGCGCTGCAGGTCCACCAACTTGTACGGGACCCGCGGATACCCGTCCCCCGCCGGGTCGACGACCACTTCCCCAGTATCCAAGCTCACGTCCCATGGCTTTTCCCCAGTGTACAGCACGATCGTCTGGATCCGGGCCACCGGATCGCGCCCATGCTGCGCTTTCAGGTACCGCATTGCTTCGTACTGCATCACGCGAAATGGCATCGACGGCTGCCGCGTCCACTGCACCTCGATCACCACGTCGATCCGCTCGCGCGCCGGCGTCCCGTCCTGCCACTGCGGAAGCAGGGTCGTGCTCCACGCTATGTCATTGAAGCCCTTTTTGTGGCCCGCTCCGAACACCTGAGTCGTGTCGCGCAACATGTCCTCGGGCCGCATCGAGCCGATCCAGCCTTTGCCGCACGCGAGTTCGAGCACGTCGGCGATGAAGCGGGCATGCGAACCGACTTTGCGGTAATTTACGTCGCGCCAATCCTGCGGCAGGGATTGGTCAAGAAGCGACGCGCCGGGCAGGGACGTTTCGAAGTCGTCCATTCCTATAGTTTGCACCCTTCCGGGGGATGCTGTCACCCCGTCGACATTTCCGTGTTGGCAAGAAATTGATGGTTCGCAGGCGTCCAGTTGACTGAGACTTCGGTTGAATCGGACGACTCCCTTCCACGCCAAGATCCGATCACGATGGTTCCGTCGGAAGCCATTGAGGATAGGAACGCTCCGATGACGGAGATCCCCGCGATTCACCCGGGTGCGATGCCCTCCCTGGGCCCCCTCCAACCTCAGGAGTCAGCTCACAGCATCCTTCGCGATGGACTCGGCGATTCTCCGACTCCGCTGAATGCAGTCCGGGACACCCAACCCGCCGTAACCGATTCCGGCCAAGTGCAGGCCCCGGAATTGCCTTGCGGCGTCCTCCAATCGGATTACCAAGTCCGTGTGCCCCACTGCGTATTGGGGCAGGCTTCGCTCCCATCGACGGACGATCCCTGTTGTCAACGGCGGACGAAATCCCATCCACCTGCGGAGTTCGGCATCCGCTTCGCTTAGGACCTTGTCGGAATCGGCTTGCAAGGCGCGATCCGCCGACTCGCCCGTCAGAAAGGCTCGCAGCAGGATCTTGTCTGCTGGCGTGCGACCCGCGAATTTTGTGTTCACCCAAGTGCAAGCGGCGAGAGAGCCGCCTTCGCAACGCGGGACGAGGAGACCGAACCCGTTTAGCGAATGTCCGAAGTCGGCAGCCGGATACACCAAGGCTGTAACGACCGATGACGTGTAGCGGATGCGGTTGAGCAGGTCGGCCAGCCCGCCGCCCGTCTCGGCCAGCAGGCGGCCCGCTTCGTGAGCGGGTGTCGCTAGGATCAGATCGTCGAAGTCGACCGATCCCCCTTCGCGACGAACCTGCCACCCGCGCTCCGAGATCGTGACGTGCGACACGCGTTCATGCACGATCTCGCACGCCGGTCGAATCGCCGTTTCCATCGCGGTGACCAAGGTCTGCAATCCGTCCCTCAGCGTCTGGAACAGCGAGCCCCGCGGGCGGCGGTGGCGATTGCGGAATGCCCCTCGCATGACACTGCCGTAGCGCCGCTCGTATTCGACTAGCCTCGGTATCACTTCATCCGCGGAAAGCCTGTCGGGAGGCGAGCCGTAGATCCCTGCCAGCATGGGCTGGGCGAGATACTCCAGTACCTCGCTCCCGAAGTGGTCGAGCACGAAATCGGCCACGGAGCGCTCCCGGAGTGTCCTTGGTCGTCGGAACCACTCGGTTGCGAACCGTGCTTTGCCGCGGAGACTCAGCAGGCTCGTGGTCGCCAACTGCCACGGCTTCGCGGGCGCGAACAGTCGCATGCTCTCCGGAATCGCTCTGGCCCGTCCGTCGCGAACTACGAAGACTCGTCGCTGTTCGTCCCGGGAGCCGATTACTTGATCGCCTAGCCCGAGTTCTCGGATCAGGTCGAGCATCCAAGCCTTCTCGGCCAGCCAGCTGTCGGGTCCGGCTTCCACCAAGCAGCCGTCCACTCTCTCGGTCCGAATCAGACCGCCAAGTTCCGCGCGCTGCTCGAACAGCGTGCAACCGACGCCGCTACGGCTCAAGTAGTACGCCGTCGCCAGACCGGAGATGCCGCCGCCGACGATAGCGACGCGTTTCATGAGTCTGTCTCGAAGCGATACTCGCGAACCATCTGCACGACCGCCCGAACATTCTCGACGGGCGTCTCCGGGATGATTCCGTGGCCTAGGTTGAAGATGTGGCCCGGACGGCCCGCAGCTCCCTTGAGGACAGCTCGTACCTTTGCCCGCAACTCGTGCAACGGTGCGAGCAGGGCGATCGGATCGAGGTTTCCCTGCACGGCTGTAGCCGGGCCGAGGCGGTTCCAAGTCTCGCCGAGATCGACTCTCCAGTCCAGACCTAGCACCGCGCCGCCAGCTTGGTTGAAGAGTTCCAAGAACGTCCCGTTGCCCGTGCCGAAGTGAATGACTGGCACGCCTTCAGCGCCGATGCGCCGGATCAACTCCCTCGAATGCGGCAGCGCGAAGCGCGCGTAGTCCGCTGGCGAGAGAGCGCCGACCCAGCTATCGAACACCTGGATCGCGGCGGCGCCGCCCGCCACTTGGGACAAGGCGTACGGTGCCAGCGTGTCCACGGTGCGCTCCATCAATTCCTGCCAAGCGGTTGGCTCGCCCCACATCAGCCGCTTCGTCAATGCGTAGTGACGCGAGCCGCCGCCCTCGATCATGTAGCTGGCCAGAGTGAACGGCGCTCCGACGAATCCAATCACCGGAACGCGGTTTCCGAGGTTCTTCCTAACGGCCGCGATGGACTCGCCCACGTATCCGAGCTCGGTCGCCCGGCGCGTCTCGATCTTGAGGATGTCTGCGCGAGACCGGATCGGACGGATGATCCGCGGGCCGTCGCCCTTCACGAACTCGACCCCTAGGCCCATGGGCTCGAGCGGCAGCAGGAGGTCGGCGAAGATGATCGCGGCGTCGACATCCAACGCATCGACAGGCTGTTGCGTGACCTCGGCCGCGAGGCGAGGCGTCTTGCAGATTTCCAGGATCGAATGGCTGCGCCGCAGTCGGCGGTACTCCTCCATGTAACGCCCGGCCTGCCGCATGAACCAAACCGGAGTGCAGTCCGTGGGCTGGCGCGCACAGGCGTTCAGGAATCGCCCCTGCATCGCCCAACTATACCAACGAATTCCCTAAATTCTTATAGTTCAATGACTTAAACTTGCCGTGCCTGCGCGTCGAGGCATTCTATCCGGCCGCGCGAATACCGCTGGAACCGCGTCAGGAGCCGGGCGCGGTGACTTTCTCGTAGCGCGCTCCGAATCCTCCCGGAGGTTCGAAGCGCGGAACGCTGCTAGCGGGTTCCTCCGACAGCCGGTACACCCGCCTGTTCGCATACAGGTAAGTGCGTTCGTGCAACTGTCCGTCCTTTTCGAGCAGCATGCGGAATCCCACTCCGGTGCCGCGCTCGCTCTTGAACTCGGGCAGGATCTCGATCGGCAGGTATCCCGTGAGATTGGAGTCTTGGCGGATGATCACGTAGCGGTCGCGGCGATTGTCCCATTGGAAGACCATCAGGCGGTCGAAGTCCAGCGTCTCGTACGCGGCAGCCGCTTGAACCCACAGCCAAGTCGTCTTGGTGGTGGCGAGCGAATCGTCCTCGGTCTCCCCGATCGCGAAATACGCCGTGATCGCGTGGCCCTGTGCCAACTGAGCGATTTCGAGCGGGATGGCGGAATAGGCCATGTTCCCGATCAGCCATCCGGACTGCCCGATGCGCGGTACGCGCACGAGGTACCAGTGATCCAGGCCGGTCGGCGCAGGCAGGACTCGCGCGGTCGCGGCGGCGGCCGGGAGGCGGTCGACGAGCATGCGATCCAGCATCTCGAACTCTTCGTCCTTGGTGAGCTGGTAGAATGTCGGCGACCAGCGATAGGGTTCGACATGGACGTTCAGGGTGTCGCGCGCACGGTAGGTCCCCTGCGCCGGGAGCGAGAGCGTCTGGCTCGCCAAGCTGCGCAGCTGGCGGCGTAGCGAGTAGTCGAGCAGCAGCGGTCGATGGATCCAGCCTTCGAGCGCGTCGGTCGTCCGAACCCGCACGTAGCTCCGGTACGTCTCCAGGATGCGCACCTCGGTGTCGAAGTCCAGCATCTTCTGCACGGGAGCCTCGGGTTCCAAACCGGCGAGCAGCTCGACGCGGTTTCTCGTGTACAAGGTGTCTTCAATCGAGATGGGCGCGGCGGGTTCCCCGCATCCGGCGAACGCGGCCGCGAGCAACGCGGCCGGGACGGCCGCGTTCGCTAGAGAGCGCCATCGAGACAGCATGTCGGCGGGCGGCGCGCCCGCGCGCCGCGATATCACCTTATTTTGATATGACTTCGCCGATGCGAAGCGCATTTCGGTTTCGCCGCTGTTTTCGATTCGGCTTCGGCCCGCGGTGCGTAGACTGATTGCAGTGACGGACAGCCCCACCGCTTCCGACGCGGACGCTAGGCCCTTTCGTTGCGGGGACTGCCAGCGGGCGGCTGTCTCGGCGGAATCCGCGCTCCCCGATTCGGAAGCGTATTGCCCGTCGTGCGGCAAGAGCGACATTCGGGTCGTGGACTGCCGCCATTGCGGCAGTGCGATTTGCGGCACTTGCGGGTCGATTCCCGAGTATGCCGCCGACCTCGGGTTCGGCTGAACAGCCGGGCCGAGATGTAACCATTCTGGCCAGACAGTTCCCTATTTACAAGATGAACGACACGCCCGTCGGTCAGGTCGTTCCATTCCGATACAAGGGTCTTGGCAAGTGCCGGACCGGGAGGGCTTAGGAACCGTGAGAATTGTTCGAATCGTTTCGACCGCGCTACTGGCACTCGTTTGCCTAGTACTGCCGACCGTTGCTCAGGAATTCGCCCTGAGTTCTGCAGATGGACTGGAACTTGTCAACGTCTTGGCCGAGGCCGACTCGCTCGATGGCCGGTCAGGCGTGAAGCTGTCCGGTGACCCCGAGGTCATCCAAGCCGCCGCCGCGAAGAGACGCGAGGCCATGGCGGAGATGCGGGCGCGGGGCGAGCAGCCAAGAGGACCGGGGACCTTCGAGCGCTTTCGCACCAACCATCTGGCTATCGTTGACGGAGTGGACTTCGGGAACGGAACGATCGAGGTCGAAGTCTCGGGTCAGCCGATGCCGGGTGCCGCGGGCGGCGCCCGTGGGTTCGTGGGCATCGCTTGGCGCCTGCAGGACGACCGCAAGACGTACGACTGCTTCTACCTGCGGCCAACCAACGGACGGGCGGACGATCAGGAACGTCGCAACCACACGGTGCAGTACATCTCCCATCCGGAATGGACTTGGTATCGCTTCCGGAACGAGACCCCTAGCAAGTACGAGACTTACGCGGACATCGTTCCGGGTCAGTGGATTCCGGTGAAGATCGAGGTGGATGGCGCGAAGGCGCGCATCCATGTGAACGGAGCCGAGCAGCCGACGCTCATCGTGAACGACGTCAAGTCCGGTGCGGACGCGAAGGGCAAGGTGGCGCTTTGGATGGAAGGTTCGACGATCGCGCACTTTCGGAACCTCAAGATCACGCCCAAACCGTAGGCGTCGCGCAAGGCGCGGTCGGGCGGTTCGATCTTGGATAGACAGTCGCCCGGGACGCGGGCCGGTATGGTGCAGGTCGTCCGCACGGATCGGTTCCTTGACGGTGCCGATAGAGCGAATCCCAGCGGGATAGACGTTGAGATCGGCCAGCTCCTGACGGCGTGGGCCCCTCGGATCGGAGAGCCCAGCTGCGGGCCGGGATGCTCGAACTGCTGCGAGCGGATGACGGTCATTGTCTCGTCTGGAGAAGCCCTCGCGCTTCTTGACGCGGCACCTGCCTTCGGACACCGGATCAAGATGCTGATGGAGCGGCTGACACGGGACGCGACGCTTGACGACCTCCTCGACCTCGGGCCGTGCGTATATCTGGAGAACGGTATGTGCATGGTGCATGCGTCGCGCCCGGATGCCTGCCGTGCGTGCTATGTCTGGCACGACTCCGCCCACTGCGGTCATCCTGATTTCGACATGTGCGTGCCAGCTGAATTGAACCAGCTCCGGCTACGCAGCCTCCCCGAGCGGATGGCGCGCGAATTCGAGTTGGGCCGACGACCCTTCCGTGGCTACCTGCTGCCCGCAGTGTGGCTTGCCGGGCAGCGGCGGGAGGCTTACTTGGCGGGCGAGGACTTGAGCTTGGATTTGGATCCGGGATGGCTGCGACACGACCTCCTCGAATTTCCCACGCAAGCGCAACTGCGAGAGGAAGCGGAAGAACTCGATCAGGCATTCGACCGCGAATACAACCCGATGGGCTTTCCGCGGGCCGAGCGCGCCAAGGATCGCTCGCTCTTGGACGCATTCGATCTTCGCGACTGACGGTCGCGCATCCGCCGGCGCGAAGCCCATCAAGGGGCCTGCCCGGTCATGCCAGAGAATAGGATTTGACGCAAGGTGGCGACATGGCGCGATCCGAGGGCAGCAGGGAGGCTAGCACTGCACTTTGGGCGCCGCCGGAAGTCCCTCCATGCGGAGCCGGCAAATCCCAGCCGGTCCGCGTGACCGAGTTTGCGCCGGAGGACCTGCTCGGTCCCTTGAATCAGATCGAGAGGAAGTACGCGCCCGAAAAGCTGTTCGTGGCCGGCGACCCCGGGCTTCTGCGAACCGGGCGGCGGGTATCGGTGATTGGATCTCGGAATGCCTCGCCCGACGCTCTGAGACGGACACGCAAGCTAGTGCGCGCATTGGTCCGACAGGAAGTCATCGTCACAAGCGGTCTTGCCGCGGGGGTCGATACCGCAGCTCACCGGCAAGCGATTGCATCGGGCGGTCAAACGGTCGCGGTTCTCGGCACGCCCGTGAATCGGGCGTACCCGAAGGAGAATGCGGAGTTGCATGCGGAAATCGTGCGGGACCATGCGGCCGTATCGCAATTTCCCTTGGGCAGGTCAACCCGCCGAGGGCACTTTCCGCAAAGAAATCGAACGATGGCCCTGCTCTCGGATGCGACCGTCATAGTCGCCGCCAGCGAGGGGAGCGGTACGTTCTACCAAGCGTGGGAGGCGCTGCGGCTTGGGCGCGACCTGCTCGTCATGGAGTCGCTGGCATCGAGAGGTGTTCCTGTAGTGGCGGATCTACTGAACTCCGGCGCCCGGATTCTCAGCGATGCGAATTTGCACCACTGGCTCGTTCAATTGCCCGAGCGCGCCGTCGAATTCGAGCTCAATCCGTGAGCGCCCATAGATCTCCAGTTGAGTCTGTCCGGGTTCGAGTTAGTGCGAACCATCGGCATCGACCGGAGCAAATCCGTAGCGGATTCCGCTTGCTGCAACGTCAATCGGTACGCAAGCGGCAGCGCCAACCGACGCCGATTGCGGCCCGAGACAGTGATTTGCGCGATTCCTGCGTCACGATCCCTTCTGGATGTGGTAGCCTGTCAGTGGTTTAGTGTCATGAGACGTCGCGAGTTCATCCGCCATTCTCTACTTGCTGGCGTGCCGGTCGCGGCCGTGCAGCAGCGGGTCTTCGGGGCCTCCACCGGCTACTCCGAGAATCCCCGGCAGCAGTTCGCGTATGACCGCGTGTCGCTCGGACCCGATGCGCTCCCCGCGTCTCGCCTCGCCATGGGGACCGGCACGAAGGGATTCAAGGGCGCGTCGAACCAGACCCGCAAGCTCGGCGTCGCCGGCTTGGCGGATCTGTACCGGTACGGGTTCGACAACGGCCTCAACTTCTGGGACACGGCCGACGCGTACGGCAGTCACCCGCACTTGAAGAGCGCCTTGGAGCAGATCCCCCGCGAGGAGGTCGTGATCATGACCAAGTCGCTGTCCAAGACCGCCAAGGGCATGCGGGAAGACATCGAGCGCTTTCGGAGGGAACTGGGCACCGACTACATCGATCTGGTCCTCTTGCATGCCGTCCGCGAAGAGGACTGGCCGGTTCAGCGGCGCGGCGCGATGGATGTGATCGACGAGTACAAGCAGAAGGGCATCATCAAGTCCCGCGGCATCTCGTGTCACTCGCTGCCCGCGTTGCGGCAAGTGCATCAACAGGAATTCATCGACGTCGATCTCGCTCGGGTCAATCCCATCGGAGCGCGCATGGATGCGGACCCCACCACGGTGATCGAGGAGCTCTGCAAGATCAAGGCGGCGGGCAAGGGCGTGATCGGCATGAAGATCCTCGGAGAAGGAGCGATGCGGGATCGAGTGGGCGAAGGATTGCAGCACGCCCTCGCGCTCGACTGCGTGGATTGCTTCACGATCGGCGCCGAAAATCGGATCGAACTGTCCGATCTGGTTCGGCGCATTCCCGAGGCGTCTACGCTCGGGTGGCACGCGTAGCGGAGAGTATGCGATGAAACATCTGTACCGTCTCTTTCTAGTGCTCGGGTCGATCCTGGTCGCGTTGTGCTGTTCGGTGGCGTCCGAACCCGCCGCCACCGAGGATCCGGAGACTGCTGCAGCCGCGCCCGCCGAACCGATGGAACTGGACGCCAACGGGGTTGCGGAGCGTTTGGCCGCCGGCGAGGATATCTTCCTGCTCGATGTCCGCACCCGCGAAGAACTGGAGCAAGATGGCCTCATCGCGGGCTGCACCCACATCCCTATCGACGAGTTGCAAGAGCGCATGGCCGAAGTGCCCAAGGACAAACCGATCGTTGCCTATTGACGGCGCGGGGGTCGGGCCACCCGTGCGGCGGCCATGCTTCGCGAGAACGGATACGACGGCGAGATTCAGGTGGGCGGCATCGAAGGATGGAAGGCGTCCGGTCAAGAACTGGTCTCCCCCGCCCCGGAATAGCTCCGGCCGACCGAGCGTCCATAAGGGCATCCACACCCTCCATGCGTGACGAAGCGCGTCGTCGGCTGAGGGCTAGAATGTACTGTCCATGCAACGCAGGAGCTTTCTAGCGGCGTCGATTGCGACAGCGATTCCGGCCCGCTCCCAGCCGCGGTACCGAGTCGGAGTGATCGGACATACCGGCCGCGGCAATTTCGGGCACGGCATTGGCGACGTGTGGTCGGCCTTTCCGCATGCCGAAGTCGTGGCGGTAGCGGATCCTGTCGAGCGCGGCCGGGTCGAGGCCCGGGAGCGCATGGGCGCCCCGCGGGCGTACGCCGATTACCGCGAGCTCCTCGACAAAGAGCGGCCCGACATCGTGAGCATTTGCCCGCGGCACGTCGACCAGCGGCTGGCCATGGTCACGGCGGCGGCCGAAGCGGGCTGCCACATGTACCTCGAGAAGCCGTTCGCCGGGACGCTCCCCGAGGCCGACCGCATGGTCGATGCGATCCGCAAGGCCCGCGTCAAGGTGCAGATGGCCCATCAGATGCGCATGTCTCCCTTTACCCTCAAGGCCCTCGAAATGATCGAAGCCGGCGAGATCGGGGAGATCCACGAAGTGCGCGGCCGAGGCAAGGAAGACTCCCGCGCGGGAGGCGAGGACTTGGTCGTACTGGGTTCGCATATTTTCGACATGATGCGAGCCGTGCTGGGCGATCCGGAGTGGGTTTTCGCGCACGTCACTACCGATGGCGAGGAACTCGACGCGAGCCAGATCCGGGAGCCTACCGAGCCGGTAGGGCCGATCGCGGCGCGCGAGATGGCCGCGATGTTCTCATTCGGAGGCGGGCGGCACGGATACTTCAGTTCGAAGAAGTCGTCGACCACGCACGACTGGCGGTTCGGGACGCACGTTTACGGTGCCAAGGGGCGGATCTTCGTGCCTAACGAGATCTATAGCGAGCGGTCGTCAGCGTACGTGCTGCGCAGCCCCGCCTGGATTCCCGAGGATGACCGCGCATGGGAGCTGATCGAGCCCGAGCACCGCAATTTCGGGCCGGAACGCCATCTCACCGCGAACGCCTTGATGGTGGAGGACTTGCTCGCCGCCATCGAGGAGGATCGAGAGCCCGCTTGCAGCGAGCGAGCGGGCCGCTGGACGGTCGAGATGATCCAGGGGATTTACGCCTCGCAGCTCAAGCGCGCGATGCTGGCCTTCCCGTTGCGCGAGCGCGAGCATCCGCTCGAAACTCTGCGAAAGGCGAGTGCCTAGTGCCTCCCGTTTTGCAACCGCGGCACTCTCCCGGGATCCGCGAACCGCCTTCGCGGATTACATGCGGATGCCCGCGTGAGGGCGGGCTAGATTACCCCGCGTCGACCGCCGCTGCCGATGAATCGAGGGTCCGCGGGGGTCCGGCGATCCTTGTGGAAGGTGCGCCAGTTGTCGTACACCACGTCGCCCACGTAGTACGCATCGCGGTGCAGGCTATGTTTCGGCGGCAGGTCCTGCTGTTCGCCGGGATGCTCCAGCTTCGGGCTCAGCACGAAATCCATATACGTGAATGCGTTGAAGTTGTTGCCGAAGAACGCGATATCGGATAGGACCTCCGGGCACTCGCGGCGCATGATCGCCGCCGCTTCCTCGGCATCGGGATCGTCAGGAATGTCTGCGCGCACGCGACGAATGGCGGCGAGTTCCCTAGCCACGGTCTCCCGGCAAGTCGTCCGCCAAACTCTCCAGCGGTAGAAGAACCCGCGCAGGCGTGACCGTGCGAATAGGAGGACAACCAAGGTCAGCAGCGGCACGAGGTAGCGACTGGAGAACCCCATCGCGCTCCATCCGGAGAACGCTGTCGATGCCCAATACACCGCCATGGCGCAGCCCGCGATGGCGGCAACCAAGCCGGGTATGACATTGGTGGACACCACGTAGCGTCCGAAGAAATGCTCTAGCGCTTCGACGATCGCTGCCAGTGCCTCTCGCGCCCGAGCCGCGGCGAAGAAGGAACTGTGCCACGTCTCGTGAGCCGCCGCTGGCGGGTAGTAGAGCACGAACAGCTTCTCGGTCGGGACTGGCAGTCCGCTGAAACTGCAATTCATGGGAGATGCGACGACCGGACGCCTAGCGCGGCAACCGGGACGCCAACAGGTTGTGCCAATTACGAGCGTATCACACATGGTGCCTGACGTACCTGCGCGTTCGCCTTGGAGACGCGGTCGCGCGGTGCGGCGCAAGGGACCGATTCCGCGTCGCCGCCCTCGCGCATCTTGTGGCGGCCGGAAGCGCCGATTCGACTGCTTGCCGTTATCTGAACCCGGAATTCCATGTTTCGAAGGCTCGGAAAGGGGCGGGGCCGAAATTTTTGGCAGTCCATAAATGATTGAATCTAAACGGTTTGTGCTCGATGATGGGCCGCATCAAAAAGAAATATACAGAAATCTGTAGATTTCGCTTGCCAACGTCTACAAATATCTGTATCGTAATAACTGCCGGGGGAGTTACCCCACCAACGCATAGTAATCCTCAACCAAAGACCCCTGAAACGACTCCTCCGGCACCCTTCTTAAGACGCCGAGCAGAGAACCTGCTCGGCGTCTTTGTTTTTGGCAGCGGCAGAGCCGGTTGGCAGGCCCGCGTCGTTGGTCTATCCTGTGTTTGCCGGACACGCCGGTGCCGAGACCGGCCCGTCTCACGTACAACGCTGATCGCATGCATCCTCACTCGATGGTTAGGGCCACCGGAGGTCGCTGTTTCGCGATGGCGGCCTTGGCCGCTGGGCTCGTCCTGCCGCTCCTGTCGGCCGCTGACGAGCGCATGGCGCCCGAAGCGGCGCGGAAGCTATCGAGTCCCGTGCCGCACAGCGCGGAAGCCGTGCGCGACGGTCGCAAGACCTACCTGAGGCTCTGTCAATACTGCCACGGGGCGGATGGCAGGGCGCAAGCGAATCCCGATTTCGAGGCGCCGAGCCTGCGGGATCCCTCCCAATGGCGCTACGGCGCGTCAGACGGAGAACTGTTCGTCTCGATCAGGGACGGAGCGGGGCACGAGATGCCTCCATTCCGCAAGCAACTGAAAGATGCCCAGATTTGGCAGTTGGTACTGTACGTGCGTAGCATCGGACCGCGCGACCTGCGGCCGGATCGAGGCGGTGGCGGACCGTGATGGTAGTCCGCTCGTAAGGAAAGAGGAAGGAAATCGCGATGCCTGATCGGATCGAACCTAGCGACGCAGTCTCTCGACGGAGGTTTGTGACACGCGGGGCCGTGGCGGCAGCGGCCGCCGCTGGCGCGAGCGCGGCGGCTTCCACTACCGAACGGCGCGACACCGGCATCACGGTTCCGTCCGAGGTGCCTGCGAGCCTCGCGGAAGCACCCCAGCCCGCCGCGTTCCCGATGACCGGGGCCCAAGTCTTCGCCAAGGCCTGCAAGGAGGAGGGGCTCGCAGCGCTCTTCTGCGCCCCGGGCAACTACACGGTCATCAACGCCATCGCCTCGGAAGGGATCCCCTGTTACGGCGGGCGCACCGAAGGCATGATGTGCGCCGCGGCCGACGGTTTCGCGCGCGTGACCGGTGAAGTGGCGGCCGCTTCCGGAACGGAGGGTCCCGGCTTCACGAACATGATCATGAACATCGCGGCCGCCAACGCGGCGCGCTCGCCGCTGCTGGTGCTCGCCAGCAACATGACGCTGGCCTTGGAAGACACCGAGCAGGGCATCCAGCGCGTATACCAGCAGCCGACAACCGAAGGCATGCGCAAGTACGGCAAGCGCCTGATCAATCCGGAGCGGGTCCACGAGTACGCGGGCTACGCCTTCCGGCAGCTCAAGAGCGGCGTGCCCCGTCCCGTCCATCTGGATTTTCCGGGCGAGGTCGCGCGGCGCACGTTCGAGGGTCCCGAGGACTTGCGCTACTTCCACGGCAAGTCGAAGTACCGCACCGAATCCCGGCCGCACCCCTCGCCGAAGGATATCGCCAAGGCGGTCGCGATGCTCGGGAAAGCCGAGCGTCCGATCATCGTCGCGAGCGCCGGGGTCTTCTACAGCAAGGCTTGGGACGCGCTCCGGGCCGTGGCCGAGAAGGCTGACATCGCCGTCGTGGAGTCCGGGCCGAGTCGCGGGCACTTCGCGGACGACCATCCGCTCTCCGCCAGCACCGCTCCCGACGCCCTGCTGAGTGCCGACTTGGTCGTGCTCGTGGGCCAGTACTGCATGCCGAACGTCGGGGAGTACTCGTTCGACCCGGACGTGCCGTACATTCGCATCGATCCGGACGCGGCCGACATCGGTCGCAACCTGCCGGTCACGCTCGGAATCGTGAGTTGCGAGAAAGCGGCTCTGGAAGCCTTGGCCGATGCCTTGCCTGCCAAGCGGCGACCCGCTTGGCGTGACGAACTCGCCGCGGCCCGAGCCGCTTTCGAAGCCGAGAACGACGAGCATTACCGGCTCGGGCTCGAGTACAGCGAGCAGGCCTCGTGCGTGCATCCGGCCGTGATCGCCAAGGAGATCGAGGACTTGCTCTACAACGGCAAGTTGCCCAAGGCACAGACGACCGTGATTTCCGGAGGCTACGGGATCGCTCGGTACACGCGCCGTCGCATGCGAGCGTTTCGCCCGGGCCAGATCTGCAACGGCGCCTACCAGTACGGAGCCATCGGCCCCGACATCGGGTACACGGTCGGGGTCGGTGCCGCAGTCCAGCAGGGCGTAGGCCCGCAGGCGCCCTACAAGGGCGCGCCGGTGCTGGCGGTGACGGGCGACGCGGGCTTCGCCTATTCCGCCATGGAGGTGGAAACGCTGGCCAAGTACCGCGTTCCGGCCGTGGTCGTGATCTACAACAACAACGCGTGGGGCGTCTGGCGTTCCGGGGCTAGCGGCGGTCGCAGCGACACGGCCCGCGCTCAGCACATGTACCTCTTCCAGGAGAACCTCCGCTACGAGAAGATCGGCGAGGCCCTCGGTGCGCGAGGCGAGTACGTCACCGCCGCCGCGGATTTCGGACCGGCCTTGCAGCGGAGCTACGACATCGCTGCCAAAGAGGGCGTCTCCACCGTGATCAATTGCCAAGCGATCAAGGAGTTCTGGAGCGCGCGCGACTATCCCCCCGGCCTTCTGCAGAAGGCGGAACCGGGTTGCATGGCTTACTACCACTGATGGAAGACTGGTACCGGCCCGCCGAGACAGTGGACGCCCTGCTCCGGGCGCGCGCCGAGCAAGGGCTGTTTCGCGCGTTCGCCTCGACGCGAGTCCGCGGCCGGCTCAACTGCTCCGTCGGCTGGCTCGGTTCCAGTCCCATGGAGATCGTGTTCGATCCGCGGAATTCCCGGCTAGTCTTCCGGGATCTATTGCCGGACATGCCGCTGCGGTCGTCGATTTATAGGGACTTCCAAGGTTTTCTCAGGGGACGAGCGGTGCCGGATCTGCCCGAGCACCGGCGATTCGACCCGACACGGATCGCACTGAAATCGACCAACAGCAAGGGGCGCGTGACAGTGGCTCTGGCGAGCGTCGACGGGGACTTGGACCACCTAGTGTCCAAGGGCTTGAAGCTGGTCAACGAGATCTTCCTCGGATTCCTCCGTGGACCGTATCACGAGTACATGGTGCGGAACTTTCAGGAACCGGAAGACTGAGCGCCGCGGTCGCTGCGACGGCAGCATGGATGCGAGCATGAGATTGGCGGACGGAGGGCATTCATGAGACGCATTCTCGGAATCGTGGCGCTAGTGGCGGCGCTGGGCTGCCAGAGCCCGCCCACGGATTCGGTTGCCTTTCTCAACGTGAACGTGCTGCCCATGGACAGCGACCGCGTGCTGGAGGACGGCACCGTCGTCGTGGTGGACGGCTGCATCACGGCCGTCGCTCCCTCCTCGGAGCTGGATTCGCCGTTGGTCGAGGAACGCATCGACGGCGGGGGCCGGTACTTGATGCCGGGCTTTACCGAGATGCATGGCCACCTGCCTCGCCCGGACACGCCTCAGGAGGAGATCGACCGGATCCTGTTTCTCTTCCTGTCGAATGGCGTCACCACCGTTCGCGGGATGCTCGGGAACCCCTACCACTTGCAGTTACGCACCGAGATCGAGGATGGCATCCGCTTGGGTCCCACCTTGTATGCCGCCGGACCGCCCTTCAGAGGAACGCCGGAACTGACGGCGGAAAAGGCCCGCGCCGCGGTGCGCGAGCAGCAGGCGGCTGGCTACGACTTGCTCAAGATTCTGGAAGGCTTGTCGAGCGAGGTCTATGACGCGATCACTGACGAAGCTCGCAACGCAGGGATCCCGTTCGGCGGACACGTGCCGAACGACGTCGGATTAATGCATGCCTTGGCGGAAGGCCAAGGCAGCATCGATCACATGGATGGCTTTCTCGAGGCCGTCGTGCCGGAGGACTCGCCGATCTGGCACGCGGCACCCGCTGTTCGATCCCGCGATCTAGGACTGCATGCGGACGAGAGCCTGATTCCGCATGCGGTGGAGGCTACCAAGATCGCCGGCGCTTCGGTGGTGCCTACGATGGCGCTGTGGGATACGTTCAATGCCGACCGGGAGACCGGGCACTATGTGTCGATCGAAGCCCTGAAATACCTCCCACGCCAGACCGTGGACGCTTGGATCGACTCGCAGCAACGGCGTCGTGAGCGCTTGAATCCGGCGGCGGGCGAACGGGTGCTCGAGATTCGGAAAAAGCTGCTGGCGGCACTCCGCGATAGCGGCGTCCGGATCGTCTTCGGGACGGACGCTCCTCAGATCTTCAATGTGCCCGGATTCTCCATTCATCGCGAATTGGAGATCATGGCCGCGGCCGGCCTGACTCCCTACGAGATCCTAGCCAGCGGTACGCGCAATGCCGCCCAGCATTTCGGGAGCGACGAGTTCGGCCAAGTCGCGGTCGGCAAGCGCGCCGACCTGATCCTGCTCGAGGAGAACCCGCTGGACGACATCGCCCACATGGCCAAGCAGGCCGGGGTCATGGTGCGGGGACGCTGGCTGCCTAGAGCGGAGATCGACGCGCGGCTCGCCGAGCTTGCCTCGTCCCGGTGAGGCCGAGCCTGCTCAACGAAGACCCCGGAAGAACTTCCGCACGTCCTCCACGAAGAGCTGGGGTTCCTCCATGGCGGCGAAGTGTCCGCCCCGCGGCATCTCCGTCCACTGCTTGACGTTGTATCTCGTCTCCACCCATTTGCGAGGCGCGAAGAAAATCTCGCCGGGGAAGACGGCGACGCCGGTGGGGACCTCGGTCCGCGGGTTTCCGCGGCGGCTGCGCCGGGACTCGTAGTAGAGGCGCACCGCGGAGGGCATGCTCTCGGTGAGCCAGTACAGCATGATGTTGGTGAGCAACTGATCCTTCGAGAAGCGACTCTCGATATCCCCGCCGCAGTCGCTCCAAGTCCGGAACTTCTCTACAATCCACGCCGCCAGGCCGGCCGGCGAGTCGTTCAGGGCGTACGCCAGCGTGAGCGGCTTGCTCCCTTGGATGTTGCCGTAGGCGTTCTCGCCTTGCCACCATTCCGCCCGTTCCTGGTAGCGCTTCAGCTCCCACTCCGGTATCCCTTCTTCCGGATTCTCCATGCCCCGGGGCGGGCCGCCGCCGACCATGTTGAGGTGAATCCCGATGAGCCGGTCCGGTTGGTCGCGGGCCAGCCAGGACGCGACGCCCGACCCCCAGTCCCCGCCTTGCGCCGCGTAGCGGTCGTACCCCAGTCCTTCCATCAGCTTCGCGACGACCGCGGCGACTTGATCCACGCTCATGCCCCGCTCGAGCGAGGGACCGGAAAATCCGTATCCGGGCATGGACGGCAGCACCAGATGGAACGCGTCCTCCGCGCTGCCTCCGTGCGCGACGGGGTCGGTCAGGGGACCGATCACTTCCATGAACTCGTAGAACGACCCCGGCCACCCGTGGGTGATGACCAAGGGCATCGCGTTCGGTTCGCGCGAGCGGACATGGACGAAATGCATGTCGATGCCTTCGACAGCGGTCTTGAATTGCGGGAGCGCGTTGAGCCGCTTCTCGTGCTCGCGCCAGTCGTACTCGGTACGCCAGTACTCGAGCAACTCCTTCATGTACGCCGTGTCCGACCCGTAGTCCCAGCCGCTACCCGGGATCTGGCCGGGGAGGCGCGTCCGATCCAGACGAGCCTTCAGATCCTCCAAGGCCGCGTCTTCGATGCGAATGGTGAATTCCTGCACTTGAGCGACTCCACAGACTGCGGTCGCTGCTAACAGACAGGGGATTGCCAACCGAGTCACGTCCACATTGTAGGCACGGCGCCGCGCGTGGTCGCGGCGGAAGCCGGCCCTGCGGACGAGCGGTTGACCGAGGTATGCACTCGATTGCCCCGCCATCGCGGGGATTTCCGCTATGTTCGTCTGGACGCCCGCGACAAAAGCGGCTATATTGGTAATGGCGGACGGGCGTTCGCATGCACAGCCATGGTCAATTCGGAAGACCCCCAAGATCAAATCATCGAGCCCGTCGTGCTTGAAGCTGCCGAAGTTCACGTATTCGATGCCAAGCCAGTGAGCGAGTTCCCGTGCCAGGTCTGCGGGACGCCGGGCGCTACGGAGCGATCCGACCGCTTGTGCTGGGTGTGTCGCAGATTGAAAATCAGCGCTTGGCGCGAAAGCGAAACGCGCGACTCCGAAAGCGAGTGACCCGCCCTCCCGGCGAGGCGGGGATCCTTGGGGATCCATGACGGGGGAATTACGTGCTGCGTGTGGGATTCGTCGGCTGGCGAGGGATGGTCGGGAGCGTGCTGCTCGACCGAATGCGTCGCGAGGGTGATCTAGAAGGGATCCGGATCGATTTCTTCAGCACGTCAAACCCAGGCGGACGCCCGCCGGAAGGCGCCGCCACGCCTCATCTCAAGGACGCCAACGAGATCAGCGAACTCGCGCGGTGTGACGCGGTGCTGACCTGCCAAGGCGGCGAGTACACCGCGAAGACGTATCCCCAGCTGCGGAACTCGGGCTGGAACGGTTATTGGATCGACGCTGCTTCCACCCTTCGCTTGGACGAAGACGCCACTCTGGCTCTCGACCCTGTCAATGGGGCTCACCTGCGGCAGCGGCTGCGCGATGGATGCCGAACCTTCGTCGGAGCCAACTGCACGGTCAGTTTGCTGCTGATGGCGATTGGCGGTCTGTTTCGCGCAGGTCTGGTGGAGTGGGTCAGCACGATGACTTACCAAGCCGTTTCTGGCGCGGGTGCTCGCCGGTTGCAAGAGCTCGCCGGTCAGCTGCGAATTCTCGGTGGCTCCCGAGACGATCTCGCGGATCTGCCCGCTGTCGAGATCGAGCGAGCGGTCACCCTCGCCCAGCGATCCAGCGAACTGCCGGTCTCCGAAATCGGGGTGCCGTTGGTGTGCAACGTCCTGCCGTGGATAGATCGAGGGATGGACAGCGGCCAGACCCGGGAGGAATGGAAGGCGAGCGTGGAAGCGTCCAAGATCCTCGGTGCCAAGATGCCCGTGGTCATTGACGGGATTTGCGCCCGCATCGACGCGATGCGCTGCCACAGCCAGGCACTGTGCATCAAGCTCAGCCTAGTGCTTCCCTTGGAGGATGTCGCAAGGATCCTGCGTGATGCCAACCCGTGGGTGCGGGTCGTCGAAAACACCCAAGAGTCCACCCTGTCCGCGCTCACGCCGGCGGCGGTATCAGGCACGTTGGATGTTGCTGTCGGACGGTTGCGACAGCTCGCGATGGGCCCCACATACCTAGGGGCGTTCACGGTCGGCGATCAACTGCTCTGGGGGGCCGCCGAGCCCCTGCGACGCATGCTCGGGATTCTGCGCGAGCACTGCGAAGGCGCGTAGGGCAGCCTCCACTGAACCCGCTCGGCGGGTCGCTCCGGACATCCGTAACGGTCGCTGGGGGGCGGTTCGCGCCTCCGAACAGTCCGAATCGGGCCGTACGAGACAGATATTTCAGTTTTTTTCGCTACGACTTCGTGATATCGCTTGCTTTTGCGGAAAGACAAGGCGAACATATAGGAATGACGCCCGCAATCGTTTCTGGAATCGCGGCTCTGGCCGCCAACGGCGCGACGCTTGCTCGCAAACGAGGAGTCGAGTACCGGAGCCTGCCCTCGAAGAGCATCCTGAACCGCTGCTCCAACCCGAAGATGCCATTCCGCTGGACGATCAACCCGTACCGCGGCTGCGAGATCGGGTGCCACTACTGCTACGCGGCGTACACCCACAAGTACTTGGGCATCGAGGATCCCCGGAAGTTCGACTCGCTGATCTTCTCCAAGAGCCAAGCGAAGGAGATCCTCGCTCGCGAGCTCGCTGCGGGCGTCGATGGCCCGATCGCGATCGGCACGGGCACCGATCCTTACCAGCCCGCCGAACGCCGCTACGAGACGACCCGCGGAATCTTGGAAGCCCTTGCCGACGCTTCTGGGCTCCGGATCGGCATCACTACGAAGTCCGATCTGATTCTGCGCGACATCGATCTGCTGGGTAGGATCGCCGCCCGCAACGAACTCTGCGTGAACGTCACGGTGACGACCATGGACGAAGCCTTGGCGAGGTTGCTCGAGCCTCGGGCGATTCGCCCGGACATGCGCATGGAAGTGGTGCGCGAGCTCCGCTGGCGCGAAGTGCAGGCCGGGGTGTTCAGCGCACCGGTCCTGCCCTTGCTGACCGATACCACCGACATCCTCGATGCGGTCGCCAAGGCTGCCAAGCGCGCCGACGCGTCGTATTGGAGCGCTCACGCGCTGTTCTTGAAGCCCGCCGCGCGGGAGCGCATGATGCCGTTCCTGGCCAAGGAGTTCCCGCATCTGGCGGCGCGCTACAAGGCGCATTACAAGCGGGGCGCCTACGTTTCGCCAGGCTATCGAGAGTGGCTCGGCGAGAAGATCGCGCGCATCCGCGACAAGTACCGACTCAGTGGAAGGCGTCCCGAGCAATCGCTCTCCCGGGCGGATGCGATTCCGGAAGGGTCGCCGACTCAATCGGCCCTGTTCGAGCGACCGGTGGTCTGAGGCTAGTCGGGCTGTCCCATAGGATGCGGCCGTTGATCGCGATGCCAGAGTCCGAAGGCGAGCCGTTCGCTTGGACCGTTCCTCACCTGCATGCATCGAAGCGATAGTTGGAGGTAGCGGATGGCGGCAAAGACTTCGATCGAATGGACGGAGAGCACTTGGAATCCTGTGACGGGATGCACGAAGGTGAGTGCAGGATGCGACCACTGCTACGCCGAGCGCTTCTCTGAGCGTTTCAGGGGAGTCCTCGGAAATCCGTTTGAAGTTGGCTTTGATCTGACTCTTCGTCCAGAGCGACTCGAGCAACCCAAGGCGTGGAGACGTCCGCGACGTATCTTCGTCAACTCCATGAGCGATCTCTTCCACAAGGACATACCTTGCGATTATATCGATAGAGTGTTCGATACTATGGAATCGGCGCATTGGCACACCTACCAAGTGCTCACCAAGAGAAGTTCACTGATGCGCTCGTTCATCAATGAGCGTTACTGCAGACATCCCGCGCCCTCCAATATTTGGTTGGGCGTATCGGTCGAGGACTCCTCGGCACTGGTTCGGATAGAACACCTAAGACAATCTAACGCTGCCCTCAGATTTGTATCGTTCGAACCTCTATTGGGTCCTGTATGTTCAGCAAACCTAGACCAAATCGATTGGGTCATCGCAGGTGGAGAGAGCGGACCGTACGCAAGACCGGTCGAAGCAGATTGGATCCGAGGCTTGCGAGACAAGTGTATTCGGGAAGACCTGGCATTCTTCTTCAAGCAGTGGGGCGGACGACTTCCGAAATCGAATGGCAATACACTCGACGGTAGGCAGTGGCTGCAGTTTCCCAAGCACGATCACACCTCGCCATTATTCGGGGATGACCGTGCAACGAGTCTCCCTAGTCAGAGGGATCAGTAGCGATGGCGAGACTACAGTGACATTCGACTCCGCCCCTGCTGCGGTGCGTAGATTCCCCATCCTGCCAGTCTTGCGGCGGCACAGTCAGGACGCACAGCGGATCAGCGATGCTGTGGACGAGAGTTTATTGGGCTTAGAACGCCAGTTCGATTCCGAACTTGAACGCTCGTCCGTCGTTCAATGTGTTCGTGATCTGCCCGAAGTTCGGCGAGGTCAGCTCGCGCCCGGGCTCCGCGAACTGCGGGTGATTGAAGAGGTTCAGGCCCTCGGCAACGAATTCCAGCGCGATGTCTCCGCCCA
Source organism: Bryobacterales bacterium (assembly GCA_965242625.1). Classification (GTDB taxonomy): domain Bacteria; phylum Acidobacteriota; class Terriglobia; order Bryobacterales; family UBA6623; genus VXMF01. The sequence goes on along the minus strand of CBDEST010000005.1, from coordinate 882,866 downwards.
GCGCCCATTGCTTGGCTAGTGCCATGTTGATATTGAAGATGCCGTCCTTGCGAAACGTGTTGCGGCCGAGGCTGCCCGCTGTGTCGGTAGGCGCGATGAACGCGAACGCAGACGATGGCAAGCGGCTCGCCGCGGTATCCGGATCGTCCACGGACCGACCCAGCAAGCTCGGCTCCACGATGTTCGGACGGTCTCCCGGCGAACCGTCGACGTTCCCGAAGCCCTCGCCGTCGGAGCCGGCGATGATGTTGAACGGTGTGCCCGACTTGCCCAAGATCACCGCGCTTAACCGCCAGTTCGAGATGTGGCGCCCCGGGCCCCGCCCGAGCGTCGGCATCTGCCAAGTCGTCTTGAGCAACATGGCGTGAGGCTGGTCGAAGTCGCTCACGGCACGCATCTCGGCGTGCGAGTTGAATTCCGACTGGCTCCGGCCGAGTCGGCCCGACCGTCCCGACGCCGTGTTCGAGAAATCGTTTCCGAGGTCGATCGCCTTGCTCCACCAATACGATGCCTCCAATGTCAGCCCCTTCCAATTCGGTACGGTGAGCACGGCCTTGGCGGCGTCGAAGTAGCCGCGCGATCCATTGAGCACTAGCCGATTGTCGAAGTAGCGGGAGTCGGGCCTGCGTTGATTCACCGTGCGGGTGGTCTGCGGGATGCCATTTACCGGTTGCGCCCGATTGATGTACCAAATCGACAGCAGCTTGTGCGTGCGGCTGCCCACGTAACCGAAGTCCAGGGTCACGTCCTTGACTAGCGGCAATTGCCATGAGAATCCGTACTGGTGGGAATAGGGCGTCGCCAGTTCGGGGTCCATGCGGAAGACAGTGGATCGCGCACTGGGGTCGAAATCCCTCGCGTTCAGGCGCGATAGCGGATCGACTAGGTCGGGTGCCTGAACCGCGATGTTGATGTTCTGCGGCGGGCTGAATCGGGCCTGGCCGTAGGTGACGTTGAAGACCTGACCGTATTGGATGCTGTAAGAGCCACGCCACACGCCCAGGCGCGGGCCAAGCTGATACGCAAACCCAAACCGCGGCGCGAAGTTGTTGCAGTCGCAGTCGTACGGGATTTCGGTGAGGCCGCGCACCTCCCGCGGTGCCGTGACCGGCTCGAAGCGAAGCCCGAGATTCAGCGTGAGCGCCCTCGACGCTCGCCACTGGTCGCCGACGTAGTACTGCATGTCCCAATTGCGGAAGCCGCGATGGGCGTCCCCGATCGCGACACGGTAGACGCTCGGCATGCCGAGTCGAATGTTCGTGATGGCGTCTTGGCCGAAGTCGTTACGGAAGAAGAAGAGCCCCCGATGGCTCTCCGCTTCGTAGCCGTTGAACTGTCGGCGCATGAGTTCGGCTCCGAAGACCCATTCGTGGTCACCCCGAGTGTGTTTCAGATGGCCGCCGTAATGGAACCGGTTCAGGGAGCGGTCGATCGGAATATTCGAACTCGGGCCGAGGAACTCCACCACGAAGCCCGTCAACACCAGCGGCCCCACGGAGGACTCTTCCGGCACGAGCAAGCTGCCCACGCGTTCGTAACCCACGGTGATGTCGCTCGTTGTGGCCGCCGACCAGCTGCGATTCCATCCGACCCTCGCGACATGGTTCCGAGTCGTGGTGTCGGGATTCTGTCCGCCCACCAGTTGGAAGGCATCCACCTTCTGGCCCGTGAACCCATAGTGCAGAACGACGTTGTCCTTGGATCCCATCGACTGTCGCAGCCTGACGCCGCCGCGATTGTTGTGGATGCTCTGGAGATCGTTCGTGTTGAGGGCTCTCGGATTGATGTCCGTGCGGTTCGGCGGTTCGTCCGGATAGGCGTCCAGCAGCTTCTGAACGTAGGCGCGCCGCGCCGGATCCGTAGCCAGCGGCGTGCGTTCTGCGGGCGTCGGGACTAGCACGTTCCCGTTGACGTTGCCCGTCGCACGGACCAAGCCCCCTTCCAGCAACACGGACGAACCGGTCCAGAGCCGCGCGCCGTAAGTGAATCCGAACGAGTTATCGCGAGCGGGCTGGACGCCCCCTACCTGGAAGAAGGAACGTGCGCTCGTGACGCTATTTTGGTGTGACCAAACCAGCTCGCCGTGGGAGCTTGAGACGGGCGGGATCGAGGCCCGCACGGCTCGCTTCGGGGGCTGGCCGAATTCGGTCGCGAAGTAGCGCTGCTCGATGACGAGACCGATGGGAACCGTTGCCGTCGTTCCCATGCGCGCCGTCAGCTCGCGCAGGACATTGTTGTCGATCAGGGTGATGCGGACGTTCTCGTTCCGGCGCCCCTCGCCGCCCTCCGAGTCCACCTCGCCGAGCAGATTCAGTTCCGTCCGCCCGGGATCGCCTTCGGCTGCCGTATCCTGCTCTGCTGGTGCAGGATCCTCTGTGGGTTCAGGTGCCTGCTCGGATTCTTGGGCGGTACCCAGCGTCGCGGCGGCCAAGCACAGGACGCAAAGCAGGTAGCCCCTCACCAGTAGGATTCTCGCACAGGGACACATGCGTGCTACGTCCCGAGGCGGGCTCGCAATTGAGCGGAGTCCGGCAATAAGGCTATGATCAAATCGTATCGGGCGCTTTCCGTTCGGAGCGTCCCGGCTGCATGCCTTGGTTCCGGAGCGATAACGAGCCCAAGCGGGTTCACACCGAGGGCCTGTGGATCAAGTGCAGCTCCTGCGCGGCTCCCATCTGGAAGAAGGACCTTGAGGCGGCCTGCATGGTCTGCGCCAAGTGCGGCTTTCACTTCAAGGTCTCCGCCCGGGAGCGTCTCGAGATGCTCTTCGATCAGGGGACTTGGGAGGATGTCTGCGGCAGTCTGCGGTCGACCAATGCGCTGCAATTCGCTGATCGCAAGCCTTACGAGGTGCGCCTTGAAGAAGCGAAGCAGACGACCGGGCTGCACGATGCCGTCATTTGCGCTCGCGGCCAGCTTCACGAGCGCGACATCGTGATTTGTGCCATGGAGTACCGCTTCATCGGCGGCAGCATGGGCGCGGTCGTGGGCGAGAAGCTCACCCGCGCTGCGGAACTGGCTCTCAAGGACCGCCTTCCGCTCGTCATCGTTTCCGCCTCGGGCGGCGCTCGCATGATGGAAGGCATGGTCAGCTTGGTGCAGATGGCCAAGGTGGCTGCCGCGCTGAAGAAGATGGACCGCGAGCGATTGCCATACATCAGCGTCCTCACCGATCCCACCACCGGCGGCGTGACCGCGAGTTTCGCGATGCTCGGGGACCTGAACATCGCCGAGCCGGGGGCCTTGATCGGCTTCGCTGGCCCGCGGGTCATCGAGCAGACGATTCGCCAGAAACTGCCCAAGGGATTCCAGCGCGCCGAATTCTTGCTGGACCACGGCATGCTGGACGCCGTTGTTCCCCGGCCGCAGCTGAAGCAGTACATCGCCAACGCCTTGGAGTTCTTTCAAGGCGACTCCCGCTAGGCGCGGATGAAGCCCCCGAGTTCGGCCGTAACCTACCTGTTCTCCTTGCTGGGTTCGATCCGCAAGGAGAGTTTCGGGTTGCAGCGCATGCGACTGCTCATGGACGAGCTGGGCCACCCCGAGCTCGATCCGGGCATCGTGCATCTTGCCGGTACCAACGGCAAGGGGTCTACCGCGGCGATGATCGAGAGCGGATTGCGGGCGGAGGGCCATACAACCGGGCTCTACACTTCCCCGCATCTCTCCGACATTCGGGAGCGGTTCTTGCTGGATGGCGAACCGGTATCGGAGAGTGCCTTGGCGGACGCGGTCGAACCCGTGCGGCGCGCCAACGAACGGATCGCGGCGCGGTCTGGCGGAGCCATGCACCCTACGTTCTTCGAGTCCGTGACAGCGCTCGGATTCGTGCTCTTTCGCCAGCGCGGTGCCCGCTTCAGAATTATTGAAACGGGCCTCGGAGGCCGGCTGGACGCGAGCAACGTCGCCCGGCCGGAAGTCGCCGTGCTGACTCGTGTGGCCCGGGACCACGAACGCTTCCTCGGCCGCGAGCTCGGCTTGATCGCCGCCGAGAAGGGAGCCATCGTGAAGGCCGGCTGTCGCGCCGTCCTCGGCAGGCAGGATCGCGAGGCTCGCGAAGTGCTGTTGCCTCGCTGCCGCGGAGTGGCGCGAGAGACGATCGATGTGGAGACCGAGTGGCAAGTGCGAGACGCCTCCAGCGTCGGCGGTCGCTGGCAGTTCAACGCGGTCCGAGGCGACCGCTCGATCCCGGTCCGGCTCGGCCTTGCCGGCAAGCACCAAGTCGAGAACGCGCTGACCGCCATCGCTGCCTTGCAGGCCCTCGGAACGTCTCCCGAATCCGTCGCTACGGGACTGCGACTCGCGGCTTGGCCTGGCCGCCTCGAGTTCGCCCGGCGCGACCCGCGCGTGCTGCTGGACGCCGCGCATAATCCGCATGGCGCGAGAGCACTTGCGGAGTTCCTGCGCTGCGAGGCGGGAGGCCGGAAGGTCACCCTGATCTACGGCTCGTCTCGGGACAAGGCGGTCGACGAAATCGCGAGTTGGGTGTTCCCGGCAGCGGACCGCGTGGTACTGACTCGCTCGCGAGTGCAACGCGCGGCCAGCCCGAAGGCGTTGCTCCAAGCCGCGGGCCATCATCATTCAAAGGTCGAGACCGCGCCCGCGATCGAAGACGCGCTGCGCATCGCCGAAGCCGCTTCCGGGCGAGGCGATTGGATCGTGGTGGCGGGATCGCTGTTTCTCGTCGGGGAAGCTCGCGAACTGGTCGGATAGAATCGGCTTTGCATCGAATCCGCGAAGCGCTCAGCTTGCTGCGCTCGACCTGCTGGATGATCCCCATGCTGGCACTGCTGACCAGCGTCATGGGTTTCCTCTCCCTGCTGTCTTCCCTCTTCGACAGCACCGGCGAGCTGCAGCACAAGATCGCGCGCACTTGGGGAAGGATGCTGATGTCAGTCTTCTTGATCGACCTTCGGTTAGTTGGCATTGACCGCTTGGAATCCGACCGTCCCTACGTGTTCGCTTCGAATCACTTCAGTCTGATCGACACGCCGCTGGTCTTCGGGCTGATGCCGCTGCCCTTTCGCATCCTCGCCCGTTCGGGTCTGTGGAAGATACCGTTCATCGGCTGGCACCTCAGCCGGGCCGGGCACTTGCCGGTGGATCGGACGAACCCCCGCGTCGCGGCGCGCAACATCGCTTTCGCGGCGGAAAAGGTGCGGTCCGGACGGTCGATCCTGATATTTCCGGAGGGCGGCCGCCGCCGAGGTGACCGGATGCGCCGCTTCAAGACCGGCGCGGCCCACATCGCGAATCAAGCGGGCGTGCCGATCGTGCCGATGGCCATTGCCGGGACGCGCAGGATACTCCCGCCGGGATCGCTGCATTTGCGTCCCGGAGTTGCCGAAATCCGATTCGGCACTCCAATCCCTACGGACGGGGCGCATCGCACGAGCGCGGCCGCGCTCACCGAACGCGTCCGTCAAGAAATCGAGAGACTTGCCGCCGCGCCGGAGCGCGGCAGGTAGGTCCGAGGCAGTGGAGGAAACACCATGAAGTACTGGTTGGGAGTCGATATCGGCACCGGCGGTTCGCGGGCGCTGCTGGTCCGGGCGGACGGGTCGGTCGCGTGCAGCGTCACCGCCCCGCATGAAGAAATCCTCATGGAGCGGCAGCAGTGGGCGGAGCAGCGCCCGGAGAACTGGTGGGACGCCGCTGTCACGGCAATCCGCACGGCGCTGGCGAACGCCAATGCCCGCGGCGACGAGATCGCCGGCGTCGGCCTGTCCGGGCAGATGCACGGGCTGACCCTGCTCGATGAAGCGAACGAAGTGATTCGCCCCGCTTTGATCTGGTGCGATCAGCGCAGCCAGGAGCAAGTCGACTGGATCAATGCCAAGGCCGGCGAGGCCATGGTCCTGGAACAGACCGCGAATCCCGTCTTGACGGGGTTCACCGCGCCCAAGCTCCTCTGGGTGCGGGACCACGACGCCTCCAGCTACGAGCGCATCCGCAAGATGCTCCTCCCGAAGGACTACGTGCGGTATCGATTGACGGGCGAGTTCGCCAGCGACGTGTCGGACGCGTCCGGCACGGCATTGTTCGACGTGGCGAAGCGCCGGTGGGCCGACCCCTTGATCGAGAAACTCGGCATCGACCGCTCGATCCTGCCCGATGTCGTTGAATCGCCCGCAGTGTCCGGGCGCATCGCGGCGTACGTTGCGCGGGAGACGGGCTTGGCTCGGGACACGCCGGTCGTGGGCGGCGCCGGCGATCAAGCTGCCAGCGCGGTGGGTAACGGGATCGTGGAGAGCGGACTCGTGTCCTGCACGATCGGGACGTCGGGAGTCGTCTTCTCCCATTCGGACGAGGCTGCCTACGACCCCGAGGGTCGCGTGCATACCTTCTGCCACGCGGTTCCGGGGAAGTGGCACGTGATGGGCGTGACGCAGGGGGCGGGTCTGAGTCTGCAATGGTTCCGCAATCAATTCGCCGGCTCGCTCGCCACCGAGGCCGCAGAACGTGACGTCAAAGTCTACGATCTACTCACCGAAGAGGCGCAGGGGGTGCCCGCCGGGTCCGAAGGACTGCTCTGGCTGCCGTATCTCATGGGCGAGCGGACGCCGCACCTGGACGCTTTCGCGCGGGGTGGCTGGATCGGGTTGACCGCCAAGCACACGCGCGGGCACCTCGCGCGCTCGATACTGGAAGGCGTTGCTTTCAGCCTCAACGACTGCCTCGGCATCATCGAATCCCTCGGAGCGGAGGTCGAAGCGGTACGGGCGTCGGGCGGCGGCGCCAAGTCCTCGTTGTGGCGCAGCATCCTGGCGGGGGTCTTCCGCAAGCCGATCGCGACCCTGCAGACACAGGAGGGCTCCGCGTACGGAGCCGCGCTGCTCGCCATGGTCGGAACCGGTGAGTTCGGATCGGTCCAGGAGGCTTGCGCACAGATCATCGCGGAGCGTAGCCGACGGCAGCCTAGCGCCGACCTTGTCGGCGCTTATGGCGAATCCTACCGGTTGTACCGGGAACTGTACCCGGCACTCAAGGACCTGTTCCCGCGCATGTCGCGCGACAGCTAGAACGCGTAGAGCAACGTGCCGGTCTCGATGGCCACGCCCACGCCGCCCTCGCTATCCGCAAGTTCTTCTTCAGTCAGGTCGAGCCGGCGGTAGTACATGCCGTCGGGCCCGCGGAAAATCTCGATCTCGGCGGGCTTGGGCAGCTGGTTCTGAATCAGGGCTTCCGAGAGCGGATCCTCGATGCGTCGCTGCAGCGCCCGTCGAAGCGGACGGGCGCCGTAGCTGCGGTCGCCAAGCGTCTCGTCGAGGATGTACCGCGCCGCGTCGTCGCTGAGGCGGATCTGCAAGCCCTTGCTGAGCAGGTTCTCGTTGATCTGAGTGACGAGCATCTGCACGATCTTGAGCAGGTCGTCGTCCGTCAGCGAGCGGAAAATGATCGTCTCGTCGATGCGGTTGAGGAATTCCGGATTGAACGTCCGCTTGACCTCGTTGCGCACTTCCTGCTCGGCCCTCGAGTCCGAGAGTTCCTGCGAGCTGCCTTGGAAGCCCAGCGGCGTCTTGGTTTGCAGGTGACGGGCGCCGATGTTCGAGGTCATCACGATGATCGTGTTCTTGAAATCGACCGCGTTGCCGAGTCCGTCCGTCAACTGGCCGTCCTCGAATACCTGCAGCAGGATGCTGAACAGGTCCGGGTGTGCCTTCTCGATCTCGTCGAGCAGGATGATCGAGTACGGGGCGCGCTTGACTCTTTCTGTGAGCTGGCCGCCCTCCTCGTAACCGACGTAGCCCGGCGGGGAGCCGATCAGCTTGGAGACGGAGTGCTTCTCCATGAACTCGGACATGTCGAAGCGGATCAGGGATTTCTCGCTGCCGAACAAGCACGCCGCCAGGGCGCGAGCGACCTCCGTCTTGCCCACGCCGGTCGGCCCGAGGAACAGGAAGGATCCCGACGGACGGTTGACGGGTTTCAAGCCGGCGCGCGAGCGCCTGATGGCGCGCGCCAGGGCGGAGATGGCGCTGTCCTGGCTGACGATGCGCTTGTGCAACTCCTCTTCGATGCGGAGGAGCTTGTGCATCTCCTCCTCCTTGATGGCGGTCATCGGCACGCCCGTCCAGCGCGCGACGACGTCTTCGATGTCGTCCTTGCTGACGGTCGCGGTCACCGCTTGATCGATCTCCTGCCGCTTCTGCAGGTTCCGCAAGTTCTCCCGCTCCTTGCGCTCCTCGTCCGAGTAGAACCGCGCCTTCTCGAACTCGTGATTGGCGATGGCGTTCTCCATGCGATGCACGATGAACTTGATCCGCTTGTGGATCTCGGCGCTCTCGTCCGACATTTGCGTCTGCTGGAGCTTGACCCGCGCGCCCGCCTCGTCGAGCAGGTCGATGGCCTTGTCAGGGAGGAAGCGATCCGGGATGTAGCGGATCGAACTGAATACCGCCGCTTCCACCGCCTCGTCGGTGTAGACGACCGCGTGGAACTTCTCGTAGCGCTCCTTAATGCCGATCAGGACTTGGATGGCCTCTTGCTCGGTGGGCGGGCTGACCTTGACCGCTTGGAAGCGCCGTTCGAGGGACCGGTCCCTCTCGATCGACTTGCGGAACTCGCTCGGCGTGGTTGCGCCGATGCACTGGATCTCGCCTCGCGAGAGGGCGGGCTTGAGGATGTTCGCGGCATCCAGAGACCCCTCGGCCGAACCCGCGCCGACGAGGGTGTGCAACTCATCGATGTAAATGATGGAGTTTTGATCCTCCATCAATTCCTTCATGATCGTCTTGAGCCGCTCCTCGAACTGCCCGCGGTACTTGGTGCCGGCCACGATCAAGGAGAGGTCGAGGGACAGAATGCGCTTTTCGGAGAGGTACGGCAGGACCACGCCGCTGGCAATGCGTTGCGCGAGACCCTCCACGAGTGCGGTCTTGCCGACGCCGGGCTCGCCGATCAGGACCGGGTTGTTCTTCGTGCGCCGGCAGAGGATCTGCACGACGCGCTCCAGTTCGCCCTCGCGGCCGATCAGCGGATCCAGCTTGTTGTCCGCCGCCTCTTGGGTCAGGTCGCGGCTGAACTCGGCCAGCATCGAATTGCCCTTGGGCCGGTTCGCGAGCAGCTTCTCGGACTGCACCCGGGACAGCTCCTCGCGAATCGTCGACAGCCGCAGGCCGCGCTCGTGCAGGATCTCTGCGGCGAAGCATTTCTCCTCGCGCAGCAAGCCCAGCAGCAGGTGCTCGGTGCCGATGTGCTTGTGGGAGAGCCGCTCGGCCTCTTCCGCGGCGTAGGCGAGCACGCGCTTGCACTCGTGGCTCAGCGGCAAGTCCACCGAGGTGGAGACCTTCTCGCGGATCGTCGTGTGCGCCTCGATCTGCTTGCGGATCGAATCGACGGCCGAGTGAGAGCGCAGGAACCGGTTCGCCAGCGCCTTGTCCTCGCGGATCAAGCCGAGCAGGAGATGCTCCGTCTCGATGTACGGACTGCCGAATTGGCTGGCCTCGTAACGTGCGAAGAAAATAACCCGCCGAGCCTTCTCGGTATAGCGTTCGAACATGAGCCTCGAAAGCGCTAGCCGGCGTGCAGGAAGCCGCGCCGGATGGGCCCCCGTCCTGTGTGGATAATCATAACAGCATGCCGTTCGGATACCGGCCCTGGACGAGCGGTCCTATCGCGGGAAGCCGGTTCGCGAGCGTGGATCCGTCTTGCCATCGCCGAAAGCTGATCGACCAATGACGCCTTTGCGGAGAGTTTGCAACGTCCTGGCAGTGACCGTGCTGGCGTCCGCTGTGCCAGCAGGTCTTGCACAGCCGGACCCCGTGCCGCTCGCCGTGCGCAACGACGTTGCGCAACCCGGAGAGGAATTGCTCGTCTTGCGGCACCAGAAGCTGCGTGCCGGGGGCCACGAGGCCTACTTCCGCTTGAGTCGGGAGGGTGTTTGGCCGTGGTTCGAGAAGATCGGCAGCCGCATCGTGGGCCAATGGCAGGTGATCTATCCGGACGGCGCCCCGTCCAACGAGGGACACGAAGACGGTTACAGATTGGCTCGTTACGCGAGCTACGAGCACTGGAAAGCGACACGGCAGGGACAGCGACTCGGAGGCAACGGTCCCGACTACCAGCGCAGCCGCGCGGCGCTCCGAGAGCGTACGCACTATGCCGAGGGCTCCGATGGCGCTCACTTCCTGCAAGGCGTAACCGCAGCGACGCGCGTCTACTACATGCCGGGAGTGGCCGAGTCCTACGAGCTGATCGATGCGGAGTCCGAGAGCGAGACGCGCCCCATCCGGAACGATCGCAACTGGCCGGCTCCGGAGATCGTGGCTCTGGTGCGCTGGAAGATCGCCAAAGGGAAAGCCGAGACGTTCATCGCGGCGGGGCAAGACAAAGTCTGGCCGTATCTCGAGAAGGTGGGGGCTCGGGTCATCGGTCGATGGCGAGCGGTCTATCCGCCCGAGAGCGGTTTTCCGGAGAATCCCGCGTATGACGAGGTGTTTGAGATGGTGCGTTACGCCGGCTACGAGCACTGGAAAGCCGCTCGGCCGCAGGAGATCGCGGCTATGGGCGGAGACGGCCCGGACTATGGCGCTTATCGCGAGGCCCTCGAATTGCAAGAGGCACTGTCGTCAGATCGATCCGTTTCGTTCCTGCAAGGGTACATGTACCACAGCCCGCCGAAATTCCTGCCGGGGCTCGGCGAGCGCTATCGCAAGTCCGAATAGGGCTGTTTCCCGCCTGAATCGGCGCTGACTACGAAGCTGCGCTCAGCGCGCGAGCAACTCTCGCATCGTGAATAGCGAGAAGAAGTCGCACCCCAACTCCGACAGCGCCGCCGCGGCACCCTGCTCCCGATCCACCACGCAGCAGGTCCCGAGGACGATCATTCCCGCCGCCTGCGCGCTCTGCACGGCCTCGACCGTCGATCCTCCCGTCGTGCAAACGTCGTCGACCACCACGCAACGCACACCGTCGGTACTTGCCAAGCCCTCGATCCGACGCTTGCGCCCGTGCGCCTTGTCGCCCTTGCGAACCACGAAGGCATTCAGCTGCCGATCCGTATCGATCGATTCGCGGGCTACCGCGCACGCCACCGGATCCGCTCCCATCGTCAGCCCGCCCACGGCTTCCGGCAGCCACTCGCGATCCCTGAACGCATCGAGCAGTAGCCTGCCGACCAATGGCATCGCTTCCCCGCGCAACGTGGTCAAGCGACAGTCGACATACACGTTGCTCTTCGCCCCGGAGGCCAGCGTGAACTCGCCTCGCATGACCGAGTGAGTGGTCAGCAGGTCGAAAAGCCGCGTCCGATCATCCCCTCGGCTCATCTCGTAATCTCCGTCGCCCGGAACTGCGCATGGTGCTCGAATCTATCAGAACTCCCGAACTTGGTCGGCATAGCTCTGGACGTTCCGCCGGACCTCGCCCAGCGAATCGCCTCCGAACTTCTCGAGGAACGCGCTCGCGATCGTCAGCGCCACCATGGCCTCGCCGATGACCCCCGCCGCAGGGACCACGGCGACATCCGAGCGTTCGTAGGCGGCGCTCGCTGGCTCGCGTGTCGAAAGGTCGACCGATTCCAAGGGCCTTCGCAGTGTCGAGATCGGTTTGAGGTAGCCACGGACGACCACGTCCTGGCCGTTGGTGATGCCGCCTTCCAAGCCGCCGGCCTTGTTGGACCCCCGGTTGAATTCGCGAGCGCCCTTGTCGTAGTGGATCGTGTCTTGCACTTGGGAGCCGGGCGAAGCCGCAGCCAACGCCGCGGATCCGATCTCGACGCCCTTCACCGCCTGCATCGAGACGATTGCCTGCGCCAGCCTGCCGTCGAGCTTCGAGTCCCAGCTCGTGTGCGAGCCCAAGCCCGGCGGTACGCCGTGGACTACAACTTCGAACACGCCTCCCCGCGTGTCTCCGGTAGCGTACGCCTCGTCGACCACGGCCTTCATGCGTTGCTCGGTATCCGGATCGACGCAGTTCAGCAGCACTTCGTCCTTCGCAGCCAGCGCTTGCAGCTCTTCCCAAGTAGCCTGCCTGTCCAGCGCGACGCCGCCAAGAGCCACCACGTGGCTGAGGACTTCGATGCCGAATTCCCCGAGCAGGAGTTTCGCGAACCCTCCGACCGCAACGCGCGCCGCAGTCTCGCGAGCGGAAGCGCGCTCCAGGATGTAGCGTGCTTCCGGGTAGTTGTATTTGATGCAACCCGCCAGATCAGCGTGCCCGGGGCGCGGCCGGTTCACCGGCTTCGCATGCGTCTCGGATCCTTCGTAGTCCTCAACCGGCAGCGTCTGCGTCCAGTTCCTCCAATCGCGGTTCGGCAGCAGCACGGAGATCGGCGAACCGATCGTCTTCCCGTGTCGCACCCCGGTCGCGACATGCGCCCTGTCGCTTTCGATCTTCATGCGGCCGCCGCGGCCGTAACCTTGCTGGCGGCGCCAGAGATCCCGGTTGATACGCTCCAGATCCACTGGCACGCCCGCAGGCATGCCCGAGAGAATAGCGACGAGCGTCTCGCCATGAGACTCGCCTGCTGTGACGAAACGCAGCATCGCGGGCGACGGAGGGGGCTTGGGACGAATTCCTATTATAGGCGTCTGGCTGTGAGGCACTTGGTCGGCATTCACGCGGTCGCTGCGGCAGTTCGCGCCGCTGGTTCAGGCGGTCCGCGCCTGGAGCGCGTTGTCGTGTCGAAGGGCACTCGCAACGCGCGAGTTCAGGAAATTGTCGATCAGTGTCGCCAGAACGGCATTCCGATTCGATTCGAGCCGCGCTCGGCACTGGATCGGCTTGCCGGATCGCCAGTGCATCAGAACGTCGTCGCCGTAGCTTCGACTGGACCGTATTCGACACTCGACAGCGTCATCGAGACGGTCACCGATCCTTGCACCGTGATCGTTCTGGATTCTGTTCAGGACCCCCGAAACTTGGGGGCTATCGTCCGCACTGCGGATGCCGCTGGGGCCGAGGCGACCGTGATACCGGAACGCAGGGCGGCGGGCTTGACCGACGGTGCCTCGAAGTCGGCCGCAGGAGCCTTGGAATCGCTGAAGGTCGTGCGGGTCAAGAACTTGGGTCAGGCCCTGGATCGACTCAAGGCGGCCGAGTTTTGGGTCTACGGCTTGGACGCTGAGGCGGAGATCGACTACGACGCCGTGGAATATGCCGATCGGTGCGCCTTGGTGATGGGCGGTGAGAGCCGGGGCTTGCGGGCGAAGATCGCCGAGCGCTGCGATTACTTGGTGCGGATACCCTTGGTTGGTAGCGTGTCCTCGCTGAATGTCTCGGTCGCGGCGGGCGTTGCTCTCTTCGAGGTCTGTCGGCAGCGCAGGCTGGTCGGGAACTGAGACGGGCGTTGCTTCGTGGTCTGGTCGGGTCTCGGCGAGTTTACCTTGAGCCGCTTGGCCTGTGAGCGAATCGGACGCTTCGCTCTTGGCATATAATCGAGACCATGACGATCGCCGAGGGATTCCTGCTGGAGTTCAAACCCGAGATGGACAACACGCGCAAGATGTTGGAGCGCCTCCCTGACGAAGGCTTGGACTACCGGCCCCACGTGAAATCGATGACGATGGGTCGCTTGGCCGGCCACATCGCGGAAATGCCTGCGTGGGGCATCAACACGATCGAACTCGACGAGCTCGACCTCAATCCTTCCGGCGGTTCCGACTTCAAGCCCTGCACCGCCGAGAGCCGCGACCATGTCCTCGAGGTCTTTGAGCGTGGCGTCGCTGCGGCCATGGAGGCCATCCGGAAGACCTCTGACGAATCGATGCTCAAGGACTGGACGCTGAAGATGACCGGCAAGCCGATCTTCACCATGCCGCGCATCGCCGTGCTCAAGGTCATGATCCTCAGTCACATCGTTCATCACCGGGCGCAGCTCTCTGTCTACCTGCGGATCAACGACATCCCGATTCCGGGCATGTACGGTCCGTCGGCGGATGAGATGTAACGGGATCAACAGGCAGACGCCCCAAGCGCTAGCGTTTTCGAGGGGCGGTTGAGTTCCCCGGGGCAGCGGGATGAGAAGTCTCGGACGTGCTTGGCTGTCCAAGGCACGAAACCAGATCGGTTCGCGGTGCTGCGACGGTGAGTGAGAGCCCGTCCCAGAAGAAACTGCCGTACAGCCGCGATCAGTTGCGGTGGGACTTGCGGGAGGGTACTGACGGCGGCTCGTCGCAAGATAGCGATTTGACGACTGGGCCCACCTCAGTAACGTCCCCGTGGGGCATGATTGAGCACTCCGCAGATACTAGGCACGGAACTGCGATCAATCCGAACACACCGCAAATCGTACCCGCGGTCTGCTCTCAATCAGTCTCGTGAACTCGGGTCGCGACCTTCAGGTGCCGCTGTGGGCGACCGATGCCGGATTGGCTCCTTGACGCAACGACGACCGTAGACGTTTTGCAAGGCCTGTACGTAATCGACCATGGCATCTACGTCGTAGTCGAAACGGGCGGCGTACCTAGCTCGGATCACCCGAATCTCATCGACGATGGGGTCGTTTGTCTCGCTAGTCATCCTGTTCGCTCATTAGCTGGCGGGGCGTGCCGATGATTATCGGTTCGTACCCTTCATTCTTGCACACCCGCTCAACCCCAGCGATTGCTTCCGCATTCGCAATGTGTTTGAGATTCCAAGTCGCCAGATAATCCACACCGTGTACCACAGCAGTAGCGATGTGCAGGGCATCTGCCGCCGCCTCCTGCGGCACTGCCCTCGTCTGGGTGAATAGACGCGTAAGTGCCTGGGCCTCGTCGAACACTTCAAGGATCCGGAGGGGCCTTAGTGCGTTTAGCCGTTCAGCGGCCGCACTTCGGTTACCTAGACTGGCCTCGTCGCGCACCAAGGTAGAGGCCACCAGTTCGAACCGCTGTTGCGCCACGTGCCACCAAGTTCGCGTGGCTGACTGGTTCCTTGCGATCACAGTGTCGCGTGACTGGTGTGCCGTCAAGTAACTTACCACCGATGTATCGACATAAATGCTCTTCGTCAATGGCTTGTAGCTTGGATGCCGTTCGGATCCCTGCACTTGGTGACTTCCGCTTCATGATCTCCAAGCCAACCACCTCTGCCGAAGCGATTCACGTGGTACCTGCAATCTCAATGCCAAGCAGAGACAGGCGCACGTCCAACGCTGGGTGCGAGGGTGGCTCGCCAAGGACCAGTGGGAACTCCTACTCGTCCACTGTCGCACAGAAGTGCTCTCGCAACACCGACGTTGCCCCGCGCTCTCGTGTGACCACCTCGAGAGTGCTCTATGTGACTCCTTCCGCGGGTCGCCTCTCACCTCTCACAGCGACCTTCGCGGGCCAGTTGCACCTGCGTGGACAGAAGCGACCACACACGGTCTGGCGAGGCTTTGCCTCAGGCTAACGAGCCGGAGGCGGCGAAGCGAGAGTGAACTCTTGACGATATTGCCATTTCACCGCGGCACGTCTCCACGGTCGCGTAGATTACGAACTGTAGTGCCCGGTGAGGAGCCGATCCGGCCGTGCTTGAACGTGACTCGAATAGAGAGTAGCGGCAGAGACGCGACCCTCGTGACACCGATCTCGCCCAGCGGGGACATTGTTCGCATCGTCGTGTCTGCCGCTGAGCGTTCCGAGGTGGCTAGGAACGCCTTTTCGAGCGTCCAGCCGGACATGGCACTTGCCTGCTGGGATTGCGGGATTCAGCAATGGTAGCTATAATCGTTGACAGAGCGTTGAGATGGTCTGCGAAGGGCTAGGCCGTGACTTCGACTCGGTGCCGATGGGGCATAGGCTTCCGCTGTCGGACCGCGTCCACTTCGGACCTTGTCAATTTGGTGCCTCCCAGCTGCCACTCGCGAGCAGTGCGAATCCACGACCGAGCCGTTCACAGGTGTCAGGTACAATCTCGGAACGAAACTTCTCGATGTCCGCCAAGAACAGACTTCAGGGCAGGAACGGATGCACGGACGCACGAACCGAACCACCCAATGACTCGGGGCACTGATGGAGGGGTCAGGTGACAGATCCAGTGCTTGCAGAAGAAGATCACGCTGTGTTCTGGCAGTGGGTGTGTGGCCGCAGGGCTCACGATAACCCTAGAGGCGACTTCATCCGCGATACCCGAACCATTCGATCCGTACACGACCCGAACGAAGCATGGTGGGAGGTCTGCCCCAACTGCTTGGCAGGAGCTTCTCCTGCTGCCTACGGTGAATATCAGCGATTGGTCAGGGAATTCAACAGTCTTCCTCAGAGGCCAAGATACAATTTCCACCAATCGACACCACAGTGGACCTTGAGACTAAGGAAAATGCTTCTTCCTTATTGCGTATGGCGGCACGAGTCAGGGCCGGTATACCTAGTCAATCGTTACTATGAACCCATCTGGATATTAGACTCTAAGCGTTCCAAATCATGGCACGAAATACACACTCCACTCTGGGTGCCAGGACAGTTTGAGAGCAGATACTTTTACAAAGATCCAGATGCTCATGCATATGTAGACGATACGGACGGGCTAGCTAAGGTTGTGTTGGATCGCATGGCAAACTGGGGCCTGCCAAGGTTACCGTCAGATTGTAGAGATCATCCTAGAGCGACAGAAGGCCCTGTGTCTTCGACTAATTTTCAATTGCAGATTCACCGACAAAGTGTCCAGTACAAGAGCAATCATGGCGGGTAGTATCGAGCATTATTGATGATGACGTTCGATTTGATTTAACTGACGCATACGTGATCCTTACTAGGAAAGTCTTGGCACGAGTGCAGACGGTGAGCAGCACGGGTACTGACGCGGCTCGGCGGATCCCAGTGTTGGGCCTGCCGAGAACCCCGGGCGCGTCGGAGTCAAGGCGGGCGAGCGGCCAGGCGGTTAGCGGCTCGGTTGCTCTCGGACCGTTGAAGCGGACCAGTCCGATGACGCCGACAAGCCTTGCGTTGCCCGCTTGCTCTCAGGACCCGCCACAGCGTCCGCAAACTCGGTATGATCAAGGAAGCTGGAACGTTGCCAGAAGACAAGACTCTGGAGGATCCGTGGGCAGCAACAGGTGGCGGGTGCAGGATGCTGAGGCGCGATTCCGGGAGATGCTGGAGGCATGCCTGTCAGAAGGCCCGCAAATCGTGACCACGAGCGGGAAGGAATCCGCAGTGCTCGTCCCGATCAAGCAGTGGCACCGACTGCTGCGCATGGTCAGGCCCAACATCAAGGACTTGCTGCTTGCCCCGGAGGCTCGGACTGAAACACTCACCCCGCCCCGGACGAAACAGCGCAGCCGACCGCCGATGAAATTCGAGTAGGCCGTCCGCCTGCTTGATGCGATCATTGCTTCTTAGTTCAAACGTCCGCGTCCAAACGGGAATGTCTCGCAGTCGACTGCGGCAATGGCCGCTGGTCATCGGCTGACCGACTCAACGAGAAAACCTGCGCGACTTCAAAGCGTTCAGTGTTCCACTCCCGAGTCAGTTCGACTGCGGCCACTGGTTGCTCGTGATGGTGAGCTCGGCTCAGCTAGAGCGATTCTTCGATTTCACCTCCGGCCGAACTGGAACGCCGCAGACGATTTCGGGGCGTCCGGCTATGTTGTCTTGCGAGACCCCTTGAACATTCATCCTCTGCAGGGTGCCGGCATACGCGCTCCCCGAGGGTGCCGTGACGCTTGCTCCACATAATGCTGATACCAGTGTGGTCATGGCCAGCACGGTTGCCGTCGGGCGGAGCTCATGCCACTGACGGGCAAGGGACACGGAACCTCAACCGCGAGCCCCGTGCCGGTCGAAATCGAGGCGGCCGCACAGACCACGGGGTTGCTTGACCGTACCTTGAACTTTACTTGATCAATTCGGACCAAATGCCCGCCCTAGCGCACCACAGACACGGGTAAGTGTCTTAAATTCAATGAGTTGCATTAGACCCGATTTACTTGACGGTAACTTGACCTTTCCTTGATGAGCACTCCCGGTGACAGCCACTCGTCGATAGTCGCACTGAGCATTCGCGGAGGGGCGTCGACCGCCCCCGCTGGATTCCGCCACAAGCGCAAACCGGACAGGCACTCGCTACCGACCAAGCCAACGCGCGGCCCAGCACTCGGCATCCCTGCGCCTCGCAGACTCGAACGATTCGATTCGAGTCGCTTGACTTGGGACTACACGAGAGTATGCTGAACCCGGTCGAGCAGCAATGGTAGTCCAGTACGGCTGGCGAGGAGCGTGCGAACGATGACTGCCACCGGGACAGTTCGAATCGGTTGCGTCGCACTCGCCGCTACCCTGCTCGTAGAGTCGCGGCTCGTGGCAGCGAACCCGCCGACTCCGCAAGCTCCCGAAGCTGCCGTTTTCTCGCAAGGGGTTCGTGCGAGGATCGCAGACGGGAAACTGCGATCCGCAACACTCGAATTCGGGAAATCGTCTTTAGCCATCGAACAGCCCGATGGCGAACGAGAGGAATTCCCGTACGACACACTGATCTTGCAGAGGGGTGTTCACTACCGAGGGGTGCCGCTGTTCGACACCTCCTACTGGTACACGACGCTGCTGTATGTGCCGATCATGTTCGCCTCGGGAGGACTCAGCCAAGCAATCCTGCATGCCTCCCTGTCGGTTGGGATAACGCATGCGCTCTATTTTGCCCGGCGTGAAGGCTCGTCGCACTGGCTAAGCCTGCACGGGCCTGCCGAGCACCGTTGCGTGTTCTTGCTGCTCCCGCGCAAGAAGTCATTGCGCTTGGCGATTTCCGAGGAGTTGCTCCGACGGACCAAGAAGGAATTGCGGGTACGTCCCCCGCCGAGGCTCCGCCGACCCGATCTACCGCCGATCCCTATCGTCGGCGACATCGCCCCGGACTTCGAGCTACCGACGCTCGATGGCGAGCCGGTGCGTCTCTCCTCATTCAGGGGCAAGGTCTTGATGCTGAACTTCTGGGCCACTTGGTGCGGTCCTTGCCGCAAGGAGATGCCCCACCTGCAGCGCCTCCGCGAAAAGTATCCGGAAGACGTCTTCGTCCTGATCGGAGTGGTCGACGAGAAGCCCGAAGAGGTGCGCCAGTTTCTAGAAGAGCGGGAAATCACCTACCCGTCCCTCTTCGACAAGAGTCACGACGTGTTCCACCTCTACGGCGTCACCGGGATTCCCATGACCGTCGTTGTCGGCACGGATGGCGAGATCGTGGCGCTGCACGAAGGCTCCGCCAGCGAGCGGAAGCTCAAGAAGCTGCTCGAGCCCATGATGCCGCAGCTCGTCCGCAAGTAGCCGCCTCGAAGCCAAGGGTTTCATGGTCTCCGAACCGGCTCGCCACGCGGTCATTCGGAGATTTGCCGATCCGATCTGTTCCGGTCCGGCCTGCGATGGTAGTAGACTCTTGATGGAGTCGCTCTCAATGCGTCATTGCTTGAACTCGGCGCTGTTTGCCGTCCGGACCAATCCGTTGGTCATCGTACTTGCTCTCGCACTGGTCGCCGGCGCGGCTTGGGCACAGGACTACAAGGCACCCCTCACCCCGGACGGGAACCCCAACCTGAACGGCATCTGGCAGGCTCTCGGCACCGCCCACTGGAACATCGAAGGCCATTCCGCCGAGTCCGGCCCGGTCGTGGAAATGGGTGCGCTCGGGGCGATCCCGGGCGGGCTCGCGATCGTGGAGGGCGGCAAGATCCCGTATCGGGACGAGGCGCTCGCGAAGCGCGACGCGAACCGCCAGGACTGGCTGGCTCTCGACCCCGTCGTCAAGTGCTACATGCCAGGTGTCCCGCGCGCCACGTACATGCCCTTCCCGTTCCAGATCGTGCAGACGCCCGACCACATCCTGATCGCCTACGAATTCGCGAGCGCGTCTCGCGTGATCTACATGAACCGGCCGGACTTCGAGCATCCGGGCGATGCGTGGATGGGGCATTCCCGCGGGCGATGGGAAGGGCAGACCCTCGTGGTCGAAGTCACGAACCACGTGCCCAACACTTGGTTCGACTCCGCCGGGAATTTCCACACCGACGCCTTGCGCGTCGTGGAGCGGTACACGCCGACCGGGCCGAACCACCTCCTGTACGAGGCCGAGATCGAGGATGAGAACGTCTACACGCGGCCTTGGAAGATCAAGTTGCCGCTGTACCGGCGCATGGACGAGAACATGCAACTGCTGGAATTCAAGTGCGTGGAATTCGTTGAGGAGATGATGTACGGGCACCTCCGCAAGAAGGACAGCGAATAGCGAGGGAGATCGGCAATGACAGTTCGGGTTTCGGCGGCGGCATGCGCCGCGCTGTTCGCGACGAGCCTCCTCGGGGCGGACAAATCGCTTCCGGCGGGCATTCAGGAATGGCGTGCGCCCGAGACTGCGTGGGGCGTGCCTGATCTCAGGGGCGTGTGGGATTTTCGCACGATCACGCCGCTAGAGCGACCGGTGCGTTTCGGCGAGACCGGAGCGCTGACGGAGGAGCAGGCGAGCGAGTTCCGTGATCAGGAACTCAGCCGCCGCAACAAGGATCGTCGCGCCTCGGACGGCATCTCGGCCGAGCAAGACGTGCGCAACGCTTACAACCAGTTCTGGTGGGACTACGGCAGCGAGCTGACCGAGGATCGTCGCACGTCCTTGATCGTGGAGCCGCCGGACGGCAGGATTCCGGCGCTCACGCCCGTTGCGCGGGCGCGCTATAAAGCGATACGGGATGCGCGGGCGAGAGCCCCGCACGGACCGGAGGACCGCGGCGTGGCCGAGCGCTGCCTTCTGGGCTTCAACGCCGGCCCCCCGTACACGCCCAGCGCGTACAACAACAACGTCCACATCTTCCAGACGCCCGGCTACGCCGTCCTGCTGATCGAGATGGTGAACGACGCGCGCATCGTCCCGCTCGACGACCGCCCGCGCCTCCCCGATCACATGCGTCAGTGGCGCGGAGACGCGCGAGGGCGCTGGGAGGGAAACACGTTGGTCGTCGAGTCACGCAACTTTACCGGGAAGACCACCTATCGGGGTTCGGGAAAGAACATGATCCTGACCGAGCGCTTCACGCGAGTCGGCCCCGAAAGGCTCGTGTACGAATACACGATCAACGACCCGGAATCATTCGCGCAGTCGTGGAAGGCGCAGATCCCCATGAAGCGCACCGACCAGCCGATGTTCGAGTACGCTTGCCACGAGGGGAACTACAGCATGGTCACGATGCTCGAAGGCGCTCGCGCCGCCGAGCGGGCGGGCAGGGCGCACACGGGATCGAACCTGCCCTGAATGTCAGCGCTCGGGTTCGAGCCGGGGCACGCAAAACAGTTCGGCAAGATAAATTGCAAGGCGGGAGGAACACCAGATGACACGCAACGTTGCAAGGGTGCTCGCGGGAGCGGGGCTGCTGGCACTGGCGGGCGCCACTTCGGTGTGGGCGCACCACGCCTTCTCGGCGGAATTCGACGCGAACCGCCCGGTCCAGTTGAAGGGTACTGTCGCCAAGATGGAATGGATCAATCCGCATGCATGGATCCATGTCGACGTAGAGCTCGACAGCGGCAAGGTCGAGCGTTGGATGGTCGAGGGCGGCACGCCGAACACGCTCTTCCGGCGCGGCTTCACGAAGAAGTCCTTGCTGCCCGGCACGGTGATTCTAGTGGACGGGTATCAAGCGAAGGACGGGTCGATGAAGGCTAACGGTCGCAACCTCACGTTCGAGGACGGGCGCCGGCTGTTCATGGGCTCGTCGGGCACCGGCGCCCCGAGGGATGGCCGGGATCCCACCGAGCGGTAGCGCGAATCGACGCGGTAACGCCGCCGGCTGCGCGCCTCAGTAGAACGCGATCCACCGGCCCGAAAAGCCGACGCAGAACCACAGTCCAAGCGAAGTCACCGCAGCGAGTCGACCCCAGATCGGCCCGAGCTTCGCCGGATCTGCCGCCAGCACGCGCTTGCGGACGGTGAACGTGTACAGCGTCGCGATCACTAGGAACGACATCTTGTACCAGAACGGCGGGCTGTAATAGCACTTGATCGCTTCCGAGAGAAACATCGGCACGCCGGTTCCGATCATCGTGAGTAATGCGCCGACCAGCCACGGGTGCGCGCTGTCGGCCAGAGCGGCCACCCGCTGGTTGCGTAGGCCGAAGCCGAGGAGCCGCAGGTCCACGACGAGGATCGTGCCGCCCATCAACGCCAAGGCGAGCAGGTGGATCGCCTCGATGACCGGGAAGAGCCAGAGCGAGTCGCGGACGACCTGACCGACCGCAGTGCTTTCGCACCATTCGAAAACCGGGTAGAGATCCATCTTGTCAGCTCGGCTAGTCGAACCAGTTATACGCCTGCATGCGGCCGCAGACGACGACGCCCGCCCACAGCACTAGCGAGGCCGCTCCGGCTAGCTTGGCGCGGGCTGGCACGATCGCAGCCGTGTCCCACTCTTCGACCCATCGAAACACGGTCTGGTGAAAGACGAACGCGTTGAGTCCCGCAAGTGCCAGCATGACCATCTTGATCTGGAAGAAAATATTCTGGGAAGCTCGCACCGGGCCGGACAGGAAGAGCAGCGTGCCGCTCGCGACCATCACCGCGAACCCCGCCATCGCCCAAGGCCAGAGCCGATTCACGACTTCCGAGACCGGCACCTTGCGCATCGCGAGACCCACCAGCCGGAGGTCCCAGGTCGCTGTCATGCCTAGGAACAGGCATAGGGTCAGCACGTGAGTCGTCTCGACCAACGGGTAGAACAGGATCGACTCGCGAATGGCTATGCTCGGCGCGGATGCTTCCAGCCACTCGAAGAATGCAGGCAGTGACATCGCTGGAGCGATCTTCCCTTGGCGCAGCAGGCACCTTGCGGGAAAGGTCATAAAGACTCTAACAGAACTCGGCTGGTACCTGCCGCTCGCCGGTGCGGGCCCCGCATCCTTGACCGGACGAGCCGATACCAATACTCCCGCGCCCGGACGAACTCACGGCTACCGAACGGGTCCGGCTGCTAAGTCCGGTGCAGCATGGATGGATCCATCGCGCCGCCCGTTCGTCCGGCTCGACCGGCGAGGTGCGCGTGATTCCTTCGACGCCTTGCGCGGTCACGGCCCCGTTGCGGCCAGTCTCCGCGCTATATTGAATGCCGACTGCAACTCGCAGGTTCCCGGCGATCGGGCCGTCCGTCGCCGCGTCGAAGGCAAGATAGGATAACTCCATGGTTCGCATGCAATATCGGGGCGCGATGGCCGGGATGGCCGCACTGCTTGCGCTAGTGCTCGCGCCGTCCTGCGATTCGGGCAGCGCGGATATGCCTCCCTTTTCGCCGGTCGCGTCGGTTCACGACCTCATGCATGACGTGATCTACCCCCACGCCGAGACGTACTGGGATGCTGTCGGCACGATTATCGACGGAGACGGGACTCACGAGATCCGGCCGCAGAGCGACGACCAGTGGGAAAAGGTCGTGCAGAGTGCCTTCACGCTGGCGGAGGCCGGAAACTTGCTGATGATGGAAGGCAGGGCCAAGGATTCCGGGCCGTGGATGCTGCACGCCAAGGCCTTGGTTGACGCTGCTTCGGCGGGTATCGAACCGGCTCAGAACCGCGATGCGGAAGCGGTATTCGAGACGGGCGGATTCATCTACGAAGCCTGCGATAGCTGCCACGAGCAGTACTGGGAGAAGCCGCCTTCCGCGATGCGCCCGTAAGCGGGTCGCCTGCGTCCGCAGTTTCCTGCGCTAGAACTTCCGGGACCACTCCTGCGGCCAGCGTTCGACAACCACCTTCTTGTCCGTGTAGAACTCGATGGCGTCGCGGCCCTGGCCGTGGAGGACGCCGAAGAAGCTGTCCTTCCAGCCGCTGAACGGGAAGTACGCCATGGGCGCGGCCACGCCGATGTTGACGCCGACATTGCCAGTCGGCACTTCATTGCGAAACTTGCGGGCGGCCGCGCCGCTGCTTGTGAAGATCGACGAGGCGTTGCCGTACGGATTGGCGGAGATCGCTTGGATCGCGTCGTCCAAGCTGCTGACGGGAGTGATGCCGAGCACCGGTCCGAAGACCTCGGTCGTGGCAAGGAAGCCGCCCGGCTCCACTCCGTCCAGCACCGTGGGCCCTACGAAATTCCCGTTCGGGTAGCCCTCGACGCGCCTGCCTCTCCCGTCCAGCACCGCTTGCGCCCCGTCCGTCAGCCCGCGGGAAATCGACTCCTCGATACGGTCTTTGCTTGCCGCGGTGATCACCGGACCCATCTCCACGCCGTCGTCCAAGCCCGCTCCGACCTTGAGCGATCCCGCCGCCGAGACGAGCGAATCGCGGACCGCGGCGTGCGCTCCACCCACCGTCACGACAGTCGACACCGCGAGGCAGCGTTGCCCCGCGCATCCGAACGCGCTGTCGCTGACGATCTTGATCGTCGTGTCCATATCGGCATCGGGCATGACGACCACGTGATTCTTGGCCCCGCCCTGGCATTGCACGCGCTTGCCGTGGCGCGCCGCCGTGGCGTAGACATGTCGCGCCACCGCGCTGGAGCCGACGAAGCTGATCGCCCGCACCTCGGGATGCTCGATCAAGGTGTCGACAGCGGACCGTCCTCCATGTACCAGATTCACCACTCCGTCCGGCAGTCCTGTGGAGCGCAAGGCCTCGACCACCAGGCGCAACGAGAGCGGCACCTTCTCCGACGGCTTGAGGACCACCGTGTTGCCGCATGCGATCGCGTAGGGCAGGAACCAGAGCGGAATCATCACGGGGAAGTTGAACGGAGTGATGACTCCAACGACACCGAGCGGCTGCCGGATCATCGTCTCGTCGATGCCGCGAGCGATGTCCTCGAGGTTGTAGCCCTGCATCATCGTCGGGATGCCGCAGGCGACTTCGACGTTTTCGATGCCGCGCCTCAATTCCCCGGCGGACTCCGCGTAGGTCTTGCCGTTTTCGCGCGAGACTGCCCGCGCGATGCTCTCGAAGTCGGCTTCCAGCCGTTGCTTGAAGCGGAACAGGAACTGAATCCGGTCGCCGGGCGGCATGGCCCTCCAATCCGGATAAGCCTTCGCAGCCGCAGCTACCGCTTGCTCGACCGCGTCGCGCCCGTCCACCGGCACGGTGGTGATCGTTTCGTTGGTGGACGGATCGATGACCGCTGTCGACTCGGCTCCCGCAGCGATGTCCCAGCGGCCGCCGATATAGTTCTCAACGCGTTCCATTGCACCAATTATTGCGGATGTCCATACGCCATCCGCTTTGTCAGCCAGCCGGCTAACGCCGTTCGGTGATCAGGGTTTCGATCGGTTCCCGACAAGCGGCGGGCGCCTTGCGGAGCGCGGCGCGCAACAGGTCGTCCGCTCGCGGCGAAGGACGCCGCCCGATCGCGTAGCAACCGGCCGCCACGACGCGGGGGTCTTCATCAGCAAGCAACGGCTCCAGCGCGCTGAGCGAAGCATCGGTGCCGATCCGCCACAGCCTCCGGCAGACTTCCTGCTTGGCTGCCAAGCTCACGCTCGTGCCGAGCAATGCAGCCAGTTCGGCTTCTATCCAGCTCCGTCCACGCGCATCGCCGTGCGACTCGTTGATGAGTCGATCCACGGTGAACAGGGCCTCGGTGGACTCGCCAAAGTCATATGCGGATATCGACCGCACTGCCTGTTGAACAAGTTCCTTTTCCATGGTCACACCCTCCACGGACTCCGCATGGTGCGGTAGAGCATATTGTTCGCTTCGTCGTCTCCCTCGAAGCGTTCCAGGCTGGCGTCCCAGCGGACCGGACGCCCAAGGCGCAGGCAGATGTTCGCGCAGTGCGCGATGGTATGCGAGCGTTGCGCTGACTCCGGGTTCGAGACCGGCTGGCTGCGACTCCGCATGCAGGTCAGGAAGTTGCGCACGTGCGGGCCTTGGATGATGTAATTCGCGTCCGGCGGATCGAGACCCGCCAGCACTGATTTGGGCTTGGCGTCGATGCCGCCGGAGTCGGAAAGGAAGATCCAGCCCTCGTCCCCGATGAACATCAGCCCCTTCCGCCCGGTGTCCATGTTCAGTCTCAGACCATCCTTGTAGCGGGTCCGGATCTCGTACCAGTACGGGATATTGTTGATGCCCCCCTCGTCGCGGTACTCGGCTTCGCCCTCGTACTCGACCGGGGCATCCTTCGGGGCGCCCCGCAACCATTGCACGGTCTCGATGAAGTGCGGACCCATATCGGCAACGGCACCCGCTCCCGTATCCCAGTTCAGCCGCCAAAGCCGAACCCGATCCGCGGAATAGGGTGCCCACGGTGCCTGCCCCAACCAGCGGTCATAGTCGAACTGCTCCGGGTCAGGATCCCGCTCGGGCTTGGCAGGGGAGTTGGTCTTCCAGCCGCCCGTCGCCCCGAACGACAGGCGCACCGTGTGGAGATTGCCGATGCGACCGCTCAGGATCGTGTTCACAAGGAACTCGTATCCTGGGTTGGAGCGGCGCTGCGTGCCGCATTGCCACACGGTTCCGTGCTGGCGGGTCACGTCAACGAGCTGGCGACCTTCGGCGATCGTCAGGCAGAATGGCTTTTCGCAGTACACATCCTTGCCCGCTTGTGCGGCGAGCGAACTCATCACGCTGTGCCAGCGGTCGCCCGTGCCGACGACGACGGCGTCGATGTCGTCGCGTTCCAGGACTTCCTCGTGAAACCGAGTAGCCTTGCAGTCGGCGTTGCCGTACTGCCCGTCGACCAAAGCCTTGGCTTGAGTACGACGGTCGGCAAAGAGATCGCACACCGACAGGATGCGTACGTCGTCCTGCTTGAGGAACTCTTTGATGTTCGTGCGGTTGCGCCCGCCCATGCCGATGCCGGCGACAGCGATTCTGTCCGAGGGCGGGGTCGCGCCCCCGAGGCCCAGCGTTGTCGCGGGAAGTACCAGCGGCGCGGCTGCGATCTTCGAGAAGGCGCGTCGCGTCGGTTGCCTAGCGAGAGCCATTGCGATCATCAGTGTATCCGCTATCGTGAGTGCCTGTCAGCATTCGAATGTCGCCCCGCAGCCGAACCGCGACCGCGAATCGTATACGCTATAGCTGTCGGGGACGTGTCCCCCACGGAGGTACTTGATGCCCGAGAGCAGGAGAGAGTTCGTCAAGGCGACAGCCGGCCTTGGTTTGGCCGCTAGCGCGGCCGCCGCCCAGGACATTCCGCGCCGCAAGTTCGGAAAGACCGGATTGGAGGTCACCATCGTCGGTTTGGGTGGTGGCCGCGTAGGCACCCAACGGGACGAGGCCGAGGCACTGCGCACGATCCGCCATTGCTACGAGTCCGGGATCAACTACTTCGACTCGGCGGCGGCGGGAGCGTACGGTCTCGGCCAGCGTCGGTACGGCATCGCGCTGGATGGAGTGCCGCGGGACCGAATCATCTACGGCACCAAGACCCGGCATCGCACGTACGCCCACGCCGAACTCGATCTGCTTCAGAGCTTGGCGAGCCTGAAGACTGACTACCTCGATCTCTATCAGGTGCATAACGTCATGCACATGGAGGACATCGACTTCGTGTTCGGGCCGCGCGGAGTGATGGAGATGATCGAGAAGGCGCGGCGCGATGGCAAGGTGCGGTACGTCGGCTTCACCGGCCATATGGATCCACGCGTGCTCGTGAAGATGATGGGCGCCTACGACTGGGATACGGTCTTGATGCCACTGAGCGTCACTGACGGCGCGAATCGCGAGCTGAGCTTTGAGAAGACCACGCTTCCGCTTGCGGTCGAGAAGGGTCTCGGAATCATGGCCATGAAGACTACCGGGGTAGGCGTGCTGCACGACCAAGGCATCTCTTCGCTCGAAGAGAATCTCGACTACGTCTGGTCGCTACCGATTTCGACTGCGATCCTCGGTTGCACGTCACCGGAGGAAGTCGACCGGGACGTTCGTGCGGCGCTGGCGCACAAGAAGCTGAACGAGTCTCAGATGAGTTCCCTGCGCAAGCAGTGGTCTCGGGTGGACTTCGCCAAGCTCGAGTCGTGGAAGGTCGACCAAGGCGCGACGCTGGCCTCCTCGGGTCGAGACTACGTGGGGGACTGAGTCAGTCCAGCAGTCACTTACTTGCCCCACCTTGGTGTCGTTGCCGGGCGTGTGCTCAGGACGGTACTGCCGCTACCCCGCCGCGCTCGTCCGCATGCAATCGGATCACGCCCATCCAAGCAGTCAGGAGGTCGATCCGTCGGTGACCAAACTCCACTAAAATGTTACGCTCCGTGGCAGACGAGGAACCACGGATAACGGCAGATCGGTGCTAAGCAGCGGCTTACGCTGTTGCACCGTATGCAGGCAATCAACTCAGGGCGGCTCCGTTACGACGTGGGGGCGTTCGAGCTGCAGATCAGCGCGGGCACTTTGGTCAACCTGTACCGGCGGACGGCGCAGCCGGGTGATTTGTCTGGGCGTGACTTCGGCCATGTGGCTGGTCACGCGTGGCGGGAGTGGGTCTCCTTGGGTGAGGGCATGGTGCTGCGCGAACTCGCAGCTGTGCTGGCCATGGGTCAGACGCAGGTGGACGGGATCCGCCTGCGCGAGCGTTACCGGGAACTCCCGACGCCGGGCAAAGGCTCGGCGCTGGTCTTGCGGACGAGCGCTGGCGACCCCCAGCGGACGAACCGATTTCGGTTGGAGTTGGATGGCGGCGCACGGCCACCGGGATCCACGAACCGGCGGCAAGAGGTTGCGGTACCGGCCGCACTACGCAGGACGCTCGAGGGCGACGGCACACTGGTGCTGAACGTGGCCCTAGCCTGCGCGTGGTCGGCTCGGCTGCGTTTGACCAACGCTCTCTGCAGCGATCTGCTCTCAATCTGGGGTTTTAGCCGAGCAATTGCATCTGACCATGGAGTTCGCCCGCTCGACCGACTCCGTAGCCGGGCCGCCTGCTGCGAGTTTTGGTACGCTGGGGAGACAGAGCGGCCCATGATCCATTCTGTCGCCTAGCGAACTACGTGCAGTCAGTCTGGCAACTCAAGCGTTCCTCTTCGATGGTGGCGTGCGCGAACTCGGCCAGAACTGGGGATCACACGTAAAGGCGGCTCTGTTGAACGGTACTATCGCAATGCTTTACATTTCCAAAGTCTCGCTTCGAAACATCAAGTGCCTTCCGGAAGAAGTTACGTTTACGGTTCCTATACCCGCTACCGACCGTCCCAGTTGGACTCTGGTACTCGGCGACAACGGCACGGGAAAAACCACCATCCTTCGATGTATCGCGATCTCTCTCTGCGACGAGATCGCTGCGCCAGCCCTCCTTGCAAAACTCCGTGGAAGTATGATCAGAACTGGCCGAGAATGTGCAGAAATCGAAATGGAACTGAAGAGCACGTCCACAAACGCGACAGAGGTTACGAAGCTGACGACTCTTCGAAGAAAGAGTTTCGAATGCGAATCGATTGAGCAAGTCATTTATCCAGAAGGCGTGGATCTACACAAGGCACTTTTCGCCTGCGGATACGGTTCTTATTGCGGAACAAATGGCAACGAATTGTACAATGAGTACAGACTCATGGACGCAGTGTACACACTCTTCAACTATCACATTAGGCTGCAAAATCCAGAGGCTGTCCTGTTTAGAATCAGTGAATACAGGCACAATCATTTTTCGGTAGAACATGACGAAACTCGACGTAGAATATTCGAAAAAATAGAAGCAGTCTTGATGTTGGAACCGGGTTCATTGACGTTAGATTCAAGAGGTCTTCGAGCCAGTGGATTCTGGGGAGACTCCCTGCCGGTGAGTGCAATCGGTGACGGCCATGCTGCAATGCTTAATTGGATTTGCGATCTGCTGGCTTGGACATCACTCGCGAACAGAGGAAGCGATGACATTCAACCTCAAGGGGTCGTACTCTTAGACGAAATCGAGAGGCATCTGCATCCTGAATGGCAGAGAAAGATTGTAAACTTGCTCTCGCAATCGTTTCCCCATATTCAGTTCATTGCAACGACTCAAGCACCCTTGATCGTCACCGGCACTGCGACACTACCAGAGGGTGTCTGCCGGTTGTTCTGTCTAGCTAGATCCGAGAATGGCGTTGAAATGATTTCGGGATTGGGGCCACCACATGGACTCCGTGCCGACCAAGTCTTGACATCAGAACTCTTTGGATTGCTGGCGACTACAAGTGATGATGTTGTCCAAAAGATCGAACGATATGCCGCCTTAAGATCGAAGCTCACACTGACAGAGTCTGAGTGTAAAGAAGTCCATGACCTTCAGGCCGTTCTCTACCGCACGTTTGATACACACGAGACCTCCTTACAACGTCAAGTACAGGAAGCCATCACTAAGGCGTTCCGAGAACTCGCGACGGGAAGTGAGGTCGACGTAAGTGCTATGAAACTTGAGATGAAACGCCAGTTGAAAGAACTGTTCGGCTGAGCAAATCTTGAGACGAAAAGCTCGCCGAGCAAGGGCAATCGAAGGCGAGTGGCGGTCGGCACGTGCCTCTTGAAGTGTGGTTGTGTGTAATCGCAATTCCTCAGTCAAACACAATCTCCGCGATATAGAGACTCGGCATGACCTGATTCCATCCTTCCGGGATATCGTCGAACGGCAGGCGGAACTCGCGTTCCGAACCAGGCTCGAGACCGTCTCGCGCACGAACGATGGTCGAGAGCACCCGATGATGCTCCAAGCCGTACACGTCGAAGAACACGCAATTCAGTCGGATGCTGCGAACGTCCCGCGTGCCAGTGTTGGCTATCGTTCCGGTAATCTCAACCAGAGTTTGCCCCAGGGAGTTGTCCATGGCGGACATCTCGACGCCCGACAGGTCGAGTTGGGGCAAGTACGCGCGGGCCTCGTCCGTCAGTACGATCTCGGCTGGCGGGGCTTCGAACCGTTGCTTCCATTGCATGTACGCGAAGGCTGCGATCACCACCGCTAGCACGGCCGCGATCAGCAGCGGCGCAAGCCGCGAGGGCTTGCCCTTGATTTGCTGGCCAGTTTCGAGCATGACTCTCCGCGACTCCGATCCTCGGCTTGTCCAAGCCTTGAGCCCCCCAGCCTACTTCGTCATCATGCCAGACTAGGGATCGAGAACTCGTTTCAGCGAGTCAGCCACCCGACGAGTTCTTCCTTGTCAGCGGGGTCCGCTCGGATCGTCAGGTCGTCCGAGTTCCCAGCCGCGTCGAACGCTGCTCGGAATGCCCTCGCGGGAAACGCTGCATGGGAGTTGTGCAAGAGCAAGCTCCTGTCCGACGTCAGTGCGGCGACCGCTCGGAAGTCGCCAGCACGCCGCAGGCCGGGAATGAATAGGTCCGCGACGTACGCAGAATCGTCAGTCGCGTCGAATTGATCGAGATCCGCTACGACGGATTGAATGCCGGGATCGAGCGCGGCCGCCAGCAATGCCCACAGCCCTGCCTTGCCCACTCCTACCAAGTTGACTGCGTCCGAACCCGACCGTTGCCGGAGGTGCGCCGCCGCTGTCAGGATGTCTTGCACGCGATTGGCATCGTCGCTGCGATTGAACACGTGGTAGTAGCGCTCCGCGTTCCTACCCGCGCCAGCAATGTCCCGCTCGGTCATCGCCCCACCGGTCTGGAACACATCGATCAGCAGCACAGGAACCTTCTTGCCGACGAGATCCTGGAGAGCTTCAGATCGGTTGCCTGCGCTGATCCCCTCCGCATGCACGAACAGGGTCGGACGTGCAGTGCTTGAAGATGAATTCAGGTACTTCGCGGGAATGCGGTCTCCGACCTCCTTGCGACCGAGCACTAGCCCGTCGCTGTCGGACTGCGACGTGAGGCTGTCAGCGTCGGGCACTTCCGCCAGCAGCGCGAGACCGAGCCGCTCCTTGAACGCCTCCCGTGCCCTTTCGAGCGCGGCTTGCCCATGGACTGACAGAGCGAGCGTGTCTGCTTCGGCAGCGGCGATGCGCTGTCGCATGAATTCCTCAAATCCAATCGCGCTCTCGGGAGGCTCCCGGCCCCACAGGTAGAGCAGTTGACTGAGTTGATCGGGACGGACGGATCGCTCCTCGAATTTCGAAGCGTCCGCGTCGCTCAGAATGTGCTTCCCGAAGAATCGGTAAACCGCTTCGCGACTGTCCTCGTGATAGTTGTGCGGGGAGTCGAATTGCTCGTACTCGATATTCGAAGTGGCGTCGAGCAGGCTGTAGACGCTTCGAACCGCCGGGAACTCCTCGTCCGGCGTGTTGACTGTCCAATCGCCGGTCGCAGCTACGAGCAGTTGCGGCTTGGGAGCGAAGAGCGCGGCGACTTCCACGTTGTTCGTACCGACGCGCAGTAGCGGGGCGTTCTCGCAACGCGATCCGCCCTGCATGATGAACGAGACCATGTTGACGGGAGCAGAGTAGCCGATGCGGTCATCGATTGCAGCCAACAGGAACGTTTGCGTGCCGCCGCCTGACGCCCCGGTGGCTCCGATCCGATTCGGGTCCACATCCGGCAGCGAAGCAAGGTAGTCGACCACTCGAATGCTATTCCAAAGCTGCAATC
This sequence comes from Bryobacterales bacterium, assembly GCA_965242625.1. Classification (GTDB taxonomy): domain Bacteria; phylum Acidobacteriota; class Terriglobia; order Bryobacterales; family UBA6623; genus VXMF01. Next base: position 850,557 of record CBDEST010000005.1, on the reverse strand, counting down.
CTAGCGTCCCGATCAGCCAGAGTTCCTCGCGGGGCCCGGCGAATCCATGGGGCACTTGCATCGTGTCGTTCCAGCCCACCATGTCGTACGCGAAAACGATGTAGCCTTGGCGGGCGAGGTTGATCGCCCGGCCCGGAACGGAGCCCACCTCCGAATTCTCGAACCGCCCGAACCGCCAGTGCCCGTGCGGCGAGACCACCGCTGGCAACTTGCCGTCCTTGCCGACAGGGCGATAGAGGTTGCCCCCGAGGAAGAAGCCGGGGAACGTTTCCAGCAAGACGCTCTCAACCGAGTAATCGTCGTGAACGATGAGGTCGCCGACGAGAGGATTCAGCGGGCTCTTGCTTGGCAGCGGGAGCAGTCCTGCCGAGAACAGAATCTGCTTGCGCAGGAACGCGGCGCGACGTTCCCACTGCTCTCTCGTGTACTCGGGCAGCGAGTAGTGCAGGTCGGTATGCCGGACCTCCGTGTTCCGGGCATCGCGTTCGGGAATTTGTCCAAGCGCCGATGTCATGGCGCCGATTGCCAATGCCATTAAGAATGTTCGGGCCGTCATCACGGGTAAGGCTACCAAAGTGCGACCGGATCAGCCAGCGCGCAGACCACGATTGAAACCGCCCACCCATACCGGATCAGTCAACGGATCCAGTGCTTTTCGTGGCACCGCTCGCAAGCGTCGATGATCTGGTTGCCGACTTCTAGGATCGCGTCCACGTCACGGGCTTTGGCAGCCTCCAAGGCCGCCTCGCCCGCTTCGACGAGCGCAATGGAAGTGGACTTCCAGACCTCGGAGTCTTCAGCCCGCCCTTCCACCAAGAGCAGGTTGCCGGACTCTGCCAGCAGGATGGCGTGATTGCGGACCGTCTCCCAAGCGGCGTCATCTTCTGGGACCTGTCGGGGGACATTGAACAATGCGTTCGAGGCAGGTATCACCATCGCTTTCATGAGTTCCGTAACCGAGGCGACCGGGCGCATGCCGGATCGCTGGGCGATTGCCCCCGCAGCGAGGAACGCGACGATTGCTGCGATGCCGATTCGAGACTTCAAGGACACTGCCTTGACCGGCCGGGTCGACCCCGCCCGGCAGTTTCCGTGCAACCAGCCGGCCGCGGCACAGTACAGAGGATACCCGAACCGGACGACTTCCATGCCGCAACCGCGTTCACAAGGTGTCGCGCCGGAGTCCGCCGCCACCGTACGTGGTAGCCTCTAGTTCATAGCGTCCCGAGCGTGGTTCGTGTCAGCCGCTTGGGAGCTGGGAGCAATGGCGGATAACAGGGGAGCAGCCCTCGAATACCATCGCTACCCGCGCCCGGGCAAGATCGCGATCACGCCCACGAAGCCGTCGGATACGCAAATCGACCTCAGTTTGGCTTATTCGCCCGGGGTCGCCGAGGCCTGCCTCGAGATTGCGCGCGATCCTAAGCTCGCAGGGCGCTACACCACGCGGTCGAACTTGGTAGCGGTGGTCTCGAACGGGTCCGCGGTACTGGGCCTCGGAGACATCGGCCCGCTCGCCGGCAAGCCTGTCATGGAGGGCAAGGCCGTCCTCTTCAAGCGATTCGCCGACATCGATGTCTTCGATCTCGAGCTAGACACGGAGGATCCCGAGGAGATCGTCCGGGTGGTCGAACTGCTCGAGCCGACGTTCGGTGCCGTCAACCTCGAGGACATCAAGGCGCCCCAGTGCTTCTACGTAGAGGAAGAACTCACCAAGCGGGTGCAGATCCCCGTATTCCACGATGACCAGCACGGCACGGCGATCATCAGCGGCGCGGCATTGCTCAACGCGGCCGAAATCGCCGGCAAGGATCTCGCATCGCTGCAAGTCGTGGTCAACGGCGCGGGTGCGAGCGGCGTGGCTTGCGCGGACCTTTACCTGCGCTTGGGAGTCCAGCCGGAGAAACTGTTGCTGCTCGACTCGCGGGGCGTCATTTACAAGGGCCGGAAAGCGGGCATGAATCCGTACAAGGAGCGGTTCGCATCGAAGACCTCGTTGCGAACCCTCGAACAAGCCGTTCGGGGAGCGGATGTCTTCGTGGGCCTGTCCAAGGCGAACGTGCTGAGTCCGGCGATGCTCCTGTCGATGTCCGACAGTCCGATCGTGTTCGCTTTGGCTAACCCGGATCCGGAGATTCGCTACGACCTAGCGGTCGAGACCAGGTCCGACGCCATCATCGCGACCGGCCGCTCGGATCACCCGAACCAAGTCAACAACGTGCTTTGCTTCCCGTCGATCTTTCGCGGGGCGCTGGATGTCGAATCGACCTGCATCAACCACGAGATGAAGGTCGCCGCGGTAAGCGCTCTGGCCGCGCTCGCGAAGGAGCCCGTGCCCGATGCCGTGCGGAGGATTTACACGTCCGAGGATCTTGACTTCGGCCCGCGGTACATCATTCCCAAGCCGTTCGATCCCCGCGTCACGCCCGAGGTTTCGCACAAGGTAGCGGAAGCGGCGATCGCCAGCGGCGTCGCGGGACGGCCCATAGGACTTGAAGACTATCGGCACAGCTTGACCGTGCGATTGGACAGCAATCAGGAAGTGCTCCAGATGATCCTCCGGCGCGCGAAGGAAGACCCGCGACGGGTGGTCATGGCCGAGGGCGATCACGAGAAGATCTTGCGGGCCGCCTTCGTCCTGCAGCGGGAACGCATCGCCAAGCCGGTCTTGCTTGGTTCTCGCGAAAGGATCTTGGCCCAGGCCGAGGCTTTGCGCCTGCCGACGAGTGGCTGGGACATCGTGGAGCCTGAACGTTCCCCGAGCCTCGAGAGGTACGCCTTGGAACTCTTCAAGCGGCGGCAGCGCAAGGGCTGCACGATGGACGAGGCGTACAAGATGCTGAGGGACCGTGTGTCGTTCGGCTCGATGATGGTGCGGCTTGGAGACGCCGACGCGATTGTGGGCGGAATCACTCGACACTATCCCGAGACCTTGCGCATGGCGCTGCGCATCATCGACAAGCGCGAGGGCGTACAGAAGGTGTCGGGGCTGTACATGATGATCCGGCACCGCCGGATCTACCTGCTTGCGGATACGACAGTCAACATCGACCCCAGCCCGGAAGACCTAGCCGAGATCGCCTTACTCTCCGCACGACGAGCCCGGCGGCTCGGGATCGTGCCTCGCGTCGCGCTGCTGTCGTTCTCGAACTTCGGATCGGCGCGCTATCCGCATTCGGAGAAGGTGCGCCGCGCGGCGCAGATTTGCTCGGAGTTGGATCCCGGGCTGATCGTGGATGGCGAGATGCAGGCGGATACCGCGCTCGACCCGAAAATGATGCGCGAGTTCTTCCCGTTCTCGAAGCTGCAAAGCGAAGCGAACGTATTGGTATTCCCGGATCTCGCCTCTGCGAACATCGCCTACAAGCTGCTCCGGCAGTTCGCCGATGCGCGCTCGCTGGGGCCGCTGCTGATGGGCATGGACAAGCCTGTCGCCGTCTTGCAGAAGGGATTCGACGTGGACGACGTGATCACTCTCTCCGCGCTCGCCGTGCATGACGCTCAAGAGGCCTTCGACCCTCCGCCCGCAGCCAACTCAAAGTGAATCGAATCCCCGCACGTTGGGCAACGAGCTTTCGCGCACGACCGACGCCAGCGACCGACAGATGGAGTGCGGCATTCCGGCACGCCACGGCTCCCGTGGCTAGCGGCGTCTACCCCGAGGATCTGCTGATTGGGACTCCGGTCGCGGTGCCTCACGCGAATTCGTAGTCGGGTTGTCGAACAGCCGCTTGCCGAATCTTCGGCGACCATCTTTCCAATGACGCGGGAAGATCGCTGGGCGCTGCGAGGCGTTGAACAGTCATCCCGGCATCGGAGGCGGATCGAACGCCTGTCGCCGAGTCTTCAAACACTAGACACTCTCGGGTGCGGAGATCGGGCAGTTCTTCGCGGAGCTTCTTGAACGCGAGCAGATACGGCAGCGGGTCAGGCTTGAGTCGCTCGACGTGGTCACCGCAAATGACGAATCGCATGGAGCTCGCGACACCCTGTCGTTCCAAGATCGGCACGACATCGGGAATCGCGCTGGACGAGACGACCCCGAGGGGAACGCTCCGGTGACAGGCGCGGATCCACCCCTGGACCCGGGGCTCGAGCGCCAGTTCCCGCACCGCCCGCCGACGGTAGGCGCGGTGCTTCCTGCCGCGGCCGGTTTCCATCCGTGCCGGGGTCGGCTCCAGGCCGGCCAAGGCCATGAAGAACTCGCAGGCGCGCCGGTCGCTGAGGCCCACCAATTGCCGCTGGTATGCGTGCCAGCCCAGCGTGACGCCCCACGGCGCGACGGCTTCGAGCCAGGCTTCGTGATGCAGGTACTCGCTATCGACGAGCGTTCCGTCGAAGTCGAAGAGCACGGCGCGGATCGGTGCGGCGCGGTCTGCCAAGTGTCAGTGTAGCCCGGCTCGCGTAGCGCGAAGGTCCGGCGGAACACGGACGCCCACGCGGGAGTTGAGCGAGCGACGACTTCGGGACCTCCGGTCTAGCCTACCCACTGGCTTGCACCACCCGGTCGCAACAGCGCCGGAGACCGCCCTGCGCATCGGATACTTGAAACTTGCTCCAACAAGGATGTCCGCCCCGCTCAGCCCTGAGTGCGTAAGCTACAATCTCATCTTCCGGCCTCTTCCTTGACCACGGCTGGCGGTTGCTTGAGCACGGGAGCGAACTCCATGGACAAGCCGCGAATTGGAGTTGCCAGAAGAAAGCGGGTGCGGAGGATCGCCGCCGGGGCCGCGGCGATTATCGGTGTCGCGGCGGTGGCATTGGGACTGTCCCAGCTGGAGCCTGCCGCTCCAAGCGTTGACGCTGCGGTCGTCTTCACGGACAAGGTGCGGAGGGGCGAGATGCTGCGCCGAGTGCGCGGGATCGGAACCCTCGTTCCGGAGGCCGTGGTCGTGCTTGCCGCCACCGACGCGGGCCGCGTGGAGCGCCGCCACGTGCAACCCGGACAGACCGTTCGCCCGGGCACGGTCTTGCTCGAACTGGGCAGCCCGCAGGTGGATCAGGAATACTTGGAATCCGAAGCGCAGTTGAAAGAGACGCAGGCCGATCTCGCCAATCTGCAAGCGCAGCTGGAAGACGAGCGACTCACCCAAGCATCCGTGACCGCTCAGGTCGAAGGCGAGTACCTCGAGGCGAAGGCGCAGTACGAGGCTGACCTCGAACTCTCGAGGGCGGGACTGACGGATCGCGTGACGCTCATGAAGTCGCGCGTCGCCATGGAGCAACTCGGGAAGCGGTTCGAGTTGGAGCGGGCTCGCGAGCAAGCCCGCAAGCCGTCCGCGGAGGCCCAGCTCGCGGCCCAGCGGGCACGGATCGAGCAGATGGACGCGCTGGTCTCCCTGCGCAAGGAAAGGGTCGAGCGACTCAAGGTCCGCGCCGGCATGAACGGCGTGTTGCAGCAGATGGAAGTGGAGGTCGGTCAGCTGGTCGCGCCAGGGGACGAGCTCGCGCGGGTGTCCGACCCCGCGCACCTCAAGGCGGAGATCAAGATCCCGGAAACGCTCGTCAACGACGTGGCTGTCGGGCAGCGGGCCTCGGTCGACACGCGCAACGGGGTGGTCGAGGGGCAGGTGTCGCGAATCGATCCGGCAGCGGTCGAAGGCACCGTGCTGGTCGATGTGCGCTTGCTGGGCGAATTGCCGCGCGGCGCCAGGCCGGACTTGAGCGTGGACGGCGTGATCGAGCTGGAACGGCTCGAGGACGTGCTGCACGTCGGGCGCCCGATCCACGCTCGCGAGGAAGGCCGGATCGATCTGTTCCGGTTGGAAGGCGACGGCGTTCATGCGTCGCGGGTGCCGGTGCAGGTCGGACGGACTTCGGTGAACTTGATCGAGGTCCGCGCAGGCTTGGATGTGGGGGACGAAGTGATTCTCTCCGACGCGTCCGCATGGGAGTCCCACGACCGGATCCGCATCGAGTGAGCCCGGTGTCCATCACTGTGGGCGGGGAACGGAGTCAGGGAAGAGTTCAATGGCGGCAGTGCAAACCGCAGCGGGAACGGAACCGTTGATCTGCTTGGATCGCGTCTCGAAGGTGTTTTTCACCGACGAAGTGGAGACGCATGCGCTTGCGGAGGTCGATCTCGAGATCCGTGACGGCGAATACGTATCGATTGCCGGGCCGTCCGGCTGCGGGAAATCGACGCTGCTGTCGATCCTCGGGCTGCTCGACGCGCCGACGGAGGGGGCGTACCGCTTGCAGGGCGAGTCCATGGCGGCCTTGAACGCGCGCCAGCGCGCCAAGATCAGGAACCGGCAGGTTGGCTTCATATTCCAAGCGTTCAACTTGATCGGCGATCTGACCGTCTACCAGAACGTGGAGCTGCCGCTCACCTATCGGGGCATGTCCAGTGCCGAGCGCAGGGACCAAGCCCACCGCGCACTCGAGCGGGTAGGCATGGGACATCGAACGAAGCACTACCCGTCGCAACTGTCGGGCGGCCAGCAGCAGCGCGTGGCGGTCGCGCGGGCGTTGGCCGGCGATCCCGCGATCCTGCTGGCGGACGAGCCCACGGGCAATCTCGACTCCAAGAACGGCGAAGCCGTGATGAACCTGTTGAACGAGGTTCATGCGAGCGGAGCGACGATCTGCATGGTGACGCATGATCCTCGTTTCGAGGCTTGCGCCGAACGGGTCGTGCGCTTGTTCGACGGGAAGATCGTCGCCGAGCCAGCCGATCCGCAAGCACCTCCGGAAGGCGTCGATTCGATCCAGCAGTAACCCTCGTTCCGAGAGCACGAACTCTTCCGTCGCGTCCGAGATCCGCTGCGCTTGCGCCGAACGCTGGCGCAGGTCGCGGAACCGGCGACTTCATTGGGGCCTCAAAGTCACCGCGGGTTCGATCGCTGTCGCGACGAGCGCGGGTCCGGTGCTCGCCAGAATCGCCAGAACGCTGGTCAATAGCGACGCTCCGATCAACGCAACCGGATCCAGCGGGCTGACCTCGAACAAGAGTGATCTCATGGATGAAGAAACCACCATCGCCGTCGGAATCGCAACCGCAACGCTAATCAGGCACAGGCGCAGGACCGGGTTCAAGACATGCGCGAGAATCTGGCCTCGGCTCGCGCCCAAGGCGATGCGGATGCCCAGTTCGCGCGAACTGAGCGCGACGAGATACGAGATGACGCCGTAGGTGCCGACCATCGCCAACAGCATCGCCGTGGCGCAGAAGACGACCAAGACCACGGCCGATGCCCGCATCGGAAGAAACGACTCGTCGACAATGGAACTCATCGACGTGAATCCATGCAACGGTAGCTGGGGGTCCAATGCGCTCACCACGGACTGAACGATGCGACCGTGGTTGTCAGCCGCAGGAGCGAAACGCACCACGAACGATCTACTGAATGTTCGCGCTTGAGTCATCGGCACGTATATCTGAAAGTCGCTGTCCGTCCGGAGCGTTTGAGACTTGGTATGGCCGACAACCCCGACCACCGTGCGCCACTCGGGCTGGCCATCGTCCCCGTCCTCGAACGTGAACGCCAGCCGGTTGCCAAGCGGGTCTTGGTCCGGCCAGTAGAAGTCGGCGGCCATGCGGTCCACGATGACCACCTTTTGGGTGCCGTCCTGATCCGTGCGGTCGAAGGTCCGGCCGTTCAGCAAGGGAATGCGCATCGTGCCGAAGTACCCGGGGCTCGCCGCCAAGTAACTCGTTTGGAGGGGGCGGGCGCTCCCCGTGGATTGGTCGCCCCAGAGGCGAACGATCGCGGACGCTCCCGGCTGCAGGAACGGCAGGGCGGAGATGGCGCCCGCCGATTCCACGCCCGGGACCGTGTCCAGCCGATCCACCAACTCCGTCCGCAGCACCCGTCGGCTCGCAGGGTTGCTGTACCGAGCCCGCGGCAGCACGAGACGGAACGTCCGGACATCCTCTGCCGAGAATCCGGGATCGACGCTGCTAATGCGAAGGACCGATTGAACGAGCATGCCGGACAGGGCAAGCAGCACTGTCGCCATAGCCAGTTCCACGGCTACAAGGGCGCGGAGGGTGGCGCGCGCGCCTTTCGGCATCGTCAGCCTCGACGCGCTCGTGACCCAGCGCTGCGGGCTGCCGCCAAGGACCATGCCGGATGTCGCTAGCGCGCAAACCAAGCAGCACAGCAAGCCCAGTCCGATTCCGAACGCGATGGCCGCGATGTCGATATCGACCAAGCTCCATGGCGGAACCGAGCGCTGGGCTTCGCTCAAGACCGTGTTGATCGTGACTTGCAGCATCCCGTGCGCCAACGCAACGCCGATGCCGGCACTCGCCACGCACAGGGACAAGATCCACGCCACATGATCGATCAGCAGGTACAACCAGCCGCCTCCCAGCGCTGTCTTGACGGCGAACTCGCTCCGGCGGGCCACGGTACGAGCGAAGACGAGATTCATCACGTTTACGAATCCGATGAGCGCCAGCACGACTAGGCTCGCCCACAACAGCGGGACCGTCTCGCGGACAGTTCCGACAATCTCCTCGCGCAACGGCACCGCCACGAGGTGCCACCCCTCGCTGGCCGGATAGACGAGCGGATATGCGTTGCGAACTTGCCTCGTCAGTTCGTCGAGAGACCGTGACAGATCCGCGGCGGATACGCCGCGACGCACACGGCTGAATACGGTCAAGTAGTCGTTGCCTAACTGGCTGGGATGCCGCTGGCGAGGCGATAGGTACAAGGGCCTCAGGATGTCCGCTTCCTCCAGGAGTTGGAAGTCCCGAGGAAGGGTGCCAACGATCTCCACGAACTCGCCATCGACCAGCAGGCGCTGGCCATTGGGCACTTCAGCGCCGAAATAGCGGTGCCACGCTTCGGAACTCAGAACAGCGACGTTGGAGGCGTTTGCCGGGGCGGCATCCTCTTCGACAAACAATCTCCCCGACGATGGAACCGTACCGAGAACCGAGAAAAGGGCAGGCTCCACAAAGATCTGCCGGGCAGGACCGGGTTCCCCGCTCGCTTCAAGGGCTAGGTTGACACCCCGTGCGGGCGTCACGGCGGCGAGGTTATCGACCGCGCCTTCGAATTGCCTGTAGAGATCCAGGCTTGGCGGGGAAACGCGCTCCTTCTCAATCCCATGGCCGGGATACGAGTGCCAGATGACATACAGATTGGATGGTTCGAGGAGCGGCAGGGGCTTGAACTGAATGGCGAAGATCACCGCGAAGATCGCCACGCTCGCACTGATCGTGCCCGCGAGAGTGGCGATTACGCCGAAGAGGTTGCCCCGCCCTGCGCCGACCGGTCGCGACCAACAGACGCGAGTGATTGACCGTAGCGCGTATCCAGCTAGCATCGATCCCCCTTGGTCATGCCGACAAGAGAACAGTTCGTGCCAGTCGCTGGATCAGAGCCCCTGTTCAGAATCGAGCCTGGTTGCAGAGAATCCTTCGGTGACCGTAGCGTCACCGTCACGGGGATCCCGGGCACCGCGCTGGACGAGACGACCCCGAGGGGAACGCTGCGGTGACGGGTGCGGATCCACTCCCGGACCCGGGGCTCGAGCGCGAGTTCCCGCACCGCCCGCCGACGGTAGGCGCGGTGCTTCCTGCCGCGGCCGGTTTCCAGCCGTGCCGGGGTCGGCTCCAGGCCGGCCAAGGCCATGAAGAATTCGCAGGCGCGCCGGTCGCTGAGGCCCGCCAATTGCCGCTGGTATGCGTGCCAGCCCAGCGTGACGCCCCACGGCGCGACGGCTTCGAGCCAGGCTTCGTGATGCAGGTACTCGCTATCGACGAGCGTTCCGTCGAAGTCGAAGAGCACGGCGCGGATCGGTGCGGCGCGGTCTGCCAAGTGTCAGTGTAGACCGGCTCGCGTAGCGCGAAGGTCCGGCGAAATCCGGACGCCCACGCGGGCGTAAACCCTTGATCAGAATTGACGTTGGCTATAATCGGGCCGCCCGGTGTCCTCTAGCTGTCGCACTTGGATCCTCGCTGGATGCCTTTTCGGCGCGAGTTGCGGCGGGACCGAGGGTCCATACCCTGCCGAGGAAATCAAGCTCGTCGTGCAAGCGGCGCCCGGCGGGACATCGGACACGGTGTCGAGGGTCATGGCCAGTTTGGCGGAGAGCCGGATCGGCGTGCCCATCGTCTGCGAGAACAAGCCTGGAGCGAGCGGGGCCTTGGCCTTCTCCTACGTCGCCCGGAGACCTGCTGACGGATACACGGTGGGGCATGCACCGGTGGAAATCGCAATCGTCCGCTCCCTAGGCTACGCCGATATCGGCCCATCCGATGTCTCCCTGATCTGCCTCGTCTCCAAAACGGCGCCGGCCTTGGTGGTCGGTTCCGAGTCGCCTTGGCAGACATTCGAAGAGTTCGTGGCCGCTGCCAAGCGAGATCCCGGCGGCATCGTCATGGCCAACTCCGGGATCGGGTCGATCTGGCACTTCAACATCCTGCTGATGGAGCAGGGCACGGGAGCGCGCGTTACGCACCTGCCCTTCGGCGGCTCGACGCCGGCACTCGTATCTGTAATCGGAGGGCACGCCGGCGCCGCGGTGGCGGGGGTTGGCGAAGTAGTCTCGCACGTCCAATCCGGCAACTTGCGTGCGCTCGCGGTGTTCGACGAGAATCGCTCCAGTGTGCTCGGTGAAGTACCTACGACGCACGAGTTGGGATATGAAATCGGCGCGCCCGCATGGAGTGGTTTCTTCGGTCCGGGAGGGATGCCGGAAGAGCGCGTGACGCTGCTAGCCGAAGCGTTCAGGACCGCCTTCGGCACCGAGGAGTGGGCCACGCTATGCCGCGAGCGAGGCATGGAGGCTTTGTATCTGGACCGCGACGGCTTCAAGGAGTTCGCTTTGGCGCAGCAGCGGTTCTTCGAGACGGAGATCCCCAAACTGGTTCGGCTCGAGGGGCCTTGATGCAGTTATCCGGCGTCGTTGCGGGTGGATTGTTCCTTGCCTTGGGCATTGCCCTGCTCGCAACCGGAGCGGCTTTTCCTGCGGGTGTCGGCGGTCTTCCCGGTGCCGGATTCTTCCCCCAGGTCATCGGTGCCGTGACCGCGCTGCTTGCGGGAGCGCTTGTCGTGAACTCCCGATCGGGCGGTGCCGAGTCGTCCGTGGAATTCGAAAACATCCGTTACGTGGCGGGTGCCTTGGGATTGCTGTGCGTCTATTTGGTCCTCTGGGGCACCGGGTTCTTCGTCATCCGCACAGCGGTGTTCCTATTGCTGCTCCTGAGATTCTTGGGGCAGCGCTGGACCTCGGCCGCTGTCTGCTCGACCGTGCTGACGGTATTCGCTTACTTGGCGTTCGACACGGGTCTGAACGTCTCGCTGGAATGAACGGAGCCACGCAGTTCGAGTTTCGCGAGCGCGATTCGTGCCGTGAAGTCGTGCGCCCGAGCAGTCGGCGGGCGACTCCCCGGGGAAGGGCGGTGAGTCCGTGCTAGCCGAGGTCCTCGCCGGTCTCCTTGCGGTACTGGATTGGCAAGTCCTGGTGTTCCTCTGCGCTGGTGTCTGCATGGGCGCGGTCTTCGGGGCTCTGCCCGGTTTGACCGCGACGATGGGTGTCGCAGTCCTGACACCGTTGACATTCTGGGTTTCGCCCGAGCAAGGCTTGGCGATGTTGCTCGGCATCTACTGCGGAGCGATTCCCGCCGGCGGCATTCCGGCGATTCTGATCAATGTCCCGGGCACTCCCGCCTCGATCGCGACCTCTTGGGATGGCTACGCCCTCACCCGCAAGGGACAGGCCGGCTTGGCCCTCGGCATCAATGCGCTCGCCTCGGCGACCGGTCAACTCGCAAGCATCTTGTTTCTGTCGTTTCTGGCCTTCCCGATCGCCAGGTTCGCCTTGCAGTTCGGTCCAGCCGAGTACTTCGGCTTGGCACTGCTCGGCATCAGCCTGATGGCGGGCGTGTCCGGGCGGCATGTCTTGAAGGGAATGCTGTCCGGGATGCTCGGATTGTCCCTCGCTCTCGTAGGGCTCGATCCGATGACCGCGTACCCCCGTTACACGTTCGGGCTCTCCGAGTTCTTGGATGGCATTTCCTTTATTCCAGTCATGATCGGGCTCTTCGGATTGGCCGAAGTGCTAGTGCAGATTTCCGAGCGCAGGGCGGGCATCCAGCCCCCCGCCGCGATGATCGGCAGAGTGATCCCGAATGCCTCGGAGTGCAAGAGCATGCTGGGGGCGACTTTCAGCGGCGCAACGGTCGGCACGATGGTTGGCGCGATTCCAGCCGCCGGCGGCGATATCGGCTCGGTGATCGCTTGGGAGCAGGCGAGACGAACCTCTCCCGACAAGGCGAAGTTCGGCAAAGGCTCGCTCCGGGGCCTAGCGGCAAGCTGCGCGGCGTGCAACGGGGCGATCGGCGGAGCCATGACCACGATGCTGACCTTGGGAATCCCGGGCGATGCCGTGTCCGCCGTTCTGATCGGGGCGCTCTTGATCCACGGCATCCAGCCCGGACCGCTACTCTTCGCGAACAAGCAGTCATTCGTCTTCTCGATCGTCTTCCTCATGGCATTCGCGTCGCTGCTGATCATGGCGGTCGGCATACTCGGCGCGAGACCGCTGGCTCGGATCCTGAGGGTTCCCGCCCCGTGGCTCTGGGCGGGGATCGTGCTGTTCGGGTCGGTCGGAGCCTACGCACTGAACAACGCGGTGGCTGATTTGTGGGCGATGTTCGCGGCCGGGATCGTAGGATTCCTGTTCCGCAAGACGCAGATTCCGCTCGGCCCGCTCGTCCTCGGCCTGATCCTCGGCCCCATGATGGAGTCGAACCTGCGCAGAGCGCTCATCCTCAGCCGAGGGGATTGGACCGGAATGCTGACGCGCCCGATTCTGGTTCTATTCCTGATTGGTACTGTGCTGGCGCTCCTCTGGCCGCTGATTCAGCGACGGAGGGAGACGCCGGACAGCGGCAACCAAGACGACTCTCCGGACGCCTAGACAGATGACTCCCGGCGAGGGAGCGCTGGATCCGCCAACATCGCGCCCGCTCGCGATGCCGTTCGGCGAGTTCGGAATCCAAGAGGACAAGACAATGCAATTCAAGACCCTCATCCTCTCAGCGATGGCTGGGATCGGATTGGCGTGCTGGCCCGCGGAAGCGGCCGGTCCCGACGCTAAAGACGCGTGGCACCAGTGGCGCGGGCCGAACAACAACGGTGTCGCCGAGAGCGACGCTCCGCTGGAGTTCTCGGCCACCGAGAGAGTGCAGTGGCGTGTACCGATTCCGGGCAAGGGACACTCCACGCCCGTGATTGCGGGCGACACGATCTACCTCACCACAGCGATGGATTCCGGCACGGATGCGGAATCGGGCACTCTAGCCAGGCACGACTTCTTGCTCATCGCGCTCGACAAGGTCAGTGGCGAGGAGCGCTGGCGCAAGATGGTGGTCTCCGCCGCGCCGCACGAGGGCTATCACCGCCGGTACGGGAGCTTCGCCTCCAACTCGCCTGTCACTGACGGTGACACGCTGATCGCGAACTTCGGTTCTCGCGGAGTCTACGCCTTCGACATGGAAGGGAACCTCCAGTGGAAGAAGGAATTCGGTCCGCTGTACATGCGCAACGCCTTCGGCGAAGGTATTGCGCCCGTGCTGCACGGAGACTCGTTGATCATTCAGAACGATCACGAAGGCCAGTCCTACATCGTGGTCCTGGACAAGCGCACGGGGGACGAAATCTGGCGCGCCGAGCGCGAAGAGCGTAGCAGCTGGGCGCAACCGATCGTGGTCGATTACCAAGGCCGCAAGCAATTGGTGACGAGCGCGACCCGGGTGCGGAGCTACGACCTCCAGACCGGGGAACTGATCTGGGAAGCCGGAGGCCTCGGCGCCAACGCGATTCCCGCGGTCGTGAGCGTGAACGACGAGATGGTCGTGGCGATGACCGGGTACCGAGACCCGAATCTGCTAGCGATCCGCCTGGGCGGGAGCGGCGACATCACAGGCGATTCCAAATTCGTGAAGTGGACCAACGATCGGGGCAACGCGTATAGCGCGTCACCCGTGCTGCACGACGGCATCCTCCACTTCGTAACGGATCGCGGCTTGGTCAGCGCGTTCGACGTGGTGACCGGCGAGAAGCATTACCACCAGCAGCGCCTGCCGCAGACATACACTTTCAAGGCGTCGCCCGTAGCGGCGCATGGCAAGCTCTACTTGGCGAGCGAGGAGGGCGACGTGATCGTGCTCAAGCTGGGCACGGAGTACGAGGTGCTTGCCGTCAACGAAATGGGCGACGAGATGTTCGTCTCGTCGCCTGTCATCGTCGACGGCAAGCTGTACCTGCGCAGCCAGGACGAGCTGTTCTGCATCGGCAACGACTAGCGCCGGGTCCGCGCGATAGGCGGAATCCGATCGGTCCGCCCGCCCTTGAGGACGATCGGAGCTAGGTTCGCCTTGCGCCGCGCCGCTTGGAGCATCTTGGATTGCCGCCGTTCGGCGTCGGATTCAAGGCGGCGCACCACAGCAGCTTGCCGCTGCTCGGCGTCACGTCTGAGCCGCTGGAGCATCGCGTCTTGGCGCGCCGCAGCCTCGCGTTCCAACACGCGCATCACGGCGGCTTGCCGCTCTGCTTCGGTCTTGGCGAATTCAGCGTGGGCTTGCTCCAGCCGCTCGCGCGCGATGCGAATCGAAGCGGCGTTGGTGCGGGCTGGCGGGGGCCGGCTGGTGCTCGGCGTCGCGGTGTCCGCGTACAGGGAGCCGTGGGCAAAGATTGTCGCAGCAGCGATCATGATTGTGAGTTTCATACAGTTACTAGACGCACGAATAACGAGTGCAGTTTCATCATGCTCCTATTTTTATCACTCTTTATTCACAGCCGCGGCCGCGAATCGAATACTCAAGGGATTATGGCGTCGCGCCGCATAAGGTACTGGCCCTGAGATCCTGCTGCCGGAAAGTGGCAGGTGTCGCACACCACATGAAGTCTGCGGTCTCCGGATAGTGAAGGGTGAGGGCCAGCGAGGTCGCCGGCGGCTGGCAGTTGGAGTCCGTCGTGGAGGGGTATTTCCGCAAGCCCACTAGGGATTGCGGGAGGTGGTGGCGGTGGAACCGGACACCGGGCTATTTTCGGCTCGGCCAACGGGCCAGACCTGACCGTACTGCTGTTCTTGGTGGTACTGAGGTTTCGGAAAGTCTTTGGACCTAGCGAGCGCGGTTGGGCATATCCCTGCTCACCCTTGGACGATGGTTGCTGCAATGACGTTCCGAAACCTCAGTAGGAACGCCGCGACCGGCTGGTTCGAACCAGTGGGTCTGGACGCCGGATCACCCGTACGTCAGGCGACTACAGGCATTGGTGGGCGATCTGTCGGGGTCAGTTTGCAGGCAGCCTGGGGCCAGAAGCGGACCGAAGGGTCGTTACGGCGAGCGGATTGCGGAGGGCTAGTCCGTGCCGATGCAGATCAGTTCGTCCTGGCTCCGCAGGAACAGCCTTCCGTCCGCGATGATCGGGGACGACACGAACATCTCGTCACCCATGTCGTTGACTGCCAGAACCTCGTATTCCTCGCCCATCTGCAACACGATCACGTCACCTTGCTGGCTCGCAAGGTACAGCTTTCCGTCAGCCGCGATCGGAGAAGCCTTGAAGGCGTAGATGTCAGGCAGACGCTGCTGCTGGTAGTGGGCCTTTCCGGTAGCGATGTCGAAGGCACTCACAAGCCCCCGGTCGGTAACCACGTACAAGATGCCGTCGTGCAGCACCGGCGAGGTCGTGTACGGGTTGCCCCGTTGGTTCGTCCACTCGATATACGCATCGTCCCCAGTGATGTCTCCTTTGGCACCGAGCCGTATGGCGAGTAGATTGGGATCCCGATGGCCGGTCATCGCGATGACCATTTCGTCCGCAACGTTGACGACGGCGGGGATGGCGTTCGATCCAAGGCCGGCGGTCTCCCAGATCAGCTCCCCGGTCGCTAGGTCGTAGCTGCGTACACGCTTGCTGGCACTCGTGACCACCTGCAGTTTCCCGTCGCGGTTCACCACCACGGGCGGAGCCCAGCTGGTTCGCTCGTCCCGGTTCGCGCGCCAGATCTCTTTCCCGGTCCGCTTGTCCATCACCACGATGTAGGACTGGCCTTCGTGGTCGTTCTGGAGAATCAAGTAGTTGCCGTGCAAGACCGGCGTGCTGCCTTCGCCGAACGTGTTCTTGACGAATAGCTTGCCCAAGTCGCGACTCCAGAGCTGCTTGCCGTTCAAGTCGAACGCGTACAGGCCCCGGGACCCGAAGTTGACGATCAGGATCTCGCCATCGGTCGAGGGCGAATTCGACGCGAAGCTCCCGAAGCGGCGGTGGTGCCTCTCGTGAGGAGCCGCGGTCTTGGCCGTCTTGCGCCAGCGTTCTTTGCCAGTCGAAGCGTCGAGCGCGAGCACCACGAAATCGTGGACCGGGAGAGCGGGTTCCTCGGTCGCTTCGCCAGCAGGTGTCGGGCCGTCGACCGGCACGGCGGTTGTCAAGAAAATCGATCCTCCCGCCACGACCGGCGTCGAACTCCCCCGTCCCGGGATCGATACGCGCCACTTGACGTTCTCCGTTGCCGAGAACGAGACGGGCGCGTCACCCGGGGCATAGCCCGAATTACCGGATCCGCGCCAGTGATGCCACGGGTCGGCGGACACCGGACCGCAGATCGCGCAAACCACCGCTATAACGGCCAAGGCCTGTCGGACCGGGGCGGGTCGGTGCGGGACGACGTGTCGGCAATCGTTCGAAATTCTCATCGGAAACGGGTGCTTCGCAACTAGCCTAGCGCACGCGCTCCCAGTTCGGTCGCGCGATCCCGTGAAGGAGTTCCGATTCTGTCGTGGGTTCCCCGTCGGAGTACGAGGGCAGTCCCTCGTCCGAGCCCCGCGATCCCTCTCCGTAACGTAGACTGTGCGGTGTCGACCGCTTGGTCGAACCGTTCGAACGCGGAGGCGCGGAGCGCAATGAATAGCACGAGACGCACATTCTTGACGACGGTCGCGGCAGCCGCGAGCGCACCGCGGTCCCGGTCGGCCTCCGCCAAGATCACCGAGATCTCGCTTGCGACGATTCAAGGCGACTTTCACAAGTTCGTCGCGATGAACTCCCAGGACGACGAGCCGAAACGCACCAGTTACACCAACACGCTCGTACGGATCGCCACGGATACCGGCATCGAGGGTGTCGGCGTGATGAGCTACACCGCGCCTGACGCTACCTACGTCAACGACATTCGCGCGCTCGTTGGTGCGGACCCGGAAGCGGTCTACGAGTTCCGAGACGGGCGGATCGCCGGACGCTCGCGGAACTTCGCTGAGCTGCTTGTCAAGTACAAGCATCTTGACGGGTCGCTCTGCGACCTGATCGGAAAGCTCCGCAGCGTCCCGTGCTGGAAGCTCCTCGGCGAGTCGGTGCGCGACCGGATCGAAGTGTATGACGGGACGCTGTACTTCAGCGACCTCTGGTACCGGAGTCGGGGCGTGCAGGCGGTTGTCGACGAAGCTGTGGAGGCGATCCGGAGCGGCTATCGCGGAATCAAGCTGAAGATCGGTCGCGGCAGCAAGTGGATGCCACGGGACGACGGCCGGAATCGCGACATCGAGGTCATCCGTGCCGTCCGCAGCGCGATTGGAATGGAGCGGAGGCTGCTGGTAGACGCGAACAACGGGTACCTGAATGACTTGGAAGGCGCGTTCCGCTTGCTGGAAGCGACCAAGGAGCAGCGCGTGGATTGGCTGGAGGAGGCCTTCCCGGAGGACAGGGACCTGTACCGACAGTTGCGGTCCAAGATGAAACAGGCCGGGATTCGCACGCCGATCGCCGACGGCGAGAACATGCGCAGCGCAGAGGACTTCCGCCCGTGGGTCGAGCCGGAGCGGCTCTTCGACTACATGCAGCTCGACATCCGTACGGGCGGGATTCTGGAATGCCGGGAGATGTCGGCGATCGGGGAGCCCCACGGAGCCAAGGCGGTCCCGCACAACTGGGGTTCGCAAGTCGGGCTCCTGATGAGTCTCCACCTCGCCAAGACGCAGGAGAACATCGTCGCGGCGGAGGATGATCGCTCCACGTGCCCGGCTCTGGTCGCGAAGGGTTACGAATTCAAGGACGGCTATTACACGGTCTCCAACGAACCCGGGCTGGGCGTCGAAGTCGATCCGGACTACTACGCGCCACCGGAGTTCCCGGAGCGGACTGTGATCCGCTGACGGAGTGCTGCGGCCCGGACGGCTTCAGTCAAAGTGCAGCTCGGCGATCGCGATTCCGCTTTCCCCGGCGACTGCGTAAAGCAGGAACACGCGGCCGTCCTCTTCGTAGATCGCGGGATCCCGAAGCTGATTGACGGGTCCGTAGGCGACGCTGCGGATCGACGGTTCGACGCGCTCGTCGGCTCCCTCCCATGACCGTTCCGGTCGCAGCACCTCGACGGGATCGGTTTCCTTCCAGTCCGTCCACGGGACGGCGAGGTCGATCGTACTGAGGAGGATTCGCTCGGGAGCGTCTCCGACCTGCGTCCAGAAGACGTTGAGCGTGTCGTCTCGCTTCAGCAGAGCGCAGTGCCGCATGTTCGGGTTGAAGAGCAGTGGCCCCGCCTCGAAATTCGAGAGACCGTCCTTGGAACGGTAAACCTGGCCCGGCATCGCGATGCCGTAGGTCATCCCTCCGTGGCGGAACGCGCGAAAGTACGTCCTCCCGAGGATTTCCGGGCGCGCAACGAAATCGATCCCGTTCGTGGAGAGCGCCACCCGGCTCACTTGGCGCGCGAAGCCTTCCAAGCCGTGGAAGTACATGACGATGCGACGGTTCGCATCGTCCACGTGAACGTCCGGCGAAGCGATATGCGTCGCGGTGAACTCCTTGATGATCGAATGCGGTAGCTTGCTGCTGCCGTAGGTCGCCGCCCTGCGAGCCTCGACTTTCTCCATGTCGGCTTCCGTCACCGGCGGCGGCTCGCTTGGGAAGTGGGAGTCCGCGATCTGGAGGCTGCCAGGGGGATGAACCTTCCAAGGGCCGAGCAGGTCGTCGCTATACGCCAAGCGGATATAGCTGCCTTTGTGATCGGCGAAATAGAGGTAGTACTTGCCCAAGGGTTCCGGCACCCAGTCGGGGACGCGGATCAGGGACGGCCCTTGAATGTTCGAGCCGATGCTCGGGTGCGTCTCGGGCGTGATGATCGGGGCGTCAAGCAACCGTTCGACCCGCAGGCCTGGATGTCGGGATTCAGCCATGGCCGATCCAGTCAGCATCATCGCAAGGACGGCGAGGAGCGGTAGCGTCGCTGCGCTGTAGAGGCGTGCAAGTGCGGACATTGGATCGTGGTCGGGCTTCAGAAGAAGAGCTGCACCATCTGGCCGTGCAACTCGTGGAGCGTGGAGCGGTTGCTCGGCCACAGGGGCTCGACGAGCTGCGCGTTCCAAGCGTCAAGTTCCGCTTCCAGTCGTTCGACGATCTCGGGACGCGCTTCGGCTAGGTTCTCTTGCTCGCTGACATCTTTCGACAGGTCGTACAGGACAGTCATCTGGCCCGACGGAGAGTCGCCCGCGTAGTCGACTTGCGGGAGTCTCCGGCCCCCGAGCGTGAGGTCGTCGAATGTCTTGTCGCTCTTATTGACTTTCCAGAGCTTCCAGTTGCCCCACCGCACCGCGAAGTTCGGTTTCGCCCGCCAGAACAAGAATTCGTGCGGAGACCCGTCCGATTCGCCCTGCAGGTACGGGAGGAGGTTGACGCTGTCCTGGGCTGTCTCGTCGGAACCCGCGGCCGCCGCGAACGTGGAGAACAGGTCCAGCGAGATGACAGGTTCGCTGTAGGTCGCGCCGCTCGGCAGGCTGGCCGGCCAGCGGAAGATGAACGGCACGCGGATGCCCCCTTCGAGATGGAATCGCTTCGAACCGCTGAGAGGGTCGTTTGAGCAGATTTCTTGGGACAAGTACGTCACGCACCCGTTGTCGGAAAAGAAGACTACCAGCGTGTTCTCTTCCAAGCCGTGCTCGCGCAGTTCCGCCATCACGTCGCCAACGTAGTCGTCGATTGACGAAACCATGGCCGCGAAAATCCTGCGGCCGGCCGGTTCGACATCCCGGTACCGGTCCGCGTACTCGGTGGTCGCTTGGAGCGGCGTGTGGGGAGCGTTCGGAGTCAGCATCAGGAAGAATGGCTCGTCCTTGTGCCGACGCACGAAGTCCACGGCCTTCTCCGCGAACACATCCGTCAGGTATTCCTCGACTTCGACCTGCTCGAACCCATCGAAGATCGCGTTGGCGTCGCCCCGCGGAGTGGGCGCGTTGCCGCCCGGCCACGCTTCGACGCCTTCCTTGCTGGCATCGATGTACGTCGAGCCGCCGGCGAGCATCCCGAAGTACTCGTCGAAACCGCGATTCAGCGGGTGGTGCTGCTCCGATTTCCCGAGGTGCCACTTGCCGATCAGTCCGGTGGTGTAGCCCGCGCTCTTGAGCATGTCGGCAATGGTGCGCTGGTCGGTGGGCAGTCCGACGACCGTGTCGCGCCCGGATGTGTTGAATTCGTAGCCGAAACGCGGGCCGTAACGGCCGGTGTAGAGACCCGCCCGCGAAGGGCTGCACACGGCGGCCGAGACGTAGCCGTCCGTCACTCGCACACCCGTGTTCGCGAGCGCGTCTAAGTGCGGCGTCTGAATGATCTCGGACCCGAACGAGCCGAGATCGTTGTAGCCGAGATCGTCGGCGAGGAACACGACGATATTCGGCGGGCCGGGATCGGCGGTCTCGGGCGTGGAGCACGCCGCGAGGAACAGTGCCAAGCAGGCAATGGCAAGGATTCGCATGACGCCGCCATTGTACTTGGATGACCGCATGGGGCGTCCTGTTCGGCTTGCGTTCGCGGTGGTCATGTCGGAAACCCGCTCGGCAGGGCAGGCACGAACGCGACAGCAGGTGTATTCCGACAGTTCGAACAGGCGGGGGACCGTCACATCGACCGACCACGACCGGCTCGGACCTTGCACCCGCGCCCGCAAGCGGATGGCTACACCGGCCGCAGCGTGCGCTCGCTCCGATCGCCTTCCGCGTGCTAGGACGCCGACTGGACCATCGGAGGCATCCAATGCAGGTCGTCCATTGCGCGATCCGCTGTCCGCGCGACGCTGGTGCGCCGGATCCAGTGGCCCCCTGATCAGGTCGAATTCCGAACGGCTCGCTCGGTTTCGTCCGCTGCAAGGCGCACCACGGAGATCAACGCCTCGTCATCCGTGTCCCCCTCCAACTTGCGGAGGCGGTAGTGGTCGATCTGCCGGTCCGATCCCGCACCTAATCGCACGATTTCCAAGATGTGCCGCAGTTCGGCTTCGCAGTTGAGAGCCTGCGCGTCCCCCTCCAACTCTTCGACAAGGTGGCGGGCGCAGTCGTCGATGTCCATCCGGCCCCCGCCTTCGATGTCACCGAGGAAGGCCAGCACGCCGTAGCGCGCTGCCAGCCAGCAATTCTCGGCGATCATCTCGGTCGGGGGGTCTTCGGGGAGGTTTCCCTGCCGGTCCAAGCGCAATAGGTAGCGCACGAGGCAGGCGTACAAGGCCGCGATGCTCAATGCGTCTTCGATGTCGGGACAGACGTCGCAGATACGGAGCTCGATCGTGGGAAAAGCATGGGACGGCCGGATATCCCACCACAGCTCGCTGCCGTCCTCGATGAAATGCATGCGTCGGTAGTTCGCGATCATCTCGTCGAACTCAGCGCGCGAGCCGAGCGGGCGCGGAATGCCGGTGCGCGGCAATCCACCCATGATGTTCGTGCGGTACGACTTGAAGCCAGTCTCGCGGCCGCCATTGAAGGGGGAGGATCCGGATAGCGCTTGGAGCAAGGGCAGGTGCCGTCGCAGGGCCGTCATCACGCGGATGCGCGAGTCGGGGTCTCCGAACCCCAAGTGAATGTGCATGCCGCCGACGAGCAGGCGGCGAACTGCGTCTTGAAACGTCAGCACCAAGCTCTGGTACCGCTTGCGGGGAGTGACGACTTGGCTGCGCCAGGAGGCGAACGGGTGGGTGGATGCCGCCAGCGCTCGAGCACCAAATTCAGTTGCTGCGTTTACAACCAAGCTGCGAGTCTCGAGCAGCGCCGTGCGCGCGTCAGCTACGGACTTGCAGACCCGCGTGCTGGTCTCGATCTGCGTGCTCAAGAATTCCGGCACGACCTTGTGCCGACCGCGTCGCCTTTCGCAGGCCCTGAAGATCCGCTTGTCAGGTTCCGCAAGCAGGTCGAGAGTGTCCGGATCGATGAGGAAGAACTCCTCTTCGATCCCGAACGTCATGGCGCGGTCTACGTTGTCTTCGTTGACTTTCACTGATTCCTCACTTGAGGCGAGCCGGGTGGACGATCAGCCGAACCGGTGCGGTGCGGGTTCCGGAGGTCGTTCCAAGGTGCAGGCCACAGGATTCTGAAGCGGCCTGCTCGCTCCGGAGTTATTCAATGCCCGAAGCACGCAGTCCCCATGTCGGACGACTCGGTGAGAAACTGCTCGCAACCCTCGTTCCCATTTGCCCACTTCGTCTGCACAGCGTCCAAGCTCTGCACTGCCCGCTCGGAATAGTTGAAGCGCGACGACGATCCGCCTTGGCATTGTAGCGTTATCCGAATACGCAAGCAGCACCATGAATCCGTATCTGGGACCCGAGTGAGCGACGAGATGTTCAAGACCGCGTGATTCCGACTTACAAAGTCCCGACCGCCGTCCCTCCAGTTGCCCCTTGCAGCAAGAGCGACCCATCGGGCCGATGCTTGCAGCGATTCAATCAGGCGCGGCGAGGATTTCAAGCCGCAAGTCGTTGAGCAGTCGCGTTTGCACCCAGAAGTGGTTCTAGGAGGTGCCGCGCCAGGTGGCGCACCACCGGCACAACGACACCGTCGCCTGCAAGGTGATAGGCACAGTTGTAGTTGGCTGGAAGCCTGTAGCTGTCTGGAAGGCCCATCAGACGAGCGGCTTCTCGCGCAGCAAGCAGGCGCGAGCGGATCGCAGGGCCCTCGACGATCATCAGCGTCTGTCGACTCGAGCCACCTTGCGGCGTTCTCAGGCATCCGGCGATTCCGTCGAAGCGGACTTCCGCGCGCTGAGTCCTGCGGCCCGCGGCGTCCAAGCGGGTCCGCCGGTATATCGTCCCTACGACTCGATGTCGAAGACTCGATACCAGCCGAACCTTTTCCCTGTGCAGGTCGCTCATCATGTCCAGGAGTCGCGCTGTCTCCGCGGGACCGTGCCAGGGCACCCCCTCTGGCTCCTCATCGATGAGTTCGTCCAAGGCGGCGATCTGCCCTTGCGGCCGGGGTAGGTTCCACCAGAGCCAGTTCTTCCTTACGTCGGTGGGTAGAACCGTTGAAGCCCTCCTCAGCGTACCGGTGAACCAAGGCTCGGGTGGCGTTGGCCGAATCACAGTTGGAGGGATTGGAACCCGAGAGTGCGCTGCAACGACGAATAGGCGCGGTCGCGATTGCGGAACGAATCCAATCGCATCTATGACGAGGGCGCCGAAGCGGTATCCCTGTTCGGCGATTGCAGAAGCAATCGTCCGAAAGTCCCGTCCCTCGCGAGATGTCAAGGCACCGCAGACGTTTTCGAGCACGATCATCGCAGGCGCCCGTCGTTCGGCTGCAAGAGCCTGCAGCAGTTCCCAGAATGCCCAAAAGGTTCCGGAGCGGGCGCCCTGCAGGCCGGCACCGCTGCCGGCAAGTGACAGGTCTTGGCATGGGAACGACGCCCACGCGAGATCAGCCGCACCGGGAAGGTCGCCGGGAGTCAACTCAGCGACATCGGCGAGCTTGAAATCGCGCCCGCCCCAGTTCTCGATATAGCTCGACGCCTTCTTCGGGTCGATGTCGTTCGCGAACACGCATGTCCACTCAGGTCCGAGACCCGCTCGGGCCATCCCAGCGCCTGCGAAGAATTCGTAGTAGCGACCCATCGGTAGCTCGATTCAAGCTATCAGGATCGTTGAGTTCGCGCCACGATGAGGTCACCCCATAGCGTCCCGCTGGTCGCGTGCAAGACCGACTGGATTCGATGATCCCTCCGATTACTTCCCTGCGGCGTTGCCGCGCATGCTCCCCGGAGCATAACCCGGTCTGCGTCCATACCGGTGCTGCAGCCTTCATGCGGCGCCATCCGGCCGGGAGGGTTGGTCTGAACGACCATAATGTCCAAACAGGAGGGACAGTCCGCTGCAAGTCTCGCATTGGTGGGCAAGAGCATCCCGACCCGCATGCTGATTCAAGCAGCTGCAGACTTGGCGACGTATGACATCAGGCTTGGAATCCCGCTGACATATGACCGCACTTCCGCTTCGCCAGAGGACCAGATATAGCCAAGGCCGCGCAGGCGTGTGCACACTGCGTCGACAGTGCCCTCTGTCTGTGTCGCTCCGTTCTCCTCCAGCACCCGTCGGAGGACTCGATTGATCTCGGGAGCGGCGAGTACTTCGGTATCCCGATACGAATCAGCCAGTGCCGCAGCGAAGCCGACCAAGCCTTCGTTCCGCAGTTCTTCGAATCGGGAGCTGTAGAACAGATTCCTAGCTTGCTCGAACTGTGGACGGGCACGATCAACGTGATTGATCCCCAGAGTCTCAGCGGTTCTGGAAGCCTCATCCCAGAGCGTCCTGCCCCACAGTTGAACGAAATACGGATAGCCGTGACTCTCATCTACGAGACGCTCAAGTGCATCGTCGGTGATGCCCCGCCCCGCCGCTTCGAGAGGAACCCTAATTGCGTCGGACGTTGCTTCCCGGTCCAAACTCATCAGCGGCAGGAAGTCGCTTCTCTCCCAGAAAGGCGACTTCATCTGATAGAGGTTGCGTGGCAGATCCGGTGCGCCGGCCAGCACAAGTAGAAGTGCCGGCCTGTCACTGTTCAATACTTGCGTCGACTTGAGAATTCTCTCTCCGATGCCCCGGTCGAGCGTTTGCGCTTCATCAATCAAGACGACCGCCGGCTTTCTTCGCACCAGCGCACCGAGACGCTCATGTACCGTGTTCGCCTGCAGGCTTTCGAGACTTAGGTTCGCCCTTCGCCCAGAAACTGCGCGGAAGAGCCTTGTCCACCAAGAACCGCTTGCTGTTTCTTGGGTTAGTGCTTCTCCGGTCTTACCAGAGGTTGCCGAGAGTTCGATAGCCTTGATTCCATGCTTGCGAGCTAGCCGCCCTATCCAGTTGAGCAGCACCGTCTTGCCAGTGCCGAGTGGCGAGCAAATCACCAATCCGGATGGTGCTGCTGGAGCGCGACTTTTCAAGCGCGAGATTGCTCGCGACATGACCTGCTGTTCTCGCTCCCGTCCCGCAAGGTAGGGAGGCGTTCCCCCGAATCCCGGGGTGAACGGGCAGTCGTTGTCGGCGAACTCCCTTGCATTCCTCATTGCAGCCTGCCCATCAGTACTAGGATAGCGGACTCCGTGCGCTCGACTGTTCGACGGGACTGGCGGGCAGGTCGACTCTCATAGCGCTCGTGAGTGGCCGGTCACGCGTCGCGGTGGCGCACCGTCCCGTAGAGTGCCAGTTGCCACCGATTCTTCCGGCTCGATTCACAGGTTTCGATTGCATGCCTTGCGTAAGCTACTGACAGATCACAGGTTATGGCTGGACTGTACAATAAGGAAAGTCGGCTTTCCCTAGCCTGTCTCAAGGCTCGGGTGCAGCTGGGGTTCGATAATGCGCTCAATCAGGTCAGAAGAACGGCAGCGGCGCATGCGGATAGACAATCCGTGGTGGTCCGGAGGGCGGATGCAGCCTGCCTGCAGGGCCCTGAAACCGCGTGCGTTCTTGGATCCCCTATTGGATCTTGTCAGGCAGACCGATGTGCGTAGGGCTGTGGTCCTGATGGGGTCGCGTCGCGTTGGCAAGACCGCGCTCCTGCGCCAAATCATCAGCCAGTTGCTCGACGTTCATCGATACGAACCTCGCGAAGTAGCGTACATCCAGCTCGGCCAGCCACTGTATACGCGACTATCGATCGAGGATGTAGCGCACGAGGTCTGCGAGGCGAGCGGTAGTCCGCAAAGCCCCCGAGTGCTTGTACTGGACGATATCCAGTACTTGGCTGACTGGGAACAGCACCTCAAAGCATTCGTGGACACCCATCCGCAAGTGAAGTGTGTCGTGTCCGGGTCGGCGACACCCGCGCTCCGTCTCAGGAGCATCGAGTCGGGAGCCGGACGTTTCACCGATTTCACGCTGCCGCCGCTGACGTTCTACGAGTTTCTCGATCTCCAAGACATCGACGGTCTTGTTGAGCACGAGGCTGACAACGGGTACCGCTTGATCGACATCGAAGGGTTGAATCGACACTTCGTCAACTATCTCGATCTAGGAGGCTATCCGGAACTGATCTCTCCGTCGGCCAGCCACTCGGATTTTAGTCGCCAGGTCTGTGCGGAGATCGTCGACAACGTGCTCCTGCGAGATATCCCGAGTCTCTATGGCATCCAAGACACCCAAGAACTGAATTCGTTATTCGCGTCGCTGGCCTGCAACACCGCTCGGGAGGTGTCGTTGGAGGATCTCTCTCGAGGCTCCGGCGTGACCAAGCCGACGCTCAGGCGCTATCTGGAATACTTGGAAGCCGCGTTCCTAATCAAGATGGTTCATCGTGTCGACCACGATGCACGCCGGTTCCGGCGCGCCGCTCGCTTCAAGGTGTACGTAACCGCCCCGGCCTTGCTATCCGCATTGTTCGGTCCGGTGTCTGCCGACGAAAGAGCCATGCGTGCAGTTGCCGAGACAGCCGTTTTCGCCCAGGGGCTCCATTCGGACCGGGCCCTCAATTACGCCCGCTGGCGAGGCGGCGAAGTCGATCTCGTGTGTCTTGACCGTCGGCAGCGGCCGGAATGGTGCGTGCAAGTCAATTGGTCGGATCCGCATGTGGATCGACCCGCAGGCGGACGAGGGATTCGTGCTTTCGCGCGGCAGCACCCTGCCGCCAGGCCTTTCGTCACGACACGCACCGTGATGAAGCGGGGCGTCATCGGAGCGCATGGAAGTCGCGTGGATCTCGTACCCGTCAGTCTCTATTGCTACATCGCGGGGCACCGAGCCAGTCGCGGCCCGTCCGCGACTGCGACACTCCAAATCGTTGCTTGAACCTTCCCGGCACGGGAATCAGCCTCGTTTGCGCGGGCCCCTGTCGACTGGTCGAACGCTACAGCGGCCCCGCTATCGGGTTCGAAACGAATCGGACTGGACGATACCGATGATCAAGTCCCTGAAACCGTTGCCGCGCGCCTTCGTCGAAGCGACAATCCGCTTCGCGACAGCACGGTCAGCGAAGCCCAGCGGCCGCCCCGTGGCGTACACCATGAGCTTGCGCGTCAGGCAGTCCGAGAACATGTCGATGCGCTCAAGAACGTAGTGCTTCAGGTCGGTTACGTCATGCAGTTCGGTGCCATCTGCCATGACAGCGGCCGCGTCGATCCGCGGACCGGCCAAGGTGCCTTCGCCGATGGTCGAATAGAACTCTTTCTTCAGTTCCTCGGCACCGTCGGGAGGCTTGGTGTAAACGGGGTAGTGCTCTCGCCACCGGCCTACCGGATCGAAATTCTCCAGTACCAAGCCAACCGGATCGATGTGGTTGTGACACCGTGCGCAACTCGGATCGGCGCGATGGGCGACGAGCTGGTCTCGGATCGATGTCGTCCCGCTGGTGTCGGGAGCGATCGCCGGCACGTTGCCCGGCGGAGGCGGGGTAGGCGTCCCGAACACGTTTTCCAAGAGCCAGACCCCGCGTAACACGGGGTGCGTGTCCACGCCGTTGGCGGTTGCCATCATGACCGACCCTAGGCTCAGGATTCCGCCCTGTCGGCCGCCGCGCTCGAAGGTGACGCGGCGCATCTCCCGGCCCTCGAGGTTGCCGCCGTATATCTTGTTCAGGTTCGTGTTGCGGTAGCTGAAGCCGGGATCGATGAACGTCTCGACAGGAAGGTTGTCGCGCAAGATCTCGGAGAAGAACATCTCCGTCTCGGTGATCATCGCGTCACGGTCCGGAATGAAGAAGCGCAGCAGGCGCGGATCCGGCATGATGCCCCGCAGCAAGCGCGTGGACAGCCACTGTCCGGTGAAGCTCCTCACGAAGCGCTCGTTGCGAGGACCGTCGAGCAGCCGCTCCGTTTCGGGTCGGAGTACCGCGGGATCCGAGAGGCTGCCCTCCCGCGCGAGCGTGACAAGCCCCTCGTCCGGCGGAGCGGACGTGAGGAAGTAGCTCAGCCGACTGGCGAGGGCGAAATCGTCCAACCGGCCCGAACGCAGCCCGCGGTAGAGAAAGTGCGGCGACACCAGCGCGCGTCGCACCGCTAGGTGCAACCCGTCTTCGATTCGCGCCTCGGGATCCGCCTCGAACCGGTCCGCCGCAAGCTCCGCATAGGCCGCGACCTCTTCGTCGCTCGTCGGGCGGCGGAACGCCCGGGGCAGGAATCGCCGCAGGACCGCTTCGACGCGCTCTCGATCCGTGGCGCCCGGCAGCGGGTCACCTAGGAACCGCCTCGTCCGGGCCTTCCGAATTCGCGTTTCCCTGTCATCGATCAGTCGCAGCGGGCCCTCGATCTCGGCCTTGGTGACGTCTAGCGCCGGTCCGAACCGTTGCAATTCCTCATGTACGAAGGCTCGAATCCAGTTATGCGGCCTGTTTGAGAGTCCACCGCCCCAGACCTCCGGGAGCTTGTCCAAGCGTGGATCGGTTAAGTCGAGTTCGCCACTCCGCATCAGCGCTGTCGTGGCTTCGTACACCTGCTTTTGCGTGGTGCCGCGAGTGCCGCCCCCGTACTGCAGCATGGCCGCGTAGTACAACCGGTCCCGCTTCAAGCGGTCTCCGAGAAACGCGGGGGAGTAGTCGCGACCCGGCGGATCGGAATACGCGGGGCCGTTCTCCCAGCGGACACCGAAGGTCTCGCCCCGCACGAGTTCAATTTCGGCGATGAATCTTTGTGGCGCATCCGAGTCCGGCGGAACCTCGAATTCCGCGACCTTGCGGATTTCCCCGAATGGGTCGTAGACCTGATCGGCCTTGGGGCGTGCGTAAATCCCCATGCGCAACGGTTCGGTTCGGCGCTCGTAGAACATCTTGTCGGTCTCGAACGCCTGCGCTTCGATTTCCAAGCGGTAAACGCCGCTTTGAGCTGCCTCGAAGCGATCCGGCCAAGCCGCCGTGCTGGACATGTTGCGCGAAGACACGACGCGGAAAGCTCCCGTCTCCGCCAAGCCACCGCCGCTCGAGGCGAAGTCGCCAATCGCGAGTGAGTACTGCTTACTTACAGCAACGGCGGGACCGCGAGCGGGCGGCAGGATCAAGTCCGCGATGGCTGTCGCGACCTCGAGGTACTGGGCCATCAGGGGCGGGGAGAGAATCAGCCCTTCCCCGACATTGTCGAAACCGTCCTTGATGTCGTCTGCCGGGAAAGCTTCGGGAAGCACGAATTCGGGGAAGTCGAATAGGTCGCGAACCGTGTTCTCATACTCTTCCCGATTGAGCCTGCGGGGCACTTCGCCGCCGATATGGGCGTGCTGGGACAGTTGTTGCTCGAGCCAAGCGACCGCCGATTCGCGTTCCGCGGAGGAAGGCTGCTTGGCCCCGGTCGGCGGCATCAGCTCGTTGGCCAAGGCGCCATGCACGCGTTCCCAGTCCGCGGTGGCCTCGTGTGTCCACTGGATGGTGTCAATGTCCAGCCTGACTTCGGCTTGCGCCTGCTCTCCGGAATGGCAAGCGACGCAGTGGCGATCTAGGAAATCGCGTATCTCGGTCGGAATCGCCTCGGTCGCGAAGACTGGCAGGGCCGCGATCGTGGCGGCGAGAGCTACGATTGCTGGACGCACGACAGCACGCTCCCTACACCAAGAACTCGTTCAAATTGCTCTCCGCGCCTGCGAACCGATCCTTCTCCACACCGAAGTGCTGCATCAGTGTCAGGTACAGATCGCCCAGCAGCTTCGGATTCGCGCTGGCACGCTCGAAGCGCCGGTGCCACCCGTGGCGCAGCCCGCCACCTACGACGAGCGTGGGGAGGTTGCTGTTGTCATGGGTGTTGGAATCGCCCATCCCGCTGCCGTATACCACCACGCTGGTGTCTAGCAAGGGTCGGTCGAATTGGTCTCTCGCGGAGTCCAACTTGTCCAGGAAGGCTCCGAAACGCTTCGTATGTTCGAGACCGACCAAGTTGTAATCGGCGATGCGCTCCGGATCGTTGCCGTGATGCGAGAGACCGTGGTAGCCGGCGCTCAGCTTGCGCCCGTCGATCTCGAACACCTGGCTCCAGCCGGGAACTAGGAACGTCATCACGCGAGTTGTATCGGTCGTCAAGGCCAGTGCCATCAGGTCGTACATCATCGATTCGCACTCCAGCGCCAAGTCGGGCGCGACCGGGTCGAACTCTGGCAACGGATAATCGACCCGCGGCACCGGGCGGTCCAGCCAGAGGCTCTGCTTCTGGAGATTCTTCTCGACGCTGCGCAGCGCCGAGAAGTACTCGCCGAGCTTGGCGCGGTCGCTCGCTGTCACGCTTCGCTCGAGCGCTTTCGCCTCCGCGGTCACTCCGTCGAGGACGCTGCGGTTCGTGGAGAGCAGATATCCGACGCGAGCGTTGTCGTCAACCGACCGGAAGAGGGTGCGGTACAGGACGCTGGGGCGCCCGATCATGGGCAGGGCGACGCCCTCCTTCGTGAAGCTCATGCGCGCATCGCCGGGCGGGTTGCCGCACGTGAGTTGCAGCGAGTCGAGGCGTGTGCGATGGCCGACCTGCGCGGCCACGACTTGGTCCATGGACACGCTTCCCGCAGCGGACCCGCTCATCCACGCCTTCCAGCCGCCGTGTCCGTTGCGACCGCGATGGTCCAGTCCGGATAGGACTGTCGAGCGGTCGCGGTACCGCTCCAGCGGGGCGAGAACCGGCGAGGTCTCGTAATCGGGGCCGGTGCGCGCCGGGAAGAACGCCGACTGATAAAAGCCTAGGTAGGTACCGACGCAAACCAAGCGCTCGGGGCCGCCCTCCGCGGCCTTCGCGCTCGGGGCGGCGAGCGATTCGAGCATCGGGAGAGCGAGGCTGCAGCCCGCGCCCTTCAGGAATCTGCGCCTGTCAACTCGTCCCATCATTGAAATCTTAGCGTTTCTGCGGGTGATTTGCCAGCGCGAGGTCAACTCGATTCGACCGGCCCGTCGAATTCGAGGCATCGACCAACCGCTCTAGGGCTGATGGCCTTCCGCCGAAACTTGCACGGTCAGCCCGTTCAAGTCCTTGAAATAAATCCTGTCCTCGCGCCGGGTCGATGCGATGTCGTGCTGGGCGAGTTTCGCCGCGACCTTGGCTGGATCGTAGTCCTCCACCGAGAAGCAGAAGTGATCGGCCCCTCCGCCCTGCGTCCGCTGGAACAGCGCGAGGAAGTTGTCCCCCAGGCCGAGAAACGCGGTTGTCGAAGTGCGGCTAATCACATTCAGCCCCATCAGTCGCTGGTACCACTCCACGGAGCGACCGACATCGCTGACCCGCAGTGCCAGATGATTGACGTCGATGCCGCGTAAGATCGAATCCGGCTCGGGGTCCCGGGCGTAAGCCTCGGCTACTTGATCCTCCCGGCGCATGGTCTCGGACAGGTGGTTCTGGTTGCCGTCCGGATCGAGGCAAGCCCAGATATTCCGCGCGCGCTCGAACGGCTCGTAGCCGTGCTCTCGGAGGGTCGCGCCAGCGCCCGCTTCGTCCAAGCCGTCGACTCCCGGGGAGAAGTGGTTCAGTCCCGCACGCTCGCCTTGGAACAGCGCGAGGTAATTGCGACGCAATCCCCGCATCTGGCCGCGCTCGCCCATGTCCTGGATGATGCGCGTGCCGAGTAGGCGCGCGTAGTACGCTCCGGCCTGCCCTACGTCTGGAACGGTAAGCGAGAGATGGTTGATCGAAGTGGCGCGAAACAAACCGTCGCTCGCGACCAGTCTCGATGCAGCGAGCGTGCCCGCTGCCGCCGCCAGCCATTCCCTGCGATTTGTAACCATAGCCATCCCCTCGACGGGATTAGTTTAACCCCAATACTGTCCACTTAAGCACTGAGCCAGACGATCCGGGAGCACGAGGAGCCGACGCCCAGCCTCCCAACATCGACATTTCAGGCGTCCAAGCCCTTAAGTGGACAGTATTGAGTTTAACCCCACGCGCCTGGCTGCGGCCGCCCCGAGTGCAGGATCTTGCACTGTTTTCCAGTTCCGTTGGTAGTGCGCAACCGGCTGCCCGCTTCAAGTACCATCGGTTCCATGCCCGACATCCTGCCTCGGATCGCCTTGGTCGCGTGCTTGGCATTGCCCTTGGCGGCGGAAAAGCCCAGCTTCGTCGTGATTCTCAGCGATGACCAGAGCTGGGTGGGCTCCTCCGCGCTGATGGATCCGGAAGATGGCCGCACCCGTAGCGACTATTTCCGCACGCCGGGGCTTGAACGCCTAGCGAAGCGCGGCATGACATTCACGGACGGGTACGCCCCGGCTCCGTTCTGCTGCCCCACGCGCCGCGCCCTGCAAGTGGGCCAGACGCCCGCCCGGCATCTCTACCAGCGCGACCAGCAAGCATGGCCGGCAGCTTACCGGCAGCAGCTCAACATTCCGAAGCTGCTCGCCCGAGCTGACCCACGCTATCGTTCGGCCCACTTCGGAAAGTGGGATCACCGCTTCGACATGCCGACGCCGGAAGAGATGGGCTACCACGTCAGCGACGGCTACACCGGAAACGGAACGGGCGGGGGCAAGGGTTCGGGCGGACCGGCCGCAAGCGCGGATCCCAAGCTCATCGATCACATCACGGGGCGTGCATGCGACTTCTTGGAAGAGCAGGCAACGTCAGGCGATCCGTTCTACCTGCAGGTGTCCCATTACGCTGTCCACCTCGACATCTTCTATCGCCAAGCGACCCTCGACTTGGCGAAGCAATGGAAGCCGGGCCGCAAGCATTACCTCCCCGAATTCGCGGCGATGACCGCGGACATGGATGCGTCAGTCGTTCGCCTGCTGGACAGGATCGACGCCCTCGGCCTGACAGACAGCACATACATCGTCTTCCTCTCCGACAACGGCGGTCGTGGCACGCTACCCGGGGCCGGTCGCCCGCCCATGCCGCGGAACCATCCGTTACGCGGCGCGAAGGGCTCCATGTACGAGGGCGGCATCCGCGTACCGTTCTTCGCTGTCGGCCCCGGCATCGCTCCGGGCAGCGTCAGCCGCGTCCCGGTGTCCGGGCTTGACATCCTGCCGACGATCGCGGATTTCGCCGGGTTCGAGGGCCAGCTTCCGAATGCGCTGGATGGCGGCAGCTTGAGATCCGTGTTCTCGGGCGGGAAGGGCGTCGCTCGGAATCGCGAGTTTCTCGTCTTCCATCAAGCGGTTGGGCGCAAGGCGCAATCGGCGATACGTCTCGGGAACTGGAAGCTCGTCAAGACGTGGGCGGCGGACTTGGTGGAACTGTTCGATTTGTCGGCCGACACGAGCGAAGCCGAGAACCTAGCCGGGAGCAATCCCGCCATGGCCCGGCGCTTGGAGGCGCAGCTCGATGCCTTCCTGAACGACGTTGGCGCGGAAACGCGCAAGACCGAGGACTAGCCGCGGGTCGCTCGCAACGGAGCTGGCGGTGAGGGTGGGATTCGAACCCACGGAGCCCGTGAAGGCTCAACGGTTTTCGAGACCGCCCGATTCAACCACTCTCGCACCTCACCGCACGGTCTAGATTCAGTATACGCACTCCGCGCCGGCTACGGTTCAATTCGGCCGCGGTCACCTCTCGGCAGGTGCCGGGTCTAGCCGGTCGCGAACTCCGCTCTCGCGAACGACCAGCGTCTGATTCGGGTCGACAGACTCGATCTCGGTCGTCCGCCCGCTCGGCCACTTCACCTCGACCTTGTCGACCCGTTCCGCTGCACCTACACCGAAGTGCAGACGGGGGTCGTGGGCCGCTTGGTAGCTGCCGCCTCCGGTGCGCTGGGCATGGAAGGTGGCGTTGCCGGCCCGGACGGTGACCGAGGCCCCGACGCCGTCACGGTTCGACTCGACTCCGATCAATCGCACGTGCAGCCAGTTCTTGCGGTTGCCTCCGTCATTTCGCAGGAGTTCCGGCGCTTGGCCGTTGTTGCCGATCAGCACGTCGACATCACCGTCGTTGTCATAGTCGCCGAAGGCCGCCGCCCGGCTGACCCGCGGCACGGCCAGCGCTTCTCCGGAGCGTGCGGATTCCTCCCGGAACTTGCCTCCGACGTTCCGAAACAGCAGCTTCGGCTCGGCGTATCGCGTGCCTTCGTGAAACAGGTCGATGTTGTCCAGCACGTGCCCGTTGGCGACGAACAGGTCGCGCCAGCCGTCGTTGTCCACGTCCACGAAACGCGTCCCGAAGCCGCTCAGCTTGAAGGTGGCGTAGCCGATCCCGTCGTCGAACGTGGCGTCGGCGAAGGTGCCGTCGCCTCGATTGCGGTACAGCCTGTCGAACTCGAAGTCCAGATGGGTCATGTACAGGTCAGGCCACCCGTCCCCGTCGTAGTCCGCGGCGTCGGTTCCCATGCCCGCCTCGGCCTCCCCGTTCTCTCCTAGAGCCACGCCCGCGAGGAACGCCGTGTCTTGGAACGTGCCGTCGCCGAGGTTGCGGTACAGGAAGTTCCGCATCGAGTCGTTAGCGATGAACATGTCCATCCACCCGTCCCGGTCGTAGTCGAAGCAGACGATGCCGAGGCTGTTGCCCGCTTGCCTCCCTAGACCGGCCGTTGCCGTCACGTCTTGGAACGTGCCGTCGCCGAGGTTGCGGTACAGAGTCGGAATCTGGCCGCGGTACTTGTTTGGATGGCAGTACGAGCGGTAGCCCGGACGGCGTTCGCCGCAGTACGCGTTGGTTGCCGGCGTCCAGTCCAGGTAGTTCACGATGGCGAGGTCGAGCCAGCCGTCATTGTCGAAATCGAACCAGGCCGCGCTCGAGCCCCACATGCCGGCGTTCGCCGTGCCCGCCGTCTCCGTCACGTCCCGGAACGTGCCGTCGCCGAGGTTGCGGTATAGCACGGACCGACCGAAACCGGTGACCGCCATGTCGGCGTCGCCGTCATTGTCGAAATCGCCGGTCGCGACGCCCATCCCGAACAGACCTGTCCCAGCGACCCCGGACCTGTCGGTCACGTCTTCGAAGGTTCCGTCGCCTCGGTTTCGGTAAAGGACGCTGCTCAGAGGCCTGTCGGGGTCGAATTCCTCGGTGGCGGCGCTGTTGAGCAGATAGATATCGAGAAATCCGTCGCCGTCGAAGTCCAGCCAAGCCGCGCCCCCGCCCATCGTCTCGATCAAGAACTTCGCGTCCGTGGCAGCGTTCGCGTGGACGAAGTCCAAGCCGGACTCGGCTGCGACATCAACGAACTGCACGGTCTCCGAGGCTGGGGCTCGTACCGTGGCCGCGATCGCGAGACACGCTAGGGCCGAGGTGCGGAGTAGCGAGTGGCGCGAGCCGCGATGGTGGTTGCCACCCGATCGAGTTCGCATCGTGCAACTGAGGAAGGCCCCGCCCTGCAGGGCCGCGAGGATCGGCGACGAGCGCCAAGCGGGATGCAAGGGCAAGGCCCGCAAGGGTATCCGAGCGGCATTCGCCGCCGCTCGGATACCTGCCGTGGAAACTAGAAGACTACCTTGATCCCGAACTGCACGTTCCGCGCGCCGAACGTGTTCGTCACGCGCCCGAAGTTGCCCGATTGCAGCGCCCCGTTGACCCCTCCCAAGTTGACCCGATTGAGAAGGTTGAAGAATTCGGCCCGGAAGTCGATCCGGCCTGCCTCTCCCAGCAAGGGGAACGGCATCTGCTTGAGCAGGTTGAGATCCACGTTGGCGTATCCGGGATTGCTGTACACGTTGCGTCCCAGCGTTCCCGGCCGGACCGTTTGCGGACGGGGGAAGTCGCTGGCTTGGAACACTCCGTCAAGGTAGGCCTGCCGGGTGGTGGGAATCGAGGAGCCGAAGGACGGGGCGTCCGGGTAATCGTTGTTGAAACCGTCCGCGTTGAAATCGCAGCCGGTGTTGCCCGTCATGCTGCCGTCGGCATCGAAGGTCGGCTGGAATGGCAAGCCGCAGTTCACGTTGAACGGCGAGCCGGCTTGGAGAATTGTCGTGGAGCCGAGTTGCCAGCCGCCGAGGATCGCCTTGCCGGGACCGTTGCGGATGGGCGAGGGGATGTCGTAGATCAGGCTCATCGCGTACTTGTGACGCACGTCGAATCTGGAGCGCCCGCGGTTCAGGCGCATGTTCGACAGGTCGACGATGTGCTCCCCGGAAAAGCTGCTGCCGGTGTCGATCGCCTTCCCGAACGTGTAGGCCCCTTGGAACAGGAGGCCTTGGGCGAAGCGCTTCTTCACGCTCACGTTCCCGCCGTGGTAGTACGACTTGCCATTGTTCTGCCCGTAGGTGATGCTGCCGAAGCTCGGATTCAAGCGGTTGAGCAAACCGTCCAGCAAGTCGCCCGCGAAGCGGTTGACTTCATAGTTCTGATAGAGCTTCGAGCCTTGCGACCCCACGTAATTCGCTTCGATCGCCCAGTCGTTCCCCAGCGCGTACTGGAGGCCCAGGAACCAGTTGACGGCGAATTGGTTCTTCAGGTGCGGCTCCCAGATCTGAATCGCCGACGGCACGCCGCTGAGCAAGCCTCCGCGCTCGTCCAGACCGACCTGTAATTCGGGCGGGCGCGGGAAATCCCACGGTGATTCCAGCGTGCGGCTGAGGCCGTAGACGGGTTGCGCGACCGTCTGCTTGCTGACGTTCGCCACCGCGAAGACGGGCAGGCTGGTGCAGCAGTCGCGATAGAACTGCCCGCCCGGCCGGTCGTAGAACACCCCGCTCCCCGCTCGAATCGACATCTGGCCGCGACCGGTCGGATCCCATGCAATGCCGATACGAGGGGCGAAGTTGTTGAAATCCGTCGATGCTAGCGGCGGGCCTTGGACGATGCCGACATCGGCGATTCGCTCGGTGAAGTTGCTGCCTCCGCGGAAGTTCGCGCCGACGAAGATGTCGTCCAGATCCGTCGGCACGAAGAAGGCCTCCCATCGCAGGCCCCAGCTGACCGTGAGATTGGGGCGCACCTTCCAGTCATCGTTGACGAACAGCCCCAAGTTGGTGAATCGCGGCCGGAAGTCGAAGCCTCGCGCGTCTCCGCTGACGGGATCGAATCCGATGTTGCCGTGGGAGAAGGGATCGTCGAGCGCGAAATCCCAGATGTTGTTGAAGCCGTAGTTCGGACGCTCCCATACCGGTGCGAACAGGGCTCCTGCGCCAGGGCAGCCGCTGTCGCAGTTGTAATTCCCGCCGAACTTGAACGAGTGCGATCCCTTGTTCCAAGTCGTGACATTGCGCCACTGCTGGTTGTTCTGGATGAACACCGCGTCCGAAAACCCCTGCCCGTAGCTCGCGATGCCCGGGACGTTGATGGCTGGGATCTCTCCGCGCCCGATCGGAGCGTCTCCCTCGGCGTGCTGCCAGGACCAGGAGAGCTCGTTGATCACGTTGTTCGAAATGATCCGCGTCCAGTTGAGATTCGCGAAGGCCGTCCACTGCTCCTGCATCTGGGTGAACGCGGGATATACGGACGGGTTGCCGAAAAGAACCTGCTGGTTCACGGTCCGGGCGACGCTTCCGTAGATGCGATCCTTGCTGTCGTTAAAATTGTGGTCGATACGAAGCGTCCACTGGACGCCATCCCGTGGCAGGGTTTGCGCGAAAGAGCCCCGCTCCGTGACCGGGAAGTCGCACGGAAGCTGGCCGATAGGCGTTTCGATCGGCGCGCTGCCCGTGCAATCGGATCCCAGCAGTCCACCGGCCGTGGCATTGACCACCTTCGTCTCCGGAACCAAGTTGTCGGTGAACTCCCTCATCACCATGCTGCTGATGTTGTCCGGATAGCGCTGGCCGACGATATCGGCGAACTGCCGGCTAACGACGTTGCGCTGGTATCCGGCGCCGACACCCGAGCGCAGGATGTCCATCGAGCCGAACGCGAACGTCCGGTTCTTGATGATCGGCCCGCCCAAGCTCCAGTTGGCTTCGTTGCGGCGGAAGATCGGAACTTTCGGCTGGAAGAGATTCCGCGCTTGCAACTGGTTGTTGGTGTGGTACCACCCGACCGTGCCATGAATGTCGTTCGTGCCCGACTTCGTGACCACGTTGACCAGGACCGACGAATTCCTGCCGTACTCGGCGGAGAAGTTGTTCACCGAGACGCGCAGTTCCTGCACCGAGTCGGCGTTCGGATTGTGGTTAACGACGCCGCCGCGCGGGCTGGCGTTCACCGAGGCGCCGTCCACGTTGAAGCTGTTGGACTCGGCGCGCTGGCCGTTGCCGCTGAGGTTGACGCCGTACTCGGCGGAGAAGATGTCGCCGGTCGCTTGGGCGTAGGCTTGGCCGCCGCCGGACGGCAACCCGACCACGCCGGGCGTCAGGACGACCAAGGTCATGAAGTTGCGTCCCACCAGCGGGAGATCCGCGACCTCGCGCTCCTCGATCTGACCGGACACCTTGGCTTCGCCGGTTTCAATCAAGGGCGCCTCGGAGGTGACGCTGACCGTCTCCGTGGTTTGGCCGAGTTCGAGCTGGATATTGAGGGTCGTGGTCTGCGCTACTTCCAGCGTGACCCGCTCCTGCACGTAGGTCTGGAATCCGTCGGCGGAGACGGTCACCCGATACGTGCTCGCCGCGAGAGCGATCGCGCGGTACCGTCCGGCACTCGATGTCTCGACCGTGCGAACAGTGGCGGTATCCAAGTCTTCGATGTTGACGGACACTCCCGGGATCACCGCTCCGGTAGGATCGGCGATCGTGCCCTCGAGAATGCTGCTGAATTGTGCCGACAGGCTCAGCGCGCCCGCCAGAGCGAGCAGCAGAAGGCGCATCGCTGGGCGGGTCCAAGCGCCGGTTGCGCTAGGTGCCGCCATCGTGGTTGCTTTCATGGATCCCTCCATTTCTTGACCCGGCGGTACGAGGGGCTAGAATCCGAGCCGAGGCTGGACCGGAGCTTCAGGCCTAGGAAATGCTCCACCGTAGCGCGAGTCCGCAGTGCCCAAGCCAGAAACGATCTAGCCGTTCCCTCCTTACCGCTCGCAACATGGTACACGACAGGCCAAGAGCGAGCAATTCTCGTAATCCCGAAACCGGAATCGCCGAAGGCGCATGCCCGCGAACGCCAGCTCGGCGAGGTCGCTCCTTCAGATTCGATGGTTCCAGCTAGTGCATGGTCACAGGACGAACTTGGGATAGCCCGTGACGAAACACTAGATCTGCCGAATCTTGGCGATCAGGGCATCGCCGGTCTCGCAGGTCAGCAGCCAGATCCCGACCTCTTCCAGTGCCGACTCCGTCCGGACCGACCCGAGCAGGGCGGACATCGTGCTCGCCACCGCCTCGCCGAACCGCTGGCGCGCCATGCTTACCAGCAGGCCGATCCTGCCCTCGGCGAGTCCTTCAGCGCGCCCCTCAGCACGCCCCTCGGCCCTCAGTTGCTCACTCCATGTGGTCATTGCCGCCTCCAGTTCGTCCCACTCCGTCAAGTCTCTCACGTCCGCAACGCTCGCTTCTGGCAAGCGTCAGGGCTGGAGAACTTCCACGGTTCGGGTCACCGTCGCTCGAGATCAGTGACTCCGTAGACCGCTCCCATACCGCGGCTATCGCAGTAACCGACGGGGTAGCTCGAGGGCAACGGCACGTGTGTTCCGATTCGGCTCAAGGTGATCCGCGCTAGCAGGCAGGAGCCGGCTCCGTCCGCCGCGATAGTGCCGTCGTCGATCATGCACGCTGTCGCTCGCCGTGCAACTCGCCGGGATCGCAAGGGCGTATCCAACGGAAGCCTCAGCCGTAGGCCGCGGCCCGCGCACCGTGCCAAACCGAGCTAGATCTGCCGAAGCTTGGCGATCAGAGCATCGCCGGTCTCGCAGGTCAGCAGCCAGGTCCCGACCTCGTCCAGCGCCGACTCCGTCCGAACCGACCCGAGCAGGGCCGACATCGTGCTCGCCACGGCCTCGCCGAACCGCTGGCGCGCCATGCTTACCAGCAGGCCGATCCTGCCCTCGGTGCGTCCTTCAGCACGCCCTTCAGCACGCCCCTCGGTGCGTCCTTCGGCCTTCAGTTGCTCACTCCATGTGATCATTGCCGCCTCCAGTTTGTCCCACTCCGTCAAGTCTCTCACATCCGCAACGCTCGCTCCCGGCAAGCGCCACGGCACGAGCACGTTGATTATCCATGCGATCAGCGCCCGCCGCAAGCTCGCCCATTCCTCGCTGCTCAGCCATTGCTTGAGCCAGCGCACCTCGCCCCGGGCCGCGTCCATCGACTCCACCCGGTGCATGCGGAACACCGCGTCCGCTACGTTCAGCAGGCCCCGATCCAGCTCCGGGCTGCGAAACACGTCCACCAGCTCGTAAGGCAGTTGCGGTCCGTGACCGTCCCTGTCCGCCGCTGCCTCGACTAGGTCCGCGAATTCTCGCGAAGGTGTCCACGCCGGCTCACCGTTGTACAGCACGATCGGCAGCACCCGCGGCAGCTGCTGCCGCCGCTTGCAGTCGTCCCGCTTGGCCAGCGTCGCGTGGAACTGCCCGAAGTAGTTCCACATCCGCAGGGCCATCGTCCAGTCAGGTTGCGACTGGAATTCGAGCATCAGATACGTCACCCGCCCGGGGTCACCCAGCGCGCCCACTTCCCAGATCAGGTCGTTTTCGATCTGCTTGAGGCTCTCGTCAGTGTGCCGCGTGGCCACCTGCTTCAAGGTCGACCAGTCGAGTTGCAGTGCGTCATCGACATCCACGAACCCCTGTATGAAGTCCTTGATTGCGCGCGGTTCGCTGAACACCAAGCGGAAGGAGCCATCGTGATCAATTCTGGTCATGAAACAAAAACCTCCAGTTCATGAGTCTGTTTTCAGAATAACACAGTAGAATGTGCTGTCAAGTGAATCAGTTGAAATTGCAAATATTTCCAGAGCAACGCTGAAATGCCCGCTGCTCGGCATGGCTGACTACCTCAGGCGGGTAGAAAGCGAGACAGCCGCGAGACCGGCCCAGCATCCGCTCGCGGGCAACTGCGCCGCCCACAGGCACACCTAGCGTTTCGTCACAGGTGCGCGGTGCCGTAGCGTGGCGCACGAGGTCATGTCCCTTGCGCCACGGGTTCACTTGACCCGACCCGCAGCCAGACGCCCCGTTTGAGCAGTTGTCTTGGCGGTAGTGCAGACCGGACGTTCCAATGCGGCCCCGTCGTTGCTACCCAGCGTTATGGTGCATACAAGTCACCATGCCTTGGCTTGATCCATGCGAGACGAGTGTGTCGTCACGGGGCGATCTGAAGATAGACTGAATTGAGCTTGCAACGGGTGTCGGTGACCGTCATCTGCCAGTCTACTTCCCGTTACCGCTCGTTCGGGTCCGTGGCCCAGCTCCGGTCTCGCGCCGCAACTCCTCCAGACCCCCATCCGCCGCCCGTGCATGCAGGGGCGCGTCAGTTCGCTCCCCGCGATGTTCAGCCAACTCCCGTGCTTCGGCCTGTAGCGGAATTCAATGCGGCGCACCAGTTCCCGTGCCGACTCGAAGGCCTTCGCTTACACGTGCCGACGATCACCGTGTAACCTGATGGCGGTCACGCTTCGCTAGCCTGCGGAATCCCGAATGCCGTTCTTCTGCAATCTTTGGCGCGGATCTCTCGTCGTCCCCAAGTTCGTGTTGGTCGCTAGCTTGATGCCTGCGGTGCAAGCGGTTGCAGCCGACCCGCGCCAGATCTACGAGGCGGCGGTCGGACATATGAACAACGGGGAATGGGAGGAAGCTGTCCGTCGGCTGCGGACGGTCGTCCAAGCGGTGCCGGGGAACGCCCGCCTGCATAACACCTTGGGGATCGCCCTGTCGTCCGCTGGGAGTTCCGACGAAGCAGCCGAACAGTTCCGCCGCGCCCTCGAACTGGAACCCGGCTATGCATCGGCCCTCAAGAATCTCGGCCTGCACGAGATGGCGCAGCGGGACTTTGACGCGGCCGAGACCCACTTCGAGAGCCTGCTTGAGGTCGAGCCTAGCGATCCAGTCGCGCATCTCGGGCTAGCTGACATCGCCTTTCGTAGCGGTGACTACGCGGCGGCCGTTCCGCACTTCGACGCCGGCGGCGATCTCCTGCTCCAGGATCCTCGACTCCTGCTCGGTTACGGCCGGTCGCTTGAAGAGGTTGGCAATTTGGCGCGGGCCGCGCAGGCTATCGAGAGAATGCCCGCATCGGTGCCTCCCGAGATTCATTTCCAAGCGGCCTTGATGCTGGCTCGCCTCGAACGGTTCTCCGCCGCCGCCCGTGCGTTTGAACGCGCCGAGGGAGGTGCCGACCCTTACGAGCGCGGGTACAACCTCGTGCTCGCCTATCTCAAGAGCGGCCAGAGCGAGCGCGCTGTCAAGGCCGGCGAGGCGCTCGTGACGGACGGTCACGGCAAGGCGGAGTTGCATAACCTGCTCTCGCAAGCGTACCGAGAGTCCGGCGACGTGAAGCGAGCGTACGACGCCTTGCGAAAGGCCACGGAGATCGAGCCGGGCGACCCGTCGCACTACATCGACTTGATCGCCCTTTGCTTGGATCACGAGAATTTCGATCTCGGTCTGGAAATCGCCGATATCTCCGTGGAACGCATTCCCGATGCTGACCGGCTGCACGTGCAGCGAGGCGTCGCGCTGGCGATGAAGGGGCGATTCGAGGATGCGCAGGCGGCCTTCGGCGAGGCGTCGCGGCTCGCCCCGGATCGCAACCTGCCCGGGGTTGCGTTGGGGCTCATCCTCATGCAGCGGGATCGGTTGCCGGAGGCCGTGGAAGTGTTGCGCGCCCGGCGGGAGCAGGCCGGAAGCGACTACTTGGTCCATTGGTTTCTCGCCGAGGCCTTGAACCGCTCCGGCACGGAGCCTGGCAGCGCGGAGGAACGCGAGGCGATCGACGCGTTGCGCCGGTCGGTGGATCTGAATCCCGAATTGTTCCAGTCGCGGCTATTGCTGGGAAAGATGCTCGCGAGGCGGGGCGAATTCGAGGACGCGATTCTGCAGTTGGAGCGGGCGCGGTCGATCGATCCAGACGATGTATCCGCGACCTACCAATTGGGCTTGGTGTATCGCAGGCAAGGGGACACGGCGAAGGCCGCAGCCCTGTTCGCCGAGGTCGGGGAACAAAAGGCCGAGGATCGCGAGAAGTTCACGAAGGGCGGGTTGTTGCGCATCGTGCGCGCCGATTCGCAGCAGGCGCGGTGACCAGCTTGGACAAACGGTCCTGTCCTGCGGGACAGCGCGCGACGAGCACGCCAAGGCCCCGAGCAACGCATTCCACACGCCCAATGCGCTACTCCATGAGCAGAGTGCGTGCGTGGTGGCAACCTGCGGCGGTGGCGCTCGCCATCGCGTTTTGGTGCGGGACAGCCGACTCCGCAGACTCACCGAAGAACCTTGCCAAGGCGGCCGAGAATCGCGAGCGCGGCTTGCGCTATATGGAGGAACGCAGTCCGCAGGCAGCGCTTGGCTACTTCCATGCCGCGCTGCAAGCGGATCCCGATGACAAGCTGTCTCTCCAAGGCATTGGCATGGTCTACGCCGATCAAGGTCGGCTCAGCGATGCCTTGGAGTACCTTGATCGGGCCGTGGAGGTCGACCCGCGATTCGCGCAGGCGCACTTTCAGCGGGCGGTCGTGCTTGGTCGTTCAGGACGAGCGGACGCGTCCATAGCGGCATACCACGAAGCTCTCCGTCTGGCCCCGGACTCGGTCCCCGCCCGCTACATGCTGAGCGGCGCGCTCCGCAAGCGCG
The DNA here is from genome assembly GCA_965242625.1 of Bryobacterales bacterium. GTDB lineage: Bacteria > Acidobacteriota > Terriglobia > Bryobacterales > UBA6623 > VXMF01. The sequence continues at coordinate 806,883 of CBDEST010000005.1, read as the reverse complement.
GTGACACCGAGGGTTCGGTTCGGCTACTGCGCGACGTGGTGAGGCGGGTGCCTGAATTCGCCGAGGCTCGATTCAACCTCGCTGTCGGGCTGCAAAGGGACGATCTAGCCGAAGAGGCTGTCGAGCAATTCCGCAAGGCGCTCGAATTAGAGCCGAGGAACGTGGCTTGGCTGCTGGCACTTGGAATCGCGCTTGCAGAACAGAGCGATCTCGCGGAGGCTGAGCGATACCTGCGAAGGGCGGTTGAGCCGAGTCCGTCGAATCCGGACGCGCATTACAACCTCGGACTCGTGCTCAGCAGGTCCCAGCGGGTGGTCGAGGCAGCTCGGCACTTTCGCGACGCTCTGTCGGCATTTCCCAATCACCCGGGAGCGAGACGCGCTCTGGGAGTCAGCCTGCAGCAAGGAGGGGATCTAGAGGGCGCGGTGACCGAACTGCGAGGGGCGGTTGCGGATTTCCCAGATGACTACGATGCCCACAACACCCTCGGCACGGTCTTGATGCGGCAGGGGCGAGTGTCGGAAGCGCTTCGGCACTTCAAGGAGTCGATTCGCCTGAACCCGCTGCTGGTCAAGGCCCACCGGAACCTGGCGCAGGCGTACCAGCGCGCCGGAGATGCGGCTGCAGCTCGTCAGGCTTCGCAGAGATCTGTCGAAGTTGCGAAGCAGCGAGCGGATTTCAATCGGGCGATCCTGCTGGTCAAGAACGGACGCGGCGCCCTCGAAGCTGGGAACCCTCAAGCGGCCATTGGCGATTTACGCGAGGCCGCCGCCGCAAGTCCGGAATACGAGGACGCGCACCTGTACCTCGGAGTCGCGCTGGCCGAAGCGGAAGATGACCCTGCTGGTGCTTTGAATTGCTTCAGAACCGTACTTGAATTGAATCCGCAACGAGCGGAGGCCCACTACCAAATGGGCCTGATTTACATGAGTCGAGGGGAACGCCGGGAAGCTCTGGCTGCACTGCGGAGGGCTGTGAACCTAGCCCCCAGTTTGGTCAAGGCGCAACGGGCACTGGGAAAGCTCGCGGTCGAACTTGGCGACGAGGCCACTGCGCGAGCAGCGTTCACCGCCGCTCTCGTCTGGGAGCCGGATGACGACCAACTACGGAGATGGCTTGCAGAAAGAGATTAGCTCGTCACAAGCGCGTCGTATTCCGCTTCGAGGATGGCGGGGCAGGCGACATCGACTTCGTCAACTATCGTTAAAGCGTCATGCCGGAACAGACCGCAGTCCCTATGCGCATGCGCAACCCATCGCATCCCGGTCGCGTGATCCGAGACTTGGGCTTCGCCGAGGGCACCCGTCCCGCGGAGATGTCCGAGCGCCTCGGGCTCGACCTCGCAGAGCTGGAGCCGGTGCTCGCGGCCGAAGCGCCGCTGACCCCCAGCCTGGCGCTCGCGCTGGAAGAGGCGGGCATCTCAAACGCGTCCTTCTGGATGCGGCTGCAAGGCTCCTACGACCTCGCCCAAGAGCGTCTCCGGAGAGAGCGCACGGGAGAGGGATACAGCGGCCTCCCGGCGGCGACGGCCCCCGCGAGCGCATCGCTCACTTGAGGTTCGCCCAAACGAACCCGTCATCCTGATTCAGGAACACCAAGCTCTCTCCGTCAGACCCCACGACGAGCCCGATGCGTTCGCGCGGCGAGAATCCGGCGGGGCTGAACCGGACCGGTCGGCTCCCCACCTCGAACAGTGTCGAGTACCTGTCGTCCGGCCACTTGACGCTCACAAACAGGCGTCCGGAATCCGTCACGGCGGCAGTACCGATTTGGAATTTCCCACTCAGGCCAGTTGATCCACTCCGGACGACCACACCAGCACTCGATATCAGCGTCCAAGCACCTGTCTGGCGGGAGACCAAAGCGACATAGTGTCTAGACGTGACAAGCTGCGCCGCGTAGGCCGGGTGCCATTGGTCATCGGAAAAGTCCGCCCGTGAGAGGAGCGAGCGCACCAGCCTGCCTTCCGAATCGTACTGCCGCACCACGTCGTGCGACGGATGCCATTCCGACCGGCTGATCTTCTCGACGCCAGCGGCCCACAGAGACCCGTCCGCGGTGAAGCCGATGCCGGTTGGCGAGAAGGGCGATGTGCGCACGATCCGGGTGGGCGACCCGTCGGATCCGATCCACGCGATTACAGATGCCAGGCGACCGTCGCGATCCATCGCCGAGGAACAAACGGCGACGGATCCGTCGTACGAGACCGCGACGTCGCTCACGCTCAGTCGCATGCTCTCCGGTAACTTGATGGCGTGGTCGACGGGCTCTCCACCCTGCGATCCCACCGGATCGATCCAGATCGAGGTCATCGAGCTGTCACGCGAAGAAACGTATCCGGCTTGATAGCGCGGCATCGGCGCGTTGTCGAGCACCCTGTGGGGAAGGTGCTCGATCCGGCCGTGCGGCACGAGCTCGCCGGAATTCAGCGGAAGTCCCGCTGTGCAGAGCGCGATGCTCAGAATCAGCAGTCGTAGCATGTTGTCCTCCTTTCTTCATGTCGGCTGAAACATAAACCAGCGTCCGAATACGATCACCCTCCTTCCTCCAACGGCAGCCGTTCCAAGGCTGTTCGAGTGCGGACTCCCAGTGCTTCTCGCCCGCCGAATCGGACTTACTTCGCACTTCTCGGCGTTCGGCTGCATCCCCTCTACTTGCTAAGACTCCCCAAGGCAGGAAATGATCACAGTTTTCTTGCGATTTTCTTGCGCGAGCAAGATTTGAACGTCTGGTTCGCAGTGCGGTCCGCGAGTCCGCTGCGGGAGTGCAGCTCGAACCAGTCCCGCCCCGGGGCTGTGCCCGACATGCGCTCAATTGATGGATCCGGTCGTTCCGGTTACCTTCCAACGCGTAGTTCCAATGCCATCGGCCTTGGTCATGGCCCAAGGTGCGTGGAACCGGCTTCAGGTCGCCGCTGGCGAGCTGTTCAATTCATCGATCCCTGCGGAACGCTGCGGCTGTCGCGACCCTCGCGCAGCACTTCGCAAACCGGCGGTCGCCGGCGGGCCGCTCGGGCCAAGGCACTAGATCTGGCACTCAATTAGTTGCGAGCGCACGCCCGCATCAATTCCTAGCCGACGGTCAGAACGTGAGCCGCAACGTAAATCGGAACGTACGACCATCGTTGAGCGTGTTCGTGATCCGTCCGAAGTTGGCTTCGGCGAGGTTCGCGCCGGGACCCTCGAACTGCGGGTGGTTCGTGAAGTTGAGCGATTCTGCCCGTAGTAGCAGAGCGTTGTCACCGCCTAGAGTCCACGACTTCGAGACCGCCATGTTGATATTCGCGATCCCGTCCCGGCGAAACGTGTTGCGACCAAGGTTGCCGCGCCGGTCCGTCGGCGCGATATAGCCGAAGGCGTCCGCGGGAAGTTGGTCGAACGAGGTGTCCGGATCGTCGATCGAGCGACCGAGGATCGCAGTGTCCAGCAGCAGCGGGGTATCGCTCTGCGAGCCGTCCACGTTGCCGAATCCGGGTGCGTCCGATCCGGCGAGCACCGAGAACGGCGTGCCGGACTTGAAGAGCAGCACGGAACTCAATTGCCACGCCCCGAACAGGCTGCGCATCAATCGTCCGCGGCTCCCGAGAGCCGCGGTCTGGTAACTGAAGTTGATCAAGGCCGCGTGCGGCTGGTCGAAGGTGCTGACTCCCCGCAGCTCCCCATGGACGTCGAATTCCGACGGGCTCTCCGTGAGCCGCCGGTTCGCGTTCGCGGCGGTGTTCAGGTAGCTGCCGCCGAGATCGATCGACTTGCTCCACCAGTAGGAGGCTTCGAGGTTTAAGCCGCCCCACCGAGGCATCCGCAATGTCGCTCGGCCCGCGTCGAAGAACCCCCGCGAGCCATTCGTCACATGGAGCACGTTGAAAAACCGCTGGTCTGGCCTGCGCCGGTTCACGGTGGCGGTCGTTTGCGGGACGCCTTCTACGGGCCGCGCCCGATTCAAGAAGAACATGGACAGGATCTTGTGGGTCCGGCTGCCGACGTATGCCAGATCCACCGTCCAGTCCTTGGCGACTTCGAATTCCCAAGTGAAGTTGTAATTGTGCGTGTAAGGGATCCTGAGATCGGGAGCGATATCGAATCGGATGGATCGCACGTCGGGGTCGAACGACACCTGCCCGCCCTCCTCGAGCGGATCGATGAGGCTGGGCGTCTGGACGACCACGGTCACGTTTTGCGGCGGATTGATGCGGGCCTGGATATACGTGGCTGTGAAGATCTCGCCGTAGTGGATGCCGTAAGCCCCGCGCAAGGCGCCCCAGCGGCCTGGCAAGCGGTACGCGAAGCCGAAACGCGGAGCGAGGTTGTTGAGGTCGGACGAGTACGGGACATCGGTGAGCTCGTTGACCTCGGTCGGCTTGGCGACCGGCTCCCAGCGCAATCCCACGCTGAGGGTCAGGTCCTTGCTCGCCTGCCAGTCGTCGCCGACATAGACCTGCGACATCCAGCGCCGAAAGCCCCGGTGAACATCTCCGATCGCGATCGCGTAATTGCTCGCTAGCCCCAGGCGCAGGTTCGTCACCGCGCTGTTGCCGAAGTTCCGTCGGAAAATGAACCGTCCGCGATGGTCCTGCAACTCGCGTCCGTTGATCTGCCCCCGGTGCAAGTCTCCGCCGAACAGGAAGTTGTGGTTTCCCCGTCGATAGCGGAAGCGGGCGCCGTAGCGGAAGTTGTTACCGGCCCTGTCCACGGGGAAGCGACCCGGCGGCCCGATGCTGTCCAGCGCCTGTCCCACGCGAATCCAAGGCCCGATCGAACTCTCGTCGGGTATCAACTGCGATCCCACGCGATCGAAGCCCGCGGTCATGTCGCTGGTGAATCGAGGGGTCCACTCGCGGCTCCAAGTGATGCGCGACTGGTGATTGCGAGTTGTCGTATTGGGGTTCTGACCGCCCACGAGCTGGAAGGCATCGACATTCTGGAGCACCAAGCCGTAGCGCATGGTGATGCGACCCTTGGGACCGGTGGACTGATCGAGGGTCGCCGAAGCGCGGTCGTTCGCGATGTCTTGGGGCGCGTTGGTATTCAGGGCGCGCGGATTGATGTCCGTGCGATTGGGCAGGACAGCGGGATACGCGTCCATGATGCGTTGGACGAATGCCCGGGTGGCGGGGTCCGTGGCGAGCGGAATGCGCTCCTCCGGGGTCGGTACCAATACGTTGCCGTTCACTTGGCCGCGATTCCGCGTCTGGCTGGCCGTGACGGTGAGGGCAGCTCCGCTCCACGCGGGCATCCCCACGGTCAGACCGTAGTTGTTGCTCCGCGCCGGTTGGACGGCCCCGACCTGAAAGAACGATCGAGCACTCACGGCGCTGTTCGTATGGGTGAGGAACAGGTTCCCGTTGATGCGCGAAGCCCTCGCAGGCGGAGCGTGCAAGGGGCGCGATGGCTGGCCGCCGTACTCGGTAGCCCAGTACGAGCGGTCGATCTGGAAGCTCTTCACGGCCGTGGCCGAGATGCCGAGACGTTCATTGAGCTCCCGCAAGACGTTGTTGTCGATAAGCGTGAGCCGGACGTTCTCGTTGCGACGGCCTTCTCCCTGTTCGGAGTTGACCTCGCCGAGGAGATTGAGCCGGGTGCGATCCGCGTCCCCTGACGACTCGGTGCCGGTCGGTTGCGACTGAGCGCTGTCGGCTTCCTCGGAAGTCGTTTCAGATTCCGCGGGTTCGGTTGCAGACGACCCGCCGCTGGCAGCCTGATCGGATGCTTGGGCAGCGGCCGTAGTGCAGATAGCAAGGGCTAGGAACGTCGCGAGTGCGTAGAGTGAGAAACGGCTAGGCATGGCTGTTGCCGCAGGGTGAACGGTTCGTGCCTGCGCCGAACCGACAATTGTTAAGGCGCAATTCGTCAACTCTCGTTACGGTCGCCCGGCCACCGCTGGTCTTGGGAGCTGCTGATTCAGAATCTCTGGCCGTTCGGTAGAATTGACCGTGATCGCGCCGCGCGCGGGCGGTTCCGCAACGCTGGTCGAGAGAGGGATGTGCTCATGCGAATGCAGGCTGCGGTAGTCCGCGAACTTAACGATCTGTCGATCGAGGAAGTCGAGTTAGCCGCTCCGAAGGAAGGCGAAGTCCTGGTCCGCATGCACGCGGCGGGCGTTTGCCACTCGGACTTGCACACACTCCGCGGAGAATTGAGGGCCGTTCCGCCTCTCGTCCTTGGCCACGAGGGTGCCGGGACCGTCGCGGCGGTCGGCGGTGCCGTGAAGAGTTGCGCGCCCGGCGACAGGGTGGTGGTCAACTGGCTGCCCGCGTGCGAGACCTGCGCAACCTGCCTGAACGGTCGTCACAATCTTTGCGAGAGGCTGGCAAGTACCACGTTCAAGGCCTTGCTCGTCGACGGCACGACTCGCCTGAGCACTGCCGACGGCATGCCGTTGAAGCATTTCCTGAGCGCCGCAACCATGGCTGAGTACGCCGTGGTGGACGAGCGCGGTGTCGTTCCGATCCCGGACGGAGTGTCGTTCGAGATCGCGGCCGTCATCGGGTGCGCGGTCGCGACCGGTGTGGGCGCAGTGATCAACACGGCCCGGGCGCAGCCCGGATTGCCCGCCGCCGTGATCGGCTGCGGCGGTGTCGGCCTGAGCGCCTTGCTGGGCTGCAAGCTCGTCGGCTGCAGCCCCATCGTCGCCCTCGATGTCATGGATTCCAAACTCGAATTCGCGAAAGCGATGGGAGCGGATATTGTGATCAACTCGTCAGCAAGCGAGGACGCTTCCAAGGAACTCCGCAGGGCCACCAAGGGCGGGCCCGAGTACGTGTTCGATAGCGTCGGGTCGGGTCCCACGATCGACCTGGCGCTGAAAGCGGCGCGCCCGGGCGGATCGGCAACGATCGTCGGGCTACACGCCGCCAAGGAACAAGTCGGGATCCCGGCCGGAGCGCTCGTGCTGCAGAACAAGCGGCTGCTCGGATCGTTTGCCGGTTCGATCCGGCCGCGGCTGGACTTGCCCAAGCTGCTGGAACTCTACCTGTCCGGCAAGTTGCCGCTCGATGCGCTCATCTCGAAGCGATATCCGTTAGAGGATCTAGCCAAGGCGTTCGATGACATGGAAGCGGGCCAAGTGGCGCGCGGCGTGCTGATGCTGGCGCCCCGCGCGTGAGCGCGGTGCAAGCATCGGTCAGTCGACGATCGCTTGATAGGCCAGGCGCTTGAACTGGCTTCGACTGTCGCCGAATCGGGGCGGGAGCGATTGGATCATGTACAGCCCGATCATCTCCTCGGCGGGATCGATCCAGAAAATCGTGCCGGCCAAGCCGCCCCAGTTGTACTCGCCCACGGAGCCGTTCAATCCGCTCTTGGCCCGATCCACGTGGACCGCGAAATCCAGCCCGAACCCGTACCCTCGCGACAGCACTCCCGACGCCCGCTCCACGCCCTCGACGTGGTCAGAGGCCATCAAGTCCAGCGTCTTGCGGCTGAGGATCCGGTTGCCGTCCAGCGCGCCGCCATTCAGCAGCATGTGGCAGAAGCGCAGATAGTCGCGCGTGGTTGACACCAAGCCCCCGCCGCCCGAGTACCAGCGGCTCTCGTAGTCGTAGTAGTCTTCGGACCGGTCGGCCGGAGAGGGCTCGATCCCCTTGCGGTCTTCCGTGCGGCTGTACATCTGCACGAATCGATCCTTCTTCTCCGCAGGAACCCGGAACGACGTATCCGACATGTCCAGCGGCACGAAGATCCGCTCTTGGAGGAACGTCGCCAGATCCTGTCCGGACAGGACTTCGATCAAGCGGCCTTGCACGTCCACGGAGACGCTGTAGAACCAAGCCGAGCCAGGATGGAACTTCAAGGGAACCTGCGCCAGCTTCCGGACGAAGTCGTCGACGGAGCGATTGTCTCCGAGCATGTCGAGCTCGCGATAGCGCTTGTCGACGGGATGCTCGCCGCCGCCGTACGAAAAGCCGGCAGTGTGGCGCATGAGATCCTGCACGGTCATCTCCCGCCGCGCTTTGACCGCCTTGCCGCCCTCCATCACCTGCAGGCCGCCCAGTTCGGGGAGGAAGCGCCTGACCTGATCCCGCAACGCGAATCTGCCTTCCTCATAGAGCGTCATCAAGGCGACGCCGACGATCGGCTTGGTCATGGAGTAGATGCGGAAAATCGCGTCGTCGGCCATCGCCCTGCCGGCTTCCCGATCCGCCATGCCTACCGTTTGCCAGTAGGCGACCTTGCCCTTGCGGGACACCACCCCGATCGCCCCGGCAAGCTGGCCGAGATCGACATCCTCTTGCATGGCTTGCGTGATGCGGTCGAGTCGATCCTGCGACAGACCGACTTCCGCGGGCGCGGCCCGCGGAAGTTCGGCTCCCGAGATGCCAACGGCAATTGCGAGGGCGAGCAGGGATGCCCGTAGCGAGGTGGAGAGCATGGCTTGCAGTATATGCGGAATGGCCGTGGCCGGTCGCCGCGGCAGCTCAGTTGTCGGCGAGTGCTTGGTAGGCGAGGCGCTTGAAGCGGTTGCGGCCGTCCTCGAATCGCGGGGGCAGCATCTGGATCATGTACAAGCCGATCATCTCCTCGGCCGGATCGATCCAGAAGATGGTGCCGGCAAGCCCTCCCCAGTTGTATTCTCCAACCGAACCGTTCAAGCCGCTGGTGGCCGGATCGAGATGCACCGCGAAGTCGAGTCCGAAGCCGTAGCCCGGTCGGGAAATCGACGAGGCTCTGGGCACCTCGGCCAAATGGTCGATGGTCATCAACTCGACCGTCTTGCGGCTCAGGATGCGCGTCCCGTCGAGCACGCCGCCGTTCAGCATCATCTGGCAGAAGCGCAGGTAGTCCCGGGTGGTCGACACCAAGCCTCCGCCGCCGGAATACCACTTGGTGTCCTCGGTGTATCGCGCGGAGCGGCCGTCCGGAGCGGGCTCGATGGCGCTCTTGTCCTTGGTCTGCTGGTAAACCTGGGCCAAGCGCTCCTGCTGCTCGGGTGTAACCCGGAAAGCCGTGTCGCGCATGTCCAAGGGTGCGAACACGCGCTCCTGCAGGAATGTCGCTAGATCCTGACCCGACAGGACTTCGATCAACCGCCCCTGCACGTCTACGGAGACGCTGTATTCCCATGCCGATCCCGGCTGGTGCTTGAGCGGGAGCTTGGCGAGCTTCTCGACGAAGTGCGCGACCGATTCGTTCCCGCCGAGGACGTCCGCGTCCATGTACATCTTGTCGACCCGGCTGTTTCCGAACAGGCCGTAGGTCATGCCGGAGGTGTGCCGCATGAGATCCTGAACGGTCATCTCGCGCTTGGCCGGGACTTCCTTTCCGCCTGCGAACACCTTGAGGCCTCCCAGCTCGGGAATGTGATCCTTGACAGGGTCGGTCAGCGAGAATCGCCCCTCCTCGTACAGGGTCATCAAGGCGACGCCGACGATCGGCTTGGTCATCGAGAAGATGCGGAAAATGGTGTCGTCCCGCATGGCCTCCCCGGCCTCCCGGTCCGCCATGCCGACCCTCTCCCAGTACCCGATCTTGCCTTGGCGAGCGACGACGCCGATGGCCCCGGCGATGTAACCCTTCTCGACGCTGGTCTCCATGGCGCGCGTGATCCGGTCGAGACGCTCCTGCGAGAGACCGATCTCGGCCGGTGCCACGACCGGGATTTCGCCAGGGCCGACTCGAGAGACATCAGTTTGCGGGCCGCAGGCGACAAGTGCGAGAGCGAGGACTAGTGCGCGGAGGATCATGGGCGAACACTTACGAAGGGGAATTATAGTACGTATGTGCCTGATCGTCCGAGACTCGCGTCGCTACCCTCCTCCGGGGCATGGGTCGCTGCGTAGGGGAGGGCTAGAACATGCTGTCCTCTGGATCTGGATTCCGATCCGCCGAATGTGCGGAACCGTGCCGCAAGGTCGCGCGGAACGGCGGTGCGTCCGATGGGACGGCGGCGTCTGCCCGCATTGCCCCCGCTCTGGGACTCCTCGTCGGCTTGGGCGGCTGCGCCTGGATCGACTCCGGCGTCCCCGACCATATCTCGATCCCGGAAGGCTTCGAAATCGAATTGGCGGCCGGCCCGCCGCTCGTGGAGCGGCCCATGATCGTGGACGCGGACGATCAGGGGCGCTTGTATGTCGCCGAGTCCTCCGGCTCGAACGACGATGTCCGCAAGCAACTGGAAGAGCGACCGCACAGCATCCTGCGCCTCGCCGACACGGATGGCGACGGGCGCTACGACGAGCGCACGGTGTTCGCGGACAAGATGATGTTCCCCGAGGGCGTCCTATGGCACGAGGGCTCGGTCTATGTCGCCGCTCCCCCGAGCATCTGGAAGCTCACCGACACGGACGGTGACGGCGTCGCCGACGAGCGGGAGGAATGGTTCGTCAAGACGCTCACCAACTGCGCGAACGACTTGCACGGGCCGTACCTCGGATTGGACGGACGCATCTATTGGACGAAGGGCGCGTTCGCCGAGCAGGTCTACGAGCGCCCCGGGGAGGAGCCGTTCGTCACGCGGGCCGCGCACGTATTCCGGCGCCGGGCCACCGGCGGGCCCATCGAGCACGTTCTGACCGGCGGCATGGACAATCCCGTCGAGCTCGCCTTCACGCCCGAAGGCGAGCGGCTCTTGACGTCCACTTTCCTGCAGCATCCGCAGCTCGGGCGACGGGACGGTTTGGTCCACGCCGTCTATGGCGCCGTTTACGGCAAGCAGCACGGCGTTACCGATGACCACCCGATGACGGGCGGGTACATGTCCGTGATGACCCACATGGGCGGCGCGGCGCCCGTGGGCCTTGCTCGGTACGACTCAGGCGTTTTCGGCGAGGGCTATCGGGGTTCGTGGTTCGCGACCTCGTTCAATCTCCGCAAAGTCTCGATGCACAAACTCGTTGCCAGCGGAGCGACATTCACTACCGAGGACTCGGACTTCCTGGTTTCGACCAGTCGCGACTTCCATCCGACCGACGTGATGGAGGATGCGGATGGCAGCCTGCTCGTGGTTGACACCGGCGGATGGTACAAGCTCTGCTGCCCGACCGCCCAGTTGACCAAGCCGGACGTGCTGGGCGCCATCTATCGCATCCGCCGCACCGGCGCGGTGCCTCCCGACGATCCGTGGGGCACCCAGCTGGACTGGGTCGGAATGGGCCCGGCCGGCTGGGCGGACATGCTCGACTCGGAGCGTCCCGCGGTTCGCAAGAGAGCACTCGCCGCGCTCGCGCGCGAAGGCGCAGTCGAGGAACTCCTCGGTGTCGTGCGCGGAAGCGATTCCGCGGATGCCCGGCGCAACGCCGTCTGGGGGCTGACCAGGATCGACGAGGATGACGCCCGCGCGGGCGTCCGGGAAGCGTTGCGCGACGCGGACGCCGGGGTTCGTCAAGCTGCCTTGCACTCGGTCGCGTTGCATCGCGACGTAGCGGCCGCGCAAGCGGTCCAAGACCAGTTGGCGGACGCCTCTGCAGCGGTGCGGCGCATCGCTGCCGAAGCCCTTGGCCGGATGCGAGACAGGTCCGCGGTGCCTCGGCTGCTCGCTGCGACCGCCGGGACCGATGACGAGGTGCTGACGCATTCGCTGATTTACGCGCTCATCGAGATCGCGGATGCGCCGTCAACGCGATCTGGTCTCGCGGCGGCCGACCCGCGCACCCATCGCGCGGCCATGATTGCCTTGGATCAGATGCGCCCAGCGGCCCTGGCGCCGGACGCGATCCTATCCCGGCTGTCTTCAACGGATCCGCTGATCTCGGAGGCCGCGGAATGGATCGCGACTCGCCATCCCGAATGGGGCGGCCGGCTGGCCGGGTATCTGGCCGGTGAACTTTCGCGATATCGCGGCGAGGACCCGAGCGATCTGGCAGCTCGCATCAACCGTTTCGCAGGCGACCCCGCCGTTCAGGACGTGCTGGCGCGAACGGCGCGCGGCAGCCAGCCGCGACCCGTGCGCGAACTGGCCTTGGAATCCATGGCGAAGGCCTTGGTAGAGGAGCCCCCGGAGGGCTGGTCTTCGGCCATCGCGGCGGCCCTCGGTCGCCGCGACACCCTCGCGGCCGCCTTGAAGGCCGCCCGCATCCTCCCCCGACCGGATGCCGGCGACCCCGTGCTGGACGAGGCGCTGCTGGAAGTCGCCCGCAACAAGGACTTCCAATCTGCACTGAGGATCCAAGCCCTAGACGCAGCCGTGCTCTCGCAGGAGGTCTTGGTGCCGGGACTCTTCGAGCTTGCCACGAGCCAGGTCTTGCCGACGGTCGCCATCGACGCGCGGGCTGCCGCTGCCCGCGTCTTGGCCCGAGCTTCTCTGGACGAGGATCAGCTCGCGAGTTTGGCGGAACTCTTGGGACGCATCGGCCCCATGGAACTCCCACTCGTCGTACAAGCCTTCAGGCAATCGAGCGATGAACGGATAGGCGGTCTCTTGGCCGCCGGCCTTGCGCAAGCCAAGGGTCTGTCGAACCTCCGTGCGGACATTCTCAAATCCGTCTCCGCGAGGTATCCGTCCGCCGTCCAGAAGGAACTCGACGGGCTGCTGTCAGGCGAGGTCGCGAGTCTTGCCGAGCAAGCGGATACGCTCGACGAGATGCTCGTCTCGCTGGATCGAGGCGATATCCGCCGCGGCCAGGTCGTGTTCAATAGCAGCGAGACCGCTTGCTTGGCTTGCCACTCGATCGGCTACCAAGGAGGTGACATCGGACCCGACCTCACGCGGATCGGCCAGATTCGCGAACGAAGGGATCTGCTGGAAGCCATCGTGTACCCCAGTGCGAGCTTCGTGCGCAGCTACGAGCCTGTGGTGGCCGTAACTTCGAGCGAGTCGATTAGTGGCGTGCCGATCGAAGAGACCGACTCTTATCTGCTGCTGGCAGTCAGCGCTGACGAGCAGGTTCGGGTGCTGCGATCGGACATCGAAGAAGTGCGGCCCGGCACCGTTTCGGTCATGCCTTCGGGGCTGGACGAGCAGTTGAGTCGGGGCCAGCTCGCGGACTTGCTGGCGTTTCTCGAAGCGACCCAGTGGGGCCCTCCCGGCAGTGGGCACTGAGGATCGGGGCCGCTAGATGGCCTCAAGTGCCGACAAGGCCTCGATTGGCGGAACGAAGGGCAGCCAGACGTTTAGGCTCACACGTCTCAAGCTGGACGCTGCTTCCCGGTGAGTGATAGTCGCTTCCGCCCGTTAGGGGGAGTTGCTTGAAGGCTCGGCGGGCATTGGCAGATCCGAGCGCCGGAGCTGTCCGTTGGCTGAGACTTTCTTCCACTAGCCGCAGTGCCGATGGTACGATGGATCAGTTGACAGTCGAGCATACTCCCATGTACGGAACCAAGATCGAATCTGCATACGCTTCCGCCAGCAGCGGTAACTGTATCGAATGCAACGTCATACGGCTTGATCGTGGGTGGCGTGTCGAAGTGCTGCTCCCCCGGAGGGTTTCGGACAGCGACGCGCGAAAGATGCTCCAGTGGCTCGAAGATTACCGGTCTGAGATTCGCAGGCAGCATCCCTACTGGCTACACGGCATTCGCACCACTGCTCGCGGCTACGCACTGGACATCGAACCCGCCGAGGGACCTAAAGATATGATCTCCAGAGCACTACCGTTCCTGCAGAGCCAACGGCAACTGGGGTTGGGCCATGGCTGACGGCGATGCTCGCGCAGACCCTCCGGCGGTGCCAAGTGGGGATTCTTCCGAGAACGGAACCGACACGGCTTTTGCGCTGCCCCCAAGCCCACCCACGCCCGAGACTGCGACGAGAATTCAATTCAACCAGTTGCATGTTCAGCAGATCTCGCCGAGCACTCTAGACAGGCTGTCTCCTGATCAGGTTCGGACGTTCTATCAGTCGACCTTGAAGCACATGGAGTCCGTTGACCGACGCAGGTTCGAGTTCGCGATGGCCCATAGCAAGAGAGAGGGAGCTGCCGAGCAACGGAATGCATGGATTGGCGGTTGGCTCGGCATCGCCGGTCTCGGCGGTGCCTGTGTGCTGGCACTTCACGGACAGGTGGAGGTTGCGATGGCTGCAGTTGCTTCGTTGGCCACGATCATCGCCGTGGTCGTTGGTAGCAAACTGGTGAAGTGATTCAAGGTCGCGGTCCCGCTCACATCCCACGCACGTACGGTCCTCCAACTGAATCTCGTAATTCGTCGCACCGAGCGCGTAGCACCGCCAGCGTCCGCTCATATGCTGGATCGGATACGAGGTTCTTCACCTCGTTCGGATCTGTGGCGAGATCGAACAGTTGCTCGTAGACTGGGTTTCTTTCGAAGTATCGGACGTACTTGAAGCGCTCGGTGCGGACGCCCTCGCTCTTTGGAATCGTTTCTCGCTCGTAGAGATGCTCGTAGAAGAAGTCTTTGCGCCATTCCACGGCTTCGTCCTTGAGCAGCGGGACCAAGCTGCGGCCGCGCATCGCTCGCGGGGCGTCGATGCCGGCGAGATCTAGCATCGTCACTGGACAATCAAAACTCAGAGCCATGTGCTCCACCACGGATCCTCGCCGACTTTGAGCGAGCCGCGGATCGGCAATGATGAGCGGCTTGCGTATGGAGCCCTCGTACATGAGCCAGATCCCGGTGAGACCGTGCTCGCCGACCATAATGCCGTTGTCGCCCGTGAAGATCACTACCGTGTTGTCAGCGAACCCTTGACGCTCCAACTCAGCGGTGATGCGGCCCACTTGGGTGTCAACACCGGTGATCAGTCGATACATGCCCTTCATCATGCGCTGGTACTTGTCGGGTTCGTCGAAGCGGCGGAACCAGCGCTGTCGACTCATCGAGACTTGGATGAATCCCGGGAGATCGTGAAAGTGCCGGTGCTCGGACGCCGGCGGCGGGGGAATGTACGACTCCTCGTAGAGATCTTGGTACTGCCTGTCGTAGACGTACTGCTGCAGGTTGTCGTCCTCGGGGTGCGGCGCGCTGAAGCTCACCGACAGGCAAAACGGTTGGTTGGATCCGTTCGTTCGGATGAACTCCACCGCATCGTCTCCGTTGATCGTCGTGAGATGCTTGACCTTCCCGTCGGCAGCCCTGCGGTAGTAGGGATTGGTGGTCGAACTGGCAATTCGACGCCGGAAGAAGTCAAAGAGCCGATCCGGTGCCCGAGGATCGACCTCCACGCCGAGTTTGCCCACGAATCCAGTGCGGTAGCCCGCCGTGCGCAGCAGGGCCGGGTAGCTGCGATCCAGCCGCTGCAGGTTCATTGGCGGCATGGTGAAGGTGTATCCGTGCTCCCTGCGGAATTCCCCTGTCAAGATGCTCGCTCGGGTCGCGGCGCAGATGGATGTGGTGCAAAACGCGTTGGCGAAGCGAACGCCGCGTTCCGCCAAGCGGTCGATATGGGGCGTTTCGATGATCTCGTTTCCCATGCAGCCCAGCAGATCCCAGCGATGGTTGTCAGTCATCAGGAAAACGATGTTCGGCGGACGTTGCGAGGATTGCCCCCGTGCATCCATTCCCGTGGCGCAGCCCCCTGCGGCCAGACCGAGAAACGTACGGCGATCAAGCGGACTTTGAATCGGCATCAGGTCTCCTCGCTGGCGCCGATCACGATACCATCTGCAGCCGAACGGGAAGCCTGGGATTGCTTGCCGATTGGACCTACCCGGAGCTACCGCTAGCCGTCACCTCGGTAGGATGCTCCGGTCGCGACAGGAACCGCGCGCTAGCCAAGCCCGAGCAGCTCGCGGCAATACGCCAGATCGGCCGAGACCTCAGTCCGTTCGAGTTCGACCGGATCACCAGCGGCCGGCAGGTAGGGTCTGCCTTCACGCGCCAAGGCCATGAATTCTTCGTACACCCACGCCGGCACATCGCGATACTGCTCCCAGAAGCCACGGTCTCGCACGGGGAATTTGCGGGCGGACCGCAAGTTGATGATCTCCAAGGAGAGAGCCAGATCGGGCCGCAACTCGTGAAAGCGGCGGATCCAGCGATCCATACCGACATTGCCCTGGCCCATTGGAACCCACATCACGTGCACGGCGTCATCGGCCAGCCAGATCCGGGAATCCCTGACCCCGGTGGTCAGTGCAAGCGGAGCGAGAACTTCCAAGGTGTGGAAGGGGTTCTCCAGCGTCCAAGTCGCGTTGCCCGCGTCCAGCAACGCACCGACGTAGTCAGTCCCGGCTTCCTCGACCAGCTCCTTGAGTTGTCGCGCCTGCAGGTCGCCCGCGTGATTTTCGACCGCGATCTTGATGCCATGACGCTCGTCGGCGTCCCGCACGGACTTGCAAGCCGTGATGGTGTTCTCGATATGTTGCTCGAGCGGCAGGGTGCTTTTGCGCTCGTCTGCGCTGCCAAGGTAGCAGCGCACGAACGGGGACCCGACGATGCGGGCGATCTCGAACATCTTGAGCAACTGCTCGCGCGCCGTGCCGTCTTCCTTGACGAAGCGCGTGGAGGTAGGGCAGATCGAACCGAATCCGACCTCAACTTGGATTCCGAGGCTGTCGGCATGCTCCCGTACGCGCTTGAGGTGGTCCGCATCCGTGCTTCCCAAGAAGCGCGGCTCGGAGAAGTTCACGACCGTTGCCCCGTGGGCATGGGCGAAATCCAACTGCTGGAACGCGCTCCAGCCTTGCGACCGCAAGCTGAATAGATCGAGGCCGAGTCCTCTCTGTGGCATCTTCGCTCCCGCGACGGTCGACAGCGCCAAACTCGCCACCATGAGTTCGCGACGCGTGATTCGCGATTCGTCCCCAGAGGAGTGTGTCGGCTTGACAGGTGGCAAAGCGACGCGACCGTCCGTAAATGCAGATTAGAACATAGCAACCCCGGGAATGTGAATCATCGGGTTGGGCTCGATTCTAGGCACCGGTCATCCTCTGCCACGGTCGACGCGCCCGGCTGACTGGCGATCTCGCCGGAAGGCAGGTCTTGCCGGGTTCCCCGAGTCGAGTCACTCGGTGACGTCACCATGGGTCTCGTGCCAGGGGACGGAGGTCCTTGACCTCTGCCAGGGCTCTGGATCGACCAGCACCGGCCACGACCAGTCGGTCAACCGCCTCCAGTACGGATGGCTTGTAGGTGCTTAAGCAGCGGCGACCTACCCCCTGGCAAACCTGATGGACCAGAGCAGTCCGGCAAACTCCGGTGGGAGGAGCGCAAAGGAACGTCGTCCTTGACTCACCCATGAGTCCGACACGAACAGAGCACTCAGCCTGTTGCACGACCGGACCAGTTCGCAGTCTAGCGCGGCCATGCACCGGAACTGATTGATGTCCCCGCGAATAGCCTTGCGCTCATGGAGGGCCGATGCCGGTTTGCCTACAGAATCTCCGGGAATTGTGCGGCCGACCCTTCCCGAGGGCTGTTGCGCTGCTAGGCGAGTTCCAAGTGCAGCCGCACTTGCTGGGACGCAGGGTCCCGATGGCCCGCAAGCGGCTTCTAGAACGATCTCGGGCAGCGTTCCGGAAGTGCGTAGCGTTGTACGCCGCCGACAGGTGGGGATCCCTGAGCCGCGTGATCCAAACTCCGGCGACGCATGGTAGCAGGCGGTGTGAGTCGCACCATGCAGGAGTCGCAAGGGGCAGCCGACTTGGGTGCGGCGACAGCAGTTGCGAGCGTCTCGAGAGCACCACTTGGGACCCAAGTGCGGCTTCCTTGTCAGCCCGTTGCGGGGGCGAGGTCGAGGAGAGCTTTACAAATGCATGGATCACGCGGTCTATAAGTTATTTGTTTTCAATTATTTACAGTTTTCTCAAAAAGTGCTTGACACCGGAAGGGGGGGGGGTAGAATTGCCTTGATGGTGACCCAGCGAAGCCGTCGGAGCAACGACCGGTGGGTGCGTGCTGGCAGCCCGTCCCGCGGCCGTCCCGGCTCAATTGCAACGCCAAACGCAAGTGCGCGGAAGGCGGAGCCGTTGCTTGGAATCGTCACGACGATGTCACGCAGCAAGGTGACGCCCGTCTCGGCACATCGGCCGCACGTCGAAAGCGGCAGCGAACCGAGCCGTGGGCGGCCTCGGGCGAGGATGCCCGAATTCGATTCCGCGCAGCAGACGGGTGCGCGAGCCGGCGCAAGTCCAGAAGGCTTAGCGGGAGGTCGCTTGCTCGAGCTAGCGCGTCTCGCTCTCGGCACCTCCGAGGGCCTCCGCAACTGGGTCCGCCATTTGGGTTCGGGGTGACAATCCACTGTCGCCCATCAGTGAGAAAGGAAAACCAATGATGAGGTTCATCACAAACATTCGATCAGTGGCGTGGGTGGCCGCGCAGGTGCGCGCCACGACCACGCTATTCATGCTCTGGGCGGCACTGGGTGCTGTCGCGCTGCCCGGCTTGGCCGGGGCGGACGGTTCCTGCGCCGACGTAACGTCCGAAGTGATCCGCGACCGCGCGGATGTCCGGGTAGCGGCCGAGTGTGCGCCTACCGCCGCGAGGCCGGACGGCACCGCGGCGGCGCACGCGTACGCCAACGGCTTCGCCCCGGTGACGGGCAGGTCCCAAGCCAAGGTGCCGGCGCGGGTGCCCGACCCGCCGCCCGCCGTGGGGTCGACATGGACGAACACGCTGGGAGCGGAGTTCAAGTGGATTCCGGCGGGGAAATTCGTCATGGGGTCTCCGGCCGACGAGGCAGGGCGTCAGGCCGACGAGGTGCAGCACAGCGTGACGATCAGCGCGGGATATTGGATGGGGAAGCACGAGGTCACGCGCAGGGAGTGGCACGCGGTGATGGGGACCACGGACGCCCCCGATCACGGGGCCTATCCAGTCTTCGCATCACCGGAGCAGGCGCGGGAATTCATCAGGAAGTTGAACGAGCGGGAGGCCGGGAGGGGGTACGTGTACCGACTGCCGACGGAGGCGGAGTGGGAGTACGCGGCGCGAGCGGGCACGACCGGGGCACACTACGGCGAGTTGGACGGGATCGCATGGCACCCGGAAAACGGCCGTGGCAGACCGCATTTCGTAGGTCAGAAGAAGGCAAACGCCTGGGGCTTGCACGACGTGTTGGGTAATGTCTGGGAGATCGTGGCCGACTGGTACGGTGCGTATCCGACAGGAGCGGTGACGGATCCCACAGGCCCGAGTACAGGCACGAATTCGTTGGTTCGGGGAGGCAGCACGAACTCCGGTCTGTCCCCACGGTTGGCGTGGCGCGGGCGCAGCGGCGGCGTTGGCGTTCCGCCTGACAGCTGGTGGGGCATCGGCTTCCGCTTGGTCCGAACGATGCCGCGGTGGACGAACACGCTGGGCATGGAGTTCGCGTGGATTCGGGCGGGGAGATTCCGGATGGGATCCCCCGAGGCCGAGAAAGAACGGCGGCGAGACGAGATTCAGCACCCCGTGCAGTTCAGCGTGGGCTACTGGCTGGGGACGCACGAGGTCACGCGCGGGCAGTGGCGGCTGGTGATGGGGTCCCTGCCGCCGTCCCAGCCGCATTGCGGTCGCGAGTGCCCGGTGGGGTCGGTGTCTTGGGCAGACACGCAGGAGTTCATCCGCAAGTTGCACGTGAAGGAGTCCGGCCGCGGGACGCGTTACCGGTTGCCTACGGAGGCGGAGTGGGAGTACGCGGCGCGCGCGGGCACGACGGGGGCGCGCTACGGCGAATCGGACAAGGTGGCGTGGTACGCGGGCAACAGCGGCGGCAGGCTGTCTCCGGTGGGATTGCTGCCGGCGAACGCGTGGGGCTTGCACGACATGCTGGGCAATGTCTGGGAGTGGACCGCGGACTGGTACGGGGCGTACCGGACCTACAACGGGTTCGCAGCAGTGAGTCCCACGGGTCCGAGCACGGGCTCGCTCCGGGTGTTCCGGGGCGGAAGCTTCTATGACGTTGCGGGGGGCGTGCGTGCGGCGGACCGGCGTAGCGGCTCGCCACGTGCGCGTAGCGACGCTCTCGGCTTCCGCTTGGCCATGACCAGTCCACGTGCGAAACGATGACCTTCCGGCCGCTGTCCGCCTAACGGAAACCGGCGTGCGCACGGGAGCGCGGGCGAGAACCCGAGCGACCTCTTCCCGGGCCCGGCGCACGCCGCTGGGATTGCTGCTGATTCAGTGCAGAGTCCCGCCTCCGCGCAAGCGCGGATTGATCATAGAAAGACAGGACACCGCCGTCGCCCGCTTGGGACCCCCACGCAACGAGTTGTTTCGCGGTAGTCATCTCGACGTCGACATCGAGATGACTCGAGAGGTCATGCAGGATCGTCTAGCAAAACCCAAGGGCCAGCTAGGCCTTGAGTCGATGCACTTGCAGTTGGGGCGCGCGCAGTGCTTGGACGAGCCGAACGACCGTAGCGGGGCTCCGCGATTCAAGCGGACACCCAATGCGTCCGCATTCGCCTGCAGCACACCGCGGAACTCTGCCACGGCAGCCTGCGAGGAGCCGGAACGGCTCGATGGCGTCGCGATTGTCTGTACGCTCTTGGATGTCGAAGCCGAGCTAGAAGCGGGCGTGGGCCGGTGCCAACTTGCGTTGCGGAATCTATCGGAAGTACGCTACTGACGCCGCCCAAAGGCGGTCGCACGGCAGCGCGACTGTCTGGGCTCAAGCCGGCGCGAGCGGAATCCGGCATGATCTCGAGGAGCTTCGAGCAAGATTCGATCACCGATATCAAGTCGTCTTGGCCGCTGCAGGGGATACCGATAGACGTGTACGCGCGGGCTGGCTCTGGATCAAGCTGGAGTGCTTGCTGGACCGCGCGGATGGCCCGATCCCAGAACCGTGCTGGAGGAGACGCATCCCTCGTTGGCAATGGTTCCACCGCCCTGTCCCGTTGAGCGAACGCGGCGACAAAGCCCCCAAGCGTCGGCCAAGCCCGGGAACGGGGCGCGCGCCCCGCCTACGGTCGCGGCCGGAATCCGCCTTGGCCGCGCCCTACGGAGCGTACTCCGCGCCGAACGAGCCCTGGATCGCCTCCCGCACGTCGCCGACGCCGTAGACGCCCGCCGGCAGTTCCCACGTGCCGATCATGCCCGTGGGGCCGTCCGCGCCCTGGCCCACGAACTGCCCGTCCAGCTGCGCGTTCTCGAGATCGCCCTCAAACAGGTTGATCGCGTTGGTCCGGAAAAACCAGGACTTGAGCATGACCGACATCGTCGCTGCGGTCAGGCCCGACCCGGGGTTCGGATCGTCGGCGTTCGGCACGTCGGGGTCGGCCGCTCGCGCGATCAAGCCGTCGATTCGATTCCAATAGGGGTTGGCGGACTGTTGGTTATACCACCTCGCTATCGAGCCGTCGGCGAAGCGGAAATCCCAGTGTCGTGGGGAATTGGCGCCCGGAATAGGGTAATTCCTCAGGTAGGTCGGCATCTCGATGTCGTCGCGGTCCGTGCTGATGCTGTGGTTGAAGATATGGTTCGCGCCACTGGAGGGATACAGAAATCCCCCGTGACCCAGGCCGCTTGACCCCGGGACCTGGTTGTTGTTGCGAAGCCACATATTGCCCTTCTGAGTGATAACGCGGAATTCGGTACTCTGGATGCCGTCCTCGCCGGTCCACGGGTTCGGGAGCGCGTTGAGTTTGCCGGGCCGGAACTTGGCCACTTGGTCGGCAATGGCTTCCATGCCGACCTCCGCGGTCTCGTCGTAGGTGACCGGCAGCGCCTGGGCCCACCGTTTATCGACCGAGCCCTCCGCCAGCGGGGGCTCGGCGAGCCGGGACCCGCCGATCGTGACCTCCGGCAGGGCCTCCACCGAGAAGCCCAGCTTGCCGTCCGTCTCCGCGATCGCCGTCGTGAACTTGAGCGCCCGCACGTCGTACGTGCCGAGTCTGGGGGTGAACTCGCCCGTGCCTTCGTCCATTAGGTCGGGCTGGCCGATGCGCAGGGCCGCGTAGCGCGGGTCCGTCGGCACGAGGTCGGATATGGTCAGGGCCAGGTTGCCCGACACGGCCGCGGTGTCCCATTCCACGAGGACCTCCACGTCGCCCTCGTAGAAGATCCCGCCGCCCGTCGCGGCCGTGCGCCCGAGGTAGGTCGCCAGCACCTTGCCCGCCTGGGCGTTCGGCAGCTCCCGGCCCGGGTAGCCCACCGCCTCGGCCGACGCGTACTTCTCCGTCTGCGCCAGTGGGCTGTAGGCGAACGCGCCCGACTGCGGATCGGTCGCGCGCTCGGCCAGTGCCGCCGAGCCGTCCGCCGCGGTCTGCAGGCTCCACGCGCCGAAGCGCGTGAAGTCCGTGCGCTCGGTCCACAGCAGCAGGCGGCTCGTCGGCAGGTCCCACATCGTGCTCGCGCCCACGAAGCCCCCCGCCGCCTCCGGGCGCTGCGTGCCATCGTTGTCGTACGCGTCGAAGACCCCGTCCTCGCCGAAGGCGGCGAGGAACGAGTCGCGGTCCTCCAGCGCGGCCCGCACGTCCTCGATGCGCCCCGCCAGTTGCCCGTCCTGCGGCACGCCGGCGCCGTTGACCGGGTAGTCCTCGTGCGCGCCGTTCCAGCCCGCCGCGTCCGTCGCCCATGCCGGCGCCGGATCCGGCGTCGCCGTCGTCTGCAGCACCCCCGGATTGACCCACAGCGGATCGTCCGGCGGGTCCGGCGGGTTGGCCGGGTCGGCGATCGGGGCCGGGACGTCCGCGCCGAACAGCTTCTCCAGCTCCGTCTGCAGCGCGTCGAACAGCCGCTGCCGCTGCGCCCGCAAGGTCGGGCGCAGGCTGCCCGCGTCGTCGGTGTCCAGAGCCACCACGCTAGCCAGCTGCCGCGCCGCCTTGCCGAACTCCTCGCGCACCCCCTTGATGTGCGTGTCCTTGCGCGACTCGTGTCGCGCCGCTTGCGCCGCGTCGTCAAGCGAGGTCGGCGCGAAGCCGCCGTCCAGCAGCGTGCCCCGGTTCAGCGTGTACTCCACGCCGCCCTCGAACGTGAGCTTGAGGTTGTCGTTGCCGCTGCCCAGCGCCTGCGCGATGCGGTTCACCGGGTCATCGTCCGGATTCGCCTCGTTCCTCGTCTTGTCGGCCGCGTCGAGGCTGTCCAGCGTCATGGACGCGCTGACCCTCAGCAGGTCGTCCGCCAGCTTCTGCGTCGGGCGCATGCGTTCCGGGCCGCGCTGGACCCCGAAGGAGCCCGCCAGCAGGGGGTCGTTGTCCGGGTCGTTGAGCCGCCAGACCCCCACGGCTTGCTCCCCGGCGTCCTCGCCGCGGCCCAGCAAGCGCCCGCTGAACTCGGCCTGCCCGCTCAACACCTCGTCCAGCGACCCGCCCGGGCGCAGCTCGTAACCCAGCCGCGCGTCGCCGCCCCAGCCGTTCCACGTGCCGGCCCGGCTCAGCGGCACATCCGGCAGCCACACGTGCGCCACGGCGCCGCCGAAACCGTGTCGCCACGGATCCCCGGTCGCCACGTCCGTGAGGCCCGACACCAGCGCCCCGACTTCCAACTCCGAGAAGCGCACCTCCACGTCGATGTCGCCTGCGTACAGCTTGCCCTCCGCGTCGACCGCGTGCGTCCCGCCGCTGTAGAACGCGCTGCCCGCCATCTGCACGTCCGAGGACCGCCGCACGGCGGGAATCGTGGCGTAGGCGAAGGCTTGCGCCAGCTCGGCCGGGCCCAGGCCGTCCGTCGCCACAGCCGTCTCGTTGAACGTCGCCGCGCCGTAGCGCACGTCGCCCAGCACGCTCAGCGCGGCGGTCGCCGTAGACGCGGTGCGCCCGAACGCGGCCGCCGCCTGCGCGGCCGTGCGGCCGCGGAAACCGGCGATGAAGTCGGGGCCGTCCGCGTCGGTGGCCGCGGTGAACGCTTCCACGCTGCTGAGGGCCGCCACGAGCTCGTCGAAGGCGTCCACCACGCGGTCCTCGTGCAGCACTTCCTCCAAGTCCCCGTGCGCGCTCCCGAAAATCTTCTTGATCTCCGCCTCGGCCTGGGGCCACTTGCCGGTGGCCGTGTCGCCGTCCCCGTCCGGGTCGTAGAGCTGGTCCGCGAACGTGGCGGCGTCGATCCCGTCGTCCTTGTGCAACGCCACCAGCTGGACCACCTGCCCGCGGAGCTTGGCGATCTCCGCCCGCGCCGCGGCGACGATGTTGTCGCCCTCCACCGTCGCGCGCCCGGAGCCGAGCAGGTCGCCGACCGGGAATTGCACGCTCACCGCTTCCAGTGCCGTGGCGGCCTCGTTGGCTGCCGTGGCGCGGTCGTCGAGACTCAGCCGCGGCCGCCCGCCGCGCCCGACGACGTCCTTGTAGTCCGGTCGGGTGGCCATGTCCTGCGCGAAGCGCGCTCCGACCAAGCCCCCGCCGGCTTCCCGATGCACGTGGTACATGGCTCCGTCCACGGTCACGTCGCCGATGCCGTCGATGCCCACCATGGCCGCGCCGATCGCGTAGCCGCTGCCGTCCTCGTGCGGCGTGGCGACGAGATCCGTGCCCGCCACGGGAATCGAATCGGGCAGGTAGCGCGCCGACCACTCCCCGTCCTGCAGCGTCAGCCGGTAGCGGTTGGCGCGACCGCTGGCGTTCGTGCCGGCCATGTGCGTGTCGCCCGAGGCCACGGCCGTCTCGCCGATCCACCACGTGCCGTCCTCGGCGCTCGCGATCTCGACGGTCAGCTTGCTGTCGCCGAGCGGCACCGTCATCGCCGCGGGCTGGAACGTCGCGATCCACATGCCGTCCTCGGACAGCGCGAGGATGTAGGTGGCTCCGCTGTCGAGAGTCACCGATCCGCCGGTGAACGGCTCGCCGTCCAGCGTGAACCCGCCGCCCTCGGCGGGCGTCAGGGTGGCGACGACGATCTCACTGTCGGTGGCGGAGGTCACCACCACCGCTTCGGATTGGGCCCACAGCGCTATGCCGCTAACCAGCAGCAGTGCGCACAGCCCTAGAGGGAGAAATCTCTGCCCCCCCCCCCCAGTCTGGATCTTGAAGAAGTTAGTACGAATACGCGTCATCGTCGCGTACCTCCCTGCGTCTCCGCCAACACAAATCAGAGTTCCGGAGAGGGCTGGGGATTTCCGCGTTGCGGGATTGTCCACGCAACCTACGGGCCCCGCCCTGTGGTCACGGTTCTACTGTATCATAGTCCACTTCCGCAGGATCTGCGCGTGGAAATCCGGCGCGCGCCCCGGCGTGCGGGCTGGAGTCTGTCGGAGCCCAGCCGCCATGTCGGGTTTCATGGCCAGTCTGGCACATGCGGAGGACCGACGCGGGTTGCGGTCGGTGAAGTGCATTCTAACCCTGAGCTGAGCCCAGTGCGGGAACTCTGCACGATGGACCCCATGAGCGGGGAGCGGTACGTGTCTGCGGTGCAGCGAGAGGTACAGCCGAGATGGCACCGGTTGCCGGAATCCATGCTCCCTCTAACGCGACAGGTGCGCCACTTCCCAATTCCACATAGTCCTGTCTGGCTCTAAGAACCGTGGAGGCCCCTTCGTTGGCAGGGCGACACGAGACACGTTATTCGTCAGTGGCGACCGGGCCGACAAACGAACGGTGTTGATGTCCGTCGACGTTCCGGCTCGTCAAGATGAGAACGGGCACCCTTCTACTCAATCGAACCGAGGGAATCCGCAAGGACCCTGCTTGGCCGTGACGCTCTCAACTACCAAGTGCCTTAGCCTCTCATCTACTCCAAGCATCATGATGCCTAGGACTCATGGCCGCGCTGGCGGACTACATCGCAGTCGCTGCGGCGGGAACGCAGTGCTGGACCTGCCTGGAGGACCATCTCAGTGGTCGAGTCTCTCTCAGAGATCGCACTCGGCTTTGATTGCTTGCCGGGTTTGCGGTTCAAGATCTTCGACTGCCCGCCGCACCCGGTCAAGGTCCCGGTATGCAGCCTCCAGATCCGCAATCGCTCGCCTGCGCATTTCAACGATCAGGTTAATCCCGCTCACACGCGCTTGCGCCTCCCGCTCCATGATGTATGCCGTCGAGGAAGCATGAAGCTGGGCCAGCGAGTGCTGCACCTCCCGGATCCGATACCTCACCCACGCAATCTGTCGATTGGTTCGCCGCCAAAGCGGTGCCGGTCCTATTCCGAGGATCGGTTCGCATTGTGTTTGCCAGTGCTCGATCAGCCATTGAAGGCGCCGCTCATCGTTGTTCCGGTAAGCGAGTGTCGCCTCCGACATGACCTCGTGCCGCCGTCGCCGTTCGTCCGCATCCTCGGTCAAGTCCGGGTGAACCTGCCGGGCCAGCGCGAGAAACAGTAGCCGCGCCGACTCGTCGCTCGTACCTGTGCTGTCCGCCTGAATGCCCTCACCCATCCCAGTAGGCTCTGGATTGTCATCTGGCATGTCCTCGCTCGCATCTGGCATCGCGCCGCCGCGAGCGCGAGCGACCGCCTCCCAAGCGCGAGCGACGCGCGACCGCAAGAGCTCAAGTTCTTCATGCCGGTCTCCGACGGCAGGCTTGAACCGCAGTTCGAAATCCCGGACCCTCCGCACCGTCAGCGCGTACTCCGCTTCGAGGTCGCGTAGCGTGCCCTGCAACTGGCGCAGCAGGCCGACCCTATTGAACAGTGTGCCGTCCAATCCGGGCTGATAGACAACCAGTGCCGTACTCACGACTCGATCTCCCGATAAGCCATCGCGACCTCGTCGCGTAGTTCAGGCGGCACCCAGTGGCGCCAAGGCCTGCCCGCGCGAATCGCATCGCGGACAGCGGTCGATGAGGCCGCATCGAATCGAGTGTCTATCTCGAACTGGAATACCCGGCCCTTGACCGAGCTTGCTACCGAGTACGCTCCCTTCCTCCCGGCGACCAGCAGGCTGTAGTGCTGCAGCTGGTCGGCGAACGACTCCTCGTCCCCGTAGTCCCAAGACGCGAATCGTTCGGCGGCGTCGCGCCCGGCGATCACGAAGATCTCGCAGTCAAGGCCGACTGCCGCTTGAATCGCGCGGACGATGTCAATGACCAAGCCCCCTGGACAGCTCACCACCGCCCGGTCGGTTCTTTCGGCAGCGAGCCTCGCCAGCCAGTCCAAGCGTTGCGCGGCAGCCGGAAGCTCAATGCGCTTGTGCGGCGGGGCATCGGGGAGCGTGTAGGCGACCTGATCGAGGTCGAACTCCCGCTGGGCTTCGCTTGCCAGTGCCAAGTGGGCCATCGTCGGCGGGTTAAACACTGCCGGCAGCAAGCCCAAGCGACCGGATTCGATCAGCCGCCCCGCGACCGTGCGGATCACTAGTCGAGGTACGGCCCGAGGGCGCTGTCGATCCCCGCGTCGTCCCAGCTCTCCACGGTGACGCGGCGATGCAAGGACCAAGTCTCGACATGATCCATGGATTCGCCCGGACGCAACTTCCGCACAGGGCCGAGGGTCTCCAATTCGAGGAATCGATCATTGGTGAACACCTCGAACGAAGAGCCCATGTCGGGATACTCCTCGTCGGGCGAGGCGGCGAACTTCTTGACGAACAACTCGCCGTTCAACAGGTAGGCACCGCGCGTAGCGGGATTGAACAACCCGATCTTCTCCGGGTCCGCGTTGCTCGGATCTTGGCGCAGGACGATGTACTTCTCCAGCCACTTCCAACGCGTGTCGCTCATGTTGGTGAACGCGAAGAGCACCACCGGATTCGTCGGTGCAAGAATCTCGGGATGCGTCCCGCGCGGCGGCAGCGTGGTCACTGCGGTCCCGCCGCGGTTCATCATCGTCAGCACCCACGTGGCGATACGCAACGGGAAGATCGTGCGATTCGCTAGACCGTAGGAGACCTTGACCTCCGTTCCCCGGTCTGCCATTTCTACCGAGATGCGTTTCTGCACGCCGGTGTTCTCGACCGGAGCCAAGGCACTCAAGCCGGTCTCGGACACCTCGACCGCTGCCGGATCGTTATCCGAACCGTAGCTGTAGACGCGATCTTCGGGCGCGACCCACAGCCTGCTGCCGCCGTACAGCCGCCATCCTTCGTCGCCTGTCCGTCCGAGATCCTCTTCGAGTTCGACGAAGAGGTTCTGGCCTCCTACGAATCCATAGCGGATAATCCGCGGTCCCACATCGGATGTAACCACAAGCTCCGCGTCTCCGTTCGAAACGCGGTAGCAGTTAGGCCATCCGGCGTACTCGATCTTCTCTACTGTCACGGCGGCGGTCAGCGGTGCGCCCAGCAAGATCGCGCCAAGGGCGGCTTTCGGCGCGAACAATCGCAAGTGCTTCCGGCGGTTCAACCGGCTTCAGTAGGTGGCCCGGCCACCGCTGACATCGTAGCACTGGCCGGTCACGAACGAGCAGTCGGGGCTGGCAAGGAAGTGCGCCACGGCCGCTACTTCTTCCACGGTCCCCGTCCGCGCCCTCGGAATCTTGGAGGTCATGTAGTTGACTTGCTCCTCGGTGATCTGGTCAAGGATCGGCGTGCGAATCACGGTCGGGCTGATCGCGTTCACGCAAATGTCCTTGAGGGCGGTTTCCTTCGCGATCGACTTGCTCAGCGCGATCACCCCGGCCTTTGAGGCCGAATAGGCAACCATGTTGGGATTGCCTTCCTTGCCCGCCAGCGAGGCGATGTTGACGATGCGTCCGTAACCGTGCTCCAGCATCGTCGGCAGCACGGCGCGGCAGCAGTAGAACACGCCGCTCAAATTGATATCGATCACCGCCTGCCAGTCTTGGTCCACTTGCTCCCAAGCGGGCAGCGCCTTGCCGGCAATGCCCGCATTGCAAACCAGCACGTGGATTCGACCTTCTTTGGCAAGGACCCTTTCCACCGCTTGTCGTACGGATCCGGGATCCGCCACGTCGGTCTCGACCGCGAACGCGGTCTGACCCGCGGCGTTCAACTCCTCCGCGCATGTCTCAGCGGACTCGCGGTTGCGATCGGCGATCGCAACGGTCGCCCCGGCCCGCGAGAGTCGTTTCGCGATGCCGGCGCCGATCCCTTGGCCCGCGCCGGTAACGATCGCGGTCTGGCCTGTCAGGTCGAAGAATTCACTCGCCAACAGAAGCTTCCTCGGGGGTTTGCTCGGTCGATTCCGACTCTGGAGCTACTTCAGGAGCTGTCGCATCCTCCACGGCTGCCGCCTCGGCTTCTACCGTCGTTTCGGGTTCCGCCGTCGTTTCAGGTTCCAAGGCTGGCTGCGCCTCTGCCGCTGCTTCGGTCTCTACTGCCGCCGGCTCTGCCTCTGCCGCTGGTTCTGCACCTGCTGCAGGCTCGGTCTCGGCTGCTGTCTCGGCCGCTGCCACCGCTTCGGCCCCTTCTGCTGCCTCGGATTCAGGCCCCGCTTCAACCGCTGGCGCGAAACTGTATTCCGGCGCGAGTTCCTGGGTAACGGACAGCGACTCTTCCTCGCGGCCCTCGGCCCGGACTTCGACCTTCACCGTCGCCGTCAGATCCTTGTAGATGTGGATGGGCACGTCGTAGTCGCCAACCGATCGGATCGGAGCGGTCATCTGGATTCGCCGCCGATCGATTTCCACGCCCTTCTCGGCCAACTTGACCGCGATGTCCCGAGCTGTCACCGAACCGTACAGCTGGTTGTTCAGGCTGGCCCGGGCCACCACGCGAATCACCTCGCCAGAGAGCGCCTCGGTTTGCTTCTCCGCGTCACCGCGCATGCGCACCGCGTCGCGCGCCGCCGCCGCGCGCATCGCCTCTAGGTGCTTCAGACTGCCGGCATCCGCAGGGATGGCGAGTTGCTGCGGAAAAAGATAGTTGCGAGCGTACCCCGGAGCTACCTTCACCACCGCGCCGCGGTCGCCGAGACGGTAGATGTCTTGCTTCAGGATGACCTCAACCATCGGACCTGCCTCCCGGTCGCGGCTTTTCGACGACGCCTGCGAATGGTAGCAGCGCGAGATTGCGCGCCCTCTTGATCGCCCGCCGCAGCTCGCGCTGGTGCTTGGCGCTCAGGCCCGTATGCCGCCGCGGCTTGATCTTGCCGCGATCGCCGACGAACTGCTTCAGGGTGTCCGCGTCCTTGTAGTCGATATGGTCGATGCGGTTGACGCTGAAGTAATCGACTTTGCGACGTCGGAAGAACCGCTTGCCGCCGCCGCGTCCGCGTCCGTCGGGGCCCATGCGATCGCGGCGCCCTGGATGCCCTCCGTTGCCCGTTCGGGGCCTCGGCGGGGAGGACTCGCGCGGTCCCGGGGGCGGCGCGGATGTTGTGGTTGTTGCGTTCTCATCCATGGGTGCATTCCTCCTGCGTGAGAGCGATCACTCGGATGCGGAGGGTTCGTCCGCGGTCCCTTCGGTTGGAGAGTCGGCGGCTGCAGGGACCTCGGCATGCACGTTCGCCTCGGCCTTTGCATCCGCCTCGGCCGCGACAGCCGGGGCTTCGGGAGCGGTCTCGGCATCTGCCACAGCTGGCGTCGGGTCTTCCTTCTCGACCTTCGCTTCTGTCTCGACCGCGACGCCCTCCGTCGGCGCGTCCGCGACGACTGCGGCAGGAGTCTCGTCTGCCGGCGCTGGTGCCGGTGTCTCCGGCTCGGGCGCGCCGGGCGTCGTGGGCTTGGGCGGCGCGGCTTCGGCCTGGCGGGCCGCAGCACGGGCCGCTAGCCTGGGAGCCCGCTTCGCGCGCCGCTCGGCCGCCTTCTCTTGCCGCTTCAGATCCTCGTCGATGCGGATCGTCATGAACTTGATGATGCTGTCGGCGACCCGCAGTCGCCGTTCGACCTCGCCGGTGAGGCTGCGGCTGTCCTCGGCGGAGTACTGGATGAAGACGTAGTGGCCGTTCCAGAACCCCCGCACCCGGTACGCAAGCTTCCGCTTGCCCCAGTCGTCGACCTTGTCGATCGTCGCGCCGCCCGCGGTCAGGGATTGCGTGACTGCGTTGATCGCGGCCTGCGCGTCCTGCTCGGACAAGTCGGGCTTCATGATGAAGCCAAGTTCGTAGACTCTCATGCTGGCTTATTCCATTGATTCGCGGACGCGGCGGTTGCACCGCGCCATTGCCTTCTCGGCACCGTCGGCGAGCAGCTCCCGGACTACTCCGGCCGCCCGCTGCACGATATCCTCTACCTCTGCAAGTTCCTCCCGTCCGAACGGGCGCAGAACATACTTCGCGCCGTTGCTGACGCGATGCCCTGGGTGGGTCCCGATTCGCAGTCGCGGGAATTCAGTCGTTCCGAGCGAGTTGACGACGGACTGCATACCATTATGCCCTGCGGCCGACCCCTTTTGCTTGAGCCTCATCTGGCCCCACGGCAAATCCAGCTCGTCGTACACCACCAGCAGGCGCTCCGGATCGAGCTCGTAGCGCCTGAGCAGCCCCTTGACAGGCCCGCCGCTGAGGTTCATGAACGACAGCGGCTTGGCCAGGAGCGTCTCGATTCCGCGAATCTCTCCGCGACCCACAAGGGCGTTCTCTTCCGGGCGGGCCACCCGGATACCCGCCTCTTGCGCCAAGGATTCGATCGTGAGGAAGCCGAGGTTGTGGGGTGTCTGGCGATACTCCTCGCCCGGGTTGCCGAGACCCACCACCAGCCAGTCCGCTCGCGCGTCCGCGGCTCGCCTCCACCACATGCCGCCACTCGCGTTCGGTTGCAGGGCCGTTCCGGAACGCTCTCACGAGGCTACTCCGCCTGCCCTTGCTCGCCTTCGGCGTCTTCCTCCTCGGAGGTCGTGGGCTCGGCGGAGGCTCTGGACGCCATGATGTGCAGCACGAGCTTTTGCGGATGGTCGTCGAGCTTGTACTTGTCGCTAGCGGGGATGTCCTTCACGCGGATGGACTCCCCGACGCGCAATTCGTCGACTGCGACCTCGATGGATTCCGGGATGTCGAGCGGCAGGCACTCGACATGCACCTCGCGGCTGATCATTTCCTCGAATCCGCCTTGGTTCTTCACGCCGAAGGCCGAGCCGACAGACTTGACGGGAATTGACACCCGCACCGGCTTGTCCAATTCCACGCGCTGCATGTCCACGTGCAGCAGGGAATGCTTGACAGGATCGATCTGGTAGTCGACCGCCATGGCGTGCTCGCGTGTCCCGTCGCACTCCAAGGCGAAGACCCGGTTGTGACCGCTGGGCTCCTTGAGGATGTTCGTGACCGCTTTCGTGTCGAGCGCGACAGCCTGCGGCTCGCGATCCAAGCCGTAGATGATGGCGGGTACCTGCCCGGCGGCGCGCATGCGCCTGGCAGCGTTCTTGCCGCGACTCGCTCGCGCGTCCACGTGCATCTCAATCTGTTGCTGCATCTCGATTCTCTCCTTGCCGCCTAGCGGGCGTGCCAGCACCTATGCGCTTCCCATCCGGGAAGCGGTGCCCCCTAAACGAACAGCTTGCTGATCGAAGTCTCGCTGTGGATCGAGTCGATACCGCGCGCCAGGAGCCAAGCGACGCTGAGCTGGCGAATCTTGGCGCTGGCTTGGGAAGCTTCCGATAACGGGATCGAATCCGTGACGACGAGTTCGTGGAGACCCGACTTACTTATTCTATCCACTGCCGGCCCGGAAAGCACGGGATGCGTGCAAGCGGCGTACACCGCGACCGCGCCCTGCTCCAGCAACGCGTCCACGCAATGCACCAGCGTCCCGGCCGTGTCGACGAGGTCGTCGACGATCACGCAGGTGTGACCGGCGACATCGCCGATGACATGCATGACTTCCGAGACGTTCGCCTCTTCGCGCCGCTTGTCGATGATCGCCAGCGGAGCGCTCAGGCTCGTCGCTAGCGCCCGGGCGCGTTCGACGCCCCCGGCGTCGGGCGAGACGACCTTGAGATTGGGGAGCTCCAGCGCCTTCAGGTAGTCGACGATCACCGGGCGCCCGTAGAGATTGTCGACCGGAATGTCGAAGAACCCTTGGATCTGGGCTGCGTGGAGATCCAGCGTCAACACGCGGTCGGCGCCCGCGGCTACGATCAAGCTCGCGACCAGTTTGGCCGAGATCGGGACGCGCGGGCGGTCCTTCCGATCCTGCCGCGAGTACCCGTAGTAAGGCAGCACCGCGGTGATGCGCTTGGCCGAGGCGCGCCGCAGAGCGTCGAGCATCAGCAGCAGTTCCATCAGGTGGCGGTCGACCGGCGTGCATGTGGGCTGCACCACGAACACATCCATCCCGCGCACGTTCTCGTTGATCTGGAGGTGGCTCTCGCCATCCGAGAACCGTCGCAGCGACATGGCGCCGACCGAGCATCCGAGGTGTTCGCAGATGGCATCCGCGAGCGCCGGGTTGGCGGAGCCGGTGAACACCCTCAGCCGCGATTTGTTCGCCATGACCTCACGCCTCAGAGTTGACTCGGCGATGCGTCGATTCAAGAATCCAATGCGATGCCGGCGTCAGCCCGCGAAATGAACTCCGCGCGCTGGACGCGCAAGCCTTCCGCCGCGAGCTTGGCGCAGGCTTCGGACGCCGCCGCGCCCGAGTCGAAGAGTCCGAACACCGTCGAACCGCTCCCCGACAGCAGCGCGTGTCGCGCGCCGTACGCCAACAGCTTGGCCTTGCACTCCCGAAGTACTGGAAATCGCTGGAAAACGACAGCTTCGAAGTCGTTCTCCAGACGCTTGATTGGACCTCCGAGGCTGCCTTCTTCGAACCAGTCGGCAGCCCGACCTAGAACATCAATTTTACGGCGGGCGGGCGGCGCTGTCAATTCGCCCTGCCCCCGGGCATGCGCGAGCGCCCGGTACGCCCACGCCGTGGAAACCTCGATCCCGGGCAGCACGAGCACGACTGCCGCCGTCGGCAGGTCGGGGACTGCCTGCAGATCCGTGCCGCGCCCGCTAGCGACCGCCGTGCCGCCCATCAGGAAGTACGGCACGTCACTGCCGAGTTCGCAGGCGATCCCGTGCAAGACGGTGTGCGGAATCGCGTTGAACTGCATGGTGTTGATCGCCCGGAGCACCGCGGCGGCGTCGCTGGAGCCTCCACCCAAGCCCGCGCCGACCGGCAGCGTCTTGCGGATTTCAATGCGGATCCGCGCTCGCAGGCCGATCCGGGAGAGCAGGGCGTCGGCCGCGCGCCAAGCGAGGTTGTTCTCGTTGTTGAG
This sequence comes from Bryobacterales bacterium, assembly GCA_965242625.1. Taxonomy (GTDB): domain Bacteria; phylum Acidobacteriota; class Terriglobia; order Bryobacterales; family UBA6623; genus VXMF01. Next base: position 773,166 of record CBDEST010000005.1, on the reverse strand, counting down.
TTCCTCGCGGTCGCACGCCAGTTCCACAGCGCGTTCCGTCGCGGGCTGCATGCGAACCGTGACGTCCTCGAACAGACTGATCGCTTGGAAGACCGTCGCGATGTTGTGATAGCCGTCGGGCCGCCGGTCCAGGACGGCCAATCCGAGATTGATCTTGGCGAAGGCCGCTTCGTGGACGGTCTGGTTGATGACGGGCTTGGCCATCGCCGGCGTCGCTAGCTGTCGTATTGGAGCAGCACGCTGATGTCGTGACCCGCCAAGCGGTCGCGTCCCTTGAGAAACGTCAGTTCGATGACGAACGCCAGTCCGGCGACAACGCCGCCGACCTTCTCGACAAGTTCGACGGAAGCGGCGGCCGTGCCGCCGGTTGCCAGCAGGTCGTCAACGATCAGGACCCGCTGCCCCGGTTGGATGGAATCCTTGTGCATCTCCAAGGAATCCGACCCGTACTCGAGATCGTAGGTGACGCTTTCGGTGGCTGCGGGCAGCTTCCCCGGCTTGCGCAACAAGGCGAATCCGGTGCCTAGGTGCAAGGCCAGCGGCATGCCGAACAGGAAGCCCCGGGATTCGATGCCGACGACGAGGTCGATCTCCTTGCCAGCCACCGATCGCTCGAGAAGTTCCGTCGCTAGCGCTAACCCGCGCGGGTTCTTCAGGGCGGTCGTAATGTCGTAAAACAGAATGCCCGGCTTCGGGAAATCGGGCACCTCGCGGATCAGGGAGCGGAGTTCTTCCATGCCTAGGGCTATGCTACCAAGCGAGGGTTTAGGGCGGGTCGACCGTGCGTCGTCGGGCACTGCTCCGGTCGCGTCGGCGACCAAACCGTGCCGACGCTCTAGGATTCCCCGCCGTCCTCCCCGGAATCCGCGGCTTCGGTCTCCGCCGGTTCCGCGAGCACCGCTTGGAGTGCCGTTTGAATGCCTTGCGCCGCCGATTGCTCGATTTCGTATGTGTGCGGCTCTCCAGCGCGCGCCGCGTAGGCCGGCTGGCTGTCGGGGGACGAAATGGCTACTTGCTCCGGCGCGGCTCCTTCACCCTGCGGTGTCACCGTGGCGTCGATCGTCGCCGGAGCGAGACCGTATTTCGCATGATCTGCGGCGCTATCGGACGGGAACCCCGTGGCCGTCAGTCCGCGCAGGCGGTCAATCAGTGTCTGGACCTTCTCGCTTTCGGCTTCTCTGCTGGCGTGCGATTCCAGGATCCATTTGTCGTCGGATCGCTCGATCGTCACCGCGACCTCCCCGTCGCGCACTTCAACTCGCTGGGGATCGTCGAATCCGAAGTCGAAGAGCTTCTTGTTGCGAAATTCGTCGACGGGCTTGTCGAGGCTCTCGGCAAGCGTGGAACTGACGCCGTACACTCCGGCTTGGTCGCTGCTTCGGGCGTAGTAGGTATCCCCCGATTTCGCCACGACCAGCTCGTGATTTCCACTCTCGTCGGTAACGGTAACGGTCGCCAGCGGCTTCCCGAACGAATAGTCGCTGTCCGCGCCGTCCGCCAAGACTTCGGTCATCTCCGCGGTGCGCACCGCTCGTACCAAGTCCCCGACCGTAAAGTCGTCGGCGCGCAGTTCCATGGGCTTGACGATGGTCCAATCCTCGTTCTCGCGTTTGAATCCCAAGGTCCGGCCGCCGGCCTCGACCGTGACCTGGGAAATCGAGTCTTGGTCGATTCGCACGAGGCGCTTGTCCCGCAGGTCGTAAACCGACTTCTCGAACGACGTCTTGTTGTAGCTGTAGACCGTGAAGAGCCGCGGCTCGTCCTTGAGCCGCGCGAATACGCCGGAGCCTGTCGGCGTATCCCTTCCGAATTGCAACTCGCCGCCGCCATCCTCTAACTCGTACGCCACGCTCAGAGCGGGTTCGGAGAGTTCGTAAGGCCCCCACTCGACCACGTTCTCCGCGACCAAGCGATCCGCGTTGAGGGAAGCCAAGCTAGAAGCCATCTGTCCTACCGCGCCGTCGTCGGCAGCGATGTCGAGACCGCCTCCGAATTCCCAGTCCCCATCCGCGTTGCGGAGCACCGTGATGGGCTCCTCCCCCGCCTGTCGCAGGGTCAGGCTCTTGAGCGAGTCTTCGTCAAATTCGACTACCTTCGGTGCTGCGTCCTCGTCGACAGGAGGGTTCTCGCGGGTGTACCAGACAGCTCCGCACAATATGGCGAGCAGAGCGGCGGCAACAAGCAGTCGATTGGGTTTCATGTCGTTCCCTCGATTCGCTATCGGTGTCGATTCGGGCGAGGTTCGCCGACTGGGAGCCTCGCTCGCGGACTCACGTCCCCCATTGGTCGATCAAGGACCAGAAATCGCTTTCGCTGAGGATTGCGATGCTGGATCCCTTCGCTGCGAGGGCTTCCGCCCTGCGCTGCTTGGAGCTTTTCTCCTGTCCGTTCAGTGCATTGGGGGACTGCATGCCCACGACCAAGGCTGTGGTGTTTGTCGTCACGTTGTCTTGCACGGTGCAACCCGCGCGGATAGCACGGTCTGTCGCCACCTTGCGACTCGTCGATAGCTTGCCGGTGAATACCGCGATGACCTCGCCTGCCTCGTTGAGAATGTCGCCGAGTTGGTGTCCGGTATCGACCGCCGGCTGAACCAGGCCCGCTGGATTGCTGTTGCGTCGCCCGCGGCCATTGGCGGAGTGGAATTCTCGCGACAACTCGTCCAAGTTGCAACTGCAGGCGCGGCAGGCTGCCAGCGTGATCCAAGCGGCTGCCCGCGCATCCTCCAAGGCGTCGTGGTGCTGGAAGTCGAAGCCGAGGAACTTGGCCAGCTCGTGCAATCCGTAGCCTGCTTGGCGATCCGGCCACGCCTTGCGAGCGACCGAGGTGCTGTCGACCCACCTGCCCTCGAGACGGGGCAGGTCGTAACGGTCGGCCGACTGCTCCATCGCTTGGCGATCGAAATCGGAATGACTCACGGTGACCGCTCCGGCCAGCAGCTCGCGGATCCGCGGATAGACCTTCGGGAAGCTCGAACTCTCGACTACGTCATCCGACCCGATCCCGTGTACGCGCTGGCAGAACCACGCGAACTCCCCTTCCGGGTTGACTAGCGATGTCCACTCGTCTCGAATCTCACCGCCCCGGACTTGGACGATTCCCACTTGGCAGATGCTCGCCCGCGACTGGTTCGCCGTCTCCACGTCGATGACCGTGAAGTCCGTCGCAGCGAGGCTTCCATTCCCCTCGCGCGATTGCCCGCCTGATCGGGATTCAACCATCTGGACGTCCTCGCGGGCCCATTGCCGGCTGCAAACTTGCTGCAATCAGTCCGCGTATCGGACCTAGCGGCGGCCCCACCACGTCCACACGCCCGTGATGACGATGATCAGCGGTAGCAGCAGCAAGCTGCTGAGAAAGATCCGACGCATTTCGCCGCTCGTCATCTCGATCGGCGTGGAATCGGGGTCCTTCGGTCGGATCGAGATCAAGTCCTCGTCCGAACTGAGCCAGTTCATCATGTTCAGCAGGAGATCCTGGTTGCCGCCGAGCGAGAGTCCGTAATTCGTCGCGAATCCGAACGACCCCACCGCCACGATGCGGCCTTCGGGCTCTTCTTCGTCTTCCGTTGCAGCGATCTCGTCGGGCTCTGCCTCCGCCTCCCCTTCGCCTTCGGGTGCGGGCACGTCGTAGGTTCCCGCCACGGCCAGAGAGATCGGCCCGTCCGTCTGACTGCTGGCGGGTCCCAACGTCACCGCGTTGTCCTCAATCGTGAGCGTCTCCGTTGCGAGGCTCGACTCCGAGGATTCGAAGAGTTCGTCGATCGTCCAGCCGTCCGGCGTCTCGTCAGCCGCGCCTACCGTGCGCGCTCGCGGGAACAGGGTGCCCATGTTTTCCATGGGTTCGACGATGGGGTGGAACTTGTAGGAACTGACCAGCGGCGTGAACGGTCCGCCCCCGAACAACTGGCCGATCGGGGATTCGTCGATCACGATGTCGTTCGCCGACCGCACCCCCCAGCTCGCGAGCAATTCGACCAGCTTCGGATTCGCCTCGTCGCGCCTGCCGCGCTCGTCGGGGAAAGACGCTCGCAGCATGAACAGGGCGCGTCCGCCGCCCTCGACATAGGAGCGGATGGCCTCGATTTCAGGCTCGAAGTACGCAGCGCTTGGCCCGGGAACCAGCAGCAGCGTGCAATTGGACGGTACGCCCTCCACGCCGAGATTGACGTCTTCGTAGCCGTAGTTGGCATCTTCGATCAGCGACTTCGCGTTGGCGAATCCGTCGCGCTCCATGTCGCCGCTCGCTGATTCTCCGTGGCCGGTCGCCACGCAAGCCGTCTTCTCCTGACCCTTGACCGCGGTGATGATGGCGTTCGTGATGTCCTGCTCGCTTGTCGAATTCGCTTCTTGGCGGGAATCTCCGATGTGCAAGATGAGCGTGCCGTACGTGCGCACGTTCATCGCCTCGGTCTTGACCGGGTCCTCGTCCGGATCGATGTATTCGACGCTGACCCGGCTCGATGCGTTCTCGTAGCGTCGCAACATGTCCTCGGCCACCTCGAATTGCGAGGTGCGGTCGAAGTAGGACATCGTCACGTCGCGGTCGAGTCCGTCGAGAATCTTGTGGGTCTGGTCCGAGAGGCTGTAGAGTTTGCGGCTCGTGGCGTCGAAAGTCTCGTTGTACTGGACGCCGAGCCAATTCAAGGCGACCAGAATCGCCACGAAGACGAGGATGTAGAGACCGCTGTATCCGCCCGCCCGCAACGCCTTGGACTGCAAGAAGTTCATCATCCGATTCCCCCTATGCTTTCCAGCGGAGCGCTTCGAGCGATCGCTTGCTCAGGAACAGGCCCAGCGCAATCGCGCTGCAGTAGTACACGAGGTCCTTCAGCTCGATCACCCCTCTAGCGAATTGCTCGAAGTGCGGCGAGATCGCCAGGTACTCGCAGATGGCGCTGAACGTGGATGTCTCGTACGAACTGATCCAGTTCAGGACCCACAGCAGCAGCAGCAGGCCGAATGTCAGCGCTCCGGCTACGATCTGGTTCCGCGTCAAGGTCGAGATGAACGTGCCGAGAGCGATCATCGTGCCGCCCATCAGCAGCAAGCCGAGGAGCGACACCAGCACGGGCTTCCAATCCGGCGACGAATAGAGGAACAGCACCGCGAGGTTCAGCACGGCGACCAGCAGCAGGCACGCGTAGAGCAGCACCGCGCCGGCCCACTTGCCGAGGATGATCTGGAAGTCTTTCACCGGCGAGGTCAGCAGCAGTTCGATCGTGCCGCTGCGCTTCTCCTCGGCGAACAGGCGCATCGTGATCATCGGCACCAGGAACAGCAACACGATGCTCATGTTGCCCAGCGACGGCTCGATCACGAACTGGTTGACGTTGAGCGGTGGCGCGCCCATGCCGCCCTGCGCTCCCACGCTGGCGCTGTAGTCGAGAAAGAACGCCAGGCCCGTGGTGAAGAAGTAGCCGAAGATCACCGCGAACATGGTCAGCACGATGTAAGCGATCGGAGAGGTGAAGTACACCTTGAACTCGCGCATCGCGATCGTCCAAACGTTCCTCATGCTTCGTCACCCTCCTGCTCCTCCGGGCTGTCCGCCGGGGGCTCGGGTTCTTCCGCCGGAGCCTCCGCGACCTCTTCGTCACTTGTCACCTTGAGGAAGATTTCCTCCAAGCTCAAGCCCAGCGCCTGCATGCCGAAGAGACCCCAGCCGGAGTTCACGATGGCGTCCGCCAGCCGGCGCTGGATTTGCTCGTCCTTCTCGGCTTCGACCCGCCAGACGATCCGCGGACCGCGTTCCGCTTCGCGGTCGACGCTACGTACGCCCCGCTCCATGCCCAACCGCTCCTGAACCTCGTCCGCCGGACCCTCGACCTCGAGCAGGAGGGTCTTGGCTCCTTGCAGGTTCGCGCGCAGGTTCTCGGGCGTGTCGCTCGCCTCGATGCGTCCCTCGTTAATGATGATCACCCTGCTGCAGGTGTCCTCCACTTCAGGCAGGATGTGCGTGCTAAGGATGATCGTATGCTCGCCCGCGAGCGCCCGGATCAAGCGGCGGACTTCGATGATCTGCTTGGGGTCCAGACCGGAGGTCGGCTCGTCTAGCACCAGCACCTCGGGACTGTGGATCAGCGCCTGGGCCAGCCCCACGCGTTGGCGGAACCCCTTGGAGAGCTTGCCGATCAGCGTGTCCCGGACCGACCCCGACGCAGTGCGCTCGAAAGCGCAGTCGATGCGGCGCGAGATCTGCTTCTTGGGAATCCCCTTGATGCGGGCCACGAATCGCAAGTAGTCGCCGACCTCCATTTCCGGATAGAGCGGCGGCGACTCGGGCAAGTAGCCGATGCGGCGCTTGACCTCGATCGGATTCTCGCCCACGTCGTAGCCGCCCACCTCGGCCGTGCCCGAGGTAGGCGGCAAGAAGCCGGTCAGGATGCGCATCGTGGTGGTCTTGCCGGCGCCGTTAGGCCCGAGGAAGCCCACGATTTCGCCCCGCTCGACCTCGAAGCTGATGTTCTTGACCGCGATCTTGGGACCGTAGCGCTTGGTTACGTCTGCAACCTTGATCATGTCTGCACGTTGTGCGGTGGCCCGCAGTAGGGAACGGACTTTGGCGCGGCTGTGAGCGCGCGAGGCGCGCGCCAAGAGTCTCTACTTATTTTCTATGGTACGTTCCCAACGAGTGTCAAGCCGTCTCCGGCCCGCCTCGCCAAGCTCGGGCAGGTCGCTGGATACTCGCCTCGGCGGCCGCGGTCGCCGCGGGACTCGCGACCGAGCACACGGTCCGGCGCATGTTCGGCGCCCATACGCCGCCATGCCGTGCGAGACTGGGTTCCGATGGCTCGTTCGCCTGTCATCCGGCTCCTCGCGACAGCGCTTTGGGCGTGGTGCGCGCTCGCCGGCCTCGGCGCCGAACTCATCTCGATTCTGCACGTCAATGACTTGCATGCCCGGCTGGCTCCCGATCAGCGCGGGCGCGGTGGGTTCGCATACGTGGCTAGCGTGATCGCGCGGGAGCGCGAGTCCGTACCCGCGTCGATCCTGCTCGACGCCGGCGACATGGTCCAAGGGTCGCCCGTCTCGACGCTTTTCCGGGGTACGCCGGCATACGAGGTCGCCAACTCCCTAGGGATCGACGTGCATGCCTTGGGGAACCACGAGTTCGACTACGGCTGGGAGCAGATCCGCGAATTCCAACGCGTCGCTCAGGCACCGATCATCTCGGCCAACGTCGTGAACGCGGAAGGGGACTTGCTGCTGCCCCCGTCCCGCGTGCTCACGGTCGGAGGTATCGATATCGGTGTAATCGGCGCTCTGACGCCGCGCTTGCTGCATTTGATCGGCAACGATCTGGCGGGCCCATGGCGTGCGGTGCCGCTAGTTGCCGCGCTGCGACCGGTCGTCTCCGCGATTCACGAGCAGGTCGATCTCGTGGTGGTGCTCGCGCATCTGTTCGACGACGAGGACGAGACGGTCCTGCGCGAATTGCCGGATGTCGACGTGCTCGTCGGCGGCCATAACCACGGCGGATGGCGGACGCCCTTGGTGATCGACGGGCGGATCGGGGTCAAGTTGCGGCCGTACGGCATCGAAGTGGGGAGATTGGACTTGTGGTTCGACGCGGGGTCCAGCCGCATCACGGATTTCGATTGGAAGCGGATCCCGGTCCATCGCGATGCCGTGACCGAGCATCCGGGCACCGCCGCCCTGGTGAGGAAGTGGGAAACGAAGGTGTCCGAGGTCGTCGATGTACCGATCGGAACCTGCACGCGAGACTTGAGCAGGACGGATTTGCAGCGCCTGGTCGAGCGAGCGATTCGCGATGCCACGGGCGCGACGTTGGCGTACATGAACCGAGGCGGGGTGCGGGACTCGCTGGTGCGCGGCCCGATCTCCGCTCGAGACATCTGGAACATCCTTCCCTTCGACAACGAGCTGGTCGAGGCCAGCATTGTGGGTGCCGAGCTTCCCGACGAGGTTACGGAGGGTCGCCAAATCGACGCTCGCACTCGATACCGCGTCGTCACGAACGACTTCGTGGCCGGGAAGTGGGAGCGGTCAGGCATCCGCTTCCGCCCGACTGGATTGCAACTGCGGGACACCGTGCTGGAGTGGGTCAGAAGTCGCGACTCGGTGCCGTGAGGAGATTGCCACCCCGTGGATCGGGACGCATCGGCCGCCGCTGGGAACGGTCCCCGATCGCGCCTCGGCACTGCCGAGACGTGGCTATAATGTGTGCGTCTCGGGTGGCGGTCGTAGCTAACCGCATCTGGACAGGAGGAATTCCATGTCTCGTCATTCCGCTAGCTTGCGCGCCATGCTCTTGGCAGGCTGCTTGGCGCTCGGCCTGATCGCCTACCAGCAGACCACCGAGGATCTGATGGTCACGACGGCCAACGCTTGGCTTGCATCGTTGAATGGCAATCAGATCACGGCCGCTCAGTACAAGCTCGACAATCCCGACTACGAGATGTGGCACTTCGTGCCCGACAACAATTTCGTGACGGCGCGCGGCTATCGCAGGAACGGCCTCACGTACAACGAGATGACTCCCGAGCAGCGGTCGCTAGCGGACGCCTTGCTCGCGGCTTCCGTCTCACGCGCTGGCTTCGTGTCGGTCAAGACGATCATGAGCCTCGAGGAAGTCCTGAGGATCCAAGAGAAGGACACTGTCGGCAGGCGCGATGTCAATGTCTATCACTTCAGCGTCTTCGGCAAGCCTGCGATGGAGGGAGACTGGGCGTGGCGCCTCGAGGGCCACCATGTCTCGCTGCACTTCCTGATGCGGGACGGCAAGCTGGCGTCCACGTCGCCGACCTTTCTGGGGGCGAATCCGCACGAGGTTCGCGAGGGACCCCGCAAGGGAGTGCGTCCGCTGGGCGGTCGCGAGGACACTGCTCGCAAGCTGATGATGGCGTTGGACAGCGGGCTGCAGGAGAAAGCGTTGGTGAGCGAAAAGGCCTATCGAGACATCCTCACCTCGGCGGACACTCGGGCGAAGCTGGAGAACCAGCCGCAGGGAATCTCGGCGGCGCAATTGAGCGACGAGCAGTACAAGATGCTGCTCTTGGCGGCGGATCAGTACGCGCTGTCCATGCCCTCCGAGCAGGCCGAGCGCCGCAAGTCAGCGGTGCGGAACACGCCGAGGGAAAAGCTGTTCTTCGCTTGGGCCGGCTCGATCGAGCCGGGCGGCGGGGACTACTACCGCATCCAGTCGCCGGAATTCCTGATCGAGTACGACAACACGCAAAACGGCAACAACCACAGCCACTCTGTCTGGCGTGAGTTCGAGGGCGACTTCGGCCGCGACATCTTGGCGGCGCACTATCGATTCGACAGTCACGGATTCGACAGCGGCCGGGGCCCGGTCCTTGCTGACTAGCGACTGAGTTCCAGACTACGCCCCGAACCCGTTTCCCGCCAGCGATGCAGCAGCGATCCCGCCGCGCCGACAGTCGGCGGCGCCCCCCCGGCAGCTCTCGCAGAGCAACGAGAAGCCGCTGTTTTCGACCGTCCGGGTCGTGGGCCGCTTTGCTTCTTGCAAGCGCGCTGCTGGTCGGTGCGTCCACGGGCAGCGCGGCGCAGGATTGGGCCAAGCGGAAGCCGAGGAACGACCGCGAGAACATCGAGAAGATCGGGAGCCGCAACGTCACCGGGATTCTCAACATCCTGACGATGAAGCAAGAGATCCAGCTCGGCCGTCAGCACGCAAGGCGGATCAACAGCCAGCTTCGGATCGTCGAGGACCCTGTCATTGCCGAGTACGTCAATCGGCTCGGGCAGAACATCGGACGGAATTCCGATGTGAAGGTGCCTCTAGAGATCCGTGTAGTGGAAGACCCGCAAATCAACGCGTTCGCGCTGCCGGGCGGCTTCTTCTACGTGAACACCGGGTTGATCGAGTTCGCGAGGGACGAATCCGAGCTCGCCGGGGTGATGGGTCACGAGATCGCCCACATTGCGGGTCGCCATTCCACACGGCAGATCAGCCGCAGCTACCTGATCAGCATGACGGCCGAGACGCTGTTGCGCGCATACGGCGGCAACAACACCGAAACGACGGTCGCGATGATCGCTGCCAACGTGGCTATCCCGCTGACGTTCTTGAAGTTCTCGCGCGATTTCGAGAAGAAGGCGGACATGCTCGGGTTGCAGTACCTGTACAAGGCCGGATACGACCCGCTGGGGATGGTCTCTTTCTTCGAGCGCCTGAGTGCCGAGGAGCGCTCCAGTGGTCGACCCCTTCCGGCTTTCTTCCGATCGCACCCGCTGTCCGCGAAGCGCGTCAAGCTAGTCCAGAAGGCCATCGCCGAGTTGCTTCCGGATCGACCTGCTTACGAAACCTCGAATAGCGAGTTCAATGCGATCAAGGCTCGCATTGCCCAGCGTTCCAAGGTGCATCGATGAATCTGAGAGCACTCTAGCGCGTCTTCGACCCTTGCATTGTCGCGTCATCCCGGGGAACCGCGGCTGCTGGCCGGCGACGGAATGAGCATGCGGCCCTGATCGTCGGATTCTCGATGGCGTCCCCGTGAGCGAATCGGGTCTCTCCCGGAAGCGAGTGGCGAGCGGCGCGACAGCCATCGCTTCCTGTTTGATGGCGATGTCCCTTGGACGAGGGCGGGGTGCCAGTCCTTCTGCGGGTCGGACTGGCACACTGCCCGGCACTTGCGGCGCATGTGATCGTCCGGAACTCGTGCCGGGGGCGGCCGCCGCCATCGGCAGGTTGACCAAGCATCCGCTGCCCGACTGTTCTCGGCCGGATGCGACTCAGACCCCCGCGCGCATGCGTCCCTGCGGTTGCAGTCCGCAGTCCAGCCTCGCTAAGATATCTGCTTATGCCCGACCAGCCCGAACGCCAGCTCGGCTTTCAGACCCGTTCTTTGCACGCTGGGCAGCGCCCCGACCCGGCTACCAACGCCCGAGCGGTGCCCATCTACCAGACCACGTCCTACGTGTTCAACGACACCGACCACGCTGCCTCGTTGTTCGCCCTGCAAGAGTTCGGCAACATTTACACCCGCATCATGAACCCCACCACGGGGGTGTTCGAAGAGCGGATGGCATCGCTGGAGGGCGGCATCGGCGCCCTCGCCACGGCGAGCGGCCAAGCCGCCCAGCTGCTCGCGATCTCCAGTCTCTGCCAGAGCGGTGACGACATCGTGTCGTCCGCGACGCTGTATGGCGGGACCTATACGCAGTTCGACACGACATTCCGTCGGTTCGGCTACAACACGATCTTCGTCGACCCGGACGATCTGGACAATTTCCGCAACGCGATCACCGAGAAGACAAGGGTGGTGTATGTCGAGACAGTCGCCAATCCGCGCATGAACGTCATCGACATCGAAGGTGTCGCCAAGATCGCCCACGAAGCGGGCGTTCCGCTGATGATCGACAACACGTTCGCCACCCCGCACCTCTGCCGGCCGATCGAGTTCGGCGCGGACATCGTCGTGCATTCGGCGACCAAGTTCATTGGCGGTCACGGCACGTCGATAGGCGGGGTGATCGTGGATTCCGGCAAGTTCGACTGGGCGAACGGCAAGTTCCCGATGCTTACCGAGCCGAGTCCCGGTTACCACGGAATGGTGTTTTCCGAAACGTTCGGTCCTCTTGCGTACATCCTCAAGTGCCGCGTCGAGGGCCTGCGCGATCTCGGGCCGTGCATGTCTCCGCACAATGCCTTCCTGTTCTTGCAGGGCTTGGAGACTCTGGCCTTGCGGATGGACAGGCACTGCTCGAATTCGCTGCAACTCGCGGAATACCTCGAGAACCACGACTTGGTCACCTGGGTCAAGCATGCCGACCTGCCGTCGAGCCCTTACAACGCGTTGGCGAAGAAGTATCTCCCGAAGGGCCAGGGAGCGATCTTCACCTTCGGTATCAAGGGCGGTCGCGAAGCGGGCCGGAAGTTCATCGACGCCTTGGAAATCTTCTCGCACCTCGCCAATGTCGGCGATGCCAAGAGCTTGGTGATTCACCCTGCCACGACGACGCATCAGCAGCTCAGCGAAGCGGACCACGCAGCTGCCGGCATTACCCCGGACATGGTGCGGCTATCGGTGGGCATCGAAGACATCGAGGATCTCATCTGGGATGTCGACCAAGCCCTGACTAAGTCGCAGGGCTAGCGAGGCTTCGCTCTCAAACCTACTCGCTCGGACCCGCTCGGGCATCGAGCGTGAGTTGCGGACGATACCGCAACTGCACTGTTGGACCGGTGCGTGATCACCTTGACCGCCGTTCCCAATGCTTTAGGAATGGCTGGGTAGCGCATTCGACTCCCGGGCGGTCCTCCTTGGCAGAGCGCTGCGAAGATGCTCGGGTGTTCGACCATTTGAATTCCATAAATGGGATTCCATTTTTCATATATGGTTGTAGCGTATTGCAGCGCAATTCCACCCGAATTCCATGGATAGGATTGCGGATTGCCACTTGTAAAGCCCGGCTCGTTTGACTTATAGTAGAGCGTATGCGGAGCTGTCTTGATTCTTTCGAGCCAGTTTCGACGAACCCGCATGGTTCGGTCTCTTAAATTATCGAAGCGGGCGGTGCTCGGCGTCGGTCTTGCGCTGGCGCTGGGCGCACTCTCTGTTGCCAACTGGCTGGAGCGTGGCCGCTTCGGGGTGCCGGAGGACGGGGTCATGTGGGTCGATTCCGTGGCTGGGGTTTCAGCCTCGCGAGTCGGAACCCAAAGCCCGGCCGCACTGGTGGGAGTGCGGTCGGGCGACATATTGCTCTCGATCGGCGGACAGCCGGTCGACGAAGCCCTCGACGCGACGCGCATCCTCGCCGAACTCGGAGCGTGGACGCGCACCGAGTACGTGATCGAGCGGGACGGGCGCAACGAGCGTCTCTCCGTGGTCGTTGGCGAAAGCGCCAGCCGGGGACCCTTGGCCGGCTTCCTGCTCGTGCTCGGCTGGAGCTGCGGGTCGCTTGGGTTGCTAGTTTGGTTGCGCGGAGCGCGCACTGCCGCGGCCCATCGTTTCTATGCGTTCTCGCTGACTTCGCTCGCCGCGTTTGCCCTCAGCGCGACAGGCGAGCTGGACGTCTTGGACAGGTTCGTGTACTGGATCGATGTCTGGGCGTTGCTCCTCATGCCGGCGCTGTTCTTGGATTTCTGCACGCGGTTTGCCAGCGGCGGGAATGGCCATCGCGGTTTCGTGCGTGCATCCTATGCGCTGGCTGTCGCTGTAGGAGCCGCTCACCACGCCGCGGCTGGCAGCTGGCTCGGCGGCGGGATCGGAGAGCCGACATTGGTGCAGTTCTTCGACACCGCGCCGCTCGTCTTGCTCGTCGCAGGATTCGCCGCGGCAGCATTGGTGATCCGGCAGGCATCGCGCCGCACGCACGATCCCGCCCATCGGAGACAGTTGCACTGGCTCGGTTACGGTGCCGCGGCCGCGATCGCACCGTTCGCTGGCTTCTATGTCGTTCCGTTTCTCGCCGGAACCGCGCCAGGGCCGAATCAAGCTTTCTCGGTGCTTTCCTTGGTTCTCTTGCCGGCTGGGATCACGGTCGCACTCTTCCGCTATCGACTCATGGATGTCGAGATCCTCTGGCGCCGTGCGGCTGCCTCGGCATCGGCGGCCGCGCTGCTGCTGGTCGCCGCCTACCTCGCGCTCTTTCAAGGCCCTGTCGGTCCCGCCGGACTGGATCGGTTCGGGCCTTTGATCTGGCTAGCCTCCTTGGCGTTGGCCGCGTTGCTCTATCGCCCGATCCGGAATTGGGCCGCGGGCGCCTTGGAGCGGCGCGCGTACAAGGATCGCTACGAAGATCGCAGGACTTTGGCCGCGTTCGCAGCCGAGCTTGCCACTGAGACTGATCTCGCGCGCATGGTGTCCGCGGTCGGCGTTCGACTGGCCCGCACCTTCGATGTGGACCGGGTCGCCGTCCTAGCTCCACTCGGGCCCGACGGGGAGCCTCGGGAAGGTTACCGGCCGTTCTACGTCCACCCGCCAAGCGATATCAATGCAGACGAATCGCTCGACCTCGACGCGCTTCCCTCTCTGGGATCGAGCGTCGGTTCCTCCGCGGTGTTCGCAGATCCAACGGCTGGCGATCCCCCCCCAGCGGTCGCCAAACTGCAGTGCGTTCATTTCGTGCCATGTCGGCTGCGCGGACGCACGCTTGCTTGGGTGGGCCTCGGACTGACGCGTTCCGGCAACCTCCTGAGCAGCGACGACCTCTCGCTCGCGGAAACCTTGGCGGGTCCGTTCGCCATCGCCTTGGAGAACGCGCGCCTTTACAAATCGCTGGAGCACAAGGCCGCGCAGTACCAACTCCTCAAGGACTACAACGAGAACATCGTCGAATCGCTGTCCGTGGGCATCCTCGTCCTGGACAGCGCGGGTCGCGTGCAGAGTTGGAACACGCATCTCGAATTGACGTTGCGAATTTCCAGGGACCAAGCGATCGGCCGGTCCCTTCGCGCGTTGCTGCCGGCGGCACTGGTCGAATCGTTCGAGGCCTGCCGGGACGAGTCCGGTACGGGGCATGTCCACAAGTTTCGGCTGCGCGCCGCCGAATTCCCGGAAGAGTTCCGTCCGGAGAGCGCCGAGGACATCGGCGAACGCTTGGTTAATCTCGCGGTCGCTCCCTTGGTCGCGCGCGACTTCAAGCGGATCGGGTGCCTCGTGATACTGGACGATGTCACGGACAGGATCGAGCTTGAAGAGCGCGTCGTCCAAGCGGAGAAGCTGAGTTCGGTGGGCCTGCTGGCGGCCGGCGTGGCTCACGAGGTCAACACGCCGCTCGCCGTGATTTCGAGCTACTCGCAAATGCTCGCCGAGCAGTTCGCGCAGGGCAGTGCCGAGGCGGCAATGCTCGGCAAGATGACGGAGCAGACCTTCCGAGCCAGCGAAATCGTCAACTCGTTGCTCGATTTCTCCCGAACTTCCGGCGGCACGTCCGAGGCGTGCGACATCGATAAGGTGCTGCAGAGCACGTTGGAACTCATCGAGCCACAGCTTCGCGACGCCTCCGTGACCGTCGCATCGGACTTGCCGGGCGGGGTCCCGGTGATGGGTAGCAAGGGCAAGTTGCAGCAAGTGTTCCTGAACCTGTTCTTGAATGCGCGGGACGCGATGCCGTCCGGGGGTGCGCTGAGGGTCGCCTGCCAAGCGGTGGCGGGAACGGATGGCACGCCTAGCGTAGAGGTGCTTGTCTCGGATACCGGCAGGGGCATGGAGCCCGCTGTCCAGCGGCGGATCTTCGACCCGTTCTATACGACGAAGGGTCCCGGATCGGGCACCGGCCTGGGCTTGGCGGTCACGTACGGCATCGTGCGCGAGCACTCCGGCGCCATTACTGTGGATAGTGCGCCCGGCGAAGGAACCACCTTCAAGCTGACATTCCCCCTCGCCAAGCAGCCCGTGAATGCCTGACGGAATCGATGCGACCGCAGCCCAGGCCAGCGGTCGGATTCTGATCGTCGACGACGAGTCCGCGATCATCGACAGCCTGCGCCTGCTCCTCGAGTCGGCGGGCTACGAAGTCCTCTCGGCCGCCACCGCGAGCCAAGGCTTGGAGGCTGTCGCACGGGATTCCTGCGACTTGGTCCTACTGGACTTGATGCTCCCCGACCGGCCGGGCCTCGACGTCCTCGCGGAGATCCGCGCCATCGATCCCGACCTGCCCGTGGTGATGCTCACCGCTTTCGGATCCATCGAGACCGCCGTGGAAGCCACGCGTCGCGGAGCGGCGAATTTCCTGACAAAGCCCTGGAACAACACCAAACTGCTCCTTGAAATCGGCCAGGTGCTGGAGCGTCGCAGGCTGCTCGACGAGAACGAGCGGTTGCGCGTGCAGCTCGGACGGTCGAGCGCCAAGGAGAAGCTAATCGGTACGTCCGACGCGATCCGCCATGTATTCGAGATGATCGAGCAGGTTGCCCCGACGAGTTCGACCGTGCTCGTCTCGGGCGAGAGCGGCACCGGCAAGGAGCTTGTTGCGAGGGCAATCCACAAACGCTCCCCGCGAGCCGGCAAGCCCTTCGTGACCGTCAACGCCGGCACGATCCCCGCCGAAATGCTCGAGTCGACGCTCTTCGGCCACGTCAAGGGAGCGTTCACCGGCGCGACCCGGGACCGGCAAGGGTGTTTCGCGGTCGCGCACGAAGGCACGCTCTTCTTGGACGAAGTGAGTACGCTCAGCGCCGAGGCCCAGGCCAAGCTGCTGAGCGTGATTCAAGAGCGCGAATTCGTGCCCGTCGGTTCCAACGACCCGAGTCGGGTGGACGTGAGGATCGTTGCGGCGACCAACGACGATCTAGCCGCCGCCGCCGAAGCGGGACGCTTCCGGGCGGATCTGTACTACCGCCTCAACGTCATCGGCATCGAGGTTCCCCCGCTTCGAGAGCGGGTTGCTGACATTCCCTTGCTGATAGACGAATTCCTAGCCCAATTCTGCCGTCGCGAGAGGCATCACTTTCTAGATCGAGACCGCCGGTCCACCCTGCGGTTCACCTCGGAGTCCATGCGGATTCTGAAAGCGCACGCCTGGCCGGGAAACGTTCGTGAACTGCGGAACGCCATCGAGCGCACGGTGGTCTTGGCGACACAGGAAGAGCTCGGGCCGGAACTGCTTCCGGCATCGGTTCTCAGCGGCAACCGAGAAGCCTCGCTCGCCGATCCTTCCAGCTTCCACCGCCGGGCCGGCGCGACCTTGGCGGAAATGGTGGAGGGCTTCGAAAGGCGGGTCGTTTTGGATGAACTGGAGAAGCATCGGTTCAATCAGACCGAGGCCGCGAAATCGTTGCGCGTCGCGCTTTCGACATTGAATCAGAAGATCCAGCGGTGGGGAATCGATGTCAAGCGGCGTCGGGCCGAATCCGACCACGACTGATTCCGTAGCGATGGTTCGCGCATAGCCCGATCGGCTGGCGAGCACCGAGTGCCGTGGCAGCTTAGAACCGAAGCCCTTTGCGCAAGAGCATCGTGCCGTAGAAGGCCAGTTCGGCATCCAGCGCGCGCTGGATGTTGGCACTCTCGCGAAATCCGTGCGATTCGCCTTCGAACAGGTAGTAAGCGACAGGCACCCGGCGCTGGCGCAACGCCTCCACCATGGCTTCGGTCTGCGACAGGGGGACGATCGGATCGACCGAGCCTTGGAAGAAAATCGTCGGAGCCGTGATGCGGTCGACCGCGCCCAGTGGAGACCGCTCGAGATACAAGGCGCGCCCTTCAGGCCACGGGCCGATCAAGATCTCGTGATTTCTCGACTCGAACTTGTGACTCTGCCGGACGATCGCGTCGAGATCGCCGATCCCGTAATAGGAAACCCCCGCCGCGAATCGGTCGCCGAACGCCAAGCAGCACAACGCGGTAAACCCGCCGGCGCTGGCCCCCTTCACGATCAGGCGTTCCGGATCCGCCAAGCCTTCCTCGGCGACGAACCGCGCCGCGTCCAGCGCGTCTTGGACGTCGACGACGCCCCAGCGGCCGTTCAGGCGCTCGCGATAGGCGCGACCGTAGCCGGTGCTTCCTCCGTAATTCAGGTCGAGAATCGCGAATCCTCGAGTCGTCCAGAATTGCGTCGAGAGCGAGAATCCGTTCCCCGCTGCCCCGACCGGACCGCCGTGCAAGCGGATGATTGCTGGTGGCCGCTCGTCGCTCGGGGCCTCGAAGTCAGGATTGCGTGGAGCGTAATAGAACCCATGCACGGTCTGTCCCTCCCGGTTCGGGAACGAGATCGTTCGCGCGGCAGAAACGTACTCGCGAGCACCGGTACTGGATCGCGCGGGACGAGTCAGCGACTCGCAGCGACCCGAGTCAAGTTCGAGGCGAACGAGATCCGGGGAATCGCTCGGCGTGCCTCCTCGAAAGATTGCCAGCTGCCCGCGTACGGCTACGCTGTCGATCTGGGAGTACGGTGTGTCGAGCGACTCGAATTCGCCTTCCGGATCGATCAGCGCAAGGTTCCACTGGCCCTGTCGGCAATAGGCGCAAAAGATCCTGCCTGCATCGGCGAAACCGTAAGTGGACATCCCGAACACCCATTGCGGCAATCCGAACTCGGCCTCGCATTCATGCACCGGCTCGATTCGATTCCCTGACCATCGGTGGAGATTCCAGAAGCCGTTGCGGTCGGATACGAAATGGAGCGTGCCGTCAGGCGACCACTGCGGTTGGAAGATTGACTCGTTGATTCCTCCGGCGACCCTGCGCGGCGCGCCGAACCCGCCGCCCGGGTCGAATTCCGCAACCCAGAGTTCCGTGCCATCCCATGGCATGTTCGGATGTGTCCACTCCAGCCAGCACATCCGCCGACTGTCGGGGCTCACACGGGGATTCGAATAGAAGTCCGAGCCCGCGACCAAGGTCCTGGGCGACGCGCCAACGGTTTGGAGGTTGATGCCGCAGATCGATTGCCGGGGCTCCAGACCCTCCTCGCTGTGGTCTTCGCATACTGCGATGAGGCGCTGTCGCGCGCCATCGACTTCGAGATCTGCGTAGCGTAGCCGGGAAGGCGGCGTCAGCGGTTCCGGTGCTCCGCCCGGTTCGACGCGGTAAATCCGACTGTCTCGCTTCTCGCTGAAATAGAGCGTGCCGTCAGAAACGGCGTAGGCGCCGCCTCCGTACTCGTGAACTCCCGAGCGCACGTTCCAAGGTGCCGGCAACTCGTCGCGAGTCGTACCGTCGGCGTCGCGCCGTACCGGCACGGTTCGCCCCTGTTCAGAGGCGCGGCTCTCGAGCCAGTAAACGGAATCCCCGTCGAATGTCGGCTCGTTGCAGCGGACAGACGCCGCGGCGACGAGATCAGAGGAGATAGGCGACTTCCAGAATCCGTACTCGGCGGTTGTCGGCATCTGGTCGATCACGGCGGGCGGAATCCCTCCGCCCCTATCTCCTCTCACGAACCGGAAGCGGCTGTTCGGCGGACGCGAACCCGTGGGTGTTCGCGTTCAGCACACCAAGGCGCGGGGCCATAGCCATCGCTCCCGTCCGGCCAGCGTACGCAACCCATGTCGGCTCGCGTGTTCCGCGGATCCGAGCGGTCGCGAGGCGGAGCCGTCAGTTGACCGGAGGCTTCGGCAGTTGCTTGATGAAATCTTCGACCAACTGCCTGTTCTCCTCTTCGCCCAGATTCCGCTTGAGCAGTTGCTCGGCGGCACTGATCGCTAGCCCGGCGGCTTCCTGTCGCAATTCGGCGACAGTGGCGCGGCGTTCCGCTTCGAGCTGACGCCGTCCTTCCTCGATGATGCGCTTCGATTCCTCGCGCGCTTCTTCGCGGGCCTGCGTGCGAACGCGATCCGCCTCTTGCCGGGCTTCGGCAACTAGCTCTTGGGAGCGTCGCAGGGACGCTTCCATGTTGGCTTGGTTCTCGGCGATCGCCCGCTCTGCCTCTGCCTTCGCGAGTTCCGCCTTCTCGAGGGACGCGCGGATGCGTCCTTCGCGCTCGTCCAGAGCCTTGAGGAGCGGCTTCCATGCGATCAGGAGCAACGCGATGAAGGTCACCGCGAACGTGACCACGGTCCAAATCATCAGACCGGGTTCGAATTGAAGCAGTGCGTTGCCGGATTCGGCGGCCATTGCAGTGTCCTCGAACTCGAACTAGAACAGCAAGGCGACGAAGAGCACGCCGAGGCCGATCACCGCGACCCCTTCGAGCAGGAACAGCGGCAACTGGAAGGCGCCTCTGATGTCCTTCGCCGCTTGCGGCTGCCGGGCGATGCTCTCCACGGCCGCTGCCGTGAACTTGCCGATGCCGAGACCGGCGCCGACAACGATGATGCCCGCGCCCAGAGCGCTGCCGGACGCCTTGTCCAGCAGTTGCGCCGATGCCATGGCCGGCAGGGCGAGTAGCATCGCCGCCGCGTACAGGATGTGCAAGGAGTTTCTCATTGCTTGGTTTCCTCCGGGAGAATTGGAATGAATCGTTGGATTGTCAGTGCTCGTCTGCCACGAGCATGCCCACGTACAGCGCGGTTAGCAACGTGAAGACGTAGGCTTGGATGAAGGCGACGATCAGCTCCAGCAGGTTGATCGCCGCCGCAAGCGGCACCGAAACCACTGAAACCGCGACCGCTTGGAACAGGAAAATGAATCCCAGGATGATCAGGATCACGATATGACCGGCTGTCATGTTCGCGCCGAGACGGATCATCAACGCGATCGGACGCACGAGCATGGAAATCACCTCGAGGGCGACCACCAGCGGCGCGATGGGCCAGGGCGTGCCAGTCGGCACCATGTGCTTGACGTACCCTGCCGGACCCAAGACGTAGATGCCCGTCACGAGAAACGTGAAGAACGAGATCAGCGCGAGCGCGCCGGTGACGTTCAGGTTGCTGGTGGCGGTGAAGCCGCCGGGGACAAGACCCAGCAGATTGCACGTCAGGATGAAAAAGAAGAGCGTGAGCAGGAACGGCGTGAACCGTCGCCCCCACTTCTCGCCCATGTTCGCGATCGCGATCTCGTCTCGCACGAACACGACCAGCGCTTCCAAGGCGTTGCTGACGCCGTGGGGAGCGGTCTGTCCCGCTTTGGGCCGGCGCAGGAAGATTCCCATGACGAGGATGAGAATCGCGGACGCGATCATCATCATGAGCACGGCCTTGGTGATATGCAGTTGCGCGAAGATCGGTCCCAGGTACGGCTCGAGCCAAGCAGGGAGATGCACCGCGCTATTCGCGATGTGATGCATGACCACATCGGCCACGCCTTCTTCTTCGCCGGAAGCGGCAAGGAAGGCAAACGGTAGCGCGGCGTTCAGCATTTCGCGAAATACCTCGTGTACCGGACGCCCTCAAACACCTGAGCCGCGAGGTAGCCCAGCAGGAGTGACGGCACGAACGCCCGCGGGTCCGAGATCCCGCCCGTGAGTGCCCACGCGAGCAAGGCAAGGACCCACAGCGTACGCAAGGCCGCGCCTGTGGCCAGCGCGTGAAACAAGCTCCGGTCCAAGACCGGGGCGCCGAGGCGCAGTATGACCTCGGAAATCGCCGCGGTTGCCAAGCCGCAACCCAAGCCAGCTGCGATCTGTCGGATCATTCTTGCGTCCACATCGCTCTGGCAAGGTTGTAGAACCCAGCGAGGATTCCCACGAACAGCCCGACGGCTGCCGCCTGCGGATTGCAGTCCCAGCGGGCACCGACCAGACTTCCGACCACCAACCCGCCCAAGACCATCCCGCTCAGGGACAATGCAGCTCCGAGGGCTGCGTTGCGTGGCCTGAACGGCACCGGTGTGTCCTGAGGAGGATCTGGCCCGGGAGTGTCCGACAACCGCCCGGCGCGAACCGCAGTCTCATTCAAAAATAGCAGACTCGCACCGCGTCGGGCAATTGCTGTGGCGAACGTGTCGGAGCAAAGCTGAAATGTCCGCTTTTCTGCAAAGCTGAAATGTCCGGTTCGCCGGGCGGCCTCCAAGCCGTCCCTTCCGCTGCGGTCGACCCTTCCATCGGGGCCACGCCATGCCTAAGGGAAACCTCGCGGGGCGGAGGACGGAGGCACCCCCGTATTCCTTTCTGCAAGAGCGGCCTTCAAGCTGGCTGCGGCCGAGCCAGCCAGTGTTCTCACAAGACAAACAGGCATTCAACAGCAGGCCTCGGCCGCTCAGCGCGGACCCGGCCCCGCCAGGCACCTCGGCGCGCTCGCCGTAAGGGTGCCCACCGGCTGCTTGCAGCCGGTGGGCTTGGCCCAGGACGTCGTAGCACTGGATCCAGCATGCCGCTCCCTCGCAAAAGCGGACATTTCAGAATTGCCAGAACCGGACATTTCAGCTTTGCGCTAACATTGCTGTGGCGAACGTCCGACAGCGCAGGAGGTCGGCGGCCATCGCTAGCCCGAAGCGCGGTTGACAGCGCAGAGCGCGTCGGCGATGCGGATCCAGCGGGCATGGGCCCCGCGGGACTGCACGGCATCCAATGCTACTGCCGATATCGAAGTGCCGTAGATTCATGTCTAGTTAGTGTGTGCTATACTTGAATTGTCGGAAGTGCCGAATCCTTAGCCGTTCGTCAAGACAGGTCGCCCCAGAGAATGCCAAAGACGAACGAGGTTGCTTTCAACGTAGAGCTAGCGAATGTGTTGCGGGAAATGCACCCGCGCTGGCGTGACAACCTCGGAGTGGAGCAGCACGAAGTCTTCCAGCGGGTGGGCCTGCGGCCCGATATCTTGATTCGCCACCCGGTCGGCTTGCCGGTCGCCATCGAGACAGAGTTTGAACCGGCTCGCACCGTCGAACTTGATGCGCGAGGCAGGCTGAGCCATCAAGTAGGACGCGACGGCGAGGCAATTGAACAGACTATCGCCCTGCGGGTGCCAGCAGGACTTCGCGAGGGCCAGCAGGATCTCGCGGCACGAATCCGGAAAGCCCGGTTCTCGTATTGCGTCTATTTCGCGACTGCGGTCGATCCGGTTCGCTGGCCGAGCACCGGCTGGCTTGAAGGAAGCGCTCAAGACGTAGCGGGATGCGTCGAGAGAATCTCGATTTCGGAGCGCCTGGTCGCGGAGGGGATGGATATCCTCGAACTACGGGTTTCTCAGGCAGCGAACAGGCATCTCGACGACGAGGCCCTCGGCTTCGACCGACCCTTTGAGCATTTCTCCGAGATTCTGCAGCAGGAGCGCGGCGAACAGACGGCGCGGATGGCGATGGCGATCCTCGCCAACGCGCTCGTCTTTCACAATTCGATCGCATCTGCACATGGGTTTAAGCCGATAGTAGACATGTGTGACGAACTCGGCGACATTTCCCCAGCCCAGATCCAAAATTGCTGGCGCATGATCCTCCGTGAGATCAACTACTGGCCCATATTCAGCATCGCCAGCAGGATCTTGAGTAGCATCCGACCGAGGTCCCAGAAGGGGATCGTGGAGTTGCTGTCGGGGGCAGCGAATTCGCTCGCTAGAGTCGGCGTCACCAGCCAGCACGACATGTCCGGGCGGATGTTCCAGCGACTCATTGTGGACCGCAAGTTCCTCGCCACGTTTTACACACTGCCAACCTCCGCTGCGCTCTTGGCCGAACTGGCGGTCGACCGGTTGCCTTGCGAATGGTCCAGCGCGGACGAGATCCAGCGACTTCGCATCGCAGACCTAGCGTGCGGTACCGGGACGCTGATCTCGGCGGCCTACCAAGCGGTTCTCGGCAGGCACCGGCGCACGGGCGGGAATGACGCCGAACTGCACCGGTCGATGATGGAGCGGTCGATGATCGCCGCGGACATCATGCCGGCGGCGACGCATCTCGCGGCGACGATGTTGTCGGGGGCGCATCCCGGACTGACATTTCGCCGCACGCGGGTGTTCACGATGCCGTACGGTGCCCAAGGGGAAGGGCGGCCGCTGGCACTCGGTTCGTTGGACCTCATCACTGACGAATCCGTGCGGCCCCTGTTCGGCACGGGCCGCCAAGTGGCGCGGGGCGACACTGCCTCCGCGGAAGCCCGCGACGAGTCCGAGGAGACCGTGCTGCAGCATGGCACGGCGGATCTGATCATCATGAACCCGCCGTTCACCCGACCGACGAACCACGAGTCCGCCACGGTGCCCGTGCCTTCGTTCGCGGGTTTCGGGAAGACCGGGGTCGAGCAGAAGGCCATGGCGAAGCACCTAGCGCGCATAAGGACGAGTCTGGATTTGGTGGCGGGTCATGGCAATGCAGGCATCGCCTCGAACTTCTTCGATCTTGCTCACGTCAAGGCCAAGCCGGGCGGGACGATCGCGCTGGTGCTTCCAGCGGCGAGTGTAAGCGGCCAGTCCTGGGCCGGCATGAGAGAGATTCTCGTTAACGAGTATCGAGATCTAATGGTCGTGACGATCGCTGCGAGCGGCGGCATTGACCGTGCCTTCTCGGCTGACACGGGCATGGCGGAGGCCCTTCTCGTTGCCACGAAGAAAGCTCGCCAAGACGAGCCAACGGGCAGTGCGCTGTTCGTCAATCTGCGGGAGCGGCCCAACCACCCCGCGGCCGCTACGGAGGTCGCGCGCGCTGTCGCGAGAGTGGAAGCCGGGGCGACGGCGGGCAAGGTGAGGCTGGGTACCGAGGAGGTTGCCGGAAGTTTCGTCCGGGCGCCGCTGAGCGAGAGCGGGTGCGCGGGTGTTGCAGAGGAGGGCTTGGCGGAATTCATGATGGCCCTGTGCGAGGGGTGCCTGAAGTTGCCGCGCATGAAGGATCAAGTCCTTCCGGTGGCCAAACTCGGCGATCTAGGTGACCGGGGCTTGGTGCATCGGGATATTTCGGGGATGCAGGCTGGTGGGGATCCTCCACGCGGGCCGTTTGACGTGCGGCCGCTCGATCCTTCGCGGATTCCTGCTACGGCGTACCCCATGCTGTGGACGCACGTAGCAGAGCGCGAGCGCATGCTGGTTGTCGTGCCGGACTCACAAGGCGTGGTCAGACCGGGTTGCGATGATCATGCCGTAGATGTTTGGAACCGAACCGCCACCCGGCTGCACTGCAGTTTGGACTTTCGATTGAACTCCCAGAGCTTGGCTGCTGGCCTGACGGCCAAGCCGT
This sequence comes from Bryobacterales bacterium, assembly GCA_965242625.1. Taxonomy (GTDB): domain Bacteria; phylum Acidobacteriota; class Terriglobia; order Bryobacterales; family UBA6623; genus VXMF01. Next base: position 748,748 of record CBDEST010000005.1, on the reverse strand, counting down.
CGATCGGTGGAACGGCTTGGCCGAATTTTCGACTTGAGCAGCCTGCACTCGAGGAGGCGGTAGTGCTGTGCGCGAATTCGACTCTCGGTCTGATGGCATTCTGGTGGGTCGCCACACGCCAGCAGCAGGGGCGCGCGCGCATTACGATCACGACATTACCCCATCTGCCGATCCTTGATGTGCGATCTCTCTCGAAACTAGGCATCGGGAAGGCAAGGAAGCACTTCCAGGACTTCCGCGGCCAGCGACTCTTGCCAGCCAACGAGGCATTCCGCGACGAGACCCGCATGGGACTGGATCGTGCCGTGCTAGTCGACTTATTCGGGCTGCCGGAAACGGTCTTGGAACCGTTCAGCGTGATTCGCAATCAGTGGTGCGCCGAGCCGTCCGTGCATGGCGGGAAGAAAACTGCTCCGCAAGCGGATTAATCGACACGGAACGCGCATTGGCTCCGTTGACCGACTCAAGGTCGATCCGTACGCTCTCGCTCAGTCGAACAAACCGAACGCGAACACGCCGCTCTTCGTGGTAATTGCCACGTATTGCTCTCCATCGACCTGATAAGTCACCGGCGAAGCTCGAATCGTGCCGCCCGTATTGAAGTGCCAGAGCAACTCGCCTGACTCGGCGTCCGCCGCCATGAAGTTTCCGTCGCGGCTCGAGAAGAAGACCAAGCCGCCTCCGGTAGCCATCGCGCCTGCGAACGCAACCTCCCGGTTCTCGACACCAAGGAAGGGGATCTCCCAGCGTTTCTTGCCCGTGCGCAGATCGATCGCCCGCAGGACGTTCAGGGCTCCGGACTCTTCGTCGTGATCAACGCTGTGGCCCGTGCGGTAATAGACTCCGCAAGCCTCCCGAGCCACAACGTAAAGCAGTTCCGTGCTCGGGTGAAAAGCCGGTGATTGCCAGTTCGTTCCCCCGTGTATGTCGGGGCACGTCCGAGTACCGCTCGGGCTTGGGGCGGCTTCTGGTCGTGCCAATGGACGGCCCTCGGGCGTGAATCCGTCGGACCAAGTCTGCTTCACGAAGGGCGACCCGTGCAGGAATTCGCCCGTCTCGCGATCTAGCACGTAATAGAATCCGTTGCGGTTCGCCTGCAACAGGAGCTTTCTTTGCTGACCTTGCCACTCAGTGTCCACAAGCACGGGTGTTTGATTCGAGTCCCAGTCGTGCTCGTCGTGCGGGGTGAATTGGAAATGCCACGCTAGCTCGCCGTCATCGGGACGCAGCGCGAGCACGGACGCCGTGTAGAGGTTGTCGCCTTCCCGGTCGCGACCGTCGAAGTCCTTCGGCCCCGGGTTGCCTGTCGGCCAATAGAGCAAGTCCAGTTCTGGATCGTACGTGCCGCTGGTCCATGGCGTGCCTCCGCCAGCCTTCCATGCTCCCGTGCCCGGCCAGGTCTCAGATCCGGGCTGCCCCGGTTCCGGCACGGTGTAGAAGCGCCATTCGCGCTCTCCGGTCTCCACGTTGAATGCGTCCAGGTAGCCGCGCACCCTGCCCGTGTCCCCGCCGCGGATGCCCATCAGCACCCGATCTTTCGCGATGATCGGAGCGCCTGTCGAGCCGAAGCACGGTTGGTTCGCGGTCACTGGCGAGCGCCAGAGCATCGCCCCGTTGCGGCTGTCGAGCGCGATCAGATGGCAGTCCGGAGTTCCAACGAAGAGACGATTCCCCGAGAGCCCGAAGCCGCGGCTCCAGTTGGGATTCGCCGCGCCCCGGTCCCGGCTGTAGGCGTAGTCGAAACGCCAGAACGCGCGCCCCGTGCGCGCATCGATCGCGAACGCTCGCATGCCGCCGGCGGTCAGGTACATCACGCCGTCCCGGACCAGCGGCGTCGCCTCGCTGCGGAGTTGCGGCGGGCTGTACTGGAAGGCCCATTTCGGGACTAGGCGGGCGACATTCCCCGTGTGGATTTGCTCCAGTTCGGAGTAGCGACGCCCGGTGTTGTCACGGTCGTAGCTCAGCCAGTTCCCAGCCGCGCGGTACCGCTCCTCGAGTGTTTGCCCGGGAACCGCCGGCAGCGCGATGGCGAGCAATGCGGCGACGCAGGAACAATGCCGAATGAACTTCATGAAGGATCGATGCGGAATCTCAGTAGTTTCCGAATCCCCGCCGGATCGGGACGAACGGGTCTCTCTGTCGATCAAGGAAAGCGAGCAGGTTCTGGACTTGATTGACGGACAACCGCTCGCCGAAGTCGGACGGCATCGCTGACCGCTCCGGCTTCGTCACCGAGCGGAGGTCGCTCCGGCGGAGCGCGATTGGCTCGCCCGCCGCCGTCAGGATCAGCACCGCGAATGTATCTTCGTTCTTCAGCAGTCCCTCGATCCGCTGACCGCTTCGCGTTTCGACTACCACGGTCTCGTATCCCTCGGCCAACTCCAAGTCGGGTTCCAGTACGTCGCCGCGAATCTGAACGCTCGTCTTGCGCGTGGCCAATGCATCCAAGGGCGGTCCGAAGAACCCGCCGCTTCCATCGACTATGTGACACGATGAGCATCCGGCTTGGCGAAACACCGCCTTGCCCGCTTCGACATCGCCCTCCACCGGAGGTTGCAGGCCGGGCCGCGCCAGGCTGTGCAGGTACGAGACGATCTGCCAGATCGCTTCCGCGGAGAGGTCCGGCTGGGGAGGCATCTCCGTTCCCGGGATGCCCGCCCGAACAAGGGCGAATAGATCAGACGCCGGGCCGCGCCGCACGCTGCGGGCGCGCCGCAGATTCGAAGCCATCGAGCCTTCGGCTTTCTGGCCGTGGCATACCGCGCACCGTTCGTGAAACGTCGCATCGCCGGCTTCCACCGCTTCTGGACTCCTTCCGAGCGGATTGCGACGCTGCGGTTCCTCCTCCGCCGAAGCGATCGCGATGCAAGTGAGAATCAGCAACCCGCACCGCAATTGACAACTCAGCCTGGTCCCCAGAGCCTTCATGCCCCTGACGCGCCCGTCAGTATATCCAAACGCGCTTCACCGCCGGAGTCGACAGCCTCCGCGCGCCCGCGACGCGGCCGACACTGGACTTGCCCTTGGCAGCGATCCGTGCGCGGATCACGGGCGAAAGCGGATTCGCGGGAGAGGCCTGATTGCGATGCGGAACTGTAAAGCCGCTCAAGTGCTTAGCGCAGGGCCGTCAGGACCGATTCGCCCGCGAGATCCAGAAACCGCTGCGGCATGATCCCGATGATCAGGGTCAACGCCCCGCTGGCGACTAGCGTGACTCGCGTGCCGAGATTCATTTCCAGCGCCGCCGGCTTCTCTCCGCCCTGTGCGAGCCAGCAGGCCCGGATCACCCGGAAGTAGTAGTACGCTGCAACGGCCACGTACAGCGCCGCGAAAATGGCCAGCACGTAGGAGCCCTCTGTGAGCAGCCCCAGGAAGATGTAGTACTTTCCGTAAAAGCCGGCCATCGGCGGAATCCCTGCCAGCGACAGCATGAAGATCGCCATCAGGATCGTGTAGCCCGGCGAACGGCTGAACAAGCCGTTCAAGTCTTCCAATTCCTCGGCTGCCTCGCCGTCGCGGCGCAGGGCCGCGATCAGAGCGAACGCGCCGAAGTTCATGAACACGTACGCCAGGATGTAGACCGCGACACCCCGCAGGCCCGCTTCGTTCGCCGCCACGAGTCCCAGCAGAATGTAGCCTCCGTGCGCTACCGAACTGTACGCTAGCAGGCGCTTCAAGTTCGACTGCGTCACGGCTGCAAGGTTCCCGACCGTCATCGTCAGCACGGCGATAACTCCGAGCAATGGGATCCACGCGTCCGCCGCGCTGCCGTAAGCCACTAGGAACAAGCGGATCATCAAGGCGAACGAGGCGGCCTTCGACGCCACCGAGACGTAGGCCGTGGTCGGTGTCGGCGCTCCCTCGTAAACGTCGGGCGCCCACATGTGGAACGGCACCGCCGCAATCTTGAAAAACAGTCCGACCGACGTGGTGATCAAGGCCAGCGTCAGCACCCAGTCCCCGTCCGGACGGCCCGCCACCGCTTCCCCGACGGCCGCCAGGCTGGTCGAGCCGGCGATGCCGTACAGGATCGAGAGCCCGTATGCCAGCAAGCCGCTGGAAAAGGCGCCGAGGATGAGGTACTTCATCGCCGCTTCGTTCGACTTGCGCGAACTCCGCAGGAAGCCGACCAGCACGTAAAAGCTCAGAGCCATCGTCTCGAGAGCCACGAACAGGACCACCAAGTCCTGCCCCGTCGCCATCAGCGACATCCCGGCCTGCGCGAACAGCATCAGCGCGTAGTACTCGCCGCGGTGCTCGCCCTCGGACTCCATGTAGCGTGCCGAGAGGATGATCGCCAGCGAAGCGGCCATCACGAAGATCGCGTTGAAGAACACCCCGAAGCCGTCAATGACGACCGAACCGCCCAGCCCCGCGAACGCCCCCTGCATCCGCACGTCGGCAAGGTGACCGAATAGCACCAAGGCGACCAAGCCCTCTCCGACCAAGGCCGTCACGGCGTTGATCCAGCGCCGACCGGTGTGGCGCACCACGAACGCGTCGGCCAAGAGGATGCCGCATCCGAACAAGCACAGGATGATCGCTGGCTTGAGGACGTGGAAGTCGTCGAGAGTGAATGTGATCGGGTCCATCATTCGCTCGCGGCGGAGTCCTCCGCCAACGCCAAGGCCAGCGTCTCGGATTGCTCGGCCAAGGCCTCGGCCTGGCGGCTGTAGTAGTCCGGATCGAGACGCTCGACCAGCTTCCTAGTGGGAGCTTCCAAGATGTCGAAACAGGGCTTCGGATAGAGGCCGATCCAGAAGCAGCCGGCGATCAACGGGGCCATCACCACGATCTCGCGCAGGTTCATGTCCCGCACCCCTTCGTTCTCCGGATTGGTGATCGGCCCCAGCATCACGCGCTGGAACAGCCACAGCAGGTAGGCGGCCCCGAGCACGATGCCGAGCACGGCGAAGCCCGCCCAGACCGCGCTGACCTCGAACGCGCCGCGCAAGATCGTGAACTCCCCGATGAATCCGTTCAGGCCCGGCATGCCCATCGATGCGAACAGCGAGATCGCGAAGAGCACCGTGTACACCGGCATCCGGTTCGCCAGTCCGCCGTAGTCGGCGATGGCTCGCGTGTGCCGTTGGTCGTACACGATGCCGACCGCGAGGAAGAGCAGGGGCGTGGAAAGCCCGTGGTTCAAGCCCTGCAGCATGCCTCCCGCGATGCCGTTCGGATTCAGGGCGATCAGGCCCAAGGTGCAGAATCCGAGGTGGCTGACCGAGGAGTACGCCACCAGCCGCTTCCAGTCGGTCTGCATCAGCGAGACGAGTGCGCCGTAAACGATGCCCACGATCGACAGAATCGCTACGAGCGTCACGGTCAGGTCGTCCGTCGCGCCTTTCGGGAACAGCGGCATCGCGAAGCGCACCAAGCCGTACAGGCCCATCTTCAGCAGGATGCCCGCCAGAATGACCGAGCCGGCCGTGGGCGCCTCGGTGTGCGCGTCCGGCAGCCAGGTGTGGAACGGGAACATCGGCACCTTCACCGCGAAAGCGACGAAGAATCCCCAGAACAGCCAGAACTGCAATTCCGGGCCCGTGTACGCGGCCACCCGCATGAGGTCTTCCAGCGCGAAACTGTAGAAGCCGAACTGCTCGAAGTGCTTGAAGTAGACCGTCAGCATGGCCAGCAGCATCAGCACGGAACCGGCCAGCGTGTAGAGGAAGAACTTGATCGCCGCGTAGAGCCGCTGCTTGCCGCCCCAGATGCCGATGATGAAGTACATCGGCACCAGCATGATCTCCCAAAAGACATAGAACAGGAACACGTCCAGGACCATGAACACGCCCAGCATGCCGGCTTGCAGGAACAGGAAGAACGCGTAGTACTCCTTGACGCGATTCTGGATCGACGACCACGAGCACAGGATCGACAGCCACCCTACGACGACCGTGAGCAGGATCATCAAGTAGCCGAATCCGTCGATACCCAAGTAGTACTGCGCGCCCAGAGCCGGGATCCAGTCCACCCGCTCAACTAGCTGGAAATCGCCGTTGGCGCTGTCGAAGGCGCTGATCATCGGGATCGTGACCAGCAGGCCGAGAACCGCGAATGCGTTGGCCACGTACCGGATGAGTTGCGTGCTCTCCTTCGGCAGGCACATGACAGCGATCATGCCGACGAGCGGCGTCAGCCAGATGATGCTCAGAATGTTGTCGCTCATAGTGTCCAGCGGCGCGGACGGTACCGGCCGATCTCCCTCACCAGAACAGGTAGTACCCCGCTACGAACCCGACGCCGATCAAGAAGAGGAGCGCGTAGTTCTGCACCAAGCCCGTCTGGAACATACGCACCGGGTAGGACGCGAGCTTGGTCCCGTACCCGATTACGTTCACGAGTAAGTCGATGACCCACCGGTCCACGAGCATGGTCCCCCTGGACGAGCCGCGCGTTGCCCAGCCGACACGGTTCACCGCGCCGTCGACCACCGTGCGGTCGAACGCGGCCAGCCGCCCGCCGCCGCCCTTGGCCGCCCCGCCCACGAAGAGCTTGCCGTAGATCTCGTCCACGAAATACTTGTTCAGTAGCAACCGATGGAAGCCACTGCCGATCACGTGCATCGGCTCGCCCGTGTACCGCGGCGTGCGGAACATGCGCGTTGCCAGCCAGATCGCCGCTAGCGCAAGCCCGACCGAAAGCGCCATCAAGCCCCATTCGAGCAATGCGCTGTGGTGTTCCGCGCCTTCCCCGTGCGCACCCTCCACGGCAACCGAGGAGCTCAGCCAATGCTCCAAGCTCGGCAGCGCGTCATGCACCGGTCCGAACACGATCGGCGTGCCGATCCAGCCGGCCAAGATGCTGCCGACAGCTAGCACCACGAGCGGAACCGTCATCGAGCGCGGCGATTCGTGGACATGCGTGCTCGGATCGACGCGATTGTCGCCGAAGAACGTCATGTAGATCAGCCGGAACATGTAGAAGGCGGTCATCATGGCCGTGATCAGTCCCAGCGCGTATAGCAAGGTGTGGTGGGACGAGAACGTCTTCCAGAGGATTTCGTCCTTGGAGAAGAACCCGGCCAAGCCGGGAATGCCGGCGATGGCCAGCGCCCCGACCAGCATGGTCTTGTACGTGACCGGGATCTTGTCCCTGAGCGCGCCCATCTTGCGCATGTCCTGCTCGCCGCCCACGGCGTGAATGACCGAGCCGGAGCCTAGGAACAGCAGGGCCTTGAAGAAGGCGTGCGTGTACAGGTGGAAGATGCCCACCCAGAACGCCCCGACCCCGCAGGCTAGGAACATGTAGCCCAGTTGCGAAACGGTCGAGTAGGCCAGGACCTTCTTGATGTCGTACTGCACCAATCCGATCGAAGCCGCGAAGATCGCCGTCAAGCCGCCGACCACGGCGACCATGAGCATGGCGTTCGGCGCGAGCGTGTAGATCTCGCTCGACCGCGCCACCAAGTACACGCCCGCGGTGACCATCGTGGCGGCATGGATCAGCGCCGAAACCGGCGTCGGCCCCTCCATCGCGTCCGGCAGCCACACGTGCAAGGGAAGCTGCGCCGACTTGCCCATCGCTCCCACGAAGAAGAGCACGCCCATCAACGTCAACGGACCCCAGGCGTCCTCGGCGCCGAAGCCGCCGGCCGCGAGGGCCGGGCCGATCTCGGTGAATTTCAACGTGCCCAAGGTGCTGAACGTGAGCAGCATCCCCAGGATGAACCCGGCGTCTCCGATGCGATTGACGATGAAGGCCTTGTTCGCTGCGTTGGAAGCGGATTGCTTGCGGAAGTAGAAGCCGATCAGGCCGAAGCTGCAGAATCCGACACCCTCCCAGCCGACGAATAGCAGCGCGTAGTTGTTCCCCAGCACCAGCACGAGCATGAAGAACAGGAACAGGTTGAGAAAGCCGAAGAATCTGTAGTACCCGCCGTCATGAGCCATGTAGCCGGTCGAGTAGACGTGGATCAGGAAGCCAATCCCGGTCACCACCAGCACCATGACCGCGCTCAGGGAGTCCAGCAGGAATCCCCAGTCCGCCGTGAATCCTCGCAAGCCGGCTCCGGTCGCCGAGTCCAAGCCCGCCAGCCAGGTCCACTTGACGACTTCGTAGCTCTTGCTCTCCACGCCCTGCAGTTGCACGATCGCGCCGAGCGCGAACAGGAACGAGAGCAGGACCATGCCGGGGCACAGGACATCGATCAGCTTGCGTCCCGGCGACGGCGCGTGGTGGCCCGCGTGGCCGTCGTCTTCCGGCCCGCCGAGCGGGTGCTGCTTGTCGAGCATCCGCCCGAACAGCAGCATCAGCGCCGCTCCGAGGAGCGGGAACATCGGAATCAGCCAGATGCTGTCGAGAAAGAACACCGACGCCACTCCCTTACCACCGCAGCAAGTCGATCTCGTCCGCGTGGACGGTGTGCTTGTTGCGGAACAGCGCGATCAGGATGCCCAGCCCGACCGCGGCTTCGGCCGCGGCCACGGTGATCACGAAAATCGAGAAGACTTGCCCCTCCACCTGCTGCAAGGCCGCGGAGAACGCCACGAGGTTGATGTTGACCGCGTTGAGGATCAGTTCGACGGACATGAGCAGCACGAGGATGTTCCGACGGGTCAGGATCCCTACCAACCCGATCGATAGCAGCAACATGCTCAGCACGATGTAGTGCGAAGTGGTGACTTCCATGGCGGTAGCGCGCTGTCTAGCTCTCCGTCTCGCGGTTGCGCGTCTTCGACATGACGATCGCTCCGATGATTGCCACCAGCAGGAGCACCGACGCCAATTCGAACGGCAGCAGGTACTTGGAGAAGAGCACCAAGCCCACTTCCTCTGAATTCTGGGTGAGGCTGCCCAAGGGCAGCGGTTCTGCCGCGCCGGGATGGTCGAGCGTGCCGATCCCGCGCAGCGCAATCACGGCGAGCATCGCGAATACGGCGGCCGCGCAGATCACCGCGGGCCACTTTTGGTTCGCGAAGCGCCGCTCCCCGGCTTCGTCCTGCACGGGAACGAGCATGATCACGAACAGGAAGAGGACCATGATCCCGCCGATGTAGACGATGATCTGGACTCCGGCGAGGAACTCCGCGCCCTGCAGCAGGAAGATTCCCGCCACGCCGACCAGCGTGCTGATCAGCCACACCGCCGAGTACACGACGTTGCGCCGCGTGATCGTCATGACCGCGCTGACCAGGATTAGGGCCGCCAGAACGTAGAAGAGAACTGTATCGAGCAGCATGGACACCCATCTAGAGCCGACGGGCAGCAGACCTAACAGCATATCACCAATCACCCGCAGATACCGGCCCGCTCCGCGCGGTCGCCGCCGCGCCTCTCTGATCACGGGCGCGAGCGGGTCGCGCGGCCAGTCCGCGCACCCTGATACCGGCAGGCGCCTTGGGGTCGATACCAGCGGGCCGTTCCCGGAATCGCCCGCGATCGAGAAGTGCGTCTTCGCTGGCTGGTGTCGACGGCAGGTCGGCATCGGTTGCGCTCTGCGGCGCGGGAACTGCGCGCCGGATCATGCACCGTTCGACGGGCTGCCGATTCAAGCCGGTGCGCGCCTCATGCACGCGGCCGGAGTGAAGGCGCGCGGCGAGCGAGATCGTCCCAGCGGAAGATGCGCTGCCTCGGGGCAGGACTGCCGAGATCAGCTCTGTTCGCAGCGTCGCCGCCACTCTCGATGGCTTCCTCGGACATACGCCAGAGCAACAACCCGCTCCCCGGCTGTCGGCACGGGATGCTTCTACGCGGAAACCTCGGAATCAGGCGACCGCGTCAGGTCTTGCCCGCGCTATTCCGCGGGCAGTGTGAAGTTGATCATCCAGTTGATTCCGAACCGGTCCGTGACGGTTCCGAAGTAGGCACCCCAGAACGTTTCTTGCAAAGGCATGCCCACCATCCCGCCTACGGACAGCTTCGCGAGCAGGGTGTCGCACTCTTCCTTGCTCCGGGGAGCGACCGAGATGGAGAAGTTATTCCCCGCTTTCGGCGCCGGGTTCGGGGTGACGCTGCAAGAGTCGCTGCCCATCAAGACGCTCGACCCGACCGGCAGCGAGACGTGCATCACGAGATCCCGTTCTGCTTCCGGCACATTCATCTCGGGAGGGCCGTCTGCGTAGGTGCTGAGGATAGAAAACTCGCTGCCGAAGACCGAGCGGTAGAATCCGAACGCCTCGCGGCAGTTGCCGTCGAACATCAAGTAGGTGTTTAGCATCAACGATTCTCCCCGGTGCAAGCTCACCGAAACTCTTGCTGAGGTCTCAGTATACGGAAGGTCGCCCCGTGCTCCGCTGTCGCGCGAGTCCCGGGTCCGGCAATCAGTTCACGCCCGGCCTGCGCAAGTGATTGAGCCTGTTCGGTAGATTGTCGCTCGCCCGTGCAAGACCGTCGGGCATTCGGTCGCATCTGGGGGTCAGTGCGTCCCGAGGCTCGGGAATCTGCGATCGCTCGAGACCTCGAGACGCATGCACAGCGCGCCCTCGGGCGATTGCAGCATCGCGCGGCACGCTGATGTCCGACCGGCTATCCTATGCGCGAACTCGCCATGAACCGCTGGACCGAATCGCACCCCGTTCACCTCGAAGTGGACTACCCGGAGCAACTGGATCGCTTGACGACGCTGTTCCGGATCGTACTGTCGATTCCGATCCTCGTGATCGCGGCCCTGATTTTCGGGCCCGAATCGGAAGCCACTTACAACGAGACGGGCGAGGCCATCCGGTCCACGGGCCGCGGCATCGGGGCGTCTCTCGCGCTCGCTACCGCCTTGATGCTTCTCTTTCGCCGGCGCTATCCACGCTGGTGGTTCGATTTTGCCCGCGAGATGACTCGTTTCGGCGGTCGCGTGTTCGCTTACATGGCGCTGCTGACTGACAAGTATCCGTCAACGGTCGACGAGCAGGCTGTCCACTTGGAGATCGATTACCCGGATGCCAGCCAACTCAATCGGTGGCTCCCGCTCGTGAAGTGGTTACTGGCGCTGCCGCACTACATCGCGCTCGCCATCTTGGGAGTGCTTTCCCTGCTGGCGGTTATCGCGGCTTGGTTTTGCATCCTGCTGACCGGACAGTATCCAAGAAGCCTCTTCGACTTCGTCGTGGGCACCTTCCGCTGGTGGCTGCGAGTGGTGGCCTACGCGTTCCTGCTGGTCATCGATACCTACCCTCCCTTCAGCTTGCGCTGAAGGTGGGTTCCGTGCCTCTCGGCGCAATCCACGCCAGCGGGAGGCCGGCCAAATGCCGCTACGAGCACGCTCAGCGAACGGGGGAATCTCGCTGAATCAGTGCGTGTAACGCACCGGCAGAGGCCCTTCTTCGAGCATCTGCCGATCCCAGATCTGGCCTTCCCGCGTATAGGTCGCCAGCTCGAAGTCCTGCGTCAGCTCGAGCGCGTCCACGGGGCACGCGTCCTCGCAAAGGCCGCAGAACATGCAGCGCGACACGTCATAGGTGAAGTTCGTCAGCTCCTTCCGCTTCGTCTCCGCGTTGCGCTCGGAGGTCACCACGATCAACTGCTCCGGGCAAGCCAAGGCGCAGAGATTGCAGGCGATGCAGAGGGTCTCCTGGCTTTCCGGATGAGTGTTCAGGCGTGGGGCGCCGCGATACCGCTCGGCAACGGGCGGACGGGTCAGCGGATATTGCTCGGTGACGACCTTCGACGGCTTCTGGTTCTTGAACGTCGTCCAGAGACCCTTGAGCAGGTCAGTGAGCAGGAACGTCTTGATGAGATTGGCCATGCCCGCGTCCTCTCCTTCTATCCTATCGCGGAGTCAACCGCGCACCAGCAATTGCACCAAGCTGTTGACGATCAGGCCGCCCATGCTGATCGGGATGAGCCACTTCCAGCCGACATCCATGAGCTGATCGTACCGGAAGCGCGGGAACGTCCCGCGGTACCAGATGAACAGGTACACCATCAATGTCATCTTGAACGCGAACCAGAACAGTCCGACGACCAGCGCATTGGTCAGCGGCAGCAGGAACAGCGCGGCCGCCGCTAGGAACAGGCCCGCGACCGCCACCAGCAACAGCTTGAAGCCGCCCACGGGCTGTCGGGGGACGCCCCGCAGGCAGCCCAGGGCCATCAACCCGAACAAAGCCGCCGGAAGGGCCGTGTTCAACGGCATTTCCAAGAAGTCCACGTTCGGGAACGGACGCAGCCAGCCGCCGAAGAACAGCGTCACGCACAAGGCGCTGATGACGAAGATGGCCGCGTATTCGGCGAGGAAGAACAGGGCCCACCGGAAGCCCGAGTATTCCGTGTGGAACCCTGCCACGAGTTCCGATTCGGCCTCCGGCAGGTCGAACGGGGCCCGATTGGTTTCCGCGGTGCCGGCGATGATGAACAGCACCGTCGGGATCAGCATCAAGCCGTAGTTGTCGAAGGCGCCCCAGATGCCCCGCTCGTACTGGGCGGCGATCACCCCTTGCAGGGAGAGCGTGCCCGCGCACATGATCGCCGTCACCGTCGCGAAGCCCAGCGGCACCTCGTAGCTCACCATCTGCGCGGCAGCGCGCAAGGAGCCCATCAAGGAGTACTTGGAATTCGCCGACCAGCCGCCGAGGATCAGGCCCAGGGCCCCGATCGACGACATCGCCAAGATGAACAGGATCCCGATATTCACGTCGGCGACGAAGAGCTTGTCGCTGAGCGGCAGCACGGCGAACGCCGACAGCGCCGTGAATGTCGACAGCACGGGGGCGAGCCAGAAGATCCACTTGTCCGCCTTGGAGGGGATCACGTCCTCCTTGAGCATCAGCTTGAGTGCATCGGCCAGCGGCTGCAGGATTCCGTTGGGACCGACACGCATCGGCCCTAGGCGCACTTGGAGGTCGGCGAGCACCTTGCGCTCCGCGAGCACGATGTAGCCCGCGATGAGCGGGAACACCAGGATGATCGCCGCCGTCAGAACGAGCGGCGGCAGGTACGGATTGGCCAGCAGTTCTTCCATGGGATGTCCTAGCGGTCGACCTCGCCGAGCACGATGTCGATGGTGCCGATGATCGCCACGACGTCCGCGACCAGCGAACCGCGGCACATCTTGTCGAGCGCACCTAGGTTCACGAAGGAAGGTGGGCGGACCCGTACCCGATACGGTTGCAACGATCCGTCGCTTACTACGTAGTAGCCGAGTTCGCCCTTGGGGGCCTCGATCGACACGTACGTCTCGCCGGGCGGCGGCTTGAGCACCTTACCCACCTTGCCCTTGATCGGGCCCTCGGGGAGGCCGTCCACCGCTTGACGGATGATCCGGCAGGACTGCACCATCTCTTCCATCCGCACCATGTAGCGGTCGAACGTGTCCCCGTTCTGGGCGGTAGGGATTTCGAAGTCGTATTGCTCGTAGCCGCAATACGGCTGCGCCTTGCGGAGGTCCCATTCGACACCCGCCGCTCGAATCAGCGGGCCGGTGACCCCGTAGTCCTTGCAATCGGCCGCGTTCAGGATGCCGACGCCCTTCGTGCGCTTGACCCAGATGCGGTTGCCCGTGAGCAGGGCGTGGTACTCCTTGAGCCGCTCCTCCATCGTGTCGCAGAAGGCCAGGCAGTCTTGCTCGAACGTGTCGTAGGTCTCGTATTGCAGTCCGCCGATGCGGAAGGCGTGGGTGGTGAGCCGCGCGCCGCAGTACTTCTCGAAGATCATCAGCACGTCTTCGCGTTCGCGGAAGCACAGGAACACGGGCGTGATCGCTCCGATGTCCAACGCGTGCGTGCCCAGCCACAGGAGGTGGGACGCGATGCGATTGAGCTCGGTGAGGATGACCCGCACGGCTTGGGCGCGCGGCGGGATCTCGACATCCAGGAGCTTCTCGATCGCGAGGCAGTAGCCCAGTCCGTTCGACACGGCCGCCACGTAGTCCATGCGGTCGACGTACGGCGCGAATTGCTGGAACGTGCGATTCTCCGCGATCTTTTCCACGCCGCGATGCAAGTAGCCGATCACGCAGTCGGTGCCGAGCACCGTTTCGCCGTCCAGCTTGAGGATGACCCTCAGGACCCCGTGCGTCGAGGGGTGCTGCGGCCCCATGTTCAGGACGATCTCGTTGCTGTCGAGAAGCGTCCCGTCGGCGGACGGGGACGGTGCGAGCGTTGCTTCCGGCATTACTGTGCGCTCTCGATCTTGAGGTTTTCGCGAACCCAGGCGTCGTCTTGCTGGACGATGCCGTACTCCTTGCGCAACGGGAACCCGTCCCACTCGTCCGGCATCAGGATCCGGCGCAAATCCGGATGGTTCTCGAACTCCAGGCCAAACATGTCGTAGACTTCGCGCTCGAGCCAGTTGGCCGTGCTGTAAAGGTCGGTGACGGTCGGGGCCTTGGATCCTTCCGCCAGGGCGGCCTTGACCCGGACGCGTTGGTTCGACTCGAACGAGTACAGGATCCAGACGATCTCGAATTGGAGTTCCTTCTCCGGCCAGTGGACGGCCGTGACGTCGACCAAGTAGTCGAATCCATGGGCGTCCTTGAGCGCAGCGATCACCTCGCGAGCCTTGTCCGCGGCCACGATAAGCAATTGCTGGCCGCCGAGAACCGTCGCCTTCTCCACGCTCTCCCCGAACTGCTCGTTGAGAGAGTCGGGCAGTGCGCCGGTCCACGGCTCCGCCGGCATTTCCGTGGGGCGCTTGGGCCGTGCCGGCCTTGCTGCTGCGGCTGGCCTCGGCTTCGGCGCCGGGTCGCTGCCTGCGGGATTGGATGGATCGGGCATTGGCAGAGCCCGCCCTGCGCGCCTTGCCGGGCGTGCGGGCGACTAATTAAGTGCAGCATACCAACTGCGGGCAACGCAAACCGATCCGAGCGGTGGGCTCCGCCCAACGCTCAGGGGTCGCGCCGCTGATAAATCGTCGACCGTGGGAAGATAGGGGCATCCCCGCACTGCGAGCAGCGTCGCGAACTTCGAGAACGCGAGACCGGGGCAGCCATGAATTCTTTCGATACCAAGGCCACATTGAATCTCGACGGGCGGACGTTCCGCTACCACAACTTGGCTGCCTTGCTCGGGGCGGATGTCGCTCGGCTGCCGTACTCGATCAAGATCTTGCTCGAGAATCTGCTGCGGCACGAGGACGCAAGCAGCGTCACGCCAGGCGACATAGAAGCGATTCTGAACTGGGACCCCGTGGCGGTTCCGTCCACCGAGATCGCGTACCGGCCGGCGCGGGTCCTGATGCAGGATTTCACGGGAGTCCCCGCGGTGGTCGACCTCGCCGCGATGCGCGAGGCGATGGTTTCCATGGGAGGCAATCCGGCGGACATCAATCCACTGCAGCCGGCCGACCTCGTCATCGACCACTCGGTGCAGGTCGACAACTACGCGCTTAAGGACGCCCTCGCGCTGAACAGCTCGTTGGAGTACCAGCGCAATCGCGAGCGCTATCAATTCCTGAAGTGGGGCCAGAAGTCGTTTCGGAACTTCCGGGTCGTACCGCCCGAGACGGGCATCGTGCATCAAGTCAATCTCGAGTACCTTGCCAAGGTGGCGTTCACCAGCGACCGCGACGGGGAAACCTGGGTGTACCCGGACACGCTAGTGGGCACCGACTCGCACACGACGATGATCAACGGCCTCGGCGTGCTCGGCTGGGGCGTGGGCGGCATCGAGGCGGAAGCCGGGATGCTCGGTCAGCCGATCTCCATGCTGATCCCGCAGGTCGTCGGTTTCGAGCTGACGGGACGTCTCGGGGAAGGCGCGACGGCCACCGATTTGGTCCTAACGGTGGTCGAAATGCTGCGGGCGCGCGGCGTGGTCGGGAAGTTCGTCGAGTTCTACGGAGACGGCTTGGACGAACTCCCGGTCGCCGACCGCGCGACGATCGCGAACATGGCTCCGGAATACGGCGCGACCTGCGGCTTGTTCCCGATCGATGCCGAGACGCTCGCGTACCTCCAGCTCAGCGGGCGGTCCGATTCCGAAGTGAGACTTGTCGAAGCCTACGCTCGGGCGCAAGGCTTCTTCCGATCCGCCGGGGACGACGCCGCACGGTACTCGGACACGCTTTCCCTAGACATGGCCGCGGTCGTGCCTTCGATCGCCGGGCCGAAGCGCCCCCAGGATCGCATCGCTCTACGGGACGCTTCCGCGTCCTTCACGGCATTGCTAGGGGAGACGTTGGATTCTCGGAACGGCTCCGGTTCGGGGGATGGCGTTGCTGTAGCTGCGGCACCCGTCGCGGTGAAAACCGTGATTCGCGACACCGCCTGCGAGATTCGGCACGGGGCGGTGGTCATCGCGGCCATTACGAGTTGCACGAACACGTCGAATCCCGCCGTGATGATCGGCGCGGGACTGGTGGCGAAGAAGGCGGTGGAAAAGGGACTGCAGGTCAAGCCATGGGTCAAGACGAGCTTGGCTCCCGGCTCGAAGGTGGTCACCGATTACTTGACGCGCTCCGGTTTGGACACGTACCTGGACATGATCGGATTCAATCTGGTCGGATACGGCTGCACCACCTGCATCGGGAATTCCGGACCGCTGCCGGCCGAGGTGTCCGACGCGATCCAAGAAGGCGGCTTGATCGTGGCGTCGGTGCTGTCCGGCAACCGGAACTTCGAGGGCCGCGTGCATTCGGACGTGCGCACCAACTACTTGGCCTCGCCTCCGCTGGTCGTGGCGTACGCCATCGCCGGGAACATGGACATCGACGTCACGACGGAGTCCTTGGGCGAGGATCTCGAAGGCAACCCGGTTTATTTGAGCGATCTCTGGCCGAGCAGCCAGGAGATCGCGCGCACAACCGCCGAGGCGATCGGCTCCGATATGTTTCGGGCCAGCTACGCCAATGTCTACGCGGGTAGCGAACGCTGGCGCGAGCTGGATGCGTCGGATTCGGATCTCTTCGCGTGGGATGGCGGCTCGACCTACGTGCGGCTGCCTCCGTACTTCGCGGGCATGAGCGCGGAGCCAAGCGAAGTTACCGACATCGCGGGTGCCCGGGCACTGGCCGTGCTGGGAGATAGCGTGACGACCGACCACATCTCACCCGCCGGAGCGATCAAGGCAGACAGCCCGGCCGGCCGCTATCTCCAAGGGCACGGGGTGGCGACCAAGGACTTCAACTCCTATGGTTCGCGGCGCGGGAACCACGAGGTGATGATGCGCGGGACATTCGCGAACGTGCGCCTCCGCAACCTCTTGGCTCCGGGAACGGAGGGCGGCTGGACGCTGCACCTGCCGGACGGAGGGTTGCAATCGATCTTCGATGCGGCGCAGCAGTATCGCGAGGAGGGGACTCCGCTGATCGTGATCGCGGGTCGCGAGTACGGTACCGGTTCCTCGCGGGACTGGGCGGCCAAGGGGCCTTCGCTGCTGGGCGTGCGCGCCGTGATCGCGGCCAGCTACGAGCGGATTCACCGCTCGAACTTGGTGGGCATGGGCGTCCTGCCCTTGCAATTCCAGGACGGCGAGGACCGTCTCACGCTCGGGCTCACCGGGCGCGAGACGTTCCACATCAGCGGCCTAGGGGACGGCTCGGCCAAAGCCGTTCGGGTCGAAGCGGTGCCGGACGCCGGCGGCGAGTCGGTCAAGTTCGAGGCGCGCGTGAGAATCGACACGCCGAAGGAAGTCGAGTACTACCGGCACGGTGGAATTCTCCAGTACGTTCTGCGGCAAATGTTGGGGAGTTGACGGCGTCTCGTTCGGTAACGTCGGTGGAGTCGCCCGTGAATCGGGCAAATCGGTCCCGAGCGCCAACCCGTTGCGGTACGGCGCGGACGCCGTTGCTACGCAGGCAACGGGTCGCAGGCTTCGACCGTTGTGTGCGATGCGGACTCCATCGTTCAAGCAACTCGACTCCCCGGAGGATTGGATCCCCGGACGCGGTTCCGAAAGTGTGGTCAGGTTGCCGCTGACGGACAGATAGGCTCGGCGCATGAATGTCTGGCAGCACAACCTGAGCATTGTCTTGGTCGCGTCTCGCAACGCTCTCAACATCGGTGCTGCCGCCCGGGCGATGAACAACTTCGGATTTACCGATCTCCGTTGCGTCCGACCGTACGATGTCGCTTTTCGGTCCGCAAGGTCAGCGGTCGGCGCCGCTCCCGTGCTCGCCACTGCCAAGGTGACTGCCGAACTTGCCGAGGCGGTGAGCGATGCCGAGCTCGTCATCGGCTGCAGCGGTCTCGAGGCGCGAAAACAGCGTCACGTCCAGCGTCCGCTGCCCCTCGCGGCGAACGCGCTCCGCACGCACTTGGAAGACCGCAAGGCCGCCTTGCTCTTCGGCTCGGAGAAGTTCGGCCTCTCGAACGACGACCTCAGCCATTGCGATTGGGTATTGACGATCCCGACCAATGAAGCCTGCCCATCGATGAACTTGGGCCAAGCCGTCGCCGTGTGTTGCTACGAAATCGCGCGCCGCGCGGCGCCGCAGGCAAGCCTGCAGACACCCGCCGGGGTTAGCGCGGGTGATCGCGACCGCATCCTCCAACTTCTGCTACCCATCCTGCGCGACTCAGGTTTCGTTCCCGCCGACGAGATTCCTTCGCGGACCAGGAAGCTCCGCCGATTCGTCAATCGCCTGCGGCTGGCGCCCGAAGACGCGAGCCTGCTGCAGGGGATGCTGCGTCAAATCGACTGGCGGCTCCAGCATCCGGACGATGCGGCGAACTTGGATCAAGGCGGCACGGACGATTCGGGCGGCTCATAACAGGAAGTCGTCCATGGCCTCGGAGCCTTTGCGCGCCGGCTTCGGCGCGGTTCGCTGCCGACCAAGGGTTCGTTCTTGCTTCGATCCCGCGCTGTCTCGCCCGGGGGCAATCGCGGCCGACCCTGCCAACGCCGATTCGCCTGATTCCGGTAGGCCCTTTTCAAACAACCGAACGAACGCACCGTATCGAAACACCCTGTTCCTTCGATAGCCCGTGACTTCCTCCAGGACGCCGAGATCCACGAGGCGAGTTGCGAGTTGGTTGGCTGCCACGAATGATGTCCCCGTGATGCCCCGCACATCCGAAATCGAGGTATAGGGTTCTGCGAATAACCTCTCCAGAACGCGCAAGCCGCGTACGGTGGCGTGACCGAAGCCTTTCCCGATCGCCGATCGATGGCGTTCCCGGAGGTCCGCGAATTGACGGATTGACTCCATGGTCTCCGCCGCGCTCTGCGCCACGCCCTCGATGAATAGAGTCAGCCAAGGCATCCACTCGGCCGCAGACTCGATGGCTTCCTGCGCCCGGCGGTAGTCCGATGATCGCTTGACGAGGAATCCCGAGATTCCCAGCGCCTGGGCGCCGGGAATGCCGAGTTGCTCGGCCAGTGCCGGGAGCAGCACTCTTCCCATGCGCCCGGTTGCGTGCGGGAACGGCCGCCAGGATTCGATTTGACCTTGAGCCAGGCCGATGCGTGCAAGCGAAGGAAGCCCCTCGGAATTACGTCTGCATCCGTTCAGTATCTCCGTTGCCCGCCGCAGATTCTCCCTCTCGACAGTGGGGCGGCTCGGTTTGGCTACCTTCACCACATCGGCTCGGCTCGATCCGTTAAGCATCGAATGGAGTCTTGCGACTTCAGCTTGGGAGAACGGCTTGGTACTTGCTCGCATGGCCGCGGCCTCGATCGCCCGCAGGCAGTCAGATGCCGTCCCTCCGTCCGAACCGCCAGCAGCGCATCCCGGTATCAGGTTCGCCAGAGAACTCGGACATCCCGCAAGCGTTGCCGAGAGCGCAGCTTCGCGACGTCGATGCATGGCGAGGTAGAGTTCTCGGCACGGCAGGGCGGATAGCGCGCCGTCAAGCCTAAGCAGCATTTGATCGGCTTGGGAGACGAGGGCCGATATTTCTCCGGCGGATCGAGGCGGGAATTCCCGAGGGGCTGCCGCCCAAGCACGGCTCCGGCCGGCCGGATCAGCATCTGCGGAGTTGTGACTAGGTGCCGCCGCCATCGGCCAATCCTCGTAACGGGCAGAGTGGCTGCGATTCCCTAGCCGACACTATGTCAATGGGAGCTATGCAGCCTCGTACCACATCTTAACTTTAACACAAGCTGGGTTGCCTCGCGGAGATGCCAGACGCCGGAATCCGTTCCGAGCCGCGTTCGTTTCCCATCGCTGCGAGGCTGGAGAGCCTCGCTATCGGCGGGGAGCGAGCGCGCGGAGCGTAGACGCGCCGAGGCTTCCAAGGTCTGTCTGATCGGGCGGACTTGCCACTCCCCGCTCGACATGCGGACGCAGGGCCTCACGGTCGGCATCCCCGAGACCCCGACGCGCATCGGTGCCCCCGCCAGAGCGCCAGTCGAGTGCGGGAATTGATCCGGATGCCGTCAGTTTGCAAGGAACGGTTTTCAGCGACTTTGCAGGCACTCTGCGAGCCATGGCTACAATGAGGGTTGCCATGACTAGACTTCAGGACACACCGGAGGAGGCTGCGTTCCGAGATCGCCTTCGGAACTGGCTTGCCGAGAACACTCCCTCAGTAGCGAAGCACGACGTGGACGGGCTCAAGGCTTGGCAGAAGAAACTCTACGAGGCTGGCTGGTTGGGCTTGACGTGGCCCGCGGAGCACGGAGGCCAAGGCCTGACCTTCCGGGAGCAGGCGATCTTCAACCAAGAGTCCGCGAGGGCGAAGGTGCCGCCGAGCATCAACAACATCGGTTTGATGATCGCGGGTCCCGCGCTGATTGCCGTGGCCAGCGCGGAACAGAAGGAACGCTACCTGCGCCCCATGCTCACGGCCGACGAAATCTGGTGCCAGGGATTCTCGGAGCCCAACGCCGGATCGGACCTCGCCGCGCTGCAGACGAAGGCGGAGTCCGATGGCGACGACTACGTCATTACCGGCCAGAAGATCTGGACGTCCAACTCGCTCATCGCCGACTACATCTGGTTGCTCGTGCGGACGGATCCCGCCGCGCCGCGCCACAAGGGCATCACTGCCTTGATCGTCGACATGAAGAGCCCGGGCGTGACGGTGAAGCCCTTGCGCCAACTGACCGGAGAAGCCGAATTCGGCGAAGTCTTCTTCGATCAGGTGCGCGTCCCAAAGGCCAACCGCGTGGGCGCGGAGAACGACGGCTGGGTGATCGGCATGAAGACCTTCACCCGCGAACGCGCCAATATCTCGATTTCCCTGAGTGTCCGCTTGCAGCAGCAGTTCGACAGATTGCTGCATGCAGTTCGCGGTCGCGATGTGCCGCTCGACGTGCAATGCGCTCGCAAGGTGGCGCAGGCTTATGTTGATAGCGAATGCCTGACCCTGACGTGCGAGCGTCTCGCGGACCGGCTGTTCGGCTTTGAGTCCTCGGTGGTCAAGGTAGCTTGGGCCGAAATGAATCAGCGACTCCAGGAACTGGGTCTCGACACGCTCGGCCCAGAGGCGCCGTTGCTGCCGGGACGCGGTTTCGAAGAGTCTGCCGAGTCGACCGCGACATGGGGCACGGAGGCCCTCGCCGAAGGCGGGGAATCGTTTGAAAAGAGCTGGCAGTTCGGTTACCTGCGCTCGCGAGCGAACACGATCGAGGGCGGCACGTCTGAAATCCTGCGTAGCGTGATCGCCGAGCGAGTCTTGGGGTTGCCGCGCGGGTAGAGGAGCGGAGTCGTGGATTTTAGCCTTACAGACGAACAACGCATGTTGCGCGACTCCGCGCGTGACTTCCTCGCTGCGGAGTGGCCTGTCGCGGAACTCCGGCGGATGCTGGATGCAAGCGATGTCGCCGAAGCTTCCAACGGGTTGTGGCGCAAGATCGTCGACCTCGGGTGGCCGGGCTTGCTGGTGGCCGAGGAGCACGACGGATTAGGCCTCGGGATGTTCGACCTAGCGGTCTTGATGGAGGAGGTCGGCCACCATCTGATCCCGGGGACGTTGCACGCCAGCGGCGTGCTCGCGGCGCTTTCACTGGCAACGCTCGGCGACGAGGATGCCAAGCGGCGCTACTTGCCGAGACTGGCGGAGGGCGCGCTGAAAGCGACGGTCGGGGTCTACGAACTCAACTCAGGGTGGACCACTGCCTTGCTCGGCAGTTCGTCAAATGGAACCTTTTCGAAGCGATTCGTTCCCGAAGCCGCTGACGCCGATTTGATTCTGCTCGTGAACAAGGCGAGCGGGAACGATGTCGAACTCGCGATCGCCCACGATTCCGAAGTGTCGAACCTGCATTCGATGGACGTGACCCGCCCGCTCTTCCGCGTGGACTGCAGGTCCGCGAATTTAGAGCGCGTGGGATCCGGCACGCTAGCGGACTTGCAGTCCGCGCTCGACAGAGCCGCGATCGCTATGTCCGCCGAGATGGTCGGCGGTGCTGCGCGCGTGCTGGCAATGACGGTCGAGTACGTGAAGAATCGCAAGCAGTTCGGTCGGGCCGTGGCGACATTCCAAGCCGTGCAGCACAAAGCGGCGGACATGCTGATCGGAATCGAGAAGGCACGTACCGCCGTGTACTACGCGGCGGCTGTCGCCGACGAGCAGCCGGAAAAGCTCGGCGAGGCTGCCTCCATCGCGAAGATCGCCGCGAATGCCGCCTTCGTGGAAGCGTCCCAGAAGGGCGTGCAACTGCATGGCGGTCTCGGATTCACTTGGGAGCAGGATCTGCACCTGTACCTGAAGCGTGCCAAAGCCTGCGAATTCACGTACGGAGATTCGACTTGGCATCTTGATCGCGTGGCGCACTCGCTCGGATTGTCCTGATCCGGCGCTGCCAACTGGTTGCGCCAACTCGCAGCGCCCTTCGATGCGGATGGGAGGAGCCTTGAGGACGACGACGGGTAACCAGAGACTGTGCGCGACGTCTTATTGAATGGGCAAGGAATGCGAGGTCGGACGGGACCTCGGATTCGGAGCCGCCCATCGGGGCGGGATCGCCTCTCCAAGACGACTTCGCTCCGGATGGAGTCTGGGGCCGATGATCAGGTGGATGTGCCTCGGTCGTTCGTCGCTTGGGCGTTCGATTGATGCGCATTCATGGCTAACCAGGCATTAAGCGCGAGGACTCATCGCGAGATGCGCGCAGCGGTCTTGTTCGAGTCCGAGCTGGAGTTGGTAAGCCCGTCTCCGATGCGGAGCGAGGGTTGCCCGACGGGAGTGATACCGAGGAAGAGGAGGTTCTGATGATTGGTGCTGCGATCGGCGACATCGTCGGTTCGAGATTCGAATTTCGTCCGCGTAAGAGCAAGGACTTCGAGTTCTTCCATCGTCGCTGCCATTTCACCGACGACACTGTGTGCTCGGCGGCCATAGCCGACATCGTCATGCACGACCGGCCACCTGCGGAGACGCTGCAAGCGTGGTGCCTCCGACACCCCGGCAGTGGCTACGGCAGGATGTTCCGTGACTGGATTGCTCGGGAACCCCCGCGTCCTTACGGGAGTTACGGCAACGGCGCTGCGATGCGCGTGTCGCCCGTGGCTCACATCTATCGCGAGAGAGATCTCCAGGCAGCGCTGGAGGCCTCCGACAAGGTTACCGGCGTCACGCACAACCACGAGGAAGGGATCAAGGGCGCCCGCGCGACCGTGCATGCAATCTGGCTCGCCTACCGCGGGGAGTCGGCCGACGCCATTCGGCAACAGATCGCGCAAGAGTACGGCTACGACATGAATCGCACCGTGGACGAAATCCGCCCGGACTACAGTTTCAACGAGACCTGCCAGCGCACCGTGCCCGAAGCGCTGATTTGCGCGTTCGAGTCCAAGAGCTTCGAGGACGCGATCCGGAACGCCATCTCGCTCGGCGGCGATGCCGACACGCTGGGGGCCATCGCCGGACCGATCGCCGAAGTGCTGCACGGAATTCCGGAAGAGTTCAAGAGTCGGGCCATCGACACCTATCTGAAGTCGGCTAAGGACATTCGCTTTACACTTGAAGAGCTCTACCAAGGCTCCCTGACTACGGACTAGGCTCGCTGCGAGCGATCGCCAGGCCGACGGGCATTGATTCTCGCCCTCACCCGGGCTGTCCCCGTGCTAAGCTCATGGCCGCAATGATCCGTATTTCTTACTGCGCGGCAGCGTTGGCGCTCGTCCTCGGCGCGTGCGCGGACAGCGCGTTCGAGCCGCCCAGCCAGCCCAACATTCTCTTCGCGATCGCCGATGACGCCTCGTACCCGCACATGGGCGCCTACGGCACGTCTTGGGTGAGCACGCCCCACTTCGACCGCGTCGCGCGCGACGGCGTGCTCTTCCACAACGCGTACACGCCTGACGCGAAGTGCGCCCCCTCGCGCGCCACGATCCTGACGGGTCGCAATATCTGGCAACTCAAGGCGGCGGCTAATCACATGCCGTACTTCCCGCCTGAATTCAAGACCTATCCCGAGGCACTGACGGAGAACGGCTACTTCGTGGGCATGACTGCCAAGGGTTGGAGTCCCGGCGTGGCCAACGACGAGGAGGGGAATCCGCGCGAGCTTGCCGGGACCCGCTATGACGAGCGCACCGCCGAGCCGCCGACGGAGAAGATCTCGAGCACCGACTACGCTGCGAACTTCGAGGATTTCCTGGATGCGTCCCCGGAAGGCCAGCCATGGGCGTTCTGGTACGGTTCGCGGGAACCCCACCGCGCCTACGTGTACCAGTCGGGTGCCGATCTCGCGGGCAAGTCCGTTGACGACATCGACGCGGTTCCCGGATTCTGGCCGGACAACGAGACCGTCCGTCACGACATGCTCGATTACGCCTTCGAAATCGAACACTTCGACACGCATCTCGGGCGCATGCTGGCCTCGCTCGAGCAACGCGGCCTGCTCGGCAACACCTTGGTTGTCGTGACTTCCGACAACGGGATGCCTTTCCCGCGCGTCAAAGCGAACGAGTACGAACTCTCGAACCACTTGCCGCTCGCCATCATGTGGGCCGACGGAATTCCCCACCCGGGCCGGGCGGTGGACGACTTCGTCAGCTTCATCGACTTGGCCCCGACGCTGATGGAGGCTGCCGGAGTGGATTGGGAGCGCTCCGGCATGCAGCCGGCTACCGGTCGCAGCCTGTTGAATATCCTGCTTTCCTCGGCATCCGGTCGCGTGGATTCGGCACGCGACCACGTTCTGATCGGCAAGGAGCGCCACGACGTCGGGCGACCGAACGACGCGGGCTATCCCATCCGCGGCATCGTCACCGACGATCTGCTGTATCTCAGGAACTACGAAACCGACCGCTGGCCGGCCTGCAATCCGGAAACCGGCTACCTCGCCACCGACGCCAGTCCGACCAAGACCGAGGTCCTGAACTTGCGCCGGTCCGGAGACGACACGTTCTGGCGGCTTGCCTTCGGCAAGCGGCCGGGCGAGGAACTCTATGACCTGAATACCGATCCGGCGTGTATCCGCAATCTCGCCGAGGATCCCGCATTCGCGGACGCGAAATCGAAGTTGCAAGCGCAGCTAGAGCTTGAACTCAAGGAGCAGGATGACCCGCGCATGTTCGGGAACGGGGATATCTTCGACGCGTATCCGAACGCTACCCAATGGGCCGGGCACTACGAGAAGTTCCTTGCCGGGGACGCACCGATCCCTCGCTGGGTGATC
The DNA here is from genome assembly GCA_965242625.1 of Bryobacterales bacterium. Lineage (GTDB taxonomy): Bacteria > Acidobacteriota > Terriglobia > Bryobacterales > UBA6623 > VXMF01. Next base: position 723,363 of record CBDEST010000005.1, on the reverse strand, counting down.
GAGAGCGACATCGACCCGGCGATCAACTAGCCGTGTTCGCGGCACCGGACTCCGGCTCCGTCGGTCGGCCGCTATCGCGCAGTTCGGGAATCTGAATCCGGACACGCACGCCTCCGCCCTCGCGGGCCTCGAACGCGAGCTGGAAGTCGAGTCCGAACAGCACTTCGAGGCGCTCGCGAGCATTGCTCAGACCGATGCCCTTGCTGAACACCTTCGGCACGTCGTCGTGCGGAATGCCCACGCCGTCGTCTTCGACTTCGATTTGCAGGCGACCGGAATGAAGCGAACTGCTGATGAGCACTTTGCCTGTGCCGACTCCCGGGCTGATGCCGTGCTTGATGGAGTTCTCGATGATCGGCTGGAGGATCATGCCGGGGATCAGCACGTCCTCGGTGCGTTCGTCGATTCGCTTTTCAATCTGCAGCTTGCCTGCGAAGCGCACCTGCTCGATCTGCAAGTAGTCGTCGATCATCGAGAGTTCCTCTCGCAACGGAATGAACGCCTCCTGCGCTCGCAGGAGGCGGCGCAGAATCGTCGACAGCCGATAGATCATTTCGCGCGCTTGATCGGGGTCCGTGCGAATTAGGGAAGCGACCGAATTGAGCGTGTTGAACAGGAAGTGCGGATTCATCTGCCGGGTCAAGTTCGTCAGGCGGGCCTCGGAGAGCAAGCGCTGTTGGTTCTCGATCTTCCATTCGTTGCGGGTGTTGTTCCACACCTTGAGGGTCAGTCCGATCCCCATGACGGTGGCTACGCAAACCAGCGTCATCGTAAGCGGATGAAATCCACCGGCATCGACGTAAGGACCGAAGAGCAGGCTGCTCTCGTACCAAGCCTGAGCGATTCCGGAGCGAAGCAACTCGATGCCGACGCAAGCTCCGAGCAGCGCGATCTGGTACGCGCCTTCCCGACCAGGGCTGCGCGCTCGCACCCAAGCCACGATCGAAAACAGGAAGAATGGCGAGAACCGCCAGACATCCTCCGAGTCCCACGCCATCCAACGCAACAGCCCGCCCGCGGAGCCGACCCCCACCAGCAACGGGAGCGTCGCCCACTCGAACGACGGCCCCAGCACTGCCGGGAGCGCGATGAGAGCGCCCGCGGCGGCTCCGGGGACGAAACCGCCGACCAGTCCAGAGACAAAGGCCCCTTCCAGTCCCACCTCCGCGGCGCGGTATCCCAGCACGACCCGCACGAGGGAACCGGAAGCGAAGACCACTCCGAACAACGCCGCGAGTTCCAATCGCTGTCGGAGTGTTCTCTGCTCGCGGAGAAACAAGCGCTTCGCGAAATTCCATCGCAGGGCGATGCTTGCCATGGACGCCAGAACGGCGATCTTGACCAGCAGCGTGACGAGCAGGTCTGTGTTAGCCATGGCGTTCGCGACCGTGCGCTCGGCGAGCGGGCCACGCTTTCTATAATGGCCTCTTGGCGGCGCGCCCCTGAACCTGGCGGGGCCGGGCTACTCGCTGACAGCGGGCTTGAGCCCAAGAGCCCGGCAGTGTTTGAACAGTGGCACCCTACACGGTAGAGAAAGTCGCGGAGGCCGTTTTGCCGACTCGCTTCGGCGAGTTCCGCCTGCACGGCTTCCGCGGAGACGGCCCCGGCGGGCGGCGGGAGAGCGTCGCGCTCGCGCACGGGGACCTGAGCGCGGGCACCGAGGCTCCGCTGTTGCGCATCCAGTCGCAGTGCCTGACCGGCGAAGTGTTCGGGAGCCTGCGCTGCGACTGCGGACCGCAACTGGCCATGGCCCTGTCGTGCATCCAAGAGGCCCCTTGCGGCTTGCTGATCTACGACCCGCAAGAAGGTCGGGGCATCGGACTGCTGAACAAGCTCAAGGCGTACGAACTGCAAGACGCTGGTGCCGACACTGTCGAGGCTAACGAGCAACTCGGATTCGGAGCCGACGAGCGCGACTACGGTTTCGCCGTGAGCGTCTTGCAGCACTTCGGATTGCGCGAAGTGCGGATGCTGTCGAACAACCCGGCCAAGGTCCAGGCCTTGGAAAGCGCGGGGATACGTGTGAGCGAGCGGGTTCCCTGCATTCCGGAGGCAGACGAGTTGGCGCACTCGTACTTGAAGACGAAGCGGGACAAGCTAGGGCACATCATTGAGCGCGTGTAACGCCAAGGTGGAGTCAAGCGCTGCTCCGCTCTGAGCTAAGATGGGATTTCCGGCCGTACCTAGCGGCCGCGCGACACCGACCCGCGTATCAGGAACGACTGGGTTCGCGCTGTCCGGCGCGCGCCACGGTTCCCCTTTAGCGACAGGACCGGGCGGTTCAACACAGAGGGAAGAGCAACACGATGACGCAGCACGTGTATTCATTCGGCGGTTCACTCACCGAGGGCGACAAGTCCATGCGCGACACGCTCGGCGGCAAGGGCGCCAACTTGGCAGAGATGGCACGAGCGGGCGTGCCCGTGCCGCCCGGATTCACGGTTTCAACCCAGGTCTGCAACATGTACCTTGCCAGCGGCAACCGCGTGCCGGACCAAGTCGAGACGGAAATGGCCGAAAAGCTAGCCCGTCTCGAGTCCGACATGGGGAAGAAGCTGGGCGACCCGGCGAACCCGCTCCTGCTCTCCGTGCGTTCCGGCGCGAAATTCTCGATGCCGGGCATGATGGACACCATCCTCAATCTCGGCCTGAACGACGAGGCCACCGAAGGCCTAGCGCGCCTGAGCGGCAAGGAGGCCTTCGCGCTCGATTGCTACCGACGCTTCATCATGATGTTCGCCGACGTGGTGATGGACGTGTCGAAAGGCGAGTTCGAGGAGATCTTGGACGGCATCAAGCAAAAGGCCGGCGCCGAGAACGACATGGATCTGACCGCCAGCCAGCTGCGCGAGGTCGTGGAAGCCTTCAAGGCGCACTACAAGCAGGCGCTCGGCACGGATTTTCCGCAGGGCGCCCACGAGCAGCTCAAGATGGCTCGCGATGCCGTGTTTCGCTCCTGGGACAACCCTCGGGCCAATCACTACCGGCGCATGAACGACATCCCCCATGACCTCGGCACCGCCGTCAACGTGCAGGCAATGGTCTTCGGGAACCTGGGCGACACGTCGGCGACAGGCGTCGGTTTCACGCGGGATCCGGCCACCGGCGCGAACAAGTTTTACGGCGAGTTTCTCCTGAACGCGCAAGGCGAGGACGTCGTGGCTGGCATCCGCACCCCCCGACCGATTCGCGAACTGGAGTCGGCGCTCCCGCAGGCGTACGACGAGTTGCGTTCCATCACCAGCCGACTGGAGCAGCACTATCGCGACGTGCAGGACTTCGAGTTCACCGTTGAAGAAGGCAAGCTGTACATGCTCCAGACCCGCAACGGCAAGCGCACCGGCGCCGCGGCAGTGAAATTCGCGGTGGACATGGTTGCCGAGGGCCTGATCGACGACCGGGAGGCTGTCATGCGCGTCGAGCCTCAGCACTTGGACCAGCTGTTGCATCCGGTCATCGAGCCGTCGTCGAAGAACCAACTGACGACTCTCACGGTAGGTTTGCCCGCCTCGCCGGGCGCCGCCGTCGGTCGGATCGTGTTCTCGGCTGACGACGCCGTTGCAGAGGCGGCCGAGGGCAGGCCCGTCGTGCTCGTGCGCGCCGAAACGACCCCCGAAGACATTCACGGCATGGAAGCGGCCAAAGGCATCCTCACCTCGCGGGGCGGCATGACGTCGCACGCCGCTGTCGTGGCGCGCGGCATGGGCTCGCCGTGCGTGGCCGGGGCGGGCGATGTCAACGTCGATCCCAAGGCCGGCAAGATCTCCTGCAACGGTCACGAACTGAGCGGAGGGGACTGGATTTCCATCGATGGCTCGACGGGCGAAGTGTTTTCCGGGCAGGCCGCCACGATCGATCCCGACCCGACCTCGGGCGACTTTGCCCAGTTCATGGAGTTCGTCGACAGGCACCGCCAGGCGCGTGTGCGCGCGAATGCCGAGACTCCGCGCGATGCCAAGACGGCGCGCATGTTCGGCGCGGAGGGCATCGGACTGTGCCGCACCGAGCACATGTTCTTCGAGCCGGAGCGCATCCCGCACGTGCGCCAGATGATCCTCGCCGAAGACGATGAGACCCGCGCGGCTGCGCTCGGCAAGCTGCTGCCCATGCAGCGCCGAGACTTCGTCGAACTCTTCGAGGTCATGGACGGCTATCCGGTGATCGTGCGCACCTTGGATCCGCCGCTTCACGAGTTTCTCCCGAAGCGCGAGGAGCTCATGGTCGAAGTCGCGCAATTGCAAGCCAAGGACGCGGATCCCGCCAAGATCCGGGACTTGGAGTCCCTGTTGGGCCGTGTCGAAGAGTTGCACGAGTTCAATCCGATGCTCGGACATCGCGGCTGCCGTCTGGGCATCACGTTTCCCGAGATCACCGCCATGCAGGCCCGGGCCATCTTCGAGGCGGCCGTGGAGTGCGCGAAGAAGGGCGTGAACGCGATCCCGGAGGTGATGATTCCCTTGGTCGGCAACCACAAGGAACTTGAGCACCAGAAGCAGATTGTCGTGGACACTGCCAAGCAGGTCTTCGCCGGAGCGGGCCGGTCCGTGCATTACAAGGTCGGCACGATGATCGAGGTTCCGCGCGGAGCGCTGACCGCGGACGAGGTCGCCCAGCACGCCGAGTTCTTCAGCTTCGGCACCAACGACTTGACGCAGACCACGTTCGGCTTCAGCCGGGACGACTCGGGCAACTTCATCCAGCCTTACCTGTCCAAGGGGATTCTGGAGCACGATCCGTTCCAAGTGCTGGATGCCTCGGGTGTCGGCCAGCTGATTCAGATCGCCTTGGAAAAGGGCCGTTCCGCGCGCCCGGGCTTGGAGGTAGGCATCTGCGGCGAGCACGGCGGGGATCCCAAGTCCGTGACATTCTGCGTCCGGGCGGGCCTGAACTACGTCAGTTGCTCGCCGTACCGCGTGCCGATCGCGCGACTGGCTGCTGCACAGGCTGAACTCACGAGATGAGCCGCCTCCGGACCTTCCCACTCCGTAGCGGCATTCGGCCCGGCTGGCGATAGCAGTGCCGGACCGCCCGCGGTATCCAGCTGCCATTCGTGACAGCAGGCACCGCTGGTAATTGAAGGCTCGTTTCCGCGCCGCTTATCCGCCTTCGGAAGCCTCAGCCATTCACTCCGCAAGGGCCCGTCCCAGCCCGGTTTCAGGCTGCTGGCGCTAGAGTGCTGACGCGGTAATCCGGAGTGGCGACGCGCTGGTAGGTGCCACATGCCCCTCCAGCAACCGGGTATCGACAGTGGCTGCTCCAAGCAGATCCGGCTGGGTCGATGTCTGGGCGATTGCTGGCACCCCGCGCCCTCGGTAGCCGTGCTCTTGGGTCACTGGACGTTGCCGTCACGCGTTCCACCTAAAAGGGGGCCCGTGCAAGTCGTCACGGATACCCCGGCAGTGACTCCAATTGCTTGAACCGGCCAAGCGTCAGGTCGTCATCGACGCGAGGAATTCGCCGTTGTTGCGGGTCTTGGAGAGCCGGTCGAGCAGCAACTCGGCGGCTTCGACGGTCTGCAAGCCGCTCAGGACCCGACGCAGCACCCAGACCTTGTTCAGGGTTTCCTGCGAGAGCAGCAGTTCCTCCTTGCGCGTTCCGCTACGGTTCGCGTCGATCGCCGGGAAGATTCGCTTGTCGACGAGCTTGCGATCCAGATGCGCCTCCATGTTGCCGGTTCCCTTGAACTCCTCGAAGATCACTTCGTCCATGCGGCTGCCCGTGTCCACGAGAGCCGTGGCCACGATCGTCAGCGAGCCGCCCTCTTCGATATTGCGGGCGGCTCCGAAGAATCGTTTCGGCCGCTGCAGCGCGTTCGAGTCGACCCCGCCCGAAAGCACTTTCCCGGAAGGCGGCGCGATGGTGTTGTAGGCCCGTGCCAAGCGCGTGATGGAATCCAGCAGGATGACCACGTCGATCTTGTGCTCGACGAGCCGCTTCGCCTTGTCCATGACCATTTCGGCGATCTTTACATGTCGCGAGGCCGGTTCGTCGAAGGTCGAACTGATGACCTCGCCGCGCACCGAGCGCTTCATGTCGGTGACTTCTTCCGGACGCTCGTCGATCAGGAGCACGATCATGTAGGCTTCGGGCTGGTTGGCGGTGATCGAGTTGGCGATCGCCTGCAAGAGCATGGTCTTGCCCGTTCGCGGCGGGGCGACGATCAATCCGCGCTGACCCTTGCCGATCGGCACCAGCAGGTCCAGGATCCGTCCGCTGAAGTTGTTCCTGTTGGTCTCGAGCTGGAACCGCCCTTGAGGATATAGCGGGGTCAGGTTGTCGAAAAGAGCTTTCGACTTGGTGATCTCGGGCGACTGCTTGTTCACCGCCTGCAGCTTGAGAAGCGTGAAGAATCGCTCGCCTTCCCGGGGCGGGCGGACGAACCCGGCCACGGTGTCTCCCGCACGCAGCTTTTGCTGCCGGATCTGCGCGGGCGCGACGTAAATGTCATCGGGTCCGGGCAGGTAGTTGTACTCGGGCGAGCGCAGGAATCCGAAGCCCTCGGACATCACTTCCAGCACGCCCTGGGACAGGACCAATCCCGCGTTCTCCGCTTGGAGCATGAGGATCTGGAAGATCAACTCCTGCTTGCGGACGCCGGCGGAAGTCTCGATTCCAAGCATCCGGGCCCGCTGGTGAAGGTCCGTGATGCTGAGGGCCTTGAGCGCGGCGAGATCGAGCGGCTCGATCCCCTCTCGAGTCATCGACTCCCAAGCGGCTTGGAATTCGGCCTCGTTCTCGGCTTCGTCGTAGCGTTCGCCTCCCCTGACGCGCCGCCTCGGCCGCTCCCTCCGCATGCGCGACCTGCGGCCATCTTGCCCCGGACCATCGTCCTCGACCGCGCCTCGTTCCTCGCGATCCATAGACCTGGCAGCGCCGCGTGACTCCGCACCGGCTTGCGCGTCGCGATCCTTGAACCGGTTGCGTCGACCCCTGCGGCCTCGTGGCGAATCTCCCTCCGGAGATGCTTCCGCAGCGCCGGTCGCTGCATCGCGGTCAGCCGCCTCGCCGCGGCTCTCGCTCGAATCCTCTGGCTTCTCGGATGTACCCCGGCTGTCGCGAGCGCCGGGCTGCGCGGCCGTTCCAACCCCGCCTTGATTGCGAAATCGGTTGCGTCGCGGACGGCGGCCTGGCGTCGCAGCCGACTCGCGATCCGCTTCCTCCGGGCGGGACGCCTGCTCGGTGTCGCCGGACGCCGTTTTCTCGGACGATTCCCGATCCGCTGTATCGCCCTCGCCGGACGAACTTTCCGCTTTCGCCGGCGCGTCGCGGGTTCGGGGACGCCGGGTGCCGCGCCGGGGCTGGACCTCGCCCGCGCGGTCGGTCTCTCCCGCCGCGGCGCCTCGCTCGCCCGGACTCACTGCCGCCTCGCCGCCGCCAGACTCGGAGGCCTCGCTGTCTACGGATGCGTCCTGCCGTGGCTTGAGGCGTCGCGGCCGGGCCGCCTTGTCGCGCTCGTCGACGGCGACGCGCTGGTCTTCCGCATCGACCGTGGATGCGTCCGGCGATTCCGTGGACTTTGAGGGCATGGTCTATCTTGCGCGCGACGCAGAGGCTCGAATGCGCAGTGCGGCCGCGCTCATCCGGCGAGCGCCGAATCGATGGCTCGCCAGAGTTGCGCTGCGCCCTCCCCGGAAACTGCCGAGAACGGGATGGGGGTGGCGAAGCTCTCTTGAATGGAGCGGACGGCTCGCAACCGCTCCGCCCACTTTAGTTTATCCGATTTCGAGGCCGCCACGCAGAACGCTTGCTCGTGCGCCTCCAGCCACGCCTTCATTTGCCGGTCCAGCGCGGTCGGCCCGTGCCGCATGTCCACGATCAGCACCACGAGCTTCAGCGGGCCCCGTTGCGTCAGGTAGGACTCTGCCAAGCGCTTCCATCGATCCTGCTCCGCGTGCGAGGCCTTGGCATATCCGTAGCCCGGCAGGTCGGCGAAGTAGAGTCGCCGGTCCACTCGGAAGAAATTCACGGCTCGGGTCCGCCCGGGGGTCTGGCTCGTCTTCGCCAAGGCCTTGGGACGCCGCGCGCCGCCGCGCTTCGCGCGCTTGGCCGCCTGCGCCAAGAGCGCGTTCATCAAGCTCGACTTGCCGACATTGCTGCGCCCGACGAACGCCACCTCGGGGAGTCGATCCCGGGGAAACTGGTCGGCCCCGTACGCGCTCCGCACGAATTCGGCCGGCATGCCGATCCGTCCGGATGGCGTCAGTTAGCCGCCCGTTCCTCGTGCTTGATGACCTCCACGCCGCCGGGAGTGAACGGATGCTTGGACAGCTCGTCGATCGGTTCCTCCAGCGCCAGCGCCAGCACTTCGTCCATGGTCTCGACGAAATGCAGCCGGAGCTCGTCGCGCACGTTGCTCGGCACGTCGGGCAGATCCTTCTCGTTGTCCTTCGGCAGGATCACTTCCTTGATCCCGTACCGGCTCGCGGCGAGCAGCTTCTCCTTGAGGCCGCCGATCGCCAGCACCTTCCCGCGTAGCGTAACCTCGCCCGTCATGGCGATTTCGCCGCGCACCTTGACCTTGGTCAGGGCGCTCGCGAGCGTGGTCGTGAGCGTGATCCCGGCGGACGGGCCGTCTTTCGGAATCGCCCCTTCCGGGACATGCACGTGGATGTCGAGGTTCTGGTAGAACTCCTTCGGAAGTCCGAACGCGCCCGAGCGCGACCGGATGTAGCTCATCGCCGCGCGCGCCGACTCCTGCATCACCTCGCCCAGCTTGCCGGTCAGCGTCAGCTTACCCTGGCCGTCCATCAATGTGGATTCGATATGCAGCAGGGTGCCGCCCATCTCGGTCCACGCCAAGCCCACCGCGGTGCCGATCTGGCTCTTCAGGTCCAAGCTCGGATCCGCGAACTTGGGCACCCGCAGGAACTTCTCCACGTTCTTGGCCGTCACCTTGGTCTTGGTGACGCGCTTGCCCGCTTTCGTGCGCACGACCTTCAGCGCGACCTTCCGGCACACGTTGCCGATCTCGCGCTCGAGGTTGCGCACGCCCGCTTCGCGCGTGTAGCGCTCGATGATCGCCCGAATGCCCTCCGGCGCGAACTCGATGTGCTTGCCCTTGGCCAGGCCGACGCTCTTGACCTGCTTGTCGATGAGGTGGCGCTGCGCGATCTCGGTCTTCTCCTGCTCGGTGTACCCGCTGATGCGGATCACCTCCATGCGGTCGAGCAACGGCGCCGGCAGCGTGTGCAGGACGTTCGCCGTGGCGATGAAGAACACCTGGCTCAGGTCGAACTCGACATCGAGGTAATGGTCGTGGAACGCCGAGTTCTGCTCCGGATCGAGCACTTCCATCAGCGCCGCGGACGGGTCGCCCCGGAAGTCCGTGGACATCTTGTCGATCTCGTCGAGCATGAACACCGGGTTGTGCGTGCCGGCCTTCTTCATCATCTGGATGATCTGGCCCGGCAACGCCCCGATATACGTGCGCCGGTGCCCGCGCACTTCGGCCTCGTCGCGCACGCCGCCGAGCGAGAGCCGCACGAACTTGCGGCCGGTGGCCTTGGCGATCGACTTGCCCAGGGATGTCTTGCCGACGCCGGGCGGGCCGACGAAGCACAGGATCGAGCCCTGCGGCTTGCTGACCAGCCGCCGCACGGCCAGGAACTCCAAGATCCGTTCCTTGACGCGTTCCAGTCCGTAGTGATCCGCCTCGAGCACGTTCTCCGCGTGGGCGAGATTGCGGATCTCGCGGCTCTTGGCCTTCCACGGCACGGCGAGCAGCCAGTCGATGTAGTTGTGCGAGACGGTCGCTTCCGCCGACATCGGCGGCATGTTCTCGAGCCTGCGGACTTCGGCCAGCGCCTTCTTCTTCGCCTCCTTGGGCATGCCCGACTCTTCGATGCGCTTCCGGAACTGGTCGAACTCGCTCTTCTCGCCGCGCCCGAGCTCCTTCTGGATGGCCTTGATCTTCTCGTTGAGGTAGTACTCCTTCTGGGCCTTTTCCATCTGCTTCTTGACGCGGCCCTGCACCGTGCGATCCAAGGCGAGCTTCTCGAGTTCGATATCGAGCAACTCGGCGATCCGCGTCAGGCGCTCGTAGGGATCGAAGATCTCGAGCAGGTCTTGCTTCTCGGGCACCGTGAGCATCAGGTTCGCGCCGATGGTGTCGGCCAGCTTGCCCGGATCCTCGACCCGGACGGCGGCGATCATCGTCTCGTAGTTGAGGCTCTGGCTCTGCTTGACGTACTGCTCGAAGACCGTGCCCACGCGCCCGATCAACTCCTCCACGTCGGAGCGCGCGGCCGGGGGGAAATGCACCGTCTCGACGACGGCGCGCATGTAGCCTTCCTCCAGTTGCACGCTGCGGAGCTTGGCGCGGTCCAAGCCCTCGACCAGGACCTTGATGTTGCCGTCGGGGAGCTTGAGGCTCTGCACGATGCTGACGATCGTTCCGGTCTGGTAGACCTCGTTCGGCTGGGGATCGTCCTTGGAAGCGTCGTGCTGGGTCGCCAGAAAGATCTTCTTGTCGTGCGCGAGAGAGCTCTCCAGCGCCTTCACGCTGGCCGGCCGGCCAACGACGAACGGCGACATCATGTGGGGGAAGATCACCACGTCCCGAATGGGCATCATCGGTAGCCGCGCGCTGGACCGGGAGCCGCTTGAACTAGGCATGCTTCTTATTCTACGCTGGCCGCGCCTCGCGCTGCGGGAACCGGCGTGTTCCGCGCCCGCGCAACCCGCAGACGGTTGCGGCTCAACCGGCCTTTTCCAGCAGCCGCGCCCGGAACTTGCGATGGTCCTCGAGCACCATCTGCTCGGAAACCACGAATTCCTTGACGCGCTTCGACTGGGCGGGCAGGTAGAACATCAGCTCGAGCATCAAGTCTTCCATGATCATCCGCAACCCACGCGCCCCTAGGTCGCGCTCCAAGGCCAGCCCGGCGATCGCTTGCATCGCTTCGGGCTCGATCACGAGCTGGATGTTCTCGTAGTCGAAGAGCTTCTGGTACTGCTTGACGAGCGAATTCCGCGGCTCGGTGAGAATCTGCACGAGCGAGTGCTCGTCGAGGCCGCCGAGCGTGGCGGTCACCGGCAGGCGCCCGATGAATTCGGGAATGAATCCGAACTTGATGAGATCCTGCGGCTGCACCTGACCCAGCAGTCCGAGATCCTCTTCGCTGGCTAGCTCCGGGTCCTCGTCGACCGGGACGGATTGCTCGATAACCTCGGCGCCGCGGAATCCGACCACCCGCGTATCGACGCGGCTCGCCACGACCTTCTCCAAGCCCACGAACGCGCCGCCGCAGATGAAGAGGATGTTGGTCGTGTCGATGGGCGTGAACTCTTGGTGCGGGTGCTTGCGGCCGCCTTGGGGCGGGACGTTGGCGACGCTGCCTTCCAGGATCTTGAGCAGCCCCTGCTGCACGCCTTCGCCCGAGACGTCGCGCGTGATCGAAGGGTTCTCGTCCCGGCGGCTCAGCTTGTCGATTTCATCGATGTAGATGATGCCCTTCTGGGCGCGACCCACATCGCCGTTCGCTGCTTGGAGCAGCTTCAGGATGATGTTCTCAACGTCCTCGCCGACGTAGCCGGCTTCGGTCAGCGTGGTGGCGTCGGTAATGGCGAACGGGACATCCAGAACCTTCGCCAGGGTCTGGGCCAGCAAGGTCTTGCCGGTGCCGGTGGGGCCGATCAGCAGGATGTTCGACTTCTGGACCTCGACTTCCTGCTCGCCCGCCGCGGGCGACTTCCGCCGTTGCTGGATGAAGATCCTCTTGTAATGGTTGTATACGGCAACGGACAACCGCTTCTTGGCGGCGTGCTGCCCGACGACGTACTGATCGAGTCGATCCTTGATCTCGTGGGGCCGCAGCAGCGTGAAGCCTGCCGGCTGCTCCCTGCTCGCCTGGTCCTCGTCTAGGATCGCGTTGCAGATGAGCACGCACTCGTCGCAAATATACGATTTCGGATAATCGCCCGGGGTCGCTATCAGCTTGTTGACGATGTCCTGGCTCTTGCGACAGAAAGAGCAACGAAGCGCTCCCCCCGAGGGCGTTCGTTTCCCAGGCATTCTATTACGCGCCTACGCGCTCGGCTCTATCGTCACGGATTGTGGGGCTCTCCTGCCAGCACCTCTAGTCTACCAGAGTTGGGGGTGCGTACCGCAACTGCGGTCGATCGGCCGACCGCCCTCCGCTTCTGCAATGTCCGTTCCCAGTACCGGTGCGCTCCGGGCGGCATGCGCGCCAAGCGGTCGCCGAGCCAATGACGAGCTCCGACCCGCGGGTACGCGCGGACGCCTCTTGCAAGCGGCGTGCCAGTCAATCGCGCGTCGCCCGGAGGACGCGCGCCAAGGCACATCCGACCTCTTCGGGGTCGGTCACCCAGAACCGTGCCGCGGACTTCGCGCCGCACGGGCCGACAAACACCGTGACCGCAGACGGGGGCAAGGCCCTGAACGCGGATTCGTCGGTCGTGTCGTCCCCGAAGTAGAACGGCAGCCCGCCGATTTCCCCTACTAGCCGCGTCGCCGCGAGTCCCTTGTCCACGCCGTCCAGCGGCGTGATGTCGTAGACCATCTTGCCGGGGCTGGCATGCAGATCGCCGACTGTGCGGACCGCCTCGCGCACGGATCGCCGCACGGCGCCGTGGTGCCGCCGGTCAACGTTGCGGTAGTGCGCTGCCGCCGCAACGCCCTTGTTCTCGATATGAAAGCCGCCGATACCGGCGAGTTCTCGCGCAAGGATCCGGCAGGCCGCGGCGATCGCGGTTCGCCCGCGCGGGTCCGTTTCGATCTCGGTACACCCGGGGCGCATGCGCTCCCGGCCGTGGCTGCCGAAATAGTGGATGCCAGTCAAGCCGACCAGCGAGCTCACGTCGCTCGCGCCGCGGCCGCTGATCACGGCCAACTCGATCCGCTTCCGGTCGCGGAGGGCGTGGAGCGTCCGCGCGGTCCCCGCCGACACCCGCGCTGCGGACGGCCGCGCGACAATCGGCGCCAGCGTCCCGTCGAAGTCCAGCATCAGCAGGACGCGCTCGGCAGTCTCTAGCGAGGCATGGATCGATGCCCATCCTTCAAAGAGATGCGTCATCGCGCCGACCGGGCAGGCGGCAGCGTCTCGAGAATGTCGGCGAGCCAGCCGTAGACGGTATGCGCCTGCAGGTGCGCGCGCAGCTTGCGCATCCGCCCCGCCCCGCGATCGCCGTTGGAGGTGGAGATGGCGTGGAGCCGCTCCGCGAAGTCGTCGGTTGCGAACGGGTTGAACGTTTCCGCGCCGGGCAGTTCCCAAGCCGCGCCGGTGAACTCGCTCAGCAGCAGGCGTCCGCGCTCGTCGTTGCGAGCGGCGAGGAACTCCTTGGCGACCAAGTTCATGCCATCGTCCAGCGAGCTTACGACGCACACGTCCGCGAGGCGGTAGAGCGCGAGCACTTCGTCCTCCCGCAAGTGACGCTTGATCGACACCACCGGTACCGAGGGGCCGGTTCCGTAAGCCGCGTTGATGCGCTTCTCCAATGCGGCCGTGGCCGCGTTCAAGTCGCGGTAGGCGGGGATGCTCTCCCGGCTGGGTGCGCCCGCATGCAAGTATTTCAGCCGCCCGCGCAATTCCGGGTGGCGTTCCAGCAAGCGCTCGATGGCGAGCAGCCGTTCAATCGAGCCCTTGGTGTAGTCGATCCGGTCCAATCCCAGCACGACGAACTTGCCTTCCAAACGGTAGTGTCGAGTCAGGCGCTCGACCGCGTGATCGCACGCCGTGGCGGCTGCGCTCGCCGAGATTGCCGCGAAGTCTATGGAGATCGGGAATTCGCGCACACGGACGCCGCGCCTCCCGTTCGTGAGGCGGCCGTCCCCCCCGAGCTGCCACGACCCAGCGGCGCATGCGGAATCTTGAAAGCGCTTGACGTATTTCGGGGTGTGGAGGCCGAACACATCATTACTTAGGAGCGCGTCGACGATTTCGTCGCCCCAAGGGCAGATCGCGAATACATCGGGAACCGGCCACGGGATGTGCCAGAAGTGCAGGAGCGTCGCTCGCGGACACTGCGATCGAATCATCTTCGGGAGCAGTGCGAAGTGGTAGTCCTGGATGAAAACGATCGCATCGCTGTCGCCGATCACCCCGGCCACCGCGTCCGCGAAAGCCCGATTCACGCGGCGATATGCCTGCCAGTGCTCCTCGCGGAACACTGGCTTCGTGAACGCGTTATGACACAGCGGCCAAAGGGCTTGGTTCGCGCAGCCGTTGTAGTACAAGTCGTTGTCGCCGCTGTCCAGCCACACGCGCTGCAACTCGTACTTCGGGTTGTCGGGTGGCACCATCAGACGGCCCTGTCCATCGGCTGCCTCGCGGTCCGCGTTACCCGACCCGTGCGCCACCCAGGTGCCGCCCGCCGCTTGCATGGCTGCGTTCAAGGCGAGCGTCAAGCCGCCCACTGCCGCCCGCACTTCGATGCCGCCACCCGGTCGATACGAATGAACGAAGGGCTCTCGGTTCGAGACACTCACGAGCCGTCTTCCGCCGACTCGCTCCCGGATCAACGCTTCAAGTTCGATTCGGGTTTGGACGGGTTGCGGTACTCGCGCTGGGTGCTCCATGGGCGCAGCCGAGTCGCGGATTACGCTCGACGATCCTGATTCCATGACACCACAAGGCGGCCTAACGCTGATAGCCTGCGGCTGGGATGCAGGCGAGTTCGCCGACTGATAAGCGGCGAGAGATGCTCCGGAGTCGTGTCCTCCCGATTGGGACGGGGACGCTGCGATGGACTCTGCTCGATGGCGATCTCGCCCCGCCCCCATCAAGGCAGGCTCGGCCGACGATCAGGGTGATCGCTACCGTAGCAGGTCCTCCAATTCGACGCGCGCTTCCGTCTTCTCGTCGCGGTACTTGACAATCACCGGAGCGTGCAGCGACAGGCCGTACTGCGCACCCGGTCCGGAAGTGATCGGTCGCGATCCAGGCACGACCACCGCGCCTTCGGGAATCACGAGCGGGTGCTCGTCCGTGGCCCGATGCACCGTCTCGCGCACGATGTCGTACACGGGTGTCGAACGCGTCAGGACAGTTCCGGCGCCGAGCACCGCCCCCCGCTTGACGATCGTGCCTTCGTAGACGCCGGTGTTGCCCCCGACCAGCACGTTGTCCTCGATAATCACCGGCAGGGCTCCCACCGGCTCCAAGACGCCCCCGATTTGCGCCGCGGCGCTCAGGTGGCAGCGCTTGCCGATCTGGGCGCAACTGCCGACCAGCGCATGCGAGTCGACCATCGTGCCGTCGTCCACGTAAGCGCCGACATTGACGTACATGGGCGGCATGCAGGTCACGCTCCGGCCCACGTAGCAGCCATCGCGCAAGCTCGAGCCCCCCGGTACCACGCGCACGCTGTCGGCGACGCTCACTGCGCGCGGGGGGTAAGTGGATTTGTCGACGAAGCAGAAGCGGCTGCCCTCGTCGGACATGTCGACGCTCTTGCCCATCCGGAACCCGACCAGAATGCCTCGCTTCACCCATGCGTTGACGCGCCAGCCGTGAGGGGCGGCGGTTGAGTCCGGCTCCGCCGCTCGAATGCTGCCCCGATTGAGGCCTGCCTTGAACTCTCGGAAGACTTCGAGGTCCTGATGGGAGTACGATTCCGGATTGCGCTCGAAGAGAGCGTTCATGCGAGTCTCCAGCATTCCTCCAATCCTACAAGCCGACGGGCGCCCGAAGCAGTCCGGGGACGGACACCGCAATGGATCTGCGAGCCGACCGACCCCATCGTGGAGAGGGCGTCGATTGTGGCCGCGCTGCTGGCCCGTTGTCTCGCGAGAGAATCACTAACGTATTTCCCTTGGTCGCGAAACACTCCGAATTCGCCTTGTCGGGGGCGAGCCATCCAGTTGTCGCGCCGCTGTTCGCCCGGTGCCGGAACGCCCCGAGACCACCACATCCAAGCAGTGATTCCTCCAACATTCAACATGCGCTATGTGTTGGATCAGGCCCCGGCTATCATGAGCGATAGAGCCTCCAGAGCCGTAGGGCGATGTCCCCGATGCAGCAAAACCAGGGCTTCAAACGATTCCTCCGAGCAACTCCGCTGGGGCTCCTACTGGGAGTGCTCGTCTTGGCTTGGCCGGTCGGGTCGCAGACCCATCCCCAGACACCATCGCCGGCGGCATCCTCGCACCAAGTCCCGCAGCCGCCGCGTTCCGGCCGGGGGACGACCCTCTATCGCGGGCTTGCATTGCCCTACGAACTGATCGGCGGCTTCGCGATACACGACGGCGACATGGTCGTAGGCACGCCGGAACGGCCTGTCCGTCCGCATGGCACCCGCTTGAACTCGCAGTCGAAGCCAAGCCATGCGCTTCCCAGACGGGACCTCTCGTCCCTGCGTGGCGAGAGTTTGTGGCCGGGCGGAATCGTCCCGTACGTCATCGAACAAGGATTCACCGACGAGGCGTTGCGGACCATCGAGCTGGCAATAGCCCACTGGAATTCGCGAACCGTGCTCACGCTGAAGCCCCGCGCGAGCGAGCCGGACTATGTGCGCTTCTCAGCCGAGCAGCTCTTCGCCGGCGTCTGCGTGGCGGAACTCGGTCGCGTCGGCGGGGCCCAATCGATCTGGCTCGGCGGGCCCGACGGATGCCTCCTGACGGGCACGATCCACGAAATCGGGCACGCTGTCGGTCTGCGGCACGAGCACCAGAGGGTGGACCGGGGCGATTACATCGTAGTCCGCGATGAGACCTTGTACGGCGGACTCGGATCCTCCTACACAGCGAACGCGCCTGCCGGCGGACCGTACGACTACGCCTCCGTCATGCATTACGGGGAGGTCGAGACAATCCCGCCCGGGATGCCGGTCGGCGGCGCGCAGCTCTCGGCCGGGGACATCGATGGCGTGGCGCGGCTGTACGGACGGCCGCCGACAGTGACGACCGTATCGACAAATCCTCCCGGATTGGAAATCATCGTCGACGGACAGCGCGCCACTACCCCCGCCCACTTCGAATGGTCCGCCGCCAGCGAGCATGTCTTGGAGGCCCCCACGCGGCAGGCCTTCGCGGGAGGACGCTACATCTTCGGACGCTGGAATGACGACGGCCCGCGCCGACGCACCGTAACCGCCGGGCCCGCAGTCACCTGGGTCGAGGCGAATTACGTCGTCCAGCGTTCGCTGCTGGCCTGTGCCGATCCGCAAGGGACAGGCGCGGTGGTGACCCATCCAGAGGCCCCGGACGGGTTCCATACGATCCGTACGCCGGTAGCCATCGAGGCGCGTCCCGCTCCGCACGAATCGCTCCAGTTCATGGTGTGGGAAGTCCTGGGCGGCGGACTCATCGAAGGTGCCCCGTCCGCGAATCCGGTATCTGTGCAGTTCCAGACTGAGCCCGGCGCCAGCTTCGCAGTGCGTGCCAAGTTCCACGCGCCGCCTCTATTCCGCATTGACGCGGATTCTGGATCGAGTCCGGTTGCCTTGAGGGCTTTTCTGGGCGGCAATTGGGAGACCGTCACTTTGCCCTGGGTATCCCCTGCGAACCGATTGCCGGACAGCTTCCGAGTCGAGGTTCCGGAGGTCCAGCCGGAAGATTCGACCTTCGACGACGTACGACACCGGTTCCGAGGCTGGAGCGATGGCGGCAGCCGTTCGCGTCCGGTATCGGTGCCGGCCTCGGGAGGTTCCCTGACGCTGAACCTCGCGCCCGAGTACCGGCTGCGGGCTCGCGTGGGCGATCAGGACTCGATCCAGTTATCGCCCGAGACCGAGGACGGCTTCTACACGGCCGGCACCCGGGTTACGGTCCGAGCGGTTTCGGGTGCGAACCGGCGTTTCGCAGGTTGGGTCGGCGACGTTTTCAAGGGCGAGGATCCGATTGCCACCGTGGTCATGGACGGCCCGCGAACCTTGGAACCCGTCTTCACGCCGGGCGAGACCTTGCGACTTGGTGAAGCCACGGCCGTCGCGTTGCCCGCCTCCGCTTCCCACCGGGGCGCACTTCATCGCGCGGAACAGGGGTACAGCGTCTGGGTTCCTGCCGATGCGACAGAGTTGGTGGTCGAGTTCCGATCGTCCTCGTCGGTCAACGTGGACCTGTACGCGAGTTTCGCCCGCGATCCTTGGTGGAGTGACGGAGGCGAAGGCCGCACACGAGTTGTAGAGGCCGACTTCGAGTCGCGGTCTCGCGGCGCCAACGAGCGCATCTTGATCGACCGCGAATCGACCCCTCCCTTGACTGCGGGAATTTATTTCATCTCCTTGGCAACCCCGCCGTCGTCGCGTAGCGTCCAAGGAACCCTGACGGCAAGCGTCGAGCGTAGCGGCATCGCTTGGGCTCGGCCCCGGGCATTCACGTTTTCCGCCACGGTCGGCGCGGACCCGCCCACGCAGACGGTTCGCCTGTCCCACCTAGGGCGCGAGCCGATCAGTTACAAGGTCGAGTCCGACCAGACTTGGCTAAGCGCCGAGCCGCGCGAGTGGACGCGCTCCGGTCCGGGTATCGAGGAACTCGCGATCGCGGTCCAAGGCACAGGGCTCGCTCCGGGAAGCCATCGTGGCGCGCTGCGGATCGTGGCGCGGAACTCGGATCGGCCTATAGCCCGCGACGAGACGGTCATTGAACTGCCGGTCGCCTTCGTCAATGTGGGACGCCCCGAGATAATCCCTACCGTGAGCGGGGTCGAGATCGCGAGCAGTCCCGCCCCCGGGGGAACCTACGGCGCGGGAGAGGTGATCGAAATCCAGGTTTACTTCACGCATCCGGTCAGCGTGACGGGCAGTCCCGAACTAGCTCTGGCGATAGGGGACCGGTCTCGCCTAGCGGCGTGGCACCCCGCCGGGAGCGTCCGTTCGTGCGGCGAAACCTACGCGAGCTTGGCGTTCCGGTACGCGGTCGAATCCGCAGATGTAGACGCGGACGGGATCGAAGTCCTGCACGGCGGGCTGACGGCCGGCGGCGGAGCAATCCAGAGCGCGGCAGGGGCTGCGGCCGACCTCGACATGGGTCGGCATGCAATCGCCTCTGCCGCAGGCCACAGGGTGGATGGCAGCCAGGCAACGAGCCCGGAAGTGGCCGGATTGTGGTTCGTCACGAGCCCGCAGGAAGGCGACACCTACGGCTTGGGAGAAGCCGTGGAAGCGGTGATCTTCTTTAGCGTCGATGTCGAAGTGACCGGCAGTCCCCAACTCGCCTTGGAAATCGGTGGGCGGCGCGTCCTAGCCGATCTGAGCGGATTCGGGGTCGATTCGCTCTGGTTTCGTTACGAATTCCAAGCCGAGGACAGCGACTTGGATGGAATTGGCGTGCCCGCGGATGCGCTGACGCTGAACGGGGCGACCATCCGGAGCCTAGCCGGCACGCGGGCCCGCCTCGACATGGGCGAGTATTCGACCGCTGCCGCTGCTGACCAGCGGGTGGACGGGAGTCGGGCTATAGCCCCGACAGTGGCTGGAGTCTGGTTCAGCGGGCAACCGCAAAAGGGCGACACCTACCGTCGCGGAGAAGCGATTGATGTCGCGATTTCGTTTGGACTCGGCGTCGAGGTCAGTGGCGACCCGCAACTCGCGCTAGTAGTCGGCGGGCGGAGGGTCCGTGCAGATTTCAGGGGTCATGAGGGCGATTCACTCTGGTTTCGATACGTTGTCGGGGCCGAGGATCGCGATCTGGATGGGCTTGGCGTACCGGCGGATGCGCTCATGCTGAACGGGGGCGCGATTCGCAGCCCTGCCGGTCCCGAGGCCCGGCTGGGCTTGGGCCGTCATGCGATCACCGCCGCCGCTTACAAGGTGGATGGAAGCCAGGCGGTGGCTCCCGAGGTTGCCAGCCTGTGGATCGGCAGCCACCCGCTGGTCGGCGACACATACGGCATGGGTGAAGACATAGAAGTGGCGATCGTGTTCAGTGTCGACATACAGGTGACGGGCAGCCCGCAACTCGCTCTCGTGATTGGTGACCGTCGGGTGCAAGCATCGTTGTTCAGGCATCAGGAGACAGTGCTTTGGTTTCGGTATATGGTGCAGGCCGAAGATCAGGATGCCGACGGCCTCGGCATTCCGGCCGATGCCTTGAGTCTGAGCGGCAGCAGCATCCGAGGGGTAACCGGCTCGGACGCTCTCCTGTCGCTAGAACGACAAGCCATCGCGGTAGCGACAGAGCACAAGGTGAGTGGCGGCGGGTAGCGATCAGCCCGACCGAAGTGCCAGAGGAAACCAGGCGATGCTTGGGCATACCCCGGCGCTGTCAGCGAGACGCGAACCTCGACTCTGCAACGGCGGCGGCCGGATGCGGGATCGAGTCTTGCGAAGTGGTACAGTGGGTTTAGTCTCCTGTCATGGTTCAGTTCCGACCGAATCGCTTTCCCGGCAAGCTGATCATCGTCGAAGGCATCGACGGTTCCGGTAAGTCTACCCAGCTGTCTCTCCTGAGTCGATGGTTGCGCTCCAATCGTCTCGTCGTCTCCTTCAGCGAGTGGAACTCGTCGTCGTTGGTGCGAGACAGCACGCGACAGGGCAAGAAGAAGCAGCTGTTCACGCCCACCACGTTCAGCCTTGTCCACGCGACCGACTTCGCGGATCGGCTGGAGCGACGGATCCGGCCGATGCTCGAGGCGGGAGCGATCGTCTGCGCGGACCGTTACGCGTACACGGCTTTCGCTCGCGATGTCGCGCGCGGCGTGAATCGCGAGTGGGTGCGGAACCTCTATCGGGTTGCGATACAACCGGACTTGGCATTTTACTTCCGCGTCCCGCTGGAAGTCGCGCTGAACCGGATTCTGGGTGGCCGAGCCGCTCTGAAGTACTACGAAGCGGGCATGGACCTAAGGCTGAGCAAGGACATCCGGGAGAGCTTCGCCTTGTTCCAAGGGCGGATCCTCGAGGAGTACGACGCCATGGCCGAGGAGATGGGATTCCACGTGATCGACGCAACGGGCACGATTCAAGAGCAGCAAAAGCAAGTGCGCGAAATCGTCATTGACCGCTTCGGCGATTCCTTGGAGCGAGATATCTTGCACATCAGGGAGGACTGGTAACGTGACGCGACGCACTGACGTGCTGGACTTTTACGAGCACCCTCTCCCTGGAGTCGACATCTCCGACCTCACTGGCAAGCTGATCGTCATCGAAGGTCCCGATTCCGTGGGGCGCACCACCCAGGTACAGATGCTTCGCGGGTGGCTCGAGGAGCGTGGCTATGCGGTGGTTGACACGGGCATGGCCCAGTCGGCCCTGACGAAGGAGGGAATCCAAGCTGCCAAGAGCGGACATACGCTGGGCCCTCTGACAATGGGCATGTTCTACATGGCGGACTTCGCCGACCGGCTCGAGAACACCATCATTCCGGCCTTGCGCGCCGGCTTCGTGGTGCTGACAGATCGCTATTTCTACTCAGTGATCGCACGGGCTGTCGCGCGTCACCAAGATCTGGAATGGATGGAGGGCGTTGCTGGGTTCGCCCTCGT
Organism: Bryobacterales bacterium; assembly: GCA_965242625.1. Taxonomy (GTDB): domain Bacteria; phylum Acidobacteriota; class Terriglobia; order Bryobacterales; family UBA6623; genus VXMF01. The sequence continues at coordinate 701,983 of CBDEST010000005.1, read as the reverse complement.
TCCGCACATCGTGTTCTACTTGCGCGCATCCGTCAAAGAAGTCCTCGCGCGAGTCGTGCGAGGCAAGCTCTACTTCGATTACTGGGAGAGTGGCATGGACGTGCCGTACGGCAAGGACCGCTACGAGAGCTTCATGGGGTATCAATCCAAGCTGATCGAGGTCTTGGACTCCATGTCCGCACAGTACGGGTTCTGCACCGTGGACGCCAATCGCTTGCCCAAGCCGATCTTCAAGGATCTCAAGAAGGCGATCGAGCCCATTCTCGCGGACTGACGGACGGGCTCGCTTTGGAATCCCGTTACGACTTGCTCGTACTGGATCTGGACGGGACGCTGATCGATTCGTCGTTGGATCTCGCGCTGGCCGTGAACGCGACGCGGGCGCGGTTCGGCCTCGATCCGCTGAGCCTCGACCAAGTCGCCTCGTATGTTGGCAATGGAGCCGAGATGCTGATTCGTCGGTCCCTGCAACCGGACGCGTCCGATCAGTCTGTTCGAGACGGCCTGCAGTTCTTCCTCCTGTACTATCGGGAGCACATGCTCGTCAACACGAAACTCTATCCCGGCGTACGCGAGGCACTGGAGAGCTGGCGAGCCGCTGGCAAGAGAATGGCCGTGCTCACGAACAAGCCGGTGAGGTTCAGTCGCGACCTTGTCGCAGGCTTGGGCATCGCAGAGTTCTTCGCGCGACTCTACGGCGGGAACAGCTTCGCATCCAAGAAGCCCGACCCATACGGCCTGAAGTTCATCATGCGAGAGCTGCGGACAACACCTGACCGGACCTTGATGATCGGCGATAGCTCGGTCGATGTGCTTACTGCCAGAAACGCTGGCACGGCCTGTGCCGGAGTCACATTCGGGTTGCGACCACAGGACTTCGAGCGCTTTCCACCGGACGCCTTGGTAGACGACTTGAGAGAACTCCTGATTTAGAACGGCGTACGTTGAATTGTTCCATGTCCGCCAACGTAGGATCGGACAGCCGGAATGAAATACCATGCTGGAATGTTCACTGCTGCTGAGAACCAGAGGAAAGGTGGTCGTGCATGTCTACTCGAAATCAGATCGTAACGTCACGCTCGAATCGAAGTGTTTTCAGATGAATGCCTACTGACTTTTGGGAATGTCATTGCAGTAGATCGACTTCGCACCGTAACGAGCACGAACCTCGATCTCAGGATTCCCTATTGCAACCAATTTCTTAGAATCAAGTCCCGCTAGCAACCACGCGTTCCAAGCCAAGAACCTAGCTATTCGGGAACTACGAGATGAATCATCTTTTCCTCATCCTTCGAAATCGACGCCGGGAACTGGACGCTGCTGGGAGGAAGGTTGTCTGCAATGATTGCACTATAAAAATGACGTAGAAAAAAATCGGCAAACACGCGAGGCATTAACGGTGCCGAAACTGGGATGCGACAGCTTTGATATTGACCGATTGTCAAGTGTGATGCGGGATGTCCAGAATCTAGTTGTGCAGCGTCCAAGTCGTAGTCGAACCGCAATGGAGTTGGAACTGTGCTACGCCTTGCGCTGTCTAGCCAACGCCTTTCGCGAAGGTATGCTTCCGGATGAACTGCAAAACCATCAAGAACAGGAGAAGGGAAAAACGCGAGTCGATGTTTCACAACTCCCTGCTTGTCGAAGCGATACATCATCTGTATCAATGCATCATCGACCATCTTGAAGTTAAACACCTTGTCGGCGAGTAACAGCTGGTGAGTCTCTTGGTAATCCCGATTCTTCATCGAAACGGTGACCAAGTGTGCTGTCGAAAAGGTGACTTCGACTCCTTGCGGAGTAGTCCTCAGTATCGGGGCGTTTTCCGCTCTTGCGAGTCCCATGTCGACCAAGTAGTCCATCAGATTCCCAGCCTGTCTCAAAACCACCTCGGGACGAACTCGGTGCCTCATTTTACACCACCCCAGAGCTGCCGAAGCTTTTTCTGCGACGCCTCATCCAGATTGCCTTCTAGGTAGTCTCTGATCACCTCGTCGACTTTCGTCGTGCTACGCTGCATCTGCTCCTCTGATGCACGTGACACATTCTTGTCTCGAACCTGCAATCGCTCTCTCTCTGCCCTCGTTGGATATCTAAACTTCAATTCAAAACCCGCCGATTTCAACTGTTCGAACTCCTTCATCAGTAACTCCATGTCGTGCCCAATGCCGAGAACACGTACCCACGCTTTACTTCTAGTGATTGCTGTGAACAGTCGATTACGGACAATTGACAGTCCACATCGATTGGAAATCCCGTCATGAGCATTAATGACATAAACCATCCCAGCTTCACGACCCTTTGCCCTGTAGATGCTAGTGAAGGTAATGGTTGACTCTTCGAGTCTAAATGTATATTCTGGATACGAATCGACACCAGCCAAATTGGAACCAATATCCATATCATACAAGCGAGAGCGAATCGGTCCAACTTCCACCCCTGTGGTATACGGATTGGGGTTGACAACCAAGATGTCCTTTGGGCGGAGTTCATCTTCATTCAGGTTCTTTTCGATTGATCTGACGAGCCAATCGGCCTGATCCTCGGTCTTTGAAAATGCGAGGAATTGAATAATGTCTTCAGCATCGGAGTGGCCTTCCAGCGAACGCGGACTTGATTGCTCAGAGCGACATAGACTTACGGTTTTACCTTCGATAAGATCCCCAGACTTAACTTCGTATCCAATGTCTTCCCATAGCCTTGGGTTGTTAAACATCTGAACGAGAGCAGCACTGGATTTATCGTCGCCTTGACGGTAGATACCAAATCCAATAGCGTGGGCTGTTGCTAAGATGGGGCGAGAACTGCGATAACAGACGGGAAGCACAATGTCGCTACACAATACATCATCTGGAGTGCTTTGGAAAGCGACAAGGTTTCTTTCTGATCGCGCTTCTCTAAAAATGGATTCAGGAGCAGGAAGTGCCTCTTCATTCAGGTTTTGGAGTTCATCATATGCATATGTGAGGTGCCGATTAGAGTTCAGCATCCGATAGCATAGACGCAAGAAATATGCCGAAAGATCGTGTGCTTCATCAACGAGGATTGCATCATATATCGGATCAAACTTCGAGTCTTTGCTGTTTAGGAGTGTTTCTCTGCATACCCTCTCAAATAGATCACCAGATTTAAATCGCGTCCTTGCTTCTGTGTAGTCGATGTAATCTGAGCCTGTAACTTCACAGTATTGAGCATAAATTCCCGTCTCGTATGAATGACGTGGGGCTTGATTGCCCCACGCATGTAGAACTCGTAGCTTGGTCCAATCAGGCAGGCTGCCTGTTTGCTCTAACATGAACTTTTGGATTAAGTCCTTGAAGTGCCCTTCGAGAGCGTGCGTAGCAAATGTAACTGCTACATTCCAACTAGGATTGAGTGTGTGGAGATAGGCTGCTTTGAGAGCTAGTATGAGTGTCTTTCCCGAGCCTGCTACACCGCGTATTCGCTGAACTCCGTCTACAGTTTGGATGATAGCGGTGCTTTGATTTGGATCCAACATCGCAATCGATTTCTCTAATCTATTCAACTTGTCTCCGCGCGAACTGCATGCATCGACCTTGCGATCAATTCTTCGGGTTGTTATCATTGATATGTTTTCTAATACTGAAAGTGCGAGGCGATATGTTTCGGCAGAATAGACGGTACACTCGACAGATAGCAGGGCTCTAGCCAATGAATCGCAGGTCCTCACCACGTAACCATCGTTGGAGACATCTTTCGGGAGCGTAGGCGCAAAAGAGAGTGTGGAAATCTCGATTTTCAGACTCCTGCGGTTCAACAGTGCCCTATGCAGCCGTAATCGTGATTCAAGGGCATTTGCCGCATCGTCCTGACGCTGAGGGAAATCGCCTAGAGATGAGCCCTCGATCAGGTCAATGATAACGATGCCGCGGTCAGGTGATACGAGCACTGCGTCGAGGGGTCGCGGGCCCTGCCCTGTCTGGACGATTGGAAAGCCCACGAACAGCTTTCCGCGCAAGGCGTCCTGCTTCGACAGCAGATCGATCAAGCAGGTGCTGGAGACTAGCTTGTCAGTAGCACCGCGGACTACAGCGAGACTCATGTTATGGCCCTAGCGAAAGGTCGGCCCGGCGTTCATTGTAGCAGTCTCGTGGCCGAGAGCGGTGGCACGAAGCGTCCGGTGTCCAGTGGGGTGCGGTATGGCCGCAGAGAGGCAGTTGATGTGTGCTGCATAAACGCTTCCGTTCAGGGTATCCGATGAATGGGCGTTGACATTGCGCGGGAATGCCACTTTGGCGTGGGCGACCGCAATACGTGAAGCAGTGCCACGCGTGACTGGCACCGCAGCGGACTGCTGGCGGGAACCGAATTCAGTCGATGGTAGTTGCTGACCCCATTGCCGACACAGTCCACTACGGTCGATCCTCGGCTCGGCGACCATGCTCTACTTGAACGCTGGAACCCCGGTTACGTGAGCTCCAAGGATCAGTGTATGGATGTTGTGCGTGCCCTCGTAGGTCCTGACCGTCTCCAAGTTGCACATGTGGCGGAAGATCGGGTATTCGTCCGTGATCCCGTTCGCCCCGAGCAAGTCCCGCGCCCTGCGGGCCACGCCGAGTGCCATGTCGGCGTTGTTGCGCTTGATCATCGAGACGTGGGAGTGGTGCAGACGCCCCAGATCCTTGAGTCTGGTGGCATGCAGCGTCATAAATTGCGCCTTCGTGATCTCGGTGATCATCCACGCGAGTTCGTTCTGCACCAACTGGTGTGACGCGATCGGTCGATCATCGAACTGCGTGCGCAGCATCGTGTACTGCCGGGCGCAGTCGTAGCAGGCCATCGCCGCCCCAATGGTTCCCCAAGCGATCCCCAGCCTGGCGTTGGTCAAGCAAGCCAGAGCCGCCTTGAGCCCCTTCGCCCCGGGCAGCATGTTCGCTGCTGGAACACGCACGTTGCTCAGCCCTATGCTCGAAGTCGTCGACGCTCGCATCGAGAGCTTGTTGTGCAGGTCTACGGCCGTGAAGCCCGGAGTGGCTGTCTCGACGAGGAATCCTTGGATCTTGTCGCTGTCGCCGACCTTGGCCCAGACGACAGCGATGTTCGCAAGCGAGCCGTTCGTGATCCAAGTCTTCTCCCCGTTGATCACGTAGCCGTCCCCGTCCGGGACGGCGCGCGTCAGCATTCCTGCCGGATTGGATCCGTAGTTGGGCTCGGTCAGGCAGAAGCAACCCATTTGCTTGCCTTGCTGCATCGCCGGGAGCCAACGCTGCTTCTGGTCGTCACTCCCGAAGGCGTGGATGGCGTACATGCTGAGGCTGCTTTGCACCGAGACGAAACTGCGGAGCGCGGTGTCTCCGCGCTCGAGTTCCTGCATGACCAAGCCGTATTCGACATCGCTCAGGCCGGCACAGCCATAGCCATGAAGATTGGCCCCGAAGAAGCCGAGTTCAGCGATCGGACCGGTCAGTTCGTTGGGGAACGTGCCATCGCGAAAGTGCTGTGTGATCTGCGGAATGAACTTGTCTTCGACGAACTGACGCGCGGTCTGTCGAACGAGCAGCTCCTCCTCGCTCAGCAGCGAGTCGAAATCCATGAAATCAACGCCTTTGAATTCAAACATTGGGGCCCCGAACGCTCTATCGTAGCGCGGCTCTGCTCGGTGTGCCGACATCCGACCCGCAGCCTTGGGCCGAGCGAGGGCCCTGGCATCGGTTCGAGACGCACCGGCAGCCAGTGCCCCGGGGCGGTGATGCCAAGAAGGTGACTCGGGACGATTCGCCCAGACCACGAGCGGCCCTCCCGGACTGGCAGAAGCGCCGGCACGGGCTCACCGCATCTCCGCGATGCTCGCGCCAGCGGCGGTGTGTACTTGGTCCACGAGTTTGACAAGCGGCGATTCCGCATCAAACCTGTCCGTAGACGATCGTCGACGCTGGAACCGCGAGGCAAGGTCTCGACGGACCGCCACTGGCGGCGATGGAGACCACGGAGGACTATGAAAGCCTGCCTCTACGACTAGAATCGTTAGTATTCGCCTGGGCACCGATGCAAGCACGGCAATGCGGCGCTGGAGCCTCCATCCCAAATATCTCGATGCACGCGGCTTGGTAGCGCTCTGGCGGGAAGCCCTGCTCGCTCAAGTCGTGCTTCGCGGTGAGACGAAGGGTTATCGCGGCCATCCCCAGTTGCGCCGCTTCCGGGATCAGCTCACCCCTGTTCGTTTTATTCCGACTTAACTTCAACATGTCCACCGGGAAGCGATCATCCGCGGTGATCGGTTCGATCATTCAAAGGTCTCCCCAGATCAGGCCTCCACCCAGATCGAGGTGCCCACCGGGCAGCTCGAATTCGAATGGCTCCACCTAGCGGGGAAGCTGAGGAAGCGGAACCCTGAGCGATACCCGATCCTTCGGGCGACGGCCGTTCCTGCTCTGTACCCTCTGTTCACAGCGGTGCCCGGCGACATAGCTGCTTGGGAAGGCGGGGCCTGATGGCAAGGGCCTTCGCCCTTGCGCGACTTGAATGATTCCGATGCATCCGAAGCCGTGCCGCGCTGGACTTGCGCGGGTCGCCCGAGTGCTAGCCAAGTACGTCAGTTGTCGAATCGCATGCACTCGGAAATTCGTTCGCTGCCGAGGGGATTTGGCGTGTGGCTTACGGACATCGGTTAGCACCCTGCACCAACGACTGCCACCCGGACAGACAGGGGCGTGTTGGATACATATTATATTTCTAATTCAATATGATTGACCTCAGCCCCCGGCAGAGCGTTGGTGCGCGCATTTGTGCTTGGCAGTGTCGCGCAGGTCGCAACTCCTTCGCCAAGGCTGCCAACCGTCGCATAGGATGCCTGCCTCGTCGGCGTGCTAGGATGCCCGGGATGGACTTGGCGGAAGTTCGGAAGTGGGTCGCGGATTCCTCGCGCATCGTGGGCTTCACCGGAGCCGGCATCTCGACCGAGTCCGGCATTCCCGATTTTCGAAGTCCGAACGGCGTCTGGGCCAAGAACCGGATCGTTGACTACCAGTCATTCCTTCAGGACGAGGAGGAGCGGGTCGAGTATTGGCGGCAGAAGGTCGCGGCTTGGCCCGAAATGCGCGCCGCCCGTCCGAACGCGGGGCACCATGCCTTCGTGGAACTGCACAAGCGAGGCAAGTTAGTGGCCCTCGTGACGCAGAATATAGAGCGCCTTCACCAAAACTCCGGCCTGCCCGCCGAGCTGGTCTTTGAGTTGCACGGAACCACGACGGAGGCGGTCTGCCTGAGCTGCGGTGATAGGATCACGTCCGACGAGGCATGTCGTCGCGTGGAAGCTGGCGAGAGGGCGCCGCGCTGCCGACTTTGCGGCGGTCTGCTCAAGCCAGCCACGATCTCGTTCGGACAGGCCATGCCGCTGGACGTACTGGACCTTGCGAAAGATGCTGCGGAAAACTGCGACCTCATGCTGGCAGTCGGTTCGTCCCTCGTGGTCGAACCCGCCGCGTCGATCCCGCTCTTGGCGAAGCACGCCGGCGCGAAGCTCGTGATCGTGAATCGCGAGTCTACGCGGCTTGACCGTATTGCCGATGCAGTCTTGAACGGCGAAATCGGCACTATCCTTCCCGAGATCGCCCGACCCTTGGATTAGCACCCCCTCGCCATTTCCAAACGCCGTCAGATACACGCCTGCAGCAGCCAGTGATCCCATGCCAGAACTGCCAGAAGTCGAAACCGTCAGACGAACCTTGGCGCCGAGCGTCGAGGGTCTCCACATTGACTCCGTCGTGTTCCATTGGCCGCGTACGTGCGTGGGCGACTCGGACCGTACCGCTGCCCAGCTAGCGGGTCAATTGATCGACCGAATCGACCGTCACGGCAAGTACTTGGTCTTTCGCCTTTCAAAAGCAGGACACCGTTCCGTCTTGGTAGTCCACCTACGCATGACGGGCAATCTCTTGCTGGATGTCGAACCCGGGCGTCATACGCGCGCCGAGATGTTCTTGGAGGGCGGGCGCAGGCTGGTATTCCATGACACGCGCAAATTCGGCAAGTGGCAGTGGGGCCCTGACATGCCCAAGAGATTGGCAGCACTGGGACCGGAGCCTCTCGAAATCGAACCGGACGCATTCGCGGAGCGGCTGGCCAAGCGCAGCATGCGACTCAAGTCCTTGCTGCTGGATCAAGAGTTCTTGCGGGGGCTCGGTAACATCTACGCCGACGAGGCGCTCTTTCGAGCCCGCCTCCATCCGGAACGCAGCGGATCCTCGGTCAGTCGACGCAAGGCGCTCGACTTGCACGCCGCGATCCAAGCCGTGCTCGAGGAGTCCATCGAGCTCGGCGGCACTACCATCACGAACTTCGTCAACGGCAAGGGAGTGCGCGGTCATTTCCAACTCCGAGTCCAGGTCTATCGCAAGACCGGCGAGCCTTGCCCCAACTGCACCACGCGGCTGCGCCGCATCCTAGTCGGACAGCGCAGCACGCACTATTGCCCGCGCTGCCAGCGGCTGTGAGGGGAGGGCTCGATGCGCTTGAACCGAATCGACTTGCGACTGATCCGCATGCCGCTCGTGCATCACTTCGAGACGAGCTTCGGCCGCACCTACGAGCGCCGGATCGTTCTGGTCGAGGTCGAAGATGCGGACGGTGCGGTGGGTTGGGGTGAAGTCACCTGCGGAGAAGCCCCGTTTTACAACGAGGAGTGGGTGGATGCCGCCTGGCTGGTGTTGCGAGACTTCGTTGCGCCTCGGGTTCTTGGAGCGGAGGTGGAGTCCGCGATTCAAGTCGCGGAGCTGACGGCAGGCATTCGCGGGCACCGCATGGCGCGTGGCGGCTTGGAAGGCGCGTGCTGGGAACTCGAAGCGCGCAAGGCAGGGCGGCCGCTCTGGCTGCACATCGGCGGCGTGCAAGCGGCTATCCCGTGTGGGGTGTCCATCGGGATCCAAGACAGCGTCGACGAGCTTCATGCTCTCATCGACAAGGAATTGGAAGCCGGGTACAGGCGCGTCAAGATCAAGATCAAGCCCGGTTGGGACTTGGACGTGATCAGATCTGTCCGCGAGCGATACCCGGACCTTGACTTGATGGCGGATGCGAATTCAGCCTACACGCTGCGGGACCTTCCTCGCTTGGTGGTATTGGACGAGTTTGGCCTCATGATGCTCGAACAGCCTCTCGGTCACGACGAAATCTACGATCACTCCACGCTCCAGAGTGCCATGGAGACTCCGATCTGTCTCGACGAGTCCATCCGCACGAACCACCATGCCCGGCAGGCGATCGAACTCGACGCCTGTCGGATCGTGAACATCAAGCTGGGACGGGTTGGGGGTTTCGCGGAGGCGCTCCGCATTCACGGAACGTGCAGCGCCGCGGGCGTGCCCGTATGGTGCGGCGGCATGCTTGAGGCGGGCATCGGACGAGCGCATAATGTCGCGCTCGCCACCTTGCAGAACTTCACGCTCCCCGGCGACGTGTCAGCGTCCAAGCGTTACTGGAAACAGGACATCATCGAGCCCGAGGTGCGGGTCGATGCGAATGGAATGATCGTCGTGCGCGAAGAGCCCGGGCTCGGGTACGAACTGGACCTTGAACGCATCGATGCTCTCACCGAACGAAGAGAGCACCTGAGGTCGCGGGCTACCTGAAGCGCGCGCTACGCCACCTCGGAATCCTCGGTCCAGGCTGCTAGCGCGACCGTCACGTTATCCGGCCCGCCGCGTTCCAACGCGGCGTCGATCAGCGCGGAGGCCCGTTCCGGGAGGCTTGAACCCCGGGCCAGAAGCTCCGCAATCATTTCGTCCGAGACCACGCCATGCAGGCCGTCGCTGCATACCAGCAAGATGTCCCCGGGCCCGAAAGGGGCGCGCGACGTGTCGGTGAAGGCTACCGGGTCCACGCCAAGCGCTCTGGTCAGCACGTGCCGGTAGGGATGCGCCCTGATCTGCTCCGCAGTGAGATCCCCACCGTATTCCTCGACCCAGCTGTGATCCGTGGACAATTGCGCCAAATGGTCGCCGGAGAGCCGGTAGGCCCGGCTATCGCCGATATTCACGACCCAAGCGATTTCCCCTTGCACGAGGGCGGCCGTCACCGTGGTGCCCATGCCGTGCAGTGCGGGGTCGCATTCCGCTTCCAGCCGGATGCTTCGATTGGCCAGTTCAATCGCTTGGTCGACTATCGCCGCGTTCAGGTCCGGGCCCGCAGCCCGCGCTTCCGAGACCACGGTCGTCACCGCGAGCGCCGAGGCACGCTCGCCGGCGGCTGCCCCGCCCATGCCGTCCGCAACGACGAGCAAGCCGAGTTCCGGAACGATATCGAAGGCGTCTTCGTTGCCTTGCCGGATATGTCCGACATGGGTCTGCCCCCAATAATCGATCATCGCCGGCGGCATGAGCGTAGCACAGGCACCAGAGTCACTCGCGCGCGATGTCCAGCGCTGTGGCGGGAAACCCGCCTACGTCGACTCGCGTGCCGGGAGCCGCGGCGACCCTGCGCACGATCGCGAATCCGGCGGCTTTGCCATCCGGCGGTATCCCCGGCGTCGGCGATGACAGCGTGCCCACAGAACTGCCAGCATGGCGCACCGTCAGGTCGGACGGCAACTCCGGCGAATCGAGTTCGATCCCTACCAGCAGGCGCTTGACTTGCGCCTGCGACCGCACCCGTTCGACGATTTCCTGGCCCGTGTAGCAGCCCTTCGAGAACGAGACGGCTTGCAACTGCTGGGTCTCGTGGGGAATGTTCGCGGAATCGTAATCGAAACCGAATCGAGGGAATCGATTCCTTACACGGTGCGCATCGCACTCTTCCCCCGAAGCGGGGACCGCCCCCAGCCTTTCCAGAGCGTCGATCAGCCCTTCCTTCTCGTCCACCGGGGCGGAGATCCAGCAACCGTTGACCCCGCCCACCGGCGCTCGGAAGATCGTGCGAGTCCCGAACGAAGCGAACGAAAGTGGCTGCACGGGCAAGTTGGTATCCAGGCCTGCGACGATCACGCCGGTTTCCGGGCCTGAGACCCCCAGCAGCGTCGTGGACTCGGTCTCGTCTTCCAACGCCACGTCGTCCATGATGATGTAACTCTCGATGAGTTCGCGGAGGCCGGCCCGCGCGTCAGGCTCGCAGTCGATCACGATGCGGTCGGCACCGACGAAAATGTGGCTGTCCGCTTGAATGCGGCCTTGCGGATTCAGGAAGAAGGCGTACGCACCCTGTCCCGGGGCCAAACCCTCGATATCGTTGCTCGAGATCGCGTGGATCAGCCGGACGCGATCCTCCCCGGTTGCCGCAAGCCGACCGCGGGCGGACAAGTCCACCCATGCGACACCGTGCTCGAACGCATCGTGGGCCTGCACGCCGAAGTTGCTAGCATACCAACGATGATCCACGAGGTCCTGCCGGTCGGGCCACTGCAGTGCAACTGCTCGATTTTCGGCGACGAAGAGACTCGCGAGGCCATCGTTGTCGACCCCGGCGACGAGATCCAGAACATCCGCGCCATCCTGGACCGGCACGGCCTGAACGTTCGGTGGATCGCGGTCACGCATGCCCATATCGATCACATCGGAGGCGCCGGGAAGCTGCGGGCGCTGACCGGGGCTCCGATCCTCATGAACGAGCAGGACTTCGGGTTGATGCGGAACCTGGACCAGCAAGCGGCAAGGTTCGCCATGCCGACTCCCGAAGGCTTGGAGATCGACCAGAAGCTCCGGGACGGCGACACGATTCGCCTCGCGGAGACGAAGTTCGACGTGCTGCACACGCCCGGCCACACCCAAGGCAGCGTGAGCCTCCTGATCGAGTCCGAGAACAAGCTGGTGGCCGGGGACACGCTGTTTCGAGGTTCGATCGGACGGACCGACCTGCCTGGCGGGAACGGTCGCCAGATCCTGAGTTCGATCAAGACCAAGCTGCTCGCGCTCGATGACAGCGTCAGCGTGACTTGCGGTCACGGCCCGGGCACCACGATCGGACGGGAACGAGCTATGAACATGTTCCTGCGGCGGCTGTAGGTCCGACGAGTCGCCGAGGGTAGAATCGTCGTTTATGGCGAAGAGAATCTTGCTCGTCACCGGAGACGCCGGCGAAAGCTTCGAGGCGCTGTACGCGGTCCACCGCTTTCGGGAAGCCGGGTGCGAAGCCGTGGTCGCCGCGCCCTCGGCCCGCCGGCTGCATCTGGTGATGCACGACTTCGAGCCCGGCTGGGACACGTACATCGAACGCCAGGGATACGGACTCGCGGCCGATGTCAGCTTCGACGACGTCAAGGTCGACGGCTTCGATGCCGTGCTGTTGCTGGGCGGTCGCGCTCCCGAGTTTCTCCGGCACATTCCGCGAGTCTTGGAAATCGTGCGTGAGTTCGACAGCCAGGAGAAGCCGATCTTTTCGATCTGCCATGGCATCCAGATCCTGGTCGCCGCCGAACTCTTGCGGGGTCGCACGGCGACTTGCTACGAGCACGTGCGCTCCGAGGCGGAGCGTGCCGGCGCGACCTACTGCACCGACCAAGCGGTGCGCGACGGCAATATCGTGAGCGGGCAGACCTGGGAATCGCACCCCGAGTTCTACCGCTTGGTCTTCGAGTGCCTCGGGGAGTGACGGATCCCGCCACCGGCGCGTCTCAGTCCGCGACTGCGGGCACGATACTGAAGTGTCCGACGATCACCGGCGCCTTGCCCGCGGAGGAGGGCAGGAGCGCGGCGATGGTGTAATCCCCCGCGGCCAAGGAATCGGTGTTCAGAGCGGCGAGTTGCCTGAGGCGCTTCGCGTCTGGCTCGGGAACGGTCTGAAACCCCTGCACGGGCAGCTTCTCGATATGCTCGCGTCCGCGGTAGAGCGCGAGCCTCGGACTGGGGGCGCCCGCCAGTACCGCCTCGCCCGGATTGTACACGTCGTAGAGCAGGTAGAGCGCATCTCCGCGCCGGAACGTCTTGTCCGCGCTTGCGAAGAAGCGCGTGCCGGCCACATGCAGCACATCCTCGCGGGACTTCTTGGTCCGTCCTCTCGCCTTTCCGCCGCTGGTGTCCGCGATGCGTCCTGTAAGCAGGAGCGAGCTCGCGCCCAATTCTGTGCCCGAAGCGGGAACTTGCAGCCTCGTCTTGTAACTGCCGAGCAAGCCGGAGTACTCGTCGCGCACGATCACCTTCCAGTCGTAATCTCCCGGAGGGACGCGCATCTGCGAGCCGTAGTGCAGCCAGGAGTCCGGTTGCTCGGCGAGCCGACCGTGGGCCGCCTCTTGCATCGTCATCTCGAAGCGCTTGGAGTCGATCAAGGGGCGGCCGGATCGCTTGCCCTCGGCTGCCCGGGGGGTTGCCTGGGCGATGACCGCGAGCTTGAGCGTCTGGCCTTTCTTCGCCGACTTCGCGGGAACGTCCCGCGTGTGGAGGCCGATGCTGTAGACCAGCGTGGGCGTCCCTTTCGCGTCGCGGAAATACTCCACATCGACCTTCAGCGGCAGGTCGGTGAATGGAGTGTCGAAGGTGAGCGCTTGGTGCATTTGCAATTCGCGCTCCGAGCGGGACATTCGCTCGAATGTCTGCTCCTCGTAGTAACCGCGCTGATGGGAGAGCCGCACGCCCTTCCGGACGACTTGCACCCTCAGGCGCCGGAACCGCCCGCGCGCTTCGGTGTCGCGAGGGTAGTACCCGAGCAGGTAGTAGTCTCCGTTTTCCCGGTTGATGACATCGAAGACCTCGCCGAAGTCGTTGCTATTCAGCACGGCCCTGCCGCCCGTCCGCTTGGCCATTTCCCAGAGTCCGTCTTGATTGTCCTGGCGGGACTGCTGCTGCTGAACGAATCCGTTATTGAGCACGTCTCCCAGCAGAGACAGACCACCGCCCGCCGCCTCGGCATCCCCTCCCGGCGGAGCCGCCGCCAGTCGCCCGACATCCGACACGTAGAATCGGACGCGGTGCTTGGTGGCCTCGGCTTCCAAGACGTCCATGATGTCGTAGTTCTCCTCGTCGACCGGCAGGCCGGTCGAGAAGAGCACGACGAGCTTGCGTCCGGGGTAGATGCTCAGGGCGCGAATCAGATCGATGTACTCGTACATCCGCAGTCGGCGATAGAACGAGGCGCGGCCTTCGATCGATTCCATGCTGCTTCCGAACTCCTCGTTGACCTCGGCGAGGATGTCCTCCACACCGGGGCTGTATTCGAATTCGCGCGCCAGATCAACGGAGAGCGTGTCCACAAGTCCGCCGCGCCCGGTTGCCGGCCCCGCCCGCAGCAGTTCGTCCAGGTGCTCGTTCAACTCGCTCGGCTTGGATGTGAACGGAGAGCCTTCGAGCGAGATGAGCACGCCCGGTTGGACGTTTTCGTTGATGAACTCCTGCACGGCCCTGTAGATGTTCAGTCGATCTTCCCGCCGTCCGCGCGTAGCGATGTAAATGAACGTGCTTCTGCGCAGCTCGTTGCGCGCGGTTTCGGAAAGCGGCGGGTCGGTGCCGACCGCTGGCGCTTGCTCGGCCGCAGAAGACTCGGGAACCAATCTCTTGACGAACTCGAGAGTCGCGATCTCTTGCGCCACACCGTTCTCGGACAGCTTGAAGTCGTCCTTGGTCAGTCCCGACACGGGCTGGCCCTTGCCGTCGGTGACGCGCACCTCCACTTCCATGAGCGCGGTCTCGGCTGTGAAAATCGGCGTCTGCTGGGCGTGTGCCGAGGGCAATGCCAGGGCGAGAGCGGGTACGAGTGCCGCTGCCTGTCGTAGGAGTCCGCCCGCCAGACGGGAGAGCCGCTCCGATAGCGAGTCAGTTCGCATGGCTTGTCCTCACAGTATGAACGTTCCGCGCGGTGGATCATTCTCGGTTTCCGCGCCCGAAGGGGGAATTCGTCGCTCGGGATGCGCCTCTGACGCACCGCACTGCCTGTATCCATGTCTGACGCACGGAGGCGCAGATGCGGTTCCCATGGCCATGCTATGCCTGCTATGGCGCGGTAGCCGCACCGCGACCGGAAACTCGCGGAATCCGATCCGAGGAACCGGCGGAAACTAATAGCTTGTCGGCTTCTGAGCGGCGACCATGACCTTCTCCGGCGGTGTCACGCCCGCCGCCAGCATGGCCTCGCGGATCGCCGCCTCGGCTATCGGTCTCGGCCGAAAGCTGCGCGGGCCGCGGAAGCCCACGGCGATCGCCAGCGGCGTGCAGCCGTACTTGTTCCGGAGGTTCCAGACTTCCGCGCCGGCGCTTCGCTCGGCAAGCAGCTTGATCGGTGCGGCCCGATCGAAGTGCGCGGCCGCGTGCAGGGCCGTCTCTCCGTTGCTGTCAACCGCATCGACAGGGACACCCAGATCGAGCAACAGGTCCATGGCCCCCGCGACTTCCCGCTCGGTGCCCGTGCGCGCGCCAACCAGCATGAGCGCTGTCCGCCGTCCCGGAGCGGTGAGGGCAGGGTTCGCGCCCAATTCCACCAAGGTCTTCATGAGTTCGATGTCCGCCGTCTGCGCGGCTGCGAGGAACGCTGTCGGGCCGAGGACACGGACCCCTAGATTGAGTAATCCCGTCCCCGTCATCCGGGCGTCTAGGTCCGCCCCGTGCTCCGCGAGTTCCCGCACGAAGTCAAGAGCGGTCAGGCTGCCCGTCGGCTCGGGAGGCGGATTGGCATCGCCTGGAGGCACTCTCCGGGCTCCCGCGATCGCATGCAAGGCCTTGTAGCCATCCAAGCCCGCGGCGTTCGGATCCGCCCCGGCGTCCAAGAGGTATGCAGCTAGCTCGAAATTGCCGTTCTCGACAGCCACGTGCAGGGCGGTCGCATCGGGCCGCAGCTTGGCTCCGTAACCGGTATGTCGCCAGTCCGGATGCGGGTCGATCCTCTCGTCGGGATCGACGCCCGCTTGCACCAGTTCCTTCACGACATCGATATGGCCGTTCCGCGCGGCAAAAAGCAGCGGAGTGAATCCCGAGGCCAGCTTGGTGCGGAAGTTGGCCCCGGCCTTGATCAGTTCGGCAACCACGGCCGCATGCCCCTCGGCGGCCGCCCAGACCAAGGCGGTCTGCTCCGCCCTCGTTTCGAAATCGAATATGCCGGGATCCCGCATGCGAAACAAGAAGGCGTTGGCGCCCGCGCCCTCTTGGCGTCCCATCCCGTGGATGCTTGCGTTCAAGTCCGCACCGTGCGCGAGCAGTGCCCGCACCGGTCCGACGCGACCGGTGCGCGCCGCGGTCATCAAGGCCGACTCGCCGCCCGGGAGTGTGGCATTCGGATCCGCTCCTTTGTCTAGCAGCAGTTCGACGAGTGCGCCGTTGCCATTGATGCATGCCAACGCGAGCGGCGTGACGCCGTAGCGGTTCGCCGTAGCGACATCGGCACCAGCCTCGACGAGTAGCTCGGCCACGGCCAAGTCGTCGTGCCGGGCGGCCCAGTGAAGGGCCGTCATGCCGTCTGGCTGCGGGACGTTGACGTCTGTCGACCGCTCGATCAGGGATCGCAAGGCTTCGCGATCCATCGCTTCCGTCGCGTCCGCGACAGCCGAGCGGTCCGCGGAGGCCGCCGTTACTGTCATCAGCAGCGCGAGGACCACGGCACTGGACCGCACCCCGCTGCAGGGACGTCCCAGCGCCAGCGATCCGAGCGCGATCCGGCCTCTCACAGCACCTCTCCGTCCCTCGGCCGATCGAATCAGATCGACAGCAGCTCCTCGACCTTGCCCTTGCTGTCCGCGAAGGATTCCATGCGCGCTCCGGCCTTCTCCAAGAGCGTCAAGTGCAGGTTGGCCAGCGGCGTGCGCTCGTCGTACCGAATGTGCCGCCCGCCCTTCAGCTTGCCCGCGCCGCCTCCGGCGACAAGGATCGGCAGGTTGATGTGGTCGTGCAGGTTCGGGTCGCCCATGCCGCTGCCGTACAGGTACATGGAATGGTCGAGCAGCGATCCGTCGCCATCCGGCGTGGATTTGAGCCTGTCGAGCAGGTACGCGAACAGCGACACGTGATACTCGTTGATCTTGGCGAACTTGTCGATCATGTCCTGATTGCCGCCGTGGTGCGTGAGGGGGTGATGCGGCTCGGACACGCCGATTTCGTTGTAGCTTCTGGTGCTGCCTTCGCGGGCCAGCTGGAACGTGATCACCCGCGTCAGGTCGGATTGCAGCGCTAGCACCTGCAGATCGAACATCAGCCGCGCGTGGTCGGCGTAGGCCGCCGGGACTCCGAGCGGTCGGTCCATGTCCGGAGTGGGGTTGTCGGCCACTCCCGCTTCGGCGATCTGGATCCGCCGCTCGACTTCGCGGACGCTCGTCAGGTATTGGTCCACCTTGGTGCGATCACCCGGCCCGAGTTCGTTCTGCAGGCGGGAGATGTCGGTCTTGACTCGATCCAGGAGGCTGGCCTGCTTTCGCAAGGCCTTGCTCTGCTGCTCGGGACTGCCCACCCCGAACAACCGGTCGAAGACCTTGCGCGGGTGCGCCTCGTAAGGCAGCGGCGTGGTGGGGGAGGACCACGAGAGACTGTTCTGGTAGACGCAGGCGAAGCCGTCGTCGCACTGCCCTACGACGTCGAGCAGCTCCGTGCCGAGTTCAAGGGACGGCAGGCGGGATTCCTGGCCGATCTCTCGCGCCGCGATCTGATCGACCGTCGTGCCGAGATAGTAATCGCTGCTCTCGGTCAGCTTGGCCTTCGCGCAGCTCAAGAACGCGGAGTTGGAGGTCGCGTGAGTGCCCGGGTACGCGTTCTTCAACTCCATGTTGGTGAGGACCGTGACTTGATCCTTGTGCGGTTCGAGCGAGCGCAGGATCGGCGAAAGCTGTGCAAGGTCGTGATCGCTTCGCGGGGTCCAGCGCTTGAGATCCGAGCCCATGGGGATGAACACGTAGCCCAGGCGGCGCACCGGCCTTGCCGGGCTGGACTTGGCCGCGGCCATCGCCGGGACCATAGCGTCCAAGAGAGGAAGCGCCACGGCGGCTCCCATGCCTCGCAAGAGCGCGCGGCGCGGGACGGCTTTTTGCGTAACGATCATGTCGATCTCCTCAGCTGAAACGGCTTGCTCCGCGCGATTCCCAAGACGAGCTGCGAGAAGCGGAAACCATCGTTTCGCGCGTCGCGCAGGATCTTCCGAACCGCCGGAGCGTCGTAGTGCTCGACTACCCTGCCTAAAGCATAGGTCATGAGCTTCTCCACCAGCGTGCCGACGAATAGTTCCGGCCGTTCCAGAACGGCCTTCTCGAGGCCCGCAACTCCATGGAATTCCGCGCCGCCGGGGAAGTTTCCAGCGGCGTCGACGGGCTGCCCGCCCTCCGATGCGCGCCAGCGGCCCACAGCGTCATAGTTCTCGAGTGCGAAGCCGAGCGGATCCATCAGGCTGTGGCATCCCGAGCAGGCGGGATTGGCCCGGTGCGCCTCCAGGCGCTCGCGCATGGACAGGCTGGCGTCGATCACTTCTTGGTCGAACGTGGATACGTTGGGCGGCGGAGGCGGTGGGGGCACGCCCAGCAGGTTCTCCAATACCCAGTGCCCGCGAATCACGGGGGATGTCCGCGTGTTGTACGAGGTCACCGTGAGGATGCTGCCGTGGCGCAGCAAGCCGCCCCGCCGACTCGTCTCGTCAAGATCGACCTTGCGGAACCAGCTGCCGTAGACATGCGGCACCCCGTAGTGCTTGGCGAGGCGTTCGTTGAGGAACGTGTAATCCGGGGAGACGAGATCGAGCACGCTGCGATCCCCGTGCAGCACGCTTCCCAGCAGGAGTTCGGTTTCCTCGCGGAAGGCTTGACGGAGGTTGTCGTCGAATCCGGGGAAGAGGCGCATGTCGGGCTTGGCCGACTCGAGGCTGCGCAGGTGCAGCCACTGGCCCGCGAAATTCGATACCAAGGCTGCGGAGCGTTCGTCTTGCAGCATGCGGCGGACCTGCCGCTCCAAGACCTCCGGGCGGCTCAGTTCCCCCCGCAGCGCGGTCTCCAGCAGCTCGTCGTCGGGAATGCTGCTCCATAGGAAAAAGGAAAGCCTCGATGCCAGTTCGACATCGCTGATCCGATAGACCGAATCCGGTGCGGTCCCGGCAGGTTCCCGTTCGACGCGGAAAAGGAATTCGGGACTGACCAAGACGGACGACAGTGCCATCTCGATGCCGGCTTCGAAGCCGTCCGTGGCTCGGCCGCGGCGATAAAAGTCAAGCGGGCTCTCGAAGTCTGCCGCGGTTACCTCGCGACGATACGCGCGACGCATCAGCCGCGCCAGAATCCGGCGCGCGCAAGCTTCGTCGTCAGACGGCCCGGCGGGCTGGCAGACGAACACGCGCTCCCGGCTCGGGGTCTTTCCAGGGCCGGTGGCGTTGTACGGTCCGAGGATCGACACTTGGTAGACCGCAGGTTGGACTCGAGGATGTCGATAGACGTTGAAATGGGCCTGGTAAGGCTGCCGGTCGGTTTCCAGCACGGCCCATGGCTTCTTGAGGAACGTGACGCCGACCTCGTGCGGGCCCGCTTTGACTGGCAACCGAATCTTGAGGTGCTTGTCGATGCTCGAGTGATCGCCGATATGGCGGGGCGGCACCACCTCGAAGAGTCGAATTCGCTCGCGGTCCAGCAGCAACTCGACTTGGTGGGGCACCCGCAGGCCCTCGACTTGCTCGTCCCTGTCGCGGGCGAGCCGAATCTGGATCTCGTACTCGGCATCTAGCGGAAACGTATGTTGAAACGTCATGCCGCCGCGCGTGCCGATCGGGAGCCCGGCGACATGCCATTCCTGAGTGATGTCCGCCTTTCTCTTCACCGTCTCGACGGTCAGCACCTCGATTGGTCGACCGATCGCGAGACGGGAGATCTTGTCGGCCGCCGCGACATAGGATTCGAGCAGCGCGGGGGAAAGATCGGCGACGGTGATGTTGTCGAAGCCCGAGCTTGACTGATCCGGCGGCAGCACGGACGAGAGGTCGAGATCAAGGGCGAGCAGGTCCCGGATCGCGTTTTGGTATTCCCTGCGCGTGAGTCGGCGGAAGGTGTCGGTACGACCCGGGTCGGGAGCCCTCGCGGCGAGGGCGTCCAGCTGGTCGGTCAGGGAGGCGAGAACCTCCGTGTAGGTTGCATCGTCGGGATGGGGAGATCCGAGCGGCGGCATCTGTCGGGCGCGCAGCTTCCGGACCACGCGCTCCCATATCGCCGCGCTCTCGGTCAGCGGACGCGAACTCGCTGTCTCCAGATCCAAGCCAGCTATCTGCGCTGCCGTGCTGTGGCAGGCGACACAATACTGGCTGACTAACCGCTGATGCGGGGCGTCGGTCGCTCCAGCGCCCCGGACCGGCGATATCGCGGCCAGTCCGCAGGCGATTGCCAATCCAAGAAGCCAGCTTCGGATTCGCAACGTCCGTATTCCCAATGCGTACATTCGGCAGACGAAGAATACCAAGGCAAGCTTTGTCACCGCAAGGGCTCTCGGTGTCGGAGCAATCCTTAAATGTCCGCTTCCAACAGGATCGGGCCCTGACTTTTGCCCAGCGACTCCTTGCGGTGCCCTCAAGTTCGTTGGGGCCTGTCACCTTGTTTGGATCGACGCGGATCGGAGCCACCACGGTGACATGCGCCGGTGGACTCATCTCGGCCGCGATCCGCCGAAGGAGGCCGGGGCTGCGGAGAATTCACGTTGGCCCGCGACTATGGCGATGATCTGTCGCATGTGCGCGGTATGAAATCGAAAAGGTTGGGGCGAGGCGGACGCTGCCCCGCTTCTATTGGGCTTAGCTGCAACCGATCGATCCGCAGGAGTTCGCCGGCCGTGAATTTGCCGTCACCGAGGATTGCCCGATCAACTTCGCCGAGGGGTCCGATCCTAGTCTCCCCGCTCTCCGCTTCCGCGACGAGAATCGAGTCGTGCGGGATGTCGGTTCCGTTGAGCAGCTCGTGCTGGTGGCTCGACACGATGACTTGGGAAGAACACGCCGCTTCCAGCATGCAGTCCACTAGACCTTCCGCGATAGCGGGGTGGATCGTAGCCTCGGGCTCTTCCACACCGATCAGCCGCGGCCTGAGCGAGTCGTCCCCTCCGTTCTGGAAGAGCGCAATCAGAAGTCCAAGTGCCCGGATAGCGCCGTCAGACATGTCTTGTGCCAGGAATCGTTGGGGTTCTTCGATGCCGGACACCTTTTGCGAGAATTCGATCGTATGCTTGGGGCCCACGGATCGATGCGCTATTCCGACCAGACCGGGTATGACATGACTCAGATACGCTTCGATGCGCCAGATCCCTCCGTCGGGGCCATTCTCCAGCCCTTGCAGGAGTGTCGCGGCGTTGCCGCCGTCACCTCTCAGCAGCCAGCTTGGGTCGGGTGACTGCAGTTCCCGTATCGCCGCCGGGTCCAGATTGTAGATGCCCACTTCCGAGAGCGCGTCGAAGACGGGCTTGAACTCTTCCGTGGAGGATGCCCGGACCATATACAGGTTGTCGGGAGCGGCCACGGGCGGAGCAGGGATGCTTGACTCCGCTACGCGTCCTGATCGAATCGAATAGAAGCTCTCTCGACGAAGGGGATCCCGTGGCTTCACGAGGCAATCCTCGCGCTCAACACAAATGGCCTCGTTCTCACCGCTAGCCACTGAGAAGGCCCAGCACACCGTCGAGTCTTCCAGATCGAAGTCGAGGCGTATCGCGAACCGCTGCGGTCCGCGCTCTTTGCCCCGAGTGATTTCACCGAGTCCGCCGCGGGTGTAGAGTGCTTGGCGCAGCGTTGTGTGGATCGAATCCGCAACCAAGCGAAGCGCATCGAGAAAGTTGCTCTTGCCCGCGCCGTTGCGCCCGACCAGGATCGTGAACTGCCGAGGCTCGACGTCGCACGCGCCAATACTCCGGTAGTCTTGGATCGCAATGCGTGTGAGGAACTTCGGATCGCGCATGCCCGAGACTCCTCAAGGAACAAAATCGAAGAGCGGTGCCCGGTAGGGCCGCTGCTCCGGTCCAGGCACTTCGCAGCGGAGCATGTTCATGCTCAGCAGTTCACCCGCGTTGCAGGTACGATCGAGCATCAGTGACCGGTCAACATCGCTGATTGGCGCGATCCGCGTCTGTCCTTGCTCGGATCCGACAGTGATGATCGCTGTGTCCGTAACCTCCTTGTGGGCGAGCAGTTCCGTACTGTGGCAGGTCACGACCACCTGCGTGTTCTCCGCTGCGTGCATGAAGACATCGACAAGGAATTCCAACATCGCTGGATCCATTGCGTTCTCCGGTTCTTCGATTCCTATCAGACTTGGGATCGGATCGCCCCCGACGCGGTCGATCCGCTGAAAGAGCGCCACGAGGATTCCCAGCAATCGCAACGATCCATCGGACATCTCGGAGGCATGGAATCGCCGGGGATCGCATTGCGCATCGGCTTGATGCCAAAACTCGAGGATCTGATTCGATCCCCTCTGAACTTGGCACACTCGGTTGAAACCCGAAATGACACAGCAAAAGTACTCTTTGACGAGGTTCTTCAATTCCGGAAATCGCTTCTCTAGGAACGTCAGCACGTCAGCTAGGTTGCTACCGTCGCGAATCAACATCTTGCTGGAGCGCATCGGACCTGGGCTGCGGATGGCGTTGGGACTGAAGTTGTAGAATGCCATTCCGGAAAGAGCCTGATGCAACGGGAAGAACTCTTGCATGTCGGCTGCGCGTGACAGGTACAGGCGGAATGCAGACGGCGGTGGCGGCTGAGGGATGCTGCACCGTTCGAAGATTCCACGCTGAATGGAATATTGCGCTTCGCTGAGTTCGGTGTTGTTTGGTTTGATGACACACTCCTCCCGCAAGACCTCGAACTCGCCGGCCTCCAACGGTTGAACGGTGAAGGCGTAGCAAGCTGACGCCTCTGCCAAATCGCAGTCGACACGAATGCCGAATGACTCCACGTCTTCCGTTCGTCGGACAACTGAGCCAGCGCCGCCTTGGCGTGACAGGGCGTCATCAAGGGAATCCCGGAGGGAGTCGGCGACAAGTTGCAATGCACTGAGAAAGTTGCTCTTCCCCGCGCCGGTCGGACCGACTAGGATCGAGAACTGTGACGGAGCAATGTCACAGGAGGCGATGCTCTTGTAGTCTTGCACGACTACACGTGTCAGGAATCTAGAATCCGACATGGGTTCTACACTCCACACTGTACCAATCCACGCGATAGGCGTTCGACCTCGCTCTACCAGCCGCTGCCGGGAGCCCATTCGGACCGGTCCGGAATCTCCGCAAGTCGATTCCGCCCCGCACTCGATACTGATCGTGCCGCAACGAACCGAGCCACGCCGCTGACTGTGACTGGATCCCCCTCGGACCATTCATCTCGATCGGCGGTATCGTTGAATGCGTAGCGGAGGCGTACGAGACATGCACCCACTTCGAGCGACTGGATTCTTCGTCTGGGCGGTTCGGCTTGGCATCGCCGCAGCCGCATGCATCGCTATCGGATGTGATGCGCCGAGTCCGTCGGAGCAGTCCCCTCAGCCGGTCGATACCGGGCCCCGCGCCCCAAGCCTGACACCGTCGCCGTGGATCACCGCGGCCGAGCCGCGAGATGGCTTCCACGACGAGCCGGCGCTCGCGCTCACGGATGCGGGCGATGTTTACGTGGCCTGGCTGAGCTTCACGGACGGAGCCGACACACTGGTGGTCGCCCGCTACGACCACGAGGGCGACCGATTCCTGCCGCGGGATCACTGGACCGTGCTGGGAGGCCTAGATACCCACGTTCTCGGCTTGCAAGCGGTTGCTACTGACTCGGGTGCTTATTTCGTTTTCTCTCGAGAGGTCGATGGCGATTGGGATGTATTCGCGTTGGAGGCCGATGCCGACGGTCCGAAGTCTCCCGTCCGCATCGCGTCGGGTCCAGAGACGCAGATCAAGCCAACCGCCGCTTGGGCCGATGGCGCCCTCCACGTAGCGTGGGAGTCCAATCCAGACTCTCGCCGCCAGATCTTCGTGGCGTCGATTCGCGACGGTGTCGTCACCGAGGCCGAGCAGGTAAGCCTTGAGAGTGCCTCCAACTACGGACCGTCCGTAGCTGTCACCGAGAGCGGCCGAGTCTCCGTCGCTTGGCACAGCTACCGGGATCACAACTACGACATCTATCTGCGAG
This sequence comes from Bryobacterales bacterium, assembly GCA_965242625.1. Taxonomy (GTDB): domain Bacteria; phylum Acidobacteriota; class Terriglobia; order Bryobacterales; family UBA6623; genus VXMF01. The sequence continues at coordinate 678,013 of CBDEST010000005.1, read as the reverse complement.
AACGGGCGGCAACCGGAAGCTGGGAGTTTCCCCGCCGCCTGACCGCCGCGCCGGCCATCGACCGGCACGCACAGCTCCTTGCCCGCGGCGATGATCTCTGGATCGTTTACGAGCACGCCCTCATGGAGCAGTATCACGTCGGAAGAACCAACGAAAGGCACTTGGTAGTTGCGCAGGTCACGCCGTCGGGACTCGAGTCTCCGCCGGACTACTGGAACACCTCGCCGCTGGCTACCACGCGCTCCGAGGCGGGCACCGCCGCCTTCGACCCGCAGGGCCGTCTGTGGATCGCTTTCCAGCGACCGCGCGAACCGCGCGGCGGCTGGGCCGTGCATGTAGTCGGGTATTCGGGAGATAGCTGGATCGGCCCTCGCCGGCTCTCGCAACGACGCTCGATGGACCGTCCCGCACCCCTCGCGCCCAAGGATGACCGGCTGCTCCTCGCGTTCCAAGCCGATTCCTTTTCCGACACGTGGACACCGTCCGATCCGGATTGGACGGAAAACGCCCGGTCGCAGATCCTGCTGGCCTCTCTCGATACCGGCCAAGCACGGCCTGCGGCTGGATCACTCGCCTTGGCTCCCTTGGTCGAACCGGACGCGCCCTTTGATCCCGCGGTCCTGCATGCCACTTTCGGCGACGACACCCCGACGCCTTCAATCGAGTACAACGGCGAGACGCTGCACCTCTACTACGGCGAGCTGCACGAGCACTCCGACATCTCGATCTGCAATCGTTGCGGCGACCAGTCGCTTGATGAGAACTATCAGTGCCGGCGCGACCTGAATCGGCTCGACTTCGTCGCGATGACCGATCACGGGTACAACATCGTTCCATACCTGTGGAATTACTCGGCCAAGATGGTTCGCGCCAACTACGATGCCGGGCGGCTCGTGACCTTCCTCGGAGAGGAGTGGACCTCGAGCTTCGAGGACTACGACGCGGAGAGACCTTGGGGGTATTACGGTCACCGCAACTTGGTCTTCGCCGATCCGTACTTCCCCAAGTGGTGGACCGCATACAACGGCGACTCGCCCGCGGACCTCTGGAAGGAACTTCGCGAGATGGATGCGGATTTCGTCCAGATACCGCATCAACTGGCTGATTCAGGCAACGTCCCGGTCGATTGGAATTACACCGACGAAGAGGCGCAACCCGTTGCCGAGATCTTCCAGACCCGTGGCTCGTACGAATACTTGAACGCTCCCCGGCATGCTCGGACGGCAACGGGAAAGAGAGGGAACTACATTCAGGATGCGTGGGAGCGCGGCGTGAAGATCGGGGTCATCGCCAGCCCGGACCATGGCGGCGGTCTGGGCAAGGCCGCCGTCTGGGCTCGGGACAAGACACGGTCATCGATTCTGGAGGCGATCCGCGCCCGCCGCACGTTCGGCACCACTGCCGCGCGAATCCAGATCGACTTTCGCGTGAACGGTCACTTCATGGGGGAAGCCGCTCCGCGGTCGGATGGCCCGGTCTCCATCTCGGCTGAAGTGCGGGGCGCGGGAGACATCGCCAAGATTGAAATCTGCCGCAGCAACGAGTTCATTTACTCGATGACGCCGGAAGGCCGCGAAGCCTCTGTTGAGTACGAGGACATGGCACCGGCCGCAGGATCAAGCTACTACTACTTGCGAGTGACGCAAGCCGATGGCGAGATCGCTTGGAGCAGTCCGGTGTGGCTCGGCGGCTGACGACGTTCCCGCCTGCCGAGATTGGCCCTCGATGGCCGACCGGCAGGTACGGCAGCAAGTCCAAAGACCGCTTGCCGTAGCGGTCCGGCGCACCGAATCCAGCTAGAATTGCCGGATCTTGGCAATCAGGGCGTCACAGCTCTCGCAAGTCAGCAGATACATCCCGATCTCTTCAAGCGCAGCCTCCGAGGTGACAGGTTCGAGGAGGTCAGCAATCGTGGTAGCCGCCGCCTCGCCGAACCGCTGCCGCGCCATGCAGACCAGCACTGCGACCCAGCCCTCGGCACGAGCCTCGGCACGAGCCTCGGCAAGCCCCTCGGCGCGCCCTGCAGCCTTAGCCTGCTCGATCCATGTGGTCTTCGCTGGCTCCAACACGTCCAAGTCCCTCAACTCCTCCACGCTAGCACGCTCACCCCAAGGAGGTGCCAAGGCAGGAGCGCATTAGTCATCCGCGCCACAAGCACCCGCCGAAATCTTTCCCGTTCCTCCTCGGCCCGCTACCGCTCAAGGTGTCCCCCTTCGCGTCGACACGATTCCCAAAACCCCAGTCGTTGAAGCGTTGACCTTGACTCTCGCTTCGATCTCGGAGAATTCGTGCCGGCACGGCCAAGCCAGCACTATTCGCCGCGCCATTCCGGTCTGCGGCCCCACCTCGCGAATCTAGTCGCGGCTCACGAGGATCAAAGAGAAACTCCCGAAAGGCTTCGCAGACCGCCCGCCACAGCGATCCATGCGCGCCGCACCCAGCTAGATCTGGCGAATCTTGGCAATCAGGGCGTCGCCGTTCTCGCAAGTCAGCAGGTATGTGCAGACTTCGTCAAGCACCGTCTCCAACTCGACCGATCCAAGCAGGGCAGCCATCGTGGCGGCTGCCGCTTCGCCGAACCGCTTCCGCGCCATGCTGACCAGCACTCCGACCCTGCCCTCGGTAAGGCCCTCGGCGCGCCCTGCAGCCTTCGCCTGCTCGATCCATGTGGTCGTCGCTGGCTCCAACACGTCCAAGTCCCTCAACTCCCCCACGCTAGCACGCTCACCCCAAGGAGGTGCCAAGGCAGGAGCGCATCAGTCATCCGCGCCACAAGCACCCGCCGAAACCTTGCCCGTTCCCCGTCGGCCCGCTACCGCTCATGGTATCCCACTTTGTATCGACACGATTCCAGCAACTCCAGTCGCTGCAGCATTGACCTTGACTCTCGCTTCGACCTTGGAGGATTTGCGCCGGTAAAACTGACCCAGCACTATTCGCCGCGCCATTCCGGTCTGCGGCCCCACCTCGCGAACCTAGTCGTGGCTCACGAGGACCAAAGAGAAACCCCCGCAAGGCTTCGCAGACCGCCCGCCGCAGCGATCCATGCGCGCCGCACCCAGCTAGATCTGGCGAATCTTGGCAATCAGGGCGTCGCCATTCGCACAGGTCAGCAGATACGTCCCGATCTCTTCCAGTGTTGCCTCTGAGGTGACAGATTCGAGCAGGTCAGCCATTGTGGTAGCCGCTGCCTCGCCAAATCGCTGCCGCGCCATGCGAACCAGCATTCCGGCCTGCCCACGAACGGCACCCTCTGCCTTCCACTGCTCGCTCCATGTGGTCATTGCTGCCTCCAATTTGTCCAAGTCCCTCAGATCCTCCAAGTCCCGAATGCTCATACCCGGCAAGCGCCAAGGCACGAGCACTTCAATTATCCACTTCATCAGATCTCGCCGCAAGCTCGCCCATTCCTCGCCTCCCATCCATTGCTTGAGCCAGCGCACCTCACCCGGTGCCTCCAGCGCCCCCGCCCGGTGCAATCGGAACATCGCGTCCGCTAGGTTCCGTTGGGACCGGTCTAGCGCCGCACTCCGGAACACGTCGACCAGCACGTAAGCCATCTGCGGGCTTTGCGCCTCCCAGCCCGACGGTACGAACTCGACCAGATCCGCGACATCCAGTGCCGATGTCCATTCCCCGTCCCCGTTGTACAGCACGATCGGCAATACCGTCGGCAGCTCTCGCTTCTGCGAACCGTCGTTCTGCTTGACCATCGCCTCGCAGAACTGCCCGGCGTAGTTCCACATCCGCAGGGCCATTGTCGAATCCGGCTGCGACTGGAATTCGAGCATGATGTACACGGGCGGACCGTTGCCTCCGAGCGCTTGGACCTCCCAAATCATGTCGTTCTCGCGCTGCTTGAAGTTCTCGTCGGTGTGGCGCGCGGCCACCCGCTTCAAGGTCGACCAGTCCAATTGCCGCCCGAGTTCGCTGTCCACGAACCCAGTGAAAAAGTCCCTGACCGTGCGCGGATCGCTGAACAGCCGTCGGAAGGAACCGTCGTGATCGATTCTAGGCATGGGAGAAAATCGTCCAGTTATTCGTTCTTTCAGTATCATAGCACAACCGAAATTGCTGTCAACCGGACGGCTGCGAGGTCAAGCTCGCAGGACGCGAGAGCTGACTGGCGTCCGCGCTTGTCAACAGCCGAGTCGATAGACTGGCAGGGCGTTCGAGTCCTCCGAGGCGGCCATCGAAGACCGTGCTGGCAACCCAGCCCCACTGCCGCATATTGCATGTCGCTCACTCTCGAGGTGGACATCGGTCGATCTCGAGCAGACTGGTTGGAGCACGCCCCCGGCGGATCGTGCGAATCAATGCGGTAGCCGTAGACCCGCAAGCCGCGAACGGTGGTGCCCGAGACTGCCGCAGACGACCGCAGGCGAGTCTCGGACAGCATGCACAGCCCCGCCCGCCGAGGGCGGGGAGACCTTCCGCTCCGGCCATCGGCGATGCGCGCCGCCAGTTGGTGTGCCCGTGCCGCTCTTGCTAACCCGAGCCGTACAACCTTGCGCAGGGACCAACGGTGTTGAGTTCCACCATCCGACAGGGTTCCCCTGACCGGCGGCATCTACCCGCAGTCCAGTGGGATGCTTTCCGGTAGGAGACCGGCAAGCATCGTATCGGCACTCAATCAAACTGGCGGAGAGGGAGGCCTAGTCGCGGCTCACGAGGATCAAAGAGAAACTCCCGAAAGGCTTCGCAGACCGCCCGCCGCAGCGATCCATGCGCGCCGCACCCAGCTAGATCTGGCGAATCTTGGCAATCAGGGCGTCGCCGTTCTCGCAAGTCAGCACGCATGTGCCGACTTCGTCAAGCACCGTCTCCGACTCGACCGATCCAAGCAGGGCAGCCATCGTGGCGGCTGCCGCTTCGCCGAACCGCTTCCGCGCCATGCTGACCAGCACTCCGACCCTGCCCTCGGTAAGGCCCTCGGCCCGCCCTGCGGTAAGACCCTCGGCGCGCCCTGCAGCCTTCCACTGCTCGCTCCATGTGGTCATTGCTGCCTCCAATTTGTCCAAGTCCCTCAGATCCTCCAAGTCCCGAATGCTCATATCCGGCATTCGCCAAGGCACGAGCACTTCAATTATCCACTTCATCAGATCTCGCCGCAAGCTCGCCCATTCCTCGCCTCCCATCCATTGCTTGAGCCAGCGCACCTCACCCGGTGCCTCCAGAGCCCCCGCCCGGTGCAATCGGAACATCGCGTCCGCTAGGTTCCGTTGGGACCGGTCTAGCGCCGCACTCCGGAACACGTCGACCAGCACGTAAGCCATCTGCGGGCTTTGCGCCTCCCAGCCCGACGGTACGAACTCGACTAGATCCGCGACATCCAGTGCCGATGTCCATTCCCCGTCCCCGTTGTACAGCACGATCGGCAATACCGTCGGCAGCTCTCGCTTCTGCGAACCGTCGTTCTGCTTGACCATCGCCTCGCAGAACTGCCCGGCGTAGTTCCACATCCGCAGGGCCATTGTCGAATCCGGCTGCGACTGGAATTCGAGCATGATGTACACGGGCGGACCGTTGCCTCCGAGCGCCTGGACCTCCCAAATCATGTCGTTCTCGCGCTGCTTGAAGTTCTCGTCGGTGTGGCGCGCGGCCACCCGCTTCAAGGTCGACCAGTCCAATTGCCGCCCGAGTTCGCTGTCCACGAACCCAGTGAAAAAGTCCCTGACCGTGCGCGGATCGCTGAACAGCCGTCGGAAGGAACCGTCGTGATCGATTCTAGGCATGGGAGGAAATCGGTAACTGCCCAGATACCCCTGACGCCCAGCCAATCCTGAAGGCTCAGGCAACCTGATGTCTGGCTAGTTGAGAAAGTTCTGGCAGGATGTGGTCGAGGGCGTCGCGACCAAGCACCGGCATCCCGGATGCCCTGATTTCAATTGCACGGATACGGCCCCCTCACCTTGACGGGCCCCGGGCTCGATGTTCATGCGCAACGCTCCAAGGCCAGCGTGGTTGCCGCTGACGACATACCCGTCTCGCAGCACTTCGCCGTCCACGGCCACTCCGCATGCTTGGGGGCGGACTAGCGCAAGACATCCTCGCCTCCCATGCGGCGGCGGGACGCACCGCAGCCCGGTCCCGGCGGGGCCGGACCAGCGGGGCGGGTGCCGGGCTCGCGCTAGCAGCGCAGGCCGTCGAGCAGCACGGCCGGCCCTTGCATGAGCGCCTCGATGCGGTTCCGCCCTTGCTTCTGCGCGGTCGACAGCACGCTGCGCAACGTGGCGAAATCCGCGGCCCCCTGCGCCGAGCGGAACGCGCCCGAGATCTTCATGCGCAGCTTCATCATGCGCAGGTCCCGCTCCGCTTGGTTGTTCGTGAACGGCACCCCGGGCTCGTGCAGGAAGCGCAGCGTCTCCGTCTTGCAGTCCCGGAACCGCAACGCCAGGTTGTGCCCCGGGCGCCGCTTCGGGCGCCCCTTCCGGCCCTTGCCTGCCGGGCGCAACGGCTCCAGCCCCTCGTGGTACTCCAGCGCCTCCGCCACGAAGCGGTCGTAGCGCTGCTCGAACCATGCCACCAGATCCGGCGGCAGGGTCCAGCCCTCCTCGGCCGCGATCCCCGCCGCGCGGCTCGCCATTCGCAGCAAGTCCTGCATGGGGCGCGCCCACGCCTCCCCGTCGAGCTCCGCCAGCGCTTCCAACTCGCGCAGGTGATGCGCGTTGCACAGCGCGTGCTGCACGTCCGGCACCGTGAAGTACGGCTTCCAGTGATCGTGCACCAAGCAGCCGCGCAAGCCTTCCAGCAGGCTGCCGCGCCGCTCGCTCGTGCGGTAGAACGTCAGCCACCGCGTGCAGATCACGTGCAGCCACTGCCCGCACGCCGTGATCCGGAACCCCGTCTCGTCCAAGTGCTTCGTGCCGTCCGCGGCCACCAGCAGATCCCGGATCCGCTCGCTGCACGCCCGCCAGCCCTCCGCCGCCTGGCGCGTGATGTTCGCCAGCGTGGCCGCGCTGATGTCGACGCCGTGCAGGTCCAGGAACAGCTCCGCCAGGCGCTCCTCGGGCAGCAAGTGCCAGTTCTGCAGGTACACCGTCATGGCCTTAATCCGCGGGCCGTATTGCACCGGCCCGCGCACGTTCTCCGGGAACTCGGCCCGCGTCCGGTGCCCGCAGGCTGGGCACTGGCAGGTGTGCGCTCGGTGCTCGGTGACTTCGACGCGCGGCGGCGGCGGCAGGTCGAACACTTGCCGCCGCGCGTAGCTCACGCTGTCGGCCGCCGTCAGTGCTGCGCCGCAATCGGCGCAACGCGCCGGCCGGTGCGTCTCGATGTGATCCGGGTCGGCGGTTTGCTTCAGCGTCGTGCCCGGATGGCCGGGCTGGCCGCCCGAAGGCTTGCCGGAACCGCCCCGGGTGCTCTGGCTGCGCCGCGGCTTGCGCGGCTTGCGCTGCCCGTCGCTGGAGGGCGGCTTGCCGCTGTTGGAGCTGTTCAAGCCCACCTGCCGCTCCAACGCCTCCACGCGCTGCTGCAAACTCGCCTTGGCGGCCCGCAAGCTCTCGTTCTCGGCTTGCAGGCCCTCGATCTCGGCTCGCAAGCTCGCGTTGGCGGCCCGCAGCCGGATCAGTTCGGCGGGCTCGCCGACCGCCCCGAGCTGTTGCTCGGTCGTTGGGAACGCTGCCGCCATGACTTGCCCGAGTGCCCGCGCCCTCAGAACAATTCCTACCTTACATGTAAGTGCACGCCCCTGTCAACTACCTCCTCGACAGCACCCCCGATCCGCTCCGAGCCGCACCTCGTACGACATCCGCCCGCGATGTCCCGCTACCCATCGCTGCAACCAAGCCCGATCAGGGTATCTGGGCAGTTACGGAAATCGTCCAGTTATTCGTTCTTCCAGTATCATAGCACAACCGAAATTGCTGTCAACCGGACGGGTTGCGAGGTCAAGCTCGCAGGACGCGAGAGCTGACTGGCGTCCGCGCTCGTCAACATCCGAGTCGATAGGCTGGCAGGGCGTTCGAGTCCTCCGAGGCGGCCATCGAAGACCGTGCTGGCAACCCAGCCTCACTGCCGCCCATTCATGGCGCTCACCCTCGAGGTGGACATCGGTCGACCTCGAGCAGACTGGATAGAGTACGCCCCCGGCGGATCGCGTGAATCCATGCGGTAGCCGCAGACCCGCAAGCCGCGGACGGTGGTGCCCGAGACTGCCGCAGACGACTGCAGGGCGAGTCTCGGACAGCATGCACAGCCCCGCCCGCCGAGGGCGGGGAGACCTTCCGCTCCGGCTATCGCCGATGTGCGCCGCCAGTTGGCGTGCCCGCGCCGCTCGCGCCAACCCGAGCCGTACAACCTTGCGCAGGGACCAACGGTGTCGAACTCCACCATCCGGCAGGGTTTCCCAGACCGGTGGCATCTACCCGCAGTCCAGGGGGATGCTTTCCGGTAGGAGACCGGCAAGCATCGCATCGGCACTCAATCAAACTGGCGGAGAGGGAGGGATTCGAACCCTCGGTAGAGCTTTATAACCCTACGACGGTTTAGCAAACCGCTGCCTTAAGCCGCTCGGCCACCTCTCCGCATTCTTGCTTGCCTACACGTACTATAGCATGCTCCGTTGCGTGCGTCTCGCAAACGTGTCGGATCCGGTGAGACCGGCCCGCACCGGGCGGAGCCTCCTCACCGCCCCGCTGGAGTCTTCGCGGGGATTCTGAGCGCGGTTCGGATCCATCGTCCCGAGCCGGCTCAGAACATCAGCTTGAGTGCTATCTGCACCTGTCTAGGCGGTCGAAAGCTCCGATTGACGGTCCCGAAGGCCCCGGATCCGAGGGTCACCTGGCCCCCCGAGGGAGGCAAGCCGAATGTCGGCGTGTTCGTGAGGTTGAAGAACTCGCCTCGCAGCTGCGCCCGGAACGTCTCCGTGAATTGAATGAACTTGCTCAGCGAGATGTCTCCGTTCGTGTTGATCCGATTGCGGAGCTGGCCGAAGTAGCGGGGAGCCGTCCCGAGTTCGAACTGTCCCGGCGTCACGAACGCATCGGTGTTGAACCACCGTTCCGGTGTCGGGTTCGAGAGCTTGGCCGCGTCGAGGTCCGCCACGTTCGCCCGCTTGACCGCGTACCCGTAGGCTCCCAAGGTGTTGGGAGCCCGGATGTTGATCGGTACGCCCGAACCGAATCGCACGGTACCGGCGACTTGCCATCCGCCCACCACCATGTCCAGCGCCTTGGGCATGTCGCTTCCGACCGCGCGGTCGCGGCCCACCGGGAGCTCCCAGATCAGGTTCGTCACGAAGTCATGCGGGATGTCGTGCGCGCTGATCGAGTAGTCGGCGTTCGGATCGAACTGGTCGCGGAGCCCGTCGCTGATGAACCACCCTTGGTCCTCGGAAGCGTTGTCCCGAGTCTTCGACCACTGGTAGCTGGTGAGGACGGTCAGCCCTCGCGAGAAACGCCGCGTCAGCTTCATGTACAACGCGTTGAACCGCGACGAAGCGCCCTTCTCGCTACGCGGCGTGCCCACGCTGTTGAAATGCGGGAACAGGCGCGCCAGCCTGTGCCGCGGGATCGTCGCGCCCGTGTTCGGCCCGGCCGTCAGGACTCCGTGGAAGGGATTCGGAATCCGGTTGTTGAGCGCCAGACCCTCGCTCAGGTACTGCCGATGCACTTGGTTCATGTTGCGCCCGGAACCGTAGGAGTACTTGCGTCCCGTGTTGCCCGTGTAGCCGATGTCGAAGATCATGCCCTGCCCCAGTTCGTACTGCAGGTCCAGGCTGTAGCTCTGGAGGTACGGAGTCGGATTGTCGTGGCGGAACGCGGAGACGTTCAAGCCGGCCTGCGTCAGCAAGCCCTCCGCGGAACCCGTCGGCTGGGAGAGGCCGTTCGGGAACGGATTGCTCAGCAGGTTTACCGGGACCTCCCCGTCTGGATTCAGGACCCACGGGGTGCTGCGGTCGTACCCCGGCATGGCGCTGATGCCGTCGTCCACGATCGCCTGCGAATACGAAACGCCGAACCCGGAGCGCAGCACCAGCTTGTTGGTGAGCTTGTAGCTCAGGCCGACGCGCGGCGCCCAGTCCTTGGTGTCGAGGGCGCTCAAGTTGCGGTTGTCCGCGTTCGAGAAGCGGAAGCCTCCGCGCAGGTCAAGGCCGGGAAGTTGGTCGTTGAGCGGGCTGGTGGCCTCGTAATCGAAGTAGCCCTGGCGGTTGAAGCGCTCGGTGCGTCCGTATTGCAATTCGTATCGCAAGCCGAGGATCAACGTCATCTTCGGCGTTACGCGCCAAGTGTCCTGGGCATACCATCCCATGTAGACGTTCTGCTTGGCCGGGTCGGCGGACAGCCGCGCCGAGCCGCCGCCCACGCCGAGCAGCAAGGACGCCATGGAGTTGCCGACCACCCCTGAATTGCCGACCGCGACCGGCCCCGTGGTCGGTCCCCGCCCGAACGCGAGCGACTGGGTGCGGCGGTCGAAGAAGTTCTGGCGCTGGAACTCGATGTTGTAGCCGAACTTCAGCGAGTGGTTGCCGCGCTCGTTGGCTACCGTGATGCCTCCCGAGTGAGTGCGCCGGATGTTGCCGAAGAAGCGCGTTCTCCCGATGGACAGGTACTCGCTGATGTTGTACTGGCCGAAATCGCGATTCTCGAATTGCTCCGCGTAGGCGGACGAATAGCCGAGATCCTCCAGCCCGACGCCTTCCGACATGCTGATCAGGTTCGCCGTGCGATGTCCGCCGCCCGAGCCCGCGTGGAAGTTGATCACCCATGTCGGGCTGGCCACGTAGGTGTTGTTGAAGCTCAGGCTGTAGAACGGCTGGTCGTTCAGGAACCCGCTGTCCGCCGCGTTGTTGAAGAACCGCGCCCCGGTGGGGTTCAGCAGCATGCGGCTCACCCGGAAGAACGTGCTGTACTTCGACGTCGGTGCGTAATCCAGCCGCCCGTCCCAGCGATCTTGCTTGAGATTCGCGGGGGAAGTCTTGAAGAAGTTCAGCGCGTTGGTGACGGGCACTCCCTCCACGTTCGGCGTGGGGATGAAGCCGACCATGTTCCGCGCGATGGGGTCCATCTGGGACGCTGGAACGGCGTTCCTCGGGAAGGGGTCGCGAACGAAGCCGTCTCCGGTTGGATTCGCCCTCGTCGTGAACGGGTTGTAAATCTCCTGCAGCGAGCCGTCGCGGTTGCGGCTCTCAGAGAAGTCGCCGTTGCGCTCCAACTCGGTCGGCACCGTCAGATTCGTCGAGGCCGAGGAGGGTTGCCGCATGGCCTCGAAGCCGAATTGAAAGTGAATCCGGTGCTTCCTCCAGATCGGGCCCGAGACGTTCACGCCGTATTGGTTGCGCTTGAGTTCGGGCTTCTCGTTTCCCGCGCGGTTGCGCCGCCACTCGTTGGCATCGAGGTTGTCGTTGCGATGGAACCAGAAGATGTTTCCGTGGAAATCGTCGCTCCCGCCCTTGGTGACGAGGCTCACGACACCGTTGCCGACGCGTCCGTACTGGGCGTCGTATGTGTTGCGCGAGATCTGCATCTCTTGCACGGAGTCCACGGATGGCGTTCCGAAGTTGGCGCCCCAGTCGCCAGCGCCGCCCTTGTTGGCGACGCCGTCGATCGTGATCGTGTTGCTGGCCTCGCGCCCGCCGTTCATCGAGAACAGCGCCATCTCCTGATCGTTGTAGCGATCCTGGACCGCTCTGCGACCCGCGTTCTGAAAGGCGGACATCACGCCGGCGTTCGCGTGAACCAGCAGGAGCGGGTTGCGGAAGTTCAGCGGCAGTTGGGTGATCTCTTCGCTATTGAGGTCGCTGGTTTGATTCGCGGACTGCGTGTCGAGCAGAACCGCCTGGGCGGTGACTTCGACGGTTTCGGTGACCTCGCCCAATTCCAGTGATGCGTTGAGCTCGGCGTCCTGGCTGCCTTGCAGGCGGATGTTCGATTGGACGAAGCGCTTGAACCCAGCGGTCTCCACAGACAGTTCGTAGGTGCCCGCCTTGAGCTGGGACATCGTGAAGCGTCCGGTCGCTCCGGTCGCCGTCGCGCGCGTTTCGCCCGTGTCCGAGTTCGTCAGCTCGACCTCGGCGCCCGGGATGATCGCCCCGCCCGGGTCGGTAACCAGCCCGGTGAGACTGGCAAAGGTGACCTGGGCTTCTCCGGACCGTATTCCGAGCAGCGAAACCGCTGCGATGGCTGCGAGCGTCGTGACCAATAACTTCGACTTCTGCATGTCTGTCTCCCTCGCACAGGACTGCCTGTCGCTACCCGTGCAGTGCGAACGTATCAAGGTTCACGTCCGCTGTCAATGACTCATTGCATTCAGGCGGCGAAGCGCGATAGCCAGCGCCCGGTCGCACTCGTTCGATTGGCTTGGCCGCGACCGCGACCTGCTGTCCGAGCAAGGCTCGCGGGGTGGCCTGAAGCGGATCTGGCAGCGCCAGCAATGACGGATTCCAATCGACGAAGAGCGGCGTTCAAACAGAGAGCTCGGACTTGGTGGCTTGATGGAGCGCCTAGCGAACCTGTCGCGAGGGTTCTTCTACGACTACGGTGCGGTTAGTTTCATCGAGGCTTACCGACTGCTTGATTCCGCTCGGCCAGGTGACATGGACCTCGCCGAGGTCGGTTCCTTCACTCAAACCGAAATGCACGGGTGCGTGCGACGACGATGCGTATCCGACAGCGGGCGAGGCTGTCGCTACTTGGGTGCCGACCCTCACCACCGCTCCGATACCGTCGCGGTTGCTCCGCGTACCCTCTAACCGCACCTTGACCCAGCGATTGCGGTTGGCGGTCACGTTCTGCCAAAGCTCGGCAGGCCCGCCGAGGACCGAGACCACGACATCCACGCGGCCGTCGTCGTCGAAGTCAGCGAAGGCCGCGCCGCGATGCGCGGCGGGCTCGAAGTCAGCAACTCCTTGAGACACGTCTTCGAATCGTCCGCGACCATCGTTCCGGAACACGGCGTTCCGCTGCTCGTAAGCGGCACTCTCGAACCGCTCCGCCTGATCATTCACGTGCGATGTCGCCACGAACAGGTCCTTGAATCCGTCGTTGTCGAAGTCAACCAGCGCGTTGGCCCACCCGCCGCGCGTAACGGTCGCGCCATGGAGGCCGCTCCTGGCCGTCATGTCTTCGAACTGGCCGTCCCCGATGTTGCGGAACAACGGAAACGTCTGCCGGGGAAGGGCCGTGACGTGGATGTCGGGCAGGCCGTCGTTGTCGTAGTCGCGGAAATCCGCTCCCATGCTGGAAATCGGATTGCCGTCCGAGGCCAGGCCCACGCCCGCTAGCAGTCCCGTCTCCTCGAACGTGCCGTCGCCGCGGTTGCGGAACAGGAAGTCAGCCTCGGTGTCGTTGGTGACGAATGCGTCTACCCACCCGTCAAGGTCGTAGTCCGCAAACGCGACGCTCATGCCCTTTCCGACATGGCTGTCGATGCCCGATGCTGCCGAGACGTTCTCGAACGTGCCGTCGCCCCGATTCCGATAGAGGGCGTTCGGCAGACCGGAGAAGTACGTCGGACTGCAGTAGATGCGCAGGGCCCGGTCGCGGTCCCCGCAATAGCGATCCATCGACAGGTTCCAATCGAGATAGTTGACGACCAAGAGATCGAGAGCCCCGTCATTGTCGTAGTCGAACCAGCCCGCCGCGACCGACCACGCTTCGCTCGAGATTCCAGCGGGCGTCGTGACGTCTTCGAACGTGCCGTCACCGGCGTTCCGAAACAGGATGTTCGCCCGTACGCCGGCGACGAAGAGATCCACGTCTCCGTCGTTGTCGTAGTCCGCTGTCGCGACACCCATGGAATAACCGCGTCCCGCAACGCCCGCTTCGGCCGTGATGTCCTCGAACCGCATGCCGCCCAGATTCCGAAACAGGCGGTTCGAGTAGCGAGGGTCCGCCTTGCGGAGCGATGGGATTTCGGCACCATTCGCGAAGTAGATGTCCGGCATGCCGTCGGAATCGGCGTCGAAGGCGGCAACGCCGCCGGGAACCGCTTCGATCATGTGCTTTTCCGCGGTCGGAGAGTTCTCGAGCACGAAGTGCAGCCCGGCGTCTGCGGCGACATCCTGGAACTGAATCGCGGAACCAGCTGCTTGCGCGGCAAAAATGGAGGGTCCAGCTGCGGCGGCGCTCCCCAGTGCCGCTGCCACCCAAGCCGAGACCGGGGAGCGAATCCAGCTACGGAGGGGTGATCTCATGCGCAACGTCAGGGCGTCGTTTCGACAGAATCGCTTGCCTGCGCTGCAACGCGGCGCGGGCCTCGGCACTTCGTCCCGCGGCTTGGTACGCCCGGGCGAGTTGGAATAGCAAGCCGTCGTCGGGTTGCCTGTCCACGGCTTGTTCTAGGTGAGGGATAGCCCTCGCTCCTTGGCCGCTGCGCAGGTAGGCAGTCGCCAGCGATGCCCGCGAGCGGACAGAGGAGGGATCGACCTCCACAGCGGACTCCAAGCGCGGTATGGCCTCGTCGACTCTCCCGGATTCCAGCAGCGCGTCCCCAGAGTAATAGAGCCCTTGCGGATCGCCCGGGCGCAGTTCGAGCAGGGCCTCGGCTTCGCGCAGTGTCTCTTCGTGAAGCCCGGCAGCACTCAGCGATCGCAGGAGGTTGCGACGCAGAGTAGGATTCGACGGCTCGAACTCGATGGCTCGACGCCATGCGTCCGCTGCGACGCGGGGTCGGCTGGCGAGATCCTCGATAGACGCAAGCAGCCAGTACGCGGAGGCCGATGGCGGCATCGCGAGAAGTTCTTCGTGCATCAGTCTCGCCTTCTCGGCATAGGCCCGCGCTCGCCAGTACAGCGCATCGGGCGTTGCGCGCCCGCTGGCCATGCGTAGCACCGCGCCGAAGTCTCGGGCCTCGAACAGACACTCGAGCTGACGCGCTTCGCAAGGCACGGCGGACGGCCGCTTCGCCAGCTCCGTGCTTGCCCAATCGTCGCGACCGGCTTCCCGATAGATTTCCGCAATGCGCTCGCGCGCTCCCGGAACGCGGGGATCCGTGGCAATCGCTGCGCGGTAGTGCGCGAAGGCCGCCCGGTCGCGTCTCTGCGCTTGGGCGGCGTGCCCGAGGAGCAGGGAGTGGTATGCAGACTCGGGAGCCGTCCGTGCGAGCGCTGTCGCGTCGGCGCGGGAGAGTTCCGTGTAACTCAATCCCAAGCCAAGCAAGACTTTCGGCTTCTCGGCATTGAGCTGGGAGAGGGCTTGGAATGCGTCGAGCGCTTCGCGGGGCCGACCGCTCCGCAAGAGGGCATCGGCTATTTCCATGCGGGCCGTGGCGTTGCCGGGATCCAGCTCCAAGGCTCGTTCCAAGGCGGGAACGGCTTCCGCTGGCCGGTCCAGCCTCTGTTGCGTAACGCCCAAGAGGAGCCAGGCCGGAGCGTGATCCGGTTGGAGACTGACGAATCTCCGGAACGTCTCCACGGCTTCGACGTTGCTTCCCTGCGAGAATTGCGCGAGACCGAGGTTGAGGATCAGGCCGGGCTCGGTGGGACGGTTAGCGAGCAGGCGCGAATAGATTTCTTCCGCGGTTGGAAACTGCCGCGCCTGCATCGCCTCCTTGGCTTGGCGCAGGAGGTCGACTTCTTCGGCGCTCTGGCCGAGGGCGAGCGCGGGCACCAGTCCGAGAGCTATCGCTCGAACCCTATCGCTCCACCGCATCACCTTACGCCGTGTTCGGAACTAACGGCCCGCACACATTGTCCGCAATGTGCGCGGTTCCCTGCATCGGACCGGGTCATGTGGGTCTCCGAGACGCCGCAATCCATCCTTGCAAGCACCGAGCCATTGCTCATTGCGGGATCGTCCGTCGCAAGGGCGCTCTGCCGACGGAAACCGTTTGGATCCCGTGCGACAGCACCTTCGCTCTTAACTGGGAGCCCAAAGTTCGTCCGAGGAAATCGGTTGCAGATTTCCTACTCCAAGCGAGCCACTTCGGACATCGGGTCAGTGCCAGGATTGGTCAAGCGAGAATGAGAGTGTTCCGGAGACTCGGCGAGTTCAACCGCATATATCGAAGTGTCACGGTACACGTGGATGCGAATCTCTCGGACAGTCGCTCGTTCCTTGGGGAGAATTGAGAACTGGCACCCTGCGCGGTGCGTCAAGCCATGCTTGTCATGAAATTCGGAGGGTCTTCCCTCGCCGACGCCGAGGCCATCAATCGCGCCTGCTCGATCATCGGCCGGCGTGCGGGCCGCGCGTCGTTGGTCGTGGTCTCAGCTTTTGGAAGTACAACGGATCGGCTGCTAGAGGCAGCGGAAGCCGATCCCGGAGCGAGCACCCTACTCCTAGGCGAACTGCAGGTGGAGACCACGGAGATCGCCCGCTCCGTTGTACGCCGTGCTGATTCTCTGGAAGCGATGGCCTTCGTTGTCCGAGTCTTCCGCGAAGTGCAGACGTTGGTTCAGGGCCTTCGAACAGATCCCTCCAAGGGCGCGCCAAGCGCTGATCTCGACGCCCTGCTGGCGTGCGGGGAGCGGATTTCCAGCCAAGTGATCGCGTTCGCGCTCAGGGCGCACGGAGTTGACGCGCACCATCTTGATGCGCGCCAGTTCTTCCTAACGGATGAGCGACACGGAGGCGCGCAACCGCTGTTCGACGAGACTCGGGAGAAGTTGCGCCCAGCCGTGACCGAGTCGTGTTCAAGGCATAGGGTTCCCGTGCTCGGCGGCTTCATCGCCTCGTCTCAAAACGGACTCCCTACCAATTTGGGACGCGGCGGATCCGACCTGACCGCGACGATTGCCGGTGCCGCCCTCGAGGCGGACGAGGTGCAGATCTGGACGGATGTCGATGGCGTGATGACCGCCGATCCCTCCCTGATCGAGTCCGCTCGGAGTTTGCCGGTTCTCTCTCTCAGCGAAGCTTCGGAACTCGCGTACTTCGGCGCTCGCGTTCTGCATCCGTCGACGATGCTCCCGGCGATAGAGCACGGCGTGCCCGTCCGTGTGCTCAATTCCCGCAATCCCGATTCCTCCGGCACCCTGATCGCTGTTGAGCCTCCCCGGACGGAGCAGGTCGTCAAGTCCATCGCTTACAAGGAAGGCATCACGCTGGTCGATATTCATTCGACCCGCATGCTCATGGCGCACGGGTTCCTCGCTTCGATATTCGAGATATTCGACCGCCACGCAACCGCTGTCGACATGGTTTCCACCTCGGAAGTCAGCGTGTCCCTGACCGTCGACCGCCCGGATCGGCTCGAGGCGATCGTCCGCCAGGTCGAGAAGTTCGCCACGGTGTCGACGGCTCCCCGGAAAGCGATCGTCTGCGTGGTCGGAGAGGGCATCCGCTATACTCCGGGCATCGCGGCCAAGGTCTTCAATGCAATGGACGGCATTCGCATCCGCATGATCTCCTTGGGGGCTTCGCGGGTGAACGTCAGTTTCGTGGTCGATCACGCCGATCTCGAATCCGCCGTGCGGCGGCTCCATTCGACGTTCTTCCCGGAGCTTCCGCCGGGCGCGCAGCGGCAGCCATGAAAGATACTCCAGACAAGCTGGCGTTGGTCGGCTACGGACGGATGGGCCGCCTCGTCGAGCAACTCGCGCCGGCCCATGGGTTCGAGGTCGCGTTGCGCTTGGACGAGTTCAACAATCCCGGGGGTGCGGGACTTACCGACGAGAACTTCTCCGGAATCGACGCGGCGATTGACTTTTCGATTCCCGAGGTCGTTGCCGATAACGCGGTGCGGATAGCCGAACTCGGCATACCGCTTGCCATCGGGACCACCGGCTGGCAGGACGATCTCGACCGAGTCCGAGAGGCGGTCGAGCGGCATCGCTCCGGACTTGTATACGGAGCCAACTTCTCCGTGGGCGTGAATGCGTTCTACCGGGTGGTGCAAGCTGCCGCGCAGGCGCTCGCCGCTCAGGAGGACTACGACGCCTTCATTTACGAGGCCCATCACAAGCACAAGCTGGACGCTCCGTCGGGCACGGCCCTCCGACTCATGGATGCCATGCGCGACGCGGGCTACGCGCGCCCCGTTGACGTGGCGACGCAACGCGCGGGCCAATTCCCGGGCGTTCACGAGATCGGCTTCGACTCGGAAGCCGACACGATTCGCGTCAGCCATACCGCCCGCAGCCGGTCCGGCTTCGCCCACGGAGCCCTCAAGGCCGCCCGCTGGGTGATGGGGCAGAGAGGGTTCTTCGAGTTCTCAACCGTTTGGGACCGGCTCGGCTGAGCGTGGCTCTCGCGCCGCTAGAAGATCAGCTTGACACCGAACTGCAGTTCGCGACCGTCGCGTGCCGCGAGAATCCTCCCGAAGCCGGGCGTGCCGTAGAAGACGTTCGGGTTCAGGAAGTTCGGGGTGTTGAGCGTGTTGAAGAATTCGGCCCGGAACTGCAAGGTCGCGGCCTCGCCGATATCCGCGTGCTTGAGCAGCGAAAAGTCTAGGTTCGCCGTGCCCGGCCCGCTGACGATGTTGCGCCCCGCGTTGCCGAACGTGCCGTAGGTCGGCTGGGCGAATGCGCCCGGGTCGAACCACATCGCGGGATCCGGGTTGGACCGGTTCGGGTTGCCGGTGACGTCGGGCCGGTCGCCGGCCCCCCATCCGTAGCTGGACCGCCCCGTATTGGAGTTGTCCAGTTCCGCCGGCAGCGCCACGGTGTACGGCTGCCCGGCTTGGAGCGTGACGATGCCGTTCACTTGCCAGCCGCCCAACACCTTGGCGGCTCCTCCGCGCAGTCCGCTGCCCCAGGTCTTGCCCGGTCCGAACGGGAGGTCGTAGACGAAGCTGCCGCTGAACCGGTGCGGCGTGTCGAAGCTCGAGCGGGCGCGCTCCGCCGCGACGTTGTTGCTGTCCTGCGGGTAGTTCGCGTCCCCCGCCGACGGGAAGAAGTTCGACCCGTTGTCGATCGACTTCGACCAAGTGTACGAGAAGAGCCCTGTCAATCCGTTCTGCAGGCGGCATTGGAATTGCGTCTGGAGGCTGTGGTAGGTCGAGTCGAAGGCCGAGGCGATCAAGCTGATATCGGAAAACGTCGGCAGCGGACGATAGTTGGGCTGCGCCGGCGAAGGGGCGGCTTGGTTGATGTCGCGGGCGCCGATCAGCTTCGTGCCGCGCGAGCCGTTGTAGCCGACGCTCAGCACTGCGCTGTCGAAGACCTCGGTCTGCACCGTGAAGTTCCATTGCTGGGCGTAGGTGGTGCGGAGGTTTCGGTCGTATGTGGTCACGCCGGGCGGTATCGGCGCGTTCTGGCCTTGCGGCCAGGGATCGGTGATCGATAGCGGCGCCAGCTGCGAAGGGAAGAAGAGGAACGACTGGAAGAACGGCGGATTGAAGTAGATGCCTTGACCCGTGGCGAGGTGCGCGAGGTTGTAATGCAGCCCCCACCCGGCCCGGAGCACCAGGTCGTTCGCTCCCCCTGGCCGGTACGCCAGCCCGATGCGGGGCGCGAAGTTGTTGAAGTCGTTCTCGTATCCGCCGCGCGGCACCCCTCCCGTGCCCAGTTGCGCGATGCTCGCGGTGGCAGGATCGAAGATCGCCGCGGCGTTCTCGGCGTCCACTGGTGGCCTGTTGAATTCGTACCGCAACCCGAGTGACAGCGTCAGGTCGGGCGCGACCCTCCAAGTGTCGGTTGCAAACAGGTTCACGGCGTTCGTGCGCACAGCCTGGTTGTTGTCGCTCCGCGCCGCAAGCGTATAGCTAGGCAACCCGAACAGAAGGTCTGCGAGCGCGTTTTGCGTGAAGGCCCGGTCCGTGAAGTACAGGCTCCCCCGCGCAAGCACGTTGCGGAAGCCGTTCTGCCCGATGGTCCGGAACTCGCCGCCGTACTGGCGCAGGTGCCGCCCCCGCGACTCGCTCAACGTCGAGGAGTACTGGAACGAGTCAATGTCCGTCACCTGTGGATTGTTGAACTCTCCGCCGAGCGACGAGAAACCTGTCACTTGGAAAAAGCTCAGCCCGCGGTCGATATCGCGCGTGGCGAATTCAGGCAGGCCGATCTGGCTGTTGAGGTTGGTGCCGCTGTTCTGCTGGAGCGTCCGATTGGACAAGAAGTTAAAGCCGAGGCGGCTCTCCCAGACGAAAACCGGGCCGCTGGCGAATGTGTGGGCGAACAGGAGGTTATGTCCGCGCTCGCTCAGGTCGTTGCCGTAGCCCGGAACGGACGAAAACTGCTGAGCGGCGTAGGGCTCGCGCCTGTCGGTGTCAGCAAGACTGTAGCGGAAGGCAGTATGGAGGCCGGCCACTTGGTTGTCAACGCGCACATGGGCTCTCTCGGTGCGGTCCGTGCCTTCCGGCGCCGCGACGAAGTTCTGGCCCATGGAAGATCGATTGGGCGAGGGGTACAGCGAGGCCACGCCCTGCCCCACTGGATGCAGGAATGGCAGTCGGGCGTTCGGGTACGGCCGCCGTGCGAGGAAATCGATCGGCGCCGGCCCGGCACTTGCGGAGAAGTCGCCCTGACGCTCTAACTCGGTCGGGACATTGGTCGTGCGTGTGGTGGCTCTCGTCTCGCGCAGGCCTTCGTAGTTGCCGAACAGGAACAGGCTGTTCTTGGCGATGGGGCCGCCGACCGACGCTCCGAACTGGTTCCTGCGGAGAGCCGGGACCGGATCCTGAGGGTGGCTGAAGAAGTTCCGGGCGTCAAAGCGGTCGTTGCGCAGGAACTCGAAGACGGTTC
This sequence comes from Bryobacterales bacterium, assembly GCA_965242625.1. Classification (GTDB taxonomy): domain Bacteria; phylum Acidobacteriota; class Terriglobia; order Bryobacterales; family UBA6623; genus VXMF01. Next base: position 657,450 of record CBDEST010000005.1, on the reverse strand, counting down.
CGTGCCATTCGTTCGTTCCCCGCTTCGTGGCCACCGAGACTTGTCCGCCCGCGTTCCGTCCTACCGTGGCCTCGGAATTCGAGGTCTGGATCCGAAACTCCTCCACCGCGTCCACGGACGGCGTGAAGCTGAAGCTGTTCATGACGGGATTCATCGCGTACACGCCGTCGTAGACGAAGGTGTTCGTCGCTTCCCGGGCGCCGTTGGACTGGAACGAGAATCGACCGCGCTCGCTGCCCGGCGACCCCGTCGGTGCCGGGGAAGCGCCGGGTACCAGCAGCAGCAGTTGCAAGAAGTTGCGGCCGTTCAGGGGGAGGTTCGTGATGAAGCGGTTCGGGATCACGCTGCCGATCGCCGCGTCCGAGGTCGCGACAGCCGAGACTCTAGCGGACACCGCGACCGAGCCTTGCGCCGTCTCCAGTTCGAGTTCGAAATCGACTTGCGCCCGATCGCCGATGCCCAACGCGATCGGTGCGCTGCGTGTGGTTTGGAAGCCTGCCCGCTCGACGCTGACCGTGTATTGTCCCGAAGCCAGCACCGGAACCGCATAGAGGCCATCCTGCCGGGTCGTGGTGGTGCGCGACGAACCTGTATCGGTCTGCTCCACCGTTACGCTGGCGCCCTCCACAGCGGCGCCGCTCGGGTCGAGGACCTGACCTTGGATGCGGCCGTCAGGCTGCTGCCCGAAACAAACCCCCGCTGCTAGCAGCCACCAGCAACCTCCCCGAACAAAGCGTACGAAGGGCACTCGCCCCATGGTACAGAAAGGCGCATCGCGATGCATTAGCGTAACCGCCCAGGTCGCGTTTGCGCGGTGCCCGGGTCGATTTCGACCCCTCGCGGATCGGCGGGCAGGCCCGGTATCGGTAAGATGAGCGTAGTTGCGTCGCTTAGCCCTACTGCTCCTGCTGACCGTGCCGGTGGTCGGCCAGGACTTCTTTCCGATCGACGAGGTGCGGGCTGGCCAGCGCGCCGTGGGTCGGACTGTCTTTCAGGGCACCGAGATCGAGGAGTTCGAAATCGAGATCCTCGGGGTGCTGAAGAACTTCACCGGTCCGAGGACGTCCGTGATCTTCGGCAAGCTCGCGGGCGGGCCGCTCGAGACTACCGGCGTGATGTCCGGGATGAGCGGCAGCCCGGTCTACATCGACGGGAGACTGGCCGGTGCGGTGGCTTTCATGTTCCCGTTTTCCACCGAGCCCTTGGCAGGCATCCGGCCGATCGGGGAAATGGTTGCGGGTTTCGATGGCGAAGGTCCGGCCGAATCCGCCCTCGCCGTGGATCCGCTCGATGACTGGCGCGTGGTGGCTGGCTTGCCGCGCGCTGGACCCGAGCCCGTCGCGACCGGACACCGGCAGTTCGTTCCGATCGCCACCCCGGTCTCGCTCGGCGGGTTCACGGAACGCACCTTGGAGGTGTTTGGCGAAAAGCTCAAGCGCCTCGGCCTGCGTCCCGTTCAAGGTGCGGGGGCAGGGCAGGGCGACGTGCCCTTCGGGGAGGTCCAGCCAGGTTCGATGATCAGCGTGTCTTTGATTCGGGGTGACTTGAGTTTCAGCGCCGCGGGAACGGTCACTCACGTGGACGGGGATCGCATATTCGCCTTCGGGCATCGCTTCCTGTCCGCTGGCGACACGCTCATGCCGGTGATGCATGCGTCGGTCATGACATTGGTTCCGAATCTCAGCGCGTCCTTCAAATTGACCTCGATCGGACCGCTCATTGGCAGCATCACGCTGGATCGCGAGGCCGGGATCGCGGGGCGGCTCGGCCCGGCCCCGTCCATGGTTCCCGCCACCATCGGCGTGCGATCCGCCACCGGCGAGCGGCAGTCGTACGCGCTTGAGCTGGTGCGGGACGATCAGCTCACTCCGCTCTTGTTGCAAATCGCCCAGTTTTCGGCGATCAACGCTACCGAGCGGTCGCTTGGTTCGCTTACGGTTCAAGTGCGCGGGGGAGTTGAGTTCCAAGGCGGCTTGCCGCGCTTGATCTTGGACGACATCTATACGGGGTCGGCAGGGGTTGGCGTAAGCGCCGGACTCTCCACCGCCGCGCCGCTCTCGTACCTGTTCCGCATGGTCCACGCCGACGTGGAGGTCGAATCAATCGATATCGAGATGGAAGCGGCCCCGGAGGAGCGGTACACGGATCTCGTGCGAGCGTGGGTTTCCAAGACCCAAGTGCGTCCCGGGGAGACCATTGACATTCGCCTCGCCGCCAAGGATCCCGACGGGCGGGAACGCATGCACTCCGTGCCCTATACCGTGCCGACCTCGATGCCCGCCGGCGCGGTAGAGGTCACTATCGGGGACGCGTTCACCGCCAATCTTCAGGAGTGGCGTGGCCTGCTGGGCGGCCGCAAGGTGCGCGACGCGGCGGACACGATCCGATTCCTGAACGGCTTGCGCGGCAGCGACGCGGCATACTTGCGGATCTGGCGGCGCAAGCGATCGCTCTGGCTGCATGCGGACAAGTTGCCCGCGCCGCCGGCGTCTCTGCACGCCGTGCTGTCGACTCCGGCCGGACGCGGCGCGGGTGCGTTGCCCGAACTGTCCACGACTATCGAGCAGCGGCGGCTGGGCGGGTTTCAAGGGGTCGTGCGCGGGCGTTTGGACCTGCGCTTTGTTGTCACGGGGAGTTGAGCGATCCGAGCATGCGCGGTTTAGCGATTATCTTGGCGGCGTTGCTGCAAGCCGCGCCGTTGCCCTCCGCCAGCACCCGGAGCTGGGAACTCTCGAGCTACGGGGATTTCTTGGCGGGCACATTCGAAAACGCGGCGTTGGATCGCGAGGGGTTTCTCCACGTGGCTCCTTCGTTGGACGTGCTGCACGAGTCCGACCAGTCCGTCGTGTGGTCGGTTGCCCGTGCTCCCGACGGTGTCGTGTATTACGGAACCGGCCATCAAGGAGCGGTCTTCAAGGTCGCTCCCGGTGGCGAGGGGGAACTGCTTTGGAACGCCCCCGAGATCGAGGTGTTCGCGTTGGCGATCGGCCCGGACGGCAATGTGTATGCGGGTACTTCCCCGGACGGCAAGGTTTATCGGCTGTCGCCGGCCGGCGCGGCGCAGGAGTTCTTCGATCCCGGCGAGAAGTACATCTGGTCGTTGAGATTCGACTCCCGGGGTCGGTTGCTCGCCGCCACCGGCGATGCCGGCAAGGTGTATCGGATCGCGCCCGACGGGTCGGGAGAGGCTTGGTTCGAGTCCGGGCAGCGCCACGTGATGAGCCTGGCATTGGACAGCGCCGGGAGGGTCCTGGTTGGTACGGATCCGGAGGGAATCCTTTATCGGGTCGAGGACGACGGCACTTCGTTCGCGCTGCACGACTCGGATCTGCCCGAAGTGCGCTCCGTGGATGTCGGTAGCGACGGGTCGATCTATTTCGCGGCGATGGGCGGCGGCATGGATCGGTTGTTGCAGGCGATTCCGCTTCAGCAAGGCGCCGTTCAAGTGCAGGTCGCCGGTTCGGCTCCGCCGGCTGCCGCAACACCGCAGGTCACTTCCCGGGTCAGCTACTCCCAGCCCCAAGTCGTGTATTCGGGAGAGCGCTCCGCATTGTTTCGGCTGCGGCCCGGGATGGCCGTGGAGAAGCTCTGGGGCGCGAACGACGAGAACATCTTGGGACTCGTAACCAAGGCCGGGACTGCCGCAGGCGCGCTGTTCGCCACCGACCAAGAGGGCCGTGTGTACGAGATCGGCGCCGAGCGCAAGTTAAGCCTGCTGTCGCAAACGGGCAAAGCGCAGCTGACCGTAATGCTGCGGTCTCCGGACGGCATCTTGATCGGCTCGGCGCATGGCGGCGCGCTATACCGCATGAGCGCCGGACCGGCAGCGTCCGGGACGTATACTTCGGCTCCTCAAAACACCAGCGGGGTCTCCCAGTGGGGTCGGCTCTCATGGCGCGGGAGCGGAACCGATGACGCCTCGATCGCCATTACCACGCGAAGCGGCAACACCTACCGTCCCGACACGAGTTGGAGCGCGTGGTCGGCACCGCTTGCAGAGAGCGTCGGTTCCCCGATCCAGTCCCCCGCCGCCCGCTTCCTGCAATGGCGCGCTGTGCTGCGCGGGGACGCGCGCTTGGACGCGGTTCGCGTGCATTATCTCCCGCAGAATTCTCCGCCGGCTGTCCTCTCCGTGAATGTGGTGCCGGAAACCGCGAAGGGGTCGACGTCCACTCCTTCGCAGTCCGCGACTTCTACCAGCAGCTACAGCATCACGGTGTCCGCGTCGGGGGCGTCGTCCGCGCCGAAACCGAAGACAGCGGAGCAGGAATCTGCTGCGACCTCCGTGCGCAAGCTAGCCATCGTCTGGAACGCGGAAGATCCCGACGGCGACGTGCTCCGGGTGGCGATCGATTTTCGCGGCGAGGGCGAATCGGACTGGAAGACCATCCGCGACGATCTCGCGGGTTCGCGCTACTCGGTCGAGAGCGAGTCGCTCGCGGACGGAAGATACGAGTTTCGGGTGCGAGTAGACGACGGTGCGGCTAATGCGCCCGGCCGAGCGCTCAGCGCCTCGAGGGTCAGCAGACCAGTGCTCGTCGATCAGACGCCGCCAAGAATCCGCGAGCTACCCGCTGGACCGGATGGAGAGTTACGCTTCGAGGCGGTTGATGACGCCTCGGAGATCCGTGCCGCCGAGTACGCGGTGGACGCCGGAAAGTGGGTGCCCGTGCTTCCCGATGACGGAATAGCGGACTCGCTCCAAGAAGCGTTCACCGTGAAGCCCGCAGGGCTAGAGGAAGGGGAGCACTTAGTGGTGCTGCGCGTGCGGGATCGCCTCGGCAATGCCGCGCTAGCGAAATCTCTCGTTCGTTGACCGCCCGAGCGGGTCTGCGGCGATTGTTACCCAACTATTACATTGGCGGCGCGACTGGCAACCGCTCGCTTGATATGTTGAACATCCGAGCGGCGTCGCCCCGCGACCTCGCCCCGCCCTTCCGGGCTACTGCAACGGATTGACTGGAATGAACGCGCCCCCACTAACCTCCATCGACCTCGGTGACCGCACCAAGCTGAACACGCTGACCTTCACGGTTCTCGTCTTGTTCCATCTCGGCGCGATCGGAGCCCTGTTCTTCTTCTCTTGGACGAACCTGATCGTGACCGCCGTCGTCTACTGGATGGCGGTCGGTTGGGGCATCAGCATGGGCTACCATCGCCTGCACACCCACCGCGGATACAAGGTGCCGAAGGCCTTCGAGCACTTCTTGGCGCTCTGCGGCACGCTGGCTTTGGAGGGCGGCCCGATCTACTGGGTAGCGGCCCATCGCTGTCACCACCAGCATTCCGATACGGATCTCGACCCCCACACGCCGCGGCACGGCGGCTTTTGGGCGCACATGGGGTGGATCCTCTTCGGGCAGTCCCTGCACAACGATACCGAGCTGACCGGCAAGTACGCCCCCGACTTGCTGAAGGATCCCTTCTATCGGATCCTGAGTCAGTGGCACTGGGTGCCGCTGACGGTTCTCGGCGTGGCGGCTTGGATCTTCGGCGGGATTGGAATGATGCTGTGGGTCGTTCCGTTGCGGGTGGTGATCGGCCTGCATTCAACATGGCTCGTGAACTCTGCGACGCACATGTGGGGCAGCAGAAGGTTCAGCACTGCGGACGACTCCCGCAACCTCTGGTGGGTCGCCTCGATCACGTTCGGCGAGGGGTGGCACAACAATCACCATGCACACCCCGTGTCGGCGCGGCACGGCATGGCATGGTACGAACTGGATGTCAGCTACTTGCAGATCCGCTTGCTCGAGAAGCTCGGGATCGCCAAAGCCGTGTACGCACCGAGTCTTGAAGATATCGAAGAGTCCACACGCGAGCTGCAGGCGGGTCTACAGCGGGCGGCCTAGCCATCCCGGGTGAAACTTGGTCGTGCGGGAGCCCCGGTCGTAGTCGCAGGCTTCCGGTTCCCCGACGACTATCCAACGGCATCGGTCGTCCTTGACCGCGAGGCCGGCCATACGGACGGGGTCGCGTGACGCATCCTGCGGCCAAATCGCGAATCGTTGGCGAACCCGTTCGTGGCGCTGCAAGGCTTTCCGACTTCCCAAAGCCCTTGCACACGACAAGGCACTACTGGTCTGGTACTATCCGAATGGAGGTGAGTGGCATGGTGGCAACTCGCGATAGTTTGAAAGATGTGGGCAAGGAAGTGTTCAGACTCCTGCTGACTGTTGTTCCAACCGTGACGGTGGTCTTTTGCCTGCATGGCGATCTCAAGGAGGACGTTCGCATTTTGCGTGAGGACCATGTCGCCTTGATTGGCACGGTCAACGATCTTCAAGTAGAAGTGGCAGGGATTGAGGAGAGGCAGCGGCTTCGCTCGGACCTTGCTAGGCGCTTCGCCGCCTCTGGCGAGGAGACTAGGTATGGCGACCCCGTGAGTGCCGCCGACGCTCTGCTGGCGTTGGCGCCACCCGACATCGAAGCTAACCTCAGGGCACGTGACCTAGGTGTCGGAACAGAGCCTGGTACGCTCGGCACAGACCCCGCAACAACATTGGCAGACGAACTGTGGGAGGATCGTGCCAACATCTTGGCGCAGGCTGTCCCAATTCCTTAGGAGCCTGTGGAGGCCACCGACGGTAGCACCCATCCGCATGTGCATCGATGGCAACGCAAGCCGGATTCGCTGGTGCCATCCATACCCATCCGGGAAGGACTCGTTCCAACCTTCCGGTCCGCCGCCGAACGTCGCCGCCCGTTCCACGCGTCCGTAAGCGCACAGAGTTCGAGATGCATACCGCGCATTCAGGCGCGTGTCATTCCGACACTCGGGGGTCTCCGCTACGTTCCGCGGACACCGTGGCCGCTCCAGGATTCGTATCGCCGGTGCCTCGCCTTCCCGCGGATCACGAATTCATTCCCATCGTGGTCGATCACCGTCTCGACCTGCCGCACGGATGCTCTTCGCCGTGCTGGCGGAGGGGTACGCGAGCGGCTGCGTGGGGGTTGAGGTTGCGAACGTGAGGGCCCGCCCCGCGCGCCGCAAGTGCCTAGCGGTCTGCGAGCTATGATTCCGGCGGCTGGCTGACGCCGCCCGGGACGCGACGGCGGCCGCCGAGGTCGTCCGCCACTGAGTCACCTTGGGACACCGGATTAGCCTGAAAATTGCCCGTCAGCAGGATCCCGTAGAGCGACCCGCAACCCGCTGTCCTGCGCCACTTATGGCTACAATGCAGGGCTAGCCAGCCCCGACAACACCGGCGATCCCGACCATTGACTTTTCCCGCATGGCTAGATTCTTCGAAAACTTCCCGAAGCCACTTGACATTGCGGCGACCTCGAGTTACGATGCAGATGGTCCCCCCGCGGGGATGCGTCCCTGCGGATAGGCAGCCTCGATCTCGGGGCTGCCTTTTGTTTTGCTGCGGTAGCCGGTCACTGACTCGTACGAGTCACTTTCGGGCCTTGCATCGGTCCTCTCAAGTCACTAGCCGAGGGGTCACTCAAGTCTCCGCCAGTCAGATGACCGCCGATGCGCGCTGTGACCACTTGCCAGGTCCATGAGTCACGCAAGGGACTCAGATTCTCCAGGCACTGCAACCACGCATTGAAATGATGACACTGCGCGCGAATACGGTCGATACCGATCCTCGCTGCGAGTGACGGCCCGTGCTGCGCCTTCCTGTATCTCGGACGCAACAAGCGTTGCAGCCACGCGGAGGGATGACTGTCGCGTCCGCCATCGATGTGTTCCGGACTCTGGACCCGGTTGCGAACCTGCCCCAACTGAGTGGCATACGTACGCCACCGAGGCTCCTGTTCACTGAATGCTCCGACGTCCGAGAACAAGAGTGCCTCGAATTCGTATGGTGAATGTAGGGTATGAAGCGTTGCGGATAGTGCCAATCCTCGGTTAGTACAGCATCTCTTAGTCTATTCTGTATGAATTGGGCAATTTTGAGCGGATCCGCCTGGTCACTGGAATCAACTACTCCCGGAAAGTCACTTGGTAATCCATACAGGTCGAAGAGTGTCGTGATGTAGACTCCCGCCCAACCCTTTGAAGATTACGGATGAATCGCACTACCCTTTGACCCGACAGAGCACCGCCTACATGCCGAGGAGAAGTTGCGATGAGCATCGGAGTTACACTGATGCCCTTGAAGGGACAAGTATGGACTCAGCACCTCCAGTACAAACCTAGTTTCAGTTTGCCCTTCGCAAATTATGGCAACTTGTACCATGGCTAATAACAGCCTCCAAATAGATTTGTCTTCCAGAGTTCGCCCAACGAATGATCTGGCAACCAATCGAGTAATTCGCTGGTCTTGAGTCTGGAGAATACAGATTCGTCTCCTTTTCGGTCAACTACAATCACGTTGTCTGGCTGCATCTCGCTGATCAGGTCGGCCGACTGAGTCGCAACGATAAGTTGCCTATCGTCACTCGCCGCCGTCATCATTTCACCCAAGAGGGTTAGCGCCAGCGGATGTAGTCCCAATTCTGGCTCGTCGATCAGTATCACTTCCGGTTGTAACTCCAATGGCTGCAGTAGCAAAGTGGCGAGCGCAATGAAGCGAACTGTCCCACTGGACAGCGAGCGGAAACTCAGTTGCGTATTGCAATCTTCTATTCGATGCCACCTTACCTCAAAATCATCGGCGGAAGTTTGCTGAAACACGAAGTCTCCAAAGAACGGACATGCCGCTCTAGTGGTCGAGATAATCTCCCGATAATGATCCGGAAACTCAATAGATAGATATCCTAATGTCGATAGCAAATTTTTGCCGTATGACTCCAAATACTTATGGTCACGCAATGGAAACTTATCGCTTGTTTGCGCCGTTTTCGGCGTATTATGGAGTTGGAATGACCGAAGTCCATCCATTACTTTCCTTGCTGCAATCAGTAAATCATTGGCGTTTCGCGAGTCTGAAAAACTCAATTCCGATTCGTTGTGACCACTCTTGGTGTAGACTCTTAGAGTTGGTTCTTTCACCATAGCGGGTGTCGCGTGGTCAATGCCGATTGATCGACTGAGAGATATATCTTCGAAAATTACTTCGTTCTGAAACACAAGACTATTCCCCGAAGGTGCAAGCTGACAATTGTAGGACAAAGCACCAAAACTAAGGCTGATTTCAATCAATTTAGAGCGTTGTTTCTTGCCACAATGCAGCAAGCTACTAGGGCCGTCCTGTGCGGCTACAAATGATTGGAATTGTCCTCTTGTGGCACTCTCTAACGTGCGAAATAGTTCAATAAAGTTGGACTTCCCTCCGCCATTCGGGCCAATCAATACGTTCAGCGGGCGCAGTTCGAGTGCTTCAAGTTCAAAAATGGACTTGAACCCCCGGATCGTAATCCTCGTTACGCCTGGCATCTTCTATGGGAGCCTCAATGGAACCTACTCGAGTCCTGCCACGTGCCCGTCTTCTGGGTTGCGAAACCAGCGAACCCCGAACCTGCCGCGAGGCGACCCCGAATCCAACCGTGGAACGGCGTGCCGCTGGGGCGCGGCGTTGCACCATGCACATCTCGTGCTCTCTCATGGCACGGTGTCAACTCGCTCGTGGCAATGACCGCAGACGAACCACTCGAGGCGTCATTGCCGCCATTCCGCTGCCCACGAGCCCGAGCGAGATCGTAGCGAGCTCGTGTGAGGGTGACTGCGTCGGGACCGGAGGCATCGCCGACGAGACCACCCGTTGGTTCGTAGCGTGGATCGATCCAATGCCTACGTCGCAGCTTGCCTGCGCGACAGCTGAAGTGCGACCTGTCTTGGGAAACCCGAAGCAGGGTTGCGATGGTCACGCCAGCGCGAATGCACACCTGCGCGAACGGAGTGTGGATTGCCACTGAGTGCATTATTGCGTATCTGCGGTCGTGCAGGTAGCGTGCGTGGTTCGCCCGCGCTTCACGACTCAGACTCTTGAAGGTCGGGGCCGAAGCCTCGCTAGAATCTGAGGTGACCCATGACCTTCCGGATGATGCTATCAGCACTGCTCGCGCTGCCGACCCTTGCGGCTGCGACCGTGGAAACTCTCGCTGGCACTGGCCAGTCCGGGGCGACCGGTGACGGCGGTCCCGCGATCGAGGCACGAGTGGGCAATCCATACGGCTTGACGTTGGGCCCGGACAGGGCCCTGTACGTGTGCGAGATCGACACCGACCGCGTGAGAAGGATCGACATGACATCCGGAGAGATCACGACCGTTGCTGGCACGGGAGCAGTCGGTTACTCGGGGGATGGCGGACCGGCTCGCGAGGCCGCGCTCAACGATCCGTACGAAGTGCGGTTCGACGATGAGGGCAACATGTATTTCGTCGAGATGCTGAATGCCATCGTTCGGCGCGTCGACGCCGGCACGGGGAAGATCTCGACAATCGCCGGCACAGGAGAACGAGGATACTCGGGAGACGGCGGGCCAGCTGTCGCCGCGACGTTCAACCGCCCGCATTCCATTGCCCTCGATGGCAAGGGATCGCTGTACATCGCGGACATCGGCAATCACCGCATTCGGCGCGTCGACTTGGCAACGGGAATCGTTACGACGTTCGGGGGGACGGGCGAGCGCGCTCCCACGCCGGATGGCGCTCCGCTGGACGGCACGCCGCTCAACGGCCCGCGGGCGCTCGCTTTCGGACCGGATGGCAACATGTTCATCGCGTTGCGCGAAGGCAACGCGGTCTACCGCCTGGATATGGAAACGAAGCGATTGCACCATTTGGCGGGAACCGGCGAGAAAGGCTACTCGGGTGATGGCGGCCCTGCGACCCAAGCCAAGCTCGCCGGGCCGAAGGGCATTGAGGTCGGGCCGGACAACGCGGCGTACATCGCCGATACCGAGAGCCATACGATCAGGAGGATTGATCTGGCGACGGGGACGATTTCGACAGTCGCAGGTGATGGCAGCAAACACGATGGACCCGATGGCGATCCGCTTGCGTGTGGCTTGGCGAGGCCCCATGGCGTGTATGTCGACCTCGGCGGCAACGTGTATATCGGCGATAGCGAAAACCACCGTGTCCGCGTAGTGCGACCCTGACATGATCGCCGCGCGAGCGTTGCAGCCGACGTCGCCCGCACAAGAGGAACCAAGTGTCGAATGCCAGCGGCTACAGTGCAGCGATTCGTGCCTCCCGGCGCGCTAATATGTCCGCGGCCCTTGGCCTGTGCCGCCCCATGAGACTTCAAAGCATCCCGCGAATCGTACTGCAGCTCGCATTGATCGGCAGCCTGGCGCTTCCACTGGTTGCCGAGCGCCAGTTCGAGATCGACGGCCCGATGGAACTGCACATATGGATGACAGCTAAGCCGGGACAGTCGGACGCACTCCAGAAGACGTTCGCGGAAGTGTTCTACCCGGCGGTCAGCAGCATGCCCGGTTTTCGCAACGCGCTCTTGATGCGGAAACCCGGCACCGAGGAGTTCACCGTGCGGCTCAGCTTCGCAACGGAAGAGCAGCGCATGGAGTGGGTGGCGTCGGACAAGCATCAACGCGCATGGCCCGCGCTGGCGGCCCATGCCGCCAAGACGGACTACGACGGTTTCGCCGTCATCCATCCCCGCTAGCCGAGCGAGACCACTTCATCGCGACCGGCTCTCCGCGGCGCTGCCAGTTCCGCAGATCTCTTTGCGCGCGGCCTCGAGCACCCCGTTCAGAAACCCGGTGCTCTTCTCTCCCGCGAACCGCTTGCCGATCTCCAGCGCCTCGTCGATGATTACTCGATGGGGTGTCTGCGACGCCCGCAATTCCCCGATCGCGAGGCGCAGCAAGTGCCGGACCACCTTTGACATGCGATCCGGGGACCAGTTCTTGGCATGCCTTTGGATGATCTCGTCCACGCTGTCGATGTTTTCCACCGCCGATCGAAACAGTTGCTCGGCGAAGGGGTCCACAGGCTGCGGCTCGTCCTGCGACAGGTGGTCGAAGTAGTCCGTGACGACCTTGTCCAACGAGCCGCCCCCGACATCCCACTGGTAGAGCATTTGCAACGCGCTTTCGCGCGAGCGTCGGCGGGAGGGCATGGCGTCGGGCGCTTCCCGCTACGCGGGTCGCAGCTTGCCGACGAGACTGGCCATCTCGATGGCTGCCACGGCGGCTTGGAAGCCGGCGTTGCCCAGCTTCCCCCCGGCACGGTCGATGGCTTGGTCCTGCTGGTCGCATGTGAGCACGCCGAAGATGGTGGGAACGCCGGTTTCGGGCCCGATGCGCGCGATGCCCTGTGCGGCGCCCGTCGCCACGTGCTTGTAATGGTCCGTCTCGCCCTCGATGACCGCCCCCAGGCAGACCAAGGCGTCGTACTCGCCGGTTTCGGCCATCGCGCGCGCCGCTGTCGCCAGTTCCAGAGAGCCCGGCACGCGCACGACGCGGACGCCGGTTACATCGCCACCATGTCGACGGATCGCGTCCAGCGCTCCCTCGAGCAACCGCTCCGTGATGAAGCTGTTGAACCGCGCGACGATACAGCCGAACCGCAGGCCTTGGGCGCTCAGGTCCCCTTCGATCGTGACTGGGCTGGAATCCGGCATGGATGTCTCTGCTCCTAGCCGATAGTAACGAAGTGCAGCCGAGGCTGCCCGAGGCGACGAGCGGCCGCGCGCCTACCGCCGCAGATCTTCCGGAACCCGCTCCCGGTCATGCCCTTCGAAATTGAGCACCCACTCCAACGGCACCGTCGTCGGCAGGTAACACACCTTGTCGTCGCAGGCTTGGTACCGCAAGCTGCCTCGTATCGTGAGCTGTCCGTCGGCGAGCAGGCCCCCGATATCCTTGGGTTGCCCGACCAACACGTCGCGCACCACCCGGAAGGACCCTTCGTACACCGGCACTGTCTCCTCGATAGCGGGCAGATGCAGCGACACGGACTGCGGGTACTCGGCATCGTAATGCGTCAATCCGGCCGCATCCTCCATGCGCCAGTCAATCGCGATGTAGCCCTCCACTTCTGGAGCGTAGACGTGCATCTTGTCGTTGAGGTCGATGTCCAGCCCCAAGGCGAAACGGTTGCCGCCGCGCACCACCGCGTCGCTGGCCCAAGCCGTCACCTTGAGATGGGAGGTTCGCGCGGTGCTGCGGGCGGCTAGCGCCGTACCGTCGAGTTGTCGGATCAAGACGCGCCCCGCCGTGAAGCGGTCCCGGTAGTCCTTCTCATGGAACTTGTCCCGAACGGTCCGGTCGGCTCCCAGCAGGAACTCCACGGGGTGGGGAATTCCGTAGAACTGGTGGTCCTTCGGAACCTCTTCGTTGAGCACTCCGAACGACCTGATAACGGTCGAGTCCGGGTCGGACAGCAGTGGAAAGCCAATGCCGACGCGCTCCGCGAAGCTCTTCAGCGCTCCGACGCGGTCGTTGCTGATGCCAGCGATGCGTACCCCGCGGGCTTCGAAGTCCCTGCGCTTGCGCTCCAGCTGCACGAGCTGGCCCTTGCAGAACGGTCACCAGTCCGCCGAGCGGAAGAACAGCAGCAACAGGCCGTTCTCGCCCGACAGGTCGTCAAAGCTCCGGGCCTTGCCCAAGTGGTCGGTCGCTTGAAAGCTCGGTGCCTCGGCACCTACTGCCGGCCCGGTGCCCTGGCCGTGGACTGCGGAGCCGAATCCAGTCATCAACAGCATCGCCGCGATCACGTGCGCAACCAAGCGTCTCGGTGTTCGTGCCATCACTCCTCAGTCTAAGCCACGATCGGTCCGGCTGTCCTCAGGGGCGGTCATCCTGGCAAGTGCCCGCACGGTACGCCAGTTGCGGAATGTGCTCGGAATTCCCAGGACGGACTCGAAGTAAGCATTGGACAGCTTGCTTCGGGCCGCTCCCTTCGGCAGCAGCAAGTAGATCTCGGCTCCTCGGACCACCAAGCGATCAGGCGGCGAACGGTCTCGACCCAATCGGGCGACGACCTCGGCCGACGGGCGCTCGCGGAGGAATCCGACATGCAACTGTCCCGGATCTGTCGCTATCGAACGGAACGGGTGATTGGCGGCAATCGCTTGCAAGTGGCTCCCCGACCGCAACGCCACGGGAATCTTGGAACCGAGTCGCGCCTCGAGCTGGTCTTCGACCGCGGCCAAGACTCGCTCAATTTCCCCTTCTGGCGCTTGAAACACGACGTTTCCGCTCTGGATGTAGGTCCGTACGCTCCACGCTCCCGAGGCCTCGAACACCGCCGCGAGATCGGCCATGGCGATTCGATTCCGGCCGCCGACATTGACTCCTCGCAGGAACGCTACGCGCATGCTGCGTACCAAAGTAACGCTATATGGGAATTGTGGAACGGTCCGGTCGGCCGAGCACGGACGCCCTCGCAGAACTGACACAGCACAGGCGCTCGCGCGGGCTCCCTTCAGCAATTCACGCGAGTCGCGTATAATCGTCATGATCAAGTCGGGCAGCGAAGCGGACTTGTCCCGCTTGCAGGCCAATCTCTGCCCTGCCTGCCGAGTGCCGGCGGGTCCCCGGTGGATTGCGCTCCGCTCCAAGGCCCGGCGAACTTGGAATCTCATGGCAACCCACGTAATGGACGTAACCGAGCGGATCGTGCCCGAGGCGGTCATCCGCGATCTCTACGAGAAGCTGCTCAAGTGCTATTACGTCGAGGAGCGCGCCAAGGTATTCGTCAAGCAGGGGAAGGTCGCGTTCTACGCTTCGACGCGAGGCCACGAGCAGGTGCAGGTCGGCGTGCCGATCCTCATGCGTCCCGGACACGACTGGTTCTACACGTACTATCGCGAGAAGAGCGTCGCGGTCACCTTGGGCATGTCCTACAAGGACATATTCCTCGGGCTGCTCAACCGGGAAGGCGATCCCAACTCGGAGGGCGTCAACATGCCCGAGCAGTGGTCCTCCCCGGAATTGAAACTGGTTGCGCAGAGCGCATGCACGGGCACCCAGTACCTGCCTGCCGTGGGAGCGGCACGGGCCCTGCAATACGACGGCTCGGACGCGATCGTGTACGCCTCGTCCGGCGAGGGCGCGACGAGCGAGGGCGAGTTCTTCGAATCCCTGAACTGGGCGGCGCGCGAGAAGCTCCCTGTCCTGTTCGTGGTCCAGAACAACGGGTACGCGATCAGCGTCCCGCAGAAGTACCAGACGGCGTCCAAGATTCACAACATCGCCGAGGGCTTCGGTCTCCCCGCCTACAACCTCGATGGCACGGGCACCTTCGAGGCGATGTATCAGCTCGTGCCCGGTCTCATTCAGGACATCCGGGACGGCAAGGGCCCCGCGCTGATCGAGTTCAATGTCGTGCGCCTCGACAACCACTCGTCATCGGACGATCACCGCAAGTATCGCAGCGAGGAAGAGCTTGCCGATGCAGCCCAGCGCGACCCCATCCTGCAAGTGGAGTCCCAGGTCGTCGCCGCCGGCATTCTCAGCATGGCGGAGATCCAAGACCTCCGGGCGTCGATAAAGGACGAAGTCGACCGCGCGGCCGAAGAGGCGGATGCCCACCCGTTTCCGCAGCACTACGACGTCATGCAGCACGTTTTCTCCTCCGACTTGCCGGTCACGGAGGAAGCCGCACCCGAGTTCATCAACCCGCGCGTGTCGATGGTGAACGCCATCAATGCCGGCTTGCGCGAGGAGATGCGGCGCAACCCCAAGATCGTCATGTGGGGAGAGGACATCCAAGACCCCAAGGGCGGCGTCTTCGGCGTGACCAAGGGCATCACGGACGAATTCGGCGAGGCGCGCTGCGTGAATTCCGCCTTGGCGGAGGCTTCGATTCTGGGAATCGCGGGCGGCATGGGCACGGCCGGCTACATGCCGGTGGTGGAGATCCAGTTCGCGGACTACATCTGGCCCGCCTTCATGCAGATGCGCGACGAGATCGCCCCGATGCGCTGGCGCAGCGCCGGCGCCTGGGGCTGTCCGATGGTCTGCCGCGTCGCGGTGGGCGGGTACATCAAGGGCGGCCCGTGGCATTCGGCCAACATTGAGGGCTTCTTCGCCAATGTCCCTGGCTGGTACGTGGTCTACCCGTCCTGCGCCCAAGACGCCAAGGGCTTGATCAAGACCTCCGCGCGGATGCACGATCCCGTCATCTTCCTGGAGCACAAGGGCCTTTACCGCGCCATGCCCGCCCGCTCTCCGGAGCCGGACGAGAATTACTTGATTCCGTTCGGCAAGGCCCGGACGCGCCGGGCCGGTACCGACTTGACCGTCGTGACCTGGGGCTACACGGTGCATCAGGCCGAGGCAGTGGCCAACGCCTTGGCCGAGGAGGGCTCTGGTTCGGTAGAGGTGATCGACCTGCGGACGATCATTCCTTGGGACAAGCAAGCGGTCTTCGAGAGCGTCCGCCGGACGAATCGCGTGCTCGTGGCCCACGAGGACTCCCTCACCATGGGGTTTGGGGCCGAGGTCGCGGCCGAGATCTCGCAGCACTGCTTCGACCATTTGGACGCTCCGGTGGCGCGTGTCGGGGCCCAGGACTGCTTCGTGCCTTCGGCTGTCAATCTCGAGCGCGAGGTGCTGCCATCCGAGCAATCGGTGCGGCTCGTGATCGAGCGCTTGCTCAAGTATTAGGAGGATGTGCGCCGATGCCGGCGTTGCGACGGCTTCGGAATCGGCCGGGGCTCGGTTGGGCTCTCTGGCGATGCCTCGCCTGCCTCGCGCTCGTCCTGACCCTCAGTTGCGGGGAGTCCCAGCCCCAAGCAACCCAAGTCGGGTCGTCGCGCTTGCCGACCACCACGGTCGTGCTGCCGAGCGGGGCGGAGATAGAGGCCGAGTTGGCGATCAGCCCGGAAGACCAAGCGCGCGGAATGATGTTTCGCTCCGAGGTGCCGCCTGACACAGGAATGCTGTTCGTGGGAAATCGCGCCGCACCCAGATCCTTCTGGATGTATCAGTGCCTCGTGCCCCTCGATATGGTCTGGCTCGACGGAGCGAGGCGCATCGTCGAAATCGTTCGCGAGGCTCCGCCGTGCCGGGCGGACGATCCGCAGCGCTGTCCCTCCTACGGTGGCAACGCGAATTCGGTTTACGTGCTCGAGCTGGCCGCCGGGCAGGCCGCCGCGCGAGGGCTGCAAGTTGGCGACCAACTCGAGTTTTGAACGGTGGATTGCTTGGATGACGATCCCGACGCTGGCCACGCGCGAACGGGCACCTGATCAAGCGGTTTAGGGACGGCAGTGGGAGCGGCCTGCTCAGTCCGCCACTATCGCCGTGCGATTCATTCTCAAGGCGGTGGGACTCTCCGGTGGTGACCGCTAGGCCACGGGGTCGGGCCGCACCGACGCTTCCGTGCCGGGGCGTGATTTCCCGACATTGGACTGCAAGGGAATGGTCGCACGGCACCGTGTCTGCACGGATATGTAGAATGGAGCAGGAATCGATATGGATGTGAATAGACGCCATGCGTTGAAGGGCATCGGGGGCGCGCTGACCCTTCCGCTATTAGAGACCGGCGCGGCCGCTGCCCAGCGACCGCCCATGCGGTTCCTAGTGGTCGGCAACCCGTTGGGAATGCATCCAGAGCACTTCTTCCCGGCGCAGTACGGCCACGGTTTCACGTTTCCCAAGACCCTGCAGTCCCTTGAATGGCTTCGGGAGCGACTCACGATCCTGTCTCATACGGATCACGGCATGCACAACGGGCATGGCCGTGAGATCTCGTTTCTGAACGGCATCCTGCCCGAGAACAACTCCGCCTATCCCGAGAGGAACATCTCGGTTGATCAGGTCATGGCCCGCCGCACGTACGGACGCGTGCGTTTTCCATCAGTCCATGCCGCCCTGGCGAGCGGTATCCGGATGAGCTGGAATGCCAACGGCGTCGATCTCAAGCCGTTCATCGATCCGCAGAGACTGTTCGATCACCTGTTCCTCAATCTGACTGCCGACGAGAAAGCGGCTCGCAGGGAGCTGATTGCTCACAACCGGAGCATTCTCGACACGGTTGGCGAGCAACTGGCTGGCTTCCGCCGCCGGGTCGGTCGGCGCGACCGCGAGCGTCTGGACCAGTACGCGACCTCGGTGCGGGAGTTGGAAGGCAGCTTGGTGGAACGCAGCGGGTGGATCGACCGGGACAAACCGAAATTCGATATCTCACGGCACCTCGCCGGTGCGGAGACGACGATCGCGAACCGCTACGACGCGATCTTCGACATGATCGCTTACGCGTTCGAGACCGATCTGACGCGCGTCGCGACAGTCGCTTTCCCGAACGAACTCAGTTACGCGGACATCGAGGGCGTTACCCGCGGGTACCACGCTTGCACCCACAACGGCAAGAAGGAAGAGGTGATCGCTGAACTGGTCGCCATCGAGTCGTTCCAGATCGCCCAACTGGCGCGTTGCTTGAGGAGGCTGGATGCCGTGCAGGAACCTGGCGCGGACGGCACGCTGCTCGATCACACGATCGTGTTGTTCGGCAGCGGCATGGGATACGGAGGTACGCATTCCAACCGGAATCTCCCGATTCTGGTCGCCGGCGGAGGCTTCCGGCATCGAGGGCATGTCGACACGCGGGGCGGGAACGGCCTCAACATGCCCTTATGCAATCTCTACCTCACTCTGTTGCAGCGATTCGGTGTGGAGAGAGATCGGTTCAACACGAGCACCGGATCGTTCGAACTGCGCCATGCCTGACGTGCGCTGTGCGGCGTCGCTGCTGGTCGCGTTCGGCATTGCGCCGTTCGCCATGGGTGCCGACAGCGCCCTCCGCGGCCCCGAGTTGCTCGCGGCCCGGTGCGCGCCCTGTCATGGCGGTGCGGAGCCCAAGGGCGGCTTCCGGATAGGTTCCCTGGGCGAGGGCCCAGATCGAGCCAACGCCGAACTTTGGCGGAAGAGCTTGGACTACGTGCGAGCGGAATTTATGCCCCCGGCCGAGGTCGGCCGGCTCCCGGACACGGATCGACATCGGTTGATCGCCTTTCTTGAAGCCCGGATCGGTGGCAGGGACGAGCGGGTCGGCAACGTGGCGGGAACCGCGCCGCGCAGGCTGAACAACCGCGAACTCGCCAACAGCGTCCGCGACGTGTTGATGATCGAGGATGTCGGGACACATCAACCGCTCGCCGATCTTCTTGGTGACACGCTCCGGGACGGCTTCGACACGGATGGCGACGCGCTGGGGATGAGCGAGTTTCATTTGGAGCGCTACATCGAGTCGTTCCGCCAGATCGTCGATGCGACGATCCTCTCGGGCCCGCGCCCGCAGACACGGCGCTACCAAGCCACCGCCGCCGACATGCTGCTGACCAGCCTGTCGCAGCGCAGGCGGCAGGAGCGAGCGAACCGCACCCCCGAGAGTATCGATTTTCTCGACCCGCGGCTCCACGTGTATTTCGCGAACTTCGAGAGCGCACCGGCCACAGGCAGGTATCGCATCAAGATCCGGGCCGCCGGCAAGGACCGCGGGTACTACGACTCCGCTGCGACGGGCGTGTACGACGGGGATCCGATTCGCTTGCGCATCCACCTTGGCGACCGCGTCCGAACCTTCGACCTGCCCGACGAGGCGCCGGTGGAGATCGCGCTCGATGAATGGATCGCGGCTGGGACGAGGATCCAGCTTTCGTATCCGACGGATGGTTTGCGGCTCCGCGGCAACGGCAACTTCAAGTTCCAGTTCGCGATCGCCCACGATCACATCCGGGAGACAGATCCAGACCTGTACGCGACAGTGCTGCGGGAGAAACTGCCGCGGGCTCCGGCGCGAACCGCGACGAATCCGGGTCACTGGAGCCACTGGACAGAGCAGTGGCGGGGACCGCGACCGCGGCTGTTCAGCGCGGAGATCGAGGGTCCGATCTACGAGAGCTGGCCGCCCAGGCGGCAGGTCGCTCTTCTGGGCGAGAAGCCGGCCGTGCGCAACGCCGCAGCGATCCTAGTCCCGATCGCCGAGCGAGCTTGGCGCCGGGCGGTGAGCGCCGAGGAGCTGGGCCCGATCGTCGGTCTCGTCAGATCCCGGGCAGCCGAAGGTCGATCCCCGTACGCGGAAGTCGCGGCACTCAAGGAGGGCATCGTCGCGATTCTCGCCTCGCCATCGTTTCTGTTGATGAATCACGGCGGCGGCACGCCCGCAGACCGTTTCGCCTCCAAGTTCAGCTATTTCCTGCGAAGCACAATCCCCGATGCGTACATCCGCGCGGCTGCTAGCGACGGCGCGCTGAATGGGTTTGAGGGAGTGCGCACCGAAGTCTTCCGTCAATTCGAAACCGCCGAAGCGGAAGAATTCTTGCGGGAGTTCCCGCATGCGTGGCTGGAACTGGACCGAATCAACTTCATGGCCCCCGATCCGGATCGCTTTCCCTTGTACGCGCGCAAGCGGCTGAGCGAGGACATGGTCGCCGAGGCCCTGACCTTCTTCCGGCACGTAGTGGAGAACAATCTTCCAGTCCCCGAACTGCTGTCGGCGAACTACACGTTTCTGAATGCGGATCTAGCGAGGGTTTACCGGGTCGAGGACGTGCCGCAGGATTCGCGGTTGCGAAAGTACACGTTCACGGACGGTCGGCGGGGCGGACTGCTCGGCATGGGAGCGTTCCTGACCTTGACTGCCGACAGTCTCTCGACATCGCCCATCCACAGGGCGGTCTACGTGTTGGAGAAGTTTCTGGGGACCCGACCGGCACCGCCCCCGGACGATGTGGAGATCGCGGAGCCGGATGTCCGCCAGGCCAGGACGATCAAGGAAGTCCTCGCCGCGCACACCGCCGAACCCACCTGCGCATCCTGCCATCGCGGCATCGATCCGTACGGTTACGCCTTCGAGAACTTCGATCCGGTCGGCGCGTGGCGGGACGAGTACACCATGCACATCGCCCCCAAGCCCTCGCGGAAGGAGCTGGCGGAGATCGACGAGCAGGACCGGCTGCGAGCCGCGCAGGGACTGCCACCCACCGGGAGGCCTTGGGAGAAAGAGCCGATTTCGGTCGATGCTGCGTCCCGATTTCCCGGCGGGGTCGCGTACGCAGACATCGTCGGGTACCGCCAGCACTTGCTGAACGAGGCCAACCGGGATCGTTTCGTCCGCTGCTTTATCGAGAAGTTGCTGACGTACGCAAACGGCGTCGAGCCCGCCGACCCCGCGGAAGTCGGTAGGGTCTTGGCAGTGTCTGCCGAGAACGGCTACCGGATTGTCGACACGATCGCCGCGGCAATCGACAGCCCGCTGTTTCGCGGCGGGTAGGGCAGCGGGACGCCCTTCACGAATCGCGGCGATGTCCCGCCCGTCGTTCCGGCTCTCCTCGCCCGCTGCGAATGCCCCGAACTCCACGACCCGCGCAGTCCTGGCGGAGGAAGACGTCCGCTCGCTGCATGCGACGGTAACCGCAATGCCGCGGGTTGCGCCTTCAACAATAAGGATTGGTGCGTAAACGCACCTTTAGCACATGACCAAGTCGCGGATTCTAGCGATTCTCATCGGCGTTGCCCTCGTGTATTTGGTGGGTTCGCGCGTCTACGAGGCGAATCAGCAGGCGAACGCCCCTGCCAAGAAAAAGGCGGCCGGGCGCGTTATCAACGTGGACTTGACGCAAGCCCGCGTGGGCCAGATTCGCGAGGAGCTCTTGTTGACAGGCTCGCTCAAGCCCAAGGAGGTGGTTGACGTCAACCCCAAGGGCACCGGGCGAATCGAGCGCATCCACTTCCTCGTGGGTGACAAGGTCAGGACCGGTCAGCTCGTCGCCCAGATGGAGGATGACGAGCTAGAGCAACAGGTCAAGCGCTCCGAAGCGACCAACGCTGTCAGCATGGCGAACATATCGGCCCGCAAGGCCGAACTGGCCAACACGCAGGCCAGCTTGGACCGAGCCAAGCTGCTATTCGACGAGGAATTGCTGTCGCCCGAGGAATACCAGCAGGCCCAGACTTCCGTCGAAGTCATGCAGGCCCAGCTAGAGCTTGCCGAGGCGCAAGCGCAGCAATCGCAGGCCGAGCTCAGCGAGTTGCGCATCCGCTTGGAACAGACCAGGATTCGCGCGCCGATGAGCGGGATCGTCTCCGCGCGCTATGTCGACCCGGGCGCGTTAGTCGCCCCCAACAATCCGATCCTGCAAATCGTGAACCTCGACACGATGGTCACGCTAGGCAACGTGCCCGAGCGCAACGTTTCCAAGCTCGGAGTCGGCAACTCCGCGAATGTCATCGTCGATGCGATTCCAGGGCGGGATTTCCAAGGGGTCGTAGCTCGCATCGCGCCGATTCTGGACGCCGCGACCCGGAGCGCGCTGATCGAGATCGACATTCCCAACCCGGAATTGGAACTCAAGGCCGAGATGTTCGCCCGCATCACGCTGGACTTAGGGACGATGCGCGACGCCACGCTCATTCCGCGCGACGGATTGGTGTATCGCGGGCAGCAGCCGGGCGTCTTCATCGTGGAGGGCGAGAGCGAGCGTCCCGTCTTTCGCGTGATCGAGACCGGCATGACTCGCGAGGATCAGATCGAAGTGCTGGCGAATCTGGACGCGGGCACCAGAATCGTCGGACGCGGCGCGACGATGCTGCGCGACGGTGATCGGATCAGTACCGGTCGTCCGGGCGGCGGTCGCGGAGGCGGCGCTCCGGGCGGTGCGCGTCCCGCAGGCGGCGGACAGGGTCCCGGAAGCGGTCAAGGCGGCGGTGGTACCCAGCCGGCGCCGAGCGGCGCGCCCAAGAAGGCACCCGCCAAGACCGCGAGTTGAGCGTAGCTATCCGCTCGGAAACGCAACGTCCGAGGAGATGCATTCCTCGGTCCCCCTATTCTGCACGGCGTTCTGAAACTGTATGATTGAGTAGCGTGGTGCTTGTGGTGCGCCCGCCCGGTTCCCCGTGAATCTCTCCACGGCATCGATCCACCGACCGATTACGGTCTTGATGCTTTGCTTGGTGGCAATCCTGCTCGGCGGGGTAGCCTTCGTCAATATCCCGGTCGACCTGATGCCCGAGGTCGTCTACCCGACGATCAGCGTTCGCGCCGAGTACGAGGGCGTGGCGCCCGAGGAGATGGAAACCTTGGTCGTGCGGCCACTCGAGGAAGCCTTCGCCGCGGCTCCGAATGTCGAGCGCATTTCCAGCTCGGTTTACGAGGGCTTGTGTTACGTGCGGGTCGGCTTCGACTACGGCGTCGACATCGACGAGGCGGCCAACGAACTCCGCACGCGTCTGGACCGTCGGCGTCGCTATCTCCCCGAAGACATGGAAGCGCCGAGCATGTACAAGTACGACTCGTCGCAGTATCCGATCCTGTACCTGACCGTATCCGCCGACAACATGGATTCCAAAGAGCTGCGGCATTACGTGGAAAAGCAGTTGCAGTACCGGTTGGAGCGGGTGCCCGGTGTGGCAGCGTTCAGCGTGCGCGGCGGGCTGCGTCGCGAGATCCATGTCGACCTCGACCTGAAGAAGCTGCGGGCGCTGGAACTGTCGATCACCGAGGTTGTCCAGATCCTCCGCCGCGAGAATATGAATCGCCCCGTGGGCCCTGTCGAGGAAGGGCGTTTCGACGTGCTCCTGCGGACGCGGGGGGAATTCCGGAGTTTGGACGAGATCCGGAACGTCGTGCTAGCCACGCGCAACGGCGTGCCGGTCTACGTGCGGGACATCGCCGTCGTCGAGGACAGTCACGAAGATCCCGATTACTTGGTCAGCGTGGACGGCAAGCCGGGCGTGCGGATGTACGTCTACAAGCAGGCCGGCGCGAACACAGTCGAAGTGTCGGAGGGCCTGTGGCGCGAAGTCGACCGCATTCACAAGAGCTTTTCCAACATTCGCATCGAGAAGACGCGAGACAGCGCCGATTTCATTCGCGCCTCGATCGAAAACGTGCAGTGGGCCATGGTGCAGGGCGCGGGGCTCGCCGTGCTGGTGCTGCTGTTCTTCTTGCGGAGTTTCTCGAGCACGCTGATCATCGCGATCGCGATTCCGATCTCGGTGATTTCGACATTCGCGTTGATGTTCTTCAACGGGTTCACCCTGAACACCATCTCGTTCGGCGGTCTGGCGCTGGGTGTCGGCATGCTGGTCGACAACGCGATCGTGGTGCTCGAGAACGTGTACCGTCACCGCGAGGACGGCAAGAGCAATCTCGAAGCCGCGGAGGTCGGTAGCCGGGAAGTCTCCACGGCCATCACCGCGTCCACGCTGACGACGATCGCGGTCTTCGTCCCGGTGCTGTTCCTCGGCGGGATCTCGGCGCAGATGTTCAAGCAGCTGGCCTATGTCGTCAGCTTCGCCCTGCTGTGCTCGCTGGCAGTAGCGCTCACGGTCGTGCCGGGTCTGTGCGCGAAGCTCAGGACCGGCGCGCGGGCCGGTCGCAGGACGGAGAATCTGCGGCAGGTGGCGCGAGCCTGGCAGCGCAACCTAGCCGCCGGCTACGGCGGGGCCCTGCAGTGGTCGCTCGCCAACAAGTTGCCCGTGGTCTTGCTGGCGGCGCTGCTGTGCGGGGTGGCTCTGTACCTCGCGCCCTATCTCGGCGTCGAATTGCAGCCCGAAGTCGACGAGGGCGAGGTGCGCGTTTCCGTCGAGTTGGAGCCGGGCACCCGTGTCGAGGTGACGGACAGCGTCATGCAGCAACTCCGGAGCGTGGCTGCCGAGCACGTGCCCGAGATCGAGACCGCGATGGTCACTGCGGGCGGGAGCAGTCGGAGCAGCGGTTCGGGAACGCACCTCGGGGAGTTGCGGTTGAACCTCGTGCCGCGCTCCGAGCGAACCCGGTCGGCGCGCGATGTCGCGAACGAGTTGCGCGGCGTGCTGCAGATCGAGCCGGGCATGCTGATCCGGACCCGCGTTTCGGGAGGCATGTTCCGCAGGTACAGCAGTAGCGAAGACGAGGACCGGCTCAGCGTGGAGATTCGCGGGCACAACGTGGAAACCGCCAGCCAGTTCGCCGAGACGATTCGCGAAATCATGGAGGGCATTCCCGGCATCGCCGAGCCCACGATCAGCCAGCGGCCCGGCATGCCGGAGATGATGGTCGAAGTGGATCGCTTGCGAGCGGCGAACCTCGGGTTGAACGTATCGGACGTGGCGGCGACGCTCGAGACCGCGATCGGGGGGACGCGGAGCTCGATGTATCGCAAGGAAGGCGACGAATTCAACATCTTGGTGCGGTTGCGCGAGGAGGACCGCCTCGATCTGGGGAACGTCGGCCGGATTCCCCTGACCACGCCGACCGGGCGCACGATCCCCGCGGAAAGCGTGATCGAGCTAAGCCGCCAGGAGGGTCCCACCTATCTCAGCAGGGTCGATCAGGAGCGGCGGCTGTTCGTCAGCGGCGCGGTCGCGGATCGCGATCTCGGCAGCATCGTTGGCGACTTGGAACGCGAAGTGGCGGCCCTGTCGATGCCCGAAGGCTTTTCGATCGAGTTCGGTGGCGAGTACGAAGAGCAGCAGGAAACGTTCCGCGCCCTGTTCCTCGCATCGATCCTGGCTTTGATCTTGGTGTACATGGTGATGGCGGCTCAGTTCGAGTCGTTGCGCGATCCGTTCTTGATTCTCTTGTCCGTGCCGCTAGCCGCCATCGGCGTCGTCTTGATGCTGCTGATCACGGACACCACATTCAACCAGCAGGCGTTTCTGGGCATCATCGTGCTGCTCGGCATCGTGGTCAACAACGCCATCGTGCTCGTTGACTACACGAACTTGCTGCGTCGCGACCACGGCCTCGGCCTGCATCGGGCAGTCGTCACCGCCGGCGTGCGTCGCATGCGCCCGATCCTGATGACGACGATCACGACCGTGCTGGGACTCGGGCCGATGGCCTTGGGGATCGGCGAGGGTTCCGAGCTGCAGGCTCCGATGGCGCGGGTGGTCATCGGCGGCCTGGCCACGTCGACGCTCATCACGTTGGTGTTCATCCCGGTGATGTACGTCGCGTTTGAGGAAATCGCCGCCCCGCGCCGCTCAAGGCGCGCCGTGTCCGAGGTGCTGGAGCCCATCGCCGGGGATTAGCTGTTCCGGGAATCCAAGGCTCAGGCGTATCGAGCAGGCAGCCACCTCCTGTCGGTCTTGCCCCCGAAATCCTCGTCCGCCGCTGTTGCCTGCGCGTGCATCGAGAAGACCCGAGCCACCTCTTGCGAGGCTCTCGGAATCGATCCCGGTTCACGCATTCCCCGCAGCCATGCACGCCTCGAGGATTGACTCGTCATGGCCGCCAGATTGATGGCGCGGCATCGCGAGGGTCGCGGCAAGAGATTCCGTCGCTCTCGCAATTCCAGTTCCGTTCGCCCGCGCCCCCTCGCGCTCAATAGCCATAACCGACACTCGCGGATGAGCGTCAGCTCGATCAGCCAGGCATTCGGATTGCTAGGTGCCGTGTCCCCACACCCCCTCGAGCTAGCGACCGCATGCCCCGCGATGGGTAACCGCAGCACCTCGCATTTACGTCTTTATGCATGGCAGTCGCGGTTGCTTCACGGTAGTGCCGACGACCCGCCGGGGGTATAGAAGCATGAGCCTACCTGAGTTCTCGATCAAGCGACCCGTGACTGTGCTGATGGCGGTGATGGTCTGCCTGTTGCTCGGCTTTATCGCCTTTACGGAGATTCCGGTCGATCTGATGCCGGAAGTCAACATGCCGACCATCAGCGTCACGACCGACTACGAGGGCGTCGGTCCGGAGGAGATCGAGACGCTGATCAGCCGACCGCTGGAGCAGATCGTCTCCGCAGCGCCCGGCGTAGAGCGCCTGACTTCGACTTCGAGCGAGGGGCGATCCTCCGTGCGGGTCGAATTCGTTTACGGCACGGACATCGATGTGGCCGCGGACGAAGTGCGCTCGCGCCTGGATCGCGGGCGTCGCTCGCTGCCCGACGATATCGAGCCGCCGACGATCTTCAAGTTCGACGTCACCCAGTTCCCCATCATGTTCCTGACCGTCGCGACGCCGGACATGGATCCCCGCGAATTGCGGATGTTCACCGAGAAGAACATCCTGTATCGGTTCGAGCGCATCAAAGGGGTGGGGCAAGTGCGCGTGGGCGGCGGACTGCGGCGCGAGATCCATGTCGACTTGAACTTGGAGAAGCTGCGGGCTCTGGACCTGTCGGTAGCGCAAGTGGTGAACACGATCCGCGAGGAGAACCTCAACCGGCCGGTGGGGCCGGTCAAGGAGGGGCGGTTCGACGTACTGCTCCGCACAACGGGCGAGTTCGACAGCGTCGATCAGATTCTGAACGTTTCCCTGACCTCCCGGGACGGCATCCCGATTTACGTGCGCGACATCGCCGAAGTGTCGGATTCGCATCCCGATATCCGGCACTACGTCGGCGTCAACGGCAAGCAGGCGCTGCGTTTGATCATGTTCAAGCAGTCCGGCTCCAACACGGTGAAAGTATCCGATGCCATTTGGGAAGAGGTCGACGCGATCCATGCGGACTATCCGGCGATCCGGATCGAGAAGACCATGGACACGGCTGACTTCATCAATGCTGCGATCCGCAACGTAGAGACCGCGGCAGCCGTGGGCGGAGTGCTGGCGGTCGTGGTGCTGCTCCTTTTCCTGCGCAGCCTTTCGAGCACGCTGATCATCGGAGCCGCGATACCGATTTCGGTGGTCTCGACGTTCTCGCTGATGTTCTTCAACGGATTCACGTTGAACACGGTTTCGTTCGGAGGACTCGCTCTCGGCGTAGGCATGCTTGTCGATAACGCCATCGTGGTGCTCGAGAACATCTACCGGCACCGCGAGGGAGGCAAGGGCGGCAAAGAGGCCGCCCTGATCGGGAGTCGCGAGGTGGCGATGGCCATCAGCGCGTCGACATTGACGACGATCGCGGTTTTCGTACCGGTGATGTTCATCGGCGGTTATTCGGCGCAGACCTTCCAGCAACTCGCCTACGTGGTCAGCTTCTCGCTGCTGTGCTCGCTGGCCGTGGCCCTCACGGTCGTCCCGGCCCTCTGCTCGCGGCGCTCGGGCACCGGACGCGGCAGCATTGGTGTGCTGCGCCACGCCGAGCAGGCCATGCAGTCGCTGTCCGCGAACTATTCGGAACTCATTCGGTGGTCTCTGAAGAACCGCGCTCTCGTCACCGCGCTAGCAGCGGGGCTGTTCGCGTGCGCCATGTGGCTCACCGGCTACCTCGGCGTCGAATTGGAGCCCCAGGTTGACGAAGGGCAGATCCGAATCAATTTGGAAGCGGAGCCCGGCACGCGCGCCGAGGTCACCAAGGAGATCGTGGACCGGATGGAAGCGATCGTCATGGACAAGGTTCCCGAAGCCGACTACATCATGACCGAGGCCGGTAGCGACAGCCCGTTCCGTTCGATCTCGACGCATGTCGGGGAATTGCGCATCTCCTTGGTGGATCAGGCCGAGCGGACACGGTCGGCTCGCGAGATCACGAACATGTTGAGGCCGCTGCTGATGTCCGTCGCACCGGGCGTCCAGATCCGCAGTCGGATCTCGAGCGGCAACTTCGGTCGCCGGCGCGGCGGCGGCGGGGACGACGACCGGTTGATGGTCACGATTCGGGGGTACTCGCCTGATACGACCTATGCCCTCGCGATGCAGGTGCGCGAGCGCATGATGACCGTGCAGGGCGTGGCCGAGGCGCAGATCAGCCGTCGTCCGGGGACTCCGGAAATGCTCGTGCGCGTCGACAGAATGAAGGCGGCGAGCATGGGCATGTCCGTTGCGGCGGTCGCCGACACGCTCGAGACTGCCGTGGGCGGCCGGCGTTCCACCTTCTATCGCGAAGAAGGCGATGAGTACGACATCGTCGTGCGGCTCCGCGAGGAGGACCGGCTGGACCTAGGCCAGGTGGGCCGGATACCGTTGCGGACGCCGGCGGGCGAGTTGATCTACGCGAACGACGTCGTGCATCTGCATCGACAGGAAGGGCCGACCGAAATCAATCGCGTGGACCAGGAGCGGATCGTCTACGTCTCGGGCACCATCTCCGATCGCAGCCTCGGCGACATCATCGGGGACCTGCGCCCGGAGCTAGCGAGCATACCCCGCCCGGACGGCTACGAGATTCGCTTCGGCGGCGAATGGGAGGACCAGCAGGAATCGTTCCGCGAGCTGACGTTCGCGGCGATCCTGGCGCTGCTGCTGGTCTACATGGTGATGGCCGCGCAGTTCGAGTCCTTGCGCGACCCGTTCATCATCCTGTTCTCGATCCCGCTAGCGGCGATCGGCGTGGTGACGATGCTCGTGATCACGGGAACCACTTTCAACATGCAGGGGTTCCTCGGGATCATCGTGCTCGTGGGCATCGTGGTGAACAACGCGATCGTGCTGATCGACTACACGAACCAGCTCCGCCGGGACCACGGGCACGGAATCGTCGATGCGGTGGTCACTGCCGGCGGACGGCGGTTGCGCCCGATCCTGATGACGACCGTGACAACGGTTCTGGGGCTCACTCCGATGGCGCTCGGCTTGGGCGAAGGGTCCGAACTGCAGGTGCCGATGGCGCGGGTGGTGATCGGCGGGCTGCTGACGTCGACACTGATCACATTGGTGTTTATCCCGGTCGTCTATGCCACCTTGGAGGAGCTTGCGGAGCGCGTGGCCGGGCGTCGCAAGGGCATCGTCGCCGAACCGTTGCAGCCGGTCGAGGGTGACTAGTCCATCCGCGGCCGATCCCCTCGCACCGGGGAGGAAGCAAGTCCCTTCCTAGCGGCTCGAACGCGTCATCGGCAAGCGCCGGACGCAAGTCCATGCAGGGGGCGGCCAAGGTCTCTCGAGGCCGGGCCTCCAGGCGCCCGCGTGTCGCGATGGGCTCAGAAGCTGTTAGCCCATTCGTAGTTGAGGCGAATGTAGTAGTAACCGCCATTGAACCCGAATGGCGTGGACTGCGGGTACAGGTTGCCCAAACCCGTGTAGGCGTTGGGGTTGATCTCGGGATAGTTGTTGAAGATATTCTGCCCGCCGCCGGAAACGGAGAACGCGTCGGTCAGGTTGTATGTCACTTCTAGATCGGCTAGGTACTCGCCGGGATAGTTCCGATTGTCCTCCTTGTCGAAGAAGTCTCCCCAGTAGCTCAGGCGCACCAGGAATCGAATCCGCCCCTCCTTGTGCCTCGCGGACAGGCTCCAGCGGGATTCCGGCAGCACGTTCTCCAGCAAGTGGATCCGCGCGGGCGTGACCGTCTCCGCGTTGTAGTCGCTCACGGAACTCTTGATGTGACTCAGCAGGAAGCTGAAGGTCGTGTCGCCGCGCAGTTGTTCCGGCGTGAAGCTGGCGACCAAGTCGACACCCTGCGACACGGTGTCGAAATCATTCGTGAAGAACCGGAACTGCTGCAGGTTGCTCGCGCCGGTGATGCCCTCAGCCACGAGCCCCTCGACCTGCTCCGGGGTCAGCGTGTGGTCCCTGGAGAACCAAATCCGGTCGAGCAGGTCGATGCGGAAGTAGTCCGCGGACAGGCTGAACGGACCTTTCCCCGCGACCGTGCCGACTGTATAGTTGCGCGATCTCTCGGGCTGCAAGGGCTCGCCTCCGACGGCCCTGGCGATCTGCGAAGTGGGCGGGATGGAACCTTGATTCACGATCGCTTGGGAGATGCCCGGCACGGTCGACACATTGAACGTGTTCTGCTGGCCCGGTGTCGGAGCCCGGAACCCGCTGCTGCTGCTGCCGCGTATCGCGAAGCCGTCGACCAGTTCGAAGCGGGCCACGGCCTTGTAGTTGATCGTGCTGCCGAAGTCCGCGAATCGCTCGCCGCGCAGGGCAGCGCCGACCGTGTAGCGGCTGCCGGGACCGCCCAGCTCGACATCCCCGTAGACGGCGACGTTTCGCCGGTCCCACGTGCCTACCGCGATCGGGCTGAATCCATTGAATCCATTCGACGCGCTGCCGAAGCCCTGGGCGGCGTAAGGCCCGATTTCCCACGACGCTCGCTCGCCGCCGCCCACCGTGAAACGCTCGTTGCGCCATTCGAATCCCGTGGCGAGATGGATCGTGTCGCTGACGGCGTACGATAGATCGAAATTCAGATTCGTTTCCTGTTGCGTGTAACTGCCCGGATCGAACTCGAAGGGGGATTCGGGGCCGAGCGAGGGGTTCACCGTGTCATAGATGAAGAAGTCGACCTCGTTGGTGCCTGTACTGAGGCTAGCGTCCCAGGTCAGCCCTCCCGCGAACGTCCCGCGCACCCCGCCCACGATCGAACTGTCGCGGGAGACGCCGCCGAACTGCGGCGTGTGGCCTCCGGGAGAGCCCGCCGGGAGGCCTGCGAACGGCTGATGGAACGTGAAGCAGTTCGGATCCGCCAGCACTCTGTCGAAGTTCTCCGGATCCAGCACCCTGCCGCTGGCCACGCGGACAGTCGGGCAGCCCGCGGAGCCGTCCACGACACCGTCTTGCGCGTCGAGGACATCGCCCACCAGCAGCGTTCGCCCGCCATCCGCGCTGTACACTCCGGCGCGCGTATGCGGATTGCGGAAATAAAATCCGCCGTCCACCCGCTTGCTGGAATAGTTGGTGTGGGCGTAGACCTGCTTCGTGCCGCCGATGAACTTGCCGAAATTGCCCCAGAATTTCACGTCATCGTCGACCCGGGGAGTGCCCCAGATCTGGGCCGGATTCCGCACCTGCGTGTTGCCGTTGGCGATGAGTTGCTGCGCGTCGTAACGTTGCACGCTCCGGCTCGTCGGCGCGCTGTTGCCATACTCGACGCTCAGGTTGGCGAAACCGCCCGCGCCCAGCGGCAGGCCGACATTGCCCGCGAACGCCAAGCTCTGGCCGTCGCCCGCTCCGTACCCGCCCGTGCGCAGTTGCAGGCTGCCGCCCGAGTCGGCGTCCTTCAAGACGAAGTTCATCACGCCGGCGATCGCATCCGAGCCGTATTGCGCGGACGCGCCGTCGTGCAGCAGTTCCGCATGTCGCAGCGCGATCGAGGGGATCACCGACAGGTCGGGGCCCTGCGCGCCATCGAACACGCCGTTCGAGAACCAGTGGATGATCGCGGCACGGTGCCGCCGCTTGCCATTGACGAGAACGAGCGTGTGGTCGGGAGCGAGGTTCCGCAGGCCGGCGGGTCGCACGATGGTGCCCCCGTCGCTAATCGGCTGGGTGTTCACGTTGAACGACGGGACGGTGTTGCGGAGCTGGTTGGCTAGATCCGAGTCACCCTGCTCGCTGAATTCCTCCGCTGTGACGAGGTCCACCGGTACCGCGGACTCCATCACCGTGCGGCCTTCCGTGCGGCTGCCGACAACCACGAGTTGCTCCGTGACGGACTCCAGTTCGAGAACGAAGGTGACGGTTCCGGTCGACTGCGTAACCGTCTGCTCCCCAGCCGCCAGGCCTGGCGCCAGCGCCACGATTGACTGGGGCCCGTCACCCAAGCCGCAGAACTCGGCAACGCCGGAGTCATCCGTGGTCTCCTCGGCTATGCCGATCACCACCGTAGCGGCGGGAACCGGGGCCCCGGAGGGGTCGAGGACCAAGACCCGCAGGCAGTCGTCCTGCGCCATCGTCGGCTGCCCCGCTAGGAGCGTCAGCACGGCCAGCCCAGCCAGGAGCGAGCCAAGACCGACGGGTCGCCCGTGCGTGCGCCTTGCGCGATGCGGTTTCGTCGAAGCGAACCACATATTTCAACGATACAGCACGTTGGCAACTGCCGCACTTTTGACGGTGGCGAGACCCCGGTTCGGCGTTGCGGGACGGTGCGAATCGCCATCGCGTCGGTCTGCCGCAGCCGCCCGCCCATTCGCGGCGAAGGCCCGTCACTGTCGTTGGGTAGCTGGGGCCGTGGATCGGAAAATCGTCTCTCGAGCCAGAAACGTCGAGGCTTGACCGAGGCGAGCGCGAGCGTGTTGGTATGATGATTCGGCTTGGCCGTATCCCATTCCTATTGGAATTGGCACGCATTCGGTGTCGATGCTAGGGTTCCGATCAGCGCTTCGGACGCCCCGTTCACAGCCTGATTCGAATTCGGCGCACCGTTGGTAATCGCTCTGTGGCGTCGCGACTGTTATCCCCGCATTGGCGGACGCAAGCCATCACCATGTTCGCCTTGGTGTTGGCCGGGGAGTTGGTATTCAGCCTCCCGTACCACTTGACACGCTATTTCGAGCCCACCGTCCTAGCTGTATTCAAGGTCACAAATGCCGAACTCGGTGACGCGTTCGTCCCTTACGGTGTCATGGCCATGCTGTCGTATTTTCCCGGGGGCTTGCTTGCCGACCGGTTTTCCGCTAGGAGGCTCATGGCTTGCGGTCTGCTCGCTACAGCCGCCGGTGGCTTGTACCTCCTGACGCTGCCTGGAGTCGCCGGTCTGTCCGTGCTGTTCGGATACTGGGGCGTTACGTCAGTACTGCCGTTCTGGGCTGCGATGATACGCGCGACCCGGGCTTGGGGCGGAGATCTCGAGCAGGGCCGCGGATTCGGGTTTTTGGACGGGGGGCGTGGCTTGGTGGGCGGGCTCTCCGCCCTCTGCGGCGTCTGGATTCTCGGGGTGGGCATAGGGGGTGCTCCCGAGGCTGCAAGCGCGGCGCAGAGAGCGGATGCGCTCCAAGGCGTCATTCTCTTCTATACGGTCGCCACTGCGACAGCGGCCCTCGTGCTGTGGTACTGCTTGCCAGAGTCTGCGCCGGTGCCCACCGAACGCAGGGAGCGCAAGCGGATGGACATCGCGCCTGTATTCCGAATTCGCGCCGTCTGGTTGATCGCCGGACTCGTATGCTGCGCTTACTGCGGCTACAGGGGCATTGATTACTACGACCAGTACGCATTCAACGTACTCGGCTTGGATGAAGTCCGTGCCGCCGGCTTGGCAGCGATGGCGACGACCTACGTCCGCCCCGTGGCAGCCATTGCCACCGGCTTCCTTGGCGATCGCT
Source organism: Bryobacterales bacterium (assembly GCA_965242625.1). Taxonomy (GTDB): domain Bacteria; phylum Acidobacteriota; class Terriglobia; order Bryobacterales; family UBA6623; genus VXMF01. The sequence continues at coordinate 623,782 of CBDEST010000005.1, read as the reverse complement.
TCGGTGTCGCGCAGATGACCGGCACGATGTTCGCTTCCATTGCCGTGTCTTGGGTCGTTTTGAGTCTCCTTGATGTGAACCCGGCGATTCAACTCATCACGTTCGGGAGCCTCTTCGTCACGTATTTCGGTGTGTACGCCCTGCGAGGGCTGTACTACGCGCTGCTGCAGCAGACCCGTACGCCGCACGAGTTCACAGGCGCTGCGGTGGGCCTGATCTCGCTGTTCGGATACACGCCGGATATCTTTTTCCGACCGATCATGGGGCGGCTGATCGACGCGTCGCCCGGCGTGGTCGGCTTTCAGAACAGTTTCCGGCTACTCGCTGGATTCGCGGCCATTGGACTCATCGGCACCTACCTACTGATTCGCGGCATTCGGTCAACGCACGCGGCAGAGGCCCGGACCGCCTAGGGTTCCGATTGCCTGATCCACTCTGGGAAGAGGCGTCCTCGAGGCTGTCTCCCTACTGGCCCACGGGCACTGTCAGCATCGCTCCAATGCCCTCCCGCCCCGCGGATTGCAGCGACAGGAGGTATGTCAGGAGGTTGAAGGTCGCCTTGGTGTTCAGGTCGGAGTCCGCAATGTAGAACCAGTGGTCCCGGTAGCGAATCCGCACGAATGCGTTCTCGGGTGACTCCGTGCCCGATGAGATTCGAAGCAGGTTCCCGGTGACCGTGCTCCAATCGAATTCCTTTCCGTCAGTGCCCTTGGCGACAGTTACGAATCCTTGAGCTTTGTGGGTGTCCGGGGCGGCCACGCTGTGCGAGAGGAAGAACAGCGCTCCCAGCAGCGAGCGGCCCGTCAGGACGATTTCGTCCGGTGCCCGCTGCGCCCGCCGCGCCGTGAGCCGGAAGGCCTCGATTTCGGGAGCGAGTTCCAATACCTCACGCAAGCGCCGTAGTGGGTCTTCCCGCGAAACGCCGTCCGGTCGCCTGATGCGGAGGAATCGAGACCCGACCTCTTGGTCCTGTTCGGCCAAGAAGTGCAGCATCCCCGAGAGCTGAAGTTCCCTTAGCAATCCAGCCACCTCTCTGAAACGGGAGTTGTCCGGGATTCGCGAAGGCGTGGGGCCGCTGGCCACCGGCGCGTTGGCGATGCCGTTGATGCTGTCGACGCAGCACATCAGCAATCTCTCGATGCTCCAGCCCGACTGCGATAGGAGGATCAGGGTCTGCGGAGAGATCGGCGTGAGCAGCCGCTGAGTGAACTCCGCTCCGGTGATCGGCTCGTAGGTGATCGTGGGCTGCTCGCCGTAGCGCCCGCCGAGGTCGACCCCGAATTCCGTTCCGCTCCCTCCCTCGGCATTGATCCGGGGGAGGACGCCCACGCGCGCATCCAGCGTGTACTGCGCGATCACCGTGCCCACGTCGAGGAATACGGGGGTGTCGCGGTAACGCAACCGGACGAGGTTCAGGAGCAGTTGGTCGTTCTGGGACCGCGCGATGCGCTCGTTGTAATCAAAGCGCGCCGCCGGTATCGTGCGCGGCCCCAAGCGCGTGGCGCAGGCTCCAAGGAGCAGCAAGCCAGCCAAAGCGAGGGCCATTGCCACGTTCGCATGGCGAAATCCCGCCCGAGGTCGCCGCTGTGTCAGTCCCCGATGGATTCCCAATGCTGCGTCTCCGGCTGCAGACCGGATCTCTTGGTGAAACGGCGCTGGGCCACAGCGATCACGCGAGCGTCACGACCTGAAGCCTAACCCCCGTGACCGGCCCTCCCATCATATGCGATCCTCGGCGGCCTAAAGGCCAGCATTGTCCGGCATGACATCCGAAGGCACCGCGTCACCGAATCCTCGGAAGCAGGCAGAGCGTAGGCACTCTTCGGAGTCCCCCTCGAGCGGAGGCAGAAAGCCTTGCCGTCAGGCTCTACCGTGCAGGCGTCGCCTATCGGAGCGGAGGCGGCTTCGGACCCGAGCCCGGACGCGGTTGGCGCGGGGTGCCCGGACCCCGGGCTTGGAGACGTTCGATGGGCGATGGCGGACATGCCTTGGGGATTGATTAGGCTGGATTACGATGGGTTCCGCGATGGTCCATGACGGCGAGTCCCGAGCGCCGGATGGCTGTGCCGGTTCCGCCGCCCCGCGACCGGCGATCCGTGCGCTGCCATACAGCCGCCTCGCCATCGCGCTAGTCGCACTTACCGCGGCCGCGCAGACCCCCGGGCCGGTGCTGCGACTCGAATTCCTCACCGATCCGCCCGATGCCGCGATTCGCCCGTACGAATCCGTTGCCGTGCGGATCATCGCGCGCGGTCCGGGCCCGTCCGCGCTAGGTCCGGTGGGCGAAGTGCCGTTGCGTCGCGGCCCGGCATCGCTGCACCTCTCGGATCCCTCATTCGGTTGGCTGTCGAAGCCGTTTCAGTACCAAGGCATCGAACGCGACACGCCCGTGCTGCGCCGTCTCGAAGGATTCGAGTCCAGGCTGTTCGCGATGGCCGAACAGCAGTCGCGCCAGCCGGACGCGGTCTTGTTCTCCGCCGCAGGAAAGGAAGGCCAAGCCGTATTGACGGCCACGCTGGAAGGGGTGACCGCATCGCTCCGCATCCGCATCGATCCGGCCCTCCCGCCGACCGCGCCCGCCGAGCGCGTCGTCTTCGGACCGGAGCCGCGCTCCGCTGATCCATACCGGCCGCTGGCGGAGCATTACGCTCCGTTCGTGGCGCAAGAGACTTGGTTCCAGCCCCGGTCGGACTATATGACCCGCTTCGACATGGATGGAGACTGGCGCGGTGACAATAACTGGGACAACGCACCGACCGGCAGCACCCAAGCATGGGTGTACTACGCCGTGATGGAGACCGGGACGCATTGGTTTCTGATTTACAACTTCTTCCATCCGCGGGATTACTCCGACAAGTGCTCCGCAGGCGCCTGCCACGAGAACGACAACGAAGGCATGATCCTGACGGTGGCGAAGGACGGCAGTCCGTTCGGCCGGGCCCTAGCGATGGAGACCCTAGCGCACAACAAGATTTATTCCTATCGCGCATCGACGGCCGTGCAGGCGAACTTCCACGACATCGACGGCGAGATGGAATTCGTCGGGGGCTCGCATCCCGTCGTTTTCGTGCAGGCCGGGGGTCACGGCGTCTACGGGCCGGGCAGCCATTCCGGCTATTCGCTCCAAGACGACCGCTTCTTGGAAGGCACCGGTGTCACCTACATCTACAAAGGGGTCGCCGAGCGTCCCCGCCACCCTGCGGATCGCGAGGTCGGCTATGACTTGCTACCGATCTACGACCACTGGTGGCTGCCTGCCCACACGGATCCGGGCGAGCGGCAAGCGACGTTCAGTTCCTACTATCGGTACCGACCCTACGGGGAGCGACCGGAAAGCAGATTCCCGGTGATCGCCGGAGCGTTCCTCGGTCGGAAGCACGGTAAGGACATGGCGAAGCCGTTCTGGGGCTGGCACGACAACGAGACGCGGGACAAGCGGTTGCTCGCCACCGGCCAGTGGGCCTTGGATCCTGCCTATGCCGTGACTCGCAACCTCACCTTGCCCGAGCCCGTCTCGTTGCGATACGTCTTCAACCCCTACCTCAACCAAGCAAGAGACTCGGTCTTGAAGGTCGAGGGTGATTTCTAAGGAAGCGCAGAGGGCTTCCGAGTGTATGCGGGCATCTCGGCGCGCCTTCGCCCGAGCCGCTGTCTCCGGCCGCCCCCGCGTGAGGACGGATATGCGAGCCCTGCCCCGCCTGCTGGTTTACCGTTTCTGGCGGCGCTTGCGCGACAGGAGCGGCGTAACTCTTGCCCAAACCGTGCGCCTTGACAGCAGAGTCGAAGATGGCGGATTTTGCGGACAGTCACAGGCAAGTTGCAAAGTTGCCGAGTACCCGGCGGCTGGGCTTCGTGCTGCTCGTCGCGGTGGCCTTTTGGATGCCGCACTTTGCGTCGGGCCACCATAGCTTCCGTGGAGAATACGATTCGAATCGGCCGATCGACGTGCGCGGCGCTGTCGTCGAATTCCATTACATCAACCCCCACATCTTGATCGTGATCGACGAGATTGGCGAAGACGACCGCCCCCGGCGGGATGCGCAAGGCAAAGCGATCCGATGGACGGCCGAGACAAACGCGGTCGGGCCGATGCAGCGCAGGAACTTCACGAAGGACTCCTTGCGTTCTGGCCAGATCATCACCATTCGGGGTTGGGCCTCCAAGCGGTCCGGAGTACGCAGGATGGGCGTTGGCCGGATCATCCAGGAATCCGGGCATGTGTTCATCATCCGAAACGGACTTCGCTATGCCGATCGCGTGCGGGACGCGCCTCCGTATCCCGGACGGATTCCCCAGCCCTCCCCGGGCGGGCGGTAGTTTCGTGCCTCCCGAAGGTAGCGGATCGAGAGCCTGTCGCTGATCCCTACAATTCCTTCTTGCAAGCGGCCTGTGCTCTGGCCGCGGCTGAATCTGAGAACGGTTCGCGAAACCAACACCAGTCTGCTCACGCTGACGAGCGGGCCCTAATTGAAGTCCGCCTCGCGGGCGGGCACTCGTAGCAATGGGCCTGTACCGCTTTCGTTGCCTTGGGAATCCACCGCCGTGACCTCGTACTCGTACGGAGTTCCCGGTACCGCTGATCCGTCGCTGTAGGAAGATTCCGTGATGACGGAGGTCAGAGCGGCACCCCCTCGTAAGACTCGGTAGCCGGCGATGTCGGGCTCTTCATTCGGCAGCCAAGACAGTTCGACCGCTGTCGGCGTCCGGACCGCCCGCAGGCCGGTCGGCGGACGGGGTGGAAACACGTCCCGGGGCGTTACCGAGGCCGTCTCGGATGGGAGCCCTTCAATCCGTCCGGCATCGGACATTCGCAACGGTCGCAAGCGGTAGCGATAGGCGACTCCGGGGCGGGCCGTGGGGTCGAGGTACTCCGTCGCGGAAACGCTTTCCAAGACCGTGAATTCCGCACTCTCGTCCGTGGCGCGGTCAATCGCATACTCGTCGGCTCGCTCGCTTGGCCGCCATCCGAGCGCTACCCCGTCCTCGGTGACCGAGGGCGGATACAAGAGCGGTGGTGCGGGCGGTTGCAGAGGCTGAATCGGCACGTGGTTCGAATAGCCCGCGTCCCGCCCGCCGCGATTCCATGCCGTGACCACAAGGATTGCGGGCTGCCCCAGCGTCCATGCGTCCAGAGGTGATCGAACCTCGACGCGGTTGTCAGGTACGACGCCCTCGAGATCCTCCGCCTCGATTGTCTTGACGGATCGGCGGTACGCGTCGATGGTCTCGTCGGTCAGTACGGTGTCGACTGCGCCAACCTCGACAGCCCACAGCGTGAACCCGGTTTCCTTGGCCGCCAAGCCTTCGGTGGTCCGTCGGGGACGGGTCCAGGAAATCACGAGTTGGTCGCCGAACTGGCGTGCCGACAGGTCGGCGATCGGCTCGGGAAGATTGGCGAGGGGAGGCCTTGGATCGCCGACCGACCCGCACGCGCAAGCGAGAGCCGCGAGCGTGATCGGAACGGCCGACCATCGACGAGGCATCGCCCATCCGCCCCTGCCGGGCATGCCTCAGAGTATGTAGCGGCTCAGGTCCTGATCCTTGACGATCGACGACAGCCGCGTCCGGACGTATTCGGCGTCGATGGTGACTTCCTTGTTCTTCATGTCCGGCGCCTCGAACGAGATCTTCTCGATCAGCTTTTCCATGATCGTGTGCAGCCGCCGCGCGCCGATGTCTTCGGTCTGCTCGTTCACCACCATGGCGGTGCGGGCGATTTCCGAAACCGCGTCATCGGTGAATGCAAGTTGCAGGCCTTCGGTGTCGAGCAGCGCGACGTACTGCTTGGTCAACGCGTTCTTCGGCGCCGTGAGAATTTGGATGAAGTCGTCTTTCGTCAGCGGCTTGAGTTCCACGCGAATCGGGAAGCGACCTTGGAGTTCCGGGATCATGTCGCTCGGCTTCGAGACGTGGAACGCTCCCGCCGCGATGAACAGGATGTGATCCGTCCGGATCATGCCGTGACGCGTATTGACAGTAGTGCCCTCGACGATCGGCAGCAAGTCCCGTTGCACGCCCTCGCGGCTCACCTCGGGCCCCCGTATGCCCTCGCGGCCCGCGATCTTGTCCATCTCGTCCAGGAAGATGATCCCGGATTGCTCGGCACGCTCCACCGCCATCCGGGTGATCTGCTCCATGTCGATGAGCTTCTGCTCTTCCTCCTGCGCCAGCGTCTCCAAAGCGTCTAGCACCGTCATCTTGCGGCGCCGCGTCTGCCCGCCGAACAGGCCCGGAATCATCTCCCGGATGTTGATGTCCATTTCCTCGACGCCTTGATTGGTGATGATCTCGATCGGATTGCCGCCCTTTTGCGTCTCGATCTCCACCATGCGGTCGTCCAGCTTGCCGTCCCGCAACTGCTTGCGTAGCTTCTCGCGCGTCCGCGCGGTCTTGTCGGCGCCGCCTTCTTCGTCGGGTTGCTGGGGAGGCATGAGGATCTGCAACAGGCGCTCCTCGGCGTTCTGCTCGGCCCGCTCGGCGACGATCTCGATCTTCTCTTCGCGGAGCATCTCGATCGCGGTCTCTACCAAGTCGCGAATCATGGCATCGACATCGCGGCCCACGTATCCCACCTCGGTGTATTTCGTAGCCTCGATCTTGAGGAACGGGGAGTTCGACAGTTTCGCGAGGCGCCGCGCCACCTCGGTCTTGCCCACCCCGGTCGGACCCATCATGAGAATGTTCTTGGGCATGACCTCTTCGGCCATTTCCGGTTCGAGCCTCTGGCGTCGCACGCGGTTGCGCACGGCGATCGCCACGGCGCGCTTGGCCTCGGCTTGGCCGACGACGTGCTTGTCGAGTTCCTCGACGATCTCTCGCGGCGTGAGCTCGTCGAGCGCGGCGGAATTCGGGCCGGAATGCCCGGGCAGGTAGATCACCATATGGTCAGTCCAAGTCTTCGAAAGCGACGTTCGCGTTGGTGTAGATGCAGATGTCGGACGCGATCTTCATGGCGGCGCCCGCGACCTCGCGCGCGTTCATTTCGGTGTACTCCAAGAGGGCGTTGGCGGCTGCGACAGCGTAGGAGCCGCCGGAGCCGACCGCAGCGACCTTGTCGTCCGGCTCGATCACGTCCCCGGTCCCGCTCAGCAGCAGCGTCGCGCTCGCATCCGCTACGAGCAGCAAGGCTTCCAAGTGCCTCAGGGACCTGTCCAAGCGCCATTCCTTGGAGAGTTCCACGGCCGCTCGGCTCAGGTTGCCGCCGTATGCTTGCAGCTTCTCCTCGAACCGAGTGAACAAGGAGATCGCGTCCGCCGTGGAACCCGCGAAGCCGGCCAGCACCTTGCCGTCATGCAGGCGCCTGATCTTGCGCGCCGAGACCTTCATGACCTCGGATCCCATCGTGACCTGGCCGTCACCGGCCATCGTCACTTTGCCGTCGCGACGAACACACAGGACGGTCGTCGAGCGGACACGGGGGTAGCTTGGCATGGGCGGCCGGTGCCGGAAGTTCCATTATAAGTTGTTTTGTTTCCAGACACGGCGCCCTGCGCACGAGCAAGAGTTCGGACCTACTCGGGGGACCGGTATCGGCTCTGCGGGGCGGGCGGCGCTCTGTCGACAGTTCCCGCCTTCGCGAGCCAGGGGCGGATGCGAAGTGATGCCAAGCGATTCTGGGCCCGCGCGCGGGCGAACCCGCGGTTCTCATTGCGCTAGCATGGAATTCGGCCATGCCGGAAGATCAGAGCGGCACCCAGCAGCCCCCCGCAATCCCGGACCGGATTTTCTTCAAGATCGGCGAGGTCTGCGACCTGGCCGGTGTCGAGTCGCACGTGCTGCGATTCTGGGAGACCGAGTTCCCGACGCTCAAGCCGTCCAAGACGCCAAGCGGCCAGCGCCAGTACCGGCGCAAGGATGTTGAAACCGTCCTGACGATCAAGTCGCTGTTATACGACGAAGGCTACACGATCCCCGGCGCCCGCAAGGCCTTGCGGGCGAGACGCAGGAGCAAGGAGGACCCCGGCTCGGCCGAAGCGCCGCTGCCGGTCGACACCGCGCTCGTCCCGAAGCCGGCCCTGCAAGAGATCAGGACGAAGCTCGAGCAGATTCTCGAACTGCTCGCTCCGTGAGGCAGGGCGCCAGTCGCTCAGACGGCGATCGCCAGCGTGGCTTCGTCCCGCGACACTTCCCGATAGAGCGTGTCGCGTTCGACCGGCTCGCGTCCCGCCGCACGGATCAGTCGCAGCAACTGGCTGCGACGCAACGCTTGGGGGGTCGTCGCTCCGGCGTCATGGTAAATCTTCTCCTCGACCACCGTGCCGTCGAGGTCGTCGGCGCCGAAGCGCTGGGCGACTTGCGCGATCTTCGGCGTCATCATGACCCAGTACGCTTTGATGTGCGGGAAGTTGTCGAGCAGCAGGCGCGCCACGGCGATGGCCTTGACATCCTGAAATCCCGAAGTCATCGGCAAGTGGCTCATCGGCGTGTTCTCGGGATGGAATGCCAGCGGGATGTAAGTCTGGAAGCCCCCCGTGTCATCCTGCAGAGCCCGCAGCCGTAGCAAGTGATCCACGCGGTCCTCGTCGGTTTCGATGTGCCCGTAGAGCATCGTCGCGTTCGACTTGAGACCGAGGTTGTGGGCGGTGCGGGCGGTTTCGATCCATTCGTTCCCGTCGATCTTGTGGTCGCAGATGATGCGCCGCACCCGTTCGCAAAAGATCTCCGCGCCGCCGCCGGGCAGGGAATCGACGCCGGCTGCGCGAAGGCGCTCGAGCGTCTCTTGGATGGAGAGGCCTTCGCGTCGCGCCAGGTAGCCGATCTCGACCATCGTCAGCGCCTTCAGATGCACCTTCGGAAAGCGCTCCTTCAGGCCGCGGAACATCTTGGCGAACCAGTCGATTCCAAGTTGCGGATGGAGCCCGCCGACGATGTGGAACTCCGAGACTTCGTCGCTGTAACCGACGCCCGCCGTGTGCCAGACCTGCTCGAGCGACATCGTGTACGCGGTCGGGTTGCGCGCTTGCTTGCCGAACGCGCACAGCTTGCAGGCCGCTACGCAAACATCCGTGGGATTGATGTGGCGGTTGACGTTGAAGTACGTCGCGTTCCCGTTGACGCGCTCGCGGACGGCGTTGGCGAGGTAACCCACGGCCAACAGGTCCGGGGAACGGTAGAGGTCCACGCCATCCTCGAAGGACAGCCTCGCTCCCGCCATCACCTTGTCGGCGATCAGGACCAAGCGCTCGTCGGAGATGCGCGGGACCAAGGGCACTTCCCCCGGGTTTCAACATACCACGCATGCACTGCCGGCCGACGCCGTGAACCTTGGAATAGCGAGCTGTGACAGGGAACTCTTGCTACTTTCGCTCTGCGGCGAGCTGGGCGTGATATAGCGTTTCCAGCCTCTCCACGGCAGCTCGGAAGCCCTCCGGATCCACGAACGTCTCCGGGCTGTACGGCTGCCCGGGGCTGTGCTTCCGGTGCATCCCGTACTGCGACCCGTGGGCGGCCACCCAGACGTCGATGTCCATCGCTTTCTGGCGACGGAACGTCTTCGCGAAGTCCTCGGCGACGCCGGGATAGGTCGGGTCGACTACCAAGCGCTTGCCGCGATTGATCGTGCCCATGTTCGCGATGACCACCCTGTACTCGCGGCCACCCTCGCGAACGGTCATCGTGTAGCTGACGCTTCCGGCCGTATGCCCTGGACTCTCGACCACCTTGAGCCGAGTCTTCCCGAGCCGGATGATTTCGCCATCCGCGACGATCTTGTCGACGGTGACGGGCCGGAACGACTCCCTGCCCCCGAAGTGCGGATCGCTGAATCCGCCGTCCTCAAGCACCGGCGCGTCGCCTGCCGTAGCCCACATCTCGGCGTCGGCGAGTTCCTTGATTTCCGCGAGGGCCGCCGTGTGATCCCAGTGGGCCTGCATGGTCAGCAGGATCTTGATGTCCTGCAAGCGATAGCCCAAGTCCTCGACATTCTTGCGGATCAGCGGGACTGAGTCTTCCAAGGCCGTGTTGATCAGGATGTGACCGTCCTCGGACGTGATCAGGAACACGCCGAGGTCGTACGTGCCGACCGCGTACAGATTGCCGATCACCCGATGGCCGGGGTAGGTGCGTGACCAGCCCTCGGGCTGGCCCGCAAGTGGAATCGCGCTAGCTGCGACCAAACAGGCGACGGCCCAGATACGCATGGCAGTCAGTATGGTCGCTACGCGCTTGGGATGCAATGCCGCGCCATCGGGTCGGCCAGTGACTGGAACAGCGATCCTTCCAGCAATGCGCCACGCTCGGCCACGATCTTGCACACCTGCATCCGAGGTCATGATTCGACAGTTCGCCGAGGCGCCGCTGCCAATCCAGCCGGAAGCGGCCCGCGATCGCGCCGCGATCGGCCTCGTGGCTCAGCGTCTCCGCCATGGAGACCCTCGCGATCACTGCAAATCGCGACGCACCGAGGTCAGGGCTCCGAACGGGTCGGCCGCTTGCAGCCGCTCGCGGGCGCTTGCCTCGTCCTTGAGATACCAGTCGAACCAAGCTCTTGCGTACCAATCGCGAATCACGTGTGGCAGGTACCCTTGCTCGCCATCGCTGAGGTCCGACCAGCCCAGTTGCGTGTATCGCGCGCCGGGCTCGGGAGATGCGTCGAAGGCTGCGGCCCCGGTGGGCTTGCGCGTGCGTTCCGGCGATTGCGCGAACGGAGCTGCGCCCCGCAGGAACGCCGGCCACGGGAACAACCGCGGAAAGTCTTCCGCCAACGAGAAGTGGTCGGTGTTCCGGACGATGACGAAAGCCCGGTCCGCCGTGGCGCGATTCCACGAGGTCAACGCGACCGGTTGCGGGTTCTCGATGCGATCCGGACGGGCGCGCTCCGGTTCCAAGGGAAACGCGAGCGTCGGGTCACCGCCCGCTCGCGCCACGCCCGTCTGCAACAGATTCACGAAGATGCCCTGCACGAAGTCGTCCTCGTCGCCAACCATGAGCAGCAGCGGCTTGCTGCTGCCAACCGGCAGTCCGCTCGGCGTCTCGCCCGCTCCGAACATCTCTTCGGGCGTCCACGCGAACGGCACGCCGTTGTTCAGACCCAACGCGGCACGAATGCCCGGAACGTGACTGGAGGCTAGCTGAGCGGTCATCGAGCCCAGCGAGTGACCCGCGATGCCCACTCGTTCCGTGTCAATGCGGCCCTCGAGAATGCCGCAGAGGTACGTTGCGGCCGATTCCGCGCCCTGCGCCAATAGCGCGTTCCGGCATACGCTGCTCTCGGCGTCCAGCAACCGCAGGGTGCTCAGCACTAGTTGCACATCGGAGACGCGCTGGCGGAACAGGTTCCGCATCATCCCCGTGACGCGCTCGACGCCGCCCGGAATCAGCTTCGCGGCCGCCGGGTCGAAGTCCGGCGGCGGACCGAGCTGACGATGGTCGATGTCGAACAGCATGCGGTAGACGTAGGGAACGACCTTGAACTCTCCTAGCAGCAACTCGTACGCCCGGCCCAGCGCCTCGGGCGACGATGTCCGGGCGAATGCGGAGTTCTCGTCATGGAACACCAGCGGCAGTCCGCCATCAGAAATGAACGTGGGTGCCGCGACCACGTAGCCGTGCGTGGCGAGGAACTCGCCGAACGTACTCCACATTGCGTGGCTACCGGCAAGGCCGTGAACGAGCAGGATCAGCTGGAACCGGCCTGCGGCCGCCCGCGCGTCTTGCCATGCTCCCTGCGAATGCTCGAGGATTTGCAATCCGATTTCCTCGTACGCGGACTGCTTCCGGGTGTCAGGTGCCTGCGCTAGCGTCCCGCCATCCTGCAAGTGAACGAACTGAGGCAGGATAACTTGAGCGGCCGCGCCGATCCGGTAGCCCAGCTCTCCGGCTTGGGCGAAGAAATCCCAGTAATTGGCTTGGCGCCCGCTATCCGCAGGGAACGGGGAACGGGTACCGCTGAGCCGATTCATCCCCGCCGCCGGTGACGCTGGGTACCAAATCTGGAACATCACGGTTCGGGGCTGTCCGGAGGTCTCCACGCGGCGCAGCAGGGCGCGGTACTCGGGACGGGCGTAGGCCGTGTTCCACGGATCGAACCGTTGGCTGCGATCCACGGCGAATCCAGTCGCGACCCCCACGGCGTAGTCGCCGTAGAGTGCATGGGCTGGCAGGGCATCCAACGGCTGAGCACGCAGCTTGGGCGAGAGGCTGTCCGCGTGCAGCAAGCACGCGAGCGCTAGGGTCGTAGCGATGTGTTGCAAGACTCGAAACGAATGCGCTTCCATGTCCATGTCTCCATCCATCGTGCCCGTCGCAGTATACGCGTCCGGCGATGCGACGCAGCCCGGGCACGTTCTAGCCGCCTCGGCATTCCGTGCGCGACATCCACGTTGGGTCAGCCACCCGATTCGGCCAGCTGCAACAGGGGCCGCTGACGGGCGGTGCCGACGGATTCATCCGTCTTGATCGCGGTCAGCGCAACGCGAGCGGAAGCCACATGTCCGCTCCCCAGAACACTAGGAAAAGGACGCTGACCCAGCCGTTGACTGCAAAGAACGCGGCGTTGACGCGTGACAGGTCGTCAGCTCGCACCAAAGATTGCTCGTAGACCAGCAGGCCGGCGACAGCGATGACGCCGAGCAAGCCCAACATACCTAGACCGAGTGCCTTCCACGCCAGAGCGAGCAGCAACACCATTCCCGCGTGTAACACCCTTGAAATCGTCAAGCTTCTCGCGATCCCTAGGCGTGAGGGCAGCGATTGCAGACCTTCCTCACGGTCGAACTCGGCATCCTGGCAGGAGTAGATGATGTCGAAACCAGCTGTCCAGAGCATTACGGCAGCGGACAACAGCAGGATGTCAGCTTGCAGTGACCCTCGGATAGCGATCCAAGCCGCTGTTGGCGCGAGACCGAGGACCGCCCCGAGCACCAGATGCGAGAACACCGTGAATCGCTTGGTGAACGAGTAGCCCAGGGCGAGGGCGAGCACGAACGGACTGAGTTGGAGGCAGAGGGCGTTCAACTGGGCGGCGGCTGCCACGAACGCGGCGCACGAAAGCGCAACGAACGCCGCCGCGAAGCGCTTGGAGAGTCTCCCCGCAGGCAGGGACCTGCTCGCCGTGCGCGGGTTCCGAGCGTCGATCCGAGCGTCGACCAGTCTGTTGAAGGCCATCGCCGCCGACCGGGCCGCCACCATGGCCGCGATGATCCAAGCGAACTTCCAAGCAATATCCGTGCCCGTCAGGTCCGTGCCTCGCAGGGCGAGCAGCGCTCCCGTCAGCGCGAATGGCAGTGCAAAGATCGAGTGCTGGAACTTGATGGATTCCAGGACTTCGGCAGCCTGCCAGCGGAGGCCCGTCATGAACCGTTTGCCAGCAGACTTGCGAGCGCTTGGCCTTGGTCGGACTGCCGCATGAGGCTTTCCCCGACAAGGAAACCCTGGTAACCGGCGTCTTGCAGCCGTTTCAGGTCGTCCGGTCGCCGAATGCCGCTCTCGCTGATGCGCAGGATTCCGTCCGGGAAACGGCCAGCTAGTTCGAAAGAGGTCTCCAGCGACACCTCCAGCGTCTTGAGATTCCGGTTGTTCACGCCGACGAGGCTCGCCCCGGCCGCCAGGGCGCGATCCAGTTCGTCCCCGTCATGCACCTCGACCAAGGCGTCCAAGCGCAAATCCTCGGCGGCGGCGAGCAATTCCTTGAGTTCCGCGGATTCAAGCACGGCGACGATCAGCAGCACGCAGTCGGCTCCGTGGGTCGATGCCTGTAGGAGGTGGTACCGGTCGAGCGTAAAGTCCTTGCGCAGCACGGGCAGCGACGTCGCGGTCCGGGCCGCCATCAAGTCGTCCAGCGATCCTTGGAAGAACTGTTTGTCGGTCAGCACGGACAGGGCGGCGGCACCGGCCGCTTGATAGCTCCGGGCGATGGTCGCGGGATCGAATTCCTCCGCGATCAGGCCAGCCGAAGGGGACGCCTTCTTGATTTCCGCGATGATCGCGGGGCGTTTCGCTTCGAGCGCGGCTCGGAACCCCCTGCGCCTCGGGATGGGCTTGCTCTCCAAGTCCTCTTGCTTGACCAAAGTGCGCTCCGAGACGAGCTCCGCCCGCTTGCGCAAGACGATTTGGTCGAGAACTGTGAGACTCCGAGCTGGCATTACATGTACAACCCGCCGCTCACGTTCAGGACATGGCCGGTGATGTAACCGGCGTCCTCGCTCGCCAGGAAGCAAATCGCGGCCGAAATCTCATCGAGGCTGCCCATGCGTCCGAGCGGAATCCGGGACAGGATCTGCTCCCTCGCTGACTCTTCCATGGCTGCGGTCATCGCTGTGTCCACGAACCCCGGCGCGACGGCATTCACGGTTACATTGCGGCCCGCCAGTTCCAGCGCCAGCGACTTGGTTAGCCCCACCAAGCCCGCCTTGGAGGCGGCGTAATTCGCCTGCCCTGCGTTGCCGGACAAGGCCACCACCGACGAGACGTTCACGATGCGTCCCCAACGCTTGCGAGCCATGTGCCGCATCAGCGCCCTCGCGCAACGGAAACTCCCGGTGAGATTCGTCTCCAGAACGCGGTTCCAATCGTCGTCGCGCATCCGCATCGCGAGGCCGTCACCGGTGATTCCGGCGTTGTTCACCAAGATATCGATGCTCTTGCCGTGGCTAGCGACAAGGGCGTCGACGGATCCTTGGTCGCTCACGTCCAGCGTGATCGCTTCAGCGCTCCCGCCATTGCTGCGAACCTCGTCGACCAACGTTTCCAGCTTGTCCGCTTGGCGCGCCCCGACGATGACCCTCGCGCCCCGGTCGGCCAAGGCCCTCGCGCAAGCGCGTCCGATGCCTTGGCTGGCACCGGTCACAAGGGCGGTTCGGCCTGTCATGGCTGTATCGACTCCACGCTGGCGACATCGTGCGTGCTGCTCCCACTCAAGGAGCGGTCAATGCTCCTGAGCAGTCCGGTCAGCACGCGCCCCGGGCCGACCTCGACGAATCGCTGGACTTGCCGCGAGGCGAGATGCTGAATCGTCCGGCTCCACTGCACGGGGTTCGGAATCTGCTGCTTGAGACCGTGTCGAGCATCCGCACCCGTGCGAATCTCCGCCGCTTGCCAGTTATTGACGAGCGGAACCTCCAGGTCTTGGAACCCTGTCTCGTCCAGATATGGTTCCATGGCGTCCCGAGCCGGGGTCATTAACGCGCAATGGAACGGCGCGCTGACTTCCAGCATCACCGCCCGTCGCGCTCCGCTGGCCTTCGCAGCTTCAACTGCCCGGCCCACCGCTTCCGCGTGGCCGGCGATCACGACTTGGCTTGGCGAGTTGACGTTCGCGGGTCCTACGACTTGACCTTGCGAGGCTGTCTCGCAGACTGCTTGCACGGTTGCGGCGTCGATTCCGAGCAAGGCCGCCATAGCGCCCACGCCTTGCGGGACGGCTTCCTGCATGCGGGCACCCCGCTCGCGCACCAAGCGCACGGCGTCTGCGAAAGGGATGGACCCCGCCGCGACCAAGGCCGAGTACTCGCCGAGGCTGTGGCCGGCGACATAGTCCGCCCGGACGCCCTTGTCGCGGACGACAGCGAGCGTTGCCACTGAAACGGTCAGGATCGCCGGCTGGGTGTTCCTTGTCAGCTTCAGTTCCTCGGCCGGACCGTCGAAGCAGAGCTTCGATAGCGGGAAGCCGAGTGCCTCGTCCGCCTGATCGAAAACCGCGCGGGCCACGGGGAAGCGTTCCGCCAGTTCGCGCCCCATGCCGGGCGCTTGGGATCCCTGTCCGGGAAAGAGAAACGCGGTCAAGGGCATGATGCGGAGGCCAGTTTTCGAGTTTAGCAACCGGCCCGCGGGGCCACGGGGATTCCGGTGGGTGGGAGAATCGAATCAGTGCGCGCGACACTTCGGATCGAAAAGCTCGTCTACGGTGGCACCGGACTTGCCCGTCACGGCGAGACCGCCGTGTTCGTGCCGTTTGTCCTGCCCGGCGAGGAAGTCGAGGTCGAATTCACGCAACGGGGAGGTGTTGGTCACGGGAACCCGGTCAGTTGGGAGCGCCGATCGGACGAGCGGGCCGATCCACCATGCCGTGTGTTCGGCGAGTGCGGGGGGTGCCAGTACCAGCATGTTCCGTACGACCGTCAACTGACGGCCAAGCGAGAGATTCTCCGCGAAACACTGCGGAGGATCGGGGGCTTGACATGGGAAGGAGAGATCGCCGTGGAAGCGGGCGAGCCTTGGGGCTATCGCAATCGCTCGCAGTTTCGCTTCGCCCGGAAGAATGGTGGCGGGACGGAGACCGGATTCTTTGCTTCCGGGACGCATCAGTTGGTTCCCACCGTCGAATGCCCCATAAACTCGCCTGCGCTCAACCGCGCCCACAGGATCCTGGCCGAGATGGCCGCTAGCGGTCGTTTTCCGCGCCAGCTTCGTCAGATCGAACTCTTCACGAACGAGACCGAGCTGCAAGTGAATCTTCCTCGGCGGCCGGGACCGCTGCCCAAGAGCTTCTGGACATGGTCCGCGAATCGGTTGGGCGTCGAACGCCTAGGCGCGTCCGTGACCGTCCGTAGCAACAATGACCTTTACCGCGTGAGCGGGCGTTCGTTCTTCCAAGTCAACCGGCATCTGACTGGCCGGATTGCGGAACTCGGCGCAGGGGACTTGGCCGGGGAGTTCGCGGTGGACTTGTATTGCGGTGTCGGATTGCTGACTTTGCCTCTCGCCCGACAGTTTGGCCGGGTCGTGGGCGTGGAAACTGGCGGACCGGCCGTCCGCGATCTACAGAGCAACGCCGCGAGGGTCGGCCTTGCCGTCCGTGCCATCCAAGCGGATGTCTCGGACTACTTGAAAGGCTTGGATCGATGTCCGGACGTGATCGTGGCAGACCCGCCCCGCAGTGGATTGGGACCGGACGTTGTCCAGCACATCATTCGGCTCGGCCCCCCGGAATTGCGCCTGCTCTCCTGCAATCCAGCCACGCTCGCCCGGGATGTCAAGGGCTTGCTCGCCGGAGGCTACGCGGTCGAGTCGATCATCATGGTCGATATGTTTCCGCAGACGCTGCACATCGAGACTGTCGCGAAACTGCGGAGGCAGAGCGAGTAGGCTCCGCTGTCGTCGCAAATCCAGTCGATGCGCGCGAGTCGCTCAACAGACGCCAAGGCTAGACGCCACCCGACTCCAATAGTCGCACCGGGATTCCGTGCTGGCCAAGCAGTTCCTTGAGGCCGTTGGAGGTATAGGTGCCGTAATGGAAGATCGAAGCGGCCAGTGCTGCATCCGCTCGGCCCTCGGTCAGGACGCGAACGAAGTCCTTCGGGGTTCCTCCTCCGCCACTTGCAATCACCGGGATGTGTGTGGCTTCAGCGATCGCGCGAGTCAGTTCGCAGTCGAAGCCGCCTAGGGTGCCGTCCGCGTCCATGGATGTCAGGAGGACTTCCCCCGCTCCGATCGCCTCGCCTCGCTGGGCCCATTCGACGGCGTCGATGCCGGTCGGCCTGCGGCCGCCGTAGGTGTTCACCTCCCAGCCCCCGGACCTCTCGCGCCGGGCGTCGATCGCCAGCACCACGGCTTGCGCCCCGAATTCCTCCGACAGTTCGCGGATCAGGTCGGGACGCTCCACGGCGGCCGTGTTCACGGAGACCTTGTCCGCTCCCGCCATGAGTATCCCCCGGGCGTCCGCGACCGAGCGAATACCGCCACCAACCGTCAACGGGATGAACACCTTGCGGGCGGTGCGCTCCACCACATCGACCATCGTGGCGCGATGATCGCTTGAAGCGGTGATGTCAAGGAACACCAGCTCGTCCGCTCCGTCTTCGTTGTAGCGGGCACTGAGTTCGACTGGGTCGCCGGCATCGCGCAGATCCACGAAATTGACGCCCTTGACGACGCGGCCGGCCGTGACATCCAAGCAAGGAATAATGCGTTTCGTCAACATGGGTCGGCTTCGAGGAAGTTCCGCACGATGCGCTGGCCGAGAGGACCGGATTTCTCCGGGTGGAACTGGACTCCGAAGACGTTTCCGGATTCAAGAGCCGCGCAGAGCGTGTTTCCCGCGTAATCGCACAAGGCCGCCGCTCGGTCGTTGGCCGTCGACGCCGGTATGTAGTAGCTGTTCGCGAAATAAACATACGGATCGGATCCAATTCCCCGCAGCAGCCGCGGCGCGCCTCGGACCTCCAAGCGGTTCCAGCCCATCTGCGGAACCCGCGCCTCGGCAGGGAAGCGGACTACTTGCCCCGGATATACGGACAGGCCGCGCTCGGTCGCTTCCTCGCTGCCATCGAACAAGGCCTGCAGCCCTAGGCAGATGCCGAGGAACGGCACCCCCGATGCGATTCGCTCGCAAAGCGTTTCGCGCACGCCGAGAGAGTCCAGGGACCGGAGCAACTGTCCGTAGTGGCCGACCCCGGGCAAGATGATGCGGTTGGCCGCACCGAGGCCCTTGGCGTCCGCCACGATTTCGAATCCAGCCTCCAAGCTCTCGAGGGTGTTTGCCACCGAGCGAAGGTTGCCGGCACCGTAGTCGAATACCGCTGTCATCTCAAGCGCCCCCTTCCAGCAGCCCCTTGGTGCTCGGCAACTGGTCCTTCAGCCGCTCGTCTTGCGAGCATGCGAAGCGCATCGCCTTGGCCCAGCACTTGAATAGGGCCTCGATCCGGTGATGGCTCGAGCGACCGTAGAGCACTCGCAAGTGGAGGTTGGCGCCGCAGTGAACCGCGAATCCGTCGAAGAAGTCGTGCAGGAGTTCGGCTTGCAGGTCCCCTACCAACCGGAATCGTGTCGGGGCATGGTATACCAGCGCCGGCCTGCCGCTGAGATCCACCGCCGCCACGGCCAGCGTCTCGTCCATGGGCATCACGAAGTAGCCGGATCGCAGGATGCCCACCTTGTCTCCGAGTGCCTCGGCAAACGCCTGGCCCAGCACGATTCCGCAGTCTTCGACGGTATGGTGCTGGTCCACGTCCAAGTCCCCTTCCGCTCGCAGGGTCAGATCGAACGCTCCGTGACGGGCGAAGAGCTCGAGCATGTGGTCTAGGAATCGGATGCCCGTCCGGATCTCGTAGCGTCCCTTGCCGCCAAGGTCCAATTCAGCCGAGATCCGAGTCTCGTTGGTGTGACGCTGGATACTGGCCGTGCGGGAACCGTTCATGTCAGGCAGCCTTCGAGATCGTTGACGCTTTCCAAGACCGCTTCCGCGCCGAGCCGCTCGAAGAGGGCCTTGGTCTCTTCGTGGCGCGGCGTGTCGGGCGCCGCGATTCCGACGAAGCGCACGCCCGCGGACCGGGCGGACCGGCAGTCGTCGATGTTATCCCCCACGAACACCATGTCCTTTTCGGGAACCGAGCGCCGGATGAGCAGCAGGCCGTCCGGGGCGGGCTTGAGGTTCTCCACCTGCTCGTGCGTCACGATCGGATCGAAGTCGACGCGCGGGCAGAACCGACGCAGCGTGTGGGTTGCCGACTGCATGCCGCGGCCCGTGAAGACGGCGAGGCGCCGCGTCGCAGCCAAGCGCTCCAGCAATCCGGGGTCGACTAGCCAGCGCTCGTTGCGAATGTAGCCGTCCGCGTTGTCACCCCAGTACAGCTCCCGCCCGAACGACCGGATCTCCTTCATGTCGGGATCGAATCCCGCTTCCCGAATCGCGAGCAGCGCGATCTCGGAGTCGTCGTTGAAGCCGCCCTCGTTCTTGATGCGCACGATGTCGTCCTGGGTGAGGGTCACGCCCGAGAAGTGCTGTACGGTATCGATCAAGGCGCGGCGGAACGTCTCGGTGGGATCCACCAGCACCCCGTCCATGTCGAACACCACTACGTCCGCACCCATTTCGCCCTGACCTCCTTCAGTGTGGCAAGGAAGCGTACCGTGTCTTGCAGGGTTCCGACCGTGACGCGCGCCGTGCCTGGAATGTGTCGCGACTGGTCACGAATCAAGATGCCTCGCTCGGCCAGCGCCGCGCAGGCGTCTTTGACGCGGTCTCCCATCTCGAACAGCACGAAGTTCGCGCGGCTCGGCCAGTAGCGGATGTTCATCTCGTCGAACGCGGCACAGAGCAGTTCGCGGGCCTCGTGGACCTGACGGACATACTCGCGGACATACTCGCGATCCTCGATCGCCGCGAGAGCGCACCGAATCGCTAGCGCGTTCACGCCGTAAGGGGACTGGCCTTTGCGGACGATTTCGGCGTTGCCAACTTGCGTGGCCATCACCCCGATGCGCAGCCCCGCCATCCCGTATGCCTTCGAGAATGTTCGCGACACGAACAGGTTCGGCCGCTCCGGCAGGATGTCGAGCATGGATTCGCCGTGGAAATCGAAATACGCCTCGTCAACCAGCACGGCGCAGCCATCGGCGGCATCCAAGATCCGCCGCAGCTCTTCGCCGCTCACCACCCCGGCAGTCGGATTGTTAGGGGACGCGATGCAAATCGCGCGAGTGCGCGAGTTGATACCTGCAACGATCTCGTCCACGGGGAACGAAAGGTCCGGCGGTCGGTACGCGATCTGGCGAGGCACGCCGCCCACCAGTTCCGCGTAGAAGGCGAACATGCTGAACGAGGGCTTCAGGACAATCACTTCGTCGCCCGGGTCGACGTAAGCGTGCATGACCGCGTTGATGACCTCGTCGGTGCCCGCGCCGAGGATCAGCTGGTCGGCCGTGACGCCGAGATGGCTGGCCAGCCTCTGTCGCGCCGCCTCGTATTCGGGATACGTCGCCACAAACTCTCGGGTCGTGGCGTTTCGCAGCACCTCGAGCACCTTCGGAGAGCATCCCGATACGTTCTCGTTGAAGTCGAGGCGCAGCTTCTCCCCGCGCCCCTCGAGAGGCGGGTTGTAAGGAGCCATCTTGACGACCGCCTCGCGAGGCTTGGGCGCGCTAGCCATGCTCGCCTCCGCTGGTTATGCTCGTACGCACTTCGATGGAGCGTGCATGGGCCTCGAGACCCTCGGCTCGCGCCAGCGCGGTAACGACCGGCCCGAGTTCGCGCAAGCCCTGTTCCGAGAGCTTTTGCACCGAGATGATCTTGACGAAGTCGAGCACGCTCAAGCCGCCCCGGAGTCGGGCGAATCCGCTCGTCGGCAATACGTGATTCGGCCCGGCCGCGTAATCTCCGGCGGCTTCCGGGCTCCACGCCCCTACGAAGACAGAGCCCGCGTGCCGAATCTCGCTCAGGGGCACTGACTCGCTGACAGCGAGGTGCTCGGGCGCGATCTCGTTCGCGATGTCGCAGGCTTCCTGAAGGGTCTCGGTCACGATTGCGAGACTGTTCCGATTGATCGACTCGGTCGCGACCGCGCTTGTCGGAAGGGAGCGCAACTGGAGTTCAACCTCTGCAGCTACATCCTCCGCTAATCTTTGGGACGATGTGATCAAGATCGCCGCGGCATCGGCGTCGTGCTCGGCCTGGGCTAGCATATCCGCCGCGAGTGCCCGCGCGTCGCCCGACTCGAACACCAGCGCAATCTCCGTCGGGCCCGCCACGAAGTCGATTCCGACTTCGCCTGCCAAGAGCTTTTTCGCCGCCGCCACGTACGCGTTTCCCGGTCCGACGATCCGGTCGACCTTCGGCACGGTTTCCGTGCCGAAGGCGAAGGCCGCGATCGCCTGCGCCCCGCCGCCGGCATAGAATTCCGAGAGCTGGAGCAGTGCGGCTGCGCCAACGGTTACCGGCGACGGTCTGGGCGATGTGATGGCGATGCGCTGCACGCCAGCGATCTGGGCGGGGATAGCCGTCATCATCACCGTCGAAGGGAGGGGGTAGCGCCCCCCGGGCACGTACGCGCCGACCGAGCCGAGTGGCCTCACCAGCTGACCTAGTTCGACACCCGGGTCTGACGGCCGCAGCCACTCCCGAGGCATTTGCATCTGAGCGAAGCTGCGAATCCGTGCGGCAGCCGCTTCGATCGCCTCCGCGATATCCCTGGGGAGGTCCTCTCGCGCCGTGGCGAGGTGCGACTCGGAGAGGCGCAACGATTCGCTGCCGAGACCGTCTAGCTGGCGCGCGTACTCGATTAGGGCGTCGTCGCCGCGACGCCGCACGGCATCCAGAATGGGCTCGACTACGCGTTCCGCTTCCGCGGAGCGCTGCGATCGCCTTGCAACGATCCCCCGCCAAGTCTCGCGGTCTTGGCTGGCGACGATGCGGAGCATGACTCGACCGTCAGATCAGGTCTTCGAGCCATAGACGCCGTCGGGGTCGTAAGTGGGCGCTTCGTCGACCTCCCAGATCCCGTTGTCGAGCTTCCGGTAAAAGCAACTCCGGTATCCGACGTGGCAAACGCCGGGTCCCACTGCGTCCACGTGGATCAACAGGGAGTCGAGATCGCAATCGACCTCGATGCGCTTGGCCACGAGCGTGTGTCCCGAACTCTCGCCCTTGGTCCAAAGTTTGTTCCGCGACCGACTCAGGAACGTGACCTTGCCGGACTCCACGGTTTTTGCGAAGGCCGCTTCGTTCATGTACCCGAGCATGAGGACCCGTCCGTCGCGGTGATCCTGAATGATCGTCGGCACCAGCCCGCCGGATTTCGCAAAGTCGAGAGTCATCGGTATCACTCGAGAGCGGACAGGGAACCCCCGCCGCCGTCGCGGCTAGGAAGGCACCGCTCCACGCACCACTCCGCATGCGGAGCCGCGTTCCATTGCGGATCCCCTGATTTCAGAGTAACAGTACGGATACGCCATTCGCCGCCGGGGCCGTGAAACCCTCTTCCGGCCTATGTCGCGGCTGCGGAAAGCAGTCCCTCGAAGGCTGTTGCACTCGCCAAGAGCGTCGCGTCACCGTGCGACTCTGCCACTAGTTGCAGTCCCATGGGCGGGGAAGCGCCGGGGATCGGAATGGAGATCGCGGGCACGCCCAGGGCCGTGAAGGGAGCGTTGCATCGCGGGTCGCCGCTTGATCCTAGGCCCAATGGGGCCGGACCGAGGGCCGCAGGGGTTGCCAGTAGCGGATGGTCGCCAATCCATTTCGCGAACTGCCTGCGGGCGCTCTCGAGCGTGGCGATAGCCGAGCGGTAGTCTTCGACCGCTATCGTGAGACCTTCGTCGAGCAAGGTGGCCAGCTTGGCACCTACACTTCGACCGTGCCGCCGATAATGCTCGGCATGCTCGCGAACGCATTCGTAAGCCATCACCGTATGGAGCGCATCGGGCAGTGGATCGAATAGGTCAGGCCGCTTCACGCGCTTGACCTCCACACCCGTTTCGCCGAGCACGCGGAGAGCCGAGCGAAACGCATCCGTCATAGTTGATTCTGGGTTCCTTCCTGGCGGCCAGTCGACGACCGTGATCGCGCTCACAGCCCCGGTGTGCGACTCGAACCCCAGGGACCGCCACGCGACTCTGATGTCGGCGCAAGTCGCGGCGAATATGCCGGCGTGATCCAATGTCGGCGCGAACGCCATCACGCCGCCGAGCGGTAGCAGCCCGAAGGTGGGCTTGAACCCAGCGACGCCGCAGAACGAAGCCGGGCGCAGCACCGAGCCTTGCGTCTGCGTCCCGAACGCGAGCGGCACCATGCCCGCGGCCACGGCCGCCGCCGAGCCGCTAGACGACCCGCCCGGAGTCCGGGCGAGATCCCTCGGGTTGCACGTCGGCCCCGTGTCGTAATACGCGAACGCTGTCGTCTCGGTCTTGCCCACGAGGACGCAGCCCAGCGAGTCCAACTTCTGGACAAGGTCGCAGTCGCGCTCCGGGATTCGGCCTCGTTGCGTAGCCGAGCCCCACTCGGTCGGTATTCCTGCCGTGTCGAAGATATCCTTGGCACCGAATGGCACGCCATGCAGCGGACTGCGTGGCCCCATTCCTTGCAGTTCCAGCGTGAGCGATGCCGCCCGCTTCCGTGCAGAGTCCAGAGCAAGCGAACTCCAAGCTCGGATGTCCGATTCGCGACCTAGGATTGCGTCCGCGGACGCTGCCGCAACGGTCTGCGGCGACAGTTCGCCTCTAGCGGTCAGCGCTTCGATCTGGATCAAAGTCCACGGGAAGGGATCCATGCGACGACCTAGACGGGCCATTCTCGCATTGATTCGCAGTGCTTCACCGGTGCGACGGGCCCTGATCGCGCCTTGGCGCGCACCTCATCACTCGGATCGCTGTGAACCGCAATGATCGGCAAGACGAGCCGCGACCCGCTCCTCGCGTGGCGTGGGATTGCGGGGCCGCGACTCGTCAGAACCGTCCATCGCGCTCGACCAAGCCGGTTACGGCGACGTACTGATCAGATCCGCTCCAAAAGCGGCGACGATCTCGGCCCGCATGTTGCCGACGCCGAACCAATGGTCTCGATAGGTGTGGGAACGGAAGCCATCTTCGTCCGAAGGCGAGTTTCCGGGCAGGGACCATACACCGATCATCCCGAGAGGCCCGTCACTGTGCTCGCCGACGAATTGACCGTCAATCCGCGCTGTCGTGGAGACGCCGGCCGACAATCCGACGGTCGATGACCCTGTCGTTGTATAGAACGTCGATGGTGTGCCTCCGGCGATATCGATACCCCGCGTCGCCATCTCGTCCGGATCCATCGGACGCCCGAAACCGTTGTTCCTGTCACCAATATTTTCGTACTCGAACTCCTGCGCGAAGAACTGGGTTCGGTCGAAGTTGGTGGCACCTGGCACAGGTGCCACTGGAGGCCCGAGCGGGTAACCGACGTTGAGATACCCCGCCCCCTTGCCGCTGCTGAAGAATTCGTCGAACAGCTCTCCATCCTGAGACACAGTGATGGACGGCGCGTACGCGCTCTGCGTCCGCGCCGGGTTGTCGGCGCTGCCACTCGCGTTTAAGTCAGTCAGAAACGTGTGGATCAGCGTGCCATCGACGAACGTGAGCAGGAGATAGCCCTCCTTGGAAGCGTGGTTGTCGTATCTGCCGTACTCTACGGAATACAGATCCAGACTCGTCGCAGCGTGATCCTCGAACTCCGCGTTGAACTGATCGACGAGCGTTTCGGTGCCGCCCGTGCCGGCCATGACAACGGTCGTGGTGTTGTCGGCTGGCAGATCGCTGGTATTCAGCCACGAGTACGACACTTGCGTGAACGTTCCACCCCTTTCCCGACGACGCCAATTGCTCTCGTTTTGGCCGCTGTGCCGGATCACGAGGTTGCCGTTGATGAGACTGGCCTTGTTGATAACCGGAGCTACCAGTTCCGGGTACGACCGGTTCCCTTTTATCTCGCGGTCGTATTCGACGCGGAGCGTGTCGCCCGTGAAGCCGATCTTGTTGTCGGTGCTCGTTATGTCCGCGGTGAAGATCAGCGCCGCGACATCGTGGGTGCCCGGCTTCGGCTTGTTGCGCGTGTTGTTGGCGGCAGGGTTCGGGTAGTCGAGCAGCCCGTGGCGCAGCCTGCCGAAGGCGGGATCCGTCGAGGTCGGCTCTGAGAATCTGGCGGACAGTTCGCCAGATACGGCGTTGTTGTCCCACCAAACCCTAGCGTCGAGGCCGGCCGTGTAGAAGATCGTGTGCTGCAGGGCTGCCGCGGTCCCCTGGTAGCTGGCCCTCACCGGGCGCTGCGCGCCCCGCCCGGGATAGCCGCGATCCATGTGCGACGCATAGGTTACTTGATCCAGCGGACTGTACGCGAACGGTTCGCCATAGGTTGTGAGATCGCGATAGCCGCTGTAGCCGCCGTACCACGCCCGCCGGCCCTTGTTGTTGTTCGCGTAGAAACTGCTCTGGCGGATCCACACTCCGAAGCGAGACACGTCGGTGGTGTCCGTCCACAAGAGCATCCGAGCCTTGTCCTTCCTGAAGATGAAGTGGGCCGGGATGACTGTGTCGTTTTCGCCGTCGCCAGTGGAATCGAACGCATTGAGACCCTCGAAGATTCCGCCGCTGGCGAACGCTTCCCCGAACGACTCTTGATCCGCCAATGCATCGAGGATGGCCTGCACTTCGGCCAGCACCGTGCGATCCGAGGGCTCTCCCGCGCTGTTGGCGGGGTAGTCCGTGTGATCGCCGTTCCACTTCGCGGCGGCCGCGCCGCTCAGCGCCTCTATGGTGGACAGCCCGGGAGCGGGGTCTTGTTCTCTGAACAGTTCAGTCGTGATTTGCTCTTGAATGTCGTCGAAGATCCGTTGTCGCTGCTGATTCGCGAACGGCTCGTCCCCGAGATTTACGAGCCCCTCGAGCACCCGTTGCAGTCGGGTGATTTCCTTGCGCGCCGCATCCACGTGCGACCCCGTCCTGATCTCGCGCGTGGCATCCCGTGCGAATCCGTCTACCGATACGGGCAGGTACTTGTCTCCGAACAGATCCTCCAATCCCACCTCGAACTTTCTCGGGACGGCGCTCGCCCAGACCCATGGCTCGTCCGCGCTGCCCGCGGCTACGATCAGCTTGTTGTTGGTGCGGTCGATGGTGGTCTTGCGGAGGACCCGCGTGTCGGCCGAACTGCCCGCTAGCGGCACGTCGAGATAGCCGTCGGAATCCGCCCGGAGCACCACCGCCCCGTCCGCCGTAAGGTTGTCCGCCAGCGCAGCGACCGGATTCGGCCGGTCGGCGCCGCGCATCGCCCCGAAGGCGCCCGCCAGCACGTCGCTGCCGATCTCGATCTTCCAGGTGCCGATCGCCTCCGTGCCCGACAGGTCGTCCCGGCCGAGGAGTTGCCCCGAGAACGCACCTCCGCTGAAGTCGTAATCCACGCTGCCGCCCGGTTCCGGCGCGTAGGAGAGACGGCCCTCGCCGTCGCCCGAACGGACTTGCCAAGCGCCCCGTCGGTTCATCGTGGCGGTAGGCAGCGTGATGGCAGTCACCGCTCCGCCTATGCCGTAGGTCCAAGGCTGCCCGGTTTCCATGTCCGCGAAACCCGTCACGAGGCCGTCGACTCTACTATTCGCGAACCCCACCGCGACGTTGATGTCGCCCGCATAGATGTTTCCGGTCTCGTCCGTCGCGTAGGTGCGGCCGTCGTAGGTCGCCGTGCCCGACATCTGCACGTCGGTGCTGCGCCGGACGGAGTCCATGGTCGACCACGCGAAGGCCTGCGCGCGCTCGGCGTCCCCGGGCGCAGTCTTGGCGTCGTCGGTCGAGTTGTACATCGCGACCCCGAAGCGAGTCGAGCCCAGGTCCCCGAGGCGCGCCTCGGCTGTCCACTTGACGCGATTGAATGCATCGGCTGCTTGGGTTGCGTTGCGCTCGTGGAACCCCTGCAGTTTGTCCGGACCGCCCGCCAGCGTTGCCGCGGCGAAAGCCTCTTCGCTGCTGAGCGCGTCCACCAGCCGGTCGAAGGCGTCTACAACGCGGCTCTCACTGGACGTCCGCTCGAGCGTCTCGGTGCCGCCGAAGACGCTCCGCACTTGCGTGTCCGCTGCTTCCCACTGCCGGGTCAACTGGGCAGCGAAGTCGTCCCGGCTAATGCCGTCGTCCTGCCGCAACGCGACGAGTCCGGCCACCCGGTCGCGGATCTTGACGATCTCGCCGCGCGCCTTGGCGACGATGTTCGGACCGGTCGCGACGGCCGGTCCGCCGCCCAGCAGGTCGCCCATCGAGAAGCTAGCCCCCAAGGCGCTCAGCTCGGTGCCGGTTTCGTCGACGGTCGTCTTGCGATCGTCGACTTTCAAGCTCGGCGCCCCGTGCTCGCCCTCCGCGTTGACGTGCATCGCGTCGCCGACCAGCGGCAGGTCGTAGCGCATGGCGACCAGCATGCCGTCGGCGTCCTTGGAAACGCGGTACATGGCCCCGCCGGGCCCCGCGATCTCCCCGACGCCGGAGGCGGGGAGGTCGATGTCGCCGACGGTGTACCCGCTGCCGTCCTCGCGCGCCGTGGCTTCGAGGCCGGTGCCGGTGATCGGCATCCTCATCGGCTGGTATGTCGCGATCCACTTGCCGTCGGTGAGGGTCAGCTGGTACTCGTTCCTTGCGCTCGTGGCGGCGTTGTCGCCGCGCGTGACCGTATCACCCGAGGCGAGGGCCGCGCCGTCCAGCGTCCAGCCGCCCTGCTCGGTGGTCATCAGCCTCACGCTCGCTCCGCTACCGCCTAGATCCACGATCGCTTCCACGGGCTGGTGCGTGGCGGACCACGTGCCATCCGCGGCCCGCGACAGCGCGTAGCTCTGCCCGGCCGAGTTCATGGTCATCGAGCCGTCGACGACGGGCTGGCCGTTCATGGTGAAGCCGCCGGACTCTGTCGTCATCAGGGTCACGGTTTCGCCGCTGCTGCCGAGCATGACTGGCACGGACATCGGCGCGAAGGCCGCCATCCACGTGCCGTCGGCGCGCATGTACAGGGTGTAGCGGTCACCGCTGTCGGCGGTGGCGACGAAGCCGTCGGAAACGCTGTCGGTGCCCATGGCCCACCCGCCGTCCTCGGTGGACATCAGGTCTACGGTCTCGCCGGAGGTGCCGAGGGCGACGGTCTGGGTCATCGGCATGAACGTGGCTGTCCACATGCGGTTCTCGCCCCTGGCGAGGGTGTAGCTGAGTCCGCCGCTCGTGTAGGTGTCGGAGCCGTCGCCGGTCAGGGCCGTGCCGCCGATCATCCACATGCCGGCCTCGTTGGACACCAACTCGACGGACATGCCCGAGGTGCCGAGGGTGACGGTCTGGGTCATTGGCATGAACGCCGCCATCCACATGCCGTCCGCGCCCATCGTCAGCGTGTAATTGGCGCCGCTGGAACTCATGGTCATGCCGCCGGATTCGACGGCCTCGCCGCCCATGGTGTAGCCGCCGGCCTCGGTGGTCATCAGGGTCACGGACTCGCCGCTATTGCCAAGGGCGACCATGACTTCCATGGGCAGGAAGGCGGCGGACCACGCGCCATCGGCGAGAGTCAGCACGTAGCTGCGGCCGCCCTCGCCCTCGACCGGGTTCTCGGGGCCGCCCTCGAAGCCTTCGCCGTTGAGGGTGAAGCCGCCAGCTTCGGTGGTCATCAGAGTGGCGGTGCCGCCGTTGTCTCCCAAGGCGACCTCGACGGGCTGGGGCTGGAACGGCGGGGGAGCTGGCGAGGGGGCCGGCGGAGTTACAGCGGAGGACGGCTCGTCCCCGCCGCACCCGGCCAAGCCGAGCGCCAGCAGGGCGCAAAGCGCAAACACCAGTCGGCACCCTGTGGAAGAATCTGTGATGTTGGGGCTGGAGCGAAACACCAGTTACACCTCTCCTAGCACCCATACAGAAACTAAACCGGAGGGGGGGGGGTGCTGACCATATCCCCCACGCTCCTGAAACTGGTTGACAATCGAGTCAAAGACCCGATCAACCCTACTATAGCAGCACTATCAAAACAGAATACAAGCGTGATTGTAAATTTTCGGTCAAATTAGATCAGCCCTGAAGATTCCGGTACCAAGAGGGTCATGAACCCGAATCAGGGTCCGTAGGACGCTCCGAGCGGAATTCTAGCGTTCGTCCGTAGTCCTTCCGGGCGTCTTTCCGGTCCGGATAGCCTGCCGGCAACTGACGCGCACACCGCTCCCTGTCCGTTTTCCGCGCCGCGCAAGCCCTCTTCCGGCAGTTCGCGGCTGCCCGCCCGCCAGATTCCAAATGCAACCCTGTCTGTGGCACACGGTCCGAGCAGCTTTCGCGCCCCCAGAACCGCATCGCAAGTTGCCGCCCGCTCCCCACCAAACCATCGCATCGTCCGATGTAACGGATCAGTGCTCGCCGCCTGTCACTCCCACGACGGCCCTAGCGCGGCAATAGGGTCGGCAACAGTACCTGAACGCGCCTGCCAGCCCAACTTGCCCTGGTCCCATCGCACCTACCCGCCCCGCACGGCGTCCTGGCGGATCAAGGAGTCGCTCTATTCCGGCCGGTCCCTGAATCGCTCCCGCCGGAATACCACGAGCATCCCGTCTTCGGTTCATGGGACCGCAGGGTAGGATTCCGCTCCGTCTAGACCCATCGCAGGCGGCGCCCTTCCAGCTGAGTTCCGAAAACTCTCGCCGTCATCTTCAGGCAAGGAACGAGCTGTCTCGCCATCGGCGTGCGCAGCCGCGTTCGGGCGCGGTCGCAGTACAATGGGCATCGTTCGCAACAATGT
The DNA here is from genome assembly GCA_965242625.1 of Bryobacterales bacterium. Classification (GTDB taxonomy): domain Bacteria; phylum Acidobacteriota; class Terriglobia; order Bryobacterales; family UBA6623; genus VXMF01. The sequence continues at coordinate 593,880 of CBDEST010000005.1, read as the reverse complement.
CCGAAACCGTGCAGAAACCCACGTTTGAGGAAGGACTCGCCAAACTCGAGGGGATCGTTAAGCAACTCGAAGAGGGAGATCTGTCGCTGGAAGAGTCGGTCAAGCTCTTCGAGCAGGGAGTGGTTCTGAGCACGACCTGCCGCAAGCAGATTCGCGAGGCCGAGACCAAGGTTGAGATCTTGCTCAAGAAGGGCGGCGAGGTCGTGGCCGAGCCATTCAAGGGCGATGCGGAAGAAGCGAGTTCTTTCTGATCGCGGCCGCAGTGAACTTGGACGACTACCTCTACCGGCGACGCCTCCTTGTCGACCGTGAACTGGATCGACTGATTCCCGCAGCCGCGACCGTCCCCGGGTCGATTCATGCGGCGATGCGTCACAGCGTCTTCGCCGGGGGCAAGCGCATTCGTCCGATCTTGGCCATCGCCGCGGCGGAGGCCTGCGGCAGTGCCGCGGGCATCGAGACCGCGGCATGCGCGTTGGAGTGCGTGCATACGTACTCGTTGATCCACGACGACCTCCCGGCGCTCGACGATGACGATTTCCGACGCGGGAAGCCGACCTGTCACAAAGCGTACGGCGAAGCCTGCGCCATTCTCGCCGGTGACGCGCTACTCACGCTGGCCTTCAAGATCCTCGCCGAATTGGAGGTTTCGGCGGACACGAGGGTGGCACTGGCCGCGGAACTCGCGACGGCCGCTGGCACCGAGGGCGGGATGATCGCCGGGCAGGTCGCGGATCTCGAAGCCGAGAGCCAGGCACTGGAACCGAGCCAGGTTGAATTCATCCACCGCTCCAAGACAGCCGCGTTAATCCGGGCGTCAGTTCGCTTCGGCGCGTTGTGCGCTCGGGCGAACCGCGATCAGCGTGCGGCCTTGAGCCTGTTCGGCGAAGAGATCGGACTTGCTTTCCAGATCGTTGACGACATCTTGGATGTCGTCGCATCGTCTTCCGCACTAGGCAAAACCGCTGGCAAGGACGCGAGCCAGAGCAAGGCCACGTTTCCCGCTCTCTACGGCATAGAAGGATCTCGCGACCGAGCTGCCGCATGCCTGTCGGCCGCCCTCGGGGCGATCGATGGCTTCGGGGAGGAAGCGCGACCCCTCCGCGAGATCGCTGAATTGATCGTCGCTAGGAAGAACTGACGGGCGTCGGGTCGAACGTAAGGCACGAAGCGGGGTATTCCACGCTTGCGAGGAAGAGTCCGCGGGCCGGCGCCGTGGATCCTGCGGCGCGGCGGTCGCGGGCGTCCAGTATGCGTCGCACTTCTGCCGGTGCATAGGTGCCGCGGCCGACCTCCAGCAATGTGCCCACGAAGTTGCGCACCATGCGGTAAAGAAAGCCTGATCCGCGAACACGGTAAATCAATAGTTCGCCGCGACGCTCCATCGTGGAAGAGAAAACCGTCCTCACGGTCGATTCCGGAGGGTTCCCGCTCTCCGAGGCGAAGGACCGGAAGTCGCGTTCGCCAGCCAGCTGCGCGGCTGCTTGGGCCATGGCGGCCTCGTCGAGCGGATACGGATGCCAATACGTGTAGCGCGCTTCGAATGGCGGGCAAATCGCGGCACGGTGCAGCCGGTACTCGTATGTCTTCGCGCAAGCGAACCGCCGTGCGTGAAAGCCGGGTGGCACCTCGACGATCCCCGTCACGCGAATGGAGGGCGGCAGCATGCGGTTCAGTGCCTTGAGCAGCCCGTCTCCGGGGATCGGATGCCGCACCGAGCAGGAGGCTACCTGTCCGAGCGCGTGAACGCCGGCGTCGGTGCGGCCCGATCCGGCCACCGCAACCCGGCCGTCATCCAGCTTCCCCAACGCGTCTTCCAGGCAGCCTTGGATCGTCAGCTTCCCCGGTTGGACCTGCCAACCGGCGAAATCCGTTCCATCGTAGGCTATAGAGAGCTTCCAAGTGCGCGGAGCAGCCACCTATGCAGACTAGCGCGGCTCGGCCCGCAAGGGCCGCGTCAACATCCGTAACCGATCGGCACCTTCAGGCGTCTACTCAATCAGGGATTCTTAGTCCCGAGGCCCCTAGTCCCTTCTATTCCCCTATGAAGTGCAGGACTGTATTTGTGCCGCTCGTTCTGATCGCGGCGTTGGTCCTGCAACCGGCGGCGGCGCAGACGGTGCGGTCGAAGCCGACCGACTACAGCGAGGGCGCGTCCGCATGGCCCCCGTTCACGCAAATCTTCAAGGCGCCGGAGGTTCCGGATATCTCGCTGAGCAACTCCGGACGACTCGAGGCTCTCCTACACGACGCCAAGCTGTATGTGTCGCTGTCCGACGCCTTGGCGCTGGCGATCGAGAACAACTTGGATATCGCCTGGTCCCGGTACGGCCCGCAAAACGCCGCGAACGACGTCATGCGCGCCAAGTCCGGAGCGCAGTTGCGCGGCGTACAGAATCAGATCAGCGTGCTGTCGACAGGTCTCGGCGACGCCGGCGGCGCCCGACCGCAGGGACAGGCCACCGGTATCACGCAACGCGCCGGCGGCGGCGGCGCCGGGGCGGCAGGTCTTGGCGGGGGAGCGGCGAACGTCGGCGACGCGAGCACGTTCTTCGGCACGAACACCGTCAATCTCGATCCGGGCATGTTCGGCAACATCGACTGGGGGCATTTCTCGAACCCCCAGACCAGCGACTTCGTGACTGGCACGAACACGCTGGTGCGCGAGATTAGCAACTCGCAAGTAGGGCTCCGCCAAGGCTTCGTGACAGGGGCGACGGCCGTGTTGATCTGGTCCAATTCGCGAGCGGACACCAACAGCTTGCGCACGAATTTCAATCCGTCGCTGGTCAGCGCCTTGACGCTCCGTCTCACCCAGCCGTTGCTGCGGGGGTTTGGCATTGGCGTCAACACGCGCAATATCCAAGTCGCAAGAAACAACTTGGAGGTCTCGGACCTTCAGTTCAAATTGCAGGTGGAGGAAGTCGTCACGCGGGTGGCGGGCATCTATTGGGGCTTGGTCTCGTTGCGGGCCCAGGTCGAAAGCCAGCGCCAGAACCTTGAACTCGCGAAAAAGCTCTACCAAGACAACAAGCGCCGCGTGGAGATAGGCACTCTCGCGCCGATCGAGATCATCCGCGCCGAAGCGGAGGTCGCCGCCCGCGAGTCCGACCTTACCGCCGCGCAGACCGAAGTGCAGATCCAGGAGACGCTGCTCAAGGACGCGATCAGCGTCAACGGCATCGCGAGTCCCACGCTGCTGCACGCGGAAATCGTCCCCACGGACGAGATCGACGTGGACGACAAGCCGCTCGAGCCGCTGCCCACCCTGATGGAGGTCGCGCTAGCGGCCCGGGCGGAGATGATGCAGAACCATCTCCGCTTGGACAACACCGATCTCGGCTTGATCGGCGTGAGGAACGGCATGCTGCCCAGCGCGGACCTCACCATCGACCTCACCAACAACGCTCTCGCGGGGTCGCTGAACCCCAATTTCCTCGCCGGTCCCGGCCAGAGCGCCTTGGTGTCGCCGTTCTTCCTAGGCGGCCTCGGGAACGCGGCGGGCCAGCTCTTCCGGCGCAACTTCCCGGACTACCAAGTGCGCCTCCAGCTCAACATCCCGCTCAAGAACCGTCAGGCCCGCGCCGACTACACGGCGGCGCTGCTGGAACAGCGCCAGCAGCAGATTCGCTTGGTGCAAGCCGAGAACTCGATTCGCAGCGAGGTGCAGACGGCGGCGATCCGAATCCAGCAGGCCTTGGCCCGCTACGCGGCGGCGCTGAAGGCCCAGGAATTGCAGGAGCAGACCTTGGACGCCGAGCAGAAGAAATACAATCTCGGAGCGTCGACGATCTTCCAAGTCGTGCAAGCGCAACGCGACTTGGCGAATGCCCGCACCAACGTCATCGCCACGCAAAACGAGTACATCAACGCGCGGATCAATCTGGACCGCTCGCTCGGGCATACCTTGACGGCGCATAATATCTCTATCGCGGAGGCATTCGAGGGCGTCGTCAGCAAGCGGCCGGATCCGATCCCAGCCGTTGCCGAATAGGTCGCGCGGGTCCCTCGCGATTCCGGCTCGTTCCGGCCGGGTGCGGGAACGAGAGCGGAGGAAGGAGCCTAGATGGCCGAGGAGACCTATGACGTAGTGGTCGTGGGCGCCGGCGCCGGCGGCGGCACGATGACGCGGGTGCTCGCCGAGCAAGGCGTCAAGGTGGCCCTTCTGGAGGCCGGGCCGATGCTCGACCCGCAGAAGGACTTCAAGACCAACAGATGGCCGCATGATTACGGCCATCGATCCGCCGAGGACGGAGGCAAGGCGTACTTCGGCCGCGGCACGGATTACGGGTTCTTCACGGCCGTCAGCGGCGGCTGGCAGCTCGAAGGCGAGCCGTACACTTCCGCCCCCGGGACGAACTTCCAGTGGTTCCGCTCGCGCATCGTCGGCGGGCGCACGAATCACTACGGCCGCATGTCGTTCCGCTTCTCGGATCTCGACCTCAAGCCGTACTCGCGCGACGGCATCGGCTGGGATTGGCCGATCACCTACGAGGATCTCGCCCCGTGGTACGACCGCGCGGAGGAGTACATCGGCGTGACGGGAACCGCGGAGGGCATCCGCAGCGCTCCGGACGGGAAGTTTCACGATCCGCCGCCGCCGAAGGTCCACGAGCTGCTGATGCGAGAGGCCGGCAAGAAGCTCGGCGTACCGTTCATCGCCAATCGCCGCGCCGTGATCACGCGATCGATCAACGGCCGTTTGCCTTGCCACTACTGCGGCCAATGCGGGCGCGGCTGCCTGACGGAGTCCAACTACTCGGCGTCGCAGATCGACATCTTCCCCGCGATGAAGACCGGGAACGTCGACGTGATCACCGATGCCATGGTGCGAGAGGTCGCGGTCAAGCCCGACGGGCGCGCCGATGGAGTGATTTACATCGACAAGCGGCAACGCACGGAACGGCGGGTTCGCGCACGGGCTGTCGTATTGTCCGCCTCGGCCTGCGAGACTGCCCGATTGATGCTCAATTCGAAATCCAAGCTGTTCCCGAACGGCATCGCGAACGGTTCCGGCTTGGTCGGCCGCTACCTGATGGACACCGTCGGCTTCAGCTTGCGAGGCACTCTCCCGGCTCTCGAGAGCCTGCCGCGCTACGACACCGAAGGTTTCGGAGGGGCCCACCTGTACGCTCCGTGGTGGCTGTGGAACGAACACGGCAAGCTCGATTTCCCGCGCGGCTATCACATCGAAATGGGCGGCGGGTTCCGCATGCCCGGACCAGGCAGCTTCATGGGCCAGGCGCGGGCGGCCGGGTACGGCAAGGACCTCAAGCGCATGGTGCGCGAGCAGTACGGCACCGGCATCGGACTCTCCGGGCGCGGCGAAATGATTCCCAACAACCAGAGCTACATGGATATCGATCCGGAAACCGTGGATCGCTGGGGCATTCCCGTGTCCCGGTTCCATTTCTCGTACAGCGACTACGAGTGGAAGCAGGCCCGGCACATGGAGCGGACCTTCCAAGATCTCATCGAGGCGGCCGGCGGCAAGGTGCTCAGAATCGGCAACCAAGCTCGCGAGGGCGAGGGCATCTCCGTGCCCGGATCGATCATTCACGAGGTCGGCACGGCCAGGATGGGCGCCAGCCCCGCGACTTCGGTTCTCAACGGCTACGGTCAGGCCCACGAGGTCGACAACCTATTCGTTGCTGACGGCGCGAGCTTCGTGAGCAATCCGGACAAGAACCCGACACTCACCATCAACGCCCTGTCGTGGCGCACGGCGGAGTATCTGGCCGAAGAATTGAGGAAGGGCAATGTCTAGCGCGCAAGGATTCGTCTCCGTGGAAAAGCTCTCGCGCCGCGCGGCGGTGCGTCGTATCGCGTTGGCGCTGACCGCCGCCGGGATGGCCCGGGGGATCGCGCCGGCCGAAGGCGCCGAGGTTCACGGCCAGATCGCGGACGAGAAGACGTTCAAGGGCGAGTACACGGTCAAGTACTTCAACGAGCACGAGTTCCGCACGCTCGAGCGGCTCTCCGAGTTGATCGTGCCGGCGGACGAAGGCGGGCCCAGCGGGCGCGACGGGGGAGCGCCCGAGTTCATCGACTTGCTGGCTAGTCAGAATCCGGAACTTGCCGCGATCTTCACGGGCGGGATCCTGTGGCTGGACAACGCCGCGCTGAAACGCTTCGGCAAACGGTACGTGGAAGCCGCGGACAGCGAGCAGACTGACCTCTTGGACATGCTTGTCGCCGCCGAACGCAACGACACCGGCGACGACACGAAGTGGCCCAACAACGAGTACCCGCGGTTCCAGGTCTTCGGCATCAAGACTCCGTCCGGCATGCGCCGCGGCTTGGAGTTCTTCTTCTGGGCGCGCCTGCTGATCGTGGACGCATACTACACGAGCCCGGCGGGCATCAAGGATATCGGTTTCCTGGGTAACGCAGCCCATTCCGAGTACCGCGTGCCCCGGGAGTCCATTGACCACGCGTTCGGCCGCAGCCCCTTTCCCGACGCCTAGGCGGGCCGCGGACCGGCCCGGACGCGGCAGTGCCATGCGCCGTGGCTTGGCGCGTTTGGTGCGCGGGTGGCGCGGGTCGATCGCCTTCAAGGCGGCCCCGCTGCTGCTATGCATGTCGATTGCGGGTGCGGCGCAGCCGACGGATCCCCCCGGCCAGATCCGCCTGGCGGTGCGGGACGCGAGCCGGGCCTTGCAGGCAGGTAACGCACCGCTGTTCCTAGCCGCATTCGATCGGCGCGAGTTTGCAGAATTCGGCGAGTTGCAGGAGCAGGTGACGGCTTTGGTGGCCCACCGACGGATCGCCTCATCCGTAGCGGTCGAGTCCGTCCAAGGCGGACCGGTCGAGTGGGCAGTGGAGGTCGATTGGTTGATCGAGCTGACGCACAAGCTGGATCCGAGCCCGCCGGAACAGCGGCGTGACACCCTGAAGCTCCGCGTCCGCAAGCGGGGCCGGCGCTGGCGAGTCGTAGACCTCCAGCCGCTGGCCTTCTTCGCGGCGTTGCCGGATTCGTAGATCTACCCCGCCGTTGACGCGGGCACTCGCGTATACTGAATGCCGATGGCTATTGCGAACCGATCCCAAGGACTCCCTGCTGCACCCGGCCTTGGTGCTGCTGCGGCGCTGGCGGTCGCGCAGGACGACGAAGGGCGCGGCATTCCCACGCGCAGGCTCGGCCGCACCGGCGAGCAGGTCTCCATCCTCTGCGTGGGCGGAGCGCACCTCGGCCGGGCGGCGATGGACGACGGCGAGCCGACAGCCCTGAAACTCGCGCACGCCGCCGTGGACAACGGTGTCTTCTTTTGGGACAACGCTTGGGCGTACCACGACGGCTATGCCGAAGAGTTCATGGGCAAGGCCCTCAAGGGGCGGCGCGACAAAGTCTTCCTGATGACCAAGAATTCGGGTCGCGACGAGGCCTTCTCCCGGCAGTGCTTGGAAGACAGCCTGCGTCGCATGCAGACCGACTACATCGACCTGTGGCAGTTCCACGAGACGAACTACGACAACGATCCCGATTGGGTCGTCGAGCGGGGAGGCCTCGCCTTCGCCTTGGAAGCGCAGAAAGCGGGCAAGGTGCGTCACATCGGATTCACAGGTCACAAGCATCCGCGTATCCACGTCAAGATGCTCAACAAGGGGTACGACTGGGCGTCTTCGCAGATGCCTATCAATCCGATGGATTACTTCTACCGCTCGTTCGAGAAGGAAGTGGTGCCCCTGTGCCTTGCCAAGGATGTCGGCGTGATCGGCATGAAATGCCTGGGCGGAGGCCCCAGGGAAGGGGAGATCCCGACCACGACGCAGGTGACTGCCGAAATGTGCGTCCGCTGGGCCCTGAGCGTGCCGGTCTCCTCGATCGTGCGCGGCTACCTCACGATGGAGCAGCTGATGGCGGACGTGAAGATCGCGCGGGGCTTCCAGCCGCTGGAGCCAGACGCGCGGAAGGCGATCATGGCGCTAGCCGAGCCGGAAGCTGGCGACGGCCGTCACGAGCACTTCAAGTCAACCCAGCGCTACGACAACCCGCTGTACCGCAAGATGCATGGCTTCGCGGATTGAGGCTCCGTCGCGCGCTGGCCCCAATTCGTTCGTATCGTCCAAGTCCCTCGCCTCCCTTCGCGAGCGCTGCTAGCGGGGAGGACCGTACGCGAGACCTCGCCGCCACTAATCCGCAGAATCCTGGACGCCGGCAGCGGCAACCGCGCGAAGGTCTCCCAATTCATCTCGGTGGAATCCCGAGGCGTGCGAAGGCGTAGCGCCGGTTCGCTCGCGAACGCCGGAAAACGGTACAATCGGGTTTGCGGGATCTCCCGCTCTGGTCGCCCGCCAGCCCCCATGGCCACGAAGCTATTCGGTACCGATGGCATCCGCGGTCGTTACGGCGAGTACCCCTTGGACGACCGAACCATCAATGCGGTCGGGCTGGCGCTTTCCGGTCACATCGGCACTGATCGCGAGGCCAAAGTCCTGATTGGGATGGACACTCGCGCGTCGAGCGAGTCGATTGCCCGAGGACTGGCCGCTGGCTTGCGCGCCGGGGGCACGGCTTCCCGTTTCGCGGGCGTCGTTCCCACGCCCACGGTCGCCTACGCCACCCAACACGGGGATTACGCGCTCGGCGTCGTGGTCTCGGCGTCCCACAATCCGTTCGAGGACAACGGCATCAAGATCTTCGGGCCGTTCGGGTACAAGCTGCCCGACGAAACCGAGGCCGAGATCGAAAGCCGCATCGAGGCGGCCCTCGGCGACGGGGTGTCCCCGGCGACAGGGGAACTCGACGAGGACCCCGACATCGCGGTGCAGTACATCCGGCACTTGGTGCGCTCTGCGCAAGTCCCTGCCGCCGCTCGCAATCTCCGCTTCGTAGTCGACTGCGCCAACGGAGCCGCCTCCGAAATCGCCCCGTTCGCCTTCGAGGCCCTGCAAGCCGATGTCAGGTATATCGCCTGCGATCCCAACGGTCGCAATATCAACCTCGACTGCGGCGCGCTGCACTTGGAGCGCCTTGCCAAGGAAGTGGTTTCCACGGGTGCCGATTTCGGCGCGGCCCTAGATGGTGATGCCGACCGCTGCCTCTTCGTCGACGAGCGCGGAAAGGTCCTTGACGGCGACAACGCGTTGCTCGCATTCGCCACCGCCTTGAAGAGTCGCGGTGCGTTGCACGACGACTTGGTCGTCGCCACGATCATGTCGAATCTCGGCCTCGACACGGCGTTGCGCGAGCAGGGAATCCGCTTGCAGCGCAGTTCCGTGGGGGACAAGTACGTGATTCAAGAGATGCTCAAATCCGGAGCCGCGCTCGGGGGCGAGCAGTCGGGGCACTTGATCTTCGGGGACTATTCGACTACCGGGGACGGGATGCTCACGCTCTTCATGATGTTGCGGGTCTTGGCGGAAGAGGGCGTGCCATGCAGCGAGATCCGCCAGCGCTTGCGCGTGTACCCGCAGAAGCTCATTAACGTTCGGGTTCGCGAGAAGCGACCATGGGAACAGCTTCCGGAAATCCGCCAAGCCATCGCCGAGCGCGAGCTAGAACTCGCCGACCGCGGTCGGGTGGTCATTCGCTATTCCGGCACCGAGCCGGTAGTGCGCGTCATGGTCGAGGCGGAGGAGCAAGCCGAGGTCGTCCGGCACTGCACGGCCATCGCGGGCCTATTCGAACGCCATCTGGGCAATTGATCGCGACCGAGCTGTCGGCTTCTCGCGCCGCAGCGCCGCAGGCGTGTCCGCCCGGTCGGGGATCGTGCAGGTCTCGATCTATCCGCCCATCGACTTTCGGGAAACGCAATTCCCTGATTCGCGTTGCGATTGGTCTCTCGGCAGGTTCTTCAACCGGTGTGCAGGGGCTGTCCGAAGCCGTCCGAAGCCTGTGCCATGATCCGCAGGCCGGCGGGCGAGAACAACCCGGTAACGGTGCCTGCGGACGGTCGCACGAGTCGCGCCGGGGAGTTCACTCGCTCTGTGCTTCGTCGAGCCAGTCCGGGCGCTTCAGCACTTCGCGCGGACGGCTGCCGTCCGGCGGCCCGATGATGCCGTCCTTCTCCATCGCGTCCAGGATGCGCGCCGCCCGACCGTAGCCCAGTCGCAGGCGGCGCTGCAAGGTCGATGTCGACGCCTTGCCCATGTCCAGCACCAACTGGACGGCGTCGCGGTACATCGGATCGTCGAACGCGCCTTCGTCGCCATCGTCCGATTCCTCCGCTTCACCGTCGGGAGACTCGAGGTACTCGTTCTCGTATTCGGGGCTGGCCAGTTCCTTCCAGTGCGACACCACGGCCTCGATCTCGTCTTCGGAAACGAGCGGGCCGTGCAGCCGTCTGATGCGCGGCGCCCCCGGCGGCAGGAACAGCATGTCACCTTTTCCCAGCAGGGACTCGGCTCCCATCGAGTCGAGGATCGTCCGCGAGTCGACCCGCGTCGCCAGCAGGAACGAGAGGCGCGCCGGGATGTTCGCCTTGATCAATCCAGTGATCACGTCGACGCTCGGACGTTGCGTGGCCAGCAGCAAATGGATGCCGACCGCGCGCGCCATCTGGGCCAGCCGCTGGATGGACTCCTCCACCTGGCGGCCCGCCAGCATCATCAGGTCGGCCAGCTCGTCCACGATCACCACGATGTACGGCAGCTTCTGGACCTCCTCGCCGTTCTCGGCATCCGCGCCGGATTTCTTCAGTTGCGCGATCTTCTCGTTGAATTGGTTGATGTTGCGCACGCCGTATTGCGCGAGCAACTGGAGCCGCCGGTCCATTTCCCGCGTCGCGTTCCTCAAGGCGTTGTTGGCCTTCTTCATGTCGGTGATGACCGGCGTCAGGAGATGCGGCACGTCCCGGTACAGCGCAAGTTCCACGGTCTTGGGATCGACGAGGATGAATCGCACCTCTTCCGGAGTGGCGCGCAGGAGGATCGACATGATCACGCAGTTGACCATCACGCTCTTGCCCGAGCCGGTCTGGCCGGCGACCAGCAAGTGCGGCATGCCCGCGAGATCCGCGCAGTGAATCCGGCCGTTGATGTCCTTGCCCAGCGCGAACGTGAGCATGGACTTGGATTGCCGGAAGCCCGGCGAGTCGATCACTTCGCGCAGCGAGATCACCTCGCGGTCCTGGTTGGGAACCTCGATGCCAACGGTCGGCCGGCCGGGAATGCGTTCCACCAAGATCGACTCGCATTCCAGCCCGAGGCACAGGTCTTCCGCGAGACCGATGATCTTGCTGACCTTGACCCCGCGATCGGGCTTGAATTCGAACGTCGTCACCACCGGTCCGGGGTTGATCTGGTTAACCGAGCCCCGCACCGAGAATTCCTCCAGCTTCTCGACAATCTGCTGCCCGGTCAACTGCAACTGGACGGGATCGTACCCTTGCTTCTCGAACGGCGCGTTCAGCAACGAGGTCTGCGGCAGCTTGTATTGCGGGCGGCGCACCCGCTTGCTCGTAGTCCGCTTGCCGCCGCCCCCGTCCGATCCAAGGTCGCCGGGTGTGTCGACCTTGGCATCGTTGATGGTTTCCTCGTAGGGAACGATGGGCGGCTCCGTCGGCGCGACAGTGCTCTCGCCCGACGTAGCGGTCTCCGCCCAGGGCGGCTCGTCCGCGGAGCTTGGGGAACTGAGCCCCGTGCCCGCATGCGTTGTGCTTGTACCGACCGCCGACTCGTCCGGTACGACCTCGAAATCGGGCTCCGCAGCGATGTCGCCTTCGTTCGCCTCGCTGCCGGTCCCCGCAGCGATGGGGACAGCATCGGTGGTTCCCTCCGCCGGCAACTCGGTTTCGAGTTCTTCATCCGCGCCTGCGCCACCCCGTCCGCGGCCGAAGAAGTCGCCGATGCGCCACGAAGTCAGCAAGTATATGCTGACCGCCAGCCCCGCGAGCAAGGCTAGGATCGTGCCGCCGAAATTCAGCGTCGAAATCGACAGGTCCGTCAGCACCTTGCCAACGGTTCCGCCGGACTGAATCGTCGATTGCCAGCCGCTGGGGAGGAGGTCGGCGCGCTCGGGCATCAGGAGTTGCAGCGTGCAGCAGCATACGAGCGTGAGCAGGATTCCGCCGCCCGCCCCGCGCGCCGCGGGTGCTGGCGGAACGTGGCGGATCCTGCTCCAGCCCACGGCGGCTAGCCAGAACGGGAACATGAATCCCGCGAGACCGAGTGCTTGCAGGACGAGATCGGAGCCGTAAGAGCCTGGCAGGCCCATCCAATTGCTCGCGCCAGAATCGGCCGTCGCGACGTTGAGGGATGGATCCGCGGGAGAGTAGGAAACTAGGCTCAGCAGCACGCCGACCGCGAGCAAGAGCAGCAGAATGCCCGCGAATTCGTTGAGGCGCGGATTGTCAACGTGGAGCTTGATCTTCATCCGCCGCGCTCGAAACCCGCAGCCAATGCCAGTTGATCAGAGGTACCGGCAAGGAATAAGACGATTATCCCAAATGCCCATCGGTAATAAACGAACGGCGCCATGGTGGACCGCTGCAGGTATTTCAGGAACAAGGCGATCACCGCGTAGCCCGCGACCGCGCTGATGCCGATGCCGACTGCTAGGGGCAGGCTTTCGACGCTCGTCGCGGACACTCCGCGGACAGAGTCCGCGCCGGTCTTCAGCGTCGCGCCAAGCACGACCGGCATGGCGAGCAGGAACGAGAATCGCGCCGCCGCTTGGCGCTCGAGCCCCAGCAGCAACCCGGCGGCGATCGTGATCCCGGAACGCGAGGTGCCGGGTACGAGGGCCAACGCCTGCGCGCAACCGATCAGCAGGCAGCCGCCGAGCGAGAGGGCTCCGAGCCCCTCGGTCAGCCTGCCGTGACGATCGGCCCACCAGATCACCGCCCCGACTGCTATGAGCATCGTGGCGATCACGAACGGGCTCCGCAGGTGGGCTTCGATCAAGTCCTGCAGGAGCATTCCCGCAATGGCCGCAGGTAGCGTTGCGATGGCCATGAACCACAGCAGGCGCGGATTCTCGTACAGGTCGCGGTCCGGATCCTGGGGGCCGGGTTGCAAGATCCGGCGGCCCAGCGCCGATCCGAGGATCCGCAGCCAGGTCCGGCCGAAGTACGCTCCGAGTGCCAGCAGGGTGCCGAAGTGCAAGGCGACATCGAAGAACAGGCCCGGATCTTCCCATCCCGCGAGCCAGCGGACGAGTACCAGATGGGCGGAGCTGCTAATTGGCAGGAACTCGGTCAGCGCTTGCACGAGCGCTAGGATCGCTACCTGCAGCAGATCCATGCTGTGCCAGTCCCGTGGCTGCGCCCGTGCGGCAAGGGTGCGGTCCGGCGGCTACCCGAACCGGTCGAAGCCGCTGACGAGGTTCCCCGCGGCGTCGAACGGAAGCTTCCGGGGCTTTCCCAGCACGTGGATCGCGGGATTGTCCGCGATCTGCGGGAGGATGTTCTCGCTGACCAGCGCGTGCTCCAGTTCCAACGTGTTGCGGATCCAAACCAACGTGCAATCCGCCGTGTCAGCCTTCCCGCAGGTCGGCAGCACCCGCTCGATGCATTCGCGGTCCGTGGCGAAGTGCAGCGGCGTGAATCCCGGCGAGGGCGCGGAAGCGGTCAGCGCGTTGACCCACGTGGACTCGTAATCGACTTTCGCGACGAGGCGGTCGTGGACTACGTCCGCCATGCCCATGCCGATCGCGTTTCCGTAGGTGTTGCGGGAGAGGTCGCGCACGAAGATCCTTTGGACGATGGGGACATGTATCCATAGGTTGGGTCCGTCGCCGCCCCGGTTGACGACCTTGGTGTCCATGCCCGCCCCGCTGATATCCTTGCCCATCTCGTCGACGATGAGGAAGTCGACCTGCTCGCCAGGAAGATCCGCTTTCCACGACTTGACAAGCCTCAGGAGACTCTCTTCCTCGTCGACCATGCCGGCGGCTCCCAAGGCGCGCACGCCCGCCGTGTTGTGGCGCGCGTCCTCTAGAATCGCCAGTCCGCCGAGCATCTTGCCGGTGCTCAGCACGACCGCTCCCACGCTGCGGATCACTTGTTCCATCCCGAGCGTCAATGCCCAGCGGTGGTAACGCTTGGCACCCTCCCACTTGCCGAGCCCGATGGCCATCATCTTGTGGATCCCGCTCTCGAGAGCGCCTTGGAAGTCGGTGTGCCACTTCACTCGCCCGCAGAGCATCACGCCGTCGCTCTCGAACGCCAGGCGGTCCATCGACACCGCGATCCCTTCCGGAGTAGTGCCGACCGGCACCACTTCGAGCGAACTCGCGACCGGCGCTCCCATGGTGCGTTCATCGATCCCGTAGTGCGCGAGCACGTCGGCTTGGCCCTGGGCGGTGGCCGCCCCGTGACTGCCCATCACTGGCACGATGAACGGCTTGACCTCGCGCGACTTCCAGAAGTCCACCACGGCCTTGACGATGACGTCGATGTTGCGGATCCCGCGACTGCCGACTCCCACGGCGATACGGCTTCCCCGCCGCACGCTCGCGGCCCACTTCGCCGCCTGCAGCTGGTCAAGCACCTCGGCGGCCACGTCAGGCAGAGCCCGGTCGGGAAATTCCTGATGAACGGGAACGACTTTCTGCATCCGCATGATTCGAAACTCTCGGCAGGCTCCCGCGACCTAGGTGAAGCGTCGCATTTGGCCCAGATACGATTGAATGCGGTTTCCGTAGCGCAGGATCAGGCCGCTCGCGCCGTACTCTTGCACTTTCTGCTCGCGGTAGAACTCGAAGAGCCGACTCCGCTTCTCTTCCAGCAGGCTGCGCTGGAGTTCGCCCGACTCCGCGGCAAGGGCTGACTCCGCGGCTGGACGCAACTCGACGGTGCGGAAGACGACCCAGCGGCTGCCGACTGCCACCGGGCCTTGAACCTCGCCGTCGGTCTTCGCGAATGCGTCGTCGCCCAGGGCGCTGACCGGCCCGAGCTCTCCAAGTTCGCCGTCGCGCTTGATGAAGTCGCTGGTGTTGGCTGTCAGGCCGCTCTGACGGGCCGCGGCCGCGAAGCTCGCGGAGCCGCCACGGGCCTTCTCGGCCAGTCCTTCGGCTTGCTGCCGGGCCAAATTCGTCGCTTCGGTGACTACGTAGTCCCCTCTGACGGTTGCGCTGACCTCGTCGTACTCCGCGTCCCGCGCGGGGACGGACTCGGTGACGAATCCGATGTACAGTGTCTCGTCCTGCGCCGACGAGAACACTTCACCGACCGGCTGCTCGAAGACTGCCTGCACCAACGCTGCCGACTTGGGTAGCGCATCGGGCAACGCATCGCGGCTGAAGGCCGGGAATTCCTGGAACGGCATCTCCAGTTGAGCGGCGGCGCTCTCCAAGTCGCCCGCCGCCTGCTGGGCCGCGTCCATGGCCCGCTCCATGAGGGCGTAGCGATCCGATTGCGTCCTTTCGGCGATGAGATCGTCGCGAATCACGTCCTTGACCTCGCTGAGCGGCTTGACGCTTCCGCTCTGGCGTTCGTCGAGCCGGATCAGGTGAAATCCGAACTCCGACTTCACCGGTTCCGGCGCGAGTTCGCCGACCTGCAGGGCGAAGCTCGCCTCTTCGAACGCGGGATCCATCATGCCCCGGCTGACCCATCCAAGGTCCCCGCCGTTATCGGAATTGCCGGGGTCCTCGGAGTGTTCCTTCGCCAGTTCCGCGAAGTCCGCACCGTCCCGCAGTTGCGCCAGCACCTCGGACGCATTGCGTCGCGCCGCCTCGCTCTCCTCCTCGGACTTGTCGACAGTCATGAACAGGATGTGGCGCACCTTGACGCGCTCGGGCTGCTCGAACCGGTACTGGTTCTGCGAATAGTAGAGTTCGATCTCGGTGTCGCTGATATCGTGCTCCGCTGTCTGGGCTGCCGGATCCACCGTGAGCAGCTTGAGCGGGCGCCGTTCCGGATGGCGGTAGCGCAGGCGATTCGAATCGAAGTACTCGCGCAGTTGCTCGTCGGTCGGAGCGACCTGGCCCTCGAGGTCGGCCCCGTCCACCGCCGCCCATTCGATCTGGACGGTGTCGTTCAATTCGTGGAAGCGTTCGGCGACCTCCGCATCGGTGACGGTGGCGCCGTCCGTCACCATGCGCCGCAGGCGCTGGTCGATCGCGATGTTGGAGAGGATCTCGCGCTCGAATTCAGGGACGGACCGGCGGAACTGCTGGCGGACGAATCCTGCGTAAGCCGCTGCGCCGACGAACTTTCCGTCCGGGAATAGCAGGGTCGGCAACCGCTCGCGCAACCACAAGGCCAGTTCTTCCTCTGTCGGAACCAAGCCGAGTTCCTGCGCCTCGGCCATGAGCACGCGCTCCGCGATGAGGTTCTCGATCACGTTGCCGGCCATCATCGAAAGCGTCTCCCTTGGAAGCTCGTTCGACCGGTACTGGCGCAACTGGACCTCGACATCGCTGATGGTGATGGTCTGCCCGTCCACCTCGGCGAGCGTTTCGCCGCCGACATCGGCCGGCCCGAACACGTTCGGCACCAGCGTGATGACCATGGAGGCTGCCACGAGGAACAGGATGAAGCCCATGATCCAACGCAAGGCTTTGCCTTGGTTGCGAAACAGTTTCAGCATGGAAAAGAGTCCGGCCTACCCCCACTCGAGCGGGGTGCTACGAACCGCCCGCGCCCGGCGATCTGCGGGCTTGGCGGCGGGCTCGATGCGACGAGCCCCTACTGTCTTCAATTGTACATTGCGCGCCGTCGCTAGTCCCGCAACGGGATCGCGCGACGCTCCGGCGCACCGTCGCGCCATTCGAGCGAGCAAACTTCCGCGACGTTGTGCGCTAGCAGGTACCGCTTGGCGCGCGTGATCCCGAAGCCGACTTGATCCGGGCCATGGCTGTCGTCTCCGAAGCAGAACGGAATGCCCATGCTCGCGGCGATTTCCACGAGCCACGGAGCGGGGTACGGTTCAGTCAGACCCTTGCGCCATGCGGCCGTGTTGAGGTCCAGAATGCATCGCCGCGCCCGCGCCGCTTCCAACGCCCGATGAGCTGCCCTCCGAATTCGCGGCGTGGCGAGGTCGACATTCGCCGGGGCGTGCAGCTTGAGGAGGTCTAGGTGAGCGACGACCTCCGGGCGCAGGTCTTCGATCATGCGCTCGACCGCTCCGTAGTAGGCCTCGGCGAGTGCCTCGAAGCCTCCGCACGATTCGACCGCTTCGCCGTAGACCGCGTCGGATTCGTCAATCGATATCTCGTTCACGTGGTGGACCGAGCCCACGAGATATTCGAATCCGTGCCGCTCGCGAAGGGATTGCATGCGGTCGACGTAGGTCGCGGACGGAACGACCTCCGACTCGAAGCCGCGGAGCACGGAGAGACGGTCGCCGAACTCGCGTTGCAGGCGGCGTGATTCCGCCGCGTACGCCTCGAAGTCCTTTTCCAGGCGGTCGGTCGTGTATCCCTTGGCGCGTTCTGACGCGTATAGATGGCGGTCCTCGTAACGCGGGGCGTGCTCGGTAATCCCGTAGGTGCGGAATTGCGCATCGACCGCCGCCTCGAGCGTCTCGCGGAGCGTTCCCCGAGCATGTTCGCAGAACGTGCCGCTGTGACCTCCGTGGAGCGAGACCATCCAGGGGAGACCGTCCATGTATCCAGCGTAGAGTGCCGGGATCGACCTGCCCTGCCCCGACCGCGGCCAGACGGGATTGGTTCGGCATCCAGGCGAGGCGCTTGGTCGGTTCGCCAGCCGCCAATCCTGACGCAAGCCACCCAGAGCGGCTTGCCCGGACAGGATGCAGTGCGAGACAATCGGCGCCTGTCGGGGGCAGGGCTGTGCTTGGCGAACACTACATCGCGATCGATTTGGGAGCGGGCAGCGGTCGCGTCATGCTGGCACGCTTCGATGGCCAATGTCTCGAAGTCGAGGAGTTGCACCGCTTCCAGAATCCGGGCGTGAACCTGCTCGGCAGCTTGTATTGGGACGTGTTGGGCTTGTACCGGGGGATGCTGGCCGGCCTGGGGTCGGCGGCTTCCTCGCGGCCGGTTTCACTGGGGGTCGACACGTGGGGTGTCGACTTCGCGCTCCTCAACCGCGATGGCGAGTTGGTGGGCAACCCTCGGCACTACCGGGATTCCCGCACGGCCGGCAAGATGGCCGAGGCTTGCGAATTGGTGCCGCGCGAGACGATCTTCGCGAATTCCGGTTTGCAATTCATGGAGATCAACTCCCTGTTCCAGTTGTTCTCGATGCAGGGCACGCCGGAACTGGACGCAGCGGAGACGTTCCTGATGATGCCCGACCTCTTCCACTACTGGTTCACCGGACGCAAGGTTTGCGAGTTCACGGACGCCTCCACCTCGCAGTGTTACGACCCGAATAGCCGGCGATGGGCGTATCCGGTCCTTCAAGCGCTCGGCCTGCCGACCGAAATCTTCGGCGAAGTGGTAGAGCCCGGCACTGACCTCGGCGCGTTGCGTCCCTCCATCGCCAAGGAGTGCGGTCTGTCTCCAATGCGCGTCGTGGCTCCAGGTACTCATGACACGGCATCGGCGGTAGCCGCCGTGCCCGCGACGGGCGGAGATTGGGCCTATCTGAGTTCGGGGACTTGGTCTCTCCTCGGAGTCGAGACGAGCCGACCGCATGTGATCCCCGACGTGCTCGCCAAGAACTTCACGAACGAGGGCGGCGTCTGCAACACGAACCGCCTGCTCAAGAACATCTGCGGCATGTGGCTGCTCGAGGAGTGCCGTCGCGAATGGGCCCGCCAAGGCGTGAGGACGGATTACGACGATTTGCTGGCGGAAGCCTCGGCCAGCCCCGCGTTCCAGTCCGTCGTCGATGTCGATGCACCGGAATTCGTCGCGCCCGGAGACATGCCCGGCCGCATCGCCGAGGCCTGTCGTCGCCACGGCCAGCCGGCGCCTGAAACGCCGGGCCAGTTCGTGCGGGCGATTCTGGAGAGCTTGGCTCTCAAGTATCGCAACGTGCTGGCGGATCTGGCCGGTATCACCGGATCCCGGCCCGAGGTGTTGCACGTGGTCGGCGGTGGATCGCGCAACGAGTTGCTCTGCCAGTACGCCGCGGACGCCTGCGGCATTCCAGTCGTCGCGGGCCCGGTCGAAGCGACCGCTATGGGCAACGCGATGATGCAGGCCATCGCTTCGGGGAGCATCGCGAACTTTGCCCAGGGTCGCGAGGTTGTGCGTCGATCGCTCGCCCTGAAGCAGTATGATCCGCGATCGGGAGAGCAGTCCGAATGGGCCGAGGCCGCCGCGCGCCTTCCCGCCGAGTCGGACATAAAAGTTTGAGTGTCGCTGGAGCGAAGCCGGCTGGATCCACCCGCAGCAGCGGGGTCGCCGCCACCCGTTCCGGAAGAAAAGGTCCGGTGGCTTGGTATTAGACTGAAAGTGAAGGAACCAGAGGCCTGCCCGCGCCGGGACGCGAACGTACCGGAACTCACGCGGTGGTGAAGGTGCCATGCATCGTCCGCCGCTCAGGAGCTTGATGCGAGCCAAGCCACTGGAATCCTTCGCGCCTGAGGTTACGAGAATCGTGCGACCGTCTGGAAGCTTCGTCAATCCCGTGCGTCGCCGCGCCGTTGTGACGAGCGCTGCCATGCCCGCCTGCCTCCGAAGCCCCCGCGCCAGGCTCGTCGCACGGTTCGAGGTTCACGGATCGTTCGCATCGGGCGTCGAGCCGCGAACCGATGGCAGCGTGATGGTCGCGCTGCTTGGATTATGCGATATTGCAGGCGCCTCGCGATGCGCGCATGCCAGCTTCGTTGGGCACTGCCGCCCGGCGGAGCGCAGCGCCCATCGGGATGTCACCAGAAGAAAGGAGAATCATGAGCACCCAAAACGAATTGTTTCGGATCGCTGCAACAGTCGGTCGGGACTACAGCGATGCCGATGCCGGGACCGCGATTGGCGCGGTCCTCGAGTGGGCCAGCGACGGACTCGAGAAGCCGCTCCCGCAACAAGCTTGGGATTCCAAGCCGTTCAAGCACTTCACCAGGGATTCAAATTGCGCAGCGACGAGAATTCTCGACGACAGTCGGGACATTTGGGCCGTACGGGTTGATCGCAGCGAGGGCACGAATGCGAAGGGCATACGCAGCACAGAGGCTGTCGTCCAGAGATTTCCCGGCAAACGCACCTCTCTGACCGTGCGCCAACTGGCGGATCGCTTCTCGAGAATCGAGGCCGCTCCGCCGCAAACGCCGCCGTTCCTGCAGGATCTGAACGCCAAGGTCGGGCTATACAGCCAGTGGTCGAGGCTGGAGTCCGAGCCATGGATAGTTACGGCCGAGGACGAATTCCAACGCATGGTCTCGATGCTCGTGGATTCCACGCGCACATGGCCCGTGCTCGTCCTGTCCGTCCCGGAGTACGCGCCTACACCGTTCCAGCCATTGCTGGATCCCGAAGCGCTGGCGCGTAAGACGTACGGGCTCGCGACCGTCGTCGTGCTCCCGCACGAGTACACCTGGGAACTCACCAAGCGATTTGGGAAGGATCTATCGGTCTATCTCGGCGCGGCGCGGGTCTACCGGCCCGGCTTTGACGAGCGCGCGGATCCTTGGGCGCATGAACTGGAGCTGGTTCAACGCGTCGACACGCCAGATGGCCGGGCCCGGATCATGACCAAGCTGCAGCGCACGGCCGCCCAGCTGAGCCTGGAGCGCTTCGCCCTCGGTTCCGATGTGCTCGAATTCGCCGCGATTCGCAGGGAATCGAGTCAGTTGCAGCGACCGGCTCCGGCCGCTCCGCCCCCGCCCCCGGCGGAGGTGAAAGCCGCGGAACAGCCCGCCAAGGAAGTCCCGCCGGTGACGCCGGAGCCCGTTGAGGTCCCGCCGCCGCCTCCCCCTGCGAGCGTCGCGCCGCCGCCAGCCCCGCCGAGCGATGTTGCGCCCCAAGTGCCGGCGCCGGTCCCGAGTACGCCGCCCGTACCGCAGGTCCAGCCGGCACAGGTCGAATCGCCGACTCAGCCGTTACCCGAAGCTCCCAGCCGCCCCGAGGGGTTGGGAGGTCGCATCGCGAACTTCTTCAGCTCGATTTTCTCTGGGGGAGCGAAGCTGCGCGAAGCCGAAGCGGCTCTGCACGCCAGCCGCTCGGAAGTGGAGCAATTGACGGCCAAGGTCAGGGAAGCCGAAGAATTCTCAGGCTTGGTTTCCGACGAGCACCAGCAGGCCGAAAAGCGCGCCAAGGCGGCCGAGGCTGAACTCGAGGAGGCCCGGATCCGGATCGAGGAATTGGAAAGTCGCCTCGACGAACTGGGTGCTGACGGCGAATTGCCCGTTTCCTGGTCGGAATTCGCGGCATGGTGCGAGCGACGGCTCGAGGGCAAGGTGATGCTGGCCCAGCAGGCGAAGCGCGAAGTGAAGAAGGCCAAGTACAAGGACGTCGCCGCCGCCGCGAAGGGACTGCTGTGGCTCGCCGGCGAGTATCGCGACCAGCGGCTGATGGGAGGCGATGGCACGGTTCGCGGGCAGAACTCGGTAGGGCTCTTCAACGAACCTTGCGGTGGGTCCACGTTCAAGGTCCAGTGGAGCGGCCGGTGGGAAGACGTCAAGTGGCACCTCAAGAACGGTGGCAACACGACCGATCCCACGCGATGCTTGCGGATCTATTACTTCTGGGACGACACCAATGACCAGGTTGTGGTCGCCTCGATGCCGGGGCACTACCGCATTACTGGAAGGTGAATGTCTCCGTCGCTAAGGCATTGTCATCCCGGGTTACAATCGGGCCGTCCGACTCCCTGTTGGCTCGAGCCGCGAGCACTGCGACCGATGGCGGTGTCTCGGGATGGAGGTGTTCCACCGTGCTTTCCAAGGTTCTCGGTCGCATCCGTCCGATCGGGTTAGCGGCGCTGGCTTGCTGCGCGCTCCTGATCGCAACGCCGGTGTCCGCCCAGCAGTCCGAGCCCGCGCCCACCGGTGCCAGGGCCGCCGCTGGCGCGGACTTCTTGGATCACTTCACGTGGCATCCCGGCGGTACGCGCGAAACGGACATGTGGCAAGTGCTTGTCCTGTTCGGAGTCGGGGACCCTGCTGGCGAGTCTTGGGACGGCAGTCTCTCTGTCCGCGGCGGCGAAATCCTTTCGATGGATCCGCACCGGCAGGAACCACCCGACCGCATCCTGCCCCAAGGCGGCTGGCGACTGACCACGCAGGCTATTCGAATCCTGCTGCGATCCACTGTCGTGCCACGGCCCGAACCTGCGCGTCTCGACGCCGTCATGTCCAAGGGGATTTGGATTCGCGGCAGCGGCAGTGCCCAGACGACCGTTGCCGTGACCACGGCCCAAGGGGATTTCTCGTTTCGACCCATGACTATGGAGTTCGGATCGTGGGCGAGAGCCGTCGATGGCCGCGTCGCGATTCAGCGCACCTTGCCCGCGACGGACCTGTCGGGCACTGAGTTGCGCCAGCACGACTCCCCTGCGATGACCGCGGATTCAGCAGGCAATCTCTTCACCACGTGGTACAGCTATCACGACCGTCGCGAGGAACTGAATTTCCGCCGCTATCGCGACGGGCGCTGGTCGCGCCTGATCCCCGTTGGGCGGGCAGCGGAAGACCTCTGGCGTCCGCAGATCGCCGTGGACGAGACGGACAGGCCATGGCTGGTCTATGCGCAACGTCCGCACACGGCCGGTCCGGGCAATTGGGACATCTATGCCATGCCATGGGAGGATGACGAGTGGGGTCAACAGCATCGCTTAACCGACAATCCGCTTCCTGACATCGAGCCTAACGTGGCGCGGGCGCCGGACGGGACCATCTATGTCGTTTGGCAGACGTTTGCCGGACGCCATTCTCAGATTCGGCTCAAGTACCTGCGCGAGGGACGCTGGTCGGAGACCGTGACGGTTACGAACCAAGCGGCGAATGACTGGGCACCGTCGGCGGCCGCGAGTCCGACCGGAGAGGCGTGGATTGCATGGGACCGCTATCGCAAGGGGTCGGGCGGCAGCTACGACGTGCGAGTCCGCAACTTCAAGCCCGATGGCGGCCTCGGGCCCGAATTGACTCTCGCAGCCACGACGCGGTTCGAGGCGCATGCGAGCATTGCTGTCGATGCTCAAGGTCGCCCGTGGGTCGCGTGGGAGACCTCCGGCGTGAACTGGGGCAAAGACCTCGGACGCGGGCTTGGGGATCAGCAGCCCGGGACGCCGCTAGGCGCTGCCCGCCGTATCGAAGTCGCTTGTTTCGATGGCGGCGAGTGGAAGGCTCCTGCAGCCGTCGCGTTCGACGACCCGCTCGCGGCAGGGTCGACAGGAGAAAGCCGCCCGCAATTGTTTTTCGACCCGGACGGGAACCTTTGGATGTCGTTCAAGCGTCGCTACAGCCGCCATTCCTACCGCCCGACATCCTACTGGGAGTACGCCCTGACGCGCTTGGACGGCTCTGCTTGGACAGCCCCCGTAACACTGCCGTTGAGTTGGTCGCGCAAGAGCACGCGGATGGGCATGACGGTGGCGGATGGTCGATTGTGGGCGTTCTGGCCGAACGAGAGCCGCCAATGGGCGTTCGCGAGCCGCCCGCGGCTGAATCGCGTGATGGCTGGATCGGTTCCGCTGCCCGGACCGGGACGGAGACCGCGCCTGAGTCCGTACCGGCCCGAGCCCGCGGAATCGCGCCCCGACTCCCACCCCACCGAAGTCGCAGATGTTCGCTTCATCCGGAACTACCGAGCCGAGCATGACCAGCAGTCGTGGCGTATCGTCCGCGGCGACCTGCACCGGCACACCGAACTCTCCCAAGATGTCGGAGGCATCGACGACGGATCCTTGCCCGAGTTTTACCGCTACATGATCGACGCCGCCGAGATGGATTTTGGTGCATCCACGGATCACCAAGCGGGCGGTACCGATTTCTGGAATGCGATGACGCAGAAGCTGGCCGACATGTATCACTTTCCCGAGCGCTTCTCGACGCTCTACGGATACGAGCGGAACCCGGGCAATCCGTTCGGCCACCGGAACCTGATCTACACTCACCGCGACTACCCGATCGTGCCATTCTTCATCCCGTTGCACCCGCGCTTCTTGCTACCGGACAGCCCGGATGGCGAACTCCTGACATTCAGCTCGATGGGTTTCGGCAGCGGCGTGCGTAACGAAACGAAGCTCCTGTACGAGGTCGCACGGAAAACGAACGGATTGGCGATCCCGCATACATCCGGAACCGACTCGATGGGGACGGACTGGCGCGACAACGATCCTGAAGTCGATACGGTCGCCGAGATTTATCAGGGTGCGCGCCAGAACTACGAGCACAAGAACGCGCCTCGCGGGATTCGGGACGGCGAGGAATCAGGCGCGGCTGGCGGGTTCCAAGAACCTGGAATGCTCTGGAACGCGTGGAAGAAGGGCTACAAGATCGGCGTGATCGCGAGTTCCGACCATTATTCGACGCACATTTCCTACGCCATGGTTTACACGCCCGATACAAGCCGGGAAGCGATTCACGACGCGATCCGGGTGCGCAGGACCTATGGTGCGACAGACAATATCGTCTTGGACTTTCGCTTGGGCGACGCATTCATGGGCGGGGAGACCGTCGCGAGCGAACCACAACGGATTTTCGTGCGGGCTCGCGGGACGGACCGAATTGCCGTGATTCACGTGATTCGTGACGGGATGTACGTGTACAAGGTGGAACCGGGCCGAAGCGAGGCAGAATTCGAGTTTCTAGATGTCGACGCGCCTCCCGGTGAGCACTGGTACTACGTGCGTGTCGAACAGGAAGACGGAGAACTCGCGTGGTCGAGTCCGATTTGGATTATGCAGGAACCGTAAATGTCATTGGAGACTCTCCAGTGCCTAGGGTCTCTGTTCAACCCCGAAAAGCAGCGGAGCGGATTCGAAGGTTCGCCCCAGTATCGGTTTTGATGATACTCGGGATTGTATGTAATGCGACGGAAATCGGCGGGAAAGACCAGAATACATGCTGGATTATTCTTCTCTGTCGTCCATGAAATTAAGTGTGGTCTCCATCCAACCACCACTCATGAGTCGACTGAGTCCGTGAGAAGTTCTCAAATCCCGGACATTGGGTAAAGCAGTAATTGAACGAATGATCGAAGTGTCAGATTCCTCTAGTCTACATGCAACTGAAATATGCTCGAACGTACGGTCATTCACCACGTCGAGAAGAGCTGATGAATGCGTGCTTGCAAAGACTTGAGTGTTGGTATCGTATGTGTTCCTTTCAAAGAGATCTGCTAGCAAGTACAGTCGTGATGGATGAATTCCGCATCCAATATCTTCCAATGCATATAGACAAGACTCATTGTTGCTAAGCAACGTAACTGCCATTGCAAGAAATTTTAGCGTACCATCCGAAATGCTATACGCGGATATCGATTTACCGGAACCTTCTCGAAGAACCAAATGAACTCTTTCACTGAAATCATTTCGAAATTCAATACGTTGTATGTTTGTTGACGTCAACTCGCTTATCCAGCTTAGCAGGCTTGACTTGCGCTGTCTTTCGAAACAAAACTCTTTGAGAACACTCGGTAGATTTTCCCCACGCTCCCCAAGAGGAGTTCCGGGAAAGCTGGGAATACGCATGCGATCCGGAGAGAATTCAAAAAACCTGCATTTCGAGAGTGCGTCAAGGACTGGTTCGACCGCCAGTCCTAAGAACCTAGCATGCTGATTTTCTCTAATCTGAGGTAATATTGGTCGATCTGGGTTTGCTGTCATGGGGAATATGCGACACTCCCCTTCGGGACAAGGTCGCGACTGGACTGCATGCTTAACGAAGTATTCCGAGGAAATGACAATACGATCATCGGGATAATTGCGATGTGTTTCATAGACTATTCGTGAATTGTCACGTAAGCTCTCAGAAGCTATTCTGAATTGATTAACTGCAAAATCACCCCTGCAGACTTTAATCTTGTAGATATATTCAATGCCACCAATATCCATGTTCACTTGCATTGAAAAGGTTGGTAATTGATGATTGGACGCTACTTCCTCTTGACTTTCGATTCGGATAATTTCATTTGGACCGCCTCGAATTGGCTCCCATACTTGCTGCCCACCTGTTCCATGCCTGCCACCTATGATCTCTGCCAAAGAATAGCCCCGAGCAACCCCGTGAAGGAATCGAAGAGCATCGCGTATATTGCTCTTTCCGGTGGCATTGGCCCCGACGAGGATGGTGAAGGGTCCAAACCGTAGTGTTTCGTCTCTGAAACCCTTGAAGTTTCTGAGGCGGATTGAGGTGATCACGGCAATCTCCCAGTCTGACGCCCCTGACCACTGCAAGATCCTGAGTGATCGTGGTGATGGAGAGGATGCTGGTGAAGCGTCGCTTACAGCATAGCATTCTCCGATGCCGATGGGCGAGTGCATCGGTAGCAGGAATCGGTTCCGTGGGTATGCCACGGCGGTGCGAGGCAGCGTGTTGTGCCCTTGATCGATTAGCATCAGCCGAACTGCCCGCGCCGGCTAAGCGTAAGCGCGCCGGACACGGTACTCAGAACCGGTCCGCCATGGGACGACAGCGACGATTCGCCGGATGCAGGCCGCAACGGCAAGAGGTCGGCGGGACTCGTCGTAACTCAACTGCCGCGACCTGCCCGAACCGACAGCCTGATATCATTGGAGCAGGGATTCTCCCTCCCCCCTTCCATGCAGACCCTCTTCAATGCTCCTTCTGCGGAGCCGGGTCTGTTCGGGCGGTTCCGCAAGGCCGTTTCCAAGACACGGCAAGCTCTCACGGGTCAGATCGGGGATATCTTCGAAGGCCGCCGCGAACTCTCTCCGGATCTAGTGGAAGATCTGGAGATGACTCTGATCGGTGCAGATCTGGGCGTGCAGACGACGACCGAGATCATTGACGGCGTTCGGTCGAGCCTGAGCCGCGCAGGGCCGCATGACGCGGCTGCGGTGCAGAACTTGATCGCTGATCGAATGCTAGAGATCCTAGGGCAAGCGGATAACGGCGATTCCCGCGAGCGACGTGTCCCTGACCCGGAGGTCATCCTCGCTGTTGGCGTCAATGGTGTCGGGAAGACGACCACCATCGGCAAGCTCGCCCAGCATTTGAAAGCGGGGGGGCGCAACGTGCTCCTATGTGCCGGCGACACGTTCCGCGCGGCCGCAGCGGAGCAACTCGAAATCTGGGGGGAGCGTGCGGGATGCCCGGTCGTCCGTCAGAAAGCGGGATCTGATCCCAGCGCGGTCCTCTACGACGCGCTGACCGCAGCGAAGGCGCGTAACTTCGACACAGTCATCGTCGACACCGCGGGTCGCCTGCACAACAAAGCCGGTCTCATGGCGGAGCTGGAGAAGATTCGCCGGACTGCTGGACGATTGGTGCCCGGAGCCCCGCATCAGGTTCTTTTGGTTCTGGATGCGGTGACCGGGCAGAACGGATTGCAACAAGCGCGGCAGTTCACCGAGACCGTCGGCGTCACCGGATTGGTTCTAGCCAAGCTGGACGGTACCGCCAAGGGCGGCATCGTCGTTGCCATCGCCCGCGAACTCGGTCTCCCGATTCGATGGGTAGGAATCGGCGAGCGCGTCGAGGATCTAGTCGAGTTCGATCCGGAGAGCTTCGTTCGGTCCCTATTCGACACGCAAGACACGCAATGACCGCTAACGACTTGGGGTGGCTGCGTGAGGCGGTCGATCTTGCGCGACGCGGTGCGGGCCTGGCGAGCCCTAACCCGCAGGTCGGGGCAGTCGTTGTGGATCCGAGCGGCGCGAAAGCCGGCGAGGGGACCTATACGTATGAAGGTCGCAAGCACGCCGAGGTCATCGCGCTTGAGCAAGCTGGTGATCGTGCTCGCGCGGGCACCCTCTACGTCTCGTTGGAACCGTGCAACATTCACGGACGGACGGCGGCCTGCGTGGACGCGGTCTTGGAGGCTGGTATCGCTCGCGTGGCGGTTGCGGCCCTCGACCGCAATCCTTCGATCAACGGAGGGGGCGTAGACCAGCTGCGAGGAGCGGGCGTTACCGTCGCCGTGGCGGACGGCGATATCGCGGACGAGGCCCGCAGGATGAACGAGGCATTCTTCCACTTCAAGTGCCACGGACGCCCCCTCGTCACGCTCAAGACTGCGTTGACGTTGGACGGGAAGATAGCCGCTCCGGACGACAACACCGGCTGGATCACCAGTGAGACCGCCCGCCACCACGTGCATGGGATCCGGCATCGTCACGACGCCATCATGACCGGCATCGGGACAGTGCAGGCCGACGATTGCCTGCTGACCGATCGATCCGGGTTGCCGCGACGCCGCCCGCTGCTGCGCGTGGTCACCGATTCGCTCCTGCGCCTGCCGGGGGACTCTCGCATTGTCGAGTCCTTCGACGACGACCTAGTCGTCGCCACGACTTCCGCGGCATCGGCGAAACGCCGCGAACTATTTGCGAAGAGGCGGATTCCGGTTCGGAACTTCGATTCTCCGACCGGCCGGGTGGATCTGGAGAGCCTGCTCGAGTGGCTGGCGACGGAGGACATCGTCTCCCTTATGGTCGAAGGCGGATCGAAGCTCAACTGGGCGATGCTCGAGGCCGGCGTGGTGGACAAAGTGCTGCTGTACTACGCGCCCAAGATCCTCGGCGGGTATGACTCGCTTCCGATGGTGGGCGGGATCGGCCGCCGGTCGCGAGCGGGGGCGATGAAGCTCAAGAACTTGCGTACCATCCCCATCGCCGAGGACGAATTCGCGGTCGATGCGGATGTTGTCAAGGAACCGGTCGAGACCGGCAGCTAGGAGGGGAGCGGGCGGGATTCGAATGTTCACGGGGATCATCGAGGAGACGGGCGAGGTTCGAGAGATGCGGCGCTCGGTTGCGGGGGCGCACCTGATCGTTGCAGCGAGCGAAGTCCTGACCGATCTCGCGCTCGGCGGCAGCGTCGCTGTGAACGGCTGCTGTCTCACCGCCGTGTCGCGCAGTAGCCGGGAGTTCGCTGCTGACCTATCGCCCGAGACCTTGTCCAAGACGAATCTCGGAGGTCTCAGGCCCGGTTCCACGGTCAATCTCGAACGACCGCTCCTTCCCACGGAGCGATTGAGCGGACATTTCGTCCTCGGGCATGTGGACGGGACGGGACGGGTTGAGGCACTCGATCCGGTGGGCGACGGGAATTGGTGGCTAAGGGTTCGCGTGCCCGACGATCTCGCTCCCCTACTGGTCTACAAGGGCAGCGTTGCTGTTGATGGCGTCAGCCTCACGGTCGCTTCGCTGGACGAGTCCGTTATGGGTATCGCGATCATTCCGCATACCTACGAGGCCACTTCGCTCAGGTCGGCCAATCCGGGTGATGCAGTCAACATTGAGTGCGACGTGATAGCGAAGCATGTCCAGCGACTGCTTGCAATGCGCGACGCTCCTCTCGACGGCGGGCAAGCCGACGATTCGGTCTAGCCACCCGTCACGCCGCATCGGCCCCGACCCAAGCATTGCGAGCCGCATGTCTCGCTTTTCCAGAAGTGGTGGTGCCCATCAATCAGGAGGGGATTCATCCGCGACGCTTGCTAGAATCCCCTCCCGGTACGTCGGGTAGCGCAAACGCAGTTGCAGGGCTTTCAGCACGGCACGACCGTCCACTCTGCGATCGGATCGCCTCGTCTCGCTCATCGCTCGATCTGGAACATGCGCGGGCATTTCCAAACCGAGGCACTCGCTGCAGAATCGGGCGACTTCACCGGACGGCGCCGGCAGTCCGTCCGCGACGGGAAAGGTTCCAACCAACCCGCGCTCCATGCCGCGGGCAACGATCTGTGCAAGATCATCGACGTGGATTCTCGAGACGTAGCGCGGCTGCGCTTCCGAGAGTTGGAATCGCCCTGTTCGCATGGCGGCGTGTACGCCGCGACCAGGACCGTAGATCGCGGCTACTCGCAAGATGAGTGCAGGGCGCCGGTGCGCTAGCACCGCTCGTTCCGCTAGGAGCCGCAAGCGTTGCCGTTCGGTCTCGGGTGCCGACACCGTGGATTCGTTTACTTCGCGAATCCTTCCGTAAACCCCCGTGGTGGAGAGATACGTGAGGTGCTCGGGGCAGCCGGAGAGACTTGCCAAGAGGCGAGGCGTGGGCTCGTCAAGCGCGTCTTCGTTTCGCAGGGTGGGAATCGATAGCAGTACGGAAGCGCCGTCGGCGGGAATCGATGCCACCGGATCCCGGGCGGCATCGAAACCAAATACATCGATCCCCCTGTTCCGAAGATCCGCTAGGTCGCGGGGAGACCGACTGGTGGCGGTGACCTGCCAGCCCCGATCTGCCAAGAGTGAGGCAACCCGTCGGCCCGTGAACCCTGCCCCTAGAATGATCGCTCGACGTTGCATGGTGCCGATGGTTCCGCTCACGCGCCGTCCGTTTCGACCTCGCTGCTTAGCCAGCTGTCCACGAGGTCGGCCGCTTGGGCGATGGCTTCCGGAGCATCCCCAAAGTCCTGAACCCAACGTACGTCCGGCGTCCTGTGTCGGAACCACGTCAACTGCCGCTTCGCGTATCGCCGCGTCTGCACCGCTGTTGACTCGATTGCTTCCTCCCGGCTGCACGTGCCATCCAGATAGCGTACGCACTGAGCGTAGCCAAGCGCTCCGAACGGTCTAGCGGATCGCGGCACGCCGCTGCCCAGCAAGGCTTCGACCTCTTCCGCCAATCCGGCCGCGAACATCTTGCGCGCACGGCTATTGATCCGTGCGTAGAGCGACTCCCTAGGGGGATCGAGGCCGAGCGTCAGCAAGCGGAAGCCTTGAAGCGGTTCCACGGTCTCTTGCCATTGCTCGGTGATTGGTCGCGAGCCGACTAGAGAGACCTCGATCGCACGCACGAGTTTTGGCACGTCATGCGGGTGGATTGACGACGCCGCCCTCCGGTCGAGGCGCTCCAGCACGCGCCACAGGTATCCTGCGGGGCGGGTTTCGGCGGTGCGATGCAGTCGTTTCCGCAGCGCGGGAGCTCGCTTCGGACCGTGGAACAGGCCCTTGACCAGCGCCTCGAGGTACAGTCCCGTGCCGCCAACTAGCGTCGGCAGGATCCCGCGGTCACGGAGCTGTTGCAGGATGTTGCGGGCATCCCGGGCGTAGTCGCCTGCCGAATACTCCTCGGTGGGAGCGACGTGATCGACAAGGTGGTGAGGAATCCCTCGCCTTTCCGTGTCAGGGGTCTTCGCGGTACCGATGTCGAACCCTTGGTAGACCTGAACGGAATCGAAGTTGACGATCTCGGCTTGAAACCGCTCGGCCAGTTCCAAGGCGAGGTCGCTCTTGCCCGACGCTGTCGGACCGACGATCACGATGCATGGGGATGTCGTTCGCATGACCGCCCGGGGTTGTTGAGATCCGGTGCCGGGCAGCGCCGCCCAGTTCATTACGTGCGCGCGATCCGCAGCGCGCGGTTCTCGCTGAAACCTCGTCGAGGCCGTGCCCTAGCGTCGGGGCTCCCCGCCCACCCAGATCGGCGACGAGTAAGCACGGGCTCCGTCCAGTTGATCCACCCGCACGTAGTAGTAATCGCCGGGCTGCATCGCGCCTTGGTCCGAGAAGTCGATTTCCGATTCCATCGGCATCGCGCCACCAACCAACTCGACGACCACCGCGTCCCGGTCGATGCCGTCCGACAAGTCCACCCTCGCGAATCCATCCGACAGGTCGCGCAATGCGATTTCGAAGTTTTTCGCTGGCACTGCTCTCGTCGGACGCACTGGAGTAGGCGACTTGCCCCACTCCTGCCCAGCATCGAGCTCGAATCGGATTGACGTGGATGGCGAAGCGTTCTCTAACTCGAAGAGCAACGTATCGGGCTGCCCGCGCGTCCCTGTGCTGAACCTCACCGTGTTCGGGGACCGCTCGTCGATCCGCGCCCATTCCTTGTGTTTGTTATCGAAATGCAGAGGCCGCATGCCAGCCAGCTTGGCACCCTCGACCCGGATCACCCCCTGCCAGGGTCGGTACCCGCGAGGATTGTCGCGGAAGAACGGCTCGGACGAGGATTGGAAGCCAACGACCAACTGTGCCGTTTGCATCAACTCGGCCTTGAGCGGACGCTTTGTGTAGACGGTCTCGCCGTTCTTGACGATCGCCATGCGACGAATCGGTGCCGTGCCGATGGCCCGCGCGACGAGTCGACGGTCCTCGGTGTAGTCGATACGGGTGCCCATGCCGGAACCGTTCAGGTTTGCGTCCAGGATGATCCGCTGGGCGTCGGTCACGGCGTAGGCTTGACGGCGCTTCAGCGAGTCGAAAATCGAGTCGGCGGTCTTGTCCCGGGCCTGGACCGCGGCCAGGCCGCCGAATTGGCTTAGGGAGGAACTCGGCTGTCGGCTCGACGTCCAGCTATACCCGGGCCTCGACCGGTGGTCGTCGGATGCCGCCAGGAAACCCACTTGGTGACCTTGGCGCAGGTAGTAGTTCCCGAACCACTCGAAGGTGCCGTGCATCGACATGATCTCGATCATGGTCTCCATTTCGGGATCGTTCGTCCGCCAGTCCCCGGCTTGGTGCGCGTGGGGGACGATCAACACGTCTTTGGTCGCGTACCGTTCGCGCAGCCCTTCGTACAGTCCGGTCAATGTAGGGGCTAGCTGCGCCCCCACGCGCAGCCGGTCCGGGGATCGGAAGAACACGTTGTGGTGACCGCCCCACTGCCGGCGCAACGTCCACTCGTAGCCGAGGAATGCCACGAACTTGCCCGGCACGGTGTTTTCCCTCACTGCCCGCTGCATGGCCTGCCATTCGGCATCGTCGAGCCAGATGTCGTGTTCGGAGAGGCCCATGAAATCGAGCCGGGCGTCTTCCTGGGCGAACCGGTACGAGCGACCGATCGAGCCTTGGCCCTCGGCCATGCCGGTGTGCGTATGCGTCTCCCCCCAGTACAGGCGGAACGGAGGGTTGCGGCGCACCCACACCGGATTGCTCAGCGCCGAGATCTTTCCGTCCGCGCTCTCGACGCGGAACCGATAGATGCCTTCGTCATCGAGCGTTAGCGACTCGATTCTCTGGATCGGGTTCGAAGCGGCTGCAAGTGACCGGAAGGGCTCGCCGTTGAGGGTGACCGAGGCAGCGGGGATACTTCCAGTAGCCCGGTTGCCCGAGCGATCTTCCCAGCGGATCGAAAGGTCGAAGGACTCGCCGGGCTTGAGAATTGACGGCGCGACCGCGGTGACTCCCGCGACCTCCGTGCCGACGACCTCATAGTCAGGCCAGCGCGGCGTGAGGAACCGACCGGTTCCATCGATGTCCACGTATAGCGGCAGTATCGACTCGTCGGTTGCAAATGTCTGCTGCAGCCACCCCTCCGAGCCGCCCTGTCGGTCGCCGTAGACGAGCGTCACGGTGTCCCCGGTCTGGAGGGTCCCCTGCTCGACCTGGAAGGCGGGCATGGGCCGCGGTGCCCGGAAACCTCCGTGCATGCCGGACCACGGCACCGATGTCCGGCCGATCTTGACGCGAGGATTCGAACTCGTCGCCGACAGGTAATGCGGCGCGTCCGGGTCTTCGTTCTGCGGCCAGCCCCCGTCGAATTGGAGTTGCTTGGCGGCCATGATGCGCGAGCCGGGACCCAGCGCCGCCTCTCCCACTGTGTAGGTCTGCTTGATCGTCGTCCACGAGTCAACATAGATAGGGCCGTCCACTTGGAGTTCTACCTTCCCGAGGGCTCCGGGCCGGTCGTCTTTGAGACCGAATTCATAGATCAGCAAGTCGACGGATCGGAGAATCGCCGCCGTCGGTTCCGCGCCCTCGAGTCGCCGTTGCTCGACGCTACGGAACGCGGTCGCGACCTGCAGCGTCGCGTTCACGGGCATGGGGCCGCCCGTCAAGGCATAGGCGTTAATCCACGCCCAGAGCGTCTCCAAGCGACCCTCTAGGTTGACCGCAGTGGTGGGCTGCGTACCCGCCTCCTGCTTGAGAGATTCCACTCGGGCGCGGAGACTCGCCTCGAGGTAGTCCCCCTTGCCTGAGTCCTGAGCCGTGCTCAGAGAGACCCAGAGGATGGCTGCCAAGCAGGCACCGCAAGCGACTATCAAGCGAACGCGTTGCATCGAGCGGTATTGTACAAGGTGCCGCGCCCGTCAGGTACCGTCGAGTCGAGACGCGACCTGCGGAGTGCCTAGGAGCCTGTCGCAAAAGTGCCAGCCTCGGTGTCGAGAGTCGATTCTGGACGTTGAGCGAGTCCCAAAGGGGTTTGTTGCGCCCTTCGGAGGGCGGTTTTCCCTCATTCCGAGGTATTTGAACTCTGACACGGCGGGCCCTTGCGACGGGTCGGACTTTTGCAACAGGCTCTTAGCGGCGGCTCAGAGGGTAGCGGCAGCGGCCGGCTCGGGCGGCGGTGTCGATGCGCGACTAGCTCCCTCGCGCGCTCTCCGGAGACGCTCCTGGGCGAGGGCGTAGGTGCCCTGTATCCGCATCCAGAGAGCCGCGTTGCCGATCCCGGCTTCCTCTAGGTCGATCGCTAGGCTCGCGGTCATCGGAGCCTCGCCCGCGAGCACCGGCTCCAGCACATCGCGGGCGATGCCGAGGCGCGCGGACGCCGCCTCCGCGCCGCAGCCATGAAGGCATAGATCGTGGATCACTTCACCAGGGTGGGCTGGGTTGCGCATGGGCGTCGTCACGGGCACTGACTCGGACTGGTGCATGGCACTTTAACGATAGCCAAGATAAGTCGATGTGGAACGCGGGCCGTCCTCCGAGCGGAAGACGCCCCTCGCTGTGCGATCAACGCGCACGGCCCAGCGGCCGGCGAGATCGCCGGTCAGCCGATGCAGGCCGGGCAGGACGTCCAAGTCCTCGCGCGCGTTATTGAGTGTCGTGAGTATCCGGTTGATCCGGCGGACGGACATGGCTGGCAGTCGCCGGTCGTCGCCGCGCACTCAGAGCCGCCCCAGATCCGCGCTCTGGATCGAGCGGATAGCCACGGCGCGATCCTACCACGGATCCGGTGCGTACTCGTGCTCCTCGACTGCCCTTAGGAGCCTGTTGCAAAAGTCCGATCCGTCGCGAGGGCCCAGCGTGTCAACGCTCAAATACCTCAAAATGACGGAAAACCGCCCCCTGAAAGGCGCAATAGACCCCTTGGGGCTCGCTCAACGTCCAGAATCGACTCTCGACACCGAGGCTGGCACCAGAGGACATGACCTCTGGCCAGTTGAGAATGTTAAGGATTTCCAGATCCCGAGCGCGAGCGTGGATGCTATCGGAATCCCTGAGCGGTCTTGATTGGATCGTCCGGGCGGGGCGGATCGGACTGCTTGCGGAGGATTCGCGGCATCAGGACCTCGGCCGCGGTGAGTGCGCCCTTGCCAAAGGCTATGCGTTACCGATGCGAACCGTGATCCCAGCCGACTGACCGCCGCGCAGCCGCCCGAAGGGCCCCGCGCAGTATGCCGGTGCTACGCGCATGCCAGGAAACGATCCACCACGGCACTCCTCGCTGGATCCGATCCCGCTGTAGGCAGCCAAAATCATGAACATGGTCGCTGGCCGGCTGGTGCTCTTCGCCGAGCGTCCAACTCACACTAAGAGCCTTGTTTCACTTGGACTATTCGCGAAGCGACCGTCTTGACCGACCGCTGGGGTCATGTTGCCTAGGGACGGTGCTATTTGAGGCCTGCCAATCTAGATTCGAGGTCACGCACCCGTTGCTCGGATGCGATGCGCTTATCGCGTTCCTCCAGGCGTCCGGTGCGTTCCTGCAAACGCCCGGCGCGTTCCTGCAAGCGCCCAGCGCGTTCCTTGAGGCGCCCGGCATGCTCTTCTTGGTACTTCAGCAGGTATTCCTGAGCCGCCGGATCCCACAGGCGCAAGCGGTCGTCCTCAAACCGCAATTCCAAGCCCAGCGTCTCACTCGTCACCGCCAGCGAGCCGTCTGGATCACCCCGCCCGCTCACGCGCTCGTAGGCTCCTCCCTCCAAGCGGAACAACTGCAGGCGCGGCCGGTGCATGCCCCCCTTCGGGTCGAATACGCAGTACTCGCGCACCCCCATCCACTCGTACTTGTCCTTCTTGCTCCCCAAGTCATTCCGGTAAGTCCCCTTCGAGGCCACCTCCAGCACGAAGTCCGGCACCTTCCCTTCCTTCCGGACATCGTAGCTGTCGCGTATCCTGGCTGGAACCCCAAATACCACCATTAGATCGGGTGCCACCACCTCTTTGCGCTGAGCGTCCTTGCAGGACAGCAGCAGGTCGGTGCCCACGAAGGTGTCGGGAGCGCCCACGTAGCGTGTAGTCAGCATGTCGCGCTGCTCATGCACCGTGTCCGCTTGTGAACTGTTCTCTGGCATTGGCTTGCAATCCGCGGTGGAGCACTAGACCCGAGCTAGCGGGCCATCCATCTTCTCCCGAGCCAACTCGGCCGGAGAGACGTTTGAGGAACGGAACGCTAAGGGGACGCGTCAAAATAACGTTCTATTCTCTATATAAATAAATGGATTTCCTCTCTTTTCGAACGTGGCAACGGCGACCTGTCCCGCCTGCCTGGCCTTCATACAGTGATCATTCCGGCAGCACCGGTCTGTCGATATGAAATAGATTATTTCATCCTGACATAATGGGTCCATGCGTCCCGTTACCTTCCCCGCCGACTCCGTCGCCGAGACCTTGGACCGCCTGCAAGTGGCCTCCATGAACGAACTCGTCGCCGCCCTCGGCAGCCCCTCCACGCGGACTGTCCTCCGCAAGCTCAAGCAGCTCGACACCCTCTCCAGCTACTCCCACGGCGGGCAGTACTACACCCTCCGCGCCACGGCCCGTTTCGACGCCGACGGCTTGTGGGACCATGGCGGGGTCCGCTTCTCGACCCGCGGCACGCTACGCGCCACCATCGCGGAGTTGACCGAGGCCGCGCCGCGCGGCTGGTACGCGCGCGAACTCGACGCGCTGGTCGGCGTCGGCTCGCTGGTCACGTTGCGCCGGCTGGTGCAGGACGAGGACCTAGCCTGCGTCAAGCTCGACGGACGCTCCCTGTACTGCTCGGCCGACCCGGAACGGCAGCGCCGGCAGGTCGCCGCCCGGCACGGCGGCGGGCCCCTGCTGCTGCTGCTCGCGCCCCTGCGACCGGAGCACCTGGCGGCCGCCGCGCACCGTTTCTGGCGCGCGCTCGACGAGCGCCAGCGCCGCCTGTACGCCGGCCTGACCTCGCTGCAGTGCGGCGAAGGCGGCGACCACCGCGCCGCCGCGTTGTGCGGCCTGCATGCCAAGACCGTCGCCAAGGGCCGCCGCGAATTGGTCCTGGGGCGCATCCTGCCCGGGCGCGTGCGCCGACCGGGCGGCGGGCGCAAAGCCTTGGTAAAAAAAACCCTGCCCTAAGCGAGCACCTGCACACGCTGCTCGCAAGCGACACCGCCGGCAGCCCCATGGGCGGCTTGCGCTGGATGCACCGCTCCGTCGCCAAGCTGGCCGCCCAACTGACCGCCGACGGCTTCGCCATCAGCCCCTCGACCGTGCGCCGCTGGCTTAAAAGCAACGGCTTCTCCTTGCGCGTCAACCGCAAATGCCTCGCCACCACCCAGCATCCCGACCGCGACCCCCAGTTCCAGCGCATCGCCGCCTTGCGC
Source organism: Bryobacterales bacterium (assembly GCA_965242625.1). GTDB lineage: Bacteria > Acidobacteriota > Terriglobia > Bryobacterales > UBA6623 > VXMF01. Next base: position 556,499 of record CBDEST010000005.1, on the reverse strand, counting down.
GAAGAGTACGCCGACTGCCCCGTGATCAGCGTCGACACGAAGAAAAAGGAACTCATCGGCCTGTTCCGCAACGCCGGCGCCACGTGGCAGCAAGACGACACCAAAGTCCTCGACCATGACTTCCGCTCCCTCGCCGACGGCCGCGCCGTGCCCTACGGCATCTACGACCTCCACGCCAACCTCGGCACTGTCTGCGTCGGCGATTCCGCCGACACCCCGATCTTCGCCGTCGACTGCATCGAACTCTGGTGGCGCCTCGAGGGCCGCTACCTCTACCCCGGCGCCACGACGCTGCTGATCCTCGCCGACAGCGGCGGCAGCAACGGCTGCCGCCCGCGCGCCTGGAAGCACGCCCTGCAGTACGAGCTGTGCAACCGCCACGGCCTGCGCGTGCGCGTGGCCCACTACCCCAGCGGCTGCTCCAAGTGGAACCCGATCGAGCATCGCCTGTTCAGCTTCCTCAGCACCAACTGGCAGGGCAAGCCCTTGGACTCTTTCGAGACCGTCCTGAACTACATCCGCACCACGACCACCCGCGCCGGCCTCCAGGTGACCGCCCACCGGATCACCCGCCAGTACGCTAAGGGGGTTCACATCAGTGACGCGCAGATGGACGCGTTGAACCTGCACCCCGACGCCGAGCGGCCGCGTTGGAACTACGAGATCCGGCCCCACGCGACGGACCGTTCCGCGCCGTCGGCGGCGGCCGCCGCCGGCGAGACCGCGGGCATCTCTGCCGAACCGGCACCCGCCACCGCATGACCAGCGGACATGCGTCCGGCTACCGACAACTGTCCAAGAATCGACCTCAACCAAGGAAAGTTATTTTGCACTGTCCCCTAAGGGTGTTTCCGACGCCGTTTCTCGAGATCTGCCAATTCGATTTCTAGTTCCCGCACCCTTTGCTCGGCCGCGACGCGCCCGGCATGCTCCTGCCGTCGTCCGTCGCGTTCCTCCAGCCGCCCGGCGCGTTCCTGCAAGCGTCCGGCGCGTTCCTGCAAGCGCTCAGCATGCTCCTCAGCGTATTCCAGCAGGTACTCTTGGGCCGCCGGGTCCCACAGGCGCATGCGGTCATCCTCAAATCGCAATTCCAATCCCAGCGACCCGCACGGCACCGCTAGCGAACCGTCTGAACCCTCGCTCCACTTCACGCGCTCGTAGACCCCCGTCCCCCCTTCCGACAGCCGGAACAGCTGCAGGCGCGGAAAGTGCAACCCTCCCATCGGATCGTACACGCAGTACTCGGATATGCCAATCCGCGCGTAGGTCTCCATGTTGCGCCCCAGATTGTCCTCGGCGGTCTGTTCCGAGGACACCTCGAGCGCGAAGTCCGGTGCCTTCCCCTCCTCCCAGACCTTGTACCAATCGCGGTGCTGGTTCGGAACCCCGTGCGAGACGAACACGTCCGGGGCCGCCACGTCCGCGGGCTCGCCCTCGGTGTAGTACAGCAGCAGGGCCATGGCCACGCAGGTGTTCGGGGCGTTCACGTAGCGCGCGCGCAGCATGCCGTACTGCGCGTGAATCCTGTCCGCTTGCCAAGAGTTATCCGCCATCGGCTTGCCGTCCGAACTGGGGTAGAAGACCTCCTTGGGAGCCGGTGCCGGTTCGGGAAAGGGCGGCGGGGCCAGAGGTCGCGGCTGGGGACGGACTTGCGCGGCCGGGGGTGGGGCTTGAAACGCTTTCTTGTTCGCCATGGGCCACAAGCAGACGCGCCGGGACTGCTGGGAGTAGTCTAGCGCAGTCACTTCGCAGGGAGGGCGGAGACTCCACACGGCTTGAGGGCGAGTTGGAATGGTGACGAGACCATCGGGGGGTTTCGGAGAACCTCCTCAGCGGGACTCCTCAAGCCTGTTCGATATGGATTCGGAACCGGAAGCGCGGTTCTCGGCCGAAGGATGCGGGCCATCCAATTTCGTCCTATCCAACTCGGATGGAGAGACTTTGGCGGGGAAGGACACGAGGGTTTCCGGGATGGTGCTACTTGAGACTTGCCAATTTAGTCTTGAGGTCACGCACCTGTTGCTCGGATGCGATGCGCTTATCGCGTTCCTCCAAGCGTCCGGCGTGTTCTTCTTGGTGGTCCAGCAGGTATTCGTGAGCCTCTGGATCCCACCGGCGCAAGCGGTCGTCCTCAAACCGCAATTCCAATCCCAGCGACTCGCACGGCACCGCTAGCGAACCGTCTGAACCCTCGCTCCACTTCAGGCGCTCGTAGACCCCAGACAACACGACCTCTGGCCAGTTGAGAATGATAAGGATTTCCAGTTCATGAGCCCGGGTGCGGAAGCTGTCAGACTCCTCGATCAGCCTTGATCGGATCGTTTCTTTGGGGCAGATCGGACTGCTTGCGCGGGTTGGGAGCCCCGAGATCGGGATCGTGCGCCAGTGCGCCCTCGCCGAACGCTACGCCTTGCCAATGCAAATCGTGATCCCAGCTAGCTGTCCGCCGCGAAAGAGTCCCTTCGACAAAGACTCGCGCAACCGGCACGGTAGTCCGCCACTGCGCTCCTCGCTGGGTCCGCATCCTTCCGCTGTGGGGCCGAAATCATTATCACGGGCGCTGGCCGGCTACGACTCTCCGGCGAGCGTCCAGCTCACCCCAAAGGCCTTGTTTCACTTGGTCTTTTCGCGAAGCGACCGTAGGCGTCATGTCGTCTGGGCACTGTTGCAACAGGCTCCTAGCGCAGTCGCTCGGGCCGGAGGCAGTTTTCCAGGCTTCGATCCGCTCACGTCGCAGCAATTAGCTCTTTTCCCGCGCTCGACTCGTTGGCAACATCGCCGGCCAGCCGTACCGCGGCGTTCGCGAGCTTGCGAATCGGAGGCGTGTCCACCCGTGGGTAGGGAACGAATTCGCCCTTGCGGAAGCTGCTTTCGTGCCAGCGCTGCAGCAGTGCGAGGTGGTCCCCTCGTACGGACGGGGAAGCCTCCGACCACTGCGCGTTCGCGAGCATGGCGCGGAACTGTGCGGCGAAGCTGGCTGCCGAGGGCTCGTGCCCGTCCCACTCCAGCCGAGTACCGCTCTGCAATGTACCCCTATGCACGGGCGTGACCTCGATGGCGCGAGGCGCGGCGGACCGCTGCAGAACAATTCCATTCAATTCGCCGAGCTCACGCGAAAGCCCGTCTCGCAGGCGCAGGGCGTCTCTCGCCTTGGCCAGCGCTCCGTGGTGCTTGGCGGCGGCCTCGAATTCCATGGCTTCGCTCGCGCGGTCGCGAGCGGATTGCGCCTCGTGCAGGAACGAGTCTCCGCCGGTGCGCAGGAATCGGGTCAGTCGATCCACTTCCTGCGCGTACCGCTCGTCGTCGCACGCCGCTTGGCATGGCCGCAGGCAGCGTTCCATTTCGCCCCAGATGCAGCCGGGATGGTCGGGCGCCGGGCGAAGGTTCTCCGTGCAGCGACGGACGAGGAACAGGTCCAGGAATGCTTGCTGGAACTGTTCCGCCGCCCTGCGCGTGCCGAACGGTCCGAAGAACAAGGCCTTGCTGCGTGTCAGCCGATCGGTCAGGCAGGTCCGAGGGAAGCGGTTTTGCAAGAGTACCTTGACGAACGACGGCGGACGCAGTTTGAGGTAGCGTCGCCAGTCGTCGGGTCGGTGGATCCTAGCCGCTCTGTAGAGCAGCAGATCCGCCTCGAAGCGCGACCCGGTTGCGTGGTACCGCACGTCGCGAGCGATGTCCCGCAGAGTCAGCCGTGTCGCCGCCCCCTCTCGCGGCAGGAGCAGTCGTCGCAGTCGTCGACGCAGGTTCCCGGTCTTGCCGAGGTACGGCTGGCCCGCGGCGAACGCGACCGAGAACACGCCCGAGGTTGCCGGTACCGCCAAGAGCGCTGACGCGTCGCGCCAGTCCAAGACCTGCTGAAATCGGGCGATCGGATCGCTTTCTGCCAACTGTCGCTAGAGTAACCCAAGGGTGGGACTCGCCGCGATCATCGTGCTGAAACTCGTCGCGGCGACATTGATGACGGCCTTCGTTCGGGCTCCGCGACGCGGGTCGATAGGGCTGGCAGGCTGGTCCGGAATCGCGGTGTTCTGCGTCTGCGGAGCGTGGCTCGGCACGTCGTTTCCCAAGCCCGCGTGGCTGGTCGCGGCCGCTTGGACGGGTTACGTGGTGGCAATCGATGCCGCGGTCTATTCCGTGCGGGGGTGTTCGCTGTTACGGTCGCGCGCGAATGCGTTCCTGTGGCTGGCGTTGCTGTCGGTCTTCCTGTGGCTGCCATTCGAGTGGTACAACTTGCGACTAGCGACTTGGTACCGTTCCGGATTGCCGAATGGATCGCTCCGCTATGTGCTGCTCGGATGGTCCAGCGCATGCATTTGGCCCGCCCTGTACGAGACCGCCGATTTCTTCCTGGCCTTGGGGTCGCGTACTGAGCCAGCAAGGCCCGGTCGAATCCCCCGGCGCCGTGCCGTTGCCATCTCGCTAGCGGCGGGGGTCGCCTGCCTGACGGTGCCCGTGGCGATCCCGCGGCTCGACGCCGGAGAATTCCTCGCGCCTCTGATCGCTTGCGGATTCCTGTTGGTCCTGGACCCGGTGAATCGCTGGCGGGGATGGCCTAGCCTCTGGGCGGACTGGAGCGCGCGCTATCGCCACAGAGTCGCGGCGTTAGCCCTCTCCGGGGCCATTTGCGGATTGCTGGCGGACTGCCTCAATGCCGGCGCGAGCGCCCAGTGGCACTCCATTTACGCCGCAGCGGAACTAAAGGTTTTCGAACTGCCGCTCGCGGCGCTTGCCGTGTTGCCCGTCTTCGCCCTGCAAGCGTACGTCCTGCACGGTTGGGCAGCGAGCGCGCTTGGATTGCCGGTCGCGGTCATCCCTTGCACGCCCGGGTCGGAAATCCCCGGAACCACGCACTTAAGGCTCTCGTTGCGCTGACGGACCGTCTGCCTGTGCGGGTTCCCGCCCCTACACCTCAAGCACGGGCAGCGGTTTGTGCTGACTCGCGACGAGCACCTTGGAACTGCTTGCCTGAACCGATTCGAGCGCTTTCCGAGCGTCCATTTCGGCGAGGGCGGGGTGGTTGTTATTTCCGCTCAAGTGCGCCAGCACGATCGTGCCGGCACGACGGTCCCAGTCATCCGACAGGAACTCCGCTACGGCAGCGTTCGAAAGGTGGCCTGCGCGGCCCATCACGCGCTGCTTGAGGTCCCAAGGGTACGGTCCGGACTTGAGCATGTCCAGGTCGTGGTTCGATTCGATCACGAGCGTGTCCGAACGCAACAGATGGTGTCGCACCGAATCCGTCACGTACCCCAGGTCCGTTGCGATCGAGAGCTTGCGACCGCGATTGCGGATGCAGAACCCGACTGGGTCGACCGCGTCGTGCGAGACCGTGAACGTCTCGATATCGAGGTCGCCGATCGAGAACTCGCGGCCGGCCTCGAAAGAGACCAACGGCGGGGTAGTCTTCTTCCACGTCAAGTTGTCGGCTGTCAACCGCGTCACGTAGACCGGCACGCCCGACTTGCGTGCTAGAACCTCGAGACCTTGGACATGGTCCGTGTGCTCGTGCGAGACCACGACGGCGTCAAGCGCACGGTAGTCCTCGCCAATGGACTCGAGCCGCAACTCGATCTGTCGACAACTAAGGCCGGCGTCGAACAGGACGCGAACGGCATCGGTGGCAACGAAGGTCGCATTGCCGCTCGAGCCGCTTCCTAAGGTGCAGGTGCGCAGTTTCTACCGTCTCCTACAGTGGGGCGGATTGCAACCGACGCGGCAAGCCGAGAGGCCCGCACGCGTCGAATAGAGCGACTATAGCAAAGGCGCGAGTGACTGCCGCGCTAGCGGGCGGGTGCGAGTTCGACGTGCCTTTCGGGCGCTCGGAATTCGCAGGATGGTCGAGCCGCCGCGCGCTCAGCTTCGGGCCGCGATGCGCTCGCAAGCTCGCTCCCACGATTCCGGATTCAGCAAGTGTTCGGGGCGCTTGCGATTCAATACCAGATCCAAGTTCCGAATCGCGTGTCCGAGGATTCGTCTCTTGCCCGTGTATGTCGCGGAACCGACATGCGGCGTGACGATCACGTCATCGCGATGCAGCAGCGGGTTGGCCTCCTCGGCGGGTTCGGGATCCGTAACGTCCAAGCCGGCACCCCGCACGCTGCCGGACTCCAAGGCTTCGAGCAACGCAGCTTCGTCGACCAAGCCGCCGCGGGAGACGTTGACCAAGACCGCTCCCGGCTTGACGAGGGCCAAGGTGCGAGTCGAAATCAAGTGCCGCGTCGAGGCATTGAGCGGGAGGTGAAGCGAAACGATATCCGACTCCGCGAGCAGGCTCTCCAACGACTCGGCGCGGCCGATCCCGAGCGCGGCCGCCTTGGCCGCGTCGACGTAGGGGTCGTAAGCCGTCACGAGGGCTCCCATGGCGGACAGAATCCGGGCCACGTGCGAGCCGATCCGACCTAGGCCGATCAAGCCGATCCGGGATTTGTGGATCTCGACGGCCGAGTGTCGACCGTAGTAGTCGGGACGCCGGTCGTAGAGCAAGCCACGGGAGGCTTTCTTGATATCTTTCGCCACCGCCATCATCAGGGCCACGGCATGCTCGGCCGTGGCGATGGTCGGTCCGTCGGGCGTGTAGGTCACGGCGATACCGCGCTGGGTAGCCGCTTCCAGATCGACGTTCTCGAAGCCGATCCCCATGCGGGAAATGTGCAACAGGCCCGGAGCGCGATCCATGACCGCAGCGGTATAGCGCATGCCTCCGGCCAGGACGCAATCCGCGTCGGGCCAAGCCGACAGAAGGTCGTCCGGCGTGGCCGAACCGGGGCCGATCGGTTCGGCGATCCCCTTCAAGAGGGGCACGCAGTCGGGCAGAATCTGGCGCTCGGACCAAACTTTGAACATCTTTCCAGTCACCTATCTACGTCTTGCTTGGGCCACGCGCTGACGGAGAGTCCTGGCGGCCGCGATGGAGCGAGTCTGGCGAGTCGCCGCACCCAGTCCATGGCGCAACAATTTGGAATCGTTCCCGACGGCCTGAAGGGAGTTCGTGGCGGGCTGCGGTATCCGACCGACCCGAGGGAACCGGAGGCGAGTCAACCCCGATTCTAGCGGAAAGAAGCCGCCGCTGTCCCTGCGAAGGGGCGTCGATGTCGGAGCAATCTTTCAATGTCCGCTTTTCTGCAATCTTTCAATGTCCGGTTCTGGGCCGGCCCTCCGGGCCGTGCCTTCCATTGCGGTCGGTCCTTCCGGCGGGCCGCTTCATGCCCGAGAAAAGCCTCGCGGGGGCGGAGGCCGCAGCCTCCCCGCATTTCTTTCTGCAGTAGCGGCCTTCAAACAGGCTGCGGACGTATCTGACCATGTTCTACGGGATCACGAGGAAGTCACCAGCAGGCGTCGGCCGCACAACGCGTACCCGGCCCCGCCAGACAGGCGCGCTCGCCGTAACGCTGCCCACCGGCTGCTTGCAGCCGGTGAGCTTGGCCCCAGCCCTTGTGGCACGGGGTTCGGCATGCTGCTCCACCGCTTCGAAAAAGCGGACATTTCAGGATTGCGCCAACATGCGAAGGGGCGTCGATTAGACACCCGACCGGGGCCTCGATCGCGAACAGGGATCGCTCCACGGGCCGATTAGAGGCTGCTACGCTGAGGGGTGCGGAATCCAAGCGGCGGCCAGCCCAAGGTTCCGCCAAATCTGCAGATCGCTATCCGCTAGCACGGGAGATATACATGGCAGTTCAACCCGTTCCCGAGGGGTATGGCACGGTAACGCCGTACTTGATCGTCAATGACGCCGTAGCGGCGCTGGAGTTCTACAAGAAGGCATTCGGCGCGGTCGAGGAGATGCGCGTTGAATGGCCGGGCGGCAAGATCGGGCATGCCGAGTTCATGATCGGCGACTCGCGCCTTATGCTGGCCAGCGAGTTTCCCGAGATCGGCGCGGTCGCGCCGACAACGGTCGGCGGGACCCCCGTGACGCTTGCGATCTACACCGAGGACGTGGACGCCATGGTCGCCAGCGCACTTGCGGAAGGAGCCACGGTGGAGCGCCCGGTCGAGGATCAGTTCTATGGTGACCGCTCGGGGACGATCATCGATCCCTTCGGCCACAAGTGGTCGCTATCGACGCACATTGAGGACATCTCTCCGGAGGAGTTGTGGAAGCGGCAGGACGCGATTTTTCGCAGATCCGACGGCGGCAGCGATTCGTGATCGCAACCAGCCTGGGCCGCGGCGGCGTTTCGCGAGCGGCGCCTTCGACCGTCCCGCGCTCGGCGCGAACCGCGTCGAGTGAACTGTCGCCCGTGAAGCAGCGGCCTCGTAGTCCGTGCTGGAATAGCGGCGTAGCGGGTTATCGAGCAAGGCGGAGCGGAACTCGCGGCGGATTTTTTCGGGCAAAACATTGCGCTTACGCAATTCTTAGGGCATACTGAGAGCGAAGCAAGGTCGTCCGGCGGCGCCTTGGCGTTGCCGGCAGCCGGACTGCGGAGCGGATCCCCAGGCCTGTTCGTACGAAAGGCACCACAGTAAGATTCCATCCGCTTGTGCGAGTCTCGGTCTTCGGCCACAAGAACCTGAACGGAAATCAAGACATCGAATGCCACGCTGGAACCCGGCGCGCGGTCGCCGGGGGCGTCGCGTGGCGGTCAGTGCGCGTGAGCGGGGGTAATCGCAGTGATGCATCAATTCGAGAACACGGTCAGCGCGGTCAAGCCGAACATCGCGGAGAATCTGGACGATTCCCCGCCGGCGTTCCTAGACCCGGACCATTCCGCGGATGAGTCAGCCTCATCGCAAGGGCCTGAAACCGAAGAGGCCGTCTACACCGACGATCCCGTCCGCGTGTACTTGCGCGAGATGGGCGCGGTTCCTCTCCTGACCCGCGAAGGCGAGGTCGACTTGGCGCGACGCATGGAGCGCGGCAAGTTTCGCATGTGGAAGGCGATCTCGCGCAACGAGTACACCATTCGCAGTTTGCTCGCTCTCTACGAGCAGATCAAGGCTGGCGAGGTGCGCGTCACCACGGTGGTCGACATCCCGCATTCCGACGAGGGCCCGGAGTCGATGGTCCGCAAGGAAAAACAGGTGCGCCACCAGTTCACGCTGGTCTTGCGCGCCTACAACCAGCTCAAGCGCGTCGAGGAGGCCCAGGCCGCCGTTCCCAAGCGGAACCGGAAGAACCGTCGCGACTACAAGAAGCTGGAGTGGCAGCGGCGGCGCCATGTGATCAAGGTCTCCCAGACGATGCAGAAGATCCGCTTCAAGCAGCACATCTGGGACAGCTACTGCGAAAGGCTACTGGATTCCAGCAAATCCTTGCGCAGGCTGAACACGCAAATCACGAGGCTGAAGGGCACCGCGGTCAAGCCCGACAACTTCACTGCGACCATCAGGGGCTTGCAGAAGCAACTGCGGGAGGCTCAGGAGGAGATCGGCATGACTCCCCCCGAGGCCCGCGCCTGCGCCAAGATGATCCATGCGGGGGAGCGCGAGGCCGAGAACGCCAAGCGGAAGCTCGTCGAGGCGAATCTGCGCTTGGTCGTCTCGGTCGCCAAGAAGTACGTCAATCGCGGCCTCCACCTCCTCGACCTGATCCAGGAAGGCAACATCGGCCTGATGCGCGCGGCGGAAAAGTTCGAGTACCGGCGCGGCTACAAGTTTTCGACCTACGCGACTTGGTGGATCCGGCAGGCCATCACGCGCGCGATCGCCGACCAGTCCCGGACGATCCGCATCCCGGTTCACATGAACGAGTCGATGAACAAGTTCCTGCGGGCTTCGCGCGAGCTCGAGAAGGAACTGGGTCGCGCTCCGACCAACGAGGAGATCGGCGAGCGCATGGAGATCGAGGCGGTCAAGGTCCAGAAGCTGAAGAGCATCTCTCGCGATCCCGTGTCCTTGGAGACGCCGGTAGGCCGAGACGGCGAATCGGCGCTCGGAGACCTGATCGAGGACAACCGGGTGGACTCGCCGGTGGACACCGTGATCGACTCCAGCGTGCGCGAGGAGACCGGCGACGTGCTCAAGACGCTGTCGCCGAAGGAAGAGAAAGTCATCAAGATGCGCTTCGGCATCGGGCACGAGCGCGAGCACACCTTGGAGGAGATCGGCCAGGAGTTCCGGGTGACCCGGGAGCGCATCCGGCAGATCGAAGCCAAGGCCCTGCGCGCCCTGCGCACCCCGGATCGCATGCGGCGACTGCGCGCGCTGATCCCCGCTAAGACGTGAGGCGTCGGCTGCCAAGCGGTTACGCAGCGCCTGGTCGCTGATCCGGATCCTGTTCCGGGCGGTTCCCGCCCGCAACGGCACGGGGTTGCCTGCGTGGCCATCGCCGCCGAGCCAGCGATTGCCGATTGATCGAGGCGTCCCCGGGGTGCTATCCGCCGATGCGGTAGAGGTGCTCCGCGCCCCGCAGGATCAAGCTGCCCTTGGCGATAGCGGGCGTCGCCATGCAAAGTTCGCCGACCGAGTTCTTCCTGATCAGGCGGTACTCCGGACCGTGCTCGACGACGAAGCAGTCACCGTCCTCGCTCAGGCAGAAGACCTTGTCGTTGTACGCCCACGGAGAGGCCGTGAAGGCGTTCGCGCCCGCTTCGAAGCGCTGCTTGCCGTAGATCTCGCGCCCGCTGACCGCGTCATGGCAGGTCAGGAAGCCGCGGTCGTAGAGCGTGTAGTACAGGTCCTTGTACAGCAGCGGGGAAGGGTTGTACGGCGCGGCTTGGGGATGGAACCAAGCGATGAACTCGTTGCTGCTCTGGCCCTCCTGCAAGCTGATGTTGCCCTTGGCGCCGGGGCGGATCGCGTAGACTGGTCGCGCGTCGTCACCCACGTACCCGGCCGCGATGTACAGCAATCCGTGGCCGGCGAACGGCATGGGGATCACGATCGAGGACATGCCGCCTAGCTCCCACAGCAGCCGGCCGTCCAAGTCGTACGAGCGCACCTTGCCCGTCCCGGTCGTCACGATCTCTGTCCTGAGTTCGTTCTCCCAGACGAACGGCGTGGACCAATTGCTCGGCTCGTTCCGCTCCGTTTCCCAGATGGTCTTGCCGGTGACCTTGTCGAGGCAGGTCAGCGTGGAGCGCTCCTCGTTGTCGTAGAGCAGGTACAGCCGCCCCTCGTGCAGGACGGGCGAGGCCGCCGTGCCCCAGTCCAGGCGCATCTTGTACGGTTTCCAGTCCCGCTTCCACAGGATGTTGCCGTCCAGATCGAGGCACCAGGTCCCGAGGTAGCCGAAGTGCGCGTACACGCGTTCCCCGTCCGTGACCGGGGTCTCGGACGCGTAGGAATTCTTCAGGTGGCGCGGGGCCGGGGGAACGCCCCGATGCAACTGGCGTTCCCATGTGATCGCGCCCGATTCGAAATCCACGCCGTAAATCGACCAGCGGTGCGGGTCTTGCGAGATTTGCGGCCGGTTGCCTCCGAAGTAGAGGCCCTTCTTGACAGCTTCGACTTCGCCCTCGCTGATGACATTCGTGAGGAAGATCCGATTCCCCCAGACCACCGGGGAGGCCCAGCCCATGCCGGGCAGGCGCGTCTTCCACCGCACGTTCTCCTCGGCGCTCCACTTCTCGGGGAGCTTCGGATCGTCTTCCGACGTCCCAAGCGAGTCGCTGCCTCGGAACTGCGGCCAGTGTCGTGGAGAGGCCGCCGCCAGCGAACTGGCCGTGGCGAGCAGGGAGAGAAATCCGCGTCGTGTGTTCACGAGCCTATTCTAAGACGCGGGACACGGGCGATGGCGCTCGCGACCCGCGCTGCTCACGCGCGGTACAGGGAGTGCCCCCAGATATAACGGCATACGGCGGAGGGAGCGAGGTCCGCCAGCGATCCGCCGATCTTGGCGCGGTGACGCACCAAGTGCGACGAAGCCGGGTGCGAGCATCGCACCGGCTTGATTGCGGTTCCCGTGATGTCGTCAGGAGCGCTCCCCTTGGCACCCGGTCGACTGACTACGAGGAATTCGACTAGCTGCCTGATTTCTCCCGAAGACCGCCAATGGCCAATCTCGGCGAAGGCATCGGCGCCGATGATGAACCGTAGCGGAGCTTCGAACGCCAGCGTAGATTGCACGTGGCGAATCGTATCGATGGTGAAGTTCGGCTGGCCGCTTTGCAGCGGCTCCTCCATGCGTCCCGCCTCGAGGCGGGTGTCCGCCTCGCAGGCGAGCTGGGCCATCCGGAAGCGATCCTCGTACGACGCCCGGCAATCCTCCGACTTGTGCGGTGGCCTGCCGCACGGCACGACAAGCACCCGATCCAATTCGTGCTCGTCCGCGGCTGCCTGCGCCGCTAGGATGTGACCGCCGTGGATGGGGTCGAACGTGCCGCCGAACAGGGCCAGTCTCACGCCTGCATCTCCGCAGTCGCTGGCGTCGATTCCCTCTCGGGGGTTGCCGCGCTCTCGGTTTCCCGCAGATCCGCCACGACCGTTCCGACCTCCCCCAGCAACTTGTCGAGACCCTCCCCGGTAACCGACGAGATGGCATGGAACGGCAGTCCCAGCGCGGCACTGTGATCCCGCAGCGCTCGCAAGCGTTCGCGGTCCTGCAGGGCATCGATCTTGGTGCCGACCACGAAGCACGGCTTCTCGATCAGCTTTGGGGAAAAGCGGCCCAGTTCCTTCGCAATGACTTCGTAGTCGTGCGCTGGGTCGCGACCGGTCACGTCACTCAGATCGACAAGGTGGACCAAGATCTTCGTGCGTTCGATGTGCCGCAGGAAGCGGTCGCCCAAGCCGTGGCCCTCGTGCGCTCCCTCGATGAGTCCCGGGATATCGGCGACCACGAAGCTATTGAAGTCGCCGGCATCGACGACTCCCAGATTCGGTTGCAACGTGGTGAACGGGTAATCCGCGATTTTCGGGCGGGCCGCCGAGATGCGCGCGATGAGAGTGGACTTGCCGGCGTTGGGAAAGCCGACCAGCCCCACGTCGGCAAGCAATTTCAGACTCAGGTTCAAGGTCAGCGACTGCCCCTCGGTGCCTTCCTCGGCGAACCGCGGGGCGCGGTTGGTCGAGGACTTGAAATGGCTGTTCCCCCGACCGCCATGACCTCCCTGAGCGGCCCGGAACGCTCGGTCCGGCCCGTCGAAATCGCAGAGCAGCTCCTCGGTTTCCGCGTCGTAGACAAGCGTGCCCACGGGAACGTCCAGCACTAGATCCCGGCCGCTCCGCCCCGTGCAGTTGCTTCCTTCCCCGTGTCGACCGTTCTCCGCTCGTTGCTCGGGCTGGAAGCGGAAGTGAATCAACGTGCTCAGGCGAGTGGTCGATCGCAGGACCACGTGACCGCCGTTCCCGCCGTCGCCGCCCGCCGGGCCGCCGCGCGGCACGAACTTCTCGCGACGAAACGCCACGCAGCCGTTCCCGCCCTTCCCGGCGCGGATCTTGATCGTGGCCTCGTCAACGAACATGGCCTGTTGCTATCTTGGCACCGCGGCGTCCAGCAGGGTGAAACGGGCTGCGCCCGAGTCCCCTCCCGACGCACGTACAGGCTACTATCGACATATGGGCTTACAGATTGCCAACCTAGAGTTCCGATCGCGCCTGATTGTCGGAACGGGGAAATACCGCAACTTCGAGGAGATGCGGGATTGCCACCAGCAATCGGGTGCGGAGATGGTTACCGTGGCGGTGCGCCGCATCAACCTCACGGATCACTCCAAGGAATCGCTGCTCGACTACATCAACCGCGACGCGATCTTCATCCTGCCGAACACGGCGGCCTGCTTTACAGCGGACGAAGCCGTGCGGACGGCGCGCTTGGCACGCGAAGTGGGCCTGTCCAACTGGATCAAGCTGGAAGTGATCGGGGATCCGGAGACGCTGTTCCCCGATACGGAGGGCTTGCTCGAGGCGACGCGGCAGCTCGTCAAGGAAGGCTTCGTCGTGCTGCCTTACACCAGCGACGATCTGATCGTGGCGCGCAAGCTGATCGACGCGGGCGCCGCTGCCGTGATGCCCTTGGCCGCTCCGATCGGTTCGGGCTTGGGAGTGCAGAATGCCACCAATCTCCGGATCCTCCGCGAGAAGATCACCCAAGTGCCCTTGATCGTGGACGCCGGCGTCGGAACCGCATCGGACGCGGTACGCGCCATGGAACTCGGGGCCGACGGCGTCTTGATGAACACGGCGATCGCCGAGGCGGAGCACCCCGTGCGGATGGCGGAGTCGATGAAGCTGGCCGTGGTGTCCGGCCGACTGGCGTATCAAGCCGGGCGCATGCCGCAACGACTCTACGCCAGCGCCAGCTCGCCCATGGATGGAGTTGTCCGCTGAGCGTTGCGGAGTCCGGTTACGCTTCGAGCGGTTCGTAGGTCGGCTCGGTCCAGGGACTGTCGATACTCCACGCCTCGAGGTTCTCGACCCAAGCATCGCGACGCGCGCGCAGTTGCGTGCGAACCCCCTCGTGATCCGCGGAACGCGCTAGGTTCACCGTTTCCTGGGGGTCGACCGCGAGGTGGTACATCTCGTCGTACGGAGGGTCGGCTTCCGGGAACTCGAAGTACTTCCAATCTCCCGTGTGGACGCCCTCGCTCTTCGGCACCCGCTGATGCTCGAAGAGGTGCTCGTAAAACCATTCCCGCCTCCATTCCGGAGATTCGCCGCGGACGAGCGGCATCAGATCGCGACCGTTCATGCAATCGGGAACGTCCAAGCCAGCTGCGCTAAGAATCGTCGGGCAAACATCGATGTTCAAAGACATCTCGGCGCGGTGGGTCCCGGCCCGTTCCGGAACACGCGGATCGCGCACCACCATTGGCGTGCGGATCGACTCCTCGTGCATGTACCACTTGCCGGCCCAGCCTCTCTCGCCCAGGAAGAAGCCGTTGTCGCCGGTGAAGATTACGACCGTGTTGTCCAACTGGCCCAGTGCCTCCAACTTGCCGAGCATGCGCCCGATCTGCAGGTCGACACCGTGGATCAAGGCGTAGTAGCGCTTGACGGATTCTTCCCACTTCTCGGGAGTGCCGAATCGGCGCAGCCAGCGGATGCGGCTCTCGGTGTTCGCCTGCAAGAATTCCGGCAGCGAATCGTAGTACGCCCCGTCCATGTGCGGGAAGGGCTGCAGGCGCAAGCCGTCGTACAGATCGTCCAAGCGGGGGTCGTTGATGAAGAATGGAGCGACGTTGTCCTGCACGTGCGGCGCCTTGAAGCTGACGGACAGATTCCAAGGTTGGTCGGGCGAGGCACCGTCCAAGAACTCCATTGCCTGATTCCCGAGGAGTTCCGTCATGTGGGCGCGCCCGGGCACTAGGTACTGACCTTGACCGGGCCAGCCTTCGAAATAATCGAAGCGGCCCGCCGCGTCCTCGATATCGTTGGCGCCCCCAACCCCGTACTTGCCGATGAAACCGGTGCGGTAGCCCGCCGCTCGCAACCGGCCCGGATAGCTGAGTTCGTGCTGCTCTGGACTGAGCGGCGTCCGGAAGCCGTGAATGCCGTGGCATCGCGCGTACAGGCCGGTGAAGAACGACGCGCGCGACACGGCGCAAATCGAGGTCGTCACGTAGTTGTTGCGGAACAGGACGCCTTCGTCCGCTAGCCGATCCATATGCGGCGTCCGGATGATCGGGTTTCCGCCCGCCCCGAACATGTCGTAGCGTTGGTCGTCGGTGAGGAGGAACAGGATGTTCGGCGGGCGACTGGTCTCGTTTTGCTCGCCGCATCCGAACGCGGACGCCGTGGCAACTCCCAAGGCTCCGAGCAGTTCCCGTCGTGTCGGTCGCATGGCACGGCAAGAATAGCAGACACAAGGCAATCGACCTTCCGATTGCAGCCCGAGGACGCACCAATCGGTCGGCTACCTATCTCAGCGCGACAGCGGCCAATGCATGGACGGCATGTCGACCGCCGCCGGGCAGCGATCCCTAACGCTGAATCGGCGTGTTCTGCTGCGTACAGCGGCGAAAGCCGTTGGGCATGGCTGGCTACCGATTGGCCCTCGTTGAGTTTCGGACTTTGGAGACCGGATTAGGAAAATGAGAGTTGCCGGCGCCAAGTCCATGCTTCCAGTCAACCCGTACTCTGTTGATGGGCATTCTCAATGTCACACCCGATTCGTTCTCGGATGGCGGACGCTTCCTCGACACGGACCGCGCCGTTGAACGCGGCATCGAGATGGTTGCCGAGGGGGCGGACTTTATCGATGTTGGCGGGGAGAGCACGCGACCCGGATCTACGCCGGTGAGCGAATCCGTGGAACTAGGACGGGTACTTCCCGCGGTGCGGGCACTTGCGGAAAATGTCGATGTTGCTATCTCGGTGGACACGCAGAAGCCCGCGGTCGCCCGGGAATGCCTCGCCGCCGGTGCTAGTGTCGTCAACGACATTCAAGGATTGCGCGATCCCGCGATGATCGAGGTGGTCGCGAACAGCGGCGCCAGCGCGGTGATCATGCACATGCGCGGAACCCCACGTACCATGCAAGGCGATACCGAGTACGGCGATGTCATTGCAGAGATCGCCGGTTTCTTGCAGCGACAGTCCAGCCTTGCACGAGATGCTGGCATCCGCGAAATTGCAATCGACCCAGGGTTGGGGTTCGGGAAGTCCGCACAACAGAATTTCCAGATTCTGGCAGGGTTACGGGAATTCGAGAGTCTCGGGCATCCAGTGCTTGTGGGACCCTCTCGAAAGTCGTTCCTCGGGAGCCTGACGAGCGGGCTCCCGACAAGCGAGCGACTGGAAGGAACGCTGGCCGCCGTGGCGGTTGCTGCAATGAATGGAGCCAGCGTCGTTCGAGTTCATGATGTTAGGGCCTGTCGCCGCGTACTGGATGTCGTGGACGCGGTCTCGGTAGCTTCCGATGCAAGATAAGGTCTTGATCCCGGAAATCCCCTTGGCTGTTCGCGTTGGCTGCACCGAGGCCGAGCGTCAGGAGCCGCAGACCATCTTTGTGGACTTGGAGCTGCGATGCGATTTGGCACCGGCCGCCGGGGCTGACTCGATAGCCGCGGCGATCGACTACGTGGCGGTTCGCCGCGAGGCGGAACTTGTGGTCAACCTGCGTCCCTACGCCCTGATCGAAACGGTCGCCGAGAGTGTTGCGGCGCGAGTATTGGAACGTTTCGCAGTCGAGTCCGTCTTGGTGCGCGTCCGCAAGCCCGCCGCTCTAGCGCGGTTCGGGGTCCCGTGGGCCGGAGTCGAGATCGTACGCACCAGCCGTGGCTAAAGCGTACCTTGGGCTCGGTTCGAACCTCGGCCCGCGTAGCGAGCACATTCGCTACGCGGTTCGCGCGCTCGCCGGATGCGGAGTTGTCCTAGCGCGCTCCCCTCTGCTTGAGACGCAGCCCGTGAACTGCCCTGGCGGCGGGGTTTTCCGTAACGCGTGTGTCGCTGTCGAGACTTCCCTCGAACCGCAGGACTTGCTGAACGCGATCCTGTCGATCGAGAGTGCCCGCGATCGACAGAGGCTCGTCCGCAACGCGCCACGGACCTTGGACATCGACCTTCTGCTCTATGGCAACCGCATCATTCAACAGCCGGGCTTGACCGTGCCGCATCCGCGGATGCACGAACGATCCTTCGTTCTGGATCCGCTCGTCACGGTTGCTCCGCAGGCCGTTCATCCGGTCCTGCAACTGAGTGTTCGCGAAATGCGGCATCGCTTGGGATCGCTCTAGCGGAAGTGGTCAGACGAGGTAGGTCTCACGGCCAAGGTGCTAGGATTGGTAGCAGAAGTAGCAATCGAATGGATCGATTGCCTGATGTCTGAGCGGACGAGTGCTGGCAGGATTTCAGAAATGCGTGAGAGATCTGCGAATCGATGCGGATTGCGCGAGTCGATTGGACGAGTCGGAGTTCCGGATTGGCGGAAGCCCGCAGTGGCTGCACGTGTTGAACATCCTATCGCTGATATCCCAACGGACGAGCCAACGACGGAGCAGTCGGCAAGAGAGATTGCAGACCGCTTGATGGACGATCACGGGAGAACACGGTTCACAATTCCAAGACCGCTGGGTTCGCCGTACAAGGTGGATCACCTACGCGGGTTGCAGGCACTCGCTACGATCAACAGCCAAGTGTAGTCGGGTTGCATGCAGCGGACTTTGGGGCGGGCCCCGTGGGCGTCCGGAATAGCGCGTGACCGAGGCCACATGCTACCGACGTTCCTTGGTAAAGGCACCAAGTAGCAGTTACGCACGAACCCAGGGCGTCGTTGACCAAATACCAAACGGGGCAGGACCCGTGCCTGGCGAAATCTGGCGTCTTCCGGTCGCGGCAGTCGGCACAGTCTTACGCCACCCGGTGGAGCGTGCTGTCGGTTGCATGACCGCGATACCACATCCGTCGAGACACGACGGCAGGATCGCAGCACTGCTAGCTGAACCGCGCCCGAATCCAGCTTCGCTTAGCCACATCCGCCTCGACCCCGCCTCTGCTCGTCGCGGAGAATCCGAACCCAGCCCACCGCCCATGAGGTGCT
The DNA here is from genome assembly GCA_965242625.1 of Bryobacterales bacterium. GTDB lineage: Bacteria > Acidobacteriota > Terriglobia > Bryobacterales > UBA6623 > VXMF01. The sequence goes on along the minus strand of CBDEST010000005.1, from coordinate 538,138 downwards.
TCACATGCCGACGCCGCTGCGACTGGACAAAAACGTTGCTACCGCGTCACGCGACATGCTACACTACTGCCTACCGGGTTCCCCCCGGTCCGCATTCATTGAGCAACTAGGCCCGTGCGTACCAGAAGCACCACCGAAAGCGGTCCGCGGCACCGGCGATGCCCTGATGGGGGCACCCAGTACCACTTGGAGAACCAACTGCCGGAGACGCCCCACCGCAGTGATGCACTTGTGCCACCATCAGCGACTTCGACCGACCTAGCCGTCGCAGCGGCCCAGACCAACGGCAACGGCAGCGCAAATCTTGCGGCAACACTTTCCCCCATCACGGAGCGCGATACGACGGCACGAATCGGACGAGGGTCAGTGCCGCGACACGAAACCAATAAACGTCATGCTGATAACCTGATTGAATCACTCCCCGAATACATTGCAACCATGGTCTGTCAATCAAACCTTCCCTTTATGCGTAATCTCAAACCCAACAGCATCAAGTTGATCGTTACATCACCTCCCTACAATATTGGAAAGAACTATGAAACACGAAAATCGTTAGATGCGTATATCGAAGAACAACGACGGGTCGTTGACGAATGCGTTCGTGTGTTGCATCCACGCGGATCAATCTGCTGGCAAGTTGGCAACTATGTAAACGATGGCGAGATATTCCCTCTAGATATATTACTATATGACATTTTTAAAGATGCTGGACTCAAGCTGAGAAACCGCATCATCTGGCAATTCGAACATGGTTTGCACTGCAAGAAGCGTCTCTCTGGGAGACACGAGACAATCCTTTGGTTCACCAAGAGCGATAAATACACGTTTCATCTTGATCCTATCCGCGTACCACAAAAATACCCAAACAAAAAGCACCACAAAGGACCCAACCTTGGAAAGCGATCCTGTAATCCACTCGGAAAGAATCCGGGGGACGTGTGGAACATACCGAATGTCAAACACAATCACATCGAAAAGACCCTGCACCCATGCCAGTTCCCAATTGAGTTGGTTGAACGGCTAGTGCTTTCTCTCACTGAATGCGGTGACAGCGTACTCGACCCATACATGGGTGTCGGCTCTGCCGTGCTTGCCGCAGTCAAACACAATCGCAATGGACTCGGCTGTGATGTCGTCTCAGAGTACGTTGACACTGCTCGCAACCGTCTCCAAGCATTCGAAGAGGGGAGGTTTCGTACGAGGCCAATGAATCGGCCCATATACGAACCTTCATCAGAACGATGCAAGTAGTTCAGCAGTACGCTCATCGGTGTGGCCCGGACTCTCTCGAGGCAAAGGGCCTTGCCAGCGAAATCCGTGACATCGTGTCACTCCCCTCGGTCAAATTCGAACACGGAAAGGCCAGACAAATCAACCAACTTGTACGGGCGAAGTTGTCGACCGCCGGATGGGCTATGAATGTAAGGGTACATTCAGACTCCAACATCAAAATCAACGCCATCAAGAATGGTGTTGCCCTTACACTTCAAACCGGAAACATCACGCGAGCGTTCTATGATCTACTCAAATTCGAGGTGATGTATAGAGCGAATCGCATCGACTCGGCGGTGCTAATCGTACCGTCGCGAAACGCCGCACGTGAATTGGGAAGTAACATCGCAAACTTCCAGCGCGTTACTGCCGAACTGAAACTCTTCCGAGATGTCATCACTGTGCCATGCACCGTGCTTGGCGTCGACGAACGATAACGAGGAACCAACAATGGCAACGACAAACATCATCGACAAGGCTGCCCGGATCGCTATCATCGATCAGGAGGTGCGGCAGTCGACGAAAACGCAGCAGCACAACTTCCGCAGTCGAATGACTGATCTTCCGGTGGTCCGGCTCGAAGTCGGACTTCCAATCTACCGGATCAAGAATGGTCGTACCAGCGTGGAGCAGCGGCTCTACATCACGGACCATGACTGTGACGAGGCGTTCTTTGAAGGCACCGAGGAAGACGCGAGCGTTCAAGACGCACAATCCACGATCTTGCGCAAGCTAGCGAAGGATCCCAAGGCTCCCATCTACGATGAGCTTGCGCACGTTGCAGTTCAGACAGAACCGTTATTGCTGACCTCATATGGGTCTGTACTGAACGGGAATCGGCGATTAGCTGCGATGCGTGAACTTTTCAACGACGACCCCGACAAGTACTCGAGCTATAGCCATCTCGACGCGACTATCCTTCCGAAGAGCGCAGCGGAAAGAGACCTAGAACTGCTAGAAGCGGAACTGCAACTAACGCCAGAGACACGTCTACCATATGGTTGGATAGAACGACGCCTCAAGCTAAGACACCAAGTTCGCGAATTGCGGATCGACCGTGGTCGCATAAAGGCGTCCTATCGGTTCAGGAGAGACCAAGATATCAACATCGAACTTAGTCAACTAGATTTGGCGGAAGAGTACCTTTCAGAATACTTGAACACACCCCGGGCCTACCACAAAGTAGCGAATAGTGCGCAATTGTTCCGGGACCTAGAAAAGAGTCTCCGCGGCTGCAAGGCCGAAGAATCGGAGTCAAGGCGTAAGTTGGGCTTCTTGCTAGCGAAAGAGGCACCAAATCTCGGTAACCGTGTATACGGGTTTAAATCAATCTTTGGCAAGGACTTTCCAAAGTTTGCTCAGAAGTTTGCGAAGCGACAAGGAATCGACTTAGTGAAAGTTGATCAATCGACACCGACAGCCAATGATCCAGAGGACCCACTGGGTGGGCTACCGGACAGTACCCTGTCCAGTGGCAGTGTAGATTACAGTGAACTCGCAGCTAAACTGAGCAAGCCACCTCCTACTGGAGAATTGGGCGAAGTAGTCGTCGATGTCGCTGAGCAGGTCAGAATTGACGAAAGGGATCAGAGTTCGGGGGAAGCAGCACTCAAGGGTGCTGAGCGTATCAACTCTTTGCTTCAGGAAATCGACATCTCGAAGGCAGACGCATCTACCTTTCCCGGGATTATCGCGCAATTGGCTGCGGCGATTGCTCGTGCCCAGTCGCTGAAGAGAGAAGTCGAGAGAGCTGCGAGCACCTCAGCGGGGGCAATCCAATGAGTATCCGCATTGAGTACAATCGTAACAGAGACCCGAGCGGGTCGATTATCGCTGATCCTGCCGTTCCGCTGCACTTGTGGAACCGGCTCTCGGAGGCTGTCCTCGGAGTCGAGCCCGACGCAGAGATACTGCATCGGGAGATGCATCTCGACTGGGCAACCGTGCTCTCGGTTGCGATGGAGATTGGGTCGTTGCGGCAACAACACAGCTTCGATATCACCTATAATTCGGCTGCCTTGGTGGAGCTTCGGAAATTTCGTGAGGAAGTTCAGGCAGTAAAGATGCTTGGTACGATGCGTACCACTGAGATTCCCGCAGCAGAGATTGATTCGCGATTGGCGTCGGTAGGTTTTACGGGGCGCTTGCTCACCGAGGAACAGCGCCGAGATACAGCCTTCTTGATTGCTATTCGGAATGGTGCCAATTTCTCGGTACCTGGTGCAGGGAAGACGACAGTTGCGGTGGCCGTTCACGTATTGACTCGAACTCCCGACACGCACTTGCTGGTAGTCTCACCAAAGAATGCATTCGGTGCTTGGGATGAGACAATCCACGATTGCATGGATCAGTCGGTATTGCGACAGTGGGAAATCGTGCGACTTGTTGGAGGCGCAGGTACCATTCGTGAGACTTTGGCATCAGCCCCAAGGGCGATGATCATTAGCTACGATCAGCTGTTGCGAGTTCAAGAGTTGGTTCGTCTTTTCTTGAGTTCACGCCCGACCCACTTAGTTCTCGACGAGAGTCATAGAATCAAGGCAGGTATGCAGTCGCAGAGAGGAGATACATTACTTCGAATGGCACATTTGCCCGTGCGTCGCGATATTTTGAGTGGCACACCGATTACACATTCACAAGCTGATATTTGTCCACAGTTAGATTTCCTCTGGCCAGGCCAGCGATTGGGCTCGGCAGCTGTAACGTCGTCCAATTTGAATGGTGTTATCCGGCCGCTTTATGTGCGTACAACGAAGTCGGAATTGCACTTACCACCGATTCATAAGGAAGCGATCAGCGTCGCGATGTCCCCAAGTCAGCTAGCACTGTACGGCTTGATTCGTAAGGAAGTGTTGAGTCAACGCACGGAGATCTATAGCCGGAGAAGCCTGCGTTCTGCTCGCAGGTCGGTCATACAATTGCTACAGGTGTCCTCGAATCCCATTCTTGTGGTACAGAGATTGATGGAGTCCGTCGGTGATTCTGCACACTGTCGTGACCCGAAGTTAGATTCAATTGTTCAAGACATTATTTCGGAATGCGATTCGCCGAAGATTCTCAAGGCATGCGAGTTGGCGCGGCGATTTGCATCTGATCGCCTCAAGACAGTAATCTGGACGAGTTTCACCAAAAATGTTGAGCGTATTGCCGCACTCTTGTCGGATTTGGGTGCGGTGTTCATACATGGCGGCGTGGATTCTGGCGACGTCGATGATCAGGACTCACGGGAGGGGCGAATCCGAATCTTTCATAGCAGCGTCAATGGGTGTCAAGTCTTAGTTGCCAACCCCGCTGCCTGCTCTGAAGGGATTAGTCTACACAAGGTTTGCCATCGTTCCGTTTATGTAGATCGCACTTACAATGCTGGCCACTATGTTCAATCTTTAGACAGGATCCATCGATTGGGTCTGCCGACGGATGCTGAGACCTACGTTTACATCCTTGAGAGCATAGCACCGAACGTGTTGGGCTCCGTCGACTACTCGGTTCGGCGTCGGCTGGAGTCAAAATTCGATATCATGTCAAGAGCACTCGACGACCCAGAGTTGCATCAACTCAAATTGCCTGAGGAGGAAGATGTGCCGTTGGACTACTCTGTCACGGTTGAGGATCTGCTTGATTTGGTTGACGAACTCTCTGGTGGTCCATCGGTTACAGGCGCGACATCTGCTGAGTTGTGATGACGTCCACGGTTTTCCGCATCAGCGTGATCGACGGTGCGTTGTGCATCTGTGCGCATAGACAGCGTTACGGTGATATTCCCGTTGATCGGATCGTGCAACAGTTGAGATCGGGGCCGAGTGATGTTGCGGGTTACGATTATGACGCCGCCGTTAAGCTGGGTTCAGACGTTGGATGGGACGCCTTCTGCTTGGAGGGGTCTAGAGAGCATCGGTTTCGGGAGACTCTTCGAGAGCTGTTGCGGCGTATCAGACCAGCTTGGGCGCGGGCATGTCACCTAGGGCGTTTGCGGATGGTGAGTTCTCTCTCAGTTGATCAGATTCAATGTTTTGAAGTTGCAGGACTTCTTTCATCTCCCGCGACGGATGAGGTTGTGGCATGGTGGAGCGATGTGGGTCGTTTCTTTCGGACTCTTCATGATGAGATAAGGGCGGATGTCGGCAGGGCAGGTGAGCGTTTGACGCTTGAACATGAAGAGCGCAGGCTAACGGCTGAGGGAATCGAACGACAACCGGTCTGGGTTTCAGTCGACGACGAAGGCAGGGGGTTTGACGTTCTTTCCTATCGCCGCAACATCGACGGTAGCATCCATGAGGTTCAGATCGAAGTTAAGGCAAGTCGGTATTCGCCAATTCGCATTTTCTTGTCGCGTTCGCAATGGGATCATGCGTTGAAACATCCAGACACGCACGTCTTTCATGTGTGGAATCTCGATACAACGAAGCTGATTGAGATGACGGTTCAGGAGATGAGTTCGAATATACCAAGCGACCACGGTCGAGGAGAATGGCATAGGGTGAAGGTTGTGGTATCGGATTGAACTGGATGGTGGTGTCTAGGACCTGCTCGCAGGCCATGGGTGCAGCGAACTTGATCTCCGTCCAGTTGTGAATAGTAAGGATTTTAGGCTCTTGAGCGCTCGTGTGGATGCTATTGGGAATCTGGTCAGCCTCGATGGAATGCTTGGTTGTGGCAGATAGCACTGCTTGCTGTGGATTCGGGGCACTTGGACTTCGATTGCGGGCGAGTGCGCCCTCGCCGAGCGGGATGCGGTACCGATGGAATGCTGGATTCCAGCCGAGTGACCGCCACGAGATGCCGCTCTCGGAAGCCGTATGCACGTACATCGCAGTGGTCCGATCCTAGACGCTTGGCGGGGACCGAGGTGCCACGGCGCGGCTCGATGGATCCGCTAGGAGCCTGTTGAAAAAGTGCTCATTTCAGCGGGTGCCTGAAAGTGGCATGAGCGGGCGTTAGGCCTCGCTCAACCCGGCCCCCCACTCCCGTCGCAGCCGAAATCGCGCCGACAGGCCGCCACAGGCCCTCAGAAGCCGTTCCAAGGCCCCCAGAAGGGCGTTTTGGACGCTTTTTCGCGCCAAAACGCTCGCCGTGCGCTGACCTTGCAGGCTGCGAGGCGTACCAACCCCCGTCCGCGCCCTCATCAGCACCCCCAGGTTGAACCCGCAGGCATGCACCAGCAGTCGCTTCAGAATGTTGTTGTGCCCCCGCAGGTACACCCGCCGCAGCCCGCCCGTCTCGTACATGTGGGCCATCGACCGCTCCACCTTCTCCGCCCGCTGCCGCAGCAGGTCCCGGCCGGCCTCGCTGGCCACGCGCTCGCGCGTGCTCTCCACCGCCGCCCGCTCCGCTTCCTGCCCGTCCTTCCACTTCCGTTCCGCCCGCTTCGGCTCCGGAATCACGGCCTCCTGACCGTTCTCCTCCAGCCGCTGCACCGTCGCCCCGCTGTGGTAGCCCTTGTCCGCCACCACCGTCTCCGGCGCCTTGCCCAGCGCCTGCTCGGTCGCTTCCAGCGTCTCGACGACCGTCGTCGTGTCGCCCTGATCCGCCGCTTGCACGGTGACTCCCACCAACGCCCCGCTCTCCAAATCGACCGCGTGCTCCGCTTTGTGGCACATGTCCGTCCCGCCGTTCTTCATCTTGCCGACCCGCGCGTCCGGGTCCACCGAGTGCTCCCACTCCTCGTTCGACAGCTTCTTCGGCTTGCGCTTGCGGTCGAAGTCGATCAATTCCTCGCGCGTCGGCGACTTCAGCCCCGAGGCCTCCGCCAAGCGCAGCACGAACGCTTCGTAGTCCTCTCCGCTGTCCTTGCGCTGCAAGGTGCTCAAGGACGCGTTCGCTTGCAGCGTGGTGGCGTCCACGCCCACCGTGGAGCCCTTCGCTAGCCCGGCTTCCTGCAACCGCTCCAGCACCCACCCGAAGACGTCGCTGTGCGCTTCCAGCGCGATGCGCTGGCGGGTGCGCGAGATCGTGGAGTGGTCGGGCGCGCTGTCCGTGAGCCCTAATCCGAGGAAGGCGCGAATGGAGAGGCTGTCGGAGATGCTCAGCGCGATCCCGCGCTCGGAGGTGAGGCCGAGCAGGTAGCCGAGCAGCAGGATGCGGAAGTAGGTGCCCGGGGGCAGCGAGGGGCGCCCGAGCCGCTCGTGGTAGTACTCGCTGCACGTGTCCTCGACGAACCGGTCGAAGCCGGCCTCGTCGAGCACCTCGTTGAGCTGCTCGTAGAAGGGCACGGTCGGCGCCTCTGGCAGGTCAACGACCGCGACAAAGGTGAAAGCCTGCACCGGTTTGCGCGTACCCATCGCCATATGAGCGATTCTAACACATATTCGTCGTGAATGGTGCTTATTTCTTGGCTAGCGCGGAAGGGCGGACTTTTGCAACAGGCTCCTAGGACCTTCGCGATCCGAATTCATTAATACGGTCGCTGTTCGGGCGTCGCTCGCCGACGAGCGGCGGACGCCAAAGTCTGTGTCTACAAGGCCGTATCGCGAAGGCGGCACAGCGCCCGCCCGCAGAGATCATTTGGTCTGGGGCTTGGATCAGGACGTTGTGGAACTGGGTCCGGTGTTCTGCTCCGCTGGTTCGAAGTGGTGGGCATTTATGGGTTGCTAGGACCACACTTGGAGATCGCGCTAAACACTCTTGAGTGCATGAACGTCGGATCGTGATCGGATCGCTTACCGCATGTCGTAACGCAGACCCTGCTGCTGATGGTGACGCTCAAACGCAAGGCCGATCAGCCTCTCGATCAAGTTTCCGTAGGCCAGTCCCGAGGCCGCCCACATGCGTGGGAAGAGGCTGATTGACGTGAAACCTGGTATGGTGTTCACTTCGTTGACCAAGATCTCCTCGGTCGCCCTCTCCACGAAGAAATCGACCCTGGCGAGCCCTGCACATTCCACCGCACGGAACGCCTCGATTGCGAACCGGCGGATGGCGCGGGTCAGATCCGAACCGATTTCGGCCGGCACCACCAGTTCCGCGTCCTCTGTTTCGTACTTGGTCTCGTAATCGTAGAATCCGCACCGGGTCACGACCTCGCCCGGTAGCGATGCCTCTGGCTCATCGTTCCCGAGGACGGCGCATTCGATCTCACGTGCGTCCACCGCCCGCTCAATCAACACTTTCCGGTCAAACTCCGCGGCGTACTCGATTGCCTCCGACAGCTCGGTCCTGTCCTGTGCCTTGCGAATCCCTACCGAGGAACCGAGATTGGCCGGCTTGACGAACGCGGGATAGCCGATCAACCGTTCGATTTCTTCGTATCGGTCAGCCGCTTCCCCGCGACGCACCGTGACGTGATCCAGCGTCGGTAGTCGGCGCTCCCGGAACAGCCGCTTCATGATGTCTTTGTCCATGCCGCATGCTGACCCCAGCACTCCGGAGCCGACATAGGGCACACCGGCCATGTCGAGTAAGCCCTGCACCCGTCCGTCCTCACCGAACGGTCCGTGCAAAGCCGGGAAAACGATGTCGAACCCTCGAGAGCATCCAGGCTCGTGTCCGAATTCGACCGGGGTCGTGACGCATTTGGAGGCCGCCTCCGCTGGCAGCCAGGAAGCGGATCGCTCGGGATCCAGCCATCGACCGCTACGCTCGATGGCAACGGGAATCGCATCAAATCGATTAGAGGCAAGGCCCCCGATGATAGAAGCGGCCGAGAGAATCGATACTTCGTGCTCGCTGGAGCGGCCGCCGAACAGAACGGCGACCCGGGTCTTGCTGGAAGCCATGCGCAACGGAGCAGCGTCCTCGACTGGCGGCGCGCTATCCGGCTAGGCTTCGGCAGCAGAGCTTGCCCGGGTCTTTCCGTCCGATGCGTCCGCAGACGATCCTGCAAACTAACCTAACAGTATGGCGCATTCGATGGTCGCCGAAATGCTCGGCGGGTCAGTGGCAGTTGGCACTGCGGTAACCGTCCGCGGCTGGGTCCGCACGCGTCGCGATTCCAAGGCGGGCTTCTCGTTCCTCGAGCTAAGCGATGGCTCGTGCTTCGACACCCTGCAGGTGGTTGCTGGCAAGGAACTCCCAAACTACCGCAGCGAGATCTTGCATGTTGGGACCGGATGCTCTCTGGATGTGCATGGAACGCTCGTCGAGTCACGCGGGCGTCGCCAAGCCGTCGAGGTGCAAGCGTCCGAGATCGCGGTCGTGGGCTGGGTGGACGATCCGGAAACCTACCCTGTCGCGGCCAAGCGTCACACCTTCGAGTACCTGCGGGAGGTCGCCCACCTGCGTCCGCGCACGAACACGTTCGGCGCTGTCGCCCGCGTTCGACACTGCTTGGCGCAGGCCATTCACGAGTTCTTCGACAAGCACGGCTACTGCTGGATTCACACTCCGATCATCACCGCTTCCGATACAGAGGGAGCCGGCGAACTCTTCCGCGTGAGCGTCTTGGACATCGCCAACCCGCCCAGGGACGGGGACGGTCGGCCTGACTTTTCCAAAGACTTTTTCGGGCGGGAGGCGTTCCTCACCGTGTCCGGCCAGTTGAACGTCGAAGCCTACTGCCTAGCGATGACGAAGGTCTACACGTTCGGTCCGACGTTCCGCGCCGAGAATTCGCATACAAGCAGGCACCTGTCCGAGTTCTGGATGATCGAGCCGGAAACGGCGTTCGCGGACCTGCGAGCCAACGCGGATCTAGCCGAGGCCCTCCTGAAGCACCTGTTCAGCACTGTGCTCGAGAAGCGTTCCGACGACATGGAGTTCTTCGAGAAGCGGATCGATTCCGGGGTCGTCAAACGACTGCGCTTGGTGGTTGATCAGCCGTTCGAGCGCATCACCTACACGGACGCGATTCGAATCCTGCAAGGCGCGTCCCGGAAATTCGAGTTCCCCGTGCGCTGGGGAGCCGACCTGCAATCCGAGCACGAGTGTTTCCTAACCGAGGAGCACGTCGGCCGTCCGGTAGTCGTAACGAATTATCCGAAGGGCATCAAGCCGTTCTACATGCGGGTTGACGACAGCGGCGAGACCGTGGCAGCAATGGACGTGCTCGCCCCCGGTATCGGGGAAATTATCGGTGGCAGCCAGCGCGAGGAGCGGCTTGACGTGCTCGACAGCCGCTTCGCTGAATGCGGCGTCGACCCCGACCGCTACGGCTGGTACCGAGACCTCAGGCGCTTCGGCACGGTGCCGCATTCCGGCTTTGGACTTGGCTTCGAGCGAACGATCAGCTACGTCACAGGCATGGCGAACGTCCGCGACGTGATTCCGTTCCCGCGGACGCCCGGGAGTATCGACTTCTGAGAAACGTCAGTAGCCAACGCTAGCTGTCATGTGCGCTCGCAGCACCAATCGGATGACCGCCGTGGATTGCGGTTTGCGGACGCGGGAGACCGCATTCTCGCACCTGCAACCACACTGAGTCGAACAAGTAGCCCACCGTGTCGGAGCAATCCTTAAATGTCCGGTTCGCCGGGCAGGCTCCGGGCTGTCCCTTCCGTTGGGGCCGCTTCTTCCATCGGGGCCGCGTCAGGCCCAAGGGAAGCCTCGCGGGGCGGAGGCCAGAGGCACTCCCGTATTCCTTACTGCAGTAGCGGCCTTCAAGCTGGCTGCGGCCGAACCAGCCAGTGTTCTACAAGACATACAGACATTCAACAGCAGGCCTCGGCCGCACAACGCGTACCCGGCCCCGCCAGGCACCTCGGCGCTCTCGCCGTAACGCTGCCCACCGGCTGCTTGCAGCCGGTGGGCTTGGCCCCAGCCCTTGTGGCACGGGGTCCGGCATGCTGCTCCGCTACTTCGAAAAGCGGACATTTAAGGATTGCAGGAACCGGACATTTAAGGATTGCGCTAACAACAAGTAGCCCACCGTCGTTGCCCAAACTTCGGAGCAAGCCCGCCTGCGCCACCTGTGTCGATGAGTTGCGACACCCGCAGAGGAGCAACACTGCAAGACGACTGCAAGTCTTCGGCACTGGGCCATGGGTCCACCTGCAGATAGCCTTTGTGTACTCGCGTGTTTCAGTGACGCCCCGCGATCCCGACTCCTTGACCCGGCACGATGTGATACCACCTTAGCCGTGAAGAGCAGGGCTGACAACTTCACCGAGAACATTGGATGGGGCGAGACCGGCCCAAGGAACCTCCATACTGCTATTCGGGAGGGGTTCAAGTGCGTGCTTGCACCGGTCGATCGGAACACGTTTCGGGAACACTCACGGGCAGGTCGGCACTTGGATCAAATTCTCGTGAACCCCTTCCTACGCAACCGCCGGGGCCAATCGTCTGTAGATGAATTTCGATTGGATCGCACCGATTCCACAACGTCTCAAAGATGCGTTTGAGGTTCTGAGCACCTTCTTCATGGCCAAATGATGCGATTGCATTCGGTCGGCTCTTGTCTCTCTCGAAACGATAGCAATCGGCGTCCACGACCAAGAAGTGAAACCCGTAGAGTTTCTGTATTGCAGGACAAGCCCGACGCAGGCACAAGTTCTCAAATGCGCTGCACTCCTTCAAGAGCGGGTGGTTCATACGGTCTCTCGGCGAGTCCGTCTCGAGGATGATCCTCAGTCGATTGCGGTACGAAGACGCGAGGAACAGTTTGGCCTCCTCAACGACGGCATCTCTGCCGTACACGCGCGGGGTTAGAGCAGCGGTGAGAATATCAACCTCGCTCTTCGCTTCAGCGAACAGTGTCTCGACCACGGCCGATGCGTGTTCCACCGAAGCGTTTGTGATCACCTCGCCAGTACGCTCTCGGGCGCGCGCCCTCAATGAGCGCCGATACGGCCCGAGCAGGGATTCGAGGGTCTGCAGTTCTGTCAAGCTCAACCTCCTTCGGGCTCGGGATGTCCGATGCGCCCCAAGCGAGACCACGAACAGCGATTGCGATGATCACCGCTCGAATAGACCGCAACCAAGGCCGCTAGTCCCTGGTCGCGCACACGCCTGTTCCTACCGATGTCGCACAGGCGCACGAAGAGATGCCCCTCCAAATGATGCAACGAAGGTCTCGAAGGACCTGCGTCGCTCAGGGCAGTTCAAGAACTCCCTCGGACGCGGGTAGCCGAACGCCGCATCCAAGCGATCTAGCCATTCGTCGACAGGTTGGCACGCTTCGGTGTCCTCGTACGAAGAGGCTTGACCGAATCGAACAACGAGTCCGGTTGATGTGGATTCCCGTTTGAGTGCTGCGCAGACCGACAAGAGTTGCTCCACATCGTCCAGATCGCTCACGAAGGCCGACCGAAGCGTGGACTGCCGAGCTTCACCTCCGCTGTCCTCGCGAATCAGACGAACCGATCGTTCAAGGAGTGCATCCGAGCCGCGGGAACCCGACGCACGTTTCCCCGTACTCGATACATCCATCTGCCTGACCCTAGCTACAGAGTACCGCACGGAGCCGTCGGCATGCACGAATTCGCCCTCACGGATTCCTGACAGGCGCATGTCAGACGACATGACGCCGTGCGGTTGGGCGAGGGGGTCGCTTCGCGATAAGGCTTGGTGCAACTAGGACTTTGGGGTGACTTGGACGCTCGGCGGAGAGCGGTAGCCGGCCAGCTACCGTGTAAGTGATCTCAACTACCGACGGCGGACCGGGTCTCGCGAGGAGTGCCGCGGCAGGTCCCTGCTGGTCAGGCAGGTAACGCCGACATACTGGGCCGGCTGCGCGAAAGCGGGAAGGTCAGTCCGTCACGGCTCCGAGCGCTCGTCTAACGCCGATGCTTTCTCGTCACGCGGGGGCTGACCGCCGCTGTCTGCGGCGGCGGCCGCTCTCTCCCTCTTGACGTACTCCATGATGGCCATGAGATCGCTGCCGACCTCAGCCACCACTTGGGCGCGGATTTCCCGCAACTCTGCCATGATGGGGTCGCGTTCTGTGTCTTCCACGTCATGCCTCCTGGAATTGAATTGGGGCGCAGATCACCGCATGCACATAGCCCCTGTCCCGACACGACTTGTGGATCAGCGGGATCAGTCGCGGATTAGCGATGTGCCGGGGATTCCATGTCGCAAGCTAATCCACTCTGTTTAGTGCTGCGATGGCAACGTGCGCGGCGTCCGTCTTTGCGAGGTATCGATGCACGATTCACCGTAGCCAGACTGAACGGCTCAGCGGCCCTGTGCCATCACTCGTTGCTCTGCTTCGCGCATCGCCCGCTTCAGCTCCTGCGGGAAGATCTTCTTGAAGCGCGGCACCATGGTGCTCCAGTGCTCCAGCACCCACTGGCCCTTAGGGCTCCGAGTGTGGCTCACGTGGTGCTCGATCATGTCCCGTACTTCCGCGATGTCGGCGGGGACATCGAAAGGCTCGACGTCAACCTGCGCGTTCTGGAGGCAGCGTTCCTCGAAGTCACCGCGCTCGTCCAAGACGTATGCGATGCCGCCGGACATCCCTGCCGCGAAGTTCCGCCCGCACTCGCCGAGGATCACCGCGCAGCCGTTCGTCATGTATTCGCAGCCGTGGTCACCGACGCCTTCGACGACCACCTTCGCGCCCGAGTTGCGAATGCAGAAGCGCTCGCCGGCCATTCCGTTGACGAACGCCTCGCCAGCGGTTGCGCCGTAAAAGGCCACGTTGCCGATGATGATGTTCTCCTCGAACACGAAGCTGGATCCCGGCGGGGGCGAGACGATCAGTCGACCGCCGGATAAGCCCTTGCCGAAGTAGTCGTTGGCGTCGCCGCGGATGCGCAGCGTCATGCCCTTGCTCGCCCAAGCCCCGAAACTCTGGCCCGCGCTCCCGGAAAAGTGGATCGTGATGCAGTCCTCAGGGAGTCCTTCGCTGCCGTAGCGCAATGCGACTTGGTGCGAGAGCATCGTGCCTACGGTGCGGTCTGTGTTGCGCAGGTCGTAGGCGAACTCAACCGGCGTGCGCTCCTCGATAGCCGGGCGGCAAAGCTCGATCAGCTGGTTGTCGATCTGGCGCTCGATGCCGTGATCCTGGGATCCGCTGTGGTAGCGAGCGATCGCCCGGTCCACGGGGGGATCGAAGAACACCTTGCCGAAATCGAGACCCTTGCTCTTGTAGTGGTCCACCGCCTCGCGTACGTCAAGCCGGTCCACCTTGCCGATCATGTCGTCGAACTTGCGGAAGCCGAGTTGGGCCATCAGCTGGCGCACCTCCTCGGCCACGAAGAAAAAGAAGTTGACGACGTAATCCGGCGAGCCCTCGAACTTCTTGCGGAGGGCCTTGTCCTGCGTGGCGATGCCCACGGGGCAGGTGTTCAGATGGCATTTGCGCATCATGATGCAGCCCATCGCGACTAGCGGCATCGTCGAGAACCCGAACTCGTCGGCTCCCAGCAGCGCTCCGATCACCACGTCGCGACCCGTTTGCAGCTTGCCGTCCACTTGCACGCGAATCCGTCCGCGCAGGTCGTTCATGACCAGCACTTGCTGGGTCTCGGAGAGACCGAGTTCCCATGGCGTGCCGGCGTGCCGGATCGAACTCATGGGCGATGCGCCCGTGCCGCCATCGTGCCCTGAGATCAGCACGAGGTCGGCATGCCCCTTGGAGACCCCGGCGGCGACCGTGCCGACGCCGATCTCGGACACCAGCTTGACCGAGACATTGGCGTTGCGGTTGGAGTTCTTCAGGTCGAAGATCAACTGCGCCAAGTCCTCGATGGAGTAGATGTCATGGTGCGGCGGCGGCGAGATCAGGCCGACGCCCGGCGTCGAGTGCCGCAGCCACGCGATGGTCTCGTCGACCTTGTGACCGGGCAATTGCCCGCCCTCTCCGGGCTTGGCTCCTTGAGCGATCTTGATCTGCAGCTCGTCCGCGTTAGCTAGGTAATGCGCCGTCACGCCGAAGCGCCCGGACGCAACCTGCTTGATCTTCGAGCGCCGATCATCCTCGTAGCGCGCCGGATCCTCGCCGCCCTCGCCGGTGTTGGACCTCCCGCCGATGCGGTTCATGGCCTTGGCCAGCGTTTCATGAGCCTCCGCCGAGATCGAACCGAAGCTCATCGCTCCCGTGCAGAAGCGCTTGACGATCTCCGTCGCGGGCTCTACCTCGTCCAGCGGCAGCGGCTCCTCCGCCATCTGGAAATCGAACAGCCCGCGCAACGTGCAGAGCTGGCGGTTCAAGTCGTTGACGGTTTGCGAGTACTCTTCATAGGTTGCCCAGTGATCCTGGCGCACGGCGTGTTGCAGGCGCGCCACGGTCTCGGGATTCAGCAGGTGCTGCTCTCCGCGCAAGCGGAACTGGTACTCGCCGCCCACGTCGAGCTCGGTGACATCCTCCGTGACCGGTTGATACGCGAACCCGTGCTTGGCGATGGCCTCGCCGGCCAACGTCTCCAAATCGACTCCTTGAATCTGGGAAGTCGTGCCTGTGAAGTACTGATCGACGACTTCGCTCGCCAATCCGATCGCCTCGAAGATCTGGGCACCGTGGTACGACTGCACCGTGGAGATCCCCATCTTCGACATGACCTTCAGAATCCCCTTGCGCACGGCGCTCTCGAAGTTCGTCCACGCCTGCTGGAGCGTTAGCTGGGACCCTTCCAACTGACCCTGCCCGTGCATGGCCTCGAGCGTCTCGTAAGCCAGATAGGCATTGATCGCGTTGGCGCCGTAACCGATCAACAGGCAAAAGTGCATCACCTCGCGTGGTTCGCCTGACTCGACGACGATGCCCACCTTGCTGCGTTTCGCTCGGCGGATGAGGTGGTGATGGACAGCCGCGCAGGCGAGCAGCGACGGCACCGGCGCATGCCATTCGTCAACCCCCCGATCCGAGAGGATCAGGATGCCCGCGCCGGAATCCGCTGCATCCTCTGCCTCGGCGCACAAGCGATCGAGTGCTTGGCGGAGACCCTGCGGGCCGTCCGCGACCGGGAAGGTCGTTGACAGCGTGCGCGAGCCGAAGCGCACGGCGGATCCGAGGTTGCGGAGCTTCTCGAGCTTGGCGTTGTCGATAACGGGCAGCGGCACTTTGACGGCGTGGGCGTGCTGCGGAGTCTCGTCAAGCACGTTGCCTTGCGGTCCGACGTAGGTGACGGTCGACATCACCAGTTCCTCGCGAATCGGATCGATAGCCGGATTCGTGACTTGGGCGAACAGCTGCTTGAAGTAGCTGAAGAGGAGTTGCGGTCGCTCGGAAAGACAGGCGAGCGGAATGTCGATGCCCATGGAGCCGACCGGCTCCGCGCCGTTGACCGCCATGGGTGCCAGCAGCATCCGCTGGTGCTCGATGGTGTACCCGAATGCCCGCTGCCGCTGCAGCAAGGTGTCGAATTCGGTCTCCCTGACCGACTCCGCGACGGGGAGCCTGTCGAGGTCGATCAGGTTGTCATCCAACCACTGGCGATAGGGCTTCCGGTTGGAGATCTTCTCCTTGATCTCGGCATCCCGGATGATCCTGCCACCCTGCATGTCCACGAGGAACATCCGTCCGGGCTGCAAGCGTCCCTTGGCGCGCACGTTTCCCGGCTGGATGTAGGGAATCACCCCCGTTTCGGAGGCCATGACGACGAGGTCGTCGTGCGTTACCGAGTACCGCGACGGCCGCAGTCCGTTGCGGTCCAGCGAGCCGCCGACGTAGCGTCCATCCGTGAACACGATGGACGCGGGACCGTCCCAAGGCTCCATCATCGTGGCGTGGAACTCGTAGAACGCCCGCTTGTAGTCCTCCATGTGCTCGTGGGAAGACCACGCTTCCGGGATGAGCATCATGAATGAGTGGGCGATGGACCGCCCCGACTGGATCAACAACTCCAAGGCATTGTCGATCTGGGTTGAATCCGATCCGGTCTCGTCGATGATCGGCTTGATCTTTTCCGTGTCCGCTCCGAACAGGTCGCTGCGCAGGGTGGCCTCTCGGGCGCGCATCCAGTTGGCGTTGCCCCGCAGGGTGTTGATCTCGCCGTTGTGGGCTAGGTAGCGGAAGGGCTGGGCCCTCTCCCAAGTCGGGAACGTGTTCGTGGAGAAACGCTGGTGGATCAGCGCCACGGCGGATTGGAAATCCGATTCGCCGAGATCCGGGTAGTAGTTGAAGATCTGCGGCGCGAGCAGCAAGCCCTTGTAACAGATCGTGCGGGACGAGATGGACACGGGGTAGTAGCGCTCGATGCGCTCCTGGCGGGCCGCGCTCTCCGTGCATTTGCGCACGACGAACAGCTTGCGTTCCCATGCGTCTCCGCGCAGGTTCCCGCCCTCGTCCTGCTCGAGGAAGACTTGGTAAATGTGTGGCTCGGACTCGCGCGCGAGCCAGCCCACGGCTCCCGAATTCGTGGGCACGCGACGCCACCCGATGACGCGCAGGCCTTCGCGGCTGGCCACTTCGGCGATCATCTGCTGGGCCCGGCGGCATTCGGAATCCTGAGGAGACACGAACACCATCCCCACGGCGTACTCGCCGGCCGGGGGCAGGGAAAATCCCTCCGCGGCGGCTTGCCTGCGGAAGAATCCATCCGGGATCTGGAGGAGCAGTCCGGCCCCGTCCCCGGTGTCCGGATCGCAGCCGCAGGCACCGCGGTGCGTGAGGTTGACCAGCACCTCGACGCCCTGTTCGATGATCTTGTGACTCGGCCGACCCTTGATGTCGGCTACGAACCCGATGCCGCAGGCATCGTGCTCGTGGCGGGGTTCGTAGAGTCCTTGAGCGGTGGGCAGGCCGTAGTGCTTCATGGCGGTCGTCCGGGGCTCCTGCGGAACTCCGCGCCATCCTAGGGCCGACTGGGGCCGCCTCGAACTACGGAACTCGCTGGGAGGCGGAACCGGCATCGCGCAAAGCGGGACTGCCGGATCGCGCATTTAGGATACCACGGAGCGCGGAGCCCCGTGCTATGCTTGGGCGCTTCGGGACGGACGATGGGCCTCGGCAACAGACGTCAGATTCACTTGGAGAACGACCGCCTGCGGCTCACGCTGCTGCCGGGCGGCGGCCATATCGCGGCCGTCGAGCTGAAGGAGAACGGTCTCAATCCGCTGTGGGACCCGCCTTGGGAGACCATTGACCCTGCGGCTTACGACCCTCGATCGCATCCCCAGTACGGACAAGGCGTGGAAGCCCGCTTGCTGGCGGGAATCGCCGGTCACAACCTGTGCTTCGACATTTTCGGCGTTCCTTCGGAACAAGAGGCCGCGGCCGGCCTCGGCGTGCATGGCGAGGCGTCCTCCGTCGATTGGGATGTCGAGTCCGGGGATGGCCGCCTGATCGCGACGGCCGACTTCCCCTTGGCGGGGTTGCGATTCGAACGCCAGCTGGCGCTCGCGCCCGGAAGCGGACGGGTGGACATCACGGAGACCGCCACGAATCCGACTGGGATTGACAGGGCCGCGGGTTGGACGCAACACGCCACGCTCGGGCCGCCGTTCTTGGAGAAGGGGCGGACCTTGTTCGAGATGTCTGCCACGCGCTCCAAGGTGATCGAGACGGAATTCGCTCCTGGTGCCGAGCGGTTCGCGCGGGGCGCCGAGTTCACGTGGCCTCTGGTGCCGCTGGCCGCTGGCGGGCTCGGCGACCTGCGCCGGACAGCGGACGTCCCGGTTTCCGGAGGCTACACGGCGCATCTGATGGATCCGGCGGAGAACCGGGCTTTCTTCGCCGCCTATCATCCCGGCTTGGAAACCCTGTTCGGCTACGTGTGGGGACGCGAGGACTTCCCGTGGCTGGGAATCTGGGAAGAGAATCACTCGCGGTCGCACGCGCCGTGGAACGGTCGCACGCTGACGCGCGGCATGGAGTTCGGCGCCTCGCCCTTCCCCGAGACGCGCAGGGAGGCCGTCGAGCGCGGCAAGCTCTTCGGAGAGCGCACCTTGGCATGGATTCCGGCGCGTTCCTCGGTGCAGGTCGAATACGCGCTGTTCTTGTGCCGAGCCGCTCCCGGAGACGTGGCGGGATTCGGCGATGGCATGGGACTGGACGCGTTGGAGCGTTACGCTTCGGGGCGCGGTTGACGTTCCTTACGGCCCCCGACCGGCTCGCTTGGACGAGCCCGTAGCGCCCGTGGGTTACAATGAGTTCAGTGCCGGATGGCAGCCCGAACGGCCGCCCGTGCGCAAGTGGCGGAATTGGCAGACGCGCTAGGTTCAGGTCCTAGTGGGAGTTAAATCCCGTGGAGGTTCAAGTCCTCTCTTGCGCACCAAGCCGCACGGCACGATCGGGCAGCTCGCGGAATTCCTCGTATCATGAGGAGGAGCCATGGAACCCCCTGAGGTAGATCAACCAGCCGATTCCCATCAGGAATCCCCCAGCGGCGAACGACCGGACCTCCTAGAGGAACTGGAACAGCGCGTGCTGTCGATGGCCACGGCTCTCAAGGAGGCGCGCCAGGCGCGCCGCGATGCGGATGCAGAAGCCAATACCTTGCGAGACGCCCTCCAAGAGCGCGACATGCAGATCGTGGTGCTCAAGAAGCAGTTGGAGGGCGATGACCTTCGCAGCGGCGTGAGGGCCCGCGTGGAAGCGCTGATTCGGCGCGTCGACGAGCTCGAGCAGGAAGGTTGAGGGCGATGGCGGCGCCCAGCCCCGTGCAAGTCGTAATCCGCGGGCGTACGTACAACCTCGCGGGCGGGCAGCCCGAGCATGCTCGTGCGCTCGCGCGCAAAGTCGATGAGACGATGGCGCAGTTCTCCCGCCAGATGGTCGGAGCGGACAGCTATCAGATCGCCATCCTCACCGCATTGCACATCGCGGACGAATTGGCCGCTGCCACTAGTGAGCTCAGCAGCTTTCGCACGCGGGTCGATGACGTTGTCGGACGCGTGCAGCAAGCCGTCGACGAGACCCTTGCGGAGGACGAATTCGAAGCCGAGCTGGAACCTGAATCCGAGTCGTTCGATGATCGCGGCGACGAGGGATCCGAAGCGTTCGTCAGTTCAGGTAGCCCAAGCTCTTGAGCATTTCCTTGTCGCGCGCCGTCATGCGCGATTCGCTCTCGGCTAGATTCGTGGATTCGAACCAGCGTTCGAATCCAGCGGCTTCGAACTGGTAGCGTCGGTCTCCGGATTCGAGCAGTTCCGCATCGGTCTCGAGCGGGTCTCCGGTCAGGTCGAACAGCTCGAAGCGGTCTTCCTCTGGCGTCCAAATCATCTTGCGCTTGCCATCCAGCTTCCCGATGCGGAACGGGAGTCCGGAATTCGGCTTCCAGACCCACGAGAGCCAGCTCGGCGCGAAGCCCTTCTTGCCGGAGAACGACACGAATCTGATTTGGCGCGAATGCGGCTTGGAACCATCGGCGACGGCCGCGACTTGGCTGCGACCAGCGAAAGAGATCGAGATCTGCGTCTCCTCGCGGAATTCCGGTACCGCGAGATCGAGCAGGGTCGGAGCCAGATCGAGCGTGGAGACGTTCTGCTCCACCACGGTGCCGGGCTTGATCGTCCCGGGCAGCCGCATGATCCAAGGCACGTGGACCGTGCTCTCGTAGAGCCAGCGCCCGTGGCCTACGAAGCCGTGCTCCCCGAGGCCCTCGCCGTGATCCGACAGCAGCACGACGAGCGTGTTGTCGCGCATGCCGAGCTTGTCGATGCGGTCCAGGAGCCGTCCGATGTACATGTCCGCGTAGCCGATTTCGGAGTCGTATCTGCGAATCCGCTCCGCAACCTCACGGTTCCTCGGGATCGTGGCGGGCTCCCGGAGTTGCTCGGGGTTCGCGAATTCCTCGCGCAGGTTGTAAGGCTCGTGCGGGTCGAAGTAATGCACCCAGAGGAAGAGTCGCGGATCGTCCTTGTGCTGGTCCAGCCAGCGCAGCGCGGGGCGCGTAACGTCCTCGGCCCAGCGCATCGAATGCAAGACCTGGTAGGAACGGGACATTTCCTCGTCGTAGTGGTCGAAGTCGCGGTCTAGGTGCGTCAAGCGGCCGACCAGCGGCCACGCGCTCACGAACGCGGCCGAGGAGTAGCCGAAGCGCCGGAGAATCTGCGGCACGGTCAGCCACTTCGAGTCGTCGGGGAGGGCTACGCCGTTGATGCGGGCGCCGTGCTCTTGCGGATAGCGCCCGGTGAACATCGAAAAGTGCGACGGGCCGGTCATCGGAATCGCGCTGTACGCGCGCTCGAACCGGACACCCTCGTCCGCCAAGCGATCCATGACGGGACTCGTTCTGAGGTGGTAGCCGTACGTGGACAGGTGATCCGCTCGCAACGTATCGACAGTGATCAAGACGACGTGCGGCCGCGCCTGCGCCTCGGAAGGCGAATCCCCGGCAGGCTTGGTCTGCGACCGGACCAGCGTGGCTAGCGAGACCGCCGCCAGCAGGGTCACGCTGGCGAGAATCGGCTTGACACGGGCAAGCATGACCTTACGAGTTTAGCGTGTGCGGCTGCCGGCGGCAATTTCGGGCCTCGCCTCCAGAGACCAGCCCGATCTTCGGAACGGAAGGAAATGCCACCTCGACCGGATTGGGGGTCGGGAATCTCTCATGACTACACATCGAGAGGGTGATTCCCAACGGTGATCACGGCATCGAGGCGTCCGTCGCGAGCAGCAGCCACATGGTGGGCGGCACTGGACTCGAACCAGTGACCTCCTGCTTGTAAGGCAGGCGCTCTAACCAACTGAGCTAGCCGCCCAAGCCCGGGCGTCCGGGTACGCGGAACCGCCCGGGTGGCCGCAGGCACGGCCACCTCCTAGACCCATTCTTAGTGTTGCAGACTCAGGCGCAGATCGATTGCTGCGCGTGCTCCCGTCAATCTTCGTAGACGGCTTCTGCCGCCCGGACACCGCCATCGCGCCGCAAACAGGTCTCGAGTGCCCCGAGCAGCAAGTTCACGTAGCGCCTCTGGGACGAGGCGCCCATCAGCCCGACCCGCAGGATCTTTCCGGCCAGGGGTCCGAAACCGCCCAGCACCTCGATTCCGAAGTCTTCCAGCAGGCGCTTGCGGAGCGCTCCGTCGTCGCAACCCTCGGGCAGCCGAGGCGTGTTGAGCGTCCACAGCCGGTGCTCGGCCGCAACGTGCATCTGCAATCCCAGCGCTTCGACGCCTGCGACGAACGCGCGGTGATTCCTCCGGTGACGGGCGAACCGATCTTCCAGCGTTTCCAGCCGGCACAAGCGCAGGGCCTCGCGCAAGGCGTAGAACATCGTGATCGGAGTCGTGTGGTGGTAGCGGTACGCCTTGCCCCAGTACTCGTCGATCAGCTTTAGATCCAAGTACCAAGACACGCAAGCCGATTCGCGACTCCGCAACGCCTCCAAGGCCTGCGGGGAGAGCGTCAAGGGTGCCAGACCCGGTGGCGCGCTGAGGCATTTCTGCGTGCCGCTGTAGGCGATATCGATCCCGTTCGCGTCGACGTCCACCGGCATCCCGCCCAGCGAGGTGACGCAGTCGCCCACGACCAAGGCGTTGCATTCGCGTGCCGCGGCGCAGATCGCCTTCGCGGGCTGGAACGCACCGGTCGACGTTTCGGCATGCACGAACATCGCCACTTGAGGCCGCTCCCGGGAAATGAAATCGCGCGCCTCGTCATCGTCGTAGACTTCGCCCCAAGGCTTCTCGAAGCGGACGACTTCCGCCCGCTGGCGGCGGCACATTTCCGTGAAGCGATCGGAAAAGTAACCGTTCGCGAAAACGGCGACCTTGGTGCCTTCTTCAACGAAGTTCACCACGGCCGCCTCCATGCCGGCCGTACCTGTGCCGGGCACCGCGATGGTGAATTCGTTGCGGGTGCCGAAGACGTAGCGCAAGAGGTCCGAGGTGTCTTGCAGCACATCGAAGAATTGCGGATCGGTGTGGCCGATCAGCGGCGAGGCCATCGCCTGATAGACACGCGGGTCAACCATGCTGGGGCCGGGACCGAGCAGGATGCGATCAGGTGGCTGGTAGAAGTTCGTGGACATTGGGGTGTTGCGGAACGCCTCGAATCGAGGCAAGGGAGCCCTGCACGCCGAGTCGGACGGACTGCGATCCTAGCGGCAAGGGACGACTTACCATGGTACTCTTGCCTTTATGTCAGTCCTGATCGCACGGCGGACTTTGTTTCACTCGGCGGCCGCCTTCACTGCGGCATCCTACTCCCGCATCCTCGGCGCGAACGAAAAGGTCAACATCGGGTTGATCGGCTGCGGCGGCCGGGGCCGGGGCGTCTTGCGTTCGTTCGTGCAGAATCCCAGCGTGAACGCTACCGCCCTTTGCGACGTGTTCAGCACCCGGATCGACGAGGCGGCGCAGGTCGCTCCGAACGCCAAGGGGTACAAGTACCACGAGGAGCTGCTGGAGTCGAACGATGTCGACGCCGTCCTCATCGCGACCCCGGATCACTGGCATGCCGGCACCTGTATCGACGCAGCCAACGCCGGCAAGGACATCTACTGCGAAAAACCCCTCACCTTGCGGATCGAGGAGGGCCCCGAGATCGTCAAGGCGGTTCGCTTGAACGAGCGCGTGTGCCAGGTCGGCATGCAGCAGCGCTCGGCAAAGCACTACCTCATGGCCAAGGAGAAGTACTTCGACAGCGGCAAGATCGGCAAGGTGACGCTGGCTCGCACTTGGTGGCACGGTAACGGCGCGCACCTCCGTCCGTTTCCGTCGGAGTACACCCAGCAGCCCGCGAACTTGGACTGGGGGCGTTTCCTCGGTCCGGTCAAGTGGCGCGAATACGATCCCAAGCAGTACTTCAACTTCCGAGCGTACTTGGAGTATGGCGGCGGGCAGATCACGGATCTGTTCACGCACTGGATCGACTCCGTGCATATGTTCATGGGGCAGGACAACCCCACCGCAGCTGTCGCCTCCGGCGGGATCTACCACTACAAGGACGGTCGCACCGCTCCCGACACGATCACCTGCCTGCTCGACTATCCCGGCGAATGGACCGCTACGTTCGAGGGCACGCTCGCTCCCGGCCTGCGCGGAGCGGGGATCGAAATGGTCGGTACCGAGGGTCGGCTGTGGATCACGAGGGGGCGCTACGAGTGGTACACCAAGGACCCTCGGCAGCCCGCGGTCGTGCAGGAAGCCATCGGCAACATGACCCAGGACCACGTGGACAACTTCATTGACTGCGTGAAGAGCCGGGAGCAGCCGAACGGCGACGTCTGGATCGGGCATCGCTCCGCCCAAGCCTCCCACTTGGGCAACATCGCGTACCTCCAGAAGCGGCGCTTGCGATTCGATCCGGACCGCGAAGAGATCCTTCCGCTCTAGGCCGCGACCGGCGACGGTTCACCGCACCAAGCCTTCGACGAACGGCACCTCCAGCACTTTCTCGTGCTGGATGGGGCCGTGCCCGAAGTAGCCCTCCTCGCCGAACAGCTCGCCATGGTCGGCGGTGATCGTGATGTAGGTGTTCGCGGGCACGATGTCGAAGAGTTCTTCGACCACGCGGTCCAGGTACTGCACCGCCTTGACTTGCCGGTCGCGCAGGAGGTCGAGCTTCGCTTGATCGAAGAACTTCTCTTGGCCTTCGACGAGCCTGCCGCCCACGATGTGATCGTCCAGGTGCCGGAATACTCCGTGGACGCCGCTCACTCGCGGCCACTTTTCCGGCGGCTCGTCGGGGAGCGCGTACGGGTAATGCGTCTCGCCGACGTTGAGCAGGTAGAAGGAAGGCCGGTCTTCCGGAAATCGCATTTCCCGCAGCATCGCGCGCATGTCGTTGTGCTTGGGCATCAAGCGGAACGTGTCGAAGCCGGTATTCAGGATCGTGCGCGGATTGAGCACGGGCAGGGAGACCATGGCGTGCGTCCGGTACTTGAAGCGATTCTGGAGGAATGTCGGGAAGTACAACTGGGGGACGAGAGACTTGAAGCCGACGTCGGTGACGCCTAGCCGCTCGTTGAACTTGAAGAAGTCCTTCTTGTAGTACTCCGAGGCGTAGACCTGCTTGGGGCTGCTGTGGGGCAGGAGACCCATCAACAGGTTGTAGTGGGATGGTGCCGTCCAAGTGGCATACGACCACCGCGGCTCGACCGTGCCGAGTTTGGAGATACTCTTCGGCGCGGCCTCGATGAATGTGTCGTACCGACAGCTGTCGAAGACGACGAGTACGTAGTTGTTGGGCCGCATGGACACCTGATTTCGATTTTAGGACTCCCGGCCGCGCAAACGGCTGACGCGCGAACCGGGCCGATTACCGGCAGCGACTCGAGAATCCGTTCGGGTTTACTGCGCCCAGCGTCCGACGTCCTGAGCCATGCCCTCGATGCTTCGCATGACGGCCGCTTCGACATCGGGCGTGAACAGCCCGTAGTCGACGTAGAGGCCTCGCGTCTCGTATCCGCCCTCCCCAAGGATCCGCGCTGTCGGGAGATAGCCGAAGACATCGTTGTTGTAACCGCTGATCCACAGCTTGAGAGGCCCCAGCGCCCGCTGGGTCAAGACGACATAGTCCACGACCGTTTCGCCGCTGAACGCCACCAAGGTCAGGTCCGTGCCGAACTGCCACAGAGCGAAGGGAGCGCTGTACGACCGCAGCAGTTGCCGACCTTGCCTGAGCCGTTCCAGTGCGCCTTCCGTGAAGAATCGCCGGTACGAGGGAGCGCCCTCGTGCATGGCTTCGATCCGTTCCTTGGAAAGGGTCTCAAGGGGAAGCTCCACTTCTCGATACGCTGTCCGGAGCGGGCCGCGGATCGCGGCCAGGTCACCGCTCTCCAGCACGCGCGAGACTTCGTCCGCCAGTTCGCTGCCATGCTGTCGGGCGAGATCCAGGGTCCCGCGCGGATAGGGATTGGCGTCGCCGGCGCAGCCGGTCAGGAACATCGCTTGCACGCCGGGCCGCCGAGCCTCCAGAGATTCCTGGGCGAAGCCCGCGTAGTCTCCGCTGATCAGCATGTTGCCGCCGGTCAGCGTCGTGCAATGGGCGCCAGCCCCGAATACCACTGCCCGGGGCGAACCGTCGGGTGCGTCGATGCTCAGAACCGGCACCGTTCGATCCGCGGGTCCGCTCGCGCTCGTTCCAAGAACGACTCCGCGCTCGGTGGGCTCGCGGCGGTTCATGACGAATTTCGCGACGCCTCGGCCCCACGCCAAGCGAGCGGGTCGCATGTCCCGGAGTGCCATTCGGGCCGCTGCCACGATCTTGTCGTCCAGCACCTGGCTGTACTTCCGGAGCTTTCGCTGGCTGGCCTCCGGGACCGAGGTGAGCATCGAGCCCGCGACGAGCGGCCCCGAATGGGTGTGGGAAGCGTTGAGCAGGACTTGGTGTCGCGCGATGCCGTCGCTCTCCAGCAGTTGCTTGCAAATCGCTTCGGAGCGACTGCGCGTAAAGCCGAGAATGTCAGCCGTGATGAGGAGTGCGCGCGTTCCGGATCGATCCTCGAGAGCCAGAACTTTTGCGAACAAGGGTTGGGCCACGCCTTCGAACGGTGCGCGGCGTGCCGCGTAGCCGGCCATGGGCACGGGCTCTGTCGGCGTGATGTCGATCGCCGCCAAGCCGACTCTCCATTCCGCCGGTTGCGCAAGGAGCACGGCCGGAGCGATGAGCGCGAAGAGCCAACGCAAGCGCATCGGGACCAAGTATAGCCAGCGGCAAAGCAATGGGTTGCGACGTCCGGACGTTCGATCGATGCCGCCAAGGCCTCAATCCTCGACCGCGGAATTGCTCTGTGGTCCGCCGGTTGGGATTGCTGCGATCTCGTCCTGATAGCGAACACCGTCCAGCCGGAGAGTCGCCCGGCATCTGGCCGAGCGTCATACAGGACAATGGAGATTGCTGCCCGGGGTTCCCGCCTTCCAAGATTTCATCGGTGCCGAGTTCGTCGAACTCAACGACGACGGCGCCACCATGCGCATGGAGATTCGGGCGGACCACCTCGATGCGGACGGTGCCGTTCACCAAGCCGTGATCTTCACGCTGGCGGACTCGGTACTGGGCCAAGGAATCTTCAAGCTGCTGCGCAAGCCTTGCACGACTGCCGAGATCAAGATCAATTACCTGCGGCCCGCCACTGGCCGATTCCTGACCGCGCACTCGCACATCGTCCGTGCCGGGGCCCGACTTGTAGTGGCTCGGGCCGATGTCCACGATAGCGACGGCCAGATAGCCGAAGCCCTATCGACGTTCGCAATCTTGTAAGTCGCGCTGCTCGCCGGAGCGGTTCCAAGCCAGTCGGTACCCTCGCCTCGGTCAGTACGATCGTTGCCATGCGGGTCCGCACCCGCTCGAGCGTAGGCCCCCGGTAGCACCCGCTGACCAATTCGTTCTCGCAGCGGCGCCTTGTCGCTCTAGAATGGCGACGGGTGCTACGAGTGAATATGCGATACTACAGCCAGTGCATGTCATGCAAAGCAAGTCTGGCTCTGCCCCGACAGCTATCAACACTGTCTTGCGCACGAGTCTGAACTCGCGCCCCGTTGCGCAGATCGACCGGCAGGCAAACTTACCAACTTGCCCCTGTTGACATCAAGAGATGGATTGTGTGTACTGTGATATCGTATACTGCAAGCGAGGGAGATGTCCGTGACCGTGAGGCAAGCGCACCGCGCTCATTACCGAAGAGTTGATCGAGGCTTGGGGAAAGCAGTCGTCGGGGGTCTGTCCATCGTCATCATGGGGCCCGCGAGGATGGGGAGGTTCAACCCTCCCTTGTACCCACGTGACGCTCAATCTCGTGATCTGGAACGGATCGGGGGTGACATGTATGCCGCGTTCCAAGCGTTCGAGCAAGGGGAAAGTCACCCCGGCACCAAGACAGCTCAAGACTAATTCCGAAGGTTCCCCTGAAGGCGGAAAGCTGCCGCCGGCGGAGGTTCTTGAACGCCTTCCAGAGAGCGTTCGGATTTCGGTCGTTGAATCGGCTGCATTCTCAGGGCCACTGCCCCCACCGACGATGTATCGGGGGTACAACGATGTGCTGCCAGGCAGCGCGGAGCGTATCCTCAGGATGGCGGAGAAGGAGCAGGATCACCGAATCGAATGGGAAGACGAGGCCTTGCATTCAGCATTGAAGCATGGTCACCTCGGCCTATGGTTGGGCTTTGGTATCGCCGTTCTTGCTTTGGTCACTGCTGGGTTGCTCGCGATGAACGGGCATGATCTCGTGGCGGGCATCATTGGATGCACGGGCATAGCTGGGGCTGCCGCTGGTTTAATCCATGAGCGTCGCGGATAGCGGCGATCTCAGGGGGACTGTTGAGAGGAGCGGGTTACGCTCGTCCGGCATCGACGCGCATCGGTCCCGGTACCGAACCGGTGATTGCTCGCAGGTATGGCCGCGGGCTCCAAATCGAGTCGAAGGCTGAGGATCGGGGCTGAGCCTAGGTACCGTCGCGCAGCCTGGCCCCCATAACGGTCGCGATCCGTCCGTTCAGATTGATCTATCTGCTTGCGCCCACCAAGGAAGCCCCTTCGGCTAGCGGGGGCCGGAGCCCCGATAACGGTAATCGCCGACCGTGTGTTGAAATCCAAATAGCGCCCTGATCGCCGCACCTGGCCGAGTCTCGCGCGGTTACGATGCAATGGCGACAGAGGAGTCCGAAAGTGCCCATCAACAGCATCATCTGCACACTTCCCGCTCGCGGGATCGCGATTCGAGGCCTTCTGGCTTTGGCAGCTTGTGCGTCGCTGGTGACCGCCCAGATCGCCGAGATTTCAGACGTAGGCGAGCACGCGGACTGGCCTACCGCGGAGTTCGCGCCGAATGGCGACCTGTGGGTTGCGTGGACCGCTTACGACAACCGGGGTGCCGACCAGATTCGCGTTCGAAGGCGGGTCGAGAGGGAATGGCAAGACTCCGTCACGGTCAGTCCAAGGAGCGGGGACTATCTGAAGACGGCTATCGCGATCCAGCCGGACGGGCGGGTGTGGGTCGCGTGGGCTTCCCAGACGGATGGCAACTTCGATGTCTTCGCAAGGAGCTGGCAGGCGGGTGACTGGGATCCGGTCGTCAGGCTCACGCGCGACCCGCAGCCCGACATCCATCACCGGCTGCTCGCCGACTCGCAAGGCCGACTCCACTTGGTCTGGCAATCGCATAGAACCGGAGATTCCAACATCTACTTGAAGACTTTCGACGGTCACCGCTGGTCCTCTGCGATCGCGATTACTTCGCACGAAGCGAATGACTGGGAGCCCGACGCCGCTCTCGATGCCCAAGATCGACTCTTTATCGCTTACGACACCTACCGGCACGGAGATTACGACGTGTATCTGCGGGTCTACGAGGACGGCCGCCTGTCGCCGGAATATCCAGTCGCGTCATCCCCGCACTTTGAAGCGCGGGCGTCCGTTGCGATCGATCCCGACGGACGCGCTTGGGTGGCTTGGGACGACCAAGGCCCGAATTGGGCGCTCGACATGCCTTCGTGGACCCGCGACGCGCGGCGCGGGGACTGGGGTGTTCCGGCCCCTTGGAGCGTGGACGGCTCGGTCGGGCAACTCGTCAGCTTGCGGTACTCCCAGAAGATCGGCGTCGCGGTTTTCGCGGGCGGGAGGCTCTGGAAGCCGAAGGGTTCGCTGGAGACGGCCATGAGCGACGACTTCGCGCTGTCGTACGAGATCCCGCAGATGACCGTGGACGACAGCGGAGTGCCCCGTCTGTTCCTGCGCCGGTGGGTGCCTCGCGATGACGGCGGGTCGATGAAGGAGCGCCCGGGCGCGTGGAATGTCCACACGATGACTTATCAAGGTGCGGCTTGGTCGGCTCCCCGGATGATCGAGAGCAGCGCCGGCAGCAATGACCAGCGGGTGTCCACTGCGGTCGATTCGAGCGGAATGACATGGGTTGCCTACCCGTCCGACGACCGCTGGAGCCCGGGCACGCCGGTGCTCGAGTCAGCGCAACGAGCCCTCGGCAAGATTCGCGTCAAACCGATTGACGCGACACTCTCAGCGAACGCCGATCTCGAACCGACCGAATCGCCCCCGGCAGCCCGGCCCTACAAGCGCACGGCATGGACGGATCGACGCCAGAACATCGCGGCTGGCGAGAAGCGTTACCAACTCTACTGGGGGGATCTGCATCGCCATACGGAAATCAGCAGTGACGGAGGGTTCGACGGCACGTTATGGGACATGTACCGCTATGCGTTTGATGCGGCCGAGTTGGACTTCATCGCGTCGACGGATCACTTCTACGGAGGTGACGGGAGTATGGGGCGGGCCGAGATTCGGAACTATGACTGGTGGAGAACGCAGAAGCTTGCCGACGCGTTCCACGTGCGCGGGCGGATGGCCCCGCTATTCGGCTACGAGCGATCGATCCGATGGCCGTACGGGCACCGGAACATCATCAGCCTCCTGCGGGGCACGACAGCGATCCACAAGACCCTTCCGGGCAACCGCGAGAACGAAGAATTCCCCCGCGAGCCGGACGAGTTGCGGTTGTGGGAACGCATGCAGGGGCATGAGGCCATTAGCATCCCGCACACGATCGCAGCAGGCGGGGGAACCAATTTCGCGTATAACGATCCGGCTCTGGAGCCGCTCTTGGAGATTTACCAAGGGTGCCGCATGAGTTACGAGGCGGACGGCGCGCCGCGAGAGAATTCCGGAGACCGGTTCGCTACCGGTTACGCGCAAAGCGCCTTGGCGAAGGGGTACAAGATCGGGTTCATCGCCTCGTCTGATCATCGCTCGACGCATATCTCGTATGCGGCCGTCTATGCCGAGGAACTCACTCGCGAAGGGATCTTCCGCGCGTTGCAGGCGCGCCACGCTTACGCCGCCACCGACAACATCGTCGTTGACGTCAGGGTCGGGGACGCCATCATGGGAGACTCGATCCGGATCGACGAGATTCCCCAAGTGCGGGTCTCTGTCCGTGGTACCGGACCCATTCACGCCATCCAGATCATCAAGGACAACACGTATGCCTACACGGTTCGTCCAGACGTGCGCGAAGCGTCGTTCACCTTTCGTGACACGGACGCGCGCCCCGGGGAGAGCTATTACTACGTCCGTGTCCAGCAGGAGGACGGCCAGATGGCTTGGGCGTCGCCAATCTGGGTCGACTATCGCCCCGATTGAGGGCACTCAGGTGGGACAGTCCAGAGCGTTCTCCCCTTCCGCCCAATCACTCCCTCGAACGGCCACGTGGGCCTCCGCGTA
Organism: Bryobacterales bacterium; assembly: GCA_965242625.1. Taxonomy (GTDB): domain Bacteria; phylum Acidobacteriota; class Terriglobia; order Bryobacterales; family UBA6623; genus VXMF01. Next base: position 506,991 of record CBDEST010000005.1, on the reverse strand, counting down.
GGGGAGTCGCCGGAAGTCCGAATATGATGGGAGCAGTGTCGGCAGCCAGCCCGCTCTCGCCTTCGGCGCTCGAAAAGCTCCATCATTCGTTCATGACCGCGCCGTTCAACCGGCTGCTCGGGATCGAATTCGGCGAGTACCACGAGGACGGCGTCACGTTGCGGCTATCGTTGATGCCGCACCACCTGAACGGCGCAGGAGTCGTTCACGGCGGAGTCATGCTGACCCTCGCGGACGCGGCCTTGGGCTTCGGCATCGCTCGCGCTACGGGGCAGCGCTGCACCACGGCGGAGATCAAGATCAACTACCTGCGTCCGGTGACGGAGGGTGTGCTCAGCGCGCGTTCTCGGATTCTCCGTGCGGGCCGGAAGCTCGTCGTAGCCCGCGCCGAGGTGCTCTGCGAGGACAAGCATGTCGCCGAGGTGCTGACGACGTTTGCGGTGGTGAACTAGCGTCGAGCGGTTGTTGGAGACTGCTTGCACGGCAATATAATGTCCACGGTGATCTTTGTTCGCGGGACGGTGTCGACGCTACTGGCGCTGTCGTTCGTTTCAGTTCCCGCTGTCGCGGCGGATTTCGAGCGCGATGTAGAGCCGATCCTGCATCAGCGCTGCTATCTCTGCCACGGTTCGCAGCAGCAGATGTCTGGCCTGCGCCTGGACAGCCGCGAATCCGCATACGAGAGCCGGCAGTCAGGGGCGGCGGTAGTCCCCGGCGACCTTGGGGCGAGCGGCCTCATCAAGCGAATCGAAAGCGCCGAAGACGGCTTTAGGATGCCGCCGGGCGACGATCCGCTCAGCCCGGCCGAAAGGGCTACCTTGCGGGCGTGGATCGCGGCAGGAGCCGATTGGCCGGACCAACTCGCTAGTCCCGTGGAACGCGTTGCCGCGCGTGGCGCCGCCGAATCGCACTGGGCGTTTCAACCCGTGGACCGTCCGGAACTGCCTGCCGTGCAGCGTACCGACTGGGTCCGCAATCCCATCGACCGGTTCGTGCTGGCCAAGCTGGAGTCTGAGGGGCTTGCACCATCGCCCGAGGCTCCGGCCCACACCCTGCTTCGACGGATCCATTTCGACCTGACGGGCCTGCCCCCAACCGATGCAGAACTCGACGACCTTGCCTCAGGAGGCGGGACGCCGTCACACGAAGCGGCGGTCGACAAATTGCTCGAGTCTCCGCATTTCGGCGAGCGCTGGGCTCTCCCGTGGTTGGATCTGGCGCGTTACGCCGATAGCGACGGGTACGAGCGCGACCCGTTGCGACCGCATGCCTGGAGGTGGAGGCATTGGGTTATTGATGCGCTCAATCGCGACATGCCCTATGACCGCTTCACGGTCGAGCAGATCGCTGGCGACCTCCTGCCGTTCGCGACTGTCGAGCAGCGCGTCGCGACCGGGTTCCTGCGTAACGGGATCAAGAACCGCGAAGCGGGCACGAAGAACGCCCAGAAGCGTTTCGAGGAGACCGTCGACAGGCTCAACACCGTCGCCAACACCTGGCTGGGTCTGACCGTGGGCTGCGCCCAGTGCCACGACCACAAGTACGACCCGCTGTCGCAGCGCGAGTTCTACGCGATGTTCGCCTTCTTTCATAACGCCGTGGAGCGCGATGTCGAAGCCCCGCTGCCCGGAGAGCTTGGGCCGCACTTGCGCACGGCCCGGGCGTTCCGCGAAGGCTGGGACGCTATTCGCGAAAGGCACGGGATTCCCGCATTGCAGGACGCATGGCGCGAGCGAATGCTGGCAGCGATGGACGAACCCGGCGTGCGCACGGACTGGGACCACTCGGTCACGGAGTGGCGCGCCGCGAACGATCGGGCCGACTGGCTGCTGCGATCCGCCCAGAGCGAGCTGACCGATCTGGAGCGACAGAAGGTCGCCGACTGGTTCTTGCGCAGCAGCGGTCCGGACTTCGGCAAGGACGAGGGAATTCAGGAGCGGATCAAGCATGCCCGCGACGAGATCGGCGCCTTGCGGGAGTCAGGGTTCGCCGTCTCGCGCGCCTACACGATGGTCGAGCGCCGCGAGCCGGTTCCCGCTCGCGTCGCCTTGCGCGGCGACTACACGGCTTTGGGCAGCGAAGTGCCGCCCGGAGTCCCGGGAGTGCTGCCAGCGCTGCCGACTGGCTCGCCGCCGTCACGGCTGTCTCTGGCCGAGTGGATCGCGTCGGAACGGAATCCGCTGACCGCCCGTGTGGAGGTCAACCGCGTCTGGCAGGAACTCTTCGGCCGCGGACTGGTCGAGACTCCCGACAACTTCGGCACCCAGGGGAAACCGCCCTCGCATCCGGAATTGCTCGACTGGCTGGCCAGCGAGTTCGTGAGCGCTGGCTGGAGTCGCAAGAAGTTGGTCCGACTGATCGTGACCTCGTCGACTTACAGGCAGTCTTCCGCGGACCGCGCGGATGTCGCGGATCGCGATCCGGGCAACGCATGGCTCGCCCGTCAGAACCGCCTGCGGCTTCCCGCGGAACTGATCCGCGACAACGCCTTGACGGTAAGCGGGTTGCTGAAGCCAACCATTGGCGGAAAGAGCGTGTTCCCGCCCCAGCCTAGCGGCGTGTCCGAGCTGAGCTACTCCAAGAAGGATTGGGACGAGGACATCGGCCCTGATCGCTACCGTCGCGGACTCTATGTCTTTCTCAGGCGCACGTCGCCGTACCCGATGCTGGTGAACTTCGACGCGCCGGACACGCTTTCCAGCGTCTCGCGCCGGGAGCGTTCCAACACCCCGCTCCAAGCCCTGAACCTATTGAACGACCCGGTCTTCCTGGAAGCGGCGGACGCGCTGGCCTATCGGATCCTGCAGTCCCCGGGCGAGCCGTTCGAGGATCGCTTCGAGCGCCTGATCCGCTGGTGCTTGGCTCGTAGCCCCGCAGATTTGGAGACCGAGCGAGCCAAGCTCTTCCATGCAGCGCAGCTTGAACGCGTCCAATCGCTCGGTGGCGATGCCGAGCGGTTCGCGTGGCGTGAGGTCAGCCGGGCGGTCCTGAGCTTGGACGAGTTCGTTTCCCGCGAATGAACCGCACCTCGCACCAGCCGAAGCCGTCGCGTTTCGTCAGTTTGATTCTTCCGCTCATGTCCACTGCGTGTGTCTCGGGTCTGCAGGGCCCGGATTATCAGATTCGGGATATCCATTCCTACGCCTCGCGTAGCGAAGCGCGCGTCACGCATCTCGAGTTGGACCTCGGTGTGGATTTTGATGCCCGCCAACTGTGGGGGAGTTGCACGCTGTATGTCGAAGGATCCGGCGATTTGGTGCTGGACACGCGGGATCTGACGATCTCGCGTGTCGACGTTTCCGACCAAGGCGAGGCGTTCCGCCAAGCGCCTTACGAGCTTGGAGCGGCGGATCCGATCCTCGGTGCGCCGCTGACGATTACGCGCGGCAGCGCCAACCGCGTGCGCGTCGAGTACGCCACAGCTCCGGGCGCCGGGGGATTGCAGTGGCTCGATCCGCCGCAGACCGCGGGTCGGCGCCACCCGTTCCTCTACAGTCAGTCGCAAGCGATTCAAGCGCGCACGTGGATCCCCTTGCAGGACAGCCCGGGACGACGGGTAACGTACGCGGCCCGGATCCGCACGCCGCCCGAATTGCTGGCGGTGATGAGCGCCGAGATGCTCTCGGGTACCGAGCGCACGGGTTTTTATCAGTTCCGGATGAGATCCCCGATTCCGCCGTACTTGATTGCATTGGCGGTCGGTGACTTGGTCTTCGCATCCACCGGGGATCGGACCGGTGTCTACGCCGAGCCCGAGGTGATCGAAGCCGCCGCACGGGAATTCGAGGATACGGAATCCATGATGCAGGCGGTCGAGTCGCTCTACGGCCGGTACAGATGGGGACGCTACGACATCCTCGTGCTGCCGCCGGCGTTTCCTTTCGGCGGCATGGAGAACCCGATGCTGACGTTCGTGTCGCCCACGGTCATTGCCGGCGACAAGAGCCTGGTAAGCCTGATCGCTCACGAGCTGGCGCATTCCTGGTCCGGGAACCTCGTCACGAACTTCACGTGGAGCGACTTCTGGTTGAACGAAGGCTTCACGACCTACTTGGAAGCTCGGATTCAAGAGGAAGTCTACGGGTGGGAGCGCGCCGCGATGGAAGTAGCGCTGGAAGTCGACTCGCTGAAGGAGGAACTTGAGGACTTGGAGGAGCCCGACCAAGTGCTCCACATCAACCTGTCTGGGCGCGACCCGGACGACGGGGTGACGAGCGTTCCCTACGTGAAGGGCTCGATGTTCCTGCGGACGCTGGAACATGCCGTGGGCCGCGACCGATTCGACCGGTTCTTGCGCGGATACTTCGAGCAGTTCGCCTTTCGGAGCATCACGACAGCGCAATTCGCGAGCTACTTGGACGAGGAACTGCTTTCTGGCCGCAGGCGAATGGATCCGGCAATCTCCGTAGAGGAGTGGCTGGAGCGACCGGGACTCCCCGAGTTCAGGCACGAGCCGCGCTCGGAGGCGTTGGAGGTCGCCAGCGAGGCCGCTCGAAAATGGACGGCCGGCACGATCAAGGCCGCCGATCTCTTCACGGAGGGGTGGACCACGCAGCACTGGATGCAATTCGTGCGGGACTTGCCCGACGGCCAGATCCAAGACTCGATGGCTGAACTTGATCGCGCTTTCGGCTTCACCGATTCCGGCAACGCCGAGATCCTGACCGAATGGCTGAAGCTGGCCATCCGCAACGACTACGCCCCTGCCGATGTCGCTCTCGAGCGGTTCTTGGTTTCAGTGGGCCGTCGCAAATTCCTGCGACCCTTGTACGAGCAGTTGATGCTCACCGAGGAAGGTCAAATGCGAGCCGTCGAAATCTACGCCGAGGCCCGCTCCGGCTACCACCCACTCACGGTGCAGACAATCGACGAAATCATCGGTTGGGATCAGCGCGAGGGAGAATAGCCCGGCACTTACGCCTTGACCGTCAGCGTGTCCGCGTAGCGCCCGGCCTCGTCGACTGCGCGAATCCTGTAGTACACGCCGCCCATGTGCCCTGAAGGCGCGGACTTGTCCTCGAAGGTGAACGGCGTCCGCGAGGTCTGTGGCCGGAACGGCACGACGCCGATCCGGCTCTCTCGCCGGTAGACCTCGTATCGGGCGAGGGGCTCTCCAGCCGCGTAGGCACTGTGCCACGACAATCGGACGGCATTGGCGGACTGTCGCTCCACTGCAAAGCCCTGCGGAGGCTGGAACCCCGCGGACGGCTGCTGGAAGAAGTTCGTGCGGGTGCCGTGCAGATCCGCCACGGTCTGCTCGATGTCTTTCTTCTCTTGGCGCGACAGCGGCTTGGCCGTCTGCGCCGCCGCGAGGTTGGCGACGAGCTGGTCGCGCCGGGGATCGTTGTCCTTGTCGATCAGGCCGATGCCGGTGATGATCGTCGCCATGCCCTCCGGATTGAGCGAGTAGCGGATGAAGTCCTCGTAGGGAAGCTTGTCGGGCTGGCCAACGGTCGGTACGCTCTGGCCGGGGCGGTGGGCGTACTCCTGCTTGAGTCCGTACATCACGCCGTCCGCGAAGACCTTCATGCCGATGATGCCCATGCCCTTGGCATGCGCCACCGGAATCGAGTTCGTTTGGTGGCAGAAGTAGTTGGGATCGTTCGGATTCACGGCCACGAGCAACGTGTCGAGAATGTTCTTCGTGTCGCGCTGGATGGCGTACATGTGAACCGCCGGATTCTCGTGCCCGGTGATCCCGATGTGCCGGATCCACTTCCGATGCTTCGGGTTGAGACCGGTCAGGTTGGTGCCGTCACGGTAGTCCAGCAGGCACGCGATAGCACCCACGCGGGACAGGGACTTGTCGCCCGGGTTGTCAAGGCCTTCGTAAGCGGCGTCCACTTCCGGGATGTTGTCGATGTGGTGGACCTGCATCAGGTCGAGATACGCGCCCTCGGGAATGTAGCCCTTGCCGTCGCCGAAGAACTGCGTCAGCGAGCGCTCGATGTCGGCCAGCACGAACTTGCCGCCGCCCGCCGAGTTGCCAACCGGCTGCGCGTCACCACGCGTGAGCGCGGTGCGCAGACCGGTCTTGGTTGCGATGAACAGCCGGCCCCTCAGGCTGTGGTCGTAGCTGGGCTGCCCGGGTTTGAGATTCAGGATCTCGAAGGCCTTGCCCATCTTCTCTTGGCTGAGAAAGTAGTTGTTGGCGGTCTCGATGTAGGTCATGCCCGCGCGGATCGCCTTGACCACGATCTGCACGGCCTCGTCGCCCGGCAGATCCCACTGGATCTTGTTGCCGCCGGCGAGTCCGAACGTGGTCACCTCGCGGCCCGTCCGCCCCAGCAGGCGAGTCGCCAGCGGCTTCTCGGCGGGATGGGACCAAGCTGCGAACTTGCTGCTAAGCGGCAGGAAGGTGGTGGCCATCGCGGCACCGCTCGCCCACCGGATGGCGTCGCGTCTCGAAAATTCCTTCGCCATGGTCGTGATCTCCTCTTCGATCCTTGGCGGCTCTACCGCCAACAGCAATGTAGCACGCGCAGCCTGTCCGCGGCTTGTTGAGGCCGCTTGGAGCCCGCCTTGGCCCGCACGCGCATACGAGGCCGCAAGCGTTGCGTCCCCACGCATTGCGGACAGTCACAAGGCATCTCGCCTCCGCGTCAAGAACACCCGCCGGTCCGGGTGATCGTCCCCTGTGAAACCGGATGACGGCGGCAAACGTTTCACTAGTGGAGGCTAAACATGTTCAAGTCAATCGCAAAGTCCGTCCTCGCGACCGTGGTGCTCGCCGCAGTGGCGTCCGCTGTCCAACCGGATAGCGTCGCGCGGCAAGTGCGTCACCAGCTGATCACGATGCCGTACTACACGGTCTTCGACAACTTCACGTTCAGGGTTGACGGTTCGAGCGTGACGCTCGCGGGTCAAGTGACGCGTCCCACGTTGAAGGCGGACGCCGAGCGCGCCGTCGGGCGTATCGACGGGGTGTCCGAGGTTGTCAACGAGATCGAGGTGCTCTCCGTCTCTCCGAACGACGACCGCATCCGCCGCGCGGTGTTCCGCGCGATATACGGGCAACCCGCTCTCAGCCGCTATGCGGTGCAAGCCGTGCCGCCCATCCACATCATCGTCAGAAACGGCAATGTCACGCTTGAAGGCGTGGTGGCGACCGAAGGCGAGAGGAATATAGCCGCCCTGCAAGCGAATGGGGTCGCCGGCGTGTTCGCTGTCGCCAACAACCTTGCGACGGAGTCCGCCGAGTAGCCTCCCAGGCGCGGGCCGTGCCGGGTGCATGGTGTCCGCGCCGATGTCCAGGATCTCGCCTGACTGCATTCCTGCCGCCCGGCATCGACGGGAATTCCTAGAATGGGAACTGGGCCCGGAATCGGGGTTCGCTGGGCGCGGCTGTCGGCGCTGCCCGCATAGGCCATGGCTGCAAGCGTCGAACCGCACTCGACCGCGCCGGGAGCGGTTCGCTTGCTCGATCTGATCGGCCGCACGCCTCTGATCGAACTCAGGGCCGTGACCAAGGACAACCCCCGGGTGCGTATCTGCCTGAAAGCAGAGCACATGAATCCCGGCGGCTCCGTCAAGGATCGGCCTGCCGCCAACATGATTCAGGCCGGCGTCCGCGACGGGTCGCTGGTGCCGGGCCGCGTCATCGTAGACGCCACGAGCGGGAACACCGGGATCGCCTACGCCATGATCGGCGCGGCCATGGGCTATCCGGTGAAGCTGTTCTTGCCGAGCAACGCGTCTCCCGAGCGCAAGCGCATTCTGCAGGCGTACGGGGCGGAACTGGTGCTGACGGATCCCGCCTTGCAAACCGATGGCGCGATCGAGGCGTGCCGGGACGAGTACAAGAAGCACCCGGATCGCTACTTCTATCCCGACCAATACGGCAATCCCGCCAATTGGCAAGCGCACTTCGAATCGACCGGCCCCGAAGTCTGGGACCAGACCGCGGGCCAGCTGACGCACTTCGTGGCGGGTCTGGGCACCAGCGGGACACTCATGGGCGTAGGCCGCTACCTGCGCGCGAAAAGTCCCGCCGTGAAGATCGTTTCGATGCAGCCCTCCACGGGCTTCCATGGCCTCGAGGGGCTGAAGCACATGGCGACCGCCCTCCAGCCAGAGATCTACGATCCGGAACTGGCTGACGAGGAGGTCTTCGTCGACACCGAGGACGCCTATGCGATGGTGCGACGGCTGGCTAGCGAGGAAGGCTTGATGGCTGGAATCTCGTCGGGCGCCAACGTCTGCGCGGCGTTGCGACTGGCCCGCGATCTCGAAGCAGGCCTGATCGTCACCGTCATGTGCGACGGAGCCGAGAAGTATCTGAGCGAGCGATTCTGGGACGATTGAGGACTGTGATGCTGCGCATTGCCAAGATACCGTTCGCAATCATGAAGGCCCATGCCGAGGCGGCCTATCCCAGCGAGTGCGTCGGAGCGATGCTAGGCAAGTCCGATGCGGAGGGCAAGGCCGTGAGCTTGGCGATGCCGCTGGAGAATTCCGCCGAGGGCTCTCAGGCTGCGTTCTACGAGTTGTCCAACGACAGCTTGCTGGCCGCGGACAAGGCCGCTCGCCAGATGGGCTTGGACGTGATCGGCTTGTACCATTCCCACCCCGACGCGGATGCGTACTTCTCCGAAACCGACTTGAAGAACTCCTGCCCGTGGTATTCGTTCGTCGTGCTCTCGATCAAGCGCGGGAGCTACGATCACGCCAATAGCTGGCTACCGGACTTCGACCAGACCCGGGCCGACAGGGAAGATTTGGAAGTCGCTGAGTAGCGTCCCTTGGCCGCGCGTGAGCGGCCGTGCTGGCAACGTCCATGAAGATCACGGATCTCCACGTTCGAGACATCAGGTTCCCGACCTCCCAGGACCTGTCGGGATCGGACGCCATGAATCCCGATCCCGACTACTCCGCCGCGTACGTGGTGCTGGAGACGGACGGCTCCATCAGCGGGCACGGCCTCGCGTTCACCCTCGGGCGCGGAACGGAGATCGTCGTCACGGCGGTGCAGGCGATGCGCCGCCTGATGCGCGACTGCTTGCTGGAAGAATGCACCGCGGACATGGGAGCGTTCTGGCGCAGGCTGACCGGGGATTCTCAGCTTCGCTGGATCGGGCCCGACAAGGGTGCGGTGCATCTGGCCACGGCGGCCGTCGTCAATGCCGTCTGGGACCTGTGGGCGAAGAGCGTCGGCAAGCCGGTCTGGCGTCTCGTGGCGGACTTGACGCCCGAGGAATTCGTCAGGCTGATCGACTTCCGCTATCTCACTGACGCGCTGACGGCCGACGAGGCTCTCGCCATCCTCGAGAGCCAGGCTTCGACCAAGGGCGAGCGCATCGCCCGGATGGAGGCGCACGGATACCCCGCGTACACCACCTCTGCCGGGTGGCTGGGCTATCCCGACGACAAGATTCGCGCGCTTTGCCGCGAGGGCTTGGCGCAGGGGTGGGACCGCTTCAAGATCAAGGTCGGCCGCGACCTGCAAGACGACCGCCGCCGTTGCGCGATCATCCGGGAAGAAATCGGAAACGCCGGGGTGCTCATGACGGACGCCAATCAAGTCTGGGATGTCGCGCAAGCCGTCGAGTGGATGCGCGAGCTGGCTCCGTACCGGCCCCTGTGGATCGAAGAGCCGACAAGTCCGGACGATATCCTCGGGCACCGGGCCATCCGGGAGGCTCTCAAGCCGCACGGAATCGGTGTCGCCACCGGCGAGATGTGTCAGAACAGGGTGCTCTTCAAGCAGTTCTTGCAGGCCGATGCGATCGACTTCGTCCAGATCGATTCGACGCGTTTGGGCGGAGTGAACGAAGTTCTCGCGGTGCTGCTGCTAGCGGCGAAGTTCGGCAAGCCGGTCTGCCCGCACGCAGGCGGTGTCGGGCTGTGCGAGTACGTGCAGCATCTGGCATTGATCGACTACATCTGCGTGTCCGGCTCGCTGGAAAACCGCGTGCTGGAATACGTAGACCACCTCCACGAGCATTTTCTCGATCCGGTCGTCATGCAGGACGGGAACTACCAGGTACCCCGTGCATCCGGCTACAGCATCGAGATGAAACCTGCCTCGCTGGACCGCTACGAGTACACCGGGGTGGGGCTGTTGCGCTAAACTGTGAACCGAGAGGACTAAATTCCGATGCTACCGACCGTTGCGATGAACAGGCGCGAGCTGCTCCACGTATTGGGTGGCGGTCTCGCGAATGTCGGATTCGCCGCTGTCCTGGCTGGTGACCGGGCTCTCGGCGCCAAGCAAGGCAGCGCTCCGCCCACCCCGCACTTCGCGCCCAAGGCAAAGAGCGTCATCTCGATCTTCTGCTACGGCGGTCCGAGCCAGATCGACACCTTCGATCCGAAACCCGAGTTGGACCGGCACGCCGGAGAGGTCATGAGCGGCGTGGGCGAAGTGGTCGTCTCCCAAGGCAATCCCGGCGGGCTGATGCCCTCGCCGTGGAAGTTCCAGAAGTACGGGCAGAGCGGGATCGAGGTCTCCGAATTGTTCCCGACCGTCGCCAGGCACGTGGACGACCTGGCCATCATCCGCTCGATGTACACGTCCTCCAACGATCACGGCCCGGCACTGTACCAGATGAACACGGGCACGGTCCTCGCGGGACATCCGAGTGTCGGCAGCTGGCTCACATACGGTCTCGGTTCCGAGAACCAGAACCTGCCCGGATACGTCGTGTTCACGGATCACCGCGGCGGACCGATCAACGGCCAGCCCAACTGGGGGGCCGGCTTCATGCCCGCGGCTTACCAAGGCACCCAGTTTCGGTCCACCGGCGATCCCATCGTGGACTTGCGGCCACCCAAGGAAATCGGGCGGGAGCGCCAGCGCAAGTGGTTGGACCTGTTGCAGGATTTGAATCGCGAGAACCTCGCCCTCAATCCCGAAGACAACGAGCTGTCCGCTCGCATCCAGTCCTACGAACTCGCTTACAACATGCAGGTTCACGCCACCGAGGCGATCGACATCTCGAAGGAGAACGAGCCGACGCGGAAGCTGTACGGACTGGACGATGACCGGACGCGGTACTTCGGCAGGCAGGCGCTAATGGCGCGGCGCTTGGTCGAACGCGGCGTGCGGGTCGTCCAACTGTATTCGGGCGGCGGAAACCACGAGCCGACTTGGGACCAGCATTGGTCGCTCAAGCACTTCCACACCATGCACGCCGGCGAGACGGACGGCCCGATCGCCGGCCTCATCGCCGATCTCAAGCAGCGCGGGCTGTTCGACTCGACGCTGATCATCTGGCACGGGGAGTTCGGGCGCATGCCGATCAGCCAGCGGCTGGACGGCCGCGACCACAATCCCTACGGCTTCACCGTGTGGATGGCCGGCGGCGGGGTCAAGGGCGGCACGGTAGTCGGGGCGACCGACCACTTCGGGTACAAAGCCGTGGAGGCCCGCAAGTCGGTTTACGACCTGCACGCCACGATCATGCACCTGATGGGACTGGATCACGAGAAGCTGACTTACCACCACAACGGTCGGGACATGCGCCTGACCGACGTGCATGGCAACCTCATTACCGAGGTCATCGCTTAAGCCGGAAGCTTCGGGTCAGCGGCTATCGAGACTTAGTTCGATTGCGTCTCGCGACGCGAAGTCGGCGCTTGCGTTCCTTCTCGTCAACCACGGTGAGGTTGAATCGCACGTCGATGAGCGTGACGACCTCCACGTCAATGCCGTTCAGCTTGGTTGGCCGGTACTGCCACTGCGAGACCGCAGCGATCGCGGCCGTGGCCAGCATCGGGTGCCCTTCGACGAGCTTTACGTCGCGCACCGTGCCGTCAGCCGCAATGATGGCCTCGAGCTTGACCACGCCGCTGATCTGTTGCTCGATCGCCTCGAGCGGATAGACCGGCTGCACCCTCTGAGTGATTCTCGCGTTCTGAATGCGGCCGCCGACTCGGATAGGCGGGGGCAAGGGCAGGCTTCCCCGCAGCGCCGGAATCATGCCGATCACGCCGGCGGATCCGGGCACGCCCGTCCCGCCCTGCGGCCCATGAGCGGCTGGCACCCCCGCGATCGGCCATGCTGGCTGCCCGACATCGTGCAGCACTGCCACGGTGTCGGGAATCACCGATGGCGCCCGGAAGTCCGCTTCGTAGCGCACTCTCGCCGGACGCGGCGCAGGCTGCACCCGCGGGGGCGGCGGAGCTGGCGGGGGAGGGACAGCCAACTGGAACGTCCTGCTAGCCCATTGGCTCAAATCGATCTCGTAGGTGTTCAGGATCGGGACGAGCAGAAGGATGGCGACTCCAACCACTTGTAAAACGAGTGACGCGGCGAAACTCCAGCCCTGACGGGCCGGTCGATCCATGAATGCGCTGCCCTCAAACACACGGGTCGGCCTTTAGTCTTGGCTAGATTCTCCCCGTACAGGTTACGCCTCGGCAATCGCCCCAGGTCCGCCCTCGCGGGCCTTCCTCGCCTCGCTTCCGCGCTTGTTGCTATGTGCCTCGGAATCGGTGACACTATGTCTAGAGGGGAAACAGCCGGTGCCCGCGCTGTTCTCCGGGCTCGGCCCCCTGCCGTTGTGAAGCGTACTTGGCGCATCTCGCACCAGGCGTATCATCTTTGCGCGATCATCGCGCTATGCCTGCCGGGGCAGGCAGCCGAGCTCGGGTCGATCGGCGGCGTAATCCGGCAGGATAACGGTTACGCGCTGGGCGGGGCTACCGTCATGATCGCCACGGCCGATGGTGCCGCGGTCGCAACAGTTCGCTCCGACCCTTCCGGCAGCTATAGCGCGGCCAGCCTGCCCGCGGGCAACTACAGCATCTTCGTTGCCCGGAACGGATTCAACTCGCTCGCGGTCGAGGGCGTGTCGCTTCCGGACGGAGTCGCCTATCGGCAGGATTTCGTGCTTGCTGCCGTTCGCGAAGGCACTCGGGCGCGATCCGATGTCCCGTCCGCGAGACCGCGTCCGCCAGAGGCCGTGGGCGAGGTCCAGATCGACCGCGATAGCGCGACGGAGCGGAGCGGCCGACCGTTGGGACTATTCGCCTCGTCCGCCAAACCGGGTACAAACGAGTTTCACGGAGCTCTGTTCCACCTGTTCGGGAACGACGGTTTGAACGCCCGCGGCTTCTTCGGAGCGAAAGGCAAGTTTCGCTCCAACAATTTCGGTGCCTATGTCGGCGGTCCGATCGTCAAGAACAAGACCTACTTCATGTACCAATACGACCGCATCGCGTTTCGCGCAGGCCCGCAATCGGGATTCGCCGGGTCCGCGCCCGCAGATGCATTCAGGAGCGGGGACTTCCGAAGACTCTTGACGGGTCGCAAGGTCGCGACCGACGGGTTGGGACGAGCGATTCATGCCGGCCAAGTCTTTGACCCGGCTTCCACTCGGACCGTGCGCGGAGTGCCCGTACGCGACGCGTTTCCGGACAACCTGATTCCGGCGTCCCATCCGCTGCGCAGTCGCGTCGCCGCGCAAGTGATTCCGCTGATGGTGCATCCGGATCGACCAGGGCTCGAATTCAATGTCCAAGGGCGCGTGCAGGGCGACCAGGTTTGGAGCCTCAACGCGCCGAGCCATTTCTTCCGCTTGGACCACTCGTTCACCGAGAAGCTGCGGACTGGAATCGCGTTGAGCCGGACAAGCCACCCGGCGGTGCGGAACTGCGGTGGCGTCGGCGGCTGTCGGGTCTTCTCCGATCCGGTGACCGAACCCGAGCTGAACCGGGACTATTACGGCACGGGCGTCTACGAGGACATCACGACGCATCACGTGCGCCAGCGCTTCGATTGGGTAGCCTCGCCCAACTGGCTCAACCAGACCACGGTGGGGTACGACGAGTTTCACGTGACGGGCCACTCCATCTCCGCGGGAGTCGGCTGGCCCGGCCTTCTCTGGGGCCCCCGGGGAAACGGACTGATCGAGTCCGATGCCGGGCCCCCAGCCATGAGCTTCACGGGCAATACCCGCTACTCCCCGCTGGGCAACGAATGGGGGCGTTCCGGATTCCGAGCGAACCACGAGTATCACGTGACGAACACGATGACGTGGCTGGGCCGGCGACACACGTTCAAGTTCGGAGGCGAGTACCGCTTGCACAAGTATCCGTTCCGACGCTGGGCGAACAACGTCGCCGGTAGATTCAACTTCCACCGCATGCATACCGGCGGATTCGACGCCGAGGGCAACAACTTGGTCGACACCGGGGATCCGTTCGCTTCCTTCCTCCTCGGGCAGGTGAACTCCACGCACTTCGAGATCCCGGATCTGCCGACGATGGTCGAGAACTTCGTCTCGTGGAGCGTCGTCGACGAGTACCGCGTCTCCGACCGATTCACGCTCACGTTCGGGCTGCGGTTCGATTACCAGACCGCGATCCGAGAGCGGGACGACAACATGTCCACGTTCGACCCTAGCGTGCCGAATCCGGGTGCCGACGGCCGCTTCGGAGCGATGATCTTCGCGGGCCGCGGGCTGCATCGGACTGGTACGAGGACACTCGATTCGCCGCCCGTGGACGCCTTCGGGCCGCGCGTGGGGTTCGCCTATCGCGTGGACGAGCGAACCGTCGTGCGGGGTGGCTACGGGATCTACTATTCGCGCGTCCCGCACGCGCGCTTCGCGGCGGTTAACACCTTGGGGTTTCGCATCTATTCCACGGTGGTTGACCAGAGCAACGGCCAGCGTCCGGCATACTTTCTCGACGACGGCGTCCCGCGCCGCCGCATCGCCGCGCCGCCAGCAATCGATCCCACTGTCGGCAACGATGTCTCCACGGTAGCCGTGACTCGGGACCGGGGGACGTTGCCGCGCATTCAGGACTGGTCCTGGAGCGTGCGCCGCCAGCTGACGCGCACCGCGGCAGTCGATCTCTCGTACGCAGGCAATCGGGGGAGCCGATTGATCGCGGACCGGCGGGTGCTTGGCCCCGCGGCGAACGCGAACATCCCGCAAGTCCTGGAGCGAGGCTCCAGCGTCCTGGCGTCCCGCGCGGGTTCCGGCGTCGCCAGCGCCGCCGGAATCACCAGTCCGTACGGGTCGTTCCGCGGGTCTGTGGCGCAGGCGTTGCGTCCGTTTCCGCACGTGCTGGATATCGGATACCTGAATGTCCCTGCAGGCAATAGCTTCTACCATGCGCTCAAGACCCAAGTCGAGAAGCGATTCTCAGACGGAGCGTTCTTCCGCGCCAGCTATGCATGGTCCAAGCTCACGGGGATGGGGGCCGGCACGATCCGTCCCGGCGATGGCTTGGGTTTCGGACCGCAGGATCCGACCAACACCCAATCCCTCGAGCGCGGGTTGAGCGCGGACGACGTGCCCCACCGGGTGCTGGCTGCATTCACGCACGCCGTGCCCGTGTTTCGCCAGCGGCGAGCCGGGCTGGCGGCAAAGGTGCTCGGCGGGTGGGTCGTGTCGGGCGCGGTGCGAGTCGAATCCGGGACGCCAGTGAACATCGTCATGGCCAACGACTTGGAACCGTTCCTGTTCAACGGCCAGAAACGGCCGGACATTGTCAGCAATCGCGTGCGGATCGACCATCGCGGGGCATTCGATGCGGCCACGGACAACTTTTTCGACCGTTCCGCCTTCGCTGACCCCGGGCCGCTCCAATTCGGCACGGCCTCCAGGACGATGGATTTCGCGCGGGGGTTCGCCAATGTCGCCGAGGATCTCGCGCTCTTCAAGGATGCATGGGTCACCTCGAAGTTCAAGGTGCGGTTCGAGACTCAGCTCGCCAACGTCTTCAACCGCGTTGTGTTTTGCGAGCCGAATCGGAACTGGAGCGCGGTCTCGTTCGGGCGAGCGTACGCGCAGTGCAACTCGCCGCGCACGGTGCAGTTCGGCTTGCGACTCGATTTCTAGGCATCCGCTTTCGATACTCCCCCGTAGGCACGGAGTCTCCGCGGGGTGCCGCCCGCCGAGACTCGGGGGCGGGAGGCTGTCGAGCGGGTATCGATCGGATTGCAGGGCTGTCGAAGCCTACGGTTCGTCCGCCTCGGGTTCCTTAATCTCTAGGATTTGATTCGCCGCAACCATATCGAACCGCTGGACTGCGCCGCTAGGCCATGTCACTGCCACTTGTTGCGCAATGCTCGCCGCCCCCAGACCGAAGTGAAGCCGGCGGTCGCCCGACGACAGATAGCTGCCCGCTCTCGACACGACGCCCTGCTGCTTCGTGCCCGGCTCGCTCACGACCCGGACCAAGGCTCCGATGCCGTCTCGATTGCTCCGGCGGCCGTCCAGATCGACGATCAGCCAGTTATTCCCGTTGCCCGCGTTCCGCAGGATCACCGCACGGCCGTCCCGGCAGTTGATCGCGATATCTACGAAGCCGTCGTTATCGAGGTCAGCGAAGGCTGCCCCGCGAGCAGCTAGGTCCATCTGGAACGGATCCCCGCTACTGGACGAAACGTCCACGAAGCCGTCTCCGGTGTTGCGCATCAGCACGAGCGGTTCCTTGTACTGGAGATCCGGCTGCGTCAGTTCGATGTTGTCCATGACATGCCCCTGCGCAACGAATATGTCGCGCAGTCCGTCGTTGTCGTAATCGACGAACTTGGTGCCCCACCCGGAGTGCTGCGTCGAAATCTCGCTCACCCCGGTCTGGCCGGAAACGTATTCGAAGAGCGGGCCCTCGTTGCGGAACAGAGCGTAGCCCTGATGCGCCAAGGCATTGATGAAGATGTCCGGCAGTCCATCGTTGCTGTAGTCGGCGAAGTCGGCTCCCATGCCAGCGAACGTCCGTCCGTTCTCGTCGTACGCCATCCCCGAAAGCAGTGCGACCTCTTCGAACTTCGCGCCCTCTAGGTTGCGGAATAGCTGCTGGGGGTAGGAGTCGTTCGCGACGAGCACGTCGATCCAGCCATCGCGGTCGAAGTCGTTGAAGGCGATCCCAAGCCCCTTGCCCGGTACCGCTCCGAAGCCCGTCGAGTCACTCGCGTCCGTGAACGTGCCGTCGCCGTCATTGCGGTACGCGAGATGCGAAATGGGTTTGAACTGCTTCGGATGGCAGTAAGACCGATACCCGGGCTTGCGCTCTCCGCACCACGGATTGCCCTCGAATGACCACTCCACGTACCGGGTCACGAACAGGTCAAGATTGCCGTCGCGGTCGTAATCCATGAACCCCGCGGCCGCCGACCATCCGCCGCCTTGGACCCCCGCGGATTCCGTGACGTCTTCGAACGTCCCGTCACCCCGATTCCGCAGCAGCGTGTTCCTGCCGTAGTTCGCGAGGAACAGATCGGGAAATCCATCGTTGTCGTAATCCCCTGCCGCGACGCCTTGACCGTAGTGCTCGCCTCGGACACCGGCCGCTCGCGTCACGTCGGAGAAGCGCCACTCACCCTCGTTTCGGTACAGGCGATTCCAGTAGCGGGGCTCCGACTTGTCAGGAGAATGGCCCTCGGGCATGGGATCCGCGAGTGCCGCTCCGTTCACGAAATACAGATCCAATAGTCCGTCTTGGTCGAAGTCGAGCGTTGCGACACCGCCGACCATCGCCTCCATCAGGTACTTCTGCGATGTTGCCGAGGAGGCGTTGCGAAACTCGATGCCCGAAGCGTCGGTCACGTCGACGAACTTCGGCAGCTCAGGCTGGGTGTCCTGAGCGGTGGCGAGCCCCGCGACGAGCAGCCCGGAAGCAAGCCGTTTCAGCCTCGGCCGCCCTCTCGCCAGTGCGCCGAGGCTGCCCATGCGGATGCCCACCTGCGAGTTTCAATGCGCGACGAAGTTGACGAGCTTGTCCGGAACTTCGATGACCTTGCGGATCGTCTTGCCTTCCAGTAAGGCGCTGATCTTCTCGGTCGCTCGCGCGCGATCGGAGAGTTCGTTCCTAGGCAGTCCCTTCGGCACGGTCAAGCGGTCTCGGACCTTGCCGTTGACTTGAACGACCACATGCACAGTCTCGTCGCGAGCGAGTTCCGGGTCCGCCTGCGGCCACCGCGCTTCCAGCACCGAACCATCTTGATGCAGCCGATGCCACAACTCCTCGGCGATGTGCGGGGCGAACGGGCTCATCAACAAGGTCAGGTCGCGCAGGACTGCACGCATCACCGTCGCCGACAGATCTGATTCCGCAGCGTACAACGCGTTAGTCAACTCCATGATCGAAGCGATGGACGTATTGAAGTGCCAGCGTGTCTCGAAGTCGCGGGTCACGCGGCCGATCGTCTGATGCAGCTTGCGCAGAACCTCTCGGTCGACGGCGTTGCGCGGTGTCGCGCAGCACTCGACTTCCCCCTCGGCGTTCCGGTCGACGAATCGGTATACGCGAGAGAGAAAGCGCCACATGCCCTCCACTCCCTCGTCTTGCCAATCGAGATCACGGTCGGGCGGCGACGCGAACAGCGCGAACATGCGGGCGGTGTCCGAACCGTACCGCTCGACGAGGTCTTCGGGACTCACCACGTTGCCGAGGTTCTTCGACATCTTGTGGCCGTCCCGGATTACCATGCCCTGCGTGAAGAGTCTGCGAACAGGTTCGTTCCAGTCGACCAGCCCCAGATCCCGCATCACCATCGTGAAGAAGCGGCAGTAGATCAAGTGCAGCACTGCGTGCTCCACGCCACCGATGTACTGGTCGATCGGAAACCACGCGGCCGCTCGTTCGGAACTGTAGGGCGCATTCGAATTCTGAGCGTCCACATAGCGGTAGAAGTACCAGCTCGAGTCCACGAAAGTGTCCATGGTGTCGGATTCCCGCTCGGCTTCGTTTCCGCACTGCGGGCAGGAAGCCCGAATGTACTCGGGTACGCCCTTCAGCGGCGATTCGCCGGTACCAGTGAGTTCGATGCCCAGTGGCAGCCGTACCGGGAGATCCTCTTCTGGAACGGGCACGGACCCGCACTGCTGACACCGGATCATCGGAATCGGCGTGCCCCAGTAGCGCTGCCGCGATACGCCCCAATCCCGTAAGCGGTAGGTCACCGCGGCCTTCCCGAAGCCGTGTTCCTCGGCGTGAGCGTTCATCCGCTCGATCGCATCCGCGCTGGTCAAGCCGCTGAATCGGCCGGAGTTCTCGAGGCGACCGTAGTCGGCGAATGCATGTTGCATGTCGGCTTCCGAAGCGAGCTGGCCGTCTACGGGCCGGATTACCGGAGTTACCGGTATGCCGTGCTTGCGACAGAATTCGAAGTCGCGCTGGTCGTGGGCCGGCACGGCCATGATCGCTCCCGTGCCGTAGCCCATGACCACGAAATTGCCGACCCAGATGGGCACTGCTTCGCCGCTGTACGGATTGATCGCGAACCTTCCGGTCGCGAAGCCTTCCTTTTCCAAGTCGTCGGGACTCTTCGTGGCAGCGGCCGTCGCCATTTCGTTGCCGCGTTCGGAGAAGCCGAACTCCGCGACCAGCGGGTGCAGGGGAGCGATGACTAGGCAGGTCGCGCCGAAGATCGTGTCGACCCGCGTCGTGAAGACCCGGATCCGCTCGCCGTTGCCCTGTACCGTGAAGTCGACCTCGGTGCCCGTCGAGCGTCCAATCCAGTTGCGCTGCATCGTCAGGACGCGCTCCGGCCACCCGTCCTGTAACTCGTCCAGAGATCGAAGCAGCTCGTCGGCGTACGCTGTCGTCCGGAAGAACCATTGCTCGCGCTCCTGCTGCCGGACCGGAGTGTCCTCGTGTCTCCAGCAGCAACCGTCGACCACCTGCTCGTTGGCGAGCACCGTGGCGCAATCCGGGCACCAATTGACCATCGCGCTCTTCCGGTACGCCAAGCCCTTCTTCCACATCTGCAGGAAGAACCATTGGTTCCAGCGGTAGTACTCCGGCTCGCAGCTCGACATCTCGCAGTTCCAGTCGTAGCTGAACCCGAAGGTTCTGAGCTGCCGCTTCATGGCTTCGATGTTGGCTCGCGTCCAGTCCCGCGGGTCGCGCTTGTTCTTGATCGCCGCGTTCTCGGCGGGCAGCCCGAACGAGTCCCAGCCCATCGGATGCAAGACGCGGAAGCCTTGCATCCGCTTGTAGCGCGCCAGCGCGTCACCGATGCTGTAGTTCCGGACGTGGCCCATGTGGAGGACGCCCGAGGGGTAGGGAAGCATCTCCAGCACGTAGTACTTGGGCTTTTCGAGGTCGGACTCGGTGGCGTAGAGATCCCGATCCTCCCAATAAGCCTGCCACTTCGGCTCGATCTCAGCCGGCCGGTACGGGTTCCCCACCATCTCTTCAGAGTACCTACCTTGCAAAGCGGGCCGGAAGAAGCCGTAGAAACGGGACAGCGGATGCCGACCGGTGAGCTACCGCGGGCGACTGTGGCGGGCCAGTCGAAGCTTCCGCCCAGTCGGACTCAGCTTCACAGCATGACCGACGATCCAATCGAGATGGAGCGGGCCTCCCGTTCTAGGCTGTTCACAGAACGTTGCTGCCGAGCTATGGAGTGGTCGGAAGTCGCCGATGTGAGACGATATGCCCGACTTCGCCGGATTCCTGCCATGAAGACTCCCCAAGCCGCATTCAATCGAGAGCCTGCTGGTTCGTGCGATTCGGCGGGAGCCTCCCTGACCCGCCGGAGCCTGCTGGCCGCGGTTCCCGCGGCCGCGTTGCGAGCGCAGTCGCGCCCGCCGAACTTTCTAGTAATCGTGGCCGATGACCACGGCTGGGACGATTTAGGTTGCTATGCCCATCCAGTCGTGAAGACCCCGAATCTTGATCGGATCGCCCGTGACGGTGTCCGCTTCACGCACTGCTTCACCACCGCTCCGCTGTGCAGTCCGGGCCGGGGCGCGGTGATGACCGGACTTTACCCGCATGTCTCCGGCGTGACGCGCTTGGTGCAGGGAGACGTCGCGGATGAAGCGTCTTTGTCACCCGACATCTGGACCTTCGGGCACGGCCTTAGGGGCCTCGGATACGAGAACGCGGCAGCCCGGAAGTGGCACCTTTCGACCGCAGGGGCCACGGCGCACGGGTTCGACCACGAGTTCCCTTCGCGCACGGATTACTTGGATCAAGCGGTCCAGTTCCTTGAGAAGGGCCGTGACCGCCCCTTCTGCTTGTACTTCTGCCCGACCCATACGCATCGTCCATACCGCAACCACGATGACTTCGCGTACCGTCCGGAGGAAGTTGCGGAGTGTCTTCCTCCGTACCTCAAGGACACGCCTCAAGTTCGCGAGCACTACGCTTGGTATCTCTCGGAGACCAGCAAGATGGACCAAGAGATCGGCCGTCTCATCGGCGCGCTGGAACGGACCGGGGAATTGGACCGCACCGTAGTCGCTTTCCTCACAGACCACGGTCCTTCGATGCATCGCGCCAAGTTCTCGCTATACGAGTGGGGGACGCATTCGAGCTTGATTCTTCGCGGTCCCGGAATTTCCGGGTCAGGTCGGGTCGATTCCGGTTTGGCCTCCACGATCGATGTCGCTCCGACCCTGATGGCGCTTGCCGGCGGCTCCGCAGCTCGGGAGTGTCAAGGCATGAGTTTGGAAGCGCGACTGGCGGACAGGCCCGCCGAATCACGGAAATTCGTTTATTCGGAGCACAACGAGCGCAACCATCTCACTGCGGTCCGGGACCTGCGCTACAAACTGATTCGCAATCACACCCGCGAGGATCCACTGATCTGGCAGCAGGTGATTCGGAACTGGCAGAACATGGGCGAAGACACTCTCCGCCGGCCCTACCCGCTACCTAGACCCGCCGAAGAGTTTTACGACTTGGCAGCCGACCCGCTCGAGAGTCGCAATCTGATCGAGAATCCATCCTACGCTGATCAAGTTGCGAAGTTGCGGGACGCATTGAGCGACTGGGAGCAGGTGCCTCAGGTCGGAGGCGTATAGCCGAGGCGAGCAGGCAGGATCCGTGGATCTCCCAAACCACTTGACAGACGACTCCATCATCGAGATTCGCGACGTCCGTGCCGCCGATCTTCCGGAAGTGCTGGCGTTGAACGAGCGATCGGTTCCTTCGATGAACAGCTTGACCATGGAGCGCATGCGATGGTTCGCCGACTTCGCGGCGTATTTTCGAGTGGCCGAGAGTTCAGGGTCGATTGCCGGGTTCCTGATCTGCATGGCACCGGAGGCTCCGTATCGCAGCCCGAACTTCCTGTGGTTGCTGGAACGCTACCGGGATTTCCTCTACATCGATCGCATCGCGGTCTCGGCACAGTTCCGTCGCCGCGGGATCGCTGGAGCGTTGTATCGAGACGCCGCCGCGACCGCTCCGACGCGCTTTGAAATGCTTGCGTGCGAGGTCAATCTGCGTCCTAGGAATCCTGGGTCGCTACGATTCCACGAACAGTACGGATTCGAGCCGGTCGGGACGCAGGATCACGGCGATGTAGAAGTCCAGTACATGATCAGACCCTTGCCCCTCTGACCGGTTCGAGTACTGAATTCGAGGGAGCACCGAGGTCTCGCGGGCATGCCAGCTGACCATTGCGAAGCCGCGAGCTGCACAGAGGCACTGCATCCCAATCGGAGACCAAGGCACCCCGCTGCAGTCGTTCCATTCGGTAGGCAGCGGAGCGGTCCCCTGATCCGGTGCGATAATCCCTCCAATCGTCGGCCAGCCGCCAACTGGCACCCTCACAAGCGCGGCCGACCTACCACTTGATGCCGACCACGGATCACGAGCGGCGCGACGCCTTGCCTGTTAGCACCGTCCTGCGCGACTTCACCATCCAAGCGGTCATCGGTCACGGAGGCTTTGGAGTCGTCTACCGAGCTGAGCACAACGAACTGGATCTGACCGTCGCGATCAAGGAGTACATGCCTGTCGAATTGGCCGTGCGAGAAGGCGAGACTGTGCGGCCCCGGAGCGGCACAGTGCGTAGGGACTTCGAGGATGGCCTGCGACGGTTCCGGGACGAGGCCCAAGTGTTGGTCGGCTTCGACAGCCACCCGAGCATAGTCTCCTGCCGGGACTTCTTTCGCTCAAACGGCACGGCGTACCTAGTCATGGAATACGAGGATGGCCGTTCGCTGGCGGAGGTGCTAGCGAGGCGCGAAGCAGAAGGACATTCGTTCACGGAATCGGATTTGCTGGCTGTGATGACGCCTGTGCTGGAGGGGCTGGCGAGTGTTCATGCAGCCGAGGTGTTGCACCGAGACATCAAGCCGTCAAACATCCTGATCCGGCGGGCGGACGAGCGGCCGGTGCTGATCGATTTCGGGGCCGCCAAGCAGGCTACTGCGAGGTTTACCAAGTCGCTGGCACCATACACGGAGGGGTATGCGGCACTGGAGCAGGTCGCGGATGCCGGGAAGCTGGGGCCGTGGACTGACATGTACGGTGTGGGAGCAGTGATGTGGCGCATGGTGGCGGGTGGCAATTGTCCATGGGAGCCGCCGCATCCGGTGCGTGTGGAGCAGCGCTCCCATGCGGTGGTAGGCGGAACGGAAGACCCGATGCCGTCGGCCAGCGAGTTGGGTGAGGGGCGGTTCCAGCAGCGTTTGCTGGACGCCATCGACCGGTGCTTGCGACTGCGGGAGTCTGAACGGATTCAGGACGCGCGAGAACTGCTGGAAGTCCTCTCCGCGACAAGCGGCCGGATACCAGCGGTCACGTCCGCGGAGGCCACGCGGAGGGGCGCGAATCCACAGCAATGTAGCTCGCGCGAAGCACCAGCGGTCCCGGGGGCGCGTAGAGGCCGACGAAGGGTCGGGTGGCTAGTTCTGGCGAGCCTTGTGGTCGGACTCGGGCTTGTGTTGCCGTATTGGTGGGATCCAGGTTCGGCGGAATCGGTAAGGGATCGTGGGCCAGTTGGAGCCTCGGGCGTCCCCGGCGAGGTCACACCCCCGGAGCGAGGGGAGGCGTTCGATACGGCTCCGACCCCGAACCGGCTACCACCGAATCGCGAGTCTCCTTTGGAAGCCCAGAGGACAGGGCAGGTGCCAGATCTGCCCGCCAACGGTTCGGTTGTCGAGGGAGAGGATTCCGATCCCGAGACCGGGAGGGATAGCGACGACAGCGGTAATGCGCGCTCGCAACCGCCACAAGGCGATATCCCGCAGCCTTGGATCCGAGACTGGGATGCCTTGAATGACATTAATGACCCGGATTTCGCCGCAACAGCACAGGCGTACATCGAACGGTACAAGCGCGTGACTGAAGCGAGCGTGTGGGTCGCGCAAGCGGAAGGGTTATTCGCCAAGCTGAGAGAGCTGGAATCTGCGAGTCCTCGCGAGCGGCCCTCGAATCGCGAGTTGACTCCGCAAGCGAGCGACTCTGTTCAGGTCTCAGAGCTGAAGGGATTGGGCTCCAGCGTCATGGAAGACGTTGCCGAAACCGGCAGCGGGCGGGATAGCGAAAGCAGCCTTGAAGTGCGTCGGGAGCAGACGCAGGAAAGGCTCGTGCAGCCTTGGATCAGCGATTGGGACGACTTGGGCAACATTCGGGATCCGGGATTCGCCGAGACTGCGCAGGCGTACATCGACCGGTACGGGAAGATGAGCGAGGCGAGCGTGTGGGTGGCGAAGGCGGAGGGGCTGTTGGCCAAGCTGAGGAAGTCGGAAATAGTAGGCCGTACACCACGCGAGGTGGGTGAGTCGTGGACAAATTCATTGGGGATGGAGTTCGCCTGGATTCCGGCGGGGAGATTCCTCATGGGTTCGCCGAAGGGTGAGGGGGGGCGTAAGTCCGATGAGACCCAGCACGAGGTGCAGATCAGTCGAGGGTTCTGGATAGGGAAGTTCGAAGTGACGCAGGGGGATTGGTGGCGCGTTATGGGGGAGAATCCGTCGAATTTCAAGAAGTGCGGCGGGCGCTGCCCAGTCGAGAAGGTGTCGTGGAACGACACCCAGGATTATATCCGGAGATTGAATGGGTTGGAATCTGCGAGGGGGTTTCGGTACCGATTGCCGACGGAGGCGGAGTGGGAGTACGCAGCGCGCGCAGGCACGGCAGGTCCGCGCTACGGAAAGCTGGGCAATGTGGCGTGGTTTGCGTGGAACTCAGTCACCAGCCCTGAAACGTATCCGGTTGCACTGCTGCAGGCGAACCGGTGGGGGTTGTACGACGTGCTGGGGAACGTGCGGGAATGGACAGCGGACTGGTATGGGCGGTACCCAGTGGGGCCAGCTTCAGATCCGCGCGGTCCCGCCACGGGTTCGGACCGCGTTCTCCGTGGAGGCAGCTTCAGATCCAATTTCACGCGGGGGCTGCGGTCTGCGAATCGTCGCAGCAATCCGCCAGATCGCCGCAGGGACGACATCGGGTTCCGTTTGGTCCGCACAGAGTAATCCACAGCTCTTGCCCCACTCCTAACATCGGTTGCGGAGCGCGAGAGGGTGTGAGTCGGTTCGCGGACCGCAACGAAATTGACCTCGCAGAGAGGCACGACGCACGATCGCTCCTACAGCCGCCGCTCGCAAACGGGCGCAGACGACATGACGCCGACGGTCGGTCGTGGCGGTCGCTTCGCGAAAAGGCTAGGTGAAACAAGGCCTTTGGGGTGAGTTGGACGCGCGCCGGAGAGTCGTAGCCGGCCAGCGACCGTGATAATGATTTCGGCCCCAAAGCGGACGGACGCGGATCCAGCGAGGAGCGCGGTGGCGGGCTGCCGCGCCGGTTGCGCGAGCCTTTGTCGAAGGGGCTGGTTCGTGGCGGACAGCTAGCTGGGATCACGATTTGCGTCGCTGAGGCGTGGCGTGCGGCGGGGGCGCACTCGCGCACGGTCCGGATCTTGGTGCTTCCGACCCGCGCAAGCAGTCCGATCCGCTCCATCGAAACGATCCGATCGAGACTGATCAAGGATTCCGACAGCTTCCGCTCTCCGGCTCAAGAGCTGGAAATCCTTAACATTCTTAACTGGCCAGAGGTCATGTTCTCTGGGGCGGGGTCAGAGAACACTGGCTTGTGCTGCAAACTACCTCTCACCCACCAGAAGTTGGCCTCACTCAAGGGCGCGGGCCGGCCGTCGTGCATTGCCGTGGATCGGCGGGATCTCGTTTCGCTGTCGAATGCGTGCCGGGAACCGGGCTTGTGGTGCAGTGCGGAGAAAGAGTTCTCACGCCCCAGCCGCAACACGGTCAGCGGGAACGTAGTAGGCTCTGGAGCGTGACGGTTCGCCAATGGAGACCTCGACAGCGGTCTGCATGGCCATCGAAAGCAGTGTGTGGATTCCCGATATACAGTACTCCCGCTACCACGACGCACGGACTAGCAGCTGCGGGCCGGCGCTAGCGCGAGATCGTGGAAGGAATAGAGTCTGGGGGGCGTGATGCGTTCAACCACAAGGTGATCGAAGTCTTGGGGCATGTGATGTTCCGCGTTCCATCTTGAGGTTGAAACGGGTCGGCGGACCGCCGGCATCCGGCTTCCGGCCGGGTTGGGAAGACTGCCGTGCCGCGCTCCAGCCCCGCGGCTCCGCTGCAACCCCCGCGCTACCTGTCCGATCCAGAGGCGTACGGATGTCTCGCGCCTTGTTTCTTCAGCCTGCGAGCTCGTGGACGGTGGCCTCGCTGATTCGGCACCGCGTGGCCGTGAGGCGGACGGCGATTGGCCAAAGGCCTAGCTGATCAGGGCGACCGGGCCAATCGGTGAACAAGCGGGCGTTTGGGGAATGCCACTCATCTCGTGGTTGGGATGAGTGGACTGGTGCCGGATCCGCCTGTCAAACACTATCTTGGATTCAACGATATTGCTGAACAGTGCCGATGTGTCGGCCCGCGCCCATTCGGGTGGCCAGGCCAGGCTATATTGGATGATGAGCCCTACAGAGCCCGTACGGTGCGGTCTCAGCATCAGGGGTAGCCGTCGTCGAAGATGAGTAGGTCTGAACTAGCCGAATTAATCACCAGCGGCGAGGACTCCGGCTTGGAATTCGAGAGCGACGGGATCTCCCCAGCGCAGCTAGCCCGCGAAATGGTAGGCCTTCTGAATCTAGAAGGCGGCCATGTCCTGTTGGGAGTCGAAGACGATCGCACGGTCACGGGTCTGAGGCGACCTCGCAAGGAGGCGGAGGAATGGGTGATGGAAGCCGCACGAACCCAAATTCAGCCTGCAACCATCCCGTTCTGGGAGGTGGTCGAGTGGCATCAGGATACGGTCGTGGGAATCGTTTCGCTTCCCGCAAACGCTCCCGACAAGCCCTACAAGGCCAAGGTAGGTTCGGCTTGGTCGACTAAGGTACGCGTCGGCACGACGACTAGAGATGCAACTCGTGAGGAAGAAGAACGGTTGTACCAACAGTCCGGGGGCTTGCGGTACGGATTGAAACCAGTGCTGGGCACTGGAACGGATTCCTTAGATTCTCTGCGCCTGCGCGATTACTTCACCAATGTTCTACAGGGCGAGGCACCCGACGAGGATGACCGCGAGGATTGGGAAGTCTTGCTCGCTAACATGGACCTCATCACTCGGACCGGACATCGACTGACAGCGACGACCGATGGCATGCTGCTGTTTGGGCGGAACACTAGGCGCAAGCTCCCGCAATCCGGAATCCGGGCGATTTGCTATGTCGGCGAAGAGCCGGACTACGCGACCCGTGCTGACGAGGTCTTGGCTGGTCCTTTGGTCCCATTGCGCGCACGGGATGGATCCTTCGTCGAACTCGGTCTGGTGGACCGAGCATGGGACTTCGTCCGCCGGAACACCACGCCTACAGCGAGGATCGAGGGCATGCGACGAATCGACCGTTGGGAATATCCTGAAGTAGTAGTGCGCGAGGCCGTCGCGAACGCCCTCGTCCATCGGGACTACAGCGTATTCGGGACAGACATCACCCTGACGATATTCGCGAACCGCTTGGAGGTCCGGAGCCCCGGTCGGCTTCCGAACACAATCACAGCGTCGAAGATGAAGAGCGGGATGCGGTACGCTCGCAATCAGAACTTGGTTCAGGTGATGCGCGACTACGGCTATGTCGATGCGCGAGGTATGGGTGTTCGGAACAAGATGATTCCGGGGATGCTCGCCCACAACGGCACGGAACCCGACCTGCTTGAAGACGAATCGGATTTCACCGTGCGACTTTGGAAGGAAGGAAGTCCGTGATCGTTGGGGTGGGTCCTCGAGTTTGTGACGGACGGTTTGGACAACCCTTGCGACAAGCGCGTTCCTGTCCTTGAATCGTACGCTCGCTTGACGGCGGCCACTTGCTCGCCGCTGTCCCGCCTGCGCCTGTGGCCGTGGCCAGAGCAGCGGCCGCAAGGTCGCTTCGAAGTGTCTGTCTCGCGGAACACGCAGCCCCATGTCTGGGCGTCTCTTGGCGCACCATCTCGAACACGCTAGCGAGTTCGTAAGACGTCTGTAGGTCGTCCAAGGCACTTGCGGGGGTCGTAGTCGACTGCCCGCTCGTGCGCTCGACTGTATGCGTCACGTGGCCGCACTGTGAATAGCGGTCGCGGGTTTGTTTCGGGCACCTTCAAGTGCCATCTGCCACTCGACACCACGTGGCCGACGGCTTGCGCCAAAGGACTCGGTTTCGGTTTCCCGTCGACAGGACAACCTTGGCGACAAGTCTCCGCGAGACGCGGGCAAGTCTCGAGTCGCAGATCGTGTCGACCGTGAAACGGCCTTGTCCATTAGTAATGGACATCCTAGAATAGAGGACATGCCGCAACTTGGAGCGCACGTACGACGCATGGACGGACTCAAACCGTTCCTAGACCGACTGGCCAACCTTCCATTTGTCACCCTAGCTGAATCAGTCGAATCGAGGCCGATCTTCAGAGGTGGCCACTTCGATGCGACCATTCAAGTGGATACCCCCGCAGGCTCATGCCGGTACTTGACCTTGGTCAAGCGTTCCTACCTTGACGTAACCACCGTTCGTTCCCTCGTTGCAACCGCCAAGGGCCTCGTGCCTCACGGGAGGAAACTGCTTGTCTTTGCGCGGTACATCCCGCCTCCGAGCGCGAGGAAGCTCATCAATGCGGAAGCTCACTTCATCGATCTGTGCGGAAACGTCCATTTCCATCGCCCGCCTCATTTCCATTGGACGTCCCTGGGCAACCGGCAGAGTGCAGGACTCGGCCAGCCGAGGGTCCAGACCGCGGCGACCCTCCAACTGCTGTTCACACTAATCGCGTACCCGGAGTCGGCCGCGTGGCCTGTACGCGACCTCGCGGATCGGGCCGGCGTTAGCAAGAGCAAGGCCGCAGCGACCCGTCGCAGCCTTCTGGAAGATCGGACAATCCGTGCTGTCAACGGGCAGTTCAAGTTCAATGATCCGCTTGACTTTGTCGACCAGCTCGTTTCGGGGTATCGCCAGATTCTTCGGCCCCGATTGATGATTGGCCGGTTTCGGGCGCGCGAAAAACGCGTCGACGAATTCCTAGTTCGCCTGCGGCGGGAGGCGTCGGCCAACGGATTCGAGTTCGCGCTAACCGGTGGACACGCATCCTACAAGGTCTGCCAGTACTACACAGGCCCGACTGTGACAATCTTCGTCCGCCCGGTCGTTCAGGACCTTCCTCGTCGTCTTGAACTGTTACCGGACAGGGACGGCCCCATTATATTGCTCAAGGCATTCGGTGAACCCGCATTCTGGAAGGAAGTCGACCGCACCGCAATCGCCCATCCGTGGTTGATCTATGCCGAACTGCTGGCGGATGCCTTGCCTCGTGGCCACGAGGCTGCAGAGGAACTCCGAAGTGAGGTACTGCAACTGTGAGCTTGCCGATTGACCTCTTGTCGATCCCGCTTGATGGAGCAAGTTCTTCCTCACTCACTTTGCGGACATTGAACCGCGGGCCGCCTGATAGTCTTCGAAGCGCCTATACCGCGCCCAGGCGCATCTGCTCGGCCATGTAGTCGGTAGCGCGCCACGCAAACGCTAGGATGCTGAGCGTCGGATTCTTCTCGGTCGGCGTCGGGAACGCGCTTCCGTCTACCACGAAGACGTTAGGCACGTCGTGCATCTGCATGTATCCGTTCAAGGCGGATCGCTTTGGGTCCGCGCCCATCCGGCACGTGCCGTGCTCGTGTATCGCGGATCCCAGTTCGTCAAGGGCGCCCCGCTGGTACGGCAGCGGTTCCGCTCCCATGGAGTGCAGGATGTCCTCCACGACATCGTACATGCGGGGAATCATCTTGCGTTCGTTCTCCCCCAGCTTGTACTCGATCCGGATCGTCGGTACGCCGAAGCGATCCGGGCTGGTTCCCTCTACCGAGATTCGGTTATGGCGATAGGGCAGGACCTCCCCGTAGGGGTGCAGTTGAATCAGCGCGGGGTAGCGCTTGCGGATCCCCCGCTTGTACTCCGTACCGAAGCCCGGTAGCAGCTTGGCGAACTGGGCATCGGACCCGCAACCGATGCCCCACAGCTGGATCCCGAAGCCCCGCAAGTAGTCGCGCTTCTCTTCGGGACTCTCGAATCTCGGAATGTAGATGTGCCCGCCCGAGATGCCGTCGTCGTTGGTCGCGGCCCTGCCGTACAACTTCGGCGCGAAGGCGTAGACATGGAAGCGGAACTGCTCGCACAGATAGCGACCGATCACGTCGGAACTGTTGCCCAAGCCGTTGGGGTATGCCGATGACTTGGAGTTGAGCAGGATACGCGTCGAATCGACGGTCGACGCCGCCAGCACGACCCGCTTCGCCGGGACAGTCCGCTCGTCACCGGTAAGGCGCTCGAAATAGCGCACGCCGCTCGCCTTGCCGTCATCCCCGGTCAGGATGTGGGAAACGATGGCGTTCTCGGTCAGCGTCAAATTGCCTGTGGACAGCGCATCGGCCAGCAGGTAGTCGGGTGAATTGAAGAACGCTCCGATATCGCATCCCCGGCCGCACGCGCCGCAGTAATGGCACTTGGCCCGTCCGCGGTGCTCTTGAGTGAGTACCGCCCTGCGCCCGCGGACGACCGAGTACCCGGCCTTCTCGGCACCGCTCTTCAGGAGCACTTCTCCGCAACGCAGATTCGGCGGCGGCAGATGGTGTTCGGACCCCGGAAGGAACTTGGAGTCGTCGTCTCCCCCGCACACGCCGATTAGCTTTTCGACGTTGTCGTAGTAAGGAGCGATCTCCCTGTAGGTCACCGGCCACGGCACTTCCCAGCCGTCGACAGCAGGCTCGGTAAAGTTCAGATCTCCGTACCGCAGGGACACCCGGCCCCAGATGTTCGTCTTGCCCCCGACTCCCCAGACGCGACGGAGCAAGAAGCTCTGGCCGATCGGGGTCTCGTAGGGGCTCTCCCGTAGCGGAAGCGATTCGAATGCAGGGCCTCGGTCTCCGCGCTTGCGACGCTCCCGCGCCTCCCATGGCTTGACGTGCGACCAGTAGGTCGCGGGATCGAATCTTTCGCCCGCCTCCAGCATCAGGACCTTGGCACCCTTGCGCGTCAAGTTCCACGCTGCCATCCCGCCGGCGGCGCCGCTGCCGATCACTACAAGGTCGTAGTCGGAGGCTGCCATCAATCTGCATCCTCCAATGAATGCTCGTGGGTGCATCCCGGGAACTCGGTCAAGTAGGTGTTCCCCTGATACCCGAGTTCTTGGACCAGACCGACCTCGGTTGAGTAATACGCGTCGATCGTCAGTCCCTTGACCATCTCGAAGAATTCGCGGTCAGTCCCGGTCGATTCGCTCATCGCGGTCAGCCTGGCAACCCGCTGCTGGGGCGTCATTCCCGCGAAGCCCGCCTCCCGCAAGCCGCCTAGTCCGTTTCGGACGATCTGGAGAGTGTCAGAAGACTCGGCCAAGTCTTCGTCAATCATCGAATGCACGCCGACATCTCGCGCTCCGGGCGTGTCGGTCGCGGGCAGGATCATGTCCACGAGGGTGCCAAGCAGATCGTAGTCTTCCGCCGAAAGGGCTTGCGGTGCGTATGCCTCTTGGGCAGGCAGGGAACTCGCGGATAGCCCCGCGGCGATTGTCACCAGTGCTTCGCGACGGGTCGATTTGAGCATGCGCTGTCGATTATACGGGGTTGCATGGTGGCGACTCACGCCCGCTGTGCGCGTACATCGAACGGAATCGCAGCCAAGTGTCCAACAGTGCCTAGCCCTGGCATGGAACTCGCCGCTCGGAGTCGATGTATCATTGCCGCATGGTCGAGCCCGGCATCGAACTGCAGCAAGAACGCGTCGTCAGACGCGACGATTGCATCACCTTCCTCGGCGCGGACGTGCGGCCGTCGTTGGCTACGCCATCAATGATCGGCTGGATGGAGATTTGCTGTCGAGATGCCCTTCTCGAGCATCTCGAGGAGGGGCAGGACAGCGTCGGCGTCAAGGTCAATGTCGAGCACTTGGCCGCTACCCCCATGGGACAGGCCGTCACTTACACGGCCAAGGTCATCGCCGTGGACCGACGACGCGTGGAGTTCGAGGTCGAGGCAGCTGACGATGCCGAAGTGGTCGGCAGGGGCACCCACGAGCGCTTCGTGATCGATGTCGAGCGCTTCGCGGCACGTCTGCGGAAGAAGTTCGGGTGACGCTTCTGCGAGTAACCTTCGTGGCTTACGTTGCCGTGCGCATTTGCCCCGCGCATGTGCTTGGACCCCGAGCTTGGATTGGCTGCGGTCGCTGCCGCGGGCCTGCGGTTGGCGTTGATGGCCCGCCCGAGCTACATCGGAGCAGCTTGCATGCGAAGCCAGAGCAGGCATCTGTGCCAAGCCGATGCACTGCGCGCCACTTGTTGGAAGCTCGACTGGGGATTCGGGCGGCTCGTCGTAAGACTCAAGAAACCGTCATGATCAGATAGATGCGCTCGTTCACAACCGAGGGCCCCGTTGTTCCTATGGAGCACTACTGCATCCCCTCGTTGGAGCGCATCGATTTGGGCAGGGTCCTAGAACTGATCCGCCACAAGAAGTACTTCTTCCTCCACGCACCTCGGCAATCCGGCAAGACCTCCGTTTTGCGCGCGCTACAAGAGTTGCTCAATAGTGGTGCCGAAGGCGACTACCGTTGCGTTCACGTGAACGTCGAAGATGCGCAGACCGCCCGCGGAGACGTGGGGCGAGCGGTGCGGACGGTACTAGGCAGGCTTGGTTCGCGGGCTCGGCTGGTGCTTGGCGACGGATTCGTATCCGAAGCCCGGACCAAAATCCTAGGTTCGTTTACTCCACACGAAGCCTTGGAGGAGGCCTTGATCCAGTGGGCTCAAGCAGATCCCCGTCCGCTAGTCCTGCTGGTCGACGAGATTGACGCTCTTGCTGGTGATTCGCTGTTGTCCGTGCTGCGCCAGCTCAGATCGGGCTACGAGCTACGGCCGCGTGCCTTCCCCCACAGCATCGTGCTGTGCGGTATACGCGACCTCCGGGACTACCGGATCCACTCAAGTTCTGCCGGGCATCCGGTGACCGGCGGTAGCGCATTCAACATCAGCGCCGCGTCGCTGCGACTCGGAGACTTCTCCGAATCTGAAGTAGATGCACTCATGATGCAACACACTACGGAAACCGGGCAGCGATTCTTGCCGGAGGCGGTCAAGCGCGTGTGGGCGCAGACACTGGGGCAGCCATGGCTTGTCAACGCACTTTGCAGGCGGGCGTGCTTCGACAGTGAGAGAGGTAGGAATCGGGATCATCCAATCACGGATGACCAGATCATGGAAGCGCGGGAGCAGCTCATCATGGAGCGCGTCACGCACATTGACCAGCTTGCGCACAAACTGGAGGAAGACCGTGTGCGACGCGTGATCGAGCCCCTACTCACCGGCGACACGATGCCCGACTTTTCAACCCACGACTACGAATACGTTTGAGACTTGGGCTTGATCGCGCCTGACGATCCGGTACGCATCGCCAATCCGATATACGACGAAGTCATTCCCAGAGAACTCACGTTCAACGCCCAGAAGGCCTTGAACCAGCAGGCGGCTTGGTACATTGACAGCGAACGCGGCTTGCTGCTGCGCAAACTGCTCGAGGCGTTCCAACAGTACTACCGCCAAGAGTCTGAACATTGGGAGCAAATCTCCGATTACAAGGAAGCTGGACCGCAGTTGCTGTTGCATGCGTTTCTGCAGCGGGTGGTGAACGGAGGCGGTCGCATCCAGCGCGAACACGCATTAGGGCGGGGTGGCGCGGATCTGTTGGTGCGATGGCCCCATCAAGGTGGCATGCAGCGATTCGTGATCGAGTGCAAGGTCTTGCGCGACGGGTTGGAAAGCACGATCCGCAAAGGATTGGAGCAGACGGCCGTTTACATGGACCGGTGCGCGGCGCTAGAGGGCCATCTAGTGATTTTCGATCGCGGCCAGAGACCTTGGGGCGACAAGGTCTTCCACAAGAGCGAGAGCGTTAGTGGCAAGCCGATAGAGATC
The DNA here is from genome assembly GCA_965242625.1 of Bryobacterales bacterium. Taxonomy (GTDB): domain Bacteria; phylum Acidobacteriota; class Terriglobia; order Bryobacterales; family UBA6623; genus VXMF01. The sequence goes on along the minus strand of CBDEST010000005.1, from coordinate 472,900 downwards.
TGGGGAATGTAATGGGTGGCGCGCGAGCAAACGCGCCCGATCGAGACTCTTGCGCGGAACGCGATGCAATGCGCGAGCCCGCCGCGGCACTCCATCAATGAGCCGGCAGCTTGCTCGATCCCGTCAGGCTGATGTCGATGGCGCGGGCCGCCTTGCGCCCTTCGGCGATAGCCCACACCACTAGCGATTGTCCTCGGCGGGCATCGCCCGCCACGAAGACCTTGGAAACCGAGGTCTGGAACTGGCTGTAGCTCGCCTGCACGTTCCCACGCCCATCCTTCGCCACGCCAAGCTCGTCCACCGCGCCCTCGTGGACGGGATGCACGAAGCCCATGGCCAACAGAACCAGATCTGCTGGAACTTCGAATTCCGACCCCGGCACCTCTTCGAACTTGAACGGACGCCGACCGGTGATCGGATCGGGTTCCGGCCAGCGTAACCGGACGGCTCTCAGCGCCTTGACGTGGCCGTTGCCATCCGCAACGAACTCCTTCGTATTGACGGCGTAGTCCCGCACGTCCCCTTCCTCGTGCGAACTCTCGACCTTGAACGTGAACGGCCAGTCCGGCCAAGGCATGCCACCTGGCTCTTCGCGGCTGAGCGGCGGCTTCGGAAGCAATTCGAATTGATGGATGCCGATGGCTCCCTGCCGTCGCGATGTTCCCAAGCAGTCAGCACCGGTGTCGCCACCACCGATAATCACGACATTCTTGCCTTGCGCAGTGAGGTCGAAGTGCTGGTCGACTGGCCGCCCGCCTACGCGCCGATTCTGCTGGGGCAGGAAATTCATGGCGTAATGGATCCCGTCGAGATCGCGACCCGGAATCGGCAGGTCGCGGGGCTTCTCCGATCCGATGCAAAGCAACACGGCGTCGTGCTCCGCGAGCAACTTGCTGGCCTCCAGAGAGACTCCGACGTGAACGCCGCAACGGAATTCGACTCCTTCCGCTTCCATTTGCCGGACCCGCCGCGCCACCATCTCCTTTTCCATCTTGAAGTCGGGGATTCCGAGCACTAGCAGGCCGCCAGGCACTTCGTTCTTTTCGTAGACGGTCACGGTGTGACCCGCCCTGTTGAGTTGCTGGGCCGCCGCGAGCCCCGCTGGCCCGGAACCGACCACCGCGACGCTCTTGCCCGTGCGTTGCTCTGGAGGTTCGGGTTTGATCCAGCCCTCGTGCCATCCACGGTCCGCTATGGCCTTTTCGATCGACTTGATAGAGACCGGGTCGTCATTGATCCCGAGCACGCAGGCGGCCTCGCAGGGTGCAGGACAGATGCGACCGGTGACCTCGGGGAAGTTGTTGGTCGAATGCAGCACCCGCAGCGCCTCGGCCCAGCGACCTCGATACACCAAGTCGTTCCAGTCGGGAATGATGTTGTTGATGGGGCAGCCGGTGTGGCAGAACGGGATGCCGCAGTCCATGCAACGAGCGCCCTGCGTCTTGAGGGCGGGCTCGTCGAGGCTGTCCATGACCTCGCGCCAGTCTTGCACGCGCTCCCCTACCTCGCGATAGGGGGTCGCCTGCCGCTCGAATTCCATGAAACCGGTGACTTTGCCCATATCTGCCTCTTCCGGCGCAACGAAGTCGGGAGCGCCGGTTCGAGTCAGCCGACGAAGCGTGGTCGGCAGTCCACTCAGGGCGTGGAAAGATAGCTGCCGGCTAGCCCTTGGTTGGCACCGGCAATCAAGGTGCCGCGAGTAGCGACATCTGACCCTGATCCATAGGATACCGATTCACGGGCCATCCCGCAAAGCAGGCCCCAGTGGAACCGGGGGGCAGGCGCGGCTGACCTCACCTGCGCTTGCGATCGGATCCGCCATTGGCCACGCCCGGACTTCCCATGCCGTCCGCCCCCATTTGAGCGTCGGCACGGCGGGTGTGCTTTGGTACGATGTCATGCGGTGTCGCTTCGAGCTTCATGTGGGTCAGCATGTAGGGTCCCGAACCTACGGGAACTGCCTTCATCTGTTCGTCCCCAACAGTTATGCAGTGATTCAAAGGCTCGTTATCGAGCGTCGCCGAGTTTGATTCAGCGGAATTGACTAAGGACGTGGCAAGCCATGCGACTGTCGTGGAACGAAATTCGCGTTCGGGCCGCTCAGTTTGTCAATGAGTGGCAGAACTCCTCCTACGAAAGTGGTGAGACGCAGTGCTTCTACAACGACTTCTTTGAAGTCTTCGGGGTAACTCGCCGCTCCGTCGCCCGGTACGAGGAGCATGCTCAAAGGCTCCATAACCGTGCCGACTACGTTTACTTGTTCTGCCCAGGTGTGCTCGTGGTCGAACAGAAGAGCAGCGGTCGCAACATCAAGACAACCTACGCGAGGCCTGGTGAGTACTTCGACACCCTCCCCAAGCGCGAGCAACCCCGCTACATCTTGGTGAGCGACTTCCAGTCGTTTGAGTTGCATGATCTCGATGAGTCCTCGGGAATCGCGTTCAAACTCGAGGAGCTTCCGAACCATGTCGAGAAGTTCGACTTCTTCGTTGGCCTCGAGCCGCACACGTTCCCAGATCAGGACCGGGTCAACATCGAAGCGGTGGAACTCGTTGGAGTGCTGCACGATGCTCTCGCCGACTCAGGCTACCTGGGAGACGATCTCAGGTCGTTTCTCTTGCGGGTCGTGTTCTGCGCGTACGCCGACCATACTGGAGTCTTCGGAAGGCATGGTGAATTCGTTGATTACATCGAGACGCAGACGAATAGCGACGGAAGCGTTCTCGGCGGAATGCTGACGCAACTCTTTGAAGTGCTGAACAAGCCCGAATCTGAGCGCATGCGATTTTTGCCCGAAGCCCTTGCAAGGCTCCCTCACATAGAAGGTGATCTATTTCGAGAGAAGCACCTTATTCCGGCGTTCACCTCGGCGATGCGCCGACAGCTGCTGGAAGCATGTCGATTCGATTGGTCGAAGATCTCGCCAGCGATCTTCGGGTCTCTGTTTCTATCCGTGATGGATGTGCGCGAGCGCCGGGCGCAGGGTGCGCACTACACCACCGAGCAGAACATCCTCAAGGTGATCGAGCCGCTGTTCTTGGATGACCTCAAGGGGGATTTGCAGCAGATCAAGCTGCTCAAGCGCGGACGCGCGCAAAAGCTGCGGGCGTTCCAACGAAAGCTCGGGCGCCTGACATTCTTCGACCCCGCCTGCGGATGCGGCAACTTCCTGATCATCACCTACCGCGAACTGCGATTGCTAGAGATCGAGGTGATCCGCGAGTTGATGGCGGCTATGGGCCGGGCGGGCCAGCAGCGCCTAGACGCGACGCAACTATCGATTGTGAACGTGGACCAGTTCTACGGAATCGAGATCGGGGAGTTCGCGGTTCGCATCGCCGAGACCGCCCTGTGGATGATGGACCACATCCTCAACAACCAGCTGAGCTTGGAGTTCGGCGAGACGTATGTGCGGATACCGCTGGCGAAGTCGCCGCACCTCGTATGCGGCGACGCCTTGGAAATCGACTGGTCAGAGGTCTTGGGCCCGACGGATTGCTCCTTTGTTCTGGGAAATCCGCCGTTCGGCGGCTTCGTGCAGCGGTGCGCTCCCAAGCAGGATCGTACGGGAGATGTCCTTGCCCAACTGGGAGCCACGGGCGGGCGCTTGGACTACGTGACGGCATGGTTCTTGAAGGCCGGCGACTACTTCCGGGCCCGGTCTGCGCGGATCGCCTTCGTCGCGACGAACTCGATCACTCAGGGCGAGCAAGTGTCCCAGTTCTGGCCGGCACTGTTTGAGCGGTACGGACTGGAAATTGCTTTCGCTCATCGCACTTTCGCGTGGGGATCGGATGCGCGGGGAGCGGCGCATGTGCATGTAGTGATCTTGGGGTTGACCGACCGAAAGTCGACCCCGGCGAAACGGAGGTTGTTCCTGTACGAGAACGCGAAGCAGGAGGTCGAGGAGACGGAGGCTGATTCCATCAGTCCGTATCTGGTTGACGCTGGCCGGTTGAGGGATTCGCACTTGGTCGTGGAACGTCGCAGAAGCCCGCTGTCGGGATTTCCCGGCATCTGTGTCGGGACCAAGCCCGTGGACGGGGGGTACTACATCTTGGATCGCGACGAGCGCGCGGAACTGTTGGAGCGCGAGCCGGGAGCGGCCAAGCTAATCCATCCGTTTCTTGGGGGTCGGGAACACCTCAACGGAAGCAAGCGCTGGATCTTGGTGCCCTCGGAGGGATCTGCGTCCGAGCTGAGGTCGATGCCGGACGTCATGCGTCGAGTCGAGGCTGTCAGAGGATACCGCGCGAGGGAAGCTGGCAACTTGGGCCAGTCGCTTTCCAAAAACCCCATGCAGTTTCACGTCACCGTCATTCCGGACGGAGAGTACCTGGTGATCCCGGAGGTCAGCTCGGAACGCCGGATGTACGTTCCAATCGGGTACCTGAAACCGCCAGTCATTCCGAGCAATCAGCTGTTGGTAGTTGAAAACGCGGGACTGCGTCACTTTGCGATGCTGACCTCCGCTATGCACATGGCATGGCTCCGCCATGTCGGCGGGCGGTTGAAGAGTGACTTCCGCTACTCCAGCGGACTCGTCTACAACACGTTCCCCGTTCCGCGAGGGTCGCCCGACCTATCCCGACTGGAACAGTACGCGCAGGCCGTTCTGGATGCTCGCGCGGCCCATCCCGGCGAATCGCTTGCAGCTCTGTACGACCCAAACGTGATGCCGGAGGGACTCCGTCGCGCCCACGCGAACCTTGACCGCGCAGTTGATCGGCTCTATCGCCGGTCTGCGTTCACGTCAGAGCTTGAGCGCGTCGAGCATCTACTTGCGCTATACGAGGAAGCGAGCACACCGCTGAGTGCAATCGCGGGTCGGGAGCGGAGACGCCAGCCTGGCACCGCGTCCAAGACGTAGCGCACTGCGAGTCCTCGCACTTGGCGCGGTGCCGGACCCGGCTGCTATGCCGCTTCGACGAAGCGAACGCTGACGGATCACTTGAGACCGACACGTAGGACCTATCCCAACATGCGGGTCCATCGGGAATTGGATCCCAGGTGAATTGGCTCTCCCGCGCCTTCGGCAACGTATCTGCGGTTGGGCCCGCTCGAGTGATTCGATGCTATCCACACCTACGGGCTGTCGGCGGCGCGGGGGACGGCTTCGGTATGCTGTTGACCAGAGGCGGTTGGAGATCTGACGGGTCAGCAGCGGGGTCCCTAGCCTTCGGGGGTTTTCCGCGTGTGTCCGTCCACCTGCATCTACCCCGCGATTCCGGGTACCGTTAATGAGCGTCACCGAGCCTGATTCCTTGGAATTGATCAAGGAGAGGTAGCACGCCATGCGATTGTCATGGAACGAGATTCGCGTGCGGGCCGCTCAGTTCGTCAAGGAGTGGCAGGATGCCACCTACGAGAGCGGCGAGACGCAGAGCTTCTACAACGACTTCTTCGCAGTCTTCGGTGTTGCTCGCCGCTCGGTCGCCCGATACGAGGAGCACGTTCGCAAGCTGGACAACAGTTCCGGGTACATCGACTTGTTCTGGCCGGGCATGCTCTTGGTCGAACAGAAGAGCAGTGGTCGCGACCTCAAGCGAGCCTACTCGCAAGCGACCGAGTACTTCGATGCGCTTCCCGAGCGCGAGCGCCCGCACTACATCTTGGTAAGCGACTTCCAGTCCTTCGAATTGCATGATCTCGACGAGTCTCGGCAACTAGCGTTCGCGCTTGAAGACCTTCCGAACCATGTCGAGGACTTCGGCTTCATCATCGGGGTGCAACCGCGGAGCTTCCAAGATCAGGATCCTGTCAACATCGAAGCCGCAGAGATCGTTGGTGCGTTGCACGATGCCCTTGAGGAGTCGGGCTACCGAGGATCCAACCTCGAGCGCTTTCTCGTGCGGATCGTTTTCTGCCTGTTCGCCGACCATACCGGCATCTTCGACCAGCGCGGTTCGTTCGCAGACTATATCGAGACAAAGACCGAGAGCGACGGAACCGGCCTTGGCGGACGCATTGCCGAACTATTCCAAGTGCTGAACGTACCCGAAGCGGAGCGCCAGCAAGGATGGGACGAGGATCTTGCGAGACTCCCTTACGTCGACGGCGATCTATTCCGGGATCAGCTCCAGATTCCGGCCTTCACCTCGGCGATGCGCCGACAGCTGCTGGAAGCATGTCGATTCGATTGGTCGAAGATCTCGCCTGCAATCTTCGGGGCACTGTTCCAGTCCGTCATGGACGCCCGCGAGCGCCGAGCGCAAGGAGCGCATTACACCACCGAGCAGAACATCCTCAAGGTGATCGAGCCGTTGTTCCTGGATGACCTCAAGGCGGAACTGCAACAGGTCAAGCTGCTCAAGCGCGGGCGCGCGCAAAAGCTGCGGGCGTTCCAACAAAAGCTCGGGCGTCTGACATTCTTCGATCCCGCATGCGGATGCGGCAATTTCCTGATCATCGCCTACCGCGAGCTGCGGTTGCTGGAAATCGAAGTGATCCGGGAGTTGATGGCCGCGACCGGGCGGCCGGGCCAGCGGCGCCTCGACGCGACGCAGCTGTCGGTTGTGAACGTGGACCAGTTCTACGGAATCGAGATCGGGGAGTTCGCGGTTCGGATCGCCGAGACCGCCCTGTGGATGATGGACCACATCCTCAACAACCAGCTGAGCTTGGAATTCGGCGAGACCTACGTGCGGATACCGCTGGCGAAGTCGCCGCACCTAGTCTGTGGCGATGCCTTGGAGATTGACTGGTCGGATGTTTTGGCTCCAGCCGCGTGCTCCTATGTCCTCGGCAATCCACCGTTCGGCGGGTTCGTGCATCGGTGCGCACCCAAGCAGGACCGAACTGGAGAAGTGCTCGCGCACCTAGGTGCCACCGGCGGGCGCTTGGACTACGTGACGGCATGGTTCTTGAAGGCAGGGGAGTACTTCCGGGGCAGGTCGGCGCGGATCGCTTTCGTCGCGACGAACTCGATCACGCAAGGAGAGCAAGTCTCGCAGTTCTGGCCGGCACTGTTCGAGCGGCACGGATTGGAGATCGCCTTCGCGCATCGCACGTTCGCGTGGGGATCCGATGCGCCTCGGCCGGCGCACGTGCATGTGGTCATCGTGGGCTTGGCGGATCGGAAGTCGGTACCGGCGAAGCGGCGGCTATTCCTGTACGAGAACGCGAAACAGGATGCCGAGGAGACAGTCGTTGGATCCATCAGTCCGTATCTGATCGATGGTGGCCGCTTGAGGGATCCGCACGTGGTCGTGGAACGTCACAGGGATCCGCTGTCGGGCTTTCCCGGCGTTTGCGTGGGAACCAAGCCCGTGGACGGAGGGCACTACATCCTAGACCGGGACGAGCGGGCGGAGATCTTGGATCGCGAGCCTGGGGCGGCCAAGCTGATCCATCCGTTTCTCGGGGGCCGGGAGCACATCAACGGACGGAAGCGTTGGATCTTGGTGCCCTCGGAGGGATCCCCTTCTGAGTTGAGGTCGATGCCGCATGTCATGCGTCGGGTCGAAGCTGTCAGAGAGTACCGCCTAAAGGAGGCCGGTAAGTTAGGCCAGTCGCTTTCCGATAGCCCGATGCAGTTTCACGTCACCGTCATTCCCGATGCAGAATTCCTCGTGATCCCGGAGGTCAGTTCGGAGCACCGGAAATACGTTCCGATCGGATACCAGAAGCCGCCGGTCATTCCGAGCAATAAGCTGTTGGTAGTCGAAAACGCCAAATTGCATCACTTCGCGATTCTGACCTCGGCTATGCACATGGCATGGCTCGGCCATCTCGGCGGGCGGCTGAAGAGTGACTTCAGCTACTCCAGCGGACTCGTCTACAACACATTCCCCATACCGCCGGGGTCACCGGAGCTAGAGCGACTCGCACCTTACGCGCAGGCGGTTCTCGATGCTCGGGCGGATCATCCCGGGGAGTCTCTTGCGGCCCTGTACGATCCGCATGTGATGCCGGAGGGACTCCGTCGCGCCCACGCGAAACTTGACCGTGTAGTGGATCGTCTCTATCGCCGGTCCGAATTCGCTTCAGACCTCGAGCGCGTCGAACACCTTCTCGCGCTTTACGAGGAATCGAACACTCCGTTGAGTGCTGGCACCAGACGACATGACGCCTACGGTCGATCGCGACGGTCGCTGCGCGAAAAGACCAAGTGAAACAAGGCCTTTGGGGTGAGCTGGACCCTCGCCGGAGAGTCGTAGCCGGCCAGCGCCCGTGATAATGATTTCGGCCCCACAGCGGCCGGATGCGGACCCAGCGAGGAGCGCAGTGGCGGACTACCGTGCCGGTTGCGCGAGTCTTTATCGAAGGGACTCTTTCGCGGCGGACAGCTAGCTGGGATCACGATTTGCATTGGCAAGGCGTAGCGTTCGGCGAGGGCGCACTGGCGCACGATCCCGATCTCGGGGCCCCCAACCCGCGCAGGCAGTCCGATCTGCCCCAAAGAAACGATCCGAACGAGGCTGATCAAGGAGTCTGACAGCTTCCGCACCCGGGCTCATGAACTGGAAATCCTTATCATTCTCAACTGGCCAGAGGTCATGTTGTCTGGGCACGGGAGGCAAGCGGGGGCGAAATTCCAGCCCCGCACCCAAGTGACATGTTCGGTCTCGTCAGGGATGCTGAAACCGAATCGCGGACAGGCTGCTGGAATCCTGCGATCCCGGCCCAATCGAGAGGGTCTCAAGATCCACCACTCGCAAAACGCGTTTGGCTTCGGCTAGTTGATGCCCGCGCCTCGCTGATCGCACGGGGCACAGCGAATAATCCTTTCAGCCTCCAGACCGTCCAGCGGGCCAACCGTCGGTGACAAAATGAAGTTGCTATGCGTCCCTTGAAAATCCTCGCATGGTTCGTCTTGGCACTAGTCATAGTGGCGGTGGCGGCCAGCTTCCATCCGATGGTTCGGAGCGTCTACCGTGCGTTTCGGCCCTCGACAAGTTACGACTCGCTGCCGCCCGTTGTTCCTGAACTGGGCAAGCCCGCTGTCCTGGTCTTCAGCAAGACGAACGGCTTCCGGCACGCAGATGCGATCGCAGAGGGCGTGCCTGCCCTGCGGTCCGTCGCAGATCTACGCGGCTGGTCGCTATTCAGCACCGAGAACGGAGCCGTGTTCAATCTGGATGCCCTTCAACGGTTCGACGTCGTGGTGTGGTTAAACGCCAGCGGCGCACCGCTCGACGAAAGCCAGCGGGCCGCGATGAGAGCGTGGCTTGAGTCAGGGGGAGGGTACGTGGGCATCCATGCGGCCCTCGATGACTCGCACTCGTCTTGGGAATGGTACGTACGGGAGGTAGTGGGGGCTCGGTTCATCGGTCACGCCATGGGACTCCTGCCCGCAGTGGTAAGAGTCGAGCGCGCCGATCATGTCGCGTTACGCGGACTCGACAAGAGCTGGTCGCGAACCGACGAGTGGTATTCGTTCGACAGCAGCGTGCGAGATCTTCCGGATGTCGAAGTGCTGGCCTCGCTGGACGAGTCGACCTACGAACCGCGTATGAAACTGCTTTGGCTCGACAAGGACCTCGCGATGGGTGACCACCCGATCGTTTGGACAAGGAGAGTTGGCGAGGGTCGAGCGTTCCTGTCAGCATTCGGACACTCGGCGGAAGCGTTTCAAGAGGCGCAGCACCTAACCATGCTCGAGTCCGCCATCGCTTGGGCATTGAGTGCGGACAAGCCCCCGATGCCTCATTGATCGGCTCCGCGGTCTCAAGCTGGCGTCGGTCGATCGTGGACCGTCGAGACAATCGGACGGTTCGCGAAGACCGCTTGCGGCAGCCGCTCCTGCCCCGGTTCTCCGAATACTCGCGGAATTCACCTTCGTCGTCCGAAACGGACGCTCATCTCTGGATCGCATCAACTGAGTGCGACGATCAAGCACTCATGTGCCCTACATTGGTTGGTAGGGCATGGCGTCCGAGGGGTAGTTGGGTTTTGTCAGAGGGGATCGAAGAGTCGAGTGTCAGTCCACGCACGGGAATGATGGTTTGCACGCTACACGCCAACCACGGACGATGACGCCTCCGCGGGTTCCTTGGCTGGACTTTCCGGATGCTCTGTTGCTCGCAGAGGAGACGCGAACAAAGAAGCATCCGGAATACGCTGCTGCGAAGTCCGGCGACAGCGTTGCGGCTGCCACGTTGGTGCGGTCGCTGGTCCACGAGCGCGGCGTGGCCGCAGTGGGCGAGTTGATTGCCGGATTCAAGGAGTCCGGGCCTATGGTCCTCGTCGGCGCTCACGCTTACGAGCGCGAAGGTGTCAATGCGATTCCCGTTGCGCTGGCGCAACTCCTGAGTATCCGATTCGGATTGCCCAATGACGAATTCGTAGTGCAAACCAACGTCGTGAGCCATACCGGAGCGAGCGGATACGGTCGCCTCGCACGTCAAGCCGCTTTCGGCGGCAGAATCGCTCACGAAGGCTGCTTTGTCATGGTTGACGACTTCATCGGTCAAGGCGGCACGCTAGCGAACCTGCGCGGCTGGATCGAGCGGCAGGGGAGCACGGTCGTGGGGGCGGTCGGATTGACCGGCAAGCCTTATTCCGCTAAGCTGAATCCTACGCCGGAGCAACTTGATGAGCTTAGGCAAAAGCACGGGACGGAGTTTGAAGACTGGTGGCGCGAGCGGTTCGGTCACGCCTTCGACTGCCTTACTCAGTCGGAGGCTCGGTACCTCGCCCGCTCCCCGGACGCTGACACCATACGAAGTCGGCTTGCTGCAGCGGAGCAAGCGGGAGGTGTCTGAGGTCGTGCGGGAAACGCTGTTAGGTGACGGGGATTGAGGGGTTTCTGGATTCGTTACGGAATCCGGAGATCACTGCTCCCGGCCGCTTCAGTGATTAGACTGCGGCCGAACCCGTAGTCCGATCCCCCGGGGTGATCGGTAGCAGTGCTGGCTGTCCGGATGCTGCAAGCGGTGGATCGCGGAATCCTGGCCTGATTCCGAAGCCAGCCGCATTTGGATCGCCTCGGTTTCGCGGTCAGGAATCGCGGTCGCGGTGGATCGCGCGATCCGTCGAAGGCTGCAACGGTTTCTTCGATCGGGGAATTGCCTCGGCGCCCCCGCCGGACGCCGACTCGAATGCGAGAGAGTTGGAATTGATGCAGTATCGGCGGCGAGTCGGTAGAGGTCCGTCGTTGAAGACGTGCCCCAGGTGAGATCCGCACCGCGTGCAGCTCACCGCTCTTCGCCGCATCCCCCAGCTTTCGTCCCAAGCAACACGGATATTGCCCTCCGCGACCGGCCATCGAAAACTGGGCCAGCCCGTTCGCGAATCGAATTTCTCAGACGATGCGAACAAAGCCGTGCCGCAAGCGATACAGCGATAGACGCCAAGTTCGTAGAGGTCGTTGTATCGCCCGGTGTAGGCCAGTTCGGTAGTTCCGGGCCGCGTCGCAGCGAAAGCTGCTGGCGTGAGGGATTGCCTCCAGGCGGCCTCGTTGCGGACGATCTGCGGCACGGCCAAGGTCGCGGTCACGGTGCCGCGATCATCTGTCAGAGCGATTTGCACCGGCGGCCCGAGTGTCTCGAACGGCGCGTCCACCGCGAGCGTGAAGGTTGGAATATTGCAAGCGGCGGTGCCGAGCGCGATGGCGCCGATCATCGTATTTCGGAGCCACCGCTTTCCTGCGTGTGCATTGAGATTAGGCTCGGTTGCGCTCGCCGATGTCGCCATCCTCACGGTGCCCTCCACGAAACCTGAGCAACGCCGCTTGATTATGCCCCGTCGCTGGCGGCGGTACAATGGATGTTCGCGGAGCGTCCATGCCTTATTTGCAGAACCAGTTCGAGCGGAACTTCATGACCACCTCGGTGGACTACGTCTTCAACTGGGCGAGGAAGTCAGCGATCTGGCCGCTGACGTTCGGACTGGCGTGCTGCGCGATCGAAATGATTGCCTCGTCCACGTCGCGCTTCGACATCGCGCGCTTCGGTGCAGAGGTCTTTCGCCCGAGTCCACGCCAATCCGATCTGATGATCGTCGCCGGAACCGTGACGCTCAAGATGTCCCCGGTTCTCAAGCGCATCTGGGATCAGATGCCGGATCCCAAGTGGTGCATCTCGATGGGCGCGTGCTCGTCGGTGGGCGGGCCCTTCAACACCTACGGTGTCTTGCAGGGCGTCGACAAGATCGTGCCCGTGGACGTGTACGTCACGGGATGTCCCCCGCGCCCCGAGAATCTGTTCTACGCGCTGCTGAAACTCCAAGACAAGATCGACATGATGACCACGCTGGAGCGGCGGCCGACCCAAGTGCGCTTGGACGAGTCGATGCTCGCGGACTTCCAGAAGCGGGTCATGGTCGCGCAGACGCAGAGCCCCTCCCCGGATAGCGGCATCTTGCACCCGAACGCGTAAGAGCCTGTTGCAAAAGTCCGATCCGTCGCGAGGGCCCGCCGTGTCAACGCTCAAATACCTCAATATGACGGAAAACCGCCCCCTGAGAGGCGCAATAGACCCCTTTGGGGCTCGCTCAACGTCCAGAATCGACTCTCGACACCGAGGCTGGCACTTTTGCAACAGGCTCGTAAGGCTGCGAATCGCGGTCTCCGCACCGAAACCGATTTCCCAGAGGCGTGGCTCCCTGCAGTTCGTTAGAATTGCTGCATGCAGTCGCGACGGATAGCAACTCTCGCCGGAATCTTGGCCCTGTGCTGTGTTGCTTCCGCATGGGCCGCCGGCATTCCGAACTTGGAACCCCTGAGCGGTGCTCCCCCGCATCCGCCTGACAACCCTCCGAGCGAGGCCAAGATCCGGTTGGGCGAAGAGCTTTTCTTCGACTCGATCATGTCGGGGAACAATCGGCGCAGCTGCGGAACCTGCCACAAGCGGGAACTGCACTTCATGGACGGACTGTCTCGCGGTTGGGGGCTTGACGAGAGCGAACTACCCTTCAAGGTTCCCGGCCTGCTGAATGTCGGCTGGCAGCGCAGCATATTCTTCGACGGACGAGTCAAGACGCTCGAGGAGCAGGTGGCCAAGCCGCTAGAGAACCACCGAGAGATGGCGCTGGAGCCGGAGGAGGCGGTCGCGCGCATCAGCGCGGACCCCTTCTATGTACGTTTGTTTGAAGAAGCGTTTCCGGGGGAGCCGATCACGTTCCCGTTGGTAGCCAAGGCGGTCGCCAGCTTCGAGCGCACGTTGGTTTCGTACGATAGCGACTTCGATCGGTATCTCTTGGGGGACGAAGAGGCGCTGTCCGCTAGCGCGAAGCGCGGATTGGAGTTATTCAAGACCAAGGCGCGCTGCATCCAGTGCCACAACGGCCCGCTCTTGACGGATCACGAATTCCACTACACCGGCGTGGCGGAGCGGGACGGTCACGGCAAGCCCGGCACTAAGTACAAGACGCAGAGCTTGCGGGATGCGCTACGGCGGTATTCGTACATGCACAACGGACGCATGATGAACCTGCGGCAAGTGATCGACCATTACGACCGAGGAGGCTCGGCCCCGGATGGCTTCCAAGCTGAGATCCGCCCGATCGGACTTAGCGATTCCGAGAAAGACGATCTGTTCGCGTTCCTCGGCTCGCTCGACGGTCGCGTCCACACGGTCGCGGCTAGCGATCTTGTGAGCGACGGGAATACCGAGGGTGCTATCGAGCGTGCGCCGATGCCCGCGACAGCTTCGGAAGAGGCCGGGGCCACGGTCAACGATCCCAGTTATGTCAATCGCTAAGCGATTGGATCCCCGGCGATGCCCTTGCGACCGCCCGACGCATCCGTTCCACTGATTCTCGCGTCCGCATCGCCGCGTCGATCCGCGCTGCTGCGCGACGCCGGGATCGAGTTCGAGCGATGCCCAGCCGATATTGACGAGTCGAGACTGTCCGGCGAGGATCCCGACCGCTACGTGACGCGCTTGGCTCGCGCGAAGGCCCGGGCCGTCTGGCGCGAAGGCACGCGCTCCCTGGGCGCCGACACGGTGGTTGTCTTGGGGAGCGATGTCCTTTGCAAGCCGCGAGACCCGCTGGAAGCGGAGCGGATGCTTGCCAGCCTGTCGGGGCGCTCGCATCGCGTGCTCACCGGTGTCGCGTTGTTCGATGGCGCGACAGCGCAGACGCATTGCGAATCCACGGAGGTGCGTTTCCGGGAATTGGCTGCCAGCGAAATCACATCCTACGTGGCCACTGGCGAGTCCATGGACAAAGCGGGCGCGTATGGGATCCAAAGCGTCGGGGCCGGGTTCGTCGAGCGGATCGACGGATCTTACTCCAACGTCGTCGGCCTTCCCATCGAAGTCGTGATGTCGCTGCTACGGTGAATCGGCATGGAAGACGGGCCCGCCATCTCGGTCGTGATCCCGGCTCACAACGAAGAGCCGAACCTGCTGCCGCTCTACGACCGGCTCGTGGCGGTGCTCGAGCAAGTCGGACGCCCCTTCGAGATCGTGGTCGTCGACGACGCGTCCTCGGACGGCAGCGTCAGCTTGCTGCGCAACCTTGCTGCCCACGACGCACGCCTCAGGGCCGTGTGCTTGCGGCGCAATTCCGGGCAGACAGCCGCGCTGGCGGCCGGCTTCGAGATCGCGTCCGGAGATGTCGTGGTGGCCATGGACGGCGACCTGCAGCACGCACCGGAAGACATACCGGCGCTCCTGGCGAAGATCGACGAAGGCTACGACTTGGTCAACGGCTGGCGGTCGCACCGCGTTGACGGATGGCTCACTCGCCGGCTGCCGTCGCGAGCGGCGAACTGGCTAATCCGCAAGCTTTCGGGCGTCGCAATCCAAGACTTTGGCGGAACGTTCAAGGCATATCGTGCCGACCTGCTGGGCCAGGTGCGCCTGTACAGCGATCTCCACCGATTCGTTCCTGTCCTAGCGGCGATGCACGGAGCGCGCATCGCAGAGGTGCCCATCGGCAACTTCGACCGTTCCGCAGGACGCTCGCATTACGGCCTCGGGCGCATCGCGAGCGTGCTGTTCGACTTGCTAACCGTCTCGTTCCTCGCTCGCTACCTAACGCGGCCCATGCATTTCTTCGGCTCGCTCGGGATGCTATGCGGAGGCACTGGAAGCCTCGCCCTGACGTACCTGCTCGTGAAAAAGCTCCAAGGGGCGAGCATCATGCTCGAGCACGGCCCGTTGCTGATCGCCGGCTCGGTGCTCGCCCTGACGGGCCTCCAGCTCGTTTGCACGGGCCTGATCGGCGAAGTCTTGACCCGTACCTATTTCGAGAGCCAGAGTCGTCCCATATACAGTGCCCGGGAAATCATCGGCAGCGAGTCGTCCCGGCGGTAGCCGCAGATCAGGGCACTGCGGTTTCTTGACGAAGGCTTTACAAGCCGATTGCATACCACTCTTGAGTTGGTGCGTCTATCTCTGTAGACGCTCACCGAGATGCCGCATGACGCGAGATCCTGCCCGAGCGTCGTCATCGCAACGAAACGAGGTAAACACCATGCATCGCACCAAGTGCTTCATCATCATCTGCGCCTTGAGCGCCCTTTCGCTCCCCGCGTTCGCGCAGGATGCGTCCGCGGACAAGCGGCGCGGCAATCCGGTCGACGCGGCTACCGAGGCTCTCGGCTTGACCGAGGAGCAGATCGAGAAGATCCGCGAGATTCGGCGCGAGCGCCGTCCGCGCGGCCAAGACCGCGAAGAGGCACGCACGTGGTCCGAGGAGCAACGCGCGAAGGTCCAAGCCGTTCTCACCGATGACCAGCGCGCCAAGGTTGCGGAACTGGACGAGGCGCGCGAAACCATGCGGACGCTTGCCGGTGCGGCAATCCTCGGACTCACTGACCGGCAAGGCGGATTTCGCGGCTTCGCGCCCGACTCCCGCGGCGGACGTGGCTTCCGGGATCGCGGACGCCAAGGTGACCCAAGGTTCCGCGGGCGTCAAGGCTCGAAGCGGTCTCGCGACCGGCGGTCTTGGAACGGTCGTGGTTCGCGCTCCCCTCAGGGCTGGAGAGGCCGCGGACGCGGCTGACTCGCCTACGAAGTCCCGGTTTCTCAGGCTGCAGGGGAAGCCGGACGTCATGAACACTCCTGCCTTGCAGCACCGGGCGGCTCCTTCGCTGGAGCCGCCCGTTCTTCTTGCGCGGCAGGGAGGTCGTCTCCAGCAGTCGCGGCCTCGAGGCTGTTGGCTGCCGCTGTCGAGCGGCAGCAGCCCACGTTGGGCACCCGGCATTGGAAGCTGATTGCGTACCGCTAATGGCGCCCGTCCATGAACGCCGGACCGCTCGCGAAGAATCTCCCCTTGGCCCGCGTCTTGCGAATCCGTGACTGCTGGGGATCGGAGGAACCCTACTCAGCAGACAACGCTTTCTTCAGCGCGGCCTTCATGGCGCCCTCGTCCGGCGACTGCCCGGTCCACATTTCGAATGCGATCACGCCCTGGTACACCAGCATCGACAGTCCGTCCAAGGTGGGCAGTCCGTGCGCCTTCGCTGTCGCGAGTAGCCGCGTCTCCGGAGGGTTGAAGACGGCGTCCGCCACGAGCATGTCCTCGCGGGCGTCGGAGAAGTCGACCGGCGGCATGGCGGCCACATCGGGATACAAGCCGATCGATGTAGCGTTCACGAACAGATCGCAGTCGCTCGGGACGGCGTACGTGCCTTGCCAGCGCTCGAAGCGGACGGAGCCGCCCGTAGCAGACCGCAGGTCGGCAACCATCGTAGTGCCGCGACCCGGCGAGCGGTTGACAACCACCAGTTCGGCCGCGCCGGCCAGCACGAGTTCGGTGCCGATCGCTCGCGCCGCCCCGCCGGCGCCGAGCATCACGACCCGCTTGCCCTTGGGGTCCGTGCCGGCATCGGTACGCACGCCGCGCAGGAAGCCCTTTCCATCGGTGTTCTCTCCGATCTTCTTGCCGGCTTCAATCCGCACGGTGTTCACCGCTCCGATCGCGCGCGCCTCCGGGGAAAGTTCGTCCAGATGCTCGATGACTGCCACCTTGTGCGGAATCGTGAGGTTGATGCCGCGCATGCCCAGCGCGTCCAGGGCTTGCATGGCCGCCCCGAGCTTGTCGGGAGGCACCTCGAAGTTCAGGTATCGCCAATTGAGCCCTGCCGAGGCGAAGCCCGCCTCCTGCATCACGCCGGTCGGATTCTCGGCCACCGGCTGGCCGAACACTCCCACCAGCTCGGCCTGATAGTTGGCTGCCATGCAGTCCAGTCTATCGCTTGAAATCGGTTCAGACGATTTCCTTGATGACGCGGCCGTGGACTTGGGTCAAGCGTTCGTTGCGCCCGAGGTGCGGATAGGTCAGCTGATTCTGGTCCAAGCCCAACTGATTCAGAATCGTCGTATGGATATCGCGGAAGTGGTAGGGTTTTTCGATGGCGTGCAGGCCGATCGCGTCGGTGGCGCCCACAACCTGCCCTCCCCGTATGCCTCCGCCCGCCATCCACATCGTGAAACCGAGATTGTGATGATCGCGACCGGCTTGGCCGTTCTCCTTGACTTGGGCTTCCGGTGATCGCCCGAACTCGCCGCCCCAGAGCACGAGCGTCTCGTCCAGCATGCCGCGCTGCTTGAGATCCTTCAGCAGTGCCGCCACGGGCCGGTCGGTTTGGGCCGCCATGCGGATGTGGTTTTCCTCGATGTCTTCGTGCGCGTCCCACTGCAAGCGTCCAGGGCCGCCGCCGGAAACGACTGTCACGAACCGCACGCCCTTCTCGACGAGACGCCGGGCTAGCAGGCAACGCCGCCCGTAATCGTGGGTGGGCTCGCGACCGATGCCGTATGAGTCCAGGGTCCCCGCGGATTCCTTCGACAGGTCGAAGACCTCGGGCGCTTCGGTCTGCATTTTGAAGGCTAGATCGTACGTGCGGATCCGGGCGTCAAACTCGTCGTCACCATCTTCCAGAGTCGCCCGGTTGAGTTGCTGGATCAGTTCGACAGTCCTGCGGCGCTGCGCGAGGCTCACGCCGTCAGGCAGGTCGAGATTGAGCACCGGTCGGTCTCCCGGCCGGAAGGTCGTGGGCTGGTAGACCGCCGGCAGGAAGCCGTGCATGTACATCGGCTGGCCGGCTTCCAATGCGCCGTCGGGATCGGGCATGACCACGTACGACGGCAGCGACTTCGCCTCGGAACCCAAGCCGTAGACGATCCAAGAGCCCATCGACGGGAAGCCGGGCACGATCCGACCGGTCATCAGTTCGTACTGGGCAGCCGAATGCACGACCATGTCGCCGTGGCACGACCGCAGGACGGCTATGTCGTCGATGCGCTCGGCCGTCTTGGGAAGCAGGTCCGATACCTCGATGCCGGACTCCCCGTACTTCTGAAACGTGCGCTTCGTGCCGAGCAGCTTGGCGTCGGACTTGACGAATTGGTACTTGGCCTCTCCGAACTCCAGCGGACGCGGCTGGCCATGCAACTTGTTGAGCAGAGGCTTTGGGTCGAACGTCTCGATATGGCTCGGTCCGCCAGCCATAAACAGGAAGATGACCGCTTTCGCTTTGGGATGCGGCCGGTGCGGCGGCTTGGGGGCGAGCGGATCCGAAACCGCCGCATGCAGGCCGGCTTCCGAGGCCATCGCGCGAGCCGCGAGGTAGCCCATGCCGCAGCACGAGTCGCGGAGCAGTTCGCGTCGCGTGCGGGTGAGTCGACTGTGTTCGGCCATCGTGATGCCCGCCCGTACATTGTATATCGACGAGTGCGGCGTTACATGCCCAACGGCGCCTGTTGCGCGTGAAAGCTCTCGGTTCCCGCAACCTCCGGCCGGAACCGACCCGCCTGCAACTCCGGGCACTATGCAACCATCCGCCCCGGGGGCCATTACCGTAGAAGACCGTCGCGCCGTGGGGCGCCGGGAGGCTGGCTAGAATGGAAACTGTCGGATGTCGCTCCTCGCCTCTCTGAACCCGCAGCAACGCGAGGCAGTCGAATGCACCGATGGTCCGGTGCTGCTGCTTGCCGGGGCCGGCAGCGGCAAGACACGTGTCGTGTGCGTGCGTGTCGCGCACCTGATTCTGGACAAGGGCGTTTCGCCCGATGCCATCCTCGCCGTCACGTTCACCAACAAGGCGGCTAGCGAGATGCGGGAGCGCGTTGGCAAGCTGCTCGAATCCGAGGGGTGGGCGGACGGCCGCCTGCCGAGGGTCTCCACCTTTCATTCCTTCTGCGTTCGTCTCTTGCGACAGTACGGAGCCCCGCTCAAGGAGGTACGGAAAGGATTCGCGACCGACTTCTCGATTCTTGACGACAGCGACCAGATCAAGCTGGTCAACGATGCCCGGCGCGAGATCTGCCCGGATGCCGGGATCAAGGCCCGTAGCGTCCTGAGCGCGATCAGCCTGCACAAGAACGGCGGACGGATGGGGGAGCTGGGAGAGCGGGGCGATATCGATGCAGAGACCCTGAACCGGCTCTACCAGGCTTACGAGAATGCCTTGCTCAAGGCGAACGCGCTCGATTTCGACGACTTGCTCTTGGAGTCGGTCCGATTGCTAACGGACTACGAGGGCGTGCTCGAAAAGGTACACGCCCGATTCAAGTACCTCCTCGTCGACGAATACCAAGACACGAATCGAGTGCAGTACGAACTGGTGCTGCTGCTTGCCGGGGCGCATCGCAACGTCTGTGTGGTCGGTGACGAGGATCAGTCGATCTATTCGTGGCGGGGCGCTGATATCGGCAACATCCTGGGGTTCGAGAGGGATTTTCCCGAAGCGAGGGTGCTGCGCCTCGAGCAAAATTACCGCTCTACCGGCCACATCCTGGCGGCGGCCTCGGCGGTTGTCGGACAGAACAAGGCGCGCAAGGGGAAACGGCTCTGGACGGAGGCTCCCGACGGTGATCGTCCGATCGTCTACTGGCTAGCGGATGCGCACGAGGAGGCTAGGTGCATCACGCGCGAGGTCGAGCGCTTGCTCGACGTGGACCAGACGACGAGGGTCGGCGTCCTGTACCGCACCAACGCCCAGTCCCGGTTGCTCGAGGAAGCTCTCCGGCGCGCGGAGATCGAGTTCGTCTTGGTCGGCGGCGTGACCTTCTACCAGCGCGCGGAGGTCAAGGACATGCTGGCCTATGTCAGGGCCGCCGCGGCACCTGGCGACTCCGTCAGCTTGAGTCGGATCCTGAACGTGCCCGCCCGAGGGATCGGAAAGTCCACATTGCAGCGGCTCACGGATCTTGCCGCGGAACGAGACTGCTCCCTCTGGGACGCGGTGGCGGAGGCGGTAGATCAGAGGCTGCTTCCGGCTCGAACCTCGACTTCCCTAGCTCGCTTCCGCAAGCTGATGGACGGGATCAGGCAACTCCTCGAGCGGCGCGGCTATCCGGAAGTGCTGGAGCAGCTTCCGGACATCACCGAATACCGCAAGATGCTCGATACACAGGCGACTGCCGAAGCGGCGGCGCGGCTCGAGAACCTGCAAGAGCTGAGCGTGGCCGCGGACGAGGCGCACGAGCGGGGCGAATCCCTGACCGAGTTCCTCGACCACGCCGCACTCGTCTCCGATGCCGAGAGTCTCGAGATGTCTGCCCGGGTCTCGTTGCTGACCTTGCACACTGCCAAGGGATTGGAGTTCCCGGCCGTCGTGATCGCCGGCATGGAGGAAGGACTGCTCCCGCACCAGCGCAGCCTCGGGTTCATCGAGGACAACGAACAAGCGCTCGAGGAGGAGCGGAGGCTCTGCTATGTCGGTATGACCCGCGCCCAGCGCCACCTGATCCTGACCGGGGCGAGTCGCCGCCGGCTGTTCGTCTCGAGCCCGGACACGCTCATGGCCCCGTCCCGGTTCCTGCAGGAGATTCCGGACCAGCTAATGAATCGCGTCCGTGCTAGCCGAGTCGGCGGGGGATTCCGCGGAAACGTCTTTCGCCAGTCCGCCCCTTCGCCCGCGACGCTTGAGCGCGCGCAATCCGATTCGTCGCAGGCGAGTCCGGTCGAGACCCACGATTCGGTGGCGGCGATCGCGGGGTTTTTCGCGGACCGCGGCATCAAGGCCGATTTGCCCGCAGGGAACGGCTCGGGCAAGGCGACGGGCCAACCGGCGAGGAGCGGGTCAGTCCGTGCCGCCGTGCCGCCCAGCGCGCCCAAGCTAGGCCAAGCGCTCAAGACGTTGCGCCAGCAAGGCGAATTCCCCAAAGGCACGCGGGTGCGACACAAGAAGTTCGGCGTTGGCGTCGTGCAGCGCAGGGAGGGCGAGGGCGCGCACGCGAAGCTATTGATCTATTTCCGCAATTACGGGATGAAGAAGCTGGTGGCCGGTTACGCCAACTTGCAGGTCGTCTGACTTCACTGCGCATCCGGCCCGTCCAGCCACCTCCGCAACGTGTCCCGAATCTCGTCGCGCACGCGACGGAACACCTGCATGCGTTGCGCTTCGGTGCCGGTGGCTTGGGCCGGGTCGTCGAAGCTCCAATGGATCCTGCGCACCCGCTCCGGGAATGTCGGACAGTTCTCGGCGGCGTGGTCGCACACCGTGATTACCGTGTCCACGCCCGTTCCCAAATAGCTGTCGACATGGTCGGACGACTGGGCCCCGATGTCGATGCCCAGTTCGCGCATCGCCGAAACCGCGCGCGGATTCACGCCTTGCGGCCGCGTGCCGGCCGAATGCACCTCGAAGCGGCCGCCTGCCAGCGACCGCAACAAGCCCTCCGCCATCTGGCTGCGGCACGAATTGCCCGTGCAGAGAAACAGTAGCCTGTGCTTGGACGAGGCCTCGGCTTGCATCGCCCGAGCCTAGAGCCCGGGCGACGGCTTGGTGTTCCGCAACGCGTTCAATTCGGCTCGGGCGAGGTTCGAAGCGCTGGATTCCGGAAACCTCTGGATCACGGCCTCGAAAGCCTCGATCGCGTCGTCGGACTCTCCTAGCTTCAGGAGCGAGAGACCGCGCTTGTACTCCGCGTCCGGTGCCACCGAGCTGAGCGGGTACCGCTTGTAGACCGCGGCGAACTGCCGCGAGGCTTCTTCGTAGTCCGCTGCCGAGTAAAAGGTTTCCGCCAGATAGTATTGGGCGTCGCCGGCCTTGGCCTGCGTCGGGTACAGGGCCAGGTAATCCTGGAACTGCCCGCGCGCCGTGTCGATGTTCCCGCGGTTGTAGTCCGACAGGCCGCCCTCGAAAATCGCTTCGCTCGCGTTCACGCCGCCCGGATCGGCCTCGGCGCCCTCCTCGCCCTCTAGCGGAGGCGGCAGGGTGGTCAGGTGGGTCTTGATGTCGCGCACGTCCGCCTGCAACCGCTCGATGTCCACGCCCATCTCTTCCACGGTGTCGCGCAAGCCCGAAAATTGCTCCGTCAGCGAGTCGACCTTCGCCGAGGTGCTTCGCTGCGGCTCGCTCAGGGCCTCGTCCAGCGCCGCGAGATTGCGCTCGATCACGGCCTGGCCAGCCACCAGCTTGTCTTGTTTCTCATGGCTCAGCTTGAGCAGGGTCTCCAACTCCGTCATGCGCTCCGAGGTGCCTTGCTCGAGCAGCCGGAGCGTGTCTTGCAGCAGTGCCATGTCGCGCTGCAGTTGCAACAGTTCCTTCTTCTGCGCCCAAGCTCCGGGTGCCAGCAGCGCTCCTGCGAGGAGCGCGAGTGCGAGGGATTTCATTGACACTGTGGACCTCCAGCGGGGTTCGCTCGCGATCGTCCCGCGTGATCTGCAGAGACGCGCACGGCCCGGGCGGGGTTGCCGCCCGCCCGGAAAGCCAGCGCTAGCTCCCGCCATGGGGACGCCGTGCCTACGGACAGAGGGCCCCGGCTCGCGTGCGCGACGACGAGGCCCATGGTCCGCTTGAGCAGCGACGCTACCGCAAAGCCACGCGGGCTCGGCGGTTTCTCTGGTAGCAGCTCTCGTCCGCGACCGAGCACGCCGGTCGCTCTTCGCCCAAGCTCACCTTGGACAGCTTGCTCGCCGGCACGCCCAAGTTCACGAGGAACTCCATGGCTGCCGTCGCCCGACGGTCGCCGAGGGCCAGGTTGTACTCCGTCGTCCCGCGCTCGTCGCAGTGCCCCTCGATCAGGAACGAAGCTGTCGGGTAGTCCCCGAGCAGGTTCTTGATCGCGGTGGCATTGCCGCGCAGGACGGCCGCAGCGTCCGGCCGGATGTCGCTCTTGTCGTAGTCGAAGAGCGCGTCGCGGATGCCGGCGCTCGAGAACGCATCGGAAAGATCCGGCTTCGGTGGCGGAGGTGGTGGTGGCGGCGGCGGGGCCCGCACCGTGACCATGGCCGAGGCCGTAGCCGTCTTGCCATCGGCGTTCTTCACGGTGATCGTGTACTCGGTCGACCGAGTCGGGAAGACTTCGCGGGATCCGCTCGTAGCAACGGCGCCGATGCCTTGGTTCAACTCGGCGCTGGCCGCGTTGTTGGAACTCCACTTGAGCGTGGCGGACTTGCCGCGCTCGATCGAACTGGGTTCGGCCGTGATCCCGACGCTCGGGGCGGGCGCCTCCGGCGGCGGCGGCGGCGGCGGCGGTGGTGGCGGCGGTGGCGCCTCCTTCTTGCAGCCGAGCGCAAACAGCGTTAGGAAGATGCCGACCGCGATCAGGCTGATTCGATTCTTCAAGGGCATGTGAACTTGTTCTCCTCCATGGGTGTCGCCGCAGGTCCGCGGGACAGGGACGCACGGGTTAATGCAAACAGGATAACGCAACCATGGTAGCGCATTGCAACGAAAATTACCGCAACGCCCAAACTGGCGATTCGTTTGTGCCTCGACTCGTGAGTTGCTCGAGCTGCGTTCCGTCGGCCCGCATGGACCAAATCTGGGTACTTCCGAGCCTGTCGGACGAGAACACGATGTGCGTGCCGCTGGGCGAGAAAGTAGGGTGCTCGTTGCGACCCGCGCTGTGGGTCAGCTGCGTGTACCGCCTGCTCGCGACGTCCACGAGGAAGATATTGTAGTTGCCGATCTCGTAGCCGCGCGTCCACGCGAACACCAACCGCTCGCCGGTAGGATCCCAAGCCGGTTGCACGGCGTCTCCCCCGCCGCCAGAAAGCCGTCTGCGATTGGTGCCGTCCGCATTCATCACGTACACCTGGGGTTCCCCGGTCGCGTCGGACACGAACGCGATCTGGGCCCCGGTGCGCGGATTGATCGAGGGATGCACGTCGATCGAGCGGGAGTACGACACCCGGCGCAGGTTCCCGCCGTCCAGATCCGCTTGGTAGAGCTGGCTGCGACCGGACGCGGACGAGGCGAAGAACAGCGACTGCGCATCCGGCGTGAAGCTAGGCGTGGTGTTCAGCGACGCCTCTTGGTTGTAGAACGGCAGCCGGCGTCCGGTCTCCAAGGAGTGCAGGTAGATCTTCGGGATGCCCTCGACATAGGTCGTGAAGGCGATGCGCTTGCCGCTCGGCGAAATCGCGGGCGTCAGGCACAGGTTGCGGTAGTGGGTGATGCGCTCCTTGTTCCGGCCGTCGTAGTCCATCGCCCAGATCTCCTTGCTGTCGTGATCGTCGTCGCGATGGACGTAGTAGATGCGCGTCCCGGCGAGTCCCTCGCCCAGTCCCAGGTTCCGCAGGATGTCGCGGGCGAACTCGAACGCCATCCCCCGCGCCCCCGCCACTGTCGCTTCCCCGTAATAGACCTTCCCGAAGATGTAGGAGGCCTCTTTGATTTCCTGGGTCGCGTCGGACAGGTAGCCGGACAGCGCCAAGCGCCCCTCGGCCTCCCCGATCCGCCCGTAGACCAAGTACCGGGTCAGTACCGGGACCTCTTGCCAGCCGCGCAGCCACAGGCCGCGCGCCGCGGGATCCTGAGGCATCTTCTTGGCGTCGAACCGCAGATCGTCCGGCTGGCGGGGGGCGCTGCGCGGATAAAAGCTGCGCGGCACCATTTCCAGCCGTCCGGAAGCCTCCAGAGCCTTCCACAGCTCGTCGTTGAACCGATCGACCGGATTTTCGGCACTGATCGGTCCGCGGATCTCCGGCACGGCGATGCGCGGGTCTCGGACCTCGTCCGTGAGTTCGATGACGGCGTCCGGGCGTTGCTGGGCGCCCAGCGGCAGGGCGGCGATCAACAACGCTCCGGCGCAAAGGATCGCAAGTCGCTTCATGAGTCGGGACTCTCTTCAGTGTGCAGGGCCAGAGCGCTTCACTCCAAACGGAAGTGCATTTCGATCACGATGGATCGACGGCGCAGACCGGTCGGCAGGGCGCGCACCGGGCTGGCGTTGTTGACGGCGCGCACCGCGGAGTAGTCCAGCGATCGGTTGCCGCTGGATTGGGTGATCATCACCTGATCGATTCGGCCTGTCTGCTGAATGACGAACGAGGTGACCACGGGCTTGGACGATCCGCCCGCAACCTGCCCGAGCAACATGCGCCACTGCTCGCCGATCGCTCGCTGGAGAAGCTGCGCGTACCAAGCGTAGCGCTTACCGAACGGACCGCCCTTGGCTCCTCCGAATCCGAGGTTTCCGCCGGGCGCGGCTTGGTATAGGTCGCTGCTAAGGGCGGCTCCCCGCGACGAGCGGAGTTCGTTGGATTCCGCCTGTCCGGCGCTGCGCTGCCCGACGGCTCGCTCCTGCTGCGCCTCGGCCTCCTTGCGAGCGGCGCCCGGCACGGGCGCCGGCGGTACCTCTTGCGGCTCGGGCTCGGGTTGCTCGACCTCCGTGGAGCGGCGGAATTCCGCAGGGGCCGCGACTTCGTGCCGAGTGGGATTCGCCACCGGGTTGGGCGTATCGGCGCGGGCCACGTTGATCGGGACGCTACTCACCGCCACGACCCCGCCTCCGCCGGCGGCATCGGGCGACCCGAGGTGAATCGGGGGGTTCAGGATGCCCCAAGCCAGCCCCGCGGACACCAGCAGCCCATGGCAAGACAGCGAGACTGCCAAGGGCCCGCGCAGCCGCTCGGAGTCCGTCAGTGACCGGCGCTCGTCTCGCATCGGATGGAACTCGACTCAGCGGCCGGGCCGCGGATCCCTCACCAACGGTTTCGTTACCACGTTCACGTTGACCTTGTTCACGCCGCATTCGGCGATGACCGGGGCGACGATCTCCCAAGGGGTCGACCGATGGGCGCGCAGGTAGATGCCCGGCTGCTCGGGGTTCTTTTCCTTGGCGCGCTCAGCGATGTCGTACACGCTGACGGGTTCGTTGCCGAAGAACAACTCGCCTTTGGAGGTGATGTTGACGTAGGCGAAGTCCTTGTCCGTAGTCGACACTTCGCGCGTGCGCGGCACATCGATCTCCAATCCGAATTCTACGACTCCCGCCGTGATCATGAAAATGATCAGCAGCACGAGCACCACGTCCACGAACGGAGTGATGTTGATTTCGGCGATCTGATCGTCGGAGGGATCAGGAGTGTTCGTGCTCAGTGCCACCTTCCGCCCCGTAGTCTTTCTCGGCCAAGTTGAAGAATTCCAGCGCGAAGTCCTGCATGCGCGACCGGATCTCGCGCAATTTCGACGCATAGATGTTATAGAAGATCAGCGCAGGGATGGCCGCGAACAGCCCCACAGCGGTGGCGAGCAGAGCCTCCGCGATCCCGGGAGCGACGGCCCGCAAGGTGGCCCCGCTGGATTGCCCCAGACCGCGGAACGCCTCGAGGACGCCCCAGACCGTGCCGAACAGACCGATGAACGGCGCGGCCGAGGCCGTGGTGGCCAGCAGTCCCAGCTTGCTCTGCAGGCGCGAGGTTTCCTCGCTGACGGCCAGAGCGAGAGCGCGCTCGATCGACGCCGGATTGACGATGCGGCCGCGCGCGTTGACCTGTCGCGCGACCTCCGCGTAACCGTATTCGAAAACGGTCACGGCCGGGGCCGGTCGGTACTGCTCGCTTGCGGCGTTGATCTCGGCTAGGTTGCCCGTCTTCCGAAAGGCCCGCCGGAAGGCTTGATTCCCGGCGCCGGCTCGCGACAGCAGCTTGTGCTTGGAGATGGCCAAGGCCCACGACAGCACCGACATCACGCCGAGGATCGCCAGGACCGCGAAGCCCACCGGCCCGACCTCGAGCAGCAAGCTCAGCAGTGTCGATTGCTCGACCGCGACCGCAACCTCCTCGGCTGCCGTGGGATCGGCCTCGGCCACCTCCTCGGCGGCTTGCAGCAACAAGGCGAACGGCAGCGCAGGCATCAACGCAACTCCTCGGAATTGCAGTGTCCCTCCAAGGATCGAAGGGCGTTGCGAATCCTTATTCTACTACAAGGATACTACAATTTGTAGGGGAACCGGGCGCGACCGCGAGAATTTGGGCCGGGGTTGCCGATAATTTCGTTCGCTGGATTCGTGATCGGGGCGCGATCGCCTGCGTCGGAGCCGCTGCAGATCGACCGACCGACATCGCTACCGGCATGGGTCGCTATGCTGATTGGACTCTCCCGGGAGCGTTAGGGTTCCGGCGCGCCATCGCCGAACCCCTCCGCGGCATGTTGCAGGAACTCGATATCGAGGGCTACGCAGTGGTGGACCGCCTCCGCCTCGCATTCCAGCCCGGCCTCAATCTCCTTACTGGAGAGACGGGCAGTGGCAAATCCATCGTCGTGGACTCGCTCGCGCTGCTCTTCGGTGCGCGCGCCAGTGTCGACGTGGTTCGCTCGGGCGCGCGGCGCGCCCGCGTGTCGGGGATTTTCGACCCTCCGGCCGATGCTGCCTTGGTCGCCCGGCTCGCCGAGTCGGGAATCGAGACCGAGGGCGAATTGATCATTGAGAGACAGGTCTTGGCAAATGGCAAGAGTCGCGCCTATGTCAACGGCTCGCCAGCCAAGCTGGCCCTGCTGCGTGACTTGGCCGGATATCTGGGCGACATTCACGGACAGCACGAACAGCAGACGTTGCTGTCTCCCGGCGCGCAGCTCCGTCTTGTCGATTCGTTCGCGGGACTCGATCCGGACGTCGCGGAACTCGCCGCTGTGTTCGGCCGCTGGAGGACATGCCGCGAAGCTCTAGACCGCCACCGTCGCGGGGAACAGGAGCGCTTGCGACGGATTGATCTGCTGCGGTATCAGGCGGACGAGATTCGAGCGGTCGACCCGCAGGCGGGCGAGGATGACGAGCTGCGTGGCGAGCGCCGGCGGCTGGCCAATGTAGAGAGCTTGCGCCAGAACTGCTTCGAAGCGTCCAGCGCGTTGTACGACTCGGGAGGCTCGGCGTCGGCCGCGATCAAATCCGCCGCTGGCGCCTTGGAGTCGATCAGTGGCGTCGATCCGCAGTTCGAAAAACTCGCGAGTCGCTTGGAGGATGCCCGCAGCACGGTCGACGACGTCGCGTTCGAGGTTCGCGAGTATGCCGGAGGTCTCGAAGCGGATCCCGCACGCCAGGAAGTGGTTGAAGAGCGACTAGTCCTACTCGACAAGCTGAAGCGAAAGTACGGTCCGTCGATCGACGATGTACTCGAATTCGGCAAGCGATCCGATGAGGAACTCGCGTCGCTGGAAGGCGGTGCCGACAAGGTCGAGGCTCTGGAACGCGAAGTGGCGGCTTCAGCCGACGAGTACGGCCGCCGCGCCGAGCGCATCGCGCGCGAGCGCCGGAAAGCGGCCGAGCGACTGGCCGCTGCGGTCGGCGAGCACCTGAGCGAGCTGGCTCTGGAAAAGGCGCGGTTCCAAGTGGAAGTCGAACCGGTCGATGCATGGGGGGCGCGGGGTGCGGACCGTGCCAGATTCCTGTTCACGGCCAATGCCGGCATGCCGCCGAGGGCGCTCGGCCAGGTCGCATCCGGCGGAGAGCTTTCGCGCGTGGCTCTGGCGCTCAAGACCTGCCAAGTCGGCGCAACGGGATCCGAGGGGTATCGCCCCACCTTGGTGTTCGACGAGATCGACACGGGCGTGGGCGGTGGAGTCGCCGCCGCCATCGGGTCGCGCCTGCGTGCGTTGGCGAGTGGCAGTCAGGTACTGTGCGTCACGCATTTGCCGCAGATCGCGTGCCGCGCCGCCGCGCACTTTCATGTGGCGAAGGCGGCGGTCGCGGGCCAGACGGTGGCCACGGTTCGGGAACTCTCCGAGTCGGAGCGTGTCGAGGAAATCGCCCGCATGCTATCGGGCACGGAAGTCACCTCGGCAGCCTTGGAGAATGCTCGTCAGATGCTGAGCGTCGGCTGAGCAGCAGCGGGGAAACCGGCGTTCCTACCGCCGCACCACCCAAATCGGGGAAGACCATGCGATCTCGTCGTTCGTTTGAATCGCTCTCACGTAGTAGAAGTTCTCGCCCGCGCCGGGTTCCCGGTCGGTATAGGCGAAGTCGACTTCCTGCGCGTCGGGCGTGACGGCGTACACGACCTCGTTGTTGCGCACGAGCGCCACTTCGCGGACCGTGTCCGTGCCTAGGATCGTCGCGCGAATGGCTGGGACCTCGCCGTCGATTACGATCTCGTCGCCCATGAAGGCGTCGCCGATTCGAAAGTCCAGGACGATGTTGTCGGTGGCGGCATAGGTGTGGCGCTGGCGAATACCGTCGAACACGCCCTCGCGCGTGGCTTCCTCGGCATAGACCATGGCATACGACATGTGCGTGGAGAGGTGGTCGGAACTCGCGATGACGCCCAGCCGGTAGCCCTTGTCCCATGCCGCCGAGACCATGCCGTCCGGATGGATTTCTTCGAGCATGGCCGAGCCCGCGGAGGGATAGTCGTCGGCTTGGTCGGTGAACGGGCAGCCGACGCACTCGTAGCTGTAGCGGTCGCCTTGGAAAATCTCCACGACGGGTTCGAGGTAGGGGTCGTTGTCGCGCCAGTCGGTGCCCATGTTGGTGGCCGACGTATGCGAGATGGCCATGCCTCCGGTGCGCCGGATCTCTTCGTAGAGCATCTTGGTGTCGCCCGCGATGACGGCGCCGATGCCGTTGTGGCGCTGCATGTACTCTTCCGGCTTGACGAAGAACGGAACGTTCTGGATGCCGCGCTCGGCGTGGAACACGTTGCGGTGACCGTTCGGATAGCGCACCGAGCGCTCGTAGCCGAACAGCGAGGCGAAACCCTCGCTGTAGAAGATATCGGCCACCTTCTCCGTCAACCACCACCAGTAGACGCGATCCGCGCCGTATTGGTGGTCCGAGATGAAGCCCCAATCCATCGCCGCCGCATCCAGCATGTAGCGGTAGAAATCTAGGATCGAGCCATCCGGCGAGCCCCGCAGATCCATCGATAGCTCGGTGTGCCGATGCGTGTCGCCCCGCAGGATGCGTAGCTGCCGCCCTCCAGTGCGCGCCCGGAAACCGCGAATGCGGCGAACATCCAAGGCCTCGTTGGGATGCGCGGTCGGGCGGTTACGCACGTCCGGAGATCGATCCTCCAATTGCGGGCTGGAAGCAGGCACGGCGGGCTCGTAACGCGCTGCGTAAACGTTTTCGATGACGGTCTCCTCGGGGAGGTTGACCATTACCGAGAAGGTCGGGTGGCCGTCGCGCGGCCACGCGATCCAGAGTCCGTCCGTCGAGGGTGCCGCCGCCGCGAACATGCTGGACCTGCCGCGACTGTAAGGCAGCATCGCGGGTTCCGTCCAACCGTCCGCCGTCAGCGTCGTGACGAAGAATCTCCAGTAGTCCGCCAGCCTGCGGCCCTGCCGATTGCGAATCAGCAAGTGCAGCCGGTCTTGATCGTCGATGGCGAGCCGCCCGTAGTGGTGGAGCGGACCGTCGTCGGGGGTGTACACCTTCTCGCCTCTCTCGATTTCGAACGGCGCGGCCATGCCCAGCTTGCGCTCGCCAGCGTAGGCCGCCACCTCGACGCCGCGCCAGTCATAGATAGGATAGCCCGGAGCTGTCCCGACCGGATCGAGCCGGCCTTGGTCCTTGGCCCAGTTCACGCGTCCGGCCTCGTAGCTGACCCACACTCTGTCGCGGCTGTCGACCGCCAAGTCGGGCCGCGCCTCCAGGCGCTCGGTCTCCGCGACCGGGATGACCGCCCCAAGCCGTCCCCCCTCGATGCGTCGCATCAACACGTCGTAGCGGCCCTTGTCGTACGTGTCCCAAGCGACGATCGCGACGCCCTTCGAATCGATGGCAATGGCGGGCTCCCAGTCGTTGCGCGGACTCTCGCTGAGCAGGGTCTCCGATTGCCACTGCCCATCCCGATAGGCCATGTGGAAGATGTCGGACTGGGCTCCGCGGAAGGCTTGCCAAGCGATATGGATCTCTCCGTTCCGAAACGCGACATCGTGATCGAAATCCGATTGGTCGGCGTAGGTCAGCCTGTGCAGCGGGCCGAACACGGTTCCGTCGTACCAACGCGCGTAGAGGTCGAAATTGCCGTCCACTTGTTGCGACCAGATCGTCCAGATCCGCCCGAGGCCATCGAACGCCAAGCGCGGCCTCCAGACGTCCCCGCTCACTCCGGGCAACTGCGTCCATGTACCCCAGCGCTGCTTGGAATTGTCGTATCGCGCCAGCCGCACTTCGTCCCGGTAGCCGTCGAAGCTCGCCCAAGTCAGCCAGACTTCGCTACGGTCCGCGGGGTTCGTCACGATGTCGGGAAAGTCGTCGGAGCGCGTGTCTTCCGTCATGCGCATCGCCTCGACGATCCGAGCGTCCAGCGGAGGCTCGGGTTCCGGGTCCCGCGGCGTCATGAACGATTCCGAGGAACCGAGATGGGGAATGTTCTTGCGGGCGGCTTCGTGCTGCGCCGGGGCGTCCGGCCGGAGACGCCCCGGCTGGGCGTCGTTGGGCTGGGCCAGCAGAGCGACCGCGGTTACCGAGTAGATGCAAGCGACCAGTACGCTTGACCGCACCGCGGCGGCAAGCGCGTCGACCGACTCGATCAGTCGCGACGAGAACTGGGTGACGATTGAAATTCCGGTCCGCATCGGTCTCGTTAAGTGGGTTCGCGCCGAAACCGCGCGGTAGCGGTTCCAAGGGTGAACGAACTCGCCCGATTCTACCGAACGATGCCATCGACACCCGCCTGTAAACCCAGCGGAGCGCAACTGCGGAATGCTGCGCGAACGGACTGACAGCACCAATCCCGGCACGTTCCGCCCGTTCCCGTGATGCAGAATGGTGGTAGCGTTTCCGTCTAGCGAAACGGTTCCGAGCGGCTTCGGCATACCGTCGCGGATGGATCGGCCCATTCGCAAGCCCCATGCAATTGGATCAAATCCGGATGATCGCTCGCGAGGCGGGAGACGCGATCATGAGCGTCTATTCCCGGGACTTCGCCGTGGAGCGAAAAGCGGACGACTCCCCGCTGACCGAGGCCGACATGGCAGCCCATCGGATCATCGTCAACGGACTCAGTCGATGCGATCTGGGGACGCCTGTCCTTTCTGAGGAGAGCGTCGAGCACTCGCCGTACGGGATCCGTCGCTGGTGGGATCGCTACTGGCTGGTGGACCCTCTGGACGGGACCAAGGAGTTCGTCAAACGCAACGGGCAGTTCACGGTGAACATCGCCTGCGTGGAGCGCGGCCGCCCTGTCGCGGGCGTCGTTTACGCGCCGGCACGGGAATGGATGTACTGGGGTTCCGTGCATGCCGGGGCGTTCAAGTCCGTCGCTGGAGCGGACCCCGAGCGCATCCGCTGCCCGCCCGCGCCCGCCTCCGGTCGTCTGCGCGTCGTGCGGAGCCTTTCCCATCGCTCCCCGGAGACGGAAGCGTATATCGAAGTCTTGCGATCCCGGTTCAGCGAGGTTTCCTTGGTCAGCATGGGCAGTTCGCTCAAGATTTGCATGGTCGCGGAAGGCGCTGCCGACCTCTACCCCAGGCTCGCGCCGACCATGGAGTGGGATACCGCCGCAGCTCATGGCGTGCTTAGGGCGGCCGGCGGCTGCCTCTGGGATTACCATTCCGGGGACGACTTGCGATACAGTAAGGCGGATTTGCGGAACAGTTGGTTCGTAGCGGGGGCGATCGGAGCGGGAGGCGTCATGCCCGATGTCTATGCCAGAGCGTAGTGTCGCCGGGAGGAACTCATGCTGGAAGCCTCCACTGTGTTCAAGGGCCTCGACCTAGCGGAGGCGCTGGGGCGCATTCTGCGGGCTCTTGATGCCGAGACCGGCACGATTCACGCCCTCGAGAGTGACGGCCATCTGCACTTGCGGCACCATGTCGGCAGCATCCCCGATCAGTTGCTCCCTGTCATTCGACGCATTCCGGTCGGCAAGGGCATGGCGGGTCTGGCCGCCGAGCGCGGGGAGCCTGTCCAAGTCTGCAACTTGCAGACCGATGCGAGTGGTGACGTCCGGCCCGGTGCGCGCGCCACGGGCATGCAGGGATCGATCTGCGTACCGATGCGCGAGCGCGGTGCGCTGGTGGGAGTGCTGGGCGTCGCGGTGAACCGGGAACGCGAATTCACACCTGAAGAGACCGCGTGGCTCGAGCATGCGGGCGAGTCCTTGGCGCCTGACCTGTAGGAGACCATCATGCCGACGCAGCTTGTCAATCTCGCTCCGACGGGAATCCCCGCCAATCCTTGGATTCGGCTGCACCCCAGCGACAACGTCGCCGTAGCGCGTGTACAGTTGCCAGCCGGCGCCGCGATCCAGCACCAAGGGATCGAGGTGAAAACGTCCCAAGCGATCTCTCCCGGCCACAAGATCGCGTTGCGCCACATCAACGCCGGGGAGACGGTTTACAAGTACGGCGAGGAGATCGGTCGGGCCGGCACGGACTTGTCGGCAGGCGCTTGGGTGCATACGCACAATCTCGAGTTCGATATCAACGAACGCGAGTACGAATTCGGGACGGGGCTCGCGAATCTGGATGAGATCCCGCCGCCGGACCGAAACACGTTTCTGGGTTACCCGCGCTCCGATGGCCGCGCCGGCACGAGGAACTACGTGGCGATCGTAGGTGCCAGCCATTGCGCGGCCTATGCCACGGAGCGGATCGCGGCTGAATTCCGAGACGAGAACTTCGCCGGGTCGGGCATCGACGGCGTCATTCCCCTGCCGCACGAGCACGGGTGCGGTCAGGGGGAGGGCGCTGACCTGCGCTTGCTCCGCCAGACGCTCTCGGGGCTGGCGGACCACCCTAACGTAGGTGCGGCGCTGGTTGTCGGGCTGGGCTGCGAAGTCAACCAGATCGGCTATTACTTGCGCTCTGGCGAGGAGTCGAACGGTCATGCCGCGACGAAGGGTCTCACCCTGCAGGAAAGCGGAGGCACGAGAAGGGTCGTCGATGACGGCGTCAAGGCCGTCCGCGAGCTGATGGAGACCGCCGGGCGGCTCGAGCGGAAGCCCTGCCCGGTTTCGCAGATCGCGATCTCGCTCGAGTGCGGCGGGTCGGACGCTTTCTCTGGAATCACCGCGAATCCCGGCGTCGGATATTGCGCGGATTTAGTCGTCAAGCAGGGCGGCACGGCCTGTCTCGGCGAGACCACCGAAATCTGGGGTGCCGAGCATCTTCTCACCCGTCGGTCGGCGAGCCCGGCTGTTGGCCAGCGTCTGCTGGACATGCTGGACTGGTACTTCGACTACGTCTCGCGCTTCAAGGATCCGGTCACGTTCAATAGCAATCCATCGCCGGGGAACATGGCCGGCGGCATCACCAATATCGCCGAGAAGTCGCTGGGAGCCATCGCGAAAGGCGGCCGCTCGACCTTGGCCGCGGTGTATGACTACGCGGAGCGCATCACCGAGAAGGGATTCGTCTTCATGAACAGTCCCGGCTACGACCCCGCGTCGGTGACCGGGATGATCGCCGGCGGGTGCAACATCTGCCTCTTCACGACGGGCCGCGGCAGCTGTTTCGGGTTCGCGACCGCGCCCGTGATCAAGGTCGCGTCGAACACGGTGACCGCCACGCACATGGACGAAGACATGGACATCAACGCCGGAACGGTGGCGGATGGCGACGAGGACATCGCGACGCTCGGAACCCGCATGTATGACAGCTTGCTGGATGTCGCCTCGGGCACCAAGACCTGTAGCGAGCGCGCCGGTCATCGCGAACTGATGACTTGGCGCATCGGTCCCACGCTCTGACGGCACGTCTCGGATCTTGCTTGCGTGACAGCTATCGAGGTGTTTGCTATACTCAATGTGAGATTGGGGGTTTCATGGCTGCCACAACTGCATTCCATGGTGCTGACGAGACTGGATCCCACATCGTTGGGATGTTGGATCTTCGCGTGGTCATCGTTCCGGACGGCACGGCTTGGTTCGCGCAGGGGCTGGAGATCGATTACGCAGTGCAGGGAGAGACGCTTGAGGATGCGAAGAGCAAGTTTCAGTCCGGCTTGCTGTCCACCGTCCATGAGCACCTGAAGGTCTTCGGCACGATCCGGGGGATCTTGCGGGTCGCCCCACAGGAAGCGTGGGATCTGATGTACTCAGCGCCTGCGAAGTCACTCACGTTCTCACAGGTTTCTGAACATCAGATACCCGATGGAAGCGAACTGGCCCTGCCATTCCGCGGCATTCAGTTCATCGAGTCGCGGCACGGATCGGAGGCATCGTGATGAGTGATCCCACTGATCCGTCCCACGGCGAGGCTGAGGGTCGAGTTGGGGGGATGTCGCGCGACCTTACCGGCGTAGTCGCGAGGGCTAACGTCATCGATGTGCTTCGTCGGCACCAAGTTGAGGTCTCTAGGGCATCCGTAGATTCTCCCGAATTCGTCCTTGTGAAAGGATCGGTCACTGAGGTTCAACCTATCCCGGATTCGGTGAGGCGACAAACGCTGCACTACTTGGCCCGCAAGTTCGACATACCGATTCATCACTTCTTTAACCCGCTCAGAGCTCCGCGCATGAGTGGGGAGCTGGTACAGTAGTGCCGATGCGCGAGCCGGGGGTATCTGGCTAGGATGCCTAGCGGCGGTTTCGCATCCGGGATTAGGGCAAACAGACTTCCCAAACCGGACCTGCCTTCATAGTCAGCATCGCTACCGAGCGCCCAATCGTTTGGAGAATTGCCAGCCGGGCCGGGAACCGTTACGATATGGGCAGGGCCGGGGTAGCTCAGCTGGTCAGAGCGACGGACTCATAACCCGTAGGTCGGCGGTTCGAGCCCGCCTCCCGGCACCACATCCGACCGTCCATGGCACGCTCCCGGAGTTGGACGGTCTCGTTCGCATGCCGCAACGACAGCCGTGTCGTTCGTTGCTAGCAGCAGTCGGCTGCGCCGCTGTCCTTTTCGCGCAGTCGCCGGAGTCGCGTCCGGTCGTCGCTGTCGAGACCTCGAAGGGCACGTTCCGGATCGAGCTCTATCCGGACATTGCACCCCGAACGGTCGATAATTTCCTGTCCTACGTGAATTCCGGATTCTACGATGACACGGTGTTTCACAGGGTGATCGAAGGCTTTGTCGTCCAAGGGGGCGGCTTCACGCCCGAGTTGCGTCCCAAGCCGACCGGCGAACCGGTGCGCATCGAAACCAAGAAGGGCATGCCGAACGTCCGTGGCAGCGTGGCGATGGCGCGCGGGTGGGGCAAGGACACCGCTACATCCCAATTCTTCGTCAACTTGAACGACAACGTGAAACTCGATCGGGGCACTCGGCAGTTCGGCTATACGGTCTTCGGGAAGGTCGTGGAAGGCATGGAAGTCGTGGATCGCATTGCGAAGGTCCAGACCAGTCGCCGGGGACCGATGGAAGACGTGCCGATCCTGCCTGTGTTCCTAGAGGCAGCGCGGATGGAGCGCTAGCGGCGGTGAACGTAGCCACTATCGGGCTTGGACGGACTGCGTGCCGAGTCCAAGCGCGTTCCGAGCGGATCGACCCATGGACCGGTCGCGGGCGTAACTGCCGATTCGAGATCTGGCCTGCCCAGCGCGGTCTGCCCTGCGGTCTTGGAGGGAGCGGTAGCTGAATGCGGCTGTCATGGAACGAAATCCGAGCACGCGCTGCCCGCTTCGCTCAGGAGTGGCAGGACGCCGGTCGCGAGAGATCCCAAACGCACCTGTTCTACCGCGATTTCTTTGACGTCTTCGGAGTGTCTGTACGGAGGGTCGCTTCATTTGAGGAACCGGTCAAGCGGTTGGGAGAGAAGCGCGGGTTCATCGATCTCTTCTGGAAGGGCATGCTGTTGGTCGAGCAGAAGAGCGTCGGCCGTGATCTCCGAAAGGCCAAAGCGCAGGCGCTGGACTACTTCCCGGGGTTAGAGGAAGCGGAACTGCCGCGATACCTGCTGCTTAGCGATTTCCAGACCTTCGAATTGTATGACCTTGAACAGGGAGACGAGATTGCCTTCGCGCTGGCGGAACTGCCTCGGCACGTGGAGCGCTTCGGTTTCATCCTCGGCGTCCAAAGGAGAGAATTCCGGGACCAGGATCCGGTCAACATCGAAGCCTCGGAACTGATGGGGCGGCTGCACGACGCGTTAGCGGCTGAAGGCCATGAAGGTCCCGACCTCGAGCAGATCCTCGTGCGCATCGTGTTTTGCCTGTTCGCGGACGACACGGGCATTTTCGAGCCACGCGACTCCTTCCTCGACTACATGGAGCAGCGCACCTCCGAAGATGGATCGGATGTCGGCGAGAAAGTCCATCACCTCTTTCAGGTTCTCAACACCCCGACGTCAAAGCGGCCGAGGAACCTTGACGCCGACCTAGCTCGTTTCCCGTACATCGACGGCGATCTGTTCCGCGATCAAGTCGCCGTTCCCAGCTTCGACGCCGGGATGCGGAAGTGCATGCTCGAAGCGTGCCGCTTCGACTGGTCGGGCATCTCGCCCGCGATCTTCGGCGCTCTGTTTCAATCCGTGATGAATCGCGAGCAGCGGCGCGCCGCAGGGGCGCACTACACCACCGAGAAGAACATCCTCAAAGTCATCCAGCCCCTCTTCCTTGACGAATTGCGAGCGGAATTCGAGAAGATCATGGCCCGCAGTATTTCCCGGCGCAGGTCCGAGCTGCGGAGATTCCACAAGCGCCTCGGGGAATTGCGGATCCTTGATCCAGCGTGCGGCTGCGGCAATTTCCTGATCATCGCCTACCGCGAGCTACGGACATTGGAGATCGAGGTGATTCGCGAGCTGCGGGCCGCGAGCGGCTCGGAAGAGCAGCGGGCATTGGATGCGGCGGGACTGAGCCGGATCGATGTCGATCAGTTCTACGGAATCGAGATCGGCGTCTTCGCGGCGCGGATCGCGGAGACCGCGCTCTGGATGATGGATCACCTGATGAATAATCGGCTGAGTCTGGAGTTCGGGGAAACGTACACGCGGATTCCGTTACGCAAGGCGTCGCGGATCGTGCAGGGCGATGCGCTGGAGATGGATTGGGCGGAAGTGCTGCCTCCCGAGGAGTGCTCGTACGTGCTGGGCAATCCGCCGTTCGTGGGAGCGAAGTACCAGAGCGCGCAGCAGAGAGAGCAGGTGCGTCGCATAGCGGCATTGGGGGGCAGCGGCGGCACGCTGGACTACGTTGCGGCGTGGTTTGTGAAGGCTGCGGCATTCGTTGGACGCGGGGCGGGTGGCATTGGGTTCGTGGCCACGAATTCGATTTCCCAGGGCGAGCAGGTAGGGCAGCTGTGGCCAGTCCTCTTTGAGCGATACCAAATGGCCGTAGCGTTCGCGCACCGCACGTTCGGGTGGGGTTCCGACGCGCGGGGCAAGGCGCATGTGCATGTCGTGGTCGTCGGGCTCGAGAAGAATGCTGCGCGACTCCGCTCGCGTCGCCTGTTCAGCTACGCGAAAGTTGATGGACAACCGCACGAGAGCCGCCATCGGGAGCTATCTGCGTACTTGTTCGGGGCGGACCGTCTACGGAACCCTCGCATCGTCGTGCGGGAGGAATCGCGACCGCTGAACGGCATGCCGCCGTTGATCATCGGATCGAAGCCGATCGACGGCGGACACTACATCTTTTCGAGAGAAGAACGAGACGCTTTCTTGCAGGAAGAGCCGGGAGCGGAACCATTCCTGCGTCCGTTCTTGGGCAGCCGGGAATTCCTCAATGGCGGGGAGCGTTGGATCCTCGCGCTGCAGGAGGCACCACCCGCGGTGTTGCGGCGTCTGCCGAGGGTGCGCGAGCGCGTCGCCGCGGTCCGTGCATATCGAGAATTGAGCACTAGCGAGTCGACCCGCGAGCTCGCGCGCACGCCGACGCAGTACCACGTCAACGTGATTCCGACCGAAGCATACTTGGCAATCCCGGAAACGAGTTCCGGACGGCGCGACTATGTGCCGATCGCGTGGCTCGAGCCGCCTGTAGTGCCCAGCAACGCAATCAAGGTACTGCGAAGAGCGACGCTCGGCGACTTTGCGCTGCTAACGTCTGCCATGCACATGAGCTGGTTGCGGTACATCGGGGGGCGGCTCAAGAGCGACTTCCGCTATTCGGTTGGGCTGGTCTACAACACGTTCCCGCCCCCGAATTCGAGGGGGGGGGGGGAATTCAGCGTCTGGCTCAAGCGGTACTCGCCGCCAGAGCAGAACATGCCAATGCCTCGTTGAGCGACCTCTACGACGCTGAATTCATGCCGTCCGGCCTTCGCAGAGCCCACCAGCGACTCGACCGAGCGATCGATCGGCTCTACCGGCGCGCCCCCTTCGCTTCGGGCCGGGAACGCGCCGAGCACCTCCTCGGGCGCTACGAGCAACTCTTGGTGCCGCTGGCTGGAAAAGAGAATCAGGGGCGCAAGAAAAGGGCGTCGCCGAAGCGAGCCTGCGGCACCGATTCGTAGCTGGTCGAATCACTCCAACCTAGTCGAATGATCGGCGTTCACGCTGTGACCTGCGGAGTTCTTCGATTTCAGCGCGGTCGAGCAGGAGCGATCAGCTCAGCCGACATGAGCACGACGGGTGGGCGACCCGGTCGAATCGCGACAAGGCTCGGTGAAACAAGGCTGTTGGAGGTGAGTAGGACGCGCAGTGGAGAGCGGTAGCCGGCCAGCGACCGCGTTAATGATCCCGGCTGCCCACAGCGGGCAGGATCGGATCCAGCGAAGTGTGCCGTTCGGGCTTCAGCAAGCGTGCATTCGCCCGAGGTCAAGGCCTTGGCGCCCCGAATCCGCGCAAGCAATCCGATTTCCCGACCAAGGTTCCCGGAAATCCGCTCGCCGCAGGGGCGCGACCACGATCATCTCTGTAACGCGGTCGACCGCCGCCTCGAACGTCGCACGCCGAGGTACAGCAGGGCCCGACTTGGCTTGCTATGCACATTACACGCAGGTCTTGGTGCGACGCAACGCAGGGGCTCGTAGGATTGTAGGTCTTGACGCTAGCCTCTTTCCAATGAAAGGTATAGTGCCCAGAATTACTTGACATTGAAAGACGCATCGGCCACGCTGCTCAAGAGCGGCAGAATGCGCGACGACCTCGTCAAGGACGCGTCGGCACCTCGGGTGGTGCGGACGAGGGTTAGGACGGTTGCGCGAAGGGTTGACAGGTGCAACCGCCGCTCACGGGCTGCGCTCGACACGCAACGTTCGAGTCGGAAACGCGAGATCGCTGAGGGGTTATGGGCGGAACCAATCAACGCACTGGCCCCGTAACGAACGCTGAAATCGGTGATCGTCTACGCAAGGCCCGTCAAGCTGCTGGAGTGGCTCAATCCGAGGCCGCCGCTGCTCTCTCCGTTTCGCGGCCTACGTTGGTCGCGATTGAGAGCGGACAGCGCGGGTTCAGGGCCGAAGAACTGCGACTGCTAGCAGAGCGCTATGGGATCGGCGTCAATCGTATCCTGTCGCCGAGTGCTGTCCATCTCAACCTAGTTGCCAAGTTCCGCAGTTCAGAGAGGAATTCAAACGAGACTGCGCCAACCCTGAGGTTGCTCAACAAGCTCGCTTCCGCGATGGTCGAGTTGGAACGACTCCTCGGACTCCAACCTCCGGCAATCCTCATACCTGAGCGACGGATCACTCCTTACTCGGTCGATAGGCAGGCCGAAGAGGCGGCGTTGACGATTCGTTACTCGCTTGGCCTTGGATTTTCGCCAATTCCCAATCTAGTGGAGTTGCTAGAGGATCAGGCGGGTGTCCGCATCTTCGTACGAGACTTGCCGCAATCGATTTCGGGAGTCTTCGGACACGACCCGGAAGTCGGAGCTTGCATTCTGCTAAACGCGCGCCACTCCCCTCAACTTCATGCGATGACTGCAGCGCATGAACTCGGTCACTTGGTTTCGAACCGATCCTTCGGTGACATCGTGGCCACCGAGGGGTGCGCGGCGTCGAAAGAGGAACGGTTCGCGAATGCCTTTTCTTACGCATTTCTCATGCCTGCCGACTCGGTACGCAGGCGCTTTCAGGAATCGCGTGCGGCGTTCGACAAATTCACGCTCCGAAGCTTGGTCGCCATGGCGCGCGCGTTCTTCGTCTCGACCCAAGCGATGTGCCGACGCCTTGAGAGCCTCCAGCTACTACGTGCTGGCACGTTCGACTGCCTCTCCGATCAAGGTTTCCAAGAAACGCAGATCGACGATGGTCCGATTGGCGAGTCCAGAGGGCAGGAGCCGCCACGATGCGGAACGCGCTTGGAGCACCTCGCTACGGCGGCTCTCCGTCGGGAACTCTTGTCCGAAGGCCAAGTGTCGCGGATGCTCGATCTAGACCGCGTCGAAGTCCGAAAGATCGCCGGCGATTTCTACGGTGCAGCCGACATTGAACTTGACAGCTTTTGATCTTTACCACTCTCGCCTCGTCGGCAACAAGACTCTGCCCCTATCGTTTCCGGCCATCGCCGGGCACATCTACCGGCAACCGCCAATGTATACACTACGATTTTCCGCTCACCCGCCCTTTACGGAGCTGGCGAAGTACCTGATTCGCGAGCAAGCCTCTGATCGCTCAGCGGATGGCCCTCTTGCAGCGGGCTAGAGATCTGGAAGGTAGTACCCGGACCCGACTAGCACCGGAGTGCCTTGCGCCGTGACGCGCTTCACGAACGCCACCTTCCGCTGCGACCGCCCGGTAGCCGGATTGAGTGCCTCGTAGTAGAGGAACGATTCGCCAAAAGCGGCAGCAGGACCGATCACGCTGCGTCTGCGCAACGGTCCTGAGGCTGCCATCGGATCGCCCCATTCCAGCAGTTCCCTTCCGTTGACGCGCACAGGGTTGCCCGAGAACGTCTGGATGCCCGACAAGTCCATTCCGAACGTGTACACCGAACCGCTGCTCCAGCGCGGATCGCCTGTCAGTGCGGCTGTCGCCATGTAGCCGTTCCCTTCGAGCTGGTGAGCCGCGCATCGCACGAATTCCATCAGCCGCTCCGGCGTCCCATCGGCGGCGACCGCCGCCGCGCTCACTTGGTCGGGAGGGCAGTTGCCCAAGAGGTCGTGCGGATAGAGGCCGGCTCCGATCACGGCGGGAGCCCCGTCCCAGTCGTCGATCACGACGTTATACGACGCCTTGTATTCGGCGCGCCCCGAAGCCGGGTTCAAGAACGAGTAGTACACCCAACCACCGCCGAAGTCCCTCGCGAGACGACCCTCTTCCAAGAAGAAGTCGTTGCCGAGGACATCGATCAGCGGACCCCATGACCGA
Organism: Bryobacterales bacterium; assembly: GCA_965242625.1. Lineage (GTDB taxonomy): Bacteria > Acidobacteriota > Terriglobia > Bryobacterales > UBA6623 > VXMF01. Next base: position 430,750 of record CBDEST010000005.1, on the reverse strand, counting down.
CCTTCGCGCTCTCGGTTGGGATGCACGATCGTGAGCGTCGGCTTGCCCTGCACGGGGACCCGATTGACGTACACGTAGTACGGGCCGGATTTCCAACGCCCGTCTTCCCGAAACGCGCGGGCCGCTTCGGCCGCGCCATTGCTCAACGCGTACTCACGTGCGCAGAGGACGAAAGCTTGGATGTCCTCCTGGGTACGGATAGCGCCGGCGGCTACGGACTTGTCTGCGCAACTGGGCAGTCCGTCTTCGATCGATCGTGGTTCGGGCAAGAAGTATCCCGATCCCACAAGAATCGGGACACCTTGAGCCAAGACGCGCTTGACGAAGGCCACCTTGCGTTGTTCCCGCTCGGTTTCCGGGTGCTCGTCCATGTACAAGAGGAACGTCTCGCCGAAGGCAAGAGCCGGCCTGAAGATGTCACGTCCGAGGAACATGGACATCGCGTCTCCGAATTCACCCGACCCGTCATCGATTCCGGGATCTTCGCCGGAGTAGACTTGGACGCCGGTCGGATCCGTGCCGAATGCGTAGACCGGACCGTCGTTCCAGCGCGAGCCGTAGGTCAATTCGTTGATGGCGAAGAACCCCTTGGATTCGACAAGGTACGCCGTGCATCGCACGAGCTCTCGCAAGCGGTCCGGGGAGGGATCCGCGGCAAGGTTGGCGGCGCTTACCTCGGTGGCGTCGCACGCACCCGGAACGTCCGGCTCGTAGATTTCGGCGCCGATGACAGCGGATGTTCCGTCCCAGTCAATCGGCAGCACGTACACGGTCCTGAGTTCGTCGATACCCGTCAGCGGACTTGATGCCGAGAAGTGGTGGTAGCCGCCCCCGAAATTGCTGATGATGTGCTCGACTTCCTTGAAGTAGTCGTTACCGAAACGGTCGATTAGCGGGCCCCAGTAGGCCCCTTCGATGGACTCGTCCGGCGGCCAGATCAGCGCGAGCGAATCCTCGCCCCGCGTCGCCTTTACGTCCACGGATACGAAGAACTCGCCGTTGTCCCAGCGCTCGTCTTCGTGGAATGCCCGCCGGGCTTCCTCGAATCCGTTTTCGAGCGCGTACTCGCGGGCGCATTGGACGAACGCCTTGAGGTCCTCGCGGTTGCCGATGCCCGCGGCCGAGACTGTCTTGTCCGCGCAATCGTACTGGGCGACGGAAAGACTCGGTACCACCAAGACCAACAGGGCCAAGCAGACACCCTGTCGAAAGGCTGCACGCTTCATGGTCTTGATGCTAGCACTGGCACTTCAAGACGGTTGCTTGCCCGCCACGAGCATTTTTCGGAACTGCTAGCTGAGTGGAAAGGGTCGACCGGCGAAGCGGGTTGGCGCTTGGCTGACAACGCTGTCGAAACCGATCCCATCGGATCCAACCGGACTTCCAGTTGTCATCGCTCGCGGCAGGCCCTGACCGCCCTCTTGGGACCGCGACCGCTGCTACGGCCGACCGCTCCCGAAGTGTGCCCCCTTCGCAGTCGCTCGCTGGGCAGACGCGGCTCGCGCCGCGACTTAGAGATCGGGAAGGTAGTACCCAGACCCGACCAGTACCGGCGTGCCCTGCGCGGTGACACGCTTCATGAACGCCACCTTGCGTTCCGACCGGCCGGTAGCCGGATTGAGTGCCTTGTAGTAGAGGAACGTCTCCCCGAAAGCGTCGGCCGCGCTAATCACGTCGCGTCCGCGAAACGGACCGGCTGGCGACCTCGGATCGCTCCATTCCTGCAGCTGCCTCCCGTTGACGCGCACGGAGTTGCCCGAGAAGGTCTGGATGCCCGACAGGTCCATCCCGAAGGTGTACACCGCACCGCTGCTCCACCGCGGATTGGTGGTCAGCTCGGTGGTCGCCATGTAGCCGTTCCCTTCGAGCTGGTGCGCCGCGCACCGCACGAATTCCATCAGGCGCTCCGGCGTTCTGTCGGCTGCGACCGTGGCCGCGCTGACTTGATCCGGGTCGCAGTTGCCGAATAGGTCGTGCGGGTAGAGGCCCGCTCCGATCACCGCGGGCGCCCCGTCCCAGTCGTCGATCGCGGCGTGGTACGACGCCTTGTATTCGGCGCGCCCCGCGGCCGGGTTCAGGAACGAGTAGTACATCCAGCCGCCGCCGTAATCCTGCGCGAGGCGCGCCTCTTCCAAGAAGAAGTCGTTGTTCAGGACATCGATCAGCGGGCCGAAGGACTGGCCTTCGCGGGACCGGTTTCCATGCACCAGCGTGTAGGTCTGGCCGCCCGGTTCGGGGACCCGGTTGACGTAGATGTAGTACGGACCCGACTTCCAGCGCTCCTCCTCCCGGAAGGCGCGGGCCGCCTCGGCCACCCCGTTGCTCAACGCGTACTCGCGCGCGCAAATCACGAAGGCTTGGATGTCTTCGGGGGTGCGGATCGCGCCGGCGGCGACGGACTTGTCCGCGCAGGCGGGCAGGCCGTCGGTGGCGACCGACACGCCCTCGGGCAGGAAGTACCCGGATGCCACGAGGATCGGGACGCCTTGGGCGTTGACGCGCTTGACGAAGGCCAGCTTGCGCTCTGCCCGCTCGGTTACCGGGTTCTCGTCCATGTACAGGAGGAACATCTCGCCGAAGACCAGCGCAGGCCCGAAGATGTCGCGCCCGAGGAACTTCTCCATTGCGTCCCCGAGCTCGCCCAGCTCGCCGTTCTCCCACGGATCCTCACCCGAGTAGACCTGGACACCGGCCAGGTCGGTGCCGAACGCGTAGACCGAGCCCTCGTTCCAACGCGAGCCGTATGTCAGTTCGTTAGTGGCGAAGAACCCCTTGGATTCGACCACGTGGGCCGCGCAGCGCACGAGATCGCGCAAGCGATCGGGGGCGGGGTTCGCGGCGAGGTTCGCGGCGTTGACGCTGCCGGGGTAGCACGCCCCCGGAAGATCCTGCTCGTGAATTCCAGCGCCGATCACAGCGGGCGTCCCGTCCCAATCGATCGGCATGACGTACGCCGCTTTAAGCTCGTCATTGCCCGTGAGCGAGTTCGGTACAGAATAGTACGCGTACCCCCCGCCGTAGTCGCTAGTGACGCGCTCGACCTCCTTGAAGTAGTCATTGCCGAAGCGGTCGATCAGCGGGCCCCAGTAACCGCCTTCCCTGGAGTTGTCCGGCGGGTAGACCAGCGTGAGCGAATCCTCGCCCCTGGCCGTGTTCCCGTCGACGAACACGTAGTACTGGCCGCTCTTCCAGCGCTCGTCCTCGTTGAACGCCCGCCGAGCCTCCTCGAATCCGTTCTCCAGGGCGTACTCGCGGGCGCACTGCACGAATGCCCTGATGTCCTCGCGGTTCCGGATGCCCGCAGCCGTGACAGTCTTGTCTGCGCAGTCGTACTGGGCGAACGAGAGGGTTGGCAAGAGAAGCGCTGGAAGTGCCAGCAAAACTGCCCACCGGATGATCGAATTCATCATGATTTTCATCCTAGCACCCGCCCTCGGTAGCGTTCTCTCAAGCCCTGGGGGCGACTTGGGAAACCGCAAGTGGATGCAGGATGAACAACTTGGGACGGGAGTTGACGCTTCGCCGTACCCGGCCGTCGAGGCGCGACAGAACCGCCCGAGGCATGGTCCCCTGGATCCGCTACCGGCCCAACGGAGGCGAGAAGCGCGTACGTACCCGCCACGGCACCCGCGTGCAATCGCTCGCTACGCGGATGCCACCTTGGCAGCGGATCAAGTGTCCTGAAGGTAGTTCCCTGAGCCGACCAGTGTCGGCGCACGCCGCGCCACGCTCCTTGGATTCGCCAATCGGGCTGATCGCCAAGGCCCGCGTTGCGTGCGGGGCGGAAGCGAGCCGCTATTCCTTGTCGCGCTTGTACGGAACTTGGCTGAAGCTCCGGGTGAGGGGAACGACTTCCGCTCCTGGAGGAGCCTTGAACACGAACAGACCTTCGGCCAGCTTGGGGTTTTTCCGCTCTTCCCAGAATCGGTACACGTTCACGGACTCGTCTCTTCCAAAAATCCGGATCCCCGTGATCGTGTGCGCGTCTGGGTCGAACCCGAACTCGACGCGGGAGTAGAAGTCTTGGGCGTTCCGGCCCTCCCCGATCAGCACTCGCTGGCCGTCAACTTCCTCGATCCGCAGATTGCGGAACATGCGCCGCAGCCTCATGCGTCCCAGCAGGAACGAAAGCGGCGCCCGCAGGTCTGCCATTTCGACCAGAGCCACTTGACGCACTTGATTCGAATTGGGACTGTACATCCGGAAGATCTCGCCATCGCTGATCGCCAGCTTCCCTTGGGGCCGCTCGTAGTCCCAGCGCATCTTGCCCGGGCGCAGCAGGTAGACGATGCCGGATTCCGCCATCGTCAGTCGCGCGCCGTGTTCGATGGACTGCTCGAACGACATCTGGAGGGCGCTCAGGCTGTTGTAGTGGCGCTCGATGCCCTCGATCGTGGCGTTCAGCGACTGCGCCTGCATGCTTCCGATGCAAACCGCGAGGAGGGCCGGGAGGAGCAGGGTTCGCGATGCGGTTCTCATAACGGTCGTCGAAGACGCCGGAACGAGGCCGGCATGCTTCCGTCTGTGTCTAAGTATACGGCGCGTTGCCAGATCAGCCCCGCAACAGCTTGCGTATGTTGCGGGTTGCCTGGCGGATGCGGTGCTCGTTCTCGACCAAAGCGAACCGCACGTAGCCCTCCCCGCCGGGCCCGAATCCGATGCCCGGCGATACCGCGACGAGCGCCTTCTCCAGCAACAGCTTGGCGAATTCCAAGGAACCGCCTTGCGCGAAGCGATCCGGGACCTTGGCCCACACGAACATCGTCGCCTGCGGCGCTTCGATCTCCCAGCCGCCCTGTCCGAGTCTGTCGACCAGCACGTCCCGTCGGCTCTTGTACATCGCCGCGGTCTCTCGCGTGAACTCCTCGCACTGACGGAGGGCGATGATGGACGCGATCTGAATCGGCTGGAACATGCCGTAGTCCAAGTAGCTCTTGATGCGCGCCAAGGCATGAATCATCTTGGCGTTGCCCAGGCAGAATCCGACTCGCCAGCCCGGCATGCAGTAGCTCTTCGACAGCGAGAAGATCTCCACGCCGACTTCCTTCGAGCCGGGTACCTGCAGCATCGATGGAGCCTTGTAGCCGTCGAAAACGATGTCCGCGTAGGCGAAGTCATGGACGAGCATCGTCCCGTGCTTGTGCGCGAGCTCGACCAGCGGCGGGAAAAAGTCGGAATCCACGCACTGCGTCGTCGGGTTGTGCGGGAAGCACGTCAGCACCATCGTCGGCTTGCGCCCCGGTTTCTTGAATAGGTCTTCGACCCGACCGAGGAACTCCTCGGGTGACGGCATGGGCACGGCGATCTGCTCGCCATCCGCCATGACCACCCCCCACTGGTGGATCGGGTAGGACGGGTCCGGCATGACCACCCCGTCGCCCGGTCCGATGGTGGCGAACGTCAAGTGCGCTAGGGCGTCCTTGGAGCCCATCGTCGCGATGGCCTCGGACTCGGGATCCAGTGCGACTCCGTGGTTCGTAGCGTACCGCTTGCAAATCTCTTCCCTAAGTCGCGGAATCCCGCGCGAGAGGGAGTAGCGATGGTTGCGCTTGTCTTGGGCCGCCTCGGTCAACTTGTCGACCACGACCGCCGGGGTCGCCCCGTCGGGGTTGCCCATTCCGAGGTCGACGACATCCAGACCGGCCCGGCGGGCCTTGGCCCGCATATCGTTAATCTCGGCGAAGACGTATTGGGGGAGCTTGCCGATGCGATGGAACGGTTCGTCGCCGAAAATCCCCATCAACCCATTCTCTCAGACGATCGCGAGGGCAATTCCATGCGAAGCGATCTGATCGGGCGATGCCTTCGTGCCGATGTTTCAGAGGCCGTGGACCGCAGTCCAGCATCGGGCTCCCGCCCAACCTCCGGTGCCTCGTGCCATTCAATCACCCGCCGCGGCGCTCGCGCTGCCCGCCGCCACCCCGGGTAGCTCGATGCCTGCCCCGGGCTGACCGGTCATCAGTCGCCGCAGCAGCCTCTTGATGTCGTTCAGGATCATGAACAGACACGGCACCAGCACCAGCGTCACGCCGGTCGCGAAGAGCACGCCAAACGCCAGCGCAACCGCCATCGGGATCAGGAATTGCGCCTGCAGGCTCTTCTCGAGCATCAGCGGCGTGACGCCGGCGGAGGTGGTCAGCGAGGTCAGCAGGATCGCCCGAAAGCGCGCTTCGCCGGCTCGTTGCACGGCCTCGAACAACGTGCCATGCCGCCCCGTGTAGTTGTTGATAAACGTGACGAGCACGAGTCCGTCGTTCACGACCACCCCGGCCAGCGCGACCATTCCGCACATCGACAGGAAGCTCACCGGCAAGCCCAGCAGGGCGTGGCCCCAGACTGCGCCAACGAAACCGAACGGCACGGCCGCGAGCACGATCAGGGGCTTGATATAACTCTTGAGCGGAATCGCGAGCATGGCGAACATCACGAACAGCGCCGCCCCGAAGCCTCGCATGAGACTGTCCATGGACTCGGCAAAGTCCGCTTGATCCCCTTCGAACGAGTAGGTGACTCCCGGATATTGCTCCATCAACGCGGGCAGAAACTCGGCGTCGAGGTCAGCGAGGACCTCGCCGCCCGTCGTGATGGTTTCGTCCACCTCCGCTTGGACGTTGATGGCTCGGTTGCGGTCCACGCGCGTGACCGCAGCGGGTCCGCGCCCCAGCGAGGCCACCGCCACCGTCGAGAACGGCACTTCCGCGCCCGCAGGCGTGCGTACCCTCATCTGCTCTAGGTCGCCGAGCGACCGCCGGGCGAGCGCGGGATAGCGCACCATGACGCGCACGTCATCGCGGCCGCGCTGGATCCGCTGGGCCTCTTCGCCGAAAAACCCCTGTCGCACCTGGCGCCCGAGATTTTCCAAGGTCAGGCCCAACGCCTCGCCCTCGGATGTCAGCGCGAGCCTCACCTCGGGCTTGCCCCCGCGATAGGAGTCCGTGATTTCCACGACTCCCGCGTAATTCGCCAGTTCCTCCTTGATCCGTTCCGCGGCTGCCTGCAGCTCGTCCAGGTCGAGTGCGCTGAGCTGGATGTCAATCGCCTTGCCGCCCCCGATCAGATCCGAGGTGATCGTCAACTCCACCGCTCCGGGAATCTGGCCGACCTTCTCTCTCCACCGATCCCCGATCACTTCGGCGCTGATCTCGCGCTCCTCCGACGGGCGCAACTCTATATTCACCTCCCCGAGATGCTCTCCCGAGAACGATCCGCCGTCTCCCGCCGGGCCGCTCTGCACCGCCCGGAACGGATGCTCGCCCACCGAACTCAGGATGAGTAGGACTTGGTCTCCGCCCTCTTCCTCGGCAAGTTCCTCGCGCACTTCCATGGCGGCGCGTTCAATATGCTCGACAGCCTCCCGAGTTACGTCGACAGGCGCGTCTTGGGGCATCGTGAGAAATGCCACGACATTGTCGGAGTCGACGGTGGGGAACAGCGTCAGCTTCACGTATCCGCCCGCTACCATGCCTCCGGTGACTAGGGAGACTGCCAGGGCGAGCGCGACCGTCGCGTACCGCCAATCGAGCGCGGTCGCGAGAATCGGCCTGTAAACCCGTCGTATGAACCATGCTAGGCCCGCCGCTATCCCGTCGAAAAAGCCGTTCCACCAGCGGAACGCGCGATTGGAGCGCTCCCCGCGCTTTGGTTCCTTGTAGTGCGAGAGGTGGCAGGGCAGGATCAGATTGGACTCGACGAGCGAAAAGAACAAAGTGGGCAGGATGATCAACGGGAATACCACCATGATCTTGCCCATGATTCCGTCCACGAACAGCATCGGCGCAAAAGCCGCCATGGTCGTCAGCACACCGAAGCCCACGGGCACGAGCACTTCGTAGGTTCCTTCGACGGCTCCGCGAAATCCCTTCTTGGTTTGAATCTGCTTCGTGCTGATGTTCTCGCCGACCACGATCGCGTCATCGACCACGATTCCGAGGACCAGAATGAACGAGAACAGCGACATCTGGTTGATGGACACGTCGAAGATCGGCATCATCGCGATCGCGCCGAGGAACGAGATCGGGATGCCGATACTGACCCAGAACGCCAGGCGCAGGCGCATGAACAGCGCTAGCGTCACGAACACCAGCGCGAGGCCGGTCGCGGCGTTCTTGGTGAGCAACTCGATGCGGCCCTTGAGCATCCGCGCCGAGTCCTGCCAAGCGGCCATTTGGATGCCTTCGGGCAAGGTCGCTTTGGCATCCTCGATATACGCGTGGACTGTGTCGGCGACCTCGATCGCGCTCTGATCCCCGACCCGGTAGACCTGGACCACCACCGAGGGGACCCCGTCGAGCTTGGCGGACTTGGCTTGATCCTCGAATCCGTCCACGACCTTCGCCACGTCGCTGAGGTAGATCCGCGTGCCGTCCGGCCGGGTGAGCAGCGGCAGCCGCTCGAAGTCCCTGCCGGTGTACGCCTGGCCTTTCGTGCGCAGCAGGATCTCTCCCGTGGCGGTCTTGACCGAACCTCCGGGCAGGTCGATGGAAAAGCGACGCACCGCGTTCGCGATTTGATCGAATGTCAGCCCCCATCGGCGCAAGGCCTCTTCGGAGACCTCGATCGAGACTTCGTACGGCGGAGTGCTCAGCAACGACGCTTGGGAAATCTCGGGCAGCGCGGTGATCTCGTCTCGCGTGCGTTCCCCGAGCCGCTTCAGCGTGGCGAGATCGGTATCGCCCGAGATCGAGATGTTGATCACTTGGAAGCGCGAGGTCATCTGCTGGATAACCGGTCGCTCGGCGTCTTCCGGAAAGGTGTTGATCGCGTCAACCCGCGACTTGATGTCCTCCAGCACCCGGCGCACGTCCTCGTCGGCCAGCACCTCGACGACGATGGACGCGCTTCCCTCGCGGGCGGTCGCGGTCATCTTCTTGATGCCCACCAAGCCTTGGATGGCTTCCTCGATCCGCACGCAGATGGCTTCCTCGACTTCTTCCGGCGCCGCGCCCCGGTAATCCATCGAGATCGTGACGGTGTCGAGCGAGAACTCCGGAAAGACCTCCTTCTTCAGGTCAATCAAGGTGATGGCGCCCGCGGCGACGATGACGAAGAGGAGGAGGTTCGCGACTACGTTGTTGCGCGCGAACCAAGCGATCAGGCCCTTCACGACGCGCCCCCTCGGCTGGCCGCCTGCCCTGCTCCGGTATCCGGCTCATCCGTCACTTGCACTTGCATGCCATTCACCGCCGTCTCCAATGACGACACGCACACCCGCTCGCCGTCCTCCAAGCCCGCCCGCACCAGCACGCGCTCACGCTGGCGCCGCAGCACGTCGACCTCGCGGAATCGCAACCGATCCGCGCTGTCGATCACGAACACCGTGCTGTCACTGCGCAGGGCCGTGCGCGGCAGCGCGACCACATCCCTCGCGACGTTGCCGGCGATCTCGGCTTGGACGAACATGCCCACCGCCAACGGCGGCCGGCCGGTGCTGCTCCCTCGGGCGTAAGGATCTCCGACCTGGGCGATAGCGTTCACCATCCGCGTGCTTGCATCGATCTCGCCTTCGGTTCGCACGATCCGGCCCTGCCAGACGTGGTCCCGGCCCGCGAAGCGGGCAGTCAACCGCACCGCCGGACCGTCCGCGCTCGCCGTGCCGTCGCGATAGGCAAGGGGAAGGCTGCAGAACTCCAATTCGGCGTTCGGAATCGGCAGCCTGACCTCGGCGACATCGACCGAATAGAGCGTGGCAACCGCCATCCCGCGCTGCACGTACTGTCCGACGTCGACTTGTTTCGAGCGCACGCGCCCGGCGAACGGCGCGAGGATCACCGTGCGTTCCAAGTCGTACTGGGCTTGGCGCAACCCGGCCTCGGCGGCGGCGAGGCTGGCTTGCACCTCGGCGATTTGCGGCTCGCGAAACAGCAGCGGCGACGGCTCGCCCTTGCCGAGTTCCTCCCACTCCCGGCGCGCGATGGTGGCGGATTCCCGCTCGGTGGTGAGTCGCAGCTTGGCCTGCTCGATGGCGGCTCGCGCCCGCGTGATCGCGAGTTCGTATTCCCGCCGCTCGATCTTCAGCAGCACGTCTCCGGCTTCGAAGAATCCGCCCGCAGCCAGCGAAGGGGAGACTTCGACCACGCGACCCGACACCTCGGCGACCAGTTGCGACTCCGTGCGCGGGGCCACGGTGCCTTCGGCTTGCACGGTCAAGCGCATCGTCTCGAGTCGGGCGGGAACGACGCGCACCACCGGGTGCTGGATCTCGCGCGGCGGCGCCTCGGGCGTCTCGAACGACAGGATCAGCGCCCGCGTCGCCATGCCCCCCACTCCGAGCAGGAGAATCGGCAGAATGATCATTACTGCAAGCCGTAGCCGTTTCATCGCAAGCTCCTATGGGTTCGCTCGGGACAGCAAAACGTCAGCACCGGCGGTGTCGAAGTCCCCGCCGAGCGCGAGGTGCAAGTCGATCCGGTTGTCGATCCGCGCGCGCCTCAGGGCGCTCAGGGCGCTCTCGGATTCCAAGGCGGTTCTGCGCAAGGACAGCACGCTGAAAATGTCGGCCATGCCCGCGCTGTAGCGCTGCTCCGCGAGCGTGATCGCGCGCCGCGTGCTCTCCAGCGACTCTTCCAGCAAGCGCTCTTGCTCGAGCAGGCTCCCCTCGGCGGACAGCGCTGTCTCGACCTCCAAATACGCGGTCCAGATTCGACTCTCGTAATTCGCGACCGCTTCCCGCGACTCCGCCTCCGTAGCGCGGACGTTCGCCTTCAGCCGTCCGCCGTAGAACAGGGGCCTGCCTAGGTTCAGCCCCAGATTCCAGACCCCCAATTGCGGATTCACCAAATCCAGCAAGGTGTCGCTCGAAGTGCCTGCGCCCGTTGTCAGGGAGAAGCTGGGCTTGAGCTGGGCCCGCGCCTGCACGATGCGGGCGTCGGCCACGAATAGCGCTTGTTCGAGGGCAATCAAGTCGGGTCGGCGCTGCACGAGGTCCGAAGGGAGTCCGCCCGGCACTCGCGCTGCGAGTTCGGGCCACTCAGAGGGAGGTCCGTACGCGCCAGCCGGATACTCGCAAGCGAGCGTCTCGATCTGGCGCACGAAGACACCCAAGCCGCGTTTCCGCTGCTCGAGTGTCGCCGCCGCGCGAGCGATCTCGGCCTCAGCCAAACGCACGTCGACCGGGGAGCGATTGCCGAAGCGGTAACGTGCCTCGGTGCGTTCGGCGGTCAGGCGGGCGTTCTCGAGCACCGCCTCCGCCAAGGAAACCTGATCGCGCGCCTCCAATGCGGCTAACCAAGCCTTGGCGACTTGGCCGCTCAGCGACAGAGCCGCGGCTTCGAGGTCGGCCGCCCGGCGAGCGACCGTTGCACTGGCGGCGAGCTTTTCCGCCCCGATCCGATTCCAGAAGTCGGCTTCCCACGCGACGTTGAACGACAGTCCGGCTTGGGTGAACGTATTGCTGAGAACGCGGCCCGCAAGCCCCGGGAAGGGCAGCCCGACAAAGTTCTGACGCTGTTGCAGCCGGTTCGTGCCGATATCGACGGTCGGCAGCTTGCCGGCTCCCGCGATTGTCACCTGCTGCTGCGCGGCTTCCACGCGAGCGGCGGCGGCCCGCAAGCTGTGGTTGCACTTCAGCGCGGCGCGGATGGTCTCGTTCAAGCGGTCGTCTTGGAGGTATGTCCACCACTCGGCGGTCGGTGCGGATGCCTCGACCTCCCCGCCTTGCCACGCCTCCGGTGCCGGCACATCGAATGCGTGGTCGGGCAGTTGCATCGGACGCGAACAGCTCGACAGCAGCGCGAAGCCCGCCAGCGCGATTGGAAGTCTCATTGCCCGACCACCTCCTCTGCCGGCGCCGCGCAGCCAGGCGGCGCTCCGGCGGCCGTCGCGGCCGTCCGCATGCCACCCGCCACGAACCGCACCATCGCATCGAGCGTTTCCTGATCGGATGCGTCAGTGATCGCTTGCGGAGCCCACTTGTGCGTACGTCCGGAATCGAGCATCGTATGCACCATCACGCCAGCGGTGAAGTGCATGCGCCAGCACAGTTCGCCGAGCGGCAAGCTTGGCAGTGCGCGGCTGAACGCCTGCTCGAAACGCCTGATCACTTCGGCGAACTCTTGCTCGAACAGGGATTCGAGGTACTCCGCGGGTTCGAAGTAGAACCGCGCGATCAGGCGCCGGTAGACCTGCTGACGCTCGGGATCCTGGGTGATCCGGATGACGGGCAAGAACAGCGCGGTGAGGATCGATTCGACCGCCAACGGGGCGCCGTCGGCTTCGCGTTCCAGCTCGTCAAGCAGCGCGATGCGCTCTTGGTTGACGGGTCCGCTCCGGCGCACGAAGAGGGCGCGGACCACGGCTTCCTTGGAGCCGAAGTGGTAGTGGACGGACGCTAGGTTGACGTTCGCCTCCTTGGTCAGGGCTCGCAAGGACACGCCTTCGACGCCGTTCGCGCTGAACAGCGCTTCGGCGGCATCGAGGATCTGTTCCTTCGTATCCGGAGCTTGCGGCATTGAGTCAAACAAACGTTTGAATTAAGCATACGACTGATATACACGCGTGTCAATTCGGCCTTGGCCGCGGCGTCGCGCCCGACTGCCGTATGCTGATTCCAGTCTCGCTGGCTCTCGGCGGTGCAGGGCATCGGCCAACCGACGGGGCGGAGGTTCATGGACGACCGACTGGACCTTGTCTTGGCGCGGAAAGGCTTGTTCGCGATCTGCGGACCCTGCGTGATCGAGTCGCCGGAGCACGCGCGGACGATCGGTCGCGCGGTAGCGCAGGCCGCCAGTGCGGCGGGCGTTCCAGCCGTGTTCAAGGCTTCCTTCGACAAGGCCAATCGCACGAGTCGGGACTCGTACCGGGGACCGGGCCTGGCCCTCGGTTTGAAGGTTCTTGCACAGGTACGAAGCGAAACCGATCTGCCGGTGCTTACCGACATCCACGAGCCCTCCCAAGCCGATTCGGCCGCGGAAGTTTGCGACATCTTGCAAATCCCCGCGTTTCTGTGCCGACAGACGGACCTGCTGTTGGCGGCGGGCCGCACAGGGCGAGCTGTGAACATCAAGAAGGGCCAGTTCCTCGCCCCCGACGACATCCGCCACGCGGCCGACAAGGTCGCGTCTACGGGAAACGACAGGATCTTGCTCACCGAGCGCGGAACGACCTTCGGTTACCGCAGCCTCGTGGTCGACTTCCGCGGGATCGCTCGCATGCGCACGTTCGGCTGGCCGGTGGTGCTCGACGTCACCCACAGCCTGCAGTTGCCTGGAGCCGGCCAAGGAACCAGCGGTGGCGAGCCGGAATACATCGCGACCATGGCGCGGGCGGGAGCCGCGGTCGGCGTGGACGGTGTTTTTTTCGAAGTCCACGAAGAGCCCGCGAAGGCCCTATCGGACGGCGCGAACGCCTTGCGGCTCGACCTGCTTCCGCAGTTGCTCGCGCAGGTTCGTGCGATTCGCGAATTGGTCGGCCAGTGGCCCGACCAGTTGCAATGAGGCCGCCCTCATTTCAGCGACAGCCCGCCGTCAATGGCGAGAATCTGGCCGGTGACGAACGGGGTGGCCGTGAGGAATTGCCGGACAGCCACGGCGACATCATCCCCCGTGCCGTGGCGTCGCATGGGAGTGACGCTCACCAAGCGAGCGATCTCGTCCGGCATCTCGGAGTCAAAGTGGATTACCCCCGGAGCTACGCTGTTGACCGCGATTTCGGGTGCCAGGGCCTTGGCGAGACCCTGCGTGAGCATGATCACGCCCGCCTTGGAGGCGCAGTACGGCACGTGCTTGCCCCACGGTCGCAAGCCGCCGAGCGAACTGACGTTGACGATACTGCCGCCACCCGATCGCAGCATCAGCTTGGCCGCCTCCTGGCAGCAGAAGAACGTGGCCTTGAGATTCACGTCGTGAATCGCATCCCAGTCACTCTCGGTGGCCTCGAGAGGGTCGACAGCGCGGAACACGGCGGCGTTGTTGACGAGGCCGTCAAGGCGTCCGAACGCTTGATCGATGTCGCGGAAGAGCCGACCGATCTCGGCCACGCTCGCAAGGTCCGCCTGGAAGGCGAGCCCGCCGCACTGCGCGGCGGTTGCAGCCGCGTCGTCACGGGAGTCCCGATAGTGAACGGCGACTCGCGCCCCGTGCCGGGCCAGTTCCAGTGCCACCTCCCGGCCGATCCGCTTGGCAGCTCCCGTAACGGCGATGACCTTGCCTGCCAGAGGTTCCACGCGCCGCTCTTGACTGCCCGCCGGAACCCGGCGGTCTTCGGTATTACGATAGCGTTAAGGGCCGTCCCGGCCCGTGGCGCCGCCTGAGTCAGCCTTGCGCGCCTCTCGATGCACAAGTACATCATGATCGGCCCGCAGGGATCGGGCAAAGGAACCCAGTCCCAGCTCCTCGCCGAGGAATTCGGATTCGTGCATATCTCCATCGGCGAGATCTTCCGCTGGAACGTCGCCAACCACACCAAGCTGGGGTCCCGAGTCACGCGCATCACGCAGGAGGGCCGGCTCGTGTCCGACGAGGTGGTGGAGCGCGTCGTGCGCGAGCGGCTCGAACTGCATGACTGGCGCTACGGATTCGTGCTGGACGGGTTTCCTCGCACACCGTCCCAAGCGATGTATCTGTTCGAGAACTGGAACCTTGACCGCGCCATATACCTCGATCTCGACGACAAGACAGTCCGGGCGCGTGTCAGTTCGCGCGCCAAGGCAGGCGAGGGCAGCGGGTTCACCAAGCGCGCCGACGACAACCCCGAAGCGTTGCGGCGGCGACTGGACGAGTACCACGAAAAGACCCGGCCGTTGCTCGACCTATTCGAGGAACGAGACATGTTGCTGCGGGTGGACGCGGGGCACGGGATCGACGAGGTGTACCGGGATGTCGTGCGCGGACTAGGCCTGACCGCGAAGGGGTCGGTCCAGCCGCCGCGGTTAGCGGCGTCGCACGGGCTATGAATCGCGTCTGGCAGCCGCACAGATTGGAACGATGACTGCCGGGTATGCGCGGCGCGCCCCGTGCCGACCGGCAGGCGTTCTCCAGTGGCCGCTAGTCTTGCTCGCCTGCGCGGGCGCATTGAGTGCCCAGACTGACGCCCACAAGGGCCGTATTCTCGGCACCGTCTTCGATCCCGCCGGGGCTTCCGTGGCGAGTGCCGAAGTCCGCTGCGTCAGCGATTCCACCGGAATCGAACGCACTGTCCAAGCCAGCGAAGCCGGCACATTCCAATTGGGCGGCCTCGATCCAGGTCCCTATACCCTCCGGGCGAGCAGCTCTGGATTCGCGGAGGCAACAGTCCTCGGGATTGTCGTCAGCGTGGGTTCCGCGGTGACCGTCGAAATCACCCTCCGAATCGAGGCTTCGAGCGAGCAAATCGAGGTGTCGGCTTCGCTGATCGATTCGACCCAAGCGGCTCCCGACAACATCGTGAACGGCACGGCGATCGGCAATCTGCCGATCAACGGTCGGCGGTTTCACGATTTCGCGTTGCTCACGCCGACGGTGCAGGTCGACCGGCAGCGCGGCCAACTGTCCTTCGTCGGCCAGCGGGGCATCAACGCGAACGTGATGGTCGACGGCACCGATTACAACCAGCCCTTCTTCGGAGGCATCCGGGGCGGAGAGCGTTCGAACTCGATCATCACCGTGCCGCAGAGCGCGATTCGCGAGTTCCAGGCTGTCAGCGCAGGCTACACGGCCGAGTACGGACGGTCGTCGGGCGGCATGCTCAACGTGACCACGAAGAGCGGGTCTAACGACTTGCATGGCGATGCGTTTCACCAGCTCCGGGACCGCCGCTGGGGCGTCGACGACCCGTTCGGAGCCAAGTCTCTCGAAACGCTGCGCCAGACGGGCGGTTCGCTCGGCGGGCCGCTCCGGCGCAACAAGGCCTTCTTCTTCGCTGCGCTGGAATTCCAGCAAGCGCGGACCCCTCGGCTGGTCGAGTTTCCGCGCTTGGCCGAGGTCTCGCGCGACGCAGGCGCCGAGGCATTCGACCTGTACGCAAGCCTCCAAGAGCCGTTCGAGTCGACGAACGACGCGTGGGCCTTCACGCCGCGAACCGACTTCTACCTGCCGAACGCCCAGACCCTGACGTTCCGTTACAACGCGTCCAGCGCGGCCGCCCTGAACACCTCCACGACCGGCGACCCGCGTCAGTCGCGCACGAACCGGGCCGTGAGCAACAACGGCACGGAAGAAGACAGGATCCATTACTTCACCGCGCAACTCGCGAGCCTGCTCGGTCCGGCATCGATCAACGAACTGCGCGTGACCTTCAGCCGCGAGGAGCGCCCTCGGCTCAACAACGCCGACGCACCGCTCATCGAGACCGCGGTGGGACGGTTCGGCTCGCGGTTCTTCCTGCCGACCACCCAACACGACACGAGATTCCAGATCAGCGATTCCGTTGCGCTCACGCGCGGCTCTCACAACTGGAAGCTCGGGCTGGATATCAACCGGCTGGCGACCAGCCAGAATTTCGGTATGCACCAGTTCGGCCGATTCATGCTCTTCGGCACGGATCCTGCCGCGCACTTGGACTGCCTGTCGCCAGGCGGAGCGGTTGCGAACCGCTTCGACTGCCCCGGCATCTACTTGCGTCAGATCGGGAACCTGATGACTTCCATGGATCTCGGGCAGTACGCTGCGTTCGCGCAGGATAGCTGGAATCCGAACGAGCACCTCACGATCAATTTCGGTCTGCGCTGGGAGGCGCAGCGCAACCCCGATCCGGAAGCGACGAACACCGCCCTGCTTGATCGCGTGCTTGGCGCGGACTTGCCGTTCGGACGCACGAACCCCTCGGTCCTTCCGGACAGTCCGAACCAGCTGATGCCGCGCTTCGGATTCGCATTCCGGCCGGTGGCCGATTCGCATCGAACTGTCGTGCGGGGGAGCTTCGGGGTCTACTACGCCGCGACCCCGCTCCTGCTCTTCGCGGATCCGTTCAACAACTTTCGAGCCACTCCGGGAAACCTGTCACTGGCGCTCCCGACCTCCGCTCCAACGGTCTATCAGCAGTTCCTCGCCGCTGGAATCGATCTGAATCAACACGCCCTTGACGCGATCCCGGTCTTCACGCCCGACGAGATTCGCGCGGTCGCCGGTGGCGCGACGGACCCCTTCTCGGGAGCGCAGCCGCTGACCGTGGCGGATGACTACCGGAATCCTCGCTCGGTCGCTTTCACTGCCGGGATTGACCGCGAAGTCGCTCGCGGGCTTGTCTTCGGCGCGGAGTTCCATAACGTCAACACGGTTCACTTGCAGCGCAACCGCGACTTCAACCTCCCCGCGCCCGCGGTCTCCGCGAACGACCCGGCAGCGGTCCCGTTCATCGACGGTCGCTCGCGGCCGATCCCATCGCTCCGTTCGCTCACTGTCCGCGAATCGTCCGCGCGGTCGCTCTATCGCGGTCTGAGCGTATCCGCCAAGTACCGCTCCGGCACGCGCCTGCAGTGGGACGCCTTCTACACGTGGTCGCGAACCTACTCCGACGACGACAACGAACGCAACGCCGTCGGCTTCACCTATACCGATCCATTCGACCTACGCGCGGAGTACGGTCCCTCCAATCAAGACATCCGGCATCAGTTCACCTCGAACGCGGTCGCGCGACTGCCATTCGGCATCGGATGGTCGGGCATAGCCCGGGTGACATCGGCGCCGCCGATAAATCCATTGGCGGGAATCGACTTGAACGGGGACGAGTCTCCGGACGGTGACCGCGGGTTGAGCGCGCCGGGCACCTATCTCGGCCGCAATGCGTATCGCAACCGCCCGTTCGCGAACTTCGACATGCGAGTGATGAAGGACATTCATGTTTCCGAGCGGGCGGTGCTCCGGTGCTCGGCGGAGATCTTCAACCTGTTCGACTTGGACAACGTGGAATACGCTGGGTTCAACACGGTTTACGGGCCGGGGCTGGACTTGAGCACCGGGGCCGTGATCGGTCCGCAGCCGACATTCATGAGGCTCACGGACGGCGCAGGGGAATTCGATCACAACAACCGCCAGATCCCGGGCGCGAACCCTCTCCAGATGCAATTGGGCGTGCGCTTCGAGTTCTGACACGCAGCCCGGTCCCAAACTTCAGTGCTGATCGGTCGCGACTTGACGCCAAGCCGAGACAATCCTCCCGGTCGGTGATTGCGTACCCGAGGGGTGCGCGATTCGCGTGTCGGAGCAAACCTTAAATGTCCGCTTTTTGGCAAACCTTAAATGTCCGGTTCGCCGGGCGGGCTCCCGGCTGTCCGTTCCGTTGCGGCCGCTTCTTCCATCGGGGCCGCGTCAGGCCCAAGGAATGCCTCGCGGGGGCGGAGGACAGAGGCACCCCCGTATTCCTTTCTGCAGTAGCGGCCTTCAAGCTGGCTGCGTCCGAACCAGCCAGTGTTCTACAAGACATACAGACATTCAACAGCAGGCCTCGGCCGCTCAACGCGTACCCGGCCCCGCCAGGCACCTCGGCGCGCTCGCCGTAACGCTGCCCACCGGCTGCTTGCAGCCGGTGGGCTTGGCCCCAGCCCTTGTGGCACGGGGTCCGGCATGCTGCTCCGCTACTTCGAAAAAGCGGACATTTAAGGTTTGCAGGAAGCGGACATTTAAGGTTTGCGCTAACAGGTGCGCGATTCGCTGGCGATCGGAACTGACGTAGGACTGTCCGCTCTCTGCGGCTTGCTATCGTCTGCATCGTCCCGCTCCGCGCTCTCTGCCGTCCTCGCTCGATACGCACGGGCGGGTTCGTGACGGTTGTTGCCGCGGATCAAATGGATCGACTCGCTGACTGACAGCGGCTTGTTCTCCGTGCCGCGAGTGATGCGGAACAGTTGTTTCCCCGAACGGATTCGCGCAGAGCGCAATCCGGCGCGAGCGACGTGACATTTCCATCCAAGCGAGTGCTGCTCACGGAGGAGACGCAGCCAGTCCTGCACTTCAGAATCTGCCCGGAGCCTATGCGAGCGGTCTTTCTGCCAAGCTATGGGTATGAGCCTTTGGATCGGAGGGTTGTTGAGTGCCGAGACGTTGGCGTTCTTCGTTGTAGTGGGCTTGGTGGGGTTGGTTTACCTTGCCACGAAACTCCATCTGGAATCTAAGCAGAACGCTAGGGACCATGCCGAACTGAGAGCCGCGCTCGACCGTTTAGCGGACTCGACTGATCGCCGCTTCGACTCGACTGATCGCCGGTTCAATTTGATCGACCGCCGGTTCGACTCGACTGATCGCAAGCTGGACCAGATTTTGGCCCACTTGTTCAAGAGATGTTCTGACAAGGACGAATAATATGGGACAGGGCGGCCGGCGCTGCTTTTTGCGTCCATCCGCTGTGCCCCGCACCGATCAGCCTCTCGCGAGTGCTTGACAAAGTCGCGCGCTACGCGCGACAGCCATTTCTCGACGGCAGGTTGCGGTTGCGTACCGTGCCGGGGAGTTCTGTCCCTCGCCCGGACGCATCGTCACGGAGCATACGAGGCGTACGGTTTCACACTTGCCCTGAGCCCCAAGCAAGGTGCTCGACCCTCTTGCCCCGGAAGGGTTCCCCGCCGAATCGGGCCGGCCGTGATATTCTGATTGCTTGCACTGGCCGAGCGGAGTTCTCGCGTGGCGCAGTTGTAGCTCCCTAGATGGAAGACCAAACTCGTGCCACGACCACCTTCGACGACGCGCTGACGCAGGCGGAGGAGGTTGCCATCGTAGCGATACGGGCGGCTACCGCCGTCACCTCGCGTACGCGGAAGCTCAAGAAGTCCGCCGGGGACGGCAACGTTGCTGATTTGCGCAAGGTCGCAAGCGAGATCGCACCCGCGCAGGAAAAGCTACAGGAATGTTTGGCCGCCCTCATGGAAGCGGTGGACGCTGCGGTGGGATGGCCTGGCGGCGAGGATGGGGAGCAGTCGTTCAAGGAACGCTATTCCGCCGAACTCTGCGCCGTCGCGAAGGCGCGAGACTTCGCGATGAGTGAACGTGACGGCTTGTTGACGACCTTCCCTTCGATCGTGAGCGTCTCGGACGATCAGGCCGTACTGATCGACCGCAAGAGAGTGCCCGCCATCCGGCCCGCAAGGGTGGTCGACAAGCTCGTGGTGAACCGCAGGAAGGCAGACAGCTACAGTCCCGACCAGTTCCTTGCGTCGCTTTACAAGGTCTATGGGTATCTCTCGAAGGGCCAGACTTCCATCGCCCTGCCTACCGGCGAAGGGCCCGTGGTGCCGCTAATCTCCGTTTACAACCTGCTGACCGCTCGCCCCGGAGCGAAGCGGGATTACACGAAGGTGGACTTCGCACGTGACCTCTTCGCCTTGGAGTACCGGGGAATCACGCGCACCAAGAACGGTGCCGAGGTATTCCTGACCGGATCGACAGGTACGCGACAGTCCGGATTCTTCTCGTTCGTCGGCCCCGACGGCCAAGAGGGCAAGTGGTCCGGCGTCAAATTCAGGACGGACAGCCAGTGAGACTCGCGACCGCTACCGAAAAGTGGCTTGAAGTCCTGGAGGCCGAATACCTCACCACGTTCGTCAAGGACGGCGGGTCCACGGTCAAGTTCGCCGTCACCCCTGACGACGCTCGGCCGGAACTGATTCGTCGCGTTTCCGCTCGTTGCGAGGAGCTCGGCTACTGCGTTCTCACCTTGTCCGCAGAAGATGTGCGAGTTCACTTGCCGCACCAGATATTCTTCGATCTCGCTAGTCAAATCGATTGGCCGGGCATGGTGCGCCGCGCCGTGCTGCGGCTGGCCGCGGAGCGCGGCTACAAGGTCGGCGAAATCGACCCCGATGCACACGCAAGAGTATTTGAGTCGATCGCCATGGAAAACGGACTTGACCACGGGTTCGTCCTCGGCGAGATTCGCAAGTCGATCCAAGACCATGTCGCGAGGAGTCCGGCCATGCTGCGAGATTTTCGCGACGCCATGACATACCTGTGTCTGAACGAAGTAGACGATGAGGAGCATCCCTTGCTGCTATGGCTGCGAGGGGAGGCTCGTGTGAGTGCCGTCCGGGACTATTCGATCTTCACGAGAATCGACCGCACAACGGCGCGGTACTTCATCGAATCCCTGCTGCATTGGTCGTCAATCGCTGGGTATACCGGAACGGCTCTGCTGCTCGACATCTCGCGCGTCACCGTGGCACGCAACCCCAAGGACGGACTGCCGTACTACACGAGGGCGATGGCGACGGACCATTACGAGCTGCTGCGCGAATTCGTCGACGACGTCGACCGGCTGCCGGGAACGTTCTTGCTGGTCGCGACCGGACCGGAACTGCTGAACGACGAGCGGGGAACCCGGGGCTTCGCCATTTACGAGGCTCTCAAGACGCGGGTGATGGATGACGTGCATGACAAGCACACGGCCAACCCGGTCTCTTCCTTGGTGCGGCTGCGATAGGGGGCGCTGACATGACGGCGGATAGCGGCGAGAAGCTTGCCAAGCGGCGGGCCATAGAAGCGTTGCGCAACGGGGTGCCCAACTCTGAAGCGGTGCGCATTCTAGGGTGCAACCAACCTCGGGCAGAGGAGCGGTTCGAAGAGCTGCTCGCAGGGGAGGCGAGCACTCCGGGAACGCAGGACGATCTCAACGGGATCTTGGTGTCAGGCGGATTTGGCGAGGGCAAGTCGCATTTGCTGAAGCACTTTCAAGGCCTCGCGCTCGAACGGGGGTACGTGTGCAGCAAGGTCGTCATTAGCAAGGAAACCCCGCTGCTCAACCGCGAGAAGGTATTCAAGGCCGCTGTTGGCTCGGCGGTGGTTCCAGGCAGGAGCGGCAGGCTGGTTGAGAACCTGGACCTGCGCAGCAAGGCCGATACCGCTGCGTACGGAACCTTTTTCGGATGGGTCTCCAACGAATCGCGGCTCGGGCGACTCAACGGAATCTTCCCGGCAAGTCTAATCGCTTACGATGGCTTGGAGAATCCGGAAATGAAGAGCAGGATCGAAGGGTTCTGGTCCGGAGACAGGCTCCATGCCGCCGATCTCAAGCGGTCGCTCCGGGAACTCGGAAAGAAGTCCTATTGTGGGTTCAGGACTCCTCGGCTAACCGACCTGCCTCCGCAGCGGCTGCGGTTCATGGCGCGGATGATCAAAGGGGCGGGGTACAAGGGCTGGGTGGTGCTGCTCGACGAAATCGAGTTGATCGGCTTCTACTCGATGTTGCAGAGGAGCAGATCGTACGCCGAACTTGCCAAGTGGCTGAGCAAGGACTCGGATGGCGATTCCGGGCTAATCACCGTAGGGGCCGTGACAGATGATTTCGCATCAGTCGTCATCAGCGCTGAAGGAAGGAAGAAGGACACCGACAAGATGCTTCCCTGGCTCAGCGAGAGGACTCGGTGGGAGCACATCAGGCCGGGCGCAGCGCGTGGCATGCAATTGCTCGAGTCAAGCTGCATGCGGTTGGAGTCACCTACCCAAGCTGACTTGGACCGCTCAATGGACAACCTGCGACTCCTGTACAGCGAGGCATATGACTGGGACGCCCCTCCTGCGGCGGACACTGGCGTGGGCGGTGTCGGTTTCCAGCGGCGCATGCGTTACAAGGTGAGAGCGGCGATCAACGCCTGGGATCTGCAAAGGCTCGGATTGACGGCTACGGAGACGGAGGCCGAAGGCTTCGGGTACAGCTACGACGAGCGCGAGGACCTGGAGCGGGGATCCGACGAGGAATTCGACTCGGTAGATCCGTCCATCTGAAGATCGGCAGGACTTGCCCGTACCCCTCGGCGAACCTATCGACGACCTTGGATCCGCAGTCGTGGCGTGGCTGCGATGCATCAAGTCGGGTGATGGTTACGAATTCCGCGCAGCCTTGCTGCAGACTGTCGGCAACGGGGCCCCGCTTGGGTTCTGCTTCGCTCGTTCCGAACGAGGCTCCGATTCGGACGATGGACGCCGTGCGTCCTGTCTCCGGTCGGTGCTCCGGTCAGCGCATCCCTCACCGGAACTGCTGATCGGGTTCGCCGACGAACTGCCGCGTACGCTCCTCCGCGACGACCTCCAGGTCGGCCTGCCGGTTTGTCGAGTCCGCAGGCAGGAAGCGGCCGCCGCCCTCGGTCTGAACCAATCCAAAGGCAAGCAAGTTCTTGGAGACTGGTTGCGCGAACCCCCTGCGTCTCGATCCGTTGCTGGAACGCTGCTTGAGCAAGTCATGGCCAAGATCGATCCCTTGGAGCCGCTCCGCAGAACCGCCGACGGAATGATCGAAGCGTTCTCGGGATCAGCGATCTCCGAGTTGATCGCAGGCCCGCAAGTGGCCGTGGTGGTTGACTTGTCCACCCGGAGCGCCTACACCGCGGTGCATCACGGGACACCGCGTTCGGGACCGTCACTGGCGGAAAGATTGCGCCGCGTACTTGCAGTTCCGTCCGAGCCAGCGCCTCCCGCTTGGCCGGCCCAATTGAAATGGGTCGCGGAATTGCTTCCCTTCCAGCGCATAGGCGTGCAGGCCCTGCTTGCGAACGAACGCCTGCTGCTGGCGGACGACATGGGCCTTGGCAAGACCGTCCAAGCCGTAGCGGCTCTGCGCATCCTGCGCGCCAAGGGAACTATTCGAAACTGCTTGATCGTCGCGCCAGCCACGCTGCTCGGTCAGTGGCGCGGGGAACTGCACAGGTGGGCTCCCGAATTGGAAGTGATCGTCGTGCGCGGGCGAGCTGACGAGCGCGCTTGGCTGTGGACTGCGGATTCGCACGTGAAGATCGTCAGCTACGAAACGCTCCGCTCCGATTCTGACTTCGGAGATGGCGGACCGTTGCCCCGGCGTCGCTGGGATATCGTGGTCGCGGACGAGGCGCAGAGGATCAAGAATCGCAATCGGACGAGCGAAGTGTTGAAGCGCTTGGAGCGAGTGCGTTCGTGGGCGCTGACCGGCACGCCGCTGGAAAACGACGAGGACGAGCTGGCTTCGATCTTGGAGTTCGTCGATCACGATCCGTCCCGGGGACGTCGCCGCTACCACCCCGGCCTCGAGTTGCGGTCGCGGCATGCGGTGCTGCAACTGCGGCGCAAGAAGCTCGACGTGCTTGACGACCTTCCTCCGAAACGCACGACCACACTCGAGCTTGGCCTTACCCGGGGCCAGCGTGAGACTTACGACCGGTTGGAGCGCGAGGGTATCGTCCACCTCAAGTCGCTGAGTTCCGAGGAGCGGGTCCAGCATGTCTTTGCGCTCATCACCCGCCTGAAACAAGTTTGCAACGCTGATCCGGAGACGGGCGAGTCGAGCAAGCTGGACGACATCGAGAGAAGGTTGACGGAACTGGCGGCCGAAGGGCACAAAGCGTTGGTGTTTTCGCAATATGTCGACCAATCGTTCGGAGTGGCGGCCATTGCCAAACGCTTCGGGAGATTCAATCCCCTCGTCATCACGGGCTCTGTGCCGATCGACGAGCGCTCCGAAGTGGTTCGACGCTTCCGATCGGGAATCGATCATCGAGTGCTGATACTGTCACTGCGTGTCGGTGGGCTGGGGCTGAACCTGCAAGAAGCGTCTTACGTGTTTCACTTGGATCGCTGGTGGAATCCCGCGACAGAGGCCCAAGCCGATGATCGAACCTATCGGTTCGGACAGTCCGTCAAGGTGAACGTGTTCAAGTACACCTGCCTCGATACGATCGAGGCGCGGATCGAAGAGATCTTGCGACGCAAGCGGAAACTGTTTGACGAGGTCGTGGACGATGTGTCCCTTGATGTCGGTTCGCGCCTCACCCGATCCGAACTGCTTGAACTGTTCGGTCTCGGTTCCGGCTAGGGACGAGTCCAAGTGCTCGGACCCCCTCGGATCCGTTTCGCCGATTCGGTTCGAGGCTCCAGTCCGGTTCAGTGACCCGCAGCGAATGTCGCGAGTCGGGACATGGCACAAGTCCTGCGGAGCAGGGATAGAGCCCGTGTAAGCAGTCGGAGCGGCCCCAAGGCCTCGCCCTCGAGTCCCTCGGCAACGCCTCCGACCCCGTGGGTGCTCCCTCGCCGGACCGGCCTTCATGCTGATGCCGTTTGGAAAAATCGGTACCGAGCGGTTCGCCAACCGCGTCTCGCTGCCCGATAGAAGCGGCTCCCCGAACTCGCGCGTTGCCCGAACTCACTCGATCCGTCGTACAATCTAAACGCAGTCGATGCCGTGAAGTCTCTTATCAAGCCGACGCTCTGGCTGCTTTGCGCGGTCGTTCCCGTCCAGGTTTGGGCGGCCGATCCCGCTTCGCTGGAGTTCTTCGAGAAGGAAGTTCGCCCCGTGCTGGCGCGGCACTGCTACCAGTGCCATAGCTCGCGAGCCGCTCAAGTGTTCGGTGATCTGCGGCTGGACGGCGAGGCCGCGATGCTGCAAGGCGGACGTTCGGGGCCGGCTGTCGTCCCGGGCGATCCTTCCAGCAGCCGCTTGATCCAAGCGGTCGGATACGATTCCGCGCAGCTCAAAATGCCGCCCGCGGGCAAGTTGCGGGCGAGCGAGATCGAGGCGCTTGCGGAATGGGTTCGACGCGGCGCCCCTTGGCCCCCAGACGGACTGTCGGCTGCCGCGACTGGCGCCGGAAGCGACGATGCCCCCGGCTCGGAGCACTGGGCGTGGCAACCGCTCGTGGAACCCGACGTGCCTAGCGTTGCAGACGCCGACTGGCCGCTCGGTGACGTTGATCGATTCGTTCTGGCGCGACTGGAGGCGGAAGGCATCCAGCCCGTGCGTGCGGCGGACAAGTACACGTTGTTTCGCCGCTTGAGCTTGGATTTGACCGGTCTCCCGCCGAGTTCCGAGCAAATTCGACGCTTCGTGGAAGACGAGTCCGCTCTCGCCGTGGCATCAGCCGTGGACCGACTCCTCGCCTCCCCTGCATTCGGGGAACTCTGGGGCCGGCACTGGCTGGATCTCGCCGGCTACGCCGACACGCTGGGCTTGGGCCGTCGCATTCCAGCGGCGCAGGCATGGCGCTACCGCGACTACGCGATCGACGCCTTCAATCGCGACAAGCCGTATGACGAGTTCGTGCGGGAGCAGGTTGCCGGGGACGTGCTGGAGTTCGATACCGACCTGCAGCGCCGCGGGCAGTTGACCGCCACCGGTTTCCTCGCCATCGGTCCGTGGGCTCTCGTTGACGCCGACAAGACCCAACTGGAATTCGACGTGATCGATAACCAGCTCGACACGCTGGGCCGCGCTGTGCTTGGCCTGACGATCGGATGCGCGCGCTGCCATGACCACAAGTTCGATCCGATTTCCCAGCGGGAGTATTACGCGCTAGCCGGCATTTTCGAGAGCACGAAGACGCTAGACGCCCGCATGTCGGGCGTCT
The DNA here is from genome assembly GCA_965242625.1 of Bryobacterales bacterium. Taxonomy (GTDB): domain Bacteria; phylum Acidobacteriota; class Terriglobia; order Bryobacterales; family UBA6623; genus VXMF01. The sequence goes on along the minus strand of CBDEST010000005.1, from coordinate 404,547 downwards.
TCAGCGGAGTCCACCGAACGGCGCTCCCCGAAACAGCGGACGAACTGCTGGCTCGTGCCGAGGCGTTGCGGAAGTGGTCCGCCGACTCGCAGCGTCTGGCCGAGGAGCGCCGCATTGCCGAAGAGTCCCGCGACCAACTGGCGGCCGAACTCAAGGCGGCGCGGGCAAGCGACACCGAAGGGGATCCGCCGGAGGACTTGCAGCAAAGGCATGCGGCCGCGGTCAAGAAGGCGGCCGACCTGAAGAATCACGCCCTTCAGTTGCGTTACTTCGCCAAGCCCGAGCCCCCCACGGCCTTGGCGCTGGCGGATCGTCCCGTACCCATGGATGCCGCGCTGCGCTTGGGCGGCGACCCGCACAATCCGGGCGAGCGGGTTCCGCGCGGATTCCTATCGCTCCTGCCGCTTCCCGCAAGTCCCAAGATCGCCAACCGTCGGTTGATCGGATTCGGGTTCCAGAAGAGTAGCGGGCGTTTGGAACTGGCGCAGTGGCTGACGGATCCCGCGAATCCCTTGCCGGCGCGCGTCATGGCGAATCGGATCTGGCACCACCTCTTCGGCGCGGGGATCGCGCGCACTGTCGACAATTTCGGCTTGCTCGGAGAGCGACCCAGCCATCCGGAACTGCTCGACTATTTGGCTGTCCGGTTCCGCAACCTCGATTGGTCCGTCAAGACGCTGATCCGCGAGATCGTGCTCTCGCGGACCTACCAGCTGGCCGCGACGGACGACGAGCGCGCCGCCGCCGCCGATCCCGAGAACCGATTGCTGTGGCGCTCGCACCGTCGCAGGCTGCAAGCCGAGACGATTCGCGATTCCATATTGCTCGTCAGCGAATCGCTGGACTACCGGGCCGGAGGACCGTCGTTACCGCTAACGACCTTGGGCACCTTGCAGATGGGGCAGCCGCCATCTCTGGCAAGCGGGCTGCAACTGGACGATCACGTGCGCCGCCGGCGTACCGTGTACCTGCCGACGCTGCGCAAGTCGCAACTCCCTGCGCTGGATGTGATGAACCTGTTCGATTTTCCCGATCCCAACGCCGTGAAGGGCAGGCGCGATGTGACGACCGTCCCGACCCAAGCGCTGTTCCTGATGAATGCGCCGTTCTTGATCGAGCACTCGCAGCGCGCGGCCCGAGCCTTGCTCGCCGACAGTGAGGCAACCGACGCGGAGCGGGTGAGAAGATTCCTCCTCCGCGCGCTGGGGAGACCCGCTCGCGCCGCTGACGTCGAGCGCGCGGAGGCGTTCCTGCGCGATACTGATGGCGTGCTGGATGCGGAAGCGGCATGGGCGCGGTACTGCCATGCCGTATTTGCATCCAACGAGTTCCTGTTCCGGAGCTGAGGGAGTGTCGGGGGGAAACATGAATCGGCGTGAGCTGCTATCGAAGTGGGGTTGCGGTTTCGGGATGATCGCCCTGCAGGCGATGCTTGCCGACCAAGCCGGGGCCAAGACGGATCCGCTCGCTCCCAAACGGCCGCACCACGAGCCCCGTGCCAAGCGCGTGATCTTCCTGTGGATGCAGGGCGGTCCGTCGCAGGTCGACCTGTTCGATCCCAAGCCGCTCCTCGCGCAATACGACGGCAAGGACATCCCCTATTCGCTGCCGTCGAACCGGACGATGCCGGGGGTCGCCTACTCCAAGCTAATGGGTCCGATTTCCGGATTCCAGCGCGCTGGCGAGTCCGGCATGCCGATCTCGGACTTGTTGCCTAGTCTGAGTCGGCACATGGACGATCTTTGCTTCTTGAAGGGGATGGAGTGCGACAGCGAGGCGCATGCACCGGCTGTCCGCCAGCTGCACACGGGAGCGACCCAGCTCGTGAGGCCGTCGATCGGTTCCTGGGTGGCGTACGGCCTGGGCACGGAGAATCGCAACCTCCCCGCTTTCGTCACGATCGCGCCGAACGTGAGCGGTGACGGCGGCAGCGTGCAGTTGTACGGGAACGCGTTCTTGCCGGCGATCTATCAGGGCACGGCTCTGGGCAACTCGGGAGCCGGAGCGAAGAAGGCCACGATCGGATACCTGCAGGACGACTCCGTGCTGCCGTCCGTACAGCGTCGCCAGCTCGACCTGCTGCAGTCGATGAACCGCAGCCACTTGGAGCGACATGGCTCCGACAACCGGCTCGAAGGGGTCATCGAATCGTTCGAGCTAGCCTTCCGGATGCAGGCCGAGGTCCCGGATTTGGTCGACCTACGCAACGAATCCCAAGCTACCCGTGACATGTACGGCATCGGCGAGAAAGAGACCGACGACTTCGGTCGGCAATGCCTGCTCGCGAGGCGATTCGCCGAGGGAGGCGTGCGGTTCGTGCAGATCACCTCCAATGGCTGGGACAGCCACGCCAACATTCGCAAAGCGCATCCGGCGCGGTGTCGCGCCGTGGACAAGCCGATCGCGGCCCTCATCGAAGACCTCAAGAACCGCGGACTCTTGGACGACACGCTGTTGGTCTGGTCGGGCGAATTCGGTCGGACTCCGCACTACCAGGACCTGCAAGACGGGGCCGGGAACCCGGAGACATACGGACGCGGGCACAATCCTTACGGCTTCTGCGCTTGGCTGGCAGGCGGCGGTGTGCGAGCCGGCATGTCGTTCGGCGGGTTGGACGAATTCGGTTTCCGCGCCGTTGACGACAAGGTCCACATGCACGACCTGCACGCCACGATCCTGCATCTGCTGGGGCTGGATCACGAGCGCCTGACCTATCGGTATAGCGGCCGCGAGTTTCGCCTGACCGACGTCTACGGGCGCGTGGTCAACGAAATCCTCGCCTGAGCTTCGCCGGCATCGCGAGGCCGGTCCATTCCGGCGCCGTCGCTTGCATCGCGATTCGCGGACGATGCTTCGCAGAGCGGAGCTAGAACTTTCTCGCTTGGCCCCCGCCGATCGGGTTCCTGTTCAACGTGCCGCCGGGAGCAGCTCCGGCGGGTACGGTCCCGCCCAGTCCGTTTTGGCCAGCGCCATCTTCCCGGTAATCAAAGACGAACTCCCACTCGACGTACGTTTCCTTGCCGTTGTAGCGTCGCACTCCCGAGCCTTCGCCTTGACTGGCTACGCCGGCGATGCCCCGCTCGAACACTTGGACAGCCGCGCCCTGTTGCTGGATCCCAGCCTGGCCCTGGCCTTGGCGTCCCCGCGGTGTCGTGAGCAGTCGATTGACCACCTCGGCGGCTCCCGAGCCTGCCGCTAGACCGGCTTGATTGGCCGCGACCGCCCCGCTTGCCGCGCCGCCGGTAGGTCCGGGGGGCCCTTGGGCAGCGGGATCCGCTGGAAACCTTCCCGGGCCGAATGCACCGAACTGGCTGGCTGTCGGATTCTGTCCGAGGCGGTTCAATCGATACCGATCGAACGGATCGCGCTGGTAGGGATCGTTCTCGTCCATCGGCACCGCGCTCGGCAGCATCATGCTGCGATCGAGCGGCTCGCCATCCACGCTCCGAGCGTCAGGCGGCTGGGGCGCGTTAGGGTCGAAGCCGAAGCCTTGGTTGTAGCGCGTCGCCGCGATGAGATCCGGTGCCGCCGATTCCCGTGCCACCTGGGCGCGATTCGGGGGCCCCGCAGGGCTTTGCAGGGCCTGCGACGGATCCGTCTCCTGCTGCCTTCGCGACCGGTCGCTCCCAGCCGCTGCCCCGAGCGACATCCCGGTCGCTCCGCTGTTTGAGCGCCCGGACGGGCTCCCCAGCGAGGATCCCTGACCGCCGAACCCAGCCACTTGGAATCCAGGGGACCGTCGATTCGGCTCCTCGTCCTCCAAGTCATACAGGAGCGAATCCTCGAAGCGTCCGTCCGTGCCCATGTGGATCAGCCGCCATTCCCCTGTCCTGCCCAAGGGGTCCTTGTAGCGCCTGCGGAGGTACCGCACGCCGTCCGTCTCCTCCAAGTCGTCGAGTTCTTCGGGATACTTGTTGTGCTCGCGGTAGTACAGCTTGATGGCGCGCTGGTACTGCTTGCCCCATTCGATCACTTGCGTGTCCCGCACCCGTTGCGCCTGCATCGCCATGCGGGGTATCGAGAGCGCTAGGGCGGCCAGCAAGATCGCTGAAGACGCCAGTAACGCCAGCAGGGCGTATCCGCTCTCGCGCCCTTGCCGTCCGGTCCGGTTCATCGGGGCATCTCCGAGGGAATCGAGAATTCCTGCTTCGACTTGAGATCCGCCAAGACGAGCGCGTCCAAGCCGATGCTCTTGATACGATAGCGATCCTGCAACACCAAGCCTCGCTCCGCTACGAGGATCTCCTCTCCGTCGAGCAGGAAAGCGCGCTGGGCAACGGTATCCTTCCGACTCGCAACGCCGAAGTATTTCCACGAGGGAGGGCGCGCGCGCGGCGCGGGAGGCGGCGCGGGCTTCTGCCGTGACGCCCGCTCCCGTTGCGCGCGCATCTGCTCCTCGACTCGCCTCTGGGCCTCGCGTGCGGCCTCGGGGTCGGGCGGCTGCGGAGGCGGGGGCTTGGGGCGCCCGAAGTTGAAGATGTCCCGATCCACGGCGGGCACTTCGATCGCCCGCACTTTATGCAGCAGGTCGGTGCGCAGATTGGTTTCGGCCGTGAGCGGGTCCAGGGCCTCGTCTGCCTCCCGCCTGCCTAGCCGCGGCTGGAATCGGCCTCCGCGCGGCTGGCGGGTTGGCGGCAGCTCCGCTGCGGCGTTGCGGGCGGTCGTGGGCGCGTCCGCCGTGATGCGCGGCGCTGCGGGCTGGGGAACGGATCCGCGGAAGAATTGGAAATACAGCACGGCCGCTAGCACGGCAAGTGCCGCGCCGAGCTTGATCAGCGATTTTCGGTCCGCGCCGACTTCCATCTTCGCCGCCTACAGATCCCGCACGAACGTGTCGAAGCGCATGTTGATCTGCAACTCGTTCGACCCGCTGTCGTCTCTCGGAGTCGCGCCCAGCGACCCGATGATGAAGAACAGTTCCGATCGGTCCAGTTCGTAGAGGAGTTTCACCAGGTTCTCGTAGCGACCCCGGAAATTGGCGTTGATCGCGAGTATGCCGTAGTGCTCGCTCCCTTGGATCGGCTCGACCACATAGCTGGATTCGCGAACCTCGATGCCCGATTCGGTCGCCGCCGCGCCCAGTTCGGTGAGCAGCGCGGAGAACGCGTGCTGGCGCGACAGCGCGATCTCTTGCACCAACGCGTCCCCGGAAGTCTCGGCAGTGTCCACGCGTTCGGCGGCGGCCACCGCGTCCTGAATGTCGCGGCGAGTCGCGGCTACCTGCTCGGTCAGGCGCTCGATCCGTTCGCGTGCCGCGCGTTCGCCGAGACGCGCCGGTCGCACGGCCAAGAGGTAGAGCCCCGCGTCCAAGAGCGCGAGCGCCGCTAGGACAGCGAGAATGGTACGCGGCTGCAGCCGCCGGTACCACGGCGCCGGCATGATCGCGCCTGACTGCCCCTTAGAGTTGCTGGCCATACTCCACCGCCAGTTCGTAGTGAAAGGTCGGATCCGACTCGGTCGGAGGGGCGCTGCCCCGCAACGCCGGGGAACCGAAGAGATCGGACTCTTCGAGCGTCTTCAGGAACCCGATGAAGTCGGCCGGTTGCTTGGCGCTCACGGTCATGTCCAGCCGGATCCTGTCGTGGTAGGCGACCTCTGGTTGGATTGTGAGCACGCGCACCTCGGCGGGCAGGACTTGCTCCAGATCGAGGAAGGTCCGCGTCCAGGAAATCCCCTTCCGAATCAGGAGATCGTTGAGGAAAACCGTGCGGTCGAGGATCTCGGCGGTGCCCGCCGCATCGATCTTCGCGCCCGCTTCCGCGCCCTGCCGGGCGAGGCTGCGCTGCAGTTCCGCCAGCTGCCGCTCCTGACCTAGGAGTGCCTCCGGCGGTCCGCTCGAGCCAGCGAATTGCACGACGAGCTGCACGGCTGCGACGAGCAGCGCGGCCGCCGCGATGCCGGACAGCGCGAGGAACGCCCGATACCCGCCCGAGGGATTGGAGGCGAGGTTCAGATTCGCCCTCGCCGACCGAGGATTCCGGCGTAGAGCGCCGCGTCTAGCCATGGATATACCCCCGCAATCCGGTGCCTCCGGGCATGGATGCATCCACCAGCAGCTCGACCGGGCAGCTGACCTCTCCGGCAAGCGCGTCGCGCACGGGTTGCAGCGACCCGCCCAGACCGCACACCAGCAGGCGGGCCGCGGGTCGGCCGAAGTTCTCCTCGACGTAGACCAAGGTCGGCAAGAGGTCGGGCAGGATTTCGCGAACCGCCGCGTCAAGGTCGCCGGCGAAGCCGTCCGGCAGCGCGATGCGCCGCACCATGCGCGCGACCCCGGCTTCCACGGCGGCGAGCGTCATGGTATGGCCGCTCGCCTTGAGCACCAGCGTCATGGCCGGATCCGTGACGAGGTTGAGCGCCGCCGCCGTGGACAGTCCGACATAGCCGGGATTCAAGCCGACTCCTTCGCACGCTGCTTCGCACCGGCGCACCGCGTCGTCCGCGGCGGCGGTCGCGAGTACTGGCACGGGGCGGGGTCCCGGTTGGACGCGCCAAGCGATTCTCGCTGACTTGGAATCAAAGGGGAGTCCGTGGTGGAAGCGCTCCTTGATCGCCAGCCGCATATCCCTCGCCCGGCGAGGGACGCTATCGAACTCGAACACGGCCAGGCGCGCGTCCGCATCGGGCAGGAGTACGGCCGCGTCCGGGCTCGGCACCGGTCCGATCGCCTCGAGCAATGCACCGATCGCCTCCTGCAGCGCTTCCGCAAACCCTAGCTCCCCGTCCGAATCCTCGGCCGCAGGGAGTTCGTGCACCGCATGCGCTTGGATCTCGGTGCCGTTCCTGCGCACCCCCTCCACCGCATCCTCGCCGATCTCGAAAACCAGCGACGGAGGCGGGTCCGGCAGCAGCCTGTCCAGTGCCTGCAGCAAGCGTGCCATGGTCAGTCGATGAAGGTGACCTTGTCGATCTCGCGAAGCGTGGTGACGCCCATGCGCACGCGACTGACAGCGGACTCTCGCAGGGTCCGCATCCCTTCTTCCCGGGCGGCCCGATTGATTTCCGAACTCGGGCGCTTCGCGAGGATCAACTCGCGGATGCGGTCGGACATATCGAGCAATTCGTGGATCGCGGTGCGTCCGCGGAACCCGGTGCCCGAGCACTCGATGCAGCCCTCGCCCTCGCTGAATTCGAAATCGCCCCACTCCGCCGGAGCGAGCTTGGCCGCTGCCAGACGCTCTCTCGGATACCGTTGCCGGACGCGGCAGTGCGGGCAGATCACCCGGACGAGCCGCTGGGCGAGAATGCAATTCAGCGCGGAGACGAAGTTGTAGGCCTCCACGCCCATGTTCAGGAAGCGGCCAAGGACATCGACCACGTTGTTGGCATGCACGGTGGTGAAGACTAGGTGCCCGGTGAGCGCGGACTGGATCGCGATCTGGGCCGTTTCGGGATCCCGGATCTCGCCCACCATGATCTTGTCCGGGTCGTGACGCAGGATGGAGCGCAGGCCCCGCGCGAACGTCAGGCCCTTCTTCTCGTTGATCGGGATCTGGGTGATGCCGTGGAGTTGGTATTCGACTGGGTCCTCGATCGTGACGATCTTGTCCTCGTCGCTCTGGATCTCGCTCAGCGCGGCGTACAAGGTGGTCGTCTTGCCCGAACCAGTCGGGCCCGTCACCAGCACCATGCCGTAGGGCTCTCGGATATAGCGCGCGAAGCGGCCTTGGTCCTGCGAATCGAATCCCACGACGTCGAGCGACAGCCGCTTGAACTTCTCGCTCATGGACTGCTTGTCGAGGATGCGCAGCACCGCGTCCTCGCCGAAGACCGTCGGCATGATCGAGACCCGGAAGTCGATCTGGCGGCCCTTGTAGCGTACGCGGAAGCGCCCGTCCTGCGGGATCCGGCGCTCGGCGATGTCCAGTTCGCTCATGACTTTGATGCGCGACAGGATCGTCTCGTGCCAGTCCTTCGAGATGGGCGGCATCGCGTGGTGCAGGACGCCGTCGATGCGGTACTTGATCGCCACGTCCGCGTTGCGCGTCTCGATGTGGATGTCGCTCGCCCGTCGCTCCAGCGCGTTGAACACGGTGGTGTCGATCAGCTTGATGACCGGCGCCACGCCACTGTCGCGGGCCAGCCTGTCGATCGACAGGGTTTCCTCGGGGTCTTCGGCGGAGCTGACCTCGAGGGTGAATTCCTCCGTGACCTCTTCGAGCACGCGCTGGGACTGCTCGGTCTTGTTCAGCAGGTCGCTGATTTGCGGCAGCGTGGCGATCGAGATGCGCAGCCGCTTGCCGAGCAGTGCCGCGATCTCGTCGAGCTCGGGCAGCCGGGTCGGATCGGAGATCGCAATTTCGAGGGTGCCGTTGTGCTCGGTGATCGGCACGAAGTTGTGCCGGAACATCAGGTCGACCGGAATCGACCGAAACAGCTCGCTGTCGATGTGCGCCGAAGCTAGGTCGAGAAACGGATACCGGTAGCGCGTGGCCACTTGGCGCGCTTGCCGTTCCGCCGCTTCGCCGGCATTCTCGGTCTGCACGTCCGGAGAGGCCATGGGATTGTGGGCACACCAGCCCCTAGGGGACTAGACGCGCGGGCGGGCGGGAGCGTGTACCAACGCGCAAGGGGGTTAGAACTGCTCGGCCAAGCTGAAGATCGGCAGGTACAGGGAAATCAGCACGAAGGCCACGAAGATCCCCATGCCGATCATGATCGCGGGCTCCACCAGGTTCAGCAGTGCCGCGCTCTTGGTCTGGACCTCTTCGTCGAAGAACTCGGCCACGGAGGTGAGCATTTGCGGCAGCGCGCCGGTAGTCTCCCCGACGCGTACCATCTCGACAGCCAGAGTCGGGAAGATGCCTGTGCGCGCGAGGCTTGCCGCCAGCGTCCGGCCTTCCTTCACGTCACCGCGCACCGTCGCAAGCGCACCTTGGAGCAGGCCCGAACCCATGGACTGGCCCGACGTTTCCAGCGCCCGCACCAGGGGAATGCCACCCGTTAGCAGCGTGCTCAGCAGACGCGAGAGCTGGGCCACCTGGTACCGGATCCAGAGCGGCCCGACCACCGGCGCTCGCAAGGTGAGACGTTCTAGGGCGAGGCGGGCCGCGCCCCGTCGCAGCAGCCAGAGCACACCGGCCACGGCGGCCGCGACGCTGCCCAGCAGGATTGCCGCGTGATCCCGGGCGGCGGATCCCACTGCCACCAGCATGCGCGTGGAAGCGGGAAGCCCGGCGTCCATGGTCTCGTAGAGCTGCGCGAATTCCGGCACGACGTAGGTGATCAGGAAGACCACCAGGGCGGAGACGAGAACGATCAAGACCGCCGGATAAATCAGCGAGACGAGGATCTTCTTCCGAATCGCCAGAGTCAGCTTTTGGTAATTGACGTACCGCTCGAGCACGTCGGCCAAGGCCCCTGACCGCTCTCCAGCGAGTATCGAGGTGACGTATATCGGCGGGAAGACGCCGCGCTTCGCGAAGGCGTCGGATGTCGGCACGCCCACCTTGACGTCGTCGCGCACATCGCCGAGGAGCTTCGCGAGCGTCTTGTTCCGCATGTTGCCGGCTAGCAGCTCGAGGGACTGCGGAATCGGCATGCCGGCGCGGATGAGCGCGAGGAACTGCTCGTTGAACACAACGAACTGGTTGAGGTCGATGCGGCCGCGCGCCTTGGGGCGGGCGGCTTGGCCCTGCGCTGGGCGAGCCTTCGCGGATTGCACCGTAATGCCTCGTTCCGCTTATCGTTTGCGGAGTGCCTGTGCCGAACGGGAGGACGCCCTCTCCGCGCGAACGATTTCGCTCGCGTCGGTGGACCGGACGGTGAACTCGGGCACGGGTTTCTAGAACTCTTGACGCGCGTGGGCCCGCGACCGTGCAGCCGCCCGAGCGCCCTCAAAACGTCAGCCGCAGTCCGAGCTGGAGTTGCCGAGCTTGCCCCGCGGACAGCACCCGGCCGAATGTCGGCACGTCGAAGGTGCGCTCGGGCAGGTCGAAGTTGGTGTGATTGGTGAGATTGAAGGCTTCCGCGCGCACTTCGACCTTCACGCTCTCGGCGACTTGCACGGAACGGACTAGGGCGATGTCGATAGACACGATTCGGGGACCAGTCAGGACGTTGCGACCGGCATCGCCGAATGTCTGCGGCGCGGGAATGGCGAACGCGGATCGCGTGAAGAACGCTTCGGGCGTGGGGGAACCGATCCTCGGATCGCCCGCGAGATTCGGCCGGTCGGAGCCGAAGATCCCGCCGGTGTTGCCAGTATTGGAGTTGTCCACGCTCAGTTGCGGCGTGAGGGGTCGGCCGCTCCCGGCCGTGGCGATGGCGTAAGTCTGCCAGTCGCGCGCGAGCCAGTGGCGAAAGGTCGTCGAGTACTGCAAGGAGGCGGCGAACCGGTGCCGCTGGTCGAAGTTCGAGAGGCCGCGCTCCGCACGGAAATCGTGGCTGTTCTGGGGAAAGGATTGGTCCCCTGCCGAGGCCAGAAACGCCGACACGTCATCAATCGACTTCGCCCATGTGTAGGCTGCTCGGAAGCCGAGGCTGTTGCCGAAGCGTCGCTCGATCCCGAAGACGGCCGAGTGGTACGTGGAGGAGGCCCCTGACTCGAAGAGCGCGATGTTGGCGAAGCCGGGCGTCGGGCGCCGGAAATCGACCGGTCCCTCGCCAGGCGCGGGTTGGTTCAGATTGCGTCGGCGCAATTGCTTCGTGCCCTTGGCTCCGATGTACGAGGCGCGCGCCACGACACCGCCCGGCAGGGAGCGCTCGAAACCCGCATTCCACCGCTGGGCGTAGGCTGTCCGAAAGTCCGGTTGCAGCGCGTTCACCGACGCTGGGGGAACGACGCCCTCGCCGGGAAACGGATTGGCGAGCGTAGGCAGCGACGTAGCGGAGGGGAAGTAGAGCTGGAGGTCGAAGTACGGCGGGTTGAAATAGAGGCCCGAATTCGCTTCGAGGATGTTCGCGTCGTAGAAGACGCCGTAGGACCCTCTCACGACCAATGTATCGGTAGGATTCCAAGCGATGCCGATGCGGGGAGCGAAGTTGTTGCGGTCCGCGGCGTACCCGGCGCGGCCCAATGCAGTCGTACCCGGTTCGACCAAGCGCGCGCCGTCGAGATCAAATTGCTTGAATCGATCGTCCGCGTCGTAGGCAGGCGCGTTGAATTCGTAGCGCAGGCCCAGACTGACGGTCAGCCCGCGGGCGACCGTCCAATCGTCTTGGGCGTAGCCGTTCCAGAAGCTGGCTCGCTGGCGGAAGTCGTTGTCGACAACCGTGCGAATGCTGTAAGTCGGGATGCCTAGGAGCAGGTCGGAGACCGGATGCTGTGAAATCGCGCCGAGGAAGTTGAATTGGCCGCGCCCGAAGAGCCCTTGGGTGCCGTCGATGCGGACCGCGCGATGCTCGCCGCCCCATTTGAGTCGATGACGGTTCCCGGCGCGCGTTACGTGGACTGACGTGTGAAAGGTAGAACTCCGTCGCTGGATCGGCAGGGCGGTGTCGTCCGACAGGCTTGCGAATCCAGCGACATTGACACCGGGAAAGCCGATGAACCGCGGGTCCTTGGACAGTCCCGGAATGCCGATCTCGCCGGAAATATCGTTGCCGGAGTTCTGGTGCAAGACATCCCTTCGAAGCCGGTTGAACCCGCTGCGCACCTCGAGCAACGTCGTCGCGGAGATGGCGTGGGAGTATGCGGCGGCGAGGTGCTGGCCCCGATCCAAAGTGAAGCTGCCGAATCCCGGCACGTCGCTGTCGGAATACGGGTCGAACGTGCGGGCGTGGCCTAGGTTGTAGCGCGCGAAGAACCGCCCGTGATCGCTGGTATCGCGATCCAGCCTACCCGAGACCTGGTTGACGAGGCCGTCACCCACCGGGGTCGCCACGAAGTTCTGGACAGGGTCGGCTCTGTTCGGGGCCGGCCAGTAGTCGGCAATCGCCCTTCCCTCCGCGCTTTGGCGTTCGACCGGGATGCGGTTATTCGGGAACGGCGCTCTCGCGAACGGATCGATGACCGGGCCGTCGGACGCCGAGAAGTCGCCGGCTAGGGTCCGTTCGGTTGGCACGGCGGCCGTGCGCGTGGCAGCATCTCGGATGCGCGTTCCTTCTGCCCCGCCGAAGAGGAACGTCCCATTGCCGGCCGAGCCGCCCAGCGCCGTCCCGAATTGATTGCGACGGTAGGGTGGTATGCCGCTCCCAGCGGGATCGAAGTAGTTGCGCGCGTCGAGCGCGTCATTGCGGAGGTAGTGGTAGGCGGAGCCGTGCAGGTCGCGGGTCCCCGAGCGACTGACGACGTTCACCTGCGCCCCCGCGCTGCGCCCGTATTCCGCTTGGTAGCCCGAGGCGTGCAGCCGAAACTCTCGGACCGTGTCCAATGGCGGACTCACGACGATGCGGTTGATGTAGAGATCGTTGTTGTCGATCCCGTCCAGCAGGAAGTTGTTCGAGACCTCGCGTCCTCCCCCGACATGGAACCCGCTGTCGTTTTGCGTGGAGAGTTCCGAACCCGGAGCGCTGGCGTGCGCGCCGCCCGCGAGCAAGGTGAGCGGGAGGAAGACTCGCTGGTTCAACGGCAGATTGCGCATTTCCTCGCGGTCAATCACAGTGCCGACGGCGGCTGTGTCCGCCTCGATCCGCGGCGTTACCTCGGTCACCTCGAAGCTGAAGTTCGCGGTCTCGAGCTGCAGCCGGAAGTCCAGTTGAATGCGCGTGCCGACTCGAACTTGTACCCGGGTTGACGGAGTCACCAAGTTCTCGGCGGAAAGCGAGAGTTCGTACGTGCCCGGGGGCAGGCTGGGAAACCGGTACCTGCCGTCGGCTTCCGCACGTGACTGGTATACCCGCCCGGTCTCGGAGTGGGCCGCTTGGATGTCGGCGACCGCCGTGGCTCCGGTAGGGTCTAGCACCATCCCCGAGATGCTGCCGCTCACGTCCTGAGCTTGCAAGGTGTTAAGAGCTAGCAGTGTCGCAGTTGCAACGAACCACGCGAACACGCGCACAGTGGACTCAAGCATGGATGGATCAACAACGAGTGCCAGCTGGAGGCACGGGCCGCGGGCACTATCTGCTCGGTTGGGCCGAGACTCATTTTACTGTTGCACGCCAGTCCGCCAGGGGCGGTCCGTATCGAGGAGGGCGTAGGCCAGGGCGAAGATTTCGCGCAAGATGGGGACGAAGGACAGTTTCCTGGCCGGTCAGCGATGAACGACGATCATCGGTAGCCACTTGTCGTACGTCTCCTTGCGGAGACCCTTCAGTTGACTCCGTAACGGCTTCAAGTATTCGTCAATCAAGTGCCGTATCTCGTCACCGTCGTTATGGAGCAAGTCGTTTACCTCCCAAGCCGACAGTATGTCCGGTGCCTCGATCTCCCGCAAGTCCTGCAAAGGCCAATTCATCAACGAACTCAGTGCGATGTCGGCGAGGGCTCGGTAGTGATTCGCGACATAGACCGGACCGTTGTAGCGCTGGATCTCGTGATCGGCGATGATCGTGCCCATGTCGCGCACACCCTTGGAGCCGAGGCTCGGGGTGCTATCAACAATCCCGCCGGGCCCGGCCAGCGGCGCCTCACAGGGTGTCCGTAGCGGACGGCTCGGGATCCGGCTCGGGCTGCGCTATCGATGTGCGACTAGCTGCCTCGTGCTCTCACCGGAGACGCTCCTGAGCGAGAGCGTAGGTGCCTTGTATCCGCATCCATAGAGCCGCGTTGCCGTTCCCGGCCTCCGCCAAGTCGATCGCGAGGCTCGCGGTCATCGGAGCCTCGCCCGCGAGCACTGGCTCCAGCACGTCGCGGGCAAGGCCGAGGCGCACGGACGCTGCCTCCGCGCCGCAGTCATCGAGGCATAGATCGTGGATCACTTCGCCAGGGTGGGCTGGGTTGTGCATGGGCGTGGTCAAGGGCACTGACTCGGGCCTAGGCATGGCACCCTAACGATAGCTTGGATTTGTCGATGTGGTGAGTCTTCTCCAACGAGAGATGAGCCTCAACGAGGGGGTTGATTCCAACGAGAGATGAGCCTCAACGAGGCTCTGGAGGGGATGCGCGGATCATCGGAGGGTGATCTTGCAAATCGATCTGGCGACGCACAGGACCTTGGCCGACGTGCGTCAGTTCCTGGAGGCGACGCCGCCGGAGGCGACGCTGGCGCCGTCGCGCACGGAGGCGTACGCGCACGTGGAGCGCACGGTGCGGCGGTTCTCGTACTGGAAGCTGCCCAAGCGGGCGGAGCGGGGCTTGCTGCGGACGTACTTGCAGCGGACGACGGGGCTGTCGCGGGCGCAGGTGGCGCGGCTGATCGCGGCGTACATCGAGAAAGGGGGCTTGGCGGACGGGCGCAAGGGCGCGGCGCGACCGTTCCGGCGGCGTTACACGCGGGACGACATCCTGCTGCTGGCCGAGACGGACGCGCTGCACGGCACGCTGTCCGGCCCGGCCACGATGGCCTTGCTGCGGCGGGCTTTCGAGGTCTTCGGCGACGAGCGCTACGAGCGTCTGGCGGGGATCTCCCACGGCCATCTGTACAACCTGCGGCACTCGAAGGCGTACGTGCGCGTGCTCGGCAACCTGGACGGCACGCGCCCCGCGACGGTGCCGATCGGCGAGCGGCGCAAGCCGCGCCCGGAGGGCCGCCCGGGCTGGGTGCGGGTCGACTCGGTGCATCAGGGCGACCTCGACAAGGTCAAGGGGGTGTACCACATCAACGCGGTCGACGAGGTCACCCAGTACCAGTTCACGGGCTGCGTGGAGCGCATCTCGGAACGCTACCTGCTGCCGGTGCTGGAGCGGCTGCTGGCGTCGTTCCCCTTTGCCGTGCATGGGTTTCACTCCGACAACGGGTCCGAGTACATCAACTACCAGGTGGCCGAACTGCTGGAGAAGCTGCGCGTGGAGGAGTTCACCAAGTCGCGCCCGCGGCGCAGCAACGACAACGCCCTGGCGGAGAGCAAGAACGGCAGCGTGATCCGCAAGCAGTTCGGGTACGGGCACATCCCCGGGCGGCACGCGGAGCGCCTGGACCGGTTCCACCGGGAGGTGCTGGCCCCGTACCTGAACTACCACCGGCCGTGCCTGTTCCCGCACGTGGAGACGGACGCCAAGGGGAAGCGGCGCAAGGCGTACCGGCAGGCGGACATCCGCACGCCGTACGAGCGGCTCAAGGCGCTGCCGGAGGCGGCGCGTTACTTGAAGCCGGGCACGAGCTTCGCGGAGCTGGACCGGGAGGCGCACGCGCAGACGGATCACGCGGCGGCGCGGGCGCTGCAGGAAGCCCGCGAGGCGCTCTTCGCGGAGCTGCGGGAAGCGGCCTGAGCGCGGCCGCGTTCAGGCTCACTTCACGCTGGAATCGAGCTTTTCGCCTCGGGCCGTGCCGCGGGATCCGCGAGCGGGGTCAGCGGTCTGCGCCCTGCGGGCGCAGCCTTGTTAGCCGAAGGTGGGCTTTGCCCCATATGCGTTTAGTTGTTTGCGGGAAAAATCACGTATAATCAAGGCATGGATCGGCCAAAGAACCATCCGGGCTTGGCGGAGGATTGGGACGTGCTCAAATCGTTCCTACCCGCGAACTGGAGGGAACTCGCCACAGCGACAGGGGCCTTGAAGGGCTTGCGCAAGGACAAGTCTCCCGAGAAGCTGCTCCGCGTGCTGCTGCTCCATCTCGGCTGCGGGCACTCGTTGCAAGAGACGGCCGTGCGGGCGCGGCAGGCGCAGCTCGCCGAGATGACGGCCGCGGCGGTCTGGAATCGCTTGCAGAAGTCCGCTCCGTGGCTGCGCGGCTTGTGCGTGGAACTGTTCCGCGAACGCGGCTGGGAACGGGCCGGGGCCGGGGGCTTGCAGATCCGGGCGCTGGACGCGACCCTCGTCAAGGAGCCGGGCCGCGGCTCGCTGTGGCGCATCCATTACAGCGTGCGACTGCCGTCGCTGGCGTGCGACTTCTTCCGCCTCACCGCGACCGAAGGCCCGGGGACCGGCGAGTCTTTCCGGCAGTTTCCCCTCTGCGCAGGCGACTACTTGCTGGCGGACCGCGGCTATTCCACGGCCGCCGGCTTGCGCCACGTGGCCCAAGCCGGCGCCTTCGCGACCGTGCGGGTGAACACCCGGTCGCTGCCGCTCGGCACGCCGCAAGGCGCGCCGTTCGATCTGCTGGCGGCGGTGCGCGGACTGCGCCGCGCGGGACAGCTCGGGTGCTGGCCCGTCGCGGCGCTCGACGGGCGCGAGCACCCCGTGGTCGGGCGCGTGTGCGCGTTGCGCAAGACGGCGGAGGCGATCCGCGTCGCGCACAAGGCCCTGCGCCGCCAGGCGTCGAAGAAAGGCAAGCAGTTGCAGCCGCGCACGCTGGAGTTCGCCAAGTACGTGATCCTGTTCACCACCTTCCCGGAGGACGCGTTTCCGGCCGCCGACGTGCTGGAGTGGTATCGCACGCGCTGGCAAGTCGAGCTGGTGTTCAAGCGCTTCAAGTCGCTCGCGCAGCTCGGACACCTGCCCAAGCACGCCGACGACAGTGCCAGGGCTTGGCTGTACGGCAAGCTGTTCGTCGCGTTGCTGGTCGAGAAGCTGCTCGCCCACGCCCGGTCTATTTCCCCCTGGGGATGCCCGCTGGAAGCACCGGCGCCCGCCTAGTCCGTGGCGCGAATTCCAGTTCATGCTGCACCAAGTGCAGCACGTGCTCCAGCCCGCCGCGCCCCTAGCCGACATCCTCGCCCAGTGGCCCGCCATCTCCGCGGAACTCCGCGACCCGTCACGGCAGC
The DNA here is from genome assembly GCA_965242625.1 of Bryobacterales bacterium. Lineage (GTDB taxonomy): Bacteria > Acidobacteriota > Terriglobia > Bryobacterales > UBA6623 > VXMF01. Next base: position 387,864 of record CBDEST010000005.1, on the reverse strand, counting down.
GCAAGCCCCAACTCGCTGCGTTTTTCGACTAGCCCGCGATGGCCGTCCGATGCGCGCCTGCACAGGCTCGACAGATCTCGCGCCACTGAAACAAACTACACAAGATTTGGTGCTTCGGTGGAGCCAGTCCCCAATATCATGTGGAAACTGTAACAACTAAACGCATATGGGGCTTTGCCCCCCGACCCCCCCCAAGGTTTTCCTTAGGCATGAGCTGGCCCCGAGGGAAGGGCGCCCGAGGCGGTGGGACACGACTTGCAGCCCACCCTCCCGAAGGTCTATAATCACCCCGTTCCCGCGTCCCTTCCCTCGGCCCTCGTTCAGGCTCATTTTCGAATTGGAATGAACTTGGTGCAGGGCCGTCCTCCGAGCAGAAGACGACCCTCGCTGTGCGGTCCATGCGCATGGCACGGCGCGATCCTACCTCGGATCCGCGGGACGGGATGCGGGAAGTGCTCGTGCCCACCCGGTGCAGGAGTCTGGTGTTACGCGCTTGAGCTAAACTAATCCGCCACGCCCCTCGCTGGATCGCTGTGGGCGGTCGAAATCATTAACATGGTTGCTGGCGGACTACCGCCCTCTGCCGAGCGTCCAACTCGCCCCAAAGTCCTTGTTGTGCCAAGCCTTATCGCAAAGCGACCGTCTCGCCTGCCCGCCAGGGTGCATGTGGTGTGGCGGTGGATTCAGTTCTATCCGCCTTGCGAAGCGCGTCATCGCAGTTGTAACATGGTCTCGTCGCAGTAGCGAGTCATGTCTCGTCGCAAGTGCGCCGGGGATGAGTGCGCCCTGTGACTGCATCAAGCAGCATGCCGGCTCTGAATCACGGTGAGGTGCCTCAGAGAGAATCTCCAGTGGCTCACGCAGGCTTGCCGAGCGGAGTCTCGGATTCGGAGAGTGACTCGTCACCTCCCATGAACACCTCGTTGCGTGGAAGGGTTCGCAACACCCGACTTCCCAAGAAGCAGTCACTGATGCCGCTCTTTGAGGCGGTCGTCAATTCGATTCATGCCATCGACGATTCCGGTGCTAGTAATTCCGATGGTGTCATCAACGTTACCGTAAATCGAGTATTGCAAGATCGGCTGAGCACCGGAATTCCTAGCGGTCCATCCGATGTGATCGGATTCAGTATCGAAGACAATGGCATCGGATTTAATACAACAAACTTCGAGTCGTTCCGGACGCTTGACACCGAGCATAAGGTGTCTAAAGGTGGACGCGGAATCGGCAGGTTGTTGTGGGTAAAGTGCTTTGACAGAGTCAGAGTGAGTAGTGTCTATGAAGAATCTGGAGAAAAGCGTAAGCGAATTTTCTCGTTTGATGCTCAATCCGGAATTAATGAGCATCAGGATATCACACTGTCCGATGATCAGCCAACGAGGACCATGGTTGAACTCGTCGGCGTTAGAGATTCGTATCGAAACATTTGTCCTAAGCTACGTGACGCGATTTCAAATCAATTGTTTGAACATCTCCTTCAGTATTTCTTACGAAGGGAAGGCTGCCCCATGATTTCGATTCGAGATGGCGATGTCGAGTCTTGCCTTCAAGACCGCTTCTCCAGAGAATTTGAAGAATCCATCGCATCCCAAACATTTGCATTGAAAGGTCACGAGTTTTCGATAACTCATGTCAAGTTTCGCGATAGGATATCATCGAGTCATTTTATAGCCTTATGTGCAGATGGAAGGCGTGTCGATAACGTGCCGCTGAAGAACAGGGTGCCGGGGTTGTTCGAGCGAATCGAAGATTCGGAAGGCGAATTCATTCATGGATCATATGTGATGTCGAAGTTTCTAGACGATTGCGTCAGACCTGATAGGGAGGGTTTTGATATTCTAGATAGTGCTGGTCTGCTTCGTGAGTCTGAGATTTCACGGGACGAATTGCTAGCAATGACTCTCGACTCAGCGAGAGTACATTTGAGCGATAGCTTGGAATTCAACCGAAAATTCTCACAAGATAGAATCCATCAATTTGTGTGCAAGACACCGAATAACAGGCCGGTCCTGAAACATTTGAGCCCCGAATCGAAGATCGTGGATCCGTCAATTACAGACCGTGAGCTTGAATTGCACCTCCATAAAGAGCAACAGGCATTGGAACATGGATTGATCGAACAAGGCCAAAATGTCCTCCAAGTCAAAGATGGCGAAGATGCCGAGGATTACGAGCAACGCATCCAAGGGTTTATCGAAAAAATAACAGATATCAATATGTCAACTTTAGCAAGATATGTTAGTCACCGGCGGGTGACAATCGAGTTCTTGGAGAGGTCTATCAGTAGTGTCGATGGAAATGGGTACGCTCGAGAAGCCCGAATACATCAATTGATAATGCCCAGAGGATTGGACTCTGGAGATGTTGATGAAATGCGATCGAACCTTTGGTTGGTTGACGAGAGACTTGCATTTCATGATTACTTGGCTTCCGATAAACCCCTATCCAGACAGCCAATTCTGAGTTCAGAATCCAATAAGAGACCCGATATCAATGCGTTGAAGTTTTGCAACAATCCTGCCTTAGTCTCGGACGGCCGGTCTGGTCAAGTCCCTTCCTTGACTATCATTGAGTTGAAGCGTCCCATGCAGAATGAACGCAATAATCCTTTGGCACAAACCTTGGATTACTTGGATGCCATTCGTGCCGGAAGAGTTAAGACTGCACACGGAAGACCGATCCATAAAGCTGGTGATCTTTTCGCATACTGTTACATTATTGCGGATCTTTCGAGTCATGTGGTGCAACAGTGCGAGCAACAGGATTTTGCCATCATGCAGGATGGTGTTGGATATTTTCGCCATTTTCAAAACCTCCGGGCATACGTTGAAGTGATTTCTTACGACCGACTTGTTTCGGGTGCCCGTGAACGCAATCATGCATTTTTGCGAAGCTAGGATTGCCATCCACCTGAACTTCTCTATGTGGTGGGTAATTGGGGAATGCCAACGTTCTATTCTTGGTCGCCAATACCTCTGGCTATCGTAGGATTGCCATCTGCGACGGAAGTTGATCGTCACCAACATGCCGAAGTCACTCGAAGCCATTGCTTAGATCCAACGTCCTGAAACCGTTCTTCATGGGGTCACCTATGCCGCGGTTCGACTGAGCGATCCAGACTACCAGTCGCGCCGCAACTACAGCGCGATTAGTCGCTGGAAGGTCATTTGACGTAAGTCGATCAACCGACACCAAGTCTCGGATGCGGGCAGAACCAGGGTGAAACATCTCACAGACATCGTCGCTCACAGCCGGAACAACTCGCGTAGCCGCTTGGTCTGTGCGCGGCTGACAGGCAATTCCGTGCGGGCCCGATCACTCATGCGGAGTTGGTAGGAGGACTTGAACCAAGGCAGGACCTCTTTGATCCGGTTGATATTCACGAGGTAGGAACGATGGACCCGCCAGAACAGGTTGTCGCTCAGCGTCGCCTGCAGATCGTCCAGCGTCTTGTAGTTGCTGACGCCGTCCACCTCGGTCGCCACGATTCGCACCGCGCCGTCCTTGACCGTTGCGAAAATCACGTCGGCCCCGTCGACAAGCATCATCCGCGACCCCAGTCGGACCAACACCTTGGTAGGGGGTGTCGGGTGGACTTGCATCCTAGCCAGCAACTGGGCCATGCGCTCCGATTCGCGGCTCGGTGCCCCCGCGAGTTCGCGAGCGCGCCTGATCGAGCGCGCTAGGCGCTTCTTGTCCACCGGCTTGAGCAGGTAGTCCGCGGCGTTCACCTCGAAAGCTTCGACTGCGTACTGGTCGTACGCGGTAGCGAATACGATATGTGGCAGTTTCGCCTCGCGATCAATCAGTTCGCGGACAACTTCCAGCCCGCTAAGGCCCGGCATTTCGACGTCGAGGAACACGATGTCCGGTTCCAGCGCCTCGATCCGTTCCAGTGCGCCAGGACCGTCCGAGGCCTCGTCCACGACGCGGACCTCCGGGAACGACTTGAGCAGGAAGCCGAGTTCCTCCCGCGCCAATCTCTCGTCGTCGACGAGCAGCGCGGTCATCACGCCGTCCGCTTGCATTGGCTCTCCAACCATGCGGGATTCCGAGCCGGAGTGTAGCATTGATGGCCGATGCGGGAACCCGCGAACACTGCGTTGGCACTCTTCGCGAAGGCGCCCCGCCCCGGGACGGTCAAGACTCGGCTAGCTCCCGCCTTGGATCCCGCCGCCGCTGCGGAGTTCCACAGTCTTTGCGTCTTCGAAATGTGGCAGCGACTCGGCACCTTCCCCGGGTCCCGGATCTTTCTCTATTGTGATCGCCCGTGCGAGGCATTCGAGAGGCTGTCCGGACGAGACCGGTTTCGTCTGCAGCGCGGAGCCGACTTGGGCGAGCGCATGCGCTCCTGTTTGGATGACTTGCTGGAGAGAGGCTTCGGGTCCGCTCTGATCGTGGGCAGCGATGCTCCGACATTGCCTCTGCATCAAATTGGCGAAGCACTGGATGCGCTGAAGGGCGCGGACATTGCGCTTGGCCCGAGCGATGACGGAGGTTTCACGCTGATCGCTGCCCGGCGCACCAATCCAGGGATGTTTGCAGGTGTCGTGTGGTCGCGACCCGATACGCGAGCGGCCACAGCGAGAGCAATCCGCAAATCGGGCTTAACGATCGCCGAGACCTCCACGTGGGCATACGACGTGGACTGCCCGAGCGACCTGCGGCGGCTTGAACGCGACCCGTGCATTTCGCGACGCATGCAGGCGTGGCTTGATCAAAACCTCGTCGAGCGATCATAGAAGTTCGTCGAGCCCGGCCTTGCGTAGCGCATCAGTAACGCGGCCGATCTTCTGGGAGGTGTCCCGGCGACAGATCAGCAGGGCATCCGCTGTCTCGACGACGACCAATCCCTCGACACCGACTAACGCGACATGTTTTCCGGGTACGTCGATCAAATTGCCGCGGGCCTCGACGACCGTGCTGGGCGTGAGTGTCGCGTTTGCTGCGTCGTCCTTGGTCAGCAGGCGGTATACGGCCTCCCAATTGCCGAGGTCGCACCAACCGAGGGCGGGTGCGGCGAAGCCCGTGACGCATTGCGAACGCTCTAACACCGCATTGTCCACCGAAACGTCCTCGCAAGACGGGTAGGCTTCCGCAAGACTCGTGCGGAACCTGTCGGCCGACTGATCGGCGACCCGCTGCACCGCTTCCCATGTGTCCGCTTGGTACCGCTGCATCTCCCGGGCAAAGGTCGATGCACTCCAGCAAAACTGGCCGCTATTCCAGAAGTGCCGCCCCGATTTGACGAATTCGCTGGCTGTCTCGAGATTCGGCTTTTCCGTGAATCGGGCGACCTTGACAGGGCTTGGCGCAGCAACGTCAGGGCGTTGCTTGAATTCGATGTAGCCGTACCCTGTCTCGGGCCACTCCGGTTCGATGCCTAGGACGACTAGATCGTGAAGGGATGCCGCGTCAAGTGCGCGGTCCAGCAGCTCGCGATATGCGGTCTCGTCCGCGATGTGATGATCCGAAGGGAACACGCCCATGACCGCGTCCGGGTCTTCGCGTAGCAGCAGGGTGGTGGCGAGTCCGATCGCCGGACAGGTGTTGCGCTGCACCGGTTCGGCGATGACTTGCGCGGGCTTGACTTCCGGAAGCTCGCGCAGAACCCTCTCGCGCAGTCGATCCGTTGTCAGCACCCAAATTCGGTCGGGCGGGAACAGCGGACGGATTCTGTCAACGGTCGTCCGCAGAAGCGTGTCCCCTCCAAGGGGCGCAAGGAACTGTTTCGGCCTGCTCGCGCGGCTGCGTGGCCAGAAACGGACGCCGCTCCCGCCCGCCAGAATCACTGCATGGCGGTGCCCGCAAGTGCCGTCTGGATCCATGGCACCGCGAGTTAGAGCGACTCTAGGTCGTAGCCCCGGATGAGCTTGAACGTGCGCCGCCAGCGGGTCTTGGTGATGAAGTTGAGGGCCAAGTCCTTCAGGTGCTCTAGCGAGACGCCGGGGTCTTGGAGGTGCGAGGTCGGGGCGTCGTAGGACCAATAGATGATCAGCGGCTTGCCGACGATGTGGTCGCGCGGCACGAATCCCCAGTAGCGGCTGTCGAGCGATTGGTCGCGGTTGTCGCCCATCGCGAAGTACATCCCCTCGGGCACGACGAGTTCTCCGTCCACGACGTTCTCGCGCAGCATGCGCATGGCAGGCTCGTAGATCTGCATCGACGTGGGAACCGAGGGGAAGTTGTCCCGGTAGGAATCGACGTAATCGCTCTTGAAGATCACGTAGGGTTCTTCGGATCGCTTGCCGTTCACCCAGAGTTGCTTGTCCACTACGCGCAATCGGTCGCCGGGCACGCCGACCACGCGCTTCACGAAGGTCTGGTTCAAGTCGATCGGGTAGCGGAACACCACGATGTCCCCGCGCTCGACATCTTGGTAGGGCAGCAGGAACTGGCTAATGACACCGGGCGGCGCGAAGGTCAGCTTGTCCACCAGCAAGTGGTCGCCGATCAGTAGCGACTGCTCCATGGACCCCGTAGGGATGACGAATGCCTGTACGAGCGTCGTCGTCCCGAACAGCAGCAGGAGGATCGTGACGGTCCATTCGGCGATCACACCGCGAGCGGGCTCGGGAACCTCTTCGCGCGATGCGCCTTCGGAGCGCGTCTCTTTGGCAGGAGTTTCCTTCATCTGTGACGCGGCACTCGGGGCCGCCGATCTGACATTCCATCTTAGCTTGACCGGCCTAGCGCAATTTTCGAACGAGGCCCGGAGCGTATGCGCGTGTTTCGCGCCCCCACGATCGCCGAATCCCGGAAAACGGTGTCTACAGGTCGTGCGCCCGTATCAACTGAAACGTGCGCCCCCAGCGCGTCTTCGAGACAAAGTGCAACGCCAAATCCGTCAGGTGCTCCAGCGAGACGCCCGGACTGATGAGGTGCTCGGTCGGGGCGTCGTAGGACCACCAAATGAGCAGCGGCTTGCCGACGATGTGGTCGCGCGGCACGAATCCCCAGTAACGGCTGTCCAGCGAGTTGTCGCGGTTGTCGCCCATCGCGAAGTAGTTTCCTTCGGGCACGACGAGTTCTCCGTCCACGACGTTTTCGCGCAGCATCCGCACGGCCGGTTCGTAAATGTGCTCCGGGTATGCAGACGAAGGGAAGTTGTCCCTGTACGCCTCCACAGTATCCGTCTTGAACGATGCGTACGGCTCCGTCACCGGTGATCCGTTGATCCAAAGCCGCTTGTCGACGATCCGCAGACGGTCTCCTGGCACTCCCACGATTCGCTTCACGAAGATCTGGTCGAGATCGACCGGATAGCGGAACACCACGATATCCCCGCGTTCCACGTCTTGATAGGGCAGCAGGAAGCGGCTGGCCGCGCTTGGCGGGGCGTAGGCAAGCTTGTCCACCAGCACGTGGTCCCCGATCAGCAGCGATTCCTCCATCGAACCGGTGGGGATCACGAACGCTTGGACCAGAGTCGTGCAAACGAAGAGATAGAGCAGGATCGTGACGGCCCATTCCGCCACCGCGCTCCGGGCGGGCTGCGAGCGACCCTCGCGCGAAGGCGAACGAGAGCGCGCGAGGTTGGCGAGTCGGCCCTGCATCGTCGTCAAACTACCACGAGAAGGCCTGCACCGGGCTCCAGCGGTGATCGTAGCCATCTCGTCCTCGTTGCCAGCCAGCGATGCTCAGTGATACGCTGAAGGTGCGGGAAGCGGCTGACGCGCCTCGCGCGAGACACCCCCCGACATTCCCGGGGGTGATTCCGGGAGCTTCCCTCCAGACTAGGTTTCGCTATGGCTGACTATAACGGTATCCCTGTCCCCACTGACGGCACGCCCATCCGCATGGAGTCCGGCCAGTGCATCGTATCGGACTGTCCGATCGTGCCGTTCATCGAGGGCGACGGTTGCGGCCGAGACATCTGGAGGGCCTCGAAGGCGGTTTTCGACGCGGCCGTGGACAAGGCCTACGCGGGATCGAAGCGGATCGCTTGGTACGAGATTTTCGCCGGCGAGAAGGCTCACGACCGTTTCGGGGAATGGCTTCCGGCGGACACGGTAGAAGCGATTCGGGCGTTCAAGGTCGCCATCAAGGGACCCCTCACTACGCCGGTAGGGGGTGGCATCCGCAGCTTGAACGTCGCGCTCCGCCAGATCTTGACGCTCTACGCCTGCGTGCGGCCCGTCAAGTGGTACCCCGGAGTCCCTTCGCCGATGAAGGAGCCCGGGAAACTGGATGTCGTGATCTTCCGCGAGAACACGGAAGATGTCTATGCCGGGATCGAGTGGGAATGCGATACCCGCGAGGCGGGGCAGGTCATCGAGTTCCTGAACCAGCGGATGGGCACGCGGATCCGCGACGATTCGGGCATCGGGATCAAGCCGGTCTCGGTGGGCGGCACCAAGCGCTTGGTGCGGGCCGCTCTACGGCATGCACGCGACAAGTCGCGCGCCACGCTCACGCTCGTCCACAAGGGCAACATCATGAAGTTCACGGAAGGGGCTTTCCGCGACTGGGGCTACGAGGTGGCGACCCAGGAGTTCCGTTCCGACTGCGTGACCGAGACGGAGGCATGGAGCGATGGCGGTGACGGTTCCGTGCCGGACGGCAAGATCCTGGTCAAGGATCGCATCGCCGACGCCATGTTTCAGCAAGTGCTGCTGCGGCCGGCCGAATACGATGTCATTGCGACCACGAACCTGAACGGCGATTACCTCTCGGATGCGTGTGCCGCTCAGGTGGGCGGGCTGGGCTTGGCGCCCGGTGCGAACATCGGCGCCGAGCACGCGCTCTTCGAGGCCACGCACGGCACGGCCCCGAAATACGCCGACAAGGACGTGATCAACCCGAGCAGCGTGATACTCTCCGGGGTCATGATGCTGGAGCATCTGGGCTGGAACGAGGCGGCCCGCCTGATCGAGCGCGGCATGACCGGAGCGATCGGAGCCAAGACCGTCACGTACGACTTGCACCGGCAGATGGAGGGCGCGACCAAGGTCGGTTGCAGCCAGTTCGGACAAGCTGTCATTCGCCACATGGACTGAGACGAACGGGAGGATCTTGCAATGCGGAAGAAAGTCACCGTTATCGGCGCCGGCAACGTCGGTGCCAGCTGCGCTCTGCGGATCGCGGACAAGGAGCTGGCCGACGTCACGCTGATCGACATCATCGAGGGCGTGCCTCAGGGCAAGGCCTTGGACATGCTGGAAGCGTGTCCGGTGGAGGGCTCCGACGTGCAGGTCGTCGGGACCAACGACTACGAGGACACGGCCAATTCGGACGTGGTGGTGATGACTGCGGGATTCCCCCGGAAGCCCGGCATGAGCCGCGACGATCTGCTGCTCAAGAACGCATCAATCGTGAAGTCGTGCATCTCCTCGGCGGCCAAGTACTCTCCCAACGCGATTCTGATCGTGGTCTCCAACCCGCTCGACGCGATGTGCCATGTCGCCTACCACGCATCCGGATTCTCGCGGAATCGAGTGATCGGCATGGCCGGAGTGCTGGACACGGCCCGCTTTCGGACATTTCTGGCAGAGGCTGCCGGCGTATCGGTCGAGGACGTGGTGGCGCTGGTGCTGGGCGGCCACGGTGACACGATGGTGCCTCTGGTGCGATACACCAATGTCGGCGGGATCCCGATCGATCAGATCCTGTCGGGCGAGCAGTTGGACGCGATCGTCCAGCGCACCCGCGACGGCGGCGCCGAGATCGTCAGGCATCTCAAGACAGGCAGCGCCTACTATGCTCCGTCTTCATCCGTGGTCGAGATGGTGGAGTCGATCCTGAAGGACAAGCGCAAGGTGCTTCCGTGCGCGGCCCTGCTCGAGGGCGAGTACGGTCGGAGCGGGATTTTCGTCGGAGTGCCGTGCAAGCTGGGCGCTCACGGCTTGGAACACGTCTACGAAGTGGCTCTCGACGACAGCGAGAAAGCGGCGCTCGACAAGAGTTCCGATGCCGTCGAGGAACTCGTCGCCGTGTTGCGGAGCAACGGCTACTAGGACCCACATCGTTCCTTCGCTACCGGAGGTTGTGGCTGGACGACGGCGGTGGGTAGTGAGCAGTCGTAACCGTACCGACATCCGCTAGAATTCCGATGTCGCGCAACGAGTGTTCGATGGCTTGCAGGGAAGCGGAACAGTGAGTAGAGACTCGGCCAAGAAGTATCTGACGAAGGAGCAGCGGCTTCAGCTGCATCAATTGCGCCTCTACGAATGGCTGGAGGCGCAGCAGCCCAAGGGTGTAGAGACGGTTGTAGATGACGGCGAGAGTGTGCCTAGGCGTTGGGAATTGACCAAGGGGATAAAGCTCTATGACTGGCAAGATCAGTGCATAGAACGTTGGTTTCGGGAGGAATACAAGGGAACGGTCAAGGTCGTAACTGGTGGCGGCAAGACCATTCTGGGGCTTGCCATCATGCAAAGGTTGCAGAACGAGGTTAAACCCTCGTTGCGGGTAGCAATAGTTGTGCCAACTGTCGTTCTGATGCATCAGTGGTACGACGAATTGATTTCCAAGGGAAACTTGCCGCGGAGTGCAATCGGTCGGCTAGGGGGAGGCTACGCCGACGACTTCAAGAACTGCCAAATTCTCATTTCCGTGCTTGCTTCCGCACATAAGCGTCTTGACCGTCTAGTCCGTAGTGCTCGACACCATACACGATTGCTTCTCATCGCCGACGAGTGTCACCGCGCTGGCGCAACTGAGATGTCCAAGGTATTCAAAACACCACGAATCTACAATCTTGGACTCTCGGCCACTCCCGAAAGGGCCGACGATGAAGGCGAGGCAAGTGTCGGATACAATGACTCGCTACTGGGAAAGGAACTCGGCCCGATCATTTGTGATTTCAACCTCAAACAGGCTCTTGAGCTTGGCGTGGTGCCACGATTTACGATTCGACACTATGGTATTCCATTGACATTGGAGGAGCAGCAACGCTATGATGCTTTGTCGCGGTCCATTACTGAACGACAAGCGGAGCTTCGTCCATCCGCCCCTGCAGGGAAGGAGTCAGGTTCGCAGTTCTTTGCGTGGGTGCGGGGCACTTCCACAAAAGGGGGCGAGCTCGGTGCGTTAGCCTCTCGACTCACAGGGGATACCTCGCGACGAAAGGAACTGCTGTATCGTTGCACTAAGCGCGGGGATGCGGTGGAGGAGATCTTGAACACGCAGTTCGCAATCAACCCAGAGACACGTGCAATCCTATTTCACGAACAGATCGATGAGGTGATGGAGATCTTTGATCGATTGAAGCAAGCGGGCTTTCAAGTGATCGCAGAGCACAGCCGACTGCCCAGCAGCACTCGCGAGGATGGACTCAACCTTTTCCGCCAAGGGATCGCTCGAGTGATTGTCTCCGCTCGTTCGCTGATCGAGGGCTTCAATGTTCCGGCAGTCGATGTCGGGATCATCGTGGCATCCTCCGGATCGGTTCGGCAGCGCATTCAGAGCCTCGGAAGAGTCCTCAGACGTCATCGGAGCCGAGACGGCGAAGAAAAAACGTCGGTGGTACATGTCCTCTATGCTAGGAATACGGTAGATGATCAGGTCTACGGAAAAGTCGATTGGGACCACATCACTGGAGTTGATCAAAACCTATATTTCGAGTGGGATCCACCCAATGAACCGGAGCGACAGCAAGAGCCACCGAAGCACCCATTACCATCAGAAGAAGAGATTGATGTTTCGCAACTCCGACCCGGTCACGAGTATCCCGGCCGTTACGCCGGGACTGAGTACACGTGCGATACTCGTGGCAACATTCAGGACCAGTCAGGCATGTATGCTTCTAACCCAGGGACCCTTGCTGACGATGTTCGCCGGGTCAAGGGCGGTGCCGGACGCTTTCGGATCACCCCACAATTGGGTTTAGTTCTGGTCATAGTCAAGAAAGGAGAAAATTGGATTACATTATTTGTTCGTCAACAACTCATACAACTCGAGTTTGGAACTATGTCCACATGTCAACTTGATCCGGAAAAGTGGGTCCTAACGGCTTCTGTTGGTGACGATTATCCGTTCCGTGACATCCCAATCAAGCACTGCACGATCAAGTTCAAGAGAAAGCGTGGAGGTGTACTGGCATGTCGGGTTAGGAATGGCGAAGTTTTCGCAAGGGTGGGCGACAAGGCCGAAGATCCCCTCATGGGTGCGGACGCTGTTGGTCTGCTTGAATCAATTCGCAAGATCGAGGCGCATGACAAGCGCGTGTCAAAGCTCGAAATCAACGAGCGGAACCATGTCCTGTACAGAGAGAGGGGACGTTTAGTCTTCGTTTTCGCTTTAGGCAAGGGGCTCGAGTTCCCGATGCTGAGCGGCTAGGGGGGGGCCATGGATCAGTTTCACTTCCTGCCGATCAAGGGTCGACCCTGGGACGGGCGATACACTCGCGTTCCGGGCGATACGGCCGTGTTCCACGTTAGGTATGTTGACGGGAGCCTGAGAGTCGTGATAGAGTGGAACCTCGAGGGGGACAGATGCACGTGTGTCGCCCTCCACGACCCAAACGTGAAGCAGCTTGTCGCGAATGTCGTCCAAGCCAAGAGGGCAATGGGAGGCAACCATGGAGGATCGTTCCAGGTCAACGAGTTCGGGCAGGTTCTCGTGCCTGCCAGCGACGGCCGTGGACTGCGCATGCTTGTCGGTGAGGCCCGTGGCTCCCTCAGGTTCGACCATCCGTACGAAGACTGTACCTTCACCCTCGCTGACAGCTTTGGCCTGACTAGGGGGGATGCATGGCCACTGCCCTATATCGGGATGCCGTTCAATCTTAGCCGTCGAAGCCGAGTGTACTGCAAGCGGGAAGATCTAGAGTCGAGCGAAGCTGAGTTTCTTCCGCTGTCGAATCGCGAATTGGTCAGTGCGTTGCGAGATATTCGGCCGTATGGCGCGGTTAGGTTCTTGGTTAACCCTGAACGGATCGTCTTGACGAGGCGACCACCTGAGGGTAGGATGGACATGTCTGAAGAAGAAGGTTGGGAGCCGATCTTCGTTGGAGATTTGGATCTGAGCCAGTGGTTCACAAAGGAGACCTAACCAGTGGAGCAATACCCAGAATACTTGGGCAACTGCCCAAGAAACGTTGCGAGGGATGCAAAGTACAGGACTCGATCCAGTGGCTCGAGTGAGGGCGGTTCCGTGGTGGCACTAGTCTATCGTGCCAGCGAGGACGAACGGTGGTATCCAACAACCGAAGATCACCCGAAGCTCTGCAAGATGGTGAACGGAGTCAAGCTCAGTCTGGACTTGCCACCGAATGGTGCATTCTACATCAATGAGTACCAGCAAGTAATCGTGCCCTCAGTGCAATCTGATCGATACCATTATGCCGGACAGTACGAAGATGCATTAGAGTTTGAATTTGAGGGTAGAATCCTCAGTGGAAAACCCTTGGATGCGAACGGCAATGCTCTGTCACCGGGCGATCTTTGGATCGGTCCTCATCCGGGTGTTCCGTACACTTTGGCAGCGGGGGGTGACGATATCAAGTATACCATTAGGCCAAGACCACAAGTCGAGCGGATTATCAAGTTAAGCAAGGAGATTGGAATTGACCAAGCTAGAGCGGTTGCCCGGTCGATTCGAAGAGTAAAGGGTTTCATGGGTGGACGCTTCTATGTCAATGAATTTCGGGCCATTTTCGCACCGGTCGCACGAGAATCGAATTGGGAATATGTCTACATCGGTAAGCTAGACATGGAGAAGTGGTTTCCTGCTCCGGCGATTTGACAATTCCGCTTTGGTCATTTAGACATAATCAGACTAGATTCCCCAATTGATTAATCTTGTGCAGTAGATACATTCATTAGTTCGTCGGTAGAGTAGTCAATGGCTCGTTATGCTCTAGGTCGCTTTGACCGCTTTCGCCTAGGCGTCGGGGATGCGTCCCGGATTGGCGTTACACGCTTCCCGTAGAGTACAAGCAGGTGCTGAAATCTATCGCGATCCGAGTCGAAGGGCTTCTTCCGGTACAGTCGGTCCACCGCCCGGTCTAGGTCGCGGTGGGCCGACCGCAGCTTCGTTGGCATTGAGTCGGGATCGTAGATGTCCACCAATGTGGCCTCGCCATGCTCGGCACGCGCGTCTAGGATCGACTGGGCAGGCGGATCTAGATCCGCCAATCCCGCAACGCCGCCCGGCGGGGCGGGGAACGTGTTGTAGACCAGACCGATCGAGTACCGGTAATCGCTCTTGAGCCGACCGCCGATGTGCCTTAGCCAGCTCATGTGCATCGCCGAGGTCATGAGACCGAACAGCGAGATCGTCGCGTTTTCGATCACGCAAACGAGGCTGCTCGGGATCGCCGGCGGGTGTGCCCACCCGATCGGTACGTACTGGCGTCGCTCCGAAGTCACTTGCGGTACTACTAGGAACGGCGCCGAGGGGAGGACTTCGACGTTGAACTTTGCGGGATCCTCTGCGATTGCCAGCGTGCTCGCCCGTTTGCTCTGCTGTCGATACGTCCGAACGGCCCGCAATCGCGACACGACTTCGGGCATCGACCGGATTTCGGTCGGAGTGGCTCCCTGCAATGCTAGGATCCAGCGATCGCTCCGATACAGGTGCTCGCGAGAGCCGATGTACGGCCTCAAGAATCGTTCCGATCGCGGTTCTTTAGCTAAGAATTTGGCACGCTGCTCAGCATCGAAGATGAAGTTGCCGTCGTCGATGGGCTGCGACCCCGTAATCATCGGTGGCAGGCCGCTCAACTGCTGGGATGTCTCCCGCACGACCATGCGTGGATCCGGCAGGCCGGACCCGTCCATCAGGTAAGGGGACAGGATCGCGGGCCGACTCTCGACCGGCTCGTCTTGGAGGTCGCCATAGGAAAAGAGGCGCCGGTCCTTCCGATCCGCCGTTGCGGGTTCCAATCCTATGATCACCACATGCACCTGGGCCTTCCCGCGAACGTCCGAGCCCCACGCAAATGTACGATGGGCGAATGCGATTTCCAATTCGGAGCGACACAGAAGTCTCGGCCAGAGTTGGCCGGCCTGCTCGCCCTGAGTGATGGAATTGGTAGAGACGAAGCCGATCCGCGCACCGCCCCTCCGGGCGTACTCGCCTGCCAAGAGAAACCATGCCGCCACGTAGTCGAGAGTCCCGCCGTTCGATCCCAGTTCGGCAATGCGCCGCACCTGCTCGCGTTGCGTCTCGCTCTGGAGTTTCGCGCCGCCGAACGGAGGGTTGCCCAGAACGTACGCGCAGTCGTCGGGCGGGAGGACATCCGCCCAATCGATTTCCAGTGCATCGGCTTGCACGATTCTTGACGAGACTCGGAGCGGGATGCGCACGTAGCTCTGCCCGAACTCGAGGCTGAGCCGGTTGTTCATCATGTGATCCATCATCCAGAGCGCGGTCTCGGCAATGCGCACTGGTATCGCTCCCAGTTCGATGCCGTAGAACTGGTCCACATCGATCAGCGAAAGGGCTGGTGCGTCCATCACTTGCTGGCCCTCGGCGGCCTGATACGTGCGAAGCTCGCGAATCACGTCGATTTCGAGGAGCCTCAGTTCGCGATACGCGATTACGAGGAAGTTCCCGCAGCCGCACGCAGGGTCGAAGCACCGGATCGCTCCCAGTCGTCGATGAAGTGCCTCCAGATCCGCCCGTCTGCGATTATCCTTGCGTGCCCTGAGGCGCGAGAATTCTGCTCTCAAGTCATCTAGGAACAGGGGTTCGATGACCTTGAGGATGTTTTTTTCTGTGGTGTAATGAGCGCCTTGGGCGCGGCGCTGGGCCGGTTCCATGAGTGCTTGGAAGAGCGCGCCGAACACGGCTGGCGAGATGCGCGACCAGTCGAAGCGACACGCTTCGAGCAAGCGCTCGCGCATAGCGGAATCGAAGGACTGGACCAACAGCCGTTCCTTGAAGAGGTCACCGTCGATATACGGGAAACTCGCTAGATCGGGGTCCAGTGCCCGAGAGCGCCGGTCGTCGGGCGTGTTCAGGACCTGAAAGACTTCCGCGATACACCGCCCGAGGTCGGTACCGTCTTCGCGGGTGCGATGCTCGATCAGGTCGGCGAACGCATCGCGCGGTTCGAAGATTCCTGTGTCGTCCGCGAAGAGGCAAAACACGAGCCGGACCAGGTAGCGCTCGAGTTCGTCGCCGTCGAGGTTCGCTTCGGACATGAGGTCGTAGAGTTCGCCGACAATCTCCGATGCTTCGATGTTGACGGGATCCTGATCGCGGAACGACCGCTTCTGGACTCCAAGCACGAATCCGAAATGCTCGACGAAGTCGGGCAGTTCCGCGAGTTCAAAGGCAGTCTCCGAGCCTTCGTCGAGGTCATGGAGCTCGAAGGTCTGGAAATCGCTGAGCAGAAGGTATCGAGGAAGGTCTGCATCCTTCAGGTGCGGGAAGTACTCGAGGGCCTGAGATTTAGCCTTGCGAAGGCTCCGCCCGACGCTCTTCTGCTCCACGAGGAGCACTCCCTTCCAGAACAGATCGATGTAGCCCCTGCGCTGGCCGAGGCGCTGCACCGGTTCCTCGAAAGCGGCCAACCGGCGCACGGACATGCCGAAGACTTCGAAGAAATCCCGGTAGAAGAGCTGCGTCTGGCCCTTCTCGTACCCTTCGCCATCCCACTCCCTAGCGAAAGCGGCAGCCCGGGCTCGAATCTCGTGCCAAGAGAGGCGCATGCGGTCAGGCCCCTCGCCAGAGCCCTACGAGGCACTGGTCGGTTGCCTCCAACGACAAGTGCGACAAGCGCCTGAATAATCCTAGCGAACCGTGCCGAGCCTTGGGGTCCGGGTCCTCATACCCGCTGGAGCCTGCATCCGCGAGCATGTCGACGACCGTGCCTTTTCCATCCAGCAGTCGCGTGAGGGTCACTGGAGACCGGAGAACTGTTCGATCCATGGACGGGCGTTCCGGTGCAGGTCGACGGAGTCTACGTCGTTGGCGAGGGACGGACCGGGCGTACTCCTACCTCGCTTGATGATGTCGTCGAGCACATCGTTAATTTCGCCTACGACCGAAGAGTTCTGGGTTGCGAGGTTCGTCGTCTCCCTGACATCCGACGCGAGGTCGTATAGCTGCACGAACGGTGCCGAGCGCAAGTCACCGCCGCTTGGCTCGGATCCGAACGAGCGCAGCGCATCGCCCCACGCTTGCTCGGGAACGGGCCGCGTGCCCCAGAGTCCGCGCGAGCCGCTACTTGGTGTCAGTGCAAGTTTCCATTGTTCGTGGCGAATCGCGAAGGCGAGCGGCGATTGCATCACGAGGGTCGTCCGCGGGCTCGCGGATTCCGGATCGTTCAGAAGCGGAACGATGCTCACTGAGTCGGGCGCGTCCGCGGTGCCGAGTTCGACGCCCGCCACCTCTGCGACCGTCGCGGCGAGGTCGTTCAAGCCGACCAAGCCATCGCAACGGGTTCCTGCCTGAACCTCGCCGGGCCATCTCACGACAAACGGCACCCGGAGCCCACCCTCGAACACCGTGAACTTGTAGCCGCGATAGATGCCGCTGGCATAGTGTCCGAGCTTTTCCAACTCGCGAATCAGATTCGGTGTCGCCTTGCGGATGTTGCCCGCATAGGGCGCGGCTCCGTGATCCGAAGTGGCGATGACCAAAGTGTTCTCGGCCAGACCGTGCCGGTCCAAGGCGCGCAGCACGCGACCGAGCGTGGCGTCGGTTTCCTGCACGAAGTCTCCGTAGAGGCCGAGCTCGCTCGTGCCTTCGAAAGCTGGGCTCGGACTCGTCGGCGTGTGCGGAGCGGTCAGGGCGACGTACAGAAAGAACGGACTTCCGTTGTGGGCACTGTCCGCGTTGCGCTGGATGAACGCCTCCGCCTCGCCCGCGAACGTGTCGAGCACCTTGAAATCCTCGAAGTCCTCGGCGGCCGGTCCGACCCGGTTGAAGGCGCTCCAGCCCTTCCGGGCCGTCACCTCGCCTTGGAACCGCCCCTGCTTCGCGAACACGTACGGGTACATGTCCAGCGACCCGGGCAGGATGAACGAATAGTCGAATCCGAAGTCGTTGGGTCCGATCTTCAGCGGCAGCTCGTAGTCCACGTTCTCGAGACCTTGGTTTTGCCCGTCGGTGGTTTGCATCAAGGTGCCAAGGTGCCACTTGCCAACGTACCCGGTGCGGTACCCGGCCTCTTGCAGCAGCGAGCCGATCGTGAACGTGCCTGCCGGCAATTGGGGGTTGAGGAAACCCCAAGGTCCGCTCTCGCTCGGTCTGGCGAAGCGCCACGCGTATCTCCCCGTCATGATCGCGATGCGGGACGGCACGCAAACCGATGCAGTTGCGTG
The DNA here is from genome assembly GCA_965242625.1 of Bryobacterales bacterium. Taxonomy (GTDB): domain Bacteria; phylum Acidobacteriota; class Terriglobia; order Bryobacterales; family UBA6623; genus VXMF01. Next base: position 369,646 of record CBDEST010000005.1, on the reverse strand, counting down.
AGCATCAGTGAAGAGCATTCCGTCACGAGCCAGCGAATCGAACGCCGGCGTGGCGATCTTGCACCGGTCCCCGCCGTAGCACTTGACATCGCCGATACCGAGATCGTCGGCCATCACGTAGACGATGTTGGGCGGTGCCGGCGAATCGGGCGCGCAGGCTGCGAGCAGGATCAAGAGGATCGCGACTTCTCGATGCATGGAATCTGATTGCGAGCATGTCCAGAGTAGCAACCGAGCACCCGCTTGCTTGGATTGAAGCATCCTTCGGGCCCCGCGCCTTGGGCGGTCGCGCAATCATCGGGATATCTCGCCTCGCGGGGGAGGAAGATATAGGCCCCGGTGCCTCGAATGGGTGAACCGCGCGACCCGATCCGGTCACCCAGATGCCGCTGGAACACGCCAACCGGGCCTGCGAAATGTGTGGATGTGGCCCGAGAATGCGGAATCTGTCGAAAAAACTTGTTGACCTGCCCGGTCAGGTCGGGTATGCTAGCAACGTTAGGTCGGAAGCCCGACCATTCCAGAAGGAGTAACGAATCCAAATGAAGAGACTGTTCACGCTGCTCGTCCTCACCCTGGCCATCACCTCGCTTTGCTTCGCGGGCTCGGTCACGGGGTACGTGACGGACGCCAAGTGCGCCAAGGCCGGCAAGTCCGGCGAGGCCCACGCCGGTTGCGCCAAGGGCTGCCTCAGCGGCGGCCAGGCCGCGGTCATCGTGACCGAGGACGGCAAGGTCTACGAAGTGGCCGACGCGGGCCAGGACAAGGTCAAGGCCCACGCCGGTGCCAAGGTCACGGTCATGGGCTCGGTTGACGGGATGAAGATTTCTTCCGTCGACAGCGTCAAGGCCTCGTCCTAGGCGAGTTCCACATTCGGCGTGCAGCGATTAGCTGCTCGGCTTGGGTCGCTTGCGATCTTGGCCTCGCGGCTGATCGCGGCACGTCAACATCGCTGCAGCCGGCGAGCCGCCGACGCATGTCGGCGGGCCATCGCTCCTCGAGCCGTACATCCGCTCGGAGGCTCTCCGAGCGGATGCGGCTCGATAGGAGCGAGCCCCCCAGCCTAGCTGGTCGGGGAGTGTGCCGATCGCTCGGTTTGCTTCGCTTCATGGGCTAGGGTCCAGTGTCGCCGCCGAGGCGAAGCTGGTCTCTAGCGACGACGCCAACCGTTGCCGAGCCGAAGGCAACTACTGGAGTCGCGGGATGGTTGCCAAGCTGCGGTGTCTCGGCGCATCACGCTTGCCGCAGTGGTTTAGAATTGCCGTTGAGCTATCGCGTCTCGTCCAGTCGGCGAGGGAGTGAGCTGTTTGAAATGCAGTAAGACCATCGGAGGGGAGTTTCCCGGATGAGGGCGGTCGCGCACGCGCTAGCTTCGACCGTCATGGTCAAGTACCTTGTCGCCGCATCGGGCGGTGTCTTGGTGGCTTTCGTGGTGGTCCACATGCTTGGCAACTTGCAGGTCTACCTCGGCCCGGAAGCCCTCAACAACTACGCCGCCGCGATCCAGAGCATGGGCGGGCTTCTTTGGCTCGCTCGCCTCGGATTGCTGGCCGCCTTGGTCGTGCATGTCTGGGGCATCGCTACGCTCACGGCCCGGAACCGCGCGGCGCGGTCCGCGAAGTACGATGTGAAGCGCCCGCTCCTCTCGACATTCGCGTCCCGTCACATGCTGCTGACGGGACTGATCCTGCTGGCGTTCGTCGCTTACCACTTGGCTCACTTCACGATCGGAGTGACCGATCCGCAGCATTTCAATCTCTACGACAGCGCCGGTCGGCACGATGTCTATTCCATGGTCGTGCATGGATTCCGCGCCCCGGCCGTGGCGTTCTTCTACATCGTGTCGATGGTGCTCTTGGGCATGCATCTCGGGCACGGCATCGGCAGTGCCTTTCGCAGTGCCGGGCTGAGCGGCCCGCGGCTCCGTTCCACGTTCGAGGGTCTGGGTCGCCTCGTGGCCGTGATCGTGGTGATCGGCAATATCTCGATCCCCCTGACGTGCTGGCTGGGTCTGCTGCAGCCGTATAACGAGGTGCTGTAACCGATGGAGCTGCATGCGAGCGTTCCATCCGGGCCGCTTGAGAGCAAGTGGGACCGGCACCGGCGCGAGGTCAAGCTCGTCAATCCGGCCAACAAGCGCAAGTTCCGCATCGCCGTCGTCGGATCCGGCTTGGCAGGCGCCTCGGCCGCCGCGTCACTAGCCGAACTGGGCTACAAGGTCGATTGCTTCTGCATCCAGGACAGCCCCCGGCGCGCGCACTCGATCGCCGCGCAAGGCGGCATCAACGCCGCGAAGAACTATCCCAATGACGGAGATTCGGTCTATCGACTGTTCTACGACACGATCAAGGGCGGCGATTTCCGCAGCCGCGAGGCGAACGTCTACCGGCTGGCCCAAGTGTCGAACAGCATCATCGACCAGTGCGTCGCGCAAGGCGTCCCGTTCGCGCGGGGCATGGGCGGACTGCTAGACAACCGCTCGTTCGGCGGCGCGCAGGTGTCGCGCACCTTCTACGCGCGGGGTCAGACGGGCCAGCAGTTGCTGATCGGCGCTTACCAAGCCTTGGAGCGTCAGGTCGCCGCCGGCGGCGTCCGGATGCATACCCGCACGGAATTGCTCGACATCGTCGTGCAGGACGGTCGCGCCGTGGGCATTGTTGCTCGGGACCTCGTGTCCGGCGAGATCAAGCGCTGGTCCGCGCATGCCGTGGTGCTTGCGACGGGCGGGTACGGGAACGTGTTCTACCTGTCGACGAACGCCAAGGGATCGAACGTCACCGCCGCGTTTCGCGCTTACAAACGCGGCGCGGCGTTCGCCAATCCGTGTTTCACGCAGATTCACCCCACCTGCATCCCCGTAACCGGCGACCATCAGTCGAAGCTCACGTTGATGTCGGAATCGCTGCGCAACGACGGTCGCGTGTGGGTGCCGAAGGAGGCGAGCGACGCGCGGCCGCCCTCAGAGATTCCCGACGAGGACCGCGACTACTACCTCGAACGACGATACCCGAGCTTTGGCAATCTCGTCCCGCGCGACGTCGCCTCGCGCAACGCCAAGTCCGTCTGCGACGAAGGGCGCGGCGTCGGCTCCAGCGGATACGGCGTGTACTTGGATTTTCGTGACGCCACCCAGCGCTTGGGCGAGGCGGCCATCGCCGCCAAGTACGGCAACCTCTTTCACATGTATCGGAAGATCACGGCCGAGGATCCCTACCGGGTTCCGATGCGAATTTATCCGGCGGTGCATTACACCATGGGCGGCTTGTGGGTCGACTACAACTTGATGACCAACCTGCCGGGCCTGTATGCCATCGGGGAAGCGAACTTCTCGGATCACGGGGCCAACCGGCTGGGAGCGAGCGCCCTCATGCAGGGTCTGGCAGATGGGTACTTCATACTGCCCGCCACCATCGGGCACTACCTAGCCGGCGGTCCGAGCTTGGTGCCGACTGATGCCGCGGAGTTTGATGCGACCGAGCGGGATGCGCGGGCCAAGGTGGATCGCCTGCTGGCGATCGACGGCAAGCGCACGGCGCAATCGTTTCACAAGGACTTGGGACACATCGTCTGGGAGCATTGCGGAATGTCCCGCACCAAGCAGGGCTTGGAGACGGCCCTGCAGCGCATTCCAGAACTTCGCGAGGAATTCTGGGAGAACGTGCGCGTGCCCGGTCGCGGCGAGAGCTTCAATCAAGCCGTGGAGTATGCCGGGCGCGTCGCGGACTTCTTGGAGTTCGGCGAGCTGATGTGCCGCGACGCACTGCATCGGGACGAGTCGTGCGGGGGGCACTTCCGCGAGGAGCACCAGACCGAAGAGGGCGAGGCGCTGCGCAACGACGCGGACTTCGCCTATGTCGCCGCTTGGGAGCACGATGGCGACGGCGCTCCGTTGCTCAACAAGGAATCGCTCGAATTCGAGAATGTCGGGCTGTCGACGCGCAGCTACAAGTAGGGTCGGGGCAATGCAGGTAACACTCAAAGTCTGGCGTCAGGAATCCGCCGACACCGCTGGCGAGTTCCGGACGTACGAGGCCCGCGCAGTGAGTCCCGACATGTCGTTCCTCGAGATGCTCGACGAGGTGAACGAGGGCTTGATCGTGAGCGGGGAGGAACCGATCGCGTTCGATCACGATTGCCGCGAAGGGATCTGCGGGATGTGCTCGGCCATGATCGACGGCGTGCCGCACGGTCCCGACGACGGCACTACCACCTGCCAACTGCACATGCGTTCGTTCCAAGACGGTGACACGATCGTGGTGGAACCGTGGCGGGCGACGGCGCTGCCGGTGATCCGCGACTTGGTCGTGGATCGGAGCGCGTTCGACAGGATCGTGGAGGCCGGCGGCTTCGTCTCGGTGAACACGGGAGGCGCTCCCGACGCCAACTTGACGCCCGTGCCCAAGGTCGATGCGGACACGGCGTTCGACGCCGCTACGTGCATCGGTTGCGCCGCCTGCGTGGCGGCTTGCAAGAACGCCTCGGCCGCCCTCTTCACGGCGGCGAAGCTGGCCCACCTGCGCCGCTTGCCCCAAGGCCAGCCCGAGCGGCATTCCAGGGCGCGCGCGATGGTCGATCAGATGGACGCCGAAGGGTTCGGCGGTTGCACCAATACATCGGACTGCGAAGCCGCCTGCCCCAAGGGCATCAGCGTCGACTTCATCTCCGAGATGAACGCAGACTACTTCCGCGCTGTCTTGAAGGGCGCGTGAGGAACCCGGCGAGCGCAATCGTTCCCCGGCTCCTGGCTTGGTTCGCCGATAGCCATCGCCGACTGCCTTGGCGCGGAACCAAGGATCCCTACCGGATCTGGGTCTCGGAGATCATGCTCCAGCAGACCCGCGTCGAAGCGGTCGTTCCCTACTACGAAGGCTTCCTGCGAGCGTATCCCACGATTTCCGACCTTGCCGCCGCGCCCTTGGAAGAGGTGCTCGCGAAGTGGGCCGGCCTCGGATATTACCGGAGGGCGCGCATGCTGCACGAGGCGGCACGTATCTTGGTCGCCGAGCACGACAGCAGCATGCCCGCAGAACACGAGAGGATTCTGGAACTGCCGGGAGTCGGTGCTTACACGGCGGCTGCGATTGCGAGCATCGCGTTTGACGAGCCGTACGCCGCGCTCGACGGCAACGCGTATCGAGTTCTCGCGCGGCTTGCGGACTATCGGAGCGATCTTGCCCGCGCCAGTGCGCGCCGACCCTTGCAAGAAATCGCCCGGTCTATGATCGAATCTGTCCCGCCCGGTCGGCGCGGGGACTTCACGCAAGCATTGATGGAACTGGGCGCGACCCTGTGCGTGCCGCGCCGGCCGCGCTGCGACGCGTGCCCGTGGATCGAGTGCTGCGCGGGGTTCGCGGCCGGCACGGCACCGAGCCTGCCGGCGAAGGCGCCGGAGCGGCCTCCCAAGCAAGTGAGTCTGGTCGTTCTCGTGCTCCGGCGCGAGGGCCGGGTGCTGCTGCGACAGCGGCCGCCGGAGGCGTCCGTGATGCCCGGCTTTTGGGAACTTCCCGAGGGCGAGACGCTGGAGGCTGCCCTCGGCGCACTCGATCCCCAGCCTGTCGGCCTCGACCGGCTCGGTGCGTTCTCGCACGCGATTACGGACACCCGCTACGCATGCCAAGTCTTCGATGGGCTGTACCCGGAGTCCGCTCCGCAGCAATGCCGCTGGATGTCCGTCGCCGAACTCGAAGCGCTGCCCGTGACGACAATCAGCAAGAAAGCACTGCGGCTCTCAATTCCGGTGCGGGCCGCTTTCGAAGCCGACCGCGGGAAGGGGATCGACTAGTCGCGCTGGGCCGAGCCGGGAGACAGCGACGTTCGCAGAGTCGCTGCGCCCAAGCCGCTGGCGTACTCGGAAATGCCCTCGAACAGGTGCTCCGCAATCTCTTGGCGGAAGCTCGACTTGCGCAGGAGACCCTCGTCGGTTCGATTGCTGATGAAGCCGATCTCGACCAGCACGGCCGGCATCTTGGCGCCGATCAGCACGACGAAGGGAGCCTTGCGGATGCCCCGGTCGCGGATGGCCGAGGAGTGCTTGGCGACGCCCCGGTGCAGCCGCGACTGAACCTTGGTGGCGAACTCCCGCGATTCTTCGATCTTGTCGTCGAGCGCAATCTTGGCGACCAAGTCCTGTAGCTCGTTAATGGAACTCTCCGCGGCCGCGTTCTCGAGCGAGGCTACGCTGAGTTCCCAAGGATCGGAGGTGAAGCTGAGGTAGTAGGTTTCGATGCCGCGCACCTTGGAAGTCGGAGCGGCGTTGCAATGGATCGAGATCATGAGATCGGCGCCCCGCTTGTTGGCGATGTTCGACCGCTCCTCCAGAGGAATGAACTCGTCCTTCTGGCGCGTGTAGATGACCTCCGCGCCCATCCGTCGGGCGAGGAGCTTGCCCAATCGCTTCGAGACATCGAGGACCACGTCCTTCTCGCGCAATCCACCGGGCCCGACCGATCCCGTGTCATGACCGCCGTGCCCGGCATCGATGAGAATGCGATCGAGCTTGAGTCCCAAGGCTCGCGTCAGGCTGTGCTTGCCGTCGGCGGTAGTCGAGGCGGCGCGGGGAGCGTCGGGCGTGGCGGGCGACGACGATAGCGCCAGCAGCGTACGTTCGGCCCGGGGCATGTCCGCACTCCGAATATCGATGACCAAGCGAGTGGGATTGGACAGCCAGAACGCGTCGAATGAAACTGAGCGGCGCAGGTCCAGCACCAAGCGCGCCTTGTTGCCGCGATTCTGGGCGAGACGCGCCGTCGAGAGCAAGGTGTCGTCAACCTGGAGCTTGACGCCGCGAATCAGCGCCTCCGCCATCTGACTGCCGAACAGATCGATGTACAGCCGTTCGGGGCGCCGCAGACGATCGTATTTGAGCGGTGTCTTGGCACCCATTTCCAGCACGATGCGTGTGCCGTCGTCGTAGCTGTGATGACGGATTGCCGCCACGGGAACCAGCTTCTTGCCGGATGACCCGGAACCGGCCGGTCGCACGGTCTCGCCCGCCTTATGCTCGCTATCCGAAAGCGCCACGTTGCGGTGCTCGACAGCTCCGGCTGGAGGCGGGGGAGATGGCGAACCCGAAGTGGAAGCTACCACCGGCTCCCGCGTGCCGCTGAGCCGCGCCGCCGAGGCCAGCGCGGTACGCCGGTGCTTGCTATGCGGGTATTCGCGCGCCGCGAATTCGTACGTCGCGACCGCCTTCTGGCGATAGCGGTCCTCGCGGAAGCGGCCGTACATGGCTTCGTAGATTTCCCCGAGCGCGAGCAAGGCGTCATCCGCGTAGCCGCTGGCCGGGGATGTCCTGTGGACTGTCTCGAACTTCGAGATGACCAGTTCGTACTGCCGGACGCCCAGCTCCTGCATGGGCACGTGCTTGAGGTCTTCGTAGAGCTTCGCCCCCGCGCGATAGGCTTGCGCCGCCAGTTCCTTCTTCGACGCCGCATCGGCGGGAGTCGCGGCGAGCAAGAAGAGTAGGAAAGCTACGCCGACTAATCGATCCCAAGCAATTCTAGTCATCGGCTGACGACCTCCGGTCGCGGTTACGGCAACGCGCCAAGGCATGGCCTGCACGAAGCGTTAGGGTTCCAGCTGTTGACTCGGTACCGTGCCACCCGTCCGCTCGGTGCCTGCCAAGCCGCGGGGTCCTGACGCGCTGGGGCGCAAGCAACCCTGCACCGGCCCGCGCCGTTGCGGAGGCGAGAAACAGCATTGATGTCGCTGACGCTCGCACCTATAGCAACATTACCACATCAAATGTTTCAGTACAACCGGATCGCCCGCCGTGTCAGAGCAATCCTTGAATGTCCGCTTCGCTGCAAGTTCTAAATGTCCGGTGCGACGGGCGGCCTCCGGGCCGTCCCGTGCGGCGGAATCCGGCGCGCTTGCCATCCAAGCAGAACGCAAGAGTCTTTCACTTAGCGCTTCGACAGCTTGCCCGTTTCCGTCTGCGCTGCCTGCTGGCTGGTGATTCGGTACATGCGGGTCTCAAGACGCCGCGAGCCTGCCGCTCCGCTTCCGTTGACCGGTAACGTTCTATTTGGCATTGCCTGCAATGGACATCGACCAGGACGACCAAGCGCGCAGATGGCGCCTGCCAGCCTGGTTCGCCAACGAATCCAGTCAACGTCATCCCCTACTTGCAACAGTGTTGCGAATCATGGTATGTTCGGACCATGTGGGCAAAGCGTTCTCATTGCGGTGCGGAACTGGTTTGTGGCAGGTACATCGGGATGGTGCTTCGTGCTTCGTGCGTTTCCGGTATCGCGTTTGTGCTCCTGTTCGCGGTTGCTATGGCGCAGGGGCGGGACGTCAGCGGGCAGGTCTCGGATGCCTCCGGACACGCGGTAGCGCGAGCCCGCGTGGAGGTCGCCGCCACAGGGACGACGGTTCTGTCCAACCGCAAGGGCGAGTTCCAGATTCCCGGTGTCCCGGACGAGCGGTTTGTCGCACGCATCTCTGCCTTGGACTTCGAGCCGCTGGAAGTCGAGGTCGATCCCGACATCACCGAACTTGAAGTGGAGGTGACGCGGCTCGCCGCGACGTCCGCTTCCATACAAGTTGTCGCCTCCGCCGACGACCTTCGCGCGCTCATCCCCGGATCGGTGCGGGTGCTCAACCAGCAGGAACTCGTCGCGATGAAGCCCATCGATTCCAACGAAGCGTTGCGACGGGTCCCCGGAATCAATGTCCGGGAGGATTCCGGGCCGGTCGGGATGCGGCTGAACGTCGGCATGCGCGGCTTGAATCCGAATCGAAGCCGTAAGGTGCTGATGCTCGAGGACGGGCTCCCGATCGCGCTGGCTCCATACGGCGAGCCGGACATGTACTATTCGCCCCCGATCGAGAGGATCAGTCGCGTGGAGATCCTCAAGGGCAGCGGCCAGATCGTCCACGGTCCGCAAACCGTTGGCGGCGTGCTGAATTTCGTCAGTCCTGACCCGCCGTCGCGACTCCACGGAGAATTCGACCTCGAGGGCGGGCAGCGCGGTCTGTTCGTGGGCTGGGGCAAGGTTGGTGGCAGCAATCGCGACCAGTCAATCGGCTGGGTGACGACTTACCTTCACAAGCAAGGCGACGGGTGGCGGTCATTCTATTACGACATCGAGGATGGCCAGGTGAAATTCAATCTCAAGCCGAGCGACCGCCATGACTTCGCAATCAAGGCCGGGTTATATGACGAGGTGTCCAACTCCACCTACCTCGGGATCACCACGCCGATGTTCTTGAGCGATCCGAATCAGAACCCGGTGCCGTCCGACACGCTGGCTGTCGAACGCCGGTCGGTGACCTTGTCCCATGCGTACACGGTAAGCCCCACGGCAGTTCTCAGCAGCGCCGCGTTCTACTACAGCACCGACCGATTCTGGGGCCGACAGGCCTTCGACCGATCCGACCGCGGCCGGGACTACCTGAGCGTATTCGGTGATCCCAGCGTTCCGGGCGGAGCCGTGTTCCTGCGCGACTCGGCCGGGAATCGCGATCGCTCGTTCCATGTGTACGGAGCGCAATCGAACTACGGCTTGCAGCATCGGCACGGCACGCTTCAAGCCGGCGTCCGCTATCTGATCGAGCAGGCGCACGACCAGCGCGTGAACGGCAGCGGATTCAACGCTCGCACGGGCACCATTCGCGACGACGAGTTTCGCTACGGTCGCGCGTTCGCCGGGTACGTTCAGAATCGGTTCGACATCGGCTCGCGAGTGACGCTCACCCCGGGCGTGCGATTCGTCCATTACAACCAAGAGCGTCACATCACCCGCAAGCGGGTGGGCGGCGAGCCGACCAACGTGGACATTCGCAACTCGAATGGCGTGACGACCGCGATTCCGGGACTGGGGCTCTCCATGCGCACCGCCCGCGACGTGACTTTCTTCACCGGCATCCACCGCGGATTCGCGCCGCCGGGAACGAAGATCGCGATCACCAGCACCGGCGAGAATTTGGAACTGGACTCCGAACTCTCGTGGAACTACGAGGCCGGAGTGCGGCTCGCCGGGCAAAGAACGGTTTCCGGCGAGTTCACGTTCTTCCGCATGGACTTCTCGAACCAGATCATCACCGCAGCGGAATCGGGCGGCGCCACCACGACGATTACAAACGGGGGCGCGACGCTGCATCAGGGCTTTGAGAGCTCGGCGCGGATCCATTGGAATCGGCTCGCGGGATGGTCGGGATGGAGCGTCTTCACCGACCTGCGACATACGTACTTGCCGATGGCCGAATTCACGGACAACGCCGTGTTCGGCGGCAACCGACTGCCCTACGCGCCCGAGCATCTCTTCGGAGCGACGATCAGTGTCCGGCAGTTCGGCGGCCTCAGCTTCCTGCTCGATTTGAACACCGTCGGCACTCAGTTCGGCGACAACCGCCAGACGGTCGAGCCGACCCTTGACGGGACGATCGGGCAGTTGCCGTCCTACCAAGTGGCGAATCTCACGGTCGGTTACGAGGTCGGTGGGGAGCGCTGGTCGCTGGAACCCTATTTCACGATCAAGAACGCTTTCGACGAGTTGTACATCGCCTCGCGGGCACCCCAAGGGATTCAGCCGGGGCTCTTCCGCCAAGTGAACGGCGGCCTCCGGATCACGTTCTGATCCGATCCGCAATCGCTGCCAGAGGCGCCTTCGGGGCTAGAGCGGGCGGCTCCGCCCGTCCCGCTTGTAGCTCTCGAGGATGGATTTCAGCTCACGCGCGATTTCCGGCTGTTCCTCGACGAGATTGCGATCTTCGTGGCGATCCGCTTCGAGGTCGTAGAGCTGGGTGGGCGGGTCGCCTTCCTGCGGCCCGTCCCATTGGTTCGAGCCCGGACCTTGACCGTCGATGAACTTCCACCGGCCCTGCCGGATGGCGAACATGCCGTCTACAGAGTGATGGACGGTCGCTTCCCGCAACGGCTCGGTGTCGGTGCCGAGCAGTGCGGGGAGGAAGCTCACGCTGTCTTCTCCGGCACTCGCGGGAAGCTCCGCTCCGGCGATTTCCGCAGCGGTCGCCATGAGGTCCGTCAGGCAGATCGTTTGGTCGCTCTCGGAAGTCGCGGCAACCTTCGCGGGCCACCGAGCGATGAACGGCATGCGGTGTCCGCCTTCCCAAGCGTCCCGCTTCTTCCCGCGCTGGCTGGCGTGGTTGGCGTAGTGTCCGAACTCTTCGATATGGCTCGGGTCCCATTCCGCTCCGTTGTCGCTCGTGACGATGAAGAGCGTGTTCTCGGCTTGGCCCGTGCGTTCCAAGGCGTCTATCAACTCACCAATACCGGCGTCGACTTGAGCCACGAAGTCTCCGTACTTGCCAACCTGCGTGCGGCCGACGAACTCTTCAGTGGGAACCCACGGCCAATGCGGGGCGGGCAACGGAAAGTACAGGAAGAACGGACTGCCGGGATCCTCCGCGCGCTCTTCGATGTACGCGATGGCGTGCCGGGTGAGATTGGGCAGCACGTCGAAGAAGTCAAAGCCCTCCGCCGCTTCGCCCGGACGCCAGAACACCGGCCCGTCGGATCGTCCGGGTTCGTGAGTCGTAGCCGGTTTCTCGCAAGCGTTGTTCTCCAAGTACACGTACGGGGCCATGTCCAGCGACGCCGGGATGATGTACGAGTAATCGAAGCCGAGCGTGGCGGGACCGTTCGTGACGGGCTCTGTGAAGTCGATCTCCAAGCCGTCCGGCCTCGCGAAATCCGACGGGCCTTGGAATGCCTTGGAGGTGTCGGGGTCTGACCAATCCTCCGGTTCGGAAAGGGTTGCCCAGTCCAGCCCCAAGTGCCATTTACCGATGACGGCCGTGTGGTAGCCGTTCTCGCGGAGCAGGCTTGCGACAGTTGCGCGTCCGGGTTCGATCAGAGCGCGAGAATAGCCGGACAGCACGCCTCGCTTGAGCCTCGTCCGCCAGGCGTAGCGGCCGGTGACCACGCCATAACGTGTCGGCGTGCATACCGCCGAGCCCGAATGCGCGTCCGTGAAGCGCATGCCTTGGGCGGCGAGGGCGTCCATGAACGGCGTCGGGATCTTGGAGTCGGCGTTGAAACTGCCGGGGTCGCCGTAGCCCATGTCGTCAGCCATGAGGAAGATGATGTTCGGCGGGCTGTCCTGAGGTGCTTCGCTCGGTCCGCAGGCTACCGTCAGGACCATCGCAAGTGCGCCGACTGTCAACGCTGGGAGGCTCCCCGCAGGTCGCGGTTTCGTGTTCATGATCTGTTGATTCTAAGTCACGGTCGAGGACTTCGCCGCGGCCGTCTCAATTCCCAACGACCGTCCCGAGTGTCTCGAAGAATTCCGGGTACGAGACCGCAGCGGCCTCGGCGCCCTTGAGAACGCACTCTCCGTCGGCTGCCAGTGCCGCCACGGCGAACGCCATGGCGATGCGATGGTCACCAGCGGAATCGAGTTCCGCGGCCCGCAATCGGGCACCGCCCTCGATGTCCATTCCGTCCGTGCGCTCCGAGACCTGCACTCCCATTCGCCGCAAGTTCTCGGCGACGGTCGCGATCCGATCCGTTTCCTTGACACGTAGTTCCGCGGCGTCCCGGATGCGCAGGCCGTTCTTCGATACCGCTCCAAGGACTGCAAGCATCGGAACCTCGTCGATCACGCCCACCGTGACCGAGCCGCTGATCACGCCGCCCTCGAGCGGCGGTCCACCCCGAACGACTACCGAGCCGACCGGTTCGCCGCATTCGTCATCTTCGGGATGGATCTCAAGCGCAGCGCCCATCGACCGCAACGCGGACAGCACGGCCGTGCGGGTCGGGTTGAGACCGACCCCTTCGATCCGCAGGATCGAGTCGGGAAGCAGCAGACTTGCTCCGATGAAGAACACGGCAGATGACAGGTCACTAGGAATCCTGACGTTGCGGGCGACAAGGCGAGGTCGGCCCCGAATCGCAATCACTCTGCTGTCGACAGTCACCTCCGCCCCGAAGTGCCGGAGCGCGATCTCCGAATGGTTGCGCGTTTCGGTGGGTTCCACGACCTCGGTCACACCGGATGCGTACAGGCCCGCGAGTAGCACAGCGCTCTTCACTTGAGCGCTAGCGACGGGTAACTCGTACCGGATCCCTTCCAAGGGACGCCCGAGGATCCTCAGCGGCGGGTACTGTCCCTCGCGTGCCTGAATCGAGGCACCCATGGCGGTCAGCGGTGTCATGACCCTTTGCATCGGGCGTTTCGAGAGCGATGCGTCGCCGGTGATCTTGGACACGAATCGCTGGCCCGCTAGGATTCCCGACAGGAGGCGGATCGTAGTGCCGGAGTTGCCGGCATCCAGAGTCTCCCCTGGTGGCTGCAGTCCATCGATGCCATTGCCAATGATCTTGATGCGATCTCCATCCTGCGAGCAATCCACGCCTAACGAACGAAGGCAGGCAAGGGTCGACGCACAGTCCTCTCCAGACGAGTAGTTGGTCAGCTCGCTGCGCCCCTCGGCCAAGGCGGCCAGCATGGCGTAGCGATGCGAGATGGACTTGTCCCCGGGCAGCTTGACAGTGCCTTGGATTCCTGACGCGGGTCGCAGAGTTCGATGCATGGCGTATTCCAATTATCCGAAGCCCGCGACCCACAGGCCGAGATCAGGAGATGATGCCTTCCTCACTGCTTGCGATGGGCCGTGCCCACTTGACGCAGGTCCAGCGGTCCAGCAACTCAGCGCATAAGCACTCGGTCGACCACCCGCCGAGCTTGACACCTTGAAACTCGTGTTGGGCGTTGCAACCGCTGACTAGGCTCTCGTGGCGTTCCTAGAGCGTCCGCAACCCGAGGTTGGTCGCGGGGCAGTGAAGCGAGACTTCTTGGTGCTTGCTGGGACGTTGAGTGTGGCATCACGCCTACTGAGAGCAATCCCAAGGACCTGTCGCAGAGGTTCAACGGTGGTTTCGGGGGTCTGGGCTGCGTTGATACCGCCACAACACAGAGGGGGTGCCCGCTAGAGGCCAGAATTCCGTCAATTCGTGGGCTCTCGGCAAGCGATCCTGCGGACCTCGCAAGCCCTCGGACTCCTTCAACAGGCTCTGAGGGCCGTGTGGACAGCCAGAGTGGATCTTGGACTCCGGCACCTCTGTTGATACTCTTGCAACAGCCTTGTATGTTGGAAATCATGGCGCGGAGGGCAATCCACGAATCGATGTTGATTGCCTCTCTCAGTGGGTCGCAACTTCAATCCAACGATCCAGTCGCACCCGCGAGGTCTTGCCGACTTCGCCGGGTGGCGGGTTCACGGTGACTGGAACTGTTCCCAGATCCGTCGTGGATAGCGACACTTCGCAGTCGAGAGTGGTCTCCCGAGTGCGGATTCTGCCGAGAGAGAGCGGCGAAGAGTGTAAGCGCTTGGTTGCTGCTTGGCTGAAAGGGACGGCATGCAACCGCCCTTCCTACTGGGGCCAGCACTCGATGATCCAAGAACGCCTGCCGTGGTTGACCGTGATGTTCGGGCTGACGGGGGTGTCCACCTAGATGCCAACCGCCGAGACTGAAGGTGCCTTCGTCGGCATTCGGAACGAACAGGAGTTCTACAGCGACCACTATCTCGCGGAGATCTTCGACCAGGATCTGAAGAGGACCACGGGGCGGTGGAGGCAGGAAGCGGAAGACCGCGAGGTGCCGGGCCGAACGCCGGACGCTGCCCTGCGGGGACTGAAGGACGAGTATTTCCAGTTCCGCGCCGAATTCGGGGCGGAGCAAGATGACCGGAAGCGGGTCGAGTTGCAGCGAGGGTGGTTCCAGAAGCTACTGACGGCGCTTGGCCACGAATGGCATCCGCACAACCTGCCATTGGAAAAAGACGAGGAACTGCCGGTTCTTTCGACACGAGAGGGTACTGGCGCACACCGCTTGGTTGTCATCGGCGTGTACGACCGGTACGGCGAGGAAGCAGATCCGCTGTCCCTCAAGCCGCGGACGCTGCAGTTCCATGGGGAGGTGCCGCCAGCGCCCGGTCTCTTGGAAGAAACGTGGGGCGACTTGATCGCGAGCCGACTCTTCGGGTGGGACCGGCCCGTGCGCTGGGTCCTCGTGCTTTCGCATTCTCAGGCGCTGCTGCTGGAGCGGGGCAAGTGGCCACGGAACAGCCTGCTGCGGTTCGACTTCCAAGAATTGTTGGGGAGACGGGACGACCGGTCGCTCAAGGCCGCGGCCGCATTTCTGCACCGGGATTCGCTGGTGCCGGGAGCGGGCACCGGTTTGCTGGATTCATTGGACGAGAAAAGCCATCGGCATGCGTACGGGGTCTCGACCGATCTCAAGTACGCGCTGCGGGAGGCCATCGAACTGCTCGGCAACGAAGCGATCGAGTACGTCCGGGAAGTCGAGTACGAGGGAGTGTACGAACGGGACACGGTGCCGGCGGAGGACTTGGGGCGGGAGTGCCTGCGGTACATGTACCGGCTGCTGTTCCTCTTCTACGTGGAGGCGCGCCCGGAACTGGGCTACGCGCCGATGGACTCCCCGATGTACCGCCAGGGATACAGCTTGGAGCGGCTGCGTGACATGGAGTTGGCGCGCCTGACAACCGAGGAGGACTTGGATCGGAATCACATGCAGGAGAGCTTGGAACTGCTGTTCAAGCTGATCCGGGAAGGCTACGAGCCCCGGGTCGAGAAGGGGAAGCCCTTGCACAACACGTTCCGGCTCCGAAAGCTGGACAGCAAGCTGTTCGACCCGGAGCGGACGCCGACTTTGAGCCGGGTGCGGCTGCGGGACAAGGTGCTGCAGAAGGTGATTCGGTTGCTGTCGCTGACCCGTCCTGCCGGGAAGCGCAAGCGACGCGGGCGGATCTCGTACGCCCAACTGGGGATCAACCAGTTGGGCGCGGTGTACGAGTCGCTGCTGTCGTACCAAGGCTTCTACGCGAAAGAGGACTTGTACGAGGTCAAGAAGGAGGGCGAGAAGCGCGACGAGTTGGAGACGGCGTGGTTCGTGTCGGGCGAGGAAGTTGAGAAGTACACCGAGGGCGAGAAGGTCTTTATCCGTGACGACGACGGGCGGAGCAAGCTGCTGCGGTATCCGAAGGGCAAGTTCATCTACCGCCGGACGGGACGCTCGCGGGAGAGTTCGGCGAGCTACTACACGCCGGAGTCGCTGACGCGGTTGGTGGTGAAGTACGCGTTGAAGGAGCGGATCAAGGAGGACATGCCCGCGAAGGAGATTCTGGAACTGACGGTGTGCGAGCCGGCGATGGGGTCGGGAGCGTTCCTGACAGAGGCGGTGAACCAGTTGGCGGAGAAGTATCTGGAGCGCAGGCAGAAGGAACTCGGCCGGCGCATCCCGCGAGCGGACTACCCCGACGAGCTGCAGCGGGTGAAGCACTACATCACGGACCGGAACGTGTACGGGGTGGACCTGAACCCGGTGGCGGTCGAACTGGCGGAGATCTCGCTGTGGCTGAACTGCATCGGCAAGGACGGCCACGTGCCGTGGTTCGGCTTCCAGTTGCAAGCCGGCGACTCGCTAGTAGGGGCGCGACGGCAGGTCTACAACGTCGAGGCCATCCGAATCGGAAAGAAGCGTGACGAGCTATGGTTCAATTCCGCTCCAGAGCGAGTCAGCCCCGGCCCGGCACCCAAGCGACCGGCCGGAACGGTCTACCACTTCCTGCTGCCCGATCCAGGCATGGCGAACTACAAGGACAAGTTCGTGCAGAGCATGGAACCGCACAGTGTCCGAGCGATCCGGGAGTGGCGCAAGGAATTCTGCAAACCGTTCAACAACGAGGACATCAAGACACTGGAATCACTATCCGACGCAGTTGACCACCTATGGGCGTTGCACAGCGAGCAGCTTGCGAGGGACCGCAGTGCGACGCAAGATTCGGTGCGGGTCTGGGGTGCCGAATCGACCGGTCGGGAGCAGCACACTTCCAACCGCTGGAAGGAACAGATCCGTGGCCAAGGGGTATTTGGAACCGAATCGAGGGTTTCCAGCCCGTTTCGCCGGTTGAAGTTGATCATGGACTATTGGTGCGCCCTGTGGTTCTGGCCTCTTGACGATTTTGAATTACTGCCGAATAGGGACGAGTTTCTAAACGAGGCATGGTTCGTATTGAGGGGGGATGTTCCACCAACCGATGTTGGTCCAGCAGAAACGGGACGCTTGTTCGGTGTCGAATACGCGAGCCATGCATCCGAACTTACAAGTCGAATTAGGAAAGAAGCAGGATTGCTTGAACTTGATAGCCTCTTAGAGACCTTCCCACGGATTGCGCTTGCAGATGGGATTGGCCGAGAGCGGCGGTTTCATCATTGGGAACTAGCGTTTGCCGACCTCTTCTACGATAATAGACAGTACATTAGTGTCCACGGGGGTTTTGATGTTGTGTTGGGAAATCCTCCGTGGATTAAAGTCGAGCGAAAAGAGAAAGAAGTCCTCAGTGAATTTCAGCCACGATTGTATCTGCGAAAACACTCTGCACAGGATGTTCGGGCACAACGAGAGCATATTACGGAATCAGTGAAAGGGTGTAAAGAATCGCTATTGAGCCATATTATTGTCCACGAGGGATTGCAATCGTTCTTTAATTCTTCACAGAACTATCCATTATTGGAACTGCAACAAACAAACCTATTTAAATGCTTTTTGCCTCAGTCGTGGATGATATCTAATCGCGCCGGAATAGCTGCGTTCTTGCATCCTGAAGGTGTCTACGATGACCCAAATGGGGGGGGGCTTAGGCGAGAAATGTATGCTCGATTATATGCACATTTTCAATTTCAAAACGAGCGATCATTATTTCCAGAAGTGGATCATCACACAAGATTCAGTGTAAACATCTATTCGTCCCAGAAAAGGGATCCTAAGTTCTCGAATATCTCGAACCTATTCGCACCAGAAACGGTCGATGCGTGTTTCATGCACAATGACGAGGGTGTGGTTCCCACGCTCAAGGATAGCCTTGGTCAGTGGGAAGTTGAAGGACATCGAAGGCGAATTGTTAGCGTCACTGAATTGGAACTGGCACTATTCGCTCAGCTATTGGATTCTGGAAACGTTGCTACAAGGGAGGCTCGCCTACCTGCACTGCATTCGAATGAGCTTATTTCAGTACTGAGAAAGCTTGCCGAACAACGGCGGAAGATTCGAGATTTACGTGGCCAAGTCTACTGTACTACAATGTATCATGAAACAGGGGCTCAGCGAACAGGTTTGATTCGGAGGTCAACGCAATTCCCATCGAACATGTGCGATTTGATATATTCTGGCCCGCATTTCTCGATTGGTACGCCTATATTTAAGACTCCGCGATCCAAATGCCGACTCAATAGCGACTATGATCCGATTGATCTGACTGAAGCCCCTGACGACTACACGCCGCGTACAAACTATATCTTGGGACGATCACAAGACTGTGCTACTAACCGTGCACCAGTCCTGCCATGGATTTCAAAGGATCTTCCACGGGCGATCAGATCGGTAACCAGTGGATATCGATCCGTCCACAGGGAGATGACGTCACCTACGGCGGCAAGGTCACTCATTTCTGCTCTCATTCCACCTGGTGTTGGGCACATCTACACGTGCATAGGATCTAGCTTCAAAAATGACTATCAACTCTTAGATTTTCATGCGCTGTGTGTATCTATTCCAATGGACTTCTTCGTCAAGACACTGGGTGCTAGCCACATCCATATCGCGTTAATCAATTCATTTCCGATTCCAGATATGGACGTACATATTCGTCCGCTAGTCCATTTGCGGGTACTGGCATTGAATTGTCTCACAAGACATTATTCTCAACTGTGGGGCGACAATTGGGATGTCCAGTATCGACAAGACTCTTGGGCAAAACTTGAGACGCGGTTGAACCGGAGTTACTTCAACAATCTGACACCAACATGGAGCCGATCATCTGTATTACGATCAGATTTCGAGCGGCGACAGGCGGTTGTCGAGATTGATGTTCTGGTGTCGATCATGCTGGGTCTTAGTCTAGATGAACTAATTTCAATCTATAGAATTCAATTTCCGGTCATGCAACAGTATGAGCGCGACACGTGGTTCGATTCCAACGGCCGCATCGTCTTCACCGCATCTAAGGGCCTGCCTGGAGTTGGCATGTCTCGGAAGGCAATCTTCGGAGACACCAGTTACGGCCTCATCGCCTCGAGCACGAGTGAGCGGGGCATTGCGCTCGGGTGGGAAGATGTTTGCGACCTTCGCGAAGGGATTGTAACGCGTGATGTGGTTGACGACACTCATCCAGGAGGCCCTCGGTCTAGAACGGTTAAGTACAGAGCCCCGTTCGACCGCTGTGACCGCGAGGACGACTATCGGATCGTTTGGGACGCGTTTGAACGGAGGCTGGGGAGGCTTTCGTAGCGCAGCAGGCGATCGGCACCTGAGTCTCAGAGAAGATCATCATTGGCCATTTGAGAATTCTACGGCGGCTCCGATGAGCAATTTCAGCAAGAATTATGCAAATACGAGTGGAGATATACCGAATCCAAGATCCTCTAATCACTCTCCCAGCACCCAGTATGGATTTGGCTCGCAAGTGTGAGGTAGGAGTACGTTGCAAAGGTCTGATGGCTCGAGAGACTCACCGTAGCGGCAGTCAAGATCCCGCTACATGGTGGTAATCCGGTCTCCAGAGAGCGCAGCGCACCGTGATTATAGAGGTCAAGAGCTACCAAAGGGAGCATGCCACAGACAAGAAGAATGCAGTCGAACAGTGTTGGTTGCCTTCGATCAATCGACTTGGCACGTACGGAAGGTGGGATTTCGTGGAGCTGGGGAACAGCGAAACCATCTAGAATGATTATCGATCCAAGGTTCGGGAGTGTGTCGCAGAGTATACGATACCGCCGTACACTCCGGCTCAAGCTGCAGCAGCCAAGAGGCTGATGGCCTTGGGGGGAAGCAAACCAGGTATCGAGCGAGTGCCACGGAGAAAGAGCAGGTTGTAGAATGGCACTGGTCGATGCAGATGTCTGGATCGATCACATTGACTGTCCGGATCTCCGGAAGCGCTGAAGAGCCACTGAGCCAGAGAACAGGAATCCGTGAGACTTGAACTAGTCAGACCGTTGGTCGCGGCGGCGCTTGTCGCCTTCACGGCGTGTGGTGCGCCTGACGGCAGCCGCCAGGAGCCCATCCCGGACGGTTTGGTCGTGCTGACCTTCGACGACGGCAACAAATCGGATGTCGACTTCGTCGCCCCGAAGCTCCGGGACTACGGCTTCGGGGCATCCTTCTACATCACGGAGGGGCTAGGCTTCAAGGCCGATACCGAGAAGCAACGGTACGTTTCGTGGGATGACGTGCGACGCTTGCATCAGCTCGGATTCGAAGTGGGCAACCATACCGGTTCGCATCCTGACATGAGCAAACTCTCCCCTGACGAGATTCGGGCCGACCTCGCGGTGATCGAGCAGCGTTGCGACGAAAACGACATTCCCAAGCCAACATCGTTCGTGTTCCCGGGGTGGCGTCACAGCCTCGAGGTCGTCCAAGTCCTGCAAGAGAGGGGATACCTGTTTGCGCGCCGCGGAGTCAGTCCCGAACACCCGGACGGAGGACGCGGGGCGCGCGGACGGGCATACGATCCGGCCGAGGATCACCCGCTATTGATCCCGACGACCGGCTACGCCGGCCCCGAGTGGGACTTCGAGGACCTCGTCTGGGCAGTCGATCAAGCCCGTGACGGCAAGATCGCCGTCCTGACGTTCCATGGCGTCCCGGCGCTGGAGCATCCATGGGTCCATACAGCTCCCGAGGACTTCCTGAGCTACATGGACTACTTGCAAGCGCGACAATGCACGGTGATCGCGATGCGGGACTTGATCCGATTCGTCGATCCCGCCATCGGTCCCTCAGACCCCTACGACCCGATCCGTCGCCGCACCGCTCAAACGCAATAGGCACCAAACTTATGGGCGCGGGACGCGGCTGCGATCCAGTTCGCGCCTGCGGATCCGGCCCGCAGGCGTCGTCCCCGCCGTGGCACGAGATCCGAGTTGGCAAACCGCCAGGTGGATCCCCCCATAGCCACGTGACGACGCTACAGCCCCCAGACTTCGACACGTGCGCCGTTGATCGTCTCGCTACGACGGAACAACTTGTCCTTCCAGAGCTTCTTCTCCCGGTCGAACACCATCAGGTTCCCTTCTTTTGCCGCGCATCCGTCCATGTACTCCGCAGTCTGAGCCAAGCCGTCTCGAATCGTGCGCTCCAAACCTCCGCGCAAAATCTTGCATTCGATTACGAAGCGTTGCTTGCGTTCGTCATGCGACCACTGAATGAGCAAGTCGGTCCGCCCGCGTCCGACAGCGTACTCCCGCCCGATGCGGCCGCCGCCGTTCAGCACGCGCTGCAGGAACGCATGCAGCAAGAGCTGCGGGCCTGCCTCCTTGTAATCGGTGCCCGCCAGCCAGTGTTCGGATTCCTTCCGGAAGTAGTCCTGAAACGCCTCGAGCAGCTTCGTCAGATTCAGTCCGGTATGATCCACGTACCATGCAGTCTGGTACGCGAGCCCCTTTTGGGTCAGGTACGTGAGTTCACGGGGAACCACTTCCGCGTAGATCGGGTTGGCGATTCTGATCGGGTCGTCCGGTGCCAACAGGCCAAGGTCGCGAACGTAGTCGTAGTCCCGCACGGAAAACCCTGAAGCCGGGCCGCTCACTAGCAGCGGCTCAATCACCCTGCGCACGCGGTCTTCTCGCAACTTGTCGGCGAGCTGGTCGAGATGCACCGTGCGTTCGGAGACCAGCTGTTCCTGCGCCTGCATCACGTCGTCGTCCGTGACCGTGCGTGCGAGGCCTCTCCTCCCTTGTGGCTTGATGACATGCTCGTTTGCAGAGTGTGTTGACGAGCCACGGCTGGCCCTGCGTCTGGGCCCACACGCGCCGGGACAGCCTCAGTGCGGAAGGCCTGACCGGTATCTGCGGTGTGTTGTTCAATCAGCGATTCGACCTCGGAGTGAGAGAAGTCGCCAAGGCGCAACGAATCGGCCGCGATGTTGAAGGCACTGCCCCCGGCGACGGGATGCCCTTCTGTGCCCGAATGGATACGGTAGTCCCGCAGGTCCCGCAATCCGCAGAGAACGATGCTATGCGGAAAGCTCGACGGCCGGAGGTCGTACCCCGAGCGGAGTTGCCGCAGTACCGAGATCAACGAATCGCCCACCAGCGCGTCGACCTCGTCGATGAGCAGCACTAGCGGGCGGGTGCTCGCCTCCGCCCACCGCTCCAAGGCTTCTTGCAGGGCTTCGTCCGGACAGAATCCATCCAAGACCTCTTGTTTGATTGTGCTGAGGAACTCGTCACCCAACGCTCTCCGAGCGCGCGAAGCGAGGCGGCCAAGCAGCGTGCGCATCGCTCGCCCCACGTCTTGGCCCGCAGTCCGACATCCTGCGACGTTAACGTAAACGCAGCCATAGGAACCCACCGTGCCGCTGTTTAGGAGGTCCTGCAATGCCAGCAGCGCGGAGGTCTTGCCGGTTCGCCGAGGCGCGTGCAAGACGATATATTGCTCCTCGCGCACGAGTTGCAGCACGTATTCCTGATCCATTCGTTCCAAGGGATCGATGGCGTAATGCTTGTCCGGTTCGACCGGTCCGGAAGTGTTGAATCGCCGCATGACTATAGAGTGACCTGTTCAAGCACGCGTTCCGTGACGGTGCTATGCTATCCATACGTATTGTGTGCCGACCGGTTCCGTAAGGCTTGAAAGGGGCAGGCACGCGTTTCAGGGAGGATTGATCATGAATTCATTTCGGCTCAAAGGGGCCGTGGTGGCATTGGCCGCTTGCCTGCTGGCATTGCCGCTCGCGACCTACGGCCAGACGTTCTACGGCACTGTCGTCGGTGCCGTGCAGGATGTCACCGGTGCTGTCATTCCCGGGGCGAGCGTGACGCTCACCAACATCGGCACGGGCGAGCAGCGCGCGCAGGAAACGGAGGCTTCGGGGCTCTACCGGTTCGTCAACCTCGTGCCGGGCCAGTACCGGCTGGAAGCGCGATCCGACGGCTTCAAGCAGTTCTCGCAGGGACCGATCGCGGTCGAGGTCGAGGCCAGCATCCGCATCGATCCGACCTTGGAGATCGGCGAAGTGACCGAGGTTGTCGAGGTGGTGTCGCAGACGCCCCTGCTGCAGTCGCAAACCTCGTCGCTCGGCCAAGTCGTCGAGTCGCGGAAAGTGACCGAGACGCCCTTGAACGGCCGCAACGTGCTCAACCTCGTGGCCTTGGCACCGGGCGTCGTGCCGCAAGGCCAGTCCATGCAGAGCCCCACCGGCGTGAACATCTTCGCTTGGGGCAACTACCAGATCGGCGGTGGCCAGTCCAACCAGAGCGCGACGACGCTCGACGGCGCGCCGGTCAACATGGCCTACGTCAACCTGACCGCACTCGTGCCCACGCAGGACGCGGTGCAGGAATTCAAGATCCAGACCAACAACCTGGGTGCCGAATTCGGGCGCTTCGCCGGCGGCGTGATCAACATGACCACCAAGTCCGGCAGCAATGAGTTCCACGGCTCGGCCTACGAGTTCCTCCGCAACCGGGTTCTCAACGCCAACACCTTCTTTAACAACGCGAACTCCACTCCGACAAACAAGATCGAGACGCCTCCATTCGTCCAGAACCAGTGGGGCGCGAACGTAGGCGGCCCGATCGCCAGAGACAAGGTGTTCTTCTTCTCGTCGTACGAGAGCTACAGGCAGCGGCAGGGACGCTCGCTGCTCCTCGATTCGCCGACTCCGGCCATGCAGCGCGGCGACTTCTCAGAGCTTGGTCGAATGATCCACGATCCGCTGACATCCACCGACTCCGCTAGCCTGCCACGAACTCCGTTCGCGAATAACGTCATCCCCGACTCGCGCCAGGATGCGACTTCAAAGGCTTTGAGCCATCTTTGGGATCAGCCCAACGTTCCGGACAAGCTCAACCTCAACTACGCCACGAACGCGAGCGACGGCGGGAACAACACTCAGTTCAACAACCGCGTGGACTGGAATGCCAGTGCCAAGCATCGGTTCATGGGGCGCTGGACTTGGTGGGACAACCTGACGTTCGGCGTCGATCCCTACGGCACCCAAGCGCATATCGATGCCGGACCCGAGACGTTCACCACGAACCAATGGGTGCTGGGTGACACGTGGCTGATATCGCCCACCACGATCCTCGACTTGCGTGCTTCCTGGACTCGCTTCAGGTACGACCGGTCGCCAGTGAGCCAAGGGATCGACCTCTCCCAGTTCGCATGGCCGTCGTCCTTGGTCGGGCAGATCCCGGAGAGCTTCCGCCACATTCCCACGCCTTGCGTGGAAAGCTACTCGGTCTTTTGTGCGCAAGGCACGGGAAGCATCATCATCGGGCGGCAGGACAACGTGGCCTTCTTGCCCAGCCTGACTCTGATCCGAGGCCGGCACACGCTCAAGATCGGCGGCGACGTGCGGAGGCTGACACACAACTACTCGCAGTCCAACACCCCGAGCGGGATTTTCAGATTCAATCAGAACTTCACCGCGAACGACCCCTTCTCGCCGGAAGGCGGATGGGGCTTTGCCTCGTTCCTGCTGGGTACGGGTAGCGGAGGTGCCATATCCACGCCAAGTCTGGTGGCCGCCCAGATGATTTACCGCGCCGCGTATGTCAACGACCAATGGCAGGTCAATGACAAGCTCACCGTGAACGTTGGCCTTCGTTGGGAGCGTTCGGGGAATTTTTCCGAGAGATACGACCGGCAGACCGTGCTGGCACTCGACTCGACCAGCCCGCTCGCCTCTGAAACCGGCTTGGATCTTCGCGGCCAGCTCGGGCTAGTGAATTCCGATCTTCGGTCGGGACGCACGGCGCTCGACGACAAGAACGCGTTCGCGCCGCGCCTCGGTATCGCCTACCGCGTCGATGACGCGACCGTGATCCGAACCGGATACGGCGTTTTCTGGCTGCCGAACGACGTAGCGTTCTCCACGGCTCCGAACTTGAGCATCGTCAACTCGATCGCGACACCTTGGATCACCTCGCTGGACAGCATCAATCCGTACCGCTACCTGAACGATCCGTTCCCGGATGGCGTGTTACAGCCCCCGGGGCGCGACCCGCAATTCCTCAGCACGCTCATTGGTGGCCTCGGGATTCGGTCACCGGTTCCGAACCAGCCGCTGAGCTACATGCAGCAGTGGAACCTCAATATCCAGAGGCAACTTCCTGACGGAACATTGATCGATGTCGCATACGCCGGCTCGAAGGGCACCAGCCTGCCGGTCAACGCTCAGACCATCAATCAGATTCCGGACTCGGCCCTCGCATTGGGGCCGCAACTCCAAGAGACAGTGGACAATCCCTTCTACGGGACTTCGGTAGCGGCCGGAGGGCTGTCTCAGCGCAAGGTGGCTTACGGCCAGTTGCTGCGGCCCTATCCGCACTTCACTGACGTGGCGATGGCCGGGCCCACGAATCGGAGTTCCACCTACCACTCGTTCCAAGCCAAGGTCGAGCGCCGTTTCGCCGGCGGGGCAAGCCTGCTCGCGTCGTATACGGCCAGCAAGCTGATCACAGACGCGGGAACGCTGACCGGATGGCTCGACGGACTCGAGGGGTTCAGCGCACAGGGATGGGCCACGGGCGGAAACAACAACGACCTGCGACGGCTCAAGTCCCTCGCGGCGTTCGACGTGTCGCAACGGATGGTCGTCAGCTACGTGCTGGACCTGCCGTTCGGCGACGGCAAGCCGATCGGCGACAGCTGGGTCGGAGCAGCCAAGGTCCTCGGTAGCGGTTGGGGCATCAACGGAGTCACCACGGTGCAGACCGGATTCCCGATCGGCGTGAGTCCCTCCCAGAACCTGTCAAACTCGTTCGGCGGCAGCCAGTTCGTCGACAACAACGGCACTAGCGCCAAGCTGTCCGGTGACCCGCAGACCCGCTTGGACCAGTACTTCCGCACGGATGTCTTCAGCCAGCCCGCGGCGTTCACGTTCGGCAACACGGGCAGGATCTTGCCCGACGTTCGCGGTCCGGGCATTGCCCAATTCGACTTCGCGCTGTTCAAGCGGACGCAAATCGCGGAGACCGTGGGCATCGAGTTCCGGACCGAGTTCTTCAACCTTTTCAACACGCCTACGTTTCGGCATCCGGGCACGGCCTTGGGCACGCCGCAATTCGGCGTAATCAGCGGAACCCGCGGTGTCCCGCGGCTCGTCCAATTCGGATTGCGCCTGATCTTCTAGCAGCGCGCTCGCCGTGCGCGCGCTTGCCGGGGAGGAGCGAGGCTCCTCCCCGGTTTCTCTTTGCGCGGCTAGAATTCACGTAGCGTCCGCGGTCGTGCGAGCGAGAGGCGGCGCGGGCATGCATCTGCAGCGGATCATCGCATCGCTACTGGTCGTTTCCTGCCTGCCGCTGTCGGCTTCGGCGCAGGCGGCCGCCGACATTCCTTCGCACGAGACGGCGAGTCGCTTTCAGGCGGCCCAAGCGGCCCTGCAGGAAGGGCGGTTCGTCGAAGCCGAGGACGGGTTCCGCTCCATCTTGGAATCCCACCCCGACATCGCCGAGGCCCGCACCAATCTCGGGTTGGCCCTGTTCCTGCAAAGCGAGTACGCGGCCGCCGTGACGGAACTCGAGCGAGTCGCCGCCACGCAGCCGGATC
The DNA here is from genome assembly GCA_965242625.1 of Bryobacterales bacterium. Classification (GTDB taxonomy): domain Bacteria; phylum Acidobacteriota; class Terriglobia; order Bryobacterales; family UBA6623; genus VXMF01. The sequence continues at coordinate 343,094 of CBDEST010000005.1, read as the reverse complement.
TCGCTGTCGCGCACCTCTTCCTCGGTCTCGGACAACTCAGGCTGGGCGCGCCCTCCAAGGCCATTCCGGCGCTCGAGCGCAGTTTGGAGGATGAGCCCGGCAACTTGGACGCCCGTCGCGCCTTGGCCGCCTGCTACTTGGCGGAGGGCGATTATGCCGGTGCCGTGCGCGAGCACCAAGCGGTGCATGCAGTCACTCCAGACAAGACCGAGGCTTGGCATGCCTTGGGTCGCAATTACATGGACCTGATGAGCGAGCTCGGCGGTCGCTTGGTCCGTTCCCAGCCCGATTCCGCTTGGGCCGCGCGGCTGGGTGCCGACATGCTCGGCCTGAGCCAAAGCTGGGACGCCGCCGTGCAGTATTACGAATCCGCGCTGGCAACGGATCCCGACATCCCGGGCCTGCGGGCCAGCTTGGGTTCCGCGCGGTTGCGCCTCGGGGATCAGGAGGCCGCCGCCGATGACTTTCGCGCCGAGCTGCAGGTCGATCCGTATTCGGAATCGGCGTGGCTAGGCTTGGCAGAAGTGCGTTTGATTCGCGGTGACGCCGCTGGCGCCCTCGCGGATGTCGAGCGGGTCTGGGAATCGTTTCCCCGCTACCTCGCCACGCGGCCGGACTTTCCCGTGCAACCGTTACCGCGCGAGACCGCCTTGGAGTTAATCCGTCGCTTGCCGCGCGCGGACACCGGCCCGGCGCTGTTCCTGCAGGCAGCCTTGTTTCGCGCGGGCGGCGAGGAGGGCCGGGCGAACTTGCAGCGATCCATGCTCCTTCGGGAACTGGATCGCGCCCCCGCGCGGTCCGTAGGCGATGCGGGGCCCGGGCAACTGTGCCGGGAGCACTTGTACGCTGCGTGTACCGAGAGACTGGTATCGCGGAGGTCGCTGTCGCGGGCGGACCTGTTGACCCTTGGCCAGGCGTATTTCGCTCTCGGCGAATTGGACCGGGCGATCGTCGCCTTCACCCACGCGATGCGCGGCGCCGAATTCGAAGTGCCGGAGGCCATGTATTGGACGGTGCGCACCCTGCGGCTCCTGGCGGATCGCTGTTTCGAGCAAGTCGAGCGACTGGATCCGAAGTCTTGGCGCGTTCACCAGATGAGGGCGGAAGCGTTCCAGCACCGCCAAGCGGACGACGAAGCGATCGCCGAGTATCGGCGAGCGATCGAAATCAACCCCAAGGAGGCCGAACTTCACAGGGACCTCGGCCTGCTGTACCTGCTCAACAATGCCTACGACGAAGCTCAGCAGGCATTGGAACGCGCGCTTGAGTTGGACGGATCCGATCCCCCCACGCTGTATTTCGTGGGGCGCCTGCATGTGGCCCAGCAATTGCACGCCGAAGCGATCCGTTTCCTGGAAGCGGCCCTGCGCTTGGACCCGAACTTGGTGCAGGCTCGCCCGAGCCTGGGAAGGGCGTACTTGAAGGTCGAGCGGGCGGAAGAAGCGGCAGAGGAACTGACGAAGGCGCTAGTGCTCGATTACTACGGCGACATTCACTACTCGCTGTTCCAGGCGTACCGGCTCCTAGGCAAGCTCGACGAGGCCAAGGCGGCGCTCGACCGCTCGACCGCGATGCGAGCGAGATCCTTCGCGCGCGACCGTGGCAAGCTGGACCGATGGATCAAGGGGGAGTAGGTCGCCTCGCGACTCTGCTGCTCGCTGCGCTTGCGGCGGGCGATGCCGCTACGGCGGGCGAGCCCGCCCCGATCCGTTTTCGGGACGTCGCGACCGAATCCGGGATCGATTTCGTTCTGCAGAACCACCCGACGCCGGAGAAGCGCATGATCGAGACCATGGCAGGCGGTCTCGCGGCGTTCGACTACAACGGGGACGGACGGATCGACATTTACCTAGCGAACGGAGCGGAGATACCGTCTCTAGAAAAGACCGCTCCCAAATACTGGAATCGGCTGTACCGCAACGATGGTGGACTTCACTTCACCGACGTCACCGAGGAGGCGGGGGTGCGCGGCCTCGGGTACGACATGGGCGCGGCGGCCGCCGACTACGACAACGACGGAGACGTCGACCTGCTCGTGGCCGGAGTCTTCCGCCTCCTCCTCTACCGCAACCGCGGCGATGGAACGTTTGAAAACGCCACGGTCGCCGCCGGTCTCGAGTCCGCGGACTGGTCCGTCGCAGCTGGGTGGGCGGATTTCGATCGCGACGGACTGCTGGACCTGTTCGTCGTCAACTATGCTCGCTGGAGTCTCGAGTTCGATATCTACTGCGGCGACCGCAGCCGCAGCCTGCGGGCCTACTGCGACCCGTTGCAACTCGCGCCTATCGCGAACCGTCTGTTTCGGAACGCCGGTGACGGCACGTTTGAGGACGTGACCGCGACGAGCGGAATCGGCGACCACGCCGGACGCGGCATGAGCGTCGCGTTCGCCGACGCCGACGGGGATGGTTGGATCGACGCGTTCGTCACGAACGACAACCTGCCGAACTTCCTGTTTCTCAACCAATCCGGCCGTTCGTTCGAAGAGGTCGGGATGTTCTCTGGTGCGGCGCTGCTGCAGCACGGCGACCCGGTAGCGAGCATGGGGGTCGACTTCCGCGATTACGACAACGACGGTCTGGCGGACCTTGCCGTGACCGCCCTGATCGCCGAGACCTTCCCGCTCTTTCGGAATGCCGGCGACGGCTTGTTTGAAGACGCCACGGACGCGTCCGGCATCGGAGCCCTCTCGAACCGGCATAGCGGCTGGGGCAACGGGCTCTACGATTTCAACAACGACGGCTGGAAGGATCTGTTCACGGCGAATGCCCACGTCAACGACATCATTCGAGAGTTCGAGGAGACGACGCCGTACCGGGAACCGAACGCCGTCTTCGCCAATCGCGGCGACGGCACGTTCCAAGACCAGTCAGCCCAGTCGGGAGAAGGTTTCGCAGTGGCCGCCAAGGTGCATCGGGGCTGCGCGTTCGCCGACTTCGACCGCGACGGCAAGGTCGATGTCGCGGTGTCCTCGCTCGGCGGGCCGGTCGAGATCTGGCGCAACGTCAGCCCGGATCGCAACGCATGGCTCAACGTACGCTTGGTCGGCAAGCGCTCGAATCGAGACGGAATCGGCGCCGTGGTGCGGATCGGCGGACAGACGAATGTAATGACCAGCGCGGTGGGGTACGCCTCCTCAAGCCATGACGGGGTGCATTTCGGACTGGGCGCCGATCGAACCCCTGTCGACCTGCACGTGACTTGGCCCAGCGGCGCCACGCAGGTGATCGAGAACGTGGCCGTGAACCGCGTGATCGAGGTGCTCGAGCCTGATGAGGCCCGCTAGCGCAAGAGGACCGGTTACAGCCGCTTGAACACGGCGTAGCGGATTTCGGCGGCCTGCTTGCCGGCGATCTCGCTCGCCTTCAGCGTCAACGTTCCCCTCCCGCTCGGCAGCGCGGCGCGACCGAGCGTCAGCGGCTGGAAGTCCTTGACCAGCGACTCACCGACCCGCGGTACGCGGTCAGCCTCCGCTCCGTACGCAGGCGGGTCGTGGACTTCGGTCACCGCGGCTTCCACGGTGACGTCTCCGAAGGTTGCCTCGATCTTCGATCCCGCCTCGGCGGCCGTGTAGTACAGCGAGATTTCGTACTCGCCCGCGGCGGCTACTTCGATGTCCCACGTGATCGAGTCGCCGGTACTTGTCCAGTTCGTGAAGTACGAGCAGTTCGGCGCACGCGCGCTGCGCTCGATGTTGCCGTGAGGCACGCCGTCGCGAGCCGGCAGCAGCGTCAATGGAGCATGGCCGACCGGAAACGGACGGTCATCGGGTCCCACGCTGGCGGCGATCTCCTCCAGCCACGCCGCGGCCTTGGCGCGCAATTCCTGCGCCTGCTCCGGGAACTGCTCGGAAACGTCGACCTCTTGGCCCGGATCGTTCTCGATATCGAAGAGCCGGCCATCGGGATCCAGGCGAAAGCGCTGGGTGCGTACCGAAGCTAGGTTGCCGCTTCCCGTGACCCGCAACGAATACAGCTCGCGGTCGTCCCATGCACGCTCCTGATCGAGCAGCAGCGGCTTCAGGCTCCGGCCGTCAAGGGGCTTGGAACCGCCGGCTTCGATGCCGGCCAGATCGGCAAGCGTCGGCAGCAGGTCCACGGCTCCCGCGATCTCGTCGATCACCAGACCCGCGGCCACGTTGCCGCTCCAGCGGACGAGCAGCGGAGACCGCAGACCGCCTTCGTCGACAGAGCCCTTGCGTCCTTTCATGCCCGCGTTCCAGCGCCAGCTGTTGGGCCCGTTGTCGCTGAAGTACAGCACGATCGTGTCCTCGCTCAACTGCAGGTCATCCAGCTTCTGCAGCACGCGGCCCACGTTCCAGTCGATGTTCTCGACCATCGCCAGGGCCGCTCGGGTCTTGGGCACGTCTTCCTTGTCCGGGTCGCGGTGCCGCATCTCCAGTTCCTTGGCGGCGAATCGGTCCCAGTTCCCGTCCGGCACTTGCATCGGCGAGTGCGGCGTGTTGTAGGCCAGGTACGCGAAGAACGGCCCGTCGCTCTGCCGTTCCATGAATTCCATGGCGCGGCTCGTCACGTCGTCGATCACGTAGCCTTCGCCTTGGACGAGTTCGCCGTTGCGGTCGAGCTCGTAGTCGAAGTAGTGGCCCCAGTGCCCCTCGGTGAATCCGTAGAACTCGTCGAAGCCCCGGGCGTTCGGGTGATACGGATGCTGCGTGCCGTTATGCCACTTGCCGAACGCTCCCGTCGCGTAGCCGGCGGCCCGGAAGGTCTGGGCGATCGTGTGCTCGTCGATGTTCAGCCGCTCCTGTCCCCGCGAGACGCCGCGCACGCCGCCGCGCCCGTAGTAGCGGCCGGTGAGGAACTCCGCCCGCGTGGGCGCGCAGACGGCGCAGACATAGAAGTGCTCGAACATCGCCCCGTCCCGCGCGAGCGAATCGATGCTGGGAGTCGTGAGGTTCGAGTTTCCGTGCAAGCTGAGGTCGCCCCAGCCTTGGTCATCCGCAAGGAATACGACGAGGTTGGGCAGTTGGGACGCCCCCTCCCCGGAACCTTCCTGCGAACTGCAACCCGAGATCGCGACCAGCACGGCGGCCAGGATGGATAGCGTTCGAATTCGATGCATGCGGAACTCTCCGTGTGTGCGACGGTCGACCAACCGAATCGCGACCGCATTCAATCGTCGCACAGGCCCGGACAGGTGCCGCTCGCCGGGGCTGGCGGAGGACTAGCGATCGCGGCCCGCGATTCAAGCCCATCGTCCCGTCGCGCCATGCGCGACTGGTCGGGCCGCCGAGATTTGAACTCGGGACCTCTTCCACCCCAAGGAAGCGCGCTACCAGGCTGCGCCACGGCCCGACTCAGGCTCGAATCCTACTTGGATTCTAGCAGCAGGTCGGCACTTGTCCGGGTTCCTATGCGGATCAGCGCGCGTCTTGCCCGGTGCGCACTGACGGTCGTCGCTCGAGGCCTCGAGATTCGCGCTTGCTGATCCGTGCTAGACTGAACCAGCCGCCGTGCCCGAATCCCCCCTGACTCCGAGTGCCTTGTTGCGTGAACGCGGCATCCGCCTGACACGCCAGCGCGAATTGCTCTTCGGATTGATTCATAACTCCCACACGCACCTGCATGCCGAGCAGCTTTACGACTTGGCTAGGGAGAAGGATCCGAAGATCAACCGGGTGACGGTCTACCGCACGCTGAAGGTGCTCAAGGAACAGGGTCTGGTTGACGAGCTCGACCTGATGCACTACGACGGCGAGCATCACTACTACGAGACCCGGCTCAAGCGCGAGCACGCGCATATCGTCTGCATGGGCTGCGGAGCCGTGGTCGAGTATTTCGGCGAGCCGTTGCGGCAGATCAAGGAGCAGATCAAGGCGCAGTTCGGCTTCCAGGTCGATGTCGTGCGAACCGAGGTCGGAGGCTATTGCGCCGACTGCCAGCAGGGTGACCTAGGAGTCGACCAGCGCACCGAGCCGTCGACAGCCGAGGCCCACGCGGTTTGATCGTAGGTGGGTTCGGATTCGATCGCCGTGCTCGCGCCGACCGGGCTCTTCCTGTTAGTCGAACCGCCTTCCGGGGAGTGCCTGCACGTGCAGGTCACGCGCAACCCCTTCGTTCTGGGACGGCTCTCGGAGTGCGACCTCGCCCTGCGGGACAGCCGCATCTCGCGGCGTCACGCACGCATTCGATTCGAGGCTGGCGCCTACTCCATTGAGGACCTCCAGAGCCGCAACGGCATCACGGTCAACGGCGAGCGCGTCGACCACTCCAGCCTGACTGTCGGAGACCGGATCGGTTTCGGCGTCGCGGACTCGTTCCTCATTACCGTCGTAGAGGACGCTCGACGGCAGGCTCCCCTGCTGAAGAAGGTCACCGACATCGCGACCGAGCGCGGCGAAGCGAGTTCCCTCGGTCGGCTGGCCGCGATGCTCGAGGTCGCTCGCACGATCACTTCCTCGGAAGGGCTGGACGAGGTCTTCGGAGCCGTGGCCGAGGCCGTGCTCGCGACCACCGGCGCCGCGCGGGCCTTTCTGCTCTTGCGCGACGAGGGCGACCCCACGGGTGAGTTGCGAGTGAGGGCGGCCCGGGGCACGGTCGGCGCGCTGCAGCCCGACGAAGCGTCGGACGTACCGTCCGCGGCGATCGGCAAGGCACTCGATCGGCGCACGGACTTGTTCGCGGTTAGCGTTCCGGAACTGGCGGACGGCGTTGCCGGACGGAGCGGCGCGCTATGCGTACCGATCCTGCGGATTCGGATGGGCCCGGACCACGAGACCACGGTGCTCTCCGCCAAGCGCCACACGCTCGGCGCTCTCTACATGGACGGCGGCGACCCGGATGCCCAGCTGGCAGAGGGGAATCAAGAGATCCTGCAGGCTCTGGCGATCGGGGTTTCGACCGTGCTCGAGAACGCGCGGCTGATCAACGAAGAGACCGAGAAGCGGCGCATCGACCAGGAACTGCAGATCGCGCACGGCATCCAGCAGGCCCTGCGCCCCGCAGCGTTGCCCGCGGAAGGCTGGCTCGTGGCCAAGGGCCACGGCGAGTCTCGGTCCCAGCTCGGCGGTGACTACTACGATCTGATGCCAGTCGCCGAGGGTCGCTGGGCGGCCGTCGTGGCCGACGTGTCCGGCAAGGGCGTCGCGGCGTCGCTTCTGGCCTCGTTGCTTCAAGGCGCCTTCTTCCTCGGCGCCGGCCCGGATCTGTCGTTGCCCGGAACCCTGCGCCGCATCAACCGCTACCTGTGCGAGCGATCCGCCGGCACGCGCTTCGTCACGGTGCTCGCCCTGACCGTAGACGATCGCGGGAACGTGCATTGGAGCAACGCCGGCCACTGCTCAGCGATTCTCGTCCGAGCGACCGGGACCGTCGAATTGCTGCGCCCCAACAGCCGTCCGCTCGGGCTGTTTGAAGACGCCGACTTCGTCGAGGAGAACTGCGGCCTGCGTCCCGGTGACAAGCTCGTTATGTATAGCGACGGCATTTCGGAAGCCCGCAACGCGGAAGGCGAGCAACTGGGCGAGCGGCGCTTGGAACAGGCCGCGGCGCAGCTAGCGGGAGAGCGCACGGTCGACTTCTTCGACGCGCTGCTAGCCGCCGTCCGGGATTTCGTGGGCGACGGCTCCTTCGACGACGATGTGACCTTGCTTGCCCTCGGCTTCAGGGAAGGTTGAGCCCGGGTTCACAAGGTCGCGGCCCGGTTCGATTGCCGCGATCAGTCGCCGATGGTCGCTTGGTGCGTCCGGCCGTTCCGCCCCAGGAGACTGTCTAGCTTGCCTTGAAGCTCTGCCTCGGATGCAAGCGAAGGGATCGACTCACAGCCCGCGTCCGAGAGTCTCGTACGATCCGCCAGCGGAATCCTGGTTTCGTCCCTGAAAACTGCAAGTGACGCGAACCGTAGCGAATGCCGGCGGAAATGGGACAGCATGACCGCCGTGAGGCGCGCCTTGTCTCGATGCGGCACGCCGAAGACGAACAGCGGCGCTGCGTTGCGGCCGTCGATACGGTAGTCGACGAGATAAAGTTCGGCGTTCGGAACGTTCGGAGAGTGGTCGCGCTGCACCGTTCGCGCGTCCACGCAGCGGAAGAGCATCTCTGACAGCTCGGTGTAAAACGTCGAGGCTCCGGCAGACTGAGAAATGCGGGATGCGAGAGGCAGGTCATAGACGCGCGTCATCGCCTGACCCAATCGAAAGATGGCTTCCGGCAACTGTTCTGGCGCGGCGCGGACAGTGAGAGCGCCCCCTTCCCACTCGACTCCGCTCTCGCTGATGATCCGCTCCAGGATTTCTCCCTTGCTGCCTGCGAAGCACGAGTCGACGTCATGCTCGAAGCTGATGCGCATCAGGGTGTCGCCCGCGTCCGACAACCGCAGCCCGCTGGGTCCGGACTCGGCTACATGAATCGCGAATGAGTCTCCATCGGGGAAACGAAACTGCGTGTCCAGCATCAATTCCCCGTCCGTGAGCCGATACACCTTTACGTCCTCGCAGAGTTGCCGGCGAAGGACTTCCTGAAGGGCGGCGGCGTCGAGACTCATCGGAATTGCTGATTGGGTGAACAGCGGGGAGAGCACTGTCGTTGACGTCTTCAAGGAGACTCGCCAGCGCATCGCCGAGGAAAGTGAAGCTCTCCTTCATTGTCGCCCCACGCCGGCCTTCTCCCTGCGGCCGGAACGCGACCCGCAATCTGGATGGGCCGGAACGCGACCGCGCTCCAGACGATCGAACTGCTGAATTGGATTCGGACTCGACACGGCTCCGGGCTGGGTCGCCAGCCGCGCTCGGCCCTGTCCCGTTGATCGCGGCGGAGCGGAACGGGATACCACCGAGCGACCGCGATCCGAACGTCCGGCACGCCCGAGAGGTTCGAATCGGGCCTTCATCAATCCGCGGATTTCTTGCCGCAGGGCTTGACCGCGGGCGCGGGAGGCTCTAGAATCGGAATTGTCAAGATAGCCGGAACGCGCCGCCCCGGTGGCTTCAGGCGGAAGCTTGGGAACCAAGTCGTTCGGAAGCGGTGGCGCCGGCGAGGAGATCGCATGCGCAGCCGACTCGGTTTCTGGATCGCGGTACTTGCCGTGGCAGGCCTCGTGGGCCCGCTTCCGGCGCAGAAGGCCGACGAGCCCGCGAAGCTCTCCAAGAAGGAGGAGAATCGTCGGCTGCAGCGCTTGCGCAAGGAGTTGCGCGGCCCGTTCAAGCGCTGGCTGGACGAGGACGTCCGCTACATCATCACGCCCGAAGAGCGCAAGGCGTTCATCCAGATGGCGACGGACGAGGAGCGCGAGAACTTCATCGAGTCGTTCTGGATGCGTCGCGACCCGACGCCGGACTCGATGGAGAACGAGTACAAGGAAGAGCACTACCGCCGGATCGCCTACGCCAACGATCACTACGCGTCCGGCATCCCGGGCTGGAGGACGGATCGCGGCCGCATCTACATCGCGTACGGGCCGGCTGACGAGATCGAGTCGCACCCCTCCGGCGGCCAGTACCAGCGTCCGTACGAAGAGGGCGGCGGCTTCACCTCCACCTATCCGTTCGAGATCTGGCGCTATCGCTGGATCGAGGGGATCGGCAGCGACATCCTGCTGGAATTCGTGGATCCCACCATGACGGGAGAGTACCGCCTGACCATGGATCCCTCCGAGAAGGACGCGTTGCTGCACGTGCCCGGGGCGGGCCTGACCCTTTCGGAGCAGATGGGCCTGACCACCAAGGCGGATCGCTTCCGCCGCACGGATGGCACGCGCATGGGCACCCCGATCGGCGGGGCGCAATCGATCCGCTACAACCAGTTCGAGCGCCTCCAGCTCTACGCGAACATATTCAAGCCGCCTGCCGTCAAGTTCAAGGATCTCGAGGCGATCGTCAATTCGACCATCGAGTACAACACGCTCCCGTACGAGGTCGACATCCACTACGTGCGCGTGACCAACAGCACGGTGCTCTCGGGCGTGACGGTGCTGCTGCGCAACGAGAACTTGATGTTCAAGGACGAGAACGGCTTGCAGAAGGCCGTGGCGAACATTTTCGGGCGCATCACCACGATGACGCGCCGCGTCCAGTCCACGTTCGAGGACACCGTCAGCATCCAGACCACCCCCGAGCGCCTCGCCCAGGAGGTGGGCCGCGCTTCGGTCTACAACAAGACGGTGCCGCTGGCCCCCGGCATGTATCGCTTGGAGTTGGTCGTCAAGGACTTGGTCGGCGAGACGATGGGCACGTACCGGACGGCCATGCGCGTGCCCGAGTACAACGACGAGTCGCTCGCGGCGAGTTCCCTGATCCTCGCCGACAAGATCGAGCGCGTCCCGATCCGCTCGCTGGGCACCGGGCAATTCGTGATCGGCAGCTCGAAAGTCCGTCCGCGCATCGACGAGGCCTTCAAGCGGAACGAGAAGCTAGGCATCTACATGCAGGTTTACAACCTCGGGCAGAGCGAGGAGACGAACCGGCCGATCGGCAATGTGACCTATCAGGTCGCGCGGCTGGACAACCCCGCCGAGCTGTTGCTGGACTTCACCGAAGACGTCAACAACATTCGCGGCGCGTCGGCGCGCCAGGTCGTGATCGAGAAGCTGCTTCCGTTGCAGAGTCTCGAGCCCGGCGAATACCGGCTCAATTTGCTGGTTGAGGACAACGTGAAGAACGAGTCGCTGTCCCCGACCACAACGTTCAAGGTGCTCTGAGGGCTGCTGGCGAATGCATACCGTGCGGGGACTACCGAGCGTGCTGTTCCGCAGAGTTTGGTGGCTGGCAATCGCGCTCGCGGTCCTGTCGGCGCCGGCCGCCGAGGTCGGCGGCAGCATCGCGGGCTTGGTGCGCAACGAGGCCGGCATCGCCCAGATGGGCGCGTCAGTCAATCTGCTGACCGCGGACGGCACGGTCGCCAAGACGGTGGCGAGCGATTATCGCGGCTGGTTCCAGTTCACGGATCTGTTCCCCGGCACCTACTCGATCGAGGTCCGGCAGCCGAACGCCACGACCGCCAGGAAGACCGAACTGCAGGTTCGCTCGGGCGAACGCACGTTCCTCGACGTGAGCATGCGCGGCCTCTTCGCCAGCCTCCAGCTCGCTTACGGCAGCCAGGTCCGGGACATGACGGAACGCTGGAAATGGGTGCTGCGCGCGAAATACTCCCGGCGCAACGTCTTGCGGTTCGCCCCGCGCCAGCACGACGACCGCGAGCAGTTCCTGCGCAAGCTCAGCGGCACCTTCGAGGACACCCAAGCCTACGCCGAGTTCAGCGCGGGGCAGGGCAACCGCTCCAACGGTCTCAGATCCCAGCGCGACCTGGGTACCGCCTTCGCCGTGGCGACATCGATTCGCGGTGACCACGACCTCACCGTGAGCGGGAACCGCGGCGTCGGGCGGCCCGAGATCGCACGCGGCTCGACCGCGTTTCGCACCACCTATGCCAAGGAGATTGGGCTAGCCAAGCCGGAAGTCGCCCTGACCGTGCGCCAGTTGCAGGCGTCGACGGTCGCCCAGCGCGGATTCCTCGGATCCCAGCCCGGCGGCCAGGCCGTGCCGCGCTTGGAAACGCTGTCCCTCGAGTTCGGCGATGCGGTGGAATTGACCGAGGGCCTGCGGCTGGAGTACGGGCTGCTGTTCGAATCGGTGAGATTCGTGAACCGGCTGCAGCTGGTCAGTCCGTACGGCAAGGCGGTCTACCGGTTCGCCCCCGGTCGCGAATTCTCGTTCAGCTACGCCGCGGGCGTCCCGCCTCCGGCGCGGGCGGCTGGCCAAGGCGCGGCGCTCCGCAGCAACGTGCGCCAGCTCGGCATGTTCCCGCGGGTCGCCATGCTGCACGGCAGGCCCACCGTGCAGCGCTCCGAGCATGTCGAAGCGGCCTATCGCGAGCAATTCGGCCACAACTTGGTCGAGGTGGCGATCTACCGCGATTCCATCCGCGACGCGGCGGTGACCGCCATGGTGCCCGACGGGGCGTACGCCGACGGGAACTTGGTCCCCGAACTGTACTCCCCCACGTCGACCCTGAACGGCGGGGACTACCGCACGCCCGGGGTGCGCGTTTCGTACGCGCGCAAGGTGCGGGATCGCTTGCAGGCCGCTCTGGGCTACGGTTACGGAGGCGTGCTGACACCCTCGCGCGACCATCTGCAAACCGGTCGCGCCGACGAGCTGCGAGCGGTGCTGGACGCCCGGCGGGCGCACATGCTGCTCGCCTCCCTGTCGGCGGACGTGCCGGGATCCGGCACCGTGGTGACCGGCTCCTACCAGTGGACGAGCCGCATCGCGGCGCTGCCCGCCGACCCCTTCAACGACTTCGCCTCGCGCTCGGAGCCGGGCCTCAACGTGACCTTGCGGCAGCCGTTGCCCACGGTCGACGGAGTGCCCGGGCAATTCGAAGTGAGCGCCGATTTCCGCAATCTGCTCAAGACGGGCTATTCCCCGCTGCAGATGGCCGATGGGCGCCTCCTGAACCTGCTCCAAGCGATTCGCAGCTGCTCCGGGGCGCTGAGCTACGTGTTCTGACCGTCGTGACTGGATTCGCGAGCCGCCAGGGAATTCGCCATTCGCGCCGCCACGCGCTGGCGGCGTTGGCGCTGGCTGTACCCGGAGTCGGCCGTTTGCTCGCGGCCCGCGAGTGGACGACGTTGCGGATCCTCGTCGAGGACGAGCAGGGGCGTCCCGTGCCGCGCGCGAGCGTGATCATCCGCCAGCTGAAGGGCAAGAAGCTCAAGACCAAGAAGAAGCTGGCGCTCGAGCTCAAGACGAGCGAGGAGGGCAGCACCCCCGTCCCGCCGTTGCCGCGCGGCCAAGTGTTGATTCAGGTAATCAGCAAGGGCTACCGCACGCACGGCGAGCGGATCGCCCTGACGGAATCCGAACAGACCGAGAGGATCGTTTTGCAAGCGCCATCCGACCAAGTCTCGGTACACAAAGAATAGGACGCGACCGGCCGCATCCGGTCGCTATGGCGAATCATGCGTTTGTTTGTTGCACTCGATCTGAATTCCAGAGTCGTCACGAATTTGACGGAACTCGTTCACAGCCTGGCCCCGATGGCCCCGGTGCGCTGGGTGCATCCCAAGAACATGCACCTCACGCTGAAGTACATCGGCGACTGGGAAGTGGAGCGTCTCGAAGAGGTCATCGACGCGTTACGAGAGATTCGCGTCCCCACGCGGTTCAACGTCCATCTGGCCGGGCTCGGTTTCTTCCCCAGCACTAGGAACCCGCGGGTGTTCTGGGCGACGGCCGAGAACACGCCGCCGCTGCGACAGCTTGCCAGCAGCGTCGATTCGCGGCTGGCCTTCCTCGGCATCGCGCCGGAGGTGCGACCGTTCACTCCGCACATCACGCTCGGCCGCCTGCGCAGTCGCGACCTGACCGAGATGCACGAAGCCGTCGAGGAACTGCCCACGCGCGATTTCGGGCTCATCGAACCGGAGAGCTTCGCGCTCTACGGCAGCCAGCTGACCCAGAAGGGGCCCTCCTACCAGAAGATCGAGGAGTTCCCGTTCCTCATGTCGGTTGCCAAAGCGAAGCACCACGGCGCGCACGCGGCGATGCGGTACTAGGCCCGGTCGTGGGCGTCGTGCTGGAGCGGTCCGCGTTATTGGCATTGCGGGCCGAGTGGAAGGCTTGCCACGAGCGCGTGGTCTTCACGAACGGTTGCTTCGACTTGCTGCATCCGGGGCACGTGCGCTTGCTGGAGCGGGCCAGCGCGCACGGGCGGCGCTTGATCGTGGCCGTCAACTCTGACGCCAGCGTGCGCGGGTTGAAGGGCGCGGATCGCCCCATCCTGCCCGAATCGGAGCGCGCTGCCACGCTCGCCGCGCTCGAGTCCGTCGATGCCGTCACGATCTTCGAGGAAGAGACTCCGCACGCATTGCTGGAGGCGCTGCTTCCCGACGTGCTGGTGAAGGGCGCGGACTGGGCGCACTGGATCGCCGGACGCGAAATCGTCGAAGCTGCGGGCGGCGAAGTCCTGGCGATGCCCGTCGAGGCTGGCTACTCGACGACGGACTTGGTGGCGAATATCTTGCGGATGCGGGCCGATTGACACCCCTGGGCTTGCGGGAGCGGCTCGAGGATCTGGGCCGCCATGACGCGATTCGCGGGTTGCTGGCGGCTCTCCGCTCGCGCGGCCCCACTCTGCAGCGGCTCGCGGGTCTGACGCCGCCCGCCCGGGCCATCTACCTGTTGCTGCTGCAGCGCAGGACCGGCCGGCCCATGCTGGCGCTTACGGGCAGCCAAGCGGCCGCGGAGGCTCTTCACGAGGCCCTGCAGGGCTGGTTCGAACTCTTGGCCGGTCCGGATCCCGGCCCCCCTCCGTGCCTGCTTCCGGCCCACGATGTCACGCCGTTCGACGGCCTCTCTCCGCATCCGGACATTTGCGAGAAGCGCGGCTTGGCTCTGTGGCGCATGGCGGACCGCCAAGTCGCCATCGTCATCGCGCCGGTCGCGTCCGCCTTGCAGCGCGTCGGGCCGCCCGGAGCCTACCGGGATCTCGCGTGGCAGCTCGAGGCTGGCGACGAAGTCGACCTCGAGGAACTGGAACGGGGCTTGGGCACGCTCGGCTACAGTCGGCGGGAACCGGTCGAGATGGTCGGGCAGTTCGCCGTGCGCGGCGGGATCCTCGATGTCTTCGTGCCCGAGTCCGAGCGTCCCGTGCGCTTGGAACTGCTCGGCGATCAGGTGGAATCCATCCGCGAGTTCCACCCCGGCACCCAGCAATCGATCCGCAGGCTGGACGCGGTCACCGTGCTGCCGATGCACGAGTATCCGGCCGGAGGCTCCGGCGAGGGTCTGCTGCCACCGGGCTGGGAGTTTTCCGCGGTCGATCCGCAATGGCGTTCGGGCACGCTGCTGGACTTGATGCCCGACGCGACCGTGCTCTGGCACGAGCCGCAAGCTGTCTCGCAGGAAGCGGAGAGCCTGTGGGATCGTTTGGACGAGGCCAGCGGCCGCCCCGGCGGCGGGCCGGGAGCTTATTACGCCCGTCTGGACGCGTGGGCCGAAGCGTGCCGCCCGAGATGTCAGGTGGCCCTCGACGAGTTGGGGCTCGACGCCCGTTTCCTCGGTCATCCCGACGGTTCGTGGCAAGTTGCGTCCCAGCCGGCCATGCGCTTCCGAGGCGGCGTCGCGCAATGCACGCAGGAGATCAAGGCCCAGATAGCGGACGGCTCACGCGTCTTGGTCGCGGCTGCCTCGTCCGGGGACCTCGAGCGGCTCGCGGATATCTTTCGCGAGTACGAAGTGCCGTTTCAGATCGCGTTGCGCGAGAGCGCTGCCGGGCTCAGCCGCTACCTCGCCGAGCGGGCGGCGGTGGCCGGACCGGCCGCGTCCGCGATTCTCGTGCAGGCAGCCGTCTCGAGCGGCTGCGTTCTGCCGGAATCCCATTTCGCTGTCTACGGGACGCAGGACATTTTCACCGCATCGGAACTTGTCCCCAAGCCGACTCAGCGCAAGACCGCGACCTCCGCTTTCCTCTCCGACTTGGAAGATCTGCGCGAGGGCGACCGCGTCGTCCACGCCCAGCACGGCGTGGGTCGCTACCTTGGCACCCGGCAGGTCGAGTCCGGCGGCCGCAGCGAGGATTTCATGCTGCTGGAGTACGCCGAGGGAGCCAAGCTCTACGTGCCGCTCGCGCGCTTGGACCTGGTGCATGCGTATCACGGCGCCGGCGGGCCCGCGCCGCCCTTGGACCGCATGGGCGGGCAGACCTGGGAGCGGACCAAGCGGAAGGTGCGCGCGCGCCTGCTGGACATGGCCGACGACTTGCTCAAGCTCTACGCCCAGCGCAAGCTCGGTCGGGACTTCACGTACTCTCCGGACAGCAATTGGCAGCGCGAATTCGAAGATTCCTTCGCCTTCTCGCCCACGGATGACCAAGTCGCCGCGGCCAAGGACATCAAGCGCGACATGGAGTCGCCGGAGATCATGGACCGCCTCGTGTGCGGGGATGTCGGGTTCGGCAAGACCGAGGTGGCGATGCGGGCCGCGTTCAAGGCCCTCGGGGACGACAAGCAGGTGGCGGTGCTCGTGCCGACCACCGTGCTGGCGTACCAGCATCTGGAGACCTTCCGGCAGCGCTTCGCGGCGTTTCCCGTCGAAATCGAGATGCTGTCGAGGTTTCGCGGTCCCGCCGAGCAACGCGAGATCGTAGCGAAGCTCGCCGACGGCCGGATCGACATCCTGATCGGCACCCACCGGCTCCTCGGCAAGGACGTCGAATTCCAGGACTTGGGATTGCTGATCGTCGACGAGGAGCAGCGTTTCGGCGTGCGACACAAGGAGCGTCTCAAGCAAGTGCGCAAGACGGTCGACGTGCTCACGCTGACGGCGACGCCAATCCCGAGGACCCTGTACATGTCGCTCACCGGACTGCGCGACGTGTCGGTCATCAAGACTCCGCCCCAGGACCGGCTCGCCATCCAGACAGTCGTCGCCGAGTACGACGAGCACATGGTGCATACGGCAATCCGGCGCGAGGTTGCCCGGGGCGGGCAGGTTTACTTCTTGCACAACCGCGTCGCGTCGATCGACGCGATCGCGGGCGGGCTGGCGGAGGCGCTGCCGGAGGTGCGGTTCAAGGTGGGGCACGGGCAGATGAACGAGCGCGATCTCGAGCGCGTCATGCTCGGGTTCATGCGCCATGAATTCGACGTGCTGGTCGCGACCACCATCGTGGAGAACGGTCTCGACATCCCCCTAGCGAACACGATGATCATCGACCGGGCCGATCTGTACGGGTTGGCGGAGCTGTACCAGCTTCGGGGCAGGGTGGGCCGGTCCAACCGGCGGGCTTACGCGTACTTGTTGGTGGCCCCGGATCGGGAGATCAACGAGACCGCGCGCAAGCGCTTGGCGGCGTTGCGCGAATTCAGCGAGCTCGGGGCCGGCTTCAAGGTGGCCGCGCAGGATCTCGAGTTGCGAGGGGCCGGCAACCTCCTCGGCGGGGAGCAGAGCGGACAGATCGCCGCGGTCGGGTTCGAGACGTACCGCCAGCTGCTTGAAGAATCCGTTCGCGAATTGCGGGGCGAGGACGTCGCGGAGACGATCCGCACGCAGATCACGCTGCAAGTCGACTTCCACGTGCCCAAGGACTTCGTGCCCGACGAGGCCCAGCGCCTGCAGCTCTACAAGCGCCTGGCCGCTGTCCGCGACGCGGCGGGGCAAGAGGCGGCTCTGGCAGAGCTCAAGGATCGCTACGGCCCGGCGCCGGAAGCCGTGCGCAACTTGCTGGAGCACGCCGTGCTCAAGTATCGAGCGCAGACCCTCCGCATTCCTTCGCTGGAACGGCGCGGCAGCCGGCTCAAGATGCGCTTCCGCGAAGACTCGCGGATCGACGCGCGCAAGCTGATGCAGTTCGTCGAGAGGACCCCGGGGGCCGTGTTCACTCCGGATGGCGTGTTTGAATGGAGCGGCTTCGAACACCGCGGCAAGGCGCTCTTCGAGCAGATCCACCGGCTCCTGGATCGGTTCGCGACTGGAAACGCGGCGCAGCAAGCGCCCGCAGCGCAGCCGTCGCAATACAATTGAGACAGGGAAGCGGGAACGGCGGAAGGCCCGACGCCGACCGAGCCTTCCGCAACGCCATGGATCCCTCCCTGATCCGGAACTTCTCGATCATCGCCCACATCGACCATGGCAAGTCGACCTTGGCGGATCGCTTGCTCGAGATCACCGGCGCGCTGACCACCCGCGAGATGCAAGAGCAGGTGCTCGACTCGATGGAGCTCGAGCGCGAACGGGGGATCACGATCAAAGCGCAGGCCGTGCGCCTCGAGTATCGCTCCGGTGACGGCCGGACCTACCAGCTCAATCTGATCGACACGCCGGGGCACGTCGATTTCGCGTACGAGGTTTCGCGGAGTCTGGCGGCCTGCGAGGGCGCGCTGCTCGTCGTCGACGCGGCGCAGGGCGTCGAGGCCCAGACGATGGCCAACACCTATCTGGCCTTGGAGCACGATCTGGAGATCGTGCCGGTCCTGAACAAGATCGATCTGCCCGCGGCCGAACCGGATCGGGTGCAAGAGGAAATCGAGAGCACCATCGGCTTGGAGGCCCACGACGCCCTGCGCATCAGCGCCAAGACCGGCGCGGGGGCTCGAGAGGTCCTAGAGGCGGTCGTGCGGCGGATACCGCCTCCCGCCGCCAAGCCGGAAGGGCCGTTCCGCGCGCTCTTGTTCGACTCGTGGTACGACCCCTATCGCGGCGTGGTGATGCTGGTCCGGGTCGTGGACGGAGTCTTGGCGAAGGGCGCCAGAATCCGCCTATGGTCGACGGGACGGACGTACGAAGTGGAAGACCTCGGCTACCGCACGCCGAAGTCCGTTTCGTGCGAGTCCCTCTCGATCGGGGAGGTCGGATGGGTCATCGCCAATATCAAGAATGTCACCGAGACCCGGATCGGCGACACGATTTGCCACGAGAGCGACCCGCCCGCGGCGCCGCTGCCCGGATTCGAAGAATCCAAGCCGATGGTGTTCGCGGGCCTGTATCCCGTCGAGTCCCACCAGCACGAAGCCCTGCGGGACGCGTTGGAAAAGCTGCAACTCAACGACCGCTCGTTCCGATTCGAGCCCGAGAGCTCGGTCGCGCTCGGGTTCGGCTTTCGTTGCGGGTTCCTCGGACTCCTGCACTTGGAGATCGTGCAAGAGCGCTTGGAGCGCGAGTTCAACCTGCACCTGATCACGACAGCGCCGGGAGTCCGCTACCGCATCCACAAGACCGACGGGACGGTCGAGGAGGTGGATAACGCTAGCCGCTGGCCGCCCCAGCCCGGCATCGCCCGGATCGAGGAACCGATCTTCGCCGTCACGGTCATCACGCAAGACGATTACCTCGGCGGCATTCTAAAACTCTTCGACGACAAGCGCGGCGTGCAGAAGAGCTTTGAATACGCCGCCGCGAATCGAGTGGTGCTCACTTACGAAGTGCCGCTGAACGAGATCGTGCTCGATTTCTACGACCGGCTCAAGACGGTGTCGCGGGGCTACGCCTCGATCGACTACCACTTCTCGGGGTACTGGACCTCCCCGATGGTCAAGCTGGATATCTTGGTGGCCGGCGACCCGATCGACGCTCTCTCGGTCATCGTGCATGGGAACCAAGCGTACGACCGGGGCAAGGCGCTGATCCAGAAGTTTCGCAAGTTGATCCCGCGCCAGCAATTCGAGGTCGCGCTCCAAGCCGCTATCGGCAACAAGATCGTCGCGCGGGACAACATCGCTCCGCTGCGTAAGAACGTCACTGCCAAGTGCTACGGCGGCGATATCACCCGCAAACGCAAGCTGTTGGAAAGGCAGCGCGAAGGCAAGCGCAGGATGAAACGCGTCGGCCGCGTGGACATCCCGCAAGAAGCGTTCCTCGCGGTGCTGAGCGTAAGCGACGAATGACCGCAACCAGCGCAGCGCCTCGCCGGGACAGGCAGTCGGCTCGCGCTCGACTCGTCGCGCATGGGGCGCGGGTGCTGCTCGCGGTGCTTGGCGTGTCGCTGCTGGCGGGCACGGCGCGCGTGGCGGCGCAATCGCAGGGGGCGTCCGGCCCGGGGCCGGAGCCGCGTTACGCATTCAATGCAGAAATCAGAGGGCGCGCCCAGGCGCGGACCGGCGTTCGCGAGGCGGGGGCGGAGGACGACACGATCGGAGTGTCTCGCTTGCGACTGAGCCTCGAGGCGCGTCCTGCCAAGCACTTGAAGCTTTTCGTCGAGGGTCAGGATTCGCGCGTGCGCTGGCTCGCGCCCGGCAATGACGTGCTGGACTTCCGCAATGCTCTGGACTTGCGCCGGGCCTATGTTGAAGTGGGCAACTCCGCCGGGCAGGTGACGCTTTCGGTAGGGCGAAGGGAACTGAGTTTCCTCGGCGAGCGCCTGCTCGGCGTGCGGAATTTCAGCAACCTCGCGCCGACTTGGGACGGGTCGATGCTGACGTTCCGCAAGGGTGCCGACAGCGTCAACCTGCTCGGTTACTCGCTGGTCGAGAACATCGCGGGATTCGACGCTCCGTCATCGCTTCAATTCGTATACGGCGCGATCGGATCGATCAATTCGTGGGCGGACGGTCACTCCGTAGAGCCATTCGTGTTGAACACGCGTCGTCCTAGCCTGCCCGAGTCGAACCACGGTGGATTGCTCCGCACGTTCGGTTCGCGCTTCGTCGGAGAATTTGCTGGACGCTGGGGGTACGAAGTCATGCTCGCCGGCCAGATTGGCGGCGAGGCGGACCGCGTGCAGCGCGCGTGGATGGGCCATTGGAGCCTCAGCAGGCAAATCGACCAAGTGCCGACCCGTCCCAAGCTGGTACTGGAGTGGAGCCACGCCACAGGCGACAGCGATCCCAGCGACGGTCGGGTCGGAACGTTTGACGAATTCAATTCGGCGCGACATGCGTACTACGGCGAGCACGACATTGTGGGGTTGCGTAATCTGAAGGCCCTCAAGACAGGTGTGCAGCTCCACCCGCACAAGGTGCTCCGCGTCAATTGCGATTACTTCGACTTCCGGTTGGCCACGGTTCGCGACGGCCTCTACGGCACGGATGGAGAGATCTGGATAGCGGCGCCCGCCGGCGGAGCGATCAGCGACGAGATCGGTTCGGAAGTGGATTTGGTGCTGCGATACGCCCCGGTTCGCCGACTCCAACTGGCGCTGAGAGTTTCCCGGTTTTTCGCGGGCGCATTCGTCAACCGCTACCGACCCGGGGGAGCCGGGAAGATGTTCCTCGCCACGGAATTGCTGCTGCGGCTCTAGCGCGACTCGCCGCCGGCATCGCTTCGTTGCGGCGCGGACCACGGGGTCGGTGCTCGGAGCGCTTGGCCGGCGGTGCTATCCAGGCAATCGAAAGTCGTCCTCGGTCTCTGCGATCCATCCACGCAAGAGGCCGCGGTGACGCTTCAGCTCAGGATGCGCCTCCTCCGCGAGCGCTAGGTTACTCACTTCGCCCGGGTCCAGTTCCAAGTCGAAGAACTGCTCCGGACGGGCCCCGCCGTTGAACGCCACGTACTTGTATCGCGACGTGCGGAGCATGCGGCCCTGTCGATCCTCGCCTCCGAAGTGCGAGAGCTCGCTGACCACGAACTCGCGGCTCCAGTCGCGCCCCGCGATAGCCGGGCGCAAGCTCTTCCCGCGCACCCCTCGCGGCGCGGGGATGCCGGCGTAATCGCACATGGTGGGGAGCACGTCGATGCCCGACACAAGTGCCTCGTCGTCGACGACTCCGCGCCGCTCCAATCCGCGTCCGGAGACGACGAGCGGCACCCGCGCGGTCTCCTCCCAGAACGCCGCCTTCTGCGTCCAGCGATGAGCGCCGAGACCTTCGCCGTGATCGGACGTGAATACGATCACGGTGTTCTCGGCCAAGCCCCGGAAGCGAAGCGCCGAGAGCAGCCGTCCGATCTGCCGGTCCACCTGCTCGACCATCCGGTAGTAGTCGTGGACGTAGTGACGGAAGTCGTCGGCCTTCCAATCCTTGGAGATATGCAGGGAGTTCGACATCCGGTTGTAGTTGGCTTCCCGGTGGTATTGCATGTACTCCGGCTCGCGCGGGTCGCGCCAGAGATTGCCCGGCGCGGGCGGGAAGCCGCCCGTCGATTCGTAATCCCGGCTGCCGGGGTGTCCGCGAATCCAGTGGCAGACATCGTGCGGGTTCATGAACGAGGCGACGAGGAGAAACGGTTCCTGAGGTTCCGAGGTGAGGAATTCGACGCACGCCGTGGCCAGCGGCTCGTCCATGTTGGCGCCGAGCGAATCGCCCCCGATCAGCTTCTCGAAACCGGGCGGGTCTCCGAAGCCTCCCGGCAGGTGCCACTTTCCGGCGTAGTAGGTCCGGTAGCCGTGCGAGCGGAAATGCTCGCCCATGGTCGGCATGCCCGCGACGATCGCCTCGCCGTTCTGCCGAACTCCGGCTTCATGGGGCATCCTCCCCGTCATCAAGCTCGCCCGCGCCGGGGAGCAGACCGGATAGGTGGCGTACGACTGCAGGAAGCTCACGCCATCGGCCGCCAGACTGTCCATCGCGGGCGTCTTGAGATAGGGGTTGCCGTTGGCCGTCATGGCCGCGTTGGACTGCTGATCGGTCATGATCAACAAGACATTAGGCCGGTCGGCTGGCGATTGCGCTGACAGTAGCGGCACGCTCGCGGTGCCGAGGAAAGAGCGCCGGGTCATGATGCCGATCAGGATAGCGCGGCGGCGATTTACTGATCGGGACTGCCATAGCATTCCGCCACTCGTGGAGCGTCTGCGCCGGGATCAGCCCGAAGCACTCCGGCGTCCGGCGCATCCCCATTCGGTTGAGGCATCTGTGAAGAGGCTTCCTCTCCATGACCGAGCGTTGTTGCGACTGATCCACTGACAACCGGTCGCGGCTCAAACGGGCCTGTTCCAAGCCCAGCTTGCTGATCACTGAATGTCCGAGGGCCTTGGTGCCGGTGGACGGGCCTCTTCGATGTACTGGCGCTCGTTGCGCTAGAGTTAGGCCAATGCGCGTCAATCGAACCAAGCAGATTCTGGCCGCCGGGAATGTCGCGGTCGGGATCGCCCATGCCCAACTGCCCTCGGCGGAGCTCCCCAAGATGTTCGGAGCGGCGGAGATGGATTGGGTCTTCCTCGATTCCGAGCACAGCCCGTTCTCGACAGACACGCTGCACGACCTGATCCGCGCATACCGCATGACTTCGGTCACGGCGGTAGTGCGTGTCTGCGACTTCCAGTACGACCTCGTGGCGCGGGCCCTTGATTCCGGCGCCGAGGGCATCATCTTCCCCCGTTGCGAAGACCCCGACCAACTCGCGCACGCCGTGCGCGGGGCCAAGTTCCCCCCGCAAGGGCACCGCGGCTTCGGTCTCGGACCTCCGCAGATCGGATACCAGACGGCATCGTTCGACGAGATCACCGCCCACTGCAACCGGGAGACCTTGGTGATCGCCCAGATCGAGTCCACGCGGGCGTTGGAGCGACTCCCGCAACTTGCTTCGGTCGAAGGCTTGGACGCCCTCATGATCGGACCGGCGGATCTCTCGGTTTCGCTCGGCGTTGCCGGGAAGTGGGATCACCCGCGATTGATCGAAGCGATCGATCGGGTCATCGCGGCTTGCAACGATCACGGCCTGTGGCCCGCGATCCAGGTTCGTGACGGAGACTTGGCCAAGTTCTGGATCGGGCGCGGCATGAAGCTGATCGGCTGCTCGACCGAAGCGGCACTGCTGTGGGGAGCCGTGCGAGACTTGGCGGGCCGCCTGCGCTCCACCGTCGCAAGCGCTTGACGGCGCGGTTGCGATACGGGCCGCTTGGCAACGCGGAGTCGTTGATACAATGCGTCCATGTCCGCGACGGGCGCTCATCGCCTGACTCCCGGACCATCGCATGTACAGCTCTCGATGCTGACCCTGTTCGCATTGGGGGCAGCGTTAGCGTTTCTGGGTACCTTTATTTCGTTGGACGCTCTGCCGGCGCACGCGGCCGGTTACGGGAGTGCATTGGCGTCTGCCGGGGCGTTGCTCGCCGGGTTGCCGGGGTCGCGCCTCGCGCGGGGATACATACCCGGGCCCCGAACGCGACGGTATCTTGCCGGATGCGCGGTTCTGTCTGCGGGCGGTCTGGTTGCCTTGGCGGTGGATCTCGAAATCCTCCGTCAATTCCGGGACTTGGCGCCCTCGCTGCTAGCTGGAATGGCAGCTGGCGGAAGTGCGCGGCTCGCCATGGGCTTGTTGCTGCCGATGCTTCCTACCCGGAAGGCGCCGGCTCTGCTCGGCTTGGCCGGTGCCAGTCTCGGTGGGGGCGGGCTCGTGGCCAGTCTCGCGGCGTCGTTCCTGCTCACTGTCGCTGACGCGAACTTCGTGCTGGCCTGCGCGGCGGTCGCGCCTGCCTTGCTCGCGTGCGCAGCGCTGCGGACGCGAGCGCTCGAACTCGAGCGTTCGGAAGATACCGATCAGGGCGGGACACGGGCGGACAGATCCACGCCTCGCAGTTTCGCCCTGGCAGCGAGCTTGGTGTTGCAAGCAGCCGCCTTCGGCACGCTCGCCTTCTGGCTCGCAGCGTACCTCGCGCGGGCGAGCGGTCATTCGGGCGCTTTCGGTGCCGGCTCCTTGGCTGCGCTGTGGCTCGGACTGACCCTCGGTTGGGCTCTGGCAGTGCGGTTGCCGCTCGTCATCGATGACATCTTCGTGCTCTGCCTTCCATTGGCATTGACCTGCACCGGCCTCATGGCACTGCTCTGGCTGCCGAGTTCCACGGCGGCGCCGTGCGGGGCGGCCCTGGCAGGCTTCGGCACCGGCATTCTGTTTCCCACGACCTTGCGCTTGGCTCGCTGGCCGGCGGCGATCGGTAAGTGTCGTTGGATCGCCCGGTCGATCCAGTGGTCACTGCCGGTCGCTCTCTTGATCGGCTGGGCCGTGGGGGCGCTCTTTTTCGCGGTCGCGAGCGTGGCGCTCGTCTGGGGAGTGCTCGCATGCTTCCTCGGCGCCCTAGCGGCAGCCTTGATCGTGGTCGCGGACTACCGCTTCAGCGAGGACCCCGCGGTCATCTGACCGGGGCGCAACCAATCGCATGCCAGTCACAAGGAAGGATCCCAAGTACCTCGCCGTGCTGGCGCTGGCGTGCTTCGGGATTCTCTTGGTCGGGGCGCTGCTGAGACCTACGATGCGGCAGGGCGAAGCCGCTCCGACCAGCGTGGCGGCCGACATCTTGCAACTCGAGCGCGTAGCCCAGCGCCGCGAGGTCGACCTCATTGCCGACTATTTCGCGCACGTGGCGTCTCTCGTCGAGGAAAGCGTCGTGCTGCTAACCACAACCGGCCAGAGCGGAGTGATCTGGCAGGCGGGGGAAGTGCTGACATCGTCACGTATCGGGCCCTTCCCGGCCGGTGACCGCACCGCGCTGGGAAGCCAGGAAGTCGAGCTGACCACCACGGCGGCCGCACCGCACCTTCCGTACGTCCGACTGGAAGCCCCCTTGAACGCGTCCGTCAGCGACCGCGCGCAAGTCCGCCTCTATGCTCCCGGCGCTTGGCTGCTCGCCGTTTGGCGTTCGCCCGCCGGGGGCTTGCGTTACGAGTCCGGGAACCTCTTCGGTGTTACTTTGCGCCGCTGCGGAGAGGTCGAACTTGAAGAGGTGCAGACGAACCTGAACTTCCAGTCGATCGAGCCCGGGGCCGGCATATTCTCGCTCGACGGGGGGTTGATCGCAATCGCTTTGGACTGCGGCGGAAGCCTGATCGCGGCGGAAACCGGGGCACTGGAACTGCTGGTCCGCGCGGAGAGATCGTTCGAGGATCAGCTGATGGAGCGCTACGGGATGCGCCTGGGCCAAGCCGCAGAGCCCGAGCAAGCCTTGTTCGGGCGCCAGGCCGGCGTCGTAGTGCGAGAAATCTGGTGGGGCTATCGGGCCCATCAGGCGGGCTTGATGCCGGGAGACTTCTTGCTGTCGCTCGATGGCGCCGAGATCGAGACGCTCACGGACTTGCAAGCCTTGGTGCTCCCGGTGTCGCGCGAGGTGCATGAACTTCGAATCTGGCGTTCCGGACGCCGGGAGACTGTGCGCCTGCTGTCGAGAGCGGCGACAGCACTGGCGGTTTCCGCTCACGGGTTCATCGGCGGTCAGGGCGGGCTGCCGATCGAATCCGTGATTCGGGGAAGCCTAGCCGAGCGCGCCGGCGCGCAGCCCGGCGATCATCTGCTCGAGATCAACCGGCGCCCGCCGAGATCCTTCGAGGATCTGGAGTCCACCCTGCAACAACTGCAGGCCCAACCGCTCTACTTCACCCTGCTGCGTCGCGGACGCATCTGGGGCACCTTGGTCCAAGCCGATGAATGAACTCTCGTCGCTCGGCTTGATCCTGCTGCTGGCCTTGGTCGCGGGCCATTTGGTGCGGGTCCTGCGGATTCCGGAGGTGACCGGGTATATTCTCGCCGGGATGGCGCTCGGGCCGTCGGTGCTCGGCTGGGTCAGTCACGAGAACATTCAAGCGTTGGAGGCGTTGAGCGAAGTGGCCCTCGGCTTGATCCTCTTTTCGATCGGCGCGGTGTTCGAGATCAACCTCGTGCGGCGCATCGGCGGCAAGATCGTCCGGTTGACCATGGTGGAGTCGGCCCTCGCCGCGATCTTGGTGCTGGCCGGCATGCTCGCAGTCGGTCTGGACTGGCAAGTCGCGCTGTTGCTGGCCTCGATTTCCATCGCGACCGCTCCCGCTTCGACCTTGATGGTGCTGCGCGAATGCAACGCGCACGGTCCGCTCAGCGACGCGCTCCTCGGCATCATCGCCGTCAACAACATCGTCTGCCTGATCGCTTACCTCGTCTGTTCCGCGATCGTCAACCTAGTCGCCACTTGGGGCCAGCTGACGTTCTTCGAGACGGTCTTTCAAGCGGGATTCCCGCTGGTCTGGCAACTGGCCGGTTCGGTGGCGCTGGGATTCCTCACCGGTCTGATGCTCGCGGGTTGGGCGAGGCAGGTCACCGAGACCGGCGAGATGCTGATCCTGCTGGCGGGATCGATCCTGCTGTGCGTGGGAGTCGCGCGCATCTTGGACGTCTCGCCGCTCATCGCGAGCTTGGCGGTGGGTGCGACGATGGTTAATCTGTCGCGACGCAGTCGGCGCTTGTTCAGCACGCTGGCCGGTACGGACCCGCCCTTCTACGCGATTTTCTTCGTGTTGGCTGGCGCTGACTTGGATATCAACCGGCTTGCTTCGATGGGCATCGTAGGCACGATCTACGTGCTGGCGCGGGCCAGCGGGAAGTTCTTCGGCGCTTGGCTCGGAAGCCGGCGACTCGGGATGGAATCGCGAGTGCAGAACCTGCTCGGATTCGGGCTCCTCACGCAGGCGGGCTTGGCAGTGGGACTGGTGATGACAGTAGCGCGCCAGTTTCCGGAGTACTACGCGACCATCTCGACAGTCGTGCTCTCAGCCGTCGTGCTCTACGAGATGATTGGGCCGATCAGTACGAAGTTCGCGGTCGTGCGGAGCGGCGAGGCGCGGATTGGTCGAGACACGACGCAATCGATCTGGGCGTAAGTGGCCCTAAAATGACAAGAGGAGATAGATTTTTTTCGCATCGCAGGTCGGCCTGACCGGAGAAATCCTTTTATCCATAAGCGATTTCCCTGTTTCAAGGCGGTCTTGGATGTTGAAACGCGCATTGACAGAGGGCCAGCATGCTGTACAATGGGTTGCCAAGCGGCAAGCGCATACGACATTTTGCGCTTAATTTGGAGCACGCCCAACATGTCGTGCGTCGGCTGCCCAAATCGACCGCAAGCACACAAGTACACTGCGAGGAGACGGAATGAATGAGTCAGGGGTCGTTACAACCGAATCCACTCCGTTGGAAGTTCATCGCGTTCGACCGAACGGATCGGGCGGGCCGACCGTTTCGAACCTCTCGCCAAGCGAGTTGGTGTCGGACGAGACCTTCCTCGGCGAGGACGCCAAGGCGCTTCGGCGCGGCCTAGCGTTTGAACGCTACTTCACGCGAGACCTGCCCGAGGGGCAGTCCCCGTACGACACCCTGAAGTGGGAATCCCGCACGGCCATCATCACCGATGGCAAGGGCAACACCGTCTTCGAGCAGAACGACGTGGAGATGCCGACCGAGTGGTCGCAGACGGCGACCAACATCGTAGCCAGCAAGTATTTCCACGGCACGATCGGCTTGCCGGATCGAGAGCAGAGCCTCAAGGAACTCGTGCATCGGGTCGTCGATACCATCGCCGACTGGGGCGGGGCAGGCGGATACTTGGCTACCGAGTCTGACGTCGAAGCGTTTCGCGACGACCTCGCCCACCTGATGCTCACGCAGAAGGCCGCATTCAACTCGCCGGTCTGGTTCAACGTCGGCGTGCGAAAGGAATCTCGCGGCTACGGCTGGGCGTGGGACACGGAGACCGAACGTATCACGGCCCTCAACCCGGCCGAGCATCGCCCGCAGTGCTCCGCGTGCTTCATCAATTCGGTCGAGGATTCCTTGGAGTCGATCCTAGACCTCGCCAAGACGGAGGGCATGCTGTTCAAGTGGGGCTCGGGCACCGGGACCAACTTGTCGGGCATCCGCGAGAACGACGCCGGCTTGGCGGGCGGCGGCCGGGCTTCGGGTCCGGTCTCGTTCATGAAGGGCTTCGATGCGTTCGCGGGCGTCATCAAGTCGGGCGGCAAGACTCGTCGCGCCGCCAAGATGGTGATCCTTGACGTCGACCACCCGGACGTGCAGGACTTCATTTGGTGCAAGGCGCGGGAAGAGAAGAAGGCGCACATCCTGATTCAGCACGGCTACGACAGCGCGATCGATGGCGACGCCTATTCGACGATCTCGTTCCAGAACGCGAACAACTCGGTGCGGGTGTCGAACGACTTCATGCAAGCGGCCGAAGCGGGCGAGGATTGGTGGACTCGCTCGGTCCTGAGCAAGCAGCCCAAGGAGCGCTACCGGGCCCGGGACCTGCTGAAGGAGATCGCCGAGGCGACGCACCAGTGCGGCGACCCGGGCATGCAGTTCGATACGACGATCAACGATTGGAATCCGGTCAAGAACACCGACCGGATCTACGCCTCGAACCCGTGCTCGGAATACATGTTCTTGAACGATTCGGCTTGCAACCTCGCCTCGCTGAACCTCAAGAAGTTCCAAGCGCGGGACGGCCAGTTCGATGTCGCCGCTTACCGCCGCGCTGTCGACACGATGATCCTGGCGCAGGAAATCCTAGTCGACAACGCCGCGTACCCGACGGAGATGATCGCGCACAACTCTCATAGCTACCGGCCGCTCGGACTGGGGTTCGCGAATCTCGGCGCGTTGCTCATGTCCATGGGCGTGCCATACGATTCGGACCAGGGCCGCGCCATCGCCGGCTCGATCACGGCCGTGATGTGCGGGCAGGCGTATCTGACCAGTGCCAAGGTCTCCGAGATTCTGGGACCGTTCGCCGGCTACGCGAAGAACGCGGAGCCGTTCTTGGAAGTGATCAAGAAGCATCGCCAGGCTGCCGTGTCGCTGAGCCGGGAAGGCGTCCAGCCGGATCTGCGGGAAAGTGCCGAGCATGTCTGGAACGAAGCGCTGTCGCATGGCAGTGCGCACGGCTACCGGAACGGTCAGGTAACGGTGATTGCACCCACCGGGACGATCGGATTCATGATGGACTGCGACACGACCGGCATCGAACCGGAACTGGCTCTGGTCAAGTACAAGAAGCTCGTCGGTGGCGGCCTGATCAAGATCGTCAACAACACGGTCTCCGAGGCCTTGGATACGATCGGCTACAGCACCGATCTCGTCGACGTGATCGTCAACCACATCGACTCGACGGAAACCATCGAGGGCGCACCCGGTCTGAAGTCCGAGCATCTGCCGATCTTCGACTGCAGCTTCAAGGCGCAGAACGGCGAGCGTACGATCCATTACGGAGGTCACTTGCGCATGATGGCGGCAGTGCAGCCGTTCATCTCCGGGGCGATCTCCAAGACCATCAACATGCCGGAGGAGTCCACTGTCGACGACATTGCGGAGGCGTACATGGAAGCATGGCGCCTCGGGCTCAAGGCCGTGGCGATCTATCGCGACGGCTCCAAGGTCGCTCAACCGTTGAATGCGGGCAGCGCGGATGCGAAGTCCAGCGTGGCGGCGTCCGGGTCCGGTTCGAGGCCGTTGCGTCGCAGGCTTCCCGACGAGCGGGACTCCAAGACGCACAAGTTCTCTGTCGGTGGTCACGAGGGCTACATCACCGTCGGCCTCTACGAGGACACCGGGCTGCCGGGCGAGATCTTCATCCGGATGGCGAAGGAGGGTTCGACGATCAGCGGCTTGATGGACAACTTCGCCACTTCCGTGTCGTTGGCGCTGCAGTACGGAGTGCCGCTGAGGACGCTCGTGGAGAAGTTCCAGCATGTGCGCTTCGAGCCGAGCGGCTGGACGAACAACGAGGACATCCGCTACGCGAAGTCGATCACGGACTACATCTTCCGCTGGCTCGGTGCGAAGTTCATCTCCCCGGAGTACATGGCCAGCGAGGCCGGCGAGGTCGCGAAGCTGACGCGCACCGAGGACGATCCGCAGCAGGAGTTGGCATTCCAGTCCACTCCGGTGGATGGGCCGCTGTGCGCCGAGTGCGGATCGATCATGACCGTAAACGGCAGTTGCCATCGTTGTCCGAACTGCGGTTCCACCTCGGGCTGCAGTTGATCGCTACCGAGTTTCCAGTGGGCTGATCCCTGCGGAAGTGAGGTTGTCTCGGCAGGCACTGGGCTCGATTGACGTGGGGAGCTTGCGACCATTCACGGTGACGGTCGCTGGAGAATCGGGGCTGGGCGGAGTGCGTTTTCAGCATTGCGCGTCGATCCATCCTCGATTCGAATGCAAGGCCGTGGCTGCCTTAACGGCAGGTCAACGGCATTGATCCGTCCTTGGATGTTTGTTCTGCGTAGCGCGTAACGGACGGCAAGGGGCGATGCAATCCGGAGGCATGTCCTTGATCGATCAGGGCGAATCGGACGTAGGACCATCCGCCGGCGAGCTAAGTCCCACGTCAACCATTGTACGAGGCTCAGTAGGAGTAAGTATTGGCACTGAATTGGCTGTTGCAGTGCCGGTATGTTCGACAGCCAACTCTTTGAGTGATTGATGCGTCCAGATGGCAGATGAAACTGGCGCGAGGCAACGTGAATTTAGTTTGTTCCAGTGAATATACTAGACGAACAATCTGCTGTCGCAAATGCAGGTATGTTCGACAGCCAACAATCTGAGCCATCGAATTCATCTAATGGTAGACACAATTTGGAGGCACTGCATTATGCCGTAAGACCTATCGTGAATCTATCTGTTGGCCCAAGAGTCGTAGGACAAATTCTTCCAAGGCTACAAAACCCGTTTCGAACTCCTGATCAGTCTGTTTGAGGATCTCAACATACTCATCTCTTTGCTCACGAATCAATTCTG
Organism: Bryobacterales bacterium; assembly: GCA_965242625.1. Lineage (GTDB taxonomy): Bacteria > Acidobacteriota > Terriglobia > Bryobacterales > UBA6623 > VXMF01. The sequence continues at coordinate 312,232 of CBDEST010000005.1, read as the reverse complement.
GTAATATGCGATCTCCTGGTAGAAGTCTGCCCAATCTTACACAGATCAAATAGTAACATAGGGCTCGAGAAGTCCGACCATTGCCGTTGATAAAAGGATGAATATGGTTTAGCTTCCAGAGCGCATATGTACCTAGTTTGACCGCGTTGAAATCGTTCCAGTAACGATTCATTTCATTTACGAACTCGTTCATCAACTCTGGAACCAAATAATGCTGTGGTGGTTCGTAATCGCCAACACTCACGTTGCAAGGACGGTACTCTCCAGCGTTTATGTGCAAGCATGCGATTGCGTGGTGATTCAGCGACTTGATCAGACCAGAGGAAACCTTATTCCACCCTGAATCGATTGAAGCCGTTATGATCGATTGGAGGAACTCGTACTGACTACTGAGATTGCGCGACGCCAACCCGCGATACGAGCGGTCATCCTCGCTCCGACCGACAAGCTCAAATAGGACCATCTCGTTACAGGGTATCCTTGAGATACTCTTCGACTTCTTCCAAGGATACTCCCATCCTCGCAGGGAGTTGACCGTAGACCCACGAGATCATCTGCTTGCGACGCTCCTCCCTGGACATCGGCTTGCCAGCTGACTTACTCAGTTGCTCAGTGAATTCCTTGAGCCTCTGGTCGTTCGTCGGTGGCAAACTTAGCAATCGAGCTAGGCCGTGGTGGTGCTCTGGCATGATCGTTGGGGGGGATGGCCCCACTCTCTCTCTGTTTGTTCAAGGGCCGCCGTGAGCCCACAGCGACGCCGCTCATGCAGTTGCCGTTGCGAGTGCTCCGAGGTGCGGGAAACCGACCACATGCCGCATGGCAGGATCGACCGCCCCAAAGCACGTGCTGGTCGGCGAAGGGCTGGCAAGTGGTGCCGAGGACGCATTGACTCGGTACGTCGCTGTTCGCTAGCCGAGACCAGAACACCGGACCGAACCGGAAACGGCTCCGCTACCTGCGGTGCGGAGATACCGACAACGCGTTTGGCAGGAACCAAGTGCCGACGAGACATCGTCACGCGGTCATTATAGCCGATAGTTCGACGGATTGCAATCGCAGTGGCCTCCGTGCCTCCGCTCTGCGTACGAGATCTACTCCGCCGCTTCGCTACTCAACGGCCAACGGATGGCTCACAACTGGTGGATGCGGGATGTTGGCCAGCGACCTGCGAACAATGACGTCTTCGAATTGCAGCGATGGCACCACCAACGAGATCAGCGGGATTCCGCCGAACCCGGGCAGCGTACCGAACGAGGAGAATCCCCTTGGCTGATTGACAACGCCGCGTCCCCACGGAGTTGATCGCGCACAACTCTCATAGCTACCGTCCGCTCGGACTCAGCCTTGCGAATCTCAGCGCGTTCCTCATGTCCATGGACGTGCCATGAGATTCGGCTCGGGGCCGCGCTGTCGCCGGATCGATCAAGGCCGTGATGTGCGGGCATGCTTTCTGACCAGCGCCAAGGTTGCCGAGATCCTCGGACCGTTCGCCGACTACGACATGAACGGGACGCCGTCCTGAGAGGTGATCAAGAAGCATCGCCAGGCTGCCGTGTTTCTGAGACCGGAAAGCGCACAGCCGGATCTGGAGTGCCGAGCGCGGCTGGAGCGAAGCACATCCGCATGGCAGCGAGCACGGCTACCGGAACGGTCAGGTCACGTTGATCGCACCCACCGGGACGATCAGATCGATTACGTGTCTATTCAGCGACTTGATCAGCCCAGTGGAAGCCTTATTCCACCCTGACTCGATTGAAGAACCGGTACTTGTGGAAAAGGTTGCTCATCGCCAAGCGATGGTACGACTGGTCATTCTCGTCCTGACCGACAAACCCGAACAACACCATCTCGTTACACTTCGTCCTTGAGATACTCTTCGACTTCTTCCAAGGAAACTCCCATCCTCGCGGGGAGCTGCCCGTAGACCCACGAGATCATCTGCTTACGACGCTCCTCCCTGGACATCGGCCTGTCAGCTGACTCTCGCAGTGCCTCGATGAGTTGCTTGCGCTTCTCGTCGTTCTTCGATGGCAAGTTTAGCAATCGAGCTAGGCCGTGGTGGTGCTTTGGCATGATCGTTGGGTGGGAATGCCCCACACACTCTCTGTTCGTTCAGGAGCCGCCGTGAGGCCACAGCGACGCCGCTCACGCAGTTGCCGTTGCGAGTGCTCCGAGGTACGGGCAGCCGACCACATGCGACAGGGCAGGATCGACGGCACCAAGGCACGTGCTGGTCTGCGATGGCCCGCCGAGTGGTGCAATGGACGCATTGAGTCGGAACGTCGCTGTTCGCTAGCCGAGACGAGACCGCCGGATCGAACTGGTAACGGCTCCGCTACCAGCGGTGCGGACATACCGACAACGCGTTTGGCAGGAACCAAGTGCCTACAAGACATAGTCGCTCCACCATCATGGACGATAGTTCGACGGATTGCAATCGCAGTGGCCTCCGCGCCTCCGCTCTGTGTACGAGATCCGCTCCGCCCCTTCGCTACTCAACGGCCAGTGGATGGCTCACAACGGGTGGATGCGGGATGTTGTCCGGCGATCTGCGAACAGTGATGTCTTCGAATAGCAGCGACGGTACCACCAACGAGATCAGCGGGCTCCCGCCGAACCCGGGCAGCGGACCGAACGAGGAGAATCCCCTTGGCGGAGAGTGGGTCCTCGTATGCACGGTGGCGGCGTCGGACGCGGCTACGATATCTCGGAAGTTGGATTCGCTGATTCCCATTAGCGCGGATTGGCGGATCAACTCCTCGCGTCCGTCCGGAAAGACCTTGTAAGCGACCACAGCGCCGATCTGCGTGCCCCCCCGCGATCGCCGGGACCCTCCCGACCCCCTGCTTCGTGCGATCCTGCCTAGCGAGCCGCCTATCCGCCGCACGACGATTCCGTATTCTAGTTCGCGCTCGCTCACGAGGCTCAGTAACTCTTCGCGCAGCTCGTCCGCCCCGAGTCCGTTCCGCGACACCACCACGAGATTGGACGGTGCCGGGCCCGAGCCCCTGCGGTTTCCCGTGCTTTCGGGGATGTCCGGCACCGGATTTCGGGTTGCTAGCAGCGTCTTGAGGATTCCGCGCTCCACAAGTGTCGTCTCCCGGGTCTGGATGCCTTCGTCGTCCACTGCGTAGCCTCCCATCAAGGGAGTCGAGTCGAACCGGTCCAACGTCGGGTCGTCCACCACGCCCAGAAACCGGGGCAGGACTCGGGCTCCGAGCTTGTCCTGGAATGGATTGGCCGCGTCGTCCAACACTCGGGAGAACCGGCTGCTTCCGGCGACCGGGACTCTCGCGGCGAGCAGCCGCGGTACGAGCACCCTGCGGACGAGTTCCGCCGCCGCTTGGCCCTCGAATAGCACCGGTCCGTTAAAGCGGTCGACGACCTCGGCGTCGCGCAACCCCTGCAGTCGGCTTGCCAATCCGCGAGCTATCTCGGACAGTTCGGACTTGGGCGGGAGATCTCGTGGGCTACGGGCGTAAGTCGTGACGGCATCCTCGAGCGGTGTACCATCCTCGGCTTGCGTGCCGGCCGTGATGCGGATCGAAACGAGCGGCGACTCCCTGAAGAAAGATGTCCCTTCGCTGTTGACGTAACTGATCGTCTCGAATGACGAAGTCACTCGGACTTCGGAAACGAAGATGTGTGGTGTGTCGCGGAACACCCCCGAGACATCGCGCGCGAGTTCTTCCACCAAGCTGCCATCCAATTCGGACGAACCGCCTTCACCATCGCTCCGATACGGCTCGGCGGCGCTGAAGTCCGGTACCTCTTCCACACGGGTCTGGTTCTGCAGGGCGGCCCGTTTCTTGGCAAGGTGGTCGAGAGCTTGCTTGTAGGAGTTGTCGGTGGCCAGCCAGATCTTCCGTCTCAGTTCGCCGTAGTCGTCCTCGAGTGGCAGTGGCGTCGGAAAGCTCGCACGGGCCAGAGCGGATCTGAAATCCGGCTCGCCGAGAAAGTTCGTGTTGTCGAAGTCCGGCGCGCCCACGCGCACTTCGACAGACAGCAACCGTTGCGGGCCCTCCCGACGGCTGATGACCGCTCCGAGAGCGGCCGTGACTTGGACTCTGGAAGTATCGCGGACGCTGTAGGAGATGAAGTACGGTTTCTCGCTCTCCGCGAGCCGGAGCTTCTCCATGCTGCGCGTCAGTTCGTCGCGCAACGCGCGCACCAGCACGCTCTCCTGGCCCAATGCCGCAGGCAGCGTCGCCGCCAGCAGGAACCCGTGAACAAGTATCGACGTGCGCCTCATCGGATCGAACTGCCTTCCGTAGCCCGAATGGAGTTCGGTACCGCGGCGGGCGCGGCCGGGGCGGGGAGCAAGGGGAGCCGGTCTTGTGACTTTTCCTTGCGCTGAACCTCGATCTGCGAGACCAGCACGGAAGGAGAGACCGCCGAGACCGGCACGCCCCCCGACTCCGCGCCGCAGGTGCCGTTGAAGACACCGATCTCGTCGCTCCCGGCAGCGATCTTGCTGAACGTGGTCAGGGGCGTGCCAATCAGATCGACCCCTCGAACCAGTTCCTCGCGACCGTCGGTGTAGATCCGGTAGACCATGACCGGCATCACGTTAAAGGCATTCGGTATGCCCCTGCCGGTGAACGTGAAGCCCCCTTGAACGTCTTCGAAGTACAGACCGTATTCCTTGCCTTCTTCCTCGAGCCGACTCAGGAGCATCTGCTTCAGGGCCTCGCCCGAAAGGGGCTCGGCGACTTCGACGAGCAGGTTGGACTGCCGCGAGACGGGGGCGAATCCCGGCTGCTTCCGCCCATGGCCGTTCGACCGGCCGAATCCGGGGATCGGCGTGCGGGACATCAGGAATTCCCTCAGGACGCCATCGGCGATGACCTCGACGCGGCGCGCCCGCACGCCTTGGTTGTCAAATGCGTAGGCGCCCGACAGATCGGTTGCGCCGGCTCGCTTGAGAGTAGGATCGAAGACCACCGAGAACGTCTCCGGAAGCACGCTTTCGCCGAGCATCTCCTTGAACGTCTGGGCGTCCTGATCGCTCCGCTGGCGGTGCCCTTCGACGCGGTGACCCAGGATCTCGTGAAAGAAGACCCCGCTGGCGCGCCCGGACAGAATCGCCGGTCCGGTGTACGGGTCCGCGACTGGCGCCACGCGCAACGCGTCGAGATCGCTCACCATCTGCCGGACGGTCTCGAGCACCGTATCGTCGCCGGGCAGGTCGTTGGGATCGAAGGCGAAAAACGATTCGAAGCGCGGCAATTCCATCCCGTCTTCCGCCTTGGTCATCCCGAAGACGCTCAACCGCGTGCGGGGCTCCGAAGTGCGGATCGCAGCCCCTTCGCTGTTGACGTACCAGCGCGTCGTGACCGCGAAGCCAAGCGTGGCTTGGTTCGAGTAGATGGAATCGGAGGAAGCGAAAGGAGCCGAGTACCGCTTGAGTTTCGCTATCCAGCCGGGCCGGTCGATTTCGAGCGAGACGAGATCGCCCATGAATGTCTCGGGCTCCTCCGCCGAGAAGTCCGGCGCTTGGTCCTCCTCCTGCACCTTGACCTGGACATCGGTCTTGACCTTGGTGAGTTGCTCGACCGCGTCCTTGTATTTCCGGTCGGTCTGGAACCAGAGAGTGCTGCGCAACGCATCGAGATCGGAAATCGGAATTGCGATCGGGGACGGCCTGGCGAAACCGAATCGTTCGCGGATCGGGTGCGTGTTATCGAGGTTGTGGTCTCCGACGCGTAGATCGATGTCGACCATGCGATTCTCGATGGTCGAACTCGCCGTCACCGTCCCGAACGAAGCCTGCACCACGGTCACCCGCTCTTCGATGACTTCGTAGCTCAAGAAGTAGGCCGGCGTAGGCTGCTCCGAAAGGACTTGGAACGAGCGGTCGAGCTCTTGCCGCATCGCGTCCAGCACCGGAGCCGCTGCGAAGGCGTGCGAAGCGATGGCCAGCATCACTGCCACGCTGCCAATCCACAGCGCACGAACGAACCGCGCGGGTGTCATCTTGAACACTCGAATTCTCATTGCCGTCAAGAAGGGAAGCTCATTGTAGCAGTCCACTCATTCGAACCACCTTGGAATCGTTGGTGGACTTCCGGCCTGGCTTGCCTCGGCACCTTGCTTCGGGAGTCCCCGGGCTTGCGGATGATGACTGTTGGATAGGCTCCGGTAACTGCCCGGGTGAAGGACAGCCCACGTCAAGGCTTGGCGAAGCGAACGACCGGTCCCATGGATTGCGGGTGCCGCGAGGCAGCTGCTCCCTATCCGTCGGTCGGCCCCGGTTCCGCAGGAAGCTAACGGCTCCCGCCGGAGCCCGACGAAGCCTGCTTCTCCATAGCGCGAGCACCGCCCAGAATCAGTTCGACAGCCTTGTTGCCCTCGTGGCAGGCGTATTCGTAGAGATCGTATTCCGGATCCCGGGTCAGAGGCATCGCGATCTTCCAAGGGGCTGTGTAGACCGGGGCATCCTCGATCGTCACTTCGTACTCGATCGTATTGGCACTGACTCGGCGAAAGCGTTCGACGACCTTGAGTTCCTCCGAGACCGGGATGCCTTTGATCCGCCGCGAGGCGGAGTTGGATGCAATCCAGCCGCGGTCGTGGAAATTACGCACTTCGACGACCAGCGTGTCACCTTCCCACCGCCCGCGGGAGTCGCCCATCCAGAGCCGCACGTTCTCGTCGACATGCGCACCGCCGTCCAAGGGGATGATCCGGGCGTCGTGGATCATCTCGTAGAGGATCGCGACATGATTCGGCGTCTGCAGGATGCGGTACGCGTTGTTGTACCCGGCGGGGAAGATCGATCCCGGCACCCCGCGCGAGATGCAGCGATCCCACACGCTCATGTATCTGTACGAATCGCCTTGCTTGGCTCGGTAGTCGTCTCTCCGCTGCTCGGCCGACGGTCGCGTCGGAACTCTCCCGTCCGAAGGTTCTACGACTAGCGAAGTCTGGCGGCTGGAAAGGTACTCCGTCCCCGAATCCAGCCAGAACTGGTTGTATCCGCCGACGCTCCCTGGCGGCGAAGTGCCGTCACCGGCGGCCCTCCTGCTGGCCACGCCCGCTGCGATCTCGTTCGCTTCCTCGTTGGACAGGACATCTTTCCCGGCGTGGTCGGCCGGTCGCTCGAAGGGAGTGATTGTCTCGTTGGTCCACACGCCTTGCAGGTCCGGGTCGTCCCAAGGCGTTCGCGGCAGCTCCCACGCGGCGTCCTCGGCCGCCGCGAGCGGCACGAGCAGGGCCGCGCCGAGCGCGACTGCGATCAACGACGGCATGGTCTTCAGCATGGCTGTTGCACTCCCTTCCGGCGACGCTCTCAACCGAGCGCGAACGCCACGAACTCGTCTCCCGATTTCGTCCGGCCCTTGCCCGCACCGCCCGCCGCGATCACCACGTACTGCTTGCCGTCGACCGCGTAGGTGCAGGGGGAAGCGTAGCCGCCCGCCGTAAGCCCGTGCTCCCAGAGCACCTCGCCGCTGGCGGAGTCGAACGCGCGGAACTTCTCGTCGCGCGTCGCTCCGATAAACAGCAGGCCTCCGCGGGTGACCACGGCGCCGCCGACATTGAAGGTGCCCGTCTGCGGAACTCCCTTGGCCGCGAGGGCCGCATGCTCCCCCAGCGGCTTTCGCCACCGGTATTCCGACGTGGCCAGGTCCAAGCAGAGCAGTTCGCCCCAAGGTGGCTTGGCGGCGGGATAGCCGTCCTGGTCGTTGAAGTACGGGTAGCCCGCGATGCGGTACGGGAACGGCTCGTTCTCGGCGGCATCGATCAACGTGAAGAACTTGGGGGCATTGTTGGCATTGATGTAGAGCCGACCGTTCTCGGGGTCGCAGCTGCAGCCGCCCCACAGCCCGCCGCCGAGCGTCCCGGGGAAGAACACGGTGCCTTGCTTGCTCGGGGGCGTGTAAAGGGTTCCGTTTCGCAGGTCCTTGAGCTGCCGGAGCACGTAGTCCCGGGATTCCGGGGAGATGTCCGTGACGTCAGCCTCGGTGAAGCCCTGTCTCGAGATCGGCTCGGGCCGCGTCGGAAACGGCTGCGTCGGCCAAACCTGCTCGCCCTCGATTTCGGACTCCGGCACGCGGCGCTCCTCCACCTCGAAGATCGGCTCGCCCGTCACCCGGTCAAACAGGAACAGGAAGCCGGTCTTGGTGATCTGCGCTACCGCGTCGGTCCATTCGCCGCGTCGCTTGACCCGTATCAGGCACGGCTGGGCGGGGTTGTCGTAGTCCCAGAGATCGTGGTGGGTAGTCTGGAAATGCCACTTGCGCTCTCCGGTACGGGCGTCCAGCGCGACGACGCTGTTGCCGTAGAGGTTCATGCCCGGCCGATCCGCGCCATAGAAATCGAAAGTCGGCGAGCCGGTGGAGGCGAAGACCATGGCGCGCTCCTCGTCCACGCTCATGCCGGCCCAGTTGTTGCAGCCGCCGTTGGTCTTCCAGTTCTCCTTGCCCCAGGTCTCGTAGCCGAATTCGCCCGGATGCGGGATGGTATGGAAGATCCAGCGCCGCTCGCCCGTGCGCACGTCGTAGCCCCGGAAGTGGCCGGGCGCGGCGGGACCGGGGCCCTCCGTGGCCGAGCTCCCGAGGATCAGCAAGTCTTCGAAGATCACCGGCGGCGTCGGGTGCCTGATGCTGAACGCGCCGACTTCCCGATCCAGACCCGTCCGCATGTCCAGAACGCCGTTATCCGCGAACTCGCCGACCAGTCGGCCGGTGTCGGCGTCGAGACAGTAGAGGTTGTCCCCGGCGGCCGAGAAGACCCGCCGCCGCTCGCCGTCGGACCAATAGGTGACGCCGCGATTAACCCCCTTGGCGCGGCGCATGACGATTCCCTCGAACGGATCGAAATTCCACAACGCCTTGCCGGTCGCGGCATCCAGGGCCCGGATCTGCAATTGCGCCGTGGTGATGTACATGCGGCCGTCGACGACGATCGGGGTGCATTCGATCGTGGTCGCCGGGCGGGCCATGCTGTCCCCCGTCGCATGCGTCCACGCCACGCGGAGTTCGCCTACGTTCGACGTGTCGATCTGGTCGAGCACCGAGTAGCGCGTGCCTTCGGGGGTGGCCGCGTAGTATCGCCAGTCCGCGCCGGCGCCGTGCTGCTTGGCTGGCAGGCGTCCGGAGAATGCCGAGGCGGCGAGGGAAGCCAGCGCGCTCCGTTTCAGGAAGGAACGACGACTGCTCCGGATAGGCACGCTAGAGATTATAGAGGGATCGAAGTCAGTTTCGGGCGAGGCGCGAGCGAGGATCTCGCGCTTGATCGGCTCGCATTACCGAGGAGGCGCGTCGTAGGGCGCTCCGGTACCGGACGATCCGGCGAAGAGTCGCGTGCCGTCGGGCAGCGTCACGTCGCGTCCGTTGGCCTTGTTGCTGCCGTCGATCGCTCGGTAGCCCTCGACGAGCACTTCGACGCCGGGCTTGACCGAGTCCTTGCGCCAGCCGCGCCGGACGAGCGCGCCGGGCGGTCCGGCTTCGATCATCCAGTTCACGACAGCGCCCGACTCGTCCTTGACCGCGACATGGATCCATGCGTGCGGATTGATCCACTCCATCTTCGTGATCGTTCCGCGCAAACGCACGGGCTTGGTGGCGTCGAACTCCGACGAGAACGCATGGTGCCCCTGCGCCGGCCCGAGCAGGACCAGCGCCCCCAATCCGATCGCGATGCACGTCGCTGGGGAAACTCTTCGGATCAATCGCATCGTTCTCACCGGGCCGCTTGCGCCGCCTCCTTGTCCTTTGCCCTGGCGCCGCTGAGGATGTTGAACATCCCGTAATTGCCTTCGTGGCACGCGTATTCCACCAGTTCGTACTGCTCGTCGTCCAAGTCGAAGGCGAACCGGGCGGTCCACGGGCGGGTCCAGACTCGCGGATCGTCGACCGTGAACTCGTAGAGCAACTTGGTCGGCCCGACGCGCGTGAACCGCTCGGTCAGCTCCATGTCTGCCGAGGAGCCTCGAAACGAGCCGCGGCCGTTGAACCGGGTTGTCTCGATGACGAGCGTGTCTCCCTCCCAGCGCCCTTGGGAATCGCCCAGCCATGACGTGAGCGCGGCACCGACCTCCGCGCGCGGCCGCGTCGGGATCGTCCGCGCCTCGTGGATCATCTCCTTCAGGAGCACCACGTGACCCGGCCCTTGGACGATCTGCAGGCCGTTGTTGTAAATGCCGGCCATCATCATGCCTGGAAGCCCGCGCGTGATGCAGCGCACGTATGGCGTCAGATCCTCGGGCCCCGCCGGCGGTCGCCTGGCCCGCTCGGCTCGCTCTCGTTGCGCTTGCGCCGCACGACGCTCGCCCTCGGGAGTCATCGCAGGCAGGCGTCCATCCGGCGGATCGACAATCATCGCCACCTGCGTCGACGGGCGCATCTTGTCGTAGCCCAAGGTGGTGTCGCGCCACTCGCGCTCGTAGCCCCAGATGCTGTTGAGCGTGCCCCGTTCCCGCCGCGCCGCGGCTTGTTCCTCGGTCAGCTTGTCCACGTCCTGAAGCGCGGCGGGACGCTCGAGCGGGATTCCATGCGCGGCGTTCCCTGTCCAGACGCCTTGGAGATCCGGCGCACCCCATGGCGTGCGCGGGGTCCGGTAGGCGGAGCTGGCGGGTCCTGCCGCTTCGCGCCCTTTGGAGCGGTCGATGCCCGCGAATCCAGGCTCGACGATCATCACGGTCACCCGGTCGGGAGCGCGGACGAGGGCCGTCTTGGCGTCCGACCGCCCGTTACGCGGGACTTCCGGAGGTCTCTCGAGTTCGATGCCGCTCAGGCTCAGGCGCGCGGCCGCCGTGCCGAGGTCCGGCAAGCCGAAGGCGATATGCGCTATCGCCCGGCCGCGAGTGGGGGCCGGCTCGCCGCTTGGATGCTTCGCGGCAAGCAGCCAAGCCTCTCCGAACTGCACGCCGGACTCGGAATCTCCCAGCTTGCCCGGTTTCCCTCCGAAGGCCTTCGCGTACCACGCGAGCGTCCTAGCCGGATCGGCGGCGCTGAGATGCACGTGGTGGAAGCCCAGTCGATCCGGATCCTGCACCAGCTCGATGCGCGTGCCCCAAGGGTCGAACAGAAATCCCTGCTTGTTTAGGCCGGGAACGTCTCGGATCGTCGAGCCGTCGTCGAACCGCTGGAGCCGTACGCCGGAACCGCGGACGCCGACCGCTTCCAGCGCCGCCATCTTGGCCGCCACGTCGGCGTACGAGAAGGCGATGTGGTCGACGCCAGTGCCTTGGGTGCTGCCCATGGTGGGCTGGGCGGAGAAGACGAGTTCGATCCCGTTGCAGGCGGCTGTGTCGCTGCGATCCGGGACGGGCGCGCAGTCCAGGTGCCGCGCGTACCACGCCGTCGCTTCGGAAGGGCTCGGGGAGATGATTTGCACGTGATGGAAACCGGCTCCTCGGGCTTGCTCGACCGCGATGGCTGCGGCCGCGCAGAGCCCGACGGCGATCCAGAGCCTCACGCTATGCATGCTTCCCATACCTCGCTGTCTCGTCATCGGGTCGGATTCCGGCGCAGATGACCGTACATCAGGTCTTCGGCGAATTCCACGCACTTGAACTCCAGCACTCGCGCGTTCTCTTCCAGCCGCCTGTATAGCGGCATCCGGATCGTCCACGGTCGGCTGAACGTCGCAGGATCCTCTACCGTCGCTTCGTACACTAGCGCGTTCCTGCCGAGCGGGGTGTAGCGCTCTTGCACCTTGAGCGCGGAGCTAGCGAAATTGCCCGCGCGGTCGAACCAAGCCTCGCCATTGAACCCCTCGGCGTCAACGACGAGCGTGTCGCCCTCCCAGCGGCCGTGGGAGCGTCCCATCCAGCTATCGAGCGGGGGCGGCTCGGGGCTCTCCTTGTCCATATGGATCGTCCGGTTGGCCGCGGCGAAGCCGTAGACGATCATGATCTTCCGGTCCCCTTGGACGATCTGGAAGGGATACGGCAGGTAGGTGGCCCGCGGCACCCCGGGCAGGAAGCACTTCGCTTCGGGGTCGGCGGTCATGCGCGTCTTGAAGTTCTCGTCTCGCTGGGCTCTGGCTGCGGGCAAGTACGGGATTTCCCCGCCGACGACCACGCCCTGGCCGGGCGGTATCGCGCCGATCGCCCCGAGGTCCGGATGTCCCGGCGCCGCCGGGTGATCCTCGAGATTCCAATGCGCCGTGCCCATCGATTGCCAGATGCCGTTCAGGTCCGGTCGCCCGTCCCAAGCTCGGTCGAAGGAGTCTTCTTGGCTGTATGCGGCCCCGACCAGAGCGAGCACCAAGCCCAGCGCGACGAACAGGCACCGCCATGCGCTCCGCGCCGGGGTGCCGCGACCTGAGTGGGTGCGAGGCTCGGCCGCGGATCCCACCGATTCGCTCGCGAGGCCTGCGCTCGTGCCGCTGCTCATGACGGTACGATTCTACTCGCGTCCGCCGGGCCGGTGCAGCCGGCGTTGATTCGCCAAGCCGCGAGAGCGGGCCCGCTCGGAGCCGGTTCGCGCCCCGTGCGACAATCATGGCCATGCGGAATCGACTCGCTCGGTGGACCTGCGTACTGACGTTCCTCGCGCTGGCCCTTCCAACCGCCGCCGTGGCACAGTTCGGATGCGCCGAGAAATCGGTGTCAGCTACCGCTCTCGGGAACCGGGACGATATTCGTGCGTTCGTGCAATGCGCCAAGGAGTACGCGGAGGAGAACGGCCCGGAGGAAGCCTATCGCGCGTTTCACGAGGACGAGCGCTGGAGGTCCGGTCCGATCTACGTCTTCGTCGCCCGCCATGTCGCCGGAGACCGCTCGCTGGCACTCGTCTATCCGGGCGGCGAGGCCGCCGAGGGCTTGCTCTACGAGCCCTTGGTGGACCAGTTCGGCAGCGACTACTTCGCCGAGGAACTGCGGCTCGTCCAGGAGTTCGGCGGCGGCTGGATCTATTACTCGTTTCTCAATCTCACGACAGGCAATGCCGAGCCGAAGGTCTCTTACGTGGTGCCGCTGGACTGGGGCGGAAGCCCGGCTTATCTCGGCGCCGGGGTCTACCAGCGGGACGCTCCCGGCACCTGCGCGAGCGCGGATGTCAACGCCGCTGGTGTAGGGGCTTCCGCCAGCGAAGAGCACCTGCGGGCCTTCGTGCGCTGCGCCGCAATCCGCTTCGAGGAGGCCGGCTACTTCGCGAGTCAGGAACTGATGGTCGACACGAGATGGCGCGACGGCTCGATCTACGTGTTCGGCGTGGATCCGAGCGGCACGCAGATCTTCTCCGGCAATCCGGTCAAGACGGCCGGCCGGGGCAGGGCCGAGTGGGGCAGCGACCGCGCGCCGATCGAGTTCTTCGGCGGGCGCGACCAACTGGCTGCGGCCGAAGCGTTCGGCGAGATGTTCCTTTACTACCGCGCGCTCAACCCCGTGACCGGCCAGAACCAGCGCAAGGTCGTTTTTCTGAAGCGAATCGCCCCGCAAGGCGCGCCGGTGCTGATCGGGTCGGGCTACTACCTCCCGGACAACTGAGTCCTTCCCGCTTGCCGGCTGGCTGCGACCCGACGAAGGCCGCCCTCAGGTGGCGAAGCGTCGTTTCCTGGCTTCGTCCAAGGCCACGGCCAGGATGATGATCGCGCCGATAATGACCTGCTGCCAGTAAGGGTTCACGCCGAGCAGATCGCTTCCGTTTGACAGCAAGCCCATGATGAAGGCGCCGATCAGCGTTCCGATCACCGTGCCCTCACCGCCCGTCAGGCTGCCGCCGCCGATCACCACCGCCGCGATCACTTGCAACTCGTACGAGACCCCAGCTGTCGGTTGCCCGGTCATCAGGCGTGACGTCTCGATCATTCCAGCCAAGCCGCTCAGGAGTCCGCAGATCGCGTAAATGGCCACCTTGTAGCGGGCCACCGGGATGCCCGCGTAGACCGCCGCCGATTCGTTGCTTCCGATGGCGTAGGTGTAGCGCCCGAGTTTCGTGCCGTGCAACGCGAAGTGGGCGATGACGGCGCACAGGACTAGCACGACCAAGACGAACGGTACCGGGCCGATCGTCCCTTCGCCGAGCAAGCCGTGCTCCTTGGGCAGCCCGACGATGGGCAGCCCGCCGGAGATGACCAATGTCAGCCCCCGCACAATGCCGAGCGTGCCAAGCGTGACGATGAACGGCGGAATGCGTAAACTCGCGATCATCAGGCCGTTCGCGCAACCCCAGAGGGCGCCGCACAGGACCCCGGCGAGGATGCCGAGAGGAACCGATCCGGTCTCGACCATCGTCATCGTGCCGAGCACTCCCGCGAATGCCAGGATGGAGCCTACGGAAAGATCGATGCCGCCTGAGACGATGACCAGCGTCATGCCGAGCGCCATGATGTTGATCACCGCCGTCTGCCGGATGACGCTGGCCAGGTTGGTCCCGGTCAAGAAATAGGGCGACGCGATGGACAGCACCGCGAACAGCAGCGCCAAGCTAATGAACGGCAGCAGCTTCTGAAGGGTTTGGGAGCGCATGCGCATGGTGGCGTCGACCCTGTCAGTTTCCGACCGCGGCGTGATGCATGATCTCTTGCTGGGTGGTCTCGCGAGGCAGCTCCGCGACGACCGCGCCTTCCCGCATCACCAGGATCCGGTCAGCGACCTGCAGCAACTCCGGGAGTTCGGAACTCACCATCAGGATCCCCTTCCCTTGCCGGGCCATCTCGTCCATGAGGGCGAACACCTCCGCCTTCGCCCCGACATCGATTCCCCGGGTCGGCTCGTCGAAGATCACGACATCGGTGTCGCGAAACAGCCACTTCGCGATGACGACCTTCTGCTGGTTGCCTCCGCTCAACTGCCAGACGTTTTGCTCCACGGAGTTCGCTTGCATCCTCAGCCGGAGCCGGTAGTCCTCGGCGACGCGTTTCTCCTCTCCGAACCGGACCGCGCCAGCCTTGCAGACGGCGTCCAAGTTGGCGAGCGTGACGTTCGTTCGGATGGGGAGCCTGATGGCTAGGCCTGATTGCTGCCGGTCCTCGGTCACGAGCGCGATGCCTGCTTCCACGGCGTCGTGCGGGGAGCGCAAGCGGCACGGCGCGCCATTGACTTGGATGGCACCGGCCGGGGGCGGATCGATGCCGAAAACCGCTTCGCATACCTCGGTGCGTCCGGCACCCATGAGTCCTGCCACGCCGACGATCTCGCCCGCTCGAACCTGGAATCTCACGTCGGGCAGGTTCACGCTGAGACGAACCTCGCCGACCGGCAGCTTGCCGCGCTCGTAGATCGCGGACATGTCGCGCCCCACCATGTGATGCACGATTTCTCGGGTTGTAATGTCCTGCGCCGCGCAGCTATGGACCGTTTCGCCGTCTCTCAGCACGGTGATGCGATCCGCGATGCGCTCGAGTTCCACCAAGCGGTGGGTGATATAGACGATGCCTATGCCGCGCTGGCCGAGCTGCCGGACCGTGCGGAAGACTTCCTCCGCCTCCGCATCGGACAGCGACGAGGTCGGTTCGTCGAAGATCAGCAGGCTCGGGGCCCCGTGCAGCGCCCGGCAGATCTCCACGATCTGCTTCTGGGCGGGGCTGAGTCGCTCGACCATCCAGTCCGCTTGCAAGGGGAACCGGTGCTGTTCCAGGATGCGGGTGGTCTCGCGGTGCATGCCGACGCGGTCCAGCAGCACGCCGCGCCGGATCTCGCGCCCGAGGAAGACGTTCTCGGCCACCGACAGGTGCGGCGCGAGGAGCGACTCTTGATGCACCATATGCACGCCCACGGCATGCGCTTCTGCAGGTCGCCCGAAGTCGACTGTCCGACCCTTCCAGCGCATGTCCCCGTCGTCCCGGGAATGCATCCCGGCAACGATCTTCATCAAGGTGGACTTGCCGGCTCCATTCTCGCCGACCAGCGCGTGAACCTGGCCCGGTGCGACGGTGAGGGAGCCGTTGCGCAGGGCGTGGACGCCGCCGAAGCTCTTGCGGATGGAGGAAAGCTCTAGAAGCATGCAGGTGCCGGGGATAGCACCGCCGAAACGGGCAGAGTAGCACACTTGCCTGAATTCGCAGGTTGGCGTGCGGTGGATCAATCCTCAAATGTCCGGTTCGCCGAGTAGTCTCCGGCTGTCCGTTACACCGCATCCGCTCCGTCCCTTGGGGCTAGCCCGTGCCCAAGGAAAATCTCGGTGGGTCCGGTGGGCAAAGACTCTCCGAACTGCGCAAAGGCGTGCAGTCGTCGGCCGCATAGCCCTTACCCGGCTCCGCTAGTCGCAACCGTGTGATCACCGTAGGTCGGGCATGCTGCTGCGCTGCTTTGAACAAGCAGATGTGAAAGGATTGCCAGAATCGGACATCGTAAAACTCGAGCTAGCAGAACGGTGGCCCGCGCGGGCGTCACTCGAAGAGCGGCTCGCCCGCCCGCAGCGACCTCGTCGCGCTCGAATCTGGAATCCGCCGCGCCTCGCGCAGCTTCGGCCCCAGCGGTGCCATCCCCGCCTGCGCGACAG
The DNA here is from genome assembly GCA_965242625.1 of Bryobacterales bacterium. Lineage (GTDB taxonomy): Bacteria > Acidobacteriota > Terriglobia > Bryobacterales > UBA6623 > VXMF01. The sequence goes on along the minus strand of CBDEST010000005.1, from coordinate 295,838 downwards.
GCTAAGCCTTCACCGCTGTTCCCAGTTAATCAGATCGACCCGAACCCCAGCATCAGCGGTCGCGCCGTGCTAGAGTGGCAGCAGGCGCGGAGCGGGCAGTCGGAAACGCAAGCAAACGTCGCGCCTGCCAGTTGGGCGAGAGCCGGGGAGGCGAGCATGCAAGCGAGCGCACCGAATTACGACGACTACCCGGGCCTGAGCCCGATGCGGCTGCGGCACCACGCCGAAGCCGCACCGGACTTCCGCACGGGACGCGAGTTCCGCTACCGGATCGTGATTGGCGGCGAGATCTTCGCGGAAGGAACGTTCCGGGCGAGACAGGCCAAGACGGCCGCGGTCTACATCTCGACGTGCCTGTTCTCGCAGCAGCGACGCACCGTTGGCGCGGAAGTCCAAGTCTTGGACGCGCGAGACGGCAGCCTGCTCGCCGCCGAGCGCGCCGAGAGACGCACCTACAGGGACAAGACCGTGACGACTTGGCAGCGCGTGCCGCTGCCCGAAGCCCCGCCGGAAGGTGCTACCTCTCCGGCGCTTCCGGCGTCCGTTCCGGTACCGGTACTGGCCTGACGGCCCCGGGCGGCGCCTTCGCACGCGACCAGTCCATGCCCTCGGTGCGCGCTTCCTCGATCTTCGCCCCGGAAAGATCCGCGCCGTCGATCACCGCGCCGCGCAAGTCGGCACCGCGGAAATCGGCTTCCCGCGCGAATGCGCCGGACAGCAGTGCGCCGCGCAGGTTAGCACCCCGGAAATCTGCTTGGTAGAGCCCGGCACCGGAGAGATCCGCGTCGCGCAGATCTGCGCCTTGGAGCCGCGCCCGGTCGAACTGTACCCGCAATGCGCGCCCTCCCGAGAGATCCGCGTTGGAGAAGTCGGCGGAGCGGAACGCAGCACCGTCCAGCACCGCCTCGGAGAAGTTTGCCGTGGCGCACCGCGCAGCCAGTCCCTCGGCGTTCGAGAGATCGGCCCCGACAAACCTCCCGCCTTCCAACTCCGTGTCGATCAATCTCGTCTGGCGCAAGTCGGCTCCCGCCGCGGACGCGCCGCCGGCCTCGGCACGCGACAGGTCCGCCCCAGCCAGTCTGGAGCGATCGAGTGCCGCCCCGCGCAAGTCCGCTAGGCTCAGGTCGGCATTCCCCAAGTCCGCCTTGGAAAGATCCAGATCCGCGAGGTTCAGCCCGGCCAGCCGGGCGTCCCGCAGCACCGCTTGGCGGCCGTCCCTGCCGTCGGTGTCCAAGTACTTCTGGTGGCGCGCCGCGATTCGATCAGCCTCGCGCTGGCGCGCGGGGCGGCGCTCGCCCTGCCTAGGGCGCCGGTCGAAGATTGCATAACCGCGCTCGTCCATGTGCCGAGGCGCTCGGTCACACGGCTCGGTTCGTTCCGCCATGACCGCTAGGATACAACCCCGGATCCGGAACTGATGCGTCGCCGGCGACCCGCTACCAGTAGTACGGCGTGCAACGCGATACAACCCCCGCCCACAACGCCCTGGCCGCGGCTCCGACTTGCGCCCACAGCAGCACCCACCCCTCCCTGTGATTGCAATGCGGATGGCGAATACCGACCGGGGATGGGAGCGCGATGCTAGGGTAGCCTGGAGGCAGGGTGCCAGTGCATGCATCCCGTATCGGGCAAACAGCGCTGCGGCAAGCACGCCAACACGCAAATCCCCCAACCCCAAAAAAAGCAAACGCGGCAACCTGCGAATCCGCAAGCATAGAAAACAGCTTCTTGAGGCGCGACCGGTTCAGGATCGTTTCTTCCTTGCTGCAACCCGACCGAACTACGCGCAGCAGGCGTTACGAAAGAAGCCGAATCGCAACCGGGCGATCAATGCGCCGAGAGGCTCGGAACCCGTTCGCTCAACTGCCGTAGGCAAGCCATGGTCCACGCCCGCGCACGGGGGATACGGCCCGCGAATGCCCCCCGCCTCGACCGACCGCGCGCCAGAGCCGCCTGTCTTGTGTTCTTGCTCTAGTCCCGCAGAAGAATGTCAGATTCGGCCGAAGCCAGCTTGAAAGCCACTACTGGACAAAGGAATGCAGGCTAGGACATCGGCGACTAGTTTGCGGTTTAGGCACATAGGCAAACCTGCGAGACAGTCGCACCAACAGCTCCTGGCTGCGTCGCTGGTAGCGGTCTCAGCGCGCCAGCCCGCGCAGGCGAATGTGGGAGATTCTGCTGATCGGATCTGAAGGCCAAACTTGTCTCCGCGCGAACCGTAGCGAGGCGCAGTGCCCGCCGGGTTCAACCTGCGAGGATACCTACGGGCGAACCGGATGGGAGACCGCTACGCGCGTGGCACTACGGCAGCAAGTCCAAGAGTCTGTCGATTTGCCCGTCCGTGTTGTAGACGTGCGGCGCGACCCGAATCCAGCCCAGCCGGTCGGCAACCGAGACTCCATCCGCTAGCAACTGTCGCACGATTCCCGCCGAGTCGATTGACGGCTTCCGAATCGACACAATGCCGGACCCGTTGCCTCGGTCGCGCTTGGCGGCGATCTCGTACCCCTTCTCCTTGGCCCCGTCGAGCAGGCGCTCGGCAAGTCCATGAATCGTTTCCGACCGCAACGCCTCGGGAATGCCGTTCAGGAGTTCCAATGACGCTCGCATGCCGACGCAGCCGACCGTGTTCAGCGTTCCGCACTCGAAGCGCCTCGCGGTCGGTTGGAGTCCGCCGTCGCTCCGGAAGTCCTCGAATCCGACAAGGCCCGTCCAACCCAGTTCGACAGGTTCAAGCGAAGGCATCCAGTCGCGGTCCAGATAGAGCACCCCGCATCCTTCCGGACCCAGCAGCCACTTGTGAGCCGACGCCGACACGGCATGAATCCCCCATGCCTTGGCGTCGATCTCGAACGCTCCCATGCCTTGCACGGCATCCACCGCCAACAGGCAACCGCGTCGCCGGCAGATCTCGCCGACAGCGCGCAGGTCCCAGCGGAAGCCCGTCAGGAAGTGGACGTAACTGAGTGCCGCAAGCCGGGCTCCCTTGCACGCTTCGTCCAGCTCTTGCAAGCTCAGCGAGCCATCCCGCAGCCCGAGGCTCCGGAACCGTACGCCGCGGCGAACCGCCAGTTCCCTCCACGGCACGTAGTTCGCGGGGAAGTCTTGATCCAGCCCCACCACGATGTCGCCGGGACGCCAATCCATCCCGTTGGCCACCGCCAGCAGGCCTTCGGAGGTGTTCTTGGTGATTGCGATCTCGTCCGCGTCGCAGTGCAGCATCGCGGCCGCCGCTCGGCGCAAGCGATCGTACTCGCCAGCCCACTTCTCGTAGCCATGCACACCGTGCTGCATGAGGTCCCGGATCTGCTCGCTCATCGCGTCTGCGGTGCCACGCGGCAACGGCGAAATCGCCGCGTGGTTGAAGTAGGCGAATCTCTTCGAGATCGGGAATTGCTTCTGAATTGCGTGCAGGGACATCAGCGGAGCGTGCGTGCGGTCGACGGTTCGGGGTGCGTCCTATCTCAGTCTAGAATCCGAAAGTTTCCGGCCCGCGCTTGGATTGTGCCGCGTCGTAGGGTTATACTAAGCGCGTCGAAGGTCGCTACGGCTAGGGCTAGTCGTAGCGAGGGAGCGATCACCGTGAGCGGAGCGAAGAAAATCCTGTCCGTGCTGTTGGCACTCGGCCTCGCCTGCGCGGCGTTCGGCAAGGAAGACGAGGCGACTCGCAAGAAGGTGCCGCGGAATTCCAAGAAGGACGTCGAGGCGATCGGCGAGCGCGAGATCGCGAAGGGGCCGAACTTCTATTCGATCCGCAAGGAAATCGCCTTGGGCAAGCGGCTCGCCCAGGACGTCGAGCGCCACTCGAAGATCGTCGACGATCCCGTCATCGCCGAGTACGTCAATCGCGTCGGCCAGAACATCGTCCGCAATTCGGACGCCAAGGTGCCCTTCACCATCAAGTTGATCGACAGCGCCGACATCAACGCGTTCGCCCTGCCGGGAGGGTTCTTCTTCGTCAACAGCGGATTGATGCTGCGCGCCGAGAGCGAATCCGAGCTGGCCGGCGTCATGGCGCACGAAATCGCGCATGTCGCCGCGCGCCACGGCACGCGCCAAGCCACCAAGGCGCAGCTGGTCAACTTCGCCACGATCCCCTTGATGTTCATCGGCGGCTGGACCGGCTACGGCATCTACCAAGCGGCGGGGTTCCTGATCCCGGTCACGTTCTTGAAGTTCTCGCGCGGCATGGAAGCCGAGGCGGATCTCTTGGGGGTCCAGTACCTTTACAAGACCGGCTACGACCCGACCTCCCTGATCGACTTCTTCGAGAAGATGCTGGCCGACGAGAAGCGCCGCCCAGGCACGATGTCCAAGTTGTTCCGCAGCCACCCGCCGCACGGATCGAGGATTCGGAACACGCAGAAGGCGATCAACCAGCTCCTGCCGAGCAAGCCGGAGTATGTCGTCAACACCTCCGAGTTCCTCCAGGTGAAGAGCCGGCTCGAGCAACTGGTGTTGCGCCGCAAGGAGACTACCGACGATCCGAGCAAGCCACGCTTGCGCCGGACCAGTTCGGGCGGCACGATTCCGACCGACGACATCGATGTGGAAGCTCCCGAAGACGAGGACGAGCGTCCCACGCTGAAGCGTCGCTGAACCGGTCGCGGCTAGTCCGCGACCACGCTCTTGCCGATATCGCGCGGCTGGTCGATGTCCACGCCGCGCAGCACGGCGACATGGTAGGCCAGCAGTTGGAGCGGGACCAGCACTACGGCCGGCTGCAGGAGTTCGCGGGCCGAGGGCACTAGGATCACCTCGCTGGCATGCTCGCGCAAGCGCTCGTCGTCGCGATTGGCAATGCAAATCACGCGTCCGTGCCGCGCCGCGACATCCCGGATCTGCACGAGGGTCTTCTCGAACCGCAGCCGGCTGTTCGGATGGCTGTCATCGACCGTCGCGATCATGACGACGAACATGTCATCGTCGATCAGCGCTTCCGGGCCGTGGCGCATCTCCCCCGCCGCGCACCCTTCGGCCCGCGTTTCGGCGAGTTCCTGCATCTTGCGCGCGCCCTCGAGCGCGATCGGGTATTGGACTCCCCGTCCGAGGAAGAGGAACTTGCTCGCGTGCGACACTTGATGCGCCAGCCGCTTGCACATGCCGGTCAACTCCAAGGCGGACTCCACTAGGCTGGGCAGTTCCAGCAGGTCGCGTGCGCAACGCGCGGAGGCCTCGGGCGAGAGATGGCCGCGCACTTGGCCGAGGTACATGGCGAACAGGTAGAGTGCCGTCAGCTGCGCGGTGAACGACTTCGTCGAGAGCGCGGCGAGTTCCGGGCCGGCGTTCGTGTAGATCGCTCCGCGCGCCGTTTCGGCGAGCGTGGAATTCACCGAGTTGGTGATCGCGATGGTCTTTGATCCCCGCTCGTGAGCGAGCAGTTGGGACGACAGCATGTCGGCGGTCTCGCCGGACTGGCTCAGCACGAGCGTGAGCACGTTCTCGTCGATGAGCGGGTCGCTGTACCGGAACTCGCTGCCGTACTCGATCTCGACATGCACCCGGGCGAGATGCTCGATCATCGACTTGGCCGTCAGGGCCGCGTGCCACGAGCTGCCGCAGCCGATGACGTTGAGATGGCTGATGCCGCGCAGCTCGCGCGGCGTTACGCCCAGTTCGTCAAGCACCACGTTGCCGGTCACCGCGTCCAAGCGCCCCAGCGCTGTTTCCCGGATCGCCCGCGGCTGTTCGAAGATCTCCTTCGCCATGAAGTGCTCGTAGCCGCTCTTCTCGGCCATGAGCGGATCCCAGCGCTCGTGATGCACGGGCCGGAACACGGGTAGGCCGTCGGCATCCGTCACGCGCACGCCGCTCTTGGTCAATACCGCGATGTCCCGATCCTCCAGATGGATCACGTCACGCGTGCGATGGAGGATCGCCGGGTAGTCCGAAGCGATGAAATACTCGTTCTGGCCGAGGCCGATCAGGACCGGCACGCCGTGGCGGGCGGCGACGACCTTGCCCGGTTCGTCTCGGGCGACCGTCGCGAACGAGCAACTGCCCTCGACTTTGCGACTCAGCTGCCGCACGGCATCCTCGAGCGGAACGCCATCCGAGCGCATGTCCGCCACGAGTCGAGCGAGCACCTCGCTGTCGGCGGCTTCGGCGCGTGCCTCCGCGCGATCCGCGACCTGAGTTCGCAAAGCTTCGATGTTCGTCGCCTTCCCGCAGAGGGCGAGGGCCACGCCGCCCGGTGCCGCCGATTCCGGGCCGGCCGCTCCCGAGCGTCCGGAGGACCAGCTCGTATGCCCGATGCCGCACGTGCCGCGAACTGGGTCGAGCCTTACCGCGGTCCGGAGATTGCGGAGCCTACCATCCACCTCTCGCACATGGAGGGCCTTCGCCGTGCCGACCGCGAGACCTGCGGCGTCGTAGCCCCGATACTCGAGGCGCCGCAACCCCTCGAGAATGATCGGACCGGCTTGCTTGCGTCCGACGTACGCGACGATTCCCGCCATGATACGCTCGCTCGACCGCGCTAATCGAGAACGGTCACGTCGTAGTCCTCGATGACCGGATTCGCCAGCACCTCCGCTGCCAGTCGCTCCAGTTGAGATTGGGCCGCCTCGCGCGGCGTGCCGGCTTCGAGTTCGACCTCGAAGTACTTGCCTTGCCGCACGGCGAGCACGTTCTCGTGCCCATGGTCCCGCAGCACCTTGGTGATCGCCCTGCCCTGAGGGTCGAGAACAGTCTTCTTCAACCCAACTTGGATAATCGCTTTCACACCCCATTATATGGCGAGCGCGATGTGCGGTCAGCGAATCTGTGAATCGTTGTCGATTCGCTGGAGCCGGAGACAGCCTTTCGAGGCACCGGTCTCGGCCGTGCGTAGGCACCCGGCCTCCGCTTCACGGGCGCACGGTGCCGCCGGTGTGCCCGCCTTCGCGGCCCCGGGGCGCACCCGAAAGTCCTCGGTCCGCCTTTCCGAACCTGCGTTGCTGCGCGGAGGCTTCCCGTCGAGAGTCCGGTCGGCAGCAGTCACGGGACCGATTGAGTTTCGCAGCGCAGGGTGTCAGGGAAGCGGTTGGAATCGCCGAACATATTGCGTAGGTGCCGCGCTGGCCAGCCTTGCCTTGCGACACGTTGCGCGGCTACTTGCCAATGCAAAAGTTCGAGAAGATCCGGTCTAGGATGTCATCTAGCGTCGTGATACCGGTGATCGCGTCCAAGGGGCGCAATGCGTCATAACAATCCAGCAGCAGCATCTCGTGGGGAACTTGCGACTCTACCGCGGCCGCAGCCCTGTCCAGTCCCGCGAGCGCCTCGCGCAACAGGCCTTCCTGCCGAATGTTCGTGACCAGCGATCCCTCCTGCATGCCGTCCAATCCCGGCACCGCGCTGGACCGAATCCTGTTCCGTAGCTCGACGACCCCGTCGCCCATCCGCGCCGAGACCCGCAGGGTCGGTTCCTCCCCTGCGTAGAGTCGCTTCAGGTCGCTCTTGTTACCCACCAAGAGCACCGGGCAGACTTCTTGCGTCCGGAGCCAGAGCTCGCGGTCCGATTCGCTCTCGGCCCTCGAGAGGTCGACGACCACCAATGCGAAGTCGGCATCCGTCAGGGTTTGCCACGATCGCTCGACTCCTTCCGCCTCGACCGCATCGCGACTGGCGCGAATCCCGGCCGTGTCGACAAGCTCGACCGGAATTCCGTCGAAAGACGCGTTTTCGCTGATCGCATCCCGCGTAGTGCCCGCGGCGGCGTTCACGATCGCCCGCTCGCGACCGAGCAAGCGGTTGAAGAGACTCGACTTGCCAACGTTCGGACGACCGACGATGGCCAGCTTGATTCCGGCACGAACAACCTTGCCCACCGCGAATCCTTGCACGAGCCGGTTCACTTCGGCGCGCACCGGGGCCAGTCGACTGCGGATCTCGTCGGCTCTGGCAACCGCGACATCGTCTTCCGCGAAATCGATCCCCGCCTCCAGCAGGGCGATCAATTCGACAAGCTGACGCTTGACCTCTTGCAGTTCGCGCGACAGCGCGCCAGTCGTCTGGCGCGCGGCAACTCGCGCTTGGTAGAGCGTGGTCGCGTCGATCAGGTCGCGCACCCCTTCCGCTTGGACCAGATCCATCCTTCCGTTCCGAAACGCGCGGCGGGTGAATTCGCCTGGCTCCGCCAAGCGGGCTCCCAATTCCACGGCCCGCTCGACCGCGAATCGCAGGACGGGCGGCGAGCCGTGACAGGAAATCTCGATCACGTCCTCCCCGGTATAGCTCCGAGGCCCCGGAAAGAGAGTCACCAGAACTTGATCCACTTCGTGGCCGGATTGATCGATCAACGCGCCCAACGCCGCCTTGCGCTCGTGCAGTGACGCCTCGCGCGTCATCGCCGCGGCGATTTCTCGCGCCCGCTGTCCCGAGAGCCTGACCACCCCGACGGCCGCGCGCCCAGCGGGCGTCATGGGAGCCACGATTACGTCGCTGTCGTCAGCCGGGAGCCGGGGATCAAGGGGTGGCACGATGCACGCGCGGCGTTAGCTCCCCAATGTCGGCCCGATCCGGCCGCGCTACCCTTCCCGCGGCTCGACGACCGTGTAGCGGTACGGGGCGTTGCCCTCGGACAGAGTCGTGACGGTTTCGTCGCCGTCGAGCACGATATGGACGATTCGCCGTTCGCGCGAGGTCATCGGCGAGAACTTGAAGGGCTTGCCCGTGCGCTTGACCTGATCGGCGGCGGCCCTCGCCCGCTGGCAGAGTTCATCGATCCGCAACATGCGGTAATCGTCCACGTCGAACATCAGCCGATGTCGGTCCTCAGGGGGAATCCGCAAGGCTTGGACAGTCAGATGCTCCAGCGCGAGCAGCACTTCCGCGTGGCGCCGCAGCAGAAGTTCCTTGTCCTCGCCTCCCAGTTCGACGCTGATCTCCGGGCCGATCCGCTTGTCGTTGCGGTCCACCTCCGCGATGTCGTATCCCACGTCCAGCCCCGAGGCTTCTAGGAGCGGGTCGAGGAATCCCTCGATCTTCGGCGCGAGACCTTCAACGGTCCATTCGAGTTCCGGCATCGTGCATCGCTCGCTGGGTCGAACAGCGCTGGCGACTATTTTCCGCGCTTCTTGCGCTTGCTGCGTTGCGGCGCGGTATCCAATTGCAGTTTCTCCATGGGCAAGCGGTTCAGAATCAGTTGCTGGCCAATGCCGACGCAGTTGCTAGTCAGCCAGTATAGTACCAAGCCCGCTTGGAACTGGTAGAAGATGAAGCCGAACACCAGAGGCATGAACTTCATAATGCGGGCCTGCGTGGCATCGGTCGTGGGCGTCGGCATCAAGGCCTGCGACCAGAACTGCGTCGCCACCATGGCCAGCGGCAGGACGCGGATCGCCAAGGTTTCCGGGTTGGACAGATCGGTGACCCACAGCCATTCGGCCTGGCGCATCTCGATGGCCACGGTCAGCAGCTTGTAGAACGCGAAGAAGAACGGCATCTGCAGCACGATGGGCAGGCAGCCGCCGATCGGGTTCGCCTTGTGCTTCTTGTAGAGGGCTTGGAGTTCCTCGTTCTGCTTGGCCTTGCGGGGGTCGCGCAGTCCGACTCCCTTGTACTTGTTGTTGATTTGCTTGATGAGCGGCTGCAACTGCTGCATCTTGCGCATCGACTTCGTGCTCTTGAACTTGAGCGGGAAAAGGATCGTGTTGATGAAAACCGTGACGATGACGATGCTCCAGCCCCAGTTCGACACGATATTGCCGTAGACCCACCGCAGCATCGCGAACAGCGGCTCGGCGATGAACGCGAAGAACCCGAAGTCCACGATCCGGCGGAAGCCGTTCCCGACCCCTTCGACCTGTGCCAGGCTCCGTTCGCTCTTGGGCCCCACGTACAGCCGCAACCGGTTGCGCGGTTCGCCGCCGAATGCGGCTGCGACATACTGCTGCGTGTCGCCCGGCTCCGCGCCGACCGGCACGATTTCGACGGCGCTCGTCTCGATACGGATCTCGTCGCCCGGTTCCGGTATGGCCGCCACCGTGAAAAAGAGATCGGCGATGCCGACGAACGGAAACGGTCCCGAGTGCGACACCCGCTCGTCCTCGGCGTCAGCGGCCAGAATGTGCTCGATGTCCCCGTCGCGGTACAGGAAGGTCTCGCTGTGCGCCGCGTTGCCGGCCTGCGTGGTATCGCCGAAGCCCCCGCCCCACGCCACCAAGTGGCGCTGGGTCCGGCCGCCCTCCGTTACTTCCGTGTCCAGCTGCACGACATGGCCCTCGGCTTGGAAGCCGAATGACTTGCGAATCCCGAGGCCGTCCTTCGCGTACTCGAAGACAACCGCTTCGGGAGCGCGTCGCACCGCCGGGCCCGGATTCACGTTGAACAGAACTTCGTCAGCCCCTTCGAACCGCTCTCCGCCAATGCGGACGATACTGAACGGCCGTCCGAAGCGTTCCGCACCTTCTTGGTGAACCAAGTCCAGCGGATTCCCGGCCGCGTCCTTGTAATTCTTGAGGATCCAGTGCTTGACGGTAGCTCCGCGATTGGAGAGTTCCACGCGGAAAGTGTCCGTCTCGACGATCACCGTCTCCTCGCGCGCGGCCTCGATCAGTTGGTCGCTGGGGACGGTCAGGACCGGGGCGTCGAGGTCGCCCGCAACGTCCGCCGGAGCTTGCTCGGTCGCCGCCACCTGCTCCTCGACGGGAGTCGGGGCTGGCTCGGGCCGTTCCGGACGCGGCGAGAAATACACGTACGCACCCATGACCACTGCCGACAGCACGGCCGCCAACAGCATCCGGCGCTGGATGAATTGCTCGTCGTTGAGTGGCTCAGGCATCCGCGGGACCTGTTGATTCGGGGACGGGGTCGATGCCTCCCGGAGCGAAGGGCCGACACTTCAGGAGACGCTTCAGAGCCAGCCAGCATCCGCACCGCACGCCGTGGATCTCGATCGCTTCCCGAGCGTACTGCGAGCAGGTCGGATGGAACTTGCAGCCTGACGCGAGCAGCGGGGACACCCCGGTCTTGTACGCCCACAGCAGCGCGAGGGCGATGCGCTGGGCGACAGAGGGCCCTCGGCCCGCCGGGCCGGTCACGTCAGGCGATGCGACGGATCGCTTCTGGCAGCACTCGGGCAATCTCGTTCTCCACTTGGGCGGTGCGGGCCCTTGCTAGCGAGCGTCGCGCATGCAGCACGACGTCCACTCCTTCCGGCAAGACTTTCCAGTTCTTGCGCATGGCTTCCCGCAACCGGCGCTTGCAGCGATTGCGGGCGACGGCGTTGCCGATCTTGCGGGTGACGGTCAGGCCCACGCGACCGGGAAGGCGCGAATTTGTCGGGAGGGCGAAAACCGTGAAGCACGACGCGCCCCGACGGACGCCTCCATCATAAACCGCCCGGAAGTCGGCCCGCTTGCGGATGCGTCGCTCCGACGGAAACCGCTGGCTGGCGACTTCGCCGTCGCTCGTCCGGCTGCTACTCGTCACTGACGCTGAGGCGCTTGCGACCCTTCCTGCGCCGGGCAGCGAGCACACGCCGTCCGCCGGGACTCCTCATCCGCACTCGGAAGCCGTGCGTCTTGGCTCGCCTGCGCCGGTTCGGCTGATACGTTCTCTTCGGCATGCCTAACCCCTCCTAGCCGCCATCTCTCGGGGCGGAGCGTCCCGAAAAGCTATCAACCTCAGTGTAGCACAGTCTCGGCACGAGAACCGGGCATGGAATCCGTCCCGCCGCTCCTCACGTCTCATGGGCATCTCGGATCGCGCCTTGAGTCAGATGGTTGACCCAGGCCCTTGCGCTTCGCTCCGCCGCCGTCAGCAATTCCAGCATGAGCCACGCGTCTCGCTGACAGCGGTTCGTCTCCGAGACCCCCGGTCACGCCCGCACGGGCGCTGCTGGTACACTGATCTCAGATCGCGCTAGCAGGCAATTCTCGATGCACATGGTTAGGTCGGGCAGTTGCGTCGGATCGAGTCGCAATGTCCAATCAGCGACCGTGCAAGGGAGAGCCAAGTTTGATGACCACCAGTCAGCACGTAGAACTTGTCGACCGCCTTCGAGTCCTATCGACAGAGACCGAATGGCTGGAGTTCAAGCGCGACCGCTGCACTCCGGCACAACTCGGTGAGTACCTCTCAGCGCTGGCGAATTCGGCCTGCCTGATGGGCGAGCCCTTCGGCTATCTCCTCTTCGGAATCGACGACCGCTCCCACGATGTCGTCGGCACAGATTTCGATCCCTATCGGGCCAAGGGCAAAGGCAATCAAGACCTGCTTCACTGGCTCGCGACCGGTCTGCATCCGAGAATCGAATTCAATCAGTCCGTGGTTCACCATCCGGCCGGCGGGGTCGTCGTTTTTCGCGTCGACCCGGCCGAAGACCAACCGGTCAGATTCTACGGCAAGGCGTTTGTGCGGGTTGGGGCGAGCAAGACGAGCCTCGATGGCCATCCGACGAAGGAGCGTGCGATCTGGACCAACCGGCTCGATTGGACCGAGGAGCCCTGTGAGCGAGCGAGTTTGGACGATTTGGACCCCGCTGCGATTCGCATGGTGCGAGAGCGATTCCTCTCCAAGCACGCGGAGAGGGCAGACGAAGTCAGGCAGTGGGATGATCGGACACTGCTCAACAAGGCTAAGATCCTGCAGCAAGGTGCCGTCACAAACGCCGCGGTGATCTTGCTTGGCCGCCCCGAGGCGTCGACCCTCGTGTCTCCAAAGATCGCCCAAATCGCTTGGGCACTCAGGGATCACCGCAACGATAGCTTGGACCACGATCACATATACCCTCCTTTCGTCTTCGCCGGCGACCGCCTGCTGAAGCGAATCCGAAACCTGACCGTCCGCGTGCTTCCCCGGGGCACGACGATCCCGAGGACGGTATCGCAGTACGATCCCTGGGTCATACGCGAGGCGCTTCATAACTGCATTGCCCATCAGGACTACTTTCTATGCGGCCAAATCGTCATTGTCGAGCGGCCCCATCACATATCGCTCAGCAACATGGGCGAGTTCCGGCCCCGCACCATCGAGACCGTAATTCGCGAGGACGCTCCGCGGCGACGGAACCGAAATCCGTTCTTGGTCAGCGCCATGGCCGAACTGGGTCTGGCGGACAGGGAAGGCGGCGGGATCAAGCGCATGTTCGATCGACAGAGGAAGCGCGGCTTTCCCATGCCGGACTACGATTTTTCGGAACCTGACGCCGTTACCGTGCAGATCCCAGGGAGAATCACGGATGAGGAATACTCCGACTTCCTCGTAACGCATCCGGAGTTGGATCTCGAATCCGTCATGCTGGTGGACCACTTGCAGAAAGGGAAGGACATCGGACCGGAAGGACACCAGCATCTCGCAGCAGCGGGACTCAAGGAAGGCAGGTATCCGAATCTACTGCCATTGAGAATGGCTGCCCACGCGGTTCCCGAAGTCAAGCCCGGCGATCGCAAGCCGCAATAGATCCGGTACATTCGATCACACCCCTCGAGCGATGCAGCATGCTCCGCAGTCCAAGCGGCGGAATGTTCTGTCCGTCCCTGCGGAGTCGGTCAAGCGGAGCGTTCGCCGGAAACGGACAGAGATAGTGCGGCCGTGGCCCGTGGCAATGTCGCGGGCATCGAGCGCGGTTCCGGGAGTGGGTCGATCCCCTGCCATTTCGAACCCGCTCCCGTGCGCAAGCGCTCCGCTTGCGCCGCCGCCCCCAGCAGTGCCTTGAAGCTATGCTGGGGCTGGACATGACCCGCCTCCTGGCATGCATCGTCTTCGCTTCGGCCTGTCTGTACGGGGAATCGATTCGATTCGCCGAGGACGGCGCATTGAAGATGCTGTACGACAATCGGATGTATCCGCAGGCGGTCGAGGCCGGCGGACGGGTGTTCGTCGTCTGGCGCGGCAATCGGGGCTTGCCGTGGATCCGGGCGTACGACCTCGCCAGCCGGCGCTTCGGGGCGCCCCGGATGCTGCTGGATGGCATCGGGGCGGAGATCGACGCCGAGCGTTTCGAGCGCGACCAGCATTTCGCTCCCGTCGTGTGGGCCGAGCCCGACGGGGAACTGCACGTGGCCTTCGGATTCCATCGAACACCGGGGTTCCACCTGGCAACGGAGCGGCCGGGAGACATCAGTCGTTGGAAACGACTTCCGGAGATTTCGGATTCGGTCTCGTACCCCCAAGTGCATCGAATCGCCGGCGGCGGGACGCTGGTGTATTTCCGCGAGAGCGGGCACTTGGGTTTCTGGACGTACCGCGTGTCCACCGATGGCGGGCGGACATGGGTCGCGCCGGCCTCCCCGGTGATCGATATGGACGCGCCGCCGCGGGAATCCCCGCTTGCCGCGCACGCCGGCTCGTATCAGACCACGCGCGTCAGCGCCGATGGCCGCATGCTGCACATCGCCTTCATTTGGAAAGTCGAGGAACCTGTCGAGAGCAAGCGCTACGGCGGCGTCTTGCATGACTACACGCGCCGCCACAACCTGTATTACGTACGCGCGGATCTCGAGACCGGCGCCGTCTTCAACGCGGAGGGCAAGGAACTCCCGCGCCCGGTGAACTTCGCCACCGCCCAACGCGACTGCTTGGTGTGGGACACCGAGGGCGGCAGCGCATCGGTCGGACCGTCGATCGCGCTCGGAGCGGATGACCGGCCGTATTTCCTGCTGCCGGTTTCCGATGACTCGCCGTACGCTTCCACCTTCTACTTCGTCCGATTCCACGCCGGCGCATGGGAGCGTACGCCGCTGACCGCGACCGGCCACCCATTCAATTCGTCCCACCTCGTCAGGAAGGACGACGGGTCGTTCTCGGCGTATCTCATCGCCGGCGATGGCGAAGCCAACGAGCGGAGCGAGATGAATCGCTACGGGTGGGGAGAGCGCGTAGAGGAATGGCGCTCCGCCGCCAACGGCGCGCACTGGAAGAAGTCCCGGGACCTTACGCACCGCCCCGGCTTGCGCTACCAAAGCGTCAAGTTCGTTCGAGCCGCGCACGGCGCGAGCATGGATCGCATGCTGCTCTACTACGCATGGCAGGGGACGGGAAAGGGAATGGCCTACCTGCTGGACGAGCGCGCATCATCGCGCTGACCCGTCGGCCCCGAGATCGCCGGGAACTCTGCCGACCGTTCCACGGTGGCTGGAGGCCACTGCCGGCGCGGTACCTAGGTTGAGGAGGCTCGGACTAGCCCCCGAGATGCAAGCGGCGGATCTCTTGCACGAACTGCTGCTCGTCCTCGAAATTCCGGTACACCGAGGCGAAACGCACGTAGGCCACGCGGTCAAGGCGCCGGAGTTCGCGCATCACCAGCTCGCCGATGCTCGACGACCGGCATTCGCGGTCCAACGCGTCCATGACCAGCGCTTCCGCGGCGTCGACGATGGCCTGCATCTGGGGCACGGAGATCGGCCGTTTCTCGCACGCGCGGAGCAACCCTTGGAGAACCTTTTTCCGATCGAACCGCTCGCGCCTCTGGTCCTTCTTGATGACCATGTAAGGGATTTCCTCGATCTGCTCGTACGTGGTGAAGCGCCGCCCGCAGCCGAGGCAGTGGCGTCGCCGTCTGATGACATCGCCATCTTTCGTCGACCGGGAGTCGATCACCTTGTCGTCCGGGTTGGAACAGAACGGGCAGGTCACGGCAGATCCGACAGGCGCGCAGGTCGGAAACTCGATTCTAGCCCACGCTTGGCTGCCGGTGCCTGCAGCGCCTCGCCTTTCCGCCGCAAGCGGACCGGTATACACTGGGCACCATGTTGCTACGACTCGCTGTAGCTGCCCTTGCGCTCCTCCCGCTGGCCCGGGCCCAGCCGAACATCCTGTGGATCAGTTCCGAGGACAATGGCCCTCACTTGGGCGTGTACGGCGACTCGTACGCCACCACGCCGCACTTGGACGCGCTCGGACGCAAGGGCATGATTTACCGCCATGCTTGGTCGACCGCCCCTGTCTGCGCCCCGGCGCGCACGACGATCATCAGCGGGATGTATCCCCCATCGACGGGCTCGCAGCACATGCGCTCCCTGACACGGCTGCCGAACGGCCTGGGCATGTTCCCGCAATATCTGCGCGAGGCCGGATACTACGTTTCCAACAACTCCAAGGAAGACTACAACTTGGAGAAGCCCGGGCAGGTCTGGGACGAGTCCAGCCGCGAGGCGCACTGGCGCAAGCGCGCTCCCGGCCAGCCGTTCTTCGCGGTCTTCAACTTCACCGTCACGCACGAATCGCAGATTCGGAGGCGGCCGCACGAAGCGGTTCACGACCCGGCCCGGGTGCGCGTGCCCGCGTACCATCCCGACACGCCGGAAAGCCGGCAGGACTGGGCTCAATATCACGACAAGATTAGCGAGATGGACGGCCTGGCCGGCAAGGTGCTCGAGCAGCTGCGCGAGGACGGTCTGGACGAAGACACCATCGTTTTCTACTGGGCCGATCACGGTCCGGGGATGCCGCGCGGGAAGCGCTGGACCTACAATTCCGGCCTGCACGTGCCGATGATGCTCTACATCCCGGAACGCTATGCCGAGCTACGCCCCGAAGAATACGCGGCCGGGGGCGAGAGCCAGCGCATGGTGGGTTTCATCGACCTAGCCCCGACCGTGCTGAGCCTAGCCGGCATCGAGCCTCCGGCCCACTTCCAGGGGAAAGCCTTCGCCGGGCCGTTCGAAACGCCGCCGCCCGCGTTCAGCTACGGATTCCGCGGCCGCATGGACGAGCGCTACGACATGGTGCGGAGCGTACGTGACGAACGGTACATATACATCCGCAATTTCATGCCCCACCGCATCTACGGCCAGTACATCCGCTACATGTTCCAGACGCCGACCACCGCCATCTGGCACAAGCTGTATGTCCAAGGGGAGCTGGAGGTTCCGCAGACTCATTTCTGGGAGACCAAGCCGCCCGAGGAACTCTACGATCTGCAGCAGGACCCCGACGAAACCCGCAACCTTGCCGCAAGCCCGGAGCATCGGGCGACCCTCGAGCGCATGCGAGCCGCCCGACGCGAATGGTCCCTGTCGATTCGCGATCTGGGATTCCTGCCGGAGAGCGCCATCCATGGTCGCTCCGGGAACGACGCGCCCCACTCCATGGGCAGCGATCCGACCCGCTATCCGATGGGCCGCATCATGTGCATGGCCGAGCTTGCCTCCTCGCTCGAGGACGATGCCGTCGCGGGCCTCCGGGCCGGGTTCGACGATCCCGACAGCGCGGTCCGCTACTGGGCGGCCTTGGGCGCGCTCATGCGCGGGAGCGCAGGAGTCGGCGCGTTGCAGGATTCCTTGCGCGAAGCGCTTGCTGACGACGATCCGGCCGTGCGCGTCGCGGCGTCCGAGGCCTTGGGCCGATACGGCGTCGATGCGGACGCGGATCGCGCACTCGAGTTGCTTCTGGACCACGCCGACTGCGAGCGTCACGGCGTCTTCGTGGCCATGGCCGCCCTGAACGCGGTGGACTACATGGACGAGCGCGCGCGGTCGGGGCTGCCTCGGGTGAAGGCGCTTCCGCAACAGGACCCGCAGGCCCACGCGAAGTTTCGAGCCTACCTCCCGAACTTGATCGGCAAGGTCCGAGCCGATCTCGAGTAGGACCGGCATCGCGTGAAACGACGGGCATTCCTCGCCACCTCGCTGGCAGCTTCCGTAGCATCATCCGCGCGAAGCGGTCTCGAGGCAGCCTTCGACTTGATCGAGAGCCTCGTCTCTGGCGGCGCCGTGCTCGGCGCCGCGCTCGATGTCCGTAGCGGGGATCGTGTTGCCGCGAGGGCCTTCGGTACGGCCCGGGACGCGGACGCCATCTTTCTGCTCGCTTCGATTACCAAGCCCATGACCGCCGCCGGCGTCATGCTGCTGGCGGATCGCGGCGAGTTGCGACTCACGGATCCCGTGCGGCGCTTCATCCCCGAATTCCGAGACGGGGCGCGGGCCCGCGTCACCGTCCAGCAGCTCCTCACGCATACCTCCGGCCTGCCCGACCAGTTGCCCGAGAACGTCGCGCTCCGCAAGCGCAACGCTTCGCTGAGCGAATTCGTCGAGCGAGCGATTCGCACCGATCTGCTCTTCGAGCCAGGCAAGCGCTACTCCTACCAGAGCATGGGCATATTGCTCGCGGCCGAAGTCTGTCAGCGGATCACCGAAGTGCCTTTCCCAGAGTTTCTGGATGCCGAACTTTTCCAGCCGCTCGGCATGCGCCGCAGCGCTCTCGGACTGGGTCGCTTCGAACTCTCGGAGACCCAGCGCTGCCAAGTCGAGCAGGGGCCGCCGCACGGCGGACTCGGGAAGCCGGAGGCGGCCCATTGGGACTGGAACAGCCCGTATTGGCGGCGGCTCGCTTCGCCGTGGGGAGGGGTGCATGCTTCGGCACCGGATGTGTCCGGATTCCTAGCGGAGTTCCTGCCCGGCTCGGATCCAAAGGCTCTGAAACCCGAGACAGCCGCTGCCATGATCCGCGATCACACCCGGCATCTCGGCAAGTCGCGGGGCCTCGGGTTCGCACTGGGTTCGGGAGCCGGAGCGGGCTGTTCCGAGCGTACGTACTGGCACGGTGGCGCCACGGGCACCTTGGCATGGGCGGATCCTGCCAGCGGCACGCGCTTCGTCCTGTTGACGACCCTGCCGGCGCAAGCCGCCAAGAAGCGAGTACTCGGACCCGTGTCCGACCTGATCTCGCAAGCCGATTGACTGCGCAGTCAGTCCGTCGGTACCATCGCCGCGATCCGGCACGGCGCGCCCGACCCCTTCCCTATCTTCATCGGAAACGCCAAGATGTACGCTCCGCGGGCCGGCACCTCCGACAGGTTCGCAACGTTTTCCAGCACCGGTATCGAAGCGCCGGCCAGGACTTGGTGAGCCGCGAAGTCCTGCGAGTTGCCGGGGTCGATGCTGGCGGTATCGATTCCGACCGTCGATACGCCGCGCTCCGCCAGGTCCGTCGCGACTTCCGCGGAGATGCCGGGGAAGCGCAGGGATTCGGTGCTGCCCGGCGTGTCATCGCCCAAGTAGGCCAGACTGTCCGGCCAGCGCCGGCTCCAATCGGTGCGGAACACGACGATCATGCCCGCGCCGATCGGGCCGTGCTTGGATTCGTGAGCCTCCAAATCGGCCGGCTGGGCGGCGTAGTCCCGGTCGGCCGCGCATTGCGGCCGGATATCGATGACCGCCAATGGCCCGGCGAGGTCGTCCAACGCGATGCTCCCGACCGTGCGCCCGCTCTCCGCGAAGTGGACCGGAGCGTCGAGATGCGTCCCGGTGTGCTCGCTCATGGCGAAGTCATAGGCGCTGTACCAGTACCCCGCCGCCTGCCTGCCCCATGCCGTCCGCTCGTGCTGGAAGCGCTGGCCTGTCGGCCAGAAGACCGTGCTCTCGTCGAAGGCGTGACTCAGATCGACCATCCGGTAGCCGGCGAACGGATTCGCGCTTCCCGATTCCGAAACGCAGCTCGATCCCAACACGAGAACGGCGATGCCCAGCGACGCTCCGGTGAGTCTCATGCGTCCAGTCTAGTCCCGTCGCGGCTTCGGAGAGCGCGGCGATTTCTCGCTAGGCTAGGCAGTGCATGCCCCTTTCCACCAATCCCGTTCCATTGCGCGACCGGCTGATCTTCGCCTTGGACGTGCCCGACACCGTCGTCGCCGGCGAATTGGTCGAGCACCTCGGCGAGAGTGTCAACTTCTACAAGCTGGGACTCGAGCTGTTCATGGACGGCGGCTACTTCGCACTGGTCGATTCCTTGGTCGCGGGCGGCAAGCGCGTATTCGTCGACTTGAAATTCTTCGACGTGCCCGCGACAGTCGGCCGCGCTGTGCAGCGATTGAACGGTCGCGGCGTGACCTATTGCACGGTGCATGGGAACGACGCGATGCTCGCCGCCGCTTGCGACAGCCGCGAGGATGTCAAGATCCTCGCCGTGACCGCCCTGACGAGTCTCGATCGCGGTGACTTGGCGGACTTGGGATTCCAATGCGACGCTCGCGAACTCGTGCTCTCGCGCGCCAAGCGCGCGTTCGCGATCGGTTGCGACGGCGTGATCTCGTCGGGCATCGAAGCACCCGCCTTGCGGGGACACGTCGATAATCGACTGCTCGTGGTGACTCCGGGCATCCGGCCCGTCGAGAACCGGCCGGCTGACGACCAAAAGCGGACCGTGGACGTGCGGCAGGCGTTCGTGAACGGCGCGGATCACATTGTCGTCGGGCGGCCGATACGCAACGCACCGGATCCCCGGGCCGCGGCCGAGGGCATCCAGCGGACCATCGCGGAAGTGTTCGGCACGGGGTTCGAATGATCCGCCCCCAGTACCGGGACTCCCCCTTCGGAGCGGACATGCGGAATGTCGAACGACGATTCAGCCTCAGGGGATTCCGAGAGCCTTCGCGAGCCCGACCCGCTTCGCCTTGCCGCTCGGACCCTTCGGGATTTCGTCCAAGAAGACAATCCGGCGGGGCACCTTGTACCCGGCCAATCGCTCCGCGACGAAGCCGCGCAACGCCTGCTGGGTGACGGTCGCGCCTTCGCGCAAGACAATCGCGGCCGCCACCTCCTCGCCGAGCTTGGCGTGCGGCATGGCGAACGCCACCGCTTGCGCGACCGCTTCGTGCTCGAGCAGTGCCTCGTCCACTTCGCGCGGCGAGATCTTCTCGCCGCCGCGATTGATCAGTTCCTTGAGTCGCCCGGTGATCGAGAAGTACCCGTCCGTGTCGCAGAATCCTTGGTCGCCCGTGCGAAACCAGCCGTCCGCGAACGATTTCGCGTTCGCCTCGGGGTTGCCCACGTAGCCGTCAGTGATGCTGGGCCCGCGCACGACGACCTCGCCCCGCTCGCCTTGGGGCAGGAACCGGCCGGACTCGTTCATGACAGCGACTTCCGGGCCGGCCGGCAGACCGACACTGCCCGGCTTGCGCGCTCCGGGTGCCAGGGGGTTGCTCGTCATTTGATGCGACGCCTCCGTCATGCCGTAGGACTCCACGACCCGGCACTGGAACGTGTCCTCGAGCTGGGTCAGCACGGTTGGCGGCAGGGCCGCCGAGGACGACCGGATCAGCCGGAGCTGGCCTTGCGCCGCTTCCCGGTCGCTGCGCTTGGCGCGCTGCAGGATTGCTTGGTGCATCGTCGGCACGGCGCTGTACCACGTCGGACGCAAGTCCCGGAGCCACTGGGAGAAGCGCAGCGCTTGGAAACCCGGAGCGGCCGCGACCTCGGATCCTGCGCAGAGCGACGCCAGGAGCACGCCCACCAAGCCGTGGATATGGAACAACGGCATGACGTTCAGGCAGGTGTCGCCCGGCGCGAGCCGCAATGTACCGGCGATATTGCGGGCCGAGGTCGTGAGGTTGTTATGAGTCAGCGGCACGAGCTTGGGGCGGGCAGTCGTGCCGGACGTGTGCAACAGCAGTGCGATGTCGTCCGGCTCCGCGAAGCTAGGGGCTCGCGCCCCGCCGATCCCTGATCCTCCGAGCCTGAACCCCCCGGCAGTATCGGCCCGCACGAGTTCCAAGACCGGTATGCCGAGTTCGTCAGCCGCGTTCGGGGCATTTGACCGGACACCGGACTCGATCACCAGCGCCTTCGCGCGGAGGCTTTCGAGACTGTCGCGAAATTCGCGCTCCGACAGGCCGGGATGCAGCGGGGCCGCCGTGGCGGCGGAGGCAATGCCGACGAACGCCGCAGCCATGTGCGCGCCGTTGTCCAGAACCATGGCAACGGAGTCGCCGCGCCCGATGCCTCGCGAGTTGAGCGCTTCGCGGGCGACGTCGACTGCTTCGAGAAGTCGGCCGTACGATGTCGCGTGGCCTTCGACGGTTCGGAGCGCCGGCAAGCTCGGGTCATGCTCCCCGAGCAACTCCGCCAAGGTGCCGGGAGCGGAAGCGGTTCGACCGGGCTCCCGCATGTCGGCAGCTGAACAGCCCCTCATACCAAGTAGGTGTAATCGTCGAGGACGAGCGAGAACGTCGAAAGCACGTCGTGCTCGTCCTCCTTGACCCCCAAGCCCGCCGCTCGGCGAGCCGACAGGCGCCGGCCGACAGCGCCCCGCAGCGCTTCCGGCTCGTACCCCATGTCGCTGAGGACATCGCGTACGCGGTCGCCGGGGATCGGCTCGCCCACGGACACGCCGCCGTCCGGCTCGATCGACACGCTGAGTTCCTTGACCACGCCGAACAGGTTGTGCAGGTCGCCGAGAGTTTCCTGATACGCACCGAGCAGCAGAAAGGCGAGGAAGTAGGGTTCGCCGTCCCGCAGGCCGTGCAGTTCCAAGGATTCCTTGAAGTGCTTGGTGTCCACGAACCGGTCGACCGTGCCGTCCGAGTCGCACGTGATGTCGCACAGCACTCCGCGCTCGGTCGGGACCTCGTCCAAGCGGTGAATCGGCAGCACCGGGAAGAGCTGGTCGAAGGCCCAGAAGTCCGGAATCGACTGGAACATCGAGAAGTTGCACACGTATCTCGATGCCAGCATCCGATCCAGCTCCTCGAACTCCCGGGGCCGGTGCTTCATAGCGCGCGAATGCCGCGCGACATGCCTGCAGATCTTCCAGTACAGCCACTCGCCCTTGGCCTTGTCCTGTAGCCCGAGATACCCGAGTTCGAACAGCGAATTCATGTCTCCCCGCTGCTGGACCGCGTCGTGATAGCGCTCGCGGAAGTTCTTCGCGTTGATCCCCACGGAAAGGTCTTCCAGTTCGAGAACCGACTCGGCTTCGGATGCGAAGGTTCCGATCGCGTCGCCCCCGACCAAGCCCGGCCGCACGACCTTGCGCACGTCGACGACCAGCATCGAGTGGTATGCCGCCGTGGCCCGGCCGTGCTCGGTCACGATGACCGGCGGGGGCACGGACTCGCTCGCGCAGACCTCGCTTACCGCGTAGACGACGTCGTTGGCGAATTCCTGCACGGAGTAGTTCATCGAGAATTCGCTCGCGGTGCGCGAGCCGTCGTAGTCCACGCCGAGACCGCCGCCCACGTTGAGGTACTCGATGCCGAAGCCCAGCGCGCGGGTCTTGGCGTACAACCGCGCCGCCTCCTTGAAGGCGTGCTTGGCGCGCCGGATGTCATTGACCTGCGAGCCGATATGGAAATGCAGCATCTTGAGCTGCTCGCGGGCACCCGCCCTTTCGATCTCCGCCAGAGCCTGCACGAGACCGACCGGGCTCATGCCGAATTTCGAGAACTCCCCGCCCGAATCCTCCCATTTGCCGCTGCCCCGCGCACTCAGCTTGACCCGGATTCCGAGAGGCGGCTCCAAGCCGAGCGAAGCCGCCAGTTGCAGCGCCATGCGCAAGTCCTCGAGGTCTTCCACGATGATCACCGCCAGCCGCCCCAGCTTCTCTGCAAGCATTGCTAGGCGCAGGTACAGCTCGTCCTTGAGCCCGTTGCAGACGATCGGCGCCCGCTCGCCGAGCGGCATCGCGAGTGCCGCCACGAGTTCGGCCTTGCTGCCGACCTCCAGACCGAAGTCGTAACGCTCCCCGGAGGCCACCAGCCGACGCAACACTTCCGGCTGCTGGTTGACCTTGACGGGAAAGGCGCCTACATGGCGACCGCCGTACTGGAATTCTTGGATGGCGGTGCCGAACGCCGCGTGCAACGCACCCAGGCGCTCGTCGAGGATTTGCGGGAAGCGCAGGAGCAGCGGCGGCGTGTTGCGCTTCCGGACTTGCTCGCGCACCACATCGTGGACGTCTATCGACAGGCTCGGAATCTTGTGCGGCGCGACGGTTAGGTGGCCGGCGGCGTTCACGCCGAAGTAATCGAACCCCCAGTTCTCGATGCCGTAGATCTTGGAGACTTGGTCGATCCGCGCGACTCGCGAGGCGGGATCAATCGCCGTTGAAGCAAGTGCAGGCATGCCAGCCTCGGAATCTCATTGTTTCACGGGCCGCTAGCGCCAGAGCCAGACCTCAGGCCTTGGTGGCCACGATCCCGATCATCGGCGCCGGGAACAGGAAGGCGTCCGGGTTCGCCGAGGTCGCGGACCAGAAGCGCTCGAAGGCGCTCCATTCCGCGCGGCCGAGGAACCCGCCTGCAACGACTTTCGGCAGGTACGACACTTGGAACTGGTCGAACCATTCCCAAATCCCCGTGCCGGGCCGTCCGACGCCGCAGATCGGCTCGAGGCTTTCGACACGCAAGCCCGCGGACACGATCATGCCGGGTAGCTGCCGACCCACTTGGAGGCCCGGCCCGACTTGCGCCAGGCTTGCGGCGATGGACTCTACCACTCTGTCGAAGATCGCGCTTCGCGGCTCGATCGTCATCGCGGCGTAGTGGAAGTAGTCGATGACCGCGAGCCTGCCCCCGGGTCTCAAGGCAGCGGCGATTCGCTTCACGACCGCGGCCGGATCGTCAAGAAAGCAGAACAGCCAGCGCGCGAACGCCCCGTCAATTCCGTCGATCCCCTCGAGTGTGCCGATATCTTGGCGCAAGGCCTCGACATTCGATGCGTTGCGACGCGCGGCATCGCGACGCAGGGTTGCAACCATGGCCTCCGACGAGTCGATGCCGATCACGCGGCCGCGGTCACCCACGCGTTCGCGCAGCATGAAGGTGGTGTGTCCGGGGCCGCAACCGATATCGAGCAGGGTGTCGCCAGCCGCGAAGCCCGCCCGGTCCACGAGGCGTCGGGTCGCCTCGCTCCACAGTTCATGCTGGAAGCGCAGGCGGCGCAATTCCTCCGCATCCGATCCAAGGACGTACTCGGACGACGTGTCCAATCGACGTATCTCCTGCGTCCGCGTCGAAGTTGACCGCCGACCGCTCAGGACTGCATCAGTGCTCTGCAGCATTCCAATGTCTCAGTATCGGGGGTGTGGGTGCCCGTGGCCCGCGTCGTTGCGGCGGACGGCAGCGAAGTGCGAGAGTATCGGAGTGGCGGCGCATGGCCGCGCACGGCCAGTGGTACTGTTCGCTCGGGTCACGAGTTCGCTATTCAGCATCCAGCCTAGGGAGTCGTTGCAGGCACTGGACGATATACGATCCGGCCGCTGCCCGAGTGCCGTGCGCTAGGGATTCGGGCATCGAAGGAGCCCGGGAAGGCTTGCGGCCGTGAATCCGAGTGCCGACAGGGCCGCTTCCGCTCCGGGCTTGACGCCCAGTCCGCGCCCCGAGCGACGGGATCCTAGAAAGGGTAAGAGGCACTTCCCATGACCAACACGATCCGCGGATGGCTGGTAGCGGCGGCGCTGCTAGCAGCGTTGACCGCTTGCAACCGCTCCGATACGATCCGCATCGGGGTCGTGCCGAAGGCACTTGCTCACGAGTTCTGGATCGCGGTGCGGGCCGGGGTCGATGACGCGGCGCGCGAAGCCGGCGTGTCGATCGACTGGCAAGGGCCTCCCACCGAGATCGAATTCTCCCGCCAGATCGAGATCGTTGACGCGATGATCAACTCCCGCGTTGACGGATTGCTGCTTGCCCCGACCGAGGCCACGGCCCTGATCCGCGTGGTCGAGCGCGCCAGGCGCGAGGGCATTCCGGTGACCATATTCGATTCGGGCATCAACACCGACCAATACGTGTCCTTCGTCGCCAGCAACAACTACGCCGCCGGCGTGACGGCCGCGCACACCTTGGCGGACCTGCTTGGCGGCGCCGGCAAGATCATCGTCGTGAAAATGGTTGCGGGCTCGAACTCGACCATGCAGCGCGAGGCAGGCTTCGAAGACACGCTGGCCAAGGACTACCCCGGGATCGAGATCGTCGACTTCAAGTATTGCCAATCGGACCGGGCTCTCGCCCTCTCGGTGACCGAGAACATGCTCACCGCGCATCCGGAACTCGACGGGATGTTCGCCTCCGCCGAGCCGGCCACGGTCGGGGCGGCCAAAGCGCTCCGGAACCGCGAGCGCTACGACCAAGTCAAATTCGTCGGATTCGATTGGACATCGACTCTGGAACCCGAATTTCGCGACGGCGTTGTCCGGGCGCTCGTCGTGCAGGACCCCTACCAGATCGGGTATCGCGGTGTCGAAACGGTGCTCGCGGCCCTGCGCGGAGAGACTCCGCCCAAGCGCGTCGATGTCGCCTGCCAAGTCGTGACGATGGACAACCTCGAGACGCCCGAGATCCGATCCTTGCTCCGAATCGACAGCCCTCCGGAATCGCTCTGAGGGCCCGCTCGCTCACGCGGCGAACGCCACGCGCAACTGCGCCAGTGCCCACTCGAGATCCTCTCGCTCGACCACTAGCGGAGGGGCGATCCTGATCACGTGGTCGTGGGTTTCCTTGCAGAGCAGGCCCAGCTGCTGCAGGCGCTCGCAATAGGGCCGGGCGGGGCCGACCAGTTCGATTCCGGCCAGCAGGCCGCGTCCGCGCACTTCCACGATGTCGCGGTGCTCGATTTTCGCCAGCTCTTCCAAGAACCAGGCGCCAAGGCGTGCCGACCGCGAAACCAGATCCTCGTCCACGATCACGCGCAACGCTTCCCGCGCCACGGCGCAGCCCAACGGATTCCCGCCGAAGGTCGAACCATGGCTGCCAGGATCGAAGACCTCCAGAACCTCGCGTCGCGCGACCACCGCCGAAACCGGGTACACGCCCCCGGACAGTGCCTTGCCCAGCACGAACGCATCGGGCTGCACGCCCTCGTACCGGCAGGCGAACATCGCTCCGGTTCGCCCCAAGCCGGTTTGGATCTCGTCGGCGATCAGCAGCACGCCGCGGTCGCGACACGTCTCCGCAACGGCCGCGAGGTATCCCGCGGGCGGCATCAGTACGCCGGCTTCGCATTGGATCGGCTCGATCAGCACGGCGCAGGTTTCGGGCGTGATCGCGGCGGCCAGCGCGTCAGCGTCACCGAACGGAACGTTGCGAAAGCCGGGCGTGAACGGCCCGAAGCCCTCCCGGCTGCCGCGATCCGACGAGAACCCGACGATAGTGGTCGTACGCCCGTGGAAGTTGTTGTCGCAAACGACGATTTCCGCGCGGTCGGCGACGATGCCCCGACGCATGTATCCCCAACGCCGGGCGGCCTTGATCGCGGTCTCGACCGCTTCCGCCCCGGTATTCATCGGCAGCACCATGTCCATGCCGCAGAACTCGGCGAGTTCCCGGCAGAAGAGCGGCAACTGGTCGTTGCGGAACGCGCGCGAGGTCAGCGTCACTCGCTCGGCCTGCTCGCGCAACGCGCGCAGGATGCGCGGATGGCGGTGCCCCTGGTTCACCGCCGAGTAGGCGCTCAGGCAATCCAGATAGCGCCGCCCCTCGGTATCGACGACCCACGGCCCCTCGGCATGGGCCACGATCACGGGCAAGGGGTGGTAGTTGTGGGCTCCCCAGCGATCCTCCAAGGCCGCAAGTCCGGTGGTTTCGCTCGCCTCTGCAATGCCTGTCAAGGGACTATCCAACCGCCTCAGGATAGCACTGCCGGGGCATTCCTATTCTGCTTCCGGGACGTAGATGACTTCACCCGTCTCGAGCCGGTAGGCGATACCCAAGCGCTGTCCGCGTCCCGCTCCGCGCTGGTCGCTGGAGCGCAAGCGCTCGATGCGCTCCCCGCGCTTGATGATGATCTCCATGTCGGGCTGGCCGGGGTTCGTCACGATCGTGACGTCCTTCGTGCTCATGCGCGCCGTCACCTCGGCGACGCTCGCCCCGCCGACGAGCGCGAGGATGAGCGCCACGACCAGCACCATGCTGGCGTCGAAGAGGTTCACGACGCCACCGAGCGGATCGCTGTCCTCCGTCGGGTCGAGGGCGCTGCCGGCCCGGCGCATCCAAGCGCGGTTGGCGCGGATCTTACGGCTGCTGAGGTTCATCGTCTTGCAATCCCTCGGTCGGTTCGGTCGCCCAGACCTCCATCAAGTAATGCATCTCCGTCAGGTCCCGGCGGCCCCAGTTCCTCACTTGCGTCCCCAGCGCGAACGAAGCCCCGCCGACGATCAGGCCGACCACGGTGGTCGTGAAGCCGATCAGCAAGTTCGAGGCCATCGACTGCATGTCCCCGGCCGCGAGCGCGGCCAAGGCCGGCTGCAACGGGATCAACGTGCCCACCAATCCCAGCATGGGACCGGTGCGCGAGAGCACGGAAAGCCGCTCGGCGCGCTGCCGCAGCTCGTTCTCCAAGTCGGCGACAGCCTTGTCGATGCGTTCCGGATGCTCGGCCAGGGCGGTCGCGAAGCGCTGCAAGGCGAGCTTCCACTCGAGGGCGAGGAATCGCTCCCGTGTCGGCGCGCCTTGGTAGAAGCTCCGCAGGGCGTCGCGATTCGAC
Organism: Bryobacterales bacterium; assembly: GCA_965242625.1. Lineage (GTDB taxonomy): Bacteria > Acidobacteriota > Terriglobia > Bryobacterales > UBA6623 > VXMF01. Next base: position 267,714 of record CBDEST010000005.1, on the reverse strand, counting down.
TTGCGATCGAAGACCTCGGCCAGCACTCCGCCGGACAGGTACGTGACGTACACGAACAGCAGCAGGATCGCAACCAGCGCCGGGAGCAGGAAGGCGCTGGAAATCCAGTACAGGAGGCTCTGTAGAAGCTCCACGACAGGTGCGGGCCTTTCGTCTGCGCGGCGGGCGCCCTATCGTTCCCGCCGCTCGGCGGCCGCGATTTTCTCCACGCGCCGCGCGTGGCGGACTTCGGCGTCGTAATGCGCGTTCAAGAAGGCCTCGACAAGCTCGTACGCGAGCGAGCGCCCCACGATCCGGCCGCCCAGGCAGAGGACGTTCATGTCGTCGTGCTCGACGCCTTGGCGCGCGGAATAGGTGTCGTGACAGACGCAGGCGCGCACCCCGGGCAACTTGTTGGCGGCGATGTTCGAGCCCACGCCACTGCCGCACAGGACGATGCCGCGATCCGCTTCTCCGCGGCGCACCTTGTCTCCGACAGCGAAGGCGAAGTCCGGGTAGTCGTCTTCCGGATCGTAGTCACGGGCGCCCACATCGACCGCCTCGTGGCCGCTGTCCGCGAGTTGCTGGACGATTGCCTGCTTGAGCTCGAAGCCGGCGTGGTCGGTTCCGATCGCGACGCGCATCAAGTGCCGATTTTACAGCAGTGCCGCGGCTGTCGCGCCGCGGGCGAGCCCGGCGCGCGTTTCCGCTGGTCTTGGCCCTTCAGAGGGGTCCAATCCGAAGGTGCGCTTGCACTCGCTGTTGTGCCAAGAGCGCCGAGTTGGCGTGCGCGATGCGCCTGGCGCGCATGCGAGGCCCAAGTGGGCTTGGTCCACTCGTGGGCCGGCCGCCACCGGGTGTGCGATTGCGCCTCTGGAAACAACACTGGCACCGGACCGCCCGGCGTTCCCGGCAGGCGTGGACTCCAGCGCTAAATTTGCAGTCGCTTCTGACGGAACCCTGCTAGCTCAGGAAGGTCAGCTGGGTAATCCAGCCCCGCGACGCGCGTTTCGGCTTCCGTGATTCCCGCGCGGCGATAGCGCTCCAAGGCGTGGGACTCTCCGCCGTAGTACGTCAGCAGAGCCGTTCCTCCGGGCGCGAGCAGGTCCGTAATCCGTTGCGTGTCCCCTTCCTCCAGATAGGATCCGGAGCCGAACATCCCTACGATCGTCTGGAATCGTTCCCGAGTCACGAAGTGCTTGAGCGTCGTGCGCAGGACTCGACCGGCCGTCCAAGGATGCTTCTGCACGCATGTCGCGAGCATCGCGCCGCTCGGGTCGATCCCGAACCAGCCGTCCTTGCCGAATCTGCGTCCGGCGTAGTCGAGGAGGCCGCCCGTGCCGCAGCCGATATCGAGGATCGGTGGATCGAGTCGAACGGCGCGATACATCTCCTGCTTCGCTTCGCGATCGCCCTTCCGGTCGAATTTGCGGTCGTAGGTCGCTGCCACGCCGTCGTATGCAGTGCCCACCGGGTAGTTCACGAAGCAGCGGTTGGTCAGGGTCGATTCCTGGGCGTCTTTTGTCATGGCCCACCACTGCATTCCGTTCGCCCTGAAGTACCGCCGTTCCTGACTTCCCCACCGTCCCACCTCTCCGTGCGCATTGACGAACTCGACCATCGCGACGTACGCGTCCTTGTCGCGCCAAGTGTTCTTGAGGGTGTAGTAGTGGGGGATCCCGGGCATCGTGAATGCGTATTGGTGAATCGCCGCATCCAGCAGCTCGAAGCACTGCAACCGATCCATACGGGGCCGATTATCCCACGGCCTCGGCGATGTCCCGTGGACCGGCGCGGTGATCGAGCTTGCGCTGGTAGCATTGAACGAAACATGGCTGACACCCGCCCTTCCGCGCTGCCATGCCTTGCGATCCTCGCGTTGTGGTTGCTGTCGCCCTGGCCGTTGCTCAGCCAACCCGAACCGGATGGCGAAGTGCCAGCCGAGGAGGCGGCCGCAGCCGAGCCGGCAGGGGAGCAGTCGGAAGCGGATGCGCAGAGAACCGCGATCAATCTGCTCGGCGAAACGTCGTCCGAGTCCGGCGAGAGCCGCCGGAACGAGAATGTCCAATTCAATTTGGTCGATAACAACGCCCTGAAGGAACTCAATATCCGCCTCGGCACGACCGCCACGATCGTTTCCGAATTCGCGGTCGACCGCGGTTACTTCGGTGCCGAGTACGGCAAGCCCCCGACCCCGCCGGTGCATGCCCCTCCGGGACGCGTGTCCGGCTTTCACGGGGATGCCTTCTGGCGTCACAACAACAGCGTTTTCTCGGCTCGGTCGTTCTTCCAGGTCGGGACTGTCCAGCCGGCGCGCGAGAACTTCTACGGCGTCAACCTCGCCGCCCCCGCCGGCAAGCTCGGTGCCCTCACGCTGGGGGTTTCGCAGAACAAGATTCGGGGCAACGTGAACGGGAACGTGCTCGTGCCGTTGCACGAGGAGCGCACGCCGCTGACGAGAGACCCCGCGACGCGCGAGGTCGTGCAGAGCCTGCTGAGCGCCTATCCCGACACGGTCCCGAACCGGACGGACATCGCCGCCCGCGCGCTCAACACCAATAGCGTGCAGCGCATCAACACGGATTCGGCGCGCCTCCAGCTGGATCGAAGCGCGTCGCTCGGGGGCAAGCTGGCGCTCCGCTACGCATGGACGGCGCAGAACGTGGATGCCTTCCAGCTCGTCGTGGGCCAGAATCCCGATACCGACACGAAGTCCCACGCCGCGCGGATCACGTGGAGCGGATCCCTCGGGCCGAACACGCTCTTGCAAGCTACCTCTGGCCTGGACCGCCTCGGCTCGCTGCTGCTGCCGGCAGAAGGGGCGCTCGGGCCGGTGATGATCGGCCGCGCCCTAACCAACCTCGGTCCGTTCCCGATCATCCCGATCGACCGGGCGCAGAATCGGTTCCGTCAAGGCGCCACGCTCAGGCAAACGCGCGGACGGCACGAATGGACTGCCGGCTTCGCCCTGACCCGCTTGCAATACAACGGGGAGGAGCCGGACGGAGCGCGCGGGATCCTGCTGTTCCGATCGAACTTCGGGAACGATGCCATCACCAATCTGCGCCTAGGCCTGCCCAGCCAGCTGATCGTCTCGCTCGGTTCCACGTACCGCGGATTCCGGAATTGGTACAACAACTTCTTCCTCGGCGATCGCTGGCAGGCGACGGATCGCCTCACGCTCCATCTGGGATTCCGCTACCAGCCGTTCAGCCGCCCGGTTGACGTCACCGGGCGCGGCGAACTGGCGATGGACTCCGACCGCAACAACTTTGGCGGCTCGTTCGGCTTCGCTTACCGGTTGCCCGGCGAGACGGGCGTCTTGCGCGGCGCGTTCGGGACACAGTACGGCGATATCTTCCCGGTGACTTACGGTCAAGACCGGCTCAATGCGCCGCACACCGTGACGAGCGTGATCCAGCGCCCCGACCTAGCGACCTACCGCTCGTTAATCGATCACTCGAGGAGAGACCCGACGGGCCGATCCAACTTGGTCCAGCCCGGTCCCGATCTCGCGGTGCCTTACGCGCACCAGTACAACTTCAGCTGGGAGCGCGGGCTCGGAGCGGACTGGCGCCTGCAACTGGGCTACGTGGGCAGTCGTGCCCACAAGTTGATCATCACGTACTTCCTGAATCGCGGCCGAGAGATGCCCGGCGTGGTCTCGACGGTCGGCAACGTGAACCAGAGGCGAGCGGATCAGAGCGTCTTCAACCACCTGTTCATTCACAACGGCTCGCGCGGATATTTTGACGCCGGGCGGGTGACGCTCGCCGCGCCCAACTGGCGCGGACTGTCCATGAACGCCTCGTACTGGTTCAGCAAGTCGCTGGATATCGGCGGCTCGTACACCAACACGGCATCCGGTCCGGACGCCCGGGTGGCGATCAGCCAGACCGAGGAAGAGTCCCAGCGCGACTTGAAGGGATTGAGCGATTTCGACCAGCCCCACGGCTTCCTCCTGCAGGCGGCGTACGAACTCCCGCGGACGGCTGCGGGGGGCTGGTTCGCGAAGCTCTTCGGCGGGTGGACGCTGTCCACGGTGGCGCTGCTCAAGTCCGGCACTCCGTTCTCGGTCCAGTCGGGTTCTGACGGTCCCGGCTTCGGTAACATCGACGGGGGTAGCGGCGACCGTCCCATGGTGCTGGACGCAGCCGTGCTCGGACGGGTGATCGGGTCGCCAGACACATCCGAGTCACTCCTCCCGGCATCCGCGTTCCGCTTCATCGACGCGCCCTTGGAACAGGCCGGGAACTTGGGGCGCAACACGTTCCGCAAGGGCAAGATCGCGAACGTCAACGCGTCGCTCGCGCGCAGGTTCGCGCTCGCTTCGGACACGACCGTGGAAGTTCGCGCCGAGTCGATCAACTTCTTCAACACGCCGCAGTTCGCCGAGCCCGGCAAGGCGCTGACCTCGCCGAACTTCGGGCAGATCAACAACACGCTGAACGACGGCCGGACCTTCCGCGTCCAGTTGAAGTTCCTGTGGTAGGCGCTCCCGGACTCGCCTCGCGTCTACTCGACGAGGCGCATGACGAACTCTTCGCCCTCGATCCGCGCTTGGAACAGCAACGGCGTGCGCGCCGCGTCCCGTCCGAAATACGCGAGGAACTCCAGTCGCGAGGCCGGTCCGCGCACCTTCACGCGAATCAAATCCGCGCGGCGTCTGCCCTCGTCCCACGGCAGCCACCGCGTCTGTTCGTATTCGAGCTGCAATTCGTATGCCGCTCCGAAGTGGACCGTGCCGGGCGCCGGCAGGCGACCGGCGGCTAGGTCCTGGCGGAGGTAGTACACCGCCGCCAGTGCGTCCCGCGCGCAAGCCCCGACGGGCGCGGTCCCGGGTGGTCCGGGCCGCACGGGATCCAAATTCGTGCGTTCCACGGTTCCGGCGGCGAAGCGCAGCGCCTCGTGCGCCCGCTTGGCACCGTGGCGGACATGCTTCTCGAACTTCGACGAGCAGAGGTTCGCATCGGTTTCGGAGACGAACGCGTCATCGATTGCAAACTCATGCACGTTGGCTTCGAGGGTCACCTCGAACCGCCAGCCGTCTCCCTTGGGACGGGCGCGGAACCGTGCGCCGCCGACGCTGAGACCGCTAGGCCAGGTGATCGCGTAGGCAAGATCCTCCCCGGCAGCGAAGGGCATGCGGATCTCGTCGGCGCGGACCGCAAGCGTGGGGATCGCAAGGAGCAAGGCAACCCCCCCGAACAATGCCATGAGTTGCAGAGGAGCCGCGAGCAACGGCGCAGTCCCGAGCCAACGCGCAGCACGCGACACGACCGATCCGGCGCCTGCTGGCATGCGTCCCTGATCGCGATGGTGCCGCATGGTCCCGATCCTCTAGAGTCCCGCCGCCCGTCCGGGCAGGGAATTCCCGCCGAGCCGCGTTCGCGGGCTGGCCGCGTTCTCCGATACAGGGTAATGCACGCCGTTTTCCGGCACCGGCAGTCGCGCGGGCTCCGAACCATGTCCGGCATCCAATCGCGAATCGGTGCTGCCCGCCTGTTGTCGCAGTCGCTGGTCGACGGAATCGGTGTCCGCTATTCCGCTGGGAGCAGTGAAACGGACATCAGCTCGGCGCACGCCTCAAGGCGATTCCAAGATGATCACAGTGCTTGGAGCACAGCTCGCCACTGCCCGCAACGGCGCCGACGGTGCGTCCCAAGGCCTAGGATGAGGCGGCCTGTCGGCTTACTACTCGAGCGGAATCCGCCTGGACAGGTCGAGCTGCGTAGAGCCCCGAGCCTCCGCGAACGCATGCCCCGGGCGTGACGGTTCCAGAAACGTGATCGCGCTGTAGTACTCGTCAAGCGCCACGAACACCCCGTTTCGCTCGGCCCACTCGCGCATGCGCCGGTTGCAACAGGTCGACCAAGAGAGTATCTCTACCCGCCAACCCCGCTTGTGCATCCGCTCCAGCGTGCGGTGAAATCCGGCGCCCTTTAGGTATCCGGCTCCATCGCCCGAGAGGAGCACGGCTATGCCCGGGTCACCGTTGTAGTCCAAGGCGTCCTCCAGCATGCGCAACTGGAGGATTCGGTCCGGCGTCTCCTGCTCGCCACGTCCAGGATCGCCTCGATCAAACAGTTCGACTTCGAAGCCTTCGTTCTCAAGGCGGTTCCATAGATGGCGCATCTGGGGAGGCACCGAACCTGCCGCCAAGGCCTTCTTGAGCGGACGATCCGCCTGAGCGAGCCGCATGAGATTGTCAAAGTTGATACGGACTCGATAGCGGGCATTCGGCTCCTCGTCGAGTTGGTCCGCTAGTCGTTGCGCTTCCACGAAGATGTTCGAGTTGTCCCAATACACGAAGACTTCATCCATTGCCACTCCTCCTCAGTCGGTCGCTGGCCCTGACAGTTCTGGGTGCCATCTACTCTTCTATTCTGCGGTGATTCGTAACCGAAGTCAATATAGCGCGTAATCGACTTCGACCGTGAGTCAGGCCTCGGTCTGGACCAAGATCGCGCCGTCAATGTCCAAGTCACGCGCGGCGGGTGTGACGATCGTGTGCTTCGCGATATAGATCTTCGCGCCGCTGTGCATCGCCTTGCGCATGTCTCCCTCGCAAACGAAGCTCACGGGTCGAATCACCGGTGCTGGTGGTGGCAATTCCGGCTGCGGCACTTCAGGGGACGGCGCGGGTGCCGCTTGGTTCCGTGCGGCCAGAAATCGGTCCACAACTGTTGCGACAGCGGAATCGTCCGTCTTGGTGCTCGATTGCGCCACCGCTCGACCGCCGCTCCTCTGAGCTAGATAGCGATCCACGCGAGTTGCCACGTCGCCGTTCCCGGGGCTGCTGCGGGTGGATGCAGAAAAGTCGCCACCACTGTCGACCGCTGCGAAGTAGCGCTTGGCCTCCTCGCTTACAAAGGCCTCTTGCGGAGAGCGGATGTACCGCGCGATCCGCTTGACGTGCAGGAGGTGCATCGGACCGATGTTGTCGCCCGTCGAGTTCCCCGCGATCGCCCCGCACCCGAGCGTCATTGAAGGGAACACGCCGGTCGTGATACCGGTGGATCCCTGAGGTGCGGAGGTGTTCACGAGGACGCGGAACGCGGGAGCCCGCCGACCGTACGCGAGGATGCGATCATCGTCTTGCGAATAGATCACGCAGGTGTGTCCGCGGCCGCCGAAATTCAGGATCGCGACGCAGGCGTCGACAGCCTCATCGAAGCTATCCACGAAGTACACGGAAAGCACTGGCGAGAGCTTTTCGGCGGACAGCGGATGCTCGCGGCCGACGCCTTGGATCTCGAGTGCGAGGATGCGCGCCGAATCCGGCACCTCGAATCCGGCCAACTCGCCCAGTCGTTGCGGGGACTGCCCCACGCAGTCCGCTTGGATGCGGAACTCGGGAGTGAACAGCTTCGCACCCAGTGCCTGCCGCTGAGAGGCGTCGCAGATGTGTGCGCCGTTGGCCTTTAGCGCGGACCAGACCCTGTCGCGATGCCGCTTGTTGACCACCACGGTCTGCTCGCTGGAGCAGACCGTGCCGAAATCGAACGACTTGCCGTCCACGATCGATGCCACTGCCGCATCGATGTCAGCCGAATCGTCCAGCAGCACAGGGACGTTGCCCGCGCCGACGCCCAAGGCCGGCTTTCCGCTGGAGTACGCCGCCTTGACGATCCCGGCGCCGCCGGTCGAGAGGATGATGCCGACCCGCTTGTGGCGCATCAATTCGTTCGTGCCCGCGATCGTTGCCTCGTCGACGCACTGCACTAGCCCCTCCGGTGCGCCCGCGGCTTCGGCGGCTTCCTTGAGCAGCCTCACGGACTCACAGGTGCAGCGTCGCGCTCTCGGGTGGGGGCTGATCACGATCGCGTTGCCAGCCTTGACCGCGATCAGGCACTTGAAGAAGGCCGTGGATGTCGGGTTCGTCGTCGGCAGCACGGCGGCCACGACGCCCACCGGCACGGCGATTTCGGTAATGCCGAGGTCCGGTTTCTCGCCCAGCACGCCGATCGTCTTGAGCGGAGCGATTTTTTGATGCAGCAGATCGGAGTTCAGGAGGTTCTTCGCGACCTTGTCGCGGACGTTGCCGTATCCAGTCTCTTCGACGGCCATTCTGGCGAGCGGCTCGGCATGGGCGCGAGCGGTCGCCGCCATGCGCGCCACGATGGCGTCGACCTGTTCCTGGGAGAATCCGGCGAAGGCTAGGGAGGCTTGGTAGGCGGACTCTACCTTGGAGCGAACCTCTTGGATGGATCGCAGATCCCCGTCTTCGAGCATCGCGAGCCGCTAGCTGTCGGAACCGTCCGGGAGCACCGGCTCGACGTCTTCGTAAGGTGCCGGGATGACATGCACGCTGAGCAATTCGCCCAGTCGGCGGGCCGCGGCCGCTCCCGCGTCGGTTGCGGCCTTGACGGCGCCGATATCCCCGCGACAGGTGACGGTGACGTGCGCCGCGCCAATGTGGCGGCGGCCTTCGAGCGTGACGCTGGCGGCCTTGACCATGGCGTCGGACGCTTCCACGGCGGCAACCAAGCCCTTGGTTTCGATCATGCCGAGAGCATGCATTGGGGCGGGGAGCGACCGCTCCCGAAACGTCAACGGTATCACACGGACGAGTGCCAGTTCAATGCAGGGAGAGTGCGCGAGGGATCGACGACTGAATTCCGTGCGGTCCGAAAGGACACTCCACGACCGGGACCGCAACCCGGCCGGCAACTGTCGTTCAAGCCGTCGCTCGTGGCCTGACGCTGGGTGGGCGTTGCGTCGCATCAGCTAGCTCTCCCGCCGGGCATCCGCGAACGTGGTGCCCGGAGAGGTGGCGGCATCTGGACTGCGCTGTCGCGAGCCACGAGTGCGTGCAATTCCTTCGTCAACCGGTACCGGGACTGCTCGCTGCCGGTGGAACGCTCTTGCGGGACCGCGCATGTACGATGCGGCAAAGCTGGCAAGCGATTAGGTGTCTGCGGTCCAGTGGCGGGAGCATCTGATCGCAGAGCATGGGGTTCACCCCGAAATCGCAATATGGCGATTCCAAGCGTGCATCGAACAGGGCTTGGTGAGGCGCATCGGCGCGTTCTCTCTCCCGCAGGCGGTCTCCTGCTGCCATGGGTTGCGAGGGTTGGATGCTGCCGACAGTAATCCGCTTGCCGGTGCAATCCATCTCCACTGCGAGGATGTTCTGATTCAGGGGAAGGCCAGTCGCGGCATCGACCCTGGCAGGGGCAAACGTCGCTCGCAGCTGGGTGGATCATCCGCACGCCCGATTGGGGATCTATCGGAACAACAACCCTTCACGTAGACCTCGCAGGTCGGCGAGGGTCTCAACGCGCCCTTCGGCGGAGCAGGTTGCCAAGGATCATCTCTTGGAGTGCTCACCGGTGACTGAGCCTATGGAAAGCGATTGCGGCAAGGAAGCCCGATTTGGAATGACTCTGTTCGTTCATGGACGATGTTGACTGTGATGATCTACCGAAGGCTCAGTAGGATAGTCATAGCGATGACTCCCCTGTTGCTTTGGCTGGCGTTGGTCAGCGCGGTGGTGCTCCCGGCCCAGACACGCTTCGACTTGGTGATCAATGGCGGTCGCGTGATCGACCCCGAGTCGGGCCTCGACAGGATCCTGAACGTCGGTGTGGTTGCCGGGCGGGTCGGCGCGATCAGCGCGGATGACTTGGACGGTACCCAGACTATCAACGCCGCCGGTCTCGTCGTCGCGCCGGGATTCATCGATTTGCACCAGCACGGGCAGAGCGTTGCGAACTATCGAGCGCAGGCCCGGGACGGCATTACAACCTCGCTGGAACTGGAGATCGGTGTCGAGGACGTCGAGGCTTGGTACCAAGATCGCGCCGGCAAGGCGCCGGTGAATTACGGTGCCAGCGTGTCCCATCCGTACTCGCGTCAGCTGACCATGCTGGGACGCAATCCCGGCCTCGCGGGCCAGTCTCTTGCGATGGAGTTGAACCCCGCTCAATTGCGCGTCCTAGGCCAGCGCGTCGAGCGCGGACTGGCGGAAGGAGCCTTGGCGGTCGGATTCGGATTGGCGTACACACCGGGTGCCACGCGCCCCGAACTGGTCGAGATGTTCCGTATCGCCGCTCGCTACGGCGCGAGCTGCCACGTGCATATGCGCACCGACCACACCACTTTCGACAACATCGAGGAGGTGATCGAGCTCGCCCGCGAGACCGGGGCTGCAGCCCATGTCGTGCATCTGAACAGTTCCGCTCGCGACCGTGTTCTGGATTACCTGGCATTGATCGAGGAAGCCCGGGCGGAGGGCGTCGATATCACCACCGAGGCATACCCCTACAACCGGGGATCTACTCTGATCCAGTCCCATCTATTCAACGACTGGGAGGACTTCACGGACGACGAGCTCGGCCAGTTCATCTGGGTCAGGACCGGAGAATCGCTGTCGCGGGGTACGTTCGCCGAAAAGCGCCGCATGGGCGGCACGATCATCATGCCCCCTCTTTACAAGGAAGCGAGCGTGAGGCACGCCATCGCCAGCCCCTTGACGGCTATTGCCAGCGACGGCATGTGGCTCAGCGGCGGGAGGGCCCATCCGCGATCCTTCGGTACCTACTCAAGGGTTCTGGGGCGCTACGTCCGCGACCAGAAAGCCCTGACGCTGCCCGAGGCCTTGCGGAAGATGACGCTGATGCCCGCGCAACGTCTCGAAAAGCGCCTGCCTGCGATGCGCAACAAGGGCCGCCTCCGCCCGGGAGCCGACGCGGACATCGTGGTTTTCGACCCGGATACGATCCTGGACCGAGGCACGTACTCCGACCCGGCTCGGAGTCCGGTCGGAATCGAGCACGTTGTCGTGAACGGGGTCCTGACCTTGACCGACGGTAGCCTCGTTCAAGGTGCGCGCGCGGGTCGACCGGTCCGGGCGCCGAAGACCTATCGGTACGCGCCGGGCACGACTTGGAGCCGACCGGGCCAGTAGTGCTCTTGCTCCGGTTGCGCGCGGCGGTTCACCGGGTTGGCGAGCCGAACCTGGCCGGGGAGAGCTTGATTCCGAGCGCATCGGTTCTCATGCGCTGCTCCTGGACTCACGAGGTCTCGTCTTTCGCTGAAAGGATCAGTGCGGCCCTGCCCTTGGCTGTCAGCAGGTAACGTTGCGATCTGCTGCGCGGACTGTCCGGCACGGTCAGTTCCAGCAATTCGTTTTGCAGGAGTCGATCTAGGCGCTGTCTGAACGTTCCCGTCCGGCTCGCGTAGCCTGCGGCGGTCCACAGTTCTGAACTCGAGACGCTCCCCTTCGCGCAGGCCTCCAACATCGCAGTGTCCTTGGCGTCCAATCTAGCCGGCACACTCGCTTGGGGCCACGGATGGCCTGCCACTTGGACTCCACTTGGACCCCTCCTGGACTCCACTTGGACCCCTGATCGCTCAAGTTGGGCCGTTCCCTTGGGAGTGATCCGATAGCGTTGCCGACTGCTGCTCGGCTTGTTCGCTAGGGTCATCCTCAGCAGACCGTCTCCCAATAGACTGTCAAGCCTCTGGCGGAACGCGCGGGTTCGGCTTGCGTAGCCCGCGGCTGCCCGAAGCTCTGCAGCTGTCGCATCGGTCTGAGCGCATGCCCTCAACATCGCGATTTCCTTGTTCGCGAGGTCGCTCGGTCCGCCGGCCGATTCCGTTTCAGGCCGCGGTGTCGACCGGCGGATCGTCGCCACGAAGCCATCCGTGATCGTGAACTCGGGTTCGGGCAGCCCAGCTGACACACAACGGCGGATCATGTCCAGTGTCCCGGTACCTGACTGTTCGATGTACTTGGCGAGATACAACGCCTGCGCCATGAGCCGGTTGCCCGGCACGGAGCCGTGCGGTAGGCGCAACTTCTCGAGCGTCAGCTGCGGCGGCAGCCGACCGGGATTCCAGACCTCCAGCCGATCCGAGAAGAGCATCACCTGCACGCTGCCGTTGCTCGTGTAATCGCGATGCGCCACCGCGTTCACGATGGCCTCCGTCACCACTTCGATAGGAATCTCGTACCTGACTGGTGCCTGTGGCCCGTGGGCGCGAGTGCCCACGGACCTGTCGATCTTGCTGAGGACGAAATCGGCCGCCTGATCCACCAACTCGAAGGCAGTGCCCCGGTACACCTGCAGCGAGGCGATGGGTTTCTCCACCTCGGTTCCGTGGAACCGGAGGCACTTGATCTCGGAGGACAACAAGAATCGTTGCGGGGCCTTGCCGAACAGCATCACGGCGGCGTTCGTGGGTCGCCCGTCGCTCAACAAGTGCAGATGCTCGAGAAGATGATCCGGAGCGATGGTTTCTGCTAGCGGGAAGCGTCGCGCGTCGCGCGCCGCTTGCACGAACCGTTTCATCCGCTCGGGGTCGAGATCGTCCAAGCGCGCACTGTCGCAAATCGAGGCATCGAACGGTCCCCATCGAATCCGCTTAGTTACGTCCAAGTACCCTACAAGGGCCGCGTAGAGTGCCGCGATGAGTTCGTCGGTTGTACTAAAGCGTTTCCGGATCAATCCGGTCTGCGCCCTGTCGATCAATACCTGCATCTTGGGATGCCTGCTCCCTGCGGCGGCTCCCTTCACGAAGATCAGGCGGTGCGACCCGGAAACCGTGGCCTGATCGAATTCGCGCTCTGTCGGGGAAACCCCTTCCGCGTCCTCGCTTCCGTATTGCTCGCCGAACAGACCGACATAGACATCGCAGCGCTCGGCTTCTTCTAGGTACAGGTCGTCCGCACGGCGGTCCGATGCTGGAACGTCCTCGAACAGGAAAACGTCGAAGAGCCTGCCGAACAGCGCGTCGCCACGGAGGTAATCGCGCAGCGCCCGACGCTGCTGAACGAATTCCCGCTGAACGCTGCTGATGAAGATTCGATAGCTCGCCATGGGGTGGAATTCTGCTACCCGCGACCTGGAGGGATATTCAGGCAATTTCGGACATGTCGAATCGACAGGCTGTCGCAACGCATCCGAGACAGTGCTGGTTGCGCCCCCTCCACCGCATCGTTCCCTGCGTCCGCTGATCGATCGGCGCGAACTCCAAGACCTAGAGCTTGGATTCGTTCCGCAGTTGCGATCGCTGGGACTCTCACGGCGACTTCCGAATTCAACTTTACAGCGGATTCGATCCGCAGCTCTGATCTTTCCGTCCGCGGTCGCGCCGGAGTGAATATCGTCCAATGGATCGCTCGGCGCGAAGCAAGCTATGCGCCCACAATCCCCGAAATGTCAATGAGATACAGTTGGCGGCCGTTTCCACCATGCGGCGAATCGATGACCACCTTCGTCCCGTCGGGGCTGGACCGCGGATGGGTATCGCAACGCCATTCGCCAGTGTATTCGGGCGGCGACAGGAAGTGACCGAGCAGAACGCGCCTTCCCGTGCTCACTTCGTATAGGTACGGATGCTGGAGGCGGTTGTCGTCCGGATAGGTGTCGTTCAGGATCCAGCGGTTCCCGGGTAGGTACGTGCAGTGCCCGTTGAGCGGCATGACTTCCGGGGCCACGACCGCGACTCTTTCGGTGCGATCACGATAGAGGTAGAATTTCTCGCCGTGCGAAGGGTGCCGGGCCCACGCGAGCACGTGCTCCGGGTCGCGCCAGATAAAGTGCGAGGTCCTGCCGTGCGGATCCAGCACGTACGGATCCGACCCGTCGCTGCCGACAGTGAACATGCGCGTGCCGAACCGCCCGGAGCCGTCCGGCGACCGCCACCGGTGCAGGAAGATCAGCCGCGCGCCGTCCGGCGAGACAAGCAGGTGGTTGAAGTAGTGCTTGAAACCGCGCGTGTCGTTGTAAGGATCGGGAACCGCAGCTGCCTGCGCCACGGAGACCAGCAAGTCGCGTTGGCCGGTCTCTAGATCGACTCTCCAGACGCCTACGTCTTCCGGAGCGAGGACATCCGCGTTTGGATCGGGGATGCCCGGATATCCGTAGCCCGGTCGAGTGTCGTTCAGGCGGCGGAAGTCAGTGGTCACGGCCCAATTGCCGGCCGGAGCCATGGCATACACCGCGCTGGGGAGGATCCGCATCTCGCCGGTCGCGACATTCAAGATTCGACTCACGTACTGGCCGTCTTCGCGATCATTCCAAATCACTTCCTCGGACGAGCCCGGGATCCACTGCAGCATGCAGCCCTGCTGCCACCCCCAAGCGGTGCTGCTCCCCAAGTCTGTCCAGCGATCCCCGTCAGCCAGATCGACCATGCCGATCCGGATTTCGTCATCGGCGCGGGGCGACCGATGCTCGAAATCGACCTCCATGCCCAAGACCCGCCGACTTTCGGGATCGAATTCGAGCTTGTCGTAGTAACCGAACCAGTGGAACTTTGGGCCCGAAGTGATCGCCCGCACCGGCGGTAGGGCTGGCACCGACTCGGAACTGCGGCAACCTAAACCAAGCCCCGCTCCGCAAGAGGCAAGGAAACTGCGTCGTGTGCTGTCACTCATACCGTGAACACTGTATCAGCGAATTCCGAGGTCTGGCGTAAGCCTTGACGATGGGCTTCATCCCGTTCCCCGGAAGGCTTGCGGTAGTAGGCTCTTGACAGTCTCTGATCGACCCCGGGGGCGGATCGTTCCCTTCGATGGCGACCTGTTAGCCTCAGCTCGCCGTTCGCCGGAGATCCTTGCAGCGAACGTCGCGCGGGAATGAGGCGAAAGGTCCCGAATCCGGCTTCGGCGGCACAATCACTCTTGGAGAGTTCAGCAGCACTTGTCGACACATGAACACTTCCACGCGTCTTCCTCAGCACCACGCCAACTCTGCTACGTTTAGGCCATGGAAAGATCGCTCTCAGTGCTGCTGGTGATCCTGCTCTGGGCGGCTTGCTCGGCACCGCCCGAAGGCTCGGGAGATGTCGGTGCGGTACCAGAGACCCCGCGACAGTCCTTCCGGGACGAGAACGGTGCCGTCCTCGGCCTCCAAGTGGGCAAGACTCTGTATCTCAGCGCGACGGGACCGGAAGACCCGCAGGGCCCGATAGATGTCCAGACCCGCTCGGCAATGGAGCGCATGGGCGAGACCTTGGGCAAGGCAGGCCTCGACTATTCCAACGTCGTGAGCTGCCATGTCCATCTTTCGGACATGGACAACTACGCGGACATGAATTCCGTCTACGGAAGCTTCTACGAGGAAGGCCGGTATCCGGCTCGTACAACCCTCGAACTGCCAAGCCTACCGCAGGGGGCTGGCGTCCTGCTGATGTGCGTCGCATTCGCGGACTCGACCGAGATCAGCGTGATCACGCCACCAGCGGAAGAAATCCCTCCCGCGATGGGACCGTACTCGCCCGCGGTGCGGGCTGGCGGCACGGTGTACCTGTCCGGCCAAGGCGGCCGTAATCCCAAGACCGGCGAATTGCCCCCATCCGCATCCGATCAAGCCGAGCAAACGATCGCGACCATCAGAACGATCCTTGCGGCGGCGGGTCTCACTTTCGACAACGCCTTGCTCGCCAGCACCTACGCTCCGCCTTCCACCAACCAAGCGGATATCGACTCTGCGCTAGCTGACTCGTTCAGTCCGGGCGGCGCACCCAGCGGAGCCAAGGTGGGCCTCTCCAGGCTGCCCGGCGACATCGCTGTCGAGATTACGTTCGTCGCGGCCGATGACAACTACATCACCCGGCTCTTTACGCATAACGAACCGCCGACTCCCGTTTCCAGCCCTGCATCGCTGAGCGGTAGCGTTGTCTACACGTCTGCCATGTCTGGCGATGGAGCGACACTCAAAGAACAATTCGAAGCAGCCCTCGCGAAGCACACCACAGCTCTCGGCCATGCGTTGATGGACTTGACTCATGTGGTTCGGGTGATCGCGTACCTTGCTGATCTGGATGACCTCGAGGAACTTCGGAGTCTCGTCTCGTCGACGTTTCCCAGTTCGGAACCAGCAGTAGTCGCGCTACAGGTGCGTCACCCGGAGGGCACTGACGTGGCCCTCGAAATGATCGCGACCAATTGATTCGTGAACATGCGGGCTTAGCCTGAGCCAGCTAACTGCACAGATCAGCGGAACTTGCTATGGGTGCTGCTCCGCGCACCAATAGCTTTGCTACGGAACAGGAAGGGCGGGCAGACTCCGATGTGCATGGCCTAACGCACCCATGCAGGTTGCTCGCTGCGGGGGGTTCTGTGCGGCCGGGTACACTGGACGCACACCTGCGAGGCAACCCCCAATGGCAGGCCTTGGATGACGCCAAGGCTCGCTTGGCGCGAACTCGTCACGGCGGAAACCGTATCCAGTGCGCGCCGTCAGAACGCGGTCGCGCTCTGGGCCGCTACTCGCGGGCAAGCACTTACGGGGTAGCGCAACCGAGAAAACCGCCGCAATTGCAAGGAGGGTTCTGTGTGGCGAGGTGACGCATCGGCACGCACGCCGGCTCTGAGGAGGAGTGACGATCCCCAGATTCTGAACAGTCGTTCCAAGGCATCCGCGCTGAGCGTGAAGGTGGACCGACCATCGACAGATCCACCGTCTGAATCGGCAACTGCGATAATGGACACAGCGAGGTTCCATGCATCTCGGTGTTGACCGACCACTGTCCCTGAGCGACCAGCAGCTCGGAGAGCTGATCGCGCATGGCGAAAGTGCGAGCGTCGAGTTCAAGGAGTCGCTCAGCGGCAGTGCTTCTGAGCGCATAGAAGAGGCGGTGTGCGCGTTCGCAAACGACTTGCCCGGCACTGGGAGGCCCGGATTCGTCATCGTCGGGCTTGCCGACGACGGTTCGCCGGTGGGCGCCCGCGTCACGGACAGAATGCTCAGAGACTTGACCAGCATGCGGACCGACGGTAATGTCGTCCCTCCCCCGACCCTCCACGTCGAGAAGCGATCCTATCGAAACAGTGAGATTGCTCTGGTGACGGTACAGACTTCTGACTCGACCCCGGTTCGCTACAAGGGGGTGGTTCACGTGCGCGTGGGACCACGGCGCGACACTGCCACGGCTCAGGATGAACGCATCCTAAACGAGAGGCGCCGCCATGGCAACCGTCCGTTCGACATCCAGCCGATTCCAAGTACGACATTAAGCGATTTGAACCTTATTCAATTCGAGTATGAGTACTTGAAGAAAGCTGTTTCTCCAGCGATACTGGAAGCAAATGAGCGTAGCCAACTACAACAGTTAGCTGCACTAAAAATGATCAAATCGCCTAGTGAACCGATTGGCACAGTCCTTGGTATCTTGACCATTGGCAATAGCCCGCGTGACTACTTGCCCGGCGCATATGTGCAGTTTTTAAGGCTCGATGGAACTGGTCTCGCGGACGACATTCTAGATAGCGAAGAAATTGATGGCAATATCGTTGACATACTCCGTCGACTTGACGAGAAACTTCGAGGCCATATTAGAACCTCTGTTGACATCGTTTCGGCAGACGTTGAACGGCAAACAGCAACCTACCCGCTCCCCGCATTGCAACAGATTATTAGGAATGCAATCATGCATCGCAGTTACGAAGGCACGAATGCCCCTGTCAGAGTATATTGGTATACAGATAGAATTGAAATAATTAGTCCTGGTGGTCCTTTTGGCCAAGTCTCTGTGGAAAATTTTGGCAAGAGAGGGTTGACCGATTATCGAAACCCGAATCTTTCCGAGGCAATGAGAGTACTGGGATACATTCAGAGATTCGGTGTTGGACTCGAAATTGCGAGGCGAACCTTAAGAGAATCTGGCCATCCTGACTTGCGGTTTGAGGTGGACCCGAATCATGTGATGGTCTCGGTACTGTCAGTACCTAGGCAATCGAGGTGACCCAATGCATGTGCCCACACTGACCTTCTTCAACAACAAGGGAGGTGTTGGAAAGACATCTCTCGTCTATCATCTGGCTTGGATGCTCTCCAAGATGGGAAAGAGTGTCCTTGTTTGCGACTTGGACCCGCAAGCGAACCTGACGGCGGGGTTCTTGGATGATGAACATCTGTACAACATTCTGGACCGAGATGATGCGGAGGGATCGAACACAATCTATCAATCTGTTGAACCTCCTACACAAGTGGAGAATCTTGCGAATGCTTCGCTAGTGTCCATTGGCCCGAACCTGTCATTGATGCCGGGAGATATCGCGCTCTCGGAATTTGAGGAGACATTGTCGAGAGAATGGCTAAGTATTCTCGGGTCAAATCCTAATCGGTCATTCCGGCTATTGACTGCTTTTTGGGCCGTAATGCAAGCTTCAGCGCACAAGATCGACGCATCGATGATTTTAGTCGATGTCGGTCCTAATTTGGGAGCCATCAATCGGTCCGTTCTAGTCGCCACAGACTATGTGGTTATCCCGTTAGGAGCAGATTTATTCTCCCTCAAAGTCCTGCAGAATTTAGGCCCTGCTCTCGAGCGGTGGCGAGACGACTGGAAGATGCGTGTTGAGCACTGGGTTAAGCCCAGTATTCCGCTCCCTAACGGGAAGATGGAACCGATCGGCTATGTCGTTCAGCAACATGAAATTCACTTGAAGTGTCCGATTCAAGCGTATGATCGGTGGATCAATCGAATCCCAGAAGCATATGCGAAAGTCGTATTGGGGGAACTCGATGAGAATTATCCCCAACGACCTAGCGAGGACAAGAACTGTCTTGGTACCATCAATCACTATAGAAGCCTCGTCCCGTTAGCGAAAAATGCACGAAAGCCAATCTTCGATTTGACAAGTGCCGACGGAGCAATTGGTGGGCATTCTGCAGCCGTTTCTAAGGCCTATGATGATTTCAGATTGTTGGCAACAAAAATTGTAACAAAAGCGCGTATTTTTCCGTTTCCAATTGAATAGCGCCGTTCTATCCCCAATCGTACCCGCTCCGTGAACTCGTCTGATTCCACGAATCGGATCTGTTCTCTCGGCATTGACGATGTGGTGGCACTTGCTAGCCGAAGTCGGGACGATCCGAAAATCGCTCTTACGGACGCCACTACCAAGGAGGCGTCGACGAGATACGGATCGGGAGTCGGAGTTGCACGTTCCCACAGCGACCCCCCGAAGCAGACTCTGATCATTCGCCACTGGTCCGCGCTTCGTTGCGTGGAATGATCGGACCGCCGCTGTTCTCCAGCGATTCTTCCTCCTTCGGGTCCCCACGCAGCGGTGCCGCCGCCTCGCGACGTTCACGCTTCCCCAGCGGTCAAGTTACCGGGGATGCATTCGAAGGGTCGATGGCACCCCAGACACAACGACGAAGCGCATAGCTACGATGGTTGAGTTCATGCATCCCCACCCCACCAAGGATCAACTCCTCTCCGCCCCCACCCAGCCGTTCACTGTTGAGGGCGCCAACACTGCATCGCGGATCCTCGAGAAAATGGCTGACACCGCCTTCCAAGGCCGCCAGCTCGGCCAGGCGTTCGCGGTCTGGAAGTCCATGCTGGGCGATCCGGACTGCACCATCCTCATGGGCCTGTCCGGCGCCATGGTGCCCGCCGGGATGCGCCGTCTCGTGCGATTCATGATCGAGAACCGCCTGATCGACATCCTGACCTCCACCGGTGCCAACTTCTTCCACGATATTCACGAAACGAAGGGCTTCAGCCACTACCAAGGCTCGGCGGACATGGACGACGAATCCCTGGGCGAGGTCATGGTGGATCGCATGTACGATGTGCTGGCTGACGAAGTGCGGTTCCGAGAGCATGACCTCTGGATCGGCAGTTTCGCGGCACGAATGGACCAGTCCCGCCCCTACACGACCCGCGAATTCCTTTACCAGCTAGGGCTCGAGGTCGGGCGGGACTGCGAGGAGGACGGCATCGTCACGTCCGCGGCCAAGCGCGGCGTGCCGCTGTTCTGCCCGGCGATCGGCGACAGTTCGATCGGGATCGGGGTTGCCGAGAGCAGGCATCGCGGCGAGAATCGCTTGATGTTCGACATGATGGCCGACGTGCTGGAGATCACCAACGCCGTCGCCGACTCCAAGGCGACCGGAGTGATCTACTTTGGCGGCGGCACCCCCAAGAATTACACACAGCAGTCCGAAGTCGTCGCGATTCTCATGAACCGCGGCAAGGACGGCCACCGCTATGGCGTGCAGATCGTGACGGACGCCCCGCACTGGGGCGGTCTCTCCGGCTGCACGTTGGCGGAGTCCCAGAGTTGGGGGAAGCTCGCCAAGGGCGCTCGCATGGTGGACTGCTACTGCGATTCGACGATCGCCATGCCGCTGCTGGTATCGGCACTGGCCGAGCAGACGGATCTGATCGAGAACCGCAAGCCGCCCGAGTTCGACATGGGGCGGGTCTTGAAGATCAAACTTCCCTGACCGTCCGAGTCGCGGCTATCTCAAACGGCTCAGGTACTCGACGAGGTCCACCAAGTCGTCAACGCTCATCTGCTCTTGCAGGTCGTCGGGCATCGCGGAAACCGTCGACTCCCTCCGGTCGAGAATCTGATCCGGAGCGAATTCGTCCACGATCCCGCCTTCCATCCGCAGGGTCACCGCTTCGTCGGATTCGTTGATCACGAATCCAGACACTTCGTCCGAGGCCAAGGTCAGATTAACGAGCTGAAAGTCTGGCGATACGCCAGCGCTCGGGTCCAAGATCGACTCGTAGATACCGGCCTTGGACAGCTTGTCCCCGATCTTGGACAGCTCCGGCCCGAAGTTGGTGCCCCTCCCATTGACGATATGGCAGTCTCCGCAGGTCGCGCTCTCGAAGACTTTCGCGCCATTCTCGGTATTGCCTTCGTATACCAGCAACTCAGTCATCTGGGGGACTGGATCCCCGCCCTTGAGCGGCGGCACCGGAAAGAGCTCGTTGGCCTCTTGGCGCAGCCTTACGTTCATCGAACGAGCCATCGCCGCTCCCGCGACTCCAGCCAGTTCGGACGGAAAGTCTCCGGACTTCGCCAGCTCCACCAACTCCATGGCCCCCGAATTCGTTCCAGCCATGGCCCGCACGGCGGCATCTCGAACGGGTGGCGCGAGATCGGTGCCGAGCACGAGGTTACGAAGCACCGGGATCGACCGCTCCATGCGGGTGCGCCCGACAGCTTCCACAGCGGCGATTGAGAGATCCGCGTCCGATGCGATGAATTTCATGATCGATTCCTCGGCGCCGGCTTCCAATAGCGTTCGCGCGGATGCGATGCCGATCGGGCTGTCGCTGTGCCTCGCCGCCACTTCCAACAGGGACGGATAGCGATCCGCTAGCTTGTATCGCTGGATCAAGCGCGCGAACTGTGCCGTGCCCTCGCCTCGATCCAAGAGCGACTCGATCGCGCGCCGTACCTTCGCGTCCTTTGCTAGATCGAGTGTCGGTAGCCGCAAGAGCGCCTCCGAGGCCACGAAGAAAGAGTGCGTCTGTCCTCCGCTGGACTGCCCGAATGCGAGTTGACGCAACGCTCGTTCCTTGGAACTTCCCGATTCTTGGAAGTCGAAGGCGCGCAGGTACCGCGCCGCGGTCTCGTCGTCCACATCCGGAGATCCCAGAATCCGAACCAAGTACTCCGGTGTCGAAGCGGCGCGCGAACGCCATACGATGTCTCGGCCCGCGGGCGCATTCCATCCTGACCCGGCAACCGCTAACCAAGCGCGAAGACAGGCATCCCACCGCCCATCGGCCGCGATGCCGAGAGCCTCCAGCGACCAGCGGTCACCGGCGGCATGCTGCGAGGCCAGACGAGCCCACAGGCGCGGAGCTTCGGAAGACTTCGAACCGCGCAGGGAGAGCGCGCATTCGCGCCGCACGTGAGCGGAGGAATCCTCGGCAAGGGCGTCGACGAGCGGAATCAGGTCCATGCCGATCCGCTTGGCGGCTCGCAAGCCCGCCACCCGAATGTCCTCTTCTGGATCCGTCAACGCTTCGCGCACGTAATCCGGTCCGCGCGATTCGAGCCTCGCCAGCAGCCAGAGGGCGCGCGCTCGGAGGCGTCCCCGTTCTTCCTCGCGGAACAGCTCGAGCAACGCGCGCTCGGCTTCCTCGGCCCCGTCATCCAGCGCTTGCCACGCTAGGTACCGCACGGCGGCATTCGGGCTCTTCAACGCCTCCGCTGCTCCAGCGACCGAATCGAGTTCCGGAGGCACGGGAATGTAGCGATGTCCCTCCGGGGCGACGCGAAAGATGCGCCCGCGCCCGGAATCCTCTTGGCGGTTCCAGCCGATCACCGGGTCGTACCAGTCGCTGACGAATACGGAGCCGTCGGGCGCGACGGCTACATCCACCGGTCGTACCCACTTGTCCCGCTCGCCCTTGAGGAGGTTCAGAGCCTTGGCCGAATAACCCGCGCCGACCTTCTCGGTGATGACTCCTCGCAGGACTCCCGGACCGGCATCGGTCGCGAGGATCTGGTCCCAGAATTCACGAGGCAGCAATCTCCCTTCGTAGGCGGCCACTCCGGTTGGCGACCCGGCTCCCGTGACCAACAAGTTCGGGACGACTCCCGGATCGTTCTGGTGCCAGTGGCGCTGCGGCACCTCGGAGTGCATTCCGGTGCGCTCGGCTTGGTTGCGCGCCCCGGTCAGCTCGTCGCGATACCCGTAGTTCCCCCCTTCGACGATGTAGTTCAGGCGGCAGGCGTAGCTTCCGTCGTCATCGTTGTCCGACTGCCACAGGCCGCCCAGCGAATCGATGGCGACCTCGTAGTTGTTGCGGAAGTTGTGAGCGAGGACTTCCAACTCGCTGCCGTCCGGATTGCATCGAAACACCATCCCGCCTTGGAAGCGGCTAGCAAGTTCCTCCAAACCTCTCGTGAATTCCGGTCGCTCGGTATCCGGTCGGGCACGCAAGGCCTCCGCGTAATTTCGATCCAGTACGGGCTCGCCGAATCCGTCGACCGCCAGCCTCCCGTCCTTGTCATGGATATACCGACCGGCATTGCCCATGTTCCAGTACAGCTTGCCATCGGGGCCGAAAGACAGCGAGTGCGTCGAATGATCGTCCTGCGGCTTTCCGGACTGCACGAAGAGGCTCTCCTTGGAGTCGGAAATGTCGTCTCCGTCCTCATCGGTGAAGACGATCACCTCGGGCGCGGCTGTCACGATCACCTTGTTGCCGAGCACCGCGATGCCCAGCGCCGCGTCGATATCGCGACCTTGGTAGTAGACCTTCGACGAGTCCGCGACTCCGTCACCGTCGGTGTCCTCCAGAATCAAGATCCGGTCACCCTCGGGCCGTCGGTCGTTCCGGCCGTGCTCGCGGTAATTGACGACATCGCACACCCAAACCCGGCCGCGATGATCGATGTCGATGTTGGTGGGATTGGAGAGCGTCGGCTCCGCGGCGAACAGGGTCGCTGCGAGTCCCGGGTAGACATCGACGGCAGCTAGAGCATCTTGCGGAGCGCGACCACCGGACCCTGTCGAACACCCCGCGAAAACGACCAGCGCGGTCACCAGCAGTGCAGCGGCGGACCTTGCGCCGAGCGCACTCCGTACCGTCGATCTCCGACACACAGAGGACATCCGAACTCGTGGAGTCCCCGGAAAGTCGGAGGCCCGCGGCCTGGCCGTGGCTTGCTCGGGGCGATCTTCGGCCACGGTTACCCGCGATCTGGCTCGAGACCTCCGAGAAGTCTCGTCGCGACCGCGTCGAGCGACGCGTCCGCGCGCTCTGCGATTTCCGCAGGCAGCTGATCTTGGATCGGATGCGGTACGTAGACCGCATCGAAGTCCGGACGCCCCAGCGCAGAAGCCTGCGCCCGGGCTGCCGATCGAAACACCTCCGTAGCGACCGCTACCGCAGGGATTCCCGAGTTCTCGATGCGCACCGTGTCGTGCAAACTGCACGTCGTGCAAGACCCTCAATCAGCGAGGGCTTCGATCACCGCGTGCGGCTGCGCCTTGCGGATGTCAGCCATCACGCCCTCGGGCGCTGGCTTTGCAAACGTGGGCTTCCGGAAGCGCAGGACCTCTGACACGGAAAAGCGTTCGCGAAGCAATGCCTCCATGCGATCCAAGAAGATCGAACCGCCCCCCTTGCTGATATCGAGCAGCGCGACTCGCTTTCCTGCGAGGGATGCGAGCCGGGGCGCAGCTGCCGCTTCCGGTGCGGAACGCTCGTCGAGTGGATTTACGAGAACAGCGGGCATTACGAACCTCCTGTGTCGAACAGTGGAACCATCACGAATGGACTGCAGCGACACACATAGCCTACCAGCGAGGGCGCGCGAGGGCGCGGCACCGCTTGAAGCCGGATCCGATTTGCGAAGTCCCACGCGAAGGGCCGTGGCTGCACATCCGCGCTGCATGGCAGGGGCGCGCCGCCCCAGCGATTCCAGCCAGCAGGCTCAACCCAAGGTGCAGCAAACCATCTGGCTGCCCTTCGGGCCGGTCTGCCACGAGCCCAGCACGGCCGAGAACTTTCCAGCGGGTCCCCCCGCGACCATCACCTTGATGGATGCGGGGCCGCGGAACTTGCGATAGCAACGCACTCCCCGAATCACGCATTCCTCGTACGTCTTGGATTCGTGAGTGCCTTCCCCGCCATCCCCGTCATACTCGCCCACGGGAATGCCGGTGTTCTCGAACAGAAAGTCGATGACGTTCGCCTTGCTGTAGCCGCTCCGGCGCAAGGTTTCCGCATGTTCCGGCCCGATCACGACCAACGCCTCCGGACGCCGGCAGACCCTGCGGCTCCACAAGTTGGCCAACACCGGGCAAATGGCCCGCAGCAACACCTCCGCCGTCCTCGCCTTGTGCTCGCTGACGGGGCGTGGCGGCTCGGCGCAGTACAGCGTCGCCGCGTCGGTGCCCCCGGCGATTCCGAAGTCCTCGCAAAGCGGACCCCACGGGCTCGCTTCTTCGTTCTCGCCGATCACGAAGCTGAACCGACCGGGATTCCCCATCGTGGACATATCGATGCGGCCCGGCGCCGCGCCGCCGATATTCCGCAGGATCAACTGCAACGCCCTGCCGATCGTCGAATTCGCTCGGGCGGCGTTGGAGAATACGTTGCTCCCGCAGGCGAACCGGAGGTCGTTTCGCACGGGACCGTTGATCACGACTAGGGGAGCCGCGAAGTGGGTCGTGCCCTGGACCCCGTGAATATCGAGTCTCTCGTTGCACAACGCCCGCACGAGTGGCACGAGCACCCGCATGTATTCGGGCCGGCATCCCGCCATGACCCCGTTCGCCGCGATCTTCTCCACGGTGGCTTGGCCATAGTTCGGCGGCACGTGCGCGACGATCTCGCTCGGAGCCATGGTGACGGCCTCCACGGCGCGCTCGACGCGCTCCACAGTGGGGGCGATCACCGGCAGCGGGTCGGCGAATCCCCGCTCGTAGCAGAACTCGTCGATATCAGCCCCGTTCGGCACCTCCACGCGACCGGCACGCGATCCCATCGCGTCATATAGGGCTGCGCGGGAGCCGTCGTCACCGTCGCCCGCAGGCTCGAGGTGCCGGGAAACGCAACCGGGCTGGAAGTTCGGGTTCCCGTCGTTGGCCGAAATCGGAGACGGTGCTGCCACGCCTGCCAGCTCCGCCAAGGCCGCCGCGAAGCGGTTCAGGTCATTCTTGTCGAAACCCTGGGAACTCTCGACAATCAGCCCCTCGCGATCACGCACGAACATCGCGGGCACGGCTTCGAGGTTGTAAGCCTTGCTCGCGGTCAACGCTACGTCATAGCGGAACTCTAGATCCAGACCCAACGACTGCTTCAACTCCCGGGTGGACTCCACGCTGTCTTGCGACACGGCGACGATATGCGCCGGAGCGCGAAGCTGGCGGCCGAGCGCATCCAAGTACCGCAGCGCCAGATGGCAGGCCGGGCAATCCGTCTTGATGAAGGTGACCAAAGCAGGCGCAGCTATCGGTCCGTCATCCAATCCTGGAGCTGGCGATCCTTGGCCTAGCAATTGAGTCGAACCTCCCCGTGGAAAAGCGGCATTCGGTATCTCCAGACTATGGGGCGGGTGAGCACTCCATGCCCGGATGCCCATCTTACAGAAAGCGAGCCGCGAGGGATGGCTACTCTGGGCTGTTGAGTCTACTCGAGAACGGGCACGAACCGGGAATCGGCGGCGCGAAGGGCTCCGTGGCGGGTAACGGCGGGTGGACAGTCCGCTGGGCCTCGTCCGAAGCGACCATGCTGTGCATGCGTACTCGTCCGTGGGTGGCCGACGCTCCGATAGCCACGCTGCCCTCTCGGCTCCCAGGTCAGGCCCGCGGCACGCTGCGGAGCACGAAGTCCATCAAGCGAGGAATTCCCGGCACGTACAGACCTCCCAGACCCACACCCGGGTTCCAAATGAAGCCGACAGCTTTGAGTTGCCTGCGGATGGCCGCGACGGACTCCCTGTCGCTGCAAAGACCCTGTTGCCGCAAATTCGATTCCAGAATCCGGTCTATCACGGTGCTATGCAGCTCCTGCGCGTCCCGATAGGCCGAGGCCACCGCAACTGCGGCAGGCAGGAGACCCAACGCGTCGAGTTCGTCGTGGCAGTGCCCGTAGAATTGGTTCCGTCTGGCCTCGAACACCGCCCGCGCTGACTGCACGTCATCGACTGTCACGGCGCTCATCGACCGACCGTCGGTACCCCACAGAGCTTGCCCCCAGACCTGCAAGAAGAACGGATATCCTTGGCTCTCGGAGACGACTTGATCCAAAGCTCCGGACGCGATCGTCCGGCCAGCTTCTTCGAACGGAATTCTCACGGCGTCCGAAGCGTCGCGATCTCCAAGCCGGTCGAACAGCAGGACTTGGCTGCGTTCCCAAAATGTCGCTTCCATCTTCCGCAACTGGTCGGGCAAGCCGGGCGATCCGGCCAGCACCGTCACCAGCGGCGCATCCCTTCCAGCGAGGCGCTGCGTCGTCGATAAGATCGTGTGCCCAACCTTCGGTGCGAGGGCATGGGCTTCGTCAACCAACAGCGCCAGAGGGGCATTACGTAGGCGATGCGTTAGCACTGGGTCCAGATTGCCCGCAGTGCTGTCGCGGGCCTTCCGCTGCAGGCCTCGCCATGCAACCGATCCAAGCCTGCCAAGCCACTTTGGGGGACGCGACAGCCGGTCGACAAGCGCCTCGTTGGTGGTGATGTCCGCCGCCGCGACTGCGACTACGTCGATGTTTCGCCGACGAGCTTCAGCCGCTAGCCAAAGCAGCATCACGGTCTTGCCAGTGCCACGCGGTCCGTAGAGGATCAAATCGCACTCGGGGCTATTTCCAGAATGGATTTGGTTCAAGAAATCGCGGCTGATTCGCTGATGCGATGCACGCCCAGCTAGGTGCGGCGGGACTTCACCGCGGCCCGGAACGAATGGACATCGATCCCCGTTCCCCTGCCTGCTGACACTGTCGCGATCCTGTGACACCCGAATCTCAAGGATACGTCGTGCGGGGCTGGCGACCGCGCACGTGCTGGATAATCGAACTCGAACGCTGCGCGGCACCACCAAGGACCTCCGATGCGTAAACGCGCGAAGATCCGGCCGTCATCGCGGCGCCATGCCGAGGCCCTGAGGCTGCCCGGGGTGGCAGCCTCGGCCCAGTGACCGCTGACCACTTCTACACCTCGCGCAAATCAAGAGCAAGCCTGCTCCAAAGCCCTCTCGACCCGGGCACTTGGCAAGTGTACGCTCGAAGCCCGGATCACTCCCTCGCCAGTGTCAGGAAGCCCTGGAACCAGCCGCCGCGTCGATTCCATGCCGACTGTCTCGCCGGTGCTACACTACTTAGGCTCCCGCGCGGCGGCTTCCAACCTCCCGGCCCGCGATGAAGTTCGGCGTCGTAATCTTCCCCGGCTCGAACTGCGATCATGACGCGCTCGACGCGCTGTCTCGCAATCTGGGCCAAACCGCGACTGGAATCTGGCACGAGTCGGAGGATCTGGGCGACGTGGACGCGGTCTTCCTGCCCGGCGGGTTCTCGTATGGCGACTACCTCCGTTGCGGGGCCATCGCTCGGTTCTCGCCGGTACTCCGGTCGGTCAAGAAGTTTGCCCGGGGTGGCGGCTTGGTGATCGGCGTCTGCAACGGATTCCAGATCTTGGTCGAAACCGGCTTGCTGCCCGGTGCCCTGCTCCGCAATCAGGGCCTGCGCTTCGTGTGCCGCACGGTCGAGCTGGCACCCGGGACGACCGATTCCGCCTTCACGAACCAGTGCAAATCGGAGGAGCCGCTTCGCATTCCGGTCGCCCACGGAGAAGGTTGCTACTACGCCGACGAAGCGACCCTTGCAAGGCTGCAGGCCGAGGATCGCATCGCCTTTCGATATCGCGAGGGCAACCCCAACGGCTCGCGCCGTGACATCGCCGGAATCCTCAACGAGGAGCGCAACGTGCTGGGCATGATGCCTCACCCCGAGCGGGCCTGCGACCCGGCGATGGGTTCGACCGACGGCACGACGGTGTTCCGATCGATGATCGCCGCAACCGAGGGGGCCGGCACCGGCCATGCGCACTGAGGCGGACGAGCGCCAAGCCATCGAACACGGCCTGACTGCGGACGAGTACCAGCGGGTCGTCGACCGGCTCGGTCGGACGCCGACGATGACGGAACTCGGCATCGTCGGCGTGATGTGGAGCGAACACTGCTCCTACAAGAGCTCGCGCTTGTACCTGAAAGAGCTCCCGACGCAGGGCGAGCGCATTCTGGTCGGGCCCGGCGAGAACGCCGGCATCGTCGATATCGGCGGCGGTTGGGCCGCCGCCTTCAAGATCGAGTCTCACAACCATCCCAGCTACATCGAGCCGTTCCAAGGGGCTGCCACTGGCGTCGGGGGTATCCTGCGCGACATCTTCACGATGGGCGCTCGCCCGGTTGCCTGC
Organism: Bryobacterales bacterium; assembly: GCA_965242625.1. Lineage (GTDB taxonomy): Bacteria > Acidobacteriota > Terriglobia > Bryobacterales > UBA6623 > VXMF01. Next base: position 239,093 of record CBDEST010000005.1, on the reverse strand, counting down.
ATGGACGCGCTCCGCTTCGGCCCGCCGGACGATCCGCAGCATGGCGCGACGAACCGCAGGATCGTGCGCGGCGTGGTGGAAGGCATCGCGCACTACGGCAACTGCTTCGGTGTGCCCACGATCGGCGGCGAGACCTCGTTCGACCCGTGCTTCAGCGCGAATCCGCTCGTCAACGCGTTCGCGCTCGGCGTGTTCCGCAAGGACGCGATCTTCCTAGGTTCCGCGCGAGGCATTGGAAATCCCGTCATCTACGTGGGCGCCAAGACCGGCCGGGACGGCATTCAGGGCGCGTCGATGGCCTCGGCGGAGTTCGACGAGCACTCCGAAGCCAAGCGTCCGAACGTGCAGGTGGGCGATCCGTTTCTCGAGAAGCTGCTCTTGGAAGCCTGCCTGGAGGCCATGCAGACCGATGCCATCCTCGGCATCCAGGACATGGGCGCGGCGGGCCTCACGTGCTCGACCGCCGAGATGGGTGACCGGGGCAACGTGGGCATCGAGATCGAGCTGGACAAAGTGCCGCAACGCGAAGCCGGCATGACGCCTTACGAAATCATGCTCTCCGAGTCCCAAGAGCGCATGCTGCTGGTCGCGCAGCGCGGCAGGGAGGACGAGGTCTACCGAGTCTTCGAGAAGTGGGGCTTGGACGCGGTGGAAATCGGCGAAGTCGTCGCCGACAGAGTGCTCAGGGTCAAGCACCACGGCGAGGTCGTTGCCGAGTTGAGCAACGAGTTCCTCAGCCAGGACGCGCCGCTGTACGACCGGCCCCGCACCAAGCCGAGGCGCACCGCGCCCCTTGAAGCACCGCTCCTGCCCGAGCCCTCGGCGGAAGAGCTGCTGACGGCCTTGCGCGAGATGCTGCGGTCGCCCGAACTGTGCTCCAAGCGCTGGATCTGGGAGCAATACGACCACCAGGTGCGTACGAACACAACCGCCGGCCCGGGGTCCGACGCGGCCGTCATTCGGATCAAGGAGGCTGGCGTTTCCTTGGCAATGAGTTTGGACGGAAACTCGCGCTATTGCGCCTTGGACCCTCGCGCCGGAACGGAACTGCTCGTCGCGGAATGCTGCCGCAACCTCGCCACGGTCGGGGCGGAACCGATCGCGGCCACGAACAACCTCAACTTCGGTAATCCGGAAAAGCCCGAGATCATGGCGCAGCTCGTCGAAGCGATCGAGGGCATGGGCGCTGCGTGCCGCCATTTCCGCACGCCGATCACCGGCGGCAACGTCAGCCTTTACAACGAAACGCTCGGCGAGGGCATCGATCCCGCTCCGGTGATGGGGATCGTGGGCCTTCTGGATCACACCGACGCGCCGGTCGGACCGTGCTTCCGGTCCGCCGGGGCCAAGATCGTTTTGGTGGGGGGCCTCCTGCCCGCTAGCGGCGATCGGTTGGCTACTCGCTTCGGATCTTCGCAGTACGCGAAGACAGTTCTGCAACGCACGTGGGGATTGCCGCCCGCACTGGATCCGTTCTACGAGTCGGCGGTCCAAGCCGTTACCCGCCGTATCGTTCGGGAGGGCTGGGCGCGTTCGGCGCACGATGTCGGTTCCGGCGGCCTGGCCGTGGCCCTCGCGGAATGCTGCTTCGGCGAGCCGCTCCTAGGTGCCGCGATCCAACTGCGTACGCCGCTGCGATCGGATTACGCGCTGTTCCACGAAGCGCCCTCTCGCGTGTTGCTATCGGTGACGCCGGACGATCTCGGGGCTGTGCTCACCGCGAGCGAAGCACAAGGTGTCGAATCGCTGATACTAGGAGAGACGGGCGGTGCGGAGCTGAGCGTACAGCTCAACGGCCACGAGGTTCTCCGAACACCGCTGGACGAATTGCACGCACTCTGGGATACGGCATTCGAAGACCTGCTGGAGGCGCAATGAAAACCGCGCAGACTCGAGGCACGCCAGTGGCGTCCCCGGCCGCGAGCGATCACTTCCGCGAGGAGTGTGCCGTTTGCGCGATCTACGGACACCCCGAAGCCGCCAATCTCACGTACCTGAGCCTCTACGCCTTGCAGCATCGAGGGCAGGAAAGCGCGGGCATCTGCTCCAGCGACGGCCAGTCCATCCGCACGCGCAAGGGCATGGGCCTAGTCAACGAGATCTTCGGCGAAACGGAGCTGAAGCAACTGAAGGGCACCATGGCGATCGGCCATACCCGCTATTCGACGGCCGGCGATGCCGGCTCGATCAACGCCCAGCCCTTCTACGTCGAGTGCAACAAAGGAGCGCTCGCAGTCGCTCACAACGGGAACCTGACTAACGGACACGCGTTGCGACACGAAATCGAGGCGTCGGGGTCCATCTTCCAGGCCACGAGCGATACCGAGGTCATTCCCCACCTGATGGCGCGCTCGCGCGAGCCCAACCTCCGCCACGCCCTGCGCGAGTCCCTGCTGCGGTTGGAGGGCGCCTACTCGCTAGCTCTGCTGGCACGGGATCGGATCATCGTGGCACGGGATCCGCGGGGCTTCCGTCCACTGGCCTACGGTCGCATGCAACACCAGGGACGCGACGTCCATGTGTTCGCATCCGAGACGTGCGCGTTCGATTTGATCGGCGCCCGTTACGTCGATGACGTAAAGCCCGGCGAGATGGTCATCGTCTGCGACGACGGTGTCATCCGAGAGCAGTTCGCGCCGCCGCTTCCCAGTTCGCAATGCGTTTTCGAGCACGTTTACTTTTCGCGACCGGACTCGCTCGTGTTCGGGCGGTCCGTGCAGGAGTCAAGGGAGGCGCTGGGGCGGTACCTGGCTCGCGAGAGCCCCGTAGCCGCGGACTGCGTCGTGCCCGTCCCGGATTCGGGGAACTCGGCGGCCATCGGATTCTCGAACGAATCCGGCATCCCGTTCAGCATCGGGCTGATCCGGAACCACTACGTGGGCCGCACGTTCATCGAGCCGAAGCAGTCGATTCGTAACTTCGGGGTCAAGCTGAAGCTCAATCCGGTGCGGCACATCGTCGAGGGCAAGCGCGTCGTCTTGGTCGATGACTCGCTCGTTCGAGGAACCACGAGCCGCAAGATCGTCGGCATCATGCGCGACGCTGGCGCGAAAGAGGTGCATCTGCGGATCTCTTGCCCGCCGACGATCTCGTCGTGCTTCTACGGCGTCGACACGCCCGACAGGAACGAGCTGATCGCCAACCGGATGTCGGTCGAAGAGATCCGCCAGTACACCGGGGCGGACTCGCTTGCCTACCTCTCCCTGAAGGGACTCAAGAACGCCGTTGCAGACAGCACGGGAGAATACTGCTATTCCTGCTACACCGGGAAATACCCGACGCGTATCGTGCAGGTAGACCAGCTTGTCCACGACTATCGACGCAAGAACACGGCCGAAGCACGGGTCGCTTGGCGCTCGACACCGGCCGCGTAGGGGTCGCGAGCGCGACAGCGCGGTTCGAATTGCTCCGCCCGCTCGAACCGTGATATCCGGTCCGGTGTATACTGTTGCGCGTCCGGGACGGGCGCTCGCCCCACCGACTACGGAGCCACTGTGAAGCAGCTGATCATTTTTCTGACCGTCGCCCTGCTGGCCGGTTCCGCGCTGGCACAAGCGCAGGACAGGCCGCTGTTCAACACGGTGAAGCAGAAGCTGGCGGAAGGCAAGCAGGTCTTCGGGGCCACCATCAACACCTCGGATCCCAACGTGTACTGCGCGATGGCCAACTCGGGTTTCGACTTCACGTGGATCGAGATGCAGCACAGCCCGCTGAACTACGATCAGGTCGCGAAGATGATCTGGGCGTGCCGGGGCGCGCCCGCGATCCCGTTCATCCGGGTGCCTACGGCGACCGAGGGCGACATCCAGAAGGCTACCGACATCGGCGCCTTGGGCATTGTCGTGCCCATGGTGGACAGCGTCCAAGAGGCCGAGGATGGCGTGACTTACGCGAAGTTCCCGCCGCGCGGGAAGCGCAGCCAAGGGGGAGGCCAGTACGGGCGGCTCTGGGGATCGGGATACAGGCAGGCGGCCAATGACAACATCATGGTCGTCGTGATGATCGAGTCGCCGGCGGGCGTCGATATCGTGGGCGAGGTCGCGGCCATCGATGGCGTCGACGTGGTGTTCGCGGCCAGCGGTGACATCGGCAGCTTCACGGGCTGGGCACGCGACGACCCGCGCTACATGGCGCTGATCGAGAAGATCAAGGTCGAGACGCTGAAGGCGGGCAAGGTCCTCGCCGGTCCGATGTCGTGGCGCGACCGGGACGGCTTCATGTTCTTCCAAGGACCGTCGGAGGGCAGCCTCATTCGGGACGGGGCGAGGGCGATTCTCGCGCAGCCTGCGGAAAAGATGGAGGATGTCGCCACCGGCGACGAGGCGAACTAGCACCCGCAGACTACTACGTTCTTTCGAGGCGCGGCAGCCAAGCGACCGAGGATGCACGCACTAGGGCCGTCGCGACGCAAGTGCTATGTCCAACGCCGACAACCTCCCTCGTGATCTCCTCAAGGTGAAGGTTCCCGAAGGGGTGCCGACGGAGACCGGCTTCTTCGAAATCTCGGGAACGGCTTCGAGCGAGGCTGTCAACAGCCGCGTCTATAGATGGTTCCTCGACCGGGAAGAAAACCCCCAACTGGCCCCGTTGTTTCGCAAGGCACTGCAACGCGTGGCACTTGAGAAGTTGGGTCGCGCCGCCGCGACGAAGATGCTCACTCTGCAGGAATACGAGTGTTCGCTTGAAGTACCGACATCGAGTGGCAAGCGAATCGACATCCTATTGGACGATACTGATACTCAATCCGCGATCATCATCGAGAACAAGCTGCACCACGGCTTGCAGAACGATTTGCTAGACTATTGGAATCATGTTTCGTATCCAGAAGATCGAAAACTCGGAGTTCTACTCACATTACACCCAACGAAAGTACCCGATGGAGTCAAGTCACAATTTGCAAACCTAACGCATCTCGAATGGATTGAAGCTGTAGAATCGGAAGGAATCCCGGTTGGACTACAACTCCATACGTATGGAATGATGACGGATTTCTTTAACACAATAAGAAATCAATCAAGAGATACGAAAATTAATAAACAGGCACGGTTCTTTTTCGATCATCGGTCTCAAGTGGTTCGGGCAGTTGCATGCCAGAATGAAGCCAAAACCTATATCGAGAGTGAATTAAAGAGCGTGGCTGAACAACTACAACTATCGTACGAATCTGGAAAAAAAGGGGCAGTATTGCTATCTGAAAGATCAGCAAGCGCGAATCGATGTATTCTATACTGTCGTATATGAGAGTCTATTTTCGTCTGGGGATCCAACTGTCAATATTATTATAGAGCTTGTATCGGGCGCAATGAAATACATTGATCCACTCAATAAATCTCTCGATGGAAGTCCAGCATCAGATGCACTTGAATCCAATTGCAAAAAGTATCGATCATACGCACACTTTCGAGCCAAGCAGTTTCTGTTGGACAGGCATGTGATCGATTCACTCAGCGAGATTTTGGTTCCAATAATTCAAGATCAATTTGAGCCCGTCATGAGTATCATTCGCAAGCAGTTGGACGAGTTTGACGGAAACGAATGAGTCATTACTAGATTTTGGGCTCCGTGCCCGATCCACTCCGTTGCTCCGAACCCAAGACCCTGTTTCTTGAATCGGCACCTTGCAAATGTGAATCGATGCCGCGCGAGAATCTTGCCAAGCGACAACCATCCGCTCGGACCTCGTGACTAGGTTCGCGAGGTGCAAGAGTTCAGCGTCCTTCTTGCGCGACCGCTTGCAACAACCTCAGCAGTTCGCTCTCGATCACTACGGATGCCTGCTTTTCGACCGTGCTGGTGCCAAGCCAGGTCTCGTACCCCCCTAGCTCATGGTGTTCGGGAGTGGGAAGGTACTTTTCGGCACCGTTCGCGAGTTCGATCACGAATGATGGCCGGAGCGGACTTCGATCTTTGATCGCCAGGCCGGTCTCTACGAACGTCTCGAACGGCAGTGCCGCGATTCCGACTTCCCCGATCCGGATTGCCTGCAGGACCACTGACACGTTCTCCGGTCCGTCATGGAGTGCAACCGCCCGCTGGGCGTAAATCACTTGCCTCGCTGTCACGGATTCGGGCGGCTTCTCGAGAAGCCATCGTGATCGATTGAGTATCGACAGCGCAGGCTTGCGGCGAGCTAGCGACAGCTCGGACTGTTCCATCGCGACGCCCGCTCCCCCGATGTGCTCGATGTTTCCGTACGCGGCGGCCACTACGTCAGCCAGTTCGGAGGCCACGTGCCTGACCTGCTCGAACGGCTCCTTCCGGACTCTGGGCTTGGAGAAGTCGAGATTGTTGATGTTGCCGCTCGTCCCGTTCGAGAGAATCGCGACAAAGTTCGCTCCCGCCCCAAGGCGGCTGGCGATCATCCGCGCGAACTCCCCAAAGTAGTCGGCCGAAACCTGTCCTGCCGGAATCCCTCCCACGTAGTGCAAGGAATAGTTCGACAGGATGGCGATCGGTTCACCTCGCGCGGACAGGAACGAGAGCACGGCCACCTCGGGATCGACAGGGCCCGAGGGCCGGACGAGATTGGGGTCGGCGAACGGCGGGTTCATCCGAACCCGATCCGTCAAGCCTCCGAACGGATCGGGAGGAATGGAGCCCTCGCTCATGTGCCAACGCCTGTTGAACACTTGGTCAGGCAGCGACGCCGTCGCCCAGCCGACCCGAGCGGGCTCAAGGCGAGCTAAAGCCTGATTTACCGATGCCGCGATTCCCTGTATCAATCGCTCCGAGTATCTCGCTTCGTTCTCCTCGTGCCTCACCGACTCGAGGCCGCGCAAACCCACTCCCGGTGCAGGCGGCGGAGCGCTGTGAGTGTGCGTGGCCGAGACAAGTACCTTGTCTGCCCGTAGTCCTGACGCGGCCTCGATGCGTCTCTTCGCCTCGTCGATTGTCTCCCGGGGAATGTAGCAACTATCGACTACCGCAATTGCTACGGTCGCGGCGCCGCTTTGAACGGCGAGCGCGCGGGATTGCAAGGGATCGTGCGCGCTCGTTGCCGGGCGGTACCGAAACGAGCCAATAAGCGGAAGCGGCCAGGCGTCCGGCGTGATGTCCACAGCCGCCGCGCCGGCGCGGAACTCGGTAGGGTCTCTCTGGCCGCACGAAAACGCAACCGAGACCGTTAGCGCAAGTACCAGTGACGCGATTCGGTGCCGACTGTCAACAGCCACGCCAGAGACCATGGGCGGAATCAATTGTATCCGCAAGCACTCTTTGAACGGTAGCAACGCGGAGCGACCTCGTGTCGAAGTGCTACTCCCGAGTCACCGCAAACGGACCTGAGCGACCGCTGGGGCGTCGGCTCTCGTGCCAGTGGAGCACCTTCTGGTGCCGGGCACTCTTCAAGCGAGATCCAGCCTTGGAATCGCGGCCGCCAACAACCGCGGTAACCGACTCCCAGGGACGCCGCATGGGCGCGCAGATTCCCTACGCGCCGGCGATCAGCAAAAACAAATACAGCATCGGCAGGTACAGCACCGAGGCCTTCAAGAGTTCCCTGGCTTGAGCGGCTGTGCCCCGCCTCGCGAGCTTCGCTCCGTATATCAAGTAACCGACGCTAAGCGCGAAAGCCGGAATGGCATACCACCACGCCACCGTCCCGAGCCAGGCAGGAGCCATCGACACGGGGACTAAAGCCAGGCCGGTGCCGAGAATCTGCCTGTGGGTCGACTCGCCGGAGGGCTCGATGACGGGCAGCATCCGAACGCCCGCCCGTCCGTAGTCCTCCCGGTACATCCAAGCGATCGCGTAGAAGTGCGGGAATTGCCATAAGAACAGGATCCCGAACAGGGCCCACGCCTCCACGCCCACCTCGTTGCGCAGGGCCGCCCAGCCCAGCAGCGGCGGCACTGCTCCCGGAAACGCTCCTAGCGCCGTGGACCACCAAGTGCGCGTCTTGAGCGGCGTGTAGATGAAGTTGTAAGCGACTACAGTTCCGGCACCAAGGGCGAAGCTCAGGAAATTGACGCCGATCAATAGGTACGCGAGGCCGGCGACGGTCAGTCCGATCGAATACGCGAGGGCCGCTCCGGGCTTGATCCGTCCCGAGGGAATCGGACGCGAGACCGTGCGCCGCATCCGGGCGTCGACGTCGCGCTCCCACCACTGGTTCAGGGCGCCCGTTCCCGCGCCGAGGAGCGCGGTGGCGAGCAGCGCGTGCAGCATCCGCTCGATCGGGAGCGGCCCGCCGACAGCCGCCAGGAAGCAGCCGATGACGGTCGACATCAGGACCAGCCAAACGATTGACGGCTTGGCGAGTTCGTAGTAGTCCGCCAAGACCGCGGATCGCGTCGCGCCGTACGACAGTCGTGCCGAAGTCTGCGAGTTGCCGTTCATGCCTCAACCCGGGTCTTGAATCGGCCCGCAACGTTATCCAGTGAACGTGAAATCGGCCTGCGTGCTCTCGCTCGCGCCGACTGTGATCTCCATCTCCTGCTCGCCGAATTGCTCGTGCACGGCTTGCAGCGTGTAAGTGCCGGGCGGAATATTGCCGATCTTGAAGCTTCCGTCGGCGTCCGTCACCGCGAAGTACGGGTGCTCCAGCACGTGAATGTAGGCTTGCATCCACGGGTGGATATTGCACTTGACCGCGATCTTCATCTCGGCGCGCGGGAAGGCATAGTCAATCGCCGGGGCGCCGGAGGTCTGCGACTTGTTCCATTCGCGATTCTCGCGCGGCAGCGGGTGGACGTTGTGAGTCGTCGGATCGGAGTTCGTGATGTTCACCGGCTGGCCCATCTGCACGGCTACTACGTGGGGCTTGTAAACGCAGCCGTCCTGATCTAGATTGACTTGATCGGTGCGCGTCGGAAAGCGCTTGCCTTCCAAGCCCTGGGAGATCCAAACCAAGGTATGCTGCACCTTGCCGTCGTTGACGACCGCCCGGTCCGAAGGCACGCGGCCGCCGTGCAGCTGGGCGCAATCCGGCTCGGCGCTCATGTTGACGGGCGGGAAGCGCGGCACGTCCCCGGTGAACGACACCACTCCCGCCACCTGCGCGGCGGTCGCCGGATCCACGTTCACCATCTCTCCGACCGGGGCCCCGCCGTCCCCTCCCGCAGCTTCGCCGCCTTGCGTCTTGGCGTCGAATTCGTCGAAATAGTCGTCGCCGCCGCAGGCGACGATCAGCCCCAGCACCAACGCCGGAACCGCCAAGACCGCGACGGAATTGCGATTGAACACTTGATTTACCTCCGAAGTGAAAGCGTCTTAACCCTTATTGTAGGGCCTGCAAGCGACGCAGCTCGGCGTTGTCCATCTGGAACATGTAGCGCGTCAGCAGGTCGGCATGGTCGCCCGCGTAGAGCTGGGCTTGCCGCGGGATCTCCCCCTCGAATATCCAGCGGTCGGCATCCCGGCGGAACAGGTCCGAGGGCATCGCCGTGCCGGGCGCGAGCGACGCCGGCTCCAGCAGCCAGCGGTACGTCCAGTTCGGCTTGAGGCGCTCGGCGGCGATCAGGAAGTTCGGCGCCGTCGCGTCCGCGTCCTGCGAGGGGATGCCCGTCATGTGGCACTTCAGGCACGGCGCGGCGTCGCTCGTGAACAATTGCCGCCCGATCGCGCGCTCCGCTTGCGACAGAGGCTCCATGCTCTCGGGCAGGTACGGAATCTGCTGGGAATCGCGCGCCATGAAGAACTGCGTGATCTTCGCTAGCTGGCGCTCCGAGAAGTGGAACGTCGGCATCCGCGCGTGCAGGTAGCTCCGCACGCCGTTGCGGTTGGTGTCCGTGTCGCTGAGCGCGGGATTGCGGAGGAACTGGATCAGCCAATCCGGCTGCACCCGGGCCCCTTCCGTGTACAGCTGCGGCGGCAGCTGCTCGGCCCAGTCGGGATCGTCGGTGTAGCGCGGAATCGTCATGAACGACGAGACGTTGCCCGGCCGCACTTGGTGGCACCCGGTGCAGTTGTGGCGCACCAGAATCCACCAGCCCTCCTGCACCGCGGCCCGATCGTCCTCGGGCTCGAACCGGTACTGCGCGGGGAAATTAGTCTTCTCCACGGCCCCCAGCAGGAAGGTCGTCAAGGCGTTGATCTCTGCCGCGTCCAGATGGAAGTTGGGCATGCGCAGGCGCTCGAGCGGCTCGCGCTCCTTGCCCTCGTCGAAAAAGGCCGGATTCTCGAGCTTGCGTTCGAAGAAGCCCTTGTGGCTGTACCAGCCCTCGCGCTCGGCTTCGTGCGTCTTGAGCGCGAAGTCGAGCCGCTCGATGGGCTTGCTGCCTTCGAGCGTCAGATCCGTGCCGATCCGGCCCTCCTCGTCCAGGCCCGCGATCTCGTGGCACCCGGCGCAGCCGTAGTGCCGGATCGCCGCCAAGCCCGCAGCCGCCAGTTCCGGGTCGTCCATGAAGTCCGCGTCCGGGTAGCCCGCGTCGGTGCTCTGCTCGCTCAAGTAGGTGGCGATGTCCCGCGACTCCTGCGTGGTCAGCCGCAGGCTTGGCATGACCGGCCGCGGCCGCAAGGCGTCCGGCACGTCGGGATCGGGCGTGACCTCCGCCGGATCGTGAATCCAGCGCACCATGTAGTCGTAGTTCATCTTCTCGCCGACCCGGCTGAGGTTCGCCGCGAAGTCGCCGCCCATGCGGCTGTCGCCATCGCCGATCGAGTGGCAGCCCAGGCAGCCGCGCGTCTCGAACAGCTCCTGCCCGCGTTCGGCATTGCCCCGCGGGTGCTGGACCAGCTCGCCGTCCAGCGCGTTCTGCCACAGGTAGGCTGCGATCTGGCGAACCTCCTCGTCTGGCAGCCGGAATTCGGGCATCTTCGAGCCCGGGCGGAAGTCGTGCGGGTTCTTGATCCAGCCCGGGATCCACTCCTTGCGGTCCTTGAGCTTGATCTCCTTCAAGCTCGGCCCGAACTTCTTGACTTCCCGGGCCAGGTTCGTTTCCTCCACGCGCAGGTTGTGGATCTCGGCATCGAGGCGGGTATTGGTCAGGCGCAGCTCCTCGGCGCGCGCGTAGAGGCGTTGCGCGGTCGCGCCGTCGGTCGAGGTGTCCCCGGCTTCCAGGCTGACACGCATCTCCTTGGCGTTCGCCGTCCGCGCGGAGGTCAGGTTGCGCATCCGCTGCCGCACCGCGGTGAGCTCTTCCGCTTCGGCGTCGTAGCCTTCGAATCGGTGGCACCCCCAGCAGCCCTTGTTCATGTACAGCTCGCGCCCCTTGTTGAGCGTCTCGCCGCCGACGGTGACGATCTCCTTGGAATGGCACTTCTGGCACCCGGCCTCGAAGTTCTCCTTGAAGAACATCGGGTACAGCCAGAACTTGTGCCGGCCGTGCCCCTTGGTGACGTTGCGGGTCGCGCGCCCGTTGCCGTTGTGGCAGGACGAGCAGCCGAAAGCCTCGGGATCGTGGATCCGCAGCAGATCCGGGTTCGGATGGCTCTTGAAGACGGGATAGAGCAGGTCCCGGTCGCCGATCTCGACCGGCTCCCGGATCCCCAAGTGGCAGGACTCGCAACGGTCCACCAGATCGATGTCCATCAGGTGGATCTGCTTGATGCCGATGCTGAAGTCGCGCATCTTGGAGATCAGGCCGTCGATCTGCGTCGAGTTGAGGCCGACGAGTCGGTCGCTCATCAGCGCGTCGCGCTCGGCGCGCACCCGGTTCGCCTCCTCGAGCGCCCCGATCCGCTCCGCCTGCAAATCGGCCCGCCGGGCTTGCATGCCGAGGAACTCCGCCTCCAGCTGGTCGTATGTCCACTCGACATCCTCGGTTCCGCCGGAACCGTCGGCCAGCGGCAGTACCACTTCCACGACGCGGTCGCGGATCACCGCGATGTCCGCCCGCAGGTCTTCCTTCTCGCCCTCGTCGTGCGAAACCTCGATCAAGTAGCGAATGGCGTCGATCTCGCTGCGCAGGACCTGGAACGCGTTTCGCGCGGCGGTCATGCGCGGAATCACGCCCCCGCTGACCTCCTTGTCGATTGCGCCGATGCGGTCCAGCACTTGCTGCTCGGCGGCCTCGAGGTCCGCGCTGACGGCTTGGTACTCCGCGGAGGCGCGGATCTCCTCTTCCTTCGCGGCTTGCTCGGGCCGCAGGTTCATCAGGAAGCGCGAGTAATAGGCTTGGAAGCGCGCTTGGTACTCCTTGTACGGGCGCATCACCTCGACCTCGTCGTACACCGCCCAGACGAGGGACGCCATCAGCAGCAGCATCGACACCAGCAGGTGGACGCTGTACGACTTGGTGGTGATCGGATCGGGCTGCGGCTTGTTGTCTTCTGCCATGAATCGTCCTAAATCCTCGGAAATCCCTCAGTGCGGTCCGGCTACACGTTGAACCAAGGCGTGACCCAGACGTACTTGATGCGGAACAGCAGGCGCGCCGCGATCTTCACCGGCAGGGCCAGCATGATGATCAGCAGCCCCTGCAGGAGCGCGTATTGCAGCAGGGACATGCGGTCGAGTATCTTCCGCGAGAACTCCGTCGCCGCGATGATCCGGTGGCAGGCGTAGCCCGCCACCGTGACGAAGCCGCCCACGACCGCGGCCCCGAACAGTCCGATCCACGGCTGGGACGTGATCCCGACGATCTCGTGCAGGTCGCGGTTGATCTCGAAAATGAGCCGGTTGTGGTCCCACGTCATCCCCGGCCAGAACCACATCCAGCCCGGGCCGCGGATCAGCGTGCCGATCACGATCATCGAGCACCACAGGATGATGAACCCGAAGATGAACGTCCAGATCGCGAAGCGGCGCTGCTTGTACGTGTAATAGCCGTTCCCCAGCGGGTTCTCGTCGATGTACGGGATCACGATCAAGCCGATGATGATCAGCGTCGGCATGACCACGCCCGCGATCCACGGGTCGAAGTACACCAGCATCTCCTGCAGGCCCAGGAAGTACCACGGCGCCTTGGACGGGTTCATTGTCAGCGACGGGTTGGCGGGCTCCTCGAGCGGGGCGTCGAGCGTGATCGACCAGACCATCAGGATGATCGTGACGATGATCGCCGCGAGGAACTCCATGCGCAGCAGGAACGGCCACACGGCCACCTCGCGGGCCCAGCCCTTCTGGAAGGGATGCACCTTGCGGTGGTGCGTCTTGGCGAGGTCCTTGTCGTTGCCGAGCTGCTCGACCAAGCGATCGTTGGCGAAGGCCTGCCGCAAGCCGTACCACGTGAAGAACGGAACGATGAAGAGCATCCCGACGATCGGGATGTTGTCCGGGAGCGAGACGATCGTCCAGAGTTGGTGCCAGTCCATGGTGTCGCTACCTGCCGTCGAAGCCCTTTACTTGCGCACCGGCTTGATCTCGCTCTCGAGCATCACCCGGGCCGGTCCGGAGATGCCTCCGTCCTTGCGGACGCGCCAGAAGTGGACGATCATGAACATCGCCGCGAAGCCGGGGATCGCGATGCAGTGCCAGATGTAGGCCCGCAGCAACGCGTTCGAGTCCACGATCGAGCCGCCGAGCAGCGCGAAGCGCACGTCGTTGAAGGGCGTCATGCCGAGTTGCGGGCCGAACGGGCCCTCGTGCCCCAGCATCGGCGTCGCCCGCGCCATGTTCGTGCCCACCGTGACCGCCCAGAACCCGAGCTGGTCGTCGGGCAGCAAGTACCCGGTGAACGAGAGCAGCAACGTGAGCACCAGCAGGATCACGCCGATGGACCAGTTGAACTGGCGGGGCTTCTTGTACGACCCCGTCAGGAACACCCGGAACATGTGCAGTTGCACGGTCAACACCATCGCGTGAGCCGCCCAGCGGTGCATGTTGCGGAGCAGCTTGCCGAACGGCACGTCGTGCTCCAGGTAGAGCACGTCGCGGAAGGCCTGCACCTTGGTGGGGTGGTAGTAGAACATCAGCAGCACGCCGGTCCAGGTGAGCACCCAGAACAGGTAGAAGCTGATGCCTCCCATGCCCCACGTGAAGCTGTAGCGAACCGCGTCGCGGTTGACCTTGGCCGGATGCAGGTGCAGGAAGACGTTGCTCAGCACGCCCAGCGTGCGGCTGCGGGCGGTCTCGTCGTGCTTGACCCGGAAGATCGACTTGTAGACCTCGGTCTTGGTGGGCTCGGTGACGCCCTTGAGGTCGATCTTGGCCTTGCGCTTGATCTCGTCGGGGTCGATCGTCACGCCGAGCAGCGTGCGGCGACCGTTCGAGTCTCCGTTGGAAGACGGAGGGGCTTCCCGCGTCTTGGTCTCGGTGGGGTTCGAGTCAGCCATGATTGCTTCCTCCCGTCCTTACACTTGGACGTAGCTGCCCGGGTTGTCGAACTGGGTGGGACGGCCCTTCTCCTCGCGGAAGAGGACGCTGGTGTCCACGACAACCTGCCCTTGGGGGTCGAGCTCGACGTAAGCGCGGTCCAAGGGGCGCGGCGCCGGGCCTTCGTAGTTGCGCCCCTCGGTATCGTACCCGCTGCCATGGCAGGGGCACTTGAACTTCGCCTCGCTGAGCTTCCAGTCCGGGGTGCAGCCGAGATGCGTGCAGCTCGCGAAGATCACGAACAGGCGATCGGCGGTGCGTACCACCCAGATGCGCTTGGACTTCTGGAACCGCGTGTCGACACCGATCGCGTAGTCCGCCGGCAACCCGATGCGGAACTGCGTGCGCGGCTCGAAGATGGTCCGCGGGAAGAAGAACCGCAGGAACATCAGCAGGTTCGTCACCAGGAACCCGCCGGTCAGCAGGCCGACCATGCGCCGCCGCGACTGGATGCGAGCCTTCTCGTCGGTGCTCTCGGACCTGATGCTCGCCTTGATACGGTCTAAGAGCGAAGCGCTGGCCTGATCTTCCGGCATGCGTTACCCCCGAAGTCTGGACCGCCGGGCGCATGCAGGTCGCCCGTGCGTGACACACCATTATATTCCAACCCGAGGCAGGCGGTCGAAGCGCGCTGTCGGAGCAAGAATCCGGTATCGCTCGCCTGCCCCGTTGCAGCGGATTTAGGACGGCATGGAACGGACCGTCCTAGTGCGTCCGAGCCGGACGGTCATGCGGGTGCCCAGGCCGGGGGCGGCGACCGGATGCCGCGACCCTCCAGCTTCGCGCGCACCGTTGGCATGATCGAGAGTGAAGTGCAATTCGTACGGGAGCCCCCCGGGAAGTCGCGTGCCAATCTCGGGGAGGGGCCATGGTTTGGGTCCCCGGAGTGCCGGACATCGGCCATCTCGGCGCGACGCGCGGAACACGCATAGCCTAGCGCGTGTTGCGGAGCAGCCCGGGGCCTTGTGGGACCTCGGGAAGATCCAGAAGTTCTTCAACGAACTCCACTGCATCTACGCAGTTGCTGACTCCCCTGCAATCACCTTCCGAAAACTCACTACTGCGGATCCTCACACCCACCAGGACATTGAACATCCGGTTCCGGATCCGGGCTCGGCGGGGCTACCGGATCCGGGCTCGGCGGCACCGGCAGGTTGCCGACGGATGGGTTTAGGTTGCAATTCCGAATGCTGTGGATCGAAGCAGCGAGACCCGTCAAGGCCACGTGGTATTGGGTTGTCGTGCGGAGATAGGGACGGCTGCGCCAGGTCAGCACCAGCGATTCCAGGCTGGGAAGCACGGCGAGTACGTCGTCCGGCACGAGCAGATACGAGCGAACGCGAGGGTCGCGGGCCGGCAGTTCGCGTGTCACTATGGGCAGGTTCCATGTCTCGGTACGGGTGCCAGCTTGGCCTGCCACCGTGAACGAAGCTGAGAACGAGTAGTTCGCTGACCAACGCGGCTCTGGCCGGCGCGGGCTCGAGGGGAGTGGTTCGGGCTGGCCCACGTACATAGACGGGTCTAGCTCGCGTGCATGGAATGTGTCCGTCGGGACGGGACTCCACAGCCGCGGCACGGCTTGGACGATTTTCAGCTGTGCGAAGAAGCTGCTCGGGTTGCCGGACGAGGCTTGCAGGTACCATTGCGGAGACTCGGCGATGCAGTGCCCCGTGCCGATGTCGGAGTTGCTCGTGTATTGCCAGGCCACGGGCAGCGATGCTGGCAGATCGGCGGACGAGTCTACCTGCGCCGGCAAGGCTCCGGCGACAGCTGCCGAAAGGACAGCGGTACGGAACAGTTGGAGGGAGTGGGCCACGCACCTGCTAGTCATGATGGTGACACTAGCGAAGGAGTGGCAGAATGTCAAGTGTCTTCAATACAGTGTCGGAGCAAAGCTGAAATGTCCGCTTTTCTGCAAAGCTGAAATGTCCGGTTCGCCGGGCGGCCTCCAAGCCGTCCCTTCCGCTGCGGTCGACCCTTCCATCGGGGCCACGCCATGCCTAAGGGAAACCTCGCGGGGCGGAGGACGGAGGCACCCCCGTATTCCTTTCTGCAAGAGCGGCCTTCAAGCTGGCTGCGGCCGAGCCAGCCAGTGTTCTCACAAGACAAACAGGCATTCAACAGCAGGCCTCGGCCGCTCAGCGCGGACCCGGCCCCGCCAGGCACCTCGGCGCGCTCGCCGTAAGGGTGCCCACCGGCTGCTTGCAGCCGGTGGGCTTGGCCCAGGACGTCGTAGCACTGGATCCAGCATGCCGCTCCCTCGCAAAAGCGGACATTTCAGAATTGCCAGAACCGGACATTTCAGCTTTGCGCTAACAGTGTCTTCAATACAGTTGTCGGAATAAGATTCATTCGTCCGTCTTGTCGAATGGCCTGTAGGGCTGAACCTTGCACATTCCGTTTCCAACGGGACCGGTCGATGCGCAAGAAGAATCCGCGGTGATTCGGGAGCAGGGTTGCACCGGGCCTACGGGAGAGCGTACAGGCACTGGCTGCAAAACGTTCTCCCGACACCTCCCCGAAATCGAAGAGCGGCGCGCACCAGCTGACCGGCTCACGGCCGTGGGGGCCGCGGTCGGCCATGCCGCTCTGCTGCTTCCCCGGAGCGGACATCTGAATACTTCCAGCGCTGACATTGAAGGATTCGCCTTAACCTACCCGGCCCGAGTCCTCTGGATTCGCCGGTGCGAGGAGATGCGTTTAGAACCGCCGACGAGGACGCGTCCGGCCTGCGGTTTCGGTAATTGACATGTCGAGCAGGTCAGCGACGGACGGATGCATGTCTAGCTCGATTCGAGACTGAGCTGCGGCTTGGGTCGCGCCTCCTTCGGCGGCGGAAGCCGCATCCATTCGGGAGGGCTCGGTAGCTCTTCCGCCGTGAAGCATTCGCTCTCGACCACACTCCGGAACAACTGCGTTTGGTCCATGTAGCCCTTGATCGTGGCCTCGAGGACCCAGATGAGTTCAAGCAGTTCTTGCGTGAACGCAACCGACCAATGCTGCGGACGGATTTGGTCCAAGGCGGACGATTTCCGTCCGCTGCCCCGAGCCATGCGGCAGCTCAGCCAGGAGCGCATCACACTCAAGCCGGAGACCGTGAAGTCCCACACCGTGGCGGGAACCGGCGCGATGACCCCGGTTCCGACCCGGAGGGACTCGCCCCGGCGGTCGTAGGCGAAGCTCTCGGGATAGGCGTGCTTGCGGGCTTGTATCGGCTCCGTGCAGCGAGCGGTGCCGGGAGGGATGCGGCTTGGCTGCTCCCCGTCCGGCACGCAGCGCTCGCCGTAGGTGTGCAGCCACAGCAGTCTTGCCCCGCAGGACCGGACTCGCTCGAAGAGGCTCCCGTCCTTCGTGACGGGTACGCGAATCACGCGCGCGTCCAAGTGAGCGGAAAACTGCTCGGCGAACGCCGGGTGCGCCAGGATCCCGTACACGTAAGACGCGAAGGCGAGCGCGTCCACATCCCGACCGTATTGGGTGCTCAGCAATGCGAGGAGTCCGGGAGTTACGTTCGGCTCAGTGTTGTCCGCGGTGCGAAAGAGGGGAACCGCGTCCTTTCCCCCGCGCCCCGAGAAGTGATGCAAGTCAGGGACCAATGCGGTCGCTGTGAGCGCGGGCCCCGGCCCGAGCGGCCTAGTCAGGAGACCGGTCAAGAAGATCTGGGACACACTTTGCGATTTCCAAAGCGGTGGGCGCAGACGCGAAACCAGTCGACCGTCGGCAATCAGGTACTGGCGGTCGAAGGATCGGTACCCGTATCGCTGAGCCAAAGGCATCGGCGCATCTGACGGGAGTTGACCAATCGGTTTCGAATCGGATTGCTCGCCGAGCGACACCTTGTATTCCTGATCGACCCTGCGGTCGGGGTCTTCGCGGAACGCCGCCGCTCGATCGCGCGCATGCAGCAGCGCGCTCCAACGACGCTCCAATATGTCCGTGTCGGGAGCGATGGGCCACGTGCGTTTCGCCTGTGTCCCCGAGTGCTGCCACGGCATCAAATCGGTCAAGCACGGCCACCGGACGTAGCTCTCCGGCCCCGTCAATCCCGTCCGGGCCTCGAAGATCGTTGTGCTCATTCCCGATGGCCGGAACGCGTCCTGCCATCCGCTCGGACAGGGTTGCCAGGCGACGGACTGGAAGTCCCTGATGTCTTCAAGTTCGCGCAGCTTCTCGGCCCGCGTGCCGCTGATCCGGCCGTACCAGACTTTCGCGGGCCGCTTGCCGCCGCCCTTGCGCACTCGCACGGCCACCGCGATCGCCACCGGCGTGCGGATCGCGAAGACGTTCTCGTCATGGGGCGGCGCATGCCCCTCGCCGCCCAGATCGAGAATCCAGATCTCGTCGCACACCCGCCGCATGTGCTCGCGCATCCCGCTGAACGCCGCCCCGTCGATGTAGCTTGCCGCGCTGATGAAGCTCACCACCCCCGGACCACGCGCCGTTTCGTGCTCGAAGACCTTCCACAGCGCCCAGCGCCAGAAATAGACGTAGAGGTTGTAGAGGTTCTTCAGGTGAATCCCGTGCCCGCCCGTCTTGGCCGGGTCGATGAAATCCGCCAGCAAGGGCGGCTCGCTCGCGCCGGGGTCGCCCCAGCGCACCCAGCCTCCCGCGGCCGCCGCGCTCTCCCGCGCGCCCGCCTGATGCCGGTCGTACGGCGGATTGCCGAGACACACCAGCACTTGCGTGCGGCTTTTCACGTCGAGCGCTTGCGCGCGCTGGTCCGAAATCGGACGCAGGAAGAGCGGCAACTGCGCTGGTTCCGCATGGGGGCTCTCCAAGGCATCGGTCAGGTACAGGTGCGGCCCGCCGTTCGCGGGCGCCTCCGCGCCGTAATCGTCCACGGCGCGGCTCACGCGCAATTCGGCGACCGCGTACGGGCCGGTCATGAACTCGAAACCGTAGAGGTTGTTGGCCAGGGACGCGGCGAAGCCCGGTACGCTGCCGGAACCTTGCTCGGCCGCGACGCGGCCCAGCGCCTGGGAAACGACGCCGAGCAGGTACGTGCCCGTGCCCACGGCCGGATCGAGCGTCACCACGTCGGGCGCGGCGAAGCCCAGGGTCTTGCCGAGGCGGTTGGTGAGCAAGTCGTCGACGAGGCGAACTTGGGCGCGGACGACCTCCACGGGCGTGTAGTAGACGCCGGCGTTCTTGCGCAGGACGGGGTTGTAGGCGGCGAGAAAGTCCTCGTAGAAGTACAACCAAGGATCTTCCGTAGCGGCCAGGGCCTTGGTCGGGACGACCCCGATCACTCGCAACAGCAGATCGAGAGATGCGGTAAGCGCCGCACTGGTTCGTCCTTCGGGCAGGACATCGGTTAGCACTTGCAGTGCTCTGGACAGCAGCAGGCTGTGGCGGACTGCCAGCTGCCCCTGGGCTGTGTGTAGGGTGAGAGGATCGGCTCCTTCGCTCCGGCCCAGAAGCAGCGCGAACGTCACGGTCTGCGCGTAAGCGTCGGCAAACTGCTTGTCGGATGCGTCGGGGAACAGAAGCTGGCGCCAGTCCCGCTGGAGCGACACCAAGTGCGACTGCGGATCCTTGAGTTCGCCCAGCACGTCGTCGCGGAGCATGCGGCAGAGAGGCGCGATTTGTTCCGCGAACCGCCCAAGGTCGACCCCGCCCTGAGCGTCGGTCGCGACGATCGGCTTCCACGCCAGGAAGTCGCGCAGGAGCCGTTCCAGCGCGGTCGCATCTTCGGGAGTCGCGGCTCTTCGGCCCGCCTTAGTGACATCGCCCGCCAAGCGGACGAGGGGGCCGGCCCGCTCGCCGCCGCGATACACCGCCCACTCGTTGCCGTCGGTATAGAGCAGGTTCGGAATGGCGGAGAAGTGCTTGAACTGAGCACGGTCCCGGCCGCGGAACTGGCGCGCGTTGGCCCCTTTGTCCGGTGCCTTGAGTTCCGCGTAGCCGGTGAGCAGTCCGTCGACATGCACGGCGTAGTCCGGGCGTCCGAGGCTGTCGGGCAGGGACGGCTCCCCCACGCATTCGGCAGGCGCGCCCAAGGTGGCGGAGGTCTCGCGGAGGAGTGTTTCGAATGGGAATTAAATGCCAAAGTAGCCAAGCCCATATGAACAAAGGAGAAACGATGATCCGCATCAAGCATGGCGACTGTCTAGACATCCTGCGCGAGATGGACGAGGACTCTGTCGATCTGGTCTACATAGACCCGCCGTACAACACGAAGCACGCTCGTCGCGACACTGCGACACGGCGGGTCTGCCATTGGAATCGACCAGCAGGCCGAGGCAGAGCGGATCGCACGGTCGCGCTGCGATGGCATCCTGCATGTCTAGGATTCAGAGTCTTGGCTACTTTGGTATATAATCCCCTTTCGAATGGAGACCGCAGCTGCTCCTCGGGCTGCCCGGGCTCGGATTGTGCCATCTTCCGGGTGACGGCCTGACCGAAATTGCGGAGCGAGCGCAGGATTGCGGACTTCGAAGTGGCTGTAGGCAATCCGGCTCTCCCTGCGGGGCTATGATTCCTCTCGCGGATGCGCTCCGAGGAGCAGACAGTCGACCTTCGCAACGACATTGAGGCTCAAGAATCGGATGCGGATTCCGCCCCCGGAAATGAGGCTCGTTGCCTCTCCGGCGGGGCTCCCAAACCCATGAAGCGACAAAGATTGCACTGTACTTCGCAGTATCGACATGCAAGTGCTTACCAAGTTTCTATCCTAGCACGGAAAGTCCTGATCGATCAGTCCCGGCCCTCTGCCACGCTTCAGGCTCGTCTAGCGGGAACCGAGACTGAGCTGCGGCTTGGCTCGCGCCTCCCGCGGCGGCGGAAGCCGCATCCATTCGGGAGGGCTCGGTAGATCTTCCGCCATGAAGCATTCGCTCTCGACCACACTCCGGAACAACTGCGTTTGCTCCTCGTAGCCCTCAATCGTGGCCTCGAGGATCCAGATGAGTTCGAGCAGTTCTTCCGTGAACGCAACGGACCAGCGTTGCGGACGGACTTGGTCCAAGGCAGAGGATTTCCGCCCACCTCCCCGAGCCATGCGGAAGCTCAGCCAGGACCGCACCACGCTCAAGCCGGAGACCTTGTAGTCCCATACTGCCGCGGGAACCGGCGCAATGACGCCCGATCCGACTCTGAGAGATTGGTTTTGGAGGGCGTATGCAAAGCTTTGTGGATAGGCGATCTTGCGTCCTTGGATCGGCTCCGTGCAACGAGCGTTGCCGGGAGGGACACGGCTTGGCTGCTCTCCGTCCGGAACGCACCGTTCGCCGTACGTGTGCAGCCACAGCAGTCTCGCGCCGCAGGAGCGTACTCGCTCGAAAAGGCTTCCATCCTTCGTGACGGGCACGCGGATCACGCGCGCGTCCAAGTGAGCGGAGAACTCCTCGGCGAACGCCGGGTGCGCCAAGATCCCGTACGCGTAAGACGCGAAGGCGAGCGCATCCACACTCCGACCGTATTGGGAGCTCAGCAAGTCGAGGAGTCCAGGCGTTACGTTCGGTTCAGTGGTGTCCGCGGTCCGATACAGGGGAACCGCGTCCTTTCCCCCGCGCCCCGAGAAGTGGTCCAAGTCAGGGACCAATGCGGTCGCAGTGAGCGCGGGGCCCGGTCCGAGGGGCTTGGTCAGGAGACCGGTCAAGTAGATCTGGGATTCACTCTGCGAGTTCCAAAGCGGGGGGCGGAGGTAAGAGACTAGGCGACCGTCAACAATCAGGTACTGGCGGTCGAAGGATCGGTACGCGTATCGCCGGGCCTTGGGCATTAGCGCACCGGGTGGCAGTTGATCGATCGGTCTCGAACCGGTGCTTCGAGTGACCGGAGAATGGTACTCCCGGTCGATTCTCCGGTCGCGATCTTCGCGGAACGCCGCCGCTCGATCTGTCGCGTGCAGGAGCGCGCTCCAGCGCCGCTCCAATGTGTCCGTGTCGGGAGCGATGGGCCACGTGCGCTTCGCCTGCGTCCCCGAGTGCTGCCACGGCATCAGATCGGTCAAGCGCGGCCACTGGGCATACGTTTCCGGCCCAGTGAACCCGGTACGGGCCTCGACGATTCCAGTTCCCGCAGCCGATGGCCTGAACGCGTCTTGCCATCCGCTCGGGCACGGTTGCCAGGCGACGGACTGGAAGTCCCTGATTCCATCGAGCACTCCCAGCTTTTCGTCACGCGTCCCACTGATCCGGGCATACCAGACCGCTGCCGGCCGCTTGCCGCCGCCTCGACGCGCTCGGACCGCCACCGCGATCGCCACCGGCGTGCGAATCGCGAATACGTTTTCGTCATGGGGCGGCGCGTGCCCCTCGCCGCCGAGATCGAGAATCCAGATCTCGTCGCACACCCGCCGCATGTGCTCGCGCATCCCGCTGAACGCCGCCCCGTCGATGTAGCTTGCCGCGCTGATGAAGTTCACCACGCCCGGGCCGCGCGCCGTTTCGTGCTCGAAGACCTTCCACAGTGCCCAGCGCCAGAAATAGACGTAGAGGTTGTAGAGGTTCTTCAGGTGAATCCCGTGCCCGCCCGTCCTGGCCGGGTCGATGAAGTCCGCCAGCAGGGGCGGCTCGCTCCCGCCGGGATCGCCCCAGCGCACCCAGCCTCCCGCCGCCGATGCGTTCTCCCGCGAGCCCGCTTGGTGCCGGTCGTACGGCGGATTGCCGAGGCAGACCAGCACTTGCGTGCGGCTCTTCACGTTGAGCGCTTGAGCGCGCTGATCCGAAATCGGACGCAGGAACAGCGGCAACTGCGCCGGTTCCGCATGGGGACTTTCCAAGGCATCGGTCAGGTACAGGTGCGGCCCGCCGGTCGCGGGTCCCTCCGCGCCGTAATCGTCCAAGGCGCGGCTCACGCGCAATTCGGCGACCGCGTACGGGCCGGTCATGAACTCGAAACCGTAGAGGTTGTTGGCCAGGGACGCGGCGAAGCCCGGTACGCTGCCGGAACCTTGCTCGGCCGCGACGCGGCCCAGCGCCTGGGAAACGACGCCGAGCAGGTACGTGCCCGTGCCCACGGCCGGATCGAGCGTCACCACGTCGGGCGCGGCGAAGCCCAGGGTCTTGCCGAGGCGGTTGGTGAGCAAGTCGTCGACGAGGCGAACTTGGGCGCGGACGACCTCCACGGGCGTGTAGTAGACGCCGGCGTTCTTGCGCAGGACCGGGTTGTAGACGGCGAGAAAGTCCTCGTAGAAGTACAGCCAAGGATCCTCGCCAGTGGACAGGGCCTTGGTCGGGACGACCCCGATCACGCGCAATAGCAGGTCCAGCGAAGCGGCCAGCGCCGCGCTGGCACGTTTCTCCGTCAGCACGTCGGTGAGCACTTGCAGCGCTCTGGACAGCAGGCTGTGGCGGACTGCCAGCTGCCCCTGGGCTGTGTGTAGGGTGAGAGGATCGGCTCCTTCGCTCCGGCCCAGAAGCAGCGCGAACGTCACCGTCTGGGCGTAAGCGTCGGCGAACTGCTTGTCTGACGCGTCGGGGAACAGGAGCTGGCGCCAGTCCCGCTGGAGCGACACCAGTTGCGAGCGCGGATCCTTGAGTTCGCCCAGCACGTCGTCGCGGAGCATGCGGCAGAGAGGCGCGATTTGTTCCGCGAACCGCCCCAGATCGACCTTGCCGCTACGATCAGTCGCGACGTGAGGCTTCCATGAAAGGAAGTCGAGCAGGAGCCGTTCCAGCGCGGTCGCAGCTTCGGGAGTCGCGGCTCTCCGGCCCGCCTTGGTGACATCGCCCGCCAAGCGGACGAGGGGTCCTGCCCGCTCGCCGCCGCGATACACGGCCCACTCGTTGCCGTCGGTATAGAGCAGGTTCGGAATGGCGGAGAAGCGCTTGAACTGAGCACGGTCCCGGCCGCGGAACTGGCGCGCGTTGGCCCCTTTGTCCGGTGCCTTGAGTTCCGCGTAGCCGGTGAGGAGTCCGTCGACATGCACGGCGTAGTCCGGGCGTCCGAGGCTGTCGGGCAGGGACGGCTCCCCCACGCATTCGGCAGGCGCGCCCAAGGTGGCGGCGGTCTCGCGGAGGAGCGTTTCGAAGGGAGACCGCAGCTGCTCCTCGGGCTGCCCGGGCTCGGATTGCGCCATCTTGCGCGTGACGGCCTGACCGAAATCGCGGAGTGAGCGCAGGATTGCGGAAGTCGATGCGGCTGTAGGCAATCCGGCTCTCCCTGCGGGGCTATGATTCCTCTCGCGGCTGCGCCCTGCGGCGCGGACAGGCGATCTTCGCAAAGGCATTGAGGCTCAAGAATCGGATGCGGATTCCACATCCGGAAACGTGGCTTGCCGGCTCTCCGACGGGACTCCCGAACCCACGGACCGACAGAGACTGCACCCTACTTCGCGATACTGACATGCAAGTGCCTACCAAGTTTCTATCCTAGCACGGAAAGACCTGATCGATCAGTCCCGGCCCTCGCCGTGCCTCAGGCTCGTACCTCTCCGAACGAGTGCCCGAGTCTGGCGTCGGGATTCCCCTCACCGCCGTAGCAGGCGCTCGGCGCGCTCCAGATCTGCGGGCGTGTCGACGCTCACGCCAGTGTGATGCTCGGTCGGGACGACCGCGATGGAGTAGCCGGACTCCAACGCCCGCAACTGCTCCAGCCCCTCGACCCCCTCGAGCGGCGTCGGGTCCATCCGACTGAATTGCAGCAGGAATTCGCGACGGTACGCGTAGATCCCGATGTGTTCCCACGCGACGCCGCCGGCATCGCGCCCGAGATAGGGCACCGCGCTACGGGAAAAGTAGAGCGCCCGGCCGCGCCTGTTCGTGACGACCTTGACCACGTTAGGGTCTTCCAAGGCCCCGGGGCTGTCGATCCGCTTGCGCAAAGTGGACATCGGCGGGCCGTCCGGATCCAGCAACGGCTGCACCACTTGCTCGAGGACGCGCGGATTTACGAAAGGCTCGTCGCCCTGCACGTTCACGACGATGTCCGCGCTGTCCGCCGACGCGACTTCGGCCACGCGATCCGTGCCGGAAAGATGCTTCGGTGACGTCATCGCCACCCGTCCGCCGAAGCCTTCGACAGCGGACTTGATGCGCTCGCTGTCGGTCGCGACGACTACCTTGCTGAACAGCGGGCACTCGCGTGCTCTCTCGTAAACGTGTTGCACCAGCGGCTTGCCGCCCAGCGAAACTAGCGGCTTCCCCTCTAAGCGCCGGGAAGCGAACCGAGCGGGGATGACGCAGAGAATGCGGTGGGCCGCTGCCAACACTCAGTGTATTCAGAGTTCGGGAACCGGATCGCTGGGCCCGACTTCCGCGCCTTCCCACACCACTTGGCCCCCGTCGTAGGTCAGGACCCGCGCGCGGCTGCCGGGTGCCGGAGGCAGGTCGCCGGTCGGCACGAAGCGCTTGTGCTCCGCGATCACCTCCGCGTACTGGGGGTCGCCGGCGAGATTCTTGAACTCCTGCGGATCGTTCTCCATGTCGTAGAGTTCCTCGCTGCCGTCCGCGTAGACGACGTAGCGCCACTTCTCCGACCGCACGCCATGGTTGCCCGCGTTGTGCGTCGTGATCGCTGGCCACTCGCGGGGAGCGGAAGCGTCCTCGAGCTGGGGCAGCAAGCTGTGGCCTTCAAGACCTTGCTGCTCCGGCAGTCCGGCTAGATCGATCAAGGTGGGATAGATATCGAGCAACTCGGCGGGGCTGGTCACGCGAGCGCCTGTCGCGACGCCGGGGCCCGCGAATATCAGCGGCACGCGCGTGGATCGATCCCAGAGCGTGTTCTTCCCCGTGATGAGTTTCTCGCCCAGGTGCCAGCCGTGATCGGACCACAGCACGATCACCGTGTTGTCGGCGTGCCCGCTCGCTTCGAGAGCGTCCAGCACTCGCCCGACCTGGCTATCGACGAACGACACCGAACCGAGGTACGACGTCACGAGGTTGCGCCACTGGTCGCTCTCTTCCAGGAACTTCAGGCGCGGCTCGGGAAGCTTCCAATGCAGATACCAGCTGAACCGCGGCGTGTCGTCGCGGTCGTCCCGGCGCATCGGCGGCAGGACGACTTCCTCCGGCGGGTACATGTCGTACCACTCTTGCGTCACGTAGCACGGCACGTGGGGCAGGAAGAATCCGACCGCGAGAAAGAACGGCTGGTCCTGGGGGCCGCTGAGCGGGCCCGCGAGTTGCTCGACGGCCCAGCTCGCTACCGCCCAGTCCCCCTTGTCTTCGTCCCGGTGGGGAAACGTGCCCCAGTCGACCAAGGCGTGATCTTGCGGGGTATCGACGAGCTTTTGCTCGGGTCGCGCCCCCACGCCGGCCGGCGGGCCGAGCGCTTGGAACTCCGTGGCGTCGTCGGCACGCCCGTAGCGCCCGTGATAGATCTTGCCCGTCGCATACGTGGCGTATCCGTTGCGTTCGAAGTACCTCGGCAGCGGCTCGAGATCCTTGAGCGAATCGACTTCCCGGAACCACGGAGCCAGTCCGTAGATCCCGGTGTTCGAGGGGCGGCGTCCGAGCATCAAGCTCGTGCGGGAGGGATTGCAGAGGGGGGCTTGGGTGTGGGCGTTGTAGAACGTGGTCCCCCGGGCAGCCAGCCGGTCCATGTGCGGCGTCCGCACTTGGGGATGGCCTTCCAGCGGGCCGACCCAGTCGTTGAGGTCGTCGATCGCCATGAAGAGGACGTTCGGCGGGGTGGGCGGCGCGGATTCGGAGCAGGCGGAGGCCAGCAGCGCGGCCGCGAGCGCTAGGTAGAGGCAGGGTTTCTTGAACGTCATCGGTGGAGCGCACATAACTTAGCATGTCGCCGCCGGACCGGGTGTTTCCTCGCGCGACAGCGAACCGCTATATAATGAGCGCGAGGCCTCCCGGTGAAGAAGCACGCGAAATTCATCGCCATCGTCGTCGCCATCGTTGCGACGCTCGCCTGGATGGGCGTGAGCGGCATCCAGGAGAGCGCCACCTACTACGTGACGCTCGAGGAACTGATGGCCTTGGACAATCCGGGTGCCAAGCGCATCCGGGTCGGCGGCGACGTCGCGGAGGGCTCGATCGTGCGGCGCGCCGAGAGCGTCGAGTTCGTCCTGCACCAGCAGGACGAGTCGATGGAAGCCGCCCGCGTCCTGAACGTGGTGTACACCGGCTCGGATCCGCTCCCGGACACGTTCCGCGACCGGGCGCAAGCTCTGTGCGACGGCGTGCTGCGGGCGGACGGCAAGTTCGAGGCCACCAAGATCCAAGCCAAATGCGCGTCGAAGTACGAGGCCGCGCCCGGCGAGGAAGCCGCGCCGGTGTACGAGTCCTCGGCACCGAGCCAAGCGGGCTAGATCCGCTCGGGACGCGCCTCCGGAGCACCCCGGCATAGAGGTTTCAGACGGTTCGAGGCGGAATGGAAAACCTCGGTTACCTCGCGGTCCTGCTGGCGTTCCTGCTGTCCGCCTACGCGGTGGTGGCGGCGCTCGCCGGCAAGCTGCGGCGGAACCCGTTCCTCGAGCTGAGCGCCCAGCGGGCCGTGCTGGGCGCCTGGCTGATGACGACCGCGGCGTCGGCCATCCTGCTGCACGCCATCCTCACGGATGACTTCAGCTTCAGCTACGTCGCCTCGCGCTCGAACGCGACGCTGGACCTCTTGTACAAGGTCGCCGCGTGGTGGGGCGGGCAGGAGGGCTCGCTGCTGTTCTGGAGCTGGATCGCGGCCACCTACTCGTTCGTGTCGGTCTACACGGGCCGCCGGAGGCACCGCAACATGATCGCCTACGTGGTCGTCGTCATGGCCGCCACGCAAGCGTTCTTCCTTGGACTCGTCGCCTTCGAGGCGAATCCGTTCCAAGTGATCATGTCCGGTCCGCAGATCACGGCGATGCCCGACGGGCAGGGTCTCAACCCGCTGCTGCAGCACCCCATGATGGCGATCCACCCGCCGATGCTGTATCTCGGCTACGTGGGGTTCACCGTGCCGTTCGCATTCGCGCTCGCGTCGCTGATCACCCGGCAGCCGGGCGAGCGCTGGATCCACACGACGCGGGTCTGGACGATGGTCACGTGGCTGTTCCAATCGATCGGCATCCTGCTCGGCGCGCGCTGGGCCTACGTGGTGCTCGGCTGGGGCGGGTACTGGGGCTGGGATCCGGTCGAGAACGCCTCGCTGCTGCCGTGGATCACGGGCACGGCGTTCCTGCACTCGGTGATGATGCAGGAGAAGAAGGGCATGATGAAGGTCTGGAACATCGTCCTGATCTCGGCGACGTTCTTCCTGTGCATCTTCGGCACGATGATGACCCGCGGCGGGCTGGTCAGCTCGGTCCACGCCTTCGCGCAATCCGAGATCGGCATCTATTTCGTCTGGTACCTGCTGGTCGGCATCGCGATCACCGGCTACTTGATCTACACCCGCTTGGACTATTTGCGCAGCGAGGCGGAACTGGAGTCGGTCGTGTCCCGCGAATCCAGCTTCCTGTTCAATAACGTCGTCCTGCTGGCGAGCTGCTTCGCGGTGCTGTGGGGGACGCTGTTCCCGGTCATCAGCGAGTACTTCACGGGCAACAAGATCACGGTCGGCGCGCCGTTCTTCAACAAGGTCAACGTGCCGATCGGCTTGTTCCTGCTCTTCCTGACCGGGGTCGGGCCGCTGTTCGCGTGGCGGCGCACGTCGGTCGAATCGCTGCGGCGCAACTTTCTGTGGCCCGGAACCGCCGCCCTGGCCTGCGCGACGATCCTCGTCGCGGCGGGGATGCGGCACTTCTACGCGCTGGTCTGCTTCAGCCTGTGCGCGTTCGTCACGCTGACCGTGCTCATGGAGTTCTATCGCGGCGGTCGCGTGATCCAGCGCAAGGCCGGACTCTCGCTCGCGGGCGCGATGGTCGAACTCACGCGACGCAACACCCGCCGGTACGGCGGCTACTTGGTCCACATGGCGATCGTGCTCATGTTCGTGGGCTTCGCGGGAGCCGCTTTCAACATCGTCCACCAGCAGGAGCTCGCGGTGGGCGAGAGCGTCGATGTCGGCGGTTACGGGTTCAAGCTCCAGAACGTCTCCGAGATGGACAGCCCGAACTACTTCCGCGCGGTCGCGTCGGTCGACGTGAGCAAGGACGGCGAGTTCTTGGAGACGATGCAGCCGGAGCGCCGGTTCTACCACGCGTCCCAGCAGCCGACCAGCCGCGTCGACGTGCGGAACCGCTTGCGCGAAGACGTTTACCTCGTCTACGCCGGACAGTCCCAGGACGGGTCGAACCCGATCCTGCAGGTCTACATCAATCCGCTCGTGAACTGGATCTGGATCGGAGCCCTGACCTTGGTATTCGGGACGCTGGTCGCATTGGTGCCGAGCAAGAGCCGCTATCGTGCCGTCCCGGTACCGACAACGACGAAGGAGCAGCCCGTTGCGGTTTCTGGCGACTAGCGCGCTGATCGCCTTCAGCGTGGCGCAAGCCGCGGCGGAAGTGCCCTACGCGAAGCTGCGCGAGGTGGGCGACCGCGTTTCCTGCCAGTGCGGCTGCGCGTATACGGTGGGCAGTTGCAACATGATCAACTGCCACTTCAGCGATCCGGTCGAAGCCGAGATTCTGGAGGGACTCGAGGCCGGGCGGCCGGAGGCCGAGATTCTCGAGGCGATCTACGCCAAGTACGGCAGCGAGACCCGCGTCGAGCCGCGCAACGAGGGTTTCGGCCGGGTCGGCTGGATCGCCCCGTTCGCCGCGCTGGTGGCGGGTCTCGCGCTGATCCCGTGGGTCGTCCGCCGCTGGCGGGGCCGGGCGGTCGCGCGCTCGCGCGGCGCGGGCGTGCCGACGGAAGTGGTGGACCGATACCGCTCGCAGATCGAAGTGGATCCGGACGAACTGGAATAGATGCGAGGGTTGCGCCGGGAGGAACCGGGCGCGATCGGATTGCAGATGCTCGTAACGGCCGCCATCTTGCTGCTGCTGCTCGCCTTCGGACTGCCGCTGGTGGTGCGATCCGGCCACATTCCGCCGGAGGAGGCGGTCTCTCCCACGCAGCATCTCGAGGATCGCAAGGCAGCGATATACGAAAACCTGCGCGACCTGCAGAACGAGTTCCACATGAACAAGATGTCGGCGGACGACTACGCCCTCAGCAAGCAGGAACTGCAGGCGGAATTGGCCGGGGTGCTGGCCGAGATCGACCGCATCGGGGATCGCGACGATGCGTAGGCGCTCCACGCCCCGCATGGGCCTGCCGCTGCTCGCGGCGGTTGTCGTTGCCTGCGCGTGGCCGGTCGCCGGGGCTGTGAGCGGGACGGTCCGCAACGGCACGACCGGGGCGGGAGCGCCTGGCGTGACGCTGACGCTGTCCAGCTTCCTCGGCGGCATGACGCCCGTCGAGGAGACCGTGACCGACTCCGAAGGCCAGTTCGCGTTCGCGAAGGAACTGCCCGCGGTCTCGGCCGGCCAGCCCTTCGCCGGGGCGATTCGCGCCGAGCTTGACGGGATCAACTACACCGAGATCCTGCGCGCTGACGATGCGCTCGACAGCGTGACCATCACGGTTTATGCGGCGAGCGCTGAAGACATCGCTTCGCCCGCCAACCGCGTGCTGATCCTCGAGCCCGGAGGCGAGGAGATGGTGGTGCGCGAGAGCTTCCAGTTCTTCAACGACTCGAATCCTCCCGTCACTTACAGCACCGAGGACGGCACGCTGCGCTTTTTCTTGCCCGAAGCAGCCAAGGGCGTGGTCCAGGTCTCGGGCACCGGGCCCGCGGGCATGCCGTTGCGCAGCACCGCGTTGCCGGCGGGAGAAGAGGGCCTCTACAAGGTCGACTTCCCACTCAAGCCCGGCGAGAGCCGCATCGATTTGTCGTACGTCGTCCCCTACGCAGAGGGCGGTCAATTCGCGGTTCGCTCGATCTATCCGGACGTAGCGACGCGCGTGGCCGCCCCCGAGGGCGTCGAGATCGCCGGGGAGGGCGTTGCACTCTTCGGGCGCGAGCCTTCGACGAACGCCGCGATTTACTCCGTGCAGGGTGCCAGCGCAGTGGCGCTGCTCACCGTCAGCGGGCAAGGCGCTCTGCGACGGGAATCGGAGCCCAGCCCCTCCAGCACGGAGATCACGATCCAGCCCGCGCCGATCGCGCAAGAGCTGGCTTGGATCGGCGGCCTCACGGCTTTGATTCTGGGCTTGGGATTCATCCACTTGCTGACGTCGCGCCGAGCGGCCGCGACCGGTCGGCGGGCGCGGAAGCAAGCGTAGCGAACGGCCTGATGAACGAGCCCGCGATCCGCGCCCGCCGCGTAGCGAAGTACTTCGGCGACTTTCCCGCCCTTCGCGAGGTCGATTTGGATGTGCGGTCAGGCAGCGTGCTCGCCCTGCTCGGGCGGAACGGCGCCGGCAAGACGACCCTGCTGCGCATCCTAGCCGGCCTCAGCGCGCCTTCGACCGGCGAGATCTCGTTCCCGGCCGCGGATGCCAGCCACCGAGAACAGCAGGGTCGCATAGGCGTGGTCAGCCACGGAGCGTGGATCTACGACGAATTGACCGCGGCCGAGAACCTCCGGTTCTTCTGCGGGCTGTACGGCGTGGCGGATCCGGGAGCCGTCGTCGCGGCATGGCTAGCTAGGGTCGGGCTGGAGCGCTTCCGGAATTCGCGCGTCGCCGAGTTCTCGCGGGGGATGCGCCAGCGACTCACCATCGCCCGCGCCTTCCTGCACGAACCCGACATCTTGCTGCTCGACGAGCCGTGGACGGCGCTGGACGACCGCGCCACGCAATTGCTCTCCGCGCTGCTCGATCAAGCGCGGCGAGCGGGCCGTTCCGCCGTGATTTGCTCGCACCAGCTCCGCGAAGCCTTCGAGATCGCCGACGAAGCCGCCCTGCTGCACCGCGGCCGCCTCGTCTATCGCGGGGCTATCGACGCGAGCCTCCGAGCGCGTCCGCAGTCGCTGTACGAACGCCTGCCATGAGTCGCTTCCTGGCCCACGTGCGACTTGTCGCGTTGAAGGATCTGCGTTGCGAGTTCCGGGAGCGCCAAGTGCTCAACGCGGCGATCTCGTTCTCGCTAGTGGTCCTGTTGATGTTCAGCTTCACTTTCGACCCGAACACCAACGTGGAAGTCCGCAGTCTTTCGGCCGGTCTGCTCTGGGTGGTATACCTGTTCGCCGGTGTCTTGGTCCTGAATCGCGGCTTCACGCGCGAGACAGCCAACGACTGTCTCGACGCGCTGGTCGCCTCGCCGATGTCGGGAGACGCCCTGTTCCTCGGCAAGACGATCTCGAGCTGCACGCTGATCCTCGCGGTCGAACTCATCTCCCTGCCGGTGTTTGGTATCTTTTTCGATTCGAATTGGCTGCCGCACTTCGGTCGCCTGCTGCCCGTGCTAGCGCTGGGCAGTTGGTCGTTCGCCGCGGTGGGCACGACCTTCGGAGCGATCACCGCCAACAACCGCTTGCGGGAACTGATGCTGCCGCTACTGCTATTCCCGGTCTGCTTGCCGGCGCTCGTCGCGTGCATGAGCGTGACGTGGGGCATCTTCGATCCGACCGCGGTCACCGAGATCGGTCCGTGGCTGCGCTTGCTGATCGGATTTGACATCATCTACACGCTGTTAGGCGTGATGGTCATGGACACGCTTCTCAGGGCGGCTTGAATCGAAGAAGCGGCGGGTTCGCAGCGCGTAACGGGAGACCACGAGAATGCAACGAAAACTCCGCTGGGGGATGGTCGGAGGCGGCGAGGGCAGCCAGATCGGAGACGCGCATCGCATCGGATCCGGCTTGGACGGGCTCTACGAATCGGTTGCCGGAGCACTCGATATCGATCCGGCCAGGGGCCGGGAGTTCGCGATCCGCAAGGGCGTTCCGCCCGCGCGGGCCTACGGCGACTGGCGGGAAATGCTCGCCCGCGAGCGCGAGATGCCAGCGCAGGATCGCATGGACCTTGTCACGATCGCCACGCCGAACGCGACCCACTTCGAGATCGCGCAGGCGTTTCTGGACGCCGGCTTTCACGTCCTGTGCGAAAAGCCGCTCACGACCACGATCGCCGAATCGGAGCAGCTGGTCGAGACCGCGAGCGAGCGCAACTGCATCCTCGCCGTGAACTACGGCTACACGGGCTATCCGATGGTGCGCCAAGCCCGCGCGATGGTGCGGTCCGGGGATTTGGGCAACATCCGGGTCGTCGTCGCGGAGTTCGCCCACGGCTCGCACGCCGATGCCGAAGACGACGACGAAAACCCGCGGATCCGCTGGCGATACGATCCCGCGCAGGCGGGCGTGAGCTCGGTACTCGCGGACACGGGCCTGCACGCGCTGCACATGGCCTGCTTCATCCTCTGCAGCGAGGTGGAGCGAGTCTCCGCGGACTTCGTGTCGACGGTCGATGGCCGGAAACTCGAGGACGACGCTCTCGTCGCTTTGCGGTTCGCGAACGGAGCGGTCGGTCGCTTGTGGGCGAGCGCTGTAGCGGTCGGCCAGCTCCACGGCCTTACCATTCGCATTTTCGGCGAGCGCGGAGGCCTGCGCTGGGACCAAGAGCAGCCGAACCAGCTCCGCTGGACGCCGCTGGGCGAGCCGGCGCGGATCTTGGAGCGCGGCGATGCCTCGCTCGCCCTCGAAGCGGTGCAAGCGTCCCGGATCACGGTGGGTCACGCGGAAGGCTTGCTCGGGGCCTTTGCCAACATTTACGGCGATATCGCCGCGGCGGTGCATGCGCGCGAAGCGGAGAGCTCCGCGCCGCCCACATCGATTAGCTATCCCACCGGCGCGGAAGGCTTGCACACGCTGGCAACGGTGTTCGCGGCGGCTCGTTCGGCGCGCGACGGCGGCTCGTGGGTCAAGGTCGCCGACGCGTAGGTGATCGGGCTCCTGCCCCGCCGCTGGATTCCGCAACGTCCCCGGTCGGACCCCGAAACCGGGCATAGGCATCCAAGGCGCTTGGATTCTCCAAGGACTGCAAGTTCTTGACCGGCCGTCCGTGAACCGCGCTGCGCACGGCCAATTCGGCGACCTTGCCGCTCCTCGTGCGCGGGATATCGTCCACCTCGAAGATCCGCTTGGGAACGTGTCGCGGGGAGACCGTTTCCCGGATCCGCCCCTGAATCCGCCGGACGAGGCGGCTGTCTAGAGAAATCCCCTCGGACAAGCGGACGAACAGCGCGATCTCCTCGTCATCCGCCGTTTCCCAGCTGACCGCTACCGCTTCGAGCACCTCGGGCATGGATTCCACCGCGCTGTAAATCTCGGCCGTGCCGATCCTCACCCCGCCGGGGTTGAGCGCCGTGTCGGAGCGCCCCAGGATCTTGAAGCCGCCGTGCTCGGTGCGCTCGCAATAGTCCCCGTGCTGCCAGACTCCCGGGAACCTCTCGAAGTACGCGGCCCGATACCTGCTCCCGTCCGGATCGTTCCAGAATCCGACAGGCATCGAAGGAAACGCCTGCGTGCAAACGAGTTCGCCCTTGCAACCGACCGGCAAGGGATGACCGTCGTCCCCGAAGACTTCGACGCGCATGCCCAGACCCGCGGTCTGCAGCTCGCCGCGATAGACCGGGCCGGTCGGGTCCGCCAGCGCGAAGCACGAAACGATGTCCGTCCCGCCGGAGATCGAGGCCAGCGACACGTCGCGCTTCACGTGCCCGTACACGTAATCGAAACTCTCGGGAGCCAGTGGCGAGCCGGTCGACAGGATCGTCCGCAGGGCGTCGAGCCGATGGGTGCGAGCCGGTTCCAAGCCCACCTTTTGGATCGCGGACAGATACTTGGCACTCGTGCCGAAGACCGTCACCCCCTCCCGGTCCGCCATGTCGAGCAACGCCGTCGGCCCGGCGTGGAAGGGCGAACCGTCGTACAGCACGACCGTCGCTCCGACTGCGAGGCCGCTGACAAGCCAGTTCCACATCATCCACCCGCAACTGGTGAAGTAGAAGATGCGATCCTCTCGCCGCAGGTCGACATGCAGGACGAGTTCCTTCATGTGCTGGATCAATGTCCCGCCGGCACCGTGCACGATGCATTTGGGGACGCCGGTCGTGCCGGACGAATACAGGATGTAAGCGGGGTGGTCGAATGGCAGCGCAGCGAATCGCTCGGCGGCGGCGGGCCGCCGGTAGTCCGCGAACCACGTAGCGTCAGGAACTGGAACCTCCGTCGTTCCAGCGCCAAGGTTCGGCACGACGACCAAGCGCTCGATCGAGTCGATCCGCCGCGCGATCTGCGCCAGCCGGGTCGCGCAGCCGAACGGTTTCCCGCCGTACCGGTAGCCGTCCACGGCGAGCAGCACCTTGGGACGGATCTGACCGAACCGGTCCACGACGGCATCGATACCGAAGTCGGGCGAGCACGACGACCAAATCGCGCCCAGGCTCGTCGCGGCGAGCATCGCGACGACGGCTTCGGGCACGTTCGCGACAAGTCCGGCGACGCGGTCGCCCGCCCCGACGCCGTCGCGCTCCAGCGCGGCCGCGAGCGCGCGTACCTCGCTACGCAGTTCCCGAAACGTCAACGCGCGGCGGATGCCGCTCTCGCTCCAATGCACCAGCGCTTCGCGGTCGTCTCCGTAGCGGAGCAGGTTCTCGGCGAAATTGAGTCGGGCGCCGGGGAACCAGCGGGCTCCCGGCATCCGGTCGATTCCTTCGACTGTCCGGTCGGGCTGGCGGTGGGCCCTGATGCCCACGAAATCCCAGACATCGCGCCAGAATTCGTCCGGGCGGTCGACCGACCAGCGGTGCAGGGCTTGGAAGTCCGCCACGCCGACGCGCTCGATGAAGCTCTGGACCTGAGCCGCGGCGACGCGTTCGGGACTCGGCGCCCAGATGGGGTCTGCCATCGCCTTCAGGACTGCACCGTTGAGTCGACGCTCAGCGCAGCACTCGCCCCGGAGGATCGATTGCTAGGATCAGGCCGCGGGCCCGCCATGCTTGCGTCCGCGCCACACCGCGCCGACAGCAACCAGGCCAAGCACGAGTTTCAACGAATCGGCGGCGGTGTACGTGTGGTGGAGTGTCCAAAACGCGTTGCGCGTTGCGGGCAATGCCGTCTCGGGCACGAAATCGATCATCCGGCCCAGCCGCACCGTTTCGGGCACCACGTAAACCGCCAGACCCAGCGCGATCGCTGTCATGATCGCGGCCAGCGCCTGCACCGCCCGCCCGCTGCCCGCGAAGCAGGCGATCATCAGGATCGCAGCGCCGAGCGGCAGCTGCACCCACCCCCACCCCGCGAAGAAGAGCCGGTTGACCTCGGACGCCTGGTAGCGGAGCGCCGTGCGGAGGCTTTCCGCCGGGAGACCGTCGACCACCTGTCGAAGATCCTCGCTGCCCGCGGACGACACGCTCTCGGCGACAGCGAAGTTCTGGATCGCGACCTGCCACATGAAGAGCGTGCAACCGATCCACGCCCCCAGCAGGACCAGGAGCGGTGCCTGCCACCGCTTCATGATCCAGGTGCCACGTACTCGGGAGGAGGGGCCGCACCCTCGCCGAAGAAGTAAGCTTCCATCTGCTTGATGATCAGTTCCTGCGCCTGCAGCGTGGCCGGGTTCAGGCGGTACTCGTTGATGATCATCTTGAGGTGCTCGGCCCACTGGGCCCAAGCGACCTTCGACACGTTCTCGTAGATGCGCTGGCCGAGTTCGCCGTCGAACGGAGCCTCGTCGAGGCCCGGCAGAACCCTCTTCAACTTCACGCAATGAACCGTTCGTGCGGGCATGGCTTCCGCTATTGTAAGACTGTAGGCGAGCCGGTCAGCCGGAGAGCGCGAAACATGAATCACAAGAACCATCCAGTCGCGAAGGAGTATCCGGTCGGGCGCGGCAAACTCGGGCTGCGAATTGGCGACATTACGCAGGTGCGGGCCGACGCGATCGTCAACGCGGCCAACTCGGCGCTGCGGGGCGGGGGTGGCGTGGACGGCGCGATTCACAGTGCCGGCGGGCCGTCGATCATGGCCGAACTCGTGGAGATTCGCAAGCGGACGGTAAGCTGCCCGCCCGGGGACGCCGTCTGCACGAGGGCGGGCAACCTTCCGGCGCAGTGGGTGTTTCACGCCGTCGGGCCGGTGTACCGGGGCGGCGGGCAAGGCGAAGAGGCGCTGCTGCGCCGATGCTACCGTCGTTGCATCGAACTGGCGGATGAACTCGGAGCCCGCACGATTACCTTGCCGGCGATCAGCACGGGCCTGTACAGCTATCCGCTGAACGCGGCGGCCGGGGTCGCCGTCCGCGCTGTCGCGGACGCGCTGAGATGGGGGAACACGGAGGTCGTGGCCGCAACCTTCGTGCTATTCGATCACGCGGCATACACAGCGTTCGAAAGGGCCGCCGACCGCATCGTCCCCGAGATCGTTTGATTCCGTGCGTTGCTTTCCCATCCCCCCATGGTGAGCGCGATCGACGGTCGCCCGCATCATGAATCCTGGCGGCAGATGTCCGATGAAGGTCGCGCTGATCATCCCCGCGCTCAATGAAGAAGCCTCGATTGGCCCGGTGCTGGACGAGATACCGTCCGGGCGCTTCTGCTCGGTCATCGTGGCCGATAACGGCTCGACGGATCACACGCGCCGCGAGGCCGCGGCGCGCGGCGCGCAGGTCACCGAGGAACCGCGACGCGGGTACGGCTCGGCATGCCTGAGCGCCATGCGAGCACTGCCGGAAGACGCCGAGGTCGTGGTGTTCATGGACGGTGACGGCAGCGACGACCCGGCCGATTTGGAGCGGCTGTTGAGACCGATCCGCGACGGCCAAGCCGACTTCGTGGTCGGTTCGCGGGTGCTCGCCGGTTCCGCGCCGAACGCCCTGCGCTCTCATCAACGATTCGGCAACTGGCTGGCGACGCGCCTGCTGTGGCTGCTGCTCGGCCATCGCTACACGGATCTGGGACCGTTCCGCGCGATACGCACCCACTGCCTGCGTCAGCTGCGCATGCGGGATCGGGGACACGGGTGGACCGTCGAGATGCAGATCCGCGCCTTGCGCGCGGGGCTGCGGATCGCGGAAGTGCCGGTCACCCATCGCCCGCGCCTCGCGGGCCGGAGCAAGGTCAGCGGCTCGGTCAGCGGGAGTCTGCTTGCTGGGTGCAAGATCCTCTGGACCGTTGCGCGCGGGGCGGCGCGCGTCTGACCGAAGCGTCGCTCGCATTGCTAATGTCTTATGACGGATTGGCGCCGCCGCGCGGAAGCCGTTTCGAAAGGAATCCATCCACATGCCTACCGAACCGAACCGTCACTGGACTCTGCTGGGCAGGCTTGTCGCAATTCTCGCCTCGTCCGCGACCCTTGCCGCGGCGGCGGTGCAGGTCACGCCCGAGAACCCGGTGCGCTGGCAACCGGTCGAGCTGACCTTCGACGGTCCGGAGACCTCCGAATCGGCCACTCCCAATCCGTTTCTCGACTACCGCATGAGCGTGTCGTTTGCCCACCAGCAGTCGGGTGAGGCGCGCACCGCGCAGGGATTCTTCGCGGCTGATGGCAACGCCGCCGAGTCTTCGGCGGAAGCAGGCTCGAAGTGGCGGGTGCGCTTCGCTCCGCCGCTCGCCGGCACGTGGATCTGGAGAGCGGAGTTTCGTGCCGGCCCGGGCATCGCCGTGAGCGTTGCGACCGGCGAGCCAGCTGCGTTCGACGGAGCGTCCGGCACCCTGACGGTGGGCGCCGCCCCGGCGGACGCTCCGGGTTTCTCCGCCAAGGGCTTCCTGACTCCGTCGGGGACTCACTACCTGCGCTTCGCGAATGGCGAGCGGTTCTTGAAGGGCGGCGCCGACTCGCCGGAAAACTTCCTCGGCTACTTCGAGTTCGACGGCACCTTCGATACCGCGGCCCATCGCGGCGTCTCGACCGATCGCGGATCGTTCCTGCACCGCTACGAACCGCACGCCAAGGACTGGCGTCCCGGAGATCCGACCTGGCAGGGCGCCAAGGGCAAGAACATCGTCGGGGCCTTGAACTACCTCGCTTCGGAAGGCATGAACAGCGTTTATTTCATGACCTACAACCTCGATGGCGGTGACGGCAAGGACACGTGGGTGTGGACCGCTCCCGACGTGCGGGACCGCTTCGATGTATCGAAGCTGGCCCAGTGGGAGATCGTCTTCGCCCACATGGAGCGCCTCGGCATCGCGATGCACTTGGTGATCCAGGAGACAGAGAACGACGAGGAACTGGGCGGCGGGCCGGAGCTGCACGACATCCGCAAGCTCTACCTGCGCGAACTCGCGGCCCGCTTCAGCCACCACCTGGCGATCATCTGGAACCTCGGCGAGGAGAACGACACCCCGCTCGGCGACCGGCTCGAGATCGCGGGCTACATCCGCCAGGTCGATCCGAACAACCATGCGATCACGGTGCATACGCACAACACGCGGGCGTTGCGCAGCTACACGGGCTTGATCGGCTCCGACCGGTTCAGCGCGACTTCCATCCAGGGCCGCATGGAGGACACCAACCGCGAGACCGTCGCGCTGCGCATGCGGTCGGCGGCGTCGGGCGCGCCGTGGGCGATATTCCACGACGAGCAGACGCCCGCGTCGGCAGGCGTGGTGCCCGACTCGGCCGATCCGCTGCACGACAAGCCTCGCAAGCAGGCGCTCTGGGGCAACCTGATGGGAGGCGGTTCGGGTGTCGAGTGGTACTTCGGATACCAGTACCCGCACATGGATCTCAACTGCGAGGACTGGCGCTCGCGCGACATCATGTGGGATCAGACGCGTTTCGCGTTGGAGTTCTTCCGCGAGCACCTTCCGTTCTGGGAGATGTGGCCGGCCAACGACCTCGTCCGCGACGGGAGCGCCTATGTCTTCGCGAAAGAGGGCGAGATCTATGCGGTCTACATCCCGGAGGCGAACCGCACGAGCATCACGGTCGCGGCGGGCACGTACAGCCTGCGCTGGTACGACCCGCGCAACGGCGGGGAATTGCAGACGGGCAGGCAAGCGACGGTGGGCGCGGGCGAAATGCTGATGCGGAACGATGGGTCGATCGATCTCCAACCGCCCTCCGAGCCCGGCAAGGACTGGGTCGCGTTGCTTATGAAGGCTCCGGTGACGCAATAGGCGAACGGAGAAGCCTGTACGATGTTGGGGCGTCGCCGACAGCGCCCCGGAATCCGCGAAAGTTAGGGCGAGCCCGGAGGGGGGAGAACCGACATGACCCGACGCTTGACGATGGCGCAAGCCACGATCGAGTTCTTGAAGCAGCAGTACGTGACGCGGGACGGCCGTCGACACCGGTTTTTCGAGGGCTGCTTCGGGATCTTCGGCCACGGCAATGTCGCCGGCTTGGGACAGGCGTTGCATCAAGACCCGTCGTTCCCCTACTACCTCTGCCGCAACGAGCAAGCCATGGTGCATACCGCGGCCGCCTTCGCCAAGACCTCGAACCGGCTGCGCACGCTGGCATGCACGACATCGATCGGACCCGGAGCGACGAATATGGTCACCGGCGCGGCCGCGGCGACGATCAACCGGCTGCCCGTGCTGCTCCTGCCGGGCGATATCTTCGCCCGCCGCAACGTCGCGCCAGTGCTCCAGCAACTCGAGTCCGCCCAGACCCAGGATGTCTCGGTCAACGACTGCTTCCGACCGGTCTCGCGGTACTGGGACCGCATCCAGCGACCGGAGCAGATCGTGACGGCCCTGCCGGAAGCGATGCGCGTGCTGACTTCGCCGGCCGAGACCGGCGCGGTCACGCTCGGCATGCCGCAGGACGTGCAAGCGGAGGCTTACGATTACCCGGAGGCGCTGTTCCGCGAGCGCGTCTGGGCCATCCCGCGCCCGCGCGGCGACGCGCGAGCGCTGGAGACCGCCGCGCAGTGGATCCGCGCATCCAAGGCTCCGCTGATCATCGCCGGAGGCGGGGTGCTCTACAGCGAAGCCTGCACGGCGCTAGCCGATTTCGCGGCGGCGACAGGCATTCCCGTTGCCGAGACGCAAGCCGGCAAGGGAGCGCTGCGCTACGACCACGGACAGGCCTTGGGGGCGATGGGCGTGACCGGCACGCCCGGAGCGAACATCCTCGGCCGCGAGGCCGACCTCGTGATCGGCATCGGCACCCGCTACAGCGACTTCACGAGCGCCTCGAAGACGGCATTCCAGAATCCCGCGGTCCGCTTCGTCAATATCAATGTCGCCGAGTTCGACGCGTTCAAGCACGCGGCCCTGCCGGTGGTCGCCGATGCCCGCGCGGTGCTGGAAGAGCTGGCGGTCTTGCTCGCCACGCATTCCGTTGCCGCCGAATACAGCGACCGCGTCCGCGCCTATCGAGAGCGGTGGGAACGCGAGGTGGACCGGCTCTACGGCCTTGGCCACGGTCCGCCGATCAGCCAGGGCGAAGTCATCGGCACGGTGAACGGCGCGGCCGGAGAGCGTGACGTGGTGGTGTGCGCGGCGGGCAGCATGCCGGGCGACATGCACAAGCTCTGGCGCACCAAGAGCCCCGGCACGTATCACATGGAATACGGCTACTCGACGATGGGCTACGAGGTCGCGGCTGGCCTCGGCATCAAGATGGCAGACCCCGAGCGCGAGGTCTACGTGATGGTCGGCGACGGTTCGTACCTGATGATGGCCCAGGAAATCGCCACCTCGATCCAAGAGGGGGCGAAGCTCAACATCGTGATCGTCGACAATCTCGGCTTCGCCAGCATCGGCGGCTTGAGCACGGCCTGCGGAACCGGCGGGTTCGGCACCCACTACCGTCAGCGGACCGACGGAGCGCTGGACGGCGCGCCCGTCAGCGTGGATTTCGTCGCGAACGCCCGCAGCTTGGGCGCGAAGTCGCGGCGGGCGTCCACGCGAGCGGAACTGGAGTCCGCCTTGCAGGAGATGCGCGCGGACGACCGGACCAGCGTGGTCGTGATCGAGACCGACCGGTATCAGTCGGTTCCCGGATACGAATCCTGGTGGGACGTGCCGATCGCCGCGGTCTCCGAGAGCGAGTCGGTGCGAGCGGCGCGCGAGGCTTGGCTGGCCGGGCGCGTCAAGGAGCGGGACTACCTATAGACGAGGCGGCCCGGCCTTGCCGGGCGTTGCGGGATCCGCCCGCTGCCATACCGAAAGTCGACACCGTGCTCGTCACAACCGTATCGTTCCTAGGCTTCACGCTGCTGGTCGCGGCCGTCTCGTACGTCTACACGAGACGCGATCGGATGAACACCTGGGACGCTTACTTCCTCGGCGGCAGGAGCTTGACCGGATGGGTCATCGCGGGCTCGCTGATGCTGACGAATCTCTCCACGGAGCACCTGATCGGCCTGAACGGGGACGCTTTCAAGCACACGATCGCCGTGACCGCGTGGGAGACGACCGCGGCGCTGGCGATGGTGGGCGCGGCGCTGTACTTCCTGCCGCGCTTCCTGCGCATGGGCCTGTCGACGCTGCCCGAGTATCTCTCCGCCCGCTACGACCGCACGACCGGCGTCATCGCCGCGACCGTACTGCTCTTCTCGTACGTGCTGGCCATCCTGCCGGTGGTGCTGCTCTTCGGGGCTAGCGGTATCGACAGCCTCTTCGACCTGCAGGAAACGTTCGGCCTGAGCCTGTCGCAAGTGACGTGGTTGCTCGTTTGGGGCATCGGCGTGCTTGGCTCGATCTACGCGATTTGCGGCGGCTTGAAGGCCGTGGCGATCTCCGACACGATCAACGGGGTGGGGTTCTTGATCGTGGGCATGCTGGTGCCCGTGCTCGCCTTGATCCAAATCGGCGAAGGCGACCCGCTCGGCGGCTTGGCCGAAGTCTACGCGGAAGAGCGTCCCAAGTTCGATATCACGGGCGACGAACCCGGCTCGTTCCTGCCGTTCGGCGTCCTCTTCACGGGCATGGTAGTGAACCAGATTTTCTTCTGGTGCGCGGGCCAGCAGATCGTGCAGCGCGGGCTCGGCGCGAAGAACCTCAAGGAGGGCCAGAAGGGCATGCTGATCGCCGCGTGCTTCAAGCTGCTCGGGCCGGTGG
Organism: Bryobacterales bacterium; assembly: GCA_965242625.1. Classification (GTDB taxonomy): domain Bacteria; phylum Acidobacteriota; class Terriglobia; order Bryobacterales; family UBA6623; genus VXMF01. The sequence goes on along the minus strand of CBDEST010000005.1, from coordinate 196,135 downwards.
TGATTGTCCTGCCGGGCATTCTGGCCTACCACATGTTCAAGGACACGCTGGGACCCGAGGACTACCTGCTGGCGTACCCGACCTTGGTGAAGGCGGTATTGCCGGCATGGCTGGGCGGATTCTTCGCCGCAGTGATGGTCGGCGCCGTGCTGAGCACGTTCAACAGTGTGCTGAATTCCTCGGCGACGCTGTTCTGCCGCGACATCTACGGCGCCGTCGTCCGCCCGGGAGCCGGGGCTCGGGAACTGGTCAGGGCCGGCCGCGCCTGCAGCATCGTGCTCGCGGTCGCGGCGATGTCCATCGCCCCGCTGATCGACACTTCCGGCAGCCTCTACAACTACTTGCAGCGGATCAACGCCACGTTCTTCGGGCCGATGCTGGCGGTGATCCTGCTGGGGATGCTGACCAGGACCGTCTCCGCGCTCGCCGCCAAGGCCGCCTTGGTCGGGGGGCCGGTACTGTTCTTCCTGCTCGTGTTCTCCTTTGACGAGCAGGTGCAGTCGTTCCTGAAGGGACTGTTCGGCGTGCCGGATCAAATCCACTTCCTGCACTTCTTGGCGATCGTGTTCGTCATCGTAGTCGCCTTCATGCTAGGCATCAGCCGTATGCGTCCGGCGGAGACCGCCTACGAGGCACCGCCAGCGGCACCGGTCGACATGATCCCTTGGAAGCACGCTCGATCGCTGGGGGCGTTCGTCTGCGTGGCGACGGTCGCTTGCTACGTCTTGCTGGCCCAATGACGCGCAGAGGCCGTCCCGCTTAGCGTCCTCGTCCAGTCCCCCCGGACTCTACATGGAATTGCTAACCGGGGATGCGAACAACGCGTCGAAACGACGGGCCTGCCCGGTCTTGCATTCGGCTCAGGACACGAATCGCCGCGCGTCCCTCCGCCGCGCAAACAGTCACTTGTCCACTTCCCGCTCGATATACCGCACGTACTCGGGCCGTTCCCGCCAAGCCTCGATGTAAGGTGCGTAACTGTCGGCAGTCATCCACCATCGCGGCTGCGATTCAGCCTTGTCGAAGTCGTTGGCGGGGTAGTCGACTCCGTCCGCGCTCGCCGCGACCGATGCGTTCCACTCCTCCAGCGCGACGCGCAACCGCGCCGCCTCCGCCGTGCGCTCCCGGGCCAGGTCCTTGGTTTCGCCGGGATCGCTCCGCAAGTCGTAGACTTCCAGCGCTTCCCTCTCGCGGTCATTGTCCACGATCTTGAGGTCGTTATCGATCAACGCCACGCGACCCGTGTGACGGAAACCGATCGGCTTCTCGCGAGGGCCGTCGTCACCTTCGAACACAGGCGCCAGGTCCACTCCGTCTTGCGGCTGCAAGAGGGCCGTCTCGGGCAGCCCCGCGAGCGTCGCCACGGTCGGAAAGATGTCCATGGTGACGGCCGGGTACTTCGTCACACGGGGCTCCGTGATCCCGGCGGGCCATTCGACGACGGCGGGCACGCGGATGCCGCCTTCGTAGAGGCTCCCCTTGAAGCCGCGCAACCCTCCGACTGTCTCGGGCTCGATCCTAGGCAAGCCGCCGTTGTCGCTCGTGAACCACACCAGCGTGTTCCGCTCGACACCCAGTTCCCGCAGTCCGGCGCGGAGCGCTCCTACGCTGCGATCCATCGCCACGAGTTCTCCGTAGTGGTGCTGGGATCTCTCGTCCAGCTCGCCGAACGGAGCGCGGTCCGCCTCGGAGGCAATCCACGGGGAATGGGGCGTGCCGTACCAAATGACGGCGAAGAACGGATTCGATTGGGCGACCTGCCGCCCGATGAAGCGCAAGGCGTCCTCGACGATGACCTCCGAGGAGTCGCCGGTACGCTGCACGAAGAGACCGTTCCGGCTCATCAGGGGGTCGCGCTCGAAAAAGTTGGTCACCGACAGCCACTCGTCGAAACCGAACACTTCCGGGCCGTGAGCGTCGTCCGCAACCACTGGAACGCCCGGACCCCGCAAGCCGTTCAGATGCCACTTGCCGAAGTGGCCGGTGGCGTATCCGGCCTCGCTCAGGCCGCGCGCGATCGTCCGCTCCTGCCGCCGCAAGGCGAATCCGTGGTCTTCGACTCCGGTCCGATCGTTGGTTCTGCCCGTCATCACGGTGGCGCGCGTGGGAGAGCAATTCGGAGCCCCCGCGTAGAACCTGTCGAAGCGCAAGCCCGCGGCGGACATCGCGTCGAGCTCGGGCGTCTTCAGGGCGGGATGTCCGTAATAGCCCGTCTGGCCCCAGCCCATGTCGTCGGCCATGACCAGCACGAAGTTAGTCTTGGCGGGAGATTCGGGTTCGGTCGCCGGGCTGCAACCGATGCTGACGAGCGCGATTGCAACGATAGGAATGGCGGCGGCGACCATGAGCCGACGCACGTATGACGTATGCATGGGAAGGGAGTCGATTCTAACAGAGGGCCGGTTCTCCGGTGGGCGATTGCGCGCGCATCGCCGCCGCCCTCCTCGGCAGCTGAGAGCGCTTCCGCTTGCGAGACGCACGCGCAACCGATCACTTGCAATGCCCTTAGCATCGCCTTCCCGCGCCACAATAGGGATTCCGATGCGAACGCTCCGTTGCACACTCCTCGCGCTTGCCCCGCTGCTCGCTCCGGCCGCCACCGACCTGCCGAACTTCGTGGTCATCCTCGCGGACGACATGGGCTACGGCGACCTCGGCGTCCACGGCCATCCCTACATCCGCACGCCGCACTTGGACCGGATGGCGGCCGAAGGCCTGCGCTTCACGGACTTCTACGCCCAGCCGTTCTGCGGCCCGGCCCGCGCCGCGCTGCTCACCGGCACTTACCCGCCGCGCAACAGCCTGATGTTCAATCACATCCCGCGCGCCCGCACCGGCATCCATCCGAACGAGATCACCATCGCCGAACTTCTCCGCGACCGCGGCTACGCCACGGCGATGCTCGGCAAGTGGCACCTCGGAGACGCCCCGGAATTCCTCCCGACCCGCAACGGCTTCGATTCCTACTACGGCCTGCCCTACTCGAACGACATGTGGCCGTTCCACCCCAAGATCATCCGCCGCCCGGACGAAGGCCCGCGGATGCGCCACACCCGCGAGCGGACCGAATACACCGGCTACGCCCAGTCCGACCAGACCTACCCGCCGGACTGGTTCCCGCCGCTGCCCCTGATGGAGAACGAAACCGTCATCGAGCGGAACCCCCGCCAAGGGCTGCTGACGGAGACCTACGCAGACCGGGCCATCGAGTTCATGCGCGCCAATCCGGACCGGCCGTTCTTCGTCTACATCGCTCACGCGATGCCGCACGTGCCGCTGTTTCGGGGCCGTGCGTTCCGCGACCGCTCGTTGCGCGGCCTCTACGGCGACGTAATCGAGGAGATCGATTTCCACGCCGGCCGCATTCTCGATACCCTCCGCGAACTCGGGCTGGACGAGCGAACCCTAGTGATCTTCACTTCCGACAACGGCCCCTGGGCGGGATACGGCATCGACGCGGGTTCCGCCGGCCTCCTGCGCGGCAGCAAGGGCAGCGTCTTCGAGGGCGGCATTCGGGTGCCCGCGATCTTCCGCTGGCCGGGCCGCATTCCGGCGGGCTTGGTGACTTCCGAGATCGCTTCGATCATGGACTTGTTCCCGACGTTCGCGAATCTCTCCGGCGGAGAGCCTCCGCGCGACCGCACCATCGACGGACGCGACCTCGAGCCGCATTGGGAAAGGCCCGGTCGGGCGTCCGGGCACGAGACGATCTACTTTTTCGAGGGCGGATACCGCTACAAGGCCGAGGACGGTCCGCCGAAGAACGATCCCCAACTCCGTGCCGTGCGCTCAGGGCCGTGGAAATTGCATCTGTCCACGGAGCCAGGGGAAACCGAGGGCAGCGTGTCGATCCTGCCCGGCGACCTCTACCAGCTGCACTGGGATCCGAGCGAAACGCGCAACGTTGCTGCGAAGCATCCGGATGTGGTGGAGCGGTTGCTCGGGCAGGCGAAGTCGTTTGACGCGAACCTGCGCAAGGACATTCGCCCGCTGGGTCGCCTCGCGGACTGACCGGACCGCGGCCGCATCGTCTACTGGACGGCGTACAGTCCGAAGTCGAGACCCCGGCGGTCTCCGCTGAACTCCCCGGTCGCAGCGAGGACGTTCCGTCCCGTGCGCAAGAGGCCCGCGTGCTGGCTGATATCCATGTGATGGTAGTGCCGACCGCCCGGACGCGTGCCCTCGAAGTCCAAGATCTTCTGGCCGTTGAGGTACACCTCCCCGCTATCCACGTAATGGTAGGCCTCTAGCCAGAGACTCTCCGGCGGACTGTCGACCGCGAACGCTTTGCGCATCCAGATCGCCCCGCCTTCCCAGCGCGTGCCCGTCGGGAACATGGCGTCCGTGCCCGATTGGAACGGCGCCGGGCCCGTCGACCAGCCGTCGCTGCCTTCGGCCGCGGTCCATTCGCCGCCGGGATCGGTCAGCCGGTACTGCCACTCCTGCGGGTCGGCCTCGGAAGTCGGCATCAGGAATCCGGCGACGCCCTCCGCGACGTAGATGCGGTCATGCAATGCGTTCACGGCATCCTCGTCGAACTTGACGAGTTCGCGGTCGTAGGTCATCAAGCCATTGACCTCGCCCTCGACATCCGTGGTCTGCGTGTAGATGGCGGCTGCCAAGCCCCAACCGCGCGGTCCGACCAGATTGCCGACCACCTCGGCGTATTTCGCGTTCAGATCCTCGCGGCTGAAGTACGTCCGGTAGCCCCAGTTGCGCTTGTCCGTCCACCACAAGTGACCGTCCACGGGCCACCCTAGGCCGCCGAACTCCCCGAGCAGTGTCGCGCGTTGCGGCGGCACCCGTTCCATGCCCGGTCCCGGGTACATGTGCGCGTCGAACACGTCCCCGATCCCGCGGTCCGTCCAGCCGCTCGTGGTGTTCACGAGGCGCGTCGGGTCCTTGGCGCGAATGAACGCGTCGATGCGCTCGACGTCGTACTGCCCCCAGCCCTCGTTGAACGGCACCCACATGACGATCGACGGAAAGAACGAGAAGGTCTCGATCAACTCGGTCAGTTCCGCTTCGAACTGGTCGGCCGAGTCTTGCGGGCGGACCGCGTCGGCGTCGGCATCCGGAGCCACGAACAGGGACTCCGGCCCGCGTCCCGGCAGGTGCCCGTTGGGCATGTCCTGCCACACGATCAACCCCAAACGGTCGCAGTGGTAGTACCACCGGGCGGGCTCGACCTTGACGTGCTTGCGAGCCATGTTGAAGCCCAAGGCCTTGGTGACCTCGATGTCGTAGCGCAGGGCCTCGTCAGTCGGCGCGGTGTACAGCCCGTCCGGCCACCAGCCTTGGTCGAGCGGGCCGAACATGAACAGCGGCTCGCCATTGAGCGCGAGGCGCGTGAATCCGCGGGCATCCTCGGCTAGGGCGATGTCCCGGATGGCGAAGTAGCTGCTGACTTGATCCAGGTCGGATCCGTCATCCGCCAGCACCACGGTCAAGTCGTACAGGTTCGGATCGTCAGGCGACCAGAGCTCGGGACCCTCGATCGGTATTTCCACCGGCGCGCCTACCCCGCCGCTGGCCTCGCCCACCTGACCGCCGTCGCGATAGGCCTCCAATCGCACCGTGCAATCGCCGCAGTCGCCGCTCGCTTGCACGCGAACCCGGACCGAGCCCGCGACGCGGTCGGATTCGACGGACAGTGCCGTGATCGCGCGCGCTGGCAAGGGCTCCAGCCAAACGGTCTGCCAGATCCCGGTGACGGACGTGTACCAGATCCCGCTCGGATCGCTGACCTGCTTCCCGCGCGCCTGGGTCCACGTGTCTGTGGGATCCCACACGGAGACCACCAGTTCCTGCTCGGAACCGTCGGCCAGCAGGTCGGTGATGTCGAGCGAGAACGGGGTGTATCCTCCGCGATGTTCCCCGGCGAGCACGCCGTTCACCTGCACGGCGGCGTGCCAGTCGACGGCGCCGAAGTGCAGCAGCAGCCTTTCGCTGCGCCATTCCGTCGGAATCTCGAAGTTCCGCCGGTACCACAGGCGTTCGTCCGGAGTGGGGCTGCGACGCACTCCGGAAAGCGTCGATTCGATGGCGAACGGCACCAAGATCTCGCCTTCGAAGGCTTCCGGGCGCGGCGCGTCCTTCGCGACGAGTGCGTATTCCCAAGGCCCGTTCAAGTTGAGCCAGCGCCCCCGCACCATCTGCGGGCGCGGATACTCGGGCCAAGGCATCTCCGGATCCACATCCGCCGCGAAGCGGCTGACCATCGGACCTTCGGGCTCCGGCGCGCTGCACGCCCATCCCGCCAACAAGATCGCCGCCAATGCGGCGACGGCCAGCGCGTGTCGAGGGTTCACGGAGCCCTGCATGGCGTCCAGACTAGCAAATCGAAGCTCCGTCTCCGGATGGAAACCCGTCCGACGGGGGCCTATTGGCCGCCGGATCGCAAGTGGCTGTCGATCTGGCCCGCCAAGTGCTTGATGGCTTGTTCCGCCGACGCGCTCAACCTGGCGACGACCGCGCGAACTTCGGCCGTCGGAACCTCTCCATCGGCACGCGCGCGGTCGGACCAAACGACGCGGGACGTGCCGGCATCCACGAGTTCCAAGGCAATCTCCACCAAGGCTTTGACCGGCAATTCGTAGTCGATCTCTTCGATCCTCCGCAATTCGCCGCGCAAGATGAAGTCAGCCTGCGTGCGACCGTCGAAGGGCGTTACGGACGCGAACGTCCCGCGCGCCAGCAATTCGCTCGCCAGTGCCGCGGCGACGCTGTCTTCCGGATCTTCCGCCCAGCGGTGGTACTCGTAGAATCCCACCTCGTGCCGCGATTCGCGGTAGACGATGCGACCCTGACGCGCGATCTCGCCCGCCCGGATCGGCATGAGAACCGCCGTATGAGCCAGCGGCGTCGTAGCCGGCGCCGGGCGCGGCAGATCCAGCGCGTAGTATTGCGTCGGGGGCGCCGATGCGCCGCAAGCGAGGCAACTAACGGCGATCGCTACGGCAAGCGCCTTGCACGAAAACACGCGGGACACCGGCATCCAAGTCCGTTCGCCATTGTCGCCCAACGAGCGTCCCTGCATCACTCGACCGCGGATCTGCCGGTGCGCTCGGCTTGCAGTTCTCGCACCGCGGCCAAGACCGCCGGGTCGCGTCGCAACTCGACTTCGTCACCAGCCGCCACGCCTACGGTCAGGTTCAGCACCTCCTGCTTGAGCATCGAACGAATATCGTCCAAGGTGGCCGACCATTCCGCCAGCGTGGGTTGGATGCGCCGCTGGGCCAGAAACCCTTGGAACGCATCCAGCGTGGCGTTGTCAATCTCGTAGGTCCTGTCGAATCCGGTTCCGGCCCGGACATGCTCGCGGGCGAACTCGAGGAATGCGTTGGTCGAAAGCATGGCGGCGACAAAGGGCGTGAGCGGCCGGGGCCCGACACTGCGATCGGGAACGATCCCCCCGCGCAGGTCGTCATCGGAGCGACCGTCGTCGCAGGCAGCAAGCTGGTACTGGCCGCAAGCCCCCAACCAGCGCTGGATCGTTCGTCCGGAGGGCGTCTCGTAATAGGCAGTGGTCAGCGCCAGGGCGGATCCCCCGCTGAGTTCGAAGACCCCCTGCACTAGGCCCTTGCCGAAGCTTCGCCGCCCGATCACGCGCGCGCGGCCGTGGTCTTGCACGGCGCCCGCGACCAACTCGGCCGCGCTGGCCGTGCGGTCATCAACCAGTACGCGCAAGGGGAATTCGTAGGGCTGAAAGCCCGCCGGCACGAGGAGTTCTTCCCTGGGACCCTCCCGGGACCGAACCCACAGGATGCGGTCGCCAGGCCGCAAAAAGAACGCCGCGACCTGAATCGCCGCCTCGACAATGCCTCCGGGGTTGCCGCGCAGATCCATGACGAGGCCCTCGAGATCGCGACCGCCGAGAGCTTGGAGCGCCTCGCGCAACTCGCGCGCGGTTTCGGACTCGAAGTTGAGAATCTTGACGTACGCCAAGCCCGGCTCGAGCGCGAAATGGCGGGAAACGCTTGGATCGGCCATTTCGGCGGGAATCAGCGACATTTCGATCAGGTCGGTGAAACTGGGCCGCTTGACCATCACGCGCGCCTCCTGGCTGCGCGCGCCGCCCAGCAGCGCCACCAATTGCTCGATGGGCAGGTGCGCCAGGGGCTGGCCGTTGAGAATCAAGATCTCGTCCCCCGGAGCGATCCCCGCGCGCGCCGACGGGCTGCCCGGCAGCGTCTGCAGCACGATCACGCGCCCCGGCAGGAGATTCACGACGCTGCCGAAGCCCTTCTCCGTCGAGCGCTGCATCTCGCGCAGGCTCTCGAATTGGACAGGGTCGAGAAACGCCGAATGGGGGTCGAGCGTCCGCAACATCGCGGGTAGCGCGCCGCCGTAGACGGCCGCCGCGGAGTCGAACGGCTCGGCCAGCTTCCGGTCGAGCAGGCCGAAAACCTCAAGGAAGCGGCGCGCCTGCCGTTCGGTGCCTTCGGTCTCTTCAGCCGGCGCGCCCGCCGCCCCGAGTGCCGCCAGCCCCGCCAGTAGCAGCGCGGACACCGCTTTGGGCAGTCGCGAATGCACCTGCCCCGATTATACGGGCGAGACCGAACCGCGCCGGCACCTCGCGCCCGGAACCGAGCCGGGTTTCGCGGCACGGCAGAAACTTTCCGGGGTTTTGCAACAAACCTTCCCCCTCGTGCGTCCAATGCTTAAGGAAGGAGGATTCGGAAATGACGATCTTAGAAGAGCGGACCGTCGACCTCGGCGGTTCGGCACTACCGACGGAACACATGCAGGCTCCGCCCGTGTTCGCGGACATGCACGTGAAGGAGGAGGCTTCCCAGCCGGAAGACAGCGTGCGGCTGTACCTGTCCGAGATCGGCATGGTGTCGCTTCTGGACAAGGACGGCGAGGTGCGTCTCGCCCGAGACATGGAGCGCGGCGAGGCACGCGTGCGCGTGGTGCTATCGCGTAGCTCGTGGCTGTGGCTGGAGTTGCAGGGGCTGCGGAAGCGGCTCAAGGACAACCCGCAGATCGGCCGTCAGGTGATCGCCGGGGCCGCCGGCGCGGACGGATTCACGGTCGCGAGCAAGACCCGCAGCCTGCGCCAGCGCTTGGCTCGGCTCGACAGCCAGTTGCGGGTGGTGGCGGACGCCAAGGCCGCCCTCGATGCGACCGATGCGCTGCACCGGCGCGAGCGGCGCGCTCGGAAGCATGCGTTCGACCGCGAGCTCATCCGCGCGTCTCGCGCGATTCGCCGGCTGCCGTTGGAAGCCGACGTCTGGCGCTCCTACGCGACGCGTTTCGTGCGCGAAGTCGAGCGCATGTCGGGCTCGACGAGCCTCGGCGTGGAGTGGCTGCCGCTCTACCGCTCGGAGGCGCGCAAGCAGTTGCGCAAGCTCCGGCGAGGCCTCGACGCGGCCGAGACCGCCAAGGCGGCCCTGGTGGAGGCGAACTTGCGTCTGGTCGTTTCGGTTGCGAAGAAGTTCGTCAATCGCGGCCTGCACTTGCTGGACCTGATCCAAGAGGGCAACATCGGACTGACCCGTGCGGTCGAGAAGTTCGACTACCGTCTCGGATTCAAGTTCTCGACCTACGCCACGTGGTGGATCCGGCAGGCGATTTTGCGCGCCTTGGCCGATCAGTCCCGCACGGTCCGCATCCCGGTGCATATGAACGAGCGGCTCAACAAGTTCCACCGGGCGGTCCGGTCTCTCGAGAAGGAACTCGGCTATGCGCCCACCAACGAGCAGCTGGCGGAGTTCATGGAGACCGATCCCGCGGCGGTGGAGACGTTGCGGCTGATCGCGCTCGCCACCGTGTCGCTGGAAACGCGCGTGGGCCCGGACGGCGACTCCAGCTTGGAGGACATGCTGGAGGATCCCAAGGCCTTGTCTCCGATGGCCACCGTGGTCACCGAGGATCTCGAGAGCGAGGTCACGTCGGTGCTGGACGGGCTGTCGGACTTCGAGCGCCAGGTCCTCCGCTTGCGGTTCGGCATCGGCTACGAGCGCGAGCACACGCTGCAAGAGATCGGCAAGATGTTCGATCTGACGCGGGAGCGCATCCGCCAGATCGAACTGAAGGCGCTGGAGTCCCTCCGCCAGCCCGAGATCGCGGAGCGCTTGCGCTCCATGCTCGCGAACTAAGGGACGGCGCGGCTCCGCCCGCGGGCGGAGCCGCGCTCACTGTGCTACGCTCAGGGCGCCGCGAGAAGGAAGGTGCCCGGGTACTCGCTCAAGGTGCGTCGGCTGGCTGCCGTATGGGCAGCGTTCTTGCTAGTCGTCGTCCCCGCGTCGCAGGCGCTCCAGTTCTGGGGCTGGGGCGGCGGGCGCGGCGGGCGCGGCGGCGACCCGCGAGCGTGGGACTTCGATCCCGACCCGCGCGCCGAGTTCCAGTTCGCGCGCTACGCGTACGGCAGCGGGGAGTGGCGCGGCCGGCGGCGCGGCAGCTGGCAGACCGACTGGCCCGACGCCGAGTACCATTTGACGAACGGGATCAGCCGTCTCACCGCCATCGAGACGGCCTACGGAGGCAAGTTCGTCGAACCCCTCAACGAGGAGTTGTTCGACTATCCGTGGATCTACGCCGTCGAGGTGGGGCGGTGGCACCTCAGCGAGATCGAGGCGGAGCGCCTCCGCGAGTACCTGCTGCGGGGCGGCTTCTTGATGGTTGACGACTTCCACGGCAGCTACGAATGGGCGGCGTTCCTCGCGAGCATGCAGCGGGTCTTCCCGGACCGGAAGATCGTCGAGATCCCCGAGAACGACCCGCTCTTGCACACCCTTTACGACTTGGACCAGCGCACCCAAATACCCGGCATCCAGTACCTCTGGTCGGGACAGACCTTCGAAGAGGACGGCTACACGCCGCACTGGCGCGGGATATACGATGACGAGGATCGCCTGATGGTTGCCATCAACTTCAACATGGATCTCGGGGACGCTTGGGAGCACGCCGACCTTCCCGAGTACCCGGAGAACATGACCGCGCTGGCCTACCGATTCGCGATCAACTACGTGATCTACGCTATGACGCACTAGCGTGGCGGACCGTGTTCGAGCTCTTCTTCAAGTACCCGCTTGCGGCCTTTCGCAAAGGTGAGTTCCTCTTCGCCTCGGGCTGGCCCGTGTGGCTGCTCGCGACGCTCGCGACGCTGGCGTGCGGAGCGCTGCTCTGGCGCGCTCGCACCGCGCCCAGCCGCCTCGGATCACGAGCGCTCGGGGCGGTCTGGGCGCTACAGGCCGCAACGGCGTGCCTGGTCCTGTTCATGGTGTGGCAGCCGGCGCTGGCGATTCAATCGTTGCAGAGTCGCCAGAACGCGGTCGCCGTGTTGCTGGACACCTCTCGCAGCATGTCGTTCGGCGACGCCGGGGAGAGTCGGCTGCAACAAGCGGTAACCGCTCTCGGCGAGCAGGTCCTGCCAGCGCTCGAGGGCAAGTTCCGCCCGTTGCTATACGGTTTCGGCGGCACGCCGCGGCGCATCGACTCCATTGTCCCGGAGCATCTCCCGCCGCCCGCCCCGAGCAGCGGGATCGGCGAATCGGTCCTCAGCGTCTTGCGCGAGTCGACCGCGGTGCCCTTGGGCGCGGTCCTGCTGGCCAGCGACGGCTCGGACAATTCCGGTCGGTTCGGGCGCGAGCTGATGGCGGAGATTCGCAAGTACAACGTGCCGGTGCATACGATCGGAGTGGGCCGGGAGCGCATTCCCGGCGACATCGAGCTGGCGGAGGTCGCGGTCGCGGCGCGGGCCTTGCCGCGCTCGCGTGTCAGCGCCCAGCTCACGTTGCGCCACGACGGCCAGCAGGATCGGGTCACGCGCGTCACCGTGCGCGACGGGTCCAGCGTGCTGGCGAGCCAGCCGGTCACCTTGCCGGCCGGCGAGCCGGTGCGCCGCGAGTGGATCGATTTCGGCGCGGGCGAGTCCGGCGTGCGCGACCTCGTGTTCTCCGCCGAGCCGCTGGCGGACGAGGAGATTACCGGGAACAACGCCCGCCGGCACGTGCTGGACGTGCCGCGCCGACGTCGCCGCATTCTCTACGCGGAGGGCGAGCCGCGCTGGCAGTACAAGTTCATGCGCCGCGCGGTCCACAAGGACGCGAGCGTGCAACTGGTCACCATGCTGCGCACGTCGACGAACAAGTTCTATCGGCAGGGAGTCGACACCCCGGAGGAACTCGAGGACGGGTTTCCCGACACCCCGGAAGCGCTGTTCGCTTACGACGCCCTGATCATCGGCAGCTTCGAGGCGGCGTTCTTCACGCCCAAGCAGCAAGTCGCGATCCGCGATTTCGTCAGTCGCCGCGGCGGGTCGCTGCTGATGCTGGCCGGGCCCAACGGATTGGGAGCGGGAGGCTGGCAGAACTCGGAACTGGTGGACGCCCTGCCGGCCGCGCTCGAACCCGACGAAGCCTCCTTCCAGCGCGAGAAGGTCAAGGTCGAATTGACGCGCCAAGGCCGCGACTCCTTGATTTGCCGCTTGGACCCGGATCCGCAACGCAACGCGACGCTCTGGGCGGAACTGCCGGAGCTGGCGGATTTCCAGCGCCTCGGGCCGCTCAAGCCCGCTGCCGTCACGCTGCTCGCGGTGCGTTACGACCGCGAGGCGCTGCCCCTGCTGGTACGCCAGAACTACGGCCGCGGGCGAACGGCGGTCTTCGCCACCGGGGGCACTTGGCGCTGGCGGATGGGCTTGCCGAGCGACGATGTGCGCCACGACATGTTCTGGCGCCAATTCCTGCGGAGCTTGGTCGCGGACACGCCCGGCCCGGTGCGGCTGACCAGCGACCGCACCAACTACGCCGACCAGTCGCGCGTGCGCCTCCGGGCCGAAGTGCGCACACAGGCGTACGAACCCGCCGGCAACGCGCGGGTGACGGTCGTGGTCACGCCCGAGGAGGGTGCGGCGCAGACCGTGGAACTCCGGCCCGCCGCCGGCGAGCGCGGCGTTTACGAGACCGAGTTCGAGGCCTCCGACGTCGGCGTCTATCGCGTCGAAGCGACAGCGCGCACGGAGCGGGAGCGGCTCGGAGCCGACACCCTTCATCTGCGGCGCGAGGGCGGCGTCGCCGAGTACTTCCGTCCCGAACGGAACGCGGCCCTGCTGGCGCGGCTGGCCGAGGAGACCGGCGGCCGCTACTGGGAACTGGACGAGTTGGAAGGCCTGCCCGGCGAGATCCGCTTCTCGGAAGCCGGCATCACGGCCCGCGAACTGCTGGACTTGTGGGACATGCCGGCGCTGTTCCTGCTCCTGATCGCGTTGCGCGCCGCCGAGTGGCTCGTGCGCCGGAAAGCGGGCATCGTATGACGCGAGCTTGGCTCCGGGCGGCGACCCGCATCGGGCTGCTCGCCGCGCTCGCCGGCGGCGCCGGCGCCGCCAAGACGCATTTTCTTCTCATCGAGGGCTTGGGCGGCACGGCGAAATTCGCGGACCGCTTCCGCGCCCAGGTCGAGACCATGCTGCCGTCCGTGCGCCGCACCGCCGGGCAGGATGCCCATGCGATCGTGATAGCGGGCCTGGAAGCGACTCGCGAGCGGATCGGCGCGGCGTTCGTCGAACTGGCCGCGACGGTGGCGCCGGGAGACGATCTCGCGATCATCTTGGTCGGCCACGGCACCCATGACGGAGACAGCTACAAGCTCAACGTGCCGGGCCCGGACGTGACCGGCAAGCAACTGGCGCGCTGGCTGGACTCCGTTCCGGCGGCTCGCCAGCTCGTGGTCAACACCACGAGTTCCAGCGGCGGGGCGCTCGAGTCGCTGAAATCTCCGCGACGCATCGTGATCACCGCGACCAAGAACGGTCGCGAGCGCACCGCGACGGTGTTCGGCACGTACTGGGCGGAAGCGCTCGGGGCGGAAGCGGCCGACACCGATAAGAACGAGAGCGTGTCGGCGCTCGAGGCGTTCCGCTACGCGGAGGCCAAGGTCAAGGCGCATTTCGAGGAGCGCAAGGGCTTGGCCACCGAGCACCCCGTGCTCCAGGGCGAGCAGGCCGAGAGCTTCCTCCTTGCCCGGCTGGGGGCTGCGGCGGCGCTGGCCGACGACCCGGCCAAGCGCGAGCTGCTGGCCTCCCGCGAGGAATTGGAACGGCGCGTCGCCGCACTGAGCGGACGCAAGGACGAACTCTCCTCGGAAGAGTACTTGGACGCATTGCAAGAGCTGCTGCTGCGCATCGCCGAGATTCAAGAGCGGATCGACGCCGACCCGAAGGAGGACGGCGAGGGGCGCCCATGACCCGCAGCCGCTCGGCGGGACTGTGCTTGGGCCTGCTGCTGCCGTTCGCCATTCCGGCCGCCGGGCAGCGCGGGGTCGAGAAGGGCCATCGCGATCCCGCGCTGGAACCCTGCGACGTCCATCACGACCGCGGTCGGGCCGTGGAAGCGGCGAGTTGCTATCGATCCTTGCTGGGAGAACGGGACCTCGGGATCCAAGCGGAAGCTCACTGGATGCTGGGCGACCTCAAGGCGGCCAACGACCGCTTCCGCGAGGCAGTCCGCCTCGACCCGGAGAACCCCGACCTACGCGTGCGCTGGGGCTACCTGTACATCGAGTCCCACAACCAAGCGGAAGGCGCCCAACTCTTCGAGGAAGCTCTGGAACTGGACGACCGCCATGTTCCGGCGCGGCTCGGGATGGCGCGCGTGCTCGGGGCGCGCTTCGAGGGCAAAGCGCTCGAGACCGTGCGCGAAGCGCTCGACGACAGGCCGGATCAAGCGGAGGGCCATCTGTTGCTCGGGCGCATGGCGCTGGAGGAGGGCGATCTGGACACGGCCCGCGAGTCACTGGAGCAGGCGCTCGCGCAATCCGAGGCTTTGGGCATCGCGCCGCTCGAGGCCTACGCGCTCCTCGCAGTGCTCGGCATGCTGGAGGGCGATCCGGACAACGAGTGGGTCGACCGAGCGTTGGAATTCAACCCGCGCTACGGGCAGGTCTACGCCGAGCAAGCGCACTTCTACGTGATCACGCGGCGCTACCGCGAGGCGACCGAGCGCCTCAGAAAGGCGGTCGCGGTCGCCCCCGCGTTGTGGCGGGGGCACGCCGAGCTGGGCGTGAACCTGATGCGCGAGGGCCATGACGCGGAGGGCCGGCGGCACTTGGAGATCGCATACGAGGGAGACCCCTACAGCGCCAAGACCGTCAACACTTTGCGGCTGCTGGACAAATACGACGACTTCGAATCCTTCGCGAGCGAGGCGGCGGCGGAGGGGTCTCAGCCTCGCGCGATCGTCCGGTTGCCGCGCAAGGAGGCCGCGCTGCTGAGGCCTTACGTGCTCGCGCTCACCGAGCGGGCGATCGAGGCGTTCGAACGCAAGTACGACTTCCGCCTGCAGCAACCGGTGCGGGTCGAGCTGTACGACAACCACGATGACTTCGCGGTCCGCACGATGGCCATGCCGGGCATCGGGTTGCTCGGCGTGACGTTCGGGTACGTGGTGGCGATGGACAGCCCCTCGGGGCGCAGGCCCGGCGAATTCCATTGGGGCACCACGCTGTGGCACGAGCTAGCGCACGTGTTCACGCTCGAGTCCACGAATCACTTGGTGCCGCGCTGGTACTCCGAGGGGATCTCGATGTACGAGGAGTGGGAGGCCGATCCGCGCTGGGGCGAGTCCGTCACCCCCGAGTTCATCGACGCCGTGCAGAACAAGAAGCTCCTGCCGGTGGACGAGCTCGACCGCGGCTTCATCCGGCCGCGCTACCCCGGACAAGTCGCAGTCTCCTACATGCAGGCCGGTTACGCGTGCCGCTTCATCGCCGAGCGCTGGGACTTCGAGAAGCTCGTCGAATTGCTGCGAGGCTTCGCGGACGGGCTGTCGACCGCCGCCAATCTGCGCGCCGTCCTGGAGATCGAGCCGGAAGACTTCGACAAGCGATTCGACGCCTTCATGCGCACCGAACTCGAACCGGCGCTGGCAGGTCTCGGGCGGTGGCGCCGCAACCTCAAAAAGGCCTTGGAAGCCGCGCGCGAGGACGATTGGGAGGCGGTCCTCGAGCCGGCCCGCGCCGCCAAAGCGGCCTATCCCCAATTCATCGGACCCGGTAGCTCGTACAGCTTGCTGGCGACCGCTCTCGACGAGGCGGGGAACCGCGCGGAGGCGATCGAGGAGCTTCGCGAGTACGAGCGCCGCCGCGGTCGGGAGCCGGAAACATTGCAGCGTCTCGGTCGATGGCTGGAAGAAGCCGGGCAGCAGCGCGAGGCGGCCGCCGTGTACGAAGGCTTGCTCTACAACTGGCCGCAAGACGAAGAGACCCATCGGCGCCTCGGCAATCTCCTGCTCGCCGCCGGCGACGCCGAGCAAGCCTTGCGCGAGTTCTCCGCGGTGATCGCCTTGGATCCGCTGGACCGGGCGGCGGCGGAATACGATCTCGCCCGTGCCTACGTTAAGATAGGCAATCTCGCGAAGGCTAGACTCCATGTGCTGCAATCTCTGGAACGCGCTCCGACTTTCCGACCCGCGCTGAATCTCCTTCAGCAGGTCAAGCGTTAGGAACCCTGATGGAAACTGTTTTGCCCGATGTCCGGGACGAAGCCGCCACCGAGGAGCTGGTCACTTCCTTCGGCGCGTCGATGGAGCGGATTCGCGAGCAGGTCCGGCTGATCATCGTCGGCCAGGACGAGGTCATCGACAATCTCCTCGTCACCCTGCTTGTCGGCGGCCACTGCCTGATCACGGGCATGCCCGGAACCGCCAAGACCCTCTTGGTCAGCACCCTCGCCTCCGCGCTCGGCCTGACGTTCAAGCGCATCCAGTTCACGCCCGACCTGATGCCCACCGATATCACCGGCACGGACATCCTCGAGGAGGATTCGGCCACCGGACGACGGAGCTGGACCTTCGTGCAGGGGCCGCTGTTCACCAACGTCCTCCTCGCGGACGAAGTGAACCGAACGCCGCCCAAGACGCAGGCCGCGCTGCTCGAAGCCATGCAGGAGCACTCGGTAACCGTGCGCGGCAACAGCTACAAGCTGCAGCTCCCGTTCTTCGTCCTGGCGACGCAGAACCCGATCGAACTCGAGGGCACCTACCCGCTGCCCGAAGCGCAACTCGACCGCTTCCTGTTCAACGTGGTGCTGGACTACCTCACTCCCGAGCAGGAGGCCGAAGTCGTGGAACGCAACACGGCCGGAACGCCGCTGCCCGCAGTGTCGGCGGTCACGGTCGCTGACGACATCCTGAAGTTCCAATGGCTGGTGCGCCAAGTGCCGGTCTCCGAACCGGTATCCCGCTACGCTGTCGGCCTCGTGCGAGCCACGCGCCCGACAGATCCGGAAGCGCCGGAGATCGTGAAGAAGTACGTCAACTACGGCGCGAGCGTGCGAGCCACGCAGTTCCTCGTCTTGGCAGCCAAGGCTCGCGCCCTCCTCAACGGCCGCTACCATGTCGAGACGGCCGACCTGCAGACGCTGGCCCTGCCCATCCTGCGCCATCGGGTGCTGACGAATTTCTACGCCGAATCGGACAAGAAGACCGTCGACGAGATCCTGCGGGAAATGATCGACGCCAAGCCCGCCCCGGCGGAGGCGTGACGTTGCGCGACAGGCGCTGGGGACGATGGCGCTGCAGCAACTGCTAGACCCGCTGGTCCTCTCCCGCCTCGCGAACATCGAGCTGATCGCCAAGACGGTCGTGGACGGGTTCCTGCATGGCGGCCACCGGTCGCCGACGTACGGATTCAGCCAGGAATTCGCCGAGTACCGGGCGTACACCGAAGGGGACGATCCGCGCTACATCGACTGGAACGTGGTCTCGCGCACGGACCGCGTCTACATCAAGCGGTTCCTCGGGGAGACGAACACGCACCTGATGCTGCTGGTGGATTGCAGCGGTTCGATGGGCTATGCCTCGGGCGCATTGACCAAGCTGGATTACGCTCGCATCCTCGCGGCCGCGCTGGCCTACCTGTCGAGTCGGCAGCACGACGCGACCGGCTTGGTCCTGTTCGACGAACGCATCCGCGACGTCCGGCCAGCGGCCTTCCGCCCGCGCCACCTGCAGAGCATCCTGCACGCGCTGGAACGCGCCGAGGCCACGACGGGCACCGATCTCGACGTTCCGATGCAGACCCTGCGGCGCCTGGTGCGGCGGCGCGGTCTCGTGGCCATGATCTCCGACTTCTTCGTCGACCCCGACACGATCGTCGAATCCGTGCGCGCCCTCGCCTACCAAGGGCAGGACATGGTCTTCTTCCACGTGCTCGATCCGGCCGAACTGCAACCCGAAATCGGATCCGCCGCCTTGGTGGAGGACATGGAGACCGGCGAAGAGATGGAAGTCTCGCCGGACTACGCCCGCCGCGTCTACCCGGGCCTGATGCGCGGTCACATCGAAGCGCTCCGGGAGCGGGTGATCGGGGAGGGCGCCGACTACGTGCTGCTGAACACCGCCGAGCCCTTGGACCTCGCGTTGCGCGAATACCTGCTGTTCCGTCAGAGGAGGCGCTGAGACCGTGGAGCTGCTCTCCCCTTGGTTCCTGGCAGGCGGGCTGGCGATCGGCTTGCCGCTCTGGCTGCACCTGATGCGGAGGGCGAACCCGGACCGCCTGCCGTTCAGTTCGCTCATGTTCTTCCAGAAGCGCACGGAGACGAGCGTGCGCGAGCGCCGACTGCGCTACAAGGCGCTGCTCGCCCTCCGCCTTGCCCTGCTGTTGCTACTCGCGCTGGCGTTCGCGAAGCCGATCTGGGTGCGTCCGCCGACAGCCTTCGGCGCCGATATCCCGCGCCTGCACGTGATCGCGGTGGACACTTCTCTGAGCATGGGTTACGCCGACCGCTGGACGCGGGCCGGTCAAGTTGCGGAACGGCTCGTCAACGCGCTCGGGGAGGCCGACCGGGCGCTGGTCCTAGCGAACGGCCCTTCGGTGCGCGTGCTGAACGCGCCGACGCACGATCGCAACGCACTGCGCAGCGCGCTAGCCGGCTTGGAGCTGACCGACGCCCGCAACAATTACGGCGACGCCATCGAGGCCGTCCGCAACCTCGTGGCCGAAGAGCAAGCGCCGGTGACCGTCCACCTAGTCACAGACCTCCAGCAATCCGCGATGCCGGAACGCTTCCAAGACCTCGTGCTGCCGGGCGGGGCCGCGCTCGAAGTTCACGATGTCGCCGGCGAGGAACGCGACAACTGGGCCATCGAGAGCGTTTCCGGCGCGACGCGGATCTACGGACGGGAGGCGGCCCGCATCGAGGTGACAGTGGCGAGCTTCGCCGAGCGGGACGCGGAAAAGACCGTCACCCTGCGTATCGATGGCGCGCCAGTCGGCAGCGACCGCAGGACGATTCCCGCGGGCGGCCGGACGACGTTCTCGTTCCAAGTTGGTGAAGCGCCGCGGGGCTTCAGCCGGGCCGAATTCGAACTGACTCCGGCCGACGGCCTGCCCCGGGACGATCTCCGTCGGACCGCGCTCGACAACACCGATCCGGAGCCAGTGCTGTTCGTGTCGGGAGACGCGCGGGGGCGCGACCTGTTGTATTTCCGCACCGCGCTAGGCGCGAGCGAGTCCGCGCGCTTCGCGCTCGAGAGCGCGACGCCTGCCGAGGCGGCGCGCCTGAACCCCGGTCGTTTCGCGCTTGTGGTGCTGTCGGATGTGCCCGATCTGCCATCCGCCTTCGCTTCGCGGTTGCAGGCGTGGATCCGCAACGGCGGAGCGTCGTTCGTGGCGCTGGGTCCGAACGCGGCTCTGGCGCGTCGCGTCGCCCTGACCCGGCACGCGGTCGACCAGCCGCTCGCTTCCGAACTGGGCGGAGTTCCGTTCCAAGTCGCGGGAGAAGCGGATGTTGCGCACCCGGTCGTCGGCGCGGCCGAAGGCATGCGGCCCGTGAAATTCTACCTGTACGCCCGGATCCGCGCCGAACCCGGCGATCACGTGGCGTTGCGCCTCGGCAACGGGGATCCGCTGCTCGTCGACCACCGCATCGGCAAGGGGCGCGCCCTGCTCTTCGCGTCCCCTCTGGATAACGTCTGGAACGACCTGCCGTTGACTGCCGTCTTCGTGCCGTTCGTCGCGGAAGCGGCGCGCTACCTGGGCGGGGTCGACTCCGCCCGTGGCGACGCGCTGCTCGGCGAGGTGCTGGAGTTGGGGCGGCGGCGAGGCGAGAGCGGCTCGCTGCAAGTGACCGCGCCGAGCGGCGAGCAGGCCCTGACGCTGGCAGAGGCGGTCAACCGGGATGTGCTGGCCCTCGATGCACTCGGCTTCTACGAAATTCTCGGCGGGCGTCAGCCGGAATTGGTCGCGGTGAACCCGGATCCTCGGGAATCGGACCTGCGGCAATTGGATCCGGAACGCGTGGAGCTCTGGCAGGAGACCGGCGGTGCGGTGCCGGCCGAGACGGATGTCGCCTCGGATCCCGAAGAGGCCCCGCCGTGGCGGATTTGGAAGCTGGCACTTGCCCTGTTGCTGGGAACGGTGCTGCTAGAATCATTCGTGGGCAACCGGCACTTGGATGCCGTCAGAGGGGATTGATCCTGTGATTCTCGGTCAGCGCGAGGAACCCGGCGGGAGCTTGGACCGGTACCTCGGCTCGGTTGCCCGGCGCATGCGCGCGGCGACCCTGTCGCGAGGCCTGGGAGCGCTTGCCGCGACCGCCTTGGCGGTCACGACGGCGTGCGTGTTCCTCGCGAACCGCGCCGCCTTCTCGCCCGTCAGCGTGCTGGGTTCGCGGGCGTTTCTGCTAGCCGCTCTCGTGGCTGTCGGGATTTACCTACTGGCCAGGCCATTGCTGCGGTTGGCGCGCGACAGGGGTTCGCTGCTGGCCGCCGACGAGGCGGAACGGCAGGCCCCGGAGTTTTCCGGGAGGTTGCGGACCTGGGCGGACGAACGCGACCGGGCCGCCAGCCGGGGCCGGGCCGCGACCCCGTTGCTGGGCCTGCTGGCGAAAGAGACCGAGCAAGCCGCTTTGGCCGCGCCCCCGGGCATGATCGTCAGCCGGCCAGCCACAGTCGCTGTCGCGACAGTGGCGTGCGCTCTGGCGATGACGCTCGTGTGGCTCGGCACAGCCGGTCCGGGCTACTGGCAGTACGGCACGGCCAGGCTCTGGGCTGGCTGGTTCCTCGATCAGGGCGAGCCGCTGTACGAATTGCACGTCGAACCGGGCGACGCGACCATCCGCCGCGGCGGGCGGCTGGATGTCACGGCGACGCCGGTGGGCTTCGACCCGGCCGGCGTGACAGTGCATGCGAAGTTCGAGAGCAGCGTGGACTGGGAGCGGGCCCCGATGGGACCGCAGTTGGAAGGGCCCGGCTTCCGGTTCTCGTTCTCGATGGTTCGCGAGCCGATGCGGTACTTCGTGGAAGCGGGACGCATGCGCAGCCGCGAGTTCTCCGTCGGTGTCGTGGCGATGCCGTCGGTGGAGTCGATTCGCGTCGCATACAGCTATCCGTCATGGAGCGGTCTGGAGCCGCGCGTGGAAGATCCCGGCGGAGACGTGCTGGCCGTGCCGGGAACCCGCGTGGCGATCGTTCTGACCACGGACAAGCCCATCGAGGACGGCCTGCTGGTGCTCGGAGACCAAGGACTGCCCTTGCGCGACGAACGGGCGGAATTCGAGGTAACCGAAGACACCACCTACCATGTCGCCGCGATGTATCGGGGCGAGCGAGTGCGGCTGACGGAAGACTATTTCGTCACGGCGGTGCCGGACAGGAAGCCCGAGGTGAAGATCCTCAAGCCGGGCCGCGACTGGAAGGCTACGAGCATCGAAGAAGTGCGCGTTCGCGTCGAGGCTTCCGATGACTTCGGACTGCGCGGAGTCAAGCTGTCCTATGCCGTGAACGGGACCGATCAAGGCAGCGTCGACTTGTCCCGGGCCGACGACCGCAAGACCGCGACAGCCAGCCACGTGTTCTATCTGGAGGAACTCGGCGCGCCCGGCGTCGCGACCCTGCCGACAGCGGGCGAGTCGGAGGCTTTGCCGCCTCCCGCGCCCGAGGCGGGCCTGCTGCCCGGGGACTTGATCAGCTACTACGTCACGGCCAAGGACGCCAAGCGCGAAGTCCGCAGCGACATGTACTTCATCAGCGTCCAGCCGTTCGAGCGCCGCTTCTCCCAGTCCCAGCAAGCGGGCGGGCAGCAGGGCCAAGGCCAGCGGCAGGACGAGATCTCGCGGCGCCAGCGGGAGATCGTCATCGCCACTTGGAACCTGATCAAGGAGCGGGAAGCCGAAGACGGCCGCGAGGCGGACAAGCTGCGGGAGAGCGCGGAAATGCTCTCGCAACTGCAAGGCACGCTGATGCAGCAAGCCCAGACGTTGGTGCAGCGGACGCGGGCGCGCCAGCTGACGGGCACCGATCCGAAATTCGCGCAATTCGCGGAATACATGGAGCAAGCGGCGGAGTTCATGGCGCCGGCCGCGACTGCGTTGCAGGAGTTCCGGCTGGACGATGCTGTCGGCCCGGAGCAGCAGGCCCTGCAGTATCTGTTGCGGGCCGAGAACTTGTTCACGGATATCCAAGTGTCGATGGGCCAGGGAGGCGCCGGCGGCGGCGCGTCACGCGACTTGGCCGAAATGTTCGAACTCGAAATGGATCTGGAGAAGAATCAGTACGAGACGGGCGCGGGTGCCTCGGGCCGCCAGATCGAGCAGGAAATCGACGAGGCGATGCGCAAGCTCGAGGAGCTGGCGCGTCGGCAGGAGCAGCTAGCCGAGCGCGCCCGGGATCGCTCGCGGGCGAGTTTCGAGCAACGTTGGCGGCAGGAAATGCTGCGGCGCGAAGCGGAGGATCTCAAGCGCGAGCTGGAGCAGCTCCAGCGTCGGCAGCAAGGCCAGCAAGGACGGCAGCAGCAAGCGCGGCAGCAAGGCGGCCAGAGCTCTTCCAGCCAAGGCGGGCAGGGCGGGCAGCAGAATTCGAGCCAGCAATTGCAGCAGGCCATCCAGCAATTGGAGCGCGCCGCGAACTCGATGAGACAGGGCGGGCAAGGCGGACAGAGCGCGGATCCCCGCTCCGCCGCCGCGACTGCGCAGCGCGAGTTGGAGCGCGCCGTGGAAGCGCTCCAGCAGCAACGCCAGCAAGCGAGCCAAGCCGCCTTGGACCGGATGGCGGATCAGGCGGCGGATCTCGCCCAGGAGCAGGAAGCGACGTCCGCCGAGATCCAAGAGTCGTTGCAGGTGGCGCTGGAGGCGCTCAAGGCCCAAGGCGGCCGGCAGACCGGCCAACTGCCGACCGGGATGACGCGCGAGGAGGAGATCGAGCTCTCGGATCGCAAGCGCGCGATGGGCGAGCAACTGGCGGACATCGAGCGCGGCATGCAGGAGCAAGTCCGGCAGCTCCGGGAGCGCAACCCCGCGGCGTCCGAGGCTCTCCTCAACGCACTCGTCGAAATGCAGCAGTCCGAGGTCACGGGGACATTGCAGTACGCGGCGGAGCTGGTTCGTCGAGGCATGGCCCCGTACGTGGCGAGCAACGAGGAATCGGCCTCGCGAGCCTTGCGGCGCTTGCGGGACAACCTCCGCGCGGCCGGGGCGCTCGCGCAACGAGAGGTCGACCGGCAAGGGCAATCCATGGCCGGCGTCCTGACCGATTTGGAGCGCCTGCGCCGAGACTTGGAGGAGGCGGCGCGCGGGTCGGCGGGAACCCAGAGCCCGGATCGCAACTCCGATCGCGCCTCCGCCGGGCAAGAGCCCGGACAGTCTCCGAACGGACAATCCGATCGCCCCGGCCAGTCCGGTCGGCGGGCGGGGACGTCCGGTCAGCGGCGTGACGCGGGGGGCGGCTGGGGCGGCCCGCTCGGCGATCGCTGGCGGGTGCCCCGCGGCCCGGTGCCGGGCGATCCGGAATCGCTCCGGCGCATGGAATCAGCCTTGGAAGAGGGAGCGGCGCAGGTGCCAAGGCTGACTCAGCGCTTGCGCTCGGACGAGGGGTTCGATCCGCGCGACGTCGCCGACCTCCGCCGCTTCGCGCAAGAACTCGGCGACGGGCGCTTCCGCGGCAACCCCGAACTCCTCGAGCAGGAATACCGCAAGCTGCTCGCGCTGCTCGAGCAACTCGAGGTCACGTTGCGCCGACAGGTCGAGTTGGATGACAAGGAAGAGGTGCGGGCGATCGTGTCCGAGCCTGTTCCGGAACTGTACAGGGATGCGGTCGCGGAATACTACCGCAGGCTCGGTGCCGCGCGATAGCCAGCCGCGCGCCGGCGCGGTCGGCGGACGCTCGCGGCGGCATCGCACGGCACCGGCCGGGCGTGCGCCGGCGCATGGGCTGAGAGGACTCGCGGACGACCTCCGGGAGAACATCGTGCGGTCGGAAGTCGAGGGCGGATTGAGCTTGGCGGCTCTGGACGAAGGCAGTCGCGTGCGTGTCGAGACTATGAATCGGCGATACGAATTGGAAGTGAAGGGCGGCCAGACATGGATCTCGGGCCATCCGGAATTCTGCCCCCAACCAATTCCCGTCACCGTGCGCGGGTCGGGCTGGGGCGGATCCATGCTGAAGGTAGCCTATCTGGGTCACGGCATGCAGATGGAGTTCTCGCACCCGACTCACGCGACCGTGACGACTTCCCGGATCGTTTCGATTCGCGTCGACTGAAATCGCGCTCGCGTGAAGGATCTAAGCCAGCAGCGCGGTGACATGCGCCACCGCCCCGGACGCGAGGCCCTCTAAGCTGTAACCGCCTTCCAGCACCGACACGAGACGGCCTTGGGAGTGCTTGTCGGCTACCTCGCGCAATAGCGATGTCATTTCGGCGAAGTCGGCGTCGTCGAGCCGGAAGCGGCCCAGCGGATCCCCGATGCGGGAGTCGAAACCGGCCGAGACTAGAACGAGGTCGGGGCGGAACGCATCCGCCACGGGCAGCAGCTGGGAACGAAACGCCCCGAGCACTTCGTCGCGACCGGAACCGGCGGGGAGCGGGCAGTTGATCGTGGTCTTGCGCCCCGCCCCGGCTCCGGTCTCGGAGTCCATGCCTGTGCCCGGATACCACGGGGATTGGTGCGTGCTGAAGAACAGCACCGCCGGGTCTTCGTAGAAGATGTCTTGGGTCCCGTTGCCGTGATGCACGTCCCAGTCGGCGATCAAGACGCGTTCCATGCCGCGCCGACGAATCGCGTGGCGCGCGCCGACAGCGACGTTGTTGAACACGCAAAAGCCCATCCCCCGGGCCGGGCCAGCGTGGTGTCCCGGCGGACGCACCAGGCAAAAGGCCTGCCGCGCGGCGCCGTCCGCCACGGTGTCGACCGCGGTCAGCACGGCCCCGGCCGCGAAGCGCGCCGCCGAGAGCGTGCCGGGACTCACGTGCGTGTCCCCGGTCGACAGCGTGCGCCGGCCCGCCTCGATTTCGCGCTCGGCCAAGCGGACGTATTCCGGAGCGTGGCACGTTTCCAAGGACTCGCGGTCCGCCTCCGCCGCCCCGACTGGTATCATGTGTTTGCTCAATCCAATCGCTTCCAGCGCGTCTCGCACCGCATCGAAGCGCTCGGACCGTTCCGGGTGTCCGTGCGGCGTGCGATGATCGAGCGACGCTTCCGGTGCGAGCAGGGCTGTCGTAGGCATTTGATGCATTGTATCCGCGGCGCTGGGCCGGAGGCTGCGGATTCGCCATAATCGATAGGAGTCATGCTCGTTCGTTTCGCACGCAAGCACTGGCAGGGACTAGCCATCGTGCTGATTGCCATCCTGCTCTCCGTCCTCGCCGGCCTCGAGGTGATTTGGAGCGGCGAACTCCGGCAAGCGCAGGCAGCGATCATGCGAGATGCGCTGGAATCCTCGATGCAGCAAATGGAGCGGGATCTAGAGCGCGAACTGGTTTCGCTTCTGGCGATGTTTCAGATCGACGGCAGGCCAACCCACGGCGAGTTGTGGAGTCGACTCTCCGAGCGCTACGAACTGTGGTCGCAGACAAGCGCGTACTCTTGCTTGGTACGGTGCGTTCTGGTGCAGGAGAGCGATGCGGAAGGCCGCAAGATCCTGCATTATCTTCCGCCCGGAGAGGAGCGGCCGATCCACGCGCAATGGGAAGGCGAACTGGCCCTGCTCAAGTCGCGACTGGAAGGCCCGGTGCAGGTCAGAGCGCGGGGGCTGCGCATGCCGCCTTGGACTCTGTTTCCGGAGGCCGGCGCTATTGTCCAGCCATTGCCGGATCTCCGACGCTCGCCGCGCTCCGAGCGTCCCGGCCGGCTGGAGTATTTGATCCTGCTGCTGGACTGGCAGTACGCCGTGGAAACCGTGCTGCCCGATTACGTCCGGCGGCACTTTTCCGGACCCGAAGGGAACCATCAATACCAACTGGCCGTGGCGGTTGCCGGTACCCAGCGAATCCTGTACCGCTCGGACGATTCGATTGATCAGGACTGGATCGAGGAAGCCGACGGGGTCCGAACCTTGCGATTCCTGCCTTCGGATCGTGCGGTCCTGCCTAGGCAAGGACTCCGCGGCGAGGCGCGCCGGAGCCCTGCCAGAAACGGAGAAGAGGCGCCGGTCCTGCCGCCGGGCTTGCTGCCGTCGTTTCAAGCCACCGGACGCGTGCAAGCTATCGGCCGCGGGCGGCTAGCGATCGCTACCGAGCAAGTGCCGCCGACCCTCGTGCTGGCGGCGAGCCACGTTTCCGGGTCGCTAGAGAGCGTGGCGAGCCTGCAGCGATGGCGCAACCTCAGCGCGGCCCTCGGCATGCTGCTGCTGCTAGGCGGCGCGACGGCGCTCGTGGTTCTCTCCGCGCGCCGGGCCGCGCATCTGGCCGCGATGCGCATGGACTTCATCGTGAGCATTACGCACGAGTTACGCACGCCGCTGAGCGTGATCCGATCCGTCGGCGAGAATCTCGCCGACGGCGTGGTGAGCGGCAAAGACCACATCAAGCGCTACGGCGAGTTGGTTCGCGACCAAGGGCGGCGCCTGAGCGACATGGTGGAGCAGACGCTCCAGCTCGCCGGGCTGGAATCCGGAAAGCGCAGCTTGCACATCGAGAAAGTCGACCCCGCAACCGCTGTCCAGACGGCCTTGGACCAAGCGCAGCCGATGATCGAGCAGGCGGAATTCACGCTCGAGCGCGACGCCCAGCGCCAGCTTCCCGCCGTCGATGCCGACCAAATGGCAGTCCAGCAGATCCTCGCGAACCTGCTCAGCAACGCAGTCAAGTACGGCGAGCCGGGGAGATGGGTGCGGGTCGAGACCGCGCTGGTGAGCAACGGGACCAAGCCCGAAGTGCAGGTCCGCGTTCGCGATCGGGGGCTCGGGATCCCCGCCAACGAGGCGGGATCCGTTTTCGACGCTTACTTCCGCGGGTCCGCGATGAGGAACGGCAACGTGCATGGCTCGGGCCTCGGTCTGAAGCTAGCCCGGGACTTGGCGAACGGCATGGGGGCCAGGCTTTCGTTCATCAGCGAGCCGGGCCAAGGCGCGGAGTTCACTCTCCACCTGCCGGTGCGTGCGGACGCGGTTCCGGCGAACTGAGATGACGCCGCGGGTCTTGATCGTCGAGGACGAGGCTGGAATCCGCCTGACGCTCGCCGACCGTCTCCGCTCGGAGGGCTACGCGGTGGAAACCGTGGCGGACGGCCAGGCAGCTTACGACCGTGCCGGCGAGGGCGGCCTGGACCTGATCGTGCTGGACTGGATGCTGCCCAGCAAAGCGGGCATCGAAGTGTGCCGTGACCTGCGCAACGACGGCGTCTCGACGCCGGTGCTGATGCTCACAGCCAAGGGACGCCTCGACGACAGGGTCAATGGACTCCGCGGTGGTGCGGACGACTATTTGG
Source organism: Bryobacterales bacterium (assembly GCA_965242625.1). GTDB lineage: Bacteria > Acidobacteriota > Terriglobia > Bryobacterales > UBA6623 > VXMF01. The sequence goes on along the minus strand of CBDEST010000005.1, from coordinate 168,492 downwards.
TCAAGCCGTTCGAGATGCCGGAACTTCTCGCGCGTGTCGAAGCGGTGCTCCGTCGCAGCAACATCCAAGACGCCGTTAGCGACGGCGCGGTATATCGCTTCGGCAAGATCCGCGTGGACGCGAAGCAGTCCGCGGTATTCCGCAACGGGAATCAGATTCAAATGTCATTGAAGGAGTACGAGCTCTTGCTCTACTTCGTCCAGCACCGCCGGCAGGCCCTTTCTCGCAACGTGTTGCTGCGGGAAGTCTGGAAATACCAAGCGACCCTTACGACGCGCACGGTCGACGTGCATGTGGGGTGGCTCCGGCAGAAGATCGAGAAGGACCCTCGCGTGCCGCGCTGGATCGTGACGCGGCACGGAATCGGCTATATCTTCGACCCCGAATAGAGCCCGATCACGCCGTTCGTTCCAAGCCCAGCAGGCGGGCGGCGTTGCGCGAGAGGATCTTGGCGGCAGCGTTCGCGTCCGGCGCGAGCCGCCGCACGGTCGCGAGGCCGCGCGAGCCGATGCAGCCCGGCCCCGCGCCGAGCCTGTCGTTGCAATCGCTGGCCCAGAGCAGCCGGTCTTGGTGCCGGTCCAAGAACTCCTTGGCATGGTCCTCGTCGCGGAGCAGCGCGTTCAAGCCCGAACCTGCGGACAGGTCGCCGTACATGTTGGGATAGTCGGAGAGCAGGCGGTCGCTGATACCGCCGGGCGTGACCGGTGTCTCGGGATACATCAACGCTTGCTCGTGGCGCAGGTCGATGTTGCCCCACCACGTCTGGGCGTGGCCGATGAAGTCGACCGTCGGATAGCTCTCGAGAATGGCGTGGAAGCGCTCGATGCCCGTGTTGTACCGGTCGTGCTGGAAGTGCAGCAGCACGGGCACCGCGTAATCGCGCGCGATGTCGTAGATCAGGCGCATGGCCGCTGAGTCGCAGGCGACCGGGAACTTCTGCTCGCCGATGCCCCTCGCCCCCGCGTTGAGGTAGCGTTCCAGCACCGCGCGGGTCTCCGGGATGTCGGGCAACTCGTTAGCGAAGAAGACGAACTGGGTCGGATGATGCTCCGTCACGGCCGCGACGGAATCGTTGCCGCCGGCCCCGGCGTCCAAGCCGTAGCGCGAACCGGCGGGTAGCAGCACGGTCAGGTCGACGCCCATGCGGCGCTGGTGAGCGACCAGATCGGCATCCGAACGGTCCCTGTAATTCGTGTGCTGGTGGAAGTCGATCACGTCGGGAACGATCCCGCGACCTAGCGGGCCCGCGCGGCGGTTGCAGCTACCGGCGGCTGCCATGGCCGTTGTCGCGAAGAGTGCGCGCCTCGTGATGCTGCTCCTCGACACGATGCAAGCGCTTCCCGCAGAGCATCGTACTGCACGCGCCGGAAGCCCGGGGTCGTCAGGTCCAGCGGCGCTTCGCGGGCATCTCCCGCGTACGCGCGGAAAAAAATTTCGCGCGACGACTTGACACATGCGCGTTTTGACAGTACTCTTGTCAAAAGAGAGGGCGAGCATGCAGTTGCATAGCCGATGCAGAGGAGTCCATGACGGCGGTCGCCGCAACTCGCGGCAACGTTGCGGCGCGGCGACCCCGGACCTAGCCCGGTCGTGCGGGGCCTACGGTTCCCGCGACGCCGCGGAAGCTTCGAAGCGCACCGCGCGCGCCGTCACGACGGGCACGGGGGCCCGCTGCGGAAGCTGGTACGCCGGACTCGCCCGTGTCGGGCGTCCCGATTCCGGGCCCCGCCCGAGCGAACCTTGGGCTGCACCAAGTACCGGGCGAATCCCTGACGGATCGCCCGACGCTGCAGAGATTCGGCAGGCTTCCGCGCGAGGCTGTCGAAACGAAAGGAGATACAAGAATCCATGAACATGCAAAGAGCCGAGGAAGGCTTGATCGACCCGATCGCGGCACTCGTCGCAAGGCGGGAGGAAGGCAAGGGGCAACCCGTTCCGCTCACAGCGGTGGGGGTCAGCGTCACCATCCAAGGGGGCCTCGCGCTCGTGGAGACCAAGCGCACCTTTCGCAACCAGGAGGAGCGTCCCGTCGAGGCCCTGCTGACCATTCCGGTACCCGTTCAAGCCACCTTCTTCGGGCTGACCGCGCGCATCGGGGAGCGCGTGCTGCACGGCGTGGCGCAGGGGCGGTCCCAAGCCCGCGAGACGTACGAGGACGCTGTCGAGGACGGCAAGGCCGCCGCGCTGCACGAAGAGGTCTTGCGGGGCATCCACTCGCTGTCCGTAGCCAACCTCGCGGCGGGTGCGACGGTCGAGGTCTCCACGCGCTGGACCGAGGTGCTGCGGTGCGCGGGATCCAACGGAAGGTTGCGCATTCCGATGACCGTGGGCGAGGTATACGGTTCCTCGGGCCTGTCGGAGGCCGACGATCTCGTCCATGGCGGCGCCGCGACCAAGGTGCCGGTGTCCGTGCGGCATAGCGCCGGGGGCGTCAGCCTCGCGGGAGTCGCCGCGCGGTCCGAGGCCGAGGGGCTGTTGGTGGCGGAGGTCCCGTCCAACGTGCCCATCGACTTGCAGGTCGACACTTGGAAGCCCGGCCTGCTGCAGGGCCGGAGCCGCGACGGCAAGGCGGTCGAGCTGAGGATCGAGCCGGCCGGCGAGGGTGACGCCGACTTGAACCTCGCGGTGCTGGTGGACCACTCCGGCTCGATGCTCTCGCCGTGCGCGGTGACGCACGCGCGAGGCTCGGACGTGAGCAGTCACGAGTCGGTGCGCCAGGCTCTGCGCCGGCTGGCCGGCAAGCTGCGGCCCGCGGATCGCGTCGCTCTGTGGGAATTCGACAACGTGTGCGATCCCGTGGGGACCGGCCAGCCGGTAGCGCCAGCGGAACTGCCCGCGCTCGTGGCCGCCTTGCAGCCGCCGCGGGGCGGCACGGAGATCGGCCGGGCGCTGGAACGGGTGATCCAGAGTGCGGAGACGCCCGACCTGCTGCTCATCACGGACGGCTTGAGCTACGACATCGACGTGCAGCGCATCGCGAGGTCGGGTCGCCGCGTGTTCGTCCTCCTAGTCGGGGAAGACAGTCTCGAAGCCATGGTCGGACACCTCGCCGCGCTGACGGGCGGGGACGTGCATTGCACGTTCAGCGCGGACGTGACAGCCGCGCTGGACGCTTGCCTGCGCGGGCTCCGCACCCGCTGTCAGAACCCGCAGGCCGCAGGCGCGGATGCTCCCGAGAGCATCCGCGCCACGCGCTGCAACGTCAACATCGAGGCCCGCTGGCTCGACGCGGAGGCATCCGCCGAGGCAGGCGCGGTCGCCGGCGAATTCGCGGAAGCGGTGGCCGGCTACGCGGCGGGACTGGCGCTGTGCGCGCTGGACAAGGACGCGGCGACCCGACTCGCCGTGCGCGAGGGGTTGGTGACGCACCTGACGAGCTTGGTGCTGGTCGACCGTGACGGCGAGAGCGTGGACGGGCTGCCCGTGACGCGCAAGGTGCCGCTGCCGACACCGCCGCCCGCGCTCGCGCACGCTGCCTATTGCTTGGCGCCTCAGCGGTCCGCGCCGCGGCGGTTACTGCGATCTCGCCCGATGCTGGCCAGCATGGAGTATCGGGGCACCCCGTCCGTCAGTGACTTCAAGATCGCGGGGCCGCCCGCCGATGCGGAGGATTTGCAGTTCGGCGGCAGGGACTTCGCTCGCGAAATCGACTGGAACGTTCTCGCGAACGCCTTGATCGAGGGCAGGCTCGACAGCTTGGAGGAGCCCGTCGCCGCGTTCGTGCGCGCGCTGGCGGAAATCGAAGAAGTCCAGCAAGCGGCCGCCGATCTGGGCATGGATCCGATCCGCTTGGTAATCGCATGGCTGGCCTCGTCCGCGGCCAAGGAGTCGCGCCACGCGAAGCGGGTGGCGCGACGGTTGCTGAAGTCGGTCGACAGGAAGCGCTTCGAGAAGTTCGTGGCGCGTTTCGACGAACTGGCCGAGCTGGTTGACAGGATCGTGATCTGACAATACACTTGTCGAATCCGATGCAGCCATGAAACTGCGCGAGCTATCGGAGCGCACGGGGGTCGCCCCGCGGCAGGTGCGCTATCTGATCGCGGAGGGCTTTGTGCCGCCGCCCACCGGGGGGCGGGCCCACGCCTTTTACGGCAAGGAGCACATCGATGCGATCCAGCGCTACCAGCGGCTCAAGGCGCTCGGGCTGTCGCCAGCGGCGATCCGGGTGCTCCTCGAGGCTCAGGAGGGGGCGCCGTTCCCCGTCGCCACCGGCGTGACGCTCGTGGTAGCGCCCGAACTCATCGGATCGGGCGCACCCGCGGAACCGCTGCTCGAGCGCCTGGGCGAGCTGTTGCGCGAGATCCTGGACGATCGCATCGGGCCGCCTCCGTCCGCCACGCGTCCGTCGGACGGATAGGCCGCGGGCATCGCAGCGCAACGGGCCGGTGATGTCGCCGGCGCGACAGCTGGACCGGCTCAATGCCGGAAGTGACGTACGCCGGTGAAGACCATGGCGAGTCCGAGCCGGTTCGCCGCCTCGATCACCTCGCCGTCCCGTTTCGAGCCGCCCGGCTGAATCACGGCGGTGGCCCCGTGCTTGGCGATTTCCTCCACTCCGTCCGCGAAGGGAAAGAACGCGTCGGACCCGACCACGGAGCCCTGCAGCGGCAGGGCCGCCTTCGTCGCGCCGAGGCGCGCGGCGTCCACGCGGCTCATTTGGCCGGCCCCGATCCCGACTGTCCGGCCGTCCCGAGCGTACAGGATGGCATTCGACTTGACGTGCTTGACCACCTTCCACGCGAAGCGCATGGCGCTGGCTTCCGCATCTGTCGGCGGCCGCTCGCCGACCACGTCGAAGCGCTCGGGGCTCGTGTCGCTGCGATCCTCGCTTTGCACCAGGTACCCGCCGGAAATGCTCTTCAATGCCGGCGCCGGCGCGGGTGCGCCGATCTCCACCAAGCGAAGATTCCGTTTCGCGCTCAGCACCTCGAGCGCGTCCGGATCGAACGCGGGCGCCGCGACCGCCTCGACGAACAGCTTGGACATGGCTTGCGCCGCTGCGCGGTCCACCGCTTGGCTGGTCGCGATGACCGAGCCGAAGGCGGAGACCGGGTCGCATTCCAGAGCCTTGCGATAGGCTTCCGCCAAGGAACCGCCTTGGGCGCAGCCGCATGGATTCGTGTGCTTGATGATCGCGACCGCCGGCGTGTCGAACTCGGACACCAGCTGCCAGGCGGCGTCCAGATCCACGAGATTGTTGTAGGACAGCTCCTTCCCATGCAACTGGCGGGCGCCGCCCACGCCGTGACGGCCCGCGCTGTACAGCGCCGCTTGCTGGTGCGGGTTCTCGCCGTAGCGCAGCACCTGTCGACGCGGAACCCGCAAATCGAGGATCTCGGGCAGCGTGTCTTGCGTCACGGTGGCGGGGGGCTGGCCGACATCCAAGCACGACAGCACGTCGGTGATCGCCCGATCGTAGGCGGCGGTCAGGTCGAAGGCCTTGCGGGCCAGGTTCCAGTGCGTGCGCTCGGAGAGCTCGCCGGTCGCCTCCAGTTCCTCGCTGAGAGCGGAGTAATCGGCGGGATCGGTCACGACGGCAACGTCGCGGAAGTTCTTGGCGGCCGCCCGGATCAGCGAGGGCCCGCCGATGTCGATGTTCTCGATCAACTCGTCGAACGTGGCGCCGTCGCGGGCGGCGGTCTCTTCGAACGGGTACAGGTTCACCACGACCATGTCGATCACCGGGATCCCATGGTCTTCCAAGGAACTGCGATGGTCGGGATTCGAGCGCACGGCGAGAATGCCGCCGGCGATGCGCGGATGCAAGGTCTTGACCCGTCCATCCAGCATCTCCGGGAATCCCGTGAGTTCCGCGACTTCCTGAACCTCGAGCCCCGCTTCGCGCAAGATCCGGGCCGTGCCTCCGGTCGATACCAGAGCGGTTCCGGAGGCCGCTAGCGGCCGGGCGAACTCGACCAACCCCGTCTTGTCGGTGACACTCAGGAGCGCCCTTCCGATCTTCGGCATATCGACCATTGTAGGAAGGTTGGCTGGCCCCGCCGCCGGCGGGCCGCGAGCGCCCCCGAAGGCGTGACCGAACCGGGGCTTCGGGACCCAATCGCCGAGGGAAGATATCCTGCGGCAACGGGCGCCGAGCCGCGGCAACCGGAACCCCAGTCCCGGAGACTAGGCGGGACGCGCCGCGCGCTCGGAGTACAAGTGCTGCAGCGGGCGCACCCGCGCCGCGTGCGCCTGCCGCGCCGCGATTCCATTGACCGCGGCCTTCGCCGCGTTGAGCGTGGTCATGCTCGGAATCCCTTGCTGGGTGGCAGCCGCTCGGATCTTCTTCTCGTCCGCGAAAGCGTAGGGGCCGGCGGGCGTGTTCACGATCAGCCCCACCTTGCGGTTCGCAATCAGGTCGAGCGCGTTCGGGCGCCCCTCGTTCACCTTCATCACTGTCCGGCATTCCAACCCGGCCGCGCGCAGCGAAGACGCCGTGCCGCGCGTCGCGTAGATCTGGAATCCGAACTCGGCGAACTTGCGCGCGATCGCGATGCCTTCCGCGATCTGCCGCGAGTTCACGCTCAGAAACACGGAGCCGCTGTCCGGCAGCGTCTGGCCCGCCGCGAGCTGCGCCTTGGCGAACGCCTCGCCGAACGAGGACCCGATGCCCATGACTTCGCCGGTCGACCGCATTTCGGGCCCGAGCAGGGGGTCGACGCCGGTGAACTTGTTGAACGGGAACACCGGGGACTTCACGCAGACCTCGTGGATCGGCAGCACTCCCGGGACGAGCCCGGCGTCGGCGAGCTTGCGGCCCATCATCAGGCTCACCGCGATCTTGGCCAAGGGCACGCCCGTGGCCTTGCTGACATAGGGCACGGTGCGCGAGGCGCGCGGATTGACCTCGATCACGTAGACCTTCCCTTGATGAATCGCGTACTGGACGTTCATCAGGCCGACAACATGCAAGGCCTTGGCGAGGCGTACCGTGTAGTCGGCGATCGTGGCGAGCGTCTCGGACGAGAGCGTCTGGGGCGGCAGTACGCACGAGCTGTCGCCCGAATGGACCCCGGCCTCCTCGATGTGCTCCATGATGCCGCCGACCACGACTTCCTCGCCGTCGGACAGCGCGTCGACATCCACCTCAATGGCGTTTTCGAGAAAGCGATCAATGAGAATGGGCCGGTCTTGGGAATAGGCCACCGCGTCGCGCATGTAGCTCTCGACGGTGCTGGCGTCGTAGGCGATCACCATCGCCCGGCCGCCGAGCACGTAGCTCGGCCGCACGAGCACGGGATACCCGATTTGCCTCGCGGCCTCCAAGGCGCCTTCGGCGCTGGTGGCGGTGCGCCCCTCCGGCTGGGGGATATCCAGTTCGTTGAGCAAGCGACCGAAGCGATCGCGGTCCTCGGCCAGATCGATCGATTCGGGTTCCGTGCCGATGATGGGCACGCCATGGGCCTTGAGCGGCAATGCGAGCGTAAGCGGCGTCTGCCCGCCGAACTGCACGATCACTCCGTCCGGACGTTCCGTGTCGCAGATATTGAGCACGTTCTCCAAGGTCAGCGGCTCGAAGTAGAGTCGGTCGCTCGTGTCGTAGTCGGTCGATACGGTTTCCGGATTGCAGTTGACCATGATCGACTCGCAACCGAGCTCTTGCAGCGCGTACGAAGCGTGGCAGCAGCAGTAATCGAACTCGATGCCCTGCCCGATCCGATTCGGGCCGGAACCGAGGATCATGACCTTCCGCGTCTCGCTCGGTTCGGCCTCGCATTCCTCCTCGTACACGGAATAGAGGTAGGGCGTGAAGCTCTCGAACTCGGCGGCGCAGGTGTCGACCCGCTTGAAGACGGCCCGGATGTTCCATTGCTTGCGCCGATTCCGCACCGCGGTCTCGGTCTCGCCCCACAGGCGGGCCATGCGGTTGTCCGACAGACCGTACCGCTTGGCTTGGAGCAATTGCTCGCGCGTGACGGCATCGGCGCCCATCCGGCCGAGGTCGCTCTGGAAGTCGACGACGGTCTTGATCTGCGCGAGAAACCAAGGGTCGATTCCGGTCAGTTCGTGAACTTCTTCGACGGAGCGGCCTTGGGCCAGCGCGAAGCGAATGTAATTGAGCCGATCCGGATTCGGCGTGATCAGCCGCTTAGGGATCAGGTCGGCGCTGTAGACATCCGTGCCGGACTTGCGCCCGGTTTCCAAGGAGCGGATCGCCTTCCAGAGCGCGTGCTTGAAGGTGGAGCCGATGGCCATCACCTCGCCGATCGATTTCATCTGCACGCCGAGCACGGGCTCGCTGCCCGGGAACTTCTCGAACTGCCACTTGGGAACCTTCACGACCACGTAGTCAATGCTGGGTTCGAAGCAGGCCGGTGTCTTCTTGGTGATGTCGTTCGGGATCTCGTCGAGGCGCAGGCCGACCGCCAGCTTCGCCGCGATCTTGGCGATCGGGAACCCGGTCGCCTTCGAGGCGAGCGCGGAACTCCGGGAGACGCGCGGATTCATCTCGATCACGAGCATGCGGCCCGTCCCCGGATGCACGGAGAACTGCACGTTCGAGCCGCCCGTGTCGACCCCGACCTTGCGCAGGCACGCGATGGACGCGTCGCGCATGTGCTGGTACTCGCGATCCGTCAGCGTCTGGGCCGGCGCGACGGTGATGGAATCGCCCGTGTGGACGCCCATCATGTCGAAATTCTCGATGGAGCAGACGATGATCGCGTTGTCCGCGAGGTCGCGCATGACCTCCATCTCGTATTCCTTCCAGCCGAGCACGCTCTCCTCGACCAGCACCTCGTGGACGGGAGACAGCTCGAGGCCGCGTCGCAGCAGCGCCCGCAGTTCCTCCGCGTTGTAGGCCAGGCCCCCGCCGGTCCCGCCGAGGGTGAAACTAGGTCGCAGCACGACCGGATAGCTGACTTCGGCGGCGAAATCCAAGCCGTCGCCGACCTCGGAAACCAGCAACGAACGCGGCACCTCGAGTCCGATCTCGGTCATGGCCGCCTTGAACGCCTGACGGTCCTCCGCGCACCGAATCGCATCGAGGTTCGCGCCGATCAGTTCGACGCCGAATTCATCCAGCACCCCGCTCTCGGCCAGCATCACGGAAGCGTTGAGGCCGGTCTGGCCGCCGACAGTCGAAAGGAGCGCGTGCGGCCGCTCGCGCTCGATGATCGAGCGCAAATAGTCCTTCGTCAGCGGCTCGATGTACGTGCGCTCGGCCAGCTCCGGGTCGGTCATGATCGTGGCCGGGTTGGAGTTGACGAGCACGGTCTGATAGCCCTCGTCGCGCAAGGCCTTGCACGCCTGCGTGCCCGAATAGTCGAACTCGCAAGCCTGGCCGATCACGATCGGCCCGGAGCCGACGATCATGATCTTTTCGATGTCAGTGCGTTTCGGCATGTGCGGACGCCGGCCGGCGTGGCGCGCGGCGGGGCTGCTAGCCCGCGCAATCCACCATCAGCTGGCGAAACTCGTCGAACAGGTAACTGGAGTCGTGCGGGCCGGGCGCGGCCTCGGGATGGTATTGCACGCAAAACAAGGGGTCGCGACGGCTGCGGAACCCTTCGACCGTGCGGTCGTTGAGGTTGACGTGCGTGAGTTCGGTTGACGCCGGGTCCAAGGAGTCCGGATCCAGCGCGAAACCGTGATTCTGGGAGGTGATCTCGACCTTCTTGGAGCGCAGGTCCAAGACCGGATGGTTGCAGCCGTGATGGCCGAACTTGAGCTTGTAGGTCTTCCCTCCCAACGCCAGGCCCAGGACCTGCAGCCCGAGGCAGATGCCGAAGACCGGGACATGGCCGACCAACTTGCGGATCTGCTGCGCGGGCCCGCTCAGCGGCTCGGGATCCCCAGGCCCGTTCGACACGAACACGCCGTCCGGCTGCAACGCGCGGACGTCTGCGGCGGTCGTGCCGCACGGCACGACCGTGACGCGCGCCCCGATCGCGGCCAGTTGGCGCAAGATGTTGCGCTTGATGCCGAAGTCGAACGCGACGACGTGGAAGCGGCGCGCCGGTGCCGGCGGCGGCGCGTTGGACGGCAGGCAATCGGGGGGTCCCTCGGTCCATGCGTAACGCCGGGCGGTCGACACGCCGCTAGCGAGATTCAAGCCGGCCATGCGGGGTGCCGAGCGGGCCTTGGCCACGAGTTCGGCGGGCGTGGCGTCCAGGGACGACACGACTCCGCGCAGCGAGCCCTCTTGGCGAATGTGCCGGACGAGTGCCCGCGTGTCGATCCCGGTGATCACGGGGATGCTCCGGGCGGCTAGGAAGTCGTCCGCCTCTTGGGACGAGCGCCAATTGCTCGCGGACGCGGAAAACTCGCGGACGACCAGTCCCTCGATATAGGGCCGAGCGGATTCGCTGTCTTCGACGTTGGTGCCGTAGTTGCCGATGTGCGGAGAGGTGAGCACGACGATCTGGCCGCAGTAGGACGGATCGGTGAAGATCTCCTGGTAACCGGTCATGCCGGTGTTGAAGACGACCTCGCCGACCGCCTCGCCGCGAACGCCGACACCGCGGCCGTGAAAGCAGCGGCCGTCTTCCAGCGCAAGCGTCGCGGGAAAGCTCATCCTGCAATCGCCCGCAAGTTACCGAACAACGCCGAACCGCTCGGGCGGCCAGTACGCGAAGACAGCCTTGCCCGTAACGAAGGATTCCGCGACCGTGCCCCAAGTGCGACTGTCATTGGACGTGTTGCGGTGGTCTCCCAGCACGTAATACTCCCCGTTCGGAACGACCTTGGGCGGGCGGTCCGAGCGATCGCGGTAGCGCGGGATCACATAGGGCTCGGACAACGCCTGCCCGTCGACGAACACCGTCCCGTCGCGGATCGACACGGTTTCGCCGGGAAGCCCGATGACGCGCTTGATATAGGAGCGGGAGGGATCTTCAGGGAACCGGAAGACGATGACGTCCCCGCGCTGGACGCTGTCGATGCGGTAGAGGAACTTGTTCACGAATATGCGTTGCTTGTCAGCCAAGTGCGGCAGCATGCTGGTGCCCTCGACCTTGACAGGCTGCCACAAGAACACAATCACGAACGCGGCGATCGACAGCGACAGGAGGATGTCCCGGATCCAAGCCCGGATGTCCATGCGCAACGGACGTGGCGCAGGGCTCGGATCCGCATGCGTGCCGGGATCGAATTCCATGCGTGGAGAGAGCGCAGCGCGAAGCACGAAGGCGTGCGGCTTCTTCCATTCTAGCCCGACAGGCCGGTTCTTCAATCGGGCGGGGCGATGCGAGGAACGCGGGCCGGCTGGATGTCGCGCCGATCAGGCTGCGGGGCGCAGGAGACGGTCGCAGGCTCCCCTACCTGCGGGACTCCTCAAATGGAATCTAGGTACACTATGTGCGGAGGTCGGCCATGGAACGAATCACTCGTCGGGAACTCGGCAAGACTGCGGGAATCGCGGGAGCGCTCGCCGCCGGAACTCGCGCCAAGGGCGCACCGCTCGAGAAGCGGCTGCTCGGCAAGACCGGGCTGAAAGTGGGCGTCTTGGGCATCGGCGCATCCCCGCTCGGCCGCGCGGCCGTCACGCAGCAGGAAGTCGACAACGTGATCGCCGCCGCGACCGACTTCGGCGTGAACTATCTCGACACGGCGCCGATCTACGCCCAGTCCGAGCGACGACTCGGCCCGGCCTTGCGCGGCAAGCGCGACAAGTTCGTACTGGTCACGAAGGTCGAGGCCACTTCGCGGCAGGACGCGACCTGGCAGGTCCAGGAGAGCCTGCAGAAGACCCAGACCGATTACTTCGACCTCGTGCATATCCACAACGTGGGACGCACGGATCGCTTTCCGAGCCTGGACATCTTGCTGGGCGAGGACGGCGCCTTGGCCGGCTTGGAGCGCTTGCGGGAGCGGGGGCTGGTGCGACACATCGGCATGACCTGCCACCTCAGGCCCCGGCGCGCCTTGCCCATCTTGCGATCCGGTCGCGTGGAAGCGGTGATGGCGGCGGTCAATTGCATCGACCGCCACATCTACGATTTCGAGGGAACGGTGTTCGAGGAGGCCGCGGATCGCGGCGTCGGAATCGTGGCCATGAAGATCCTCGGCGGCGCGCAGGGGGACGGAGCGATTCTGTCGGAAGCGCCGCACTACGAGCGGGCCGTGCGCTACGCGCTGGGGATCCGCGGGCTGTCCGTGGCGATCATGGGCATCAAGTCCGTCGCGGAACTGGAGAAAGCGGTCGCGACCGCGCAGGCTTTCGAACCGCTCGAGGGCGTGGAACTCAGCGCGGCGATGGAGGATGGCAAGCGGCGCGCGGCAGAACTCGGCGAGCACCGAGGACCGGTGGCGTAGCCGACCCCATCAAGTCCGCTGCCTGCGGCGACGGGGCTGTCGCACCCCGACAGCACTCCGCGCTACATCTTGTACTGGCCGAGATCCTCTTCGCCGAGGTTCTCCAGCCACTGGCGCAGTTCTTCGCTGTTCGCCTTGTCGTTCAGCGTGGGTGACAGTTTCGAGGACTCGATCACCTGCTGGCTCACGTAGATCGGGCAGTCCAGCCGCAAGGCGAGCGCGAGCGCGTCGCTGGGGCGCGAGTCCAAGGCCATCAACTCGCCGTCTTGCTCCAACCAAATCACGGCGAAGAACGTGTCGTCCTTCAACTCGCTCACGACCACCCGGCGGATCCATGCATCGCAGCCGTGCAAGACGTTGCGGAACAAATCGTGCGTCATGGGCCGCGGGGTGGCGACCTTCTCGATCTCGAGGGCGATCGCGTTCGCTTCGTACACGCCGATCCAAATCGGCAGGACGGTCTTGTTGGCCAGATCCTTGAGGATGACGATGGGCATGTTGGTGATGGGATCCATCATCAGCCCGCAGATTCTCATCTCGACCTCGGCCATCGCTTCCTCCTACTAGTTCAACACCCGAAAGCCTTGGAATGCGGGCGCGGGTTCGGTGGCGGCTAGCTCGCCTACGAGCGAGTTCGGTCCCGAGGCAGTCACGTTGACCTCGCAATACGTGCCGCGCAGGTCGCGGCCGTTGGCGAAGTCGCCCGGGTCGCTGAAGTTCAAGACGCGGTTCTGCGTCGTCCTTCCCACCCATTGATCGAATTTGTCCTTGCGCCCCTCCACCAAGGCTTCCTGGCGCTGGCCGATGAGCGCGGCGTTCCGCCGCAGCTGGATGCGTCGCTGGCGCTCCTGCAATTCGCGCAGCCGCCGTCCCTTTTCCGCCTCGGGAATCTGGGGGAGGTCCGCGGCGGGCGTCCCGCGCCGAGGCGAATACTTGAACGAGAACACGGAGGCGTATTCCACCTCGTCCAGCAACGTCAAGGTCTGCGCAAAGTCCGCTTCCGTTTCGCCGGGGAACCCGACAATGATATCGGTGCTGAGTTCGATGGTGCGCTCCGCCTCGCGCAGCATGGCGATGCAACGCATGTAGCGATCCCGGTCATAGGTGCGGCGCATCCCGCGCAGGACGCTGCTGGAACCGGATTGCACGGGCAAATGGACCCAGTCGCAGAGGGCGGGGTTGCGGTCGATGGCCGCGACGATGTCGGGAGTGAAGTCGGCGGGATGCGACGTGGTGAAGCGTACCCTGCGGATGCTCGGGATCCTCCCGATCTCGTCAAGCAGGCGCGCGAAACTCCATCGGGCGCCGGACGGATCCCGGTAGCTGTTCACGGTCTGCCCGAGGAGCGAGATTTCGGTGTACCCCCGCGCGGCGAGATCACGGGCTTCGCGCATGATCGATGCGCTCTCGCGGCTGCGTTCCGGGCCGCGGGTGAACGGCACGACGCAATACGCGCAGGACTTGTCGCACCCCTCGATGATCGTGATGTACGCGCTGTAGGGCCGGTCCCGTTCGACACGCGGGACGTCGAACGTCTCGTCGGTGTCTAGGTCTAGTCCGGCAACGTGGGAATCGCCCGCCTCGACCCTCTCGAGAATGGCAGGCAAGGCATTGTAACTGGCCGATCCGCAGATGAAATCGACATGCGGCGCGTGGTCGAAGATATCCTCTCCGTTGTGCTGCGCCACGCAGCCGAGCACGCCGATCGTCTTGCCGGAACTCCCGCGCTTCAGGCCGCCCAGCCGCGAGAACACCTTCTGCTCGGCCTTGTCCCGGATGCTGCATGTGTTGTAGAGCAGCATGCCGGCGTCCTCGGGCGTGGAAACCTGCCGGTACCCGCGGTTCTCGAGCAGGCCGCGAACCTTCTCGCTGTCATGGACATTCATCTGACAGCCGAAAGTCTCGATGTAGAACGTCTTGCTCACAGCGCGATTCGCGATATCGCCCTTCGGACACGCCAAGGAAGCGCTCCGCCTACCCTCGGGGTTCCGCTTAGGAGTGATTGAATTATAACAGTCAGGCGCGAATGGACCTTCCTAGGCAGTGACGGTTCCCGCGTAGTTGGACCGGGCATCCTCGCGGCGGAGACGTGTCGGAGAGAGCGCGGGAGGAATGGAATCTGAACGCATTTCCGCCAGTGCCGCAACGGACGCGAGCCGCCGTTGCGGCAGGTGACGGATCCTGCCCAGCCGCGGCGCGGGGTGGCCGACGGGCGACAGGCCGGACCATGTCGGCCGCGGCTGACCAAACCCGTCCATGCGCGATCGATCGAAGCAGTGGACTGCTTGGCTACGGGAAGAACCTGAAAATTCGCGGGCGGGACGATCGGCGGCACAACGCGGGCAGGATCGTCCATGGCTCCCGATAGGTCGGAAGCTGGAGGTGCCCGTCGCTCCCACTCTTCACGGGTGCTTCTTGCGCCGCCAGCCGAGCACGAAGATGGCGACAAGGATGCCCAAGGCGGCGGCAATTGCCTCAGTCGGCGCGCGAACGGGAGCGATGCCGGTCGGAGGGGCTGCATTCACGAGCTTCTGCCCCTCTACAAGCGGACTGGGGCCGTCTCGCAGCTGATCCCTCAGGACCGACGCCAACCGGGGTTGGGAGGACGCGGCCAAGCGCACCTCCAGAAATTCCTCCAGAGGTCTGTTCCCCGTGGTTCGCACGCTTCCCGACGCACCATGGCGATCGAGGGAGCGCGCGTACTGCACGGCCAAGGCGTCAAGGGCTCGCCGGGACGGATTCCAAAACCCCTTGCGGGCCGCTTCGACGAGCACCGCCGCCAACTCCTGATACGCGAACGGGTTCGCGGTGTCGAACCATTCCGGGAGACCCAACTCCAACGCGTCCTCTACGTACACGGCATGAACCCGGTCCCAATCGGCGGAACTCACGACCGCGGGCTTGGCGATCTGCCAGCCGAACAGGTTGGTTGCGGTCTGCGCGATCTCCACGGCTCCGGAGAAGCCCTCCGCTTGCAGCGCGCGAATCCATTTCGGATTCCAGAACTTGCCTCGCAAGCCCTTCGCCAGCGATTCCCGAGCGGTCTCCATGCGGGCCTGCTCCGGGTCCCGGACATCGGCCATGTAGGTCTCGGGCTCCGCGCCGGTCGTGTCGCGCACGGCCATCGTCATGCCGCCAAGGTATTCGAAGTAGTGATCGAGCGTCAGGGCGCCCACCACGTTGGTGGAACGGCTGAGCGTGACCGCGTCAGTATGGCGGAGCTGCTGGCGGTAGGCGTCCGGGGCCGGCTCTCCCCACGGGTAGCCCTCGGTATACACCGCCCCAGAGCGGGCGATGTAGGCCTCGGTCAATCCAGCGGTCGAAGCGTAATCCCCGCTACGCTCAATGGCGGCGACGAGCCCCGTCCCGTAACCTCCGGCGGAGTTGCTGAACACGCGGGCGGCGGCCAGCACCCTGGCGTCCGCTGCTGCCACGCCCGCTCGCTTGAGATTCCGCTCGATCTCGGCGGTGTGCTCGGCAACGTAGTTGTCACCGTCCGTCGCGCTCGCCGCCAGACGGACCGCCTTGTCGAGCAACCGCATCCGATCCGGGAATGTGTCCCGGAATAGCGAGGCTGCTTGAATCACCACGTCGACTCGCGGACGGCCAAGATCCTCGGCGGGGACGAGTTCGACATCCTCGACCACGTTGCGGTGATCCCACACCGGGCGCACGCCGAGCAGATGCATGACATGCGCCAGATCGGTGCCGTGCTGGCGAATCAACTCCGTGTTCCAAAGCGTGAAGCCGATCCTGCGGGGCCAGCGCCCAAGCCGCGAACGCTCGGCTTCGAGCTGCTCCTCGGCTAAGCGCGCGCCGATTTCCCAAGCTGCGGCGGTCGGGACTTCGGCGGGGTTGATGCCATGTAGGTTGCGTCCGGTCGGCAGAGCCAGCGAGTTGCGTAAAGGGTCGCCTCCCCCTCCGGGCGGTACGTACCCTCCGGCGAGCGCCGCCAGCGTGTGGTCGATTTCGTCCGGCGTCCGGTCGAACGCATCCCGCAAGCGCTCGAACTCGTCCGCCACGGGCCGTAGCGAGGGATGCTCTCGCTTCCCGGCCAGAGCGTTGCTAACGACACGGCTGGCACGGTCTCGGGCGACCGGAGCGCAGCCTCGCGGTGCCGCCGCCAGGTCGCAGCCGTGCGCCGCCATGAATTCGCTTCCTAGCATGGAAGCGATCATCGGAGCCAGTTCCTCCGCGGTACCAGCCCGGCCATGCACGTGAAGGCCGGTCGGAATCTTATCGGCGTCAAGCAGGTGAATGTAGTCGCCCAAGCGCGCCACTGCGGCGTCGCTGGGAGCCTCGTCCGACCAATCCGCGCCCAGGTCGCGGTCGAACCCCTGGCTTGCGGCCATGGACCGGACCCGTTCCCGGAGGTTCTCCTTCAGAGCCCCGTCCGGCGCGTCGAGCAGTTGGTTGGCGGCCCGGAAGAGCCGCGCCACGTCCGGCTCCTCCCGCGCGAGGTCCGCCGCGTCCACGGGCGGGATCTGGTGGCTGATCGTGACGGCCGCGCCGCGCCGCTTGGCGATCAACGCCTCGCCGACGTTATCCACGACATAGACGTAGAGGCTCGGCAGCGCCTCCAACGTGCGGTCGGACCAATCGTCGGCGAGTTGCCCGAGCGGGCGGCCCGGCAGGAACTCATGCGTGCCGTGCGTGCCGTAGTTGACGATCGCGTCGGCATGCCACACCTCGCGCAACCACCAATACACGGCCAAGTACTGATGCGGCGGCGGCACTCTGTCGTTGTGCTGCAGCTTGGCGTCCATGTGCGCGCCGCGCACAGGCTGGGGAAGGACGATGACGTTGCCGAAATCCAGCTTCGGAATCACGAAGAACGATTCGCCCGAGCGTTCGACGGTCATCAGCCTGCCCGGCGGCGGTCCGAACGCCGCTACCACTTCGTTGCGCATCCCTTCGGGCAGGCTCTCGAACCAGCGCAGGTAGCCGCTCAGGGGCAGCAGTTCCACGCCATCGCGGTCGGCGAGTTGCCGGAGCTCGCGGGGCCTTCCAGCACTGACGTTGCGGCCGAGGTCAAGCAGCTTCTCCAGCAGCGCCGCTTCGTTACTCGGGGGGTTCTCGACCGCATAGCCGGAGTCTCCCAGCGCGTCTAGAAAGCGCATCATGCTGCGCGGCACGTTCAGGCCCGCGGCGGTGATGCGACCCTTGCCGATGCCCGAGACATAAAAGATAGCGACCCTCTTCTGCGAGTTCGGCAGCGCGCGCAGGCGAACCCAACGCCGCGCCCTCTCGACCAACGTCCCGATCCGTTCCGCTTGGTGGGCCTCGAACCGCCGGCCGTACCACGCCGATTCCAAGCCCTCGATCAGCGTGGGCTGGATCGCGCCATCGAGTTCCGGGACTACGGCGCCCATGATCAATCCCGCGTCGCGAATCCCCGCCCGGGTCTGCCGGTAATCGCTGAATGACTCTCCGGTAAACAGCAGGGAGAGACCGCGCAGGATCGGCACGTTCAGCTTGTCTCTGAGCACTTCGACCCCGTTGTCGCCGAGCCACCACCGGCCGTGCTTCCGGGAGATCAGGATGTCGGGGCGGTACTCGACGGCGAACGGCGCCGCCTGCGCGGTGCCGAAAATGGCCGCGGCATTGAATCCGCCGTCCTCGAAGGCGCGCACGACCGCGTCGGTCGCTTGGTTCATGCCCAGCCGCCAGCCATCCGCGAAGTCGATCAACACCTTGGGAGCGGCCGGATCGAGGCGGCCCGAGGCTTCGTACCACCGTTCGTACTCCGCCGTGGTCGTGAACAGGCTTGGCGAATCCGGATGGTAATAGCCGTCATCCGGAGTCGGCTCGGGAGGGAGCTCCTCGAATCCCCGACTCTCGTAACGGGCCGCCGAGGTCGATAGCAGGCGGGCCATGTTGGCGACTCCGCCGTATCGCCAGTAATCGTCAATCCAGCGGTCTCGCCCTTGGAAGTCCGCGTTCCCGACGCCCAATCGCGCAGCGTCGTGGGCGGGCAGCGCGATCACGCGGGTGCCTGCTTCACCCGCTACCCGCAACGCCTCGCGGACGGGGCGCGGCAGAGGGTCGGACCGGCGGCCGCTGACGTACACTACGCCATACCGCCGGAAGTCGGGTTGCGCGAGCGCGGGGTCGTCGACCCGCTCCGGACTCCAGTATTCGAAATCCACGCCGCTCAGTTGAGAGCTCTCCGCCAAGAGGAAGCGGTACATGCTCGGAAATCCGAGGAAGAGGATGCCCGGGCGGGAAGCGAAATAGACTGCGGCAGATGCACTGACCGCCAGGGCCAAGCCGATGGCCCACAAGGCCCTCCGGGAGGTGGGAAGAGGGAGGCGCATGGGGCTCCGCACGCACGGCCCGGGCGCGATGCCTCAGAACCTTGATTCTATCCGAACGGGCCGTTGGGCCGCCTTGCTCCTGCCAACCGCGAGCGATCGTGACTTCCCTTGGCCCGTCACGATTGCCGCAGGCGCACGGGAACCGGTCGGAATGACCGAGGACCCGCTGAGGCATTCGCGCCTTGTCCGGCGGGTCCGCACCCGTCTCACCGCCAACGGTACCGGCTGGCGATTTCGGCGACGGTTCCTTCGGCTGCGATGCGGCCGTCCTCGAAGAACACCGCGCGCCCGGCCAAGGCCTCGGCGAAGCCGACCTCGTGCGTGACCAAGATCTTGGCCTGCGGCAGCGACCGGAACGTTTCGACGAGGGCCCTGCGGGCCGGGGGATCCAAGAACGTAGCCGGCTCGTCGAGGAGCAGGATTTCGGGTTCGACCGCCAGCACGCCGGCAAGGGCGGCGCGACGGCGCTCCCCGGCGCTCAAGTGGTGCGGCGGACGGTCGCGCTGGCCATTGAGACCCACCTGCGCCAGGCAGCGGTCCACCCGAGCGCGGACCGTTTCAGGATCGAGTCCCATGTTCAGCGGGCCGAAGGCCACATCCTCTTCGACCGTCGGCATGAAGATCTGATCGTCGGAATCCTGGAAGAGCATTCCGATCCTCTGGCGCACCTGGGCTACGTTCGATCCGTTGACGTCGAGCCCGCACACGCTGACCGAGCCCTCCCCGTGCAGCAATCCGACGAGGTGGTTGAGGAAGGTGGTCTTGCCCGAACCGTTCGCACCGAAGATCGCGACGGTCTCGGCGGGATGCAGGACGAAGTCCACGCCGCGCAAGGCCACCACGCCATCCGGATAACGGAAGCGCAGCTCCCGCACGTCGATTAACGGAGCGCCCACCCTTGCTCATTGTATGGACTTGGCCGACTTCGTGATGGCACTGGAGCATGCGGCCGTCTCGGGCACCGCAACCGCCGCGCACGTTACCGATGCAGTAAAATCACAGCACCATGATCCGGCTCGCCACCCTAGCGCTCGCCGTCGCGCCGCTCCTCTCAGCGGCGGGAGAACGGCCCAACATCCTCTTCATATTCACGGACGACCACGCCTACCAAGCGATCAGCGCGTACGGCTCGATGATCAACCACACGCCGAACTTGGATCGGATCGCGCGCGAGGGCATGCGGTTCGACCGGGCGCTGGTGACGAATTCGATCTGCGCTCCGAGCCGGGCCGTGATCCTGACCGGCAAGTACAGCCACCTCAACGGCGTGCTCGACAACCGACTGCGTTTCGACGGAGCCCAGCAGACTTTTCCGAAGCTCTTGCAAGGCGCCGGATACGAAACGGCGATCTTCGGCAAGTGGCACCTGAAGACGGCTCCGACCGGGTTCGACGCTTGGGAGGTGCTGCCCGGCCAGGGCGCGTACTACAACCCCGACATGCGCGTCGGCCCCGACGACACCCGTCGGCGCCACGAGGGCTATACCACCGACATCATCACGGACCTGTCCCTCGAGTGGCTCAAGAGCGGACGCTCGGCGGACAAGCCCTTCATGTTGATGAGCCAGCACAAGGCGCCCCATCGCAATTGGATGCCGGGCCCGGAGCACCTGACGCTGTACGACGGTCAGCGCATCTGGGAGCCGCCCACGTTGTTCGACGACTACTCGGGGCGCGCGTCGCCGGCGGCCAAGAACCGCATGGAGATCGGGCGACACATGGTCTCGGCGCACGACCTGAAGATCAACCCGCCGCCGGGAACCCCGGAAGACGACCGCGTCCTGCGCCAGTGGATGAACAGCTACGGCCGGCTGACCCCGGCGCAGAAGGCGATGTGGGACGCGGTCTACGGTCCGAAGAACGAAGCGTTCCTCGCGGCGAACCTGCAGGGCAAGGATCTGATTCGCTGGAAGTACCAGAGATACATCAAGGATTACTTGCGTTGCATCGCATCGGTCGATGACAACGTCGGCCGACTGTTGCGCTACTTGGACGAAACCGGCTTGGCTGACAATACCGTCGTGATCTACAGTTCCGACCAAGGCTTCTACTTGGGAGAGCACGGCTGGTTCGACAAGCGCTGGATGTATCGCGAATCGCTCCGCACGCCTTTGCTCGTGCGCTGGCCCGGAGTCGTCGAACGCGGTTCCTCGAGTCGCGATCTGGTCTCCAATCTGGACTACGCCGAGACTTTCCTGGAAATCGCCGGAGTCGAAGTGCCGCCCGATATGCAGGGGCGTAGCCTAGTCCCGCTGTTGCGAGGCCAGACGCCTCGCAACTGGCGCAAGTCCTTTTACTACCACTACTACGAGAGCCAGACAGCCCACGGCGTGCCGGCGCACGAAGGAGTGCGTACGGATCGCTACAAGCTGATTCGCTTCTACGAAAGCGACGAATGGGAGTTGTACGACCTGGATCGCAACCCCGAAGAGACGCTCAGCAGCTACGGACAGCCCGCGATGGAGCGCGTCACGGCGGACTTGATGGCGGAACTCAAGCGGCTGCGCAAAACGTACGGTGTGTCCGAGCCCCCGCTGTAGCGGAGCGCACGGGCGAGACCGGCCGTGCCCGACCTAGCGCGGCCTTGGACGGCGGCCGCGCGGACCGCGTGGCGGGCTGCCTCGACCGCGACCCGGCATCGGGACGCCGAGTGCCTCGCTGAGCGCGCGGTGCTCGATTCCTAGAGTCCGCGCGGAAGCGGCGTAATTCATCGGCGCGACCCGGCCCTCTGTCAAGCGCAGCGCCTCTGCCAAGCGGTCCACTGGAATGCCGAGTTCGGTCGCGGCGCGCGCGACCTGCTCGTCGGTCGGTCTGGGCTCCAAGGATGCAGGACCCTGCCCGCGGCCGCGTCGGGACGGCTGGCGGTCCTCCGGTCGATCGAATCCCGGAGCAGGAGTGCCGGAAAAGCAACCCATGATGTACGGCCAGGTGGCCGTGGCGTGGTAATGGTACGCACCCTCTTGGTCGTCTCCGCTATGGCCGTTGCAACGGTCGAGGTAAGCGGCTCCCGACTTCGGCGTGAATCGGTAAGCGTCCCAAGTATCGTGGCGCGGGTCGCCCACTCGGTCCCAACCGCTCTTGAACTCGATGATGTCCGAGCAGTCCGCGTCTTTGCAACTGAAGGGACCGTAGACCGGGAAACCGTCCGCGGCAAAGGCCAGGACGGGGGACGGACCGCCGTCCCGGGCACCAGCTTGGAGGCAGGCTTCGACTAACGCATGGTAATGATACTGGCGGGCCGTATGCCCCATGCAGTCGTCCATGATGTCGTTGTAGATCGGATCGCCGTATCCCGGATACGGCGCGGGGCCTTCGTTCGGACCGAAGAGCGGGATTCCGTTGATCGCGACGCCGGACGGTCCCAGCAGCGGCAGCGGGCTCGGTTTCTCGGCTAGCTTGGGACGCAGCGGGAGCCGGTAATCGCGATCGAGAGGAACAAGCGGATTCGGCGTGATCGGCACGAATTCGTAGTGCGGAATGGCGTTGCTGCTGATAACAAGCGTGTCGTCCTCGCAGGCTACCTCGAGTCTCGGCGCAGGGTAGCCCTCGCCGGCACCGTCAAACTCGGTGACGTTCAAGAATGCATTTATCGGGCAGTTGCTGTCAGCACCCGCAGCCGGTGCAGCGAGCAGCAGGATGCAAAATACGAGATTCCTCATGGTTTGAGGGTCGTCCACCACTGGCTCGAGCATACGGGACATGATCTCAGAGTAGGCTGGGCGCGACGGGTGCGGGCCGAGAATTCTGACTCTCGACTACATCTTCCAGTGGGGCAGTTGATCGTTCATGGAACCGATCCAAGTGCCTGTATCACGGCCTGCTGGTGACCTGGCGGGCATCAGCGATTCAGTCCTTGACGGCCCTCTCTATCCACGGAGGCCCGGAAGGCGTGCCCTGCTCGCTCGTCACGCGTGGCCCTCGACCGCGACGCTGATTTCCGCCGCCGCCTGCCCCCTGCGGGCGAAACCCGCTGACTGAAGGAGCCTTGGGAAACTCTTCAAGCCAAGCCATCAGTTCCTGCGCTCGCTCGGGTTCGGAGTCCAATAGGTCGCGCTCTTCGCGCGGGTCGTCCTCGATTCGGAAGAGGGATGCCCCCGTCTGCCCGGTGCCCCGCTGGGTGAACTGCACGAACTTCCAACCGTCGCGGAAAATTGCCAAGTTGCCCGACACGCCAATGAGCACGGTCCCGCGGTCAACGCGTTCTCCGTGACGCAGGGCCCTCCACATATCCAGACCGTCAAAGGGTCGTTCGTTCGCTGCTTGGAAGCCCGCGGCGGAGGCCAGGGTCGGGAACCAATCCTGGACGGTGATCATCTGGTCGAAGCGTTCACCCTCGGGAAGCACGCCCGGCCAGCGAATCACCCCAGGTACGCGAATCCCGCCCTCGAACGCGCTGCCCTTGCCTCCGCGGAAGGGGAGGTTGCTCGCGCCGACGTTGCGCCCGCCCCCGTTGTCGCTGGCCCAGATCACGATCGTGTCGCGCCCGATCCCCTCGGCATCGAGAGCCTCAACGATCCTCCCCACACCGTCATCGAGGGCAGTGACCATCGCGGCGTAAGTCCTGCGGTCAGGATCCTCGATATGAACGTTCCGGCGCAAATATTCTTCCGGCGCCTGCAACGGCGTGTGCGGGGCGTTGAACGCGACGTACAGGAACATTGGCCGCGTCCTGTCGCGTTCCGCGATCAACCGCACGGCCTCGTCGGCAATCAAATCCGTCGAATATCCCTCCTCGCGCAGCGCCTTTCCGTCCCGATGCCAGTCCAGCCCGCCAATCCACACGTGGGTGAAGTAGTCCACCGACGCGCCGAGATGACCGTAGGAACTGTCGAACCCGCGCCGATAAGGATGGGCCGAGACCCTCTCGATGCCGAGATGCCACTTCCCCGTCAAGAAAGTCTGGTAACCTGCCGCTTGCAACGACTCCGGCAACAAGTGCTCGTCCAGCGGGAGCACTCCTCTGGGACCGATCGGTGTGTCCACGCCCATGCGCAACGGGGAGCGCCCGGTCAGCAACGCCGCGCGCGTCGGGCTGCACAACGGGAAGGCGTAGTAGCGGTTGAGTTCGAGGCCTTGCTCGACCAGCGCGTCGATGTGCGGGGTGCGGATATCGCTGCCGTGGTACCCGACATCGTTCCACCCGAGATCGTCGGCAAGGACGAACACGATGTGGGGCTGACCCGATGCAAGCAGCGGCGCGATCAACGGCAGCGCCAGCCATAGTGGAATGGGTCTCACGGTGCAATCTCCTCGCCAGCTCAAGCGATGTCGCAAATCCAACCAGCGGGATCCGACAACCCACGCGATAGGCACCAGACTCAGTTCATTCAGGTTCCCAAGCCGCCGCAGTCGAGACTGTCAGACATGGTGCCAAGCCAACCGCACCCAGTCAAGACGATTCCGCAGACCCGAATCGGGCGTGGTCTCGGTAGCTTAACGACGCTTCCCCCGCCGCCTCAACCCGTGGGCTTTCAATCTCAGGTTTCAAGCTCGCCGCCTTCCAGAGCGGATTCTCTGCCGATGAATCAGCCCTCCAGTGCAAACGGGTCACTTTCGAGCCTTCAATCCTTCGCCGCCCGCTCGATCCACGGCGGGCCGGTGGGAGCGCTCGGCTCGCGCGGGATGCTGATTGGCCCTCCCGGCCGTCGGCCTCGGCGCTGGCCGGGCGGGGTAAAGGTGCTAACCGACAGGGCCTTCGGAAACTCTCGCATCCAAGCCATCATCTCCCGCGCTCGCTCTGGCTCGGCATCCAACAGGTTGCGCTCTTCCAGCGGATCGTCGTCAATCCGAAACAAGAAAGTCTGTGTTTCTCCTGTCCTCCGCAACGTGGACTGGAGGTACTTCCAGCCGTTCCGGAAGACTGCGAAGTTCCCGGTCGCGCCGATAAGCAGGCTCCCGCGATCAACCCGTTCGCCGTCACGCAACGCCCGCCACATGTCCAAGCCGTCGAACGGCCGCTCGTTGCCGGTCTCGACACTCGCAGCAGAGGCGAGCGTCGGGAACCAGTCCAAGGCCGTGACCATTTGATCGAAACGCTCGCCCGCAGGCAGCACTCCCGGCCAGCGAACTACAGCAGGCACCCGAATGCCGCCCTCGAACACATTGCCCTTGGCACCCCTCAGGGGCAGGTTGCTCCCTCCTACGTTCCGCCCCGCTCCGTTGTCGCTCGACCAAACCAGAAGCGTGTCTTGGGCGATCCCTTCCGCCTCCAGCGCCGAAACGATGTCCCCCACTCCGTCATCGAGAGCGGTCACCATGGCCGCATACGTGCGTCGGCGGAGATCCTCGATGTGGGCATTGCGGCTGATGTATTCCTCGGGCGCTTGCAACGGTGTGTGCGGCGCATTGAACGACACGTACAGGAACAGCGGAGCCGTCTTGTCGCGCTCCTCGATGTAGCGAACCGCCTGGGCGGCGATCAAATCCGTCGTATAGCCCCCTTCTCGGAGCACCATACCGTCACGATGCCAGTCCAGCCCGCCCTCCCAGACGTGGCTGAAATAGTCGACCGACGGACCGAGGTGTCCGTAGGATTTGTCGAATCCGCGCCGATAGGGATGCGAATCGATGCTCCCGAGGCCAAGGTGCCACTTTCCCGCCAAGGCTGTCTGGTAGCCGGCCGAGCGCAACGTTTCCGGGAGCAAGTGCTCATCTAGCGGGAGCCCGCCGGACGCTTCGATCGGAACGTCCACGCCCATCCGTAGCGGCGACCGCCCGGTCATCAGGGCCGCCCGCGTCGGGCTGCAGAGCGGGAAGGCGTAGTAGCGGTCGAGTTCAAGACCTTGTTCGACCAGCGCGTCGATGTGCGGAGTGCGGACCTCGCTGCCGTGGTAGCCGACATCATTCCAGCCGAGGTCGTCGGCGAGGACGAAGACGATATGCGGCTGGGCGGATGCGACGAACGGCAAGGCTAGCCAGAACGCGATACGTGTCATGGTGGAACCTCCTCGGGCGGGGCTGCTCCGGCGTGGAAGCGATCAACCAGGCGCCACTACGATCCTCGTACCGGTCACCAGGCGCCGCAGGATCGTTGCGCCCAGTTTCTCGGCATCCGAGTTCGCGAAGTCGATACCGTCGAACAACTCGCCCAAGGGGCGGCGCACTGTCAAGTCGATTCCGCCCACGATGCTGAGCCGCGCCTTCCTCTCTCCAGAATCCGAGATCAAGTCTACGAATTGCCCGAAGGCCGCCGCCGACCGAATGCGGAATTCCGTGGCGCCGGACCCGTCCGGGGCCAGCCATGTCCCGCGCACTTCCAGCGCGGTAGCACCGGGTGCCGTTCCGGATGGCCGCGCGACGAGGTAGTGGGCGCGGCAGTATTCTGGGTCGGTGACCGTGCGACGCTCGACGAAACGCCTTGCAGGCACTCCGAAGTCCTCTTCGTAGGACTCGGAAATCTTCGATTCGTTCGGAGCCAAGCTGCTGTGCCCGGCGAACGCGGGGCTCGGTCCGAGCCACTTCATCCATGCGGTTCGAGGAGGGGGAACTCCATGGCATGGAATCAGTTCCAGATTGCGCGTGACCAACCGGCCGGACTCCACGTGAACGACATACCCGCGGTCAGTCTCCACCGTCCAGCCTCCTGCCGCGGCTCGCTGTGCAGCGCCCCAATCCCAGTCCAGCGTGTAGCGCACTTCCTCGCGAACGATCGGGTCCCCGTCGGCATCCTCCGTGTCGATGAGCACGTCCGCACCGACAGGCTGGCCCGCGACGCTCCATACCGAGTGGTCGTTCGAACTGAACTCGACTTCCAAGCGATTAATGCCCTTGCGCAGCGACGCAGCGGGCAAATGGTGCCAGGGCGAGTACATGCGGGCGATCTTTTGGCCGTTGATATAGAGGTGCGCGTGGCCTTGGTTCGGAACCGACTCGGCCCCCGCGTCCTGCGGAGTGAACAGGAAATCCCGGGTTTCAAGGAAGACGTTGAAGCCATCCATCCGGTCCGGAAAGACCCGGACGCGCATGTACGGCACGGGACGCCCGTCAGGCACCTCGACCAAGGGATGCTGCGAGTGGTCGACAGGCGGAAGCTTCGAATCTTGGGGCCACGCCGCGAACCCAGCCAGCAAGGCGAGGGCCGCAAGGGGCACGCGGCCTAACCGCATTGGTTGTCTTTGCACGGTCGGTAGCAACGGACTTCATGATCGGCTGTCAACGTGCAACCGACGGCATCGTCGTCGCTTTGACCGCATCGGAAATAGCAAGGCGGCTCGCCCGGAGGCGCTTGGTTCTGGCGCGGACGCTCGGGAGGCAGCGTGATGCCGAGTGCATCGATCAATTCGTCCGAATCCACGCCGAGGGTCCGGGCCGAGGCCGGGAAGTTAATGGGTTTCAGATCGCCGGGCTCTACGCGCAAGGCCTTGGCCACAGTGGCTTGATCGATACCGAGGGCCTCTGCGGCCGAAGCGACCGCGTTCGGCCCGGGGCGCGGCGGGGCTCCCGGGCGCGGTCGACGCCCCGGTCCGGTGCCCGGCGGCGGCCTACGACCGACGGCATCGCTGACGGCTGGGCGGCGGCGCCCGCGATTGGCCGGACCTACCGGCGTGCCGGAGTAGCAGCCGAGGATATATGGCCAGCTTTCGGTGACGTGATAGTGGTAATCGCCGTCGGGCCCGGTGTGGCCGTTGCAGGCGTCCAAGTACTCCGGGGCTTCCTTCCCAACGAATTCGTAGGCATCCCACGAATCTTGGTGCGGCTCGCGAACCCTCTCCCAACCGCTGCGGTACCGGATCACTGCGCTGCATTCCGCATCCGCGCAGCCCCAAGGTCCGCGAACCGGGATTCCATCGAAGGCGAAGCCCAAGATCGGCGACGGGTCGCCCTCGCGCACTCCCTCGCTAAGGCATGCCTGCACCATGGCGTGGTAGTGGTACGAGAGTGCCGTGTGCCCCATGCAGGCGTCCAGGATTGCATTGAAGACGGGGTCGCCGAATTGCTCCGATTCGGGGACCGGGCCCTCGTTCGGGCCGAACAGGAGCACGCCATTCACTGCGAAGCCGATGCCTCCCAGCAAGGGGAGTGGCGTAGGGGCTGAGGCCAAGCGTGGCGCGGCCGGAACGCGGAATTCGTAGTCTTGCTCGTTGAGCGGGTTCGGCGTGACCTGCACGAACTCGTAGTGCGGGATGCCGTTCGAGCGGACGACAAGCTCATCGCCTTCGCAGGTCGCGGCAACGCGAGGTCGCGGATACTCCGAGCCGGGACCCGGCGCATCCGATACGTCCAAGAAGGCGTCAGCGGCGCACGGAACCGTTTGGGTTGCGGCGACGGTCGCTGTGCCGACGAACAGCGTGAGAAGCGCGATTCGCGGACGAATGGCAGGCATGGCAAGCATCAAGGCGCAGTTGAGTGTCCGGTGGTTTCACGCAGCGGCGTTGCGAGCGGGGCAGACGGCCCTATGGCTTGGATGTCTTCGCGATGCGGTTAGGTTCGAACGACGGCCAACTGCCCACCAGCTGGCACTGCCACGCACGAATCTTCTGGCAGGTGAATCCCGTTGGGCCGATCCGCCTTGTAGGCTCTCCGCACTTCGTAACCCTGATTCTTGCCCGCATGTTGGCTTTGGGCTTCGCTACTGCAGGAGGCTGGAGTGGTGGAATGCCCTGTCCACGGCGACCAATCCAGCAAGACTTTCCGAATTCAGGGTGCTTCAAGCTCCGCCATGAGATCGTCTACCGAGTCGTAACGGCTAAGCCCCTCGCCGGCCACCGCCTGCCTCATCGCCTCCAGCGTCTCCGCATTCGGAACGAGCGTCAAACCTGGCAGGCCTCGGTCTCGTCGAATCTGCTTGTAGAAGAGCGTGATCGCGTCGGCGGGCGTCACCCCGAGCGCGGCGAGGATGGCTTCAACCTCGCACTTCAGCTCAGGTTCGATCGGGACTTGGATTGAATCGATGACAGCCATTTACGAGCCTTCTCTCCTTCTTCATATTAGGCACGAATAGATCCACCGTCCCTCGCACGCAGCAACGCCCGTCTTCAGGACAGCCCTCGGTCGGCGAACTCAATGGCGCGTTCCAGCATGGCACAATTATGTGATATGATTCATTCGAGGCTACGGCAAGCGGGCACCCAGTCCGCCACCGTGATTAGCTCAAGGCGACCGGCAAATGTCGGCGCCGCCTCTGGACAGGCCCGTAGCTCAGGTGGTTAGAGCGCTACCTTGACACGGTAGAGGTCAGCGGTTCGAGTCCGCTCGGGCCTACCATGGTTCCGGCACCTGTTCGTGCCTCCCATTTGAACGGTTCGCCCAGAAACCCAGCGGCGCTACCGGTAGGTCACCCAGTTGGGGCTTGCCCAAGCGAGCGATCCGTCCTCTTGCTCGGCGCGGATGTAGTAGTAGCTCTCGCCCTTGGTGACCGCGTCGTCACGATACTCGAACGCGACCTCTTTGGCACCGGGCGTGACGCTGTACACGATCTCGTTGTTCTTGACCAGCACCACGCGCCGGATCGGACCGGTGCCGATGACCTTGGCGCGAACCGCCGGCCGGTCCGAGGTAGCGAACGCGTCCCCCATGATGTGGTCGCCGACGCGCAAGTCGAGGATGATGTTGTCGGTCGCGGCGTAGGTGTGCCGACGCTTCATGGCATCGATCAGGTCCTGCCTGTCAGGGCTGCGATCGGCACTCACTAGCACGCACGCGTACGCGTCGTGGGTGCCGACATGATCCGAGCTGGCTTGGACTCCGATCTTGATGCCCTTCGCCCACGCTTCCCAGACGAAACCGTCCTTGCGCCACGGCTCCCCGTGATGGAAGTACCGCTTGTCGCGGGTCTCGGCGCGGGGCGCGCCCGGGTATTCGTACGAAGCGTGCAGGCTCTGATAGATTTCGACGATTGGTTCGACCTCGGGATCGCTCTCTCGCCAGTCCGTGCCTTGGTCGGAACCGGACGTGTGCGGCGTTGAAATCCCTCCGTACCGTCGCAAGTACGGGAACAGGATCTCGCCGCTGTTGATGGCCCCTCTTCGCTCCGCGGCATGGATGGGCATCCAGCGCACGCCTCGGCGCGCGAACACGGTGTTGCGGTGGCCGTTGGGATACGGCAAACTCCGCTCGGTTCCGAACAACGGCCAGAAACGGCCTTCCACCAAGAAGATGTCCTCCGACTTCTCGGTGCGCCACCAGTTGTATTCGACCCCAGGCACCGAGTCGCCGCCGTACTGGTGGTCGGCAACCATCATGAAGTCGTAATCGCCCGCGGTCAGCGCGTAGCGATAGAAATCGATCAGAGCGCCTTCGCCGATACCGTCTGCCGAGATGTCGGTATGCCTGTGGAGGTCTCCGCGGAGAATCCGGTAAGCCTTGCCGCCCGCCTCGTAACGGTAGGCGCGAATCGCGGCAGTGTCAGCCGCTTCGTTCGCATGAACGGGTAGGGCGCTGAGGTGGGATTCGCGAAAGTCCTCGAGCGAGGGCTCGCCATGGCCACGCCATGCCGTACGGGAGGGATCCACGACAGCGTACGAGACCTGCGTGTCCCGGGCTTGGGGCGACCCGCGATTGCCGGCCCTCGCCGGCGAGCCGAAGCGGCGAGCGTCCCGTGACCAAGCGAACCACAGGTTGCCCTTCCTATCGGCAGTTGCCGAGGCCCACACATCGTTGCGGCCATTGGTTCCGTGCAACTTCGTGGCGGGCAGCCAGCCGTCACCGTCCATCCGCGTCAGGAGCATCTCCCAGATGCCGCCCGCTCCCCAGTTGTTGTCGACCCGCGAAGTGACGCTGGTCAGCGACCGCACCATGGCCCAGACGTGACCGTTGGCGTCCGCCACCAAGCGAGCTTGCTGGACGTAGTCCCGGGCGGCGGGAGGAATCGCGTCCATGAGATCCGGAGCCTGGCGCAGCCGGTTGCTCTCCAGTGCCGCGACCTTCACGGAGCGGAGCCGATAGAGCCCGGCGCCCCCGCCCGGTCTGAACCGCTGGCTGCTCCAATCCTTGCCCCAATTCGCCTCGCCTTGGTCCCACGCCATCCAGAGCCGGTCAGCGCTGTCGCAGGCCAGCGACACGTTGGCGTCGAACCCGACGGAGCGCGTGATCTGGCGGACCTCGTCCCAGCGGCCATCGCCCCGCAATCGACGCACGTAGACATCGAAATCCCCGGCAGCGTAACCGTCCCAGCCGATCCAGACATTGCCCTTCGAGTCGGCCGCGACAGCGGGCGCCCAATTGTCAGCGTCTCCGGAATCCGAAACGGTCGCTTCGCCCGACCACTCCGAGCCGTCCCAGCGGGCATGCAGAATGCGACTGACGCGCCCCCGGAAGGCCTGCCACGCGACATGCACATCGCCAGCGCTATCGGATACGGCTTGGTGATACAGATTCGGTCCCGCATCCGCCAAGATCGAGACCTCGGAAAGGTCTCCCGCCGAGTACGATCGCGAATACAGGCCCCAACTTCCGTTCGGTGACTTGCCGCTCCAGACGACGACCGCCGCCCCGTCGCGGTCGATCGCTACCGCGGTGCGGAAGTTGTCGGCATATGGTTCCGGCGAGACCCGTACCGGCTCAAGCCAGCGCTCGCCATCGTGTCGAGCGAGCCAAACCGCATCGCGTTCGTCGCTGTACGAGATCCACGAGACCCACGTTCCCCCGTCCGCGCCCGCGGCAAGCACTGGATAGTCGTTGTCCGAGTCTCCGTGCGTCAGGTCGAGCGTGGTGGGAATGAGCTGGACCGAGGCGAGTTCGCCAAGGAA
Organism: Bryobacterales bacterium; assembly: GCA_965242625.1. Taxonomy (GTDB): domain Bacteria; phylum Acidobacteriota; class Terriglobia; order Bryobacterales; family UBA6623; genus VXMF01. Next base: position 137,235 of record CBDEST010000005.1, on the reverse strand, counting down.
CCTGCGCTCCTTGCCGAAATCGACATCCTGCAGCGCGAACGAGAACGAACCCTGCTCGGTCTCAACGTCAATCGTGGATGTCTCGGGAGCCTCGAGCGTCGCGGCCACGCCGTTCGGGATCATCGCGAACTGTCTTGTATGCACTGGATCGTAGCCGCGCTGGGTGGTCGAATCGGCGTAGCGCGTGACCCGATTGGTCAAGCGCCATCGGTGGCCATCGACGATCTGGTCCCGTCCTTCGAAGTGGACGCCGGACATTCGCGCGACACGACCCGCGCCGACCGTGATCCCGCCATCCCAGCGTTGCGGCGTGAAGCGGTCCAAGCCGAACATGAGCCGCAACGAGACCTCCGAGGTCGAGTCCGATTGCTGGTTCAGGCTCGGGCCTTGGGCGAGTGTCCCCATCGACGTCGATAGCGACAGCGCCGCCGCGAGCAGGGCCGATCGACGCAACCGGCGCATCGCCGCCTGCCGTTCCCTAGCCATGAAAGGGGCTCCGGCTGTCACTGTACGGGACGCAATTGATTGTGACCGAATTCACACGACCGTACGCACTCTAGCGCGTAACGCGCTATGCCTTCGTTGCGGATCGCTCCGCCCTCGCGTACCCATGGCGCCTGCCCGGCGGATGAACGAACCGCTGGAGTGCTTCGGATCCCCGCCCGCGCACTGTAGCTGGCGGTCCTTCAAAGGAGCGCGGGCTCGGGGGCAGTCCGCACTGCAGATGTGGAGCCGCAGGAGCGAACCTGCTCACCCCTTCCAGCTGCCATGCTTAACCAAGAGTTGTGCCAGTCGCTCGCCATCGATGAGAGCGATGCGCATCGGGCTGCGCTGCACGTAGTTTTTCGCCATCGGGCTGAAGGTCGATGTCGTTACCAAGACGCCTTGGTCGGTTCCAGACATCGTTGCTGCGAATTCGCGCAGTGTCCGCTCGCTCACTGCAATGTGCGGGGGAGCGTGCTCGGTCTTCAGGTAAACCTTGGCCAAGCCCAGCGGGTCCTGCCAGAGGCTTCCCTCGGCGGTGTCGTTCGACGAACCCGCGCTCTTCCCGGACGATTCTTCGTCGCACCTGCTGTATCCGATTGCGACCATCAGGTCGCTCGCAAGCCGCTCGAGGCAGGACGCAGAGGAGACTCTGACCTCCCTGCGAACCCTCGTTGCGAGAGCCTCAGCGATCGCGGAGGCGAAGCGATCGTACTCCGGGTCGGGGGAGACGCCCCGCTTGGAGTTGGTTGCCTTCCGATGCGCGCCAGTGTCAGCCTGCGGTGCCGTCTTACGGCGAGCCGAGGCCTCGCGATACGCGTCGAACGATCGGAGGAGCCTCCGAGTGATTTCGCTCGGTCCCGTCGCGAGGAACTCGGTGCCTGCGGTTGAGATGCGGTATACGCCCGTGCGCACCCGTTCCACCAAACCCGCCTTCGCCAGTTCGTTGAGCGCCCACTGGCCTCGGTACTTGTACCGGGCCTGCCCGGTGTTTGGCATGACCTCGCTGCGGGACGCATCGTCCAGGCCCGCCTTGTCAGCCATGCGCTCGTAGATCGCGGCGGTGGGTCGCTCTTCCCCGTCAGAGAGCGCTTGAAGGGCGGGGAGCATCAGTTTGTGAAAGTCCGGAACCGGCATCAGCTGTAGCGTCTATCTTCCATGAGTTGGCTCGCGCTGTCAACTCTTCGTCGTATCGGATGGCCCGATTCGCTGGATCACTGGCCCTCTCCAGTCCGGTTGCATCGAGTGGAGCAGGTGGCTCCGCGACGGGCAAGGGCCTGTTCAAGACCTGGAAGTCGAGGCCCGGCAAGGCCTGGCCCAGGGGCGGTTGCGTCCGGGCCGCCATCCCGGATCCAGATGACGGCAACTCGCGGACCCACGCACCGTCCGGACATCGTCCGGTCCAACTGCAGCGTCAGCTAGATCGCGGTCGAACTCGCCGGCTGCTAGAATGCCGGCGTAATGACATCGCAAGGTTCCACCCGCAGGGAGCTGCTCGCCGGTCTGGCGGCCGGGACAGCGGCCGCGCGGGCCCAGAGTGCTCGCAAGCCGAACTTGCTGTTCGTATTCAGCGACCAGCACCGCGCCTGTTCCATGCCGGGCGAACCGTTCAACGACGCGGCGGCTCCCGCGCTAGCCGCGCTTGCAGAGCAGGGAACCACCTTCTCGCAGTGCATTTCCAACTACCCGGTGTGCTCCCCCTACCGCGGCATCCTTATGACCGGCCGCTGGCCCTACCAAACCGGCGTGATCGACAACGCGCACCGGTTGCGACGTTCCGAGTACAGCTTGGGAGAGGCGTTCCAAGACGCCGGCTACCACACGGGTTACGTCGGCAAGTGGCACCTTGATGCTCGCGGCGCCGAGGGGTACGCGTTGAAGCCGGAAGGCGAAGCGCGGCACGGCTTCCGGGAGTGGCGGGCTTGGTACAACACGAACCCGCACTTCGACCGGTCGCACACCTACGATCAGAATTCGGGCCGCCAGGAGGTTCCCGCCGGGTACAACGCGACCCTCATGACCGATGACGCGATCGGATTCATCGAGCGCAATCGTGACCGCCCGTGGATGCTGGTCGTGTCTCTCAATCCCCCGCATCCGCCCTTCCAAGACGCCCCGCCGGAACTCATGGGAAAGTACCCGCCCGGTGACTTGCAGTTGCGCCCGAATACCCGCGAGACGGTCACGAAAGGCGGCGGCGGACAGGGACGGGCCACCCGCCCGGACCTTGCCGGCTACAACGCCCACATCGAGGGTGTCGACCGCGAAATCGCCCGGCTCGCCCAGTGCTTGGAAGATAACGGGTTGACCGAGGACACGATCCTCGTCTACACGTCCGACCACGGCGAAATGCTCGGGGCCCAGAATCGCACCGGCAAGCGCCTCCCCCATGACGAGTCCTGCCGCGTTCCGTTCTTGGTGCGCGCGCCCGGCGGTTCCCCCGCGCTCAAGACCGACGTGCTGCTCGGCGCGATTGACATCTACCCCACGCTGTGCGGAATGGCAGGCGTGCCAGTCCCCCCAACCTGCGTGGGCCAGGATCTATCGGCGGTCGTCCGGGGCGAGCCGGTAGACGGACCGGAACATCAGTTCCTGATGCACGTGCAGAAGAACCACGCCAGCGGGGGCACGAACCATCCGGCTCCGCTCTTTCGCGGCATTCGAACCGCGCGGTACACCTACGCTTGCGGCGAAATCGGGCGCTGGTGCCTTTACGACAATCAAGAGGATCCCTACCAGCAGCGCAACCTGGCAGACGATCCCGGCCGATCGAAGCTGATGCGCGAACTCGACGGCGAAGTGCTGGATTACTTGCGCCAAGCGCAGGATCGGTATCCGTACAGGGTCGAGCGCATCTGAGGGCGACCGCTCGGCCGCCCGATCAGACGTGCGCTAGATAGTCTTGGCGGCCGCCGTCCGCGAGCAGGAACTGGCCCGTCATGAAGCCGCTCGCGGACGAGCACGCGTACCCGACGAGGCTGGCGATGTCTTCGGGCTCGCCTGTGCGTCCCACCAATGATCGACGGGCGACCCTATCCAGCAAGCGATCGATCTCGTCCTCAGTCTTGCCCGCGAGCACCATGTCGGTCTTGGTGAATCCGGGCAGCACGGCGTTGACCGTGACGCCCCCCGGCGAGAGTTCAAAGGCCATGCGCCGAGTCAATGACAGCACGGCTCCTTTCGTCACTGCGTACATCGTGGTGCCGGCCATGGCCGTGCCCACCGCGGCGTTCGACGCGAGGTTCACGATGCGTCCCCAGCCTTGGTCGAGCATGCCGCGGGCCACCGCTTCGGAACAGTACAGCACGCCCTTGACGTTGGTGCGCCACATCATGTCGAACTGTTCCTCGTCGTGCTCCAAGAGCGTGCCGCGGAACAGCAGTCCGGCGTTGTTGACTAGAATGTCCGGCTTACCGAGCGCACCGGCCACCTCTTCGACCATGGCCCGGACGGCGCGACTGTCCGCCACGTCCGCCTGCACCGAGATCGCGTCCACGCCGCCGTTGCGGACTTCCTCGACGACGGCGTTGGCAGCGTCTTCCCGGGTCTTGTAGTTCACTGCGACGCAAGCGCCGCGATCCGCCAACTCGAGGCAGATCGCGCGGCCGATGCCCCGCGATCCGCCCGTGACGAGCGCTGTCCGCCCGTTCAACTCATCGTTCATCTCGCGATTCCCAAGGCTTGCCCGCCGGAGAGACTAGCGTTGGCGACGATTCCAGCCGCCGCCGGACTCCCAGTCATTGCCGCCCGTCTGGCGGTCATCGGTGTCGGCCTGGCGGTCGTAACCGCGCGACGGCCGCTCGTAATCGCCCCGCGGCTCGCGATCGCGGTTGTAGCGGCCTTCGCGATCACGGTCGTAACGGTTCTCGCGATCGTAGCCGCGATTGTCCCGATCGTATCCTCGCGGTTCGCGGTCGTAGCCGCGATTGTCCCGGTCATAGCTGCGCGGTTCGCGGTCATGCCCGCGCGAGTAGCGGCCGTACCCGCCTTGCGGACGGTCCTCGCGATCCGAATCGTACGAGCCGTAGCGCGGTCGAGGCCGGTCCATGCGTCCCCGATCGGGCATCATCCGGGAGCGGTTCTGCGCGCCGCGGAAGCGAGACTCGGACTCGCGCACCCTGCTCTCCAGCGACTTGTTCTCTTCGGTCAGCCACTGCTGCATCTCCAGCGCCATCTTGAGTTCTTCGCGCAGGATCCCGATATGCCCTTGGGCGGCCGCCAGCCGCTCGGCATCGCTCGCCCCGGACGCCGCGAGGTTCTCGGTCTCCGAGGCGATCGAGGGCGAGAGCACGGACGCGAACGCGAGCACGTCCTTGCCCAGCCGCATCCTGCGCAAACTCTCGCGGGCGGCCATCCACCGCAACAGGGCCCCCAGCCGACCGGCCGTCTCGGGGGAATCCATGCGGTGCGGCATGAACAGGTCGTGACCCGTCTCCTGCTCGGTGTCTTCCCGGAATCCCGGGAGGTAGACGCGCATCGCGCCCCGGTACACCGAGAGCCGCTTGCCGAACCGGTTGGTGAGCTTCCACGTGAACTCCGCGGGCAGGACGATCACCTTGGCGATGCCCAGCGTGTCGACCGCCAGCGCCTGCGGGTCGAGCAGGGGTCGGTGGGGATCGTCGGACTCTTCCGAAACCGTCAGCACGAATGCCGGGGTGCGCCGGTCGGGATCGACCAGGAACTCGGTCAAGTTCGCCGCGTGGTAGTCGGATTCGATGATCCACGGATCCTTCTCGACCTTGGCCGCTCCCTGCTCCAAGCCGCACTCGGAGGCGACGTGCTCCATGAATCCGGGCACCGTGGGCTGGCTGCGCAGCTTGAGTTCCGGGGACTTCACCAGGCTGCGGACGCTGAACAGCGCCTCGTGCCCGGGCTGCTCCTGCACCGTGACCTCGGTGGTCCACACGCGCTCGGTGACGCTCTCGTCCGGGCCGATCGACCGCAGCGCCCAGGTGTCCGCGGTTTCGCTCTTGTCGCGAACCGCCGTGAAGGTCCGGTCGTTCACCTCGTGGTGAAACGCCTGGCCCTTCCACGCCAATTCGGGTAGCTGCGTGCTCGAGTCGTGCTCGAGCCACTCGAGGATGATCTCGCGCGCCACCTGGGGCTTGCCCAAGGTGGCCGCGATGCGCAGAACTTCGCGCATCCGTGCGGGTTGCTGGATGCTGCTAGCTTCGTAAGTGGGGGTATCTTGGTTCATAATCCAATCACCTTCAGTCAAAAAGTCCTTCGGGGCGGTGCTTACCTAAGCGCCAGCCGATATGCCCCGATCACTATCGGCCAGCGCCGCTCGATTTATGTTCTACCTGCCCTGCCGGCCACGTTCGGCAGATAAGAGACCCAGCATGGCGAACCGCAGGGGCAAACCTGCGACCCAGCCTTTGCTGCGCGTGTTGCATTGACAATCGTCAGGATAGCCAGCTGCTTCAGTATACCATGTCGCCGACGCGACCGGTTCGACCGTTGCGCTCACTGACAGCGCGCGGTGAACCGAAGCCCCTGGCGCTGCCGGAACGAGGGCATCGCTACGCGACTCTCGGGCAGCCGGTGGATTGGAAACCACTCGAGCACCCGGAATGTGGAATGATGTGGGGGTGGCGAGGGCCATCCCGCCACGGCGACCGGCGCGGAACGGTTTCGCTGGAGGAGGGTACACATGGACAATTCAGAGCCTGCGCGAAAGTGGCACCAAGAACTCCACTGGCGCATCGCGATCGCGATGGCGCTGGGCGTGATCGTCGGCTTGGCCGGCGGAGAGTTCGTCGCCGACAAGATCGGATGGCTCGGGACGCTGTTCATCAGGCTGCTGAAGATGATCATCGTCCCCCTCGTGCTGACTTCGATCGTGACCGGCGTCGCGTCCGTCGGCGCCGGGGCAGGGATCGGCCGGCTGTTCGGCAAGACCATGGGCTACTACATGCTCACGAGCCTGTGCGCCGTGATCGTCGGCCTGCTGACGGTCAACCTCATCCAGCCCGGGGTCGGGGCCAACTTGGTCGAGGCGGAGACCGAGGAACTGCCCGAGCTAAGCGTCGTCAGCTCTCCGGTGCAGTTGATTCTGGACATCGTGCCCGAGAATTTCTTCGCCGCTGCGGCCGCCACCGACATGCTGGCGATCATTTTCTTCGCGATCCTGCTCGGCGTCAGCATCAGCGCCCTCCAAGAGCGCCATCGCGAACCCTTGCTCAAGCTCTTCCAGTCGGGGTTTGAGGCGATGATGCTGCTCACGGGTGGCATCATCCACTACGTCGCGCCGATCGGTGTCTTCGCGCTGATCGCCCGCCTCATGGGCACGACCGGCTTGGGGGCCTTCAAGTCCCTGGCGCTTTACGCCCTGATGCTCGTCTGCGCCCTCACCCTGCATCTATTCGTCACCCTGCCGTTGATCCTGCGCTTCCTCGGACGCATCAATCCGATCAATCACTTCAAGAACATGCTCGAGCCGATCGTGATGGCGTTCTCGACGAGTTCGTCCGGGGCCACGCTGCCCGTCACGATCAAGGCCGTCGAAGGCAAGGTCGGGGCCTCCAACCGGGTGACCTCGTTCGTGTTGCCGATGGGGGCGACCGTGAACATGGACGGGACGGCGCTGTACGAATGCGCCGGCGTCCTGTTCATCGCTCAGGCCATGGGCGTGTCCCTCGGTCTCGAGCAGCAGGTCATGGTCGTGTTCACGGCGCTGCTGGCGTCGATCGGCGCAGCTGCCGTGCCATCCGCGGGGCTGGTGGTGATCTTCATCGTGCTGCAAGCGGTCAGCCTGGACACCCCGCAGGCCGAGCTCATCGTGGGCGCGATGCTCGCCGTGGACCGCCCGCTGGACATGTATCGCACGGTGGTGAATGTGTTCAGCGACTCCTGCGGAGCCGCGATCATCGCCAAATCGGAAGGTGAGGAAGGCATCGACGAATAGCGTCGCTGCCGTGGTATTGTGAGCCCGAGCGCATCCGGCATGGAAAGCAAAACGAAGACCCCGCGGGCCCAGTGGGACTCCCGAATCGGGTTCATCCTAGCCGCGGCCGGCTCGGCGGTCGGACTGGGCAACATCTGGAAGTTCCCTTACATCACGGGCGAGAACGGCGGCGGCGCCTTCGTGCTGATTTACCTGCTGTGCATCCTGCTGGTAGGCGTGCCGGTGATGATCGCGGAGGTGCTGCTCGGACGGACGGCGCGCTCCTCGCCGGTCACGGCGTTCCGCACGCTGGCTCCTCGCAGCCCGTGGATGGGCATCGGGATCATGGGCGTCGGCGCCTCGTTCCTGCTCATGTCCTACTACTCGACGGTGGCCGGCTGGGCGCTGCACTTCACCTACCTGTCGCTAACCGATTCGATTTCGGGCATCGGGGCCGAACACGTGCAGGGCCTCTTCGGCGAGCTCACCGGCTCGGCGGCGCTCGGCCTGGGATGGCAGTTCGCGTTCCTGCTGATCACCATCGGGGTGGTCATATCCGGAGTCTCCAAAGGCATCGAGCGCTGCTCGCGGATCATGATGCCGGGCTTGTTCGCCCTGCTGCTCATCCTCCTCGGCAAGGCGATGACGCTGTCCGGCTGGAACGAGGGCATGCAGTTCCTGTACGGCATGCACTTCCACAGCTTGACGCCGAGCGGCGTCTTGGAAGCGCTCGGGCACTCGTTCTTCACGCTCAGCTTGGGCATGGGCGTGATGCTGACCTACGGCAGCTACGTGAGCGATCGCGACGATCTGGTCGGCGCCTCGGTGGCGACGGCGGGAGCCGACACGCTGGTCGCTCTCGTGGCCGCGATGGTGATCTTCCCGGTGGTCTTCACGTTCGGTCTCGAACCGGGCGCCGGTCCCGGATTGCTGTTCGTCACCGTGCCGACCGCGCTGGCCCAGATGACCGGGGGCACGCTCCTCGCGATCGTGTTCTTCTTCCTGCTCGTATTCGGCGCGCTGACAAGCGGGATTTCGATGATGGAGACGGTCACCGCGTACCTGATCGACGACCGCGGGATGAGTCGGCGAGCGGCGACCTTGCTCGGCGGGGCGGTGATGGTCTGCTGCGGCATTCCCGCGACACTCAGCGCGACTTGGTTCGGCGGTGTCGATTACTTGGTTTCGAACTGGCTGCTGCCGCTCGGCGGGCTGGGCATCGCGCTCTTCGTCGCTTGGAAGATGAACGCGGCGCTCCGTAGCGAGAGCTTCGCGGCAGGCAGTTCGCTGGCTCGGTTCTACAAGGTCTGGTTGTGGGCCTTGAAGTATCCGGTGCCGGTCTGCATGCTGCTGGTCTTCCTGCACGCCGTCGGGATCGTCTGAGCGCTGTTGGCTGGTCCGCGCCGCGACTCGGGGCCTCCTCGGCTGCCGCTACGCATCGCGTCCGAGTCAATCCTGGGCGCCGCCGGACCGGCACTCCCGTAGGCACCGGAATTCGCGCTCCATGCGGCCACGGTGAGGTGCTGCGGCCGGAACTCGCGCGCGCTTCGCCGAACCGATCTAGCGGGGTCTGCAGCGCAGTCCCGCTATTCCTCGTCGTCGCTTCCGCCTTGCGCAGGCTCGTCCGTTCGCTCCGACCGGGCGCGTGACGAGAAGCGGGATTTCACGGGGATCAGCGCGTTCGAAAGCGGATCCTCTCCGGAACCGTCCTCGGCCCACTCCATCGTGTCGTTGACGTAGGTCACGAATTCCCGCATCTGGCGCTGCATCGCATCCATCTTGTCCCGCATGTTGAGGATGATCTCGACGCCGGCAAGGTTGACGCCCAAGTCGCGCGTGAGCGACAGGATCACCTCCAGCCGCTCCACGTCCTCGTCGGTGTAGAGGCGCGTGTTGCCGTCCGTGCGGGACGGCTGCAGCAAGCCCTCGCGCTCGTAGAGCCGCAACGTCTGCGGATGCACCTCGAAACGCTCCGCCACGACCGAGATCGTGTAGATGCCCTTGCGCTTTTTCTGCTGGGCCATTGTCAGCGCGCCTCGAACAGGGCGGCGCGAGGATTCTCGACGTTCAGTTCGGCGTACTGGCGCATCAGATCCTTGGTCGATTCGTCCGGGATCTCCGGCACGACAATCGAAATCTTAACGAATTGGTCTCCGCGCTTGCCGCCGCGCGCGTTCTTGACCCCCCGCTCGCGCACGCGAAACGTCTTCCCGGAACTGGTGGCCGGCGGGATGCGCAGGAACGCCGTGCCGTCGATCGTGGGCACCTCGATCCGCGAGCCGAGGATCGCCTCGGCGGGCGTCACCGGCACTTGAATGTGGATGTCGTCGCCCTTGCGGTCGAAGATCGGATGCGAGCCGACCTTCGCTTGGATGTACAGATCCCCTGGCACGCCGCCCCGCAAACCGGCGTTCCCCTTGCCCGGCACGCGCAGGCGCGCATTGTCCTGGGTGCCCGGCGGAATGCGCGTCTCGACCGGCGTGCTGGATCGAAGCCGCCCCTCGCCGGCGCAATCCCGGCAGACGCTGCGCACCTTGCCCTGCCCGCCGCAGACGTGACAGGGGACGCTGAAGCGCATGTTCCCGGCCGCGCGGCCGATCTGGCCGGACCCCCCGCAGTCGGCGCAGGCCTGCGGCGGCGCGCCGTGCGCGCTCCCCGAGCCGCGGCAATCCGTGCAGGAGATCAAGCGGACGATGTTCAAGCGCACCGGGGTGCCTTGGATCGCGTCGTCGAAGCCGATCTCCAACGTGTACTCGAGATCCTCTCCGGGATTCGGTTCCGACGCTTCCCGGCGGTGATGGCGCCCGCCTCCGAACATCGACTCGAAAATGGAGCCCAGGTCCGGCCCGGCGCTGCCCGCTTGGCGCGGGAAATCGGTGAAGTCGAATCCGTCGAAGCCGACCCCGCCGGGCCGCCCGCCCGCCGCCCCGCCCGTCGAGTAGGCTTGGTCGCTGTAGAAGCCGTGGCGATCGTAGAAGGCGCGCTTCTTCTCGTCGCTCAGGACGCCGTACGCTTCCTGGACTTCCTTGAAGCGATCCTCGGCGACCGAATCCCCCGGATTCACGTCCGGGTGCAGCTTGCGGGCGAGATGGCGGTACGCCTTGCGGATCGCGTCCGGCTTCGCGTTGCGGGCCACGCCCAGCGCCGCGTAGTAATCCTTGCTGGGCTGCGCCGCCATGACCATCCGAGCGGCCGCGGGAGGCCGCGCTCGCTCGCCCTCACATTGTCTACGACTTGGGCTTGTCGTCCGGGTCGACGAATTCCGCCTCGATCACGTCGTCCGCGTCCGGCTTGGCCTCTTCGGAACCTCCGGGCGCGTCCGCGTCGGGCGGCGCCGGGCCGCCGGGTGCGGACTGCTGCGCTTGGTACATGACTTCGGCGAGCTTGTGGCTCGCTTGGGTCAAGTCCTCGACGGCCTTGCGGATCTGCTCGGCCGGGCCGGTCTTGACCGCCTCGCGCGCCGCGCCGAGCGCTTGCTCGATCTTCTGCACGTCTTCGGCGGAGAGCTTGTCGCGATGCTCGTTGAGCGTCTTCTCGGTCGAGTAGATCATCGAGTCGGCTTGGTTGCGCGCCTCGACCTCCTCGCGCCGGGTCGCGTCCTCGGCGGAATGCTCCTCGGCGTCGCGCGCCATCTTCTCGATCTCGTCCGGCGACAGGCCCGAGGAACTGGTGATCGTGATCTGCTGCTGCTTGCTGGTGGCCTTGTCCTTGGCCGACACGTTCAGGATGCCGTTGGCGTCGATGTCGAACGTGACGTCGATCTGCGGGACGCCGCGCGGGGCCGGCGGGATGCCGACCAACTGGAACACGCCGAGCAAGCGGTTGTCCGCAGCCATGGAGCGCTCCCCTTGGTAGACCTTGACCTCCACCGACGTCTGGCTGTCGGCGGCGGTCGAGAAGGTCTCGGACTTGCGCGTGGGGATGGTGGTGTTGCGCTCGATCAGCTTGGTGAAAACGCCTCCGAGGGTCTCGATGCCCAGCGACAGCGGCGTCACGTCGAGCAGCAGCACGTCCTTGACCTCGCCGCCCAGCACGCCGCCTTGCACGGCGGCGCCGATGGCCACCACCTCGTCGGCGTTGACGCCCTTGTGGACTTCCTTGCCGAACAGTTCCTGCACCATCTGCTGGACGCGGGGAATGCGCGTCGAGCCGCCGACCATGACGACTTCGTCGATCTGGTTGGGCGTGAGTCCGGCGTCGGTCAGTGCCTTCTTGCACGGCTCGAGGGTGCGGCGGATGAGCGGCTCGATCATCTGCTCGAGATGCGCGCGGGTCAAGCGCAGTTGCAAGTGCTTCGGACCGGTGGCGTCGGCCGTGATGAACGGCAGGTTGATCTCGCTCTCCATCAGCGTCGAGAGATCCTTCTTGGTCTTCTCGGCCGCTTCGCGCAAGCGCTGCAGCGCCATGGTGTCCTGCGAGAGGTCGATCCCGTGCTCCTTGCGGAAGCCATCGACGATCCACTCGATCAGCCGGCTGTCGATGTTGTCCCCTCCGAGGTGCGTGTCGCCGTTGGTGGCCTTGACCTCGACGACGCCCTCGCCGACCTCGAGGATCGAGATGTCGAACGTGCCGCCGCCGAAGTCGTACACCGCGATGGTCTCGTTCTCCTTCTTGTCGAGGCCGTACGCGAGGGCCGCCGCCGTGGGCTCGTTGATAATGCGCTGCACGTCCAGGCCGGCGATCTTGCCCGCGTCCTTGGTCGCCTGGCGCTGGGAGTCGTTGAAATAGGCCGGAACCGTGATCACCGCCTCGGTGACCTTCTCGCCGAGGTACGACTCGGCCGCTTCCTTGAGCTTGCCGAGGACCATCGCCGAGATCTCTTGGGGCGAGTACGTCTTGCCGGCCGCTTCCACCTTGAGCAGGTCCCCGGACGCGGAGGTGCGATACGGGACGAGGCGCGATTCCTCTTGGACTTCTGCCGGCCGGCGCCCCATGAACCGCTTGATGGAATAGACCGTCGCCTCCGGATTCGTCACGGCCTGCCGCTTGGCGGCGTCGCCGACGAGGCGCTCGCCAGCCTTGGTGAACGCCACCACCGACGGCGTCGTGCGCCCGCCCTCCTGGTTCGCGATCACGGTCGGCTGTCCCGCCTGCATCACGGCGACGACTGAGTTCGTGGTTCCGAGGTCAATCCCGATTACCTTGCCCATGGCTCAAAAATCTCCACGCTCTCGCAACGCAGATACCCGCGCTGTGCATGCTTGATGTAGAACCTTTAGTATAGACTAATGACTTTACCTTAGTCAATCGTTATCAACATTCCGCTCAGGAAGCTGTCAGCGCGGGGCGCGTCATGAGGCGGTACTACATCACGGACCGGCGGAGCTGCCCGATCGACCTGCTGGACTGCATCGAGCGCAACGCGCGCCGCGGCGTCGATTGGATCCAGATCCGCGAGAAGGACTTGTCCTGCCGGGATCTGCTCGCGCTGGCGCGCGCCGCCTTGGACCGGGCCGCCCCTCACGGCGCTCGCGTGCTGCTGAACGACCGCCTCGACATCGCGCTGGCCGCGGGGGCCCACGGAGTCCACCTGCCTTCCGACGCCCCCGCGCCGTCCGCACTCCGGCCGATCACCCCGCCCGGCTTCGTGGTCGCCGTGTCCGCGCACACCGCGGACGAGTTGCGGCGAGCCGAGCGCGAAGGCGCCGACTTCGCTGTCTTCGGACCGGTCTTTCCCACGGCGTCCAAGCCGGGCCAAGCCGCGATTCCGGGGCTGGCCGGACTGCGGGAGGCCTGCCGCGCGGTGAACCTTCCCGTGGCCGCGCTAGGCGGCCTGACCGCTGCTCGCGCGAGCGTGTGTGCCGCCGCCGGAGCGGCCGCGATCGCCGGGATCAGCATGTTCCAAGAGCCGTGACCGGAACCGTCGTGTGCCGATGGCTTCGCATATCGAGACCGCATGCCGGTGATCGGCCAGTCGAGCTATTCGCTCGGGTCGCGACGCGATGCCCGGGTGCGCGGTCGACGCGCCCACCGCAAGGGCGGAATCAGCTCGCCCGCCGCGCATGCGGCGATGAGGGTTTCTAAACGCCTCTCCCGCGTTTCCGGCCGCTTCGCTGCGGTGACCCAGGCGACCGACTGCTTGCGAAGGGATCGACTCAGTCCCTCAAAGAACCGCCACGCTTCGGGGCGCGCCTCGAGCCGCGCTTGGAATTCCAGCGGCAGCGTAGCGGAGCCCACCGGCACGGGCGGCACTGGAGGGCGCGCGTCGAACGCGGCCCGCCCCGCCGCCGCCACCATGCCCTTCGCCAGCAAAGCGTCCATCCTCGCGATGTTCCGAGCGCTCCAAGCACTGCCTCGCCGGCGCGGCGTGAAGCGGATCTTGAAGCTGGTCTCGTCGACGCGCTTGCGGATGCCATCGACCCAGCCGAAGCACAACGCGACGTCGACGGACTCGGCCCACGTGATGCTCGGAATTCCAGAATCCTTCTTGTAGTAGCCGACCCATTGCTCGTCGAGCTTGCCATGGTGCACCGCCAGCCATGCGCGCATCTCCTCGGAGTTAGCGAAGTAGAGCATTGCCATCGACTCCTGCCGAGGGGGTGCCCGCCGCACTCCGGAAGGCTTGCATACCCTTGGAATTATCGATCACGAACGATAGCCGAACCGCCGCGGCACTTGGCAGCCGGGAACGAAGACAGCGATCGCGCGGCGGGTATCCTATGTAGATTGCGAGCGGTCGCGCCGCCGCGGTTCCGCGCGAAGGGCTGCACGTTCCGGCTAGGAATCCACCGCGCCCATGCCTGCCAGAGAGAGCGAGGCCGTCGTCCTGCGGAGCTACCCGTACCGGGAGGCCGACCTCATCGTCAGCTTCTTCACCCGCGACCGAGGCAAGCTGCGTGGCGTGGCCCGCGGTGTGCGCCGTCCGAAGAACAAGTTCGGAGTCGCTCTCGAGCGCTTGGCCGTCTCGCGGCTGTACTACCGCCAGAAGCAGCAAGCGGAACTCGTCACCGTCGACCGCGCCGAATTGATCGGGCCCTCGAACCTCTGGAAGGCGAGCTACTCCGCGTGCGTCGTGCTCGACCTGATCGCCGAAACCGCGGATCAGGTGCTGCCCCCCGAAGAGCCCCACGACGCGTACTTCCGCCTGCTCAGGCTAGTCGTCGAAGAGTGCTGCCGGGGCGTCGCCACGCCGGAACTGTCGGACGGGATCCCGGTCTGGGCGCACCGGTCCCTGGCCTACTTCCTGATCTGGGCGGCGCGGCTCGGCGGCTGGCTGCCGCCCCTGGACCGCTGCGAGGAGACGCAACGGCTGTTCGCGGAAGGCGAGCCGGTCTACTTCAGCCCGCATCGCGAAGGGCTGTTCCACGCCGAACTGAAGGACGGGGATTCCTGGCTCTTCCCGCCCGAGGCGCGCGCCCTGGCCAACGCGATGCTTTCCGCGCGGCTCGACAGTCTCGACGACGAGGCGTGGCCGACGCCGGCCGCGTTCGAGTTGCAACGGTTTCTGTTGCAGCGCACGCAAGCTCAAATCGAGGTTCGCTTGCGCGGCGCGGACGCTCTCCGGGCCATGTGGCAAGACGAATCGCTCGGCAGTCCGGCTAGTTGAGCCGGGCGACCGGTCTCTCGCGGGACGCCGAGGGTCGTCCGGGGACCTGCAGGTTGGTCTTGGTCCGGTCGCGCACGATTTCGATGTTCACGGCATCCCCGGTCTCCTCGTCCAAGAGCCGTCCGATGTCGCCGGCGCGCCGGGCCTCGCGGCCGTCGATGCTGACGATCACGTCTCCGGCCCGCAGTCCGGCCTCGGCAGCGGGAGAGCCTTCCCGGACATGGGTCACCAGCACCCCGCGCTCGACGCCGAAGTACTCGGCCAGCTGACCTTCGATTTCGTCCAGTTCGACGCCGAGCCAGCGATTGCGGCTAGAGATCCGGACGCGCGGCACGCCGCCTTCCAAGTGAAACGCAAGCCCGCCGAAGTCGCGCTTCATGCGCTCCAAGCCCTCCTCGGTCGCTTCGAGCACCCGTCGCGTCGCGATGCGCGTCTCCCGCCGACCGATTTCCACGCTCACCGCGCTCCGGCGACCGTCGCGCACGATGCCGAGTTCGACGGCTCTGCCTGCGGGAGTCTCGCGAACCAAGCGCGCGAACTGCTCCTGCCCTTCCACGCGCTGGTCTCGGAACGTGAGCACGATGTCGCCGCGCTGCAAGCCCGCGTTCTCGGCGGGGCTCCCGTCTTGGACGCTCGTGATCTCGATGCCATGCGGATCGACCAATCCGATCTCGCGGCCCGCTTCCTCGCCGAGGTCCATGACCCCCACTCCCAAGTAGCTGGCCGGGGAGAGCTGGACATGGGCTTCGATGCGCTGCCCCCGAGCGCCCGGGATTCCGAACAGGAGCAGCGCGACGATCGCGCCGCTGCAAGACCTTGCCAACATCATTGCCTCCCGCGGTATCGCTTTCGATTACCGCAACTTCCGCACTTCGATGCGACCCACCTCGGTACGCAACCGCAGTACCGGTCCGCCACCGTTGACGGCTCCGGCCGCGCTCGCGCTGGCCGGTCCGAAGCGAGCGACCGAGCGCCTCACTTCGACAGCGGGGAACTCGCTGAGAATGCCTCGCCCGCCCCGCGCCAGATGCACGTTGGCATCGAGCGTGAACGCTAGGGAATCCGCTAGGGAGAGCACGATGGAGCCCACCGATGTCTCCAGAATGGAGTCGCGCATCCGGGTGCCTTCGAGCAGCGCCGCCTCGATGTCGCCCGCTCCCGCGGACACCATCAACGCGCCCATCGCTTGGTCGATGAGAATGTCGCCGGCGCCGGTCTTGGCCCGTAGCGCACCCGCCACGCGCCCGACCCGGATGCTGCCGCCGCCGGTCTCGGCATTGAGGTCGCCTTCAACCTGAAGGACCCGGATGCTGCCGCCATGCGTCCTGAGCTGGGCCAAGCCCGTCCCGTGCTGCAATTGGATCGAGCCTCCGGCCGTTTCGCACTCTACCGGCCCGCGAATGGCTCCCAAGCGCACGCTGCCTCCCGCGGTCGTCGCGTGAACCGGGCCGCCAATGCGATCCATCGAAATTGAACCGCCCGACGTCCGCGCCCGCACGGAACCCCCGACGCTCGCGACATCCACGGCGCCGGCCCGTGTCGAGACGATCAACTCGGGCAGGCTGGCAGGGACTTCGATCTCCAGCCGGGCCTCGAAGCGACAGATGTCGCAATCGGGCTCGCGCAGCGCAAGCAAGAGGCCGCCGTCCGGGCGACGTACCGGCACCATGCCGGACTTGCGGAACAGATCGCGCGCCCGGTCTTCGGCCTCGGCTCCCGACAGGCGCATCCTGACTACGTACCGCACATCTTCGCGATCGGTCCCGCGCACAGTCACCCGGCCCTTGGTTTCCACTTCCAGCCGCTCGCCCGGCGCTTCCGAGCCGCTGCGCTCGATGGTCCAGTGGCGATTGACGCTCCGGAGATCCAGTGTCCCTTCAGCGCCTAGCCCCTCGCAGCAATCCGGCCCGTCCGGGCGCGGCTTCTCGATCTTGACCTCCAATGGCTGCTGCCCGGATAGAGGCGCCGCCACGACGGACAGGCACGCCATCGCGCCCAGCCCGATCAGCCAGGCCCGCCGGTTCAAGGTTCCGCTCGCAGACAGCATGGTGATTAGTAGTGCTCGGTCGAGGCACCCAGATCGTGCAGGATGCGATGGGTCTCGGCGACGACGAATTCGTTCGATTCCAGCTCCACCAGGTCTTGGAGCGGACCGGCTAGCTCGCGGCTCGGGAATTCCCGCAAGAGCTGGATCGCGTGAACCCGCATGCCGGTATTGGGATCGGCGCGCAGCGTCTGCACCAACGCGTCGCGGACTTCGGGATGGGCCGCTTGGTCGCGCACGGCGTCCAGCGCCGTTAACCGGACGCCGGGATTCTCGTCGTCCAGCATCGAGCGCAGCAGAGCGCGACGCACCTCGCTGTCGCTAGCGTGACGGCGCAACGCTTCCAAGGAGGAAAGCCGGGCGCCGCCGCTCGAGCCTTGCACGGTGTTCAGGAGCAGTGCCTTGATGAACGGATCGGAGGAATCCCCGGTGACCACCCGCCGTTCCTCGAAGACGATCTGGACCTGGCTGTCGGCGGGATCGAGCCGCACGCTCTCCACCCCTGTCAGGGTGGGATACCGCTGCGAGAGGTTGGGTCCGTCGACTGCGCCGAGCGGCAGAACCGTGCTCGACGGCTCCGCGGAATCAGGGGTCGACCGTCCGGCGACGAATCCGATCACGAGCAGCATGGCGGCAAGCGCCGGCTGCCATGCGAGCGGCCGGCTCGCCAATGTCGATCGCAAGTCGCGCAGGCGCGCTCCCAGCCTGCCTAGAAACGGCGAATCCCGGAGCGAGCGACCCTCGGCATCGAGCGCCACGTCCAGATTCCCCCGGCACCTTTCCAACAGCGACTCCATGTCGCAGTCGAGTTCCGGGCCGCCAAGGCTCAGCAGGAACGACTCCTCGTCCTCGAAAAGCGCACGGAAACCCGGGTCCTCGTCGCGGCAACGCTCGATCTCGCGCCGCTCGGCGAGGCTCAGCTCGCCGTACAGGTACAGCCGCACGCGCTGCCGCAGCACTTCGCTATCCAGAGGTTTCGTCTTCCTAGGCGCGGACATCGTGCAACTCCTTGCGCAGCTTCTTGGTCGCGCGGAAGAGGCATTGCTTGGCCGATTCCTCGCTCATCGAGCAGGCCTCGCCGATCGCCCTCAGGCGCATGCCTTCGTAGTGCCGCAGAGTGAACACCAAGCGCTCGCGATCCGACAGCAGGTCGAGCGCTTTCGCGATCCGACCAGCCTTCTCGCGATTGTCCAGCATTCGCTCCGGCGAATTCGTGGGGGCCCTGTCGCGGACGGTGTCCGCAAGCGAAGGACCGCCCGGGTCTGGCGATTCCAGAAGCGTGAATTCCGGCCGTGCCTTGCGCCGGCGCAGGTGGTCCAAGCAAACGTTCGTGGCAATGCGATACAGCCACGTGTGGAAGCGGCACTGGAAGCGGAAGCTGTCGAGCTTGCGATAGACCTTGAGAAACGCTTCTTGGTAGGCGTCCTGCGCTTCGTCGGGCGAGCGCAGGATGCGCAACGCGATCCGCAGCACGCTGCGGTCGTACAACCGGACCAGTTCCCCGAACGCACCTTGGTCGCCGCGCTGGGCCGCTTCGATCAGCCCGCGCTCCGCCTGGGCCTCGTCAGCCGCGTCCAACCCGAACGCTAGAGATTCCGCTTTGGCTACATCCACGCCGCGCGCACCCTTCTGCATGGTTGGACGCTCGCAACGACCGAAACGTTAGCCTGGCGCGTGTCGGGAGCGCGCTTTACACGATCCAGCCGCCTCCGAGCACGCGGTCCTCGTCGTAGATCACCGCTGCCTGCCCCGGCGAGATGGCGCGTTGCGGCTCGTCGAAGACGACCTCGGCCGCCCGCCCGGATTCCGTCGCGGGGCGTACCTCGGCCCAGGCCGGGGTCGCTCGATAGCGAATCTTCACCGTGGCGCGCACGGGGCGCTCCAGCGTCTCGAAGGCGATCCAGTTGGCGTCGCGAATCGCTAGGGACGTTCGCAGCAGGGATTCGGCGGGTCCCACCACGACCTTGCGGTCCGCGGCGAGGATTTCGGTCACGTACACCGGCTTGCCCGCGGCCACACCGAGTCCGCGCCGCTGGCCAACGGTGAAGTGATGGATCCCCGGATGCTGGCCGACCACCTTGCCGTCCTCGGTCACCACCTCTCCCTCGGCGCCGGCGTCCTCGCCCTCCGCTTGGCGCTGGTAATGCTCCACGAACGCGGCGTAATCCCCGTTCGGCACGAAGCAGATCTCGCGGCTCTCGGCCTTGCCGGCGACGTCCAAGCCTAGTTCGCCGGCCAGCTGGCGCACCTCCGGCTTGCGCATGCCGCCGAGTGGGAAGACCGTCCTCGCGAGCTGATCCTGCGTCAAGCCGAACAGAAAGTACGACTGGTCGCGGTCGTGGTCGACGCCGCGACTCAGCAGGTGCCTGCCGGTGCCCTCGTCGAATGCGACCCGGGCGTAGTGTCCGGTCGCGACGGTCTCGGCGCCCACTTGCCGCGCGGTCTCGATGAATCGGTCGAACTTGAGGAAGTTGTTGCACAGCGTGCAGGGTATGGGCGTCCGACCGGCCAGGTAGTCCTCGACGAACGGCCGGACCACCTGGCGCTCGAAGTCTTCCTCGTAGTTGAGGACGTAGTACGGAATGCCGAGCCGGCGCGCCACCCACCGGGCGTCGTAGACGTCATCCAGCGAGCAGCAGCGACCGGAGGAGCCGCCTTCCGGAATCAGTTCGGGAATCCTGCGCTGGTTCCACAACTGCATCGTCAAGCCGACGATAGGCCGGGCGTCGCGATGCAGCAGGGCGGCCACAACGGAGGAGTCGACTCCGCCGCTCATCGCCACGGCTACGAGGGAATCGGTCACTGCCCTCAGCGTAACGCCCCGAGAGGATCAATCGTGTTTCGCAGGGTTGGCGTCATCACTCCATCGGCAGTGGCGCCGAGCGTCGCACACGGAATGTTCGGAGAGGACAGGAGCCCGTGTCGGACAGATGGGACGCGGTCTGCGCCGCACGCCGCACGGCTGCCCATCCGGGTGGCAATGTTCCTCAACCTACCAGCCGATCGCCCGTCCAGCATTCTGTTCCTGCAAGTATTGGACCAACGGCTCGAAGTAATCGAGCATCGCCTTCGTGGACACTTCCTCGCCCGTGCTCTCGCGCAACACCTCCCGCCAGTCGCGGGTTGCGCCGAGACTCAGCAGTTCCCAGAGGAAGGCCCCGACCTCCTCGTTGCCGTAGTAATTGCAATTGCGCGGATCCTGCTCGAGGATGTTCCTGGCGATGTAGGTGTGGAGCTGGTACTTGATCACGAACGCCATCGCGTAGTCGTAATACTGGGCCGGATCGTCAGTGATATGCGTCTTCGTGCAGGCGTCGCAGAAGTCCTCGCCGCGCGGCTCCGGCGGCGCGATGCCTTGGAAGCGGCCGGCGTATTCCCACCAGCGACGGTTGAAATCCGACACGGGGAGATTCTCCTCGTACAGGTCGCGCTCGAAGAACGACATGGTCCCCGCCGAGAACGGGATGAAGACCACCGCCTGGTCCAGCGCCTCGTCGAGCAGCCACGCGATCTCGTCGATCTCCGCGTCCTGCGGGAGCAAGCCGATTTCCTTCAAGTAGGCCGGCTGTCGCGAAGCGATCCCGATCAGGTCGCCGATCGCTTCGTGGAAGGCCCGGTTCGCGCCGCCCCGCAACGTCGGCGGCACGTCGGCCCCGCTGTACGCCAGGTAGTAGTAGATGTGCCCGAGCTCGTGGTGCGACGTCTCGAACCACCGCCAGTTGTTCTCGACGCTCATGAGCGAGCGGACGTCGTCTTGCAAATCCATGTGCCAAGCGGAGGCGTGCGTGTTCTTCTTGCGCTCGGCGCCGGGCGGCAGCGGGTACAGGTCCGATTTCTCGTAGAACGAGCGCGGCAGCGGCGGCATGCCCAGCGAGGTGTAGAAGGCCTCGGCCTGCTCGACGATCCAAGCGGGTTCCTTCTCCTTGACCAAGCTGTCGAGGTCGATCCCGCTGCTCAGGCCGGGCCATGCTTGCGCCCAGCGATTGCCGATCCAATGGGCCGGGATCAGTTCGGGCACCTCTTGGCCGTAACGCTCGGCCAGCGTGTGCTTCGTCCACGTGTGGAGCTGCTCGTAGAGCGGCTTGAGGTCCGCATTGAAGCGCTCCATCATGCGCATCATTTCGTCCACGGTCATGCCGTAGTCGTCGACTTGCAAGGCGAAGAAGGAGTCGTAGCCCATCTCCCGGGCGACTTGGTTCCTGAGATCGCGCAGCCGCCCGATGCCCTCCTTGAGGGCCGGCCCCGTCTGTTTCGCGACCTCCCAGATCTTGCGCCGCTCGGCCTCGTCCCGGGAGTTGACGAGCACCTCGTCGATTTGGTTCGGCGTGACGATCTGGCGACATGCTCCGTTCGAGCGGTCCGCGCAGAACTCGAACGAGTCCAGAATGGCGCTCTGCTCCGCTTCGGCTGCCACGCGCGCTGCCACGACCTCGGGAATCGTCCCGGGGTACTCGGCGGCGCCGAGCAGGATGCTCCGCAACTGGCGACGGGTGCTGTCGTCGAGTTGGTCTTCCCGCTCGAGCAATCCCTTGACGGTCTCGATCACCCACGGGCTGCCGCTGAAGGCCGCCATGGTTTGCTCGGCCCCGATCCGCTCGCCAACGTGCATGTCAGTGACATCGGTCGAGGACTTCCAGAAGGTTTCGGCGACAACGGGGTACATGCCCAGGACGACGCTGTCGTAAGCCCGCAGGAAGTCGTCCGCGCGCTGCTGCGTGCTCGGACCGCACGCGAAGGCCGTCAGGGTCGCTAGCCCGACTTTGCCATTTTGCCCGAATGGAAAGATACAAGTGGTTTCTTTTCAGTGACATACGAGACGCACCAAGGGCGTTAAGGCACTACATTCTTTGAAGAAGCGACCGCGCGGGCGTCAGCTCTCCGGCAGTTGCCGGAGCCGCGTCCGCCGCCGCTGGCGGTGCAGCTGCGGCTCCATGCCGACGGCCCGGGCGAGTGCCGCCTCCTCGGCATCGGCGAGCGTGTCCTGGCGGATGCTGACCAGCTCCCCCGCGTTCGTTTGCATCGTCGTGGTCACCCGCATCCAGCCGGCCAACCGGTTGCGGATCCCGGCCCAGCTGGTGTGGATGCCCTGGCGCTGCAGCAGCGTGCGCAGCAGATGCACGCCGTGATAGGCCAGCACGGCGAGGAACAGGTGCGCCCGGATGCGGTCCTGCTTCACGTGCCAGATCGGGCGCAGGCCGATCTCGCCCTTCAGGCTGCGGAAGGTCGCCTCGACCTCGCTCAGCCGCCAGTAGGTTTCCGCGAGGCGCGGCGCGTCCCAGTCGGCATGGCTCGTGCGCAGCACGTACGTGCCCGCCCGCAAGTCGCTGGCCGCGTGTTGCGCCGTGCGTTCCCAGCGCACCGCCTGCGCCCGCGGCTTGGCCTTCGCTTGCGCTTGCGCCGGGGTCTTGGCTCGGCCCTTGGCGGGCTCCGGCGCGGCGGCCTGGAGCACGTCCACTTGGTACTGCCCGGACACGCGCGGGCAGCTCTTGCGCAGCTTCCCGACGCGCTCGACGACCTTCGCCCAGTCCTTGGTGCAGCCCTTCTTCGACAGCCCCGCGTGCAACGCCTCCAAGCCTTCCTCGAAGAGCTTCCGCTGGCGCTCCACGATCGCGTCGTCCTTGGCTTGGCGCTCCGCGCTCCACAGGCACAGCTCGCTCTCCCCGTCCGTCTCCGCCGCCTGCTGCCAGCCCAGCACCGTCTGGCCGTGCGCGGTTTGCACCCGCATGTCCGGCTCCCGTTCCGGGCGCTCGGCGCGCCCGCGCTGCACCGTGATCCACGCGTAGCCTTGCGCCCGCAGCCAGGCGATGTTCGCCGCGGTCGACAGCCCCGCGTCCATGACCACCGTGGGGCGCTCCGCATCCGCTCCCGGCAAGGCCTCCAACTGCCGCAGGGCCGCTTGCAACGTGCCCGGTTCGGACACGTTGCCCGGCAGCACTTGGCTGCGCCGCGGGAAGCCGGCCCCGTCCAAGCTCAGCGCCAAGGTCATCAGCGGGCAGTCGTGACGCTTCTGCTTGGAGCGTCCGCGCTGCAGGTCGCCGCGCGCCGGCCCGTGGTAATGCACGTTGGTCAAATCGTAGAAGACGATCGTGCGCGGCAGCCCGAGCAGCTCGCGCTCGCGCGCGAAGAGGGCCCCTTCGAGTTGCTCGCGATGCTTCCAGAGTTGGTCGCCGACGCGGTACAGCTTCTGCAGCGAGGGCGGGCGGCCGTTCAGGTCGAGCAGTTCCCAAGCGGCACTGGTGCCGGACAGCCACAGATGCGTGGCGTGCTCGCTGCCGGGCTTGAGCATGCGGGCGACCAGCAGCGAGAGGGCGATGCGCGCGTCGCGGTCGCTGAGCCCGCAGCCGCGCAAGGCGTCCGGCAGGCCGAGCCGCTCGCAGGCGTGCAACGCCAAGCGCTCGCCGCCGACCGAGCGGGCGCCGCTGTTGCGGACCGAGTCGAGATGCACGGTGGCCAGGTCGTGGTCGGGGGCGGCGTCGGGGTCGAAGTCGATGGCTTTGAGGTGCGCGACGATGCGCCGGGCCCAGGGGATCAGCGCGGGATCCGGGGGCAGCAGCGGCGGCTGGTGGGCGCGCAGGTCGTCGACGAGCGCGAGGAGGGCGGGCCAGTCGCGCTCGGGCACGGGGAACTTGGAGCCGAGGGTGAGCAGGGGGACTTGGCGGACGTGCTGGCCGGTGCGCACGGAATGCGCGAGGCGGAAGGTGTGGTACTTCTGGCCGGGGGCCTTGCGGCGGCGACCGGTCTCGACCCTGCGAATGTACATGGGAACCAGTATGGCAGGCCGGAAGGCGGAAATACCGGGTCCCGCCCGCGTTAAGGCACTACAGAGACCTCACCAAAAACTATTAAGTTGTTGATAATAAAGGACTTATGAGAAATTCGCATGCGGTCGAACCGCCAAAAAACACCCGAAAAGGCGGGTTTTCAGGGCCGGTCTGGCCCATTTTGGCAAAGTCGGGCTAGCAGGATTCCCGGGACGCGAGGGCTCATGGCAAGAATTCTCGCACGTGTCGCAGCCGCGAACCGCCGCGCAAGCACGACCCGTCGTTGCGCACCGCAAGGAGCGGGGGCGAGCGGCGATCCTGACGGGAGCGGCCGGCATTGCGGTGTGACTCGGAGTTGCTTATCCTGAGATGGGGCGTCGCACGAGCACTGTCGAAGCTGTCGCCAAGCATCGGCACACGATCTGCTTGGCCGGCTTGCAGCGTGGCCGCGCCCAATCGTCATGCATGGCTTCCCGCACTCGCGGAAGCCGAGGAGAGTGCGTCATATGCTACACAGCCTGCGGTGGGTCCTCCCATTCATCCTGGCAGTCTTCGCGATCGGCTGCGGAACCGAGCCCGTTGACGAAGGCCCGGTCCTCCCAGTCGGCGATCCGGTCGAGATCGCCGTTCCGCGCGGTCTGCCGCCGCTCGAGATCCCGGCCGACAACCCCCCGACCGCCGAGACGATCGCGCTGGGCCGAAGGCTCTATTACGACAAGGGCCTCTCGGTTGACAGCACGGTCTCCTGTGCGAGCTGCCACCGGCCCGATGCCGGATTCGCCGATCCTGACCAGTTCTCCGAAGGCGTCAATGGCCAGAAGGGCGGTCGTCAAGCGCCGCCCGTGATGAACGCCGCCTATTTCACGACGCAGTTCTGGGACGGACGGGCAGCGAGCTTGGAAGATCAGGCCGGCGGCCCGGTCGAGAACCCGATCGAGATGGCATTCACGCACGAAGGAGTCGTCGACAGGCTTTCGGGAGATCCAAGTTACGTCGCGCAATTCAAAGAAGCGTGGGGTGATCGAGCGATCGTTTTCGAGATGGTCGCTAAGTCCATCGCGAGCTTCGAGCGCACGGTGCTGGTCGGCAACTCTCCGTTCGACCGGTACCTGTTCGGCGGGGAGAAAGACGCGATGTCCGCGGAAGCCATCCGCGGCCTGGAACTCTTCCGC
Source organism: Bryobacterales bacterium (assembly GCA_965242625.1). GTDB lineage: Bacteria > Acidobacteriota > Terriglobia > Bryobacterales > UBA6623 > VXMF01. The sequence goes on along the minus strand of CBDEST010000005.1, from coordinate 112,343 downwards.
GACCCGAAGAAGGGCAACTGCGAGGTATGCCACACAATCAACGAAGACGAAGGGTACGCGCTCTTCACGGACAACAAGTTCCATAACCTCGGCGTGGGCGCCGAGATCGATGGATCCCTGAGCGATCCCGGCCGCGTCGAGATTTCCGAAGACGAGAAGGATACGGGCGCGTTCAAGACCCCGCACTTGCGGAACATCACCGACAGCGGACCGTACATGCATGACGGGCACCTCAAGACCCTCAAGGAAGTGCTGGACTTTTACATCGGAGCCGGCAACTCGAACGACTTCCGCGACGAGGAGATCCACGAGCTGGACTTCCTGACCGCCCAGGAGCGCACGGACCTGATCGCGTTCATGGAGGCACTCACCGGAGAGTACCCGGAGAACGTCGGAGATCCTAACGAGAGCAGCTAAACGGTCGCGGGTTGGAGGCCGCCGGGGAGACGCTCGGTCGGCCGGTTGACCCGAGCTGGCCGCGAGCGGCGGACCGGCCGTCGGCCGCCGCTCCAGCGCTTCGAATCGGCGGCCAACCAGGCGGTGGTTCCTGCCAGCGGCTTCGGCACCCTGCCAGAGAGCCAGCGGACTGTTGAATCCACGCTCCCTCATCTTGGCTAGCATCCTCGGCGCGGGCGCTGTTGGGTTCTCCATGCACGGTCAAGGTGGCGGGGTGCTCTACGCGCCGATTCAAGTGCTGTTCGGCGTTCCCTTCCATAGCGCTGTCCAGCAGAGCCTGTGGTTCACGATCCTGACCGCGCTCTCCGCGGTTCTCCTGTTCCGCAAGGACCGCCAAGTCGACTGGTCGCTGGCATTCGCGCTCGAGTCGACGAGCTTCGCCGGAGCTTTCCTGAGCGGCTACTTCGCCAATCTGTTCCCCCCGCAGGCGCTGACCGCGCTGCTGGCGGTGCTGGTGCTCGGGTCGGGCGTAGCCATGTTGCTCAAGCTGAAGCCGCGGAAGCTGCCTGACCGACATCCGCCCTGGCATTGGGTCCGTCGCTACGGCGGCGAGACCTACTACGTCAATCTCGCTCAGGGACTGCCGCTCTCGTTCTTGATCGGGATCGTGTCCGGACTGACCGGCGCGGCGGGCGGCTTTCTCAAGATCCCGATGCTCGTGCGCATGTTCGGTGTCCCGATCAATGTCGCGTTCGGATCCTCGGCCCTGATGGTCGCGTTGACGGCGGCCGGGGGGTTGCTCGGTCACGTCGCGACCGGGGAGTTCGCCTGGCACGATCCGCTGTTGCTGAGCGTGTTCGTCCTCGCCGGATCCCAGATCGGGCCGCGCCTCACGTTGCGTACGCAACCCAAGGTGATGCGACGGCGATTCGCCATCTATCTGTTCGCCTTGGCGGGCTTGGTGCTGGCAAGCTCGTGGTTCGCGGCCCCGGCAACCTGAGACATCCCTTCGGCCGACCAATCGAGGGCGGATCGAAGCAATCCACAACGAAGCAATGAATCACGCCGCTGCTGCGTGGACCATTGCGTTCACCCAAAGCCCACGCCAAGAGTAGCCGCAGGGAGAAGTCTCATGGAATCAACGACTTGCAACGGTAAAACAGCGCAATCGCTCATGAGGTTCTCCGTAGCCACCAAGCCAATCTGCTGCGTCCGTGTGTGATCGGGAACAGCTATAGGCACAGACGAACCCGAAGCGCGGGAGTTGTTCCGAGTCAGACCTCTACGCAATGCACTCGGATGACGAATCGATGCGGGGATTGCGAATCTACTGCTCGTGCTACACTTGAAGCATCAACGTCACTGACGGGTGTTGGAGGTCATGTCACACGAACCTCCACGGGCCCGCTTGTCTCAGTCGAAGTTTGGGAGGTATGAATATTCGTGAGAAGTAATAGCGTTGCGAACGACGTTCGAGGCTCAGTCCAGGCACTACACGATGCAGGCTACGACATCCTCCTATACAAGGGCAGTATCGATTACGAAGGCTTTGATCGCGTCGTCCACGGCGCTCCAGAATCGAAGCGAGACAAGGTTCTGCTGGTGCTCGTCACGTTGGGAGGTGATATTGATGCGGCGTACCGGATCGCGCGGTACCTGCGCGAAACCTACCAAGAGAATGTGACTGTCTTGGTCCCTGGGTTGTGCAAGAGCGCGGGGACACTCATCTGCGTCGGAGCATACGAACTAGTGATAGGCGAGAGTGGCGAACTGGGGCCGCTCGACGTTCAGGTTCGGGAGAAGGGAGAACTATTCAGTTTTCGCTCGGGGCTCGCCATGCGACAGGCTCTGGACTCTCTGCCGGTTGCGATGCTCGACATGTTGCGATTGATCCTCGTAGACATCAGTCAAGGCGGGGGATTGGGAACGGAGAGGGCAGCTGAGATCGCGATTAGGACAACTGTCGGCGCATTCGAACCAATCTACGGCCAGATCGACCCTGAGCGCTTGGGAGAAGTGGCTCGCTTGCTCATGGTTGCCGTGGATTATGCCGAAGGGCTCCAAGGCAATTTGCAAGAAGGGGCCCTCGGAAGGCTCGTCTTGGGTTATCCGTCGCACTCGTATGCAATTGACAGAAGCGAGGCTGAGACACTCTTCAGGGTTGTACGAAAGCCGAGCGAGGCGGAGAAAGCGGTTGCGCGGCACCTCGGTGTAGATGTCATATCGGCAGCTCTCCGTGCTCCAGAACTCGTAGTGCGCTATATTGAGGCTGGATCCGAGCGCGGGTCCTTGGAAGGAGATCAACGTGTCGAACAGCAAGCCGGTCAAGCTGCCGCGCAGGATGAGCCTGAAAGAGGAGGTCGTCGAGGCCCAGCGAGAACGGTCGGAGCGAACGAGGAAGATAGTTCAGGAGTGGTTCGATCGCACTCGAATGCCTGAGCACTTGCGTCAGAGACTGCGGCGGAACGTGTCGACGTTCGACTAGTGGTCGGCCAGTGCGCTTCGGGCGATCGGGCTATGCGTCGCTCGCACCGAGGTCGATTTCCGACCTGTCGGCACGTGCATTCCGTGTAGGTGGCCGGATTCGACATCTCATCTGGCTCGGCCAGAACTTCAATGGGATGGCATTGGCCTCCCGAGGCCGCTGCCTTGGCTGGGTCGTCTTGTCCCCCCCCCCCCCGCGCGACGGCCGTCGGGGCACCTTCATCGAAAGCAACTGGTCAATGGCATTCGCTCTAGTTCCAACCTCAGCCCGTACCCGACTGTCGACTAGCACACCCTCGGTTCGGTCTTGATTCCAAACCCTGCTCTCCCTGCCTGCAGCCTCCTGTTTCGGTAGTGACCGTTAGGTAGTGTAGAATCCACGAACCGAGCCCAAGCTCTCCTGCGCCTACTTCTCGCGTCCTCGTCGACACGGCAGGCAGTCGCTCCGCGCTGAACGGCCGAGAACGAACGCTCGAACCGGGGGTGCGGATGGAACGTGTCGGCGTAATCGGATTGGGGGCCATGGGGATCGGTATCGCCCGCAACCTACTGGCAGCGGGCTTCCCAACCGCGGGTACGGATCTCCGGACAGAGAGGTTGGATCTGCTCCGGGAATCCGGCGGCGCTCCCGTCCCGACTTGCGCCGAGGTCGGTGCTCGCTCGGACGCCCTCTTCGTCATGGTGCTGAACGGAGCGCAGGTGCGCGATGCCTTGCTCGGGCCTGACGGGGCGCTCGGATCCATGCAAGCTGGCGCCACGGTAGTGGTAACCGCCACGATCCTCCCGACCGAGGTGCGGTCGCTGCAAGAGCCCCTTTCCGCGAAGGGCGTGCATCTGATCGATACGCCAGTCAGCGGCGGCAAGCCGGGTGCCGACGGCGGAACCCTGACGCTCATGGCGGCCGCGGAGTCTTCGGTGCTGGAACGCAATCGCAGGCCGCTCGAAGCAATCTCGCAGCGGATTTTCCATGTCGGCGAGGAGATTGGACAGGGACAGACGGTCAAGGCGGCGCTCCAAGCCTTCATCGGCTGCCTCTTCGTTTCGACTTTCGAGTCGCTCGTGATGGGCGTGAATGCCGGCGTGAAGGGCGCAACGCTCTACGAAGTGATCGGGGCGAGCGCAGCGGGCAGCCCGCTCTTCGAGCACTGCGCAAGACAGGTGCTCAATCGCGATTTCGAGGACACGGGTAGCGGGATCGGGACGATGTACAAGGACTTGGGCATCTCCATGAGCGTGGCGAGGGACGCGGGAGCGGCGATGTTCGCCACGAGCGCCGCCTACGAACTGTTTCAAGCGGGCATGTCGCGCTTCCCCGACGAGGACAACTGGGCCGTGGCGAAGATCTTGGAAGAGATTGCGGGCGAGGAAGCGACGTGGTAGCAGGGAGCGCATGGCAAAGCTAGGGGTGATCACCGACGGGATCAGCCGCGATCTCGAACACGCGCTTGCGGTCATGCGCGAGCACGGATTGAATCAAGCCGAACTGCAATACGTCGGGGAGCGCGAGGTCGGGGATCTGGACGATGCCTTGCTCGGCCGCGTTCAAGACCTCGTCGAGCGATACGAAGTGGAAGTCTGCTGCCTCTCCCGGCATGTATTTGCCGGGCTCGCGGTCGGATCGACCGAGGTGGGCGACGAGGCCCACTCGCGCCAGATGCAGCGCTTGCGCCGCTGCATCGACGAGGCCAAGGCGCTCCGCTGCCCCTTGGTGCGGACGATGAGCTTCCGGAAAGAGATGATCCTGTTCGGTTCGGGCGGCGCGGAGGAGTGGAACGTGGCCAAAGGAGCGTGGGACGCTCTCAAGCGCCTGCTGGCGCCTGCTGTCGAACTCGCGGAGACGGAGGGCGTGACGCTGGTAGTTGAAACGGGCAACAACGCCATGGTCACCTCGGGGCATTTGGCGCGACGCCTCGTGGCCGAACTGGGTAGCGACCACCTCAAGGTGCTCTGGGATCCGGGCAACAGCCTCTATTGCGCCGAGCCAGCCTATCCGGACGGGTACGAGGCCCTGCGGGGTTGCTTGGCGCACTGCCACTTCAAGGACTTGCGCGTCGACATTCCGCAGGCTTCCGTCGAGCAATGCCGCTTCGGGGAGGGCCAGATGGCGGCCTATTTCGGCAGTATCGCCGAAGCGCTCGCCGCGGACGGCTACGCTGGCGTGGTGTCGCTGGAGAGCGTGTACCGGCCCGCCGACGGGACATTCGAGGACGGATTCCGGGCGTCCTTCCCTGCGTTCAAGGCCGTCTTCGGCTCGTAGCGGACGTGAACCGGCCCCGGGCGGATGACCCGGGGCCGGGAGTCTGGAGCGCGCCTCGGTCGACTACTCCTGCTCGGGAGCCGGTGCCGAGTCGTCGGCGCTCGCCTCGTTAGCCTCCGGCACCGGCAAGCCCACCGCCTTGCGGACATCGCGCTCGAGCCGGTCGCGGACATCCGCGTTGGTCTTGAGGAACCTCTTGACGTTCTCCCGCCCCTGCCCGATGCGGTCTCCGGCGTAGGAAAACCACGAGCCGCTCTTCTGGACGATCTTGTTGGCCACGCCGAGATCGATCAGGTCGCCTTCGAGCGAGATCCCCTCGCCGTACATGACGTCGAACTCGGCCAGCTTGAAGGGCGGAGCGAGCTTGTTCTTGACGACCTTGACCTTGGTCCGGCTGCCGATGACCGCGTCGCCGTCCTTGATCGCGGACATGCGGCGGATGTCCACCCGGACGGACGAATAGAACTTCAGCGCCCGCCCGCCGGTGGTCGTCTCGGGGCTGCCGAACATCACGCCGATCTTCTCGCGGATCTGGTTGATGAACAGGATGCAGCAGTTCGATTTCGCCACCTGTCCGGTCAGTTTCCGCAGCGCCTGGGACATGAGCCGCGCCTGCAGGCCCACGTGGCTGTCGCCCATCTCGCCCTGCAACTCGGCATGCGGCACGAGCGCCGCGACCGAGTCGACGACCACGATGTCAACCGCGCCCGAGCGCACGAGGACATCCACGATCTGCAGCGCTTGCTCGCCGTGGTCCGGCTGCGACACGAGCATGTTGTCGACGTCCACGCCGAGCTTGCCCGCGTAGATCGGGTCCAGCGCGTGCTCCGCGTCGATGAACGCTGCCATGCCTCCCGACTTCTGCGCCTGGGCGACAGCCTGCAGCGCGAGCGTCGTCTTGCCCGAGGACTCGGGTCCGTAGACCTCGACCACCCGGCCTTTCGGAAATCCTCCGATGCCGAGGGCGGAGTCGATCGAGACCGAGCCCGTCGAGATCGTCTCGGTGGCGATGCCCGCGTCGCGCTCGCCCATGCGCAGGATCGACCCCTTGCCGTGGTCTTTCTCGATCTGCCGGATGGCGTCGTCGAGGTGCTTTTGTCTTTCTTGATTCATGTCGAATCTCCTTCTGTGAGCTTGCCCACTGCTTGCAGCATAGCACGGAATCGCATCAATTACGAAAGAAAGACAAAAAAATCCAAGTTTTTTCGTCAATCGCGGTATTGAATCGCCGCTAGCGCAGGCTTCGAGCCCTCGCTCTAGTTGACTTCGCTCGGCAGAGGGGCATAGTACCCGCTACGGACCCGGACGTGCGCGTTGCGCATCTTGGTCCGGATCTCCACGGTGTGGAACGAACCGTCGTTCACGAACTGGCTGGGAGAGTACAGGATGAAGTACTGGTGGCGCAGCTCGTTGGCGATGTTGGCGAAGGACTGCTGGAGGTCGCGGGCCTGGAACGGGTGGAACGCGACGCCGCCGGTCTCCTTGGCGAAGCGCCGCAGGGTCTTGTCGCCGCTCTCCGCCTTGCCCGAGCGGTTCGTCGAAATCGTGTACACGACGGTCTCCGCCTTGTGGGCCATCTCCAGCGCGTCTTCTCTCGTTACCGTGCTCCGATTGTCCTCGCCGTCACCAATGACTACCAGCGCCCGCCGGAATTGCTCCTTCGGCTGGTCCTCGGGCAGCTTGTCGCGGCAGGCGTAGTAGATCGCGTCGTACAGCGCAGTGCCGCCGCCGGCCCGCAGTCGGCGCACGCCGTCGGCAAGCTCCTCGATTTCGTTGGTGTAGTCGACGATCAACTCCGCGCGCGTGTCGAAACTGACCAGGAACGCCCGGTCGTGCTCTTCCGCGAGCACGCCTTGGAGAAACTCGATCGCGGCCTCTTGCTCGAACTTGAAGCGCGCGCGGATGGAGTTGCTCGTATCGAGGATGACTCCGATGCGGAGAGGCAGGTCGCTCTCGCGGTCGAACTCGCGGATCTCTTGCTGCCAGCCGTCGTCGAACACTTGGAAGTCTTCGCGTCCCAAGTCCGTGATGAATCGATTCCTACGATCCGTGACGGTGAACAGCAGGGGCACGCGAGCGACATCTACCTTGATGATGTCCGACTCCGCACCTTCGTAAACGGGTGCCAGATCCGGCTTGCTGCCCTGCTGCGCCCATGCTGTCGCGCCGAGGGTTGCCAGCGCGACCAGCGCGACACAACGCCCAATCATGCTCGCATTATAGCCCTAGCGGCGCGAGGCGACTGGCGAAATCCTCCGGTAGCGGGGACTCGAAGGACATGCTCTCCCCGGTGATCGGATGAGCGAATGCCAAGTACCGTGCGTGCAGCAGGTATCGGTTCAGCTCGCTAGTGCCGGGCGCGCTCTTGCGCGCGCCGTAAATCGCGTCTCCCACCACGGGATGGCCGGCGCTGGACAGATGCACGCGGACTTGGTGCGTCCTTCCGGTCCGAATGCGCACTTCGGCTAGAGCGTAGCGGTCGGCGGTGCGCAGGCAGCGGACTTCGCTGACAGCTTCGCGGCCCCCATGCGCGGCGACCATCTTGACGCGATTGCGCTTGTCCCGCCGTATGGGCAGTTCGATCCGCAGCCACCACTTTCCGTCCCGCATGACGGGCCGACCGTGCCGCAGCAACTTCGGATCGTCCTGCGGGTCCGCCCCCAACGATCCCTCGACCGCGGCCCAATAGAGCTTGTCGACTTCCCGCTTCTGGAACTGTTGCTGCAAGCGCCTGTGCGACCGGTCGTCTTTCGCGACCACCAAGAGGCCCGAGGTATAGCGATCCAATCGATGCACGATCCCGGGCCTGAGGTCTCCGGATAGGCTCGAGAGCCGCTGGAAATGATGCAGAAGGGCGTTCACGAGCGTCCCGCTGGCCTGCCCGGCACCGGCATGTACGGCCATGCCAGCCGCTTTGTCGATGACCGCGAGGTGCCCGTCCTCGTGGACGACATGGATATCGATCGCCTCGGAGACGGCCCTGAGTGGCGGCCGTTCGGCTGGCTGGACCGAAATCGATTCGTTGCCGCGGAGTTTGCGGGATCCCTTGCGCTCTTCGTGACCGTCCACTTGGACGCGACCTGAGCGGATCCACTCTTGGATCTGGGCGCGACTAGTATCGGCGATGCGCTCGACGAGAAAATGGTCGAGTCGCATGTGAGCGCGATCCGGGCTTGCTTCGACTTGCATTGCTCTTGGCGCGTCAAACGCCCGGCGACGAAACCGTATGGACTAAGTGGCCGAGAACCGCCCCCGCGAACGCAGTGCATGCTCCTTACCGATCTCGACTGCCTTCCGCAGACTCTCGAGAGTCGTGGCCGAGGTCTCGGCGGCGGCGCCGCTCGGCGAAGCAGCGACCAGCCGCCGCATCTGCTTCACGTCTTTGTCGTACTCGCGGAGTCGCCGATGGAAGCTGTCTCGCGTCTTCGTGCATACCAACGTGTACGGGCGACCTCTCCTCTCGGTCGTGCAGTTGATGTCGAGCCCGGCTCGCCTGATCTCGGTGCTGAGGTGGTTGCGTAGATCCTCTCGCAACGGGAATCGCGCCGTTTCGGCCAATCTGTCCTCGCAGAACCTACGGAGTTGCGCGCAGTGCTCGCAACGGCAGGGGAGCGTGGCGTCGATGAACCAATCCCGCGGGGGTTCCGGCGATGTCGAACTTCGCGCCAGCAACGAGTCCGCGGCGTGTAACCAAAGCGTTCCGAAACTCGAGACGGCCGCAAAATCCGCACTGGTCTTCCTCAGTTCTGCCAGTGCCGTCGGCAGGGCTCGCTGGGGCTCCACTGAATCCGGGTGCTGCCGCACCACGAGCGTGGCTGCCTCCGCCGCCTGATGCAGGCCCAGTTCCCAAGCCAGACGGAACAAGGAACCGATCGAAGCTGCCTTCAGCACTTGGGGCGGCTCCGGCCTGCGCCACTCCTCGGCGTCGGGCCGCTTGCGGCTTTGGAAGGCCTCCGGCAGTTCCTTCAATGCCGCGAGCACCGCTTCCGCGTGGGTCTCGCGCCAAGCGGGGTTGTCCGCGACGGGATGATCGGTGCCGAGGCGCGCAAGGAGTTCGATCATCGACGAGGCATGCCAACGGACCTGCGCTTGGACCAAGCGGGGCAGGAATTCCCCCGTGACGCTGGGCCCCAAGTCACCCAGCAGCCTTGCCAGCGCCTCGTTCTCCTTGCCGTCGTACGCATCCATGATGGTCGCATTCAGGAATCGGACTGTCTCCTTGACGTCCGACACCGTGCCCAAGAGCTTCAGCATCTTGCGCCGATTCTCCGCTTGCTCCTTCTCGTAGTAGCGCTGCTTCTCGGGCCAAGCCTCACGCAGCTGGGCGAGCAGTCGAGACGGGCTGTCGACCGCTTCGAGCAAGCGTCCCGGATTCCGGAGTTCCTCCTCGGCGCGATCGATCGCGGACGAGATGCTGGCTGCCGCGATGTTCTTGAGAGTGTTCTTCCACGGCCAGATGACCAGCGCCGCCCGCCGGTACCGATGGGTTATGTCGACACCCTCGTTGCCGGATGCCTCATGTACGCTTTGCTCGTCCGGCTCGGCGTCTTCCAAGCAGTCCAGGGGCAGCAACTCGCCTTCGCCGAGCGGCAACCTGCCTAAAGCAGCACGCGCTCCGCTGGGATCGACCCAACTGTCCAACCACAGGTCGTAGTCGACGACCTCGCCGATTTCGACTGTCTTGGTGACCGCCGGACCTCTCCATCCCCAATCGAAGTCGTAGTCGGCAGGCACCCCGTGCTCCTCGATGTGCAGAATCGCGGCGTGCAAAGCCCAGTTCGCCCGCTCGGCCGCGCTGGCGAGCATGCGCCCGACCGCAGCATCGACTCCCTTCAGCGCGTCGAACGAGAGCCCTGCCTGGCTATAGTCATGGTCCAGCAGCCAAACGACTTTGTTCGCCGGCCCTTCTTCGCGATCCCACTCCTGGAGCAGCTTGGCAGTCGATTCTACGAATGTGAACGGATCCGGTGCGCTGGTCGGCACGCGCTTGGCGCTGCCCTTGCGAACCGTCACGTTGTAGACGAGCGAGATCCGATGGCCGCTACGCACAGGCAGCGTCTCGTGCCGACAGTCGGCGTAGAACGCGGCATACGCCAGTTCCCACGGATCCCGAACCGACGCGTCGATCCTTGTTTCGCGGTTGGCGTGGCGCACGACTAGCTCGCCTCCCGCCGAGTCGCACGGGAGACCGATTACCAACGTGGCTACCATCCGCTCGGCCTTCTCGCTGTCGCGATGCGGCGTGAAGAACCCGCCGCGCTCGTAAACGAGCAATTTGTAAGGCTGTGCCTCGATGCAGTCCCGCGGCAAGCCGAGGCCTTCCGCGACTTTATCGAGAATCGATCCGCACGATTCTTCCCAGCGGCCGCCGCCCACCGTGAAATTCGCAGCGTCGATCTGCCAGCAGTCGCGCACCGAGGTGTCCAAGACCGTCGCTGACCCCCTGCCGTAGGGCGCTCGATCGGCCGCCTCGATCAGCGAGGCGATCTGCCCCGGCTGCACGGGAAAGGCGACCGTGCCCACGGACTCGACTTCCAATCGCGGCATGACGCACTCCACCTTGCCGTGCGTGCAGTAGTCTCCGGGCCGCTCGACCGCGTTGATCGCGCGCTCGAGCTGCTCGTTGTCGCTGTATCCTAGATTCTCGAGAGACGTCAGACTCATCGCACTCACTAGCTTACCCGACCGCCCGCTAATCGGACGGGCCGGAGCGGAACCGCGCTGCAGCCTGCCACGGGGAAGCGCACGGGTCGCTTCCTGATCAGGGCTTGGCGCTGCTCGGCTGGATTTGATCGGCGCGCCCCGACCGGGAAGCCAACGCCCTCCCACCACGGTGGGCTGGTGCTTGGGCGGACTGGCCCAATGCGACCCAGTTGGCATTCGGTACTGTCGAGCTTTGCGCGGGCAACGGCGCATGCCCGATGGTGCGACGCCAGCGCGTCGAGATCCCGTCCATATCGAATATGCTGAATCGCGGTCTCCAGACGCTAGCCAAGCGCGTGGCCCAGCGCACCACTAGCGAGCCATCGGTGAATTGCTACCGGGTTGGATTGCGCCGTAGGTCGATCAAACCGCAGTCAATTATCATCACGAAAAGACCTAGGAATTCATCGCGACTGAATTGCTCCATGATCGCAGCGAACTCCGTGCTGACCCCGCCACTGCCGTACACAGAACTCGGGTAGTGAAGATCATAGTTGCCGTCTATTACGCGGAGAATGATTCGCACATTCACTGAAATATTGAGACAAATATGACATAATATCTACTGAATAGTGCGACGAAAGTGCATGATGCTCGTGCGAATTAGCAGCCACTGGGGCATGATTCAACTCGGTCTAGAAACTTCTTTTTGTCGCTTGAACTAGCTCTATATGGATAGACTTTACCGCGAGGGTTATCGATTAACTTGCGATTCTTGAAGTCTTCTTGGAGATTTCTATCGGCCGTCAGTATGAGTCCAACTCGTTTGATCTGAGCTAGCGCAATAATGTGCTCGTCATTCGACTTGCAAATGCCATGATTCCTCAACTCTTCAGTTCGAGTGCTCACCTCTTGTCGATCACGCGGTGTAAGCGATACGACCCCTCCGCTACGATGTTGCTCAGCAATCCACTGTGCAACACGCAGGTTCTTCCCTAGTTCATCAAGCAATGCTCCTCCTACTACGAGCTTACCATGCCCTCTTTCGACCCACCTCGTAAGTGGATCGACCGACTCAGTTGGCGAGTCTGGGAGCAATTGGTGTGCTCTGTTTACATCAAGTATTGCACACATGATTCAGTACCGAACTAAGCGGTTAATTTCTTGCAGGAAGAATTGCCGATAACCTTGCGGAGGATCGACGATATTTCCTGCAGGGTCCAATTTGATGGGGTGAATCTTGACATTGGAACCGCAGCGATCAAAGAAGAGAATTGCAACATCGCGATGTTGCAATTTGCATTCTTCATCTCTGATGTCCATCCTAATTCGGTCAAGGATGTAATCGCTATGGGTTTCCACAATGATCTGTCGGTCCCTTCCAGCAATATTACAGAACAGACTTCCGAGAGCGGCTTGGGCCCGCGGGTGGAGATGCACTTCTGGCTGTTGAAATAGCAATAGGTGTCGAGCGTCGCGTCGCAAGGCCTCGGTCAATACAGGCAGTACTTGGCTAACTCCATATCCAACATCGACTAAGTTGCGCTCAGGAACCTCCATGCCATTCTGAGACAATCCAATCTCAACTTGGAATGGTGCTCCTCCCGTAGTACCTAGCCTATTAATATTGATCCGATCAAACAGACCTGAAGAGCGACCAAACTCTTCAATGGCTCCCTTGATGCGGCTCCATTCTTCCTCTTGCTGATAGCAAAGATAGGCTAGATACATTGGAGCATGTCTACCTCCAACATCCCGGATTGGCCGTGAAACTTCATATGTACGCTGCGGTGAAGATTGGACAGGAGCACTCGCATATGCTTCATTGTAAGCTAAGGGGTGTGGGGGCAGTTCACGGGACAAATATCGCGACAAAGATCGGAGATTGCCGAGTTCTTTTTGAGAAGGACTTCTTGTGCCTTTGCGGGCCACAAGATCGCCTTTGGCACGGTTCTTGTCCAGCAACATCCAATGCATCATCGATCCGAATTGACTGAAATGTGACGACACTTGTTCCCCTCTGAACGCACCCAACATAACGAATCTGTCAGGTGATTTCAGGTCCCAAGTATTGTCACGTACACCACATGCTACATTCAACTTCTTATTCAACTCATTGGATGCTATAGACCATTCAATCCAAGTGTCTTCATAGGACACCATTAGTTTATTCAAGACTGGTATCGAGCCATCTTCCGTGAACTCCACGCTGACTTGATAGGGTAACTTACTCTGTTTGCCATTGAAGTCGAGTTTCAGTGAGCACCTTGCCCCGAAGCATCTACTCGTGTCGTTTCCTTCAAGGTTATCGTGTAGTATCTCGTCAAAGCTACCTAAGTCGTATGGTATCTTGTTGAAATTGGGTTCGTTTCCGTCGAATACTAGGTCCCATAGTGCTCGAATCATCGCCATGAATGAGGTCTTTCCAGTACAGTTTTCACCGACGAGTAGAGTCAACGGTGCCATTGGCACTGTCTGCTCGTTCGCGAAGCATCGAAAGTTCTTCAGCGTTATATCGGTCATCTGACGCAACCTAACCTACCCGAGGCGGGTGGCAGAGTCTATGATAGCAGATCTCTCAGACACAGGGGTACTAGGGCGGGAATCACCCATCGACCTGAATCTCTCCCACGCACAGGGCGCAGTGCTGCCGCGGAGCGGCGGGAGTCTACTGGCCCCGCCGTTCCTTATCGTACGGCGCCCCCGTGCCGGACGATCCGAGGAAGAACTTCTCTCCGTCCTCGAAGGTCACGTCGCGTCCGTTGGCTCGATTCGAGCGATCCTTGGCTTGGTATCCATCCACGACGATGATCTGCCCGATCTTGATGGTGTCCCGTTTGAGGCCGCGTCGCAGCAGGCTGTTGGGCGTACCCCCCTCGACCATCCAGACCTCCTTGTCGCCGCTGTCAGTGGTCACCTCGAGATGGATCCAAGTGTGCGGATTGACCCACTCCACGCGCACCACCGGACCCTTCAGCACGAGCGGCCGGTTGGGATCGAACTCCGCTCCAAAGGCATGGTGAGCGTAGATCGGCACGGTGCTGGCGACGACAAGCGCCACCGCCCCGAGGGCGATCATCGCGATCTGAAATCGGTTGAGTTTTCTTCTTCCTGTCATGTGCTCATCTCCCCGCAGTGCGTGTCTATCGACTTCAGTCGTCTCCGCCGGTACCCAGTATGTCAGCCTCGAGGATCCGGGCGCCCCGCAGGATCCCGCCGAACGAGTAGTTCGCTTCGTGGCAAGCGTACTCGTACACGCGACTCTCCGACGCTGGCCAGATGTACTCCCCGCTCCATGGCTCGGTCCAAACAGTGGGATCCTCCACCTCGAACTGGTACAGCAAGGTCTTGTCGTCGATGCGCGTGAAGCGCTCGACGACATGGAGGTTGCGAGTCGCGCCCGACAGGGCCGGACGATCATTGAAGTTGGTCGTGTCGACGACGAGTGTGTCACCCTCCCAGCGACCCACTGAATCGCCGAGCCAACTCCGAACATCGGGAGAGGCGTGCTCCGCATTCATCCGCACGATACGTGCGTCATGCACCATCTCCACGAGGATCATGACGTGGTCGTCGGTCTGCACGATTCGCTTCAAGTTGTTGTACAGCACCGGCAGCATCGGTGGGCCGCCAGTCGAACCGAAACCAAGCAGGCAGCGCTCCGCGAGCGGCCTGAGCTCGGGGTCGTCGTACGGGCCGGGATCGAGACCTTCCTTGACCCACCACGCGACGCCCTTGTTCGGACGGGAGTACTTGGCGCGGGCCTTGCGCCGGGCCTCGGCCTCCGGCGTCCTCGGAGGCTGGCGCCCGTCCTTCGGATCCGTGATGATCGACGTGCGCCACTTGCCGTCGATCTTGAATCCGCCCGATCCGCGATCGATCCAGAACGCGTTGTAGCCGCCGACGTTGCCAGCTGCTCCGCTCGACCCGTCGCCGCCCTCCGGAGGTGCTTCGCGCTCTGGATCGGTGGCCGCGTTTCGACGAGCCAGATACTCCGATTCCTTGCGAGTGATCTCCGCGGCCTCCTCGTCGGTCAGCGTGAGCTTGTCGCCGTACTTCGTCGGACGTTGCAGGGGAGTCAGTGTGGCGATGTCGTAAGTTCCGGAAAGATCCGGACGGCCGTCGGGCCTGCGGGGGATGTCGGCGGACTGCGCGACAGGGATGGCGATCGCGAGAACGCTCAGCGCGATCAGAATTCGATTCAGCATGGCAGCTGCTCCTTCGTGCTATGCGACGAGTCAGGCCGAACAGTCGACGGAGCCATTCGCGCGACAGTGAAACACGTGACTGACGCACGGGCGAACGTGCCTGGTTCAGTCGGCGCGAGACACAGCATCACGATCTCCTCGTTCAGCGCTCCAGCGGACGGCGACGGTACTCGCCGTAAATCAGCTCTTCGACGAACTCCACGCACTTGAAGTCCATCAAGCGAGCGTCTTGCTCCATGCGCCTGTACAACGGCATGGAAATCTTCCAAGGGCGCGTGAAGACGACCGGATCCTCGATCTCGGCTTCAAACAGGATGTGATCGGGCGAGCTGAGGCTGTATCGTTCGACGACGCGCAATTGGTTGCTGTGATGGGTTCCGGATCGGTCGAACCACGTCTGGTCGTTGAAGCCCGTGGTCTCGATGACGAAGGTGTCGCCCTCCCAGCGGCCGACCGACTGCCCCATCCAAGAATCGGTCTCGGCAGGACCTACGTCCTTGAGATAAATGTCGCGAACCGCGCCAGCGAATTCGTACGCGATGAATACCGAGTTCGCGTTCTGGAAGATCTGGAACGGGAACGGCATGTACACGGCACGCGGCACGCCGGGCAGGTAGCACTTGATCTCGGGGTCGCGTTCGATCCAATTGGCTCGGTTCTCGTCCCTGATCTTGGCCGCTTCCGGCTTGTAGGGGATCTTCCCGCCTTCGACGATTCCCATCCCGCCGGGAACCGCGCCAACGGCACCAAGCCTGAGAGTGGGCACGGCGGGAAGCGGACCGTGGGGCCCATCGCGAAGCATCATCGACGACCGGGCCATGTGACGCTCGATGTCGTAGTGGGCCGAGCCGACAGCTTGCCAGATCCCGTTCAGGTCCGGCTTTCCGTTGGCCAAGCGGGGCAACGCCCCGTTCGATGACTGCGCCACCAGCAAGGGCACGGAAACAGCCAACGACAAGGTGATCGTGAGCAGTCGAATCACAACACTTGTAAGATACCACCGATCCAGAGTGCGTCAAGAGTCCCAGCCATGATCGATGTACTTCTGTCCGGAGTTCCTTTTCCCCAGGCGAGGCCTGTCGCGGATCGATACACCCTCGCCGCCGGCACGGCATCCGCGGACTCGCCTTAGGTCCATCCCTCGGCCTCGCGACTCGCGGCGCATGCAAGGGGCACGTGCTGCGGCGCGCTCAACGCCCCTCGGCTCGAGCCTTGGCAGGCGCGAACCGGTCGCCTCGCATCGCTATCGGGCCCGCGGCTTTCGGCGCGTGCCCTTCAATTCGCTACGATAGGGGTTCCGCATGGTCAAGACCGAGCGTGAGTTCGCCGCCGACATCGTCCGCGTCGGAAAACTGGTGTTCGACAAGGGGTGGGTTGCCGCGAACGACGGCAACATCTCGATCCGCTTGGATGACGAACGCATCATGTGCACGCCCACGGGCGTGTCCAAGGGCATGATGCACGTCGACGACATCATCATCGTGGACTATCAGGGAGAGAAGGTCTCGGGGCGCCTCGAGCGCACGTCCGAGATCAAGATGCATCTGAAGATCTACGAACTCCGCGATGACATCGACTCGGTCGTGCATGCCCACCCGCCCGTCGCGACGGGATTCGCCGCGGCCGGCAGAGCGCTGGACACCGCTTTGCTGCCCGAAGTCGTGATCGGCTTGGGTTGCGTGCCTCTGGCGGACTACGGATTGCCCGGCACGGACGCGCTCACGGAGCCGATGCTGCCGCTGATCCCGCGCTACGATGCCTTGCTGCTCGGGAACCACGGCGCCGTCAGTTACGGCAAGGACGTCTTGCAGGCGTACTTCCGCATGGAGACGGTGGAGCACTTCGCCCGCATCAACTTCGTCGCCGAGATGCTGGGCGGGGCGCGAGCGCTACCGCGCGTCGAGGTCGACAAGCTGTTCGAATCGCGCGGCCGCTACGGCGTGGCCTCCAAGGCGACCCAGCAGCCCGGCTGCCCGGTTTCGGCGGAAGACACGGCTGGCGCGGGACACCGCGACCAGATGGGCGACAATGGTTTCTACGTAACCCGGGACGAGCTGATCCAGTTGCTGGAAGACGCGATCCGGGCCAGAGGAGGATGAGTGACTCATGGGTGAGGCCCTCGGATTGATCGAAACGCGCGGATTTGTCTCGCTGGTAGAGTCCGCGGACGCGGCCGTCAAGGCCGCCAACGTCACGCTGGTGGGATGGGAGAAGATCGGCTCCGGTTACGTGACCGTCCTGATGCGCGGCGATGTCGCGGCTGTCAAGGCCGCCACCGATGCGGGCGCGGCAGCGGCACGCCGCGTCGGCGAACTGATCTCGGTTCACGTCATTCCGCGGCCGCACTCCAACTTGGACCAGATCTTCTCGATCTCGCCCTCCGAGTAGGACGGCGCGGTCGGCTGATCGGCGGCGGAGGAACCGGACGCGATGATCCTGGCGCGCGTGGTGGGCAATGTCGTCGCGACCCGCAAGGACCCGCGATTGGAGGGCAAGAAGCTCCTCCTCTTGCAGCATCTCGCCCCGGACGGCAACGGCCGGGACAGCTACGTCGTCGCGCTGGACACGGTTGGTGCCGGTGCGCGCGAAAGGGTGATCTGCGTCGCGGGCAGTTCCGCCCGTATGGCGGCCGGGATGAAAGACACTCCCGTCGACACCGCGATCGTCGGTATCGTCGACGACATCACCCTGCTCCCGGGAGAAGGCTGATGCGGCTGGGACGTGTCTTGGGGAATGTCTGCGCTTCCGTCAAGGACGGGCAACTGGAAGGGATGAAGCTGCTGCTCGTCCAGCCCGTGAACGCGGACGGTTCCTCGGCGGGGACGCCGCTGGTAGCTCTCGACTCGGTGGGAGCGGGCGCCGGGGAGACCGTCTACTGGTCGGGGCGGCGCGAAGCCTGCTTCGCATTCGACCCGCCGGTGCCGAGCGACGCGAGCGTGACAGGCATCGTGGACGCCATCACCGGAGCCGACGAATGATCCTGAGCAAGGTGGTTGGCGATGTGGTGGCCACGCAGAAGCACGAGACGCACGCAGACATCAAGCTGCTCTTGGTGCGCCAGATCGACCCTCGCGGGCAAGAGCGCGGGGCCCCGTTCGTGGCGGTCGACGTGCTGGACGCCGGAGTGGGCGACACGGTGCTGCTGACGCTGGACGGTTGGGCCGCGATGACGGCGGTGAAACGCGTCAAGGCGCCGATTGACGCGGCTGTGATCGCCGTGGTCGATGAAGTGGCGTGGGACGGAGCGGAGCAGTGAACCGCACGCGCTAAGCGGAACGGCCCGCTGGGCTGCGGCCGGGCGCATTGACGAAACGACTCGGTTCTGACGCGACGGCAGCTCCCTCGAGGTTGTCCCTCGGATCACCCCGGTCTGTCGACCTTGTTGGTACGATGGCGACTGATGCGGCGCGTCTGCCGTCGGTCGTTCCTCGCGACAGCAGTGCCGGCGGTATTGCCGGCGGCGGGAAGAGGCGAGCGGATCGAGGCGCCGCGCCATGAGTTTCTCGACGGGTTGACCGAACGAGAGATCTTCCGGCTCACGGACCTCGACGTCCTGCATCACCTGCCGGCGGCCAAGCACCGGTTCATCGCCCGGAACAACTCGTTCCTGCTGCTCGCCGCCGAGCACGACGGCACGCGCCAGCTGTACCGCCTCGATCTCAAGCGGGATCGACTCATCCAAGTCACGGAGGGAGCCGGCGTACATCCCTACGCGGCGCATCTGCGTCGCAACGACAGGGGCTTTTTCTATCTGCAAGGGCAGGCTCTGATACAGGCCGATGTGAACGGCGGGAACCGCCGCGTGCATTACGAATCCCCGCCGGGCTGGCAGCCGACAGGCGACATGGACATCTCGCGCGGCGAGCGGTTCGCGGCGCTGGTGGAAATGCGGACGGACGATATGCAGCCTTCGCGGGAACTGCAGTTCGCGCGGGAAGCCCGCTGTCGCGTGACGGTGGCGGAACTGGCCCGGTCCGGCCGGGGGCGCAGCTGGACGGCGGCCGAAGAGCGCAGGTGGCTCGCCGACCCGCTCTTCCGACCGTGGCGGTCGCAGTTGCTGTACCGTCGCGAGGGACCTTGGCAACAGGTGCGCCGCCGATTCCAATTGGTCAGCATCGACGGAGCGAGCAAGACGAGCGTGCGACCGCTCGACGGCCGCGAGCGGATCGAATGCGCGTACTGGTCGCCGGACGGATCCCGGCTGCGCTACGTGCATTATCCGGATGGCGACCGCTGGGCGGCTTCGATCCGGAGCTACCAGCCGGAGAGCCGCGCCGAAACCACGGAGGCGACATGCTCGGCCTTCGGCTGGTTCGTGGAAAACTCCGACGGATCGGCCATGGTGGGCGCGAGCCGACGCCCCGCGGGACCGAACGTGTACGTGCTGTTCCCGAAGATGCGGCGCGAAATCACCGTCGCCGAGCATGGCAGCACCCTCAAGCCGTACCCGCTGGCGGGAACGGATCGCGTGGACACCTTCGCGGCAAGTCCTTCGCCCGCGCTATCGGAGGACAGCGCGTGGCTGTATTTCGTGACCGACAGGGAGGGGCTGCCTGCGTTGTACGGCATGCCGATCGATGATCTGGTCGAGCAAACCACCGCTGCGTCGGGGTGACGGTGAGCGCTCGCGGCGCTCGCTGCCCGCCACACGCTTGCTGGGCATTGTGCGGCGACGTTCAAGCACCATTCCGAACAACGGGCCAACAACCACTCCAGAGACCCAGAATGCGCCTTCAGACGCCGGGTGGTGGCGTTACCCCGCCAAGCGGATCCGGTAGTCAAGTACCGGCGCGCGCTCAGCTGCCAGCGCAGCGGATTCGCGGGACCACTCGACCCTTCGCGTCAACGGAGCCAATGCCGGAGCACTGTAGACGTAGCGCTCGTCGTAACGCCGATAGAGCGCATCGAAGAATCCTTCGATTCTGAGAGGGCTCTTGGTCTCTGGATAGCTCGTGAGAATGTCTCCGACCGTTTCGGCTTGGACACTTGCTAGCGCGAGCGCGACTGCTTCGTATCGGCTGACGTCCTCGCGTACGCCGCGACGTCCGGTCAATTCACGGAGTGCCGAATGAAATCTCTTGAGGGATTCGACCGGCTGGTCGCCCTCTCCGATAGCTACGTCGTTGAAGGCGACTCCCTTTGGTGGGGGCTTGGATCCACCAGCACCACCGCTCTCGGATGTGGCAAGCGCTTGGTGGGCCCGTATGACGAATAGATAGCCGAAGACCAGAGCCGGATAGGTGATGTGCAGGTTCGTGCATTCTCCGATGGTCTCTTCCATCCGGTTCACAAGATTTCTCAGCGCTCCGGTCATTCCCTTGCACGAAATCGCCAAGACCGGCCCGATGCCTTGCTTGGTAACGACGACGTCGACCGACTTGGTCTTGAGCCCGCCGAGAACGGTAGCCTCGCTACCAGTCGCCACGGAGGGGTCGAAATCAAGACAGCGTTCGCCCCGTCGCAGCACGACTGAGAATGGCGGGCGCGGGGTGACCTCTTGTGGCCAAAACCCCCCTTCAAGCACCAAGCGCGACGCCACGTACCAATGAAGAGGCTTAATATGACGTTGGCTTTGCGTTTTGCCCGCGTAGGTGGCGAACTCTCGGATCGCGTCGCTCCGATTGATCCATTGGCAGACATCTGATGATCGGCCCGCCGAGGGATCAGCCTGGGGCCGCACAATGCCTCCAAGAGCGCATGATAGCGATCGCGTCTTGAATCTCGGAGCTTGGTACGGTCTGCAACATGTGGCACGAAGGCACTAGGATTCTGCCAGCTTCCCCCAACTCGAGCTTCAGCATGCCGCCTCCGAGGGCGTGTCCTTCGATCTCGCAGCTCAGGGTTACAAACGGTGAGTCCCACGCCTGCCGAAGTGCTGCAATATTGGATTTTTCCCGCATGACCACGCTATGCACCGCGTTCGTGCAAGTTGCCGCGGCTGAGTTCAGGACGAGGTTCGGCTTCAGACCTGCCATGTAGCTGAGGAAAAGGTCGGGAAACCGCACGTCGGGGACGGAATACCACGGTTCTCTGGTCCGGCACTTGTATGCCGTCCGCGCACGCAAGCCCGCGGCAGTATCCAAGTACCGCCTTATGGGCGAAGGCACGTCTGCAGCTTTCGGAATCCGAAGGAGCATCATCGGTTCGTCTGACTGCACCCATTGATTGACCGCCTTGCGCGTCAGTTCGGAATTCGGCAATGCCCTGCCGTTCCGCACGGTCGGGCAGAGGAACTCTTCCGGGATTAGCCAATCGCGCGCTGTCGACGGTCGCAGGTGGAAGAATTCGTTCGCACCGGTGACGTATCCGATCCGGGTCGTCGCCAAGTCGCCGAGCCGCCTTGTCTCAACGTGCTGGGCAATCGCTCGGTAGAGGGATCTCGCGCGGCCCGACAGCAAGAAGGGCCGCAAGCGTCGATTCCAGCTCTCCCGCCACTCGGCAACGGGAACTTGCACCCAGTGCTGCGGGGGGTCTGCGGAATCCTGAAGCTGGTCCAACGCCGTAAACCGCAACGCATGCGTCTCGCCCCCGAAACCCGCTGCATACAGCAGCCAGCAGTCCTCGGAGAGTTCGGGGAACAGCTTCTTGCGGATGGCAACGATCTGGACTGTGTCGAAGTGATCGACCAAGTACTCGAGAAGCGGAGCGGCGTATGGCGCATGGCCGATTTCGGCCGGTACGACGAATGCCATCCGGCCAGCCGGCTTCAAGAGACTGGCAGTCGCGACGAGAAAGGGTGCCCATGACGAAGTCAGACCAGAGAAGCGCGCCCCGCGCGCGGCGCAATGGCGCAGGGCGCGGTGTCGAACGTCTCCGCGAAACGACTGGTAGCGGATGAAGGGCGGATTGCCTGCGGCGCAGTCAAACCGCTCCCGGGTGTTGGAGGCCCAATCAAAGAACTCGCCTTCGTGAACTAGAGCCCACGGGGCGCGCTCGATGGCGCGAGTCGCCGACTCGCGGTGTTGCTCGATCCCCACGCTGTTGCGGTGACACGCGATGAAGCGCCCGTCACCGCACGAGGGATCGAGCAATCGATCGACATCGGAGCGAATCACCCAACGGGTCAGGCACGAAGCGACCCATTCCGGCGTGAAGTACGCACCGGATGTCTTGCGTGACGAATTTGTCACGACCGAATCACCGCGTGCCAAGGGGTTCTATGGATAACGACTCCCAATACGTGCGAAGTGCCGATTCGACCATGTCGAAGTACTCGGATGCCCCGAGGGGGGCCGCAGGACCCCCGTATTCTGCCACACTGCGCCAGCCGCGGCCCTGCTGGGAATCTTGGTGCCGAACGCATGCGCTAGGCGAGGCGGAACGAGTAATGCCGCGGGGCGTAGAAGGCGACGGCGGTCGATTTCGCATCCCGACCCAGCGTGCAAGCCTGGACGCAGGAACTGGCCGCCGTTCGACACGGTCGACGGGTGGCGAGAAGATGCACTACGCGCTGGGCTCCCGGGAGGCGATCAGCGGCGCGATGTCGGCTAGGAAGTCTGCCGGACTCTTGGATCCGGTGTTGCCCTTGCGACGATGGCGGACCGCCACCTCGCCCGCCTCGGCCTCGCGCTTGCCCACGACCAGCATGTAGGGAATCTTCTGCAACTGCGCCTCGCGGATCTTGAAACCGATTTTCTCGCTACGCTCGTCGATCTCGGTGCGCAGGCCGGAGGCTCGCAACGTGCCGGCTACTTCGCGGGCGTACGCGTTCTGATCGTCGGTGATCGGCAGCACGGTAGCCTGCACCGGAGCCAGCCACAACGGGAACGCCCCGGCGTAGTGCTCGATCAACACGCCGAAGAAGCGCTCCACGGATCCCCACAGAGCGCGGTGGACCATCATGGGCTGGTGGGCGCTGCCGTCCGCCCCGATGTACTCCAATCCGAAGCGTCGCGGCAGGTTGAAGTCGAACTGCACGGTGGACAACTGCCACGACCGGCCGATCGCGTCCACGAGCTTGATATCGATCTTCGGGCCGTAGAAGGCGGCTTCGTCCGGCATCACCTTGGTTTCGATGCCGCGCTTGCGCAAGGCCTCGAAGAGGCCGTCCTCGGCCAGCTTCCACTCTTCCGGGGTGCCGGCGTACTTCCCGCTCGTCCCGCCGTCCCATGTGGACAGCTCGACGGTGAATTCGGAGAAACCGAAGACTCTCAGGACCTCCAGGGCGAAGTCGACGCAACCGATCACTTCGGATTCGACTTGATCCGGCGTGCAAAAGATGTGGGCGTCGTCCTGCGTGAACCCGCGCACGCGCAGGAGCCCGTGCATCACTCCCGACCGTTCGTACCGGTAGACGGTGCCGAGTTCGGCCAGCCGCACGGGCAGGTCCCGGTAGCTTCGCAACTGGTTCTTGTAGATCAGGATGTGGAACGGGCAGTTCATCGGCTTGAGCTGGTACAGCGAATCGTCCAGTTCCATCGGCTTGAACATGTCGTCCTGATAGAACTCGGCGTGCCCGGAAGTCTTCCACAAGCCATGCCGCGCGACGTGAGGGGTGGTAACGAGCCCGTAGCCCCGCTCCACGAGCTGGTCGCGCAGCCAGTCCTCCATGATCCGGCGAATCGTGCCGCCCTTGGGGTGCCAGAAGATCAGGCCCGGCCCGGCCTCCTCTTGGATGCTGAACAAGTCCAATTGCTTGCCGAGCTTGCGGTGGTCCCGCTTCTTGGCTTCCTCGAGCCGGTTCAGGTGCGCCTTCAAGTCCTTCTTGTTGAAGAACGCGGTGCCGTAGACGCGCTGCAAGCGCTCGCGATGCTCGTCGCCCTTCCAGTACGCGCCTGCCACCGAAAGCAGCTTGAACGCCTTGATCCGCCCCATCGAGGGCACGTGCGGGCCGCGACAGAAGTCCGTGAATAGCTCGCCTGTCCGGTACACCGACACGCGAGGCTCGTCGGTCTTCTCCTCGATCAGCTCGCACTTCATGAACTCGCCCTGCGCGCGGTATTCGGCCAAGGCCTCGGCGCGCGGGATCCAGACGCGCTCGTTCTTGGGATCGCGCTTCGCGATCTCCTGCATGCGCGCTTCGATCTCTTCCAGATCGTCCGGGGTGAACGGCTGGTCGCGGTACATGTCGTAGAAGAAGCCCTGCTCGGTGGGAGGGCCGATGCCGAGCTTCGTCTCCGGGTACAGCTCGAGGGTCGCGGCTGCCAGCAAGTGCGCCGCCGAATGCCGGTAGACCTCAAGCGCCTCCGCGTCCCGATCAGTCAGGAACCGCACGGTGACGTCGCGATCGAGGGCGGCGTCCAAATCGGACAACCGGCCATCGACCTTGGCGACGAGGGCCGCCCGAGCCAAGCCCGGACTGATCCGTTCCGCCACTTCGAGCGCGGTCGTGCCCGCCTCGACTTGCATGCGCTTGCCGTCCGGTAGAGTGACTGCAATCATGGCCGTGTCCGGGCGCGGCGCCGCGTAGCGATTACGCTGGGCCCCGCCCCCACTAGTTTCAGTATCTCTCGAATCCTTGCCGCTCGTCGGGAACGCCAGCTGCGGCCAATCGCGCGCGGAGTGCGGACACCATTTCCGGCGGTCCGCAAAAGTAGGCATCCAAGCCGTCGCGCCCGGCAATCGCCCGCTCAACATGCGCGGTAACCCGACCGCGCAGGCCATCCCAATCCACATCGTCGCCGCTGATCGTGGGCAGCAAGGTGAATGCCGTGTGCCTCGTGCGCAGTGCCTCGAATTCGTCGAGATAAAGCAGGTCGTCGCGCCGTCGACCGCCGAGGACGAGCGTGGCGGAGGCCTCGGGAGCGGCAGCCAGCTGCGACAGGAGGATCGCCCGCAGCGGGGCGATTCCCGTCCCCGCCGCAAAATATACTGCGGGGTGCTCCGCGTCCAGCAACCGCATGCGCCCGGCCGGTTCGCTGCAGTCCAGTTCGGCGCCGGGTCGCAAGCCCCTCAGGTGCGATCCGAACTCCCCCTCGGTCCGCACGCAAAGCTCGATGCGGCCGTCGCCGCGCGACGGGGCGGCGATCGAGTAGTAACGCTTGACCGGAGCGCCGCGGATGGCCGTCGACACCGCCACGTACTGGCCGGCTTCGTGCGCGAAGGGAGCCTCGAACACGAAGTGCGTGACGCGCTCGTTGAGGGCGCGGGCGGATACGAGGCGGATCCTCGACATGATCTATTTCGATTGTCTCCGACGGCGTGCGGGCGTGCGCCCGAACTCACGCGGAGTTCGACTCCAGCAGGGCGTGGGCCCGTGAAGCTAGGATCCCCGCCAACTCCGGATGCCCGTCGAGCGGCGGGGAGGCTTCGATCGACAGATCCGGATGCTGCGCGCGCACCTCCGCGAGCAGCTTCGGCAAGTCCTCGGTGAGGTGCCGGCCCATCGTCAGGAAATACGGGGTCACGAGGATCCTGCGGATGCCGTGCGCGGCCAGGGCGGTGACCGCTTCCCCCAAGGACGGGTCGGCCAGTTCCAAGAAGGCCGTCTCGTAGACGGGGAGGCCCGCGCGGCGCGCCGCTTCGCGCGCCACCGAACGCACCGCGTCGTTGGCCGCGGACACGCGCGATCCGTGGGCGAACACGATCAGGCCGATGCTCCGCCCGCCGGTCAAGCTATACTCTCGATTCGCATGGACGCCCTCATTATCACCGTCTACTTCATCGCCGTCTTCGGCGTCGGTTTCTACCACTCGCGCAACAAGAACACGACGACCGAGTACTTCCTGGCAGGCAAGCATATCGGCTGGTTCGCCTTGGGAGCCACGCTCATCTCCACCAACATCGGCAGCGAGCACGTGATCGGGCTGGCGGGCTCGGGCGCGTCGAGCGGCCTGGCGGTCGGCACCTACGAGTGGTCCGCCTGCTTCTGCCTGCTGATGCTGGGCTGGATCTTCATCCCGCAGTACCTGCGGAGCGGCGTCTTCACGATGCCGGAGTTCCTCGAGAAGCGGTTCAGTCCCGGGGCCCGCTGGTACCTCACGACGGTGTCGCTGCTGGCCTACGTGCTCACGAAGATCTCGGTGGCGCTGTTCGCGGCGGGAATCTTGGCCCGGGAGGTCTTCGGGTGGGACTACATGACGACCGCCATTCTCCTGGTGGTCGCGACCGGCATCTATACCATCACGGGCGGCCTGTCGGCGGTGATCTACACGGACCTGCTGCAAGCGTTCATCATGATCGGTGGCTCGGCGTTCCTCACGTGGATCGGACTGAGCGAGGCGGGCGGCTTCGCGGGCTTGCGCGAAGCGCTGCCCGACGACTTCTTCCACATCGTCAAGGAGTTCAACCATCCCGAGTACCCGTGGCTCGGAACCACGCTCGGCACGCTGATCCTCGGCGTCTGGTACTGGTGCACGGATCAGGTCATCGTGCAGAAGACGCTGAGCGCGCGCAGCCTGCCGCACGCGCAAGCGGGCACGGTCTTCGCATCGGCGCTGAAGATCACGCCCGTGTTCATCCTGGTGCTGCCGGGCCTCATCGCGCGGGCGCTGTGGCCGGGCGAGGCCACGGGCGACACGGCGTTCCCGCTGCTCGTGCAGCGGCTGCTGCCGCCCGGTCTGTCCGGGCTGATGATCGCGGCGCTGCTGGCGGCGCTGATGTCCTCCCTGAGCAGCGTGCTGAACTCGTGCTCGACCTTGGTGACGATGGACATCTACAAGAAGCTCCGTCCCGAGGCCAGCGAGAAGCGGCTGGTGTTCGTCGGGCGCCTGGTCACCGGGCTGGTGGTTGTCGTCAGCATCCTCTGGATTCCGATGATCCGGTACCTGAGCGGCGAGGTTTACCAGTACATGCAAAGCGTCCAAGCCTACATCGGCGCTCCCATCACGGCGACGTTCGTGCTGGGCATCCTCTGGAAGGGAGGCACCTCGCGCGCCGCGCTGACGACGCTCGTGGTGGGCGGCTTGGCGGGCGGCGGGCGCTTCCTGCTGGACATCCTGTACAAGGCCTACGGGATGGATCTGGGGCCGTTGAACGGACTGGTGCAGATCCCGTTCCTGAATTACAGTTGCGGCGTCTTCGCGGGCTGCCTGCTGCTGTTCTGGGGAGTCAGCAAGCTGGGCGACCGGCCGCTGGCCTCGCACGTGGCGGAACTGACCATCGACTGGAGCGAGCGCAAGGCGTTCGCCAGTCAGGACAAGTTCCTGTGCGTCGCCACCGCGGCGGTGGCGCTAGGCGTGCTGATGCTCTGGTTCCACTTCCGGTAGAGCGCGCCCGACCGCGCGCAACGGCGCGGTCGCGGCTTCGGTCGCCGTCGTTGCCGTGCGCGGCTCAGAGCTGCCAGATGTGGAACCCGCCGTCGACGTCCAAGACTTGACCCGCCGAGTAATCGAGCGCTCCGTCGGCGATCGCCCGCACGGTCCGGGCGACATCTTCCGGGCGGCCCAGCCGCCCTTGCGGCAGCATGCCCTTGGCCGCGAGGTAGCGGTATCTCTCGATGACCGGGGCGACCATATCGGTCTCGATGATCCCCGGCCGCAATTCGAAGACGAGGATGCCCTCTTCGGCTAGCCGGACGGCGAACAATTGCGCCGCCATGCTGAGGCCGGCCTTGGACACGCAGTACTCCCCGCGATTGACGGACGCGGTGTACGCGGAGAGCGACGTGATGAACACGATCCGCCCGGAACCGGCAAGCACCATCAGATTCGCGAGGGCTTGCGTGAGGAAGTAGGGCCCGCGCAGATTCGCCCCCAGCACCTCGTCGAAGCTCTCCTCGGTCGCTTCCATGATGTCCAAGCGCTCGCGGGGGGCCATCCCGGCGTTGTTCACGAGCAGGTCCAAACGCCCGTACTCAAGCTCCACGAATTGCACCAGCGACTCGCGGTCGGTCCGGCTCGCGGCATCGAACTTGAACATGCGGACGCCGCACTCGGCAGCCAGGCTCTCGGCGGCGGCCGCGTTGCTGCGATACGTGCCGATCACTTCGTGCGTTCGGGACAGGTCGGACGCAATGGCGCGTCCGATCCCGCGACTCGCTCCCGTGACCAGAGCGACTGGCACACCGTTTTCCATGATTCGCATCCCCGGGTCGCGGCCGGACGGATCGGCCAGTCCGCGCGGCATCCTTACGCCAAGATCGGCTGCAGAACCTCGCCATGGACATCCGTCAGGCGGAAATGGCGGCCTTGATACTTGAACGTCAGCTTCTTGTGGTCCACGCCGAGCAGGTGCAGGATCGTCGCGTGCAGGTCGTGGACGCTGACCGGATCCGCGGCGATGTTGTACGCAAAGTCGTCCGTCGCGCCATGGGTCACGCCCCCTTGCACGCCGCCGCCTGCCAGCCAGATCGAGAAGCAGCGCGGGTGGTGGTCGCGCCCGTAGGTCTCGGCGGTGAGCTCCCCCTGGCAGTACACGGTGCGACCGAACTCGCCGCCCCAGACCACGAGCGTGTCGTCCAGCAAGCCGCGTTGCTCCAGATCTTTCACGAGGGCTGCGGAGGCTTGGTCGGTCTGCACGCACTTCTGGCCGAGCCGCGCAGGCAGGTTCGCATGGTGGTCCCAGCCGCGATGGAACAGTTGCACGCAACGCACGCCCCGCTCGACCAAGCGGCGGGCGAGCAGGCAATTGCTGGCGAACGTCCCGGGCTTGCGCGAGTCCTCGCCGTACATCTCGAACACCGGCTCGGGTTCGGAGGACAGGTCGGTCAACTCCGGCACGGAAGCCTGCATGCGGTACGCCATCTCGTACTGCGCGATGCGGTTCTCGATTTCCGGATCCCCGTATTCCTCGAAGCGCAACCGGTTCAGCGCGGAGAGATCCGTCAGGTAGTGCCGCCGGTCTGCGCGGGTGAACCCTTCGGGATCGTTCAAGTACAGGACCGGCTCGCGTCCGGCGCGGAACTTGACGGCTTGATGGCGGGTCGGCAGGAAGCCGCTGCCCCAGAGCCGCGAATACAGCGGCTGCCCGGAACTCCCCAACGACACCATGACGACGAAGGCGGGGAGGCTGCTGCTCTCGCTGCCCAGCCCGTAAGCGAGCCAGGATCCCAGGCTGGGGCGGCCTGCCAGTTGGTGCCCGGTTTGCAGGAACGTGATCGCCGGGTCGTGGTTGATCTGCTCCGTGTGCATCGAGCGGATCACGGCGATCTTGTCGGCGATCGACGCGGTGTGCGGCAGCAGTTCGCTGAACTCCTGCCCGGAATCCCCGTGGCGCGCGAACGCGAATTTCGACGGCGCGACGGGAAAGCTCGTCTGCGCGGCGGTCATGCCGGTCAACCGCTGGCCGCCGCGAATCGAATCCGGCAATTCCGTGCCTTGCAGGTCGTGCAATCCGGGCTTGGGGTCGAACAGGTCCATCTGGGCGGGTCCGCCGGACTGGAACAGGTAGATCACGCGCTTCGCCTTTGGGGCGAAGTGCGGCACGCTGGGCAATCCGGGATGAGTTGCGGCTGCGCCCAGATCCGCGGCCAGCAGGTTCCCCAGGGCGGCGATGCCGATGCCCGTCGACGCGCGCGAGAAGAAGTGCCTGCGAGTGAGGTCGAGATCGTTTGCGCCGGTCATGGCTTACTCCCGTGTGATGGTCTCGTCGAGGTTGAGGAGCATGCTGGCCACCGCGGTGTAAGCAGCCAACTCCGGTGCCGCGACGGCGGTGCTCGAGCGGTGCTCGCCAGTCGCGAGATACCGGTCCGCGTCTTCCGGATTCGTCTCGTATCGGTCACGGTACCGGCGCAAGCTCCCGAGGAGGATGCCCGCTTCGTCTGCGCTCGGCTGACGGGCGGTCGCGAGGAGGAAGCCGTAGCCGAGCCGCTCCCGGTCCGTCGCGCCGCCCTCGCGCAGCATGCGCGTTGCATAGAGGCGCGACGCCTCGTTGTAGGTCGGATCGTTCATCAGGTTGAGGGCTTGGATCGGCGTGTTCGTGCGCACCTCGCGGACCGCGCAGCTTTCGCGCGGGGCCGCGTCGAAGGCGAGCATCGCGGGCGGCCCCAGCGTACGCTTCCAGTACGTGTACAGACTGCGCTTGTACAGCGCCTCCCCGTCGTCGTGCTCGTACGCGCCCCAGTTCGAGAGTTCCTTCCACAAGCCGGCGGGCTGGTACGGCTTGACGGACGGCCCGCCCGTGGCGGCCGAGAGCAGCCCGGCGATCGCCAAGGCCTGATCGCGAATCGACTCCGCCGGCAGCCGTTCTCTCGGCGCGCGCGCCAAGAGGGAATTCTCGGGGTCGCGCTCGAGCAAGTCGGGTCGCGCCTTTGAGGACTGCCGATAGGTCGCGCTCGTCACGATCGTCCGCAGGAGGCGCTTGACGTCCCAGCCGCTATCGACGAATTCAGCGGCCAGCCAGTCCAGCAGTTGCGGGTGCGTTGGCGGGGAGCCCTGCGAGCCGAAGTCCTCCACGGTCGGGACGATCCCGCGTCCGAAGATCATCTGCCAGAAGCGGTTCACCGTCACCCTTGCCGTGAGCGGGTGCGCGGGATCGGTCAGCCAGCGGGCCAGGCCGAGACGGTTGTTGGGCAACCCGTCGGCCAACGGAGGCAGGGCGCTCGGCAGGCCGGGTTCGACGCGGTCGCGGGGGGCGTCGAACGACCCGCGAAACAGCACGTGCGTCGGACGTGGATCCGTCCGCTCGTCCATCACCATGACCGTCGGCAGCGTCGCCAGGTAGTCCTCGCGTTCCAGGCGCAACGCGCGCAAGTCCTTCCAGATCGCCGCCGCGCCGGTGACAGGCGCGCTCTCCAAGTAGGCCCAGCGCAGCTTCCGGCGCTGCGCCGCCGTCCGCTCCCCGCGTGGAATCGCCGCGATCTGAAGGGGCGTTTCCGGGACGGCGATCACCGCGATCTGGGCGGGATCAAGCGAACGCGAATAGATCCGCGCGTCGTCAATCAGGCCCCGGAAGCGATCCTCCGGTTCCGGTCCGTGCCCGATGCGGACGGGCTCGTCGATCTTGGTGGCATTCAGCGACTCGTCGACAAGCATGCGGGCGGCCGCCAAGCGCCCGTTGACATAGATCCGCATCCCATCGGTGTTTCGCGTGCCGTCGTAGACGGCCGCCACATGCGTCCACCTTTCCAATGGGATCGGTTCTGCTGTCTCGATACGCATCCGGTCCGAGATGCTGGAGGTATCGATACGGAACTGCAGCTTGCCTTCGACGAGGAACAGTCCGTAGCCCTTTGGGCCAGTCGCCCGGTAGCGCGAGATGACGCCGCCCGTGCCCGCCTCCGGCCGGATCCACGCGGACAAGGCGAACGGATCGTAGAAGTCGAAATCCGCGATGTCCCCGAGGTTGAAATGCCGGAGCCCGTCCAGGCGCGCGGCGCGGCCACGCTGGCCGCGCCGCGCGTTCCCGGCCTCGTCGAAGGTCCGCCGGGCGACCAAGCGGTCGGAGTGCGCCCAGCCCTCGATCGTCGCGGGCAGGCTCTCCGAGCGCAACGCCTCTTCGACGTGCGCCTCGCCGCGCTGCAATTCCGCTTCGAGTCCCGCGATCCGGCTGTCGAGGGCAGAGAGCCGCGCCGCTTGTGCCCGCGTCGGCGCATGGACGAGCGGGGGCGTGTTGCCGTACTTGTAGTACCGCCCGCGATCCGAGACGTTATTGAAATAGGCGTAGAACTGGTAGAACTCCTTCTGCGTGATCGGGTCGTACTTGTGGTCGTGGCACCGGGCGCAACCCATTGTCAGGCCGAGCCAGACCGTGGCGGTCGTCTCGACGCGGTCCACGGCGTACTCGACTTGGTACTCGTCCGGATCCGTGCCGTTCTCGGCATTGCCGCGATGGTTGCGATTGAAGCCCGTGGCGATGCGCTGCGCCAGCGTCGCCTGAGGCAGGAGGTCGCCGGCAAGCTGCTCGACAGTGAACCGGTCGAACGGCATGTTGGCGTTGAACGCATCGATCACCCAGTCGCGCCAGCGCCACATGTCCCGCGGCCGGTCGTTCTGGTAGCCGTTGGTGTCCGCGTAGCGGGCGGCGTCCAGCCAGCGGAACGCCATGCGCTCGCCGAAGCGGGGGGACGCCAGCAGGCGTTCCACGACCCGTTCGTATGCGCTTGGAGAGTGGTCGGCAAGGAAATCGCGCACTTCTCCGGGCGCGGGCGGCAGTCCGGTGAGGTCGAGCGTGACCCTGCGCAACAGCAGCGCCGGATCCGCGCGCTCGGACGGTTGCACACCCGCCTCGCGCAAGCGCGCCAATACGAATCTGTCAATCGGATTGCCCGTCCAGGGATCGTCTGAAGCTCCGGCATCGCCGACTCTGCGCACGGGTTCGAAGGCCCAGTGCCGCGACCAAGGGGCCCCTTCCGCGACCCACGCTTTCAAGGTCTCGATCTCTTCGGAACTCAGCGGCGCGTGACCGAATGCGGCGGGCGGCATGCGCAGGGCGGCGCTCTCGCTCGCCACCCGGCGGATGATCTCGCTCCGCTCCGGCTCGCCGCGCACGATCGCGAAACCGCCGCTCGACAGGGCTTGGAAGGCCCCCTCCTCGCTGTCGAGGCGCAACGCCGACATGCGCGTGGCGGCGTCCGGCCCGTGACAGGTGTAGCAGCGATCCGAGAAGATCGGCCGAATGTCGGCGTTGAAATCCACCGCCGCGACAGGCGTCGCCCCAGCGGCCACCGCTAGGAGCGAGCCCAGAGTTGCGCCGATCCTACCCAGCATGACGAATACATTTTACCTGTAAGTCGGGCTCGATTTCGACACCGGTTCGCACCCTCGGCGCCAGCTCATTCGGGGAAGAACGGAAAGAGCCTGCGGATTTCGTCCTCGCTCGGCTGCATGCCGTACTCGGTAATCTCGAAGGCTTCCGCGAATCGGATCGCGGCGGCCGCGTCCCCGTACCGCTGCCGCGCCGCTTCCCGCCACGCCGCGGGAATCGTTAGGTTGCGCTGCGTCTTGAGCCAAGCCATCCGCGCGGCCGGTTCGCTCGGAACTTGGTCCAGCGTGCCGGCGTGCCAAGGCAGCCACTCGTAGAATTGCGACACGTGCGCGTCAAGGGCTTGAAACTTCTTCTCGATCACGTCGTCGATCGCCACGACGATGTCCGGCTGAAACGGCTGCGGACGCGTGAAGCGATCCGAGAAATACAGGAACAGCGGATTCTTCTTGATCGCGGGCGTGTCGCTGGCGATGTTCGGCACGGTGACCATGTAGGACGCATCCTGCACCAAGATGCCGGTATAGCGATGATCGGGGTGATAGTCGTTCGGACGGGGAGCGATAACGACATCCGCGTCCCAAGCCCGGATGCGCCGGATCAATTGCAGGCGCACATCCAAGCTCGGCACGAGTTCGCCGTCGTGGTTGTCGAGCACTTCGTACTCGATGCCTAGGCGGCGACCGGACTCCTGGGCTTCCGCCCGGCGCCTGGCGGCAAGCATGCCGCCGCCTTCCGCTTGGTGACCGGCGTCGCCGTTCGTCACGGAGACGAACTTGACGGCGTGCCCGGCGGCCACGTACTTCGCCGCGATGCCGGAGGCCTTGATGTCGCAGTCATCCGGGTGCGCTCCGATCGCGATGACGCGGATGGCTTCCGCGGAGAGCGGTGTCAGGGCAGTCGACATGATCAATACGATGGTAAGCGTAGCCTTGGACAGTGCGTTTGTCATCGCCTCACCTCGCGTCGGTCGCGCCGACGAAGGGCCATTCGCCCTGCTTCTTCGCGATGCACAGGTAGACCGCGATTCCAAGCAGCAACGTGCCGACCCCGAACAGGATAAACCAGACACCGAGCGACAGGAACACGTAGGCGTATCCGGCAAGCGACACGATAGCGGGCAAGGGATACCACCACATGCGAAAGGGACGCTCGATATCCGGGCGCCGCTTCCGGATCAGGAACAGCGCGAATGTGTGAGCGATGAACTGGATCAGGATCCGCGCCGCCATGAGTGCCTTGATGACGCTGTCCAGGCTGAAGAAGCTCGCGACGACCGTGCCCGCGCCGATCAGCAGGAGCGAGCGGTGCGGAAATTCCTTCGTTGGATGCAACACCGCGAGCTGCCGGAAGAAGACGCCATCGCAAGCGGCGGCGTAAGGAACGCGCGAGTACCCCAGCAGCAGGGCGAAGATCGATCCGAACGCCGTCATGACAATCAGGGCGCCAAGCAGCTTGGCCGCCCACGGACCGTACACTCGTTCCACGAAAAGAGCGCCCAGCGATTGCGACTCCATCGCCTCGCGCCACGGCACGACGCCGATGAAGCTGAACGAGATCGCGATGTCGATCAACGCGACCGCGAGGATGGAGTAGAGCACGGCGCGGGGGATCGTGCGGCCTGGATCGCGCACTTCCGCGCCCAGGTAGCAGACTTGGTAGTAGCCGAGGAAGAGGTAGAGGACTTCGCCCGAGCCCTCCCCCAAGCCTTTCAGGAAGGCCCAGTCCATGCGGAAGGCGTCGTCCGGGAGGTCGAAGGCGAGTGCCGGGTCGAAGTGCAGCAGGCCCGTGACGATCACCCAGCCCGTCGTCAGCAGCATGGCTGACCACAGGCAGAACATCACTTTCGCGATGTCGTCAATGCGCCGATAGAGCGCGTAGACCAGCAGGACGCAGATGCCCGCCGCGAGCAGCCGGCCCTCCATCGCGGACAGGTCCGGAAGGAAGACGCGGAGGTACTGCACCAAGCCGATGTTGCCGCTAGCGATCTCCAGCGGTCCGGCGAACAGGATTTGCCAGACGAAGAGGAACGCGAGCATGCGTCCCCAAGTGCGCGGTCCGAATCCCTCGCGCAGGAACACGTACGTGCCGCCGGCGGCTGGAACGGCGGCACCCAACTCAGCGACTACCAAGCCGTCTGCGATAGCGATCGCGGTACCGATCACCCACGCCAAGTACGCCTGCGGGCCAACCAGGGTTTGCAGGATCAGCGCGATCGCGATGAACGGCCCGATGCCGACCATGTTGGACATGTTCACGGTCGTGGCATTGAGGAGACTCAGTCTTCGTTGCATTTCGCTCTTCGCGCCGTCTCGCCCCGGGCTCGATAGGCAAGCGTACCACCGGCCTTGACACCCGGACCAGAAAACAGGCCTCGACGCGCGGGTAAGGATTCCTTGGCCGGTTTGAGGTTCAGTTGCTTCGGTCAGCGCGATGGAGCGTCAAAAGGGCAGGAGACGATTCCAATCCTGAGTCGAGCCTGAAAGAGGCCGAGGAGATTCGACGCTGGAACAAACCCGAAGGTGGCGGGAGTCTATCAAGCGGTACGCCGCCGGGGGCCACCGTAGGGACACCGGGAGCCAATCGCGGAGCGGTGCGCGGATTCTGCCGAGTGCGCCGAGCGCGGTCCGTTCCGCGTCGGCAGAGCCCCCAGCGCACATGAACCCGAACGGCCCATCTCCGTTGTCTGCCGGGTGCCCACACACCTGAGACAGTCCCGCTGCCACGAAATCCTGCCGATCCACTGCGAGAAAGCGACCCGGGTTCGATTTGGACTGACAAGCGATCGCAGTCCGGTAACCTCACACGCAGAGAACTCGCTACTGATTGCTCGAGTATGGGACCTATGCCCAGTCGCCCCATTTCTTGAAGGTTGCACAACGGTATGCAAGCTTCTTGGCGAAACTCCGGTACGGATGCTTGCCCTCGGCAGCCTTGTCTTCAGGAAAAACGATGTCTGCGTGATATGGATTCTCTTCTAGTGGAGAGCACTCCACTCTGCACCCCACTTTCTTCACGTCCTTCACTTTTAGCACATACCAGCCCAAGAAACGGCCTCGGCTGGAATCTCCACTGACGCTAGCGAATGCCTTGATCGCGATCTCCGCGATCTCTGCATCGCTCGTAACGCCCAAGCGATCAACCGAAACCTTATTGCAACCTCCCGGTGGATTGAACTCGTTGAATCGCGGTTTCGGGGTATGTGACCGATGCCTCGCACGGCGTCCGAGTCTGTCATCCGGGACCAATGGCATGGCACTCACTCATCTCCCCTTGTCAAGTCACTAGGTGGTGTGAATCTCACGAGTCCGTGACTATCCGACGCCAGCCGAAGTAACTGCTTCACAAATCTCGTCGTCCAAGAGGTCCTCGTAGCTTGAACGTATGAATGTCTGCGAGACACCGTTTCCCACTGTGTAACACGCTCCCGATCCGTCGGATTCGACAACGAACAAGGCCCCTCCTCGTTCGGTCTGATTGTAGAAGTCAATCCCAATCTCGCCATCTTGGAGCGGCTGCACGTCGGGCGTCTGACGAACGACCCGGGCAAGTGACTCCAAGAACGCTCGTGCCGACCGAATCACGATGTCGCTCGGCGCGTCAAACCCTAGCACAAGAGCTTCCTCGCGAATTCCCTGAAGTGCCGCTAGCGAGTCACCCAGCCAACCTTCTTCAATGAAGTCCGTACGGAAACGAGGTGCCGCAGGTGCGATACAACCGCATATTGCCCGTGCGCGAAGATGCACCCACGAATCGACCGGAAGCACCGATCCCAGCTCATCAAGTAGATCGGCAAACACTCGCGAGGAGTCGCTCGGAGGTGGGGGCAACTGATTCGCCATCTGCGCCAGCTTATCTTCAAGCCACTCTGACCAAGCATTCTGATCACTGTGGGCAGCGGCAGTCTGCAACAGGCATCCGACCATCTGCGCGAGCTGGCATGGCTCATGTGCAACCGCTGCCAATCGCACAATTAGACCGGCAACAGCATCCGCTAACGTGCTGTCTCGGCAGGCTGCGGCAACCATACTGGCATAGTCTGCCCGTTGCATCAAACTCTCCTTCTCCATCTCTGCGTCGACCGTTAGAAGTCGCTGAACGGCACTCCGAAACACTGTGAGATGTGTTGGATCCAGCGCGTGAGTCTGAGACAACGTAACGTAAGCTTGCCACGGAAAGTCTGTGGAATATGGGTCTACACATGCCAGTTGTGCTTCCGCTAGCTCTGGCGGTACACGCTTGGTCGGTACTCGATGACCATCCAAGGGCCCGGGAAGCCCGAGGATTGTCGACTCATCGAGGATATCAAGGTTGAGAAGAGTATTGCCTTCACGCTTGGGTTCCGGAACTTGATGTCCAAGTCTCTCGTGCCGCCTCAGCAGCAGCACTAGACGCTCGATTAGGTACGTGTGTAGCAGATCACCTGTTGTTCGCGCAGCAAATGCTAGCGGCTCGACCCGAGTGCCAGCTATGCGTGCGTACCGGCCAGCGACGGTCATGTTGCAAGCTCCGAATTCTTTCAGGGAATCCATATTCTCAGGCGATCCATCTTCTGCAAGGTAACCAACAAACAAAGCCGCCTGCATCCAAGCCGCCATGCGCTTCCAGTCTCCCGGCTTGATCGCTCCAGAATCGAGCGTATTGAATCTGTTCTCGACCAATTCGATGACTACATGAAGTGCGTCGTAAGTGTCGAAAGTATCCGACCGTCCGAAAGACCGGTCGCATAACACATTCATCGCCATCGTCGCAAGTCCCTGATACCGTTCATCCTTCTGCCTGTAGAGGGCGACATCCAAAGCCGCTAGGAGCACAAACGGGCTAGTAGCGTGATTGAATCCGGATAAGGCATCCCATACGTCATCATCGCTGAAGTCCTTGACCCACTCGCCGGGGGCTAAGGAATCACTCAGGAAGCCCAAGCAAGCGATTTCCAATCCGGATCTCAAATCCAAATTCAAGAGTCTTTTTCGGTATGGGATAATTGCCTTTTGGACAAAGTCGTCAGAATGCATATCCCTTGCAAACGGACCGACGAGTCGCTTAAAATACTCCATCGAAGGCGGAATGACATCGTCGACATCTATGTTCTTGCGAAAAATGACTCGCCCATGGAGTTTCTCTTGTAGCGCCTTCACGCCATTTGAGAATTCATTTGAGATCTGACTCACTTCTTCATCAGTCGCAGTGCGTGATGCCAAATCATCCAAGAGTTGTCGCTTGTCTCCAACTGTTGCGCCGAGAAATCGTATGATTGATTGGGACCTAGTGACTCGCAAATTATCCGATGGGCAGAGTAGCGCGAACTGGAGCATGGTCATCTCTCTTTCCCTGCCTTGTTCATCGGTCCACCCGATTGAAATTGACTTGTGCTCTTGATCTAGCGATACCACTCCCTTTCGGCCTGAGTTGTCCAAGAATGATACATCCTTATTTTCCGCATAAGCTCTCCGAGCGTTCCCGATTAGATCCATGATCGAAATACTTGGTCCAGAATCAAATGATATCAAGCGACTCATATTGAATCCCCACGTGTTACGGAGCATTGGCCGACGCTGCAACAGCCTATTGGCCAAGCTTCTTGGCAACTGTTTCATGAACATATGGCCATAGGCATCATCATATTGGTCGCCGTCCAAGATCGATTCTGCAATCAGGTCCAACGATTCATCAATGATGCTTGAATTCGCGCATCGGAGTATTGGCAAGATAGAGTTCTCAATCCAGTCGATATGTTTTTCCTCTCGGTCTTTCTTGTGTCCTTGTGGGATGAGACAATAGGCGAATAATCGCACCATTGTCATTCGAATGGTACTTGAAGTCAACGATAACCCACCTAAGTATCGCAGCGGTGAGACATGGTCCCATGCCCAATCTGATCCTAGAGTGGCTTCTTGGATTGGGATTGTTTCATCAGCCCACAGACTGTTGATGGCCTCAACACACGCCTCAGTGCTCAATTGAAGCAGTGCATTAGTCTGTCTCAAGCTCGATTCGCAGTTTTGAGCGACAACCGCGATTGAATGACGAATGGTTCTGAGTTCGATAGACTCTCTCAATCCGTGATCCTCTCTGAAAGATTCCTTGAGCCAATAATGCAATTCCTCTGCATCAGGGATGACTGCGGTGAATCCGAACTCGCGGAGTTGATGGCGAGCCATCCAATAGTCTTGCTTGGTAATAGTATCTGTTTCCATGAGGGCCCGAAGTAGGTCGTCTGTGCAGGCTACTGGAACGTTGCGGTGGTCGTTTACATGTAGACATTCGCGACAGTTGAATCGAGGATTGTCAATGCAGACTACATCGCACTGGGAAGCCATCAGAACTAGTTGGTCTTCCAAATTTCGATTGAATCCGAATTCTTTCACCTTGGCTTCGGATACCGACTGCTGCACAATCGACGCCCGCCCGGATTCGATAGACTTTGAGATATTACTTGCGATCTCTTCGATCTGCTCTCGAAGGATAGGATCATCTGTGCCGACCACCCTCATGTATTCTTGCAGTTCGCTCTCGATACCAGATGCCAAGACGATATCCTGAAATGTGCGGAACACTTCACGAATCAAAGAGAGATGTGAGAGCACTAGCAGTGACGAATTATCAATTGCGATCTTCTGATCAGGTTTCAGCGTGACTCTTGCGTGTGCTCCCGAGATTATCGGTATCGGGGTTCGATCTCGGCCATCGACACGTTCTCTGTTCTTCTCGGGGATATCGAGAATTACCTGTACTAACGACGTATCCTTCTTCGGTTCGCTACTGATAGTCTCAGGTGAGCGGTCCGATGCCTCAGCGGGCATGAAGAACCGCCCGCCGAAGATCTTGGCTGCAGGTGGCGATGGCCCCGGCTCTGCTGATCCGGCCATCGACGGGTCGCGCTGTAGCCTGTACTCCGTAGTCGGGGGTGGATGGTCGAGTGCTGCGCTCGATGTGGGAACGTACGTGTGTTGGTGTACCTGACCATGCTGGGGACGCGGTTGACGAGATCCGCGGAACCTCCGAGATGCCTCGTTATCGAGGAATCGCCGCACTGAACCAGCAAAGAGCGGGGCGGTGGCGATGCTACTTGTAGGTTGCTGTGTCGCCATACGGAGTGTACCGTGAACCCTCGCTCTATCCTACCGCGCTCCGATTGCAAATTCGAGAGTATGGAATAGGTCGCACTGTCGCTTCTATCTTAACTGGTCGCACCTCTACCCACTGGCCGGTGCGACGCCGAGCTGACCGGCTCTCACGACGTGCGATGATGGATAGGAGCGGAGCACTCCTATCGCGTGCCCCGACCCCCCTCCGGGTCGGGCAGTCGCCGGTGAGCGGAACGTCCGTTTTCGGCTGGCCGCGCACCGTGACCGGGCGGTCCTCGGCGAGGTGCTAACGAACCGCTCCCGTGTCGAGAGAACGGACCGTGCCTAGTCCCAGCCCCGTGCCTGAACAAGGCCCCATAGACGAGGACAAGCCCAAGCCCACAGTCTGCGTCCTGCACGGGGCGTGGTTGCCGGACGCCGCGGGCGGCGAGTTTCGACTTTGGGCCGAGTCGGCCCAGGATTGCCAGCGGAAGATCTCCAAGGGCCACCCTTTCCGCGTGCCGGGCACCGATCTTGCGGAGGTGCTCGCAGCAGCTTGGCCAAGTCCGGCCAGGACTCCCGGCAAGACCCTCGAGGCAGGCGCAACAGCGTGGGTGGCATTGCCCGGAGACGGCAAGCGACCATCGCCTTCGCTGGAACTGCAAGCGGAACTGGAAGACGACGATGTCAACCCGGCGACCGGCATGGGCGCGTGGCGCGTGGATACCGTGAAGATCGACGATCCCATGGAATTCCTCGCCCGTCCGGAGCCCCGCGTTCCGGCTCCGGGCACGGTGGTTCGGATCGGCCACGACCTGCGCTTCTGGAAGGCCCTAGCCGAGAGGCTCCAGTCGGCGGTTCGCCGTCACGATTACCTCCCTTCCATCTGGGC
This sequence comes from Bryobacterales bacterium, assembly GCA_965242625.1. Classification (GTDB taxonomy): domain Bacteria; phylum Acidobacteriota; class Terriglobia; order Bryobacterales; family UBA6623; genus VXMF01. The sequence goes on along the minus strand of CBDEST010000005.1, from coordinate 71,876 downwards.
GAGGCCTGTGCCCTCGACGCAAGGAGGCCCTGCGAAGCGAAGAAAGCGGAAGCCGACCAAGCCGAATGCCCGATTCAAGGCCGCTTGGGAACTCGCGGAGACTGCGGATGAGCAGATCGTCAGCCCGTTCGCCAAGGCGATGCCAGTTGCCTGCCGGGCCATGCGGGACGAGGACCCGCGCTCGAATGGCGGCGGAAGCGCGTTGTACGAGCCATCCGCCCTGATCCGACACTTCCTCGAATTCCATCTCCAGCGACTCGTCCGAGAGACGAGATTCACGCAGTCGATCCTCGGTCGACTTGAGCGGACCTTCGTGGAACACGCGGTTACCACCCCCCGCGTGCCTCACGACGACGATTTCCACCCGGTGATCGACTCGGCAGTCTGGACGCAATGGCGCCGTTGGCGCGACCGCATTCAGCGAGCGGCGTTGAAGGCGGACGAGCGGATTTGCTTCCGCCTCACGGACGCCGCGCCTGACGCGCCTGACGCTTGGAGGCTGGAATGGCTTCTCGCTTCGCGTCGCGACCCTTCGTCACTCGTGCCGCTAGCTGAATTCTGGGATGCCAATGGAACCTTCGGCCCCTCGCCCGAGAGCGTGCAAGAGGTACTCATTCAGCTCGGGCAGGCCGCTCGCATCTATTCCAAGCTTTGGGACGGCATGGGCAGCGAGGCACCGGCCGAAGTCGTCCTGAATCGAGACGAGGCGCTTGAATTCTTGCGTTTGCACGCCCCGGTGATTCAGGGAGCTGGATTTCGAGTGATCGTCCCTGCATGGTGGACAGCGACCGGCCAGCGTCGCTTGCGCCTCCGCCTGACCGCGCGTGGATCGGCCGAATCGCAAGGAGCCGGCAGCGTGTCCAGCGGGATATTCGGGTTCGATAGCTTGGTCCAATTCGAGCCGCAGGTGATGTTGGACGGAGAGCCGCTCACTTCCAAGGAATGGAAGGACATCGTCGACGCCAAGGAGGGCCTCGTCGAGCTACGCGGCCAGTGGATGGAATTGCAGGCGGACGAAGTGGCGCGGCTCGAAGAGTACTGGGATTCCGGCAGCACGCCGCAGACCATGACCGTGGGCGACCTGTTTCGCGCGGAAGCCGCCGCGGGCGCCGACGGATTCGAGGTCGCTCACGAAGGCGATCTGGGGCGGACGCTAGCCGCGTTGCGAGGCACTGGCCACCTCGAAATGCTCCCGCAACCGGACAGCTTCTCCGGCGAGCTACGCAAGTACCAAGTCCGCGGATTCTCCTGGCTCTCCTACCTCGAGGGACTGGGGTTCGGTGCCTGCCTCGCGGACGACATGGGCCTCGGCAAGACCATTCAAGTCATCGCGACGGTCCTAGCCGACAAGCTGCGCAACCCGGACGCCGGGCCGACGCTGCTGATCGCTCCGACCTCCGTCCTCGGGAACTGGCAGCGCGAAACGCGCCGCTTCGCGCCCGAACTGTCCACGTGCATCCAGCATGGTTCCCAACGGGCCAAGACGCTGCTGGAATTCAAGGCCGCGATCAGCGGCATGGACTTCGTGATCGTGTCCTTCGGCGGCGCCAGGCAGGACGCCGCGATCCATAAGAAGATTCGCTGGCGGCGCTTGGTCGTCGACGAGTCGCAGAACATCAAGAACCCTGCCGCAGCCGTGACCAAGGCGATTCGCGGGATCCGTGCGGAGAGGCGTATCGCACTGACCGGCACGCCGGTCGAGAACCGACTGACCGATCTGTGGTCGCTGTTCAGCGTGCTCAATCCCGGCTACTTGGGCACCGTTGCCGAGTTTCGCAAGAAGTTCGAGAAGCCGATCATGAAGGAGGGCGAACGCGCCACGGCGGAGCGGCTCCGCAGCTTGGTCCGGCCGTTCATCCTGCGCCGGATGAAGACCGACAAGGCGATCATCAAGGACCTGCCCGACAAGTTGGAGCAGAACTCCTTCTGCAACCTGACGCTGGAGCAAGCCACGCTCTACGAGGCGGTCGTCCGCGACATGGAAGCCAAGCTCGAGGCCGAGGAAGGGATCGAACGACTGGGGCTGGTCCTGTCCACGCTGATGAAGCTGAAGCAGATCTGCAATCACCCGGCCCAGTTCCTCCAGGACGCCAGCGAGTTTTCCGAAGCGCGCTCGCACAAGCTGGCGCGCGTGTGCGAAATGCTGGACGAGATCGCGGCCGAGCGCGAGAGCGCGCTGGTCTTCACGCAATTCACCGAGATCGGGAGAGGGCTCGAAGCGCTGTTCCGCCAGCGCTACGGAGGGACCGTCTACTACCTGCACGGCGGTACGCCACGCGCGCGGCGGGAGCATATGGTGGAAGAGTTCCAGCGCCCGGACAGCGACCCCTCGATCTTCGTGCTGTCCTTGCGCGCCGGCGGAACCGGCATCACCCTGACCCGCGCCAACCACGTCATCCACTTCGACCGCTGGTGGAATCCGGCGGTCGAGAACCAGGCCACGGACCGCGCCTATCGAATCGGGCAGACCAAGACGGTGTTCGTGCATAAGATGGTCACGATGGGCACGCTCGAAGAGCGCATCGACGAGTTGATCGAATCCAAGAAGAAACTGGCCGACGACATCGTGGGCAGCGACGAGTCCTGGCTCGCGAGTCTCGACAACGAGACGTTCCGCGGGCTCGTGTCGCTGGATTCGGGCAGCGCAGTCGTGAATTGAGGGCCGAGGGAACGTCATGTCCGTGCATAGCAAGACCTGGTGGGGTAGCGAGTTCATGGAGGCGCTGGAGCGGGTCATGGACGCTGGCCGCTTGCAGCGCGGTCGCGGCTACGCGCAAGCCCACCGCCGGAAGACATTCAAGATCACCAACGGCACGATCACCGCCACGATTGTCGGCAACAAGAACCCGTACTTCGGGGTCCACAAGACGCCGTACTATCAGGTCAAGATCCAGTTCGAGAGAATCAAGCCGGCCGTCTGGGAGCGCGTCCTCAAGCGCCTCGGCACGAACGCCGACTGGGTCACGCATCTGGTGCTGGGCGAGGTTCCGCCGACCATCGAGGACGCTCTCGCCGATTCCAATGTCAAGCTGCTGCCGCGGACTCGCTCGGAGATCCAAGCGTCCTGTTCGTGTCCCGATTACGTGGCGACCTGCAAGCATATTGCCGGTGTCCACTTCTACGTCGCCTCGCTGCTCGATCGCGACCCTCTGCTGCTGTTCGAACTCCGGGGAATGCCGCGCGCGAAGCTGCGCGAAGCGTTGACGAACACCACGTTCGGGGCGGCGTTGCTGAGCGACGAGAGCGAGCGGGAGCCCGACCTCGGGGATTCGTTGCGCGAGAGCCAGTTTCCGGCGGTGCCGTCCGTTCCGGCCGAGCAAGATCCTGCGGACCTGCGCTCGTTCTGGCGCGGGAGTCCCGTGCCGAGGGACACGCCTGAAGATCGGCACGCTCCGCCGGCGCCGGCTCTGCTGTTGCGTCGCGCCGGGGACTATCCGGAGTTCTGGCTGCGCGAGAACTCGTTCATCGAAGCGATGGCCGAACTCTACGAGCGGGTAGCCGCGAAGCTCCCGTCGTCGTCCTCCGCAGACCCGCCGATCGACATGTCGCGCTAGTGTCCCATGCGGCAAATACGTGTAGTATAATGGCGTCTTCCGAACCTCCAAGGAGGTCGCCATGCCACGTGGACGAAAACTCACCCCGCTCGCGGTCAGCGAAGCCGACCACACTCAGTTGCAGGGGGTCGCCAACTCCACCACCATGCCCCACGCCTTGGTTCTGCGCGCCCGCATGATCCTCGCCAGCGCGGAGGGCCTCACCAACGCCGCGGTCGCGCGCCGCGTCGGCGCTTCGCCGCAGGCTGTCGGCAAGTGGCGCAAGCGCTATCTCGACGGCGGCATCCAAGGCCTGCATGACGAACTCCGCCCCGGCCGCCCGCGCACCTACGACGACGAACGGGTCGCCCAAGTGATCAACCGCGCCCTGCAGGAAAAGCCCCCGAACGCCACCCACTGGAGCACCCACAGCATGGGCAAGGTCGAGGGCATCTCGGCCAGCACCGTGTCCCGCTGGTTCCGCCTCTTCGGCGTCAAGCCGCACCTGACCAAGACCTTCAAGCTGTCCACGGATCCCTTCTTCATCGAGAAAGTCCGTGATATCACGGGGCTGTACCTGAATCCGCCGGAGCATGCCATGGTGCTCTGCGTGGATGAGAAATCGCAGATCCAAGCCCTGGACCGGACCCAGCCGAAGCTGCCCATGGACATCGGCTACGCGGAGGGCTACACGCACGACTACCTGCGGCACGGCACGACCACGCTGTTCGCAGCCCTGGACATCGCCACCGGCAAGGTGATCGCCAAGTGCAAGGCGCGGCACCGGCACCAGGAGTTCCTAGCGTTCCTGCGCCTGATCGACAAGGAGGTGCCTGGGGATCTGGACATCCACCTGGTCCTGGACAACTACGCCACGCACAAGCACGCCCGCGTGAAGGAATGGCTGGCCAAGCGACCGCGTTACCACCTGCACTTCACGCCGACGTACTCGTCGTGGCTGAACCAAGTGGAACGCTGGTTCGGATTGCTCAGCGAGAAGGCGCTGAAGCGCGGTCGGAGCCGTAGCGTTAGCGAGCTGGTGGAGCAGATCAAGTCTTTCACGGAGGGTCACAACGACGCGTCGAAGCCGTTCGTGTGGGCTGCTACGGCCCAATCCATCCTCGAAAAAGTGGAGCGTTTATCTACACGTATTTCCGATATGGGACACTAGTCCTCGCGATGCGTAACGCCCGCCACGTCGGATAGCGACGAGGAGCTGCCGGCGCGCGAGGCAGCCGGAGTCCGTTGCTCTAACGCCGACGTGCCGAACGCCCGTCGTGGTACGCCCTGAGGCCGTAGCCCGCCGCAAGGCCCGCACCGAACACCCCGATGCCTTGGAGGACACGGAGGTATAGATCCGATCGATCGGGCAAGAGCAGCGCGGTCAGGAACGCGAAGACACCGACACCCAAGCCGACGTAGGCCAGTCGAAACCATCGATCGCGCTTCGATGTCTCGAGCCTTGCCATGTCGCTCTCGAACGATTGCTCGAGGAATTGAGTAACGTGCCGCGATTCGAACTTGTCGAAGAGCGGGTGGACGGAGTGTCGAGAGTGAATCGAGCCCATAATGATTTCCTTCACGGTGCGAGTGATATCGACCCACCCGCTCGTCATTCATCGAATGACCCGGTTGAAACTATCCACCGCGTCGCTAATCCCGCGCTCGAACTGAGGCCCGTAACCGCTGTCCGGATCCAGCATGCGATCCGACAGCGCTTGGAAGATCAATGCGTGGAGACACGCCTCTGCCAAGGCTCGGCTTTCTTCGTCGCCCGAGTGCCGAATTCGATCTAATTCCTCCAAGTCTTCCAGCGACAGACTGCCACTTCGGTCCCCCCAGATCTCCCGCCTCTCCCCAGCCGTGAGCGGCCGGCGCAAGGATTCCATCGAAGGGACGGGGAAGCCATCTTCGTTCCGAAGCGTCATGTCAGCCAAAGTCTCCGCGACACTCCCAGTGTACTCAAAACAGCGAGGTGAGAGCACCTGATCCGAGGGTAGCGTACCGAGGAGGACGGGCGCTGCACTGGGTCTGGCCTGCCGACTGCTACTCTGAAATTGACAGTCGGACCGGCCGGATCGGTTCCGCACCGGTCGGCTGTCGGGGGGCGGTAGCTCAGTTGGTAGAGCAACGGCCTTTTAAGCCGTGGGTCCCGGGTTCGAGCCCCGGCCGCCTCACCACCCCGTTCCCGTCGCGCACACGGCCCGGGACTTCCTTCCAAAAAAATTGAAACCAGCTTCCGACTGACTCCATCTAAACCACCGCAAAGGCTTTCCGGAAGGAGGTACAGTCCAGTGCGCACTCGAATCGCTCTTTTCGCCATCGTCGCCGCGGCGCTCGTAGCTCCAGTCCGGGCCTCCGCCCAGAGTACGCGCACCGGCCCGGCTCTGGGCGTTGCCAGAATCAGTGTCGTGAGCGGGGATGTCGCCACGATGCGGGGCAATTCCGGCGACTGGGTGACGGCAACCGTCAACATGCCGGTGGTCGAAGGAGACTCGGTGCAGTCCGGAATCGGATCGCGGACCGAAATCCAACTCGACCACGGGAACTTCGTCCGGCTCTGGAACGACACTGAAGTCCAGTTGCTGGAACTCGCCAGCCAGAGCTTCCGGCTGCGAGTGATCCAAGGCACGGTCATCTACAGCGAACTGCCTGACAGCGTCGCGGACATCGACATCGAGACGCCTCTCGCGGCCGTGCGGCCGATGCAGTCCGGCCGCTACAGGATCACCGCGGACCCGGGCGAAGCGCTCGTCACCGTCCGCCAAGGGCGCGCGGAGGTGGCCTTCGAGGCTACAGCCAGCACCCTCGCGGGCGGGCGCACCATGACGGTTCGCGAAAGCCCCGACGGACCGCAGGTCGAAACGGTCAAGGCAAGTTCGCAGGACGCTTTGGACAAGTGGGCTGCCGAGCGGGACAAGCAACTACGGCGGGCGCGGTCGTACCGCTACTTGAGCCGCGACATTTACGGCGCGGACGCGCTCGATGACCATGGCGACTGGCGCTACGTTGCCGGGGTCGGATACTCTTGGTTCCCTCGCGCCGCTGCCGACTGGGTGCCGTATCGTCACGGACGCTGGATCTGGATCGACTATTACGGATGGACCTGGGTGGGCAGCGAGCCCTGGGGCTGGGCCCCGTATCACTGGGGCCGCTGGTATCGCCACGCGACATACGGCTGGGGATGGTACCCCGGAGCGCCGCGCTTGCGGCATGTCTGGCGGCCGGCCTTGGTGGCGTTCTTCGGATTCGAAGCCGCGATCCGGTCCGCGGTCTGGGGCGGTTTCGGAGGGATCGGATGGTGCCCGCTGGCTCCCGGGGAGGCGTTCGTGCCGTGGTACGGACGCCGCTACTACTCGGGCGGCAACGCGATCCTCGTGGACAACAGCGTGAACATCTACAACAACTACCGGAACGCGCGCGGCTACCGGGGCGTTTCGTACGTCAACGCCCGAGACTTCGGGCGGGGCGTCCAGCAGACCCCGAGAAGCCTGCGGATCGCGAACACGCAGAGGGGAGTGGCAATTCGCGGCCCGGTGCCCGTCGTCCCGGCGCGTTCCAGCCAAGGCAGGTTGGTCCAAGCGCCCGCAGCCGGCGCTTCGACGTTGCGCTCGTTGCGGACGAATCGCCCGCTCGCCCTCCGCGACGGCACGGCCCGCGTGTCGTTCGAGTCCCAGCAGGAGCGCTTGCGGAGTTCGATCGATGACTTTCGCATGACGTACAAGAGCCCCGGCGCCCGCGCCAGGTCCGCGACCGGCGGAGGTTCGCCCCGGCCGGCATCTCCGGCGGCTCGGTCGTCAGCGGCGGCCGGCGCTCGAAGCGCGGCTGCAACCCCGGCCGTTCCGTCGACGAATCGCACGGGTGTCTCGCCCGCGATCCGGAGCCAGCGCGCCAGCGGGACCAGGACGGTGCCGGCTACGCCAGGGAATCCCAGCGTCCGGGCGCGGTCCGCGAGCGTGCGCCCGGCGCGCCCGGCGGCCCCCGCAACCAGCGCAGGCACCCGCCAGGCGAACACGGGCCGGACCACGACGCTGGGCGTTTTCGTACCGAGGACCCGCTCGAGAATCGGGGCGGTGAACGGTTCCCGAGGTAACGCGCGGACATCGCCGCACTCAACGTCCACGCCAACTCCCGCGATCAGCGGCCGATCGCGGACGACGGGGGGCATCGGAGCGCGCAGCCGATCGTCGCGAAGCACGATCCCGAACGGATCTGGCAGAAGCGTGACGAGGACAGCTCCCGTGCCGCGCGCAGGCAGTTCTCGCACGAGTCGGATCGGGACGCCGACGACCGCCGCCCCACGCAGGCCATCTGCAAGACCACCGACGACCAGAAGCCGGACGTCGTCACCGGGAGCGACTCGCACGGCGCCGACCGGGGTGTTCGTACCTCGCAGCCGCTCGCGGGTCGGGTCCGCGACACGCCCGAGCAATTCCGGTTCCGGTTCGAATCGACGCCCGGCCACGGGCCGCACCGGGCCGTCCTTCGGGAGCGGCGCGACACGCGGGTCGAATTCCAGGCTGCCTTCAAGCTCTCGAGTCCCTTCAACCGCGTCCCGCAGTTCCAGCGCGGGCCGACCGTCCTACTCCCCGGGTACCGCTTCGCGAAGCCGCTCGACAGCCGCGCCATCCACCCGACGGACGTCACCGCAAATTCGCACTCCGAGCCGGGGTCGAAGCTCGGGAGGCGGGTACAACCCGTCAGGGTCCCGAGGCGGATCGTTGTCGCCCGGCCGCTCTCGCAGCACCGCGCCCTCCGCGCGCTCCCCATCGAGCCCGCGACCTTCCTTCGGCGGGAGCCGGTCGCCAGGCGCTGCATCGCGCTCTACGTCGAGATCACCAGCGTCAAGCGGCACGAGTCGGAGCACCTCGGGATCCCGCTCCTCGTCGGCTCGCTCCAGTTCGGCCAACTCGGCTCGCGGGCGAGACCGCTAGGCGACGCATCGATTGGCGGGACTGACCCCAATCGCTGTTGAGCTTACGGAGTGTCCCTCGACTGCGCGAGGACGGCTACTTCCCCAGTACCGTGCGTGCGGCGCCCGCGACGATTTCGACGATCCGGTCGAGTTGGGCATGCGTCGTCACGTACGGCGGCGCGAGGCAGAACACGTCTCCGCGCATGCGGCTGAACAGACCTCGTCGCTGCGCTTCGGCATGAATTCTCTCGCCGACCCGCTCCTCGGGCGGGAATTCCGCTTTGGTGGACTTGTCCATCACGAATTCGACAGCGCACATGAGGCCCTTGCCGCGCACTTCGCCGACATGCGGGTGAGAGTCCAGTTCCGCGCGTAGCGCAGCCAGCAGGTAGTCTCCCTTTTCCGCCGACTGGGCGGGCGCGTCCTCTTGCTGGAGGATGCTCAGATTGCTCAAAGCCACGGCGCAGCCGACCGGATGGGCGCTGTACGTGTAAGCGTGCATCCAAGGCTTCCCGCCCTGTTGCAGCGTGTCGGCGATCCGTTCGCCGAATCCGACCCCGCCCAACGGGAAGTAGCCCGACGTGATCGCCTTGGCGAACTGCATGATGTCCGGTTCCACGCCCCAATGCTCCAAGCCGAACCACGCGCCCGTCCTGCCGAATCCCGTGATGACTTCGTCAGCCGCGAACAGAACGTCGTATCGATCGCAGATCGCGCGGATCCGCCGAAAGTAATCGTCCTGCGGAACGATCACTCCGCCCGCTCCTTGCACCGGTTCGGCGAGGAACATCGCGACGGTATCCGGACCGTCCGTCAAGATCGCCCGCTCCAGCTCGTCCGCCGCGGCGAGCCCGGCGCTCGTTCCCTCGGGAGCCGCGTACCGATACGGATACGGCGAGGGGATCTGCAGGAATCCCGGCACGCGCGGTTCGAACAGGGGCCAGTAGCTGGAGATACCGGTCGCGCTCATCGCCGCGAGCGTCACGCCGTGGTAACCCCATTGACGCGAGATGACTTTCGTCTTGCGCGGATGGCCGCGGAGCTTCCAGTAAGACCGCGCCAGCTTGAAGGTGGTCTCGCTCGCTTCGCCGCCCCCGGACGTGAAGAAGAAACGCGTGATCGACGGATAGGTCAGCCCTGCCAGCCGTTCAGCGAGTTCGATCGCCCGCGGATTCGAACTGCCTGCGTACCCCGAGCAGTAGGCGAGTTCCTCCATCTGGCCCTTCGCGGCATCGGCAAGTTCGCGGCGGCCGTGGCCCGCCACCACGTTCCACAGGCCCGACAAGCCGTCCAGGTATTCCCGGCCGTCGGCATCGGTCAAGATCGATCCCAGGCCCTTGACCCACACGTGTCCCTGACGATGCGTCTCCGCGCTGTGGAGCGGGTGGATCAGGTGGTTGCGATCCCGCTCGAGAAGGGCCGGTTTCGTATCCTGCGTTACCATGTGCCTCGGGGTCGCCCGCTCGCGGGCAACCAACTTAAAGCGTAAGCCTTCAGGGCTGCTCGTGCGATATCTCTCGTAAGGAAGCGCCTGCCCCGATGGCGCGCGGATCGGCTTGCAGCGCTATCGCAGTCGGGAACGGGTCCCCGAGCTAGCGGACGCGAGGCAAGTCCCGGTAGACGGTGGGACCGTGCGGGCATGGGGGTGGCAGTGACGCCCATGGAAGCGAGAGTCGAATCAAGATGGCCAAGCAAGTTGTGATCGACACCGATCCCGGTTTGGACGATGCGCTCGCTCTGGTTCTCGCCCTGCGGTCAAACGCGCTAGATGTCCGCGCGATCACGACCGTCGCCGGTAACGTGCCTCTGGAGAGCTGCACCGCGAACGCATTGCGAGTCTTGGAAGTCCTCGGCACAAGCCCCGCGCCGCCAGTCTACGCGGGCTGCGCGACTCCGCTGAGCCCTCCCGTCGCACGGGCCGAGTACGTACACGGTGCCGACGGCGTGGGAGGCTTCGCCGCCAAGTACCCGGTCCGGCACCTGCACCCGGAGCAGGCCCACGCTGTGGACGCGCTCGTCGAACTCGCGAGGCAGCACCCGAACGCATTGACACTCGTCGCGTTGGGGCCCCTCACGAACATCGCCGCAGCCTGCCGCCTCGACCCCGAGGCCATGGCTACCATCCGCGAAGTCGTGGTCTTGGGCGGCTCCGCGGACGGCCGCGGCAACGCCACTCCCCATGCGGAATTCAACTTTTACGCGGATGCAATCGCCGCCCAAGAGGTCGTGAAGTCGGGCCTGCCCGTGACTCTGGTGGGGCTCAGCGTTACCGAGTCCGCGCCGCTCTCGCGACAACGCTACGACGAACGCGTCGATGGGATGCCTCCCGGCCAGTTACGGCGTTTCCTTGCCGACATCGCGGGATCCTTCTTCGACTTCTGCAAGCGGCACCGCGGCGTGGACGCCTGCCCGCTGCACGATCCGCTGGCGGTCGCGGCGACGATCGACCGGAGCGTGATCCGCACCGAGGCCATGTCGTGCTATGTCGACGACGCCCAAGGCTTGACGCGCGGGAAGCTGCTGGCCGGTGCGGGGCGTGACGGGACCGTCGTCGAAGTCGCCATCGAAGTGGACAAAGCGGCGTTCCACGAGCTGTTCCTAGGCACCGTTTGCGGTTCGTGACGGCGTGTACGTCAGAAATCTCCTGCGGCAGTGTCAGCCGCTGTAGCAATGGCAGGGCAGCGTCTGCCCGGGGCGGGTGCGCCGAGGGAGACGGATTGGTGCGAACGGAAGGGTTGGCGCGGCAGACGGAATCACGGGTGCTGCCGGTCGCTCGCGATTTCGCTATGCTGAGGGTCGGCTTGGCCGCCAAGCGGTTGCGCCGGAGGTGAGCGAGCGATGGACCAAGAGCGAGGGCAACTGCCGGACAGCGACGAATGGCGGATTCCGGAGCCGGATCCGAACTGCGACAACTGCAAACGCTTAGCGGAGTTCGTGCAAAGAGCTCTCGAGCTGCTGGGCGAAGTGCGGGAGCACCTCCGCCGGACCGACCAAGAGATCAGTGAGATGGGGGCAGAGACCGAGAAATTGCGGCAGATGGGAACCATGCTTGCCAGCGAGTTCGACAGGATATCCCAACGCTCGCCAGGCGGAGGGATCCCGACAACCTCCCCCTTGCGCCCGGGACGGCGGCGCGGGACGGCAGCGCGACGCAAGAAGTCGCGCAAGAAACGCAGTTGAGCGGTGGCGCGGAGGATCCAGGTTCCCAGCGGGGCACCGAGCAAGGAGCGAGCATGGCCAACTCCTGCACCATGGCCCCGACTTGATTGTCCGGGCGTTGAAGAGTCCCGCAGCCCTAACCAGCGGCGTGGCGACGGAGAGCGTTTCTCCACACCTGCGGTCCTTCTCGTCGTTCCAGCGGTATGATCCGGAAATCGGTCGCGCCGACCTGCTGCGAGATGCAGTCAGGATCGAAGTGAAGCACGTCGACGGCGTGCCAGCTGCCGGTAGGGTCTCTGCGACTTGCAGCAAACAGCCTCGCGGTCGCGATTAGGGGTCTCAGGTGACGGACGAATCCAAACGAGACGAGCTGCTGGAGACTTACATGCTCCATGCGGAGCTTGCCGATCGGGTGAGCCAGCGACGCGAGGCAGCCAATCAACGCTATGCCAGCATGCTCGCGGGGCTCGGGGCGTTCCTGGCATTCCTGCTAGGGTTCGGGGACGGCGATCTTCCGGCTGTCGCAACGCGCTTGGTGAGCGGGCTGGGGATGGTATTGTCTCTCGCTTGGTACGTCGTGATTCGGTCCTACCGTCAGCTCAACACCGGAAAGTTCAAGTCGCTTCACGAACTAGAAGCAAAGCTAGCCTACCCCTTCTTCAAGCGCGAATGGGAATTGCTAGCCGAAGGACGAGACTTTCGGCGCTACTGGAAGCTGACGGTCGTGGAGACCAGACAACATGACCTCTGGCCAGTTGAGAATGATAAGGATTTCCAGTTCATGAGCCCGGTTGCGGAAGCTGTCAGACTCCTTGATCAGCCTTGATCGGATCGTTTCTTTGGGGCAGTTCGGACTGCTTGCGCGGGTTGGGAGCCCCGAGATCGGGATCGTGCGCCAGTGCGCCCTCGCCGAACGCTACGCATTGCCAATGCAAATCGTGATCCCAGCTAGCTGTCCGCCGCGAAAGAGTCCCTTCGACAAAGACTCGCGCAACCGGCACGGTAGTCCGCCACTGCGCTCCTCTCTGGGTCCGCATCCGGCCGCCGTGGGGCCGCAATCATTAGCACGATCACTGGTCGGCTACGACTCTCCGGCGAGTGTCCAGTTCACCCCAAAGGCCTTGTTTCACTTGGTCTTTTCGCGAAGCGACCGTCGCGATCAACCGTAGGCGTCATGTCGTCTGAGACGTTCCTGCCGTGGACGTTTTTCGTCCTATCTGTGATTCTCTTCGCGTACTCGTTCTACTCGTGAACTGCGGGCGGGCGGGCGTGCTTGGCTCCGAATTCCATCATGAGAGCCCTGTCCATCAAGAACTGATTGTACCGCTGCTGCAGTGGACCGAGGGACTCTACGTTCGCCCTCTGCAAGATCGAATAGATCGAGCCAAGTACGGTGTGCCTGCCAACCGTCAGCAGCACTTGCTCGTGCATCTCGACAATCTTCCGCCGATGCTCTGGGACCGAGACCCTTTCGAGTGCCTCCTGCCACTGTCTGTCCCGATCCGCGATCATCTCCGGACAGGATAACCAGCGGACGGCTGCGGACAAGACGAGGCATCGCGCGACAGATATCTTGTGGGCGAAGCGCAAGGTGCTGTTGATCCTGCTACGCAACATCACGTAGGCAGGGTCATTGAACGCAAGTCCGTTGGCTAAGGCGAAGTCGAACAGTTCACCGCGAACCACGAAGAGTCGGTGGCGCAGGGCGTCGACCCGGTACCTCGGATACAGTACGAAGACGATCAGATAGAGCAGTGCCAGATCGATCCAAGTCAGCAAGTTCTCCGCAGCTACCTCAGCAGGCGTCACATGTCCTCCGGTCGTGTATCCCCTGTGCTTGTCCACTAGCTCGAAGTTCGGTTCTGTCGAGCAACCATTCCCAGGATACAACCTGCCTTGCCACCTCTGCAGTCAACCACCGGCGGGACCGATGTTGCTGGAAGGCGAATCCAAGTGCAACGAGCGAAACCGCATAGCGAGGTCGCGATCCGAGGCTCAGCGGAACCAACCCTCCGAGACGGTTTCTCGCAACGATCCTTTGGCCTGCCAGCACCATGACTGCCCCTGCAACGAGGGATGCGGCCGGGGGACCACGGCGCGCGTAGCGAGGTGCGTGTACGCGGTCGGCTCCACCCCTCCAATGGCGTACGCCGGGGGGCGTGCGCTTGGGGTCGTTGCGCCGGAGCAAGAACCGTCATTTCTTGAAGTCCTGTGCGACACAACGACCTCCTGGGTGGCAAGAACGCCTTGGGCGGTCGCCGTGCTCACTCCGCCCGCAACGGCCATCAGGGCACAGCCTGCAAGTACTCGATCGCTTGGAACGGGAACCGATCCGGCAGCGCGGGAGCCAACCGCCCAAGGCTTGGAATCCGGTCAACGGAGACGTGCATGTATCGCTTCGCGCTGGATCCGGGTTTGAACTGCTCCTTCCAGACCTCGACCGGAGCGGGAACCAGCACGCGTTGAATGGTCCCGTAGGCCCGCAAATTCTCGTGGAAAGTCGCGGCGAGCCCGGTCTCGAAATTCTCCTTCGCCTCTTCGATCGATGGGCCTTGCGCCAAGTAGTCAATCTCAAGGCCTTGGGCGTACCAGTCGTTTTCCTCTTGGGTGAGCACCACGCGCAGGTCTCCGATTCCGACGACGTGCTTGGCGGTCTCTGTGTCGGCGTTAGCCGCAGTAGCATTGTCCTCTGGCATGCTGATACTCTCCAATCACTACTATCGCACCTTTTGTCCTTCGAGTCTACCGCGGCCAATGCCGTCTCCCCCCGAATCGCTGTCAGGACGCTGTAGGGAGGGGCTTGGATGCCGTTAGGAGCACCGCTCGTTCGGCGGAGGGGACTTGCGACGGCACTGCGATGCCGCGACCGTCCAGCATGGTGCGCTCTGCGCCCTGCGCCCACCACGCCGGGCGACCGCGAATTGATCCTGACGGCAAGCGCGGTGGGTAACGGATGTCGCTACTAGACAGACATCCGCGCCGAATCCAGTGCCGGCCACGCGCTCGGGATCGCAACGCGGCATCCGGAACGGGATGCTGATCCGGGGCCGCAGAGTTCGGACCAACTACCTCGGTCAGGCCAATCGCACCGCCCGACGTACGACACCACGACGGAAGTTGCAACGGGTTATGCTATTCCGAGGCCGGAATTCAGTCGGGAGCGGCGGGCTCGTCGCATTCTCGGCGCAGGGATCGGACCTGAGCAGCATGTTCCTAGAAAACTTGGAGGCTGGCGAAAAACGCGCCTTCCTCGCTCTCGCGCACAAAGTCGTCCACGCCGACGGGGTGCTGGCCGAGCGAGAGGCCGAGATCCTCGCCACGCTCTCGAGTGCGATCGGGGAGCCGGCCTTGGAGGGCACGCTCGAAGAGCTGGCCGCGGCATTCCAGTCCCGGCGGTCCAAGGTGTTCGCGCTGCTCGAGCTGATGGGCATTGGTTACGTGGACGGCGAGTATCACGTCGCCGAAATTGAATCGGTGGCCGAGATCGCGAGTGCGCTCGGCTTTTCCAGCGACGAACTCGTCGGCATGGAGAACTGGGTCGTTCGCCAAGTCGCGCTGATCGAAGAGGCTACCGGATTCTGGAACGCGGAGGACGCCTAGATGCCCTTGCCGCTGCTGCTGATCGGAGGGGCCGCCCTCGTCGGGTCGTTCGGTGTGAAGCAAGGCTACGATGCCTACTCCGACCACCGGAAGACCAAGAGCCTGCACAAGGAAGGCCGCGACGTTTTCCGGCGAGACGAGAAACTCTTGGAGGACACGCGGGCAAGCTGTACGAACGATTTGGAAGCCTTGGGAAAGTTGAAGCTCGAAATCTGGGACCGGCAGCTCGGCCGCTTCGTGTGCCTCTTCCAAGAACTGCGCAACGTCGACTTGCAGGGCGCTGCGGGGATGGACGAGCTTGGCGGCGGAGTGGAGGCGAGGCTCGCGGACATGCAGGCCATGACCAAGCGGGTGGCCGAAGCGGTCGGCGGGGGAGCCATCGCGGTGTCCAGCGGAGCCCTCATGGGCGTCGCGAGCTACGGCGGCGCCACCGTGCTCGCTACCGCATCCACGGGTACCGCGATCTCCTCGCTCAGCGGGGTCGCGGCGACCAATGCGACCCTCGCGTGGTTCGGCGGCGGCTCGCTTGCAGCGGGCGGCCTCGGCGTTGCCGGCGGCGCGGCCATACTCGGCGGCATCGTGGCCGCTCCCGTCTTGGCTGTGGGGGGCACGGTCCTGGCTGCGAAGGCGCGCAAGAACCTGGCGCTTGCCAAGACCAATGTTGCACTCTACCAACTGGACGCCAAGCAGATGCGGGCAGCCACGACGATCGTAGAGGGTATCGCCAAGGTGGCTGCTCAAGTTCGCGAGGTGCTGGAGCGGCTGGACGGGCACGCCTCCGAAGTCCTCAATGACTTCGAGGACTTGCTGGACCGGAGCGGGTCCGATTACGCCGAGTACGCGGAATCCGAGCGGCGGATCGTACATCGCGCCGTGGTGTTCGCGGAAGGGCTCAAGATTCTCTTGGAAGCGCCCCTCCTTGACGAGAGCGGAGCGCTTGCCAAGGGATATCCGAAGGCTCTCGAGCACGGCCGCGGGATGCTGGCGAAAGCCGAGGCACGGTAAAGATGGCGAAGGACTCCTCGTTGCGCGGCGCGACTGCCTTCGGAGCGGGCGCGGTCGGCGCTGCCGCGTCATCGGCGGAGGCCGCCGCGTCGGATGTCCTGCGTGACGGCATGGCACTGCTGCTCCACAGAATGAATGGCACATCGTTACCGGCAGGCCAGTTGAAGGGCCACTTGTTCGAGTACATCGAGGCGGCGCGGTTCAACGAGCGGGCCGCCTTGGCGCGTGCCGATTTTCAGGCGATAATCACTGCCGAAGATGGCCGTCCGCATGCGCCGGCTGATATCGAGATCGTCAAGGGCGAAGAGGTCATCAAGGAGATTCAGGCCAAAGCGTCCGCTGACCCGCACTGGATCGCCACCAAGCAAGCCGATCCCAAATACGCAGGCATGGATCGCTTGGCACCCAAGGATCAAGCGGACAGGGTGCGGGAGATCTCGGAACAGCGTGCCCTGGACTTGCAAAAGAAGGATGACCCCGCTGCTGAGATTTGGCGGGATTCGGCCGAAAGGACTACGAAGGAGGTGAGGCACGGCGAAGTGGGTTCGGGGGGAACGTCAAACAAGGAACTCGATTTCGCCGCAAAATCACCCAAGACGTTCGTCGCCGTGGAGGAAGCCCGCGCCGTGGGACGGGAAGCCGTCACGGCCGCCACGGCGGCCGCGGCGGCCGGCGCGGTGCTCGGGGGAATGATCTCCGTTGTCCGCAATACAGCCGAATACCGACGAGGGGAGATCGATGGGAGGCAGGCAGCGAGGAACGTTGCCGGCGACGCGGCAGGCTCCGGCGTTCGGGGCGGGGCGACTGCCGCGACCGGAGTCGTGATTCGACACGCAGCGCACAAGGCGGGGCTGCCGACCCTCGCGAAGTCCAACGTCGCCTCGGCGGTCGCGGCCTCGCTGATCGAAGCCGGCGTCACGGTCTACGACTACGCCAAGGGCGACATCTCGCCCGAAGAGGCTGCCGAACGCCTCGGCAACAACGGGTGCAGCACCATGGCGGGCATCTACGCCGGCGCGGCGGCGGGTGCGGTCTTCGGGCCCGCCGGAGCTGTCGTAGGATCCGTTGCCGGGTACATGCTCGCCGGTTTCGTGTATCAGTCTTGCATCGCCGTGCAACGGGACGCGCGCTTGGCAGAGGAAGCCATGCTACGAGTGACTGCGCTCTGCGAGGATGCCGGTCGCTTGCTAGACCAGCAGCGAGAAGAGTTCGAGGCGAGGCTGCGAGATCACCTGAACGAGCGGCAAGCGAATTTCGACAGCTTCTTCGATGCCATCGATGCTGCGCTCGAAGGGGAGCGCACGGCCGATGCCATCTCCTCGCTCAGCGGATTGGTCGGCTCGGCGGGGCACGAATTGCGCTTGGCGAACTTCGAGGAATTCGACGCCTCGATGATGCATTCCGACTCGCCGCTCGTACTCTGACGATCCGCCAAGGATTTCGGCATCGTCGACACGAGTTCGCACACCTTCGCGGCGGCAGTCCAGTGCCCCGGGAAGTTGGACTGCTATCCACCTAGGCGGTCACCAGCTTAGGCGAGACGCTGCCGACGCCGCTGGGTTCGGATCGGTAGATTGACGTGACTTCGAGTCGGTCGCCGTCGAGCAACGTCACACTGGCAGCGTACGTCGGGATGTTCACAATCGTCTCCAGCAGATCCGCAGCCATGTGGCAGATCTCGTCTCTCGTGCGCGCTTGGGTCATGACATCGATGGATGGGAACTCGATCATCCAGTAGCCTCCGTCCTCGAAGACCCTACCGGAGAGACGGTTTCCGTCGGCAGTCGCTCCGATGATGTCCTCCCGCCAATGCTGCTCGCTACGGCCCATTCCAATGTCATGCTAGCACCTCGAGGGTAGCGGTCGCGGACCACGTCCCAAGATTCCTCAATGCTCAGCGCACACCGGCGGACAGCCAGCGTCCCCGCACGTTGGGCGGCAGCTGGTGTGCGGCAGGTGTGGATGCTGTCTCTCTTTCGTGGAATTGATCTCCCGTGTCGAAGATTCCAAAGAAGAAACCGGTGTCAATCAAGATGCGTTCAAACATCAAGATATTCTTCGTCTTCCTCTGTTCCTTGGTGCCGACCGAATCCCAGCCACGGCGCGCGCTTGCGTCGCCCGAATATAAACTTGCCCTTTGTCTTCCCCTCACTCCGATGGAGCGCATAGACCCTTGCGCGCTCGCCGAACTTGACCGCTTGCTCCAGAGACGACTTCAAGGATTGCTCAAGCGGCTCTTTCCCCTCTTCGGGTTCGAAGTAGAACCACGCCACGCCCTCGCCACACTCCTTCGCCTCGCGATCATCGAGCCAAGCGTACAGATTCTCGTAGTCGCCATCGATACCGAGGTCGAACGTCAGCACCACGAATTGCTTCTTCATGAGTCCCGTCCCCCACTACAGCACACACGGACACCTCTCGCTGAATGCACCCAGCCGACGACCTCTCGGGCACGAGGCACCGGCACAGCTGGCGAGACCCGAGAATCCGACCTGGATGCGAACTTCAGGCGAGGCACTTGCATGTCATTGCCGAGGCCCTCGCAGAATCGGCCGGAGCCCTTCCGCAGAGCATCCTCCCAGCGGACCTCGCGACTCTCCGTTCGCACGCGAGGCAAGGAAGCTAGCCGCGCCAGCTGCGGGCACCTTGCACGCGCCAGCACCTGCGATAGGGCAACCCCGATTCGTGCCTTCATTCCATTGGGACGCGACCAACTGTGTTGGACGCGAAAGCCGTGTGACTGATCGCCCGCACACCCAAGCTGGAACGTCTAGCGGTGGATGCCGGAGATCGGCTCAGTCCGATCTGGAACCTGCGGAACGCTAGATTGCGAGCCTGCGACCCGTAGGGCCCGGCGAGCTACCGCACGAAGTGCTTGCGGTCATGGGAATCCTCCCCGGGGCACACCAAGTCAGCGTGGTAAGGGTTTCTGTCCGTTGCCGAGCGCCCGCGGTACAGCCTGCCATGCAAACGTCCGAAGCCGCGAGCATGTATCAGCCGTAGAAGTTGTCGTTGAACTCCCGCTTCGCGGTCCCCGCGACCTCGTCGTCCGGCACAACGCCCAAGCGGTCTAAAAAAATCTGCCCTGTCTTGTCCCGAAGCAGCAGGACCAAGGCACTAGCGGCAGGTTCGCAGCCATGTACGCTTAGGGAGTAGGGCTGATCGAGCCTCGATTGATTCGTTTCTAAGAGAGCTTGCCGCTACGCAAGCAGAGGATACAGGGTTCGTGCAAACACCAGACAGGCAATTCCCGGCGGAAAGGAGCGTCGCGCGAGCGGGTTCCTATTCATTCAGGCCGCGGGCGAGACTCCTGCAGCTACTTGGCGACGAACTGATCGGAAGTGATCGCCTCGCTGTATTCGAGTTGGTGAAGAACGCATACGACGCTGACGCTACGAATGCACGGGTCCTGCTCGACATCGGACCGGGCCACCCACCGAAGATCTCCGTAACGGATGACGGCGAAGGGATGAGCTACGACGTGATTCGATCGGTCTGGCTTTCACCTGGACAGGACAATCGCAAGCAGCAGCGCCTAGCACGTCAGAGGACCCCCGCACATCGGCGCCTGCCGCTGGGCGAAAAGGGTGTAGGTCGGTTCGCTGTCCACAAGCTCGGAAACCGGATCAGGTTGATTACCCGGCGCGATGGCTGCGACGAATGCGTAGTCGAGATCGACTGGGCGGAACTGATCGAGAAACCCTATCTTGACGAAGCTCCCGTCACGATCCAAGTGCGCCGCGCCGAGGTGTTCACCGGCGACCGGACGGGAACCATGATCGAGATCCGCGAATTGCGGACTCAAGTCTGGCGCAGGGGCGAGGTCCGACGCTTGCACAATCAGATCACATCGATTTGCTCGCCCTTCGAAGAACCTGGCGGATTCGACGTCGAGCTGGACGTACCCGGTTGCGAACAGTGGCTTGCTGACTTGCCGAGTGCGGCTGACATCTTGGAACGTGCCATCTGGAAGTTCTCGTTCCGCATCGACGCCGGCCGGTTCGACTGGGAGTACGAGTTCCGGGAAGTGCCCGGCCTCCCTCTCGGCGGGCGGACGGTTCAGAAGCGCGGTGATGAGGTACAGCTCCCAAAGTTGCGGACCGGCAGTGCTCCCAAGAGCGATCTCGTGGCCAAGGAGCCGCTATTCGCCGGAATCGGTCCCGTGCGGGGAGCCTTTTACGTCTACGACCGTGACCGGGAACTCCGCAAGCTCATCACACAGAGTCGAAGCGTAGAGGAATTTCTCGACGAGTCGGGCGGTGTGCGCGTCTATCGCGACGGCATCCGCGTGTATAACTACGGCGAACGCGGCGACGACTGGCTCGGCTTGGACCTTCGCCGAGTGAATCTGCCGACCCGGAGGATCAGCCGCAATATCATCGTCGGGGCAATACACCTTTCGCTCCAAGGCTCGTCTCAGCTTGTCGAGAAGACGAATCGGGAGGGTTTCGTAGACAACGAGGCCTATCGGAATCTGCATGACATCGTGCTCGGTGTCATCGGGACGCTCGAGGATCAGCGTCACAGGGACAAGGACAGGATCAGGCAACTGAGCGGTCCAGCGGGTGATCGAGTCGCGGCGAAGATCGACAATCCGCTACGGGCTTTGAAGCGAGCGATTCAGCGAGACGGCATGCAGGGGAAACTCGGGAAGCATGTCGACAGGATCGAGCGGAACTATCGGGAGATGCAGGAGACGCTGCTCGCCGCCGCTACGTCCGGACTCAATCTGGCGGTGGTCTTCCACGAAGTCGAGCGCAATCTCCGGGAACTCCACAAGGTCGTATCCGCGGGCGCCGACTGGGACACGGCTGCGCGGCTAGCGAAACACTCGGTGGACGTTCTTGACGGTCTCGGTGCCTTGCTGCGGCGGCATACGAAGCGAGAGCAAACCGGTCGCGAGCTGATCGAGGCGGCCCTGCGGTACAACGCGATGCGATTCCGGCACCATCAGGTTGCGGTCGAGTGCCCATTGCTGGACGGTGAGGGGGAAGGGTTCCGCGCCGATTTCGCCTTCGGCATGATGGTGGGGGCGCTGGGGAATCTGATCGACAACGCGCTGTACTGGACCCGCCTGCGATGGCCCGGCGACCCGGGATCCGGCCGGGACCTGGAGCGGAAGCTGTATATCGGCGTCTCGCGAGATCTGGGTCGCGGGCCGGCCATCGTGGTCGCGGACAACGGCGTCGGGTTCCGCGGGGATGATCCGGGCCAGCTTGCGCGGCCGTTCTTCACGCGGAAGCCCGATGGCATGGGACTGGGCCTGCACTACGCAACCTTGGTCATGGAGGCGCATGAGGGCCGGCTCGCGTTCCCGCAACCCGGCCATGCACAAGTGCCTAGCGAGTATGACGGAGCGATCATAGCCATGGCGTTCAAGGACTTGTCGTGAAACCGCCTGCCCCGTCGGGCGATTGCCATCGAAGGGATGGAGGATCCTAGGAACGCCCGCCGATGGTGCCGTGAGGTTCGGCAAACTGGCGGCGGTATCTGGCACTTACGGCTGGAGAATCCCAATCGGCCCACTCGCCTGGAAAATCCGTGCGAAGACCAAACACTACGAAGCACTCAAGTCGCAAAGATAAGTCGAGCCAAGACCGTGCGGATACAAGTTGCGCTCGTACCTGTGGGGAATCGCATAGGCCAGCAACAACCGAACTCTTGGCGCTGACCTACGTAACAGATGCACGCGCAACGATTGAAGCTTGGTGCCTAGTGCGGCTAGGCACGTGCGACCGAGCGGACTAGAGGTTGAGGTTGGCCAGTGCGCTGCGGAATCCGGGCAGCAGGTCGAGTCTGCGGATGTGCAGACCGCAACGCCGCAAGTCAGTCGCAGCAAGCGAACGCGATGCGCGCACGGAGACGCTCGGAGAGGAGTGCGCGGCATGTGTGAGCGAGGCCGTGCCGTGCGGTGCCGCGGGAAGCGACTCACTCAATCCAGCAGAACTAGGTGGCGAAGCGCGGCGAACGTAGCGAAGAGGTTGGCGTGGTGAATCGCGACAGCCTGTCGGGAAACGTTGCGAGGGGATCTCCGCGAGTGGCCGAAGAATCGACCGGAGCGGTCGGGACCCGAGCAGGCGGGGTTGCAATGGACGCTGGAAGCGTCTGGGCGGCAGGCCCAAGAGCGCTGGAGGCACATCGTGCGGCACTGAAGGAACTGCAGGTGGCCGCAACTGGGAATCCCAAGCACAGCATCCGCTGTGGTAACATATGGGAGTGCGGAGTCGGATCGTCGCGGCCTCCCAGCGCAGGTGCCTCCGCTTCGAATCGTACGATGTCGGCGGAAGTGGTAGGTGATTGATTTGAAACCTGCAACCGGAACAGGCTGCCTCGGGCAAAGCGCCATGGTACGAGCCCTCCTGGTTCTGCCTGGCGTCTGCCGCGCTGGACGCGGAATCGGGCCAAACCTGCTCGTTCACAACTGACGGCACTAGCACAATCTGTGTAGGGCCGTATCATATGCACCGGGATCGATCAACAGGTCATCTCCCCGACCCGGAAAGGATAGCGTCATGGATTACAACTACGAGGCTTTGGACGAAAAGAGGTTCCAAGAGCTGTGCCAAGAACTAATTGTCGCTCAGTTTCCGGATGTCAAACGCCGTCCTGTCAGTGAGGTTAACGGTGGCCGTGATGCGTTTCTCGTGCGTGAGTATTCGGGAAACAAGAATCTACATCTATTTCAGGTGGGTTTCTCGCGAAATCCAGATCAGCCAAGAGCACGTCATGCGATAAGCGATCTCGTCAAGAGTGAGCAAGAACATGTGCGGTGTCTAATCACCGACAGAGTCAGTTCCTATTGCTTCATCACAAACATCAAATCGGCATTCCCTTCCAAGAGCGAATCGATTGGTAGAGTGAACGAGTTTCTGACGCAATCGTTCAAGGTACCATGCCAAGTTTGGTGGCGAGATGACCTAGACCGACGCTTGGATCAGTTCAGTGATATCAAGTGGAGTTATCCAGAAATCTTGAAAGGACATGATGTTCTGTCTCTACTGACCGCGCATGCCGATGATTCTGCTCAAGAGAAGTTCAAGCGCGCAGTAACGAACTATCTGTCCAGCCAGTATCATAGCGAGAGCAAAGTTAAGTTCAAACAAGTCGGCCTCAGCCATGAGTTAACCGACCTATTTGTTGACCTCCCCTTCTGTTATAAGGCACCTCTGCCTGACCAACGCACTTTCGAATCGGAAATCAGCGTTGGTTCAACCGACATCGAAACCTATCTGAACCAATCGCGATTCTATGAGCTAAACGGATTCGGAAAGGGGGGACAGTTCGAACACGCTGGCTTGGTTGCCGCGTTCTTGTCCACAATGCCCTTAAGTATCAAGTCGTCACGTATCGTGCTTGAGGGTGCGCCCGGCCAAGGCAAATCTACTGTAACTCAATTCTTGTGTCAGGTTCACAGGATTCGCTTACTGCACAAGTTTGATGGCCTGCGCACCGCTTCAAGCCAGATTAAGCATTCACCAATAAGAATTCCTTTCAAGTTAGACTTACGTGACTACGCGATGTGGTTGACGGGTCGAGACCCGTTTTGTAATGGAACCGATGCGAGCGCAAAAAATCCAAAATACAAGTCTCTCGAGAAATTCCTGAATATGCATATCAAACGCAACTCGGGTGGATTAAGTGTCAATCAGGATCGACTGACGGAGTTTCTCAACCGTTCTCATGTAGTCATTGTGCTTGATGGAATTGACGAAGTCATGGATGTCGCCATTCGTCAACAAATAATCGATGAGATTTGTCAGGCTACAGAGCGACTTGAGGCGCAATCAAAATCGATTCAATGCATCATTACGAGTCGGCCTACGGCATTTTCCGGTATCGCTGGGTTTCGGGAGGACGAATGGACACATTTGAAGTTGAAGGACTTGCGACCAAGCAACATTGTGGGGTACAAAGACAAGTGGATTCGAGCGCAAAGGCTGAGCGATGAAGAGGCCCGATTGATTTCGGATACATTGGAAGAGAAACTCGAGCAATCGCACTTCAGAGAATTGGCTCGCAATCCGATGCAACTAGCAATACTTCTGCATCTGATGCATGTGCTAGGTGTTGCGCTTCCCGAGAGACGAACGGCACTGTATGAAGAATATATGAGGCTATACTTCAATCGTGAAGCGAAAAAGTCCAGCATCGTTCGCGACAATCGAGAGTTGCTGCTATCGATTCACGGCGCATTGGCATGGGACTTGCATGCGCGGGTCGAAGCTGGCAAGGGTCTGGGAAGGATATCCGAGTCAGATTTACGAAAATGTGTCAAGGAATTCCTTGAAGCTGAGGGACATGGAAAGGATGTGATCGCTCTAGTCGATCAACTGATGCAGGGAACAGTGGAGCGCATCTGTGCCTTGGTATCGCGAGGATCGGGCGCGTTCGAATTCGAGGTCCAGTCATTGAGGGAGTATTTCGCAGCTCGTCAGTTGTACAAGACCGCTCCTTACTCGGCTTCTGGGACGGACCACAAGGGTGCTCGGCCAGACCGATTCGAGGCTCTGGCGCACAGTTCATTTTGGACGAACGTAACTCGATTCTTTTGCGGTTTCTATAATCGAGGCGAGTTGAGTAGCTTGGTGGATGCAATTACCGATCTCGGGGACCGAAAGGGCTACGATTTGATCAATCAGTCGCGACGATTGGCGGTCATGCTGCTGTCCGATCACGTTTTCTCGCAGGTCCCGAGGGTGACTGATAGGCTATTGAAGTTCGTGATGTCCGAGCCCGGTTTTCAGCGATTCTATTCCGCGGGCCTGCCCGGCAAAAGGCGCGAGGTCGAGTTGCCAGAGAAGGCCGGTCGCGCGATGCTGTTTCAAACATGCTTGGTTCGACTCGAAGTGGAAAGCGATCCGTGTCGTCGGCGTGCTTTGCGTGAAATCATGGCAGAGAATGCTGACAAGGTGGATTTGATGGCACTTTGGAAATCTCGATACCGAAGCGGAGTGATGAGTTGCGATCCACTTCAGGAGGCCGATGAATTCGGGCTGATCGATAGTTTCTCTCCGGACGACATCCTCGAGATGGCCGGGGACGATGCGGAATTGTGCGTCCGGTGGTTCACGAGGTTGCGCTGGTATACTACGATCAGCGAGAATCCAGACCTATACAAGATTGCGGTGGGTCTGCTTTTTGATGGTGATCTTCAACCGCATGTGCGTGGTTATGATCGCAGACCGTCTGGGACGGCCATTGAGACACTACAGTTATATTTGGATCCTTTCTTTGTCTCCAGTCTATTCGCATCCGAGAGCCACTCGAATGATCGCGCAGGCATTGATTTCCTTGCGTTTTCTCCGTTCCCTGCCCAGATTAGCGGTGTCGAGAGCGGTTTGACGCGCGACAGCGTTAGTGAATTTGCTGATTTCGTCTTGTCCATGCGTGACAGGAGCGTAGTCGATCTACAGCAGCATTTGTTCTCATGGTCCGAGGTCGTTGATAGGGGTTTTGCTGAAGTTCCAGGCAGCTTCATGATGGTTAGATTAGCAGTCATCGCCGTCGCAGGAAAGCCTCGCAGTACGCCGGGTGTGTGGAGCGATCATGAGTTCGCACCGACAGCCGGATTGATTTCACGTCTATTCTACGCTCGACAAAAGGCATCAGACATTGCGTGGTGGAGGGTACGCCTCGGGCAGGTGGCCGATGAGTCGGCGGCGACCTGTTTAGCAGCTCTCTTGGTTTGGGGCATGCCGAATTCAGTCTCAGCCCTTGTCATCGAGGTTTCGAGGATGATGGATGAACTTCCGACGCGTGACTGGAGGCGAGTGCTATCGATGGTCCAATTCATGGTGCTATCGATGGGAGACAGGCGTCCGAGAATTTCGAGAGAACGGTTTGATAAAATTTGGAATCACTCGTCGCGCTTGGCGCATGTCTTGGTTGGTTTTGCCGACGACATCGATGAGGCACGCGAGATGTCGCGGATGGCCTTTAGATCTTACCTAGGCAGAGATATAGAGATCATGGAGAGCGCATATAGGCTTGAAATCGGCCACAAGGATGAATCCGTGATCGACTGGGAATATCTGCTCCGGCTCTCGTTACAGTCACACGCAGTAGGAGCATGTAGTTGGTTCTTGGGACGAGAGTCACCGAATGTACCAGCGAGGGTCGCCGAGGAAGTGCTTTTGAACTGTACGAACCACTGTCTTGGCTTGGTCTCGGTCTGTGAGGCTGCCTACGCGAAGATAGTTGCACAGGACGCACCGAAGCTATCGAGTCTGGCTGCGACGGATCAGTGGTTCGAGACGCCACATTGATATGCAGTGGCGTGAACCGTGCGAGTACCGAGTGGCAGAGGCGTGCAGGCGCATCGCGGAGCGGTGCGAACGGCCTATCAAGCTGTGACCTGCTATTTCGTGGGCGGATCGCGGGGTGTGTCCGAGCAACTCTATGCTTGCATGCTGGAGACGAGGCCGGCCGCTGTCTGCGACGGCTGCATCGGGGTGCGGGCCAGCTGATCCGAACGTGCGCCATTAGGCTTGCATGAGTTCCATTGATCCTACGGTTCGCGGCGGCAAGCAATGCATGCCGCCCCATTGGGCCTACGGTGGCGTTCGGTGCAGGTAACGGGACGATCCCGTCGCGGATCCGGCAACGCAGTCTGCGTTCGGTCCGAGTCCTGAGACTGCCTGTCTATGCACGGCAGCACCGCTCGCTGTCCAGCTAAGTCCGGTACGGCGGCGCGAGCAGAGAGACCTTCGCCAACTTGCATGTCTACCGGCCCGACTCGCGCGCAAAGGGTGCTCCGGCAGACTGCGATGGCGGCGTACTGTGGCTACTGCTCGCGAATGTCCTGCATCACGCGCTCTGGTGGGAAGCGCCCTCCGCACTCGTAGCAACGGACGGTCGAGATCCTCGGGGCCGATCCGGGGCCGGTTGGTCAAGTTCGACAAGGGAAGGGGGTGGCAATCGGTTGCGACGCCGAGCCAGCCCGCTGACCAGTTCCTGCGAACGGGCGTCGCGCAGTGCCTGCGTCCCCGCCTAGGTCCCTCACCGTGCCGAGTCCGGCGATTCCTCCCCATGCGGCTCCGGGTCGGTCGCCTCGGCCCGCTGACCTGCCTGCGGCTGGTCGGGCGCCGCTTGGCGTGCCGGACTGGGCGAGCGCTGCGGCTCCGAGCGGACGTCTGCCAAGGGAACCGCCGATTGATCGGGGTGCTCGGCAGCCTGCGCCGGATCCGGCTCCATGGCATTTGCCGACGACAGGTTGTGATTCCGCCGCGCCGAGTGCCGCTTGAGCCGAGACCCCGCATCGTTCTTGATACCCAGAGCATCCTCTGGGTAGCGCACGCGGCAGTCCAGCTCGAACAGAGTGGAAGATATGTCGAGGTCTTTCCGGAAGATCTTGTCGTCAAGCCTCTCAACTTGGCCTCTGACTGCCTCGCACCTTCGCTCATTCCGGTCGTCGACCCGCTGGATCTCCCTCTCGAGTCTCGATTCGTCGTAATCCGTCATCTCACTCCGTTCCTTCCTTTCGCGATCAACCCTCTTCCAGTGCGCCCTCGCGAACTAGCTCAACACTGTAACTGACACGTCCACAATCAGACCGAGAACCTCCATCGCTTCGCTATCAATGATCAACGCGTCACCCATCAGAATCGATTCCCGATAAGACTCAGCAGCCAATATCGTTGGTCGCTCCAATGACGAGTATAGCAGAGCGGGCGGAGTGGCTCGAATGCAGCTGGTGCCCATGAGGGATGCACAGCCGCAATGCAAGGTGCGAGTCCGCCGAGCCGGATCACGGGTGGTGTCCTCGGCAGGGGCATGCGACGGGTGATGTCTTCGTAGCCGGTCAAATCCACCGTGGAGTCCCGGCTCCGGTCCGGCGAGTGTTCGGAACTGCGGCTAGTGGGAGGTGCATCCTGGACGGTTGGCAAGCGGTCGGTGAGATTGACGCGAGTTCGAGACGCGGCGTCGCCGAAGCACCGCGCAATGTTGCCGGGCAGTCGTGGACTGGTGAACGCCGTCTGCGATGCAGTGCCGTTCCAGAGTTTGCTGCGGCGGGCTCGAAGCCGTGCGGATGGCGGGATCCGGGCGGCTTCGGAACCGGTTTTAGAGGGGCGGGTGCTGCATCCAGACCAGTTTGCGGACCGACTGCGCGAGAATCGCGCAAAGGGCGGCAACGGCTGATCGCGCCTATGCCCAGCGGCACCGCAGGAAGCGACGTACAACGTCAACTCCGGGTTCATACATCTCTTCAGATGCCCTCGACGACTGCTCTGAAGCTCCCAAAGGTGCGGGATCGAGTGGTCTTGAAAGGTTTACGAGGAATACGAATTTGAGACCTAGGTCGCAACCAATATCCCCCTGACGCCAAGCGGAGAGAGCCCTATCAACTTGCTCGATCAGCTTGGAAGCCCTATCGCTTTCCGTTACTGAGTTCGCCGGATTCTAATGACGGGTACGATGCGCAAGTGGGATGGCAGTTCCGGACGAGTCGGATCAACATCGAGAAGATCGAAAGGATTCGGCGGTCGACGCAATTCTTTCTCCCGACGAGAAAGCTCTGGAGTTTCGCGCTCCTGTCGGTTCGATTCTTGCGAGGGGAGGGAGTCCTCACCACCCTCAGCCTCGGCCAAGAAGCCAAGAACACCGGTGTCTCGACTGTTCGGGTGTGGGAGGATTCTCGCGGAAGCCAGATCCCGCGATGCACCGAGAGGCGAGTTCCCTGTGTCCAGAGCAACCCCATTCAATGCCCCGGACCCGCGGGGGAGTTGGAACGAGAGCTTGACCTCAGGACCCGGAACGTATTCCGGTGGAGTCGAGGCATGGGATCTAGCGGTATCAGAACCAATGACCGTGATGCGTCCATCCGGCCGACACAGTCTAACTACTTGCTGGACATCGTTCCAGTAACAGACTGGAATTCCCGCATCGCATGCCCTTGAGAGGATCTCGGAGAGACTCATTTTGTGCTCCTATGCATTCTTGATCCGGACACTTGGCCCGGCGACGGGATGCTGATCAGGTCGTTGCGGGAGAGAGGCGCCCGGGTTCAAATCGAAGTGATTCGCGCCTGCGTGCGTGATCGAAACGCGAGTCCAGAACCCAAGCAGGCACATGTGCTTGAGCCTGTCAGTTTCGCGCGAAGCCCGCATTTGCGAGGCAAGCAGACCAACGATCAGATTCCAAGCCTCGAAATCGCCGCCGGGCAATCCAGGATCCTGAGTCGGATACGCGGTGCAAGCGCGAGTTCGCAGGGCCCGAGCGTACCAACCCCGTGACACGGTGAGCGCAACCGCCCGGTGACACACCGCCGCACATACGTGCCTGCTCCACTGTCTCCAGATCATCGGATTCGATCAACTTCCGCTAGTGCGCATCCTCGAGCGTCCACCGCGCGGAAACGGGACACTACAGGCGGCACCGACAATATCCATGCTTGTCGGGCTTGAGCCGTGACGAGTTCTGCATGCCCTGCACGGGCCGCATGGCCAGAAGCAAAGATCGAGGCTGGGAACGAATCGCGCCACGATGTCCACCTCCTACAACGACCCTATTACAAGCGACCGCATCGCACCTTGCGGGTGTTACGTGATCGAGCCATGGCTGCGCTCTTCAGCGTTCAAGCCATACCCAAGGTAGCACACCACAGGGGGAGCGAACCAAGCGGTAACGGATTCGATCAGGGGCGGCGGGCGGGATGCCGCCACAAGATGGCCGACGGGGTGCGCTCACGGGATCCACCGAGCGGTCGCGGCAATGACGCATGGTACATCCCGCTACTTGGCTGTGCAGGGCACCGTCGCGTGTCGTGCCCTCGCGACTGATGTCGCTATAGCCACTCTGCGCTGAGCGCGAGGCGCGCCAGACCGCCCGCGCAGCGCACAGAAGGCCGGGATGGCTCGTCTGGAGGTAACCGGTACAGCACCCTCTGCGCCAGCTGCGGGAGCAAACGATCCAGTACTGTTCCGCTACGAAGCTTTCGGAGAGTCTTGGCAGCAGACATCATGCAAGAACCTGCAGAAACGGGCCAAATCTGGCATCCTCGGTGCAATCACTTCCCGAAGACTCAGTGTCGGCAGGCTAGGCGCCGGAGGCAAGCTAGTGTTCGGTCAGGACAAATATTTCAGGCAATAATGTTCTTAGAAGGCTGTGTCAGCAAGTCAGCCTCGAAGGAGGCCCCCCATGCTTGGGAAGGAGTACATCGTCCGGCTCACGGACGAGGAACGCGCGCTGTGCGAGGACACCCTGAAGCGGCTCAGCGCCGCCAGCCAGAAGGCGCGCCGCGCTCACATCCTGCTGCTCGCCGACGTCGACGGGCCCGATGCTTGGAGCGATGCCGAGATCGCCAAGACCTGTCGCTGTCGCACCGCCACGGTGGAGAGCGTGCGTCGCCGTTGCGGGCTCGAGGGCTTCGAGCGGGCCCTCAACGGCAAGCAGCGCGACGCCCCGCCGGTCCCCAAACTGCTCGACTGCCAGCAGGGGGCCGAAAGCATCGCCTTGCGCCTCGGACCGCCCTTGGAGGGCTACGCCCAGTGGTCCCTGCGTCTGCTCGCCCGGTGCGTCGTGGAACTCGGCATCGTCGAGTCGATCAGCCACGAGACCGTCTCGCAAACGCTGAAAAACGGCCTTTGCGGGCGGAAGCTCCAGTACTGGGTCAACCCGCCGGAAGCCGACGCCGAGTTCGCCGCCGGCTTGGAAGGGGTCCTGGCAACCTATGCCCAGCCGTACGATGCGCAGCGCCCGGTGCTGTGCATGGATGAGCAGCCGGTGCAGTTGGTGCGCGAAACCCGTACGCCGGTGGAGGCTCCGGCCGCGCATCCGCGGCGGGTCGACCACGAGTACGAACGGTCCGGCACGGCGACGGTCTTCATGTTCACCGAGCCGCTGGCGGCCTGGCGCGGGGTGACGGCGCGGTCGCAGCGGTCGAAAGTGGACTGGGCCGAGGAGGTGGCGGCCTGGCTGGATGGGCGGTACGCGCATTGCGAAAGAGTCACTCTGGTCTGTGAACACCTGAACACGCATACCCCAGAGGCCTTCTACAAGGCCTTCGAGCCGGGGCGGGCACGGGATCTGGTGCGCCGCCTCGAGTTCCGCTACACGCCGACGCTCGGGAGCTGGCTGAATGTCGCGAAGAGCGAGTTGAGCGCGCTGACGCGCCAATGCATGCACGGGCGGCGGATCGGGGATCTAGAGGAGTTGCGGCGCGAGATTGGGGCGTGGGCGACGGATGTGAACGAGCGGCAACGAGGCGTGGACTGGCAGATGACAGTCACCGCCGCCCGCTACAAACTCAAGTCAGTCTATCCTCAGATCGTCACCTGACGAAACACTAGGTACGGCTGCGCCAGAGGGGAGTCGTTCGGCAACTTGCGAGCCTTCCGACACGGCACGCTTGCAGAGGTTGCCCCGCTCGACCGGCGATGGCTGTGCGTTGCGTGTACGACACGCCTATCCAAGGTGTCCGGAATGGCGTGGTCAGGATGGCGGCGAACGCAGAGCTTGCGACGACACCCGCTGCCAGATCGTCGCGGCCGATCCGGTGGCGGTCGGTTGGTCGCGCTCGATGATGAGATCTGAACAAGCCCGGACGGGGAAGGCGGCCAAGCGTCTAAGCCGCTTGGTGCGATGGATGCAGCAACGCGAATGCCAGGCGGGACGGCAAGTGCCGTTGCCACGGTCGTCCGCGGCCGTGATCCATGCGGAGCTAAGGTGGCGCGTTCCGGTCAGAGCCGTTGGTCGAGGATGGAGAGCAGCTCAGGGGCGCACGAGCGGCAAACACCTCAAGGGACGGAATCGAGGCGTTGCGCGGCTGTCGAGTCGGCGCGGCCACCGGACGGGCGCGGGTGCCAGAGCGGCGGAGAGACAGGGACGCCAAGAGGAGGCATACGCATCACGCGCCTGCCGCAGCTATTGGTTTGGAGGGCAGCTTGGAAACAGCTAACACTTACGGAGATTTGTGATTGGTTGCGCGAGGAACCCTCGCTATCTGGACCGGAGATCGGGAGGCGTCTCGCAACGGATCCGGGAGAGCTCTGGACAGACGCGTTGACTGTTCGCATCGGAAACGGACTGGGAAGGTGGGCAGGTTGGATGGCGCAAGGCAATGAGCATGGCCCGCCCGCTGTTATCCCCAGACGATGGCGGGGCATGGACGGGGACGCGAGATCGACCGTGCCGAGGCCGATCGAGGCTTCGAACCTTGGCAAGGGCGTTGGCTCGGGCGTTGATGCGAGTGAGCCATCCGACGGTCAGATTCGTCGAGACGGGTCCCGCACAGCTTCGAGTTGACATTGGCGACCACTCCCGGGCGCGTTGGTGGTGGCGTTTGGATGGGCGACTTGCGTGACCGACACCGCTTGCACCAATGGCTCGGGCAACAGTGCGCGATGCTTGCAGGAATCGGTGCCGGGTGCCGAGAATCGGCTGGCATTAGGATCTCGCGCAGGTTCGGCGGAGTCCGGCACGGAGCACGGCGATGCAGGGAGTTTCTCGCGGTCCGCTCTCTGGCACCGAGGAGGCTTGCCGACCGGCGGGCCGTAGCTTGTGGCACTGTTGTATTCCAGATTATTTCGTTGCAATTTGTCAGATTCGGCCGGAGCCAGATTGAAGGTCGCTACTGCAGAAAGGAATCCCAGCTAGGGTGTCGTGCGATCAACTGATGCTTCAGGCACAAAGGCAAACCGGAGAGACGGCCGCATCTACAGTCCCTGCTTGCATCGCTGGTAGCAGTCTGGACGCGCCCGGCCCGCACGGGCGAATGTGAAAAAAATCGCCGATCTAATCTGAATTACAACGTGCGCCGTGCCAAGGCACTGCGCTCCAGCGGGTGCGAATCCCGCCCGGCAACTTGTTCGTTCCAGCCGGTAGCAATCGGAGCGGGTCGTGGAGGTAACGAAACGGACTGAAGCACTTCGGTGAAACGGACCGCCTTGGGCGGTTCAGCGAGCACGCAGGCCGCAACGCGAGTGAACGCCGAGCAGGCCTCGAAAAAGTTGATGCGGAGGCCGACCCGCCGTTGTATCGGGGAAGGCTGCCAGCGACCGGTACCGCCAGTGGGCGCGAACGAGACAGGCCGGTCGTCTCCGCCGGGGTATTGGCGGCAGCATGCGTGCAAGAGGAGCGTAGGAGCAACACGGGAAGCCCTGTCGGTGGCGCGCACGCGCCAACCGAAAACCCGCGAGGGCCAGTTCGGGCCGGCAGGGTGGCGGAGAGGCCCGTAGTACCGAGGAAGCGGGGTAATGCCTGCGGAGGGAAGGGGCCTTGGTTTGAGAGTGACGCGGAAAGGAGGCAGGGACCAAGGGGACTGGCGCGAGCCTATCAGCCCCGTTTACGGTTCGGAAATTCCGGATGGCGTCGCATGCGTTATGTGGAGTGCGGAGTTATGTGGAGTCGGACAGCGAAACCCTTGCCGCGCAACACGTTTGGCGAAATTCGCTCCACATAACTCCTCGGCTAGGGGGACTCGATCCAAGTGAGGGTATCGACTGCATTCCGCCGACTTGCGGTCGCGTGCCCCCGCAGTCGAACGGCGCATCCGGTCTCCCGGTCGACCGCTCGCTAGTGGCATGTTGCACGCGGCCAGTTCGCCGGCCGCCCGTTACGCAAGCGGCCTGCGCTTCCGGCCCGCGCGTGGCTGCCGTGGGCGCGGCGCCGGACGATGCCGGCCTTGCCTGACGAGCGTCGCGACCGCTGTTGCCCCTGCTGACGCCTTGCACAGAATGTGCAGCGATGCACTCTCGGGCGACTGCAGGCAGCGGTCGATCCGATTCCCAAGCACAGCGGTATAGAGACCGTAAGTGCTTGACTAAGTTCATGATCGACATTCTAGACCCGTCGCGCTCGCTGCCACGCAAGGGCCTCCACGGGCGCAGGAACCAAGTCGCCGACAGGCATCGTTTCGACCGGTGCGAGCGCAATCGTCAGCAATCCGCACCCGCACCCCTTGCAACCGCCCGACATGGGTGCGGGCACGAACTGCGCGACCAACCGTAGTGCCTCGCCAGGGTCCGCCACGCATGTCCAAGCCGGGGCTTCAGTGCTGGAGTACGAACGCTCGGCTGGGCAGAGTCAAGCCTGCGGCACCGGCACCGCGCGGGATCCGACCGGGCAACGGTTCGGCTTCCAGCCCCTGCCGAGTGCCATCGCCTCTGGCCGGCCCCATGCAGGATTTATGTGGAGTCAAATCCGCCGACGATGTTGCGCGGCAATGGTTTCGCTGTCCGACTCCACATAACTCCGCACTACACATAACATGCGGAAGTGAAGCGAGTGCCGGGCCGCCGCGGGGCGGCGGTCGGGGGCACGGGCGCGGGCGCCACAGCGGCCGCGTCGGTGGCTGGGTCGGAGGCCCGAGGCGGAGTCCGGGAAGACGTGCGCTTTCCGGGCGGCTGGCCGCAGAGCGGTCGGGAACGCCGGAGCGGGCGGACGGCGCGGCTTCGCGTGTGCGAGCGCATGATCTCGAACGAGAGCCCAGTGCGGGAAATCCGCACGCTGGGTTCGATGAGCGGGGAGAGGAAACGTAGTCGAAGTGGAGTGCGAGGCACAGGTGGGATGGCGCTGGACGCCGGAATCCGTGCTCCCTCCACCGCTCGACCGGCGCGCCTCTCCTCGACTCTACAGCACGCCGATCATCAACCGGCGGGAGAAACGCTGGCGACTTGGTTCCATACGACACCATGTTGGGTGACCCAAGGCATGACTGGTGGCTGCAGAGCGGTTCGGCGGTTGACGGGCTCGGAATGGGTATCGGTGACCTTGGACAGTGCCGCATCGCGGGTCGGCTCTTCTGCGGCGACTCCGCGCTGTAAAGCGAATCGACTGCCTCGGTCGGTGCCAGGTGTCTCGAGGTGCTCCACTATCCGCGCCCGAGGACGTCCAAGCGCGGAGAATCCACTTGGAACGGATTTCTCGCAGCGGGCCTCTTGGATCCACCTTGCCGGCATCACGGCATCCAGTCCGTTGCACCACCGGATCCAGTCGTGCTCGGACGCGCTTGGTCAACCTTGCGGTATAGTGTCGGACATGACGCAATCGAAGCGTGATCGAACCCTTTGGTCAGTGGGAGGTTCGTGGTGCACCTAAAGTGGATGAAGTGTCGCGCCGCTGTGTGGTGCATGCTGAAAGAGATCGATCTGGACCACGAGCGTTTTCGCGACTTGGGCGGAGTGTACGTGATTTGGCACGGAGGGGAGAATCCCGCCGTGGTATATGTCGGTCAAGGAATCGTCGCCGATCGACTCAGGGAACATCGCACCGATCCTCGAATCCAGCAATTCGCAAAGCAGAGGCTTTACGTGAGTTGGTGTGCGGTACCTCCGCAGTCGCGCGATGGAGTTGAAATCTATTTGGCGTACGAATGGAATCCGCGAGTCAGCGACAACCGCCCTGACACAACTCCAATCGCGGTCAACTCGCCTTGGGATTGATGCTTGCGAGGGTCGCCCGTCGCATGCATGCGAGGAGATGCGCGAAGCAGGCGGGCGTTGCGGAGAGGGTTGCGTGCTGCAGGTGCGCGGTAATCCGTCGGCAACGCTTGATGGCGCCCCGCTCCCGTCCGCCCGGATGATACGGGCTCACCCGTGACACAGGTCGATACTCCCTTGCGTAGCCGAGATACCCCGTCGAGCGGATTCACGGGAACGTGCTTCGCGTCGCGCCCGCATTCGCGGTCAAGCCCCTCACTGTGACGTGTCTGGGGATTCCTCGTCCGACGGCTCTGAAACGGTCTCGCCGCCCGGCTGCTCGTCAGGTACTGCTTGGCGGGCCAGACCGGCCGAGTGCTGCGGCTTCGAGCGGCCGCCCGCTGGGGGAACCATCGATGGATCGAAGTGCTTGGCAGCCGGCGGGAGATCCGACTCGCCCCCAGGTGCCGCCATCGAATCGTCATCTCGCCGAGTGGATTGCGGTCCTGATCGCCCCGCCGAACGGTCATGGACACCCCCAGGGGTCTCCAGCCTGCCCACTCGCGAGTTCAGGTCGCGCAGCTCGGTTTGAACTTCGCTGTGGCGCTGTTGGCTGAGTGCTTCCTGCTTGTCGCTCCGCGCGTCCTGTTTCTCGAACCGCTTCTCGGTACGCTCGTCGGACTGGTCGAACCGCTTCTCGGTACGCTCGTCGGACTGGTCGAACCGCTTCTCGGTACGCTCGTCGGACTGCTTGATCAACGCCGTCAATTCCGCTTTGTCGCGATCCATCCTCGCCTGCAGTTCGATCCTGTCGCGATCCATCCGCTTCAAGTAAGCTCTCGCGAACGCACCGAAGATGGCCAGGGCCACGGTAAAAAGGCCAGTGAAGATCGCCGCCACTTGCGGAGTGATGATGATGTTGGTGTCACCCATGCGATGCGCTTCCCGACACGACTTGGCAGCCGCTAGGGTTCGTCTTTCCCGGATCGAGTATAGCAGAGTCGGCGGAGAGGCGCGACGAGGCGGGCAGCAGCGCACGGGCCCGAGCGAACTCCAAGCGAGCCTGCCACGGGTGCCTGCGACATGCTGCAGTATCGGACGGGGCGATGATGAACGCACGGCCGTTGCCCCCTTCGGCCGTGCGAATGGCGCGCCAACCCGCGGGCGGCTTGCAATTGGTGCTTGGTGCAATCGAGGTCGCTCGTGGCGAACGGCGGGAGGCCGGCCCCGGGCGCGCATTGACGGGCGAGTCGACGGAACTGCTGGGAGGTGTCTAAGAGAGGGGCAGTGACGACGTGGCGCCGTGCGCGGCGGTGCCTTCGGGGCGGCCGGATGGTGCTGGGTATGCCCCCACGGTGCGAATGGCGACTCGCACTGGCAGGCAGCGGCGATCTCGCGGCTCCAAGGGCCAAGATCGCGATCGGGCCATCCCGGCTCCCCGACAGCTTGCAGGCACGGCCACGCGATCGCCTCTTGAAGCGGGTTCTCCCGCGACAGAGGTCGGAACCGGCTTGCGACGCCGCGACAACCCGCTGACCGGATTGCCGGGAACGAGCGTCGCGCCGTGCCCGCGTTCCCGTCCAAGCCCCTCACCGTGACGTGTCCGGGGATTCCTCCTCCGACGGCTCTGAAACGGTCTCGCCGCCCGGCTGCTCGTCAGGTACTGCTTGACGTGCCAGACCGGCCGAGTGCTTCGGCTCC
Organism: Bryobacterales bacterium; assembly: GCA_965242625.1. Lineage (GTDB taxonomy): Bacteria > Acidobacteriota > Terriglobia > Bryobacterales > UBA6623 > VXMF01. The sequence continues at coordinate 34,608 of CBDEST010000005.1, read as the reverse complement.
GAGCGGCCGCCCGCTGGGGGAACCATCGATGGATCGAAGTGCTTGGCAACCGGCGGGGGATCCGACTCGCCCTCGGGTGCCGTCGCCGAATCGTGGTCCCGCCGAGTGGATTGCGGTCCCGATCACCCCGCCGAACGGCCACGGACACCTGGAGTTTCCAGCCTGCCCACTCGCGAGTTCAGGTCGCGCAGCTCGGATTGAATATCGCGCAGCTCGGTTCGGGTCTCGCTGTGGCGCTGCTGGTTGTCCGCTTCCAGTTTCTCGGACCGCTTCTCGCTGCGCTCGTCGGACTGCTTGCTCCGCGCCTCGCTACGCTCGTGGGACTGCTTGATCAGCGCCGTCAATTCCGCTTTGTCGCGCTCCAACCTCGCCTGCTGCTCGATCCTGTCGCGCTCCATCCGCTTCAAGAAAGCTCTCGCGAACGTGCCCAGGATGGCCAAGGCCACGGTAAAAAGGCCAGTGAAGATCGCCGCCACTTGCGGAGTGATGATGATGTTGGTGTCCCCCATGCGATGCGCTTCCCGACACGACTTGGCAGCCGCTAGGGTTAGTCTTTCCCGGATCGAGTATACAACAGCAGGCCTCGGCCGCTCAGCGCGTATCCGGCCCCGCCAGGCACCTCGGCGCGCTCGCCGTAAGGGTGCCCACCGGCTGCTTGCAGCCGGTGGGCTTGGCCCAGGACGTCGTAGCACTGGATCCAGCATGCCGCTCCCTCGAAAAAGCGGACATTTAAAAATTGCCAGAACCGGACATTTAAGAATTGCGCTAACAGGTCACGGCAGATTTTCTCTCCGGGCCGCCTTGGTGCGGACTGGGGCGTGGGTTCGATTTGATGCGGCAGACCGCGGCGACGCACCTGTCGCGGGCGTGGATGGACTTGAACACGATTCCCGCCTAGCTCGGCCATGCGAAGCTGTCGACGACGAACATCTATGCCGAGATTGCTGTCGAGACGAAGGCGAAGGTCATCGCCCGTTGCGACGAAAGCGAGTCCACTCCGACCAAGCGATGGCGCGACCAGAAGGACCTCATGCAGTTCCACCGCACCCTGTGAACGCGCGGTGATGTGGCGCGGAACCGGATTGCGCCATTGCCCGGCAAGGGCTTGCGCCTCCTGTGGCACATGACGGCGCAATGCACATTCACTTCGGAGGACACGGAGCGGGCACGGAGCGAGCAACACCGTGCACAGGTGCTGTGCCGCGTCAAGGGCAACTGCCTCGCCACCCACGCACGGCTCCGCGGCATGGTCGGGAGCGGCCCGACCGTGCATCGCTACAGCGAGAAATGGACGCTGGGGCGCGGGCACCGAGAGCGGCGCACCAGCGAAGTCGTGGCGGTCGCGGCAGAGGACCGGAGGGCGTGGTGCGCACACTTCACCGCGAATCGCCAGGCGGAGCAGGAAGCGCTGTTGGCGCGGTCGTAAAGACGCGTCGCCGGCGGCTGGCACGACCCCGCGAGTCCGGGAAGGACCTGCTGAGGCAGGGGGTTGGCCTATTTGCGGGATGGTCTCGGAGGGGCAGCCGGGGTTTGGATTCGGCCGCGCGAGCCGCCGAGCGGGTTCCCGTCGCACACAGACCGCATCCGGTCCGATATGCAGCCCATGCAGACGGGCCAGTGGCACATCCAAAGTGCCTCAGAGAACCATATGAATCCGTTGTAACGGGTCACCTCGGCCCGGTTGATCATTGACAGTGTGCAGCGTTCACCTCGGCGCACTCGCGAAACGGCTCGCCCGCCCGCCGAAAACTCAAGGGCACCAAGGAGCTAGAACTCGCTCCTTGCCATCGATTCAGCGTCCCTCGCCTTGACTATCTCAATCGAATCTTCAACACCACGGAGCTCAGTTTTCGCCCAGTTGCGCACCTCGCGCCTAGCGTGACCCTGAAGTGCCGTGAGCGGTTCGAGGTAGAGCTGCAAGACTGCGGTTGCGGAGCCCACGCAGCTGAATGAACCAATGTTGCGACTGACGGCTGCTGGTACCCCCGGGCAGTGACCGAATTCGTCAATCAGTCGAGTCATGACTGGGTGCAGCGTACTGGTCGGCGCACCCTCTTCGTCGGTCGCGAGAAACGGCACTGTCGCCGCCACAAAAGCTGGTGCGCCATCCGGGTGGGCTTGGCACCATGCGAACAGAGTCTCTTCCGTAAGGCTCAGGATCGGCGGCTTTGGCGGAGTTCCGGGGATTGGACTGTCTCCCAACGCGAATTCGAGATGCCCGTGCCGACTGTCTTTCGACACGATCGCCTGACCGATCAACGGCCAAGCTATTTCGGGGAAGTCCGAGAGCAGGCGGCGAAGCAAGGGTTCGACCAAGCGGGCGTTATCGGTACCAAGCGATTCGACAAACGCGCCAGCAACAGTTAATGCGAGGGTTCGAGCTTCGGTATCCAGTCGCCCCCTCTTCAATACCATCTCCACGAGGTGTGCAAAGCGGTCCTCGGTCATTGCGTCGACTTCGGTATGTTCCCATCGCGTGACGCCTTCGGCCATCCTAGTGACTTGCGACCCGAAGCAGTCGATCTCGTCCGGAGCGTCAGTAGTGTACGTGCAGATCAGGTGGACAGCGACCGCAAATCCTTCGCAATCGTGATCAAGCAGTGCATCCAACAGGGGTACGAGATCGGAAGCAGAGAGTTTGTCTCGCTTGGCAGCGAGAGTCCACTGCATCAGTCTGTGCGGGGGTAGCAGGTTTGCTCGAATCGCTTCGGTGACCAAGACGATGTCGGCCGGCGTAACGCCACGATGCGCGCATACGGCAGGCAGAATCGGCGCGAACTCCTCCGATCGCGCTGCCATCCGCTTGAACTCAATCACTGCCGACGGGTGCGTTTTCGAGAGACCGTAGAGGAATCCGGCTAGCAACTCCCAGTTGCGGAGACACTCGGGGGCACCAAGGAATGCGTCTTTGACCGGTTCGAGCCAGTCAACCGGCGATTCGGCCGCTTCTGCGACGCACTCCCCGAACCACGATGCGTTCACTTGCGGACCAGAACTCGCCCCAAGCAACACGCTCGTCAAGACTATGGGTTGGCGGGCAAGCTCTTCGGCAACACTGCGGATGTCGTCCATCAGGCGTTTCCTGGCGGCGTCGATGTCGCTTTCCTCACTCGGTGGGTAATCGCTGGCGTACTGCGATATCAGGTGGAGCGCTCGCGGTTTCAGATCGCTGGGCTGGAGCGCTTCCACGAGTGCCTTGACTTGGTCAACGCGACTTGGGCTTGCTTCCTTCGCATTGAACCGAAGGAAGTGATTGAGGCTTCGTATCGCCTCCTTCCAAGGCGCGCCGACCTGCCTCTGAACCTGACCGACCAGCCGTTTGACGAGTGCCATTTCGACCCGCCCGGACGAGATCAGGGATCTCAGGCTACCCCCGAGGCGTTCACGCGCAGCCTTCCCGGCAGGATCGTCCGCAATGGAAAAATCGGCAAGCCGCTCGACGCAACCTGTCAGGTAGGCAGCGGCCTCCTCGGTCGTCGTGGGATGCCAAGAGTGAAGAGTCGGTCGGAGCCCGTGGGTCTCCGCCCCGACGTCGCGATGGAAGTGATCGGTCTTGATTCCTGCGATGAGAGCCTTGACGACGATCGAACGACGACGAAGATCGGTGGTCACTGCGACCTCGTCGAGGAATGCCAAGCGTGATGACTTCCCAGTCGCCGTCTTGCCTAGCAGCAACGGGAACAGGGCCATGAACACTTCAGTTGCGTTATTGGCGTAGGGCTCGTTTTCGGCCGCAGCAAGGTCGAGCAGCAGGCGTGCAGCGTCTTCGAACGTGTCCGGTAGGAAAGCAGCCTGTTCGAGCGTCCGGACTATGTTCCGCCGGGCGTCATCCCTGATTTCCGATAGATCGGGTACGGATTCGAGAGACTGTGTCAGCAGGTCAACGACCCGACGGGCGTCAACCTGAACGAGAGCGGCCAGCACAGCAGAATGGCTTGGATCCGAGATGCCTTCCAGTCCGTCAAGAGGCCCACCAGCGCGACACAGGTGGGCGGCGACCTCTTGCGAGATCCCCGTAGTGTTGAGCAGGGCCAGTCTACGGGCGGCGAATCCCATCAGTTCGGGGCTGGAGCTACCGGCTAGGATTTCGTCCCATCTGTCTGGCATCCACTCCCGCCACTGGCGTTCCGCCAGTTGAAGGGCGATAGGACTAGGAGAAAAAACGACCAGTCCGCCGCGTTGCTTTGCGACGCTCCGACTGACAAGACGCTGAATCCCCGCATAGAATTCCTCGGCCACGATATCGTGCTGAAGGTGCGCTACTTCTTGTAGCTGACTTTGCTCTGACCGTGGGCCGGTTCGCAATGCACCGAATACAGCGAGCAGGCGAGCCGAGGCCATCAGCAAGTTCGCCTGAGAGGTGTCTCGGCCTACAACGAATGACTCAACGATGTCATCCTCCGTTGCGTGCGGTGGCAGCACCGAGTCCTTCCAAGCCTTCACGACAGCCAAAGTGTGCCTTGGGAATCCACGCGAGAGCAACTCGAGTCGGCGGGTGTCCTCCGGTGGAAGGTTGGGTGCTAGGTGCTCCACAATCTTCGCGGTCACCTCTGGCGGTGCCTCTGGTACCACCAGCGTTTCCGGATCCGTCGGCGCGGGAAGGGCGTCGTCTTCAATCGTGATGAGCGAGAGTCGACTGCCTGGGCGATTGACCGCTCCCGTCACGGCCCGACGAGTGCCTGGGGTACAGCGATCAATCACGATGATCGCTCGCGATTCGGCCGCTGCCAGTGTTTCCGCAGTTTCTCTGATCTCTCTGAGAGTGCTGTCGGCTTCATCCGCGTACATCACGAAATCGCGGATGGCTATGTTTCCTTCGTCGGCAGAACGAAGGGCTTCGAGCACTAGCCGGGATTTTCCGACACCGGGCAATCCGCGTATGTGAATGACTCCCTGTTCCAGCGCTGTCCGTTGCAGTACGCTGGCTCGCAACGACGCAAGCCGATCATCATCTACCCAAGGCGACGCTTGATGCTCGCTACTACCCGCCCAGTGGTCCCAGGAGCGGAACGGTCGAACTGTGCCGGGCTGGGTCAGTTCCCTTACCCAAATCGCGATACTGGGGTGACGGTTCACCCATGTAGCTATCCAATCGGCCTCACGAAACCGGACTTGACCTTCTTTGACAGTCAGATTCGCTGCTCGGAGGGATGCGCTGATCCGCTCTTCCCGCACGTTGATGGCCTGCCGAGTGTACGGGCGGTTCGAGAGCAGGGTGTAGCAACCACCAGACCCGAGGACATCGCGCACCATGGACTTGACCTGACCCTTACCGGTCAGGACTTCGCGGCCCGCAGAATTAGGCAAGACCTTGCCGCACTTCAGCTGGAATTGGTTCTCTCGACAGGGCAGGAAGTCCGTCCGGTCCGGACTGCCCGTCCACGCGATGTGGCCATCCTCGCCCCCGTCTGGGGCCGTGGCAGTGCTAGGCACATGGAAGCTGTCCAAGGGCAGTCTATGCGCCACGGCTTCCGAGCCTAGGAGGCGTCGAAGTAATTCCGTAAAGGTCTCGGAGTCCAGATCCCGAAGATGCCTGCTGGAAATCCCAAACGGAGGGGTGTCGGGACTGGAAGTAGAAGACACCGGACGATGGGACTCTCCGCGAAGGGTAGCTAGCATTGATGGGTTCGCATCAAGCACGCGGAGCAAGGCGACGACACCTGCAGCGGGCTTGACGCTGCCTGCCTCGTACTTGGTGAAGGAGCGCGGCCCGCCACCCAATAGCTCGCCTGCCTGTAGCTGCGTGAGGCCCAGGCGCTGGCGAATGGCACGAATGTTCGCGGGAGTGAGTGTGGAGCGGTTTTTTGGATCATGATCCATTGTGGTCACCAGATGATCTATTGTAGCACGTTTCACGCCGATGTCGATTCATCGCAAGCCGCAGGTACGAAGGTCGCATGGATGTCGAGGCGAGACTGCGGCCTCGGACCGGGGTCTGTCCATGGGCGACCATGTCGAGGTACTTCGGCATGACGGTAGGTGCCGAGGGTATCGGGCTCCCCGATACGAGTTCCGGGCCCCTTGCCCTGGCGGTCCAAGGTCGACATGTTCCTGATTCCAGACCGAATCGCCGAGGCGGATGAACGTCATGCGCCACCCTGCGGCCGATTCCTGCGACGCGCTTGAAGGCCATTCACCACCGGCGGGTTTCCCGCTTCCACTCGATCCCGGTCCACGTTACTTTGAGCGACGATCGGCACCGTGTCCGGCGATGCCTGCTCCGACGTGGGCGGACCAGACAACCTTCGAGCCAAGAGATCACGGCGAGCCACACCTTCACCGGAAGGATGCACTCGACCGCGCATGGCAAGGATTCAGGTGGCAGGCTGATCATGATGGGTACTCCCTGTGCCGGCAATTGCGCACCGGCACGGAGTCGATTAGACTCCGGGGAGACCACGGTACCGGCCCGTCGAACCGCAGGTCCGGCACGGGGGCGCGGGGGGATACGCGGCCGAGTGAGACTAGGTGCTCGTTCGCAGAATGAAGTTCCATATGGAAAGTATCGAGGATCATCTCTGATAATGTCAAGATGGTTCACAGAAAATTTTTTGCGCTCAATGGTTCACCTTTCTGGGAGCACTGCTAGTTCAACTGGATCTCCCGTCGCTTCACCGGCGTACTGGCTGTCGGCTCGTCCTACGGCCCACCATCCCAGTCCCCACAGGACTCGCTTCTGGATCGGCTTCATGATACGCACTTGCTCCTGCATTATCCGGGCTGATCGTTGACAGATCGATCCGACCTGATGGTTGACACTTCCCGGATGCCTTGCAGGAACAATGGGCTGGTGGCAGGGCGCAAGACATTGATCGAGGACTGGCTTGCCGGCGGCCTCCGCGACAGGGCTGGTTCGAAGCGCACATACGGGATCAGCCGCAAGTCGATGCACAAGCGGGTGCAGCGCTTCCAGGCCGCTTGGGCTGGAGGGACGAGCGAATCGGACGCACAAGCACCTGACCGCGCGGGGCGCGTTCCGGCGGAGATGGAGCAGCGGCTTGAGCGGCCGCCCAAGCCACCTGCGAGGCGGCTAATGTGTAAACAATCAGGTCGGTCTAACAGCCCCGAGCGCTCGATCAGAAAGGCCTGCTGCCACAACCAAGTTTCCTGGAAGTTCGGTCCGTCGGGTGACATGGGCTCTTTGCCTGATGATCGCTCCGCTCACTGGCAGCGCACATGGTCATCTATCGGACGCACCAGTCTGACCCGCGAATCCCATGTGAGTGGTCGAAGTAATGTGACTAGGATTCGACAACCGCTGAGAAGAACGTGTAGTTCCCGTCAGCGACTCCGCCATTGCAGTAGGTCAGCACGGACACAGGAAGGGCGCGTCGGCGAATTCGGTTGGCGGCCGCGGCATGCAAACCATGTCCTCGCCCGGCTGGAACCGAAGGTGTGCATCAAACGCAGAGCGCCGGTCTGTCCGACACGGTCTTGTGGGCTGTACCAAGGTGCGGCACCTCAGCGGGTGCCCCCCCGACCGGCAAATGTCGTTCCAGACCTAACGTGACGTTCAGCAAGGACGCCCGTGCCGCGCAACACGTATGGTGGACTTTGCCCCACATGCCTCCTGAGCGGGTCCGTTCAGAGCGGCTGGAGATAGGCGAGCGAGGACACCTACATCCGCCTGCCATGTTGCGGTTCCGGTCTCCGCAGTCGCGCTCAGTCTACTGCACGCCAGAATCTGGGCCTTGAGGACGACCGCCGAGTGGCGGTCGGTGGCGGCGATGTGCGCGTGACCGAGCCACTGGCTGATCGACACCAGGTCGACCCTCGCGTGCATTGGAGTGCGCGTCCGGGGCGTGCCGCAGCATGCGCGATTGCGGGGCCTCTTCGGCGAGTGAGGGGTGGGGGGATCGCGACGCGGGCGTGCTTGTGTCGGGTATATCGCACGCCGATGCGCGTCCGCGGCTGGCCGCTCCAGTTGCGGAACAGCGGATCGGGGGCCGCTGTCGAGCCTACGGCATCGCTGAACCTGGCTTGCGGCGTCTGCACCGTCTCGGGCTACGATGGGCACCAGCTGCATTGGTCGAGCATCCCGTTCTTGCACTCAAACATTGGCGAGTTGGGATCCGTCCACGATCTAGGACATGCACGGAAACGGTGATTCCGTTCCCGAAACCGCCTCCGCATCTCGCCTCTGTCCCGCTGCTAGGTTTGAGGGGGATACATCTCGCCCAAGCAGTGCATGAGGTGGACAGGCTCTGCTGGCCGCATGTCCCAGCCAGCCCCGACCCACCCGCGCTGATTGCCCGAATGTTGGGCCGTTGCAAGCGTCGTGCCCCCGGCGGTCCCGTCACCAGGCGAATCAGGTTTCCAGCCCGGAGAAGTCCATCCCATTCTGGATAGGGCGCGGACAGTTTCCGGACGCGGGTGGCTGACACCATTAGGGCCGTGCCTGTTTCCGGGTCCGAACGAGTAGAGCAATCGAGATGCACGATTGCTGGAGGGTCTCGGTGGAGGGGTCCCGCACGGGGACGCACCGTGATGCGGTACCGTCATGGCCGCGACCTCGGCCGGTCGGTTCGGAATGTGCTCGTAATCCGCATCTCCGGTCAGCAGCCAGTTCTTGCCTGCACACTTATTCCGAACTTGCATGATCAGGCCCGAGTTGTTGCGATCCTTGCCCGTGGCTCGGTAAAGCTCCAAGCTTTGACGACGATCACTCCACATGACGCATCGCGCGTTGTCCGGGACGATCAGAATCGAGCCTCCGGATTGCAGGATCTTGCTCGCGAACTTCGCGTGGGTCGGGCCGATCCGCTGCCGCGGTGCGACCCATCTCGCCTGAAGGAATCGGCGGTCTCGGTAGGCGCCAGCCCTATGGTCCGTATCCCAGTGAGATAGGATGATCGGAGGGTCGGAGCAGGGGCAGAATTGCATGTCTTGCGGGCGAGTTCGGACATTTCGGTACGTGCCGCAACCTAGGTCGAAATAGCAAATGGGAAAGCCGCATGGGCACTGCCGATAGCCACAGCACGAGACACACCCGCACGGACAACCGTGATCGTTGCACTGCCCAGGGGGCTGGCACATGCAGTCCAGTGCGTTGCGATGGAGTCCGCACTCGCAGGCAGCGACCAAGCAAGTAGCTGAGCCCTGACCCACGTCGAAGGAGATCAGTTGCTCGATCGTCGGGATGTAGCCAAACAACCCGAGTAAGTCGCGAGGGCTTGCGTCGGGCCAGGAGTCCATGCCGAACGCTCTCGAAAGTTGCGGGGCTCGCGAACTAGGTTCGGGTTCATCCGCAATCCCAGTGATCAGGGGTTCCGGGTCGAATGGATCGCGGAACACGTCGACTTCTTGCGCCCCGGGCGAGCCAAGGTCGAATTCGACCCACTGATCGTCCAATTCGCGCAGTCGCGGAACCCACTGGTGGGAGGGCCGGAGCGCGAGTTCGATATGAACGACCGGAACGGACTCGTAGGGATCGTCACGAGTGAGTGATCGCCCCCCTTTGAACATCGCTGTCCAGTACTCGTCGAGGCGCCCCTCATGGCCCAGGTCCCATTCCTCGCGAGCGTCGAACCAGTCCGCACATACCGCGTCAAAGGCGAATTCCGCGTCCGTCGCATCGTCCCGGTCCAACGCGGATCGTTCGGGGGCGCTTCCTTCGCGTGCTTCCAAGCGAGCGCAGACCCTTCGCGGCATGGCGCGAGGTCGATCATCGGGCGGGCTGGTCACGTCCAACAAGTTAACAAAGACAGAGCCGATCCAAGCTGGTGCATTCGCCGAGCGAGGGGCACGTGGCAAGACCAAGCGAAGCTGGTCGTTCCGGAGGAGACTTCATGTAGCGATGCACGGCCAGCGGTGGAACAGGCTGTCGTGAGCCGACGCCAATCGTTGTGCGATGACTGCCGGAACCTCAGCACGGTTGAGGAGTGACCGACAGCTGCCCTCTGCGTACCGGAGTGTCCTGTTCACGAACGACCCTTCAGAGTCCCGCCTGGAACGGCCACCAGGGGCTGTTCGAGGAGCGCGGCGTGTCGCAGCAGTCCTATGGTGGCCGGCGGAGAGACCGCTCCGCCAAGCACCTTCTCCGCAACGCTTGACAGGGAATCTATAAATAGCTATACTCCACTATATGCAAACATTCTCTGTATATGAATCGTCCCGCTGGTGCTCTCGTCAGCTTTCCGAAGCGGCGAGGCACCTGTCGTGAGCCTGCTCGAGCAACCCGGATTCCGCCTGATCGCGCCCTTCCTCAAGCCCGTGCTGGGCTTGCTGGAAGACGACGCGGTCACGGAAGTGATGATCAACCCCGACGCGGTCTACGCCGAGCGCGCGGGCCGCTTGGAACGCATCGCCGGAGTCCGCTTGGAGCCCTTGCAGGTGCGGCGGGCGGCGTTGGCGATCGCCCGCAGCCTCGGGGATGACATCAGCGACGAGCGGCCGTTGCTCGATGCCCGCCTGCCGGACGGCTCGCGCATCGCCGCGGCCCTGCCGCCATGCAGTTTCGGCGGTCCTGCGATGACGATTCGGAAGTTCGGTCGGCGCAGGCTCGGTCTCGACGAGATCGAGCGCGCCGGCGGCATTCCGCCGGCAGTCGCGGCAGCCGCCCGCGAGGCGGTGTCGACGCGCCGCAACATCCTCGTCAGCGGCGGGACCGGCACCGGCAAGACGACCCTGCTGGCCGCCCTCGCGGCCTTGGTGCCGTCCGACGAGCGCGTGATCGTGATCGAAGACACGGTCGAGTTGCCCTTGCAGCATCCCAACGCGTTGCGCTTCGCGGCGCGCCGCGCCGTCGACGGCTGCCCCGAGGTGACCGTGCGCGATTTGGTGCGGGCGGCGCTACGCCACCGACCGGATCGAATTGTCGTCGGCGAGGTGCGCGGAGGCGAGGCGTGGGACCTCGTCCAAGCGCTCAACACCGGGCACGGCGGCTCGCTTTCGACGCTGCACGCCAGCTCCGCGCGGAACGCGTTGAAGCGGTGCGCGTCGTGCGTGCTCCAAGCCGGCATTGGATTGCCGTACGCGGCCATCCAAGACCTGACCGGCGACGTCATCGACCTGGTCCTGCATCTGGACCGGCGCAACGGGCGCCGGGACGTCACGGAAGGCTTGTGGGTCGACCGCTTCGATCCCGGCGCGGAGCGCTGGGAGTGCCGGTCGATTCCGCATGAGCAAGATCTTGCCAACTCGGCAACGGAAGGAGACAAGAACCCATGAAACCCACTGATCGCATCGTGCAAGGCCCCGGCGGCGGCGCCGCTCTCTTGCGGCGGGCAACGACACCGGACGCCGTCGGGCGCGCGCTGGCCGACGGCGTGATCGTCGAAGTCGACCGCGACACCGCCGCCGCCTGCGGGGCGGATCGCGACGACAGCATCGACGCCGCCGAGGCCTTCGCGGCCGCCGAGGATCCGGCCGACTTCTTCGACGAGGGCGGCCATGGCCCGCGGTAACGTCCGCTCCAAGGTCGACGACTACTACCGCCAAGTGGCCGACCGGCTGATCGCCCAAATCGAACGGGGCACGGCTCCGTGGACGCAAGCGTGGGAGCCCGGCACGCGCAAGCTGCCCTGCAACGTGAAGACCGGCCAGCCGTATCGCGGCATGAATTCGGTCGACCTGGCGTCCGCGGCGGACCAGCGCGGCTATGCCGATCAGCGCTGGGGAACCTTCAAGCAAGTCCAGGACCTGGACGGCCGCGTGCGGCGCGGCGAGAAGGGCGTGGCGATCCTGTACTGGCGGTTCGAGATCCAGCGCAAGCTGGTGGACGATGCAGGACGCCCGGTGACGGACAGCGCGGGGCGGCCGAAGGTCCGAGTGGAGCCGCTGAGGTCGCCGCAGGTGTTTCGCTACACGGTCTTCAACGCGGAGCAATGCGACGGCTTGCCGGCTCCCGCGGAGGAGAAGCCGACGTGGGACGGCATCGCGGCCGCCGACCGCGTGCTGGCGGGCAGCGGCGCCCGGATCGAGCATTCCGCGGACGGCCGGGCCTGCTTCGACCTGCAACGCGACCGGATCCTGCTGCCCTACAAGGAGCAGTTCGCGAGCGCTCCGAACTATTACCAGACCGCGTTGCACGAACTCGGCCACTGGACGGGCCATCCGAGCCGCCTGAACCGGGCCACCCTGATCGAGGGCACGCGCGACGGGTACGGTTCGAAGCCGTACGCCCGCGAAGAGCTGCGCGCGGAGATCAGTTCGATGATCACGGGCGACCGCTTGGAACTGGGCCACGATCCCGGGCGTCACGCCGCGTACGTGGGAGCGTGGATCCAAGCCTTGCGCGACGACCCGCGCGAGATCTACAGGGCCAGCAAGGACGCGCAAGGAATCAGCGACTACGTGCTCGCGCCGCAGCGGGACCGTCTCGCGGAGCGAGACCGCAGCGAGCGGACGCGCCAACTTGGACTGGAACTGGATCTAGCTGCGGCGGACAGTTACCGGCGGACCGAGCCCGTAGCGCCGACCCCGCCGGCGCGTACCTACGTGACGCTGCCGAACGTGACGCGCGCTCCCGAGCGGTCGCGCTCGGCCGGTCCCGAGCGCTGAGCGCGACCTCGGTCCGAGAGAGTTACCGCGAGTCTGCGAATCGAGTGACCTCGGCGGGTGTTTCAACGGTCGTTGGTCTCCGTGCCGGTTCGTCTGCGCATCTCTCGGTGAGCGCTTGGACCGCGCATTCCAGAGCCCCTACCAGGGCAGGGAAATTCCAAAGTTCAGTGATAGCGGTAATGTTCTGTTGACTTTTGCGAGAGTTCGGCTTTTTTGGTGTTTGGCGGGTGCCAAGGTCGGTCTGACGGGGGTAGCGCGGCAAGGCCGCCGGGCGGGGGCTGGACATTTGGCGCGGATTCTGGCATAACAGCGGATATGGACTCCCCCACGCTGGATTTGCAAGCGGTGCGCGTGCGACCGGTCCGGTCGCACGAGGAACCGCGCTGGAACGCGCTGATGCGGTCCCGGCACTATCTGGGCTTCGCCAAGCTGTGCGGACCGCAATTGAAACAAGTCGCCGTGTGCGGCGAGCGCTGGCTGGCCCTGCTGGGCTGGCAGGCGGCGGCGCTGCATTGCGCGCCGCGCGACCGCTGGATCGGCTGGACGCCGCTCCAGCGGCGGGCGCGGCTGTACCTCGTCGCGGGCAACGCCCGCTTCCTGCTGCTGGCGCCGCCGCGGCGCTGGCCGGGCCTGGCCTCGCGCGTGCTCGGGCTGAGCCTGCGGCGGCTGCCGGCGGACTGGCAAGCGCGCCACGGGCGCCCGCTCTGGCTCGTCGAAAGCTTCGTGGATCCGGCGCGCTTCCAAGGCACTTGCTATCGGGCCGCGAACTGGATCGCGGTCGGGCGCACGCGCGGCTACGGGCGCGTGCGCGGCGCCCTCGGCTACCGTTTCCACGGGCAGCCGAAGGAGGTCTTCGTGTACCCCTTGCGGCGGCGCGCGCGCGAGCAACTGGCGGCGCAACAGCCGCCGGCGGCGTGGCAGGGGCGGCGCCAGCGGCTGCGGCTGACGACGGCCGAACTGGGGCAGTTACGCCAGCGCTTGCGGCGGCTGCCGGATCCGCGCTGGCGGCGCGGCCAGCGCCACGCGTGGCCGACGCTGCTGGCGGTCGTGCAAGCGGCGCGCTTGGCGGGCTGCGTGGCGCCGACCGCGATCAGCGCCTGGGCGCGGCGGCTCTCGCCGACGCAGCTGCAACTCCTCGGGGTGCGCCGCAACCCGCGCACGGGGCGGCGCCAAGCCCCCTCGCTGAACACGATCCGCCGGGTGCTGGCCGAGATCGACATCGCCCAGCTGGAGCGCGACGTCGATGTTTGGTTGCAGGACCAAGGCAACGCGCGCGAGCCGTGCGAGCCGATCGGCCTGGACGGCAAGTGCCTCAAGGGCTCCTACGACCACGACCGCCAGGACGACGGCACGCGCGCCACCAAGGGCCCCCAGCACCAGCTCACGGTGGTCGGCATCGACACCGGCCAAGTCTACGCCCAGCAAGGCTACAGCGGGCTCTTCCAAGACGCCGAGGCGCAAGTCGCGCGGCTGGTGCTGGAGCGCCTCGGCCTGCCCGGGCGCTGCGTGCTGGCAGACGCCCTGCACACCCAGCACGAGACAGCCAAGCTGATCCTCGAGCTCGGCGGCGACTACGTCTTCGTGGTCAAGGGCAACCAGCCCAAGCTCCTGGCCACGTTGCAAGCCTACAACTGGGACGCCTTGAAGGGCACCACGCAGACCTGCCTCAACCGCGAGCGGCTCGAGACCCGCACGATCCATGTCGCCGAGGATCTGGAGGGTCTTCTGGACTTCCCGGGCGCGCGCGTGGCGGCGCGTCTGGTGCGTTCCAGCGAGGACAAGAGCGACGAGAACAAACGGGGGCCGGAGACGGTCTACCTGATCACCAGCCTGCGTCCGCAGCAGTGCCGCGGCAAACTGTTGATCGATCTGACGCGCGGCTACTGGGCGGCCACCGAGAACGGCTGCCACCGGGTGCGGGATCACGATCGCGCCGAGGACACGTGCCGGGCGCGCAAGGGCCACCTGCCGCGCAGCCTGGCGCTGTTCGCGAACTTGGCGATCTCGATCCTGCGCATGGTCGGGACGCGCAACATCGCCGAGGCGATGGAACTGAACTGCTACCAACCGGCGCGGGCCGTGGCGCTGGCGACGCCCTGAGCGCCGCGCTCGGTGCTCACCGCGCCCGCGGGCGCAGGGAGCGGTGCGCCTGCTCGGCGGAAAAGCGTCCGGAATCCCCGGAAACCGCCTCGCGCATGCCCTGCGCGGGCCGTTTCGGGCCCCGTTTCCGCCTCATCGCACCGGCTCGGGACTCAAATCTGAGCCGCACGACCCCGCCTGACTCCGCGCTCGACGACTTTGGAATTTCGCTGCCTACCAGGGCCGGTCCGGAACTTGCCTCGCATGTATCCCTCAGCGGCATGCCGGCAGTCGCCACTCACCGCCCGCTCCGCGCTGGCAGCGAAGGGATTCTCGGTGCCGCGCCATCCGCTAGCGGTAGCGGTCGCCGGTGGCGGGCGGATCGAGAGTCGTAGCGACGAGTGCTCGCCCCAAGGCGGCAACGCATGCTCCAGCCACCGATTCTCAGACCGGCGGGCCGACTCGGCACGCGGTCGCCAACCTCCTACTGCAGGTTCCTGTGAAGCAGCCTTTGGGATTCTCGTCGATCGGATGTTCGGTCGCGATCCCGCACCTCCGCGAGTAGCGCTGTCCACGAGCACGGTTCGGGCATGCCCCGCAGCACGCGGAGAGCACTTGGTCCCACGCGGACTGCGGAGCAACCGGCCGCCTAGAAATCTCTATACGCAGAAAGAGAATTCCCACGTAGACGCTACTCGTGAAAATATTTTTCCGAAACCGCTTGACATGGCATGTATAGCTGATATACGCTATTCATAGATGAGTTGCACGGCAGCCCGACGCTCTGGCGCGAAGCACCAACCCTTGCGATTCCGGCTCCGATCGGCCACGCAGCCCCGGGGCCGTGCCACTCATGATCCCTGCCTCGACAACCAAGGAGTCTTCACCCATGTCCAAGAACCAATCCCCGCGCCGCGTCCGGCGCATCGGCGCGCTGGCGCTCGCCGTCGCGGCCCTGCCGCAGTTGCTGCTGGCCCAAGCGGTCAGCCCGTGGCTGCAAGCCGTGACCGTGCTGCAAACCGCGTTCACCGGTCCGATCGCCCGCGGCTTGAGCCTGATCGCGATCGTGGTCGGCGGCCTGATGTTCGCCTTCGGCGAGGGCGGCAGCAAGCGGGCCCTGGCCGGCCTCATCTTCGGCGTCGGCATGGCCATCGGCGCCGTCAACTTCATGAACTGGCTGTTCCCGTGAGCGCGACACCGGAAAGCCCGGCGCGGCACGGCGCCTATCCGGCGCTGAGCCGTCCGCTGACCGTGCTCGGGTGCGAGCGGCGCCTGTTCCTCGGCGCCGCGTGCGCCGGGGCGGCGGCCTTCTCGTCGTTCAACGCGCCGCTGGCCGGGTTGCTGCTGTTCGGTTGCGGCTACGCGGGCGGCCTGCTGGCGACGCGTTGCGACCCGTGCCTGCCGACCGTGCTGCTGCGCTCGGCGAGTTGCGCCCGACGCTACGACCCGGCCCTGCGCGGCGCCGGGTCCCCGGCGATCGAAATCGTCGCGGAGGGCGCGTCATGAACCCCGCCATCGCGCGCCCGTTCCACGCGGAGCTGCCGTGGTTCGGCTTGGCCGGTCCGCGCACGGTCCTGACCAAGCGCGGCGAGCTGCTCGCCGGGGCCCGCTTGCAAGGCGCGCCATTCGAATGCCGCGCCGCGGCGGATCTGGACCACGTGGCTGTGCGCTGGACGCAGGCGCTGAAAAGCCTCGCGCCCGGGTGGCGGGTGCGCTGGCACGCTCGCAAGCGGCGGATCGACCGGCTGCCCGAGCGTCCGGCCGGCGATCCCGTCGCGGCTCGCGCCCAAGCCGCGCGGCAAGCGTGGTTGCTGGGCAAGGGCCTCTACAGCGTCGAGTGCTCCGTCTACTGGATCTGGGATCCCCAGCTCGCGCCGCAGCCGCCGCGCCGCGCGCACGGCGCGGGCCTCCGGTCGCTGTGCGAGCGCGTCGGCCTGTGGCTGGCTCCGGATCGCACGCGCCGCCTGCTCGAGACCCAAGTGGCCGCAGCCACGGCGCGCTTCGAGAGCGCCGTGGCGGCCTTCCACGGACTGGTTCAGGACGTGACCCCCTTGGAAGCGTTGCGCGAGGACGAGCTGTTTCGCGACTTGGCGCTGTCGGCGAACGCGCGGCAGGCCGCCTTGGACGGCAGCTCGCTCGGTCCGCACGGCTGGGATCGCCAGCTCGCGCTCAGCGATCTGGAAGCCCACCGCGATCACGTGCGCCTCGATGGCGAGCGCGTCGAGACCTACGCCCTGCTCGATCCGCCGAGCGTCTCGCGGGCCCATCTGTTCGGCGCGATCCTCGATCTGGACGCCGAACTCGATCTCGCGGCCGAGTGGCTGCGCGAGGACACGGCCCAGTCGGCTCGGCGCATTCGCGCCGCCCGGCGGCATTACCACCAGAAGCGCTTCAGCATGCTGGCCCACGCGTCGGGGGACGCGGCTCCGCCGCAGGCGCGCGGCGCCCTCGCCGACCGCGCGGCGGAAGCCGAGGCGGACCAGCTCGGCGAGGCGTTGCGGGAACTCGAAGTCGACGGCCTGCCCTTCGGCGAGCACAGCCTGAGCGTGGCCTTGCGCGGCGCGAGCGCGGCCGCGCTGGAAGCCGTGCGTCCCGAACTGCTGCGGATCGCGGCAGCGGCCGACGCCCGCTTCCACCGCGAGACCTACAACGGCCTCAACGCCTGGCTGGCCCTGGCTCCCGGCAACCATGCCCGCCAGCTCCGGAAAAACTATCTGTCCGCCGCGGTCGCCAGCGACCTCGCGCCGCTCTGGGCCGTGCCCGAGGGATCTGCGCGCGACACGCACCTCGGCGCCGAGCACTGGGCGGTGTTCGAGACGGGTCGGCGCACGCCGTATTACTTCTGCGCGCACGCGGGCGACATCGCGCACGCCTTGGTGGTGGGCGCCACCGGGTCGGGCAAGAGCTTCCTGCTCAACTTCCTGCTCGCGCATGCCCGCAAGTATCGCCCGCGCGTGTGCATTCTCGACCTGGGCGGATCCTACCGGCAGTTGACCGAGTTGGTCGGCGGAGCGTACCTGGACCTCGCTCCGGCCGACGGGGCGCCGCCGTGCCGCCTGAATCCGTTCCGCGCCTTGGAGCCGAATGCCGAGAACCTGCAGTTCCTCGAGTCGTTCGTGCGCCTGCTGCTGGAAATCGAGGGCCACGCCTGCGACGCGCGCGAGCGTGCCGAGGTGCGCGCCCAGATCGGCGCGCTGTACGCCCTCGAGCCGGCGTCTCGCACGCTTTCCTCGCTGCGCGCCTTGCTACCGCGCGCCTTGCGCGCGCCGCTCGGGGCGTGGACCGCGGACGGCTTGCGAGGAGCGTTCTTCGATAACGCCGAGGACACCCTCACGCTGGCGGACTGGCAGGCTCTGGACTTGGCGGGCGCGGCGGGCAAGCCCGCGCTGGCGCGCGCGCTGCTGTTCTATCTGCTGCACCGTCTGGGAGCCGCCGTGGCCGCGCCCGGCGAGCTGGATCGCTGGAAGCTGCTGGTCGTCGACGAGGCGTGGCGCTTCCTCGCCGACGAGCGCATCGGGGCCTATCTGTCCGAAGGCCTCAAGACGTGGCGCAAGTGCAACGCGGGGGTCATCCTCGCCACCCAGTCGCCGGGCGACGCGGCCCGGGACGCGAACCTTTGCCGCACCGTGGCCGAGAGTTGCCTGACCAAGATCTTCCTGGCGAACCCCGAGGCTGACGCCGCGGAGTACGCCGCGGCGTTCGGCTTGCGGCCGGCCGAAGCGCAGGCTGTCCGGACGCTCGTGCCCAAGCGCCAGTTGCTGCTGCACCGACCGGGCGCCGCCCAGGTGCTGGAACTGGACGTCGACCGGCGCAGCTACTGGCTGTACACCACCAATCCCTTCGAGGCCGCCAAGCGCCGGGACGCCATCGGCAAGCTCGGATTCGAGCGCGGCCTCGACTCTCTCTTGGAGGACTGATAACAATGCAATCAATCTATCGCTGCATCCGCGCCGGCGTCCTGCCGGCGCTGTTTCTCGCCGCCTTGGCGGCCACGGGCCTGCCTGCCCGCACCGTGGAGGTCGGACCCGAAGACGTTATCGAGGTGAGCGCCCGCGCGCGCTTCGCGACGACCGTCGTGCTGCCGCGCGGCGAGCGCATCCTGGACTGGGTCTGCGGCGACGCCGACTACTGGAGCGTGCAAGGCGCGGCGAACCTGGCCTTCGTCAAGCCCGCCGCCGAGGGCGTCAGCACGAACGTCACGTTGGTCACCGACCAAGGCCACGTGTACACGCTGCTGTTCCGCGAGGTCGGCGCGGACGGGGAGCCGGACCTGAAGGTCTTCCTGCGGCCGACCGGCGACGAAGCTCCGCTCGCGGGTCTGCCGCCGGTGCGGTTCGAGCCGCGCGGCGCGGCGGCCGCCTTGGAGCGGCAAGTCGACGAGGCGCGTCGGCAGGCTGCGGAAACCGAACGGCGCGCGCGTGTCGAGGTGGCGGACAGCGCCGCCGCGTTCCGGGCGGCGTACCCGTCCACGCTGCGTTTCGACTACGCGTTCGAGAGCGGCGCCGCCAAGGCTCCGTTCCGCGTGGAGGCCATGTGGCGGGATGACCGCTTCACCTATATCCGGGCCGATCCGGAAGAGACGCCCGCGCTCTACGAGTTGCGGGACGGAAAACCCGCGTTGGTGCCGTACGACTTCTCCGAGGGATTGTACGTGACGCGTCGGTTGCTCGCCGACGGCTGGCTGCAAATCGGGAAGCGCAAGCTCCGCTTCCGCCGGGAGCGCGGGCAATGAAGCGCATCGTTGACCGCATTCCGAAACCGTCCGGAGCGCTGCCCGCCAAGGCCCAGACCTGGCTGCTGCTGGCCGTGACGGCGGTGGTGGCGCTGGTGCTGCTCACGTTTCCCGGTCCGCCGGTGCGCCCGGCGGCGCCGGATCCCGCGCCCGTGACCGCGGATGCCGGCGCGCTCGGCGTGACCGCCGTCGAGAGCGCGACGGAACGGATCCGGGTCGAAGCCGACCGGCGGACGGACCGGCGTGCGCGCCAAGCTTCGGGCGTCCCCCTGCCTCCGGCCAACGGCTTGCCGCCGGCGCCGACCCCGGTCGGCACCGTACCGATGCATCCGATGGGAGGACCGGCGGGCACCTCCGGACCGAGTGCCGAGGAACGCATCGCCAGCGAGGAGCGCATGCGACGGTATCACTCCTTGCGGACGCCGCCGCTCGTCCAGAGCGACCGCGACGCGGCCGACCGTTCCGTCGCCGGCGAGCGTCCGGACGAGCCGCCAGCGGCAGCCGTCGAAACGCCTCCCGAAGAGCCGGAGCAGACCGTAGCGGAAGGGTCCGCGGATGCCGGGGACGCGCCGGAGCCTAATGCGACGGAAGATCTATCGACTCCGCGCTACACGCTCTTCGAAGGCGAGTTCCTCGAAGCCGTGCTCGCGAATCGCTTGAGCGGCGATTTCTCCGGTCCGGTCAACGCGATGGTGTCCGCCGACGCGTACGACCGCACCCGCCAGCGCCTGCTGGTGCCGCGCGGCACGCGCGCCCTCGGGCGCGCCGAGCGCATCCAGGACTGGGACCAAAGCCGCCTGCTGGTCACGTTCCACCGCCTCGTCCTGCCCGACGGCCGGACGCTCGCTCTCGACCGGAGCGCCGGTCTCAACCAAGTCGGCGAGACCGGCTTGAAGGACATCGTCAACCGCCGCTACGTCTCGACGATCGCCGTGGCGGGAGCGGTCGGCGCGCTGGCCGGCTTGACGCAAGCCGTCAGCCCGCAAAGCCTCTACAACTCGCGTCTCGGCGCGGCGCGCGTCTCCGCGGGCACCGGGCTCGCGGGAGCGGCCGAGCGGCTGCTCGAGCGTTTTCTCAACCGGATGCCCAAGATCACCGTCCGCGAGGGCCACCGCTTGCGCATCTACCTGACCGCGGACCTGCGTCTGCGGGCATACGACACCGGGCGCGATCCCTACGGCATCGCGCCCCGCCAAGGAGACCAACCATGAAGCGAAACCTAGCCATCCTCTGCGTCCTCTTCATGCTGGCGGCCGTGCCCGCCACGCCGTTCTGGGGCGCCTTCTTCGCCGGCATCGGCAAGGCCGTGGGCAAGGCCTTCGGCATCGGCGGCGGCAACCTCAACGCGGCCGGCCTGATGCCGGTCACGATCCGCTCGGCCAAGCCGGTCATCGACGCGGCGCAGCAGCGCCTCGCCGAACTGCAGCGCATCCAATCCATGGCCAGCAGCACGCTGGACCACTATGCCGGGGTCGCCGGCACGCTCCGGGAACTGGGCAGCTTGGACCGGTTTCGGGCGCCGGCGGCCGCGTGGCTGCGAAGCGCGACCGCCAACGCGCACGGCACCAGCCGGGCCTGGGCCCGCGCGTTGAACGGAGAGACCGCGCCGGGAGCCGAAGTCGCGGCCTACGGCGCGGCGACGGCCCCCGTGCCGGACTGGACCGTCGCCTTGCCGACGCTGCCCGGGCCGTGGCGGGCGACCGTCGAGCGCGAGCACGCCACCTTGGAACTGGCCGACGCGGCATCCGTGCGCTCGCTGGCCGTGCTGGGGGCCTTGCGGCGGACGGCGCCGCGGCGCGACCGGGCGCACGACGCCTTGGAAAACGACGCCCTGAACCCCGCCCGCGACGCCCAAGCGGTACCGGCCCTGCTGGGCAAGGTCGCGGTCGGGCAGGTGCGCCAGATCCGCGGCTCGGAACAGACCAACCTGCTGCTGGACGCGCTGCTGGAAGCCGAGGTCGCCGGCCTCAAGCGCGAGCGCGACCGTCTGGCGCACTCGATGCAGGCAGCGGCCGAGTACCGTGCTCTGGCCGCAATCCAGCCGCCGCCGAACTGGCGGATGCCCTGACCGCGGCGATCCGGGAGACCTGCGATGCAATTGCTGCCGACACCCCCGCCGGTGCCGCCCACCGATCCGACCGAGTTCCCCTTGCTGTGGGCGTTCGCGGCGATCGACGCGGCGATCAACAACCTCGCCCCGCTGTTCGTCGGGGAGGGCCTGCTCCTCTTTCGCGGCCTGGCCGCGCTGACCATCGCGTGGTGGGGCGTGCAGACCGCGCTGGCCGGGGAAGGCGTGCCGTGGAGCCGCTTCCTGCCGCTCGTCCTCGCCATGGCTTTCAGCCTCGGCATGCTGCGCTTCTACGACCGTCCCGTGCCCGGCCTGGGCCTGCCGTTCGCGACCCTGCCGCTACGCGCGGCGGACTTCTACGCGCGGCAGATCGACGGGTTCATCACGTGGAACTTCGCGCGCAGCTTCCACGACGGCTGGCAGGAACTGAGTTCGCTGAGCTTCTTCGACTTCTTCCAAGGCGCCGGGCAGCTGGTCTGG
The DNA here is from genome assembly GCA_965242625.1 of Bryobacterales bacterium. GTDB lineage: Bacteria > Acidobacteriota > Terriglobia > Bryobacterales > UBA6623 > VXMF01. The sequence continues at coordinate 12,748 of CBDEST010000005.1, read as the reverse complement.
ACATTCCTGATCCTGCTCTTCAACACGTTCGGCACGGCCGTACTGGTGGCGACGGTCGCGGCCGGCCGCGTGGCGGCCGGGGCCTGCGCCGTGCTGGGGCCGCTGTTCATTCCGTGGCTGTTCGTGCCGCGCCTGGACTTCCTGTTCTGGGGCTGGCTGCGGTCGTACCTGCAATTCGCGTTCTACACGGCCGCGGGCTGGACCTTGCTGGCCTTGTGCTCGTTCATGCTCGACGGGATGTGGAGCGCCGTGCCGGTCGGGCTGGCGGCGCGGGTGACGTGGTTCTTCTACTCGGCCGTGGTGCTGCTGGTGGCCGTGCTGGGCATCGGCAAGGTGCATGCCTTGACGCAGGCGATCTTCCACGGCGGCGGCAGTTTCCAAAGCGGCGGCTGGCTGGCTGCGGCGGCGGGGCGGAGACTCGGATTGTGACGGAGGGCAAGATGCAAGCGCGCGAGGCGTATGCCGAGATCTGGAGCGAGGTGCTGGCCACGAACCGGTACCTGAAGCTGGCGGTGGGGGCGCTGTGCGCCCTCTGCCTGGGCCTGATGCTGCTGTGCTGGCGGACGTTCGACCGCTTCGACCATCTGGAGCCGCTGGTCCTGCGCATCGACGAGGTCGGGCGCGCCGAGGCGCTGAGCTACAGCGCCGCCGCGTACCGTCCCGACGCGACCAAGCCGGAGGTGAAGTACTTCCTGCGCCAGTTCGTGACCCTGCACCGGGAGCGACGGCGCGGAGCGGCGCTGGACACGTGGAAGCGGTCGCTGCTGTTTCTGAACGGGCCGCTGGCGCGGCGGCTGCTGGTGGAGCAAGAGCAGAGCGGCGAGTTAGCGCGATACCTCGGCGGACAGGGCCTGGAAACGGAGGTCGCGGTGGACGCGGTGCGGATCCGTCCGACGCGGGAGGAGCCGTACCGGGCGCACTTGGACTTCACCGAGATCCGGCGCGATGTAACCGGAAGGGAGGTGGAGCGGGTGCGCTGGGCCTCGGAATTCGAGTTCCGCTTCCTGAAGGAGACGCCGCAGGACTTGCTGCCAGTGAATCCGATCGGACTGTCGATCACCTACTTCCGGGCGGACCGGGTTGCGGAATGACGGTCGCGACGCCGGCAAGCGGCGTGAAATCCGCGGCTGCCACGCTTCAGGGATTAACGGCCGCTTCGAGACCGACGAGCAACGCGCCCGGACGGCAGTGCTTCGGGACCCATGCGGAAGTCCGCGTGGGGACATCGCGAGCGGCCGATTACGCCTAGCCTTCCAAGGGATTTCGCAGGCTGGTCGGTTCACGCGGGGGCTCACACCAATTCATTCCATTCCGCGTACTGAGCTCAGCGCAGGAAAACCGCACGTTGGATTCGATGAGCGGGGAGAGGAAACGCAGTCGAAGCGGAGTGCGAGGCACAGGTGGGATGGCGCTGGTCGCCGGAATCCGTAATCTCTCCACCGCTCGACCGGCGCGCCTCTCCTCAACTCTGTTGGCCAGTTGAGAATGTTGAGGACTTCTGGCTCTTGAGCCTAGGTGCGGAAGCTCTCGGAATCCCTGAGCCTCGATTGGGTTGTTCTGTTGGCGCGGATCGGAACGCTTGCTGCGGATTCGGGGGACCAATGGCCGCAGGCGCGGGCACCCACGCCAAACGCTTAGCGTTACCTATGCGAATAGCGATCCCGGCCGACTGACCGTTGCGCATCCCCCCTCTCGGGAATCGCTCGATCCCGCCCAGCGTTGGAGTCCGGTACTATGCGCTTGCTTGGAAGCGACCCGCCACTGCCCTCGCGGCTGGATCCGCTCCGGCTGGCAGCAGCCGAAATCATGAACACGGTCCCTGCCGACCGGCACCCTCCGCCGAGCGTCCAAATCACGCCAACGGCCTTGTTTCAATCAGCCTCATCTCGACCGTGCGTCTGGCCCACCCGCACGGCGTCATGTCGTCTCCTCACATTACCCAGATCCAAGGCTCGTCTCACCCGCGTAGGGGTGACCTATCCCGATCGAATAATCGTTACTAAACTCATTCGCTGGAGTGTAGGCTAAGCCAAATCGCGGAAACTCGCGCTGAACCTCGTAGATGGCGACCGACGTGAGCTTCGGACCTAAAGAACTCATAATCACGTTCTCATGCTCGGACACGTCGCGTATCGCTTTGTTGATAGCGCCACGACCACGATCCTCCGCATACGCATCTAGCCCGAAATCGGATACATCGTGATCCTGCTTGAGTTCCCCCAGTTGCCTCCGCATCAAATCTTGGTTCCGCTTGAATCGATCACCAACCTGCATGCCTACAATAATCCGCTTTGGAGCGTACCAACGGATGAGCCTCTTCGCTCTCTGAATATCATACCCCAAGATCAACAGCAGAGCGGTCGGATCCGACGGTAGCACCCCGCCCGAGAGCTTGTAGATCATGCGCGGCGGTCGCGGATCTCGGCTTAACCAATCATCGCCATACTCGGCCGGGCTGTGGTAGACGTACTTGACGGAAACTCCTTTGCGCTCGAGCATCCAGAACACTGACCAAATGATATCTCGAGGCATCGTCGAAATATCGACCGTCACGTCGTCGCCCACAGTGACCCGCTCATCGATGCATGCAAATATCTTCATCCAGCCCGCACAAAAACTGTCCGAGCGAATCTCTACTTCAAAAACCTCCACGCCGCGCAGTGCGCAGAAACGGCGCATCGCCTGCCTTTCTGCTTCGGTGCGCTCCGCGTAGCCATCGTAGTAAAATACCACGACCGACTCGCACTCCGTCGAACGCAAGTCGCGCTCGATACCCAATGAAAACCGCTGTTCCCAGCTGCCGAATGCGATCAATGTACGACTCATGACCAAAGATCTCCCTGACGCTCGTCTCGAGCCTTCTCGAACGGAATCGCACCGGTCTGCGCAGCCTCCCAAAGTGCAGACTCAGGGATCGAAACGCGAGCATGCTGTCCTTGAGGATCTAAGCCTCGGATCGGCCAAAGAATCCTATTGGGAACATAGTAGTCCTCTCTTTGACCGACTTCCTTGCCTGCACCGCTCCGCACGTAGAGCAGCTGCGCTGTTCTGAGGATCTCGAGCAGGTGGTGAATCCTGTCCGAGGCCATGGAGTCAGAATGCTGCGCCGAAATAGTGAACGATAATGCGCAAGGTTCCGATTTATGCTTTGCCAATCGGTCTCTAAAGAGCTTTGCTAGCGCATCCAGTAGCTGATAAGCATGTAGGCTGTCTTCGCTCCCACAGCCGTCTATATCATGAGCCAGCAAATCCTTGACCCGTTTCCACTGACGATCACTTATCTCCAGAATCACGTCGGTCTGGATCTTGGATGGAATTTCCGCAATATGCGTAGACTGGAGACTCGTCCCTCTCTGAGACACCACCCTATCAAACATCCAGAAACATGGCTCGAGAAGGTTCCTGACTACGCCCGTCGAAAGAAAAACTAGCAACTCGAACCCCGAATATGGTGGAAGATTTGACTTCGGATCGCGTTGCCGAAAGTATCGCGCTCGAGTGTACTTGTACACATGATCCGTTACCTGCTTTTTTGCCTTATCCGAGCCTCCATACTTTGCCAATGCCTCACGACGCACCACGCTCTTTACCTCATCCAAGTCGTTTCGCATATCGACACTCATAGGGAAAAAGTCCTCCGGATCCACGTCAATCGATACGTTCTTCAGCCTCCGCTGGACAAGGCTGTGAGCAAAATCGTAGAATCGTGTGTGACGATTGTGAAGTGGGGCTTCTAGGTCAACCGTGATGTAATCATGACCCTCAAAAATAGAACCTCCGGTTGCCGTGAGCTTGGTCATCTTCCCAACTTTCGCAACCGCCACTTTGAAGCTGAATCGAGAGTGATCGCGATACGAAATCCATGAATTAAGAGATTTAATCTGAAACTTGTTCAAGATGTGAGCGTCATCCATCATCAACCGAAAGTGTGAGTTTTGGAGGGCTTCGATATGCTCACTGAGCGTATACAGTATCGGCACGAACAACGAATTAAATGTGTACGTATTTGGGTAGAAAGCATCAGGACGCTCGGCGTTCAAACTACGCTGAGTCCGCAACAATTCGCGACGAATAAATTGCTTTAGACTATCGAAAATTGTCGTCCCATTCGGTAGAGATTCACCCAAAATAAAGCCGATCTCTTCATGAACATAGTCGGGATCCGATGGCTGGTGCAGTTCCTGAATCGATCCCAATGTGTCGACGAATGCAGAGGTGATTGACAGTGCGAGAAAGTGCTCGGATACCACCGAGCCCAACCGGTCTTCAAGCAGTTCATATTCCGCTTTGTGGGTTAGCGGCGTATTGCAAGGCACGTATATGCCGATCGAACGTAACGGCAACTCCGCCCCCTGTTGCTCAGCGCGTAGCCTCTGAATCTTCCAGCTGTTGTAGAGCAGTGCCATGGTCTTACCGCTGCCTCGTTGGCCGACCAAGAACACATTTCTACCCGACTCCAAGAATCTGGAGTAGTTGTGATCGTCGATGTAGTAGGCGAGAATCTGGCTGTCGGGCAGATTGTTGGCAGCTTCGAATTCGAATGGGTTCCGATCATATGTCATGGTGCGGGGTCCTCCTTGCACATTGAGAGGAGTTGAGAAACCAAGCGTTTCGGCTCGTACGCTTCGCTTCGTTTCCAGAAAAACTCGGGGCACTCGGTGGATTCCGGTTCGTCTGGCACTACCAGACCTGGTAGGATGACCGGCTCGAGGCCTTTGTAGTCAAGCGATTCACCTCTGCATTGAAAGTTGAAAGAAGCTTCGGTAGATTCGAATGGACGAAGAAAGTCACTGTATTGTCGTGTGTACATTCGTTCCTTATCGGTCTTCAGTATCCTATGATATATATAGTCCAAGAGAGTCAGCAACTTAGACTCGTGACTTGCTCCGTTATTTGACTCACGCACTTCCACATCATATGCCAGACTGATTCGGCAGCCTCCTCGATCAATCATTACCGAAACCGCGGACGAATATTCATGGTACACCTTCGAGTCGGTAGAATAGAAGCCGCTCCCTTGCAAGTAACTCGAGGTCCGCCCAGGGCCCTCCGCTAATTCGTCTGCGAGGCGCAATATCGCAGCCAATTCCCGTAGCTTGATTTCCTGCCCTTCAATGAAATCGGTCCGTTGAACGCCTTTCAGCGTATCCGTCGATCCATCCGGTGCAGTTCCCGTATGTGCGCGGGCAGCCTCGACGATCAATCGCCTCTCATTTCGAAGCGTATCAGGATTAGGTACGTATTGATTGAATAACTTGTCCACTCGCCTGTGATGGTCATGCCGACCGTCAATCATCCCCGCATCATGGAGAAGGATCATCATACCAAGGAAGTACAACTCGATCGGCTCCATTCCTACCTTCGTCAGCTTGACTACTCCGTCGTCGCTCAATAAACGCAACACGTTTTCTTGCACTTGGCGGACATGGCCGTAGCCGTGGTCAGTCATGTTGGGTTCGGCAGCCTTGATGTTGGGGAAGACATCCGCAACCAGCGCGTCCCGAGTTGCGTTGTACCTCGTAAGCAGTTTGCTGCCCTCCTCTCTCGCACTGCTCTCCCGCTTCAGTGCCGCTTCGAGTTGTCGGTCAAAGCTCTTGGTCAACATGTTGGTTGCCCCCTTCCTGCCCGGGAAGCGGACGGATCATGACTAGGTTGCGCTGTTTCAGCAGTTCGCGTGAATCGCCGAATCTGCTCGAACACGGCTGCGGCAAGCAACGGGGGGACGGCATTGCCGACCTGCTGCTGCTGGAACCCAATCGATCCTGAGAATTGGTACCGATCGGGAAACGATTGAATACGAGCGGCTTCGCGAACCGAAAGCCCGCGATCCTGACTGGGGTGAATCAGCATGTTCTTTCTGTAGTTGGCGATCACAACTGACGGACGCGTAGAATCGAGACGTCTATAGATACCCGTGTGGCATCGTGTGCGATCGGTGTAGTTGTTCATCATGGAAAGTGGAATATCCTCCCAATTACCTCCCGGAGGAACATGCTTGTATCGCTGCACGACAGTCGCAGAGTTCTTTGTCACGTGATGGCACGAACATCCTCCCTTTCTAGTACGCAATGGTGTTGCATATTCCGACGGTGGTGTTGCACTGTATGCCAACCAATCTAGGCCAGAACCATTCTGGAGTTTCGGGAGGTCTCGTATGGCATCGCTCACCGTGATCACTTTCGAATTAGCTGGAACGGGTAATGGTATCGCACGACCGTTCCGTGCGGCGATCAAGAAAAAGCGAGTGCGGTTTTGCGGTACACCGAATTCACATGCGTTCAGCAAACCGTATGTGAGTGCATACTTCATTTTGTGGAACTGCTCGAGGATCTCTTCGAGAAACAAGCCCTTGGCTGTCGTGAGTATCCCTTGAACGTTTTCGAAGACCACGTAGTCAGGCTCCCAGATTTTCACAGTGCGGATGAACTCGTGGAATAGCCAGTTTTTTTCGTTGCTCGCCGTGCGCGTTCGAGTGTTCGAGAATGAAAAGCCCTGGCAAGGGGGACCGCCAAAGATGATCGTCGGCGAAGTGTCGCGAGGTACGCTGGTGATCATGGATCTGTCGAGTCTACGGATGTCATCAGCAAGCAATCGAGTAGAAGGATGGTTCAAGTGAAACGTGTTGGCCGCGTAGTGATCCTGCTCTACGGCGAGCCTGACATCAATGCCAGCCAGCTCCGCTCCGGTACTCATCCCGCCTGCACCGGCGAATAGATCGATCGCTACCATGACACCGCCTTGTGACTCTTGATGATTGCTCGAGGTGCTCTGCTGCGTTGCGGCTTCACGAGGCGTCCCCTAGACGGGTAGGTGGAACCAAAGCCTTCCGTAGCCACGGCGGATGCCGGATTCGGGCTGGTAGGTCGCTGTCGGCCGAGACGCTCAAGTCGGCAGCTGCGTAGGCGGAGTCGGATTTCCAAGGCGAGCACCTCCGGTGGCGTGACTCTGCGACCGAACAGGCCCATAGTACCCTGCCGCGATGCCACCGGTGGTCCGACCGCTTGATCTCAGCAGACCGAGAAGCACTGGAGAGGGCAGGTGTCTTTCCGCGGGCACGCCTGACGGGAGTTTCGCAGGGTAGAGGTCGCACAGGGGTAGGTTCCGATGTGCATGCGCCTAGGTCCGACAGCTTTCCTACCACGAAGCGCATTCCTCAACTCAGGTGTAATGGCACGAGTCCGCTGTTGCGACACTCGACTGTACACCCGAGCGTATCACATCGGTTTGCTGATGTGCAACCGTGTACGACATCTAGACGTCTACAGCTTGTGGTTAGCTGCACCCGCGCCTTCCGTACGCGCTGCCCGCCGGTTCCCACCACTCCGTCGCCCTTGCCCGTCGGGTGACCGTGCCGCGATCCCGCCCGGCCTCCGCTTCCGGGCCCCAGCATCCGTTCCGGCATGACCCATCCGGACTTCCCGTTCCTTGACCGCCATCGTCCATCGCTTCCCGGGCGCCAGCTTGCCAACCCACCCGTTGCATCGACCGCGTTCCGCGATCCCTTCCAGCTCGGCTGCCGGGCGGCATCCACCCGCCACGCGCATCCGCATGGGATGTCCGACTCGTCGACCTCTTCGGGCTCCAGCGGTCCCTGCTCGAGGCACCGCTGGAGTGCGCCCCCATAGCGCAACGCACACGGCCGCGTGCGCCCCTCCGGCGCGGCCCGCTTCCGCGACGCATCGCCGTCCGCCCCAGCGTATGCACACATGCTCCGCGCCAACCCGCGGGATCGCCCGGACGCTGGCTCCGCTGCTCGCAACGTGCCCGCCAGCGCCTCCGACACCGGCCGCGCCACACTGGCCGGGGCATGCGCCACGGCCGACCGTTCCATCCGTCCGGCGGCGGAGCCGCGTTCCCCAGTTCCAGCGCATCGCCGCCATGGCCCCCGTGTGCAGCGTCGCCAGCCTCGGAGGCTACCCCGCTTCCACCCCGGAGCGACCAGCCGTCACCCGCGCCGCCGGCGCGGGTGACGGACGCTGCTCCACCCGCAACGCTTTCGAGGCATCGTATGCGCTCGCGGACATGCCGGCGCCGGTGCTTGGCGCGGCTGCGTCTCCCCAAGGCCCGCGCGAGCGTGCCGACCGGCTCGCGCTTCACGTGCGTTCCCGCACCATCCGCGGGCCGCTCGGACGACCTCCCTGCGCGAGGCTGCCCCACGCCAGACATTCCCGCTCGCATCCCTCTACAACAGGCCGCGCATCGACATCTCTCCGCAACCGGATCGGTAACCCGCTACCGGATGCCTGCGCCGCCGCCCGGGTGCGCCACCTCGCATGCAATTGCCTTCCCTTGGGCTCAGCGCGCACACGCGAAGCGAGGGCGCACGGAGACATTTCGCCGCGAATCGTGTGAACTGCGTGCCGCAGCGTCTCGCGCGACCCGCCGGACACCTTGGCAGCTTGGCGTGAGTCGCCTCTGCTCGACCGACGTAGCGCGGTCGCGGAAATCGCATCCACCCACGCAGCCCGTGATCAAGCGGCGCAGACCCTTTCCCCGTGCGCGCTGTTCCCGCTCTCCTTGTCGGTCCCGCCCGACCGGCGCCGGAGCGGCCCCGAGGCCCTCGACAGTGCGTTGCTGTCCGCGCGGCGATCGCTTCCTTCCGCATCGCGCACCTCAGCACAGCATCGATCGCCATGCATTCCGGACCGTGCGCGGCCGTCGCCGGTCACCCGGAGCGCCGTCTGCCCTCGGGCCGTGCCGCAAGACATGCAAGTTGCCAACGCTCTCCCTGCACCTTCCGCAGTACCAGACCTCGCCGGTCTGTTCCCATCTGTCACTGCATCCGCGACCGCAAGCCGTGCTGCCGTGCATGGAGTAGCAGTCACCGATCCGGACCCGACCCGGGCCCAGCCGGAACTGCTGGCACTCCGGACGCGCGACGCGACCGGCCCGCTGCAAGTGCATCTGCACGACACGCGATTCCGCGACGTCCCGCGCCGCGCTGGCAACCCGCACGGATTGACCGTCGGCGCGCAGCCGGGCCCCCGCGTCGATCAATCGCAGTGCCGCGCCTGTTCGCGAACCGAATCGTACAACCCACATGGCTCGCCTCGCCGCCCGGAGCAGACATTGAAAGCGGCGGCCGAGGCGTCCGGGGTCCAGCGAGGTCGACGCACGGTGCGACCGGGGCCTGCCGTGCCTCAACTGGGGCACTCAGCATTTGCAACACACTCGGCGCAGTAGCGTGATTGCATCTGCACGTTCACCGGCACTAGGAAACGGCAAGCGTTGAGCGTGACTGGTGAGGCTATTGTGTGATGGAGGTGGTCATACTTGGGCTGTTATGCACCCGGGTCGGTGGCGGCTGAACGGTTGCGGCGACCTTCGCTCCAGACCCACGCGGCCGATCCGGTGTCGGCCAATCGCTCGCGCTCGACAACGAGCTTGGAACAAGTCCGCACGGGGACAGCGGCGAAGCGGCTGCACAATGCGGTGCGCAGCGGGCCGTAGCGCGAAGGCCCGAGCGGTCGGCGCGGACGGCAGGCGAGCATGCCGTGGTCGCCCGCGGCATGCTGCGGAATCGGGCGGGGCGATGATGATCGCACGGCCGTTTATCGCTTCAGCCGAGCGCAAACCCGAGGGCGGCATGCAATTCGTGTTTCATGCAATCGAGATTGCTAGCGGCGAACATCGGCCGGGTCCGCCCCGGTTGCACATTGACGGTCGGGTCGCCTGAATCGCTTGGAGGTGACTACGAGAGCGGTGGTCACGACGTGGCACCCGGCGCGGCGGTGCCTGTGGGGCGGCCGGACGGTGCTGGGTGTACACTTCACGGTCCGACGGGTGCTATACGTACAAGGAACTCAGCACCTCAATGTCCGAGGGCCTCCACGCGCTTTCGCAACAACCTGACCAACATGCGGAGAATGTGCGCGCGTCGTTGTCACGAGGTCGCGCATTCGTGTACAGTCCATGACTTGACCATGAGTTCATTCCAATTCGAAAATGAGCCTGAACGAGGCTCTGGAGGGGGTGTGCGGATCATCGGAGGGTGATCTTGCAACTCGATCTGGCGACGCACCGAACCTTGGCGGAGGTGCGGCAGTTCCTGAAGGCGACGCCGCCGGATGCGGCGCTGGCACCGTCGCGCACGGAGGCGTACGCGCATGTGGGCCGCACGTTGCGGCGGTTCTCGTACTGGAAGCTGAAAAAGCGCGCGGAGCGAGGCTTGCTGCGGACCTACCTGCAGCGCACGACGGGGCTGTCGCGGGCGCAAGTGGCACGGCTGATCACGGCGTACATCGCGCAGGGCGCGCTGGCGGAGACGGACGCGCTGCACGGCACGCTGTCCGGCCCGGCCACGATGGACTTGCTGCGGCGCGCTTGCGAGGTCTTCGGCGACGAGCGCTACGAGCGGCTGGCGGGGCTCTCGCACGGCCATCTGTACAACCTGCGGCACTCCACGGCCTACGTGCGCGTGCTCGGCAACCTAGACGGCACGCGCCCGGCGGCGACGCCGAGCGGCGAGCGGCGCAAGCCGCGCCCGGAGGGCCGCCCGGGCTGGGTGCGGGGCGACTCGGTGCATCAGGGCAACCTCGACAAGGTCAAGGGGGTGTACCACATCAACGCGGTCGACGAGGTCACCCAGTACCAGTTCACGGGCTGCGTGGAGCGCATCTCGGAGCACTACCTGCTGCCCGTGCTGGAGCGGCTGCTGGAGTCGTTCCCCTTTACGGTGCATGGGTTTCACTCCGACAACGGGTCCGAGTACATCAACTACCAGGTGGCCGCGCTGCTGGAGAAGCTGCGCGTGGAGGAGTTCACCAAGTCGCGCCCGCGGCGCAGCAACGACAACGCCCTGGCGGAGAGCAAGAACGGCAGCGTGATCCGCAAGCAGTTCGGGTACGGGCACATCCCGGTGCGGCACGCGGAGCGCCTGGACCGGTTCCACCGGGAGGTGCTGGACCCGTACCTGAACTACCACCGGCCGTACCTGTTCCCGCGGGTGGAGACGGACGCCAAGGGGAAGCGGCGCAAGGCGTACCGGCAGGCGGACATCCGCACGCCGTACGAGCGGCTCAAGGCGCTGCCCGAGGCGGCGCGCCATGTGCGACCAGAAACGAGCATCGCGGAGCTGGACCGGGAGGCGCACGAGGCGCTATTCGCGGAGCTGGACCGGGAGGCGCACGAGGCGCTATTCGCGGAGCTGGACCGGGAGGCGCACGAGGCGCTATTCGCGGAGCTGCGGGACGCGGCCGCGCTCCAGGCTCATTATCGGATTGGAATGCACTCGGGCGACGGGCTCTATCGGGTAGGCCGGCTCTTGCTAGGGTGGCTCCTAAACGGATTGCTCACTAGCGACTACTCGGAGGCCTGACTCGCCTGCCGGGGCGGGTGCCAAGGGCCGCCCGTAGGGCATGGCGTACATGCTCAACGATTGCCGGGAGCGTCACCGCGAGGCATGGCGGGGTTCCGGACTCAAGCATTCGCCGCCATGGGTTCCGATGGGGGCGTGTGGGCAGTCGGTTGCGCGAGGTTCGCTTGCAGCACGGTTGTCCATCTCTTGTTGGCAAGGTCTAGACGCGGATCGACCGCCCGGTCCGGAATATGATCAAGGCACCGCTGGAGCGAGTGTCGGAAAGCCTCACTGGCGCGACGATTGTGAAACGCCAACGGGCCGAGGAGGGACGAATGGATCGATCAGTGGACAATCAAGACTGCATCAGACTTGAGGCGGTGTCCTTCGAGACGATGACCAAGCCGAGAGTGACCTACGGCTTGGAACTGCCCCATGGCGAGTCTATCTCCGTGGAGGTAACCGTCGCGCTCCCCGAGGGCTCCGTCGTGTTCAGGTCGTACGATCAGATAATCCAGTTGGCATGGCTGGAACTCTCCCGGTGGCTGGAGTCGATGTCGCGTCATGCACGTGATCGCTTGTCCAGAGCCAGTTGAAATGACGGAAAGCAGCGCTGTTGCGGAATCGCTGCACAGTTGCCGCGTCGCCGGTTCAAGGGGTCTCCCGAGCAGTTGAGAGTCATTGCGCTGCATCGGCTCGAGGGACTCAGTGGATGGCTCGGGTTTCGTGTGCGGTTGCGCGGTCTGGTCGATGGCTGCCAGCAGTCACGGTCAGGCGCAGCTGTGGGCGTCCCCGTCTACGAATCTGCGAGGGCGCGGCGATCACGTAGTTCGCCGGGAAGGGTCTGCACTCGCAGGAGCCATTGCGCAAGAGAAAGAGGAATCAATCGCTCCGGTGATGAACGGCTGTGGCCTGGACAGCCGCAGCCGGTCGATTCCGATTGGCCAGCCTTGTCGCCAGACGTGCTGCTGCGCGGATGGACAGCGAGACTGTAACGGAGTGGAAGGCAATCAGAGTCCGCGCTGGATCCGAATCCCAATGCCCGGAATGGGCACCGCCGGAGTTGGGTGGGCTGAAAGCCGCCATACAAGGTGCGCGACAGAATGGAGTAGTGGACCGCCTCCACATCGCTTCGATCTCGAAGTCTGGCATACTAGGACCTGGGCGGCATGGGCATCTGCTCGAGCACAGTGCCTTGGCACGGGGTCAGTACGACCCTCGTGAAATTCCCCGTTCGTGAGTCGCGCTTGACAATCTGACCGCCGTGCGGATACCATTGGCGGTGGCAGGACTCCTATCGGGAATGTCTTGGGCCGCCCGTATGGTCGGCTGTGCCTGAGCAGCGAATCGCGAAGCAGACGATCATCGTGGCTCGGTTCGCAGCTCAGGGGCGAACTGCACGCTAACAGGCGAAGACCAGACGAGTGCCTTGTGAAGTCCGTACCGCAACTG